>NZ_VHIV01000009.1 GCF_006494425.1 Bacillus dicomae | reverse complement strand
GAAAGATGCAGAAATCAAGCCAATGATTAACCAAGTAGAATACCACCCTCGTTTAACACAAAAAGAACTACAAGCTTTCTGTAAAGAACAAGGTATTCAAATGGAGGCATGGTCACCATTAATGCAAGGTCAATTATTAGATAACGAAACATTACAAGCAATTGCTGAGAAACACGGCAAAACAACAGCGCAAGTTATTTTACGTTGGGATCTTCAAAATGGAGTAATCACAATTCCAAAATCAACGAAAGAACACCGCATTATTGCAAATGCTGATGTATTTAATTTTGAATTAACGAAAGAAGATATGGAAAAAATCGATGCGTTAAACCAAAATCACCGCGTTGGTCCAGATCCTGATAACTTCGATTTCTAAGATTAAAGTAAGAAAGAAGAGTGCGTAAAAGCACTCTTTTTTTGTGCATAAAAATAGTTTCTAAATAAATACTACTTAGTATCAAGTTTGTTATAAGGGGCTGTAAACATGAATATAAAGCAATCGTTCAAGATTTTAGCTATGTTTTTAAGTGTTTTATTTGTGTTATTCCCGCTTCAAAAAGCATTTGCAGAAGTTATGGACCATACAAAGTATCAAATGGATTGGAGTTATAGTAAGTCCAAGAAGAAACCAATTCGAACAGAGCTTATTAAAACGGCAGATGGAAAAATTGCTTTTTGCTTAAATGTAGATTTGAAATCTCCAAGCGGTCAAGACTTACCGGAAATGGGGAAAGTGGATATTAATGTGTACCGTGTACTATTGAATGGATATCCACAAAAGAGTCCACAAGAATTAGGTGTTTCGGATTGGAGAGAAGCGCATTACGCAACTCAGCTTGCGGTATGGAATGCGTTAAAACAAATCGATATTAATGATTTAGATTTCCGTAATAAAAATGTAGAAAAGGTAACGAAAGATATCGTTGCAAAAGCAAATGCTAGTGAAGAGTTACAAGAAATTACGATGAGTGTAACTCCTACAGAAGAACAAGAAGCAGTATTAAAAAATGATTTCTTTGAAACAGGCTTATATACAGTAGAAACAAATGCAAAAAGCGGAACGTATAAAGTGCAAGCAACAGGTGCACCAGCGGGAGCGAAATTTGTAAATGAAAAAGGTGAATCAAAAACAGAATTTAATGTAGGGGAAAAGTTCCGCATTTTAATTCCGAAACAAACACCAGCTGGTGGATTTAGCTTTAAAGTATCAGGAAATTTAACGAAATTACAAGGGATTGCGCATAAAGGTACACCGACTATTCAAAATGCAGTCGTATTACTTGAGCGCAGTGAGGAGAAAACAAGTCCTGAGTTAGCTGTAAGTTGGAAAAAGACAGAAGGACCACAAAAGCCAAATAAGCCGTATACTCCAAACGAACCACATAAACCGAATCAATATAAAAGATAAAGGAAAAAGCATTGGCATTTGCCAATGCTTTTTCTTATGCACACATCATTAATTATGTAATACAAGATGATGTTAAAAAGACAGAAGAAAAGTTCTTTAAGGTTACAGAACAAGGTTTTGAAAAAACAGAAGGTATACAAGAGGTAAAGGCTTAAAAAATAAAAAAGCTCGTAAAACATTATGTTTTACGAGCTTTTTTTATTATTCAGCTTCAGAAACTACTGTGAAGCGTTCGTTTACGTGGTTTGGATTTTCGATTTCATCAAGTGCTGCAACTGCGAAGTCTTCATAACTTACGTAGCTATCACCTTTTGCGTTCACAAGAAGGTTGTCTTTACCAGCTGTATAAGAACCAGTGCGTTTTCCTAATGCGAATAGTGCAGAAGGGCTGATGAATGTCCAAGTGATGTCGTTTGTTTGTTGTAAGATTTCTAAGTTTTTACCTTGGTTTTGAGCAGTTGCAAGGTATTCTTTCGGGAAGCCTGGTGTATCAAATACACGTGTTGTTTTCTCTTCGTCTACAAATAAGCTTCCAGCGCCGCCAACGACAAGTAATTTTGTATTTGGTGCACCTTTCATAGCTTCGATAAGTACGTTTCCTGCATCTACGTGAAGGTGTTCTTCGCCTGCTGGCGCACCGAATGCATTTACAACTACATCGAATGCTTGTAAGTCGTTAGATGTAAGAGAGAATACATCTTTCTCTAAAACTTTTACGTTTTCTTCTGTAATTTTTGCAGCGTTTCTTACGATTGCAGTTACTTCATGTCCGCGATCCAATGCTTCTTTTAAAATGCGACTTCCTGCTTTACCAGTTGCTCCGATAATTCCGATTTTCATAATAAATCCCTCCAAAGTGTTTTGTTAAAGTGTATATCTGAAAGTGAATGAATGTATTGTAATTAGGTTTGTTACAACCTGTTGTAATCATTATAGTTACAGGTTGGTATTTTTGTCAATGGTGTTGTTTATGAAATTATTTTTTTGTTTAGTATGCACATCTAGTGAAAGTAAAGTCACAAAAGAATGTATTCACAGTGAGTGACCTAATATTTGGAAGTCGTAAGCTGTCGAAAAATGTTGATTTTTGAATATTTTTTGAATATAATTCGATTTATGGAGAAAAGGAGGGGTTAATTGTATGAATATTTTGGAACAATTCGTTTCATCAACAAATACGATTCTTTGGTCATATATTCTTATTGCAATGTTAATTGGTTTAGGTCTTTATTTTTCTATTAAATTGAAATTCGTACAAATTACTCATTTAGGGGAAATGGTTCGATTAATGAGTGATGGATTAACTGGAAAGACGCGTAAAAAAGGTAGTGTATCTTCTTTCCAAGCGTTTTGTATGAGTTCAGCAGCTCGTATTGGTATCGGTAACTTAGCTGGTGTAGCGTTAGCGATTTCTATGGGAGGACCTGGAGCGGTATTTTGGATGTGGGTGATTGCGATTATCGGAGCTTCTTCAAGTTTCGTAGAAAGTACACTCGCACAAATTTATAAAATAAAAGATGGTAGTGGCTTCCGTGGTGGTCCTGCTTATTATATGGAAAAAGGTTTAAATAAACGTTGGATGGGAATTTGGTTCTCTATCCTTATTACAGTTAGTTACGGTTTGATTTTTAACTCAGTACAAGCGAATACAGTAACATTAGCATTTAAAAATGCATTTGGTTTAGAGCGTTATATTGTTGGAATTGTATTAGCTGCGTTAGTTGCGGTTATTATTTTTGGTGGTGTAAAAAGTATCGCACGTATGTCGGAAATGATTGTTCCGCCAATGGCGCTTATTTATATTGCGGTAGCTATTTTTGTTGTCATTAAAAACTTCTATTTAATACCAGATGTGTTTACGGAAATCTTTAAAGGTGCATTCGGTTTAGATTCAGCTGTAGGTGGCGGTATCGGTGCTGCGATGAAATATGGTATTCAGCGCGGATTATTTGCGAACGAAGCAGGTATGGGTAGTGCCCCGAACGCGGCAGCAACAGCTGATGTAACGCATCCAGCGAAACAAGGTTTTATTCAAACGATCGGTGTTTTAGTGGATACATTCTTAGTATGTACATCAACAGCATTTATCGTACTATGTTCTGGTGCGTATAAAGCAACGAATTTAGAAGGTATAGAATTAACGCAAAATGCATTAAGTTCACAAATTGGCCCATGGGCGAGCAGTTTCTTAGCGATTATTATTTTCTTATTTGCATTTAGTTCACTTTTAGGAAACTACTATTATGGTGAAACGAATATTGAATTCATTAAACAAAGTAAAACTTGGTTAACGATTTACCGTATTGCGGTAGTTGCAATGGTATTATTCGGTTCTGTTGCGACGCTTCAAGTCGTATGGAATATGGCAGATTTATTTATGGGTCTCATGGTAATTACAAACTTAATTGCAATTACACTTCTTGGACGATTTGCATATGCTGCATTGGCAGACTACGTAAGGCAAAAGAAACAAGGGAAAGATCCAGTCTTCAGTGCAGATTCTATTCCTGGTTTAACGAACACTGAGTGTTGGGATAAGTCAGTGGTAACGGATAAAGAAAAAGCAGTGTAATAAAAAAAGAGCATCGAGATGAATTCGATGCTCTTTTTGTTTGGTCTTTTTTCTGTGATTTGTCGAAAAGATGTGGTTGGGTATTAGGTAAATGCACTAGTTAAGTACAGTTTTATTTTATGAAAAAAGATTCATGTTATATGATGTGACGACGTCATGTTATAAAATCTAACATGAATTTGTCGAAAATTCTTGATTACTAAAAGTTTTTAGAATATAATTTTCTTATTGTTAGGAAGAGGGGGCAATACAATTATGGATTTTTTAGCTAAGGTAATTGGGGATATAAATAATGTCCTTTGGTCATATATCATTATTGCGATGTTAATTGGGTTAGGGCTCTACTTTTCATTTCGTGTGAAATTTGTCCAAGTTCGTTACTTCGGTGAAATGATTCGTTTGCTTGGGGATGGGGCAAGCTCGAAAACGAGGAAAGCGCAGAAAGAGAAGAGCGGCGTATCATCATTCCAAGCATTTTGTATGAGTACAGCTTCTCGTGTAGGTACTGGTAACTTAGCTGGTGTAGCTATCGCAATTTCAGCAGGTGGACCAGGAGCAGTATTTTGGATGTGGTTAATTGCGGTAATTGGGGGTGCTTCTGCATTTGTAGAAAGCACATTAGCGCAAATTTATAAAGTAAAAGATGGGAATGCGTTCCGTGGTGGCCCAGCTTATTATATGGAAAAGGGTTTAAATAAGCGCTGGCTTGGAGCTATTTTCTCCGTTTTAATAACAGTAAGTTTCGGGTTAATTTTTAACGCTGTACAATCTAATACTGTAGCAGCTGCTTTTGATGGGGCATTCAAAACAGATAGTAGATTAGTAGGTCTTGTAATGGCTGGTTTACTTGCAGTTATTATTTTCGGCGGAGTAAAACGAATTGCTCGCGCGGTTGAAATGATCGTTCCAGTAATGGCAATCATTTATGTAGCAGTGGCATTATTCGTTGTTGTAACAAACATTACGGCAATTCCATATGTATTTAAAGAAATTTTCTTACATGCTTTCGGAATTAAAGAAGTAGTAGGCGGGGGATTAGGTGCTGCGATTTTACTAGGGGTAAAACGTGGATTATTCTCAAATGAAGCAGGTATGGGTAGTGCGCCGAATGCAGCTGCGACTGCAAACGTAACGCACCCAGTTAAACAAGGTTTCATTCAAACGCTAGGGGTATTTACAGATACATTATTAATTTGTAGTTGTACAGCATTTATCATTCTTTTATCAGATGTGCATAATGCAGCTGATCTAAATGGTATTCAATTAACGCAACAAGCGTTAAGTCAGCATATCGGCCCATGGGCTTCTATATTTGTAGCGGTTGCAATCTTCTTGTTTGCATTTAGTTCATTAGTAGGTAACTACTACTATGGTGAAACAAATATTGAATTCTTAAATGGAAGTAAAGTGCTATTAAATGCATACCGCATTGCTGTACTTGGTATGGTTATGCTAGGATCTGTAGCAACAATTCAAATCGTTTGGGATTTAGCAGATTTATTTATGGGAATTATGGCTGTTATTAACTTAGTGGCGATCGTATTCCTTTCTAAGTACGCTTTCGCAGCGTTATCAGATTATATTAAGCAGAAGAAACAAGGAAAAGATCCGGTCTTCTACGCAAATTCTATTCCAGGCCTGAAAAATACAGAGTGCTGGGATGAGCAAGTAGTAGAAAAAGAAAAAGCGGTATAATGAGGTGAGCATCAAGTGAAACTTGGTGCTCATTTTTTATCCCGCTTTAATGGGCAGTAAGACCCCCGCCTCAAAATTCAGCGCAAGCAAAGAATTTAGGTGGGGGATCAACTGCCCATTAAAGTCCGATTGGTTCAACTAATAATCAGTGGGGGATGAAGAAAACCCCCACTGATTAAAGTTTCACTTTATTTTATCCAGCTATTTGCGAGGAGCAAAAGACGAACATTCGAGAAGGTTTTATAATAAAATGTAATTTTTTTAAGAAAAGTGCAGATATGAATTGTGATTTATGTTAGAATGGAAAATGCCTTTGAAACAAGAGGTTTTATGGTTTTTTTTATCCGATTGAAGATTTTGGAGGAGAAATAGAAAGTTCGGATTATTTCTTGTTTTGAGTGGTCAGACGTTCAACGTTAATGAAGAGTTAAATGGAGGATTTTATTAATGAAGTTTGTTATGTTTCTTGTAGGATTACTCGTTGTATTTGTACTCGGTTTTCTTATAAGTGCCGATCGAAAGAAGATTAAGTACAAACCAATCGCAATTATGCTTGTTATTCAGCTAGCGTTATCTTATTTCTTATTAAATACACAAGTTGGTTATATTTTAGTAAAAGGAATTTCAGATGGATTTGGCGCGCTTCTTGGATATGCGGAAGCTGGAATCGTTTTCGTATTTGGTGGCCTTGTTAATAAAGGAGAGGTTTCATTCTTCTTAACAGCATTATTACCAATCGTATTCTTTGCCGTTTTAATCGGAATTCTGCAGCACTTTAAAATTTTACCGATATTTATTCGTGCTATTGGTACGTTGTTAAGTAAAGTAAATGGTCTAGGAAAACTAGAATCATATAACGCAGTAGCGGCTGCCATTGTTGGGCAAGCAGAAGTATTTATTACAGTAAAAGATCAATTAAGTAAAATCCCAAAACACCGTTTATATACATTATGTGCATCTTCCATGTCGACAGTATCGATGTCAATCGTCGGTTCTTACATGAAAATGATCGAACCAAAATATGTAGTAACAGCACTCGTATTAAATTTATTTAGTGGTTTCATTATTATTCATATTATTAACCCGTACGATATTACAGAAGAAGAAGATACACTGAAATTAGAGAATAAGAAGAAGCAATCATTCTTTGAAATGTTAAGTGAATATATTATGCTTGGTTTCACAATCGCGATAACAGTAGCAGCGATGTTACTTGGTTTCGTAGCATTAATTACAGCAATCAATAGCTTGTTTGATTCCATGTTCGGTATTACATTCCAAGCTATTTTAGGATATATTTTCTCACCATTAGCATTTGTAATGGGTATCCCGCAAGCAGAAATGGTAACAGCGGGACAAATTATGGCAACAAAATTAGTATCAAACGAATTTGTAGCGATGCTTGATCTTGGAAAAGTAGCTGGTGATTTATCAGCTCGTACAGTTGGTATTCTTTCTGTATTCCTTGTATCATTTGCGAACTTCTCATCTATCGGAATTATCGCAGGTGCAACGAAAGGTATCGATGAAAACCAATCAAATGTTGTATCATCATTCGGTCTACGTCTTGTATACGGTGCAACGTTAGTAAGTATTCTATCAGCGATTATCGTTGGTGTTATGTTATAAAAGGGATGGTCCTAGCTCATAGCTAGGGCTATTTTTTATGGTAAATTTGCATGAAAAAACCAATTAATTAGGAATATATTAACATATAAAAATCTTTTAAAATTTATATTGCATTTCGATTAGATAACGCTTACAATTTGATTTGTAGGTGGTATCAATTTCAGACTTTCAAGTATGGTAGGAGAGAAGAGGCTACCTTTAATAAATTGCAATTTATGTAAACGCTTACTGATTTTAGATAACAGTCGAATAGTATTTAGGGGTTTTAAATTTTTTTAACATCAATGGTCAGACGTCATTCGTTATACGTTATACGACCAATAACTCGTGGGAGAAGTGGAGGATTCACATATGAAGTTCGTAATGTTTCTAGTCGGTTTACTTGTAGTATTTGTACTAGGATTCCTTATCAGTTCAGATCGTAAGAAAATTAAATATAAACCAATTGCACTTATGCTTGTTATTCAATTGGTACTTGCGTATTTCTTACTAAATACAAAGGTCGGATTTGTATTAGTAAAAGGGATTGCAGATGGGTTTGGCGCTATTTTAAAATTTGCGGAAGCAGGGGTTAATTTCGTATTTGGTGGTCTAGCAAATGATGGACAAGCACCATTCTTCTTAACAGTATTATTACCAATTATTTTCTTAGCAGTACTAATTGGGATCCTGCAACATATTAAAATTTTACCGATTATCATTCGTGCAGTCGGTTTCCTATTAAGTAAAATTAACGGTTTAGGAAAACTAGAATCATATAATGCGGTAGCAGCTGCGATTGTTGGTCAAGGGGAAGTATTCATTACAGTAAAAGATCAACTAAGCAAATTACCGAAAAATCGTTTATACACACTTTGTGCATCTTCTATGTCAACAGTATCGATGTCAATCGTAGGTTCTTATATGAAAATGATTGATCCAAAATATGTAGTAACAGCACTTGTACTAAACTTATTCAGTGGATTCATTATCGTTCATATCATTAATCCATATGAAGTAAAAGAAGAAGACGATATTTTAGAATTACAAGAAGATAAGAAACAAACATTCTTTGAAATGTTAGGCGAATATATTATGCTTGGTTTCTCTATCGCTGTAACAGTAGCGGCGATGTTAATCGGTTTCGTAGCATTAATTACAGCAATTAACGGTGTATTCGATTCAATTTTCGGAATCACATTCCAAAGCATTTTAGGATATGTCTTCTCACCATTAGCATTCGTAATGGGTATCCCAACATCAGAGATGCTAACAGCAGGACAAATTATGGCAACGAAATTAGTAACGAACGAATTCGTTGCAATGCTTGACCTTGGTAAAGTAGCTGGCGATTTATCAGCTCGTACAGTAGGTATTTTATCTATCTTCCTTGTATCATTTGCGAACTTCTCATCTATCGGAATTATCGCAGGTGCAACGAAGAGTATCGATGGCAAACAAGCAAACGTTGTCTCATCATTCGGACTAAAACTTGTATACGGTGCAACGTTAGTAAGTATATTATCAGCAATTATCGTTGGGGTTATGCTTTAATAAATTAAGAAAAGCAATGAGCGTAGGCTCATTGCTTTTTTATTTAACTTGCTCTATCTAAGTTTCTTTTAAATTGTGGTTTCTCCAAATAAGTTCCTAGCCTCCATACATATTCAACAGGTCCCATTCGATATTTCCGCAGCCAATATGTGCTAGCAAATAACTGAATTGTATAGATTACAATCGTTAAGAGAATACCGAAGAAATATCCTATTTTACCGAATAAGCCAAAACCGTATGCGTAAAAAATTGTTGTTGTGATAATGGACTGGGCTAAGTAATTACTAACCGACATTTTCCCCATATTGGCCATGTATGTTAGTAGACGAGTTGCTTTTTTGTAATGGAATAATAAAATAATTGTGCCTCCGTAAAAGAAGGTCATGGTTACTGGTGTAAGGCCGTCTTGTAACATAAGTAAAATAGGATGTTTGATGAACATAGCTGAAATTTTGATTGTAAAAGAGAAAATACCAGTAAGAAGCCAGATCTTTTTGACAGCAGAGATATGTTTATCAATCTCAAATAACCACCCTTTTTTTCCTACGTACATACCGATTAAGAAGAGTGGGGATAGGAAAATGAGTGTAAAAAGTGTTATAAAGGTTAATCCGAAGAAACCGTCAATGCCTATATATTCGAAAGGATTTTCAGTTAACCTAAAGCTGACATGATCCATATAGCTACCAGTTTCATGAACTTTATGTTCTTTTTCAATATAAGGAGCAAAATCAGTAACATTTGTATTTGGTTCAGTTGAATAAGTCATAAGTGTAAGGAGTGCGAGTAGGATAGTTGCCCAAATTAATAATGTTTTTGGCTTTCTGTTTATAAACAACAGTAAGAAAACCCCAATGAGTCCATATGAGAATAAAATATCTCCGGACCAAATGAGCGCGCCGTGAATAAAACCTAGTAGTAAAAGAATAAGGATACGACGTAAATATGTAGTGGAAAACTTTTTTCCTTTTGCGACAATGCTTTTTTGTAACAAAATAATGCTAAGACCAAATAAAAAAGAGAATAAAGAAATGAAATTTTGTGTGCCGAAAAATTGAATAAACCAATTAGCACCTTTATCGAGTTCGCCAAATATATAGGTTGGTTTTTCATTAGCAAAGAAACCAAATTGAATTAATGTCATATTAACAAGTAAAATACCAAATAATGCGAAACCACGTATGGCATCAACAACTTCTACACGTTGATTCATTTTTTCTCTCCTCATATATTATTTTATATTGAAAATAATACCATTTTACAGTTGGCACTATGTCAAATACGAGTAAAATTAAGGTGATTTTAAGATAAAGAGAAAATAAAAAATCACCTTAATACATTCATTAAGGTGATTGAAATATTACTCAGCTGGAGCCGTAAATGTACGTTTCTCCAATTCTGCATCTAACATAAATAGTGCGTTTGAATCGCTTGTAATACGTTTTAATTTTTGAATGATGCTATCGAATGAAGCTTCTTCTTCTACTTGCTCATCGACGAACCATTTTAAGAATGTAATTGTTGCGTGTTCACGCTCATCCCAAGCGATATCGGATAGGTTGTAAATGCGCTTCGTTACTTCACGCTCGTGCTCAAGTGCTACTTCAAAAGCGTTCAGTACAGATTCATATTCGTTATTTGGATTATCAAATCCAGTAATAATAGCGCGCTCACCACGGTCATTAATGTAGTTGTAAAGCTTCATTGCGTGGAAACGCTCTTCTTCAGCTTGTACAAGGAAAAAGTTAGCGAATCCATCATAGCTCTCTGACGTACAATAAGCAGCCATTGCCATATAAGCATGGGCAGAGTAAAATTCAAAGTTCATTTGATCGTTTAATGCGTCGTGCAGTTTTTTAGATAACATAAAATCCCCCTTAGTATTGTGACAAGAATATTATATCACAATTGATAATGTTCTCATTTGGATGTTTCAAACCTTTTCGAAAGCTTTGTGACGTGTGCGTCCATAATGTCTTGCAGGTCTAAATCATATTTTTGTGAAAGAATAATAAGATTAGATAGTACATCACCAAGTTCTTCTTTTAGTTCTTGTTTTAGCTCTTCTTCTGTTTTTGCGTCTTCATCAGGACGATCGCGGCCAATTTCAATAGCGCGAACAACGCGTGAAACTTCCCCAACTTCTTCTGTTAAGAAATTTAAGCGAATAAAGGAATTATACTGTGACCAGCTTCGTTTTTCGTAAAATTCCTCCACCCATCTTTCAAATGCGACGATATCCATTTCTTCCTCATCCCTTCAATATGTTGTACAATATTCATTGTATCATAACAATATATAGTTTCGGGGTGTAGGAATGAGAAAGATTTGTGTGTTTGCAGGTTCCAATTTAGGGGAGAGACCAGAATTTAAAGAGCAGGCAATAGCGTTAGGGAAAATGTTTGTTGAAAATGATTATGAGCTTGTATACGGTGGTTCATGCGTCGGATTAATGGGAGAAGTAGCAAACGAAGTTCTTCGCTTAGGTGGTCGTGTAACAGGTGTTATGCCACGCGGTCTATTCCGAGGAGAAATCGTTCATACAGGATTAACAGAATTAATTGAAGTAGAAACAATGCATGAACGTAAAGCGAAAATGGCAGAGCTTGCGGATGCTTTTATTGCACTACCAGGCGGATATGGAACGTTTGAAGAGCTATTTGAAGTAGTATGTTGGTCACAAATTGGTATACATAATAAGCCAGTTGGTTTATTGAACATAAAAGATTTCTACGGACCAATTCTCCAAATGGTTGAACGTGCAGCAGAAGAGGGATTTATGAATCCATCGAATAAAGAGTTGATCGTTTCAGCTGAGACGGCGGATGCGCTCATTCATAAGATACAAAATTACGAACGTCCTGTTTTAGGAACGAAGTGGAAGCAGTTATCATAATACAATTTTATTGAGTTTTTTGGAAACACATGTCATTTTATCTTCAAAAAGGCATGTGTTTTTAATTTGGTTGAATATGTTAATGTTAAGATATAATGTTTTTGGAAAAGGAGAAATAGATGGAGGAGTTTGTGTATTTACGTCCTGTTTTTAAAAGTATTTTAGCGGCATCTATTCTTGTTATGCTAATTGTTTCAACACAGAAGAAAGAGCTAATTAATGAGTTTTCGCTTTGGTTTATTTCGATATTGTGTATCGGTGTTTCAGCAATCACGTTGTTTATGACTGGGTTTATCGTCGATGAGTATAATCTAGCTGGGGATGTACAGAGTTTTAGCATGTTTATTGCGATTGGTTGTATTAGCGGTTTGAATTTTATTATTTATTATAGACGGCAATAAAAGAAGGCATTCCATATTACTTTGGAATGCCTTTATCATTTTGATTACTTTGTTTTTTATACAGGTACCAGCCACCCCAGCCGCCACCAATTGCTACAACAACGAGGAAAGCATAGTCTTTAACCTCGATACGTATATTGAAAATATTAGCTATAAGTAAGACAATCCCAACTGTTATTAACGCAAAAAATGCTCTAATTAAGTAGTCTTTCAACTGAACCACTCCCGCCATTTAAGTAGTAAATGATGAATATGGAAAAGCTTTTTGGATCTATTTTACTAAAGGTGTTTCCTATATTTTAACATAAAAGAGATTGTAATATATTGATAAAAGTGTGGAGAGGGGCGCTGATACTGTTGTGATTTGTCGGTAAGTCGATATATTGGAAAAATCGCTGATATAAATTTCATGTACTAGAATGCGCGACTACTCCATAGAAAAAAGCGACTCTAAACGAGCCGCTTCCGCTTTAAGTATTATTCAGCTCCGGTGACTAGAACAGTCGGTCATTTCGCGCCTTCCTGTGAGGCAAAAAACGCCTCTTCGTCAGGAGCTCCAATGCCCTCCTGTTCTGAGCAAGTCACCTCCGCTTTAAAGTCTATTATTGATTCAAGAACGCACGTAGCATCCAAGCGTGTTTTTCTAGTTCTGTGTAGATTCCTAGTAGTAGGTCAGATGTCATTTCGTCGTCAGAGTTTTGAGCGATTTCCATGCCTTTTTTCAGTTCGACTAGCATCATTTCGTAGTCTTTCATGATTGCTTCGACCATCCCTTCTGCAGTTTCTCCGTATGCTGCTTCTTGAATAGTAGAGATTTCTAGGTATTCTTTCATTGTTGCTACTGGTTTGCCGCCAATTGCTAAAATACGTTCTGCAATTTCGTCGATGTGAGTAGCTGATTCTGTGTAAAGCTCTTCGAATTTCTCATGTAATGTGAAGAATTGAGGTCCTTTTACGTACCAATGGAAGTTGTGTAATTTTGTGAATAAAACGCTCCAGTCTGCTACTTGTTTGTTTAATACTTCGATTACTTGTTTGTTCATTATGATCAATCTCCTTTTGAGTTGTTATGTGATATCAATTACTAATTTATAATTATTATAATCTAGTAATTCGTATAAATCAAGCCTTTTGCTGGAATTAATTTGAACAAATTATGAACTGTTGTAAATAAAAATCCCTATTACTGTGAAGTAATAGGGATTTTGTTTGATATATAGCTACTGCTATTAATTATTATACAGCCTTCTGTTTTTCTTCTACATCCTGTCCATCCCAGCATTCTGTATTCTGTAAGCCGGGGATAGAACTTGCAACGAAAACAGGATCTTTTCCTTGTTTCTTTTGCTTAATATAGTCTACTAGTGCTGCATAGGCGAACTTACTTAGGAATGAAATGGCAATTAAGTTTGTGAATACCATTAGTCCCATGAATAGATCAGCTAAGCTCCAAACTGTTTTAAGGGCAGCGATTGATCCGAAGAATACCATTCCGACAACTGCAACGCGATAAATCATTAACCATGTTTTGCTTTCTTTAATGAATGCGATGTTTGTTTCACCATAATAGTAGTTTCCTAGTAAAGAACTGAAAGCGAATAGGAAAATAATAATCGCTAAGAAAGTGCTTGCCCACGGTCCGATTTGTGAACTTAATGCTTGTTGTGTTAGTTCAATACCTTCTAAATTTGTTCCTTTGTAAAGTCCAGAACATAATACGATAAATGCTGTTGATGTACATACTAAGAATGTATCTACGAAAACACCTAATGCTTGAACAAGTCCTTGTTTTACAGGGTGAGATACATCTGATGTTGCGGCTGCGTTAGGAGAGCTACCCATACCGGCTTCTGTCGCGAATAAACCGCGCTGAATTCCGAACTTAATTGCTGCTCCAATACCACCAGCCACGGCTTGGTCTAAACCAAATGCGCTGTTAAATATTTCTGTGAAAATGCTTGGTAGCATAGTGAAATTGTTAATCACGACAAAAATTGCCACACCAATATAAATAATTGCCATTGGAGGAACAATCATTTCTGTAATACGTGAAATGCTCTTAATACCACCGAAAATAATAACTGCAACTAATACTGCTAATAGAGCTCCTACGATCGTTCGCTCTAGTCCGAAAGCATTTTCAAATGCTATTGTTACTGTGTTTGCTTGTACAGAATTGAAAATTAATCCGTACGCAACTGTAATAAGAAGTGAAAACCAAACACCCATCCAGCGTTTATTTAATCCTTTTTCCATGTAATATGCTGGACCACCACGGAATCTGCTTCCATCTTTTACTTTATAAATTTGCGCGAGCGTACATTCTACGAAACTAGTAGCTGCTCCAAGGATGGCGATAAACCACATCCAAAATACTGCGCCAGGTCCACCCATTGAAATGGCTAATGCTACACCAGCTAAATTTCCGATACCGATACGTGCTGCTGCGCTTAAGCAAAATGCTTGGAACGGGGAGATGCTATCTTTCTTTTTTTCTTTTCGATTAAATCCTTTACTAATTAAACCGACCATCTCACTGAAATGAGTAATTTGGACAAATTTTAATTTAAAAGAGAAATAAAGACCGAAGCCGATTAGCATTGCAATAAGAATATATGACCATAAAATATTATTCGTTACCTCAAGGAATCTGCTAAAGATATCAACCATATAATACACTTCCTTTTTTCCGTAATAAGAAAATTATATGCAAAAAATATACGAGAATCAATTTTTCTAAAAAATTATGTTACTTAAACTCATTATATGTTATGATTATGTTACATCATAATATTTTTAGAATTATTTACATTTAAAAAAACTAAATGTAAAGCGAGAAAGAGGGGATAATTTGAAAGAAGAAACTTTATGGAAAGTAAGCCTTAAGAGTTTGAAAATGAGAAGTAATATATTTTTTATCGTTACATCTTTAAGTATCTTTTTAGGAGCCACTTATTATTACAATAAAAGATTTCCAAGTCATAGGTACCCTGAATGGTTAGAATTTCTAAAGTTGATTGGATGAATAAAAGACAGAAAAACAGAAAATTCAAATAAAAATTGTTGTGGAGGAGCTAAACATGAATATTAGAGAAAGTGAACTTCCGGGTATTGGTTATAAGTTTCAAATCGTTACGAAAGGTAACGAAAAGATGGTAATTGTTATTCATGATGATGGGCGTAGAGAAATGTATCATTTTGATTCAGACCATGAAGAAAGTATCTCAAGTATTTCATTACGTGACTCAGAGGCAAGACAAATTGCAGCAATATTAGGTGGAATGGTATATAAGCCTAGAGCATTAGAAAATGTTGAAATGGTCTTTGAAGGTTTAGCGATTGAGTGGTTTAAAGTAGAGAATGCAGCGCCAGCAATCGGAAAAACAATTGGTGATCTTGAAATAAGAAAAAACTATAGCGTAACAATCATTGCAGTTATGAAAAAGAATATGAAAAAGCTATTTAATCCAGGACCAGAAACGGTAATTGAAGAAGGCGATATGCTTGTAGTTTCTGGTGAGAGAGAAGAAATTAAAAAAATTATTAATGAATTACTTTCGAATAGGGGGACTGACTAGATGGATACTTTAATTTTTGAAGTTGGTACAGCTTTGGTATTAGTGGCAATTGCGGCAGTAATCGCTGGAAAGTTTAAATTCTCAGTAATTCCGTTTCTAATTGTTCTTGGCATGTTAGTGGGGCCACATGCGCCGACAATAGGTGTGATCGATTTCAAGTTTATTGAAAGTGCAAATGTAATTTCCTTCCTTGGACGGATTGGCGTTCTGTTTCTTCTGTTCTATCTAGGACTAGAGTTTTCAATGAAAAAATTAATTAAATCTGGACGTTCTATTGCGATTGGCGGAACGATCTATATTTTAATTAACTTTTCAATTGGGTTATTATACGGATTTATAATGGGATTCCCTTTACTAGAAATCTTAATTATTGCGGGTATTATTACGATTTCTTCTAGTGCTATCGTTGCTAAAGTGTTAGTGGATTTAAGAAGAACTGGTAATAATGAAACCGAATTAATTTTAGGAATTATTATGTTTGAAGATATATTCCTTGCTGTATATTTATCAGTTGTTTCTGGTTTAGTTCTAGGGGATCATGCTTCCTTCTTAGGTGCCCTTACTTCAATTGGAATTGCTTTAGGATATATGCTTCTATTCTTTATTGTCGCTAGAAAAGCTACGCCGTTATTAAATAAATTGCTCAATATTAGTTCAGATGAAATTTTCATTATTGTAGTATTTGCTTCGTTATTCTTTATTGCAGGTTTCTCGGAAACAATTCACGTTGCAGAAGCTATTGGAGCACTTCTTTTAGGATTAGTTTTCTCTGAGACAGAACATAGTGATAGAATTGAACATCTTGTTGTTCCATTTAGGGACTTTTTCGGAGCTATTTTCTTCTTTAGTTTCGGATTAAGTATTGATCCGTTTTCATTAGGCGGGGCGATATGGTTAACGTTAGGAGCTGTCCTTCTTACAATCATCGGAAACTTTGTAGCAGGGATGATTGCAGGACGACAAGCTGGATTATCTCATAAAGCGTCAACAAATATTGGATTAACAATCGTTTCAAGAGGAGAATTCTCCATCATTATGGCCAATATCGGTATTGCCGGTGGGTTAATGTCAGTCTTGAAACCATTCTCAGCACTATACGTGCTTATATTATCAATCTTAGGTCCACTTCTGACGAAAGAGTCAAAGAATGTATATAAATTTTTAAATAAAGTCTTTAAGTGGGATACGAAGACTAACTAAATTAAAAAAATAAAAGTACAAGATATTTCCTGCTTGTACTTTTATTTTTGCAATGAAAACAGTAAAGAGAGGTACATGATGTTAGGAGAGTTGATTCATTCCGTTTTAGTTTTTCTAGAAGGACTTGGTTATTGGGGAATTATGCTTGGATTAATGCTAGAGGTTATCCCAAGTGAAATCGTATTATCTTATGCAGGTTATTTAGTATCAACAGGAAGCATTACATTTTGGGGCGCTGTCGCGTTTGGTACAATTGGTGGTGTAATCGCACAACTATTTATTTATTGGATTGGCCGATACGGGGGAAGACCTGTTCTTGAGCGATATGGAAAATATATTTTGATTCAGAAAAAACATATTGATTATGCTGAAGCGTGGTTTAATCGTTACGGAACTGGCGTTATTTTTACAGCGCGTTTTATCCCTGTTGTGCGTCATGCTATTTCGATACCAGCGGGAATTGCAAAAATGTCACATGCTAAGTTTATTACGCTAACTACATTAGCTGTTATCCCATGGTCAATTGTATTTGTATATTTAGGGTTTAAATTAGGAACAGAGTGGGAAAGTATTAATAAAGTAGCTGGACCATATGTGAAATATTTTGCACTTTCTGCTATTGTTTGTGCAATTGGTTACTTTGTATTAAAAAAAATGATGAAAAAAAAGTGATTACGGAAAAGGAATCTATGTCGACATAGATTCCTTTTTTATTGGCATTTTTTCAAGGATGAAAGAATACGTTTAATATTTACCATATTGTGGCATACATATAGAAAAAGGGTGCTTGGAAAGGGGAATAAAGAGAAATGGAACTCCAGTTTCAAAATGTATATCAACAGGTGGAGAATTGGTATGTGTTGGATTCGGAGCTTCCTTGGGATGTCAAAAGGCTTAGAGACGATTTGTTCTCGCTGATTGAAGTATGTAAAACGCCGGTTATTTTTTGTGATACGTGTGATGCGAATCATGTGCTTTTATCATTAGGAGAAGAAGAAGAGGAATTCTTATTCCCAGTAGGTGGTTTTTATCATAAAGAAAAACAATTAATTTTTGTTTGTATGTGGGAAGAGTATGAGCAAGTGCTTAAAACACTACTGCATGAATTTCGTCATGCGATGCAGCATAAGAGCGAAGTGTTGTATGTTGGAAGTGAATTGTATGAAGATAGATGGATTGAGAAAGATGCGAGAAAGTTCGCGGAGAGGAAGTTAGATGAATATAAAAATAGAAAGTTAATGTAAAGCATAGTGGAGAAATGGCGCTGTGCTTTCTTTGTTTCTTACTAAAAATAAGTAATTGACTTTTATAAAGTTTAGTTCTAAACTAATAGTATGAAACGAGCGAGGTGATAGAATGAAAACAGAAGATAGACTAGGTTTACTACTATGGTTTCGTTTATCACGTTTTTATAACAAAAGTATTCGTGAGACGAATCAGCATTTGAAAGAATGGAATGTATCTGCCGCTCAGTTTGATGTGCTAGCTCAAGTTGGAGGACATGATCGTTTAACGCAGCAAGAGCTTGGAAATAAGTTATTTGTTACGAAGGGAAATATCACGCAGCTTTTAAATAAAATGGAGCAGCTCGAGTGGATTCGTCGTGAACAAGAAGGTACTACAAAATATATTTCGTTAACAGAAAAGGGAAGAGCCTTATATGAAGAAATCGTCCCGCCTCAAGAAACATTCCAAGCGGAGCAGTTTCAAAATTTAAATGTAGAAGAACAACATCAATTATTACAATTACTAAAAAAATTACAATGAGAAAAAATTTTAAAATAAATCTTGAATTCGAGATAATATGAGGTGAAGGATATGTTTAGAAAAGTTGATCATAAAAATATGGGAAGAGCAAATCACGGCTGGCTAAATACACATTTTCATTTTTCTTTTGCAAATTACTATAACCCAGACAACATGAACTTTGGAGCATTGCGTGTAATTAACGATGACCTAGTAGCAGCACAAACTGGTTTTGATATGCATCCGCACCGCGATATGGAAATTATTTCGTACGTTGTAGATGGTGCTTTAACGCATGAGGATAGCATGGGGAACCGCGGAACAATTGAGCGTGGGCATGTTCAATATATGAGTGCTGGCACAGGTGTATTTCATAGTGAGCATAATTTAGGAAATGAGACATTGCGTTTATTACAAATTTGGATTTTACCAGACCGTGCAGATCATAAGCCAAACTATGGTGAGTTTAAATTTGATTGGAGCAAGCGTGAAAACGAGTGGTTCCATATGGTATCTCCATTAGAAGGAGAGGCACCAATTCAAATTCACCAAGATGCGAATTTATATTCTTTATCGTTAGAAGCTGGAAAAGAAATTCATTTTCCTGTGAAAGAAGGTCGTCAATTGTATCTTGTTCAAATTGAAGGAAGTAGTGTAATAAATGGAGAAACGCTTGTTATGCGTGATGCAGCAGAAGCGATAGAAGAAGATATTCATATTGCAGCGAAAGAGCAATCACATTATTTAGCAATTGAATTGAAAAAGTAATAAAGCGTTTATAGAAAAGAGGACATCCGATAGATGTCCTCTTTTTTTGAGTGGAATTGTCAGAAAAAACTTTCTCAAATTTTAGGAAAAGGTATCCACTTGAAAAACAAGAATTGTATAAAAGTGTCAAAAATCTTTAGGGAATGGGGAATGTTATAGTGAAAAAGCAAGTTATTTCATCAGCATTAGCCTTAACTGTTATCGCCGGGGGATTTGGAACATTTGGAGCAACGACAACGAAAGCGGAAGAACAAAAAATTCAATATCATCAAGAATTTAAAACGCCTGCATACATAGGTGAAGAATGGAAAGCACCGGAAGGACTAGATAAAAAAGAGACAGTCTTTCAATATTTAGAGAGTAAGAAAGATATGTTTAAATTAGCAGGAAATATTGATAAACATTTCAATGTCGTTGGTGAAGAAAAAGATGCTGAATCTGGCACAACACACGTGAAGTTAGTTGAGAAACATAATAACATTCCTGTGTATGGTTCAGATCAAACTGTTACACTAGATAAAGAAAATAATGTAAAAGCATTCTTCGGACAAGTTATTCCGAATTTAGAGGATAAAAATATTCCTGCGTTTGCAAGCATTAGTGCGGAACAAGCAGAAACGATTGCAAAGGCAGATATTGAAAAAGAAGTTGGTAAAGTAAAGAATTATGACGGTGTGAAAAAAGATTTATATGTGTATGAAAAAGATGGGAATTTCTATCTTGCATATTTAGTGAAAGCATCGATTTCAAAGCCAGCTCCAGGATATTGGCATTATTTTGTTGATGCAACAAATGGAAATGTTATTGAGAAATATAACGCTGTAGACAACATTACAGGATTTGGTTACGGAGTATTGGGCGGTAGACAATCATTTGAAATTGCGCAAGATACGAAAACAGGAGAATTCAACTTATTTGATGGTAAACGTGGACAAGGTATCCATACGTTTGATGCAGAGAATATGGATGAAAACTGGTTTAATTTATTCTCACAAATTCTTGGATATACAGGAGAAGAAGTTAAGAGTAAATCTAAGTTCTTCGAAGATAAAGCTGCAGTTGATGCACATGTAAATGCAGGAAAAGTATATGATTACTACAAAAAGACATTTAATCGTAACTCTTTCGATGATAAAGGCGCGAAGCTTATTTCGACTGTTCACGTTGGAGAAAGCTGGAATAATGCAGCTTGGAACGGTGTGCAAATGATGTATGGTGATGGTGATGGAAAAACATTCATTCCATTATCTGCTGGACTAGATGTTATCGGTCACGAATTAACGCATGCTGTAACTGAGCATACAGCAAATCTTGTTTATAAAAATGAGTCAGGTGCGTTAAATGAATCGTTATCTGATATTATGGGTGTCATGGTTGAGAAGAAGAGCTGGGATTTAGGTGCTGACATTTATACACCTGGAAAACCTGGTGATGCACTTCGTTCTCTGAAAGATCCAGCGTCTATTCCAAATCCATTAAAACCAAGCGAAGGTTACCCAGATCATTACAATAAACGATACACTGGAACAGCTGATAATGGCGGCGTTCATATTAACAGTAGTATTAATAATAAAGCTGCATACTTAGTATCTGAAGGCGGCGAGCATTACGGCGTGAAAGTAACTGGAGTAGGCCGTGAAGCGACAGAAAAAATTTATTACCGTGCTCTTACGAAATATTTAACTGCAAACTCTGACTTTAAGATGATGCGTCAAGCTGCTCTTCAGTCAGCTGAAGATTTATATGGTAAAAACTCTAAAGCTGTACAAGCTGTAACGAAAGCTTACGATGCAGTAGGCGTAAAATAATAAGAGAAAAAGACCTGACTAGAATGTCAGGTCTTTTCTTTATCTTGCTATTCGAGAATGATTAAAGTTCCATTTAGTTAGTCGCGAATACCTAATGCGATTTTCGCCATACGTGACATGCGTTCTTTCGACCATGGTGGATTCCAAACGACATTTACTTCTATCTCATTGACTTCAGGTACGTTCGTTGATAATACTTTTTTTACGTCTGATACAATTTGCCCAGCCATAGGACAACCGATAGAAGTCATCGTCATCGTAATGACAGCATTATTATTTTCATCTGCTGTAACGTCATAAACTAATCCGAGATTAACAATATCAACACCTAGTTCAGGATCAATAACAGCTTCTAAATTGGCATATAATTTATTTTCAAATGCTTCTTGAGACATAAATAGCACCTCCTACACATTTATGATATCGATTCTCATTATAACGGAAATGTGTATAATGTGCAGGAAATGAGCTCAAAAAAAATCCCTTTTGAAAGAGGGATTTTTTTTGAATCTATTCAGTTTTGAAATGAGATACGAGTTGATCTATTTCTTTAACTGTTTGTTTCATTTGTTTAGCAGTTTGTGTCATCTCATTCATCGTAATGACTTTTTGCTCAGCAGATTGTGCTGTTGCTGCTGTTTCACTAGATACTTCAGTCGAAATAGAAGCGATGTTATTCAGTGAAGCGTTCATTTCTTCAGCGCTTGCCGCCATTTCTTCAGCAGTTGCTGAGATGTCTTGCATTTGAGTAGATACTTTATTTACTTGTTCCACAATTGTTGTGAAAGAGTTACCAGCTTCACGAATGACATGAATGCCTTCAAATGCCTCTGAACGACCTTGTGACATCATAGAGCTTGCAGTTTCAGTGTCTTGTTGAATTTGATGTAGTAATTGGTTAATATCTGTTGCCGCTGTTTTAGATTGTTCAGCAAGTTTTCGAACTTCGTCAGCTACGACAGCGAAGCCTTTTCCTTGTTCGCCAGCACGAGCTGCTTCGATAGATGCATTTAAAGCAAGTAAGTTTGTTTGCTCTGCGATATTAGAAATAGATTGTACAGCTGTATCAATATATTTCGTATGAGTGATTAGACGTTCGACCACTTCTGACGTAGCATTTACCGCATCGTGTATCGTTGTCATTTGTGAAACGGATTTTTGAATAACAGTACTTCCGTCGTTAGCCTGTTCAGATGTAGCTACAGCAAGTTCAGTTACAGATGAAGCAGATTCAGCAATGCGCTGAACACTTACTGCCATATCATCCATTGCAGTTGAGCTTTCTTCCATGCTAGAGGCTTGCGATTGAATACTTTCATTTAAGTTGGACATTGAGCTTTGAACCTTTATTGTTGCCTCGCGAGATATATTCGTCTTTTCTAGCATATTTTCAGAAGCATTTTGTACTTCTACAGATGTTTTTTGAACACGATTAATGATATGTTGTAGGTTTTCTAACATTTTATTAAATGATGTTGCAATCGTACCAATTTCATCATTACTATTTACTTGTAGGCGTGCTGTTAAGTCACCTTCTTGAGATGATAATTCTTTTAGCTTACTATCAATTTGTTGAATTGGTTTTACAAGTTTACCAGAGAACCACCATGCAAGAATAATAGCTACGACAATACAAATAACAAGTGATAAGAAGATAACATATTCAATTTGTAGTGAAGATTGATCAATTTTTTTGATAGATTGATCACGTAACTTAGCTTGTTCATTACTGTAATTTGTGAAGTCACCAATTACTTTATAAACAGTACCATTTTCTGCATAAGCTACTTGTAAAGCTTCTTCCCACTTTTGTTCTTTTGCAAGAGGGAAAACTTTTTCTTCAATAAATTTTCTCCAAGTGGATCCTGATTCCATTGTATTTTTCATGGACTCAGAAACATTTGGATTAGAAAGAAGCTTATCTTTTGTATTCTCAAGCTCTTTACTCATCGAATTAAACTTATCAAATTCAACTTGATCATGTTGTAATAAATACCCTCTTAAAGCAGAGAGCTGTACTTGATAAGCATCCCCGCGCTCTTTTAATTGTGTTGCCAGGGGAGAAATCTCTTTTTGTAATGCTTCAGCTTGATGAGATTGATCAATAGCAAAAAATAAAATAAAAGCTAAGGCGATGCCAAATAAAGCGCAAATCGTTCCCATCATGAACATTAGTTTTTTTCGAATACTAATAAAATTCATATGATAAAAGCCTCCTTTGTGAAATCTTAGTATTAGAATTAATTAATGTAAAAAACCGAAAGAAAGCTTTACTCCATTTGGAACAAAGCTTTCTTCTTTCCTTTAGGAATTATAGCAGACGTAATGAGAGATAGAAAGAGATATTTTAAAGTGAAAAAGAGAGACTGTAAATCTCTCTTTTTAAAACCTTGGAGCTCATAGAAGTATAAATGAAAATTTTGCTTTAAACGTTTGTCTTGAAATGGGAAACGAGAACTTCAAGTTCTTGTACAGTTGTTTTCATTTCAGACGCTTTTTTAGCAACGACACTCATTTTGTTTACTTGGTCACCAGCTGAAGTTGCTGTTTGTGATGTTTCGGCGGCAACTTCATTTGAAATAGAAGCGATGTTATTCAGTGAAGCGTTCATTTCTTCAGAACTTGCGGCCATTTCTTCAGCAGTTGCAGACATTTCTTGCATTTGTGTAGAGACTTTATTAATGTGGTTAACAATTTCTGAGAATGAAGATCCGGCGGTACGAATGACTGTAATGCCTTCAGAAGCCTCTGACTGGCCTTGTGTCATCATTTCATTTGCTATTTTTGTATCTGCTTGAATTTGATGAAGTAAATGGTTAATATCAGTTGCTGCTAGCTGAGATTGTTCAGCAAGTTTTCGTACTTCATCGGCAACGACAGCGAAGCCTTTTCCATGTTCACCAGCACGTGCGGCTTCAATGGAAGCATTTAAAGCGAGTAAATTCGTTTGTTCGGCGATATTAGAAATGGATTGAAGTGCAGTATCAATATGATTCGTATGTGTAATAAGTCGCTCTACTACTTGTGATGTAGCGTTAACAGCTTCGTTAATGGTATGCATTTGTGTAATAGATTTCTCAATGACTTTATTCCCACTATCAGCTTTTTCTGAAGTTGTAACAGCTAGGCTAGCAACAGAAGAGGCAGATTCTGCAATACGCTGAACACTCGTTGCCATATCATCCATTGCAGTTGAACTTTCTTCGATGCTGGAAACTTGAGAACGAATATTGTGCTCGAGAACATTCATAGTTTCTTCAGTTTTTGCAGTGTTTTCCATAGAAGCAGTTGTTTCGATAAACACATTTTCAGATGCTTCTTTTACACTTGTTGATGTTTGTTGCACTTGTTTTATTATACGTTGTAAATTAGCGAGCATTTGATTAAAGGAATTGGCGATATCACCAATTTCATCTTTACTCGTTACGTGTAATCTAGCAGTTAAATCGCCATCTTGAGAGGCTAATTCTTTTAATTTCTCATCAATTTGTCGTATCGGTTTAACGAGTTTACCAGAGAACCACCATGCTAATAAAATCGACGTTACTGTACATGTAATAAGTGAGAAGAAAATAATATATTGAATAAGCGTTGAAGAAGACTCTACGTCAGCAATTAATGCGTCACGTTTATCGTTTTCTTCATTTGCATATTTCGTAAAACGACTTAAAAGGTCATTTACATAATCGGTTTGAGCTAAAGCGATTTTGGATGCTTCGTCCCATTTTCCTTCGCGAGCGAGAGGGAGGACTTCATTATCTATGACGCTGCGCCATTTTCCTCCCATTAAAATGGCTTCTTTCATTCCTTCTGGAAGTTTTTTATCACTTGTTACCTTCTCTCTAGTATCAGCTAGTTTTTTTCCTTCTCGGTTGAATTTATCTAATCCTTTTTGATCATGTGATAGTAAATATTCTTGTAAGCCAGCAACTTGTGCTTGGAACCAATCACCGCGTTCTTTTAAAATTGTTGCTCTTTTTGATACATCATTTTTTAACGTTTCAATTTCACTTGCTTGGTTCATAGCGAATGAAAGAATAACAATAAGAGCAATGCTAAATAAAGAAGAAATGCTTAAGAGTGTGAACAGTAGTTTTTTTCGAATACTAACATATTTCATCGTTACCCCTACCTTTAAAAACTATTTATTATAATTTATAAATATTAAGAGCAGAATTAATAAAAACATCATTATGAAGTTATTAATCTGTTCAATGAAAATTATAGCAGATAATGGAAGATGACAGATTGATATGAGTAAATGTTCTTAAAATGTATACATTTGTATATCAAAAAATTCATAAATAAAAATTAGAAATGCTATTGTAATTTGAAATAACATCATGTATACTTCTAATTAGTTGATAACGATTATCAGTATCAACTGTAAACATTACTCTTCGTTATGTTGGTCATACCCCTTTTTGACGACGTAAGTCAGAGACGAAATGTTGAAATATCTTGTGTCCTATTCTACAGAATTATGGTAATCTCCAACCTCAACTTATATGCGTGAGCATGCAAAAAGGATCCTATCCGTGAAGGGATCCTTTTTTGCATGCTGTTGCAATTAATGTATATAGACCTGGCACACGTTCTTCAATTCCTTCCGGTGCAGTAGAAGGGAAGACCCATCTTTGATGCGAGCCATGTTCTTCAACTAGTTTTTCAATTTTAAAATGTTCTTCCGCAAGTGTTGTAATGATTTCTCCTAGCGTCCAGCGACGGATCGTTGTTTTAGGTAACGATTCTTTCTGCGCTTCTGTAAGAAGAGTACTATAAGCAACATCATCTTCAATCAATTCTTCATCGAAATAATTTCCATTGGCCCGAAATGATGGATGGTCTACTCCTAATAATTTCGTGTAAACAGGATGATAGTCACGAAGAATAAGCGTTCCATCTCGCTTAAGTAAAGTAGCAATTTTTTGGAAGAGCGGCTTTAAGTCTAGAAAGTAATGGAGTACACCAAGTTCCAGCAATACGATATCAAATGATTCAAAGAGCTGGACATTTAATACATCAGAAACGACATACTGGATAGAGACACCGGCTGCGTCTGCAAGTTCATTTGCATATTTTGCATTACTCGCTGAAATATCAACAACTGTTACGTCAGCTCCTAAAAGAGCGAGAGCAACAGCTTTATTCCCTTTTGACCCGAGTAAATTAATAATACGTTTTCCTTTTGGAGATTGTATGTAAGGTAAATAGTGATCTACCTCGCGCATAGGGTCTTCCATGATTTTTTTCGCATAATCAGCTGGTACCCCGTGGCGATTCGTCCAAGCTTCATAAGCAGCTGCATTCCAGCTTTTTTCATTACGTGCGCTTAGTTGTTTTTGATTCAATCATATCACTCCTTTTGTGAACGTATAGTTATTCGGCAGGGGGATGGAATTTCCTTTTCTTCCTAAATAAAAGTTTGATTTTTCTGTTATTAAGTCGTACAATACGTGTTATACGTAAAAGCGTTGAAAAGGAAAAGTAGGATGAACACATTCTTTCCAGAGAGCTTCGGTAGCTGAGAAGAAGCAAGAATATTCATTTGAACAATGGCCTTTGAGCTTCGTCCTGAACTTATCAAATGATAATAGTAGGCGGCGACGAGAGTTGGTACTCGTTATCATAACCACAGTATAAGAGCATATAGCTCCGTACTTGTTAAGGCTAATTATGTGAGCAATTGGCGAAATAAGGTGGTACCGCGACTGTTTATACAGCCCCGCCCTTATCTTTTTTAAGATAGGGGCGGGGCTTTTTATATTTTAAAGGAGGAATGTAAGATGAGTATTTTTATTGGAGGAGCTTGGCCGTATGCAAATGGCTCATTACATCTCGGACATATTGCGAGTTTGTTACCTGGAGATATTTTAGCACGTTATTACAGGGCAAAAGGTGAGA
This sequence comes from Bacillus dicomae, assembly GCF_006494425.1. Classification (GTDB taxonomy): domain Bacteria; phylum Bacillota; class Bacilli; order Bacillales; family Bacillaceae_G; genus Bacillus_A; species Bacillus_A dicomae. The sequence goes on along the minus strand of NZ_VHIV01000009.1, from coordinate 128,346 downwards.
ATGTGTTATATGTTTCGGGAAGTGATTGTAATGGAACACCGATTGCAATTCGGGCAAAACAAGAAGGTGTGACAGCGAAGGAAATTGCTAATAAGTATCATGAAGAGTTTGAGCGATGTTTTCGTAGCCTTGGTTTTACGTATGATTGCTATACACGTACAGATAGTGAGCACCATCATGAAACGGTTCAAAAAGTTTTTTTACGTTTATTAGAAGAGGGACATATTTATAAAAAAACAGTGGAACAAGCATATTGTGAAACGTGTACGCAGTTTTTACCGGATCGTTATGTAGAAGGAATTTGCCCGCACTGTCATGAAGCAGCAAGAGGAGATCAATGCGATGCGTGTTCAGCTATTTTAGATCCACTCGATTTGTTAGAAAAGAAATGTAAGTTATGTGGTAGTACGCCGTCCGTACAGGAAACAGAGCATTTCTATTTCGCATTGCATACATTTCAGGAGAAAATTAAAGAGGCTGTAGAAATTGCCAAACAAACAGGGACATGGCGTGACAATGCGATTCAACTAACAGAGAGATATGTAGAGGAAGGATTACTAGATAGGGCCGTATCACGTGATTTACCAATCGGGGTACCAATTCCAGTAGAAGGGTATGAGGATAAGAAAATTTACGTATGGATTGAAGCAGTGACAGGCTATTATTCAGCGAGTAAACATTGGGCTGAAGAAACAGGGAAAGATGATCAAGAGTTTTGGGATAGAGAAGCGAAAACATATTATGTGCACGGAAAGGATAATATTCCGTTTCATTCTATTATTTGGCCAGCAGTATTGCTTGGAATAGGAGAAGGGGCAATTCCTCGTCATATCGTTTCGAATGAATATTTAACAGTTGAAAAAAGAAAATTATCTACGAGTAAAAACTGGGCAGTGTGGGTACCTGACATATTAGAACGCTACAATCCAGATTCTCTTCGTTACTTTTTAACAGTAAATGCACCAGAAAATCGCGATACTGATTTTTCATGGCGTGAATTCATTTATAGTCATAATAGTGAATTGTTAGGTGCATACGGGAACTTTGTGAACCGAACATTAAAGTTTATTGAAAAGTATTATGATGGCATTGTACCGAAGGGAAGTATTGATGTAGAGCTGAAAGATAAAGTAGAAGGATTATATAAAAATGTAGGGGAATTAATTGAGCAAACTAAATTTAAAGTGGCGCTAGAAACAATATTTGATGCAGTACGTTCTGCAAATAAATACTTTGATGAGAGGCAGCCTTGGAAACAAAGGGAGGATGATCCAGTTTCATGTGAAGAAACAATTTATAACTGTGTATACCTTATCGCTAATTTTGCAAATCTCCTTGAACCGTTTTTACCATTTTCAAGTGAAAGGGTTAGAAACACATTATCGATTGTGAACCGAAATTGGGAGCCTCAACATACGTTGCCAAGTAGAATTGATTGTGTACAGCCACTATTTGAACGAATCGATGTAAAACAAATTGAGTGTGAGATAGAGAAACTATATGGAGCGGTAAAGTGAGATAGAGAAAAAGACCTTTCAAGTAAATGAAAGGTCTTTTGTTATGCACTATGCACGCTACTATGTTTCTTTTCTTTCCTAGCCGTAAGTAGCTGAGGAGTGAAAATCCCAAGTAATATAAAGATGATTCCAATCCACTGCATGAACGTTACGACTTCGTTTACAAGTGTGATAGAAGCGATAATAGCTGTTGGTAATTCAGCTGCACCTAGTATTGTACCAAGTCCTGTTCCTACTTTCGGTACGCCAATTGAAAAACAAATGACAGGTACGACAACACCGAATAATCCGAGGAAGAAAGCATATTTCCAAAGACCGGCTTGCAGGGCACCATCCGTTAAAAAGGTTGGCGGGAAGAATAGACATACGATAAGAGTAGCGCTTGTTGTCATAAGAAAGCTTTTCGTATAAGGCGGAACTTCTGTAGCAACGCGCCCGCTTGCAAAAACATAGAATGAAAAAGAGACAGCAGCTAATAGACCAAAGATAATACCTTTCGCGGAAAAGTTTTGTCCGAGACCTTCAAAGACACCGCCTGCAAACAATGTACCAGTAAATAAAATAATGATAGATATCACTTTCTCGCGGCTTGGAAATGTTCGGTTTGCAATTGCTTCAATGACTACGCCAATCCATGTGAACTGGAAAAGTAGGACGACAGCGATAGAGGCTGGTAGTTCTTCCACAGAAATAGCGTAGAAGATACCAGTCATACTCATTGTTGTACCAACTGTTAGTAAGGAAAAGAATTGCTTTTTTGTTACTTTATGACGTGAAACGAAAAGAACGAGTAGAAGAAGCCCAATCCATCCGAAGACATATTGTCCTCCTAATAGTTGATGTGCTGAAAATCCATCAATAAACCCAAGTTTAAAAATAGTTGAAAGTACGCCGTAGCTACAAGCTCCGAATAAAACGAGTAATGAATACTTAAATTTCTCCATGAAAATCCTCCTTTTGAATATTAAAAAACGCCCGCTATCCAAATAAGGATAACGGGCGAACGAAACAGAGTAATATACTCTACAAAATTCCGCCACTCATACGAAGTATGAATTTGGGGTATGAAATTGTAGTAAGTTTTTACATTGCCTTTGGGAATACAATAGAACATTTTACACCTTGAGGTGTGTTTTGTATCCCATAAGGAAACTGATGTTTATCTAGTATTTGTTTTACAATGTATAACCCAAGACCACTACCTTGTACTAAGCCATGTTTGTCAGGATTTGCGCGATAGAATGGCTCAAATAAATGGGCAAGTTTATCCTCATCTATTTGTGAACCTGTATTTAATACCTCTAATGCGTAACCGTTAGGCTTTTCATAAAGCTTTATATATACATGCTGATGGTCAATTGTATAATGAATTGCATTTGAAATAATGTTAAAAATAGCAGTTTGAATAAATTTAGGATCAGCTAAAACTTGTACATCTTGTTTAATGTTAGATTGAACATTTAATTGCTTTACAGATACGAAATAATCTACTTTCTTCATAACATCCTCAATAATATTAGTTAATGAGATAACTTTTAAATCAGGTTTAAATTGAGGGTTTTGTATTTTGGATAATTCCGACATTTTTTCCGTTAATATGTTAATGTCTTGCATCATTTCATAAGAACGTTTTAAATATTTATCTCTATCTTTATAAGCTCCGATTCCGTGAATCATGCCATCTAGTTGTCCCATAACGGCTGCGATTGGTGTTTTTAATTCATGGGAAACCATAGACATAAATTCTTTACGAGATTGTTCTAATTGTTGTTCCTTTTTGAGTTCATTTCTTAAATCTTGATTGCTTGCATGTAAATTTTTCACTATATTTGGTACTTGTGAAGCAGCTACTTGTAAATTAAAATCTGTTTGATCTGTATTTTTGTTAAGTAGCTTTTTATCTGAGAAATCAAGATTTATAATATCTTTTAAAGCATCACTCATATATTGAAAAGGTTTAGCAATTAGTTTTGCATAAATTAAAGATCCGAGCAGAGAGAGTGCAAGCATTGTTGCGCCAATATGTGGAGCTAATTGCTGCAGTACATCTGTTAATTTTGGATTATCTTGTGCATCATTTACTTTACTTGCTGCATTTTGTTTATGTAAGGCATCATTAGTAGCGACTTGCTTTTCCGTTTCTGTAAGTGGAGCAGAAGCGCTATTTTTCCCCGAAATATTTTGAGTATGTTCATTTGCTTTTGCAGTTTGGCTAGGCTGCAAAAGGTGATTGATAGCTGTAGAGAGTGATTTATAATCTATAATAGAAGATTGGAAATTAAAAATGTCTCCCTGTGATACAGCTTTATTTTGATTCGTTTTACTTTGGTCGTTTTGTTTATCTGAATCCGCTTGTTCTGTAGTATGCGTTCCATTTTCTTTCGCAAAACGTTCTTTATCATAGTTTGAAGCTAGGAAGTAAATAATTTGATAAAGACAAAGTGATAAAAGAATACAAAATAATAAGGTTTTGATGAAAATATTTTTGGTGATGTTGTCTTTGCTACGATTCGATTTTGTAGCCAATGCCTTTCACCGTTTTAATATAAGGAATTCCTAATTTTTTTCGTAAGTTTTTAATATGTGTATCTATAACTCTTACATCACCATAATGTTCATAGCCCCATACCTTATTCAGCAAATCACTTCTTGATAATACTTTTCCTCGATTTTGCAGTAAAGTATAAATAATTTCAAATTCCTTTGTTGTCAATTCAATTTGATTACCATGAACATAAGCGGCATATGCTGTAGAATTTAACATCAATTCATGGAATTGTAGTATAGTTGCAGCTTCGGCTTCCTTCGTTGCTGCCCTTCTTAATACGGCTTCTACACGTTTAATAAATACGGTGTAATGGAACGGTTTCGTAATATAGTCATCAATACCTAACTCAAATCCTTTAATTTCACTTTCTTCATTATGTAAGCCTGTTAACATAATGATTGGTACATCAGATTGTCCTCGCATAATTTTACAAATACTATAGCCATCTATATCTGGTAACATCACATCAAGGAGGACAAGATCGTATGAATTTTTTTGGAAAAGAAGTATACCTTCTGTTCCAGCGCCAACAACATCAACGGTAAAGTTTTGTGCCATTAGAAATTCACGAATCAGTTCTTGTATATCTGGGTTGTCTTCAATCACCAGTATATGCGTCATAGTAACACCTCCTAAATAACGCTTTTAACTGCAATATTCGAATTCATCATTTTTCCGATGACTCAGATTGTTTATACATATAATAAGCCCCCGCCATAAAATAATCATGAAAGTAGCAAGGGGAGTTGTTTAGTGAAACTGAATATTTAAGAATTACAGTAATTCTATTATAGTATGTATTGTAAAATTTATAAAATATTATAACTGTATAATTTTAATATCCATGTTTATCAATGTTTGGATGTCATTTAACACAATCTATTCCTATTATATATGTAAATACAGTTGTTTTGCTACTGTAAATGAAGAAATAAAATAAGCCAAGACATAAAATTCTTGGCTACACGTAAATCGCGCTTTGAGGTTATTTTACAGTGACAGTAGCTTGCTGGGGAATACGCTCAAATAACCAGTGTATATCATTGTTATACATACGAATACAACCTAGTGTTGTCCACTTACCAATTGCCTGATTATTGTTCGTACCATGAATCGCATAAGTTGTTCCGTAAGTTCCTGCCATGTTTAGTCCGAGCCAACGGTCACCAAGTGGATTACGTGGATCGCCGCCTTTAATTTTGCCTGTATAATAAGGACGATTTTTAATTTTATTTACGATTTGAAAAGTACCTTTAGGTGTAGGCGTAGCTGCTTTTCCAGTAGCGACAGTAAAACTCTTTATGAATTTTCCATTTTGATAATAATCCATTTTATTTAACTTTGTATTCACGATAAGCTGATCATTTGTTGTAGCTGCCTCAGCATTTGTGAATGGAATAGTTAAAAATCCTAATGATAATAGTGCGCTTAATAATAGTTTTTTCATTATATTCTCCTTTTTACTATTGTAATAGTCTTACATACAATGAATTTGCAATCCTCGTAATACCTTATTTACATTTTCATCTAATGTTTCAAAGAAGGTAGTGATTTTAGCATTGTGTTTGTTGTTTTTATCGATAAGTAATCTTTCATTTAGTAAAAGTTCACCATGTAGTCCAAAACTTTGAACTTGAATATTTAATTCATCTTCAGTTTCAGAAATGATTGGTAAGAAGTAGTGAAAAGCTTTCGTTGGAATGATGTAGCTTTTGCCAATCATGCTTTCTTGATTTGAATTAATCCATTTTTTCGTGACAATCTTGATGTTCTTTTTGGAAACGATAAAAGCTAGTGTTGTAGATTTTGTTAGACTTATGTCAAATTCATTTGTTTCACATATGTGTAAATTAAAAACGGTTTCATTTTGTTGAGATTCAACATTTGTATTAATAAAATCGTGCATTTTGTAAGCTTCCATTTCTTATTCACCCTTTTTTCAATTTCGAAAAGCGATTAATATTTATTCAAATTAATGTTTAGTCATATATTGGTTAAATTTTTCAACAAATTCCGTTATAATCTTACAATACGTATATGAAGCTAATATGAAGTTAATATGAGTTTGTAGTGGTTTTTTATTAAGAACAAAATATAACGATTTTCAAGTGTTAAAAAATGGATAAAAAATGCATATTAAGGCACTGATTTCTCACGGTATATACTTGTTAAGTTGTCTGAAAATGAAAGGGAATAAAGAACATAAAAGTTTAGTGAGAGCCTTACAAAAATGTAATAAAAATGTAAGCTATTGTGATAGTTATTTCGACAATTTTTTTATACAATATTAGTAAGAAGTTGCACGTGATTGAAAGGAGAGATGACATGGAATGGATTCATGAATTATTTCAGCAATACGGGTACTATGTTGTACTTGTTGGTTTGCTGTTAGAATATATTGCACTTCCGTTTCCGGGAGAGCCAACATTAGCATATGCGGGATTTTTAGCACATAAGGGTGATTTAAGTTTACCGATTTTAATTATCCTATCCTTTATTGGGACAAGTGTAGGAATGACGATTCAATACTTTTTAGGAAATAAATTAGGTATGCCCTTTGTTCAAAAGTATGGGAAATACGTATTTTTAACACAAAGAAAAATCGACTTAACAAGAATGTGGTTTGATAAGTATGGATATTTCTTGATTTTTATCGGTTTCTTTATTCCTGGTGTACGTCACTTTACAGGATACTTTGCAGGAATTATTAACTTACCATTCCGCCGTTTTGCAATTACAATTTACTCAGGTGCTCTATTTTGGGTATCATTCTTCTTAATCGGTGGTTACTGGTTAGGTGGCAACTTACATGATATTTTTGGAGCGCTAGAAGGTCATATCGGTAAAATCATTTTTGGAGTGATTGCGATTGTAGCAATTACGTTAGGAGTTCGTTTCCGCAAACAGTTAAAACGAGCATTATTACAAAACGCAAGTTAATATGGAATCCATTCTATGTCAGAATTTAGGAAGGCAGTGCAAAAGCACTGCCTTTTTTATTTTAATAAGTTTTTGTTTACCTGTTTAAAAATTTATAGATTATCTTGTCAATTATTAACGTCAAAATGACAATTATAATTGACAAAAATAAGGATATTATTTACAATTTTAATTAAATAAATGAAAAAGAGGGAAGACATGAAGCTTCAAAATCGAGTGAGGGAATTGCGAGCAAAGCATCGTTTATCACAAGGTGATTTAGGGAAAGAGATTGGATCATCACGGCAAACGATTAGTTTAATTGAGCGTGGGGATTATGCACCATCTATCGTATTGTCATTAAAAATCGCACAAATTTTCAATGTACCGGTGGAGGAAATATTTACGTTAGTGGAGGGGGAAGAGGATGATGAAGAGTAAACGAAAAAAACAATTTGATTTTGTGGGGAAAATGGCATTAAGTATGATGGGTGGTTTTTTAACATCTTATATAGCTTTAGATTTACTCTCGGATGAACCGAGAAAATTATCATCCAATACATTTATAGGTATATGTACTATTTTTGGAATTTTAATGATGTACTATACTTGGAAGAATACACGTATGTTAGCGGAGGCACGCGATGAAGAAGAGAGTGTACAAGGCAGAAAATTAGGCATTATAAGTATATATTTACGTGTAGGTGATATAGTTACGCAGGCATGGTTTGTATATGCAGTTATTGCATGTAGACGTGCACTGTTGCAGGATACAAATGTTTCATTTGCAGTGTGGAATTTAGTAGCTTCTATTGTTTGTTTAACTATTGTAGTGATTAGTGGGCTCATAACAAAAAATCGTTATAACAAGCTATATCCTGAACAAGGTGTAACATATATGGAATCTATGAAAATGTGGACAAAAAACGCAGATGAAGGATTAAGGCACATTGTGCATGAGGCTGGATATAAAGCGTATGAATTTACGAATACAATATTGGCATATGTATGGTGGGCGGCCGTTATATATACGGTGGCTAGTGATATCAATTTTGTATTAATTGGCTTAATCTCATTTATTTGGATATTGCATCTTGGAAAATTCATGTACGAAATGCAGAGAAAAATGATTTATTAAGGGGAGAAAAAGGTGGATATTTTAAGAAGGCCAGCTGGTTCTATGACGGCGGCGTTAGTTTTGTCCATTTTATACGGAGTAATCCGAACCGAGAAATTAGAAGTAATGTTGGATATATGGGCATTATTTGGAATTTTTTTATTGGTGCTAGCTATTCATGAGCTAGGACATGTAGTGTTTGGTTTAATAGGAGGTTTGAATTTTAAATTTATGACAGTAGGGCCGATTACTTTTCAAAAAGAGAAGGGGAAAGTACGCATTCGAGAAAATAAATTGTGGATGTACTTTGGAGGCGTGGCGATGTTAGTGCCTCCTTCTATAGAGACACCGAATCTTTCGAAAAAATGGGCATGGCTTACTTTAGGTGGACCGATTACGAGTTTACTATTTGGTATTACTTCCGGTTACATATACATGGTGAGTTATTACCAATATCTTTTATATTTTTCTGTTTTACACTTTGTGATTTTTGCAGCTACAATCGTACCGATAAAAGGAACGTTTTTGAGTGATGGTATGCAATTTCTCATTTTAATTAAAGATGATGAAAAGGCGAAGCAGCATTTATATAATATTCAAGTATCGAGTGAGTTATTTAGTTATAAGAGGCCGAAAGATTGGGATAAGGGATTAATAGAACTTAGTGAGGAAAAATTAAAAGAGGATAAAAGTATAAGAGACATAATGAGTGGACTTATGCTCGTTTTTTATGCCAGAGCCGATCAAGAAGGAATGGAAAGAGCAATACCATATATAGAACCAATTGTTCAACTACCTGTAACGAAAGAAAATAAATATTTCGTTGGTAGTTTTCATGGTTGGTGTCTTTTATATAAAGTTCTGTATCAGAAGGAAAGTCTTTCATTGGGGGAAGCGAAGGAGCATGCAAAGGCTATTACAAAAATAGACTTACATGCGTATTATCGTACACAAGCGATTGTGAAATATGCAGAGAATGATTTAGAAACTTCACGTACTTATATGAAGAAAGCTGATAAAGAATTGAAGAATGCTGAGAAGAGTGAAATGGGATATTTACAATTAGAGAGAGAATGGTTTGAGCAGCTGAAAGAGAGGGTATCTTACGATGGGTGAGGTATCCTCTTTTTTCTATGTCACCTTATGCCGTTCCATAAAAAGTGTGGGGCGAGTAAAATAAGATAAGAAGAGCAAAGCTTGGAGGAATTCTAGATGGAAATTTTAACGATTATTTTAATCGTCTTGCTCATTTATGCTGTTTTTAAAGTAGCGTATGTAGCATTAAAAATACTCGCGATCTTATTAGTTATCTTTTTAATTGTAGAGTTCGGCAGTAAATTGCTTGGGGGATAGGGTATGCTGTACGTCTTGAGTGTCGGAAATTGTCGGTAAGTCGATATGTTGTGTCGAATCGTCGATATAATGAAAAAATCGTTGATATAAGTGGAGAAATCGCCGATATATTTGGAGAATCGCCGATATATTACGATAGATACTAACCGGGGTATGCAAACCAACATAAAAAAGCTGGAAGAATATCTTCCAGCTTACGAGTTACTTTCAACTTGGCGACCGTTTTCTTCTTCATTGTCTTGTAATAGGTTAAATACGTCTGCTAGACAGAATGCAATGAACCAAGTCCATAGACCGTGGAAGAAAGCTGAGCTTAATTGAAGTGGTAATGTATAGTTAGTCATTGAGTAGGAAATACATCCACCAACGATTCCGATCATTGTTAATAACATTGTTTTTTGTGCATTTTCTTCTGGGTTGAAGAGGAAGAAAATGTATCCGCCTAAAATTGAAGCGCTTACAAGTGTTTCGATTCCATTAAAAATGATATTCTCTCCAAGCTGAGTGTTTGTCCAGAAGCAGATTGTTCCGCCGATAATAGCAAACAGGACAGCTATTGTATATCGTATATATTGATTCATATGTTCATCTCCCTATGTAATAAGATGATTTGGAAGTCAAAAAGGTAGGTATAGTATATTGAAGTGAGTTTTAGTTGTACGTATCTTTTTATAAAAAGATCATTGAAGAGTGATCGGTCTTTTAAACCGTTACGTGTATGGTGTCTGAAATATACCCGACTGCTCGTTTCTTTTTGCTTGTAAAATAAGAGAAACTTCCAAGTCTATATACTCTTTTTTTGTGAGTCTGCTTTCATTATAACACATTTAGAGTCACAATAATAGAATTATCTGATTTTGTAATAAGTGTAAAAAATAAAAAGCGCAAGGAAATACCATTAACGGTGCAGTTTAGTGGAAGAAGGATTTTAATTTATTATGATGAAATATGTAATCAAGGTGAGATCTAAGATGGAGGCTTAAATACTATAAAAAATGTTTTATGGCATGAATGTAAGGGAGGAGAGCTAACTTGGAGTTTACAACAGAAAGATTAATAATTAGACCTTTTAAGAGTACAGATTTACAGGATGTATTTGCTATTTATAATAGTGATGATACATGTAAGTTCCTATTACATAATAAGTGGAATCATGAAGACATGCAGAAAAGATTTAATAAGAAGCTAGCAAACAATGTACTTACTAAAGAATCAATATTAAGTTTGGCAGTTATATACAAAACTAAAGTAGTTGGTGATTTATCCGTATGGTACACAAATATGAAAGACACTGTTGAGATTGGTTATAGTTTTTCAAATGAAGTAGCTGGGAGAGGCTTGGCAACAGAAGCAGTAAGTAGTTTGGTGTTTAAATTATTTGATGAATGTAATGTACATCGTATACAAGCTAATCTTGATGCACGCAATACAGCTTCACAAAAATTGTGTGAACGAATAGGCATGAGAAAGGAAGCCCATTTCATACAAGATTTTTGGAATAAAGATGAATGGACAGATAGTATTGTATATGGAATGCTATCCTCCGATTTGAAGTAATAAACTTAGTGATTCTATTATGCTAAAGGGTGCGTTAGTTGAATAACAAAGGGCATACCATATTATATATGACTAATATGGTATGCCCTTTAATTTATTGACCTTTTTTATATACGTTTGAAACGGCCGACAATTTCAACTGTTTCAGTAATGTTCATAAATGCTTTGTTATCCACTTGACGGATAATACGTTTCATTTCGCCTAACTCATAGCGAGTCACGACAGTGTAAATCATTTTTTTCTTATGGTTTGTATAGCCGCCGACAGCATCTACCATTGTCACCCCGCGTATGCCGTGATGTAGTAGGGCGCTTTTTATTTCCTCGCCTTTTTCTGTAACTGTCATTATCGTTAATTTAATATGTTTCGTATGCACGGCATCAATTACTTTACTGACTACAAACCGGCTAATTAACGTATAAAGTGTAATATCCCATCCGAAAATAAATCCTGCTGCAACAAGTAAGATTAAGTTGAATCCAAAGATGATTGCTCCAATTGAAATATCTCGATGTTTCGCTACAATCAATCCAACAACATCAAAGCCACCTGTTGAAGAAGCAAATCGGAATATGATTCCGGAAGCTGCTCCGCAGATTACACCCCCGAATACAGAAGATAGTAAAATATCGTCTGAAACTTGGTGTACAGGGATAATGTTCATCGCTAACGATGATACAGCTACAAAGTACGCTGTTAAAAAGGTTGTCTTCTTGCCTAAGTAAAAGTGACTTAAAATAAGAAGAGGAATGTTTAGTAAAAAGATAAGTGCACCGATATTGTAGTGCATTAAATAACCGATAATCATCCCTACACCAGCGAATCCACCGCTAATCATGTTATGCGGGATAAAGAACATATTCATAGAAATTGCATACAAAATAGAAGCTACGAAAATAACAACCAACTGTATGATAAATTCTAAGTGAAATGTTTTAGCTGCTGGGAAGGATAAAAAGGCGGTGTCGGGAACGTAATCGGCGTCTCCTAGTTGACCCATAGTATGTTTCATCTCCATATTCATTTTTGATTACAAGAAGAGAATAAAGGTTTTTTCAAAAACTGGCAATAGTTTTATTATAATGCAAAAATTTTCTAAATTTCTAATAAATCAAGCCTATTCATTGATGTGTGTGAATATACTAAAGAAAGCGAATACAATGTTTCTTAATTATTGTTTTCTTGAGAAAATATGCAAAATACTTTTTTTGACGATAAAAGGAAATAGAGAATGTTTGCCGAATGTGCTAAAATGACCTTATTAAGGATGTGAAGCGATGGAATTTTTATTGCAGGATGCAATTCTATATATATCGTTTGTAACAACGGCACTTTGTTTATTAGAAGTTTTCTTTCTTGCTAACGTTTCTCGCTTTGTGCGTCAGCAAGCATCGAGCGGTAGACAGGGAGCATTTGCGTTAGTTGATACATGTGAAGATAGTGCAGGAAATGTACCGCTATTTTCAATCTTTTATAAATATGGAATGATTCGGTCTGTACGCAGACAAGAATCAAGTGAAGAGAATGACGAAGTCGGTCCGTATACACCAATGTTTCGCTAAATAATTACGAAACATTGGAGGAATGAACATGTTAAAATCATACCGAGCTGTGCTCGTTAGTTTATCATTATTACTTGTTTTTGTTTTATCTGGTTGCAGTAATGCGGCCCCAATTGATGCACATAGTACGGGGATTTGGGATCATTATTTCGTATATCCAATCTCGTTTATGATTCAATTTGTTGCTCATCATGTACCGGGAGCTAGCTTTGGGATTGCTATCATTATTATGACGCTCGTTATTCGATCAGCTATGATTCCATTAGCTATTTCACAATATCGTAGCCAAGCGAAAATGAAAAAGATGCAACCTGAATTGCAGAAGCTAAAGAAAAAATACGGTGATGTAAGTAAAGATCTAGAAAAACAAAAGCAGTATCAAAAAGAAATGTCAGAACTAATGAAATCAGGCGGTTGGAATCCACTAGCTGGTTGCTGGCCAATCTTTATACAAATGCCAATTTTCTCTGCTTTGTATTATGCGATTAGTCGAACTGAAGAGATTCGCACATCTTCATTTTTATGGGTGAACTTAGGACATGCAGATCCTTATCATATATTACCGATTGTCGCAGCATTAACGACATTTATTCAGATGAAAGTTTTCCAATCTAATATTACACCTGGAGAACAAGTACAGATGCTGAAAATGCAGCAAATTATGATGCCGGCAATGATTTTATTTATGGGATTTGCGGCGCCATCAGGACTTGTGTTGTACTGGATAACAGGTAACTTATTTACAATGACACAAACAATTGTATTAAGAAAAGTAATGGAACGTGAAGAATTACAATTACAAAAAGCTTAGAAAAACACCGCTCGGGATGAGCGGTGTTTTTTTGTTAAGACGTTAAGGAAATTTTAAGAAACCAACATTACTATAGGCATTGTATACGAAAGTGTACGTGCTTTAGAAATATGAAGGAGGAAATTTCCTATGAAGAAGAAAACAGTTGGATATTTAGCGATTGCAGGTGCTTTATCATTTGGAATTATAGGAGGAGCCGGCATACCAGCATTTGCCGCAACGAATACTCCAGCAGCTGAGCAGTCTACAAAAACGGCGAAAAAAGATTTAGATGATGCGACAAAACAAAAAGTAAAAACGATTATGGCCGATACAAAGAAACAGCTAGGGGAGCTAGGTGTAAAGCTTCCAGAGAAAGAAAAACGTAAAGGAATGTTTGCGGGATTAGATGATCAAACGAAAGAAAAGGCGAAGTCGATTTTAGAGCAAGAAAAGTCCGGGAAATTAACACGTGAACAAGCGCAAGAGGAATTAACAAAACTAGGCGTGAAGTTCCCGAAAAAGGGTAAACATGGAGAAATGTTTGCTAACTTAGATGAACAGGCGAAAGAAAAAGCGAAATCAATTTTAGAGCAAGAAAAGTCCGGAAAATTAACACGTGAACAAGCGCAAGAGGAATTAACGAAACTAGGCGTGAAGTTCCCGGAAAAGGGTAAACATAAAGAAATGTTTGCTAACTTAGATGAACAGGCGAAAGAAAAAGCGAAATCGGTTTTAGAGCAAGAGAAGTCCGGGAAATTAACACGTGAGCAAGCAAAAGAAGAATTAACAAAACTAGGTGTAAAACTTCCAGAGAAAGAAAAGCATGAAGATATCTTTGCAGGGTTAGATGAGGCAACAAAAACAAAAGTAAAAGCGATTTTAGACAATGAAAAGAAACAATTAGAGGCATTGAATGTTGATTTTCCGCACCATAAGTTTTTTATGAAAAAAGAAGATAAATAATTGAACTATGTCGTATCTTTCGTGTGGGCAACCGAAAGATACGTATGAGGACCGATTTCTGTAAGCAGAAATCGGTCCCTTTTAATGATTTAATAAAATTCTTTTCATTGTTAGTATGTATCCAAAGACGCAGTAGAAGATTGCAAAACCGATAAACACTTGATATGTACCCAATACGTAGAAGGAAACAGCTGGTATAATAGCTACCGCTAAAATGCTATAACCAGGATACTTCTGCCGATACATGATAGCGAATAGAACAGAAAGAAACGTAGCGATGATACAAAAAACAGCAATCATGATTGATGCACCTCCTATACGGATTATACCATTTTTAGGAAAATAGAGAAGTGTCTTAACTTCTGTTATAATATAAGAAGAGAAATATTCCGTATGTTATATAAAAAAATATATTGATTTTTTCTAACAATTCAATATAATGAACAATAACTACAAAATTCGACATCAAGAAGTGATGATGAGGACACGATTAATTTTTTACGATTCTCAGAGAGGGAAGCCTTTGGCTGTGAGCTTCCTAATACGAAAAAATGGATTACCACCTCTGAACTGCAGCAGTGAACGAACATCTAGTAATTGCTTGCCGGCAAAAACCGTTATTTAGACTTGAGAAATTGGTGAAGTGTGTTACTTTACGAATTGAAACAAGGGTGGAACCACGAATATAACACTCGTCCCTTTTTTGGGGAGGAGTGTTTTTTTATTTCATTTTTGCATCACACTAGGATTGGAAGGAGGATACGCAGCATGCATCATGATGAGAAGAATAAAATTGGTTTAACAGTAGCACTTTCTATCGTAGTAGGAACAATTATTGGATCTGGTGTGTTTATGAAACCAGGGAGCGTATTAGATTACTCGGGGAGTTCTAATATGGCGATTCTTGCTTGGGTAATTGGTGGTCTGTTGACGTTAGCGAGTGGTTTGACAGTAGCTGAAATTGGAGCGCAAATCCCGAAAAATGGTGGGTTGTATACGTATTTAGAGGAGATTTACGGAAGTTTTTGGGGATATTTATCAGGTTGGATGCAAACGATAGTGTATGGGCCAGCTATTATTGGAACATTAGGATTGTACTTTAGTTCTTTAATGATTAATTTTTTCTATTTAGATAAAGTATGGAA
This sequence comes from Bacillus dicomae, assembly GCF_006494425.1. GTDB lineage: Bacteria > Bacillota > Bacilli > Bacillales > Bacillaceae_G > Bacillus_A > Bacillus_A dicomae. The sequence continues at coordinate 112,871 of NZ_VHIV01000009.1, read as the reverse complement.
TTTACCAATCGCAATTGGAACAGTTGTGTTCCTTGGCGTTGTAAATAGTATGGGAACAAAATACGGAGGTATCGTCCAAACAATCACGACAATCGGGAAGATGATTCCAATCGTATTAATTGTTGTGTTAGGTTTTTGGAAAGGGAATAGCGATATCTTTAACGTAGTTGTGCCGATATCAGAAAATCAAAGTATCGGGATGGCAATTTTAGCAACGTTATTTGCTTATGACGGCTGGATTTTACTTGCTTCGATTGGCGGAGAAATGAAGAATCCAACAAAGTTATTACCGAAGGCAATGACAGTTGGGATTTTAATTGTAACAGCTGCTTACGTATTAATTAATTTGGCGTTACTGAATGTATTACCAGCAACGCAAATTGTAGACCTTGGAGAAAATGCAACAGCGACAGCTGCAGGCATGCTACTTGGAGAATATGGTGGGAAAATTATTAGTATTGGTATTATCGTTTCTATTTTCGGTTGTTTAAATGGAAAGATTTTAACGTTCCCACGTATCCCGATGTCGATGGCAGAACGTGGACAACTTCCATTTGCTAAGTTTATTGCAAAGGAAAGCCCAAGATTTAAAACACCAGCAAATGCGATTACTGTTGAAATCATTTTGGGAATTATTTTAATGATTATTAGTGATCCGAATAAGCTATCTGAGATTTCCGTATTCATTATTTATATTTTCTATGTAATGACGTTTATTGGTGTCTTCATTTTAAGAAAACGTAATAAGAATAAAGAGCGTGCGTACAGTGTACCGTTATTCCCAATCGTACCAATCGTTGCGATTTTAGGTTCGTTCTTTGTAATTGGTAGTGCAATTATCAATGATCCGGTAAGTTGTTTCTTATCAATTGGAATTGTCTTTACTGGACTGCCGGTATATTGGTATTTAAATAAGAAGAATAAAAATGAAGTGTCATGATTGAAGGGTAGGCGTATCATACGTCTACCTTTTTTACTGTAAAAAAATTGTACTTGCTTACGCTTTTTATTTTGGTTACTATAGTGGTAGTAACCAAAATAGAAAGCGTGGGGAAAGACTTGAATTTTCGTGTGTATATTTTAGCTATCGCGGCTTTCGTAGTCGGAACGGTTGAGCTAATTATAGGAGGAACGCTCGATTTAGTTGCCAATGATTTAGGTGTATCTATTAGTGCGGCTGGTCAGCTTATAACAATATTTTCAGTAGTATTTGCCTTATCAGGCCCGGTTTTATTAGCGTTAACAGGAAAGTTTGAAAGAAAAACATTGTATGTTGGGGCATTATCAATTTTCTTAATCGGAAATATCATTTCGGCATTTAGTGTGAACTACGGAATGTTAATGTTTTCAAGGGTGATTTGTGCGGCGAGTGGTTCGCTTATTATTGCACTGTCAGTGACACTTGCTTCTAGCGTTGTAGAACCGCATTTTCGTGCGCGTGCAATTGGAATCATTTTTATGGGGATTAGTGGATCGCTCGTACTTGGAGTACCGCTTGGTCTTGTACTTGGAAACACATATGGATGGCGTGCACCATTTGTACTCATTTCGATCTTAACAGTTATGGCAATCGCTTGTATTTCATTATTCTTAACGAAAGTACCACCGACATCGGTGTTGTCAATAAGAGAACAAATTGCTACGTTAAAAGATAAAAAAATCGTAAGTGCACAGTTAACATCATTCTTATTTTTAACGGGTCATTTAACACTATATGCATATTTAACGCCATTTTTAAAAGATGTTATGCATGTTGAAGCGAATTGGATTAGTGTATTTTACTTCATCTTCGGAATCGCAGCAGTACTTGGAGGCGGCTTAGGAGGCTGGCTTGCTGATAAATGGGGATCGAAGAAAAGTATTATCTCAATTATTATCGTATTTGCGTGTGCAATCTTCATATTGCCGATGATGACATTCTCATTCCCACTGTTCATTATTATGATGGGACTTTGGAGTATGCTGAGCTGGGCTATTTCGCCAGCACAACAAAATTATTTAATTGAAATTGCACCAGAATCAGCTGGTATTCAGCAAAGTTTAAATAACTCTGCCCTTCACTTAGGGATTGCGCTCGGTTCAACAGTAGGCGGAGTTGTTATTGAGAAATCATCTGTTATATATAACGCTTGGGTAGGAGGCGGCTTTATTATATTAGCGCTGCTTTGTGCAATCTTCTCAATTACGAGAGGACGTTCTACTCAGTTTGCAAAAGAAGAATCTATCGTTTGATAGGTTCTTTTTTGTTTGTAAAAAATTGCAGGTTTTAGTAGAAAGGTGGAGAAATTGTATGTAGCGAGGTGATGTATATGTATACGAATTTTTCAATTATCGGTCTTCTAATTTCGATGCTTCCGTTGTTTCTTATTGTTCTTGCACTTAGATGGGTTCGTTTCATCTATCAAAATTCAGAGAAACAAGTGGAGCAAAATGAGAAAATCATTGAGCTGTTGACGGAGATAAAGGAAAAAGATAAGTAATATGTATTCGTTTGAAATTTGTTTCTCGTAAGTAAAAAGGCACTTGTACAGTGTCTTTTTTATTATGTTTGAAAATATATAATGTTTATTTGTCAATAGCAGTATGGCAACAAACAGTTTTAAAGTTGCTTATTAATGTGAAACTTTCTCAACAATTCGACAAGATACTACAAAAAAACCACCTATTCTCTTTTTTTCACTATAAGTACAATGAAACAGTAAGATTGCTTCATGTAGAAATTTATATATGGTGGTGGAGAGAATGAAACGAAAGATGGTAGGGAAATGGTTTAGTTTTTTAAGTGCTCTTATTATTTTATTAGGAATTGCAATGCCACAAGTAAAGGCAGAAGTAATGAACAAAGAAACATATAAAATGGATTGGAGCTATAGTAATTCGAAACAGCGTGAAATAAAGACAGAAATAATTAAAACGGCTGCGGGTAGTATTGCGTATTGTTTAACGCCTGATTTACGTTCACCCAATGGGGATGATTTGCCTGAGATGGGGAAAACATCCGATGCCGTATATCGTATTTTATTAAATGGATATCCTCAAAAAAGCCCATATGAATTAGGTGTAGCGACAATGGAAGAAGCGCATTATGCTACACAATTAGCGGTATGGATAGCAGCGAATGAATTAACGGAAGAAGATTTAGTTGCGAAAAATGAACGTGTACATAAACTTATGAAGCGTTTAGTGGAGGCTTCAAAAAAAGAAACTGGATCACAAGATGTATTCTTTAAAGTTAATCCTGTAGATTCACAAACTGCTACACAAAAAGGTGATTATTTAGAAACAGGATTTTATGCAGTGCAAACAAATGCGGTTTCTGGTTCTTATACAATTCTTCCTGAAAATGCTCCTAAAGGGCTTCGAATTGTAAATGAAAATGGAGAAGAGAAAAGCACGTTATCAATTAACGAAAAATTCAAAATCTTAATCCCGAAAGATACGAGTAGTGGTAATTTTAAAATGAAAGTGAAGTCTACTTTAACAAATTTACAAGCAATAGCTTTTAAAGGATCAGAAAAAGTTCAAAATACAACGGTATTGTTACAAAGAAATAGTGAGAAAATCAGTACAGATTTAGTTGTAAATTGGGAATCAGTAGGCTCTTTAAAGATTATGAAATTAGGAGAAAAAAAGGAATTATTAAAAGGGGCGGTGTTTGAAGTTTCTAATGAAAACTTTAAACAAAATGTTACGACTAATGATAAGGGGATTGCGGAGTTAGGTAATCTTTCAATCGGTATATATAGCGTCAAAGAAATTCAAGCGCCAGCTGGATATGTGTTAGATGGAAGTGTTAAAAAAATTGAAGTGAAAACTGGTGAAACTGCTGTATTAGAGTTGAAAAATGAAAATGTAAAAGGTGAGTTAGAAATAACGAAAGTAGATATAGCGGATGGGAATACGAAACTGCCGAATGCAGAATTTGCAATCTACAACGCACAAGGAAAAGAAGTAGTAAAAGGAAAAACGGATGAAAAAGGTGTAGCGAAATTTAAACTACCATACGGAAAGTACACGTATAAAGAAACGATAGCGCCGAATGGATATGTAATAAATGAAGAGACGTTCGCATTTGAAATAAAAGAGAATGGAGAAATTATTAAACATATTGTTCAAGATAAGAAGGTAGAAGGTGAGTTAGAAATAACGAAAGTAGATGTAGCAGATGGGAATACGAAACTACCAAATGCAGAATTTACAATCTATAACGAACAAGGAAAAGAAGTAGTAAAAGGGAAAACGGATGAAAAAGGTATAGCGAAATTCAAACTCCCATACGGAAAGTACACGTATAAAGAAACAATAGCGCCAAATGGATATGTAATAAATGAAGAGACATTCGCATTTGAAATAAAAGAGAATGGAGAAATTATTAAACATATCGTTCAAGATAAGAAGGTAGAAGGTGAGTTAGAAATAACGAAAGTAGATGTAGCAGATGGGAATACGAAACTACCAAATGCAGAATTTACAATCTATAACGAACAAGGAAAAGAAGTAGTAAAAGGGAAAACGGATGAAAAAGGTATAGCGAAATTCAAACTCCCATACGGAAAGTACACGTATAAAGAAACAATAGCGCCAAATGGATATGTAATAAATGAAGAGACATTCGCATTTGAAATAAAAGAGGATGGAGAAATTATTAAACATATTGTAAAAGATAAGAAAGAAGAAAAGGCATCGCTTCCTTCTAAGCCAAATAAGCCAACACCGAATGGAGAAGTGAAACCTTCCGCTGATGTGAAGCAGGTGCAACAACCTAATACTCATAATGAAGTGCGTTTACCAGCTACTGGCGGCGTCGGCAATGAATTTACCGCTTTATTCGTTTTAGGAATTAGTTTTATTATTGCAGGTGCTTATGTGTTAAGGATGAAAAATAGAAAAGAAATGTAGAAAAAAACGCCTTGTAATAGAGGCGTTTTTTTAGTATCTCAACTTCATCAACAAACTCTTAATTTCCTCATCTTCCATAAAGAGGTCATGGTGTTTCTGAGTAATCTTTGCAAGTGCAACGTCATGATAGAAAAATTCTGTAAAGAACTTCACGAATGGTTGTGACATTGTTTTCATTGCTTGCCATGACTCTTGTTCTACGCCAGCAAATAAAATTTCACGGTCGTCAACGATGAGCAGTAAGTATCGCTCTAGCGCGTTAGGCTCTTCCGCTGGGATTAGAAAATGCATGTTTTCCAAGTCTGTTTCTACTTTTCCAACTATAAGGGACTCGGTTTTGACGCCTTGTGTTGCCTTTTCTTCTAATAACGGAAGATATTCTAAAAGAGTATCGTTCCAAGCTGAAATACGAATCGATTCTTTTGCACTTTCGATGAGTTCTTTACTTTGAACGCGAATAGACGATTGCATTTTTAAGCTCCATACACGGTCATCTGTAAATGATTTTTTCGATATAGTTGTCTCTAATTCTTTAATATTGGATTGAAATTCTGTCGTTAATTTTTCAATTGCTAGCTTGAGTGGTAATGCTGTATACATCTTTTTCTTCTCTGAAACAGAATCCATTACCATTCCTTTATCGATTAGGCGTGCAAGCACTTCATATATTTTGGCTTTTGGAACACCAGAATGCTTCACGATCGTTGTAGCATCTAATGGCTCGTTGCTTGATACGACAACTTCGTAAGCTTGGCTTTCATATTGTGAGAAACCGAATTTTTGTAACATAGTTACCTCCGAACGAATGAGATTATATTTTAAGGATAATGAACTATTTGTTTTTGCACAAGTGGTAGTAGGTTTTCTACTCAGATTGAGGTGAGAATTAGTTTCAATTTTTTAATTTTATCCATTATACTTAATATAGTGATTAATATAATTACAATACAACGAGAAGGGGATGCCTGGGGGAAGATGTTAAGAAGTTTACGTTTAAAAATTGCGGTAGTATTTTCGGTACTTATTTCTATGATGTTCGTAATATTAGGTACAGCTATGTATCAATTACAGAAAGAGAAGGAAGTGCGCTCCTTAGACCAGTATTCTCAAAATACGATGGATCTTGTGACAGAACAGTTAACTGCATTTATGCAGCGAATTGAAGAAGATATGGGGCATTATGGAAGTCATGATGATATTCAAAACATGTTACAAGATGGAGTTACTCCAGAAGAAGAGAGCTTTATTTTAAAAGAGTTTTCAAGATTTAAAAAGAACCATCCTGATATTTTAGATGTATACATTGGGACAAAAGATAAAAAAACGTTGAGTGCAAATCTTGCTGACGGAGGAAAAGTACCTGAAGGGTATGATCCAACAAGTCGTCAGTGGTATAAAGCATCAGAATCCGATACAAAATCGATTATTTGGGGACAACCACAATATGAAATTGCGACAGGTAAGTTAAGCATTGGAGTGTCAAAAGCAATTGTCGGACAAGATGGATCTGTATTAGGGGTAGTAGCAATGGATGTATCATTAGGAACAATTCAAAAGCTACTCCACAATATTCAATATAATAACGGCGGAGAAATGTTTATCGTAAATGATAAAAATATTGCCATTGTATACCCAGAGAAAGTAGGAAAAGATGTTTCAAAGGAACCACTTTTAAAAAGTTTGAATAAAGATGAAACAAAATTTGCGGTGACGACATTAGGCGGGAAAGATGTAGTAGCCTATAGTCAATTGTTTGATAAGATGAAATGGAAAATTGGGATTGTTTATCCGAAAGAAACGATTGATGGGCTATTAAATAGTACGAGAAATACAGTCATTATAATGGCATGTATTAGCTTATTCGTTGGAATCGTAGCTTCATACTTGTTCTCAAGAAGATTAGCAAGACCACTGCAACTATTAACGAATCACGTTCAAAAAGTAGCAGAAGGTGATTTAACGTTGCAAATGAAGGTGACGAGTAAGGATGAAGTTGGAGAGCTGACGAACCATTTTAATCATATGGTTGAGCAAATGAATGAAATGGTAAGTAAAATTAAAAATAGTGTATCAACCGTGCAGCAATCAACGAATAATCTACATTATTTAACGAATGAAACTGTAGCTGCTAGTAGAGAAGTGTCAGGGGCAATGGATGATGTGAGCGGAGGAGCTTCTACGCTTGCTAATAGTGTAGATGAAGTTTCAGAACAGCTCGAGAATATGGCGCAGTCAGTGGAACAAATGAATAACTCTGTTGGTGAAATAAAAGGGGTGGCTGGCAAAGCGGAAGAGGCATCTAAGCAAGGGCTAAATACGATGCGTAATTTAGTTCGTACAAGGGGTCAATCATCTTCGATTGTTGTTCATACAGAGGAAGCATCCGGAAAGTTAGAACAAAGAGTTGGCTCGATTCAAAATGTGGTAGAGCTTATAAAGGGGATTTCGGATCAAACGAATTTACTTGCTTTAAATGCTTCAATCGAGGCGGCACGTGCAGGCGAACAAGGTAAAGGTTTTGCTGTTGTTGCTGAAGAAGTTCGAAAATTAGCGGAACAATCAAAAGAAGCAACAGTAGAAATTGCGACGATGATTGGTGATGTACAAGTAGAGGTAAGGCGAGTTGTAGAAGTTGTAAGTAAATTGAAAGATATCGCGGATATACAAAATACAGTTACGACAGAGGCAGAAACGGAATTCCGTACAATTATGTCAGTTGTAAATACGATTAGTACTTCAGTGGAACAAATTGTAGAAGAGGTACATAACATCGGTCACGAGCAAGGAGAAATTACAGCGGTAATGCATACAATTGCCGGTACGAGTCAAGAAAGCGCAGCGGTTTCGGAAGAGGTAAATGCTGCAACTGAATCACAAGTGAACCATCTAGAAAAGGTAGCCCATACGATGGAAAGCTTGACGGAGCATATGAGAGACTTAGAAAGATTGGTTGAGCAATTTAAAATAGAGGAATAACAAATTAGTAAAATGATGCGTATTTCGGTAAAATAGACAATGGATATATATAAGAAGCAAGTATAGGAGGAAGACTACTATGGCAATTGTTGACGTATCGATTATTCCAGTAGGAACAGGTAATCCAAGTGTTAGTGAATATGTAGCAGAAGTACAAAAGGTGCTAGAGAAAAACTCAGATCGCGTGAAGTATCAATTAACACCAATGAATACAGTTATTGAAGGAGATCTTCCTGTCATTCTAGAAGTTATTCAACAAATGCATGAAGTTCCATATACGAAAGGTGCACAGCGCGTTGCAACAACAATTCGTATCGATGATCGTCGTGATAAAGTAAGCACAATGGAGAAAAAATTAAACTCTGTTCGATCAAAATTATAAAGAAAAGCAGCGATTTTCGCTGCTTTTTTCATATAGGAGGTAGATAAGATGAGTGAAAAGTTTAATGAACAATTTGACGGGTTGTTAGAGAAATACACGGAACTATTACTTGGAGAGAGCAATGAAGAGAGAAAAGAACAGGTGCAGAAATGGGCGCTGTATTCTTACATAGCTAAGACGATGCCAGCTTTAGTGAAGCACTGGAATGAGACTTATCCTGATGCGAAAGAAGAGATGGTGCAGTTAATTACGGATATTAAAAGGCTGAATGAAGAGAAGAGAAATGAGCAATAAAAAAACTTGGGGTAAATATAATCTCAAGTTTTCTGTATTAATATCCTCATATAATTTACATGGAATATAAAGGATTTTATAGGCATGTCGAATATTTTCGACATGCCTATTTTGTGCCTAGTAAACTCCATTTTTCTAAATGTCGAAAAATATTTTAGGCATATTTATAAGCGAGAATATAGGGTTTTAAATGTTTTTATAGTATTTTATAAATTATCTAAATAATTATTTGTATCCAATAATTTTAAACAATGATATAATTTTGAAGAGGGGTAAAAAACAGATAAATCAAGTCATAGGGGTGAATTACATGGAACAATTAATGCGAAATTCGTTTCTTTTCTTATCTAAAAATAAAGCGCTAACAAAACTGGCTAAAAAGTACGGTTTACGCTTTGGTGCAGGTCGCTTTGTCGCAGGGGAGACAATTGAATTAGCGACAGCAGCTATTAAACAATTGAACAAGCAAGGACTTTGCGTAACAATCGATTATTTAGGGGAATTCGTTGATAATGAAGCAGAAGCAAATGAAATGGCTAACCAATCGATTGAAGCAATCCGTGCAATTGGAAGAGAAGGTCTTGATTCGCAACTTTCTTTAAAGATGACTTCTATGGGATTAGATATCTCTGATGAAATCGTAATGAACAATATGCGCCGCATTCTAGAAGCTGCAAAAGAAAATGGTGTGTTCGTTACAATTGATATGGAAGATTATACACGCTGCGGAAAGACAATTGATATCTTTAAACAGTTAAAGTCTGAGTACGATAATATCGGTACTGTTATTCAAGCTTATCTATATCGTACAGAAAAAGATATTGAGGATTTAAATGCTTATAATCCTAATTTACGTCTTGTAAAAGGGGCTTATAAAGAACCTGAAGAAGTAGCGTTCCCGGACAAGAAAGATGTAGATGACAATTATAAAAAGATTATTAAAATGCACTTATTAAATGGAAATTATACTGCAATTGCTTCACATGACGAAGCGATTATTGAATATACGAAAAAACTTGCTGAAGAACACAACATTCCAAGAGACCAATTTGAATTCCAGATGTTATATGGTATTCGTAATGAGCGTCAACTTGAGCTAGTAAAAGAAGGTTACAAAATGCGTGTTTACGTACCTTATGGAAACGACTGGTATGGCTACTTCATGCGTCGTCTAGCAGAGCGTCCAGCAAACGTTGCGTTCGTATTAAAAGGTATGGTTAAAAAATAACCAAGGAGAAAATACTCCTTGGTTATTTTAATTGCTGAAATGCGTAATGTGCCATTTTCTTCGTATCAGGATATAGTTGCTTGCGAGTAGAAGATAATACAACATTAATGACGCGTTTACCGTCTTTCTCATCCACTGTTACGACTGTATATTTTCCGAGTGCTGATAGACCGCTTTTACTTCCAATTGCATATGGATCGTCATATAGTTCTTCTCGTCCATAGTTTGCGATCTGTGGAGAGCGTTCTGAAGTATGTAGAGTTGTACGCGTTGAATTCATATATTCTAAAACAACTGGGTACTTTAATGCTTCTTTCGTAATCATAGCAATGTCATATGGTGATACTTTGTTTCCTAATGCATCAGCACCACTTGCATTTTTGAAAGTCGCATGCTTTGTACCAAGTTCCTTCGCTCTAGCATTCATCATTTTTACAAATTCATTTTTTGATCCTGCGATATGTTCTGCGATGGATTCAGCTATTGGATCTGCACTAATGATAAGCATAAGTTTTAATGCCTCATCTCGTTTTAACTTTTCCCCAGCACGAAGTTTAATTTTCTTACTTTGACTTTCTGTTTTAATTGCGTTCTCTGTAACGGTAATTTCCTCATCCTCTTTTACATTCTCTAGTAAGAGAAGGGTTGTCATCATTTTGGCTATACTAGCCGGATAAGAACGTTCGTCTTCACGTTTCCCATACAAAATCTCACCTGTGTTTGCATCGATTGTAATTCCGTATTGCCCAGTGATGCTAGGTTGATCAGCTCTTACAGCTTGTTGTCTTTGTGCATAAGAGAAGAAAATCATCCCTGTAAATAGTGTAGCAATCATTACAATCATAACTATTGTTCGTTTCATCATCGTTCCCTCTTTTGTTTTACATATGTACAAATAAATTGGGCAGAAAAAGCAGCCATTACCCATTATGCCACGTTCTCTGCCCAAAAATATAGCGTTATTTTTCGCCCATATTATGCTTCTTATATTGTTGATTATTACCTTGACGTCCTTTTTCCACGCCTCGATCAGTTGGACCAGCGTTTCCAGTTACACTTGCTGCACTAATTCCAGCTTGTGAAGGGTTCTTCTTAAGTTTTGCCATATATATTCCTCCAGTTTCGTCAGATTATAAAAAGGAAAAGTGCATTTGAATGAAGAAAATACACATGTATAGCATAGCCAAATGAAAGAAATATATTTATTTCAGAAAATTTTATCAATAAATATATTGCGAAAATTCAAACTGTATCATATATTTATTAGTAGAGGCTCACTCATTGATTGCGACTTATGTCGAAAAATTGAATGAGCATTCATTCAAGAATAGGGGGAGAATTGGATGTTCCAAATTAAAAAGGCTGCTGTTCTAGGGTCAGGCGTAATGGGTTCAGGAATTGCGGCACACTTAGCTAATATTGGTATTCCGACATTATTGCTTGATATTGTACCACCTGCGCTTACGAAAGAAGAAGAAGCGAAGGGACTTACATTAGAACATAAAAGTGTGAGAAATCGTTTTAGTAATACGGCACTGCAAAAACTATTAAAGCAAAAACCAGCTCCTCTGACAGTGAAAGGAAATCTAGCACTGATTGAAGCAGGTAACTTAGAAGATGACCTTGAGCGTCTAGCTGATGTAGATTGGATTATTGAAGTAGTAGTTGAAAACTTAGATATTAAAAAGAAACTATTTGAAAAAGTAGATGCTGTTCGTAAACCGGGTTCTATCGTAAGCTCGAATACGTCAGGCATTTCAGTTGAAAAAATGGCAGAAGGTCGTTCAGACGACTTCCAGAAACACTTCTTAGGCACACACTTTTTTAACCCACCACGATATTTAAAACTTCTAGAGGTAATACCGACGAAAGAAACTGATCCACAAGTATTAAGCTTCATGAAACTATTTGGCGAAGACGTTCTTGGAAAAGGCGTTGTTATCGCAAAAGATACACCAAACTTTATTGGAAACCGCATCGGTACGTACGGTTTATTAGTAACTCTTCAAGAGATGGTAAAACGCGGTTATAGCATTGGGGAAGTTGATTCAGTAACAGGCCCGCTTATTGGTCGTCCGAAGAGCGCAACGTTCCGTACATTAGATGTTGTCGGTTTAGATACATTCGTACACGTTGCAAATAACGTATATGAAAACGTACAAGAAGAAGAGCGTGATGTATTTAAAGTACCAGCTTTCATGCATGACATGCTTGATAAAAAATGGCTTGGAAGTAAGACAGGTCAAGGCTTCTTCTTAAAACAAGGAAAAGAAATTTTAGAATTAAACCCTGAAACGATGGAGTACGAAGCGCGTAAAAAATTAAAAGCTGCATCCGTAGAGTTAAGTAAACAAGAAAAAGGATTAGCGAATAAATTGAAAGCGCTTGTATACGCGAAAGACCGTGCAGGAGAGTTATTATGGAACATCATTACACCAACTCTTTTATACTCTGCAAAACTTCATAAAGAAATTGCTGACGATATTGTTGCAATTGACCAAGCGATGAAGTGGGGCTTCGGCTGGGAGCAAGGACCATTTGAAGTTTGGGATGCAATTGGCGTTGAAAAATCCGTTCAAAAGATGGAAGAAAACGGCGCAGTTGTTCCGGCTTGGGTGAAAGAAATGTTAGAGAAAGGTTTCACTACTTTCTATAAACATGATAACGGAGATAGCTACTATTACGATAATGGCGAATATAAGCTAATCGAACGTAATAAAAAGGCGATTTCTCTTAAGCAATTAAAAGCGAAAAATGGTGTATTAAAGAAAAATAGCGGAGCGAGCTTAATCGATTTAGGCGACGGCATCCTTTGTCTAGAATTCCATTCGAAGAGCAATGCAATCGGTATGGATATTACGCAAATGATTAACTACGCTGTTGATGAAGTAGAAAAGAATTATAAAGGTCTTGTTATCGGTAACCAATCGAAGAACTTCTGCGTTGGTGCGAACTTAGCAATGATTTTAATGGAAGCACAAGATGACAACTACTTTGAAATTGAGTGGGTTGTGAAAAACTTCCAAGATGCAATGACGAAAATTAAGTACTCTTCTAAGCCAGTTGTAGCAGCACCATACGGTATGACGCTTGGCGGAGGTACAGAAGTATGTTTACCAGCTGCTAGCATTCAAGCTTCTAGTGAAACGTATATGGGCTTAGTAGAAGTGGGTGTTGGTTTAATCCCTGGCGGAGGCGGTAATAAAGAGCTATACATTAAACACTTAAATAAAATGGCAAACGGTGTAGAGTTTGACCTGCAAAAAGTTGCAAATAAAGTGTTCGAAACAGTCGCAATGGCGAAAGTTTCAACTTCAGGACAAGAAGCAGTTTCTCATAACTTCTTAGGTGATAAAGACGGTATTAGTGTGAATGGTGATCACTTACTATACGATGCGAAACAGAAAGCACTTGCTTTATATGAAGCTGGTTATAAAGCGCCAATCCGTAAAAAGATACCGGTTGTTGGTGAAACAGGATATGCAACTCTTGCACTTGGTGCAGAAGCAATGCATTTATCTGGTTACATTTCAGAGTATGACCTTCATATTGCGAAGAAACTTGCATATGTCATCGCGGGCGGAAAGGTGCCGTACGGAACAGAAGTTGATGAGCAGTATTTATTAGATGTAGAACGTGAAGCATTTATTAGCTTAGTAAGTGAGATGAAATCACAAGCAAGAATGCAGCACATGCTTGTAAAAGGAAAGCCATTACGTAACTAATAACGAGGGGAGATATCGTTCATGAGAGAAGCTGTCATTGTTGCGGGAGCAAGAACACCAATTGGAAAAGCAAAGAGGGGTTCATTAAAAACAGTTCGTCCTGACGATCTAGGGGCGTTAGTAGTAAAAGAAACGTTAAAGCGTGCGAATTATGAAGGGCCAATCGACGATTTAATTTTCGGTTGTGCGATGCCAGAAGCAGAGCAAGGTTTAAATATGGCTCGTAATATCGGCGGATTAGCAGGACTTTCTTACGATGTTCCAGCTATTACAATTAACCGTTACTGTTCTTCAGGTTTACAAAGTATCGCTTACGGAGCAGAGCGTATTATGCTTGGACACTCTGAAGCTGTATTATCAGGCGGAGCGGAATCAATGAGTTTAGTTCCGATGATGGGACACGTCGTTCGTCCAAATAGTCGCCTTGTAGAAGCGGCTCCAGAATATTATATGGGTATGGGACATACAGCAGAGCAAGTTGCTGTGAAATATGGAATTTCTCGTGAAGAGCAAGATGCATTTGCAGTAAGAAGTCATCAACGTGCTGCAAAAGCATTAGCTGCAGGGAACTTTGCTGATGAAACAGTACCTGTAGATGTAACGTTACGTACTATTGGATCAAACAACAAACTGCAAGAAGAAACAATCATTTTTGCACAAGACGAAGGTGTAAGAGCAGAAACGACGCTAGACATTTTAGGTAAATTACGTCCAGCATTTAACGTTCGCGGTTCTGTAACAGCTGGTAACTCTTCACAAATGAGTGACGGTGCAGCATCTGTACTATTAATGGATCGTGAAAAAGCAGTGAGTGATGGTATGAAGCCACTTGCTAAATTCCGTTCATTCGCAGTAGCTGGTGTACCACCAGAAGTAATGGGAATCGGCCCGATCGCTGCAATTCCAAAGGCATTAAAATTAGCTGGTTTAGAGCTATCAGATATCGGTCTATTCGAACTAAATGAAGCATTCGCTTCTCAATCCATTCAAGTTATTCGTGAACTTGGATTAGATGAAGAAAAAGTAAACGTAAACGGTGGTGCAATCGCACTTGGACATCCACTTGGCTGTACAGGAGCAAAACTAACACTATCTCTTATTCACGAAATGAAACGCCGCAACGAACAATTCGGTATCGTAACAATGTGTATCGGCGGCGGAATGGGAGCAGCGGGAGTGTTTGAATTACTATAAAAAAAGTGGAAGCGGCTTGCTCAGAACGAGACGCCAACAATGCAAAGAGTGGAAGCAACAAAGGTTTATAAAAACAAAAGGGAGAGCCAGCTTCTTTCAAAATGAGAGAAGCGGCTTATGAAAATATGAAGGAGGAAATTTTCATGGAAAAAACAGTAGGAAGTGCAGTTAAAGGCGGTAGCTTTTTAGTAGATGAGATTACAATTGATCAAGTGTTTACGCCAGAAGATTTTTCATCTGAGCATAAAATGATTGCAAAAACGACAGAGGACTTTATCGTAAATGAAGTTCTTCCAGAGCTTGAATATTTAGAGCAACATGAGTTTGATCGTTCTGTTCGTCTTTTAAAAGAGGCTGGTGAACTTGGTTTATTAGGTGCTGACGTACCAGAAGAGTATGGCGGAATTGGTCTTGATAAAGTAAGCTCAGCGTTAATCGCAGAGAAATTCTCTCGCGCTGGCGGTTTTGCAATTACTCACGGTGCGCACGTAGGTATCGGATCGTTACCAATCGTATTATTCGGTAACGAAGAGCAAAAGAAAAAATATTTACCACTACTAGCAACTGGTGAAAAATTAGCTGCATACGCATTAACTGAGCCAGGTTCAGGATCTGACGCATTAGGTGCAAAAACAACGGCACGTTTAAATGCAGAAGGTACACATTACGTATTAAATGGTGAAAAACAATGGATTACAAACTCTGCATTTGCTGACGTATTTGTTGTATATGCAAAAATTGATGGAGAGCATTTCTCAGCATTTATCGTAGAGAAAGAATATGCGGGCGTATCTACAAGCCCAGAAGAAAAGAAAATGGGTATTAAATGTTCTTCAACTCGTACGTTAATTTTAGAAGATGCGTTAGTACCGAAAGAAAACTTACTTGGTGAAATCGGTAAAGGTCATATTATCGCATTCAACATTTTAAATATCGGTCGTTATAAATTAGGTGTTGGTACAGTTGGATCTGCGAAACGTGCAGTAGAAATTTCAGCACAATATGCAAACCAACGTCAACAGTTCAAACAACCAATCGCTCGCTTCCCATTAATTCAAGAGAAACTTGCGAATATGGCAGCGAAAACATATGCAGCTGAAAGCTCTGTGTATCGTACAGTAGGCTTATTCGAAAGCCGCATGAGCACATTATCTGAAGAAGAAGTAAAAGACGGTAAAGCAGTAGCAGCTTCTATCGCTGAATATGCAATCGAGTGCTCTTTAAACAAAGTATTCGGTTCTGAAGTATTAGACTATACAGTAGATGAAGGTGTTCAAATCCACGGTGGTTACGGATTTATGGCAGAATATGAGATTGAAAGAATGTACCGCGATTCTCGTATTAACCGTATTTTCGAAGGAACGAACGAAATTAACCGCCTAATCGTACCAGGTACGTTCTTACGTAAAGCGATGAAAGGTGAATTACCACTTCTTCAAAAAGCACAAAAATTACAAGAAGAGTTAATGATGATGATGCCAGAAGAAGTAGGCGATGAGCCATTAGCACTTCAAAAGTATTTAGTAACTAACGCGAAGAAAATCGGCTTAATGGTAGCTGGATTAGCGGCTCAAAAATACGGTAAAGCATTAGATAAAGAGCAAGAAATTCTTGTGAATATCGCTGACATCGTAAGCAATCTATACGCAATGGAGTCAGCTGTTCTTCGTACAGAAAAAGCAATCAAAACAACTGGTCTTGAAAAGAATAAACAAAAAGTGTTATACACTGAAGTATTTTGCCAAGAAGCATTCAACGAAATCGAAGCAGATGCGAAAGAAACACTTATCGCAGTTGAAAATGGCGACATGCTGCGCATGATGTTATCATCATTACGCAAATTAACTCGCCACACACCACTTAACGTAATTCCGAAGAAACGTGAAATCGCTGCGAAAATTTTAGAAGATGAGCGTTACACAGTTTAATATCTTTGAAGAACAGTAGTCGTATAAACGACTACTGTTCTTTTTTTGAAAAAAAAGAAATTTTTAGTGGCGTAAAACTAATACCATTAGTATAATGAAACTAATGGTATTAGTTTTCGTGAAAAGGGAGATGGGAATATGAGAATGATGCATGAAAAAACGGTATATCAATTGTCATTTTTGCCAAGAGTGTTTCCTGTGAATTGTTACTTTGTGGAGGAAGAAGATGGTTTAACTTTAATTGATGCTGCTTTGCCATATAGCGCAAAAGGAATTTTACAGGCGGCTGAGAAAATAGGAAAACCAATTACGAATATTGTATTAACACATGCGCATGATGATCACATCGGTGCATTAGACGCATTAAAGGAAGTACTTCCTCATGTTCCAGTCTATATTTCTAAGCGGGACGCAAAGCTGTTAGAAGGAGATACGACGTTACAAAAGGATGAACCGAATATACCGATAAAAGGCGGTGTACCTAAAAAGGTGAAAACGAGACCTGATGTTTTATTAGAAGATGGCGACCGAGTTGGATCACTACTTGCGATTATGACACCGGGACATACGCCAGGCTCCATGTCATTTCTTGATGTAAGAAATAAAGCTCTCATTGTCGGGGATGCATTCCAAACAAGAGGAGGTATGGCTGTTTCAGGACAAATGAAATTTTGGTTTCCGTTTCCTGCGATGGCAACGTGGAGTAAAGAAGTGGCATTACAAAGTGCAGAGAAGCTAAGAGAATATGAGCCGTCCTTGCTTGCGGCAGGGCACGGAAAAATGGTAAATGATCCAGGTGCTATTATAGAGCTTGCTATTAAGGAAGCGAAATATAGAAAGTAGAAAAGAGGGATAATTTATGTCACCGAGAATCGGACTTACATTACCGAAAATTGTAGAAACAGCGGCAGAAATTGCAGATGCAAATGGAATACAAGAAGTAACGTTAGCTTCATTAGCGCAAAGGTTAGGGATACGTTCTCCCTCACTATATAATCATGTAAAAGGGTTACAAGATGTACGGAAAAATCTTGGTATTTACGGAATACAACAGCTGCATAACAAGCTAGAAGAAGCAGCCGAGGATAAACATATGGATGAAGCAATTCATGCATTAGGAGAAGCGTATGTAGCATTTGTCCGAAAACATCCTGGACTGTATGAAGCAACCTTTTTACGAGATGAAGAAGTAAGAAAAGCAGGTGACGGAATTGTAAAGCTTTGTCTTCAGGTTTTACAACAGTACGGCTTAGAAGGAGAGAATGCACTTCATGCGACACGTGGATTCAGAAGTATTTGTCATGGATTTGCGTCGATTGAACAGCAAGGTGGATTTGGTTTGCCGTTAGATTTAGATACAAGTTTACATGTATTATTGGAAACGTTTATTAAAGGATTACGTGAATAAGAAGTCAGGCAAACAAAAACCTTAGAAGTGATTCTAAGGTTTTTTAGTGCATATGATTCGAAAAGAGCGGTAGGCCTTTTCTCATTACATGATATTATTTAGCAGGTTTGAAAAATGTGTATATGGCTAAGAAAAAGCAAACGAAACTGAATGCAATAGGATCTTGATATGGACTAGGCTCAGAGCCCTTCTGGATTTCTGTCAGGAAGTCGTGAGTTTTCATGTTCATTGCTCCTTTAACTAATAAGTTTTATATGGTGCGAGGGTTATGGTGGATAGAAATTGTTTTTTTGAAATTTCATATAATAATTATTGCATAGCAATCCTATTCCTAAAACTATAAAATATAAAGTTTTCATAATATGTAAAATTGCATATTATTCTTTTTGTAAATTTTGTTATATTATCTTTATATTTCAATTAAAGGATTTTAATAAGATAAATGAGAATAACTGGAGGGATACTGTGAGTAAAACAGTGTTAGAAGCGTATAGTGTGGAAAGAAAAATAGAGAATATAACATATAAAAATCTATTTGTAATGATAGCGATGATTATAGGGATTTCACTCCTAGGAGGATTATTTCTTGGTTTAGCCTTTGGGATTTATGGAGAAGAAGCATTAAGTACTAAATTAGAAGGATATTATTTACTCTTATTCGATGCAGCTGTTGTTGTTATCGTTTTATTAGCTTATAAACCGATTTTTCATTTTATTAAATCTATTTGGGATATATCCGTTTTGAAGAGTGGGAAGACATATTTATATCTATTAATTGGTTTTATTTTCATTGCGTTATCACAATATTTAATGTTACATGTGTTTAGTTTTGAAAGTGCAGCAGAACAAAAGGAACAATTAGGGAGTTTAGGGCTTCAAAATAGCATACAAAGTATTATATATGTGTTAAGTGTTGCTATCATTACACCGGTTAAAGAAGAAATTCTATTTAGAGGTATTTTATATCGATTTTTAGAAAAGAAATATAATTTTTTAGTTAGTATCATTATTTCTTCCTTCATTTTTGGAATTCTTCATGGGGGTCTTCTCATTACGGCAACGATTATGGGAATGGTATTTGCAATGTTATATAAAAAGACGCAATCTATTATACCTAGTATTATTTTACACATTGTATGGAACTTACTTGTGAGTATAAGTATGATTGTATCTCTATAAAAATAAATACATAACCAGTATAAAAGATGAATGGCTTAGCTATTCATCTTTTATTTTGTATGCACGTAAAAAGTTAATTCATGTATACAATCAAAAAAGAGCTAAATACTAACAGTGAACGAATAAAGAAAGGTAGGAGTATTCTATGCAAAATTTAACAGAGCTTGAAGTAGAAAACTTACGTCATTTAATTGGTGGACACGCAACAATTATTAACAAGTTGGAGCAGTATGCACAGACGTGTACGGATCCACAACTGAAACAAATGCTACAAAAAGATGCGCAAGATGCACGAAATACGAAACAGCAATTAATGACTTTCCTAGGATAGGAGGAAGCGGAAAATGAATGAAAAAGATATGGTAAATGATTATTTAGCAGGATTAAATGCGAGTTTAACAAGTTATGCAAATTATATTGCTCAGTCTGATAATGAACAGTTACACCAAACGTTAATTCAAATTCGTAATCAAGATGAAATGCGCCAACGTAATATGTATGAGTACGCAAAGCAAAAGAGTTATTACAAGCCAGCAGCACCAGCTAATCCGATGATTGTACAGCAGTTAAAAAGTCAATTAAGTGCAGAATAATAGGATGAAAAAACGAGCGAAAATGGATTCGCTCGTTTTCTTTTTGTATATGTCAATAAATACATAATAAATATTTTTCCAGTTGTAACAAATATGACGAAAATGGAATATAACAATTCACAAAAAGGACAAAAACTTTGTTCAATATTTCACAAAGTATCCATGGTTTCTATCGTGGGAATCTCTATAATTAGGAGTGTAAAGAAAAAAGAAATAGATTATATGATCAATTAGGAGAGATTGCTATGAAAAGACATACAAGAAAAATTGCAATTATCGGTACTGGATTAGTTGGATCAAGTTGTGCATATTCCATTGTCAATCAAGGCATTTGCGAAGAGCTATTATTAATTGATATAAATCATGAACGTGCAGTTGGGGAAGCAATGGATTTATCACACTGCATTAACTTTACAAATACAAGAACAAAAGTATATGCAGGAAGTTATGAAGACTGCAAAGATATGGACATCGTTATTATTACAGCAGGGCCAGCACCAAAACCAGGGCAAAGTCGCTTAGATACTTTAGGAGCGAGTGCGAAGATTATGGAAAGTGTTGTTGGTGGCGTAATGGAAAGTGGATTTGATGGTATTTTCTTACTTGCATCGAACCCAGTTGATATTATTACATATCAAGTGTGGAAATTATCTGGATTACCTAGAAATCGTGTGATCGGTACTGGTACATCACTAGATTCTTCTCGCTTAAGAACAATTTTATCTGAAATGTTACATGTAGATCCTCGTAGTATTCACGGGTATTCATTAGGGGAACATGGTGATTCTCAAATGGTTGCTTGGTCACACGTAACTGTTGGTGGAAAACCAATTCTGCAAATTTTAGAAGAGAAAAAAGATCAATTTGGTGAAATACATTTAGATGAAATTGTTGAGAAGACTGCAAAAGCCGGATGGGAAATTTATAAACGAAAAGGTACTACTTATTACGGAATCGGAAATTCTCTAGCATATATTGCAAACTCAATCTTTAACGATGATCACCGTGTAATTGCTGTATCAGCTATTTTAGATGGTGAGTACGGTGAATATGATATTTGTACAGGAGTACCAGCTATTATTACTAGAGATGGTATAAGAGAAATTGTAGAGCTAAATTTAACAGAGGATGAAGAATCTCGATTCGCAAAATCAAACGATATTTTACGTGATTATATGAAAACAATTGGTTACTAACTTATAGGAGAAGGTGAAACAAATGAAGGAGTATATAATGTCTCGTGTATTTAAAGCATCTGCTGGAATTGCACAAGGTATTTTCGTATCCCTCGGAATTGGTTTACTGATCGAAAATATAGGAAGAATTGTTGATATTCCGTTGCTTATTACAATCGGAGTTGTTGCAAAATCACTTATGGCACCGGCCATTGGTGCCGGAATTGCTTTTATGCTTGGTGCAAACGGTCTTGTAATCTTCTCGGCTATGGTAGCTGGAGCAATTGGTGCCGGATCCATTTCAATTACTGAAGCAGGTCTAATTATTAAAACAGGTGAGCCAATCGGTGCATTATTAACAGCGACTTTAGCTGTATATATTGGTAAACGTTTAAGCGGAAAAACTGCGTTAGATATGATGCTCGTTCCATTTGCGGCAATATTAGGTTCTGGTTTAGTCGGTATTTGGTTATCTCATAATATTACTCCTGTTTTAAATGCAGTTGGAGCATTCATTAAAGATAGTTCAGCTGGTAGCCCGTTTATTGCTTCTATCGTCATTGCAGTCGTTTGGGGACTATTACTTATCTCTCCAGCTTCATCAGCTGCGTTAGCGATTGCACTTAGTTTAGACGGTGTTGCAGGTGGTGCTGCTCTTGCAGGCTGCGTTGCTCAGTTTATCGGATTCTCTGTCATCTCAGCGAAAGAAAATAATTTAGGTGGTATATTAGCTCAAGCGCTTTGTACTCCGAAAGTACAGTTGCCAAATATCACTAAAAATCCAATGATTCTCGTCCCAACTGTTGTCGCCAGTGCGATAGTTGGTCCAGTATCAGCATTAATTTTCCAACTGGAAGCAGGAAAAGAAATTGCAGGTCTTGGATTAAGTTCTCTTATCGCACCTATTAATTTAATTTCCAGCGAAGGATGGGAAGTTGTCCCAGCGATGGTAATCACTTATATCGTCATTCCAGTAGCTGTTTCTTATATACTTTACATTGCTCTTAAAAAAGCAGGTCGTATTCACTCTGGTGATATGACTGTACCGCAATCTTAACTTAAAAATCTCCTTTTATCCCGCTTTAATGGGCAGTAAGACCCCCACCTCAAAATTCAGGGCAAGCAAAGAAGTTAGGTGGGGGATCAACTGCCCATAAAAGTCCGATTGGTTCAACTAATAATCAGTGGGGGATGAAGAAAACTCCCACTGATTAAAGTTTCACTTTATATAGAGAAAAGCAGACTGTAGAAGCCACAGTCTGCTTTTTACATTTTTTGATTTTGTTTTACTGGAACACGTACACTTTCTTTTGCTAATAACAACTGAACGCCGAAGTAAAGTATGCTTGCAAGCGTCATTCCAGAAATGGCGTCTACAAAAGCATGTTGCTTCGTAAATAGCGTTGATAAAATAATAAGCGTACCGAAGAAGGTAAGAATGTAATATTCAAAAGCATGTTGTTCCCTACGTCTAAAGGCAGCTAACATAATGATGAAGGTAGTAAGAACGTGAATGCTAGGGAAACAGTTCACCGGTTGATCGATACTATAAATATAGCGGACTAGTTCGGAAAATACGTCTGACCCAACGACTGTTGGACGTGGTACAGTTGTCTGCCAAAAATAATAAATAGAAAAACAAGCAAGTTTTCCAAGAATTACACTACTTAAAGTGACATAATATTGTTTTCGATCGGCAAAGCAGTAATAAATAAGTGCGCCGTATAAGTAAGGAAACCAAAGTAAATAAGGAATAATAAATGCTTTCACAAATGGAATCCAATCATCTACTACAGTTGTGACATCTACTGCGTGAACAGCCGATTTATTTAATACATCGTAAAGGGGACTTACGAGTACGAGTAGAAATATATAACTTAACGGAAGAAAAGATGAAAGTTTAAATTTCTTCATGATAATCTCCTATGTTTAGTAATGTAAGTAAATTCAATTGATTATAATATAGAAACGTAATTTGGGCTATCGATTTTACTTACATTTTCTTGAATGAACCTTACGTTTTTGTCACTTGACTGAAAAGAAGGGGAGGGTGCTAAATGAAGCGTTTATCATATTTCTTAGTTTTTATATTGATATGCCTAGTCGGTGCTGGGTGTGCAAAGGATAATGAAGGAGAGAAATTAGAATATAACGGAAGAGCACTCGTAATTGGAGTTGTTGGAGAAAAACCGAAAGATACGTTTAGGAATGTAAAGTTTGAGGAAATGAAGTTAGAGGACCTAGAAAAGAAATCTAAGGAAGTAGATGGTTTTCTAATAATGAAAGATCACTTTCAAGAAGCCTCAACAGAGCAATATAAAAATGTATTTTCATCACTAAAGAAACCAGTGTTTTTTATCGGTTTACAAGATAAATCATATTCGATTTTTATTACAAAAGGGATAGAGTATAACAGTGCCCGAAAAGATGTAAATGCTATGTATACGCAAGGGTTTGCGAATATCGGAAGTGGTGAAGGACAACAATGGGCAGTTGGTTTATCGAATGGTGGAAATACAGAAGAAAGTATTCATAATATGTATATCGTCGTATTTCAAACCATTGCAGATTATTTGAATAGATGATGAAGGAGCCTGTGAATTAGGCTTCTTATTTTTTATGCAGAAGCACATATAACAATATGATTGGGAAGCTCACGAAAGCTTTACGACGTATGCGAGATGCATTCGCGGCTGTAATGAGACTGATTTATAATTTTATATCACCTATTGCAGATTTAATTATAAAGTTTAATGCAGAGCATCCATTATTAGCGCGGTTTATCAAGGGATGATAATGTTAGTTCCACATCTTCACTTGCGATTGGTATCGGCTTGTGGGCGAGTATGCAAGCAGCTTTAGCTTTATTATGTTAGGTAGGAGCCAGGAACGAGAATTCTCCTTTATTTCGCATGCGGGAATCGGTTATATAGTGGTTCAAATGATTCCGTTGTTTATAAAATTGCTAAAGCCATTTTGTCCTACACTAGTAGGGATTCTTTATTAACAGTAATTCCTCAATATTCATGAAATATGCAAATATGCATATTGTATTTATTTGGATATTTTGTATGTTAAAATTAAATATAGGGATTTTTGTATATAAAGAACTGAAAACAGAAATATCCAATGAATTTTGAGAGGTGTTACATGTTTAAAAACAAGAAATTAATTCGGTTTGGTCTAACATTACTTGTATGTTTATTTGTAATTGATTTTACAATCGGTTATTTTCAAGCATATCTTGAATCAGCAGGTATTAAATGGGTAATATCAGAAACTTGGAAAACTATTTTGTTAGATGCCCCTGAAAGTATATTGGTTATTTTAGGCGCAATTGCTTTATATGATTTCACAAAAGAAACATCGCCAAAAGACGCATCCATTTAAATGCGTCTTTTTTCTTTGCAGTAATTTCTTTAACATCATGGAATACTCTCACTATTACGGCCAAAATCGTTATTTCCTTTTATCTGTACGCCTTTGTCATGTGAATTATTTCTAGGTTTTGTGGCTAGGCTGAACTGGTTAAATAAACGTTTGTTTAAGATGTATGTTCGGTAGGAAGAAACCGATGTAGCTCAAGGGTGAACAGAGAAAAATAGGGATTTAATCAAACGTTTGTTTAAGATGTATGTTCGGTAGGAAAAAAACGATGTAGCTCAGGGGGAACAAAAAAATAGGGGATTAATCAAACGTTTGTTTAACATATATGTTTGATACAGAATGAGAGAAAAATCTAAAAAAATTATATATTTATTTTTTTCTTAACAAATGGCGGAAAAATTTGCAGGATTATTAAAAATTATCACGAAATAAGTAAAAGTTTAGCGAATAATCGTTTGAAATAATAAAACGTTTTCTATATGATAAAGGTAAAGGTTAGTAAAAAAGTAGGTGAATTTATGACAGTAACATTTTATTCATATCCAAAGTGTGGCACATGTCAAAAAGCAAAGAAATGGTTTGAGGCAAATGATGTAGCATATGAGATGATTCATATTGTTGAAAATCCACCATCAAAAGAAGATTTACGTAATTTACATGAAAAAAGTGAATTACCATTGAAAAAATTCTTTAATACAAGTGGAATGCGTTACCGTGAACTTGGTCTGAAAGATAAGTTGAAAGATGCAAGTGAGGACGAAATGTACGAGCTTTTAGCATCTGATGGCATGTTGATTAAACGTCCAATTGTAACAGATGGAACGAATGTAACACTTGGTTTTAACGAAGAGCAGTTTGAAAGTGTGTGGAAAAAGTACCAATAAGGTATTTTTACATAATTAATACATTCACTGGAGGTACAGTCATGAGCATTCCAAATAATTTACGTTACTCTGAAGAACACGAATGGGTAAAAACTGAAGGTAATGAAGTTGTTATCGGTATTACTCACTTTGCACAAGGTGAGCTAGGCGATATCGTATTCGTTGAACTTCCTGAAGTAGGTGCAACAATCGAAGCTGACGAGCCATTCGGAAGCGTAGAATCTGTTAAAACAGTTTCTGAGTTATACGCACCTGTAAGCGGTAAAGTTGTAGCAGTAAACGAAGAATTAAGTGACCAACCAGAACTTGTTAACGAATCTCCATACGAGGGTGCATGGATGGTTAAAGTTGAACTTTCTGATGCAAGCCAAGTTGAGAAGTTATTAACTGCTGAAAAATATGCAGAAATGACAAACCAAGACTAATTATAGTCGACTGAAGGACAGCCTTTGCGCTGTCCTTTTTTATTTTGGGTAAAATAATGAACGTGGAATCATATACTAATTATCGTGTGGGAGAACGTTTTTGAAAAAACTTTTTCGTTTTTTATTGTCCAGCTCCAGCGGCTAGAACAGTCGGTCATTTCACTCCTAAACTTGAGGCAAAAGGCGCCTCTAGTTTAGGAGTTCGGGTGCCCTCTTGTTCTGAGCGAGCTACTTGCGCTTTTATTTTGCAAAAATAAACAGGAAACAACATGAAAATAACGAATATACTATATACTAAGTTAAAGGTTGTATAGTATATGGTGATCGGGTGATGACATATGATTTATGTAGAAAAAGTCATTATTGTAGAAGGTACATCAGATAGAAGAAAGATTGAATCTATTATTCGTGAACCGGTGGAAATTGTTTGTACAAATGGTACAATTGGTTTGTCGAAAATGGATGAGCTCGTTGATCAGTTTTTTGATAAGGATGTGTATGTGCTAGTGGATGCTGATGATGCTGGAGAAAAGTTAAGGAAACAATTTCGAAAAGAATTTCCGCAAGCAGAGCATATTTATATTGATCGCTCGTACAGAGAAGTGGCAACTGCGCCATCTTCACACTTAGCAAATGTATTATGGGGAGCTGACATTGACGTTTATACAGAATATTTACGGTAAGGAATGATAGAAGTGATTGACTGGACAGGAGCCGAAGCTACAGCCTTAATAGAGAACGAAGAAAAAACAGTGTTATATGTATATACTCCAATGTGTGGAACATGCCAATTAGCAAAAAAGATGTTAACGGTTGTTGAGATGACAATTGAAGACTTGAAAATTGGAATGTTGGATTTAAATTATGCTCCGCATTTAGCAAAAGAGTATGGAATCGAAAGTGTACCGTGTTTACTTGTTTTTGAAAATGGGACACTGATGAAGAAGATATATGCATTTCATTCGGTTGAATATTTATATATGGAATTAAAGTAGGCGGCAAAGTTTTTGCCGCCTCGACATATTTCTCGGGAAATATGTCGAGATGCAGGGCCGTTACAGTATTTGTCGAGCGAAAGTAACAGGATTGCTCTTTAGTGAGATGGAATGGTATGTGTAATAGAAAGTGATATGAAGGATGTGATTTAGAGTGGAATTATATTCTTTGCTGCAATCATTTGTAAATTACGCTAATGGTCAATATCATTTAGAGCCGCTTTTAAGACAAGGAGAAAAAACTGTTAATTTCCGCTTTGGAGATGAAAGTTGTTCGTTGCAAATTTCAAGAGATTATATAGAGCTGCTACATGAGGAACGAGGAACGGAGCAAATCGTTTGTGCAGATGAAGAAGATGTAAAACAATTGGTGAACGGCAATGTACGATTGCAAATGTTAATGAATGATGGACGTGTACAATATTCGGGAACGTATCGAACGATGCTATTAGTTGAATCGATGTTTCATATATGTAAACCGATGTCAGTAGGTGCTTAAAATTCTGAAGTTTCATTTTTTGCGAAAATTTCTGTTGACATGGTGTGTGGATATTGATACAATTCAATTCATAAAATATAGACAATTTCATAAATTACAAATCAGACGAAAATGTAATCTGATTTCTCTTATCAAGAGAGGTGGAGGGACTGTGCCCTGTGAAGCCCGGCAACCGTCAACTTATGTTGAAATGGTGCCAATTCCTGCAAAGCAAATGCTTTGAGAGATGAGAGAGAGGGATAATGTTGTTATATACGCATATAAACCTTTCTGCTTCTCTAAAGCGGAAAGGTTTTTTTATTGTTTGAATGTGGAGGACATTCAAACAATAAAAGTAATGAGAACGGTGGACTAAACGCATTAAAAATAAAAAATTGCGGAGTCGACCTAAACAAAAAAGGGGTGATACACCATGATTCTATTAGAGAATGTAAAGAAAATATATAAAGCAAAAAGCGGTGATGTCACTGCTGTAGATAATGCCAATTTAAAAATAGAGAAAGGCGAAATATTTGGTGTTATAGGATATAGTGGCGCTGGGAAAAGTTCTTTAATCCGGTTGTTCAATCAGTTAGAGAAACCAACTTCTGGCCAAATTACAATTGCAAATCGTGTCATTTCAGCAATTACAGGAAGCGAACTTCGTAAGGCAAGGCAAGAAATCGGAATGATTTTTCAGCACTTCAACTTACTTTGGTCACGAACTGTACGTGAAAATATTGCATTCCCACTTGAAATTGCAGGTGTCGATAAGGCGAAGAGAAGAAAACGTGTTGATGAGCTAATTCATCTTGTCGGATTAGAAGGAAGAGGAGACGCGTACCCATCCCAGCTGAGCGGAGGACAAAAGCAACGCGTTGGGATTGCAAGAGCATTAGCTAACAACCCACAAGTACTTTTATGTGATGAAGCAACGTCAGCTCTTGATCCAGAAACGACAGATCAAATTTTAGATTTATTATTAGATATTAATAAGCGTCTCGGTTTAACAATTGTACTTATTACACATGAGATGCACGTAATTCGAAAGATTTGTAATCGTGTTGCGGTAATGGAGAAAGGGAAGATTGTAGAAACAGGTCCAGTACTTGATGTATTCCGTAATCCACAGCAGGACATTACGAAACGATTTGTACAGCAGTTAACGGATTCTGAAGATACAAATGAAACAATAGAAAGTTTAATTGAAAAATATCCAGATGGAAAAGTAATTCGTTTGCAGTTTATCGGTGAAGCGGTAGAAAGACCAGTACTTCAAAGATTAATGCAACGCAGTGATATAGAAGTTAGCATTTTGCAAGGAAATATCGCACAAACGAATAACGGCTCTTACGGTAGTTTAGTTGTTCATTTAAATGGTGAGGAAACAGCGATTCAGCAAGCGATAGAGGGAATACATCAAGATCAAGTAGAGCTGGAGGTGATTGCACATGGATAAGTTACTCACAAATGTTGATTGGAATCAAATGTTAGAAGCAACTGGTGAAACGTTATATATGACGGCAATCGCAGCTCTTGCAACATTTGTTTTAGGACTCATTTTAGGATTGTTACTCTTCATGACAGCGAAAGATAATTTATGGGAAAACAAATCGATTAACACGGTGATTGGAGCGTTCGTAAACATATTCCGTTCTATACCGTTTATCATTTTAATCATTTTATTAATCCCATTCACAAAGATTCTTCTTGGAACAATTCTTGGAGCGAGTGCAGCACTTCCTGCTTTAATTATTGGAGCGGCACCGTTTTACGCGAGAATGGTTGAAATCGCCCTTCGTGAAATTGATAAAGGTGTAATTGAAGCTTCAAAAGCGATGGGGGCAAAAACAAGCACAATTATTTTGAAAGTGTTAATTCCAGAATCGTTACCAGCATTAGTATCTGGTATTACGGTTACGACAATTGCTTTAGTAGGCTATACAGCAATGGCGGGAGTTGTTGGTGCTGGTGGACTTGGAACACTTGCTTACTTAGAAGGATTCCAACGAGGGAATAACGATGTAACAATCGTTGCGACAATTTGTGTATTACTAGTTGTATTTTTCATTCAATGGATCGGCGATAGTGTAACGACTCGAATAGATAAACGATAATACAAACAGGAGGATGTTTCAAATGAAAAAATTATTACTTACGGCACTTATTTCAACTTCGATTTTTGGGCTAGCTGCTTGTGGCGGAAAAGATAAAGATGAAAAGAAACTTGTTGTTGGTGCTTCTAACGTACCGCATGCTGAGATTTTAGAAAAGGCAAAACCGTTACTTGAGAAAAAAGGAATTGAATTAGAAGTGAAAAAATTCCAAGATTACGTGTTGCCAAATAAAGCGTTAGCGGATAAGGAGTTAGATGCAAACTACTTCCAGCACATCCCTTATTTAGAAAAAGAAATTAAAGATAAAAAGTATGACTTTGAAGTAGCAGGGAAAATTCATTTAGAGCCAATTGGTGTATACTCTCAAAAATATAAGAGTTTAAAAGAGCTTCCAGACGGAGCGACAATTATTATGAGTAATTCTGTTGCTGACCATGGACGTGGTTTAGCAATTTTACAAAAAGAAGGCATTTTAAAAATTAAAGACGGAGTAGATCCAGTTAAAGCAACACCAAAAGATATCGCGGATAATCCGAAAAATTTAAAATTCAAAACGGATATCGAGCCTGGTTTATTACCACAGGTGTATAACAATAAAGAAGGCGATGCTGTTCTAATTAACTCTAACTATGCAATTGATGCGAAGTTAAACCCAGAAAAAGATGCAATTGCAATTGAAGGAAATGATTCACCGTACGCAAACGTAGTAGCTGTTCGTAAAGGTGATAAAGATAAGAAAGAGATCAAGGCTCTTGTAGAAGTATTACATTCTAAAGAAATTGAAGACTTTATTAACAAAGAATATAAAGGAGCGGTTGTTCCTGTAAAAGAATAATTGCTGCAAAGGGCTGGTGTATGCCGGCCCTTTTTATAACTACATAACTATTGGGGAGAAGGGGACATCATATGAAAAAGATTTTACTGTCAGTTGTTACAGCGCTATCTGTATTTACATTAGCTGCTTGTGGGGGAAAAGATGAGAATAAGCTTGTTGTTGGAGCTTCTAACGTGCCGCACGCTGTTATTTTAGAAAAAGCACAGCCAATATTAGAGAAAAAGGGTATTAAATTAGAAATTAAAAAGTTCCAAGATTATGTGTTGCCGAATAAAGCGTTAGCGGATAAGGAAATTGATGCGAACTACTTCCAACACATTCCGTACTTAGATAAAGAAATTCAAGAAAAGGGATATAAAATTGTAAACGCAGGAAAAATCCATTTAGAGCCAATGGGCATTTATTCTAAGAAATATAAAAGCTTAAAAGACTTACCAGATGGCGGGACAGTGATTATGAGTAATAACGTAGCGGAGCGTGGCCGTATGTTAGCATTGTTACAAAAAGGCGGCGTTATTAAGTTAAAAGATGGAGTAGATGTTGTTAAGGCGACAGTAAAAGATGTTGTAGAAAATCCAAAAAACTTAAAGTTTAAAACAGATGTAGAGCCTGGGCTTTCACCAAAGTTATATGAAAATAATGAAGGTGATGCTTTATTTATTAATTCGAACTATGCAATTGATGCAAAATTAAATCCAACAAAGGATGCTATTGCAATTGAAGGATCAGACTCTCCGTATGCAAATATCATTGCAGTTCGTAAAGGTGACGAGAAGAAAAAAGAAATTAAAGAGCTAGTAGAAGTACTGCATTCAAAAGAAATTCAAGATTTTATTAATAAAGAATATAAAGGTGCTGTACTGCCAGTAAGTGAATAAATATGAAGGAAAGGACTGGAAATTTCCCAGTCCTTTTCTCTTTATATAAATAAGAAGAAAGGTGTATCATAGAAAGGTGAAAAGGAAATACTTATATACATTTGTGAAAAAATTGTTACTTTTTTTCGTCGTTTGCGATATCATTTTATTTGATATAAAATTAGAATGAGAATAAAATGAGAATATGAACGTTTTAGGAATTTTTAAAATGTATATATAGGATTAATGGAGGTATTGAGATGGCTGGTTCTACATTAACGGTTAAAGACTTACACGTATCAATTGACGGCAAAGAAATTTTAAAAGGTGTAAACCTTGAAGTAAAAGGTGGAGAAATCCACGCAATTATGGGACCTAACGGAACAGGTAAATCAACTTTATCTTCTGCAATTATGGGTCACCCAAAGTATGAAGTAACAGAAGGTAGCATCATCATCGACGGTGAAGATGTATTAGAAATGGAAGTAGACGAGCGCGCACAAGCAGGTCTATTCTTAGCAATGCAATATCCAAGTGAAATTAGCGGAGTAACAAACGCTGACTTCTTACGTTCTGCAATTAACGCACGTCGTGAAGAAGGCGATGAAATTTCTCTTATGAAATTTATCCGTACATTAGATAAAAACATGGAATTCCTAGAAATGGATCCAGAAATGGCACAACGTTACTTAAACGAAGGTTTCTCTGGTGGAGAGAAAAAACGTAACGAAATTCTTCAATTAATGATGATTGAGCCAAAAATCGCAATCTTAGACGAAATCGACTCTGGTCTTGATATCGATGCATTAAAAGTTGTATCTAAAGGTATTAACCAAATGCGTGGCGAAGAGTTCGGTTGCCTAATGATTACGCATTACCAACGTTTATTAAACTACATCACTCCAGACTTCGTTCACGTTATGATGAACGGTCGTATCGTTAAATCTGGTGGCCCTGAGCTTGCACAACGTCTAGAAGCTGAAGGTTACGACTGGATTAAAAAAGAATTAGGTATTGAAGACGAAACAACAGAGCAAGAAGCGTAAGAGAGGAGCATAAACATGACAATCGGTACATTACCTTTCGATCAAGAAACAATCCGTCAACGCGCAAGCGAAGTAAACGAAGCTGCTTGGTTGACTGAGTTCCGCTTACAAGCTCTTGCACAAGCAACTGAACTTCCAATGCCAACGCCTGATAAAACGAAAATTGAAAAATGGGACTTTATCGGAAAAGGCGACGCTGCTAAGCAAGAGCCTGTAAGTTCTTTAACAGAGCTTCCAGAAGCAGTGAAAAACTTAATCGATGAAAATAACAGCGTATTAGTGCAACGTACTGGTACAACTGCGTTCGTTTCTTTAGCAGACGAAGCAAAAGAAAAAGGTGTTATTTTCACAGATATCGTAACAGCAGCAACTGAGCATGCTGAACTATTACAAAAGTATTTAATGAAAGATGGCGTGAAAGTAGACGAGCATCGTCTAACTGCACTTCATGCTGCATTAATCAACGGCGGTGCATTCGTATATGTTCCGAAAAACGTTGTTCTTGAAACTCCACTTCAAGCTGTATTCTTAGTAGACGGCGAAGAAGCTAACGTATATAACCACGTATTATTCGTAGCTGATGCGAACAGTACTGCAACTTATGTAGAAAACTACGTTGCAAATGAAAATGCTAAAGGTATTGCCAATATCGTAGCAGAAGTAATCGTGGAACAAGGCGCACAAGTGAAATTCGGTGCGGTTGATCTATTAGCAAAAGACGTAACAACTTACGTTAACCGCCGCGGTGTTGTAGGACGCGACGGCCGTATTGATTGGGCTCTAGGCCTTATGAATGACGGAAACACAATTTCAGAGAACGTTACGAACTTAATGGGCGACGGTTCATATGCTGATACGAAAACAGTAACAATTGGCCGTGGTAACCAAACACAAAACTTTACAACTAAAGTTGTTCACTTCGGTAAACACTCTGAAGGTTGGATTTTAAAACACGGTGTACAAAAAGATAGTGCAACATCTATCTTTAACGGAATTGGTAAGATTGAACACGGTGCATCTAAATCAAATGCACAACAATCTTCTCGCGTTCTTATGTTAGATGAGAAAGCACGCGGTGATGCAAACCCAATTCTTTTAATTGACGAAGATGATGTTATGGCAGGTCACGCAGCTTCAGTAGGTCGCGTAGATCCAACTCAACTATACTACTTAATGAGCCGTGGTATTCCAAAACGCGAAGCAGAACGTTTAGTCATCCATGGATTCTTAGCACCTGTAGTTAATGAGCTTCCAATTGAAGGAGTAAAAGCACAGCTTGTTGAGGTAATTGAAAGGAAAGTTCGCTAATGAATATTCATGAAATACGCAAACAGTTTCCAATTCTTGATCAAAAAGTGAACGGCAAACAACTTGTTTATTTCGATAGTGCAGCAACTTCTCAAAAACCAATTCAAGTCATTGAAACGTTAGAACGTTACTATAAAGAATATAATTCTAACGTGCATCGCGGTGTTCATACGCTCGGTACGAAAGCTACCGACGCGTATGAAGGTGCACGTGAGAAAGTTCGCAAGTTTATTAACGCGAAATCAATGGAAGAGATTATTTTCACGCGCGGAACGACAACTGCATTAAATACAGTAGCGGCTAGCTATGGTCTTGAAAATGTAAAAGAAGGCGATGAAATCGTTATTTCTTACATGGAGCACCATAGTAACATCATTCCGTGGCAGCAAGTTGCGAAGAAAACTGGCGCAACTTTAAAATACCTTCCGCTTCAACCAGACGGTACAATTTCTTTAGAAGATGTTCGTCAAACAGTTACACCGAATACGAAAATCGTTTCTATTATGCAAGTATCAAACGTACTTGGAACGATTAACCCTGTAAAAGAAATCGGAGCAATTGCACACGAAAATGGCGCAATTATGGTCGTTGACGGTGCACAAAGTACACCTCACATGAAAGTGGATGTACAAGATTTAAATTGTGATTTCTACGCATTATCTGCTCATAAGATGTGCGGACCTACAGGTATCGGCGTATTATATGGTAAGAAAGAATTGCTAAACAATATGGAGCCAATTGAATTTGGCGGTGAAATGATTGATTTCGTAGATTTACAAGAATCTACTTGGAAAGAGCTTCCGTGGAAGTTTGAAGCAGGTACACCGATTATCGGTAATGCAATCGGACTTGGTGCGGCAATTGATTTCCTAGAAGAAATCGGTCTTCATAATATTGAAAAGCATGAGCATGAATTAGCGCAATACGCTTTAGAAAGACTATCAGAAGTAGATGGCGTTACAATTTATGGTCCAAAGCATCGCGCTGGTCTTGTTACATTTAATATTGAAGACGTACATCCTCACGATGTAGCGACTGTATTAGATGTGGAAGGTATTGCGGTTCGCGCAGGACACCACTGTGCACAACCGCTTATGAAGTGGCTAAAAGCTTCTTCAACAGCACGTGCGAGCTTCTATTTATATAATACAAAAGAAGAAATTGATACATTTGTTGAATCGCTAATCAAGACAAAGGAGTATTTCACAAATGTCATTTAATAATTTAGATACGTTATATCGTCAAGTTATTATGGATCATTACAAAAATCCTCGTAACCATGGCGTGTTAGAAGATAGTGTTACCGTTAACTTGAACAATCCAACTTGCGGCGATCGTATTCAACTTACGATGAAAGTAGAAGAAGGTATTGTGCAAGAGGCGAAGTTTGAAGGCGAAGGATGTTCAATCTCAATGTCTTCAGCTTCAATGATGACACAAGCAGTAAAAGGTAAGAAAATTGAAGAAGCACTTCAGCTTTCGAAAATTTTCTCTGACATGATGCTAGGAAAAGAGTACGATGACAGCATCGATTTAGGAGATATTGAAGCATTACAAGGCGTATGCAAGTTCCCTGCACGTATTAAATGTGCAACATTAGCGTGGAAAGCGTTAGAAAAGGGCTTAAACGAAGATAAGTAATGTTAAAGGTTCCTAAAAACGAGGTTATCTAAGGAGGGACACACCAACATGGCGAAGCAACTGCCAGATATCGGCGATTATAAATATGGTTTCAAAGACAAAGACGTTTCGATTTTCCGTGCTGGACGCGGTTTAACAAAAGAGATCGTTGAAGAGATTTCACGTATGAAAGAAGAACCACAGTGGATGTTAGACTTTCGTTTAAAATCACTGGATAAGTTCTACGAAATGCCAATGCCACAATGGGGCGGCGACTTAAACGACTTAGATTTCGATGAAATTACGTACTACGTAAAACCATCTGAGAAATCTGAGAAGTCTTGGGATGAAGTACCTGATGAAATTAAAGCAACATTTGATAAATTAGGTATTCCAGAAGCTGAGCAAAAATATTTAGCTGGTGTATCTGCACAGTACGAATCTGAAGTTGTATACCACAACATGAAAGAAGACCTAGAAGCTCTAGGAATCGTCTTCAAAGATACAGATAGCGCATTAAAAGAGAACGAAGATATTTTCCGTGAGCATTTCGGAAAAGTAATCCCACCAACAGACAACAAATTCTCTGCATTAAACTCTGCAGTTTGGTCTGGTGGATCATTCATCTACGTTCCAAAAGGTGTGAAAGTTGATACACCACTTCAAGCGTATTTCCGTATTAACTCTGAAAATATGGGACAATTCGAGCGTACGCTTATCATTGTAGACGAAGGCGCACACGTACACTACGTAGAAGGTTGTACAGCACCTGTTTACACGACTAACTCACTTCACAGTGCGGTAGTAGAAATCATCATTAAGAAAGATGCATATTGCCGTTATACAACAATCCAAAACTGGGCGAACAACGTATACAACCTAGTTACAAAACGTGCGGTTTGTGAAGAAAACGCAACGATGGAATGGATTGACGGTAACATCGGATCTAAATTAACGATGAAATACCCAGCAGTTATCTTAAAAGGCGAAGGCGCTCGTGGTTTAACATTATCTATCGCGATTGCTGGTAAAGGCCAACACCAAGATGCTGGTGCGAAAATGATTCACTTAGCACCAAACACGTCTTCAACAATCGTTTCTAAATCGATTGCGAAGCATGGTGGTAAAGTAACTTACCGTGGTATCGTACAATTCGGACCAAAAGCGAAAAACTCTCGCTCTAACATCGAGTGTGACACGTTAATCATGGATAACCAATCTACATCTGATACAATTCCTTACAACGAAATCAAAAACGATTACGTTTCACTTGAGCACGAAGCGAAAGTATCAAAAGTATCAGAAGAACAATTATTCTACCTAATGAGCCGCGGTATTTCTGAGCAAGAAGCTACAGAAATGATCGTAATGGGCTTCATCGAGCCATTCACTCGCGAACTTCCAATGGAATACGCAGTTGAAATGAACCGCCTAATCAAGTTTGAGATGGAAGGTTCTATTGGTTAATATATGTATGAAGAAAGCGCCCTGCTATGCAGGGCGCTTTTTTGTTTTGTTTATCTGAAATTGGATGGAGTTATGATACCCGGGTGGGTGTTCAGCTAAATATATCAGCGATTTTTCAAATATATCGAACACAACTCGGAATATATCGGCGATTATTTCAATATATCGACGATTCGACAAGGGATATCGACTTATCAACAAATTATGACATAGCAGAGCGGGGCATATACCCCTCAATATTTAGATCATATCCATAAGGTGGCCGAATGGAAGTAGTTGAGGCTAAGATACTGACAAACCCACAGGGAAATCCACCAAAATACTCGTAAAACCACTTAACAAACTTTCTGACAAATCCCTGTTCTACCAACGAATCCAACAACTAAAAAAAGAAAGTTTCTCATATAAAAAGGACAATCTTTTGCTTTTTCTCACAATGCGAGTACAATGTAAAATAGCAAGAAAAGACGAAAAGTATTTACAGGATTATTGCGTACGTGTAGCGTAAATGGCAGTAAGGAACTGAGAGGAGGTTTTTTCTCTGAATATAAATAAAGAAACAATCATCCACCTTTATCATACAAACGATATACATAGTCATTTTGAAAATTGGCCGCAAATTTCTCGGTTTGTACAAGGGGAGAAAAAGCGAAGACAGGAAGCGGGAGAAACCATTTTGACTGTAGATATCGGCGATCATGTGGATCGTTTTCATAGTATTTCGGAAGCAACGAATGGACTTGGAAATACGAAGCTTTTAAATGAGGCGCTATATGATTATGTAACGATCGGAAATAATGAAGGAATTACGTTAGCGAAGGAGCATTTGAATCGTCTATATGATGATGCTGGATTTGAAGTGCTCGTTGCGAATTTATTTGAAAAAGAAGGGGTACGTCCAGAGTGGGCAAAGCCTTATAAATTACATACAACGACAGATGGGATTACGATTGCCTTTATCGGGTTAACGGTAGCTTATCCAGAGTTTTATCAAATGTTAGATTGGCATATTGAAGATCCAATCGAGCATTTAGAGTCTATTTTAGAAGAAGTGAGAGATGGGGCTCATATAACGGTTGTCCTTTCTCACCTTGGAAAAAGCATGGATGAGCATATGGCGGAGCATTATGATATAGATGTTATTTTAGGGGCACATACGCATCATTTATTTGAGCGTGGTGTTCTTATGAATAATACGTTACTTTGCTGTTGTGAAAAGTGGGGACGTTACGTTGGGCACGTTCAGCTTACTGTGGATAAAGAGACGAAGAAGCTGTTGAAAAAGGACGGTAGAGCGATTAAGACTGAACGTTTAGGTGCTTATAGCAAACCGTTATCCACAATTGAAGCGCTGCAGGAAGAAAGTGAACATATTATGGAAGAGCCTGTCGTTCATTTAAAGGAATCATTGCCGGTTGATTGGTTTCATGAGACAGCATTTTCGCATATGTTAGCAAATGCTCTGAGAACGTGGTGCGATGCAGAGATTGGAATGGTGAACGCTGGTGTACTTCTTGAAGGGTTAGTAGAAGGTGTTGTGACGCGCGGAGATATTCACAGAATTTGTCCACATCCAATTAATCCATGTTTATTAAAAGTGCCAGGGAAAATGTTAAGAGAAGTTATTTTGAAAGCTCGTCGCCCGAATATGGAGAACCTTGAGGTAAAAGGATTCGGATTTCGCGGGAAAGTGATGGGGAAAATGATTTACGCTGGTGTAGAGGTTATTCCAGATACGATTCCTGGGAATAAAATTTTACTCGAAGATGTATTAATTAACGGGGAATCGCTGGAATTAGATCGTATATATACGGTAGGAACGATCGATATGTTCACATTTGGATACTTATACCCAGAGCTATCCACACTTTCTAACAAACAATATTATATGCCAGAACTACTTCGAGATGTGTTAACAGACATGTTAATAACTCATACATCTTCCGTTAAACTATAGGCTAGTTAACTTGTAACACTCATTTTTCTCTTGTCATACAGATAAGAAAGAGAGGAGTGTGAACTATGGTTAATGTAGAGCCCATTATAATCGATAATTATACGTTTATTGCAGTTAGCGTCAAACTTCCAAAGACAAATTTGCTAGCTGTAATGAGCGATAAAGGATATATTATGTGCGGTGCATTAGATGTAGGTCTTTTAAATGAGAAGTTAGGGGATCGAGGTATTATTGCTGGCCGCGCGGTTGGTGTAAGAACGATTGAACAACTTCTTGAAGCACCGTTAGAATCAGTAACGATTGAAGCCGAAGCTTTAGGTATTACGGCTGGCACAATCGGAAAAGAAGCATTATTAAAAATGAGATAAGCATATATCGTCCCTCCTTCTTGCATAGAAATGATATAAGAAGGAGGTTTTTTTATGAGCATATTTCGCTCGAAAAATTCGCGGTTTCGAAGGGGACCTATTTCCTTTCGGCACATACTGCTTATGTCGTTTATTCTTTTTGTCATATTACTCGTGCAAGGATTATGGATTGTGAATAGCAGCATTCAGCCGACATTAATGAAATATGGAGAAGTAGAGACACATAAAATGGCGACAGCGGTTATGACGAAGGCGGTAAAAGATAGGATCGATGAAGGATTCGATGTCGATTCATTAATGAAAGTACAAAATGATAAAAACGGGAAAGTATCCACAATTAATTTAAATACGAAGCAAGTAAATGAAATCGTAACGTCAACGACCACATACATAGAAAAATATTTACAGCAAGTAGAACAAGGTAATTTAAAGGGACTCGGTATTTCCGAAAAAAATGGGGCAACGATGGCAGTTCCTTTTGGTCGTGTAACGGATAATGCGCTTCTTGGAAATATGGGACCTGATATTCCAATTAATTTCACGACGATTGGTCATGTGAATACGGATATTAAACAAAAAATTGAACCGCACGGGATCAATACGACAGCGATTCAAATTATTATGGAGATGGAAGTCACGTTGCAAGTGGTTATTCCATTTCATACGAAAGAAATAAAGGTAAAACAAGATGTTCCGATTGCAACGCGTATTGTTCAAGGCGAGGTACCTACGTATTATGGAAGCGGGAGTGTCGCTGTACCTGATAAAAAGAAAACGGATAGTTAGCATAAATAAAAAATAACCGTAGCAATGTGCTACGGTTATCGTTTTGTATTTGCGCGTTCTTTTCGTTCCCATAGGCTTAAATGCATGTATGGATCGAAAGCCCATTCTGTATAACCGTTGTCTTTATAGATGCCGAAATGTAAGTGAGGCGGGAATTTTCCTGCTGTGCCGGGAGGACCGTAACCGGTGCTACCAACAAATCCGATTACTTTTCCAGGCTCGACAATTTGTCCAAGCTGTATTTCTTTTGAGAATCCGCCTAAGTGAGCGTAATAATGATAATTGTTATGAAGGTCACGAATACCGATGCGCCATCCGCCAAGGCGGTTCCAGCCTTTTGTTTCAATGATGCCATAGCAAGTGGATCTTACTGGTACGCCATAGCCTGCAAAAATATCGGTTCCTTCATGAACTCTTCTTCCGCCAAAACTTCTTCCAGCACCGAAAGTACTACGGTAGCTGTGGTCACTACGAATAGGGAGAGGGAAAGCATTTCCTTCTAAATTAATACGTCCATAATGTTTATAGATTTGGGCGTATTCGGTAATTAAATCAACTGTTTTTGCACGTCTATAATATTCCCAGAGCATGATTTTAATACGTTCTTCTGATGTTCCTTGTTTCTTTAAAATCGTTGCTGCTGTATGCAAAAGATCACGGTCGTTATTTGCATTTGCAAATCCATCTTTGTCACCATCTAAACCTAACCCGCCAAATAGAGCAATTGTGTGGGGGAGAGTGTCGTTACCATTAACAGGTCCAGCCCATATTTCTGGTTTGAAATAAAGGGAAATGATGGCATCTGGTTTTTTCGGAATATCTTTTCTTACGCTCCGTATATTTCTTTCGTATTGATCCATTGCAGCTAAGTAATACCACGGAATGCCTGAAGATTGCTCGGTTTCTTTATATAGTGCCATGCGCTTTTCGTATATGCTTTGCTGATTATCTTCACCGTAAGCGATGTTTTGGTGGAGAAGAAAGCAAATCGAAAGCAAAAGAGAAATTTTTCGAAGCATGAAATAGACTCCTTTCACATCATCACTCTTTTTAGTGTGGGATATACGGAGTATTTCATTATAGGGAACGATTGGAAAAAATCTTAGAATCTTCATTTGAGCAAATCGCTTTCATACGTTAGAATAGATATGTTACATTGAAAGAAGCGAACACGGTAAACTATTTCATATTGTGCGGAGTTGATAACCATGACAAAACAAACAGAATATAAGCGCAAGCCCGAATGGTTGAAAATTAAGTTAAACACGAATGAAAACTATACAGGCTTAAAGAAAATGATGCGTTCTAAGAATCTTCATACAGTTTGTGAAGAAGCAAAATGTCCGAATATTCATGAATGCTGGGCTGTAAGAAAAACAGCAACATTCATGATTTTAGGTGCAGTATGTACACGTGCATGTCGTTTCTGTGCGGTTAAAACAGGCTTACCAACAGAGCTTGATTTACAAGAGCCAGAACGCGTAGCAGATTCTGTAGTACAAATGGGCTTAAAGCACGTTGTTATAACAGCGGTTGCACGTGATGATTTAAAAGACGGGGGAGCAGCTGTTTTTGCTGAAACAGTACGCGCTGTTCGTCGCAAAAATCCATTTACGTCAATTGAAGTATTACCATCTGATATGGGTGGAGTAGAAGAAAACTTAAAAATGTTAATGGATGCAAAACCAGATATTTTAAACCATAACATTGAAACAGTACGTCGATTATCTGACCGAGTTCGCGCTAGAGCAAAATATGAACGTTCATTAGAGTTTTTACGTCGAGCGAAAGAAATGCAGCCTGATATTCCAACTAAATCGAGCATTATGGTGGGCTTAGGTGAAACGAGAGAAGATTTAATTGAAGCAATGGATGACTTACGTGCAAACAATGTGGATATTTTAACTCTTGGACAATACCTACAACCATCTAAGAAGCATTTACCAGTTCTTAAATATTACCCACCAGCAGAATTTGCAGAGCTGAAAGAAATTGCACTTAGCAAAGGCTTTAGCCACTGTGAAGCTGGCCCACTTGTGCGTTCTTCTTACCATGCGGACGAGCAAGTTCGTTCTGCGAAAGAAAAAACAGCAGAAGCAAAATAATGAAAAAAGGGAGCTAATGATTAGCTCTCTTTTTGTTTATATTCCAAAACAGTATTTGAACATGTTAATAAAATCTTTTTTAATTCCTCTGTGGATAATTCAATTGTAAATTCAGGTACACCAGGTGTAATTAAAATTTTATCGTACGTATAAATAGCGTTATCCACAATAATTGTTACATGTTGTGAATACCCGAAAGGAGCTACACATCCCGGTGTACAACCAGTCTCTTCCCTTAGTTCATCAGGTGAACAGAGTGATAAGCTTTCTCCCGTTATTTCTTTCATCTCTCCTCGGTTGAGCCGAGTTCCTTCTAACGTAAAAAACACGTAATAATTTCCAGACTTTGATTTTAAAAATAAGCTTTTACTTGGAGTACCTTGTAAGCCAAGCCTTTCACGTACGATCCGATCTGTCTCATAATCAAGTACCGGTTCGTGTTCGAATTTTTCATAAGAAGCATTTGTTTTATGTAATAAAGCAAGTACATCTTCGTACATATGGAGTGCTACCCCTTTCTATTGTTAGTACAGTTTCTTCTCGTGGCGTCAACTGAATGTGTTGGAAAGAGATATTACTTGAACGGTGCTTCCCATAATCGTTTTAGGGCATATTGTTCATCGATTGTAATTTCGTAAATATCAGGATTCGTTAAAACTCTCCATTCATTAAAGCCAATCGTATGATCAAAGTGCTTTAAAATGAGCGTAAGTAAGTTGCCATGTGTAACGAGTAGTGTTGTAGTATGGTTTAATTTTAAAACGTCTTCGATAAGCGATATAGCACGGTCCGTTGCTTGTTTTGTTGACTCTCCGCCTGAAAAGGCAATATCTATATTTGTAAAAGTAGATTCTAGTTTTTGCATCCAATCGTCCATGGGAATGTCGCTTAATATGCGTTCAGCTAGTCGTTCATCTTCTTGGATAGACAAGTTAGCTTGGAGTGAATAGGGTCGAATAGAATCGATAGCTCGCACAAATGGGCTTGAAATAATATGATCTATTTGTAGTTGGTATTCTAAGAGGAATGTAGCAAGGGTGTTTGCTTGTTTTTTTCCATCGGTCGTTAATTCGGCATCACGTTCTTGGCCAGTTGCTGAACAATGTCGTATTACAATTATTTTCTTCATAATTCATCCCCATCTTTCAAGTTGACGCTATATACTTCGACAAATGTGGAAGAAATTCCTTTTTATCCCGCTTTAATGGGCAGTAAGACCCCCACCTCAAAATTCAGCGCAAGCAAAGAAGTTAGGTGGGGGATCAACTGCCCATAAAAGTCCGATTGGCTCAACTAATAATCAGTGGGGGATGAAGAAAACCCCCACTGATTAAAGTTTCACTTTATTGGAAACGGCATATTGATCTAGATATGTGGAAAAGTAATGTGGATAATAGAAAATTGAGGTGCAATGATGAAAAAAATGATATATACCGTCTTCATTATTTGTTTTCTTACGCAAATGTCCACAACATATGCACAATCCAATCAAAAGTTAGATTATCCGAGCAATCGAAATAAGTCATTTGTAAGTGGGGATGTGTTTTACGAACAGTTAGATAAGAAAATTTATAAAGAATACAACAATGCAGCGTATAGTGTTCGGAAAAAAATTTCATTTAAAGAAGTACCCGATGAAGAATCTTATTTTCGGCAAAAAACAGCCGTGGGTTGTCGGAGTGAAGTGGTGCTTCAAGATGCTTTTGTTCACCCTGATCGCCAAGTTTATTTTTTCGCTTCCTTTTCTCAAAATGAAGTAGAAGATTTTCGTAAGTATATTGTTATAGATGCAGAAACAAAAGAGGAGCTGCGAGCAGGTAAAAGCTATCATCATTGTGATAAGCCAGAATAAAAAATAACCCACCAACTGGCGGGTTATTTTTTATTCTGGCACACTCATTAATTTCTCTTTCATTTTACGAACAAGAATGATAGCACCGATTGTGAAGAGAAGAGTAATTCCTTCTGCAACAAAGATGTTAATTGTTTTTGTTTGGTAAAGTGCTGCGAAGAAGTCTACAAATGCGTGGAATAATATAGCGTACACAAGGAAGATATATTTCTTATGCTTCACTGCGTATAAAACAAGCATTGTAAAGGCGATTTGCAGCACGAGAGCCATAATTCTTTCTAAGCTACCAAGGAAATATAAGTAGGCAGGTTGCTGAATTAACATGTCCTGTAGGCGGCTTAGCTCCGGCATTTTTTCAACCATTTGAGCGAAGCTACCGTTGTTAATTGAATTCGCAAATATAAGTGCTTGGAGTGCAGAGAATCCACCAACTAAAATAGATTCTATCCCGCCGTGACCAATTCCATAAGCGAAGCCATCTTTATATTCTTGATATTTTTTTAGTAGGAAGAAGAAGGCAACGAAGCGTCCTAATTCTTCAAAAATACCAGCAGTTAGTCCGCCATAAAGTGCGAAGATAAACGGATTCTCTAAAATTGGAGCGATTGCTGGATTACCGCGCATAAATAGGTGGAACGGTGTTTCGAGAATCTGGGTAAATCCGATAAAGATAAGAACACCAATGCCGACTACTTTCCAATTTATATTATATTTTTTACGGAAATAAACGAGTACAATAATTGGGACCAGAATCGAGACAATGAGTTGAAAGATGATGCTGGCAATTACAGTATTTGAAACCATATTTTCACCGCTTTCTAATATATGTACATATCTATTATGCATGAAATATTTTATAAAGAAAATGAATTTACTTATTGACTCTAACGCTGCGTCATACTTTATCGTATGTATTAAGGGGGAGATACAAGTGACAATGAAGGTAAAAGAAGTGGCTAATTTAGTTGGAATTAGTGTGCGCACACTGCATCATTACGATGAAATTGGGTTGTTAACCCCAGATGAGACGACAGAGTCTGGATATCGTCTGTATTCCAATGAAAATTTAGAGACGTTGCAGCAAATTTTATTTTTTAAAGAATTAGGCTTCCCTTTGAAAAAAATTAAAGAAATTATCATGAGTCCATCATTTGACCGGGAAGAGGCATTACAGCTTCATAAGAAAATGCTTCTCGAAAAGCGGGCTAGGTTAGATAAAGTGATTGCGACGATTGATAAAACAATTCAGCATACAAAAGGAGAGATTGAAATGACGAATAAAGAGAAATTTGAAG
The DNA here is from genome assembly GCF_006494425.1 of Bacillus dicomae. Lineage (GTDB taxonomy): Bacteria > Bacillota > Bacilli > Bacillales > Bacillaceae_G > Bacillus_A > Bacillus_A dicomae. The sequence continues at coordinate 68,108 of NZ_VHIV01000009.1, read as the reverse complement.
GCTTCGATTTTAGCCATAATCCGTACGAAGAAGAAGCGCGTGAAAGATGGGGAGACGCAGCTGTAGATAAAGCGAATGAATATGCGAAAGGTATGTCTAAAGAAAACCAAGAAGAGTTTAATACGATTTACAGAAATTTAGCAGCGCTTAGACACGGAGCACCAGATTCTAAAGAGGCACAAGAAGCAATTGGAGTGTGGTACGATTACTTGCAAAACTTCGGTGAATATTCATTAGATGCTTTTAAAGGACTTGGCCAAATGTACGTCGCTGATGAGCGCTTCACGAAAAATATCGATAAGTTTGGCGAAGGTTTAGCGCAGTTTATGTGTGATGCGATGGAAGTTTATGCGGATCGTAAGAAATAGTGAAAAAGTAAAACAGGTGGAGTTTTTCTCCACCTGTTTTACTTTTTAATCATATCATTCAAAGTTTGATTCTCTGTATTGTTCAAATGAGGATTTTTGCTCATTTCACGCTTTAACATATCGATGCTTTGCGTATATTCTGTATCATTTAATGCGCCAGATTGAAGCCCTTGAATTTGAGAAATCAACTTTTGGTCTGTTGATACATATGCTTTATAATAGCGAGGGACGATGGACAGAGCAGCTCTATATACTTGATCCGCTACGAGTTTCGGATCCGTTGTGTTTGCACGGTATACAACAAATACTTCATCATCGGTAACGAGCGTAGCGGCGTTTGTAACGTCAGGAAGTTTCACTGTCATACTTGTAATCATTTCAGCGACTTTCTCACGGTTAATGGCTCCTACTTGTTTGTTAGATACTTCATGCTTTTGTTTAGATGAATAACCGACTCTCGTTAATCGTGTATTTGTATTTTCCGTATGATACATGTCGTTTTTATTGGAAACAAGTACACGACTTCCTTCTTCACGTTCCATTTCAGCTTTATTCGTTGATTGGCAGCCTGCAAATAAGGAAAGCGTGAGGAGAGAGAGTATAATTTGCTTTTTCACGATGTATCACCTCCTTCTCCATAGCATGCACTAATTTTCAATTTTTTGTATTTGAAATTGTTGGTTGGTATGCTTTGTGATACGATAAAAAGAAGAATGCTTAGAGAGGAAGTTAATGATGGAGCAAAAGCAAGAGATTCATGCTACGGTGAGCATTAATAATGTTCAGTACGAAGTAATTAAAAACTTTCGTGACGGTTTTAGTGAAGAAGCATTTAAAGAGCGCTATGCAGAAATTTTAAATAAATATGATTACATCGTTGGGGACTGGGGTTATGAGCAACTTAGATTGCGCGGATTCTTTGATGATAGTAACCAGCGTGCGACATATGATACGAAAATTAGTACGTTAACGGAGTATTTATACGAGTACTGTAACTTCGGTTGTGCACACTTCGTATTACGAAAAGTGAAGAAGTAAAAAAATCCTCTTACGATTGTAAGAGGATTTTTTACATATTCTCATTTATAAACAAATCGAAATAGAATCTCCTTCAGAAAGGAGTGTATTTGGTTTCATTTGTTGTCCGTTCAATTGAATATCCCCACTTTTAATTTTATCCACAATGAGTGTACGGCTCCAATCGGAAATATATGTGGATAATGCTTTATCGATTCGATGGGAACCGAAAATGAGATCTAATACGATTGTGATTTCGGCTATGCCGTTTTCTTTATGCTGCGTAATGGAAATGGTAGTAGTTGTTTCTATTTGATCTTCCTGCGTCATATCAACTGTTTCAACATGATCAGTAAATGCTTTATAAATACGAAGTTTTTGGTTCCACGTATGATCTTTCGGGCATTTATAAATAGCAAAGCGGTATATGTTTTTTCCGTTGGCGTTATGCCTACGAATATTCGTGTCAGTAAATAGGGTAGTGCGTCTGCAATTTTTACAATATTTTTCGATTGTGTTTTGCTGATTTTCATATAAACTCCAAGAAAGTTGTACTTTCTGCATTTTTCTTCACCTCTTATAGTAGTGGCAAAGAAACGTAATACAGCTATTTGGATGTCTTGTAGTATGAAGACATGAGAAAAAGACAAAAATAAAAGGAGGTTCCCTTAGGAACCTCCGTAAACATCATACTACAGATGCAATACGTTCCTTTGTAATGGGAATGGGCAGACTACTCCCTTGAAAAAGCGTGGTGCTTTTTTGAGAGTAATGCTATCCAATTGCTGGTCCATTACAAAGTAAATGTTGGCATACGTAGATAACGTCCTTTCTATCCAAATAGATTTATTCTTCATTATAACATAAGGGTTTGAAAATTCAAAATACTTAAAGCGAAAAAACACCAGCTAAAATAGCTGGTGTTTGAGATAAATTATATAAGTTCAAATAAAAATGAGCGTAGTTCTTCTGCAATTTCTTCAGTCATAGAAAATGCGTGCTCTAAGTAGCCTGGTTCGTTTAAATCGTCAGGACCGATGATTGCAAATTTATTACTTTGCATATCAAGGACAATTGTTTTACCGTAATGACGATCAGAGTATAAAAGCGCTAAATCATGACGCTCATTTTCTCCCATAAAGCTAACGAAACGAGTTTTTGTAGCGACAGTGTCGTCGTACAGAAAGAAACGTTCTTCCATACACATGGCTCCTTTTATTAAATATCTAAGTTTAAGTGTGGCTTATGATCTAAATGGTGATGCGTTTTAATGAATCGTACTGTTCTTGTTTTGTAACGCATTACGATAGAGTATGTTTCAGCTAAATCTCCGCCTAGGAATTTCACGCCGTCTAATAACTCACCAGCAGATACACCAGTTGCTGAGAAGATTGCATCATCACCAGATACTAAATCGTCTAACATAAGAAGTTGACGAGGGTCTTCTAATCCCATTTCACGACAACGAGCTTCTTCTTCTTCGTTCATTGGAACTAAGCGAGCTTGCATTTCACCTTCAAGGCATTTTAATGCTGCTGCAGAAATAACGCCTTCTGGAGCTCCGCCAATACCTACGAATAAGTCGATACCCGTTCCAGGTAGTGCTGTTGCGATTGACGCACCAACATCACCATCACCAAATAATTTTACGCGTGCACCTTTAGCACGAACACGATCAATAATATCTTGATGACGTTCACGTTCTTGAACGATAACCGTTAGGTCACGAATCTTTTTATTGTTAGCTTCTGCTACAATTTCAATTGTTTTTTCAATTGGATCATCTAAGCTAATTTTACCAGCTGCTTTTGGACCAACCGCGATTTTTTCCATGTACATATCAGGAGCATGAAGAAGGTTTCCTTTATCTGCGATTGCGATGACTGCCATTGCATTTGCAAGACCTTTTGCAACGATGTTTGTACCTTCTAATGGGTCAACGGCGATATCTACTTCTGGACCGTTACCTGTTCCTAGTTCTTCACCAATATATAACATCGGTGCTTCATCAAGTTCTCCTTCACCAATTACAACTGTACCTGCCATGTTTACTGAATCGAACATATCACGCATTGCTGTAGTTGCTGCATCATCTGCTTCATTCTTCTTTCCGCGGCCCATCCACTGTGCGGATGCTAATGCTGCTGCTTCTGTTACACGGACAATTTCTAGTGCGAGTTCACGTTCCAAGATTCCATTCCTCCAATTTCAAAAATCATACAAATATAACTATAACAAATTACGGGGAAAAGGTGAATTCGAAAAATTGTCGATTTTTTCAGAAGAAAGCGTTACAATTAAAATGTAAATGCTTTAATTTCCAGGTAGGTGACATTCATGTATTTTGTAGACAGAAAGAAAATAGAACAAATGCTAGTATGTTTAGAACGAGCAACAAGTACATTTCAAGAGAAAAAGATATATGAAACCGAGTTTGAATTTTACGCATTAGAACGCATAGCGCATCTAATTATTGATTGTGTATTAGATGTAGGAAATGCGATGATTGATGGATTTATTATGCGCGATCCAGGAAGCTATGAAGATATTATTGATATTTTAATGGACGAGCGAGTGATAAGTGCAGAAGATGGACAAGGGATGAAAGAAATTATCCTTCTTCGAAAAATGCTTACGCAAGATTATATTCAAATGAATCATGATGAATTATATAAGACGATTCAAAAACATATTGCAGTGGTAGAGAAATACCCAGCAAATATTCGCAGTTATTTAGAAAAGGAATTAGGGCCTGTATCTGCATTTGTACCAGAATAATTATGCTTATAAGATCCCCAGGGTACCTTTTTGGGGATCTTATATTGTATGTGAGAAAGAAAAGGGAGAAGGTTGAAGCATGGGGGAAGCACGTACGACGAAAGATGAAATTGTACAATTGTTGAAAGTAAAGGGAGAGCACACGGTAGCGGAACTAGCTGACGTTTTAGAGATTACAGAAATGGCGATCCGAAGACATTTAAGTAATCTCGAGAAAGATGGTTTAATCTATTCTAAGATGGTAAGGCAACATGTCGGAAGACCAACTTATTTGTATGGATTAAGCGAAAAGGGAGAAGATACATTCCCGAAGGAGTATAAGCAATTTGCGATTGATATGCTAGAAGATTTAGCTCGAATGGGCGATGAAAAAATACTTCGTTACGTTTTAAAAGAGAGAACGAAGCGAATGGAAGAACAGCTACAAAAGCGAGTGAGTAATCAAAAGAATTTAGCATATAAAGTGCAAGAGATAGCAGCTATGCAAGAGAAAAATGGTTATATGGTTCAAATTAAGAGAGACGGAGAGAACTCTTTTGTAATTGAAAAACAAAACTGTCCGTTAAAAGAAATTGCCGAGAGATTCCCGCAAGTATGTGAAGATGAAAAAGAAATGTATAAGCGTTTATTTGCAGGAGCAGATGTAAAGACGCTAGCAAACATGTGCGAGGGCGATTGTAGTTGTTCTTACCAAGTAAAAGAGAAAAAATGAACGTTATGGGGCGCTTTAAGGTAAAGCGTTTTTTTCTTTGCAAAAAGCGGGTAATATAAGAGTGGTATGATAAGGTGAGAACGTTAGCATAGAAGGAGAGACATAATCGATGTATAAAGGTTACTTAATTGACTTAGACGGTACGATGTATCGCGGAGAAGAACAAATTGAAGAAGCGAGCGACTTCGTAAAAGCATTAGGAGAGCGCGGCATTCCATATTTATTCGTTACGAATAATTCAACTCGCAAACCAGAACAAGTGGCAGAAAAGCTTGTTCGTTTCGATATTCCAGCGAAAGCAGAGCAAGTATTCACAACGAGTATGGCAACAGCGAACTTCATTTACGAACGTAAACAAGACGCAACTGTATATATGATTGGTGAAGAAGGCTTACATGATGCACTTGTGGAAAAAGGATTTGAACTTGTGGATGAAAATCCTGATTTCGTTGTTGTCGGTTTAGATCGTGACATCACATATGAAAAATTAGCAAAGGCGTGTCTTGCTGTGCGTAACGGCGCAACGTTTATTTCCACAAATGGAGACATTGCTATTCCGACTGAACGCGGATTATTACCAGGAAACGGTTCATTAACATCAGTTGTAGCAGTATCAACAGGTGTAGATCCAATCTTTATCGGAAAACCAGAATCAGTCATTATGGAACAAGCTTTAAAAGTACTTGGTATAGGAAAAGATGAAGCATTAATGGTTGGGGATAACTACGATACAGACATTTTAGCAGGAGTAAATGCTGGCATGCATACTCTTCTTGTCCACACTGGAGTCACAACTGTGGAGAAGTTAACAGAATATGAAGTACAACCAACGCAAGTTGTGCATAACTTGACGGAGTGGATTGAGAAGATGTAATGAAATGCAGGTAACCGGAAGAGGTTACCTGTTTTTTTTATGCATAATTGCATATGTACTATAAATATATAAAATGTAAAATTTAAATGTGATGATGTAAGGGGGAGAGAATAAGAATGTACTGGATGTCATGTATTATGTTTGTTTTTACATTATGTGTTTTGTTTTTTGTTCTATGGAAAATATATAAAATAAATGAAATGAAAAAAAGCGCAGGAAAACTGATTTCAATGTATCCTCGGGTGAAAAGACGTTGGATTGCGTTACTTGGACCAGCGTATTTCATTGGACAATGTATGTATATATATGCTCGGTACGTAAGTGGCGATATTGATACAGTTGAACAGTTTTTCATTCAGCTAGGTATTCATGCTGTAGCAAGTTGTTTTATGACTTTAATAGCCATCCATCTTATTAGAAGTGTACAAATATATGAAAAAGGTGTAGTAGACGGATTAAACTTTTATTCATACGAAGAATTAAAAGGCTATAAAACATCAACATGGGAAAATCCAAAAGAAAATATATTTTTATATCGTGGGCGAGAAAAAATGAATGATAATGTGAATTTACTTATTAGACAGGAAGATATGAATGAATTAGAAAGCATTCTTCAAAGGTATATTCCGAAATTAATGATGAAATGAAAAACTCCGGTTGTTAAAGCCGGAGTTTTTTTATTAAAATGCACGATTCACAACATCTTTAACTTCTTCAAGATATTGTTTACGCACATTATCATCCACAGAAGGAACACTTGTATAGAATGTATGCTCAATTGTTTCAATTCCTGTAAATTCAAAAATACCAACATCAGCTGTTTTCTTCATTGCTTCAAACATACCGCCTGCTGTGTATGCTTCTTTCGTATTGCCCATTGTAGATAATAACAATCCTTTTTTACCGCTTAATAATTTTTCAATGCCGTTTTCACCGTAAGCATAAGCGAAGCCATGGCTAAACACACGATCAACGTATCCTTTTAAAATAGCAGGAAGTCCCGCCCACCAAACTGGATAAATGAATGTAATGCTATCAGCCCAAGAGATATGCTCTTGCTCTTCTTTAATATCTTCTGGTGTATTTCCTTGAGAAAATGAGATGAAATCGGAAGCGCCTAATACTGGATTAAAGTTTAATTCGTATAGATCGCGAACGCGTACTTCGTGACCTTTTTCTTCTAATTCACTTTTTACCGTTTCTAAAATCGCATGGTTGAAGCTTTCTGTATTTGGATGTGCATAAACGATTACATGTTTCATTGTTCTTCCTCCTATTTGTGGATATGTGAATAGTTTTACCTGTAACCATTATTGTTACTTCTTTTACGAAAGTCAAGTAATACATATGTATAAAAAGACGCCCGAAAATCGTCTTTCTATACCCCGCTCATACAAAGAACAAAGAAGACGAATAAAATAATGATAATACCAATGCCGAAGTTAAATACGAGAGTACTATCCATAAATGTAACCTCCTGATTTGAAAGTAAAAAGCACTCTAGCCAAGAGTGCTTTTTTATTTTGAGTTTACTTCACAACTTCTAGAAAGGGATTCATGTGTGTAAAGAGTTACATTATTTTATGTGTTTATATTTTGAAATGAGTAAGTCCTTGTGAGATATAAAAAAAAGACACTCTTTTGAGTGTCTTTCATGATGACAAAATGTGCCAATTGCTTGAGTTTGATAAGGCGCTAATATCCGTTTTAACGCCTTTTCTTTGATCAAGAAGTGTAACAACAGCGATTCAAATAAATTGTACCATTTGTTTCATAGGTGTGCGTATGTAATTGTGCATATTTTAATTATGAGGTAGGTAATGAACTATGAATAATTTGAAGTGATTTACTTACGATTTCTTCTGCGGCATATATGCCGATTGCATCTGTTTTTACAATATGGGGTTGTAAATGAGTATATGTTGCCCCTAATTCACCATGAAGTGGTGCGAAGGCATGGTTCGCCTTTTCAAGCATGCATAAATCAAGTAAAGAATCCCCAGCTGTAATAATAGTATCCATTTGTAGTATTTCTTTTATATATTGCACGGCGTCCCATTTGTTAATTGGTTTTGGTACAAAGTATAGTTTCCTGCCTTGAAGTGAATGATTCCAGCCCTGTTTGTCTAACCAGGAAGTGAATGATGATAATTCATCATAAGGAATGTTCTCCCGTTTAATGATGCAGTAGTGGAATAAATCATCAGCAGTTTTTTGGGATATAATCCAATCTTTATGAGCTATTTGTTCAAATTCCTTTAGTATATCGTTTCTTTCTATACATTCTACTGAAAGTCTTTTTTTTATTTCTTTGTTCCAAGTAACATCTTGCTTGCCATCATGAAGGATATTACCGCCGTTACTTGTAATGGCATATTTAGAAATGATTTCATTTTGGAATAAAGCAATACGCTGAAACTGTTCAATTGTTCTTGTAGTAACTGGAATGAAATATGAGTGCAGTTGCAATTTTTTTAGTAGTGAAATGGTTTTATGTGATATGAAAGAAATTTCTTTTCCATCTAAAGTTTCAATGAGCTGAATTGATTCATCTTCTATATGAGCACGAAATGATTTGCGGGAATAAATAAGCGTTTGATCAAGATCACTGGCGAAAATCATATCGTTTTCCTCCTAAGAGGCTTAATGAGCCCGCAACATGAATAAGCCATATTCTCATATATTTCAATAGGGACATTCTTTTCTTTAGCGAGAAGTAAAATATGCTGTAAGTCGGGATTGTTTTGCTTACGTATTAAAATTTTCCACGGTACTCTCCGGAGTAATACGCGAGTTGTTTCACCGACTCCTGGTTTAATTAGGTTAATATCGTCAATTTCAAAGTGAGTTTGGATAGACTGTATATCTTTTAATCCTTGCCAAGATGGATCGGTGTATGTTGAAGTGATATAACGTAATTGATCATCTACATGAGAATGAACAGACGGGAATAAAGCTGTTACTTCATCGATAAAGAAATTTGATAAATCTTCTTGTTCTAGCTCTTTATAATATTTAACACCATGAAAATCATTTGGACGAATATAGGTGTCATTTAGTACAGTGCGGCTAATTAGTCCAGAGACGGTTGCATTTAAGCAAGCACTAGGGATAAGAAAATCTTCGCGTGTACCGTAAATTGAAGTACAGTAACCGGGATCAGCAAGTACAGCCATACAATGAGAAAGGTGTGTATTATTTCTCTCGTTAAATGTATGTACTGCATGTTCCAATTCTTTTTTTATTGCACCCTTTCCAGTCCACCCATCAATGAATTGAATTGTTTCTTTAGGATGATGTTCTAAAATATAGTGAAGTGCATTTTCATCGATACCGCGTCCACGAATAATAGAAATACAATAGTGAGGTACATTAAGGTTATAGTGATAGCGTATGTAGCGTTTTATAAGAATACCGATAGGTGTACCAGCACGAGCTAATGAGACGAGGACAAGATTCGTTCCTTTAGTCTGTATAATTTGTTCGGCGACAACTCCAACTGCAATTGCTAGTTTTTGCTTGTATTGTTGCAGGGAGGAAAAGAATAAATCCATATACGCTTTAGATGGTTTATATTCTACGGGTAACATTTCAGAATAATGTGTGCCAGTTTGAATGGCTTGTTCTCTAGTTTCTGTGGAACTTTCTTTCATTAAATCACTAATATCTTTTAATAGAAAAATAGCATCATTTGGATCGTAACTACTAATATGGGAATTTACTTTTACCATAATTATCAACCTTCCTTTTCTATGCTATTTGAAAATGAGACGATATGAATAAAGGGAATAACTGTTTGTAACTGCTGTAGAAGAGGAGATAAGGATTCTTCTCCTAAATCACGTTCCATAAAAACAAATACTTCATCGTAATCATGAGGTGAAATATTATAAAAGTAATTTGTAATAGTAGAATCTTCGGGACTTGGATATGAGAAATGATTATGAATGGCGTAGTTCACATCATTTGAAACAGGGTGGATAGGGCTTCGTGTTGTAGATTGATATAAAATATTCCCCCCCATTTCAGCAGCAATTTTCATTGGAATATACATAAATTCACCCGTTCCGAGGCAGAGTGTACGTTTTCCAATTCTTTTTCTTTGTAACATTTTTCCTGCTTCTTGAGTAAAAGAATGAATGTGCTTTTGTTCATATGATGAAATGCCAAAGCGCCCAGTATATTTTATATAATTTGATGTATAGGATAATGCTGGACAAGTAATGGTATGTTTTTTGAAATAAGGTTTTGTTTCTTCAATGTGAATATCTGTTTTTGTAATATTTAATGGTTGGCCAGCTGCGTGAATGCTACCTTCTAATAAAGAAATAACATGAATCTTAATTTGAAGTTCTTCTTCTAGTTGTTTAAATTGTCTTCTATTAGTATTAGAACGCCAGTCTAATAAAGAAGCAATGGTATACTCTTCTCGTGGAAATTGCTGTTGAATGGACCTGATAATATTTAGTGCGGTTTTCCCGGTTGTCATCTCATCATCTACGAGAACGATCGGATTGTTGTTTTGAAAAAAGCTTTTATCGACATAACAACGGTGTGATGTTGCATGTGAATGTTCTTCCTCAAATGTAATGACAGATTCGAGATTGGGTATCGATTCCCTAGTTGTATGTACATAATTTGCATTTTGAAAGCATTGAAACATAGAATGGCCAAGTGCTGTTGCTGTTTCAGCGAATCCGATAAATAATACTTCTTCTTGCAAGGGATATTGATAACGAAATACTTCTTCTGGGATTTCATCAACTTCTAATGAAATAAGATTAAAAATTTCTTTTTGAAATGGATGAGAAGTATTATGTAGTATTTCCATATATCTTGCAGCGAGAGCGAGCCCACTTGTTAAAGAGACTGCAGGTTTAATAGGAAGATGCTTTCCAAGTATTGTACTCACAAATAAAAAACTCCGCTTCTTATTTATCCTCGCTGCCATTTGAAAAAGATTATCTAATTCTAAATTATATGGATTATCACGTACTTCTACATGAACCTTTATATTATTCAAAACGTTATACGTGTTGTTTTGCGTTTGTAATAAGGAGATCGGTGAATTGTTTGTTTTCATGTAGCACCCCGTAAATATTAGATTTTAAAATGATTTTGCGAGCCCAGTTATAATGAGGCTTTACTTCATTCATTTTGTTAGCAAAACTGCTTTTTAACACTCCGTTATACGTATCTGCATGTTGTAAAATTGACCTTGCGTCTAAATAATCTTCCATTGTAACAATGTGCATTGCTTGTACAACTTTAATATGAGATGGGTGAATGACTGTCTTTCCGATTAATCCATTTGCATGGTCAAGCGATACCTCTTGAATGAGCCCTTCTTCGTAATCATTAGAAAAATATTCCCATACACATCCTGAAATAACATATCCATTTGTCGCTCTGGAGAAAATATTAATAATGTCGGAAATACAATCACGAACAACAGTAATATGATAGATAGGGGTGTATTTATTGCGCCGAATACCAAATATACTTGAAAAATCAGTAGCACCAATACGTACATTTAAGATGTAATCACGATAGGAATCTAGTAGATCTTTTATTTGTAATAATGATTCTACACGTGTTTCTTTATACATAATTTCTGGTGATTCTAAAATAGGCATTCCATAAAGGGATAATGAATATAGCTTGTTTATATAGGCAAGCTGATCGATATAAGTCTTTCCATTAACGGGTGTGAATTTTGGAAAGACAAAACCACATAAGCACTGAACCGCACTACCTAATTCAGTAACAATTGTCTTCATTTGACTTGGCTGTCGAACTCTAATAAAAAGAAGTGGGATGTCTGCTTGATTTAGTATGTTAGCACTGACCAAGTTGGCGATTTGCTGTATTTGAAAAACGATGTTTTGCTCTGCAAACTTTACTTCCTTATCGCTGATAGAGTCTTCTAGGCAAAGAATAATTGAGGTAGCTTCCACATGTTTTTTTCTAATTATATCTTCTGCGATAGTTTCTTTCGTACCGGGAGTATACAGTGTAGCACCTAATGCGTACGCTAATTGCTCTTTCCCTATACTTTTTGAAAAACTAAGAGGTTCTTTATAGAAAAAATTTTGACGTTCTTCTAAGGAGAGATAAGAAAAGTAATTCAAATTGTCACCACCTTATTTCAAATGATTCTGTTTAATCGTAACATAATAAGAAAAATCTTCCATAAAAATAAGGCGATAAATGTAAGAAATATATTGAGAAAGATGAATTATAAGATGAATATCGAATATTGTTAGTAGAAATATAATAGGGGGGAAGAGAAAGGTGGATATACATAAGTTAACAGTAGAAGAAGCAAATGAGATAAATACGTGGACGTACGAGGAGCCATATAATCTATATAGTTTTTCAGGAGAGGCTGAAGTAATAGAAGAGCTATTAGATGGGACGTATTATGTTTGTTGTGACGATAAAGGAGAGTTCATCGGTTATTTTTGTTTTGGAAAAAATGCACAAGTTCCAGGTGGAAGAGATGCTCATTTATATGGCGGGGAAGATGTAATGGATATCGGACTTGGCATGAAGCCAGCGTTAACAGGGAAAGGGATGGGCGAAATGTTTTTGCAAGCTGGGATAGCGTTTGCTGTGAAAGAATATAAGCCGAAAACGTTTCGACTTAGTGTTGCGACATTTAATACAAGAGCGATTAAGCTATATAAAAAAATAGGTTTTCAGCAAGGTCCTATTTTTTTGAGCCGCGGAAGGGAATTTATGCTCATGGAATACGAAAGACCGTCAGTATGAAACTGACGGTCTTTCGTACTTTATCCCGCTTTAATGGGCAGTAAGACCTCCACCTCAAAATTCAGCGAGAGCAAAGAATTTAAGTGGGGGTCGGGCTGCCCATAAAAGTCCGATTGGTTCGACTAATAATCAGTGGGGGATGAAGCAAACCCCCCACTGATTAAAGTTTCACTTTATTCCGAGTGCTCAGCTCTATGCGCTAAGCGGCTTGAAGCAGCGGCAGCAATTCCGCCAACGATATCGTCAAGGAATGTGTGCACCTTGCCAGTCGATTTATCATTTAAGTATTCTAAAATACCAGGTTTTAATTTATCGATATATCCAAAGTTCGTGAAACCGATAGAGCCGTACACGTTAACGATAGAAAGTGCGATAACTTCATCAATTCCGTATAAGCCTTCATCACGTTTTACGATATCTTGTAACGGCTCACTTAACATTCCTTTTTCAGCAAGAACATCGAGTTCGATACCTGTAATCAGTGCGTTTTGTACTTCACGTTTTGATAATACACGCTCAACGTTATAACGGCATTCTGACATCTCTAAATTTGGATGATATTTTTTTTGAAGAAAATGAACAAGTTCAGCAATATCGTCAATTGTTACACCACGTTCTTGTAATAGTTGTAATGCTCTTTCTTGTAGTTGATTTGATTCTTTCATGTTTATCACCTTTTTTTCTTTTTAGTATTTGTATACGTTTCGTTGCTTTATCATGTGCATAGGAATGAAAGGCGAGCACAAGCTCATATATATAAAGAAAAACCATAGGTGGCGACTGCGATGATTCATCATATTTATGAGCATTATCACATGCATGTTAAAGAATTAATCCCCCTTGGCCCCTATAAAAGCTTTTGGATTCGCAACAAAATTTATGTACTTGTTCCAATTGGAGAAATGGAGGAAGAAGTACTTGTAGAGATGAAAAAGCTCAGTGACTATATGAACCAGCAAGGGGATATAACTGTAGCGACTTTCGTTCCGACTATACACGGGTACTATGTAAGTGAGATAGAAGAACAAAATTACTGCTTATTAAAAGGTATGCGCGCGTTAGAACGACATGCTACGTCATTAGGAAGTGAGCTTTCTATATTCCATAAACGAGGTGCATTCTTTCCAGAAGAAATTGAGCAATTAAGCCGCATTGGTGAATGGAAAGCGTTATGGGAAAAAAGGCTCGATCAGTTAGAAAAGTTTTGGCAATCACAAGTGATGAACCACCCTACAGACGTATTCGATCAATTGTTTATCGAATCCTTCCCGTATTACTTAGGAGTTGCAGAAAATGCCATTCAATATGTTGTTGATACAGAGATGGATGATACGCCACAACTAACTGATGCCGCAACAATTTGCCAAGAACGATTCACACCTTTATTATGGCATCAAACGAAGCGTCTCAAACTTCCTTTTGACTGGGTGTATGATCACCCAACTCGAGATATAGCAGAATGGATTCGCTATATGATGATAGAAAAAAAGAAAGACTGGGAGCAAACAATTGTTCAATTTGTTACAGATTATGAACGGAATTATTCGCTATCCTCATTTGGTTGGCGCCTATTATTTGCAAGGCTCTTGTTCCCGCTTCACTATTTTGAAACAGTCGAACGATATTACCAAACTGGAAATGAAGAACAAAAAAGCATATATAGAGATCGCTTAGAAGCCATTTTACACGATGTGAACCGCTCTGAGCAATTTATGAAGCACTTTTATGGCTCACTTCGTTTACCAGTTGATAAGCTCGGGATTAGAAAATTAGATTGGCTGTCTTAAAAATATAAAAAAGAGACCGAGTGAGGTCTCTTTTTTATATACCACAATGGTATGTAATACATTATGCCCCTACTTGTTGCTCTGCACATATATTTAAAACGAATTGATGTTTTTCAAGTTTTTCATTTACTTTACCCAATAATTCTTGCTGGATTTCTTTAAATAAAAATTGATAGCTCGCATTCCATGTTGGTATAACGGATGAAAGGCCTAATAAATACTCTTTTTTCTTTTCTAGTTCTTGAATTGTTAAAAAAGTGTTCCCCATTTTTGGCATGTGTCGTCCCCCTATGTTTTTTACTTTATATGTGTGAACGATTCACTATATAGTATCAATTATCGCATTTTTTGAGAAGGATTTCCAATTTTGTTTTATGATGTTAACGGATAAGTATTATTTGAATAAAAAAAGGAGACCAAATTTGGTCTCCTTTTAGAAAGTGACTTTGAACGAGCCGCTTCCGCTTTTAATTAAAATACTTGTTCTACTTCAATAACGCCTGGTACTTCTTCAAGTAATGCGCGTTCGATACCAGCTTTTAGTGTAATTGTAGAACTTGGGCAGCTTCCGCATGCACCCATAAGGCGTAATTTTACGATACCTTCTTCAATGTCTACTAATTCAACGTCTCCGCCATCGCGAAGTAAGAATGGACGTAATTTATCTAGTACTTCTAGTACTTGTTCTTGCATATGTGGGTTTTCCATTTTTATCGACTCCTTTCATCAGTTTTATTATAATCAAGATAGAGGGGAAAATCTATTTTTTCTCTTCTTGTTTTATTGTCGAAATATTGTATTGTGTTTTTTCAGTATAGGGGTATGGAATAAGTTTGTAAAATGATGTGCTTATGTAATAAGACATCTGAATATACTGTTAGAACAAGAAGTGGGGGAGAAGAAATGGTTAATGTGCAAGTGTATGGGACGAAAGTAATTTGTGCAAGCTGCGTTGGAATGCCATCTTCAACAGAAACGTTTGAGTGGTTACAAGCAGCAATTGGTCGTAAATATGAAGGACAAGAAAATAAATTTAATTTCGAGTATATTGATTTTCAAGAAGAACAAGAAGATGAAGATAAAAAAGCATTCGCAGAGCGTGTAGTGGAGGAAGATTTATTTTATCCGGTCGTTCTTGTAAATGGAGAAATTGTTGGAGAAGGAAATCCTCGTTTGAAGGATGTTTACGAAGAAATCGAGAAATATTTATAAAGCAGGAAGTCTTTGCGAATTTGCAAAGGCTTTTTTTATTGGAGGGATAGATGTGGAGAGTGTAGTAAAGCATGCGTTACCAAAAGAAGTAGAGCAGTTGATGGAGCAATACATAGTAGGGCTAAAAGAAATTTTTTTAGATGAAAAAATAGTCGGGGTATATATTTACGGCTCCATCGCACTCGGTGCGTTTCATGCAGAAACGAGCG
This sequence comes from Bacillus dicomae, assembly GCF_006494425.1. Lineage (GTDB taxonomy): Bacteria > Bacillota > Bacilli > Bacillales > Bacillaceae_G > Bacillus_A > Bacillus_A dicomae. The sequence continues at coordinate 52,377 of NZ_VHIV01000009.1, read as the reverse complement.
ATGTTGATTTTATTACGGTAATAAGTGATTCTGTGAATGAAGCTGAAAAACAGAAACTGGTAGAACTTCATAAGAAACTTGGCGGTAGTACGTTAGGTAAAAGAATGGATGGTATGTATATTCCACTAGCTGATTTAGGAAAATACAATGATGAAATGAATGAGTACGTGTATTGTGCAGATGGTAAGGCGAATATAGGTCATTGGGACATTAATGCAGTCACATGGTGGACATTGAAAAATCAAGGTATTACAGTTATCGGGAAAGAAGCAGAGGATCTCCCGTTTCAAATAAGGTGGGATGATGTAGTCAATACGATGAAATACAACGTAGAACAGTACTGGAGTGGTAAGGCGAAGCAGCCATATTTATTCTTTATAGAAGAATGGGTAGAATCAGCGGTCGTTACGATGGGGCGTATTTTATATACACTAGATCATAAAACAATCGTTTCAAAAGATAGAGGGCTACAATACTTATTAGAACATCCAGCGGAAGAATGGGAGCTTTTATTAAAAGAAGTAGCGAGAATACGGCAGAATCCAAAAGAAAAGCGAATGCTCTCAAGGTGGAGAAGAGCAGATATGACGAAGAAGTACTTACTGCATTTAATTAAAACATGTAGAGAGAAATGGTAGGGAAGAAAATGGACAATACATTGTGGTGTATTGTCTTTTTTTACATTGAATTTGGTATATAATGGTTAAAAAGGTTTAATTATACTGGAGGGGATATGATGGACACGGAATTAGTTACATATAAAGAAAAAAATGTACAAATGAGTATGCGTGAAGTAATTAGCATGATAGTAATTATTTTTGGGGTCATGCATGGAATTGGTTTTTTGAACTTTTTATATGACTTCTCATTATATCCGTGGTATGTAAATTATCTTATTCCGCCTTTAACATTTCTCACTATTATTTTAATATATTCACCAGCAAGAAATTACTGTTTACAGTTATTAAAATCAATACAGTTCAATAATTTCAAACATTATGTAACGATAGTAATGACGATGATCGTACTGCTTATATATCTTGCGGTATTAAATTTAATTCTACCAACGGGAGTTAGTGTGGATGAGCCTAATATAGTCATAGAGCCTACTAAAAGTGAAATCATTATATACGTAGTGGTGCTCACAGTTTTTGCACCAGTTTGGGAAGAACTTCTATTTCGGGGAATGTTTTTCGCGAAATTATCTCAGCGCTTTTCTACGCTCAGTAGTATTGTTATAAGTGCTTTTATATTTACTTTAGGACATCCACTTACTTTAGGGAGTGTTTTATATATTTTGGGTGGCGGTATATGTTTAGCTTACACTTATAAGAAAACAAATAATTTACTCGTCCCATGGGGGATTCATATATTAAACAATTCATTTTATTTATTAGTAGATTTTCAACTATAAAAAGAAGCCTCTTTGAAAAGGGCGTCTTTTTGTAGTGTTTTTACACACATTGTGTAGGGACGAGGTAATACAAAATATAGATAGTTTCATGTGAAACATTTTTATTATCAAATATGTAAAATGCTTAACTTAGTGTATTGAACGTATCATTCATAAGTATTCTAATATATTTAAGTGAAGGCTATTTTGAATGGCAAGAAGTATATGAGAATAATAAGAAGTTAAGTGAAGATGAGCTAGAAGAGTATCAATTTTACATTGAGGAAAATGGTTGGGGGCTCTAGTGAGAACTCGTTCATTTTGAAAAGGAGAATCTTGTGAAGGTTCTTCTTTTTTACTTGGAAACACCATACGAATTGAAATTTTGTAAAATACAATAAAAAATGAGAATTTGAGGTAGGCTTGTCAATAACGTGAGACTATGGCACTATATAGAAATGCTATACAAATTTTATTTATCGAGATGTAAACATCAATTTTGATTTTTACGTATAAATAATGAACGGAGGAAATGAATTTATGGCTACTTTACCAAATTGTCCAAAATGTAATTCAGAATATACGTATGAGGATGGCGTTCTTTTCGTATGTCCAGAATGTGCTCATGAGTGGGGCCAAGAAGCAGAAGCTGAAAATAATGATGGTGCAAAAGTTGTAAAAGATGCAAACGGAAACGTTCTTCAAGACGGCGATGCTGTTACTGTCATTAAAGATTTAAAAGTAAAAGGAACTTCTTCAGTTGTGAAGATCGGTACGAAAGTAAAGAGTATCCGTCTAGTTGATGGCGATCACGATATTGATTGCAAAATCGACGGTTTCGGAGCTATGAAGTTAAAATCACAATTCGTTAAGAAGGCGTAAGTAAAAGAGGAGGCGAGTAGCCTCCTCTTTTTTATTGTCATTTTTTGTCGGTAAGTCGATATTCCTTGTCGAATCGTTGATATATTTTGAGTTGCGATAGATATATTCAAAAAATCGTTGATATAATTTCACTCACCGAGAAAGGTGCATCATTTACCGCCCGCCATAATCAATCTCCTTCAACTGACACCTCTTATTAAAGAATGTTTTATAGCCAAGCTGTAAAAAGATAATAACAGCAAAAGCGGTACTTCCTGAAATACCAAGTATGATAGCGATTTGATATTGAATGGCTGTAAATGGTGATACACCAGATAAGATTTGACCGGTCATCATGCCCGGTAAGCTTATAATTCCCATTCCGACCATAGAATTAATTGTTGGTAAAATAGCGGAGTCAAAAGCGTCGCGTATGAGCGGAGCAGCGGCTTCTTTCGGTGTTGCGCCTAGCATAAGTGCCCCTTCAATTTGACCTCTTTGTGATTTCATGTTGTTTAAGAACGTATTTGCACCGAGAGAAACACCAGTCATTGCATTACCAACTAACATACCTGTAATCGGAACGATATATTGCGGCGCATACCAAGGGTCATGACCGATAATAACAAAGATAAATAGTAGAAGTGGCCCAATTGATCCGGCAACCATGGAAAGGGCGGCTACTCGTTTTAATTCTTTAGACATTGGGATGTTAACTCGTTTATAAATATTAAAGATTGCAAAGGTAGTAATAGAAGTAATGAGAGCAATTGTATAAAATGGATTACTGTTTTCAAATACGTATGTAAGGACGTAGGCAACAAGTACGAGCTGAATCGTCATACGGAATGTTGCGAGCGCGATTTGTTTTTCGCGCGGTATTCCTTTTAATTTCACAAGCCCGATTAAAATAAGAATGAAAATATATGCAGCGGCAAGTTGCCAAATTTGGAGTTCAATAACGCCCTTCAACTGAGAGCACTTCCTTTCTAGTTGCACCGTTTGTTTTACTAATTTCAATAATATCGTCTGCAATTTCTTCTGGAAGTTGTTGCGAGTGTGTGATGAAGATAACTGTTTTTTTCTTTTCTCTTGCTAGTATAGTAAATTGTTTCATAACGCGGCGTTCTGTATCGCTATCTAGTGCCGAGGTTGGTTCATCTAATAAATAAACAGGTGGATCCATAAGTACGATACGTGCAAAAGCAAGTCGTTGTTTTTCCCCGCCTGATAAGGAACCGGCATTATCCTCTAAATTTTTTTCTAAGCTAACAGTCGTTAATGCGCTTCGCAAAATATCATCATTTGGAAATGGTTTTTCGGAAAGACGAAGCCCCATTAATAGATTGTCTTTAATCGTCCCATCAAAAATAGGTGGCGTTTGTCCAAGCATGACTACGTCACGTCGTAATTGAATAGGGGGGTAATCAGAAATTAGTTTGCCGTTATATTCAATTGTACCGGATGTTGGAGACTGCAAATCATTTAACATACGGAGCAATGTACTTTTGCCACTCCCACTCTCACCGATAATACATGTGATTTTTTCTTTTTGAATCTGTAAATAAGGAATGTGTAGTATATCTTTATATGTAACGTCTTTTAATATAAACATAGATGGCTCCTTTCTGATTTTAGTTATCCCGCTATTTGCTGGCAGTAAAACCCCCACCTCAAAATTCAGTGAAAGCAAAGAAGTTAGGTGGGGGTCGGGCTGCCCGTAAAAGCCCGATTGGTGAGGGCTGATTAAAGTTTCACTTTATATCGTATCAAAAAAGAGAGAATAACAGTTATAAAGAACAACGTTTTTTCTTCGTTTTGAGTTTTATTAATAAGTTAAGTAAACGATCTAATTCTTGGCTGAAAGAAATTACTTTATCATGAGTGAATCCGTACTTTTCAACGAGATAGCTCAATTCTTTCTTCTTCGCTTCTATTCGATCGTTTAGTTTCGTTAAGTTCATAAGTGAAATGGAATACCTCCTGTAAAAGTATTTACAACATAAAAAATAAGACCGAATGTCTTCGGCCTTAAAGGAAATAATAAACAACTTATAAATAGCATACACTGTTTATCACTAGTTTTTAATATAAAAATGAAAAATAAATCATTCTTCATGTTGAGAAAGATGTGTCTGATAATTATCTTTTAAAGAATAAAAGAGACTGCCTGTAAAGTATTAACCGTTATGATATTTGTACATCCAGAGGATCCCGGACTTTAATAATCTCGGTACACGTCCCATTAATGGTTGGTTTGCTAGTAAACCAAAGCCGTGCTTCTTACCAAGAGAGCCGAGAACACCTTTTAATTTAATGACAGGTAGTTCGTCAGGAAGTGGTTCATTGTTCCAACGTTTTAATAATATTTGGACAATTTGTTCTCCTTGACCTTCAGCAAGTTGGGCAGATGGTGCGTGTGGAAGTGCTGCGCAATCTCCTACAACATACACGTGCTCATTGTTTGGAATATTGTGATATTTTGTTAAAACAACCCGTCCGCTACCATCTTGTTCAACTGGAAGGTTTCGAACAACTTCATTTGCTTGAATACCAGCTGTCCAGACGATTGCATCACATTCAAGTGGCTCATCGTGGTTGTACACAATATTTGGTTCTACTTTTGTAATGTTAGAGTTTCGTATAATGTTAACTTTATGCTTTACAAACCACTCTTCTACATATCTACTTAATTTCTCTGGATATGGGAATAAAATTCTATCCTTTCGATCAAATAAATAGATTTTTAAATCAGAACGGCTTTCACGAAGTTCGCTTGCTACTTCAACGCCACTTAAGCCAGCACCAACGACAGCTACTGTTGCATTTGGTTCTAGACTATTTAATTGTTCATATGTCTTACGTGTTTGTTCAATCGATTGTAGGCTATGTGTATATTCCTTCGCTCCAGGAACGTTATGGTATTTATCCTCACAGCCAAGTCCAATAATTAAATCATCATATTGGATTGCTTCGCCGCCATCGAGATGAACAGCTTTTTCTTCGAGATCAATATTTGTTATTGTGCCGTATTGAATATTGAGTCGTGGGTGCTCGGGAAACGGTATACGAATATGCGTTTCTGAAATAGTACCCGCAACTAATGCATAATATTCAGTTTTGAAACAATGATATGGTACTTTGTCGATTAATGTCACTTGTACATCATCTGGAAGTTGGTTGCTTGGAAGTAGCCGCTGCAGAATTCTCATTCCACCGTAGCCGCCACCTAATATTACGAGGTGTTTCATGATGGATTACCCCTTTTCTGTTGAAATATCCCCTAATCATAAAATTTTATATTAATAAAATATTTTGACTTTACTCAATCAAATTATATCGAATTTGTGAACAAATAACAATGCATGAATGAATACTCTGTTGTACAATAAGAAGAAAAGTAGAGTAAACTGTTTTTCTTATTTAGTTACCATTTCATCGCAAGTAGCATGTTATATAAAATAAAATCATCTACTTTGAAGTGAAATAGTGAAGTAACTAAATAGTTTAGAATGTATAACGAAAACAACAAGAAACAGCTTAGTTTTCTTCTTATAGATATTCAGAAGGTAATTTTTTTTGTAGTACAGGGGGGAGAATTTTGATTAAACCATTAATTGAATTTTGTGTAGGTAACCTTGCGAGTGGTTCACAAGCAGCTTTAGAGAAATTAGAAAAAGATCCGAATTTAGATGTAATGGAGTATGGTTGTTTAGGATATTGTGGTATTTGTTTTGAAGGACCGTTTGCACTTGTAAATGGTGAAGTTGTACAAGGTGCTACAGTAGAAGAACTTGTTAATAATGTATATGAGTATTTGGATGAAAATCCAATGTTTTAAGGTGTTGCAATCGGCAGCACTTTTTTCTTTTTCTATTAGATAAAGTCTTTGTTCGCAGGGGAGGATAATATTGTATGTAAATAAAAAAAGACCCTTTTAGAAGGGCTTTTTTCTTACACAATTTGCGCAAGAATGGCTCATCGCCAAATGTTGTCAAATATGAGAAACGGGGGACATTCATATTGTGTTCTAAAAGCGTGCATTTTATACTTGAAATAACAAATTATTTTTGGAGTGAATACAAATGAGCCAATTTTCTTTTACAAAAATGCATGGTCTTGGCAATAGTTATATATATGTAAATATGTTTGAAGAACAAATTCCAGAAGAAGAGTTAGCTCTTGTGGCGGAAAAGGTTTCGAATATTAATACTGGTATTGGAGCAGATGGAATGATTTTAATTTGTCCATCTGACGTAGCGCCGGTGAAAATGCGTATGTTTAATAATGATGGTTCAGAAGGAAAGAGCTGTGGTAACGGTTTACGCTGCGTAGCGAAATATGCGTATGAGCATAAACTAGTAGAAGATACAGTTTTCAGAATTGAAACGTTAGCTGGTATTGTAACGGCGGAAGTAACGGTAGAAGAAGGGAAAGTTACGTTAGCGAAAATCGATATGGGAGCACCTCGTTTAACACGTGCAGAAATACCGATGCTTGGCGAAGGTGAAACACCATTTATTCGTGAGAACTTCTTATACAACAATCATCGTTATGCATTTACGGCTGTTTCAATGGGGAATCCGCATGCAGTTATTTTTGTTGATGATGTAGAACAAGCACCTCTTACAACACTTGGCCCAGTTCTTGAGACACATGAAATGTTCCCAGAACGAGTAAATGTTGAATTCATCGAAATTTTAAATGAGGAAGAGATGAACTTCCGCGTTTGGGAACGAGGATCTGGTGTAACACAAGCTTGCGGAACAGGGGCGTGTGCTGCAGTTGTAGCCTCTATTTTAAATGGAAAGATGGAGCGTGGTAAGGAAATTACAGTTCATTTAGCTGGCGGCGATTTAATGATTGCATGGACAGAAGAAGGCAACGTGTTAATGAAAGGACCAGCAGAAGTAATTTGCCGCGGAGTGTATGAGTACAAGATAGAAGCGTAAAGATGTATAATAGAATGAGAACAGAAAGGATGGTGTATTTCATGATTGAAGTAACAGAACAAGCAGCTTTTCAAATTAAAGATATGTTAAAAGATGCTGAAGATGGAGAGAAGTACGTGCGCCTTGCTGTACACGGCGGCGGATGTAGTGGTCTTTCTTACGGATTAGGATTTGAGATAGAACCAAAAGAAGACGACACAGTTCTTGAGTTTTTCGGTGTTGAATTTGTTATCGATACAGAAAGTGCTCCCATTGTTAAAGGAGTAAAAATTGATTATAAACAATCTATGCTTGGCGGCGGATTCACAATTGATAATCCAAACGCAATCGCATCATGCGGATGTGGATCATCTTTCCGTACAGCGACGAACGCTGGTAAGCCAGAAGAGTGCTAAGTTTTTAGCTGAAATAGAAAAAGACCTTTTTAGCGATGGAATAAAATCGTTAAAAAGGTCTTTTATTTTGGCGTGAAAGCCTGATTGGTGAGGGCTGATTAAAGTTTCACTTTATCTTTGCATAGATACAAGTATTAGTTAGTTGTTTGCCGTCCGCTGAAAGATCTTCATTACGTAATATCCCTTCAAGCTCAAAGCCTAGTTTTTCAGGAATCGCACGACTTTTCATATTATGAGATTCACATCGTATTTCAATCCTTCTAAATTTGAATAACTGAAATCCAAGGTTTGTTAACGCACTTACTGTTTCTGTCATATATCCACTGCCGCTAAATTGCGTGTGAATCCAGTAGCCAATTTCACATTTAGAAATCTTCCAATTAATTCCGTGAAGGCTAGCAGTTCCAACAAAGTCATTCGTCTCCTTTTGATAGATAAGATAGCGAAAGCTTTCTCTTTTCAAAAAATCTATATGCGCATTTCTCAGGAGAATTTCCGTTTCTTCAACAGTAGGAATGGACTGGAATAAAGACAACCATTGCTTTAATTCACGAATAGAATCTTGAATAGCTTCCTGTACTACATTCCCTTCACCTGCTTGCAGTGGTGCTCGAAGAATGAGTCTGTCTGTTTCTATTTGTAACGGAACATCTAATAAAATAGAATTCATATTATTTCTCCTTTCGAAATCTTTAAATTAGGACAGAATGAAACGTATGTAAAAAACTTTCGCTCAAAAGTTAGAAAACAATAAATATATATTCACTTCATCATTTAGAAATCCCTTTTCACATATTGAAAATGAAACCGTTAGTTGGATAAGGAATGATTATTTTTCTTCTAATTTTTTTCTTTTGCATAATTAGAAATTGGTTTATGTGTATGAAGAAGTTTAACGAAGTAGTAGCAACTCATCCAAGTTTAGAGTCCGTACTTATTCCAATTTGTGACGGGATGACGGTTTCCTAAGTAAAGAAATAATCATTATCTTACAAAAGTGTAATGTTCATGTCATGTTTTTGAATTTCTTCTTTAAGCTTTGGGCTTTAAGATAAGACTATAAGAAAAAACACATGAGGTGAAGGAAATGAAAAGATATATTGCACTGTTTAGTATTTTAGTTGTATTCGCGAGCCTGTTAGTAGGTTGTGATATTAACCGTATGGGTAAAGATGAGTATTACGTTCAAATTACAGTAGACGGAAAAGAGTATAATGGTAAGTCTGATAACGGAGAGCCATACAAACATTTTGAGTATAAATTAAAAGGGTTTGATAAAGACGGAAAAGAGAAAGAATTAGAATTTAATGCTCAAAAAAATCTTCGTAAAGATGCATTCTTACGTGTATACTATTCAGATAAAAAAGGTGTATCAGCATGGGAAGAAGTAAAGAAAGACGAGCTCCCAGCGAAAGTGAAAGAAAAATTAGGTGCAAAATAAGAAAGAAAAAAGGAATTGACGAACAGGATCAATTCCTTTTTATATTCTCAAAATCTTCTTCTGAAATGACTGTAAATCCGTGTCTTTTGAATAAAGCAGTTGTTACCCCGTAACCAGTTTGTTTGTTCCCGTTAAATTCTCCAGTATAAATTGTAGAACTACCACAAGATGGACTACGTTCTTTCAAAATAATATATTCTGGGTGCAAATTTTTAATTTGTTCTAGCGCTTTATAAGCGCCACTCACGAAAGATTCTGTGACATCCTCACCGTCTTTTGTCATCACCTTTGCGTTTCCATCCAAAACGTCATCGCCATTCCCGCCAATAATTTCAGCTGAGGGACGAGGCGTTGGCAATCCTCCTAATACTTCAGGACAGATGAGGACTGTATCTTCTTGTTGCAGTAGCTCCTCTATTTTTGAAACGAGATTGTCATTTCCATCATACCGACAAGCGATACCACCTAAACAAGCGCTAATTACGATCATATCTTCATCTCCAATAAAAAAATATTAAATGTTACGCCAATTTCTCTTCCTGCCTCTTATTTATAAGTGAGGTGATAAAATGGGAAGCTTATATAATTTAATGAAACCATATAGTGAATTTCGAAGTAAAGAAGAGTTTAATACATATCAAAAACAAGTTTTGAAACATTATCGATTTCAATTAAATAAAACGGATGTTACCATTATTCATTTTTTAGGAAAGTATGCAGTAAATGAGAAACAGAAAACAGTGGGGGTTGCTTGTCCATTAATGGAGACAATTGCTACAAATGTTGAAAAAAGTATTCGTACAGTACGCCGCTCCATTGCAAAGTTAGAGGAATTAGGAATTATAAAGCGTGTTGCAACAAAAGAAAGACATAAGCGCGGCGGGTATAGTGCGAATCTATATGTTTTTCTTATATCCGCAATTGACCGCATGGATGACCGTATGAAAATGTCCGCATGTGAAGGTGGGGATGATGCAGCTGGCTGTAGTAAAAATGAGCAAAAATATGAGGGGGAAACAGTTCTTTCTAAAAACATTCCACAAATAAAAGAGAATAGAAAAGGAACGTACGAGCTTGATGAGACGTATTGCCGTCACGATATACCGAAGCCTTTTATATATGCACTTCTGCCGATGACGCGTAATCCGAAGAAGATTAATATATTTTGGAGTAAGGTGGAACTTGCGTATAAAAAAAGTGGGTTACTAGAGCAAGGTGTTTTACTGGAGCAAATATTAGCTGATGAAGAAGTGTATGGAAATTTCATTTGGCGAGTAAAGAGTGTTGTGAGAGCCTATAAATACGGAGAAATCCGTAAAAATGTGAAGGCACTTTTATATAGTACAGTGCGGGATTTATTTTTAGAGGTAGGATTAGAATGGGGAGCAGCTGTGAGAAGAAGTAAGGGAATACCGTTATTTGATCCATTTAAAAAGGAGCCATGCGTATAATACATGACTCCAAATAGTTAATCAAACTTTCTTACAACTGGAACGCGAATCGCTACAAATAGTACGAAGACGATAACGGCGATTGCACCGCTCTTCATAACGGTTACGATTGGAATTCCTATTGCAAGTGCGATTGATGTGAATGCATACGAAAGCGGGATAAAGCCCATTGATGATAGCATAAGTAAACTCATTACGCGCCCCATCATTTCTTCTTTTACTGTCGATTGAATCATCGCCATGAGCGGAACGATAGCCATTGCGATTGTAATACCGTAAAACATGCCAGCTAATAATGCTTGCCAAAGTACAGTGCTAAAGTTGATGGATAAGAAGAATACACCAGACAGTAGCATCATGATAATGCAAAATAGACCGCGTCTACGATTAATATTTTTTAATCCGACAATGACAGCGCCTATTGCCATTCCGCCGCCGACAGATGCTTCTAAGTAACTGAACTGGAGCGAGTCACCGTGCAGAACATTTTTAATGAAAAGCGGGAAGCCGACTTGCATCGGACCGATTAAAAATAAGTTTAGAAAGGCGCTACAAATAAGGAAAGTTGAAAGGAATGGCGATTCCTTTACATATAAGATTCCTTCTTTAATAGAAGTAAACATGCCTTTGTCTGTATTTTGCTGCTCTGGCATCGTAAATTGTATTTTTTGAACGAGTATGGCTGCGACAATGAGTAATAAAATTGTAATCGAGAAAATCGTTTCATAGTTCGTAAATTTGATAAGAATGCCGCCAAGTACAGGGCCTAAGATGACCGATGCTTGGTTTGTCATTTGTGTAAGTGAGTTTGCTTGTGTTAAACGGCTTTTTTCTACAAGTTCAGGCAAGATAGATCCATCAGCCGACCAGAAAAAAGCATCAGCAAGCCCAAAGAATAAAGCGAATAAAGCAAATGTATATAGTGTTACATCACCTACGATGAACCATGTAAGAATGGTTGCGACAAGAATAGCACGAATAATATTAGAATAAAACATAATGTTTTTTTTCGGGAATTTATCAGCTACAGCGCCGCCGATAATCATAAAAATAAGCCTTGGAACACTAAGAGCTACGAAAACAACACCGAGTGATGCCTCAAGGTTTAATGTTTTTGCTATGTACCACGTTTGTGAAAAAGTAAAAAAGGCTAAAGCGAAACTTGAAAAAAGAGTAGCTGCCCAAAGAAAAAGGAAATTCGTATTTTTTAATAACGGTTTTCCGCTTCCTTCTAAAGCAGATTTATTTTGTTGTAGTTCCTCCATATTGCTTCCTTTCTATGTGACAAATTTAAACTAAAAAACTTGTTAACAATCACTTTATACAGTTTCTAATATTTCTATACTGCACTTTCTCATTGTAGACAATTATGTTGGATTTGCACAGTGGCTATTTAACGACAAAAGAGAAGATACCATTTGGTATCTTCTCTTTTGTCGTTTAGGCTAATGCAATATAAATATCCAATTGTACGTTGGTTGGATCTAACGCTCTTTCGTCATAAAGCTCAAAGTCTGTTGTAAAAGCACGCTTGTTTTCTTTTGACCATTTCCAAATATAGTCCCAAGCCTCGCAAACGACTTCAGCAACCGGTCCCTTTCTCGTTGTAAATACCGCATACGTAGCGGCAGGTATTGTTAAAGTTGTCATATTTTCAGGAACGTCTTCTAATGAAGAAACGGGCATACCGATTGTAAATTGATATGTACCAGTTTCGTCTGATTCGTAATTGGAGTAGAAAGCGAATGTTTCTTGCGTTTGTTGATTTGGGATGTGATGCATAATTTGTTCTTGGAAGTAGCGGTTCCAAAGCCCGGGAATTTTTCCTTCAGTAGATGCCTCTTTTTCGTTGGTCGTCGTAATCGAAATGCCAATTGCTTGGAAAGCTTCTTTTTTTACGATGATAGGTTCGTTTATCATGAAAATTTCCTCCTTTGAATTAGAACGTTTGTTCTTATTTAATATAACATATTTTTACATGTAACAGTTATTGTTTTTAGAAAATTTTAATCATAAACAACAAACTGAAATGACTAAAAATGGTAAAAATTCTATTGTATGTATGAATAGATTAAGGGATATGTTAAGCTTTTTGTATATCCTTTAACTGTTATATAAACCTATACAATAAGATGTTTTTTACTATATTAAAAAATAGTAAAGGTTTGTATAAGTATCCGGTATATATGCTATTTTTGATAAATTAAAATAGTAATATTCTATGAGATTTGCATTGTTGAAATAAAGATTTCAATGAGAGATCTTCATAGGACGGATTGTTGCGAGTGGATATATATTGTTATGTTTTCGTCTATAAGTAGACGGATAGCAAATATATAGGAAGGAGAAAGGTACAAGATATGAAGAAATCGTTGAAGTGTTTTAATGTCGTAACAATAATCGCACTTCTCCTATCCATCACCTTGCCTTCACCTAGTGCTTTTGCAGAGATAAATAAGAAGAGCTGGGATGAGTTACAAGGAAATGATGTGAAAATTAAGGCAGAGCAAGTAAATGCTGAAATATATAGGGGGGAAGTAGCTGAGAGGGAGCATGTATTTCAATATACGATTGAAAATACGGGAGATACACCAATTCAAGAATTGGTACTTAAACAAAATAATGAAAATGAAATTACGTTCCTTTCACAATCTGTGAAAGTAAACGGAGAGAAGTTACCTGAAAATAAAGTAGCTGATTTCTATGTAGAGGAAAAAGATAAGGGAGGAAAGCTTCTTTCTTCTAATCTTAAAATTCAAGATTTAAAATCACATAAAAAAATGACTGTGTTAATAAAAGCTAGTCGCATGCAGCATTTTAATAAAGAATACAAACAAAAGATTAGCGTACAAAAAGATCAAGTACAAATAGGGAATATGTCTGTAGATGTGGAAGGGATCCCTTCTGAAGACAAGGTAGAAGCTAATGCTGATGATGAGGCTGACAGTAGTAAGAAAGCAGTAGGCCCATCTGTTAATAATCCAACTAAAAAAGTTGATGAAAAGCTAAAAGTATCTGTAGAAGATACAAATAAACCTACATCCAACACAGAACTGGTAAAGCAACCAGTAACTGAAGCTGAGAAACAGCCAGAAAAAGAGGCAGCAAAGCAGAGTGGTACAGAAGTACAAGCTGCGTCAGAGAATGCTTCAAAGGTTCAAATTCAGGTAGGGGATAAGCAAGGGTTTGGAGATCCATTGTATTCTGTAATTACTGCTGGTGATTTAGTGCAGACGGGTAATACGACGCTTGGCCTAGTTGATGAGAAGACTCGATATGGTAGACAAAGCCTGGGGTATAGGACGGATAAATATACTGTTAATGTGGATAAGGTTGATGGCAACTTTAACTCATCAACAGGTGCATTTCCCAAAATCCCCACTGGAAGTAAAGTGAAAAAGGCGTATTTATTTTGGACAGGAGCGATGGGCACACCACCTTATGCTAAAGAGAATGTAGTTAGTGATGAAGATGTAAGGCAACCAGTTAAGATGAGAATGGGAAATAAAGAATATACTGAAGTAAGTGCTGATAGTATACGAAAAGCAAAACTTATACCTTATATTGCAGACTACTCTACTGGTGTTTATGGTGATGGTTATGTTGCATATGCTGACGTAACAAATGTAATTGCAAAACAAGGTATCTCTCAAACAGTGACAGTAGCAAATGTGCCTCAAATGACAGGTGACAAAGGTAATGGCTACTACTGGGGTAACTGGAATCTTATATTAGTTTATGAAAACTATAAAGATACAGTGAAAGATATGAAAATTTGGGAAGGTTTAGTTGTTCAAAAAAGTACACTTTTTACCGAGATTAAAGTTAATAAAATAAATACACCGAAAGAAGGGGCTTTTAAGGCGAAATTTAGTTATTTTTCGTCACAAGGAGATCCTGCTGAAAATGACATATATGCTTATGATTATGGAGAGTATGATTTTGGATTAGGATATCAAAAGTTAAAAAATATTAACGGTAAAGAAAATGATGTTAATGACTCGTCTATGACAGAAGTACAAGTGGATGGGACTAACGAATTTGTTACGAAAAAATATCCGGGATATAACCCAGATTGGACAAATTCATTTAGTACAGATATTCATACGTATCACCTTGAGGGACCAAAGCAGGTGAAAAATGATTTAAAAGAAGGGAAAATGCGTTTTAAAGCAAATGGTGGCGGCGGTGACATTTACGTCTTAAACAATACTACATTCGTCACAGAACATAATGCGCCAAACTTACAAGTTGATAAAAAGGCGTTAGATAGTGCCGGAAAAGAAATTAAGGAAGTTAAAGCTGGCGAAGAAATTACGTACCAAATTGAAGTGAAAAATGATACGAAGAACAATCAAGCGCCGGTATCTAATGTAAAAGGCTTTGATAAATTAGATGATCGCTTAGAGTATGTCCCGGGATCAATTCAATATGTTACTGGTAGCAACACAGGACAAAAAACCGATGATGCAAACGATGATGAAGCAGAGTTTGTAAATAATCAAATTGATTTTCGTATTGGTGAAGGGGCAGATGCTAAAGATGGTGGCGTTTTACAGCCTGGTGAAAGTGCCGTTATTACATTTAAGGCGAAAGTGAAAGAGTCTATACAATCAGATACAAATGTAAAAAATGTTGTTGCTGTAAAGGGACAAGATAGTTCAGAGATAAAGTATGAAAGTGAAGACGATGCAAATGTTACAGTTACGACTCCAAAAGAAATTCCAGGAGAAATAGAAGCGACAAAAGTAGCTTCTAATAAAACACCGAGTGTAGGTGACGAGGTAGAGTATCGTATTCGTTTTAAAAACACTATTAAAGATGGACGTCTAGATGTATTGACGATTGAAGACGAATTACCGAGTAGCCTTGAATTCGTGAAAGATAGTTTGAAAGCTGAAGGTATACAGCCAGAGCCAGTAGAACTGAAATTTGAAAAAGGGAAAATCATTGCAAAGTATCCAGAAATTGCGGATATGGAAGAAAGAAGTATCGTCTTTAAAACGAAAGTAAAAGAAACTGCAAAAATTGGTGAAGAAATTGTTAACAAAGCAATTGTTAGTGATAAAACAAAACCACCAAAGAATCTAGAAGAAAAGATTACACCACAGCATAAGGCTGGTAAAATTGCTGCAAAGAAAAAAGCGACAAATAAGAAGCCAAAGCTAGGAGAAGAATTTGAATATCAAATTAGCTTCCAAAATACGGTGGAAAACGGAAAACTAGAGGCAGTTACAATAGAAGATGAAATTCCAGCTAACTTAGAATTTGTTCAAGGCAGTGAGAGAGCTGAAGGCGCTGGACCAAGTCCAGTAGAGCTAAAAGTAGAAAATGGTAAGATAATCGCAAAATATCCAGAGATTACGGATACAAAAGAGCGAAGCATTGCCTTTAAAGTGAAAGTAAAAGAAGAGGCAAAAGCGGGAGAAACGATTGTTAATAAAGCGGTTGTGAGCGAACCAAATGGACAGTCTGAGCATCCAGAAGAAAAGATTACGCCAGATTATAAAGACGGTAAAGTAGATGTAGATAAAAGTGTAACGAATCAAACACCAAAACTAGGAGAAGAAGTGGAATACCGCATTACATTTCATAATACGGTAGAAAACGGAAAACTAGAAAATGTACTGGTAGAAGATACATTACCTAAAGATGTTGAATACGTAAAAGATAGTTTGAAAGCCGAAGGTATAAAACCAGAGCCAGTAGAACTAAAAGTGGAAGATGGCAAAGTAATTGCAAAGTATCCAGAGATTACGGATATGGAAAAAAGAAGTATTGTTTTTAAAGTGAAAGTAAAAGATTCGGCGAAAGTAGGGGAGGCGATTGTAAATAAAGCAATTGCAAAAGATCCGAAAAATAAGCCTGTTGAATCAAACGTTGTTATTACACCGCAAAGTAAAAAAGGTGAAATTGCTGCTACAAAGGTAGTTAATAATAAGAAACCGAAGCTAGGCGAAGAAATTGAGTACCGCATTAGTTTTCATAATATGGTAGAGAACGGAAAACTAGAAGAGGTGCGAGTAGAAGATACAATTCCAAAAGGTCTTGAATATGTAGAAAATAGTATTAAGGCTGAAGGAGAAGCACCTGGACCAGTAGAATTAGCTATTGAAAATGGGGTAGTTAAAGCTAAGTATATCGATATTACGGATACGAAAGAACGCAGTATCGTCTTTAAAGTAAAGGTAAAGGAAGAAGCAGAAGTAGGTAAAGAAATTGTTAATAAAGCAATTGTTGATGATACGAAACATCCAGCAATTGAGCCGGAAGAAAGAATTACTCCGCAATATAAAGATGGGATAATTGATGCGGCTAAGATAGTAGATAATTCATCACCAAAGCTAGGAGAAGAAGTGGAATACCGAATTAGCTTTAAGAATACGGTAGAAAACGGAAAACTAGAAAAGGTGACAATAGAGGATACAATCCCTAACGGTTTAGAGTATGTAAAAGGTAGTGAAAAGGCGGAAGGCGATAAACCAGCTCCAGTAAAGTTACATGTGAAAGATGGAAAAGTTATCGCTGAATATGAAAATATTACGGATACGAAAGAAAGAAGTATCGTCTTTAAGGTAAAGGTGAAAGAAGAAGCAGAAGTAGGTAAGGAGATCATCAATAAGGCAATTGTTGATGATACGAAAGATTTGAAAGAGCCAGAAGCAAAAATTACGCCATTACACAAGGACGGAAAAATTAAAGCAAAGAAAAGCGTAAATAATGAAACGCCGAAGTTAGGAGAAGAAGTAGAATACCGAATTAGCTTTAAAAATACGGTAAAGAACGGAAAACTAGCAGAGGTGAAAATAGAAGATACTTTACCAGAAGGTTTAGAGTATGTAGAAAATAGTTTGAAAGCAGAAGGTGCCGGACCAAATCCAGTAGAGTTGAAAGTGGAAAACGGTAAGGTACTGGCGAAGTATCCAGAGATTACGGATATAGAAGAAAGAAGTATTACTTTTAAAGTAAAAGTAAAAGAAGAAGTAAAAGTTGGTGAAAAAATCGTCAATAAAGCAATTGTTGATGATACGAAACATGATCCAATTAACCCAAAAGCAGAAATTACTCCTCAGTATAAAGATGGGAAAATTGAAGCGAAAAAGGTTGTAAATAATCCATCACCGAAGTTAGAAGAAGAAGTAGAATACCGAATTAGCTTTAAGAATACGGTAGAACATGGAAAACTAGCAGAGGTAATAATAAAAGATGATTTACCAAATGGATTAGAGTATGTGAAAGATAGTTTACAAGCAGAAGGTTCTAAGCCGGCTCCAGTGGAATTGAAGGTGGAAAACGGTAAGGTACTGGCGAAGTATCCAGAGATTACGGATATGGAAGAAAGAAGTATTACCTTTAAAGTGAAAGTAAAAGGTAACGTGAGCGATACAATTGTCAATGAAGCAATTGTGAGTGATACGAAACATCCGCCAGAGACACCGAAAGCAGAAATTATTCCGCAGCATAAAGACGGAAAACTTGAAGCGAAAAAAGTAGTAAATAATGAAACGCCGAAGTTAGGAGAAGAAGTAGAATACCGAATTAGCTTTAAAAATACGGTAGAAAACGGAAAACTAGCAGAGGTAAAAATAGAAGATACTTTACCAAAAGGTTTAGAGTATGTAGAAAACAGTTTGAAAGCAGAAGGTGCCGGAACAGATTCAGTAGAACTGAAATTTGAAAACGGTAAGATAATGGCGAAATATCCAGAGATTACTGATAGAGAAGAAAGAAGTATCATCTTTAAAGTGAGAGTAAAAGATGAAGTGAAAATCGGTGAAAAAATCGTCAATAAAGCAATTATTGATGATACGAAAAAAGAGCCAGAAACACCGACGGCAGAAATTACACCGCAGCATAAAGATGGAAAAGTGGAAGCGAAAAAAGTAGTAAATAATGAAACGCCGAAGTTAGGAGAAGAAGTAGAATACCGAATTAGCTTTAAAAATACGGTAGAGAACGGAAAGCTAGCAGAGGTGAGAATAGAAGATAATTTACCAAAAGGCTTAGAGTATGTGAAAGACAGTGTGAAAGCAGAAGGATCTAAGCCAGAGCCGGTAGAATTGCAAGTGAAAGACGGAAAAGTAACTGCTAAATATCCAGAGATTACGGATAGAGAAGAAAGAAGTATCGTCTTTAAAGCGAAATTAAAAGAAGACTTCAAGGTTGGGGAAGGAATTGTCAATAAAGTAGTTGTTGATGACACAAAAGATCCAACGACTTCAGAAGTAACGATTACCCCAGAATATAAAGACGGTAAGCTGAAAGCTGAGAAGTTTGTAAATAATAAGAAACCGAAGTTAGGAGAAGAAGTAGAATATCGAATTAGCTTTAAAAACACGGTAGAAAACGGAAAACTAGCAGAGGTTAAAGTAGAAGATGAAATTCCAGCTGGACTAGATTACGTGGAGAACAGTTTACAAGCAGAAGGTTCTAAACCAAGTCCGGTAGAACTGAAATTTGAAAACGGCAAGGTAATGGCAAAGTATCCAGTAATTACAGATACAAAAGAAAGAAGCATTGTCTTTAAAGCGAAAGTAAAAGAAGAAGCAGAAATAGGCAAGGAAATCGTTAATAAAGCAATCGTAGTAGATACAACACATGAGCCAGAAAAACCTTATGTGGAAATTACGCCGCAATATAAAGACGGTAAGATTATTGCGGAGAAAGTGGCGAATAATCATAAGCCAAAACTAGGAGAAGAAGTAGAATACCAAATTCGTTTTAAAAACACGGTAGAAAACGGGAAACTAGCAGAGGTAAATATAAAGGATACATTACCAAAAGGTTTAGAGTATGTAGAAGGCAGCATCACGGCAGAAGGTTCTAAACCGAAACCGGTAGAACTACAGGTGAAAAATAATAAGGTAATGGCAAAATATCCAGCAATTACAGATACAGAGGAAAGAAGCATTGTCTTTAAAGCGAAGGTAAAAGAAAGTGTAAAAGCGGGAGAAGAAATCGTAAATGAGGCGATTGTAGATGATACAAAAAATCTACCAGAAGAGCCTTATGTACCAATTACACCGCAATATAAAGATGGAAAAATTGAAGCTAGAAAAGAAGTAAGTAATTACGAACCGAAGCTAGGTGAGGAAATCGAATATCGAATTATTTTTAATAATACGGTGAAGGATGGAAAGCTAGCAGAGGTGAAGATAGCAGATGAAATTCCAGATGGTTTAGAGTTTGTACAAGGAAGCGAAAAGGCAGAAGGTGCAGAGCCAAAACCTGTGGAGTTGAAAGTAGAAAATGGTAAGGTAATTGCAACGTATGCAGAGATTACGGATACGGAAGAAAGAAGTATTGTCTTTAAAGTAAAGGTGAAAGAATCAGTTACAATAGGAAAGGCTATTACAAATAAAGCAATTATTCATGTGGATGATCCAAATCACCCTATAATTGAACCGACAGCTAAAATTAAACCGCAATATAAAGACGGTAAAATTATTGCTCATAAAAAGGTGAATAATGATAAACCGAAGCTAGGAGAAGAAATCGAATACCGCATTTCATTTAGTAATACGGTGAAAGATGGAAAGCTGGCAGAGGTGAAGATAGAAGATGAAATTCCGTCTGGTTTAGAGTATGTGAAGGATAGTCTAAAATCAGAAGGGGATAAACCAGCGCCAGTAGAGTTGAAAGAAGAAGCTGGGAAGGTTACCGCGAAGTATGAAAATATTACTGACATGAAAGAAAGAAGTATTATCTTTAAAGTGAAGGTGAAAGAGTCAGTTGAAGTGGACAAAGCAATTGTGAATAAAGCGATTGTGGATGATACAAAAAATCCACCAGAGCGACCAGAAGTAGAGATTACACCGCAGTATAAAGACGGTAAAGTTAAAGCTGATAAAAAGGTAAGTAAAAAAGATCCGAAGCTAGGAGAAGAAGTAGAATACCGAATTAGCTTTAAAAATACGGTAGAAAACGGAAAACTAGCAGAGGTGAAAATTGAGGATCAATTACCAGCTGGCTTAGAGTATGTGAAGGATAGTTTAAAAGCAGAAGGTAATGAACCAAATCCAGTAGAGTTAAAAGAAGAAGCTGGGAAAATTACAGCGAAGTATGAGAATATCACTGATACAGCTGAGCGTAGTATTAGCTTTAAGGTGAAAGTAACGGAAGTAGCAAAAGTCGGTAAGAAAATCGTGAATACGGCAATTGTGGATGATGATAATCCGAAGAATCCTCCGCAAAAACCAGAAGCGATTATTACGCCGGAGTATAAGGACGGAAAACTAAAAGCTGAGAAAACAGTAAATAATCCAGCTCCAAAATTAGGGGAAGAAGTAGAGTATCGAATTACATTCCGTAACGTAGTTGAGCATGGAAAAGTAGCGAAGGTGAAGATTAAGGATGAATTACCAAGTAGTTTAGAGTTTGTAGAAGGTAGTGAAAGAGCCGAGGGAGAGAATCCGAAACCGCTGCATGTGAAAGTGAAAAACGGAATCATCCTTGCAGAGTATCCAGAAATTGTCGATACGGAAGAAAGAAGCATCGTCTTTAAAGTGAAAGTGAAAGAAAAAGCTAAAGTAGGCGAGGGAATTGTGAATAAGGCGGTTGTGGAAGATACAATAAATCCACCAGAGCAACCGAATATCGCTATTCAGCCTCAATATAAAGATGGTGCATTACAATCAGAAAAAACAGTAAGCAATCAGGAACCGAAGTTAGGAGAAGAAGTAGAATATCGAATTAGCTTTGAAAATACGGTAGAGAACGGAAAACTAACTGAGGTAAAGGTAAAAGATGAAATTCCAGCCGGTTTAGAATATGTACAAGATAGTATAAAGTCTGACGGGCCAGAACCAAATCCAGTAGAACTTAAAGTAGAGAATGGAAAAGTAACAGCAAAGTATCCAGAAATTACGGATACGAAAAAAAGAAGCATCATCTTTAAAGTGAGAGTACAAGAAACGGTACAAGTAGGAAAAGAGATTGTAAACAGGGCGATTGTCGATGATAATAATCCGACGAACCCACCAGTTGAGTCACTTATACCAATTACGTCGCAATATAAAGATGGGAAACTAGAGGCAAGGAAAGAAGTAAGTAATCATGAACCGAAGCTAGGGGAAGAAATTGAATATCGAATTACTTTTAACGGCACAGTAGATGGCGGGAAGTTAGTTGATGTGAAAATTGAAGATGAAATTCCAGCTGGTTTAGAATATGTGAAAGATAGCCTGGAGGCTGTAGGTGATAAGCCTGTACCGACAGAGCTTAAAGTAGAGAATGGAAAAATAACAGCGAAGTATCCGGAAATTATGGATACGAAAGAAAGAAGTATCATCTTTAAAGTGAAGGTAAAAGAAACAGTAAAAGTTGGAGGGGAAATAACAAATAAAGCGATTATTCATGTGGATGATCCGAACCATCCAGTTATAGAACCGACAGCGACAATAAAGCCAGAATATAAAGATGGTAAGTTAAAAGCAACGAAGACAGTAAGTAATAAAGAACCGAAGCTAGGGGAAGAAGTAGAATACCGAATTAGCTTTAAAAATACGGTAGAAAACGGAAAGCTAGCAGAGTTAAAGGTAGAAGATAAAATTCCAGCCGGTTTAGAATACGTGCAAGATAGTCTTAGATTTGAAGGTGCGGAGCCAAATCCAGTAGAGTTAAAAGTGGAGTTTGGAAAAGTAATCGCGAAATATCTAGAAATTGCGGATACAAAAGAACGTAGTATTATTTTTAAAGCGAAGGTAAAAGAAACAGTTGTAACTGGTGAGGAAATCGTAAATAAGGCGATTGTGGGGGATACAGTAAATCAACCAGAAGAACCGATTGTTTCAATAAAACCGCAGTATAAAAACGGCATGCTTGAAGCAAGAAAAGAAGTAAGTAATAAAGAACCAAAGCTAGGAGAAGAAGTAGAATACCGAATTAGCTTTAAAAATACGGTAGAAAACGGAAAGCTAGCAGAGGTGAAAATTGAAGATCAATTACCAACTGGCTTAGAGTATGTGAAGGATAGCGTAAAAGCCAAAGAGGCAATAGAAGTAAAAGTAGAGAATGGAAAGTTAACAGCGAAGTATGAAAATATTATAGATACAAAAGAAAGAAACATTACTTTTAAAGTGAAAGTAAAAGAAAAAGCCGGTGAAGAAATTGTGAATAGAGCGATTGTTGATGATGGAATAAATCAACCGCTTGAACCAACAGTCTCCATTAAGCCGAAGGAACCAGAAGTGAAACCGGAAGACCCGAAAGAACCGAAAGAACCAGAAGTGAAGCCGGAAGACCCGAAAGAACCGAAGGAACCAGAAGTGAAACCGGAAGACCCGAAAGAACCGAAGGAACCAGAAGTGAAACCGGAGGATCCGAAAGAGCCGAAGGAACCAGAAGTGAAACCGGAAGACCCGAAAGAGCCGAAGGAACCAGAAGTGAAACCGGAAGATCCGAAAGAACCGAAGGAACCAGAAGTGAAACCGGAAGACCCGAAAGAGCCGAAGGAACCAGAAGTGAAACCGGAAGATCCGAAAGAGCCGAAGGAACCAGAAGTGAAACCGGAAGATCCGAAAGAGCCAAAGGAACCAGAAGTGAAACCGGAAGACCCGGAAGTAAGACTGGAAAAGTTAATTAAAGAGCCGCAAGTAAAAGTAGAAAGAGAGTTGCCGAAAACAGGGGCAGAATCTTCATGGATGATGTCAGTTGGTGCGGGAATTTCATTCTTAGTTGGCGGAGTCTTATTTATATTAGGTAGAAGAAGAAAACAATAATTCGTTTTCTAGTATATAAAAGTAAAAGCTCTTTCCATACATGGAAAGAGCTTTTACTTTTTATATATTAAAACATACTAGAGCTATGCATCGGTTGAAGTTTCGCGTTTGGATCAAAGTAAGCTTTCGCGTTGTTTACCGCCGTTGGTGCTTCGCCAAATCCGCAAGCGATAAGTTTCACTTTTCCTTCATATGTACAAATGTCACCAGCCGCGTAAATGCCAGGAATATTTGTTTCCATTTTCGAGTTCACGAGAATGCTGTTTTTTTGTATATCTAAGCCCCAGTTTTTAATTGGGCCAAGGGAAGAAACGAAGCCGTAGTTTACGATTACGTCATCAACATCGATGATAATTTTTTCTTCTGTCTTTACATGCTGAAGAACGACTTGTTCAATTTTGTCATCACCAATAAGTTCTACTGGAACATACGGTGTGCTTACTTCTGCGCGAGAATTCATTAGGCTTTCAACGCTATGTTCATGCGCACGGAATTTATCACGGCGATGAACGATTGTAACTTTGTCAGCGATCGGTTCTAACATCATTGTCCAATCTACCGCTGAGTCGCCGCCGCCAAATACTACGACGCGCTTACCAGCAAATTTATTCATATCATCAACGAAATAATGTAAGTTTTTCTTTTCGTACTTTGCTGTACCTTCTAATTCTAAGCGGCGTGGTTGGAAAGCACCATTGCCAGCAGTAATAATAACTGACTTAGAATAGTGAGTTTGCTTATTCGTAACGAGTTTAAATATACCGTCAGCTTGTTTCTCTAGCGTATCAACAGCTTCTTCTAAACAAACGGTTGGATCAAATTTCTTCATTTGCTCTTTTAAGTTATCAACTAATTCTTGTGCGCGCACTTTTGGAAATCCAGCTACATCATAAATGTATTTTTCAGGGTAGAGTGCGGATAATTGTCCTCCAAGTTGAGGTAAGCTTTCAATTATTTTTACACTTGCTTGTCTCATACCGCCATAAAATGCTGTGAATAGTCCTGTTGGACCTCCACCAATAATTGTTATGTCGTAAACTTTTTGATTTTCTGCCACTTTCATTCCCCCTATAGATGGAATTTTGATATTGATTTCATATATTGTTCATATGTACATGAAAATCCTGCAAATGATGACACTTTCAAATAAATGATAGCATATTTGCGTTCATAATACTTCTGAAAACGACTGAATTGTGTGTAAGTTTTCGCATAGATGCTTTTTAATTGTATAAAATATGGTGAAAGGAAAATACATGAAAAAAAGGCTGAAAAACCCTTGAAAACGCTATGTTATTTTAAAATATTGATAATTCCCCAGACGCTTGAATTCTGGAATAAAACCGACTAATATAGGGAAGTATTATGTTAAATTTCTATGACAAAATTCGTACGATTTTTTGACTGCGTTTTGTTATGATATAGAATGTGATAAATTCCACATTCTTGACAAATAGAGTTTTTAGTACTTGGTATTATTTTTTATTACTATTATATAAAGAAAAGGGTTGTGATTTGGTGAAGACTCCAAAAATCGTAGTTTTAGGTGCAGGTTATGGCGGGATGATTACGACTGTTCGTCTGCAAAAAGCATTATCTGTAAATGAAGCTGAAATTACGTTAGTAAACAACAACAGCTATCACTACCAAGCGACTTGGTTACACGAGAGCGCAGCTGGTACATTACAAGATGAAAAAATCTGTCTAGATATTCAAGACGTTATTGATACAAATAAAGTGAACTTTGTACAAGATACAGTAGTAGAAATTAAAGCTGCTGAAAAACGCATTATCTTAAAAGACGGCGAGTTAGAGTATGACTACTTAGTAATCGGTCTTGGTTTCGAATCAGAAACATTCGGAATTACAGGATTAAAAGAGCACGCATTCTCAATCGCTAACATTAATGCAACTCGTCAAATTCGTGAGCATATGGAAGCTAGTTTCGCTAAATATGCAACTGAACAACGCGATGAGTTAGTAACAATCGTTGTTGGTGGTGCTGGATTTACTGGTATCGAGTACGTAGGTGAGCTTGCAAACCGTGTTCCTGAACTTTGCAAACAGTACAATGTACCACGTGAAAAAGCACGTATCATCTGTGTAGAAGCTGCTCCAACAGCACTTCCAGGTTTCGATCCTGCATTAGTAGAATACGCTGTGAAACAACTTGAGAAAAAAGGTGTAGAATTCCGCATCGGTACAGCAATTAAAGAAGCAACTGAAGAAGGTATTATCGTTGCAAACGGCGATGATACTGAATTAATTAAGTCTGAAACAGTAGTTTGGGCTGCAGGTGTTCGTGGTAACGGTATTGTGGAAGAGTCTGGTTTTGAAGCAATGCGCGGACGTGTAAAAGTTGATGAGTTCATGCACGCTCCAGGATACGAAGATGTATTCATGGTTGGTGACGCAGCGTTAATCATTAACGAAGAAATTAACCGTCCATACCCACCAACAGCACAAATCGCAATTCAACAAGGTTACAACATTGCACACAACTTAACTGTGTTAGTTCGTGGTAAAGGCGAAATGAAGAAATTCGCATTCGATAATAAAGGATCTGTATGTTCTTTAGGTCATGACGATGCAATGGGCGTTGTTATGGGCAAAAAGTTAACAGGTTGGAAAGCTTCATTCATGAAGAAAGTTATCGATAACCGTTACCTATTCTTATTAGGTGGACCTTTATTAGTTCTTAAAAAGGGTAAATTAAAGTTCTTTTAATATATAGTAGAAAAAAGCAGAAACGGCTAAGAGCTGTTTCTGCTTTTTTCGTATTAAAAATATAGTATAATATATAAAAAAGAAAGAATATTCTGTCCGTTCTAGTGGAGGAGGTTATTACATCATGGAGAAGCGAGGGAAAGTGTGGTTAGCTGTCAGTGGCCTAGTTGCTACAAAAGATGGCAGGTGGCTGTTCGTTAAGAAAAAATACAGTGGATTAAAGGGGAAATGGTCTTTACCGGCTGGTTTTGTAAATGAAGGTGAGACTGTTGATGAAGCTGTGAAACGCGAAGTGTTAGAAGAGACAGGTATTGTCGCTCATGTGAAGGGGATCATCGGTGTTCGATCGGGCGTGATTCGCAATGAGATTAGTGATAATATGATCATTTTCCTTTTGGAACCTGAAGGGGAAAATATTATTGTACAGGAGAAGGAATTGTCTGAAGTAGCGTTTTTACATCCAGATAAGATTGCGGATGATCCAAATACGTCTGTACTTATTAAATATTTGTTAGAAAGACAATCAGAATTCCATCTTGAAATGGACAAAACATTAAATCCAGGAGAGCAATTTGGTTATACAGCCTATCACGTATTTACGGCGCATGCGAAGGAGAGGGAGAAAGAGTGAGTATACCGGTACTACTTATTTCAATGATGTTATTTTTCATTTTGTTTTTTGGAATTGGATTTTTACTCAACATGATATTGCGAGCTACGTGGGTAATGGTTATTGTGTATCCGATTGTTTGTATGCTTATTATTAATAAGGCGAGTATGTGGGATTATTTTTCAAAGCCAAAAGAAACATTCTCTTCATTTGGGACAAGTGTATCGCATTTAGGACAAGCAGATGTGTTTATTTTATCTACTGGATTAGTAGGTGCTGCTTTAGCAGGAATCGTAATTAAGAAACTTCGGAAAAGCGGATATCAAATGTTTTAATCTCCAATTCATTTGGAGATTATTTTTTTGCATATTCCTTCATTGTATAGGGAATGATTAACGATGAAGGAGTGTGGAATATAAAAATGTTAAAACGATATTGTATTCGCATTATGATGACTTGTTTACTTGTATCCGCATTATGCGTAACATGGAATGCTTTCACAGGAGTTTCTTTATTAGAGATTGTAAAGAAATATGAGGGAACGAGTGCAAAAGAAGTACATGCAGCAGAAGTTAAGAAAAATGTTGCTCCGAGTAAAGAAGTGATAAATGCTTTAGAGCAGGCAAACGACTGGTCTAAATATCGTTCAATTGAAATGACTGCAACAGGTTATACGTCAGGAATTGAGTCGACTGGTAAGAGGCCGGGACATCCGGAGTATGGTATTACATATTCAGGTGTTAAGGCGAAAAGGGATTTATATTCCACAATCGCTGCGGACTTACGTGTATTTCCAATTGGAACGATTCTATTCGTACCAGGTTATGGGTATGGTGTAGTAGCTGATAAGGGCGGTGCAATAAAAGGAAACCGTCTTGATCTGTATTATGATACGGTGAAAGATGTTTATAGCCAATGGGGTAAGAAAAAAGTAAATGTGTATGTAGTGAAAGTTGGAAATGGCAAGTTTTCAGAAGAAGAGTTAACGATGTTAAATCAAGACGAAACGATGCAAGTGTTTCGCGGTCAATATTTAAAACAAAGATAGTCTAGTGGTAATTACGCTAGACTTTTTTATTTTATAAGAAATATGGATTGTATAGGATGTAACAGAAGTTAGAATTATCGCATTTTATCGAAAATAAAGTTATAATAAAGATAGAGTAGAGAAATTTAGGGGGTCTGAACATGTTTCAAGTACAAAAAGAATTAGCCAGCCATGAAGCGGTGATTGTTGCTTTATTTGAAGAAGAGAAAACGAGTAGTTTTGTACAAGAACTGGACAAAGCGTTTAAAGGACAATTACAAGTTCTATTAGAAGAGAAAGAACTTTCTACTAAGAAGAAAGCTATTTCAAAAGTACATAGTTTAGGAAAAACAAATGTGAAACGTTATTATTTCGTCGGTTTAGGAAAGAAAGAATCTTATACGACGGAAACGTTACGTGGGGCTCTTGGTAAGGTGTTTAAAACGTTACAGGCAGCAAAAGTACAAGATGCAGCTATCTTACTTGATTCTTTTGTAACAGAGAAATTAGATGCAATTGATGTCGCTCATATTGCAGCAGAGGTACAAGGTCTTGGTACATATGAACTACAAACGTATAAATCAGATAAAAAAGAACGTGTGGAGCTAGAGAAGTTCACGGCTGTTACAGTGGAAGATGCACAAGAAATTGAAGCTGCATTAACAGTTGGCTACGTACATGGGCGTGCAACAAATTCAGCTCGTACACTTGTAAATATGCCGCCAAACGTATTAACAGCAACGAAGCTTGCTGAGTATGCTGTTGAATTAGCGGAGAAGTATGATATGGATTATAAAGTTCTTGAGAAAGAAGAGATGGAAGAGCTTGGTATGGGTGCGTTACTTGCAGTAAACCAAGGTAGTGTAGAACCACCAAAAATGATCGCTCTTATTTATAAAGGAAAAGAAGAGTGGACAGATGTTATTGGATTCGTTGGAAAAGGAATCACATACGATACAGGCGGTTACTCTTTAAAACCACGTGAAGGCATGGTCGGTATGAAAGGTGATATGGGCGGTGCAGCTGCTGTATTAGGTGCGATGGAAATTATCGGTGAACTTCGTCCTGAACAAAATGTGATCGCTGTTATTCCATCAACTGATAACGTTGTAAGTGGTACAGCATTTAAGCCAGACGATGTGATCACATCTATGAGCGGAAAAACAATTGAAGTATTAAATACAGATGCAGAAGGTCGCCTAGCGTTAGCTGACGGTATTACGTATGCGAAAAAACTAGGTGCAAACTACCTTGTTGATGTTGCGACATTAACAGGCGGTGTAATTGTTGCACTTGGAAATCATACGACAGGCGCAATGACAAACAATGAAGAGTTGTTTGAGCAAGTGCTAGAGGCATCTATGGAAACAGATGAATCAATTTGGCAATTACCGATTTTTGATCGTGATAAAGAACGTGTGAGAAACAGTAAGTTCGCTGATTTAAATAATTCACCAGGCCGCGAGGGACATGCGGTTATGGCAGGTACATTCCTAGGTGAATTCGCTGAAGATACACCTTGGGTACACTTAGATATCGCTGGAACATCTGAATCATCAGGAGCGCATGATTTAGGACCAGCTGGAGCAACAGGTGCAATGGTACGTACACTTGCAACACTTGTTGAACGTTTCGGCGAAGAATAAGATAATAAGAGAAGGCTGTTCCTACATTTTGGAACAGCCTTTTTTATTGATATATGTGGTGTTACGGCCGATGTAATTTCACTTTATAAAGAAATCGTATATAAAGTCCCGTTTAAAGCGAATGAAGTGCGGCCCGTTTCTTCAGAGACAACTAAAATAAGTGCATCGCTTTTTTCTGATAAGCCAATTGCAGCTCTGTGACGTGTTCCTAGCTCAGGATCAACTTCCGTGCTTTTCGTTAATGGAAGAATGTTGGCAGCTGAAACAATATGATTATTTTTAACGAGAACGGCTCCGTCATGGAGAGGGTTACCTGGATAGAAAATCGATTCGAGCAGTGGTGCGGTTAAATGAGCATTTAATGTTGTTCCAGTTTGAATACAAGATTCAAGTGTCTCGTTTCGTTCCACAACAATAAGAGCACCGTGTTTTCTGGCACTTAAATGTTGGACAGCTGTTGTAATGAACTGTGAGCTTTCCGTATAAGGTGATAAATACGCTTGAATATAGTATGTAGCTGCCAGTGTTTGTACATTTGCTAACATATGATGAATATCTTCCATCTTGCACAAAATACATTCATCTTCTTTATCAATTGCTTTTCTCATAATTGATAATTCTTTTTCAGCAATTTCAATCATTTGCTTTGTTTGTATTTTGAGCTCTTCTGACAAGCCCCATTCTTGCATAATCCTCATTCCCTTTAGTGGAGTATTTAATCATAGTGTATACAAATATTCCTAGTAAAATCCTGTTAGATTGTAAAAAATATTGAGATACAGGTTGTTTTTTTCATATAATAAAGGTATGACAAGCGAGAGGAGATAGAAGTATGAACTGGAAACAAGAATTTAGTCGCTGGCTTTCATATGCAGAGTTAGACGCAGAACTAAAAGAACAGTTAGAAAACATGAAGCAAGATGAGAAAAAAATCGAGGACAGCTTTTATAAAAATCTAGAGTTTGGCACAGGTGGTATGCGTGGTGAACTTGGTGCTGGTACGAACCGTTTAAACGTATATACAGTCCGTAAAGCAACGCAAGGATTAGCGAAGTTTATTGAAAAATTAGGTGAAGAAGCGAAGAAGCGCGGTGTTGTTGTTGCGTATGATTCTCGTCATAAATCACCTGAGTTTGCAATGGAAGTAGCTGCTACACTTGGTGCACACGGCATTACAACATATGTGTTTGAAAGCTTACGTCCAACGCCAGTGCTTTCTTTCGCAGTTCGTCATTTACATACAGTGAGTGGAATCGTTCTTACGGCAAGCCATAATCCGCCTGAATATAACGGTTATAAAGTATACGGTGAAGATGGTGGGCAGTTGCCTCCAAAAGAAGCTGATGAATTAATTAGCTACGTAAACGCAGTAGAAGATGAATTAACAGTTGAGGTTGCTGATGTGGAGCAATTAAAAGCTGACGGTTTATTACATATTATTGGACAAGAAGTCGACGATGCATATGCTGCAGAATTGAACAATGTCATTATTAATAAAGAAATGGTACAAAAGGTTGGGAAAGACTTAAAGATCGTCTTTACACCACTACACGGAACATCAAATATTTCTGTACGCCGTGGCTTAGAAGAAGTTGGATTTACAGATGTAACAGTTGTAAAAGAGCAAGAGTTACCAGATCCGAACTTCTCTACAGTAAAATCACCAAACCCAGAAGAGCACGCAGCGTTTGAGTATGCAATTCGTGATGGTGAGAAGGTAGGCGCAGATGTGTTAATCGCAACAGATCCTGACGCAGACCGCCTTGGTGTAGCTGTTCGTAATCACGATGGTGAGTTCCAAGTATTAACTGGTAACCAAACAGGTGCATTAATGCTTGATTACTTATTATCTCAAAAGAAAGAAAACGGAACGCTTCCAGAGAACGGTGTTGTATTAAAAACAATCGTAACGTCTGAAATTGGCCGTACAATCGCGAAAGCATACGGTTTAGATACAGTTGATACGTTAACTGGATTTAAATTTATCGGTGAGAAAATTAAACAGTATGAAGAAAGCGGACAATACGAATTCCAATTCGGTTATGAGGAAAGCTATGGTTATTTAATCCGTCCATTCTGCCGTGATAAAGATGCAGTACAATCAGTTCTATTTGCATGTGAAGTAGCTGCATACTACAAATCACAAGGTAAAACGTTATACGATGGTCTATTAGAAGTATTTGAAAAGTACGGTTTCTTCCGTGAAGATCTTGTATCGTTAACGCTAAAAGGAAAAGATGGAGCGGAACAAATCCAAGAGATGATGGCAACATTCCGTGAAAATCCTCCGAAAGAAGTAGCGGGCTTAACAGTTGTAGCAGTTGAAGACTATAAAGCGAGCATCATTACGTCTTTACAAGATGGAAATAAAGAAGAGATTCACTTACCGAAATCAAATGTGTTAAAATATCAATTAGAAGATGGTTCATGGTTCTGCCTACGTCCATCTGGAACTGAACCGAAGATCAAGTTCTACTTCGGTGTTCAAGATAATTCTTTACAAAATAGTGAACAAAAGTTACTTACTATTAAAGAAGATATTATGAATCGTTTATAATATAAAGTAATTTTAAGTAGTAGGGAACAAAAGGGAGTGAAACCTCCCTTTTGTTCTATGTAAGGAAATAATCGTTATTGATTCTGACAGAAGAGAGGGTATTTTGTGATGAAAAGAGTAAGAAAAGCGATAATCCCAGCAGCTGGATTAGGAACACGTTTTTTACCAGCTACAAAAGCAATGCCAAAAGAAATGTTACCGATTGTTGATAAACCAACTATCCAATACATTGTAGAAGAAGCAGTAAAATCAGGAATCGAAGATATTATTATCGTTACTGGTAAAACGAAGCGTTCTATTGAAGATCATTTTGATAATGCATTTGAGTTAGAACAAAACTTATTAGAAAAGAAAAAGTATGAGTTACTTGAAAAAGTACAGGCTTCTTCAAAAATGGTAGATATTCATTATATTCGTCAAAAAGAACCAAAAGGATTAGGTCACGCTGTTTGGTGTGCGCGTAAATTCATTGGTGATGAGCCATTCGCTGTTTTATTAGGTGATGATATCGTTCAAGCTGAAAAGCCATGTTTACGTCAATTAATTGAAGAATATGATAAAACGCTTTCTTCTGTTATTGGTGTACAAACGGTTCCAGAAGATGAAACACACCGCTATGGAATTATTGATCCGTTAGAGCAGGAAGGACGCCGTTACCAAGTTCGCAATTTCGTTGAGAAACCAGCAGCAGGTACAGCACCTTCAAACTTAGCAATTATGGGACGTTACGTTTTAACACCTGAAATCTTCATGTTCTTAGAACAGCAACATGTTGGTGCTGGTGGTGAAATTCAGTTAACAGATGCGATCCAAAGCTTAAACGAAATTCAACGTGTATTCGCTTACGATTTCGAAGGAAAGCGCTATGATGTAGGTGAAAAGTTAGGATTCGTTCAAACGACAATCGAAATGGCCCTGCAACACCCAGAATTACGTGATGACATGGTTGTAATGATGAAGAAAATTTTAGAAGAACATACGAATCAAGAGTCTTAATATAAAAAAGGAGTTGTTCCAGTAGGAACAACTCCTTTTTCTTATGAAATCGTCGAATGAGAATGCTGATAAGCGGAACGACGTACAGCATAGTATATGCGAGGTGCGATAATAACACCGATAATTGTAAACACAATATCTTTTACTGCGAACCACATCATAATCATCCAAGCTGTTTTATAGCTCATATTACCACCCATGAAGAAATTGACTGCCCCGTACATGTAAGTAGTACCGATAATATACGTTAAAATGATTCCTGTGAACGAAGCAATTGCAAATGTGCTAAATGTTGGTTTTTCCTTTTGTTCTACTAGTTTTCCTGATACGTAAGCAACGATAATAAATGCGATAATAAAACCACCAGTAGGATCTAAAAGTGCTCCAAATCCAGCTTTGAAGTTAGCGAAGATTGGTGCGCCTGCTACGCCAACGAGCATATATACAGTCATTGATAATGCACCAAGTCTACTGCCAAGAAGAAGACCTGCTAAAATTGCGAAAAATGGTTGCATAGATAATGGGATACCCGCTACTTGTAGGAATGGTGCCCAAGAAACAATATTTGCACCAATGGCCATAAGAGCAACAAACATGGCAGCTAATGCTAAATCTAAAACATGAAATCTCCTCATAATGTTAACCTCCTGTTGTTTTTAGGTTAACATTATCGTAGCGAAAATATTTACTTGTTGTCAATCAAAATATTTTGATAAGAAGGCTTTAAATAGTCTCTTAGCAATGTATACGGAATACGAAATTGTGGAATTCCGCTTGAATAAGGAGCAATCTCATATAAAGGGAAATAAATAACGAGATTGTCTGGTTCTAAAAAGAAGTGGAACTTTTTAGCGCTCATGACTTTTTCAGTCGCATCAGGAAAATAAATGCTTTCATTTTGTTTAATTTGTCTTATAATCTCAGCACGAATTACTTCTTTGTATTTATCTTTTTGTTGAAATAAATCGTCTAAGTGTAGTAACTTTTTTTCGTTTAAATCAAATGTATTTGCCTTCCACGTATAAAGACCGTGTGCTCCGCCTGTATATTGATAGTAATTCAAATATAGGCTGAGCAAAGGTGGTTTATTTAAAGATACTTTATAATCAACATTCGCCACGTACGGATGAAATGGTGTACTAGATCCTTCTGTCTCTTTATAATATTTTTTTGCTTCTTTTTCTAATTTATTTTTAAATTTGTCAGTAGATTTTTTGTAATAGAAATTGAGCTTATTTTGGAACTTAGAATCAGAAAAGTTGTGAAAAGAAGGCCTGTTAATTTGATATTCTATATAAGGTTTCTTACCTTTTTGCGTGACAGTCTGAACATCAATTGTCAGGTTGGATGCTTTGGCTGCTAGTGTACAATTTGGTACAATAGTCAGCAAGGAGAACATAAGCAATAGTATACAAAATTTCTGTTTCATTTAGGTGAAACCTCCTTATATAAGTGTTATAAGTAGTTTGAAAATAAACAGGTAAAATTATACATTTAATTAAAGTAAGAGAAGGGGGAAACGATATGGCAAAAACTTTAATGGATTCACTTGGAATTGAGTTGTTAGAGATGACAGAAGATAAGGTAGTTGCTACGATGCCTGTTGATGAGCGTACGCATCAGCCGTTTGGTTTTTTACACGGTGGTGCATCTCTTGCATTAGCAGAAACAGTAGCAAGTGTTGGTTCATACAATTTGATTGATCAAGAGAAATGTATTTGTTTTGGTTTAGAAATTAATGCAAATCACATTCGCTCAAAGAAAGACGGAATTGTAACAGCGATCGGGACACCGATACATAGAGGGCATTCAACGATGGTTTGGGATGTGCGTATCATTGATGAGAATGATGATTTACTATGCATATCAAGATGCACAGTAGCAATTAAAGAAAAACGTGAAAAGTAAAAAAGAGGCGCTCTCATGAGCAGCCTCTTTTTTTATAATTAGAACTGGATTTTCTTCTCTAAGAAACCTTTTAGCTCGCTAATTGGCATACGAACTTGTTCCATTGTGTCACGGTCACGTACTGTAACAGCTTTGTCTTCAACTGAGTCGAAGTCGTAAGTGATACAGAATGGTGTACCGATTTCGTCTTGACGACGGTAACGTTTACCGATAGAACCAGTTTCGTCAAAGTCTACCATGAAGTCTTTAGCTAATTCTGCGAATACTTCAGTAGCACCTTCAGATAGCTTTTTAGATAATGGTAAGATAGCTGCTTTGTATGGTGCTAAAGCAGGGTGGAAACGAAGAACTGTACGAGAATCGTTTTCTAATTGCTCTTCTTCATATGCATCACATAAGAATGCTAATGTTACGCGGTCAGCACCTAAAGATGGCTCGATGCAGTACGGTACGTAACGCTCATTCGTTTGTGGATCGATATAGTTAAAGTCTTCGTTAGAGTGTTCCATGTGACGTTTTAAATCGAAGTCTGTACGAGATGCAACGCCCCATAGTTCACCCCAACCGAATGGGAATTTGAATTCAATATCAGTTGTTGCGTTACTGTAGTGAGATAACTCCTCTTCACCGTGGTCACGAAGACGCATGCTTTCTTCAGTCATACCAAGTGAAAGTAACCAGTTCTTACAAGTTTCACGCCAGAATGCGAACCACTCTAAATCTTCACCAGGTTTACAGAAGAATTCAAGTTCCATTTGTTCGAATTCACGTGTACGGAATGTGAAGTTACCAGGCGTGATTTCGTTACGGAAGCTCTTACCGATTTGGCCAATACCAA
This sequence comes from Bacillus dicomae, assembly GCF_006494425.1. GTDB lineage: Bacteria > Bacillota > Bacilli > Bacillales > Bacillaceae_G > Bacillus_A > Bacillus_A dicomae. The sequence continues at coordinate 16,856 of NZ_VHIV01000009.1, read as the reverse complement.
ATGGAAGTTTTTTACGCATAGAGCGTTGTACGTTTTTGAAGTTTACGAAAATACCTTGTGCTGTTTCCGGACGAAGGAAGATTTCGTTCGTGCTAGACTCTGTAACACCTTGGAATGTTTTGAACATTAAGTTGAACTGACGGATTTCAGTGAATTCTTCACTACCGCAATCAGGACATTTTACTTCATGTTCTTTCATTAAGTCAGCCATTTGGTCGAAAGTAAGACCGTCAACAACCATTTCGATGCCTTTTGCATCTAATGCATCTTCAATTAATTTGTCAGCACGATGACGCGCTTTACATTTTTTACAGTCGATCATTGGATCGTTGAAGTTACCAACGTGACCAGAAGCGATCCAAGTTTTTGGGTTCATTAAAATAGCTGCGTCTAAACCAACGTTGTATGGAGATTCTTGAATGAATTTTTTCCACCAAGCTTTTTTAACGTTATTTTTTAATTCGATTCCAAGTGGACCGTAATCCCAAGTATTTGCAAGACCACCGTAAATTTCAGAACCAGGGAAAACGAAACCGCGATGTTTCGCTAAGTTTACTACTTGTTCCATTGAATACATAATAAAATCCTCCTTTTGAAAGTTAACGTATTGGCGATGACGTGCTCAGGTAACTTGTGAAACGAGCAGTATATGCTTTGAAAAACATAAAAAAACGCTCATCCCAAGGCTTAATTGCCTAGGGACGAGCGTTTGCCCGCGGTTCCACCCTAGTTGATACACAAAAGGGTGCATCCACTTTATCACGTATTGCTCGAGACTGCCGTTTCCTTGCGGCTTCAGGCTTTCACTATCCCTGAATCGCTTTTTGTGCAAGTACTTATAAGTCCGTCATCGCTACTTATATTAATAATAATGAACATATTCTAACACGTTCTTTTTTAAATCTCAATAGAGGAACGCGTCTATCTATGATAGAGTCTCGCCTATTTTTTCGTTATTTATTCCGTAATTTTGTTTAATGTGCTTAATTGCTTCACGTTTACTGAGCGGGGCTAGCTCGTTATTTTGCACGTAATCCCAAACGACATCGGGCTTTGTTTTTGCATATTCGCGAAGGACCCAGCCAATCGCTTTTTGAATGAAAAATTCTTTTGAAGAATGTAGTTGTCCAATAATCCAAAAAAGAAGTTCTTCATCCATCTTTTGTTTATATTTCAGCTGGAATAAAATAGCGGTGCGTTGTAACCATATGTTGTCTGATGCAATCCATTTTGGAATATAGGCAGAAATCAATTCCGGATGTTGTAAAAAGATATTTCCTAAAAATGTAGGGACGATGCTATCAACAGTGTCCCACCAAGATTTTGTTACAATGAGTTCTTCTAAAAACGGGATATGAGTTTCGTTTATATGCTTTTTATATTTTTGCATCATATCAAGTGCAGCTGCCTGAAATTCTCGTTCTGGTAAGTCCCAAAGCTCACGCACGATAATTTGAAAGTCTTTTTGATCTGGGAGAGTATGTATTTGAATAACGTCTTTTAATAATTGTCTTCTTTCAGGTGTTTGAATACCGAGAAACGGGAAGTGATTTTTCATATAACGCGCCATCGGTTCTGCTTTTTCTAGATTTTGATTTGCTGTGAAATGCTCTTGTAATGTTTGTACAAATGGGTGCATAAATCCGTTCTCCTCTCTAATTATCTTACTCCTATTATTATACAGAGAGTTTGGTTGAATTTTAAAACATAACTTGCAATGGAATGAAATATGTTGAAAGTAGAGAGGAGAGGATAAGATGGAAGATCAAGGCGTACTAGCAGGTTTCTTTGCTCTTAGTTTTGCGTTTATTCTTGTTATCATAATTTGGGCAATTATTGCGTATTTGTTAACGGCTTTTGCACTGTATACGATGGCGAAAAATGATGGTGCAACGGATGGTGCTCTTGCATTTATTCCTTTTGTGAATAGTAAGATATGGGGTGATTTAGCGAAAGACAAATTACCAGATTTCTTGAAGGAAGAAGCAGGGTGGAAAGTATTCGGTATATATGTCGCATGTTTCATTTTTAATTTCGTACCAATTCTATATTTAATAGCAACAGCCGTATCACTTGTATTGTCTATTTATCTCATCTACGCTATTTTAGACAGATACGGAACGAACTCTATATTATTTACGATTATTCATGTAATTACATTTTCGGTATTCTTGCCGATTCACTTGTTCATTATTCGGAATGAGCCGGTGAGGTATAACGAGTAGGTTTGTTATTTTTTGTTGATATATTATAAATATGTGTAATGAAAAAGCGCCCTGATTATCAGAGCGCTTTTTCTACTACATAAGGTAGCGTACATAAATATAAATATGAGAAATGACTAATGAAACAATCATAATTGGGAAGCCGACTTTAAGGAAGTCCATGTAGCTAAACTTATGTCCTTCGCGGCTTGCGATACCTGCAACGATTACGTTAGCTGAAGCCCCGATTAATGTTCCGTTTCCACCCAGACAAGCACCTAATGCTAATGCCCACCATAATACGTCGATTTGTGCATCAGAAGGTGATAAACCTAGCCCAACTGCCATATCGTTAATAAGCGGGATCATTGTTGCAACGAATGGAATGTTATCAATTGTTGCAGAGGCAATACCAGATACCCATAAAATAAGGATCGATGCGTAAGAAATATCTCCGCCCGTTATGCCAATTACTTTTTGAGCTAACATTTTAATAAGACCGATATCGATAAGTCCTCCAACAAGTACGAATAGTCCTGCGAAGAAGAAGATTGTTACCCATTCTACACTTGCAAATACCTCTTCAATTTCATGTTCTTTCACACCGATTAACATAAGAACAGTAGCACCAGTTAAAGCAATGATAGCTGCATCAACATGGAAGATCGAATGAGTCATGAAACCTACAATTGTAAGTCCAAGTACTGTTAAAGATTTTTTCATTAATACTGGATCTTTAATGTATTGTTTTTCATCTAGGCTCATTAATTTCTTAACTTGTACAGGATCAGCAATTAATTGTTTGCGGTACATGAAGTAAAGCATTGTCGCTGTCACACCAATAATGATAATTACGATTGGCGCTAAGTTTAGCAAGAACGCATTGAAATCTAAATGCTTATTTGCAGAACCGATCATAATGTTAGGCGGATCACCAATTAATGTTGCTGTTCCTCCAATGTTTGAAAAAATAATTTCAGAAAGTAAATAAGGAACAGGATTTACTTGCAGTATGCGCGTAATAGATAAAGTAACTGGAACAACAAGAAGTACAGTTGTAACGTTATCTAAAAATGCGGAACCAAGTGCAGTAAGTAAGGAAAGTGAAATTAAAATTTTAATTGGATTTCCTTGCGCTCCTTTTGCTGCTTTAATGGCAACGTATTGGAAGACACCCGATTTACTCGTAATGTTCACCAAAATCATCATACCGATGAGTAGTGTAATCGTCCCCCATTCAATATGTTTCGTAAAGGCGTTGTGTAAATCAACGACCCCCATAATTACCATGAGTGCTGCGCCAAGAAGTGCGATGACAGCGCGATTAATTTTTTCAGAAATAATAATGGCATATGTAATTAAAAAGACTGCGATAGCAAAATAATACTGCCAGTTAGCGAGCTCTTGCGTTGTTTCGTGCAAAACTCTCATCTCCTTTCATTCACTTTTCTTAGTGTGTCAAAAATGTTCTCGAAGAAACACACATAAAGTCATTATAAAGTAGAAAAATGGAGGATGTAAATGAGAGGGGGTATTTTGTCATATTTTCTGTACTGGTCATTTTTTCTTATTTTTAAAAATATTTGCGGGTATTTGACATATATATAAGATACATCCAATCTGAATATTTAAAATGGAATTAGCATTCGAGCTTGTTCGTGTAGGAGTGTCAAATAGAAAGGAATGACAAAGATGATAAGGAAGGGATCGTATGGATGAACAACAATTTTTATTTTTGGATTTTGAGTTTACGATGCCCCAGCACAGAAAAAAACCAAAAGGATTTTTCCCGGAGATTATTGAGGTAGGACTCGTTTCGGTTGTCGGCTGTAAGGTAGAAGATACGTATTCAGCTCATGTTAGGCCGAAAACTTTTCCTTCTTTAACAGATCGATGTAAGAAATTTTTAGGGATTAAACAAGAAGTCGTAGATAAAGGAATTTCGTTTCCAGAACTCGTTAAAAAACTTGCAGAATATGAAAGGAGATGTAAACCGACCATTGTTACGTGGGGAAATATGGATATGAAAGTGTTGAAGCATAATTGTGAAATGGCGGGAGTCGACTTTCCGTTCTTAGGACAGTGTCGTGATTTATCACTTGAGTATAAGAAGTTTTTTGGTGAACGAAATCAAACGGGATTGTGGAAAGCCATTGAGGCGTACGGAAAAGCAGGGACGGGTAAGCATCATTGTGCGCTAGATGATGCAATGACGACGTATAATATTTTTAAATTAGTAGAGAAAGATAAAGAGTATTTAGTGAAACCAGCGCCTCCAACATTAGGAGAACTCGTTGATTTTTCAAAAGTGTTAAAGAAAGTGAGTACACAGTAACGACCAAATTACACAGTATGTAATTTGGTCGTTTTGTTTTTTAAAGTTTGTAGTCTTTTTTTAACTGTTCTAATGTTTCTAGACTACGAATCGCAAAAGGTGAATTATCTTCAGAAAATGAATTCATTTGAGTTTCTAATGCTAATTTGAGTGACTCTGTATAATCTGGAATTTCTCCTTCATATTTCTTCACCATTTGCTCTGGAATGTTCGTCTGTTCCCGGAAAGCTAAAGCACGTCTTTCATGGAAAAATGGTACATCAGCTTGTTTTACGTTATGTAAGTCACCTTGTACCGGATGTTTTACAACAGCTAATACCTTTACAACGTAACTGCCAGGACGACTATTTGTAATTTCGCCGATGTATTTGCCTGTTTTATAAATACCAGTAACGATTTCGCCAATTTCAAATGTTTCTCTCATATTTTTCACCTCAAGTTTATAGTAAGGAAAGTAGGAGAAGGAGTCAAAGAAATCATTCGCTTTCGGAACGCCCCCCTTGAGAATATAAATCGGTTCAACTATAATTTAAAATAATATAACAGAAAATTCTGATGGTTTTTGAATCCTATAATAAGGAGTGTTTTATATGATGCCTTTATATTTTCCGGAAGATAAAACAGAATATATTATTCCAGGGATTGTTTGCGTTCTATTCATCATTGGTGCCGTTGCTACGTGGCGTATGTTCATTCGTGTATCAAAACGAGAAGCGGAGCGATTGCAGAAAGTTGAAGAAAAACTTTTAGCGGAAAAGAAACAGTAACTCATTTTTGTATGTTTCCCTCTATGCTCGGACAATCTAAGGGCAGAATATATTTTGGAGGGAATCGAATGAAAAAACGGCTTTTTTCCAGTTGTTGTTTATTATTTCTGATGGCAGGTTGTGACCAAGGAAAGCCGAAAGAAATTGACGTGAAATTACATAATGCTTCTGGTGATGAAGTGGCGACTGCGAAAGTAATCCAGCAAACAAGTGGAGTGAAAATTAAGATTAAAGGGGAAGGTTTCGCACCTGGCCCGCATGGCATACATGTACACGAAATTGGTGAGTGTAAAGCACCTCGTTTTGAATCATCTGGGAATCATTTTAATCCTGATAATAAAAAGCATGGATTGCTTAATCCGAAGGGTGCAGAAAACGGTGATTTACCGAACGTAGTTGCAGACGGTTCTGGAAAGATTAAAGCGGAAATCGATGCGCCGCACATAACGCTGGAAGAAGGAAAAACGACGATTCATAGAAAAGATGGAGCGTCCATTATTATTACAGAAAACGCTGATGACGGTATGACACAACCGACAGGGAAATCCGGTGATCGAATTGCTTGTGGTGTCATTGTAAAAAAAGCGTCGGATATGAAGAAAAAGTAAAAGCTACCGTGCGCGGTAGCTTTTTTGTGTAGTGTAAGTGAAAATATATCAGTGATTATTGGAATATATCGACCATAACTCGAAATATATCAGCGATTTTTAAAATATATCGACTTACCGACAAAATATGACAAAGGAGGCTGTCCCAAATAGCCTCCTTTTTTATTATGAAAATGTATGGCGCAGTCTATTTAAAATTTCTTCTAAAACAGATCTTGGACAGCCGATGTTAATTCGAATATGTTCTTCGCCGCCTAATCCGTATTTCTCACCAGGTTCAACGATAATTTTTCCTTTTTCCTCAAGTAATTTAGTACGCTCGTCTTGAGAAAGCTGTAGGCGAGAGCAATCAATCCATAACAAAAAGCTACCTTCTGGTTTTGTTACGGAAAGAGTAGGTATATGATCTTTTATATATTTACAAGCGAACTTAGCGTTATCTTCTATATATAATCGAATTTCATTTAGCCAATCGTTACATTCTGTATAGGCGCTTTGCATCGCTGTATAGGCAAATATATTTAATCCGTGGAAGCCTTGTCTATATTGGATAGATGTAAAGGCTTGACGGAGTTTTTCATTTGGAATGATAATAATCGATGCTTGTAATCCAGCGATATTAAATGTTTTACTCGGAGCCATACAAGTAATCGTGCGCGCTGCTAATTCTTCAGATAAAGAAGCGAACGGTGTATGTGTATGATCTGCGTAAATAATATCGGAATGAATTTCATCCGCGACAACGATTACATTATATTTTGTACATAACGCGCCAAGTTGTGTCAGTTCCTCTTTCGTCCAAACACGCCCTATCGGATTGTGAGGACTACAAAGAAGCATGACTTTGACGCCTTGTTGAAATTGCTTTTCTAAATGCTCGAAGTCTATTGCATATGTATCATTTTGCTTCTGTAATGGACTTACGCATAATTGTCTATTGTTTGTTGTGACCATTTCGAAAAATGGGGGATAAATAGGTGGCTGTACGAGAACGGATTCATTTTCCTTTGTGAAGGCCTGTATGCTCGTACTAAGAGCTGGAACGATTCCGGCGCTAAAGACAATCCATTCTTTTTGAATATCCCAGTTGTACTGTTTTTTTGTCCAGTTACAAATAATATCGCCAATATTTTCGGGAGGAAGTGTATAGCCGAAAATAGGATGCTCGATACGTTTCTTTAAAGCAGTTTGAATTGGTTGTGGTACTTCAAAATCCATATCAGCAATCCAAGCGTGGATAAGTTCTTCGTTTTTATATGTATCCCATTTTGTACTATGAGTTCCACGTCGATTGACTGTTTTATGAAATAGTTGCATAAGTTTGCCCCCTTCTTCTGTAAAACCGTTAAGTTATGAAAGTTCTCTCTCTTCTTATAGAATAGCTGATGTGATAGGATAAAGAAAAGTATTAAAAAGTGAAAAGGCGGGAAGCGAATGGGTACATATGAAAAGATGATAGAGGTTGTGAAGAATTGGGATCCGTTTCAAATGGGACCGGAATTTTATGAAACAGAAGCGAGCGATGTTGTGAACGTCGCAAGTGTGTTTGATGATTCAAAATACATCGCAAAGAAGATTCAACATATATACTTTATGTCTTTTGAGGAAGTACCTGCGCTTGAAAAATGTGAGAAGTTAGCTGTGGAATTACTTGTAATAAAAGAAGGTGGGAGTTGTTCATTGTAGGCTGTCGGAAATTCCGACAGCCTTTTTTATATTACTGCGCAGAAAACGCGATAATTTCTTCATAAACATGTTCAGGCTTTTCTTCAGGTAGTAAATGCCCTGTATTTTCGTAAGAAATAAATTTCGAATTCGGTAAATCTTTGTGTAGACGATGCCCTACATGTACAGGTACGACGCGATCTTTTTCACCCCAAATGAGCAGTGTAGGTGTTTCGATTTTTTGCAATTCAGTGGAAGATAAGTCACCTTCACGATCTCGTATCATACGAGTTAAAGCGGGGAATATACGGTTGTCATAAAAAGGAGCGGAGTAACCTTCCTTCATTTCATCGTCAATTAATGAGTGATCATGAACGACATTCATTAAGTTATGAACAATCCCGCGCCGTATAATCCAGTTCTTTACGTATAAATGAAAGAACGGTAAATAAGAAGAGTACATTAAAGGTAAGGTTGCACGTGCTAAATAGCTAGAGCTGCATAGTAAAATTGTCTTTGAGATCAATTCAGGGCGTATACGGTTTACATAAAGAGAAATTTGTCCACCCATTGAATGCCCAATTAATACAATATTTGAGAGAGATAAGTGTTCAATTAAATCGATAATAATCGTTGCTAAATTGTGATAAGAATACTTAAACAAATGAGACTTATCGCTTTTTCCGAACGGTGGCAAATCAAGAGCAAGTACTGTTCCAGCTTTCGATAGTAAAGGAATGAGGCGGCGATAACTGAATGAGGAAGATAAAAAGCCGTGAACGAGTACGAAAGTTGGACGCTTTGTTTTATTGTCATGTTCATACAATTCATAATGAATCGTAGTGCCGCGAGTGGAAAAAGTGAAATAAGGGCAAGTATATTCATGATTCATTTTTTGTCACTCCATTGATTTTTGTTCATATCATCTCCATGCGTAAAAAAAATATGTTAACAAAAAAAGGCAAGATGACGATGTCATCTTGCCTTTCGCTTATTTAGTATTACCCGCGAACAATATTAGGGGGTGTTTTTCCTTGTAAGCCTGCAACTAAATTTTCAGCGGCTGTCATAGCCATTTGCTGCCTAGTTTTTGATGTGGCAGATCCGATGTGCGGTAAAGTCACAACATTTTGTAATGATAAGAGTGGATTATCTTTTTGAATCGGCTCTTGTGTAAAAGTATCGATGCCTGCTGCAAAGATTTTCTTTTCTGTTAATGCTTTGATTAACGCTTCTTCATCTACTGTTTTCCCGCGAGAAGCATTAATGAAGATAGCTGTTTCTTTCATTAATGAAAATTCCTTTTCTCCGATAAGATGATACGTTTCATCTGTTAATGGAGTAAGAAGAACGATAAAGTCAGATTGTTTTAGTAGCGTCTGTAAATCAGAATATGTAGCATCGAATTTTTGCTCAGCTTCTTCTTTTCGGCGGCGGTTATAATAAAGAACATCCATATCAAATCCGAATTTCGCTCGTTTTGCAACGGCTTCTCCAATTCGGCCCATTCCGATAATCCCGATTGTACTATGGTGTACATCTAGTCCGAAGTGTTCTTTTCCAATTTCGGCATTCCATTCACCATTTTTTACGTAAGAGTCGAGTTCGCAAACACGGCGACCAGCAGATAACATAAGAGCGAAAACGAGATCAGCTACTGTATCATCTAGTACGTATGGTGTATTCGTTCCGATGACAGTGTGTTTTTCCATCGCTTGTAAATCAAAATTATCGTAACCGACAGAAATGTTACTCACTACTTTTAAGTTAGGAGCCGCCTCCAATAATTCTTCATTAATAGCGGATCCAAAATTTAATAAACCATCTTTATCTTGTATTTTCTCCAATAGGACATCACGAGGCACTTTCTCATTTTTATCCCATTTTTCATAATCACAGTGTTCTGATAAATAGTTTTCTACAAATGTTGGAACTGGTTCAGCAATATAAACTTTTGGTTTCATGGTTCCATCCCCTTTCACTTTATCCCGCTTTAATGAGCAGTAAGACCCCCACCTCAAAATTCAGCGAAAGCAAAGAAGTTAGGTGGGGGTCGGGCTGCCCATAAAAGTCCGATTGGTTCAACTAATAATCAGTGGGGGGTGAAGAAAACCTCCACTGATTAAAGTTTCACTTTATCTCACATGTTTCCGCTGATTAAAGTTTCACTCTACCCCGCTTTAACGAGCAGTAAGACTCCCACCTAAAAAGACGGTTGAGACAAAGAAGTGAGGTGGGAGATCAACTGCTTGTAAAAGCCCGATTGGTACGGGCTAATAATCGGCGGGGTGAAGCATTCCGCTGATTAAAGTTTCACTTTATTTTGACATAATTCTCTAAAAAAATCTTCTTTTCAAACTGGAAAGGGTATTTGTATAATTTAGACACAAACGAAAAGGAAGGATGATTTATATGGTAACAGAAAAGGAATTAGAATTATTAGCTTGTCTTGAGAAAAGTAGTCGATTAACTGTAGATACATTAGCGAAGCTGTTAAATATAGAAGTAGAAGAAGTAAAGAAGATGGTTGCAAAATTAGAAGATGAAAAGATTATTGTGGATTATGTAACGCATATTGATTGGACGAAGGTGAAAGAACATACAGGTTTAACGGCAATGATCGATGTGAAAGTTACGCCAAAGCACGGCGTTGGGTTCGATGCGGTTGCGGAACAAATTTATCGCTATTCAGAAGTAAAGTCTGTGTATTTAATGTCAGGGACATATGATCTTTCTATTACATTAGAAGGAAAGACAATGGGAGAAGTAGCGATGTTTGTTTCTGAGAAATTAGCAACAATTGAATCTGTTGTTTCTACGACAACGCATTTCATTTTGAAGAAGTATAAACATGAGGGAATTATTTATGAAAAAAACGATGATGATAAGCGAATTGTGGTGACACCATGAAGCAATTTGAACTATCTAGAGCGGCAGAATCGTTACAACCATCTGGTATTCGAAAGTTTTTCGATTTAGCAGCAAATATGAAAGGTGTTATTTCTCTAGGAGTAGGAGAGCCTGACTTTGTTACACCTTGGAACGTGAGGCAAGCATGTATCCGTTCTTTAGAACAAGGATATACGTCATATACAGCAAATGCAGGATTATTGGAGCTCCGTCAAGAAATAGCAAAGTATCTAAAAAAACAATTTGCAGTATCTTATGATCCAAACGATGAAATCATTGTTACAGTTGGAGCGAGTCAGGCGTTAGATGTAGCGATGCGCGCCATTATAAATCCTGATGATGAAGTACTCATTATTGAACCGAGTTTCGTTTCTTATGCACCGCTCGTAACTTTGGCTGGAGGAGTTCCGGTTCCTGTGGCGACTACTTTAGAAAATGAGTTTAAAGTACAACCCGAACAAATTGAAGCAGCCATTACAGCGAAAACGAAGGCAATTTTACTTTGTTCACCAAATAACCCAACAGGTGCGATGTTGAATAAGTCCGAGCTTGAAGAAATAGCAGTGATTGTTGAGAAGTACAATTTAATCGTATTATCTGATGAAATTTATGCGGAGCTTGTATACGACGAAGTATATACAAGTTTCGCGAGTATTAAAAATATGCGCGAGCATACGATTTTAATTTCAGGATTTTCAAAAGGGTTTGCGATGACAGGGTGGCGCCTCGGTATGATAGCAGCTCCTGTTCATTTTTCAGAATTAATGCTCAAAATCCACCAATACTCCATGATGTGTGCACCGACGATGTCTCAGTTCGCAGCGCTTGAAGCGTTACGCGCGGGGAATGATGAAGTAATTCGGATGAGAGATAGTTATAAGAAACGCCGTAATTTTATGACGACATCTTTCAATGAAATGGGATTAACGTGTCATGTACCGGGCGGAGCATTTTATGTCTTTCCTTCAATCTCTTCAACAGGACTATCTTCAGCGGAATTTGCAGAACAGTTATTATTAGAAGAAAAGGTGGCTGTTGTACCTGGAAGTGTATTTGGGGAAAGTGGTGAAGGGTTTATTCGCTGTTCATATGCAACATCGCTTGAACAACTTATGGAAGCAATGAAGAGAATGGAACGGTTTATAGAGAATAAAAAAAGGACAAAACACAATACGTTTTGTCCATAAAAAGGGGGGGAATACTAGAAAGCCATGTGTTAGTATTTTATCCTAATATTGGATAATTATACTTACTTAAGGAAATTTTTTCATGAATTTTGAATGAGTTCTGTCATAGTGGTATAATTTACTAATATAAGGTGTGCGTATCCTGAGTAGATTTACTTAGGGTACGTATTAACTAATCGGATATTTAACAATAAATCATCTGCTTTGCTATCTACAATTGTAGAGAAAATGGTAAACGTATGGGAGTGTTTCATATGTCAGAACAATATGCAACAGGAGTGGTTGTAACAGGGAAAGTGACTGGGATTCAAGATTACGGTGCATTTGTAGCGTTAGATGCAGAAACACAAGGACTTGTGCATATATCTGAAATTACAAATGGATATGTAAAGGATATTCATGACTTTTTAAAAGTCGGCGATACAGTAGAAGTAAAGGTACTTTCAATTGATGAAGAACACAGAAAAATGAGTTTATCGTTAAAAGCGGCGAAAAGAAAACAAGGACGGATTCTTATACCGAATCCATCTGAGAACGGATTTAATACGCTGCGAGAAAAGCTAACAGAATGGATTGAAGAGTCCGAGTTAACAAAGTAAAAGAGGAACGCATATGAGCGTTCCTCTTTTACTTTATCTTATGATATATATTTGCAAATATGATTGCATGCAATCATATTCGTATGTCGGAGGTGAAGTAAAGACATACTGACTAGCGAATTTCGTTCGTTTCTGGGTGAGTGCCAAGATTTTCTGATGGTTTAAAGAGTAAACCAAGATTGATAAGCCCAGAAATACCGACGATGCCGTAAATAATACGTGCAAGAGCAGAGTTTTGTCCACCGAAAATGGCTGCCACTAAATCAAACTGGAAGAAACCGATTAGTCCCCAGTTCACAGCACCAATTACAGTAAAGACTAATGCGATACGTTGTAGTGTACTCATGAAAAAGCCCCCCTTAATTGTGAAGCATGAGCAAGCGAAGAGTTAATTAACTCTTTTATAGAATGGGGTAGTTATGTTGTTTTTATACATAAAAAATGTTTGAAAGAGGATGTATATACATCTATACCTAAAAATGCGAATTTTTATGCAAAAAATGAACTTTTTCTAAAAAATATATATTGGTTACGTTTACAAGGGGTGAATCGCTTGATTTACAACTTCAGTTTCGCTAAAGTGAATACAGAAATACATATCCATAATTGGAGGGAAAAAGATGAGTACACATGTAACGTTCGACTATTCTAAAGCGTTATCCTTCATCGGTGAACATGAAATCACTTATTTACGTGATGCGGTGAAAGTAACACATCACGCAATCCACGAAAAAACTGGAGCTGGGAACGATTTCCTTGGGTGGGTAGACCTTCCGCTTCAATATGACAAAGAAGAGTTTGCTCGCATTCAAAAATGCGCAGAAAAAATTAAAAATGACTCTGACATTTTACTTGTTGTAGGTATCGGTGGTTCTTACCTAGGAGCACGTGCAGCAATTGAAATGTTAAACCATTCTTTCTACAACACACTTTCTAAAGAACAACGTAAAACTCCACAAGTGCTATTTGTTGGACAAAACATTAGCTCCACTTACATGAAAGATTTAATGGATGTATTAGAAGGTAAAGACTTCTCTATTAACGTTATTTCCAAATCAGGTACAACAACAGAGCCGGCACTAGCATTCCGTATTTTCCGTAAGTTATTAGAAGAAAAGTATGGAAAAGAAGAAGCTCGCAAACGTATTTATGCAACTACAGATAAAGCACGTGGTGCATTAAAAACATTAGCTGATAATGAAGGTTACGAAACATTCGTTATTCCAGATGATGTTGGAGGACGTTTCTCTGTATTAACGCCAGTTGGTTTATTACCAATCGCAGTAAGTGGCTTAAACATTGAAGAAATGATGAAAGGTGCAGCTGCTGGTCGTGATGACTTCGGAACATCAGAACTAGAAGAAAACCCAGCTTACCAATACGCAGTAGTTCGTAACGCTTTATACAATAAAGGAAAAACAATTGAAATGCTTGTTAACTATGAGCCAGCACTTCAATACTTCGCTGAGTGGTGGAAACAGTTATTTGGTGAAAGTGAAGGAAAAGATCAAAAAGGTATTTTCCCATCTTCAGCAAACTTCTCAACTGACTTACACTCATTAGGTCAATACGTTCAAGAAGGTCGTCGTGACTTATTTGAAACAGTTCTAAAAGTAGGTAAATCTACACATGAACTAACAATCGAATCAGAAGAAAACGATTTAGATGGATTAAACTACCTTGCTGGTGAAACTGTAGACTTCGTAAACACGAAAGCATACGAAGGTACATTACTTGCACATAGCGATGGCGGAGTACCAAACTTAATCGTAAATATTCCTGAATTAAATGAGTACACATTCGGTTACCTTGTATACTTCTTCGAAAAAGCATGTGCGATGAGCGGCTACTTATTAGGCGTAAATCCATTTGACCAACCAGGAGTAGAAGCATACAAGAAAAACATGTTTGCTTTACTTGGTAAACCAGGATTTGAAGAATTAAAAGCAGAATTAGAAGAGCGTTTAAAATAATAAAAAGCGGCCGAATCCGGCCGCTTTTTATTATTTCATCGAAAAGTCCATCAGTATATTCAAACTAGAGTGGGTATGCTAAAGAAAAAGTCTAGGAGGGATGGACTTGATTCCAATTCAATCAAATTTAGAAGGACGTACATATGCGTTATATAAGTTAGAAGAAATAATGAAGCCACTTGGATATAGTATTGGTGGCAATTGGGATTATGATAAAGGATGCTTTGATTATAAAATCGATGAAGAAGACGGCTATCAATTTTTACGAGTTCCATTTACAGCCATTGATGGAGAACTAGATGTACCAGGCGTAATAGTTCGTCTTGGAACGCCGTATATTCTTTCGCACGTATATCAAGACGAACTAGATGATCATGTAAATACTTTAACAGCTGGAACGAGTGGAATGGATCAATTTGCTGAGCCGAAAGATCCAGATGGAGATGTGAAAAGAAAATATATCAATATTGGGAAAGTGCTCATGCAAGAATTAGAGCGTCATTTTACTAATGGTGAATAACGATGAGTATGTCGCTTTCAATGAGAACAAAGGAATGAACTGGATTAATCATATATTGTTCGTCGCGCTTTATACCTAGTAAGAGAATGTTTTGCTTTAAAAGAGTATAGCTACAATTTGCAAAAGTTTGTCCGGTGCAGGATGGGGGAAGCTCCATTAGTTGTAATTTGTTATCAGAGATTTCATCATAAAGTGAGAATAGTACACCTGAAATGGAAGGGAATAACAGAGAAGCGGTAAATACATAGCTCGTTAATTTATTTCCTTCTATAATTTCTGATGCACCAGCTCTCGTTGCATTTTGGATTTGTTCGGTAGTGAGTAGTTCAGCGATGCAGTGAATGTTTGGATTGAGACCTTTTGCAGTTAAGATATTTAAAATGGACTGTGTATCAGCTAAGCTTTCATTTTTTTCTTTATCAGCCGTTATTAATATAGTATGAGCTGTTGTAATGTTAGCTTTTAATAATGTTTGGTCGTGATGGGGGCAACCCTTTATAAACTCTAAATGATGGAATGGTTTTGGAAGTAAAGAAAGTGTTTCATCAATTAAAACAATATCAAGGTTCGGTTGTAATACGTGCATTTGTTTTACAACATGCTTTGCTCGTTCATTCCAGCCGACAATAATCATATGACCGTTAGAAGTAGCAGCTTCTTCGCCTTTAATCTTCATATATTGTTTATTAATCATTTCAGTAGCAAACAGCACCATATAATAAGAACAAAATCCGGTTCCTAGTAAAATAATACCCATACCGATAAGTTTCCCTATTAGTGTATGAGGGGCAAAGTCACCATAGCCAACAGTGAAAATTGTAACGATTGACCACCAAATTCCATCAAACCATGTAGTAAAGTGCGATGGTTCTAGTCTATGTATAAGAAAGCCAGAAAAAGCAGTAAGTACAACAATAAAACAAATTAAACGAAAAATAATGGAATCACGAAATGTATCTACTAAATTCGGACGGGATTTCAATTGCCTATTCCTCCTTACTTTGCAGGACTACATTCATTGTTACCATTATAGAAAAAAGAAAAACTCTCTAATTTAAAAGAGAGTTTGTTTTCCGTCACATACTTTCCACTTCAGTTTGTTGAACACTCTCAAGATGCTGGAGAGCATAGTAAACATCAGCAGTATGTCTTTTTTGATCGATACATAATTTAAGATGTAAATAGTGCGAGCCATTCTCCAATGTTTTGAGCTTCATATTCTTCACTTTTATATCCATCTCTTTTATTTCTTCAATTACAACCGGGATATTGTCCATATTTCGCACAACAAGTTTTACTGCGATATCACGTTGACGGAAGGATCTAGGTCCTACAAATTTCATTGTTAAGGGTATAAGCTCGACACTAATCATAAGGAAACACATACCGAAAATGGCTTCAATATAGAATCCGGCCCCAACAGCGATACCAATACCGGAAGCCCCCCAAATCATAGCAGCAGTCGTTAGTCCTGCAATACTATCGTTTCCTCTACGTAAAATAACACCAGCACCTAAAAAACCGATTCCTGATACAATTTGAGCGGCAAGTCGAAGTGGATCCATATTCATATGATCGGTATGTGGTAAATTGTAAGCCGCTTTAATAGAAACAATCGTTAGGAGGCAGCTAATAATAGAAATAACTAAACAAGTTTTTAAACCAAGTGGTTTCCGTTTTAATTCGCGCTCTAAACCGATAGCGAATCCTAAAATAGCCGAGAGACCTAGTTTGATTAATAAATCGGTATAGTCCATATATATTCCTCCTTGTATGATATGGTATATGAATAAAACGTTTCTTATAGAAAGAAACACTTTTTGATAGGATAACTTTATATAGAATATATGTAGGAATTGCTCATACATGAAAGAGATATTTCGTTTAAGTATATGATATAAAAAAAGAAATGTAGTTAATTTAAAAAAAGTTTTCAAAAGGTGTTGCATTTCATTTTTCTGCATGATATATTAATAACCGTCGCTGATGCGGAAACGCAGAAAACGACAAAAAAAGAAATTAAAAAACTTAGTTGACATCGAAAAACGAAGATGTTAACATAAGGAAGTCGCAAATGAGCGGCAGACA
>NZ_VHIV01000008.1 GCF_006494425.1 Bacillus dicomae | reverse complement strand
AAAAAATGAACGAGATGTAAAAGCAGGTGATATTAGAAATGAAAACCCTAGAAGAAAGTGAAGTAGAAGAATAGGTTTTAGCAGAGGAATAGAGGGTGGAATAAAAAATAGAAATATCCCTATTTAGAAAAGTGGAAATATCCCTTTTTAAAAAATGAACGAGATGTAATAAACAGGTGATATTAGAAATGAAAACCCTAGAAGAAAGTGAAGTAGAAGAATAAGTTTTAGCAGAGGAATAGAGGGTAGAATAAAAAATAGAAATATCCCTATTTAGAAAAGTGGATATTTCTAAATAGGGATATATTTAGTTAAATCTCTGTTAGTAATTTAAATTTTTTCCTTTGTGTAGGGGTTAATTCTTTTTCGACATACCAATCAATAAGTAAATCAATTATTTCATAATTATATTTAGTATTGGTAATTTTCATTAGTGCTTCAAGTTCTTCTTTGGATTGATTGGAAATTTTAATACTGCCTTGTTGGTTCTTAAAAGCTTTTTTTTCTTTTGTCTTTTTTTGTTCTTGCGCTTGTGTTTTCACCTTTGTTGTTTCTATTTGTTGTTTTTCCTCAGGTGACTGATAAGATTGTTCAGGAGTAAAATTCTTTCTACTTAATAATCCTATTTTTTTTGGTTCTGTCATCTTATACACCAACCTTTAATTTCTCGAATAATTCTATACGTTCTAATAATTCATCACTAATTTTTTCATATAGTTCAATTACATTTAAATCATGACGATCTCTCTCAGTAATACCGTTAACATCGAATCTTTTAATACGCTCCATTTGTGGGACAATGTTTTTAAATAGATTTTCCTCGCCAAAAACTTCACGAGCATTTTCCATAATATATTGGTCTACTTTCCCGTTATTTTTCAATAGTACGGGAAGAATGCCTACAACTTCAATATCAAGGTTATATTGTTCTTTTAATTTTACAAGTTCATTAACATAATTTTCAGCACCCGTAAGAGATCGTTCTTGTGTCTGTAGTGCTATAAGTACATAATCAGAAGCAACTACTGCATTTTTTGTAACTTCAATTGACATTGGTGGAACATCAATAAAAATGTAATCATAGTTATGTTTAATTTTTTCAAGTAAGTTTTTAAAGTAGTAATCTTCTTCTATTTCTGAAGAACAATATTTATATAGAAACTTTGCAAAATCCTGAAAATCTACATAAGACGGAATCAAGTATAAATTTTCCATAATTTCAACTTCTAATCCTTCTAAAGTTCCCTCTTGAATCCCTTTCATTAAAGTTTTTTCAATTGTTACCACTTCATCGGGATTTAAGATGGATTTTGTTAACATGAGGGATTTTGTAGCATTACTTTGTGGATCAAGGTCAACAAGTAGTGTTCGCTTCCCTTTCTTTGCAAACTCATATGCATTTAGTACGGCATTCGTTGTTTTACCAACGCCACCTTTATAATTACCGACAGTAATTGTAGTTGTCATTTATACCACTCCATTTATTTTTTAAATTTCTATATTTCCCTATTTCTATAAAATTGATATCAAAAATAGGGAAATATAGAAAAAGTTAATTTTAGAAATAGGGATATTTCTATATGTTCAACTAAATTATATCAATGATATTTTGTTGTTGCAATAGAATAATAGAATTAATAAAGAACATCCTAAGCGTTGTCATTAAAGGAAATATTGTATGGAATAAATTATAAAAGCTAAGAAATTCTAAAAAAATTTATACGAGTAAATATAGACAAGAAAAATTTTAAAATAGGGAAATATAGAAAAGTGTAAAAATAGAAATATCCCTATTTCCCTTTGTGTAAAAATAGAAATAGGGAAATAGGGATATTGTTATAAAAATCTCAGTAATTGCTGTTTACAAACAAAAAAACTTATTGTAACGTTATAGACAACAAGTTTCTCAACACAATACGATTTAGTTTGATAATATACATAAAAAATTCGTAAGAATTTGTAGGATATATACGACACATAAAACATAAAAACACAAATAAAAAAAGAACGGCTGTCTAGTTTGAGATTTCTCAGGTCCCAAACTAGATAGAGGAAGTAGATCTGCTGACAACATTTCTACTTCTTGGTGAATACAATTTGCTGACAACATCTTGTATTCCATTTACATCACTGCACCATCAGTGAGTAAACTTCCCAAACCGTTCTAGTTAACTATGCTATTGAGATATAAAATATCTCCTTTTAGTATAGTTAATTAGAATAGATTTGTAAAGATAGAAACCCTTATTTAAGTGCACTTTTAAGCATGTTTAAGTATGGATTTTTCTGCCTTTATATACAATTTAGGGAAGTCTATTTATCTAGGTGAGCAGTGATATAACTGCTCACCTTTTTTGTTGTAAAAAAATAGTGGAAAGGAGGTTCAATATGAATACAGTACAAAGAGCTATTGAATTAATACTGCATACAGGAGTACGAAAATATAAATCAAAAAACTCCAAGGCTGTATTACTATCTATTGCAAAACAAGAGAAATTCGAAAGCAAATTTTTAAATGGTAAGAAAAATAAAAAAGGTTCAATTTTTCTTACTCGTAAGAAAGAAGACTTAAGCGCAAAATTTGGAACTCGTGGCGTAGTGTTATCATCTGAAGAAGCTGTACTGGATCATATTGGACAGGCTTCTCACTGGACACCTAATGTATATAATTTTGGTACGTATAGCAAAAAGGGACTTCGTACAATTGTTGGTCATACAGAAAAGAACTTACAGCAAATTAACTGTTTTGTTATTGATATTGATTCAAAGTCATTCCCTATGACCGCGATTAATGATGTGGCACTAAATGCAGGTTTTGGTGTACCTACTATGATTCTTGAAACAACTAAAGGTTACCAAGTGTATTATGTGTTGGATAAAGCTGTGTATGTATCAAATAACAAAAACTATATAGCTATTAAATCAGCAAAACGCATCTCTCAAAATTTAAGAGAAATGTTTGCTGAAAGTTTGCCAAACGTGGATTTAACATGCAATCACTTTGGTTTCTTTAGAATGCCTTCAGCTCAAAACATCGTGATGTTCTTTGAGGAAAATGTGTATACATTCAAGGAATTACAAGAGTGGAGTAAACGACAAGATGACGACAAGGGAAATAAACTATTTCAGAATGTAATAGAAAGTCCATTTGCCAAAAATACTCCTGTAGATCAGCCGAAGCAAATGGATGAATTATGGTTCAGACAAGTAATTAACTGTACAAATGTATCTCCAAAACAAACAAAAGCAGGGCGAAACAATGCAATTTTCACCCTTTCTTTAGCGTGTTTCCAAAGTCAATATGCTATTAAAGATACAATGGATATGATGGATCAGTTTAATAGCAACCTAGAGCAGCCATTGGAACATAGTGAAGTCAGAGGGATTGTAATGTCTGCGTACTCTGGAAAATATCGAGCGGCACATAAAGATTATATAAATCGTTTGGTGCGAATATACGAATTAGATAAGCGTGATTCAGTATTTCGTGCACCTTCAGCATTTTGGAAGAAACATAAAAAACAACGTAAGGATCGAGTTCGTAGCCATTGGCACGAATGGGAAGCCGATATCATTTCTTTTTTATCTATGAATTCAAATAATAAACCTGTGTTATACTTTACACAGTCAGAACTGTGTGAAGCACTTCATATCCCACGAAGCACCTTGAATACGGTACTAAGAAAGAGTACAAAAATCTATAAAGTAGTTAAGGGAAAAGGAAAAGGTGCAAAAACAGGACTGTCTACAATTGGGATTTTAATTACGTTTGCTTTAAAAGAAAATGGTAGAAGAAAAGAGAGTTATTTAAACTACTTACAGGGGATATTCCCTCAAATAGGTAACATACTAGAGCAGACAAAAACTAGTAGCGCTATGGTGGAAGAAGAAACACTATACAGCATATTAGAAGGGCTACCGGCTGGTTAAATTTAATTGTCCACTCTGCCAATACATATTATATCTATGATACGCGCTTTTGTTACTGTGCTATAGCGTTATAGCTCTCTAGCTTATGTTGCTCTTATTTGTGATAGTTTACTTTTAGACTACTAGCTTTCTATTCTTATTATGGTATGTGAAATTGTTACTGATTTTCCAGAAAATTGTACTATTGGTGGTGTGTTATTTGGGTAAAAATTATTCTATAGATCGTGATAGTAGGGGACGTTATAGACACTCTTATGTATTTATGAGGGGAGCTAATGTTGAAGTTAAGCTACTTAATCATGAAGAATTGTTAAAAGGAAAAATTACATCAATTGAGGAGTATTATTGTGTTCTTGATATGGAGGGGACAAGTGATTCTTATCAAGTAACTGTTAATTTTTCTGAAGTAAAATATATAAGGCATGAAGAGTTTCAAACTGTTGAGGAAAGATCTCCTAAGTTTAATGAGGGAGATAAGAAAACGTCATTTGTATTTGATATTGGTGAAAAAATTGGTTGTGTGTTTAAAGATGGTAAGGGGATAAAAGGGATTGTATTATCTGAGGGTGCTTATTATCTATACGTTAAAACTGAAAAAGAGAAATATTATACAATCATGAAGAGTGCTTTATCTTATATTGTACATGTGAAGCATGATCCGTTACTTGAAACGAATGATTTTTATACGGAGGAAATGAAATTAGCTGATTATAAAAAGCCTACTGAATATGTATTTTCTGTAGGGGATACAATTACAGTTTTTTTTCCTAGTGGTAAAAATGTATCAGGTGTTGTTTTGGATGAAAGTAAATATTGGTTGCTGTTGCAGACTGAAAAACGTCAGGTAACGATTTTTAAGGGTAGTTATTCATATTTTAAACATGAGACGTATGATACAAAAGCTTATTTATATGTTGGCAATAAAAAATTAAGAAAACACTTAAGAAACAAAGAGTAGATGGTGTATAAGAAGCATTTATTTTAGGTTTTTTGTAAGAGGGAGCACCAATAATTTTATTGGTGTAAAATAAATAAACAAGTTATATTTTTTAGTTGGGAGGAAGGTTCTTAAATGATTTTCCTCCCAATTAGTAAAGAGCATTAGCATTTTTGTTCATTTTAGCATTATATATTAATATTTTGATTTAAATTTGGTATAATCAGTAAAGAAGTTTATTAATTATACTGAGAGGATACATTATTATGGGTTATAAGTTTCGTAGGATTATCCAATTTTACCCAGGTGCAAGAATTAACTTTTCATACAAAGGTATGGAAGTAAGTACTGTTCTACTTGAATCAAGAATAACAACTTATGTGCCTGGCACTGGAATCTCGTATAAGCCACGAATAGAAGAATCAAACAACTATTATATACAACGAGGGTTTCGGAGACAAAACACTTCCTCTCTCACTATGAATGAACAAAATTACAAAAAGAGAGAAGCATATGAGCCAGTAAGAGAAATCGAAACTTACACTGTTACTGCTTTTCGTAAAAAAGATAGTCAAGTAAACGCATTAGGGAGAAAATTAATGAAGCCACTTTCCATAATAGCAGGCGTTTGTGCAGGTCTATTCTTAATTATGATGCTTATTTTACCTGCTCTAATCATGGCAGTCATTTCTTTCCTATGCTATAAAAATATACAAACACCATTTGCAGTTGTATGCCCAGAATGTGATGCTGAAAATTTATTTATTTTTGAAGAAGAGAAGATTGTTTGTCGTAAATGTGCGAGCAACCTTATAGTTTTAAAATAAAAGGCGTTCATTTAGGCTCCTTTTATTTTAAAATTATAACTTTTTTAGAAAATATTTGAAATATCATAAGAAAAGTTATATTATTATATATAGTTTTATTGATTTAATAATTGTATATAATGTAGGGGGAACAATAATGAAATTAGGAAAATTAGCTCTAGTTGGAGCATTAGCTTTAGGGGGATTAACAGCAGTTGGTACAATCAACACACCTTCCGCATCAGCAGACACAGTACAACGTGCAGTAGCATCTGACAGCTGGGGAATAGATAACACATATTTCTTAAATGAATTTATTGGAGATATGCCGGCTGGGTACAAACAACTTTTAGATTACTCTTACAAAACAAAAGACTATTTCACAATCCTTGTAGATGATGCTGGATTAGTAGCTGGTAAAGACCAAGTTAAAATTTTCCGTATATTAGATAATGGAAATTTATCCCGTTATAAAACAATTGATTTCCATAGAGAGATTGCTATTCCGGGTAAAGTAGTATTTGATACTCAAATCACAGACGCTTACGGACCAGGTAGATATGTAGCAGTTTCATACATTCATGGCAAACATTTAAAGAGCCATGTCTTTCTCATTAATCAGTAATATAAACAACCGGTTCCTTAACATATAGGGAACCGGTTATTTTTGTCTAATTTATGTGTTACCTTCAATAATTCCTTTTCTGAATCATATTCATTCTGTTAAAAAGTCCTAGTCCTCATAGGATTTTTTGCGTTCAGATAAGGAATTGTACCTTATTTCTCAATGTATAAAATAACTTAATGTAGTAAAATAATATTTGGATTGGCATCCGATACCATATTACTATACGATGGTTCAAATCGCATGAAGGCACCTCAAGGTGTCTTTTCTTTATATGTAAAAGGCCTTCCTATTTCCGCAGGTAGGCTTTATCTTTATTACACAATACTAAAGTATATTTTCTTTTTCTCATAAACTTTATGTAATTATACATATTTATAAAAAATACACTAAATAAATATTACATGTAGTAAAATATAAAGAGTGGATACGTTCTATAAAGCAGATTCTATTGAAAGGCGTAACATATCAACGATTAGAGAAGATGTGGCGTCACTCTAATACGGATCTCAAATCTCTTGTATTTTGTGAACTAACAATCTGGTGTATATAGAGGATTCTGTTTTATAGGATGTATTTACACGTATTACAAGGGGATAATACGGATAAATTCATATTAAATGAGCGTGGTTCAAGTCAGGGGGAGGCATCTTAGGGTGCCTTTTTTTATGAAATAATATGAAAAAGGAAGTAAGAAATTAGCTCTATTTTTTCATTCAATGTTATTATATATTTTTGTCAATTTAAAAGACTGAATATTCAGTCTTTTATTTTTCACTTAATATACGGGTTGTAAAATGATATCTATTTTACAGAAATATGGTAATATTTAGACTAATGGAGAGCCAAGAAGAAGGAGGAGAATCAATTGAGCACGAGTATCTTTACGAACCAAAATACGTTTAAATTATTGAATGAATGGTATCATTTAATGATTTCCCAAAAAATCAATGAAGCAGCAGCTTTGAAAAAAGAAATTAATGAACGAAAAGATGAAATAAAAGATGATCAAAATTTATTAATGTATTATTCTCTATTGGACTTTCGATACACAGTATTAACAAATGGATTAGAGGTTACAAGAAACAGTTTTGAAGAAGTAGAGTCTCTTTTTACACCTAGGGATAATTTTCTAATGTTTTATTATCATTTTTTTAAAGGAATTCATCTTACATCTATTTCAAGTTTCGTGGAAGCTCGAGAACACTATGAAAAGGCAGAAAGACTATTGGATTCTATTTCAAGTGAAATTGAGATTGCGGAATTTTATTATAGAACAGCAGCATTTTTTAATTATACGTACAAGCCACTTGAAGTTATTAAACGTGGGAATCAAGCATTAGAATTATTTAAAAAGCAAATAGGATGCGAAATTAATGTGGGACTGTGTAAAAATTTATTAGGTGGAATTTGTGTACATTTGGAGCAGTATGAAGAATCGGAAGAATATTTTACATCTGCAATTGATATTCTTCAAAAACAAGAAGCATCAGACTTGATTTTACGAGTTCGAAATAACATCGGTTGGCTGTATGCAAGTCAAAACCTTTCTTCCTTAGCGATTCGTCACCTTTCTGAAGTTGTAGAAAATATGCCAAATCATTACAAAGCGATTTTGTTATTGGCTCGTGAATATCATAAATTAGGAGAAGTAGAGAAGGTTTCTGAACTTGTTACAAAAGGAATGGAAATCTGTAATCAAAATAATGATGAATTATACAAGCATCATTTTAATATTCTTAATGAAATGAACTTAAATATTTCTACAGAAAGAATCGAAAAAGTGATTTTAGAAGGAATTTCATATTTCGACAAAGAAGAACTCTATGAGTATACAAAAGAATATACAGAGAAGTTGGGAGTTTGTTTTTATAACCAAGAAAATCATGTAAAAGCAAGCGAATACTTTTATTTACATCGCCAAGCAGGACAAAAGAAAATTGAAAAAGGGGCGTTGAAGTAATGAAGAAAATAGCAGCAATTGTATTAGGGTTAGGACTGATTGGCTTTTTATCAATTGGATTGAATTCGAGCGATAAAGCGGTTGCTTACGGAGATTACCCAGCACCATCGATGTTAGTGAATAGTGATTACGATGGCGCACACGGCGATACGATTTAATACAAATCAAAAGAGGATCTGTTTTAGATCCTCTTTTTTCTGGGGTAATGATTTAGATTTCTTTTATTATAACACATTAACTAGATGTATTGATTATTTAGTTCCAATATAGTAAAAATGAGGGTTATTATATTAGATAATGGTAATTTCTTTAACTTTGTGGAGTACAGAAGGTTAAGGGAACAGCTGAGATATGTATAAAGGTGAGTAATAATCTTACTTTTATTTCTAAATAGAATTGATTTCCTATAGCTTGTTCTACCATCAACATTGTCTGATTATCTTAATTTAAAAAGTGGCAATCCTTAAAAGAGAAGGTTGTCACTTTTTTGTATGTCTTCAAACTAAAAAATTAGATTTTTGAAACGCTTTACAGGAGCTATGTTCTCGTAATTAGTCGATACTAAAAATTACCCATTTTAGGATGTTATCAGGTTTAAAAATGCATATTTTTCTAATAATTTATATATTATAATTAAACAAAGGAAGGTGCTATATGAAAAAGTTTTTTTTATTTATATTTTTTAGTGTAGTAATTACAGGAGCTGTAATTTTTTTTAGTGGCGATAAGGAAAAGATAATTACAGAAATTGAAAGTAAAATCCCTGTAAAATTAACGACAGAGGCTAGTAAACAAACAAAATGGGATAAGAATGCAGAGAATTCAGAAGCGAACGAGGAAGAATCAGTAGAAGATTCTTGGTATCCAGAAAATGATGATGAGATTATCGCTAAACAAATAGAGGGAAAACAAAATGATTTTGGTAATTCAATATCTAATAATCGAAACTCAGAATATAAAGTTATTGAAGATATCATAGATAAGCTTGTGCTAAACCATATAAATGGTGATGGTTTGATTCCTTTATTGGAGTCTGCTCAAAGTTCTGAGTATGCTGGAAGCACATCTTTACAAAGGGTTAGTTCCAATCGAGTAAAAAGATTAAATCAAAAATACAATGAAAAAATGAGTACATTGAAACATAGTAAGTGGAAGAAAGTACAAGATTTTCAAACAACACTAGATGGTTTATTTAATACTGTGTTAGAAACGACCCAAAATCCAAGTGAGGAAGATTACGAAAAAGCAAAAGCAGAAAGTGATAAGTTAATCGAAATTTATAAAGACATGAGAAGAGAAACATTAGAGGGAATTGCTAAAGATTTTGCTAAAGATGGAAAAATAATTTGGAGTCATACAACCGCTATAGGGGCCGTGAATAGGGCAGATAATATTGTTAGAGACAATATAGCTTTAAATGCGGCTGTAGGTTTAATGGAGTATTCGTATCATAACTTAAATGTTAAAACATCATATCCGCATTTGGATTTGAGAGAACCAAAAGATGTTACGAACTTACAGAAAATTAAACTAGATAAATATGTTAATCCGAAAGAAGAAAATGAGTATGGAAAACAATTAATCAGATGGGGAAATTATTTTAGAGATATAGGTATGTTAATTGATAAAGCAGTAAATCAAAGAGATGAGAAAGCTAGATTAGAAGTTATTCAAAAATTTAATTTGGCCTCTATTGAATATATGAATATAATTGGGAATGATCCTTTCGAAAAAATTGAGGAGGGAATCAAATGGAATCCGGAGAATAAAAAATGGCCTTTTTAAAATTTTAGATTGGTGTGATGGAGTATCATACCTATTAAAAAAGGAAACATGCCATTAGTTGATTGCTACATTCTTAGGGATGATTTGATAATACAAGAAAGCCAAAGGGATAGTTATTTATTGACTGTTTCTTTGGCTTTTAATGCTCTATTTTATCGCTTTTTTATAGAGTTTTTCTCTCGTAGTGGTCTTAGATTATTGAACTTTGTTTTTGGGTTTAAGTTCCTAATAGGAAGTAACTTAGTTAACTCCTCCTTATGGTAATCCTTAAATATTTATTATTAATATCGTTTTATTTGTATATAATATTTTATGTCATTACTTATATGCTTTTAAGATACATCAGAATTAAAAAGGGATTTTTCGGGATGCCTTTTTTTATATAAGTATTGAAATTTTATAAAACTCGATATATTATATTTTTGTATTTTCTCAGTTCCCAAGCCGAGAATACATCATCACTTCTGAAAGAACCCGAACTTCAGCGGGTTCTTTTTGCAAAATATAAAGCATCCACTATGTGAACACTTCATGTTATTATGGTAAAGCTGTTTTAGTTTATATTGATATGCAGGTGAAACTAATGGAAAGTAAAGAACGTGAACCAAAATATGATTTAAGCAAAACATACACGTACAAAGAGTTCCCAGATAAAATCAGCGGTCGCTGTGATAATTGTGGCAATAGCGTATTTAAAAGTTCTGTTAAAGATTTCATTTATTTAAGAGAATGTCGTAAATGTGGCATGAAGAAAATCATATAGCCCCGTATCGGGCTTTTTTATTTATAAAATAAAAGGCAGCTGTTAAACTATTTAAAATTCATCTTATCACCAAATAAAATGATATATATATTCTCCTGTTATACTTTCATCAATTCCTGCAACTCTAGCAAATCTCATTATGTCCGCCCCCTGAATAAAATACATTGTTAGCATGACTGGCACCCGTGACCACATAAAACGATAAAGCTCATTCACTCTTTGCCTAGTCGTAACAATTAAATCATTTGCAGGTCCATTAATCCATGCAGTTGTCCTAACTGAAGTAAACGGAAGATCTACCCCATTAACAACTATTCTTGCTATACTTTTCGTTATATCCACATCGATCCCCTCATTCCAAGAATCAAATCTGTTTCCCATATATACATAAATATTCGATGCTATAAGAAATGTTTAAAGTGAATTTTTCTTTACAAAATAAAAAATCAGCGGGTTCGCTACGGTAAGTGTTTAGCTATCTCATCAAATAACTGTTGTCCTTTTTCTGGATATCTTTCTAAACCATCATCAGCAAAGTATTCACCTTCATTACAAATGATATGGTGCCCCCTTGTGCGTTAAGCGATTAAAAAGAAGAAAAAGTCGATTACCTATACATTAGGGGAATCGACTTTTTGTTGTTCATTGCCGGAATTTTTTGCGTACCGGATATGCATTATTTCATATTTGAGAAGTGCACTTTATTGCCATTTTACGACAAGAAATATAGTACTATTATGTTAAGATACTATATGCTAACATTTCGTTAAATGAATGTAATTGAGGGGAATCCTTACATTAAGGGGCAATTTGTATGAATTTAAAGCAGAATGAAAATGTAGAATCCAAAAAAACGCTAGGTAAATTTTTAGGCAGCCTTATAGATACAATCGATTTCCAAAGAAGAAGTCAGGGTGATCTCGCAAAGGAAATGGGTGTTACTGGCGGTACACTTTCTAAAAATTTAACAGGCAAAACTCAATTTGGTTTTTGGACCCTAGTTAAGTTACTCAACATTTTGTATGATGATATAAATAAAAGACAAGAAATGTTATATACCTTTTGTTCTGTTACCACAAGCAAGATAAATTTAAGAATTGCTATGGAGTATGCAAATGCAAAAGGTGATCTGCAATTATTAAAATTCATTGTGGATAGGGAAAAGAACTCTTCTCTTCCCATAAACCGAGAATGGGCTTATGTATATGAATTAGCGTGGCAGCGTAGCAGTGGTTTCATTGCAAAACAAGAATTATTAGACAGGCTTGAAGAGCGTAAAGGTAGTAAAGTCATTAAAACAAAAGAAATGAAAATCTTATATGGAATACTAACTTGTTATACGATATGTGATTTAGAAACGTATAATTCACTATTTGAGTATGCAGCTGTTTTGCTTCCAAAAGTTGATGAAATATCTGATAGCTTTATTAAATCAGCTTATTTTGCCAGAATAAAAGAGTGCCTGGCATTTGCATATTTAGTTCAGGATAATCTTGAAAAGTGCAGAAACGTATGTAACGAAATTTTAGAACTAGATAGCCCCGAAAACTGTTTTAACCTTTTAAGGGCATCAGCACTGGTATATCTAGCGGAATCATATACTTTTAATTGTTATGATAGTGCATCTAGTTATATAAAAAAATCCCTTGAACAATTAGAACCGTATTACTTTGAGAGAGAGAAGCAAAGAAGACAAGATATTCTTAATACCTACGCATTTATTAAGTTAGTTAATAAAAGAGATTTGGAGAATATTAAAATTTATCATCCTGCTGAAAAATCTTTATTTGAAATTATTAAAGGGAATAATCAAAAGGCGGTTGAAATTCTTCTGGAACTTGAAAGTGAAAAAGGTTCTTTAACTCCAATGCAACACTGTTATTTAGGAATAGCAAAGAACGATGTTACTTTGATTGAAAACTCAATTAGGCTTTTTGAGTGCGAGGGTAATAGGTTCTATAGCAAGCTCCCGAAAAATATGTTGGTTAAATTAACTAAAAATGGTACAATATGCGAGGGTGGTGCTATATGAAGAAAATATTATGTGCAATAACAACCTTTACTTTAGTAGTGGGAATTGTTTTTACTGCTACAAGTGATAAAGAACAGTCAAACAATATAGTGAAAAAAGATTCACAACAATTATATGCTAAAATGGGAGATCCTGGTGGTGGGATCGGTTAACCCTTAAATATTACGAATGCGATTGTCTCAATAGAGGCAATCGCATTCGCTGTTTTACGGGAAATTTCCTAAATACCGTATTCGGCATATAAGAAACTTATGTGAATAATTCACAAACTATTATTCTGAATGGAGAATTATATTTAAATTGTTGTTTATTGCGTTTTTATGTTAAAAAACAAAAAATAATCACTAAAACCAGAATGAACGTTCTAAATATTTCCATGATTTGTAATTTAAAAAAGTCCAAAAAAAATCCCAGTTATCTAATCTGTTGATAACACTGGGTTTTCCGAAGACTTTTGATATGTAGTATGGTTAGATATAGCAGTTTTTGAGAAATTATGGATTGACGATAAATGACAATCGTTGTAATCTTAGTTTTGAAAGATGTTTATTAACATCTAAATTGTGAACTACTAACAATTACATAGTTACATGGGCTGAAAATAAAAAGAGCGGCAACTCTTTTTATTTTCGACCTTTTAAAACACTAGAACTGTTTTAGAAAGGCTGCCCACTTGATGAAGCATAACGAGATGCGACATCAATAATATTATACTGTTTCGTGTATTTATACAAGGTATGTAAGGGTATACTCACGCGGGGTTTTTAATAATATTATTGGGCTTATTTGGTTATTCTTCTTAAAAGTGGTTCTTCGGATTGAAGAAAAAGGCGTAGACTAAAACATTAGTTTGCGCCTTTTTTGTATTCTGTAAGAAACCCATTGGCTATATGAAAATTTAATAACGCTCACCTTAATATTTGTGATTGTTTATGTGAATAGGCTTGAGTTAGAAACTTGTTAAGTATGGTGAACCTAGATTCTGAGAAAGTCTAGATTCAAATTAAAGTTTAAAAGATTGGAGAGAAGAACCATGAGAGAAAAAAGGTTTAGCAAAAGTACACACAGGCTTAAAGTAACCAAAGAAATGGATATTGGCACCCTGCTAAACAGAGCGCACAAAGTTAGTACATTTGATGGCAAAAATTTAATCGTTCTCGATAATGGTAATTTGTACGATCAAGTGGGAAGAAGAGAAGTTCCAGTAACAAATATGTTTAGGTATATCAAATGTGTAAGAAACAGTGATGGTATTATCATTGCAAAAAAGAATAAACCATGTGGAAAATTAATGCAGGTTATTTTTGAGAGAAAAGCAAAGCAAAAAGTGAAATAGTAATACATTTGATCGATTTAATTGTGCAAGAAACATAGCACACTTGGGGTTCATAGCCCATGATGATAAATCTTGTGTATGTTCCCCATCCTGTTCTTTGAAAACTTCATATAGTTGCTGGGGGAAGGGCAAATCATCGCATGCTAGTCCATTTCGTGAATCTAGGAGATGCAAGACACGAATAAACCCTTAGGGACAATAAGTCCGCTTGAAAATAGCAATCGATGTTGGTCTATCTGTAGCAGGGACTACAGACTACTTAAAGGGCTGTACAATACACATATAAGTGTTTGGGTATATCGCCATGACGGAGAGATTCCAGAGCGATGCACTTGTACACGCAAGCCTTTAACGAGAGGGCGTAACGAGACTAAACGCTCCTGTTACAAATGGAGATACTCCTTTTCTTGCATTTGTATCCGAACGAATATAGGCCGTTGATTTTTTATAAAAAATCAAGAATACAAAATATTTCTTGTAGAATTAAACAGATCAAATAGGAGTCAAAAATTATGAGTATGGAATACCAAGAAAGGTATATCAGAAAGGTAGCAACTATCCTTACAAGTAAAACAAAGCATACGACAGGTTGCCTAATTGAAGGCGAAGGCGCTGTATGCTTAAAGTTTCAAATAGAGCTAATAAACGCATTACAAGATAATCATCGACTTGTTTATCATTTAGATTTCAACGATTATACAAGCGAAACGGATTGTCTTGCAGTGTTGAAAAAGGCACGTAAACAACTTAGTTCAAATAAGCAAGATGGAAAGACATTATTTCTTTCTCTAGCTTCCTTTGAACGGGTAGAGAAGAAAACAATGGATGCAGTAAAGATATTAATTGGAAGCCGATCACTAGGCATAAATTTAATAGTTAGTGCAAATAAGAGATTTGTTCATTTAGTAGGATTAACAGAATACTTAGTTACAATGAACAAATCAGATGTAGTGTTTTCTGAGTTGTACCGCTATAGCACTCAAAAGATACTAGCTTCCCTAAAAAATGAAGATGTATCATGGGGAGAAGCGAATGAATCATAAAATCGAGAAGATATTGAGAACAAATAGCATTCATGTAGATTTGTTTGAGCTTGATGAAAAATATGACCTTGGACAAAGGATAGATGTTTGCTGTAAGAAAATGAATGTGATTCATACCTTTAAAGTTTTTAATATTACTTTGCTTAGAGGGAATCATTGGCTTGTTCATTTACAGTAAAGTTGTTGTATAGCGCTATAAAAGTAGTGGGGTCTCGAATATTTATATGTTAATATATTGATGTATTCAATATAAATGGAATGGAGTGTAGACACCATGTTTAAAAGGTTTAAGTTTTTATCCGCTGTATCGGCTTTATTTATATCTATAACAGTATTACTGGCAGGGTGCGGAGGTTCTTCAGTCCCTTATAAAAAGGATGATACCTATATAGATAGTGAAGATTATTCTATTAAAGTTACAGCTAAAGATGAGTGGAAAGTTAAAGGATATCGAAATAATGAAGCTATTTATAAAGTTGAGCCAATGGAAGAATACGAAGGTGGTTCATATTCAGTGATATCAATTACGTTAAAAGAAAAAATTACTAATACAGACCCGTGGCTTATGAAAACTAGTAGTGAATATTACATCATTGTACCTACGGAAGAAGGATTTAATTCAGTGTACATGGGTTCGTCTCATCCAAATGATACACAGTGGAAAAGTTTCAAAAAAGAATATGAAAAAACTAGTGACAAAGAAGGATTCTTGAAAAAAGAGTTTGATAATGGCAAGAGGACTTTAAAAAAGTTCAAAAAGACAAGCTGATTTTTAAGAAGAGCAGAATCATATTAATGGTTCTGCTCTTTTTTATTGCCAATGATTCAAAATTAATAAGGAGGAAGTAAAATGTTAGGTCAAAATCGTTTGATATTCCCCGCAATGATAATAGTCATGATGGTAGTATTAGTAGTTTTTGATTTGTTGCTTTCTTTCATTATTAGTTTTACAGAAAAATTGGTGTAGCAATGAAAGATTATAAATTGGCTGTAAAAGAAGCTTTTTTATGGTTTGTGTTTATATCAATTATTACTTTAGTTTGGATGGAAATTGAGAATCTTGTTATACACATTCTTTTAAGTTGATTCTATTTTTAGTGCAAACAAACTTTGCAAAATCTATTAAATTTGAATTTTATAAAGAAAGGGAGAAGATATTATGACGGCAGAAGAAAAGGAAATATTACGTCAACAAGCGATAAAGGATAATGAACGAAGAATTTCACATTTGGAAACATTCCTAGATGGACTTCCGCTTGATACAGATGTTAATAAGACAGTCTCTCTAGAAATAGGAACATCAATTATGTTTATTGAGCAAGAAATAAATAAACTTAAATCTTATGTGATTAAGAAAGAAATGAATGTAAGTGACGACGGGAAAATAAATGTACCTGATTCCGCTGCCATGAACCAAACGAAGGAGGGGAGTTGTAAGAGAATCCTAGTTGAAGCCAATTATCCGTGGGAATTAATAAAAGATTGGACAGAAGAGGACTGTGAAGCAGAACTTGGAGCGATTGAACGAGCAAACAAATAGTTAAGCGGAAGCCTATCATTTTGATAGGCTTTTTGTTTTGGTCAAAAATTCAAGGGAGGATGCAAATGTTTATTAAAACTAGAAGTCCACCAATCCTTTTTTATTTGTTTTAAGGAAAAGGAGGAATGTATATTGAATTTTAGAAAGATATTCATCCTAGTATTTGCTGTAATCTTTTTGCTTGGGAGTCTTGCTGATTTTGTCTCTATTGGATATGCAGAAAGCGCAACGGATCAGAAACAGGCTCAAGAGAAAAAAACGGACGATGTGACTGTGCTGCAAGAAAAATCAGATATAAAAACCCTGGGATTAACCCCTAATGAGGTAGTTGTGGCAAATGGGAAAAAAGATAGTGCTTTGTTTGATTTTGAAGCGTTTATCAAGCCTTCAGACATTGTAGATGGTACAGAACCCTTTGACCAAAATAATGATGCTGGAAATGATTCAAGCCCAAATAACGGCATTGTAAGAACGTTTGATACGGTAACGTATCCATTAAAGGTGACAATTAACCCAAAGAAACACGATAAGCTGAAAGATATTAAGCTAAAAATCACCGGTACACTGGAAAATGGAATTACAAACAAACGTGTGAATGCAAAATTTGCTGTTGGTGGTAAGGAAGATTTAGAAAAGGGTATTGTTTCTTTTGAAATGGATTATACATTAAAGGAAACAGGTAACTCTTTAATGATTCCCGTTACTGTTGAGGTGCAAGGCGCTGAACATGGCGTAAAGCTGAAGCCCAACATTAAAATTCAGGTTATGAGTGTAGAAGGTAAGGATATCTCAAATGAAAAAATAGAACAATTATTTGAAAATATAAGTCCAGTTACTACATCAGGAAAGGTTAATGTGAAGGCTCGTATAAATCAAAGTTATGGTAATTTGAACTTTAGATTGTATCGTGCGTATAATTCTAATGCAGCGGAAAGTGATCGCTCAAATGTATTCGGAAATACAATTACTTTTTATGTCGATAATTTACCGAATCGCAATGATTTAAGGGGTGCTACTTTTCCGAATGGAAAGATAAATTATCATTTTGAATTTAGCGGGAAAGTAACTTGGGATGATAAATCGTTGGCAACAACAGTATTAGATTTCAAAAATGAAGATACCCCTATTAAAATCTTTAATTACAGTGACATTGAAACTGAAGCAAAAAAAATACCGCAAGAAAACACAGAAAGCTTTGAATTAGGGATTGAAAACTATATGCAAGTAGCCCCACATATAGCATTTACCGCAAGGTCATATATCCCTAAGGATAAATGGAATGCGGATGATATTGAAAAATATACAATTAATAGTGTGTGGGACAGTGGCAAAACAGAAATCTCAAAACCTGAGATTGGTAAGGACAAAGTTGTTTATAAGGCAAGTGTTAAAGATTATGTTATTGGATCAACTTTCCCCATCATGCACGCTCATACAACAAATGTCCCTTCTTTTTCTAAGAACCAAAAGGCATTTTCAACAGTAGCATTTTTAATCCATACTCCTAACGAGTACCGTTCATTAGGAAAGAACAATCAGATTAATAAACCTAATAATGTTTATTATGATTTAAAATGCATTGTTGACTCTTATGAGGACAGCAAAGGGAATGTGATTTCTTATAACGCAAGTACCAGTACAACAATTACTGAAAGGAACACGGTTAATGGGTCATACTCTCTTCAAAATGCTTTCTTTACTCTTGATGGTAAAGAACTAGGTACACCAAATGTAGGGTATAGTACGGTTTCTAAAGGTGATGCAACAACTATTGTTGGACAAGATGTTAAGATGCATGCTGATTTAAATGTTCATGCTGTTACTGAAGGTGGAGCGATCATTGTTTATAAATGGAATACAGATTCATTCTATTTAACAAAAGAAGCTGGAGAAAGGGCTGCAAAAAATATATTGAGTCATGGTTATACGTCCCTGCTTGGGACAACTATAAGCAATTCAGATAAACAAAAAGTCTATTATGGTATAGCAAGGAAAAATAATAACTCGTTTCAAGCTATAACACAAAATAAAGAAGAAGACTATGAGTGGTACACTACGTATGATGAAGCTAGAAAATATGGAGAAATCGCAGCCATTAAAAATGATATCCAAGATATGTTTTCCACTGGAACAATCATTGAAAGGGGGATTTTCTTCAAAGTAAAAACTAGAAAAGTTGGTAGTGTAAATGAAAAAGGTACACCAAACATAATTGCAACAGCAGCTGATGTTTTTCCTACTGCCGATAGAAAAACACGTTACCGTGTTGCTGAAAACATGGCTTATAACAACTATACGGAGTATGATGAAAACGGAGTTATGACAAAATTGCAATCACCTGTAAAAAGTAGTGTTAACTTTGAAACGTTAGGCATTATGAACGGTGAAACAAGCAGTGAGGTGACAACCAATAAAACAACTTATTACAGTTCGGATAATGTGAATGTAACTGTTGATAATTTGGTGAAATTACCTGATGAAATGGACTTTACGTATCTAGATGAAAAAATAGAAATGAGAGTAAAGATACCTAAAGGTCTTGATTATGTAGTTGGAACTGCGAAATATGGTGACCAATACATTGAACCAAAGATTGAACAACAAAGTGATGGAAGCAATCATTTGATTTGGTATGATACCTTAACTCGTAGTAACAAAGTGCTTAAAAAAATAAATTTTGAGACTCGTATTAATCCGGTGTTGCTCCCGCAAGGAAATCAAGTAGGACTAGAGATTCAAAATGTATTAAGTAGTTCTATGGATACTAGATTAGAGAAGTTTCGAACAAGCTCTAAGAATATCTCAATTGTAAAAATCGGTATGGTTGGTGTGAGTGAAACCATAAAAAAAGTTACAGGTAAAAAAAATAGTGATTATGAAATTGGGGTGCAGCCATATACGACTGTGAAAGATGAAGCACATGTAAAAGCATTAACGCATGTCCCTAGAAATAAGGATGAAAACGGTTCTGCCTTTCATGGTGTAACATTCTTAAAACAATTAACAATGGACAACCCGAATCATAAAAACGTTGAAATATGGCTAAATAATAGCTTTGTTGAATCAAATAACCCCAACAAGATTGATTTACAGTCAAATGGTTGGTACAGGTACACAGGAGAGCAGGACTTATCAAAAGTGGTCTCTATTTTGTTGTATATAAATGACTCATTAAGTAGCAGCGATGTTGTAAAAATGAACCTCGTTTACGGTACACATAAGAATGAATTTGGCGATCAATATGTCAGTAAAACAGTGGTTAATACATCTGTTGATTACAAGTTATCACCTATCTCGAATCAAGTACGGTATACCATTGTAGCGAATGCAAATATAGGCTTGAGAAAAATAAGGATTGATACTGCACCAGCTGAAAATGGACTTCCTGTAACCGTAAGGTTAGATAAAGATATTGTGTATGAGGAAGCAAGTAAGGATGAAATTACGGTTAACTTGTATGATAAGGATGATAATCAGCTTGTTGGTAGTAAGGTGTATACGATTGATCAACTGCCTGAAGAAGTAAAGTTTAAAGTCGAACCTAAGTTTTTAAAGAAAAATAGTAAGAGAAATTACGAAGTGAGATTCGAAAAGGTAAATAAAGAATCTATTTCGATTGTAGAAGGTAAAAACAAGGTAGATACGGATGGTTATACTTCTTCTGAAGAAACAGTGAAGGCAAATAGCAAAGAATCTACGGAATTGAAATACAAAGGTGTTATCATGACGGAGCGTGAAGTCGGAAAAGAGATGGAAGTTTTCCATGAAACACTTACTATTCCGCTGAAGCAGCTACCTAAACAAAAAACAGGTTATGGTTTTGAGTTAAAAACAGAAGCCAGTTATCACAATGAATTGGCAGCCGTTTATGATATCAAGGCAAATGCCTTAGTGGATAAGAGATTAATTGACTCGCATTTGAATTATGCGAAGAAAGATGAACATGTCATCGTTCCACTGGACGAAACGAAACAAAGCGCTAGTTCAGATAAAAAGAACACCAATTTCACCTTTGAATTACCACATGTCAATGTGGAACAAAAAACAGGTGCTTTATTTACGGATCAGCAAGTCAAAGACAAAGATTCTCGTATTAAGAATGCATTGAAAGATGGGAAGCGTAAATTATATGCTCCAATATGGGCTGATTTAGGAGATTACAATAATTTTGTAAAATCTGTGTTGCCAATTGGAGCTAATAAAGTGAATTTTGAAGTGACGCAGCCATTACTTGTCTATGCATTTATGTATGGGACAATCGGCTCTGAAACATTAAAAGAAGATGAAATACTTGTAGAGCCTGTTGATCCAAGAAATCCTTTCTCAAATGGCAAGCCTTCGGGCTGGTCGGATGAAGATGTTGCTTGGTTAAAGCGATAGGAAAGGAGTTGAGAACAGAGTGAATGTCCTAACATACAGTTCAGCCAAAAAACAAATCATCTTTATGGCGCTATACTTCGTCATTACGGGGATTGTAATTCGTTTAATTGGATATTCGTTACAAGGCAGCCTTTCCGCTTTTACACAAGCAGGCATCGGGGGTTTACTTTCAGGGAACTTCTCAATAAAAGATATGTTCCATTTCGACTTTAGTTTTGATATGAGTCAATTTGATGGATTTAGCTTGAATATGTGGGTTGTCTTTGTAAAAGACAAAATCCACAACTTTATAAACGATTTGATGCCGACTACATTAGGGGCAATTAATATGTTGATGTTAAGTAAGTACCTAACGGTAGAAAGAGCAATCAAATTAGGAATTAAGTTATATTAGGTAGAAAAAGAGACGTGATTTTTATTACGTCTCTTTTTTATATAAAAAAACAAAAATCGAGAGGATGTTGAAACATGTTAGATCAAAATACGGATCGTAGTTGGTGGATGATTGGTGCAGTAGTTGTAGGAGCTGCTTTAGTAGGGTTGTTTCTGTTGCTTTTCCTGACTTAACTAAATCAGTAATCAGTGTATTTACAGAAAAACTTTCCTCGGTTAAATAATTATATCCAACAAGGGGAGAGAGAATTTCTCTCCTTATTTGTTTGGGAAGGAGTGAAGGAGCTGAAAGAACATCCATTCATCCTCATGATAATCGTTTTAGGGCTTTTCTTAGTTTCTATCGGTGGTTATTACTATAGAGAGAATTTCGCTACGGATTCTATTACACAAGGCGTTACAGAGACAGTTCGAGCAAGTGTAATCTCGAATGCAGATAATAGCTCCCGTGTGCAAAGTGGAGAGCTGTTTATTGTAAAGAGTGACTTTGAAAAGGATTTTAAGAAACGTATTGAGTCAAATAAACTTGTAAAGATCAGTAGCGATGCAACATACGAATTTAAGTACTTAGATAATAAGAATGGCTCTACTAAAGCAATTCGAGCCATTATCCATGACGGAGATCAAACGTATCAAGCGACTTATAAAGTAAGTATTGCATCATCTTAAAAGAAAGGAGAAACGAATGAAAATACTTGGTGTGAAAAAAGAAAACGGTCATCATACAGACTTCCATGATTTCAGTTCCAAAAAGTTAGAAACGATAAGAAATGAATTGAAAAATAGATATGCTGAGTTAGTTATAGATGCACTATTAAAAGAAGAAGCAAGGCAAGAAATAAAGAGGAAAATTAAGCAGGAGTACCCAGCTTACTTTATGGATTATGATGAAGACAGCGTGGATGATGTAATTGAATATGTTGTATCTGAGATTGTCGGGACGGGCGTTATAGAAAGATTAATTAAAGATCGTCCCGATATTACGGATATATCTTATAACGGTAGTCATTTAATTGTGGAATCAAGTGATTATAAAGAGATTTATAAAGACAATGAACATCAAATTACCGAACAGTATATCACACGATTAATTCAGAAATTTGCTCATGCGGTGGGAAAAGAGTTTACTCCTAAAAACCCTATCTTTGACGGTGTGTACGGTTCAATTCGTATTAATGCGGTACACAGCCAAAATACAAATGGTAATTCTACCATGTCATTGAGGATTGTTCGTCCTAATTTGGTACTGAATGAGAAGAATTTTGAAACGTTTGCCCCTCAATTCATATATGACTTTTTTAGAGTAGTAATGGAAAGTCGAAATAACATCTTAATTTCGGGTGAAACAGGAACAGGAAAAACGGAAGTTTTAAAACTCTTATTCTCGTTTGTGCGTTTCGATCATAAGGCGATTATGATTGAAGATGTCCCTGAAACACATGTTAAGTCCTTGTTTCCTGATAAAGATGTATTTAGTTGGTTAACTGGAAACGGGGTTACTGTGACGGACGAAATAGTGGCTGCCTTACGAAATAATCCACGTTGGATTATGATTTCTGAGCTTCGTGGAAAAGAAACATATGAAATGATTCAAGCAGTATTATCAGGACATCATGTAGTGACTTCGCTGCACTCGGTAGATGCAGAAACATCACCGAAAAGGCTCGTGAATATGTCCAAAATCGGATATCAGGTAGATGAAAAGTCACTCGAAGAAGATATCATGCGTTACTTTAATTTTGGCTTCCATATTAAGCGTGTAGTAGTAAAAACGACTGATACAACAGGGAAACCAATTAAACGGGTGATTCGCTATCTAGCAAAAATAGTGGAGTATTCAGTTGAGGGATGCCAAATGGTATTTGAACAAAAATACCGGAATGGCAAATTCACATTCTCTACAGGAACATTATCAGAAGAATTTTATGACAAATTGGCAGAAATTGATTTGAGCTATGAACTTCCTAAGTATACGGATGAAGTAGCCTTCAAAAAGGGCTTAATTATTAGTAGGTAAGGAAAGAGTTCTTTGGAAAGGAGGTATGAAGTATGAGAATCTCTACATTTAATGCGAAAACCAAGAAAAAGAAATTTGTGAATGCAGAAGAAATCAATGCTTTCAAGGTTGCATATGGGAAGCCTTTAAATAAAAAGGATTATCTTCGATATGCGATTATTCCAGGATTAGTTACAGGGGTATTTTCTTTTCTATTGCTCTATATATGGTGGTTATCGTTAATTTTAGGATGCATCGGAGCATTATATGGATTGAAAGTGTTAATGCCGAAAGTCATTAAAAGGGCATATGAGCGTGATTCATTTCGGGAAAGAAATAAGTTTGTTAATAATATGACTTCGCTGTTAGCGAATGATAGTCAAACGCTATTAACTTCTTTACAAAGAGCGAGTGATCGCTCACAAGGAGAATTGAGAGCGGACTTAAAAATATTATTAGCAAGCGTAATGGGGGCGGATCAGGAGCAAGTACTTCAGGCTTTTAAACAAATGTCGAATAAATATCGTGATGATATTACATTCGACCAGTATTTAGAACAGCTTGAAACGTGCGTGTTAGAGGGGAGAACGAATCTGGAAACATTGAAAGATATTAAAACGCATCACAATGAGATGAAAGAGAAAAAGGATGATTACGAGCGTAAAAAAGAAGGACATCTAAAAGATATGAAAATGCTTTGTGGGGTAATCGTGGTGTTTGTCCTTGCGATTACTTTTTCTTTTGGCTTTAAAACGTATATAACGGCATTCGCAAGGCATCCGATTGGCTGGATTACAAGTGGTATTTACATGACATTAATGTGTTTCTTCTTTAAATCCTTTACTACATATCTTTTTGATGACTCAATCATGGAGGTCAAAGCATGAGAGTAGTAACAGCTAAAAGCATTAAAAAGAACCGTTATAATCGAATGTTTGCTGAAGAGGATTTATACAGCATGTTAGAAGAGATGGGAAACACCCAACAAATGATTAATAAATTTCAAAAGAAACGAATAACCCAAACAATCTTACTGAGCTTTTTCGGATTGTTATTAGGCCTGTTCTTCACAAGTTGGTGTTATCTATTAGCTTTTGGGTTGCCTTTCTTCTTTTATCGCTCTAAGTATACCCATGTTGTGAAAATGTATAATGCTTTTAAGTTTGAAAGACATTTAAACTTCTCTAAGTTTACAAGGCTGCTGATTCCTTATTTAAAAGAATCGGGCGAATCAACGAGCTTGTA
Source organism: Bacillus dicomae (assembly GCF_006494425.1). Taxonomy (GTDB): domain Bacteria; phylum Bacillota; class Bacilli; order Bacillales; family Bacillaceae_G; genus Bacillus_A; species Bacillus_A dicomae. The sequence continues at coordinate 134,247 of NZ_VHIV01000008.1, read as the reverse complement.
TCAGGTTTTTCGAAAGATACTGAACCGAATGGACAATCCAGTAGATAAGAATTCATTAGCTAAGTTAATGTCTGAAATGACAGATAAGCCCAATGATATTCAGCCTTTTACGGATTACGCTATGCGTTCCAGTGGAAGCGATATGTCGATAAATATCATGCAAACCATATACGATTTCCAGCAAAACTCTAGTGATACAAATGTAATTAATGAGCTAGGGCAAATGGCAAGTGCTGAATTACAAAGAGCGATAGATGAAATCATAACTTTTAAGCTAAGAAGATTTAACTTCTTCCCTACTAAAATTGTTATGAGTTCTTTCATATTAGTATTAGGGTTTGCAGCAGCGGTGCTAGTCCATCACTTATCATCCATTAATCTCTCATAGATCATAAGGGAGGGGAAAGAAAATGAGTAGGTGTGAATCATGCTAGATAGTTCCATTATGTTAATAGTGAAGTGGTTTGTAGGGCTAATGTTAATCATGATAATGGTGGCAGTAGCTCTTTTTTGTATTCAATTAAGCGATGTGAACTCGTATAAACAACAAGTTAACTATCAAATTGAGAGACATGGTGGCTTAACAAAAGAAGCTGCAGCTAATTTAAAAGATTATAGCGAAAAGCAGTATCAAGGGGCTTTAAGTGTTAAAAGTGACCAATTAAACAAGAAAGTGAACTTTGGTGACGTAGTGGATTATCAGGTTGTAGCAAATTTAAAGATAATCCTTTTTAACTTGCCTGATGTAAAAATGGAGTTTCACGGTTCTGCAACTTCACAAGTGCGCTAGAGAGAAGGTGTCAAAAAGATGCTTGAAAACAATGTGTTTCGCTTAATGATTCTTATGGGGGGCGTGATTGCACTCATAGCGATCATAACGATTTGTTCAGACGGAATCCCTGAAGTTGAGGAAGTATTTCAGCATTTTATCTCTCACAAAAATACGAAGTATTAAGTAAAGGAGTTAGGAAATATGGCAAATCCAAGAAAGAATAAAGTGGAAAAAGCACCGTATCAGGATGCAGTAACAGTAATTTTAAAGAAAGAGGGAAAGACATATGAAAGTTGGTCACAAGAGATTGTGAATAGCAACTGCTTGTCCCTGTTACAAGGAGAAAATCCGAAGTGGCGAAACAAAATGTTAGAAGACGCTTCGATGGAGATTATTGCAGATTCAGTTGTTAAACAAGAAGAAAAAAGACAAAATCACACACATAATTAAGAAAGAGGGAATTTAAAATGGATCTATTTACTATTTTTGCGGTGAAATTACTAACTTATAATGATTTCTTTGACTCTGTTAGAGGTGCTTTAACGAGTTGGACTGGAAAATTACAAGGAATTGGTTTGGCAGTTATTATTTTCTGTGTATGTATCATTGGTTTCATGTTCATGTTTGGTGAAGGGCCAAGCCGTACAGCAAAAAAATGGTTAATGTACATTGTTGTTGGTGGCATTCTTTTATGGGGCGCAGGAGCGCTAGGAAGTACAATTCAAGGTGTTACATCTGGTTTCTAAGAAACACACTGAAAGAGAAGCTTACTAATTGTGGGCTTCTCTTTGGCTTTTAAAAAACGAAACAAAATAGTTGTGTCGTAAACAGAAAATAGGAGTGCTTGACCAGAGCACCCCATGACGCTAATAACAACACCTATAAGAGTATATGGGTGTTTTACCTAAATATACTTAATGCCTATCCAAAAAGAAAAAGAGTGCTCGGGAAAGCGTCTTTTAATCTAGACTCATATCGAAAAGTGAAAAAGTGACAGCAATATATCTTATGTGTGTTTTTAGTGTATGTGCAAATTGTAAAAGAGAAATTAAATCCTATACATGAAATGAGGTTAAGAGAGTGTATATTGTAGAGTTTTTGCAAAAAGAACAATCTAAAACTTTTAGGAAGTTTTTAAAGAAGAATAAAGCAGGGAATGGACAGCAATTAGGATTAAAGGTAGCTGAAGGGTTGATTCAAAGATATATGGAGCAACATCAACAATCAGATCAAGTGTTATTGTTACTGCAAGATATTGAGAATGAAAAAGCGTATGAATTTGAATTACCAGTACAAGTAGGAAGTGAATTTTCTTTACTCAATGCTATTTCGAAAGACCTTGAAAAAGGAACGGATTTTGACTTAGGAATGGAAATTAAACAAGGTATATTTGAAAGTTATAGAGCTGAAGAAGGTGGGGTAGCTATAGAACATGAGGAAGAATCACCCAAAAAGAAAAAAGGTGGGTTGTTCGCTAAATTGTTTGGGAAAAAAGAAGAGGAAATGCCACCTGTTAATAACGAAGTGAAAAAAGAGTTTGCGAGTGGATACGGAATTCTTTTTGAAGAAATGCCAATGCATGAATTGAATAGTAAGGGAACAAATCATTTTGAACAAGATGATATACAAGGACTACAGGAACATGCTGCTGCGTTAGATCAAAAAGAAGATAATAATCTATTTGCGATTGATGAGGAAGAAAAAGATCAATTACCTACAGGAATAGACTTAGAAAAAACGGCTGAAGAATTACCAACTCGGTCAAATGAAGTTGATTTAGTTCAAAGTTTAGAAGAAGAGTTGCTTCATAGCGATTTAGATACTCAGAAAACAAATAATAAACCTGAAATGAAAGCGCAAATCCAAGATGTAGTTTTTCCTGATTATGAAGAATATCTGAACATTAGTGAAGTTGAAACAAAGCAAAAGAGATATGATTCACGATTTACTGTAAAGCACTTATTAAGTCGGTTTGGTATGAGTGAGGAAGCAACGACAGAGCTTGAAAAGAAAAAAATCCAATATGCAAAAAATGTGTTGAGTGGAAAAGACTTTTTATTGATTCAAGACAAGTATTATCAAGAAGTAAATAATTTGAGAGATGAAATTCGTTTGGCTCTTGAAAATATTTATAAAGAAGTCATGATGCGTGATTATCAAAAAGAAGCTGAAGACAGGCTGCAAGACATTTTTGAACAAGGTTTTCAAACGAGATTAACCCAATTAAATGAGTTTGAGAAAAAAGAAGTGCAAGAAATGCAGAAAAAATTAACTGCTTTCACTGAAAAACAACGATTAGATTTAGAATCTTTTAAACTGAAGCAAGAAGCTGAATTAACGGCATATCAATCAGAACTAGAAGGGCGTAAAAATACGTTAGTAAGTGCTCGTGAAGAAGAATTACAGAAAGAAAGTGAGATTGAAAAGAGAAAAGCAACTACAGAGAAAGTGTATGAATTGAAAATAGCAGGCAAAAATGAGTTGATTGATAAAAAGAATGAATATCTATCTGACTCTATAGAAATGACAGAACAAATTATGAATGATGCTAATGAACAACAAGAAGTGAGATTTGCGGTTCTAGAGAATGAGATTCATCAGTTAACTCCTGTATGGAAAGAAGAGATACAAGAAGAGTATCAGAAAAATAGGGAAGAGCGTGAATTGAAATTAAAGGAGGATCAACACAAAGTAGAAAGGGAAGAATTAGCTTTCAAACAGAGAAAACAAGAAGTGCTTGAAATGAAAAGTAGTGAAAGAGAGCGTGAATTGCTGGATATTATTGAAGACTTAAAAGATAAGCTAGTAAAAGCTCATACTCATACAGGGCAGCAGCCACAACAACAACCTGTGATTATGTATCAACAGCCAGTACAACAGCCAATAGTGATGTACCAACAACCAGTACAACAACAACCTACGATGCAGCAACAGCCAGTACAAGAATCTGCAACGCAACAAAAACCTGTGTCTAAAAAAAAACGGAGAACATTTTTAGCTAGATTAATGGATGCTGAATAGGTAGTTAGTAAGGAGGAAATGCGAACATGGCACTATTAAAATTCAAGCGGAATAAGTACCTTCATCATAATTACAAAATTGATGGGGAAGACCTGCCACAAGAAAAGAATAAGATAAACAAAAAAGCACTCGCAATTTCTTCACTTGCGGTGCTTTTTCCTTTAGGTGGATTAAATTTTGTAGCAGGGACGTACCAATCCATTGTGAATGAATTAGCGAAAACGGTTGAGAAGCCAACTATATTTGATGTGTTCGGTGCTGATTGGGAGAAAAGCATATCAATCAAAAATGTATTTCTTCCTGTTCTGCCCGCAAATATGTACTTGTTTAGCTTATTAGCTTCTACGGTGATGGGTTTTTTGGTGTATTCAAAGGTTAATTATCGAAGTGACGAAAATGTAGCTTATGGTCAAAAGGGGGATAGCCGTTTTACTACAATTGAAGAAATTCAAGAACAGTATAGAGAAATTCCCGAAAAGACAGACACGTTTGAAGGGTATGGTGGTGTCCCTGTATCACATTATAAGGACAAATATTATGTTGATACAGACACCGTAAATACAGCAATACTAGGGGTTTCTCGTTCAGGTAAAGGGGAAACGATTGTCGTACCAATGATTGATAATTTGAGTAGAGCAAAAAATCAATCAAGTATGGTTGTAAACGATCCAAAAGGGGAGTTATACAGTGCATCTAAAGAGACATTAGAAAAACGAGGGTATGATGTTCAAGTTTTAAATATCTTAGATCCATTACAAGGAATGTCGTATAACCCGTTGCAGTTAGTCATTGATGCATGGGTGAATGGCGATGACCAAGAAGCGGCTAAACGAGCCAATACGTTAACATTCTCCCTTTATAACAATCCGAATGCTGGTGATAATGCATTCTTTAATACTTCAGCACAGAATGCGATTAACGGTATTATTCTCGCCATCGTGGACTATTGTGTGAAAAATAATTGTATTGAAAAAGTCACTATGCACAACGTATCTCAAATGCTAAATGAATTAGGAACGTTTTATTACAAAGAAGATCCAAATGATTTTATTGAAAAAAGCGTATTAGATGAATACTTTAAGAGCTTACCGCAAGGAAATGTCGCAAAAATGCAGTATGGATCAACTAGCTTTGCGGGTGAAAAAGCAAAGGGGTCTATCCTAGCAACAGCCAATCAAGGATTACAAACTTTTGCGGATAAAATGTTTGCGAAAATGACATCAAAATCAAGTTTGGATTTAAAACAGGTCGGTTTTCCTAAAAACCTATTTTTCCAATTGGATGAACGATTCTTAAATAAACGGGTAACAGTATCATTTCATAAGAATAATCAAGAAAAAACGGAGGTTGGAAGCTATCAAATTAAGGTGAAAGCTCTAGGTATGTGCAACATAAACTTTGATGAATCCTTAGAGGATGGGGATTTATTATTAATTCGTTATCAAGATGAAGAGAATCCAAACAAGAAGTACAGATTATTGTATAGCTTACAGTTTGAAAAACTGCTAGATGAAAAAGGAAGGGTTGTCTATCAAAAGAAAGAGGGGTGCGAACATAAACCTGAGTATCAGCGTCAAGTCAAATTGATTTTAAAGGCGAATACGTTTCCTTTACAACCAAAAGCAAAGTTATCGTATTCGGATAAGCCTACAGCCGTGTTTATGATTGTCCCCGATTTTGATAAGTCTAATCACGCACTAGCAAGTATTTTTGTTAAGCAGCTGTATACAGAGCTATCTATGAATTGTAATGATACGAAGGGGAAAAAGTGCTACAGGCGTGTCCATTTCTTACTAGATGAGTTTGGTAATATGCCACCGATTGATGATATGGGCGGGGTATTAACAGTTTGTGCCGGACGAAATATGTTGTTTAATTTGGTGCTTCAGTCCTATTCGCAAATTGAAAAACTGTATGACAAAGAAGCGACAGAAATTAAAGATAACTGCCAAAACCATATTTATATTATGTCTACCAATAAAGACACAATTGAAGAAATATCACATCGAGCAGGGCATAAAACGGTTATTGGTAAATCTTCAAACGAAAGTCACCTAGAAACAGATAACAAGATAACAAAGAATGCAGATCAGCAGCGCATTATTTCTCCTGAACGCTTGGCGCAATTTATTGAAGGAGAAACATTGTTGCTTCGTGCATTACATAGACAAGACTTGAAAAGAAAGAAAGTCAGAGCGTATCCGATTTTAAATACAAGAGAAACAAGCATGCCGTATCGTTGGCAGTTCTTAGGGAAAGATTTTGATACATCCAAAGATTTAAATGAGATTGATATACCATCGCTGCATACAGGATTAGATTTAACAGATTTATATTTGAATTTCTTGGATTTTATCGTAAATCCAGTTGCCAAAAGTGAATATATCAAGAAGCAGCAAGCTAATCCAGTTATAAAAAAAGAGAAAATCGACATTGATGGAGTTATAAAATCACTCATTATTCTTGTGAAAGAGAAAAGGAATAGAAACGATTCAGAGGATATTCAAAAACGACTTGTACAAATGTTATTAGATTACGCAAAGTATACCATCAAGCCTAAGACGGAAGAAGTAAAGTTTTTAAGAGAACATTCTTCAAACGATGAAATAAAGAGGTATTTAGAAGAATTATTGGACATGTTGGTAGAGTAATTGATTTGAAATCAAGCAGAAAGGTAATGGCTACTATGAAAATAAAAAAATGGTTTTTTCAAAATAAGAAAGCTTTTGTTATAGGATTTATAGCAGTTATAACACTATTTGTAAGTTTTACATTTACATCAATTGCATATGCTTTTGATTGGTATAAATTTCTTGACCTTAAAGATGTAGATACAGAGAAAGCAATAGCTTTTTTAAAGAATGATTGGATACAATATGCCGATTTTTTAGGGTCTATTTGGCAATCAATTCAAGGATGGATTATACAGACATTACTTTATATTGTATCAGCGTTAGAAGGTTTAATACCTGATACTTTCTCCTTTTTTGATATTTTAAAGGATGCAGGATTAAATGACTTTGCTTCATCTATCATAAAGGGTTTATTCTACGCCTTATTCGTATTGGTTGTTGTATGGCTAGGTATTAGAACAATCATTCAGCATAAGCCACCACGTTTTAAATCGGTAGGTATTAACATCATAGTAATGATTGGCTTACTAGGTGGATTAAATGAATTGATGGCAGATATGCAAAAAATGTCCACTGATTTCTTTTCTGAAACAACAAATACTAGTAAAACCAAAGAGGGTTTAGCTTGGGATTTGGTCAAACATAATACAGCTGATTTAATGTATTTAAGTAAAACAGGGTTTGATCCAATACAAAATAAAAAGGACAATGAACCAGCAATTTCAGCTACAGGTGATAAACCGAAAAATGGAATGGGTAAGGATGTTTTCTTAAAAGCACATTTGGGGGATATAGTAATACCAGAGACTATTGAAAAATTGAGTAAACAAGAGGGTGTTCCTGAAGAAACTCAATTCTTAACTTATAAAATTACAAATGATGGAGATAAAGAAGCAATAGAAGAAATAAAGAATAGTACGTTTAATCCGTTCAAATCACAATTTCCAGGGGGCTATGTTCGATACCCAATGAATTTCGGTACGATATTTTGGGGGTTATTAGCTTTAGGAGTTGCCTATTTATTTACTGTTTTTGTATTTGTAATGACAATCTTTGAAATTGCTATGAAGAAAGTAATTGCCCCGATTGTATTTGTTACAGATATTGAAACAGGCGAAAAAACAAAAATGGTCATGCAAGATATCTTTAAAGGATTCTTGGTATTTGCTTTTACGGGTTTAAATTTACGAGTCTATACGATTATCGTTAATTATTTAGCAGAAAAAAACATCAATGCATTTTTATATATCGTAGCAATGGTTTGTTTAACTGTCGCATTGATTAAAGGATCAGAATCTATCTTAAAATATTTTGGTGTTGATGTTGGGTTAAAAGAAGGAAAGAATCACTTAATGGGAATGGTTGGCGGAGCTATGGCAGCGAAAGGAGCTATAAAGGGCGCTGGTCGTATGTTTAGCGGTGCGAAGAACTTAATGAGTGGTGGAAGTGGACAAACACGTGAAGACACGCCCAAACGCTCTGAAATGGATTCGAATCATGAGGGTGCCGATTTACAAGGAGAACAAAAGAATACTGCTAAAGGCGGCGGTATGCAAGCGAAGAAATTTGCTAGAAATACGGGTGCTGCCATGAGTTATGCTGCGAATCGTGGTGTTGGCGGTATGATGAGTGATGCAGGAAATAAAGTGGCTGAGACTGTTGGTGGCGCAGTTGATAAAGGAAAAGAAAAAGTATCAGGCGTTGCAAAAGGTGTATCAGACAGTGTGAAAGGGACTGTATCTGAATTTAAGGGCGGTCAGGCTGAAGGTAAAGAAAAGGCACAAGAAAACGCTAATCGTCAAACATTAAACGCAATAGGTAAAGGGATTCAAAATAACGCAAATGCTGGTATAGAGCCATCTAACAGCCCTAAAATCGCTAATCGTCCGAATGCGGCTTCTATTTCAAATGAACCGCAGCAGGGCAATGTGAAAAGCGAAAGACAAACAGCAGAGCGAGAAATTGAGCTACAAAACAAACTAAGAAATACAGGAAGTGCTGAAGCGCAGCAAGGCAATGTGAAAGGAGAAAGACAAACAGCAGAGAGAGAAATTGAATTACAAAACAAACTAAGAAATACAGGAAGAGAAGAAGGACAGCAAAGCAATGTGAAAGGAGAAAGACAAACGGCAGAGAGAGAAATCGAATTACAAAACAAACTAAGAAATACGGGAAGAGAAGAAGGACAGCAAAGCAATGTGAAAGGAGAAAGACAAACGGCAGAGAGAGAAATCGAATTACAAAACAAACTAAGAAATACGGGGAGAGAAGAAGCGCAACAAGGCAATATGAAAGGAGAAAGGCAAACGGCAGAGAGAGAAATCGAATTACAAAACAAATTAAGAAATACAGGAAGTGCTGAAGCGCAGCAAGGCAATGTAAAAGGCGAAAGACAAACAGCAGAGAGAGAAATCGAATTACAAAACAAACTAAGAAATACAGGAAGTACTGAAGGGCAGCAAGGCAATGTAAAAGGCGAAAGACAAACAGCGGAAAGAGAAATTGAAATACAAAATAAATTAAGAAATACGGGAGGTACTGAAGCATCGCAAGGAAATATGAAATCAGAGTCACAAACAGTACAGCGTGAAGTGAACGTTCAAGATACATTAAGAAGTACAGGTGGGACAGGAACAATCAATAGTGATGCAAAAGCAGGTGTAGCAACGATACAGAGAGACGTAAATGTACAAAATAATATAAGAGGAAGCGAAGCGGTAGATAGCAATGTAAGAGCAGGTTCAACAACAGTACAGCGAGATGTAAATGTGCAAAACAATGTAAGAGGAAGCGAAGCGGTAGATAGCAATGTAAGAGCAGGTTCAACAACAGTACAGCGAGATGTAAATGTGCAAAACAATGTAAGAGGAAGCGAAGCAGTAGAAAGTAGTGTAAGAGCAGGTTCAGCAACAGTACAAAGGGATGTAAATGTACAAAACAATGTAAGAGGAAGCGAAGCGGTAGAACATACCGTAAGAGCAGGCTCAACAACAGTGCAGCGTGATGTGAATGTGCAGAACAATGTAAGAGGGAGTGAAGCAGTAAATCATACTGTAAGAGCAGGCTCAACAACAGTACAAAGGGATGTAAATGTACAAGGTAATGTAGTTGAAAGAACAAAATCGGGATTAAGACAAAGAGGAAGTAAACAAAATCGAACAGATCAATTACGTAGAAGATAAGAGTAGGAGGGATAAGCATGAAAGTAATTGATATTGCGAATCGAAGAAGAATTTACTTTGAAATGAAGCAACAAGAATTACAGGCCAGCATTTTAATGACGGTAGCGGGGTTTATTGTTGCCGTTGCCATACTGGTTTTTCAAATAAGTTTTGAATTAGGTCACTTATATCATTACATTGTTACTTTTGCCTTTCTAACTTATCTTTCTCTTCATCTGTACTCGAACAACAAGTTAGCAAGAAAAATAGAGAAGAAACAGCAGGGATATTAAAATGAATAACTGGATATTTGCTATCTTGATGTTAGGAGTTGCGATTATGTTAAGCATGATTGCAACTTTTTTTAAACAGATTTTTAGACTGCTAAAAAGAAGAAAGAAAAAAGAGCCTGTCTGGATAACAGTAACAAATGCGGAATATCTAGACAGAGGTTTTGATAAGGTTGAGGGTCAAAAAGCTAAGAAGGAACATGTCTAAACTAGATATATAGCTAATTTATAAAAGTATATTTTTATAAAATATAAAAGTATAAAACGGTATTTATGTGAGGGGGGATTAAATATGGAAATGATGCGTAATCCTAAAAATACAAAACAAGAAATTAAGTTAGCCTTTTTCTATATCATAGATGGAGCGATCATAGCTTTAATGTTAGTTCTGGCAAGTTATATGCCGAAGGTAGTTCCAGTTGGCGGGTTTGGAAGGATTATGTTTTATGTGCTGTTTGGGGCGTTTGGGTTGTTCCTATGTATTAAACCTCATAACAGCCCTACAAACAGAAATATATTTGTGATTTTGGATATGTTGAAGATGGACAATAAAAATTATCATCCAATCGAAGTAAATACCATCAGCAGCGAAACAAAAAAGAAATAGGAATGAAAGGAGAGTGCAGATATAGCGCTCTCCTTTTTTATATCTCACGAAAGGAAAGATGAAGATGAAAGTTGCGACAGCTGAAGCTAAAAAGGTAAACCGAAAGAGACAAATTGAGTCAGAGAAAAGTAATAGGAAACAAAGTTTTATTTCAACAATCTTTGCTTCTTTTAAAAATACAGATGCATCAATTGTTGATATTGCTCCGTATAAACGCTTGGAACAAAAAACAGGAATCCTAGTGGATCATAGGGATAATTTGCAGGTGTATTTAAAAGTGAAAACTACAGACTTACTTTCTATGAACCAAGATGACTTAAAGCGATTTATGAATCAGTTAACGAGTTTATGTCGTGTGTATCATGAGCCATTCAAGATTTTGTCTCTTACGTACTCTACAGAAACAACAGAACAACAAGTGTACTGGAAGCGCATGGCGCTACGATTTCAAGGGAGAATGAGTCAAGAAGTGTCTGAAAAGAAGGAAGAACACTTATGGTATCAGCGCTATAGTTTAGCGATTGAAAATTTAAATCGGGTGCTTTGGGTAGAAAAGAATTTAAAGGAATTGGCGTTCTTTATTGTCGTGTATGGAAAAAACGAAACAGAGTTAATAAAAAATGTGAAGGATATGAAGCGCTATGGTGGACGTCAATTTAACTTGCAGAATATGAAAGCAAAAGAAGTTGAGAAGCTGATCTTTAAGTTGCAAAACATGAATTCAGAAATGTAAAAGGAGGAAACAAACAATGGTGAAGTTAGGAAAAAAAGAACAACAAAAATATCGTACTGAAGGATATGATTTAGATTTTATTTCGAGGGTGCAACCGCAAGGTGGCATTAAATTTAATGAGAAGTACATAGCGCAAGGTGACTGCTATGTCGCATGTTTACATGTGTACTCTTTAGCTGAAGACATTCCTCCGCTATGGCTAACGGCACTTATGAACAATAAAGATACGATTTCAAGTGTAGATGTAGCGACTGCAAATAAAGAAGAAGTAGTAAAAGATATTAACCGTTCTATCACGGAATTAAAAGACCGTATGACATCAGAACGTCGTTCTACAGATCGTGATGATGCTCATTGGGAATTGCAAAATTTAACTGACTTCGCTCGTTCTATTACGCAGCAAGGCGAAATTGTAAAACTCGTGAAGCTAAGAATCTATATTTACGATCCAGTATTAGAACAATTAGAGAAGCGAATCGGAGATATTAAGAAAGAAATTGCGGGGCAGAACTATAAAGCGCAAGTATACGTTTTTAAACAAAAAGAAGAGTGGCAAACATTGTTTGCAAGCTATGACGACCAAATAGAATACTTGGGAGTAAAAAGTGGATATCCATTACCTTCAAAAAATATTGGTTTCGGTATTCCCTTTCATCATCAAGATTTAAAAGATCCAAGAGGGATTTACTTAGGACAAACCTCAACAGGTGGCGCATTTATTTTAGATCCATTTTTCTCTACAGGTACTCGAACATCATTTAGTGGTTTTATTTTTGGTAAGATGGGTGCTGGTAAATCGACACTACTTAAACAGCTCGAAGAGGGATTAGTCGCAAAGGATTGCTTCATACGTGGGTTTGATAAGGCAAGAGATTATTATACAGTTGTGCAGCAGCAAGGCGGTAAAATCATTGATTTAAGCGGGGTTCAGGACTCGGAAGAAGTAGAAACAGGAATGATTAACCCTTTAGAAGTATTCGCAACGAAAATCACTAATACAGGTGCAGTAGACGAAAAGGGTTCGTTTATTCAACACATTTCAAAAGTCACAAATATGATTCGATTCTTGAATACAGAGTTTGATGATACGGTGATACAAGAGTTTCGTAAACACTTATATGCTTTCTATATTGAGTGGGGGCTTGTACCTCGAAAGGGAAGTGATCGCCCGTACAAAGTAACGGGATTCCCTCCTAATCACTATCCAATCTTAGAGGATTTTTATAAATATTTAAGTGAGTTGAAGCTAGAAGCAGGGGCAACGCCACAACGTCACCGTGATTTAGAAGCAATAAAATTGCAAGTGGAGGACATGATTACGGTGTACGGTGACATGTTTAACGGTCATACAACACTTAAAAACTTTGAAAATGAACAGATTGTTTTCTTTGATATTGATGGCATTTCAAAATACGATAAATCAGTTTTTAACTGTCAGTTGTTTACCGCCTTAACATTAATTTGGAGTCATGCGCTTAAAAATGGTCGTCAAATGAAGTATTTACGAGAAGAAAAAAACTTATCAATAGAAGACGTTAAGTATTTCATGGTCTTCCTCGATGAGTGTCATAACATTATTAATTCGCAAAATGAATTTGCTAACCGTTATGTCCTAGAGTTCGAACGTGAAATGCGAAAATTCTTTGCGGGTATATTTTTTGCGACACAATCACCACAAGAAATGTTACCACCGCCGGGAAGTACGGTTGATGTGTCTACGATGAAAGCGATCTTTGAGTTGACTCAATATAAAATATTTTTGAACATGGATAACTCCGTTTTAGAGACTTTGAAAAGCGTTTTAGGTGAGAGTTTAACAGAGTCTGAGTTTCGTATCTTACCTGAGTTAAAACGAGGGGAAGCAATTGTACAGGTAAGTTCTACTGAAACATATAACGTGATGTTTGATCCTGACGAGAAACAACTAGAACGCTTTAAAGGTGGTCAGTAAGATGGCTGCTACACAAGAAACAGCGTTTAAGAAAGTAAAAAGAATAAAATGGATTGTTCGTTTGTTAGGTGGTTCTACAGGAGTGATAATTGCGGCAGCCATTACCCTTCTCTTAATTGTAAGCATGGCTATTTTTGGCGGGCAAAGTTCTACGGGTACACCGAATGGCGGTATAAGTGGGACTGCAACGGTGAAGAATTTACCGCCTGAAGTCATGAGGTGGCAAGCGATGGTGGAACAGGAATGTGCAGCGCAAGGTGTACCAGAACTCGTTCCCTATGTGCTAGCAATTATTATGGTAGAGAGTAATGGTATTTCTGAAAAGCTACCTGATATTATGCAATCGTCCGAATCACAAGGTTGGGCGATGAATACAATTTCTAACCCGAAAGATTCTATTTATTATGGTGTGATGCATTTAAAGGGTGCTTTTGATGATGCAAAAATGTTAGGAATTAATGATTTGTTAGCCATTGTACAAACATATAACTTTGGTCGTAATTATGTACATTGGTTAGCAGCAAATAATAAAACGCATTCTATACAAACTGCGGATTATTACTCTTTAACGGTTGTTGCACCTGCTGGTGGTAATAAAAACGGAACAACAATTGGATACAGTCAAGCTGTAGCAATTGCTTACAATGGTGGTTATCGCTATATCAATGGCGGTAACTTTTTTTATGCAGAAATGGTGAAACAATATTTAAGTTTTGATAACGGGACTGCACCAGTAAATGGATCAGAAACTTTTAAGAAAATAATGGAGGAAGCTTTGAAATATAACGGAAACCCGTATGTTTGGGGCGGTAAAACTCCTGCACAGGGGTTTGATTGTAGTGGATTAACATCTTGGGCATTTAGAGCAGCAGGAGTCAATTTAAATGGTTCAGCATCAGAACAATACTATGCAACTGTAGAGGTTGATCCGAAAGATGCACAACCGGGTGATTTAGTTTTCTTTAAAGGAACATATGGCGGGCCAGATCATGTAAGTCATGTAGGGATATATGTTGATGCAAATACAATGTATGATTCTGAAAATGCAGGGATAGGTTATCACCAATTTACATCAGCGGGATGGCAAAAGTACTATGCAGGAATTAGAAGAGTCGTTCCAAAATAAAAAAGAAATGGGTGCAAAATAAATGAATAATCTATCAAAGATTTTAGGTGTAGTGTTGATTTTATCACTGGCTTTTAACGGAATACTGAGTTATAGCACAAAGAAAGAATTTGAAAAGAAGGATAAAAAACATCATGTGACTGTAGCAGAAAAAGAAAAGCAAATCGGAGATTTAAAAGTGAAGTTGGAGCAGGGAAATAAAAAAGTAAATGAGGGTGCAGCGGACGAAAATAAAAAAGAAAGTAATCCAACAGTAGATTTACAAAACAAATATAGAGATGTTGCAAATCAATTCGTACATGCTTATTTAGATTATTCGGTACAAAATAAAGGCGAAAGACGAAACAACTTGTTAAAAATAACGGACAAAAAGGTAGTAGATGTAGTAGCACCTAATACAGACGATTTAGGCGATCCAAACTTCAAATCACATGTAAATAAGGCTGCGATATACATTAATTCAGAAGGTGATATTTCTAAGAAATGTACGGCTTTACTTGATGTGGAGTACACAATTGAGGGATTAGAAAATAAAAAAACAACGATCAACAGTGTTGTAAAGATAACGCTAGAAAAGCAAGGAGAAGAAATTAAAGTTGTAGAGTATAATCCATATCCAGCGAAACGATGAATAGAAAATGATGTAAACGAAAAGCCCCTTACTAACTAGTATGGGGCTTTTCGTTTAACAAATAAATCTAACAGGAAGGGGTAACATCATGCTTTTGAGTGAACTAAAACCCAATCATGATTATGCAAAAGAAGGGAAGTATTTAATTTTAAGTCTTAGGAAGAAGAAGGGGGTTCGAAAAGATAAATTCATCGAAATACCGATTACATGGTTTGATTATAACTTTGGTGAAAAAGTGGAATGGCTCATTGTACGAGAATATCAGCCTAGTGTTAATGGAAAAGAAAAGTATACAAACTGTAAACTGGAAAACATTCACGCACAAGTGAGTGTAGTAAATGTGAAAGGAGCAACAACAAAATGAATTTTAAATTTGGGATGAATAAGGAAGGCAGAAAGCCTGCAAATACGAAAAGAAAAGCCTATTTATTTACCTTAGGAAGTTTCGTCACAATGTTTTTTGTACTTTGTATTTCCCCTGTTTTTAGTGGAGCGACATACAAATTTGAAGAAATGAAAATAGGTGAGTATCAAAGCTTGTCCTCCACGGTGAAGATTGCAGTTGCGAAAAAAGAATACAATCCCGACAATCAAACGTTACGAATTGATTATGAGTTAAGGGCAGATAACGACTCACAAATTCTAAGTAACATGAAATACAAAGTAGAGAATAAGTACATTAAACAAAAAGATAACAGCGTGAAAACGAAAGTTTATCGAGCAAGTGATAACTACATTGTGGTGATTAGTGAAAATGTTCCTGAAGAATTTGGTGTTGTATCTTCAGTTGTGAAGCCTGAATATATTCACCCTGAGTTACAAAATGATGCTGATGATCTAAAGGAACGAAGCATGAAAATGTACGTGTTAGAAAATGAAAAACTGATTAACAGAGAGCTGAAAAAGGAATCGAAAGATTTCTATGAAAGAGAATATCTTGCATTTTCGCAACAGGCATTGAGAAAAGAAATAAAAGAAATAGAGAAGAAAATGGAGGATAAAGCTTCAGCTATGAAGCAATTAAAAATCAAAAATGAACAATTAACTAAGGAAATGGAGTACCAAACAGAGGGCGAAAAAGTGAAAACGAAAAACACAATCAATTCAAATGAGTCTAATATTAACAATCATCAAAAGGAAATTGATGTGTTAAAAGAAGACATCAAAATGAAAGAAAAGAAGATTCAATTGTTGAGTGAAAAGAAAAAAACAATATAAAAAAGGTGCATTTTAAACGGACACAAAACGTACCACAAAGGGAACAAAGCAACCCACAAATAGGCTTTTAAAGGACACAAAGCGACCCACAAAGGGGGTTAAGGAGATATCAAGGAAGAATCTATAGAAACCTGATAGGCACAGCCTATCTAAGCACTTTGTTTACAAAGTGATATCAGGTTTCCTTATGCTCTTTTAATCACTGTCTTTAGTTCTTAACTAGAAAGGAGGAAATGCGACTATTCTAGTTATGCATTTAGCAGAAAGGAAGTAATAACATGGACATCTTGTTAAGAGGTATTGATCCTAAATATATAAAAGATATTGATAAGAGGTGTGAATTACTAAGTATGAAATTGAAGAGAAAGTATACTCGTGCAGAATACTTGAGAAGTCTCATTCAAAACGATGTAGAACATTCTTTGCTTCAGTTTAAACAAGATAAGTTTGATGAAGCAGTCAGCAATGTTAGCGTGTCATTAGAAAGACAAGAGAATAAATTGCAAGAGTATATAGATGTTACAAACGAATTCATTAGATTGATAGGACAAAGAGAATAGGAGCTGAAAAGGAATGTCTAGAGTAGGTTTTGAAGAAATGTTCCGTTTTCGTGGGAATAGGATACATAAAGATATAATCAAAGACTTTATGAAGCAGTACCCTGAGTATTCGACTGAAGCGGAAGCCTTACGACACGGTATCGTGCTATTAGATGAGGAAATGAGGGGAGGGAAAGGCAAGGATGATGTATCAATTTTGAAAAAAGAAGTGAAAGGTTTAACGCAATCCGTTAATACAATGAAACAACAAATGGATATATTAATTAAGTTAAACATGGAACTTATCGCACGATCAGGAAGCGATTTAAGTTTAGAAGAATTGGAGCAGGAAGTTAAAAATAAAATTGCTTCTTCTGTTACAAAGAAATCGGAAGGGAAGTTTTCTCGAACTGTTAAATGTGAACCAATAGTAGAAAACGTGCAAGAGCAAGAGCGTATACAGAGTCAGGTTGAAACACCATCATTTGTGAGAAAAACATTACCGATGATTACGGATGATGTGAAAATTGTTATGTTAAAAGGTAAACCACATAAGGAAATCTCTAGAATAGGAAAGATCATGTATGAGGAAATAGAGTGGGAACAAATTCCCGAACATAGACGAAAAGAATTAGAATAACTTGAAGGAGAATAAGGTATGGGGAAATCACCAAGTATCATATTAACATCTCAATATACCATTCCAAACAAAAAGAGTTTTACAACGTATGTAGATTATTGCATGAGACAAAAAGCACTTTTAAAAGAGGGACATACCTTAACAAATACAGAATTAACCGAACTGAGTCGATTGCAAAACGCAATTGACTCTTTTGATATGGAGAGGGGGAGTCCTCATTCTAATCAAAAGAAAGTGAGTGTATCTGAAAAAGAAGCAGAAGCAAAAGTACTTTTAACTTCTCCGAACAGCTTTAATACCACGACTGATTTTGAAAAGTATGTTAGCTATATGGGGAGAAAATATGCGTTAGAAAGCAAAAAGAAAATGACCAAAACGGATGAAGAAGAGGTGTCATTGCTTACTAAACATATAGAAGATTTGTCCCCTAAACAAATGCAGGAGAAGATAGAAGCAGAAGAAATTTTGTCGGGTGTCTTCTCAAAAAACAAAAATGTCATTACCTCCACTGATTTAAATGAAATAAAAGAGCTGGTGGGAAAAGCACAAAATAAGGGTTCGGTTTATTATCAAGATGTTATCTCATTCGATACGGACTTTCTAATCGAACAGAAACTATATAATCCTGTAACGGATATATTAGATGAAAATCGGATTCGAAATGCAAGTCATAAGATGATGGAACAACTATTCAAAGATGAACAAATTGAAGAGAATAACGGCTTTTGGTTTGCATCTATTCATCGGAATACAGAACATATTCATATTCATTTTGGAACAGTAGAAAAAGAAAATAGAAGAAAACTAGTCAAAGTGAAAATGGATGGAGAAGTTTTTTATGAGCCAAAAGGGAAAAGGAAACAAAGTACATTAGATCACATGAAAACAACTTTTGCGAACTCTCTCGTAGATCGTACAAGTGAGTTGAGTCGAATCTCGAATCTAAGAAATGACTTAGTACAAGAAGTCAAAAAGGAGTATCTACAATCAAAAGAAAAACAACCAAGTAGGGAAGTTACTTTATTACAAGAAATCTATGATGGATTACCTAGTAACAAGAAAGATTGGACATATGGCAGCAAAAGAATGCCGGATGAAACAAGAAATAAGATTGATGAACTGACAGGATTGTTAATGAAAGACAATCCGATTTTTAAGGAATATAAGGAAGCTGTAGAAAAAGAATCTAGTTTTCAGAAGGGTTTATATGGAGAATCGGAACGGGAAGAGAAAGATTATGCAAAGAATCAAATGAAAGATATGCATAAGCGTATGGGTAATTCCTTATTAAAAGAATTGAAGAATAAGAAGCCTTATGAGAACAATCCGTTGTATCAATTTCAGCAAAAGAATGAACAGATTAAAAAGAAATATGAAAGGGGGCGATTAGAAAAAAGAAGAGAGTACACTACATATTCTCCATACAAACCGCCATTAATTCGAAAGAAGGATGTACGAAATATTGAAGCAGCGTTGAACGATGATTTAACGAAATGGCGAGCAGAACAAGAATATGAGCGTGTGCAAGAACGAATTGCACGACAACAAGAAATGGATTATTAATCTAAAGGAAACCAATAGAACTTACTTTATAGGAGGATTTAAAGTGGAGAAAAAAGTGTATTATTCCATCGTATCAAGTACAAGGTTTAGCCGTAATGAAGAAAATAGAAGCATTATAGAAGAGAATATAAAGAAAGGAGAAAATCATTTTCTAATTAGAAATGATGATTATGGTGAGTGCTTTGAGGTGGATTTTGAGAAGAATATGACTGAAGAAGAAAATGAAAACTGGATACTGGAAACGGTTATTGATTTTGCTAAAAAATATAGAATTACAGAATTTGAACTGTGGAAAAAACAAGAGGGTAATCCTACATATGATAAAGGATTTGGAATTGTGATAGAGGGTTCGATGGAGAATCCAATTCTAAAATTTAAAGAAGTTTATTCAGGCTCTTTAGACGATTGGAATATAACTTGGGGCAAAGGAAAACAAACTTACGAAAAAATATACTTCAAATTAGCCCTGTAATAATAGAAAGGTAGTGTGTAATATGTCTCAAAATAATTTTTATATGGTTGAACATGTAGACCAAGTAAAGAATGAGGTTCATCTAAGTAAGTATTTATTTAATAAACAAGTTATTGTAAAAGTTTCCGAAGAAGAAGCGGCAGCCTATGCCGAGTTCATGAACGGAGCAGCGGAACATGATAGTTTACCATTTGTAAAATATGATGAAGAACGAGGGGTAATTTGCGAATGACTTACACGAAAAAGAAATATACACCTAAGACAAAAGAGCAAATTAAAGAAGAAACAAAAGAAATTATGGACAAGGTTCTTATGGATATCACGAAGTACTATGAATCCACTGAAGACATGATTGAGTTGGCTGGATTCATGGCGAAGTTTAGTAACTATTCTCCTAGAAACATGCAGTTAATTAAATCACAATTTCCACATGCATATGCTTGTGCGAGTTTTAAAACATTTAAAGATGCAGGGTTCCATGTGAATAAGGGTGAAAAAGCAATGAAGGTTTTTCATCCTTATGTAAAAGAATTTGTAAGAGATCCAAAAACAAAATTAGCAATTCCACTAAATAAATTAACAGCGGAACAAAAGCAACAAGTGAAAAATGGTGAGTTGAAAGTGGAGAAGCAAACAAACTATTACTTGAAAGCAACAGCCTTTGATGTTTCGCAGACAAATGCTAAACCTGAAGACCTACCAAAAATATTCCCAAATCGTCAGTTCAACTTTGAAGTGAATGACGAGAATAAAGAATTATTAAAGATTGGTATTCAGGCATTAGCTGAAAAAGAAAACATCAAAATTAAAACAATGGGACAAGGTGCATTGATTAAAGAATTAGGGACTATACATGGCGCATATGTTGAAGTAGCAGATTCATCTTTTGCTCAAATTGTAATGAATACAAGGAACACTGAGACGAAAGAGTTGTCAGTTGCAATCCATGAATTGGCTCATGCGAAGCTACACAATAAAAAGGTTGCTTCATTAGAACATGTCCCTACAGAAGAGTTTGAAGCGGAGCTAACATCTTATATTGTTTGTAAGCATTACGGTATGGATACAAGCGAAGCAACAGTGCCTTATATCGCTGAATGGACGAAAAACGGACAGGATATAGAAGAGAAAGACAAATCTATTATGCGTGTTCACGAAACCGCAAGTAGCTTTATAAATACAATTGATAAGAAAATTTCTGAATTGCAAAGAGAAAGAGAAAAGAATAGGGAACAAGATAATGGAGATATAAAAGGTCAATCTCATTCTGAGAAACAGCAGAATAAGGTTGACCTTTTTGAATCTAATAAAACGGAAAAAACTGAAGATGCAGCCGCTAAAAAGCAGCAAGGAGCAAGAAAAATGGCACGTATGGCATACATGCAACGAATGGAGAGATAAGAAGACACCTTAATAGGTGTTCTTTTTTATTTTGGATTTTAATTAATAAGGAGAGATAAATAATGATGGATAACCACGAAGTAGTAACAGCTATTCAACAAAAAACAGCTCTAGAAATTGAAGAGAAATTAGGTGTTGATTTAGATAAACACTGGGAAAATTACGAAATTCAACTGTTTGAAGACAATCGAGTAATCGAAGAAATTCATCCTGATATGCGTTTGAGTTTAGGGGAATTATTATCTGTTGTAAATAGATGCGGAACGGAAAAAGAAATGGAGAATTTCAATCAAATTGCAGATTACCTTGAACCGTATTATGAAGCTGAACTTATTCAAGAAGAATTTTATGATATGCCAATTGCAAAAGTAACAACAGATCGGCAGCAAAATGTGAAAGTGGAGTGCCTATCTGAATATGTATCAAACAGCGGTCTTGCGTTTGATTTTAATGATTCTATATTCAATGCTGTTAATCATATTAGTCATTCGATTACTAAATCGCACAATGAAATCATGAATGGTGATGTGGAGTATCAAGGTCTTTATCCAGTAAATGAAGATATGGTTATTTACTGTGAATCGACAGGGAAACCATTGCAGCAGGATGAAGCTGCTTATCACTTTGAAGGATATGGCTATGTGGTGGCAGAAGAGGTGAATCCTGAAGAGTTAGAAAGGAAGGATGCTTATTATACAACAATCGGCTACGAAGATGTTGAAGAAAAACGACTCGCTCCTATTCGATATATGGAGGAAAAGAAGATTGAAGATGGAGAACTTCGTTTCAATCCAGTAGAAGAGATTGTAAATGACCATAAAACTGAAGCTGAAGAAGTCTTTCAAATGGAATCCGCTAAAACGGTTAGTTCGGTGATGAAAGAGCGTGGCGCTATAGTGGTACAAGAATCAAAAACTACCCCTGAAGTTGCAAAGCGATATGTTGGGAAGGATACAGTCCATGAAGAAGAACAACAGCAAATATTGCAAACAAGGGAGCAGGCAAGAAAACATTATATGATGAAACACATGCTTGGTCGGGATTATTAATATAAGAAAGTGGGATAACCAATGAAGTATAAAACGCATCTTACAACAAGCCTAGCGGTTGCCCTGCCTGTCTTGGCATCAACGGGCAACCTTACGGTTGGGAATGTGATAGCGGTTAGTTTAGGGGCGTTGTTGCCTGATATAGATGAGCAACATTCATGGATTGGCAGAAGAACCCGTGGAGTATCAGACTTGATGAATACGGTATTTGGTCATAGAGGAATTACACATTCGCTATTTGGTTTAGTGCTTGTGTTGATTCCTATTTTATTTGCGGTCGGAATGACGCCATTGTCCTTTACGAATGGAATGTGCATCCTTGCAGGATACTTTCTACATCTAGTGGAAGACAGTTTCTCTAAAAAAGGTATTAAGTGGCTGCTGCCATTATCCAATAGAAATTTTCAAAGTGGATTCCATGTTTTTTACTACAGCTATAACGGTATAGCGGAAAAAATGATTTTAATGATTAGTACGATTGTAGTTGTTTATGAACTGTATTCATATGGAATGGCAAGTTTTCAATTTGAAGCTTCAGGGATTTTAGAATCCTTTAAAGCGTTATTTAGTTAAGGTCAATCAAATACAAATATAAATAAATCGAAAAAGACCATGTAAAAAAGCATGGTCTTTTTTTAATGGAGGAATTTTCATGGAACAACAAAAGAAGAATATCAAAAGATATACGGAAGAAGAAATTGAAAAGGCAGCATCCCTTGATATTGTAGATTATTGTATGCAAAATGATATACCTGTAAAGTCTGACAGTGAACGTTATTATCGTTTAGCAGAACATGACAGTCTCATTATTGATAGAAAGAAAAATCAGTTCTATTGGAACAGTAGAGGTGTTAACGGGAATATTATTAAGTTTGTACAGGAGGTAGAAGATGCTTCGTTCCCTGGGGCGATGCAGCGATTACTGGACGGAGAACAGGACTATGAAAAAGCTTCAGAAGTTACATTTGTGAGTGAGCCTTATGATTATGAGCATTTCGAACAAAAAGAAGTGTCTCGATTTGATAGAGCAAGAGAGTATTTGATTGAGGAAAGAAAGATTGATCCGCAAGTTGTAGATGCATTGCATAACAAAGGACTCATTAAACAAGATAAGTACAACAATGTCTTGTTCCTATGGAAAGACCGTGAAACAGGGGCGGTAATGGGTGGTTCAGAGCAAGGCGTTGTAAAATCGGATAAATACAAACGTGGGGCGTGGAAAAGTATACAAAAAAACTCTACGGCTAACTACGGTTTTAATGTATTGCAGGGCGAACCTCGAAACCTAAAATTCTTTGAATCATCAATTGATTTACTAAGTTACGTATCGCTCCATAAACATGATCTCAAAGATACCCATTTAGTTAGTATGGAAGGATTAAAACCGCAGGTTGTATTTAATTATTATATGAAGAGTCAAGAGCGGATTGGTGATGTTCCTGACAGTCTTTCTTTATGTGTAGACAATGACAAAGCAGGTAAAGCTTTTGTGGAACGATTAATACATTTTAGATATGAAAAGAATGATGGAAGTATAGTTGCGTTTAAGCCGGAATATCCGCAAGCACCGTCTGAAGAGAAAAAATGGGACTGGAACGATGAGTGTAAACGTGTAGCTAAACAACAAGAGCAAAGAGAGCAAGGAAGAAGGGCTGCATACTTGCAACAACGAGGAATAGAAAGATAAAAAATAATTGATGATAATTAAACAATAATATATAATGGGTATATAGCAATTCAGCGGAGTTCTTTTTCTGTTTCACCTCCGTAATGATATAAATGAAAAGAAATAGACACATATTCAGCGGAGTTCTTACTCGTTCACCTTCGTAATGATACAAAATAAAAGAACGATGATTAAATTAGAATTGTAAAAGCAGGGGGATTTATTCTTCCTGCTTTTTTATTTGTTGAATAGAGATTGTTTGAAGGGCGACATAGCGATATGTTGCTCTTTTTGTTTTTCACTAAAAAATAATTGAGAGGAAGTAATACATATGACTACATTAATTATTGCGGAGAAACCATCACAAGCGAAAGCATATACAGAAGCATTCCCGAAAGTGGAGAAGAAGGATGGATACTTCTCCATTGCGCCTTGTTCCTTAATGCCGAATGGAGCGAATATCACATGGGGATACGGGCATTTAGTTGAACTGAAAGCACCGCAAGATTATAAAGCAGAGTGGGAAAAATGGGATATGTCACAATTGCCAATTTTACCAGAGCGCTACGGATATAAAGTATCAGCTGATAAAAGAAAGCAGTTCAACATTGTAAAGAAACTAATGAAAGAAGCGGATTGTATTACAATCGCAACGGATATTGATAGAGAGGGCGAAGCAATCGCACGTTTAATCATTCAAGAAGCAGGTTGTTCTTCTAAAAAAATGAAACGCCTTTGGATCAACAGCTTAGAAGTTGATGAAATTAAAAAAGGATTTCAGAACTTGAAGGAAGGCTCGGAGTTTGAGAGTATGTTTGCTGAAGCACAGGCTCGTCAAATTAGTGATTGGGCAATTGGTATGAATGCAAGCCGATTATATACGCTGTTATTACGTCAAAAAGGCGTACAAGGTGTTTACAGCGTTGGGCGTGTTCAAACCCCTGTTTTATGTCTTATTAACCAACGGCAGCAGGACATCAAACACTTTAAGTCAGCGCCTTTCTTTGAATTAGAAGGGCAATTTAAAGGGATGAACGGAACATACAAGGGAAGATACAAAGAGCGATTCCAAACGAAAAATGATGTGGCATCGCTATTGAAGAAACATCAGCTGTCTGAAGGAGGGAATCAGCAAGGCGCAGTTAAATCCGTGGAAGTAAAGCCGAAGAAACAAGAAGCGCCAAAGTTGTTCTCTCTTTCTTCCCTACAGGCTTTAGCGAACAAAAAGTACAAGTATTCACCTGCTGATACGTTGAAAATTGTTCAAGAGCTATACGAAGCAAAACTTGTGACCTATCCACGAACAGACTGTAATTTCATTACAGAAAATGAATTTGCTTATTTGGTACGAAATTTAGAGGGATATCAATCTATTATAGGAGTACCCTTCCAACCAAAATCATTAGAGCCGAATAAACGCTACGTTGATAATCAAAAAGTACAGGAGCACTATGCCGTTATAGCGACTAAAAATGTTCCTTCGAAACAAAAGGTGGATCAATTAACGGACAAGCAACGTAACTTGTATATGGAAGTGTTAAAAAGTGTGTTAGGCATGTTCCATGCGCCTTACGAATATGAAGAGACAATTATTACAACAGATATGAATGGATTGGAGTTTACGACAAAAGGAAAAGCGGAAAAAGCGTTAGGATGGAAAGAACTTTACAAAGCAGATCAACCAAGCGAAGAAGAGAGCGAAGACAGGGAATCCCTCCTTCCTGTTGTACAAGAAGGCGAACTTGTACAAGGGAAGATACAAACGAAAGAAGGTATCACAACACCACCAAAGCCCTATACAGAGGGGCAACTCATTACATTAATGAAAACGTGCGGTGCTTCAGTAGAGGATGAAGAAAGTAAAAGTATCCTAAAAGAAGTAGAGGGACTTGGTACGGAAGCAACACGAGCCGGCATCATTGAAACGCTCAAAAAACAAGAATATATAGAAGTGAAAAAGAATAAGGTGACAGTTACACCGAAAGGTGAAATTCTTTGCGAAGCCGTGGGCGGAACGTTATTAGCGAAGCCTGAAATGACAGCGCAATGGGAAGGGTATTTGCGTAAAATCGGGAAGAAACAAGGCTCTAAAGAGGTGTTTGTAGCGAAGACAGGGGAATTCACCAAGCAATTGATAGTTGGCGCTACGAAGTCAATTGGTGAGCTTCAGATAGATAGCAAAGTACAAGAAATGAAAACAAAGGATTCCGTAGGGAAATGCCCGAAATGTGGCAAAGACATAGTGAATCACAAAACATTTTACGGTTGTACAGGTTATAAGGAAGGTTGCAAGTTCTCGCTTCCAAGCGAATTTTTAACAAAGAAAATTAGCGAAGCAAATGTTAAGAAATTACTAGCAGGTAAGAAAACAGGATTGATTAAAGGGATGAAAGGAAAATCAGGAAAAGAATTTGATGCGTATCTGAAGCTTGATTCCAGCGGGAAAATCACATTTGAATTTGCTAAAAAATAAACAAGAACTATAGTAAGGGGAGAAGAAAGTTGAATGTAAAAAGAGTAGTAGAAAAGGGAAAATGGGTGTTTATGACGACTGGACTAGCTATTGTGTCCAGTCTCTTTTTTTCCTATATAAAAGGCTATTTTGGAATTGATACAGGCAATGCAGAACAGGTGAATGCAAAAGTAGAAATGAATATCTTCTATTTAATTGTACCAATTTTGTTAGCTCCTATTATTGAAGAATGGATTTTCAGAAAGATTCTACCGTTTGGAATAGGAACACTATTTGAGCGGATTAATCGTACAACAGCAATTATTATAGCTAATGGTATCTTTGCAGCCGTGCATTTTGATTGGTTCTTCTTCCCTTACTTTGTAAATGGTTGTTTATATGCATGGAGTTATGAAAAGACCAGGGATATTAAAGTACCAATAGTAGCACATGTTTTATTTAATTCTTTTGTATTTTTGGCTACAAGCCTTTATTAAAAATGTACACATGTGTAAATGTGGACATGTGTACATGTCCACATTGTTAAATTTCAAGTAAAAATAAATCTTGCTTCTTTTATTATTTATACTATTCCAAAGTGCGAGCACCTACTTCAATTTTTCCAGTTCCATTATTATCGCTAACAACTCTGATTTTATATTTACCTTTGCTAAGGTAAAATTCATTCTTGTAAAATCCGCCCTTCGCCATACGCTCATCCATAATTACATTGTCCTTCGAATCTTTTAGATACCAATGTACACCACCAGTAGATTTATTTGTGATGCTAATCCTTACGTTTGCGTTTTTCGTATGTTCAAATGTTTTTGTTGTCGCTTCCCCTTTCTTTAAAGTTAACTCTTGTTTAAGTGGAGTTGCTGCTTTGACCGCTTTACTTTGTGAAAATTTTTCCGGTGTAACGCTTACATTTTCGTAGCTTGCAAATGATGAGCTTGCTCCCATACCTGTTAAAGCTAAAGTAATTGCAGAAATAGCTAATGTTTTTTTCATAACAAAAATCCCCCTTAATATTTTTTCTGTTTACATAACAACCGTAACATACTTTACAAATATTGTTAGTTTATATAATTTGATAAAAATATATTTGAATATTCAGTAATAAAAAGTAACATATAATATATAAGTTAAAAAGCGCTATAACATAACGTTATGGCGCTTTTTTATTTGGGTTTATTTCAAGTGTTTAGAATGATTTTTTTGTTTAAAAATTCAGATTTATGTTTTTGATGTGAAACAAATTGAATTAATATGTTTACTTTTGTGAACTACGGTGTTACAATGAACTCAAGTTATTAAAGGTAAACTAATTATAGAATTTCGTTTACCTAAAAAACAAGGAGGTGCTAATATGAGCACACAAAAATTATATTCAACTGCTGATTTGGCAGAGGAATTAGAGATGACAAAGCAAGGGATAAATCAAGCAGTGAAAGCAGGGAGAATTGAAGCGCCAGCTTATTATATAGGTGCATACAAAGGGTGGACAGAAGAACAGGTGGAAAAAATAAAAGGTAAAATACATGAGAAAGAAGAAGAAATAAAAGATATAGTAAGGTGTATTCCTTATGGTTTAACTCCATCGGGTTCGGAGTATTTAAAACACAATCCAGAATTAGCTTTAAAATATCTTGAACAGGCTATTAAAGAGTGTGAAAATGAAATGGAAAAAGTTATAAATTCTGACGATAAGAAATATATAGGTATGGATATATTTGTAGATTCTTGTAAGAAACGGTTTGAGGGAATTAGAGATAATTTAACTAAAAATAGTAATAATAATTCATAACTAAGTAATGGGTTACTTTACTTATAATATTGCCGTGAGTTTGTTGTTAACCCATAAGCTTTCCTAAAAAATAATGCAAAATAAAGTGATGATATTGTCTTTTTTCATTAAAGAATCCAAATTGCTTTTTAATCTGTCTCTAATTATAGATAGATTGAAAAATAAAAAAGGACAAACTCTAGTTAGTATAAGTTTGTCCTTTTTGTTTGTTATTCACCTAAAAACGTCATGTTAATCACACATAAATGTGACAGCTATTTAACCCAATCTGTCTCCTTTTTTTACTTTTTGTTGAGGTTCTATCAGTACAACACCTTGTTCTGCATAAACACCCATCACTAATACTTCCGAACTAAACCCAGCAACCCACATTGGTGGGAAATTTACTACACCAAGTACTTGTTTACCAATAAGATCGGATAGCTCATAACATTCAGTTATTTGCGCACTACTTTGTTTAATTCCTATTTCATCACCAAAATCAACCCAAAGCTTATATGCTGGCTTTCTCGCTTTCGGGAATTCTTCTGCACGGATGATCTCTCCTACACGCATATCTATTTTTTGAAAATCATCAAAAGTTGCCATATTTATTCCTCCTGAAAAATTATCATTCTACAAACAATTATTTATTAATGAAGTAATCTTTAATTAATCTTGTTGCTCTCTAATAACTAATAGAACTCCTATCAAAATTAAGGCAGAACCTACCCAAAACGTTACACCTATCTTTTCTCCAAGAATAAGCCATCCAAGCAATGTTCCAACAACAGGTTGAAAGAAGAAAAATAATCCTCCACTTGAAGCATTAAGCATTTGTAATCCTCGATTCCAAAGTAAAAATGCAACGGCCGTTGAGATAATTCCTAAATACAAAAGTCCTCCCAAAATAGTTGGTCGAGTTAGCTGAGAGATATCAATTGCATGTAACCTTGGTAAAACAAAAGGAGTTAACACAATTAAAGCTACCAAGGTGGAATAAGTGGTTACCACAATTTGCGAATAATCACTTGGCAAACGTTTAACAAGAACAGACATAAGCGCCCAAGTTAAAGCCGCAATAAGAAGAGAAATACCGCCAAGCACACTTGATGTATTCAAGTCACCAATTCCGACAATAATAATGACTCCAATTGTCGCTAAACAAACAGATATACCTTTTTTAAAAGTCAACCGTTCTTTAAGGATTAACCACGCAAACAACACCATAAACGCTGGTGTTGAAGAAGTTATAACGGCTCCCATCTGTGCTGAAGAAAGCATTGTACCCGTTTCTTGAGTAACAATCGAAATAGCATAACCAATTACTCCAATTGTTATGATTATTAAAAAGTAACGCTTTTCAATGCGCCATTTTTGTTTTGTTACAAATCCAATAATAAGAAGTGCAACAATAGCCACTAAATAACGCAACCACACAAGTTCCAATGGTGGAATGACCGATACTAATACTTTAACAACAACATACATGCCGCCCCAAATACTAGAAGCTAAAATTAAATATAAAGAACCTAATAAGGTGTTTTTCATTTTTTGTACCCTCCGCTTTTTCTATAGGTCTATAAAGCCCCTAACGGAGAGATGTAGTCACTTTCTCTCTATTAAGAGCGGAAAAGTGCTACTGGTACATCGTTTTCAAATAATGGAGCCAAATACATACTGATTCACCTCTAATTTCATACTAAAATATACTATAATTTTTCATCCTACATGGAATATCGTGATTTATCAAGATAAAAATATTAATTGAAAAATTCAAGTGAATTGCATACATAGAAATAGACATGCTCTATTTTTGAACCATAAGTTTGCCGCAAAACAAAAGAACCATAGCTTTGCCAAAGCGGCAAGGTATGGTTCAAATCACATAATGCAAGAGAATAAGATATCATTATACCGATTCCTCTTGGTTTGTTCCTATAAGTAGAGAGCGAATTAAAAAAGCACTATAACAAAAGTTATGGCGCTTTTTTAATTGTGTTTATTTCAATCATTTGTATTTAGGAAATACAACCATCTGTTATACCTAATACCTGCATTTCTTCCCTTAATGAACGCCACGATTCAATTTTAATTGATTTAGTAGTTTTGTCTCGCAAGGTGTATACGTGGATAGAATATGACTCCTTATTTTTCTTCATCTTAACAGCCCCATCTTACATTCATCTAAAAAACTGCAGGTATATAATTTTTATATAGCAAGTACAGAGTTTTAACCTTTATTCTCGTTAGAGTTTGTATAATACTTACGATATCTTTTTAGCGATTCATGAGTTTTAAAGCCGACTTGTCTCATGATATGTTCAGCCGTACATTGCTGCTGGAACATCTGTAATATGAAGGTGTTTCGAAAGTGTTGTGCTGAAATTCCCTTTCGAAGATTAGCACGTTTTACCTCTAAACGAATCATTTTTTGAACGGAAATTTCCGTCAGAAATTTAGGTGCATCATCGTCATAACTCCAAACATAAGTCCCTAACCTAAAGTGAAAAGCAACAAAGAGTGGATCATCACTGTGATATCTAGGACGTACAGGTTCAGGAATCGTTTTGTAGTAATTGTATAAGTGTAATTTATCTTCTTCTTTTAACTGGATTGTACGATTAATTTTTGTGTCTTCAGGTATTGATAGTGTATTGTTCTCGAAATGAACATGTTTCATGCGTAAAGAGACAAGTTCATGTAAAGGTAATCCGTAGTCTAGGAGCAAGATTATAATAGAAAGATTTCGCTTTAAAATCATTGGACGAGTAGAGCGTTGCTTTTCTGTTAGTCCTTCCAATGAAGCAGATACTTCTTTTAGGCGTCGCCCTTCTTGTGGAGAAATAAAATCTTCAGTACGCAATGCACGATCAGGTGGAGCTATATGTATTACACTTTCAATCGGGCTTGGTAAATCTAAATACTCATACAGTCTATTAAGAGCAATATAAATACGATGTACCGTTTTATCGGAGTATTGGCGTTCTTCTATTAAATAATTAAAAAATGCTTCGAAATCCTTCTTATATAGAGATTCCCAATTCATTTCATCAGAGTCAGAGAATCTCCCTGATTGCTGCAGCCATTGCATACAGTTTTCTACATCATAGATATATCGTTTAATCGTAGAGAGTTTTCGCCCTTTATTTAATAAATAAGATGAAAATCCTTGTATTGTATCTTGGTTTTTTCTTGTAATGTTATTGATTTTTATTCCTCCTATCTTTAAATCTTTTAACTACTCTATAAAATGTAGGGCTAGTCATATTACACATTTCCATAGCATATAGCGCTGTTATCTGTTTGGATTGCCATTTATTATAGGCATCAATAAATTCTGGAGTTATTTCAGTTCTGGGTCTTCCTAGATGTTTTCCTTTTTTCTTTGCAGCGTCAATGCCCTCACGTTGGCGAGTTTTTATTTTTGTTCGTTCTTCTTCAGCAAGCCACGATAAGATTTGAAGTACCAAATCAGTAATAAGAGTTCCTAAACTATCTTTATATTGAGTTGTATCTAAAAGTGGCATGTCCAATACGACAATATGGGCCTGTATATTTTGGGTAATATCTTTCCATTCCTCAAGGATAGCTTCTTTATTTCTTCCGAACCGATCTAAGGAATGGATATATAAAATATCATCTTTTCTTAACATGCGTTTTAGAAGTTGGTATTGTTCACGATTAAAGTCTCTTCCGCTCTGCTTATCGACAAAAATATCTCGTTCGTCAGTGATGAGTCGTTTCATTGCTTCAAGCTGACGATCCTCATTTTGGTCTTTGCTACTGACTCTTATATATCCAAATTTTCTTGTATTCAAAATAAATAGACATCCCTTCAAAATTGGTTCTACTAAAATTATAACAAAAATACTTCAAAAGGTATCATTAATTATTTAGTACTTCAAAAATAAGGTTTCAAACCTTTTGAAATAGGGTGAAATTACTCGGCATTAGATAGTGGATAAATACATTGAATGCTATTTGTTGTCAAACTCTTCTAGAATTTAATTCTTTCATTTTAAAACTACTTTTCAACGGCACAATAATAGGACGTTCTAGTACAGGGTAAATATGATAAGTGTGAATTTTACAGGTATGAACTGCTTATCATATTTAGACATTCAAATAATGTTCAAAAAATAAGTGGGGTGATTACTATGAAAAAGAAAAAATCTAGTAAAGTAACGAGGAAGAATTATAACAGAATGAGAGAAATGAAGAGGGGAAGTGAGAAGAGCAATTTAAGTAAAACTAAGGTTTCAATCAAGTTTGGAAATAAGTTTTCATTTGTGCGTGAAAAATGGACAAGGATTGGTCTGAAGGCTTGGTTATTCAATGCGGGGGTACATATTACAATGCAAGTGTTATTTACGCTAATGAAACATTTTCTATTAAGCTAGGAAAAAAGACCCTAAATAGGGTCTTTTTTTGTTGTAGGTTCTTGTTTGTTACTTATAAGTGACGTATACTTTCACTATATGTTACTTATAAGTAACGAAAGGGGCGGTTTGGATGTTATTTATGTTGGATGAAATTATGACACCAAGAGAAGCGTGTGATCGTTGGGGGATTACACAAGAAGCGCTGAGAATGAAGTTAAAGAGAAGTAAAGATAATAAGTTAGTAGATAAATTAATTAAGAGTGGGAAAATTAAATACTATAAGCCTGAAGGAAAAAAGCGTGGGGAATGGATTTTGACTGTAGAAGCAATGAATGTACTGTTCCCTAAAAATATAATTGAAGATCGATAGGTTATATAATAGAAGAAACAAGGTAAAGTAAAAAGTTTAAGAAAGGATGTATGTTTTTTGTTTAAAGAAATTGAAGGGGTTAATTCAAATATAGAAGGTAAAGCAAAGTTATGGAGGTATATGGATTTTACTAAACTAGTAAGTATGTTATCTACACAATCTATTTATCTTTGTAGATCCGATGAATTTAAAGATGTATTTGAAGGTGTGCTGTTCGGATATGAAGTGGAAAATGCGCGTGAAGACATTGAAAAAATGTGTTCAGAATTAGGACTTAGCGAAGAATTTATGTACTCTAAATTGGGGGGAGCAGAAAAATTAGTGGATTTTGCAAAGAATCTAGCAGAACATAACAGGAAAAATGTATTTATAAATTGTTGGCATTTAAATGAGTATGAATCGGCAGCTATGTGGGATTTGTATTTGAAAAGTAATGAAGGTATAGCAATTCAAACTACTTTTGATAAGGTCAAAAAAAGTCTTAATGTATGTGAGGAAGATATTTATATCGGGGAAGTGCAATATTTAGACCATACTAAGCAAAAAAATTTGAACATAAGTTATCTCGAGCCATTTTTCACAAAAAGGATTTCCTTTAAACATGAACAAGAAGTGAGGTTGGTATATGCGTTGACGCCCCATCATGAAGAATATGTTGAGAATTCAGATGTAAAAGGAAAAAGTATTCAAGTGGATCTCACTGATTTGATTGAACGTGTGTATGTATCTCCTGATGCAGCTTCATGGTTTGTAGATGTAGTAAAAGTGACGCTTGAAAAATTCAACATAGATGCAGAAGTTGTTCATTCGGATTTGTATAAAATAAAATAAAATTATCTTCAAAGGGGTGGGATGTTGTGGTGGGAAATTTTTGCGATGAAATTAATGCTATAGATTGTGATGTTCCTGAATGTAATATGTATTTAACTATTTATAATGAATTAAATAGAATTTTAGAGAGTGTTAAAGAAGATAATGAGGAGTATTTTAAACTTAATCTGTTAAAAGATGTATTTTATTTGGCTTATGATCCCAATGACAATGAAGAGCCGTACAAGTCGAAAGTTGTTTCCAATGAAGGTTGGGGGAGTATATCTTTAAATGTTTTTGATGGGAAGATGATAGATACATTGAAAGAAATAATATCCGAAGGGAAGTTAGAATCTCCAATTTTGCTATTTAGGGTAATTGATGTATATTTTGTTCTCAGAAAAGACTATAAGGTTCGAAAAGATCTATTTGTAAATTTAATGGAGTCAATCAATTATTGCTTTTCCCGTAACCAATACTTCTTAACTGCACAACTTTTGGAACGTGGATTTCAATTGTATATAAAGGAGGATAAGAATGGAAAGAAATTAATTGAGAAGCTTAATTTTATTATTAATAATTTTAGTATTGTACAGATGTTAGAGAAACCAATACAAATTTTAATGCGAGAATTATTCGAGTTAATAAAAAAATACAGATTTAAAATAGATAATGATCATCATAAGAATTATTTGGAAATTGGTATTGAAATTGCTGAGATATATGAGGAACAGAAAGATTTGGATTCTGCGAGAGTATGGTGGGAGTTTTGTGTTTTCTTATTCTATAAATTAAAACGAAATGGCTGTGCACAAAAATGTTTAGAAAAAATAGCTTTTAATTATTATGGATTAGCACAAGAAGAATTACAAAAAGATAACGTTAATTATCATCATGTAGTGCATAAAATGGAATCGGCAATAGAATTTTCGAAGAGAGCTAAAGTGGAGGAAGAAATAGTCCGAAAATGGAATATGGAAAGAGATGAGTACCAAAAGGAATCAATATCTCAGTACAAACACTTTAAATCGCCTGAATTTTGCATGGTTAGTGAATTGAAAGAAATAGAAGAAGAATTCATAGGGAAAAATTATATGCAGATGCTTTTTTATATAGGAGAGTTAGCTCATTCTCTTGATTACAACTCGAATTTTAGAGTAGCATCTGTAAATGCGCCTATTTCTGGGGATTTATTGCGAAGGAAAATACAGAATGAAGTTGGAAAAACGATATATGTTTCGCAAGGTTCTGAAGAATTCCCTTTGTTGTTAGCACTGTTTTATGAGCAACATTATAAGCAGGTGGCTAATAAAATTTTACATTCAATTGGATTGTTACAAAAACAATATTTCTTACGGATTGAAGATATATTAGTCATTACTAAAGATAATATCTTTATTCCAAAGGGTAGAGAAGTAATGGTTGCTAGTGGAATACGTGAAGGATTAAAAAACAATTATATTGCGAGTTTATCAATACTAATACCGCAATTTGAAAACTCAATACGTTATTTCCTTAAACAAATTGGTGTAAGTGTGACAAGTACAAAAGAAGATTCTGTAGAAGAGGAAAAATCGTTGGGAGTTTTATTAGAAATTGAGCAATTAGAGGAAGTTTTGGGGGTAAATATAGTAAAAGACTTGGAATACTTATTTGTTAATAAAGGCGGAAAAAATCTTCGTAATAGACTAGCTCACGGCTTGATGTCTGAAGAAGAATTCCGTTCATCAGGTGGGATTTATGCATTTGGTTTAATACTATATATTATTTTTTATTTTAAAGTTATATATTAGAATTAGTTTGAAGTATGTTAAATAAAAGATGTAGTGTATAATACTACATCTTTTATTTAACATTAATTATGTTTTTAAATTTGAGAACGATCTTATTATAAAAAGCATCCGTACATATAACAGCGCTATTTAATGGGTCAATATCAACAACGGTCATATAACCTGAGAGTAAATAACCGTCCTCATAATATGTAATTAGTATTTCTTTTTCAGATAACAAGGAATATACTAGCATGTTTTCGATTCGTTCCTTTTCTTCAGTTGTTAAAACCGGACGGGGTACTTTGTTTTGCTCCTTAATGATTTCACGTATCCCATCAAATTGAGAAGTCAATGCGGCGAACGGTGCCCATTTTACCATTCCGCGACCTTTTGGCATATTAGCGTTATTCATGATTTGTGTCCCCCTATCAGTGTGTTTCTGTATCTAGTTGTGGCGCTATGCGTGTAGGAAATCCCCCGTAAAATGCTGTTCTTCCCAAACCTTGTGCGTATTTCATCCATTACTTTTGTAAGCTTTACTTCTTGTTCTCGTTGCGTGACATTATCGAAAAGAGAAATTTGTTTTTCTCCTTCTTGAAGCAAATTTGTTAAAGATATATTTATGCTGCGGATGGGTTCACCAGTATATAGTTGATGTAAAAAGTATGTACAGATATGATAAATATCCACCGTTTGATTTGTTGGGCGGTTTAAAGTATGTGTTTTTTTAATGCCGCCTGTATAATTCTTGCCGTAGCCAATGGAAATAAGTCCTTAAGTTAACAGGTACTTCTTTTGTTTTGTGGTAATTACTTTAATGAAATGTTTTCTATTAAGTTGAAAAAAGAACCCTAGATAGGGTTCCTTTAATTTTTTATAGTGTAAGTTACTTATATAAATAGTTAGAAAGGATACTATAGATTTGGAAATAAAGTGAGAAGAATTTTGGAAATTTATTTCTAGTTAAAAAAATGACTGAGTGTCCGTTTTGGTCGTTAGTTTTCTTTGCGGTCACTATACTGAATATATCATAATAAATAAATTCATTGTAGACTATTAATGAAAATAGTTATCATTTATAATTAAGGAAAATAATAACTGAAAAGGAGAATGTTACATGAAATTTTTATCAAAAAAAATATTAACAGGGCTAATTGTCGGAGCTATGAGTATATCTGTATTAACTCCTTCAATTAATGCTGAAATTAACGATTCGCAAAAAGAGGCAAACTCTACAGCTCTAATGATTGAAAAAAACACAGGAATCGATGATGTATTGAATAATTTTAAAATGGAATCAAAAGAAACGAAAGTTATTGAAAATGCATCGGGTACAGTGAATATTCCAACTACATTAAACTCAGAACCTATTACTATTAAGGATAGAACGGAATCTTTACATATTTCTCTTCCAGAGCTGAATTCAAGTGAAGTTATTCAAACAAATAATGGAACTCTTATTTATCAAGATGAAAATCAACCAGCTGATTTAGCGGTACAAACTACTAAAGATGGTGTGCGATCGCTAATTAAAATTAAAAATCAATCTGCGCCAAAAGAATACGAGTTTGCTATTGATATCCCTAATGGTGGTAAACTAGTTTCATCTGCTGAATATTTGGGTGAGGAATTTGATACAGGGGAAGTATTTATAGTTGATTCTGAAAATATTATTCAAAGTGTCTTTATGCCTGCTTGGGCGAAAGATGCAAATGGAAATCCTGTTTCTACACATTATAAGGTTGATGGAAACAAATTGGTTCAAGTTGTAGATTTTGATGAAAATACTGCATTTCCAGTGATTGCTGATCCAGATTGGATTAAAATAGGTAAATGTTCTGCTGCTTTAGCTGCTTTTGTTGGTGGAAATTTAATTGCTGTTTCTAAGTTGCTTAAAATTAAAAAATATATTAATGCTTTAGGTGGTTTTGGAGAAGCTGCAAAACTTCTTGTGCAAGCATCTACTTGGGAAGAAAGAATGCGCGTAGGTGGACAAGCTCTTGTAGGATTAGCTGGAGAATTAACTGGTGCTACAGGTGTTTGGGCAGCATGTAAATAGGTTCTGTAATGGAATATGTACTTACTGGAATTAATGTTTTATTTGGCTTACTTATTTTGATATCAGGATTAATATACTTTAAAAATACAGTTGCGACTTATAAAGATGATATGGAAACTAAAAATAGTATTAAAGAATCTAATTTTTCTATTGTAGTAGATATTGTTTTTATCTGTATTTTTATACTTATGCCAACTTGGATTACTAATTCAAAGGTTGATTTTTTAGTAGATGTAATATTACCTGGCTTTATTATCGTAGGTGGCATAAAAAGTATTCAATATCTTTTTCCTAATAGGATATTAAACAAAGTATATTTAAAATATCTTATATTTATTATTTTAGGTGTTTTAAATGGAATACTTATTTAAAAATAAGATAGGAAACGAAAAAGCCTAGCTAGTAATACTAGTTAGGCTTTTTTTTATTATCTAATACTATTTTACATCTATTATATTAAAAAATTGGAGTTTTATCGTATTATAAAAAGCATCCGTACATATAACAGCGTTATTTAATGGGTCGATATCAACTACAGTCATATAGCTAGAGAGCAAATAACCGTCCTCATAATATGTAATTAGTATTTCTTCTTCTGATAACAAGGAGCATAACAGTATGTTTTCGATTCGTTCCTTTTCTTCAGTTGTTAGAATTGGACGTGTTACTTTGTTTTGTTCCTTAATAATCTCACGTATCCCGTCAAACTGGGAAGTCAATGCGGCGAACGGTGCCCATTTTACCATTCCGCGCCCTTTTGGCATATTAGCGTTATTCATGATTTATGTCCCCCTATTAGTGTGTTTCTGTATCTAGTTGTGGCGCTATGCGTGTAGGAAATCCCCCGTAAAATGCTGTTCTTCCCAAACCTTGTGCGTATTTCATCCATTACTTTTGTGAGTTTTACTTCTTGTTCTCGCTGCGTGACATTAT
This sequence comes from Bacillus dicomae, assembly GCF_006494425.1. GTDB lineage: Bacteria > Bacillota > Bacilli > Bacillales > Bacillaceae_G > Bacillus_A > Bacillus_A dicomae. The sequence goes on along the minus strand of NZ_VHIV01000008.1, from coordinate 96,204 downwards.
CAAAAAGAGAAATTTGTTCCTCCCCTTCTCGAATTAAATTCGTTAGAGAAATGTTTATGCTGCGGATTGGTTCACCAGTATATTGTTGATGTAAAAAGTATGTACAAATCTTATAAATATCCATTGTTAAGTTAGTCGGACGGCTTAAAGTATGTGTTTTTCTAATCCCGCCGTTATAACTCTTGCTATAACCAACAGAAAAATGAACGGTTTGAGCAAGTTTGTTTTGTCTTCTAAGTCGATAACAGACTTCTTCAATGTGTTCCAGTAGCACAATCGGAAATTCTTCTATTGTATAGTCACGCATTAGAATTTGGCTTTTTCCGACTGAAGTTGTAGCAGGGACATATTTCTCCGAAATACGGCTGAAGTCAATGCCATTGCTATGTAAGTGCAATTCCTCCCCCATCTTGCCGAAACTTTGTTTTAAGTATGTAAGAGGGTAATTGGCTAAATCCCCGATAGTGTGAATCCCTTTTCGATTTAATTTTTCTTCTGTTTTGTATGATATTCCCCAAAATTTATGAAGTGGTCGTATGCTCCATAATTTTGTTGGGACATCTTCATACTTCCAATAGGCAATCCCTTCTTTGTTCTTCTTAGCTTCAATATCTAAAGCAACCTTACTCATTAAAGGGTTCGGACCAATTCCGATCGTACATTCAATGCGTGTATGTTCATATATTTCATGCTTAAATTTCAAAGCGAATTCGTATGGGGCGTTAGCAAATAAATGAATGCTGTCAGTAATGTCTAACAGGAATTCGTCGATGCTATATTGGTGAAAATCCTCATAAGGAACGTATTGTAAAGCTAACTTTGTTATGTAATTAGAGCATTTTATATATGTTCCCATAATCGGATTCACAACAAGAATATCCTTTTGACGAGGGATCTCATATAGCCTTGCCATCTTCTTTACGCCCAGGGCTTTTAAGGGTGGTGTTGCAGCAAGAACGATTGAACCATTTCTATTTACATCGCCGACTACAGCCAACTTTGTATGCATGGGATCAAGTCCCATTTTGATGCAACTCACTGAAGCGTAAAAACTGCGTAAATCAACACATAAGATGATTCTATTCGGTAGGATTGAATAGTCATACATCGTGATTCCTCCCTAAATCATAAAAGAACATTCGTTCTTATTATACACGAACCTACGTTCTTTTATGAAGAGGTTTTAGATAAATAATTTCACGTAATATTTTGTGTGATTTCCAATCTATTTATTCCGACAAGACCCAGCAAAGACATTACGAGTCTCGTCGAACTATTCTTAAAGATTTTAAGCTATTCATATTGAATTTTCCTTATAGGAGGTGGGGTAGCGCTATGGCAGGAATGGAGATAGTGTATACCACAAATGAGGTTTACAGCCGTCTAGGGATGAGTGGCAGCACACTTAGGAAATACTCGGATGTTCTTGAACGGGAAGGGTATGAGGTACGGAAGAATAGTCGGGGAAGAAGAGAGTATACAGAGTTTGATGTGGTACTTCTTCAGCACTTAGTAGAGTTAAGTAAAGAGGATGGAATGACCTTAGAAAAGGCTGCTAAATTGATTGTAAAGGAGTATGGCATCGCTAATAAGAAAGAAGAAATGAAAGAAGCAAATCCAATGCCGTATCATGTGCAGTATCAGCTCCACGAACAATATAGTGCTATGGTAGCGGAATTAAATAGGGTGCAGCAAGCGAATTTGTTAGAAATGGAAAAGAGATTAAGTGATCGCATAGATCAGCGGAATACATTAATTGAAGAAGATGTGAGAGATCGTAAGGAACGTGAGGAAAGAATAGAAAAAAGATTAGAGCAAAGAGACGAAAACCTTATGAGAATGATTAGAGAAATTCAAGGTGTAAAACGAATGGTTGAAGAAGTAGCAATGGCGTAAGATCATATTTTAAAAATAGATAGAAAAATAAGAATAAGTACAAAAGTAGAAACCTCTACTTTTGTACTTATTTTATATAATTTCACATACCATAAGTGTAGATAAATGTAATTAAAGGCGTATCGCCCATATTTAACGGAAGTATACGCTAACGAAGTCACTTTGAAATTCTACATTTGGACTTTTTTCTTGTGCTTGCAAATAAACCACCACATCAAAGCTAGTAGTAGTATGAGGAGTGGTATTGCCTGAATAAAGAAGAATCCCTTCCAAAATTCTAGCATACTACTATCTGGGGAATCTGTTGCCATCACACCTATAAAAAGTGCGACTGGACTTACAAGCACATTTATCCCTAAACCGATCATTACAAAGGGGAGATTTTTTTCTTTGATTTTTGGCGATTCGACCTTGCTGAATATAAATATTGCAGTACCAATTATAAGAAATAATGTTCCATAAAATTTAATATACTCCATAATATCCCTCCATTATCTTAATTGTATCATTAGCAAAGATAATTTTGTCCAACTTTAGATGAATGGGATATTTACGTTGAACCGATTTTTACATTAATTACATTTAAAGGTTCTATTAATTCGTATTTGTGATTTCTATTTTTTGGTGTGATTGTATTAATTGTAGTCATAAATAGTGTTGAAAACGAAAATAAAGAGCCGTTTTTTAGAAAATAGCATAAAAATTTTATTTCACAAAAACATATAGTTAATATCTTTATAATTAGTATTTTATATATTAAAATTCATAGTTTATCCAATTGACATGCCTATCTTGGGGTGCTACGTTTTAACTGGCAACAGATTTACAAAGTTTATTACTTAGGGGCTAGGATTTCCTCTTCTTCTAGGCGATATACAACGAGATAATCTAAAGCTATGACCGTACGTAGAGAGGGAGAAAAGAAACATGTTAAAAAAAGTAACGCCTATTGTGGCTGCTGTTTTAGGAGCTAGCTTTTTACTAACAGCTTGTAGTAGTGAAAAGAAAGACAATACAGCAAATGTAAACAATAAAGATTCCAAAACAAAATCCATTCATTTGCCGTATATAGCGGAAATTCCAACGATGGATGTCACAAAGGCAACTGACGGTGAATCCATGAACGTAATGAAAAATGTATTTGAAGGTTTATATATATTGGGGGAAGGGAATAAGCCAATCTCAGCTGTAGCGAAATCTTATGATGTGAGTGAAGATAAAAAAACATACACATTCCATCTGAGGGATTCAAAATGGTCAAATGGTACACCTGTAACAGCTGAAGACTTTGTTTTTTCTTGGAAAAGAGCTGTGAACCCTGATACAGCTGCGGAATATGCGTTTTTATTCTTTGATATAAAGAACGCAAAGAAAATTAATAGTAAAGAGTTGCCTGTAGATCAGTTAGGGATTAAAGCAATAGATGATAAAACATTAGAAATACAATTAGAACAGCCTGTTCCTTACTTTATAGATTTGACAACGTTTGCAACGTTTTTACCAATTAACGAGAAGTATTTTGAATCAAAAGGGAAGCAATATGGTTTAGAAGCAGATCAATTGGTTTATAACGGAGCATTTACATTGGATAATTGGAAGCAAGAACAAGGTTTTCAGCTAAAAAAGAATCCGAACTATTGGGATGCTAAAACAGTGAAATTAGATGAGATTAACTTTGATATCGTGAAAGATAAATCAACAGAAATAAATCTATATGAATCAGGTCAGCTTGACCGTGTAGGACTAACAGGTGAGTTTGTAGATAAATATAGGAAGAATCCCGACTTCAAGGAACGTTCTGAAGTGACTGTACAGTTTTTACGTATGAATCAGAAGAATGAAGTGTTAAAAAATAAAAATGCTCGCTTGGCAATCAGTCAGGCAATGAATAAGAAAGCCTTTGTAGATACAGTTTTAAATAATGGTTCTCTTCCTGCAGACGGTTTAATACCAACTGATTTCGCTAAAAGTTCGGACGGAAAAGACTTCCGAAAGGAAAATGGAACATTAGTAAAAGATGATGTGAAGGTAGCGAAAGAACACTGGAAGAATGCAAAACAAGAACTTGGGAAAGAACAGGTAACACTAGAATTACTTACAAGTGATAATGTATTCGCTAAGAAAAATGCGGAGTATTTAAAAGGGGAACTAGAAAAGAATTTAGAGGGATTAACGGTTAATGTGAAGCCGCAGCCACGTAAACAACAAATTCAATTACTTCTAAATAGTGATTACGAATTAGGAGTTGATGTATGGGGGCCTGATATTCCTGATCCAATTACATTTTTAGATTTGTTCACGACAGATAGTACATATAACTTTGATAAGTATTCAAACAAACAATATGATGAATTAATTCATCAAGTGAAAACGAATTTAGCTGTTGATGAAAATGCTCGTTGGGAAGCGATGAAACAAGCTGAGAAAATCTTATTAGAAGATGGGGCGGTTGCACCGTTCTATCAGCAGGGTAGATCATATTTACAACGTTCTACAGTCAAAGGCATAGTAACAAATGACTTTGGTGGGGAATTTAACTATAAGTGGGCTGAATCCTCATAAATAACTAATTTTAGAAAAGTAAATTTTTCGTTTGGGGGGCATTTTCAAAATCTTAGGTTGACGGATATACGGCGGAACCCCATAAATGCGAAAACCACCTATTCATTTACTTAATAGGTGGTTTTAAAGTTGTTTAATCTTTGGAGAACAAATTATGAATTTCGCTCCGTTAAGCATTTAAATTTATTAAATATTATTACGAAATATTTCTTTGAAATTTTCCGTATACTGTTCAGCCAACTGTCTATCTATTGAAACGGTCAAATGTTCTTCATTCTGTCTGTAGACGTCCAATTAAATGAACCATGTAAAACAATAGAATTATCAATAATACAGTACTTAGAATGTAATCGATTATATTCGTTGTACCCCACCTATTTACAACAATTGTTTCAAATTTTTCTTTCAATTTAGGAATCATGCCCTGGTTTTGTTGCTCATTGGAAATAAGAATACGGATATGAACTCCTTTAGTTTGTTGATTATACAACTCTTGGTACAGTGCTTCATCTGTAAACCATGCAATACTTATCCAAATTGAATGTTTACCCATTCGTATACTTTGAATAATTTCGTCAAGAATTCTTGAGAAAATTGCCCGGTTAGATCGAATTTCTAAGTCATCTAGACTAGATATTTGTTTAGATTTAATATTTATGTCGTCTAACTCATATGTATTATCTTCGGAATAACAGTCAACAATTAAAGGTCCAAAACTTTGCTTTAGACTACGTGCCTTTGTTAGTAACGGGATTTTCACACGAATATTTACATCTTTCCGAAAATGTCCAGGTTTATTAGCATAAACTCCTGCGTTTGATAATTCAATCTCCGAATAACTTAAAATAGTTAATAATTCATCTGCATCTTTGTAGTTTTTTGGATCGTGTCTCAATGTCTCAATCATCGTTGAATAGAGTTTTAATTCACGTTGTTTCATTTATACAGCTTCTTCAATAGATACCTTATTGTTATTAGACTTATATTTACTTTCAATGAAATAACTCTAATATAAATTGAATAGCAAACTGCTAATTAATTAACTTGAAATATTCATTTTTCATTATACAGAGAAGTAACAAAAGATGGTATGAAATTTAGATTCTCATACCATCTTTATAAACAACTTTATTGTCACTGAACACTACCTTTAATTATTTCTGCCTTTTTTCTATTTCTAAGAAGTATGTCAATGCAATTTTTATACTCATAAATATAAAACTAAAGATAAAAAGTGAGTTAAAAGTTGCTCCCCCTACAACCTGACTTATTTTCCATGCTGCTATGAGTGTAGCTAAGAGGACAGGTGTATCAAAAATAATAATTGACCAAATAATTCTTATTTGATTATCTTTTAAATAATGCTGCTTAATCGAATCTTTTAGTATTATAGTAAAAGTAGAATTGATTATTGCTACAATAAACAGTAAAAACGCAACTACTCCACTCAACAAATTATAATATAAATCATAAGTTTCCACATTGTGGTCCTTATACATTATTTCTTTAATAAAAATAGTTATTTGCTTTGGAAATATATATAAGCATAATATACAAAATATCTGCAAGAAGGTTAGTGATAGCGGAACTTTATGTGCTTCCCAGAAAGTATAATCATTATCATAAGTTCCAAAATCTCCATTCTCATTTTTCACTGTATATTCCCAGCCATCATAATAACCGTCTATAGCGTTTATTTTTTCCTTATATTTCATGATATAGCGACTTGTGACCTTCTCTTTCTGATAAAAAAGAAGAATTATTTCATATTTCAATAAATTTTTCGTATCAACAGTATGAAATAAACCATCTTTTTTCAAATAATTCAAGGCTGTTGTAATGATATTCTCCCCTTTTATTTTCTGTATATTTCTATAATTGAAGTTTTTCTCGATTTCAGTAGTTTCTTTATTCCGTACAAGTAAGTACCATCCATTTTTATCTTGTTTGGCATAGTTAGTAAAACTATCATTGTTGCAATTCATTATGATTTCACCTTCTATATATTATTAAACATTAATTAACTACCCTTCACAAACAAAGAAAGCTAGATTATTCTCGAAAATCTCCAGAATTTCTTTTTATAATTTCACGAACAAAGGAAGCGAGATCATCATCAGAAATCTCTACTTTACAATTTTGACAAATCAGCTTCATACTAGGGGTCCCTCTTTTAAGCCTAATATTTGCTTCGATTATACCACAGCTTTAATTTTCTTTTATCGAGCTAAATTGATCTGCTAGTTTAATGAAGAATCAACAGTAGTATTTAACAGAGCCTAAAATAGAAATCAAATTCATTTATTGGTACATCTAAACGTACGAAATTCACGAAATGTTGGTGCTACCTCATGCCCGTAGAGACTTAGAACCTACAAAATCTGTTCAATTCCAGATTTTGATGCAATTTCAAACAAGTTATGTAAAAATTCAACTTCATTTTGGATAGACTTCACCAAGTCATTGTATTCTTCACCTTGCCTAAGCTGCGCTTTTAATACCACGGACCTATTTTTCTTTTGTTTTGCTACTGTTGATGTTGCAGGTAATAGTATTTTTCTTACACTTGATTTTGTTTTTCCTCCAACCAAAAATGTCTTTCCATCATGACTCAACGTTTGGCTAATGGTCAAATGCCCCTTTTTCCATAGCAATCCTAACAATCCACCTTGTCGTATTCTCTAGTTACAAGAGCCAAATAAAAAACAATAAAATATCTAATAACCTGTGTAGCTTTCAAGAATGATTGTACTTCTCGCTTGTTCCAAACAGTTAACGCTCCCTCATTGCATTTGGTGAATTTTGTTTCAAATTCAATGTTTTCACTGATTAACTCTAAATATATTCCATGTTCAAGAGAGTTCCTAATGATTTTGATTTTCTTGTGGGATGAATTCTGCCATCAAAAGTACTACTAAAAAGGCAATCTGTTTTCTTCAAAACCCTATGTATATTGTGTACAATATACATAGGGTTTTGCTTATATTAAACAAAGGAGATATAACGATGCATATTATACGTAATAAAGAAGTACATGGTAACTTGAATACAGAATTATACGATGTAATAAAAAATCTCCCGGATCATATTCTTCATCATAGTGAGCATACATTACGACATCCGAGTGGGGTTTACTCTGTATCAACCAAGCGAGTATTTGATGCTTTTGAGGGTTTTGTTTCTTTGCTTGAAGATTTCAAAACAGAGTATGAATCACTATCAAAAATGCACAAGGAGTTACTGGATGCACTGATGGCATATATAGATGATGCTTACCATTTGATGAAAAGTTTAATTTCAAGCACAGCAGTAACAAAAAATATTCCTTTCGCTCAAAATTGGTTAAAAGCGGTAGATAATTCAACAAAAACAATCGTGGAGAATTACCAATCTAAAACCTTACCGTACCGAGAGCGTCTGGCACTAATTGTGAATCGGATTAAGCATGAGCATGGACGATATTGTCACGTAGAAGCGAGGACAATTTTCGGAAGGGTAAAGGGGTATTACATTGAGGGGATTACGCAAGATGGAACTATTATACCTCATTCCCGAATCCACCCGATGTTCAAAGGAATGCACACCGCAATTTCATATAATCGGGACATTAAAAACTATTTAGCAGATTTCTATATTTTATCCCACTTCATGGCAGCAACTATGCACGAATTAATTCAGCACCATTATGGGATAACTTTGTCTATGAATCTACAAGAGTGTCAGGATGATGTGAAAATAATAGATTTATGTGAAAAAGTATCGAACATTCCAGATTTATTCTTTCCCGATGAATCTGAGTCCGAGCTTACACAAATCATTCTTAAACGAGAAGAAGGCATCATTGAATTCCAAAAGCCAGCCACCACACGATATATGCGAAGTCTGCGTCGATATTCAAATGCTCGTATCCAAAATGTACTTACTGCGGATGGAGCAACAACAAAGTGGGCATTGCCATATTTCAAGGGAGAATAGATTAATAACTTGATTTAATAGAAATAGCAGAAAAAGATTACCATATGCTATCACACATGTTGATGGGTTCTGGTGCAAAAATAGAATAAAAGATAATAAGCACATAGATTCCTAACGGAATCGTATCTTATGCTGTAGGTCCAAATAATTGATGGATGAATTCTTTCTGATTTTGGACAGACTGATCACGTAAATTAATCTGCTCTTTTTTAATCATATACATGGCTTCTACTCCAAAAAATGGATGTAGCTATGTCAAAACATTTGAAACCTAGTATAGAACAAGATCATCGCTTCTTTATAAAGAAACGATGATCTTGTTCTACTATGTTATTCAATTACCTTTGTTGTCTAGGTCTCATACCATCAGGTATGCTTTTCTCTTTTTTCAACTGTTCAATTAAAAGATAAAAATCTCGTTTTGGGGCACTTCAAAATGTTAACTTGATGGGCATGTGGCGAGCCACCTCTAATCAAATAATAAACCATTGGTTGGTGATAATGAGTTAAATTACTGATATTGTAAACATTCTTTAGTATATCTTCTAAAATTAAAAGGTGTTACAGGAAATATAACAATTATATTGAATATAATAACTTGTTTTTAATTGTAATTTTAAGGAGGCGTTGTCGATGAGAAATTACTTATATTTGATTGGGCAAAAAAACAAGGGGATAACGTTTCAATAGCCCATAAACTACGTGGTTCCTCTTCAATATTAAAGGGAGAGTATCAGATTGAAGAAAATTCATTTAAAGTCTATTAATAAAAGTAATTGGGAAGAAGCAATTAAATTATCTGTTAAAGCGGAACAACGAACGTTTATTGCATCAAACCTATATTCTATCGCAGAATTTCAATTTCTAGATGATTTTTATGCAAAAGGAATTTATGTTGGTAATAAAATGATAGGATTTACTATGTTTGGAATAGATCCTGATGATAATAATTATTGGATTTATAGACTTATGATTGATGAAAAATTTCAAGGGAAAGGTATAGGAGAACAAGCTATATATCTGGTTATTGAAGAGATAAGACAAAATAACAATACAAACATTCCTCTAATAATGATCGGATATCACCCTGAAAATCTTACGGCTAAATTTGTATATAAAAAAGCAGGGTTTATTGAGACTGAATTATCATCTTGGGGTGAGCAACTAGCAAAGTATTCTTTGTAAGCACTGGAATATACCTTTTAAACTTATTGAAGTAAAAGGTTAGATTGTGGAGCAACAAAGATGAAAAGATTAATCTTTTTTGGGACTTCTGTTTGTCTTTTATCAAATAAGGAATTGAAATAGCTGCTGTTTCTTTAGTAAAGAGAATGTGTCTAAATAGCTAATTATTTATGTTAATTAAGAATCTATAGACGTTTGAACTGTTTTAGTACATTTCAATATAAAAAACAAAAAGAACTTGTAGGAATCCCTACAAGTTCTTTTTTAGATAATGTAAAAAAGTTGAAACAAACTATCTCATAACTTGAATCGGAGCAAACATGATAACTACGGGTTAATTTTATTATATACCAAACATCAGCAAGTGGATTTTAAAAGTTTGAAAATTATGTGAATTTATAAAAAGAAATGAAAATCCTATCTTTCATTCCTAAAAACTTGAATTAAGTATTTTGTACAGACATTTTAAAACTACGTCTCTATCACTATTTAAAAGAGTATAAATGGAAGAAATGTAGATAATTCTTAGCTTCTATACCTTCCGCTGATTTGCACCATTTTAATTTTAATGATATGTATTGGACTTTTATCCAATTAGTATTTTCTCAAAGATACATTGGTATATTTTAGGATGAATCCTACTGTTTTTATGTTAAGATATTCTGGTTGTTATTTTTCTTTATTTTGGGAGGTTGGAAGTTTTGGTAAGGGCTTTTCATATGGATTTTAATTTCTATACAGAAAGCATAAAAACTTTAGAATTATTAGGAAATCCTGGTCGCTTATTAATTGTTCGTGAATTGATTGTACGTGGTTCTTTGTCGGTTTCTGAGTTAAGTAAACTAACGCAGATTTCGGAAGCTATGATTTTACAGCATTTACGAAAATTAGTTCAGGGAAATGTTGTGAAGAGCGAACGTAAGGGTAAAAGGCTTTATTGCAGATTAGAAGATAATAAAATAGTTGAGATTGTTAAGGTGTTAGGATTAGTGAACTAATGCCAACTACTTTATGTGTGCAATATTATTTAAATGGTTTGTTATAGTAGCATTGTGCAAAAATGCAAAATCAAAAAGGTCCGTCTAGGGAAATAGATGGGCTATTTTATATTAGTGAGCATGTACAAGTGTGATAGAATGAAAACAACTGTATATTGTGAGGGCGGGAGGTTGTTATCCTTTCTCTGATCTTAGAGAGGAAGGAGGTGACCGTTATTGTACGACGCTGCTAAGGTATTCCTTACAGTATTTGCTACAGCTTATGCGAATGAGCTGGCGAAAAAGATTAACAGTAAACGAAATAAAAGAACCGCCCCAAATGCCGGCAAGCGAAAGGGCGGTTCTAAACGCAAAAAATAAGTTTAAGTAACCGACCACCTTGCGGTAGCAGTTACTAGAAGAGATGTTAGCGCATCTCTTCTTTTATTATATACATAAGATATTACTGTGATACTATTAACGTAATTATATCAAACGTACATAAAAAATTCAAAGTGTACAAATGTATAAAAAACTATACAAAAAGAAAATTAATTTTAAGGTGCCTTTTTCCGATTGGAACTATTTAAATTCTAATAATATGTATTGGTTATCATCTATATGAATATTATTTTATTATGTTAAACAATATTGGCCGTTGAGAAATATGATTCAAGTCTATTGTTTTTCTTTTAAACTCTTTTCGGATCCCTTAGCCTCATCGATATTAAAAAAAATTTAAATTACATCTTATTTAAAACTAAACATAAAAAAATATGTAATACTGTCTATCGTAAGACAGTATCTTTGATAAATAATAATCATCTTATGCAATATTGCATAAGAAACACTTGCTACTCGTGCTATAATTTCAAGAGTAAACTGTTGCATCCAACATTTTATAATCTTCTATATTGATGAATATAGAGACCCTAATTACAGGAAAAAGGGAAAGAATATTGGTGGTTCTTCCCTTTTTCCTATTTTTATTAATAAATTATATTAAAACACTAAATTTTTAGTTAGCAAACTAGAGATAGATGCTTTATTAATGTTTCCACTTTATTGAAAAGTTTTTACTCTAGAAACAATAAGAAAAGCAAAAAGAACTTGTAGAAATTACTACAAGTTCTTTTTTGGTTAAAGCGAATACAAGGGACACATAAATTATCTCATTATTCATAACGGGGAAACCATATTGATTACGGCTTAGTTCCCATTATACAACAATCGATTAATGCTATAGGTTAATATTTTTGAAAATTATGTGAATTAAGTTAGAGAGGTGATACATCATTTAATAATCCTATTATTTACTCAACTTTATAGCAAGGTATGCCCAAGCGTTGTCATAAGGGCTAGGGGATTTATTAAATAGAAATAATTAGTTGTAATGTAAATGCAATTCTTTTCTATCGTTCTACAGAAAGAATTGCTTGTTTTTATATTTTAGGGGATATTTTTTTTTAGCTTGATAATAATAGGTGCTACTTCTACTGTAAAATTTAAATTACACCACACATAAACTTAATATTCAGAATAAAATTGATAAACATACTAATTTGCACTATATATTACATTAACTGTGTTAATCTTAATATAGTAAAAAAGAAGAAGATTTAAAAAAATAACAAACCTAGTATATATACTAGGTTTAATTTGTGGCAAAAATACATAAGAGGATTTTATTTAATAATATTAACATTACATTAAGTTTAGTAATACCCTCACTTATATATACCTTAACACTTCAACCTATAAATTAACAGTATTGTTATAATTTTCTAATTGTTATAACATTTAGGTTGTAAAGAAAAAAACATAGGGAGGAAGTTTTATGAAGAATAAAATATTTTTATCTGTGCTGTCTTTCTTGATGGTAATTTCATTTTTAGTGCTACCTTCTAATACTCCAGAAGCAAACTCTTTTAATGGACAAGAAAGCTTAAAAATTGAAGGACTGGAAAGTATTAGAGATGTAAATGGAAATCAGATTATTAGTGAAGAGGATTTTTTTGAGTTTGCTGATGCGTTAGAACCAAAGCAAAATGAGGCGCTAGAAGTAAAATATTTTTATAATAATAGTGATGATAATACTTCAGTTTTAAATTTAAATGTGAAGAAACATGAAGGTGTCATTCAAGTTAATCTAATTAATAGTGTAGAAAAAGACAAGCCAATTAGTGATGAAATTGCAAATCAAACTATTTTAGAAAAAAATGTTTATCATGCAGCGTTAGCTAAGGGTAAAGGGAAACCAAAGCCAAAACCAAAACCAAAACCAAAGGGAAGCAAAACAGTACCAACTAAAACGAATGGTGGTTCTAATAAAGGTGACTTCATTAATTCGCATGCATATGATAGACATAAATATGATGCGTCAAGGAAATCTACTAAGAATAGAACTCAATATGGAAAGAATGTTGATGTGAAAAAACTTAGAGAATCAACAATGAATGAACCAGATCAAGCTTGGTCTGCTCGTGATAAAGGAGGGCCTTGGAGAACATTCTATAGAAAAGAGTTCAATAGTAATATAAGTACTGGAGATACTCCTACTGTTCATCATAGGGTTATCATTAATACAGAAGATAGTAGTAAAAGCACTCAATTTCCGCTATATTTAAAATAAAGGGAATGTTGAAATTATGATCGAAAAATATACAATAGAAATTGTAATTGATGTTTACCGTAGAAGCGAAAGTGATTTAGAAAGCATGGTTGATGAGATAAAGGCTTATACAAAAACATATGAGCATGATAAAGTTACAGTTGTAGGGTTAAAAAAGGAAGATACATACTTTACAGATAAGGAACAGTATGTATTAACTTTACAGGTTGAAAGAGATACGCTTAATTTAGGTAGAAAGTATGAATACGAAGAAGAAAAGCTATTTGGCTTTTATGAAGATGAAGAAAATTAAATGTAGTCGAATTGTTTTCTTAAATAACATTAAAAAGCTTTCCGTAAAGGGAAGCTTTTTATGTTAAAGAAAAGTCATATAGGGTTCCTTCAAGGTGTAATCATCTCTAAATTCAGATGCGGGTGCTTTTTCAGACTCTGGTTCAAAGATAAATAAAAGAGAATAAAGAAAAAACTTTCCAGAAATCTAGTATAGTACCATCTGGTGGATCTGTTTCCATCACACCTATAAAAAATACCACTGGACTTACAAGTATATTTATCTCTAAACTGAGCCTGAAAAAGGGTAGATTTTTTAAAAATTTTTGGTAATTCGACCTTACTGAATATACATATTACCGTACGGATAATAAGTAATAGTAAGATTTATTTCTCAATTTATATCTTAATATTTTTATAATTTATTTTTATGCTTTTGTTGCATAAAGTATAAATTTTAACCTCTTAATTTATTGTGTTAAACAAAGATAGTAAAATAAAACATTAATAAAAATACAAAACATAAAAAATATGTAGAACACTGTCTAATTTCTTACATTTATTTCTCTTTATATTCCGATTAATCTGTTAAGGGAGAAGAACAAAATCTTACAAAAGATAATAGGAGGAGAAATTTATGAAGAAAATTGTAATTGGGGCATTAACGTTAGGTATCATGCTAGGGTCGGGTAGTAGTTTTGTTGCTGCAGATGAACTTGATAGTGTTTCTCAAAATGGAAATACAATACATTCTATATCAGCAGTCACTAAAAATTCAATAACTGCGAACCAATTTAGCAAAGTCTATTCAGCTATGAAAAAGTATGAAGGTACACCATATAAGTATGGTGGGAATAGTCCTAAAACCGGATTTGATTGTTCGGGGTTAATGCAATGGGGATATGGAACACAGGGGATTAAATTACCACGCACATCACAAGATCAATACAATAAAACTACACGTATCGATAGAAAATCCCTTCAACCAGGAGATTTAGTTTTCTTTAAAGGAACGGTTCCGGGTAAATCAGGTATTACTCACGTTGGCATGTATATTGGAAATAACAAGTTTTATAATGCTAGTAATTCTGGAGTTGGTGAAGCTAGCTTAAATAGCTCTTATTGGAGTAAATATATTGCAGGATATGGTCGAATTAAATAAAAAGTGTATTATAGGATTCTACAAAAAGAACTGAAGTCAAAATTGATTTCAGTTCTTTTTAATCAATTACAATTAAATTTCTTGTCTTATCGATATGGTTAATTAACATAAGATACTCTTCTTCGTACATTGTTATACGTTGCTGAAGGAATTGATTCTCTGTTTCTAAATTTTTAATTTGATTTTGTAAATTTGTTAATTCATTCGTTTCTTTATAATTTCGTAAAAAGAGAATAATATCATTTAATGTCATAGACAAAGGGTTTGTTTCTTTTGGAGACTGGGAGGGAGGAATGTTGTTTATCAATTTTTGCTTTTGTTTTGCTTGTTGTATTTCTTCTTCGTATTGTTTTCGTACGTATGAATTCCAACGGAATCCACAAGCGGCAGGTGTCCTGGCTAATAGCTTTGCTGCCTCTTTGAATGCAGCTAACTGTGTTCCACCATTACGAATACTTTGAAGTACTGTTGATGTGAGAATGGAATCATTATCGGTGGTCCAGGAATCTTGTCTAGAAATTAACATGTTTTAACCTCCTATATAGGTTTTATATTACATATATGCGCTTACTCAAAATGATAGAAGCCTAAATTCTCTTAAAATAATTAAAGGAAGGTATTTAAATTTCCGTAAAGTATTATCCTGCGTAGTTGAAAAGGTTATATAATGGTTATGATATAATAAAATTCGATAACAATAAGGGGGATTAATTAAATGATTTTTCAAAGTATGATTACAGCTATTATAGAAAAATTACAAGAGACAGTGAATCCCTATTGGATAATTGTATTTGGATCTATAGCAGAGAACAGAGAACGGGAAGATAGCGATATTGATATAGCATATTTAGGTGACATAAATTTAGGGAATTATGAACGTTTTTTATTAGCACAAGAATTAGCAGATATTGTTCATAGAGATGTTGATTTAGTTGATTTATCAAAGGCTTCAACAGTTTTTCAAGCACAGATTATACATACAGGAAAGACAATATTTTGTTCTGATGAAGAACGAAAGACTATTTTTGAGATGAAGACTTTAAAAATGTATTCAAAATTGAATGAGGAACGCCAAATAGTATTCGATGATATAAAGAAAAGAGGTTCTATATATGAAGAATGAGGTTATCTTAAATAAAATTTCTACAATAGAGCGTTGTATAAAAAGAATACAGGACGTATATGGAAATACTCCTGAAAATTTAGAGGATTATACAAAGCAAGATTCAATAATATTGAATATACAAAGAGCTTGTGAAGCGAGTATTGATTTAGCAATGCATATTGTTGCAGGTAAGAAATTAGGACTACCTCAATCTAGTCGAGAGGCATTCGATTTGTTAGTTGATGCAGATTTACTTAGTAAAGAATTGGCAAGTAAGTTAAAAGCAATGGTTGGATTTCGAAATATTGCTGTTCATGATTATCAAAGTGTAAATTTAGATATTGTTCGACAAATTATTGAAAAACATTTAACTGATTTTAAACTATTTACAAAAGAAGTGATGGGGATATTGGAATTATAGAAAGATACGTTTTAGAATCATCGTGATATAGGGGAGGAGAGAGTGATATGCTCTTTTCTAATTTTAGGGGAAGGCAGATAACTATTTAGTTGTTTACCTATTAGATGTGAAAATGAAAAAAGCAAGTATTATACGGCTGTACTGTAGAAAGATACTCCCTGAAGAGTGTCTTTCTTTAATTTATCCCGTTAATACATAAAATCCTAGTTTTTCTTTGTTAAACTCTAATTTTAATGTATAAACATCCATTGAAAGCAAAAATATTTATTATGGAAAATAAGAAAGGTGAAATTAATAGGAAAATATTAGCATAAGCTATCATGCTTTAAAAAAATGAATTACTAACGGTATTAGTAATTCTGACGCTTGTTGGAAATATGAGCGTGTTAAGTTCTGAAATAGGAGATACACTAATAAATCAATTAGATGTAGAGATAGTGAGAGATGTAGCAAATTCTTTGAACCGGCTCTCCCAAGAAATACAGGATTTAATAGGAAGATTCAAAAGTAGATAGGAGAAGGTATGACCTATACCTTTATTTATTCACACATAAGTGATGGAAGCTTTGGTATATAAGTAAAATAGCTAAAAAATAATTTTTACATATTTTATTGGAAATAGAGCATGATATTACCAAATTCAACGGAGGTGTGTAAAAAATGCAAATTCGCGAAAATGATAATTCAAACGAAATCTTAATAGCAGCTGCAGCAAGTGCAATTGAACAAATGAAATATGAAATTGCTCAGGAATTTGGTGTTACACTTGGACCGGATTCAACAGCAAGAGCAAATGGTTCAGTAGGTGGAGAAATTACAAAACGTTTGGTTCGTATGGCGCAAGAGCAGTTATCTGGTCAATATAAAATTCACTAAAGTTAAAGGTATATCCCATTGAAGGGATATACCTTTTTAATTTGCGTTTTAAGAAGGTTGTTCAATTTTTTATTGTTGGTTCAGTTTAGAAACTGCAAATTTAGCTGTGAAATTCATTTTCTTCATGTAAGAAGAATTTACTCCTGCTTGAAATTGAACAGAAATATTACCGTCTTTTTGTGCTTTGAATATGCGACCGTATGGTGAATTAGCATTGTATGTGCCAATTACTTGATCATCTGCATCAAAGACTGTATAAGAAATTGGGAACCCGGAATTTTGTACAAAGACCGTAAGTTCTTCCCCTTTATTAAGATTAAATGATTCTTTTTGAGAAACTTCATAGGAACTCATAGAGTAATATTTTGTAACTTCTTGAATTTCTAAATTAGTAGTTGCCGCACTCGCTTTAGGTGCCTCTGCTCCTGGTAAGTTCATACCTGATAGTACTGCAATTCCTAATGCCCCTGCTAAAATAACTTTTTTCATAATGTTAGTTCCTCCTTTAATATATTGTGAGATTTGAAAAGGAAGTGAAAATACAACCTCCTGAAACTATTATAGTTACAATGAGAATTATTTTCAATCAGGTTAGGTATGTAATTTTGCATACATAAGATTTCGATATAAGGTAATAAATAAAATATTTCAATGTTGATAAAGTTCTATAATTTGGGATTATTAAACAAAAATGAGATATTATGTGTTACGATAAAGAGGCAACAAAACACACCATCCTGATAATATTATGTATATTTATTCTATGTATGTTGTTTGTATTAGAAATGAGAAGTCTCTTAAAAAGAGACTTCTCATTTTTGTATGGAGGGATATGTTTTTTTATTCTAATATCCCAGAAGGAAGAACTTTTGAGAAAATAAGAGGGTTATAGGAAGAAAGTTTAATAACTGTCACAAATTCCTTGTAAGTTTAATAAATTAGTATGTAATAATTTAATTATAAGGTTATTTGAATGTGATGAGGGTAAATCAATAGTTGAGTATGAAATTATGAGATTGTGTATTCTATTGCAAATTTTTGATTTAAGTGTTTAGCCTTCACTTACATCCATGCTCTTAATATAGTAAGAAATTTAATAGGAGGGGACTAGTAGTATGAATAAAAAAATTCTAGGGCAGTTTAGAAAAATAGTTACAAATAAAAAAGGATTAAGTGCTGCTGCAGTAGCGGTAGGAATTATGAGTACAACATTAATTCCTCAAAATGCCTATGCACATGGATTTGTTGAAAAACCAGGTAGCCGTGCGGCTTTATGTAGCCAAAATTATGGAGCACTGAATTCGAATTGTGGAAATATAATGTATGAACCACAAAGCTTAGAAGCCCCTAAAGGATTCCCGCAGGGTGGACCAGTAGATGGGAAAATTGCGTCAGCAGGAGGCCTGTTTGGTGGGATTCTTGATCAACAAACAGCTGATCGATGGTTTAAGAATACGATTAAGGGCGGAGAAAATACTTTCACTTGGAAGTACACAGCTCCTCATTCAACAAGTCAATGGCACTATTACATCACGAAAAAAGGATGGAATCCAAATAAACCTTTAACAAGAGCAGATTTTGAGCTAATTGGTACTGTAAAACACGATGGTTCTAAAGCATCTAATAATTTATCACATAAAATCAATGTACCAACTGATCGTAGTGGGTACCATGTTATTTTAGCTGTTTGGGATGTAGCTGATACTGTAAACGCTTTCTATAATGTGATTGATGTGAATCTAATAAATGATGAAAAACCAGATAAAGAAGCACCAGCTCAGCCATCTGGACTACAAGTAGTAAAAACTACCTCAAATAGTGTAGAACTTAATTGGAAACCTGCAACAGACAATGTAGGAGTGAAAGAATATCAAGTGCTGCGTAATGGAGAACTAATTAATACTGTAGTCGGTACAAGTGTAGTTGATAAAAAATTAAGCCCAAACACAGAATATACGTATAAAGTAAAAGCAGTAGATGCTGCAGGGAATATATCTGAGGAAAGCGAAGTATTAGTTACTAAAACAACAGAGGAAAAACCAGATAAAGAAGCACCAACTCAGCCTAAAGGATTACACAGTATGGGAAGTACTATGAATAGTATTGATTTAATGTGGAGTCCATCTGAGGACAATGTAGATGTTAGTCATTATATTGTATACAGAGAAGTCGGAGGGGCTATGAAAGAAATAGGTACTGCTAATACAACTTCATTTATCGATAAGAATTTAGAAGCGGATACAACATATAAGTATGTAGTATCTGCTGTTGATACATCTGGTAATGAATCATTGAAAAGTGGTGCCTTCACGGTTACAACAAAAGGGCAAGAAAACGCTTATGAACAATGGGATGCGTATAAAGCTTATAAAATAGGAGATATAGTAGTTCATGAGGATAAGGTATATGAGGCAGTTCAGAATTACCAAGGGCATGGGGATCCAAATTGGATTTTTGCCTTGTCATTATGGAAAGAAGTAAACTAATGATGTAAATAGTGAATCCTTTGAAAGATAATTAAATATGACCGAAATATAGGAATAGATTACGTATATAAGCAAGTGCATTCTATTTATATGGAATAAACTTGATGGTTGGAGAAACTTAATAACCTTATAGTTGAATGAAAGGATTTCATTCAACTATAAGGTTTTATTTTAAATATAAAAATATTTGTTGTGATTCCTTATTAATTGTATCTTTTCTTTCTGAAAGAATGGGATAGTCCCTACTTTTGCAATTGTTAATATTGTTTGGATGCCACTTCTTGCAATTTCAATATCTATTAATAGAAGGAGTAACCAACTAATAAAACTATTATCAAAAGTACTTGATAAATAATATAAACAATAAGATGTAAAGCAACCTTATTTTTTAATTTAATAATGTAATTGGCGCTGTGTACATTGTATCAACATGGCCATCAGCATGTATTACTACAATTTTCATGCGATATGTTCCTGGTGAAGAAATTGCTCCACCATTGCCAGTCGTAGCATCAAAATCTTCATATACATTTGTTCCAGCTGGTAATAATGAACCATAGCGAAAATCAGCGTCATAATAATCCCAACCACTATCATATTGTTTTTCAAAAGATGCTGTGTAATGTACATCATATGCATTATCATTTGTTGCTCGTAGAATGATGCTTTGTCCCAGTCTGTACTTTGTATCTGAAAGCTGGATTGTGAATTTATTTAATGTTTCTTTAGGGCCACAAATGTATCGGCAATATTCACTCGCTCCATCTGCTTGAGCTTTAGGTGTTTCCAAGTTCATTGCTGTTAAACTGCCAAGAGCCAACGTTCCAGCTAATAATACCTTACCAAATGTTTTCATTTAATATCCCCCTCTTCTACCGTTTTTCACAAAAACATTATTATTCTAATAACAACTCTAGCGTAAACTTGCGCTTAGGGGCACTTGAGAATAAACAGTGAAATTACTACCATAAGTACCGTGTCTAGAAAATGAGGAAGAAATTGAATTGTTCCAACTTTTGTAGGTAGATCCAGCTGTATCTGCTCTTAGAAGTACGTTTGAAAAGCTGGCTTGGCTAAAAGAATTACGTCCAGTGTCTTCAACACCCTGAACCATTTTTACTGGTTCGTATTGGGAAAATGCACCATATACAGGCTGATTTGCGTATCTAGCGCTTCCATTTACATACATAGTAACCGTACCATTCCCGTTATTAACTAGCTTAAGGTTGACTCGATCACCATCTTTAATTGATGTATCATACTGTGTATTCCAATATTTACTGTTTTGACCTGATTCATTATATCCTGAATTAAGAAATACTTTATATCCATTTGGTGTTTTTGAAATCCCACCTTCAACTTTAGATGCTCCAATACCTAAATACCAATTCACATATCCATCCTTAACAACAACTGATTTTGGTAGATTTATATCAGCTGCAATCCCGGTATAGCTACTATTTGTAACACTCTTTACAGCACCTTCTGTAGCTGCAAAACTTGTATTTGAAAATATTGATAAAGAAATCAGAAGTGAACCAACTAGATACATCATGTTTTTCTTACTTTTTCTTAATACTTGATTCATTTTAGTTCCCCCTTACCTTTTATTGTTAAATTGCATTGAAAGTTGGCCAACTAACTATGACTTACAACGCAAAGATACATCAGGTTTCATTTTGTGTATATATTTTCCTGTGATAAGTCATTAAAATGTCAAATAGATTGAATGTCTCATATTTATCAATATAGGGGAGATTGACAGAATAAAGTGGTTTTCCAATTTCAATTTAAATATTACCTACTGAGTTAATTTTTAAATGGTAGGCATAACAGCAATTGATGGTAGAGATTTAGTCCATCCATCTGCATATATGTTTGATTTTTTGCCTAATTTGTAGTTCTTTCCACCGATAATAGGAACCCTTAAAATCTTATTTTGACAAACTAGCTCCCACCAATCAGTTTGATAAGCGAGCGCTGCATCTTCTGTAGAAGTAGCAACAACTACTAAATAATTGTTATCTACTGAAATGACATATTCAGAAAAAGGTTCATGTTCTTAGTTCTGAATAGAATGTACAGGGATATTTTTCTTTTTGAATTACTTATTTCTTAAATTTGTATAGATGCATTGACTTATGCCGCAAAAAATGTAGACTTAGATAAGTTTTTAATTCTCTATTATGCTCATGTGAATATTAAAATTTTTGTCAGTCCTATTTTTTGTTAAATTATCATGAAGTTTTAAAAAAGAGCACTCATCATGAGTGCTCTTCTATAATTCATCATATCTTTTGTCAGTCATATCAACTTTGATTACGTCGTTTGTCTTTTTATAAACTATGCATCTTTTTAGTATTTATAAAGAAATCAGTGTCCACGAACGGTGAATGTACTGATAACTTTTCCGTTATGGGTTACTTTATATTCATTTCCCTCTGTAATTCCCATATTGAAAGATACAGGAGTACGTAATCCTTTTGTAGTAACATTTTTAGAGGAAATTAAATTACCAAATTCATAGCTTTTGATGGTATATGTTACATTCGCATCTCCTACTATGTAAAAAGTACCTGTTGTATAGGCTGGGACATTAGATCCGTTGTAGTAATCATTACCAGAAATAGAAACCTTTTGTATTGTGGCATCGCTAATAGCCGCTTCTGCTTTTGTAATTCCTAATTCTGGTGAATCTATCGTTGAAACTCCTAAAACTCCCATTAATATCGCACCGGATAAAAAAACTTTCTTAAACATGTAAACATCCCCTTTTTATATTAGTCAGTATTTTCGTTACTATATAAGCATATAACAATTATATGTATATGTTAATATTTGGGAGTTGATAAATATATAACGGAATATTCTGTTATATATTTATGGGTATTATTTAAAGGTGTAGTTGCTAGTGCACATACAGAGGTTTCAAATTGGCTTTATTATAAATAAACGTTTTTTGAAACTTCATATAGAACACACATTAACTCCACTACTAGCACAAACTAAAGTTGTATACTTTAGATATTACTTTTTACAATAAACATTCAAACATACTAATATTATGTAATTAGGAAGTTGCGCTAAAATAGAAAAAACAAATAAGGGAGAGAAGATACTATGACGAGATTTACAAATCAGCATACAGATAACACAATTTTAGAAGAGGATGTAGAGCTTTTAAAAGTTATGGCACACCCAATGCGTTTAAAACTAATCAGTGAGCTTTCAAAACATAAAACACTAAATGTGACTCAGATGACCGAAATTTTAAACATTCCACAATCTACAGTTTCCCAACACTTATCTAAAATGAGAGGGAAGGTTTTAAAGGGAAACCGTCAGGGGTTAGAAATTTACTATAGCATCCAAAATACAAAAGCTGAAGAAATTATTGATTTATTAGGTCCAGTACAATAATTGTTTATTTTTTATAAAAATACAATCGATATAAAAAACGAAGAAACCATTTTGGAAATGAATTTTCAAAATGGTTTCTTTTGTGTTAGCGTATTACTTATTTTTTCGTGTGAGGCATAGGAGTGTTACTAGTAGGAAGACTATGATAATAAGTCTTACAGACAAAAATGAAACGCATAATGCAAAGAAGGCACGTCCAATGATTACGAGGAAGGCTCCAAAAATTAGAGGGACCAAGGCTTTGTATAATTTAGAATGTATGATGTTTTCTAAAGATAAAAGGATCTGAGAAAATCCCAAAATAAGAAATATAATTGCTGTAAGAAAACTTGAAATTCTGCCTTTAATATAGGAATCGGTTTGTGGTACATCCAACGAGAGTGAAAGTACATCAGTAAAACTGTCTGGCAGCATTGAAAAATCTACTAAACTTATAATTCCTAATATACATCCTATAAGTAGCAATCCTATAAAAAGATATACATTTCTAAATTTCGCACAACACCATATCAAACTATCCCAAAGGTTATTAAACATAAGAATGCCCCTTTTCTAGCGTTAAAAAGTAACCGATATTTGGTATTTGAATTCTAATATTATTATGTTTAGATGTAAATACCTTAAGTGTGTTTCCGATTAGAATGGAAATAACCATAGGGAGCATAAAAGCAAGCGCTATTAAAAGATGACGTCTTAGCTTTTTATTCGTTTTTTGATTCTTATTAGAATTAATTTGTTTTTTGAGATTGATTGTTGAGGTGATAAATTTGGGACACTCCCCATTTTAATGCCTCCATTACTTAGGTATAGAATTTAAATTACTAAAAGTATTATATATGCTAAATAGATAATTTTGAATCTATTTAGGTAAAGAGAGGTTTTATGAAATTTAAATAAAATCCCTATTTAAATGAAGAAGCCCTAGGATTAGGGGGCTAGGGCTTCAAGTCTGAGTATATCTCACACGGCATTATAAAGAGAAAAGAACTTACTAAAGATAACATATGAATGTTTCATAAATGTATCAAAAAAGTGAACAAAAAGTAATTTTGTAAATCAAGGTAGTCGGCGTAGTTAACTAACGGCTTGTTGAAAAAAAAGAAGCCCCGCAGAAAATGTTACAGGACTTCATAAGATTGAGCTATGTCGTACTCACAAGAGATTTTAACACGGATTTAGCGATGAATAAATTGGAAAATGTGTCCAGGTGTTCTGAAGTTATTATTTAAAACAAAAACGTTAGTTGGTAAGTATATGTAAAAAAAGAGCACTTTATTAAGTGCTCTCGTGACGAGATCTATTTTGTAACGACTATTTTATAGAGAAAGGAACACAGAATATTATATGCGTGTTCAATTAATTGAGTGCTTTTTACAAACAAAGAGCAGCTAGCAAAAGCTAACTGCTCCATACAAGGAGATACAGAGAAAATTAAATGGATTTTGGCATACAGCCTATCAACATTATGGACATAATATTGGGTTTTATTCGAAGGAATTTATGTTTTACAAATTAGATTATAATAGTCGATATTCTCCATATTGACCAGAAAAGAACCAAGAATTCTAGTGAAATTCCAAGTGTTCTTTTCCTGGTTTTTTGAAATTCTTTTACTAAATAGCCGACAGCACTAATTGCTATAAGAATGAAAAGAATAAGTTCTAGTGTAACTGGCATTTGATCTACTCCTAATTGTTTAGTTTAATTTAGTATATAACGATTATAAGATATTTTTTACGGCTAATGGTGAAAAATTTAACAAAACTAACTCTATATGAAAAAAGGTCCTATTGTCTCCAACAGAACCTCTTCTAAAATGGCAAAGAGTAACTCTTACCTTACTCTTTGTACATATAATAGATAATTATTAGTTAAAATCCAAGGCTCTTCATATTGAGAAATAAAGAAGAAACATTTTAATAGAATTTCATTTATTTTTGTTAACTCTAATAATTGGTCCTTGGATGACATTATCATGAGAAAAGGGTTGTTCGTCCCTAACAGTAACTTGTATGTAATTTTAGACTTATTATTTTGTCAAAACAAAGCTTGAAAAGCAGGAACCAAAGATGATAAATGACATCTCAAAATAATAATTATCTTGTATATTTTTGTAAAACGTAATAAAATTAGGATCACTAAATATTGTATATTTGTTATATTTTTATATAGTATAAATATGATTAAAATAATTGGGAGTAATTATGAAAAAGAAAATAATTTTTTTAATTTTACCTCTAACAATACTAAGTGTTGGAGCATGTACAGTTTTCGAGGATGATAAAAATAATATCTCAAATAATGAATTTGAAGTGATGAAAAAGGCGGATGAAGATCATAGTAAAAGGGTAATAGAGAATAGAAAAGAAAAATATTCTGATGAAGAAGTCTATCGCAAAGCAGTTAAGAAAAAGAGTATAACCACGGAATTTCTAGTAGGGGATTGGGAAGGAAGAGGAGATGAATCCGGTGAGAAAATGGATATGTCCTTTTTTGAAAATGAAATAGAAGTGACCGTTGAAGGGCAGAAATTTCCGAAATTTGGCTATGAAATAACCACTAAGGAGGCAGGACAATTTCTTACTTTTAAAGGGGAGTATGGGGAAGCTTTGGCTAAAATTCAATATCTTGATGAAAATAGTATTCGAATACAAACTCGTCTACAAGACCGTCGCTTGTTCCTTACCGAGCCTATTATATTGAATCGGAAAAAACCTATTGCTCTATCAAAAAAAAATGAAAACAATAATGAAAAAGAAAAAGAAGAAAATAGTAATGGAAGTCAATTAAATAGTGTTATTAAAGATTCTTCATTAAGATATCATATTTCAAATAAATTAAGTATTAATGGGACTGATATTACAGAAAAAGATGTTTTAAGATTAACAAATATTTCAATAGATTTTGGTGTTAAAAGTTTAAAAGGATTAGAAAAAGCGCAAAGATTAAATTCATTTACAATTGATTACTCAGTACCTAAAGATAGTAAAGTAGATCTAGTAGAACTTTCCCCATTAGCACAAATACCAGCTTTAAAAGAAATAAGAATTTCAGCATTTGTTGATGAGGACTTTGTAAAGAAGTTAAGTAATTTAAAACAAGTAGAGAAAATTGAGTTTTATAATATGTATTTTGAGAAATTAGAGGATATTGAATATATCTTAAATAAAAATAACTTCCCATCGTTAAAAGTTATTGAACTAAGAAATACAAACTTGCAGTCGCAAGATATTGATTATCTAAACAGGATTCGAACTGATATGACTATAAAAATCGGATATTAATAAAACCCTATTTGGCGTTTTAAGTAAATAAAGCCTATTAGTATAAATTCATTTTAAATAAATATTAACAGCGGAGTAAAAAGGGATAGCGAATTAGTATCTTCCGTTATTTTATAGTTTACCGTTGCTATGTTAAGGAGTACGAAAGTGAAGAAAAATAGTTATATTTTTGGTGTAGTATTACAAATAGTTTTTACTTTAGTTTATATTCTCTGTCTTGCAGGATTAATTAGTGATCTGAGTTATTTATCGGATAATCAAGCAATTCCAGGTGCTGAGAACGAACTTTACACATGGTTTGGAGAGCAACTAATTTTTGGTACTGTTGTATATATAATTTTGATGTTAGTTGCACAAGTATTTAAATTTAGATACAAGCGCTTAAAGAAAAAAAAGAGAAGAGTGCAAGGTAAACAACATGTGTAGGTTTATTAAGTAATATAAGTGTATGAGAGACATCTAGAAGGATGTCTTTTTTTGTCTATAAAAAATTTGTTTCTGCAGTTCTCTATATTATAGGTGTGAAAAGTGGTTGGTAATCACATAAAACATATATTTTGAATCATTTAATAATGTAATATACAATTATAAAGAAGCAGTTTTTGAATTATTAAAAATGAGGAAAGATAAATGAAGATAATATTTGATGTGGTTAAAGATGAAAATTTTGATTTTATTTTATTAGAAGCGAGATTGCTGAAAACTTTTAAATTAGTGGATAGTGAAGCAGTAATTGAAAAAATTCAAAATAAAATTTTGGAAAAGGATGATATACATACTCATTTGGTGGAGATTACTATTAATGTTACAGGAGAGAATATCGGGTATAGAGCCGTTTCAGCCAGTATATTTATTGTTCTAGAAAGTTTAGCATTAAAGTTATTCAATATTAATATTAGTATACATTAAGTATCTAAACGGGGTGTTTTTCATTATTATATAGAAATTACATATTAAGAACGTTCCAGAGATAATAAATGTTGGTTATTTTGTATATGTGTATAACAATGACATTTGCAAATAATATTTACGAAAATGCACTTTTGGATAAGGACAAGCATATATTGGAGTGTAGGATAAGTTCACTCGCTTGTATCCTATTTCAATACTCATTGAGGATTCCTTTCACATATTGTAGCATCTACTGACGTGGATGCTATTTTTTAGCAGGAATATAAATGTTTATTGTAAAGTTTGGGCTTATGGAAGTAGTTAAAATTATACTTAAACAATTCAATATAGATAAAGAAATTGTTGATTCAAATTTATATAAATCAAATAAGGCTTCAATTTATAGAAAATAAAAAGACTAGGTATGGCGCTATGCTAGTCTTTTATTTATATATATTACTTAATAATGGTTGAAATAGCCTGTGTGTAAACGAGCTGTTGTTTTTCATGAACCACCATAAGAATGGTAAATGTATCTGATGCAAGGAGCTGACCACGAATTGGAAAACTGCTTTTTAAAAATAGAGTGACTTCTTTCTATTGAGCTTTTAAAAGTAAGTACATATTATCTTGTAGATTTTGCATATAGGTATCTTCCTTTTTTAGTATTTTAACATGTTTTTAATAGAAAGATATTTAATATAAGAATAGCTAAGGGAGGATTTTAAAAAATTAACGTTTAAGGATTATATAGTAAGTTTTGATATCGTTTCTTTTTTTGAAAAAATGAATCATAGATAATGTATTTTATTATGTAAAATAAATAAATATAGAAGTGGGGATAATATGTTTGAAGGAAAGAAAAAACAAATTATTAATGCAAAATTAAAAGATTCCATAAAAAAAATTATTGAAGGAGAGAGTATTTGTTATCATAAATTAAATGACAATCATAATGAACGTGCTATAAAATCACATTCAATTTGGAATTTTGGTATCTTAAAATTACTGGCAGAAGATAATAAGATTTTTTGGTTAGATCCAAAGAAGAGGTATAAGGTTTTTGATGAGGATGAAAATTTATTTCATGAGGTATTAACTGAAAAAGCAACAATTTTCAGGGGTTTTTGCTCAGATCATGATGATAAAATCTTTGAACCTATTGAGAAAAATAACGCGTATAAGGAATCTGAAATCCAAAAATTTTTATATAGTTATAGGGCGTTTTCTTTTCAACATGTTCAAAGTAAATTGTCTAAAATAGCATACGAAAAATTTTACAGGGAAATTTTAGGTTTATATGAAAATAAAATTTTTAGAAAAAATGAGGTGGGGTATATTCATAATATTCTTATCATGCATAGAATACGAGATAAAAGAGGTGATAAAATTTTTGAGGAAACAAAAAAGAAATTTCATAGTACCTTTGCATTACAAGGTTTGGATAACAAAGGTTTCGAAGAAAGTATTAATGAAAACTTTATAATGAGATCATATAGATTGAATGGTAAAATAGAATTCGCTTGTTCTGGGATAGGAGATCCTTTAATTAATACTAAAGGAGTACGAATTATGACCAAGGATAGTGGGTTTATTTTTTTAAATATATTCCCACAAAATGAGAAAGAATCTTATTTTATTTTAGGCTTACTAAAAAAAGATTTAAAAGTTTATAGTGATATAATAGAATTTTTTGATGAGGAATACAAAAATTACTTGAGAGATGAAAAGGATTTGTTTTTACTTGCAATACAAAACTTGATGATTAATAGTAGTGAAAATATTGTTTTATCGAAAAAATTATATTCTTCTTTAGATAGTTCAGGAGAATTAGAACATGTGGTAAATCAATTTAATGGGAGTATATCAAGCAATGTGGAAGAGCAGAAATATTATCAGAATTTGAAACAGGATCATGGTTTTACTTTGTTTATCTAAATTAATAATACCAAGAATGAGAAACTGCGTCTCCGTCTAGAGAATTAAATTTATGTTTTTAATAAGAGATTCTGTACATATAACAAAGAGAAAATGAAAGAAAGCTATTGTTTTGATTAATCTATATTCAAAATGATAGCTTTTTAAATGCAGTTAAATCAAGAATCGTAGGATGTTTTGATTTAACTTTTATGCAAGTAAACATTTAAGAGGAATTAATCTATAGTAGAAAAGAATAAAATAGAAATAGGGAAATATCCCTTTTTAGAAATGTTTATATTTCCCTATTTCTATTTTTATCAGGTGTAACTTGGTATAAAAACTTAATAGCTGTATTTAGTCTTATTGTTCTTACAATGATTACCTAACTATTTCTTTCATTTTGTTTAGATATGTTAATTATGAATCTCTCTTTTACATTGGATCTATTTAACAGATTAATATAATTTCATTAATGATAATTATATTAATCCCTATCGCTTCTTTTTTGCTATAAGCGGAAGAGTTTTCTTCCAGTAGTTTTGTTGATGTACATAGTTTTATTTTTAAGTTTAATCTTAGTTAACGTATATGGAAATGTATTGTATCTATGGATAGTACTATTAGTATTTAGTCATCATGAAGGAATTAGTAGAGCAGTCGTAAATTATCCTGTTGGTATTTCTATTATTTTTATAATGGTTTTAATACTATTAATTTATGGATATAGAAAAGTGAATTAAAGGGTAGAGGAGTATATAAAATTTACTTTTGACTTTTATTGTTGTCTTTTTAGATTTATTTATTATTAATATTGCCAATAACTTTAATAAGTATTCAAGTCAGGATAAATTGAATTAATTTATTTATTTATTAAGTAGTGAAAAGCCTTATTGGATAGCGCTGAAAAAATTTTATTAAAAGAGAGAAAAATCCTTTTTTAGTAACTAAAGCGTTAATGAATGGCTTAACACCAATGTAGAAAACCTTCAAAAGAATTTAAGTGTTTTAGAAATAGGGATTTTTCCCTTTTTAGAAATAGGGATTTTTCCCTATTTCTAAAAATAAAGTATTGAATGTGTATGTAGATTTGGAAAAGAGTTCGTAGGAAATGAAGTGAAAATTAGGGACTGCTGTAAACTAAAATTCTAGTATATATTTTAATTAATTTTGAATCCGCTTATTTCGACAAAACATAGCAAAGACGGCACGAGCTTCGTCGATTGATTCTTAAAGGTATTAGGTCGCTTTCATTGAACTTTCCTTATAGGAGGTGATGTGGCGCTATGGCAGAAATGGAGATATTATATACTGCTAATGAGGTTTATAGTCGTCTAGGAGTGAGTGGCAGCACACTTAGAAAGTATTCAGATGTTCTTGAACGTGAAGGCTATGAGGTAAAAAAGAATAGTCGAGGAAGAAGAGAATATACAGAGTTTGATGTTGTACTTATTGAAAAGTTAGTAGAATTGAGTAAGCAGGATGGAATGACTTTAGAAAAAGCTGCTAAAATGATTATAAAACAATTTGGTATCGCCAATAAGAAGGAAGAATCTCAGGAAGGCAATCAAATGCCTTCTCATATACAGTTTCAACTACATCAACAATATAGCGCTATGGTAGAAGAAATCAAAAAGGTGCAACAAGCAAACTTAATGGAAATGGAAAAGAGACTAGGGGATCGCATAGATCAACGGAATAAATTAATTGAAGATGATATGAAGAGTCGTAAGGAACGTGAAGAAAGAATAGAAAAAAGATTAGAACAAAGAGATGAAAATCTTATGCGAGTGATTAGGGGAATTCAGGATGTAAAACGTACACTTGAAGAAGTGGCAGCAGCAAAAGCGCAAAAAAATCCTTGGTGGAAATTTTGGAAATCATAGAGTTGAAAAGATCTCAACTTATTAAGGGTGAGATCTTTTACTACTCTTATAATATTTTCAAACAACTAAATGTGGATAATAGCCAAGAACTTATAATTTTGATATTTATTCTGTTTAATTAATAATTTCACATACCATAATGATATATAGTTTTAAGGATATTTTTGAAATAAATTCTTATTGTTTATAAAAAGGTCTAATAATAGATTGATTTAAGGGTGAAATAGAATTTTAATCACAAAATTAAAATATAAAAATAAATGAAAATATGGTAATATGAATAAATTGGGAAATATGGTATATAAGGTAATTAGAATTATTTGTAGAAATAATTGATAAAGACAGGGAGATGCAGTATGAAACTAACAAAAACGCTTTTAGTAGGAGCTACACTTGCTACTACTATATTTACATCATTATCGAATGTACAAGCAGACACAACATTTAAAGATGTTCCTACAAATCACTGGTCTTATGATGCAATCATGCATCTAAAAGAGAAAAACATTGTAGCTGGTTATGGAAATGGAATGTTCGGATTAGGAGATAATATCACACGTGGGCAAGCGGCTCGACTGCTATATGTGTATCTACAGCCATTAAATCTAGCTATACCCTACGAGGATCAATTTAGAGATGTAAAAGGTACTATGTTTGAAAAAGAAATACATGCAGTTGTAAGTTCGGGTCTTATGAATGGATATGGAGATAATATATTTGGACCAGATGATGTTCTAACTCGTGAACAATTGGCAGCAATTTTACAGAATACATTTAATTTAAAAGCAAAATCTATTACAACATTTAATGATGTTGAAAAAAATTATTGGGCTACTGAGGGGATTAGTGCTCTACAAGAGAATAAAATTGCAGTAGGTACAGGGGACAATTTATTTGAGCCAAAAAAAGTTGTAACTCGTGATCAGTATGCACAGTTTCTGTATAATGCAATTCGTAAATTAGAGAAGCCAGGAAAGCCGGAAGTAATGCCGCTTGGGATACCGAAATCCATGGTGACTGATGACTTTACTTTTATTAAGCCTTGGGTTGACTTCGTTCCAGTATATGTTAAATCTATATCTGAAGAAGCACAATCTCTTATTAATGAGATGAATGCAAAATATAATTTAGATATTAAGTATTCAGAGGCAGGTCCTTCGATTGATTTAGATTCAGCTAAAATGGGGACTGGAGTATTAAGTTTAGAAGAAAAAAATGATAAGGGTCCTAACTTTACTATTTTCTTCGAACATCAAAAAGTTTCCATTGAATTGACGAAGAGATGGGTTACCATGATATATCCTGATTTAAATCTAGATGCAGAAATTGATAGATTGGTTAAAAATCCAAGTAACAAATTTAAATTTGTCAAAAACCAACGTGAAATAACAATGGGAGAAACAAATAATAAAAAGAGCATATACATTAATATTATGGAATAATTAACTTTTTTAAAGATGTAAGTGAAATAAAGTTATGACCTCTTATCCCTATGCCTATTAACTTAAAAAATTTATAATGCCCCAAAACGAGAAAATCTTCAACTGGAGATGTCAATATTCTCATTTTGGGGTATTTGTTTTTCTTAACTTGATAGATACTACTGATTTCTTACTGAAAAATCATAAATTTAATCAAGGATATATTTATCAATAGATTGAGAGTTCTAACATGGTTAACCTATCACTTGAAAAATGAACCTATTGCCGAAAATCAGTATAATAATTCAACCAGAGTTTAACTCTTTATTGATATTTTTAAGTGTTATTTCTAGTGGTAGCGCCATTTTTTCGAAGGTATAGCTTAATTTATAAAACTTTGCAACAGATCGTATTTGTCCATAGAAAAAGTTTCTCAACTTGGATTGGCAAAAATATACTAAATTCTAGTTGTACATAAGTTATTTATCTATTATTATCTATTTCACCGGGGTTAATTTTTAGAAAAGTCTAAAAACAAACACATCTGAAGGAGAGAACATCCTTAATGAATACGTATAAAATTAAAATTTTCACTATTTCATTATGTGCTTTTGCAAGTGTAATGAGCACGTCCATGTTAACCATTGCTTTTCCAGATATCATTAAAACTTTTGATATAAATTTTTCAACACTTCAAATTAGAAATATATTATTCTTTGCTTTTTTTGCAACAGGGATTCCTCTTTTCGGAAAAATATCTGATATATTTGGAGCAAAAAGGATTCTAATTATAGGTCTATTACTCTTTACGCTCTCGACCGTTTTAAGTGGAATTACTACTAATTGGTACTTATTTTTAGGATTTCAATCATTACAAGCTATTGCAGATGCAATGATCGTACCTGCCCAGGTTTTATTAATAAGAACAAATTTTGAGGAAGATAAGATAGGTTGGGCATTTGGGTGGTTTTCGGGAGTACTTGCAGTTGCAACGTTTGTAGGGCCAGCTTTAGGAGGGCTCATAGTGCGATACTTTCAGTGGCAGGCAATCTTTGGAGTATTAAGTTGTTTTAGTACGATTGCTTTATTACTCGTATTATGGGTTATTAAAAAGGATAATTATGAAAAGAGTATAAAAAAAGTTCTAATACCTTTCAAAAGTTCAATAAGTTTACTTTTACTTGTATTAGCAATACAGATTTTATTTATTGATAATGTTGGTATTTACTTAAAACTTTTAGCGGCTGTTTTTGTTGTCATAACAATCTTGCTATTTGTATTTTTTGAAAAGGAGAGTACAAATGACACCTCTCTAATACCTAAAAAAGCCATTCATAATCCAATTTTTATTTCTGCATTAATTAGGGTATTTTTATTATTCCTAATTGCAAATGCAATTACATTATATATACCAACATATATGAGAGAAAATCATGGAATACCTCCTGAGCAAGTCGGATGGATATTAGTAATTGATTCTGTAATTTCGATAATGCTCTCAGGGTATATGGGACGTTTAGCTGATTTAAAGGATAATCGTCTATTAATATTAATAGGTGTATTTTTCTCAATATTCGGAATGTCCTTGTTAGCTATTTCAACATTTTCAAGCTCAATCTTGTTGTTTCTTTTTATGTTTCTATTCTTTGGGTTGGCAGGAGTTATTACAATGCCATCCCAAAATAAAATCGCAATGTTATCAGTACCCAAAGAAGAAACAGGAGTATATATGGGGTTATTTCAAATGGTTCAATTTGGAACAGGAGCATTTGCTGCAGGTATCTTTAGTCATGTAGTTAATTTTTCCGGTACTAATGGTGGCATGTCTAATGACGGATTCTTATATTTAGTTGTAGTCTGTATAGTTTTATATTTCATCGTACTATTTACCTTGTATTTTGATAAGAAATTTTTGAAAAAAGTTACTAATGTGACAGAAAACATAGAAAGTTAATGACTTTGAAAGGAGGTGATTTACATGGAAAATAAAAATGAAAAATTACTTGAAGATTTAGAAGTAATTGAAGCGAAAGAATTAGAAGTAGGTAATGCATTCCATGCTTTCCGTTTTTCAGCAGCTCCAGAAGCAAAAGAAGATGAGAAATAAAATATAATATTATAATCCATAAAAGCAGAAGTGTGCAGCTGTTATAAACAGCTGTACACTTCTACTATTTTAGGGAGATGATTTATTGGAACTTCAGGATTTGAAAATTATTTTCCCACCAGTAACTGAAGCAAGGCTTTTCCCGTATTTGAGCTTACCAATGATAACTGGTTATTTAAGAAATAAAAAATTAAAGGTAGAGCAAAAAGATTTTAATATAGAACTTTGTCATAATATTTTTTCTAAAACAAACCTATTAAAATTTATTGAAAGCTATAAAGGTAAAGAACTGCAAAATATCAAAAACATTTACAGGTTAGAATTTGCAAAATACTTGTATGAAAATCAAGAAGAACTATTTCACAACGTGTTTATCAATAAAAAATCAGATAATGAATTGAAAAATGACGTTAGATTAGTAAGACAAGGCATAGAGCTTTTATTGGAAACTTCTTTTTTAAAAAAAGAAGTTACATCATTACCCCAAATGATCTCTGAGATAAATATGTTTATTGAAAACCAAGAAGATATTGGTAGTGTTATTCAAAAAAAAATGTTAGTTGAATTTTTAAATCAGAATCCCACCAAAATTTTTGGAATTTCAATTGCATATTACAGTCAGTTATTACCTTCACTACTATTATGTAAATGGATTAAAGAATTAATGCCAGAAGTTTTTGTAACTCTTGGCGGACAACAAATAATGTTAAGGAAAGAACAACTTTTAAAATTAGATGACCTTAGTCAGTATGTAGATGGTTTAGGAACTGGAGCTGGTGAAGAAACACTTTACCTCCTTTCTAAACATTTGGACGGGGAAGTAGAAAAGCATGATGTACCAGATTTTATTTTTTTAAAAGATAATGTACAAAAAGAGATTTTTAAAAAGTCGGATTATCATATAAAAGACGCTTTACCTCCTGATTTTTCAGATCTTCCATATAAAAATTATTTAGATGAAGAAGTACATATGTCCATTATTACTTGTGTAGGTTGTTACTGGGGAAGATGTGCATTTTGTTCATATGGAAATAGATCTAGACAAGAAAAAAATTATCAACAGAAAACCCCTAAACAAATTGCATATGAATGTGAATATTTAATTAAAAATTATGGTGCAACAAGAATAAACTTTATTGATGAAAATACTAATCTACGTTTAGTGCTAAACGCAATGAGAATCTTAAATGATAATGGATATCGTATATCTTTTAGTACTAGAAATCGATTGGAAGATATTCTTTTAAAGAAGGAATTTTGCAAAGAACTAAAGGATCGAGGCTGCATACTGATGTCCGTAGGGTATGAAACAAATTCGCAAAGAATTTTGGACCTATTGGATAAGGGGGTTACAGCAAATAATTATCAACAAATTATAGATAATCTTCATGAATTAGGAATTCCTCTGCGTTTTTCAATAATTGGTGGATTACCCAATGAAACTGAAGAAGAAGTTATGAATTCAGAAGAGTTTTTGAAAAAAAATGCAGATAAAATAGGTATTGATGTCATGCAAATGCTTGTTGCTGAACCAACAACATATTTAGCAAAAAATCCAGAGAAATATAATATAACTATAACATCGGACGAAAATTTAAGGGGAAATAAGTTACTGAATTATGGTATGGGTAGAATGGGGGCTACATTTAACCATAGTGACGGTGATACCTTTAATGAAAGATTAAATCGATTTCTTGAAATTTATAAAAATGTTAATCCACAAAAGAATGATGAAATACCACCAGATAAAAGGAGCTCTACAGAGTCTAGAGATAATTTGAATCCAAATTCATATACATATATTTTGCAATTATATCCATGGGTGAGAGTAGTAAAAAGCGAGAGAATACTTTTAATGGATTTCTTATGGCAGAGAGTCTTCCCTCTCCCAAATGCAATATATTGTGATCAGGATTATTTATATGTAGTGGAAGAAGAACATCAAGTTTATCTTCAGCATTTTAGTGATAAAGGAGCGGGAATACTAATTGCTGTTAATGAAGAGGAGGTAATGTTGAATGAAGCTTATAGAAAATAGTGTACGCTTTCCTAAAGTTGAGAATAAGTTAGGCCTGGGTATTGGAATGGACTTACCTTGGGGAGAAGATATTGGATTTTGTACAGCGGAAAATGGAGATGATATTACTCCCAAAATGAAAATCTTTTTTGAAAACTATAAAGATGAGTTTAATTATATGTTTTTCGCATTCCAACCTAAAAATCGAAGTATTCTTAAAGCAGAAGATTACTTTGAAGCGTATGATCGGCTATTTAATGCTGTTCCTAATTATAAAGCAAGAGCATTCCATCAAACCATATTAAATATGGGAGCTACTGAAAAATATGAAAAAAGCTCCATAATAGAATTTACAAATAAGATAATTGAAAGGTATGACATCAAATGGATTGTTGAGGATTTAGGGTTATGGTCCATTAAGGGAAAAACTGTGCCATTTCCATTACCACCATATATGACGCCAAGAGGGCTAGAAGCTTGCATTGAAAATATAAATGAATATCAGAGAAATCTACTGGTACCAGTTTGTATTGAATTTCCTGGTTTTACAGAAGGAACTAATTTCTTTATCGGTGATATGGATGGTTTTGAGTATTTTAATACTCTAGTTCAAGAGACAAATTCCCCAGTAACTATTGATATCGGGCATATCTTGAGTTATCAATGGCTTATTGGTAATACAAATGAAAAAATGTATACAAATCTTTCTAAGCTGCCGCTTGATAATTGCTTTGAATTGCATTTATCAGGGTGTCAGATTATTCGTGGAAAGTTTAGGGATCTGCATCATGGAATACTATTAGATGAACAAATAGATTTACTTAAATATTTACTTCCTTTATGTCCAAATTTAAAAGCTGTGACTTATGAAGATCCTAAGTATACTAATGATGGTATTCTCATTCCAAAATCTCAAAGAAATTATCAGAGGATGAAAGAGGTGGTAAAACAATGGCAATATCAGTAGATAAATACTATTCTCTTGACGAAATATTATATAATTTACTACATGATTATGAGTATAGAAATTTATTCTTAAAAGATAAATTCAGTGAGCTAAATATTTCTGAAGAAAACCTAAAACAGATTCAAACCATTGACAAGGAAGAACTAATTGCTACTTCAAAAACCATTGTAAGAAATTTATTGAATGGGAATATAGAACATAGTGGTGGATTAAAAACAGCTTTTCCTGGAACTTTTAAAGAACTAGAACTAAATAATATTGACTTGCAACAATTGATGTATGAATTTGTAGCATCAAAAGAATTTGAAGATTATAAGGAAATCCCTTATGCCGGAGATGGTCAGTGTATTGAGGAGTCATTTTTTTGTTTTTTAAGTAATATTGAAATAATTAAAAGTAATAAAAATATAGAACTGCTTTTAAAACATGAATTCTTAAATGCGATGATATCTATCTTGGTAGTAAATGCAGAGCCAGCATTTAAAATTTTAAGTAAGGATATTAAACATAATGGTCATATTTATTATGCCTCGATTAGACTCGATAGAAATATTGCCGAAGCTTTATTGGGTAAAAAAATTCAGGTGCAAGAGGACAAGATTATATGGTTATTTGCAGCAGCTAAAAATAGACTAATAAAAGGCCCTATAGAAGAAAATGTATTACAGTTAATTGAAATTGGAAGCCTACAAAAGATTAATGAAATGAAATTGACTAGTAATGAAGAATCTAACCTAGCAATGAGCATATATAAATTGGGTTTAATCAAATCATGAATACAATTACAACATTCGAAGAGCATGGTGAAGTACTTCCTTTTTGGCAAGGAACTATTAAAGAGCCAGCAACTTTGTTGTATTTTGATCGTCATTTAGATCTTAAATTAATAAGTGAAACTAAAATTCAAAAAATACATCAAAGTGTAAAAAAAAATCAATCATTAAGCATTCTAAATAGGGACATACCCTGTAGAGAAGATGAACAATATGCTTATGGATTAGATGACTTTTTATATGCAGCTATTGATTTAAATATGTTTAAAAAAATTATATGGGTCTCTCCATTAGTTGAACATAAAGGTAATGTAAATGATTTGGGCCAGGTATTTTGGAATTTACTATCTTTAATTCCCCAGCATGGTACTGAAATTATTGATTCCTTTAAAAAATATTCGTTTGGTATTGAAACAAAAATAAAAAATACGACCCTCATGATTACAACTTTAAATAATCTTAAGTATATGCAACTTTATAAAGAGAGTAACTTAATTACGGATATTGATCTAGATTTTTTCTATAATCCTGAGAACAAGAATTTATATTATAAGCTTGATCAGGTTTTACAGATTTTGAAAGAAAATAAAATTACAGATACCATAAAAACAATGACCTATTCAATAAAGAGTGGTTTTATGCCGGAGCCATATAGAAGATTAAGTAGTATTTTTTCTCGTAAATTAGATATGCAACTTATTAGTAATCCTGCTCGAAATCATGCGGTGCCTATAGAGACAATGGCTGCTCTTTCTAATAGAAAACCAATAAATCAAAAATACTTAAATTATTTACAAGAAAAAGAGCTTGATATTTTAAGTGGAATCGGATGGAAATTACGCTCTTTATTATTAGTACAAATGGGGCAGTTAGGCGAGGCTGAAAAATGTTATTATCTAGCTAAGGAGCACGGTGATGAAGCTTTTTGGGCAGCCTATAATATTGGTATGAGTTATATGAAGCAAAAAGATTATGAGCATGCATTGAAGTGGTTTCAACAAAAAAAAGGTGTTGTTGACACGATTCAGGCACATAGTTTAATTCTTCAAATTTTATGCCATTTGCATCTAGAAAACTTTGAATATGGCTTATCTTTAGCACATAGAACTCTAGAACTATTACCCATGAGAACGGAAATATATAAACTAATAGAAATTTTTTGTAAGAAAATGAATATGAAAGAAAAAGATTATATCTACTATAAGGAAAACTATCAAAAAATTAATCAATTATTAAAAACATAGGAGGGATTAAGTTTAATAATTTATTAATTAAACTTCAGTATCAATCTCAGAAAGATTGCATTGAGGTCATTAATGATCAAATTAAAGATACTAGTATCAATAACTTTTTGAAGGGGCAACTTAAAGATTGTATTAAATTACTAGAATTAAATATCTTAAAATTCAGTAAAAATATTATTTCGTATAGAATAAACCTTAATTTAAACAATGAGAGAATCTCCTTATATGAAGAGCCTATGAATAGATATAATTTATTAATCATATTTCATGTTGAAGGACAAGAGTCTATAATACCCGTTTTATGGCAAGTAAGTACGGAATCTTCACCAGTTCGTATTTTTTCAAATCAAATAGAAGAGTTACGAATAGAAATAGAGCAAACTGTTCAGGGCAAATCATTAAAAGATAAATTAAAATTACCAGTTATATTAGATCAGTGGCCCGCCTCTCATTTTGTACATGAGTGTTTTGGACATACCTCAGAAGCTGATAATTATATGGAGTATGCTTGTGTAAATGGTTATAGCCTAGGTTATAGATGGTCTGATTATAAGTTTAATGTATATGATGATCCAACTTTAATAGGGCATAAAGCTTACTACGGAATAGATGACGAAGGAGAGAAATCTTTTCGTACCCAAATAATTAAAGAGGGTATTTGGAGTGATTTACTTCATAGTTCAGAAACGAAAAAGAAACTACAAGCAAAAGGTTCGTGTAATGGTCGAAAAGTTTCATATGACGATATTATTCTTCCGCGTATGTCCATAACGTATATGGATAAAGGTAACGAGAATATCAATGATTTAATATCAAAAATAGAATATGGTCTCTTTTGTAAAGGTTCATGGGGAGGAGGATCAATAGGTACAAAATTTGTAATCAGACCATCTTATGGGATTATTATTAAAAACGGAAGTTTAAGTAATTTAATTATTAGAAGGTTTGATATTAAAGGTTGTAAGTTTGAGGCTGCGAATAATATCGTTGGTAGTAGTAATGAATTACGAATTTTCAATCCGGTATTTGGCTGTGATAAAAACAATCAAAATAATTTAAGTGTAACTCAAGGAGCTCCACATATTTATTTTAGAGAGTTAAATATTTACCCAATATAACATTGAAAGAGTGAGGCCAATGATTGAAAGAATAGATTGTAAGAATCTAACCTATGAAAGATTTATGAAGGAGTTTGCAGATAAGAAGCCTGTTATCTTAACAAATCTTGTGAATAATTGGGAGTGCTTTAATTGGGATTTGAAATATTTAAATGAAAGATTTGGAGAGCAAGAAGTTGTAATTAGAAAGTCTGATTATGAAGGGAAAAAGAAAGTTTATACAGTGAAGCTTTCTAAATTTATTCAATTGTTAGAAGGTGGAAATGAAGAAAATTGGTATTGTGATTGGCCTTTCTCTATTATGGGAAACAGAGAAATCGCTTTATCATATAGTATACCATCCTTTTTAACAGAGCAAACAGTTAGGAAAAAAGGAGACAAAGAATTGAAATGGGTATTTCTAGGTTCAACGAACACTGGAACTCCATTACATAAAGATTTTCAAGCAACACACAATTGGAATGCCGTTATATTTGGAAAGAAAAAATGGGTGTTTTTTAATCCGGAATTTGATCAAGAAATGGAATATTTAGCGAGTATAGATTGTAATATTTTTAATCCAACTCCTGAAGAACACGAAATTATTTTAAAAGCAAACCCTTACTATATAGAACTTAATCAGGGTGAGATTATATATACTCCTAAAAATTGGTGGCATCAAGTTATAAATGAAGAATTAACATTCGCTATTAGTGAAAACTTTTGGTTTAAGCATGAGCTTCAAGTTAATTAACTTTAAATAAATCATTAAAAATAGGGGGATTTAATAATGCTAAAAGTAGAAGAACATGTAATTAAGAAAAGTGTTTATAAAACATTAGAAGAATTAGTAAGCTTACCTGGTCCTGTTGGTCATGAATATATAGTTAGTAATTGGTTAAAGAAACGTTGGATTAATAAATCAGAGGAATGTTTTGAAGATAAAGTTGGAAATTTAATTTGTAAAATTGGTGGAAAGGGGCCTAAATTATTAATCCAAGCGCATATGGATGAAATTGGATTTATAGTGAGGTATATTACCCCTGATGGCTTTTTACTAATTGATCCAGTGCAAGAAGCACATAGGTCTGGTCCTAATCATTTACATATGATAGGTCAATTAGCTCAAGTAATAAGTAGA
This sequence comes from Bacillus dicomae, assembly GCF_006494425.1. Classification (GTDB taxonomy): domain Bacteria; phylum Bacillota; class Bacilli; order Bacillales; family Bacillaceae_G; genus Bacillus_A; species Bacillus_A dicomae. The sequence continues at coordinate 54,492 of NZ_VHIV01000008.1, read as the reverse complement.
ACAGGGGATGTAGCAACAGGAGTTTTTGCAACATCTACTGGTCATGTCCTTACCGAGCAGCAAATGGCTGGAAATTTAAATTTTAATAGCCTATTTATAGATATGGGAGTTAATAGTAAAGAAGAGGTAGAAAAATTAGGAGTTCATATTGGCTCTAGTGTGGTATGGAAAAGAGAATTAACTCAGATTGGAAATAAGCTTATTGGAAAAGCGTTTGACGATCGGATTGGACTTTTGGTCATGGATCTCCTTTTAGAGAAAATGGACGTTTCCAATTTGAATTATGAAGTATGGTATGGCGCTACAGTGCAAGAAGAGAATAAAGCTCATGGCGCTTATGCTCTAGGTTCAAGAATGGACTTCGATATGGCAATTTCTTTAGATATTGGTTTAGTAGGAGACATACCAACTGTAAATGAACAAGATTATCCTACTAGATTAGGTGGTGGGCCGACACTAGTTTATAAGGATGGTGCTATTCATTATAATCCTAAAATAACATGGGGTTTAGAGGATATATCTAAAAAGTATAACATCCCTTATCAAATTGGTATTTATAGTAATTATGGCTCTGATGGTATAGCCTTTTTTGATAGTGGTATTCCTGCAGCACTTATTGGCATTCCAACTCGTTATACACATACACCTTTTGAAATGGTTGATATCAAAGATATCTATTCTACTGTAAATTTACTAAATCATTTTATTGAGAATAAAGCAAACTAGATTTGGTTTTGTTGCAACGTTGATTAAAGTATAGATAATTTTAACTAAAAGTACTTCATTGCATGTGGCTTTTACAAAATTTTATAATTCATCGTACGTTGAAAAACCGAAATCTGTTCCCAGATTTCGGTTTTGTTTATTTAAAGTATGGACTATCTCAATTATTTTTTTCTTTTAGCTTAATGGCATGCGGCTGTATTCCATAAATGTATAGAATTGCAATGACTTTTAAGTATGGAATAGGCTATAAATTATTGAGAGTAAAAATATCAATGTACTCGTTTAAGGATGTTAGTGCAAGAAGTATTTAAATTTTTTCAATATAAGATTTTACTGCCTGTAATAAAAACTCTTCCTGTCCCATTCCAGCATCAGTGGCCATTTGTACTATTTTTTGTTTGAATTCATAATCTGCATGAAAAGTTAATGGCTCTACATTACTTTTAAAGTAAATGCCTTCTACATGTGGAAGTATTGAACCAGATTTCATATGAGAATGTAAATATTTTATCTCTTCTTGAAATTGCAATGGATTTACGTGTAAAACAAAGGGTTTAATTTCTAATTTGATGGTATCTTGTGTAATAGTCAATCGCATATTTGTGACACCAAGTTTTTTATAGAATAAGTTTATTAGATTGTAAGTGATAGAATTAAATAATTGAGGTTTTTTAAATGAAAAAGATAAATATCCTCGTTTTGTAATCACTGGCTGTTTTTTGAACGGTTCAAAAGAATAATCATGTTCTTTATAAGTAGATAGTGGGAAAATCTCTTCATCCTCTGTAAGAATCTTTCCATCTGCTCCATTTAGCTCTATTACCCTAGCTGTTTTTCCGGTATGTTGATGTGTTAATAATTGATATAAACATATCTCTTCATCGTAGATCTTGGTAATGAATGTTTTTCGCTCTTTTGTTTTAGTTTTTTCATAATCAAGCATAAAAATTTCTAATTCTTCTTCATCGATAAGATATACTTGTTTTCCTCGTTTTTCTACCATTGTAGCGGGTAATTTTCCAGATTTGATGTATGTAAAGATAGTAGATGGTGCTACATTAAGAATTTCAGCTGCTTCTTTTGTACTTAGTCCATTAACTTCTTCTTTTTCCATTAATTTTTCAATATCTTCTAAATAGAAAATTTTGCTGCCGAATTGTTTCCAGTTATCTTTGTATACACATTCTATTAATCCTTCTTTTTCTTTCTTTAATATGGTCTGTACGGTTACTCCCATTAAATCAGCCGCTTCTTTTGTAGTAACAGTAGGCTTTGTAATAAATAGTAAATCCTGTGTCATAAAATTATACCTCCGAATTCCGACTAATTTATAAACTCTACATAGTATCATATCAGATTTTTATGTACATATAAAATTTGATTTAAATTCTAATAAAAATCAAAGTTAATAGTAAATTTAATAATAGTAAAAAACGATATTTATATGTATATCGATTGTTATTATAATATAAAGGTTTTATTTTAATTAAATAAGTTAAAATATATATCTAACTACACATATAATTAATAAAAATTTATAAAAAAATATATGTATGTTTAGATAGAGAAGAATATATTATTCTTATAGAAAGATTAATGTTTTTATTTTGTACAATTGTTACAAAGGAAATGAAAAGTATAGTATATTTAATAAGTAGATATAGTTTAATAATATTTGCAAAAAGTGGTGAATTAAAATTATGTATAGTAAAAGTAAAAATGAAGTTCTACCTATTACAAATTATAAAAAAGGATTTATAGATACATATTTAGAGGATATGAATGGTGTTGTGTTATTCCTACATAACAATCGTTATATGGATGCTGTAGAACAAAAGATGGAGAAAGCAGAAAAAGAGGGTAAAAGAAAATATGATTTTCTAAATGACCTTGAAGTGATCTATCATTTTGTCCATTTACAGAAAGATATGGATGAGAAGAAAAATAGGAAAGAGCATACAAAAAAGAGTTATGTTTCTGAAATTTTGTCATTTTGTCAATGCATGGTGCAGAACGCGGAAGAATTCGAATTAAATGGGGAAGACGTACAGCGCTATGAATCTTTATTGAAGGTATTACAGCCTTGGCATATACGTAAGTATAGTAACTGGTTAAAATGTGTAAAGAATGGCAGGGGAAATTCAAGCTATAGCGTTGCAACGCTTGCGAAAAAAACAGTATTGATTCGTTCATTTTTAAAACATCTTCACCTATTTGGCTATGTTGATAAGCCACTTCATGAGGAATTACAGCGCGCAAATGTAAATGAAAAAGATAGACCTAATCGTGATTTGTCTTATGATGAGGTAATAAAGATTTTAGATTTTTATAAAGTACGAGGACATTTAGTAAACTATACACTCTTACTTGCATTAGCTAGTACTGGAGCACGTATTCAGGAGTTGTGTCGGACAAGAGTAAAAGATTTATACTATGACGGAAAGTATTGGTTAAAAGTTATAGGAAAAGGTGGAAAGGTACGTGAACTTTTCATTTCAGAACATTTGTATCAGTGTATCTGTGAAGTGAGAAGGAAAAGAGGGTTTCAAACCATATTAGATCAAGGAGATGAGGATCCTTTATTTGTAAATCAAAGAGGGAATTTTTATAACCCTAAAACGCTATCTAATCAGGTAACAGATATGATAAAGAAGACAAACTTAGAGTTTCTACAATATCGTGAAAATCCAGTAACCGCTCATACATTTAGGCATGCATTTGCAATTATGGCTGTGGAACAAGGAAACGCTGATTTATACCATTTAATGCAAACTCTTGGTCATGAAAATATTCAAACTACAAAGATTTATTTAGAAAAGTATATGAAGCGTCAAAATAATGTCGGAATGATTTTTGCTGATATGATTAAATAATAATTTTATTATGATACTACTGTAGACAAAAAGAAGACATCTTATTTTGATGTCTTCTTTTTGTCATATAGTTACTAATGTTAAGAAGGTAATTTATCGATTTATATTTATAAGAAATATAGCGATTCTCGATACAATATATCATAACATAATTAGTAATAATTACGTTATGTAATTTCGTATATATAAATTTAATTGTATTTATACATATTCTATCTTTTGTTTCTGTCAGAGATTTTTTTAGTAGTAAACCATTTTATCTATTGAGTGAATATTTGTTGGATTTAATTTTGAATATAAAGTTAAAATGCCCCCCCTCACATAATGCGTAAGGAGGGGCTTGGTAAATCAGAAGTTAGGCTTCCAATCAAAAAATGAAAATATAAGCAGCTATTAAAATTCTATCATAATGTTTTAATGATTTTTCATGCATTATTACATATAAATGTAAATCCCTTTAATATCCATTTGATAAAATGTAATCCAAATATTTACAATAATTAAATAAATATTTCTACAAATTCAATATATTTACAAAAATTACAAAAGTGATACATTTAACTTGTAACAAATATAATTAAAACAAGGGGGAATTTTTATGTTAAAAAAATTAGTAGTTGGAGTATTGGCGACTGGTATTGCTTTAACTGGAGGAATGGGGGCTTCAGCAGCAAGTATGGAAAAGCCAGAAGGTCCAGTAAGTTCTTTAAAAGCGGCCAAATGTGAGCTGCCTTCTCGTATTAAAAAGCTTTCAAATGGTAAATTTGAACAATACGTTAAGCGTACTGATAATTATTATACTGAACCGCTCTGTGGTGGTACAATGCATTGGTACTACAAAGGTAAAGCTCCAGATGGATATTCACGTTATGAAGGGCATCTAATTTTATAGAAGTATTTCTATAGAAGCATTTTAAATAATTATAAGTCATTTTTTTGGGATGGAAAATTCTAAATTCAACCCTTTTTTGTTAGGTGAGCATGTATTACTACATATCACTATATGTTTCTCTAAATCCCATTTGATTAGGTTTTGTCTGATACTAAAAGGTATCGGCATTCATGGACACTGTTAATGGTTTTAAGAATAATAAAATTTGATAGCCTTTCTGTAAAAGCATAAAGATGATATGTCTATGGTAGTAATAAAGAAGGGTATAAAATATTATTAAAAAAAGACTGTTGTAAGAAATGGACAAGTATATGGATTATATGAACTAAAATTTTGTTAAGAAAGGACACTCAATTGGGTGTCCTTTCTTGATTTATTAAATATCATTCACATAATGGAATTTAATCTAAAATTAATGTTTGATGAATTCCTGATAATTTTTTAATTTCCCTAATTACTTCTGAAACTAATGGTTTCTCAGTTTCAATTATTAACAAAGATAGTTTTCCGGTTTCTTTTCTTGAAATTCTTACTGTATTAATATTAATTTTACATCTTGATAAGAGAGCGATTACAGAAGAAATCGTACTAAAATGATTATTATTCATAATAAGAAGAGCAGGGGTTGTATCGCGTAACTTTAGTTCAAAACCATTAACTTCAATAATTTTTACTCTTCCCCCTCCGAGTGAGCAAGCAATCATTTCAATTTTATCTTTCCCTTTATATAAGCAAATTTTTGCTGTATGAGAATGTATTGGTTTTGCAACCTCTTCTATACAATTAATTGTAATTCCTCTTTCGTTTGCGATTGTAAGTGCATTAATAATTAGCGAATCATCTATTTTGAAGCCCAAAACTCCACCAACAATTGCTACATCTGCACCAAAAGGATGATTCGTCTTTTTAAATCCTCCATATAATGAAATTTCAATTCTGTCTGGTTCATGTGAAAATAGCTGTCGGATAGTATACCCTATTTTAACGGCGTCAGTTCCAAAAATATTGGGTGTTCCAATTGAAATAGGACCGATGATATCAAATACAGATCTATAGTTCATAATAGTTGGTTCCCCTTAACATTGTTAATGAAAGTTATAGAAAATTAGCTTTCTTTTTCAAAGTATTATTAAATAAAAAAGAATTATTGAGGTATTTAACATTTGTTCATAATAGAAGAAGTAAGTAGTTTGTATTCCACTTATTAATTTAGAAACTTCTTTTGAAAAGTTAAGAAAACATACAGTATATGAACTAAAGTTATTAAATATCTCTTTTAGATATGTGTAAAGTATAGATAGACTTTACTATAAATAAAGCCCACAGGAGTTTTTAACTCCCTGGGCTTTCATTTTTCATAGTAATTCGGTTTCTATATGGTAAACGGAATCCTAGAGCGATTGCGGCTCCGGCACAACTAAATAAACACCCAAATAATAAGTAGAGTGTAGGTGATGATTCCCCAATTGCAACAGACGCAACGCCCCCAATTGCAGGGAAAAGTGCAACCATATAACTACTTACTGATGCACCAATACGCTCTACTAACTTAAGGTAGAACATCCATGCACCGAAGGAAGCAAATACAGTTAAAAATGCTAAAGCCCCTAGGTAAGAAACAGATGTTGGTATTGTAAAGGTTTGCTGCTGGAAAACACAAACAGCAAGTAAAAGTATTGAAGCTACAATAAAACCAACACTATTTGAATAAACAGCATTAATCCCACGTCTTGCATTTCGAGCAGAAGCCGCATCTCCAATTGCTGTAAGGACTGTTCCTAATACTGCAAGTCCTATTCCTTTTAAATCACTTGTATTAGAAGACCCCGTTGTTAGTAATGGATAAACCAATATAGAAACGCCTGCAATTCCAACTATTCCACCTATTAAAATTCGAGAATGAAGTTGTTCACCTAAAAATATGCGAAGTGCAATCGGTGTCAAAACTGTTTTTAGTGAAAATAGTAGCGTTACTAATGCAGCAGAAATCCAAATCGTAGCATAGTATAAACACAAATAACTAATAGCTAAGTTACATACCCCAAAAGTAATGAGAGGTAAAGCATCTTCACGAGAAGGCTTACCCTTTGGACGTACCACGCACGCAAGGACAATAAACATGAGTGCAGCTCCCACCAAGCGATAAGTTAATGATAGTTCAAGACTTACGGGTGTACCTTGGATTTTTACTACAATAAAGTTCAAACCCCATACTATCAAGCAAAATATATACATTAAAGCTGTCATGCAAATTCTACCTCAGCAACCTGTGCAAAAGGAATGTCGAAATAATTGAATACTTCTGTTAGTGCTTCAGCTAATTGCAAGATTTGTTCCTCAGTATGATTTGGTGTGACGTTAACTCGGAAACGCTCTGTACCTACAGCAACAGTTGGTGAGTTAATAGGTTGTAAATAGACATGATGTTGTTCAAGTAAACGTTGAGCAGCAGCTTTACATTTTTTTGCATCACCAATCAGTACAGGAAGAATATGTGTCTCACTTGAATCCATAATAGGAATATTTGCTTGAGCCAGTGCATCTCTTAACATACTAGTCTTTTGATGTAGGGCATTTCGTTCACTGTCTGAAGATTTTAGGTGTTCAACACTAGCATGACAAGCTGCAACAATTGCTGGTGGCAATGAAGTTGTAAAAATGAAACCGGATGCAAAAGAACGTACAGCATCAATTAATAATGCTGAAGCTGCAATGTATCCTCCAATTACTCCAATACCCTTTGCCATTGTTCCTTGAATAAAGTCTAAACGATCTACAAGACCTAGTTCGGCAGCTATTCCTGCACCGCGGGGACCATACATTCCGATTGCATGCACTTCATCTATAAACGTTAAAGCATTATATTGTTCAGCAAGTTCTATAATTTTTTCAATTGGTGAAATATCGCCATCCATTGAGTAAACGGATTCAAAAACAATGATTTTAGCTCGATCATGTGGTTGAGCTGCAAGTAATTCTTCTAAATGTTCAACATCATTATGTCTAAATACCGCTCGTTCAACTTTTGTACTACGTATACCATTAATGATTGAAGCATGATTGCGTTCGTCAGAGAATACGATACAATTTGGAAATAAACGAAGTAAACATTGTAATGTCGCATCATTAGAACCATATCCTGTAGGGAAAACTAAGGCTGCTTCCTTACCATGCCATTCAGCAAGTGATGATTCAAGTGCAGCATAATGATAATGTGTACCACCTATGTTACGGGATCCACCTGAACCTGCACCAAATGCTCGAATAGCATCGTGCATTGCTTCCGTAACCACTGGGTGTTGTGACATCCCTAAATAGTCATTACTGCACCAAACAACAACAGGTTCTGTATCTTGTTGACCATTTAAGTGCGCCAATGGGTATTGACCGCGAATTCGATTAATGGTAACAAATTCACGATATTGTCCACTTTCTTTTAATGATTGGAGCTTATTGCTAATAATTTCTGAATACATAACCTTACCTCCAAGAAAATTTTACGGTTTGAACCGTTTTATTGTTATATTCTTTTTATTAAAAGAATATAAACATGTAAAAAAATTCTAAAAATTGCTTTTTCATTATAGCAATAAATTACAAAAATAGTTAATGATATGTAAATTTACATATTTTTATTTCTATTAGACTGATATTATACAAGAGGTATTGTATATATCAATGGTACTAGTAATGTTTAGTTGTAACAGATGGTATATTAAAGAAGTATGTGGAAGTATTGTAATGAAATTGGGAAAAGATAAGTAGGAAAAGTATAAGGAGTATGACATTATAAAACTTAGGAAATCATAATGTTAAGCTAGTCTAGTATCATTGGAAAGTAGCAAACTTAATTATAAAAAATTTTGAGTATAGACATGTAAAATAAAAGGCTAACTTTTAGTATATTAAAACAGTAAAATTATAAGTATGATGGTTGAAGCAATTAATCAAAAGAAATGGTAATAATTTAGGGAGTGATTTATTAAGTTTTATGGAATAATACTGCAAAAATTACTTGAGTATGAAGAGGGTTAGATGACTTATAGTCCTTTAATTTGGGGTATAAAAATGTAGGATATATTTGTAAAAAATACAATGTTTAATAGATAGGGGTTATAGTGTGAATACTGATAAATTAATAAATAAAATATTACTATCCTCTGATCAAGAATTAGTTTCATTTATAGATCAGAATTATATATGTAAAAATTTTGATGATTTTTCAGAGATAAAAAAGAAAGAAGAATCTTTATTTAAATTAGATGAGGATGTTCTTAATCATGCCCTTTTTCGTCTTGAGAGCTTAGAGGAAATTTATGATACTTCTAAAGGTTCGTCATCAGGGTTTAATTTAATGGGAATAGTTATTGGGTTCATGTTAAAAGATTATATGTCTATATTTATTGAACCTAGCAGTTATCCAAAACTGTACCTATTTGGTCAGATAATTGTTTTTGCTTTGGTTTCTTATGGTTTAATTAGAATATTAAGGATTTTAAATTCATCTAGTGAAAATAAATCTAAAATTATTTATTTTAAAAAGTTATTAGATTATGTATTGAAAGAAAAACAAAAAAATAGGAAATAGTAGTTAATGCTATATAGATTAATGATAATGAAAAATACTTTTTTTATGTCAGAAAAAAGTAAAGATATATTTTATACATAGAATAAAGGGATGCAGTATTGGTCAACATACAAGTATTTCATTATTATTTATAGGTTATGTTTCTAGTGATTTTTATTGTTCTTTTGATTTAATTTCTTATTATATTGTCTAGATCAATTTAACATTGCACCAACTAAAAAGTTAACATAGTTTTTTAGTATAGCCTTTAATTTAATGAAGTAGTTGTGCTGTAAGTTTGGGAACGAAAAAGTAAGTGGAATCAAAAAAGCGTTATTGCATTAACTGATTCTAGTGAAAATGTAGACAAAGACAAGATTATTAAATAAAGTCTATAGCTATTATGGAGATTGAAATAATTTTGATAATATGTTATTTAATTATTATATATAAATTTTTATATTTATCTTTTTCATATTTAATATCTTTTAGAATGGTATCTGTTCCTTATTTATTAAATTATTATTTATGAATGAATGCATAAAAATTCTGTTTTCCCTATAATTAGAAATAGAATATAATTTTTACATAATTATATTACAAAAAGAAAATGTCGAGATTAATAGAATAGATAAAAGAATGATAAATAAATCTAATATTTTTAGAAATATAAAATGAACTGTAAAAACAAGTATACATAGAGTGAAGTTTACATTGTTATTTTCATTTAATTAAAATGTTTTTTGACTTTTAGGGATTTAATAATTAAAGGTATTCGATTTCTTAAGAAAATAGGCCTGGTTTATTGGATATATAGGTGAATGAAAAAACATGCCATCTTTCAGTAGAATTCTCTAGAAAGAATAGCATGTTTTAACAGCTTAGTTATATATACAGCATTATCTTGATAGTTGGATCTTTATAGTATTCATATTTTAATACTACTTTTGCAGTAAGATTACTTATCATTAGATAATAAAATTTCAACGATTTTTGGAGCCTTAGAGTTACTTAAGTAATAATAAACTTCGGACCCTTTTTTTTCACTACATAAAATGTTGTCTTTCATTCTTGATAAATGTTGTGAAACTGCTGCTTGAGGAATTTGTAGCATATTAACAAATTCTGTGACATTTAATATAGTGTGCTGCATAAGGGCTACTACGATTTGCACACGATCGGGATGGGATAGTATCTTTAAAAGTTCTATATTATTCTCATATGTAGGAATTTGCGTGTAATTCATTATGTAATACTCCTTTTACTTTTATATTTGTTTGAATCTGTAAATGCTTATAAACTTCAATACTAAAGGTATTTTTTTAAAAAATTTGCTGATATTTGTATTTATAACTTCAAAAACTAGTTTCCTCTTAGGTTTAGCAATAATATCCTTAAAGTAATTTCTTTCTCGTTGAAAATAAAAACTGTAATTTATCCTATTTCATAAAGGCTATATTTATCTAGTTAATTTGTTAGTAAAATACATTTTCAACTCTGTATTAAAGTATATTTGTTGCAGCATAGGCAATTAGTGCAATAACTATTATAGCTCCGAAAATAGTGCTGAATAATGCAAGAAAGCTGAGTGAAATATAATAAAGAAAATATGCTCCAATTCCGATTGCTATTATAAAGCCGATTATAAGAAGAAGTGAACCAATTGTCTGTAAAGAGATTATATTAAAGAATGCTAAGCCAATGACAATTAAACCAATAATAATAAGGATTCTCATGGTATTTCTCCTTTTATAAATGAATTATAAAAATGAATAAATCTTTATATTTGGAAATAATCATAACACAGAAGAATAAAGTGAGGAAGGAAAGAACTGGCAATAATTAATATGTTTATTATGCATATATTCAGAATAGAAATAGGGAAATAGGAGCAATTTAAAATACACCATGTGTAGTATTTTAAATCATTATTTTTTTTGAAGGTCTAATCCCTTTAATTAATTTTATTTTTGAGAAACAGGTTTTTGGAAATTTTAATCAAGGAATTTTACATATTATTAATAAAACTCCTTGATTAGTAGAGAGCTTTAATTTTTGTTTGTTTGTCCATCAATTCTTTGTAGTAATGGTAACGTATTTTCAATGTGTTTTTTTATACTATCGTCTAACAGTAATTTTGTCTCGGGATTATTAAAGTTTGTAATTGCTTTAGCATATTCTTGTGGATAAGGATCAATACCCAATAGTATATTTGCGTCAATATTATATAAAGTAATAATTTTTTTTATAACAAATAATGTAGGAGGCTGTTCATCCTTTTCTAATCGAGAATATGTACTTTTACTTATGTCTAATTTTGTAGCGACTTCTTTTTGGGAATAACCATATAAAGTTCGCAATTTTTTTAGAATATAACCTATCTCCATTCGGTATAATCAGTCCTTTTGGTAACTACAAAGTTGAATACTTGATAGGCATTAAAAGATACACAATATAGACCTTTTATGCAATTACGTATATTTTACCATTCGTGTAACTTCCGTTCTATATTTTCGTTAAATGCTCAAAAATACATATTTTTATGTGCTTTATTATATATACTTAAGATCTTGTTGTTTAATCATTGTTAATGAATAAGAAGACGGTGAATAAACACTACTTGAAAATCTAGGAATGAACATTTAAAAGAAAAATTAGTGAGTATAAAATGATCAGGCTTGTCGTTTTAATTTATGTCAGTATAGCTTTTTTGATATAATTTTATAGTGGGAATTTTGACAATTAGAACCGGACATTTTATTAAGTCACCCATTAATTTTTGAATAAATATTTTTCTAGTTATATAATCTCAAAAAGCTTTGAATAATCTTGTAGAGTACATCAATTTAATAAACAGTATTTCATGTAGCTTTAATGTGTTTTTATTGTATAGGGCATTTAAATAACTTTGTTATACAAAGTTATTTAACAAGGTTTAAGGTAGTAATGTAGCGCTATACATTTTGTATAATATAGCGTTGTGATATAAATAAACCCACAAATAAATGGACAGCCAAGAATAGGTTGTCTTTTTTGTGGGAATTGTTTGCGCAGCTAAATTAGACTGGAAAAACAATTATTGAAACAAGCGGAATAAGTTCCCGTTTATTTCCTAATCCCGAATTTCGGGATTTTTTTTTATTAATTCTATGTAAACCATGTTAAAAAGTATTAAATTCGGGACTCTATTGTAATATCTAAATGAATTTGTATAATGATTTATAAAGGAGTTCACAAAAAAAATCCCAGTTGCTAGATGACTGATAACAAAGGAATTTTCGAGAATTCTTACATGTGATTTGGATAGATGTTACAATTTTTTATAAATTATGGATTGACTATATGAGGTAAACCATTGTAATCTTGTTTTAAAAGATTGTTGAATAACATCTTAAAAGTGAACTGCTTATAATTATATAGTTACATGGGCAGAAAATAATAAGAGCGCCAACTCTTATTATTTTCGACCTTTTTAAAACAGTTATGGTGTTTTAGAATGGCTGCCCACTTTGCGAAGCATAACTAGTATGCGACATCAATAATTTTATACTGTTTTGTGTAATTTCACAAGACCGTAGGTGCGCGTAATTTTTACAAATTATTATTGATTTTGCTCTAGTTATCCTTTAAAAAGTGGTTCTTCGGTATGAGAAGAAAAAGGCGTAGACTAAAACATGAGTCTACGCCTTTTTTATTTTTCTAACCGATACAATCTTTTTTACTTTAAGAATGCTTATCTTTATAAAGTGTAATAAGCATGAGTTTGATTTAAGTTGAGTTAAACATTGTAGAAAAACTAATAGCTGATTCTGAGAAAATCAGTTATTAAATTAAGTGGATTGGAGAAAATGAGAGTGCGTACAAAAGATTTTAGTAGAAAAACACATAGCATAAAGGTATTACAAGAAATGGATGTAGTGTCGTTAGTCGGACAAGCGCATTCAGTTAGTACTTTTCAGGGTAAAGATTATATTGTATTAGATAATGGTAATCTTTATGATTCGGTAGGAAAACGTGAAGTCCCGGTAGCTACGATGTTTAGATATATTAAATGTGCTAGAAATAGTTACGGGGTCTTAATTGCTAAGAAGTCCAATACTTGTAGTAAACTAATGCAAGTTAAATATGTAAAAAAGAATAATAAAGTTAGCAAGTAATAAAATATTTAATCAATTTAATTGTGTATAAAATACACTAGGGATTATCCAAAGTTTTGGAATCGACATGGTTTGTTTTTGTATTTATTAGTATATATAAAAAAACGAATTAATAATCGTAATTTTAAGATAATCCCAATTGCTCTTTGAAAAATTTATATAGATGCTGGGGGAGTGCCACGACCACTGTTTGCCACTCTATTTCGTGAAATTAGGAGAAGAAAGACACGAATAAACCCTGAGGGTCATATGTACCGCTTGTAAGAAAGCAATGAAGTGGTGGTCTATCTTTGTAGAATTAGAAATAAGACTACATATTACTTAAAGGGCTGTACATTTGATTATAGCGCCATAACGGAGTATTCCTGAGCGAGTAATCGTACAAGCATGCCTTTAACGAGTGGGCGGAACGAGACTAACCGTCCCATTTATAAATGGAGAATCTCCTTCTTGCATTTGTAAATGTATAAATATAGACCTATTATTTTTTAGTTTATTATATTGAAAATAGCTTTATATAGAATTAAGTTGATTAAATATTAATTTGTTTGAAAAGAGATTCTGTAAGTAACTCAAGTAAGTTACTTATAAAGGGAGTAAAACGATGGGAAAGGGATGCCGGGAAAGGTATTTAAAACAGATTGCTACTGTCATAACAACAAAGAGAAAATACCCTACGGGATACCTAGTTGTTGGGGAGTATAGGTTAAGTTTAGAAATTCAAAAAGATATTCTGGATATATTAGATCATTCAGAGGTGACAAGTAGTCATTTAGATTTTAATAATTATAAGGATGAAGATGAATGCCTTATAGTAATGAAAAAAGCAAAAAAGCAATTAAATGAGGACAGGGATTCAGGAAAATTATTAATTCTTGTTATTACGAATTTTGATTGTTTTAATGAAAAGAAAATGGATGCAGTGAAGCAATTGATTAGTTGCCAAGCGATAGGTATTAATCTATTAGTAAGCGCTAATGTACCGTTGGTTCATTTAGTTGGATTAACGGAATATATGATTACTGTAGATTCGACAGCTAAGGTTTTATCGGAGTTCTATAGATACAATACTCAACAGATCATTTACTCTTTACATAACGAATCTTTAGTTTAGTAAAAGTTCTAGAAAGTGGAGGTGGATAAACTGAATATTAATCTTAAAGCCAAAAAAATTCTTAAAACCAAAAGTATTAGTGTAGGTCTATTTGAATTGGATGAACGTTACAGCTTAGGTAATAGAATTGATGTATTTTGCGATAGATTAAACACAATTTATACATTTAGAATTTTTAATATAACGCTAGTACGAAAGACGCACTGGGTTGTACATTTAAATTGAAAAATAGGGTGTTATACAAAATAAGAAATTTATAATGCTATATGAATTTTCTTATGTTTTATTGTAAGTAATATAGTTTATAAAGCTGAATCAACAGAACGTAAGAGTGAAAATATAGAATCCTCCTTTTATAAAAATAATTTGATAGAAATAATTTTTGTAACTTTAACATAGCAGAAGATATGAAAATGTTTCAAATAAATGTGGGATCTTGAGTAGGATCATTTTATTGATGCTACTCTTTTTTATCAAAAATTACTAGAAAGTAACTCCGAAAGGAAGAGCTAAAGTGTTTGATAATAAATTTTTAGTATACCCATCTATGTTTATAGTAATGTGTTTTATGGTATTAGTATTTGATCTTCTTCTTTCACTATTCATTAGATTAGTGTCATGAGAATGATAAAAGATAATATAAAAGATGCTTTTTTGTGGTTTTGCGTTATTGGGTTAGCAACAATAGGTTGGATAGCAGTAGAACATTTTTCTATTAATCTGCTTTTAGATTGAGGGTGTGTAATAGATGAACGGTTTAGTAAAAACTACAGAACCATGTATTTTTGAAGAAGAAAAAAGAGCATTTGTTAAAGGATGTTTGAATGCTCTTCTTTTAGTTATACCATTTTGGATTGTTATTTTTGCTATATATATTTAAAAAAATAAGTGGAAAAGATTGTTTGCTATTTTATTTAAAATATCCATAGTAAATGAAATAATTAAAGCTAGTAGATTTTAAAGTAAAGGTTACATTATATTCCTATCATATCTATTTTAAAGGCCTATCTATAAGATGTAGGCTTTTTTGTTTTATTTAAGGGGAGAGCGAAATGAGGAATAAGGTCAGAAGCCCAACGCCCCTTTTCTTTAACAGAAGGATTTAAAGAAAGGGGGCGGTATTATTGTGGATTAGAAGGACATGTAGTTTATTGCTTGTTTTTATAGTTCTATTAGGAAATCTTGTTGATTCTGTCTCTATTGGGTATGCAGAAAGTGCATCAAATCAAGAACAGGGACAAGAAAAAAAAGTTGAAGATGTGACTGTATTGCAAGAAAAATCAGATATGAATACTATGGGATTATCCCCGAATGAGTTAGTCATAGCTGATGGTAAAAAGGGTAGCGATCTATTTGATTTTGAAGCATTTATTAAGCCTTCAGACATCGTAGATGGAACTGCTCCATTTGATTCAAATGATGAAGCGGGTAATGATTCTAGTCCGAATAATGGTATTGTAAGGACGTTTGATACCGTTACCTATCCATTAAAAGTAACAATTAATCCGAAAAGACATGATCAGTTGAAGAATATTAAGCTGAAGATTACGGGTACATTGGAAAATGGAATTACAAATAAACGTGTAAATGCAAAATTTGCTGTAGGTGGTAAAGAGGATTTAGAGAAGGGGATTGTTTCTTTTGATATGGAGTACACGTTAAAGGAAACAGGTAACTCCCTAATGATTCCTGTTACATTGGAAATACAAGGGGCAGAGCATGGACTGAAATTAAAACCTAACATTAAAATCCAGGTTATAAGTGTAGATGGAAAAGATATAGCTAATGAAAATATATCACAATCATTTGATGAGATTAGTCCTATTACTACTTCAGGAAAGGTTAATGTAAAAGCTCGCTTTACTGCTTCTTATGGAGGAATGCCCAGATTGGATTATAGAGTGTATAATCCTAACGCAAAAGAGGGTGATCGTACAATCATATATCCAGTTGCTTTAGATTTATTTGTTAATAATTTACCGAATCGAACCGATTTACGAGGGGCTACATTCCCTGTTGGAAAGATTAATTATCACTTTAATTTTTCAGGGAAAGTCGATTGGGATAATAAATCGTTAGGTGCAGAAACATTGAATTTCGAAGGCCGGGATAAACCAATGAAGATTTTCAATTATCAGGCTATCGATAAAATAGTAGATAAAGTGCCACAAGAAGGTACGGAAAGTTTTGAAATTGGTATGAAGGGCTATAAAGATTCTCGTACTGAGACAGCAAACAGTCCTAAATCTTATATTCCAAAAGATAAATGGAATGCAAGTGATATTGATAAATACACGATTGACAGTGTATGGGATAGTGGAACGGTTCGATTAAATAAGCCAGAAATTACAAAGGATCGTGTAGGATATACGGGTAGTATAGAAGATTATGTAATTGGTTCAACTTTTCCAACAATGATGTCACGTCCTGGTTCGCCAACGATTCCGACCTTCGGAAAGAATGAAAAGGCATTTTCAAGTACAAGGTTCTTAATTCATTCAACTAATGAATATTATCCATTTGGTGAAAATAATAAGGATAATCTACCGAATAATGTGTACTATTATTTGGAATTTGTTATTGATTCTTATGAAGATGGTAAGGGAAATACAATTCCTTATAACACTGTAGGAAAATATACACTTACTGAAAGGAATAATCCTAAAGGTGCATATTCCATACAAACTACATTTCATACAACTGATCATAAAGAGTTAGGTACACCAAATGTTGGATATAGTGTTGTGTCTAAGGGAGATCCAACAGTTATAGTAGGACAACAGGTGAAAGTCATAAGTCACTTGAATGTTCGTGCTGTCACTGAAGGTGGTACAACTATGGTTTATAAATGGAATACAGATTCGTTTTATTTGACGAAAAGTAGCGCCGAGACAGCTAGGAAGGACATGTTAAACCAGGGATATCCAAACACTTCCGCTGGAAGAGTTACAAATAGTGATAAACAAAAAATCTATTTTGGAATATCTAAAAAAGGGGATAATTCCTTTGAGACACTAACCCAAAACAAAGATGAGGACTATGATTGGTATAGCACATATGATGAAGCAAGGAAACAAGGTGAAGTAGCTGCTATCAAAAATGATATTAATGCATCTATGGGGGATGGTGAGGTTGTAGCATGGAATATTCCTTTAGAGGTAAAAACAAAGAAAATAGGTAGTGTTAATGAAAAAGGCACACCCAATATAACGGTGACGGATTCGGTAGTGTATCCTTCTGCTGACAGAAAAGTAGGTTATCGAGTACGTGGTGAAGGAAAGTATAACAACTTTACTGAGTATGATGAAAAGGGAAATATAACAAAATTACAATCTCCTGTAGGTAGTACTGTGAATTTTGAAACACTAGGTATTATGAACGGTGAGACAAGCAGTGAAGTGAAAACAAATAAAAATACGTACTACAGTTCAGATAATGTTAGTGTAACCGTTGATAATTTAGTGAAATTACCTGATACAATGGACTATAACTCTTTAGATGAAAAAGTAGAAATGAGAGTAAAAATACCAAAAGGTCTGGATTATGTGGTTGGTTCTGCTAAATATGGTGATCAGTACGTCGAACCGAAAATTGAGCAACAAAGTGATGGAAGTAATCATTTGATTTGGTATGACACATTGACGCGAAATAATAAGGTACTCAAAATAATAAATTTTGAAACTCGCATTAATCCGGTGTTGCTTCCGCAGGGAAATCAGATAGGATTAGAGATCCAAAATGTAATGAGTAGTACTATGGATACTAGATTAGAGAAGTTTCGAACAAGTTCTAAAAATATTTCCGTTGTGAAAATTGGTATGGTTGGTGTGAGTGAAACCATTAAAAAAGTTACAGGTAAAAAGAATAGCGATTATGAAGTCGGTGTTCAACCCTATACAACGATTAAAGACGAATCACATGTAAAGGCACTTACATATGTTCCGAGAAATAAGGACGAAAATGGTTCTATTTTTAGTGGTATAACTTTTTTAAAGCAATTGACACTAGATAATCCTAATAATAAGAACGTTGAAATATGGCTGAATAACAGTTTTGTTGAATCGAATAATCCCAACAAGATTAATTTACAATCAAATGGTTGGTACAGGTATACAGGAGAGCAGGACTTATCAAAAGTGGTCTCTATTTTGTTGTATATAAATGATTCACTAAGTAACAGTGATGTTGTAAAAATGAACCTTGTTTATGGGACATATCAGAATGAGTTTGGTAATCAATATGTAAGTAAAACGGTTGTTAACACTTCTGTTGATTACAAATTATCACCAGTGTCTAACCAGGTAAAGTATACAATTGTAGCCGATGTAAATTTAAGCCTGAGAAAAATAAGAATTGATACTGCACCTGCTGAGAGTGGACTTCCAGTAACCGTACGGTTAGATAAAGACATTGTATATGAGGATTCTAATAAAGAGAAACTGTATGTTAACTTATATGATAAGACTGATAATAAGCTAGTTGGTAGCAAAGTTTATACGATTGAGGAACTACCTGAAGAAATCAAATTCAAAGTAGATCCTAAGTTCTTAAAGAAAAATAATAAGAGAAATTATGAAGTAAGACTAGAAAAAGTAAATAAGGAATCTATTCTTATCGTAGATGAGAAAGGTAAAGTAGATACAGATGGCTATACATCTTCAGAAGAAACAGTTAAGGAAAATGCCAAAGGATCTATGGAGCTAAAATATAAAGGTGTTATTATGACGGAACGTGAAGTCGGAAAAGAAATGGAAGTTTTCTATGAAACACTTACAATCCCATTGAAACAATTGCCAAAACAAAAAACCGGTTATGGTTTTGAGTTGAAAACGGAAGCTAATTATAACAATGAATTGGCAATTGCTTATGATATTAAGGCAAATGCTTTAGTAGATAAGAGGTTAGTCGATTCATATTTAAATTATGAAAAAAAGGGAGAACAGGTTGTTGTTCCTTTAGAAGAAACAAAAAAAACAGGTAGTGCGGATAAAAATAAAACGGACTTTCTGTTTGAATTACCACATATGAATGTAGAACAAAAAACGGGTAATTTATTTACAGATCAGCAAGTGAAAGAGCATGATTCACGTATTAAGAACGCTATAAAGGATGGAAAGAGAAGGCTATATGTTCCAATCTGGGCAGATCTTGGAGAATATGATATTTTCGTGGTCTCAGGAGCTCCTATAGGGGCGAATAAGATTAATTTTGAGGTAACGCAGCCGTTACAATTATATGCATATATGTACGGTACAATGGGATCAAAAACACTGAAAGACGATGAATTATTAATAGAGCCTGTTGATCCAAATAATCCTTTCTCAAATGGTAAACCCTCTGATTGGTCAGATGAAGATCTTGCCTGGCTGAAAAAAAATTAAAAAAACTTAGAGGAGCTTATTTGCAGATACTAAAGAGGAGGGATACCTATTGTCGAGTCGAAAGTCGTCAGCCCTATTAATTTCTCTTATAATTTTGGTCAATATTTTTTCATATTCTGTAACTATAGGATACGCAGAGGATACAACAAATAAAGAGGTAGTACATGCAAAAAAAACTGATGATGTCACGATTTTGCAAGGGAAATCAGATATGCAAACCATGGGACTGGCTCCAAATGAGGTAGTCATTGCAGATGGGAAAACTGGTAGTGAATTGTTTGACTTTGAAGCTTTTATTAAGCCTTCAGACATTGTAGATGGTACAGCGCCTTTTGATTCAAATGATGAAGCGGGTAATGATTCAAGCCCGAATAACGGCATTGTAAGAACGTTTGATACAGTAACGTATCCATTGAAGGTGACAATTAACCCAAAGAAACACGATAAGCTGAAAGATATTAAGCTGAAAATCACAGGTACACTGGAAAATGGAATTACAAACAAACGTGTAAATGCAAAATTTGCTGTTGGTGGTAAGGAAGATTTAGAGAAGGGCATTGTTTCTTTTGATATGGAATACACGTTAAAAGAAACAGGTAACTCCTTAATGATTCCCGTTACTGTTGAGGTACAGGGTGCAGAACATGGAATGAAACTGAAGCCCAACATTAAAATTCAGGTTATGAGTGTGGAAGGTAAGGATATTTCAAACGAAAAAATAGAACAATCATTTGAAAATATTAATTCAGTTACTACGTCAGGAAAGGTTAATGTTAAAGCACGTATTACGGATAGTTATGTTGGGACAGGAGTAACCAAGTTATGGTATTCAGGTTACAATCCCAATGCAGAAAAAGGTGATAAATCTCAGATTTTTCCGGTTACTTTAGATTTTTATATAAATAATCTGCCTAATCATGGAGATTTACGTGGCGCTACATTTCCTAGTGGTAAAATCAATTACCATTTCGATTTTAGTGGAAAAGTAACTTGGGACACAGAAGGACTAGGAGAAGAAAGTCTAGATTTTGATGGGAAAGATACACCTATAAAAATATTTAACTATCAATCTGTTGATGATGTAATAACAAAAATACCTCAAAAAAACACTGAGAGTTTAGAATTAGGTATGACTGACTATCAAGATACAAGATCTGTCCATTCAAGTACAGCAAAATCCTATATTCCCAAAGGAAATTGGGGTTCCAGTGATATTGATAAATTTACAATTAATAGTGTATGGGACAGTGGTGTAACTCAAATAACAAAACCTGAGATTAAAAAAAATAATGTGACTTATGAGGGAAGTGTTAGTAATTATATCATTGGTTCGACCTTTCCAATAATGCGATCAAATACTATTAATATAGCTTCTTTTGGGAAAAATGATAAAGCTTTTTCAATTACTAGATTTTTAATTCATACACCAAATGAGTATTACCCTTTTAGAAAAAATAATTTAATCAATAAACCAAATAATGTTTTTTACTATTTAAATGTTACAGTTGATTCTTATGAAGATAATAATGGGAATGTAATTCCATATAGTACTAAAGCTACAAAGACATTGAATGAGAGAAATAATCCCGCTGGAAATTATTCTATTCAGACCTCAATTCATTCGGCTGAAGGTAAGGAACTTGGTACACCAAATATTGGGTATAATATTGTATCTAAAGGGGATCCAACTATAATTCTTGGACAGGATGTTAAAATAGTAGCTGATTTAAACGTTCGGGCAGTTACTGAAGGCGGAACAACTGTAATTTATAAGTGGAATACAGATTCGTTTTTTTTAACAAAAGAGTTTGGTGAGAGTGCGATAAAAGAATTTAAAAATCATGGTTATCCGACACCTACAGGTAAATGGATTCATAATGGTTTGAAACATACAGGTGCTTATGGTATTCCAAAGAAGGTTGATAATTCATTTGAAAGTTTGACTAAAAAGCAAGTAGATGAATTTGAATGGTATGAAACATATGACGAAGCCATAAAACATGGTGATATTGGTGCTATTAAGCAAGATGTTGATGATGTACTTGGAGATGGTGAAGTATACGCACGGTATATTCGTTTAAAAGTGAAAACAAAAAAAATTGGAAGTATTAATGAAAAAGGTACACCAAATATTGTTGTAACTGCTGCGGATATATATCCAACAGCTGATAGGGAAACAAAGTATCATATTCGTGGAGATGGGAAGTATAACAATTACACTGAATATGATGAAAATGGTTATTTGACAAAGATTCAATCACCTGTAGGAGGGACTGTTAACTTTGAAACCTTAGGAATTATAAATGGTGAAGTTAGTAGTGAAGTGAAAACAAATAAAACTACCTATTACAGCTCAGATAACGTAAATATAACTGTAGATAATCTTATTAAAATGCCTGAAACAACGGATTTTAATTCTTTAGATGAAAAAGTAGAAATGAAAGTGAAACTTCCAAAAGGTCTTGATTATGTCATTGGATCCGCTAAATATGGTGATAAAGATATTGAACCAAAAATTGAAAAGAAAGATGATGGAACAAGCTGTTTAATCTGGTACGATACCCTGACAAGGGGGAATACGTCACTAAAACAAATAAAATTGGATACAAGTATTAACCCTATTTTGCTACCGCAAGGAAATCAGATTGGCTTAACGATTGATAGCACAATTAGTAGCTCGTTGGATACAAGACATGAAAAGTTCCGAACAAGCTCCAAAAATATATCAGTTGTAAAAATCGGTATGGTTGGTGTGAGTCAAACAATTGATCAGGTAATGGGTAAAAGAAATAGTGATTATAAAATCGGTGTTCAACCATATACCACTATTAAGGATGAAGCGCATGTAAAAGCATTAACCTATGTTCCAAGAAATAAAGACGAAAATGGTTCTGATTTTAGCGGTATAACTTTTTTAAAACAATTAACATTAGAAAACCCTACTAACAAGAACGTTGAGATATGGTTGAATAATAGTTTTATCGAATCGAATAATCCAAACAAGATTGATTTGCAGTCAAAAGGTTGGTACAGGTATACAGGAGAGCAAGATTTATCAAAAGTGGTCTCTATTTTGCTGTATATAAATGATTCGTTAAGTAATAGTGACGTTGTGAAAATGAATCTCCTATTAGGTACATACAACAATGAATTTGGTGATCAATATGTCAGTAAAACAATAGTTAATACTTCAGTTGATTATAAACTATCACCAGTGTCTAACCAGGTAAGATACACTATTGTTGCAGATGCAAATTTGGGTTTGCGAAAAATAAGAATTGATACTGCTCCTGCTGAGAGTGGACTTCCAGTAACCGTACGGTTAGATAAAGATATTGTGTATCAAGATTCTAATAAAGAGCAACTGAACGTTAACTTATATGACAAGGCTAATAATAAGCTTGTAGACAGTAAAGTATATACAATTGAGGAATTGCCGGAAGAGATAAAATTCAAAGTAGATTCTAAGTTCTTAAAGAAAAATAATAAGAGAAATTATGAAGTAAGATTTGAAAAAGTAAATAAAGAATCTATTCTGGTCATGAATGGAAAAGAGAAAGTAGATACAGATGGTTATACGTCTTCTGAGGAAACAATTAAGGCGAGTGCTACGGAATCTACTGAACTGAAATACAAAGGTGCTATTATGACTGAACGTGAGGTCGGAAAAGAAATGGAAGTTTTTTATGAAACACTTACAATTCCGTTAAAACGGCTGCCTAAGCAAAAAACTGGTTACGGTTTCGAATTAAAGACGGAAATTAGTTATAACAATGAATTGGCAATTCCTAATGATATAAAGGCTGGGGCTTTAGTTGATAAGAAATTAATTGACTCCCATTTAAATTATGAACAAAAAGGGGATAATATCATTGTCCCACTGGAAGAAGTGGAGAAAAATGTTAGCTCAGATAAAACGAACACTGATTTTATCTTTGAATTGCCACATATGAATGTAGAACAAAAAACAGGTAAATTATTCACAGATCAACAAGTAAAAGATAAGGACTCTCGTATCAAAAATGCGTTAAAAGATGGGAAACGTAAATTATATGCCCCAATTTGGACTGATTTAGGAGAGTATAATCTCTTTATACATTCTAACCTGCCTATAGGTGCTAATAAGGTGAATTTTGAGGTAACGCAACCACTACAATTATATGCATATATGTATGGTACCATGGGGTCAAAAACGTTGAAGAATGATGAATTATTAATAGAGCCTGTTGATCCAAAAAATCCTTTCTCAAATGGTAAACCTGCTGGATGGTCAGATGAAGATATTGCTTGGTTAAAAGGTGATAAAAATTAGGTCATTACCCCTTTAATGTAAGTTAGAGAAGTACTTTAGAAAAAATTCATTTAGTAAAATTAAAACAAAAAGTCTATCAATGTTGATAGACTTTTTGTTTTGTGAAAAACAGTAAAGGAGAGATTGAATTGCTTATAAGAACAAGAAGTCCAACACGTTCTTGTCACTTTAATTAGAGAGGAAGTGACGTATATTGAAATTGAAGATGTGCTTTACTGTAGGGATTAGTTTGATAGCATTTCTACTGTTTTTTCAGAATCATGCAAGTGCACAAGACATTACAGAAGCTAGTAAAACGGTTGTAGTTGACGATAATACAAAGGTTTCGTCAAAGTATTCGTTTGTCGCACAATTTAATAAAAAGAAAACACAGGTTTCAACATTCGGAATTCCAGCAATTGAAACAACTAGTAATACAGGAATTACAAAATATTATTCTTTTAACCCGCAAAACGATGCTTCTCTAAAAGGAAAATTCGGTATTAAGTATACTAATGTAGGTCGTTATGGTGATAAAGAAGTTGATCTTAAAATTACGATTCTGGATTGGGAGCAATATACCAATCAAAGCGGGAAAATCTCATTTGGTCAAAATAATATATGGGAAAATAATCAAGGTTATAATTATGTTGATCAAAAATGGGAGTTTTTTGAACATGGTACAGATAAGTTAATAAAGATAAATGGATTTATGACAATTAATGATATTGATGGTATGCAGTGTATGTGGTTAAGCAAAGAGACGTCTTCTTTGGTGGAAGGAATTCTTATTGATTCCTCTGCAAAAGGGTGGTTACATTATTCAGATTCCGATGGTGAAATAAAGATTTCAGAAGAAAATGGATTTATATCAGAGTCAACAGACCCAAAAGCAATGTTTACTATGTTAATTGGTGAAACAGATACTCTCCGTTTTAAATGGGCTAAAGATTTTGAGAGGTATGGAACAAATAGAAATCATCAATTTAAACCTGAATTTGCAGATGGAGAGTTTTTTGGTTATTTGGCAAAAAAACCGGCTCAAACAGAGATGCTTATACCAATTAAAAAGGTAGAGGTAACTAATAAAGAGTTAGATAATGCCACTGTATCTGTAGATAAGTCATTTAAGTATAATTTGTATCATCAAATTCCTGATGAGTGGAAAGAATTTTATTATGATAGTTATGAAATTAAAGATACAATTGATGATCGACTGAATGTTGAGTCATTGAAAGTAACAAATGAAGAAGGTACAGATGTTTCAAATTATTTCACAAATAAATCTAATAACAATCAAGTTAATTTAGTTGCCAAATCTGAATCTTTGAAGAAGGCTTCTTTTTATAACCATGTGTATAAAGTTGAGATTGATGTAAGAGTAAAAAATGATGATAGATTAGTTGAATCTGTCCAAAATGGTAAAGTAGAATTTAAAAATGTTTTTACAGTATCACAAGAAGACGATTCGAAAAGTTCTAATGAAGTCATTAGTACGTTACATCAGAGAAACGTTAATGTTTGGCATTTGGATAAAGTCGTTGGTACTACATTAGAACATAGAATGGATAAAAAATTTGATGGAGAAGAGTATTCTTATTCAACAAAAGACACCTTTAAAAAGGGGAACTATATCTATGTACCAACACCAAAAGAAGTGAAAAAAGGAATTGTAACTAGTGATATTGATCTTAAGTTTTATTATCAACTTCCTTTTTTAAGTGTGAATATGAAACATATTCAAATTTTCACTGCAAGTTCGAAAGAGGGATTACCAGTAAAACTTGATATTGTTAGGGAGTTCCCATATGGGATTGAACGACCCGAATTATTATCAAAAACCATTAGGATTGAGTTATTTGAAAAAGGTTCTAATAAAGCGTTAATCTCTCAAGAATTTTTAATAAAAGATGTGCCTGAACATCTTGAGTGGAAGGTTCCTAAAGTAGGATTAATAAAGGATACGCATAAAAATTATGTAGTGCAAATTTCAGGGATTGATAATGTAGGGGTTATTTCAAGTTATCCTAAAATTGATACAGAAGGTTATACCTCCTCTGAAAAGAATCTCAGAATAACTGCGGACAATGGTGTTTCTTTAGGCTATGAGGGTGTTATTATGACGGAGCGAGAAGCGGGAGAAGATATGAAAGTATTCCGTGAGACACTTGCAATACCGTTAAAAGCGTTAATTCCACAAAAGACAGGGTATGGTTTTGATTTAGAAACTGAAGTTATTTATATAAATGAATTGGCTACTTCTCATGATATACAGCTGAAATCTATAGTGGATAAGAAATTAATTGATTCTTATTTAGATTACAAACATCAAGACGAGAAAGCCATTATTCCTTTAGAACAAACTAAAGTAACAAAAAGTACAGATAAGAAAAGAACCAGCTTTATATTCGAATTTCCGCATGTAAATGTAGAACAGAAAACAGGCGCTTTATTCAATGATCAACAAGTGGCCAATAAGGATTCCCGTATTAAATATGCTATAAAAGACGGGGGAAGAAAGTTTTATGCTCCAATCTGGGCTGATTTAGGTGAATATAATATTCTTCAAAAGTCGGTATTACCGATAGGAGTGAACAGAGTGAACGTTGAGATTACTCGCCCGTTAAATTTATTTGCCTACATGTACGGAACAATAGGTTCTCAAACCTTAGAAGATGATGAATTACTTTTAGAACCTGTAGATCCTAAGAGCCCATTCCCAAATGGTCAACCTCCTAACTGGACGGATAAAGACATAGAGTGGTTAAAAGGATAGGAAAGGAGTTGAGAAAAATATGAATGTCCTAACTTACAGCTCCGCCAAAAAGCAGATAATTTTTATGGCACTATACTTTGTAATTACAGGTATTGTAATTCGTTTAATTGGATATTCGTTGCAAGGCAGCCTTTCCACCTTTACACAAGCTGGTTTAGGAAATCTACTTTCAGGGAATTTGTCATTAGGGGATCTGTTCAATTTTGATTTCAAATTTGACTTTAGTTTTGATTTTAGTCAATTTGATGGATTTAGCCTTAATATGTGGATTGTCTTTATCAAAGACAAAATTCATAGTTTAATAAATGATATGATGCCGACTACATTAGGAGCAATTAATATGATGATATTGAGTAAGTACCTAACAGTAGAGCGCGCTATCAAATTAGGAATTCGTTTGTATTAAAAACTAATAGGTAGAAAAAGAGACTTAATTTTACAATTAGGTCTCTTTTTTATATACAAAAACAAAAATCGAGAGGATGTTGTAACATGTTAGATCAAAATACGGATCGTAGTTGGTGGATGATTGGTGCAGTTGTAGTAGGAGCTGCTCTAGTAGGAGTTGTATCTGTTGCTTTTCCTGAGTTAACACAATCAGTTATCGGTGTATTTAAAGAAAAACTGTCTTCTGTTAAATAGTATGTAAATCTCAAATAACATCTAATAAATAGGAGAGAGTATTCTCTCCTCATTTGTTTGAGAAGGAGTGAAGGAGTTGAAAGACCATCCTTTTATCCTAATGATAATAATCTTGGGTTTTTTCTTAATTTCTATAGGTGGTTATTATTATAGAGAAAACTTTGCCAATGATTCAGTGATGCAAGGAATGACTGAGACAGTTCGAACAAGCGCTATTTCAAATGCGGATAATAGCTCACGTATTCAAAGCGGGGAGCTATTTATTATAAAGAGTGAATTTGAAAAAGATTTTAGAAAACGTATTGAAACAAATAAGCTTGTGAAAATCAGTAAAGATGCAAAATATGAATTTAAGTACTTAGATAATTCAAATGGTTCTACAAAGGCGATTAGAGCTATTATTCATGATGGGGAGAATACGTATCAAGCTACATGTAAGTTAAGCGTTAGTCCCTCTGTCGAGCCACCTTCATAAGAACATTTGAAAATTTAATTAGAAAGGAGAAGAGTATGTTTAGTAAGGGACAAATGGTTAATCATAGGAAAAAAGTAAAAGAGATAAATTTCGATTATAAAAAGTTAGAAACGATAAGAAATGACTTGAAAAATAGATACGCTGAGTTAGTTATTGATGCGCTACTAAAAGAAGAAGCAAGGCAAGAAATTAAGAAAAAAATTAAAAATGAGTATCCAGCTTATTTTATGGATTACGATGAAGACGATGTTGATGGAGTTATTGAATATGTTGTGTCTGAGCTTGTTGGGACAGGCGTTATAGAAAGGCTGATTAAAGAGCGTCCAGACATTACGGATATATCTTATAACGGTAGTCATTTAATTGTAGAATCAAGTGACTATAAACGAATTTATGAAGATCATGAACATCGCATTACAGAACAATATATAACAAGGTTAATACAGAAATTTGCACATGCAGTAGGGAAAGAGTTTACTCCGAAAAACCCTATTTTCGATGGTGTTTATGGTTCGATTCGTATTAATGCGGTGCATAAACAGAATACGACTGGTAATTCTACTATGTCATTAAGGATTGTTCGACCTAATTTAGTGCTAAATGAATCAAACTTTGAGACATTTGCACCTCAATTCATATATGACTTTTTTAAAGTAGTAATGGCAAGTCGAAATAATGTCTTAATCTCAGGTGAAACAGGTACAGGAAAAACAGAATTGTTAAAGCTGTTATTTTCTATGGTTCAATTTGAACACAAGGCAATCATGATTGAAGACGTTCCAGAGACACATGTTAAATCTTTGTTTCCTGACAAGGATGTATTTAGCTGGTTAACTGGAAATGGAGTTACTGTAACAGATGAAATTATAGCTGCTCTTCGTAACAATCCACGTTGGATTATGATTTCTGAGCTTCGTGGGAAAGAAACATATGAAATGATTCAAGCTGTATTATCAGGACACCATGTAGTTACTTCTCTACACTCAGTAGATGCAGAAACATCGCCGAAAAGGCTTGTGAATATGTCCAAAATTGGATATCAAGTAGATGAAAAATCCCTTGAAGAGGATATTATGCGTTACTTTAATTTTGGTTTCCATATTAAACGTGTAGTAGTGAAAGCAACTGATACAAATGGAAATCCAATTAAACGAGTTGTCCGTTATTTAGCAAAAATAGTGGAGTATTCAGTTGAGGGATGCCAAATGGTATTTGAACAAAAATATCGACATGGTAAATTTACATTCTCTACAGGAGAGTTATCACAAGAATTTCATGAAAAACTAGCTGAAATAGACTTGAGCTATGAGCTTCCTAATTATACAGATGAAGTAGCGTTTAAGAAAAATCTAGTAATAAGTAGATAAGGGATGAAAAAATTGTAGAGAGGAGGTATGAAGTATGAAAATCTCTACTTTCAATGCAAAAACAAAGAAAAAGAAATTTGTAAATGCAGAAGAAATTAATGCGTTTAAGGCAGCATATGGAAAGCCTTTAGCTAAAAAGGATTATGTTAGACATGCTGCAGTTCCAGGGCTCGTTGTGGGAGGGTTTTCTTTTCTCTTATTGTATATATGGTGGCTGTCTCTAATTTTAGGATGTATTGGAGCACTATATGGATTAAAAGTGTTAATGCCCAAAATTATTAAAAGGGCATATGAACGCGATTCTTTCAGGGAAAGAAATAAGTTTGTAAATAATATGACTTCACTTTTAGCGAATGATAGTCAAACGTTGCTAACCTCTTTAGGAAGAGCAAGCGATCGTTCTCAAGGAGAGTTAAGAGAAGACTTAAAAATATTAATAGCAAACTTAATGGGGGCGGATCAAGAACAGGTTATTCAAGCTTTTAAGCAATTGTCTAATAAATATCGTGAAGATATTATATTTGATCAGTATTTAGAACAACTTGAAACCTGTGTGATAGAGGGGAGAACAAACCTGGATACATTGAAAGACATTAAATCGTACCACAATGAAATAAAAGAAAAAAAGGACGATTATGAACGTAAAAAAGAGGGGCATCTAAAGGATATGAAAATGCTGTGTGGAGTAATAGTTGTATTTGTGTTGGCTATCACTTTTTCTTTTAGTTTTGACACCTATATTACAGCATTTGCAAAGCATCCTATTGGTTGGATTACAGGCGGTATTTACATGACATTAATGTTTGTCTTTTTTAAATCCTTTACTGCATACCTTTTTGATGATTCGATAATGGAGGTCAAAGCATGAGGGTAGTAGCAGCCAAAGATCTTAAAAAAAACCGTTATAATCGAATGTTGGCAGAAGAAGATTTATACAGCATGCTGGAGGAAATGGGAAATACTAAAAGAATGATTGATAAATTTCAAAAAAGGCGGATGATACAAACTGCCTTGGCGGGATTTTTCGGATTGTTATTAGGACTATTTCTTTCAAAGTGGTGTTACTTGTTAGCAATTGGATTGCCCTTTTTCCTTTATCGCTCTAAGTACACGCATGTTATTAAAGTATACAATGCATTTAAATTTGAAAGGCATCTAAACTTTTCAAAGTTTACAAGACTATTGATACCTTATTTGAAAGAGTCAGATGAATCTGTTAGCTTATACCAGGTTTTTCGAAAGATACTTAATCGGATGGAAAATCCGGTGGATAAGAATTCATTAGCTAGGTTAATGTCTGAAATGACGGATAAGCCAAATGACATCCAACCGTTCACTGACTATGCTATGCGTTCAAGTGGAAGCGATATGTCAATTAATATCATGCAAACCATATATGATTTCCAGCAAAACTCTAGTGATACCAATGTAATTAATGAGTTAGGGCAAATGGCAAGTACTGAATTACAAAGATCAATTGACGAAATTATTGCTTTTAAGTTGAAACGTTTTAATTTCTTTCCTACCAAAATTGTAATGAGTTCTTTCATATTAGTAGTGGGGTTTGCAGCTGCTGTATTAGTGTATCATCTATCATCTATTAATCTCTCATAAGCAATGGAGTAAGGAGGAAAAATGAAAAGTGAGTGGGTGTAAGGCATGTTAGATAGTTCAATTATGTTGATTGTAAAGTGGTTTGTAGGGCTAATGCTGATCATGATGATGGTTGCAGTAGCTCTTTTTTGTATTCAATTAAGTAATGTGAATTCATATAAACAACAAGTCAACTATCAAATTGAAAGACATGGTGGATTAACAAAAGAGGCAACTGCCAATTTAAAAGATTACAGTGAAAAGCAGTATCAAGGGGCTTTAACCGTCAAAAGTGACCAATTAAACAAAAAAGTGAACTTTGGTGACGTAGTAGATTATCAGGTTGTAGCAAACTTGAAAATTATTTTATTTAACTTGCCAAATGTAGAGATGGAGTTTAATGGATCGGCAATTTCGCAAGTCCGCTAGAGAGAAGGTGTTTGAGAAATGCTTGAAAACAATGTGTTTCGCTTAATGATCCTTATGGGTGGCATAATCGCACTCATAGCAATCATAACGATTTGTTCAGACGGAATCCCTGAAGTTGAAGATGTATTCCGGCATTTCATCTCTCATAAAAATACAAGATATTAAATGTAGGCTGCAGTGACATAGGATCAGTTTAAATATGAAGTAAAAGAAATACTTTCTGTTGGAATGTACTGTGAATATGTTTTTGAAAATAGGTTAACAGTTATGAAGGATATTCATAATAGTTCATCTATAAGAATTACTTAACGTTACTAACAGGGGGGAAATCCTGTTTAGAACAATCATCTATGACTTCAACTTTGGCTACTGTTATTAAAGAGAAAATTAACAAGCTATTAGCAAGTCCATTAGATGCATATATTAAATCTCAATTAAAATTAAGAAAGAGGTACTTAATAATGAATTTACCAAAATTAAATCTACTTGAATCAGCAAAGAGCTCTTTGCAAACAATAGTTTATAATGATTTCTTTGATAATATTAGTAAAGCCTTACAAAGCTGGACTGGAAAATTACAAAATATTGGTTTAGCAGTTATTGTATTCTGTGTATGTATTATCGCTTTTATGTTCATGTTTGGTGAGGGGCCGAGCCGTACAGCGAAGAAATGGCTAATGTACATAGTTATTGGTGGCATACTGTTATGGGGAGCAGGAACACTAGGAAGTACTGTTAAAGAAGTTACAGGTTCATTCTAAGATTAATAAAAGTAGGAAAGAAGCTTACTAGTTTGTAAGCTTCTTTTTTATTTTACATAGAAAAGAATTATATACATGGAATGAGGGTAAAACAATGTATATTGTTGAATTTTTACAGAAAGAACAATCTAAGTCTTTTAAAAAGTTCCTTAAAAAAAATAAAATTAGTAATGGTAAGCAATTAGGCTTGCTGGAGACTGAAAATTTAATTCAAAGATATCTTGAACAAAACCAACAATCAGACCAAGTACTGTTGTTGCTCCAAGATTTTGAGAATGAAAAAGCATATGAATTTGAATTGCCTATAGAGGTAGGAGAAAAATTTTCTTTACTCACTGCCATTTCAAGAGATTTAGAAAATGGAACCGATTTTGATTTGGGTATGGAAATCAAACAAGGAATTTATGCAAGTTATAAATCGGAGAGGGAGAAAGACTCTGCAGAAAGTGAAAGAGTAGAAGTAAAGAAACAAAAAGGTGGTTTATTTGCAAAATTATTTAGCAAGAAGGAGATGGCAGCTGCTCCTAATGAGAAAGAAAAAGAAAAAGCTTTATCAAATTATGATTTAGAAGATGACTTTGAAGAACAAATAAAGTTTTCTGATATGGATCCATTACAAGATTTCAAAGAAATGTCTTCTGAGGAATTAAATCAAAGTGATACTAATATGTTTGATTCTGTTGATATTGAGGGATTGGAAAGAGAAGTAATAACTTTAACAAAAGAGGAAGATCCGTTCGCCATTGATGAGGAGTTTGAAAAAAGTTCTTCTGAAGATATGTTAGCAGATATTTCAACAGAAGATTGGCTGAATCATGCATCAGAGGAAACCCCTATAGATGATATTGAAAAGGAAATTCTTTATCCAGAATTAGAAAACAGTGTTGTAGTCAAAGAGGAAGAAGCTAGCATAATTTTAAATACTAAAGAAGTAATCTTCCCTGAATATGATAGTTTTGTAGATTTAAGTGAAGTTAAGGAAAAACAGGAACGATATCATACGCGTTTCTCAACAATGCATTTATTAGGATTGTTAGGTATTGATGAAGAACCACCTAAGACGGCTTTAGAAATTCGTAAGCTACAATATGCAAAAAATGTATTAAGTGGTAAACAATTTTTACTGATACAGGATGGATATTATCAAGATGTAAATAACTTATTAGATGAGATTCGTTTATATTTGGAACAGGATTATCGATCGACGATGTTAAGGGATTACCCTACAGAAGCAGAGATAGCTTTAAGAGATACTTTTGAAGAAAATATGCAAAACCTATTGGATGAGTACAAAAACTTTGAAAGTAAAGAACAGTATGAGATAGAAGGAAAGTTACAAGCGTTACGTGAAAAACAAGAATTGGAATTGGAAGCTTTTAAAATAGCACAAGAAACAAAATTTAAGGAGTATCAACTAGAATTAGAGGAACGGAAAATGACTCTGGTAAATGCTCATGAAGAAAAATTGATGGAGGAAAATGAATTAGTCCAAAAACAGAAAATGGAAGAAAAGATATATAACCTGAAATTGGATGCGAAAAAGGAATTGATTGACAAAAAGAATGAAGCATTATCTCACTTCGCTAATACAATAGAAGATTTAATGAATATGGCCTTTAAGGAACAGCAAGAAGAATTATCGCGACTTCAAGGAGAGATAGAAAATTTAGTTCCTATCTGGGCACAAGAAATTGAAGCAGAGCGTAATAGTGAACATGAGAAGCAACGACAAGAAATTGAAAGAGAAAGACTTGAATTAGAAAAACAAGCTTTGAATCTACAAGTGAAAAACCAAGAAGGAGCGGAAAAGAAAGATAAAGAAAGAATTCGTGAACTTCAAAATATAATAGAAGATTTAACAGACAAGTTGCAAAAATCATATAATACTGGATTGGGTCAACACCCTCAGCCACAAATGTATCAACAACCGGTATATATGTACCAACAGCCGGTATATCAACAACCAATGCAACCAATGCAACCACAGTCTGCAGCACAACAACCAATGATGCAACAAACACCGCAGCCGCAACAGCAACAGCCAGTTCGTAAAGGTATTCTAGGCTGGTTATTAGGTTCTAAATAAAAGGTAGATTGAGTGAGGAATAAGATGATGAAAAAAATTCGGACATTCTCATTGAAGCGAAAAGGGTATCTTCATCATAATTATAAAATTGATGGTGAAGATCTGCCTACTGAACAAAAAAGAATTAATAAAAAAGCACTAGCGGCTTCGAGTGTTGCGGTGCTTTTTCCTTTGTTTTTTGTGAATTTTTTAGTAGGGACGTATCAGAGAATTATAAATGATATATCAAAAACAGTAGAAAGACCGACTATTTTTGATGTTTGGGGGGCGGACTGGAATAAGAGTATTTCTGCGGAAAATGCTGTTTCTTTTGTACTTCCAACAAATATATATGTTTTTTTTATATTGGCTCTTATATTGATTGGTTTTTTGGTGTATTCAAAATTTAATTATCGAAGTGATAAGAATGTAGCTTACGGTCAAAAGGGGGATAGTCGATTTACAACTATTGAAGAAATTCAAGAACAGTATCCAGCAGTTCCTGATAAAAATGAATCCTTTGAAGGCTATGGTGGTGTACCTGTTTCACATTTTAAGGATAAATATTATATCGATACAGATACAGTTAATACGGCCATTTTAGGGGTTTCTCGTTCGGGTAAAGGGGAAACGATTGTCGTTCCGATGATTGATAATTTGAGTAGAGCAAAAAATCAATCAAGTATGGTAATAAATGATCCGAAAGGGGAACTGTATAGTGCCTCTAAAGATACGCTAGAAAAGCGAGGGTATGATGTACAGGTACTTAACATCTTAGATCCATTGCAGGGAATGTCTTATAATCCTTTGCAATTAGTAATTGATGCTTGGGTAAATGGGGATGATCAAGAAGCAGCAAAGCGTGTGAATACATTGACCTTCTCCTTATATAACAAACCTGATGCTGGAGAAAATGAATTTTTTAATACTTCTGCACAAAACGCTATTAATGGAATTATTCTAGCAATTGTGGAGTACTGTGTGAAGAATAACTGCATTGAAAAAATTACAATGCACAATGTATCCCAAATGCTCAATGAATTAGGGACATTTTATTATAAGGAAGACCCAGATGACTTTACCGAGAAAAATGCTCTAGATGAGTACTTTAAAAGCATGCCGCAAGGAAATATTGCAAAAATGCAGTACGGTTCAACTAGCTTTGCTGGTGAAAAAGCAAAAGGATCTATTCTTGCAACTGCCAATCAGGGGTTACAAACTTTTGCGGATAAAATGTTTGCAAAAATGACATCGAAATCTAGTTTGGATTTAAAGCAAGTAGGTTTTCCTAAAAATCTATTTTTTCAGTTAGATGAACAATTTTTAAATAAACGTGTAACAGTCTCATTTCATAAAAATAATCATGAAAAGACGGAAATAGCTAGTTACAAAATTAAGGTTAAAGCTTTGGGAATGTGTAATATGAATTTTGATGAGATGCTAGAAGATGGAGATTTATTATTAATTCGTTTTCAAGATGAGGAAGATCCGAAAAAGAGATATAGATTATTGTATAGCTTACAGTTTGAAAAACTGTTAGATGAAAAAGGCCGAGTTGTTTATCAGAAAAAAGAGGGGTGTGAACATAAGCCGGAGTATCAACGTCAAGTTACGCTCAATTTGAAGGCTAATACTTTTCCCTTAAAGCCAAAAGCAAAATTATTATATTCAGATAAACCTACAGCTGTATTTATGATAGTACCTGACTATGACAAGTCAAATCATGCTTTAGCGAGTATTTTTATTAAACAGTTATACACTGAATTATCAACAAATTGTAATGATACAAAAGGTAAAAAATGTTTTAGGCGGGTACATTTTCTATTAGATGAGTTTGGTAATATGCCACCAATTGATGATATGGGCGGGGTATTAACAGTTTGTGCAGGGCGTAATATGCTATTTAATTTAGTGATTCAATCTTATTCACAAATTGAAAAGCTATATGATAAGCAGGCGAAAGAAATTAAACAAAACTGTCAAAATCATATTTATATTATGTCAACAGATCCTGAAACAATAGAAGAAATTTCAAAACGTGCGGGACATAAGACTGTCATTGGGAAATCTTCTAATGAAAGTTATTTGGATGTAGATAACAAAGTAACAAAAAGTGCAGACCAACAACGTATCATCTTTCCAGATAGACTATCACAATTTTTAGAGGGAGAAACATTAGTTATCCGGGCACTACATAGACAAGATAAAAATAGAAAAAAAGTACGACCATATCCAATTTTAAATACAAAAGAAACAACAATGCCTTACCGTTGGCAATTTTTAGGTGGATTATTTGATACTTCAAATGACCTAAATGAAATTGATATACCGTCCTTACATATAGGACTGGATTTAAAAGATCTATATTTGAATTTCTTGGATTTTATTGTGAATAGTGATGCGAGAAATCAATATGCAAGTAAACAAAAGACAGAGTTAATATCAGAACCAGAACAAACAATTGATGAAGTTATTAAATCATTAATTGTTTGTGTAAAGGAAAAGAGAAATCTAGAAGATTCAGTAGAGATTCGTAATCGTCTGGTAGTGATGTTATTGAAATATGCAAAAGATAGTGTGGTTCCTAAGAAAGAAGAAGTTCAAATTTTATTAGAAGAATCAGCAAATCAAAGCATAAAGAGATCTCTAAAAAAATTATTAAAACAGTTATAAGATGAAGAAATTCCTGTATATGAAGATGGAGAATACGGGGAATAAAGTAAAAAGGGAAGGTAGAATAGAAATGGCTACTACGAAAGTAAAAGAGTGGTTCATAAGAAGTAAAAGTACACTAGTAAAAGGAATTTTAACAATTTCTATACTATTTAGCAGTTTAACATTCACACCGGTTGCGTATGCTTTTGATTGGTATGATTTTCTTGGTCTAAAAGACAAAGATGCAGGAAAAGCGATAGAGTTTTTGAAAAATGATTGGATTCAATATGCTAACTTTTTAGGTTCTGTTTTTCAATCAATTCAAGGATGGATAATTAAAGGGTTACTTGTAATGGTTTCTTCATTAGAAAAGGTAATCCCTAAGACATTTTCCTTATTAGGTTTATTAAAAGATGCTGGATTAAATGATTTTGCATCTTCTATGATGAAAGGTATGTTTTTTGCAATTTTAGTATTGGTAATTGCTTGGTTAGGAATTAAAACGATTATATATCATCAGCCACCACGTTTTAAATCGGTTGGAGTGAATATAATTGTGATGGTGGGTTTGCTAGCAGGGCTAAATGAATTAATGGCAGATATGCAAAAAATGTCTACAGATTTTTATCATGATGCAACTAAAGATGGGAAAATGAAAGACAGTTTGGCTTTTAATCTAGTAAAGCATAATACAGCTGATATAGTGTATTTAAGTCGAATTGGATTTGATTCGATAAAGAAAGAAAATGAAAAGGCAATTTCAAAAGAAAAAAGTGTTAAGAATGGTTTAGATGAAGATATGTATTTTAATGCTGACCTTGGAGATTTGGTAACAACAGATGTTGTTGATAAGTTAAGCAAGCAGAAAGTTGCTGAAGAAACAGATTATCTAAAATATAAAATTACAAACGATGGAGATAAAGAAGCAGTTGAAGAAATTAAAGAAAGTATGTTTAACCCTTTTAGTGATACCTTTCCGTCAGGATATGTTCGTTATCCGATGAATTTCTTTACTATATTTTGGGGACTAGTAGCATTGGGAATTGCATACCTTTATACTATTTTTGTTTTTGTAATGACGATATTCGAAATTGGAATGAAGAAGCTAATTGCACCATTTGTGTTTGTTACCGATCTGGAATCAGGACAGAAAACAAAAATGGTTTTGCAGGATATTATGAATGGCTTCCTAGTATTTGCTTTTACAGGACTTAGTTTACGGTTTTATATTATAGCAGTTAATTACTTATCAGACGCAGATATCAATAGTTTCTTATATATTGTATCAATGATATGTTTAACAACCGCTTTAATTAAAGGGTCTGAATCTATTTTAAAGTATTTTGGTATCGATGTTGGTTTGAAAGAAGGAAAGAACAATCTAATGGGTGCACTAGGAACGTTATCTTCTGCTAATAGGGCAAGAAAAGGTATAACAAGTATGGGCAGAAATGTGAAAGATAAATTGTCTGGTCAAGGTCGAGCAGATACACCAAAAAGGTCGGAATCTTCAGATGAAGATAATCTTGAAGGTAAATCGGATGGGAATCAAAAAAATAGTGGCCTACAACCAAAGAAAATTGCTAGAAATACTGGTGCTGCACTAGGTTATATGAAAAATCGTGGAATTGGTGGAATGGTAAATGACGCTGGACATAAGATGGGGGAATCTGTTAGTGGTGCAATTGATAAAGGGAAAGATGCCGTATCTGGTGTAGCTAAAGGTGTGACAGGTAGTGTGAAAGAGACTGTTGATGAATTTAAAGGTGGAAAATCTGAAGGGAAACAGAAGGCTCAAGATAATGCTGATCGTCAAACATTAGGAAGAATAGGGAAAGATGTTCAAAATAATGCAAATGCGGGAATAGAGAATTCTTCAACTCCAAAAATGGAAGAAAAATCTCAAAGAAATATGCATGTAGCAAATCAGCAAGGTAGTCCAAATCGCCAAAATAATACACAGCAAGAAAACACACAAGGTAGCATGAAAGGCGAAAAACAAACAGCGGAACGCGAAATTGAGTTGCAGAACAAATTGCGAAATACAGGAAGAGAAGAGCCGCAGCAAGGTAGCGTAAAAGGCGAAAAACAAACAGCGGAACGAGAGCTTGAATTACAAAATAAATTACGAAATACAGGAAGAGAAGAGCCGCAACAAGGTAGCGTAAAAGGCGAAAAACAAACAGCGGAACGAGAGCTTGAATTACAAAATAAATTACGAAATACAGGAAGAGAAGAGCCGCAACAAGGTAGTGTAAAAGGCGAAAAACAAACAGCAGAACGCGAAATTGAGCTACAGAACAAATTACGAAATACAGGAAGAGAAGAAGCACAACAAGGTAGCGTAAAAGGCGAAAAACAAACAGCAGAACGCGAAATTGAGCTGCAGAACAAATTACGAAATACAGGAAGAGAAGAAGCACAACAAGGTAGCGTAAAAGGTGAAAAGCAAACAGTAGAACGCGAAATTGAGTTACAAAATAAATTACGAAATACAGGAGGAGTAAATGCATCACAGGCTGATGTGAAGGCTGGATCAGCTACGATAGAACGAGATATAAATATTCAGGATAAAGTGAAAGGGAATAATACAGTAAGTGGTGATGTAAAAGCGGGATCAGCGACAGTAGAGCGGGATGTAAATATCCAAGATAGAGTGAAAGGGAATAATACAGTAAATAGTGATGTAAAAGCAGGTTCAGCGACAGTAGAGCGGGATGTAAATATCCAAGATAGAGTGAAAGGGAATAATACAGTAAGTGGTGATGTGAAAGCAGGAGCAACCACAGTACAAAGAGATGTAAATGTTCAAAATAACGTCCGAGGTAGTGGGGAAGTAACCGCAGATGTGAAAGCAGGAGCAACCACAGTACAAAGAGATGTAAATGTTCAAAATAACGTCCGAGGTAGTAGTGAAGTAAATGCGGATGTAAGAGCGGGAGCAACCACGGTACAAAGAGATGTAAATGTCCAAAATAATGTCCGAGGTAGTAGTGAAGT
The DNA here is from genome assembly GCF_006494425.1 of Bacillus dicomae. Classification (GTDB taxonomy): domain Bacteria; phylum Bacillota; class Bacilli; order Bacillales; family Bacillaceae_G; genus Bacillus_A; species Bacillus_A dicomae. Next base: position 14,728 of record NZ_VHIV01000008.1, on the reverse strand, counting down.
AAATGCGGATGTAAGAGCGGGAGCAACCACGGTACAAAGAGATGTAAATGTCCAAAATAATGTCCGAGGTAGTAATGAAGTAAATGCGGATGTAAGAGCGGGAGCAACCACAGTACAAAGAGATGTAAATGTTCAAAATAACGTCCGAGGTGGCAGTGAAGTAAATGCGGATGTAAGAGCGGGAGCAACCACAGTACAAAGAGATGTAAATGTCCAAGATAACGTTAGGGAAGGAAGTGTATCAAGATTTAAAAAACGTGGTAGTACCGATAATCGTACAAATGGCTTACGAGGAAGGTAAAATGAGGAGGCTTCTAGAGTGAGAGTAATTGACGTTGCAGATAGAAAAAGAATATACCTTGAAATGAAAAACCGAGAATTAAGATGTAGCTTTCTTATGATGTTAATGGGATTTGTTATCTCAATGGGGATCTTAACTTTTCAAATAAGTTTTGAATTAGGTCATTTATATCATTACATTGTTACTTTTGTTTTTTTAATTTATATTCCTTTAAGTGTGTATTCAAATAATGAACTATCAAGAGAGTGTTTTGAAGTTAAAAGAAAGCAGAAGGAGTACTGAAATGAATAATTGGCTATTTGCTATCTGCATGTTAGGAGTTGCGATTGTGTTAAGCATGATTGCAACTTTTTTTAAACGGATTTTTAAATTGTTAAAAAAAAGAAAAAAGAAACCTGCGTGGGTAACAGTAACAAGTGCTGAGTATATAGATAGGGATTTTTTGGGTAGAAAATTAAGTGAGAAAAAGAAAAGTTATAATTAAAGTGTATACTCATAGATGCTCAATAGATTTATAAAAGGTAACTAAACTTATAAATAGATAATAGAAAGGAGAACGATAGTAGTGGAAATGATACGGAATCCTAAAAATATTAAACAAGAAATAAAACTAGCATTTTTCTATGTAATTGATGGGGGTATTATAGCCTTAATGCTAATTTTAGCAGGATATATGCCAAAGGTTGTTCCAATCGGTGGTTTTGGCAGAATAATGTTTTATGTGCTATTTGGATTATTTGGTTTGTTTTTATGTATAAAACCTTATAATAGTCCAACCAATCGAAACTTAAAAGTTATTTTGGACATGTTGAAAATGGATAATAAAAATTATCATCCGATTGAAGTAAATACAATCAATAGTGAATCTATGAAAAATAGTAAATTGAAAGAGAGCGCTTAAAGAGCACTCTCTTTTTTAATTTTAGTGAAAGGGATGATGAATATGAGGGTTGCAACAGCTGATGTGAAAAAAATAAAGAAAAATAACAAAGAGCAGGAATCTGAGAAGCAAGGGTTTATTTCAACTATTTTTGCATCATTTAAAAAAACTGATGCCTTAATGGTAGACATAGCGCCGTATAAAAGCATTGATAAAAAAACTGGGACTCTGGTTGATCGTAGAGATAATTTACAAGTTTATTTAAAGGTAAAAACAACAGATTTACTTTCTATGAACCAGGATGATTTGAAGCGTTTTATGAATCAGTTAACAAGTTTATGTCGTGTGTATCATGAGCCATTTAAAATTTTATCTTTAACGTACTCTACAGAAACATCAGTACAACAAGTTTTTTGGAAACGAATGGCTATACGATTCCAAAACAGAATGAATCGTGAAGGAGTAGGTAAAGAGGAAGAAGCTTTATGGTACCAACGCTATAGTTTAGCTGTTGAAAACCTTAATCGTGTGCTATGGGTAGAAAAAAATTTAAAAGAATTAGCATTTTTTATTGTTGTGTATGCAAAAAATGAAAAAGAGTTAGTGAAGAATGTGAAGGATATGAAGCGCTATGGTGGGCGTCAATTTGATTTGCAGAATATGAAGGCAAAAGAAGTTGAAAAGTTAATCTTTAAATTACAAAACATGAATTCAGAAATGTAGTAGGAAGTGAATAAGAATGGTTAAATTAGGAAGGAAAGAGCAACAAAAATATCTTACTGAAGGTTATGATTTGGAATTTACTCAAAGAGTGCAACCCCAGGGGGGAATTAAATTTAATGAACGATATATTGCTAAGGGAGATTGCTATGTTGCTTGTTTACATGTGTATTCCCTTGCAGAAGAAGTGCCCCCATTATGGTTAACAACTCTTATGAATAACAAAGATACGATTTCAAGTATAGATATAGCAACTGCTAATAAAGAAGAGGTTGTTAAAGATATAAATCGATCCATTGGTGAGTTAAAAGACCGTATGACATCAGAACGCCGGTCTACCGACCGCGATGATGCACATTGGGAACTCCAAAATCTAACTGACTTTGCGCGTTCCATTACGCAGCAAGGGGAAATTGTTAAGCTTATACATTTGCGTATATTCATATATGATCCAGTACTAGAACAACTAGAGAAACGAATTGGAGATATTAAGAAAGAAATTGCGGGACAAGATTATAAAGCCCAGGTGTTTATTTTTAAACAAAAAGAAGAATGGCAATCTTTGTTTGCAAGCTATGATGATCAAGTAGAATACTTAGGAGTAAAAAGTGGACGACCACTGCCATCTAGGAATATTGGTTACGGTATACCGTTTCATCATCAAGATTTAAAAGATCCAAGAGGAATTTATCTAGGGCAAACTTCAACAGGTGGCGCATTTATTTTAGATCCATTTTTATCTACAGGTACTCGAACATCATTTAGTGGTTTTATTTTTGGTAAGATGGGTGCTGGTAAATCAACATTGCTTAAACAGATAGAAGAAGGATTAGTTGCAAAAGATTGCTTCATTCGTGGCTTCGATAAGGCAAGAGATTATTACACAATTGTACAACAACAAGGTGGTAAGATTATAGATTTAAGTGGGGTTCAAGATTCAGAAGAAGTAGAAACAGGGATGATTAATCCACTAGAAGTATTCGCAACTAAGATTACAAATACAGGTGCGGTAGACGAAAAAGGGTCTTTCATTCAGCATATTTCTAAAGTTACAAATATGATTCGATTCTTAAACTCAGAATTTGATGACACTGTGATTCAAGAGTTTCGTAAACATTTGTATGCTTTTTATATTGAGTGGGGATTAGTTCCTCAAAAGGGAAGTAATCGCCTGTATAAAGTAACAGGTTTTCCACCTGATCATTATCCAATTTTAGAAGACTTCTATAAATACTTAAATGATTTGAAGTTGGAAGCAGGAGCAACACCACAGCGTCACCGTGATTTAGAAGCGATAAAATTACAAGTAGAAGATATGATTACAGTATATGGTGATATGTTTAATGGTCATACAACTCTAAAAAACTTTGAAGATGAGCAAATTGTTTTCTTTGATATTGATGGAATTTCAAAGTATGATAAATCAGTTTTCAATTGTCAATTGTTTACCGCATTAACCTTAATTTGGAGTCATGCGCTTAAAAATGGTCGTAAAATGAAGTATTTACGAGAAGAAAAAAATCTCTCAATTGAAGACATTAAATATTTCATGGTCTTTCTTGATGAGTGCCATAACGTTATCAATTCTCAAAATGAATTCGCAAACCGTTATGTGTTAGAGTTTGAACGTGAGATGCGAAAATTCTTTGCAGGTATATTCTTTGCGACACAATCACCGCAAGAAATGTTACCACCACCAGGAAGTACAGTTGACGTGTCTACAATGAAAGCCATTTTTGAATTAACACAATATAAAATATTTTTGAATATGGATAACTCGGTCCTGGATACATTAAAAAGTGTTTTAGGGGAAAGTTTAACAGAATCAGAGTTTCGTATATTACCTGAATTAAAACGTGGTGAAGCAATTGTACAAGTTAGTTCTACAGAAGCGTATAATGTCATGTTTGATCCTGATGAAAAACAATTAGAACGTTTTAAAGGTGGACAGTAAGATGGCGAATACTCAGCAAGCAGTTTTAGAAAAATATAAAAAAATAAAGAAATTTACTGCTCTATTAAGTGGTTCTACAGGAATTTTAATTCTTGTAGTAGCCATCTTTTTTTTAGTTATTCTTACAGGGATGTTATCCGATGGCGATTCAAAGAGTGGTTCAGGTGGTGGAATGATTGGTGTTGGACAAATAAAAAATTTACCACCAGAAGTAATGAGATGGAAAGATATGGTTGAAAAGGAATGTGCAGCGCAAGGTGTATCTGAATTAGTACCATATGTATTAGGAATTATTATGGTAGAGAGTAATGGTATTTCAGAAAAACTACCTGATATTATGCAGTCTAGTGAGTCACAAGGATGGAAGATGAACACAATCTCTAACCCAAAAGACTCTATTTATTATGGTGTTATGCACTTGAAAGGTTCTTTTGAAGATGCGAAAGCCTTAGGAATTAATGACCTTTCAGCTATCGTTCAAACATACAATTTCGGACGTAATTATGTGAAATGGTTAGCTGCAAATCATAAAACACATTCCTTAGAAACAGCGGATTATTATTCTAAAACGGTTGTTGCACCTGCTGGCGGTAATAAAAGTGGAACAACAACTGGATATAGCCAACCTGTAGCAGTTGCATACAATGGTGGCTATCGCTATCTCAATGGCGGTAACTTTTTTTATGCAGAAATTGTGAAACAGTATGTAAGTCTTGATGGAACAGGTGGGGCCCCAGGTCAAATTCCAGGTGGTTCTGATACCTTTAAAACTATGATGAATGAAGTGTTAAAGTACAATGGTAATCCTTACGTATGGGGAGGGAAGAGTGCTTCTCAAGGATTTGATTGTAGTGGGTTAACGTACTGGGCATATAAAGCTGCAGGGGTAAACATTCCAATGTCAGCTGCTACACAGTATGACTTTACTGTAGAAGTGGACCCGAAAGATGCACAACCAGGCGATTTAGTTTTCTTCAAAGGGACATACGGTGGACCGAATCATGTCAGTCATGTGGGTATCTATATAGATGCAAATACAATGTATGATTCCAACGGTAGCGGCATTGGCTACCATCAATTTACATCATCGTATTGGCAGCAGCACTATGCAGGAATTCGAAGAGTGAAATAAAAGAATAAAGATGGAGGGAAGATTGTGAATAATTTAACGAAAATTTTAATTGGTGTATTAAGTGTATCTATTATATATAGTGGTGTACTTACATATAACACAAAGAAAGAATTTGATAATAAAGATAGGGAGAATAAAATTACATTTGATAAAAAAGATAGAACTATTAGCGAATTGAAATCAAAATTAGATCAAGCTAGTACAAATTCTAATAATGAAGATACTAAAGTACAAGATAAAGCTGGAGTTAACCCAGCAATAGATTTACAAAATCAATATAAAGATATATCAAATCAATTTATACATGCTTATTTAGACTATTCGGTAAAGAATAAAGGTGAGAGAAGAAACAATTTATTGAAAATCACAGATAAAAAGGTAGTGGACACGGTAGCACCTGATACGGAGGATATAGGAGATCCAAACTTTAAATCAACTGTAAATAATGCTGAAATTTTTATTGGATCAAGTGAAGATCTTTCTAAGAAATGTAGTGTTTTAATTGATGTTGAGTATACGATTGAAGGATTAGAGAATAAACAAACTACGATTAAAAATTTAATAAAAATAACACTAGAGAAGCAAGGGAATGAAATTAAGGTTGTAGACTATATTACATATCCAACAAAAAGGTAAATAGAAAATAAGCCCCTGTAAACAAATTTTTATCAGGGGCTTATTTATGAATTTCATAAAAAGTGTAGATTTGTTGATTTTATCAACAAATAGAAAGGGATTATTTATCATGCGCTTGAGTGAGTTGAAAGCAAATCATGATTATGTAAATGAAGGTGTATATTTAATTTTGAAATTACGCAAAAAGAAAGGGATAAGGAAAGATAAGTATGTTGAAATTCCCTGTCGATGGTTTGATTATAATTCTGGAGATAAGGTGGATTGGTTAATCGTTCGTGAATATGAACCTGATGTTAATGGGAAAGTGAAGTATACAAATTACAAACTTGAAAATATTCATGAACATGTGAGTATAGTGAATATGAAGGGAGAAGCATTATGCATTTGATATTTAATAAGAAAAAGGGACAAAGAAAGGCTGCAAATGCTAAAAGAAAAGCTTACCTGTTAACGCTTGGAAGTTTTATAACGATGTTTTTTGTACTTTGTATTTCACCGGTCTTTAGTGGTGCTACATATAAATTTGAAGAGTTAAAGTTAGGCGACTATCAAATGTTATCGCCTACAGTTAAAATCTCTGTTGCCAAGAAAGAATACAACCCAGCAAATCAAACGCTACGAATTGATTATCAATTAAAGTCAGAAAATGATACGCAAATTTTAAGTAATATGAAATATAAAGTAGAGAATAAGTACATTAAGCAGAAACAAGATGATGTGAAAACAAAAGTTTATCGTGCAAGTGATGACTATATCATTGTCATTAGTAAGAACATACCGGAAGGGTTTGGTGTTGTATCTTCAATGGTTAAACCTGAATATATCCATCCAGAATTACAATCAGATGCTGAGGATATTAAAGATAGTAGTTTTAAAACGTACATCGTAGAAAAAGATAAATTGAAAAACAATTCATTAAAAGAAGAGTCAAAAGATTTTTATGAGAAAGAGTATCTTACACTTTTACAAAAAGATAGTGAAAAAGAAATTAAAGATTTAGAACAAAAAATTAGAGATAAAAATATTGCTAATAAGCAGCTAGAAATTAAAAATAATCAATTGAAAAAAGATATGGAGTATCAAACAGAAGCAGAAAAAGCTAAAACACAAAATACGATTAACTCAAATACAGCAACAGTAAATAATAATAATAAGGAAATTGAGCTAATAAAAAATGATATAAAAATGAAGCATGAAAAAATTAAACTACTTAATGAAAAGAAAAAAACTATATAAAAAATAATAGGATTGAGTGTTTGGGAAATATATCGAACGTATACGGGCATATATAAATCAGTAAAAGGTTTCTCTAAGTAAGAATTTTAATAAGTCAAAAAGGGAATCTTTTTTACTTTAAAGAAGATGGGCACTAGTTGTCTTAGTTTTAGTTCTATAATGAACAATTTTGAATTATTATTTGTGCTTTTATTAGGAACTATATTTATAAAGGGGTAAAGAAAGTGAATAATAATACCGATATTCTAACCCGAATTCAAGAACAACAGGATTTAGATATAATTACAAAGAATTTTGAAACGCATTACAAAATATGCTTAAGCGAAGAAAGGTTGTTAGATCTCTCTGTTCTAAAAGTCTCATTAGATCAACATCAATATATAAAAATGAAATGTTTTATTGAGTATGCGAAAGACTGTAATAAACATTGTATTTTTGATAATTCTGTATCCGAGGTTGTCAACCAAATCAATTCTTCTATTTTTGAATCTCATAAAGAAATACTGAATAATGATATTGAGTATTTAGGACTATATCCTATTAACAAAGAGGAAGTAATATATTGTGCAGTTACGGGAAATCCATTACAGCATAAAGAGATAGTGTTCTATAAAGAAGGTTACGGTTATATTGCCTCCGAAAAGGTTGATCAAAGAGATATTGACGAGGGGAATGTATTTTATACATCTATCGGATATGAGGAGGTCGAGAAGAAAGCTCTTCGACCAATTCAATATATTGAAGAAAAGAAAATTGAAGATGGTGAGATTTAAATTATTCCTGAAGGTAAATTAATTAATTAATTAATGATTGTAGAGATGAAAAAACATCTGAAGTATACCGTATGGAATTCGTTAAAACAGTAGAAAAGGTGAGGAATGGAAAAGGAGTAGAGATTGTGAAGGAGTTACTAATCAACCTTAGAGGTACAAAGAAGTATCTTGGTAGAAATGACGGAGTGAAAGAACTAAAAAAATTCAACAACAAATAAGAGCACAGATTAAAAGCCAGTATGTAATAAAACAAATGGGTAGATGTGAGTATTAGTTAAACGAAAGTGGTGTAATAAATGAAGTATACAACTCATCTTACAACAAGCCTTTCAGTTTGTTTGCCTGTATTGGTGACAACGGGAAATTTTACCATGGTAAATGTTGCTGCAGTTGCTTTTGGCTCATTGTTACCTGATATAGATGAACCTCGTTCTTGGATCGGACGGAGAACGAGAGGAATATCAGATTTGATTCATATGTATTTTGGACATAGAGGGATTACACATTCACTTTTAGGAGTCATACTTACAATGATTCCTGTACTTTTGTTGGTAACACTAACATCGTTTTCCTTGACTAACGGAAGTTGTTTAATAGCGGGTTATTTTCTACATTTGATAGAAGATAGCTTTTCTAAGAAGGGGATAAAGTGGCTATTACCTTTATCAGATAAAAGTTTTCAAAGTGGTTTTAATGTTATTTACTACAGCTATAACAGTATAGCGGAAGATATAATTTTACTATTAAGCGCTTTTATAATGTTTTTTGAATTTTATTTATATGGTATGCCGAGTTTTGGAGATCGGGCGTTAATAGATATTGTTAATGTTATGATTTCATGGATAGAAAAAATTATATCGTCATTAATAAATAGTTTTATGGAGCAGATGAACGTATGAGTAAAAAGTTATAGTGGAGGATGCAGGATATGAAGTATAAAACCCACCTTACGACAAGTCTAGCGGTCGCTCTACCAGTTTTAGCGCAAACAGGAAATCTCACAGTTGGTAATGTTATTGCAGTCGGTTTGGGTGCTTTGTTGCCTGATATAGATGAACAGCATTCATGGATTGGCCGAAGAACTCGTGGAGTGTCAGACTTAATGAATACAGTATTTGGACATAGGGGAATCACGCATTCACTATTTGGTTTAGTGCTTGTGCTGATTCCTATTTTATTTGCAGTAGGGATGACACCGTTATCATTTACTAATGGTATGTGCATATTAGCTGGCTATTTTCTACATTTAGTAGAAGATAGCTTTTCTAAAAAGGGAATCAAGTGGTTATTGCCAATTTCGAATAAAAAATTTCAGAGTGGATTTTATGTTATTTACTATAGTTACGATGGACTAGCAGAAAAACTAATTTTAATAATTAGTACGCTTGTAATTATTTATGAGCTTGCCTCATATGGAATAATAAGCTTTTAGCTTTTTCTGTTTCTATAGGATATATGGGTTTATTTTTTGAAGAAATTAAAGGTTTTATTCATTAAACTTTTATTAATTTTGTAGAAAAAATATCACTATACAATTGAAAATAAATAGGGATATTATAAACTCTATTCAAGAGCTAAATAGAGGGAAAGGATCCCTATTTGCTACAGATAAAAAATGGAAAGATGATATGTATAAAAAGAAAAAGTTACCAAAAAAAGTATTGATAATTAGGTGGAAATAGTATAAAATAGGTATTGTAATTCAGCGGAGTTCTTTTCTGGTTCACCTCCGTAATGATATAAATGAAAAGAACAGACACATATTCAGCGGAGTTCTTTTACTCGTTCACCTCCGTAATGATATAAATGAAAAGAACGATGTTTAAATTTGATTTATTAAAGTTGAAAGGCGACCATATTGGTCGCCTTTTTCTATTGAAGGGGAAAATTTTAATGACTAAAAAATTAGAGATTGTACATTTAAACAGAAAATACTTTGAAGAAAACAGTCATTTCATAAATATGTTGGATGATGGTAACATTTTAAAACAGGTGAAAAGACCTTATGTGTATGTAAAAGTAAGAGTATCAGAAAAGGATTTCCTACTACCATTAAGGTCGAATCTGAATCATCCTAATGGATTTCATGCACCCTCCAGTAAATCGGCAAATGCAGGAATTGATTATTCTCATGCATTATTATTACCAGATGAGTCGTATATAAAAAAGCGTTCACATTTAGATAAAGAGCAATATGATTATGTTCAAGCGAATTATGAAACAATTAAAAAGGGATTCAGTTTATATTTAAAAGATTATATTCGTGAATCAAGAAAAGGAATAGCTCATAAATTAGGCAGATTTAAAAACTCTACATTATTAAACTTTAATCAAGAACTTGAGGTAGTAAAAAAGTTAGAAAAAACGAAGGGAAAAAATAAAAAAGAAATCCAAGATGCAACAGTGGAACAAAATAAAGTAAAGATTAGGGAGAAAGTAGCAGTACAGGATAAAGTGGGAGTTCAAGAAGGGACAGGAGAACAAAATAAGGTAAAGATGCGAGAGAAAGTAGCAGTAATAAATAGAGCAGGAGTTCAAGAAACCCCAGGAAAACAAGATGAAGTAAAGGTTCAAAAGAAAACGAAGGATCAGGATCAGGACGAAAATCGAGATGAACAGAAGAAGCGAGCAAGAAGACTAGCCTATATGCGCCAAATGGGGCGCGAGAGATAGGAAGGGATGACATAAAGTGATATGTCGTTTTTTTTATTTAATTTAAATAAGAAATGAAATAAAAATTAACAAGTAACAATGTTTTACCTAGTTTTTATTGATCTTGCTATAGGTAAAATTATTTTTAAATTTATATAATTATATATTAAGGATAATACATTTAGGTATTTTTTGCTTCTTGGGTTTTAAATTTGATATTTAGAAAAAACGAAAATTTAAAATGAAATACAAAGTATCCAATGATAATAATTATTTTGTATTTTATTTCTATTCTTTCCGCGTAGGGGGTTTCTCTTTTTCTTAGAAAGAATTGAAGTAGTTAATAATCATGAATAAATGAGAAGTGTTAAAAAGGCGACATAGCGATATGTCGCTTTTCTTTTATATGATTGTAGGGAGTATAGCGCTGTGTTACTCCTTTTAATATTTTAAAATTCTGTAACGGAGAGGAAATAATACACGTGAATACATTAATTATTGCGGAGAAACCATCACAAGCAAAAGCATACACGGAAGTATTCCCGAAAGTAGAGAAGAAAGATGGATACTTTTCTATTGCGCCTTGTTCCTTAATGCCGAATGGAGCGAATATTACATGGGGATACGGACATTTAGTTGAACTGAAAGCACCACAAGATTATAAAGTAGAGTGGGAAAAATGGGATATGTCACAATTGCCAATTTTACCAGAGCGCTACGAATATAAAGTGTCCGCTGATAAAAGAAAGCAGTTCAACATTGTAAAGAAATTAATGAAGGAAGCAGATTGTATTACAATCGCAACCGATATTGATAGAGAGGGCGAAGCAATCGCACGTTTAATCATTCAAGAAGCGGGCTGTTCTTCTAAAAAAATGAAACGCCTTTGGATCAACAGCTTAGAAGCGGATGAAATTAAAAAGGGATTCCAGAACCTGAAGGAAGGTGCGGAGTTTGAGAGCATGTTTGCTGAAGCACAAGCTCGTCAAATTAGTGATTGGGCAATTGGTATGAATGCAAGTCGATTATATACGCTGCTATTACGCCAAAAAGGTGTACAAGGTGTTTACAGCGTAGGGCGTGTTCAGACACCTGTTTTATGTCTCATTAATCAACGGCAGCAGGACATTAAAAACTTTAAGCCATCCCCTTTCTTTGAATTAGAAGGGCAATTTAAAGGCATGAATGGAACATATAAGGGAAGATACAAAGAGCGATTCCAAACAAAAAATGAAGTGGCATTGCTACTGAAGAAACATCAGCTGTCTGAAGGAGGGAATCAGCAAGGCGCAGTACAATCCGTGGAAGTAAAACCGAAGAAACAAGAAGCGCCAAAGTTGTTCTCTCTTTCTTCCTTACAGGCTTTAGCGAATAAAAAGTACAAGTATTCACCTGCTGATACGCTGAAAATTGTTCAAGAACTATATGAAGCAAGACTCCTAACATATCCACGAACAGACTGTAATTACATTACAGAAAATGAATTCGCTTATTTGGTACGAAACTTAGAGGGATATCAATCTATTATAGGAGTATCCTTCCAACCAAAATCATTAGAGCCGAATAAACGCTATGTTGATAATCAAAAAGTACAGGAGCACTATGCCGTTATAGCGACTAAAAATGTTCCTTCGAAACAAAAGGTAGATCAATTAACAGACAAGCAGCGCAACTTGTATATGGAAGTGTTAAAGAGTGTACTAGGTATGTTCCATGCGCCTTATGAATACGAGGAAACGATTATTACAACAGATATGAATGGATTAGAATTTACAACAAAAGGAAAAGCAGAAAAAGCGTTAGGATGGAAAGAACTATATAAAGGGGATCAGCCTAGCGAAGAAGAGAGCGAAGACAGGGAATCCCTCCTTCCTGTTGTTCAAAAAGGCGAACTTGTACAAGGAAAGATACAGACAAAAGAAGGTATCACAACACCACCAAATCCTTATACAGAGGGACAACTTATTACATTAATGAAAACGTGCGGTGCTTCAGTTGAGGATGAAGAGAGTAAAAGTATCCTAAAAGAAGTAGAGGGACTTGGTACGGAAGCAACACGAGCTGGCATCATTGAAACGCTCAAAAAACAAGAATATATAGAAGTGAAAAAGAATAAAGTGACTGTTACACCGAAAGGTGAAATTCTTTGCGAAGCCGTGGACGGCACGTTATTAGCGAAGCCCGAAATGACAGCGCAATGGGAAGGGTATTTGCGGAAAATCGGGAAGAAACAAGGCTCTAAAGAGATATTTGTTGCGAAGACAGGAGAATTCACGAAGCAGTTGATCGTCAACGCTACGAAGTCAATTGGTCAGCTTCAAATAGATAGCAAAGTACAAGAAATGAAAACAAAGGATTCCGTAGGGAAATGCCCGAAATGTGGAAAAGACATAGCGAATCGCAAGACATTTTACGGTTGTAAAGGTTATAAGGAAGGTTGCAAGTTCTCTCTTCCAAGCGAATTTTTAACAAAGAAAATAAGCGAAGCAAACGTGAAGAAATTATTAGCGGGTAAGAAGACAGGATTAATTAAAGGGATGAAAGGGAAATCAGGAAAAGAATTTGATGCGTATCTGAAGCTTGATTCCAGCGGAAAGATTACGTTTGAATTTACTGGAAAATATAAAAAGTAAAATGATTCTTCGCTAAAAAATATTAAGACTATAGAATTAGAGAGGCATAGTATTGAAATGCCCGAAATATGAAAGACATTCATTTAGAACTGTTTTTAATAATCATCAAAAATGGATTCAGTGTTGTATTTTCTCTAATCAACTGTAAAGGGGGGAAATAGTGAAAACATCAACAAAAACTTTTTTATTGTCTATAATTTATCTCGGAATATTTTTTGGAACGTGTTCTTGGTTTTTTATTATAGTTTGTCTAAAGGGCTTTATGACACCTAAACCTACTTATTTAGAGTCTTTAGTTGCTCTAGGAATCATGTGCTTATACGGCAATACATATGTGTTATGGTTATGTCGTATTTTTTCATGGGAAAGAACATATCATGCTCGAGTGCAATTATGCGTTTTTCTGGGGCTTTTATTCGTACATTTTATTTTATGGTTAATATGATGGCAAGGTATTTTACGTCTTTAAATTAGGAATTTATTAGTTTTATATAAGGACAAAAAATAAAGAAGAACAGCCGTGGCTAAGGGGGAAAGAGAATTGAACATAAAGGCATTATTAGAAAAAGGGAAATGGACGATAATGGCAACTGGATTCGCAATTGTATCCAGTTTCGTTTTTTCTTTCCTAAAAGGTTATTTGGGAGTTGATACAGGAAGTGCAGAGCAAGTAAATACAAAAATTGAACTGAATTTTTTCTATTTAGTCGTACCAATTCTGTTAGCTCCTATTATTGAAGAATGGATTTTCAGAAAGATTTTACCTATAGGGTTAGGAGTATTGTTCGAACGAATTAATCGGACAGTAGCGATTATTATTGCAAATGGGATTTTTGCAGCTGTTCATTTTGATTGGTTTTTCTTCCCTTACTTTATAAATGGTTGTTTATATGCATGGAGTTATGAAAAGACTGGAGATTTAAAAGTACCGATATTATCACATATTTTATATAACTCATTTGTATTTTTTGTCACAAGCATTCTGTATTCTTAATAAACAAATTAAATGTTTTGGTTTCATTGTAATGTTCTATCATCTTTTGGCAGATTTCATTTTATTATACAAAGGATAGTTCTGTTTCTAATAATATAGAAACTATATGTGACACTGTGGCATTATTCAAATGAATTGTTTGTTCAGTCTGTATTTATCAAGTTTGCCTTGAATTATTTAAAAATCTATAAGTATTTATATTTTTTAAAATTTAGTATTAGAGCTTAAGAGAGCAACTGTAGCAGATACTACTATTGTTTAAAGGTTATGTATTGATGTAATTCATTTTAAAAGAAACTAATCTATAGTTATTTACATACTGGTATTGGAGTTAGGGCTCTTATACAGCCATTATAGTTTGCAGGATTAAGAAGATAATTTTCAAATAAATACCTCTAATTTAGTAATAAAGTATCAGGATGGATATAGTAGAGGATAGTTTAAAAGGTCCTGGATTGGGGTTCAGGACCTTTTAAATGGAATGACATATTGAGAATTACAACTGAAAGTTACCTTCATATTATCATTATTAGAAGTGAAGTTCCATATGTTGGATGTTGAGAAATAATGATATCTTTTTTTCAGAAGTAAAAAATGATTGTTCTCGTACTTACATTGTATTAAAGTAGGACGATTTTTCTATGGAATGAGTATAGTATATAAAAGGCTAGTCTAAAAAGTTTACAAATAGGGATAGTACCACACATCCATCAACTTAAGACCTTTATAACACCCTAGAATGAAAATTTTGTTTATTTTTTACAGAAAACGAGTTATTTTTTCGTTTTGGAGGTATTTTCTTTTCTTAACTTGATGA
>NZ_VHIV01000007.1 GCF_006494425.1 Bacillus dicomae | reverse complement strand
CTTACTAAATGTCATAATCCATAAATTTAATAAAGCTAAAGATGAAAAAAGAATGAAATAGAGGCTATTTAAAATAATAGCAATGAATTTTTGTTTTCCTGGTTTACCGAAGACTGCTAAAGTAATACCTACAATAGGACACATTATTTCTAGCGCAAGTATATAGTTAAAATAATGAGAGTAGAAAAAATGAGATGATATAAATACGTATTCAATGATTACAGCAATTACCGCAATAGAGAAAAATAAATATGATAGCATATTAAATTTCTTCATAATCCACCCCCTATAAATTAAATCACTACAATATCAGTTTTATCCCGCTTTAATGGGCAGTAAGACCCCCACCTCAAAATTCAGCGCAAGCAAAGAATTTAGGTGAGGGATCAACTGCCCATAAAAGTCCGATTGGTTCAACTAATAATCAGTGGGGGATGAAGAAAACCCCCACTGATTAAAGTTTCACTTTATTTTTATGTAGAACTTGCCAATGTATATATTTTGATTTGAGTTTCCTGGAGCATTATATGAATAGTTATAGGTGAAATAGATCTCTAGAAATATATATTCTAATTCCCTTTCCTTCTTGCATATACTTGCAAATCTTCTTTTGAATATAACTAAAACACGAACGTTATCGAGAACAAATAAAAAAACATTCGATTATTTATTGACATTGTTTATGAAATATTGTTAATATAGCCATAGAAACAATAATATAAGACCTCATATAATCGCGGGGATATGGCCTGCAAGTCTCTACCTAACGACCGTTATTCGTTAGACTATGAGGGAAAGTCACTCGGTATTTTTCTATTCACAAGGGATACGTATGCCTGAGTAGAGCACTTTCTCTCATAGTAAAAGAGAAACTGTTCTATTTCAGGCTTTTTTTATTTGAATCGGGGGGATTCTAATATGAAATCACTAGTTGGAGTCATAATGGGAAGCACGTCAGACTGGGAAACAATGAAATATGCTTGTGACATTTTAGATGAATTAAATATACCGTATGAGAAAAAAGTTGTATCCGCTCATCGGACTCCGGATTATATGTTTGAATATGCAGAGACGGCTCGTGAACGTGGGTTGAAAGTTATTATTGCTGGAGCTGGTGGAGCAGCGCATTTACCAGGTATGGTTGCGGCGAAGACGAATCTTCCTGTAATCGGAGTTCCAGTTCAATCAAAAGCGTTAAACGGCTTAGATTCATTACTATCCATCGTCCAAATGCCAGGAGGGGTTCCAGTCGCAACTGTTGCAATTGGTAAAGCTGGTTCAACAAATGCTGGTTTACTTGCAGCACAAATACTTGGATCATTCCATGATGATATACACGATGCATTAGAATTGAGAAGAGAAGCAATTGAAAAAGATGTGCGTGAAGGTAGTGAGCTAGTATGACGAGAATCATCTTACCTGGAAAAACAATCGGCATTATTGGAGGCGGCCAGCTAGGAAGAATGATGGCATTGGCAGCTAAGGAGATGGGATATAAAATTGCTGTTTTAGATCCTACAAAACATTCACCGTGTGCACAAGTTGCTGATATTGAAATTGTTGCATCATATGACGATTTAAAAGCAATTCAGCATTTAGCAGAGATTAGTGATGTTGTCACATATGAATTTGAGAATATTGATTATAGATGTTTACAATGGCTTGAAAAACATGCTTACTTACCGCAAGGCAGTCAGTTGTTAAGTAAAACGCAAAATCGCTTTACAGAAAAGAATGCAATTGAAAAAGCAGGATTACCAGTAGCAACGTATAGATTGGTTCAAACGCAAGAGCAGCTTACTGAAGCAATCACCGAGTTATCATATCCTTCCGTCTTAAAAACAACGACAGGTGGATATGATGGGAAAGGGCAAGTTGTTTTAAGAAGTGAAGCTGACGTTGATAAAGCACGACAACTTACGAATGCAGCAGAATGTATTTTAGAGAAATGGGTGCCTTTTGAAAAAGAAGTATCAGTTATTGTAATTCGTAGTGTAAGTGGTGAAACGAAAGTATTTCCGGTAGCAGAAAATATTCATGTAAATAACATTTTGCATGAATCTATCGTTCCAGCTCGCATTACAGAAGAACTTTCTCAAAAAGCAATTGCTTATGCAAAAGTGCTCGCGGATGAACTAGAGCTTGTGGGAACACTAGCGGTAGAGATGTTTGCTACAGCTGATGGTGAGATTTACATTAATGAATTAGCACCAAGACCTCACAATTCAGGACACTATACACAGGATGCATGTGAAACGAGTCAATTTGGTCAACATATTCGAGCAATCTGTAATTTACCTCTTGGAGAAACAAATTTGTTAAAACCAGTTGTCATGGTAAACATTTTAGGCGAACATATAGAAGGGGTCCTAAGACAAGTGAATAGATTAACCGGGTGCTATTTACACTTGTATGGAAAAGAAGAAGCAAAAGCGCAGCGGAAAATGGGGCATGTTAATATTTTAAATGATAATATTGAAGTCGCTCTAGAAAAAGCGAAGAGTTTGCATATTTGGGACCATCAAGAACAACTGTTGGAGGGAAAAAAATGATTAGTCGTTATACACGCCCAGAAATGGGTGCAATTTGGACGGAAGAGAACAAATTTAAAGCATGGTTAGAGGTTGAGATTTTAGCTTGTGAAGCATGGGCTGAGCTTGGCGATATTCCAAAAGAAGACGTTAAAAAAATTCGTGAGCATGCATCATTTGATATTGATCGTATTTATGAAATTGAAAAAGAGACACGTCATGACGTAGTTGCATTCACTCGTGCTGTATCAGAAACACCAGCATTAGGTGAGGAACGTAAATGGGTTCATTACGGTTTAACATCTACAGACGTAGTAGATACAGCGTTATCTTACATCTTAAAACAAGCGAATGAAATCATATTAAAAGACTTAGAAAACTTTGTAAGCATTTTAGCTAACAAAGCGAAAGAGCATAAATACACGATCATGATGGGAAGAACACATGGTGTTCATGCAGAACCAACAACATTTGGTTTAAAACTTGGTCTTTGGTATGAAGAAATGAAACGTAACGTAGAGCGTTTCAAACAAGCTGCAGATACAGTTCGCGTTGGTAAACTATCTGGTGCGGTTGGTACATATGCAAATATTGATCCATTTGTAGAAAAGTACGTTTGTGAAAACTTAGGATTAGAAGCAGCACCAATTTCAACACAAACATTGCAACGTGATCGCCATGCTCATTACATGTCAACACTTGCACTAATTGCAACATCTATTGAAAAGATGGCAGTTGAGATTCGTGGTTTACAAAAGAGTGAAACACGTGAAGTTGAAGAGGCTTTCGCAAAAGGTCAAAAAGGTTCTTCTGCAATGCCACATAAACGTAATCCAATTGGATCTGAAAATATGACTGGTTTAGCTCGTGTTATTCGTGGTTATATGATGACGGCTTACGAGAATGTTCCATTATGGCATGAGCGTGATATTTCTCACTCTTCTGCAGAACGCGTAATTTTACCAGATGCTACAATCGCATTAAATTACATGTTAAATCGCTTTGGTAATATCGTTAAAAACTTAACTGTATACCCAGAGAATATGAAACGCAATATGACAAGAACATATGGCTTAATTTACTCTCAGCGCGTAATGCTTACACTAATCGACAAAGGTATGGTGCGTGAAGAAGCTTACGATATCGTACAGCCTAAAGCGATGGAAGCTTGGGAAACACAAGTACAATTTAAAGAGCTTGTAGAAGCTGATGAGCGTATTACGAGCAAATTAACACAAGAAGAAATTAATGAATGCTTCAATTATGAGCATCATATGCAACACGTTGATACAATCTTTGAACGCCTTGGATTAAACGAAGCGTAAAAATTTCATATGGCACAGAATAGAGTCGTTCTGTGCCATTCTTTATAAAAACATTATTCACATTTTTCAAACTACAGGGGGCTTGCGAAATGCAAAAGCTAGAATTGCTGTATGAAGGTAAGGCAAAAAGAATTTATCGTACAGAATCAGCAGATATGGTTTGGGTAGAGTACAAAGATAGTGCGACTGCTTTCAATGGGGAGAAAAAAGAGACGATTACAGGAAAAGGTCGTTTGAACAATGAGATTACAACTTTATTGTTCAGAAAGTTACAAGAAGTAGGAATAAAAACACATTTTGTAGAGAAGTTATCTGAAACAGAGCAACTTGTTAAAAAAGTGAGTATTATTCCTTTAGAAGTTGTCACAAGAAATGTAATTGCAGGAAGTCTTTCAAAACGATTAGGAATGGGAGAGGGAACTGTACTTGCAGAACCAATCGTAGAATTTTACTTCAAAGATGATGATTTAGGAGATCCGCTTGTAACGGAAGATCATATTCGTGTATTAAACGTTGCATCGCCAGAGCAAGTAAGCGTATTACGAGAAATGGCTCTACAAATCAATCAAGTATTGATTGAGCATTTCGCAAGCTGTCGTGTAAGATTAATAGATTTCAAATTAGAGTTTGGTGTAACAGAAGAAGGAGAAATTATTTTAGCGGATGAAATTTCACCAGATACTTGCCGTTTATGGGATGAAACGAGCAATGAAAAGTTTGATAAAGACGTATTCCGTCGCGATCTTGGGAATTTAACAGATGCTTATGAAGAGATTTTAAAACGTTTAGGGGGAATTTCACATGTATAAAGTTAAGGTATATGTAACATTAAGAGAAAGCGTATTAGATCCACAAGGAACAGCAGTGAAAGGCGCACTTCATAGCCTTTCTTTCACAGAAGTACAGGACGTTCGAATCGGAAAGTATATGGAATTAACAATTGATAAATCAGTGTCTGATCTAGATAGCAAGGTAAAAGAAATGTGTGAAAAGTTACTAGCAAACGTTGTAATGGAAGACTTCCGTTATGAAGTTGAGGAGGTTGTCGCACAGTGAAATTTGCAGTAATAGTATTTCCGGGTTCAAACTGTGATGTCGATATGTTCCATGCAATTAAAGATGAGCTTGGCGAAGAAGTAGATTACGTTTGGCACGATACAGAGAATTTAGATGAATATGATGCAATTTTACTACCAGGTGGATTCTCTTACGGTGACTACTTACGCTGCGGCGCTATTTCTCGCTTTGCGAATGCAATGAAAGCAGTGCAAAAAGCTGCTGAGCAAGGAAAGCCGATTTTAGGTGTATGTAATGGATTCCAGATTCTTGTTGAATCAGGATTACTACCAGGAGCATTGATGAGAAACGAAAACTTAAAATTTATGTGCCGAACAGTTCAGTTACGTGTTGAAAATAATGAAACGATGTTTACATCACAATATGAACAAGATGAAGTAATCAATATTCCAATTGCACATGGTGAGGGGAATTACTATTGTGATGAAGAGACTCTTAAAAGATTAGAAGAGAATAATCAAATCGCATTCCGTTATGTGGAAAACCCGAATGGAAGCGTTTCAGATATTGCTGGTATTGTAAACGAAAAAGGAAATGTACTTGGTATGATGCCACACCCAGAGCGTGCTGTAGATGAATTACTTGGCGGTGCTGAAGGGTTAAAAGTCTTTCAATCTATTTTAAAACAGTGGAGGGAAACATATGTCGTTAATGCTTGAGCCAAATCCAACACAAATTAAAGAAGAGCGTATATATGCGGAAATGGGGCTAACAGACGAAGAGTTTGCCATGGTTGAAAAGATTTTAGGCCGTCTGCCAAATTATACAGAAACAGGATTATTCTCTGTTATGTGGTCTGAACATTGTAGTTATAAAAATTCAAAGCCAGTGCTTCGAAAGTTCCCAACAACAGGTGAGCGCGTTCTACAAGGACCTGGGGAAGGTGCTGGAATTGTAGATATCGGTGATAATCAAGCAGTTGTATTCAAAATGGAAAGTCATAACCATCCTTCAGCTATTGAACCATATCAAGGGGCGGCAACAGGCGTTGGTGGTATTATCCGTGATGTATTCTCTATGGGAGCACGCCCAGTAGCTCTATTAAACTCACTTCGTTTCGGTGAATTACAATCACCACGTGTGAAATATTTATTCGAAGAAGTAGTAGCAGGGATTGCAGGATACGGTAACTGTATCGGTATTCCGACTGTTGGCGGAGAAGTACAATTTGATCCATGTTACGAAGGAAATCCACTTGTAAATGCAATGTGCGTAGGTTTAATTAACCACGAAGACATTAAAAAAGGGCAAGCGCACGGTGCTGGAAATACAGTAATGTACGTAGGTGCATCAACTGGTCGTGACGGTATTCACGGTGCAACATTCGCATCTGAAGAGTTATCTGAAAGCTCAGAAGCGAAGCGCCCGGCAGTTCAAGTAGGGGATCCATTTATGGAGAAACTTCTTATTGAAGCTTGCTTAGAATTGATTCAGTCGGATGCACTTGTTGGAATTCAAGATATGGGTGCAGCTGGCTTAACATCATCTTCTGCAGAAATGGCAAGTAAAGCGGGAATGGGTATTGAAATGTACTTAGATGATGTACCACAGCGTGAAACAGGAATGACACCATATGAAATGATGCTATCTGAATCACAAGAGCGTATGTTAATTGTTGTGAAAAAAGGTAGAGAGCAAGAAATAGTAGATTTATTTGAGAAGTACGGTCTTGCAGCGGTTACGATGGGGAAAGTAACGGAAGACAAAATGCTTCGTTTATTCCATAAAGGTGAAAAGGTAGCTGAAGTGCCGGCAGATGCTCTTGCAGAAGAAGCACCAATTTATCATAAACCATCAAAAGAAGCAGCATACTTTGCTGAATTCCAAGAAATGAAAATGGAAACGCCAAAAGTAGAAAATTATAAAGAAACGTTATTCGCTCTATTACAACAACCAACAATTGCAAGTAAAGAGTGGGTTTATGATCAATATGATTATCAAGTTCGCACAAGCACAGTTGTTACACCAGGTTCAGACGCAGCAGTTGTACGTGTACGCGGTACAGAAAAAGGATTAGCAATGACGACAGATTGTAACTCTCGCTACATTTATTTAGATCCAGAAATGGGCGGTAAAATTGCAGTAGCAGAGGCAGCACGTAATATCGTATGTTCTGGAGGAGAGCCACTTGCAATTACAGATTGCTTAAACTTCGGTAATCCAGAAAAACCAGAAATCTTCTGGCAAATTGAGAAATCAGTAGATGGTATGAGTGAAGCTTGTCGCACATTACAAACGCCAGTTATCGGCGGAAACGTATCAATGTATAACGAACGTAGTGGCGAAGCTGTATATCCAACACCGACAGTTGGGATGGTCGGTCTTGTACACGACTTAAAACATGTAACAACACAAGAATTTAAGCAAGCTGGCGATTTAGTTTATATCATCGGAGAGACGAAAGCTGAGTTTGGCGGAAGTGAATTACAGAAAATGATTCACGGCAAGATTTTCGGCCAATCACCAAGTATCGATCTAGACGTAGAATTAAAACGTCAAAAACAAGTATTAGCGGCAATTCAAGCTGGACTTGTTCAATCTGCGCATGACGTTGCTGAAGGTGGTTTAGCAGTTGCGATTTCAGAAAGTGCAATTGGTGCTAAAGGTTTAGGTGCTACTGTGAAATTAGACGGTGAAGCAACGGCAGCATTATTTGCAGAATCACAATCTCGTTTCGTGATAACTGTAAAACGTGAAAATAAAGAAGCATTCGAGAAAATAGTTGAAGCAACTCAAGTCGGAGAAGTAACAAATACAAATGAAGTAACAATTCATAATGAAGGAAATGAAGTATTACTTGCAGCAAATGTAGATGAAATGAGAAAGGCTTGGAAAGGGGCAATCCCATGCTTGCTGAAATAAAGGGGTTAAACGAAGAATGTGGCGTTTTCGGAATTTGGGGGCATGAAAATGCGGCACAAGTTTCATACTACGGATTGCACAGTTTACAGCACCGTGGGCAAGAAGGCGCAGGCATCGTTGTAAATAATGGGGAAAAAATCATCGGTCACAAGGGGTTAGGTTTAATATCGGAAGTGTTTTCAAGAGGTGAGCTAGAAGGATTGAACGGGAAATCTGCAATCGGACACGTGCGATACGCAACGGCTGGTGGAAGTGAAGTTGCGAACGTTCAACCATTATTATTCCGTTTTTCTGATCATAGTATGGCGCTAGCTCATAACGGAAATTTAATTAACGCAAAAATGCTTCGCCGCGAATTAGAGGCAGAGGGAAGTATTTTTCAAACAAGTTCAGATACAGAAGTACTTTTGCATCTTATTAAACGTAGTACGAAAGATTCGTTAATTGAAAGTGTAAAAGAAGCTCTAAATAAAGTGAAAGGTGCGTTTGCGTATCTTTTACTAACTGGAAATGAAATGATTGTTGCGTTAGATCCGAATGGATTCCGTCCTCTTTCAATTGGAAAGATGGGTGATGCTTACGTTGTAGCATCAGAAACATGCGCTTTCGATGTAGTAGGTGCAACATACATTCGTGATGTGGAACCGGGTGAATTACTTATCATTAATGATGAAGGAATTCACGTAGATCGTTTCACAGATGATGTAGAACATGCGATTTGTAGTATGGAATATATTTACTTTGCACGACCAGATTCCAATATTGCTGGTATTAACGTCCATGCAGCACGTAAAAATATGGGGAAACGGTTGGCGGCAGAAGCTCCTATTGAAGCTGATGTTGTTACTGGTGTACCAGACTCTAGTATTTCAGCAGCAATTGGTTATGCGGAGGCGACAGGCATTCCATATGAGTTAGGATTAATTAAAAATCGTTACGTTGGACGTACGTTTATTCAACCTTCTCAGGAACTGCGAGAGCAAGGGGTTAAGATGAAGCTTTCAGCAGTAAGAGGTGTAGTTGAAGGGAAACGAGTTGTTATGATTGACGATTCTATCGTAAGAGGAACGACAAGTAAACGAATTGTTCGTATGCTTCGCGAGGCTGGGGCGACAGAAGTTCACGTAAGAATTGCTTCACCACCTTTGAAATATCCATGCTTCTATGGCATTGATATTCAAACGAGAAAAGAATTAATTGCAGCAAATCATACAGTAGAAGAAATTCGTGAAATGATCGGTGCAGACTCATTAACATTTTTAAGTGAAGATGGATTAGTAGATGCAATTGGACGTCCATATGAAGGGAAGTACGGCGGTCTATGTATGGCGTACTTCAATGGGGATTATCCAACAGCTCTTTATGATTATGAGCAAGAGCTTTTAGAAAGTATGAAATAAGAAGAAAAAAGCTTCTACGTTCTTTTGATGTAGAAGCTAGCTTCTTTCTTAAAACGGCCTGACCTGGATAGGGAGAAATTAAAAGACGAGGTGTAGATAACGATGGCGAATGCATATAAGCAAGCAGGAGTAGATATTGAAGCTGGATATGAAGCGGTATCTCGAATGAAAAAACACGTACAAACAACAATGAGAAAAGAAGTACTAGGTGGTTTAGGCGGTTTTGGAGGCATGTTTGATCTATCAAAATTTGCATTAGAAGAACCTGTATTAGTATCTGGAACAGATGGCGTGGGAACGAAATTGATGCTCGCTTTTATGGCAGATAAACATGACACAATTGGTATTGATGCAGTAGCAATGTGTGTAAATGATATTGTTGTCCAAGGAGCAGAGCCGCTTTTCTTCCTTGATTATATTGCTTGTGGTAAAGCTGAACCTAGTAAAATTGAAAACATCGTCAAAGGTATATCAGAGGGCTGTCGCCAAGCAGGTTGTGCTTTAATTGGTGGGGAAACAGCTGAAATGCCAGGAATGTATTCTACAGAAGAATACGATTTAGCTGGTTTTACAGTTGGGATCGTTGATAAAAAGAAAATTGTAACAGGTGAAAAAATTGAAGCTGGTCACGTATTAATTGGCTTAGCATCTAGCGGTATTCATAGTAACGGTTATTCTTTAGTACGAAAAGTATTACTAGAAGATGGAGAACTATCTTTAGATCGCATTTACGGACGCTTAGAGCTACCTCTTGGTGAAGAATTATTAAAACCAACGAAAATTTATGTCAAACCTATTTTAGAACTATTGAAGAAATATGAAGTATACGGTATGGCGCATATTACAGGTGGCGGATTCATTGAAAATATTCCACGTATGTTACCAGAAGGAATCGGTGCAGAAATTGAATTAGGATCTTGGAAAATTCAGCCGATCTTCAGTTTACTTCAAGAAGTTGGAAAGCTAGAAGAAAAAGAAATGTTCAATATTTTTAACATGGGTATTGGTATGGTAGTAGCGGTGAAGGAAGAAGATGCAAAAGATATCGTCCGTCTTCTTGAAGAGCAAGGAGAAACAGCTCGTATTATTGGACGTACTGTACAAGGGGCTGGCGTTACCTTCAATGGGGGCACAGCACTATGAGTAGATTAGCAGTTTTCGCTTCTGGAAGCGGATCTAACTTTCAATCTCTTATCAATGCGGTAGAAGAAAAAAGATTAGATGCAGATATTAGTTTACTAGTATGTGATAAACCAGAAGCACGTGCTGTTGGACGGGCACATTATCATCATATTCCGTGTTTTGCTTTTTCAGCGAAAGCATATGAGTCAAAAGAAGCGTTTGAAAAAGAGATATTAAAGAAGCTAGAAGAATATGAAATTGATTATGTTATTTTAGCTGGATATATGCGTTTAATCGGGCCGACGTTACTAGAAGCATACGGCGGGAAGATTATTAATATTCATCCATCATTACTACCGAGCTTTCCGGGTAAAGATGCTGTCGGTCAAGCGTTAGAAGCAGGTGTGAAAGTAACTGGAGTAACAATTCATTATGTAGATGCAGGTATGGATACAGGGCCAATTATTGCGCAAGAAGCAGTGGTTGTTTCTGAAGGGGATACGAGAGAAAGCTTACAAAAGAAAATTCAACAAGTTGAACATAAATTATACGTAAATACAGTGAATCTAATTGTTCAGTCTGTGAAAGAATCAACTGTTAACTAACATACAACCAGGGGTGAAGGATAAATGAAAAAGCGTGCATTAGTAAGTGTTTCAGATAAAACAGGAGTAGTAGAATTTGTTAAAGGATTACTAGAACAAGGGATTGAAGTTATTTCAACAGGTGGTACGAAAAAGTTATTAGAAGAAAACGGCTTACAAGTAATTGGTATTTCTGAAGTAACTGGTTTCCCTGAAATTATGGATGGCCGTGTGAAAACATTACATCCAAATATTCATGGTGGTCTATTAGCAGTTCGTGATAATGAAACGCATGTAGCGCAAATGAATGAATTAGGTATTCAACCAATTGACTTTGTTGTTGTTAACTTATATCCATTTAAAGAAACAATCGCTAAGCCTGATGTAACATTTGCTGATGCAATTGAAAATATTGATATCGGTGGCCCGACAATGATTCGCTCTGCTGCGAAAAATCATAAATTCGTGTCTGTAATTGTAGATCCAGTAGATTATGATGTTGTATTAGCAGAACTGAAAGAGAACGGTGAAGTAAAAGAAGAAACGAAACGTAAATTAGCAGCGAAAGTATTCCGTCATACAGCGGCATATGATGCGTTAATCTCTAACTATTTAACAGAGCAAATGGGTGAAGAAAGCCCAGAAACATTAACAGTGACATTTGAGAAAAAACAAGATTTACGCTATGGAGAAAATCCACATCAAAAAGCAACATTCTATAAAGCGCCATTCGCTGTAACTTCTTCTGTTGCGTACGCAGAACAATTACACGGGAAAGAACTATCTTATAACAATATTAACGATGCAGATGCAGCGCTTAGTATCGTGAAAGAATTTACAGAGCCAGCAGTAGTAGCAGTAAAACATATGAATCCATGTGGTGTTGGAGTAGGTACGGATATTCACGAAGCATATACTCGTGCTTATGAAGCTGATCCAGTATCAATCTTCGGCGGTATTATTGCAGCAAATCGTGAAATTGATAAAGCTACAGCAGAAAAGTTGCATGAAGTCTTTTTAGAAATTATTATTGCACCTTCTTTCTCAAAAGAAGCTTTAGAAGTATTACAAAGTAAGAAAAATTTACGTTTATTAACTGTAAATATTGAAAAAGCGACAAGTGCAAGCAAAAAACTAACTTCTGTACAAGGTGGACTTCTTGTTCAAGAGGAAGATACGTTATCATTAGATGAAAGTACAATTTCAATTCCAACGAAACGTGAACCTTCAGAGCAAGAATGGAAAGATTTAAAACTAGCTTGGAAAGTTGTAAAGCATGTAAAGTCAAATGCAATTGTTTTAGCGAAAGATGATATGACAATTGGTGTCGGTGCGGGACAGATGAACCGTGTAGGTTCTGCAAAAATCGCAATTACACAAGCTGGTGAAAAAGCACAAGGTAGCGCGCTTGCATCTGATGCTTTCTTCCCAATGCCAGATACATTAGAAGAAGCAGCAAAAGCAGGAATTACAGCAATCATTCAACCGGGCGGATCAATCCGTGATGAAGATTCTATTAAAGTGGCGGATACGTATGGGATTGCTATGGTGTTCACTGGCGTACGTCATTTCAAACACTAATAGAGGATGTTTAAAAAGTCCGGTCAAGATAACTGTCGCATGTCGTCGTTGCAATGCCAGTGCGGTACTCATGTAGGGAAGCTACACTCCGTGTCCTCCTGGCAAATGCGCCTCGATCTGCTCGGTTCTCATGATCCTCCTTTTTAAACCCAGATTGATATGGAAGTTTAAAAAGTCCGGTCGAGATAACCTTTTATTGATATGAAAAAGCAAACTAGGAGCATAGCTTCTAGTTTGTACTTATTTAAGTATTGGGGGATGAAATATGAATGTTTTAGTGATTGGCCGCGGTGGGCGTGAGCATGCTTTAGCTTGGAAGTTTGCACAATCTGAAAAAGTAGAAAAGGTATATGTAGCACCAGGTAATGAAGGTATGCGTGACGTTGCAACACTGGTTGATATTGATGAAAATGATTTTGATGCATTAGTCTTATTTGCGAAAGAGAATCATGTTGAATTAACTTTCGTTGGACCAGAAATTCCGCTTATGAATGGAATTGTTGATCGTTTTAAAGAAGAGGGACTTCGTGTATTTGGTCCAAATAAAGCAGCTGCTGTTATTGAAGGTAGTAAAGCTTTTACGAAAGAATTGATGAAAAAATATAACATTCCAACTGCTGCATATGAAACTTTTACAGATTATGAAGAAGCAGTACAGTACATTCAAAAAGTTGGTGCACCAATCGTTATTAAAGCTGATGGCTTAGCAGCTGGTAAAGGTGTAACGGTAGCAATGACACTTGAAGAGGCATTACAAGCTGTGAAAGAAATGCTACAAGATGTAAAGTTCGGCGAAGCAAGTAAGAAGGTTGTTATTGAAGAGTTTTTAGATGGACAAGAATTTTCATTAATGGCATTTGTGAATGGAACAACTGTGCATCCGATGGTAATTGCGCAAGATCATAAACGAGCTTTTGATGGTGATAAAGGTCCAAATACAGGCGGAATGGGTGCATATTCTCCAGTACCACAAATTCCAGAATCAGCAGTTCAAGCGGCGATTCAAACAGTATTGCATCCAACTGCTAAGGCGATGATCCAAGAAAACCGTTCGTTTACAGGTATTTTATACGCAGGTCTTATTTTAACAAATGATGGTCCAAAGGTAATTGAATTTAATGCACGTTTTGGCGATCCTGAAACAGAAGTTGTATTACCACGCTTAGAAAATGATTTAGTTGATGTATGTAACGCTGTATTAGACGAAAGTGAGTTAGCGTTACAATGGTCAGAGGAAGCGGTAATTGGTGTTGTACTTGCTTCAAAAGGATACCCAGAGGCATATAAAAAAGGTGATATTATTAGCGGACTAGATGCATTGCAAGATGTAATTGTTTTTCATGCGGGTACAGCAATGAAGCACGGTGACTTTGTAACAAACGGTGGCCGCGTACTATTTGTTGCTTGTAGGGCGAATAGTTTACAAGAAGCGAAAGATAAGGTGTATAAAGAAATCGGTAAAATTGAGAGTGATGGTCTATTTTACCGAGGTGATATAGGGTATCGCGCCATTGGGCATGAGATGACGAGAAGCTAATATAAAAAATCCCGCTGATTTCTCAGCGGGATTTTTTATGCATCTTTATCTTTTTTTAATTTTCCTTTTTGCTTTGCCATTTCTCGAAGTAAATATTCGATGTGTGCATTGACGCTACGAAACTCATCATTCGCCCATTTTTCGATGACTGCGTGTAATTCAGGATCAATACGTAATGGAAAGCTTTTCTTTTTAGCCATAATGATTTACAACCTTTTAGTATAGGCTTCCTGTATTAATAACTGGTTGCGCACCTTTGTCTGAAACGATGGCAACTAATAAGTTGTTCACCATATTTGCTTTACGCTCGTCATCTAGTTCCAGTACGCCTTCCTCATCTAACATATGGATTGAATCCTTTGCCATCTTCACAGCACCTTCAACAATCTCTTTTCTAGCAGCTAATACTGCTTTTGCTTGTTGACGTTGTAGCATTGCATGGGCAATTTCTGTTGCGTAAGCTAAATGTGTTAAACGAGTTTCTAATACTTCTACGCCAGCAATTTCAAGGCGCGCTTCTAACTCACGTTTTAATTCTTCAGAGACTTCTTCAGTATTTCCGCGTAATGTAATGCAAGTTTCATCTTGAAAATTGTCATAAGGATATTTTGTTGCAACGTGGCGGATTGCCGTTTCACTTTGAATTTCTACAAATCGATCGTAATGCTCAACGCCGAACATTGCTTTTGCAGAATCAACAACTTTATATACGATAACAGCTGCAATTTCAATTGGATTTCCGTCAACATCATTTACTTTTAATTTCTTACTATTAAAGTTTTCAACACGTAAAGATACAGTTTGACGGAATGCGAACGGAATTGTTAAAAATAAACCGTTTTGACGAATCGTTCCTAAATAATTACCGAAAAACGTAATGACTTTTGCTTGGTTTGGTTGAACAATACCAATACCTGTAGCAAGAACTGCGGCTAAAATAATAATTAATGCTGCTCCTATAATAATTTCTTGCACGAGGAAAAATACACCGATAGCGGCTAAAATTAAAATCCCGATAATACCGAGAAAACCATTTACATAAAAAACTTGTTTTTCTTTCATATGATCGCCTCCTGATATAAAAATGATATCACTTTTATATCATTTTAAGCAAGGGGTTCGCACCTAATTTTCTGAATTTTATTGATTAAGTATATTTTAAGGGTCAAAATGAGAATGTACGTTCTGTTTTGTGGTAAAATAAAGAAGACTTAACCGCCCACTGCAGCAGTTAAGTCCCTTTGAGAGCATCTTGCATCGTGACAAATGATTCAAAGCGGTTTTGCCAGGATTATATCTTCAATCGCTGACTCAATCTCTTTGTCAGAAGCGTCATAACTTCCATTTGACTTTGGTTTGTCGTGACTGGAAGTTTGATTCACTTCTTCTTTAGTATGTCCTTTTTCAGTAAAATTCATGCTAGGCATTTTAAATGCCCCCATATTCATGTATTTTCCGAATTTCCACATTTCAACAACAGGGCAGAAACGAACAATGCCCTCTGCAACTTTCATTGCACCAATCCATAGCAAAATGTTAGACCAAATGCACCAAGGTTTGCGTACGAGTTTAGTTGCACTACAACCGAAGAGGACAAGTCCGAGTGTAATTCGAATTAGGGCATTTATTGTACCGATATTTTGCTTCATTAGAAAAACACTCCTTTTTATGAAAGTTGAAATAGATAATACTATTTCTTTTATTAGTATCCCGTGTGGCTTTAGGGATATGTAATCCAACATTTGACGTGGAAAAAGATGTTGGAATGTGCGTGTGTGTAAGTAACTTTTTTTGTTATAATGAAAGAATGCATAAAAAGAACTTCAAAATTAAATCCTCTCGTTTGAAAAAATATGGAAGAGGGAATTCCAAACTTAATTCTCCGTTTGAAACAAATATTTAAGATGAAGTTAAAAAAATCCAGATAAAAATAAACTGTTATTTTGAACAGAAATATATATAACTAGAGAAAAGAAAGGGTGTTTTCATGTACGATATTTCCAGGTGGAAACATGTATTTAAGCTTGATCCAAATAAGGAATTAAGTGACGAACATTTAGAAATGATTTGTGAGTCTGGAACAGATGCTGTTATTGTAGGCGGAAGTGATGGAGTGACAATTGATAATGTACTACATATGCTAGTTAGCATTCGTAGATATGCGGTTCCTTGTGTGTTAGAGGTTTCTGATGTGGAAGCAATTACACCAGGATTTGATTTTTATTATATCCCAAGCGTTTTAAATAGCCGAAAGGTAGAATGGGTAACAGGCGTTCATCATGAGGCTTTGAAAGAATTTGGGGATATTATGGATTGGGACGAAATTTTCATGGAAGGGTATTGTGTTTTAAATCCTGAAGCGAAAGTAGCCCAGCTTACAGATGCAAAATGTGACGTAACAGCAGATGATGTGATTGCATACGCGCGTTTAGCAGACAAGCTATTACGTTTACCGATATTTTATTTAGAATATAGCGGTACGTATGGAGACGTTGAACTTGTTAAAAATGTAAAAGTAGAACTGAAGCAAGCTAAGTTATATTATGGCGGTGGTATTTCTAATGCAGAGCAAGCGAAAGAAATGGCGCAATATGCTGATACAGTAGTTGTTGGAAATATTATTTATGATGATATAAAAGCAGCGTTAAAAACGGTTAAAGCAGTAAAAGGAGAGTAGGTGCAGGCGTATGACAGATAAGTTATTAAATGGTTTAAATCCGCAGCAACAAAAAGCAGTACAAACAACGAATGGACCACTTCTATTAATGGCGGGTGCAGGTAGTGGTAAAACACGTGTGTTAACACACCGTATTGCGTATTTACTTGGTGAAAAAGGTGTAGCACCATGGAATGTACTAGCTATTACCTTTACAAATAAAGCTGCTCGTGAAATGCGCGAGCGTATTGATACACTTGTCGGACCAGAAGCAGAAGATATTTGGATTTCTACGTTCCACTCTATGTGTGTCCGTATTTTACGACGTGATATCGATCGTATTGGTATTAATCGTAACTTTACAATCTTAGATTCAGGTGATCAGTTAACTGTAGTTAAAAAAATTATGAAAGAGCGCAATATTGATCCGAAGAAATTTGAGCCGCGCTCTATTTTAGCTGGTATTAGTAATGCGAAAAATGAATTGTTATCCGCAGACAGCTATGCAAAAAAAATTACAATCGCTGACCCATATGAAAAATTAACGAGCGATGTATATACAGAATATCAAAAACGTCTTCTGAAAAATAACTCATTAGACTTTGATGATTTAATTATGACAACGATTCAGCTATTTGAACGTGTTCCAGAAGTACTAGAGTTTTATCAGCGTAAGTTCCAATATATTCATGTGGATGAGTATCAAGATACGAACAAAGCGCAGTACCTTCTTGTAAAACATTTAGCAGCACGTTTCAAAAATTTATGTGTTGTAGGTGACTCAGACCAGTCTATTTACCGCTGGCGTGGTGCGGACATTTCTAACATTTTGTCATTTGAAAAAGACTATGAGAATGCACAAGTTATTCTGTTAGAACAAAACTATCGTTCGTCACAAAATATTTTAAATGCAGCGAATGCTGTTATTGAAAAAAATACGAATCGCAAACCGAAAAAATTATGGACAGACAATCAAGTTGGAAGCAAAATTTCATATTACCGTGCTGCGACGGAAAAAGATGAAGCATATTTTGTTGCGAAAAAAATTCGTGACGATATTCAAATGGGGAAACGAAAATATACTGATTTTGCAGTGTTATATCGTACAAATGCGCAGTCTCGTATGGTCGAGGAGATTTTCCTGAAATCTAATATTCCTTACAAAATTGTCGGCGGTACGAAGTTCTACGATCGTAAAGAGATTAAAGATATTTTGGCGTATTTACGTTTAATTGGGAATCCAGATGATGAGATTAGTTTCGCGCGTATTATTAACGTGCCAAAGCGCGGAATTGGTGCGACTTCTATCGATAAAATTATTAATTACGGTGTGCAAAATGGAATTTCGTTAACTGCTGTATTCGATGAGATTGAGCATGTTGGAGTAAGTGCAAAGGTTACAAAGGCAGTAAAAGAATTCGCAGGTTTATTACACAACTGGGTAAATATGCAAGAGTATTTATCTGTTACAGAATTAGTAGAAGAAGTTATTGAAAAAACGGGCTATCGAGATATGTTGAAAAACGAGCGTACTTTAGAAGCGGAAGGTCGTCTAGAGAACTTAGATGAGTTTTTATCTGTTACGCAAACATTTGAATCTCAAAGCGAAGATAAGAGCCTTGTTGCATTCTTAACAGACTTAGCGCTTGTTGCTGATATTGATCGTGTAGATGAAGATCCAACTGCTGGTGAGGAAGTTATTTTAATGACGATGCACTCAGCGAAAGGATTAGAGTTCCCAGTTGTCTTTATTGTTGGTTTAGAGGAAGGAATATTCCCTCATACACGTTCTCTAATGGAAGAAGATGAAATGCAAGAAGAGCGTCGCCTTGCTTATGTAGGTATTACTCGTGCAGAAGAAGAGTTATATTTATCTAATGCACAAATGCGTACTTTATTTGGTAGAACAAGTATGAATGCCGCATCTCGATTTATTACAGAAATCCCGGCAGAACTAGTGGAATCATTAAATGAAACAGCGCCGAAGCGTGAAACTTCATTTGGTGCAAAAGGCAGAACGGCAAGTAGCAGTAAAACGACAACGACAACGACAACACGTTCTCGTTCAGCTTTCGTGCGTCCTGCAGCTAAGACGACAGGCGGCGAACAAATCGGCTGGGCAGTAGGCGATAAAGCTTCCCACCAAAAATGGGGAATCGGTACAGTTGTAAGTGTAAAAGGTGAAGGTGATGCAAAAGAATTAGATATTGCGTTCCCAAGCCCAATCGGTGTTAAACGTTTGTTAGCAAAATTTGCACCTGTGACGAAACAATAAGAAAGGAATGAGGATATGTCAAAAGAGATAGCAAAAAAACGTATAGAAGAACTACGTGATTTGTTAAATACATTTAACTATCAATATCACGTATTAGACAATCCTTCTGTTTCTGATGCGGAGTATGACCGTAATATGCAGGAGCTTATAAAATTAGAAGCAGAGAACCCAGAGTTTATGAGTGAAGATTCTCCCTCTATCCGTGTTGGGGGAACGGTTCTTGATATATTTGAAAAAGTAACACATAAGTCACCGATGTTAAGTTTAGGAAATGCATTTAACGAAGGAGATTTACGTGATTTTGACCGACGAGTACGTCAAGGAATTGATGATGCGAATGTAAGATATATATGCGAATTAAAAATTGACGGACTTGCTGTTTCACTTCATTATGAAAAAGGACGCTTTATTCAAGGGGCGACACGTGGTGATGGTGTAACAGGTGAAGATATTACTCAAAATTTAAAAACGATTAAAGCAATTCCGCTTCGTTTAAATGAAGAAGTAACGTTAGAAGCACGAGGCGAAGCTTATATGCCGAAGCGTTCATTCGTTAAGTTAAATGAAGAAAAAGAACAAAATGGTGAAGATGTATTTGCGAATCCGCGTAATGCGGCCGCAGGTTCCATACGCCAACTTGATCCGAAAATTGCAGCTAAGCGTAATTTATCTATGTTTGTGTACGGACTTGCGAATGTAGAAGAAAAAACAATTCCATCGCATAGTGAATCGCTTGATTTCTTAGGGGAACTTGGATTCAAAACAAATCCAAATCGTCGTACATGTGAAACAATCGAAGAAGTTATAGCTTATGTAGAAGAATGGCAAGAAAAACGTCCGCATCTTGATTATGAGATTGATGGAATCGTTATAAAAGTAGATGACGTTGTTCTTCAAGAAAGTTTAGGAACTACAGCAAAGAGTCCAAGATGGGCGATTGCTTATAAATTCCCAGCGGAAGAAGTTGTAACAAGATTAACAGGCATTGAATTAAGTGTTGGTCGCACAGGGGTTGTAACACCGACTGCAGAGCTAGAGCCAGTGCGAGTGGCTGGTACCATTGTTCGTCGGGCGTCTTTACATAACGAAGATTTAATTCGTGAAAAAGATATTCGAATTGGCGACTATGTTGTTGTGAAGAAGGCCGGAGATATTATCCCTGAAGTTGTGAACGTTATTTTCGATAAGCGTACTGGTGAGGAAGAAGAATATCATATGCCAACGCATTGCCCAGCATGTGAGAGTGAACTAGTTCGTTTAGAAGAAGAGGTAGCACTTCGTTGTATAAATCCAACTTGTCCGGCTCAAATTCGAGAAGGGCTAATCCATTTCGTTTCAAGAAATGCAATGAATATTGATGGACTTGGAGAACGTGTTATTACACAACTCTTTGATGCTGATTATATTCGTACATTTGCTGATTTATATTCGTTGACGAAAGAGCAATTATTGCAGCTAGAACGATTCGGTGAAAAATCAGCAACAAATTTAGTACAGGCAATTGAGAATTCTAAAGGAAACTCATTAGAGCGATTATTATTCGGTCTTGGTATTCGCCATGTCGGAGCGAAAGCAGCCCGTACATTTGCAGAGCATTTCGAAACGATGGATGCACTTGTGAAAGCAACGGAAGAAGAGCTAAAAGCAATTAATGAGATTGGTGAAAAAATGGCTCAATCTGTCGTGACGTATTTTGATAATGAAGACGTATTAGAGCTATTACAACAATTTAAAGAGTATGGCGTGAACATGGTATACAAAGGTATAAAAATCGCTGATTTACAAAATGTTGAGTCGTACTTCGCAGGAAAAACTGTCGTTTTAACAGGGAAATTAGAAGTTATGGGACGTAGTGAAGCGAAGAAGAAGATTGAGGCATTAGGTGGAAAAGTAACAGGAAGTGTTAGTAAAAGTACGGATTTAGTTGTTGCAGGTGAAGCGGCAGGTTCGAAATTAGCACAAGCGGAGAAACATAATGTTGAGGTTTGGAATGAAGAGAGGTTCTTACAAGAGCTAAATAAGTAAGAGGTGCAAACTTACCATGAAAAAAATAGCATTAGCGGTATTAAGCCTTGGCCTACTTGTAAGTGGGTGTAGTGCAGGTGCCGACAAAGATGACAAAGTGGTTGAGAAATCGGGGAAAGCAAAAGAACAATCAGTTGTTCCAAAATACGCTATGTCGGATGAATATTATAAGACGACTATTCCATTTGATGGTGGAAAGGCACGTGGTTTAGTCGTGCAAGGAGTAAATAATCGTCTTGATATAGATGAATTTGAAACAGGATTAATGCGTATTGCGAAGGAATCATTTAGTACGAAAGATTATTTCTTTAAAGGCGGAGATACTCTAGAGACTCAATATGTACAAATGCTTGTCAAAAGAAAGCGTACAAATGCTGAACAGAAAGAACTAGAAGACACATTAAAAAAAGATGCAGTTAAATTTCCAAACATAGGATTAAATCCAGCTTTAGGTGAAGGATCCGAAATACTAGAAGAAAAAAACAAAAAAAATCCAGTATATATTTCCAATATTTTAGAGCATGATTATTATGTGAAAAACGGCGACAAAGATGAGCGTAGCGGCATTGTAGTTGGATTAGCAATGAATTCAGTGCATTATTATAATGAAGAACATGGTTACCCGCGTGAAGCTACAATCTCGAATGAAAAAATGTTAGCTGAAGGGAAAAAAATGGCGCAAGAAGTCTTGAAGTTTATGCATCAAAAAGATCCTGCAACAAAAAACCTTCCGATAACATTTGCAATTTATCGTCAGGCTCCGAAGGCTTCACTTGTGCCAGGTAACTTTGTTTCTTATGCAAATGTTGAAAAGGGTAGTGAAACAGTTGAGGATTGGAAACAAATTAATGAGAAATATTATTTGTTCCCATCTGAACAAGCGAAAACAGATAATAAACGTGAAGATTTGGCGAGGGTATCAAACTTTAAAGCAAAACTAAGTGATTATTTCCAAGGTGACTATACAGCTGTTATCGGTACTGGTATGTATAGAGACGATGAATTAAGAGAAATAAAGCTTGATATTCCTGTCCAGTTTAATGGAAAAGCAGAAATAATTGGTTTTACACAATATGTAGCCGGGCTTGTTACGGAATATTTCCCGAATTATATGAAAGTACAAGTAACGATTAAATCTGTAGAGCGCCCAGAAGCGATTATTATACGTGAAGCGAAGCAAGATGAACCGTTTGTGAAAATTTTAGATTAAATAGGAGGGTCGTTCCTTTATGGAACGGCTTTTTTTCTTGAGGAATTTTGTTATAATTTAAAATGTTATAAAAAAGGGGTAAGGGGTAAAGCGCATGGACGAACTAAGTTTTCAAGTCATTATTTTATTAATTGCATTCGGATTTTTAGCAGCGTTTATTGATTCAGTTGTTGGCGGTGGAGGATTAATTTCGCTTCCGGCACTTATGTTTGTTGGTTTACCACCAGCTTCGGCAATTGCAACGAATAAATTAGCTGCAACGATGGGGACGTTTACGAGTGCAATTTATTTTCTTCGATCGGGAAAGGTCGATTTTAAAATTGTAGGAAAGTTAATCCCGTTAACTGTTATAGGAGCAGTCGCAGGTGCTTTAGTAGTAAAGTTTATTCCGCCGGATATTTTACGTCCGCTAGTGCTTGTGATGTTGGTATTCATTGCCATTTATATTATTGCGAAAAAGGATTGGGGAAGTGTATCTACCTATAAGAAGATGACGAAAAGAAAAACATTAATATTTTTCTTTGTTATTTTAATGATAGGGTTTTACGATGGATTTTTTGGACCAGGGACAGGATCCTTTTTAATTTTTGCATTTTTATTAATTGGTTTGGATTTTATTCAAGCGGCAGCATCTGGAAAACTTTTGAACTTTGTTAGTAATATCGTATCGTTAATTACTTTTTTATTTTTAGACGTAATTCATTTTGAATACGGTATTATTATGGGATTATCGATGATTTTTGGTGCTTATTTTGGATCGAAGTTTGCAGTTCAAAAAGGTGTTGGATATGTAAGAACTTTATTTTTATTAGTTACTATATTATTGATCGGAAAAAATGTTTTGGAATATACTCATATTTTGTAGATTCATACGCATGTATGAATCTCTTTTTTTTTATTATATTTTAAAAATTTATTAATTTTTAAAATATAAGTCTAGGAATATTTGAATAAATCTAAATTATCGTGTAGAATAATGTTGTAAAATGTAAACGTTTTTCTAAGGGGAGGCTAAAAATAATGGTAGTAGCATACAAACATGAGCCATTTACAGATTTTTCAGTGGAGGCTAACAAATTAGCGTTTGAAGAAGGTTTAAAGAAAGTAGAATCTTATCTTGGACAAGACTATCCATTAATTATTGGGGGAGAAAAAATCACTACAGAAGACAAAATTGTTTCTGTAAACCCTGCAAATAAAGAGGAACTTGTTGGTCGCGTTTCAAAAGCAAGCCGTGAGTTAGCTGAAAAAGCAATGCAAGTAGCGGATGAAACATTCCAAACTTGGAGAAAATCAAAGCCAGAAATGCGTGCAGACATTTTATTCCGCGCTGCAGCAATCGTTCGTCGCAGAAAACATGAATTCTCTGCTATTCTTGTAAAAGAAGCAGGTAAACCATGGAATGAGGCAGATGCTGATACAGCAGAAGCAATCGACTTTATGGAATATTATGGTCGTCAAATGTTGAAATTAAAAGACGGAATTCCAGTAGAAAGCCGTCCAATTGAATATAATCGTTTCTCTTACATTCCATTAGGAGTAGGTGTTATCATTTCTCCTTGGAACTTCCCATTCGCAATTATGGCAGGTATGACAACAGCTGCTTTAGTTTCTGGTAACACAGTATTACTAAAACCAGCTAGTACAACTCCTGTAG
Organism: Bacillus dicomae; assembly: GCF_006494425.1. Lineage (GTDB taxonomy): Bacteria > Bacillota > Bacilli > Bacillales > Bacillaceae_G > Bacillus_A > Bacillus_A dicomae. Next base: position 184,438 of record NZ_VHIV01000007.1, on the reverse strand, counting down.
TAGCTGCGAAATTCATGGAAGTATTAGAAGAAGCTGGCTTACCAGCTGGCGTAGTAAACTTCGTTCCAGGTAATGGTTCTGAAGTTGGTGACTACTTAGTGGATCACCCTCGTACACGTTTCGTGAGCTTCACTGGATCTCGCGATGTAGGTATCCGTATTTATGAGCGCGCAGCGAAAGTAAACCCAGGCCAAATTTGGTTGAAACGCGTTATCGCTGAAATGGGCGGTAAAGATACAATCGTTGTTGATAAAGAAGCAGATCTTGAATTAGCAGCTAAATCTATCGTTGCATCAGCATTCGGATTCTCAGGACAAAAATGTTCTGCATGTTCTCGTGCAGTAATCCACGAAGATGTATACGATCACGTATTAAATCGTGCTGTTGAATTAACGAAAGAATTAACAGTTGCTAACCCAGCTGTATTAGGTACAAACATGGGTCCTGTTAATGACCAAGCTGCATTCGATAAAGTAATGAGCTATGTTGCAATTGGTAAAGAAGAAGGTAGAATCTTAGCAGGTGGCGAAGGAGACGATTCTAAAGGCTGGTTCATCCAACCAACAATCGTTGCTGACGTTGCAGAAGATGCTCGCTTAATGAAAGAAGAAATCTTCGGACCAGTAGTAGCATTCTGTAAAGCAAAAGACTTTGACCATGCACTTGCAATTGCAAACAATACAGAATACGGTTTAACAGGAGCAGTTATCTCTAACAACCGTGACCATATTGAAAAAGCACGTGAAGACTTCCATGTAGGTAACTTATACTTCAACCGTGGATGTACTGGTGCAATCGTAGGATACCAACCATTCGGTGGCTTTAACATGTCTGGTACAGACTCTAAAGCTGGTGGTCCTGACTACTTAGCACTTCACATGCAAGCAAAAACTACTTCTGAAACTTTATAAGAAATAGTAGAAGAGATCTTCGCAGTCTGCGAAGATCTCTTTTTTTGAAAAAATTTCTATATGTGGATTGAAGCGTAAATTGTCTATTGTATCCCGCTATTTGCCGGATAGCCCGTAAAATCACGATTGGTGAAGGTTGATTAAAGTTCCACTTTATATACTTTTTTTCATTTTCCACTAAGCTAAAATTAATAAACAATAAAGTAATAAGGTTTATTTCAGTAAAATAAGGTATATTATATTGGTTGAATAGATTCTCTTTAAAGACAAGAAAAGTAGGTGAACAAAGTGGGAAAATATCAATTGGATTATAAAGGCCAGGTAGCTGTGGCAAAGTTTCATGAAAAACAGACGCCTGTCAAATTTGATAAAAAGCAGCAAATTGAAAAGTTACGTGCGGAATATTTGAAAAAGAAGCAAAAGCAAACAGATAATTAATAGAAGAGACTAGTTAATTTGAATCAAAAAACATTTACCACATATTACTATTTGGTAAGTGGAACTAGCTAAACCCTATTCATATCGGGATAAACATGGAAATAGAAACAAAAAAAAGAGAAAAGTTGACTCATTAGTCACATTTTTTAGTATTCATTTTAAGAATTTCCTGTATAATACAATTTGAAAGAAAATCTATGGTTTGACAAGAAACACTCTTTTCGGTTTTGCTCACTGAAGGGAGTGTTTTTTTGTAGCTAAAAATTCCTCTGTACTTATTACATTTGCATATACCCCATTTAAACTAGCTAAAATTGTGTTATGAATATAAACGGCTGGTATAGTAGCATTCTTAAAAGAAAGATCTTTTGTAGCACAAGCATCATGTATAACGGTACATTGCAAGCCGAAATCAAAAGCAGCTCTTACAGTAGCATCAATACACATGTGAGTCATCATCCCGCATATGACGACATGCTCAATCTTTAAACGTTGTAATTGTTCTAGAAGATCGGTTTCGCGGAAACTATTTGGATAATGTTTGAGTACAACGGTTTCTTCTCTAAGTGGACGTACGCTTTCATGAATATGCACACCTTCTGTATTTGGTAGGAAAAAAGTAGCGTTATCTTTTATTGCTACGTGTTGGATATGAAAAATAGGTTCGTTTTTCTTTCTAAAGAGCTTTAGTAGTTGGCTGGCATATGCGCTTGCTTCTACTGGATTACGTAATTCCATCTTTCCGTGTGGAAAATAATCATTTTGAATATCAACGAGTAAAAGAGCTGTTTTCATATATTTATCTTCCTCCGATTTCATATTCAAATAATGTTATTCAATTAGTAAAGAAGATTATCCTTTTAAAAAATATGCAAGAGGAGAATTTTACATAACTTTAAAGATTACTATTTTTTATTGAATTTTTCATCTGAAAATTTTAATAAAGAAATAATTAATGTTTTTCTAAAAAATGTATTGACTCTTATTATTCTGAGTTCTATAATGAGAATTAATTAAACGACAATTAAATCGATACATTCTTATCCAGAGAGGTGGAGGGACTGGCCCTACGATACCTCAGCAACGGGTTTTATAATACCGTGCTAACTCCAGCAAGCCTTTATAAAAGGCTTGGAAGATGAGAAGATGTGAACGAGTACATATAAGTGCTCTCCTTCTTATCTTTATGGTTGATAAGAAGGAGAGCACTTTTTATTTTACCTCGAAAGCTCTACTTCAAGTTTTTACAGCATATAGGAGGGGAAAAAATGATTTCTTTTAAAAATGTAAGTAAAGTATACGAATCAGGTGGGCAATCTGTTCATGCGGTGGAGGATGTAACGTTATCCGTTGAAAAAGGCGAAATTTTTGGCATTATCGGTTTTAGTGGAGCTGGAAAGAGTACGTTATTACGCCTAGTAAACATGTTAGAGAGACCAACGTCAGGAACGATTTCGATAGATGATAAAGATATTACATCATTATCGACGAAAGAATTACGGAAGCTAAGACAAAGAATCGGGATGATTTTTCAAAGCTTTAATTTATTTAATTCAAGAACAGTGTTTGGGAATATTGCTTATCCATTAAAGTTAGCGAAAGTACCAAAGAATGAGATAAAAGAAAGAGTAAATGAACTGCTGAAGTTTGTAGGGTTAGAAGATAAGGCAAACAATTACCCAGAGCAGCTATCAGGCGGACAAAAGCAGCGTGTTGGTATCGCTAGAGCGCTCGCAACATCACCAGATATTCTTATATGTGATGAGGCAACATCAGCTTTAGATCCAGAAACAACGACAGAAATTCTAAACTTATTAAAGAAAGTAAATCGAGAATACAATTTAACAATTCTTCTCATTACACATGAAATGCATGTTGTGAAAGAAATTTGTCACCGTGTAGCTGTAATGGAGAAAGGAAAAGTTATTGAAGAAGGAAAACTGTTTGATGTTTTCACGCAACCGAAAACAAAGACGACTCAAAACTTTGTACGCTCAGTTATAAATGATCATTTACCGGAAAGTGTTTTAGCGAAAATTCAAAATGGTGGTCAGATTTATCGTCTAACATTTACTGGTGAGGAGACAGGACAGCCGGTACTATCATATATCGCAAAAAACTATAATGTTGATGTAAATGTACTGTACGGAAATATTATTGAACTTCAAAATGTGCTATTTGGAAATCTTCTTGTAGAATTGCAAGGCGAACAGAGGGAAATTCAAAAAGCATTACAACATCTAAGACTGCAAGTGCAGCTGAAGGAGGTAGAAGCTCATGCGAGTTGATTGGAGTATATTTTGGCCGCGCATACTAGATGCGACGGGGGATACCCTCTTAATGGTAATTGTAACCCTTATATTCGCTACAATTCTTGGTATACCTCTAGGTTTACTTTTATATGTAACGAGAAAAGGAAACTTTTTAGAAAATAAATGGGTCTTTTCTATTCTTAATATCATCATTAATACCATTCGTCCGGTTCCGTTCATCATCTTCTTAGTAGCTTTAAGCCCGCTAACAAGAAGTGTTATCGGAACGACAATTGGAACGGCGGCAGCAATTTTTCCAATGACGTTAGTTGCATCAATCGGTATTGCTAGAATGGTTGAAACAAATCTTGTTTCTGTTCCGAAAGGGGTAATTGAAGCAGCACAAGCAATGGGTGCTTCACCATTTAGAATTGTCTTTGAAATCCTTGTGCCAGAAGCGTTGGCGCCATTGATTTTAGGTGTCACGTTTATGACAGTTGGTTTAATTGAGTTTTCTGCAGTTGCTGGGCTTGTCGGTGGAGGCGGTCTTGGTGACTTAGCAATGACATATGGTTATCAACGCTTTGATACATCAGTTATGTTCGTAACGGTCGTTTTACTTATTATTCTCGTACAGGTAGCTCAAAATTTAGGAAACTACTTTGCGAAAGTCTTTTTACGCAGATCATAAAAAGGGAGAGGGGAAAAGAAAATGAAGAAAATTTTAGCATTTGCATTATCAGCAATTGTAGGGGTTTCAGCGTTAAGCGGCTGCTCAAGTGGAGACACGGGGGCAGGGGCGAAAGAAAAAGTAGTTCGCGTCGGTGTAACTGGAACGGATGGAGACGCTTGGGAAATTTTGAAGAAGAAAGCTGAAAAAGAAGGAATTAAAATTAAATTGGTTGAGTTCTCTGATTACACAACGCCAAATAAAGCGTTAGCTGATGGAGATATTGAATTAAACTCATTCCAGCATATTGCTTTCTTAGAGCAATTTAAAAAAGAGCATAAGTTAGATATTACAGCTGTTGGTACAACGCAAATTGCGCCAATGGGTTTATACTCTGAAAAATATAAAAAAGCAAATGAAATCCCAGATGGTTCAGAAATTGCAATTCCAAACGATCCAACGAACCAAGCACGTGCATTAAAACTTCTTGATGCAGCTGGATTATTAAAGCTGAAAAAGGATTTTGGTCTATTTGGAGATCCAAGTGGTATTGCTGAAAATCCGAAGAAATTAAAAATTACACCGGTTATTGCACAGCAAACACCTCGTGTGTTAAAAGATGTAGCGGCATCAGTTATTAATAACGGTGTTGCTGGTCAAGCTGGATTAGATCCAGCGAAGGATCCTATTTTCTTAGAAGATCCAAAGAATGAAAATGCGAAGCCTTATATTAATATTTTCGCAGCTCGTACGAAAGATAAAGATGATCCAACACTGAAAAAAGTAATTGAACTATATCATTCAAAAGAAGTAACAGATGCAATTAAGAAAGAAACAAAGGATGGTTCCATTTCAGTAGATCTTTCACTTGATGAGCTTGAAAAAATCGTAAAGTAATGATTGGGTTTAATGGACTAACAGAAGGAACCCCTCCGCTGTTAGTTCGTTCAACATATAATCTACTTAACAAACAAAACAAACCCTAATTCTGTACCTTCCAATTCTGTATAACATAGAATCTAATGTTTGTTAAGTAGAGCAATAGACCAGGAATTTTCCTGGTCTTTTTTTATGAATGAAAGTAGCTAGCGAATAGTAAGGTAATCCAAATTATAACAGGATAAGAAAATAAGCTGAAAGCGAGTGTAATTACGAATTTCTTTTTATAAATTAAGTGTTTTTGAGATGAAAAAAAGAAAATCGAAAAGATGACAATGAAAGTTGCGGATATTACGCCAGGGTTATAGGAATGATAAATGACAAACAAAATAACATGTTGAACAGAGTTGAAGAAAATTGCCCCGTGTATAAAAATAATCCAGTATATAGAAGACAAGAAGTTTAGTTGATATAGAAAAACGATAAGTAAAACAAAGAGAGTCAATATAGAAATCGCAATGGAAAATTGTTGGCTAGTTATAAAAGTAATTGAAAATTGATTAGCAAGATATTGTGGCATTTGGAAAGATTCTTCAAGGTTATGAATGAAAAATAAAAAGGGAATTAGCCAGATTGTAAGAGGAGTAAAGTGTCTTGCAGAAAATGTTTTTATCAATTTACATCAGCTCCAATAAAGGGGTAGAAAGCCTATAGGAAAAGGCCTTCTACAAGGATATAATTATTCAATTACAATACTTTTTAAATTGCTATTATGTTGTGGTTGTTCGGTAGCATAAGAAGATAGTTCCTCTTGCAAAATATTTAGTACTTGCTGAGCTTGTTGCTGGATTGGAGTAGGTAGCTCTTCTAATATATGCATCCCGACTTTTATTTTTGTGCGAATTATTTTTCGTAGTAGTTCCTCATGCATGCACTACACCTCCAAACCGAATGTTTAGTACATCATCTTCAAACTTAGCTCCTTGAATAGAAAGGTGCGTTAACGTTTTTGGCAGGGTGATATTTCGTTTTGCAGAACCAGCCCGAATAATAAGTTCATCGCCTTTTTGATTTAATGCTAGCTCACTTTTGTTTGAGAAGGGAATGGACAGAACGAAAATATACTCATCGCCATCTTTTTTTACATATTGTGTACGGCCATTAAACTTCACTTCAGTAGGACAATGATCAGTTTTAAATAAAGCATCTCCTACACGCTCTAACATAGGTAAACCAACAACTTCTTGTTCAAACATTGGAGCTTCGTAAATAGGAAGTGGATCAAAACTATCTTGAATTAATGTTTTATATTTTTTTTGCGTATCTTTCCATGCTTGAAAATAAGGATCGGTGACAGTGTTAGGAATGACTCGGTTGATCATAATAGCATCTACGTTATAATCGTACAAATTTAAATACGTAAAGCTGCGCTGTGCTTCTTTAATGACCATTTTTTCAGGATTTACAACGATGCGGATACTTGTTACTTCTCGGTTTGATAAAATATCTCTCATTTCTCCGAGCTGTTCAAGTGTATTCGTTAATTCGTCCATAATATCGTCGGTTGGAAGAGGGACACCAAGGAGTGGTTGAGCTACGGGACGAACGACTTTTAAAACCTTTCTTTTAATAGGAAATAATTTTTCCATCCACCAGCCGAGCATGTCTGGAAAGCTGAGCATTGCTAATGTTTCTCCTGTTGGGGCGCAATCAATGATGATAACATCATAGGCGTTTTGTTTATAATAATCGAGTACACGAAGCAAGCTAATTAAGTCTTCCATACCAGGAAACATCGTTAACTCTTCTGTTGTAATATCATCAGCTGCTTTGGAAGTGAAGAGGAGTGTAATATATTTCTGTAATTTGCCCCAACCTTTTTCCATTTCATAAATCGTATTAATTTCTTGTGCCCATAAATTTTCGCGGATTTCTAATGGCTCAGAAGATAGCTTTATACCAAATGAATCTCCTAAACTATGGGCAGGATCTGTACTCATTACTAAAGTTTTTAATCCTTGTTTGGCGCTTTGAAGTGCTGTTGCTGCTGAAATGCTAGTTTTTCCTACGCCGCCTTTACCTGTATACAAAATAATTCTCATCATTCATATCCCCTTTGTTTCGAATGTCGAATATTACGAATGTCGAAATAAATGATTAAATAAAAACCCAGCAAGGGTTTTATTCAATCGGAATGTTTTTCATTTTAGGTGTAGAAACTTTTTCTTCTGTTTTTTGTTGTGACGTAGCAATGTGATTCATAATCTTTTGGAAGATCTGTAGTAAAAATGCTTTTTCTTCTTCCGATAATGCTTCTGTTACTAGGCTAAAGTAATGGGCTGCATTTTGTTTTACTTCTTGAACGAGCATTACGCCGTTTTCTGTTAAACGAATTAATACAATACGTCGATCGTTTTCATCACGGTACCTTTCAATATATCCTTTTTTTACAAGGCGATTTACAACACCTGTCGTTGTACTCATTGGTATATCAAGAAGATCAGCGATTTTTGTCATTGTAATATCTGTATTTCGCTCCATCCAAAGTAAACAAAATACTTCTGTTTTAGAAAGTGTTAAATCTAGGCTTACCCATTCTTCTGGATAGAAAAGTTTTTTGGCGTTATCTAGCAGTAAGTCTAAAAAATGTTCATATTGCAACAATTAATTCCACTCCCGTATATTTCGAGGTTCGTAATATTTGTTTTTATTTTATGTAGAATTGAAATAAATGTCAATGCTTTTAACTGTTTTTTCAGATTAGACAGAAAACTAACTTTAAAATATTATTCTTTTATGATAGATTTATAAATATAAAACTAGAATTTACATAAAAATCCATCATAGCAAATATACTTATCTATAATGGATGTACAGCTAACGAGGGGGAGAACGATGAGAAGACGTAATACGCAAGCGTTCACGTTTTTAGCATGGACTTCATTTGTTTGCGCGCTTTCAGGTATGCTAATTGGAATATATACGCTAGATGAAACGCTTAGTGTAAAAGGATATTACTTAATTGGAACATTATTTTTGACAATGTCTTGTTTTGTATTACAAAAAACAATTCGTGATAATGAAGAAGATAACGAGAGATTTCCGAAAAATAAACCGTTAGATAAAGAGTAAATCGTAAAGAAAGGCGTTTGCCTTTCTTTTTTTATGTAAAAATGGTGTAAGTACCATGTGTTGACTTGCTTGAAGTACTGAAAATTTGGTATCATCAATAGTATTGTAGATTGAACGATATATTATGGAGGTGGCCTAGCCGTGTCAAGAATTTCCGTTGAGAATGTAAAGCACGTAGCACATTTAGCACGTCTTGCAATTACTGATCAAGAAGCAGAAAAATTTCAAAAACAACTAGATGCAATTGTTACTTTTGCAGAACAGTTAAATGAATTAGATACAACAAACGTAAAACCAACAACTCATGTATTAACTATGAAAAATGTTATGCGTGAAGATGTACCAGAAAAAGGTTTACCAGTAGAAGAAGTATTAAAAAATGCACCGGATCACAAAGATAATCAAATCCGTGTTCCAGCAGTATTAGAATAGAGGAGGGGAATTTCGATGTCATTATTTGATCATTCAGTATCAGAGTTACATAAGAAATTAAACAACAAAGAAATTTCCGTTACGGATTTAGTAGAAGAATCTTATAAACGTATTGCGGATGTTGAAGATAACGTAAAAGCTTTTCTTACATTAGATGAAGAAAATGCACGCGCGAAAGCGAAAGAATTAGACGCGAAAATTGGTGCTGAAGATAATGGTTTATTATTCGGTATGCCAATTGGTGTTAAAGATAACATTGTAACTAACGGTCTTCGTACAACTTGTGCGAGCAAAATGTTAGCAAACTTTGATCCAATTTATGATGCGACAGTTGTGCAAAAGCTAAAAGCTGCTGACACAGTTACAATCGGTAAATTAAATATGGACGAGTTCGCAATGGGTTCTTCAAATGAAAACTCAGGATTCTACGCTACGAAAAACCCATGGAACTTAGATTATGTTCCGGGCGGATCTAGTGGTGGTTCTGCAGCAGCTGTAGCAGCAGGAGAAGTATTATTCTCTCTAGGTTCTGATACGGGTGGTTCTATCCGTCAGCCAGCTGCATATTGCGGCGTTGTAGGTTTAAAACCAACTTACGGACGCGTATCTCGTTACGGATTAGTAGCATTCGCATCTTCACTTGACCAAATCGGACCGATTACACGTACAGTAGAAGACAATGCATACTTATTACAAGCTATTTCAGGTATTGACCGTATGGATGCAACTTCTGCAAATGTTGAAGTTGGAAACTATTTAGCTGGCTTAACAGGCGATGTTAAAGGTTTACGCATTGCTGTACCGAAAGAATATTTAGGCGAAGGTGTTGGCGAAGAAGCTCGTGAGTCAGTACTAGCTGCTTTAAAAGTATTAGAAGGTATGGGCGCAACTTGGGAGGAAGTATCTCTTCCACACTCTAAATACGCTCTAGCAACGTATTACTTACTATCTTCTTCTGAAGCATCAGCTAACCTTTCACGCTTCGATGGCGTACGTTACGGTGTTCGTTCTGATAATGTAAATAACTTATTAGATCTTTACAAAAACACACGTAGTGAAGGTTTCGGTGATGAAGTTAAACGCCGTATTATGCTTGGTACATTTGCACTTAGCTCTGGTTACTATGATGCATATTACAAAAAAGCACAACAAGTACGTACATTAATTAAAAACGACTTTGAAAATGTATTTGCTAACTACGATGTTATTATTGGACCAACAACGCCAACTCCGGCATTTAAAGTGGGCGAAAAAGTTGATGATCCAATGACAATGTATGCAAATGACATTTTAACAATCCCAGTAAACTTAGCGGGTGTTCCAGCGATTTCTGTTCCATGTGGATTCGGTGCTAACAACATGCCACTTGGTCTACAAATCATTGGTAAACACTTCGATGAAGCGACAATTTACCGCGTTGCACATGCGTTTGAGCAAGCAACAGACTATCATACAAAAAAAGCAAGTCTGTAAGGAGGCGAGCATAGATGAATTTAGAAACAATTATTGGTTTAGAGGTTCACGTTGAGTTAAAAACAAAGTCGAAAATTTTCTCTGCGAGTCCAACAGAATTCGGAGCGGAGCCAAATACACAAACAAGTGTAATTGACTTAGGATACCCAGGGGTACTTCCTACTTTAAATAAAGAGGCAGTTAACTTTGCAATGAAAGCTGCAATGGCATTAAACTGTGAAATCGCAACGGAAACGAAGTTTGACCGTAAAAACTATTTCTATCCAGATAATCCGAAAGCTTACCAAATCTCTCAATTTGATAAGCCAATTGGTGAAAATGGCTGGATTGAAATCGAAGTAGATGGTAAAAAGAAACGTATCGGTATTACACGTCTTCATTTAGAAGAAGATGCTGGTAAATCAACGCATACAGCTGACGGTTCATTAGTAGACTACAACCGCCAAGGTATGCCTTTAATCGAAATCGTATCTGAGCCAGATATGCGTACGCCAGAAGAAGCATATGCATACTTAGAGAAGTTAAAATCAATCATTCAATACACTGGTGTATCTGATTGTAAGATGGAAGAAGGTTCCTTGCGTTGTGATGCGAACATTTCCCTTCGTCCAGTTGGACAAGAGAAGTTTGGTACAAAAGCAGAACTGAAAAACTTAAACTCATTTACTTACGTGCAAAAAGGTCTTGAGCATGAGCAAGTGCGCCAAGAAAAAGAATTATTATCTGGTGGTATCATCCAACAAGAAACACGTCGTTATGATGAAGCAACGAAGAAAACAATCTTAATGCGTGTGAAAGAAGGATCTGACGATTACCGTTACTTCCCAGAGCCAGACTTAGTTGAACTTTACATCGACGATGAGTGGAAAGAAGCTGTTCGTGCTTCTATTCCAGAACTTCCAGATGCGCGTAAAGCTCGCTACGTTGCAGAAATTGGCTTGCCAGCTTATGATGCACACGTATTAACATTAACGAAAGAAATGTCTGATTTCTTTGAAGCAACTGTTGCAGATGGTGCTGATGCGAAATTAACATCAAACTGGTTAATGGGTGAAGTGCTTGCATACTTAAACAAACAACAAAAAGAATTAAAAGACGTTGCATTAACGCCTGCTGGTTTATCTAAAATGGTTCAATTAATTGAAAAAGGTACAATTTCTTCTAAAATCGCGAAGAAAGTATTTAACGAATTAATTGAAAAAGGTGGAGACCCAGAAGAAATCGTTAAAGCGAAAGGTCTAGTTCAAATTTCTGACGAGGGAACACTTCGTAAAGTTGTAACAGAAATTCTTGATAATAATGAGCAATCTATCGAAGACTTTAAAAACGGTAAAGACCGTGCAATTGGCTTCTTAGTTGGTCAAATTATGAAAGCTACAAAAGGACAAGCAAATCCACCGCTTGTTAACAAAATCTTACTTGAAGAAATTAATAAGCGATAATAGTAGTGAATTTTAAAGATTAAGCAGAAAAACACCCGTAAATGGGTGTTTTTCTAGGTTAATCAAACGTTTGTTTAAATGAGAGAAAATCATTTAAACAAACGTTTGATTAACTGTCAAAAGTGGAAAAATGTTTGTATAGCAACTATGGTATGATAGTTGCAAAAAGGTGGGAATAATGATAAATCTAAACATAGAGGTTTTTTTCATCTCATGAAATAATAGATAGTTATTATTCGTTATATGTAAATTGTTGTGAGGAAAATAGATGGACATAAATTTTTTTGGCAAATAAAACAAAACCATCGAAATGGATATTTGCTTTGGGTGGACTACACGAATCGGGTTCTTACTGCCTGTTTGAGCGGGATAAAAGAAGGATAGGAAGATGAGAGGAGGTAGGCATAGGAATACTGAATAGAAGTTCGGTATGTTCTTTTTTGATACATAAAGAAATTTCCTGTGCTAATAAATGATGAAGCGAGCAAGAATTATTTATAATCCTACTTCTGGGCGTGAGCTATTTAAGAAGAGCTTACCAGAAGTATTACAAAAATTAGAACAAGCTGGATATGAAGCATCTTGTCATGCGACAACAGGTCCTGGAGATGCAACTGTGGCGGCGAGGCAAGCTGCGGATCGTAAGTTTGATGTTGTTATTGCGGCTGGTGGCGACGGTACGTTAAATGAAGTGGTAAATGGTTTAGTAGGACATGAGCATCGTCCAAAGTTTGGGATTATTCCAGTTGGAACGACAAATGACTTTGCACGAGCAATCGGTGTACCTCGTTCTATTGAAGAGGCAGCGGATATTATTTGTGAAGGAAAAACAGTACCATTAGATCTTGGTAGAGCGAATGATACATATTTCATTAACATCGCTGGTGGTGGCCGTATTACCGAATTAACATATGAAGTACCGAGTAAGCTAAAAACGGTATTAGGCCAACTTGCTTACTATTTAAAAGGTATCGAAATGTTACCATCACTACATCCAACATATGTTGAAATTGAGTATGATGGGAAATTGTTACAAGAAGAAATTACGATGTTTTTAATTACGAATACTCGTTCAGTGGGTGGTTTTGAAAAGGTAGCACCATATGCATCAATTAACGATGGCTTATTTGATTTATTAGTGCTGAAAAAGGGTTCCATCGCTGATTTAATTAAAGCAGCAACACAAGCGCAGCGTGGTGAACATATTAACAATCCAAAAGTGCTATACACGCAAGCAAACCGAATTAAAGTACATTCACCAGATAAACTAATGATTAATTTAGATGGTGAATACGGTGGAGATGCACCGATGGAATTCGAAAATATATATCATTGTCTTGAACTATTTGTTCCTGAACATCAAGAGGATGCCCTGTAAAGGCATCCTTTTTATTATGTAGAGGAATTGTAAATTGGAAGTTAGTTTGATTTTTATGGTATTTTTACAATTCGTTTATTTTATATCCATACTTTATTGATACACTGGAGGAGAAAAGAGACGAGAGGTAGGGTGCTATGGATGGAGAAGGTAAAAGCAATACTATTTGATAAAGATGGGACATTAATGGATTTTCATTCAATTTGGATAAAAGTAGCTGAAGAACTTGTGGCGGAATGTATAAATTTATATCAACTACCAAAGTCAATGCAGCCTGCTTTATTAAAAGAGATCGGCGTGGAGGGGGTGTTTGTGAACCCTCGTAGCGCAATAGCGGCAGGAACAAGCCTTGATGTTGCAAAGGGGCTTTGTAAGTATATTACATCATCTAAGGAAGAGGAGGTACATGAGTGGGTAAGTGAAAAGTTATTTTCCCTTATGTACGAGTATCGTTCCTATATGAAAATGACGGCGGATTTACCGAGAATTTTACAAAGTTTAAAGGATAGAGGATTTATTTTAGGCGTTGTTACAGCTGATGATTTCGCACCGACAGAATTATTTTTAAAACAGTATCAATTAGAGTCTTTTTTTGATTATGTTGTAGCTTCAGATACATTTCCAGCACAAAAACCAGATAAAAGAATTGTAGAATCTTTTTGTGAGAGATTTCATTTAGAAGCATGTGAAGTAGCGGTCGTTGGAGATACACCGACTGATTTATATTTAGCGAAAAATGGTGGCGATTGTTATGCAATTGGAGTACTATCTGGTACAGGAGATCGTCAAACATTAGAACCTCTTGCGGATTTAGTATTACAATCTGTTGGGGATTTTATTTCCCAATCAGGTGAGTTTATTTGGGAAAAAGGAAAGTCTAGTGTGTAAGAAAAATAAGTCTATAGGGACTCTTAATGAGTCTCTATAGACTTATTTTTTATGGCGAAATAGAGGGTATGTAGGGTGAATACTAGAGAAGAATGTTGGCATATATTTTGCAATGAAAAGAGAAAACAATGTAAAGAAAAGGATGGGGTACGTAATGAACACAAAAAAATTTGCTAAAGTAAATGAACAAATTCCTGGACCGAAAGCAGCGTCTTTACTAGAACGCCGCCAAAATATAGTACCAAAAGGAGTAAGTAACGGCATCCCAACGTTTGTACAATCTGCAAATGGTGCTCTTGTAACAGATGTTGATGGTAATCAGTATATTGATTTCGCTGGAGCAATAGGAACAATTAACGTAGGACATTGTCATCCAGCTGTTAAAGAAGCGCTCCATAAACAAGTAGATCAATACATTCATACTGGATTTAATGTCATGATGTATGAGCCATATATTGAATTAGCAGAAAAACTTGCGGCATTAGCGCCAGGAAGTTTTGATAAGCAAGTACTATTTTTGAATAGTGGTGCAGAAGCAGTTGAGAACGCGGTGAAAATCGCTCGTAAATATACAAAAAGACCTGGTATTATCGCATTTTCTAAAGGTTTCCACGGGCGTACATTAATGACAATGACGATGACAAGTAAAGTAAAACCATATAAATTTGGATTTGGTCCATTTGCTCCGGAAGTATATAAAGCACCATTCCCGTATGAATACCGTCGTCCAGAAGGACTAACTGAAGAGCAGTACGATGACTTTATGGTTGAAGAGTTTAAGAATTTCTTCGTATCAGAAGTAGCACCAGAAACAATTGCAGCTGTTGTAATGGAGCCAGTTCAAGGAGAAGGTGGATTTATCGTTCCAAGTAAGAAGTTTGTGCAAGAAGTACGCAGCATTTGTTCAGAACATGGAATCTTATTTGTAGCGGATGAAATTCAAACAGGATTTAGTCGTACAGGAAAGTATTTTGCTATTGATCATTATGATGTCGTTCCAGATTTAATTACAGTGTCTAAATCTTTAGGGGCTGGTGTGCCGATAAGTGGTGTCATTGGGCGTAAGGAAATTATGAATGAGTCTGCACCAGGAGAGCTTGGCGGAACGTATGCAGGAAGCCCACTAGGATGTGCAGCAGCATTAGCAGTACTTGATGTAATAGAAAAAGAGAATTTAAATGAGAGAGCGATAGAATTAGGAAAAGTCGTAATGAATCGATTCGAAGATATGAAAAATAAATATAATTGCATTGGTGATGTGCGCGGTTTAGGAGCAATGTGTGCATTCGAGCTCGTTCAAGATCGTAAGACGAAAATACCTGATAAAACGTTAACGGCTAATTTGTGTGCAGAAGCAAATAAACGCGGATTACTTCTACTATCAGCAGGGACATACGGTAATGTTATTCGTGTGTTAATGCCGTTAGTTATTACAGATGAGCAGCTTGAGGAAGGTTTAACAATCATTGAAGAATCATTGCAGGCTTGTTATGAGCAAGCAGACATCGCTCGTGTTTAAAAACTGAATGATAAATCACAAACATTCTAGCTGTCCCTATATTAAATGCAGAAAATTCACTTTATAATGAAGGTAGTAAAGTGAATCGATGGATTGGAAGTTAGGGGTGGCTAGGATGGTTGCAGAAAAGGAACGAGTGTTAATGGATTTACAAGATGTATTTGAATACGCGTTTGACGAAATTTTTGTGACTGACGAAAAGGGAATCGTTGTGCGTGTAAATAGTACATGTGAAAGGCACTATCAACTAGCTGCTAAAGAGTTAGTAGGTAAGCATGTAAAAGAATTGCAGAAGGATGGTATCTTTTATCCATCAGCAACGTTAGAAGTAATTGAAAAAAAGAGACCGATTGAACTCGTTCAAACGACAAAATCGGGAGAGTACTTACACGTTCGGACAAGGCCTGTTTTTGACGATGAGGGAAATTTAAGAAGGGTGATTAGTTACTCTCGTGACCTTACGGAGCTCTACCAATTACGTCAAAAGGTAGAGGAAATGGATAATCAACTAAAAACATATAAAAAAGAATTAAGAGAAACATATGAACATGAAGGACTTATTTTTAAAAGTATCGCTATGCAAAAAATAGTCGAGACAATCAAGAAAGTATCCGTGGTAGATAGTACTGTTCTCGTTTTAGGTGAGACAGGAGTAGGGAAGAGTCGATTGGTACGTCATTTACATGAAGTGAGTCACCGGAAGAATGAGAGTTTCTATGAAATTAATTGTGCGGCGTTGCCAATGAATTTAATTGAAGCAGAGCTTTTTGGGTACTCAGGCGGATCTTTTACAGGTGCGAATCGTGAAGGGAAAAAGGGGCTATTAGAATCAGCGCATAAAGGAACTCTTTTCTTAGATGAAATTGGTGAAATGCCGCTTGAAATTCAAGCAAAGCTTTTGCAAGTGTTGCAAGAAAAAACGTTTCGTCCGATAGGCGGAAGAGAATTAAAAAAGGTGGACGTTAGAATTGTAGCGGCAACAAATAGAGATTTAAGTGCGATGGTGAAACAAGGAACATTCAGGAAAGATTTATACTATCGTCTAAATGTCATTCCAATTTTCATTCCTCCGCTTAGAGAAAGAACAGAAGACATTTTGCCACTTGTTTATCATTATTTACAGCACTTTAATAAAAAGTACGGACGCGATGTGAAACTAGCACCGAGTACGTTACAAATGTTTGTCGGATATCCATGGGAAGGAAACAATAGAGAAATAGAGAATGTAATTGAGAGAATTGTTATTACTGTGGATGATGTTGTAACGGTAGAAGATTTGCCACTATCCATGCAAGAAGCAACAGTTGAACAGTCTGGGCAAAGTCTTTATAGAATGCTGGAAGAGGTAGAGAGAAATATTATTCTTAAAGCGTATAAAACGTATGGATCAAGTTACAAAGTGGCTGAGTTTTTGCAAATAAGCCAATCTGCTGCTACTAGGAAGATTAAGAAATTTGTAGAGGAGGAAGAAAACATTGGATAAAAAAGCGACGTTTGTAAATGTGGAGAAAAAGGCGATGTATATAAATGGTGAGTGGATTACATTGCAAGAACAAATCGAAGTAAATAATCCAGCAACGAAAGAAATATTTGCAACTGTACCAAAGGGCGGGGTAACAGAGGCGAAGCAAGCTGTTGATGCTGCACATGAAGCTTTTAAATCATGGTCTAAGTTAACGGCGGCAGACCGTGCAGTGAAGCTAAAAAAATGGTTCACACTGATTGATGAAAATAAAGAAGAGATTGCAGCAATCATGACGAAAGAACAAGGAAAACCGTTTGTAGAAGCACTTGGTGAAGTAAACTATGCGAATAGCTTTGTTGAATGGTATGCAGAAGAAGGGAAACGCGTATATGGTGAAATGATTCCTGCTTCTCATCCGAATAAACGTATTTTAGTTATGAAGCAACCAGTTGGAGTTATGGCAGCTATTACGCCTTGGAACTTCCCGGCTGCTATGATTACGAGAAAGGTAGCCCCTGCACTTGCAGCAGGTTGTACAGCGGTTGTAAAACCAGCAAGTCAAACGCCGTTAACTGCACTGAAATTAGCCGAATTAGCTCATGAAGCAGATATTCCAAAAGGCGTAATCAATATTGTAACAGGTAGTGCGAAAGCAATTGCGGATACGTGGATGGAAGATGGACGTGTTCGAAAAGTTTCCTTTACAGGATCAACGGAAATTGGGAAAGAATTAATGGCCAGTGCTGCACAAACGATGAAAAAGGTTTCACTTGAGTTAGGCGGTCATGCACCGTTTATTGTTATGAATGATGCGGAATTAGATAAAGCAGTAGAGGCAGTAATCGGTTCAAAATTCCGTAACGCAGGACAAACGTGTATATGTACAAACCGAGTATTTGTTCAGGAAGAAGTGTATGAAGCGTTTGTAGAGAAGTTCCAAAAGGCAGTAGGGCAGTTGAAAGTAGGAGACGGTTTCGGTGATGGAACGACTGTAGGCCCCCTTATTGACGAGAATGCAGTTTCGAAAGTACAAGAACATATCGAAGATGCTATTCAAAAAGGTGGAGAAGTTTTATATGGTGGCAAAAAGGTTGCAGAGTTAGACGGACACTTTATTCAGCCGACTGTAATTGGCTTGGCGAATGATACGATGCTTTGTATGAATGAAGAAACATTTGGACCAGTTGCACCAGTTGCGAAATTTAAAACGGTTGAAGAAGTAATCGAACGTGCAAATAATACGCCATATGGTTTAGCTGCGTATATTTTCACGCAAGATATTAGCCAAGCGTTCCAAATTAGTGAAGCACTAGAGTATGGTATTATCGGTTTGAATGATGGACTCCCGTCAGTTGCACAAGCGCCGTTCGGTGGCTTTAAAGAGAGTGGCATTGGCCGTGAAGGAGGCCATTTCGGTATCGAAGAATATTTAGAAATTAAATATATTTCATTAGGACTATAAGTAGTATACTAGAATCTCTATAAGGTAACAGAGAAGGAGATTCTAGTATGATATATTGGCTATTATTACTCGTAACAATTATTTTTGAAGTAGCTGGAACAATTGCAATGAAATTATCGAATGGCTTAACAAAGCTCGTTCCAAGTGTACTTATTTTCGTATTTTATGGAATTTGTTTCAGTGTATTTGCTATCGTTGTGAAAAAGATTCATTTAAGTATCGCTTATGCCATTTGGTCTGGTGTTGGGACATTACTTATTACAATTATTAGTGTGTACTTTTTTAAAGAGCACATTAGCTTATTCCAAGCATTTTGTATTCTGTTTATCGTGTTAGGAGTAATTGGGCTTAAAGTTTCATCTGCATCATAAAAGGCTATCTTCCGCTGCGGGAGATAGCCTTTTGCTTTTTTTAAAACGCCCAGTTACCTTTACGGAAGATAGGCTCATGTCTGCCATCAGCTGTAATACCGTCGATATCAAGTTCAGCTGATCCAATCATGAAATCTTCGTGTGTAATACTAGCGTTTGCACCATTTTCAGCAAGTTCTTCTTTAGACATTGTTTTTCCGCCAACTAAGTTAAATGCATAAGCATTTCCGATTGCAAGGTGGCAAGATGCGTTTTCATCAAATAGTGTATTGTAGAATAAAATATTTGTGTTTGAAATTGGTGAATCATGAGGCACTAAAGCAACCTCTCCTAAGAAGTGAGAACCTTCATCTGTTTCCACTAAATGTTTTAAAGCTTCTTCACCAGCTTCAGCTTTGTAATCTACGATACGTCCGTTTTCAAATGTTAACGTGAAGTTATCGATAATGTTACCTGCAAATGCTAACGGTTTTGTACTAGACACTTGGCCGTTTACACCTGTTTTAAGTGGCATTGTAAATACTTCTTCAGTTGGAATATTCGCCATAAATGGTACGTTCTTTTCATTTAAGCTACCAGCACCAGCCCATACATGCTTTTCTGGAAGTTCGATTGTTAAATCTGTTCCAGGACCCGTATAGTGAAGAGCTTTATAATGTTTTTCGTTTAAGTAATCAACTTTTGTATGTAATGTTTCATCGTGTTCTTTCCATGCTTCTACAGGATTTTCTAAATCAGCGCGAGTCGCTTTGAAAATAGCATCCCATAGTTTTGCTTCTTGTTCTTCTGGTGCAACGTCAGGGAATACTTTCGCAGCCCATTCTTTCGTAGGAACAGAAATGACACACCAGCTTACTTTATCAGCTTGTACGTAATCACGGTATACTTTCATTGCTTCACCAGCTACTTTATGAGCTGTTGCAATACGCGTTGAATCTACACCTTTTAATAAATCAGGGTTTTCTGCATAAATAGACATAAATGCAGCGCCTTCTTTTGCTAATTCTTCACGAGCGTGTGCTTTCCAAGATGGGAACTCAGCGAATGCTTCTTCAGGAGCTAAATCGAATTTTAAACGTGTTAACGTTTCATCATTCCAATCCACATATACGTGTTTCGCACCAGATTTATATGCTTTCTCTGTAACTAGGCGTACAAATTGTACAGCTTCAAGAGGTGCACTGATTGATAATGTTTGTCCTGGTTGAATATTAACACCAACATTGACTGCAAGGGCAGCATATTTCTCTAACGTTTGTTCAAATGACATATGTATAATCTCCTTTAATTTAAAAGATTTCTTACTATATATAATACAAGAAAATTCAAAAAATATATATAAATATAGCTTGAAAAGAGAGCTCAATATATTTTGAGCTCTCATCGTTATTTAATCGAAGAAGCAAATTGTTCTACAGTCGTTGTATAGTGTATGCGGACACGCTTCATTTTTAATAATTCATCAGGCTCACCCTTCGTAATGAACTTTCCAGGTTTTGTTGTCGTTGCGAATTGATAATACTTCTTCGTTTCAGCAACGACTTTATCATCTACATGACCGAATGGATAAGCAACTGCGTTAACGGGCTTACCTGTTATTTTTTCTAGCTGTTCTTTCGATCCTTTTAGTTCTTCTTCATAGTTTGTAATTTTCGGTAAGTCTGCATGTGTCGCGGTATGGGATTGCACTGAGAAAATGCCAGAATCAACCATTTCTTTTATTTCAGATGTAGAAAGGGAAGCTTCAGCATCGACATTATTAACAATCATATATTCTGTTGCCGCTGGTTTAAAATTATCGTCTTTTAGCTTTTGCAAAATATGAAATGCATTCATATTATTTTTCATACCGTCATCAAATGTAACAAAGATAGGCTTGTTCACCTTATTAATATCGCCCCAGCGTTCAAAAGTTAGTAATGTATAGCCGTTGTCCTTTAAATATTTCATTTGGGCCTCAAAGTTAGCAGGTGATACGAATAAGTCTTTAATACCTTGACCGTGATAGTCATCGATTGCATGGTACATAAGAACGGGAACCTTTTGCTCGAAAGTAATAGCCGATTTTGTGAGTGGAATGGTTTTCCCATCTTCTTTTATGCCTATTGCTTCAATTTGGAACTCACCGCGTTTTCCTTCAAATTCTTTTATGTCAAAAGGAAGTGAAAATTGCTTTTCCTTTTCTTTAGAAGACAAAGATTTAGCGGTTTCCTTTCCATCAGCAGTACGCCAAATTTTATATTGTACCTCAGTTAAAGTATCTTTTATATCTGTCATATGAATAGTAGTGTTTGTAGATTCATGTGTAATTTGGTTATAAGAAATTTTCCCTTGTTCTTTCACAGTCTCTTCTTGTTTTTTAGTTTCTTGAACCTTTTTCTCTTTTTTAGGTTCTTGACTTACATTGTTAGTATTACAGCCTGCTAAAATGGCAGACGTACATAAAGCAATTGCTGCGTATTTTCTCATAAAATCACCTTCTATTGTGTATTATATTGCATACTTATATTTAAAATCCCCACCGCTGTAAAAGAGGTGGGGATATACCCTTGTTCATCATATCATTTGAATAAAATGGATGGAATGAGAAAAGTAACAATAGATAAAAAAATCACCTTACTTCAACGAGTAAGGTGATTTTTATTAAATAAACAATCCAGCGATTGTTGCAGATAAAATAGAAGCAAGTGTTGATGCAAATAACATTTTCCAACCAAATTTAGAAACGATGCTTCCTTGTTTTTCAGAAAGGGCACGGATTGTACCAACAATCGCACCAATTTGGCTAATACTTGCGAAGCTAATTAAGAATACTGTAACGATTCCAACTGTACGTGGAGCTAATGTTGATGCAACATCTTTTAAATCAAGTATTGCTACAAACTCGTTTAGTACAATCTTTGTACCCATAATGCCACCAGCTGGGATAATATCTTGAGTTGGAATACCCATTAAGAATGCGAATGGAGCAAGTATATAACCGAAGATTTGTTGTAACGTAACAGCATGTCCCATTGCACCTGAAGCTGCACTAATTACGTAGTTTACAACTTCCATCACACCGATGAAGGCGATCATTAATGCTGCAACGATACCAGCTACTTTTAAACCATCAAGCGCGCCGTTAATCATCGCACCGATAAAGCTGTCTCCGAATAGCGTTCTATCAAATTTTTGAATCACTTCGTCTTCTTTTTTCGTATCAACTGGTGTTAATAACGAACAAACGATTAAGCTTGAGAATAAGTTTAGCGGAAGAGCTGCTAGTACGTATTTTGCATCTAACATCATTACGTATGATGCTGTAACAGAAGCAGAAACTGAGCTCATTGCAGAACAACAAATGATAAACATACGGTTTTTATTGAAATGTTGTAAATCATTTTTAATAACGATTAACGCTTCACTTGAACCGAAGAATACAGAGTTTACCGCATGGAACGATTCAACGCGTGGTAAACCAGTAATTTTTGAAATCGCACCGCCGACAACGCGAACGATGAATGGTAAAACACCTAAATAACTAAAGATAGAAAGTAGTGCTGAGAAAAATACGATAATTAATAGTACGTTTAAGAAAAAGACAAAGTCCCTTTGAATTCCATTAAAGAGAAAATCAACACCTGTCGTACCAAGTTTAATTAGTTTGTTGAAAACTTTACCAATGAAAATAATGATTTGTTGACCAATCTTTGTGCCAAACATAAACCAACCGATTAAAATTTGAAAACCAATCATAATAGCAATTGCACGGAAGTTGATTTTACTTTTGTTGTTTGACAAAGCAAAACATAAACCTAAAACGACAAGAATACCGATAATGCTCATTACATATTGCATGTAGTTGCCCCTTTCAGAAGTTCGTATAAAGTTTGTACATAAAACGCTCGTTGTATTACTAAAAATAAAACAAAGAGGTTTTATGTCATACGTAAGATGTCTGACCTTTTAGAAAAATGGAAATAAAAAAAGACCCATATGGATTCACTTTCATCTATGAGAGAAAGCTAATCAATATGAGTCCTTTTTTGCACATAGGCTAATATTCATTAGTTTTCCCCATAGTCCAGCAATTTAAGGTTGCCGGGTAGAAACTCTCGATCCATATTATCGAGTATATATGAGGTAACATCGTCCGTATTAAATTAGTAGTAGCGTAACATTAACAGAGAACTATCGTCAATAGCTTTTTTTCTTCCGATAGAAATAGACCATATAAGTATGATAAAATGTAACGCAGTGTTATGAAAAAGAGAGGTCGGAAAATGAGTACAAAAATGACGCCACCAGTTGAAAAAAACGAGTTTATAGATGTAGTATTTGAAGATTTAACACATGATGGTGCCGGTGTT
Organism: Bacillus dicomae; assembly: GCF_006494425.1. GTDB lineage: Bacteria > Bacillota > Bacilli > Bacillales > Bacillaceae_G > Bacillus_A > Bacillus_A dicomae. The sequence continues at coordinate 161,374 of NZ_VHIV01000007.1, read as the reverse complement.
GCGAAAGTAAAAGGCTATCCTATTTTCGTTAAAAACGGATTACCAGGTGAAGAAGCGCAAATTAAAATTATTAAAGTGAAGAAAAACTTCGCATTTGGTCGTTTAATGAAGCTTCATACAGAGAGCCCATATCGTAAAGATGCAGAATGCCCAGTGTACAATCAGTGCGGCGGTTGTCAGCTTCAGCACTTAACATATGAAGGACAATTACAAGCGAAAGAAAAACAAGTACGCGACGTTATGCAACGCATTGGCGGATTAAGCGATGTTCCTGTTCATCCTGTACTTGGCATGAAGAATCCATGGGTATACCGTAACAAAGCACAAGTACCAATTGGAGAACGTGAAGGTGGACTTGTAGCTGGTTTCTATCGTCAAGGAACGCATGACATCATTAATATGGAATCCTGTTTAATTCAGGCAGAAGAAAATGATACATTAATCCAAGAAGTAAAACGTATTTGTGAAAAACACGGTATTTCGGCATACAACGAAGAGCGTAACAAAGGAACACTTCGCCACGTAATGGCTCGTTACGGACAAGTAACAGGGGAAATTATGCTTGTCTTCATTACTCGCACGGCAGAATTGCCAAACAAAAAAGCAATCATTGAAGAAATTGCTGCGAAATTCCCAGAAGTAAAGTCTATTGTACAAAACGTAAATACGAAGCGTACAAATGTAATCTTCGGAGACACAACGACAGTGCTGTACGGATCAGAATATATTTATGACTTTATCGGTGACATTAAATTTGCAATTTCAGCACGTTCATTCTATCAAGTAAATCCAGAACAAACGAAAGTGCTATACGATAAAACGTTAGAATACGCAAAACTAGATGGCAACGAAACAGTAATTGATGCCTATTGCGGAATTGGATCAATCTCCCTATTCCTAGCGCAAAAAGCGAAAAAAGTGTACGGCGTTGAAATCGTCCCAGAAGCAATCGAAGACGCAAACCGAAACGCAGCACTTAACAACATGACTAACGCTGAATTTGGTGTAGGAGAAGCAGAAGTAGTCATTCCAAAATGGTACAAAGAAGGCGTAATCGCTGACACAATGGTCGTAGACCCGCCGCGTAAAGGCTGTGATGAGGCATTACTAAACACAATCATCGACATGAAACCAAAACGCGTCGTATACGTATCATGTAACCCAGCAACATTAGCACGTGATTTAAAAGTACTAGAAGAAGGTGGATATAAAACACAGGAAGTACAACCTGTTGATATGTTCCCACATACGACCCACGTAGAGTGTGTGGCTTGGCTTAAGTTGGTATAATAGAAAAGCAGTTGATATAGGAAAATCTATACCATCTGCTTTTTGGTTTATTGAGAGTTTGAAATTGTATTCATAGTGAGAGGATTTGAATTTGAAATGATAGATAATTTTTGGCGTGATTTACCACGGCCGTTTTTCGTACTTGCACCAATGGAAGATGTGACAGACGTTGTTTTCCGTCACGTAGTAAGTGAAGCTGGTCGCCCAGACGTATTCTTCACAGAGTTCACAAACTCAGATAGCTATTGTCATCCAGAAGGTATGAAAAGTGTACGTGGCCGTTTAATTTTTACAGAAGATGAACAACCGATGGTAGCACATATTTGGGGAGATAATCCTGAATATTTCCGTCAAATGAGTATTGGTATGGCAGAGTTAGGGTTTAAAGGTATTGATATTAATATGGGTTGTCCTGTACCGAACGTAGCATCAAGAGGAAAAGGTAGTGGCCTTATTCTACGTCCAGATGTTGCGGCAGAACTTATCCAAGCTGCAAAAGCAGGCGGACTACCTGTCAGCGTAAAAACACGCCTTGGTTTTAAAGAGTTAAGCGAATGGGAAGATTGGTTAACGCATATTTTCAAACAAGATATCGCAAACCTTTCTATTCACTTACGTACAAGAGAAGAAATGAGCCAAGTAGATGCGCACTGGGAACTAATTCCGGAAATTAAAAAATTACGTGATCGTATTGCACCAAATACACTTCTAACAATCAATGGAGACATTCCTGACCGTAAAACTGGGTTGGAACTTGCTGAAAAATATGGCATTGATGGCGTAATGATCGGACGAGGAATTTTTAAAAATCCATTTGCTTTTGAAAAAGAACCAAGAGAGCATAGCAGTAAAGAACATCTCGATCTTTTAAGACTGCAGCTTGATCTTCAAGATCAATATGCCGAAGTACTACCACGCTCCATCACAGGACTACATCGCTTTTTCAAAATTTATGTAAAAGGATTCCCTGGAGCTGCTGAATTAAGAAATCAATTGATGAGCACGAAATCAACGGATGAAGTGCGTGCGTTGCTTGATAAGTTTGAGGCGAGTGCTAATGTAGTAGAAGGTAGTGAAACGGTATAACTCCCTGAAGTCGAGGGGGTGGATTATATTTATTTAGTTTTAAGTTCTTTTGTAGATTGCAACGGAAAAAACAGTTTTATAAATGTATTGAACTAACCAACATCTTTGTGTTCCCGCGTATACTCTGTATATATGGAGTTTGTGGCTGGCGTGTAGAGATAGTTTGAATAGGCAGATGGAAATCTAGCCCCTGATGGGGAGAGATTTCCATCTGTTTTTTATTTTACATAAGCTGAGTTGTATTATAAGTAAATGAATTTTTTGAGAGTGGAAAATTTTGTGTAGCTTTTAGTAATAACAACGTATTTATCTTGCAATTTAGTAATGAAAATATTAAATGATTATGCAAATAATTCCTATATTAAATCTATAAAAACCATTATAATAGTGAGAAATATGAAATATTTTGTCGAATTAGTAATAAATACATAGTAAAATGATAGTATTTATTGGTTTTAAATAAGGATTAAAATTTGAATATAAATGGATAATTTCAATGAAATGGAGTTCGTTTTTATGTTGAAGGAACAAACGAGGTATTCTCGACTTGCGAATATAACTAAAATGATTAATACAAAGCTGGATTTGCGTGAAGTTTTAGAGCAAGTCACAATAGCAATTTCTGAAGAAATCGTTCAATGCGATTCTGTTGGTATTTATTTGCCGCAGGAAGATGGGACTTTTAGAGGGTATGTAGGAAAACCGGAAGTTATTAATGGATGGACGTTGGATATGCATGTCATTGATACAGACATTGACCTGCTGGCGAAAGAAGTAATTGAAACAAAAAAAGCCATCTATATACCTGATACATCAAAGGATAGCCGGCCAGATCCGAGAGCAGTGGAAGGGTTTCGAATTAAATCTTTATTCGTCCTTCCTATCTCTTTTGAAGAAGAATTATTTGGTTTAGTTTTTTTATTTGATTATGGAATTCCAATGAATTTAACAGAGTCAGAAATTCAAACTGTTGAAGCATATGTGAATATGGCGGCTGTTGCTATTCAAAATGCGAATAATTTAACTCATAAGGTAAACCTTATTGCTGAAAAACAGCTCTTGCTAGATGTGACACGGGATTTATCTATGTGTTCTTCTATGCAGGAAAGTCTTGATACTTGTTTTTCCTATTTAGGAAAAGTTTTAGACAATTATAATATCGGGGTTCATTTACTGGATCCTTTAGCTAAGAAGATAATTAGACCGGTGAAGTTAAGTAAGGATTCAGAATGGAAAGAAGAAGATTGGATTAAGACACATGATAAGATAAAATTTGATAAAAGTAATGATAGAGTCACGCAAGAGGTCATTGAAACAAAAAAGCCAATCTGGATTCCGGATGTTTATGCAGATCCGCGCCCAAATCATGATGTTTGCCGTAATTTTGGTATGAGGGGACTCTTTATGTTGCCATTGGTTTCAATGGGAGAGGTATTAGGGCAAATATCTGTGGTCAACCTAGGAGATAGTAATTTCAATTATTGTGAAGCGCAAATACAGCTTTCACAATCTATTGTTGATGCAACTGCCTCCACGCTATCAAACCTTTTATATATGGAAAAACAGGAAATTATTATCGAAGAGAGGACCTCAGAAATTACGGTTAAAAATAAGGAACTGGAACGAGTAATAACTGAATTACAGCAGCTTAGCCGTGAGAAGGAATTGATTCTCAATTCTGCTGGAGAAGGAATTTTCGGTTTAGACCTTGATGGGAATATTACCTTTTGTAACCCAGCTGGTGCCTCCATGTTAGGTTATGATATAAAAAATGAATTAATAGGAAAACCGTCCAGTATGGTTTTTAACGGAATTGAAGCAGGAAAGAAAAAGCAGGTGGCCTCAGGTTGCGATGGGAATTGGAATCTTTACGATAAAACTGAGCAGTTTTTTAGAAAAGATCAATCCTGTTTTCCGGTGGAGTATGTCATTTCCTCTATAAAAGAAGGGAATGAAATTGTCGGAGAAGTCGTTACCTTTAAGGATATAACCCAAAGGAAACAAATGGAGGAAGAAATAAAATACCATGCTTATTTTGATAGTTTAACAGATTTACCTAATAGAGTTCTACTAAAGGACAGGCTAACTCAAGGGCTGACATATGCTCAATTACATGCTGAAAAATTAGCAGTTCTGTATTTGGATTTAGACAGGTTTAAATTTGTGAATGATACGCTCGGGCATAGCTTCGGTGATCTGCTGTTGCGAGAAGTTGCAAATCGATTAAGTGCTTGTGTTCCTAAAAGTGCTACGGTCTCGAGACAGGGCGGGGATGAATTTACTATCTATTTACCGAATATCAAAAGTGAAAAAGAAGTGTTAAAGGTAGTAAATTGTGTCATTGATTCTTTTTCAAGGCCATTTCAGTTAGTAGATAATGAAATCTATATGAAAACGAGTATTGGTATTAGTATATTTCCTGATAACGGTGATACGACTGAAATCTTAGTTAAAAATGCAGACACAGCTATGTATAAATCGAAAGAAATATCAGGAAGTAGCTATCATTTCTTCAGTGAAGGAATGGATACTAGAACTTTTGAAAGCATCAAGCTAGAAAATGATTTGTATAAGGCATTGGAACAAGAAGAACTTGTAATCTATTATCAACCGCAAATAAATGGTAAGACGAATAAGATTGAGGGGGTAGAGGCTTTAATTAGGTGGAACCATCGAGAACATGGGATGATACCGCCTGATAAATTTATCCCAATAGCTGAAGAAACTGGATTAATAGTCCCAATCGGTGAATGGGTTCTAAAAGAGGCCTGCAGGCAATTAAAGAAATGGCACGATCAAGGTTCCCCATTAATTAGTATGTCTGTGAATTTATCTGCACGTCAATTTGAACAAAGTGATTTATTTGCTATGGTCAAAAATGTTTTAGAGGAAGTAGAGCTATCTCCGAGGTATATACAACTAGAACTCACTGAAAATTTAATTGTTAAAAATACGGAATCAACTTTAAAAACAATGAAGAAATTAAAAGGTCTAGGAATCAACCTCGCTATTGATGATTTTGGGACTGGTTATTCATCTTTAGGTTATTTGAAAAAATTGCCTATTTCAACGTTGAAAATTGATAAATCCTTTGTACAGGATATGACAAAAGATGATGCAGCTATTACGAATACTATTATTACGCTGGCTAAGAATTTGAACCTTGATGTTATTGCTGAAGGTGTTGAGACAAAGGAACAGGTCGAATTTTTATCTGCACGAAATTGTTATTTAATGCAAGGGTATTTTTTCAGCCGTCCTACGATAGCTGAAGACATCGAAAAACTTTTTTTAATAGAGAAATAAATTAAAAATGAATGGAGAATACAAATGAGAGCAGCCCGAAATGTATTAGAATATTTAATAGCTAATGAAGTTAAACATATATTTGGTATCCCAGCTGGTTCTGTAAATGCGTTTTTTGATGAGCTTTATGATATGCCTGAATTAACACCAATCGTAGCAAAGCATGAAGGAGCAGCATCCTACATGGCTGCCGCTTATGCTAAATATACAAATCAGCTAAGTGTGTGTATTGGTTGTAGCGGACCAGGTGCTACAAATCTTGTAACAGGTGCTGCTAATGCTATGCGAGAGCATTTACCTGTTTTATTCATTACAGGTGCTGTACCTCTTAGTACGGTAGGTTTGAATGCATCACAAGAATTAGATGTAGAACCAGTCTTCAGGCCTGTTACAAAATATAGCGTTACGGTGAATGATGTAAAGGATGTACTTAAAGAAGTCGCAATGGCAATTGAAATTGCTATATCCGGAGTACCAGGACCTGTACATGTTGCGATACCGATTGATATTCAACACGAAAATATAGGGAATGTTGAAATACCGCCACTTCCTAAAAGACTTCCTATTGTTCCTGACCTAGGCACAATAAAAGAAACAGCTAGAGAATTGGTAAAAAGGGATAAGGGTTATATCTTTGCAGGACAGGGTATAAGAAACTCTGTTGAGTCATTAATAGAGCTAGCAGAACTACTGAATTGGCCAATTATAACAACTCCACAAGCAAAGGGATATATCCCTGAGGACCATCCGCTTTTAGTCGGAGTGTTTGGATTTGCTGGTCATGAGGCTACTTCCGCATTGATTAATGAAGGTGATGGAAAAGCATTATTGATTGTGGGCTCCAGCTTAGGTGAAACGGCGACAAATAATTATAATGGAAATTTGATAAAAGATCGTTTCTCTGTTCAAATGGATTTTGACCAATCTGTCTTTAATCGGAAGTACAAAGTGGATATTCCAGTACGAGGCGATATAAATTTAAGTTTATTATTGTTAATAGAAGAATTAAAAGCTTTAGGGTTACAAAAGGAAAGTACTGCGCTTACCGTTGAAAAGAAGAAAGAGGAAGAAAATACGGAGGAATATAATACGAAAAATGTTCTTCTGACTCTTCAAAAATGTTTACCGTCAAATACTAGGTATACGATTGATATTGGTGAATTTATGGCGTATGTTATCAACCACATGAAGGTAGTAGATATTGACACCTATAATATTAATGTACATTTTGGTGCAATGGGAAGCGGGATTGGGTCTGCGATTGGCTCAAAACTGGCTGAACCAGAGCGTCCGGTTGTATGTATTACGGGTGATGGCTGCTTTTTCATGCACGGGTTGGAAATATTGACGGCAAAGGAATATAATTTGCCAATTTTATTTGTTGTGATGAATAATGCTCGTTTAGGAATGGTATATCATGGGCATTCGTTACAGTTCCGCAGGACTCATCCATCCTTTGAGCAGGAATCAATCAATATTAGTGCAATGGCTGCGGCTATGAATATACCAAGTTATAGAATCAATGAATTAGAAGATATCAATCAAGATGTTATAAACGACTTGATGAATTTAAATGGGCCAGCAGTTCTAGAAGTCGCTTTAGTCGATAATAATACCCCTCCTATGGGAGATAGGGTTAAATTTTTATCGTCTTTCGGAAAATAAAGTTATTGTGTTCACCGACTAAAAAATCATATAGGATTTCCCTATATGATTTTTTTATAAAGATTGATATGAATCGTGAATCTCCTTGAGGATTGTTCCGATGATTTGCCCCTTAAAGGCATCTGGAATTGCTTTTCCAGATGGATTTGAGTAATAGTAACATCCTGCCCTTTCATCGCAAGAGAATCCAAAGTTTGTTAATGATTGCTTTAGGTCCTTCGGCAATTCTTCTAATCCAGTTTGTTCAGTGAAATAGTCAGTAGGAAAAACCTTTACATCGACATCCCCTAATCCAGTATGAACAACAAATAAGTCTTGTTCATCTCGAACAACCCACTGCTCTTTAGAAAATAAAGAAATTCTTGCCCCTTCTAAAGAGGATATTGCATCTAAGTTAATACCAAAAATTTGATTGATAAGTTGGCGGATTTCTATTCCTGTGACCTTTTTTCCGTAATGGGTGAGAGTAGAATCTATAGCCATTTTAGCAATGTTCTCAGTTGAGGAACCTGCTCCTGCCATTATCCATTCTTTTGATAGGACAGGTTTAGTTGTTAAATCAAATTTGAAAATGGACATTACAATGTTACAAATCTCGGTACTGGTTATTTTTCCTTGGTGAGAATCAAGGTGTTTGTCCATTAATTCTACTTTGTTCACTCGGTCTGCACCTTTTTCTAACATTTACAACAAACTCCAATCATAAAAGTAAAGTATGTTTTTTTATTAATAACATAGAAAGAGTTGAAAAATTTCTTGCCCTTCCGCTAAAAATATAGACTGGATATTCTCCACTTAACTGAAAGCCCTTAAAATGCTGTTATTCTATTATACTAATTAATACCTGTGTATTGTTATAAAAAAATAATATAGGTAAGGGTGACTCAAAAAGTATTCAAATCTCTTCATAGATTTAATCCCACAAGCATTAATCTACCTAAGACTACAAAACCTCCCTCTAAAATGTTAAAGTAGTAACTTGACGACATTCATTTATACATGCTAAAAGCATTACTATAATCAACATTTCAGGAGGAAAAACAATGGCAATGAGCAACAATGATATATTAAAAAGAGTAAGATACGCTTTAGATATAAAAGATATAGATATGGTAGAAATCTTTAAACTTGGCGGGATGGAAGTAACGAAAGAAGACGTAGCTGATATGCTTACAAAAATAAAGAGAGCTCCTCAGCATGAACCTGAAAATGATGATGTGGCTGAAGATGAGTACGTAAAAACATGCGATATGATGATGTTAGAGGCATTTTTAAATGGTTTTATTACTTTAAAAAGAGGAAAGCAAGATCCGAAACCAGGACAACCGGCACCTGTACAAAGCAAAGAGAGTGCTAATAACCTTCTTTTAAAGAAAATGAAAATCGCACTTTCATTAACGAGTGAGGATGTACTTGATATATTAGACAGCGTAGGAGTTACGGTGACAAAGGGCGAACTAGGCGCTTTATTAAGAAAGAAAGGCCATAAAAATTACAAAGAGTGCGGCGATAGATACGCAAGAAACTTCATTAAGGGATTAGCTGTAAAGTATAGAGGATAATGAGTTCGTTAAAGCAGTAAATGATATAATAGGTAGAGTAGGTCGTTTGTATCCTACTCTTTTTTATTTGTAAAAATAATACGCTAGGTGATGAAATGGTACATACATATTTAGGTGAAACAATTAATTTTCATATAACTTATAAAAAGAAAAAATCGGTGCGTCTTTTTGTAGATTCGTACGGAAATGTGGAAGTGCAAGCTCCAAAAGGGACACCTGTTGAATACTTAGTCCAATTGTTAGAGGAGAAGTGGGATTGGATCCAGACAACACGTAAGGAAATGCAGGAGAGAGCGCTTGGACCACAGGAAAAAGATTATGATCAAGGAGAGGGCTTTCTGTATTTAGGGAATACGTATCCAATACAGGTCTCTCAAGATGCAAGTATTACGCAAGACAGTGCAGTGTTTGAAGAAGATACGCTACATATTTATGTGAAAGAGCTTAAGGATGAGAAAATACAACAAGCTTTAAAACGATTTTACTATAAGCAGTGTAAGTCATTAGTAGAGAAGAGTATTAAAGCGCATCAAAGTAATTTCAAAACAAAACCACGTTCTATTCGTATTACAGATAGTAGTCGCACGTGGGGCACTTGTGATTCAAATTTACAACTAACATTCAATTGGAAGCTAGCGATGGCACCAAAGCAAGTAATTGACTATGTAGTTGTTCATGAAATGTGTCATATGGTTCATTTAAATCATGATCGCTCTTTCTGGCGCCTTGTCGGGAAGATCATGCCTGATTATAAAGAAATGGAAAACTGGTTAGCGTTATCTAGTTGGAAGATGACGGTTTAATGTTGCACTTATTGTTAATCTTTGTTGGTAAGTCGATATATTTCAAAAATCGCTGATATATTTGGAGTTGTGGTCGATATGTTCGATGAAGAGAAAGTAAAAGGAGATGTCACAGCAGACATCTCCTTTTTTCTGGCGTAGGAATTATCGTCCAAACCTCACAATAAAATCCCCATTCACCTTCTCCATCTCATACCCACGATATCCTTGCGAAAGCAACGCCTGCTGTCCACCAGCATCATTCATCGGAACAATTTTAATATCTGTCCAATCGTTTTCTTTATCCTCACGTAACTCCTTCACAAAAACATACCGCATACTACCGCCATACTTCTCCTTCAGCGCAGCAATCTCCATCCCTTGCGTGAACTTATCTTTTAAACTTGGAATGTTAAAAGGTGCAACGGTGCAGCAAACATAGTCGTATTTGCCATCGTCTTTTTGTAATTCATCCATGATGATGGTCGCTAATATTTTTTGCATCCCATTTCCTCGGCAGTTCGGATGAACGTTTGAAATTTCTTGATAGATGACGCGGTGCAGTTCACTTTCTGATAAGCCAATATCAAGCCCTAAATGTTCATCATCAATAGGAGGGACGAGTAGGGCACGAAATGCGATGAGTTCGTTTTCGATAAAAGCGCCAATCATCATGCCATTTCCTTCTAGAATGTATTGAAACTCTTCTAACGAGAGTGGTTGTAAGCGACTTTTATCCTCTAGTGCATCAACTACAATATTTTGCAGTGATAAGATTTGCTCGATGTGCTCTAGTGATAGTAATGTAACGTGAAATGGATCGTTATTTTGTTTTAATGATCCTTTGTATAGAACTGTCATGTGTTAGTCCTCCTTTAGCGTATAACGTCTTGAAAAACGGTTAGTTCTTGTAGTGTATCTTCATTTATTTCAATGCCGAGTCCTGGCTTTTCGTTTAAGCGAATAAATGGTACGTCGTAATGTAAGTTTCCGATGTCTTTCGTGAATTTTAATGGACCTGTAAGTTCAACGCTCGTTATAATTTTTTTCGAAAAGGCAACATGGAATCCTGCGGAAGAGGCAACGGATGATTCGACCATGGATCCAACTTGGCATTCAATGCCAGCCATTTCTGCTTGGTGAGCGAGTTTTACAGCAGGATATATGCCGCCGCATTTCATTAGTTTTATATTTACTTTATCAGCCGCGTCTAATTTAATGATTTGGCGCATTTCACGAGAACCTTTTAATCCTTCATCAATCATAAGTGGAAGGTCTGTTTTAGAACGAATGTGAGCCATTGCGTCAATATCGTCTGCGACAACAGGCTGTTCAATCCAGTCGATGTTTAAATGACCTAATGAACGAAGTGCTGTTAATGTGTTGGCGCTATTTTTCCATCCTTGGTTTACATCAACACGAATCGCAATATCATTTCCTACACGTTCACGTACCGCTTCAATTCGTTTTACATCTTCTTTTACATTTGTACCGACTTTCATTTTGAAAGATTGGTAACCTTTTTGAATCATGGAAGCAGCTTCTTCAGCCATGTCTTCAGGTTCGGCGATACTTAAGACGTGAGTGACAGGGAAGTCTTTATGGTAGTGTCCGCCAATTAATTGATATACAGGCTGATTTAGTTTTTTACCCATTATATCAAAACAAGCAATATCAATCGCGGCCTTCGCAGTAGGCACACCGTAAATTGTATTGTCCATCATATCGTGTATTTTCTCGATATTCATTGGATTTTGTCCGATGAGCGCAGGAGCAAGTGTATGTTTTAAAGTATGGAAAGTACTTTCCCATGATTCGCCTGTAACGTGATCATCAGCAACACCTTCACCGTAACCAATAATACCTTCATCTGTTTCCATTTTGACGATAATAGAGGGCATATCAGAATAAGAACCATAACTAATAACAAACGGATCGCGAAGCGGTAAACGAATTGCGTAAAGTTGAATAGCTGTAATTTTCATTAGGTAGAGACCCCTTTCTGTTTACAATAGTTTTGTACATTTGATATAGTTGACGTTAAATAGTCGTTAATCAATGATAAGGAGTTAGAGAAATGATGATAAAAATTGCAGTTGTTGGTTCAAAAGAGTTTATGGAGACACTTTTACCTGTTGCTCATAAACTAGAAGGAATAGAGATTGATCCATATATTTACCTTCATCCGGCAGAATCTTCTGAACTATTAAAGCATTTAAAGCCTTGTGATTTCATCTTTTTCTCAGGTGCTTTACCTTATTATATGGCAAAAGAAATAAGAGAACAATTACGAATTCCAAGTATGTACTTACAGCAAGACGAGACAACTGTCGCATCTTCCATTCTTTCTGTCATGTATCACAAAGGAATTCAACCACATGAAATTTCAATTGATTTAGTAGATCGTTCATTTATTACAAATGTGTTTCAGGATATCGGTATAAAAGAAAGTCCACAAGTGTTAGATTATGAAAATATGCTGTGGAGTAAAGATGAAATAAATAGAGTTATTGATTTTCATGTAGCTAAATATCAATCTGGAGAGGCTCATTTAGCTTTAACTAGTATTCACGCTGTCTATAATGAGCTTCAAAAAATAGGTATTCCTTCGGAACGTATGATAGATCCAAAGCAATCCATTATACATGGGTTAAAAGATGCAAAAATAAAAGCTGAGTTAGCAAAGAGCCATTCAGCTACCGTCGGTGCTTGTATTATTTCTTCTTTAGAATTACGAGAAGGTTTGCTTGAGCAGTTAGATGTCATTTCAAAAGAACTACGTGGTTCATTTAAAAAAATTGATGAAATGATGTTCATTTTGTATACGACTCGAGGTGATATTGAATCGATTATAAAAACAAATATGATAAGTAATTTATTTGTGAGTATAGAAGGAACGATAGCTATTGGATTTGGTTACGGAAAAACTGTGAAAGAAGCGGAGCAAAATGCTAAAATCGCCCAAGGTTTCGCGAAGAATAATCCAATGGACCACTGTTTTTATATACTAACAAGTGATAAAGAACTATTTGGTCCGTTCCCGAAAGAACAGAGAGTACAAAGTTTGAAGAATGAAAACCCGGAACTAATGAAAATAGCGAAGGAAACGAAACTTAGTCCAGCAAACTTATCAAAAATTATTCAATTTAGTCAATCACATCCGTCATTGAAGTTTACAGCAGCAGATCTTTCTGAATACTTACAAGTGACTCGGCGATCAACAGAAAGACTATTAAAGAAACTAGTTGATTATGGGTATGTTCATATTTGCGGCGAGGAAATGCCTTATCAACAAGGGCGTCCTCGCGCAATATATGAACTGAATTTACCGTTATCTTTAAGCTTCTAATTGAGCTTTTTGTTTTTTTAGTAGTTCCGCTTTTTCAATGTCAGATAGTTTGGTAATTGTGAGACCAGTTATACCGTAAATAATCGAGATAATAGGTACGATGAAATTCAATATAGCATAAGGAGCATATTCGAATGCACCTACGCCAAGTGTTGCGAGTATAAATACGCCGCATGTATTCCAAGGTACGAAAACAGAAGTTAATGTTCCACCATCTTCTAATGCTCTGGATAAATTTTTAGAATGTAGTCCTTTTTCTGTGTATGCATTCGCGTACATTCTTGAAGGAACAACAATCGAAATATATTGTTCAGAGCAAGTAAGGTTTGTTGCAAAGCAAGATGTGATAGTTGAAGCGATAAGTCCTTTTGCCGATGTCGCTAATTTTAAAATTTGATTTACAATGGAGCGAAGAATACCTGTATGTTCTAGTACTCCTCCGAAAGTCATAGCGACAATTGTCATAGAGACTGTATTCATCATCGAATCTAAGCCACCGCGGTTAAAGAGCTCGTCTACTAGCTTGTTGCCAGTGTCTATAACAAATCCGGCTTGGAGTGCACCGACAGATGCGGAGACAGAACCACCTTGAATAAAGACTTGTGATAAAAACCCTAAAATAATACCTACGAGAATAGCTGGTATAGCAGGAACTTTTTTAGCAACCAACACCATAACGACTACAGGTATGATTAATAGGAAAGGTGAGATAACAAAGTTTTGTTGTAAGACTTGTAATGTTTGCTCAATACTTTTGGCATCAATATTGTTAGCGCCGAAGCTTCTTCCTAAGAACGCATAAACGATAAGAGTAATAAGTAAACCTGGAATTGTAGTAAATAACATATGACGAATATGTGTGAATAAATCTGTATTTGTTAATCCTGCGGCTAAGTTTGTTGTGTCTGAAAGCGGTGACATTTTATCGCCGAAATAAGAACCGGAAATGATAGCACCGGCAACCATCGGAGCTGGGATTCCCATACTTAGGCCAATACCCATTCCTGCAACACCAATTGTTCCTATTGTAGACCAAGAGCTACCGATAGCTAATGCAACAATAGAACAAATAATTGTAATTGAAACTAAAAATAGTGATGGAGTTAAAAGATTTAAACCGTAATAAATCATTGTTGCGACGATTCCGCCGCCAATCCAGGCACCGATCGTTAAACCTACTAGAATGATGATAACGATAGCGGGTAATGCGAGGCGAATTCCTTTATACATTGCTTCTTCAATATCGTTCCATTTGTAACCGTAACGCCAAGCAATGATAGAAGCAGCGGTTGTACCGATAATAAGTGGAACGTGAGGGCTTTGTTTTAATACAACAATTGTAACCATCATAACTGCAACTGTAACGATAATAGGGATCATTGCTACACCAAAAGGTATTTCTTTTTTCATAAATGTCCTCCTTGTTATATATGTTTGTTAGTATTTTTAGAATTGTCGTAAAATAGACGTTTATTAGGTTATGATAACTAAAAATATATGTAAGCGTCAACAAAAAAGACAGAAAATAAGTAATATTCTAGTTGTTTGTTTAGTTTGTAATATAGATGTAGAGTAAGCTTTTTAAGTGTTTAAAAATAAATAATTGACTTTTTTCTTAAAATTCAATATGTTCATAAAAACATCTGTTTTTCATAAGTATAATTAACCTGAGTGGTTTGGAATTTGGGAAGGAGAATGTAGCTTTGAAAACATTAGAACTACAAGAGCGTTTAACGGAAATTTTTCAGCATTTACATGAAAACCCTGAAGTGAGTTGGAAAGAGTATGAAACGACAGCGTATATTACTAACTTTTTAAAAGAAGAAGGAATTTCATATAAAATATTTGATGATTGCCCAGGCATCATTGCTGAAATCGGAAGCGGAAATCCAGTTATTGCAATTCGTGCTGATATGGATGCACTATGGCAAGAAGTGAACGGAGAGTTTAAAGCGAATCATTCATGTGGTCACGATGCTCATATGACAATTGTGATGGGACTTATTTTACAATTGAAAAATATGAGATGGGATAGTGGAACAGTTAGGTTTATTTTTCAGCCAGCAGAGGAAAAAGGAAATGGTTCTTTAAAGATGGTAGAGAAGGGTGCTGTGGATGATGCTGACTTCTTATTTGGTGTTCATTTAAGACCGATTGAAGAACTGCCTTTGAAACAAGCTGCCCCATCTATTCGTCACGGAGCAGCAGGATTTTTAGAAGGTACGATTCATGGGGAAGATGCACACGGGGCACGCCCGCATCAAGGGATAAATGCAATTGATGTCATTTCCATGATTAATATCGGTTTGAAAAACATATGGCTACCACCGCAAAGTTCCTATTCAGTAAAGATGACGAGGTGCCAAGCTGGTGGGGATAATTTAAATATTATTCCGGGTAACGGTCATTTTAGCTTAGATGTCAGAGCTGAAAATAATACATTATTGAAAGAATTAAAGAAAAAAATAGAACATGTAATAGAAGCAGCCGCATCGATGGGATCAAAAACTTCATACGAATGGATCGATCTCGCACCAGGAGCTGAAGTTTCAGAAGAAGCTGAGCGTTTTATGAGAAAAGGCATTCTTGAAGTGTACGGGGAAGAGGGATGCACGGGGCCACTGTATACGACAGGGAGTGATGATTTCCATTACTACACAGTGAAGAGACCACATTTAAAAGCTGTCATGCTTGGATTAGGGGCAGACCTACAACCTGGATTACACCATCCGTATATGAAGTTCGATCATAGTTGTATTATGGATGGGGTAGAAATATTAAAACAAACTGTATTGAAAGTGTTAGAAGACAGGGACTAGAGAGCTCCTGTTTTTTTGTCGTGAATTGTCGGTAAATCGATATTCCTTGTCGAAATGTCGATATATTCGAAGTTACGATAGATATATTCAGAAAATCGTTCATATAATTTCACGTATCAATTAATTCAATGAAAAATTCCTATCTAGTACTTAGTGTATAATAATAAGTACCATTTCTTAATAGGAGAAAATCAATGAACGAACAATATTATGATGCAGTTTTAAACATAAAAACAGTCGGTGAGCAAAAAGGGTTTAACAAGTCTATGCACTATCACCGTTATGAACCGACGCCATATAGCGGATTAGATGAATTGTTGAATCAATATGAAATAAGAAGTAGTGACCGAATGGTAGACTTTGGATGCGGAAAAGGACGATTAAACTTTTATATGCACCATAAGTGTGGTGCTTCAGCGGTTGGAATTGAAATGAATGAAGAGTTTTATAAAGAAGCGATGGATAATCGGGATCGTTATGCAAAAAAGGCACGAAACAGTAAGGGGAAAATTCAATTTGAATGCTGTTTAGCGCAGGAATATGAGATTGACCCGCGTGATAACCGATTTTATTTCTTCAATCCATTTTCTGTCCAAGTATTTATGAACGTAGTAAATAACATTTTGCTTTCGGCAGAGGAAACAGAGAGAGAAGTGGATATTATTTTATATTATCCTTCTGAGGATTATATTTTCTTCTTAGAAAATCAGACTGCGTTTGAGCTGAAGAAAGAAGTTAGATTGCCAGGTGCTTATGAGAAGAATGGGAATGAGAGGTTTTTAGTGTATAGATTGGAGTGTTAATGTATGGGTGCTTGGGGAGTAGCAATATTATCAGACGATATTGCTGAGGATATTAAGTTACTGTATAAGGATTTGTTAGCAAATGAATATTCAAATGAGGAAGCAAGTAGGATTGTAATTGAGGAATACAAGAATGAATTAGATGATGAAGAAACTATTGTTTTTTGGTTAGTATTTGCTTCCATACAATGGAGGTTAGGGAGACTTCAAGAGAATGTTAAGCAGGAGGCATTGCAAATAATAGAAAGTGGTGCAGATTTAGCCCGCTGGGAAGAAGAACCTAAATTACAGAAGAAACGTGAAGTAGTTTTAAATAAACTAAGAGAGCAGTTACATTCTCGGCAGCCAGAAGCTAAAAAAGTGCCGAAAAGATTTATAGCTAATACTTCTTTAAAAGCAGGTGATGCTGTTAGTTATGAATTAGCATCAGGGAGTTATATTATTCTTAAAGTCATTGAGATTATCGAGGAATGGCACGGAGATCGGTATCCTCTATTTGAAATATGTGACTGGGAAGGCAAAGAAATTCCTTCAAAGGAACAAATTAACCAATTCGGTTTAAAGAAAAGGTTTTATGAAGATGGAAAGCAAGAAATGATGAAACTTGCTATTTATCCTTCAGGAAAAAGAGATAATCCAACTAAAAGAATGCAAGTAATAGAAGAAAATGTAAAAGTAGTATTGAAGGTAGGAACACCTTATACAGTAATGAGTTGGAAGGAACTTGATAACTATTTACATGAAATATAATAAAAAAGACGCGCTGCCAATAGGTAGCGCATCTTTTTTGTTAGTTACGGATTAAGTAATCAAATGCACCTAAAGCTGCATTTGCACCTGAACCCATAGAGATGATGATTTGTTTGTACGGATTATTTGTACAGTCACCTGCAGCAAACACTCCTGGTACGTTTGTAGCGCCGTGCTTGTCTGTTACGATTTCACCGCGAGCGCGTTCAACTGTTTCGCCTAACCAGTCTGTGTTTGGCACAAGACCGATTTGTACGAATACACCTTGCAATTCAACGTGATGAACTTCTTCAGTTTCACGATCGATGTAAGAAATACCGTTTACTTTATCAGTACCAGTAATTTCTTTCGTTTGAACGTTTTTCAGAACAGTTACGTTTGGTAAGCTGTTAAGACGCTCTTGTAAAACAGCATCAGCTTTTAATTCTGGCATGAATTCAAGAACAGTTACGTGCTTAACAATACCTGCTAAGTCGATAGCTGCTTCAATACCAGAGTTACCTCCGCCGATAACCGCTACGTCTTTTCCGATGAATAATGGACCGTCACAGTGTGGGCAGTATGCTACACCTTTATTTTTGAACTCAGCTTCACCTGGTACACCAACATTACGCCAGCGAGCACCTGTTGAAACGATTACGCTCTTACTTTTCAGGATAGCGCCGTTTTCAAGTTCCACTTCAATAAGTTCTTTTTTCTCTAAACGTTTCGCACGTTGTAGATTCATTACATCGATGTCGTATTCTTTTACGTGCTCTTCAAGGCTTGCTACTAGCTTAGGACCTTCAGTGCGTTTTACGCTGATGAAGTTCTCAATACCCATAGTATCCATTACTTGACCACCGAAGCGCTCAGCAACGATACCAGTGCGGATGCCTTTACGTGCTGCATAAATTGCTGCACTTGCACCAGCAGGGCCGCCACCAACAACAAGAACATCGTATGGATCTTTATCAGAAAGCTCTGATGCATCTGGACCGTTACCCATTTTAGCTAAAATTTCTTCAAGTGTCATACGACCGCTTCCGAAAGATTCGCCATTTAGGAAAACTGTTGGTACTGCCATGATGTCTTTACTTTCTACTTCCTCTTTGAATGCAGCGCCATCAATCATAGTATGTGTAATACCAGAGTTAAGAACGCTCATTACGTTAAGAGCTTGTACAACATCAGGACAGTTATGACAACTTAGGCTGATATAAGATTCAAAATGATATTCGCCTTGAATGTTTTTAATTTGATCGATTAATTTTTGTTCAACTTTTGGAGCGCGTCCACTTACTTGTAGTAAAGCTAACACTAATGAAGTAAATTCGTGTCCTAATGGAATACCAGCGAATACGACACCAGTGTCTTCACCAGGGCGGTTTACGCTAAAGCTTGGTGTTCTCTCTAGTTCAACTTTTTCTACTGTAATCTTAGATGACATAGTAGCTAATTCGTCTACTAGAGCTAACATATCTTTAGATACGTCGTCGTCTCCAGCGCTTACTTTAAGTAAAATATCGTTCTCCATTAATTGAAGATATTGGGATAGTTGTGTTTTTATATCTGCATCTAGTATCATTTTGATCGAACTCCTTAGATTTTGCCTACAAGGTCAAGGCTTGGTTTAAGTGTTGCAGAACCCTCTTGCCATTTAGCTGGGCAAACTTCACCTGGGTTGTTACGTACGTATTGAGCTGCTTTAATTTTGTTAACAAGAATGCTTGCGTCACGGCCGATACCGTCAGCATTGATTTCCATAGATTGGATAACGCCGTCTGGATCGATGATGAATGTACCACGAGCAGCAAGACCTTCTTCTTCCATTAAAACGTTGAAGTTTGTAGTGATTGTGCGAGTTGGGTCACCAATCATGATGTACTCGATTTTGCCGATAGTTTCTGAGCTATCATGCCATGCTTTGTGAGTGAAGTGAGTGTCTGTAGATACAGAGTATACTTCAACGCCTAAATCTTTAAGAGTTGCATATTGGTTTTGTAAGTCTTCAAGTTCAGTTGGGCAAACGAATGTGAAGTCAGCTGGGTAGAAACAAACTACACTCCATTTTCCTTTTAAACTTTCGTCAGTAACTTGGATAAATTCTCCATTATGGTAAGCATTAGCTTTAAACGGTTTTACTTCTGTGCCGATTAATAACATATTAAAATTCCTCCTAAATGTTGGTTTTGAGCATCAAAAAATAGTGTGCTCATAAAATATATTTTTTAATTAACTATAATAATTCTAATTCGATATTAATTATCATATAGAAGTGGTTATTTTGTCAAGAGTATAAACCAACTTTATATCAATTTAATTAATATTTATTCTCAATTAAGGCTATTAGGGAATTGAAAGGTAATTTTAAGTTTATAAATTTTCAATGAGTGTTTGAAAGAGTAGTGTGTATGTTAGAGATATGTTGTAAGTATAAATTCATAGGAAGGAAATATTTCTTAGAAGTTGTGGATTTGAAAAGGAACTGCTTACTTCTATTCTACAAAGAATTGTGCGATAAAGAAAATAAAATGAATCGGAATTTTTTTGAACAATTTTTGTCGGCCCATATATAATTAGGAATTATATTGCAATGATATAGAAGCATTGACTCAAGGTGTTAACAAGATATAATAAAACCTAGATATACATTTCCAAAAGAAGAACATATATTATAGGATGAAAAATTTAATCCTATTATTTTTTATAGCTTTTAGAAAACGCTTACAAATGGTGTGGAGGGGAAACCATGTCTAAGTTCACGAAGTATTTTTTAATGGAAGCTAATGATGTGATTGTATATGTGAAAGAGAAATTATCTAAGTTTGAACATGCAAAGGGGTTACAGTGTAAAGAAATAGGCGATGGTAATTTAAATTATGTATTCCGCGTTTGGGATGAACAGAAGAACATCTCTGTCATTGTAAAGCAAGCTGGGGATACAGCACGTATTTCAGATGATTTTAAGTTGTCGACGAATCGTATTCGTATAGAATCAAATGTTTTGCAGTTAGAGGAAGAGTTAGCACCTGGACTTGTTCCGAAAGTGTATTTGTTTGATAGTGTGATGAATTGTTGCGTAATGGAAGATTTATCGGATCACACAATATTACGTACAGCACTTATAAATCATCAAATATTTCCGAGGCTTGCTGAAGATTTAACTACTTTTATGGTAAATACACTCTTATTAACATCGGATGTTGTAATGAATCATAAAGAGAAGAAGGAACTTGTGAAGAATTATATAAATCCTGAGTTATGTGAGATTACAGAAGACCTCGTATACGCTGAGCCATTTACAAATCACAATAAGCGTAATGAGTTATTTCCGTTAAATGAAGGATGGATTAGAGAACATATTTATAGTGATAAAGAGCTTCGTATAGAAGTAGCCAAACTTAAGTTTTCTTTTATGACGAATGCACAGGCGCTTATTCACGGTGATTTGCATACTGGTTCTGTTTTTGTAAAAAATGATTCCACAAAGGTAATTGATCCTGAGTTTGCCTTTTATGGACCAATGGGATATGACGTCGGGAATGTAATGGCGAATTTAATGTTTGCTTGGGTGAATGCAGATGCGACCATGACGCCTGGCGCTGAGAAGGATACGTATATGAGTTGGCTACAATCGACAATGGTAGAGGTAATTGATTTGTTTAAGAAGAAATTTTTAGAGGCTTGGGATATTCATGTGACCGAGATTATGGCGAAAGAAGAAGGCTTTAACGAAGTATATTTACAATCTGTATTAGAGGATACAGCTGCAGTGACGGGACTTGAGTTAATTCGTCGTATTGTTGGGCTAGCGAAAGTAAAGGATATTACTTGCATCGAGAATGAGGAAGCACGGGCTAGAGCAGAACGTATTTGTCTTCAAGTAGCGAAGAAATTTATTTTACGGGCTAATCAATATAAAACAGGCACAAGCGTTGTAGAAACGTTAAAAGAACAGTCAATGTACTATGCGAAGTAAGGAGAGAAGATGATGGAAGAGCAATTAATACCAATTCAGTGGAAAGATGATGCTTTAGTTTTATTAGATCAAACATTATTACCGAATGAGGTCGTCTATGAATCTTTCAAGACAGCTGAAAGTGTGTGGAATGCCATTCAAGTAATGAAAGTGAGAGGAGCGCCAGCGATTGGTGTTTCAGCAGCTTACGGTGTGTATTTAGGAGCCAAGGCAGTTACTCAAAGTACGGTGGAAGAATTTGTAGAGGAAGTCAAAAAGGTATGTGCATATTTGGCCACATCAAGACCGACAGCAGTAAACTTATTTTGGGCACTTGAAAGAATGGAAAGTGTAGCGACAGATAATACTCATCTATCAATCACACAGTTGAAAGATAGATTACTAGAAGAGGCAAAAGAGATTCATAGAGAAGATGAAGAAATTAACCGTCAAATTGGAGAATATGCATTAACATTATTCCATGATGGTATGGGAGTATTAACACATTGTAATGCTGGGGCGTTAGCGACGACTAAGTATGGTACTGCGACAGCTCCAATGTACTTGGCGAAAGAAAAAGGATGGGATTTAAAAATCTATTCCGATGAAACGCGCCCTAGATTACAAGGTTCAACGTTAACAGCATTAGAATTGCAGCGAGCGGGAATTGATGTCACTGTCATTACGGATAATATGGCGGCTATGGTCATGTCACAGGGGAAGATTGATGCGGTAATTGTTGGGTGCGACCGTGTGGCAGCAAACGGTGATGTAGCAAATAAAATTGGGACATTAGGTGTATCTATTTTAGCGAAATACTACAACATTCCGTTTTATGTAGCGGCACCAACACCGACAATCGACTTGAAAACACCGACAGGAAAAGAAATTCCGATTGAGGAAAGAGATGCGTCTGAAGTGATTAATCGTTTCGGACAATATTCTGCTCCGAAAGAAAGTAAAGTATATAATCCAGCATTTGATGTAACGCCACATGAAAATGTAACAGCAATTATTACGGAAAAAGGGATTGTAAAAGCACCGTTTACGGAGAACTTAAAAAAGCTATTTCAGTAAGTAAATAGATTTAAAAAGTCAGTCATCATAAGCTTCATACTTAGGGGGATATATATGTTATTACAAAAAGAAAGAGAAGAAATTGTAGCGTATGGAAAGAAAATGATTTCTAGCGGTTTAACAAAGGGGACAGGCGGTAATATTAGTATTTTCAATCGCGAGCAAGGCCTTGTTGCAATTAGCCCAAGTGGTTTAGAGTATTATGAAACAAGACCTGAAGATGTAGTTATATTAAACTTAGATGGTGAAGTAGTAGAGGGAGAGAGAAAACCATCAAGTGAGCTAGATATGCACCTTATTTATTATAGAAAGCGTGAAGATATAAATGCGCTTGTGCATACACATTCTCCTTATGCGAAGACGATTGCATCATTAGGATGGGAGCTTCCTGCAGTATCGTATTTAATTGCTTTCGCAGGCCCGAATGTTCGTTGTGCACCGTATGAAACATTTGGTACGAAGCAATTAGCGGATGCTGCTTTTGAAGGAATGATTGATCGTCGTGCCGTTTTACTTGCAAACCATGGTTTAATTGCAGGTGCACATAACATAAAAATGGCATTTACTGTTGCAGAAGAAATTGAGTTTTGTGCGCAAATTTATTATCAAACGAAAAGCGTTGGAGAACCGAAGCTATTGCCAGAAGATGAGATGGAGAATTTGGCGAAGAAATTTGAAGGATATGGGCAGCAGTAGAATGCAATAAAAAACACCCTCAAGATTTCACTCTTGAGGGTGTTTCTATGCCTTCTTAAGCAACAAATACATAAAGTAAGGAGCACCAATTAAAGCGACAACAATACCTGCCGGGATACCGTTAGGTTCAACGATATTTCGTCCGATTGTGTCTGCTAATAGTAATAGCCATCCACCGATTAAAACGGCGATAGGCATGAAGATTTGATGCCTTGGACCTACTAAAGATTTGGCGATGTGAGGAGCCATTAGTCCGATAAAGCTAATTCCCCCTGTTACGGAAACAGCTGCAGCTGCAAGCGCAACGGCTGCAACTAATAAGTATCTGCGCTCTTTTTCAATTTCAATTCCAACGCCGATTGCGACTGGTTCGTTTAATGCTAGGATATTTAATCGATTCGCTTTATAGAAAACGAACGGAATTAATACAATCAACCATGGGAGCATTGCGAAAATGAAGACCCAATCATCTCCCCAGATGTTTCCGGCGATCCATTTGGCAATAAAGTCAACTTTCATACGATCAGCGGATGAAATAAGGACAATCATTGCGCCAGATAGTGCAAATGAAAAACCAATACCAGTTAATGTTAGTCGTATTGGCTGAAGCCCAGTTGATTTGCTATATGAAAATACGTAAATTAGCACAGCTGTAAGAAAAGCTCCGATAAATCCAATGATTGGTAGTAAGTAAAGAAATGAACCTACGTCAATTGGGAAGTATAAAAAGAAAATAGAAACAGCGACTCCGGCCCCAGAATTGATACCGAGAATACCAGGTTCAGCTAAATCATTTCGGGTAATTCCTTGCAGGATAGCCCCTGATAAAGCGAGCGCCATGCCAGCTAATAATGTAATGATAATTCTAGGTAGTCTTAAAGAGTATAAAACAAACTCCTCTTTAAAAGTTCCTTGTCCCAATAATGTTGGGAGTAGTCGATCATAAGATAACGATGCTGAACCGATTCCCATTCCAACTACAATGGTTGTAATGGTTAGTATAAGTAATGCTAGTATAATAAGACGTTGTTTTCTTAGAATAGATGGCATCATGAGAATGTTTTTCCTCCTTTACGAACAATAAATAGGAAGAATGGCAATCCTACAATAGCGACAATTGCCGCAACGGGTGTTTCGTAAGGAGCGTTAATAGTACGCCCGATTGTATCTGCAAGTAGCATAAAAGATGCGCCAGCAATTGCTGACATCGGTATGACAAAACGGTAGTCCGGCCCAACAATTGGGCGTACCATGTGAGGGATCATTAAGCCGATAAATGCCATGTTCCCAACAAGTGCTACAGAAGCACCAGCAAGTAAGATGATAATGATAAATAAAATGGTTTTAATGAAGATAATTTTTTGACCAAGTCCAACAGCAACTTCTTCACTGAAACTAAGGACTGTCAATTTTCTTGCAAATAAGATGGCGATAAAGATACTTATTGAAATGACTGGAATAATAACTTTCAATTGGCTCCAAGTTGTTCCAATAACGCCCCCAGCAGTCCAAAGTGATACATCTTGTGAAATTTTGAAGTAAATGCCGACGCCTTCTGAAATTGCAAGTAGAAATGCTGAAACGGCAGCACCAGCTAATACAATTCGAAGGGGAGAAAGGCCGCCTTTTTTCACCATACCAATTCCAAATACCATAAGAGCGCCAATTGCAGCACCGATAAAGCAAGCAAATGTTAAGTAAAGATAGCTGATGGAAGGATTGAAAGCCAGCGTTAATGCGAGCGCAGCATTTGCTCCACCAGTTAGCCCAAGTAATCCAGGGTCGGCAAGTGGATTTCGTGTTAATCCTTGCATAATGGCTCCAGAAACGGCTAGTCCAGCTCCTACAAAAATAGCAGCAACTTCACGTGGTAAACGTATTTCGCGAATAATAGATATTTTGTCCCCTTTAGCGGAGGAAGTGAGTGCTAACCATACGTCTTTTATAGAGGTATCTGCCGCCCCTAATACCATTGCCACCATAAAAATAAGAAAGAATGCGATTATGCTTAAAATTAGTTTGTATGTAAAAGCAATAGAACGTGGATTGTCATGATCTTTTGTCATTTGTTTCACATCTTTTCTGTTTATAGAATAAAGGAAGAGGAATTCTTAAATTAAGAATTCCTCATGTTTGGATTATTTACCAAGAAAGCTCTTCTTAAAGAAGTCTAGTTGGAAATCTAATGTAAGTGGATCATTGAAATAGAATTCCATCATGTTTGCTTCGTATACGCGATTATTTTTTACTGCTGGGATGTTTTTATATGATTCTGTCTCTTGGAATGAGTTATCAGTATCTTTGTTTTTACTTATGATTAAGTAATCACCAGCAAACTCAGGTAATACCTCAGTAGATAATGCGTAATATCCTTCTTTTAATGCTTTTTCTTTTACTTTTTCAGGCATTTTTAATTTCATTTCTTGGTACAGAATTTCTGTTCCACGGCCCCAGTTCTCGCCGTATACATAAAGCTGTTTGTTGAAGTTTTCTACAACAGAAACTGTTGCATCTTCACCGATTTTTGCTTTAATTTCTTTACCAGCGTCTTGTGCACGTTTCTTGAAGTCATCAACCCAAGTTTTTGCTTCTTTTTCTTTGTTTAATAACTTCCCGATTTCTACATGCTGTGTTAAGTAATCAACTTTTCCGTAAGTGTATGTTACAGTAGGAGCGATTTTCTTTAACTTATCAACATTTTTAATATTTGATAAACCGATGATTAAATCTGGATTTAGTTCAGCGATTTTTTCAACATTTTCATCTGATACTTCAGCAACATCTTTAAGTTTGCTATCAAAACGTGGGTTTTGTTTAGACCATGAATCTACCCCAACAAGATTTACACCTAATGACATTACGTTACCAGCGAATGATGATAGAACAACAACGCGTTTTGGATTTGCAGGAACTTCTACTTTACCATTTTCAGATTGGTATGTAATTGTTTCTGATTTACTACCTTTTGCATCGTTCTTTTTGTCTGTAGAGCCATTGCTACAAGCGCTCATAACAAGAACGAAAAGAACTGTTAGCGAAATAAATAATTTTTTCATCGTCTTTCTCCTTTAACATAGATGATATGTGTATAGAATAATTTGTTTAACTGTAATCTGTTTGAAAGAGTAGTGTTAATACAAAATGTTTATTAACAATCTGAATATAAGATTTCATACAATATAGTATTTACCATATTAATGAAAGAAGATGTAATCTCACATTTTCTAATTATTAACAAGATGATAATGATTATCACTATTGATTCTTTAAATAATATAATTTTATATAGGTGTATTGTCAATAGTAATTTTGATTGTAAATTTTGCGGAAACAGGTTATATTTTATTGAGAATGATAATCAATGATTAGTAGCTGAGGAGTGAAGGTGAATGAATAGAGAAGAATTGTTTGATGTAACCGTGATAGGCGGGGGACCTGCAGGGCTTTATTCAGCTTTTTATAGTGGACTCAGAGAGATGAAAACGAAAATAATAGAATTTCAACCACAGCTAGGTGGAAAAATACATGTTTATCCAGAGAAAATGATTTGGGATATTGGGGGATTATTACCGGTTACTGGTGAAAAATTAATTGAACAACTTGTACAACAAGGGTTAACATTTCAGCCGGAAGTTGTATTAGATACAAAAGTGGAATCGATTATTCGTAATCAAGATGGTACTTTTACGTTAAAAACAAGCACTGGCGAAGAGCACTTTTCAAAAACAGTTATCGTCGCAACTGGAAGTGGTATATTGAAACCGCAAAAGTTAGCTATTGAAGGTGCTGAGCGATTTGAAGTATCGAATTTAAATTATACAGTGAAATCTTTAAAGCGTTTCAAAGATAAAACGATCATTATTTCTGGCGGGGGAAATTCTGCTGTTGATTGGGCAAATGAATTAGAACCAATCGCGAAAAAGGTGTATGTAACATATAGGAAAGAAGAGTTATCTGGTCATGAAGCCCAAGTGAAGCAACTGCTGAACAGCTCAGCGGAATGTTTCTTTAATACATCGATTACAAAATTAATTGCTGGTAATAATCACGAATTGATTGAATATGTAGAATTAACGAACCATGAAACAGGTGAAGTTTCTCATTTACCTATTGATGAAGTTATTATTAATCATGGATATGAGCGCGACATTACATTATTAGAAAATAGTGAGTTAGACGTTGCGATTATAGATAATTATTATATTGCAGGTAATGCGAACAGTGAGTCTTCAGTAAATGGATTATATGCTGCAGGAGATATTTTAAATCATGAAGGGAAATTACACTTAATTGCAGGAGCATTCCAAGATGCTGGAAATGCTGTAAATAAAGCGAAACAATTTATTCAACCAGATGCAAGTGAGTACGGAATGGTTTCTTCGCATAATGAGGTATTTAAGAAGAGAAATCGTGAATTAATTAAGCAGATGATGAAATAATCAAGGGACAAGTATACCCCCATTTACTTCTCTATTCAAAGGACGAGAGATGTAAATGGGGGTTTTCCTGTTTACTATATTTTCAATCATTATAATGACACCGGTTTCATCAGTTCATGTGACATGAACGTTTTATTTGTAAATCTTCCTAGAAAACAATGAATCTATAAGCAGTATTACATTATGCTGTTCCTTTAGCTCGTTCGTTAGGAAATGGCATATTTAATATAGAGGCAATGTACTGTTTTCCATGCATTCGAGCTAATGATTCTAATATTTGGCGAACACGTTTTGTAAGATGACCTTGTTTTTTTATTTCCTCACAATATGCGTCATAGAAAACATATTTAGCCCAAAGGAAATCATCTTGTTGGAATAAGAAATGATTCTTGTACCATTCTCCAATTGTACGGTAACAATTGTTTTCCTGTATTGCTGCGCTTTGAGAAAGAATACGATCAGATAAAGATGCAGTTAAATGAGAAATTGTGTTTTCTGTTTCAACTTGTAATGTTTTTTCTAACATTGTAATGATGTGACGAGTAGCCATATGTTAACTCTCCTTTGTGTAAATGGGTAATACCATTATATATTTAAAAAATTCTTACTATATACTATTATACAATATATGGAATGCATCTACCTGCTTTTTAGTTTGCATTTACAAAATCTTTTTTATTTGTTTACAAAAATAAAGTAAGATACAGTATATATGAAAAAATAATAAAGGAATGAACGCGTTGTATATAACAGTAGAAGAAGCTGCGGAGTATTTGAATTTACCAAAGTCGTATATTGAAGAGCTAATTCAGCAAAAGGAAGTTCGTGCATTATTTGATGGAGAGCAATATTTATTAAATAAAGAACAATTTAATACACATTTAGAACAAATGGAGAAATATAAGCAATTAGTGGAAGAAATATTGAACGAACCAATTCCAGAAGATATGGATGTTAAAGACGAAGATTAAACGATGGGAAACCCCGTATGGAGATATGCAAAAATGTATCTTCATACGGGATTTTTTTGTCTCAAAATATCAAGGTTTTAAAGGGGCCTTAGGATTTTTCGGGAGTTTGATAGGTAATAGTCTACCATGTTAAAAGCATATTTTTTTCTAGCTAGGACAAACATAGAGAACGTAACCTGTACAGATACATATACTATCAGTGCAAAAGCTTATAAATTAATGGAAGGGGTTTTCTCGTGAGTTTATTTCATTGTGATTTTTTGAAAGACTTAATTGGATCTTTTGTGAGAGTAAACAGGGGTGGTCCAGAATCTCAAAAAGGAACAATAATATCAGTATGTCAGGACTACTTCGTATTAAAGAATGAAAAAGGTGAGCTTTATTACTATCAACTTAAACATCTAAAAAGTATTACAAAAAATGCGAAAGAATGTGGATCAAGTGATTGTGAGTGGGAAGATTGCGCCTGTGCAGAAGATTTTGAAGCACTACTTGAAAGTTTCAAATATTGCTGGGTGAAAATTAATCGCGGCGGTCCAGAGAAAGTGGAAGGCATTTTGCAAGATGTTTCTTGTGACTTCGTAACATTAATCGTAAAAGAAGAAATTATATTAATTGCAATAAAGCATATTAAAAGTGTTAACTATAATGCTTTAGCATGCGGAGAGAGCGATGAGAGCGACGATAGTAAGGAAAGTAGCGATAATTCAGGTCGTGCTCGTGCACAAAGACAATCAAGTAGAGGAAGATAATAAGAAAGGGGGATACGAAATTGGAGAATGTATTATGCTGTGATCAAATTAAATGTTTAGTTGGTGAGACTGTAAAAGTAAACCTTCGTGGACCAGAGAGTCGAGTTGGTGAGCTCGTATCGTTAGGAAAAGATTATCTAACGTTACAGTTACCTCATGGTGAATTAGTATATTATCAGTTGAAACATGTGAAGAGTCTAGTGAAGAAAGTGAAAGAAAGTAAATGTGGCGATTGCTATAGTTCATGTTTCTGCTCTGATGAGGATACTTTTTTAGATATATTAAAAGACTTGAAGTATAAGTGGGTAAAAATTAATCGTGGCGGTCCAGAGTGTGTGGAAGGTTTATTAAGTGAGGTACACCATGGCTGCATTACACTAGTAAATGGCGATGAAGTTATTTATGTAGTTAAGTCTCATATTAAGAGTGTGAGTCAAGTAGTTAAATGTAAAAAGAATGAAGATGAATAATGTTTAATAAATAAGAGGGGCATTATGAGGGAAAGAGAAGAACACTTTCTTATTTCGATAGTATGAAAAGGAATTCCTTACTATTAAAACAGAACTTTGCCCTGATTATTTTTTTAGAAATGGAAGACAGATAAGAAGAAATTCATAGGAAGGAGGATATAGATGAATGAGTTAAACAAAAGTATTGGAGAAAATATATATGTTAAATTAATCGGTGAAAAAAGATTTAAAGGTGTATTAATAGACGTAGGAAATGATATCGTTGTTCTTTACAATGGACAAGACTATGTATATATATCTTTATACCATGTACAATATTATAAATTTTTACGACCACATGATGAAGAAATCTCAAAACCAGATGTGGATTCTGTAATTAAGAGAGAATCCCCTTCAATTTCTTTGAGGAAAGTATTAAGTACTTCTAAAGGGATTTTTACAGAAATTTATGTAGCTGGAAATGCGCCCATACATGGATATGTTACAAGTGTAATGAACGATTATATTGTTTTTTATAGTCCAGTTTATAAAACTGTATATATATCTTTAAAACACTTGAAATGGTTAATTCCGTATAAAGAAAATCAAGTGCCTTATGCCCTCAATAAAAATGAACTCCCCGTGAATCCCTTAAATATTACGTTAGCTCGAACGTTTGAAGAGCAACTTATTAAAATGTCTGGCAAAATCATGGTGTTCGATTTAGGTGAGGAATATAATAAAATCGGAAAGATGGCGAAGATTGATGAAGGGCATATTGAAATATTAAAAGCGCGTGACGCGAAAATGTATGTAAATATTCAACATGTAAAATCTGTCCACTGTCCGTAAGCTAGTTGAAAGGGCTGGCTTTTTCTTTTATATGCAGAAGAAAAGGTCGAGCCTATTTGTTTAGCTCGATTTGAATATGAGGGAAAAAATGAATTGAATAGAAATATGTTAGTGTGATCATTAAAGAGGAAATCTTGTGCTAAATGATAAAAAATCTGTACGAGCTATCTTTTGGTGTATTCAATTTATTTTTTTGAGGGAGAACTGCTTAACTAATATATTAAAGGGGTTTTGTTGGTGGAGCAGTTTCCAAATTCGTTATCGATTACATTACTTGGTAGTGCTGGTGGAGCAGCAAAAGCAGTTTTAGCGATTTTAAATCAAGCGATAGCAAATGAAAAAGACCCGATTTATGAAGTGATAAAGAATGTTACATTTCATTTGGTTGATATAAAACAAAAAGATAGGACGTATTATGACGAGTTGTTTCCAAATTTGAAAGATCAATTGTTTTTATCCGAAATAGACCTCCAAGATGTAGTGACATTTAAAAAGCATTTAAAAGAAAGTAGTACGAGTGTTGTTATTGATGTTTCGGGGGCAGATACGATCAGGGTATTAAGCTGTTGTAATGAACTTGGAATTTGTTATATTAATTCAGCTTTGGAAAATGAGGCAGTAGATCAGGACGATAGTTTAATCGGCTTTCAGCTTACGGAAAGATATACGAGATTTGAGAAGGAAAAAGAGAAATTTACAAATACAAAAGCAATTATAGGCTCAGGTATGAATCCAGGTGTTGTTCAATGGATGGTTGTTGAACTTATGAAGGAACGCCCGAATGAAAAGCCAAGAGCATGTTATATAGTAGAACATGATACGTCATTTTTGAATGATATAGCACTTATAAAGCCCCATACACTTTATGCTTCATGGGCAGTCGAGCGATTTCTAGATGAAGCGATATGGAGTTATCCGATGTATATGAGTCATCATCGTCCTCTTTACTTTTATGAAGATGTATATGCTTCAGAGTATAAAGTAAAGTTAGGAGAGAAAGAGTTTTATGGTTGTTTGATGCCACATGAGGAAGTTTTAATTTTAGGGAAAAACTTTAACATGGAAGTAGGGTTTCTTTACCGAATTAACGAGTATACAACAAATATAATTAGACAGAATTTAAATAAGGTAGAAGATCTATGGAACTGGAATCGTAAAGTATTTAATCCAGCCGAAGAAGAGATTGCGGGCGAGGATCTAGTAGGTGTATTACTCGTTTATGAAAATAGCGAGACATATATGTATAACGTGATGAATAGCAGTCAAGTTTTTCATAAATATAAAACGAATGCGACATACTTCCAAGTAGGATGTGGGATTTATGCTGGCTTGTGTAGCTTACTGTTCGATAACTTTAAACAAGGTGCCTATTATGTAGAAGAATTATTATTAAATACAGAAAGTAAGTACGGAGAATATTTGAATTTATATATGAAGGATTTTGTAGTGGGGGAAAATGATTTTACGGATGGATTGCTACATGATCGGGTAAGATGGATATAAGTTGTGACGAAAAGGAAGGGGAAATCTCCTTCCTTTTCGCGTTATAAGGTTACATATTGTCCGGAACGTAATTTCCTTATCATTTAATGAGATAATATGTAGAGTTTTTGTATTGATTATGGTGAGTAATTATATGAACAAATTTTTAAAAAATAACGGATTTGTTAGGGAAACCAAAGTCAACAAATTATGAATGGTGTAATATAGGAGAAATCCTTTTATATGTTGTGCAGTTAATGGAAAGTTATGCAGCGTAATATAGAGGGAAGCTTCACTTGAAATTATTGAGGAGTATCAAGGGAGTATTACGATTTAAAGTAGCGTAGAAATAGGAACGGGAGTGGAGATTTTTTACCGACGGCATAATGTGCTAGAAGAAAATATTTTTCAGAAAAGTGTTCTTGTTGTGTAAATATAAACATTTTATAAAATGTTTCAAGAAGGGTTTTTTTTATAAAATACTTCGTTTATAATGGAGGAAAATATCGACATGAGATTTGTTATTCATGTAACGGTTCGGTAGTGTTAGGAAAAGAAGGGGTGCACGCGCATCCTTTTTTCTATGCAGATATGATGAAAGAGGTGGTATGATGGAATTAACATTAAATTCGACTGTATGCTTACACACGATTCAATTTCGAAAAGAGCAAAAGAATTATATTGTAAAAGATACAATTACAGGAGAAAAATATGAAATGCCGCCACTTTGGATTGATGCATTGGCAATGATGCGTGACGGTTTTTTATTGGGGGAAATTGAGGATAAATTAAAAGAAGATTATCCGGCCGAGGAAATAAATATGTTAGCATTTACGAGGCAACTGTTAGAGCTAGAGCTTGTCGAAATGGTAGATGGAGAAGAAATAGCTTGTACAAAGAAGAAAGAGAAAGATTATTTAGCTTGGGTACGTCCTCGTGTCGAGCAACTCTTTCTTAGTTTAAATAAAAAATATAGAAGCAAAGGTCAATGATGATCTTTGCTTTTTTTGTAGAATTTATTTAAAAAATTACAGCGAATGCTCTTGCGAAGGCACCATCACTATCTTTAATTTTTAAAGGTGCCGCTGAGAAAAAGAAACGTGTCGCGTTAATCGCATTTAAGTTTGTTAAGTTTTCAATTAAATAAATATTATTTCCAAGTAGTATGTGATGAATCGGTGAGGTTTCTGTCGTTACCTCGTCAGGAGAAATAAAATCTAAACCGACAGATTTTACTTTTAATTGAACGAGTGCTTCGGCTAATTCTTCAGAAAGATAAAAAGCTTCTTTCTCATAGGCTTCGGTATTCCATTTGTTAGATAGGTTGGAATGGAAAATGACAATATCTCCTTCTTTTATGTCAGCGTTATACAACACTTCCTTAGGTAGTTTTCGTTCTTGTACATGAGTTACATCAATAAGAACTGCTTCGCCTACGAATTGATCTAGGGGTAATTGATCAATAGTGGTTGCGCCTGAAATGAAATGGGCAGGAGCATCGCAGTGCGTGCCAACATGAACGACAGAATGAAAATCTGTAACTTGGTAGCCTGTCTCTTCAACGCTTGTAATGGCTTCTAAATTGATTTTGGGTGTTCCAGGGAATTGAGACATATTGTTTTCAAACGTTTGTGATAGATCAATTACTTTCACTTTAAATACCTCCAATATATGTTTTGAAATATAAAAAACTCACCTTTCATAATCAAGAAAGATGAGTTTTGCACACAATAGTTACGTTTTATCTTTCAAAATGCAATGCATTTTGCAGGAATTAGCACCTATTCAGTTTTTATAAACTGAGGTTGCTGGGCTTCAAAGGGCCGGTCCCTCTGCCTCTCTTGATAAAGACATATTAAGTTTTCTATTCTGAATATTCTTTGTGTTTAAATTGTAATTCATTTCCTTTTCTCGTGCAATATAAAATAGGTATTCACCCAAATAAAGTTGCTCGCATATTGTAGCTTATGTAAATAGAATGCTGCGAAGGAGTGAGTGCAGTGACAGGGAATGTATTGAATTATTATGCTGGTGGAAATACAGCTAGAGGGTTTCATAATTTATATGAGGAGAACTTAAAAGGGCTAAACAGATTATTTATTTTAAAGGGTGGACCTGGAACGGGGAAATCTTCTTTAATTAAGGCAATAGGTCGTGAATGGGGTGAAAAAGGATATGATATTGAATTTTTACACTGTTCTTCTGATAATAAATCGGTTGATGGTGTCATTATCCCGAAGTTAAAAGTAGGAATTGTTGATGGAACATCACCGCATGTGATTGAGCCGAAAATGCCAGGAGTTGTCGAGGAATATATCAATTTAGGGGTTGCTTGGGACTCAGATAAATTAAGAAAGCAGAAAGTGGAAATTGAACGATTTGTTTCAGAAGCAAGCAAAGCTTTTCAAGCTGCTTACGCTCGTTTTAACGAGGCACTAATTATACATGATGAGTGGGAGAAAATATATATTGATAATATTGATTTTGATAAAGCAAATGAACTAACAGATCGGCTCATTCAGAAATTATTTACAGATAAAAGCGGGAAACAATCGCTTGTGAAACATCGATTTTTAGGAGCAGCTACACCGAAAGGAGCAGTTGATTTTGTTCCTAACTTAACAGAAGGATTACCACATCGTTATTTTATAAAAGGACGCCCAGGCTCTGGGAAATCAACAATGCTCAAAAAATTAGCTAAGGCAGCAGAAGAAAAAGGGTTTGAAGTTGAAGTATATCATTGTGGGTTTGATCCAAATAGTCTTGATATGGTTATCGTAAGAGAATTAGGGTTTGCAATTTTTGATAGCACGGCACCACATGAATATTTTCCGAGCCGCGAAGGTGATGAAATTATAGATATGTATGCCCTTATTGTGAAACCAGGGACGGATGAGAATTATGCAGAGGAAATTCGTGATGTCTCCATTCAATATAAAGCAAAAATGAATGAGGCCATGTCTTTCCTGGCGAAAGCGAAATCAGTTCGTGATAAATTAGAACGAATTTATATTGCTGCTATGGATTTTTCAAAAGTAGATGCATATAAAGAGGAGATTCAAAAAGAGTTTGAACGAATTGCCGTTAGTGTAACAGAAAAGAACAAGTAAAAAGAGAAGAAGTTTTGGCAGGCTGTCGGGAATTTTCTGACAGCTATTTTAGTATGTAGTAAACTTAGTAGTATATTTGTCGAATTTCCAAGGAAATAATCAAAAAATGGAGAGGGTATGAAATGATAGAGAAAATTAGGTTGGAGTTAGAAAGAATTGAAAAAGAGAATGATGTGAAAGTTTTATTTGCAGTGGAATCAGGGAGTCGTGCTTGGGGATTTCCATCGAAAGATAGTGATCATGATGTTAGATTTGTTTATATGCATTCGGTAGAATGGTATTTATCAATTCATGAGAAACGAGATGTAATTGAGTATCCAATTAGTGATGATTTAGATATAAGCGGATGGGATATTAAAAAGGCGCTACAACTATTCGCAAAATCAAATCCAGCGTTACTCGAATGGATTCGATCACCGATTTTTTATTCGAAAAACTCTAATTTTCCAGAACAGCTTCAGCAAATGAGCGAAAAGAATTTTGATCCAAAAGCGACGATATATCATTATTTACACATGGCTTCAAAAAATTATCGTGAATTTTTACAAGGTGAGAATGTAAAATTGAAAAAGTACTTTTATGTATTGCGTCCTATTTTAGCTTGTAAGTGGCTAGAGGAGAAAACAACTTTGCCCCCTGTAGAATTCGAACGATTGATTACGGAATTATCATTAGAACGTAGCGTATTAGATGAAATTGAACAGTTGTTAATAAAGAAAAAGGCAGGTACTGAATTAGATGTTGGATTAAAAATTGAGGTGTTGAATCAATTTTTAGAAGAACAAATTCATTACTATCAGCAATATGTAAAAGGAATTGAAAAGGGATTAGGGATCGATATTGAGATTTTAAATACATTGTTTCGAAATACTTTGTTTGCAGCATATGAAAAAGAGCACAAGTGAGTTTGTGCTCTTTTTATTTTGTAGGAATAAAGAAAACAGATATAGCCGCGAGAAGACCTGCAAATGAGAATAAATAAAAATTCCATGCTAAGTCATATTGCATTGTCATAATAATACCGACAAGAATAGGACCCGCAATCGCACCAACTCGGCCAAGTCCAAGTCCCCAGCCTAAGGAAGTAGCTCGGATATGCGATGGGAAGTATTGCGTCACATATGCATTTAATATTTGAGTAATACCGACTGATCCAATTCCAGCAAGACCAATTAAAAGATAAATGATTGTAATAGATGGTTTTATTGTTAATAGTCCAATACATATAGCTGCCATAAGATAGGAGATGCTAATAACAATTTTAGCTCCTATACGATCCGCGATTGCTCCAGCAAATAATGCACCGATAGCGGCAGTAATATTTAGCATAAGTAGAAATGATAAACTAGATCCAAGAGGGTATCCTGCCTGTCGCATCATCTGAGGTAACCAAGTATTTAAACCGTATATTAAAAACATCCCCATTATATAAGTGATCCAAAAAAGCAGCGTTGCTTTTATGTATTCTTTTGAGAATAACGTAAGAAATCCATTTTTCCTTCGTATATTAGATGGGGTTTGATGAGTTTCATCTTTCACA
Source organism: Bacillus dicomae (assembly GCF_006494425.1). GTDB lineage: Bacteria > Bacillota > Bacilli > Bacillales > Bacillaceae_G > Bacillus_A > Bacillus_A dicomae. The sequence goes on along the minus strand of NZ_VHIV01000007.1, from coordinate 124,654 downwards.
TAGAATTCAATTTGAAAACGATTAAGGATTTGGTCCACTTCTTCTTGGCGATTACGTGATAATAAAAATTGAAGGGATTCAGGTAAATAACGAATAATGAAAGGAATGAGGAGTAGTGGAATCATTCCGATGCCAAACATAATTCTCCATCCGAAATCTTCTAACATAAACATGGACAAGATAGCGCCTAACACGATACCTAAAGGATAGCCAGTAAACATAAGAGCATAAATAAAAGATTGTCGCTTTTTTGGTGAATATTCAACAGTAAGTGCTGAGGCTGTTGGAATAACACCGCCTAGTCCAATTCCTCCGATAAATCGCCATAGCCCAAATAATTCGGGAGAAGGAGCAAGTGCAGCTAGGCCCATTGTAATAGAAAAAAGTGCTAAACAGCATATAAGCGTCCATTTTCGTCCGATCAAATCGGTAATGGTTCCAACTAGAATAGCGCCAATAAACATTCCAAATAAAGCATAGCTTGCAATTGTACCAGCGTGAGCTGGTGAAAGTGCCCAGCTTTTGTCTTCTAGGAGCTTTGGCAGAACGGCACCGTAAATACCTAAATCATATCCATCAGCTAGAATGGCGAGCCAACAAATAAAAACAACAAGTTTTGTAATAGAGTTCGAAAAAATAGTTTTTGTAGATTCTGGATGAGGTGGAGCTGAAGGTTGCATAATGTTCACCCCTTTTGATTTGTAGATGAATATATTATTTCATTCGATGTTAATATTTCCCTTCTTATGTCGAAATTTATATGAAAAAGTTTTATAGCAAATAAAGAAGTTCAACAGGCATTCTGTTGAACTTCTTTATTTGCTTACTCATTATCAACTCGTTTTAACGGCTGATCTGCTGGCCCTTCAAGAACGTCTCCTTTAATTGAAAAACGGGAACCGTGACAAGGACAATCCCAAGTGCAATCACCATTATTCCATTCAACTTCGCAGCCGAGATGTGTACAAGTTGTATCGACAATATGTAATTTTCCATCTTTGTCTTTATAAGCACCTGCTCGTTTACCGTTAACATGTACGACAGATCCTTCACCAACTTCGAGATCTTCTGGCTTACGTAATGCAGTTTCAATCTTTCCTTCAATTAAATGTTTCGCAACATCAATGTTTTGGGAGAGGAACGTTTTTATATCTGGATTTGCATGGAAGCGTGAAGGTGCATACAGTTCTTTATATGGACTGTTTACTTTTAGAATAGAATCCTTCAGTAAATGAGCGGCAGCAGTTCCAGTTGTCATTCCCCATTTACGATATCCAGTTGCAACAAATATATTTGGATTCCTTTCATTAATATGTCCGATATAAGGGAGCTTATCTAGCGTGATTAAATCTTGTGCTGACCATCTATAAGGAATCTCGTCTACTCCAAACGTTGCTTCTGCAAAAGAATACAGTGCTTCATAATGAAGCATCGTGTTTATTCCTTGGCCTGTTTTATGACTTTCTCCGCCAATTAAAATTAATTTTTCACCATTGTTTGTTGTATAGCGCACAGAGCGTTTTGGATCATCAATACTTAAATACATACCACCTGGATAATCCATTTTTGCTTTGATGGCAAGAGCATAAGAGCGTTCAGCATACATTCGTGTAAAGAAAAAGCTATTCGCATCATAAAAAGGGAAATGCGAACAAGAGACAACATATTTGCAAGTGATGCGATGTCCGTCCTTTGTAATGACTTGCGGATCATCACCTTTTTCCACATCCATAGCTGTTGTTTGTTCATAGACTTTGCCGCCCATCTCAACAAACTTTTCTAAAAGTGTTTTCAAATAAAGAAGGGGATGGAATTGTGCTTGGTTTTTCATGACAAGTGCAGATTGTACTGGAATTGGAATCGATAGAGATTGAACATAGTCACAAGGTATATTTAATTTTTGATAGGCTTCATATTCTTTCGATAAATTTCTTAATCCCTTATCAGTAGTTGTATATAAATATGAATCTTCATTTGAGAAATTACAGTCGATTTTATATGTTTGCACAGTTTCATTAATAAATTGTAGAGCATGATTATTTGATTCATAGTAAAGGCCGGCCTTTTCCATACCGAAATGATTTATTAATTCATCATAAATAAGATCATGTTGTGCTGTTACCTTTGCTGTTGTATGCCCAGTCGTCCCGTTTAAAATGAGACCAGAATCAAGTAATACAACATCGATGCCTTCTTTTGCAAGTAAATAGGCAGTAGTAATACCTGTAATACCAGCACCGATAACAGCAACTTTTGTCTTTATATTTTCAGATAAAGGGGAGAAAGTCGGGATTTGAGTAGATTCAATCCAATAAGATGATGGGAATTGTGGAAATGTATCGCTTGTCATTAAGGAAACCTCCTGATTTAGAACAATTTTCCTTTTAATATTTCCATATTATATGAAATTCATGTGTGCTGTTTTAGAGGGAGGCTATTTTTATTTAAAAGAAAGATGAAATTATCTTAATATAATTATTAGGTGTTGTCGGTATGAAGAGGTAGGAGTTGTGTAAAACTAGATTTAGATGAGTGTATTTGTTGTTTACACAGAGAGTTCTTGAATAAGATAGAGTCTATAGCATATTAAAGTACGTATATGCATAATGGATGAAACCTTATAAAATCTATGTTTTTTCTTTAGTGAAATAAAGTATAATTATAAAAATATAACCAACTTTTATTACTAGGTCATAAAAGTTATTGACAATGTGGAAATTCTATTGATATGATTTATCATGTGGAAAGGTTGATAGAGAGTAAAAAGAGAAATGTTTTTCATTGATAATAAAAGCGAAAAATAAGTGACGATAGAGTGAGTATATTTTCCTTATAATAGAGGCTTTTTTAATCACCTAGTAAAATCAATCTGGAAGCAAGAATTGATATATGTAAGTTGCGCAAGGCGCGGCATAAGAAAGGGGCAAAAGGATGAAGGAGCTTCATACGTTTGGGTGGTATGCAGCACGTGTATCACCACATTTGCCGAAAAAGGCATTTAAACCAGTTCCTACTCGTCTGTTTGGTGGACTGGCTTATTTGCTTGTGGCATTGGCGGGGTTAATATCAATTGGTGTATTTGAATTGAATGTGTGGGCGAATCTAGGAATTGCGATTGTTCTTGGATTATGTTTTGCTTCACTTGGGTTTTTAGGGCATGAAATTTTACATGGAACTGTTGTAAGAAAGGCATGGCTGCGTGATTTCTTAGGAGCGATTGCATTTATGCCACTATCAACAGGTCCTAAACTTTGGAGAAAGTGGCATAATGCAACGCATCACGTTCATACACAACATGAAGAGAATGATCCAGATGCATGGCCTACACTTGAGAAGCTTAAAAAGAGTAAGTTTTTGAGCTGGGTATATCGCATGCCTCTTCATGTACGTTCATTCTTTAGTTTTCTATCACTAACAATTCAGTTTACATTGCATTCGACTCGAATGTTCTTTCATTTTATAAAAGAGTTTAAGTCATCCAATCAAAAATCTGTATGGCTTCAACTTCTTTTGCCTTGGACTGTTTGGATTAGTTTATTGTTTATTATGGGACCTGGAAAATGGTTATTTGCATATGTGATTCCATTGTTAATTGCTAACTTTATTGTAATGGCATATATCGCAACAAATCACCGCTTAAATCCAATTGTTCCAGTAAATGATCCGTTAGCAAACTGTTTATCAGTAACAGTGCCGCGCTGGGTAGACGTTTTACATTTCAATTTCTCATATCATACAGAACACCATTTGTTCCCTGCTATGAGCTCTAAATACTATCCATTAGTAAAAGAGAAAATTAAAGAAATGTGGCCGGAACGCTATCATGAGATGCCGATGACAAAAGCTTTGGCAGCGCTATGGAATACACCACGTGTGTATTATCAAGGAAGTGAATTAGTGGATCCGCATAGAGAGCATTTCTATGGTTCTTTAGGAAATGGGCTAGATCCTCATAATATTTCATATCGTGAGGAACATATAGAGGAAGAAGAGAGTATTAAAAAAGTAAATCAATAAAAATTAATATATTTTTGCAGTGAAAAAGCAAGCCATCTCTGGCTTGCTTTTTCTTATAAAGAGACTTCTTTTTTATTCTTTGCACTAACTTGAACTGAATTTGTTTCTTTTCGTTGTAGTCGTTTTTCTAAAAGGTTAACAAAATAAGTAAATAGAAGAACAAGTACGAGGTAATATAAACCAACGATCATGTATGTATCTAATTGTTGGAAGTTACTTGCAGCAATTGATAAACCTGACCCCCATAATTCGGACAATCCTACATATGCAACGAGAGAAGAGTCCTTTAATCCAATAATAAACTGATTTCCTAAAGGAGGAAGAGATTGACGAAATGCTTGCGGTAATACGATACGGCGCATTGCTAAAGGATACGGCATACCTAGAGAGCGAGCAGCTTCCATTTGTCCACGATCGACAGATTGAATGGACCCTCGGAAAATTTCAGTAATATATGCACCGTTATGGATTGCTAAAGCAATTGCTCCTGCCCAAAAAGGGGTGAAAACAACAACGGATGTAATCCCAAAATAGAGAATGGCGATTTGAACAATTAAAGGTGTACCACGAATAATAGCGATGTATACGTGAGCAATACTATTTAAAACTTTATTGTTAGAGATTCGAAAAAAAGCGAATAGTAATCCAATTAGTGAACCGAGTAATAGGGATGTTAGTGTTAATTGTAATGTGACAATAGTAGCCTTTAAGAGTGTGGGATAAGTAGACATAAAAATTTCAAACATATGTGTCACCTCATATTGTATGGATTTTGGTAGGGAATGAAATACCCCACTGATATTAACCCGCACCAATTGGGAGTTTTACTGCCCATAAATAGTGGGATAAAAAGTGGGGCATAATTCATGAAACATGTGACTAGTTAATTTACTTTGTTTTTTCCTCTTCACCAAGAATATTACGCCCAAACCATTTTTTACTGATCTTTTCATACGTACCATCTTTAATGATTTCATCTAAAGCTTTATTTACTTTCTCAACCATTTCTTTATCATCTTTACGAATAGCAATTCCCATTTCATCAAGGTTTAATGGTTTTCCAGCTTCTTTTATATTTGATTTACCTTCTTTGATCATGCGTAAACCAACCATTTGATCTGTAATTACTGCATCAATACGTCCAGGCTCTAAATCCATAAGTGCAGTAATATCGCTATCATATTCTGTAATTTGATCTGTATGTTTTGCAACAAGGTCTTTAAAGGTACTAGCTTTTACAACACCAATTTTCTTACCTTTCAAATCTTCTGGAGAAGAGATAGATGTGTTCTTTTTAGCCACAAAAATTTGTGCACCAGAGCGGTAATATGGATTTGAGAAACTTACGGCTTTTAATCGTTCTTCTGTAATAGCCATACTTCCTAATATCACATCATATTTTTTCGATTGCAGACCTTGAATTAATGTTTCCCAAGGGTTCGTAATAGGGGTAGGCTTCATATTCATTTTTTTCGCAAGTGCCTCACCTATTTCTACATCAAAACCGGCAAGCTTTCCGTCATTTTCTTTATAATTAAAAGGTTTATATAAGCCGCTCATCGCATAACGAAATTCTTTTTCACCATTTGAAGAAGTAGTAGAGCTTTCCTTACTACAGGCTCCTAATATGAAGGATGTACATAACGTAATACTTGCAACAATGGTTAATAATTTTCTTTTCATAAAACCCCTCCTATATATTGATCATACGGGTGGTTTTAAGTATGTTATTAAGATATCTTATTTAGATGATTAGTTGTGCACCGTATGAATGTATTTCTTTTTCGTTTGAAACAGAAGTTACATTATAAAACGTTGCGTAAAAATTGTTTTGCTCGTTCATGTGATGGGGCTGAAAAGAATTGCGCTGGTGGAGCGTCCTCTACAATTTTTCCATCATCCATAAAAATGACACGATCAGCTACATCTCTTGCGAAATTCATTTCATGAGTAACAATAACCATGGTCATTCCTTCTTCAGCAAGTTCTTTCATAACTTGTAATACTTCTCCAACAAGTTCAGGGTCTAAGGCTGAGGTAGGTTCATCAAACAGCATAATTTTAGGATTCATAGCAAGGGCTCGTGCAATGGCAATGCGCTGTTTTTGGCCACCTGACAGGAGGTGGGGAGTTACATCTGCTTTATCTTGTAGGCCAACTTTTTGCAAAAGCTGATTTCCAATCTCCTTTGCATTTGCTGCTTCTAATTTCTTTACATGAATAGGTGCTTCTATGATGTTTTCTAGTGAGGTCATATGGGGAAAGAGGTTAAAGTGCTGAAAAACCATACCGACGTTTTCACGGACTTTGTTTAAATTTGAATGCTTTGGATCAATTCTTTCACCTTGTAAGTGAATTTCACCTTCATCGTACATTTCTAAAAAGTTAAGACAGCGAAGTAATGTACTTTTACCGGAACCACTGGCACCAATTAAAACAACAACTTCTTTTTCGTTTACTTCTAAATCAATTCCTTTTAAAACATCAAGTGAGCCGAATGATTTTACTAGATTTCGAACCTGAATCATACAAAACCCCCAGTCAAAAATATATTTTACAAATGTTGCCCCTTATTTCTGTTATTAGTCACAAATTGTCAGAATCCTTTATTTTTTTTGTGGATTTGATATGAAAGGAAATAATAATTTTTTAAAATCCCTATATCCTTCTATGACGAAAATATGGATAATAATATATAGGTAGTACTTATATTACTTATAAAAAGGGGGAAAGAAGAGATGGAAAAAGAAAGGAAGACATTTTCCTTTGGCTTACGTACACAACTTATGCTATTCACTACAGTTTTAGCTTTAATTACATATTCAACAAGTATATTTTTTATTTATGTGATATATGATTATTTTCAAAGTTATGTAAGTCAAACTGCATATAATATTATCGTTATGTTATTAGGGGTAGTATGGTCTGGAATTTTAGCATATGGAGCAGCGGTATTTTTAATTAAACCGCTTCGAAAGTTAGAGGAGGCGGCGAGAAAAGCGGCTGAAGGAGATATTCGTGAAGATGTTCCATTACCAAAGACTGATGATGAAATTAAATCTTTAAGTGTTGCATTTAATATGATGCTAGGGAATTTAAGGGGCATGGTAAAAAATATTGATACAACATTTTCGTATACAAACAATCAAGTACAGCAAATTAGAAAACAAACAGGCGAAGCAACGAAACAAGCACAAGGTGTTTCTGAAACACTTGCAGAGATTTCTTCTGGCGCTGAGCAATCAGCGGCATCCATTCAGACAATTGTTTCTGCTGTTGATACAACAACTTCTATTGCAAGTGAAGTAGAAGAGAAAGCGAAACAGTCTGATGAGTTGTCTTCAGAAATGGTTCAAGCTTTAGGGCATAGTACTCGTGTCTTTACGTCTTTAATTCAAGGTATTCAAACATTGGCGAAAGAAAATGAAGATTCAATGCAAAATGTACAGAAGTTAGAGGAAAGAATGAAACAAGTAGAACACATTGTATCTGTTGTGAGTGAGATTGCTAGTCAAACTAATTTATTAGCACTAAACGCTTCTATTGAGGCTGCTCGTGCAGGAGAGCATGGAAGAGGCTTTGCGGTTGTTGCGGAAGAAGTACGGAAACTTGCTGATGAAAGTGATCATTCTGCAAGAAACATATCGCAGTTATTAAGGAATATGCAAGAGGAAGTAAAACAAGTTGCAATGAAAATGACAGAACAAGTGAAGATAGCGAAAGAAGAGGCGAAACGTGGGGAAGCTACGGAATTAATTTTAAAAGAAATGTCATCAAGTGTTATGGAAGTAGCCGATGCAACGAAGCAAATTAGTAGTTATATGAATGAACAAGTGAGCCACATTCATCAAACAGGAGCACAAACAAAGGCCGTAGCAGCAATTGCTGAAGAAACGTCAGCTGGTTCACAAGAAGTAGCACGTGTGACGTTGCGACAATCTAAAAATATGATAGCAATCGATCAATTATTAAAGGATCTAGAGAAACAAGCAACAGACTTGAAACAAACAATTGAACGATTTTCAATGTAAAAAGGAAGAACAGCATTCTGTTCTTCCTTTTTTACGTATGAAATGGTGGGATACTTTGTTGGAAACGAAAAACATCACAAGGATCATACATGGTTTTTACTTTACGTAATCTGTGAAAGTTAGAGCCATAATAACTAGTTTGCCAATTTTTAATGTCGATATCGGGCCAGTTCACATAGTCACCTAGTGTATAAGGATCTAAGCTTTCTCGTAAATCTTTAACCCAGCGTATATTTCGATTTTCTTCATCATCGCATTTCCAAGAGGTAATGTATTCTTGAGCAATAATTGCTTTACGATGAAAATAAGCCGTTTCATTCGGCGAAATATTTTCAACAGCACCTACGAGAGATTGGTGCCAAATACTCGCATCTTTATTTGGAGCATGAGAAAGAAAATATTGCATGATTTGAATGCCTTTAAGGGGGATAGGTTTATATACGTAGGAACCAGAGCGCTTGAAGTTTTCAGGGATGTTACCACTGTTAAAAAATTCAACAGCCTTTATATAAGGAACTTCATCTATAAAGAGAGAAGGGTTACCCGTCTCAAGAAGGGGAGATAATAAGGAATGGAGTTCAGAGGGAGAGCCAATAAACTCACCTTTTGCCTCAATTTTATTTTGTTGTTTTGCGAATAATTCAATGGATGAAGTGAGTCGTTCGTCTATATAAGGCGCCCAGTTTTGCCAAGCTTGAAAAGCAGCAATAAAATCTTCCCATTCCCATGTAATGGAGAAGATTGATACATTTTTTATAGGATGCAATCGAAAAGTTAAAGAAGTAATAATTCCGAAGTTTCCACCACCACCACCGCGGCACGCCCAAAACAAATTATGATTTTCATGTTCGTTTGCACGAATGATTTTTGCTCCAAATTTACCGCACGCTTGTACCATTTCAACTTCTACTAATTGATCGCATGTTAATCCAAATAAGCGTGAAAGCATACCGATGCCACCGCCAAGTGTTAATCCAACAATTCCAACACTTGCACTTGTACCAGCTGGTATTGTCACACCATAATTCCAAAGCTCTTTATAAACAGTGCCAAGATTTGCACCAGCTTCAATTGTTGCTGTTAATTTATCTGTATGAACAGTAATGCGATGCATTTCACTCACATCAATAATCAGTCCTCTATTTAAAAGAGAAAAATTTTCATAGCTATGACGTCCGCTTCTTAAGCGAAATGGTACATGACGCTCGCGTGCCCATTTTAAGGCGTTACATACATCATTTTTATTTTGGCAAAAAACAATAATACAAGGGAGTTTTGGAATACTTAAATTTAAGTTCATTCGGGCTATGTCATAGTCAGGGTCTGAAGGAACAACGATACGACCTGTTAATTTTGTTTGTTTCAATTTATCACTCCGTTCTAAAATAAGTAGTGCTTTTTATTAATATATGAAAAGCATATGTAACGTGCATGGACAAGAGCTGGTGAGGAATGAGATTTGCTTTTGTGAGAAATAAATAAAGCATAAGAATAAAGAATCTACATAGAGTTCAATGAAAACAGTTGCAAACTATTCATATTTTGTTATGATAGTGTTACGAAAACGTTTGCATAAATTCCGATGGAATGCAAAAGGAGAGAATGAATATGAATAAGACATGGTGGAAAGAAGCGGTTGCTTATCAAATTTATCCACGTAGCTTTATGGATTCAAATGGTGATGGTATTGGGGATTTACAAGGTATTATTGCAAAACTGGATTATTTAAAAGATTTAGGTATAGATGTAATTTGGATTTGTCCAATGTATAAGTCACCTAATGATGATAATGGCTATGACATTAGTGATTATCAAGATATCATGGATGAGTTTGGTACGATGGAAGACTTCGATGCTTTACTAGATGAAGTTCATAAACGTGATATGAAGCTTATTATTGATTTAGTTATTAATCATACAAGTGATGAACATCCATGGTTTATTGAGTCTCGTTCATCTAAAGACAATCCGAAGCGTGATTGGTATATTTGGCACGATGGTAAAGATGGTGCGGAACCAAACAACTGGGAAAGTATTTTTAATGGTTCGGCATGGGAATATGATGAAGTAACAGGACAATATTATTTACACTTATTCTCGCGTAAACAACCAGATTTAAACTGGGAGAATAAAGAAGTTCGTGAAGTGTTATACGATACAGTTAATTGGTGGCTTGATAAAGGAATTGATGGTTTCCGTGTGGATGCGATTAGCCATATTAAAAAAGAAGATGGCTTTAAAGATATGCCAAATCCAAAAGAACTAAAGTATGTACCATCTTTTGATAAACATATGAATGTGGATGGTATTCAACCTTTATTAGAAGAGTTAAAAGAAAATACATTCTCTAAGTACGATATTATGACTGTTGGTGAAGCGAATGGCGTTAAGATTGAAGATGCTGAGCTTTGGGTTGGAGAAGAGCAAGGTAAGTTCAATATGGTATTCCAATTCGAACATTTAAGCTTATGGGATGCAGAAAAGAAGAAAGATCTTGATGTTGTAGGATTGAAAAAGGTATTAACGAAATGGCAAAAAGGGTTAGAGAATAAAGGCTGGAATGCTTTATATATTGAGAATCACGATAAGCCACGTATTGTTTCAACTTGGGGAGATGATAAACAATATTGGCGTGAAAGTGCAACAGCTCTTGGAGCAATGTATTTCTTTATGCACGGTACACCTTTTATTTATCAAGGACAAGAAATTGGGATGACAAATGTTCAATTCCCAAATATTGAAGATTATGATGATGTAGCAATTAAAAATTTATATCGAGAGAAAATTGAGGAGGGCGTATCACATCAAGATATGATGGAAATTATATGGGCTTCTTGCCGCGATAATTCACGTACACCTATGCAATGGAACGATGAGATGAATGCTGGTTTCACAACAGGTGCACCTTGGTTTGGTATGAATCCAAACTATAAAGAAATTAATGTTGAAAAGCAAAAGAATGAAAAGAACTCTATTTTCAATTTCTATAAGAAAATGATTGCCTTGAAAAAAGAGCACGATGTACTGAATTACGGTACGTACGATTTACTTTTAGAAGATGATTCGCAAATTTATGCATATACTCGTACATTAAACGATGAAAAAATCGTTGTAATTAGCAATATCTCAAAAGAGGAAGCAGTATATAATGAGGGTTCATTTGCACTAGAACGCAAACGTTTGCTTTTAAATAACTATGAAGTTGCGGAACATGAACAAATAACTACAATCACGTTAAAGCCTTATGAAACAAGGGTTTATCGCATTTCATAATAAAAAAGGATGCTCTTAGAGCATCTTTTTTTATGAAAAATAATAAATTTCTATTGCAAAGTGAAAACGCTTTTATTAAAATAGATTTATGAAAACGGTTGCGTAAAGGATAAAAATAAAGCGACGTAAGGAATCGTTTTCATAAAGGGAACAGAAATTATACTTTAAATCATTAATGTTGTTATAAATAAAGGGGAGGAAGAACAGATGAAAATTACGTCTTTTGATTTTTGGCAAAAGTTCGGGAAAGCGTTATTAGTTGTTGTAGCTGTAATGCCAGCAGCTGGTTTAATGATTTCTATCGGTAAGTTAATTGGGATGTCTGCTGGGGATATTAACGCAGTTCATACAATCGCTCGCGTAATGGAAGACATCGGTTGGGCAATTATTACAAATCTACACATCTTATTCGCGGTAGCAATTGGGGGATCTTGGGCGAAAGATCGTGCAGGTGGGGCATTTGCAGCACTATTAGCATTCGTCTTAACAAACAGAATTACAGGAGCTATATTTGGCGTAAACGCTGAAATGTTAGCGGATTCAAAAGCGAAAGTTTCTTCAGTATTAGCGGGGGATTTAATTGTAAAAGATTATTTTACTTCTGTACTTGGTGCACCAGCATTAAATATGGGAGTGTTCGTAGGGATTATCACAGGTTTCTTAGGAGCTACTTTATATAATAAATACTATAACTATAACAAACTGCCACAGGCATTAGCATTCTTTAACGGAAAACGATTCGTACCATTCGTTGTAATTGTTTGGTCTACAGTAACTGCAATTGTATTATCACTTTTATGGCCATTCATCCAAAGTGGATTAAATGAATTTGGTCGCTGGATTGCAGCTTCAAAGGATAGTGCACCAATTGTTGCACCATTTGTATATGGAACGTTAGAGCGTTTACTATTACCATTCGGTTTACACCATATGTTAACGATCCCGATGAACTATACAGAGCTAGGTGGAACATATACAATGTTAACTGGCTCAAAAATTGGACAAGTTGTAGCAGGACAAGATCCTTTATGGCTTGCATGGATTACAGATTTAAATAATTTATTAGCAAATGGAGATACAAAAGCATATAACGATCTATTAAATAATGTTGTACCAGCTCGTTTCAAAGCGGGACAAGTTATCGGTTCAACAGCAGCATTAATGGGTATTGCTTTCGCGATGTTCCGTAATGTTGATAAAGAAAAACGTGCAAAATATAAACCAATGTTCTTATCAGCAGCATTAGCAGTATTCTTAACAGGTGTAACAGAACCAATTGAATTCATGTTCATGTTCATTGCTCCAGTATTATATGTTGTATATGCAATTACAACAGGACTTGCATTCGCATTAGCAGATTTAATCAATTTACGTGTTCACGCATTTGGATTTATTGAGTTAATTACTCGTACACCGATGATGGTTAATGCAGGACTAACTAGAGATTTAATCAATTTCGTTATCGTTTCATTAGTATTCTTCGGTCTGAACTTTACATTATTCAATTTCTTAATTAAAAAGTTCAACTTACCAACACCAGGACGTGCAGGTAACTATATTGATAATGAAGATGAGTCATCAGAAGGAACAGGAAATGTACAAGATGGTTCATTAGCAACAAAAGTTATTGATTTATTAGGTGGAAAAGAAAATATCGCTGACGTAGATGCTTGTATGACACGTTTACGTGTCACAGTAAAAGATTTAGATGTTGTTGCACCAGAAGCACAGTGGAAACAAAATGGTGCTTTAGGACTAATCGTAAAAGATAAAGGTGTACAAGCAGTATATGGTCCGAAAGCTGACGTATTAAAGTCGGACATTCAAGATATGTTAGGTGCGTAATAATATGAAATTGCTAACTTTAAACTGTCACTCTTGGCAAGAAGAGAATCAAATAGAAAAGATAAAATATCTTGCTAAAGTCATTCAAGAAGAAGAGTACGATGTTATCGCATTGCAAGAAGTAAGTCAGTCGATAGGTGCTAAAAATGTATGCGATAACAAGAAAGAAGATAATTTTGGACTTTTACTATTAGAAGAGTTAAAAGCGTTACATGTAAAAGATTACAATATTACTTGGGATTTCTCTCATATTGGTTATGATGTGTATGAAGAAGGATTAGCGATTCTAACGAAACATAATGTTGTAAAAGAAGATACGTTCTTTATTTCAGAAAATAAGGATACAACGTATTGGAAAACACGCAAAATTGTAAGTGCAACAATTGCTTATAATGGTAAGAACATCACGTTTTACTCTTGCCACCTCGGTTGGTGGAATGATGAAGAAGAATCATTTAAAGATCAAGTGAATCGTTTGATGGAGCGTGTAGATAGCAATGAACTTTCCTTCTTAATGGGTGATTTTAATAATAACGCTCGTTTGCAAGGTGAAGGATACGAATATATGATGCAAAAAAGTTTGTATGACACATATGAACTAGCAATAGAGAAAGATGAAGGAACAACTGTCCAAGGTGAGATTGCTGGTTGGGATAAAAATAAACATAATTTGCGAATCGATCTAATATTGTGTAACCAAAGTGAAAAAGTTCGTTCTTCAAAAGTTATTTTTAATGGTACAAACCGAAATGTAATTTCAGATCATTTCGGTGTAGAAGTACAAGTAGATATATAATAGAAGAAATCCTCACAGATGATAAAAAGCTGTGAGGATTTTTTTAGGAATACAAGTATTTCCAAGAGAAAATACTTGTATTTTTTATGACATTTCCTATATATTTGTTATTATTGAATGTAAAACCGATTTGGTCATTTTGTATTCATACTTTGACTTACTTCGTTATATAATGTAGTAAGTTAAAGTTAATGGGAAAAAATAGTTCGTTTTTGGTTAATCCAAGATGTAGAAAGTGATATAATTGCAAAATGTATGTATCATTTTCTAAAGAAGGAAAAATATATAATTAGGTGATAACTTCTATGAAACAAATTTGGCGTATTTATAAGACAGATTTACGGAATGTAGCCAAACATTGGGCTGCAATTGTTATTGTTTTAGGGTTAATGATTTTACCATCGTTATATGCATGGTTTAACATTAAAGCTTCTTGGGATCCATATGGAAATACAAAAGAAGTTCCCATTGCAGTTTCTAACCAAGATGCAGGGTCTAATTTAAGAGGGAAAGATATCAATATCGGGGACGAGATTGTAGATTCTCTGAAGAAAAACAAAAATCTTGGCTGGAAATTTGTTGATGAAAAGCAGGCAATCTATGGAGTTGAGCGTGGGGATTACTATGCAAGCATTACAATCCCGAAAGACTTCTCTAAAAAGATTGCAACTGTTCTGGATGAAAATCCGCAGAAGCCAGAACTTGATTACTATGTAAATGAAAAGGTAAATGCGATTGCGCCGAAAATTACAGCAAAAGGTGCATCAGGTATTACAGAAGAAATTAGTAAAAACTTTGTTAAAACAGCGAACGGTGAGATTTTTAAAATCTTCAATGACCTTGGAATCGATTTAGAAACAAACTTACCAAGTATCGAGAAAGTAAAAGATCTTGTCTTTAAGCTAGAAGCGCAGTTCCCAGAAATGAATACACTGATGGATAAGGCGTTAGATGATGCGACTCGAGCAGAAGATATTGTGAAAGTAGCGCAGAAAGAGTTGCCAGTTGTAGAAAGTGTTATTAATGATGGGCAGGATACACTTAAGAGTTTAGATGCATTCTTTGCGAGAAACGATGGAACATTGAATCGTGCTCCGGGAACTATTAAGAATAATCTAATTGCAATGCAAACAGGTTTGAATGGTGCGGCGGCGATTACGGATTTCTTAAAAAATCCATCTGTTGATTTCAATCTGGCACTTCCAGATCCGGCTACATTCCCGGTGTTGCCTGATATAACTATTCCACAGATACCAGAACTACCGCAGGTGAATGGTCAATTGTATAAAGATATTGCTAAAAATATTGATCAAACTGTAAATAATGTATTCGGCTCAATACGTGTTGGAACAACTTATGCACAAGGAGTTATAAACGGGTTACAAAATGGTAATTTTGACCCAGAAAAAGCGAAACAAGATCTTAATAAGGTTTCTGAGAATCTTCAAGGTCGTGTGGATAGTGTTTCATATTTAATTGATGTCTTTACTAAATTTAAAGAATCTGCACCAAGTGATTCTGGAAAAGACTTCTTCCAAAAACGAATAGATAAATTAACGAATCTTAAATCAGCTATAGAAAATGCAAATGGCGGCGTTAAAGATATCGCTAATATTATAGGTACAGGGCAAGAAGTGAAACAAGATGTAAGAGATGCTACTAATAAAAAGTTAGATGCAATAAATAATTTGGTAAACCAAGCGGAGGCAGATTATAATGCAACGTTCGTAGCAGATTTTGAAAAAGCGGTAAGTACGGCTGAACAATTAAAAGATAAGGCTGGAAATGCGCAACAGAATTTAAATCAAGAAATAAACAAAACTAATGAGATATTAGACAATGGTAGAGAAAAATATGATAAGGCTGTAAATGATTACAGCAGATTAAAAACGGAGCTTGGAAAAGCGAGAGAAGACTTAAATAATAAAGGTGTCAACGGCCTAGATTCGACAAAAGTAGCTTTAAATGATTTAAATGGGCAGTTCAAAGCGGGGCGAAATTTAGTTAACGATATGATTCCCGTTATGGAAAATGCGAATAAAGTTTTAGCAGATGTAAATAGTGATAAGAACATGAACAACATGATTTCTAAATTGAATAAAGTAAAAGATGGTTTTCAAAAAGGAATCGATTTAACTGATAAAGGAATTGACGCTATTAATAAAGGTCAAAAACCAGCGGCAGATGTTATTGAGAGTATTAATGAAGTATCTAAAAATGTTTCGGGTCAAATAGGTGACATCTTAGCTAAATATGATTCAGAAATCGTTCCAAACTTTAATGAAGCAATTGCTCGTACAAAAGAGATGTCTAAAAACACATCTCAAATTTTAAAAGAAGCAGACAAAAAGCTTCCAGATGTTAAAAAGTTACTAGAAGATTCATCAAAAGGCTTAGTTGATGGTAAAAAGAAATTAACAGACATTAAAGCTGAAATGCCGGAGACTGAGAAAAAGATTAAAGACTTAGCAAATAAAATTCGTGATTTTGAATCTGAAGAGGATATAAAAGACATCATACGCTTATTGAAAAACGATGTTGAAAAGCAAAGTGACTACTTTGCGAATCCAGTAAATTTAAAAGAGAATAAATTATTTGCGATGCCGAACTACGGTTCAGCAATGTCACCATTCTATACAGTGCTTGCACTATGGGTGGGCGCATTATTAATGGTTTCATTATTAACGGTAGAAGTACACGAAGAGGGCGCGAATTATAAGAGCCATGAAATTTACTTCGGACGTTTATTAACATTCTTAACGATAGGTCTTTCACAAGCGTTTATCGTATCGATGGGAGATATATTCTTACTTGGTACGTACGTAGTCGATAAGTTCTGGTTTGTGTTATTTAGTTTATTTATTGGTGGAGTCTTCGTTTGTATCGTATACTCACTCGTTTCTATTTTCGGAAACGTTGGGAAATCGATGGCGATCATTTTACTTGTATTGCAAGTAGCAGGATCGGGCGGAACATTCCCAATTCAAATGACACCAGCGTTCTTCCAAGCAATTTATCCATTCTTACCGTTCACATACGCAATTAGTGCAATTCGTGAAACAGTAGGTGGAATGCTATGGGATATCGTAACTCGAGATTTACTTGTGTTAAGTGCTTTCGTAGTAGTTATGATTGTTGCTGCGTTATTATTGAAAACACCAATTAACAAATCAAGTGAAAAGTTTGTTGAGAATGCAAAAGGAAGTAAAATCATTCACTAACATAAAAGGTTCCTACCGATAGAGGTAGGAACCTTTTTGTTTTAATCAAATTTTAATTTCTTTAATGCCTCTGCGAACGGATTATTTAATGGTTCTTCTTCTTTGTTCTGTTGTTTCATATATTTTTGAACATCGCGCTTATCGGCTTTGTTTCCAGATTCTTTTTTACGTCTCTCTTGGAATGTGGAAAGTTTTTCGCGATAGCCACATTTACATGCAAAGATTTGTCCTGCACCTTCACCACGTAATTCTAACTTCTTCTTACATTGCGGACAGCGAGCGTTTGTTGTACGAGATACATTTTTACGATGACCACATTCACGATCTTGGCAAACGAGCATCTTTCCTTTTTTGCCGTTTACTTCTAACATTGGTTTACCGCAGTCTGGACAAGACTTAGTTGAAATGTTGTCATGTTTATATTTTTTATCACTCGATTTAATTTCAGAAACAATTTCTTTCGTATAGTTCTTCATTTCTGAAATGAATACTTCTTTTTTCAGTTTACCTTTTGCAATTGCTTCGAGCTTTTGTTCCCACTCACCAGTTAGTGTAGGTGACTTTAACTCTTCTGGCACTAAATCAAGTAACTGACGGCCTTTTGAAGTAATGTGAATATCTTTACCACGTTTTTCAATTAAGAATGAATTGAATAGCTTGTCGATAATATCAGCGCGTGTCGCTACAGTACCTAATCCACCAGTTGATTTTAACGTATCGGCAAGTTGTTTATTTTGCGTATCCATATACTTTGTAGGGTTTTCCATTGCTGAAAGTAAAGTAGCTTCGTTAAAGCGTGCAGGTGCTTTCGTTTGACCTGATGTTTGCATAAGTAACTTTACAGTTAATGTATCGCCTTTTTCGATGCGAGGTAAAAGCTGCTCTTTTACGTCATCAGTTACATCATCATCTTCAAAGCGATTTTCGTATACTTCCTTCCAACCGGCATGTAAAATCGTTTTTCCGCGTGCAATGAATGTTTCATTGCCAACTTTTGTGCGTAACGTTAGTTGTTCGTATTCGAATGCTGGGAATAAAACAGCTAAGAAACGTTTTACAACTAAATCATAAATTTTGCGTTCTTTATCTGTGAATGCTGAAAAGTTAACGTATCCTTCTGTCGGAATAATCGCATGATGATCGCTTACTTTACTATCATCAACAAATGATTTATTAGGTTTGATAGGCTTTTGTAATACTTTATGTGCTAAAGGACGGTATTCTCCAACACCACATGCTTTTAGACGCTCTGGAAGTGTCCCGACGATATCGGATGAAATGTAGCGTGAATCTGTACGAGGGTACGTTAGCACTTTATGTTGCTCATACAATTTCTGCATAATATTCAATGTTTCTTTCGCAGAGTAACCGAACTTTTTATTTGCGTCACGTTGCAATTCAGTTAAATCGTAAAGACCAGGAGAGAATGACTTCTTCTGCTTTTTATCAATTTCTATAACAGTGGCATTTTGTTTATCTAAACCTTTTACGATGCTATCAATTTTTTCTTTATTAAAACTACGGCTATTGCCATTTGCATCTTGCCACGTTAGTTTTAATTGATTTGTTGTTTGTGCTTCAATGCCGTAGTAAGTTTGAGCTTTGAAGTTCTTTATTTCATCTTCACGACTAGCGATCATAGCGACAGTAGGTGTTTGCACACGACCACAGTTTAGCTGGGCATTAAAGCGAGTTGTTAAAGCTCGAGTTGCGTTAAGACCGATATACCAGTCAGCTTCTGAACGTGCAACTGCTGAAGCATATAAATTGTCATATGCCTTACCTGGTTTTAAATTTGCAAAACCATCTTTAATTGCTTTATCAGTAACAGATGAAATCCATAAACGTTTAATGGGCTTATTCAGTTTAACTTTATCGATAATCCAGCGTGCGACTAATTCACCCTCACGACCAGCATCTGTCGCTACAATAATTTCATTTACATCTTTTCTAAGAAGCTGACTTTTCACAGCATTAAACTGCTTACCAGTTTGTTTAATAACCGTTAATTTCAAGCGCTCAGGTAGCATCGGTAAATCTTCTAAATTCCACTTTTTATATTTCACATCATAGCTTTCTGGATCTGCTAATGTAACGAGATGACCTAGAGCCCAAGTTACAATATATTTACTACCTTCAAGGTAGCCGTTTCCTTTTTTATCACACTTCAGTACACGCGCAATATCTCGTGCAACGGAAGGTTTTTCAGCGATTACAACGCTTTTTGACATATTAAAAACATCCTTTCAAATTTCCATACGTTAACTATAGCATACATCTTCTTGAGATTCAGTTTCGCTCCATATTTGAGCGGTTTTTAGTGGAATGAACAAAACCTTCACTGATTAACTTATGCTTATTGTTGTATCAGTTGCTTCTATATTAAATAGAAAAGTAAAGAACTTGTTATTTTACTAGAATAAGAGTAGACTTTGAAGTAGATGAATAATAAACACAAGGGAGTTTGTGGATGCAAACTGAGAGGATGACTATTCCGTCATTGACCATTTGAACCTGTTGGATAATGCCAGCGTAGGGAGAAGTGTAAAAGCACATGTTCAGGCACTTTGCGTACGCGCAAAGTGTCTTTTTGTGTATCTCCCATCATTATAGTTAGGAGATGAGAAGGGTGAATATGAAAGAAATTAGCAAAGTAGTAGATTTGGTGAGAGAATCTAATCCGCTCGTTCATAATATTACAAATGTTGTTGTAACAAATTTTACAGCTAACGGTTTATTAGCATTAGGAGCATCACCTGTAATGGCGTATGCAAAAGAAGAAGTAGCAGAAATGGCTAGCATTGCTGGGGCGCTTGTTTTAAACATGGGTACACTTCGTCCTGACGAGGTAGAAGCGATGTTACTTGCTGGTAAGTCGGCTAATACGAATGATGTACCGGTGCTGTTTGATCCAGTTGGCGCAGGAGCAACATCGTATCGAACAGAAGTTGCGAGACATATTCCGGCTGAAATCGAATTAGCAATTATTCGCGGTAATACAGCTGAAATAGCGAACGTTATTAATGAGAGATGGGAAATTAAAGGGGTAGACACTGGTGCTGGAAATGGTAATGTCGTAAGTATTGCAAAGCAGGCAGCAGATGAACTAAATACAGTTGCAGTAATTACTGGAGAAGAAGATGTTGTTACAGATGGGCAGCGAACTATTGTTATTCGAAATGGTCACTCTATTTTAACGAAAGTTACGGGAACTGGTTGTTTACTAACTTCTGTAATAGGAGCATTTGTAGCGGTAGAAAAGGATTATGTAAAGGCATCTGTAGCAGCGTTAACATTTTATGGTGTAGCCGCGGAACTAGCAGCTGCTAAGACAGTAGAAAAAGGACCTGGTAGTTTCCAAATTGAATTTTTAAATCAATTAGCGAATACGACTTCGGGTGATATAGAGAAGTATGGAAAGATTGAGGTTATATAGTAAGGAGGGAAAATAAATGTCACGTATTTCAAAGACAGAAATGTCTAGGTTGTTATCAGTATATTTTATTATGGGAAGTAACAATTGTACGAAGGATCCACTGCAAGTATTGAGAGATGCACTTGAAGGTGGTATAACAATTTTTCAATTTCGTGAAAAGGGGGAAGGCGCTTTAACGGGAGAGAAACGCATTTATTTCGCAAAAGAACTACAAGCAATTTGTAAGGAGTACGGTGTACCATTCATCGTAAATGATGATGTGGAATTAGCTCTCGAGTTAGATGCAGATGGCGTGCATGTTGGACAAGATGATGAAGGAATTACTTCTGTTCGTGAAAAAATGGGGGATAAAATTATCGGTGTATCTACACATACAATTGAAGAAGCACGCTGGGCAATTGAAAATGGAGCGGATTATTTAGGGGTCGGCCCTATTTTCCCAACGAGTACGAAAAAAGATACGAAAGCGGTACAAGGAACGAAAGGTTTAGCTCATTTTAGAGAACGAGGGATTACAATACCAATCGTCGGGATTGGTGGCATTTCAATTGAAAATACTGCTTCGGTTATAGAAGCAGGCGCGGACGGTATTTCTGTTATCTCTGCGATTAGTTTAGCGGAATCTGCGTATGAAAGTACGAAGAAGCTAGTAGAGGAAGTAAGTAAGAGTTTGTAGAAGAAGGCTATGTAGTATTAAAACGCTACATAGCTTTTTATTTTTTGATATCGGTAGTTAGAAAAAGGGGGAGGATTGTTTGAAAAGGAAACAGTTTGTAGAGTTGCAAAATGAGTTGTTTCGTTTATTCGAAAAAAGGGAATTCGAAGCGATTTATAGATGCATAGATAAAGCAAAAAGGGAGTTTCCTGAAAGAATAGAAAAAACTAGTTTTTGGGAAGCGTGTGCACTTTCGGCAGAAGGTAAGTATGAGGAAGCAATTGTTAGTTTAAACGAAGCTTTAGAAAAGGGGATTTGGTGGAATCCACATACACTTATGCAGGATGAAGATTTAAAGGGATTACGAGAGAATGCAGCTTTTAAAATAATAGTGAAAAAGTGTGAAGAAATCTTTAAGAAACAGCAGCTAACAGCTAACCCGAAGTTATTTACTTATGGAAATGAAAAAGCTAAGGCTGGACTATTTTCTTTACATTGGAGAGGATCAAATATAGATGATTTTGCACCATATTGGTGTGAAGAAGAAATACTACATGAGTATATATTAGGTTTTTCTCAATCCTCACAAATACATGGAATGAAGTCGTATAGCTGGGATAATCATGAAATAGCTATAAAAGACGTTATGAAAACTTTTAATGATTTTGTAAATAAATATAACTTGGAGGACATCATCATCGCGGGAGCTTCTCAAGGGGGAAATATAGCGATAGAGTTAGCGTTAAAGAATATGTTAGTGACTCAAAAATTTATTGCAGTTATACCTGCTATTCGAGACGTTAAGGCAATTGAAAGTATAGTTGTATCAAATGATATAACGAATGTAGAAGGATATATTGTTACAGGAGACAAAGATCTATTTTACGAAAACACACTTCAATTAATGTCGATGTTCGAGGAATATAATGTGAACTGTAAATTAATTTTGAGAGAAGGTTTGGGGCATATTTTCCCAGCGGACTTTAAACAAATATTAAAGAACATAATGGAAGAATGGACAGTTAAAAATATTTAAACAAACGTTTGATTAAAAAAGCACAAACCCTTTAAAACTTTGGGTTTGTGCTTTTTCTTTAAAACATAATTGAAATTAAGAGCATTCCAATTCCGATAGAAGTGAATGTTGCGATTAGTCCTGGAATCATAAAGCTATGATTTAAAACATATTTACCAATGCCAGTTGTACCAGTACGATCAAAGTTAATGGCAGCAACGATTGTTCCATAGTTTGGAATGAAGAAGTATCCATTTACTGCAGGGAACATCGCGATTAGTAGTGCTGGTGGAATACCGAGTGATAATCCAAGAGGCATTAAAGCGCGTACTGTTGCTGCTTGACTGTATAATAAAATAGATAGAATGAATAATGCGATGGCAAATAGCCATGGTGCACTTGTTACTAGGTGCTGAATTGATCCTTGAATCATATTTAAGTTTCCGTTAAAGAAAGTATCTCCCATCCAAGCGATCCCGAAAATAGCAACAACTGCTGTTGCCCCTGCTTTAAAGACGTTACCAGACACGATGCTTTCTACATTTGGTTTACAGAAAATAATAATAAGAGCTGCAATCGTTAACATAACCATTTCAATTGTGTTTGGCATGGAAAGACGGGCTAACTTCCCATCAACTATCCATCCTGGACGAAGTGCTTCAAATGAACCGAGAAGTACGACAAGAAAAGTTCCTACTAGGAAAAGGATAACTGATAATTTAGCGCCTTTTACACCAACAAATTCTTTTTTCTCTTCAATCTTAGGAATCATTCCTTCTTTTAATCGTTTTAAGTATTCAGGGTCTTCATTTAATTCTTTCCCCATTTTGCTAGCAACAAATGCAGCTACCATACAAGCGATGAAAGTAGAAGGGATACTTACTTTTAAAATATCTAATAAGGTAATTTTATAGTCAGCTAACATTGCTAAAAGTGCAACTGTTGCAGCTGATATAGGACTAGCTGTAATTGCTTGTTGGGAAGCAATTACGGCAATAGACATTGGTCGTTCCGGTCTAATTCCGGATTCGCGAGAGACTTCTGCGATAACAGGAAGTACAGAATAAGCAACGTGACCAGTTCCTGCACAAAGTGTAAATAAATAAGTGACAATTGGAGCAAAGAATGTAATGCGTTTTGGATTTTTTCGTAATGCTTTCTCGGCCAGATGAACAAGGTAGTCCATTCCTCCAGCGGCTTGGAGTGCACCAGCAGCTGTAATTACTGCTAAAATCATAAGCATTACATCAATAGGAGGGGCTGTAGGTTGTAAGTGGAAGACGAAAACAAGTATTGCCATACCAACGCCACCCATTACTCCTAGACCAACTCCACCTAGGCGTGCGCCAATAAAAATGCAGAGTAGTAATGTAAGAAATTGTAGCCAAAACATGATAAACTACCTCCGAAATTCATTAGTTAAGATATATTTGAATAATTTAATTTAAATGAAAATTAAAATAAATACTCAAAACAATCCTTTTGTTATATACATTTTTTATTATATAACACAAGAAATGTAACATTCACGTACTTTGTTAAATTATTTCGAAAAAATAATACATCCAAATTTTACATTTGCATCTCTAAATAGGTGGACATTTTAATTTTTATGTTGTAATCTTTGATAGAGAATAATGTAATTCTCATAGAACTCCCATATCGTTCAACTCGTTCAGCGAGAAAGGCAAACTGATGGAAACATTAGGACGCAAAACTACAGGAGCTAAGGCCGAAAGGCTACGCTAGCCAGTTACCGGACGGATAGGGTTGGTCTTGGCCAATGCTTTTTCATTGGTCTTTTTTTTATTTGCAAACAAATGAGAATCGTTATCAGTTGTTGATAAGGTTTATATTTTAATAGTTTTCCTTTATATTAAGTTAATTAAGAAAGGTGATGTTGATGAAAAAATATTGGCACAAGCTATCATTTCTTCAAAAGAATGTATTGTTAACTGTGTTAGTTATTTTGACGCTTGTTGGTACTATGGGAGCGTTAAGTTTTAACATGTTTCAAAATAGCATGATGTCTATATTTGAAAGGCATTCTTTTGAAACAGGAGATACGGTATTACATAAATTAGACGAAGAAATAGTGAGAGATGTTACAAAAGACCCAGTGGCACAAAGAGAAAAGAGAGAGAAGTTAACAGAGAAATTAGATGAAGCAACGGAAGAATTGAATAGTGTTGGACAAACCTATATTGTTGGAGCAAAAAAAAATGAAAAAGGTGAGTTACTAATCGTCGATTTGTCTACAGGATTAGCAAATGTTGTTGACGTAAGGCCGGGAGAATATTATAAACAACCAGATCTTTGGATGAAAGCATACGATAAGGTAATGAGCACGAAAAAAGCAAACATGACAGTAGTATATGAGGATCTATTAGGATCATGGGTAACGATATTAGAACCAATTAAAGATGAAGACGGAAATATTGTGGCAATTGTTGCAGCCGATGTAGATGCTTCTATTGTTCCTATTACAAAGGAAAAATTTATTATACAAGGTTTAATGTTTATTTGTATTTCTGTTTTAATTGCAACTGTTATTCAATTCTTAATCGTGCGTAACGCACTTGCTCCATTGCGGGATTTACGTGAAGGATTGCGCAAAGTCGGTGAAGGTGATTTAAGTATTAAATTAGAGGAAAGACCAGATGATATTGGTATTATTAATTCTTATTTTAATAATACCATCGAGAAGTTTAAAGGAATTATAGATAAAGTGAAGCAGACAGCAGAACAAGTTTCCTCATCTTCAAAAGAATTGTCAGTGAGTACGAAAGAAAATAGTATGGCAGTTCAAGAAATCGTAAGTTCTATGGTTGAGTTAAGAGCTGGCGCTCAGTCACAAGAAACTTCAGTACCACAGTATTTAGGTATTGTATATGAAATGGAAGATAAGATGGAAGAGATAACGAATGCTGCAAAACAAATGGCGAAAGAGTCTGAAGGTATAGAACATCATTCAGGAAAAGGAAATGGTGTTACTAAACAGGCGATTAATCAAATGAACATAATACAAAATGCAGTACAAGATTTATCTTCTATCATATATTCTTTGGAAGCGAGATCAAAAGAAATTAGTGATATTGTAACTGTAATTACAAGTATTTCAAATCAAACTAATTCGCTAGCTTTACATGCTACTATTGAAGCTTCACGTGCTGGGGAAACTGGAGAGGGATTTCCCATTGTTGCTGATGAAGTGCGTAAATTAGCAGAGCAGACGGAAGCATCAGCAAAAGATATAGCAAAATTAATAGGGGAAACACAAGCCGGAACGGAAGAAGCTGTTGTTTCAATGCAAAAAACTTCAAAAGAAGTAGAATCTGGAATTAAACTTGTTGAAAGTAGTGGTGCTTTCTTTGAAAAAATTTCGAAATCAGCACAAACTGTTACCAATCAAGTTGGAGTTGTTTCTAGCAATTCAAATAATATATTGCAAAATAGCCAAAATATTGTTCGTGTTGTAAATGAACTATCACTTATCGCAAATAAGTATGCGAATAGTAGTAGTAATGTTGAAGAAAGTATGAAAGAACAGAAAATGTCTGTACAGGATATTGCTGAATTAGCCAGTTCTTTAAGTTGGCTTTCACAGGAGTTACAAGAGTTAATTGGGGAATTCAAAAGTTAAATGAAATGATTATACATGCTTTTGTTTGTTCAATAAAATAAATCATGCTACAATGAAAACGAATTAAGGACCGGGGAGCCAATTGGCTGAGAGGATGTGAGCAAACATCGACCCTCAACCTGATCTGGATAATGCCAGCGTAGGGAGTTACTTAAAGTGATGTAGCATATGTTATTCTATAATAACTTGCATACAAGGCTTTCCTACGCAGTAGGAAAGCCTTTTCTTGTTTTAAAATTTAATTTCATAAGGGGGATTTTATTATGTCACAACAAGTTACAATGTCATTTTCAGTAGTGCCACAAGCAAAAACAAAAGATGTATATTCTGTTGTTGATAAAGCAATTGAAGTTGTACAACAATCGGGAGTTCGTTATGAAGTAGGAGCAATGGAAACAACGCTGGAAGGAGAATTAGATGTACTTCTTGATGTCGTTAAACGTGCGCAACAAGCTTGCGTGGATGCTGGAGCTGAAGAAGTGATTACTTCTATTAAAATCCATTATCGCCCAAGCACTGGTGTAACGATAGATGAAAAGGTTTGGAAGTACCGTGATGAATATGAAAAACCAGAAGCAATCTAAAATAATTACAACAATTTGGCTTATCCTTCTCATTGCAATATGGGAAGGATCTGTTTCATTATTTAAAATTGAACCGTGGATTTTACCGAAGCCTTCTGCCATTGTGCAAGAATTAATTGGAATGAAAGATTTACTATTACCGAATACGATGCAAACGCTACAAGAGGTTATAATTGGACTGTTTTTTGCGATTTTAATTGGGACAAGTATTGCAATTATTATGGACGTTATCCCTTTATTTCGTATTTTAATAAATCCGTTGCTTGTTATTTCGCAAACGATTCCAATCGTTGTACTTGCACCGTTATTTATTATTTGGTTTGGATATGGAATGCTACCGAAAGTAATGGTAGTAATACTCGTTTGTTTCTTCCCGATTGCGCTTAGCATTTTAGAAGGTTTTCAAACGGTAGACAAAAATATGTTGAAGTTGTTGCAAACGATGAAGGCAACGAAATGGCAAGTTTACCAGAAAGTAAAGTTTCCAGCAGTGCTTCCATACTTTTTCTCCGGTTTAAAAATTGCAGTTACATATAGCGTAATGGGAGCGATTATTGGAGAATGGCTCGGTGCCAGTGAAGGATTAGGAGTTATGCTTACGAGGGCTACGAAATCCTTTTTAACAGCCCGAGTATTTGGTGTTGCAGCAATTATTGTTATGGTGACATTATGTCTGTATTTTATCGTGGAGTTTATGGCAAGAATAACAGCACCATGGATATATAGAAAGGACGGCAGAAAATGAAAAAAGGTTTAAAAGTTATGTTGGCTGCCTTATTAGCAGTAGGTGTGGCTGGATGTAATCCGGCGAAGAAAGAAGAAAGTGCAAGTAAAGATCAAAAAGTAAAAGTAGTGCTAGATTGGTTTCCGAATACGAATCATACTGGCTTATATGTAGCGAAAGCGAAAGATTATTATAAAAAGCAAGGCTTAGATGTAGAAATTATTCAGCCTGGTGATAATGTGACAGCGGAGCAAATGATAGCTTCAGGAAAAGCTGACTTTGCAATAAGCGCACAAGAAAATGTAACGTTGGCTCGTGTGGAAGGTATTCCTGTTGTATCTGTAGGAGCAATTATTCAGCATAACACTTCAGCATTTGCATCGCTTAAGAAAGATAACATGACTTCGCCGAAAGATTTTGAAGGTAAACGTTACGGTGGCTGGGGAGGACCAGCAGAAGAAGCTACATTAAAGACAATTATGGAGAAAAATCAAGCCGATTTTAATAAAGTGGAAAAAATCATCTTAGGACAAACAGATTTCTTTAAATCAATTGGTCGTGATGCAGACTTTGAATGGATTTATTACGGATGGGATGGAATTGAAGCGAAGCGCCAAGGAAAAGAGTTAAATACGATTATGGTGAAAGACTTAGACCCAGCCCTTGATTTCTATAGTCCTGTTATGATTACGAGTGAAAAACATACGAAGCAAGATAAAGACTTTGTGAAAAAGTTTATGAGTGCAACGACAGAGGGTTATAATTTTGCAATTAAAGAACCAAAAGAAGCTGCTGATATTTTAATTAAAGCTGTTCCAGATGTAAATAAAGATTTAGTACAAGAAAGTCAAAAATGGTTAAGTACGAAGTATCAAGATGATGCAAAAGCGTGGGGAGTACAGAAGGAAGAAGTTTGGACGAATTACATGAATTTCTTATATGATAACAAAGTTATTAAGAAGAAAATTGATGTGAAAGATGCCTTTACGAATGAGTTCCTTCCAAGTGAAAAATGAGTGGATTACAAATAAAAGATATTGTGAAATCTTTCGATGGAAAGAATGTATTAGCAAATATTAGTGCTTCTATAAGAGAGGGAGAGTTTGTTTCCTTTGTAGGACCGAGTGGTTGTGGGAAAAGTACATTATTAAACATGATTGCAAATGTTGAAAATCCAACAAGTGGGAATGTAACGTATAACGATAAGCAAGTACAAGAACAAGATGTTGTAAGTTATATGCCGCAACAGGATTTATTACTACCGTGGCGATCAGCTTTACAAAATATAGTTCTTCCATTGGAAATCGAAGGGAAACAGAAAAAACAAAGGCTGACAGAGGGAATGGAAGCATTAAAACAGTTTGAACTAGATGAATATGCAGACCATTATCCAGATGAATTATCGGGTGGTATGCGTCAAAGAATTAGTTTTCTTCGCACATATTTATGTGAAAAGCCCATTATGCTACTTGATGAGCCTTTTGGAAAATTAGATGCCTTTACAAAAATGGAAGTACACAGTTGGCTTTTAAATTCTTGGCACCAAGAGAAACAAACAATCGTTATGGTTACACATGACTTAGATGAGGCAATCTTGCTTTCTGATCGTGTATTTATTCTATCTCAAAGACCAGCTTCAATAGTTGGAGAGGTACAAGTGAAGTTGCTTAGGCCGCGAACGATGGATATGTTAACATCACTTGAGTTAAAGAAGGATAAGGAAGAAATTTTGAGAGTATTAGCTCCTTATATGAAAAAATAGAAAAAGCCTTTTAACAGTTTTTAGTATAATTACTGTTAAGAGGCTTTTTTTATAGGGGGAGAAAGATGAAAACTATAGAGAAAATAGTGGATGAATTAACGACAGATAATCTTGAAGAAGGAAAAGCTTTATTAAAAAATCATATTTTATTAATGAAGTATGGTATGGAACATCATGAATTAAAAGAAGAAGAAATGACAGAAATTTTAAAGTGGGTTCAAGGCCGGAATCAATTGAGAGAAGATGTTCCAGAATTACGCGATTTACATTTAATTAAAAAGTTTCAAGCGGTATTAGATGAATTTATTGATTCTATAATTTTAAATGGTTATGTAAAAGACGCGGTAGAAATTCTAGAGAGTGTATTAAAAAGCATGGGGGCAGTCGCTCATATTGTAAAAATTATGTTTGTCGGCAAAAGGGTAGTTGATAGAAATTCTTTAGAAATGGTAAAAGCGTTAAAAAAGGAATGCTACAACTTAATGGAACAGCGTGCTGTTGTCGGTTTACATGCTCAAATTTTTCACGTTTTAGGTTTTGTTCATTCGATTCAGTTTGATTTAGAAGAAAAATCACAGGAACATGGACGAGCTGTGATAAGTCTTTTAACAGATTTTAAAACGGATAAATTGAAGTCTGTACAACAATTTCAAACTGAGGACCATATTCCAGAAGTGAAAAATATGGTTAGTAAAGGGTACGGAATAGAATTACAAAGAAGAATTTATATGTGGAGATCATTAACGCTCATCTTTACAAGTCCATATGCGTTAGAAAAGATGTATAAAGAAATTTATGCAGAAAACGATAAAAAGGAGAAGGAACAAAAGAAAAAATAGAGAATAGAATATAACAGAGTAGTTTATACTCTTAATATAACAAATGTTAAAGGAGTGAAAGGATAAAATGACTTTATCAACTGTTCTTCAAATGGTTTTAGCTTGATACGGGAGAAGTCTGCCCATTTTTAACGATTAAGCTAAATTGAAGACAGCAGGTAAAGAACCTTAATCCTTTTTTACGATAATATGTAATGGGTAAGGTGTATTCACCTTACCCATTTTTATATGCACAATTAAATAAGGCTTTATACTGTTGCTCTCTCTATTTAGCTTATGAAGAAGTCTAAGCAGAGGAGAGAAAAAAATGAGTATATTAACAGTAGAAAATTTAAGTCATTCGTATGGTGAGAAAACCATTTTATATAATGCGTGCTTTCGACTATTAAAGGGCGAGCACGTTGGCTTAGTAGGAAAAAATGGAGTTGGAAAATCTACTTTGTTAAAGATTTTAACAGGAGAACTTATACATGATGATGGGAACATTGAATGGTTCCCGCATGTGAAGATAGGTTTTTTACAGCAGCATATGGATTTACAAGAGGGGATAACAATTGAAGGCTACTTACAAAGTGCATTTTCTGATTTGTATGCGGTTGAATGTGAGATGTTAAAAATAGCAGAAGAAATGAATGGAGCAGGAGAAATAGAGAAATTGTTAGTAAAGTATGGAGAATTACAAACTATATTGGAAAGTTCTAATTTCTATCAAATTCATACAGAAATTGAAGAAGTAGCAACTGGTTTAGGATTATTTGAAGTAGGTTTGGAAAAGGATGTTTCAAAGTTAAGTGGAGGACAGCGAACAAAGTTATTACTTGGGAAGCTCCTTTTAGAAAAGGCTGATGTTTTATTGCTAGATGAGCCAACAAACTATTTAGATACAGCTCATATAGAATGGTTGCAATCGTATTTGAGACTGTATGAAAAAGCTTATGTAATCATTTCACATGACGAAGTATTTTTGAACAGTATTACGAATGTTATTTATCATCTAGAAGCAGGGAAAGTGAAGCGATACGTAGGAAATTATGAAAAGTTTATGCGAAGTTATCAAGTGCAAACGAAACAATTGCAATCGGCGTATACGAAACAACAAAAAGAAATTGCTCAGCTAGAAACATTTATTCAAAAAAATAAAATTCGAAAAGCGAAACAGGCAAAAAGTCGAGAGAAAGTATTGGAGAAAATGCAACGGGTTGAAAAGGTTAATCATGTCACTCGATCCCGTTTTGATTTCAATGTGTATGAGGAGCCAGTGAGTCGTATATTGCAAGCTGAGAAACTAAGGATAGGTTATAGTGATCCGTTATTTCCAGAGCTGAATTTACAAGTGAAAAAAGGAGAAAAGATAGCGATTATTGGTCATAATGGAATTGGAAAAACGACGATGTTAAAAACGTTATTAGGTCAAATAAGGCCACTAAGCGGTTCGGTTTCTGTTGGAGAACGAGTAAATCCTGCTTATTTTGCACAGGAAGAGTTTGCTTCAGAAACAACACCATTAGAGAAAGTTTGGACAGAAAGACCAGATATGACAAAGAAAGAAGTACGGCAAGCATTAGCGAAGTGTGGATTGAAAGAAGAACACGTATTAAAACCTATTCGTTTATTAAGCGGCGGAGAACAAACGAAAGTACGTTTATGTGAACTTATCGTAACGAAAAGTAATGTTTTAATTTTAGATGAACCAACTAATCATTTGGATATAGAAACGAAGAAGGCTTTGCAGGAAGCGTTACAACAATATAAAGGAACAGTTTTACTTGTCTCACATGAGTCTTCTTTCTATGAAGCATGGATAACAAAAGTATGGAATATAGAAGAATGGAACGCTGAACAATATGAATAAAGAAAAGGCATTAGCTTGTATAAGCTAATGCCTTTTCTTTGTGATTAACATGATTTTCGAGAACTTTTACATGAGAATTGTATGAAGAAGCACTCTTATGGTGCGCTTATAAGCGTGCTTTTTCTTTTGTTATGTTTATATTTATAATAATACTAGATGCCTTTCCCTAATAGGCGACTATCTTTCTTTATATATATAGATAGTTTGAAATGGAATTAAAATAATTCCTATATGTAAAGGATAATGTGATTACTATAGGAAGACAATAGAGCTTAAAGGAAATTCATGTAAAATTCAGATGAACTTCACGCGAACTTCATATTGGAAACTAAATATGATTATAATAGGTTATTGTAATGTTCCTTTGTGATTTTTCATAAAATTAAAAGTTTGAATTTAGGAGAGAGGAATCAAACCTAAATTCAAACTTTAGTGAAATAATTAGTGGGAGTTACGTTTAGTTTTCGCTAATGGATGCATTTACAAGTTCAGCAGGAGTGCCTGTTCCTGCCCCTCCGATTGTAATCGATCCACCAGGAGGAATTTCACCATTCCATCCTGCATTCGTAATTACGTAATGATTATTATTTTTACTACTAATTTTAGAATCCCAAACTTGTGTTAAATTGCCGTTATAATCAAATTCTAATTTCCAGTTTTTAATAGGGGTTGTTCCACTATTTTTAATTACAATCGAGAAGTTGTAACCACTTCCCCAATTTGAAGTTACTGAAAAGGTAGCATTTCCATTTCCACCAGGAGGTGTTGTGCTAGCATCATCTGTTTTTACAATAATAGAAGTAGGCTGTGATTTATTCCCAGCAGCATCTTTTGCTATTATTGAAAATTTGTATTCTGTATTAGATTTTAAGTTTTTAATTGTAATGCTATTTGTTGTTGTACTCCATTTCTCTTCTCCGGCAGTAATTTCATATGCAGTAATTCCTACGTTATCAGTAGATGCCGTCCAGTTTAATTGAACTGAGTTTGAATTTTTATTGGTAACAGTAATATTTTTTACGTTTGTTGGTGGCTCAGTATCTTTTTGACTAATAGGTCCACCCAGTAATTCTTTTACTAACGTATCAAGTAATTTAGGTCCACTACAACTATATTTTGGACTTGTACGGCAATCCCCGCTAAGTTCCCAAAACATTGCGCCACTTAAACCTTTTGTCTTTATATAGTCTGTTTTATATTTCATAGATTCGTTGTCATCATAGCTAATAAACGTACCTGTAGTCGCATTGTATAAATATGGTACTTTCGCTGCATCGTTCCAGTAGCGAATAAACCCATTTTTATTAACATAATTAGCTGCTAAATCACCATAATCGTACACACCTGTGTCACCGGTAGAATAATCATCCCAAGTACCTTTAGAAGCGAGCTTTCCGTCACTACCTGGTTTACAAGGTTGGTATTGTCCGTTATTTTCTTTTCCGCAACTTTTCCATCCACGTCCGTAAAAAGGTACACCTAATACGAGTTTATCTGCTGGAACACCTTCATTTGTATAAACGTCTATAGCACCATCTACGTAAAATTTCGTATCTGCTGCTGGGTCATTCGGATCTTTGTATAGAGCTGCATTATGGTTAGAAGTAGCTTCCCATCCACCGTGGAAATCATATGTCATAATATTAATCCAATCAAGTATTTGAGAGATTTTCTTTAGTTCTGTATGGTCAGCATAACGTTGGCTTGCACCTGACGCGATTGTTAGTAAATATTGTTTACCATCTTCTGCACCAGCTTTAGTTAATGCATTTCGAACATCTTGAAGAAGTAGGGTGAAGTTTTGCTTATCTTCAGGACGATAACTACCACCAGGAATCGTTTCAACACCTGGATATTCCCAATCTAAATCAACGCCGTCAAATCCATATTCGCGGAGGAAATCGACTGTAGATTCAGCGAATATTTTTCTTGTTTTTTCATCGGCGGCCATATCAGAAAAGCGGTTAGACCAAGTCCAGCCACCAACGGAAATAATTGTTTTTAAGTGAGGATACTTAGCTTTTAATCGTTTTAGTTCTCCGAAATTTCCGCAACGGGCATATTTATCGCAATCCTCCCAAGTTGTCCCTGAACCTGGATAAGATTTTGTGACGTCGGCCCATGGTTCACCTAATACGAGAGTACCATTAGGAACTTCTTTATTTTGCAGTGGTACACCAGATTCTTTACAGTTCCACGTTTGTTTATTTGGATTATCAGGATGTGTAGAAGGATTTCCATGTTTTCCATTCCAGCAAATATCAGCAAATGCATAGTTTAGGTGAGTGAGTTTTGATGCATCAATGTCCGCAACTTGATAGTTACGTCCATAAATGCCCCATGAAGGAAAATACCCAACAATTTTTTGAACTTGCTTTGGTGAATCAGCAAATACGAAGTTTGGAGTAATAAAGTTTGTGAGAAAAAGAGGTAAGAAGAGTAGTAGGGATAGTACTAGCAGTGTGAATTTTTTTGATTTCATAGCCATTTCTCCTTTCAAAATAAAAGATATATTTAAAGGCATGTGCCAATAAACCAAAATGAATCTAGACATATGAAATGTCTAGATAAAAATGATCAGACATCACGAAGTCTATACAAGGGAGCTGGGGGTGATTAAATCGTAGCAAATGTAAGATTTGGTGTAAACGCTTTATTTGATTCAAAAGGATTTTCTCAATATAAAAGAGCTTAAATACAAACTGTATATGAAAATAAAATATTTGTGAGGGAGAAAATAGAGCATTATAAATAAATTTGAGAAAAAATTGTATGAAGTCAATTTCTTATGGCGTAGCAAGATGAGAAAATATCATGTAAAATAATAGTAAAAATATGTAAAGGAGGGGATAGTGTGGATGTGTTTTTTAATATTGCAGAAGAAAAAATTCGACAAGCAATACGGAATGGTGATCTTGATAATATTCCGGGGAAAGGAAAACCACTACAATTAGAAGATCTTTCAATGGTACCTCCAGAACTTAGAATGAGTTATAAAATTTTAAAAAATGCGGGAATGATTCCCCCAGAAATGGAACTACAAAAAGATATATTAAAAATAGAGGATTTAATTGCTTGCTGTTATGATGAAGAAGAGAGAGAAAAATTACAACAGGAGTTAACGGCAAAAACGCTACGTTTTCAGCAAGTAATGGAAAAGAGAAAGATTAAAGATAGTTCAGCATTTCGTATGTATCAAGATAAAGTATTTCATAAATTACGTTAAGAGGGATAAGATGAAAAAATTTGAAACGATAGAAGAATTAGCAATATATATTGAAGAACAAAAATTAGTGCTTCTGTTTATTAAAACGGAAAATTGTGGTGTTTGTGATGTCATGTTAAGGAAAGTAAATTACGTATTAGAGAATTATGATTACGTAGAGAAAATAGAAATATTACTACAAGACATGCAAGAGGTTGCAGGGCGATATGCAGTATTTACAGGACCGACAATTTTACTATTTCATAATGGAAAAGAGATTCTTCGTGAATCACGTTTCATTTCACTTGAAAATTTAGAGAGAACCATTCAATTATTCGAAGATTAAGGGAGGGCTCTATATGGAATTTATTATTTTTATACTATTATTTGTTGTAGTTGGAATAATTGTAACAGCAGTTCGATCAAACAAAAAGAAGGTAAATCTTACGAAACAAAATAACATTCATAATTCATCTAACAGCTCATCGCCATTATTTTTCTTTGCTGGATCGGATAATGATGGCGGTTCACATGATTGTGGAGGATCTTCTATTGGAGATAGTGGAGGTAGCTGCGATGGTGGCGGCGGTGGTGATTGATGAGAATACGCCTTATATAGGCGTATTTCTTTTTTAAACAAACGTTTGATTAGTTGGCTTACATATGCATAAAAACAGTTAAACAAACGTTTGATTAAATACTTTTAACATACTAAGGGGAATGGAAATGAAAAGGGAGCCGAAAGTGAAAAATAAGGGGAAAGTAATATTATTTTTATTAGCTGCAGGAGGCGTATTTCTTGTTAAATTAGGATTTAAAATTGGAATAATACATATGATTCGAACATGGTTTGAGAGTACGTTTTCTTAAATAAGGAATATAGCCTCTTGTAATAGAGGTTTTTAATTTGTTATCATTAGACTGAACGGTCGGTTTAAAGAGGTGTAAATATGAGAAGAAGTGCAGAAGAGATAAAGAAAGAAATTGCATATAAAGCAGAAAGTTTATTTTCACAGCAGGGCTATGCAGCTACATCTATGGAAGAGATTTGTGAAATTACAGAGCGAAGTAAAGGAAGTATTTATTATCACTTTAAAAGTAAAGAAGAATTATTTTTATTTGTAGTGAAACAGCATACGTATGATTGGCTTGAAAAATGGAATGAAAAAGAGGAGTTGTATAGTACTAGTACTGAAAAACTATATGGTCTCGCGGAATATCATGTAGAGGACATACAGCAACCAATTTCAAATGCAATAGAGGAATTCTCTATGAGCCAAGTTGTAAGTAAAGAGATTTTGGATGAACTATTAGCTTTAACTAGAGAATCATATGTTATGTTTGAGAAACTAATTGAAGCAGGCATACAGTCTGGAGAGTTTCGTGAAGATAATACGCGCGATCTTATGTATATTGTGAATGGATTATTATCAGGGCTTGGAGTACTTTACTACGAGTTAGATTATAAAGAGCTGAAACGTATTTATAAAAAGGCAATAGATGTATTGTTAAAAGGAATGGCAGCTGAATCATAAGTCAGTTGCTTTTCTTACAAAATAAATTAGACCGAACGGTCGGTTTATGGAGGGAGAATGAAAATGAACGCTTTATTTAAAAACAGAGCATTTATGCTCGTTATGGCGTCTGATATTTTACAACAATTTGCAATTTGGATCAGAAATATGGCTCTTTTGTATTTCATAATGGAGCGAACGAATAATGATCCAGTTTCTGTTTCGTTGTTATCAGTTATGGAATATGCACCTATTTTTATTTTCTCATTTATCGGTGGTGCACTAGCTGATCGCTGGAATCCGAAAAGAACAATGGTCGCTGGAGATGTATTAAGTGTACTGTCTATTATAGGGATTGTCTTGTTGTTAAAGCTGGATTATTGGCAGGCTATATTTTTTGCAACACTCATTTCCGCGATTGTAGGCCAGTTTTCTCAGCCATCATCTTCGCGTATATTTAAGCGCTACGTAAAAGAAGAACAGGTAGCAAATGCGATTGCATTTAACCAAACATTACAGTCATTATTTCTGATTTTTGGACCAGTGGTAGGATCGCTTGTGTATACACAACTTGGTTTATTTACGTCACTATATAGCTTAATCATTTTATTTTTGTTATCTGCTATCGCTCTTTCATTCTTACCAAAATGGGTTGAAAAAGAGCAAGTGGCGAGAGATTCATTAAAAAATGATATAAAAGAAGGGTGGAAATATGTTCTTCATACGAAAAATTTACGTATGATTACGATCACTTTCACCATTATGGGCTTAGCTGTTGGATTAACACATCCATTAGAGGTGTTTCTTGTAATAGAACGCCTTGGAATGGAAAAGGAAGCAGTTCAATATTTAGCTGCAGCGGATGGAATAGGTATGTTAATTGGTGGTATTGTTGCTGCAATTTTCGCTTCAAAAGTGAACCCAAAAAAGATGTTCGTATTCGGTATGGGCATATTAGCGATATCATTTTTAGTAGAAGGGCTATCTACATCATTTTGGATTACTAGTTTCATGAGATTTGGAACAGGTATTTGTTTAGCCTGTGTTAATATCGTTGTCGGTACGCTTATGATTCAACTTGTACCAGAAAATATGGTTGGAAGAGTAAATGGAACGATTTTACCACTGTTTGTGGGAGCGATGCTAATTGGTACTGCTTTAGCTGGAGGATTAAAGGAAATGACTTCACTAGTTATCGTATTTTGTATAGCGATGGCACTTATATTATTGGCAATAGGGCCAGTTCTACGCATGCAAATAAAGAAAGAAGACGTTGCTAATAAAGAGGAACTAACTAATTCATTAGCTTCGAAATAACTATTGTAAGGGAGCAGAATTGCTCCCTTTTTCTTTGGGGAACTTTTGACAACTATATGAGCCAATTATATACTGATGATGTAAAACCGATTTTACAGATTAGGAGAAATGGTGTGAAAAATCAAATCCATGAATTACGCACTGAAAATAATATTTCACAAGGCGCATTAGCTGATAAATGTAAGGTTTCTAGACAGACGATAAATGCAATTGAGAATAATAAATATGATCCAAGCTTAGCGTTAGCATTCCGTTTAGCGGAAGTGTTAGGAACAACTGTTGATAAACTATTTTTGTACAAGCAGTAGGGGGAGTAGTTGTTGGAGAAAGAGAAAATAAGCCTTTTCGTTACTGTATTGGTAGCTATAGGTACATTAGTGTTTGCGCTTTACTATTGGTTAACTGAGCTACAAATAAACTGGTATGCACTATTCATTTGTAGCATCGCGTTACATTATCTATTTAAAAGTTTGGCATCACATAGTGTTGAAGGGGATACTGA
This sequence comes from Bacillus dicomae, assembly GCF_006494425.1. GTDB lineage: Bacteria > Bacillota > Bacilli > Bacillales > Bacillaceae_G > Bacillus_A > Bacillus_A dicomae. The sequence goes on along the minus strand of NZ_VHIV01000007.1, from coordinate 86,423 downwards.
GGGGAACGAGGATTTAGAAAAACATGTATTAAAAACAAGTGCCAATGTTACATATTATGTACTCGTTGTATTAATTTTTGGCTTGTTTTTCGCATCGGTAGGGTTTAATAAATGGATTGATTTTCATAACATACCGCTTTTGTTTGCGTTATGCGCTGCAATAGTTGTAAAGCCAGCTGTTGAGTTTTTAGTTGTAAGACGTTATCGATAAAAATAAAGAAAAGATCCTCTTCTCATATGAAGAGGATCTTTTTCTTATAGCGTTTTAGTTTTCGGATTAGGTGGTGTAACGGATGTATTATTTTCAGGGACTCTAGTTAATAGGAATCCACCGATAATAAACAATACAATAATACTAAGAACACCAGCGTTCGTTTTTCCAGTTAATTGCGTTGTAACACCGACTAATACTGGACCCATAATCGCGGCAAACTTGCCAAATATATTATAAAATCCGAAGAATTCATTTGCAGATTCTTTAGGTACTAGTTTCGCAAAGTAGGAACGACTAAGTGCTTGAATACCACCTTGAGAAGTGGCAACTAACATTGCTAAAATCCAAAAATCGAGTGTTGTTTTTAAGAAATAAGCATATGTGCAGATAATGATATAAATAATAATACCGACATATAGCATTTTTTTACCTGTAAATGTTTCTGATAATTTTCCGTATAATAAAGCGAATGGACAAGCTACAATTTGTGTGACAAATAAGATGATTAATAGGTTCGTTGCACTAATACCGAGATCTGTCCCGTAAGCGGTGGACATAGTAATAATTGTATCGACCCCATCAATATAGAAAAAGTAAGCGATTAGAAACATAAAGACCGTTTTGTATTCTTTAATATTTTTAAAAGTACTGGCAAGGCGCTTGAAGCTCATTGTAATTGGTCTAGGATGACGTTCAATATAGTGCGTTTGCTCTACGTTTTTCAGCATTGGAATTGTAAATAGTCCCCACCAAAGAGCAGTTATCGCGAATGAAATTTGACTAGCGATGCCAACTGATAAAGGGATAGTTCCTTTTTGAGCAAGAATAATAAGAGCGATACAACCGATAAAAGGAATAGTACTTCCAATATAGCCTAAAGCGAAACCTCTCGTAGAAATTCGATCCATTCTATCTTCAGAAGTGACATCTACTAAAAATGCATCATAAAAAATGTTTGCCCCAGCAAAACCGACTAATGCAAGCATATAGCATCCTAATAATAAGTACCACTGGGATGTTGGGACGACTGCTAACATACTGGTAAAAACGATACCGAGTCCAAAGAAGAACGTGAAAAATCGTTTTTTAAATCCTTTGTAATCAGCAACTGTGCCGAGAATAGGAGCAAGTATAGAAATTAAAAGTGTTGCGAACGAGTTTGCATATCCCCAATAAGCTGTTGAAGTTGCACCAGATAATCCAGCTTCTTTTGCAGCTGCTTTAAAGTAAATTGGAAATAATGCAGTTGTAATGACGAGCGAATATACCGAGTTCGCCCAATCGTATAATATCCAGCTTTTTTCTTGTCTGGACATTTTCTTCATATAATGTTCCCCCTCAAATTTGTTCTACTAACAGTGTACAGAAATAAAAATTATAAAAAGAGAAACAGTGATGATTTTTACATAACTTTTACATATATACAGAGTTCTTTACAATTGGAGTAAATCCTCTACAATTGATCCGTCTGTTTCACCTAAGTGTAAACCGAGTAGTCTAGCGATAGTTGGGCCCTCATCAATAAGTCTCATATATGGTATGGTAATGCCGCTTTTTATCCCTTTCCCGGCAGCTATAAAAATTGTTTCATAGTTAGGTTTTGTCGGAGAGTATCCATGCGTACCAAACGTATATTTTTTACTAGGCGTAACATCTTTTTCAGTAATTTCTTTTATAAAATCTCCTGTATAGTTTTCAGTGAAATAATATCCTTCTCGTGCTTCCAACATAAATAAACAGTTACCATCTGCACCGCATTCCTTCGCATCCTCATCATGAAGTATAAATTCAATACCGTTTTGTTTATTTTGAAGCAGTTCTTCAAGGAGTAGTTGTACTTCTCGAATTGTATCCGTATCATTTTTGTCCTTCACATATACATAGGCAGATCCGTCGCAACTTTGGCAATAGGCCTTCCAGTCTACTAATTTTCCTTTTGAATTTATAGATATAAGTCCTTTTTGATGAAATAGTACATTTAATTGAATGGCTTTGTTTTCACTTAAAGCGCTATGATCACCAAGAGCGATAATTGTACTTTCTTCGTATAGATCACTGTCTTTTAAAGCTTGAATAATTTTCCCTAGCCGTTCATCATGTCTATGAATTGCAGCTATTGTTTCTTTGGATTCGAAACCGTAATAGTGTCTTTGGGTGTCTAAATCGGTGAAATGCACAAACATGACATTAGGCTTTTTCGTCTGAATTGTATGCACAGCAGAAGCAAGTACGAAATCATCCAGTTCAGGTTGTGACAGTCCATTTCGTATATGACCGAAGCGCCGATTTAAATCTAATTGGTATAGCGGGCTACCGCTAAATAATGAAACTAAAATTTGATTTTGCCAAGGTCTATTTGGAAAGATTTCTGGTAAATTGTAATCAATATTTGCTCTGCCGGTAACAGGCCATAGAAGGGCAGCTGTCGTTAAATTTGCTTTATGTGCTTCATCATATAACGTTGTTCCTTGTATTGATTTTCGGTACCAATGCCAATCGGGTGATTCACGTCCAGGTTGAAGTAACGTATTGCTAACAACACCATGTTTATTAGGGTAATTCCCAGTTACGATTGTTGAGTGACTTGGATAGGTTACAGAAGGATAGATGGGCTCTACCTTTTCCACAATTGCTCCCTTTTTTATTAGAGATTGGAAGTGAGGTAATTTTTGTAGTATAGGAAAATCTAAAGCTGATAAACAGTCGAATGATAAAATGATGACACGATTCGTTAATGCTTTATCCATAAAGTAATCCTCCTAATTATATAAAACCTATTACTATATATTACTATTAATACCTAGTAACAAAAATATGTTTTTAAATAAAATTTATTATTTATTTTCAGAAAAGTTAAACATATAATTGAGTATAAGGGAATGAATGAAAGGAGGGAATACTGTGGATCTGCTAGATGGATTTGGTATCTTTTACATCATTGGCGGAATTACGATTATTCTTGTATTTGCTATTTCGTATTTACTAAAGAAAAGGTTTCCAGACAAGCAGTTTGATATTATATTTGCACTTAGTTTAATACTTCTTTGCTTAGCATCCTTTCCCGTTACAATGATGGTTATTGGTGGATGGGAAGGAATGGGATATGGATTTATTGGTTTCTTCGTCCTACTTGGCACACTTATCGGTATGATTGCACATCAACTTGTGAAAATTACGAGAAAAAGCTATGTATAAAACTATAAAAAACGAAAAGAATATATAAAAATAAGAAAATTCACTCTTGTCTTGGGGCGAAATTTATATTATGATATTCAACAAATTTATTTCGTTATAACGATGAAAAAGGACTAGTACATGTTCAACCTTTTTAGCAGAGAGAGAATCCGTCAGGCTGAAAGATTCTTAAAAAGGCGATATGGAACCTACCTTTGCGTTCTGCATATGCAGCGGGAATTTCCCGTTATCAAAAAGAGAGCATGCGCAATTTTTGTGCATGAATCAGGGTGGTAACGCCGGCAAAGCTCGGTCCCTATTTAGGGACGCGGGCTTTTTTGTATTTTCTAGAAGGAGGAAGACTGACTATGGCAAAAGAACAAGTACAAGCGATTACGAAGATGGAAGAGGACTTTGCACAGTGGTACACAGATATTGTAAAAAAAGCAGAACTTGTTGATTATTCAAGTGTAAAAGGATGTATGATTCTACGTCCGTACGGATATGCCTTATGGGAAAATATGCAGAAAGTTATGGATGAGAAGTTAAAAGCAACCGGTCATGAAAACGTGTATATGCCAATGTTTATCCCAGAGAGCTTATTACAAAAAGAGAAGGATCATGTAGAAGGATTTGCTCCTGAAGTAGCATGGGTGACACATGGCGGGGATGAGAAGTTAGCGGAAAGACTTTGTGTACGCCCTACATCTGAAACGTTATTCTGTGAGCATTTTTCAAAAATTGTGCAATCCTATAATGATTTGCCAAAGTTATATAATCAGTGGTGTTCAGTAGTTCGTTGGGAGAAGACAACTAGGCCATTCCTTCGTACAACGGAATTCTTATGGCAAGAGGGACATACAATTCATGAAACAGCAGAAGAATCTCAAGCTGAAACATTAAATATTTTAAATCTATATGCGTCTTTCTGTGAAGACTACTTAGCGATACCAGTAATTAAAGGGCAAAAAACAGAAAAAGAAAAATTTGCGGGTGCAAAGGAAACTTATACAATTGAAAGCTTAATGCATGATGGGAAAGCACTTCAAACAGGAACATCCCATAACTTTGGAACGAATTTCTCTGAAGCATTTGATATTAAATTTTTAGATCGTAACGGTAAGTGGCAATATGTACACCAAACATCTTGGGGTGTATCAACAAGAATGATAGGTGGACTTATTATGGTTCATAGTGATAATAATGGGCTTGTAATGCCTCCTAAAGTTGCTCCAGTGCAAGTTGTTATTGTACCGATTGCTCAGCATAAAGAAGGAGTTTTAGCGAAAGCAACAGAGTTACAAGGACATATTCAAAAGGTTGCACGAGTAAAAATAGATGCTAGTAATAAAACACCAGGCTGGAAATTTAATGAGTATGAAATGAAGGGCATTCCAATTCGATTAGAAGTTGGTCCGAAAGATATTGAAAAGAATCAAGTTGTACTTGTAAGAAGAGATACGAAAGAAAAAGAGTTTATAGCAATGGATCAATTAGAAGAACGCATTCCAGCACTACTTGAGGAAATTCACAACTCTTTATTTAATAAAGCAAAAGTATTTCGTGATGAAAATACGTATAGTGTGACGAATTTTGAAGAGATGAAAAAAGTAGCTGATGAAAAGCAAGGGTTTATTAAGGCAATGTGGTGCGGAGAATTAGCTTGTGAAGAGAAACTAAAAGAAGAAGTTGGAGTATCTTCACGCTGTATGCCTTTTGAGCAAGAGCATTTAGCTGACGAATGTATTTGTTGTGGTAAAGAGGCTAAGCAAATGGTGTATTGGGGAAAAGCGTATTAATGCTCTTTTTGATAGATAATGAAAAGGACTTTGGGTGCATAACAAAATGCCATCCAAAGTCCTTTTTAGTTTTATAATTTGTTTCATGTATTGTTTAGATGGAAGAATGTGTTTTATTTTGCATTTTTACGGCGAATAAATAGTAACACACCGATTAGAAATGTTGAAAGTCCCATTAAAATAGAAGCAGGATAATGTGTTGCCGTATTAGGTAACTTATCGCCTTGTTTTTTCGCATTCTCTTTTACATTACCACCTTTGGAACCATTGCCACCTTGAGAGCCATTTCCTCCTTGAAAACTGCTATCGCCTTTAACACGGTTACCGCCTTGAGAGCCATTTCCCCCTTGAGAGCTGCTATCGCCTTTAACACGGTTACCGCCTTGAGAGTCATTTCCCCCTTGAGAACTGCTATCGCCTTTAACACGATTCCCGCCTTGAGAGCCACTACTGCCAGAACCGTTACCACCGGAACCATTGCCGCCAGAACCGCTACCGCCAGAACCATTGCCGCCAGAGCCGTTGCCACCGGAACCATTGCCGCCAGAGCCGTTGCCACCGGAACCATTGCCGCCAGAGCCGTTGCCACCGGAACTATTGCCACCAGAGCCGTTGCCACCGGAACTATTGCCACCAGAACCACTGCCACCAGAACCACTGCCATCAGAACCATTGCCGCTAGAACCGCTACCGCCGGAACCGTTGCCACCAGAACCGTTGCCGCCAGAGCCGTTGCCACCGGAACTATTGCCACCAGAGCCACTGCCATCAGAACCGCTACCGCCAGAACCGTTGCCGCCAGAACCATTGCCGCCAGAACCGTTGCCACCAGAACCGTTGCCGCCAGAACCGTTGCCACCAGAACCGCTACCGCCGGAACCATTGCCGCCAGAGCCACTGCCATCAGAACCGTTGCCGCCAGAACCGCTACCGCCAGAACCATTGTCGCCAGAACCGTTGCCACCAGAACCATTGCCACCAGAACCACTATCGTCCTGAGAACCACCGTTTCCTGGTGGTTTATTATTATCTTTTAAGTTACCTTCTGCGAAATGATCATTATTTTGTACAACCACATTTGTTACTGGAGAGAAATTTTCCGTTTCTGCATTACCGATATTTAACCCACTAAAAAAAGATAAAGAAAGTGTTGATGCTAAAATGAAGATTTTCGTCATTGATTTCCTCCTGAAAAATTAATATTCCATCTAAAATACATCCCTTTGTAATATTTCATAGGAAAAAGAGTTTTATGCAAAAAAAACTATATATAGAAAAAGGTGGTATATTTCTGAAGAGAGAAAAGAGTTAGTGTAAATTCTTTATAATAGTAGAGTGGTGGGAATTTTACACCCATTACAGTAGAGGAAGTGACAGCAGATGAAAGCATATATTGCATTTGATATTGGTGGTACACAAATTAAATATGGAATTGTTTCAGAAACAGGAACAGTACTAAAGCATAAAACAGTTCCAACAGAAATTCATTTGGGCGGGGAACAAATCATTCAAAAACTCATTCTTTTATCAAAAAAATTAATGAGTGAATATACGATTTCGGGAATTGGTATTAGTACGGCAGGAATTGTTGACGTTAATAAAGGGATTGTGACGGGAGGTGCGGATCATATTCCGGGCTATAGTACGATTCCTATTATTGATAGATTGCAAGCGATATTAAAAGTTCCTATATCCATTGACAATGATGTGAATTGTGCAGCGTTCGGAGAAAAGTGGAATGGTAGTGGAAGAGAGAAAGGCAACTTTATTATGCTCACCCTTGGAACTGGTATTGGAGGAGCAATTTTTATAGATGGGGAGTTATATAGAGGGCATTCGTTTAGTGCTGGTGAATGGGGAAATATGTTAATAGAAGGAAAAACGTTTGAAGAAGTCGCTTCCATTTCAGGATTAATTCATCTTGTACGAAAATATAAAGGAGAAGGTGATTGGAATGGAAAAACGATTTTCGAACTGTATGATAAAGGAGATAGGGAAGTTATGCAAGTAGTTGAGGTGTTCTTTAAACATTTAGCGATTGGAATTAGTAACCTTGCTTATATTTTCAATCCAGAAATGATTGTTATAGGTGGCGGAATTACTGATAGAGGAAATCAGTTCTTAAAAGAAGTAAAAGAGGAGGTAGAAAAATATTTACACAAAGAGATTTATAGTAATTGTGAGATTGAACTTGCGCAAAACGGTAATTGTGCAGGAATGATTGGTGCTATTTACCACTTCTTACATCATCATAAGTAAATTATATGAATGTTTTCATATAACTGAGAATTTATCCTTTTTATCACTAGGTAAATAATGCTACAATATAAGGGAAGAATACAATATTTTCCGTCTTGGAAAATGCTTTGTAGAAAGGAAGAAACTGCATGCCTATTATTTTAGAAAAAGGTCAAAAGATCGATTTAACGAAAGGACAACCAAAAGTAGCAAAACTACAGGTTGGCTTAGGCTGGGATCCAATTGGGCAATCAGGTGGGTTTCTGTCTTCATTATTTGGAAGTAAACCCAATGTAGATTGTGATGCATCTGTTGTTATGTTAGAAGGAGATCGTTTTGTTAATAAAAATGATTTAGTATACTTCGGAAATAAACTTTCTACTTGTGGTAGTATTATTCATTCAGGAGATAATTTAACAGGTGAAGGCGAAGGTGACGATGAAACAATCTTTGTAGAGTTACATAAGGTCCCAAGTCGTATTAACCGTTTAGTATTCGTTGTAAATATTTATGACTGTGTAAATCGTCGTCAAGATTTCGGGATGATTCGTAATGCATATATTCGTATTCAAAACCCGCAAACTGGCGAAGAATTAGCACGCTATAATTTATCGGATAATTATGCTAGCAAAACGACTCTAATTGCAGGTGAAATGTATCGCCACGGAAGTGAATGGAAGTTTTCAGCTGTTGGAGAAGGCACGCAAGATAAAAACTTAAGTGAGATTGTATCACGTTATCAATAAAATAAACCGAGGAGGAATTGTATATGGCATCAATTTCATTGAAAAAAGGACAAAAGGTAGACTTAACAAAAACAAATCCAGGTCTTTCAAAAGTTCTTGTAGGACTTGGTTGGGATACAAATCGTTATGATGGACAAGCTGATTTTGATTTAGATGTTAGTATTTTCTTAGTAGGTGCTAACGGTAAGGTTTCAGGAGCAGAAGATTTTGTTTTCTATAATAACCCAAAAGGTGCGAATGGTGCTGTAGAGCATTTAGGAGATAACCGAACTGGTGAAGGTGAAGGCGATGATGAATCAATCAAAGTAGATTTGAAAAACGTACCTGCACATATTGAACGTATTTGTTTCACAATCACAATTTACGATGGAGAAGGTCGTAGCCAAAACTTCGGACAAGTTTCTAATTCTTTCGTACGTATTTTAGATGAAGAAAAGAATGCAGAGTTAATTCGTTACGATTTAGGAGAAGATTTCTCTATTGAAACAGCTGTAGTAGTAGGCGAATTATACCGCCATGCAGGTGATTGGAAGTTCAATGCAATCGGAAGTGGATTCCAAGGTGGATTAGCGTCTCTATGTAATAACTTTGGTTTAGATGTAGAGTAATAGATTTATATATCCATCGGTGAAATGCATATTTACTGATGTGCATATTTTTTAAGATAAAAATATAGAGGTGAATATACATGGCTATTCAGTTACAAAAAGGACAGAAGATTGATTTAGGTAAGACAAGCCCGGGCTTAACAAAAGCAGTAATTGGTCTTGGCTGGGATATTAAATCTTATGACGGCGGAGCTGATTTCGATTTAGATGCATCTGCTTTTTTATTAGATGCGAACGGAAAATGTACGAAGGAAACTGATTTTATCTTCTACAATAATTTACAGTCTCCTTGTGGATCAGTTTTACATACAGGTGATAACCGAACGGGTGAAGGCGAAGGCGACGATGAGCAACTTGTTGTAGATTTAAAGAAAGTTCCAGCAGACGTTCATAAAATTGCTATTACAGTTACGATTTATGATGCGGAAGGTCGTAGTCAAAACTTTGGACAAGTAGGAAATGCTTTCGTTCGTTTAGCAAATGAAGAAACGAATGAAGAAGTTCTTCGCTTCGATTTAGGGGAAGACTTCTCTATCGAAACAGCAGTTGTCTTTTGTGAATTATACCGTCATAATGGACAGTGGAAGTTTAATGCAGTAGGAAGTGGATTCCAAGGCGGTTTAGGTGCGCTTGTAAGAGCGTATGGCTTGGATGCATAGAAAGGAAACGATATTCGTTTCCTTTTTTTGACCTTTCTATAAATCTAGCAAAGAATAGGGGATAAAGGTAAGATGAGTATTTTGCAAGGAATCCTTGATACGTATGCTCAGTTTTTCGACTTGGACATGTGGATTAAAGTGTTGCAAGATCCAGTATCTTGGGGATTAATAGGTACACTTGTTGTACTTGAAGGGTTACTATCTGCTGATAACGCACTTGTGTTAGCAGTAATGGTAAAACACCTTCCGGAAGAGAAGCGTAAAAAGGCTTTATTCTATGGACTTATTGGAGCGTATTTATTCCGCTTTATTGCGATTGGAATTGGAATGTTCTTAATTAAATTAGCATGGGTAAAAGTGTTAGGTGCACTTTACTTAGCTTGGCTTTCAATTAAATACTTTATTGATAAAAGAAAAGGTAATGCAGAAGAAGAGGAAGCTCATGGTATGAACCAAAACAGTATTCTCTTCAGAATGTTTGGTGTCTTCTGGGGAACGGTTGCGATGGTCGAATTAATGGATATCGCGTTCTCTGTAGATAGTGTACTTGCTGCATTTGGTGTATCAAATGAAGTCTGGATTCTATTATTAGGCGGAATGCTCGGTATTTTAATGATGCGTGGTATCGCTGGCGTATTCTTAAAATTATTAGAGCGTATCCCGGAACTTGAAACGACAGCATATATTTTAATCTTAATTATTGCAACAAAAATGCTACTATCTGTTGTTCACATTGAAGTGAGTCATATGTTGTTCTTTATTATTCTAGTTATCGCGTTTGGAGCTACGTTTGTAATACATTATATGAAAAATGGTAGACAAGCCAAAGAAGAAGTTGCGGCTACTAAAGAAGACAATAAATAATTGAAATGGGTTTGCTCGTTTTACGAGCGCCCATTTTTTATAACCAAAAATAGTTTATAATAGAAGGAAGACTTAGAAAAAAGTAAATGTTTTTGGAGGTGAACTGTTGTGTTTTCACGTTTTACACTTCAACCATATGCATTAAAAGATGAATCAGATTTAAAGCAATTTGAAACACTTTTAGAAAAACGTCCACAATATGAGCTGACAGAGAATGAGATGAAATTTAGTTATATAGCATGTCGAATCCTTGGCGTTCCTAATGATGTAGATGAATATTTTAATGAACTATTTGATTATAGTGAAGCGAAAGGAATTGAAGTTTTACACGAACAAAATTTAAATAAAGTGATTGATTCGGAAAAACTTCGTCATATTCAAGAAGTGTTCGGATTACATCAAGAAGCACCAAATGGTCTAACAGTAAATAGGTTAGTGGCACATTTATCTGGGAAACAACTTTTACCGAAAGTAGACAATCCTGATTTACAGCATTATATACATACGACGTTTATTTCTGTATTGAAATTGTATGAGAAACAACATAACCAATCATTAAAAACAGAAGGGTTCCGTCGTTTCTTAATTGATATAATTAAATTAAGTGAAAATTACGTAGCGAATTGGTTCTCTACGGTTAATTATAAGAAACAAATGCCGCGTATCATTTGGTATGGAGATGCGACAGAGAGCCGTATATATTTCTTATACTTCCTTATTATGCTCGGCTGTGATGTGCTTTATTATCACCCAGAAGGAAAAGATGGATTTGAGAATGTCGATGAAGAGGGAAGGACCTTTATTGTGTCTCATCCAGGCCGCATTTCTCTCGAACCATTTCCAGATCGCCGTCGTGAACGTGTGGCAACAGTAGCGTATCAAGCTTCAAAAGAAATTGAGCAAGTACTTCACCACGATAATTCACTGCTGTACAAGCCGTGGCAATTCCGTTCCTATACGCCTGTAGCTCGTACATTAAAAACAACATATGATGAACTCTTTTTAATTACGAAAGAAAAGGCGTTTGTACGCCCGACATTCTTTGTTGAAAATAAACATATTTATATCCCTTCTTTATTTGCGAAAATATCAGGTGTTTCAAAGAATGATAAAGAGTATTTTCAACGATTAAAGGCTGTTACATCATTTGATAACAGTTTATTAATTAATACATTTCCGTTTACGAAAGAACAAAAAGCAAATTTCCAATATCATTACCGAGATGCATTAGACCGCGGGGGGAAATTGCATCCAGATTTAATTATGAACAGTCATTGGTGGCCACATAAACGATTGCCAGAAGGATTACAACATGGTATTGCAGAAGCGATTATCCATACGTGTGAAAGTGAAATGTGTAAACCAATTGCAAAAGAGACGAAACAAGATGTAGCGCTATATGTTTTCGCGCAACTTTCTCAAATACCACCGAATATTTTAGAACAGCTTGAGAAATTTGATTATTCACAAGATGTACCGAAAATTGTTATATTTAATAATGAGAAGAGTGGAGAGTTAACTCGTTCTGATGCTGTTTTATTACTATTTTTAAATCAAATTGGAGTAGATGTATTCCATTTCAATCCAACGGGAAGAAACGATATTGAACCGTATATTGAAGCGGGGGCATTTGATTCACATTGGCTTGAAGAAGTTAATTTCGATCTTGAGTTTCATGGTTCATCAGCCTATAAAAATTTATCACAAACAATAAAAGGACTATTTCGTCCATTTTTATAAGGAAAGGGAGAATACCATATGAATAACCCAGTCGTACTAGATCCGAAAACAGAATTAAATGAGCAAACAGCACAAGATGTTCGCTTGCAACTTAGACAAGATGCAGATGTACAACGTATTTATAATGCGGTAGATATTAAAGATCAGCTGGAATTAATTGAACTTGGAAAAGAACCTTCTATGGAAATTTCACGTTTTGCTGATCAAATTTTACATACGATGTCATTATCAAAGATAGAAGATTCTGGTGAATTATTAAAACAACTTGGTAAAATTATGGACCGATTTGATAGTAAAGACTTTGCGGAAGAGAAAAGTGGTTTCTTCTCACGTATGTTCAAAAAAGCGGATAAAATGATTGAACAAATCTTTAGCAAGTATCAAACGATGGGCCGTGAAATTGATAAAGTGTATGTGGAAATTACGAAGTATCAAGATGAAATGAAAAAATCAATTGGTACGTTAGACGGTTTATATGAGCAAAACTTAAAATATTATTTAGACTTAGAAAAATATGTAGTAGCAGGAGAAATGTTATTAGAGCGTTTAAATACAGAGTTAGTTCCGATGTATGAAGAGCGTGTACGTAATAATGATCAATTAGCAGGTATTGAATTAGAGTCGCTTAAAAACTCTGTTGAAATTTTAGAACAGCGTATTGATGATTTAGAGAAAGCACGTATGGTGGCTTTACTTACAGCACCACAAATTCGTATGATTCAACGTGGTAATAATAAATTAATTGGTAAAATCAATACAGCATTTATTACAACGATTCCTATCTTTAAAAATGGTATCATTCAGGCGGTAAATGCGAAGCGTCAAAAGCTTGTTGCAGATTCTATGGCTGAATTGGATCGCCGTACAAATGAATTACTTAAGAAAAATGCACAAAATATTGCGACGCAAAGTGTAGAAGTAGCGAGGTTATCAGGTTCTTCTAGTATTAAGATGGAAACACTCGAGGAAACTTGGAACATTATTTCAAGAGGTATGCAAGAAACACAACAAATTGAAGAGCAAAACAAACGTGAGCGTGAAGAAAGCCGTAAGCGTATGGCTACATTAACAGAGAACATCAAAAAAGAATTACAAGGATAAAGTGAAACTTTAATCAGTGGGGTTTTGTTCATCCCCACTGATTATTAGCCCATACCAATCGGATGTTTATGGACAGTTAATCTCCCACCTAGCTTCTTTGTTCTAGCTAAATTTTGAGGTGGGAGTTTTACTCCCCGTTAATATGGGGTAAATGAAAAGGCAATGAGGAATAGTCCTCATTGCCTTTTAGTTTTTCTTCACCAATTTAATGATTTCATTCACAACAAGTGGAATGATACTTAATAAGAGAACAAATCCCCAATCTCGCATCGTTAATGCATGCACACCGAATATATTTGCAAGAGGCGGGATAGAGATGATGCAAACTTGCATAAGAACACCGATAAGAAGGGAGAAGACTAAATATTTATTTGTAAAGATCCCAATTGAAAAGATTGATTTCGTTCTTGAACGCAAGTTAAATGAATGAACGAGCTGGGAAAAACTAAGAACGACAAATGCCATCGTTTGAGCATGTAATAGAGCATCTTCATTAATTCGCTCTGGGAAAAGAGGGAATAAATTTGTATCTCCAGTATAGAACTTTGCTCCAGCGATAAAGGCTATTAGCGTTAAAAGTCCAATGACAACCCCATTGAAAATAAGAAAAGGAACGCTACCGCTAAATAAGCTTTCTTTCGCATGTCGTGGTTTTTCCTTCATCACATCAGGATCTTCAGGATCAACCCCGAGTGATAATGCAGGGAGTGTATCTGTAATTAAATTTACCCACAAAATGTGAATAGGTCGTAGAGGTGTTGCCCAGCCGAGTAAAATTGCTAAAAATAAAGTGATAATTTCTCCGAAGTTACAAGAGAGTAGGAAGAGAATTGATTTTTTTATGTTACGATAAATGTTTCTACCTTCCTCAACAGCTTTCACGATAGATGAGAAATTATCATCTGTTAAAACGACATCCGCTGCCCCTTTTGCAACGTCTGTTCCTGTAATGCCCATCGCTACGCCAACATCAGCTTGCTTTAAAGATGGAGCGTCATTGACACCATCACCAGTCATAGAAACGATATTTCCTTTCGCGCGTAATGCTTTTACGATCTTTACTTTATGTTCTGGAGAGACCCTAGCGAATACATGTAAGTGATTAATTTTGCTTGCTAGTTCTGTATCTGAAATGTTGTCTAATTCAGTTCCAATCATAATTTCAGATATTTCTTTAGCGATGCCAAGTTCTTTGGCAATTGCAAAGGCGGTATCTTTATGGTCACCAGTAATCATAACTGTGCGAATACCGGCTTTTTTACATTCTGTAATTGAATCTTTTACTTCAGTTCGCGGTGGATCAATCATACCGACAAGACCAATAAAGATGAGGTTTTCTTCGAGATGATCTATATCCACATCGTTTGAATTGTATTGTTTAAATGCGAATGAAAGTACTCTTAAAGCTTCTTGAGACATTGACCTAGCGCCTTCTAATATTTGATCTTTATCAGCATCTGTTAGAACTTCGATTTTACCGTTTTTAAATATGTGGGTACATCGAGGTAAGAGTTTATCGATAGCACCTTTCGTCATGCTATAGTAGTTTTCATCGTATGTATGTACGGTTGACATCATTTTACGATCTGAATCGAAAGGTAACTCATTAACACGTTCATGTATTTTTTCTAAATGATCTTTTTCCATGTTAAAAGTACTTCCGGCAACGAGAAGAGCAATTTCAGTCGGGTCTCCTGTTTGTGATCCATTGTTGTAAGAAGCATCATTACATAGCACCATATTTTCTAACAATAGACGTTGTGTATCATTATTTACATTTAAACTTTCTAATTGATCGTATGTGTTATCACTATAAAAGTGAGTAACGGTCATTTTATTTTGTGTTAACGTACCTGTTTTATCTGAACAAATAATTGTGACAGAACCGAGAGCTTCAACAGCTGGTAGTTTCCGAATGATAACATTTTGTTTAATCATACGCTGCACACCAATTGCAAGAACGATGGAAACGATAGCTGGCAAACCTTCTGGAATAGCTGCAACGGCTAAACTAATTGCAGTCATAAACATTTCTAGTGTATCTCGTCCTTGTAAAAAGCCGATGAGAAACATCACAATACAAATAGCTACAGCAACAAAGCCTAAATACTTTCCGACTTGTGCTAAGCTTTTTTGAAGTGGTGTCATATCATCGTCTGCTTCATGTAAAAGGGTAGCAATCTTACCAATTTGTGAGTTCATGCCAGTTCCAACAGCAATACCGACGCCCCGGCCATATGTTACAAGAGTAGACATAAAGGCCATGTTTTTTTGATCACCGAGTGGCACTTGTTCATCCCTTTGCATGGAAGGGTGGTAGACTGCATCTTTATCGACAGGGACAGATTCACCAGTTAAAGCAGATTCTTCAACTTTTAAATTTGCGGTTTCGATAAGTCGTAAATCGCATGGGATATATCGCCCGGCGTCGAGCATAACGATATCACCTGGGACGACGTGTTCAGATGGAATTTCTTTTAGTTCACCATCTCGTTTGACGATAGCTTTAGGTGTCGCCATCTTTTTCAATGCCTCTAAAGCTTGTTCTGCTTTCGATTCTTGGACGACACCGATAACAGCATTTAAAACTACAACGAGCGCGATAATACTTGCATCAGCCCATTCACCTACAAAGGCAGAAATAAGTGCAGCAATAATAAGGACATATACGAGGACATCATTAATTTGGGCGAAAATACGCTGCCATAAAGTGCGTTTTTGTTTTGTAGCTAATTCATTAGAACCATATTGCTTTAAACGTTCATTTACGATTTCTTCTGTTAAACCGTATTGTTCATTTGTTTCTAGGTCGATTAATGTTTGGTCTTTCGTCTTACTGTACCAATTGCTCATAAGTAAGCACCTCCAGTAAAAACAGTTAGCAATGGTAGTGTTGCTATTATTTGTGAGTAGTATGTATGGAGAAAAAATCTAAGATGAGGTTCTACTTCTATTGTACAATATTTTACAGTTGGTTGATGGAAAGAGAAGAGTTGTCATGAATTTGTTGGAAATAAAAAAGAGCCTCATAAGCGAGGCTTTTTTATTTTTTAATTAATGTACCTAATTCTTCTGTAATAGCTTGCATTTCACTAATGCTGAATGTTTCACGTTTCATAACATGCTCATAAATGTCACGTAAGTCTTCGTACATTTCTTCATTAAAGCTAGCAGCTCTCATCGCTCCAGCATTAACCATACGTAATTTTTCTTTAATAGCTTCGACCATATATTCAACGTTTTCTTCTGACTTTACGGATAAATCCACCGAAGTGTCCCCCTTTAAAATAACATAAGGCTATCTTAACATTTTTTATCATTTTCGTTAACGAATCTTTTCAATCCTATTAAATTAGTAGGGATTTCCTTTATATTTAATAATTGGTTGTTTATACTATAAGTATATATTAAGAAATGCACCAAGAAGGGAAGAAACAAAAATATGGTTCAAGTATTGTTTGTTTGTCTTGGGAACATTTGCCGTTCTCCAATGGCAGAAGCGATTTTTCGAGATCTTGTCGTAAAAGAGGGACTCGAAGAGAAAATTGTCATTGATTCTGCAGGAACTGGAGATTGGCATGTTGGCCATCCGCCACATAAAGGAACACAAAAAATTTTAAAAGAAAATGCAGTCACTTTTGAAGGAATTAAAGCAAGGCAAGTAGAAAAAGAAGACTTAACAAAGTTTGATTATATTATTGCCATGGACAACAAGAATATAGCAGATTTAAAAAGTTTAGGTAAAACTGGAGGCTATATTGGTAGGCTGTCCGATTTTGTTCCAGACGGTGGCTGGACAGACGTTCCCGACCCTTACTATACAGGGAATTTCCAAGAAGTATATGACCTTGTAACAGAAGGGTGTGCAAAGCTATTAGCTTTCATTCGAAATGAACAAGGAATATGAGGAAGCTTAGAAAGAAATACTTTCTAACATAAGAAATGAAAGGGTGAAGGAATATGGCAAAGAAAAATAATATTGCTCGAAACATTGCGATTGGTGTAGCTGCAGGTGTAGCTGTATCTATGTTGAAGAAAGAAAACCGTGAAAAAGTAAAAAATACTGCAGAAAAAGCAAAAACAAAGATGATTGAAATTGGTGAAAATGCAAAGATCAAAGAAAAAGTGCAAACTGTTACAGATAAAGGGCGCGAACTCGCTGATTTAAATGTAGTGAAAGCGAAAGTAGCAGAAATTAAAAAATTAACGCCGTCTGTTGTAGAGACGTTAAAAGAAACGAAAGAAATTTTTAGTAAGAAAAAAGTTGAGCCAGCAGAAAAACCAGAAACGCTTGAAATTCAAGCTGTATCTCCAAAAGTAGATGAACTGAAAGCAGAAGAAGAGCCAGTAGTTGCTGAAGATGGCGGTATGAAAGAAGCGCGTGAACTATTTATGAAAGACTCTAATGTTGAGGAAAAAAAAACTGAAGCGTACATTGAGTTGAAGCAAGATAAAGAAGAGAAGAAAAGCGTTTAAACATATATGAGAAAAATTTTAGAAAAGGTGAGAAGAAATCGTACGTATTCGTTTGGTAAAGATTTGTATGACCGGACGATGCGCGATGATGTAGCGGGCTTGGCAGCACAGCTCGCTTATTTCTTCTTGCTTGCGATTTTTCCTGGGCTTGTTTTCTTAATTACGCTTCTTGGATTCATTGACCTTCAAACAGAAAGTGTGCTCAATTTATTAGAACCGTACGTACCCGAAGATGCAATGTCCTTAATTGAAGTAAACGTGGATAAAGTTGTAAATGAGCAAAATGGTGGTTTATTATCATTTGGTTTATTGTCAATGTTATGGTTTGCTTCAAACGGGGTAAATGCGGTTATGAATGCTTTTAACCGTGCGTATGATGTAACAGAAACACGTTCTTTTATTAAAACGAGAGCGTTATCAATTGTATTTACATTAGCAATTATTTTTATGATTGTGTTTGCGCTAATTGTTCCAGTGTTTGGACAAGTCATTGGGGCAGCGGTATTTAAAGCAATTGGTTTATCGGATAGTTTTTCTTACGTGTGGAGTATTACGCGGTTAGTAGCGAGTTTCTTCGTACTATTTGCGTTGTTTAGTTTTTTATATACATTTGCACCAGATCGAAAGTTAAAAAGAAGAGAAGTCATTTCAGGAGCAACATTTGCTACTGTAGGATGGATTGTGGTATCGTACTCATTTGCTTATTATGTAGATAAGTTTGCGAATTACGCCAATACATATGGTGGTCTCGGTGGTATTATTATTTTAATGTTATGGTTTTACTTGACTGGATGGGTAATTTTACTTGGCGGTGAAATTAATGGTTTACTCCATCATTATAGGACGGGTGACAATAATTCCCGTAATGAAAAGTGAGCTCTTGTTCCATAATAATAGGGAACAGGGGGGATATTTCATGAGTAATAATAAAAAGAATCACAACAATAAAAATAACAATAAACAAAAGAGTAGTTCGCATCCAAAGCATAAAACGAGTGGTAGTGCGAACGGTCATAATAGCTACCATTAGAAAAAACGGGTCCTTTAGAGGGACCCGTTTTATTTGTTTCCTTTTAATAATCGTAAGCCATTTAAAATGACTAGAATCGTACTTCCTTCATGCCCGATAACACCAAATGGAAGAGCTAAAAATTGCATGAAGTTTGAACAAATCAGCATTGCAATTACAGCTAGTGAAAAGATTACGTTTTGCTTTACAATACGGTTCATTCGTTTTGATAAGCGGATTGCTTGTGAAAGTCGAGATAACTCGTTCTTCATAAGTACAACGTCTGCAGTTTCTAAAGCTACGTCTGTTCCTTCTCCCATCGCTACACCAATGCTAGCGGTAGCGAGTGCAGGGGCATCATTTATACCATCTCCGACCATTGCTACTGTCCCGTATTTTTCTTTTAGCTTTTTAATCGTTTCCACTTTTGTTTCTGGTAAGCATGATGCGTAATATTCCTTTATATTACTTTCAGAGGCAATTGCTTTTGCTGTTTCTTCATTATCACCAGTAATCATAATTGCTTCGACACCGATGCTTTGTAATTCGCGAATAGCAGCTATCGTTTCTTGGCGAAGTGTATCTTTTAAAGCGATAAGTCCAAGGATGCCATCCCCATCACTAATATAAACGACAGTTTTACCTTCTTTTTCAAGTGAGGCAGAAATACCATTATGAAATGTCTTTGTTTCTTCACCGATAAAATCAGCTTTACCTATTTTATAAGCTTTGCTTTCAAATATTCCTTTTAGCCCAAAACCAGTTACATCTTCAACATTTTCTGGTTTTTTTAATGTAATGTCATACGCATGTTGTGCATACTTCACAATAGATTCAGCTAAAGGATGTGTAGAGTGACTTTCAATTGCTGCTGTAATAGAAAGTACTTCTTTTTCTGTCATATTTTCTCGAACATATACATCTGTTACGGTAGGTTTTCCTTGCGTTAATGTTCCTGTTTTATCAAAGGCAATTGCTTTTACTGAAGCGAGGCGTTCTAAATGTATGCCACCTTTAAAGAGAATTCCATTTCTTGCTCCGTTAGAAATTGCAGATAATGTTGCTGGTGTAATGGCAGCAACGAGTGCACAAGGAGATGCGACTACAAGTAAGATCATAGCGCGATAAAACGTTTCATTCCAGCTCCAATCTAGTAAGAAATGAGGGACGAACATCATAAGCACAACAACGAGTAGTACACCTTTTACATATGTTCCTTCAAACTTTTCGATGAATAGTTGTGATGGTGATTTTTCACTTTGTGCACTTTGAACGAGACGGATAATCTTTTGGAATAATGTTTGATCGCTTGGCTTCGTAATTTTAACTTCGATAGCACCGCGTAAATTTACAGTACCAGCAAATACTTCATCACCATGTTTTTTTTCATTTGGAATAGGTTCACCAGTAATCGCTGCCTCATCGATATTTGTTTCACCGCTATGAATCGTACCATCAGCAGGAACGCGCTCACCTGGCTTAATTAAAATAATGTCGTTAATTTGTAATTGTCCAACAGGAACACGTTCCTCGGTTCCATTTGAAATACGTAATGCTTCTTCAGGTTGTAGATCAAGAAGCGCTGAAATTTCTTTTTGGCTTTTACTTAATGTATAAGATTCCATCGCACCGCTTAGTGCGAAGATAAAGATTAAAATTGCACCTTCTGCCCAGTAGCCAATGATTGCAGCCCCGATAGCAGCAAAGAGCATAAGCATTTCGACATTTAGCTCTTTCTCTTCGATGGTATCTTCAATACCTTCTTTCGCTTTTGCATATCCACCAACTATATAAGCAAGGATATAGCAAGTAATTCCTACATTCATTACATCGTTCTTTGTAAATAACCAACCAGCTAAAATGAAAATACCAGATGCGATTGCAAATATAAGTTCATAATGTTTCTTTAATGTATCCCATAAAGAGGGATGAGAAATAGACTTTTGTACTTGTAATGTTTTTACTTCTGAGTTCATTACTACTCGCTCCTTCCAAATTCTTATTGAGAAAAATAATCAAAATCGAAACCCCTATAAAACGACGAAAGCTGCCATCCATAATGGATAGCAGCATTTCTGTTGAATCTGTTTTTAACAGTTATTATGTTATAATTATTCTATAGTATATCATATGTTTTTATAAGATGGCACAGTTTTGTTTCAAGTATAAACGGAAAACTTGTGTTTTCGCAATACCTTTGGTATATATGAATATTGTTCATAAAAAGATCGGAAAGGAAGACAACAAGTGAAGACAGAGAAATTTTTTACCCATCCGATTGGCGTATTAATTGCTGCAATAGTAGCAACTTTTTTATGGGGAAGCGCATTTCCTTTTATTAAATTAAGTTATGCTGAACTTGGAATTCAGCCACAAGAAGTTGGAGAGCAAATATTATTTGCTGGCTATCGTTTCTTTTTATCTGGAGTTATGCTTTTATTCTTCTTTAAAGTGTTAGGAAAAGATATGAACTTTAAAAAAGGAACGGGGAAGCAGTTAGTACAAATTGGTTTATTTCAAACATTTCTTCAATATATATGTTTTTATATTGGAATGAGTTATAGCTCTGGTATTGAAGGAGCTATCATTTCAGGAACATCATCATTCTTCCAAATTATACTTGCACACTTTTTATATAAAGATGATGCTCTCAATATGAGAAAAATAATTGGAGTCTCTATCGGATTTTGTGGTGTCGTTTTAGTAAATGTACCGAGTGATGGTAGTTTGTCATTCCATTTCGGAATCGGTAGTTTATTACTTCTTAGTGCAGCAATGTTGTATTCATATGGGAATATATTGGCGAAAGAAGGTAGTAAAACATTAGATGTTGGCTATATGACAGCATACCAAATGATTTTTGGTTCTATCGGACTATTATGTATAGGTGCTTTGCAAGTTGGAGTCATGCCATTTACATTTAATGTACATGCAATACTTATGCTGATTTACTTATCTTTCTTATCTGCAGCAGGATTTTGCATTTGGAATACAATTATGAAGTACAACAAGGTTGGAAAAGTATCAATGTACATGTTCTTTATACCCGTATTTGGTGTGTTATTATCGAGCATGATTTTAGGCGAAGCTATTCATTCGTTTGTATTATTCGGTTTAGCGTGTGTAGCTGCGGGAATTATTGTGGTGAATCGGGTGCCAGCTAAGCAAAAAATGGAGAAAGAAAAACAAGTAGCATAGATAACGAGAAAACGATTACAATGGAAGAACAGTGCTGTTCTTCTTTTTTTATATAGAAAAAGGATAATAGACTAGGTGTCACGAAAAAAGATACAAAAAGTATTTATTGAGGAGAACATATTATGAATCTACTTTACATGGTGTTAATTGCACAAATCATTCTTTTTTTAATTGGTGTAATGTACGCAATAGGGCAGACAAAAAAAACAAGAAATAATATGCCTTTACCTTTAGTAGTGCGTCTTATTCTTAGTTTTTCTTTAACAGCAAGTGCAATTTGGATATGGTTACAAGATCCATCAGTAGAGTATAGTACGTGGGTTGCACTAGGGATGACGTTATCAACTGTAGGAGATTTATTTATGGCAGGTTTGATTCCAATTGGTCACAGGTTAATTGGAGGGATGATTACTTTCGCTCTTGCTCATTGTTTTTATGTAAAAGCATTTTTGCAAACAGGCATTTCATGGAATGGTTTTTGGATTGGTTTACTCGTATACGGACTCTTTCTCATTATAGGATGGTTCTTCTTTATTCGAAATGATAAACAAGATAAATTGTTTACGATAGGAGCGCTAATTTACGGATTGTGGGTTGGAGGAATGGCTTGCTTTGCATTCGCCTTATACTATGAGAATACAGGAATATGGTGGATACCAGCTTTTGGTGGTTTACTATTTGTGATTTCTGATTTTATTATTGGCGTGACAGATATTGGAGGACGCAAATTAAAGTATGAACCACTTTGGATTTGGTTTACATACGTAGCGGCTCAAATGTGTATTGTATATGTGGGAATATAAAAGGATACTCTCTAAATAGTGGATAGACTATTGGGAGAGTATCTTTTTTACTATTTTGCTCCAGCCGAGTTTTGAAATGAGAATTTTACTACCTATAAATAGTGAGGTAAATATAAAATATGGTATATAAAAATAAAAAATTTATGAGGATAGTATTTTTAAGTTTGTAATATTCAAATTATTAAATTCAGAATTTTGTGGAAATTAAGTAGTTGAAGTCCTTATAATAAAAGTAAAAAGTTGATGAGATGGTGGAATGATGCAAAAGAAAAAACGTTGGCGTGAATTCTTTGGAACAATTGCAATTGCATGTTTATTGGTGTTTTTGGCGAAAATTTTCGTGTTTTTTCCTACGACTGTAAAAGGAGCGTCCATGAAGCCAACGTTACAAGATGGAGATAAGGTGATTATTAATAAGTTGGCAAAACGATTTGAAAGTTATGGGAGAGAAGATATTATTGTTGTGAAGACAGATAATTTTTATGTGAAACGGGTTATTGGTTTGCCTGGCGATGTCATTGAGGTGAGAAATGATCAATTATATGTGAACCATGAAGTAATAGAGGAAACGTATTTGCAAAGTAATAAAAAACAAGCTGAAAAAAAACTTATGAATTTAACAGAGGACTTTGGACCGATTACAGTTCCTAAAAATAAGGTTTTTGTTATGGGAGATAATCGCTTAATAAGTAGAGATAGTAGAAATGGTTTAGGACTTATTGATAAAGCTGATGTATTAGGAGAATTAGCAGCAATTTATTATCCATTTGAACATATGAAAATAATGAATTAAAGTAAAAAACCAAGCAAATTTCAGTTTGCTTGGTTTTTTATCCCGCTTTAATGGGCAGTAAGACCCCCCCACTGATTAAAGTTTCACTTTATGTTAAATCGTAGGAGACTCATTAAATTCATAGACGTCTTCATTATTTTTGTTTGTACTTAAAACGAATTTGTGCTGCAATAGTTGCAGTTTAAAGAATGCTAACGGATCGTGATAAGTTTCTGGATTGCTTCTTAACGTTGCTAATGTTTGCTCGTCTTCCTGTATTTCAAGTTGAGCGGCTTCTACATTTTGTTTCAATATACTAAGTGGATCTTTAAAGAACATCATGATATCTCGTTCTAATGCGCCTTCAAATACTTCAAATTGAAGGAAGAATTGTTTTGAGATTGTTTGAGCAATTTCCGTATAGTCTTCCGTCTCAATGTATTGTTTATATTTGTTTGCGAGCATAGACTGATTTTTTTGCATATTACCAAATAGTTTTCCTGCACTCTTTAAGAAAAATTGTGTCGGTGTAAAGCGTAATAAAATATTGATGTTCGATACTGTAATTCTATTTGTCATGCGTACGACATCCCGATGCCAATCATCTAGTAATTTGAAATCGCAAGGAAGTTTCATGCGTTCTTCTTTATATAATTTATTAAACGTTTCACTCATTTCATCTAAATAAGATTGGGCTTGAATAAATTCATTATGCGCTGTTTCAATCCACTCTTGAATAAACCCAGTAAATTTAGGAAGAAGCACTTGTTGTACATGTTTTTGAATTCGTTCGTTCATTGCAGTATTTAATTCTTCATGAACTAATTTGAAATCACTATCTTCTTGAACAAGATCAGAACAGCTCTGTAATAATTCAGGAATTTGAGAATGAATATCTCGTGTGATTTCTTCTTTCGTTAAAAGATAAGATTCTGTAATAGAACGAATTTTATCTTTTTCAAGAGCGGTAAGATTGTTAATAAATCCGTTTAGTTTTACTGAGATATGTTTATTCCAGCGTACTGATTTCACTAATGTATTTTCTAATTCCACACGTTCATTTACAAGGTATGCGATTGTCTTTTGAGTAAACCATATTAGTTTTTCTATACGTTCTTGTTCCAGGTCGCGTTCTGCTAGATTAGAAAGAATAGACTCTGTAACGGCCCCAAGTTGCTGGCTACTCTCTTGTGAAGGAGAGTATGGGAAGAACTGTGCATTTGGGAAATGGACTTTAATTTTACTCATTAGTTTTTCATTATTGACCGTATTATCTGTGTGTAATATGAAATGAATTTGTAAATTTGGTACTTGTTCACGTAAATAAAGTAATGTATCAAGCTCTTCACCATGTAATGGTGAAGAAGAATTTAATACGTAAATAAGGCTATCTGCTGCTTGTAAGTATTCGAAGTATGAGCTGTTTTTATCCACTTGCCCTTGAACAGATGGCGTAACAAGAAATGCAAATTTATTTTTTCTTAAAAATCTACTTGGTAACTTAATTTCTATACATTTTTTCTCAAATTCTGACTCAGAAGGTGTAGTCAGAATTTGATGGAATTCATCAAAGTTCGGTATATTGTTTACATCTAACGCGGTGAATTCTGTTATTTCAGTTTGGCTATCATCTTTAAATAGAATAGGAGTTGTTACAGTTTCAGTTAAGATGTTTTCTCCTAATATTGAATTGATAAATGATGATTTATCATGGTCACTAGTTCCAGCTATTAGTAATTGTGTAACATTTAAATCACATAGTTCATGAACGAGTAACGTAAATTGGTGACTTAAATCTACATCATTTTTTTCAGCCCATACAGCAATTGTTTCGAATAAATGAGAAACGGTTTCCATATTTACATTTGTTTCAGCTGTTGAATTAGAAAGTAGAGCTCCCGCACTTTTTACGAGTAATGATTCTAAAGTTGTAGGTGAAACTTCATTCCACGCTAACACTGCAGCAGAGACAAATAGGGCATCTTTTGCTTTCGTTAAACTAAACCAATTTGTTAATAAATCGGGTACAAGTTCCTGCATTTCATGCATGAAATGCTCACCAGTAATTAATGCAAAGTACGTATCTTGATAGCGTTCAACAATTTCATGCCAATCGTCATTGTTGTCTGTTTCAATATGTAAGAATAAATGATTTATTGTTTGAATCCAAGGTAGATATAATTTTTCATTTTGATAGCTGTTCCAAAGAGCAATAACAAGTTCTTTAAATTGAACTTGATCAATTGCATATAAAGCTTTTAAAGATTCATAGAAATATTCTGGTTTGATTTGTTTCGTAAATCCTTGATTCACATAATTGATTAGAGTATCGAACCAATGCAATGATTTTGTTCGAATTCCTTCTTGAACGGCAAGTTCGATAGCGTTATTCCAATCTTCTTGTTTTTCATAGAATGAGCGAGCAATTGCAGTAATATTTGGATAGTCAGGTTGAAATGCAACAGCCTCACTAATCGTCTTAAATGCTAAACCTAAACGATCCTGTTCGATATAAAGAGAAAGAAGTTGTAAGGAAACTTCCATTGTAAGAGTTGTATCTTCCGTTTGGATAGATTGATAAATTTCTTCTGCTTTTGGCAAGAATCCTAGTTCAAAATAAGAATCTGCAATGTTTTTGGTTGCCCAAAGTGCAAGTTCGTTATTTACTTTCTCCCATTTAAATATCGCTGCTTCGAAGTCTTTACTTTGGTAATAAAATTCACCTTGAGCAAAGCGGATATTAGAAATGTTAGAGAATTCATTTGTAGATTCATTTATATATGCTTCACCGAGTATTTCTGATACTGGAGTAGAAGTTTCTTCTGTTAAAAATGTTTTATAGTAAACCTTTTGGATAAATTGATTTTCAATGGTCATGTTCGTTCCCCCTGTATAATTTAGAAAAATGATGTTGTATGTAAAGGGTGCATGTTCTTTTAATAGGTAGAAGTTGCATTATATCGACCAAACTATGTTTTTGCTAGATATATCATTTTTCCTGAGAGTTAAACCGTTGCGAAAAGTAACTTTCCTTTATTGTAACAAAAAAACAAGCATATGAATTTTTATTTTTTAATCCTAGTATTTATGGATAGTAAGATTAGCGCTTCAAAAAGAGGTGAATATAAGGGAAGAAGGCGGGAGTCTAGCTTATGATTGATGTGTACTAATAATGAGAGAGGAGGAATAAACCCCCACTGATTAATGGTTCACTTTCTTCCTGCTAAAGGAATGGATAGAAGTAGAGTTCATTATAAAAACAATGTATAGTGAATATGTATACCATGTTTGTCTGAAAGGTAGAAAGGGCACAATGTGGAATAACGATCGTGCATAGGATGTGTCTTCCGAATGGAACAACATATTGGCGAGTTAATCGCGCATTATGGGTATTTTGGAATTATTATAGCGTTGGCAGGTGGGATTGTCGGATTACCGATACCAGACGAGTTTTTATTGACCTTCGTTGGTTATAACGTTTCAAAAGGAGTTATGTCAGGAACGGCTGCTTTTTTAAGTGGGATGGCTGGTGCGATGTTAGGTATTACATTAAGCTACATATTAGGTTTAAAACTTGGACTTCCTGTTTTAAAAAAATATGGGCCGAAAATTAGAATTAAGGAACATCATATTGAAAAAACACATATTTTATTTGAAAAATATGGCCCATTTCTTTTAATGATTGGTTACTTTATCCCAGGAGTACGTCATTTAACAGCATATTTTGCTGGGGTGTCGAATTTAACACTTTGGCGTTTTTGTTTGTACGCTTACGGTGGTGCGTTTATTTGGATAAGTGTTTTTATTGGACTTGGCTGGAAGTTAGGTGAGAAGTGGCGTTTCGTTGAATATAGTTTACATCATTATGGAATATGGATTTTATTCATTTCAGTAGTTGTTACAGGTGTGGTATGGTTTTACATAAAGAAAAAGAAAAACCGCTAATAGCGGTTTTTTTAGCTGAAAGCAATAAATAGTACACCAGCTGTAATAAAGACTACACCAACGCCAGTCATAAAGTTTAACTTTTCACCGAGTATAATCATAGCGAGAATGATAGAAAATACGACGCTTAATTTATCGACAGGAGCCACTTGTGAAACTTTTCCTGTTTTGAGGGCAAGAAAATAAAATAGCCAAGATGAAGCACCTGCAACCCCACTTAATGTGATAAAGAGCAGTGCTTTTTTATTTAGCAGTACGTCGCCAATGTTTTGAAATTTACCTTGTATAATAATAACGCCTACCATAAATAATGCCATGATAATAGAACGAACCGTCGTCGCAACATTGGCATCGATTCCATCTAAACCAATCTTACCGAAAATAGATACAAGGGCAGCAGCAATTGCTGATAATAGTGCAAATAAGAGCCATGAACTCATAGTAAAATTCCTCCAATCTTACATTATTATACATGAAAATCATTCTCATGTATTAATAACGAAATAATCCCCACCTTATATTTTTAATAAGGTGGGGATTATTATACTACTCTGCAATTTCCTCATATAAAAAGTACGTTACATTATAAATATGTTCCACTTCATCGTCTGTCATAAACAATAATTCGTCACGCTCAATCCCTTTTTTCTTTTCGATAAACTCAATCATATTTTTGCGTTCTTCTCTTTTCATCAATTTTATTTCTCCTCTCAATCTGTTTTAATACAGTTTATTTAAGTTACTGCTATTATATAACAGAATCTTTAGAAAGTTCCACCTATTTTATTGTTTTTTTCAGAAGAACTTTTCGACAAAACAAGCCCACCTAAAGGGGGCTTGTTTTAATTTATAGTCGTAAAAACTCGGGCTCCGTCGTACCAGCACCATCGATGTAATAAATTGTGTCGGGATTGATTTTAATTAATACGTAATTAGGGTCTTCAGGGCCGAGTAACCAACGTTTTAAGCTATTATTCCAAAACTTGTTTTTTAACGTGGAGTCTTCCTCGAGTGAAGCTAATCCTTCAACTTCAATATAATCTTCATCTAATTTTTTTCCTTCACGTCCAAGTAGTACATGTACATTAGGATTGTTTTCGATATCCGTTATCTTTTTTGATTTTCGATCTGTTGCAACATACAGTACAAAATCTTCATGGAAAAACATCATAAAGGCGCTATGTGGTTTCTCGTTACGTACTGTAGATAATACGCCAGTACGTTGTCCTTGAATAATAGTTGCGATTTTTTCTTTTAAGTGCATATTTTTTACCCCTTTTCCTAATTTATATTTTCTCTGTTTAAACAAGATAATTTAAATATCTTTCATACTGTTTTCTTCAATTCGATTTTTTAAACGTAATTGTGATGAAATCGGACAAGTTAGGAGAAGAATAATAATAATGATGAGGAGAAATACATACGATGGAAGGATGACAAGCATGTTTAATAAAATATTTCTTATAGTAGCGCTGATTGGGGTACCACTTTCTGTGCTTGGAAAAACACTTCATTGGCCCCAAACAATTATGTTCGCTGTGTATTGTATTACGATTATCGCATTAGCGGGCTTTATGGGGAGAGCGACAGAAAGTTTGGCGATTGTTTCTGGTCCGAGAATAGGCGGATTATTAAATGCCACTTTCGGTAATGCTGTTGAGCTAATCATTTCAATTTTTGCACTTCAAGCGGGATTAATTGAAGTGGTATTAGCTTCTTTAACAGGGTCTGTACTTGGGAATTTATTATTAGTAGGAGGGCTATCTTTCTTTATAGGAGGTCTTAAATACAAAAGACAAAGTTTTAATGTGTATGATGCAAGGCACAATTCAGCTTTATTAATATTTGCTGTTGTTGTAGCCTTTGTTATTCCAGAGATTTTTTCAATGAAGATGGACGCTGGAAAGACGTATCAATTAAGTATCGGGGTTTCTATTATTATGATTATTATGTACCTTGCTGCATTGCTATTTAAGTTAGTTACGCACCGTGGTGTATATCAGCATAAAAGTGATGAAGTCGCTCATGAGGAAGAACCAGAGTGGTCAAAAGGTAAAGCACTACTCATTTTAGCAATAGCGACACTTGCGGTAGCTTATGTATCAGAGGCGCTCGTGCATACATTTGAGACAGTTGCAAAATCATTTGGTTGGTCAGAATTATTTATAGGGGTTATTATCGTCGCAATTGTGGGGAATGCAGCGGAACATGCATCTGCAATTATTATGGCCTATAAAAATAAAGTAAATATTGCAGTTGAGATTGCAGTCGGTTCTACTTTACAAATTGCCATGTTTGTTGCTCCTGTATTAGTACTACTATCCATGTTTTTTGCAAACAGGATGCCTTTAGTATTTACCATACCAGAACTTGTTTCTATGATTACAGCTGTTTTCTTAACGATTGCGATTTCAAATGATGGTGATACAAACTGGTTTGAAGGAGGCACTTTATTAGCGGCGTATGTCATTATGGGAATTGGTTTTTATTTATTATGAAAAATAGGCATAACAATTGTGCCCAGAGAAAACAATAAAAAAAGTAGTATATACCTTTACGTAGGAAGGAGCCAGACAGGTGAAACGAGTATACAGCATATGTCTTTCAACTATGGTCTCGTTTATTCTATTATTTCCTAACATGAGTTTTGCAAAGACAACGGTAGAAACAAAAATGCCTTCATCTGTTTTAAATATTTCTAAAGACAATACGTTTCCAAATGACGCGCAAGATTTACCGCGTTTACAACCGAGTAAGTTTGCTCAAGAACTATTGAAAACAGCAAATATCAAAATTGAAAATCCAGACTTAATTCGAATGTTTAATGAAACGACAATTTCGAATGCGCCGCTTGCGGTAGGGTACCGAGCGAAGATTTATTTAGGTCAATGGGCTCTGCATTATGAATCGGTTGATACATCGATTAATTGGGAATATAAACAAGTAAATCGCAATGTGTATGATAATCGAGGAGGAGATCGCCTATATCCGCTACGCTATAAGCAAGAAACACAAAAGACGGTTGAAGGCGATTTAACAGCAGATATGAAAGATGCTGCAGATGTGAAAAAAATGATGCTTCTCAAAGCACTTGAAAAGGTACAATTGCCGCTTTCATTTAAAACGACAATTGGTTATGGTACAGGACATGAGCGTGTGTATAATATTAGTCCGAGTCAACTTGGGTATTTATATGCTTATACGCCAGCAGTAAATGAAAAAGGCAAAGTAACATTTGGAGAAGTGTACCTTGTATTAAAAGGAAATCAAAAAAGACTTGTTGTAAAAAACATTACTTCTCAAGGGATTGGAGCTGCTATTCCAATTCATGATCATTTGTATTTTAAATTCATTTCTTCTTCTCACTCGCAATAACATAAAAAACGTCAGCTTATAAGCTGACGTTTTTTTATAATGTAATATTTGCTGTTTTTGATAAGAAATCTTCTGTCGGATAGTAGCTGTTTTTTACAAGAACATTCGGTCCAAGACATTTTACTGCAGGACAGTGACAGCTTAATGATTTTGCTGTTTTTGAAGCGCTCCATTTGTCATAAGCTTCTTGTAATGTATTTGTTTGTATGTTTCCTAGAAGAGGAACGTCACCAAAATCAGTTACGATAATATTACCATCAAAAATGTTTACATTTAAGCGTGAACGACCATCTGGATCGTTACGAACAGTTACATTTTTGCTCTTTTGTAATTTCTTAAATGTGGCGATGTCTCGCTCATCATCACTGCAAGCATAGAAAGGTAAAGTCCCAAATAACATCCATACATTTTCATCGCGAATTTCTAGTAAATGCTCAATTGCATCACGAATTTCAGCTTTTGTTAAAATCTCTAAATTACTCGCGAAGTCACTTGGATACATTGGGTGAACCTCATGACGTTTACATCCCATTTCCTCAACGATTTGACGATGAATATGTTCAATGTGTGGTAGAGTTCGTTTATTCAGCATCGTTTCGGCTGATACGAGTACACCTGCATCTGATAGAGCTTTACTATTTGTAATCATTCGTTCAAATAACTTTGCACGTTGTTCATACGTAGGTTTACGCTCCATCATTGCAAATCCGCCTTCAACGAAGTCATCAATTGTTCCCCAGTTATGAGATATATGCAGTACGTCTAAATAAGGAATAATTTGTTCGTAACGTGCTAAATCTATAGTTAAGTTTGAGTTGATTTGAGTGCGAACGCCTCGTTCATGGGCATATTTTAAGAGTGGTGTTACATAGTTGTCGACGGATTTTTTTGAAAGCATAGGTTCTCCGCCAGTAATACTTAAAGAACGTAAATGAGGAATCTCATCTAATCGTTTTAATAAAAGATCCATCGGAAGCGGATTCGGGTCTTTCGGCTGTAACGTGTAACCAACAGCGCAATGCTCACAGCGCATATTGCATAACGTCGTCGTTGTAAACTCAACATTTGTTAATAGTAGTTTGCCGTACTCTTCAAGGTCCATATACGCTTCCCATGGATCGTAAGAAGGAGTAATCGGCTTCATTTTTTGTGATATCGTCATATGAAATACTCCTTTGACTATTGAAATAACAATTTGTCCATTCTCTATAATAGAAGAATATGTGCTTTTTATAAAGTGAAACTTTTTAGAGGAAAAAGAGAGAGGGCTTACATTATAGCGAATAACCGTGACAAAATTGATGAAATTACATACCCATTGTAATCATTTTTGCGGTATAATAAAAGCAACTCGAATTAAAAGGAGAGTGCCTTCATGGGAAAAGCAATTCAAGATAAAGATACACAATTAGTATATTTAAAAGAACGTTTAAATATGTTCATTGAAGTGATTGATACAATTGAACCTGAAGAAGTAGAGTTAGAGGATGTAGATCGTCTTCTTGCAATGTTAGATGAATTAGAATTAAAATGTGAGCAATTTAAAAAAGACGAATAATATATTAAAAAGGCTGCCAATTCCAATTTGGTAGCCTTTTTCTGTGCGGATAATAGAAGGACGATAGAAAAAGAGGTATAATCAAGTTGTGAAAAATTTCATTTATACTGTAAGAGCGGATAAATAAAAAGCTGAAGAGTATAACAATGGGATTTTCATCTCATAACGTTTTGGTAGCGTTCACAATTGAGGGGGAAGTAACGATGGAAAAGCTTCAAGAAAGCATGTATCAACTAATTGTTGAAACGTCAACGAACTTACCGAAAGATGTTCGTCGTGCGATTCAACAAGCGAAAGAACGAGAAAATGCAGGGACTCGTTCTGCGATGGCACTTGGCACAATTACAAATAATATTAAAATGGCTGATGATAACATCTCGCCAATCTGCCAAGATACAGGGATGCCAACGTTTAAAATTTATACACCAGTTGGTGTGAATCAGTTAAAGTTGAAGGAAGCTATCTATAATGCGCTTGAGCGGGCGACAAAAGATGGTAAACTTCGTCCAAATTCTGTTGATTCTCTTTTTGGAGACAATAGTGGAAATAATTTAGGACCAGGTACACCGGTGATTAAGTTTGAACAGTGGGAAAAAGATTATATTGATGCACGTTTAATTCTAAAGGGTGGTGGCTGTGAGAATAAAAATATTCAATATAGCTTACCATGTGAATTAGAAGGACTTGGACGCGCAGGTCGTGATTTAGAAGGGATTCGTAAATGCCTTCTTCATGCAGTATATCAAGCACAAGGTCAAGGATGTAGTGCGGGTGTAATTGGTGTTGGTATCGGGGGAGACCGTACATCAGGTTACGAATTAGCAAAAAATCAATTATTCCGTACATTAGATGATATCAATCCAATCCCAGAATTACAAAAACTTGAAGAGTACGTATTAGAAAATGCAAATAAGCTTGGTATTGGTACGATGGGATTTGGTGGAGAAACAACTTTACTTGGTTGTAAAATTGGCGTGTATAACCGTCTACCAGCTAGCTTCTACGTATCTGTGGCGTACAATTGTTGGGCATATCGCCGCCTTGGCGTAACAATCCATCCTGAAACAGGAGAAATTATGGATTGGCTATATCAAGAAGGTGAGGATACACTTCAGCAAGAAGCGCAAGAAAAAACAGAGCAACGTGAGATTGTATTACAAGCACCAATTACAGAAGAGCAAATTCGTGAACTTCGCGTTGGTGATGTTGTAACAATTAATGGCATGATGTATACAGGTCGTGACGCAATCCATAAGCATTTAATGGATAACGATTGTCCAGTAGATTTAAATGGACAAGTTATTTATCACTGTGGCCCAGTTGTTGTGAAAGATGAAAATGACAATTGGCAAATTAAAGCGGCAGGTCCAACGACAAGTATTCGTGAAGAACCGTACCAAGGCGATATTATGAAGAAATTCGGTATTCGCGCTGTCATTGGAAAAGGCGGTATGGGGGCGAAAACATTAGCGGCTTTAGAAGAACACGGCGGTGTATATTTAAACGCAATCGGTGGTGCAGCGCAATATTATGCTGAATGTATTAAAGAAGTAAAAGATGTTGATTTCTTACAATTTGGTATTCCAGAGGCAATGTGGCATTTACGTATCGAAGGATTTAAAGCAGTTGTAACGATGGATTCTCATGGTAATAGCTTACATGCAGATGTTGATAAAACATCACTTGAAAAATTAGCTAGCTTTAAAGAGCCGGTATTTAAGTAAACAAAAATGCATCTCGAACGATTCGAGATGCATTTTTTTGGTATATATAGAAAAACATGTTCAGCATGAAAGAATGCGTGGCAACAGAAACTACAAGTACGATTATATATGGAAAGGAGACTATTTATGAAACATAAATGGTTATATATCGGTCTCATTTTTTCAATTATGATGGCACTTGTTCCAGTTTCGGCACTAGCTTATACAAATACCCCACATAACTGGGGAATTCCGCGTCCTAAAAATGAAACAGTACCAGATGCAGGGAAACTGTATACA
This sequence comes from Bacillus dicomae, assembly GCF_006494425.1. Classification (GTDB taxonomy): domain Bacteria; phylum Bacillota; class Bacilli; order Bacillales; family Bacillaceae_G; genus Bacillus_A; species Bacillus_A dicomae. The sequence continues at coordinate 52,141 of NZ_VHIV01000007.1, read as the reverse complement.
GAATTGCTACAAAAAAATGGTGGGTTTTATTTAGGGGACACGGAGAAAAAAGATATTTATTTAACATTTGATAATGGGTATGAGAATGGATACACAGGGAAAATCTTAGACGTATTAAAAGAGAAAAAAGTACCAGCAACCTTCTTTGTAACAGGGCATTATATTAAAACACAAAAAGATTTATTGCTAAGAATGAAGGATGAAGGACACATTATTGGAAATCATTCGTGGAGTCATCCTGATTTTACAGCGGTAAATGATGAGAAACTTCGTGAAGAATTAACGAGTGTAACGGAAGAAATTAAAAAAGTAACTGGGCAAAAAGAAGTGAAATATGTACGTCCTCCGCGCGGTGTATTTAGTGAAAGAACATTAGCTCTTACGAAAGAGATGGGCTACTATAATGTCTTTTGGTCACTTGCATTTTTGGATTGGAAAGTGGATGAGCAAAGAGGATGGCAATATGCGCATAATAATGTTATGACGATGATTCATCCAGGATCTATTTTATTACTTCATGCAATATCAAAAGATAATGCAGAAGCACTTGCAAAAATCATTGATGATTTGCGCGAGAAAGGGTATCATTTTAAAAGTCTAGATGACTTAGTAAAAAGCAATCAACCGTAAGCATGTATGCTTGCGGTTTTCTCATGCTATAATGATGTGTAAAAAGGATGGGGAAACGTATGTGGAGCGAACATGTTACGTTAGAGTATCCGTATCATTTTGAAGAGGTATTAAAGCGTTTATCTTTTGATCCTCTTAACGTCATTCAATTAGATGAGAAAGTCATTTATGTCCCGCTTTGTATAGATGAGGAACAGATTGTTGTTCGCCTGCAAGGGATTGGTACTGTTCAAAATCCACAGTTTTGGATTTCTAGTCAGACAGGAGATCCAGAGAAAGTCATGAAACGAATGAGGGATATTTTTCATTGGAATGAACCGTTTCAAGATATACAAAACCATTTTTTAAACACATCATTACGTCCACTATTTGAAACATATGCTTATACTCCAATTATTTTAGAATTTGATTATTTTGCTTGTCTTCTTCGCTGTATCATTCATCAACAAATAAATTTGAAATTTGCTACTGTGTTAACAGAGCAGTTTGTGAAACGATATGGAATAGAGAAGAACGGTGTCTTCTTTTTCCCCACTCCAGAAATAGTAGCAAATATTTCAATAGAGGAATTGAGAGAGCAGAAGTTTAGTCAACGAAAGGCTGAATATATAGTAGGATTAGGTCGAAGTATTGCCAGCGGTACATTAAATTTAGCGAGTATAGAAACCCAGGCGGAAGAAGAGGTTTCAGCACAATTGTTACCGATTAGGGGGATTGGTACATGGACAGTGCAAAATTTTTTAATGTTTGGGCTCGGACGGAAAAATATGTTTCCGAAAGCGGATATTGGGATTCAGCGTGCAGTACAAGGTGTATTTCAATTAGAGGATAGACCTGATGATGCATTTTTAGAAAAAGTGAAACAAGAGTGTGAACCATACTGTAGTTATGCAGCGTTATATTTATGGAAAAGTATAGAGTAGAGGTGTAATAATGATACAAAAGCAACATGAAAGTAAGTTGGAAGTTGGTCAAACGTTCCCTGTGACAATTAAACGTCTTGGGATTAACGGAGAAGGCGTTGGTTATTTTAAGAGACAAGTTGTTTTCATTCCAGGGGCATTACCAGGAGAAGAAGTTGTTGCAGAAACAACGAAAATTCAGCGTGGCTTCGCTGAAGCGAAAGTGAAAAAAGTCCGTAAGGCTTCACCACATCGTGTGAAAGCACCATGTCCAGTATATGAAGAATGTGGTGGCTGTCAGCTGCAGCACTTAGATTATAAAGAACAATTAAATCAAAAGCGTGATATCGTTGTACAAGCATTTGAGAAGTATATGAACAACAGTTTAGAAGAGAAAATTCGTCCAACGCTTGGCATGGAAAATCCATGGCATTATCGTAATAAGAGTCAATTACAAGTGGGACGTAAAGACGAAAAGGTTATTACAGGGCTGTATAAACAAAACTCACATCAGTTAATTGATATCGCTCACTGTATGATTCAACATAAAGCAACGAATGAAGCGACAAAAGTTGTAAGACGTATTTTAGAAAAATTAAATGTTTCTATTTATAATGAGAAAAAACAAAAAGGTTTAGTACGTACAATTGTGACACGTACTGCAGTTCAAACAGGGGAAGTACAAGTTACACTTATTACAACAAAAGAAGAGTTGCCAAATAAAGAACAATTTATTACAGAAGTACAAAAACAGATGCCAGCTGTTAAATCAATTATGCAAAATGTAAACTGGCGTAAAACATCTGTTATTTTTGGTGATAAAACATTTAAATTGGCTGGAAAAGAAGTAATTCAAGAAACACTTGGTGATTTATCATTTGAATTATCAGCACGTGCATTCTTCCAGTTGAATCCAGAACAAACGGTTGTTTTATACAATGAAGCGAAAAAAGCAGCTGCTTTAACAGGCAATGAAAAAATTGTAGATGCATATTGTGGTGTTGGTACAATCGGTCTTTGGCTTGCAAATGATGCAGCAGAAGTACGTGGTATGGATGTAATTCCAGAAGCAATTGCAGATGCAAGAAAAAATGCGAAGCGTCACGGATTTACAAATACGAAATATGAAGCAGGTAAAGCTGAACAATGGTTACCGAAATGGGTAAAAGAAGGATGGCGTCCAGATGTAATTGTTGTCGATCCGCCACGTACAGGTTGCGATGATAAATTATTGGAAACAATTTTAAAAGTGAAGCCGAAACAAGTTGTTTACGTATCTTGTAATCCTTCTTCATTAGCACGTGATGTACAAGCGTTAATGAAGAGTTATGAAGTGGAATATGTACAACCAGTTGATATGTTCCCGCACACAGCTCATGTAGAAAATGTAGTGAAGCTTGTTAGAAAGTAAAGTTTATTCATATTCCCTCATGCTATGGGGGAATATTTTCTATGAAGGAGAATATTATGCACAATTATAAATTAACAATTCAGTACGACGGTGCACGTTTTAAAGGGTGGCAACGTCTCGGTAATAACGATAATACGATTCAAGGAAAAATTGAAAGTGTCATATCTGAAATGATCGGAAAAGAAATTGAAATTATCGGTTGCAGTAGAACAGACGCTGGTGTACATGCTTTGAATCAAGTTGCTAACTTTCAAAGCGATGAGAAGTTAGTAGAACATAAAGTAAAAAAATATTTAAATCAATATTTACCTAATGATATTAGTATTACGAATATAGAAGAAGTACATGATCGCTTCCATGCTCGTTACAATTCTAAAGCAAAAACATATATTTATAAAATTTGGAATGAAGAGCATACAAATCCATTTATGCGTAAATACAGCATGCATGTGAATAAAAAATTAAATGTGAAAAGCATGAAAGCAGCTGCGAAACATTTAGTTGGTTCACATGACTTTACTGCTTTCTCAAATGCGAAATCAAAGAAAAAATCTATGGTTCGAGAAGTATATTTACTTGAAGTGATGGAAGAAGCAGGATTTGTACAAATTAGAGTAAGTGGCAACGGATTCCTTCATAACATGGTACGAAAAATTGTTGGAGCATTAATTGAAGTTGGATTAGGACAATTAGATGCAGAAGCAATTCCACACATTTTAGAGGCGAAACAGCGTAATCAAATTAATTGCCTTGCGGAGGCGAGTGGTTTGTATTTGGAGAATGTTGAGTTTTAAAAAAGATATGGATATGAAAAAAGCACTCATGTGAGTGCTTTTTCTTTTATGCTGATGCAGTAGTTTTATCTTTTCGGAAAATCCCCATTAATCCTCCGATTAATAATAAAATTCCTGGTAGTAAGTACACGATAGAAATACAAATAAATCCACCAATGGCAGCAATCGTCATCATAATGCCACCTACTTTAGCTTTGCTTTTAACCATAACGCATCCAACAATTCCTAAAATAGAAAGAGCTACAGCAGCCCAGCCTAATCCGATAATTTGATTAGCCCCGTCAGCTTCAACCGCTGCGCCGATACCTCCGATAAATAAAGCGATAAATGCACATAAAATCCCGAATATACCACCGATTAGTCCTAATACAAATTCTGTTGTTCTTTTCATAGTAATCACCTTTTATATTTTATTTAGAGTTAAAGAAAACCTTTTTACTTTCGTGAGTTTCAAATTGAATTTTAAAATCATCGCCAGTGTTAACCAATTGAGAGATGTAACCTTCTCCTTCAGCGCCTTTATAAAGTTTTTGATGTAGTTCATTTGGTGTTACAGCGTACTGGTCATTATTGTAAACATGTCCATCATTTGAAACAAGTTTGAAATTTGAACCGAATAAATCATATTCGTGATCTTGTGTTTCAGCATCGGTAACTTTGCCTTTAATTTTTACTAGAACCCATTCTTTTCCTTCTGGAGCAGCCTCGTTAAATTGATTTTCCTTTTTTAATATCTCAAAGGCTTGCTCGCCACGAATTACCTCTAAAATAGATAATTCAACTTTAGTCTTGAATTTTTCAAAATTACCGTCTTCGCTATTGAAGATAACATCATTTACAGTAGCAGCTTCATTAAATTTAATTGGGTTAGAACGATTTCCTTTAGCTGATTCTGTTTTTGATTCTTTTTCTTTTGGTGTTTCTTGTGAAACTTGTTCTTTTTCTTTTGTTTGTACACCATTATCTTTTTGTTCATTTGATCCGCAAGCCGCTAATCCGAAAATTAATGAACTACATGTTAAGGTAAGTAAAAGTTTTTTATACATAAATTCTTCCTCCTGGATGTTGAAATGTCAGATTTAGAACTTACATGATAACAAACATAATGAATACTGAATGTCGAAATTTGTCGATTTTATGAAAGAGCATTTATTCTGTATATAATCAATTTTAAATTAAATTTAAAAGTTTTGAGATGGAGGGAATATAAAGAAAAACACGAGACCTGTAAATGTCTCGTGTTTGAATTTGATAATGAGGTTTGTTAGTTCAAGAAGAGCGTTCTTTCTTCATACGTATCTTTAAATTCCAAAAAGAAGCAAGCATAATAGCAGCAAAGGAGCCGCTAATTGCTACGAATAGCTTTGCATAAGGGAGGGCATTCATATCAACTAGTAACATCATACATACAAGGGTAGGGAAGAAGGCTAAGTATTGTAATAACTTTAATTTTTTATCATTACTCATATATATCGTTCCTTTCGAGTATGTTATATGTTTAGTATAGCATATTTTACCAAATGTTTATTCGACATTAACAAGAAAGAAAAGTCCAATTGGTGAGAGCTAGTAATCAGTGAGGATAGACAAAATCTTCACTGATTAAAGTTTCATTTCATATGTGTAAATGCAATTTTTTAATTCGGTATTGTAAGTTTTGTCTACTTAACCCTAAAAACTTTGCAGCTTGTGAAATATTACCGTGATACTCTTTCAGAATTTGATTGATGTAGTTCTTTTCCATTTCTTCTATCGTGTGCTTTAACGTTTTAGGTGCATCAATATCGTTATTAGTTAGGAAAGGTTGCGTATGGAATTCTTTTTTTATTCGTTCGCGAAAACGAGTAGGAAGATGAAACGCTGTAATGATAGTTTCATCTTCAACTAAATTCATTGAACCTTCAATGATATGTTCCAATTCCCGTACGTTTCCAGGCCATTCATATGCATACAAGAATTCTCTTACATGTACATCTACATCCGTTACGCCGAGTCCAAATTGCATGTTGTACTTTTCGATAAAGTGCTGAATAAGAGCGGGAATATCTTCTTTTCGATCACGTAAAGGCGGGAGACATAAAGTAACGACGCTTAATCGGTAATATAAGTCTTCCCGTAATCGATTGTGTGTAATAGCTTCCAGGGGGTCTTCATTAATAGTTGCTATAATACGAACATCAATTTCTTTTTCTTGTGTGCCTCCGATTCTTCGTATTGTTTTTTCTTGTATAGCTCGCAATAACTTCGCTTGAAGTACTGGACTTAATGAGTTAATCTCATCTAATAATAAAGTTCCTCCGTTAGCTTCTTCAAATAAACCAGCTTTATCGATAGCTCCTGTAAATGCACCACGGTTCGTACCAAATAATAAGCTTTCCATGAGCGTATCAGGTATAGCGGCACAGTTTTGTGAAATAAATGGTTTTGTTGAACGCTGACTTTCATTATGAATGCTTTGTGCAAATAGTTCCTTTCCAGTCCCTGTTTCTCCTACAAGAAGTATAGAGGAGGATGTACGAATTACTCTTTTTCCTTCCGCAATGGTCGATTGAATGGCTTCAGAATCACCAATTATGTGATCAAAGGTAAATTTAGTGTTGTGTTTTCGAGAAGAGTCTATTTTTATCGTTTGCTTTAAGTGATTCATCTCTTTTGATATTTCAATAGCGCCTTTAATTTTTCCATTTTCTATTATAGGGAACGTATTGTTAATCGTCGTAATTTCTTGCCCTTTATTGTTAAAATACGTTTGTTTTATATTTTTGTTTGTTTTTCCTAATTTTAATGCTTCTATAAGAGTACTATTTTTATTTTCTTCAAATGCGAATACTTCTAAAGGACTTTTATATAGCACATCTGAGCGCTCCATTGATTCAATTTCCATCATTTTGCGGTTATAGATAATCGTTTTACTTTCCTCATTAATAATATGAATCCCGATATCGAGTTCATTGAGTAAAGTTTCATATAGCATATTCATTTCAATGATCTGTTTAAAATTAATTTCTTCTGTACGCATAGATTATCTTCTCCTCATTTCACCCTATGAAGACTGACTTTTTATAATTTTATTAAAATTCTTATAAAATCGCAAAATTTTTTTGCTATTTTCTTTTTAAAACTTCTTAAATGATAGAAAAATTTTGCGGTTATGAAAATTTTTTTATGAGGAACCCCCATTTTAAATAGGAAGTGGAGATTGGTACGCTTTTTGCATAAATAATAGTTGAAATCTTTAAAGGGGGGATATGCAACGTTTCAGTACCAGTTAATAAGAAGGAGGAGTTTATAAAGTGAAGACGGTTATAGAAGGCGTGTATAGTCCTTGTTACGGGAAAGTAGAGAAGTTATTTGTTACGGAAAGTTCTTACGTATACGAATGGGAGAAATTAGCGTTAATTGAAACAATAGATAAACAGAAAGTAGAAATTAAGGTAGGAATCAGTGGGTATATCGAATCATTAGAAGTGGTAGAAGGACAAGCTATCGCTGATCAAAAGTTATTAATAACAGTGAGGGATGATCTTTTAATAACAGGTAGTGATTAATATAAGCGCCTATGTATTTTGCTCTTTTCAATCATTATTTTTATTATAAATAGTTTTAAAAACGCTTACATGAAATGGGTTTCCAAAGGGAAAAGGGGGGAATTATATGATGGATCAAAACCAAGGATTGAAACGAGAATTGAAAAGCAGGCACATATTTATGATTGCACTTGGTGGAGTTATTGGTACCGGTCTTTTTTTAGGATCTGGGTATACAATTCATGAAGCTGGGCCTGGAGGAGCGATTGTAGCGTATCTTGTTGGAGGATTTGTTATGTATTTAACGATGCTCTGTCTCGGAGAGTTAGCTGTTGCGATGCCTGACGCAGGATCTTATCAAACGTATGCTACAAAGCATATTTCTCCTGCAGCAGGTTATGTAGTCGGATGGATGTCATGGCTAAACTGGTCTGCTACGATAGGTATTGAATTGATTGCAGTTAGTATTTTAATGAAACGATGGTTTCCTGATGTACCGTCATGGATTTGGTGCGTAGCGTTTGCGGTGCTACTTTTTGCTATCAATGCGTTATCTTCAAGAAGTTTTGCAGAAGTTGAATTTTGGTTTGCAAGTATTAAAGTCATTACAATCATTGCATTTATTATTTTGGGCGGGGCAGCAATGTTTGGTTTTCTAGATATGACAGGAAATGAACCAGCACCGATGTTCTCTAGCTTTACTGATTATGGTGGGTTATTTCCAAATGGAGTATCAGCTATTTTAATTACGATGATTGCAGTTAACTTTTCCTTCCAAGGAACGGAACTAGTTGGTATTGCAGCTGGAGAAAGTGAAAATCCAGAGAAAACGATCCCGAAGGCAATTAATAATACAGTTTGGCGTATACTTGTATTCTTTGTATTATCTATTTTCATTCTTGCGGGATTATTCCCTTGGCAGCAAGCAGGAGTGATAGAAAGTCCATTCGTAGTTGTATTTGATAAAATTGGTATTCCTTATGCAGCGGATATTATCAATTTCGTTATTATTACAGCGGTTCTATCTGTTGCGAATTCAGGATTATATGCAACTTCTCGTATGCTATGGTCTATGTCTAATCAAGGAATGATTAGTCCAATTTTCGGTAAGTTATCTAAAAATGGTGTTCCTATTTATGCATTGATTGTAAGTACATTTGTAGGGTGTCTCTCACTACTATCAGGTATTTATGCGGAAGATACAGTTTATTTATGGCTGCTTTCTATTGCCGGATTTGGAGCGATATTAGTTTGGGCATCTATTGCTCTATCTAATTTATTAGCTAGAAGGTCATATATGAAACAGGGCGGAGATGTGAAGGACTTGAAATTTAAAACACCGCTATATCCATTCATACCACTGCTTGCGTTGACATTAAATGTAACAGTTATAGTTGCTATGGCTTTTATTCCAGAGCAAAGGATGGCATTGTATTGTGGTATTCCATTTATGATTGTTTGCTTACTGTTTTACCGTGCGACAAAAAATAAGGGAAGCAAAATAGAACATGTTGAAAAAGTAAATACAACAGAAGCAGAAAGTTTATAAATATATTAGAAACTTATGCTAAAAAAGAGACTGTAAAATTGTAAACAGTCTCTTTTTTTGTGAAAATAAAACTGGAAACATACTATGTATGCAAAGGGGAATTAACGATGAATCAAGAAGTTTCACAGCTATTAGAACAGATTGATTTACGAAAAGATGAGTTACTAGAGCTTACAAAGACTTTAATTCGTTTTGAAACACCAGCACCGCCGGCGAGAAACACAAATGAGGCGCAACAATTTGTTGCAGAGTTTCTAAGAAAACGAAATTTTAGTGTTGATAAATGGGATGTATATCCGAATGATCCGAACGTTGTTGGGGTGAAAAAAGGGATAGAAAGTGATACACATAAAAGTCTTATTATTAATGGACATATGGATATAGCTGAAGTGTCAGCAGATGAGGCGTGGGAAACTAATCCGTTTCAGCCATTTATAAAAGATGGTTGGTTAGTTGGACGTGGTGCGGCAGATATGAAAGGGGGACTAGCTGGAGCGCTATTTGCTATTCAGCTTCTAGAAGAAGTTGGCATTGAATTACCTGGAGATTTAATCTTTCAATCAGTAATTGGGGAAGAAGTGGGAGAAGCAGGTACACTTCAATGCTGCAAAAGAGGTTATGATGCTGATTTTGCAGTCGTAGTGGATACGAGTGATTTACATATGCAAGGACAGGGCGGCGTAATTACTGGATGGATTACTGTGAAAAGCCCCAAAACATTTCATGATGCAACACGCAGGCAAATGATTCATGCTGGAGGACGTTTATTCGGAGCGAGTGCGATTGAAAAGATGATGAAAATTGTACAAAGTTTACAAGAGTTAGAGCGTCATTGGGCAGTTATGAAAACATATGAAGGCTATCCATCTGGAACAACAACAATTAATCCAGCTGTTATTGAAGGTGGACGTCATGCAGCGTTTATTGCGGATGAATGCCGGTTATGGATAACAGTGCACTTTTATCCGAATGAAACACATGAACAAATAATAAAAGAAATTGAAGAGTATATTGGAAAAGTAGCGGCTGCAGATCCGTGGTTAAGTGAAAATCCGCCACAATTTAAGTGGGGTGGAGAATCAATGATTGTGGATCGTGGCGAAATTTTCCCTTCATTAGAAATAGATAGTGAACATGAAGCTGTAAAAACTCTTAGTTCCGTACACGAATCAATTCTATCTAAAAATGCAATTTTAGATATGTCTGCAACGGTAACGGATGGCGGATGGTTTAGTGAATTTCACATTCCGGCGATTATATACGGACCAGGTACATTAGAAGAAGCTCATTCTGTAAATGAGAAAGTTGAAATTGAACAGTTAATTGAATTTACAAAAGTAATAACAGCATTTATATATGAATGGTGTCATACGAAAAAATAGATTAGTATGTTGAAATCGTACAGGTATGTATACTTGTACGATTTTTTAGTGAACTATTTCAGAGTTGAATAGGAACAACTGAAATAGTTCGTTATTTTTCTATGTCTTTCGTTTTAATTCGATTAATTTCTCTTTTGCTAATTCAACAGCAATTGCATCATCTAAATAGCCAATTGGAAAGAGATAGTCGGGAATAATATCTGTCGATAAAATGAAATACAGTAATGCGCCTCCAAGAACTGCACGCTCCTCTTTCGGAATAGTTGCATTGCAAAATTGTTGATACATATCCGTTAATTGTTCAATGAAAGGACCAGCACTATCAATTTGTTCTAATTTGCTTGCAAAACTTTCATGAATCCGTTTTTCACCTTCTGCTGTTTGAGCATAGCGTTCATAGTTTTCAAGTTCTTGCTTTACGCGAGTTGTTGTGTAGTCGAAATCGAATAAGTTAGAGGATTGCAGCGTTTGCTGAATTGTATCAAGAGATGTATACATATCCGTCTTTTCTTTATTAATGTGGGGGAAATCTGGATACATTTCATCAAATAATAATTGGGGTGGAACTTGCAGACATTCTGCGAATTTTTGTAGATGCTTTTGCTTTGGTGGTTGTTTACCATTCATAATTCTTGAGATGGTTGCGGGATCGATATTTGTAAGCATTCCTAGTTGGCGCATAGATAAGGCACGTTCTTTTAAAAGTTTTTTTATTAATTTACTAAGCCGCTCATTTGGATTTTCTTTAGGCATAGTGAAGGCACTCCTTTTTATTGTTGAAAAAATGTTGAGTATTTATTACATGTATATGAAACAGACAGGCACAGTTGCTCAACATTTTCATAAGATGCATTGAAAAGTGAGAAAAAGGGGTGGCTGTTTATGAGTACGGCAGGTCTATTTTCAATTTTTTTAATCGGGATTGCTTCTAATTTAGATAATGCAGGTGTTGGGATTGCATATGGCATTCGTAAAATCCGAATTTCGTGGTTCAACAATTTTATCATCGCATTTTTTGGTTTTTTATTTACTTTATTAGCTGGCTTTTTTGGGAACTGGATTGCGTTATTTATTTCAGAGTTTACTGCAAACTTGATTGGAGCAATCGTTTTAGGGATAATTGGCGTGTTTATTTTGTGCCAGCCTTTCTTGGGGCAAAGAAATACCGTAGGCTCTAAAGATGGTAATGTATTGATGGGAATTTTACGTGATCCAGAAAAAGCAGATTTTGATGGTTCTAAAACAATTAGTTTTTCAGAAGCAATTGTTTTAGGAATTGCGTTGTCTATTAATAATATTGCAGGTGGGTTTGATGCTGGGGTAACAAACTTGAATCTGTGGCTTACAGCAACTATTTCTGGGGTGTTTAGTTTTATTTGTATTAGTGGTTTTGCGTATGTAGGAAAACGATTTTTAGCAGAATACTTAGGGAAATGGGCGACGATAATTGCAGGGGTGTTATTAATTCTTATTGGGATTGATCAGTTGTTGTAAGCAGAGTAGAGAACAAGGTTCGAGTATTTCCTTGGAAATACAGCAAGGGATTGCATATATCGACGTACTTTTCTCCATACTAATACGGATTTCTTTTAAGAAAGGGGGATTTGTATGGGACGCGGGAAAGCATTTGATCATAAGAAAAAAGGGCATGATCATCAACCACCTAAAGGTGCGTTCATTCATAAAGATGTAAATGAACATACTTTGGAAGAGGAAGAGCTACCGGTAAATATTGAGGCGTATAAAAATAGTTTGAAAAAACATTAAAAGCACCTACATAGGTGCTTTTTTACCGTATATCTTCAATTAATTGTTCCGATTCTTCATGCATACTGTATTCACTTAAAACTTGAATGCAAAGCCATTTTAATTCCTCGATAGTATGTTCAAGTTCTTCAGGAAGTACTTGATGAATGTCTTCAAGTCCCATTCCGAAATGAATAAGTTCAAGTACTTGATCATCGATATTCCGATCCATTAATAGTTCAAGTACTTCTAAATTGAATATGTATCGGTGAGCTTCGTCGAGTGAAACAACTTTTAGCTTTAAGCTTTCTACAATACTCAATATAAAAAGAAGGATTGTTTTTTCAAGAACAGGTTGTTTTCCCATTTGAAATATTAGTTTCATCTTTCACACCTCCACATGTAGCGCTAGGTTGTACTATATTATTCAGAAGGGGGGAGCAAATATGCATGATATAGAGAAACTTTCAGTATGGTTTTTGTAAGGGGATTGATAGCTGATAAAGTTGAGGTTTTTATGAAATGAAAAAATCCTGCTAGTATAGCAGGATAATTCTGAATTAAAAAATACTCCAACCTTCTTGAGCAGAAAGAAGTTCAAGAATTTTAAAACCAGCGATACTATTTCCGTTTGCATCTAAAGCCGGTCCGAAAATTCCAATTCCCATTTCTCCTTTTACGCAGCCAAAAATGCCACCAGCTACGCCACTTTTTGCTGGGATACCAACACGAATCGCAAATTCACCAGACTCGTTATACATACCACATGTAACCATAAATGTTTTACAAATCTTTGTAATATGCTTAGGGATAATTTGTTTTTTCTTATATGGATCATATCCATCCATCGCAAAAATTAAGCCGATACGTGCTAAATCGATACAGTTTACTTCAACTGCACATTGGCGAGTATATAAATCCATAAGTTCTTCGATGTCGCAATCGATAATTCCGTTTTGTTTCATATAGTAACAAAGTGAACGGTTTAAGTAAGCTGTCTCTAATTCTGAAGTGGCAACTTTAGAAGAATAATTAATAGTAGGATTATCTGTTATTTCACGTACAAAATGAAGGATGCGCTCCATTTTTTCTTCATTATCTTTTCCTGCTAACATGCTTGTAATAGCTAGTGCCCCTGCATTAATCATTGGATTAAGTGGTTTAGAAGGGCTTGTCGTTTCTAACTTAATAATAGAATTAAATGGATCACCGGTTGGTTCCATTCCAACTTTAGAAAATACATATTCTTCACCACGATCTAAAAGTGCAAGTGCAAGTGTAATTACTTTTGAAATACTTTGAAGAGTAAATAGTGTTTGTGAGTTGCCAGCATGGATGTATTCTGTTTCTTTATGGAAAATGGCAATCCCTAAATCATCTGGATTTGCATTTCCTAGTTCGGGGATATAAGTAGCAAGCTTTCCTTTTTTCGTATATGGTTTTACTTGTTCTAACAACTGTTGTAAGTTGTTTGTTTCAATGCACTGCATAGTACCAACGCTCCTATTTCGAATTAACTAAGTTTACTTTTCCCGATATGCTCGGAAATAAATAATAACATGAAAAAGTGGAATGATAAAACGAAAGTTACATGTTCTATAGTAGGTCTTTCGTTTCGGGTATTCTGTATTAAAAAAGGAGAAATTCCCTTTTATATAACAGTTTGGAAATAGGAGATTTATCCATAAAAAATTCGAAAATAAAAACTACACATCTATACAACTATATGTTATTATGGTTATGTAAATAGAAAGCGTTTTCTAAGGCGCACTTATAATGATAACGATTTCATAAATTTGATAGGGGGAATTAAAATGTTGCAGTTTCTACAACGTATTGGTAAAGCGTTAATGCTTCCAATCGCAGTACTACCAGCAGCAGGATTATTGCTTCGTTTAGGGCAACCAGATGTATTTGATATTCCTGTTATGGCACAGGCTGGCGCAGCAGTTTTTGATAATTTAGCACTTATTTTTGCAATTGGTATTGCAATCGGTCTTTCAGTTGATGGTAGTGGTGCAGCAGGTCTTGCAGGTGCAATTGGTTATCTAGTTATGAAAAACAGTATTGATGCACTGAGCAAAGGGTATTCTACTGCTGAATTACAAGATAAATTAGGCAAAGTCCAAGATTTAATAGGTAATAGCGCTAATGTTGATCCATCTAAGCTTGCAGATACAATGACACAAGTATCTAAGGCGGCCGAATTATCGACTAAAGTGGATATGAAAGTTTTAGGTGGCATTATTGTTGGTGTTATAGCAGGACTTCTTTATAATAAATTCCATAAAATTAAACTTCCAGAATGGTTAGGGTTCTTTGCTGGAAAACGTTTCGTTCCGATTGTTACATCGGTTGTAATGCTAATACTAGGAATTCTATTTGCACAAATTTGGCCAACAATTCAAAATGGCATTGATGCATTAGCTCATGGAATTGTTAATTTAGGTGCAATTGGTTCAGGATTGTTTGGTTTATTAAACCGTCTATTAATCCCAATCGGTTTACACCACGTAATGAACACATATTTCTGGTTCGTATTTGGAGACTTTACAAATGCAGCAGGTAATGTTGTGAATGGTGATATTGCTCGTTTCCTTGCGGGTGATAAAACAGCAGGTATGTTCATGACAGGTTTCTTCCCAGTTATGATGTTCGGTTTACCAGCAGCATGTTTCGCAATGATTGCAGCTGCTAAACCAGAAAAACGTAAAATGGTTACAGGTATGTTAGGTGGTCTAGCATTAACTTCATTCCTAACTGGTATTACAGAACCAATTGAATTCTCATTCATGTTCTTATCACCAGTATTATATGGTATTCATGCTGTATTAACAGGTCTATCTTTATTCATTACAACATCACTTGGTATTCACGATGGTTTCTCATTTAGTGCCGGTGCAATTGATTATGCTTTAAACTTCGGTATTGCAACAAAACCAGTATTATTAGCAGGAATCGGTTTAATTTACGCAGCAATTTACTTTGTAGTATTCTACTTCTTAATTAAGAAGTTCGACCTAAAAACTCCTGGTCGTGAAGACGAAGAGGAAGTAGCTGAAGGTGAAGAAGCTCCAGTTGCCGGTTCAATTGGTGAAACTTACGTAGCAGCTTTAGGCGGAAAAGAAAACTTAACAGTTATTGATAACTGTGCAACACGTCTACGCTTACAAGTAAAAGATGCTGGTCAAGTAAATGAAGCAGCATTAAAACGTGCTGGTGCAAAAGGTGTTATGAAATTAAGTAACACGAGTGTACAAGTTATCGTAGGTACAAATGTTGAATCTGTTGCCGATGATATGAAAAAACACGTATAAATAATTAGATAAGAGGATATCCAAAAAGATTGATAACATCAGTTTTTTAGAGGGTATCCTCTTTTTTTATGTTAAAAATTTAACGGGAATCTTACTTTTGTAAATTTTCTTTTTCTTTTTAATACATATAGGTTGGTAATATGTGCAGTGCGTGATAAAGTAGGGATGACATAGAATGGATTATCCATAATCTACTAAAAAAACTTTAGTAGAGAGATTAAATTATTGGTGAATAAGGGGAAAAAAGTAATCATGGATCACGAAAAAAATAATGCGAATGGGAAATCACGTCGACCGATTGTATACATAAAAAGAACAATCATTCTCGTCTTACTATTTTCACTTGTATATTTCATGTATACAAAAATTGTTGCGCATAATAAGAAAGAGGAAACTTTAAAAGCAGCAGCAGAAATGAAGAAACAAGAAGAGCTAAAAAAGAAAGAAGAAAAAAAGAAGCAAGAAGCAAAAAAACAAAAAGAGCAGGAAGAACAAGTGAAGCAAGCACAAGCTGCAGAACAGCCTGCTGAGGGACCACCTCAAGAAATTAATGAAAACGCTCAATTAGATCAATATTTACAAAAAACAGGATTTAGCGGGACAGCGGTTATTGTGAAGAACGGAAAAGTTCTTTTGAATAAAGGATACGGTATGGCGAATAAAGAGAAACAAGTACCGAATAATTCAGAGACAACTTTTTATATTGGTTCTATTTCAAAGGCGTTTGTAGCGACTGCTATTATGCAATTAAAAGATCAAAATAAATTAAACGTAGAGGATACGATTGCGAAGTATATTCCAGATTTCCCTCAAGGTAATGGTATTCAGTTAAAACATTTACTAACACATACATCAGGAATTCCAGAGTATGAGCAGGGAACAGAGGATATTTCTCATGAAGAATTGATCAAACGAATAGGAAAGCAAAAGCGTATTGGGAGTCCAGGAGAGAAATGGAAGTATTCAGATTCGAACTATTCTATACTTGCTTACATTGCTGAGAAGGTAAGTGGACAACCGTTAGAAGAGTATATTACGCAACATATTTTTGCTACTGCTGGTATGAAACATTCTGGTTTCGGTAAAGCGTTAGAGCAAACAAGGTTTCCATCGACGGGTTATAAAATAGTAAATAACAACATGACAACACCTAATATTCCGAGCATGTCACAACTATATGGTTGTGGTGATATATATACGAGTGCGCACGATTTATATTTATTTAATGAAGCGTTGTACTCAGGAAAGTTAATTTCTAAAGAGAGTTATGATCAAATGTTTACAGCCGTGAAAAAGGATTATGGATTTGGTTGGTATGTAGACCCGGGAAGTTATTCAAATCACGGTGTAATGCCAGGATGGAATTGCTTAAATGGATTTAGTAAAAACGGAAGTGTGTATGTCGTTTTATTATCTAACATTCAAAACAACATTAAATCGTTTGGTAAAGTGAATAACGACATTTATACGATGTTGCGAAATATTGAAGTGTAAGAGACTATCCTTTTGGATAGTCTTTTTTGCGTGATTAGAAAACATTGTTTCCTTGAAAAATGTATGTCTTACCTATCACAAAAAAAGTCTGCTTTGTATACATTAAGATGTATAGATGTATTTTGTATATTTTAAGAATAATAGGAGGAGAAGCGTATGTGTCTGTTCAGAAAGTATTGGAAAAAGTTATCGAGATTGTTTAATAGGCAATTAGATTATTTTTTAGATAATAAGTTATTGCCTGCTGTGGAAAGACTTTTATTTTCACAAAACTTCGCGAGATTTATTCAAAGAAACTCTAAGCAAGCTACGGAAGAGTTTATTGAATCAAGTAGATTCCAATCTATTATTTGTAACATTTTGAAAGAATGTAATACATCACCTTTTAAAGAAATTGCAGAGCAGTATTTAGGTAAAA
The DNA here is from genome assembly GCF_006494425.1 of Bacillus dicomae. Lineage (GTDB taxonomy): Bacteria > Bacillota > Bacilli > Bacillales > Bacillaceae_G > Bacillus_A > Bacillus_A dicomae. The sequence continues at coordinate 34,971 of NZ_VHIV01000007.1, read as the reverse complement.
ACGTAGAAATTACTGTGACAGTTGGACAGTTAACGGGTGTGATTGTAGCAGTTGGTGATGATTTCTTAACACTGCAAGAAGGAATAGGAACAGAAGTTTTATTACCATTTATAAGTATTATATCAATTAAAGAAGCGTAAGAAAGGAGACTTATATATGTTATTTACTGAAGAATTACGTAACCATGTTGGTGAGTTAGTGCAAGTTGTGACAGCGGCTGAAATTGTTGCGGGTATTCTGTTATCTGTGACAGACGGGGCAGTAAGTGTTCGTACTTCTCCTTCTTATGGACCACCGGAAGATGTGGTTGTACGTATTCCCATTATTTCTTATGTTCGCTTGGAAGGGTAAGCGTGATACAAGTATGAGAGTATCAGTTATTATTCCAGCGCATAATGAAGCAAGTACTCTATCACAAGTTTTAGTAGAAGTGGAGAAATTGAAACCATATGAAATTATTGTAGTAGATAATGGATCGACAGATGGGACGAAAGAAATAGCGTTACAACATCATTGCCATGTAATTTATTATAAATATTCTCTTGGCAATGATGTTGGACGGGCTATTGGAGCTAGAGAAGCGAAAGGCGACATTGTTTTGTTTTTAGATGGTGACATCGTCATTGATAATAAAGAGCTGCAACGTTTTATAAAAGGCATTCAGCAAGGTCACCAAATTGTTGTGAATAATTTAACATGGTCCGTGTATTTAAAGATGAGACCACATTATACGACAGTTGGCAAATATATGTTGAATCGTTATTTGAATAAAAAAGAGCTTGTTGTTGGATCTTTAATCGCAATTCCGCATGCAATGAGTAGGGAAGTTATTCAGAAATTTGGTTGGTGGAATTTAGCGGATCCAGCACTATTTCAAGCGATGGCGATGTCTAGAGGAGTAGATATTGTCGATATGGCTTCGGTCGATGTCATTCATACAAATAAAGTTCGTCCTGTTCATACTGGTACATCACCTGGCTCTCCTTATCCGAAAGCGACTAGCCGTATTATGGGGGATCATTTACGTGCTTTGCAATACGTAATCGAAATATATGGTAAGCGTGGTGGCTTTTCGGAAGGAAATAGAGATAGAGAGTTTATAGGAAAGTATAAACCAGTTGTATTACAAAGAGAAAAAGCAAAGTATAGTGTGATTATCCCAGTATCAGAAGAAAAGACGACTATAAGATCTGTTATACAAGAAGTGAAAAAAGCAGGTATAGATGAAATTATAGTTGTTGCGAATGGAGCGGACGTTGAGACAATTAAACAAGCAAAGCTAGAGAATGTCATTGTTATTGAATTCGAGGAAGCACTCGGACATAATGTAGCCCGAGCGATAGGAGCTATGCATGCCACCGCTGATATTTGTTTATTTGTCGATGGTGATTTTGCTATTCCAGGAAAAAAACTAATTCCATTTTTACATGCTATTGAAGATGGAAATGATGTGGCATTAAATGATTTACAGTGTTTATTAGATATGTTTCATCCGGCAGACCCAATTAGCATGGGAAAATATTTTGTGAATTTGGTAGCGAAACGACCAGATTTATGGAATAACTCATTAACTGCAGTACCACATGCTATGCATAAAAAAGTAATAGAGAAAATCGGATATGATTCTCTTATCATTCCGCCACTAGCCCAAATGAAAGCTATTTTGGAGGGATTCTCTATTACAGCGGTAGACTTTGTAGATGTCATAAAAACAAATCGAATCCGCCCAGAGCAACATGGATTTGTAAATGGGCGGATTCCAGCATTTGATCGTATTTTCGGTGATCAACTTGAGGCGATTGCATATTTATTGCAATCTACAGACGAACGCGGGAGTTTTACAGATGGAGAGCGGAATAGAAATATAATTCAACAATTGAGAAAGGAAGAAGAGAATACAGATGAATGTTAGTAGTACAGTTGCCATTATCGGATTAGGATATGTTGGTCTTCCTTTGGCAGTTCATTTTGCAGAGAGAGGACATACAGTGCTTGGATTAGATAAAGATACTAGAAAAATAGAATCAATTATAAAAGGAGAAAGTTATATTCCGGATGTTTCTTCTAAATCGTTACAAAGTTTATTGACTAGCAAAAAATTAATAGTAAATACACCGGATCAAGGTATTGCTGATTTTCAAAATAGTGATTACGTTATTGTCACTGTCCCAACTCCAATTAATGAACAAAGAGAACCAGACTTAAGTGCCCTCATTTCAGCTTCGCATTATATACAACAAAACCTTCAAAAAGGACAAACCTTCATTTTCGAAAGTTCCACATATCCAGGTACGCTCGAGGAAGTTATTATTCCGATTATTTCTCAAACAGGAAAAAAGGTAGGAGAAGATTTCTATATTGGGTATTCTCCTGAAAGAATTGATCCAGCAAATAGTCAATATTCAGTTCAAACGATTCCAAAAGTAATTAGTGGACAAACAGAAATGTGTAAACAAAAAGTACAGGCTTTGTATAGCACTATATTTGATGTAGTTGTTCCAGTTAGCTCTCCAAAAGTAGCAGAAATGTGTAAGCTATTTGAAAATATTCAGCGCTTAGTCAATATTTCATTAGTAAATGAGTTAAATACACTATGTGAAAGTTTAGGAATTGATTTTTATGAGGCACTTGAAGCGGCATCTACAAAACCATTTGGATTTACGCCGTATTGGCCAGGACCAGGGATAGGGGGACACTGTATTCCGGTAGATCCTTTATATTTTCAGTGGAGAATAAAAAAGAATGGAGCAATAAGTCAATTAATTGAGGCGGCACATGTAATTAATGAGGAAATGCCAGAGAAAATGGTCCGGAAAGTAAAAGATGTGGTGCAATCACCTGCAACGGTTTTAATTGTAGGGATTGCATATAAAAAAGATGTAAATGACTTAAGAGAATCACCAGCGTTGCCAATTATTGAATTGTTAATAAAAGAAGGATACGAGATAGCGTATCACGATCCATATATTTCTTCCGCAAAATTTGGAGATAAGGTGTATCAATCTGTTTCCTTAGATGAACAAGTCGTTAAACAAGCGGATTGTATTTTAATTTTAACAGATCACTCTAATATCGATTGGAAGGTTTTTAAAGGGATAAAGCAAGTCGTAGATACACGTGGAATTATAAAGAAGGTGAGTGTATGAGTAAGAAATGTTTAATTACAGGTGGAGCAGGATTTATTGGATCACATTTAGCTGAAGAGTTAGTGAAAAGAGGTTATGATGTCACGATCGTTGATAACTTCTATAAAGGGAAAAATAAATATCATGATGAGTTAATGAAAGAAATTCGGGTTATTCCAATAAGTGTTTTAGATAAAAATTCTATTTATGAATTAGTGACTCAACATGATGTAGTGTTTCATTTAGCAGCAATTTTAGGTGTGAAAACGACAATGGAAAAGAGTATAGAGCTTATTGAAACGAATTTTGATGGAACGAGAAACATTTTACAAGCAGCGCTAAAAGGAAAGAAGAAAGTTGTTTTTGCGTCTACTTCAGAAGTATATGGTAAGGCAAAGCCACCCTTTTCTGAAGAAGGAGATCGATTATACGGTGCAACTTCTAAAATACGTTGGAGTTATGCAATTTGTAAAACGTTAGAAGAAACATTATGTTTAGGATACGCTTTAGAAGGTTTACCTGTAACGATTGTTCGTTATTTTAATATTTATGGTCCAAGAGCGAAAGATGGTCTGTATGCAGGGGTAATCCCGCGATTTATTAGCGCGGCACTGCAAGGAGAAGACATTCTCGTATATGGAGATGGAAAGCAGACGCGTTGTTTTACGTATGTAAGTGATGCGGTAGAGGCAACGATTCGAGCAATGGATGAGAAGGTAAATGGTGAGATTATTAATATAGGTTCTGAGAATGAGAAGAGTATAAAAGAAGTAGCAGAAGTAATTAAAAAGCTAACGAAATCTTCTTCAAAGATTGTTCAAGTTCCTTTCGAAGAGGTATATCCACATGGCTTTGAAGAAATTCCAAATAGAAGACCAGATGTAACGAAATTAAGAGAACTTGTTCAATTTCAAGCAAAAGTAACGTGGGAACAAGGGTTGCAAGAAACTATTAAATGGTTTCGTGAAGAAAACAATGGCTAAGTCACTATCGATTATTATACCTGTATGTAATGAAGCGGATACGATTTCAGATGTTATTAAATCGGCAAAAGGATTAAATCCAGTAGAGATTATTGTAGTAGCAAACGGTTGTAATGATGGTACAGAAGAGGTTGCTGATCGTTTAGGGTGTAAAGTAATCAAGTATACAGAGCTACTGGGGAATGATGTGGGCCGTGCAGTTGGCGCAAAACACGCGATAGGTGACGTATTACTATTTATAGATGGAGATTTTGCTATTCAAACTTCAAAATTACAATTATTCCTAAATCCAATTTTACATGATCAGGCCGACATCGTTTTAAATAATTTGGATGCGTTATTTTTAAAGAAACAAAAACCGCACTCCGTGACAGTGTGGCGCCAAATATTAAATGCAATGTTAGAGCGTGAAGAATTAAAGATTGATTCTTTATTATCTGTACCTCACGCGTTGACGAAAGAGGTTGTTCAAAGTATTGGATATGAATGTTTTGTTAATCCTATTGTCGCTCATTTACGTTTAGTTCAAAGCAAATGGAGAATTAGTCGACATTGTGCAATTGACGTTATTACGCCAAATAAATTTCGGCCGACTGAGCATGCTGCGTATGGCGCGGGTCTTTCTCCATCTGAAAAACGGATGATAGGTGATCACATAGAAGCTGTAGCGGAGCGGATAGTAGATAGCGATGAACGCGGAAGATATCATGATGGAAATAGGAAAAGAGAAAGTGTTTATCATACTTTAGACTTTGAAGATTTTTATCAAGGATGGGGCGTTACATCTAATTTGTATAAGGGAAAGCAATTATCGGTCATTATTCCTGTACAAAATGAAGAGAAAACAATTGGAAACGTTATAGAAGAGCTTCGCAAAATTGAACCTTTTGAAATTATCGTTGTTGTAAATGGTTCGTCTGATCAAACAGCAACGATTGCAAAAGACAAGGGAGCAACGACAATTGTATATAAAGAAGCACTCGGAAATGATGTGGGGCGCTCACTTGGAACGTATTTTGCAAAAGGTGAAATTGTGTTATTTATAGACGGCGATTTTGTTATTCCAGCGAGTGAGTTATATCCTTTTGCGAAAGCTATTGCAGATGGAATGGATGTTGCATTAAATGATCTAAATCATTATTTAGATTTAAGAGTACCGCTTCATCTTGTAACTGCATTTAAATACGCATTAAATTTAGCTTGTGATAGAAAAGATTTAGGAGTAGGCTCTCTTATTGCTGTACCTAATGCGTTTAGCCAGAAATGTTTGAAAGGAATTGGGTATCGATCTTTACTGGCACCGTGTGTAGCCCAAGTGAAAGCTATTCTTTCAGGATTTGAGGTTGCATGTGTAAGTCGTGTTGAGGTCGATAAGATGAACCGTATTCGTCCCAGTGAACATTTTGCAAAAATAGGTCATCCGCCAGCTGTACTCCGAATTATTGGTGATCACATCGAAGGATTAGAGCAATTAATTGTATTAGAAGGTAGTCGTGGTGGATTCTATGATGGGAATAGAAAAAGAGATATTTTAGAGTAGTAACAAAAAAGTGTACATATGTTGTACACTTTTTTGTTCTGTTATAAAAACTATAACAGATTAGGAGATAAGAGTATTACAGCTCTACAATGGGTATTGTTCTTATATTACAAAATAGGACTCGTATATAAGGATACCAAAAAAATACAATTAAGGGAAGGGTTAATTATAAAGACTTTTAAGTGAAGTTAACACTATGTTTATAGTGGTTTGCTCAACATTTCACAAACATGTCACAACTATTTCGTTCACTTTCACCAAAAAGTAGTATTCTAAGTGTGTAAGCTGTTATATAAAAAATCTTAGTCCTGTACTAATCAAAAATGGAGGAGATTAGGATGACTCAAGTATTAGAAAATGTTAAAAACGCATGGGAAAACTTTAAAGGTGAAAAATGGAAAGCAGAGATTGATGTTCGCGATTTCATTTTAAATAATGTAAACGTTTTCGAAGGAGATGAATCTTTCTTAGCGGGAGCAACTGAAGCAACGAAACAACTTTGGGATCAAGTAATGGATTTAACAACGAAAGAACGTGAAAATGGTGGCGTTCTTGATATGGATACAAAAATTGTTTCTTCTATTACATCACATGAACCAGGATATTTAAATAAAGATATTGAAAAAGTAGTTGGTTTCCAAACTGAAAAACCATTTAAACGTTCTTTACAACCATATGGTGGTATTCGTATGGCGGAACAAGCTTGTGAATCTTATGGATACGAAATGGATAAAGAACTTAGTCGTATTTTTAGAGATTGGAGAAAAACTCATAACCAAGGTGTGTTCGATGCTTATACACCAGAAATGAGAAATGCACGTAAATCAGGTGTAATTACTGGTCTTCCAGATGCATACGGACGTGGACGTATTATCGGTGACTACCGACGCGTAGCATTATATGGTATTGATCATTTAATTGAAGCGAAAAAAGCTGATTTAAATTTAACTGGCGGTGTAATGAGTGAAGATACAATGCGTTTACGCGAAGAGTTATCTGAGCAAATGCGTGCACTTCAAGAATTAAAACAAATGGCTGCTTCTCATGGCTTTGATATTTCTAAACCAGCAACAAATACACAAGAAGCATTCCAATGGTTATACTTCGCATATCTTGCAGCAATTAAAGAGCAAAACGGAGCTGCAATGAGTCTTGGACGTACTTCTACATTCTTAGATATTTATATTGAAAGAGATTTAGCAAATGGTACTTTAACAGAAGAAGAAGTACAAGAAATTGTGGATCACTTCATTATGAAATTACGTCTTGTGAAATTTGCAAGAACACCTGATTATAATGAATTATTCTCTGGTGACCCAACTTGGGTAACTGAGTCTATCGGTGGTATGGCATTAGATGGTCGTCCTTTAGTAACAAAGAACTCATTCCGTTTCTTGCATACATTAGATAATTTAGGCCCAGCTCCAGAACCGAACTTAACAGTTCTTTGGTCTAAACAATTACCACAGAACTTTAAAAACTACTGTGCGAAAATGTCTATTAAAACATCAGCAATTCAATATGAAAATGATGACATTATGCGTGCTGACTACGGCGATGACTATGGAATTGCTTGTTGTGTATCTGCAATGAGAATTGGTAAACAAATGCAGTTCTTCGGCGCACGTGCAAACTTAGCAAAAGCATTACTATATGCGATTAACGGTGGTAAAGATGAAAAATCTAAAGCACAAGTTGGTCCTGAGTACGCACCGATTACTTCTGAAGTATTAGATTATGAAGAAGTTATGCATAAGTTTGATATGACAATGGAATGGTTAGCGGGTCTATATTTAAACACATTAAATGTTATTCACTACATGCATGATAAATATAGCTACGAACGTATTGAAATGGCACTTCATGATACAAATGTCCTTCGTACAATGGCAACAGGTATCGCGGGTCTATCTGTAGTAGCAGACTCTTTAAGTGCAATTAAACACGCAAAAGTAAAACCGATTCGCGATGAAAACGGAATTGCAGTTGACTTTGAAATTGAAGGAGATTTCCCTAAATACGGTAACAATGATGACCGTGTAGATGAAATCGCTGTAAATCTTGTGAAAACGTTTATGAATAAACTTCGTAAACATAAAACATACAGAAATTCTGTTCATACAATGTCAATCTTAACAATCACATCTAACGTTGTATACGGTAAGAAAACTGGTAACACTCCAGATGGTCGTCGTACTGGAGAACCATTTGCACCAGGTGCGAACCCAATGCATGGACGTGATACAAAAGGTGCGTTAGCTTCATTATTATCTGTAGCTAAATTACCATATAAAGATGCACAAGATGGTATTTCTAATACATTCTCTATTATTCCAAAAGCACTTGGTAAAGAAGATGAAGTACAAGTACGTAACTTAGTATCAATGCTTGATGGTTATGCAGTAAAAGAAGGCCATCACTTAAATATTAACGTATTTAACCGTGAAACATTAATGGATGCGATGGAACATCCTGAGAAATATCCACAATTAACAATTCGCGTATCTGGTTACGCTGTAAACTTTATTAAATTAACTCGTGAACAACAAATCGATGTAATTAACCGTACAATGCATGAAAGCATGTAAATGAAAAAAGTGTCCCTCTGCATGTTATAAACAGCAGAGGGAGGCTGTTTCAATAAAGGAGGAAGTAACATGGTAAAAGGAAGAATTCATTCTGTAGAGTCTTGTGGTACTGTTGATGGCCCAGGAATTCGTTATGTCATATTTACACAAGGGTGTTTATTACGTTGTCAATATTGTCATAATGCTGATACGTGGGAAATCGGTAAAGGAAAAGAAATAACAGTCGAAGAAGTAATGCAGGATGTGACATGTTACCTTCCTTTTATTGAAGCTTCCGGAGGCGGTATAACAGTTAGTGGTGGGGAACCATTATTACAGCTAGATTTCTTAATTGAATTATTTAAGAAATGTAAGGAAGTTGGAATTCATACAACAATTGATTCTTCAGGTGGTTGTTATTCTGAAGAACCAGAATTCCAAAATAAGCTAGATATTTTAATGGATTACACAGATTTAGTTTTATTGGATTTGAAACATATTGATTCAAAGAAACATCGTAAATTAACAGGAAAACCAAATGAACATATTTTACAATTTGCTCGTTATTTATCGGATAAGAATAAACCGATTTGGGTACGACACGTATTAGTTCCTGGTGTTACTGATAATGAAGAGGATCTACAAAAGTTATCTAGCTTTATTCAAAGCCTATCTAATGTTCAGAAAGTTGAAGTGTTACCATACCATAAACTTGGTGTATATAAATGGGAAGCACTTGGGCATAAGTATCCACTTGCGAATGTAGAACCACCTACTGAAAAAAATGTAGAGAAAGCAAGACATATTTTACAAGCAGTCTAATCCAAATGTTGGATTAGGCTTTTTGCTTTCTTTACAATAAATCCTAGAGTATATATATAGAAAAGAGTATACTGAAAATAGAATATCCATATTTTTGTAAGGAATAAGTGGAGAAATTTACATAATTGTAAAGGGAAATCAAAATAGTAAAAAGAATTAAGAAGTAAAAGAGTGAGTATCATGGAATAGAGAACATTTGTAAGTTATTGCGAAAGCTCTTATAGGAAAGTATAATGTAAAGATATGAGCACAGATAGGATTAAGGGGTCAATCTTATATGCTTTGCATATCCACGACAGGTACATAGCTGAAAGAGAAATATTAGAGTCTGTTTATGTAATTTTTAAGGAAAATGTTTTTCCTATTGTCGTATATGCAATATGGAGAAACAATAAGCTAGGAGTGGATTTGTTTGATAAAAAACCCCAAGGTTTTAATATTAACTGCACATTACGGTAACGGTCATGTGCAAGTAGCGAAAACATTAGAACAAACATTTCGCCAAAAAGGAATTAAAGATGTAATTGTATGCGATTTGTTCGGAGAATCACATCCAGTTATAACCGATATTACAAAATACTTATATTTGAAAAGTTATACAATAGGAAAAGAATTATACCGCTTGTTTTATTATGGCGTAGAAAAAATTTATGATAAAAAAATAGCATCTTGGTATGCGAATTTTGGAAGAAAACGATTGAAATTACTTTTACAAGCAGAGAAACCGGATATTGTTATTAATACCTTTCCGATTATAGCTGTACCAGAGTTGAAAAAGCAAACAGGTATTTCAATTCCTGTGTATAACGTATTAACGGATTTTTGTGTGCACAAAATATGGATTCATCGGGAAGTAGATCGTTATTTTGTAGCAACGGATCACGTGAAAAAAGTTATGATTGATATTGGTGTACCTGCGGAGCAAATTGTTGAAACTGGAATTCCGATTCGTAGTAGTTTTGAGTTAAAGATAAATCCAGACATTATATATAATAAGTATCAGTTATGTAAGAATAAAAAGATTTTACTAATTGTAGCAGGGGCTCATGGGGTATTAGGAAGTGTAAAAGAACTATGCCAATCATTTATGTCAGTGCCTGATTTACAAGTAGTTGTCGTTTGTGGGAAAAATGAAGCGTTAAAGCAGGATTTATTATGGTTACAGGAAAAAAATCCTGATGCATTAAAAGTATTTGGGTATGTTGAAAATATTGATGAACTATTCCGTGTTACTTCTTGTATGATTACGAAGCCAGGCGGGATTACGTTAAGTGAAGCGGCAGCATTGCAAGTACCTGTCATTTTATATAAGCCTGTTCCAGGACAAGAAAATGAAAATGCGATGTACTTTGAAAGAAAAGGAGCTGCAGTTGTCATTCGTGATGATAGTGAGGTTTTTGCAAAAACAGAGGCGTTATTACGAGATGATGTGAAGCTTCTTCAAATGAAAGAGGCGATGAAAAGCATTTATCGTCCGGAGCCAGCTGGTCATATTGTGGATACAATTTTGGCAGAGAATCATGTAGAACCGAATCATATACCTATTAAATCACCTGCTCTTGCACAATCATTTACTTAATATGAAACCCTCTTTTATATGTTTAAAGAGGGTTCTTTATTGTTTTACAAGATAAAGTAGTAACTTATCCACATGAAGATTGCGCTTTCACTAAACAGTAAAGTCGGAATATTAACAACTATATCCACATTGTCCACAATTTTTAGAAAAATATCCACAATTCTAACATTTTCTATACGTTACAACATATAAATTTATGAAGGGTTTGCTTAATTTATTCACAATTCTATAAATTATGTGGATAACGTTATCCACATAAAAAAGGTTCCTTATTTATAAGGAACCTTTTTCCTACTCTATCACGTAGAAAAAATATGTAATGAGAATGAATAATTAGGGGGGAGAACTTCTAATTATTCATTCTCACTTTAAATACTTTTCGAGCGATAACCCGCTGCGCGATCTGCTTTACGAAATTCTCGTTGGTAGAGAACTTCTTGTGTACTAGATAATGCGTTTTTTGCTTTGTCACGTTTCTTTTTATCCATTACAAATCACCTCGTGTCCTAAAGTCACTATCTATCGTTTCCAAAGACAGGGGGTGATATACGTATATATCAAAATGTTAATGGTTAATTATTATTTCTGAAAATTTAGATTAAGCTTCTTTTAAGTGATGAGCATCTTGGAACGTTGTATCCCGCATTGTAGCAAGTGTATATTGATCTTTTGGAATTTCATATAAGTTATATACTTCTTCATTCGCGTTAATTTCATCATAAACGGCTTTTCTTGTTTCGTTTGCTAGATTTACATATTGTAATTTTTCTGCAGCTTTAATAGAACGAATATTTATTTTGCGAATACGCATAAAGATCGTTTCAATATCTAACTCGTAGAAAAGTTCGCTAAAAAATGAATCTTTTGCCAATTTATTGTAGCCTTTTCCGTGATAAGGTTTGCCAAGCCATGTTCCAAGGAATCCGGCTTTTTCTTGCACATCAAATAAAGTAATTGTTCCGATAGGGTTACCCCATTCATCTAAAATTGTGCGTGAAATTAATTCCCCACGCTCTTCAGCTTCAATTGTTTGTTTCGTTAAAAATAAATATTCCTCATAAGAATAAGCCTTTTGACGCACAAAAGGGAAGACAGCTGGATCCACCATTAACTCGTATAGAACGTGGCTGTCGTGTAAGTCGCGTTTTTTCAACACACTAACTCCTCCTCACACGAGGGTAGCATGACGAAAAAACACCCCACCCTCGAAATTTTTATATCAATCTTTAAAAAATTTCGGGGTGGGAATCGAACCCACTAGAACCAGTTTCTAACGCTGGTGGCGCACCATTTGCCTTCCCCATTCATCAATTTGAAAATGATAATCACGACACAAATTGATTATGGTTTCATTCAGTTTATAATCGTATAATACTTTATCTAGTCAAAAAAATAAACTAGTTTTTTTTATTTTTTTTGTAAATTATTTTTCCATCAATCATAGTTAGTACAGGCTTGGCTAAATAATGGAAAGGATGATGTGTCCATAACACGAGATCAGCGTCTTTTCCAACCTCAATGCTTCCAATTCTATCCTCTAAACGTAAATTTCGCGCTGGAAATATAGTGATTCCTTCTAGTGCAGTTTTTTCGTCTAATCCTTCCCTGACTGCGACAGCAGCACAAACATTTAAATATTGAATGGGTGTATAGGGGTGATCTGTTGTAATAGAAACTTCCACACCATTTCTTGATAATATATGGTAAGTATCCCATGTTTTGTTTTTTAGTTCGATTTTAGAACGGCGTGTAAGCGTGGGGCCGACTGAAACCTTCAAATTGTGTTTCGAAAGCTCTTCCACAATAAAGTGTCCTTCCGTACAATGTTCAATACGTAAATCAAGATTGAATTCTGTTGCAAAGCGTAGAGCAGAACTAATATCATCTGCTCGATGAGCGTGTATACGTACGGGTATTTCGCGGCGTAATGCTTTTAAAATAGGGAGCATTCGAAAGTCAGCTTCATGCCCATAGTGTTGTGCTTCATAGAATGATTCTCGAAGTAACCCCATAATTCCCATACGTGTAATGGATTCTTTCGTTCCATTGCTATGAACTTTTTTAGGATTTTCTCCAAAGGCAATCTTTAAACCAGCAGGTTCTTGAATAATCATATGATCAATACAAGTTCCAGCTGTTTTTATTACACAAGTCGTACCACCGATAATGTTTTGACTTCCTGGCATAACGTGAACAGTTGTAATTCCGTTTTGTACAGCATCTTGAAATGCAATATCCAAAGGGTGGATTCCGTCCAAAGAACGGATATGTGGTGTTGAAACTTCAGATGTTTCATTTGCATCATTGCCAGCCCAACCAGTACCTTCATCATAGAGACCAAGATGGGTATGGACATCAATAAATCCAGGTAAGAGATGAAGAGCACGTGCGTCTATAACTGTCATATCTTGAGTAGGTTGAATGGAAGGCTTGACCTCAGCAATTTTTTCTCCTATAACGAGTACATCCCCTTGAAATTTTTGGGATGTAATAGGATAGACAATGGCTTGTTTGAGCAATATTTTCATAGGTACCTCATTTCTGTTACTTTATAATGTTAATGGAATGTAAGGGAAAGTAACTGAAAGATTATTTGTGTAATAATGCTCCGGATGCTAGAAAATGAAAGTTTTGAAAGGGCCCTCTGTAAAACTGTGTTTTAGAAGTACTACATTGTATGCGAAAGTATATTTTGTAATGCATGGTCTATTGACGGAAATGTGTATTGATACCCATGCTCAATTGCTTTACTAGGTAATACATGTTGTCCTTCTAGTACAAGTATGCTCATCTCACCTAATAAAGCATGAAGCATAAATGAAGGGACAGGTAACCAATGAGGTTTTTTTATTATAGTTGCAATGATTTCTCCAAATTCCTTCATTCTTATAGGCTCGGGAGCTGTAATGTTAAGCGGACCATCAATTTCTTCTTTGTGTATGATGAAATCAATCATGCGAACGACATCGTCTATATGAATCCATGATAACCATTGATTTCCAGATCCAACTGTACCTCCGATATAGAATTGATAGGGAAGTAGCATTTTGGGAAGAGCTCCTCCGTCTGGACCTAATACGACTCCGAATCTTGTGTAGATTGTCCGTATTCCGAGAGCACGTGCTTTAGATGCTTCTTGTTCCCATGAATATACTGTATTTGCTAGAAAGTCATTTCCAGGAGTCACATGCTGTTCTGTAAAAGACTCGGTTTCAGACGTTCCATAGTATCCAATTGCACTTGCGTTAATAAATGTGTGTGGTTTTGTAGGGAGTGCCTGTAATTGTTTAATGAGTCCTTTTGTTGTTTGAATTCTACTGTTTAAGATGACTTTCTTTTGTTTCTTTGTCCATCTACTATTAATAGACTCTCCAGCTAGATTAATAACTACATCGATAGAAGAGAGGGGGAATGTTTGTAAATCTGGTGTCCATTGTACGTATTGAAGATTAGGGTAGGAAGTTTCAGTAGTTTTGTTTCGAGTAAGAATGTAAACCGTATAGCCTTTTTGAATAAAAAAAGTAGAAAGGTATTTACCGATAAAGCCGGTTCCACCAGAAATTGCGATTTTCACAATTATTTCCTCCTCATTATATATATTCTTGAAAAGCAAAAACGTTCCTTGACTATGTTAAAATAATAGAGAGGTGAGAGTATGGCTGTCATTACAAAAATAGAAGTGCAAAAACGATCGAAAGAACGGTTTAATATTTATATCGATAAAGGTCAAGGTGAAGAATACGGATTTAGTGTGAATGAAGTAATCTTAATAAAACATGGATTACAAAAGGGCTTAGAAATTGATGAGATAGCGTTAGGGAATATTTTGTACAATGAAGAGGTACAAAAAGCATATTTACAAGCAATCTCTTATTTATCCTACCAAATGAGAACGAAACAAGAAATAGAAGATTTTTTACGAAAAAAAGAAGTGGGACAGGCCATCATCTCTGAAGTCGTTTCGAAATTATTACATGACCGATATATTAATGATAAAGAGTACGCTGTTTTATATACGAGAACGCAAAGTAATGTGAATCGAAAAGGTCCCACTGTTATTAAAAGAGAGTTGTTAAATAAAGGTGTTCAGGATCTAATTATTACGCATAGTTTACAAGAATATCCGAAGGAAAAGCAAATTGAGAATGCTTTCCTTCTTATAGAAAAGAAGAAAAAGTCTTATCAAAAGCATTCCTTTTTACAAATGAAGCTAAAGTTAGATGAAATGCTTGTTCGTAAAGGATATTCTAGAGATGTGATTCAAATTTGTTTGGAAGAATTGAAAGACGAAAAAGATGACGAACAGCAACAAGAAGCGTTACACTATCATGGGAATAAATATTATGAGAAATATAAGAAGTATGATGGATGGACATTTGAAAATAAGATGAAACAAGCGTTATATCGCAAAGGATTTTCTATTGATGAGATAGAGATATTTTTGCAGATGAAACGCGAAGAGGGATGAGGGGGAATAAGATGAATATGCCAAAGCGCTACAGTGAAATGACACCACATGAGCTAAGAGAAGAAATTGGGGTTTTGAAAGAGCAAGCAATAAAGGCAGAGCAGCTTGGTATTGTAAATGAGTTCGATGTATTAATGAGAAAGATGGCAATGGCTCGTGCTTATATGACTGATATAAATAAATTTCATATTGGTGAGACATATGAATTAGTAGAAGAACCTGGTATATTATTTGAAATTACGTATTTCAATGGGGTATTTGCTTGGGGGCATAAGCAAAATGATAATGAAGAGATTGGAATACCGATTTCTTTATTACAAGAAAAATAAAAACCAGAGAGCGAAATCTCTCTGGTTTTCATCTTTGGTAGGCGTTACAGGAGATAGGAGATTCTAAAATTGGCGTTTTTTACATTCATTCGCCAATATAATGAGAGACTGGGTTTGTTGCGTTTGTCCGTTAACTTGCGCTTTTGCATGTTTCGGACGAGTCCACGTATGGTTAAATAATTCAGAACGACTATCTAAGCGATCACGGTAGCTCATCTTTATCACCTCGTGTAGGAAGTTAATTTAATTGGTACTACTCTTCCTGCTGATTTGCAGCACGCATACGTTCTTGTGGGTGCGTGTTAATTGTGCCGTTAGGTCGTTTCGAAGCGAAGCGTGATTTCGCTTTCGGTTGACCGTCGATTTTGCTGTTGTTTTTTGACTCAGACCAAAATTCGGCTTGTTTACCCATTGCGAACGCCCTCCTCATCATCAGTTGATACCTCTTGAAGAAGTATCAATTATAGAATGTGCAAAATAGAAGAAACTATCCTTTAGAAATGAAGGGATAAATAGGTAAAAGGAGATTAGAAAATGAATGATATTTATGAAGTATTAACGAAAGAGCTATTAGAAAAAAATGACAAGCTTTCTTACGCACAGGCTCGTGCGTGGGTGGAATTACTGTGGGAAGATTTTCAAACAACTTATGCAAAATCTGGTCGTTATCAAGGAGAAGAAATGACGGAACAAGTGGTGCGATCATGGATTAATAATCATGGAGGACGCCTGCATGAAATGCGTACAAGTAATCCGAAATATAGTCATTTAATTAATCAAGAAGATCATTTGAAACATTAAAAAAAGCGACTTAAGTCGCTTTTTTTAATGTGGAAGTAAATCCAGCTTTTTTCGAAGCTTTTCTTCACTAAAAATCCATCCTGTATAGGAACTAATAATATTTAAATTATGATCGAGTTGAACGATTGCAACGAATGGATAATAATCTTTACTGCGATATCGCAAATCAATGAATCGAACTTCGTAATAATGATCATAATCGAAAATGTCCCAGCGATACACAGGGGAGAAGGATAAAAAAGCTGAGATGTTTTCGTCTTGTTTAGCTGCACGCATAATGGCGTTATCTGGGAACGGTACCCGGTCGAACTTATCGTATATCATGATGTTGCCACGATGCCATCTAGCAACGTAGTAATAATCAGTTGTAACGACTGCTAAATGATAATGATAAAATCGATAAGAAGGAGAAATGATTATCTTCTCAACATTTTTGAAACGTTTTTGTACAACGCTTCTTATATTTCTATGCATCATAATCCGTCCGATGTAGTAAACGATCATCAATATATATGCTGCTAAGGCAGTATAACCTTTATGGGAACCGACGAGCATACAAGCAATTGCGAGTATGTGGATAAAGAAAATGACGGTATCAAATGTATTAATAATACCGAGCGCTACCCATTTTTTTGTGAAGGGCCGTAATGCCTGGGTACCGTAAGCGTTGAAAATATCTACAAAGACATGAAGAAAGACGGCAATAAATGACCAAAGTAGTAGATGCAAATAGGGAGCGTTTGAAAAGAAGGCAAAAGAGATGCCACTTATAAGGAATGACCAAAGAATCACTGCAGGAATGGAATGAGTAATCCCGCGATGGTTTCTTATATATTTAGCGTTATTACGCAATTTTAAAACTGTATCGATATCAGGAATATTGGAACCGGCAATTGTAGCAAGCATAACTGCTTGTGGTCCAATATCACTTTGTGCTATGGCTGGATCTAAAGTGGCCAAACTGCCTAGAGTAACGCCCATAACAAGGTGAGTGGCTGTATCCATAGAAATCCACCTCCGTTTTTTATTAATGTAACTCTTTTTATTCGATACCTCAAGTCCTTTGCCTTCTATTTCCTATGTCATCTTACTTAAATTTTTTCCTAAAATCTTTATAATAGTACTTATATGCAAAAAAATGAGGGGGATCAAGTTTGACACTTGAAATATTAAATAATTTTAACATAGAGCAGTTTCAAAATGATTTAATTGGTTGGTTTGAAGAAGAGCAACGCGACTTACCGTGGCGTAAAAATAAAGATCCATACCGTGTTTGGGTTTCGGAAATTATGTTGCAGCAAACAAGGGTAGAAGCTGTAAAACCATATTACGCGAATTTTATGGGGAAGTTTCCTACGTTAGAAGCTTTGGCAAATGCTGATGATGAAGAAGTGTTAAAGGCATGGGAAGGTTTAGGATATTATTCTAGAGCACGAAATTTACATGCGGCCGTAAAAGAAGTAAAAGAAGTATACGGCGGGATAGTACCGAGCGATGTAAAGAAAATTGAAAAATTAAAAGGGGTCGGTCCCTATACAAAAGGTGCTATTTTAAGTATCGCATATGGTATACCAGAGCCGGCAGTTGACGGAAATGTTATGCGTGTATTATCTCGCATTTTATCAGTATGGGATGACATTGCAAAACCAAAAACGAGAAAAGTGTTTGAAGAGATTGTGCGTGAAATTATTTCGGCGGAAAATCCATCTTATTTTAATCAAGGTTTGATGGAATTAGGTGCACTGATTTGTATTCCCAAAAATCCATCTTGCTTACTTTGTCCTGTACGTGAGCATTGCAGGGGATACGCTGAAGGCGTTCAAAAGGAGTTACCAGTAAAAAGTAAAGCGAAAGCTCCTACGATGGTACCAATTGTTGCAGGTGTGCTCCAAACAGAAGATGGTCGTTACGTCATTAATAAACGTCCAAGTACCGGGTTATTAGCTAATATGTGGGAGTTTCCGAATATTGAACTTGGAGAAGGAATTCGGAATCAGAAGGAACAGCTTACAGATTATATGAAAGAAAAATTTGAGCTTTCGATTTCTATTGAAGAATACGCAATGAATGTACAACATACGTTTACACATCGTACTTGGGATATATTCGTATTTTACGGAAAAGTAACTGGTAATATTGTTGAAACAGATACGTTGAAATTTGTATCGAAAGAAGCATTTGAGCAGTTACCTTTCTCGAAATCGCATCGTACGATTTATGAGAATTGCGTGGAGAAAATTACAATGCAATAAAGTGAAACTTTAATCAGTGGGGGGTTTCTTCATCCCCCACTGATTATTAGTTGAACCAATCGGACTTTTATGGGCAGTTGATCCCCACCTAAATTCTTTGCTTTCGCTGCATTTTGAGGTGGGGGTCTTACTGCCAATTAAAGCGTGATAAACAAAAAGTGTTCCCAGGTTGGGAACACTTTTTTAATCGTAAGAAATTCTTGTTCCATGAGTCCAACTAGCATCCCCTTCTTGTAAGCCACCTCTTGATTCAATTTCTATTACAATTTCTTTGTAAATACTTTGACCTTCTGCGTTTAAATAAGGCAGAATCTGTTGTAATGAATGATGAAAATAAGCTAATTCATCTTCTTTCCATTCACTTTTTGAAACCATCGTTAGTTCAGTCATATCGCGTCCTATATACATATTCCCACCTCCATTTTCTATAGTTTGAATGAGTGATGAGAGATATATGCGTAAGTTTTCAAAAGAAAATTACGGATAGCTTCTAGTTGAATTGGTTACATTATTGATTGTGGAGGTGAGAAAGATGAGTAAAAAACAACAAGGTTATAACAAAGCAACTTCTGGTGCTAGCATTCAAAGTACAAATGCTAGTTATGGTACAGAGTTTTCAACTGAAACAGATGTGCAAGCAGTAAAACAAGCAAACGCACAATCAGAAGCAAAGAAAGCGCAAGCTTCTGGTGCACAAAGTGCAAATGCTAGCTATGGTACAGAATTTGCAACTGAAACAGATGTGCATGCTGTGAAAAAACAAAATGCACAGTCAGCTGCAAAACAATCACAATCTTCTAGTTCAAATCAGTAATGAAAGAAAAACACTTCTCTAACTCGTGAGAAGTGTTTTCTTTGTGCTTTGGTCATGGTGATGAAAATAAAGCGAACGACATAACTTCTAATAAGTCAACAAATGTAGTCAAAGGAGAAGGAAGTTAGAGATTAGAAATATGTAATGAGGAATAATAACTGATAAATAATTCTAAAAGGGGGTAAGTAATGAACGATTTTGATAAGTTGGTAGGAGAACAGTTGGAAACGATGGATGAGTTGTTGAAGTTACAAGCTCATCTAGAGAAGTATCAGCAAATTGAAATGAGCGAAAAGAATACGTGCGATAAAAAGGAATTACATTTTATCCGCCAAGAAATATATCGGACAGAATTAGCTTTAAAGTTATTACATGAAAAATTTGAAGAGCAAACAAATAATGTGATTCAATCTTTTGAAACTGAAAAAACGATTTCAAATTTAGGATAAGGCATATTATTATCTTCAGATAAAAGGTCCTTCTTTGCAGGAAAATAGGGAAGGGCTTTTTCTATTCTCATTTCCTCTTTTATAAATCATTCAGCGAAGACTTCAGTCATAAAATTTCAGTTTGTGCAGTGTGAAAAATAGGGTCTTGTCGCTTTAGTTTTAAAATTTCGACAAAAAAGTTATAATAGAAAAAAAGTGAATGCATTTCAACAAAGAGCATTTGCAGTTGAAGGAAGGGAGCATATATGGGATTTCCCAAAGAAGGAGAAAAGGTACAAATACATAGTTATAAACATAATGGCTCCATTCATAGAATGTGGGAAGAGACAACAATTTTAAAAGGGACACAGAGTCTTGTAATCGGTGCGAATGATCGCACGGTGGTGACAGAATCAGATGGCCGAACATGGATTACTCGTGAACCAGCAATTTGTTATTTTCATGCGAATTATTGGTTTAATGTAATTGGAATGCTAAGAGAAGAGGGCGTATATTATTATTGTAATTTAAGCTCGCCTTTTGCATATGATTCTGAAGCATTGAAGTATATTGATTATGATTTAGATATTAAAGTGTACCCAGATATGACATATACGCTTCTAGATGAAGATGAGTATGAAAAGCATAGTCAAATTATGCAGTATCCACCTGTTATTGATACCATTTTAAAACGAAATGTAGCACAATTAACACAATGGATTCATCAGAGAAAAGGGCCATTCGCGCCAGATTTTGTAGATATGTGGTATGAAAGATATTTAATGTACAGAAATTAAAACAAACCTGCAGGGGATTTCCCGGCAGGTTTGTCCTATTAGAGGGGGGATTACGTGCAAGGTATAAAAAGATATTTGCAATTTGTTAAACCATATCGATGGCTTATTGCTATTACGATTATGATCGGCCTAGTAAAGTTTGGTATCCCGCTTATTATGCCGTGGTTATTAAAATATATTATTGATGATGTAATTCAGGGCGGAGGTTCACTTCAAGATAAAACGTCCCAACTAGTAATAGCGATTGGGATTGCTTTTTTTATTTTTGCAGTATTAAGACCGCCAATTGAATATTATCGCCAATATTTCGCGCAGCGTATCGCAAATACAATACTATATGATTTGCGAAAACATATTTTTGGTCATTTACAAAAGTTGAGCTTACGTTATTATTCGAATACAAAAACAGGGGAGATTATTTCACGTGTCATTCATGATGTAGAACAAACGAAGGACTTTGTAATTACTGGTTTGATGAATGTTTGGTTAGATACGGCAACGATTGCTATCGCTATTATTGTTATGTCTTCTATGAATATAAAATTGACATTTGTTGCGCTATTAATTTTACCTATTTATGTAGTGGCAGTGAAATATTTTTTTGGGCGTCTTCGTAAATTGACGAAAGAACGTTCACAAGCGTTAGCAACGATGCAAGGATATTTACATGAACGTATTCAAGGGATGCAGGTGACACGTAGCTTTGCATTAGAAGAGTATGAGGGTAAGCAGTTTGAAAAAAGAAATAATGAATTTTTGACGAAAGCATTAACACATACGAGTTGGACAGCGAGAACATTTTCGGCAGTAAATACGTTAACAGATTTAGGGCCGTTACTTGTAATCGGTTTTGCAGCGTACGAAGTGATTCAGGGACAATTAACGTTAGGGACTATGGTTGCTTTTGTTGGATATATGGATAGTTTGTATAGTCCGCTTCGCCGCCTTGTCAATTCCTCTACAACATTAACACAGTCTTTCGCATCGATGGATCGAGTGTTTGAATTGTTAGATGAAAAATACGATATTGTGAATGTGCCAAGTGCGGTACAAACGAAGAAATTAAATGGTGAAGTGATATTTGATAATGTATCTTTTCGTTACAATACGGATGAAAAAGAGATATTACATAACCTTTCATTAACTATGTGGCCTGGAGAGAAGGTAGCACTTGTAGGAGCAAGTGGGGGAGGGAAGTCATCTCTTGCTAGTTTAATCCCACGTTTCTATGATGTTTCTTCAGGTGCAGTTTATGTAGATGGGATAGATGTCAGAAAGTATGATATGAGAAATTTACGTAGTCATATTGGAATTGTACTACAAGATAATTTGTTATTTAGCGATACAATCGGGGCAAATATTTTATACGGAAATCCGAAAGCTACAGAGGAAGAAGTGATTGCGGCTGCTAAAGCTGCGCAAATTCATGATTTTATTGTAGAGTTACCTGATGGTTATGATACTGTCGTTGGGGAACGCGGCGTGAAGTTATCTGGTGGGCAAAGGCAACGTGTAGCGATTGCACGAGTGTTTTTAAAGAATCCATCGTTACTTATATTAGATGAAGCGACTTCCGCTTTAGATTTAGAAAATGAACGATATATTCAAGAGGCGCTTCAGACGTTAGCTGCTGATCGGACGACGATTATAATTGCACATCGATTGGCAACGATCACGCATGTGGATACGATTATTTACATTGAAGATGGTGAAATTAAAGAGACAGGTTCTCATGAAGAGTTAATGAAAAAAAGAGGATTTTATTACAACTTATATCAACTTCAACATATAACAGAAACAGCTCCTTTGTCATAAAAGGAGCTGTTTTTTATTCGTCTTCTTTTTTATCATCAATTTTGAGTTCTGCTTCTGGTTTATGGTATGTGTAGAAGCTATCCACAAGTAAATCTAAATGCTCTACTTCTTCACTATAGTTAATAATGGCAGAAATAAGAGGGAAGAGGTGTAGCCATGTTTTATATGCTTCCTCATCGTCTTTGTTTTGATAATCCATAAAGATATCAATTAATTCTTGTTTACCTGTTTCAACTTCATCAAGCATTTCAACAGACTGTTGTTTTTTTGCTTTACCAATAAATTTTAATAAAACTTGTTCATGATAATGTGTTAATGAATCAAGTTCGTTCTGGATAGATTCCTGAAATTCTTCTGGCATATAGCGCAGTTCGTTTTCAGTACGATGTAATGATTTTAACGTACTTAAAGCACGGCTTGTCGTCGCTAACATTTGTCTGAATAAAACGAGCTTACGAATTTTTGCGAACTTTACTTTTTTCGTGTAGCTTCTTTCTTCTTTATACAGCAAATAGTAATGGTTTAGTTTGATCATTTTTTCTTTCATACGATCAATATCAGTTTTTAGCGTTGTGAAATCAGAAGCTTGCCTGCTATTCATTCGAATCCATTTTACAATTTCTTCTGTATTATCAACGATACGATGATAAAGTTTTGTTTCATATTTTGGCGGCATAAACACTAAATTCACAAGTGAAGCCGCAATAATACCAATCATAATCGTCGCAAAGCGAAGTAAGGCAAAACTAAAGAAATCTTCGCCCTGATACTCCATAATGGCGATAACTGTTACTAAAGCAATTGATATCGTGTTTTCTAATCGTAATTGTAACGTAAGCGCAATTACTAATATACATGTTAATCCAATAATAAAAGGATTATGTCCAAAAGCAGTAGCAAATGCGATAGCGAAAACCGCACCAATAACGTTTGCTTGAATTTGTTCAAGTGCAGTTAAATACGAACGGTATACAGACGGTTGAACAGCGAAGATAGCTGAGATTCCCGCAAACACCGGACTCGGTAATTGAAGCAAAATACAAGCAAATAAAGCTAATGTGATGGCAATACCCGTTTTTAAAATGCGAGCACCAAGTTTCATACCCTAAATAAGATCCTTTCTCTTGTCATAATGAATGTACAACATGATACTATACATTCATTACAATATGTTAGCAAGTGATATTTTAGTGACATTCAAAAGAAATTAAGATTCATTTATACTTTTTCCTAATTCTTTTTAAACATCAATTTTTAGTAAAAAAACCTGCTGAATTTCAGCAGGTTTCAAATTGTTACTATAGATTACTATGAGAAGTGTACTTCGTCAATTTTTTCTTGAAAATGAGAATGAGGTATATCACTCTGTTGAGATAGATGGATCAGCCTGCTCTTTTTTCGGGATGATTTCAAAAAATTGGTGTTGCATATCATCGAGGAGTGGTGTTAACAAAGCAACTTCCTCGTATTGCTCATGTTCATTTAATACATGGATATAATCGAGTAATAACTCAGTTACATCTTGCGCACCATTTTTACTAATTGGTTGTAATGTAACATTTGCTCCTTTTGCGATTCTTCTTTTTAAGGCTTGTTCTGTTAAGCCTAGGTTTGAATCATGACGTAAATAAACAACACCGCCAGTCATACCGGCACAGATCCACGGACCAGGATCCCCTAAAACGAGCGCTCGCCCATTTGTCATATATTCAAAAGCGAAACCTTTAATGTTAGAGTATGCTCCTATATTCCCTTGCTCTTTTTCACGGAGTGGCTTTGTCATGCGCCCTCCAATTATCATGTCTGCTCCAGAGAGGCGAATGCCAGCGCGAGCATCAGCGTTACCTTGAACGTATAGCGCCCCTTTTTGTGCACCGTATCCAAAACCTTTTCCGACAGAACCGTTATAATATATGCCGTCTTTTCCTTTTGCTTTCGTTATATAAATACCACCACCAAAGGAGGTTTTACCAATACCATCTTGTGCACCGCCATTTACGTGTATAAATAAGTTCTCACTATTGTAAGCACCGAGTCCATTTCCAGGAACAGAGCCATTCGTATACTTTAATGTAAGTGGTTCAAGCTCTGTATCTTCATATAATTTACTACGAACGCGATAGCAAGATTCTAGACCACCCATAACGCGTTGCTCTACTCCAACGCCTACTAATTCTTTTGAATGAGGGGAATGAATTGTTTCAAATTGTTTTTCTAGTACGTGTTCTGTTTTTGTAACAGATGGATGTTCTATCGTTTGTAGTAAATTACATAAGTCTAATAAATTTTTGCCGCGAACTTGTTCTAATAAATCAGAACGTCCGACAATTTCTTGTAAATTTGTATAGCCAAGATTTCCTGTTAATCGTTTTAGTTCTACGCCAAAAGTGGTGAATAAATGTAATAATCCAGCAACGGCGCTTTCTAATTCACGCGGGACGAAGCGGCGTAATCCGTGTTCTTTCGCCTGAGCTTCAGATTCAATTTGTGTTGCAATTCCAACGTGACAAGTATCTAGATGACATCCGCGGCAAGTTGTACAGCCGATTGCAATCATGGATAATGTACCAAATCCAATGCGGTTTGCTCCAAGGAGCATAATTTTCAAGGCATCATTAACACTTCGGATACCACCATCAGCCCAAATTTCTACTTTATGTCTCATATTTGCTTCTAGCAAAGCATTGTGAGCGGCTTTCACACCAATCTCTACAGGAAGACCTACATGTTGCAATGCGTGAATACGTGCAGCACCCGTTCCTCCGTCAAACCCGCTAATATTAATAAAATCAGCACCAGCTTTTGCAATGCCGACAGCAATTGTTCCAATGTTAGGAACGACTGGGACTTTTACAGCTACCTTTGCAAGGTGATTAGCTGTTTTAATTTCGGTAATCATTTGAGCTAAATCTTCAATGGAGTAAATATCATGGTTGTTAGAAGGTGAAATTAAATCAGAGCCAATTGTAGCGTTACGTGCTTCAGCGATTTTGGCTGTTACTTTTGAACCTGGCAAATGCCCGCCTTCACCAGGTTTTGCTCCTTGCCCAATTTTTATTTCAATTAAGTTTGATGAATTTAGTAGTTCGGCGTTTACGCCAAATCGCCCAGATGCAACTTGTTGTCCACGTGTATGTGGATATTTTCCAATCATATCTTTAATTTCGCCGCCTTCACCGTTTAAACTAATCATATTTAGCTGATCGGCAGCTTCTGCATATGCGCGAAAGGCAATTTCATTTTGAGAGCCAAATGACATGGAACTAATAATAAATGGTAAATCATGATTTTGAATGCTGATGGACACTTCTTCAGTGGGAACTACATATTTTGCTTGTTTCGTTTGAATAAGGTGTCTAATTGCGATTGGGTTATTTTCTTCTAATTCACTTAACTTGTCACGGTAATCATCATAAGAATTTCCTTTTGCGACATCGCCGATTGCTTTCCAAATTCGCGGGAATATATGAAAAGATTTTCGCATTCTAACTTTAGGATTGTTATAATCATCCGCTCGCATTTGTGCATCTTCAGTTAGTGAATCAAGTGAAAAAGCTAAATCATTTGAACCGAAGAAATTCGTAATTTGTAATATATTTGCGATTTCCTCATGTAATCCGATAGAAGAATAAAGGCGACCGTAACCACGTAATTCATGAATTCCAATTGTTGAAATGACTTTTTCCAGTCCTTTATTAAGTGCATTATATAAATTCATAATTGGTGTTTTTGTCCCATCATTTACGGTTGCAAATAATAAATATGGATTAATACTATCTGCTCCTAATCCATACAGTGTGACGATATCGTGTAAGGAGCGAAGAGCACCAGAACGTATAACGAGAGAGCAGTTTCGGCGTAATTTATTTTCTCTTAATACTTGATGTATTTTCGCAGTAACTAAATGTGGATCAATCCATAACCGTTCATTTAGATGAGCGTTGGCATCGTCTATTAATAGTAGGGAAGCCCCGTTTTTCACAGCTGTTATCGCTTCAGAACCAATTCGACTTAAGGCACATTGTAAAGTTTCTGACTGACTGAACGTAGCAGAAATTGTAGCGATAGAGCTATGGGTATTGAATAGCTCTATAAGTTGTTCGTACGTAATTGTGTGTAATTCCTCTGCAATAGATTGTGCCGCGCTTCCTTCTAAAATAATTGGGGAAAGCATCTCAACTACAAATGGCTGTTTAGCACCGCTTAATAAACTTGGGCGCTCTCCAAGAATTGTTCGGGTGGAGAAGTGTTCGACCTCTCGATCACGATCGATTGCTGGATTTGTAACAACGGCTACACTTTCCTTAATGAAGTCAGCGATATTTCTTCTATCCGTATCGAGTGCGGCAAGTGGTGAGTCATGCCCAAGTGAGCGAATTGGTTCAACACCTTTTGTTGCCATCTGTTCAAGAAGCTGAATATGTTCTCGGTCCCATCCAAAAGCAACATATTGTTTCGTTTCTACTTGCATAGAATCACATAAACCTGGTATTTCTTTCGTTTCAGGGATAGATAAGTTTAAATGATAATCGGTAATATCCATTCGCTTTTCAAAACGGTTATATACTTGAGTTTGGTAGTCGTCGTATTCGTAGAGTACAAGTTCATCTTGTTCATTCCACTTTAGGCCAACTTTTTCTCCTGGAGCGAGTGGTTTTGGTTCTGCTACATATTCAGTTGGTGATACAACTCCAGGTTCAGAAGAGAAAACATAAGAGCTTTCTGTTTCAACTTTCCATACTGGTCGTAGTCCAAGGGAATCAACGCTGAAAACCGCTTCATCTTTATAACGTGAAATAATGCCAGCTGGACCTTGTGCAAAATGGCCCCATGCCTCACGTATATACGTATATAAATTTTGTAAATGCGGTTCATAAAGTTTAATTTCATTAATAATTGGTGGGAATAGTATATCCATCGCTTCAAATAAACTGTAGTCGTATTGAACAAGTAGGGTCTCTAAGGTGCGGTTTAAATCTTGGGAGTCACTGCCCCCAGCAGTAAGTGGAACGTGAATCATTTCAGCTTGATCGCGTAATTTTGCAATAGTGTTAATTTCGCCATTATGCCCGAGAACACTAAATGGTTGTACACGAAAAAAATTAGATAATGTATTAGTAGAATAGCGATTATGTCCTAGTGTCATAGTTGAAGCGATAAGTGGATGTTGTAAATCATTGTAATAGGCAACAAGTGTATCACCAGCACCTAGAACCTTATATACAACGTGGTCACGACTTAATGAAGCAACATGAATTGCTTCGTTTTCCTCTATTTTGATTGTTACAGAAAATAATGTTTGCTCAATATTTGCAACTTCATTTTCTGCAATAAGGGCAACTTGCCAAAATAAAGGTTCTTCTTGTTTACCAAGTGGACCGAGTGCATCAGAATTTATTACATCGTCACTTTCGAAAAGGATTGCAAAATTTTCGTTGTTTAGTTGTGTACGAATATGATTTTTTAAATCAACTATATTCTCGTTTTTGTTTAGAAAAAAATGTCCAACGATAAAGTGGGGATGATCCACGATCGTTGGATTGTATCCGCTACTTTTTAGTTTTTCATTCCAAAGAGCTTTTGGTACATCAATGTGAATGCCGATTCCATCGCCTTCGCCATTAATGAAGCCAGCTCTATGATTCATTTTGACGAGTGATTGTATGCAAAGTTCAATGTTTTCTTTTGTAGGAATTTTTCGTTTCTCCATAACGGAAACGATTCCACACGCATCATGTTCTGCATTTTTATAATCTCGAAATAAAGACGGTGTCCATGTATTTGTTTTATTGAGCATCCGTCAATCCCCCCTCTTATTAAAGTTTGAATAATCTTACTATTTAAGGCGTGAGCAGCCTTGTATACAAGGATAGTAAGGATATAAAAAGAAAATAAAACAGATAATTATGAATAATTATACTATTAATCAGGGATTTATGAAATAGAAAAAAGGAAAAAAGAAAGATGTGCTTTCTTTTTTCCTTTTAATAATGGGATTATTTATTGTTTGCTAAAGCAGAAAATGCTCTGCCTACAGCTTCAATTGTATATTCAATATCTTCTTTTGTATGTTCTGTCGTTAAGAACCATGCCTCGTATTTAGAAGGTGCTAAGTTAACTCCTTCTTGAAGCATAAGCTTGAAGAATTTACCGAACATTTCCCCGTCTGTCTCTTGTGCTGCATCGTAATCTTCAATTGTATTTGTTGTGAAGTATACAGTTAAAGCACCTTTCAGACGGTTTAATGTAATATCGATATTATGTTTCGCTGCTTGCTCTAAAATTCCTTTTTCAAGCATTGCACCAAGTTCATCTAATTTCTCATAAAGCCCTTCTTGTTGAAGAACTTCTAGACAAGCGATACCTGACGCCATAGAAGCAGGATTTCCTGCCATTGTACCAGCTTGATATGCAGGTCCGAGCGGAGCCACTTGCTCCATAATTTCTTTCTTACCACCGTAGGCACCGATTGGAAGTCCGCCGCCAATCACTTTACCAAGCGCTGTTAAGTCTGGGGTTACGCCAAGTAAGTCTTGAGCACCACCGTACATGAAGCGGAAAGCAGTAATAACTTCATCATAAATTACTAGTGCACCAGCTTCGTGAACAAGTTCATTCACCTTCTCAAGGAATCCAGGTTTTGGCTCTACAATACCGAAGTTTCCAACAATCGGTTCTACAAGAATAGCTGCTACTTCATGTCCCCATTTATCTAATGCCTCTTTTAAAGTTTCTACATTATTAAATGGAACGGTAATAACTTCTTGAGCGATACTTTGTGGTACACCGGCTGAGTCAGGAGTTCCTAGTGTAGAAGGACCAGATCCAGCTGCTACAAGTACTAAATCGGAATGACCGTGGTAACAACCAGCAAATTTCATAATTTTTGTGCGGCCTGTGTAAGCACGAGCGACACGAATTGTCGTCATTACTGCTTCAGTACCAGAGTTTACAAAGCGTACTTTATCTAAAGCAGGCATTGCTTCTTTTAACATTTTTGCGAATTTTACTTCTAGTGCTGTTGGTGTTCCGTAAAGTACCCCGTTTTCAGCAGCTGTTGTAATTGCTTTTGTGATGTGCGGGTGAGCATGTCCAGTAATAATAGGGCCGTATGCTGCTAAATAATCGATGTATTTATTTCCGTCTACATCCCAGAAATAAGCACCTTTTCCACGTTCCATAGCAACAGGAGCGCCGCCGCCAACCGCTTTAAAAGAACGAGAAGGACTATTAACACCGCCAACGATATGTTCTAAAGCTTCTTTATGTAATGCTTCTGACTTTGTGAATTTCACTACAATTCATCTCCTTACAAAAATCTATGTATTATTCTAACATGTTTTTCGAAAAGACGTATTGTTTGTGATAGAGAAGGCAGTTGGGTAAACTATTCGTTGTGACATTTAGGAAGGGGGTCCGATTATGAAATCGGTAATTGAGGTACAAGGGTTACGTAAAGAATTTACAGCCTATTCAAGTCGTCCGGGTTTAAAGGGTGCATTTCGCGATTTATTAAATCGTAATTATAAAATAGTACCAGCAGTAAATGATGTATCTTTTACTGTAAAACAAGGTGAGATGGTTGGTTATATCGGTGAGAATGGTGCTGGTAAATCAACAACAATTAAAATGCTTACGGGGATTTTGACTCCGACATCAGGAGAGATTTTAGTAAATGGAATGAACCCACATAAGCAGAGAGAGGAATTTGCAAGAACAATTGGTGTTGTTTTCGGTCAACGCTCGCAACTTTGGTGGGATATTGCTGTACAAGAATCGTTTCGTTTATTAAAAAAAGTGTACGGTGTATCAGACGCTCAGTATAAAGAACATATGGAGCACGTAATCGAAACATTAGATATTGGTCCTTTATTAGACAAGCCAGTTCGAAAGTTATCTCTAGGTCAAAGAATGCGTTGTGAATTAGCTGCAGCATTAATTCATAACCCACCGTTATTATTTTTAGATGAACCAACAATTGGGCTAGATGTACTTGTGAAATTGAAAATACGTGAATTTTTAAAAGAAATGAATGAACGTTATAAAACAACAATTTTATTAACAACCCATGATATTACTGATATTGAAGCATTATGTGAGCGCGTTATCATGCTAGATGAAGGAAATATTATGTATGACGGTTCTTTAAATAATCTTCGTACGCAGTGGGGAGCAGAGAAGGAAATACATTTTCAGTTTATTGCACCAGTTTCCTATCAGGCTTTATCAATGGTTATGCCGGATAGTCATGTCGTTTGGTCGAAAGCGAAAGAGGAAAACACGTGGGTTGCAAAAATCCCGAATGAAGAAGTTATTATTTCAATGCTTATTTCTAAAGTAGTACAAGCTTTTCAAATTAAAGATTTAAAAATTAATGAAGTGTCTACAGAGGAAATTATTCGTAACATTTATGAAGAAGGTATTAAACATGGGTAAGTACATTGAAATGATTCGAATTCGCTTTTTAATGATGCTTGCGTATCGCACAAACTATTATAGCGGGATTTTAATTTATACAATTAATATCGGTGCGTATTATTTTTTATGGCAGGCAATTTATAGCGGAAAAGAGAACATTGAAAGTTTATCTATTTCGCAAATGACTACGTATATCGCAATTGCATGGATGGCACGTGCCTTTTATTTTAATAATATAGATAGGGAAATTGCGATGGAGATTCAAGAAGGACGTGTAGCGGTAGAACTAATTCGTCCATATAACTATTTAGGAATGAAAGTGATGCAAGGTCTTGGTGAAGGGATATTTCGTTTCGCATTCTTTTCAATTCCGGGTATGGTTATCGTTACCTTATTATTTTCATTGCAAATTACAACGAATTTTCAAACATGGTTATATTTCTTCTTATCTTTAATATTTAGTTTTATTATTAATACACAAATTAATTTAATGACGGGAATGCTTACGTTCTTCCTATTTAATAATAGTGGAATTATGTATGCGAAACGTGTTGTTATTGATTTATTTTCAGGTCTATTATTACCAATTAGTTTTTATCCGTTATGGGCCCAAAAGGCAATGATGTTTTTACCGTTTCAGGCCATTAGTTATATTCCGAGTATGATTTTTTCAGAAGGTATACAAGGAAGTAAATTGTATGAGGCATTATTATTCCAAGTAATTTGGGCAATTGTACTTATTATTCCAATTGTACTCATGTGGAGAACGGCGAGAAAACGTCTAATTGTACAAGGGGGATGATGAGATGATATATATAAAACTATTTTTGCAATATGCAAGCCAATATATAAAAACAAAATTGGAGTATCGGGGCGATTTTATCGTTGGATTACTTTCTGATTTATCACTACAGGCTGTTAATTTAATCTTTATTCTTGTTGTGTTTGGGCATACACAAGCATTAAAGGGCTGGAATAGAGAAGAAGTAATCTTTATTTATGGTTTCTTTTTAATGCCGTTTGCCATTTTCTCAGCCTTTTTTAACATATGGGACTTTAATGATCGTTACATTATTAAAGGAGAAATGGATCGTATATTAACGAGACCGATTCATAGCTTGTTTCAAATTATATTAGAAAGAATGGAGCTTGAATCTTTAATTGGAGCTATTACAGGAATGGTTGTAATGGGCTATGCAGCAGTGGAGTTGCAATTATCTTTTTACTGGTACGATTTCTTCTTATTCTTAATGATGGTAGGAGGAGGCGCGCTTGTATATGGAGGGATATTTGTTACGCTTGCGAGTCTTGGGTTTTGGTCGGATGCGAAAAGTTCGATTATGCCGCTCATGTATAACATAGGTAACTATGGTCGCTATCCTGTTAATATTTATAACCGTGTGATTCGCTTTATTTTAACGTTTGTTTTACCATTTGCGTTTGTCGGAGTGTATCCAGCGGCATACTTTTTAAGAAAGACAGAGTGGAATAGCTATGCATTTGC
Source organism: Bacillus dicomae (assembly GCF_006494425.1). Taxonomy (GTDB): domain Bacteria; phylum Bacillota; class Bacilli; order Bacillales; family Bacillaceae_G; genus Bacillus_A; species Bacillus_A dicomae. The sequence continues at coordinate 2,729 of NZ_VHIV01000007.1, read as the reverse complement.
AACACCACTCGTTGGTGTGATCTGTTTTACAATCGCAATCACTCTTTGGAATCAAGGGGTAAAAAGGTACCGTGGTGCTGGGAATTAATTATAGATGCTTATTTGTTAAGGGATAAATCCAATGATCGTCTCATACATATAAAATGAGGTGGAGGACATGTTATGGGGATTTATTCTATTACTTGCAGCAATAGCTATTTTAAAGAGTGTCCAATTATTATGGAGTTCTTATTCAGATTCAACGCGTTTTTTTTCGCTGTATAATTTAGCCACATTATTTTTGATTTATACAACAGTACTAATTGCGTTTGGATTAAGTTACGTTGTATTAGAGGAAATGGGTTTTGCAGTTTTGAAAGAGGATGGAGAAAGTGTGAACGCTCACTCTTTTCAACTTGTTGAAATTTGTTTATATTTTAGCGCAGTTACTTTATTGTCTGTTGGATATGGTGATATATCTCCGATTGGAATTGGGAGATGGATTGCAATTGCGGAGGCACTAATTGGATATACACTGCCGTTTGCTTTTGTGATGAGGTCTGTAATAGACAATGAAAAATAAGATAGCATTTGTTATAGTAAAAGAAAAGAGTAGGAGTGATAACAATGATCACAGTAGGAGAAATGGCTCCAGAATTTACATTAGAGGGAAGTAACGGGGAACAAGTTCGCTTAGCTGATTTTCGTGGTAAAAATGTAGTTCTATATTTTTATCCGAAAGATATGACTCCAGGGTGTACAACTGAAGCATGTGATTTCCGTGATGCTTATGGATTATTTCAAGAGAAGGATACGGTTATTCTTGGGGTGAGTCCGGATCCGGCAAATAGACATTTGAAATTCATTGAGAAGCATGAACTTCCATTTACACTTTTAGTAGACGAGGATCATAAAGTAGCAGAACTGTACGATGTTTGGAAATTGAAAAAGAACTTTGGAAAAGAGTACATGGGAATCGAGCGTTCTACATTCCTTATTAATAAAGACGGTGAACTTGTAAAAGAGTGGCGTAAAGTGAAAGTGAAAGGACATATTGAAGATGTTCTTTCTTATATAAAGTAAATCTATAATGGAGATAAAATATATAGAAGTAAGGCAAGTGTCTATACATATTTTATTGTCTTACATAAAGTGAAGTGTAGGGCATACCTCCTCAGATGATAGTATTCCAAGTGCGATTATGTCGCACTTTTTTCTATGTAGATGTATAGAAAATGGGGGGAGATACATAAGAATAAGGCTATATACAAAAATAAACCACATACTTATAGTAGAAATATTGACGATTTATAAGAAAAGGAGTACACTCTTTATAAGAATTATAAAATAATAATCCGTATAGAATCGGGGTGCATGACGGTGGTCAAAGAAGAATTAAAAGAAGCGCTAGAAATGCTGAAAAATACGGGTGTACGCATTACTCCACAGCGTCATGCTATTTTAGAGTACCTTGTGGAATCTATGACGCACCCAACAGCGGATGACATTTATAAAGCATTAGAAGGTAAGTTTCCAAATATGAGTGTTGCAACTGTCTATAATAACTTACGTGTATTTAAAGAGGTTGGACTTGTAAAGGAATTAACTTATGGAGACGCTTCAAGTAGATTTGATTATGTTACAAGTCAACATTATCATGTGATTTGTGAAAAATGTGGTAAGATTGTTGATTTTCCTTATGGAGGTTTGGAACAGCTTGAAGAGGAAGCTGCGAAAACGACAGGCTTCGTTATTAATAGTCATCGCTTAGAAATTTATGGCGTTTGTCCAGAGTGTCATAAGGCGTAATATATAATAAAGAAAGAGGTTGACGGCTTTACGTCAACCTCTTTCTTTATTATATAGGGGAATTGCGTTAGGTTCAGGAGGATTTAAAATGTTCAGTGAAGAAATCTAATTTAATTAAATAAGAATACACAAGGTGATGTCTTAGTTAAGAAATCGCCTTTTAATATTTAGTTTTGTAATGTTACATTTTCCTTGCTGCAGTCATATTCATATACACCTAGGATTTATAGCTTTTCTTATTATATTTCTCATCAAATTCTTTTCCTTCTAGATTTCGATCCATTGTTAAAGGTTGGTTGCAATGCATACATGCGTCGACACGACCGAGCATCTTTGTAGGTTTATCACAGCTTGGACAAATAATTTGTACAGTTTTAGTAGATAACATACCAATCCAAAAGTAAACAACAGTACTAGCGATAACAGCTAGAAAACCAACCATCATAAATGTTGTCATAATAATAATGTTTTCGCGGAAAAAGACACCTAAGTAAGCAATGAAGAGACCGATAAATACTAAACTTAATGCAAAGGTCCGAATCTTATTGATTTTGTTTGAATACTTAATGCTCATTCTGATCACTCTCCTATAATGATAATATAACATAAAATTTAGAATTTTCGCTTTCGTATAAAAAGGTTAAAGAGATAAGGTATGAGGTTGTAGACATCTATGAAGAAAGGATGACTTACAGAGCTTTTTGGAGTTTCTAACGGGATGTGAAATTTTTTTATAAAAAGTATTGACCCTTTATGTACTGCATGATATATTAATAACCGTCGCTGATGCGGAAACGCAGAAAACGACAAAAAAGAAATTAAGAAACTTAGTTGACATCGAAAAACGAAGATGTTAACATAAGGAAGTCGCAAATGAGCGGCTAAGTAGTTCTTTGAAAACTGAACGAAACAAACAACGTGAAACGTCAATTTTTATTTTA
>NZ_VHIV01000006.1 GCF_006494425.1 Bacillus dicomae | reverse complement strand
TAATAAGGCTCGGTAGCTCAGTCGGTAGAGCAGAGGACTGAAAATCCTCGTGTCGGCGGTTCGATTCCGTCCCGAGCCACCATTTACTTTAATAAAATACGCCGGCTTAGCTCAATTGGTAGAGCAACTGACTTGTAATCAGTAGGTTGGGGGTTCAAGTCCTCTAGCCGGCACCATGTAAGTTTCGGAGGGGTAGCGAAGTGGCTAAACGCGGCGGACTGTAAATCCGCTCCTTCGGGTTCGGCAGTTCGAATCTGCCCCCCTCCACCATTTACATAGGGGCATAGTTTAAAGGTAGAACTGAGGTCTCCAAAACCTCCAGTGTGGGTTCGATTCCTACTGCCCCTGCCAAATATATTTACACAACATGGCGGTTGTGGCGAAGTGGTTAACGCACCGGATTGTGGCTCCGGCATTCGTGGGTTCGATTCCCATCAGTCGCCCCATTTTTATTTTAAAAATTACAAATAATCTAATGGATACTTACATATAATTAAGTAAGAAATCGATGGGCTATAGCCAAGCGGTAAGGCAACGGACTTTGACTCCGTCATGCGCTGGTTCGAATCCAGCTAGCCCAGCCATTTTTGCGGAAGTAGTTCAGTGGTAGAATACAACCTTGCCAAGGTTGGGGTCGCGGGTTCGAATCCCGTCTTCCGCTCCAATAAAATTTAATATGGCGGCATAGCCAAGTGGTAAGGCAGAGGTCTGCAAAACCTTTATCACCGGTTCAAATCCGGTTGCCGCCTTTTCTTTTGTGCCGATGTGGCGGAATTGGCAGACGCGCACGACTCAAAATCGTGTTCCTTCGGGAGTGTCGGTTCGACCCCGACCATCGGTATCATGAACGGCGTAATAAAAAACTCTACACTAAATGTGTAGAGTTTTTTTGTTTTCATCACACTATAAAATAAGGAAAAATGGTGTGTTGGTGAAATGGTTATAAATGATTAAGGTAAACCTATTCATTTAGTACATACGATATAGTGGGAGCAAACTACGAAACAATAAAGGGATAAAAATGAACATTCATTTTTATCCCTTTATATAATTTCATTATTTTATAGAGAATTTCTCCACCCCGGTGACATGAAGTTAAATCCGACACCACCAATAGATATTAGTACATGATCAGCTGTTAATTTCGTAATTTCTAAAAACTTCTTTTCAAACTTTTCTCTGTTGTATTTGTACATAGTTGAGTGGCACGACCACATGTGCGTTGAAGTACTCAACCAGTCTCCTAATTCCTTTAATTCAGGAAACGAATCAAATTGAATCGGTTCATCTAATTTCATGAATCTCACTTGATAGATAGTTGGGTTTAGTTTTTCTCCTATCCCTTTAAGCCCATGTGCCTTTTTCTCATTTGAATGTGTCATAATAATTCCCCCCTATACTTTTTCAAATTTTTTCCTATTTTAATTATACAGCAATAGAAAGTAATAAAGGGAATATTATGGAAATCGGTATCGGCAATATAAAAAAATCTAACAGAAATGTTAGAGTCTTTTTTTGTTAAATTATACTATGTGCCTCTAAAATTCGTAATAAATGTAGGAATTCATGTATAATATAACTTGTCGAAAGAACAAAATGATAGTGATTTATATTATGTCTGTAATATGAATCAAAAATGAACTTTTTATATTTATTTTAAAAATGTGTTGAACACACATGATATTTCATATTAATATTTTTATGTAGATTTAAAACCGGAAAGAGAGTGGAAAGTATGGGTCGTAAATGGAATAATATTAAAGATAAAAAAGCATCAAAAGATGCAAATACTAGCCGTATATACGCGAAATTTGGACGTGAAATTTATGTAGCGGCAAAACAAGGCGAACCAGATCCGGAATCAAACCAAGCGCTTAGAGTCGTATTAGAACGTGCGAAAACATACAATGTTCCAAGAACAATTATCGATCGTGCAGTTGAAAAAGCAAAAGGCGGTTCAGAAGAAAATTATGACGAGCTTCGTTATGAAGGATTTGGACCAAATGGATCTATGGTAATTGTAGATACACTTACAAACAACGTAAACCGTACTGCAGCTGATGTACGAGCTGCATTTAGCAAAAATAGTGGTAACATGGGTGTAAACGGTTCTGTAGCTTATATGTTTGATGCGACAGCTGTTATCGGTCTTGAAGGTAAAACATCAGATGAAGTTCTTGAAATTTTAATGGAAGCAGATGTAGATGCACGTGACATTCTAGAAGAAGAAGATGCTGTTATCGTGTATGCTGAACCTGATCAATTCCATGCAGTACAATCTGCACTTAAAGATGCTGGTGTTGAAGAATTCACAGTTGCAGAATTAACAATGCTTGCACAAAGTGATGTAGAACTTCCTGCAGATGCTCAAGTACAATTTGAAAAAATGGTTGATGCATTAGAAGATTTAGAAGATGTGCAACAAGTTTATCACAACGTAGACTTAGGAGAATAATACGATAGAAGCCCCTTATTCGTTTAACGGATAGGGGTTTTTTTATGAGGTTAATTAAGTTAATGAATTAGTAAAGGCATTTTGTTGTAGACAGGGAATATGCTTATAGGGATATATGAAATAACCATTATTTCTAGGAGGTTTAATATGGAACATAGAACACCGAAGCATATCGTTGCCGTAGCAGGCTATTTAACAAATGAAAAAGGTGAAGTGTTATTGGCTAAAGTACACTGGCGAGCGGATACGTGGGAGTTGCCAGGAGGACAGGTGGAAGAAGGAGAAGCACTCGATCAAGCTGTTTGTAGGGAAATACTTGAGGAAACAGGATTAACGGTGAAGCCTATCGGTATTACAGGAGTTTATTATAATGCTTCCATGCACATTCTATCTGTTGTTTTTAAAGTGGCATACGTGAGCGGTGAAATACAAATTCAACCTGAAGAAATACAAGAGGCTCAATTTGTTGCTTTAAATGAAGAGAACATAGATGAGTATATAACGCGTCCTCATATGAAATCCAGAACGCTTGATGCGATGAGAGCAACACATTGTATTCCGTACGAAACGTGGGAAGTGCAGCCGTATAATTTAATAGGTAGATTGTAAAGAAAAGAGTAGCCGGTTTGCGATACAAACAAATCACTACTCTTTTTTGTATACTGGTTAAGAAAAAGGTCAAAATAATAGCGCTAGTATTGATTTCAAGAACGTTTGTTCTGTATAATGTATGATATATTGTATACATTTAGATTACTAGATACTTACAAATATATATATTTGTAGGTGATATAATGAAAATAGGTTGTTTTAATAGGGAAGTATAGGCTTAAGGTATACTCTGCTATTGGTTTAGTATAATCTATATTCAATATTTCAGATGAATAGTAGATAAAAAAAGACTGTGATACAATACTTTTTTAACCCACTATTTGCCGGGAAGCCTGATTGGTGAGGGTTGATATTCAGTGGGGGATGAATAAAAACCCTACTGATTAAAGTTTCACTGTATACCTTACAATGATGTAAGGTACGTGTAAGAGAAATCGATGGGATATTTTTTTACAACAAGGTATTCTTAAAGTAAGAGTTATACGCTGTGTGGAAAAGAGGTGTTCAAGATGAAAGAACGAGTATTATCTAGGGTGAACTATCATCAAAAAGTTGCATTAAATCCAATGACTAAATTTTTTTATAAAGCCATTATTTTATTATTATTGTTAAGTTTTACGTTATTATTCATTGGAAATGTAATGATCGAGCAAAGTGATATTAGTAAATTACATGTACCAGCTAAGTTAGAGGTGCCAGAATCATTAACATATGCATTTATTGCGACAGAAGATAAAAGGTTTTATCATCATAACGGTTTAGATTATATAGCGATTATTAGGGCGTCTGTAGAGAATATAAAAGCTGGCGGTGTTGTGCAAGGAGGAAGCACAATTACACAACAGTTATCCAAAAATGCTTTTTTAACGAATGAACGTACATTTTCTCGTAAATGGAAAGAAATCTTTTATACGAAAAAAATTGAACGCACATTTACGAAGGATGAGATTTTAAAATTGTATGTGAGTAATATTTATTACGGAGAAGGAGCATGGGGAATTGAAAAAGCAGCAAACCTTTACTTCGGTAAAAAGGTGAGCCAATTAACGTTGGCTGAAAGTGCAATGATGGCTGCTGTAGTAAAAGCACCCGCTTATTACTCACCTGCACAAAATTACGATAAAGCAGTTGAGAGACGGAATGTAGTTTTGAGATTAATGGAGAAAGAAGGCTACATTAATCATGATGAGTATGTGCAAGCAGTTAGTGAGAAATTAGTCATTCGTCATGATATAAAAACAGAGCAATCGATGTTAAAGAATGCGCGTGAAAAAGCCGTAAGTTAAAGGAAGTTCCTACATAGGAGCTTCTTTTTTTGAATAAATTGTGACAATTTGTGACACAATATCGTCACAAATGTTGTATTTTTGTAATTTATGTGAGCGTGTTCATTGCGTGACAGATGTAAGTATTGATATTATGTGTATTGTGTACAATGCTGTATACAGAATATGAATTTAAAGAGGAATGTATATGAAATCATCGAACAAACTCATGGCTCTTGGTATAGTTTTTTCCATTGCAGTATTGATTGTAATCGGAACGATTGCGTATAGCATCATAAATGACAAAAAAGATAAAGGGAATGAGATGTTTGCTTATTCAACGCAACAATCTTTAGGGAAAGATGATGCTCCGGTTAAGGTAGTTGAATTTGGAGACTTCAAATGTCCTGCTTGTCGTACTTGGGATGTAACAGTATTGCCACGATTAAAAGAAGAGTATATTGATAAAGGCAAAGTGCAGTTATATTTTATTAACTTCCCATTTATCGGAAAAGACTCTGATTTAGGTGCAGCAGCTGGTGAAGCAATTTATAAACAAGATAAAGATTCATTCTGGATTTTCTATGATGAGATTTATCAAAGTCAAAAGAAAGATACAGAAGAATGGATTACAGAAGAATTACTTCTTAACATTGTGAAAGAAAAACTTCCGAAAGTTGATGTAGAACAGTTTAAGAAGGATTTACACAGCAAAGAAATGAAAGAGAAAGTACGTAAAGATTCAGATCGTGCTCAAAAATTAAAAGTTCAAGGTGCTCCTTCAGTATATGTAAATGGAAATCTTGCAAACCCTGATTTCGATAGTATGAAGAAGGCAATTGATAAAGAATTGAAAAAGTGATGAGATACTCATCACTTTTTCGACTTTTTTCGATAAAATTCTTGCTTCCGTTTTTTTTACATGCTATACTACTTTACATAAGTTATTCTAATATCTTATATGTATTTCATATTTGCGGGTGTAGTTTAGTGGTAAAACAAGAGCCTTCCAAGCTCTGGTCGAGAGTTCGATTCTCTTCACCCGCTCCAAATTTTATTAAATGATTTTCTATAAATTGTGATCAACGCAGTGTTTCGTTTCCGAGATAAACGAGGCATTGCGTTTTTTAATGTTTTAAAAACATCATTGTATGCGAAAATAGAAGTAAAGAATAATATTCCAAAAGTGAATTGCTAACCAATAGAACGTTACATAAGAGATGGATTCATCTGAGGAGGCGATTAAGAATGGATTTTGAACAGTTAAAGCAAGATGTAATTGCGTATAGTAAAACAATTGGTATAGATAAAATAGGTTTTGCTAGTGCCTCACCATTTGAGGAATTAAAGCAGCGTTTAATTCAGCAGCAACAATTAAATTATCAATCTGGATTTGAAGAGCCTGATATAGAAAAAAGAACGAATCCGCAGCTTCTACTACCTGGTGCAAAATCAATTATTGCGATTGCATTAGCATATCCTTCAAAATTAAAAAATGCACCATTGAGTAAGCGCGGAGAACGTCGTGGGATTTTTTGCCGTGCTTCTTGGGGACAAGATTATCATCTTGTTTTACGTGATCGTTTGCAAAAATTAGAAGCATATTTAATTGAAAAACTTCCCGATATAGAAGTTAAGTCAATGGTTGATACGGGTGAATTAAGTGATCGAGCTGTTTCGGAGCGTGCAGGAATTGGATGGAGCGGTAAGAATTGCGCTATTATTACACCTGAATTTGGTTCGTATGTATATTTAGGAGAAATGATTACAAACGTTCCCTTCCCACCAGACCAGCCGATAGAAGATCAATGCGGAAGCTGTACAAAATGTATTGATATTTGTCCTACAGGTGCTTTAATACAAGGAGGACAATTAGATTCGAAGAAATGTATTGCATTTTTAACACAGACGAAAGGATTTCTACCGGAAGAATATCGCGACAAAATAGGAAATCGTATTTATGGATGTGATACATGTCAGACGGTTTGTCCAAAAAATAAAGGAATGGATTTTCATAATCACCCTGAGATGGAACCAGATCCTGAGTTAGTTAAGCCGTTATTAACACCACTTTTAACAATTAGTAATCGTGATTTTAAAGAGAAATATGGAATTATGTCCGGTTCATGGAGAGGGAAAAAACCGTTGCAACGAAATGCGATTTTGGCACTTGCACATTTTAAAGAAGCATCAGCAATTCCTGATTTAATAGGTGTTATGAAAGATGATCCAAGACCAGTACTTCGCGGAACGGCAGCATGGGCACTTGGGAAAATTGGTGGAGATGGCGTGGGTGAAGCCATTGAAAAAGCGATGCAACGTGAGAACGATGAAGAGGTTCTTCATGAAATGAATCGCGGACTTGAATTGTTAGCGCAGAAAAAAGAGTAGATAATATTTCCCTTTTTCATATTGTAATATGGGAGGGAGACGAAATGGTTGTAAAAATAAATATTGAAAAACAAGTACAACAATTTTTAGCATATATAACAGAGAAACGAACAAATGTGGAGGGTATTGCTGAAGATTTATTACAAATAGCACAGAGAAAGAAACAATTATTCCAAAAGCGCAGTGCACATATAGTGAAAGCAACTGCGGACGTTTCTTTCATGAGACAATTAAATAATAGCAATCATCAAGAAATTGATTATCAAATACATTTTAAATATTTAATTAAGCATAAAGAATTATTTTATATCGAAGAGGAACAATTAAAACGAAGAGTTTGTTTAAAGAATAGCCGGGTAATAGGTGATTATGCTATTGAAGTGCCAGAAGCGGTTGGGATGAGTGAGACGTTAGAAAGGGAAGTTACGAAAGAGAAGTATGGCTCTTATCAGTATAACCGTTTAGAGGCAGTTAAATATGCAGAGCGTTGGTGGGATGATCGAAACCCTGTATATCGTAATTTTCCTGATAATTGTACGAATTTTATTTCTCAATGTCTTCATACTGGAGAAGTGCCAATGAATGGATATCCTAATATTCGTAAAGGATGGTGGCAAAGAGAGAATCAGTGGAGTTGGAGCTGGGCTGTCGCACACTCTTTTTATTGGTATTTGTCAGGTGCTACAACAGGGCTTCGAGCAGAAGCAGTAGAAAGGCCAGAGGACCTTATTCTTGGTGATGTCATCGCTTATGATTTTGAGGATGATGGTAGGTGGAATCATACGACGATCGTAGTAGCAAAAGATGCAGATGGTATGCCACTTGTAAATGCACATTCAGCAAATAGCCGTCGGCGTTATTGGAACTATGAAGATTCTAGTAAATATACACCACAAATGAAATATAAATTCTTTCATATTATTAATGGGTAGAGATTTTTCGCTCAAGTGGTATAATACGTAGTAGACAAAAAACAGAGGTGAATATCGCGTGGGAGTACATGTTGTTTTATATCAACCAGAAATTCCAGCAAATACAGGGAATATTGCTCGTACTTGTGCAGCAACTGGAACAGAATTACATTTGATTAGACCGCTTGGATTTTCAACGGATGATAAAATGTTAAAACGTGCAGGATTAGATTATTGGCAGCACGTGAAAATTACGTATTATGATTCAATTGAAGAGTTTTATGAGAAAAATAAAGATGGTGAATTCTTCTATTTAACAAAGTATGGTGAGAAAGCTCATACAGCGTTTGATTATAGCAAACGTGAGAAGGATTACTATTTTGTATTTGGAAGAGAAACAAACGGCTTACCAGCTAATGTAATCGAAGAAAACTTTGATCATTGTTTACGTATTCCAATGACTGATAAAGTGCGCTCATTAAATTTATCTAATACAGCAGCTATTTTAATTTATGAAGCGTTCCGTCAACAAAATTATCCAGGATTAGATTTAGAAATCGTTTATTAAAAGTCGCCATATGGCGACTTTTTTTCTAAAAATATAAATAATACGTAATCATACATTTAAAAAAGGGTACATATTCATATAGAATGGGATATATGAATAAAAATCGATTAGACGGGTTGAGATAAATATGAAGGAACAATATAGTAATCAAAATACCTTTTTAAGTATGATAGATATGGATTTAATAAGAAGAGGATTATTACATGCTATTCAAGATTTAGTATTTATTGTGAAAGTTATGGATGACGAAACCTTTAAATATATTTATGTAAATAAGATAGGTATGGATTATGCGAAGCTAAGCGAAAAATGTTATGGAAAAACTTTTGCAGAAGTATTACCGGAAGATACGGCTGAAATATTGCAAGTGCAATATGCAAAAGTAGTGAGCGAAGCGAAAACACATACTTTTTGTGATGTAGTTAGTTTACCAAATGGTGAGATACATTATGAATCTTCACTTAATCCTGTATTCGACGAAGAAGGAGTATGTCAGTTTATTATTTGTATTACGAGGGATATCACAGCTCAAATTGAGGAGAAGGTTGAGATAGAGGAAAAACAAATGTTGTTTAAGTCGTTATTAGAATATAATAATGACTCCATTATATCTATAGATTCTATAGGTAGAATTACATATGCAAATCCAGCAACGTATGAAATATTTGGATACCGATATGAAGAATTAAACAATAAATTTATTTTTGAATTTATTAATAAAGAATATGAAAAAGATTTTCAAATTATATTTAAGGGATCCATGCAAGGAAAAGCAAAGCAAATTGTTTCAAAGAAATATATTCATAAAGAAGGGTACGAGCTATATATTTCTCTGAGGACGATTCCAATTATTGTAAATGGTGAAATTGTTGGGGTATATATTGTTACGAGGGATGTTACAAGGCAAGTATTAAATGAGATGAGAACGGAATATTTAGCTTACTATGACCAGTTAACAGGATTAATGAATAGAATTTCATGTGCAAATAAGTTAAATACTTTGTTGAATGATAATACAGAGTTTGCGCTTGTTTTTATAGATTTAGATGAATTTCATCTTATTAATGATACTTTTGGCCATAAAGAAGGAGATAAAGTATTACAAAAAGTTACAGAATGTTTAAGCAGTTTTGAAATAGCTGGTATGCACTTATTTAGAGAACACGATGATCAATTTGTTATGTTAATAGAAAATATAACGAAAGAACGTGTAGAGGTAGTTGCAAAAAACATACTGAAAAGGATTAGTGAACATTTTGTAATCGAAGAAGAGGACGTATATTTAAGTGCGTCAATCGGAATTATAATGGCTCCAACAGATGGAGAAGATGAAAAAATATTATTCCAAAGAGTTGATGCTGCTTTGGAAAAAGCGAAAGAAAAAGGAAAAGGGCATTATTATTTTTATTGCAATGGATTAGATTGTGAGCGTGAACAAAGATTTATAATAGAAAACCAATTACATCGTGCTATAGAAAAAAATGAATTCTTCTTATATTATCAGCCGCAAATTAATATTGAAACGAAAAAAATAGCTAGTATGGAGGCTTTAATAAGATGGGAGAATAAAGAATTAGGATTTGTCTCTCCCAATCAATTTATTCCGCTAGCAGAAAGAACAGGATTTATTATTAAGCTTGATGAATGGGTAGTAAATGAAGTGTGTCGGCAAATACGCGAATGGTTAAATAAAGGATATGAAGTTGTCCCGATTGCAGTTAATATTTCAGCCAGGCATTTTCGCTCTATTACATTAATAGAGATGATTACACGAGCTTTACATAAGTACAATGTACCAGCTCATTTATTAGCGATAGAGGTTACAGAAGGAGCCCTTATACATAAAGATATATCGAAAAGAGTATTGCTACAATTAAAAGAACAAAATTTAAAGATTCATTTAGATGATTTTGGTACAGGATATTCATCTTTAAGTTATTTAAAAACGTATCCAATTGATACTTTGAAAATTGATCGTTCTTTTATGGAAGGTATACATGTAGATGAACGCGATACGAATATTACGGCTGCAATTATTCATCTAGCTCATACGTTGGAATTGAATGTAATTGCAGAAGGGGTAGAAAAAGCAGAACAAATACAATTTTTGAAGGAAAAGAATGTGAAGTTTGTACAAGGTTATTATTATAGCCGCCCTTTATCAAAATGTGATGTGGAAAATGTGTATTATAAATAATTGATAAAAAAGTGATGTGCTAAGAAGCACATCACTTTTTATGTGTACCAGGTTTATCATTGTAACCAGATGTAAAAATAGCTGTAAGAAATGTGAGTGATACACCTAAAATTAATAATAATTTCATACTAATATCCCTCCTATTTTTTCAGTTTACGAATCTGAAATATGAATCAAATTGTATGTAAGGTTCTTAGAAGAAAAGAATTTATTTAAAATGAATAGAGGTGTAAAAACTTTAATACCTATATTATACAGAATTTTCTTTGAATTTTGGAGAGAATTTTATAGCATTACTGTATATTTCATTTTGATTTAAAGAATGTTTGAGGACATCCTAGCATACCTTTTATAATAATCCGATTGAACAAGGAGATGGGGGAGGAGCTATAATGGATATTCTAAAAAAAATTGAACAGCATCGAGAAGCAGAAGAACGTTTACAATGGGAAGGTACGTTTGCGGAGTATTTGGAGCTTGTGAAGGAAAGACCATGGGTGGCTCAAACAGCACACTCTCGCATTTACAATATGATAAAAGATGCTGGAATTGAAGAAGTAGATGGTAGAAGAAAGTATAACTTCTTTAGTAATCAGCTATTTGGGTTAGAGGATGCTTTAGAACGTCTTGTAGAGGAATATTTTCATCCGTCTGCAAAACGATTAGATGTTAGAAAACGTATTTTATTATTAATGGGTCCTGTTAGTGGAGGTAAATCAACATTAGTTACGATGTTGAAACGAGGATTAGAAACATATTCAAGAACAGATCGAGGAGCAATTTTTGCAATTAAAGGATGCCCAATGCATGAAGATCCACTTCATTTAATTCCGCACCATTTACGGGATGATTTCTTTGATGAGTATGGGGTTAGAATTGAAGGGAATTTATCACCACTCAACGTTATGCGTCTAGAACAAGAATATGGTTCAAGAATTGAGGATGTAGTTGTAGAGCGTATTTTCTTCTCGGAAGATCGCCGTACAGGGATTGGTACATTTAGCCCGTCTGATCCTAAATCACAAGATATTGCCGATTTAACAGGTAGTCTGGACTTTTCTACTATCGCAGAATATGGTTCAGAATCAGATCCACGAGCGTATCGATTCGATGGAGAATTAAATAAGGCAAACCGTGGGATGATGGAATTCCAAGAGATGTTAAAATGCGATGAGAAATTTTTATGGCATTTATTATCGCTTACGCAAGAAGGGAATTTCAAAGCAGGAAGATTTGCGCTTATTTCAGCAGATGAATTAATCGTAGCACATACGAACGAAACAGAGTATCGTTCTTTCATAGCAAACAAGAAAAATGAAGCATTACACTCAAGAATTATTGTAATGCCAGTTCCATATAATTTACGAGTGAGTGAAGAAGAACATATTTATGAAAAAATGATTCGTGAAAGTGACGTGTCCGATGTACACATTGCACCACATACACTTCGGGTTGCAGCAATGTTTACGATTTTAACTCGTTTAAAAGATCCGAAGCGCCCAGATATTGATTTAATTAAAAAGATGCGTTTGTATGATGGAGAAACGGTAGAAGGTTATAATGCGATTGATGTAGAGGAGTTGCAACGCGAGTATCAAGATGAAGGTATGAAAGGTATTGACCCTCGTTACGTGATTAACCGAATTTCTTCTACAATTATTCGAAAAGAGGTACCATCTATTAACGCCCTAGATGTGCTTAGATCGTTAAAAGATGGTTTGGATCAGCATCCATCGATTAGTAATGAAGACCGAGAGCGTTATATGAATTTCATCTCATTAGCGAGAAAAGAATACGATGAAATTGCTAAGAAAGAAGTACAAAAAGCATTTGTTTATTCGTACGAAGAATCCGCTAAGACACTTATGGATAATTACTTAGATAACGTTGAGGCGTACTGCAATAAATCGAAATTACGTGATCCGTTAACAGGGGAAGAAATGAGCCCAGATGAAAAGTTAATGCGCTCGATTGAGGAGCAAATTGGGATCTCAGAAAATGCTAAAAAAGCATTCCGGGAAGAAATATTAATTCGCATCTCTGCTTATGCACGTAAAGGGAAACGTTTCGATTATAATTCGCACGAACGTCTTCGTGAAGCAATTCAGAAGAAGCTATTTGCGGATTTAAAAGATATAGTGAAAATTACAACATCAACGAAAACACCAGATGAAAATCAGCTGAAGAAAATCAATGACGTTGTTGCACGTTTAATTGATGAGCACGGCTATAATTCTTCTTCAGCAAATGAATTATTACGCTATGTAGGTAGCCTGCTAAACCGATAGTTTGATAACAAAACGCTGTCTCTTGTATTTTGCGGGACAGCGTTTTATTATCCGTTCATATGTGTAAAGTGTCATACCTTGTCCAAATGTAATAAATTAAGATGCAATTTCATGAATTTATTGTCAATTATTTTTACAATATGCATATGATAGAGTAACCAACCATTCATACGAAAAAAGCCAACACAATACAATATGTTGCAAAGTGAAAATGTGTGCAACAATGCATTGTGTTTCTTTCTTATCGACGGTTAAATGTCATTTCTATTATGTGAGTGGCAAAATTTTGTTTAGGATGCTCGGAGTATTATATGAAAAACGTTATATATGTTTATGGGATGATTTTCGATGGGCAGTTACCTTTCATTCTAGCTTGCACAGTATAAAACAAAATTTCTAGCTTGCTGTTCATATAGGAAGACAATTACAGTAAGGAGGGAAAGAAATGGGTGAAGAAAACCAACCAAATTATACGATTTCACAGGAAAACTGGTCCCTCCATCGCAAAGGATATGACGACCAACAACGCCATCAAGAAAAAGTACAAGAGGCAATTAAGAATAATTTACCCGATCTTGTAACAGAAGAAAGTATTGTTATGTCTAATGGTAAGGATGTTGTAAAAATACCGATTCGTTCTTTAGATGAATATAAGATTAGGTACAATTATGATAAAAACAAACACGTTGGGCAAGGAAATGGTGACAGCAAAGTTGGTGATGTCGTTGCGAGAGATGGATCAGGTAGTCAAAAACAAAAAGGACCAGGAAAAGGGCAAGGGGCAGGAGATTCAGCTGGAGAAGATTATTATGAAGCTGAAGTCTCTATTTTAGAACTAGAGCAAGCGTTTTTCAAAGAGTTAGAGCTGCCTAACTTAAAGAGAAAAGAAATGGATGAAAACCGGATTGAACATGTTGAATTTAATGATATTAGAAAAACAGGATTATGGGGCAACATTGATAAGAAAAGAACGATGATATCCGCATATAAACGAAATGCGATGCGTGGTAAAGCATCTTTCCATCCAATTCATCAAGAAGATTTAAAGTTCCGCACTTGGAATGAAGTGTTAAAGCCAGATTCTAAAGCGGTTGTATTAGCAATGATGGATACGAGTGGATCAATGGGGATATGGGAGAAATATATGGCGCGTAGCTTCTTTTTCTGGATGACGCGATTTCTACGCACAAAGTATGAAACAGTAGATATTGAATTTATTGCCCATCATACGGAAGCGAAAGTAGTTCCAGAGGAAGAGTTTTTCTCAAAAGGAGAAAGTGGCGGAACGATCTGTTCTTCTGTATACAAAAAAGCACTCGAGCTAATTGATAATAAATACTCACCA
Source organism: Bacillus dicomae (assembly GCF_006494425.1). GTDB lineage: Bacteria > Bacillota > Bacilli > Bacillales > Bacillaceae_G > Bacillus_A > Bacillus_A dicomae. The sequence continues at coordinate 194,723 of NZ_VHIV01000006.1, read as the reverse complement.
GACCGCTATAATATTTATCCATTCCATTTTTCAGACGGTGATAATTTAACATCAGATAATGCTAGATGTGTAAAGCTTGTTGAAGAGTTAATGAAGAAGTGTAATATGTTTGGATATGGGGAAGTGAATCAGTACAACCGCCATAGTACCCTCATGTCAGCCTATAAAAATATTAAAGATGAGAATTTCAGATATTATATTTTAAAGCAAAAAGCAGATGTATTCCATGCGATGAAAAGCTTCTTTAGAGAAGAATCCGGAGAGAAAATGGCATAACCCCCTTAAAAAGGGGTTGTTTTTTTTTATTTTTCCAGTTGACATTGAAAATGAAAATCATTATCGTTTATTCGAGATATAATTACATTTAGATTTATATATTTCGGAGGAGATGTAAAGTTGAAAAGAAATAAAAGAAAACATATAAATGCAATGGTTATAGCGGCGGCGTTATCACTGCCGTTTGCTGTTTATGCAACGCCTGCTTTAGCAGCCGTAGCAATTGAGGTGAATAAAACTGGACATGCTTTAGAAGATGGTACATATGATGCTGTTATCAAGGCATATAAAGATAAAACGAATGAAGGGTCTATGGCGGCTGTTTATATAAAAAATCCTAAATTAACAATTGAGAAAGGAAAGAAAATTGTAACGGCAACGTTAAGTGATAGTGATTTCTTTCAATACTTGAAAACAGAGGATATTCATACTCCAGGTGTGTTCCATGATGTAAAAGTAATATCAGAAGATAAAAAGAAAAATGGAACGAAAGTGATTCAGTTTGAAGTAGGGGAATTAGGGAAAAGGTATAATATGCAAATGCATATTTATATTCCGACAATGGCCTATGATAATAAGTACCAAGTACAATTTGAAGTAAATACATTGAATTTAGATAAAGATGTTCCAGAAGAACAAAAGGAAAATAAGGAGGATAAAGTGGATCAACAAGATGCGAATGTAATAGTAGATAAGCAACTACAAAGGCATATTAATAAATATAACTTGAATAGAGAGAATCTAAATACTCCAATAACTAAGGAAGATTTATTAAAAGTTAAATCTTTAATAGTCGTTGAAGCCAAAAGTAAAGGAATAAAAGACGTAAGCGGTCTAGAATATATGAAGAACTTAGAAAACTTAACGTTGGAAGAAGTTAAGTTAGAAAATATACAATTTATCTCGAACTTGAGGCAATTGAAATCAGTAAGTATAACTTATGGTGAACTTAAAGATATTGGACCTTTGGCTGAGTTAGAGCATCTGGAGTTTTTAACTTTGAGAAACAATAAAATCTCAGATTTAAGCCCATTAAGCCAAATGAAGAAGATTAAAATGCTAGATTTAAATAGTAATGATATAAAAGATATTAAACCATTATTTACAGTGAAATCTTTAAGGACTTTAACTGTAGCAAATAATCAAATTAGTAATGCAGGTCTTGAAGGAGTTCACCAATTAAAGAATTTAAAGACATTTGAAATAAGCAATAATGGATTGAGTAATGTTGAACATATTAATGGAATGAATAAATTAATTGAATTAGGGCTTTCCAAAAATGAATTAGTAGATCTTACGCCATTATCAAAATTATCAGGGTTACAGAAACTAAATCTAGAAGAAAACTATATTTCAGATATAACGCCACTTAGTCAATTAACAGGTTTATATGATTTAAAATTAGGTTCAAATGAAATTCGTGATGTTAGACCGGTTCAAGAACTAGGAAAAAGAATGTATATTGATATTCAAAGACAAAAAATCTTTTTAGATGATGTAGAAAAAGATAAGGAAGTTAAAATACCTATCTATAATTTACAAGGAGAGCCAATTGATACTATTCAATTGAATAGTGAAGATGGAATAGTTAATAATGGTTCTGTTAAATGGGGTACTACCGGTGAAAAAACATACGAATTTATGTTGGATATAAAGCCAGAAGAGAATCGTATTAAGTTTAATGGAACAGTAATTCAAAATGTTGTTGAAAGATTAGATGAAATAAAGGAAACAATCAAAGAGGATAATGAACAAAAGGAAAATGTAATTTTAGATAAAACTTTACAACGACATATTAATAAAGAGAATTTAGGTAGAGAGAATTTAAACGCTCCTATCACAAAAGAAGATTTATTACAGATTAAAAAATTAGAGGTACTTAAAGAAAAAGGAAAAGAGATAAAAGATATAACAGGTTTAGAGTACATGACGAACTTAGAAAAACTCACTTTAGAAGGAGTAGGTTTGAAGAATATCGAATTTATCTCGAACTTAGAAAAATTGAACGATGTGAATGTATCTCATAATCAAATTGAAGATATAACATCACTATCTTCATTAAAAAATCTACAGTGGTTAAATCTTGCGGACAATCATATTAAAGATGTATCAGTTCTTGGTTCAATGTTAGACCTAGTCAGTTTAAAATTAGCCGGAAATGAGATTCGTGATGTAAGGCCGTTAATACAATTAGGTCAATGGTTTTCAATTGATGTCGGAAGACAGAAAATCTTTTTAGATGAAGCGAAAGTAAATGAAGAAATTCAAGTTCCTGTATATGATTTAGAAGGAGAAATTATTGAGAATATTAAGCTAACAAGTGAGGGGGGAACGTTTAATAATGGAGTAATGAAATGGAGTACTCCAGGTGATAAGGTATATAAATTTCATTTAGATTCGGATGAAACTAGTATAATTTTTAATGGAACAGTAATCCAGAATATAGTTGAAAAAGAAGAAGTAAAAGAACCAACAAAAGAAGTTGAAGAACCAAAAGAAGAAGTAAAAGAACCAACAAAAGAAGTTGAAGAACCAAAAGAAGAAGTAAAAGAACCAGCAAAAGAAGTTGAGGGTCCGAAAGAAGAGCCAACAGAACCGGTAAGAGAAGTTGAAGAACCAAAAGAAGAAGTGAAAGAACCAGCAAAAGAAGTTGAGGGTCCGAAAGAAGAGCCAACAGAACCGGTAAGAGAAGTTGAAGAACCAAAAGAAGAAGTAAAAGAACCAGGAAAAGAAATTGAAGGTTCAAAAGACGCAGTAAATCAATCTGCAGTAGTTCAAGAACAAAACGTGGATAATCAAGTTGTGGCAAAAAAAGTAGTAGAGAATCAAAGCCTGAAAGAAAATAAACTAGGTGCTACTAAGAAAGAAGAAAGTAAGAAATCACTAGGAGCAACAGGTGGGCAAGAACATAATGTATTTTTATTTGGTGGCCTAGCATTAGTTCTTTCAGCATTAAGTATGTTTGTATTTAGAAAGAGATTATTTAAGAAATAAAAACTTTTTATCTTTTTATAATGTAAAATGATTATATAATTTTTTGAGAAGACATTATTATGGCGATTTCATTTTGAAATATGCTTATGATAATGTCTTTTTTTGAAGGATATAAATGGGAAAAGTGTAAATGTATTAGAGAAGGAGGAGAGGTTATGTATGTTAGTACTATTTTAAAGGTTGAAGAGATTGCATCATTTATTGCAAGTATGAATAAGGGTGCTATTCATCATGTTGGTTATTGTGGAGATGAGAAAGAGGAGTTGTTACATACAATTCTTCATGATTTTTCTGATATAGGTTGGGAAAAATCTTTTGTTGTTACTTATGAAAATAATAAAATAATAGGTGTATTAGGGTTTGATGTAGATGAAGTAAAGAAATGTGCAGAGATATGGGGACCGTTTATTAAAGCAGAGAATTGGGAAGAAGTTGCTTTACATATGTGGAAGGAACTTATAGAAAAGGTGCCTTTTCATATTGAAGAACTTTATGGCTTTTATCATATGGAAAATAATAATTGTGCCCGTTTAATGAAGAATTTACATGCAAAAGAACAAGGTCGACATAGTATTCTCAGTTTAAATAATATTGTGGAGCAACGTATTATATGTAATGTAGAAGAGGCTTTACCACAAGTGTTTGAGCAGTTTATCGCTTTACACAATCATGTTTTTCCTAATACATATTATGAAGGAAATGAAATTATTGGACGTTTAAGTGATACGAATAAATTATTTGTAAGTATGAAGAATGAGAAGTTAGAAGGTTACGTATATGTCGAAGTAAACCCGGAGTTTCAAGAAGCGAACATCGAATTTATTGCAACTGCTGAAAATAGTAGAAGAAAAGGTGTCGGAGAGCGGTTATTACAAAAGGCAATTCAGTATATTTTCTCCTTCCAAGGAATGAAGGAGATAGAATTATGTTTGAATACGAATAATGATCGTGCGATGAAGTTATACAAGAAAGTAGGGTTTGAGGAGAAGGCATGTTTACAACACTATATAATAGAGTAAAACCCCTTCGTATGAAAATTATATTTCATACGAAGGGGTTTTATTAATCTACTTTTCCTCAGTTGTTACGGATTCAGAAGTAATTTGAGGTGCCAATCGTTACATAACCTTTTTTATTTTTTGCGGAACTTCTTTCGTTTGTGAATTAACATCTTCTTTTCGCAGCTCTTTAAAGAGCGAAGTAACCATAAGAACGACTACGATAGAAAATGGTAGTGCTGCGATTATTGCTGCAATTTGTAGTGCATTTAATCCTCCAGCTTGTAATAAAATAGCTGCAATTATCGCGATTGTTAATCCCCATATAAGTTTTAAGCTATTTTTCGGTGATAAGCTTCCGTTACTCGTTTGCATGGAAACAACAAATGTTGCTGAGTCGGCAGAAGTAACAAAAAATGTCGCTACTAAAATTAACCCGATAATTGTTAAAAATGTAGAGAATGGTAGGTGTGAAATAACAGCAAATAATCCAATCTCTGTACCATTTTTTGCAATTTCATCAGCTATTCCAAGTGATTGGAACATTTCCATATGGATAGCGGTACCGCCAAATACTGCAAACCAAAATGTACAGATAAGAGTTGGGACTAATACAACTCCAAAAATAAATTCTTTTATTGTGCGCCCTTTAGAAATACGAGCAATGAATGTACCGACGAATGGGGACCAAGAGATCCACCATCCCCAATAGAAAATAGTCCAGTTTTCAATCCAAGAAGAAGATTTTTCGTTAAATGCTCCTAAATTTAATCCCATACTAGGTAAAGCCCCAATATAAGAACCGAGTGTAGATGTGAAATATTTCATAATAAATACAGTTGGTCCTAAAAGTAAAAAGGAGACGAGTAAAATACCTGCAAGAGAGAAATTCAAGTTACTCAAATATTTAATCCCACGATCTAAGCCGGTTTGTGCACTTGTTAAATATAAAACAGCGAAGATGGCGATAAGTACGAGCTGTGTAAGTAAAGTGTTATGAATAGAAGGGAATAAATAGCTTAATCCCCCGGCGATTTGTTGAGCACCAATCCCAACAGATGGCACAATACCGAATACTGTGGCTAAAACAGCTAAAATATCGACTGTTTTTCCGATAGGAGAATTTTTCGATCGATTAAATAACGGAGTAACTGTAGCGCCAATTGTGCTACCTTTTTGTTTGCGGAATGTGAAATATGCAATTGTTAAAGCAACCATTGCGTATAGTGACCATGGAAAGAGGCCCCAGTGGAAAAATGAATATTGCATAGCGAGCTTGGCGCTTTCCTCTGTACCTGCTTTTCCTGTTAATGGATCTGTAAAATGTGAAATCGGTTCAGCGATTCCATAGAAGAGGAGTCCAATTCCCATTCCTGCTCCAAACAACATGGATAACCAAGATGGATAACTGTATTTTGGTCTTTCTCCATCTTTACCAAGACGAATAGAACCGTACTTAGAAAATGCTAAATACGTGGCTAAAATAATCATTGCAGTCATAAGTAGAGAGTAAAACCATCCAAATTTATTGAGGATAAATGAGTTTAAGGAAGATGTAACACTTTGTAAATCATAGCCTTGTATCCAACTTGCCGGGGTAATTCCCCATATGATGAATAATGTTGTTAGCAAGATGGAGATATAGAATACACTGTTTTCTTTTTTTATCATAGAATCCCACCCTTGTTTAATAAAGTTAATAATTATATTAACCATAACAATTAAAGGATTAATTGTCAAAAAATTCGTTTTTTAAAATGTATAAAAGGTAAGCTTAATCGCTTTAGATTCATAACTATTGGAGGTTAGATAAAGGTAAATTTGTTCACGATATGTACAAATTGTAGGAAGAAATAATATGAAATATTGCATTTTATATTGTTGTATCTGGATTTTATGTTAAATTCGTGAATGGAATATTTGAATAGGGGGCAAGGATATGAACAAGAAATCAAAGATCAATAAAGTGATGCTTAGTATTAGTACAATGGCTTTATCGTTAGGGGCACTTCAAACTCATGCATCTGCAGAAGAAAAAGTACCTTATAATGTGTTGAAAACAAAACCAGTTGGAATTGAAAAACCAGTAGATGAGATTGGACACGTTTCTAAAGCGGAGGAAACATTATCGTTTCAAGAACGGTTAAAAGTAGGAGATTTTTCACAGCGACCAGCATCTACTATGAAGAAAGTGGCAGTAAAACAAGTTAAAGAAAGCTATTCAATGGCTGATTTAAACAAAATGAATGATCAAGAATTAGTTGAAACGTTAGGGAATATTAAGTGGCACCAAATTACAGACTTATTCCAGTTTAATGAAGATGCAAAAGCTTTTTATAAAGATAAAGGGAAAATGCAAGTCGTTATAGATGAATTAGCTCATCGGGGGAGTACATTTACGAAAGATGATTCAAAAGGAATTCAAACGTTTACGGAAGTGTTGCGTTCAGCTTTTTATCTGGCATTTTATAATAACGAATTAAGTGAATTAAATGAAAGAAGTTTCCAGGACAAATGTTTACCTGCTTTAAAAGCTATCGCAAAAAATCCAAACTTTAAGCTTGGTACAGCTGAACAAGATACAGTCGTATCTGCATACGGAAAATTGATTAGTAACGCTTCAAGTGATGTTGAAACGGTTCAATACGCAGCTAATATTTTAAAACAATATAATGATAATCTTCATACGTATGTAGACGATCGTATGAAAGGACAAGCTGTATACGATATTATGCAAGGGATTGACTATGATATACAGTCTTATTTAATTGAGGCTCGTAAAGAAGCGAATGAAACGATGTGGTATGGAAAAGTAGATGGGTTTATTAATGAAATAAATCGTATTGCTCTTCTAAATGAAGTAACACCAGAAAATAAGTGGCTCGTTAATAATGGAATTTACTTTGCTAGTCGTTTAGGAAAGTTTCATAGCAATCTAAATAAAGGATTAGAAGTTGTGACACAGGCAATGCATATGTATCCACGTTTAAGTGAACCGTATTTTGTCGCAGTAGAACAAATTACAACAAATTATAACGGAAAAGATTATAGCGGAAATACAGTAGATTTAGAGAAAATACGTAAAGAAGGAAAAGAGCAGTACTTACCAAAAACGTATACATTTGATGATGGATCTATCGTATTTAAAACAGGAGATAAAGTATCGGAAGAAAAAATTAAGAGACTATACTGGGCTGCGAAGGAAGTAAAAGCGCAGTATCATCGTGTAATTGGAAATGACAAAGCGTTAGAACCAGGCAATGCAGATGATATATTAACGATAGTAATTTATAACAGCCCAGAAGAGTACCAGTTAAATAGACAACTGTATGGATATGAAACGAACAACGGCGGAATTTATATTGAAGAAACAGGAACATTCTTTACATATGAGCGCACGCCAGAACAAAGCATTTATAGTTTAGAAGAGTTATTCCGTCATGAGTTTACTCATTATCTTCAAGGGAGATATGAAGTACCAGGTTTATTTGGAAGAGGAGATATGTATCAAAATGAAAGGTTAACTTGGTTCCAAGAAGGAAATGCAGAGTTTTTCGCGGGGTCTACTCGAACAAATAATGTAGTACCGAGAAAGAGCATCATTAGTGGATTATCATCTGATCCTGCAAGCCGTTATACAGCAGAGCGTACATTATTTGCTAAATATGGATCTTGGGATTTCTATAATTACTCGTTCGCATTGCAATCTTACTTATATACACATCAATTTGAAACGTTTGATAAAATTCAAGATTTAATTCGTGCAAATGACGTGAAAAGTTATGATGCCTATCGTGAGAATTTAAGTAAAGACCTTAAGCTAAATGAAGAGTATCAAGAGTATATGCAGCAGCTAATCAATAATCAAGATAAATATAATGTACCGGAAGTAGCAGATGATTATTTAGCTGAACATGCACCGAAATCGTTAACAGCAGTAGAGAAAGAAATTAGTGATACGTTGCCGATGAAAGATGCAAAAATGACAAAACATAGCTCTCAATTCTTTAATACATTTACACTAGAAGGCACATTTACAGGAAATGTAACAAAAGGTGAGTCAGAAGATTGGAAAGCAATGAGCAAAAGAGTAAATGAAGCTCTAGAACAACTGGCACAAAAAGAATGGAGTGGCTACAAAACTGTTACAGCATACTTCGTCAATTACCGTATAAATAGCTCAAATCAATTTGAATATGATGTAGTCTTCCACGGTATCGCAAAAGATGACGGAGAAAATAAAGCTCCAACGATTAATATAAACGGCCCTTATAATGGACTTGTAAAAGAAGGTATTCAATTTAAAAGTGATGGCTCAAAAGATGAAGATGGAAAAATCGTTTCTTATTTATGGGAATTTGGAGATGGAAGCACAAGTGCAGAAGTAAATCCAGTACATGTATATGAAAGAGAAGGTTCATATAAAGTAGCGTTAATAGTAAAAGATGATAAAGGGAAAGAGAGCAGAAGCGAAACAACGGTTACGGTTAAAGATGGAAGTTTAACAGAATCAGAACCAAATAATCGTCCAGAGGAAGCGAATCGTATTGGGCTAAACGCTACTATAAAAGGTAGCCTTATCGGCGGAGATCACACTGATGTTTATACATTTAATGTAGCATCAGCGAAAGATATCGATATTTCCGTTTTAAATGAGTATGGAATCGGGATGACATGGGTGCTTCATCATGAATCAGATATGCAAAATTATGCTGCTTACGGTCAAGCTCACGGAAATCATATAGAGGCAAAAATGAATGCAAAACCAGGTAAGTATTATTTGTATGTATATAAATATGATAATGGCGATGGAACGTACGAATTATCAATAAAATAAGTGCTTTTCCAATGTATGTTTAACTTTACTTTTTGTGGAAAATAGTATATTATATAGATATATAATATATCGGTTATTTACTAGGAGGAGCCTGTCACAATAGGCTTCTCCTGTTCTTTTTTAGGTGGCCTGTCTTACAGGCTTTTCTTTTAAAATTAAATAACTGAAAATTAAGAACAATAATCTTTGAAAGAGGTGGGGCATACACATAACAAAAAAGGGATTGTTTAAGAGAGGGGGATAAGAAATGGTTTTGTTTGGTTATCCACTTGAGATAATTTATTTATACGGATTTATTATTGCTACTATACTCACTGTGATTTATATCTTTTTTGGAGATATATTTGAATCGATATTTAGTTTTGGGGGCGGATCTGTATCCGTTGTTACTTTATTACTTAGCTTCTTCGCCATGTTATGTGGACTTAGTTATATAGGAGAATATTTATTTTCCTTTAATAGCATTCTTATTTTCGTTGCTGCATTTGCTATATCTTTCATTGGTGTATTCATCATGAAAATATTAATTTTAAAGCCGATTGCAGAAGCAGAACAAAATACTGTGCAACGCATGGATGAATTCATTGGTTGCAAAGGAGAAGTTATTACGACAATTCCTACAGAAGGATTTGGTGAAGTATTAATCTCCTCCCAATTTGGAAGTAATGCAATTCCAGCTAAAACAATTGGGAAAAAAGATATTTCACAAGGAACAGAAGTTATTATCGAGGGAGTCCAAGAGGGTGTTTTACTTGTACAAAACATCGCTTATTCTTTAAAAAAACCAAAATTATAAGGGGGAATTTACATGACGATTCCATTAATTATCGGTGGAGTTTTACTCGCAATTTTAATTCTACTTATTTTAGTATTCATTACGAAGTATCGAACAGTTGGACCAGATGAAGCGTTAATTGTTACAGGGAACTGGCTTGGTGGTGGGAAAAATGTAGTTACCACTGATGATGGAAAGAAGATTAAGATTATTCGTGGTGGCGGTACATTCGTAGTTCCGATTATGCAAAGAGCAGAGCCTTTAAGCCTATTAAACTACAAGTTAGAAGTAGGTACACGTGATACGTATACGAAGCAAGGTGTTCCAGTTACAGTAAATGGTGTTTCTATTATTAAAGTAGGTTCTACAATTGAAGAAGTATCTACAGCAGCTGAGCAATATTTAGGAAAAGAAACAGAAGAGTTAAAAGTAGAAGCGAAAGAAGTTTTAGAAGGTCATTTACGTGCGATTTTATCTTCTATGACAGTAGAAGATGCGTATAGTAATAGAGAGCAATTTGCTCAAAAGGTACATGAAGTAGCTTCTACAGATTTAAAGAAAATGGGTCTGCGCATTGTTTCCTTTACAATTAAAGAAATAATGGATAAGAACGGTTACTTAGATGCACTTGGTCAGCCGCAAATTGCGACGGTTAAGCGTGATGCAACAATTGCAAATGCAGAGCGTGAAAAGGAAGCTCGTATTGAAAAAGCTCGTGCAGAGAAAGAAGCAAAAGAGGCTGAGTATCAACGTGATGCACAGATTGCTGAAGCTGAAAAACATAAAGAGTTAAAAGTGCAATCTTATAAGAGAGAGCAAGAACAAGCTCGCGCAGATGCGGATCTTTCTTACGAATTACAACAAGCGAAAGCGCAACAAGGTGTTACAGAAGAGCAAATGCGCGTTAAAATCATTGAGCGTGAGAAACAAATTGAATTAGAAGAAAAAGAGATTGCGCGTCGTGAAAAGCAATACGATGCAGAAGTAAAGAAAAAAGCAGATGCAGATCGCTATGCTGTGGAACAATCAGCGGAAGCAGAAAAAGTAAAACAAATTAAAAAGGCAGATGCGGATCAATATAAGATTGAAGCTGAAGCGAGAGCTCGTGCGGAAGAAGTACGTGTGGAAGGTTTAGCGAAGGCGGAAATCGAAAAAGCACAAGGTCAAGCAAAAGCAGAAGTACAAAAAGCACAAGGTACAGCAGAAGCCGATGTTATTAGGTTAAAAGGTTTAGCAGAAGCAGAAGCGAAACAAAAAATTGCAGAGGCATTTGAATTATATGGCCAAGCTGCAATTATGGATATGGTACTTAAGATGCTTCCAAGTTATGCGAAGGAAGTTGCAAGTCCACTTAGCAACATTGATAAAATTACAGTTGTCGATACAGGCGGCGGTGGTAAAAATAGTGGCGCCGGAAAAGTTGCAGGTTATGCAACTGATTTAATGGCAACGATGCAAGAAACATTAAAAGCTTCTTCTGGCATTGATTTAAAAGAGTTATTAGAAGGATTTGCTGGAAAAGGAGCGGTACAACAATTATCAAACGATAAACCTGTTGTATCTGTAGTAGAAGATGCGAAAAAAGAAGTAGAAAAAGATAAAGAATAGTAAAGTGGGAAGAACCTCTAGTAAGTGAGATACTAGAGGTTCTTCTGTGGATTATAATATTTCGAATAATATACATTTTTATATATTGTTTTAATTATTTAATTTATATAGAATGAAAAAGGTATGTATCAATTCTTCAATAGAGAAAGAGATAGAGAATTGTATGGATACATCTTAATCGTATGATTCGTATAAAGAAATTAAATGTAAGACAATTGCATTTAAAATGGTATGGAGGGGTAGAAATATGTTTCAAGGGAAATTAAGGAGTAGTAGTTTAAAGGCAAAGTTACTTGTATCATTTGTTATCATTTTGATTCTTCCAAGTATTGTCATTGGTTGGACGTCTTATCAGCAAGCGAAGACAAACTTTAATGAAACAATTTTACAATCAGCGAAAGATAACGTAAAGATTTTAAACAACGTTATTAACAAAGAGATAGACAATAAAAAGGTAGACGCAGTATATTTTACAAAGTTATTTAATGGAGTAAGTTACGGAACTGATCAGCTCCAAAATGTGCAAAATAAATTAGAAGAATATAATAAATTACATCCAGAAATAGAAGCAATTTATACGGGATCTAGTACGGGACAATTTATTCAATCACCGTCTATTCAAATGCCAGATGGGTATAATCCTACCGAAAGAGATTGGTATAAAGAAGCAGCGAAAAAAAGCGGAGAAGTGGTTATTACAGCTCCATATAAGTCAAGTACAACAGGGAATATTGTTATTACAATAGCAAAACAAAATGAGGATAAAAGTGGTGTTCTCGGTATTGATTTAATTATTAATGATATTGTAAATACTTCAAAAATGGTCAATATCGGAAAAAAAGGATTTATAGCAATCTTCGACCAATCTAAACATGTAATAGCTCATCCGACGATGAAGCCAGGTGACAAGATAGAGGAAAAAGTGGAGAAGGAATTGTACAAACAGGAAACAGGTGACTTTAAATTCAAACTCGATGGTGATGATCGCAATATTATCTTTATAACAAATAAGCAGACTGGATGGAAAATAGCAGGAATTATGCCTTCAAAAGAAATTATTGAAGCAGCTAATCCTATTTTCTATAAAACGCTAACGGTTATTGGTATTTCATTAATAATTGGTGGGGTTTTAATTTACTTCATAATTGCTTCTATTATTAGTCCGTTAAAACAACTTGTTAGATCATCAAAAAAGATTAGTGAAGGTGATTTAACAGAAACAATTACAGTTCATTCTAAAGATGAAATTGGACAGCTAGGAGAAAGTTTTAATGAGATGGCGGCATCATTACATCATGTCATTTCCAATATAAATACTTCAGCAAGTCATGTAGCGGCATCCTCAGAAGAATTAACAGCTAGTATGAAGCAGACAAGTGAAGCGACGGAACAAATTACACAGGCAATAGAGCAAGTGTCGAGCGGGGCTGAAATACAAACGAAAGAAGTTGAAGAAGGCGCAACATTATTAGAAGAAGTTACAGAAGGAATTCAGCGTGTTGCAGACAGTTCTTCATTAGTATCCACAGCATCTATGTATACGAAGAAAAAGGCTGAAGATGGTGGGAAGTTAGTTGAACAAACTGTAAATCAAATGCAATTAATCCATGAGTCTGTTTCACAATCAGATAAGGTTATTGTTTTGTTAGATGATAAATCAAAACAAATTGGAGCAATCCTTGAGGTGATTCAACATATTGCAGAGCAGACAAATTTATTAGCATTAAATGCGGCAATTGAGGCTGCGAGAGCTGGAGAGCAAGGAAGAGGATTTGCAATTGTAGCAGATGAAGTACGAAAATTAGCTGAGCAATCAGGACAGTCTTCTACGGAAATTGGAAAACTAGTGAAAGAGATCCAATTTGATATAAAAGAAACGGTAAGTTCTATGAAGCAAGTTGGGACAGAAGTACAATCAGGGCTTGTAGTTGCAAATGAAACGAAGCAAAGCTTTGCTGAAATATTGAAATCTACGGATGATACAGTTGTACAAATTGATAATATGGTAGATGTAGCGAAACAAATGACGGTAGATGCAAGACAAGTAAGTGCATCTATTAATGAAATTGCAGCTACGATTGAAGAAAATGCAGCAAGCGTTCAAAATATTGCCGGTTCCTCTGAAGAACAATTAGCTTCAATAGATGAAATAAATGCAGCAGCAGTCCATTTATCACAAATGGCAGAAGAATTACAAGAGATGATTGGGAAGTTTAAAGTGTAATAACAAATGTTAAGAAACGAAGTAGTAATTGTACTTCGTTTCTTTTTTTATGAAGATAAAAATTAAGAAATATACAGTAACCGTGTTATGATTAAATAAAAAAACTGTATTTTCTTTAAATTCCATCTTTATTTATGTTAGGGGAATGGTTTTGAAATTAAAAAAATTAAAACTACAGCCGAGAGTCACATTAACTATTAGTACACTTATTCTTGTTGTACTTCTGTTAACGAGTTATTTATTCTATTACATATTGTCTGAAACAGTAGAAGAGCAAATTGGGAAACGAGCTTTGCATGTTGCGAAAACAGTTGCCGCTATACCTGAAATTCAGGAAGCTTTTCAAAAAGAAAATCCAGCTTCTATTATTCAACCCATTGCAGAAAAAATTCGAGTTGATACAGATGCTGATTTCATTGTAGTTGGGAATAAAGAAGGAATTCGTTATGCGCATCCTAGGAAAGATAAAATAGGAGAAGCGATGGTTGGTGGAGACAACGAAGGGGTTTTATTAGAAGGGAAATCTTATGTTTCGAAAGCAACTGGATCGTTAGGGCCTTCATTACGTGGGAAAGCTCCAATTCGTAATCAGGAAAATGAAATTATTGGTGTAGTATCTGTTGGCTTTTCAATGGATGATATTCATAGTGCGGTAGAAGTGTATGGAAAGCGTGTGTTTTGGATTGCAATAATAGGTCTGTTAATGGGGATAATCGGTTCTATATATTTAGCGGGAAGTATAAAAAGAATGATGTTTGGAATGGAACCAGAAGAAATTTCATCTTTATATGAAGAACATAGTACTGTAATTCAATCTGTACGTGAGGGGATTATTGTCATTGATCAACATGGCAGGATTAGTTTAGTTAATCAAGCAGCCTATGATATTCTTTCGCTAGATGAACAACGAAATATTATTGGAGAATTTATTTTAGATGTAATTCCTAATTCAACGATATTAGATGTACTTCAAACTGGTGAAGAACAGTTTGACCGCCAATTAAATATAAAAGGGCAGGCTGTTATTGCGAACCGTTTACCTATTAAAGTAAAGAATAAAGTAACTGGCGTTGTATCGAGCTTGCGTTTGAAATCTGAAATGGATCAGTTAACAGCAGAATTATCTCAGACGAAGCAATATACAGAGGCATTACGAGCGCAAACACATGAATATAACAATTTGTTGTATACGCTTTCAGGTCTTATCCAGCTAGAATTATATGAAGATGCTTTGGAGCTTATTCATAAGGAAACAGCGGTATATCAAGATTTTGTTCAATTTATTATGAAACGAATTCAAAATCCATGGTTAGGTGGGATTTTAATTGGATTCTATAATAGAGCAAGAGAGTTAAAGATTGATTTTATGCTAGATAGAGAGAGTGGCTTAGACAAATTAAGCCCGCATATTGAGAGTAATTATGTCGTTTCTATTTTAGGAAATTTAATTACGAATGCATTTGAAGCGATTGAAAGAAATGAAGAACATGATAAGAAGGTAAGAATGTTTGTAACTGATATTGGAGAAGAAATAGTAATTGAAGTGGAAGATTCGGGCCAGGGAATTCATGATGAAGTCATTACGAGCATATTCTATAAAGGCTTCTCGACGAAAGAAGGCGGGAAGAGAGGATATGGATTAGCAAAAGTGAAAGAGTTAGTAGAAGATTTAAATGGAAGTATTGCAATCGAAAAAGGGGATCTAGGTGGTGCGTTATTTATTATTGCATTACCAAAAGAGAGAGGCGAATTGTAATGGGTGAGGAGATTGAAGTATTGATTGTAGAAGATGATATTCGAATTGCAGACATTCATCGTCGTTTTACTGAGAAGATTGAGGGATTTAAAGTAATTGGAACAGCGACGACTGGGGAACAAGCGAAAGAATGGCTAGATTTTGTGAAGCCGCAGCTAGTTTTATTAGACGTGTACTTACCTGATATGCAAGGAACGGAACTTGTCACATATATTAGGCATAATTTACATGATACAGATATTATTATGATTACAGCTGCATCGGAAACAGATGTAGTAAGGCACGCTTTACGAGGTGGAGTAACAGATTATATCGTAAAGCCACTTATGTTTGATCGATTTAAGACAAGTTTGGAAAATTACCAAAAAAAGCTTGTACAGTTAAAGAAAAATAATCAGTTATCTATAGAACAAATTGAACATTTATGGTCTCAAAGAGGCGTAAAGGGAAATGAAATAGAATATGCTCCGAAAGGTATAGACCCCTTAACTTTAGCAAAAATAAAAAAGCATATGTTAACAGTAAATGAAGAAGGTATTACTGCGGAAGTGCTAAGCTCAATGGTCGGAGTAAGCAGGTCAACAGCAAGGCGCTATTTAGAGTATTTAATATCTGGGAAAAAAGTTCATGCAGAGCTTATATATGGGAGTGTAGGGAGACCAGAAAGAAGATATTTTCTTGTTTCTTCATAATAAAAAACAGTAGAGGATATATGTCCGCTACTGTTTTTTATTTTATATTGGAATAATCCCAATTACAATTCCAGTAATCAACATCACCATTGTCGTTCCAACTGCCCACAATAAAGTAAAGCGTTGATGTTCACCAAAATCAACTTTGGCCATCCCGACTAATAAATAAGTGGATGCAACAAGGGGGCTTAATAAGTGAACAGGTTGCCCGAGTAAGGAAGCGCGTCCCATTTCAGCTGCACTAATTCCGTAAGTGGCAGCAGCTTTCGTCAAAATAGGTAGTACACCGAAGTAAAATGCATCATTGGACATGAAGAATGTGAATGGCATACTAAGAAGCGCTGTAATAATTGGTAATTGTGGTCCAAGTGCATCTGGTATAAAGGCTACTACACTTTTAGCCATCGCATCTACCATTTTTGTTCCTGATAAAATACCAGTGAAAACTCCAGCAGCAAATACGAGAGAAACAACTGCTAATACGTTTCCGGCGTGAGAAGCAATACGTTCTTTTTGTTGTTCTAAGTTCGGATAGTTAATCATCACAGCAATAGCGAAAGCGATTGTAAATAAAACAGGTAACGGCATAACTTCTAGTATGAGACAGACAAGTAGCGTAGCGGTCAATAAAAAATTGATCCATAGAAGTTTAGGGCGTTTATGTACGGCAGATTCGACTGTTGCGGCTTGCTCGTCCATTGTTTGCATTTGTTTTAAATATTGTACATCCATAATTCCTAAACGTTTTCTCTCTTTTTTTCCAAGATAGTAAGCAACGAAAACTACCCAAAGTGCACCAGCAATCATTCCTGGTATAAGTGGTGTAAAGAGCTCTGATGCATCTAGTCCAAGTGCACTCATAACCCGAGCTGTCGGTCCACCCCACGGTGTAAGATTTGTCACCCCTGCACCTAACATAACAACCCCAGCTAATATAAGTGGATTCATTCCAAGGCGTTTATATAGTGGGTACATTGCGGAAACAGTAATCATATACGTTGTCGTTCCATCCCCATCTAATGAAACGATAATAGTAAGAATTGCTGTGCCAACAACAATTTTTAAAGGATCTCCTTTTACAAATTTCAAAATTCTACTAATGACAGGATCGAATAAACCGCTATCAATCATAATTCCAAAATATAAAATAGCAAACATAAGCATAATACCAGTAGGTGCTAGTTTTTGAATTCCCTCTAACATCATAGGCCCCATATTTGCATAAAAACCTCCAATTAATGCGAAAGTAATTGGAATTAATATTAATGCTACTAGTGCTGACATACGTTTCGTCATAATTAAAAACATAAAGACAAATACCATCGCAAATCCAAGTAGTGCTAACATGTAATCTCCCCCTCAAAAATGATTGCGCTTTCAAAATAAAATAAAAATTCAGAAAAAGGTTTTTTATTTATCATAAAAGCATCCATTTGAATGGTAAATAATTTGAAAAATAACATCATTAGAAGCATAATTTTTATTTTGGTCATTTTGTTCACGGTAGTTAATTTGAATTTTTAAAAAGCAAGCTACTCTCCATAAGGATGGTAGAATAAGATGAAAATATTGAAGTGTGAAATAGGGAGTAGATTTTATATGAAAACGAGAATGGAAGAGATTTGTAGTTCTTATGAAGGAAAAGTAGAAGAGATTTTTGTTAATGAATCTTCTTACGTATATGAGTGGGAAAAATTAATGATGATCCGAAAAACTAACGGTGAGCTTGAAAAGGTTGCGGTCGGCATCAGTGGAAATATAAGATTAGTAAATGTAGTTGTTGGGCAGCAAATTAATCCAGATACATTATTAGTTAGACTAGAAGATGATTTATTAATTACAGGTTGTGAATGATGAGAGATGTGTAGATATGACTACACATCTTTTTTGTTCCATATATTACAAAAGACACATTGTTTTTTCACAAATCGCACACAAGTTTTTGATATGCTCCTTGTAGAAGATTGGGTTAGGGAGGAAATAACAATGAGAACAAAGTATGTGATGTTTGCTATATGCTTATTCTTTGTCTTTACAATTGTAGGATGTGGTAAGAAACAAGCAGAGGCAGTGGCAATTGATGAGAAACATGATAAATGTGATATTTGCCAAATTGGGGTAATGGATAATCAATTTGCAACAGAAATCATTTTAGAAAATGGAAAAGCATTAAAGTTTGATGATATCGGTTGTATGTATAAATGGATGGAGATTAATCCGGGCGAAAAGACGAAAGAAAAATTTGTTCGAGATTATGATTCGAAAGATTGGGTTTCGTTAGAAGACGCTACTTACGTATATGATAAAACAATAACGACACCAATGGCTTATAATGTCATTTCATTTAAAAATAAAAAAGATGCAGAGAGCTTTGTATCTAACTATAAAGGGAAAGTTCTTTCGTATAAAGAGCTAGCAGAGCATAAATGGGAAATGAATAAAGAAATGATGGGGAACCCGAAAAAGGGAAATCACGGTGGGCATCATTAATACTAGAAAAAGACAACTGTAAGGTTGTCTTTTTCTAGTATTATTCAGGTGCAAATATAGAAAAGGTGTAAAATTTTTAGAAGAACGGTTACAATGGAATATAGTGACCTAAAGCAATCATTTACCCCGTATTAACGGGCAGTAAAACTCCCACCTCAGAATTAGGCAGGAGCAAAGAAGTTAGGTGGGAGATCAACAGCCCGTAAATACCCGATTGGTTCAACTAATAATCAGTGGGGTGAACCCTCCCACTGATTAAAGTTTCACTTTATGTACTTTTTAGAAATGTATACAAATGCGGTAAAAACGTGCTAAACTAATTGCTTCATAATGTTAATGATGAGGCCATCAGGCGTATCATTCCAATAGGTTGAGAAACATAGTATAAGTTTAAGATAATCCGATTAAAGAAGGAATATAAAGAGCTTATGGATAAATGTACTCAAGAAGAGTTATTGTATGTGATGGAGGAATGGTTAAGAAAACATTATCTTTCATAGGAGCTGTAGTTGTGAGAAAACAAAAAATTTTATTATGTATGTTATTAGGACTTTTAATGACGGTAGTGGCTTGTGATAAGCAAGAAGAACCAGAATCGAAACCGGTTCATGTGAAAAACGAAAAGAAAAAAGAAAAGCATAAAGAACAGGATGAATCTAAAGAAGAAAAAAGTATAAATTTAATGGACAAACAGTTGCTACTTTCTGCAACTCTTGGAGACACAGAAACAGCTATGAAGTTGATCCAAGATGGAGCGAATATAAACGTAGAAGGTGACAACGGAGAAACACCCGTCCTTGCAGCAACGTACCAAAATCATGTGGAGACAGTCAAAGCATTAATTGGTGCAGGTGCTAATATTGAAATTAAAGATGAGAAACAAAGTAATCCATTTCTTTATGCAAGTAGGGAAGGATATACAGATATTGTAAAAGTATTGATTAATGCAGGAGTTAATACGAAAGAAACGACTAAGTCAGGTGGAACAGCACTTATTTCTGCATCTGAGCGTGGCCATGTAGAGGTCGTAAAAGAATTGTTAGAGCATACAGATATTGATGTCAATTATAAAAATGCACGTGGTGGAACAGCTTTAGTAGAAGCAATTGTATTAGGAAATGGTAGTGAAAACCATAAGAAAGTAATTCAAATGCTTATTGACCACGGGGCAGATGTAAATATGGCCAATAAGGAAAATATTACGCCACTGCAATATGCTGAAAAAAGAGGTTTTAAAGATATTGCAAATATGTTGAGGGTAGCTGGAGCGAATGAAGTAGTACAGCCACAACTACAACCAGTGGAATAATAAGGATGAAATAATCCCATTTAGATAGACAGAATGAAGAAGTCATTTCGTATGATGGATTCAGTAATGTGTATTTGGATGGGATTTTTGTTTTGGGCATGAAAAATAGATTATGAATGGTATATGGAGTAAATAAGGAGGATATAAATGAGGCTCTCAGAACTGGAGTTAATAGCAATTCAGGTAGAGGTTTTATTTGTTCATAATCAAGTAGGAAAAATGAAATATGTAAATGAACAAGGAAATCCGAAAGCACCACGCTTTTTTCTTGGCATAACTCGTGAAGGGAGTATAACGAGATATCATTGTGATCTGGATGATGAAACGGTAGGTAAGATTGAGAAATTAATTCGAGAGCCTTCAAATCATATAGAGATAGCAAAGATTATTCATGTATTAAATGAAGAAAGAACAGTAAAAAATATTTGGATGGGCCCTGCTTTCATGTTCTCTAATAATTTACATAAGCCAACTAGAACAATACAGATAACAGAGAAGGATAAAGAGCTTTTGCGAGAAGATTTTCCTCATCTAATAGAACAGATGGAGTGGAGGCAACCTTACTTTGCAATTGTAAAAAATGAAAAGGTAGTTTCTATATGTTGCAGTGCTAGGAGTACACCTGTAGCTGCTGAGGCGAGTGTGGAAACTTTAGCAGAGTTTCAAGGGAATGGATATGGTGCTGATGTTGTTACAGCCTGGGCGATATCAATACAAGAAGAAAAACGCATTCCACTTTATAGTACTTCTTGGGATAATTATGCTTCACAAGCAGTTGCAAGAAAACTAAAACTGATTAACTATGGAATGGATTTGCATATCACTTAAATTTAAAAAATAGTTGTTTGCTGTTGGGAATCATTCATATATTTAGATTATCGTTAAAAAAACATGGTGAATATTAACATTCAATTAACAGCTAATTAACAATCTATCAAAACTGACTTAATAAATGCGTAATATAGTAAAGGTAACAAAATAACTAGGGTAGAGAACATTTGAGAACACCCGCTTACATATAACGTGCACTTTCTTAGGTGTGCTCTATTCCCTAGAGTTCAAATAAGGAGAAAGGCGTTCTATGTAAGTAGGTGTTTTTAGTTTGGATAAAAACAGAAAAGCTAGGTGGAATGAATGTTTAAGGAACCTTATATTGCGATGATAAAGAATTGGAAAGGATATAACACATACAAAAAGTTACCGAAAACAGTTTTTCTTATGACGGGTTCAATGCTGGAGTTACCAGAGCGTGTATATGAATTACAGAAACATGGACATGATGTCTTTCTTCATTGTGATTTTATACAAGGTTTAAATACGAATACAGAGGAAGCCCTTTTATATATTCAAGATGTTATCGGAGCACAAGGCATTATTTCAACAAAAGGCTCGACGATTCGAAATGCCAATAAAATTGGATTGAAAACGATCCAACGTATTTTTATTGTCGATACTTTATCTCTTACAAAATCAATTGAAAATTGTAAAACGACTAAACCGAATGCAGTAGAGATTATGCCTGGTATTATGCCTTCAATTATTAAGCAGTTAGCAGAGGAAATAGAATTTCCTATCATTGCAGGCGGATTGATTCAAACGCGAGAGGATGCAGAAATTGCTATTCGTGCAGGAGCGAGTGCGATTTCGACGAGTCACTATGAAGTATGGATACAAGAAGAAAAAAGGAGTGCAATCTTGTGATTGAATTGAAAAATGTTTCAAAGGTATATCAAAATGCAGAGGAGACAGCGGTTAAAGGTGTATCGGTTCACATTAAGAAGGGAGAATTTTTTGTTTTAGTTGGTCCTTCAGGATGTGGAAAAAGTACATTGTTAAGAATGATTGCTGGTTTAGAAGAAATTTCTTCGGGGGATTTAATTATTAATGAACGTGTTGCAAATGATTTAGAGCCGAAAGATCGTAATCTATCAATGGTATTTCAAAATTATGCACTATATCCACACTTATCTGTAGAAGAAAATATTTTATTCGGACTTAAGGTAAGGAAAGTACAAAAAGAAGAGCGGCAAAAGAGATTAATGGAAGCCGTGGAAATGGTAGGACTGAAAGAGTATGTGAAAATGAAACCAGGCCAATTATCAGGCGGACAAAGACAGCGTGTTGCGCTTGCTAGGGCGATTGTGAGTCAAGCGCCGATTTGTTTAATGGATGAACCACTTTCGAATTTAGATGCGAAATTACGTGCGCAAATGAGGATTGAAATTAGAGAAATTCAGCAGCGTTTAGGAATTACAATGATTTACGTTACTCACGATCAAATAGAAGCGATGACTATGGGAGATCGTATTATGGTCTTAAATAAAGGAAGCATACAGCAAGTTGGAACACCGCTTGATATATATAACGAACCTGCGAACGAATTTGTTGCAAGTTTTATAGGGTCTCCTTCGATGAATATAAATGATGGAGAAGCAGACAAAGAAAAAGGTGTATTACATATAGGCCAATTGCAAATCCCATTATCTATTGGACAATTAAAGCAATTACCAGAAGGAACTGTTCGAGTAGGCATGCGTCCAGAACATATTGCATTGTCCGAGGAAGGACAAGAAGTTACATTGCAATCTGTAGAAGTGTTAGGGAATGAATCTATATTAAACTTCGTGATAAATGGAACAACTTGGAGTGCGAAAGTTATCGGACAGTTACTCCTAAATAAAGGTGACAAAGTAAAATTATTGTTCTCGCAAGAAAAACTATGCTTCTTTCACCAAAATACGAATGAACGATTAAAGGTGATAGCTGAAGAAGAGTTGAAAGTGGTGGCGAAATAATGATTGAAGTAGGTAAATTAGCAGTTCAAACAAAAGTGTCAAAAAAGAAGAATCTATGGGGCCGAACGAAAGATTTAAGAATAGGATTATTGTTTTTGGCGCCATCTATTTTGCTGTTTTCAATTTTTCTTTTCTATCCATTGTTTAGGACGATTTACTATAGTTTTTATTTAACAGATATACATGGAGAAGCTAATCTTTTTGTAGGCTTAGAAAATTATCAATATTTATTTTCTGATCCTGCTTTCTACAAAAGTATAAAGTCAACTTTATTATTTGTTTTATATACAGTGCCTAGTAGTATTATACTCGCTTTATTTCTTGCATTAATTGCAAATGAAAAAGTAAGAGGTATTGGGTTATTCCGAGTGCTATTTTCCTCAACGATGGGAATATCAGTAGCTGCTAGTGCGGTGATTTGGCTATTTTTATTCCATCCAAGTGTCGGGTTATTTAATAATATATTAGCCTCTATGAATCTACCTGCAATCGCATGGTTAACGAGTCCAGACTGGGCACTATTCTCTGTATCAGTTACAACGGTTTGGGTGAATACAGGATTTGCCTTTTTAGTTATATTAGGTGGTTTACAAAATATTGATACGTCTTTATATGAGAGTGCATCTATAGATGGTGCAAGTTATTTATATAAGCTTCGTCGTGTTACATTACCGATGCTATCACCAACCTTATTCTTTATCGTGACAGTAACGTTAATTAGTGCGTTCCAAAGCTTTGGACAAATTGATATTTTAACGCACGGTGGACCGAATGATGCAACAAATTTAATTGTATATTCGATTTATAAAGAGGCATTTGTGAATCATCAATTTGGAACAGCAAGTGCACAAGCGATGGTATTATTTGTTTTCATTTTCATTGCTACATTACTTCAATTTAAGTTTGCTGAGAGAAAGGTGCATTATAAATGATTGTTAAACAGTGGAAGCAAAATTTCCTACTATACATGCTGCTCATAATTAGTGCAGTAATGGTATTTTTTCCTGTACTCTATGCATTTTTAATAAGCTTTATGACACCAGATGATATTCAAATGAGAAGGTTATTTCCGACCCAATTTACTTTTGATAATTTCATTAATATTTTTCAAAAAGTACCGCTTTTTACATACTTATATAACAGTTTAATTGTATCGACAGTCGTTATGATTGGACAACTTATTGTATCAAGCTTAGCGGCGTATGCTTTTGTTTTTCTCCAGTTTAAAGGAAGAAATCTTATTTTCTTCCTGTTTATTTCAACGATGCTTATTCCGTGGGAAGCAACGATGGTACCTAACTTTTTAACGATTCAAAACTTTGGCTGGATCAATAGCTTCGCTGGGATGACAGTGCCGTTTTTTGCAACAGCTTTCGGTATTTTCTTGTTACGTCAACATTTTATGACACTTCCCAATGAACTGAAAGAAGCTGCTTTTATTGAAGGGATTGGAAATGTAAGATTTTTATTCAGCGTTGTAATTCCGTATTGTAAAACGAGTTTTATTACGCTTGGAGTATATAGTTTTTTAACAACATGGAATATGTACTTATGGCCACTTTTAGTGACCACTGATGAAAAGGTAAGAACAGTTCAAATTGGTGTGAAGCAGCTTCAATCTCAAGAAGTTGCAACTGATTGGGGAAGCGTAATGGCAGGTGTTACGGTTATCGTTATACCAACATTAATTCTATTATTTTTAGGGCAAAAGCAATTACAACAAGGATTAACAAAAGGTGCAATTAAATAACTAAGAGAAGGTGAGATTAAAATGAGTCTAGTTAAAAAAGGTGCTGCTCTATTAATAGTAGCAACAATGGCATTATCTAGTGCAGCTTGTTCAAATAGTAAAACAGAGGGAAAACCTGAAGCGCAGGCAAAAGTAGCACCAGTTGAAAAAAATGGTGATAAAACTGTAATTCGTTTTTGGCATGCGATGGGTGGAAAAACACAAGGCGTACTAGATGGGCTTGTTGCAGACTATAATAAGTCACAAAATAAATACGAGATAAAGGCAGAGTTCCAAGGGACATATGAAGAGTCTTTAACGAAATTTAGAACGATGTCTGCTACGAAAGAAGCGCCAGCTCTTGTTCAGTCGAGTGAAATTACAACAAAATATATGATTGATAGCAAAAAGATTACGCCAATTGATAGTTGGATAAAAAAGGATAAGTATGATACTTCAAAATTGGAAAAAGCAATTACAAATTATTATTCAGTTGATGGAAAAATGTATTCTATGCCATTTAATTCATCTACACCAGTATTAATTTATAATAAAGATGCTTTCGCAAAGGCGGGCTTAGATCCAGAGAAAGCTCCGAAAACGTATGCGGAATTACAAGAAGCAGCGAAAAAGTTAATGATTAAAGAAGGCGGAAATGTAAAACAATATGGATTCTCCATGCTTAACTACGGTTGGTTCTTTGAAGAATTGTTAGCGACACAAGGTGCTTTATATGTAGATAACGAAAACGGTCGTAAAGATGCTGCAAAGAAAGCCGTATTTAACGGTAAAGAGGGACAGAAAGTATTTGAAATGTTAGATGAGTTAAATAAAGCTGGCGCACTTGGAAAGTATGGAGCAAGTTGGGATGATATTCGTGCCGCGTTCCAGTCTGGACAAGTTGCTATGTATTTAGATTCTTCAGCTGGTGTTCGCGACCTAATTGATGCATCTAAGTTTAATGTAGGTGTTTCGTATATTCCATACCCAGAAGATTCGAAACAAAATGGTGTTGTTATTGGCGGTGCATCATTATGGATGACGAATATGGTTTCAGAAGAAACGCAACAAGGTGCTTGGGACTTTATGAAATATTTAACGAAGCCAGACGTACAAGCAAAATGGCATACTGCAACAGGTTATTTCTCTATTAATCCGGACGCATATAATGAACCGTTAGTGAAAGAGCAATATGAAAAATATCCACAGTTGAAAGTAACAGTAGATCAATTGCAAGCGACGAAACAATCTCCAGCAACACAAGGTGCTTTAATTAGTGTATTCCCAGAATCACGAGATGCAGTTGTAAAAGCATTAGAAGCAATGTATGACGGAAAGAATAGTAAAGAAGCGCTAGATGAGGCTGCAAAAGCAACAGATAGAGCAATTAGTATTTCAGCTCGTACGAGTCAAAAATAAGAGAAAGCCGTATCCTTAAAAGGGATACGGCTTTCTCTATAGGGAGATAAGGGATCAAAAAAATGAAGAAGTCTTATCTCTTTTATATGAGTAAAGGGTCTAGAATGAATTTTGTCCTTTTCATTATTTGTTTAACTCCATTGCAACTTGTTTGCCATTTACGAAAACCTCTGCCACTGCTACTACAACTTCCATCACTTTTTTCATTTCTCATCTCTCCTTGTTTTTTGTTTCATTTCATACTTTTAGTATAAGGAAATATAGCAATTGCAACTATCGAATTGGATGACAAGAGACTTACATTGTTGTAAGGATAATAGTCTAGTTTGTAATAAAGGTGATTCGGAATTTTCTGTTGTTTTGAACTATAATTAAAAAGAGGGGGGATAATATGAAAAGAATGCTTGTTATTAGTGATATTCATGGAGAAATAGAAAAGTTCGAACAGTTATTGGAAGAAGCTCAATACGATGCAAGACAGGATCAATTGATTTTATTAGGAGATTATGTAGATCGTGGTCCAAATGCGCGTGCAGTAATTGAAAAGGTAAAAGGGTTAAAAGAAGATGGAGCCCTAGTTCTAAAGGGAAACCATGAGGATATGATGATTAAAGCGTTAACGAAGGATGAGGAACGTTCATGGAACCATTGGGTAAAAAGGAATGGTGGAGATAAGACTTTATACAGCTATGGATTTGTAGAAAAAGATATTGTGGTTAATGAGGAGGCTTTCCGAAAACCAATTTTACAGTCTCCTGTTTTAGATGAACATGTAAAGTTTATTCAAGAACTAGATCATTACATTGAAACGGAAGAGTATATATTTGTACATGCTGGTGTTGAGCCTATGAAACGAGTTTCTGAATGTGAACCATATACGTTAATGTGGATCCGTAATGAGTTTCATAATGGATATAGCGGTGAAAAGGTTGTTGTATTTGGTCATACGGAAACAAAAACGTTTCATGGAAATGATAATTGTAATGTGTATTTTGGAAATAATCGTATTATAGGAATTGATGGCGGTGCTGTATATGGTGGCCAGCTAAATTGTTTAGAATTGCCGAGTAAAAAGGTGTACGTAATAAAAAGTTGAAAGAGATAAGGAGAATCTTATTTCTTTCAACTTTTTATTAAGCAAAATTTAAGGAAGAGTTTTTATAATAAGTCTTTCAAATTTTATATCAAAAAAACGTTAAAATGTAATTATAAATAGAATCGAACGATATGGTGGAAGGTGAGAATATGCGCTTACTCGTAGTAGAAGATAATGCTTCGTTATTAGAGTCTATCGTACAAATTTTGCGTGATGAATTTGAAGTGGATACAGCTTTAAATGGAGAAGATGGGTTGTTTTTAGCGTTGCAAAACATTTATGATGCGATTTTGCTTGATGTGATGATGCCAGAGATGGATGGATTTGAAGTGATTCAAAAAATACGTAATGAAAAGATTGAAACGCCAGTCCTGTTTTTAACAGCGAGAGATTCTTTAGAAGACCGAGTGAAAGGATTGGATTTTGGTGGGGATGACTATATCGTTAAGCCGTTTCAAGCTCCAGAATTAAAAGCGAGAATTCGTGCTTTACTACGCAGAAGTGGTAGTTTAACAACGCAGCAAACAATTCGCTATAAAGGGATTGAACTGTTCGGAAAAGATAAAGATGTTCAAGTAGATGGACAAAGTATGAAGCTAACATTAAAACAATATGAGCTTCTAGAGTACCTTGTTCAAAATAGCGGAAAAATCTTAATGCGTGAACAAATTTTTGATCGTGTTTGGGGATTTGATTCAGATACGACAGTAGCGATTGTAGAAGTGTATGTGCATCATTTACGTAAAAAACTAGAGCCATTCGGTTATCAGAAAGACATTCAAACCGTTCGAGGTATTGGATATATATTAAAAGAACAATGAAAAAGGGAAGTATGTTTCAGAAGACGCGCATTCGATTGACTATAATAAATTCGTTAGTATTTATCATTTTGATAGGCGTATTAGGCAGTATTATTTATTCGTACACGTATAAACGTATTTATAATGAAGTAGATCAATCTATAAAAATGATAGCTCAGTATAGAGGAAAATTAGATGTTAAAGTACCACCAAGAAAACGTATGGAGAATATTCAAATTGGAGATCCCCGGGTAACTGAAATAACCTGGAAGGGGGAAACAGTGGAAATAGTGGGTGATAACCGTAAATTCCGTGCTATTTTTGAAGAGAATTTGGAAAGGTTTTCGCCCAAAAAGTTAGAGACTTTGCAAGATATTGAAGTACAAGGACGATATTTTAGAACATTCTCCCTTCAAAAAAATGGAGAGATAGTTCAAATCGTACGAGATATAACAGCGGAAGAAGGCATGTTAAATACTTTATTTTTAATTCTCGTTATAGGCTGTAGCATAGGAAGTGTATGTGCAATCGGTATCGGCTTTTTCCTAGCTGGTAGGGCACTCGTACCCATTCAAAATTCATGGGAAAAACAGCAGCAATTCGTTTCGGATGCATCGCATGAATTAAGGACACCACTTGCAGTTATTCAATCCAAAACAGATATATTATTTCAATCACCATCTGCGACAATAGAAGAAAAAGCAATGGATATCTCTACAATTTCAAAAGAATGTAGACGGTTATCTAAGCTTGTAGCTAATTTATTATTGTTAGCACGTTCTGATTCTGATCAAATTGAGATGGATAAAAAAACATTTGAAATAGATAAATTGTTAGAAGAGATAGTAGATCCATATAAGGAGATTGCTTCCTATCAAGAAAAAGAGATGATATTGAAAGTAGAGCATGGTATATCATTTATGGGTGATAGAGAGAGAATTCATCAAATGATGGTCATATTGTTAGACAATGCGATGAAGTATACGAATGAAGGTGGTCATATACAAATCGATTGTACGCAAACGAACAGTTCGATTCGTATACGAGTGAAAGATGATGGAATAGGAGTGAAAGATGAGGATATCCCAAAACTATTTAATCGTTTTTATCAAGGAGATAAAGCGAGAAGTGCGTCAGAAGGAGCTGGATTAGGTCTTTCAATTGCAAATTGGATTGTAGAAAAGCATTATGGAAAAATATTAGTAGAGAGTGAATGGGGAGAGGGCACTTGTTTTGAAGTAATTCTTCCTAAAAACCAAAGAATATAAGTGAGAGGACGATCTTGTTTTTACAAGGTCGTCTTTTTTTAAGGGAAAGTTAAGAAACTATTTATAACATGTATGATATACAGAAAGTTCGTCGCATAAAGAAGCGAGTATAAAAATGTATTTAAGCAGATTATATTGATCATAATGTTATTTCGATTATGTATAGCATTAAAAATTTTATGGGAATGATGGAAAAGAAGTTGTAAGAGGGAGGAATTAATTTTGAAAAAAAAAATGATGACGGTATTCACTATTGGAGTAATGAGTTTAAGTATATTAGGCGGTGCCTCTCCTTCTGAAACATCAAAAGGAAAGACTGATTACACGCAGCGCAGTAAAGAACAATTAAACAATGGAAAGATACATGCGGTGCATACAGAAGAAAAGGCGGAGAATCTAGGTATTGAAACGGAAGGGAAAGAACAAATTACGCTAGAAAAAGAAATCCATGAAACGGAAGTAGGAAGAGAAGCAGAGCAGTTAGGGATTTCGATAGAAGGAAAAGATGTTGGGACTCTTTCAGAAGAAATCTATGAAACAAAAGTGAAGCAAGAAGCGTTAAAGCTAGGCATATCTATAGAGAATACATCAATTGTAAATTTAATTACTCAAATTAATACGATTAAAATTAGCGATGAAGCCGATAAATTAGGCATTTCAACAAATGGAAAAGAAATAGAGGATATTGCGGAAGAAATCTATGGAACGAAAGTAAGAGAGGAAGCAGGGAAGTTAGGTATTTCGCAAAAAGGAAAAGAGATAGAAGCGCTAGCACAAGAAGTGTACGAACAAAAAGTGCAGGAAGAAGCAAAAAAATATCATATTGATCTGTATGGTAAAGATATATATCAAGTATTAAGCGAAATTAATGAACAAAAAGTATTGCAAATGGCAGAGGAGCTTAATATGGATAAAATGAATATGAACGTTCAAGAATTAGCAGAAAAAATAAAAGTAGATCAGCCTGAAAAAGGAAAAGAACTAAATTTTGTACCGGTGATTCGAACGGATGCTGATGCGTTTTATTCTTATTTAACGAACTAAAAAGGGCGTGAGAGTGATACGGAAATGGAAGTGGTATATATGTATGGCTGTACTTGGTATAGCAGTATGGAATGTATATACAAATGGAATTACAAAGTATGTGGAGAAGTTAACATTCTTCAATATACAAAGCGGAATTAGTAATAATGATGAAAAGGTCATCTTATCAAATGTACCCTTAATTCAGCAATTACCAGAATTAGATAGAGGGTGCGAAGTAACGAGTTTAGCGATGCTGTTACAATATGCAGGTGTTTCAGTAGATAAGATGGAATTGGCAAGTGAAATCAAAAAGGTGAATTTTTTAGACGATGGTGTAAGAGGGAATCCGAATGAAGGATTTGTTGGAAACATTTATACCTTTTCTGAATCTGGATATGGTGTATATCATGGACCACTTTTTCAATTAGCAAAAAAGTATTTACCTAATAAAGCTATAGACTTAACAGGGAAGAATATAGAAGAACTTTATAAAAGTGTAAAATCAGGACAACCGGTAGTCATGATTACAAATGCAACATTTGCACCATTAGATGAAGATGAATTTACTACATGGGAGACAAATAGTGGAGACGTTTCTATTACGTATAATGAACATTGTGTAGTACTTGTTGGATATGATAAAGAATTTGTATACATTCGAGATCCTCTAAGTGATAGTTTAGATGTAAAAGTACCGAGAGAAAGTTTTGAAAAGGCATGGGTGCAAATGGGTAGTCAGGCGATTAGTTATGTGAAAAGCTCCAAATGAATTAGTAGGGAAATAGATGTAAGGAATTGTAAGAGATTTTTTTGCGGGTGTTTTTTGTTAAGAAATAAGAGAACTTTAGCTTATTATATAAGCTAAAGTTCTCTTATTTTTTATGATTAAGTATTTCGAAGTAGTGAATATGTAAAAATGCATAATTGACAAAAAAATTACATGTTATCATTATATATTGTTTTATATATGTTACTTGTATAAAATTACACAAGTATCCACATTACATAAAGGAGGATTATGATGCAAAAGATATTTAACTGGGTTAAATGTATGAGTATCAAGAAAAAATTAATCATTTCATTTTTTCTTATTTTAACTATACCAGGACTTATTATCGGTGGTGTTTCATATCAAACTGCCAAAACAAATTTTGAACAACAAATTACAGGTAAAGCAAAGGAAAATATTTCGATTTTAAATACTGTTATTTCTCAAAATATAGAAGAGAAATTTGTTGATGCAGCATACTTTGCAGACATCTTAACAGAGGATACATATCCAAATGGACAAGAAGAAATAGTAAGAACGAAGTTAGCACAATATATAAAACTTCATCCAGAAGTAGAAGGTATTTATATTGGAACGCAGACGGGAAAGTTTATAAGAGAACCATTTATCCAAATGTCTGAGGGGTATAATCCAACAGAGAGAGATTGGTATAAAGAAGCACATGAAAATAAAGGGAAAGTAATTGTTACTGCACCATATCAATCAGCATCTACAAAAAATATGGTAGTGACAATTGCTAAAGAAGTAAAAGATGGTAAAGGTGTTATAGGAATTAACTTAAATTTAGATAACATTTTAAAAATCTCTAAAATGATTAACATTGGGGAAAAAGGTTATGCAGTTATTTTAGATCAAAATAAGCAAATTGTTAGTCATCCATCTAGAAAACCAGGTGCAAAAGTTACTGATCCTTGGATTAAACCGATTTATGAAGAAAAACAAGGAAATGTCTCTTATACAGAACAAGATGATAAAAAGAATTTAATCTTTGCAACAAATGAGAAAACAGGTTGGAAAGTAGTTGGAGTTATGTTTGATGAAGAAATTACCCAAGCTGCGAATCCAGTATTTTATAAGACTTTTATTGTTATTGCTATCGCTATTGTATTTGGTAGTGTATTAATTTATTTCATCACAAAGTCTATTACAAGACCATTAAAAAAAATAGCTGACTCGGCATATAAAATTAGTAAGGGGGATTTGACAGAGAAAATTACAATTCATTCAAATGATGATATAGGAAAATTAGGGAATTCATTTAATGAAATGTCTGCCTCTTTACAAGATGTTATTACTCAAATTAGTTTTTCAGCAGAGCATGTGGCGGCATCGGCTGAAGAGTTAACAGCGAGCGTACAGCAAGCAAATGATGCGACAGATCAAATTACAATTGCAATGGAACAAGTATCAGGTGGGGCTGAATCACAAAGTCAAGGTGTTGAAGAAGGTGCGGCTACATTACAACAAGTAAATACAGCAATTCAAGATGTAACTGGAAGCGCGGAATCAATTTCTATCTCCTCATTGCATGCGAGAGAAAGAGCTGAAGAAGGGGAAGAATTGGTTGAACAAACAGCAAAACAAATGCAGTCTATTTCTAAATCGGTATTCGAGTCAGATGCTATTATTAAACTTCTTGATGAGAAATCAAAGCAGGTAGGAGCTATTTCTGAAGCAATTCAAAACATCGCTACTCAAACGAACTTACTAGCTTTAAATGCGGCTATTGAAGCAGCACGAGCAGGTGAACAGGGCCGAGGATTTGCTATTGTAGCGGATGAGGTTAGAAAATTAGCGGAACAATCAGGAGAATCATCTGGAGAGATTGCAAATTTAATTGCAGAAATTAAGGCTGATATTGAACATACTGTTAAGGCTATGGATAATGTGAATGGGGAAGTTCAACAAGGTCTTGATGTTGTAACAAAAACGAAAGTAAGTTTTACAGAAATTTTAAGTTCTACTACACATATTGTTTCTCAAGTTAATCAAATGGTAGAAACAACGAAGAGAATTGCTGGAGATGCAAATGAAGTGACAAATGCCATCGATGAAATTGCAGCGGCTGCAGAAGAAAATACAGCTAGTATGCAAAGTGTTGCTGCCTCAACAGAAGAACAAGTGAATTCAATGGAAGAAATTAGTTCAGCTTCGCAAAACTTAGCTGAGATGGCCGAAGAACTACAAGCGATGACTAGTAAATTTAAAGTATAATAACAGCAGATAAGTAAGGTGAAAATAATATCACCTTACTTATTTTTCTATTCAGCAATTAGGGGAGTCATTAACGGGATGAAAAAAAGAAAAAGACTATGGAATTTATGGAAAACGATTACATTGTTAGTTTGTACAGTTGTAATTTTTTCTTTACTTGTGACAGATATATTAATTAGTCATAATGTAGAACGGACAACAGAGGATAGCCAAGCAGAGAAAGCAAAAACAATTGCACACATTGTGGCGAATGAGTCGATTGTAATCGATGGTTTAATTGGGAAAGCAAATACTTCTGCAATCCAAACGTATACAAATAGAATATTAAAAAACACAGGTGTTCAATTTATTGTAGTTATGGACATGAATGGAATAAGAAAATCACATCCAAATCCTCAAAAAATAGGTCATCATTTTATTGGGGGAGATGAAGGGCCTGTATTGAAAGGAAAGGAACATGTATCGCTGGCAGAAGGAACTTTAGGTATTTCAATGCGAGTGTTTGTACCTGTATTTTCTGAAACAGGTGAACAACTTGGAGCGGTGGCCGTTGGTATTTCAGCAGATAATGTAAAAGAGAGAGTCAAGGAAAGTAGACATATCATTTATATTGGTGTTGGAGTTGGGGTACTAGTCGGAATTATAGGAGCAATATTGCTAGCTAGACATATAAAGAAAAGTTTATTCGGTCTTGAACCTCATAGGATAGCGAAAATTCTTGAAGAAAGAAATACGATGCTACAATCTGTAAAGGAAGGTATTATTGCTGTAGATAAAGAGGCCAATGTAACTTTAATAAATAATGAGGCAAAACGACTGTTTAAGAAAAGTGGACTTGAAGAAGATTTTATCGGTAAAGATGTTGAGTTGTATATGCCTAATTCGCGTATAAAAGAAGTATTACAAACGGGAGAGGTACAATTAAACGAAGAACAAAATATTTATGGAATTATGATTGTGACGAATCGTGTTCCTTTATATGTAAAAGGAGAAATAGTTGGCGCGATTGCAACATTTCGTGATAAAACAGAGATTAGAAAATTAGCAGAAGAATTAACTGGTATTAGACTATATGCGGAGGCATTACGGGCACAATCGCATGAATTTATGAATAAAATGCATGTCGTATTAGGGCTTACACACATGAAGCAGTATGAAGAATTACAAAAGTATATAAGCGGTATGGTATCAGAGCATCAATATGAAATTGGTGGGATTATGAAAAGAATAAAAAGTCCAGTATTTGCTGGTTTTTTACTCGGGAAACTTAGCTATGCTAGAGAGAAAAATATAAAATTAATCATAAGTGAAGATTCTTACATGCCAGAAATAGAGGATGAAAGTATTACTCATGAACTGATTACGATTGTCGGAAATTTAATTGATAATGCATTAGAAGCAGTGACGAATTGTGAAAAGAAGCAAGTTGAAGTTGAGATACAATATGGGGATACACTAATTATTACAGTACAAGATACGGGAAAAGGTATACCAGAAGAAGAAATAGGGGCATTATTTACGAAAGGTTATTCCACAAAGGGGGATAACCGCGGTTATGGTTTGTATCTTGTAACAGAAAGTATACAGCGAATAAATGGGGAAATTCATATGCATTCATTAGTAGGAAAGGGAACAAAGATAACAATTGAAATACCTAAAGGTAGGGATGAGAGGCAAATATGATTAAAGTTTTAATTGTAGAAGATGACCCGATGGTAGCAATGTTAAATACGCATTATTTAGAGCGAGTAGGAGGGTTTGAACTTGTTCAAGCAGTTAACTCGGTTAAAGAAGCGATAGAAGTATTAGAGCAATCACGAGTAGATTTAGTATTACTTGATATTTTTATGCCTGAAGAGACTGGATTTGAGCTTTTAATGTATATTCGGAATCAAGAAAAAGAAATCGATATTATGATGATTTCAGCTGTACATGATATGGGGAGTATTAAAAAAGCATTGCAATATGGCGTAGTGGATTATTTAATTAAACCATTTACATTTGAACGATTTAAAGAAGCATTAACTATATATCGAGAAAAGCTTACTTTTATGAAAGAACAACAAAAAATTAGTCAATCGGAATTAGATTTGTTAATTTTGCAAAAAGAAAAAAGAGAGCCTACTGTTACTAAAGAGCTTCCGAAAGGGCTAACGAAGCAAACGTTGCAATTAATTTGGCAGAAAATCGAGTCGCTGAATGGACGAGCGTTTACAACAGATGAAATGGCACAATTAGTTGGGATTTCAAGAGTTTCTATTCGAAAATATGTAATGTTTTTGACTGACATTGGAGTATTAGAAAACGAAATGATGTACCAACATGTGGGAAGACCTGTAAGTAAACTAAGATGTGTTGATCAAAAGAAAATAGAGTTTTATGTATAAGCGACTTATTATAAGTCGCTTATACTTTTTTTAATTACAAAATCAATTACAAAACTTACAAAAACTATTTTTACTATTGAAAGCGTTTTAATATTGTTATTAAGAAAACAAGGGGGTGCCATATGGGAATTCAAAAGAATGTGGAAGCGGTATCATTTTCTAAAGGAAATGAAGTACAAAGTGAATCTTTCGCTTCTAAAATTATGAATGTAAAAATCGGTGTTATACCTTTACCGTTATATGTAGTATTGGCTGCTATTATTTATGGGGCATCTGTATATAATAAATTACCAGCAGATATGATTGGTGGATTTGCAGTTATTATGATCATGGGTATTTTCTTAGGAGACATTGGGATGAGAATTCCAATTTTAAAAAATATCGGCGGTCCGGCAATACTTTCGTTATTTATTCCATCATTACTTGTATTTTTTAACTGGATGAATCCAGCTTCAATGGAAGCTGCGACTATGTTAATGAAAAAATCGAACTTTTTATATTTATATATTTCTTGTTTAGTAGTCGGAAGTATTTTAGGAATGAATCGTAAAGTGTTAGTACAAGGTTTCGTTCGTATGTTTATTCCTTTAGTAGTAGGGACGTTAGCTTCTGTAGCAGTAGGATTATTGGTCGGTTCACTATTTGGTTTTGAAATGAAGCAAACATTCTTCTTTATCATCGTACCAATTGTGAGCGGTGGTATCGGGGAAGGTATTTTACCATTGTCGCTGGCTTATAGTGATATTTTAAATGAACCATCAGCAACGTTTGTATCACAGCTTATTCCAGCAGCTATTATTGGAAATATGTTCGCAATCGTGAGTGCAGGGTATATGAAGCGTTTAGGTGAGAAGAAACCGGAGCTTAGTGGTAACGGTGTATTAGTGAAAACAGACAATCAAGCAGAGTTATTAAAAGAGCAAAATACAGAGAAGCCAATTGACTTCTCATTAATGGGAGCAGGTTTATTAATTGCGTGTACGTTCTTCATCTTCGGAGGATTTGCTTCTAAGTTCATCGGTATTCCTGGGGCAATTATTATGATTTTCTCAGCAGCGCTTGTGAAATATTTTAAATTAATGCCAGCAAAAATGGAGCAAGGAGCATTCCATTTATATAAATTTATTTCAAAGAATTTAACTTGGCCGTTAATGGTCGGATTAGGGTTGTTATATATTCCGTTAAAAGACGTAGCAGCAGTACTTTCAGTAGGATATGTTGTTGTGTGTGCATCGGTTGTTCTTACAATGGTAGCGTCAGGTTTTCTTGTAGGGAAAGTGATGAAAATGTATCCAGTTGAATCAGCGATTGTAACTGGATGTCATAGCGGTTTAGGTGGAACTGGGGATGTTGCTATTTTATCAGCTTCAAATCGTATGGAATTAATGCCATTCGCGCAAATTTCAACACGTTTAGGCGGGGCAGCAATGGTTGTAACAGCGACAATTTTATTAAAAATGTTTTCATGATCAAACAAGCTAGCTATATTCATATAGCTAGCTTGTCAAATTAAGGGGAGATTATAAGTATGTTAGAAAATCAAATTAATGAAAGATCATTGTTATTGCATAAAGAATTAGTAGGGAAAATTGAAATTACAAGTAAAGTAGAAGTAAATTCAGCGGATGATTTAAGCCTGACATATACACCAGGTGTAGCGGAGTCTTGCAAAGCAATTGCGGCAGATGAAGAAACAGTGTATGACTATACAGCACGTGGTAATATGGTGGCAGTTGTCTCAGATGGAACAGCGGTACTTGGTCTAGGGAACATTGGACCGAAAGCAGCTATGCCTGTTATGGAAGGGAAAAGTATTTTATTTAAGAAATTTGCGAATGTAGATGCTTTTCCATTATGTTTAGGTACGACTGATGTGGATGAAATCGTTACCCTTGTGAAAAATTTAGAGCCTACGTTTGCAGGAATTAACTTAGAAGATATTGCCGCACCACGCTGTTTTGAAATTGAAAAACGATTAAAAGAAGAAACGAATATTCCTGTATTCCATGATGATCAACATGGAACAGCTATTGTCGTTTTAGCAGCTGTTATTAATGCATTAAAAGTTGTTAGCAAACAAATGGATAATGTAAAAATTGTTATTAACGGTGCGGGTTCAGCAGGAATTGCAATTGGAAAATTATTATTAAAGGCTGGTGCAAAGCACATTACGTTAGTTAGCTTAGAAGGTATTGTTTGTGAAGGTGAAGCATGGATGAACGAAGCGCAAGTTGATGTTTCAAAAAAGACAAATCGAGAACATGTACGTGGAACATTAAAAGAAGCGATTCATCAGGCTGATATCTTTATCGGTGTATCTGCTCCTAATGTATTAACGAAAGAGCTTGTAAAGACGATGAATGAGAAAGCAATTGTGTTTGCAATGGCGAATCCAATTCCAGAAATCTTCCCTGAGGATGCATTAGAGGCTGGGGCAGCTGTAGTTGGAACTGGGCGTTCGGATTATGCGAATCAAGTAAATAATGTATTGGCGTTCCCAGGAATATTCCGCGGTGCGCTAGATGTGCGCGCGACTGATATTACAGAAGAAATGAAATTAGCGGCAGCATATGGGATCGCTAACATCATTACGGACGAAGAACGTAATGCGAATTATGTAATCCCGAATC
Organism: Bacillus dicomae; assembly: GCF_006494425.1. Classification (GTDB taxonomy): domain Bacteria; phylum Bacillota; class Bacilli; order Bacillales; family Bacillaceae_G; genus Bacillus_A; species Bacillus_A dicomae. The sequence continues at coordinate 156,610 of NZ_VHIV01000006.1, read as the reverse complement.
CATTAGATAAAAGAGTTGTTCCAAGTGTTGCAGAAGCAGTAGCGAAAGCAGCCATTGATTCAGGTGTGGCGCAAATTACGAAAATACCAAGTTATTAATAGCTAAAAGCAGTGCCTAAAAAGGCACTGCTTTTTTGAGATAAGAAATCAAAAAAATGAAGAAATGTAGAATTATTTATGTTTCTTCATTATTTATTTAATTCCATTGCAACTTTTTTACCATTTACTAAAACCTCAGTTACTGCTACGATCACTTCTATCATTTTTTTCATCTCTCATCTCTCCTCGTGCCATTTCTTACTTTAAGTATAAGAGAAGAGAGATACTTCAACTATCGAAGAATATGACGTAGAAATTACATTGTTGTAAGAAAGTGTTTTAGTTTTGTCACTTTACTCAGCAGTGATTACAAACTGATCATAATATTTTTCATTCACATATATATTTAATACCCATAATCCGGATGAAGGTAGAGACATAGTGAGCGGAAGTTCGTTTGTAGTAGAATCAATTGTATTTGAAGTAGTCCAAGTTGGTGTGATGGCTTCTTTTTGAAAGAGTACTGGTGTAGGAGTTACTGATCCTTGTTTGAGTGCAATAATAGATAGTTTTCCAGTTGGTATTTCTGGATCTAGAAAGTACCACATTATTTCATTTTGCTCATTTACGATAATAGAGGTATCAGCCATTGCGATTTTTCCTTCAATACCCTTTAAAGGCATTTTTCCATCTACAAAGGATGGCGCTTCTTCCCAATTTACATCTTTTAAAACACTAAGATGGAAAAAGGAAGGTGCGTTTGTTTGAGTGGATGACGTTTCTATGGCTTCTTTTTTAGATTCCTTGGAATCTTGACCTTGCATGCATCCAGTGATGAGAAAGGAGAAAAGTAGCATAGTTCCGATTTTTTTCATGGTGCCACACTCCTAATTTTTATTGTTAGTGTAATTGTATTTGCTAGAAAGCGGGACAATTCCTTTAAAGTATAAAAAGAGGTCGTAAGTTTTGTACGACCTCTTTTGACATTTTTTATATTTGTTCAGTTGAAAAGGCTGGTTCTCTCTCTTTTTGAGGCATTGTTAAGAAAATAACAGAAAGAACGATACATACGCCGCCTAATAATTGATAGGCTCCAAAGGATTCATTTAGCCAAGCGATTGAAACGATGGCAGCTACAAGTGGTTCAATGCTAGATAAAATGCTTGTTTCTGTTGCTGCTAAATATTTCAGACTACCGATATAAAGGAGGAAAGATAGAGTACCACTGATGATGATAAGAATAAGCATAGAAAATGTTTTTGGTGTAAAAGTTTGTGAAAGCTGATTCCATCCAAATGAGCGATTACAAATAAGCAGGGCAATACCGCCGATTAACATCCCCCAGCCAATTACTACAGTTGTTCCGCATTCTTTAATAAGAGAAGCTGGATGAAGGGTATAAAAGGCAAAGCCAATTGCTGTTAATAGACCAAAAATAATGGCTTCTTTAGATAAAACAATATTTTCAATTGAACCGTTCGTAATAATAAAGTACGTCCCCATTAGCGCAGTTATAATTGCGAGTAGTTGCATAGAAGCAGGGAATTTTCGTTGTTCAACTGCGACATAAATGGTAATAAAAATGGGACCAAGAAATTGAAATAATGTCGCTGTGACTGCATTACTAATATGAACTGTTTCGATAAAGGCGTATTGCGCACCGAGCATGCCGAGAATAGAGAAAATAATAAGTTGTATAGAATGTCTAGGGTATCTCCAAATTTGAAATATGTTTTGTTTCTTTATAAGTAAGAAAGATAAAATAAATATTCCCGCAAGCAACAAGCGAATTGTTAAAAAGTCAATTGATGATACATTAGTATGTTGAAATAGCCACTGAATCATCGGGCCAGATAATCCCCATAATGTCGCTCCGGTAATAATCATAATGAGTCCAATACGTCTACTGTTGTTCATGATCGATCATGCATCTCCTCTCGAGTATTTGATTTTTTATGTGTGACATGATAAAAGGAATTATATATAACTTCTGGCACTGTAAAAAGTATCAGATTTTAGTTTTATTAAGGGGTCAGATAGTATGTTAGAATTAACGCCTAATTTAAATATGAAAAGTAAAATAGCATTGTACGTGCAATTGTATGAGTATATAAAACAAGAAATTAAAGACGGAACGATTCCGGCTTTTTCAAAATTACCTGCAAAGAGAAAGTTGGCGATCTATTTACAAGTGAGTAAGAATACAGTAGAAGCGGCTTACGAACAATTACTTGCAGAGGGTTACATTGAGTCGGCATCGAGAAAAGGTTATTTTGTATGTAAAGTTGAACAAATGATTCACGTAGAAGGAAGTGAAGCGGAAGTAGAAGAAATACCGTTTCGGGAGGAGAACTATAAATTTGATTTCACCCAAACAGGAGTTGATACGAATACTTTTCCGTTTACTATGTACCGCAAACTTATAAATGATGTATGGCAGCCACATAATAATGATTTGCTTTTTCTTGGACACCCTCAAGGAGAGCTGAGCTTAAGAGAGGAAATTGCAAACTATTTGTATGAATCTAGAGGTGTGCGTTGTTCAGCTAGTCAAATTGTATTAGGAGCAGGAACACAAATATTAGTAAAGTTACTTTTTCAATTGTTGAAGGGAAGCAATTATGCTGTTGAAAACCCAGGTTATCATAGGAAAATGGTCGTTTTTGAACAGGGAGAAAAGAAGGTTCAAATGTTGCCTTTAGATAAGGATGGGATTTGTATGGAAGATTTAGAAAATAGCGATGCAGATGTTGTATTTGTAACACCTTCTCATCAGTTCCCATATGGAATGATTATGCCTATTACGAGAAGGATGCAGCTTTTACAATGGGCGAAGAAAGAAGAAGAGAGATACATTATTGAAGATGATTATGATAGTGAATTTCGCTATTCTGGAAAGCCTATACCGGCGCTGCAAGGGTTAGATACAGAGGGGAAAGTTATTTATATGGGGACGCTATCTAAAGCATTATTGCCATCGCTACGGATGAGCTATATGGTGTTGCCGAAGAAATTAATTAAAAAGTATCAACAGCAATATTTATTTTATACACAAAGTGTTTCAAGAATAGATCAAGAAGTGATTAGAAGATTTTTAAATGAAGGATATTGGGAAAAACATATTCATAAAATGCGTGTTGTCTATCGAAAGAAGAGAGATCGACTTGTTTTTGAAATAGAGAAGTATTTCTCTAATCGTGTTGAAGTGATAGGAGAAGATTCGGGATTACACATTTTATTAAAAGTGCATAATGGAATGCGGGAAGAAGAATTAATTCAAGAAGCTGCGAAATATAGTATCAAAATATACCCTGTGTCTACGTACTATAAAGACGGTACGGCTCCTGAAAATGTAGTTTTACTTGGGTTTGCGATATTATCAGAGGACGAAATTGCGAAAGCGATTCAATTATTACATAAGGCATGGTTTACAAGAAAGTAAAAAACATCCTCCAAACATGAGGATGTTTTTTATTATTTATTTTCATCTAAGAATAAGACCATATGCTCTTCGTCCCAATATTGTCCGTTATATTTTAATGAACGTTCTTGTACACCGAATGTTTTAAAACCTAATGATTCATAAAGTTTTTTTGCTCCATCGTTGCCAACAACAACATCAAGCATAACTTGTTCTACCTCTAAAGATTTAGCAAGTTCAAGACATTCTTTAATAAGTGCTTTTCCTGCTCCAAGACCACGTGCTTTTGGAGACACATATACAGAACCGATTTTAGCTTTATGTTCTTGTTTTACATATGGTTTCGTTTCCAGTGTTGCAACCCCGATTAATTGTCCATCTTTAAATGCACCTAGCGTATAGTTTTCATCTTGTGCTAATTTTTGTGCTTTATATTCAATCGCACACTCTTTATTAATAATATCTTCATAAGAAGAGCTGAAAGCTTCAGGGTTTTGCTTTAATCCTTCTACGCGAAGTTCTAAGTAAATTTCCGCTTCGTCTTTTGTTAATACATGGATATCCAATTATATCACCCTCCAAATCTTTGCAAATGTAACTTTACCCCGCTATTCGCGGGCAGTAAGACTCCAACTTTAAAATTCGGCAAATGCGCGGAAGTTAGGTCGGAGATAACTTCCCGTAAATGCCCGATTGGTTCAACTAATAATCCATGGGGTGAACCATTCCATGGATTAAAGTTTCACTTTATTTTATATTGAAATAAGAATAATTTCAAAAGCTTAGCTTATATGAGCTGATTTTATGAACAAAATAACACCAGTAGTGTTTACTACTACTGGTGTTTTCACACGCATCTTATTCAAAAGGTAGCTCAATTATAAAGTTTGTTCCTACTCCTAATTGGCTTGTTACTAGAATGGAACCGTTATGCAATTCTACAATTTCTTTTGCAACAGCTAGCCCGATACCTTTTCCTCCAGTAGCTCTTGTTCTGGATTTATCAACACGATAAAAACGATCGAAAATATGCGGGATATCTTCCGCAGGAATACCTTCGCCTTCGTCTTGTACACTTATTGTAAAATAATCTGTTTCTGTTAGTACACGAATTGTTATAGAAGTATTTTCTGGCGAATGCTGATAAGCGTTATGCAATAAATTTAACATCACTTGTTCCATGCGTCTTTCATCTATACATACTTCTAAATCCTCTTTACAGTATACATGAAGTTGCATTTGCTTATTAGTTAATGTTGTTTTTGTTTTTTCAACCATTCGCTCTAAAAAAGGCCTAAGAAGTACTTTTTGTTTTTTTATAACAAATTGGTGCTGTTCTAGTTGTACAAGCATAAATAAATCTTGTACGAGATCGGTTACACTATCCGTTTCATCCTCAATAATTTGTAAATATTCTTCACGCTCTTCTTTCGTTAAAGAGTCTCTCTTTGCTACCTTTGCATAACCTTTCATATAGGTCAATGGAGTTAATAGTTCATGGGCGACACTAGCGAGAAATTCATTGCGTTCTTTTTTCATATAAGTCAGTTCACTGGATAAATCTTCAATCGTTTTTGCTAAGCTTCCAAGTTCATCATTTCGTTTAATACCTAATTGAATCGGCTTATTTAATTTTGACATTTTTTCTGTTGCTCTCTTCATTTTTATAAGTGGTTCTGTAATAACTCGAGAAAAAACAAAGACAGAAATAGTCGTTAAAATAATCGTTAAAACACTAATGATAAGAAATTGCTTCATGAGTTTAAGTAACATATTTTCTAGGAAAGATGTTTTTAATAACATATATAGCTTTCCTTGAAACTTTGTTGTGTTAAGTGGGCTTACTGTTGTGATGAACTTTGATTTTTTCCAGTTCCTTTCAACGACCAATCCGCCGTCTGGGACAGTTTCTGTTTTACAAGTAAGTTGTTTTTGCATATCTTTTGTTACGGGTTCTGAGGTGGAAATAATTTTGCCGTTATGGTCAGTAATAATGATAGCTATATCGGAGTTAGAAATTGATTCCGATTCAACTAAGTGTGCAGCCTCGTTCGTAATATCGAACTCAGGATACACAGGGCGTTTAGGATTTTTATTATGTTCAGCGTGTTTCATTTCTTTATAATATTCATCCCGTCTCTCGCGGCTTTTAATTTTTTTACTATAGCGATTACCTTTCTCTAAAAGAGCATCTGTTTCCTCTACAATACGCATTTTTGAAAGGCTTTTATAAAAAGATACGAAAGCAATTGTTTCAATACATAAAGCTAATATTAAAAAGTATGTCCCAATTTTTAGGGAAAGTTTACTCATTTTTTCACCATACCTTATTCATAATAAAGAGTCAGTGGTATACGATTTCCCACTGACCGAAGTAATTATTCGCTTTTCCATTTATATCCGACTTTATAGACCGTTTCTAGGTAATCTTCAATTGGAAATCCTTTTTTGCGTAGTTTATCACGGATATTACGAATGTGTGAATCAATTGTTCTATATTCGATGTCTGTTTCATAGCCCCAAATTTTCTCGATTAAATCATCACGGCTGTAAGCACGGTTTGTATTTTGTAAAAATAGTCCAAGTAACGAAAACTCGATAGGAGTTAGTGAGATTTTTTCATCGTACACTGTGACGGTATGTTTCGTTTTATCCCACTCAATACCATTGAAACTAACAAAGCCATCTTTTTTTGTACGGCGTAATATAGCCTCGATTCGTGCGACTAATACATGCTCATCAAATGGTTTTGTAATATAGTCATCTGCGCCAATAGTAAGACCTTTCACCATATCATAATTTTGATTACGAGCTGTTAGCATAATGATTGGAACGTTGGAAATTTGACGGATTTGATAGCAAGTATCCCATCCATCCATATTCGGCATCATTACATCTAACAAAATAATATCGAAGTCTTTTTGTTCTATTAACTTTAGTGCTTCAAGGCCAGAGGTAGCTTTCATACAAAAATAGCCACGAGGACTTAAGAACAGATCTAATAATCGTAACATACGTTCTTCATCGTCTACTAATAAAATTTTTACCATAATCTTGTGCACCCCAAACTGTTCATTCTACTTGTATAGTTTACATGAAAATGATAAAAAACTCTTTTTATGTGATTGAATGGAAGAGTGATTTCTTGCTCAGAGTAATTGACATAAAAAATGCACTAGTTTTGCACAACTATTTTTTATAATAGAAAACGTAGCGACACAAAATACCCTATGTTGCGACATAACGTCATGTCATTTTATTTATAAAATGACAATTCCATTCTATTGTGTATGTGAGATAGAGAGGGTTTTCGTATTCACCTCGCATCGGATAAGAAAAATTTCCTATCTCACACTTTTTTTAAAAAGGGGATTATACACATGAATCAAAAAGAAGAAATTTCAAAAAAAGAAAAACAAGATCGTAATACGGTTGTCATTTGCGTTGCCGTATCTATGATTATTATTATAAGTTGCGTAAATAAAATTTTAGGGATTTTATAATATATAAAAGCTGATTGCTTATTCAGAAGCAATCAGCTTTTTTCATTGTTAGGGGAGTGTTCATATAATAAACCAAGGTAAAATTGCTAATCCAGAAGTTACAATCGCTGTAGTAAATATTAAAAGCATAGCTCGTTTGTTTTGTTTCATGTCACATTCTCCTCTACATATCAAGTACATGCGATCAGCGTGGGATGTAGTTCCCCACTGAGTAAAGTTTCACTTTATATTTTTAGTATAATGAATGGAAAGGTTTGGTACGATCGATAAAGGTGACATGAATATTACATTGTTGTAATGAAAAAAGCATCTTTCTTAATAAAAAGATGCTTTTGGAAAGCTCCCCCACTGAGTAAAGTTTCACTTTATATTGAAGTATTAATCATTTAAGAACAGAACCATATGTTCCTCGTCCCAATATTGACCGTTATGTTTTAATGAACGCTCTTGTACGCCGTAAGTTTGGAAACCTAATGATTCATATAATTTTTTTGCTGCATCGTTACCAACTACAACATCGAGCATAAGTTGTTCTACATGTAATTTATCGGCATTTTCAATAATTGCTTTAATAAGAGCTCGTCCTGCTCCAAGACCCCGCGCTTTAGGGGAAACAAAAACGGAACCGATTTTTGCTTTATGTTCTTGTTTAATGAAAGGCTTTGTTTCTAAAGTAGCAATGCCGATTAAATCGTTATCTTTGAAGACACCTAGAGTATGCTTATCCGGATTGCTTAATCGTTTTGCCATAGCAGCTACAGGATCCTCATGTTTAAGAACATCCTCATAAGAAGAGCTAAAAGCTTCCGGGTTCTTCGTTAAACCTTCCATACAAACTTTTAAATATATTTCTGCGTCCTCTGTCGTTAATAAGCGAATTTCCATCGTTGTAACCTCCTTGGTCGATTTTAAATAAAATAAATCCATTATTTTTATAAGAATGTGTATGCGTTTTGTTAGCAGTCTCTTTTAATTTGTAAAAGAATGAAAAGATATATGCTACAATATTTTGTTTTTAATTATGTAATGAAATTATATATTAACTTTATTAACTATTCAAGTCTTTAATATATTACATTTTTATAACTAAAATAACTCCTCAATCGAGGAGTTATTTTAGTTATTCGATTAATAACCATCAATTCGATGTGGATGTGTGTAAATATTGCAGGATTCATTTCTAATAAATCCTACGACTGTAATGCCTAAATCGTGAGCGAGTTGCAATGCTAGTTTTGTTGGAGCGGATTTAGATAGAACAATTTCACATCCGATTTTTGAAACTTTGAGTAAAATCTCGGATGAAATACGCCCGCTAAATGCAATGATTTTTCCTTTAACGGATATATCGTTACGCAAACAATGACCATATATTTTATCTAATGCATTATGTCTTCCGATATCCATTCTTGATATGAGGACATTGTTTCGATCACATAGTGCGGTATTGTGAACACCGCCGGTTTGACGAAATGTAGTGGAAGATTGTTGTAAAGTATTCATTAAGTAAAAGCATTCTTCAGGAGTAATTTTTACATGTATATCATGTAAATCTTTTGCTTTTGCTGCATCGTTAGCGAAAATAAAACCTTGTCTACCTTTTCCACAACAGGAAGTGATGTATCGTTTATTATATAAATTTTGATAGAGCGGATTTACTTTTGATGATGTTACATGGACAATTCCGTTATCTTTTTGAATCCATAGTTCTTCAACATCTTTATAGGAAGAAATAATTCCTTCAGAAATTAAAAAGCCAATTACCATATCTTCGATGTAAGTTGGTGTACATACGACTGTTACATATTCTTCACCATTTAATTTAATAGTAATAGGAGATTCTGTAACAATCTCATCCAGTTGTTTTGAAAATGTACCAGACTGATAGCGTACAATTGTATAAGTCTCTTGCGTAGGCCCCATATTAAATTCCCCTTTTATATGTATTTTCTCCCACATTCATCATAAAACATTGAAAAAATAAAAACATCTGTTAGAAGGAAGGTATCAGATTATTTTGGTTATTATTGTATATATACGATATAATAGAAATGTAGAATAGTGAAATTTTCAAGCTTTCGTAGTGATGCCTTATAAACATCTAGAATCGACTTCATAAGAAAAGTATTTAGGCAGGGCGTTTCAAAAATATGTACAGTCATTCATTTATGAAAACGGATTCATAAATATGTTGTACAGTTGGTTGTAAGGAGAGGGGAAACTATGGCAGAACAGACAGTCCGTGTAACCGTAGATGGTAAAGAATTTTCAGCATCAGGTGAAAAGACAATACTACAATTATTTAACGAGAGTAATTTGGAACATCCTCAAATTTGTCATGTACCAGAAGTAGATCCAATTCAAACTTGTGATACATGTATTGTAGAAGTAGATGGGAAGTTAATGCGTGCTTGTTCAACGAAGCTCGAGAACGGTATGCATATTGAAAGACAGTCACAGCGTGCCAAAGAGGCACAGACTGAGGCAATGGATCGAATATTAGAGAATCATTTATTGTATTGTACCGTATGTGATAACAATAACGGTAATTGTAAGGTTCATAATACAGTACATATGATGGGAATCGAAGAGCAGAAATATCCGTATGAGCCGAAAGTAAGTGCTTGTGAAGTGGATATGTCACATCCGTTTTATCGGTATGATCCAAATCAATGTATTGCTTGTGGGCAGTGTGTAGAAGTATGTCAAAACCTACAGGTTAATGAAACGATATCGATAGACTGGAGCTTAGATCGTCCGCGTGTTATATGGGACAATGGTGTAAGTATAAATGACTCATCTTGTGTAAGTTGCGGGCAGTGTGTAACAGTATGTCCATGTAATGCGTTGATGGAGAAATCAATGTTAGGTGAAGCTGGATTCATGACAGGATTAAAACCAGATGTGTTAGATCCGATGATTGATTTTGTAAAGGATGTAGAGCCTGGATATAGTAGTATTTTAGCAGTTTCAGAAGTAGAGGCTGCGATGCGTAAGACGAAAGTTAATAAAACAAAAACAGTTTGTACATTTTGTGGTGTCGGTTGTTCATTCGAAGTATGGACGAAAGATCGCCATATACTAAAAGTGCAACCTGTTTCAGATGCACCGGTTAATGGTATTTCCACATGTGTAAAAGGTAAATTTGGATGGGACTTTGTAAACAGTGAAGATCGTATTACGAAGCCATTGATTCGCCAAGGAGATATGTTTGTTGAAGCTTCATGGGAAGAAGCATTAGAGGTTGTTGCTTCTAACATGCAGCATATTAAATCAGAATACGGCAGCGATGCATTTGGATTCATTTCTTCTTCGAAAGTAACGAATGAAGAAAATTACCTTATGCAAAAACTAGCTCGTCAAATATATGGAACAAATAATGTAGATAACTGCTCGCGTTATTGCCAATCTCCAGCAACAGATGGTTTATTTAAAACTGTCGGTATGGGCGGGGATGCTGGAACAGTGAAAGATATAGCTGAAGCAGGCCTTGTGATTATCGTTGGTGCGAATCCAACAGAAGGGCATCCTGTACTTGCGACGCGTGTAAAACGTGCTCATAAATTACATGAGCAAAAACTGATTGTAGCAGACCTTCGTAAACATGAAATGGCAGAGCGTGCAGATTTATTTATTCATCCGCGCCAAGGTACGGATTACGTATGGCTTGCTGGTATTACGAAATATATTATTGATCAAGATTGGCATGATAAAAAGTTTATAGCTGAAAACGTAAAGAATTTTGATGAATATAGCAAAATGGTAGAGAAATATACGCTGGACTATACAGAGAAAATTACAGGGATTTCGAAAGAAAATCTGAAAGAAATGGCTCGTATGGTATATGAAGCAGATGGTACTTGTATACTTTGGGGAATGGGTGTAACGCAAAATACAGGAGGAAGTACAACATCCGCTGCAATTTCAAATTTACTGCTTGTTACAGGTAACTATCGTCGTCCTGGTGCAGGTGCATATCCATTACGCGGACATAATAACGTACAAGGTGCTTGTGATATGGCAACATTACCAAACTGGCTTCCAGGTTATCAAGCAGTATCAGATGATGCGCTTCGTGCTAAGTTTGAAAAAGCATATGGTACAACTATTCCGAAAGCACCAGGATTAAATAATATTGCAATGTTACTTGCGGCGGAAGAAGGAAAACTACGTGGTATGTATGTCATGGGTGAAGAGATGGCTTTAGTTGATTCAAATGCGAACCATGTGCAACATATTTTAGCGAATTTAGACTTCCTCGTTGTTCAAGATATGTTCTTATCGAAAACAGCTCGTTTTGCTGATGTTATTTTACCAGCGGCACCAAGTTTAGAAAAAGAAGGAACGTTTACGAATACAGAGCGCCGTATTCAAAGATTATATGAAGTATTGAAGCCGCTTGGTGATTCCAAACCAGACTGGTGGATTTTACAAAAAGTTGCTCGTGCACTGGGCGGGGATTGGAATTACGAGAGTCCAAGTGAAATTATGGACGAAATCGCATCACTTGCACCGTTATACTCTCAAGCAACGTACGACCGTCTAGAAGGGTGGAATAGTTTATGTTGGGGTAGTCATGATGGTAGCGATACACCCCTATTATATGTAGACGGATTTAACTTCCCAGATAAACTCGCTCGTTTATCATTAGATGAATGGGTACCACCAGTTGTAGCGCCAGATGAGTATGATTTACTTTTAAATAATGGACGCATGCTAGAACATTTCCATGAAGGAAATATGACGAATAAGTCGGCTGGTATTTTATCTAAAGTATCTGAAGTATTCGTTGAAATCTCGCCGGAACTTGCCCTAGAGCGTAATGTGAAAGATGGTGGTCTTGTAGAATTAGCATCACCATTTGGGAAAATTAAAGTACAGGCACTTGTTACAGATCGTGTAACGGGGAAAGAATTATATTTACCGATGCATGCAACGATAAATGAAGAAGCGATTAATATTTTAACTGGGACGGCAACAGACCTTTATACGTGTACACCAGCGTACAAACAAACGATGGTGAGAATGCGTGTATTACGTGAAAAAGGAAACCGTCCGTTACCATCTTCAAACCCGCGAGATAAAAAACGTAATCCGCAAAATGGTGTTGAAATCGAGCAAAAATGGCAAAGAAAACAATACGTATCACTTGTGGACTAGGGGGCGGAGATAGTGGCAAAAGAAATTACTTTAATTAAAAAGAAAGTTGTAACAGAAGAAGAACAGAAACAGCAAGTAGCAGATGAACTTCTAAATGAGCTATCTAATAATCGTGAAGCAGTAGAAGAAACGATGCAGCTGTTAGCACAGTTGCAGAAGGCTGGTATATTAGATGCGGCGATTAGTTTACTTGCTGCGAAAGAAGATGTTTCAAAGATCGCTGTGGAGCAATTAAATCGTGAACCAGTTAAAAATGCACTCAACAATATGATGGGGGCAGGAGAAGCATTATCTTCAGTTGATCCAGAAGTAACGAAACAAATTACATCCAGCTTAGTTACTGGATTACAATTTGCAACAGATGAATTAAATAGTGGTAAAAAAACAAAAGTGATGGATTTCTTTAAAGTGTTAAAAGACCCAGATATCAATAGAGCCATTACATTCGGTTTTAGCTTCCTGAAAGCATTTGGGCAAGGGTTAGAGAAAAAATAGAGTAAGTGAAAAAGTGATGGGGAGTAACCATCACTTTTTTCATTGTATGTATAAGAGTGTTCATGTTAAGCGGAATATATTATTATTAAAAAGATGGGTTAGAAATGGAAATATGGAATCCATCTCAAATATCATTTTAGAATGTGGAGGAATATATGCAACACCGTAAAAGACTATCTATACCAGGAGTAATGGGACATTCCTTTCAAACAGTTAAATTTGCTTTTTGGAATGTATTAACCTTTCAACTCGCTTATAAATTATTAGCAGCGATTGTATTTGTCCCGCTATTTGGGATCATTTTTAATAAGTTATTGTATTTTGGTGGTTATGCAAATGCGACGAATGATGAATTATTAGCGTTTTTAAAGACACCATACGGCATTTTGGCAATTGTAATTTTATCATTGTTAGCGTTGTTTCTTATCTTTACGGAATTTGCGGTGCTTATTATTATTTCGTACTTTGCTCATAAAAGGCAAAAGGTGAGATTACGTCCAATTTTGTATAAAACAGTAACGTATTTACCTTCCCTTTTTACATATTGCTTACCAGGATTTGTTTTGTACGCAGTTGTGTTATTACCACTATTAAGTACGGGGTATAAATCTGCATTGATTCCTGAGATTCAAATTCCTAATTTTATTACAGGTGAACTATTTAAGACAACAATGGGTCAAGTTGGATATTATGCTTTCTTTGCTGTAGTTGCCTATTTAAATCTTCGTTGGATCTTTGTTTTACCTATTATTGTTTTAGAGGAAAAGCCGTTCCGCACCGCAGCACGAAAAAGTGCAAACTTAGTAAAAGAAAGCTTTTTTAAAGTATTATTCTTTTTAGTAGGTTTTTTCATATCTGTAGGAATTGTCTTTCTTTTATTTATGGGAATTTATTTACTTTGTCTGTGGGGAGTATATGAATTTACAAACCCAGCAGGGACATTTGCATTATTAGCGGAATCAACAATGTCTGTGTTTTTAACGAGTACATTGTATTTATTTAGCTTTATTGTGACACCCTTTTATATTATAGCAATTACTCGATTGTATCTACAAAAGGTTCCAGTTGAAGATGTTTTATTAGAAGAAGGATTAGATTATTCGAAAACGAAAGCAGATAAATGTTTCTTCCAAAAACATCGTTGGAAATTTATTGGTGTATATATTGTAGGAATTATTACTGCCGGAATGGTTGTTGCCTTCATTGTAACGTTTATTTCAAATTCATATAAAGAACCGATTATTATGGCGCACCGCGGGTATATATCAAAAGGAGTAGAAAATACGAAAGAAGCTATTCAAGGTGCTATTGATGCAAAAGCAGACTATGCTGAAATAGATGTATTACAAACAAAAGACGGTGAATTAGCAGTTATACATGATTTGAAGTTGAAACGCCTTGCTAATGCTAATGTTCATGTTTCAGATTTAACGATGGACGAGTTAAGACAACTTACTCTTAGTCAAGATGGGTTTTCAGGACAAATAAGTACACTTGACGAGATTATTAAGCTGGCAAAGGGAAAAATCAAACTCAATATTGAAGTGAAGCTTCATGGTGGAGAAAAAGACTTTGTAAACAAAGTATTAAAAGCGATTAAAGATAATGAATTTGAGAAACAATGTGTAATTCAAACGTTACACTATCCGCTTATTAAAGAGTTTAAGCGTGCAAATCCAGATATAAAAGTAGGATATATACTGTATGCGAGTAGAGCTAACTTAAAAAATGTGAAAGCTGATTTTTATGTAGCAGAAGAATATATGTTAAATAAGAAATTGGTAAAAGAAGCAAGGAAGTTAAACAAGCCAATTTACGTATGGACGGTAAATGATATGGAAAGTTTAAAGGGATATTATAAACTAAACGTAGATGGTATCATTACCGATTATCCTGAGGATGCACGTGAAACAATTAAGATGTTAAAAGAGCAAGAGGCGGAAGAAAGTGATTTGTTTGATAAAATTACTGAAACAACAGATGATTTATTTTCTAAGTTATTTATAAGTTATCCAGCTGCTAGCTAAATGCTAGCAGCTGTTTTTTTATGAAAAGAATATATCCCTAAAGTATTGTGTAAATTACTAACTGTATATGTATACGTCATCATTGGGGATTCTTACATTGTTACATTATTGTCGAATAATAAATGGTCGGTACTTATTTTGGAAGAGTATAATAAAAATAGAGTGATAGATAGTGGAATAAAACGAGAATCCTAATAGAATCAATGTTTTATATATTTACACTATTCTAAATATATAAACTTTAAAAAAATGGTATGTTAGCGTTTTCATAACTTTTAAGTTATGCTAGAATAAGGACATAAGTTATTAATTATTACAAAAAGAAAAAAGACTTTCTTTTTTCTGTTAATTATAAGGGGGCATTTCATTATGCGTATTGGGGTACCAGCAGAAATTAAAAACAACGAAAACCGTGTGGCAATGACACCAGCAGGTGTTGTACATTTAATTCGTAACAATCACGAAGTATTCATTCAAAAGGGTGCAGGTTTAGGATCTGGTTTCACAGATGCTCAGTATGTTGAAGCAGGAGCGAAAATTGTTGATACAGCTGAAGAAGCTTGGAACATGGAAATGGTTATGAAAGTTAAGGAACCAATTGAAAGCGAATACAAACACTTCAGCGAAGGTTTAATCTTATTCACATATTTACACTTAGCTCCAGAACCAGAATTAACAAAAGCATTAATCGAAAAGAAAGTTGTTTCTATTGCATATGAAACAGTACAATTAGAAAACCGTTCTCTACCATTACTTGCACCTATGAGTGAAGTAGCTGGTCGTATGGCTGCACAAATTGGTGCACAATTCCTTGAGAAAAACAAAGGCGGTAAAGGTATCTTACTTGCAGGTGTTCCAGGGGTTAAACGTGGTAAAGTAACAATCATCGGTGGTGGACAAGCTGGTACAAATGCTGCTAAAATTGCAGTTGGACTAGGTGCGGATGTAACAATCATCGACTTAAGTGCAGAACGTCTTCGTCAATTAGATGACATTTTCGGAAACCAAGTAAAAACTTTAATGTCTAATCCTTACAATATTGCAGAAGCTGTAAAAGAGTCTGATCTTGTAATCGGTGCAGTATTAATCCCAGGTGCCAAAGCGCCAAAACTTGTAACAGAAGAAATGATTAAATCAATGGAACCAGGTTCTGTTGTTGTAGATATCGCGATTGACCAAGGTGGTATTTTCGAAACAACTGACCGTATTACAACTCATGATAACCCAACTTACGAAAAACACGGCGTTGTTCATTATGCAGTTGCAAACATGCCAGGTGCGGTTCCACGTACATCAACTCTTGCATTAACAAACGTAACAGTACCATATGCAGTACAAATTGCTAACAAAGGCTACAAAGAAGCTTGCCTAGGCAACTCTGCATTACTAAAAGGTATTAACACATTAGATGGCTATGTAACATTCGAAGCAGTTGCAGAAGCTCACGGTGTAGAGTACAAAGGTGCTAAAGAATTATTAGAAGCAGAAACAGTATCTTGCTAATAGAAGCATTATACAAAACAAAATCGAACAATATATAAAACAACATGATAAGAGCTAAGAGATAATACCTCTTAGCTCTTCTTGGTAAAAGGGGGCATTCATCGTGGCCAACCTATTTAAAAAGAAATCCGTTACGCAATTGTTAGGGGAAAGTAAAAGTAAAACTTTAACGAAAACGCTAGGGGCATTTGACCTAACAATGCTAGGGATTGGTGCGATAATTGGTACAGGAGTTCTAGTATTAACTGGATTAGTAGCCGCAAGAGATGCTGGTCCAGCAGTTATTTTCTCATTTATGATTGCAGCAATTGTTTGTGGATTTGCAGCGTTATGTTATGCAGAAGTTGCATCTACACTTCCTGTTTCAGGTAGTGTGTACACATATTCGTATGCAACAATTGGTGAGTTTGTTGCCCATTTAATGGGATGGACATTGTTATCCGTTTATGTAGTAACGACTGCCGCAGTAGCTGGTGGATGGACGGGTTATTTCCATAACTTAGTGAGTGGATTAGGACTTGAAATTCCAAAAGCATTGCTAACGATTCCAGCACAAGGTGGTATGGTAAACCTACCAGCAGTTATTGTTACGTTGGTGATAACTTGGTTATTATCAAGAGGTACGAAAGAAAGTAAACGTGTGAATAACATAATGGTATTAATTAAAATTGGTATTGTTGTTTTATTCATTGCAGTTGGTGTATTCTACGTGAAACCAGAAAACTGGATACCATTTGCACCTTACGGTTTAAGTGGAGTGTTCGCAGGGGGAGCAGCAGTATTCTTTGCTTTCTTAGGATTTGATGCATTAGCAACTTCTGCTGAAGAAGTAAAAAATCCACAACGTGATCTACCAATTGGTATTATTGCTTCGCTGGTTATTTGTACAATCATTTATGTTGTAGTTTGTCTCGTTATGACAGGTATGGTTTCTTATAAGGAATTAGATGTACCTGAAGCTATGGCATATGTGTTAGAAGTTGTAGGACAAGATAAAGTGGCTGGTGTAATTGCTATTGGAGCTGTAATCGGTATTATGGCTGTAATTTTCGCTTACATTTATGCAACAACTCGCGTATTCTTTGCGATGAGCCGTGACGGTTTATTGCCAAAATCTTTCGCGAAAATTAACAAGAAGACTGAAGCGCCAACATTTTCAGTTTGGTTAACAGGAATTGGTAGTGCTTTAATTGCTGGATTTATCGATTTAAAAGAATTGTCGAATTTAGCGAATATTGGAGCGTTATTAACATTCGCCATGGTTGGTGTAACTGTTATCATTCTTCGTAAAACGCATCCGAAATTACAACGTGGATTTATGGTACCACTTGTACCGATCTTACCGATTATTTCAGTTGCGTGTTGTTTATTCTTAATGGTAAATTTACCATTAAAAACATGGATATACTTCGGTGTTTGGTTAGCAATTGGAGTAGTTGTATACTTTGTATATTCGAAAAAGCATAGTCATTTAAAAGACGATGGAAGTTCGCAGGATAATTTAGAACAAGCTAATTAAAAGCTTAATTAAAAGGGATATAAGTATAGTAAGCCTTGTGCGTCTAGGGAACGCGCAAGGCTTTTTCTTTTGTGCAAAGTGTACATCCTTTTTTGTATGAGAATGTAATTGATGCAGAAAATATGTGTAGATCTTTTTAAAATGTGAACGAAATGTTCAAAAAAATATATGAGATTTCATTGACACATATGAATGGGCGCTCATATAATAAAGGTATAAGATATATGAATAACTGTTCATATGTTCAAATAAAGAGGTGAGCTATAATGGCTGGAAATAAAGTAGAAACACCACAAGAGACATGTTCTCAAACGATAATCCATGAAGAAGTTGTGGATCAAGTAAAACAAACAATTCCAACTGATGACAGTTTAAGTAAAGTAGCAGAATTATTTAAAGTATTAGGCGATCGTACACGTACGAGAATATTACATGCGCTATTTGAAGCTGAAATGTGTGTTTGTGATTTAGCGTATTTATTAGGAATGACACAATCATCTATTTCACATCAGCTTCGTGTGTTAAAGCAAGCGAAACTTGTAAAGAATCGTAAAGAAGGAAAGGTCGTTTATTATTCGTTAGCTGACCAGCACGTAATTCATATCTTCGAGCAAGCGTTTGAACACGTAAACGAGG
Organism: Bacillus dicomae; assembly: GCF_006494425.1. GTDB lineage: Bacteria > Bacillota > Bacilli > Bacillales > Bacillaceae_G > Bacillus_A > Bacillus_A dicomae. Next base: position 138,308 of record NZ_VHIV01000006.1, on the reverse strand, counting down.
AAGAATAAAAAAGAGCGCGAGGAGGGAGAACGATGGCTGAAGCATTAGTGAAAAAGAAACTGATGTTAGAAGGTTTAGATTGTGCGAACTGTGCAATGAAAATTGAAAAAGGTGTTGGGAATATAGAAGGAGTAAATTCTTGCTCTGTAAATTTCGCAACAAAAACAATGGTTTTAGAAACCGCACAAAATAAAGAAAGCGAAGTTGTTACAGAAGCAAAACAACTCGTTACAAAATTAGAGCCGCACATTAAAGTGCAAGAAGAAAAAAACACAAAAGTAGCAAAAGAAGTGTTTATATTAGAAGGCTTAGATTGCGCGAACTGTGCGATGAAGATTGAAAATAAAGTTAAGGAAATGCCGACTGTTTCAACAGCAACTGTTGATTTCGTATCAAAGAAATTACGAGTTGAAGTAGCGAATAAAAGAGAATTAGAAGCGACTGTAGCAAATATAACAAATGTCGTTCAAAAGTTAGAACCAGACGTGAAAGTTGTTCGTGAAGAAAAGGGTGGTCATGACCACGGACATAGTCACGACCATGATGAAGCAAATGTGAAAAAGATGGTAGGACGATTAGTGGTCGGCGGAATTTTGACAGCAATTGCTGCATTAGCTGGCTTACCACAAATGATAACAATTCCGTTATTCGTCCTTGCGTATTTAGTAATTGGTGGAGATATCGTTTGGAGAGCGGTAAGAAACATAACTCGTGGCCAAGTGTTCGATGAAAACTTCTTAATGGCAATTGCAACGCTAGGTGCTTTTGCGATTCAGCAATATCCAGAAGCCGTTGCAGTAATGTTATTCTATCAAGTAGGGGAACTATTCCAAAGTATTGCGGTGAATCGTTCTCGAAAATCAATTACTTCATTAATGGATATTCGTCCTGATTACGCGAATGTAAAGGTTGGAAATGAAACGAAACAAGTATCACCAGAAGATGTACAAATCGGCGATTATATTATCGTGAAACCTGGTGAGAAAGTACCGTTAGACGGTAAAGTAGTTGAAGGAACATCAATGGTAGATACTTCAGCATTGACTGGTGAATCTGTACCACGTGAAGTTGAAGTTGGAAATGATGTATTAAGTGGTTTTGTGAACCAAAATGGTGTATTAACAATTGAAGTTACAAAAGAATTTGGTGAATCAACTGTATCAAAAATTTTAGATTTAGTTCAAAATGCAAGCAGTAAAAAGGCGCCAACAGAAAACTTTATTACGAAGTTCGCGCGTTACTATACTCCAGTTGTAGTTATTACAGCAGCGATTATGGCGTTTATTCCACCACTTATTTTAGAAGGAGCGACATTCTCTGATTGGATTTATAGAGCTTTAGTGTTCTTAGTAATCTCTTGTCCATGTGCGTTAGTTGTATCTATACCTCTTGGGTTCTTTGGAGGTATTGGTGGAGCATCTAAAAGTGGTGTGTTAATAAAAGGAAGTAACTATTTAGAAGCTTTAAATGATGTGAAATATATTGTTTTTGATAAAACTGGAACATTAACAAAAGGTGTCTTCAAAGTTACAAAAATGGAGCCAAGCGAAGGCATTACAAATGAAGAATTATTAGAGTATGCGGCATTTGCTGAAGTGTATTCTAACCATCCAATTGCACAATCGATTCGAAATGCATATGGAAAATCAGTTGATGAAAAAATAATCGATGATTATAACGAAATTTCTGGTCACGGTACAGTCGTAAAAGTACAAGGAAAAGAAATCTTTGCAGGTAATGCTAAATTAATGAGAAAAGAGAACATTACATTTAAGCAACCAGAAACAGTAGGTACATTAGTTCACGTTGCTGTAGATGGAAAATATGCAGGTTATATTGTTATTTCTGATGAGGTAAAAGAAGATTCAAAACAAGCAATTCAAAAGTTAAAAGAACTAGGTATTAAGAAGACAGTCATGTTAACTGGTGATGCAAAACCAGTTGGTGAAGCTGTTGGTAAAGAATTAGGTTTAGATGAAGTTCACGCAGAACTATTACCGCAACAAAAAGTAGAAGAGATTGAAAAAATTGATGCAGCGAAGCACGGAAAAGAAAAAGTTGCTTTCGTTGGTGACGGTATTAATGATACACCCGTATTAGCAAGAGCCGATGTTGGTATTGCAATGGGTGGTTTAGGATCAGATGCAGCAATTGAAGCAGCAGATATCGTTATTATGACTGATGAGCCTTCAAAAATTGCAACAGCTGTAAACATTGCAAAACGTACACGACGCATTGTGTGGCAAAATATTATCTTTGCATTAGGGGTAAAAGGATTAGTTTTACTACTTGGTGCTTTCGGTATTGCAACAATGTGGGAAGCTGTTTTCTCAGATGTTGGTGTGACACTACTGGCAGTGTTAAATGCAATGCGTGTACTACGAGTGAAAGATTTATAAAGTGAAATTTTAATCAGTGGGGGGCTTTATCCCCCACTGATTATTAGTTGAACCAATCGGGCTTTTACGGGCAGTTGATCCCCCATCTAACGCCTTTGCTTTCGCTGAATTTTGAGGTGGGGGGTCTTACTGCGCGTTAATGCGGGATAAAAAAGAGGACGCAACCTGCGTCCTCTTTTTTAGGTTATTTTGTTGAAATTGACTCAATAAAATAATAACAAATATTATTTTATAAATAAATAACTTAATATTTAAATTTAAAAATAAAAAATATTTGTCTTATTATTTTAATATATTTTTCGCAAAGATATATAGTATTGAAAAAACAGAGAAGGAGAAGCTTCTCTGTTTTATTTTTGTATATTTTTTTCGACTTGTTCTCGAACAGTTTGAATGTAATTCATTTTATGATCCCAGCATTCTTGACTTAAATCGACAGGGTACTCTTCAGGATTTAAAGTTCGCATATACTCTTCCCAAAATAGTGCGAGACTCTGTTCATTATATTTTTGAATATCTAATATACCAGGTAGTTCATATGTTCTTTCACCGTTAACGAAAATGTCTTTATGCAGTTCGCGTGCTTCAAAGTTTGTTACGAATTTACTTATATACGTGTGAACAGGATGAAACATTTTTAAGCGTTCTTCTTTTCCTGGTTCTTCACAATCTAATGCAATATAATCGCCTTCAGCATGATCGTTCACTCGATTGATAATGCGATAAATTCGTTTCAGTCCTGGAGTAGTAATTTTTTCAGGGTTAGATGAAATTTTAATTGTATCATTTAATTTTCCATCAGTATCTTCAATTGCAACTAGTTTATAAACAGCTCCTAACGCTGGTTGCTCAAAGGACGTAATCAATTTTGTTCCAACGCCCCATACATCAATTTTTGCTCCTTGAGATTTCAAGTGCATAATTGTGTATTCATCTAAATCGCTAGAAGCAATAATTTTTGTATTTGTAAATCCAGCTTCATCTAGTAGTTTTCTTGCCTTTTTAGATAAATAAGCCATATCACCACTATCAAGGCGGATTCCGTAAAAATCGATGCGATCCCCAAACTCTTTCGCGACGCGAATTGCATTTGGAACGCCAGATTTTAATGTGTCATATGTATCGACGAGAAAGACGCATTTTTTATGAGTTTCAGCGTATTTTTTAAACGCGACATATTCATCGCGATATGCTTGAACGAAAGAGTGCGCATGTGTGCCAGCTACAGGTATCCCAAAGCGTTTTCCAGCCCGTACGTTACTCGTAGATGAGAAACCACCGATAAAGGCAGCGCGTGTGCCCCAAAGGGCTGCATCGAACTCGTGGGCACGTCTTGTGCCGAACTCTAAAAGTTCATCGTTATTTGCAGCGTGCTTCATACGAGCTGCTTTTGTTGCAATTAATGTTTGGTAATTCACAATGTTTAATAGGGCAGTTTCAATAATTTGTGCTTCGCCAAGCGGTGCATCAACACGTAATAAAGGCTCGTTATTAAACACAACTTCACCTTCTTGCATACTTCGAACCGTCCCAGTGAATTTCATATTTTGTAAATAACGAAGGAATTCTTCTTCGAATTGTAATTCTGCTAAATAAGCAATATCGCTTTCGGTAAAGCTGAAGTTTTCTATGTACTCTACAATTTTTTCAAGACCAGCAAAAACAGCATAACCGTTCTCGAATGGAAGCTTTCGAAAGTATAAATCAAACACCGAGCGGCGATTGTGAATACCGTCTTTCCAATATGTATAAGCCATATTAATTTGATATAAATCTGTATGTAAGGCATAGCTATCGTCTTTATAATAAGTCATCGCGAAAACACCTCCATAATTTGGTTATAGTATACCAATTTTTCACCGATCGTAGCAAAGAATGGATATGAAAGTATAGTCAAGAGGGAAAAAAATGAAATAATGCATATTTTTTAGAAAATTAACATTTATCAATTTATATTTCTCGAGATTTTATGTATTATTAGAGTAATGGGGGTAAATGAGAATGGAGGAGGACAATGCAACAAACATTAGAAAAAATAGGCAAACAAGTCTTTTACAAACGGCTACAGCAAAAAATGACACAAGAAGAATTATGTCAGGGCATTTGTTCTGTCTCATACTTAAGTAAAATCGAAAATGGAAAGATCGAAGCATCAGAAGAGATTCTACAATTGCTCTGCGCAAGATTAGAAATTGCCGTGACGGATTTGAGGGATGTAGAGGAAGATGTGAAGGGGAAGCTGGATGAATGGTTGAATGCATTAGTTCATTTGGACAAGCCACAAGTAGAGCGCATATATGAAGAATTACAAGGTGAAATGAAGCATGTTTTGGATTTTGAAATTATAAATTATTATAAGTTACTTTATACGCGGTATTTAATGATGAAGCGAGATTTACCTGCTGTAGAGGAAGAATTGGATAAGTTGAAAAAGGTGTATAAGAAATACTCACCTTTCCAGAAGATGTTATATACGTATAATAAGGCATTGTTATATTCTGTGCAGTACAAATATACACAGGCATTGGAATACTTGTTAAAGACAGAAGCGATGGCGAAAGAGTTAGGTTATTATGAAACAGGAATATATTATAATTTAGCGCTAACTTATAGTCAGATGGAAATAGACCACATGACATTATACTTTGCTAACGTGGCATTAGAAGGCTTTAAAAGTGAATATAAATTCAGAAATATAATTAATTGCAAGTTTTTAATTGCTTTTAGTTACACTAGAAAAAAACAATATAACGAAGCTATGGAAATTTATAATCATATCATAAGGGAAGCGACTTCTTTTGCTGATAAAGATAATATTCTATCTATTGCTTTGAATAATATTGGTTACCTGTATTATCGTCAAAAAAATTATACTAAGGCAAAAGAGTACTATATAGAATGCCTAAAGTATAAAAAAGAAGAGGATATGAACTATATTGATGCTATGTATGAGCTTTCGTTACAGTGTATTCAATTAGGAGAAATCGAGGAAGCGGCTAAATGGATTGAAAAAGGCATCATTGCTGCAAGAAAAGATGATAGATATAAAGGGATGCTATATTTATTATTAAGTTTACGATACAAGCATTTTGAAGAAAGGGATGTTTATAAAAAATTTCTAGAAATAGAAGTAGTTCCTTTCTTTAAAGCAGAGGAAAATATAAAAGATTTAAAGAAAATATACTTAGAACTAGCTGAATACTTAGAAGAATGTTCAGATTTTAAAGAAAGTAATCGCTACTATAAGTTAGCGATAAATTTATTAGAAGAGTAAGGAGGAGAAATAATATGAAAAAGTTAATTGCAGGAACATTTGTAGTTATGGCGATTGCGGCGGTGGTATTGGATATTCAGTATGCATGGAAGCCAGATACTCTTGGTCAAGAAGCTAAAACAGTTCAACAAATTAATTCATAATTAAAAACCCCTTCCCAATCGGAAAGGGGTTTTTCAATATTTGTTCCTCAAAATTCTACAAAACTTGAGAAAATAATTATTTGAATTTTTAGTATATTAATAGTGGAAACATAATGCTAATATGAAACTACTCTTTTTCAAAAAATAATTTATTAGGGGGAAGGTTCATGAAAAAGAAAAGTTTAGCGTTAGTGTTAGCGACAGGAATGGCAGTTACAACGTTTGGAGGGACAGGCTCTGCATTTGCGGATTCTAAAAATGTGCTCTCTACTAAGAAGTACAATGAGACAGTACAGTCACCGGAGTTTATTTCTGGGGATTTAACTGGAGCAACTGGTAAGCAAGCAGAATCTGTTGTGTTTGATTATTTAAACGCAGCAAAAGGTGATTATAAGTTAGGGGAAAAGAGTGCGCAAGATTCTTTCAAAGTGAAACAAGTGAAGAAAGATGCTGTAACTGATTCAACAGTATTACGTCTGCAACAAGTATACGAAGGAGTACCTGTATGGGGTTCTACGCAAGTAGCTCACGTAAGTAAAGATGGTTCTTTAAAAGTGTTGTCTGGAACAGTTGCACCTGATTTAGACAAAAAGGAAAAGTTGAAGAATAAAAATAAGATCGAGGGCGCAAAAGCAATTGAAATTGCGCAAAAAGATTTAGGTGTTACACCTAAGTATGAGGTAGAACCAAAAGCGGACTTATATGTATATCAAAATGGTGAAGAAACAACATATGCATACGTTGTAAATCTAAACTTCTTAGATCCAAGCCCAGGAAACTACTACTATTTCATTGAAGCAGAAAGCGGTAAAGTATTAAATAAGTTTAATACAATCGATCATGTGACGAATGATGATAAGTCACCAGTTAAACAAGAGGTTCCTAAGCAAGATGCAAAAGCAGTTGTAAAGCCTGTAACAGGAACAAATAAAGTAGGAACTGGTAAAGGGGTATTAGGAGATACGAAATCGCTTAATACAACGTTATCTGGATCATCATACTACTTACAAGATAATACACGCGGGGCAACGATTTTCACATATGATGCGAAAAATCGTTCAACATTACCAGGAACATTATGGGCAGATGCAGATAATGTTTTCAATGCAGCGTATGATGCAGCAGCGGTAGATGCTCATTACTATGCAGGTAAAACATATGATTACTATAAAGCTACATTTAATAGAAATTCTATTAATGATGCAGGAGCGCCGTTAAAATCAACAGTTCATTACGGAAGTAATTATAATAATGCATTCTGGAACGGATCACAAATGGTATACGGAGATGGTGATGGTGTAACGTTTACTTCATTATCTGGTGGAATTGATGTAATTGGTCATGAATTAACGCATGCTGTTACGGAAAATAGCTCGAATTTAATTTATCAAAATGAATCAGGAGCATTAAATGAAGCAGTTTCTGATATCTTTGGTACGTTAGTAGAGTTCTATGATAACCGTAATCCAGATTGGGAGATTGGTGAAGATATTTACACGCCTGGTAAACCAGGAGACGCGCTTCGCTCTATGAGTGATCCAACGAAATATGGTGACCCAGACCATTATTCTAAGCGTTACACTGGCACTAGTGATAACGGTGGAGTTCATACAAACAGTGGTATTATTAACAAACAAGCTTATTTATTAGCAAATGGTGGTACACATTACGGTGTAACTGTAACTGGTATCGGTAAAGATAAGCTAGGTGCAATTTATTACCGTGCAAACACACAATATTTCACGCAATCTACTACATTTAGCCAAGCTCGTGCTGGTGCAGTACAAGCTGCAGCTGATTTATATGGTGCGAATTCTGCTGAAGTAAATGCAGTTAAGCAATCATTTAGTGCTGTTGGTATCAACTAAGGATTTAAAGGATAGCTATTAAGAAAATATCTCAAAAATAAAGAAGGAGCCTATGCTCCTTCTTTATTTTTTTCTCCATTTTTTCCACAAATAATATAATCCGATACAACCTGCGATTGTAACAATCCACTTCGCTTCATTTGTTCCGTTCATAACTTGGTATGCCGAATATACTTCGATCAATAAGGCCGGTATTTTACCTATTGTACTGGCAATACTGAAGGAGAGTAATGACATTGTCCCTAGAGCTGCAAATAAAGTCACGATACTGGATGGGATGAAAGGTATCAGTCGAAACGATAGAACGAGTAGAAAGGCCTCTCTACCTTCTACATAAAGGAGGCGTTCTACCTTTGGGTACTTATTTACTTTGCTGTGAGTGAATTTCTGAAGGCCTATACGATAAATATAAAACGAGATAATAGCCCCTAATGCTTCGCCTACGATCGAAATGAGTGTGCCATTTGTTACACCAAAGAGCTGTATGTTAATAGCGGTCAAAAAAATACTAGGAATAACACCTAAAAGACTAATGACTATGTTGATTAAGATACTAAGTGGAATTGCAATTGAATAATAGTCTGTTAAGAAATTTTGAATTGTTTCAGCCATTGTTTAAAATCCTTATCTTTTTTTGCATTACACCATATTTCCATTGTGTAGGCAAGTACAAATTTACATAATGTAGAAAAACGTTAAAAAACACCATTCACATACCTTATGTAGGTATTGGGTATATGGAAAGAGGGGTATATTTTACTTTTTAAAAAACACCAATAAAATCCTTATTTTAAAGGGTTTTATTGGTGTTTCAATAGGTATTTTAATTTGGGGAATAATCATAAAAACATAGGGGTATATTTATATAAGAAGCGAAAATAGCGGTTTTATGAAAAATAGGTGGTAATATGGCAAAATAGATGAGGAATTTAAAAAATGTGTATGTTTTTTCGGTGTGAAATTGACTTTTAGTGGAGTTACGATAATAATCATGAAAGAGGTGATATGATGAAACGAATAAGTAGTCTTTTCTTGAGTAGTTTATTGGCGTTAATGCTGATCTTAAGTGGATGTGCAGGAAAAGAACAAAAAACAGAGAAACAAACAGGGAATCAATCGACATCAGTAGAAAAAATTAGTGATAATATTTTAGATGAAATGGAAGGGCCACCTAAAAATGGTCATACGATTGAAAGACATGTAGGCAAATCAGAAGAGGATTTGAAGAATCGCTTGAAGACAGATAAAGTATCCGCGGCAAGTACATACTATGATAAGGAAACAGCGACGAAAGCTGTAAAGGATAGTTTGAAGCAGCATGATAAGGAAATTCAAGAGTGGCTGAAAAATTCTAAAGAGGCTCGTCTCGTATTAAATACAACTCATTCATTCCCGGTTGGAAAAACGGTAATAAAGAAAAATATGAGTGTAAAAGACAAGTTAGTAAAAACTGTTACTGTTTTAGCGAGAGATAAATCAGGAGATTTAGGGTATAAGATCATTACTTCTTATCCATCTGATAAATAAGAAGGGAGAGTAAATATGTATACGACATTACAATATTTTCTCAAATCGTACTGTACGTTAAGTATCCATGAAGATGAAATAGTAGGCGTGATGGAAGAATTTATAGAGCAAGAAGATGAAGAAATGGTTTTGAAATTACGCGATGAATTATTATATATGAAGAAAAAGGACGCTTGGGAAGAGGCATGTGTATTAGCTGCGAAGCAAGGGAATCGTATGTGGTCTTTAGAAGAAACGAAAGACCATCTTGCAACCTTTTTATTATTATTGCAAAAGAAAAAGGAGTGAGTAGATCACGCCTTTTTTTGTTGGTTTAATAGTACCTCATTGTGTTGGAGCGCTTTTATATACGCTTTTTGAAATTTGTCCATTAGATAGTACTTCACCGTTTTGTGTTACTTTTTTATACGTAACTGCTGTTATTTTATCACCGGTCCTACTAACTACTTGAGAAGAAACTTCAACATTTTTACCAGTATTTGTACCGAAAATACGTGTAGTAATACTACCTCCATTTGAAAATGCCTGAATATAAATATGATTGCCTGTATTGTTTTTAAATTTTAAATCTGGACCATAATCTGCCACTGCTGCATCTTGCCCAAGTGGTAAATAATTTACGGGCATAGAATGATTACTTCGAGAAACAATTCCTAAATCTGCCCTTAAAGCGGCGCTATATAAAGTACTACTAACTTGGCAAACGCCTCCGCCTGCACTTTGTATAACCTTACCTTGTGAATATACGGCTGCGGATTTATAACCATGTGCAGCATCCGTTACGCCAACGCGGCCATTAAAACTAAATGTTTCATCAGGTGCGACAATAACGCCACTTAAAGTATTAGCTGACTTATTTACATTAAAGGATTGATTCCCATTACGACCAGCCATTGGAGTCGAATATTCAGCGATTACTTCTTTAATCCCCATTTTCTGTATATCTTCTGTAGAACGTTCAGGTTTTAATAGTGTAACTGGTAACGTAACGTCGGATGTGCCAGAAGTAATGGCTTGTTGCGTTAAATCAGTTAACTTGCCTTTATCAATTTTTTCTCCATTTTGACTTTGGCTAATATTTACTTTAGTGCCTTCAATACTTAATTCTGCATTAACAGGATTTTTTAATATTTCATTATATTTATCCTTCATAAAGCTTTCATAAGCAGTTGTATTTACTTGAGGTGTTAATTTATAGTCGCGTTTTAATTCACCGTTTTCAGCTTGCTTCCGCATTTTGTAACGATTCATTGCGTTTCCTTCTTGTTCTTTAAAGATTTTGTCGATAATATCTTTTTCTTTATAATTTACCCCTAAATCTTTCCATGTGTAAGTTTGTTTATCATTTTGGAATATGTAAGTAAGTGATTTTTGATCTAACTCAGTTATCTTTTGATTAATAATGGCTTGAATATCTTTTTTATTTTTTCCGTCGAGAGAAATACCTTCAAATGTAGTATTTGGTAATGCAGTAGTATCTAATTGATTATTTAGTTTGGATACATATTGATATCCGCCAACACCGCCTACACAAAGTAATATGCCCCCAGCAATTGCAGAACCGATCAGTATTTTACTTAGCTTCATCTATTTCCCCCCAGAAATTTTTGTATAAATATATGTATTACATTTTTTGTATAAAAATGATGAAAATAACAGTATGTACGTACTAGTATACTATTATTTCCACTATGTGTGTAATGTTTTTATAAAAAATGTTACATTGGTGTAATAATTGTCTCTTTTTGTCACAATATGTACGAGAAATATGTTGGGAATTATAATAAAAAGGCTGTCTAGAAAGATCTAGCAGCCTTTTTATTATAATTTTTTATGTTCATTTTTATTCGTGACACCGAGATGTTCTTGTAATGTCGTCGAAATATTATTGACGCTTGTTTCATTTGGAACGTAATAATAAATACCATTTATATATTTATCAGTGCCGTCTACTTGCATTTTGTCCATCTTTAAATTGGAATCCATTGAGTTTTTGGCAATTGTCATCATATCATCAAAAGTTAAATTGGTTTTTAAGTCTTTATCGACAGCATCTAATAGGCCACCAATTTTATTAATGGAATTAAGAGATAGTGCTTTTTTAGCAATAGCTTCTAGAACAAGCTGTTGTCGTTGTCCGCGCATATAATCACTATCGATATGACGAGTTCTAGCTAGTGCTAACGCCTCTTCTCCATTTAAATGTTGACGTCCTTTTTTCAGATGAATTGCATCAGGTTCGTCTTTGCTGTTTTGTTCTGTGAACTCAACTGGAACATCGACAGTAATACCACCAAGGGAATCGACAATTTTAATAAAGGATTTAAAGTTGAATTTTACATAGTAGTCAACTGGAACATCCAAAAAGTTCTCTACCGTGTCAATTGTGCTGTCCACACCACCGAATACGTGCGCATGTGTAATTTTATCGTATTTATCACGTGATTTAATGTAGACACGTGAGTCACGTGGAATACTGACAAGCTTAACAGATTTATCATTTTTATTAATTGTTGCAAGTAATAGCGCATCTGTACGAGTTGCTTTTCCGTAATTCTTATCCCTGATTTCGCTTTCATCAACACCCATAATAAGTACAGAAATGTTGTCAGTCATAGGTTTCACGGCTTTTTCACGTTTGCTGGATTTATCTCCGCGGCCCAGTTCAGAATAGGCATTACTTAATACAGACTTTGCTTTACTGTATATATGGAAGGAATATCCTCCTGCTCCAAGTGCTATAATCAGTAATGGAATAAGAAGGAACCAAAGTAGGCGTTTTTTCTTTGAGCGTCCTTTTTTGGCTCGAGTATCTTTGTTTGTATCGGATTTCATCATTTTTTCTCCTTTAAAACTATCAAAGTGTATACATCTAGAAGCGTATTCAAACACATAAAAAATATTGTACGCTAAATAAAAGCGATTGTACATGTATAAAAAATAGATGTCTTGATTATTTATAAAGACATCTATTCGTTATTGTATACAAAAGATAGGGATAAGAAAATGATAAAATTTTACCTAATTACAACATAATGCTTACGATAATTGCAGATAAAATGCTAACGAGAGTAGCTCCATATAGTAATTTAAGGCCAAACCTGGCAACGACGTTTCCTTGTTCTTCGTTTAATCCTTTTACCGCACCTGAAATAATACCGATAGAAGAAAAGTTGGCAAAAGAAACGAGGAAAACAGAAATGATACCAACTGTACGAGGAGAAAGGCTGTTCGAAATTTTACTAAGGTCCATCATGGCTACAAATTCATTCGTTACAAGCTTCGTTGCCATAATGCTACCAGCTGTGACAATTTCAGAACTTGGTACACCAATAAGGAATGCAATGGGCGCAAATACGTAGCCGATCAATTGCTGGAAAGTAATGCCGAATATAATGAGGAATAGGTCATTAATACAGCTCATTAATGCGACAAATCCGATGAGCATAGCGCCGACAACGATAGCTACGCGAAAGCCATCTAGAATGTATTCTCCAAGCATTTCAAAAAAGCTTTGTTTTTCGCCTTTAATTTCTAAAATATCTTCTTCATCTTTCACATCGTAAGGGTTAATGATGAGTACGATAATGAATCCACTAAATAAATTGAGAACGAGTGCGGTTACTACATATTTAGGTTCGATCATTGTCATATAGGCACCTACGATAGACATAGATACGGTTGACATGGCAGAAGCACAAAGTGTATAAAGACGGTGCTTTGGAATTTGAGCTAATTGTTTTTTTACCGTAATAAAAACTTCTGATTGGCCGACAATGGCAGATGCGATAGCGTTGTAAGATTCTAATTTCCCAAGACCATTTATTTTGCTAAGGAAGTAACCGATCCAACGAATAAAGAAGGGTAGTATTTTGAAATGTTGTAGTATACCAATTAAAACGGAAATGAAGACGATTGGTAATAGTACAGTAAGGAAGAATGGCATTTCACCTTTATTGGCAAGCCCTCCAAATACGAAGTTTATACCATCAGCGGCATACTCGAGTAGCTTTGTAAACAGACTGGAAATGACCCGAATAAGTATGAGGCCGATTTCTGTATTTAATAATAAATAGGTTAAAATTAACTGTATAATGAGCATGATGAAAATTGGTTTAAATTTAATGTGTTTCTTATTGTTGCTAGCGATATAAGCAAGGAAGAAAACAACGATAAGTCCCATGAAAAAAGTAATAAATTTCATAGTAAGCCCCCTAAAAGAGATATTCTGCTATATATGTTTTTCATTTCAAGGGAGAATATGCATCTTTGGTAAAGAAAGGAATAGAGAAATCATGAATATAAGTAGAGTGCACCACGTAGCCATTATTTGTTCGAATTACGAAGTGTCAAAGGATTTTTATACTAGGGTATTGGGTTTTAAAGTGATAAATGAAGTATATAGAAAGGAAAGAGATTCTTATAAGTTAGATTTATGCGTAGGGGAAGCGTATCAAATTGAATTATTTTCATTTCCAAATCCGCCAAAGCGGCCGAGTTTCCCAGAAGCAGCTGGACTTAGACATTTAGCATTTGCTGTTACAAATATAGAAGAAGCTGTGAAGCATTTAAACGAATGTGGTGTTGAGACGGAATCAATACGTATTGATGAAATAACGGAGAAGAAATTCGTCTTTTTCCAAGACCCTGACGGCCTCCCTTTAGAATTGTATGAGGTTTGAAATTGGTGAATTTTATATAGGGTTGCTTTTGAGTAAATGAAGAAACTAAAGTGAAACTTCTTTTTAAAAGGAGGTGTAACTTTAGCTAAGAAAGCTAAAGGGCATATGTGGATATTTTAAAATTACTGATGGTAGTCATCCTTATTGCATTAACAGGTTTTTTTGTAGCTGTTGAGTTTGCAATTATTAAGGTACGTAGCAGTCGTATTGATCAACTCGTTAGTGAAAAACGACGAGGAGCATTGGCAGCTAAAAAGGTCACTTCAAATTTAGATGAATATTTATCGGCCTGTCAGCTAGGTATTACAATTACTGCTTTAGGGCTTGGGTGGTTAGGGGAACCAACCATTAAACATTTACTCGAGCCGTTGTTTTTAAAATTACAATTCTCACCTGCAATTTCCAGTACAGTTTCATTTATTATTGCCTTTGCAGTTATTACATTTTTACATGTTGTCATTGGTGAACTTGCTCCGAAGACATTTGCTATACAAAGAGCCGAGCAAGTTAGCTTATTGTTATCAAAGCCACTTATTTACTTTTACCGAGTTATGTATCCGTTTATTTGGGCTTTAAACGGTTCAGCAAGGGTTGTAACTGGTTTATTCGGATTACATCCAGCTTCTGAACATGAAGTAGCTCATTCAGAAGAAGAATTAAGGTTAATCTTATCTGAGAGCTATGAGAGCGGAGAGATTAATCAAAGGGAATTTAAATATGTAAATAATATTTTCGAATTTGATAATAGAGTCGCAAAGGAAATTATGGTGCCTCGTACGGAAGTTGTAGGCTTATATGAAGACGAACCATTTGAAACACATATTAAAGTAATCGCACAAGAAAAGTACACGAGATATCCTGTATTTGGTGAAGATAAAGATGAAATTATTGGGATGGTTAATGTAAAAGATTTGTTTATTCGTTATATGGATGGTAATCGGGACGAGGAGTGCTCGATTATGCCATATACAAGGCCAGTCATTGAAGTGCTAGAAAATATTCCAATTCATGATTTACTATTACAAATGCAAAGAAAACACATTGCATTAGCTGTGTTGTATGATGAATATGGTGGTACAGCTGGGATTGTTACATTAGAAGATATTTTAGAAGAAATTGTTGGAGAAATTCGAGATGAATACGATGAAGATGAACACCCGCCTATAGAGCATATAAGTGAAGGATGTAAAATTGTAGAAGGAAAAGTGCTCATTAGTGAAGTAAATGATTTATTTGGCATACACTTAATCGCTGATGATGTAGATACAATTGGTGGCTGGATTATGGTACAAAAGCAAATCGTTGCTGAAGGAGATATTATTGAAAAACACGGCTTTTCTTTTAAAGTTCTGGAAAAAGATATGCATCAAATTAAACGAGTGGAAATAAAGAAGGGAGAAGAATGATTTTCTATAAAATTTATATATAGAAAATTAAATGTTTGCGCTTTCAAAAAAGGTGCTATATAGTGAAGGTGGACACTGAAAAATTCTTCTGAATGACACTCGTATTTTTAGAGGGCGAATTTTTTAAATAGGGATTTAGAATGAAAAGTATAGGTGATGAAAATGATAGCAACGAAGGATATACGTATAGAAAAGGACTTTTTAGGTGAAAAGGAAGTACCAAGTGTAGCTTATTACGGTGTACAAACATTACGTGCTGTAGAAAACTTCCCGATTACAGGATATCGCATTCATCCGTCACTCATTACGGCAATGGCAATTGTAAAAAAAGCGGCGGCACTTGCAAATATCGATACTGGTTACTTAGCGAAAGACATTGGACACGAAATTGCAGAGGCAGCACAAGAAATTGTTGATGGAAAATTCCATGATCAATTTATTGTAGATCCAATTCAAGGCGGTGCTGGAACTTCTATTAATATGAATACAAATGAAGTAATCGCTAATCGAGCGTTAGAACGTATGGGATATGCAAAAGGCGAGTATGCAAAAATTAGCCCAAACACACATGTAAACATGGCTCAATCAACGAATGATGCATTTCCAACAGGGATTCATATTGCAACTCTTATGATGTTAGAAGAACTTCTTATTACAATGGAAGAACTTCATGCTGCTTTTCGTGCGAAAGCAAAAGAGTTCGATCACGTCATTAAAATGGGGCGTACACATTTACAAGATGCTGTCCCGATTCGTCTTGGACAAGAATTTGAAGCGTATAGCCGAGTGCTTGCGCGTGATATAAAAAGAATTCAACAGTCTCGTCAACATTTATATGAAGTGAACATGGGGGCGACAGCTGTTGGTACGGGATTAAATGCAAACCCTACGTACATTGAACAAGTGGTTAAACATTTACGAACATTTAGCGGATTCCCACTTGTTGGGGCAGAGCATTTAGTTGATGCAACGCAAAACACAGATGCATACACAGAAGTATCTGCGGCATTAAAAGTATGTATGATGAATATGTCTAAAATTGCGAACGACCTTCGTATTATGGCATCTGGACCGCGTGTTGGAT
This sequence comes from Bacillus dicomae, assembly GCF_006494425.1. GTDB lineage: Bacteria > Bacillota > Bacilli > Bacillales > Bacillaceae_G > Bacillus_A > Bacillus_A dicomae. The sequence goes on along the minus strand of NZ_VHIV01000006.1, from coordinate 121,925 downwards.
TAGCTGAAATTCAATTACCGGCTCGTCAACCAGGTTCATCTATTATGCCAGGTAAAGTAAACCCTGTTATGGCAGAAGTAATTAATCAAGTTGCTTTCCAAGTAATTGGTAATGATCATACAATTTGCTTAGCATCAGAAGCAGGACAATTAGAGCTCAACGTAATGGAGCCTGTGCTCGTATTTAATTTAATTCAATCGATTAGTATTATGAATAACGGATTCCGTGTATTCCGTGAATATTGTATTAAAGGAATTACAGCAAATGAAGAATTGCTGAAGCAATATGTTGAGAAAAGTGTTGGAATTATTACAGCAGTTAACCCTCATATTGGTTATGAAGCAGCATCTCGCATTGCACGTGAAGCAATTGAAACAGGAAAATCTGTTAGGGAGCTATGCTTAGAACATGGTGTACTGACAGAAGAGGAATTGGATATTATTTTAGATCCATTCGAAATGACGCATCCTGAAATTGCTGGAGCTTCTTTATTAAAGAATAAAGTGAAACTTTAATCAGTGGGGGGCCATCCCCACTGATTATTAGTTGAACCAATCGGGCTTTTACTGCCCGTTAATGTGGGATAAAAAAGGTAATAAAAAAAACACCGATCCATTTGGATCGGTGTTTTTTTTAAAAGATATTAAATACAGAGTTTAATTGAAGTAAGCTAATAATAGCTAAGAAGATTAAACTATATTTCATCACTATTTTAAATAGAGCAGATTCTTTACCAACTAGTCCAACTGCGGCACAAGCAACTGCTACGGATTGTGGTGAAACCATTTTTGCTATTGTACCACCAACTACGTTTAATGAAACGAGAGTAGATGGGACGATGTTTAATTGATCGGCAGTTACTGCTTGAAGTGGTGCGAATAGTGAGCCACTAGATACTACTGAACCAGTAATGAATACACCAATCCATCCTAAGATTGGAGAAAGAATAGGGAATGCATTTCCAGTAGAGGAGAATGCAAGTCCAAGTGTAGATGACATACCAGAGTAGTTCTCTACGTAAGCTAAAGCGATAACGCTACAAATTGTATATACTGGAACCTTTAATTCTTTTATTGTTTCAATCATTAATTCTTTAATTATTTTGCCGTTTACACGGTAGACGATAAGTGAAACGATAATTGCTAATACAATCGCAGTAGTTGTAGAAGAGAATACATCTAGTTTGAAAATCGCTGCGAAAGGTGTATCAGCTTTTGTGATTGGTGCAGTTTTTATAACTTGATTATGAAGACCAGGGAATTGAATGTTAAATACTAAGTTTGCTAATGGACCATCCGGAGCAAATAAAGCTTTAATTGGTTTTAAATTAAAGATTGTTACAAATGCAGTTAAGAATACGAATGGAGACCAAGCATATAAAATTTGATTGAATGTATGAGATTCTTTTTCTTCTTGTTTTTCTTCTTTAGCAGAAGATTTTGGTTGCCAAACACGTAAGAATAATGCAAGAGCGACCATACTTACGACTGCTGCGAAAATATTAGTAAGTTCAGCGCCTAAGAAGTAAGTTACAACGAACTGAGTAATTGCGAAAGAAACACCACTTACAAGAATACCTTGCCAAGTTTCTTTAATGCCTTTAAATCCATCTACCATTGAAACAAGTAAGAACGGTAAAACAATGCTAATGAATGGCAAAATGTAAACTGCTTGACGGCCGACAGTTAATGCATCTATTCCAGTTAATTGTGCAGGTACTGTAACTGGAATACCCATAGCCCCCATTGCACCACCAGCGATATTAGCTACTAAGCAAATACCCGCTGCTTTTAATGGGTTAAAGCCCATACCTACAAGTAATGCAGCTGTAATAGCAACCGGAACACCGAAACCAGCTGCGCCTTCTAAGAAAGCGCCGAAAGAATAAGCAATTAATAATACTTGTAAACGTTGATCATTTGTAATACTTGAAATGCTATCACGAATGACATTGAATTGTTCTGTTTTAACAGTTAATTTGTAAAGGAAGATAGCTGCGATAACGATAGTACAAATTGGATAAAATCCAGATAAAACACCAAATCCGGCAGATGCTACTGCTGCAGTTGTAGGCATTTTATAAACAAATATAGCAAGAATAATAGCAACAATTACACTGTAAAGACCAGCCATGTAACCTTTCATTTTGAATCCCACTAAACAAATAATGAAGCAAAAAATTGGAAGTGCTGCGATTAGTGCAGATAACCAAATATTGTTTAACGGGTCATAAATTTGTGTCCAAGTACTCATAATAATGACAACTCCTATCTATTATATGTGAAGAAATTCACATTATTTGTGAAACTATTCACAATCAACTTACATGCTTAGTATATTCTCCTTCAACACTATTGTCAACGTAAAAAAGTATAATTATTCCATAATAGTGTTAAAAGAAATACTTTGTTCATAAAGTGGACAAAAAGCCCACTCAAATAGATTTGAGTGGGCTTGATAAATTATTTGCATATTCTTTTCTTTTAGTTGTTTATACACTATTGATCCTACAGCTCTATATGAGAGACAGCCTTTGTATCGAATGTGAAAGGATGTTGAAGTTTTTAATATTTGCTCGGTTGGTCAGCTTGTCGCATTTGATCAAGTTAGAAAGGGATAGTAAATGCATTTAAATAGGAAGTATTCCATAACAGTTCAAGCTATTAAATACGAATTAAAAAGTAATAAGTTAATTTTTAGTGTTACGGTATCTTTTTTTACTGAAAATTCCTTTTAGTGTAACAAAGAGGTTAAATATGCTCCAACTACTTTACGAAAGGTTATCAATTATAGATGGTATTTTACGATATTATTACCGCACGTTGCAATGAGGTGAAAATATAACAAAAAGCTTGATAAAACAACGTTTGCAAGCAAAGTATTTACAGCCCGTTGTTTTGCTTTTTCGTTATATCATATAGTATAATATTCAAAATCAGCAAGGAATTTTTCCTGAGTTCTTTGCTGGTTAAGGTGGAAAAAATTTTCAGCTTTATAGGTTGATAAAGTTATGTCGTAACAGGAAATATAAGAACAGATATATAAATAAATAAAAAGAAAATAAAAACGAAAATGAGGGGAACTTTATGAGCCAAAATCAATTCGAATGTCGTATTTCAGAAGAAGATGTACAAATGTTAAGAGCGTTAGCGCATCCGTTGCGTCTACGCCTAGTAATGGAACTAATGCAGCGCGGAACTTGTAATGTAACACAATTACAGGAAGTGTTAGAAATTCCGCAATCAACAGTTTCGCAACATTTAACGAAATTAAAACAAAATAAAGTAGTACGCTTTGAACGACGAGGACTAGAAGTGTATTATCAAATTCATAATGATAAAGTAAGTGAAGTAGTAAAAACATTATTTTCTTAAAATTTGAATATTATGGAAAAAGACGTGTGGGATATACGTCTTTTTTTATTTGTCAGAAAGGTAACATGAGAGAAAATGTTGGTATGTAAGGAAGAAAAGGCTATCAATTAACATGCTGCTATATGGAATATATTCTAAAGGGAAAAGAAAAGATAGAAAGGAGTGTAGTAAGTAAAAGGAGGGGTAGTAGTATGGATGTAAAACGTGTAAAACAAATCTTATCTTCTTCAAGTAGAATTGACGTTACATATGAGGGCGTACCAGTATGGATTGAGAGCTGTGACGAGCAGAGCGGAGTTGCTCAAGTGTATGATGTATCTAACCCTGGAGAAAGCGTCCACGTGAACGTGACGGCTTTAGAGGAGAAGTAATAGAAAAGACGCTTCTAATTTTAGAAGCGTCTTTTTGTGTGTTATTCCATCATACTTGCAACTTTTTTAGAGCAGAGAAGAAGTACAAGTCCTAAGACGATAACGATGATACCGATACTTGCAAATACTTCAAGATAGCCTAATGATTGTGTAAAGGAAGCAAGTTTACCAGCTAACCAGTTAGCCATACCTGAACCAGCTAACCATACACCCATTAGTAATGATGCTAATTTAACAGGTGCAATTGCACTTACCATTGATAGACCGATTGGTGATAAGAATAGTTCGCCAATTGTATGGAACATATAAGTGATAACGATGAATAATAAGTTTGCTTTAACAGTTATATCAGCTTCATTACTTCCAGTTTTTAGAACCGCTAATGTTAAAACAAGGTAACCTATACCTAGTAAAATCATACCAAATGCCATTTTTGTTGGTATTTTTAAATCGCCACGCTTTGATTTAGAAAGTTTTAACCATAGCATAGATACGAATGGTGCAAGTAGTACGATAAATGCTGGATTAACGGATTGGAACCAAGATGTTGGAACTTCCCATCCAAAAATTGTACGATCAACAAATTTATCTGTATAAAGTGTTAAAGAACTACCAGCTTGTTCAAATCCTGCCCAAAAGAATACTACGAAACAGGTTAAAATTACAATTGCCCAAGTGCGATTTTTTTCTTGTTTTGTTAAAGGTTTCTTTTCGATTGCAGGTTGATTTTTTGTTTTTTTACCAACAACTGTTGTTCCTGCTGTACCAAGGTAGCGAGGGGCTAATAAGTTGAAAACAATTTGTCCAATAATCATACCGATACAAGCTGCTAAGAATCCGTATTTATATCCCATAACCATAACGCCATCAACGCTTGTTTTAAAGAAATCTTCTGCTAAAAATCCACAAATAAGTGGAGCGAAGAAAGCACCTACGTTAATGCCCATATAGAAGATAGTAAATGCACTGTCACGACGTGAATCATTTTCTTTATACAATTCACCTAACAGTGTAGAAATATTTGGTTTGAAGAATCCATTACCAATAACTAATAGTACTAATCCAAGGAATAGTCCTGTTTTTGTATTCATTGAGAATAGTACAAAGTTGCCGATTGCCATAATAATTCCGCCGAGAGTAATGGCATGACGTCTTGTAATATAATGATCCGTTAGCCATCCACCTATAATTGGCATGAAATATACTGCCGCTGTAAAAGTACCATATAATTGCACTGCAAACGCCTTATCAAATCCTAACCCGCCACTAACCGCAGCAGTCGTTAAATAAAGAACTAAAAGGCCGCGCATTCCATAATAACTAAATCTTTCCCACATTTCTGTTAAGAACAACAAGTACAATCCTGGTGGATGTTTTTTTGGTGATTGTTGCTCTCCAGCTTTGTCTAATTTTAAAGCTGCATCCATTTTTGTTTCCCCCTAATCCTGTATAACGGATATTTATGTAATCATTTTAATTTACAAAATATTTAGAAGTCAATAGAATTATATGGAAATAGAAAGAAAATTCCTAAAAAAATTCTATTGTTCTTCGACCGTTACTGTATTTTTCCCTGAAAACGAGATGATAAGCGTTTTCAAATGTAATAATTGAATTCTAAAAGAAAATAAAATAGTTATTAATCAGAAAATTTAGATTAAAATATTTATTCTGATATAGAGAAAATATCTTCTATTTACTTTTATAATATAACATATTGGGAATAAAAATACAAAACGAAATAATGTGACATTTAAGTGAATTGAAAAATAACCAGCTCCACAGAAGGGGAGCTGGTTAAGGAAATACTATTTAACAAAGCGTTTTTCGATATCATCTAATAGTAGGTTAGCAGCCATTACACCGCCAGCGGTATTCCAAATCACATCGTCAACTTTGTATGCTTTATTATTTTTCACTGCATTTAAGTTTTTAAATAGTGGATCATTGATATATTCTTTTTCTAATTCAGAGCCTTTTTTCTCGTTTCCTTTATCGAATGTGAAGTAGAACAATACATCGCCATCCATTGCAGAAATACGTTCTTTAGATACGTTGCGCTCTGCGAAGTCATCTTTATTTTGATCGCCAGGACGTTTAAATCCAAGTTCTTTTAAAATAACACCAGAGAATGTATCACCATGATAAATACGAACATCACCAGGCATGAAGCGAACCATAGAGATTTCTTGATTTACTTTATCACCTAGTTTGGCTTTTAAATCTCTCATACGTTTATCGTAATCAGCTAAAACCTTTTGGCCTTCTTTTTCTTTATTTAATGCTTTCGCATAAAACTTGAAGTTATCTTTCCATTCACCGCGTAATGTTTCGGAGAACACAGTAGGTGCAATTGCTTTTAGTTGCTCGTATACTTTTTCGTGACGCATTTTGTTACCGATAATTAAGTCTGGTTTTAAAGAAGCGATTGTTTCTACGTTTACTTGTCCTTCATCACCAACAACTTTTACATCTTTCATTTTATCTTTAATATGTGGATACCATGGATCACCAGTCCAAGATTTTACAGCCCCAACTGGTTTCACACCTAGCTCAAGTAAAGCTTCAGTTCCTTCATTTGTTAAAATGACTACACGTTTTGGATTAGCAGGAACTTCTGTTTTACCCATTGCATGTTCCACAGTAATCATTTCTTTTTTCGTATCTTCTTTTGATTCGTCTTTCGTATTTGATTTTCCACAACCACTTAAAATTAGTGAAAAGGCTAGTAAAAATACAAATACTGTAAACGATTTCTTTTGCATGAATTTCATTATGTACCCCCTACATACTGAGAAGTTTTTTCAATAGCAAGCATGATATTAAGCCTTTATCTTTTGATTGTCAATATATAAGGCTGAAAATAATTCTCATTTCCGTTGACAATGAGAATTAAGTTGAAATACACTTACAACGTATCATTATACATTGAAGGGGAAACGCTGCATGTTATTAAAAACAAATCGAGCAAAATGGATTGGATTATTTGTTGGGATCATTGCAGTCATTACTTGTATTTGGGGAAGTATTATTTTCGGATATACAAATACGAGTTGGAAATTAGCGTTAGATGCTTTTTTCCATTTTAATGGTTCCAATGAACATATTATTATTCAAAATGTGCGTCTACCGAGGGCATTAATTGCAGCGAGTGTTGGTGCTAGTTTAGCCATTGCAGGTTGTCTTATGCAAACTTTAACGAAGAATCCACTGGCTTCTCCAGATTTTATTGGATTAAATTCAGGTGCTGCTTTCTTCATAGTTGTAGCAATTGTTATTTTTTCCGTGACGTCATTATCAGCCTTCACGTGGATTGCCTTTTTAGGGGCAGCAGTTGCAACTGTACTTGTATTTGCTTCTAGTTCTTTAGGAAAAGAAGGGACAACGCCTCTTAAGTTAACATTAGCAGGGGTCGCAATTAGTGCGTTATTTTCATCATTAACACAAGGATTACTTGTGTTAAATGAAAAGGCGCTTGAAGAAGTATTATTTTGGCTTGCCGGATCTGTGCAAGGAAGAAAGTTAGAAATTTTACAATCTGTATTCCCATATTTATTAATAGGCTGGATTGTATCTATTATGATGGCAGGGAAAGTAAATACATTAATGATGGGAGAAGACGTCGCGAAAGGGCTTGGACAACGAACGGTTTTAATGAAATCATTCGTGTTACTTATTATTGTCCTGTTGTCTGGTGGTTCAGTTGCGGTTGCTGGTCCAATTGGATTTGTTGGAATTATTATCCCGCATTTTGCCAGATTTCTTGTTGGGGTCGATCACAGATGGAGAATACCATATAGCGGCTTGTTAGGTGCAATACTATTAATCTTAGCTGATATCGCAGCAAGATATGTCATTATGCCACAAGAAGTACCAGTAGGAGTTATGACAGCATTTATTGGTGCACCGTTCTTTATTTATATTGCACGTAAGAGAGGGCTTAGCAAATGAAGAAGTATATTCCGTTTCGTATAGGAAAAGGCGGGCTCTCGTTTTTAATGTATAAACGAGCTTGTCTCGTCTTATTCAGTTTATTAGTTGTTTTAATAGGATTATTTTTTGCGAGTGCAGGTATGGGAGACATGAAAATTGCTCCTTATGATGTATGGCAAGCGATTACTGGAAATGGCGATGCAATGTCAAATATGGTTGTAAATAAGTTTCGTATGCCGCGTATTTTAATTGCCATCCTTGTAGGAATCGCACTTGCTGTAGCAGGATGTATTTTACAAGGTCTTGTTCGAAATCCACTGGCTTCTCCTGACATCATCGGGATTACAGGTGGTGCAAGTGTTGCAGTTGTATTATTTTTAGCTATATTTAGTGATAAAAATAATGCGCTAACCGTAAGCATTCATTATATGCCGTTGGCGGCCTTTGTTGGGGCAACGATTGTAGCGCTTTTTGTATATTTATTTGCATGGAGAAATGACGGATTATCACCGATTAGTCTTGTTTTAATTGGTGTTGGGTTTTGGGCATTAACGAAAGCGGCGACGACTTTGTTTATGTTGTTAGCGCCAATTTATCAAGCGAGTCAGGCGAATGTATGGATTACAGGTACTGTTTACGGTTCTTCATGGCAAAACGTTATGGTGCTTGCACCGTGGGTTCTCATTTTAACGGTAATATCATTTATAGCTGCTAGGCATTTAAATGCGCAAGAGCTAGGAGACGATATAGCAGTAGGGCTTGGTGTTCCTTTAACGAAGTCGCGCGTATTCATGTTATTACTTAGTACAGCTTTAATTGGTGGAGCAGTTGCCTTTGCCGGAGGAATTGGATTTGTCGGTTTAATGGCACCTCATATTTCACGAAGACTAGTTGGTTCTTTATACGGTGCATTACTCCCAGTTGCGGCTATTGTTGGTGCAATTTTAGTACTTGCTGCAGATTTAATCGGGCGTACAGTTTTCACACCACTTGAAATTCCAGCAGGGGTATTTACATCAGCAATTGGTGCACCTTATTTTATTTATTTACTTTATAAAAGTCGGAATTCATAAAGGGAGATGAATATGCAAAAAGCATTGGAGACGAAACGTTTGACGTTGTCTTACGGTGAAACAATTATTATTGATGAGTTGAATTTAGAAATTCCAAAAGGCGAAATTACAATCTTTATCGGTTCTAACGGTTGCGGGAAATCAACTTTATTACGTTCACTAGCTAGATTATTAAAGCCAACAACTGGTGACATTTTGTTAGATAATCAAGCTATTCAAAGTATGCAAACGAAGCAAATCGCTCGTCAAATGGCAATTTTACCGCAAGGACCGCAAGCGCCAGAAGGACTTACAGTATTGCAGCTTGTAAAGCAAGGACGTTATCCATATCAAACATGGCTGAAGCAATGGTCAGAAAAAGATGAAGAAATGGTACAAAAAGCACTTGCAGCAACAGGTATGACAGAATTTGCTGAGCGTGATGTGCATGCTCTTTCAGGTGGACAACGTCAACGTGCTTGGATTGCAATGACGCTTGCACAAGATACAGATATTATTTTATTGGATGAGCCTACTACATATTTAGATATGACTCACCAAATTGAAGTGCTAGATTTATTATTCGAATTAAATGAAACAGAGCAAAGAACAATTGTTATGGTACTACACGATTTAAATTTAGCATGCCGTTATGCAGATAATATTGTAGCCATTCAAGATAAACAAATATATGCACAAGGTAAGCCAGAAGAAGTAGTAGATGAGAAGCTAGTACGTGATGTATTCCGAATGGAATGTCAAATCAGTACGGATCCGTTATTTGGGACGCCACTTTGTATCCCACATGGAAAAGGAAGACGTGTACGTAAAGAGGTTGCTCAAGTAATGAGATAATGAAAAAAAGACGATGAGGATTCATCGTCTTTTTATTTTCGGCAAGAGAATAAGAGGAAGAGGGGAATACGTAACCGACGTTCATATTCTTCTTCACTCTGAAAATAAGTTTGATTGGGTGTAGCTTCTTTTATGTTTGTAATCGTAAATCCAGCTTGTTGTAATAATGTAAAATATTCTTCCGTTGTACGATGATATTTAATAACTTCTTGATCAATCCAAGGTTCAACACGTTTCCCCATTTTAAAATAATCATCGACGAGCCAGTTCGTTCTTTTACCGCTCGTGTGCAAGCTTTCAAATGAAGAGGTAATAATGGGATGTTGAACGCTAAAGGTAAAGGTTCCATTTGTTTTTAAAGTTTTAAACACATTTTGAAAAATGGTATGAAGATCTTCAATATAATGTAAGGCGAGTCTAGATGTTACTAAATCAAAAGTAGCAGGAGGATAGTTATAGTCTTTGAGGTTTAAAAAATGAACGGAGCCATTTTTGTTTTCTAGTTGTTTTACAGCCTTTTCATACATAAGCTTTGATCCCTCAATACCAGTGTACGAGCGGCAGCCAGTTTCTAATAATTCTTCGCTGAACTTGGCGTCACCACAACCTAAATCGAGAATTTGTTTTCCTTGCACATTACCAATGAGCTGAAAGAATGCTGGCTTTTCAATTGATTCATTTGGGCTATTTTCTCGGTATCTTCGTTTCATATATTGTTCAAAAAATGCTTCATTATTATATACATCGGATTCAGTAAATGCCATGATTGAAGCCCCCTTAAATATTTTTTTATTCTACCAAATATGAAAAGTAAATGATAGATTTCTTGTAATGAATCATATATAATCTAGAATTGTAAGCGGTTACTTTAAGCTATTTTTCTATAATAAATTCTGAAAACGTGTTAAGCTAGTAGAGGGATTATTAGAACTATTAAGATAATAATTCGCTTACATGAACGATGGGAGGCTTCACGATGTCTAGTAAAACACTTGCGAAATTTTTAGAAGAAAATTTAGAGGATTTAAAATCAAAGGGGCTTTATAACGTAATTGATCCGCTTGAGAGTTCAAATGGACCGATCATTACAATTGGCGGAAAAGAATATATTAACTTATCTTCAAACAACTATCTTGGATTAGCAACAGATAGCCGTTTGCAAGAAGCTGCAATTGGTGCAATTCATAAGTACGGCGTTGGAGCAGGAGCGGTTCGTACAATTAACGGTACTTTAGATTTGCATATTAAATTAGAAGAAACAATTGCAAAGTTTAAACATACAGAAGCAGCAATCGCTTACCAATCAGGATTTAACTGTAATATGGCAGCGATTTCAGCCGTTATGGATAAAAATGATGCGATTCTTTCAGACGAGTTAAACCATGCTTCTATTATTGATGGTAGTCGTCTATCAAAAGCAAAAATTATTGTTTATAAACATTCTGATATGGAAGATTTACGCCAAAAAGCAATCGCGGCGAAAGAATCAGGGCTTTACAATAAATTAATGGTAATTACAGACGGTGTTTTCTCAATGGATGGAGATGTTGCAAAACTACCAGAGATTGTTGAGATTGCAGAAGAATTAGATTTAATGACATATGTAGACGATGCACACGGTTCAGGTGTACTTGGTAAAGGTGCAGGAACTGTAAAGCACTTCGGTCTGTCTGATAAAGTTGATTTCCAAATTGGTACATTATCAAAAGCAATTGGGGTAATTGGTGGATATGTAGCAGGGAAACAAAACTTAATTGATTGGTTAAAAGTTCGTTCACGTCCATTCTTATTCTCTACAGCATTAACACCAGCTGATGCAGCTGCATGTATGCGATCAATTGAAATTTTAATGGAAAGCACAGAGTTACATGATCGTTTATGGGAAAATGGCCGCTATTTAAAACAAGGGTTAAAAGAACTTGGCTTTAACATCGGAGAAAGTGAAACGCCAATTACACCTTGTATTATTGGTGACGAAGTATTAACACAAGAATTTAGTAAACGTCTAAATGAGGAAGGCGTATATGCAAAATCTATCGTGTTCCCAACTGTAGCTAAAGGAACAGGACGTGTTCGTAATATGCCTACAGCAGCTCATACGAAAGAAATGTTAGATGAAGCAATTCGTAAGTATGAAAAAGTAGGGAAAGAAATGGGCATCATTTAAGTAAAGACATCTTTTGAATAGCTTGCAAATGAGGAGTGGGGAAAATGAAAAAAATTCTAGTAACCGGTTCTTTAGGGCAAATTGGTTCTGAACTAGTAATGAAACTTCGTGATGTATACGGCGCATCAAATGTTATTGCAACAGATATTCGTGAAACAGATAGTGAAGTAGTAACGTCTGGTCCATTTGAAACGTTAGATGTAACAGATGGACAAAAACTACATGATATCGCAAAGCGTAATGAAGTAGATACAATTATTCATTTAGCAGCTTTACTTTCAGCAACAGCAGAAAAAAATCCGTTATTTGCATGGAATTTAAATATGGGCGGACTTGTAAATGCATTAGAAGCAGCTCGTGAATTAAACTGTAAGTTCTTCACGCCAAGCTCTATCGGTGCATTCGGTCCATCAACGCCAAAAGATAATACGCCACAAGATACCATTCAGCGTCCTACTACGATGTATGGGGTAAACAAAGTAGCAGGAGAATTATTATGTGATTATTATCATCAAAAATTTGGCGTTGATACGCGCGGTGTACGTTTCCCAGGTTTAATTTCTTACGTAGCTCCTCCGGGAGGCGGAACGACTGATTATGCAGTTGAAATTTATTATGAGGCAATTAAAAAAGGCGCATATACCTCATATATTGCAGAAGGAACGTACATGGATATGATGTATATGCCAGATGCTTTACAAGCAATCATTTCATTAATGGAAGCTGATCCAAGTAAACTAGTGCATAGAAATGCATTTAATATTACAGCAATGAGTTTTGAGCCAGAGCAAATTGCAGCATCAATTCGTAAACACATTCCGACGTTTACAATGGATTACGCTGTAGATCCAGCTCGTCAAACAATCGCTGATAGCTGGCCAAACTCTATTGATGCAACAGCGGCAATGAAAGAGTGGGGCTTTAAAGCAGAATATGATTTAGACAAAATGACAACGGACATGTTGGCTAAGTTAAAAAAAAAGCTCACAGCTGAGTTAGTGATGAATTAATAAAAAGGGTCGATTCTTAGGAATCGACCCTTTTTATTTGTATTTTAGGAATATACAAATAATTACAAATGTGATAGAATGAGTTAATTTGTGTGTAAAGGGGAGATAGGGAATGGAGAAATGGGAGTTAGCAAAGGAAATTTACAATACGTCACGTTTAACGGGAACATTTAAGCTTCGATCAGGACAAGTATCAAATCAATACTTTGATAAGTACTTATTTGAATCTAATCCAGCATTGTTAGTAGAAATTGTTAAACAATTAAAAGAGCTCATTCCTCCTGAGACAGAAGTGCTCGCAGGTTTAGAGATGGGAGGAATTCCAGTAGCAACAGCATTATCTTTACAAACAGGTATACCAGTTGTATTTGTAAGAAAAGAAGCGAAGAAGTACGGTACATGCAAGTTAGCAGAAGGCGTTGATATTACTGAGAAAAATGTTTGTGTTGTTGAAGATGTTATTACGACAGGTGGTCAAATATTATTAAGCACGAAAGATTTAAGAGAACTAGGTGCGAAGGTACATCATGTTTTAGGCGTAATTGAACGAACAAAAGAGGGAAGAGAAAACTTATTAGAAGATGGCTTACAACTACATTCTTTATTTACAATGGATGAGTTAATTGAAGGAGAAAAGCAACATGCAAAGAGTTGATGTCGTATATGCACTAATACATGACGAAGAAACAGATAAAATATTAATGGTACATAATGTAGAACAAAATGTTTGGTCATTGCCAGGTGGGGCTGTTGAAAAGGGTGAAACGTTAGAGCAAGCTCTAGTAAGGGAAGTAAAAGAAGAGACAGGTTTAACGGCTATGGCAGGTGGACTTGTTGCGATCAATGAAAAATTCTTTGAAGAATCCAGGAATCATGCGCTACTTTTTACATTCCGAGCAAATGTAGTAACAGGTGAACTTGTTGCAGCAGATGAAGGAGAAATTTCTGCAATAGAGTGGGTGGATCGAACAATTGCAAATGAACGATTCCCATTCTATGATGGAGGATTCGAGGCATTACTAGAAGTATCTATTCCATATAAGTTTCAACCAGAAACAAAGTGATTGAAAGAAAAAAACAGGAGCGCAAGGCTCCTGTTTTTCTATTCAATCGTCTTCAGTAATAACTTTTTCAATAGTGGTTTAATCTTCAGACGTAAATCTTCAGCGTGATTTGCAACTAAGAAGTGATGGTTATAAATGTTCTTCATTAATTGATAAGTTGCTTCTTTCGCTTCCCCTTCTTCGATGAAGATACCGATTACTTCCATACCACTTTTACGAGCAAGCTTAACAGCTTCATGCGTATCTAAAATACCATCTTGTTGATAGTCAAGAGCAGAAGGTTCACCGTCTGTGAAGACAAGTAAGAATTTATGTTTTTCTGGTCTTTTTGCAAGCTTTTCAGAAACGATACGAATAATATATCCATCGCGATTATCTTCTTCTTCGCGAAGCTGCATAATTTCGGGACCAACGTTTGGTAACGTTGAGTTTTTATACGTTACAACTTCATGGATAACGTTCGGCTTATCTTCAGGTTTCGCACTAGAAGCATCTTCCCAAAATCCGCTAATAGCGTGCGGGATTTTTAACGATTTCAACGCTTCATGGAATAGGACCACACTCTTTTTCGTTTCTTCCATTTTGTTATACATAGAACCAGAGCAGTCCACTAGTAGTTGGAATGCAACGTCGAGCTCTTGTGATTCTTGCCCTTTTTTATAAAACATGCGAGGCTGTTTTTCAGTATAAATACGAAGGAATTTCTTACGAAGTCTTCCGTAATATTTATCACTGTTTGCGTTTGTTTTATTTTCAATCGTTTTTTCGATAATTTTCTTTAATTCTTTTACATCTTTATTAACGACTGATTTGATAGCTTGGTAATCCTTTTTCTCGTCAGGATTTGGTTTACGTGCTTCTTTAAATGTATGAGAAGCGCCAGTGTTATACTTACCGTATGCACCATCATTTTGACTAGAAGCGTGAGAAGCTCTTGCTTCCTCTGTATCAGCACCATCAAAGTTGGATTGTGTACTTTTTTGAGAAGTACCTTGTACAGAGCCAAGTGCTTGGTCACCATCTTCTGATTCGCGAGCAGTGTCACCCATCATATTTGTTTTTGTTCCGCTTTCTAATTCAAAACGTAAAAAGTTCTCATTTTCATTGTTTTTATTTTCACGGTGCCATGTAGAGAAGCTTTCATTAATTTTATTTTTATTCTCATCATCAACGATTTGCGTATCATCATTTGCTAATTTTTCGGGACGGCTGTCTTTTTCATCTGCAATAACAGATAAGTAGAGCGGAGCGTGTCCGAAATAATTGTTAAGCATATCACTTTCAAGAAGCTCCTCTAAACGATAGCGAATTTTCTCAACGATATACATAATATCTTCCGTATTACGGGCTTGGAATGTTTCATGCAGAATAGCTTCAATCTGCTCGAAATATTCATTATTAAACATTTCATATTTATCGCTCGTTAATGAAAGATAGCATAGACAAAATAGACGATCACCGTGATAGTTACGAACGCGATTGATTTCATTTTGTGAGCTAAAGTAATTGCGATACATTTCTTTTCTTCTTTTAAAAACATGCTTTGTGCCAGGGCGTAAGTTTTTTACGATTTCCTCAACACGTAAATCTTCTAATAGAACAAATAATTGTGTTAAAAACTTTTTTAAGGGTGATTCTTGTAATTCGATCGCATAAGAACGAATTAAAGTCATGTCCGAGTAATGTTTATTACCAAGTGCTTTTAAAAACACTTCGCTTTTTAATCCGATTACTGTATCCTCTTCTTTTCGATCATCCCAAAAGTGACTAATGACAACCTTTTTTTCAATTTCGTCGTAGTATGCTTTATAGCCATACTCAAGGTAGGCATCATCTTCTTTGAGAAGGGCATACATTAAGTTTTCCATTTGTAGAAACAGCGACGCATCAATTTTTTTGTCACTAAAAATTTGTCTCATGAATTATCCCTCAAAGAAATAACTTTCTGCTAATTCACGGACAGTCATTTGTTCTGTTTCATCGTTTAATTTTGCGATAATACTACGTTCAATTGCACGCATAACAGGAATATATACACCTAAATCACATGCATCGATAATGCCACGAATACTTGCTGCTTCTTCACTTACACGTCCATCACGAGCTAAAGGCATAAGATCGCTTGCAAATGCAACAAACTTTTCAATTGTTGCAACATCATTTAATTTTGATTCTGCTAATAATAGTTCTTTTAATGTATCACCTTGAATGTAAGGAACTTCAATAATAACGAAACGGTTTTTTAACGCTTCGTTTAGTTCACTTGTACCAACGTAACCTTCATTAATTGCTGCGATTACACGATACTCATCATCACCGTATACCACTTCTTGTGTAAACGGATTAGTAATCATTTTACGATAATCTAACGCACCGTGAAGTAGTGGTAACGTTTCAGGTTTTGCCATATTGATTTCATCAATATAGAGGAAATGACCGTTCTTCATTGCTTTCATAAGAGGACCGTTAACGAATGTAACTTCAGACGCGCCATCTTTTGTTTGTAGTGTGTTGTATCCTAAAATACCTTCTACATCTAAGTCAACAGAACAGTTAATGCTATGCATTGGCTTTTGGAATAAAGAAGAAAGAGTTTCCGCTAGTACTGTTTTACCACTACCAGTCGGCCCTTTTAATAGAATGTTTTTGCCAAGAAGAAGTGCTGTAATAGCATCTTCGATAATGCTGTTATCGGATGCTTTATATATTTTCTTTCCAATTAAATGTGCATTTTCACCAGCTTCTTGCTTATTCTTTTCGTGAATGTTTGAAAGCTGCTGTTTTAAATCAGCATGTATATGAAATTGTTCTAACATGTATTTCCCACCTAACATTATTTTCATAAAGTAATACATCTTATGATAACTTGTTTTAATATGGTATGCAAAGAAAAGGCGAGGGGACAAATATAAAAGAAAAAGCAATCAATAGTACATTGATTGCTTATAGTAAAGGAGAAATGAGCCTCATAAAAGACTCTAGTATTCGTTTTTTGATGCTTCTTTTTTGGAATGCGTTCCATTTAATTTCAGTGGAATGTTTAAAGTCATCTTCAAAATCACGTTTAATATCATGAACGGTTTCTGATTCATATAGTACGCTAATAAGTTCGTAATTTAATTCAAAGCTACGTACGTCCATATTTGCTGTTCCGATTGTCGCGATTTTATCATCAACGAGTACAATTTTTGCATGCATAAAACCATCTTTATAACTATAAATGGAGGCACCAGCTTTTAAAAGTGGAGTGAAGTAGGACTGAGATGCTTGATCACTAATAATACTATCACTTTTACCAGGATATAAAATGCGTACATCTATGCCGGATATTGCACTTAAACGTAATAATGTTAAAGTTTCTTGATCTGGAATAAAGTATGGTGTAGCAATCCAAATCGATTTTTTTGCAGATCCCATAATAGCTAATAATGTATTGCGAATGCTTTTATCATCCGAGCTTGGTCCGCTCGCTACAATTTGCACAGCACCATCTGCATTTGAAATTTCTTTACCTGGGAAGTAATGGCTATTCATAAATTGATCCCAAGAATAGGTTTTCAACCCACTAGATGCATAGAGCCAGTCCTCTAGAAAAATGGCTTGTAATTTATATAACGCTTTTCCTTCTATTTTTAAATGACTATCACGCCAAACGGGAAATTTTTTTGAACGGCCAAGATATTCATCACCGACGTTGAGTCCCCCAGTAAAACCAATTTCACCATCTACAATGACGATTTTACGGTGGTTCCGATAATTAACTGTTTCAAGTAACCAAGCTGAAAAAATCGGGTCAAATTCAACAATTTCAATTCCAGCTTCTTTCATAGGTTTTAAAAATCTTCTTCTTAATGTATTACTTCCTAATCCATCATAAAGGAAGCGTACAATAACACCAGATTTTGCTTTTTTTATTAACGCATCCCGAACTTTTGTACCAATCTCATCAGATTTATAAATATAGTATTGAATATGTATGTGATGTTTTGCTTGCTCGATAGCTTGCAAAATTTCTGAGAATGTTTGATCTCCGTTTGTTAAGAGTTTTGTAGTTGTTCTATCTGCGGCAGGTCCGCCTCCAAATTTTTGTATAACTTTTGTTAAATGTGTAGAACGCTCATGTAAGGGGATTGTGAGTGATAATTCTACTCGTCTTCCTTCTAATATTTCACGGAATAATTTTCTTTGTTCTTCTGAACGATGGAGATGTTTTTTTCTTCTCCAACGGCTACGCCCGAAAATAGAGTATAAAAGCACACCTACAACGGGAAGAAGTGCTAATACTAAAAACCATGCTAAGGTGCTTTGTGGAGATCTATTTTCGATAAAAATAACGAAAGATATTCCTATGATTGTAAGAGACCATAATACACCGAAAAAGGTATATAGTGAGAGGATAGACGTATCTAAAAGTAAGAGTACGATAGATACAATTATAAATACCAATAATAATTGAACGATAGGCTTCTTCATTGCTATAAAATTCCTCTAATCTTTCTTAAATATAGACTTCTTATATAAAAAGGTACAATCCGACATTCTTATTATAAAGTGTTTTGTTTTTTTTACAAAATATAGACATTTTCCCCATGCTTTCCGCATTTGTCCTACATACAGTATATTGTTACGTTATTAGCCCGCTATTTGCTGGTTAATAAACAGTGTAGGAGGGACAAAATCCTTGCCCCTTATATAGGAAAGGGGATAACCATATTATGTGGAGTCTTCCTATTATATAGGTTACCAACAAGGTCCGTACTATTCATACAATACCTATTACGGTGAGAAAATGGAAAAGGAGCGGGGAAACATGAATTATATAGAAAATAACGGATTGTATTATCGTAATCATCATCATCATGGAGGGCACAATCATAACGGTGGGCATCACCACCATGGAGGGCACAATCATTATGATCATCACCACCACCACCACGGCGGTGGATGGGGATGGGGTGGGGGCTCATGGGGCGGTGGATTTTTCCCTGGAAGTTTTGCTGGAGGCGTTTTAGGCGGGCTTACAGCTGGCGCATTAACGGGTGCAGCAGGTGGAGGCTACTATCCAGCACCTTATCCAGTAGCTTATCCAGCACCATACCCAGCACCTTATCCAACGCCATATCCAGGTTATCAGCAAATACCATATCCGTATTAAACAAAAAAAGAGGCTATCCTCTTTTTTGTTTAATAAAGTATTTATTTATAAAATACTTCCAAAATTAAGGTGAAAATATGTTAATATTTTGTTATTGTAATTCAAAAACATATATACTAATTTAAATTTTTATATTATTATTCGTGAATCGTTGTATAGTGTGCTCGAGTTTCTATTTTGCTAGTAAAGTAAAGAGGTTAGATGTGAGCGGGATTAGTAGGAAACAGTGGTTGTATAGAGCTAGTTATAAAGGAATGTAAGAGAATGAATAAGGTATAATAAAGTAAGATAATTATAGTGATAAGAAACTACTATTTATAATTGAAACGGTATTATATTGCTTTTTATTACAAATAATATTATGTTATTTTAATCGGCATATTTCAAAACGTGATGTATGTAAAGAACGATTATTAGGAAATGAAATATCTCTATTTCTATGAAAAGAAACAAGTTGTGTTTTAGTCAGATAGGAAGCAAGGAGAGATGCGCATGCTAGAACAAAGAGGTCATGCATTATATGACTCTTCATTGCGAGATTTAAAGTTAGCATTAGATGAGTCTTCAATTGTTGCAATTACAGACCGACAGGGTCTTATTACATATGTAAATGATAAATTTTGTGAAATCTCCAAATATACACGAGAAGAGTTAATAGGGAAAGACCATCGTATTTTAAATTCAGGATATCACCCGAAAACATTTTTTCAAATTCTTTGGAAGCGCATTTTGAGCGGGAAAGTATGGAGAGGTGAGATTCGAAATCAAGCAAAAGATGGGACATATTATTGGGTGAAAACAACAATTGTTCCATTCTTAAATGAAAAAGGAGAGCCATATCAATTTATTGCGATCCGAAATGATATTAGTAGTAGGAAAGAAGCAGAACAGAGGTTACGGTTAAGCGAAAGTCGTTATAGGGAGCTTGCGTATCATGATGCCTTAACGAGTTTACCGAACCGATTACAGTTAATAACGACTGTAAACGAGATGATTGCAGGTAAAAAAGAATTTGGTATGATTTACTTTGATTTGGATCGATTTAAATTAGTAAATGATACGCTAGGTCATATGATAGGGGATTTACTTTTAAGCGAAGTTGCTTCACGGTTGCATTATGTGCTAGGAGAGAAAGATGTTCTAGCTAGGCTGGGTGGCGACGAATTTGTGTTGTTAACAAAAAGTCATAAACAAGATGAAATGAGGCAGTTAGCAACATCTGTGTTGTCATGCTTTCAGGCACCATTTATGCTTGAAGGTCATGAAGTATACATTTCAGCTAGTCTAGGATTGTGCTCATATCCGCAAGATGGACAAGATGTAGAAACGCTATTGAAGAATTCGGATTTAGCTATGTATAGTGCGAAAGAACAGGGGAGAAATGCAGCTTGCTTCTTTACAGATGAGTTACGTGCGAAAATAAATCGTAGAATGAAAATTGAATTTGCATTGCAAAAGGCAATTCGGGATGAAGAGTTAGATGTGGCGCTGCAGCCTATTATTGATTTGAAAACGAAGAAATATACTGGTATTGAGGCTTTAGTACGTTGTACGACAGAAGAAGGGCCTATTTCTCCAAGCGAATTTATCCCTATAGCTGAAGAATCTGGCCTTATTATAAAACTAGGAGACTGGGTATTAGAAAAGTCATGTCGTTTATTTAAAACATTGCCAAATTATCAAGAAGGATTAAAATTATCTGTGAATTTATCGATACAACAATTAATGCAAAAGCGTTTTATTTTATCTGTACGTAGCATTTTAAGGAGAACTGGTTTTCCACCGAATCGTTTAATTTTAGAAATAACGGAAAGCATTGCTGTTCGGCATTTTGATTATATTATTGCTACATTACAAGAATTAAGAAATATGGGTATTTTAATTGCTTTAGATGACTTCGGAACGGGCTATTCTTCCTTATATTATTTAAAACAACTACCATTGGATATAGTGAAAATTGATCGTAATTTTATTCGTGAATTTCATTATGATCATGCACAGCCAGAGCGAACGATTGTAAAATCTGTTATTGAGATTGCCCATAGCTTAAATTTAGCAGTAGTTGCTGAAGGGGTAGAAACAGTAGAGCAAGAAAGCTTATTACAATCTATGGGGTGTGATTATGTACAAGGATTTTATTATGCGAAACCTTTATCTGTAGGAGAGTTAAAAGAAAAGTTAATTACAGATTTTACATAAAAAAGAGAAGCCGGTAGCTTCTCTTTTTTTAATTCATTTTTTGTGAGTTTTTCATTAGTACTGGATAAAGAATAAGACCTAATACGAACAATCCGATTCCTAAGAAAAACGTTTTTAAATCAGCAGTGCCCGTTTTGATAACCCAAATAGAGTATACAAATGCTAATGTAGTAATGATTCCATCCTTTATTCGAGATCCAGGCATTATATCATACGTTTCTCCTGTAATAACTAATTTGAATTGGTACAGCGTCGAAACAAGGTATGGAATTAAATAAGCTAATGTTGCTACAACGATAGCGAAATTATAAGCTTCTGATACGGTACCAGAAATCGTTGAGAATAAGAAAATTTGCGTCATCACATTTGTAATAAATAATGATTTTGAAGGACTCCCTTTTTTATTTGTTTTCGCGAACAACTTAGGAAAAAGTCCATTCTTTGCTGCCTGATAAGGTACTTCTGAACTAACAACGATCCAGCCAACTGTAGATCCAAATAAAGATATAAGTGCAAGTAAAGCCATTATATATGCGCCTTTATTGCCAATTGCTAAATTTAATGCGTCTACTAACGGTTTTTGAGACTCTTTTAAAGCATCTTGCGGAAGAGCTCCCATTGTAAGTAAAGTAATTGACATGTAAATAAGAAGAGCGATAATTAATCCGAAAATGGTAGCTTTTTTTACATCGCGCTGAGATTTTGCACGGTTAGAAAGCATGACAGCAGATTCAATACCGATAAATGCCCAAAGTGTTGCAATAGCAGCTGAATTGATTTGTCCACCTAACGAAATGGATTGTCCTGCTTCATTCATAAATGTTTGACCGTCTCCAAAATTTGAGGCGTTGAAAATGAATAATGTGATTACAATAAACATTGTAAATCCGATAATTTTGGCAATGGTAGCAAGAAGATTCATATTGCCAGCTCGGTCAATATTTTGAGAAAGAATATATTGAATTCCCCATAGCATAAGGCTACATACGAGGAAAGTTAATCCTTTTCCCAGTTCTAGTGAAAATCCGTTCGTTGAAAAGAGAATTTGCTTACTTTGTAAAACTGGAAAGAATGTTGATAAATATCCAGCAAAGGAAATAATAACAGATGCTGTTGCAGCCCAGTTCGCAGCCCAATATCCCCATGCCATACTATATCCTGCAACTTTACCAGCTTTTTTTGAAGGGAACATCGCTTGAGCATAGCTTTGTGGCCCCGCTTTTAATTCTGGCTTTCGGATTGCTAAATTTCCAAATACGAGTGCAATCATAAATACGCCAAGTCCTGTAATACTCCATGCGAGTGTAGAACCCATTGGACCTGATACTTGTGCTAAATTTGCTGGGAGCATAAATACGCCACCGCCAACCATATTCCCGATAACAAAAGCTGTTAAAACCCATAATCCCCATTTTTTCGTTTCCATCTTTGTTAACTCCTTTGTAGTAAGATTTGCTTAAACATCATTTTTTACTAGCTTTTTGGCAATAAAAAAAGAGCCATGTAGATAAAAAATACCTACATGGCTCTTCGCCTAACGTAGGTACAACGGGAATAACCCTTGTACCTACGCGTAATTTTTCCGCTAGGTTTCAAGGGTTACGTATGATGATGATGTTTTTGTGCAAATGTAACTACAATTGTTGTATAAGTAAGCATAGTTCTTTGCTCCCTTTCTCCTCTGATTTTGAAGTTAGTATACTACATGTTTTTTTGAATGAAAAGAAAAATATAAAAATTTTTATAAAAATACGTTTTAGAGACTAAATATTTACCTGTATTTTTCCTATACTGGAAAATAAGTGAGAGATTGGCAGAAGAGTGTAGCGTGGTATAATACATATAGAATTAGAAGGTGACAAGGGGCTATTGTAGATGATGAGTAAGTATGAGCAAATTTATACAGAAATCAGTAAGTCTATTGATAATAAACAATTAAAAGAGGGATGCAAAATCCCATCAGAAACTGAATTAATGAAACAGTATGAAGCAAGCCGAGGTACTGTAAGAAAAGCAGTAGATTTATTGCAAGAACGTGGATATGTTCAAAAAATACACGGAAAAGGTGTTTTTGTTTTAAAGCGAAAAAACATTGAATTCAACTTTGGTGGTATTGTAAGTTTCCAAGAAGAAAATGAACGTTTAGGACGCCATTGTATTACAGAAGTCGTGGAAATGGAGAAAGTAAAAGCGACAAAAGAGGTTGCAAAGCTATTAAATGCGAAAGAAAAAACAGAAATAGATCATATTAAACGCGTACGAAATATTGATGGAGAAAAAGTAATTTTGGATATCAATCATTTTGTATCGGAATATATCCCTGGATTAACGAGTGAAATTGCAGCAAAATCCATTTATAAATACATTGAGAAAGAACTAGGTCTTCATATTAGTTACTCACAGAGGGTAATCGAAGTGCAACCATGTACAGAGGATGATAGAAAGTATTTAGATTTAAATGGAACAGACTATGTTGTCGTTGTAAAGAACTTTACGCATTTTTATGATGGAAGTCAGTTCGAATATACAGAATCACGCCACCGCTTAGATATTTTTCATTTTTCGGATGTGGCACGGAGAAAATAAGGAGATGGAACGAAATAACGTTTCATCTCTTTTTTTATAAAAAACGCAAACTCGTATACACGAGTGTTGACTAACTTATATATACGAGTTAATATGTAATTGTAAACGGTATCAAAAAAAGAAAAGAGGGACGGGAATATGGGGAAAGACTATCGTAAAACAGCAGAGGAAGTGTTGCAGTATATTGGTGGGAAAGACAATATTGAACAAGCTGCGCACTGTGTAACGAGACTCCGTATCGCTTTAAAAGATGAAAGTAAAATAGATAATGATAAATTGCAGTCTGTTTCATTAGTGAAGGGAGCGTTCCATAACGCTGGGGTATTTCAAATTGTAATTGGTCCAGGAGATGTTGATCGAGTATATGCCGAATTGATAACGCTTGCAGGTATGAAGGAAGCGACAGTAGCTGACGTGAAAGATTCTGGAAACCAAAAGCTAAATCCAGCTCAAAAGTTTGTAAAAGTATTTTCAGATGTATTTATGCCAATATTACCAGCAATCGTAACAGCTGGTTTACTAATGGGAATTAACAATCTATTAGGGGCGAAGGACTTATTTTTTGAAGGTAAAAATTTATTAGATGTGTATCCAAACTTAAGTGGGCTTTGGGATTTAATTAATATGATGGCGAATACAGCATTCGTATTCTTACCAGCACTTGTCGGTTGGTCAGCAACGAAGCGTTTTGGTGGTAGTCCGATACTCGGGATTGTTATGGGATTAATGCTTGTGCATCCAGCATTATTAAACGCGTGGGATTACGGAAAAGCAGCGACTGGTTTAGACGGACAAAAGATTGAGTACTTCGATATTTTAGGAGTATTTCAAATTGAAAAGGTAGGGTATCAAGGTCAAATCTTGCCGGTTTTAGTAGCAGCATTTGTATTAAGCAAAGTAGAAGTCTTTTTAAAGAAACATGTACCAAATGCAATTCAATTATTAGTTGTACCAATTACAACGATTGTCGTAACAGGTGTGTTAGCATTAGGAATTATTGGTCCAGTTACACGTCATATTGGAGATTTATTAACAGCTGGATTAGTAGGTGTATATGAAACAGTACCAGTAGTTGGAGCGGTATTGTTTGGAGCATTATATGCACCGCTCGTAATTACAGGTATGCATCATATGTTTATTGCTATCGATCTACAATTAATTGCACAACACGGTGGTACATTCATTTGGCCAATGATTGCCCTTTCTAACATTGCGCAAGGTAGTGCGGCACTTGCGATGTTTTGGATTTCTAAAAATCAAAATGATAAAAGTATGGCATCTACATCAGCAATCTCAGCATATTTCGGTATTACAGAGCCAGCTATGTTTGGTGTGAATTTACGAAATAAATTCCCGTTCTATGCCGCAATTATAGGATCGGCTGTGGCAGCAATATTTATTACGTTAAATGGTGTATTGGCACCTGCTATCGGAATTGGCGGATTACCTGCATTTATTTCTATCATTCCGAAATCGATTCCAATGTTTATTGTCGGAATGATTATCGCAGTTGTAATTCCATTTACGTTAACGTGGTTATTTGCAAAGCGAGTAAAACAGAAGTAGGAGGAAGTTAAACATGAAGGATTGGCATAAAAGTGTAGTTTATCAAATTTATCCGAAGAGCTTTAATAGCTATTACAATAAAGAAACCGGTGATATAAAAGGGGTTACAGAAAAACTAGATTACTTAAAAGAACTCGGAGTAGATTATATTTGGTTAACACCGATATACCAATCGCCACAAAATGATAATGGATACGATGTAAGTGATTACTACAGTATCGATCCATCTTACGGAACGATGGAAGAGTTTGAAGAGCTTTTAGAAGAAGCCAAAGCACGTAATATTGAAATTATGCTTGATATCGTTGTAAATCATAGTTCGACGGAACATAAGTGGTTTAAAGAAGCGAAGGAAGATAAAAATAGTCCGTATCGTAATTACTATATTTGGCGTGATGAAAAAAATAATTGGCAATCTAAGTTTGGTGGGTCTGCTTGGAAATATGATGAGAAGACAGAGCAATATTTTTTACATCTATTCGATGAGACACAAGCTGATTTAAATTGGGAAAATGAAAAACTTCGTGAAGAAGTATATGATATGATGCGTTTTTGGCTTGATAAAGGGGTAACTGGATTCCGATTAGATGTTATTAATTTAATTTCAAAACATCAACAGTTTTTAAATGATGATGGAAGTACGGCGATAAGCGATGGTCGTAAATATTATACAGACGGCCCGCGCGTTCATGAATATTTACAAGAGATGAATCGAAATGTTTTTGAAGGGAAAGATGTCATTACAGTTGGAGAAATGTCATCTACGACGATTGATAATTGTATTAAATATTCAAACCCTGATCGTAATGAACTGAGCATGACATTTAGTTTCCATCATTTAAAAGTAGACTATCCGAATGGTGATAAGTGGACGAAAGCAGATTTTAATTTTATTAAATTAAAAGAGATTATGTCTAATTGGCAAATTGAAATGCAAAAGGGCGGCGGTTGGAATGCGTTATTCTGGTGTAATCATGACCAGCCTCGTATTGTGTCGCGCTTCGGTAATGATGGGAAGTATAGGAATGAATCTGCAAAAATGTTAGCAACAGCTATGCATATGTTACAGGGCACACCTTACATTTATCAAGGCGAAGAAATTGGTATGACAAATCCTAAATTCGAATCTATTGAGCAATACCGCGATGTGGAATCGTTAAATATATACGATATAAAGCTAGAAGAAGGATTATCAAAAGAAGAGATTATCGGGATTTTAAAACAAAAATCTCGTGATAATTCTCGTACTCCGATGCAGTGGAATGAAGAGGTGAACAGTGGTTTTACAACAAGTACACCTTGGATTTCAGTGGCTGAAAACTTTAAAGAAATAAATGTAGAGAAGGCATTAGAAGATAAAGGGTCTGTATTTTATCATTATAAAAAACTAATCGAATTAAGAAAAACATATGATGTTATGACAGAAGGAGAATATGCTATTTTAGATGAAAATCACACTAAGATTTGGGCATATACACGTACTGTAAATGATGAGGTATTACTTGTTATCAATAACTTTTATGGAGAAGAAATAATGTATTCTGTACCAGTCCATGTTCAATTAGATGGAATGAAACAAGAAGTACTACTGTCGAATTATAAAGATTCCAGCAAGGATATTGCAAACCTTCACTTAAGACCATATGAATCAGTTGTGTATCGATATACGAAATAAAAAGGTTGTATGCCCGCGCGGCATACAACCTTTTTATTTTAAGACACCACTATATAAAATATTTACTTCTACCTCAGGTTTGAATTTTACCTTTGCATAATCTTTATTCCAATTTTTTTTCTTCCATAAGTCAGGATGATAAGCGATAAGATGTCTTCCAATACCGAAAGCATCACAATTTGCTTTTTGTAGTTTGTTTGTTATTTTTTTCGCTTCTTTCGTAAGTTGTTTTGATAACTCCTTATTTAGTTTTTTTCTGGCTTCCATTTTATAAATATTATCTCTTGGTGCTTCAAGTGCTATTACTTTTAGTTGAAGCTTAATGTGAGCATAAACATTTCCTTTTTTATCTGTTGTTATTTTTAAGTCTCGTTTTAATTTCCGATTACTCACTTCCATTGTTAAATAGTCAGATGTCTTCTCGGATTCATCGCTAGTAAGTTTTTGAGTTATACGGGCACTTGTTCCCATTTTTCCGGTTAATAACACGAATAAAACAGATTGTCTCAAAGGTAAATGCCCAGTTAATTTATCATTGTTAAATAAAGCTAATCCGTTTGTAATTACTTCTTTTCCTTTTATTTTTATAGAAGGGAGGGTAAAGTCTTTACCGGGATCTAACATTTTTGTAGCAGCTGTTTCTAAAGTTTCTTTCGGAAATACACTCATCTCTTCTAAGCTTTTCACTTTTTTCTTTAGAAAATCTCCAATTAGTAAATTTCCTACTTTCTTTTTTTCTAGTATCTCGGATGTTTCACCATCTACTGCAATAAGTTTTACTAAAGCAGTTGGGTTTGTTGGATCCCGAAAGCTGACATCTAAATAGGGCAGTATACCTTTTTTTAGAATTTTGGTTCCTAGTAATTGAACACCATATTTGAAATAACGAATATTCCCAGTCACATTTTTTTTTAGGGCATCGCTTGTATCCCTTATGTTATGTCCGGTTGCTGAATGTATTTCATTCTCGAATGAAGATTGCTCTCCGCTTGAACTTTTTACGAGCTCGATTGTTTGCTGGAGTTTATTCTCTTCCGTAATATCAGATCCAATACTATAAGCTAACCTTGCTTCCCTTAATGGTTCTTGATCCCAACAGCCAGAAAGAAATGAACTAGTACATAATATAAAAAGTAATTTAACTCTTTTTTTGAACATACTGCTCTCCTTTCTTATTTCTTATTACTGAATAAAGTAGAAATAAAAGAGGGAGGACAACTATGAAAATATACGTGAACTTATCAGTGAAAGTTGAAATTACTTTTAATTCTTCAGGTGTATCTATAAATAAGGCTACACTAAAAGCAATAATACCAACGATTGGAACAGCTTTTTTATGATTAGCAAGATTGAATATATGTCCCACTCCGATTGAAGCAGCGCAATAATAACTAGCGATAGAAGCTACAACAGTTATCATCCAAATTGGTATGAATAGTAAATCAGTTCGGTCTATAATTCCGATATGTAAGGAGCGTAATAAGTAAGCAACTGGTTCTGGAATAAGCTCAATTTGTTTTGGACTAAATACGATAAAGCAAATCCAAACGGTAAAAGTATAAAAAAGAGTTACAAATCCATTGGCGATAGAAATGGCCTTCAGTTTTGCAATAGAACTCCCATTTACTTTTGGGAAAGCGATAAGAATAATTTCAAAACCATACATGGCTGTAATTGTTTCTTTGGATGCTTGAATAATATTCCACCATCCAGCTTCTGTAATTGGAAAAATATAAGAAAAGTCAGCCCGTGAGAGCCCAAGTCCAATTAAAAGTGCCATTGGGAAAATAAGAATAGAAGCCATGACATAAAATCGCACAATTACTTTAAATGTATTATAGGCTACATAGCAACAAGCTATTGTAAATAGGATGAGAATGGCAGACCAAGGAGTAGCTTGTAATATCCAAACTTTAATGACATTACAAGCATTTAACATAACTGTCATACCGATAAGGATAAAATAAAAAACATAAGCAAAACCTAATAGTTTTCCAAATTTATTACCAAATAGCATACAAACACTTTCATACATATCTGCATCAGGAAATCGTTTTAAAAAAAGCCACATAAGTAAAATAATAAGCTGAATTGTAAGCCCGGCGATGAGTACAGAAATCCATCCACCTCCTTTTGCTATTGGGTGAAGACGGTTAGGTAGAGAAAGGATACCAACTCCGATTTGGCATTGAATAACGAAAAAGGTAAATTGAGCGAGCGAAATTTTACTTTGCGTGTTTGTCACCGTTCTCATCCTCTCTCGTTACATGTTGTCGTTGCATTTTTTTCGGTTTTGGATCATGTGGTCGTTCCCAAAATGACCAAATTGGTAGTCTTACAAAAGAATCTTTCATATCTTTTATCCGCATCGGGGCAACAGGAGAAAGATATGGTGTATGAAATGAATGTAATTGACATAAATGAACAAAAGTTATAATTAGACCGAATGATATTCCGACGTATCCGAATATAGCAGCAAGAATCATTAATGGAAAACGAAGAATTCGAACTGCTGAACTCATATCGTTTGATGGAACGAGAAAAGATGAAATCGCAGTTAAAGCTACAACAATGATCATCGTATAAGAAACAAGTCCAGCCTTTACAATTGCATCACCAATTACTAAACCGCCTACAATACCGATTGTTTGTCCAACTCTGCTCGGCAAGCGAATACCAGCTTCCCGTAATAACTCGAAAATTAGCTCCATTAAGAGAGCTTCAAAAATAGGAGGAAGTGGTACTTTCTCTAATGAGGCTTTAATTGTATACACAAGTTCAAGCGGCAATACATCAGGATGAAAGGCTACGGTTGCGATATATATAGCTGGTAAGAGAAAAGCAATCAAGAAACTCACTAAGCGAATCATTCGGACGAAAGAACCGACAATCCAACGGTTATTATAATCATCTGGTGATTGATAGAAAGCAAATAACGTAACAGGAACGATGAGCGCTGTTGGATCTCCATCAGATAAAATAGCAACTCGTCCTTCCATTAAATTTGCTGCAACTCTATCTGGACGCTCTGTATTTAATTGCTGCGGGAAGGGTGAAAAAGACGTATCCTCTATAAACTCTTGTATATATCCTGGAGGCATGAGTGCGTCCGTTTTAATCGTTTCTAGCCTTCTTTTCACTTCTGTAACTAAATCGTCATTCGCTATGTTTTGCATATAAGCAATTGCCACTTTCGTGTGCATTTCTTCACCAAGCGTGAAATATTTAACGACGACATGTGGACTTTTTATGAGTTTGCGAATGGAAGCTAAATTGGTTGCTAAGTCTTCTACAAAACCAGTATGTGGTCCACGTACAATTCCTTCATTATCAGGTTCTGTTATATCTCTCTTTAGGGATAGAGCTGTTTCGAAAATACAAAAACTGTTGACGTGTTCATGAAAATATAAGGATTTACCTTGTAATAGAAGCTGTACGCCATAATTTAAATTTGTTTCTTTTTTCATATTTAATGTGGCGAAAGCTTTATCCAAAGGTAAATCCGACC
The DNA here is from genome assembly GCF_006494425.1 of Bacillus dicomae. Lineage (GTDB taxonomy): Bacteria > Bacillota > Bacilli > Bacillales > Bacillaceae_G > Bacillus_A > Bacillus_A dicomae. The sequence continues at coordinate 91,410 of NZ_VHIV01000006.1, read as the reverse complement.
GAGTTAATAAAGGCTCAAGAGCTAATTGGTGAATTAAATTTGGGTCTGCTAAAGATTCGATATATAAGATTGTTCCTTTTCCGCTTTGAAATGGAACATCTAATTTTTTTATATCGTCTGAATGACAGAGCTTATTTTCAATGTAATTAATATTTTCCGGAAGTGATGGAAACATATGCTTTTGACCCGTATTCTCTTGTTGTTCCTTTTGCTCTGTCATAATTTCCACCTCTTTTAGAATAAAGTTACTTCTGTTAATTTTTGCTTGTTGTGAGAAATTTATGCTTGGATTATTTTTAAAAAAGCAGCTTGAAAGTTACGTTACGTCATCTTTTATACTGTAGAAAATAGGATATAGGGGATGATATAAATGACTTTGAGGCATATGTGGGGATGGAAAGAAGTTTTATATTTATTTGTGTTTGTATTTATTATTGTTCCAGTAACTGTTGAATCTCTTTTTTATGACTATGCTTTAAAAATAATAGGTAACTCATTATATGCTGGGGTATTAATGGGATTTATAATGGCAGTGATATTTACTACTGTAGTTTATCTTTTTTGTATAAAAAGGTATAAACTCTCGTGGAAAGATATTGGAATTCGGAAGCTTTCATGGAAAGATCTTTTATGGACAGTTGGAGCGGTTATTTTCTTAATTGTAGCTAGTATTGCTGTATTAATGATAATGGAGAAAATGGGCATTTCCTTTGAAAATAGTAAGACGGAGACGGTCCAAAATGATAAATCAATCTATTCATTCTGTATCGCGGTAATTGGAGCAGCAATTATATCACCGATCTATGAAGAGATTTTATATCGAGGTGTTTTTTATACTTTTTTTCGTGATAGATATGGTATATGGGGCGGTGTGTTTATCAGTTCCATAATATTTACCGTTGTCCATATTCCCACATATAACACATTACCGGTGAACTTTTTGAGTGGTGTAGTATTTGCTTGGTTATATGAGAAAACAAATTCTATTTTATCAGCTATGATTGTCCACGCATTATTCAACTTTCTAGCAGTACTTCTCACATTTATGTCGAATTAAGAAGATATATAGGAGGGATATATATGGAAATAGCTGTAGAACGAGTTTTTACAAAAGAGGTTTTAGCAAGAGCAGCAAAGGCATTTCATGTAACAGTGGAAGACAAGCCGCTTGGAGATTTTGAGAATTATATTTTTAAGGCGAAGGGTGATAAAGATGAAGACTATGTATTACGTTTAACGCATTCGTCTCATCGCTCTAAAAAAGAAGTCGAGGCTGAACTAGATTTTTTACGATATGTTGCGGAGAACGGAGCAAAGGTAGCAGGACCTCTTTACTCAACGTTTCAAAATCTTGTAGAAGAAATCGGAGCAGAGGATGGGACTTTCTTTTTCGCTTCCTTATTTACATATGCAAAAGGTGAGCAAGTAAAAGGAGAAGAATCCCCTTATTGGGGAGATGCTTACTTTGAAGCATGGGGAAAAGCGATTGGCCAACTACATCGACTAACAATGGATTATCCTAAAACAGATAATCGTGATACGTGGGAAGAAGATGAGAGCGGGATTGTGAATGAATTAGAAGATGATCAAGTGAAGAAGATTGCAGCGGTATTAATGGATGAAATAAAGGCTCTTCCAATTGAAAGAGAAACGTTCGGTCTTATGCACGGTGACATTCATCCAGGTAATTTTCATTATGATGGAAAAGAGCTAACAATCTTTGATTTTGATGATGCGGCTTATAATTACTTTATACATGATTTAGCGATGGTTCTCTACTACTCAGTTCTATTTACACCGTGGACAGTGGAAGAGAAGACAGATTTTGCTCGTAAACAGTTACAAGTGTTACGAAAAGGATATGAGTATGAGCACAGACTGGCGGATAGTTGGTATGAATCGTTACCGTTGTTCTTACGTCTACGTGATGTTGGTTTATACGGTACAATTCAAAAGAAGTTTAAGGGGAAAGATATGCCAGATAACTTCCGGAAATTATCTGAAGAATTACATGAAAGAATTATAAGTAAAGAAGCAATTGTGAATATATAATACATTTTGTTCAAAACAAAGTATATAAAACAATATATACTTTGTTTTTTTATACAAAAATATGTTTACTTTATTAAAATAATATTGTCCTAGATTCGGTATGCACTTATAATTTTATATATATTCTGAATATTCTTTATAAAAAGAGGAGGGGGAATGTTGGAAGCTTTCGTAAATTGGTTAAATGATATTGTTTGGAGTCCAGCACTTGTTTATTTATGTTTAGGAGTAGGTTTATATTTCTCTATTCGAACGAGGTTTTTACAAGTAAGGCATGTAGGAGAAATGGTGAAGCTGACATTTCAAGGAGAAAAATCAGAGGCTGGTGTTTCTTCCTTCCAAGCGTTAGCACTTTCATTATCAGGACGCGTTGGGACAGGGAATATAGCTGGGGTAGCAACAGCAGTTGCCTTCGGTGGACCAGGAGCTGTATTTTGGATGTGGGCAGTAGCCTTTTTAGGGGCAGGATCAGCCTATGTAGAATCAACACTCGCGCAAATATATAAGACGAAACATCAAGGACAGTTTCGTGGTGGACCTGCTTATTACATTGAGAAAGGTTTAGGTGTTAAATGGTATGCGTTAGTATTCGTTGCAGCGACAATTCTTGCAACTGGGCTTTTATTACCGGGCGTGCAAGCAAATAGTATTGCTGTAAGTTTAGAGACAGCTTTTGGAATTAACACTACATTATCAGGGGCTTTATTAGTTGTTGTATTAGCTCTTATTATTTTCGGTGGAGTAAAGCGAATTGTTAACGTAGCTCAAGTTGTAGTACCGTTTATGGCAGTAGGTTATATATTAGTAGCTTGCGTTATTGTTGCTATGAATATTGAAAAATTGCCAGAAGCATTTATGTTAATTATAAGAAGTGCATTTGCATTAGAAGCTGCTTTTGGTGGTATTATCGGTTTAGCAATTTCTTGGGGTGTAAAACGTGGTATTTACTCCAATGAAGCAGGACAAGGAACTGGGCCACATGCAGCTGCAGCGGCTGAAGTATCGCATCCAGCTAAGCAAGGGTTAGTGCAAGCATTTTCCGTTTACATTGATACATTATTTGTTTGTTCAGCAACAGCATTTATGATGATTATTACAGGCATGTATAACGTATTTGATGCAAGCGGAAAAAACTTTATCGTAAATAAATTAAATGGTGCGCAACCAGGGCCGGGATATACACAGGCAGCAGTAGAATCTGTTTTCCCTGGATTTGGAAACGGTTTCGTTGCAATCTCATTATTATTCTTTGCATTTACAACAATTATGGCGTATTACTACATTGCAGAAACGAATATCGCGTACTTAAATCGTGATAAAGACCGTCCTTGGATGTCTATGGTATTAAAATTTGTATTTTTAGGAGCTGTATTCTATGGCTGTATAAAAACAGCAGCTACGGCTTGGGCTTTAGGGGACATCGGTGTAGGGATTATGGCATGGGTAAATATCATTGCGATTTTATTGTTACAAAAACCTGCATTAGTTGCATTAAAGGATTATGAAAAGCAGAAAAAAGAAGGAAAAGATCCAGTATTCGATCCAGGGCCGTTAGGAATTAAAAATGCTGATTTTTGGGAGCATGAATACGGAAAAGATAAGAAAGAAGAAGTATCTTAATGGAATAGAAATGAAAAAGCAAAGGGAAAATCCTTTGCTTTTTTTATGGACAAAATGAGGCTAGAAGTTATTTTTTTGCCTATTTTTGAATATAAAAAGAATGTACATGCTTTGTTAGGGGAAGGGGTGAGTATGTTGATAGAGTTTCGTAACGTAAATAAATATTATGGTAATTTTCAAGTTTTAAAAGATATTAATGTGCAAGTGAAAAAAGGTGAAGTGGTAGTAGTTGTTGGGCCTTCGGGATCAGGAAAAAGTACATTACTTCGGTGTATAAACCAGCTAGAGTCAATTACAGATGGAGAATTAATTGTACAAAATACAGAGGTACACAATGCAAAAACAGATATGAATGAATTACGCCGAAATATTGGGATGGTCTTTCAGCATTTTTATTTATACCCACATAAGACGGTTCTTCAAAATATTACTCTAGCACCTATTAAAGTAAATAAAATTTCAAAAGAGGAAGCAGAGAAAACAGCGATGTTTTATTTAGAGAAAGTAGGAATTCCAGAGAAGGCCGGTGTATATCCACATCAATTATCTGGAGGACAACAGCAACGGGTGGCAATTGCTAGAGGACTTGCGATGCAGCCGGAAATTATGCTATTCGATGAGCCTACGTCTGCTCTTGATCCAGAGATGATCGGGGAAGTACTTGATGTTATGAAAACGCTAGCTAAGGAAGGGATGACGATGGTCGTTGTCACGCATGAAATGGGATTTGCGCGAGAAGTAGCCGATCGGATTTTATTTATGGATGATGGCAAGATCATTGAGGATACAACACCGGCGCAATTTTTTGCGAGTCCTGAACAAGAAAGAGCGCGTTTATTTTTAAGCCGAGTGTTAAATCATTAAAGGAGGAATTTTATGCTTAAAATGAAAAAGTTGTTTACCTTAATTGTATTTTCATGTTTATTCGTACTTGTCGTTGCTGGGTGCGGAAGTAAAAAAGATGAGGCGAAAGAAACGAATACGAAGCAAGGCGGGGCCGTTGAGCAAATTAAGAAGCGCGGGAAACTAGTAGTTGGGGTGAAGAATGATACGAACTTATTTGGATTGAAAAACCCTTCAACAGGGCAGGTAGAAGGATTTGATGTTGATGTTGCAAAGGCGCTTGCGAAAAAAATCCTCGGAGATGAAAAGAAACTAGAATTAAAAGAAGTAACGTCTAAAACGCGTATACCACTCCTGAAAAACGGTGACATTGATGCAATTATCGCAACAATGACAATTACGGAAGAACGTAAAAAAGAGGTTGATTTTTCAGATGTATATTTTAAAGCAGGGCAGTCGTTACTCTTGAAAAAAGGGAGCAATATTAAAAGTATTGATGATGTGAAAAAGGGTGTGAAAGTGTTAGCCGTAAAAGGTTCAACATCGACAAATAACATTCGCCAAAAATCACCGGAAGCGACTGTTTTAGAATTTGAAAATTACAGTGAGGCATTTACGGCGTTAAAAGCAGGAAAAGGTGATGTTTTAACGACAGATAATGCAATTCTTTACGGCATGGCAAAACAAGATTCAAATTATGAAGTTGTAGGGAAAATTTTTACGGATGAACCGTACGGAATTGCAGTGCAAAAAGGTGCAGATGATTTGACGAAAGAGATTAATAGCTTGCTAAAAGATATGAAGGCGAGTGGGGAATACGATAAATTGTATGAAAAATGGATCGGTCAAAAACAAGAGAAGTAAAGTGAAACTTTATTTCTCGTGATAAATAGTAAGCGTGAGAGGATGAGAGTACTCATCCTCTTCTTGTAAAGAAAGAGGGGAGAATATGTGCCTGATTTTTCTATATTAACGAATAACATTGATATGTATTTAGAGGGCTTTAAATATACAGTTATGTCTAGTGTAATTGCATTAATAGGGAGCTTTATTTTAGGAGTAATTTTGGCGGTAATGCGTATTGCACCGATTCGTATTTTAAATTGGTTAGGAGCTACTATTGTAGAATTTGTAAGAAATATTCCGCTCGTATTAATTGCATTTATATTCTATTTCGCTTTACCTGTAGTAGGAATTACTTTAAATGGTTTTGTAGCAGGAACAGTTACGCTTACCGTATATACTGCAGCATTTATTGCTGAAGTCATTCGCGCAGGTATTTTATCAGTCGCGAAAGGCCAAATGGAGGCAGCACGTTCCTCAGGACTGACGTATACGCAAGCAATGTACCATGTCGTTTTACCTCAAGCGATGAAAATCGTAATCCCTCCTTTAGGAAATCAATTTCTCAATTTAGTAAAAAACTCTTCCATACTCGGAATTATCGCTGGTACGGATTTAATGTATCAAGGAGACTTAATTTCAACGAAGACGTTTGTTACGTTCGATGTGTATATATTTGTCGGGGTGTTTTATTTAATATTAACAATTCCGCTCAGCATGCTAGTGCGTTATTTAGAAAAACGCTTAGCAAAGGAGGCGGTATAAATGGATTTTAAGGGAGCAATTACAGGAGATCATATCCTCTTTTTATTAAAAGGATTACTTATAACGTTAGAGGTAGCGCTCGTAGCAATTATACTTAGTTTTATTATTGGTAGCGTAATAGGAATATTACGCTACATGAAAATCCCTGTCGTCTCACAAATATTAGGAATTGTCGTTGAAGTGATTCGAAACTTACCACTACTTTTAATTATATTTTTCACGTATTTTGCACTTCCAGAAGCAGGGTTGAAATTAGAAATTATAACAGCTGTAATTGTTGCTTTAACAATATTTGAAGCAGCAATGATATCTGAAATTGTTCGAAGTGGCCTATTATCTATTGAAAAAGGACAGATTGAGGCCGCAAGATCTTCAGGATTAACGTATGTTCAAGCACTTTGGCATATTATTTTACCACAAGCATTAAGAAGAATGGTCCCGCCGCTTGTCAGTCAGTTTATTTCATTGCTGAAAGATACATCGCTAGCAGTCGTTATATCACTGCCAGAGCTTATGCATAATGCTCAAATTATTAGCGGACAAAATGTGAATTATACGATTCCAACGTTTATAGTAGTAGCTTGTATGTATTTTATCGTAAATTATAGTTTATCAATTTTATCGAGAAGGTTAGAACTCCGTTGACTCTTACAATATATGTAAGGGTTTTTCCTTGTTTCTCCTTATTTTCCTCTAAATAGAATCTAAATCTTGCAATAATTCGATTTTTTATATTATTTTATCAGAAAAGTTTTAATTTTATATAGAAAATGTAATCGCTTTCGTGTATATTTTTATTATCAGAAAATTTTAACAAGATATAGGGGTATTGGTAGGGGGAGGATTTAGATGCAGCAACCAACGAATGAGAAATTACATCGTACGATGAAGAGTAGACATTTATTTATGATCGCACTAGGTGGTGTAATCGGAACTGGTTTTTTCTTAGGTTCAGGTTACACGATTAATCAGGCTGGACCAGGGGGAGCCATCCTTTCATATTTAGTAGGCGGATTTATTATGTATTTAACAATGCTTTGTCTTGGAGAGTTAACGGTAGCAATGCCAGTTTCAGGTTCTTTCCAAAAGTATGCGACGAAGTTTATTGGACCAGGAACGGGCTTTATGATTGGCTGGCTATATTGGCTTGGCTGGGCAGTGACAGTAGGTTTAGAGTTAACGTCAATCGGTTTAATGATGAAAAGATGGTTTCCAAATGTTGATGTTTGGGTATGGTGTCTCGTATTCGGCGTTATTTTATATGCTTCAAACGCAATTTCGGCGAAAAGTTATGCTGAATTAGAATTTTGGTTCTCTAGTATTAAAGTAGTTACAATTCTTGCGTTTGTTGTTCTTGGTGGTAGTGCATTATTAGGGTTTATATCATATGACGGAAAAGAAGCAGCACCTCTTTTCTCTAACTTTGTAAGTGATGGTGGATTATTCCCGAATGGACTAGCTGCTGTATTACTTACAATGATTACAGTTAACTTCTCGTTCCAAGGAACAGAGTTAATCGGGATTGCAGCGGGAGAAAGTGAAAATCCAGAAAAAACAATTCCACGTGCAATCCGTAATACAGTATGGCGCATTATGTTATTCTTCATTTTAACAATGACGATTTTAGTAGGATTAATTTCTTGGAAAGAAGCAGGGGTAATTGAAAGTCCATTTGTAGTCGTATTTGATAAAATTGGTATTCCATACGCAGCTGATATTATGAACTTCGTTATTATTACAGCGTTACTATCTGTAGCGAATTCAGGATTATATGCGGCAACTCGTATACTATGGTCACTTGCAAATGAAGGAATGGCACCAACTTCCTTCCAGAAAGTAAATAAGCGTGGTATTCCAATTACAGCACTAGTTGTAACGATTGCTGTAGCTGGCCTTTCTTTATTCACAAGTTTCCTTGCAGAAGATACAGTATACATGTACTTATTATCTATAGCTGGTTTATCGGCTGTTTCAAGTTGGATCATTATTGCTTTATCGCAACTGCGCTTTAGAAGTCAGTATATAAAAGGCGGAGGAAAGTTAGAGGATCTAAAATATAAAACACCGTTATATCCAATTGTTCCTATTTTAGCTTTAATTACAAATAGTATCGTTGTTATTAGTTTAGCGTTTATCCCAGAACAAAGAATGGCGTTATATTGTGGTATTCCATTTATCATTTTCTGCTATATATATTATTATATTAGTAAGAAACGGCAGAAACCGATGAAGGTGGAGACAACAAATGAAACTAACAATCAAACCCGATGATATTGAGGCAGATTTATCGTATGGTCCATTAGCGATTGGAAAAGAAAACGGATATTCACCATTACAATTACTCGTTTCTTCTATCGCAGGATGCAGTGCAATTGTCTTTCGAACAATTCTAGAAAAGAAACGTATTCCATACGATACGTTTACAATTGAAACGGAAATTGGTAGAAGTGAAGCATTATCAAAACCAGTTGAAAGTGTTCATTTGCATTATAAAATTAAAGCACAAAACATTACAGAAGAGCAGTTGGACAAGGCGCTGCAGCTTGCAGTGAAAAATTGCACAATTGTTCAATCTGTAAAAGATAGTATAAAAGTTACGGAAACGATTGAGTTAATAAAGTGAAACTGTAATCAGTGGGAGTGTTTATCCCCACTGATTACTAGTTGAACCAATCGGGCTTTTACGGGCAGTTTATCTCCTATTTCACTTCTTTGCTTTACAGCAGAATTTTGAGATAGGGATCTTACTGCCCGTTAATGCGGGATAAAGTAAAATATAAAAACGTGAGAATACGGCTCTCACGTTTTTATGTTTGTAATAAAGGGGGAAATATGATGGAATGCTTAGGGTGTAGATTAGCAAACGAAGAGGAAAAAATATATAAAATATATGAAGATGACTATGTAACATGTTTTTTAGATCATGAACCTTTCTATCCAGGTCATACTTTAATTTTACCGAAGCAACATGTTGTAGAAGTGGATAAATTAGATGATGTTGTAGCAAAAGCAATTATGGATGCTTCTAAGCTTATTACAAAAGCGATTAAGGCATTATACAAACCAGATGGAGTTACAGTTTGTCAAAATGGTGGAGTATTTAACGAGTTAACACATTACCATATGCATGTCGTACCAAGATATAAAGAGCGCTCGTTTGCTGAGTTTTATATGGTACAATCGGGAGAAAAACAGAATCATAACTTTGAAGAGACAAAGAATTTGTTAAAAGAAGCGATAGAGCAAATACTACATATTGAAAAGGTGTAAAAGAATTTTTCTTAGAGATACAGTCAGGAAAATTCTAATATTAAAAATCCCAATTTCTCAGTTAAAATAGAGAAATTGGGATTTTTGTTTATTCTATTATTAAATTTTATCTATAAAAAGATTTTGCAGTGTCACAAAGTATAGCGCTCATTCGTTATATAGAGTGAGAGGAGGAATTATATGAAAGTTACAAACAACGATTATGAAAAGATGGAAGAGCTATATGAGTTGTACGAACAAAAAATTTATTATGTAGCGTATTCCATATTAAATAATATTCAGCAGGCCGAAGATTCGGTTCAAGAGACGTTTATTACTCTTTATAAGAACTTGGAAAAGCTCCATAGCTTGAGTACTGAAGAGCTTAAACGCTACATTTTGAGGGTTGCGAAAAACAAGGCGATTGATAGCTACCGGAAAAATAGACGACATGAAACATTTTTAGAAGAATATGAAAGAGAATCAATAGAAGCAGTAGATGAAAATATTGAAGAGTGGGAAAAACGTAAAATGTCTGAGGTTCAAATTGATACATTGCTAACAGAATTAAGTGAATCTAACAGACAGGTGTTTAAGTATAAAGTCTTCTATAACTTAACGTATCAAGAAATTTCAAGTGTTATGGGAATAACGGAGGCTAATGTCCGCAAGCAGTTTGAGCGTGCTCGAAAACGAGTTCAAAATATGATAGGAGGTATACAACATGACGAATTCAAAGAACTCCAAAGAAATGTATGAACTTGCTGAAAAAATTGCTTTAGATGATTTTGATAAACTTGAAGAACAACATGAATTTTCACATACATATACGCGTAAAAAGAAATTGTTTATGGAGGAAATGAAGCTGAAAAATGGACAACCACAGAAAAAGCGTAAAAGACATCGTATGTTAATCGCTGCTGCTTGCTTATTAATTGGTATGCCAACAACTGTTCTTGGTGCAGTGAAAGTCTATAATATGATTGTTCAAAAACAAAATTACGAAGTAAATGTTTCAGTAACAAACAAGGACTCGAAAAAGAGTGATAAGTGGTATAAGTTGAAACTGGGTAAATTACCAGAAAATATGGAAGCAATCGATGAAACTGCTATGAAATATTCCTTTAAAGATAACTACGCAAAGGGTGGATTTTCATTCATTCTTTGGAGAGTAGGAAAAGATTCGAATTTTAAAACGCTGTACTCAAAAAGCTACGAAGAGAAAGAGATAAATGGCAAGAAAGCAGTGATTGTCAATAAAGAAAATGGAAACCACAATTTAGCGTTTAACAGAGAGGTCTTTCTCTTTTTTGAGAAAGAGGGGATTATGTTAGAAAGTTTTATTGGATCCGATGTAAACGAAGAACAAATGATGAATGTGTTAGGGAACATTTCACTTGAGCCTACGTCAAAAGAAAAGGCATCAGATACAACAGATTATGATGAAAATCGTTTTAGCGAAGGAGATGGACCTAAAAAAACTAAGGTGATTCCTTTGAAAAAAGATAGCAAACGACTATTTCATATAGGGAAAAAGGTTCCAGTAACGATAACTATGGATGACAGCCAAATTGAATATATGATAGAAAAAGTTGAAGTCTTCGATTCAATCAAAGATTTTAAAAGAGATAACTTTAATGAACTTGGTTTAGAAATATTAAGCGAGAATAAAGCTTTAGATCAGACGGGAAAATTAATACCATATAGGCGGGATGAATATAAACTTGGAAATGGTAAAGATTCCATTGATAAATTAGTAGATTCGAAATTAGTTCACCCTAAATTTGTCTACCTAACAACAACAGTGAAAAATATTGGTAAAAAGTCGACAGAAGAAATTTATATGCATCCATCCGTAAAATTACTTAAATCTGAAGGTAATACATGGAACTACGCTGAAGAAGCTGGAACTGCCGAAAAAAGCATTATGACAAGCGAAGTTGATTATTTAGAGCCTCACGGAGATGGAAAAAGCTTTTACAATATTGGCAGTATCCGACCAGGACAAACGATGCAAGTTAACTTAGGTTATTTTGTAGATGAGGATAAACTAGATTCAATCTTTTTGGATGCTTTCAATTACAGAGGGACTGGCGACACTGAAAATATGAATGCGAAACATCGTTGGTGGTTTGATATTCGTCAATAATAAAACAATAGGAACAACAGGCTGAAGAAGCTGCTTATATTTAGCAGCTTTTTCAGCCTTCATACATATGTAAAACTTCTTTCGCACGCATACGTAAACCATCTATCAATTCTTTCGGTTCTAAAACTCGCGCATCTTTCCCAAGTCTATAAAATAAAGGGGTAATAAAGTTGATTTCGCCTTTATCAATTGTTGAATGTATATATCCGGTCCCGTCCTCGTTTACTACAACGAACTCTTCAAGGTAAGGAACACTTTTACATTGGCGTACGCCTTCTGTTGTTAGTAAAACATGTAACTGAGTAGGGCTGTGTACTACGTTAGAGTTAGAGGCAAACCACTCTTCTAAATTCATGAATGTATCTTCATTTTCTTCCATTGATAATATAGAAAGAATACGGTCAACGCGATACAGTAATACTTTTTTTCTACTGAAGTCATAGGATGGTAAATACCATAGCCCATCATGAGCATATACACCGATAGGATGAACATGTTTTGTTTTTATCCCCGATTTAGATTCGTATTGAAAGTATAAATTTTTATTTTCAATAGCCGCGGTTAACACTTCGTTTAAAAGAGGAGTATCAATTGTTCTCTTTGGATTCCAAAAGGTGATATAAGAACGTATTTTATCAACTTTCGTTTTCGCATCATGTTGTAGGGAGCTATACAGTTTACGTGTAACGGAATTGATTTCTGTATTAAAAGGCAAGTCTCTGTAGTAGCTTAAAGATTGAAAAGCAAAAAAGATGGAGACTGCTTCTTCTTCGGTAAATAAAATAGGGGGAATGACTCTATTCGTTAATACTTTATAACCGCCGTTACGACCTTGTTCAGCATAAATGGGTAATCCCATATCACTCAAATCTAAAATGTATCTATGGACCGTACGAACGGAGATATTAAATTCATCAGCTATTTCTTGCGCTGTAAATGCCTTTTTGGCAGAAGCAAATATAAGAATATCTAATAGGCGTTTAGCTTTTGACAAATGTATCACCTTTTTTCTTTTTAACATGACATAAATTGTCATGTTTTATTGTTAGTATATTGTTTACATCATATGTTATCAAGATGAGATGCAAGGAGGAAAAGAGATGTCACGTGAAATTGTTTTATTTATTGCGGCGAGCTTAGATGGATATATTGCGAAAGAAGATGATGATTTACAGTGGTTAATGGAAACGGAAGGAGAGGGAGATAACGGTTATACAGAAATGTATGAAACAATTGATACAATAATCATGGGAAAAAGAACGTACGATTATGTAGTAGAGCATATGGAAACATTCCCGTATGTAGATAAAAAATGTTATGTTTTCTCTAACTCAGAAAAAGGTTCAAATGAATACGTGGAGTTTGTAAGTGAAGATATAGTGGAGTTTACAAAAAGGTTAAAAGCACAAAAAGGATCTAAAATATGGATGGTCGGTGGAGGAAGTCTATTAAGAGAATTCTTTAAGAATAATCTAATTGATGAATATGTTGTTACGATTACACCTCATATATTAGGTTCTGGAGTTCCGTTATTTCAAGACAAGAACCCGGAAATTAATTTAACTTTAACGGATACGAAACGTTTTGGGCAATTTGTAAATTTATATTATAAAGTAAGATAATAAAGAAACACGACTATTAATGATAGTCGTGTTTCTTATACAGATGGTAATGAAATGATAAAGCAAGACCCGTGATCAACTTCGCTCGTTACAGTAATATTCCCGCCGTGTAGTTCTACAATTTCTTTTACGATAGATAGTCCTAAACCAGTTCCACCTGTAGCTCGTGATCTTGCTTTATCAACACGATAAAAGCGTTCGAAAATGTGAGGGAGGTCTTCAGACGGAATACCTTCACCTTCATCTTCAATTGTAATGGTGATACGTTTATTTTTTTCTATAACAGAAATGCGGATGTGAGAATGTTTTCTTGAATGTCTATAAGCGTTATTTAAAATGTTCACCACAACTTGTTCGAATCGTTGTTCATCTAAGTTTACTAGCAGTGTAGGAGGACAAGAGAAAGAAACTTTAATGTATCTTTCTTTATACATGGCGTTTACTTTTTCGGCTATGCGAGTAAGGAAAGTGTGTAAATGTACTTCCTTTACTTGAATAGAAAAGTTATGTTGTTCCATTTGTGCAAGTGAAAATAAACCTTGAACTAAGTTTGTAATGTAATCAGACTCATCTTTTATAATAGATAAATATCGCAAACGTTGCTCAGGAGATGTTGTTTCTTTTAAAGCAATGTCAGCATAACCTCTTACGTATGTTAAGGGGGTTCGTAATTCGTGAGCAACACTTGCTAGAAATTCACTTCGCTCTGTTTTCATATAATGTAAATCATTAGCAAGTGTTTGAATAGATGAGGCTAGTTCACCAATTTCATCATTTCGAGTAGTCGTTAACGAAACGGATAAATCGCCTTTACTCATTTTTTCAGTGGCATGTTTCATGTGTAACAATGGTTTTGTTAACAACCGTGATAAGAGAAAGATGGTAATGACTGTGAGTAGAAATGTGATGGCACCAGCAATAATGAATTGTTTCGTTAATCCATTTACCAACTTTTCAATGGATTCTGTCCCAAGAAACATATACACATACCCTTCATGTTTTCCAGCCACTATGATAGGACTAACTGTACATATATAATTAGATGTTTTCCAGTGATTTTCTATAATCGCTCCGTTATGGTCTGTTCGAGTCTGCATGCTACTAATGTGATTTTTTATAGTCGTGTTTATTTCGTTAGATTTAGCTAGCACTTCTTTATTTGTATTTGTAATAACGACAGTTGTTTCAGCTTCAGATTCCATTAGTGCTACGTGAGAGATTGTTTGCTTATCATAATATTTTTCAAGTACATCACGATGACTGTTTCCACGTTTTAATAAAGCAGTCATTTCTTCATTTACTCTAGTGTTTACGAGACTATAATAGAGCAATACAAATAGAACACTTTCAATTAAAAGTGTGACAATTAAAAAATAAAATCCGAATTGAATAGAGATTCGTTTCATCACTTTGCTCCTTAATGTTCGGTATCAATCCATCGATAACCAACTCCGTACACAGTTTTTAAATGATCATCAATAGGGAAATTTACTTTTCGTAATTTATCACGCAAATTGCGAATATGTGAATCGACAGTTCTATCTTCTGTATTTGTATTTAATCCCCAAATTCGTTCAATGAGCTGATCACGGCTTAATACGTAGTTCACATGACGTAAAAATAATCCGAGTAAAGAGAATTCAATTGGTGTAAGAAGAAGTTCTTCATTATAGACAGAAACGAAATGCTTTGCCTCATCCCATAAAATGCCGTCATATTGGATTTGGGCGTGTTGATTCGTTCGCCTTAAAACAGCTTCAATTCTTGCAAAAAGTTCTTCTTCATGGAAAGGTTTCGTTACGTAATCATCTGCTCCGATTCTTAATCCTTGGACGAGATCTACGGTTTGATCACGAGCTGTTACCATAATGATAGGAACGTTACTAAATGAGCGGATTTTTTTGCACGTTTCCCATCCGTCCATCTTTGGCATCATAATATCGAGTAAAATAAATTTAAAGTTTTGATTTTCTATATGTGAAATCGCTTCTTCTCCGGATCGTGCACATATGCAGTTATATCCAATGGGAGTAAGATAAAGCGTTAATAATTCGAGCATTCTCGGTTCATCGTCTACGAGCAGTATATCAAGCATAGAGAGCCCTCCATATATAATCTTTACTTAAATTGTAATGCAAAATCATGAAGAAATGGTGCAGATTGTAATGCGTCTGCATAATTTCTTCAGAATTGCTTGTTATTGTAAAGTTGAAATTCCATTTTAGGTAATGATATTGGCTCGAAAACGATTCATATGGAGGCGGTATAGTGAAAAAAATGACCCGAGTTTTTGGGATAACAATAATTACAGCAGTTGGTCTTGCGGCATGTGGACAAACGAATACAGATCATAAAAATCATGAATCTAAAGAAGAGAAGAAAACAGAGCAGAAGGAAATGAAAATGAATCAGGAGGTAACTGCGCCGAAAGAAATGAATCAAGGTGCATCGAATGATTTATTAACGACAAGTTTAAAAAATGTAACGAGATTAAATACAAATGATCCATTGCAAATGGCAGTATTAACTTCGCAGACGATATGGCCAGCAACGCATAAAGAGAATCAGCCAGGCGCTGTTATTTTAGTACCAGTAAACGAGTGGCAATTAGGTATTGCAAGTGCAGACCTTATTCATCATCCGAATAACGGACCGATTCTGTTTATAGAAAAAGAAAAAGTACCCGAAATGACGTTAAAAGAAATAAAACGGCTAAATCCACTCGGAACGAAAGATGGAACACAAATTATGGTGATGGGGGATGCCGGTGCATCTATCCTTGAGCAATTAAAAGATTATAAAGTAAAGCAAATAAAAGAAACGGATCCAGCTATATTTGCAAAAGATGTGGATAAAGAGTATGCGGATATAACAGGAAGCTACCCAAATAGTGTTATTCTCGGTTCGTCTGAAGAAGAAGGGCGTTTATATACAACACCAGCTGTAAATTGGATTTCTCATATGCCAGAACCAATACTTTATACAGAAAAGAATAAAGTGCCAGAAGCGACGATCGAGGCATTAAAGATGAGAAAAGATAAAGCAAATATATATTTACTAGGACCAGAAAAAATCATTTCAAAAGAAGTAGAAAAGGAGTTAAGCAAATACGGGAAAGTAACGCGTATTAGTGGAGAGACTCCAGTAGAAAATTCTATTGCATTTGCAAAGTTTAAAGATGAAAAAACAAAATTTGGATGGGGGTTCACGAAACCAGGCCATGGTGTATCATTTGTTTCAAACCAAACACCAGACTTAGCAGTTGCAGGAGCATCATTTTCACATATGGGTAAACATGCACCTGTTATCTTATTAGAGGAAGGAAAAGCTTCACAACCAGTGTATGACTTCCTTGCTACTATTCAACCAAAGTTTAAAGATGACCCGACACTTGGACCGTATAACCACGGCTTCTTATTAGGGAGTACGAGTGATATTTCATTTGAAACACAAGGAATATTAGATGAGAGATTAGAGATTGTGCAAGAAAGTGGTCAAGGGCACGGTGGACACTAATAAAGTGAAACTTTAATCGATGGGGGGATTCCTCCCCGTTAATGCGGGATAAAAGAAGCAAAGGCGCTACTAAGGTAGGGTCTTTTTCTTTAGGAAACTTTTACATAGCAAAAATATCTTTACTCGTTATATAATAGCCTTCGTGCAGTCGGCTTAGATTTTCTTATGGAGAAAATCAAATGATAAAAGAGTAGAGGAGTGGTATTTTGTTTCAAACGATAAAAAATGATTGGTTTTCTAATGTGAGAGGGGACGTTTTATCAGGAATTGTCGTTGCTTTAGCACTAATTCCTGAAGCGATTGCTTTCTCTGTTATTGCAGGCGTAGATCCGACAGTTGGACTATACGCAGCCTTTTGTATTGCGGTTACCATTTCATTTGTTGGCGGAAGAACTGGGATGATTTCAGCTGCAACAGGTGCAATGGCATTATTAATGGTAACGCTCGTTAAGGATCACGGTTTGCAATACTTATTTGCTACAACAATATTAACGGGTATTGTCCAAATTATTTTTGGCGTGTTCAAACTGAGCTCATTTATGAAGTTTGTTCCTAAATCTGTTATGAGTGGTTTTTTAAATTCACTTGGTATTTTAGTATTTACAGCACAATTGCCGCATTTTAAAAATGCAACTTGGCAAATGTATGCACTTGTCGCATTAGGACTTGTCATTATATATGTATTTCCACGTATTACGACAGCTGTCCCGTCTACACTTATTTCTATTATTATTGTGACAAGTATTGCAATTATGAGTGGATTACAGTTGAAAACAGTAGGGGATATGGGAAGCCTACCGAAAGAATTACCGTTCTTTAGCATTCCTGATGTGCCTTTTACACTTGAGACATTAGGGATTATTTTACCGTACGCAGTTATGCTTGCAATTATCGGTTTACTAGAGTCATTATTAACAGCTTCAGTTTTAGATGACATGACGCATACGGAAAGTAATAAGCATAAGGAAGCACGTGGACAAGGGATTGCAAACATTGTCGCTGGTTTCTTCGGAGGAATGGCAGGTTGTGCAATGATTGGTCAATCTGTGATTAATATTAAATCAGGTGGACGTGGACGATTATCGACGTTTGTAGCGGGCGGATTTTTGATTGTATTACTATTCGTTTTAGGGGACTATGTTGTTCATATTCCGATGGCAGCTTTAGTTGCGGTTATGATTATGGTTTCAATCGGAACGTTTGATTGGAACTCTGTAACAACAATTCATAAAGTGCCAAAAGGGAATGCATTTGTTATGATCGTAACAGTTGTGGTTGTCTTAATTACACATAATTTAGCATTAGGTGTAATTATCGGAACAGTAATTAGTGCGGTTTTATTTGCATTCAATATGGCAAAGATTCACGTGAAACATTTATATATTGAAAATAAGAAAATATACGAAATTCACGGCCAACTTTTCTTTGCATCTACGGCAGATTTTATAAATAATTTTTCATTTGAGGAAGATGTAAAAGAAATTGAGTTGAATTTTACTCACGCACACATATGGGATGATTCAGCAGTGGCATCAATTGATAAAGTTATTATGAAGTATGAACAAAGTGGTGTGAAAGTAAGTATAACAGGATTAAATGAACGTAGCGCAAAACTTGTTACAAATTTAGCTACTTATAATAAAAGAATTGCTAGTTAGAAGCCTCCTTTTTAGGGGGCTTTATTATATAATACGAGTAGGATAACGAAAAGGGGATTCAGCATATGTATAAACAAATTATATTAGCATGTGACGGTTCTGAACATGCACTTCGAGCGGCGGAACATGCAACATATATTGCGAAATGTAGCGAAGAAGCAAATGTTGAAGTTGTGTACGTAGTAGATAATAGAACAGCAAAATCAGATATTATACAAGGTCAAACAGATTTAGAAACAATATCAGCTAGTCGAAAAGATAAATTAAAAGAGATTGAAGGTTTATTAAAGAAAGAGAACATTTCTTATACAATTACGATATTACATGGCGATCCAGGAGACACGATTGTTCAATATGTAAATACAGGAGATATAGATATTGTTATTGCTGGGAGTAGAGGGCTAAATACACTGCAAGAAATGGTGCTTGGTAGTGTAAGTCATAAAATAGCAAAGCGTGTGAAATGTCCAGTGATGATTATTAAATAAATTGAGTGAGATATTCTGTAGTGTAAGCAAGACCTTGATATAATTCGAGGTCTTTTTTGACGTATAAAAGGGGAGAGTGTGGACATAATAGATACATAAGTTTTAGAAAATATTAACTTACAAATTTGTAAGTTTGTTGTTAGGAAAATCGATGTTATGAAATTTTTCCCATTGGTAAAATAAGAGTATCAAAGGGGAGATAGGGAGGATGGAAGCAATGAAATCATTTCAAAATTTATCATATAGTCAAGGGGTAAGCTTAATTTGTTTAGGGGGATTTGCTGCGTCTGTTACGTTAGCTGTTGTAATAAAGATAATTCATCAAATCTTTTAATCTTAGAGTAGGGAAGGAATTGGTTGTTATTAATAGTAAGAAAAGGATTGTAAATAAAAAATAGCTCCTAGCATGTATCTCAATGCCAGGAGCTATTTTATTATTTCTCTGTTTCTGCTTTATCACTTGTTACGCTAACTTTACCCCATTTATATTGATCTTCTGGTGTATATTTATAATCTTTTACGCGATTATTTACACCTTTTAAGTCAAATTTATAATGAAGTGGAATCATTGGTACTTCATCATGGATTAGTTTTTGCCATTTATCATATACTTCTGTACGATATTTATCATCAGCAGCTTTTGGAGAAAGACCTTCTTTTAATAACTCAGTATTTTTAGGGTTTGCCCATCTTTGGTAGTTAAAGCTTGCATCAGGTCCCCAAAGGCCAGATGGATCTGGGTCAGAACCAGTACCGAAAGCACCAGCATATAGATCAACCGCAGGATCATCTTTTTTCAGCTTATCATAGAACGAGTTAAATTCATGTAAGCGACCGTCAAGAAGTTCTACTTTAATGCCAATTTCTTTCCAAGATTGAATAAAGAATTTTGCAAGAGGCTCACTTACATCACTACCACTCATTGATAAGAAGTTAAGTTTAACTTCTTTACCGTTAGGATCTTCACGGAAACCATCACCATTTTTATCTTTATATCCAGCTTCGTCTAACAATTTTTTCGCTTTCTCAACATCTTTATCGTAAGAACCTACTTTATTATTGTGGAACTTAGGTGAAGCTGGTGAAATAGGTGAGTTAGCTGGATAACGTAAACCGTGATATAGTTTTTCACCGATTTCTTTTCGATCAATTGCATAAGCCATCGCTTGACGTAAACGAACATCTTTGAATGTATCTTTATCCATTACCATTTCACGTTTTTCTTTATCCATGTGTCCAAATTTAAAGCCGATATAGCTGTAGTATAAATCTGTTCTTCCAACTAGTTGTGCATTCTTTAATTTACTTACATTTGGATATTGATCTGCACTTACTTCTGCAATGTCAATGTCCCCATTTTTCAATGAAGCATTAACGATAGATGGATTTACAACTTTTAAGACTACATTTTTAAGTTTTGGTTTTCCGCCCCAATAATCATCGAAACGTTCAAATTCAACAGATTCTCCAGGAACAATTTTCTTAACTTTAAATGGTCCGAAACCAATTGGGTTTTTACGGATTTTATCAGATTCTGCTAATTTATCAATTGGCACATCTGCTAAGTATTTTTTATGAAGAGGGTATGTCCAAAGTCCAGTTTTCACAGAAGGATTTGGCTCTTTAAATGTAAATGAAATTGTTTTTTGATCAATTACTTTTACGCCGGAAATTTTGTCAGTTTTTCCATCGTGATAATCAGTCATTCCTTCAATCATTTGCATTTGAGTGTCGTAGCGAGATCCAGCATACAGCTTACTACCAATTACAAGGTAAGAATACTCTAAATCTTCAGCTGTTACAGGGTTTCCGTCATGCCACTTTACGTTATCTTTAATTTTTAATGTAATTGTTTTTTTGTCTGCTGATATTTCATACGTAGCAGCACCTTCGTTATTGTACTCCCAGTTTTTATCATTGTCTAATAATGGTTCATCAAAGAAAGTAAGGACTTGATTGTCAGGATCACCTTCATATACAGCGAAGTTCAAAAGTCCTTCAAATGGTGTGTTAGAAACAAGCCCATATGTTAATGAGCCATCTTTAATTTCTTTTTTATCATTTTTAACGACTTCATTAAATTTGCTAGTATCTACCTTTTTTGTGCTGCTCGTTTTTTCACTACCTCCACTGCCCCCACACGCTGAAAGTAGTAATGTTGAAGCTGCAAGTGTACTTAATACTTTAAGAAATTTTGGTTTGTTTGTCATTGTCTCCACCCCTTAACCTTTTCTTTGTCTCGCATCAGCTGAGCGACGTAGCGCTTGACCGATAAAATTTATACACAGCATCAACACTAAAATCATGAGTGATGCAGGTAACCAAATCCACCATTTTTCTTGCAGAACATCAGGATTTGTTGCATAACTAACAAGTGTTCCAAGGCTTGGTGTACTCTCTGGTAGACCAAAACCTAAGAAAGTTAATCCAGATTCTATGCCAATGTTTCCAGCAAGGTTTAATGTAACGCTTACGATAATAATAGAGCTTAAGTTAGGTAGTACTTGAAACATCATAATCTTCCAGTTTGGTGTACCTAATGTTTTTGATGCAGATACATAGTCTAATTCTTTTTCGGTTAATACTTTGGAACGAATTAATCTGGCTTTTCCTGTCCATAAGAAGATACTCATGATCAAAATAAATACAGTAACATTAAAGACCGGAACAATTGTGATAAGTACGATAACAAGCATTAGGAAAGGTAAAATAAGTTTGAAATCAATAATACGCATAATGATGTTATCAACAGTTCCACCAAAGTAACCAGCGATTAGCCCGATAGAAAGACCAATCAAACAGGAGAGAATAGTGATTACAAGTCCAATCGTAAATGAATTCCTTGTTCCAATAATTAGTTGTCCAAAAATATCTCTACCACCGTAATCTGTTCCTAACCAATGTTCACCAGACGGTGGAGAGTAGATAGAAAATAAATCAACTTTTACAATATCCTCCTGCTTCATAATGAAAGATGTTGTATAAACGGCTATCAGTATGATTGCCAATAAGAAAAGTGAAAACATTGCTAATTTATCTTTACGAAATTCACGCCACATGACAGAAAAGCCAGAAGGACTTTTTTCGTAATGAACGACTTCAGTTTGTTTTTCGGGATTTGCTAACATAACGTTTCTTCACCTCCATTAATCAATACGAATACGTGGATCAACGATGCTTAGAATAATATCGGAAAGAAGAGTCCCGAGTAGCGTTGCGAATCCAGTAAATAAAACAAGTGCAGTTACGACACTAAAATCACGTTGAGAAATAGATTGCATAAATAATTGACCAATACCAGGATAACTAAAGATGCTTTCTAGAAAAATTGATCCTGCGACTACGCTTGTAATTTCATATCCTAAGAAAGCCGCGATTGGTAAGAATGAATTACGTAAAATATGTCTAGAATAAACCTTCGATTCTGGAACACCTTTTGCTTTTACTGTGCGTACAAAATCTTTATGTTTCGTATCGATAATTTCACTTCGTAAATATTGGATTGTACCAACTGTTGCAATTAATGCACCAGATAAAGCTGGTAATATCATGTGATTCAATTTACTTAAATAGTAAGCGAATGTACCTGTTGCAACTTGAGGATCTACGCTACCACCGGTTGGGAATATTGCAAGCTTAAATCCGAATAGGAAGAGCATGATTAATGCAAATATGAATAGTGGTGTAGCAAGTCCTAAATAGTTATACAGTGTAATGAGTCGATCTGCCCATGTATCAGTCCAACGTCCACTTATTACACCGAGTGGAATTGCAATCAAGTAAGTAAGAACAAGGACA
The DNA here is from genome assembly GCF_006494425.1 of Bacillus dicomae. GTDB lineage: Bacteria > Bacillota > Bacilli > Bacillales > Bacillaceae_G > Bacillus_A > Bacillus_A dicomae. The sequence goes on along the minus strand of NZ_VHIV01000006.1, from coordinate 68,807 downwards.
AGAACTGCTAACCAAATTGTATTTCCAAGGCGCTCACCGATTAAATCAGTTACCTTCATTTTATGTGCATAAGAAATACCAAAGTCACCTTGCACAGCATTTTTAACCCAGCGAACATATTGTGTTGTAACGGGATCATTTAAACCTAATTTTTCGCGTTGCTCTTCAATGACTTTTGGATCTGCTTTCGGATTATTTACTGCTTTGCCGGTTAAGGCATCGCCTGGCATTGCTTTAGCTAGTAGAAAGACAAGTATACTTAAAACGAATAATTGCGGGATCATTACTAAAAATCTCCGTAATATAAACTTCCACATGTTTTATCACTCCCTTATGGTAATGCCACCCGGTGCGTTGGCGAGATTGGTTTTAAATCATAAGCCCGACCGTTTTCATTGAAATAATTTTCGTATGACTTCTCGTACTCAGAACTTACCTGTTGACGGAGCTTACGCTGTTGCTCTCTGTTTTCTGGACGAATATCAGGAATTGCTGATATTAGGCGTTTCGTATAAATATGTTGCGGATTACTATAGATTTCTGCACTAGTTGCTTCTTCGACGATGCGTCCGCGATACATAACACCGATACGGTCACACATGTGACGAATTACACCTAAATCATGACTAATGAATAAGTATGTTAGTCCGAGTTCAGCTTGTAAATCTTGCAAGAAGTTTAATACTTGTGCCTGTACAGACACGTCAAGCGCAGATACCGGTTCATCAGCAATAATAAGCTTCGGTTTTAATGTAAGAGCGCGTGCAATACCAATCCGCTGCCTTTGCCCACCGGAAAATTCATGTGGATATTTATAAATTGACTCTGGATTTAGTCCGACTTTATCAAGATATTCTTGAACTGCTCTACGTTCTTCATCAGGTGAGAGTTTCTCAAAATTTCGAAGAGGCTCAGCAATAATGTCGAGAACACGTTTCTTCGGATTTAATGATGAATATGGGTCTTGGAAAATCATTTGAATGTCTTTTCGTTGTTCACGTAGCTCAGAGCGACTTAATTTTGTTAAATCTCTATTATTAAAATGAATGCTACCATCTGTTGCTTTCGTTAAATGCATAATTGCTTTACCTGTTGTTGATTTTCCGCTTCCTGATTCACCAACGATCCCGTATGTTTCACCAGGTTGTAATTCAAAACTTACACCATCTACAGCGCGTACGTAATCTAATGTGCGTCCGAAGAAACCACCTTTAATTGGGAAATGTACTTTTAAATCTTCTACTTTAAGCAGTGCCATGAGTTACGTCATCTCCTTTCTTATCTTGGAAGTTGAAATGCTTGTAGCAAGTACAACGTACCCAATGGTCTGGCGCTACTTCATGTAAAATCGGGTTTTCCTCATGTTGATCAGGTCTAATCCATGGAATTCGAGCTTGGAAGCGACAGCCTGAGCGAGGAAGCTTTGCTAACGAAGGGACCACGCCCTGAATTACATGTAATTTTTCTTTTTCAGCATATGCAGATGGAATGGAGTTTAATAGAGAACGAGTATATGGGTGAAGAGGGTTATTAAAAATCTCTTCAACTTTTCCTGTTTCTACAACTTGTCCAGCGTACATAACGACGATACGATCAGCTGTTTCTGCAACAACACTTAAATCATGAGTAATTAAAATGATGCCCATTTTTGTTTGTTCTTGAATAGATTTTAGTAAGTCTAAAATTTGTGCTTGGATGGTTACGTCAAGAGCTGTTGTTGGCTCATCTGCAATAATGAGTGCTGGGTTACAAGCAATTGCAATTGCGATAACAATTCTTTGTCTCATTCCGCCAGATAATTCGTGTGGGTATTGTTTATATGTAAGTTCTGGTTTTGGAATACCAACTTGATGAAGTAGTTCTAAGGTGCGTTCTTTCTTTTCAACTTTTGAAAGGCTTGTGTGGTAGTCTAAATTTTCTTCGATTTGTTTTCCAACTGTCATAAGAGGATCGAGTGCTGTAAGAGGTTCTTGGAAAATCATACCGATGTTTGATCCGCGTACTTTATTCATCTCTGCGGTCGACATAGTTAGTAAATCCTTATCTCTATAGTTAAGCTGCCCTTTTAATTTTGTATTTGCTTCATTATGCAGTCGCATAATAGACAGGGCAAGTGCACTTTTTCCGCAACCTGATTCACCAACTATCGCAACAATTTCATTTTCATGGACAGTTAACGAAACGTTATCAACTGCTGCATGATATTGATCTTGTATGCGAAAGGAAGTTTGTAAGTTTTCAATGCGAAGAAGTGGATTCTTCATGGCTATCCCTCCATATTTCTGAAAAGACTAAATATTTTGTATGTTGTTGTTATTTTAATATAAACTGACAATGTTTGACAAGCGTAAGTTGAAAAAATATTCAAAAATCTTTTTATATAAAGATTGGATGCATCTATATAAGTAGTTAGAGTGTTTTGAAAACGCTAACATGCATAAGGAATGCAAATAAATCTTTTGTAAGAAAAAAGTATTATATGTAGAAAAAAGAGAGACGTTCTCGAAAGAACAGTCTCTCTTTTTTTGATAAGAATAATATTAGTGCTTAAGCTTGCTTTTGTTTTGCAGATCCTGTGTTTAAAGTAAGAGCAAGGAAGAACATAGCAAGTACGCAAGATGCAAGTAATAAGATGAACCCGCCATCCCATCCAAATGCATCTACGATAAAGCCCATGGCTGCACTAGCGAAAGATGCTCCGCCTAAGTAACCGAAGAATCCAGTTAATCCAGCTGCAGTTCCAGCAGCTTTCTTTGGTGCTAAGTCAAGAGCGTGTAGACCAATTAACATAACCGGTCCGTAAATTAAAAATCCAATTGCGACAAGTGCGATACTATCAACCATTGGATTACCAGGAGGATTTAACCAGTAAACAAGAACCGCGATAAATACACCAACCATAAATAAAATACCAGCAGGTGCACGACGTCCTTTAAATAGTTTATCACTCATCCATCCGCAAAGAAGTGTACCTGGAATACCAGCCCATTCATATAGAGCGTAAGCAGTACGTGAGCTACTATGAGTAAAGCTTTTTTCTTCTACTAAATAAGTAGGAGCCCAGTCTACAACGCCGTAACGTACGAAATATACGAAAACGTTCGCAATAGCGATGTACCATAAAAATTTATTGTTTAGTACGTATTTAAATAAAATTTCCTTTACTGAAAGTTCGCGTTCGCGATCTTGTACTTTTTCATCTGGTGGATATTCTCCAGTATGTTCTTCAATAGAAGGTAATCCACAAGATTGAGGTGTATCTTTCATTGTAATTAATACATAAATACCAACTAAAATTGAAAGAATACCTGGGAAGTAAAAAATACTCTTCCAGTCATTTGCAAAGAAGTATAGCCCTAATGTTACAAGAGAAGGCATAAGCGCGCCGCCGACGTTATGAGCGACGTTCCAAATAGACATTTTTGTACCACGTTCACTAATCGAGAACCAGTGAACCATCGTACGGCCACAAGGAGGCCATCCCATACCTTGTACCCATCCATTTAAAAACTGAAGTACAAACATAAGTATAATGCTCGTTGTAATGAAAGAAAATGAGCCGAAAATAATATTAATGATACCTGATAAAAATAGCCCAGCTGCTAAAAAGTAGCGAGGATTACAACGGTCGGATACGATACCCATAAGAAATTTACTTAATCCATAAGCGATAGAAACTGCTGAAAGGATAACCCCAAGTTCCCCTTTACTAAAGCCTTGTTCGATTAAGTATGGCATTGCTAATGAAAAGTTTTTTCGAACAAAGTAATAACCTGCATAGCCGATGAAGATACCTAAGAATACTTGTAAACGTAATTTACGGTATTCGCTATCAACGCGATCAGCTGGTAAGCGTTCCGCGTGGGGCGCAGGTTTAAAGAATTGTGTGAAAAACATAAAATGAAAATCCTCCCCTAATTAATTCGAAGTGTTGTAAATCAGAGAGAATATAAAAAGGCTATGAAATATAAAAAAGTCTCCTTTTTTATGATTCATAGCCGTGTACTCCGATTCTCCGTGACTGTCAATATTAACTTCGTCGAAAATTATACAACTTTGTGACAAGAATGTAAACGTTTTTATGAATAAAAGTGTTGACGGATTTTGTTCGCGGGATTAATATTTAAATACATTAAATATTTTATTGTTTAAATAAGAGGTGGATAACATGCCAAATGATATGACGCATATCGATAAAATTCAAGCTCTTGCCTTTTCGATTGGAAAGAAAATGCAGACGGAGTTATTAGAACAAATGCAAGCGACAGGACTTACACCACCGCAGTTTTATATTTTAAAGATTTTAGATCATTATGGAGCTTCAAGAGCGACCAAATTAGCGAAAAAGATGTATGTAAAGCCTAGTGCAATTACAGTGATGATTGATCGCCTAATTGATCAAGAGCTGGTAGAACGCTACCACGACAAAGATGATCGTCGTGTTGTCATCATTGAGTTAACAAAGAAGGGGAAAGCTAGGGTAGAAGAAGCAATGACGGCTCGTAATGAGCATATTGCAAAATATTTCTCACATTTAGAATTACAAGAAAGAGAAGATTTGTTACGCCTCTTTGAGAAGTTAGAAACAATTATTTGCGGGACACAAGAGAAAAAAGAGAATAACTAAGAGGAATTGAGGAGATTACATGGAGCAACAAGAAAATATAAATAGAAAGTTGTTGTTAATCGGTTTAATAATCGCGATGCTATTTGCAGCACTAGATGGAACAATCGTTGGTACAGCAATGCCACGTATCGTCGGTGAACTAGGCGGATTAAGCTTAATGACATGGTTAACAACAGCCTATATGTTAACATCAACGACAGTTGTACCAATTGCAGGTAAATTAGCGGATTTACTTGGTCGTCGTAACGTATATATAACAGGTCTAGTTATCTTTATGGTCGGCTCGGCGTTATGTGGTATGGCAAATGGTATGACAGAATTAATCATTTTCCGTGGTATTCAAGGTCTTGGTGGCGGTATTATGATGCCAATGGCTATGATTATTATCGGAGATATGTTCACGGGAAAAGAACGTGCGAAATGGCAAGGTATTTTTGGTGCGTTATACGGTCTTGCTTCTGTAATTGGACCACAAGTTGGTGGTTGGATTGTAGATGCAGTGAACTGGAGATGGGTATTCTACATTAACTTACCAGTTGGTATTTTAGCAACAATCTTTATCGCAATGGGATTAAAATCACATAAACAAACGGGACCGATCAAAATTGATATCGCTGGAATCTTTACGATGATTCTCGGTGTTGTAAGTTTATTACTTGCATTAACGTTTGGCGGGAAAGATTACGCATGGGATTCTTGGCAAATTATCGGGTTATTTGCATTAGCTCTAATTGGTATTATTAGCTTTGTTATCGTTGAAACGAAAGCAGAAGAGCCGATTTTACCGATGCATTTCTTTAAAAATCGTACATTTACATTACTAAATGCGATTGGATTCTTTATGAGTATCGGAATGTTCGGTGCGATTATGTTCGTACCATTCTTTATGCAAGGTATTGTAGGAGTAAGTGCTGCTGAATCAGGTACAATTATGACGCCAATGATGATTACCATGATTGTGATGAGTATTATCGGCGGGCAACTTGTATTAAAAGTTGGTGTAAAACCACAAATTATTACAGGAATGCTTATAATGGCTGGAGGATTCTGGTTATTAACAACGATGGATATGCACACAACGAAGCTGACTGCTACTTCTTATATGATGGTTATCGGTTTAGGTATGGGTCTTGTAATGCCAACATTAACATTAGCGTTACAAGAAAGCTTCCCGAAAAAAGATCTTGGGGTCGTAACATCATCAAGTCAGTTCTTCCGTCAAATCGGTGGAACATTTGGTATTACAATTTTAGGATCAATCATGAATAACACTTCAGGTACAACATTAACAAAGAATTTAGTACCTGTATTAGATACATTCCCGAAAGAAGCGGGACAAATGGTAACAAAATTTAAAGATATGATTCATACAGACCCACAAGGTTTATATTCGATGCTATTTAGCCCAGAAGCATTAAAACAAATGCCAGAAGCATTCGCTAACAGCATTGTACCAATTTTGAAAAACTCTTTAGTAGACTCACTTCATACTGTATTCCTAACAGGATTAGTATTCATTGTAGTGGGTGCCATCTTTACAATCTTCTTACAGAAGATTAAACTATCAGATCGTAAAAAAAGTGCTGAAGAGCCAGCTGCAGAGGAAAAAGAGCAAACTGTATCATATTCGTAATGAAAAAGCATCGCCTTATGGCGGTGCTTTTTTTGAGTATAACCTTAAAAGCTTTTTCGTGAGAAATGATTGACGTATTTCTAGAAATACGTTATATTATTTTCTGTAAACGGTTACACGAAATGGAGAGGGAAGAAAATGAGTACGATTAAAGACGTTGCAAAATTAGCGGGAGTATCTGTTGCGACCGTTTCCAGAGTGTTAAACAAAAATGGATATGTTCATGAAGATACATTAAAGAAAGTAGAGCGAGCAATTGAGATGCTAGATTATAAACCTAGTACAGTAGCGCGTTCACTGTATAATAAAAAGTCCCGTTTAATTGGCTTAGTTGTTCCAAATATCGTGAATCCATTCTTTCCAGAAGTTGCACGTGCCGTAGAGGATGTAGCACATAAGCAAGGATATACAGTTGTCCTTTGTAACTCTGATGAAAGTTTAGAAAAAGAAAAACAATATATTGATGTACTTAGACAAAATAATGTGGATGGATTTATTGTAGCGACGAATCCACAAAATAGTGTTAATTACATGAATTTATCTGTTCCAGTTGTTGCAATTGACCGCATGTTTAATGAGCGTATTCCTACTGTATATGCAGATAACTATGCAGGGATCCAGGACGCAACAAGGCTGTTAATAGATAAAGGTTGTAAACATATTGCACATATTCGCGGACCGCGTGATGTGAGTACAGCGAATGAACGTTTTGAAGGTTTTGTAGATGTTATTACGCAAAATAACCTTTCATATATGATTGCAGAGAGTACGTTCGATCCAGCTAATAGTGAACGTGTAGCGGTGGAATTATTAGAAGAGTATCCGCATATTGATGGAATTGTGGCTGGAAATGATTTGATTGCAATTGGTATCGTAAAAGCTGCAATGCAAAAGGGAATTTCTATTCCAGATGATTTACAAATTATCGGATTTGATGGGATTTCTTTAACGGAAATGATGTATCCATCTATTACGACGGTTGCCCAACCAATTTATGAGATGGGGAAAATCGCGACAGAGTTACTTTTAAAGCAGATGGAAGGCATTTCGTTAGAAGAAAAACATTATCGTCTACCGATTGAAATTATAGAACGAAATACAACGAAATAAGGAGAGGAAACAGATGCCAAATATTGCAGTAGTAGGAAGTATTTCAATGGACTTAGTGGCTGTTTCAAAAAAACGGCCGAAAGCAGGAGAAACAGTAATTGGTGAAGCGTTTCATACAATTCCAGGTGGAAAAGGGGCGAACCAAGCAGTTGCTGCAGCTAGATTAGGCGCAAATGTAGCTATGGTTGGGGCGGTAGGAAACGATAATTATGGAACGGTAGTTAGGCAAAATTTAGAGAACGAACACGTTTTTATCGACTATGTGGTACCGGTTACAGATACGGCGACAGGAATTGCTCATATCGTTTTAGCAGAAGAGGATAACAGTATTGTTGTCGTGCAAGGGGCGAATGCTCTTGTAAATGAGTCTGTTGTAGATCGTTCAAAAGATCTTCTTATAAAAGCAGATATGGTTGTTCTTCAACTAGAGATTCCACTTGAAACAGTAAAATATGTATTGGCTATTTGTGAGGAGCACAAAATACCGGTTATGTTAAATCCAGCGCCAGCACAAGCGCTATCAGAAGATGTTTTAGAAAAGGCAACTTATATTACGCCAAATGAACATGAGTGCCGCATCGTATTAGATGATTTCACATCACCAATTGAAGATTTATTGGCTAAATATCCAAATAAACTATTGATGACAGAAGGTTCTAACGGTGTGCGTTTCCATAATGGTACGGAGATTGTACATGTTCCTAGCATTGCTGTTGATGTAGTAGATACGACGGGAGCTGGTGATACATTTAATGGTGCATTAGCAGTTGCGCTTTCTGAAGGAGAAACACTTCAAAAAGCAATTCGTTTTGCGAATATTGCTGGTGGTCTTTCTGTAACGAAGCTTGGGGCACAGGGCGGTATGCCAACGAGAGATAAAGTACGTGAAGTGCAGGTGATTGTCGGATGAAAAAGCATGGTGTACTAAACAGTGAGATTGCATCAGTCCTTGCTTCACTCGGGCATACAGATACGATTGTAATTGCTGATTGCGGGTTACCGATCCCTGACGGAGTAAAACGAATTGATTTAGCTGTTGAGATTGGAAAACCTAGCTTTTTAGATGTATTGCAAGTGGTAGCTGATGATATGGCAATTGAAAAAGTGACGTTAGCAGAAGAGATCATTAACAATAATGTGGAAGTAAATAAAGAGATCGAACTAAAATTAATAGAGCCAGTATTTGAATATGTATCTCATGAACGATTTAAAGAGCATACAAAGAAAGCGAAGGCAGTTATTCGTACAGGCGAGGCTACGCCTTATGCCAATGTAATTTTACATGCAGGCGTGATTTTTTAATAAAGGGAAGTGATGAGAATGCATATTGAAATGAAAAACATTTCAAAAGCGTTCAATGGTAATTCTGTTTTGAAGAATGCACAGTTTATGATTGAAGCAGGAGAAGTCCATGCATTGATGGGGGAAAATGGAGCGGGTAAATCAACGCTCATGAAAATTTTAACAGGTGTATACAAAAGAGATGGTGGAACAATCACGATTGATGGGCAAGAACGAACTTTTAAAAATGCGAAAGAAGCAGAAGAGTACGGTATTGCATTTATACATCAAGAATTGAATATATTATCGAATTTAACAGTAGCTGAAAATATGTTTCTCGGTAAAGAGTTAATGTATGGGAAGACAGGTATTTTACGTACGCGTCAAATGAATGCGATTGCGCAGCAGCAACTAGCAGAATTAGGATTACATGTAAAAGGCGCTATGTTAGCAGGAGAGTTATCGGTTGGACAACAGCAAATTATCGAAATTGCGAAAGCGTTAATGACAAACGCGAGCGTTATTATTATGGATGAACCTACTGCTGCATTAACAGATCGTGAAATTGAAACGTTGTTTACTGTCATTAATAAATTACGTAAAGAAGGCGTTTCGTTCGTTTATATCTCACACCGAATGGAAGAAATTTTTTCAATATGTGATGCTATTACGATTTTACGTGATGGGGAATACGTCGGAAAGAGATCCATTCCGGAAACATCATTTGATGAAGTAGTGAGTATGATGGTGGGGCGCAGCATTGGTGAACGTTACCCAGAACGAAATAGTCAAATTGGTGATGTTATTTTTGAGATGCGTAATGGTACGAAAAAAGGGAAGTTTGAAAATGTATCGTTTCAAGTTCGAAAAGGTGAAATTCTTGGTGTTGCAGGCTTGATGGGAGCTGGCCGTACAGATATTATGAAAGCGATATTTGGATATGAACCTTTAGATTCGGGCCAAATTTTTATAAATGGACAAGAAGTAAAGATTGATAGTCCGATAGATGCGATTAGACAAAGAATAGCTTTCATTACAGAGGATAGAAAATCTGAAGGATTAGTGTTAGATTTCTCAATTCGAGAAAATTTAGCTTTACCGAATTTAGAAAGTCTTTCAAAGGGAAGTGTCTTAAGTAATGAACTAGAACAACAGTTTACAGCGGACATGATGAAACTTCTTAATGTGAAAGCAGCTAGTGGAGAGCAAGCGGTGAAATCTCTTTCTGGTGGAAATCAGCAAAAAGTTGTTATTGCAAAATGGTTAGGTATCCACCCACAGTTACTCATTTTAGATGAGCCAACAAGGGGTGTTGATGTTGGAGCGAAAAAAGAAATTTACTCTATTATGAACAAGCTTACAGAGCAAGGCGATGCCGTTATTATGGTATCATCTGAGCTTCCGGAAGTTTTAGGGATGAGTGATCGAGTTCTTGTTATTCATGAAGGAAAAGTCGGCGGCATTTTAGGGAAAGATGAGGCATCACAAGAGTCTATTATGGCACTAGCTACAGGGGGAGAGTAAGGATGGCTAAGAAGGGGAATGTATTACAACAACTCGGTTCTTTAATCGGTTTAGTATTAATTATCGTCGTAATTACAGCTTTAAATCCAGCGTTCATTGAAATTCCAAATTTATTTAATATACTGCGTCAAGTATCGATTAATGCGCTTATTGCATTCGGAATGACCTTTGTAATTTTAACAGGGGGTATTGACTTATCGGTAGGTTCTATTTTAGCATTATCAAGTGCACTTGTTGCTGGAATGATGGCAAGTGGCATGGATCCGTTCCTTGCAATGGCAGTTGGACTATTAGCAGGTCTTGTAATGGGAATTGTAAACGGTATCATCATTGCGAAAGGAAAAGTAGCTCCATTTATTGCAACTTTAGCAACAATGACTATTTTTCGTGGGTTGACGCTTGTTTATATGGACGGACGTCCGATCACTGGTCTTGGTGATCATTTAATGTTCCAAATGTTTGGCCGCGGTTATTTTCTTGGTATTCCGGTACCAGCTGTTACAATGATGATCGCTTTCGCAGTACTGTACTTCATTTTGAAGAAAACGACATTTGGCCGTCGTACATTTGCAATTGGTGGAAATGAAGAAGCAGCAGCACTATCAGGTATTAATGTTACGAGAATTAAAGTAATGATTTACGGTCTTTCCGGAATTTTGGCAGCGCTTGCAGGTATTGTCTTAACATCACGACTAGATTCTGCACAGCCGACTGCAGGTACTTCTTACGAATTAGATGCAATTGCAGCAGTTGTATTAGGTGGAACAAGTCTTTCTGGGGGAAGAGGATGGATTGTTGGTACATTCATCGGTGTACTAATTATCGGTGTACTAAATAACGGTTTAAATTTATTAGGTGTATCTTCTTTCTTCCAACAAGTTGTAAAAGGACTTGTAATCTTACTAGCTGTATTAATTGATCGCCGAAAAGAAGCGTAATGGAGGGACAGTTCATGAAGAAATGGTTACTTATACTCGTTGCATGTATTATGGTCATTACTGCTGGTTGTTCAATGGAACCACCAGAATGGGCAAAGGATTCTAGCGATAAAGGTCGAAATAAAACTATTAAAGTTGGATTCTCTGTTTCAACTTTAAATAATCCATTTTTTGTAACTTTGAAAAAAGGAGCAGAAAAGAAGGCGAAAGAAAGCGGCATTGAATTGATTGCTGTTGATGCACAAAATGATGCAGCAAAGCAAACAAATGATGTTGAAGATTTAATTCAAAAAGGTGTCGATGTAGTTGTTATTAATCCAACTGATTCAGATGCTGTTGCTTCAGCAGTAAGTGCGGCAAATGCAGCGAATGTCCCTGTTATTACAGTAGACCGCGTTGCAAATTCAGGTAAGGTTGTTTCTCACATTGCCTCTAATAATATTGAAGGTGGTCAAATGGCTAGTGATTATATTCGTGAATTAGTTGGCGAGGGAGCAAATGTTGCTGAATTAGAAGGAATTCCAGGCTCTTCTGCTGCTCGTGAGCGCGGGAAAGGATTCCATAATGTAGCTGATAAGTCTTTAAAAGTAGTTGCAAAACAAGCAGCTGATTTTGATAGAGCAAAAGGATTATCCGTTATGGAAAACATTTTGCAAGCAAATGGTGATATTAAAGCCGTATTTGCGCATAACGACGAGATGGCATTAGGTGCACTTGAAGCATTGAAGTCTGCTGGAAAAACGGATGTAGTCGTTGTTGGGTTTGATGCAACAGAAGATGCTGTAAAAGCGGTTAAAGATGGGCGTATGGCTGCAACAGTTGCTCAAAAACCGGAATTAATCGGGGAGAAGGCGATGCAAACAGCAAAAGAGATCACGCAAGGTAAAAAAGTGGAGAAATCTATTCCGATTGAATTAGAGCTTATTAAGAAAAACAAATAAATATAAAATGAAAATTAGGAAGGAAGAATAACAAATGAAATTCTTTATTGATACAGCAAACATTAACGAAATTAAAGAGGCAAATGCATTAGGCGTATTAGCTGGAGTAACGACAAATCCATCACTTGTAGCAAAAGAAGGCGTAGATTTCCACGAGCGCATTCGTGAAATTTGCAGCGTTGTCGAAGGTCCTGTAAGTGCAGAAGTAATTAGCTTAGAGGCGGATAAAATGATCGAAGAAGGAAAAGAATTAGCGAAAATTGCTCCAAACGTTGTTGTAAAAGTTCCGATGACAACAGAAGGTTTAAAAGCAGTAAAAGCATTCTCTGACTTAGGAATTCGTACAAACGTTACATTAGTATTCTCAGCAGTTCAAGCATTACTTGCAGCTCGTGCTGGTGCAACATATGTTTCACCATTCTTAGGTCGCTTAGACGATATCGGTCATAACGGTATGGACCTGATTCGCCAAATCGCAGAAATCTTTGCAATTCATGGCATTGAAACAGAAATTATCGCAGCATCTGTACGTCACAGCGTTCACGTAACAGAAGCAGCATTAAACGGTTCACATATTGCAACAATCCCAGCAAACGTAATTGCTTCATTAGTGAAGCACCCATTAACAGATCAAGGAATTGAGAAATTCTTAGCTGATTGGGAAAAAACACAAGAAAAATAATAGAAAATCAAGAATCCTAGTTTAATTGACTAGGATTCTTTTTTATTTAAAAGAATTTTCATGCAATTTTGCATATTGTCTTTTAAATTTGTTATATAAACTATTTAATATATACAAATCACTCTTTATTTTTCATATTTTGATATAGACAGATAGAGGGTCTGACCAGAAAACTGGAGGGCATGATTCTATAACAGAAAGCTTAATGTTTATAGAATTATGCCTTTTTGTCCCGCATTAACGGTCAGTAAGACTCCCACCTCAAAATTCAGTTGGGGCAAAGAAGTTAGGTGGGAAATCAACTGCCCGTAAATGCCCGATTGGTTCAACTAATAATCAGTGGGGATGAACAAACTCCCCACTGATTAAAGTTTCACTTTATATAGGGAGGGAAGAAAGTAGAGCTTTTGATTTAAATGCACTTATTTATCTGAATTTTAAGTTTTATAAAAGGAGAGAAATAGAATGAGAAGAAAAGCGCCTTTTAAAGTGTTATCATCATTAGCAATTGCGGCAATTATCGGATGCACATCTGTAATGAGTGCTCCATTAGCATACGCAGAAACGCCAGCAAAAGAGAAAGACAATGTATCTACAACACCAATTGATTACAATTTAATTCAAGAAGACCGTTTAGCGGAAGCGTTGAAAGAAAGGGGAACAATTAATCCCGCATCTTCTAAAGAAGAAACGAAAAAAGCTGTAGAAAAGTATATTGAAAAGAAACAAGGGGATCAGGCGAATAAAGAAATTCTTCCAGCGGATACTGCTAAAGAGGCATCTGATTTCGTGAAAAAAGTAAAAGAGAAAAAAATGGAAGAAAAGGAAAAGGTAAAGAAACCTGAAAAAAATGTTAGCCCTGAGCAAAAGCCAGAACCAAATAAAAAACAGTTGAATGGACAAGTCCCAACTTCTAAAGCAAAGCAAGCGCCGTATAAGGGATCTGTTCGAACTGATAAAGTATTAGTATTGCTCGTTGAATTTAGTGATTATAAACATAATAATATTGATCAAACACCAGGGTATATGTATTCGAATGACTTTAGTAGAGAGCATTATCAAAAGATGTTATTTGGTAACGAACCATACACGTTATTTGATGGTTCGAAAGTAAAAACGTTTAAACAATATTATGAAGAGCAGTCTGGCGGAAGTTATACGACAGATGGATATGTAACGGAGTGGCTAACTGTTCCAGGAAAAGCATCTGATTATGGAGCTGATGGTAGCAGTGGTCACGATAATAAAGGTCCAAAAGGTGCACGTGATTTAGTGAAAGAAGCTTTGCATGCAGCTGCTGAGAAAGGACTAGATTTATCCCAGTTTGATCAATTTGATAGATATGATACAAACGGAGACGGGAATCAAAATGAACCTGACGGTGTAATTGATCATTTAATGGTAATCCATGCTGGTGTTGGTCAAGAAGCTGGTGGCGGTAAATTAGGTGATGATGCGATCTGGTCACATCGTTCAAAATTAGCAGTAGATCCAGTAGCGATTGAAGGTACGAAATCAAAGGTAGATTACTTTGGTGGTAAAGTAGCAGCACATGATTACACAATTGAACCAGAAGATGGAGCTGTAGGTGTGTTTGCACATGAATTTGGACATGATCTTGGATTACCAGATGAATATGACACGAAATATACTGGAAATGGTTCACCAGTCGAAGCTTGGTCATTAATGAGTGGAGGTAGTTGGACAGGGAAAATCGCAGGAACAGAGCCGACTAGTTTTTCACCACAAAATAAAGATTTCTTACAAAAGAATATGGGTGGCAACTGGGCAAAAATATTAGAAGTAGATTACGATAAAATTAAGAGTGGTGTGGGAGTTCCTACATATATTGATCAAAGTGTTACAAAATCAAATCGTCCAGGCGTTGTACGTGTTAACTTACCAGGTAAAAGTGTTGAAACGATTAAACCGGAGTTTGGAAAGCATGCATATTATAGTACAAGAGGCGATGATATGCATACAACGTTAGAGACACCATTCTTTGATTTAACGAAAGGAATAAATGCAAAATTCGATTATAAAGCAAATTATGAGTTAGAAGCAGAGTGCGATTTCGTCGAAGTACATGCAGTAACAGAAGATGGAACGAAAACATTAATTGATAGACTTGGGGAGAAAGTAGTCCAAGGAGATAAAGATACAACAGATGGGAAATGGATTGATAAATCATATGATTTAAGTCAATTTAAAGGCAAAAAAGTGAAACTACAATTCGACTATATTACAGATCCGGCTGTAACATATAAAGGTTTTGCGATGGACAATGTAAATGTAACTGTTGATGGACAAGTTGTATTTTCTGATGATGTAGAAGGACAGTCTAAAATGAATGTAAATGGTTTTGTTGTTTCTGATGGGACAGAGAAGAAAGCTCATTATTACTACTTAGAGTGGAGAAACTATGCGGGATCAGATAATGGTTTAAAAGCAGGAAAAGGTCCAGTGTATAATACAGGTCTTGTCGTTTGGTATGCAGATGATAGCTTCAAAGATAACTGGGTTGGGGTGCATCCAGGTGAAGGATTCCTGGGTGTTGTAGATTCTCATCCAGAAGCGCTAGTTGGTAATTTAAACGGAAAACCAGCATACGGTAATACGGGCATGCAAATTGCAGATGCTGCATTTTCATTTGATAAAACACCAGCATGGAGTGTAAATTCATTCACACGTGGTCAGTTTAACTATTCTGGATTACAAGGTGTTACAACTTTTGATGATTCAAAAGTATATAGTAACAAGCAAATTGCAGACGCAGGAAGAAAAGTTCCAAACCTTGGACTTAAATTCCAAGTTGTTGGACAGGCAGAAGATAAATCGGCAGGCGCTGTTTGGATTAAACGTTAATAACATAAAAGCACATTCTTCATATGAAGAGTGTGCTTTTTGATTTGTACAGTAAGTTATTATTTTAGCTTATGTAATACAAGTGTCTGTTCGTATGTAGTGTATCAAATTATGCGGAGAAAGGAAATATTTCCGAGGAAATTGTCGAAGTATCGTCAGTATTTATAAACTTTCTTTGTAAAAGAAGAAACGTAGTATTGCCTTTACAGTTTAATTTATTTACATTGTTATTTGGCAATAAAAGAGCGCTATTTGATAGGGCTCTTTTTTATCCCGCTTTAATGGGCAGTAAGACCCCCACCTCAAAATTCAGCGAAAGCAAAGAAGTTAGGTGGGGGATCAACTGCCCATAAAAGTCCGATTGGTGAGGGCTAATAATCAGTGGGGGATGAAGAAAACCCCCACTGATTAAAGTCTCACTTTATGGATAGAAAGGAGTGAACGAAATGAAAGAAATAATTGAATGTCCACAGTGTGAAGGGAATATTACTGCACAACATATTATTGATCTCCCGCATCCCTTTTCATTTAGTTGTCCACACTGTAAGGTGAAGTTGAAAGAAGTAAGGATAACACCTTGTTTAATATTAGCAGCAATTTGTATAATCCTATTGTTTATTATAATTGGAGAAAGTATTAAGGAATTATTAGTAAAATATTTTTCTATTATAGACGATGTACCAACTGTACTTATTTTCTTCTTATTTTGTTATCCATTGTATTATCTCTATGAAAAATATAATGCCATATTGTTTATTAAATACGGCTTGTTGAAAGTTAAAAGTTGAATAGGAATTACCATTAAAAAAAGACAATGATGGAATTAACCCATCATTGTCTTTTTTACTTTGTCTCTGCCTTTTACTTTGCTTCTTACGTAAATCATTCCGGCAAATGTTAATAAGAATGCAGTTCCAATAACGAAGCTGACGCTAGGGGATGCCCCGATTGCTCCAACTGTAAAGGATCCAGCAACAACTCCTAATGAGAAGAAAGCATAAAACAATCCGAATGCTTTTCCGCGTTTATTATCTGTCGTATTTTCAACAAGTAATGCATTTATGGATGGGAAAAGGATAGCGAATCCAATGCCATAAATCATCATAACGATAAAGAGCATACCTTTTTTTGCGAATAATCCAAGTAAAGATAATGCTAATGCCATTACTGCAATACCAATTAGCATTAGTTTTGAACGATTAAATCGATCGTAAATACGATTTGTTGGTAGTAAGAAGAAGAGGATAGCGGTAATGCCGAATACACTTAACATCATGCCTGTTGTAGATGCTTTAAGTGCTAATGCCTCAACTTTCACTGGTAACATATAAGTGACAATTCCTTGTGAAAACATGAGTGTGAAAGCACCAATATATGCCTTTAATAGCGGTTCTGATTTCAATAGTTCAAACATATCTTCTTTGTTCATCATTTGTGTTCTTGAAGTATCTTTTCTTGATACGTTATTTGGTAAGAAGAATAGAGATACGATTGTACCAAGAACCATTAAAATAGAAATGGTAATGAACACCCACTCTATACCAGCAGTTGCTTTCATAATCCCGCTGAAAGCAGGTCCTACAATTGCTGCTGTTCCAACAGCAGCACCAGATAGAGCCATTGCCTTACCTTGTCTTGCTGCATTTGTTTGTTTTGATAAAAACGTAAAAGCAGCAGGAATTAAAAATCCGTCACTAAAACCGTGCATAAAGCGCACAACTAATAGTTGTTCACCACTTTGAACAACAGTGTATAAAAAGACTATGAAACTCGTAAGTCCCATGCTTATATAAAGTATTTTTTTTGCACCAAATTTATCGACAGCAGCGCCAGCAATAATATTACCGATCATATTAGCAAATGAGTACATGCCGACAACTAGCCCAATAATAAGAGGGGATCCTCCAAGACTTTGAGCAAACGTACTCATAATAGGTAATTGTGAAAATGTATCTAGAAACGCTACGATAACAATAAAGTAAATAAAATATTTCAAGCGATATTCACCTCTCCAATGCTATTATGGCATAATGCTAATTTCAACCGCAATGAAATTAGCATTAACAGATGTGGAAAAAAGTACAAAGTGACAAAATATTGAACGTTATTTGTTAAAAATTAGTGAAAACGAGATTGTTTTTTTGAAATATATGGATGAAAGTATTATAATAGATTTGTAAACTTCACCAGGTTAAGTATATACGTAGAGAGGGATGTATAAAAAATGAAAGCATTACTTTGGCATAATCAACGTGATGTACGAGTAGAAGAAGTACCAGAACCAACTGTAAAACCAGGAGCAGTTAAGATTAAAGTTAAATGGTGTGGTATCTGTGGGACAGACCTGCATGAATATTTAGCAGGTCCTATTTTTATTCCAACAGAAGAGCATCCATTAACACATGTAAAAGCACCGGTTATTTTAGGTCATGAGTTTAGTGGTGAGGTAGTTGAAATCGGTGAAGGCGTTACTTCTCATAAAGTGGGAGATCGTGTCGTTGTAGAACCAATTTATTCTTGTGGTAAATGTGAAGCTTGTAAACATGGACATTACAATGTTTGTGAACAACTTGTTTTCCACGGTCTTGGTGGAGAAGGCGGCGGTTTCTCTGAATATACAGTAGTACCAGAAGATATGGTTCACCATATTCCAGATGAAATGACGTATGAACAAGGTGCACTTGTAGAACCAGCAGCAGTAGCAGTTCATGCAGTACGTCAAAGTAAATTAAAAGAAGGGGAAGCTGTAGCAGTATTTGGTTGTGGTCCAATTGGACTTCTTGTCATCCAAGCAGCTAAAGCAGCAGGAGCAACCCCTGTTATTGCAGTTGAACTTTCTAAAGAACGTCAAGAGTTAGCAAAATTAGCAGGTGCGGATTATGTATTAAATCCAGCTACTCAAGATGTACTAGCAGAAATTCGTAACTTAACAAATGGTTTAGGTGTAAATGTAAGCTTTGAAGTAACAGGTGTTGAAGTAGTACTTCGTCAAGCGATTGAAAGTACAAGCTTTGAAGGGCAAACTGTAATTGTTAGTGTATGGGAAAAAGATGCGACAATTACTCCAAACAACCTTGTATTAAAAGAAAAAGAAGTTATAGGTATTCTTGGATATCGTCATATCTTCCCAGCTGTTATTAAATTAATTAGCTCTGGTCAAATTCAAGCAGAGAAATTAATTACGAAAAAAATCACAGTGGATCAAGTTGTTGAAGAAGGATTTGAAGCACTAGTAAAAGATAAAACACAAGTGAAAATTCTTGTTTCACCTAAATAATAGAGAGTAGTAAAAAGTAGCCCTTTTCTAGAAATAGAAGAGGGCTACTTTTTTTCTATACAGAAAGGTGATAGACTTTCCTGTAACTACAGGTATTTTGTTTGGAAGGGGGAGTCTAATGCTTTCATTTATGTTGACATTGAAACGAATGCTAAAAGCTTGTTTACGAGCGTGGAAAGATAAAGAATTTCAAGTATTATTCGTATTAACATTTTTAACATTAACTTCTGGTACGATTTTTTATAGTACGGTTGAAGGGTTACGTCCTCTTGACGCTTTATATTTTAGTGTGGTCACGTTAACGACTGTCGGTGATGCAAATTTTAGTCCGCAAACTGATTTCGGAAAGATATTTACAATCTTATACATATTTATTGGGATTGGATTAGTGTTTGGATTTATTCATAAGTTGGCAGTTAATGTACAATTGCCAAGTATATTATCAAATAGAAAAAAAGAGTAAAGCATTCAGATGCTTTACTCTTTTTTTACATTAGTTTAGACAAGCCTTAATAATAGTTTATTAAAATGAAAGTGTATTCATTCATTATATTCACTGTGTATAAAGTTATAATGATATGAACATTTGCATATTTTAATTTAGTGATAGAAATTTCATGAAAGGTGGGATATTCTAGTCATAGGTTAACCGGACAACATCATAGGATCCTAACAAAAGTTTACAATAATTCAATTATAAAATGGAGGATTTCAGATGAAAAAGAAAGTACTTGCTTTAGCAGCAGCTATTACGTTAGTAGCTCCGTTACAAAGCGTTGCATTTGCTCATGAAAATGATGGGGGAAGTAAAATAAAAATAGTTCACCGTTGGTCTGCTGAAGATAAACATAAAGAAGGCGTAAATTCTCATTTATGGATTGTAAACCGTGCGATTGATATTATGTCTCGCAATACAACACTTGTAAAGCAAGATCGAGTTGCACAATTAAATGAATGGCGTACGGAGTTAGAGAACGGTATTTATGCTGCTGACTATGAAAATCCTTATTATGATAATAGCACATTTGCTTCACACTTCTATGACCCTGATAATGGAAAAACGTATATTCCATATGCAAAGCAGGCAAAAGAAACTGGAGCTAAATATTTTAAATTAGCTGGTGAATCATACAAAAATAAAGATATGAAACAAGCATTCTTCTATTTAGGATTATCTCTTCATTATTTAGGGGATGTAAACCAACCGATGCATGCGGCAAACTTTACAAATCTTTCATATCCACAAGGATTCCATTCTAAATATGAAAACTTTGTAGATACGATAAAAGATAATTATAAAGTAACGGATGGAAATGGATATTGGAACTGGAAAGGTACAAATCCAGAAGATTGGATTCATGGAGCAGCAGTAGTTGCGAAACAGGATTACGCTGGCATTGTAAATGATAATACGAAAGATTGGTTCGTGAGAGCAGCTGTATCACAAGAATATGCAGATAAATGGCGCGCTGAAGTTACACCAATGACAGGTAAGCGATTAATGGATGCACAACGTGTTACTGCTGGATACATTCAGCTTTGGTTTGATACGTACGGAGATCGTTAAGGATTTAAAAAAGGTCAAATCTCACAATAGAGTATTTGACCTTTTTATTACTATACACATGGAGGTATGGAACTTGAAAGGTAAATTGCTAAAAGGTGTACTTAGCTTTGGGATTGGTTTAGGAGTTTTATACGGAGGATCTTCAGCTCAAGCAGACACGTCTACAGATCAAAACAACACTTTGAAAGTGATGACGCATAATGTGTACATGCTATCAACGAACTTATATCCGAACTGGGGACAAAGTCAGCGTGCTGATTTAATTGGGGCGGCAGATTATATTAAGAATCAAGACGTTGTTATATTAAATGAAGTGTTTGATAATAGTGCTTCAGATCGTCTTTTAGGAAATTTGAAGAAAGAATACCCAAATCAAACAGCTGTATTAGGTCGTAGTAACGGAAATGAATGGGATAAAACGTTAGGTAGCTATTCATCTTCAACTCCTGAAGATGGGGGAGTTGCAATCGTGAGCAAATGGCCGATTGTTGAAAAGATTCAATATGTATTTGCAAACGGATGCGGACCAGATAATTTATCGAATAAAGGATTTGTATACACGAAAATTAAGAAAAACGATCGTTTCGTTCACGTAATTGGGACGCATTTGCAGGCTGAAGATAGTATGTGCGGAAAAACTTCACCTGCATCTGTACGTACAAACCAGTTAAAAGAAATGCAAGATTTTATTAAAAATAAGAATATACCAAATGATGAGTACGTCCTATTTGGTGGTGATATGAACGTGAATAAAATAAATGCAGAGAACAATAGTGATTCAGAGTACGCATCCATGTTCAAAACATTGCATGCTTCTATTCCATCTTATACAGGACATACAGCAACTTGGGATGCAACGACAAACAGTATTGCAAAATATAATTTCCCTGATAGCCCTGCCGAGTATTTAGATTATATTATTGCAAGTAAGGACCATGCGAATCCGTCATTTATAGAGAATAAGGTATTACAACCAAAGTCTCCACAGTGGACTGTTACATCATGGCTTAAAAAATATACATATAATGATTACTCTGATCATTATCCAGTAGAGGCGACTATTTCTATGAAGTAGTCCTAAAAAGTTTCTTCTTAATAGGAAGAAACTTTTTTATTTTGTAAGAGGAAATTTAAACTTTCTTTCCAATATGTATAAGACATATAGAGAAGAGGAGAGAAAAAATGTGGATCGAGGAATTTTTAAAGAAGTTCCATTACCGTGTGCATTTTTAGATGAAGTGGCTTTAGATAGAAATATTCAATCGATTATAGAATTAAGTAGAAATAAGAAGATTCGTATAGCGAGTAAATCGTTACGCTCAGTTCCGGTTATGCAAAAGATTTTAGCTGCAAATGATCGATTTCAAGGTATTATGTGTTTTTCACCTAGGGAGGTTTTATTTTTAATTGAACAAGGATTCAATGATTTATTGCTCGGATATCCTGCTTATGATGAAAGAGCGTTACATGAAATAAGTTTGCTAACAAAGCAAGGACTCATTATAACTTGTATGGTGGATTGTGAAGAACATATTGTTTATTTAGAAAAAATTGCTGAAAATTCTAAAGGATATTTTCGTGTTTGTGTAGATATTGATATGAGTAGTCGTTTTTTTAAGTTCCATTTTGGGGTGAAAAGATCACCGGTAAAAGATGTGCAAGGTGCTTTGAAAATAGTAAAAAGGTTGAAAGAATCATTATTTTTAATACTAGATGGTGTAATGGGATATGAAGCCCAAATTGCTGGGGTAGGAGATCACATACCGAATCAGCGAGTGAAAAGTAAAGTGATTTCACATTTAAAGAAGAAATCAGTATTAGAAGTTAAAGATAGAAGAGGACATATCGTAAAAGAAATACAAAATCTAGGTATTGAACTAAGGTTTGTAAATGGGGGAGGCACAGGAAGTATAAAAACAACTGAGCAAGATCATTCAGTTTCAGAGATTACAATAGGTTCGGCTTTTTATGCTCCGAAGCTGTTTGATTATTATAAAGAGGTGCAATTTCATCCAGCTGTCGGATTTGCTTTACCAGTTGTGCGTAAACCAGCCCCAACAATTTACACTTGTCTAGGTGGCGGATATATTGCCTCAGGTGCAATTGGGAAAGATAAAGAACCTGAGATTTGGAGGCCAAATGGTGCCAAACTATTAGCTTTAGAAGGCGCTGGTGAAGTGCAAACACCGATTTTCTATAACGGGGAGGAACGAGTAGAGATAGGAGATTCTATCTTGTTTCGCCATAGTAAAGCTGGAGAATTATGTGAGCGATTTCCTTTTTTATATCGTGTGAAAGAAGGAGAGATTGTTGGGGAGTATTCAACATATCGGGGGGATGGTCAATGCTTTCTATAAAGGGACAAAAATGGAGAAATTGGACAGGGAATGTAGAAGGAACACCGCATTATACGATGTATCCAGAAAGTGCACAAGATGTAGTAGAAGTTGTGGAGCTTGCAAGAAAAAAGGGGAAGAAAATTCGTGTTGTCGGTTCAGGGCATTCGTTTACACCCCTTGTGCAAACGGAAGAAATTTTAGTTTCTTTAGATGAATTGAAGGGCATTGTGAATATTGATGAGGAGAAGATGGTTGCCGAAGTATGGGCAGGAACAAAGCTACATGATTTAGGGAAGTTACTTGAAGAAGAAGGTTATGCACAAGAGAATTTAGGGGATATTGATTCGCAATCTATTGCAGGAGCAATTAGTACGGGGACGCATGGGACAGGTGTTACCTTTGGGAGTTTATCAACACAAGTTATAGGGGTTACCGCAGTTTTATCTACAGGTGAGAGTATAGTTTGTTCAGAAACGGAGAATGTGGAATATTGGAGAGCCTTTCAGTTGTCGCTTGGGATGCTAGGTATTATTGTAAAGATAAAATTGAAAGTTATCAGGGCGTATTCACTTGTGTATGAAAGTGAAAAACAGTCATTATCTACTGTAATGAACAAATTAGAAGAATATAAGAAGAATCGCCACTTTGAATTTTTTGTTTTTCCTTATTCAGATGAAGTGCAAGTGAAATTTACCAACGAAACAACGGGTAAAAAAAGTGATTTGAAATGGCATAAACTAAAGGTAGAGTTGCTTGAAAATAAGATGTTTTCTTTGTTATCTAAAGGATGTAAATGGTTTCCTTCTATAAGTAAAGGAGTAAGTCGATTATCAGCTAAAGCTGTACCGAATACAAAAATAATTGGTCCAAGTTATGAAGTATTTGCTACATCGCGTGCGGTTCCATTTTATGAAATGGAGTATAGTGTTCCTTCAGAGTATATGCGGGCCGTTGTAGAAGAAATTTCAAACCTTATTGAAAAGAAAAAGTATAAAGTGCACTTCCCAATTGAATGTCGTTATGTGAAAAGGGATGACATATGGCTCAGTCCAGCGTACGGAAGGGATTCAGCGTATATAGCTGTTCATATGTATAAAGGTATGAAGTATGCTGCTTATTTTGGGGAGGTGGAGAAAATTTTTCTAAAGTATGCAGGACGCCCGCATTGGGGGAAAATGCATACGTTAACGTACGAAAAATTACAAAATATCTATCCAGAATTGCATTCATTTCTAAAGGTGAGAAAGTCATTAGATGAAGCAGAAATGTTTTCAAACCCTTACACAGAAAAATTATTTACGATTATGAAAAAAAGCTGACAAAGTATTACTTGTCAGCTTTTTTTAGTATGATCGCATTTCTTGTTTGACTCATGCGCTCGTAAAATAGTAACTTATCACGACTAAATACATGTAATAACACATGAATAATGAATAGACCGTTAATTACGAGTTGGAATAATACTATAACTACTAATACTAAAGGTTCTTTAAGATTTAAGATAGAGCTACTAGAAAGAATATAATTGATTCCGCCTAAAATGAAATAGAATATACCGTAACGGATGAATAGCTCTTTCAACGTAATACGATCTGATTTTCCTTTCACGTAAATACGAAGTAATGCTTTACCAATTGTCTTTCCATTCGTAAAGTATGGAATGATAATAAAGTAAATAAAGATCGAACACGTTATGAAAATGAGTTCGTATATGTTCGTATAAGATTGAATATTAGAAACAAAGAAAGAATTTCCTTTGTTTTTAATGACAGGTACAACGATGGATAAGAAAATCCAATCAATTTGCATCGCAATAAAGCGACGAACGAATCCGACTGGTTTCGTTTCTAAATCAATATGACTATCTAACTCGTTTGCTTTTGGAAGGAAGTACGTAAATATTGGTGCAATGATAAAGCCAATTACGCCGCCTAATGTATTTAAAAACAGATCGTCTATATCAAATAAGCGATAGGCACAATTGTATATACCGTATAGTCCAGTCACTTGTGTTAGCTCGAAAAAGAGTGAAAGACAAAAAGAAATACAAATTGTTTGTAAGAAACTACGTCGGAAATAGTAACGTAAGTAAATACCGAATGGAACGGTTAATAGAACGTTAAATGCTACTTGTAAAAACGCAGATTCTTTTAATAGGTAGAAATAAGTAGCTGGTTTCGTTAAAATTGCCGAAGTATGATTACTAATTTCTTGTATGAAATAAAATGGTGATAGTTGCATGTGCTGCGTATTAGCCGGTTGTAGGCTACAAGTATCATATGTTTGTGGTAACGGCAAAATTACAAGAAAATAGGCATTTAATAAGTAAAGTAATAATGAGTACAAAATAAATGAACGCCATTTATTTAAATAACCATACTTTCGGTAGTTAAATATTAAAAAAGGTATTAAGAGAAACATTGCTAAAAAAGGAAATAAAATAAATGCTGTTTTTACTGGAAATAAATATGCAGTCAAAATGAAGCTCCTTTCAATGAAAATTCGTTTATCATTATAACGTTAAAAGAACCTTAAAACAAAATTAAAATATTTTGAAATAGAAAAAATTATAAATTTTAATGAAATTAAGCTATACTAAATTTAATATAAGGATATTATGATTATTATAAGTTGAGAGAGGGTACAAAATATGCGATATGAGCTTTTTTCTGTAAGTGGGAATCATATTACAACTTTTGAAAGTGCGTGGCGTTTTCAAGAGGGAGAACAGATTTTTGTTCATGATGATCAAACAAAACGAAATTTTATTATTATCCGCCTAACGCATGATGTATTTCAACAAAATAAACATGTTATTCGTTTGTATTGTCAAGAAAAGAAAGTATACGCATAAGAGAGCCCCTCTTACTGTACAAAAAGTAAGAGGGGCTTTATCATTATAAAGATATAAAAAAGCGAGTCATCCTAGTTTAATAGAATGACTCGCTTTTCGATTTGTAAGGTTCACTTTATAAGAAAATAAGAGTAAGTATACCTACGATAATGCAATAGAAAGAGAAATATTTTAAATTTCCTTTTGCCATAATGTTCATAAACCATTTTAACGAAATATATGTCATGATAAATGTTGCGATAAATGCAACGACATATGGTACGAATAATGTATCTAGATTTGGATCTTTTGCAATGTCTGTAATACTTAGTAATAAACCACCTAAGCTAACAGGGATATATAGTAAGAATGAGAAACGAAGA
Source organism: Bacillus dicomae (assembly GCF_006494425.1). GTDB lineage: Bacteria > Bacillota > Bacilli > Bacillales > Bacillaceae_G > Bacillus_A > Bacillus_A dicomae. The sequence goes on along the minus strand of NZ_VHIV01000006.1, from coordinate 42,807 downwards.
GCCGTTTCCTGCTTCATACCAAGTAACATCGCTGCTACAATTGTTGCACCTGAGCGGCTTATTCCAGGAATTAGTGCGCAAGCTTGTGCTAATCCGACGATGATTGCATCTTTCATAGAAAGATCGCCATCATTTTTACGTCCACGCAAGTTTCTAATAATCCAAAGGCCGATAGCGGTAATAAGAAGGGAAATCCCAACCATCTTCACACCTTTTAAGTACTGATCGATGTAATCTTTAAATAAAACACCAATAACGCCTGCTGGAATGGTCGCAATAACAAGGTAAATAATAAAGAAGAAATCTGATTTCGCATCTTCTGCTCTTGTAAATATATAAGATAGGCCATTCTTCGTTAGACGAATTAAATCATTTCTATAAATAAGTAATACAGCTAATAATGAAGCTGAATTAACAAGTAGTTCGAAGCTAAACCCTTCTATTTTTAGTCCTAGCAAATGCTGTGCTAAAACGAGGTGACCGCTTGAAGAAATCGGAATTGGTTCTGTTAGTCCTTGGAACAGACCAAGAATTAAATATTTTAAAATGTAGTAAAATTGTTCCATAATAACCTCCTTGTTTAATAGTCGAAAGAAACAACTTGTCCATTATAACAAAGATACGGATCAATATTGAGAAGAAATAAATATTCGAAATATAATAAAAATCCCTTATAACAGTATAAGGGATTTTTATTATTAATGAGAAACTACTGTTTCTTCAAGACTTTTCGTTAATTGAACATCGACCTTCTCAGCATCATGAATATGATTCATAATAGTAGTATTTAATTTTTGGAACATTTGTTGTGTATTAGCGAATTCTCGTAATATATCATCATTACAAGATTTTTGATTTTCAATAGCTTTAATAACATTTGTAGCACCGTTTTGTAACGTTTGAATCATAATTAAAATATTTTCAATTCTAGCGTTTGTGTCGGCACTCATTTCTACACCTTCATCGACTAAATGCAAATTATCTTTTGTGTTATCGTATGCTTTTTCAATTTCTTCTTGAATTTTTTTCGTTAAGTTGCCGATGTTTTTTGTACTTTCGGCTGTACTTTCGGCTAGTTTTCTTACTTCATTGGCAACGACAGCGAATCCTTTACCATGCTCTCCAGCACGCGCAGCTTCAATACTTGCATTTAAAGCAAGTAAATTTGTTTGTGCTGCAATGTTTTGAATGACTTCTACAATTTGCTCGATTTCTTTTGAGCGTTCACTTAAATGATTCATACTATTAGACGTGCGCTGAGATTGTTCACCTAATTTGTTAATTACAATAAGTAAACGGTGGACAGATTCTTTTCCTTCATTAGAGCAATCAATGATTTCTTCAATAGATTGAATTAAGCTTTGTTCTTTTTGTAACATTTCGTTATTCAATTCATTGGAATGTGTAGTACGTGTTGAAACATTTTCGAAACATGAGCTCAATTGTTGAACTAAATTTTGAAGTGTATTGTGCTGGTTATTTACAAGTTGATGCTCTTGAATAACGCTTTGTACACGATCGTGGATAGAAGAAATGGTCTCTTGTTGTTCGATATCTTTTTGTTTTAATTCTGCTTCTAGTTCCTGTATACGATTTTCTAATTGCTCAATTTTATGTTGGAGTGATTTCTTTTGAGTAAACATATATTTATTTCAACCGCCTTTAGAAGTTATATTTTCTCTATATTTGGATTTTAGCATCTTTTATAATTTTTAAATATAGGAATTGTTAAATATTTAAGAATCTATTACATTTTATGCATAATTCCCTTTTTTTCGTCATGAAAAATAAACTGTATTTAATGGTATTGTAAACAAACTGTAAAATAAATCATGTATAACTGTATAAGAAGGGAGTCGGATTATGAACTATTTTAAGCGAATCAGTAGTCTAGTATTAGCAGGAATTATCGGTCTTTCTAGTACAGTCGCTGTAAAAGCAGAGTCAAACGACGAGAAACTTAACAACATGCAACAGCAATTGCAGCAAAACGATGCAGAAATGCAGAAGAAAGAGCAAGAGAAGCAAGCTGTTAGTAAAGAAATTCAAGGTATCGAAAACGAACTACATAATTTAAATAATACAATTGCAAAAAATAAAGAGGATCAAGCTGCTATTCAACGTAAAATCGATGAAACACATAAGCAGATTGAGCAAAAAAAGAATGAAATTGTCGTTTTAGAGGATAAAGTCCTTGCTCGTAAGGATATTATGAGAAAACGTATGGTTTCTGTTCAAAACAGTTCAAATACAAGTTTAGTAGTAGAAGTTGTAGTAGAGTCAAAAAACTTTGCAGATTTCTTACAACGTATGAATGCAGTTTCTACTATTTTAGAAGCTGATAAAGAAATTTTACGTCTACAAGAACAAGATCTTCGTCAAATTGAAGCGGACAAGAAAACAATTGATGAAAAAGAAGCATCTTTAGTAGTAGACAAACAAAAATTAGCAAAAGCACAAGCTGAGTTGCAAGATAACTTGAAAAAGCGTCAAGATAACTTACAAACGGTTCAAGCTAAATATAATCAGGTTGCAAGCCAACTTAATTTAGCAGCAGAAGAGAAAGCTAAAATTGAATCAAATATGAAGGCAGTACAAGAAACAATTGCTCGTGAGCAAGAAGCAGCAAGAATTGCAGCAGAAGAGCGTGCAAAAGCAGAAGCAGCTGCAAAGGCTGAGCAAGAAGCTTTAGCTAAGGCACAGGCGGAAGTTGCTGAAAAGAAAAAGCAAGAACAAGCTAGTAAACCAGCTGAACCTGTAGCTAATAATAATTCGAAGGTAGAACCTGTACAACCTTCTAAGCCAACTGCTGGTGGAAGAGAAATCTATGTACATGCAACAGCTTATACAGCAGATCCAGGTGAAAATGGCTATGCACCAGGTCAACAAGTATACTCTGCATGGGGAGGCTATAATCTAACTGCAAATCCAGGAATGAAATTAATTGCGGTGGATCCATCTGTTATTCCATTAGGATCTACTGTAAATGTTGAAGGATATGGAATTGCAATTGCAGCAGATACTGGTGGCGCGATTAAAGGTCACAAAATCGATGTTTTAATGCCAGATAAAGCTTCATCTAGTAATTGGGGCAGAAAAAATGTTAAAGTTACAATTTTAAACTAAAGCGTAATCCAACTTTACAATACGTAAAGTTGGATTTTTTTGTGAAAATAATGTTAAGTTGAGTTTACATTTTGTTAGGGATAGCATACAATGATGGTGAGAGGTGGTAAAATTGACCATTTTAAATAGAGTGAAGGAATTAAGAGCTCGGTTTAATTTTTCGCAAAGTGTATTAGCAGAAAAGGTTGGAGTGACAAGACAAACAATCGCTGCAATTGAAAAAGGGGATTACGTTCCTTCATTGTTATTAGCACTTACGATTTGCGATGTATTCGAGCTAAAGATGGAAGATGTGTTTGTTTTAAATAAGGAGGGGAAAGAGGATGAATAGAATTATTGCTTCGTATATTATAAATTTATTTTACAGTGTATTGGCATGTTGGGCATTCGTAGAGTTTTATGATTTTTATATACAGTTTGCTGATGTTATTAAAAATGAGAGTTTACCATCTAAAATAACAATGAGTTTGACACCTGTTGTATTAATATTTATTGTAGCTATCATATTAGCGTATTTTAAAAGATTGCATAAAAAGAAATATAACAAATCATCATTGCGATTATATCCTTTATTATTTCCCCAAGAGGATGAACGGGAGAAGGATATTACAGATAGAGCATGCCGCACAACATTTGTATCATTATGGTTTGTATTACCTTGTGCACTAGGATTATTAATATTTACACCTGTAGCAAATTTATATATTTCGGCATACCCTTTATATGTTGTGTATTTGATTTATTTAATTCAAATGACAGTATTCCACATATCTCTATACAGAAATAAATTAGCTTAAAAAGAAACCTTCTTGCACCGGCAAGAAGGTTTCTTTTCAGCTTATACTTGTACATATAGCAATATTATCTTATCATTTTATATAGAGTAAGATTTTGTAAGGGAAAGGAATTGTATATGAATAAGCAAAGAATTTATAGTATAGTAGCAATCCTTCTATTTGTTGTAGGTGGTGTGTTAATCGGAAAGCCATTTTATGATGGATACCAGGCTGAAAAGAAACAGACTGAAAATGTACAGGCTGTTCAAAAGATGGATTATGAAAAGCATGAGACGGAATTTGTAGATGCTTCGAAAATTAATCAGCCAGACTTGGCAGAAGTAGCGAATGCATCATTAGATAAGAAACAAGTAATTGGTCGTATTTCGATCCCAAGTGTTTCAGTAGAACTTCCTGTTTTAAAATCTTCTACTGAGAAAAACCTATTATCAGGTGCAGCGACAGTAAAAGAAAATCAAGTAATGGGAAAAGGGAATTATGCATTAGCAGGACATAACATGTCTAAAAAAGGTGTTTTATTTAGTGATATAGCGTCTCTAAAAAAAGGTGATAAAATTTATTTGTATGATAATGAAAACGAATATGAATATGCGGTTACTGGTGTATCTGAAGTAACTCCTGATAAATGGGAAGTTGTTGAGGATCATGGGAAAGATGAGATAACGCTTATTACATGTGTATCTGTGAAAGATAATTCTAAACGTTATGTTGTTGCTGGTGATTTAGTAGGATCGAAGGCGAAGAAGTAAAAAAGAAGGTCAACTCTTTAAAGAGTTGACCTTCTTTTTTTACTAATGTTGAGAAATGATAGAATATTTTAGTTTGTATTTAAGTATTTTTCTATTTATGTATAATGAAGTTAGAATTCAAGATTTTGGGAGGAACAAGAGTGAAACAACAGGCGAAGAAACTTCTTTTAACAACAAGTGTAGCATTATTGGTAGCTCCAATTTCAGCCTATGCGCATCCAGGGCGTACAGATGCTAATGGTGGGCATACATGTCGTACAAATTGTGAAAAATGGGGATTACAGTACGGGGAATATCATTATCACAATAAACCAGCTTCTAGTAGTGGTGTAACGAGTCCAGCTCCTAGTCAAAATAATAATGGTGCTGTAGAAGCTGAAAGAAAAGCAGCAACACAGCGCAATGCAGAGGCTGAAAAACAACGTGAAGCAGAAGCACAGCGTAAGGCAGAGGAAGAGAAACAACGTGCGGCAGAAGAGCAACGTAAAGCTGAAGAGGAGCGTCAACGTGTAGCCGAGGAACAAAGAAAAGCAGAAGAGGCACGTAAGCGAGAGGAAGCGCAGCGTCAAGCTGATATGGAAAAAGGACAGCTTGAGGGACAAAAAGATGGAGAAATTGATTTTAAAGCAGGGAAAAATGATACGGAATCACATTTAGCTGGAAAATCAGATACATATAAAGAAGCATTTAAAACTGCTTATGCTGCATCTTGGTCATTAGAAGAGCAGAAGAAAACACATTTTGATAAAGGAAAAGAACAAGGTTTAGCACAAGAGAAGATGGACGATAGTCAAGTAGCTCCTGAGTTTAAGCCGAACTTTGCAGAAGGTTTTAATGTAGGGAATAAAGAAAGAACAGAAAAAATTGAAAAAGAGCAAGCTGAACTAGGAGAAAAAGCTGGAGGGAAACTGGCTGAAAAGAAACCTGGAAATAGTGAGAAAGATGTATATGTGAAAGCATACGAAACAGCGTATGAGAAAGGGTATAAGTCTGCAAAAAAATCTGCAGAAAAGGCTGGTTATAAGTATGCGTTTGAAAACTATGATTTAAAGGTACCTGCTAAATATGAAAAGAATGAATCGTTAAAAAAATGGTTTATTGAAGGATTCAAATCGAATAACAAAGCGGCCGACATTCGAGAAGAAGGATATAAAAAGGGAGACAGTTGGCTTGCATTCTTCTATAAGAATTTTGTGCCAAGTGAATATAAAGAACATAAAGAGCTGTACGAACAAGCGATAGAAAAAGGTAAGAATGCATAAAAAAAGATGAGGGATTTCCCTCATCTTTTTTATTCCATCCATTTCACTAATTTCTTAGAAATTAATAATAAAACACAACCTAATACAATTGCTGCAGCTCCGATTACTGTAAATACTTCAGCATACCCAAGTGAAGTTGTGAAGCTTGCAAGTTGTCCACCTATAATGTTGGCGATTCCTGAGCTTGCTAACCATACTCCCATTAATAGAGAAGCAAGTTTTACTGGAGCAAGTGCACTAACCATCGATAGTCCAACAGGTGATAAGAATAGCTCACCTAACGTATGGAAAAAGTACGTAAAGACGATAAATAGTAAGTTTGCTTTTTCTGTAATGTTATGTTCATCACTACCTGTTTTTAATGTAGCGATAACGAGAATGATATAACCGATACCGAGCAAGATCATACCAAGTCCCATTTTTGTTGGAATTTTTAAATCCCCTTTTTTTCTAGTTGCAAGTTTTGCCCATAATGCTGAGATGACTGGAGCAAGTAAAATAATAAATAATGGGTTGACCGATTGGAACCAAGATGTTGGAACTTCCCATCCGAACACAGAGCGGTCTACAAATTTGTTTGTATATAATGTTAATGAGCTACCAGCTTGTTCGAAGCCAGCCCAGAAGAAGACAACAAAGCATGTTAAAATGACGATAACTGCAGTACGTTGTTTTTCTTTTTTTGTTAACGGTGTATCTCCTACTGATGGTTGTCCAGCAGCTGTTTGTAAATCGCGAGTTGGTTTTTTACCGATATTACCAAGGAAGCGATTTGATAGTGTTGTAAATAAAATTTGTCCGATGATCATTCCGATTGAAGCGGCTAAGAAACCGTAACGGAATCCGTAATGTACAACCCCATCAACTGTTGTTTTGAATAAATTTTCTGATAAAAATCCGCAAACGAGTGGAGCTAAAAATGACCCGACGTTAATACCCATATAGAAAATAGTAAATGCACTATCACGTTTTGGATCATTCTCTTCGTATAATTCCCCAACCAATGTAGAGATGTTCGGTTTGAAGAATCCGTTACCGATAATAATAAGCGCTAATCCGAGGTATAGGCCTAATTGGTTTTGCAAGGCAAATAGTGTAAGGTTACCGAGTGCCATTGTTATACCACCAATTGTGATCGCTTTTCGTCTACCTAGAAAACGGTCTGTTAAGTATCCACCAATCATTGGTGTGAAATAACAGGCTCCAGTATAAAATCCGTAAATAGAGAGTGCCCATGCGGGACTAAACCCAAGACCACCGCTTACTAAAGCTGTCGTTAAATATAATGTTAATAATCCTCGTAATCCATAGTAACTAAATCTTTCCCACATTTCTGTAAAGAAGAGTAAGTATAAACCTGGAGGATGTTTCTTTTTTCTTTGTTGTTCTCTTTCTAGTTGTATCGCTGATTCCATGTTATTTTCCTCCTGACACAAACAAAAACAAAGTTAATAATTTTGTATATTTAATATTTTACCTTATTAACTATTATAAGTCAATAAAGGTTGGTTTTTCAGAAGAAATCGGAAAATAGGGATAGCTATAGAATGGGTGTTTCTTTTGTGTTAGACTATGGACTATGTTTTCTTTGTAAGGAAGCGAGTTTTTGCACTTTTTTATATGTGGAATTGATTTCATAAAAGATGAAATTAAAGAAGGAGAAAGAGATGAAATTGTTACAGAAAAAAGAAATTTTACTTATTAGCCTTATGTTATTCTCAATGTTCTTTGGAGCGGGGAACCTTATATTCCCACCTTTTCTTGGGTATGAAGCAGGAGAACATGTGTGGATTTCGTTAGTAGGGTTTATTATATCGGCAACAGGTCTTCCTATATTAGGAGTTATTGCGATTGCGAAAGCAGGAAGTTTTCAAACGCTAGCGGGGAGGGTTCATTCTTCATTCGCTATTATTTTTCCATGTATCGTGTATGTATTTATCGGACCAGGTCTTGGTATACCGCGTGCAGGAAGTTTAGCATTTGAAATGGGACCAGGTCAGTTATTCCCGGAAGCGGGTAGCATAGTTTTATTATGTTATACGGTTATTTTCTTTAGTATTGTGTACTGGTTAAGTTTATCACCGTCTAAATTAATGGGGTTGTTCGGAAAAGTATTAACACCGTTATTATTAGGTATGATTGCTCTTATCTTTATAAAGAGTATGTTTACATCAGTAGGCAGTGTGAAAGAGGCTGCTGGAAACTATGGACAAGCTCCTATGTTCCAAGGGTTTTTAGATGGATATTTAACGATGGATGCATTAGCAGCTTTAATTTTTGGAATTGTTATTGCCAATGCTCTTCGTGCAAAAGGCATTGAAGATGATAAAGGTTTAGCAAAATATATGAGTATTGCTGGAATTGGAGCAGGACTATTATTATCTATTATTTATGTCATACTTGGATATGTTGGTTCAATGAGTGGCTCATTGGGGACATTTGATAATGGTGCACAAGTGTTAGCGCAAGTGATGACTACATTATTTGGACAAGGCGGAGTTATTTTATTAAGTCTTATTTTTACGATCGCGTGTTTATGTGTTTCAATCGGACTTGTTACATCTTGTAGTCAATTTTTCGCAAGTGCATTTCCGAAAGTAGCGTATAAAGTTTGGGCATTTATATTAAGTTTGGTTAGTATGATTTTAGCTAATTTAGGATTAACACAAATTTTAAAAGTATCCGTACCGATTCTTGGATTTATTTATCCAGTTGCATTAACGCTTATTATTTTAGGGCTATTCCATAAGTATATTGGAAAGTATGCATATGTATATGCAGTAACTGTTGGGATTGTAGCAGCATTTAGTGCAATCGATGTTTTAAATAAAAATGTAATGTTGAATCAGTGGACACCAGTATTGAAATACATTCCGCTTTATATGGAAGGTGTTGGGTGGATTGTTCCAGCTATTATAGGTGCTTGTATTGGTGTTATTGTTAGTAGCGTTATAAATAAGAATAAATAAGTAAAAGGTGTTTTCCGATTTCGGAAAACACCTTTCTTTTTTTGGAAAAATAGTATTGAAAATGAATAGACTAAGAGTATGATAATGGTAATTGGTAATATATAGGTTTTGAATAGATGATGAGGGGGGAGCGCATGAAGGAGAATTTGAATAAGAAAATAGAAGCACTCGAAACGGCAATTGAAACGATGCAAGAAGCACTTTTTGAACTGAAAGCAAAACAAAGAGAAATAGAAGTAGAAAATGCTCAGCAACATGTTAGTAAGGAAAAGAAAGAATATATTGAAACGGTGATGGAGGAAAGACAAAAAGTAGAAGTAGCTACAATAAAAGAGCCTGTGCAAGAACGTGAGGTAAAACAAGTGGATATATCTGCTTTTAAGCCAGAACCATTTAATATTATTAAGTTTTGCCAAACATGGTTACCACGCATATTTGTCGGTATTATGTTGCTTGGAGTAATTTGGTTATTTAAAGCAGGGATAGATGCGGGATTATTAACACCAGCAATACGAATTGTGTTTGGTATTGTCCTATCAATCGGTTTTTATTATATAGGCGATATTCAAATTAAACGGGAGCGGCAAGCGTTAGGATTAGTATTAGCAGGAGGAAGTATTACGGGTATAGTTTTAACGACATTTGCGGCACATTATTTATATGGATTTATTCCAGCAAGTGTCGCGTTTTTATGTAATATCGCATGGGTCATTTTAGGTATTTATATAGCGAAGAGGTATCAATCGGAATATCTTACTATCTTTGTAGCGGTAGGAGCTTTCTTCGTGCCGTTCTTATTAAATAGTACGACTCCTAACCCGTATATTTTCTTTGGGTATGAAACGATACTAACGCTTAGCTTATTATGGTATGCGTTGAAAAATCGTTATCAGTATTTATATATGATTTCTTATGTTGTTGCTGCTATTGTCCTTTTTGTCTTTTTTGCTGTTATGTCAATGTTAGTAGAGAATTTGCAAATACAGTTAACAGTTGTTTATGGTTTGATTCACTTACTATTATTTTGGCATATGTTTACGGAGAGAAGTTTTATAGTAGAGCCACGCTTGGCGATATTTAGTGCGAATGCAGTCTTCTTTATAATAGCCATTTCAAAAATACCTGAATTTACAACATGGGGATTAATGATAAGTGCACTCGTGCACGCTATTATGTTCGTGTTTGAATATAGGAAGAATAGACATTCTACATTTACAGATCTTTTATTTGGCTTAGCAATGGGGGCATTTAGTTTAGCGATTTTATATGAGTATAGTTTAGTAAATGCAGCGATTGTACTATTATTACAAGGTTTCCTCGGTATGGTGACTTCTATTAAAGGAAAACAACAGATAAAATTGTATGTTAGTGCGACGGTTTACGCAATTGGAATGATACAGACTATTTTTAGCACGTTTGATCAATTTATTTCGGCAAGCTTTGTTGCTCATCTTATTTTAATAGGAACGTTCTATTATTGCATGAGACAAGCGAAAGAAGTATTAGCAAGCTTTGGTAAGTATGTGTATTCTATAGCACTCTATTGGTTTATGGTTATCATATTTATTGCAATTACTAGAATCGGTGAAGTTTTGTCTACAGATGGAAGCATAATAAGCGTATCTGTATCGTTATTATGGATGGTATATGCATTATTTGCAGTCTGGCTTGGACGGAATAAAAATATGAATGAAATATTGTATGCTGGATTAGTCGTGTTAGTAGTAACGATAGGAAAGCTATTCCTTCTAGACTTACCAGAAGTTTCAATGATGATCAGGGCAGTGTTATTCTTAATCGTAGGAAGTATAGGTATCGTTATTTCAAGAATGTTTTTCTCAAAAGAAGAGAAGTGAGAAGAAGGCAATCCATATCCGGATTGCCTTTTTCATTATTTCTTATTAATCGTTACAGTTTCATTATATTTCGCTGTTGTATTTTGGCGTAGACGAAGGGTTGCTTGTCCAGTTGTATTTGGATCGATTTGTACGTTCACAATTTTTTCAGCAGAACCTAAGCTGTTTGTTGTGAAAGAGAATGCACTACTATATCCGAAAGTAGATGGCCAAGTGCCGTTTGCATTTTGAACTTTTGCTACCTGTGTACCGCCAGTAGTGAATATACCTAAAGAATAATTATTGTATGTTGTGTTTGGTAGTAAGTTATTCACTTGAATCTTTATTTGGAACACTTCATTGTTTGGTAGAGTGCTAGGATGTGTAACTACGTAGTCGTTTGCTGTTACCGCACCGTTATAGCCGTATGAACCTGGTTTAAAAGTATTTGTATTAAACCATTGGTAACCTGCATTTGGTGCACTCCAAGGTTCAGGTTGTGGTTCAGTTGATAAGCTTGGTTGTTCAAATGTTTGTAGAGCTGTAGGTGCATCAAGCTGTAAACCATTAACTTGATCTAAACTTGTAAATGTTTCTTTCTTTGATAGCCAATTTACGATATTTTCTAGTAAAATCGCATCATTTTCTTCTTTATATCCATCATAAGTTTTCTTTGTTTGACCAGAATCTTCACGAACATATTTTGGCGTAGCATCTTCAACAGGAGAAGAGTCACCGATAAAGGCAGCTTTTCCAAGTCCTACTTTTGCGATAGCAGCATAAGGACCCTCTGCAACACCACCGCCGTTATACACACCGCTATCGACAGCGTTATTCCATTTTGATGGGTTCTCTGGAAGATAAACAAGCCCTTTTGCTAGTTTTGGATTTGTAATTGCTAAAGTAGAACCAGCATGCATCGCTACAGATGAAACCCCTTCTGTAATTCCGAATGATTGTTCAGGTGATACAATATTTTTAGCGGAAACATCACCGATTGCATTATAGCGGAAGCGAATACCGAAGTTGTCAGATAGCCAATCAGAGCTTTCTACTCCTTGCATAGCTTGTGAATTGGCTTCTTCGTTAGACATTCCTTTTGCTGGATTATCCCAAGCACCGCGTCTATATCCGTTAAATACTTCAGAAGAGTCCCAACGATTTTTATTACGATCTGCATTATAATGATCGGCAATGAAGAAGATACTACCGCCATTTTTCACGTATTGTAACATAGCATCTTGTTCAGATTTTTTGTAAGGAATATTTGCTTCTGGAACGATAAACACATTGTAGTCTTTTAAATCTTCGTATGTAATCGGTGTTGATTTACGTAGTTCTTTTACATGATATCCATTTTGGGCAATGCCGTTTCCGAAATCAGAAAAGCCGCCATCAATAACCCAGTCAGCTGTCCCAGCCGTTTGACCGTGTGTATTATCGAATAATACTTTCTTCCCATTGTTTTGATTTACAACTTTTGCAGCAATTTCAGGAGCTGGGTCTACAGAGCTTTCGGCATAAGTAGATGGTATGAACGAAGCCCCTATACTTAGTGTAATTGCTGTTGCTAAAGAAAATGTAATCCATTTTTTATTCTTCATAGAAGAATCCCCCTAATAATAAATATATGTGCTTTAATAATGTAATTTATTTTTCTGTAAAAATAAAGACGGAAAACATGAAAAATATTAAAAAATTGTAAAAATACCGTGAATTTTGTTGAGAAATATTTATTTAGATATAAAAACATCCCTTCCAAGTAATAAGAAAGGGATGTTTTGCTTAACTAATTTTTGAATTAGGTGTTTCATCAATTTTATGAAAACCTTTCATGTAATACACGATAGCTAAACCAATAAGCCAAATTGGGCCAACAATCAATGCAATTCTTGTATCTTCTGAATACGCCATTATACCTAATACTAGTGCAAGGAAAGCAAGTGAGAAATATGAACTTATTGGGTATAAAGGCATTTTATACGATAGCTTTTGTTTGTTTTGCGCAGGTAAATTTTTACGGAACTTGATTTGAGCGACTAATATAATGCCCCAAGTCCAAATTGCTCCGAACGTTGAAATACTAGTGAGCCATGTAAATACCTTTGCAGGTACAAGATAGTTTAATATAACGCCAATGAGTAAAACGATTGCCGTTGCTATAATTCCTTGACTTGGAATGCCATTTTTATTTAAACGACCGAATCTTTCAGGAGCTTTTTTCTGCTGAGCTAATGTAAATAGCATACGGCCTGTACTAAATAAACCACCATTACAAGAAGAAAGAGCTGCTGTTAATACGACGAAGTTAATAATACCTGCTGCTTTTGCGATACCGATTTGCTGGAATGTTAATACGAATGGGCTTCCTTTCTCACCAAGTTCGTTCCATGGATAAATTGCCATCATAACGAATAGAGCCCCAACGTAGAACAGTAATATTCTCCAAAATACGTTATCGATTGCTTTTGCGAGTGTTTTTTTCGGATTTTGAGCTTCACCCGCTGTAACACCGATTAATTCAACGCCTAAATAAGCGAATAACACCATTTGCATGGAGAGTAGTAATCCAGAAAAACCATTTGGGAACCAGCCACCATGTGACCAAAGGTTTGAAATACCAGTGGCGATACCACCGTTTCCGAATCCGAATAAAATAATACCAGCTCCGATTACTATCATACAGATAATTGTGACAATTTTAATGAGAGCAAACCAAAATTCAAGTTCTCCAAATACTTTTACCGATAAGAAGTTGAATGCGCTCATTAATAATAAAGCGAGTAACGCCCAAGTCCAGCGTGGGATATCTGGGAACCAGTACTGCATGTAAATGCCAGCTGCTGTAATTTCAGCCATACAAGTAACAACCCATAAGAACCAGTAGTTCCAACCGGTAATATAGCCAGCTAGTGGTCCAATATAATCATATGCATATTTACTAAAAGAGCCAGCAACAGGTTGTTCAATTGCCATTTCTCCGAGTGCTCGCATAATGAAAAAAATAACGAGTCCAGCAATCATATAGCCTAGTAAAATAGAAGGCCCAGCTAGTTTAATAGCAGAAGCAGATCCTAAAAATAGTCCAACGCCAATAGCTGAACCGAGTGACATTAAAGTAATATGTCGTTCTTTTAAACCGCGGTTTAAAGTTCCAGATTTGTTTGTGTGCTGCATAAGAAGAATCCCCCTTGTAGAGTGAACGATATTTGAATACGTTTACTAAATATTTAACTATTTCAAATTATAAAACATTTCTATCTGTTATGCTACAAAAATAATCATTATGAACTGTACTACATCTGTACTTGTCGGACTTAAACTTAAAATTCGAACTATTAGCGAATATATTGACTCTTCTTTTTATTGATTGTTAAGATTAAGTATTATATTTTCTCACATACTAGTAAGAAAAGAATGTGTGATAATAATTCAGATGTAGGAAGGGTACATAACCATGTTTCAATTACAAAAATATAACACTTCTGTGAAGCAAGAGCTTTTAGCTGGCATCACAACTTTTTTTACATTTGCGTATATTCTTGTCATCAATCCGAAAATATTATCTGATGCAGGTGTACCATTTGATCAAGCTTTTACGGCAACTATTATTGCGACTGTTGTAGGGACGCTATGTATGGCGTTTTTAGCTAACTATCCAATTGTTATTGCTCCAGCTATGGGAATGAATGCGTATTTTGCTTATTCTGTTGTTCAACAGGCAGAGGGGATTACATATGTCATTGCGTTTTCAGCAGTATTTGTAACAGGTATTATTTTTCTTTTATTATCTTTCACTTCATTTAGGCAAAAGCTTATTGTCGCAATTCCTGACAGTTTAAAACATGCAATTGCAGGTGGAATTGGACTATTTATTGCTTTTATTGGATTACGCCTTTCTGGAATTATCGTTGATCATCCGTCTAATTTAGTTACGATTGGTGATTTTCATTCTCCAGCTGTTATTTTAACTCTAATTGGTTTAATATTAGCGGCGGTATTAATGGCATTACGTGTGAGCGGCGCATTATTTATTAGTATGATTGTGACAGGAGTTATCGCCTTCTTTACAGGGCAACTGAAGTTTACGGATAAAATTGTTGCGATGCCCCATTTACCAGAGGGGATTATCGTTTCAAATCCAATTAACGCCTTTTCAGATGTAATTGAATACGGATTATACGGCGTTGTATTTTCATTTCTACTTGTATTGTTATTTGATACAACCGGTGCATTACTCGGTTTAATTAAACAAGCAGGTTTAATTACAGATAATACAGAGAAACGTTTTGGTAAAGCGTTTATTGCAGATGCAATTGGTGGGACTACAGGCTCTATCTTTGGAACAAGCCCAACAGCAGCGACGATTGAATCGTCAGCTGGTATTGCTGCAGGGGGGAAAACAGGATTAACAGGTATTGTAGTTGTTGGTCTAACGATTATAACGGCATTTTTCAGCCCAGTTATTGCTTCTTTATCAAGTGTAGCCGCTATTACAGCTCCTTCATTAATTATTGTAGGTAGTTTAATGGCACAAAGTCTTCGTGATATTAATTGGAATGAATTTGAAGATGCATTACCAGCATTTTTAATTTTCGTAGGTATTCCGTTAACGTCTAGTATTGCGAATGGAATTGCGATTGGATTTTTAGTGTATCCAGTCTTAAAGATTGTGAAAGGGAAAGGAATGGAAGTACATCCGTTACTATACTTATTTACAATTTTATTTGGATGTCATTTATTCTTATAATATAGATATAGGAAAGGGGTTTCTTATGAGAGGCCCTTTTTTGTGTATAATAAAGTGAAACTTAAATTAATTACGTAAAATATAAATTACTTAATGGAATATATATGTTACAATAAAGATAGAGGAGGAACATGAATGGCTGTAAGTAAAATAAAAGTCGCGCGTGTTCAATTAGATTTAACACAGCAACAATTAGCAGAAAAAGTAGGCGTTACAAGGCAAACGATTAGTTTAATTGAGAAGGGGAAATACAATCCGTCTTTAGATTTATGTTTGAAAATTTGTTATGCGGTAGATAAAACATTGAATGATTTGTTTTGGGAGGAAGAGGAGTGAGGGGATGAGAATCGTGAAAGATGAACGTTTAATGATTGAGGGGTTAAAACATATTAAACTCGTTTTTATCTTACAAAATATCATCATACTAGGTATTGTTTTTTATCGCTACGTTTTGCAAGGTGCAGGATATGAAAGTGTTTCGGATTTATTAATGGTATTTATGGGCGGGATAATAGCTATTAACTTTTTAAATTTGAAAAATTCAGTGGAAGTGTATGAGCATACAGGGGGAGTATCGCGCAGTTATTTTATGAAGTTATTATTACTTCCAGTAGGTATTGTTATTGGGATTTTAGCTATTTGTATCGTTGTAACACCAGATATTTCAATAAAAGAAATTAGTATGACAGGATTTATTATGTTTGCTTGTTTTTTAGTTCCTAGTCTGTTTATATACATATATATGAAAAAAATAAAAAGTGAAGATTGAAATATAAGAAAAGCTTTCCCGTATTGTGGAAAGCTTTTCTTATATTCTTTTATACAGTACTTTATGAAGGCCAATTGGTTCAATTTCAAAGATTTCACCATGTTCTTGGAAACCTAAGCGCTTGTAATAGTCAGCTACAGTAATTCGGCCATTACACCATAATATATTTGCTTGGCGCTCTTGTAATATTTGTTCTGCTTTCTGAATTAAGGAACTTCCAGCGTGGTTGTTTCGAAATTCAGGTAATGTGGCCATTCCTCGTAGACGATAATGAATACCTGTAGGTAGGTCAGGATATATTTCTTTTGAGAAGGAAGCGATGCTAATCAGTTTATCATTTATAAATGCCCCTAAGTGAAAGCTGTCTGTTTCATAGTCGGAAGGGTATTTACAATCTGCTAATGTTTGACTCGGGCGCAAAATTTTTTGACGTAATACGTAAGTTTCAGATCCATCAATATTTTTCACGGTAATCATATTAACATCCTTTCTTATAACGCTTTTTCTGTTAATTGTATAAAGAAATAGGCAGGTGCAGCGAAAAGTCCGAGTATGCTAGCAGTTCCGAGAAGGAGTGAAAGTAAGAGGCAAGAGTATTTTATTCCATTTGACTTTTTCCATCCGTAACTACAAATTTCAATACTAACACCGATGAGAATAATGGCCACGAGTATTTCGGCTAATAATAAGAGAGCTAAAGTTATAATAGACATAATGTAATCCATCCTCATAATATGTGATAGTAACATTTTACCATATGAAATGGAAAAAAATGCCCCTCGATTATGTGAGGGGCATTTTTTTATTCTAATATGTTTTTTAGTGTATCGATATGTTCTTTTGAGCCTGTTACAAGTAATGTATCACCGTGTTGTAGTCGTGTATCACCATGCGGAATTAATGCTTTATTCCCGCGATAAATTTGAATGACTAGTACATCTCCTAAAAACGGAAGGCGGCGAAGTGCAATGCCGTTATATTTATTACTCCGTAGTTCCACTTCACGGACTGTTTCGTTTGCTGTTGTAATTAAGCGAACAAGACTCGGTTTATCAATTAGCGCACGTAATAGAATACGTGTAGAGTTGATTGTTGAGAATACGGCGATATGTT
Source organism: Bacillus dicomae (assembly GCF_006494425.1). Lineage (GTDB taxonomy): Bacteria > Bacillota > Bacilli > Bacillales > Bacillaceae_G > Bacillus_A > Bacillus_A dicomae. The sequence goes on along the minus strand of NZ_VHIV01000006.1, from coordinate 25,437 downwards.
CTTGCGTTGCTTTTTCTTGTAGAAGCGGATCTTCTACACTTGCAATAACATGTTCAACACCTAACTCTTTTGCATGTTCTGCTAATAATAAGTTTTGTTCATCATCGCTTGTTGCAACAACAACGCGGTCTGCATGAAATGCTGTTTGTTCAGTTAATGATGCGATTGTGATGTCATCTAATTTCACGATAGGGAAGTCATGTGATTTCGCTTCTTCATCATTTATTTTATTTTGACGCATCATATATAGTGTTACGTCATAATCTTCTCGTTTTAAATCAAGTGATAACGGAAGGGTAATTCTGCTCGCACCAATAATAGAAACTTTTGGTTTTGGTGTTTCTATTTTCGGGAACATCTTTTTAAATAATATAGGCGCAAAAATACAAGTAATAACAGCGCTTAAAATAAGGGAAGCGGATAAACTTGGACTGATGATTCCTAGCTTTTCACCAATTTGTGCAGCTGCAATAACTAAAGAAAGTGTCGATGTTAATAAGATGGCACTTCCCAGTACGATATTACGTGGATACCATTTTCGTAAAACGAGTGATGGTAACAGCTTCGAAATAAAGAGTCCTACAATTAAAATTGGTATCATTAGCATACTAGAAGGTTCTTTGAAAATGGACCAAACCTCTAAATTTACACCAACCATTACGAAGAAAATAGGAATGAAGAAACCATATCCGATAGAATCCAGTTTTTCAACCATATCTTCATTTGGTGATAATAACGATACGAGTACACCTGCTAAGAAGGCACCTAAAATATTTTCAGCTCCAACAGATTCAGATAAACCAACTAATATTAAGATGAGTGCAAAAACAGCTCGTGTATCAATTTGTACACTACCAGCTTTTAAGTTATCTAAGTATGGAATGTTTTTAAAACGTTTTGCAACGAAGTAAATAACAATACCAGCGCCGAATAGAAGAAGAAGGAGCCACATGCTTTGGCCGCTTTCAGAATTTAATCCGACGAATACAGCGAGTAAAATCATTGTAACTAAATCCGCAATAACAGCGACTAATAAAATGATTTGCCCAATTGCTGTTTTTCCTAAGTTATTCTCTTTTAATGTTGGTACGACAACACCTAAAGAAATTGTTGAAATGATTAAAGTCATAAACATTGCATTATCTACAAATCCTAGCCATACGAATAGTAGTGATAGGGCATAAGATAAGATGAAAATAAATAAGAAGATAATGCTGGCTGCTTGGAATGTGTTTGGCTCGTTTGTCGTATTCTTTTTCCCTTTTTGTTTGAAGATAGAAAAATCAATTTCTAACCCGCTTAAGAACATAAGGAAGATAAATCCTAGTGTTGATAAGACTTGAAGCCACATATCTGGCTCAATAATATTAAACCCACTTTTACCTACAAAGATTCCCGCGATGATTTCTGCAACAACGACAGGAAGTGCTTTTAATTTAAAGCGTTGTAACAAAAGGGGAACGAAAAACGCGATTGCAACTACAACCATAAGTGATAGAACAGAAGTATGATGTTCCATTGCGTTCTCTCCCTTCAAATAAATATAGTACTTATTTAGCCATATAATAGGTAGAAAAGCAACGCATATGGATTCGATTTCATAAAGAAAGAGTTTTCTTAACATTTGTCATAATAAGTATATTTTTCATGATTATGTTGTTAATTCCGTAATGTGGATGTAATAGGAGAGGGGATAAAGTGAAACTTTAATCTGTGGGGTCTTACTGCTCGTTAATGCGGGATAAAAAAAGACTGCTGAGGAATCTCAGCAGTCTTTTTCATGTACATTACATTGAGAAGAAGATCCATACAGTTAAACCAACTGTTGCAGTTGCAACGAAGAAACTGTATATCATAGTAAGAATTTGAACTCTTCCTTCTCCTTCTTTTAAGTGCATGAACATGATTAATTGTAACAACGCTTGCGCAACAGCCATTATGATAATAGTTGTTAAGATCGTTGAAAGTGGCAGGCTTGTGTAAAGTGCCACGTATAGTGCTAGAAACGTTAGTGCAAGCGATAAAATAAATCCGAAAACGTGTGACCAAGGGAATCCGCTATGCGCATGCCCGTTTGCTTGGTTGTTATTTTGACCCATTTACGCCACCATCCCGTTCAAATAAACTAGTGTGTAAATAAAGACCCAAACTAGATCAAGGAAATGCCAGTATAAGCTGATAATGAATACTTTACGAGCTGTAACTGGTGTTAAACCTCGTTTTAAAATTTGGATAATAACACAAGTTGCCCAAATGATACCGCCTGTTACGTGAGCTCCGTGCGTTCCAAGAAGAACGAAGAATCCAGATAAGAAAGCACTTGTTTGAATTGTTGCGCCTTCACCGATGTACATAATGAACTCTTCGATCTCGAAGAATAGGAAACCTGCACCTAAAAGTAATGTAAGGACGAACCATCCAAGCATCGCTTTTTGGTTATGCTTACGCATTTCGTGAATTACGATACCGCATGTAAAACTACTTGTTAAAAGTAGTAATGTTTGAATTAAAAGCGTTTTAAGTTCAAACAGTTGCGCTGGTGTTGGGCCATCTGCCGTACGACCAGCAAGGACTAGATAAGAGGCGAAAAGTGTTGCGAACAGCATAATTTCAGCCCCAAGAAAAATCCAAAATCCTAGGATGTTCAATCTGCTTTGCTCGGATTGATATTCCAAAGGTAAGCTTTTATCTAAAGCCGCCATATCATTTCACCTCTCATGCTATATGTTCTGTTTTTTTAATTTCATCAACACTGATATAGTAACCTTCATCATAATCGAATGAACGATAGATTAAGCAAGCTAAAATACCAATACCACCGATTGCTGCAAGCCAGAACCAGCTAAATACTAATGCGAAACCTGCAAGACCGAAGAATCCAGACGCAATAATAGGCACACCAGAGTTACTTGGCATGTGAATTGGTTTGATGTCTTCTGCAGCTGGTGTAACTGTTTCTCCGCGTTTTTTCATGTACCAGAAAGCGTCAGCTTCTTTGATTTCTGGTAGTTTCGCGAAGTTGTAATGTTGTACAGGAGATTGAGTTGCCCATTCAAGTGTACGGCCATCCCATGGATCTCCAGTTGTGTCACGTTCACCGTGACGTGCACTCCAAATTACGTTGTAGCAAAGAAGTAGGAAGCCGATACCCATCATTACCGCACCAACAGATGCGATTTGGTTTAGCCATCCCCATCCAAGACTTTCAGAGTAAGTGTACATACGACGAGTCATACCGTCTAAACCTAAGAAGTACATTGGGAAGAAACAGATGTTGAATCCGCTCATAAAGATCCAGAATGTCCATTTACCTAGGCGTTCATTTAACATATGACCAGTCATTTTTGGATACCAGAACGTGAATCCAGCAAGCATAGCGAATACTGTACCTGCGATTAATACGTAGTGGAAGTGAGCAATTAGGAAGTAGCTGTTATGGTACTGATAATCAGCTGCTGCCATACCAAGCATAACCCCTGTAACCCCACCGACTACGAAGTTTGGAATAAATGCCAATGACCAAAGCATTGGAACTGTAAAACGAATACGTCCTTTATACAGTGTAAACAACCAGTTAAAGATCTTAACACCGGTTGGAATCGAAATCGCCATTGTCGAAATCGAGAAGAACGAGTTAACCGCTGGACCTGCACCCATCGTGAAGAAGTGGTGAAGCCATACGACGAAACTTAGTAAAGAAATTGCAACCATTGAGTATACCATCGCACTGTAACCGAATAGACGTTTACGTGAGAATGTACTAATGATTTCAGAGAAAATACCGAATGCCGGTAAAATAACGATATATACTTCAGGGTGACCCCATACCCAGAACAGGTTGGCCCATAACATCGGCATACCGCCGCTCGCCATCGTAAAGAAGTGAGCATCGAATAGACGGTCAAATGTCATTAATGCAAGAGCAACTGTTAATACTGGGAAAGCGAAAATAATGATAATTGTTGTAATTAAGATTGACCAAGTAAACATTGGCATTCTCATTAAAGTCATACCAGGTGTACGCATTTTTAAGATAGTAACAAGGAAGTTAATACCTGTCATTAACGTACCGAGACCTGAAATCTGTAATGCAATTGCGTAGTAGTTATTTCCTACACCAGAAGTAAACTCTGTACCTGCCATTGGGAAGTAAGAAGTCCACCCAGCGTCTGGAGAACCACCAATTACGAAAGCGATGTTGAATAACATTGCTCCGACAAAGAATAACCAGAAACTTAAAGCATTTAAGAACGGATATGCAACGTCACGAGCACCAATTTGTAATGGTACTACAAGGTTCATTAATCCCATAACGAATGGCATCGCCATGAAAAGAATCATAACTGTACCGTGTGTTGTGAAGATTCCGTTATAGTGTTCAGCGTTTAAATAAGTTGTTTCTGGGAATGTTAACTGTGCACGGATCATTAAACCGTCCATACCACCACGGAATAACATAATAACCGCAGAGATAATATACATGGCCCCAATTTTTTTATGGTCAACAGTTGTTAACCATTCGTCCCAAAGCCATTTCCATTTTTTATACTTTGTTAGTACGAAAATGATTGCTAATGTCACAAGAACGATAGAAGCGTCTGCACCGTAAATAATCGGGTCACCTGTGACAAAGAATTCATCAAGCTTCACTGTGTTCACTCCAATCTGTTGGAATTATAGCTATTATTTTTTGTTTTTGTAGTAGTTGTAATCACAATATTCAAGTGATTTTGGATCTACATAACTTAAGTGATGGCTAGAGAATGTCATACGACCAACTACACCAGGTTTAACAATTTCGTTGTACTTATCTTCTGTTAGTTTAGGAGCAGTTTGTTGTACTTCTTTAACCCACTTGTCATATTTCTCTTTAGTTTTTGCTTCAACTTCGAACTCCATGTGTGTGAATCCTTCACCAGAGAAGTTCGCGCTACGACCTAGGTAAGAACCTGGCTTATCAGCTTGTAAATAAAGGTCCATAATCATGCCATCCATTGTGTACTTCATACCACCAAGTTCTGGTACCCAGAAAGCATTCATTGGGCCGACAGAAGTCAGTTTGAATTGAATTGGTACACCAGCTGGGATGTTTAAATAGTTAACGGTTTCAATTTTTTCCTCTGGGTAACTGAATAACCATTTCCAGTTTGCAGATGTAACATAAATTTCAACTGGTTTAATATGTTCGGACTCTTTCGGAACCTCTTCCGAAGCATAAGTTGCTTTTACTGTTGGAATCGATAATGCGATAACGATAATAACAGGAACAAGCGTCCAAATGATTTCTAATAATGTGTTACCGTGTTGTTCAGGTGGCTCATAGTCCATATTCTCTGGTTTTTCACGATAACGAATCAAGATGACTGTAAACAAGATGAATACAATTGCGATAATTAATGACATAAGCAAGAATGACCAAACAATTAAATCATACTGTGCTTTTGCAACAGGTCCTTGCGGATTTAATACTGCGAGTTTTTTATCACAGCCACCGAGGAACAGAAGTAATGATAACGGAAGAAGCGAAGCCAACTTCCAAAACGCTTTCTTTAGTTGCACGATTGAAAATCTCCTTTCTCCTTGGATTGAAACTATGCCAATAAAACAATATAAACCTATTAATTTATAGATGGCAATAGTTTTTGAGATATTGTTAAAAAATAGACACAAATGCACACTTTTTAAGGTGAATATCATTTGTAACTTGATTACATTGTAAACTATTTTCCAGAGAAAAATGCGATTGTGAAAATTTTAAGATAAATAAAGTTATACCAGGATACCCAAGAAATAGAAAAAAGCTATCTTATCATAAGAAAGATAGCTGAATATTTTGTATATTTAGTTTATTTTTCGATTTATAGTTCGTTGCTGTTCAAATGTGACAGCTTTTTTATATTTCACTTGGTATAAGATGTAACAAATAATCATAAATGGAATGCCGCAATAAAGAGCGATTCTCTGATCTGGAATGAAAGCTAAACTAACAAATGTAATGAAATTGAGTGAGAACGCTACGATTGGAACGAGCGGATAAAGTGGTGTGCGATATTTTAAATCATTTATGTCACCACCGTTTTTCACAAATTTTCTACGGAAGAAAAACTGTGAAGCCGCAATTGACATCCAAACGACAACAGCAGCCATTGCTGCGATAGATGTTAAAACTAAAAAGACAGTATCTGCTGCAAATACACTTGTTAATAGGGATAGACTGGCAAAGACTAGACTGAAAATCAATGCGTTTAGTGGTACACCTTTTTTAGTTAACTTCGTAAAAGCTGGGCTTGCCATTCCTTGTTTTGCCATCGCCCAAAGCATACGAGAATTTGCGTATAGACCAGAGTTAGCTACGGATAATACAGCTGTAATAATAACAAAGTTCATAATGTCTGCTGCGTATGGAACACCGGCTACATCAAATACAAGTACAAATGGACTTTCGACTAGATTAGCCTCTTGCCACGGGAGTAAACCTACAACAACTGATATCGCTAAGACGAAGAAGAAGAGAGTTCGCCAAATGGTATTTTTGATTGCTTTTGGAATTGTTTTTTCAGGATTTTCACTTTCGCCTGAAGCGATTCCGATTAATTCTGTTCCTTGGAAGGAGTAATTTACTGTAATCATCGTAAGAAGTACAGCTAATACACCGTTTGGAAATAGCCCGCCATTTTCAGTGAAATTGTGAAGCATTGGGGCTGGTTTTCCGTTAAAGTCTAGTAGACCGAACATAACTGCACCACCGAGTACGATGAAAACAACAATAGTTGCGACTTTTACACTTGCGAACCAAAATTCTGCTTCTGCATATGCTTTTGCTGATAAAGCGTTTACAAGAAAGAGTGCTGCCGCAAATGTAACACACCAAATCCACGAAGAAACGTCTGGAAACCAGCGTTTCATTAAAATACTTACAGTTGTTAACTCTACTCCAACTGTAACAGCCCAATTTAACCAATACATCCAACCGACAACAAACCCAAAACCAGGTGAAATAAATTTGCTTGCATAGCTTTGGAATGAACCTGCTTCTGGCATAGCTACGGATAATTCACCAAGACATAACATCGTTAAATACATAACAAATCCACCGACTAAAAATGCAAGAATAGCACCACCAGGGCCGGCGTTATGGACGATTTGACCAGATCCCATAAATAGGCCAGTTCCGATAACACCACCCAGTGCAATCATAAATAGGTGTCTACTTTTCATTGTACGTTTTAAATCTGTTTGTTCTACTTGTTGATTCATATGCCCCTCACCCCGCTATTTTCTTATATGTGTTAACTGGTTTTCATTCCGAGTTTTTAATCACTAGTGGGGGATGTGACACATACTCAGTTTATTTGCTATGAAATGAATGGAGTATGTAAAAAAACGAACTATGACTAAATACTCTAAGAATGTTTTTATTAACAAGGTGATATCTTCACTATGTTAATAATTTTGATTTTAGCAAAATGTTGCTAAAAAGTATATTGTTTTTTCTTTTTATTAAAAATAATTAGAATTTTATAACGGTGTAGTTGTGAACAATAATTCACAGAATCTTTCTAGCAAACTAGTAAGAAGAAAGGTACAATGGTAGGAGGTATGTCTGTAAAATAATAATTAATGGAGTTTTGTTTAAAATGAAAAAGTTAAAATATCTTTTTGTTTTTGGAATTATATTTGCTGCAGCGTTTTTTATAGGGAAAGATAAGATTATACAAAAGGCACAAGTGCTACGCTTAGATCTTCTTTCTGAAATGAAAGAAGCGGCTATGATTGAAAATGTTCCGTTTATAAAGCAGTTACCAGAATTACCTCGTGGATGTGAAGTGACAAGCTTAGCTATGTTGCTACAATATAAAGGTGTGCAAGTAGATAAGATGCAACTTGCTAGTGAAATTCATCGTGTTCCATTTGAACAAAATGGTTTGCGTGGAAATCCTTATGAGGGATTCGTTGGAAATATTTATACGAAAGCTGAACCAGGATATGGTGTATACAATAAACCAATCTTTAATCTAGCAGAAAAATATGTTCCTGAAAAAGTAATTAATTTAACAGATAGAGAAGTGAAAGATGTATATAAGGTAATTAGTTCTGGTTCTCCAGTATGGGTTATTATTAATACAACGCTTAAGCCGCTAGCTGAAAGCAGTTTTGAAACATGGAATACAAGTTCTGGTAAAGTGAAAATTACATATTTTGAGCATAGTGTAGTAGTGGTTGGATACGATCAAAACTTTGTATATGTAAATGATCCTCTAAAAAATAATCCACGTTTCGCTGTTCCGCGAGCAGAGTTTGAGAAAGCGTGGGAGCAAATGGGGAAACAAGCGATTACTATTTTATAATAATGAAAAAGCCATCTTTTTGATGGCTTTTTATTTTTAAATTATTATAATAGAAAATTCAGAAGATTCTTTTAAAAGTTGACAATTCACGTTATAATAACATTTAACTTGGTGAAGAAGGGGAGAAGAGAAATGGATGTTGCGAAGGAACTGGTTTTGTCGAAAAATCAATTGATTGAGTGGAGAAGGCATTTTCATAAGTATCCAGAGCTATCTTTTCAAGAAGAAAAAACATCACAGTTTGTATTCGATATACTTCGGAAAATCCCATGTTTGGAAGTATCAAGACCTACTAAATATAGTGTAATGGCAAGGTTGATTGGTAAACAGCCGGGGAAAATAGTTGCGGTTCGAGCTGACATGGATGCTCTTCCTATTCATGAAGAAAATGAGTTTGAATTTATTTCTACATATCCGGGTGTGATGCATGCATGTGGCCATGATGGACATATAGCGATATTACTTGGAGTCGTACATAAATTAGTAGAAGAAAGAGAGAAGATTAAAGGAGAAATTCGTTTTCTATTCCAACATGCTGAAGAAAACTTTCCTGGTGGTGCAGAGGAAATGGTTGCAGCAGGTGTAATGGAAGGTGTGGATTATATTATTGGTGCTCACCTTTGGGCGTCGTTAGAGGTTGGGAAAGTTGGCGTAATTTATGGTCCTGCAATGGCTGCACCAGATGTTTTTAAAATTACGATAGAAGGAAAAGGTGGACATGCTGGAATCCCTCATGAAACGGTTGATAGTATTGCCATCGGCACACAAGTTGTTGCGCAAATTCAGCAAATTGTATCTCGCCTCACGAACCCGTTAGATTCCCTTGTAGTATCCGTTACACAATTTCACGCTGGGACAACCCATAATGTGATTCCAGAACAAGCGGAGATTGAAGGGACAGTGCGGAGTTTAAGGCATGAGTTGCGAGAAGAAACAGAGAAAAGGATTGAGCGGATTGTGAAGCATGTAACGGGTGCTTACGGAGCGGGATATACGTTTTCGTATGAATATGGATATCGACCAGTAGTAAATGATTATGAAGTTACAGGGATTATTGAGCAAACGGCATTACAGCTTTATGGAAGGGAACGAGTTACTCGTTTACAGCCGACGATGGCTGGGGAAGATTTTTCAGCGTTTTTACAAAAGGCGCCAGGGACATTCTTTTTTATCGGAGCGGGAAATAAAGAGAAAGGAATTATATATCCTCACCATCACCCTCGTTTTACGATTGATGAAGATGCATTACCGATTGGCGTGGAAGTTTTTGTATCATCCATTATGAATTTTATAAGTAAAGGAGAATGAGATGAAGAAAATACACGTACTAGCACTTATTCCAGTTTTTTGTTTAGTTGTTGGGCCGATATTTGCGAATTCAGTTACTCCTTACATATTAGGGATGCCATTTTTATTATTTTGGGTATTATTATCAGTGCTCATTACGTCTCTTTGTATGGGGATTGTGTATGTATTTGATCCTGCTAATAAGGGGGATGTAAAATGACCGCTTTACTTATCATTATTTTATTTTTGCTTCTCGCACTATTTTTAGGAATCCGGGCACAACATGGAAAAGATATGAATTTAGAACAATGGTCAGTTGGTGGGAGAGGTTTTGGAACGATTTTTGTTTTTCTTCTTATGGCAGGTGAAATTTATACGACATTCACATTTTTAGGGGGAAGTGGATGGGCGTATAGTAAAGGTGCACCTACCTTTTATATTTTAGGGTATGGCGCGTTAGCGTATCTTTTATCCTATTTTTTATTACCTCCAATTTGGAAGTATGCGAAAGAGCATAATCTTGTTTCGCAATCGGATTTTTTTGTGAAGAAATATAAGAGTCAAACACTTGGTATTATCGTTTCTATTATTGGAGTTATTTCGATTATCCCGTACCTTGTTTTACAGTTAAAAGGATTAGGCATTATTGTTTCAGAAGCATCTTACGGAAGGGTATCACCAGTTATTGCAGTGTGGATTGGTGCAATTGTTATAACGATATATGTAATGGTTTCAGGTATACATGGCTCTGCTTGGACGGCGGCTTTGAAGGATATTATGATACTATTTATCGTTATGTTTTTAGGTATATATTTACCGTATCATTATTATGGAGGATTTCAGCCGATGTTTGAAGCTGTAGAAGCAGCGAAACCAGGATTTTTATCTTTACCTGATGAGGGAATGAGCATTTCTTGGTTTGTTTCTACTATTGTATTAACAGCTCTCGGTTTCTATATGTGGCCCCATACATTCGCCTCTGCTTTCTCTGCAAAAAATGAAAAAGTATTTCGTAAAAATGCGGCAATTATGCCACTGTATTCGTTAGTATTACTTTTCGTGTTCTTTGCAGGGTTTGCAGCTATCTTACAAGTTCCTGGATTAAAGGGGGGAGATGTAGACCTTTCCTTATTCCGCTTGGCTCTTAAAACTTTTGATCCTTGGTTTATTGGGGTTATTGGTAGTGCTGGCGTTTTAACAGCATTAGTTCCGGGTTCTATGCTTGTCATGGCAGCTTCTACATTATTAGCGAAAAATATTTACCGGACAATGGTCCCATCTGCTTCAGATCGACAAGTTGCAAAAGTGGCGAAATTATTTGTTCCTGTAGTAACGCTTGTAGCGGTTTTGTTCACTTTTAAAGGTGGAGAAACGATAGGAGCACTTCTTTTAATGGGATATAGTATAGTGACACAACTTTTCCCTGCACTTGTATGTAGTTTGTTTCCACGTCAGGTTATTACGAAGCAAGGGGCAATTGCAGGGATGGGGATTGGGGTGTTAGTGGTCGCGTATATTACTTTATCTGGTTCAACTATAGCTACGATGTTTCCAAGTTTCCCTCAATATATAAAAGATTTAAATGTAGGTATAGTCGCATTGTTAATGAATATGATTGTGATGTTTATCGTTAGCGGGTTCACGAAAAATGTGTCTATAAAGACAGACAATATAATAGTAGAGAAATAATCAATGTGCTAGAGCTATCTTTGAAAAGGGATAGCTCTTTTTTGTATATATTTTCTTCTATTAGCGGAATCTAACTAAAAACTTGTTAAAAAGGAAGTTAGGTGGGGGAATTTGTTAGAGTTAAAAGGTAATTTGTTTGAAGTTATGAAAGAAATTAGGGAAGAGTTAGGTTCACCTAATGATTTAACAATTAGAGAAGTTGTCCTTGCTGGTAGTTTTACACGCTGTGCCGTAATTTTTTTATGTGGGTTAACAGATAAGGATAATGTTTATAAATATGTAGTTCGTACACTTCAATATGAAGAAGTACAAAAAGAAGAAGCTGTTGTTCAAACGTTATTGGACCGTTTTATTTCTATTGCAGAAGTGGGAGTGAAGACGACATTCCCAGATATTATGAATGCAATCTTGGCGGGAGATACGGTCATAATAATTGATAATATTCAAACTGCTATTGTGATTAATAGTAGAGCTTGGGAAAAAAGAAGTTTAGAACCGCCAGTAACAGAAGATTTAATACGTGGACCGAGGATTGGATTAAATGAAGATATTAACGTGAATAAAGTATTAATTCGCCGTAGCTTACGTGATCCCAAACTGAGATTTCAATCTTATATTATGGGAAAGAGATCCCAAAAAGAAGTGACTTTAGTATATATAGAAGACATTATTAATCCTTACATTGTAAAAGAGCTAGATCGGCGTCTTCAATCCATAGTGACAGATGTCGTTTTTGAGACGGGTACGATTGAGCAATTAATTCAAGATAATAATTTGTCACCGTTTCCGCAGTTTTTGAATACGGAAAGACCTGATAATATTGTGGCCTCATTAACGAAAGGAAAGGCAGCTATTTTGGTGGATGGTTCACCGTTTGCTCTTATAGCTCCGCTAGTATTTGTTGATATTTTTCAATCTGTGGAAGATCATTATGAGCGTTGGGTAATAGGGACTTTATTAAGAATTTTGAGGATGGGTTCTGGTATAGTTGCGGTTTTAATGCCGGCGATGTATGTAGCGCTCGTCTCATATCATCAAGGACTTATTCCTTCAAAACTGGCTTATTCAATTGCTGGGGCAAGAGAGGGCGTTCCATTTCCTGCCTATATAGAAACATTAATGATGGCATTAACGATGGAATTAATACGAGAAGCAGGAATTAGGTTGCCGAAACCGATGGGGCAAACGATTGGGATTGTAGGTGGGCTTGTAATTGGAGAAGCAGCGGTGAACGCAGGAATTGTAAATCCATTTTTAGTTATTATTATTGCGGTTACAGCTATTGCTACCTTTTCTCTCCCTGTATATAGCATTACGATTACGTTTCGTATTTTACTTTTCGTCTTTGTGTTAGCGGCGACTGCTTTTGGTTTGTATGGAATTATTTTAGCGCTTATTGCACTTGCAGTTCATATTACGAATTTGAAGAGTGTTGGTATTCCTTATACAACACCTATAGCTCCAGCTTTTTATAAAGATTGGAAAGAAGAGCTTATTCGTTTGCCAAAATCAATGTTGAAAGAGAGACCAGAATATTTACAAACGAAGGATCCTACAATACGTTCAAAGGAGCGAAAATAATTGAAACCATTTGAGTATGGCGATGAAGAGATTGGATCTCGGGAAATTGGGTTTGCAGTATCGTCGACCATCATTGGCATAGGGGCGTTGTCTATGCCGAGAGATATTGCTAACCAAACTTTATTTTCGGACGGTTGGATTATTTTACTTTTGGGTGGATTGGTTTGTGCAGTTTTAGGTTGGTTTGTAACGAGGGTAGCTATTTTATTTCCGAAACAAAACTTTGTTCAATATACAAGTGCGCATTTGACAAAGCCTGTTGCATACACAATTAGTAGTATTTTAGTATTAACGTTTGCTGCTTTGACAGCATATGAATCGCGAGTGATTTCAGTCATTTCCCAAACGTATTTATTTAGTGATACACCAATACAACTACTGTCTTTCTTCTTCTTATTAGTTGTTATTTATGGAGTAGCAGGATCAAGAGCGGCCTTATTAAGGTTAAATGTTCTATTCTTACCCATTGTTTTAATTGCGATAGTGCTTCTTTCTTTATTGAATATAAACTTAATGGAGATAAATAATTTACTACCAGCTTTTCAAACGAATATTAGTCAATATGCAGTTGGTGTTAAAAATTCTATCTTTACGTTTATTGGATTTGAGGTAGCTTTATTCTATGCTGTGTTGCTGAATGATAAGACAGCGAAAAAAGCGCCAATGGCAGTTGCAAAATCAGTAATAGTAAACGTGTTGTCTTACATTTTAATTTATGTAACTTGTATTAGTGTTTTTACATATATGACAACCCGTGGATTGACATATCCAACAATTGAACTAGGGAAAGAAATTGAAATTGGAGGAGGGTTTTTAGAAAGATTTGATGCGATTTTTTTCACTACTTGGATTATTACTATTTATAACACTACTGCAATGTATTATGATGTCGCCTCTTTATTATTTTGTGCTATGTTTCCAAAAGTTAAGAAACATATTTTCATTTTTGTAAGTGCCCCGATTATTTTTATGGTGAATATGATACCTAGTAGTTTGAAGGAATTGTCAAATTACGGAACTTATTTAGCTTGGATAGATATGGGTTTTGTCGTGTTAGCGCCTTTGTTGGTTTTTATTGTATATAAAATAAAAAGAAGGAATGGTAGAAATGAAACACCTTCTTAAAATTATAATGGTTATGGTTTTAGCGGGATCTATAAGTGGGTGCTCTGAGCTAGAAGAAATAGAAGAAAGAGGATTTGTAGTAGGCGCAGCTTATGATATTGTGAAAAAAAAACAATCGAACCCAATTATGAAAGGGACGTATCAGATGGTGCTTCCTAGGTTAGTACAACAAAGTGGACAAGGTGGTGGAGATAGTGAAAATTATATTAATGTGAGTGCGAAAGCAGATAGTGTCTTTGAGCAAATCCGAATTATTGCTAAAAAAATTAGTCGAACATTATTTTTTCCGCATATACAAGTGATTATTTTTTCGGAAGAATTACTGGCGAATCCGTATGTTTTGCAAAATACGTTAGATGTATATATTCGTGATCATGAGATGCGAAGAAATATTCGTTTGTTCGTTTCTAAGAAAAATGCAGAAGCGATTTTAAAACAAAGTGCCAAGCCTGAAAATTTACCGGCGCAGTATATTGATATGTTAGCTGAACATCCTCCGAAAAATGCTCAAATGATTGAGGCTGCAAGAATTGGTGAAGTTCAGGAAAAGATGATTTCTAACCGAAGTTTTGTATTACCTATTCTTGAATTAACAAAGCAAGGGGTACAAATGAACGGAGCGGCGCTGTTTCGTGGGAAGGATAATAAGTGTGTAGGCAGTTTGAGTGGGGAAGAAACATTAGGAATTAACTATATAATAGGTAAAAAAATTGGAGGTTTTTTTACTATACGTAAAAATGGTCAGCTTATTACATATGAAATTCATAAGATGCGCCGAAAGATTAAAGTATCTACAGAAAAGGCTACAAAACCTAAGTTTGATATCCACTTATCTTTGGAAGGGACATTGGCTGAGTTGCATTTTAGTGATCATAAACAAATTATGAGTGAAAAGCGATTAAAGAAAAACATCTCGGAGGAAATGGAGAAGCGCATCCAAAAATCGATTAAGCTTGTTCAAAAAAAATATAAGGTAGATGTATTAGAATTAGGGGAAGTATATAAGCGACGTAATTATACAGAGTGGAAAAAAATAAGTAAGAATTGGGATCAAGGTCAGAATTATTTTAGTGATGCTGAAATTACTGTTCATGTTCATCCGACAATTGAACACTCAGGTTCAGCTTTACCCAAGAGAGTGAAGTAAGGTGATGAAAGGTGTTTACTGGATTAGGGATTAGTTGCACGATATTGATGGCAGTGCTTCCGGGGGCTATATATTTCCTTCATAAAAAAATTTCAACGTACGGAGCGCAGCCGTGGAAAGAAAAAAAGAAACCTGAATGATTTCAGGTTTCTTTCACGCAAAGCAAATGAAGGGGGATACCTTCTATGTATGCTTTGCTTTATACAAGCCCTAACCAATGTACCAATTGTGTAGAGAGGAATGTCACAACAATGGCGATAACGGTAGGGATTGCAAACGATAAGAATGTCCATTTTGTACTTTTTGTTTCTTTATATATGTTAACCAGTGTCGTTCCACACGGGAAATGAAGAAGTGAGAACAACATTGTGTTTAACGCCGTTAACCAAGTCCAACCATTTTCTAAGAATAGATTTTTAATTTGATTAAAATCATCTATTTCAGTTAAAGCTCCGGTTGATAAGTAAGACATTAATAAAATCGGGATAACAATTTCATTCGCTGGTAGTCCAAGAATGAACGCAGCTAGAATGAAGCCGTCAAGTCCTAACATTTTAGCAAATGGATCTAGGAAGTTTACAAAATACATAAGTAGACTTGTGTCACCGATGAAAATATTAGCTAGTAACCAAGTTAATGCAGCCGCAGGGGCAGCTACAACAACAGCTCGTTTTAAAACATAGACTGATTTATCGAGTGTTGCACGCACAATTGTATTCCAAACCTTTGGCTTACGGTACGGCGGTAACTCAAGTGTGTAGTGAGTTGGAACGCCTTTTAAAGCTGTTTTTGATAGTACCCAAGAAACGGTTAATGTCATAACGATACCAATTACAACCATTCCAACTACAACGCCGGCAGTAACCAATGTTTGCATACTACCTGTATAACCAGCAGCCATAAATAATGAAGCCATTAAAATTAACATAGGCCAGCGACCGTTACAAGGAACGAAGTTGTTTGTTAAGATTGCAAGCATACGTTCACGTGGTGATTCAATAATACGTGTTGACATAATGGCTGCCGCATTACAACCGAATCCCATTGCCATTGTTAAAGATTGTTTGCCGTGTGCACCAGAGCGTTTGAATAAGCGGTCCATATTAAACGCAACTCGTGGTAAGTATCCGTAGTTTTCTAATAGTGCGAACATAGGGAAAAAGATGGCCATAGGTGGTAACATAACGCTAATAACAGCACCGATACCACGGAATAAACCAAGTATTAAAATGCCATGTAACCATTCGGGTGCATGTGCTGTTTGGAACCAAGATGTTAAATATCCTTCGGCCCATCCGAAGAACTCAGCAATCATATCAGAAGGTACGTTAGCACCTGCAATTGTAAGATAAAAAATAATAGATAAAATACCGAGCATAATTGGGAATCCCCAGATTGGAGATGTGAAAATTTTATCTAGTTTTTCAGAACGATACAATTTATCCGTATTTGTATATTGAACAGATTCTTTACATATGCTTGCAGATGTTCGATAAATATCTCCGACAATATCATCTCGTATATCTTCTTTTGATAGTGCTTGTGCATGTTGAATAATATAGTCTAATGGAAGAGCTTTACTGGCTGAGTGAGATTCCATTCATTACGACCTCCCTTACAAGTGGTTCATTATGGTGTTTTTGAAGTGTAGTTAAGAAATTTTTATCTCCATCTAATATACGTAACGCAATCCAACGTGCTGGATACGTATTACCGAACACTTTATAAATTTGTGGTTCTAATTCCTGAATCATATTCTCGATTTTTTCGCTGTAAGAAATTTTAATTGGTGTTGGAATTAGTTTTTTATTTGCTACTTTGGCAATAACATTTAGTAAATGACCGATGCCTACTCGATTACGAGCGGAAATCTTAACTACAGGTACACCGAGTGATTTTGCTAATTTCTTTTCATCAATAACGATGCCTTTTTTCTCAGCTTCATCAATTAAGTTAATACAAATGACTACGTTGCTCGTCATTTCCATCACTTGAAGTGCTAAATTTAAATTTCGCTCCATAGCAGTTGCATCGATAACAACTACAGTTACTTCTGGTTTTTCAAATATAATATAATCCCTTGCTACTTCTTCATCCGCAGAATTTGAATATAGTGAGTAAGTTCCAGGTAAATCTATTAATGTATATTTACTACTGTTATGTTCATATTCCCCTTCAGCTTTTAAAACAGTTTTTCCCGTCCAGTTTCCAGTATGTTGTTTTAAGCCTGTTAAAGTATTAAATAATGTACTCTTCCCGGTATTCGGGTTGCCAGCTAAAGCAATGCGATGTTTGCTCATCTGAAATCATCTCCTATTAATACCCCGAAAATAAGGGAGCTTTCTTCCTTGCGTAGTGCAATAGTGGTGTTGCTTACTTGATAAGCGACCGGATCTCCGAGTGGGCTGCGTTGTAATACTTTAATCGTTGCCCCAGGGATAAATCCTAAATCTAATAAACGTCGTTTCATAGTTCCTTCTAATTGTATCTTCTCAATTTGTACAAACTCTCCTGTCTTAAATTCGGAAAGTGGTTTTATATTAGCCGATACCATAAAAGTTACCTCATCTCTATATTGTTAGTTTAAGTTTAAAAAGTTTCCTTAGGTAAACTTTTTGTTAGTAATATAGTAGACTACATTGGATGATGCTGTCAATTGGTACTTTAAAAATATTCATTTATTTTTAGAATTGTTCCAATTTATTTAGTTGTACTAAAAAATATTACTGAAATTCTGTTTAATGTAAATAAAGTAAGGGTGTAAAAGTTAAGAAAAATAATGGATTTGTAAATGTAATTTTAACTAAAAGGGGAAAAGAGCGAAAAACATTTACATTAAATTTACATTGTTAAGAATAAATTTACACTACACCTTAATTAGTGTGGATTTTGTTGGGTTCTTTAACTATAAATGTTGGGATTCCTAGCTTTTAAGGATTATTATCGTCATTTACTTAAAATTAAAAATTGCTTAACACTCACATAATATTGTTGTCCTACAATGAATTTGTGTTCGAAAGAAAATGAATTCGAAAAGTGATAATCCAAATGGGGGTACAAGACATGGTTATGAAAAAAGGTATTAAATTTTCTTTAGCGGCTTTAGTGGTAGCAGGAGCGTTAGTTGGATGTGGGAAAGCAGAAGATACAGCTAGTAAAGAAACTGCTAAAGGAAGCGATAATACAAAACAAGAATTATCAGGTACGATTGCAGCAGCTGGTTCTACAGCTCTTCTACCTCTTGCGGAGGAAGCTGGAAAGAAATTCATGGAGAAAAATTCAAAAGTTTCTATTCAAGTTCAAGGTGGCGGTAGTGGAACTGGGATTAACCAAGTAGCATCGGGTGCAGTACAAATTGGTAATTCAGATGTTCCATCAGGAGATAAAATAAAAGATGCTGAAAAAGCGAAAGAATTAGTAGATAACAAGGTTGCGGGTATTGCATTCGCACTTGTCGTAAATAAAGATGTAAAAGTTGATAACTTAACAGTGCAACAAGTACAAGATATCTTCACTGGAAAAGTAACAAACTGGAAAGAAGTAGGCGGGAAAGATGAAAAAATCAACGTAATTAACCGTCCAGCTTCATCTGGTACACGTGCTACATTTGAAAAAACAGTTATGAAAGACGCGAAAATTAATGACGGAACTGGTACAACACAAGATTCTAACGGTGCAGTAGAGCAAGCGATCAATTCTACTCCAGGTTCGGTAAGTTATTTAGCAATGTCTTACATGGTTGGCGATAAAAAAGGTGCGCTACAAACAGTGAAAATTGATGGTTCTGAACCGAAAGTTGAGAACATTGCGGCTGGTAAATATCCATTCTGGTCTTACGAGTACATGGTAACAAAAGGTGAAGCGAAAGAAGCAACGAAAGCTTACATTGATTATGTAAAAGGTAAAGACTTTGAAAAGCAAGTAGAAGATATGGGCTACATTCCGATGTCTAAATTAAATAAGTAATAAAGTTTATGGGGCTGGCTGCAAGGCCAGTCCTGTTCATTTCAATCTATGAAGTGGGGTCTGACCTGTGATGAAGGGGAAAAAACAAATTAATTACGTAAAAAGTGAATATATAGGAAGATCGCTTGTTACGTTTTGTGGTATTTTTATTGTTTTAATTACATTAGCTATTATTGCGTTTATTTGCGGTAAAGGTATTCAATCTTTTACACAAAGCGGTATCTCATTTACTGAGATGTTAACATCGACAAAATGGAATCCGAATGCTGACGAAGGAACCTTCGGGGCTTTGATTTTCATTGTAGGTTCAACTGTGGTTTCGTTAGGTGCGGTTATTATTAGCGCGCCAATCGCTATAGCTCTTGCTATATTCATGAATTTAATTTCGCCGAAGTTTGGAAATAAAGTATTGAAGCCTGTTTTAGAATTATTAGTTGGTATTCCTTCGGTTGTATACGGATTATTAGGGGTTACGATTTTAGTACCACTATTACGTGATTCGTTTGGGGGAGTGGGCTTTAGTTTAATTGCAGGTATTGTTGTATTAAGTATTATGATTTTACCTACTATTGCTAGTATCGCTTCTGATGCAATACGCTCTGTTCCATTTGATTATTTAGAAGCCTCTTATGGTCTAGGATCAACGAAATGGCAAGCGATTAGCCGAGTGATTGTTCCTGCTGCGAAAAAAGGGATTTTAACAGGTGTTGTTTTAGGTTTAGCGCGTGCCTTTGGTGAAGCATTAGCGGTTCAAATGGTAATTGGGAACACGATTAAATTACCGGAAGGAATATATAGTCCGACAGCAACGTTAACTGGTATTTTGACAATGGACATGACAAATACATTAAACGGAACTGCTTGGAACAATGCGCTATGGAGTTTAGCGATGATTTTACTTGTTATTTCATTCCTGTTTATTTTAGTAATTCGAGCGATTGGGCAAAGAGGTGAGCGATAATAATGAATGCAAGAAAGGTAAATAAAGTTTGGACAGGTATCTTTTATGCGGTTGCGGCTTTGGTCGTAGCTATGCTGGTGTTCTTAGTGTTTGAGATTTTACAAAAGGGATGGGGATTTTGGGATCCTAATTTCCTGTTTGGAGAACCAAGTAATACAAGAGCGGGTGGTGGGATTGGTCCGCAGTTGTTTAATTCCTTCTACATGCTTGTTATAACGCTTGTTATATCTATTCCTCTTGGATTAGGTGCTGGAATTTATTTAGCAGAGTATGCAAAACAAGGACGTTTTTTAAACTTTGTTCGTTTATGTATCGAGACAATGGCATCTTTACCTTCTATTGTTGTTGGTTTATTCGGTTTGTTAGTGTTTGTTACAATGACAGGCTGGGGGTACACAGTAATGGGTGGTGCCCTTGCTTTAACTATTTTAAACTTACCAGGTTTAACGCGTGTTTGTGAAAATGCGATTTCAGAAATTCCTCATAATGTAAAAGAGGCAAGTCTTGGATTAGGTGCAACGAAGTGGCAAACAATTGCTCGTATTATTATCCCATCGTCATTACCACAAATTATTACAGGTATTATTTTAGCGGCGGGTCGTATATTTGGGGAAGCGGCAGCATTGATTTACACAGCGGGTTTAACATCTCCGATTTTAAATTCAGCAGTGGACTTCTCAAGCCCTGCGCATCCTTTAAATCCGTTTAGACCAGCTGAAACGTTAGCGGTTCATATTTGGAAGTTAAATTCTGAAGGAGTTATTCCAGATGCGAAGTTGATTGCGACAAAATCTGCAGCTGTATTAATTATTATGGTATTACTATTCAATGTTATTTCACGCTTGGTAGCATCTGTATTGCACAAACGTTTTACAGGGACGAAAAGAAAAAGTAAAACGACGAAGAAGGTAAAAGCAGCATAAGCTGTAAAGGGGAACTCTCTATTTATAAGTAGAGAGTTCTTTTTGTATTTTAATATAGAAGGAATGGATGTAGTGATTGTTGAAATTGTAATTAATTATATAGATGAATAGGTGCAAATGAAGGAGTGGAGGAATTGTTTTTTCTACAAATGTCAGGTTTTCCTGGAACAGGAAAATCGACAGTTTCTAAGTATATAGCGAAGTTAACAGGTGCTGTAATTGTAGATCATGATGTTTTGAAATCCGCATTGTTACAATCATTAGAAATGAAAGGGATTGAATCGGCGATTGTTGGAGGAGTATCATACGACGTTGAATGGGTATTGATTGATTCATATTTAGAACAAGGGCATAGTGTGATATTGGATAGTCCATGTCTATATGAAGGGATGGTTGAAAAAGGAATTAAGCTGTCTAATAAACATAGTGTGAAATATAAATATATTGAGTGTTATCTGAATGATATGGAAGAGATTAATAATAGGTTACAAACACGTAAGCGTCTGGTCAGTCAAATTGAAAAGATAGAGTCGGAAGTAGCTTTTAAAAAGTGGTTAAATGGTAGTAAAAGACCTTTAAATAGTGAATATCTTATTGTGGATTCTAGTAAACCTCTAGAGCAATATGCAGAAAAATGATGGATTATATATGTAGGTAGAGAAAAAAGCGTTATCTTCATTCGTGAAGATAACGCTTTTTCTTTAAATATCAGGTGTTTCTGTAGAAGTGCTTATTTTTCTGCGAGAGCGTCTTTTTCTTCCGATTTTATCTAATAGTTCATACATAACTGGAACAACTACTAATGTAAGAACGGTTGAAACTGCTAAACCACCGATGACAACGACTGCCAAACTTTTTGATACCATACTTCCTGCTTGGGATTGGCCGAATAGGAGTGGTAGCATAGCGACAATTGTTGTTATAGCTGTCATAATAATTGGGCGTAATCTAGTGGATCCCGCTTCTAGTAAGGCATCTCTTGTTTCCATTCCGTGTTCTCGATTTTGTTGTACTCTTTCTATTAATACAATAGCGTTTGTTACGACAATCCCGATTAGCATTAATGCGCCAATCAAGGAATTTATATCAACAGGTGTTCCTGAAATGATTAATCCTAAAATGCCGCCAACAGCAGCTAATGGTAAGGAGAACAAAATTGCAAAAGGAGCGCGTGCCTGCCCGAAGGTAATAACCATAATTAAATATACAATCCCGATTGCAATCCCCATAATTTTGAATAAATCTGTGAAGTTTTCTTGCATAGATTCAGTGGCGCCTGCGATATTTACTTTTGCTCCGCTAGGTAAATCTAAGTCGGCTATCGCTTTGTTCACTTCGGTGCTTACTTTACTTAAATCTTCATTTGAAGCTTCTGCGGTAATTTGAATTGTTTCTTTTCCGTCTTTATGGAAAACTTCTGTTTGAAGTTGTTTTTCTGAAATGGTTGCAATGTCTTTTAAAGGAATTGGTCCATTAATAGGTGATAATATATTTGTGTTTAAAATGTCTTCTTGTTTAGAGATGCTTTCCTTTTTGTGTTCTATCATAATAGTTGTTTTTTCGTTATTAATTGTAATTTCGCCGATAGGTGATTTTTTCATAAGGAATGCTACTTGTTGCGCAGCTATTTCTGGTGTTAAACCTAGTTGTTCGGCCTTTGTTTGATCAATATGAATTTGCCATTCTTTCTTAGAGTCTTCTAAATTAGTTTTTACTTTAGAAAGATCATCCATGCTTTTTAGTTTTGTTTCGACGATAGTGGCCGCCTCTTTTAAATTCGTTTCATTAGTAGCTGTTACGTTAAATTGCAAATTATTGCCGCCACCGGAGCTCGAGTAACTTGTTTTTATATAATCAAGTTCAGCAGGCTCAAAATTTTTATTTTCTTTTTTTAACTCTTTAATATATTGATCGATATCAGAACCTTTTTTGAAGACTACAAATATACTGGCAAGGTTATTTTTAGTTGTTTGCCCCCATTGTGCATCTTCTGCGCTAGATCCCATTCGTAAAATAACGTCTGTTACATCTGAATTAGAAAGTAGTTTCTTTTCGAAATCAAATGCTTTTTGTTTTTGAGCTTCAGCGTTATAATCAGCTGGAAATGTCATGTTAATAGATAACATTGTGTCGTCTTCAGATTTTATGTTCGCTTTTGGTAGTAATATATAGGCTGCAATCGATCCTGCAAATAATAAGAAAGAAGTAAGTAGAATAATGAATTTATGCGAAAGAGCCCACTTTAATGTAGCGACATATCTTGGTGAAGAACTTGGCTTTCGATGTTTTGTTTTTTTGAGTAGTAAAAAAGCCATAAGTGGAACAACTGTTAGTGCAACGATTAAGGATGATAGTATAGAATATACAACAGCTAATACCATAGGTAACATTAATTTTCCGATTGCTCCTGATACGAGGCCGATAGGCAAAAAAACAGCGACTGTTGTTAAAGTAGAAGAAGTAATTGCGACGGCGACTTCTTTCGTTGCATCGAGAATAATATCTTTAGAGAAAGAATCTTTTTGTAAACGGCGGAAAATATTCTCGATGACAACGATACTATCATCGACGAGACGCCCAACCGCAACAGCTAAACCACCAAGGGTTAAAATGTTAAGTGTGATGTTAGATTGATGTAGTAAAAAGAGTGTTAAGAAAATAGATAATGGGATACTGACAACAGCGATGAGTGTTGTTCGGAAGTTACGTAAAAAGATTAAGATAATTAGAGTTGCAGCAATTGCTCCAAGGATTACTTCCTTTCCCATACTAGTAACAGCATTTTCAACTTGCTCATGAGTTGAGGCTAAAAGTTTAATAGAAAATTGATCTTTATATTGCTTGTTTATCTCTTTAACTTTTTTATCAATCTCTTTTCCGATTGCAACTGCATTTTTACTTGGCTCTTTCATGATGATTAATCCTGTGCCCTCTTCTCCGTTTATATGTGAGATTGTATCGTAGTGTTGTTTGAGTTCGATTTGAGCAATGTCTTGTAATTTCACTTGGGGTGTTACGGTGATATTTTTAATGTCATCTATATTTTTAATGTCCCCGATGACGCGGAGGTTGTATTCTTCCTTATTAACAGTAATTGCCCCAGCTGGAGTAGAGGTTTCTTTTCCCTGTAAAACTTTTAATGCTTGATCTGATGTTACGTTTTTATCTTTTAGTTTGTTAGGATCGAGAGCGATGGATAATTCAGAAGTTGATTTTCCGAAAAACATGACATTTGCAACACCATCAATACTTTCAAGTTGTGGTACGACTTCTTTTTCAATTTGTTTTTCATCTGCTTTTGAAAAACCGTTTTGTTTCTGGATAGTAATTTGGGCGAGTGGAATCATAGAAGTATTTAATTGGCTGACTACAGGTTTGGTTACATCTTTAGGTAATTTAATTGTATTGACTGCTTTTTCGACTTCGCGTGCTGCATCTTTCATATTTGCTTTGGACGTATACGCAATGTCGATGCGTGATAATCCTTCGTGCGTAGAAGAAGTGATGGTGTCGATATGTTCTAAATTACGAAATTGTTTTTCCAGAGGATCAGTTACGTCCTTTGTCATCGTCTCAGCGTCGAGTCCTTGAGATAAGGTTGTGACGGTGATTGCTGGATTATCGATGCTTGGCAAAAATTCCATAGGTAATTTAGAGCCAGAATAAACACCGAGTATGGAAATGAGAAAAACCATGATGATAATGGCAGAGCGGTTTTTTAATGAAAACTTTGTTAACCTATCCATAAAATAATTCCTCCATTGCTTTATTTATAGTTGAGTACGTCCTTTCTTACTATATAACAGAAAATGGATATTTTTCATTAATTAAATGTAAAAAAATTCTAACAATAACCTTAAATTAATGCTTTTATTGGAATTTTGTTTTTTATATTGCTATTTGCCGGCCGATAAGGTGCTCACCTCGAATTTCGGTTGGAATCGAGCTGCCTGTAAATATCTGATTCGTTAATAATCTGTGGGAACAGCAAAATAAAAGTCAGCATGTTCGTTTTATTGGGAAGTGGAAATACTGATTGGAGTATGGATTGATTTCTTTTTTATTGTCAGTCTATAGAGAAGTAAATGTTTATGGGGTTTAATATAGAAGAGAATGAAAAGTGAGGAAAGGGTTATGGAATGCACTTTGGTTAATTAGAGTGTATTGGTATACTATTTAAATAGCTGTTTTTTGTAGGGAAGATGGAATGTATCTATATAGAAGGAAGTAGGATAGATATTTTTTAAAGTTTTTTATAAAAAACACTTGTTATTTAAAAACCATGATGGTATATTAATAAACGTCGCTGATGCGGGAACGCAGAAAACGACAAAAAAGAAATTTTGAAACTTAGTTGACATCGAAAAATGAAGATGTTAATATGATGAAGTCGCTTCTGAGCGGCGGACA
>NZ_VHIV01000005.1 GCF_006494425.1 Bacillus dicomae | reverse complement strand
CCATCAAGCTAAGAAAAGAAAATACCTCCAAAACGAAAAAATAACCCGTTTTCTGTAAAAAATAAACAAAATTTTCATTCTAGGGTGTTATAAAGGTCTTAAGTTGATGGATATAGGGTACCGCCACATACCCATCAAGCTAAAGATGTATATTCCATGCACTTCCGTTCTTGATGCTCACATGCTTGATGTTTTTATTTGTTTTTAAAGTTTGCTTTTGATTAAAAGGAAAAATACACGCTATAAAAATAAAACCCCAATTTCTCTATATTAAAATTGAGAAATTGGGGTTTAGTCACGTAATAATATTTTTTATTTAAAACCAGTAACTAATTAATAATCCTGCCGATAATAAGAAGCCGAAAATTGTATTTGTCATCGCTGTTGATTTCATTGCGATGCGCATATACCCGGGATCCTTTGTCCCTTTTTGGAAGCTTTGAATAGCAGAGATTGGCTTTCTCAAACCTAGGAACATAACTAATGCCCAAGGGCTTATATAACCCATTAATACAATTACCGCGATCCATAAATAAGCAACGACAAAGGCTACAGCTAGTGTTACTACAGCTTTCTCTCTCCCAAGGAGGATTACTAATGTCTTTCTTCCACCTTTAATATCTTCTTCGATATCTCGGATGTTATTTGACATGTTGATTGCACCGACTAAAATTCCAATTGGAATGGAAATCAATACACTTTCAATCGTTATCGTATTCGTTTGAATAAAGAAAGCAATAAGTACAAAACATGTCCCCATTAACAATCCAGAAACTAATTCTCCAAACGGAGTATACGCAATTGGTAATGGACCACCTGTATATAAATAGCCAACCGCCATTCCAATTAAACCAATGACGACTAACCACCAGCTGCTATTCATACAAATATAAACTCCAATAATTGCTGCTACTACATACAATAAAAGGGCAACTGTTAACACATTTTTTGGTTTCAATCCATGACGAACAATTCCACCACCAATTCCAACAGAATCAGCTGTATCTAATCCACGTTTGAAATCATAGTACTCATTAAATAAGTTCGTTGCGATTTGCAATGCTAAACATGCAATCATCATCGCAATAAATAAAAGCCAATCAATTTCGGCAACATAAAGTGATGCCACCGTCCCTAAAATTACAGGAGAAAATGTCGCCGTTAATGTATGCGGGCGCGTCATCTTCCATATTAATTTAGCGGAACTAATTTCTTTTTCTGTCCCCATAACTCTGTTCAATCTCCCAACATTTTAAGTATAAATTACTAACAGTATCTTTCTATCTATTTCCTGCCACGCATCTATTATATCAAAAAATGAATTGGTGATAGAACTGTAATGCTCTTGCTTGCACCATAACTTTGCATCAAAATATCATTTTTTCTAATATGGAGTAGTATCCCATCGCCATCAAGCTAAAATTTTGAAGTACCCCAAAAAAAATTCTATCTCACTTTTTTGTTTTATAGATTATTAATTTCTTTTATCACATGAAGATTTCAAAAAGGAAATCATGATTTTCTCTAATTCAGCCTTATTTAAAACATCATCAATGATTACAACTTGATAAGTACTGTCCTTTCCTTTTGCAGGAACAATCATTTTCATGCCCTTTACATTACTTCCGGTCATTTTACCAAATATGAATTGTGCTCCTTCCAGTTCATAATTTTCTATCTTGTCATTGTCATTAATCCACTGATAAAATGGATCTCTTCCTCTTTCTAAAATGTCAGATTGATAAATTGTATAACCAAACTCCCCGGCTCTATATTCTGACCTAATGATAGGATTCAGCTTTTTTGTTGTAATTACTGGTTCAACTTTTTCCCTGTTTAGTTCATAACCTTTCGCTACATATAATCGATAAATTCGTGTTATTATTCTTGATATTGCTGTTGAACCACCTCCGGTAGTTCCTCAAAGATTATTCTTTTAAAAATGTTAATAATGCTTCATTAAATTCTTTTGCATGAGTTGCGTTTAATCCATGAGGACCACCCTGTATTAGAGCAAGTTTACTATCAGGAATGGAATCATATGTGCGTTTTCCACTTAACTCAAAAGGTACAGTTGCATCAGAGTCACCGTGAATAATAAGATTTAATATCAAAATGTAAAAGCTACCAATATATACACATAAACCAGTATTATAGTTTGATACTGATTTATTTGATGCTTTTATTTATGTACTTGTTAATTTAGCATAGATGATAAAAAATAAGGTTAATTGTCCTATTATCACAATATTCGGCACTACTATAATTAAATTAATAACAAAAAAGACTGCTAAAATTCCTAAAAACAAGCATAAATGATAAATGTTCAAGCGGTGTTGTTCAAATCTGTATTGATGAAAAACAATTGTAGTTGACAGGAAATAGAGCAATACAGAACCAAAAACAAAATATAAGATAAAAGAATAATAGACCTCATGTAAAAATAATAATCTAATGGATGCTGCAACCATACTCAAAGACATTAAAATAAATAGATGACCGTAAATAATAATTTGACCAGAAGTTTGTCTAGACTTGTCGAGTTTCTTCTCCATGTTATCGAAATATTGCCACCACATCGAAATAATGAGGATAAATGAAATGATCGCAAAGCTTATTGAATCCCAATTTCCTTGTTTAGGTTGAATGACCACAAGAGTGCTTACAAGAGCTTCCCCAAAGAGAATAATGGAAAATAGACCAAATCTCTCTAACAAGTGGGCTGTATTTGTAGGAACCTTTTCTAAACACTTCCTTCCAAGCAGTGGGACAACAATATCGATAAGAATCCCAAAATATAACACAGCATATCGAATCCAAGAATCAAAAAAGACGGATAATAATGAAATAACGATTCCAATCCAAAAATATCTTCCTAAAAAGAGTGCTGCTTTTTTTCGATCCCCCTCTTCTATACGCTGGATAACAAGATATTGAATTGCAGTCACGACCCTTAAGCCAATATAGCCAATTAAAAAAGAAAGATAATAAGGATCAAAATCAGCTGATAAGCTTGATGTCATTATTAGGACAAAAAACATTTGCAGGATCAAAAAAATCCTTTGATGAAATAAATCTTTTCCAAACCGGTTAACAAAGATAGTTTGCCCTACCCAAGCCCACCAGATCGGAATAAAAATTAAGACAAACTTTACTAAATACTCTGCATGGATTTGACCATCTTCAACATGAAGTAAAACATGAGTCGCAGCCGTCACTGCCGCCACAAATAATAAATCATAAAAGAGTTCTAACCACGTCACTTTCTTTTCTTCCACTTCTGCACTCCCTCCTTATAGTTAATAGTATGCTAAAAATATATAGTAATTGGAAGAGAAATAATATAGACATAAACCATTTCTCCTCATTATTGTATTCAACATAATTCCCTGGAAGGCGCTTTATCGCGTCTTTTTTTTATTTTCAAAAGGATCAACTCAATTTCTTCTTAGAGCCGTATTTTAATTTAAATGTGATACGTGTTCAGTGATAATAAAGTCCTTTAAAAAATAATAAAGTTGTTTACTTCTTATAGGACTAACGAAGTAGTTTAATGGAAGAAGAAACTATAGTAAGTGTTATGATAATCACTAACTTAAGCAAAGGGGGAAGCATTTTTGCACAAACTTAATGCATTAATACCAGAGCTATCGGTTTCAGATATGGAGCAAAGTTTAAATTTTTATTCGGAGATTCTCCTGTTTAAAATTGAATATCAAAGACCAGAGGATAGGTTTGCTTTACTGTCTTTAGATGACTGTCAGATTATAATTGAAGAAGTAAATGGTCATTGGAGTACTGGGGAGTTATCTTATCCCTGCGGAAGAGGAATTAATTTTCAAGTTATCATAAAATGATATTGATCCATTATATGATAGTTTGAAAAAGAACGAGTATCCAATTAAATTTGATATCCAAGAGAATTGGTATAGAGCTGATACTAAATTAAAGGGACAAAAAGAATTTTTAATTATGGACCCTGATGGTTATTTATTAAGATTTGTTCAAAAATTAGGTAAAAAAGATGTTGAAGCAGATTAAGCTATGTAAGATAAGATGAAAATTTAATAAATGGAGCAAACTACTTTTTTCAATCTATATTTTAGAATTCTATTTTCATGGTTTAAAAGCATCCGCAATCGTACATAATAGCAAGAAAAAAGGAGTGATTATATTGACGGAAGTATTAGAAATGAGTCCCAAGGAACTGAGAAAATGGATTGATCCTAGATTACCCCATAACGAAAATTAATTGCATTACTTTATATTTAGAGTAATTATCTTGATTATTTTTAACATCCACTTAATTCTTAAACTGATGTATAGGGAAACCACTCCATATACATCAGTTTTAAAAAAATAAAATACTTTATTTACCAAGTTAATATAAATTGCCTTCGCATAGGAGACAGTAAAATTTCTAAATCTTTATTTTAATATTAATCAATTCAAGCATATTCCTTCAAATGCATTTATTACCAAGTCATGCACATAGGAATCATCCAACTTTTCACCGGTTACTAGCAACCGATAAAAAATTGGTCCGTAAATGAGATCGATACTTAAGTCAATATCGAGATTTTCTTTTAATTCTCCTCTTTTAATTCCCTTCTCCAGAAGTTGCTTTGCTTGCAGGCGACGTGGCTGGAAATATCGAGTACGATATTCCTCTGCCAGCTTTGAATCAAATTGTCCTTCGCCAACTAACTCAGTAATAATAGTCCCTTCCCGACTTATCAAAAATTTGGTTAAACTTGTGGCATGAATTAAAATATCATTCAATGCTGAACCTGTGTCAGGTATAGGCAATCTAGCTGCGGCAGCAAAAAGAAAACCATCCATTACTACAGCAGCCTTATTAGGCCACCATTTATAAATCGTAGCTTTACTAACTTTAGCACGGTCTGCAATTTTATCGACTGTGACTGCTTTAAAGCCACTTTCCAGTAATAACTCATAAGATGCAGAAAGGATAGCTTTTTGGGTTTCAATATTACGCGGTCTACCTCTTTTACCTTGCACATTAATCATTCCTTTCAAGAACATAAACTATACGTTTAGTATACTTAATATGAACAAATAATAAAATAGCCCATTTACAAAACTGAACGTTTAGTATATATTTTAGCTAATTAATAAACTAAACGTTTAGTTTATTAATTGTTAAGAAATCTTGTAATGGCCATGGCTTTATCTAAGTTCCAAAATACACCAAGGTAATTCTGAAATAAAAGTATGGGGGGAATTGTTATGTCTAATGTTAAAAATAAAGCAAGTGATAAGGAAATTTCATCGGGTTTAATCATTCTTCTGGCAACCGCATGTGGTATCATCGTGGCTAATCTTTATTATGCGCAGCCTTTAATTGGGTTAATTAGTAATGTAATTGGTCTTTCTAATAGTAGTGCCGGATTAATTGTAACGCTAACCCAGATTGGATATGTTGTTGGCTTACTATTTCTTGTACCATTGGGGGATATTGTTGAGAATAAAAAATTGATAATTATATTGTTATTACTAAGTGCAGTTGCTCTAACTGCCACAGTTTTTGTAAAGAGCGCAATCATGTTATTAGTAGCTTCATTCTTTATCGGACTGGGGTCGGTCGCAGCGCAAGTGCTCGTACCTTTTGTATCATACCTTTCATCGGAAAATGCACGCGGTCGTGTAGTTGGTAATGTTATGAGTGGCCTGTTATTAGGTATTATGCTTGCGCGTCCGATATCTAGTCTAGTAGCTGATATCTGGGGATGGAATGCAATATTTGCTTTATCTGCTACTGTAATTATTGTTTTGGCATTTGTATTATCGAAAGTACTCCCTACTAGGAAACCAAAGGCAAAAACAAATTATATAGCCTTACTTAATTCAATGTGGCAACTGCTACGAACTACTCCAATTTTACGCCGCCGTGCCATGTATCATGCTTGTGTATTTGGGGCTTTCAGCTTATTCTGGACCACTGTTCCATTATTATTATCTAGTCCTGCTTTTCACTTTTCTCAGACTGCCATAGCATTATATGCACTTGTCGGGATTACAGGTGCAATAGCCGCTCCAATAGGTGGTCGTCTAGCTGATCTTGGCTGGACACGACCCGCTACTGGGGTAGCTCTCACTGTTGTTATTATTTCTTTAATACTCCCACTTTTTATTCAAAGTAGCTCGCCCTTTGGAATAGCTGTTTTAGTAATTGCTGCAATCCTGTTGGATATGGGAGTATCTGCAAACCTTGTGCTTAGCCAACGTTTAATTTTCTCGTTGAGTCCAGAAATTCGTAGTCGATTAAATGGGGTATTTATGGCTATTTTCTTTTTAGGAGGTGCTGTTGGATCCTTTATTGGAGGATGGGCATATGCCTTAGGGGGATGGAATCTAACATTATGGATAGGAATCGCTTTTCCGACCATAGCCTTGCTTTATTTTGCCACAGAAAAATAGTTCTATAATCAAATTTTAGCAGTCAGTATCCTGACTGCTAGAATTTGATTATCTGAGATTTAAAAATTATTCACGAATTGTATTGAGCTTTTGGTGCAGATTTCAAGTTTTTAAAGACTTCTAAATTCTAGTTAGAGAATTATGAAATAGAAGTGATGGGACAGGAAATCAAGAGCCAATTATCCAAAGTTGGATGCCGGTTGCAAATGTATACTTTTTGGATCATCATGTAACATAAAAATCCTCTTTTTAGTCTATAAATATTTTATAACGTATATTTTTAACTATAAAAAAATTTACTTGACTTTCCTTTTTGACTACTTGTTAAATTCGGAAAGTAAAATATTTTTAAAAGGATTAGAACGGCTAGTTTTATGGCCATTCAAATTGATAGCCAATGTGTGCTTGCCTCCAAGTGTACCTCCAGCAAAAGTAGAAAACCCTGGAGAGGAACCTGCGTGTCCCCATATCGAGACACCGTTTGGAAGTTTAGTTTCATAGATTCCAAGACCATATCTGCCGATTTCAGCAATTCCTGTAGGAACTGTAGTAAGCATTTGTTTTAGTTGCTGTTCCTTCAGTAATTTGCCACTGAGTAAGTAAGAGAAGAATTTGTTTAAATCGTCAGCAGTAGAAATCATATCTCCATCCGAGCTACCTGGGTAAGAATAAGTAACGTCTTTTAGCTCATTTTCTCCGTCATATCTTTCATATCCACGGGCATGATTGGTACCTGGAATAACAGTTGAATTACCAGGTAGGAATGTATTCGACAATTCGAGCGGTTCAACAATCCGATTTTCAACCTCTTCCGCATAGCTGTTTCCAGTTACTTTTTCAATAAGGATACCCAGTATTACGTATCCTGTGTTTGAATAAGACCAGCCCTTACCTGGAGCAAAGTCTGGTGGAAGAGAAATTCCCATCTTTACTAATTCTTCAGCCGTATACAATTTTTTTGTATCCATAATATCATAGTCTTTTGACTTTAAGTATTCAGCAATCCCACTTGTATGATTCAATATCTGCCGAATTGTAATCTGGTTAGCATCATATCCGTTTCCTTGAATGACGCCAGGCAACCATTTTTCGATGGAGTCATCTAGATTCAAGCGGTTCTCTCCAGCCAATTGAAGTAGAACTGTTGCAATGAATGTCTTCGTCGTACTACCAATGCGAAAGCGAAAATCTGTTTTCATCGGCTTCTTGGTTCTCAGATCCGATATCCCGGCGGCATAGCTCCAATTTTTACCACCCTTAGAAATTTGAGCGAGTATTCCAGGGTATCCAAGTTGGAGTGAATCCCGCATTGCTTTCTTAACGGAAGCACGATCGCTTTGATTACTTGTTTGTAACGAACTAGATACATTTTGCGTGGGTTCTGCTTTTACAATTGAGGCTGGTGTTATGTATAACAGGGAACTTCCAGCTATTAAAAGTGATAGACTTGCACATGTAATTTTACTGCATGTTTTCATAAAGCATCCTCTCCTTTATTTAAATTGTAAAGTTAGTTGCTTGCTTGCTGTTTCGTATTAATCACACAGCTATCATCTCCAACAATGACAAAAAAGTCAGAATTAAATTCGTAATCATATTCATAATTATTATTTTTACAAAGGCTATTCTGTCTTAACAAACGGTAAATCCCTTTTCTTCCACATGTATGTTAACCCCAGAAATTACTTCTTTTCCTTGAAACACTCTTGTTACTGGTTTGTTTTTCATATATAAGTCATATCTGTTCCGCCTTTCACACCTCCTTATATTTTTATCCTACACAATGAAAATCTCTTTTTTCTTACCTATTCCTTACAAATTACTTACGTTCAAAATAGCTTCTATAATAGGATAGAAGGAGAATCTGTACCCGAAAGTTCAAAGTATTTTCCAATAAATATATTTATCAAATAGAAACACAGGGGTTTTTCAATTCTATTTTTCTTTTTATAGAAATATACAGAAAGGATGGCGTTTTTGTATGAATCTATCGATTCAAGATGAGTTTCATTTATTCGCTGAAGAACTACAGCGATATCTATCTCCAAGTATTCTTCAACAGCTCGCACAGGAGACGGTTTTCGTAAAACGTAAAAGTAAGTATGGCGCACGAGATTTGGCCGCTTTATGTATTTGGATTAGTCAACACGTAGCAAGGAATAAGGCGGAATCTTCAATTAGGATGATGATATAATTAAGTGGGAATTTACTTTATTTTATAATTTATGAGGTGGGAAATGGACTCTTTAGAATTAAATAAATCTAAATATATTATCTCTAACATCAAAGATATTCTGTATAAAAAGCTCATTCTTGATAAGCCAATAACTAAAGATGAGGTGAAAAAATTAAACCTAGTTAATCCTACTGTATGCGAAAATGAGAAGTATCTCATACAGGCACGGTGGTTTTGTAGTATGAATATCGGAGAGTGGGAAGATGTAGAAATTATCATTCAAGGAAATAATGAAAATCCCAATGTTGAGATTATAGATATGGCAGAAAAAATATTCGATGAACTCTATCTCCATATAAGCTGTGCATTAAAATATCTACAGAAATTTTTCCCTAATCAAGAAATGAATAACTACTACCTATCCACAATATCTTTTGGAAAGATGACTAATATTGACGATTATATATTGCCTGGTTTTAGTTTAACGTTTATTTATGAAGGCACTTATGAGTTTCAGTATAAAGTAAAATTTAAAGACAATGGATGGCCGATCGGTTTTGAAGGTGGGCCACTTTAATAATCATAGATAATTTTTCCTATTGGGGTCTCACCACATCGCCATCAAGCTAAGAAAAGCAAATACCCCCAAAACAAAAAAATAAGCTGTTGTCTGTCAAAAATACATGGAATTTTCATCCTGGAGATGTTATAAAATTCTTGAGTTGATGAGCATGGGATACCATCAGGAAAATGCCGATATAAAACGATAAGCCCATATTTAAAACGATTTCCTTGTTTTTAACAACGCCAAGAGAGTTTTAGTGATCTTAAAGAATCTAATGATACTACATTATCCAAATTAATATGGTATTCTTCTAGTAAATTAATATGCCTCCCTAAAGGTGACTATAGAAAGCTATGGGAAAGGAACAAATAATCATTCCTTATTCCATTAAAGGGGCGGATTAATAGAACAAGAATAAATTATTTCTTCTATCGAAATATAATCCCCAAAACAAAATAATCCGTTAAGTAATTCTCATTGCACAAAAAGAGGTGTGGAAAAATGTCATTAACATCAGTTTTATTAAATGTGATATTTAAAAAGGGTGATGCTAAAAGAGATAAAGGGTTAACTACCCCAGAAAATATAGAAAGGTTTGACAACCTTGATTACTACAGGGATAAAAGTGAAGACCATTTGCTTGACGTGTATTATCCAAAGGATACGGACAAACCTTTGCCAGTAATTATATCGATTCATGGTGGTGGCTGGGTGTACGGGAACAAGGAAGCTTATCAATTTTACTGCATGAATTTAGCCCAGTACGGGTTTACGGTAGTAAACTTCAACTACCGTCTTGCACCAAAATATAAATTTCCAGCGGCTCTGGAAGATGTAAATTCGGTTTTTCATTGGGTGAAGAATAATTCAACAAAGTTTCATATGGACTTAAATAATTTGTTTATTGTAGGTGATTCAGCGGGAGCCCAGATTGCAAGTCAGTATGCAGCAATTATAACTAATTTAAAGTATGCAAAACTGTTTGACTTCAAAATGCCTGATATAAAAATAAAAGCAATGGGATTAAACCACGGAATGTATGATCCTCTCGATAGAATAAAAAACAAAGAAACGAAAGAATGGTACAGGAGTCTTTTAAATGCTTTGATGAAGGACTACCTTGGAACAGAAATTTATAAATATGAAAAGGAAATGGATTTTCAGTCAAACATTACGTCATCTTTTCCTCCGTCCTTTGTGACTTGTAGTGTTAATGATGGATTGGTTGGGATTCAACCTGTTTTCCTTAGTAAATTAGAATCCGCAGGACTTCATTATATTTACAAGGAATATGGTCATAATGACAAAGCTAGCGGTCATGTATTCCACCTTGACTTAAGAAAAGACGAAGCAACAATACTTAACAACGAACAAATAGAATTTTTCCGCCAATACATGGGCAAATGAGTGGATATCTAGTAAGAAAGGAATTGAAACAAGCTGAAAATAGGAATCCGCCACATGCCCATCAACTTAAGAAATTTTAATACCTTTAAATACAAAAAAACGTCATCATTTCTATACAGGCCAGATTAGAAATGATGACGTTTTTTATTGTATGGATACTAATTTATATTAGTCTTTCTGATGATGTGATGGTATATCATGCTAATTAATAAAATGTTTTTGAGACACTTTACTTATTGAGAATGATGTTTTAATCCTGCTAAAGTAGCTTTGATGAACATCTTCTCTTCTATGTCAACTTGAGCTATCAACTTATCAACTATATGTCTATCTGCGTTAGCTAACAGAAATGCAGATATATTTGCAATACCACTAACATAAGCCGTAGCATCTTTGCTTTCGCCATTCATTTGCATGGAAAATGTAACGTTAGCGTTCATGATTCTTCACCTCTATTCTTGTTCGTTGTGTTCGTTCATTTTGTCAGATGTTAAATCAAATTGAAACTGTATCCTTCGAGTTAATAAGTATTCATAAAAACATAATAAAAAAGAGTGCAATTAAGATGTGCACTCTTTCAAAAGATTTTACCAATCTCGATGATCACCATGATCATGATTATGTTCACGATCGTGGTCGCGGTCATGATTACGTCTGCGACGACACTCATCACAATCACAGTCACGTCTACAATGACAATCGTTAAAATCGTTTCTTCTACGTCTACGACCGCATCCGCAAAATACTAAATCATCCCAAAAGTTATTATGATCTCGAGAATGCCCAAAATTATTATTCCATCCCATAGATATGATTCCCTCCTCTAAAAATAGAATTCATCATATTCTATGATTCAAAAGGGAAAACAGCTTGTTTACTAGTCTATGTTTTGCGTTTTAGACTAATAATATTTCAATTTGCGAGTCTATCTTCCCCCTCTATTTTCAATCGTTGTGTTCGTTTGTTTTGTTTAAATGGGCAAATCTATCAATTCTTTAAAATCAATTAATCCAACTATTACATATTAATGATTAATTCATATACTATATTAGATTACTAGAAAGGAGGCGTAACCATGGATAGTTGCGTTGTGTTTGTAAATGGACAACCTTTTTTAGTTCTTTCAGTAGCTGGTATTGAAATTGCTAGATTAGAGATTTCTCTTCAAGTTGCATTAGCTCTAAGAGTGCTTGGAATACCAATCTGCGATTAATTACCAAATCAAAAAAAGAGGGCATTAGCTCTCTTTTTTTATTTACCCCTTATCTTTGCTTGACAACGAGCAAGACACCACCAGATCACGGCAGCGCCTACGATAATTGCTATACACATGTTTGTTCTATCTACATAGTAAAATAAAACACCCATAATGAACACATCATAAAATTAGTAACCCTATTTTCTGTCCGTTGATTATTATGTTTATAAACCTAGATTATGCACATCTATATTCAGTAAGTGCATACCCTATTACATGAATGCTACTTTAGGAGTGATTATATTATGAATCCTTTCCCGATGAGGATTTTTGTAGCTCCAACTTCGACTTGGCAACATTTACTTCACCATCCTTCATATGGTCAATATGGTATGCAACCTGGGCATATCCCCTTTACTCCTACAATTGCGCCTTCTTCTGTAATATATCAATATCATTATATTTTTCCAGCATTGTATTTCCAAGAGTTTCACGGTACATTTAACATCTAATCTAAATAGAAAAATATCCGTTATCTGTACCATTGGGTGAGTCAATTCATGTTATACCTAAAACATTATTTAAATACGTTTAATGTGTAATTTCTATATAACAAAGAAAAAAGCACCCGTTATGGATGCTTAGCGCTTAATTACGATCGATTAAAGTAATATTCCGATTTTGCAGAACAACTAAGGATTCGGCATCGGTACGTGACCTTTTCTACTGCAATCCGTCGTTCATTTTTCAAAATTGCAGCATTTTTGGAAGTAATAAATTCTGCCTCCCATCCGCATTGCTTGCATTCCATTATTTCTTTTTTAAATCCTTCTTCAATGATAACTTCATTCATTCTGTAGTTGATAACTCATTTAAACGACTACAGAACAATCTGTCAAGCTTACTACTCTCAACCTTCTCCAAGCCATAAGATCATCTAAAAATTTACGGGATTCTTTTACATCGCCAGTAATATCTTTCATGTTCAACTTATTAAATGTAGCTAAAAATTCTTGTTGAATCTTACCTTGCAATGCATTGGCTTGCTTTGTTAATTCTTTATTCTCATCACTTTTTGCCTTTTGAACTTATAACTAGGTTTTATTGCGTCTATTTATAAGGAACTGGCTATGACAACTACATTAAGTTTTTTAAGAGAAAGTCCGTTGCTCACATTCGAACAACGGACTTTCTTTATATGAACCATTTTAAAACATCTTCAGCAATCTCTTCTGGTCTATCCCAATGCATTAAATGCCCTGTATCTTTATACAGCTTAGTCGTAATATTAATACGCTTCTTAAATTCCGCGATCTGCAATTCTCTTATTTCTAAATAATTATCGGGAAGATCGCAATACAACAATAAAATATCACTTTTAATTTTATGCGATTTCAATGTTTTATACACCGTATATTGAAACTTAATTACACCTCTAGCGGTATCGCCATTAGCATGCCATTTCACTTTACTATCTTCTTCTCGCATTAAGTCATAAACCGCACGTTCTATTAATGGTGACCACCTGCTGTAAGCCAGTTTTTCTGATTGGATGAATGCTTCTTTACTGTCAAAAATATATTCATCAAAATCTTTTTCGTAATGAGTGATTTCTTCTTCTAATGATCGTGGTGGACACTCTCCTTCTTTCGCATCTTTATATAGCTGCGCAAAATAGTCCGTATTCATTTTGCCATGATGATAACCACCATCTAATAAAACCATTTTATTCACTTTCTCTGGACGTTCGGCTGCATAGTGAAGCGCAACGCTTGCGCCCCATGAATGTGCTACTATATGAAATGTTTCTTTTCCTATGTGCTCAAGTAATGCTACTACCCAATTTGTTAAATGGGATGCACCGTAATCTTCATCCTTCTCAAAATTTGGAGTTTTCCCATGTCCAGGTAGATCAAACGATACAATATGATAGTTATCTTTTAGAAATTCCGCCATTTCTATAAAACTTAACTTTGTACTTCCTAAACCATGAAAACAAATGATTTGAGGGTTACTTTTATCCCCCCATTCAAAAACACTTGCTTGGTATTCACCAAATCCTACAAAAAAGTGATTCATTTTTAATCTCCTCTAATTATTAGATATAAATTAGTTCCAATGCAAAATTGTTTTTTCAGAATAAATAAATTCAACAAAATTATCCAAATCCCTTTTTCGCAAATGATTTTTGTAGAATGCGAGAGTGAACTCTAGTTGAAAGCACCAAACACTTATCATTTCAGTTAATGGTTAGATTACATCTTCACGCCCCTCAAATTAATATAGTTTAATAATTGTATGATTCGTTTATCATATGTGTGGTGTTTCAAGGTCCTATCCAGCCCATTTTTTGCTATACGTTTTCTTTCTTGTACATGTTCCAAATAATACTCCGCTTTTTGTATAAACTCCGATGCGCTATTAAAAGTTTCTATTTCAACACCAGGTATGTAATGCTTTGCTACATCTGGACGTATATCAGTTAATTGAAAAGAACCTACGGCATTAATTTCAAACGTCCTATTATTTACTGAATACGCTTGAATATTTGCAGAGTTACAATTCAATTCCTGATCAATTAGTGAACGATGCAAATTTATATTGATTTTAGAAGATACGTAAAAATGTAACGCATCTTCATACTTTGCAAGTGGCAAGAGTTGTATTTTATCCTTTAATCTTTCATAATTCTTTAACTTCTCCCAACCGAATCCTACAATTTTTATGTTCTTCCCTACTAAATACTCTGCAATCGAATCAACAAAGTGAATTCTATTTTCAAATGCTGTACCTATAAAACTAAGATCATACTTATATGTATCTTCTTTAGGGGAAGGTTTAAATACCTCTTGATTTGCTGCTAATGGGAGATGAAATACATTCTTACATCCTATCCCCCTATAAAACTTGATACAATTTAAATCTTGCGTAAATATGTAGTCATAAAACGGAACAACGTTTTGTGTTACATCCGTATAATAAGGATCGTCTGTTAGCCAAAGCCCAGTAGTAAACCCTGCCTTTTTTAAGAATGGCATAATATGATTAAATTCTTCACTTAAACCGCTCAGTACCAAAATAAAATCTGGTTTCATTTTTAACGCGGTTTTTATAGCTTTTTCTGGACTCACCATACTTGTATCGCTGTTTACCTTTTGTAAACTATTCAAAATTGCAACTTCGATCATTGGATAATAAAAAGAAATTCCTGATTGAATAAATAAAATTTTCTTAGGAGTATTGCCTTTCATGTCACTTCCCCCTATTTCTACATAATCAAAGCGCACGAAAATTAGCAGTCTTTATTCATTTTCATGACCTCTTACTTTACATGTATAAGCACCGTTTATGTCCATTATGTTGAACTTCCCTCATTTTATAGGCAATAGGGTTTTGGAAGGTGATGCTTCTTTTATTCATACCCCTATCATGATGTATCTATATTTTTTATCGGTTACACAATTTCGTAATACAAAGTAACAGCATATGAGCACAAGATTGCGCTTTTTACTCATGCTTCTTTTTATATCAAAAGATACACTTCATATATAAATAGATGAAAAGGAGTAAATAAAATGAATGCATTAGTATCTGCAAGGAATGTGACAAAAATTTATAACAAGAATCAATTACCAGGGCTTAATAAAGTTTCTTTTGATATTCAAGCGGGTGAGTTTGTGGGGATTATGGGGGCCTCTGGATCCGGAAAAACAACTTTATTAAATATTTTATCCACTATCGACACACCTACAGATGGCGATGTTTTTATAAACGGGATTAATATCCAAACGCTTAACAATAATAAATCTGCTGATTTTAGGAAGGATTACTTAGGGTTTATTTTTCAAGAGTATTTTTTACTTAATAGTTTAACCGTAAAGGAAAATATTGCTGTTCCACTTACTCTGTTAAAAAAATCTCCAAAGGAAATTGAATCCACAATAGAAAATTTAGCAAAGCGTTTTGGGATATTTGAGCAATTAAGCAAGTATCCTAGTCAATTATCGGGTGGACAAAAACAAAGGGTTGCAGCTGCAAGAGCCCTTGCAAAGCAGCCTAGTATTTTATTTGCAGATGAACCTACAGGCGCGTTAGATTCAAATTCTGCAACAGAACTACTTCAAAAATTAAAAGAGGTAAATGAGGAACTTCAAACTACCATTTTAATGGTAACTCATGATGCCTATGCAGCCAGTTTTTCTAGTAAAATTTTAATATTCAAAGACGGAAACATTATAAAAGAATTAAAGAAAAATAAACAAAATAGAAAAGAATTTTTCGAAGAAATATTAAAAGAAATCTCTAAAATTGATGAAAATCGATATAACTAGAAATATGAAAGGAAGATTGAACTGTGGGATTATTTACAATCGCAAAAAAGAATTTAAAAAATAACTTCTCCTTCTATTCATTCTATTTTATTTCAGTAGCTTTTGTACTGATGGTATTTTTCTCCTTTATCTCTTTTTCCATGAACGACATTGTCATGGAAAAGATTTCGTCTGATGGTAGAGTAGAAACAATGTCCAAAACAGTAGCAATCTTTGTTATGGCATTTGTACTATTCTATATGTCATACTCTAATACATTTTTTATGAAAAAAAGAATGAACGAACTCGGCATTTACTCCCTTTTAGGATATAGAAAATCAACGATGCTAAAACTGTTAACTTTTGAAAATATTATCATTTGCTTTGCTGCCCTATTTGTAGGAATTATTTTTGGTGCTATTGCTCATAAAGGAATTGTAGGAGCTATAATCAAAATATTAAAATTACAAATCGATACTTCTAAAGTACCATTTATTAACCTTGATGCAGTACTATTCACCTTTGCCTTTATCTTTGCTGTTCTTTTTGTTTTATCTTTATCAAATTGGATTATTCTTCGAAAAAGTTCCTTACTAACTTTAGTACGTATGGAACAAAAAGAAGATAAAAAGATAAAAATCAATACAGTTTTTTCACTACTAGGATTATTTTTCATTTTAATTGGCTATTTCTTAGCAATCGATATTACAAGGGGCACGAAATCTTTGTGGAAAACAATTGGCTTTTCTCCAATCGCTCTCTTAACAATGTTCAGTGTAATATTAGGGACGATCTTCTTTATTCATTCATTTTTACCATATGCGATTCAAAAGCTAAAGAAAAATAAAATATGGTTTTATAAAGAATCCAGTATTATCGTCATCCCAAACTTTATATTTAAAATTCGTTCAAAAGCAAAAACATTAATTTTGTTAACCTTATTAACCGCTGGAACTTTAGCTGTTTTCAGTTCTACTTTACTGACACTTTACTATCCTGTTGCCGCTACAGAACGGATCGTACCTTCAGCTATTGAGTTTCCTTTAGACGATAAGGACGTAGCCAATAAAGCACTACAAACTGTACAAAATACTGTCGGTAAAGAAAATACAAGATATACAGAAACAACCATTATTAACGGGAAATCTAATTCTAATAATTTACCGAAAGAATATCGTATAAAAAAAGAACATGGATTTGACCTTATCTCTGAGTCAGATTACAGAAAGTTAATACATATTCAAGATAAAAATGTAGAATTTAATCATCTAGCTAAAAATGAAAGCATCCTAGTAAAATATCGACCTGAAAAAGAAAATCTAGATAAAGGGAAAATATATACTTTAAATTTAACGCCTACAACTAATATAGATATTAAAGTAAAAAACACTACATTACTTAATTCAATTGGGTTTGCAAATAGTGTCGGAACACTTATTATCTCGGATCAACTTTATAAAGAAATAAAAGCTTTAGAATTACCCCAAAAAACGCTAGTGAGTTTTAATGGATTAGATATGAGGAATAATAAAGCAGTTTATGAAAACTTAGCTCCACTATTTAAAAATAATAGTTATTTTACAAGCAGTTACCAGAAAAATGATTATATTATTCAGCAAAATAGCTCAACATTCTTGCTCATTAGTTTTGTTACTATCATCTTCTTTATTGCAACAGGCAGTATTCTCTATTTCCATAACCTTTCAAGTATAATGGCAAATAAAAATGAATTTATTATTTTAAATAGAATGGGCTATAACAAAAAGAAGATAAAAAGAATAATAAGTAAAGAAATTTTTACCTTGTTTAGCATTCCTTACATAATAGGATTAGCACATAGTATCTTTGCATTAATAGCTTATAAGACTGCTTTAATGGATGACCTATTAGGAAAAAGTAGTGCGTTTATATTACCGATTCTTTTTGCAATATTTATTTTTACTGTTGTATATATCGTTTATTATTTGTTAACAAAAAGAGCATGTTATAAAATTATATTTAACAATAAAAAGTAAAAAACTATAAATAAAGCTGATGATAAAAAAACATCAGCTTTATCTGTATGTAATCTAACAAAGGTAAGTGATTTTATGAAAAAGTACTATGAGCAAAAACAAATTTTAATTTTAATTAACCAACTTTGTATGATTATTTTTCTATGCTACGAATTTTCAATAGACAATATTATAGGAACAGCAAAATTACTCCCTTTACTGCTTATAACGGTCATGTCCATTTATGGATCATATATTAGTTTTATCAACTTAAAAAACAATACTCTATTATCACAGTTTTCTAGTTTATTACTTTTTACTTCTTGGCAGTTTTTACTTACACTGAACGATGAACCAATTTTTCGTGCATTCAGTACACTACTAAGTGTATTCATTCTATATAAAATCGTGCAATTTATACTCCTATTCTTTTTCCAAGATTCTATTTATAGTTATAAAAAAGAAAAAGATTGGATTTTACGAGTTACATGTTTACTTACATTAGGTGCATATTTAATAAACGATAGAATATTTTCTGTTCTATTTTCATTTCAATGGCTTATCAGTGTTAGTTGGATTATTTTTCTATTCCTGAAACATAACAAACGAATTAAATTTGTTTTTAAAAGTGAAAAAAAGCATTTACTTACATCTACTGCAATTCTTATCTTCCCCTTTATCGTATATGTTACGTTATTTGGGAGGAGTCCCGAATATGTAAATAATTTAGGATGGTACACAATAATTCTGTTCCCCCTATTTAGTATTCATGCAATAGCTTTTAAAAATCATATATCTATGAAACAATATTTCCACTTAAAAAAAAGTGCAATTGCTTTTATGTTTGTATGCATTTTTATTTTTATGAGTTCACTTGGAGTACTATTTCAATTTAATATGATTACTTATTTCATTTTTATACATACAATTATTTGGTTCGTTCAGCTTTATTTCACATTATTATTTCAAGACACAAAAAACACTATCTCCAATTTGAATACAAAAAAATTAAAAACTTTGCCAGACAGTTCGTATGTTCATAGCTTAGTACAAATCGTAAAAGAAGAACAATTAAAAAGTGGATTTTC
This sequence comes from Bacillus dicomae, assembly GCF_006494425.1. Classification (GTDB taxonomy): domain Bacteria; phylum Bacillota; class Bacilli; order Bacillales; family Bacillaceae_G; genus Bacillus_A; species Bacillus_A dicomae. The sequence goes on along the minus strand of NZ_VHIV01000005.1, from coordinate 204,301 downwards.
TAATTATTTACATGATGAAATACTACAAGACATATTAGCTGTTAAAAATATGATGAACAAATCTAACAAAAAACAAATTCATGATATGATCGTAGCGACACTGGATAACTTAAGTCATACAATACGCATTGAAATGCAAGAGTATCATCCAACTCTATTAAAAACACTTACATTAAAAGAAAATTATCGTAATTTACTTAAAATGATACAAAAAAAATATGAAACGAAACATGTTAATATATCCTTTACGTGTAACGACGACTTGTTTTTAGTAGAACCTTATCACCTTGTCGTATATCGAATATTAAAAGAACTAGTAACAAATGCATTCAAACATTCAAATTGTTCAAAGTTACATTTACATTTAGTACAAGAAGATGGGGAAATAAAACTTGTTGTGAAAGATAATGGCAAAGGTTTAACAACTACCGAAGCAGATATTTTGAATGGTCATAAAGGATTGAATTCGATTAAAGAACAGCTATTTTTATTAAATGGTAAAATGACCATTTCAAATAGTAACCCTTCTGGTTTATGCATTACTATTATCATTCCTATGAAAGGAGACGATTCCTATAAACATTTTATTAATAGATGATCATGCTTTGTTTGCAAAAAGCTTGGAAATAGCCTTAGAAGATTATCCTGAAATAGATGAATTCCGTTCATTACAAAATGTTGAAAATGTCGTTACAATTATCAATCAGTTTAAACCAGATATTATCTTATTAGATATTAATTTAAGCAATATAAGTAGTGAAGATGGTTTAGAAATAGCAAAAATAATTTTGGATAGTAAATGTAATACAAAAATTGTTATATTAACCGGTTATGATTTACCTGTTTATCAGTATGAAGCTCAAAAACTAGGTGTAAGTGGTTTTATTAATAAAAATATTTCACCTGAAATATTGGTGAAAGTATTACATGACATTAATAAAGGCGTATCTCATTTTCCAACCCCTACAGAAACAATTGAAGAATTGACTCATACTGAAAAACAAATTTTACAATTACTATGTGATGGCTATAAGCGCAAAGAAATTGCTTCTATGTTATACGCTAGCGAACGTACAATTTCCAATCACATTCAGCACGTATTTGATAAATTAAATGTTTCATCTTCTTTAGAAGCTGTCACGAAGGGAATAAAATTAGGGTATATTCAGCCAAATTATTAACCATAGCAAATGAATACATAAAGTGAAACTTTAATCAGTGGGGGTTTTCTTCATCCCCCACTGATTATTAGTTGAACCAATCGGACTTTTATGGGCAGTAAGACCCCCACCTAACTTCTTTGCTTTCGCTGAATTTTGAGGTGGGGGTCTTACTGCCCATTCAAGCGGGATAAAAGAAAGAGCCTACTCACATGAGTTGACTCTTTCTCTTTTACAATATGTAATACGCTCTACAGTAAAAACTATGATTCAAGTTAAATTACTCCCAAACAACTCCCCGCCGCTCATATTCCATTCTATATTCAACAGCAGCTGCAATTTTAGAACTTGCGAACTTTTCCGTAATCCAAAGTCCTAAATCAATTCCTGAAGTAACTCCCCTTGCAGTAATCCTATCGCCCTGATCCACAATTCTGTAAGGAAGAAGTTCTGCTCCATATTTATTAATTTCACTCTGCGCCAAATGATGCATTGTTGCCTTTTGACCGTTCAATATACCGGATGCAGCTAGTAGCATACCTCCTGTACAAACTCCAGCAACAATCGTTCCTTCATTGTGCATCTCTTTAATCATTTCGGTCAAAGTACCAAGCTCTGCTTGTTTTCGTGCCCCGTATTCAGCTTTATGATTCCAGCCACCACCAGGTACAATTAACAAATCTGGACGATTATCCATTCGTAAAAAATCATGTAATTGAATTGTAACTCCAAACGAAGTAGTAACTTCTTGTTTCGGTTCACTTGAAACGAATTCAACTGTAAACGGAGCCCCTTCTTCTATCGCTCTTTTCAGTACTTCAAAAGGTGCAAAGGAGACGAGCTCTCCGAAGCCCTCAAACAATACAATTTGTATTTTCATTTTTAGAACACCTCATATGGTTTCTTATTTGAATCCCAAATTAGGAGAATACATGTTATGTACAAATTAATAATGAAGATAGTCTTTCTCCCCTCACTCTATAAACTTCCAAATTTTCTTTTAACTCCCTCTCATCACTTATTACACTTAGCGTTTTCTTCACAAAATTCCAATTCAAACTACCGGATAGCCATAATAGTGATGAAAGTCTTTTATAATCATTTAAGGTTAAAATATTATGAGCCTTATACCCTTCTAAAAATGCACTAGCAACACTTGAACATACTTCATGCGAATGTATTCCTTCTGTTCGAGAATACCATTTTATTAAAAAGGACAATCCTTCAATGCGGTCTACATAGCCAATAGATTCAAAATCTACAATTCCTTTTACCTGTTGACTTGAGTCCCATAAAACATTCAAAGGATTTAAGTCTGTCTGTACGATAAACTCTAATTTACTCGTATATGCGCACTCTATATGATATGTAGCGAGATCTATATACTCCCGTAATTCTTTGCATGCGCTTTCCTTACTTTCTAACATCTTAAGAAATTCAGCATACCCATCCAAATGTGATTTCTTTTGAAAGATCGAGCTTTGAAATGCGCAAGAAATATCATGAATCTTTCTTGCTTCCTTTCCGAAGGCTTCTGCAATATTTTCTGTACAATGCGTAATATGTTCTCCCTCAATCCAATTAGACAATACAAATCGGTATTGTTCCTCATTCCAAGCGACAAGTGTAAATGGCTCTCCTGCCCTATTCTTGTTTATCTGCATAAAAGGAATTTTATGTTCGCGTAAATAATACGTAAACCTTACTTGCTCTATTAGTTGTTCGTTTGATAACGCTCCAAAAGCTGGATTGATTGTTCGCTTGCTATTCATAAACCGTGCGGAATACCGCTTTCCATTCACCATAATTTTATAGTGTAGATCGGTATTCCAACTATCCTTATGTAATTCTTCCTCCACTGCTAGTGAATGAATTTCTTTAAAATAATTCATTACTGCATTTCTTATTATGTGTTTCATCCGATTCTCCCTTTATGTAAAAAATTCGTTTTTGTACTTCCGAATAAAAACCTTTTAAAGTGAGGATTTTTTAAAATACACCTAATTTATTCAAATAAAAATCATATCCTACATCATTAAATACATTTCTAACTTTATCACTCTGACAGAATATTCTCTATCTTTTTCGGTAATTTTTGTAATCCAATGTCATGACTATGTATAATAAAAAAAGAGCCAATCTCCAACACAATAGAAGATTGACTCTTTCTTTTATTTACTCCCCTATTTCAGAAAATCGTTTTATACGTTCACCAATTTCATCACGAACACGTTGAAATTCGGACCACTCTTTTCCTGCTGGATCATCAAATCCCCAGTAAACACGATTTACATGCGGCGGAGTAGATGGACATACAGCATCTGCATGACTACAAAGCGTAACGACTAAATCAGCATTATTTAAAATGTTTGTATCAATTATATCTGATGTTTGATTTGTTATGTCGATATTTACTTCGTTCATTGCTTTAATAGCATTTGGATTCACTCCATGTGCTTCGATTCCTGCAGAATACACATTCCACTTATCCCCTAAATATTGTTTCCCCCATGCTTCTGCCATTTGGCTTCGGCATGAATTTCCCGTACATAAAAAGTAGATTGTCTTTTTGTTCTCCATGTTGTTTTCCACCTTTATTTTTAGATTTAGACTGGTTGATCATTAAAATATTTACGTTTAAACCAAAAAGCGACGTTTACAAGCGCAATCATGACAGGTACTTCAACTAAAGGGCCGATAACAGCTGCAAATGCTGCGCCCGAATGAATACCAAATACCCCAACTGCTACAGCAATCGCTAACTCGAAATTATTGCTACCTGCTGTAAATGCTAATGTTGTAGTCACCGGATAGCTTGCACCAATCTTTCTTCCCATAAAGAAAGAAACAAAAAACATTACAATAAAATAGATTAATAATGGAATCGCTATTCTTACAACATCTAATGGTACGCTAACAATCATTTCCCCTTTTAAGGAGAACATAACGATGATTGTAAATAGTAATGCAAGTAATGTAAGTGGACTAATCTTAGGTATAAATACCTTTTCATACCACTGTCTCCCTTTTAGCTTAACTAGTACAAAGCGTGTCAACATACCTGCTATAAAAGGAATTCCTAAATAGATACATACTGATTTTGCTACTTCTATCATTGTAATATCGACAATAGCACCTTCAATCCCTAACCATTCTGGAATGACTGTTACAAACACGTATGCATAAATGGAGAAGAATAACATTTGAAATACTGAGTTAAAAGCCACTAAACCTGCCGCATACTCTTTATCCCCATCGGCAAGGTCGTTCCAAACAATTACCATTGCAATGCAACGTGCTAACCCAATCATAATGAGACCAACCATGTATTCTGGTTTATCAGGAAGAAAAATAATTGCTAAAACAAACATAAGTACCGGACCAATAATCCAGTTTTGTACTAAAGATAGAACTAACACTTTAACATCTTTAAATACTCGGCCCATTTCCTCATAGCGAACTTTCGCTAATGGTGGATACATCATTACAATTAAACCAACAGCAAGCGGAATAGACGTCGTGCCAACCTGTAATGTATTCAGTCCGTCTACTACACTAGGGAACACAAACCCTAAACCAATCCCAACAGCCATCGCTAGAAAGATCCATAGTGTTAAATATCGGTCTAGAAAAGATAAATGTTTCATTTTATTTTCCATCTCCTATTAACAACAAGAATTTTTTTCTACGACGTTAGAAGTCGTGCAACAAGATGGATCTTCTATTTTATGAACATCACTATGTGCTTTTGTATAAAAGAACTCCCACTCATTACCATCAGGATCCGTTACCCAAAACTTATCTTGAACCGCATAGCAACAAGTCGTATCCATCTCATCACGCGCAAAGAAACCTTCTTTTTCTAATCTTTCTTTATGTAATGTGATTTCTTCAGCTGTATCCACTTGGAAACCAAAGTGATTTACCTGATTTCCATTCACCTCATCTCGTACGTTCAGCGTAAAATTAAGCCCTGGCGTCTCTAATAAAAATTTTGCATAATCCGTTTTCACCTTAACTGGCGATACACCAAATACCTTTTCGTAAAATTCAATAGACTTCTCTAAATTCGTAACGTTTATACCAACGTGAACATACCTCATACCTTATTCCTCCTCTTTATATATCATTAATCAATTTTTTTTGATTAATAGCGCAAAATTTTAACAGCAGCTACCTTTTCCTGTTTTTCTAAAGATACAGCACAATTCTTCTGATAATAAATTATTCACTTCCGTATCATTTAAATCATAATAACTCCACGTACCTTTTGTTTCTTTTACAATTAAACCTGCGTCTAATAAAATCTTTAAATGATAGGACAACTTAGATTGTGTCATTTCAAAAATCTCTGTTAAATCACATACACACGTTTGGCCTCGCTGACAAAGTTCATACATGATTTCTAGACGTTTCTGATCCGCCAACGCTTTAAATTTTTTCTCATAGAGCTGGAAATCTTGTGCCACTGTAGTTCACTTCCCTTCATCAATTTTTTTTGATGTTTATAGTATATACGCTGGTGAGTTCTTTATGCAACTAGTTAATCAATTTTTTTTGATTAATTTAAAAAGCTTTCTCGCATCATAACTTTGCTAAAACTAAAAAGGACCATAGCTTTTTCAAAAAAACTACGGTTCTGTTTACAACTTAATAGTTACAATATTTCCGAGTAATGGAGTCTCTATACTATTTAAATTTTAATTTGATCATTATAGAGTAGTGCCCCATCACCATCAATCTAAGAAAAACAAATACCCCAAAATGAGAAAAATCGATATAACTCTTGTTTTTGGTGCATATTCATAAAAAGCACGTCACCCTTTCTCATTAACAGAAGAGAATAGTAACGTGCTTTTAATTTCAAAAATAGTCTAAATCCTTAAGTTGATGGTTGTGGGTCGGGCCCCCCATAAGAACGGTATCTAAGGTTGCATGAGATGTGTTAGTTCCATTCCAATGGCCTCAGCCGACGATTAACTCAAGTACCGATTTCGGATGACCCCCATGTGATGAATTTCGTGTCCTGCGATGCCGTACGCGAGGGCGCGCGCCGTAATGCTTAGGTTGTTGGCTGTGCCCTTGCGGGTCCACGCCTCCGCCGGTAGCCCGCGCAGCAATGTAATCGTTGATTGCCGTACGGCCCGGTAGTCTTCGGCCAATTGCGCGGTTGTCCAGCTTCCGAAAGGAGGTATGAACAATTCCTGATCGAAACCGGTCAGCGGCGTCTGGTCCCCTCTCGCGAACCGGAGCAGGCGGTAGGTCATGACGCGTTCCGCGTCTGCGATGTGACCCACGACTTCTTTCAGCGTCCATTTTCCTTCCGCATACCGATACGCGGCCTGGCTTTCGGTCAACGATGCCAAGAGCTCGGTCATTTGCCTTTCCTGGGCGAGCAGAATGTCGATGATATTACCGTCCGGCACCAAACGGATATATTCGCCGGAGCTCCCGGCGTATTCTTCTTCTGACGGTCTTTGATTCATGCGTAGTCACCTCTTTATGTAGATCTAAAAAATTATAGCACTCGTCTATGACTAATAAATTCGCGAAATGATAGAACTTTCCTTCTAATAATTGAGGATAAGCAACTATTTAGTTGGTCGGTCGCCACACTATCCTGATTCGTTAGCACAATAAGCAATGCTAATCAATAATGCATAAAAGTTATCTGTTATACAATACTTCGAAGATATTAATATATATTGGGTTATTCCGAAACATACATAAAATACATTTTGTCGAAACTATTCAAAAAGGAGAATTTCTCTAGCTGGAGAATTAATAATTGTGTTACCAATATGTAAAAATCTCAATTTAAAACTAAAGGAGAACAAAATGGGACAAATAATTGTATCGATGTACCTCTCACTAGATGGTGTCATGGAGGAACCAGCTTGGACTGCTCCATACTTCAATGAAGAAGTAGCAAAGTTTCAATCCAATTTACTGTTTGAAAGTGAAGCTCTTCTACTAGGGCGAGTAACCTATCAAGGTTTTGCGGCTGCTTGGCCTTCTATGACTGATGAAGAAGGTTTTGCTGATAAGATGAACAGCATGCCTAAATTTGTTGCTTCAACAACTTTGGAAAAAACCGAATGGAATGCAAATCTTATCAAGGGTAATATTGTAGAAGAAATATCGAAACTGAAGGAACAGCCTGGTCAGAACCTTTTAATCTATGGCAGCAGTGAGCTTACACAAACATTAATGCAACATGACCTCATTGATGAATATCACTTTATAGTCAATCCCGTTATCGTAGGGAGTGGAAAGCGTCTCTTTAAAGACCAGAACAATACAAAAGCATTAAAACTTATAGAAACAAGAACGACCAGTTCAGGTGTCGTTATTCTTTCCTATCAGCCGGAGAAAAAAGAATAATTATTGATAAATTATATAAACAAAAAACTCATCAGAATAAATCCTGATGAGTTTTTTTATAAGATAATACATATATTAACTTATGAAAATTAAAAGTTATATTACTAGACATGTATAGAATATACAACCAAAATCCAACAATATATTAATCCTGTTAAATGGTAAAATAAAGAAAAGGAAGATTCTAAACAATGCCTTTAGAAAACTCTATTTATTACATAGGAGTTGCTATTATTTTAGTAATTATCGGTAATAAAAAAATCTTTCAGTAAAGATCCTTTTTATTTCATCACTATTATTTAATTTTATTTATTAAACAAAGAATTTATTGAAACGAATCTTTAAGCTCGGTTGAATTAGAATAGAATTTTGCTTTTGATGGTTGAACACTGCAAATAAATAGTATGATAGATATCAAAAACATTACAAATGCTCCTGAAACTACAACAAATCGTATAGATATAAGCTCTGAAAAAACACCAAAGATTACAGTAACTGTAATAATCAAAAAAGCCTCAATAAATCCGTAAATACTGACAACTCTGCCCATCACATCAACAGGTATATTATTTTGGTAAAATGTATAAAAACCAGTATTAGAAAAGGCAGTAGCGAATGATAAAACAAAAACCCCTACAGATGCTATAAAAAAGTTATTAGAAGATGTAAAAATCATATAACCTACTGCAGTTATTAAGGAACCCATACCCATAAGCCATGAGGTAGGTATTTTTTCATTAATTATTGCATTAGATAAAGAACCTACCAATACTCCTGCTCCAGCAATGCTGACTAAAATTCCATATTCACCTTCAGATAAAGAAAGTATCCTAGTTGCAAAAGCAGCTTCCAACGAATCTGTAGCTGTCATCATAACTACCATCGTACTAAATAAAAGATATATTATCATGACATATAGAAACTTACGGCTAAATCCAATAACAAGTTTCCAATCACCTATTAATAATCTAAGAGATAATTTTGTTGTATTTGATGTTTTTACTAACTGTGCAGAGGATTCAACATTAGGCATCCCTACTGTAATTAATGCAGATAAAAATAAAGCTACAGCATTGATATAAATAGCCAGATTAGGTGTACCAATTGTAAACATCATTCCCGCTATTGCTGGTCCAGTCAAAAATGCTCCGGAATCAAGTAGGCTACGTAAAGAGTTGAAACGTTTTCTTTGTCCTATCGGTATTAACTTTGTAATATAAGTTACCGATGTTGAGTGGTACATAGAGCTCGCTATTGTAATAAGAAAGACCATAGCATATATAAGCCCTAAAGAAGAGAAGAAAGGTAATAATGCAATTAGCACAGTCTGAAAGACACCTAGTGCTATCATGAGATATTTTTTATTTGAACGATCTACAAGACTTCCTGACCAAATATTAGTAAACAATGTTGATAAAGCCCTAATAATATATAAACCAGAGACAGCAATTGCCGATTCTGTTATGTTAAGAACGATAAGGTTTAGAGCAATAAAGTAAACCCAACTTCCAACGCTTGAAACACCAATACTAAACAATAAGATAGATGGATACCGCCAAGTTTCCAATGTTTTTTTTAGACTCAATTGAATTCCTCCTAAAATATAATCAGATAGAATGCAACACTTAAAACAAAATAAAAAAATCCCCCCCCAAGACTTGAAGTCTTAGGGACGAGATTTATCATCGCGGTGCCACCCTAGTTTATTAATATGTCGCCATATTAACCTTATCAGGTACGGCATTTAAAAATGCTTATACCTTAGCTCTATAACGGGAGCTCCCGTCACATCACCCCCTCCTAAAAGGTTCCGACGTGCTGCTCTGAGGCTTGCTTCGATAAAGAAATTCTAACCCTTTTTCAGCTACCAGGGTTCTCTGTATAGAATTCACTTTATTTACTCTTCTCTTCATCGCATTTATTTTTTATATAATATCACCTATTGTTATCCGTGTAAATATCTGAATTTTTTTATAATACAAAAAACCTATTAAGATATATGATTCTCATCTAACAACTAAAAAAAGAAAAATACTTCAGAGCAAAAATTATTTGCAACTTTAATACAAAGTCGTTTTTTTCGTTTTTGGGGTGCTATAAAATATTAGCTTGATAGCGATGGGGTGGGACCCCAAACAGTACGATTTTATTTCAAAGACACAACGATCTTACTACACACTTTTTATTTATCCCACACTCTCATCTGCTAGTATTACTATTTTTTATTACTAATGTTGCCGTTTCACTCGGATGGCTAAGAGGAAAATGATGGCCATATGGAACAAAATCAACCTTACCAAGATGCGATGGAGCAGAATAGGCTCTGTCATAATCCCCCCAAATAATGTGAAGATTATACTTTGTTACTTCATTGAAATCACCTTGATCATTTTTCAGTAGTAAACTGTTAAGTTGAACCGTAGTATTTAAAATTCTAGGAGAAGTAAAACTGTTACTTATTTTTTCAATATAATTCTCAGGGATGCTCTCCATACTTTCAAACAAACCATTTCTTAATAAATATCGCCCTATCAAATTAGTAGTTGCCAATTTTAATGTCCATTTGTTCATAAATTGAGGAACATTTAGCGATTTGGCATTTTTTTTAGCAACAGGTGGCTGAAGTAAAGTGATTGCATACTTCTTATCTATGTACTCTTGTACCAATGCTTCTAGAAGAATAAACGCACCGAATGAATGGCCAATTAGATGTGCTCCATTCGTAGCTTTCTCCAATAACTTTTTCACTACATTCAAATAGATATCTAGAAGATTTTTCTCTAGTTTAAAAGGAGAACGCCCCAAACCTGGAAGATCCAAGATCCATACAGGTTGACCAGTTTTTTCATGAAGCTCTTGTGCTAAAGGAAATAAATCCTCTCCATCACTCAATAAACCATGTAATAAAATAAACGGTTTACCCTCTCCTTGTAATTGGTAAAGGGTATTGTTATCGCATAATGTTCGTTTAAATAAATGATTATGCTGGCCATTTTGATACATCATTCGATAATCCAGATCAGCTACTACGGCAGGGAAAAATTTCATTACACTCGTCTCCTTAAACCAATCTCCTCCCATAATTTTTTTCGCTGAAACATTTGAAAATTTTCGTTTTGTAATAAAATTCAGTCCATCAGAAGGAATTTTTGTTATTTTACTTACTCCACTATTCATAATTGCTTTCATAAGTGGCATTGGGACAGAAATTTTTGGTGCCCTCATATTCATACTTTCTGACATAATACTTAATAACTCAGCAATGTTCTGATCGTGCGGTTTGTCTTCAACAAGTGTATATGTTTGAATAGTCGGTTGCTCCAATCTGAAAACCTGCACAATAAACTTCGCAAGCTCATCGTTTGAAATAAGTGGTAACCTATATCCCTTACCTCCAGGAATCATTGGCATGAGCCCTCTTCGCATACTCGTCACAAGCAAACCTAATCCTGCTATCTGCTCTGTACTCCCTGTTTTACTACTACCGACTACAGTTGGCGGATTAATTACAGAAAGCGGATAACCTACTGCTGATGCCTGCTGACGGATATAAAGATCTGCTAAAAATTTTGTTCTCTCATATGGATTTTTTATTTTCAAATAATTATTTCCTTCTTGAAACACATCAATTGCAATCTTACTATTTTTATCATCAAAGGGACTCATATAACCTACAACATGAATAAATTGTTGCAAACCCTTTAATTGATGAATACTTTTAGCTAATTCACTAATATGTTTGGCGCCATTTAAAAATACGGAAGCTGCCTCTTTACTTGTCGCTTGAATATCCATGGGGCCTCCTGCGTGAATAATCACATCCGTTTTCAATACCCTCTCCTTATCTTCAGCAATTAGACCTAAATCTATTTTCGTCAAATCACCTTCAATAAAGTACATAACTGCCTTTTTTAAGATGCCTCTTTCTTGAAAAATGCGTATTGCTTTACTTTTCGACCTTACTAAAAGAAGAATTTTAACATCCTCTTTGGCTAATTCTTTTACTAATTGCTTTCCAATAAAGCCTGTTCCACCAGTTAAAAATACTGTTCTCATATAGGATCCCCTTTTAGTACTATACAGTACTAATTTGATGTAAAAAAAATGCTTCTTTTATCGAAGCAATTTTAAAAAATGATCTGCTGTTTTCGTAATTACAGTTGCATCCTTCAATGTTTCTGAAATAAATAACGCTCCTTCAAGATTTGTAATAAAAAGTGATGCAACCTCATCAATATGAATCGTATTTCTGAATTCTCCATTCTCTACCCCTTGTTTAAGTAATAGAGAAACTTTCTTTTGTAATCCTGTAAAAAAAAGACCTATTTTTTCTTTTATTTGCATGGCCTGTTTAGGACTTTGAATATAAAGAGTAATAAATGGACAGCTCCCCTTATACTCTCTCGACTGAACTCCTTGTGATAATTGCTTTAAAAACAGTTGAATACGATCTTCAACTAAAAATTGATTCTGAGAAAGTACGTCATCAATTGCAGATTGATACATTTCAATCCAATAATCAACGACCGCTTCTAATAATACTTCCTTATTAGAAAAGTGATAATACACATTAGACTTTGAAACTTTGCTTACACGTACTAATTCATCCATACTTGTATAAGCAAATCCTTTTTCTAAAAATAATGTTGCAGCTACTTCAATCACACGTTTTTGATTCATTAATTTTACCTTTGTCATAACTAGAACTATATAGTACTAATTTAAATATTGCAAGTATTTATGTTCATTTAGAAAAAAGTTTAATTAAAAAAGTTCCACTAACATTGATTTTACTGCAAAAAAATCTTATTTTGAATAAAGTTGAACTGACCCCCAAAATTGTCAATTCACTATCGTCTAATAGGGATCACCATACATGCCCATCAACTTAAGAAAAAGAAATGCCCCCAAAACGAAAAAATGAGCAGCTTCTCAGAATAGCTATCTGTAGAGAAAGAAAATTTTAATTTAGGGGTATATGTAAGTATTAGCTTGATGGTGATGTGCTGTTCTCCCAGATAAAGAAATTTTAAACATCTTAATCTACCTTTCCTTTATGTAAATATGGGAATAACGAAATTACCCCAAGGATAGCTAAACAAGCTCCAATCCATAGCGGAGATACAAAACCATATCCTTTACTGATCCCAAGACCACCTAGTGACGAACCAATAACAATACCTAGCGTAATAAAAGAACTATGAACGGTATTTATCATTATTCCATTACTAGCTGTTTTCATCACCCTCGCAACCATAGCTGGATTCAATGCTACACCAGTTAAACCAATAAAAATTGTAGAAATAACTGCAATGTATTTATTCTCTGCACTTAAAGCAAATAAAGACAACGCTATGATTAATATAATTAATCCACCCATAAGTATTTTCATTGTATATTTATCAGCGAACTTGCCAATTATTATATTCCCAATTACTGTCGCACTACCATAGAGAGCAAGTAAATATGGAATACTTGCACTTGAAAAGCCTGTGACATTTGTAAAGATCGGAGTGAAATAACTAAATGCTGCAAACGTACCACCAATAATGAACATACTTGTTACGTACGCTGCCCAAAGATGAATATTCTTAAATCGCAGAAGTTCGTCTTTCCAATTTAATTGCTCTTTATTTGAAGATGATGGTAACAACCTTTGAATCATAATCCCTGATACTAGCACAAGAACCGAAACTGCCCCAAAACTAATACGCCAGCCAAAAGATTGCGAAATAACGGTTGTTATAGGTAAACCTAATACAGTTGCGAACATTAAACCTGCAAGTACAATTGATGCAGCTTTTCCCCTTGAATCAGAGTGAACCAATGTTGCAGAAAAGGAAATCGCAACTCCAAAAGCTGAAGCTGAAGCAATACCAGTTATAATACGTGAAATCATCATAATATTATAGTCCCAAGCAATAGCTCCGAGCGATTGACCAATTAAAAATACGAACATTAAAAACAATAATGCTTGTTTGCTGCGCATTCGTAAGAGGATTGCAGTTAAAATGGGGCCTCCTATTACCATTGCTCCTGCGTAAGCTGAAATTAAATACCCAACAGACGATACAGAAACCTGGAATGCAAGAGCAAGTTCATTCATCATACCTGCAACCATAAATTCTGATGTAGTCATACAAAAGATTGCTAAAGCTAATAAATAAATAATCGATGGCATAAAAACACTCCTTATTCATTATTGTAATGATTGGTACAAAAATAGTGCAAAAAAAGAGCGCACTAAGCGCCACAAATAGACTCCACTGTTCCTTTCATAACTTGTTCAGACAACATCCGATTTTGCATCGATACATTAAGAACACGGAATCCGTAATAACTGCTTAAAAGCAGACTAGCTAATTCCTCAGCTGATTGCTTCTTTGAAATTTCACCTGTTTGCAATCCTTCCTCCATCACTGTTTCAATAGCTTGTTTAAGAAGTTCAACATGCTTCGAGAAAATTTCTTGTACCATTAAATCGTTTTTAGTACGTTCTATACTGGCATTAATCAATAAACATCCTTTTTGATCCATATTCTCAAAGTCTTCTTTCAATGCCCATTCAAAAAAATTACTTAATCGTTCTTTAACTGGAATTGGAGTATGTAACAATTTCTTTTGTTCCCTAATCCCAATTTCATGGTAGCGTTCTAATACTTGTTTATACAGTTCATGTTTACTACCGAAAGTATTGTATAAACTTCCTTTTCCAAGTCCTGTATCACTGCATAAATCTTGTGTAGAACACCCTTCATATCCTCTTAACCAAAATGTTTTCATTGCAACATCTACAATTGAGGAATAATCAAACTCTCGAGGTCTGCCGCGTTTATTCAATCGTATCCTCCTCTCATTTTAAAGATAACATGAATAGAATACCCTTTTTGTACCAAATGGTCAATAATTTGTTTTATTGTTACTGTAATCTAAAATTTGATTATTTTAGATTACGAATAATGAAAAATAGCCCCTTATTCAAATTTCCTAGCGAAAAAATCACGTTTTAATAGACTTCTTTATCATCCCTACCTTCCTATAGATTACTAGTTATGGAGTAGTACCCCTATAAACAAAACCCTCCAGAGACATCTATAATCTGCCCTGTTACCCAGCGGCTATCAGAAGAAGCAAGGAATGCTACTGCATCTGCAACATCTTCAACTTGCCCTATTCGCCCAAACACAGATGAATTCGTAGCAAAATTTCGTATTTCTGGATCATCTAGCAATTTTGCATTGATATCTGTCTTCGTATATCCAGGCATAATTGTATTTACTGTTATACCTCGTTCTCCAAGATGTTTTGCTAGAGGAAGTGTCATCGTATTTAGTGCACCTTTACTTAAACCATATGCAATGGACCCTGTAAAACCAAGTCTTACTTCAGCTGATGAAATGTTAATAACGCGCCCCTCTGCTCGTAGTAATGGTAATGTTTGCTGAATTAAGAAGAATGGTGCTTTCATATTTACAGACATAATTTCATCAAAAATTTCTTCTGTCGTATTTTCAATCGTCCCTTGTGTACCTATCCCTGCATTGTTTACTAAAATATCAATCTCTGATGTACCAACTCTTATTTGTAATTCATTCTTCAATTGTTCTACTAGCTTTTTGACACCATCAATTGAATTAAGCTCAGCTTCAATTAAGAATGCCTTTCCTCCATTAGATTCAATCTCACTAATTGTTTCAGCTGCAGCTGTTTTATTTCGGCCGTAGTGAATCGCAACTAATGCACCGTCATTTGCCAATCTCATCGCAATCGCACGACCAATACCGCGACTCGCTCCTGTTACTAATGCTACTTTCCCATCAAGATTCTTCATTTTTTCCATCCTTCCTAAATTCCGTTTGATAAATGCTATACTTATATTTTCATGTAAACACAAATAATTTTAAATATAGATTTATAGGTAATTTAGTTCATTCACTTATGATATTATAGTTATAATTTATAATTCACTTTAGAAAATAAAATAAGGAGGCAACACAATGCAAAACGCAGTAAAACTAGATGAAATCGATCATAAAATTATGAACCTGTTATATGAAAATGCGAGAATTTCCGTTTCAGAAATAGGACGGATCATATCCATGACACAGCCTGCTGTAAAGGAGCGTATGAATAAACTTGAAGAGCAAGGCGTTATAGCGGCTTACCGAACAAAATTTGAGCCTTCTAAAATTAATAAAAACATTCAAGCATTCATCATGTTTAAAACGAGCCAATGCTCTGATTTTATCCAATATTGCAATGCCGCTCCTGAAGTAACTGATTTATACCGAATTAGCGGGGAATTTAATTATATGATGAAGGTCATGAGCGATTCGATGGATTCTCTCGCTACATTTTTAGACTCTTTAATGCAATTTGGATTATCGTCTCCTTTAATTGTATTAAAGAGTGAGTTTGAGGAGAAATTGTCGTTCTGATAAAGGGATAAGAGAATTGGCATCAAATTTCCTCAAAAAAGAAAAGGGAGTGGATCATCCACTCCCTTTAACCACTTACCCCTGATTCCTCTGCGCCTCTCTAAATTCCTCCTTCACCTTCTCTAACAACCCTTCTTCCGTAATTAATCGATACGCCGTATTTGCTAATGCTTTTGCGGATGTAATTAATGCTTTATCCCCTAATTCTGAACGGGCTGCTTCTCTAAATTCATTCGTATGCGCAATTAAGTCATCTGGTCCGATTTTAATGTACGGATGAATGGTCGGTACGACCTGACTTACATTTCCTGCATCTGTTGAGCCGATGCCCAGTCTTTCTTTACGGTTTACTTCTTCACCTAGTAATTCTAGTTCTTCGGCTACGACGTCGTTATATGTTTTTGTTACGAGTAGTTCATCGATTTCATTTTGGAATTGATGAATTTTCACTTTTGTGCCTGTTGCTAATGCTGCTCCCTGTGCAATATTTCTCACTTTCTCTGTAACTTCTGCACATCTTTTTCGCGTTGCTGCACGGATGAAGAATCTTGCTGCTGCGTAGTCTGGAATAATGTTTGGTGCTTTTCCGCCTTCTGTAATGACGCCATGAATTTTCACGTCTGACGGAAGTTGTTGGCGAAGTGCGTTAATACTGTTATACAGCTGGATAACCGCATCTAATGCGTTAATCCCTTCTTCTGGTGAAGCTGCGGCATGAGCTGTTTTTCCGTAAAAATGAAAATCAAGTGGATCGACTGCTAGTGAAGGACTTGTTGTTGCTGTTTTTCCGCTCGGATGAATCATAAGCGCTGCATCAATATTATTAAATAAACCAGCTTTTACATAACTCGATTTTGCGCTACCATTTGGTCCGCCCTCTTCTGCTGGTGTTCCGAACACGACAACTTCTCCGCCGATTTCTTCAAGCGTTTCTGATAATGCGATCGCTGCCGCAACACTAATTGTGCCAATTAAATTGTGACCACACGCATGACCGAGTCCTGGTAAAGCATCATACTCAGCTAAAAATGCGATGACTGGCCCTTGTTTCCCGGAACTTTTTCGCGCGATAAAACCTGTTTCATGTCCAGCTATATTATGCTGCAACTGGAATCCTGCACTACCTAGTAATAAACTTAACGTTCTTGATGCGTAAAACTCTTGATTACCAATCTCCGGATTCGCATGAATATCATGACTTGTTTCTATGTACTTTTCCTTATTTCTTTCGATACTCTCTTCAATTATTTTTCTTTGTGACGCTACTCCTGTCGCTCCCATTTTTCTTCCCCCTTTTATTTTTACGTAAAAAAGCCTCTTTCTAAAAGATAGAAAGAGGCTTCTGTATATACAGTCAAAATGAGCTTCTTTCTTATCTTTCAAGTTAACTTGCTGGAATTGGCACAGTATTCGTAAAGAATCCGCTGCCGAGGTTTCGTAGGGCCAGTCCCTCCACCTCTCGCGATAAGAATTTTCATAAAATTATATTAAATTATTTTCATTCTAAGTTCATTTCAAATAAAAGTCAAGGAATTCCTATCCGAATTTACCGAATATCTAAAAATCCTTTTAATACACCAATTGTCTCAGGTGCTTGCAGTCTTGCACATATGTACGGAAATTCCGTACTACCTTCAAACATCATTTGAGATGTGAGCGGTGCCCCTGCCCAAAAGATTTCATCATCAATTACGATAAATGGGAATGCTTTATTTTGCCTTTGTAACTTTACATTTTTCAGTGGAACTGGTCCATCACTATACACTGTTATTTGCGCATTTGTACGCATTAACGCTTGCCATACTCGTTTATCTACTTGCTTCGTACTTGGAAGTGAAATAATGATTTTTCGTTTTGCGGCTAAAATATCTTTTAATAACCCTTTCGGCTCTTCAAGATTCATTTCCATAAACCAGCGTAATCGTTTCGATATTTTTCGTTCCCACAATTGCCTTGATGTCGTGCGATCATACACATCTCCGTGACGTTCTATATGAGCTGTTAATTGTGATAACGCTTGTTTTCTCGATAAGTTTTTACGCATATAATGACAATCCGATAATTGAATGAACTTCCCTCTCGCTCTCGTTACCGCTACATTAACGAGTCGATGGTTTTTATGGTCAAAGAATAACACGCCAGGTCGTTCTTGCGGATAACTATCCACTGTATCAAATATCATCATATCCCTTTCAGAACCTTGGAACTTATGAACCGTTGCTGCTAAAACAGGTATGTTTTGATATTTCGTTCTCTGTAACATTTCTCTAATACACGTTGATAAGAAGCGGGATTGTGCCCTGTAAGGTGTCACAACACCGATCGATTGAACACCATCTAACAGTCCGATTAACATCATTTGCATCGCTACTAAACCAGACATAATGTTAAAACGAGATCCTGAAGCAGCGTCTTTTAACGAAAATGCACCCATTTGGCTCGTATCAAATAAAACACTTGCTTCATTTACAAAAGGTTGTAGTTTCGCAAGTTCTTTACGTTCTGAAACAGACGGATGATCGTATACTCTATTTTTATAAATAAATGAATTCGTAAACTTCGATATATCCGCATGCATACGTCTTTGTTCCTGCAGCATAAACAGGTTCGGATGTGCTTCTGATTTATTTACAGAATCAACAATCCCGGCATGGTAAAACATATCTTCTCCGAGCCATTTTCGAACGAGTTCATGGTTAGCCATCGCAATTGGAGGTAACTGTAAAAAGTCACCACAAACGACAATACGTTTTCCAAGTGAAGCAGCTAATGCAATTTGCGGAACATATGCCATACTCACTTCATCTACGACAACTAAATCAAATGTACGCTCATAAATAAGTGAGTCAATTGCACATTTCGATAAAGTCGCACCAATTACTTTCGCATTTTCAATATATTCTTTTTCTACTTCTTTAATTTTAGCCTTTTGCTTTCGAAGATCACTTTCAATCTCTTGTATACGCTTCTTATCAGCAGAAGTCGCTTTATACGATAAAATCTTTTCACGAAGATCTTGGCGTGTTTCTTCTAAGTAGAGTCTTTCTTCTCCCCAAGATCCGTTCGTCGTTTCAACTAACTTCGACGTAAGTAACGTTTCATGATTTCGTATAAGCTCATGTTGACTATAACCGTAACGAACAATTTCACCAGGCGTCCATTTGTTTTTCTTTTCGATTTGCTTCGTTACTTCACTCATTAATACGTCCACTGCCGCATTACTATGAGCTAACACAAGTACCGATTTTCCTTTTTGATAATGAGCTGAAATAATACGTGATAAATTGTAAGACTTCCCTGTTCCTGGCGGTCCCCACACGTACGTTGTCGGATTGTAAAACGAACGATATGCCAATTCATTTTTCGGATTTTTCATCTTCTCAATATGCTTCGGAATGCTCGTCCCATCAACTAGGCGCTTTATACGATTACGTTTTAGTTTATCTTTACGTGCTTCTTTCAATCGCTCTTGTAACTGTTCTAACAATTGCCACGGTTCACTATATAAAACAGCTTCTCGTATTTCACCTTGTATATAATCATTTAATTTCAGTTCTATTTCTAATCCATGTACAGATAATACTTCTCCTGTCGCTTCCTCGCCATCGAACTCAATTCGAATTGGTGAGCCTTCAGGTAAGCTTACTTCGGAAATAAGCTGAAATACGTATACTGTACTTTCATAATCTGTATATAAAAAACGACCGTTCATGATAGAAATTTTACTACCACCTATCGTTTTCCAATGTTTAATTTCATACGCTAATGCATAATGCCACTCTTTCATCGTTTTCGATAATGAAGGAGTTTGAGTAGGTGTATTCATCGTATAATCTCCTTCCTTCTCCCCAAACATACTTTCTCACTATACCATATAACACGCTAAAATTTGTAAGGTTTTTATCTTGTTTATTTTCTTAATTTTCAATAATATATTGTATATAATTGTCAGAAAGAAGGAATCTACATGCCAGTTAGAAGAATTGAACACGTCGGACTTATGGTTGCAAACTTAGAAACATCTATCTCATTTTATGAAGAAGTAGTCGGCTTACAGCTCATTAAACGTATGGGACATCCAAATCCAGACTTAAAACTAGCTTTTTTAGGTGTAGAAGAATCGAAGGAAACGATACTAGAACTCATTGAAGGTTACAACTCTTCTCTTCCGGCAGAAGGAAAAGTACATCATATTTGCTTTAAAGTGGATTCATTAGAGGATGAAATTGAAAGAATACAAAAACACGGCGTAACATTTTTACTAGGAGAAGAAATCGAAACATTACCAGATGGAACACGTTACATATTCTTCGCTGGTCCTGATGGAGAATGGATTGAGTTTTTTGAGACGGAGAGATAAAGTGAAATTTTAATCAGAGGGAGTGTCCCTCTGATTATTAGCCGACACTGATTAGGGCATTTAATGGAGCTAGTTCGCTGGAGGTGGAAAAGCATGAAAAAATTTTCTCGAACAGGAAAAATATTATTAGGTTTTGGCGCAGGTCAATTGTTTTGGGGACTTGTAATGCTTATTGAAACTAATTTATTTGAGAACATGGGTAACACGGTGAAATATAGTATTCTAATCACCGGAATCGTTTGTTGCATTGCATCTAACTTTTTTAGAGAGCCCCAGAACTAGCTAATAGGTGAGTTATACTTCCTGTTATAAATAACTTTACTATCAACATGAGGAGTCGAAATTGATGAATACAGTCTTTATTATCGTTTTTTGGGTACTTATACTATTTCCCCTACTCTATATAATCCTCATAAAAAAATGGAATATAAAAGTAGCTGCCTTATTTATTGGAAGAATTCTATTAAGCATTCTCTATTTCATAAATGGAATGGTTTTAGGACTACAACGAAATTGGGTAGAGCATGAAACAGAATGGGCTTTCTTTATAAAGTCTTTACTAAACGGAAAAACTGATGCACTTATACACTTGTTACTTCTAATTATTATCATTACTTACGATTTATTCATTACATTTTATTATATTAATAAAAAGAAATAGGATATTCTCTCCTATTTCTTTTTTTATGAGTAGCGCCATATCGCTATCAAACTAAGGTTTTATGCAGCCCCTAAACAATAATTTTTTACATTTTTAATCTAGGGATGTCAATTTTACTATTTTTGGGATATTTATTTTTACTAGGTTGATAGGCATGTGGTGCTATCCCATTGCTATTAAGCTAAGAATTTAAGTGTAATATCATTTAAGGGAATACTTAAGATATAAATAAAATATCTTTTCCATGTCGCACTGTTTTATTGAAGTCTATCCCGAATTGTAGCTAGTTCAATGCGACTGTAAATTCGGAGTTCGGTGCGCCAGCAAATACAACCGTCCCGTTCTCTGGTAGTTTCACTTTTTTATTATCACTAACAACGCTAAAATTGACGCATACTCCATTTTCATCATACACCGCGAATGAACTTCCTGATGGCAACTCCACAGTCATCGTTTTCCCTGCTGCCGTTTGCGGAATCGTAAACCATTTGGCATGCCCATTTTCTTGCAGTGTAACTTTCGATAATTGACCTGCATCAAGGGATTTTACGTTAGATTCACTGACGTATAAAAAGCTGGCCATCTCCATATATTCAGTACCATTCTCTGTATAAAAATGAGCTTCCGTCGTATCCCGCCCATACATCACAGGAATCTGAATTTGATGCGTCGCCGTATTCGGACCTGTAATTTTTTTGCCGTCCCAATACCCATCCTTGATCGTAATTTGTGTGTTAAGAGGCATTAGTTGTCCTAGATAGTTCATAGAATTAAATTTTTCGTTAACGAGGTAGAACTTGCCACCCTCACGCTTCGCCCATGCAGCAGCTGTTTTCTTCGGTAACACATTGTTTTCTAATTTTTGGGCTAAATATTGAGTCAGCACAGTTTGCCCCAATCCCGGCGATAACTCATATGCGCTCTCTCTCAAATAAACTTTTCCATTTTTCTCAGTGACGAAGTTAAGTTTGGAGGTACCCTTCTCATTTATAAAGCTTCCATCCGCCGTATATACATATTTTTCTTCCGGTTTAGTTGGTAAAAACAGTTCTCCCTTCTTCGTAATTTCTATTTTGAAATGGCTGCGGCTATTTCCATAAAAACCCGCTTTTTTTACCACGTCTTGAGGCACTTTAGCCTTGACTGGTTTGCCGAAAGATTTATCTGGTTTTATATCCTTAATTGTTCCTTTCTCTTTAAGCCTAGCTAGCAGTAATTTGTTTGCCAACAGTTGATTTGTCATGCTGCTGCCGCCGGAGGACAATACAGCTGCTGCCATCTTCTGTTCGGGAAGCACGACCAATGTAGCATGTTGCAGTATCGTATCCCCACCCTTAGTCAACGCTTTTATCCCATATTCACTGAATGGGTATAGTTTCACACTATCCCAGCCAAGACCATAGTTGAACACATTTCCGCTATCTCCCGGCCACATTCCTTTTTTATATTCTTCTTGTTCCATCGCCTTGACTGCTTTATTAGAGAGAATTTCTTTTCCCTGTCCCATAAATATTTGTGAGAATCGCACCACATCTTCTGCAGTAGAAGAGATTCCTCCAGTACCAATCAGATTTACCATTTCACTTGGAAGCTGTCCCTGGTATGTCGGAGAATACTGTCCAGCCCGCTTTTCGTCTTCCCATTTGTCTTGCGATGTTATCGTATGATTCAGTTTTAACGGCTCTATAAACTTTTGATGTAGAAATTCAGTAAAACTCATACCGCTGACTCTTTCTACCAAAATCTCAGCCAGCGTAAAACCGTCATTACAGTATACTGAGAACGCGCCAGGGTCTGCCTTCAAGTTTTGGTTGGACAATTGTTGCAACAAGATATCATGGGCATAAGCATCATTATCTTTAAATAAAAATGCATTATTGAACGTCGAACCTTGCAAACCCGAGGAATGATTCAACAGCATACGCGGTGTAATGCGCTTATATCGTTTATCTTTCATTTTGAAATCAGGAATATAGCGGGCAACAGGAGCATCCAAATCAACTTTTCCTTCGTCTACTAGTTTCATAACAGCCGCAGCCGTATATACTTTACTGGTTGAACCAATTCCGTATAGAGTATCTTTAGTTAGTGGTTCTTTCCCTTCTATGTCGTTCTTACCTGTCTGCCCCGACAAAATAAGTTTACCATTATCAATCAGCGCATACTGTACACTAGTTGTCTCATAGGACTTCGTGAGCAATTCAGCGTTCTCTGCAGCAATCTTCTCCAAATCTTTGCTAGCAACTTCTTGACTAGATACAACCGGAGTCTTACTGCTAGAAGACGCTATCGCTCCTGTTGGTAGGCTCATCGTTAGAGCTAAGGTAGCGGCTAACACTCCAGATAATTTATTTTCCATAAGAAAAATTCCTCCTTAGATAAATGATCGATTTCATCTTTTAATTGTTCAATTACAAACATCACATAAACTACTATTCTGGCTTTATCCATACTGTCGTAACAAACGGTAAAACCTCTTTTTTTCACATGTACGTTCGTACCATAAATGATTTTTTTATTTAGAATGCGCTTATTACTAGTTTGGTTTTCGTATAAATAAATCCTATTTATCCTCCCTCTTTTGCGCTTCTTTATATTTGTATCCTACACAATAAAAATTTCTTTTTTCTTATGCATTTCTTACAATTTCCTTACGTTCAAATCACTTCTATAATTAGGTAGGTTTTATTTTAAAATCTCCAGGATAATAAATGCTTATATAATCCCACAATTTCATAGAAGATGGATTCATAACCCTGCGCCAAATCATCATGCACATCTCTGATATTTCCTTGGATTCCCCCCTCAACCTTTACAACAGTTCCAACTGGCATCAACACTTCTTCACGTTCTTATAAATAGTAATAACTAATCAACTCCTTACCTGAAAATAAATTAATATAGAAAAAGAGAGATAAGGTTAAAATACCTTTATCTCTCCTTTTCTCTCACAAATTTTGCGAAGGATTTTTTTGTGCAAGTCCCCTCACCATCAATTTAAAAATAAAAAAAGAAGGGGATTATCCCCTCCTTTTTAAGCTTGCTCCGACTGCTGGAATTATTTCGTATAACCACGATTCAGTTCCGTTAACTTTTCATTAATGTTAAAAATTCTTACTCTCATATCTTTAACACCAGCTGCTTCAAGTCTGTTCTTGTGCATTTCAGCATATTTTTCAGCATCTTGTTTTTCTTCAAATACATAGATGCCTCCAGCTTCTTTTGTTTCTTCATTCTCAGTCCATATTTTCCAGTGGAATCCTTCTTCTTCGTTAATACTTTTTGCTAAATCCCAAAATCCTTTTTCCATTTCTTCACCAAAAGGACCTTCAAACGGAAAATCAACTTGTAATAAATATGCCATCTTTACTCACTCCTATTTTTAATATAAAATTCTTCCCATTCTTTTACTGATTATGATTCGAATGATCGTAATGTCTAAATTCGTATTGCTATTATTATTCAAGCACTAATTTGAGAATCCCCCTATTTGTAACATAATCACAAAACAATAGTAAGTTTAACGGATTTAGGTTACGTTTAAAAAATATGATACAAACTTACTCCTAAACTAAGGACAAACAAAACAAGCGCAGGTATTGCTTTCTTAAAGGGATCTCTCGCTAGTACAATAAGAGTTAATGCAGCTGCAAGCATCGTACCACCTAACAGCAATCCTGCTAATAAAGCTGCCATTGGGTACCAAATTCCTATCAACATTCCAATCGCTCCTACAATCTCAAAAGCTCCAGTTAAGAAATTAAAAAACGAAGGTAAACCAAATCGCTTAAACTCATCTGCCATTTTCCCAGATATAATTTTCGTTCCTGTCATTAAAAAGAATAGAAACAATACAACTTTTACTACATTGATTAATATTAAAATAACAATCACATCTTTCTTATTTATTTAATACATTTACATGCTATAGCATATACAATACGGAATTTTGACTGGTACTAGGAAAAAACGTAATCCTGAATCAAATATCATACAAAATAAAGATATCTCCACCATTCCTTAAAACAGAATTATATGCTATAGCATATATAATACCTAAAACAAAGTTTGTTCCTTATGAATAGCATCAATAAGGAACAAATATTAATAGCGTGTATCATACAATTTGTTTAATAATGATTGTAATACTTTAATCTCTTCTTCGCTCAAATTACTCGTAACGAAATGGTGAGCGTCTGTCACGACAGGCAAGATTGTTTTCTTTAACTCGTCACCTTTTTCAGTTAAAAAAAGGTTATGTGAACGCCTATCTTGGTCATTCAAAGCCTTCTTTACAATCCCTTTTCTCTCCATTGACTGTATCATTCTTACAACGGTAGTTTGATCTTTATCAATCGCTTCTGCTAACTCTTTTTGAGTAGTGGCTCTTTGGCTACAAAGAACACTAATAATCCCCCACTGCTCTGGGGTAACTCCAAAAGGTTTTAATTTCTTCGTAAAATAATTGGTCATTTTCACATCAGTACGATGAACAAGATAGCCTATTAAATCATGTAAGTTCATGTATCACCTCTATAAATTAATATATAAAAGAGTATAGCATACCAGTCAATTATTCACAGTGAATGTATTCATTTTATTAATTATATGCTATGGCATATATATTATAGTAGGTCATTTTAATTGTCAAATGAATTACCTCTTATTTTTCTACAGTATGAGTCCAGCTTATTAAAAATAAGAAAATCCCGTATTGAATATAAAATACGGGATTTTTATAAATAAATTATTCACTTATTCGAAAGAAGTTCATTCGTTACATATTACTTATCTAATTAAGAAACATTCATATACCAGCCCAAACATCTTTTCCATATCGCCCTTCATCTTGCACACGATTCAACCAATCCCTTGCTTCTTGTTCACTGACTTCGTGAATTTCTTGATATGCTTGACAAAGAGTATCTTCTACGTCAGGAGCCATTTTACTTCCATCACCACATATATAAAGATGCGCTCCATTATCTAACAACGAAATTAAATTGATTCTATCTTCTTTTATTACATGCTGTACATATGTTTTAGGATGTCCTTCTAGGCGAGAAAAAGCTGTGTGTAAAGAGATTAACCCATCTCTTTCATCATTTTCTAGTTCTGTACGATAGAGATAATCCTTTTCAGGATGACGACAACCAAAGTATAGATGTGCTTCTCCTAAGTTCATACCTTTTTGATTTTGAACGCGACGTGCTTGCAAGAATCCACGGAATGGTGCAATTCCAGTACCTGGTCCAACCATAATAATTGGCGTCTCTGGATTTTCAGGTAATTGAAAGTTTGATTGTGGCGTTCGAATGAAACAAATAATCTCATCTTTATTTTGACGCTGAGCTAAATAGTTAGAAGCAACTCCTTCATATGTCCCTTCCCCGCTCCATGCAGGCGCATTCACAACACCAACCGTAATGCTCAGACGATCCTGTGCAACGAGTGGAGAACTTGAAATAGAATAGTAACGCGGTTTGAGCGCAGGAAGAAGTTCTAAAAAGCGTTCAAATCGGATTTCACAAGCCTCATACTTTTCAAGAAGATCCAACATTGATATACGTTTCTTTAATATTTGTTCATGATAAACTCCTTCCTCCAATAATGATTCCAATTCCTTTTTATGAGGAGGGCATGCTGTGAATGCCACCATTTCTCGTATTTGTGCTCGAGTAGCTGCTTCTTGCACTTCAACACTATAACTAAGAAGGTCATATAAACGAACAGGACTGTCTAAAGGTATGTGATTTACACTTCGCCCACTTGCACTCAATATGACTTGATCCTTCCCGTTTAATCCAAAGCGTTTTAAAATCCGGTTTACATTTTTCTCACTATTAATTGGCAGCACCCCAAGATGGTCACCTTCTTGATACGTAACGCCTTCTGGCAAGGATATTTCAATATGTCGCGTGCTTCTTTCACTGCTAGATGATTGAAGTTCACGATTTTCTAGTATAGATGCATAAACTGCTTCATATGTTCGTGCAAGAGGAGATCCTCCAAGACGACTAACAAATTGTAAACTTAATGTACTGCGTTCTTTCTCAATGTTTTTGTTAAGTTCCAATCCAAATGTCTTCATCGCATCAGACCACATACTTTGTTTCCATTGCTCGAGCTGTTCCTCGAAATCACCACTTGCATCCGCTTCTCCACGTGTAGAAAATCTTGTTGCTCCTTTTTGAGCCATTTGCTCATCAATATATCTTGGAATTCGCTGATAGGTACTAGCCCAATTATGATCTCCACAACCAAAAACTGCGTATTGAACACCTTTTAGCTCATCCGGTTTTAATTCCTCCAGCCACTGCACAAACTGTCCGGCATTACTTGGTGGCTTTCCATTATAAGAAGAAGTTACAATAAGAACCGCTCCTTCTTTCGGTAGACTTCCAATTCGATCGTTAAGAGCTGCCACTTCCGTTTGAACACCTTCTAAACTAGCTGTATCTGCTAGTTCTCTTGCAATACCTTCTGCTACCCCTGTATCCGATCCATACAGAACAAGAAGCGAAAGATTATCGGCTCCAATAATAGAAGGAGTCTTCTGAACTTCCTGCTTAATTTCATGGTTTTTCAGTTTCTCCTCTGTAGGCGCAAGAACAGTAGTATGGCTAATAGTTTGATTTCGGGGTATAATCCTAATTTTAAAATCACCAGGCTTTAGCGTTAATGTTTGTTTTACATCCAGCTGATAGTCTTCATAATCAATGAATTCAAAATGTTGAAGAAGCATTCCCATTACGAGTGTAGCTTCATGAAGTGCAAACTGCATACCGATACATGCTCGTTGACCATTTCCAAATGGCTTATAAGCGTGATGAGGAACCTTATCTAGCTCTTCAAATCGTTCAGGTTGGAATTCTTCCACGTTGTCTCCCCACGCGTCTTTATCCCTATGTAACTGTGGAATAAGAACAGAAATACGATCTTCGCCTTTCTTAATTGGGTATTTCCCACCAATTACTGTATCTTCTTTTGCATAGAGACTGAATGCTGGAGCAGTAGGCCATAGACGTAGTGATTCATTTAAAATCATCCGTATATACTTAAGTTTCATAACTTGTTGGTATGTTGGAGTAGGATCTGTCAAAACTCGGTCTACTTCTTCATAGGCTTTTTTCAATTTATCTGGATTCTTTAATAAAAAATAGATTGCAAAAGACAACAATCCACTTGTTGTTTCATGCCCAGCTATTAAAAAAGTGATAATTTGAAAACGAATATTTTCATCATCTAATTTTTCACCAGTTTCCGGATCTGGCACATTTAACATACGGGAAAGTAAATCATTTTCTTCCTGATTCCCACTACTTTTACGTTCAGCAATAATATTATCTACTAAAGAAAACATAGATTGGATATCATGTTGAAATTGACGTTTCGTTCTCCACATGAGTTTATCTTCTATATCTAGCCTCTGCAATTGGTGCATCGCCTCATCTAGAGCACGGCTCATGCTCGTGATAAAAGGATGAGGGGTCTCACGATAAAAGCTATTAAATCGATAATTAAAACCACATAGACCAATTGTATCTAATGTAAGACGCGTCATATCCTCTGGAACATCTACGTTTTCATTCGGATTCAGTCTTGCCCATTTTTGAACGAGTTGTACAGCAATATCGACCATCATGGCATGGTAATCTTTCATTGCCCGTTGGCTGAATGTAGGCATCAAAATATTATGAGCTTTTTTCCAGTTAGGCTCGTGAGTCTCGCTTGTAAATAATCCGTCTCCAGCAAAGGCGCGAACTTTCGCTAAAGCACCATCTATACTTTTATCGAACCGTGTTTCATCACAGACTTCTGCTACCAATTCATGTCCAGAAACGACAATGATCGTATCACTTAAAGTTTGAATTTGAAAAATAGGACCATACTCTTCCGCTATCTTGATAAAAGATAAGGTTGGTTTATCTTTATCGATTAATGGGAGATTCCCCAGCAATCCATATGTTTTCGGCTGAGGAATGGCAGATACTTTTTTATCCATTAAAAAACACCCTTTCAAAAAGCATGAAATAAAATATCCCATTCAATAAAAAGAAGATAGCAATGAATCGCCTGGGATAAAAATATGTAATTAATTACCTTAATTTATCTTTCCCCTAACTATTCACGATTATGATATTGCTTATAAGGTTGGTAATATAAGTTGTTTGTTGATCTTAGATTTCTAACTTGCAGAAAAAATACTAAATGAAAATGAAGCGTATTATTATAATGTTTATCAGAAATTGAGAGCGAAAGATTGTAGTATTGGGAAAACCAGTAGTTTTTCATGTCAATTCAAACAAATACGATAAGCAAGTATACTGTGTTGCTAATGAAAAAGGATCTGATATGAATATCAGATCCTTTTTACTATATATAATTATTTCACTGATTCTTTTCCAAATTTAAATACCCGCGCCTTAGCAGCAGAAATTTACATTTCTTCATAGTCTAACTAAACAGCAAAAAACTTGTAGAAATCATTATATAGAGTTTTATTCTTCTCTACCGATTTAACTTCTCGACAGCTTCCGGGCTTGTATCTACACGTTTAACGAAAAAAACTAATAGTAGTGCAACAACATTCATGCCAAGCGCTACATAGAATGAATATTGAATTCCGGATAATAAAGCCTTCTGAGTTAACATTGCCTTCGTAGCTTCTGTGAAGGTTGTTGGATCTAATTCAGACATTAGACTTTCAGCTTTTGTTTTTGTTACAGAATTCATAATCGTAACAAGAATAGCAGTACCAATTGAACCGGACACTTGTTGAGCTGTATTATTAACAGCTGTACCGTGCGGATTTAAGCGAGTTGGCAATTGATTAAGGCCATTTGTCATAAGTGGCATCATCACCATCGCCATCCCAAACATCCGCAGCGTGTAAATAAGAATAATATGTGTGTGACTAGAGTCGATTTGCAGGTTTGCCAGCATATAAGTTGAAACGGCTGTAATAGAAAGTCCTACTATACCAAGAATCCGAGGACCGTATTTATCAAATAATTTACCTGTAATTGGTGACATAACCCCCATTATTACAGCACCTGGAAGCATCATCAGCCCAGAGCTCAGCGGTGAAATACCGCGGACGTTTTGTACATAAGCTGGTGTTAAAATCATACCTGAAAACATGGCCACCGCGTTGACAATTGCAATTACAGACGCAAGCGCAAACATGGGGTACTTATAAACACGTAAATCCAATAACGGTTCATTCATTTTTAATTGACGGATAATGAAAGCAATTAGGGCAATAGCGCCTACGATTAAGGTTGTTACGACAACTTTATTCGTCCAGCCATCAGAGCTTGCAGAACTGAATCCATATAACAACCCCCCAAAGCCGACAGAAGATAATAGTAATGAGAAATAATCAAGTTTTGCATTTTTGTTTTGTCTCATGACATTCTCTGATTTCCAAATCCCTAACAGTAAGCTAATGATTGCTAACGGTAAAATCATTTCAAAAAGCAAACGCCAGTCATAATACTCTACAATATAACCTGAAAGTGTCGGTCCAATTGCTGGAGCTGTAATCATAACTAATCCAAAAATCCCCATTGCCGTTCCCCTTTTTTCTCTTGGAAAGCTTACTAGCATAATATTCATTAACAAAGGCCCCATGACTGAAGAACCTGTTGCTTGAACCATCCGGCCAGTAAGTAATAAACCAAAGTTCGGCGCTACAGCTGCTAAGGCCGTACCAAGAATAAAAATCACCATAGATGTAATAAATAAGCTCCTATTGGAGAATCGGGTTATTAAAAATGCTGATGCTGGAATTAATATACCACTTACAAGCATATACCCTGTAGAAAGCCACTGGATTGTTGAATAATCTTTAATGTCTAAATCCTTCATTATTGATGGCAAGGCTACATTTAAAAGCGAGTTATTTAGAAATGACACAAATGCCCCAATAAAAAGGATTACAAGCATTAAATATGGCGGTTTTCTTTTATGTAATGTTTCACTCATATATTTATTTGCCCCTTCATTATAAATTCCATTGATTCATTTCAATTGTTTGCATATCTGCACAAGAATACATGATCCTTGCAGTATTTTGCCAAACTCTTCGAATGGATATTCTCTTTTTAGCAATTCTACTTTCTCAACATAACATTTTAAAATCTTTTTTATTAATTACACCTTAATAAACATTTAAATACAGGCTTGGAAATCTAGTTATGTAACCATCCATAAAAAGGAATATTACATAGGCTAAGTCTAACATTACATTTTTAAAGTGAGGGGAATAAGCTTATGCACCAATATTGGTATTTGAATTCAAAGGGAAACGAGGAACAATATAATAATCAAAATTCAATGCTTTCATTATATTCACAGCCCCAAATAACTAAAGCTGACGAAATGAGTGGTTTGAAGATTTCTGAGAATTGGAGTTGTCGCTTCTATCCAGTTGGTTGGGATTCACCAGCCAATTATACGACTTTCAATCCCGAGCCTCCTCCCTTCTCTTTGGGTCAGCCAATCCATTATGCAGGGATGATTCCCCAAGGACATCCTGCTAATTGGACTCCATTACCAGGACATGCAGGTTTTAATTATCAAAAACCTCCCTTCCCCTGGGCCCAACCATTCAATCATGCAGGGATGTTTGCACAAGGGCATCTTGCCGCTTTACTATCGCCGCCAGCTAAGGCTTTTAAATTCAGTACCAATAACTGGGGTATTTTCGGAAACTCTTCAGGATGGGGAGGACAGGTAAGTCCCATGGGATGGGGAAATAACGGAGGTTACGGTCAGCCAGGAATGCTTGGAAACTTACTTGCAGTAGGAAAAAGCAGCATGAATGGAATTGGAATGCTTAGTAGTCTAATGGGTATGGGAAAGTTCTTCTTTTAGTTAATTAGAGCGAGAGGATAGGTCCATAACCCA
Source organism: Bacillus dicomae (assembly GCF_006494425.1). Classification (GTDB taxonomy): domain Bacteria; phylum Bacillota; class Bacilli; order Bacillales; family Bacillaceae_G; genus Bacillus_A; species Bacillus_A dicomae. Next base: position 172,384 of record NZ_VHIV01000005.1, on the reverse strand, counting down.
GAATTAAAAAACATTTCCTTTTCTATTCATTTAATCTTCTCAAACATGCAATACTCCCTCCACGTTCGTTTACTCGTCTTTCAAATTATAAAAACATCTATACTTGATAGAGGTGTGGTAGCACCAACAAAACGCAAATTTCGTACACAAAAACCCAGTTCCTTTACGAAAGAACCGGGTTTTTAACTTTTATTTATTTGATAAAGAAGTCAAATCTCTTTTTCATTATTTAACACTTTGAACACGACCAATTTGTCCATCTTGTAAGCGAACTTTAATTCCGTACGTGTGTGTTTCACTATGTGTCAAAATGTCTTTCACAACGCCACTTACAGTTTTACTATAGTCATTATCCAATTGAATAACTACATGTGAACCAACTGAAATTTGTGATCTTGTTGGTTTTCCACCTGTTGCTTGTGTTGGTTTTTCTTGTTTTTGTGTTCTCTCTTGTTGTGTAGACTGCTGTTGCTGAGCCTTCTTCTCTTCTTGCTTACGTTTTTCCTCAGCTGCTCTTTGTTGCTCTTCTTGTTTACGCTTCTCTTCTTCTGCTCTTTGTTGCTCCTCTTGTTTACGTTTTTCTTCTTCTGCTCTTTGTTGCTCTTCTTGTTTACGTTTCTCTTCTTCTGCTCTTTGTTGTTCTTCTTGTTTACGTTTCTCTTCTTCTGCTCTTTGTTGCTCTTCTTGTTTACGCTTCTCTTCTTCTGCTCTTTGTTGCTCTTCTTGTTTACGTTTTTCTTCTTCTACTTTTTGTCGCTCTTCTTGTTTACTTTTCTCTTCCTCTACTACTTTTTTGTCTTCATCCACTTTTTGTTCATCTGGTGCGCCCTTTAATTTTTCTTCATTACCCTTACAAGCACTTAAAGCAATTACACATAAACTCATAAGTGCAAATAATAACAATTTCTTTGACATTAAAAAATCCTCCTATATATACATTACAAATTAATAACTTTCATAGCATAACAAAAACATAAGTCTTTCTTTGTCAAAATTTGTCGTATATATTTATTTTCTACTAAAAGACTGACACTACAATAAAAGCGGAGATTATTATATCGATTCGCGCACAAAAAATACGTTTGTCTGCTAGTCAAGTAAACCTAATTAATGAAAACCTTCATCTTATGTATGAAAGGACTTGAAACAACAAGTGGAAAGAGGCTTTCTCAAGTGTTTAGTGAAATCATTGAAAATAACATTAATAATCTTGAATGTTTTAATTAATATGATTTATCACTTACGAACAATAGAAAAGGATCTTTCAATTGAAGATCCTTTTCTATTGCTCATTTAACTAAATAAATTGGTTAATTACATAATGCTCTTCTAACTTTCTTTGCGAAACTTAGCGGATCATCCACATCTTCAATATTAACGTAAATTAAATTTGGATCATCACATAACCACTCATTATGAATAGACGAAACAATTATTCCTTGCTTAATAATTGTGGCAACAAATCCGGTGACTTCCTTTTGCAAGAGCGCTACCCGTCCTAGACATAATGCCTGTCCAGTTCTATGATCTCTTGATTCAAATGAGAAGGAAGTTGTTACTCTAAAACGTTTTCCTAAGATTGTTGCCTTTATTTCATCCCGATTTATTGTTGCCACGCATTTTCCACCAGCGAATCCTTCTTGGCCACCAATAATTCTTGCAAACTGTTGACAAATTAATTCATCATTACACGCCATACCTTTAATCATCCCCCCTTTTACTGTTAGATTATGAATGAATACATAGGTCTGAAACGGTAATGAATCTATTCTATTACAAAAAAGATGCTGGGAATCTTTTAAAGCGCATAAAAAAACACCCTAAGGTGCCATCCTCCTACTTGAGAATCCTATCTATGTATGGAAAAAATTTTAAAAAAGACCAATACAAAAGAGAAGCTTCTAACTGTAATGTATGGAGCTCTTATGGTATTAAGAATCTCCGTTATATTACTTTCTAATCAGTCTCGTTAAAGCCATCCCAAGAAATCCAACACCCATTCCTATGAGCCATCCAGTTTGGGCATTACCTAACATAGATCCCACTCCTCCGCCAAGAAACATGCAACCAACGAATACTAATCCTCCAATTCCCCAATTCGGCCGTTCCATAATTCAATCACACCCCTTCAATAAAGCATATGCTTTTAGCTATCTAAACTTTCTTGCATAGGATGGTTAATTTTTTTGCTTAAGTTTAGCACTTTCAGGGCATTCAAAAGATGTAGATATTTGTTAATTTGAATAAATTACAGAAGGAGAATTTAATTTTTTTATATTATAATTACTTAAGAATATGTTCCACAATTTATGACTCACCCCATCGCTATCCAGCTCAGAAAAGAAAGCAAAAACGAAAATTATGTGCATTATTGACTACTGTTAATGAGACGTAATGTTAACCTCACATGAAGACCCTATTCATCCAAATTTACACAAAGTTGTCTTTGCTGATGGTACAATTAAAATCATGGAGGGATATTATGGGAATTTATTATGTAATAACACTACTTCTTATAAACGGCACTGCAATATTCTTATTTTTCTTGTCTGTTTCACCAAAAATTAAGGCTAAAAACCTATCTTCAATAATGATCTGTTTAGGGATAAATTTAATTATAATTCCAGCGGCTTTTCTTATAGGTGGGATAGCTGATTATGCAGGTGTAGCGGCTAATTATGGGTCTTATTTCGCGGGTGAGTCGGCAACAGCTCCTCCTCTAGTTAGTCGTGCACTTTATTTTTTTGGAGGATTTCTCTTTATTCAGGGAATACCGCTGCTCATACTACTTGCAGCTTTTTGGAAGTTTGCTAGAGCAAAGAAAATAAAACAAGTATAGAAGGATGAGTGTATGCTTTTTAGAGTAGGGATCCGCTTTTTTCTCGCTACCAATAATAGGATTTCATGTCATACAATGGAGTTAACATTAGAAAACTGTGAGGATGATTACGTTGATAAAATTTGTAATTAGTTATGCTGCAAGTCTGTTTGCTTTCATTTTTGGATGGTTCTTGATTTCATATATTTCTCATCCTAGCTTTATTCACCCGAACGTTATATTAGAATTCATTAAAACGATCTTCACTTATGGTAGTATACCAGCTCTTATAGCTTGTCTAATCGGGGAAGTGTTATACAGGAAAATCAAGCGATGTAGAGAATTTCAATTTGGAATTCCTGTATTTATAGGACAAGCAGTGATCTATACACTTATACCATTTCTTTTTCTTTTTTCTTTTAATTTTTCCCATTTCTTTGATTTCGTTGCACCTGTTATTATGGGGTCCTTATCTTTTTATTTAGTACGTAGAAAAATATAATTAACTTCAAGAGTGTGGCAAAAAGAAGCTGGAGTGAGTAAAACCACACTGTATAACCATACAGAGCTCAAAGAACACATCACTTCTTGCGAAATCAACAAGAAAAAGTATTTGTGGACTCTAGGTTTAAACAAAACGATAACAATCAAAATGCCGTTATTGCTTCTCTTAAAAGAAGAATTGAAAAGATAGAGAAACATGTAAAAAAACATCCAAAATTCGGATGTTTCTTTAGCATATTCATTTTTAAATATAAGAGTGAATAATACAAGAAATAGACAGACGTTGAACGTAAGTTCATCGGACTTTAGTTTTCTATTTCTGTTAGCTTGATAGCAATGTGGTGCTACCCCTAATGTGAAATGGAACAATTGTTTTCCCTTTACTACCAATCTGTTTCATTTCCATTGCAATACCCTATCTTTCTTAATTTAATTGAATATGTTTTCTATTACCCGTTTCAAGCTTTTTCCCATACCTTTTACTGCCCATACTAGTTTAAGGAACACTTTAAAGATAGCATCCCATACGTGTTCATTAATAAAAAATTCATATACTTTCTTTAACCACTCTTTCGGGGATTTACTCTTACGTTTAAACCTTTGCCACTGCGTTTCTTCACTAGTTTTCATAACTACCCCTTCTTTCTTAATCGAATATGCTTTCTATTAGAAGTTTTAACACCTTTCCAATACCCCTAACACTCCTAATTTAAAATTAAATTCATTATATAACAATTTCCAAATTTTTAGTTAATTACCGGTGAGAATTAAGCAAAATTTAAACAAAAACACCTATATTAGGATTCAGTTACAGGTTTCCCCCCCTATAAATAACATGTGTGGTTTATTTTCTATGTCAGTTCCTTTTAATACCTTATGCATCAATATCAGCTCCCCTAAAATGAACTCGTATATTCAATGTCAGTTCCTTTTGATACGCCTCGTCTTAACAACGCCACTAAACACAATGTTGTTCCGAAACCTCCTATAAATAACGTAGTTTGAAGCCCAAATATAGAAATTAAAAATGTACTAGCAAAACTTCCCAATGCCCAAGCTCCCCAATTAAGCGTGCGCTGTACAGCATTTACTCGGCCCAGCATGTGATTTGGTGAGGCAAGTTGTCGTATAGTTGCAGCGTAAGGGCCAAATACACCTTCTCCCATACCATGTATGATACTTGCGGCTACTATACCGTAAACTGTTCCCATATATCCCATTATCGGTATAAAAGCCAAACCGGTAACTGATACAGTAGCGCTATAAATAAGCATTTTTGTATTATTAATTTGTTGACTTTTTTTCATGAGAACCGTATTACCTATTAAAAATCCGACCGCTGCTGAACCTACAACAAACCCTATTTCAATTTCAGATAACCCCATTACCTTATAAAGGAATATTACTAAAATGCTATTTAGTATGTATTTAAAAAAACCGTAAACAGCACCACATGTCACAATTGGCTCTAATACAGGGTGTTTTTTGAAATATATCAAACCTTCATATATGTTTTGGTATATGGATTTTAAATTTACGTCTTTTAAAGCCCCCTCTGTATGCGGTTTAAACTTTGAAATAAATAATACAAACATAAAACAAACAAAATACGTTACTGCGTCAACAGTAAACGATCCTGTTAATCCGACTAGAGTAATGACGATTCCAGCTAGCATAGGACCAATTACTATAGAAAGAGACTCCGAAAGTGCTAGTTGAGCATTTGCTTTTTTTAAGTTGTCTTTATCTGTTACTATTTCCGGTAAGAAAGAAGGAATGGCAATGTTGTAAAACGTGGTGAATATTCCATTTAAAAACATAATAAATACCAGTAAAGGGAACGTTATTATATTTGTTACAGTCGGTATGAATACTGATAAAAACAATATTCCTTGACATATACTACAAATTAGCAAGACATTTTTTCTATGGAAAATGTCTATTAAAGCACCGGCTACTAACCCAAAAATTAGGTAAGGGACGAATATAACCCCACGAAGCATAGCAGCATTTGCTTCACTTGTTCGTAACACCTCTAATGCAAAAAGCGGCAAAGCTACTATTGTAAACTGAGTACCTAATAAACTTATAGACTGCCCTAGCCAAAGCTTGTGAAAATGAAAATGTTTGCTATCTTTCATAATATCCCCCCGTTAAATCCACTTTTATAAATTATCAAGTTTACAATATAAGTCAGAGCAGGCAAAACCTATCTTTCAACTAATGTCTGTACCACATAAAAGAACCACCTCCAGCATCAGTATAACCTTGAAGGCACGCTATTGTACGCATTTGGGAATGTAACCGCAAGATAACGAAGCTACGATGACGAACTGAATGGATTTAACCTTGTTATTGGAGGACACATATATACATGACAATTGATTAAAATAGATCATGCACTATGAAATGAATTTTTAGATAAATCAAAATAACAAGCAAAAAGCCCCTTCAAATTTGAAGGGGCTTTTTAATATATAGAAATTAACTTAATTTAAAAATAACATCTCTTAAAAGGGGGCATTTTTTTATTATTCATGTTTATTGAGGAGCCTTCGTTTGAAGCAACTTTAACCCCATTCCAATAAAAATCAGTCCTGTTACTTTATTTAGAATCATTCCTACCTTTTGATTTCCTCTTAATTTTTTGGTGACATAGGAAGAGAAATAAGCAACAAATAAACACCACAATAGTCCAGTTACTGTAAAAGTAATTCCTAAAATGATAAAAGGTATAGGACCTGCAGCCCTTGTATCTATAAACTGCGGCAGAAATGCAATAAAGAATAAAGAGACTTTTGGATTCGTAAGACTTGTTAAGAGTCCTTGTAAATATATCTTTCTAATGTTCAATTTATTGGATGGGGCTTGAAAAGCTACATTTGTCTTATCAAGTATCATTTTAATTCCTAAATATACAAGATAGATAACACCTATAACCTTAATGGTGTTAAATAACACAACGGATTTTGTAAGTATGATAGACAAACCAAAAGCAACCAATAACGTATGAACTAAAGAGCCAGTAATAATACCAAAAACAGAATACACACCTGCTTTTCTACCTTGTGAAATACTTCTTCCCACAATATACATGGTGTCTGCACCAGGAATTAGATTTAATAAAATTCCGGTTAGTAAAAACACTTCGTAATTAATAATACCGTACATTTTAGCACCCCTATCTATTTTTTGGTGCCCTTATTGATATTAAATGAAATAAAAGAAAAAGAAAAGAGTTTTCTATTTTTTTGATAAAATTAGATAATTGTTGATCTACAACCGATAAAACTAATGGAGTGTACCATTCGTATCGCGGGCCCAAAACGCACTATTGAATAAGTAAAACCCCAGAAATCCAAAGGTCTCTGGGGCTTCCTTATATATTTAGCTCTTTTTGCTTTTTGTTTTTTCTATGTCTATACAGCAATTTTCGACTTATTAGAGAAATCACTAATAAAGTGAGGATCAATACGATAAGTTGCATAAATGACAAATCAAAATATTTAGCACCTGTAACGATTAAAAGTGTAGAAATTGTGCCTTTTACAACGAAAAAAATAATAACCCATAATCCGCCTTTTTTCCAGTTCATTTTATATTACCCTTTCCTACTTTTAAATTCTTGAAAGATTTAATGATAGTTTTTAAATATGACAACTTAATAGAAATCTATTATATCAATATAAAAAATAGACTTTTTTACAAAGATCATTTCCAATTACATACGACGATTCCATAATAAATGAAAATGATATTCAGTGTCAATTTTATTGATTATTTGTACACCTATTTTTCCATCTCAATCTCTTCCCACTTTGTTTCTTATAAGCAATGCACCCTTGTCTTTAAACAAAAACACCTCGATCGCATTTGCACATTTAGCATGCGAATGCAAGAGGTGTTTTTTCATGTACCATCAGGTAAGATTTCCTGCTTTGTTTATTCGTTTAAGTTTTTAATACGTAGCTATTTTCTAATACACTATAACTGGATCATACGTATTCAAACTATCATACACAGTTTTCGCAACGTTAGGAAGAAGGTTTACACAACCGCCAGATCCTCCTGTTAAATAAGCATTATTTCCCCAGTCTTTTCGCCAGCCAGCATCGTGGAATCCTTGACCGCTATTTGTGAATGGAACCCAATAATCTACTTTAACTGCATAATCAGCTTTACCTACTGCACTGCCTCTCAGTGTGTATGGTGTTCGTTTATATAAAACGTACCACACACCTGGTGATGTATCTTCACCCGTGCTATGTTTACCCGTCACTACATTTGTTGTAAGAACCAGTTTGCCATCTTTGTAAATCCAAATTTGTTGATCCGCAATGGATACTTCTGCATATGTGTCTCCGATGCCATTATTCGATGTTGTTTTATAACCGATTCCTTCCTTCTCCCAACCATTTCCGTGAATGTTAGAAGCAGAAAGTGATTTTTCGCCTTTCTCAAAGGCTTGTTGAACTTGTTTTGTTTCTTTTTCCACATCTAGCGCCCAGCCGTATCCTTGTCCTTTTACTGATATGATCGAACCAGAATGCGTTTTAAATGCAAAGTCTTTATGTAATGTAGATTTAGCTTTATTAATTTCAGCAATCTTATTCTTAATATCGCTCGCATCGATTGTCACTTTCATATCCTTTGACATAGAGGCATTTTGAATTAAATCTTTCGCTTTTAATGAATACACTTCATCCTGCACTTTATAATCAACGGACTGCTCAAGAAGATTCTGTAATGCTTTCTCTTCTTTTTTGATAATCGGATCGTCTTCTTTAATAGGCTGTATGTATGCAGACTTTAGATGAATTTCGCTTTTATGCTTCTGCTTGTCGTAATCTTTTAGTAGACTCGTCACGTCATATTGTTTTCCATCAACGCTCTTCGAAATAACAACTTTTCCTTGTTCAAGCTTCGCCATAGCATCTTGAGGCTCTTTTAATTGTGTATTCATAGAAACAAGCTTTTCTTCTACAAGTTTTTTCATCGTTTCACTACGATACTGCTCTGCCTTTTCCGGTAACAATGAATAATCTTTTTCCTTTGAAGAAGGGAAAAATGTCCACTGGCTTTTTAATAGTTTCTTAACTTGCGGCAAATCTTTTTCCGTCAGTTCCGTCTTTGTCTCTTTTTCATCTAAAATTTGTTGTTGATCAATATAGACTTTGTTTGCTAGTCCAGATGTTTTTAATTTCTGTATTGCCTCATCAGCGCTCAAACCACCGACTTTTGTATCATTAATCGTAACATTAGAATTAAAGTGAGTTGCCTGATAGTAACTCATTCCCCCAAGGAGAAGTGCAATTACACCGCCACCTGCTGCGATAAGCTTCCAATTTGTAAAACGTTTTTTGGATCTTACTCGTTTTTTCTCAACTTCTTCAACAGATTCATTTACTGTATTGTTGTTCATCAATCTTTCCCCCGTATACATTAACGTCAATTGATTTTAAACCAAAACCATTGATTAGTGTACCTTATTTTTCCTGAAATTTCATTGTTTTTAACTAGTTTTTATCTCATTTAATCGTTTAAAGTTAGATTTTTTATAGAAAGATATATAAATATGGTAGATAAAGTGAAAAAGGAACCACACCAATCAAGCTATTACGGGCCCCTAGCATTCCCCGAATTTTGAAGTGCGATACTCTCAATGAACTTTCACTTAGTAAAATAATTTTTAGAAGGTTCAAGTTAGAGGAAAGTACCTTAGAATGTCTTTTATGAAAAATATCCACAAAAAAGGTTCTAATTTTAGACTCTTTTTTGTGAATATTTTAATGTCTCATATTTTATAAAGTTATACTCCCCCACTTCACTACATGTAAATGCTTCCCGCTTTTCGACACGTTTCACAACATCTACTATCGTCCTAACTCATTTCACCTTATGACCTTTATCATCAACAATTTTAAGTTTCCTTACACTATTATATATGTTTGTACCAAGCTTTGTTAACACGATTAATCTTTTCATGTGTTGAAATTTCAGATTCATCCTTTGGTGTAATCACATCATTAGAACATCCTGCAATCATGAGACAGCATGTAGCCAATAAAACCAATAACATTAATTTATTCAAATAGCCACTCCTATATAAGTGAAATATTATATTAAGAAAATTAAACATAACATCGAACCTTTGTAAAAACAATATATTTTTTTATTATTCATTGACGGATTAATGGACACCTTAAGGTGCATTAATCCGTCAATGTCCACTTTCCATTTTATCCGATTCTCAATATTTATTCCAATATAAAAAGATAGCTATTTTTGTTGAAAACTATTTATCTCTCAAAATGAAAAATACGAACTGAATTTCTATAACCATATATGTTTATTCAGCTAATTTCTCTCCTGTAACAATCTGAAACAGAGTGGCTGCATTTTCCCCTTCTAATTGAGCGTACCGATTCTCCTCCGCTTTGATTTCCATTTTATCCTTATTAGGACTTACCCAAATTTGATACAACACAGCTTTCGCCTCTATTTTCGGATTTTTAAATTGAAAAATAAAGTGATAATCAGCTGGACGAGACATTTCCACTTTTTTATTTTCAAAAGTAGTATCCTTTAATATTCCCTTTACTTGCAACACTTCATTATTATCTATCACTACCTTAAAATCTTTATATTCATTATCACGAATATGTTTTTGTACTTCGATTCTTTGCTCTTCATTTCCTATTATATTTGAACAACCGGTTACTATAAGTATACAAATAATAATAAAAACGAAAGACACATTTCTATCCATCATATTCATCTACCTCATCTCATAAAAATTTAGGATATTGTAAAATAAAGGTAATTAATTTATGGTAAGAAATATAAAGAATACGAGGAAAGGAGTACCATCCATGCAGCTAAAAACATACACTTGGAAAAGTTATACGTTTCTCATTGTAAGTATATTCGTTACTATTAATCTCTTTCTCTTCTCACCTATTTTAGACAGAGTTGGCGTAGCATATGTCGTACCTTTCGCCTACTTCATATTAGCTTCCGCTGTTATAGCAATCCTATTAGCGGTCATCTCTTTTTGTAGCCGAACTGAGAAAAAAATTTTAGCAACTATCGGTTTATGTTTTACTCTATTTAACACAGCAATTATTTTATTTTTCCTTTGGTTTGGTTACCATTTCACTTAAGTGAAATATAAAGTGAAACTTTAATCAGTGGGGGTTTTCTTCATCCCCCACTGATTATTAGCCTTCACCAATCGGACTTTTATGGGCAGCCCGACCCCCACCTAACTTCTTTGCTTTCGCTAAATTTTGAGGTGGGGGTCTTACTGCCCATTAAAGCGGGATACATAAACTCCATAAGCCACAAATGAAATTAATAGAATAGAAATGCTGAGTACTGTATATATGATCCATTTTAAATTTGAACTCATATACTCCTCCTCTTACACTTTGGTAATTCCAGTATATAACAAAAAAGCATTGGATACCCAATGCTTTCATAATTACGCAAATAAAGACGTATTCGCATATAACGCTGGTGAACCACCTGAATGTACGAATAAAATGTTGTCTTCTTTATTAAATTTGCCTTTTTTAATTAAGTCGATTAGTCCTGCTACCGCTTTACCTGTATACACTGGATCAAGTAAAATACCTTCTGTTTTCGCAAGTAATTGAACAGCTTCCACCATTTCTGGCGTTGGTAACGCGTAACCCGGTCCTACATATTCATCAAAGCATGTAACCGCTTCGCGTGGGATAAAGTTTGGAATTCCAACGTGAGCTGACGTTTCCTCTACAAGTTTTGCTACTTTCTCTTCTTGCTCTGCTTTTCCTCTACTTACGTTAATTCCGATTACTGGGATGTTACTTTGTGTTCCAGAAAAACCAGTAATTAAACCAGCGTGCATACCGCCGCTACCACTTACGCAAACAACTGAACTAAAATCAATTCCTTGGTCAAATGATTGCGCCATAATTTCTTGCGCACAAGCAACGTATCCCATTGCACCAGTAGGATTTGACCCACCAACTGGTATTACATATGGTGTATTACCTTTTTCACTTACTTCTTTCGCAACTTTATGCATCTCATCCATAAGATCTGCTCCGTTTGGTACAACAATGACATTTTCAGCACCTAGTAAATGATATAAGAAATAGTTTCCGTTAAAGTCTGGCTTCCCTTCTGGCTCAAGCCCTTCTTCTAATACAAGGATACATTTCATTTTCTCTTTTACCGCAGCTGCAAGTGTTAGGCGGCAATGATTTGACTGAATACCACCAGCTGTAATTAACGTATCTGCACCCTTTGCCTGTGCATCCGCAACTAGAAACTCTAACTTTCTCGTCTTATTACCACCAGCTGTTAAACCAAGTAAATCATCTCGTTTAAAATAAATAGTCGGCCCACCAAGTGCCTCAGAAAAATTATTTAACTTTTCAATTGGTGTATATGACTCTGTATATTTTTTTCTCGGGAATTTAGCTAAATTCATAAATAACGCTCCTTTTGTACTTCTTCACAATGTATGTAACGTTACTATTATTGCATGTAAAAATGATGAAGTCATCTTTCTGGGGGAAAAATGTATTGGAATTTCAATCTCTAGTACGGTACATGAAATTATACGAGTGTTTTGGAGTTCAGCACGGTACAAGAAATTTATATGAGCGGGTTTTCAAATATATCAGCGATTCTCAATTTATATCGGCGATTTTCAAAATATATCAGCGTTTCTTAATTTATATCAGCGATTTTTCAAATATATCGACTTACCGACAAAAAACGACAAAACAAAAAGAGCCCACACATTTAAATGTGGACCCCTTCCAATCACTTATTTGCCGAGAAACGAAGAAGCTGTGCTAATCCTGGCTCTAAATTCATTTCCCCTTTATGACGTACGTATACAATTTTATTCCCATCAAATTTCGGAGGATTCCCTGGATTATACGTATGCCACTCGTTCGTTCCTTCTACATTGTACTCCATATACTCCGTTGCATCGACGATTACATTTTTACTATCATCAGCTGTTACATTTGGTCCCATTTGTGCAACTTTCGAATCACTAATTAATAATTTCTTTATTTCCTTATCACGTTTATAATCATAAGCTGTCACCATTACATCGCTACCATATGCTTTCACTTGCAACCCTTGTTTAAATGAATAGCCATCAGGAGCGGTCTTCTCTCCGCCATTTGGTCCAGCCGACATCCAGCCCGTTTCAATCCCGCCCGTATTTACAACAGTAAATCCTTTTTTATCTCCGCCTGCAATTTTCTTTTTAGCAGCCCAGTCTGGCAAGTTTAAATCCCAATGTGTATGACTCGTGAAGAAAACAACTTGCGGATAGTCTTTTAATATATCGTACAACTTATCAACGTTTAAATAATCTTGTAAGTACGGTGATTGTCTTGATCCAGATACTGTATCAGGTAAAACGTGATGAGAGAAAATGAAGATTGGCTTATTTTTATCTTTTTGACTATATTCTTCTAAATTTTGTTTTAACCAACCTAATTGCTCATCACTCATATATACTTCATCCCACATTTTTGAATCGTGGTATTTCATATATTTTTCAGTTCCTAAAAATAAAAGCGGATAACCGTCTAATTCTTTTTTATGATATACCTTTTCTTGTCCGCTAAATTGTAAGTAGCGGCTAAATAGCGTTTCTTCCGTTACACCATTTGGCCATGTACTTTGAGAGAGTTTCCCATCAGCTGTCCATTTCCCAGCGTAAAACTCATGATTCCCAATAGCCGACCATACATTCTCTGGATGCTTATTTTTATTTAATACACGCTTCACATCATCATATTGGGACTGTTGTCCAGTTGGCGTTATATCCCCATTCATAATAAGCGCTCTAGAAAGTGGCGTCACTTTGTTCATATCTTTTAATACGTGATCAAAATCACTTAAATCCCCTTGAATGTCACTAATAACGTTAAAAGTTGTAGCTGATCTTCGGCTTTGCTCTTTCCCTTCCGCATGTACTGAAAACGTCGGCAATAATGCCGCAATAACTGCTATCGAAGCAACTGTCTTTTTCATACAAATTCTCCCCCTAATAATAGAATGTACAAACTGACATATTCTGCTTTCTCTTAGATGCTTATCCAATTCACATTATAGAGAGGGATTGTAAAGATAGATGAAGCAAAAAATTAATTGTTTTTTAAGAGATTTTGTTGTTTTTTGCACTCCACAATTAGCGATTCACGCCAATCTAGCTTTCTAGCTTTTAAAATTACATAATTGTAAATTTTGATGTTAAATCTCTTAGTTTCATACGTTGTTTTTTATTACTTTTAATTTTCGGGAAAAACCCACTAATTAATAGCGTTATAATCCATGCCATTATTAGAATAAAATTTATTGTATTACCGGAATTCAAACTGAAAACTCTCCACAAATAGGCTGCACAAAAAACGATAATTGCAGTAATAATAAGTAAAAATGTCCTAACTACTAATCCGATGTAAGATTTCTTCTCTTGCTTAAAAATGAACGTTCTTCTACCTTTGTACAATCTAATTACAAACAGTAGCAAGTACATACTAAGTGTGGCGCCAATAACAATTGATATAATAGAGTTGTTTTTTCTCTGCTCAGCTAGAGCGAAGTAACTTTCAGGTAATTTTCCCGTTTCATATTCAATCCATGCGTGGTAAATATCCTGACGTAAGTCTATACCACCTTCACTATTCGTAAGGATTACCAATCCATCCTTTGTATTAGGAATGAAACCATAAAAAGAATGCCAACCTCGGTTGTCACCAGAATGATAAAGTAATTTCCATTGATTAAATAGTTTTTTTTCAAATATACCTAAACCATTCTCCCCTAATACCGGCTTTTGCATTTCCTCAACACGTTCACTTTTGATGACACCATTACCATCCATACTTGCAAGTATCAATGTCATCATATCGGTAACATTTGTCTTAAGACCTGCAGCAGCCTGTTCGGTAAATTGGTAACTAGGTAGCTCCTCTCCAAAATATCCATAGACTTTCGAAAGATTAAGATTTTCAGGACGTTGTAAGAATGAGCTAGATTTCATTCCTAATGGTTTCATAATTTGTTCTTCCATATAACGATTAAACGGTATTCCGGTAACCTCTTCAATTACAAGTTGTAAAATTGTATATCCGCCACCAGAGTAAATTGTTTCTGAACCTGGTTTATTGGTAACCCTCACTGGTTCATTAAGCCATCCTTTTCCAGACAAAGACTCCTCGATAGAATCAAGATGTTTCCCCGGTGCAACCCCAAGGTATCCTTTATGTGCAGGCAGCCCTGCTGTATGACTTAATAATCTTCTGATCGTGACTTCATTATTATTAAACTCTGAATTAGGTAATTTCCATTTGGTCAGATATTTTCCAACGGGATCATCTAGTGATAAACGCCCTTCATCTACAAGATGCAAGATTCCCCACGCTGTAAGACTTTTAGATATGGAACCAGCCTGAAACAAAGTATCATCACTCACCGCTTTTTTTGTCATTTTATCTACATAACCGTAGTTAAGTGTATAAGCAATACGCCCCTCATGTACAATTCCTATTGCAACCCCTGGTACATTATAATTCCCCTGCCATTTTGGTACCTGTTCATCCATCTTTTTTTTGAAATTCTCTATACTCCTATCAGTCAACGTACCCGATTCTGCCCTCACCACATTTGTAAACCATGCTTCATTCGTAATCAATATGCAAATGATTAAACATAAAATGCTTTTGCATATTATCGGTGCTTTTTGTCTATTCTTCATTTGTCCTACCCCTTTTTTCAGAATATTCTACCCATCAATCAGAGTATCCCATTCCAATATCCCGTTCTATCGATTTTTATTACTTAACCTTACAAAATTGTAATAAAAACCAAAGTAATACATACTTAAAGGGTTTACTGATTTTTTATCCGAGGACAATGAAATTCATCAACAAGATAGACATGAAGTTATATTTATGGTTTCAGTTAATCCCCCTAAAATACTAGTTCGGTTAATCAATTGGATATATTCCACACTACAAATATTTATTTTATAAAAAGAAGAACCCACACATTTTGATTAAAATGTGTGGGTTCTTTTAGCTTCCTTAAATTTTCATGAAAAAGATTGATTATTTTATGTAGCTTACTAAAAAAATTTTGTTCAATTAACTAACAGAACAAGATTAAACACTTAACTCGTATTAGTAATTTTTACTGTTTCTGTTGATAAATATAAAAATACTGCCTAACACACTTAATGAAAGTGCAAAATATAACAACAAATCAGGTAGAAATTTCAAAGGAATAATATCAATTAATTGTAAAACAATAATGGCAAGGATACCTAAATATAGAATATTGTACAAAGCATTATTTGTTTTATATAGAATTTCTCTTCCTCTTTCGTCATTTGCTTCATCACTTGATTGAAATTTTATTACATACATCTTACTTATCACTATTAAACCAAATAACAAAATTTTTAACAACAACATATGTATCACTCCTCTAGATAATCAAATACGTCGGTTAACGGCTTTTCAAATACATTTGCGATTTTAAAGGCAAGAATTAGAGAAGGGTTATATTTATTCTTTTCAAGAGTAGCGATAGTTTGACGACTAACTCCCACTCTTGTTGCCAGTTCTTCTTGGGTCCAACCTTTTTCTGCTCGACAAACTACAATTTTATTATGCAACAATAGCAACACCTCTTTAAATAATTGTAATTTATTTTTTACAAATTGTAAATTATTTCTTACAATGTATTTTTAAAATTAAAAATCCTCATAAAAAAAGACATAAAGATTTCTCCCCATGCCTACTAATCTTCTACTTCTTTACTGTATGTACATAATGCGCTGTTTCAAAAACTTAATAAAATAAATTATTAAAAATATACTATATAAACTCCATTTTACTATTCTATCGAGATTGAAATATGATACATCCAACTGAGATAGTAAATTCAAATAAAAAAACTACTACTTTTGCAGAAGAAATCTTCATTAAATTCAGATGTAATCATATTTGAATAGTAAAAAACACTATTTTTTTACTAAGAATCGCGTTTTTTTACGCTTGATTGTAATTAATATTTTTCAGTTAATAGATGTGTAGCGATATACCTATCAGTAATCTTTGTATTAACAGTTATGCGTAACTTCTAGCTCATTATTAGCATAAATTGTTCCGTAAGTAGCACAAAGTAACATTCCACCACAAACCTCACTACTCACTTGAAAGTTTATGTTATCTTCAAATGTATCTATACTATTAGGTCTAATTGTATCTACAAATTTTTTGAAATCAAGAACCGGTAAATATTTCGTTATGATTTCATAGCTTAATAAATTATCTTCATTATTAAATGCATTATATTTCTGAATTTCTCTATAAATCGGACTTGGACTATACGGATCATGTTGCAATTGTCCATTTTCATCTTCGAATTTTTTTATTTCTTCTTTTACTATATAATCTGGATAATCTTCACTACTTTCATCTTCATCACCAAATTCCCAAAATGGATATTCTATATCACATAAATGCGTGATAACCCACATTAGAAATTGCTCATTTATAAATCCAACATTTGTTTCTAACTCTTTGAATCTATTACCATAATATTTTGTAGCTTTTTGTACCTTTTCTTCTTGAGTCATATTGTCCGTCGCCCCTGTTATATCGCATCCATCTAAATCTATAAAAATGCTATTTAATTTACCTAAAATGCCTAAATCAACAGTTTTACTCCAGTAGCCTTCACCATCATTATCGATTATTATCATCGTATCCTCCATTCTACTTTGTTCGTTGCATAAGAAAAAGTGACTCTTTCTTAATAAGAATCACTTCCATTATTATACAACTTTTCTCTCATTAATCCTCAATTTCAATTCCAGCTTGTTTAAATGGTTCTAATACTTTTGGGTAACACATTGAAATATATTCCACTGTTTTTAGATTTTTTAAATTTTGAAATCCTTCAACAGATATTACATCAAATAAACTGTCTTCACCATCCCAATCTGGCTTTAAAATATGATAAATTTCATTTCCTCCATCAAAGCAAAGGGATTCAATCTTTTCCAAATCACTTGTTTCCAAAATTAACTCTTCTAAAAAAGCTCTAATTTCAACAATTGGGCCAGCTCCTGAATACCATTCAAAATTATTCGTATACTTATCTATTAAGTCTTTTAATTCTTTTAAAAATAATGGCTCTTTATCTAATAAAGCTTCAATTACTACTAATTTAAAATTAAAATCCTGAAACATCTCACTCTTTCCCATTTTAAATTCCTCCAATGTTATAACATCCTTATCCAAATTATTATAAGTAAAACATATCCAATTGCAGCTTCTTTATTTCTTTCAATATCACATTAAAAAGGGATACGCTTAACTGCATGTCCACAATCGAGAAAATATACATTATACATATTTTCTGACTACTTATATTCTTTATATACTTACCTTCGCTTCTCTAGCATCCTGTTTCTTAATCAAGTCTAAGTAAAAATGCGAGACAGTTGTGTTGTAATAAGGGGAAATGAATATGAATGATAGATTAAATGTAAATATGCCTATAAATGCAGTTAATAAAAACCAACCAATAAAAGATAACCAAAGAACAAATAACTTGAACTTATGTCCTTTCATTATTCTTTTACTCTCCCTTAATGCTTCACTTGCTGTATAATCCGGATTCTCTATTAAGATATAATATGCCATTGAATAAGAAAAATATTTAATAATACCTGGAACAATTAATAACAGACTCCATAAAAATAGAAGAATAGCCTGCAATACTCCTAATTTCATTGATCTAAACAAATTGTTCTTCCTAAACCCTACAAATACATCGTCCACCTTAGCATCTTCATTTTTACCTAAGCGTAAGGTGAAAACAGAATACCCATAATTAAAGATACCTTGTATGACACTGTAAATTAAAAAACAAATCAGTCCTATAAAAAAATAACTTAGAATAAGTAAAACTAGTGCTGTTGGATCTACTTGCGGCTGCCCACCAATTGAATAAATAAAGAAAACATCCAAACCAATTACCCCAATAAACAGGCCAAATATTAAATATATAAAACTAGCGATTGCTGATGCACTTAAAGTTGGTACAAAATAGTATAACGCCGATACCCCTATACTTACTCCCCATTTCCCATCTAACGAATTAAGTGCTGCTTTCTTTAAATTTCTTATCAAACTTACATCCTCCCTTTTTCCATATTTTATCCAATATAAATTTTACAAATAAAAGAACTTGTAGCAAGCCCCACTACAAGTTCTTTTAGCTAAACATTTTAGCTTATCCAAACATAATATAATTTCTACACAATCGGGGGTAATTTCTAAAATATAGTTTATTAAAATCATTATATAACATAATTGTGAATTTTCGTTGAATATTCTGTTTCTTCATACAAATACACCTCACATTCTTCCTGATATTCATTTAGATGTAGTAACTCATGTAGCAATATACCTATCATTATCTTTTTCAATAAATCCCATCCTCTTGTTTTCCACAAAAAAAGACACAGAGATTCCTCCCCATGCCTACTAATTCCTTACTTCTTCACCGCATGTACATAATGTACCGTCTCAAAAGCTTTTAAATAATCGTTTCGTCCTTCAAAATATAATGTATTTATGTCTTCTGGCGATAAGTGCTCATAAATAAGTAAGCCCGCCTTCTCTAACAGTACTTCCATTTCGGTATAAGAAAAACATGATTTCATCGGTTCTCCGCCTACCGCAGCCATTTTCACCATATTTTCCACTCGATTAGATAATCCTTTTTCCGTAAACAAGTTTTCATCTGGATAATCGAAAACGATCGAGCTCCCTTCTGGAACCATCGCAAATAGACATTCTATTAAACTAGAAAGTTCCTCTTTCGTTAAATAATACGTAACACCTAATAGACTAAAGAAAGTCTTTTTATTTTCAAATCCTTCATTCTGTAACTGTTCACTGGAAAATCCTTTCGTGAAATCCATCGAAACAAAATGAAGGTTGTTTGGAATTTCAAACTCTGCTTCTTCTATTCTCTCCTTCTTAAACTGCTGCGTAGAAGGATGATCCACTTCAAATATTTCTATATTACTCTCTAATTCTCGGTGTCTAAAACTGAACGTGTCTAAGCCTGCACCGAGTATGACGTATTGTTTTGCACCTAATGTAATTTCATGTAGTAATACTCTTTCACAATATGCCGCACGCGCTAAAGGTGTTGGCGATAATTGAACTTGTGTAATCCATTTTAATATTTCTTTCGGATTATCTTGAAACTGCTTTGCAATGTCTGTATTGAAAAAATGTATCCCTTGAACCATATTCGTTTCAATATTAATTCGTTCTTTTGGCGAAATGAACTCTTTAGCTATATAATCATCAAATATTTTCGGCCGATCAAATTCACTATGATATGCCCTGCTGAAAGCTGATACTAATGACGTTACACTTGATTCACCTTTTTTCACGCACATACACTCCTTCATTTTGACAATAAAAATAGGGTCCCCCCTGGCCAGGAGAACCCTATTATACACTTTATTTTTATATTGGTAAATTATAGCATAAATAAGTTTTTTTGTCAAGTTTTTAGCCTACTATCACTCCGGCACTTTGTATATTCTCTGGCAGGAAAATTGTCGATTCGTACAGAATATTCCTGATTATAACAATGCATATGGAGGCCAATATGAAACGATTCGTCATTATTACTGCAGGAAAAACACACAGCGGTAAAACTACATTTGCAAAAGCTTTAGAAAAAGAGTTACCCCACTCTTTCGTTATGGATCAAGATAACCAAGCTGAATTTATTAACACGTATTATGAAAAATTACAGCCGGCTGAAGGCGCTAATACATTTAAGCATGGTCTTTCGAAATTCATTGTTGATTACGCGAAAGAACATACAAATTTACACCTTATTATTAGTAACTCCAATCGCAGTAAAAACGGAAGGCTATATTTACTAAACGAATTATTCCCACAAAATGAATATGTACGCATACTCGTTCACTTTAACATTCCAGATGATGTACTTTACGAAAGAGTGGCTCGAAGCACGCGAAGTACAAATATTTTTAGAGGTGGATATTCTAGTTTCAAAGAAGTACTTGATCGACAACAAACTGAATCACTTCACGATGATGTGGTAGATCCTATAGAAAATGAGGCTGATTATTTGTTTGTTATTCGCAATAGTAAAGATGTAAGCTTTACTATTGAAGAAATTGTTCATCTAGCTAAAGATTTGTCCCCTACTCCAAAATAAGAGACTATAAGAATTACATAATCATAGATTATTATGCAAATCCTTCCTCTAAGCGCCTAACATAGTATATAATGATAAGATAATCTACTTCTATATGCTCATTTTTACACAAAACAGTTCATGCATATGAAAGAAAAGAGGTACAAAAATATGAAAACAAAACAAACAATCGCTGCGTCTACACTAGCTTTAGCAATGATTGCTGGCGCAAACTCTGCTCATGCAGAAGTAACTGATGCTACTAATCAGCAAAGTACAGGAGATCGATTAGCTGAAATTAAGCAACATAAACAAGAGTTAGATGCGAAATTACAGCAGCACAAAGAAAACGTGGATCAAACATTAAATGAACTTAACAAAGTTAAGGAAAATGTTGATACAAAAGTGAATGAACTACATGAACGTAAACAAGTTGCTGATGAAAAAATTAACGAGATTAAACAACATAAACAAGAGTTAGATGCAAAACTTCAGCAAGACAAACAAATCGCCGAAGATAAAATCGCTGAAATAAAAGAGCATAAAAAACAAGTAGAAGATAAAGTTGCTGAAGTAAAAGAGCATAAGCAAAATATCGATAACAAAGTGAATGAGATTAAAGAACATAAACAAACTGTCGATGAAAAAGTGAATGAAATGAAGCAACATAAAGAGAACATCGATCAAAAGGTTAATGAACTTAAAGAAGTTAAAAAACAAGTAGATGAAAAGTTAGCTGAATTAAAGAAAGCGAAACAAACTGCTGAGGATAAACTTGCTGAGTTAAAAGAAAACAAGCCGAATACTGGGAATACGTTAGAGGAACTTAAGAAAATTAAAGGCAATTTAGATAGCCTTTCCGCTAACTTAGAACTAGCTAAACAAGATGTAAAAAACAAACTTGCTGCATTACAAGAAGCTAGACAAGATTTAATCAATAAAATTAACGAGATTAAGCAATCGAAACAAACTGTTTCAGACGATTTATCAAAGAAAAAACAAGACTTAGATATTAAAATCAACGACTTTAAACATACTGAGAAAAAAATTGATGACAAATTAGCTGAGTTACACACAACGAAGCAAAATGTAGATAACAAAATTAATGAAGTATCTCAATCAAAACAAACAGAAACAAAAACTGGTACTACAAACACAAACAATAACGCTAGAGAACTTCCTAACGCTGGTAGTGAGCAATCAAATACTATGGCTTTAGGTATGTTATCTGTCTTAGGCGGCGTTTTATTAATTGCGCGCAATAAAATTAAAACGTTATTCTCAAAATAAAGCCATTATACTTATTAAAAACAATGATACAAAGGCCAACCGCATGTACGGTTGGCCCTTTTTCTTTATATTAATTGTCCATCTCGAAGCGTCAATATACGATCACATACATCCAGCATTCTTTCATCATGTGTAATCATAATTGCTGCTTTTTGGCTCTCTTTCACTTCACGTTTCATCATTTCAACAACTTCACGTGCGCGTTTTGAGTCTAAGCTTGCCGTTGGCTCATCTGCTAATATTAAATCTGGATTGTTCATGAACGCACGAGCAATTGCTACCCTTTGTTTTTCCCCACCAGATAGTTGATTTGGATAATGATTTTTTCTTTCTCCTAATCCAAATGCTGCTAATAAATGATCCGCACGCTTTTCTGATTCTTGTTTGTTTTCTTTTTTCAGTTTTGCAATGTACAGCAATTGCTCTTTCACATTTAAATATGGAACAAGATTTGCGAACTGGAAAATGAAACCGATTTTTTTCAAACGAATGTCTGTCATTTCCTTTTCTGATAACTTCGTAATATTTTGCTCACGAATGTAAATATCCCCTTTTGATGGTGATAATAATGCACCCGCGATTGATAATAACGTACTTTTCCCCGATCCAGAAGGACCGACGATGCCGATAAATTCTCCAGCTTTTACATCAAGCGATATCGGATGAAGGGCTGTTACTTCCGTATTCCCTTCTCCGTACACTTTACTTACTTTGTCTAATTTTAATAATGAAGTCATTACATCCCGCCTCCAATTGCTTCTAATGCATCAACTTTTAATACTTGATATAACGAAATAAGTGTTCCTAAAATACTAATGACGATAAAGATTGCTGCATATTGTGCAATCATCGGTGCTGTTAATAAAAACGGCATACCTGCTGGTAAAATTGTTTCTAATCCTTGTACAAGAACAATACTGATTACCATCGCCACAACTGATAAGAATAACGCCTGTACAACTAAGCTATTTGCTAAATACGAGTTCTTCGTACCAATTGCTTTTAATACGCCTAATTGCTGTGTTTTTTGCAGTGTAATAACGTAGAAGAATACACCGATTAATAACGCAGCGATTACAAGTAAGAATGCAATGATCATCGTTAATGTTCCTTGCTCTTCTTTAAATCCTGGAATACTTTGTAGTACTTCTTTTTTATCGATAACGTGAGCATTTTTCACTTCTTTATCTGTATTCAGCGCAATTGCACTATAATCTTTTTGGTTCGGTTGTGTAATAGCACTCCATACGTCTTCATTTACATAAACGACTGGTGTATGGCTAAACATTTGGTCTTTCGTAAATCCAACGATTGTAAATTCTTTCTTTGAAACAGGATCGATAATTGTATCCCCAATATCGATTCCTTTTTCTTTAATGGATTCGTCAGCAACCATTTCGTTATTTGCTGTACCTAATTTCTCACCTTTTACAATATTCGGTTCTAAAAATGTATCGCGTTCACTTGAGAAAATAGCGATATCAACCTTTTTCGAACTATCTTTCTTTTCATATGTTGAAACTTTCACGCGAAACGGAACGGCCTCTTTCTCGCCTACTTGATTGACTACGTTATCTACATCGTCTTTCTTAATTTGTGAACGAAGTAATTTATTTTCCGCATCATCCGCTAAAACGAACTTATTTGCCTCCATATTTTGAATCGATGAAGCATTATCATATGATAATCCATTTGCTAATCCTGAAATAACGAGGACTAAAAATGATAATAAAACCATGATAAGTCCGATTAATCCATATCTTAATTTTGATTGTTTCAATTCACGCAGAGCTAAAAACATTTCGCTCGCTCCTTCCTCTTTCTTTCTATGCACTTATCATAAAAAAGAAATATGAACGGAATATGAACAGAAGATTACAGAGGAAAGATTAAATTTTCAGAAAGTATTGAAAACATTTGAAATCCTTGATACAATTCAGTCAAATAATATTGACCGAGTAATTTTATTAAAGGAGTTGATCATTTTGAAGCCCATGTTCACACTAACTACTTATAGCCAATTAAAAGCAATAAGCGATCCACTACGTGTCGAAATGATGATGCGTCTATGCGAACGTCCTTATACAGGACAACTACTCTCTGAGAAATTCGGCATTCCAAGGGCGAAAATTCATTATCATTTAAAAGAATTAGAAAAGAATGGTTTTATAGAAATTGTATATACAGAAGAAAAGAATGGCATCGTTCAAAAGTTTTATCAATCTGTCGCTAGGGGCTTCACCCCTGCTGCAGAACTATTACCTCATTTAGAAATATTAAGCGAATCAGGTCGCCAAATCTTTTTACAAATGACGGAAAGAACGAAAAGCCATATTCTCGCAGCACCTGAGGAAGCCTTTACTTTAAGAAAAGAAAGCGAAGATCCTGCTGATTGGAATTACGTTTCATCTTGCTGGGAGTTTGATGCTACGCCAGAACAATTTCAAGTGTGGATAAAAAAGTTTTATGAATTGATGTCTGAATTAAATGAGATCGCAAAAGACGGGGATAAAGATCCAAATAGTAAATCTTATTACATTTCTACCACTGCACTACAAATAGACGAACGAGCGATGCAGCGCTTTGTGAAAAAAGAAGAAAAATCGTAATACGATTTTTTTTACATAAAGTGAAACTTTAATCAGTGGGGTTTTGTTCATCCCCCACTGATTATTAGTTGAACCAATCGGGCTTTTACGGGCAGTTGATCCCCCACCTAATTTCTTTGCTTCCGCTGAATTTTGAGATGGGGGTCTTACTGCCCGTTAATGCGGGATAAACGGTCAAATTTATTTTACCGAATAAAATTTTTATAAAGGAGTAGATTAAATGGACATATTGAAAAACCGGAATTTCCTCTTATTATTTTTAGGGAGAATTTTTACAAACATAGGAGATAGCTTGTATTATGTAGCAGCGATGTGGCTCGTATATGAGCTGAGTGGTAATCCTTTTTATTCTGGACTAGCAGGTTTTCTTACGTTATTACCTTCTGCACTTCAATTTCTTACTGGGCCATTCGTTGATAGATGGTCAATAAAAAACACCCTCGTCATCACACAAGTACTGCAATGCATTCTTATTTTAATCATTCCCATTACACACTACTTCGACCAACTAACAGTCCAACTACTACTCATCATTATGCCCATCGTAGCCTTTATCGAACAATTCGCCTATCCCGCACAATCGAAAGCTTTACCACTTCTACTGCATAAAACACAATTATTAAAAGGAAATTCACTCTTTTCATTTGCGTATCAAGGCATTGACTTAATTTGTACGACTCTTTCCGGCATATTAGTAGCACTACTTGGTGCCATTACTTTATATGTGGTCGACTCCTTAACATTCGCGATTACTGCCCTTTTGTTCTTTTCATTGAAAATGCCAAAGCAAATGGAAACGGGCACATCACTTTCAACTAAACAATATTTCTCAGATTTAAAAGAAGGTTTTTCAATTGTCTTCCGTTCATTAATGGGCGTATTCTTAATCGGTTCAGTTGTCGCTAATTTTTCAATTGGTATGACGATGGCAATACTCCCTTCTTTCGCTGATTCTTTAGGAGGCGTGAAATCATATGGATTCTTCTTAGCGGCTATATCAGCAGGTAGTCTGATTGGAGCATTATTCAGTTCATGGGTTGGCAAACGTAACGTTGGCCGTGTCTCCATTATTAGCTTTGCGACTGGCGCTATCTTTTGGTTTCTCTCTACAATCGTACCGTTTCAATGGCTATCTATTCTCTTATTCGGCCTAGCTTGGATTCCAATTGGTGCGACCAACATATTATTTGCGACAATTAGTCAAATTGTAATTCCAAATCAATATATTGGACGCATCAACTCAGTCATGCGAAGTATGGGCACAATTGCTATGCCGTTCGGTTCTTTAATTGGTGGATATGCCGCAAATGTATTTAGTAGCCAGCTCATTTTTGCACTTGCTAGCATCGGGATTTTATTTATTTCTCTCGTATGGCTACTTCATCCGAAATTACGGGCTTTGCCGAAAGCTGATGAGATTACAGCGGATACTTTTGGGGTTCGGTTTAAGGAAGAGCGCGGGAAAGGTGCGGCTTTATAGCAAACCAAACATAACCCCGTCCTAAATTGGGGACGGGGTTAAAAATATAGTTATTTCATTTTGGATGTAAAATACTTCACTAAAAATATAACAATAAAGTCGTTTGAATATCTAAATTTTATTCAACAATAGCACCAACCTAAAACGGCAGTTAACGCTTTGATGGCCAAGCACCCTGCATTTTCCGTAATTGAATAATTTGTCCTGTATGATAAGCATCATGAAGCATGATATCCAGTAATTTCCCCTCTAGTGAATTTTGCTCAAGCTCTCTTTCAGAAATTGCACTTAATACCTGTCTTAAATTACGTTGAGCATCTTCAGAACGTTCAACGACTTTCTTCCATTCCATATCATCATTAGATTGCTTAGTAAGATAAAAGGTATCATTACCGTCAAGATTATGTGTCCATTCACGGCCTTCCAAGTTTGCAGCAAGCCTCTCTTTGTAATAAATGAGATGATTAACGTTCTCCCAAATGGTATTCATTTCCTCACCAGATGGTTTCCACATAGCCTGTTCAGCTGTAAGTCCTTCTATAGCATGTTTAAACGGTGCATACCAACTCTCTTTATCGAATGTTGAATCTAGTACGTTTAATAACACATCAATTCGTTTCAAAGTAATTTCCTCCCTAAATAGTTACAGTTTCAATAAAACCCTTATAACTATGTAGAAATTCTACATTTCCAAACAAACTTCCTCCTGATTTCACTCCACAAACTCGTCCGAGTATGTAATGAAAATGACTCACATTTTTTCACTTTACACGTATACTAGAGACCAAAAAAGAAGAGGCCGTTTCCAAACAGCCTCTTCCATCTATCTAGGAAGCTCAACCCGAACAGTCGTCCCTTCCCCTTTCGTGCTATAAACTGAAACAGTCCCGTTATGCAGTTCAACAATCTTCTGCACAATCGACAATCCTAAACCGCTACCTTCTACATTTCTTGCCCTTGCTGTATCCACCTTATAAAAACGATCAAAAATACGATCCATTTCTTCTTTTTCCATGCCGATTCCGTTATCGGATATAGAAATAATAACACTAGACTCTAACTCTTCGACAAAAAACTCAATCGTTCCACCATCGTTTGAAAACTTAATGCTATTCGTGAAAATGTTACTCCATACTTGATGAAGCAAGTTTTCATCACTTTGAATTGTTATGTCCGGTACATCAAATTCAACAGCGATATCTTTCTCACGCCATTTCCATTCGAGCATAAAAATGACGTCTTTAATTTGCTTTTGCAAATTGAATTCTTTTATTTGTAACACTTTCTCTTCTTTATCTAAAGAAGCAAGCGTAAGTAACTGTTTACATAAACTAGACATTCGCTTACTTTCGCCCTCAATAATTTGTAAGTAATGGTTTCTTTCTTCTTCACTCATCTTTTCTGTTTGCAACGTTTTCGAGAAACCTTGTATAGAAGAAAGCGGTGACTGGAATTCATGTGAAACATTCGAAACGAATTCTTGTCTCATTTCATCTAGTTCTTTTATACTTTTCGTCATCTTTTGGAAGCTTGTAGATAACGTTCCTATTTCATCTTTTCGTTTTACATCTAATTCAATTTCATATTCCCCACTCGCAATTTTTTGCGTAGCGTTCGTAAATTTACGGATTGGGCGAACGATATAACCTGCTGCAATTGCAATAAAAATAATACTTAATAGTACGATAAACCCAAGTAATACTGCTAAGAAAATTCGCATCTCGCCAAATTGGTTCTGAATGTCGGGACGAATAAATAAAGCGTACTGTTTATCACCATGCTTTAGTGGTACACCGACACTATTTATTAATTCATTATCGAAAAAACCGGTAATAAAAAGACGCGTTGGATATGTAGAAACACCATTAAATGTTTCGCCATTCAATACTTTACGGACGGTATCATCACTTATCGTCGTCTTACGAAACGCATTACCGATACGCTTTCCATTCTTTTGATCATCAACAATATAAATCTCATACCCTAATTTTGCAATAGAATGCAAATACGTCTCTTGATTTTCTTCACTTTGTTTTTCATATAACGATTTAACTTCTTCCGCATACTTTAAAATCTTTTCACTATTATACGGTTTTAACTTTACTTGATAATATACGTTCGTTAATAAAAAGCCGATAATACTACTAAGTAGCATAATACCGACTGTCATAAATACAAATCTAGAATATAGTGATCTCATCTTATTTCAGCTCCAACTTATAACCGAGTCCTCGCACTGTCGTAATTTGAAAATCATCCGTTCGTTTTGAGAATCGATCTCTTAGTCGCTTCACATGAACGTCAACTGTTCGTTCATCCCCTTCAAAATCCATTCCCCATACTAATTCAATTAATTCTTCTCTTGAAAATGTTCTTCCAGGGTAACTAGCTAATTGTGATAATAATTCAAATTCCTTTAATGGAAGCAAAATCGTCTGCCCGTTACACTTCACCTCAACACCTTTACGATCAATTGTCGTTCCGTGAAGTGTAATAATGTCTGCACTCAGCATTTGATAACGGCGCAATAATGCTTTCATACGAAAAATGACTTCAGCTGGCTCAAACGGTTTTACAATATAATCGTCCGTACCAGAAATGAATCCTTTCTCTTTATCAACTAACTGATCCTTTGCTGTTAATAAAATAACAGGAATATCATGATACTTACGGATTTCTTCACATAACGTATAACCATCAATAAACGGCATCATAATGTCTACAATCGCAAGATGAATATTTTCCTTCTCTAAAACGTCTTGCGCTACCTTTCCATCTTCCGCCTCAAAAACTTTAAACCCCTCTTTTTGTAAATGATAATGTAACAACTCTCTAATATGTTTATCATCATCAGCTAATAAAATATGTATCATCTTCATTAAACCCTCTCTTGTTCATCCTTCTACATCACTACATTAAGAAACAATTGGATTTTTTGCAAGAAAAAGAAAAAGAATCTATTTTGAAAAAAGACTATTCAAAATAGATTCTCACGTTTTAGTATTAAGATTATTTTAAGCAAAAATAATTTCTAAGCTTTCGAAATATCAACAAATCCTTCTCCGAACACATCACGAACATCGTGTATAGCGATGAATGCAGCCGGATCCGTAGTTTGAACAATCCTCTTTAGCTTCACTACTTCTTGCTTATTAATAACAACATAAAGAATGTCCTTCGGTGTTTTCGTGTAATAGCCATGACCTGAATACACGGTAACCCCTCTACCCATTAAGGAAGTCACCTTCCCGGCAATTTCATCCGGTTTATCCGAAATAATCGTAATGGCCTTTTTCGGATTTAACCCTTCGATTACAAATTCCATTACTTTCGTTCCTACATATAACATAATAATTGTCAGCATCAGTTTTTCTGCACCAATGATGAAATAAGATGAAAACGCAACGATTAAATCGAAGAACAGTAGGCCATAACTAATGCTCCAACCTAAGTACTTATGTGTCATCCTCGCTAAGATGGTAGTACCTGCTGTCGTTCCACCAACGCGAATGATGAGACCAATCCCGCACCCGATAAATATGCCACCGAAAATGGCATTTACTAGCATTTCATCCGATGCAATCGTCCATCCTTCTGTTAAATGCAGAAATAGCGAGTTCGTAACTACAGCGATAATCGTATAAATCGTTGTGATTTTATTTAAAAATTTGTAGCCGACTATTAATAAAATCGCATTTAAAATTAAATTGACTAAACCTGGTGACCACTCAAATAAGTAGTACGTAATAATTGTGATACCTGTTACACCGCCCTCACCGAACTCGTTCGGAATAACAAATAAATTGACACCTAAAGCAAAAAGGAATGCACCAATAATAATAAAAATAATGTCTGTCGTTCTTTTTTTCATATAGTACCTCACTTCTTATGCAAATATTTCTTCAGATATAAACTCCCACCATTATATCGTGGAATATTCAAATCGAACAGTAGTTTATTTTTATTTTAATATAGGATGATAAATTAACTTTATCCTATATCCACATGTAATTTAAATAGGGTAACAGCTGTATTTATTATGTACTACAAGCAAAGTTTTGATTTCACATGCCATTCACGCTTAGAAACGAATATAGGAAGCCGTAGAATAGACTTCGCATCAAGCATTTTATTACAGAGATTTATGTACAATTTTATACTTCTGTATGTTGTTGATCATTTAACTTTTTTCTTCCGGATAATGAAAAAAACTCCATTAAATTTGCATACTTAGTATGCGAATTCAGGAGTTTTTTCATATTTGACTCATTCAAAATTAGCACGAGGTTCCTCTAACGCCTTCTTACTTCTCCAGTTAAATAAGCTTTCCGTCTTCGTTTGCTGCCCTGGTTTCACAAACAACATTGCCCCCATTGCAATAGCGGCCAAAACGGCAGCTACGATAAACATAGAAGGATAGCCATAACTTACAACTAAGTAACCAGTTAAAGTCGGGGCTAAGATTGTCGCGATATTAGCGATGAAATGCATAATTCCACTGTATGTTCCTGAGTAAGCAGGAGCAGCCGTATCGACAATGATTGCCCAAAATAATGAACTTGGTAAAAAAGCAAACGCATTTCCAAGCGACATAAGCGCTAATACAGCTACATAATTGTCCATCGCTGGAATGAAACTAAAACAAATCGCTGTAAGTAATAAAGAAATAATCGGTAATCCTGTTCGAGCTAAACGAAGATTCCCTGTTTTACGTAAAATACGATCAGATAGCTTCGCCCCTAGCGGCAATGTGATACAAGCTCCAAGCCAAGGAATCATCCCAAGATACCAAAGGGAAGATAATTGAAAATGGAATACATCTTGCAAATATTTCGGTGTCCAAGTTAATATTAAAAAATTGATATATTGGAAGCAAAAATATGCTAGCGTAACCAAAACGAATGTCGGAACTTTAAAAAAGGAATACCATGGCTCTTTTTGAATTTCCTTCTCTACTTTTACGGATTGAAGCACACCTTCCGTACTTCGTATTTCAGCTAGTTCTTCTTTTGTCACTCGTGGATGATCCTCAGGCATATTCGTAAAAGTAAAATACCAAATAATCGCCCATACAATCCCAATTGTACCAAGGATAAAAAACATGATTTTCCAACTTGTAAAAGATAGTAAGAAGACCGCTACAGGTGCAGTTAATACTGCGCCTAACGGAACGCCAACAAAACCAAGAGATGTTAGAAAAGCTCTTTCTTTTGGAGCTGCCCAGTTTGCTGCTGTCTTATTCGAAACCGAGAAAGACGGCCCTTCTGTTAATCCAAATAAAACGCGGAAGATAGCAAATCCTATTAAAGCAGACCCTCCAAAAACAGCAATCCCTATTTCTCCAGCAAAAGCGGTCGCAATTTCAAAAATAGACCAAGCCGTCGCTGCTACGATCCATACAAATTTCGGTCCTTTTTTATCTGAAAAAATACCTCCTAATAAAGAACCGATCATGTAACCGTAACCAAAATATCCTAATATAGCTCCCCACTCCTTCGGGTCAAAGCCATACTCTTTTATAATGAAAGACTGTGCATAAGCGATGGCCCCTCGATCAATATAATTCACCATCGTAATAAACGTGAGCATTGTAAAGACATAATAACGAAATTTATTCTTCATCAAAAGTCCCACTCCCCCTCGCATTCTTTTGTTTTTCTTTCTAATCCTTTAATAGAATGACATGGACCTTGCCTGGGCCATGAACTCCAAAAGCTAATTCCATCTCAATATCCCCTGTCCGGCTAGGCCCAGTGATAAAATTAATACAGGCAGGTAATCCATTCGAAACCTGTTCATGAATTCTAGTTACTCCTTCTGTTAAGCGTCTATAAATTGTATGTTCTGAGAGAATTGCTATATAAACTGCTGGCAAAACGCTAACTAAACGTCCACGTCCGCCACCATTCCATAAAACAACTGTTCCCGTCTCAGCGAGTCCCATTTCGGCATATGTAATTCCCATATCCACTTGAGCTGCATAATCCCGTAGTTCTCTTTCACCTTCTTTCCTTTGCCAAATTCGATGAGAAACGAAATTTTCTTTTAAACACTTTCCTATTTCAAGCTGGTGTAATCTATCATCATCCCAATACACCGCAGATTGAACATTAAATTTATGTACAACATACTGAAGTGCACTCCCTATTTCTGAACGGTGTATATGACTTACTTCTGTATGTAACATATGCAAGTTTGCAATAAACTGCTCTATTAAACTTTCGTGATCTATCTCATTAGAAAAGTGGCTAAGTGGATCGTTTTTCCACCTGGGAGGAGTAACTCCCGAGCGACGTTCTCGATTTAATTTACGTGCGATATTGTTTAAAAAAGACTCTTGTACATCCGTATTCATATTATGAATCCCTCGTTTCTTTTTTCCACCAATCACGGAATGATTGTTTCGCAGGTTTTGGAAAATCTCTACTTTCTGTCCATCCTTTTAATGGACCTGGTCCATTCGCAATATAACCATCTTTTGCAAATATCGATAACCCTGTATGTGCCATTTTAATTGCTTTCTCATAAACGAATGGATGACTCGCCATAAACGTGAAACCTTTAAAGGCAAGTTGCTCAAATTTCGTTATAAACCCTTGTTCCACGACATCTTTACGATGTTCAATGAGAAGGTCATGTAATGGGATTTTCACAGGGCAAACATCTGTACATGCTCCGCACAAACTTGATGCAAAAGGTAATTCTTTTAACTCTTCATATCCTTCTAATAAAGGCGCAAGTACTGCTCCAATTGGCCCGCTATAGACACTTCCATAAGCATGTCCTCCAATATTGCGATACACAGGACAAACATTTACACAAGCTCCGCACCTTATACACTTTAATACTTCTTCATAAGCAGTTCCTAAAATATCAGAACGGCCATTATCTAAAATAATTAAATGAAATTCTTCAGGTCCATCCATATCTTCATGTAAACGCGCCCCATTAATTCCAGTTACATAAGATGTAATCTTTTGGCCTGTAGCACTTCTTGTTAACATCGAAACGACTACATCAAGATCTTTCCATGTCGGAACAAGGCGTTCCATCCCCATAATCGCAATATGAACCTTTGGCAATGTCGTAGTAAGGCGAGCATTTCCTTCATTACTTATAAGAACAACTGATCCAGATTCCGCTACCGCAAAGTTACAACCGGAAATACCAATATCAGCTTCTAAAAACTCTTTACGCAATTGCTCCCTAGCAAATTGTAGTAATTGATTCGTATCAACTGGGATCTTTCTTCCTGCTTCCTTAGAAAAAAGCTCTGCTACTTGTTCCTTCGTCTTATGAATGGCCGGGGCGATTAAATGGGATGGCGTTTCTCCAGCTAATTGAATAATATACTCCCCAAGATCAGACTCTACTACTTTTACCCCCATCTCTTCTAAGTTTTTATTAAGATGTATTTCTTCTGAAACCATGGACTTTGACTTAATTACTGATCTCGCTCCTTTTTTTCTTACGATTTCAGAAACATATGATACAGCATCTTCTGCTTTGAAAGCGAAATGCACATGCCCCCCATTTTTCCGAACATTAGTAGCTAATTGTTCCAAATAACTATCTAAATTTCCGATTGTGTGCATCCGAATTTCAGATGCTGCCTCGCGCCATTCTTCCATATTCCCTAATTCCTTTGTAGCTTGTTCCCGTCCCATCCGAAGCCGATCTTGTGTAAACGGAACCGCGCTTCTCATCTGTGGATCTTGCAACGCTTTATCTACTCTTTTCAAAAAATCTAGTTCCCCCGCCACACTCATTTATTCAACCCCTTCGCCAGTACTTCTGCTACATGTAACACTTGAATATTTTTATTTTTCCTGCGCAACCTTCCTCCAATATTCATAAGGCATCCCATATCTGCTCCAATTAAAAGATTTGCTTCTGTCTCCTCAATATGTTTTATTTTTTCATCAACCATCGTTTCAGAAATCGAGCTCATTTTCACTGCAAAAGTACCACCAAACCCGCAGCAGTCTTGGCAGTATGGTAATTCTTTTACGTCTAGACCTTCTACTTGCGATAATAGCTTCAGTGGTTCCTCTTTGATCCCGAGTGCACGACTCATATGACAAGATTGATGGAAAACAGCTTTCTCAACCAACTTAGATTTCAAATCACCTTTTCCAAGTACATTCACTAAAAAATCCGTCAACTCATACGTTCTATCCGCTAAATGAACTGCTTTTTCGTACCATTCACTATCATCTTTAAACATCTCTTTATAATAATGATGAACCATGCTAGCACAAGAACCTGAAGGCGTCACAATATATTCACTATGTTCAAATGCTTTTATCACTTGCTTTGCTACTAGTTTTGCTTCTTCTTGATATCCGCTATTGTAAGCTGGTTGCCCGCAACAAGTCTGTCCTTCAGGGAAATCTAGTTCCACTCCACATTGATTCATAATTTCTACGACACTCTTACCTACTTGAGGAAAAAATACATCTGATAAACAAGTAATAAATAACGAGACTTTCATCAAACTCCCCCCTCAAAACGATATGATCTATTTTCAAGTTATTACTTTTTTGAAAATTATTTTAAATTTTTAGAATTTTCTATTTTTAAAACTTTTTGTTTATGATATCATGTGGGAGATTATATGAAAACTATCTATAAAGTTGTTTTTGTATACAAAAATGGTATAGAAAGGGACTTTGACATGGATATAAGAAAACTTCGTTACTTTATTGTAATTGCTGAAGAAAAACAGCTTACCCGTGCTGCCCAACGACTTCATATGGCACAGCCCCCCCTAAGTAGACAACTATCGCTACTAGAACAAGAATTATCAGTAAACTTATTTGAAAGAAACGGCCGGAATATGCATTTGACTGAAGAAGGAAAAATTTTATATACGAAAGCCAAAAATATTATTCATCAATTAGAAGAAACCATTACAGAAATTAAAGATACCGGTGAAGGGCTAAGGGGCAATCTATCTATTGGAGCATTTCATTCTTGCATTCCTTTTCTCTCTGAAAAAATACGCTATTTTCAAAATAACTATCCAAATGTGAACTTAAAAATATGGGAAGGTGGCCCTTCATACTTAATAGAGCAATTAGAAAATCGGCATATCGAACTCGCTATTTTGCGTACACCTTTTAATAAAGATATTTTTTCTAGTATATGTTTATCAAAAGAACCTTTCGTATTAGTCATCCCTGCTAAATGGGAACTATATCATTCTCACCTCCCAATCCCTCTAACCGAATTAAGCCATATTCCCCTTTTACTTTTACATAAAGATAAAGAAAACAGCTATCATCAGCTCGTCATCGATGAATGCAAGCACCTTGGTATAACATTAAATATAGCATGTGAATGTCCCGACTCAGCATTTATTCTTATGCTTATCATGACTGGCATCGGTGCCTCTATCTTGCCGAAAAGTGCTGTATCTCATATCCCGCAAGAATTTATAAAAATAGTAGATTTAATAGATTTCCCTTATGAGTCTGAATCATCAATTATATGGCTGAAAGATCGGAAGCTTTCTAAAAGAGCTCAACGATTTATAGAATGTACATAAATAAAACTTAGAAGTGTAGCGATAGATTTATTCGCTTCTCCATCGCTATTACCTCGTTTACAAATTATTTCTTCTATTATTATCATTGAACATGTTATATTAGCCACTTATGCGAATACGAGAATGGTTCATTAATCCTTTTAAACAGAAAAAACAAAGATGCAGAGTCATAGAAGAGACTTGGCATCTTTGTTTTTTAAAAATGAATGAAAATCCTCCGTAAGGTCGTTACTACAAGCGTAACACCTCGCTGCTTTATATCCTATTTTTCTAAACGGAGGCCCCATCCTCAGTATTTATTTTGAAAATCGAATAATCAAAATGGATTTACTTATCTTTCTCCATATACTCTTTAATCTTTCGTTCCTCCCACTCTTTTCCGAATATCCCAAATGGAAAAGTTGTTAAACCGTGTATAACGATACCAATCCCCCAACCTCCAAGTGGATATAAAAACCATAATTTACTTGAATCAGAACTTATATTTATGAAAAAAAGCATTAAGTTAACTAGTATATACACCGTTAAATGAATATAAAACGCTTTTAAATTCTCCACCCTTTTTTTAGCTCGTAAATAATTCTCATCTCGCTCCATATATAAACACCTCTTTCATTATTGTATTTTTTAAATTCGCTCCGATTTAAACATCATATTCTAATCGGAATTCCCTTATTCTCAATAAAATACAAAACAAAAAAGTACTCAGCAAATTGTCATGTGTATGACCATTTGCTGGGTACTGCATGATACATTTATTATTTACAGAAGTCTAATTAAGACCAAATCCAAACATCATCATTATTTTCAACGTTGCTCTTTACCTCATGAACTTTTTCGATATGATCAACTGTGTTCCAGTTAATAGAACTTCCGCCCCAGCCTACATACTTCATATCAATTTTCACTTTCTCACCCGTATTAAATACTTGTCCCTTTGTTAAGAAAACATCAATAATAACTTTCTTCCCGTTTAACGATGGATACTCAACTACGATATATTTAGTAGCATCGTCTGTTCCTACTTTTGATACTTCTCCAATTACATAATCAGGAGAACCATCTTCTTTCATGTGCATGCCTAACTTGTTTGTTGTATTTTCAACTGCAGTTGCAACCATATATTCTGTAAAATTACGCATCATAGATCCAGTTGCTTTAACTTCATCTCCTACTTTCACATTTGAAAGTGAATCTATATATACACTAACAGGTTCCTCATATTGCTTAGACTTAACAACAATTACACCGTTATCTACTTCTACTACTCGTCCTTCTAATGTTGAGAAATTCGATTCTATAGAAGCAGCACTCGCTTTTGTTACTTCTAACCCTGGTAAATTCGTTCCTGATAACGCTGCGATTCCTAAAGCACCTGCTAAAATTAATTTTTTCATACCCATTATGAAACATCTCCATTCATGATGATTTTATTTTTGATTGGATACGACCAACCTGTAACTATTATAGTTACAGGTTGTAAAAAATAGCAACCATCTTTCTCATGCAATGATGCATACTGTACTTTTTAAATATAGATCGATTATTTCTATATTCAACAATACTGCCAAATTCTTGCATATGAGCAGGTAAACGGATTGATGATGAAGAAACTAATGACATGCATTATATTTTTCAATGCTACGGTTTGTATAATCGTATTTCATTACATTATGTAGGGGCGGAATTCATATGTTAATAAAACCAAAGAGATTACAGGCAGGAGATATTGTGGCAACAGTGAGTCCTTCGTGGGGAGGCGCAGGTGATTCTGACATAAGATGGCGTTATGAGCAAGGGGTAAAGAGGTTAGAAGAAGTTTTCGGTCTTACGGTTGTTCCCATGCCAAATAGTTTAAAAGGTAGCGAACTCATTTATAACAACCCACAGGCTCGTGCGGAAGATTTAATGACAGCATTTCAAGATACGCGCGTGAAAGCAATTATTGCGAATATCGGCGGTGAAGATAGCATTCGCTTACTTCCCTATATAGATTTGAATGTGATACGTGAAAACCCGAAAATTTTTATGGGATACTCTGACGTTACTATTTCACATTTATTTTGCCATAAAGCAGGTCTTTCCTCTTTTTACGGTCCAGCAATTTTGACCGACTTTGCTGAAAATGTAGAGATGGATCCATATACGGTTGAAATGGTAAATCGAACTCTCTTTTCCAATGAAATGATTGGCGAGATTCAACCAGCTCATAAATGGACGAGTGAGCGTTTAGAATGGATCGAGATAAATAAGGATACAAGGCGTACGATGCAGCAAAACAACGGATATGAGTTACTTCAAGGCTCTACCACTGTACAAGGGCGCTTAATTGGTGGTTGCATTGAAGTACTGGAATTTGCAAAAGGAACGGAGCTTTGGCCTGAGAAAAAACATTGGGAGAATAGCATTCTCTTCTTTGAAACTTCTGAAGATCATCCAGAACCAAGTTATATAAAGTATTGGTTACGAAATTATGCAGCGCAAGGCATTCTGCAAAAAGCAAAAGGTATCATTTTTGGTAAACCAAAAGACGAAATGTATTATGAAGAATATAAACACGAAATACTGCAAGTAATGAAAGAACATAACTTAGAAGATTTGCCGATTCTTTATAATTTAAATTTTGGTCATACTGAACCGAAGTTTATTTTACCTTACGGCGCAATGGCAGAAATTGATTGTGGAAATGGATCTTTCTCTATTTTAGAAAGTGGCGTGGAGTGAATAAAATCACTCCTATGAGATATGAATGTGAATGGATACTTTTTAAAAGTATATAATTGGAGGGAGATTACGTGTATGGAGGTAACATTTACAGTAAGTAAGTGGGATGAAAAACCAATCGATGATAATAAAAAAGATTTCCCTATTAATATTGCTCATGTCGAATATGATATTGATGGGGAATTAAAAGGAAAAGCTTTTGTTGAATACTTATTATATTATTTAGACTCAAATATAAATGATGGTCACTTAGCTACTGCTAAAATTTCTGGTTTTTTACACTTTGAAGGGGTTTATAAGGGGCAACAAGGGACATTTACAGCTATAGAGCAAGGAATATTTGATAAAGGAAATTTAGATTCCCCAGGAACAATTATCAAAGCTACCGGTAACTTAGAAAGTCTAACAGGGTCCTATAATTATCAGTTTACAGGTCCAACTAGTAAACTGATTTTAGAGTTTGAACTTTAGCAAAATACCCTATAATGTAGCGGAAAGGACATTTCTTGTAATTCTAGGAATGTCCTTTTTGTTGACGAGCTTATTCAACTATTTTTTAATAGTTAAGAAAAGAACAGAGTATATTACATAACATTTTCTTTATGGGAGGAATTAAAACTCTAAGCCTGAG
This sequence comes from Bacillus dicomae, assembly GCF_006494425.1. Taxonomy (GTDB): domain Bacteria; phylum Bacillota; class Bacilli; order Bacillales; family Bacillaceae_G; genus Bacillus_A; species Bacillus_A dicomae. The sequence goes on along the minus strand of NZ_VHIV01000005.1, from coordinate 133,492 downwards.
CGGCATGGAGGCCCCACTTATTCATTACTTCTCCTACCAATCAAAGAATAATCCCCGAAAAACTCCCCTTCATAACTTCTTTTTCAATTTGATTCACACATATAAACATCGCTGTAATTTTCGTACGCTTTTTTTCATCTGGCTCGAATTGTTCAATGGTTACGTCACAACGAATCGTATCACCGCTAAAAACAGGACGTATAAATTCAAAATCCATCTTACGAGCTAGTACGTTATAATCACCGCCAACTTTTGTAGGCAAAGTTGACGTTAAAAGGCCTTGTACAACAAATCTCCCCTGCTCATCTGGTGTTACATGATGGACACCTTCATCTTTCGATACTTCTGTAAATAAAACGACATCTTCTTTTGTAAATGTTCGTTCAAAGGTAATTTTTTCGCCTACTTGCAATTTCATTGGTCCCCCTCCTCAAAATTCTTTTAAAATAAGAAAAACCGAAACTAAATCATTTCGGTTTTTCAAACTAATGAAGTCTATATTTATTTTAAAGAATGTACAAACAACCCACTGCGAAGTTTCGGTTCAAACCACGTTGATTTTGGCGGCATAACCTCTCCGGCGTCTGCGATTGCTAATAAAGATTCCATTGATGTCGGGTATAGTGAGAAAGCCGCTTTATATGCACCGCTATTTACAAGGCGTTCTAGTTCTTCTAATCCGCGAATTCCTCCGACAAAATCGATGCGTGAATCAGATCGCGGATCATGTATTTCAAGTACTTGGCTTAATAAATGATCTTGCAGGATAGATACATCTAAACCTTTCACAAGATCGTTCGCATCAAACGTTTCCTCTTTCACTGTGAGCTTATACCACTTCTCATTTACATACATACCAAATGTTTTTGGCTCATTTGGTTTATACGGAGAAACAGATGCTTCTTCTACATAAAAGTATTGCGTGATTTGTTTTAAAAACTGTTCTTCTGATAAGCCATTTAAATCTTTCACAACGCGGTTATAATCCCAAATGGATAATTCATCGTGAGGGAATAAAACAGATAAGAAGAAATTAAACTCTTCTTCTCCTGTGTAATTCGGATATTGCTCTCTTCGCATAAGCCCTACTTTCGCAGCTGATGCAGAGCGGTGATGTCCATCTGCAATATAAAGATTAGGAATATCTTCAAATAAGTTTACTAAACTCGCAATTACTTCTTCATCAGCTATTTTCCAAACAACATGCCTAACGCCGTCTTCCGCTGTAAATGTGTAGATTGGCGCATGTTCTTCTTTCCAGCTTGCGATGAAACGTTTCACTTCTTCTTTTGTACGATATGTTAAAAAGATAGGACCTGTATTTGCATCACACACATCTACGTGACGAATACGATCTAGTTCTTTTTCATGACGCGTTCTTTCATGTTTTTTAATTGTATCATCTTCATACTCATCAATAGATGTACAAACGACAAGGCCTGACTGCGTTCTTCCTTGTATCGTCAGTTCATAAATGTATAGTGCTGGCTCTTCGTCTTGAATGAACACTTCTTCTCGTATAAATCGATTTAAATTTTCACCTGCTTTTTCATATACGAGATCATCGTACGGTGAAAGTGCTGGGTCTAAATCAATTTCTGCTTTATCAACGTGTAAGAAAGAATACGGATTTCCTTTTACAACTTCTCTTGCTTCTTCACTATTTAATACGTCATACGGTAAAGCTGCAACTTCTGCTGCTTTTTCTTCTACTGGACGAATGGCCCGAAACGGTCGGATTTTTGCCAAATTCCCTCTCTCCTTTACACAATCATTCGAACGGCTACAACACCTGTAATTTTGCTTATATTTTCCACTATGTTCTCTTTTATTATATCATCAATTCCGTTATCAATATCAATCATTGTATATGCCCAAGAATGTTTACTACGATTAATCATATCCGCAATATTAATATGATGTTCTGCTAAACATCCTGTAATTTGCCCTACCATGTTCGGAACGTTTTGATGCATAATTGTAATACGTTTCTTTCCGATATACGGAAGTTCCACGTTTGGATAGTTGACTGAATTACGAATATTTCCTGTCTCTAAATATTCACGTAATTGGCGTGCGGCCATGACTGCACAATTTTCTTCTGATTCAGACGTAGATGCACCAAGGTGAGGCGTCGCTGTTACATTTTTCATCTTTATCACATTTTCATTCGGGAAATCCGTTACGTAATGTGCAATAACCTCTTCTTCTAACGCTTTTTGAAGAATCTTTTCATCTACAAGTTCTCCTCTAGAGAAATTGAATAGACGCATACCTTTTTTCATCTTCTCTACAGCGTGCTCACCAATAATCCCTTTCGTTTGATTCGTAAGAGGAATATGAAGGGTAATATAATCACACGTTGCAAAAATTTCATCTAAACTAAATGCTCTTTGCACATGTGTAGAAAGGCGCCAAGCTGTTTCAACTGAAATGTAAGGATCATATCCGACGACGTCCATCCCTAAAGCTAATGCATCATTCGCAACTAGAGCACCAATTGCTCCAAGTCCGATAACCCCTAGACGTTTCCCCGCAATTTCTGATCCAACAAATTGTTTTTTTCCTGATTCAACAAGCTGCGGTACTTCTTCACCCTCTAAATTTTTCGTCCAACTTACGCCATTAATAATATTACGTGAAGACATAATAAGACTGGCGATAATGAGTTCCTTTACTGCATTGGCATTCGCTCCTGGCGTGTTAAAGACTACAATCCCCTTTTCTGTACATCGCTCAACAGGAATATTATTTACACCAGCACCAGCTCTTGCAATCGCCTTTAAGTCTTTTGAAAACTCTTCTTGATGTAAAGAATAGCTGCGAAGTAAAATTCCGTCTGGGTGATCGATTCTATCCCCTACTTTATAGCGCTCTTCGCCAAGAACTTGCAAACCTTTTTCTGCAATTTGATTTAACGTTTGAACACGAAACATATCCCCATCTCCCTATCTATTCTCAAGCTCAAATTCCTTCATATAATTTACTAATTGCTGCACACCATGCGCTGGCATCGCATTGTAAATACTAGCGCGCATACCACCGACTGATCGATGTCCTTTTAGCGTAACAAAACCACGTGCTTTCGCTTTTTGTAAAAACTGATTGTTAAGCTCTTCTGACGGTGTTGTAAACGGAATGTTCATAAGTGATCGATACGTAGGGTCAACTGGTGAAGTAAACAATTTTGATTCATCTAAAAAATTGTAAAGAAGTGAAGATTTCATTCTATTTTGTTCTTCAATCGCAGATACCCCGCCTTGCTCTTTCAACCACTCTAGCACAAGTTTCGTTACGTAAATACTAAAGGACGGCGGTGTATTATATAAGGAGTTATTTTTGCTGTAAGTTTCATAGTTTAACATTGTAGGACAAGAGCGATCTGCTCCTCCAATTAAATCTCTTTTTATAATGGCAATCGTTAAGCCCGCTGGCCCTAAGTTCTTTTGCGCTCCCGCATATATAAGACCAAACTTCGAAACTTCATATCGTTCTGATAAAATATTTGAGGACATATCCGCAACGACCGGTACTTTATCTACATGTGGGATATCTATATATTTCGTTCCTTCGATTGTATTATTCGTTGTAATATGTATATAATCTAGTTTTTCATCGCTCAATAAACCATCCAGTTTAGGAATTGTACTAAATTTCTCTTGCTCAGAAGAAGCAATCACATGTACATCTCCAACTTTTTCAGCTTCTTGCAATGCCTTTTTAGACCATGAGCCAGTCAATACGTACCCTGATTTTTTATACGTATTCATTAAATTCAGCGGTATCATAGAGAATTGTAATGACGCACCACCTTGTAAAAACAATACTTCATACTCATCAGGAATGTTCATTAATTCACGAAGTAAGCTACCCGCTTCATCAATAATATTTTGGAAATAAGAAGACCGGTGGCTCATTTCCATAATAGACATGCCTGTCCCGTTATAATTTACAAGCTCCTTTTGCACTTTCTCTAAAACCGGCAAAGGGAGTATAGATGGTCCAGCTGAAAAATTATATACCCTCTCCATCATCCTAATAACCTCCCTATTTATCAATCTTATTATTTTTTAAACTTTCTGAATTATAACCCGAAATATAATATACGGTCAATTTGTTTTCTATTATTACGGCGTAAGACGCAATGGAATCGCTTGCAAGTGCCAATGTTTTTATAAACACACAAAAAAGTGTTAAGTACATAATCGTACTTAACACTCTAGTAATAAAAGAATAATAGCTAATTGTCCGTAAAGAACCGATCAAAAATTTGATAAATTGCAGAAAGACCAATGAGCCAATAAATAGTGTCCACAAGCGCCGGCATAGAACCAAACCATTTCTCAACTACATTGTAATCTAACGCTACAAATAACCAATTCAAACCGCCAAGAATCACCAAAATTACTGTAAGGTAAGACAAAAATTTCATTATGATTGCCCCCTAGGTGATAAGATGGTGAAAGGCCTTTCACTAGAAATATATGTGGTAAACTTTAAAACTTACCTATTTTATAAAAATTATTTTCGGTACCAGCCGTTAATAACTGCTGCCGTTTCTTGACTATGTATTTGATACGCATGCGCACTATTATTAGATCCAATAAACCAAATTGAAAAACCTTTAAAATATGGTTTCGGTTCTAATACATTACGGTAAGCGCGCCATCCATTTAATTGTACGTCTTTTGAAAACACATTAGAAACATCTGGATTCCACGGATTTTGTAAGCCTAGTTCACGCGCCGGAACGTTAAATCCGCCAAAGTAAACTGGTTTTCCTGTTGCTTTATGTAATTGTTCTAGTTGCTGAACAACATTCTGCCCACGATTATATACTGTCGTCGCAAATAAACTTTGCTTCACTTCTTCGTATGAGGGATTTCTTTTTCCTGAAACTTCAAACCAACTATCGATACTAACAATGTCTACCTTCTTTAAATATGGACGGTTTATTTTCTCTACAAACTTCGCTTCATAAGAAGGATCCCAACTTGCTGTTAACCACCAATTCATTTGATACAAAACATTTCCTTTATACTGCTGGCGAACAAAATCAATCGTATCGCTCCAATATCCTTCTGCATATTCCATATTCACGAAATTAGAAGCAATCTTGAGCCCGTACACATTGTATTTACTTGTAATCGAGTTAAAGATGTCTTGCAAAATAACCGTTTTCCAATTCCAGAAGAAATCATTAATATTACTTGGATTCCATTCCGTTTCCCCAACATTCCCTTGCTGAATATATGGGAACGGTTCCACGATAACTTGAATATTACGCTTTAATAATTCTTGAATTAAAATACTAGCCTGTTGCTTTTGCGCTTGATTAATTGCCATATTCGTAGAAGTCACATTCGGAATGTCTACCTGAATCGGTACATTTACTGTATTTAAATTTAAGCGCTCTACATCAGCTAACACTTTCGCTACATTTCCAACTTCCCATACCGTTACATTTCCTGATTTGATTTTTCCAGATTGAACAGTATTTACATCTGCTTGTACATTTCCTTGAAAACAAAAAGAAAACAGCATAATAAACACTCCTAAAAAACTTATTAAACTCTTATTTTTCTTCACAACTTTCCCCCTATTATTTTTGGCATACTTGTTTATTTTATACAACGTTTCACATATATTCCATACAAAAAAGAGTGGAATTTTCATCCAAAAAAATGCTATTCATCCTTTATTCACCGCTTATTCACACTAATCTCCTGAAATTAGTGTGAAAAGATAAAAAAGGAGCTGATTTCCGCTCCTTTTTTATCTTTTTACAATTATCAATCCATTTCCCTTTTAGGCTCTACCAACATGATATGGGATTCCTTTTCAGTGAAAGGTTTATGCTCAACGCCTCTCGGGACAATAAACATCTCGCCTTTAGAAATTTTCACCTGTCCATCACGAAAATCAATGAACATCTCCCCTTCAAGCACAATAAATAGCTTATCCGTATTAGGATGCTCATGCCATATAAAATCTCCATTAGCTTTAAAAAGCTGAATTTGATCGTCATTCATTGCACCAATCACTTGTGGATACCAATAATCGTTAATTTTAGATAACTCGTCATTTAGTTTAATAGGTTGGTAATGGATAATAAGCCCTCCTCACTTTCAAATTCCACTATATTACAATAAAATAAGTAAAAAAGTCGTTATTACGCTTAAAAAGAAAATGCTCAGGCCAGAACTTTTCATTCAGATAGTACAAAGGAGTGATTTCAATGAAAGTACTTTCAATCCAATGTTTCCTTTAACTCTCCATAAGTATAGAACAGTGATTTTCAAATAAGAATGGACCCCTGTTGACATTAGTATGGATTATTGATGAACTTCTCGCGATATTTAGTAGGCGAAATGCCAACTCGCTTCTTGAAAACTCTACTAAAATAAAAAGGATCTGCGATTCCAACAGCCTGCGCAATTTGTTGTACAGGCACATCACTTGTACATAACATTTTTTGAGCCATCTTTATGCGATAGTTCAATAAATATTCTGCTGCCCCCATACCTGCATGCTTTCTAAACACGTAAGAAAGACGATTTCGATTAACATTATTTTGTTCTGTAAGTGTATGAATTGTAATATCTTTATAATAGTATTTACGAACGTAACTAGATATTCGTTCGAATAAAGTATGCGACTCATAATTGCTTTCTCTATTGAAAACACTTAATAAAGCTTCATTCAACGCTTCGCGAAACAGCATTTCGGTCTGAAACATCGAAATGCCTCCACGCTGATTATATACATCCCAAAGACGCATAAGTAATTCGACAAGACGAGGAGATTGTCCTGTTAATAATTCAAAATGCTGATGAGTAAAGCCAGAGTCTTCTCGTTCTGAATTGCTTATCCGATATAAAACAAGAATATATTCCCAGTTTATTTCACCAAGCATTTTATGGGCTAATGTCATTTTTGCACCCCCATGTATAACTTTTCCTGGGGAAAGAGTATACGGCGTACCATTAAATTGAAATTGCGTCTTCCCTGTAATTGGAAATACAAATCCTGGGAAAGAATCTGTAGACTCAGCAAAAGGCACACCTGGATTTTTAGCATAACGATATACTCCTTCTACTCGGAAAGGAGTATTGGCAAGATACTCTGCTAACTCATTCACGTCCAACTTCACAATACACGCCTCATTTCAATAATAGTTTTCTTGTAATTCGCGAGATTAATTGGTGTACATTCTGGGAAACGCTAAACTAAAAATAGTACATACAACTTAACAAGATCTGGTTATTAACCTATAAATATATTGTTTTTCATTTATTGACCAAAGTATCCTCCCTATATTATTGATAATGATTTTCATTGTAGTTTGATAAAAAAACATTTGTCAAGTTGGCTGGCCTAGAAAAATGATGAAACAAGGGGGATAGAGGAACAATTCTGTTGCAAATAATACCTAGTCTTTGTTAACTAATTCCCCTCAAAACTGGAATGATCATGTTAATAGTTGTAATGACTTTATTAGTTACAGCACTTGCAGCATGTGGAAATAATCGTAATCCTGAAGAAGTTGCTACAGCGTATTTCGAAGATGGAAACAGCCTACTATCAAATTAAATGATAGTAGGCTGGCTGTTAAAATTATTTAAGAACTGGGTTATGTTCTAAATGATAAGCTTTCATTATCAAAAAGAGTATTACTAGTTCCCTCCACAAACAAAAACATTCTATCACTTCGGCTCCAAAGTTAACTCTTTCCCCTCAATCCCCTCCATATTCAGTGAAGTCGTATGATACGTTCCATTTACCCAATCATCTATTTGATCATGATACCAATCACTTCTAAAATGTCCCGATTGTCCTGGTCCTACGATATGATAACCGTTTGACATATCTTTTGTATCAATAATGAATCTCCAAGACGCCCCGTGATTTACAATGCCGTTTTCGCCGTAACTCGCTGCTTGCACGGTAACTTGGCTCCCACCAATCGGAACTGGTTTCTCACGATTAAAAGCGAGTAATGCTAACATACTCGATGATTTCGAAATGGGATGTGTAAAAGCGAGTTGATGGTAATCGCCCCACTTCCACTCTCCAACATCGGGTCCATATTCCTTCTGCAATTTCTTCATTACATTCTCGTACGATGTATGCACAACTTTTGTGAAACCTCCGTACTTCGTAAACCAAACGCTATTTTCTCCTGCTACTTCTTTTCGAATCAATTCATCAACAACTTGTGACTTCCCTTCAAATAACTCCATTACATCTTTCGGTATTTCTTTTGAAAATAACGTATTTGAAATCTCTTTCATTAACAAATGGAATATTAATGGTGCCGCTTCATCTTTACTATCGTAAAAATTCCACTTTGTTAATTGGTCTACGCCTTCTTTCTCTACCTCATTTAAAGATGCTTTATTTAACTCTTTTAAAAATATAGGAGTAAACTCTTTCCCATATAAATTCTTTTGATCCATCTGTAACTCTTCTAAATCTTTCACCGTATACTTTTCCTTCTCTTGTAAAAACTCTTGAATACGCATTTGCCTATACGGCTGTGCCCACGTATTACTAATATGGTACGGATAATGATCATCAACGATTTTATTATTAGCAGTGGAAATAAACCCTTGTTTTGGATTGATTACTTTTGGAAGTTGATCAAACGGGATATACCCTTCCCATTCATATTCATCTGTCCATCCTGGAACAGGTAAACTACCATCACCTTTTTTACGCACCGGTATATTTCCATTCGCTTTATAAGCAATTGTGCCATCGTTTGACGCAAATACAAAGTTTTGAGTTGGTGTATGAAAATCTTGAAGTGCTGTTTCAAACTCATTCCAGTCTTTCGCTTTATTCATATTTAATACAGCCTTTAATTCAGCGGAAGGCTCTAAAGCAGTCCATTTCAAAGCAAATACTGTTTTCGTTTTCTCTTTCCCTTTATCCGCAAACTCTGAAATGACTGGACCATGCCTCGTAACCGTAACGTTATACGGGATTGTTTTCCCGCCTTTTACTTTAATAGATTCATCCACAACAGTAGCTTTTTCCCACTTATCGTTATACAGAAATTCATTTTCATTATTAGGATTTCTCTTTTCAATATATAAATCTTGTACATCAGGACCTGTATTCGTAACGCCCCATGCTATTTTGTCATTGTGTCCTAATATAACACCTGGCACTCCCGCAAAAATAACGCCACTTACATTCAAATCTTTCATTTCAAGTTGTGATTGATACCAAATAGAAGGCGTCGCAAGGGATAAATGAGGATCATCCGCTAAAATCGGCTTACCAGACGCACTCTTTTCACCGCTTATAACCCAGTTATTACTACCATTAAACTCTGGCGGAATGATCGTTTTTGCAAAACTTTGTGCTACGTCTACATTTGTATTTTTCAGTTCAGCTAGCAATCTAGGCGCATCTTTCGGATATGTAGGAAACAGCTCATTTGCTTGCTCTTTCGGTAGATTTTTCAGCGCCCAATATCGGAACGCCTGTCCGTGCCAATGTCCACCTAAATCAAACGCCATATACTTTCCAATCGTTAACGTATCAACAATAGACCATTCAGCAGGCTCATAACCTAATATAGTAAACTCGACCGGCAATTTCTTTTCCTCTTTCGCCTCACGTATAAAAGCATTTATCCCATCAGCAAATGACTGCAGAGCATCTTTCGCTTCTCCATCATATTGACTAACAGACGCTTCGGCTGCTCGCCGTAAACCGAGCGTTCGAAACAACTTATCACGGTCAACAGCTGCTTCTCCCACAACTTCACTCAACATACCAGAAGCTTGCCTTCTACTTAAATCCATTTGAAATAAACGATCTTGCGCTTGTACATACCCTTGCGAAAAATATAAATCATGTGCATTTTCCGCTTTAATATGCGGTACCCCTTTACTATCTCGCTTTACCGTAACAGCATGTTGTAAATCCACTAGCTTTATCGTTCCATCTATCTTTGGCACAGATTTAAGCGTATATATGTTCAAAAAAATCGCTACGCAGATAACTAAAAAAAGAACGATACTGCTAGACCAAATAAAAATTCTTTTACCCCTAGTTCGTTTTTTCTTTATGACGATTTCCATATAACCCCCTCCTTCCTCAAACTATTCGCTTCTATTTTGAAAGAACCTTTTAGAATAGGAAAAATCCTTTTCCCTATATTATGGATCATGCGAACAGACTTCTCCTTCCTTTCCTCCACTGAAATTCCCCCGTCCTTTCTTACACCAATTCCTCAAAATCCCCTTCACATAAGCGAGCGTTTGCTTATTCTGTTCAAACGCAATTTTAAGTGCCTCTAGTACTGCACTTCCTGAAAGTCTTTGTATCCATCCCTTCAATTCCTTCACAATATATGGAGATAGACTACTTATATGTTGCTTGTAAAATTTATAAACTTCACCATGCGAAGTATCCTCTTCTATCTCTTCCTCTTCAACAACTACTTCTAAACTACTATTATCCTCTTCTTCAGGCATACCAAAATACTGCAATAACAAAGGAATCTTCCATTCTTCTTCCAGACATTTACGTAAAAACATATGTATAAACTCTTTATTTTTCACAGTCTTTAACTCACGTAACACGCACTTTTCTATATTCGTATTTAAAATAGGGTTATAGTGTAGCCAATTTATGATGTATAACTCTTTCGTTTCCGTATCGTATAAAATCTTTCCATATTCAACAAACCTATTTAACAACTTCTCAACAGTCTCCATACTGTAACCTGTTTCAAGCTCTGCCACTCGCTTCGGTAATACGTAAATGCCACATTGCTTCGTTTTCGTACCAGTTAACAAATATATGTAAAAATAACGCTCCTCTGGCGTTAAATCTAATATGAATTCATCTTGCCAAAAGTTCACTTGCACATTACGGTACACCGCCATATGTTTACCTCCTCGTATTCATAAAAAGGCAGATTTCAATCCTTCAATATACATATAGGGATGGGGGCCTGGTTTTTGCATTTGAATTTCAAATTTTTTTAACTACTACAACGACGGTTTTATTTTTTCGCGCTTTTTTGTTCTTGTAGTTGTTTTTGTTTTGTTTTTTCTTAGTGATTTATTACTTGGTAGGTGCTTGTGAGGGGCTTGAAAGGGGCTTAATAGTGGCTAATATAAAAAGGAGCTGTTCCAAATTCTCATTTTGGATAGCTCCTTTATCATTCTTTCTATTTTTGACTTGCATCTAACATCTTTACTAAAAAGGCAGCTGCCTCACCACGAGTTGTTGTCCCTTTAGGATTAAACTCATTATTTCCAACACCAGTAACTACCTTTAAACTGTATAATCGTTGAACAGGCTGTTTGTATGTGATTAAATGTTGATCTGTAAATGGTAATGCGACTAATTCACCTGTAACACCTTTATACTGTAATGCTCTGTCAATCATGATAGATGCTTCTTCACGAGTGATGGATGCGTTAGGATCAAAAACCCCTCCACCACGACCGCTAATAATTCCTGCACTTGCACTACGTTTAATACCGCTATGAAGTGATGGATGCGCCTCGTTAATATCTACAAATGACTTATTTCCTTCTGGTAGTTTAAGAGCATTTGAGATTAATGTCGCAAACTCAGCTCTCGTTACATTACGATAAGGTGCAAATACACCATTTCCTTCACCATGCATAATACCTAGGCTGTTCAGTTTACGAATATGCCCTTCAAACCATTTACCTGTAATGTCATCTTTTGGTTTTGGCACTTCTTTATTTGGCACATTGTAGTTTATCTTAATCCAGCTTGGGTTATAGAAAATCCACTCATCGTTACCTACTTTATACCAACCGTTTTTAACTGCTAACACTTTGTAACGGTCTCCTTTTGAAGCTTTACGAACAATACGATGCTCAAGGTCCGCACCACTACGTACGTTTATGCCGTCACCATTTACTACAAGCTCCATGTTAGGTTTAGCTGGATTATATTCATTTGAATCAAATAGCTCGTTTCTTTCTTGTAAAGGCGAATCAATTTGTGCGTTAACATTTGCATACCATTGAATACCTTGTACGAAGCCAGTCCAATTGCCACGAGAAATTAAAATGTCAGGACAGTTTTTTCCGCTCCATTGTTGATGCCTATAAATGTGATCCGCGCTAATTCCTTCTTTGTTCATTAAATAGCCTGCAAGTCGCTTTGCATTCTCTAACGCTTTATTGTAATCACCATCTTGGTTAACTGAAATTTCGATACCGATAGACTCTCTATTTCCTGAGCCATCCCCATCTCCTGCATGCCAACCGTTTTCGTTTGTTGGTAAGTGCTGATAGATTTGTTTATCGTCTACAGTAAAATGCCATGAAGCTGTTCGGAACGTACCTTCCGTTGCTTGTTTATACAAATATTTCGCATGATTTTCAGCATTTGCACCACGGGCTGTGTTTGCAGTCTCATGAATTGTAATGTAACGTGCTTTCATCGGATTGGCAGGGCGAATATCAGGGTTTCCTGCTGGAACAATCCACTCTACAAAGGGAGTACCTGCAAGTGTTCCATATTTCTTCGTAGTCATCGATGCACTATACTGAATAGCTCTTGGCTTTTCAACCGGCTTCATTTCACGAGTAGAGCCATCATTTCGACCGTCTACATGTTCAAATGCCTTTTCAATGTTTGAAATAGCTTCATCTTCTGCTACTTGACCTTTTTTCGCTTCTTTCATCTTATATAACTCTTCTGTTTCATTATGTTTATGCTTATATTCTTCTAGAAGAATTTTCTCGTTTTCTGATACTTCTGCTTCGTTAATTTGTATGTAATCTGGCGTTTCTAAATTGAAATTAGAATAACTTAATCCGCTCGTTACACGCTCCCCTTGCGCGATACTAAGCTGGTCAGTATGAGATTTATTTATCTCTTCTGCTGATATTGATAAAGGTGCACTCCCTAAAATTACTAGACTTGTTGATAGTGCGATTACTCGTTTTTTAATATTCATTGCTGTAATCGATACCTACACTGTTCGTGTAAATATCTCAACCTCCCTTTATTTTCTCATTCGTAATACTATGAATCTACTATGTATGTATAAAACTATGTTTATTCCACCCTTTTAGAAATACTTTCATTTTATCCCCAGCAGGTAATTTATAGTTCCCAAAAAATCCCTTAACAGACATTATTTTATAACCAATTGCAATCACCGTCAAAAGTACTTCTTCCCTTGCACACCACTACTTCTCAAAAAATAGATTAGGATACCTTTTACTGTTTTGCTTCAACAATAAGGATTTTTATAATTTTTCATAACTATCAAGTCTCTATTAAATAAATCCTGTTCCTTGTACTTTTCCCTTTAAAAATATTAACATTTTTACATTCTTACGATAAGGAATGAAAATATATAAGTGATTACTCAGACGTTTTTATAGACGAAGAAACTCTCTACCACGTAAAAGATACTTGGGAAAACTATTTCAAATTAAAAGAAGTTATTAATAGTAAACTTAAATATTTTTTCATTTTAGCTTTTATTACAAATTCCCTTTAACATTTTCGACAATCTCGTTTATCGTATTTCGATCAAACTTATCACTAATTTCGTATGGCTCACGATCTCCTACTAATTGTACGCCTACGATATCATTGCGATCCTTACCATATTGCACTTCAATAATCGATCCACGCTCTATTTGTTTCCAAACAAGACCTGCTTCATCTTTATTATCTAAAACGATACAGTCCTCAATATTTTCGTCAATCCCAATTAACTTGTTATCATCCATATATCCAACCTCGTATTGTTGACGTTCTTTCGCTTTGCCGCTTACTACTATACCTTTGCTTCCATATGAGTAATCCGTATAGTCCTTTTTCTCCGATTGTATCGCTTTCGGCTCTTTTACTTCAGTTTTTTCAGGCGCTCCACAACCCGCAATCATACTAATTGGCATAACTGCAGTTAATACTACTCTAGTAAATTTCTGTATCATTTATAACTAACCTCACATGTTTAACTTTATATTCCATTTATCCCCTTACCAAATAATAACATGATAATACCGAGAAAGAGCCAAAGATAAAGTGAAACTTTAATCAGTAGTTTTTTCATCCCAAAAATCTATGTAAAAAGCTAGAGTTTCAAAATCACTACCTGCACTATCGACAAATTATAGAAAGTAGACATCCTACTCACATAAGATTTAAAATTAGAAAGTATGGAAAACATGATAAAAATATAGGCTAGTTGTTCGCAATTAAAATGGTCTTTACATGAAGAAAGGAAGTGCACAGCTTTGGATTTTAAAACAGTTATGCAAGAGCTTGAAGCCCTAGGCAAGGAACGAACGAAAAAAATATACATATCTAACGGTGCACACGAACCAGTTTTCGGCGTAGCTACAGGTGCTATGAAACCAATCGCTAAAAAAATAAAATTAAATCAAGAATTAGCTGAAGAACTTTATGCCACAGGCAACTACGATGCTATGTACTTTGCAGGTATTATTGCCGATCCAAAAGCTATGAGCGAGTCTGATTTTGATCGCTGGATAGACGGAGCGTATTTTTATATGTTGTCTGATTATGTGGTGGCAGTCACTTTATCAGAATCAAATATTGCTCAAGATGTTGCTGATAAATGGATTGCAAGTGGAGACGAGCTACGAATGTCTGCAGGCTGGAGTTGCTACTGCTGGCTTTTAGGGAATCGCAAAGACAATGAGTTTTCTGAAAGTAAAATTTCCGCTATGCTTGAAATGTTAAAAAATACGATTCATGATTCGCCAGAACGAACAAAATCCGCTATGAATAATTTTCTAAACACTGTAGCAATTTCATATGTGCCACTACACGAAAAAGCAGTCGAGATTGCAAATGAAGTTGGTATAGTTGAAGTAAAACGTGATAATAAAAAAAGCAGTTTGCTAAATGCTTCCGAAAGTATTCAGAAAGAACTTGATAGAGGAAGACTTGGTTTCAAACGTAAATATGTAAGATGTTAATAAAGAAAAAGGTGTTATCGATCTTCCTTGATTGATAACACCTTTTTCTTGGGCTACTGAACTATCTCCTTAGAAAACATTCATTTACCTGTGGACAACTTATATGTTAAAAGCATCTTCTTTTAATTTATATACCCTATCTCTTTTCTCGTCGCTTTTGACAAAAATAAGCTTTCCTTCTTTAACAAAGCCTTCTAATAGTAAACACACTTGCCCATATGCTTTCGGCTTATTCGTTGTGAACCTTTCATCTGAGATTTTGCCAGACCGTATTAATTGTTCACATAGCTCAAGCGCACTTATTTCTTCAGAATCCACTAATTCCAATATATCTTTTTGTAATGGTGATAAAGGCTCTGGTATATTAGCTACCTCCACCTTTTCTGGTTTGTTTTCTTCTTCAAATAAATCTTCGAATGAAATTTGATTCATACTTCTTTTCCTTTCTAACGATTGATTTGTATAACATGAACTGAATCCTATAGCGTAGTTATTATTATGTATTACTTACCTTTTTTCATAAATCTCAAACTCATGTACATCGTTTCATATAGTATATTTCGATTATACCAAATATACGTTCTGTTTTCTATCACAGATTGGAAAATAGAACGTTTTACTGTAGATATACTACTATCAAATAGAGATGAATATTTATCATCTAAAAATTATAGTTTCATATGTATTATTGAAAATTTATCCACATTACGGAAATTAATAACAAATAATGATTGTTTACATGTTACAATTACGATGTATACATTTGGATGTATATGTAATTAAGTTAAATTAAACTGGGGAGGCTTTCGCAAATGGGTAAGAAAATAAGCAAAACTAAAAAAATTTTAGGATTCGTAATCACCACAGCACTAGCAACTACAATGATGGTAGGCACAACAAACGCACAAACAACTACGAATAACTATAAGATAGCTGGCAATGCGAATACTGCATTTACAGATGTACCAAAGGATCACTGGTCAAGAGATGCTATTGATTACTTAGCGGCAGCAGGGATTTATAAGGGATATGGGAATGGGAAATTTGGATTTGGAGACAACATTACTAGAGGACAGGTAGCTTCTTTAGTCAATCGACATTTAGGGTTAATCGCAGACGATAAACAAGGAAATATGTTTAGTGATATTACAAATCATATGTTTGAAAAAGATATTAAAGCCATTGCGCAAGCTGGAATTATGACAGGTGATGGAACAGGTACATTTCGTCCTGATGATGTATTAACTCGATATGAGATGGCAGTCATATTACAAAAAGCATTTCATTTAGAATCAAAAGAACAAGGAAAATTTAAAGACGTACCAAAAGGTCATTGGGCTTATGAAGCCGTAAATACACTGCGTAGTAACCGTATAGCACAAGGTGACGAGGCAGGTAATTTTAACGGAAACACATTTGTGAAGCGTGAGCAGTATGCACAATTTTTCTATAATGCAATAGCAAAAAACAGAGATTATTATTTCAACATCAATTCAAAAGAAGAATTGAAACAAATGCTAACAACAGCTTTACAGAATGGAACATTTGGTCCATTTAAATTAGATGTATTAGGTAAAGATATATCTGACGTAAAAAAAGAATATGGAGTGCCTGATGTTTTGAAAAAAGCACCATGTACAGAATGTGATGCACCTAATATAGCGGTATACGGCGATTATAATATTGACATGTACCCTTCGGACGCTAGATATATATCGGTGAAAATGGATATCACTATTAATGAATTAAAAGAGTGGTTTGGTGAACCAGATGGAATCGGAGAGGATATGACTAGTGAAGGCTTCATATATAATCGAGGAAGCTATTCTCTTTATTTCAGCTTCTCTGATGGTTATATTCAACGCGCTGAAATATCTAAAAATGAAAAGCGTTAATAAGTTACAAACAACATAAATATATAAAGCATAAAAGATCCTTCAAGAGCATGCCTTTTCTTGAAGGATCTTTTCCCTATCTATTTAACAAAATCCAAAGCTATAAAACTCCTACTGATTAAACTTTATTTTTCTTGGTGCTCCGCTTCCCATTCACTTAAATACGTTGCATATTCTAATTCATCTGGATTATCCTGTAAGATAGAAATAAACTCTAATTTATTCCCATCACAATCTAGAAAATATACGCTTGCAGCTGGCATCCACCTTTGAACAATTGGCTCTTCATTCCCTTTCCCCTGACTCCCTACTACCTCTATTCCACGCTTCTCTAACCACAATTTAGCAGTCTTTAAAAACTCTAAATCTACACAAAAAGCGAAGTGTTGCATCTCAAAATCTTCATTACTATGTACTTCCCATAATCCAAGCATTTGTTTTTTATTTTCTCCTATCCAAAAGAAAGCAACCCGTCTTTTCGATAGTTTTTTTGCTAATATTAAACCTAACTTATTTTGATAGAAATCTATCGCCTTTTCTAAATCTCTTACATGTAAATGAGTTTCAAATATGCTTTGTATCATGATATATATTCCTCCCTCCCCTACATTCCGGTTTTTCATAAATATATTTTTTTATAATACAAATAAATACATTTTAAATCATCCTACTTTTGTATCATTGTTCTTTCCTACAAAGGTATATATCTAGCTTTATAATTCATATACCAACGCCAAAATTCAATAAAAAAACACATTTACATTCTAGCAAATACATTCATAAATTTTTATAATGTAATAAAAATAACATCTTAATAATAGAGGAGGAACCGTTCTGGATAAAACCAAAGTTATGGCTTATTTTAGTGCAACGGGTGATATATTCCCTGTTGAAGCAATTACCGAGGCCTTAAGTATCGAGCCGACACAAACTTATAAAAAAGGAGATGTTGTTGTAAGACGTGATAATCCGAATCTTGTATCCACAAAAGATCTATATAGAAAAGCGACGGATTGGACTTTAAGCACTGGCTATCAAGAATCATATAATATAAATGATCAGTTGCATGTTATTCTAAAATCTCTTGAAGGAAAAACAGAACAATTAAAACATCTCAAGAAGAAGTATGATTTACAGTTTCTTTTTATGGTAGTGATTCAAGTGGAGAATAACGAATCACCCGCAATGTATTTACAAAAAGAGATTATTGACTTTGCTAGTTTCATTCAAGCAGAAATTCATTTTGATCTATATATTTATTAAAAACAAAAACGCTATTGATATTGGAATCAATAGCGTTTTTTTATGTGACTATATCTTTTATCTTGCTTGTACCCAAAGGCAAATTCTTTTATATAACGTATTACTTCAATTTCCCCTCAAAAACAATCTTCCTACCGCACGGTTCAACTTCTGTTTTGCCGTTTTTCTTCACTTCATGAAAGATTGGCTCTTCCATGCGACGAGACGGTGCGTATCCTTCTTGTTCCATGCGCGCTAAACAGTCTGTAATTGTTTCATTTTCAAGTACTTCAAATTTCTTTTTATTAGGTTGTTTTGTCATGCCCTAACCTACTTTCTATTTTTCTTGATGCGAATTGATTCTTCATGTAGATCATATATACCATTGCGAGAATTCCTATTATAATCATAACCGCAATGAAAAAGCTTGTATACTGTATTTTTTCTATAAATACGCCTCCTAATACAGGTCCCAATATGCTTCCTAAACTAAAGGCGATTCCAGATAATATATTACCTGCTGGTAGTAAGTGTCTCGGTAATAAATCTGTCATAAATCCAAGTCCTAAAGAGAAGCAAGAGCCAATGACCATACCCGCTAACAACATGCAGGCAAAGACGATCCAGTAATATTGATCAAATACAGCTGCCAGCAAGAAAATGCCCGTACTTATACTGAACGTCCACGTTAAAATACGGTCCCTTCCGTATTTATCACTCAATATACCGAGTGGAATTTGTGTAATAATGCCCCCAACTGCAAATGCTGGTAATAAGAAGGATACTTCTGAAACAGACCATCCTTTTCGAAGCGCGTATACTGGTAAGTTACTATTTAACATTGCTTCGAGTACGCCATATGCAAGTGGTCCTAGTAACGCAATCCAACCTAATCCAACAACTTGTTTATAACGAGAAAATGATGATTCACTCTTCACTTCTCTTTCATCTTGCGCTGGGAATGCATTTTTCGTTGGAAGTAATAGGAGCCAACCTATTAAACAAAGTATAGTAGATATAATAAACGGCGTTGCAAGACCATACTGCACAGTGCTTGCTAAATACGGGCCAACGGCAAAACCGATCCCGAAGAATACACCGTATATCGATACTTGTCTACCAATTTTACTCGGGTCTGACGTTGTCGTAATCCATGTTTGTGTTCCGACATGAAGCATATGATCTCCGACTCCAACTAGAAATCTAAGGATAAACCATACCCAAAACGAAAATGTTTGTGTAAAAAAGAATAATGAAATAATAACGAGAAACCCACCAATGACGATAATTGGCTTCATTCCAAACTTTTGCATCGGTTTTTCAAGAAACGGTGAAATAACTAATATCCCAATGTATAATGCCGTCGCATGAATACCATTAATACTTGAACTAACCCCTTCTTGTTCAAAAATCATTGCAATAGCTGGTAAGAGCATACCTTGTGACAACCCAGAGATTGCTACAATCCCAACCATAATCCAAAATGTAAAACGCATTGACATTCCCTTTCCCTCTCCTTCTCACGCTTTCCACCTTTCATTATAAACTGTTTCTGCAAATGCGTGTACGAATATTCGTAATAAAAAAAGAAGCGAAAAGAATGAATCTTTTCGCTTCTTATCCTTCCCAAACTTGTGCTTTCACGTTGTTATGGAATTGCTTAAAATACGGATTTTTATAAAATGCAGTTCCATATGCGTATTGCTGTGCGCTAACGATTGGTTGTTGCGTATATTGCATTTGTAAAGGAACTACAGCTGGCGAAACTTGCATATACAGCGGGTTTATCATCATTTTTGTATATGGGTAATGACTATATGGCGAATAAGCGATGAAGAATGGTTGATGCATTGATAATCCCCCCTTAAACATACAAATGTTATAGTATATGCAATACTGTTCATTTCGGGGATTATTTCTATTCTAACCAGTCCTCTACATGTTTTATAAATTCATCTAAACAATCAATAAACGGAGAATGCCCACAATTTTCTAGCACTTTTAATTCTGCATTCGGCAAATGTTTCGCTAATTCTTCGCCGACTACTTGCGGTACGACGTAATCTCTGTCACCTTGTATAACGAGTGTTGGCGCTTTAATACAATGAATTTGTTTACTTCCCTCTACAACCCCATTATTTTCATCTGAAATATTAAATGTAATGAGCGCATAATTCACATCTACGAAATTACGTTGCGTTAACATATCATCTAAATACTTTTCATAACGGTCCGGTTCAGGTTGATTATGCGTATATATTAATAGGTTCCATACTGTACGGTAATATAATTTATTCATATTTTTTATCGCATCTAGCACTGGAGCGATTTGTATAGGATCTTGCGCGATTTCTTCTTTCGTTTTTAATAAACTCGTTACGATTGGTTGCCCGTTAATATCTTTTTTGAAAATCGGATAACCTTTCATTCCTACTGATTCTACTAAAATTAATTTTTCGACAAACGTTGGGTGATTCGCTGTAAATTGCATCGCAACACCACCACCCATTGACCAACCCATTAATGAAAATTTCTCTAGTTTTAATTGATCGATAACTAATTTTACATCTTCTGCAAAGTCTTGTATTGAATCTATCGACTTATTATATGTTGATTGTCCAAATCCTCTTAAATCAAGAGCGTAAATATGGTATTGATCTTGCAGCTTTTCAATTACTAAGTCCCAGTGTTGTGACGATGTCATGTTCCCGTGAATGAGTACAAGAATTTCTTCATTTTGCCTTCCAACTTCCTGATACGCAATCGTTTCTCCGTTCGATAGTGAAACAAACTCCATTGTTGCAGGCTTAATCATCACAAGTTCCCCCATTCTTTTTAAATAGAAAGAAAATTCTTTACTTACTTAAAGAATAGCACGCAGAATATACGTTCGCAACATAAAACCTATACGAAATTTTTACATAAATCAACATGTCTATTACTAGACAATTATTATAAAAAAGTATATAGTTAGCTAGGTAACTAATTTGAAAGGATCAACATACATGGACGAAAAACAACATTTTTTTCACATTGTCAGCCAGACTTCTCGCAAGTTTACGAAGAAATTTAATGAACGCGTATCTCCCACTGGGTTATTTAGTGCGCAATGGGCTGTTATTTTTCGCATTAACCAAACTGGTTCTTGTACGCAAACAGAATTATGTCAGTATTTAAATGTTGAATCACCAACGATGACTCGTACGTTAACACGTATGGAAACGATGGGATGGATTATTCGTACTGAAGGCAAAGATCGCCGTGAGAAGCTCATTTCTTTATCAGAAACAGCGATAAAAATGATTCCGGTATGGCAAGAAGAAGTTGATACTTTCGAAGAGAAGACGCTAGAAGGTATTAGCGAAGATGATTTACATCAAGCATTTCAAGTGTTACAACAAATTATTAAAAACTTAGATTAAATTGGAGGGATGACGATGCAAAGTGAAAAACTTTGGACGAAGGATTTCCTCGGAACTTGTTTTAGTAGTCTATTTCTCTTCTTAACATTTTATATGCTTATGACTACTCTACCTGTCTATGTAATAGACGGCCTAAAAGGAAAACCTGAGGAAATTGGTTTAGTTGCAACTGTTTTTCTTATTTCATCTGTTTTATGTAGACCATTTACAGGAAAATGGCTCGATGAATTAGGGAGAAAGAAAATTTTATTTATTTCACTTTCATTATTTTTAGCTGCTACCGTTATGTATTTCGGTGCGCAAAGTTTATTTTTGTTACTTGCCCTTCGCTTCTTACATGGTATTGGGTTCGGCATGGCAACAACTGCAACTGGTACGATTGTCACAGATGTTGCGCCAGCTCATAGAAGAGGCGAAGCACTTGCCTATTTCGGCGTATTCATGAGTCTGCCGATGGTAATTGGTCCTTTTTTAGGTTTAACAATTATTTCTCATTTTTCATTTACTGTACTATTTATCGTTTGTTCCGTATTTTCATTGCTTGCGTTTTTATTAGGACTACTTGTAAATATTCCGCATGAAGTACCAGTAAGCAAACAAAAACGAGAAAAAATGAAATGGAAAGACTTACTTGAACCTGCCTCTATTCCAATTGCTCTGACAGGATTTGTTTTAGCCTTTTCTTATAGTGGTATTTTATCCTTTATTCCTATTTATGCGAAAGAGCTCGGCTTAGGAGAAGTTGCTAGTTACTTCTTTGTTTTATACGCACTTGTTGTTGTAATTTCTCGTCCATTTACAGGAAAGATTTTTGATCGCTTCGGTGAAAATGTACTTATTTACCCAGCTATCATTATTTTCACAATTGGTATGTTCATTTTAAGCCAAGCGCAAACTTCATTTTGGTTCCTTGGCGCAGGTATGTTAATCGGTTTAGGTTACGGAACATTAATTCCAAGTTTCCAAACGATTGCAATCTCTGCCGCTGCAAACCATCGACGTGGTTCTGCGACAGCTACGTACTTCTCATTCTTTGATAGTGGTCTCGGTTTTGGTTCATTCATTTTAGGTATCGTCGCAGCGCAATCAAGTTACCATAATATGTATTTCATCGCATCTATTATCGTTGCGTTCACTTTACTTCTCTATTATGGATTACATGGACGAAAACAAAAATTCAAGAAACAACATACAGACGGAAAAGTTTCCGCTTAATATGAATAAGGAAAGTAAACTTCCCCGTTTACTTTCCTTATTTTGTATTTCTTTCAATAGAAGCGTATACTGATAATAGAAATAAAAAGGAGGGACCGATATGAAACTTAAAAAATCTCCCCTACTCTTACTTATACTTACATTTATATTTGTAATTACAGGGCTCGGTTTTTCATACTTCAAACATAATAAAACAATCCCATCGAAAAATAACGTGACGAAAAAAAATTGGTTAGATGATCCGTACTTACGTTGGTCGTATACACATATGAAAGAATTCACTTTAATTAACGAGGTAAATAATAACCCGAATCAAGTTTTCCACTTCTCTACCGCGTTACAAAACTTAGACGATTTTGCTGTGGAGCGTAGATTTGGAAATACAACTCCTCTAAAAAAACTTTTAGACGATAACAAAACGGATGCTTTTGTCGTTGTACATAACGGACAACTTGTATATGAACGATATTTCAATGGATATAACGAGAGTGAACCTCATGGCATGGCGTCATTAGCAAAGGTCTTTACTGGGGCAATAATACAATCTCTCGCTGAAGAAAACCGCATTGACTTAGAAAAAACAGCTGACACTTATATAAAAGAATTAAACAATACACCGTTCGGCAGAGCCACACTTCAGCAATTAATGGACATGCAAGTGTCTGTAGAGTACCCTACTCACGGATATGAACATCCAGCGTTAGAAAATCAAGATGCACAACTATATTTAGCGAGCAACATTTTACCTCGAGGTAAAAACTACGACGGCCCGATGAAAATTTATGATATGTTACGAGAAGCAGTAGAAACAGCACCGCCTGGTTCCGATTTTTCTTACGATAACGGATCAGCAGAAACACTCGCTTGGGTTATTCGAACTATCACAGGTAAATCATTAGCTGAAAACGTTAGTGAGCGCATATGGTCTCAAATTGGTATGGAAGAAAACGCGTATTACGTTACAGATGAAACGAAAGTAGAACAAGCTAGCGCTGGTTTAAATGCAACTGCTAGAGATATGGCGAGATTCGGACAATTATTATTAAACAACGGGGAATATAACGGAAAACAAATTCTCCCTTCTTCTATTACTGAAGATATAAAAAATGTCCAAGAAGGTGAACTTGCAGTCGGCCCTGGAGCTTCCATTTCTTATCATAATCAATGGTGGATTCCGCACAATGAACAAGGTGCTTTTGAAGTGTTAGGTAGTTACGGACAAACACTTTACATCGACCCGAAAGCGAATATGGTAATTGTCCACTTCTCTTCTAACGCTACGCCAAGTAATGACATACATTCAACATACTCAAATATGTATGTTGATATTACCCATCATTTAGAGAAGCTTCCACAGTAGTGGAAGCTTTTTCTTATTGGGGTGTTTTATTTGAATCTATTACCCTCATCACGGTTATTCATCATGAAACTTTTTATTCGCAATCCAATAATACGTTACGAAGAGTGTCAATAAAATCCAAACTATAGTTAGTAATACAGTAATTATTGCATTTGAATTTACGCCCCCCGTGACTAACGTTTCCATTGCATACTTACTCATACTAGCTGGATTAAGCTGATCGATTATCGGATTCAAACCGACGATTACTCTACAGGCTAAAAGGAAAACAATTGAAATTAACGCAATCATACCTTGACTATGAAAAATAGCACTTATCATCGTTGTGAAAGATACGATAAAAAGAACCCAAATTAGATAAAATAGTAATCCAGTAATTAGTTGTGCAAATGGAACAGCAGTAAAAAGATAATTTACATATAGATAAGAAGTAACGTATCCAATTGTTACACTAAACGCTACCATTAAATAGTTCGACACTATTTTTCCGCCTATATATGAAGTAACAGTAACGGGTCTTGTTAAAATAAAAGCCAACATACCATTTGCTTTATCTGTTTGAATAGTACCCATCATAGAAATCACTAGAATCATAAGTCCAAGCTGATCAAACTGAGATCCCAAAGTACTCGCTAATACTTCCCCCCCTTGTTGCGCTGCCATATTCGGATCAATAGTAATTCCCTGTCCCCCACCTATTGCTTCTAAAATTGATGGCAAATAATGAGTTACTATCGGTTGTGTTGCGCCTAAAAATATAAAAACAATTGGTAGCCAAATGATCTTGAAATCACGTAACATTTGAACACATTCTTTTTTTATCAATACCATTGAGTTATTCATTTTTGCACCACCAATTTCAAGAAAATTTCTTCTAATGTATCGTTGCTCATTTCAAATTTAACGATGTTCACTTTATGTTCAAGTGCATTTTGTAGTAACATATTTTTATTTATTTCGATACTTTCAACCTTCACTTTGATTTTAAGCCCAACCACTTCTACGTCCTTCACATACGGTAATTTTTTTACAACTTCAATCCACTTTTGATCTTTAGTTGTTATTTCAATAATCAATTTATTTTCACTATTACGGTGTAAAAGTTCCGTAATCGTTGTGTCTTCTATTTTTGTTCCATCTTTTATAATGACAAATCGTTCACAGATTTCTTCTGCATCGCTTAATATATGGGTTGATAATAAAATGGTTGTATCTTTTTTTATTTCTTCAATCAGATTCAATACTTCTCGCCGGCCGATCGGATCTAATGCGGATACCGGTTCATCCATGACAATAAGCGAAGGTTTATGCAATAATGCTTGTGCAATACCAAGTCGTTGTTTCATTCCACCAGAAAATGTACTAACCTTTGCGTTTTCTTCACCCCTTAGTCCAACTTTCTCCAAAATCTTTGGAATCGACTTTGACAATTCTTCTTTTTTTAATCCCGAAAGTTGGCCCATAAACGTAAGTGTTTCTCTCGCTGTCATCCAATGAAAAAAATTAGGATATTGCGGTAAATAACCAATTTCACTTTTCATTTTTGATATTTTTATCCCATTCAATAAAACTTCCCCAGCAGTTGGATGAATA
Source organism: Bacillus dicomae (assembly GCF_006494425.1). GTDB lineage: Bacteria > Bacillota > Bacilli > Bacillales > Bacillaceae_G > Bacillus_A > Bacillus_A dicomae. The sequence goes on along the minus strand of NZ_VHIV01000005.1, from coordinate 107,790 downwards.
ATATCCGAAATTACTTTTATTAATGTAGATTTTCCTGCTCCGTTTGGTCCAATTAATCCGACGCATTCCCCCGCTTGCAGTTCCATCGAGAAATTATTAACCGCAATTTTTCTTTTAAAAACTTTTGTTACATTTTTAATCTCTAATTTCATAATTTCTCACTCTCCTTTCTCCCTATAACAAAGTACAAAATAGGTCCCAATACATTAACGAAAAGAATAATGAACGTCCATACAATTACATTTTTTCTTGTTTTTCTATGTCTGTATAAATCAATGAATGCAATAAAAACTAAAAGTGCCCCCACTGCAATAACTGGCAATATAATGGGTAGAAAAGTCATAATATCAATGTCTTTAAGATCATTCAATCCATAATGTAGTTGCATTATTGTCATTCCTCCCTAATTTCATTCTCATTATTGATAATGATAAATCATAAACGAATGAATTGCAAACATTATTCTCATTATTTATAATGAGAATAAAAATACATAATAAATAAGGTGAGCGAATGAGTAATAAAGTTGAAATTTTAATGCATCCAGTAAGAATGAAAATTTGCCAAGTGTTAATGAGAAATAAGGAAAATGGGCTAACACCATTAGAAATGGTAAAAATCATTAAAAATGTACCACAAGCCACACTATATAGACAGCTACAAACTATGGTTGATTCTGGTATCGTCCATGTAATTAAAGAAAAAAAGGTAAAATCTGTTTCTGAAAAATATTACGCAATCAATGAAGAAGATGCAAAGATTGAAGGCAGTGAATGGAAAGGATTATCTGATGATGAAAAGTTAAACTACATTTCCTATTATCAGTTATCACTTATGACACAATATCAAAGTTACCTTAAGAAATTAGAGGAACAAAACAGTCAAGAAGATAGTGCTACTTTTTCTGTAGTAGAATTAAAGCTAGATGAAGAACACTTTGGAAAATTTCAAAGCGAACTTAACGAATTAATGATTAAATACTACAATAGCCAAAGTACAGACGAAGAAATTGAGGCTCCGGTTCGGACCATCGCTATTACAATTATTCCAGAAACGTAAACTAACTCAATATACATAATACAAGCCGATGCTTCCTTACCATAGGAAACATCGGCTATCTTCATTCCGAAATTTTTTGACTTCTACTGTATGGCTAGCGAAAAAACTGATCTTGAAGCTGAAATGTTGTAGAATCAAGAATTTGAATGTGCTTAAAGATCCTATCTTTCTTGCATTAAATGAACTCTTTTCTTTCTTTTCTCGTGTTAGTCTCATACCATCCACACTCTCTCCAAACACCTTTTAAAAAGAAGCATGGATAAATTAATAAATATAAATTAGGAATCCACCAAGACATATCAAAATCTAACCGAATTGTCCAAAACCCTAGAGCTTGTAACCCTGAGCAAAAAGTTAAAATTAATGATAGGAACGCAAAGTGGCTCCAAATCTTTTTTTGTTTAGAATGTAAATACAAGCTTAAAAATCCCGTTAATGAGATTAACAAATCTAGAGGCAGGAAAGACCAGTTCCATGCTACTAAAATAGGATCTTCATAATCTTTAAATAAATATTCTTGCGGAATCATATGAAAAATTGTTATGAGCCAATATACAACAAACCCAACATCAGTAATAAGGAAACAATACTTTAATCGATTCAATGTATACGTTCCTCCACCATTTCTTTTTTCTTCGCTTCATGTGCCGTGCTATTAAAATTTAATATTACGACTCCAATTAAAATAAAAAGAATTGCTAGTATCTTAATTATATTGATACTTTCTCCAAAATAAATAAAACCAATTGTCGTAATTGTTACAATTCCCATACCTGACCAAACCGCATATGCAACGGACATCTCCATCCCTTTTAATGCAAATGACAGAAATGCAAAACTTACTACATAAAATACAAAAATAAGAATGCTTGGTACAAGTTTCGTTAATCCATCAGATAGTTTCATTGCAGTTGTACCCGCTACCTCAAATAAAATTGCGAAGCATAAATAAATCCACTGCATTATTCTCCCACCTTCTATTTCGGATTAGAAATTCCGTATAGTAACATGTCCATAATCGATTCAAGCATACTTCCCAATGTATAATCACTCTTTTCAATAAACATAGGATCATATATGCGATTCAGTGCCCCCAAGTATACTTCAATAAAAAACGGAATTTGAATTTTTCTTATGCTTCCTTCTCTCATCCCCTCTTCTATTAAACCGATTACAGTAGACCATCCTTCGCGTAAAAACTGATCTAATTTTAACCATTGGTAATAATGATGTTTTTTTAGTTCTACTAATAAACGTGCATCCATGAATGTAAATTGTTGCGGAATGCAAATTAAAATGAGTCTTATTTTTTCAACAGTTTGTAACGTATCATCATCAGCGATATTTTTTTCCTTTTCTTGAATACTTTCTATTACATTACGAATAACTTCATCTACTATTTCATCTTTTGAAGAAAAGTGCTCATAGATTGTCCTCTTACTGACAGTTAATTGTTTTGCTAAATCACTAATTGTAAATGTAAACCCCTTCGTTTGAATTTGATGAATTGTTTCTGTTACTATTCTTTGCTTCATAATCCGCCCCCTAAACCGTTGGTACCAATTTAGTTTTTTTGTTACCATTTCATTTTACAATATTTAACACAATCTACACAATAAATATTTTAAAATTTCTAATTTTTAATTCGAAACAGGTAAACATGAGAGCGATGAGGATTATACCTGCATATTCAACAATCAAGTGAATGTATAAAGTGAAACTTTAATCAGTGGGGGTTTTCTTCATCCCCCACTGATTATTAGCCCTCACCAATCGGACTTTTATGGGCAGTTGATCCCCCACCTAAATTCTTTGCTTTCGCTGAATTTTGAGGTGGGGGTCTTACTGCCCATTAAAGCGGGATAAAAAAGCGCCCTATAAACAGGGCGCTTTGCTCCAACCTAATGACTAATAGTAGCAGTTGGGTATAATGTTGTTCCTCCAATTGAAACCTTTATTTCATTTGTTAATGGAACATTTTGTTCATTAATAATTGTTCTCCACCATTCCCATGCAAGACCTGTACATTCTCTTGCAACGATTTTTATATTTTTTGAATTTGGCGGAAGAGGGATTACTGTAGAGTAATGAGCCGTTTTGTCTTTGCCACTACCTTCCCATGTTTTATGTGTTAGTATTTCTTTCCCATTTTGATCAAATGTGAATTCATCCCAAGATACATCAAATTGAGCAACATATGCACCGTAATGATCAAGTGTCATTTTAGCACTTGAATATTCTGTAGTTGTCGTCTCAATATAATCTGTATTATTATGAACAGCAGCAGTTGCATTATCTTTTAAGAAAGTGCTTGTATATGAAATTGGGTATGCTGGATTTTTAAAACTTAATTCAGCATTATCTTTAATGATATTTCGGATTTCATTGAAATCTTTTGTAACAACCTTGTTATGTTCTTTCGCATCTCCGCCTAGTACTACAGCAGTAAAGGTACTTTCTTCAAAAATATCTTTGTACTGTCCACTTGTTTCAACGCTGTTATTCTTAAGTAAGGCTTTAAAAGCAGCTTGTACATCTTTACTCTTAGATGTTGTTTCTAATTTTACATAAACCGTTCTACCATAAGCTACATTTGAGACCATAACAGGTGGAGCTGAATTACTTACTCCTTTACGAGTTAGCTCATCAAAAGTAACACTATTATCAAATAGATCGGATGGATTGTTAGGTAGTTCAGCACTTACGGTATAGAATATTTGCTTATATGCCGCCACCATCACTTTTTTCTCTCCATTTGCAACGGCATTAAAGTCAATATTTAGACTGTTATCTAGATATTTGGCGTTAACATTAAGAGCACTTGCGATTTGTGATTTACTATAAACCATAGATTCTGTATACTGCATTCTTGCAGGTAACGTATGTGTTGTGGAATACTTTTCATTCCAAGTAGATACTAAATCGTCTACTGCTCCAGCCACATTACCATATGTCGGATTTTGGACAGTGATTGTATTTTCTTTTCTCATGCCAGGTAAGTCTATACTAATATTCAAAGGCTTTCTCTTAGCTACTAGTAAACTTGGTTGATTGTCTGCAAAAGCTTTATTGGCAAGTTGTACAGCTCCTGGATACGTGCGATTTGCTACAGAATCAATAATCGAAATATCGACTGGTGACGTTGTAAGTGATTTTTTCTCGCGTTCCACCACTACAAATTTACCATTTGAATTGATACTTTCTTTCGGAACAAAACTCTCTACTTTATCACCATTTACAGCTAAAACCTCTTGATTATTATATTTAAGATTTGCTATACCAGTATCAATACTACTAGCATTTTTAGTTATATCAGTTGCATGACTGGCTTGTGTTTCTGCGAAAGAAATAGATGAATAATTAAGAGTGCATAGACTAACTAATAAACATGCAAGGAACTTTCTTTTTTTGTTATTTTTCTTAATGTTCAGAAAAATCACCCCGTTCTTTTTTTAGTAAGATATAATAATAATTGATACATAATAGCTAACGAATAAACTTACATAAATGCTTTTAATAGTTCTTGAACTAAAGGAATTACTCCACCTATAAATTTTAAAACTGCCATTGCGATTTCCATATTACTTCCTCCTCTTTGCTGTATTAAGATGTGTTGTATATTTATGCTTTCATTATAATAAGCTTTTACATTTGCATCAATTCATTTTTATATGCAATATTTCATATTAGGGAAAAAGCAACTTTTTCTGTCAGGATGATGATGCTACTACTTTTCTTGAACATATTTCAATCCTTCTAAAAATATCAGAATTTTCTACTTTTAAAAGGTTATGTACGAAACAACCTCGAATAATTGTAATAAATATACATAAGGAGGTTGATCTATTTTGTTTCGTTCTTTTACAAATGGCTGCGTAGCCTTAGTGCAACGCTTCTTGCCAGAACCGTTTATTTTATCATGTTTATTAACCGTTTTTGTTATCTTCTTCGGCATGTTTGCAACGCATCAAACACCTGTGGAAATGATTAATCACTGGGGTAATGGAATTTGGGGGCTTCTCGCCTTTTCTATGCAAATGGCACTTGTACTCGTGACAGGATCTGCTTTAGCAAACGCGCCTCTTATTAAAAAAGGATTAACGAAAGCTGCAAAACTACCGAAAACGAATGGACAAGGCATTATTGCCATTTCAATCGTAAGTTTACTAGGAGCATACATAAACTGGGGATTTGGTATTGTTGTATCTGTTTTATACGCAAAAGAGGTAGCAAGGCAGTTAGAAGGATTAGATTATAGGCTAGCCATTGCCTCTTCCTACTCTGGATTTCTCATTTGGCATGCGGGGCTTTCTGCTTCTATCCCTCTGACATTAGCAACAGGCGGCGAAACGTTAATTAAAACGACAGCTGGCAGTATTAAAGAAGCGATTCCAATCACAGAAACGCTATTCTCGCCATACGCTCTTGTTCCCGTTATTATCTTTTTAGTTACGATGCCTCTCATTAATAAAGCAATGCATCCAGATAAGAAACATACGATTACAGTAGACCCTAGCGTATTTCATGAAGAAGCTGCCGCTCAAGAGGTCGAGAAAAATACGTTCGCTGAAAAAATAGAAAATAGCATCATTATTACACTTTGCGTTGGATTGTTAGGTCTCATTTATATTTTCAATTACTTTTATACGAAAGGCTTTAACCTTACTCTCGATATCGTGATTTTTATGCTATTAATTTCTGGACTTATTTTCCACCGTACTCCGATTCAATATATTCGCGCTTTTTCAGACTCTACGAAAAGTGCTTCTGGTATTTTACTTCAATTTCCGTTTTACGCAGGAATTATGGGGATGATGATTGGAGCAAATAGTGAAGGTCTTTCACTTGGAGGAGCTATTTCCAATTTCTTTATTAGCATTTCAAACGAAACAACTTTCCCGCTCTTTACTTTTTTAAGTGCTGGCATCGTTAATATTTTCGTTCCATCTGGTGGCGGCCAATGGGCTGTGCAAGCACCCATTATGATTCCAGCTGGTGCTGAACTCGGTGTACCTGCTGCAAAAACAGCAATGGCAATTGCGTGGGGTGATGCTTGGACGAATTTAATTCAACCTTTCTGGGCATTACCGGCGTTAGCTATAGCTGGTTTAGGTGCTCGTGATATTATGGGATTTTGCGTTGTGAACTTACTATATGCAGGATTTATCATTAGTCTATGCTTCTTATTTATTTAAACGAAAAGCTAGTTTTATACTAGCTTTTTTACATAATGAATTACTTATTTCCCACGCAATTTATGATTGTCTTCCACTCTGTATCCGTAAGCTGTAATGCCTCAAATGCAAAAAAATCTTCACATACTTTTTCAATCAGATGTGGATTTTCCCTCAAGAAATTCCATTGTAACGCTTTAGGAAGAAAATGCATTTCATACTCCTTACTTCCCCTTACTATTTCATCAACTTCTCTTTCACAAATTCCTCTTATTAAGTAATCATTTCTTAATTGCATTTGAATTTGTTGAAACGTTTCGCTACATTTTTTCAATTGAAGTAAACATGTAATATACGTTCGCAAAGGTTCGTTATCATACCTACAACAATTTATAATACGATCAAGTTCATTCATAATGTACGAGCCTTTTCTTCTATTTGTAATAACCACTTTTCCCGCTTCTCTCGTTTACTCGTTTTCACAGATTGAAAAACTGACCGTTTTATATCTCGGATGCCGCAAAAACGTAAAACACCTCTCTTCATCATTATCCAATCCGCTGATCGATATAATAGTGCGACGTACCATAACGGTGAATCTAGCGTATTAATTACCCACGCTTTCTTTCCTTTCAATAAGCCCTTTGGCAGGGCGCCTTCATATTTATAAGCAAATCCAGCGACGAAAATGCGATCAATAAACCCTTTTAAAATAGCAGGCATCCCCCACCACCATATCGGATAGATGAATAAAAGCATATCCGCTTCTTCTACTAATTTTCTGTACCGAGCTGTTTCTTCTTCATTTACTAAATCACGTCTTTTCTTCTCCTCATTAAATAGAAGGACTGGATCGAATTGTTCTTTGTATAAATCAAGCATCGTAACAGAATGATTTGTTTCTCGTAATCCTTTTTGTACATGATCTAAAATCGCCGCGTTAAAACTTGAAGGACTAGGATGAGCGTATAAAATTAGTATGTTCACTGCAAAACAACTCCCTCTATAGTTAAAAGTTAAAATTTCCCCTTCTTTAACATCTTTTCTACAATTTGCACGTTTTTCGAACTTTGTAATAAACGGTTTAATACTGTAAGTAACTCTTCCTTATCTAAATCATTCAGTTTCTCTTTCACCGTACTCTCACTAGCACTTTGAATATCATAAACAACCGCCGCCATATGTTTACAATAATTTTCATAGGGACACTCGCAGCTACTTTTTGCAAAATCTTCTAGATCAATAATTACTTCATAGTTTCCTGCATTTCCAATAACGAAAGCAAATATTTTCTTGTCTTGTATTTCAACATCTTCTACATGTCCCTCTTCATAATATTCATAACCTTTATCCATAATGTACTTAGGAATCCATTTCGTTATATCATGTAATAAATAAGCGTACATAACAACACCTCTTCCTTTAATTCCCTTTTGACTTCCACAACCCCTGCATGTTATTCTAATAACTGTCAAATAGCAAGTCTATATGACAAAACGACTGACACCTATTCGGCGAAGGTGTCTCTTTTCATTTGCAGCCGATATGAAGTGCCTCTTTCAGGCACATTCAATCTTTGACACTACACACTCAACACCATTCCCTGTATCAGGCTGCTTAAGCAGTCTTTTACACTACATACTTCAAAAAAAAGAGAGCTTAGCTCCCTTTTCTCGCCTTATAAAATACCCCTTTTTCAGTATAGAGATATTCATCAGCTAATGTAATTTTCCCATCCAGTTTCAGTTCATCTAATAGCCTTGATAAATAAAATTGATGTAACATCTTTTTCGTGAATTTTCCTTCATGATGCGAAACGATATGTTCTTGAATATCTAACAATGATATCGGCTTATCTTGCTCTATCATATATTCATAAACTGTACTACGCAGCTTTACGTATTTTTCGAGTGTCACAGTAATGCGCAACCCCTTTCTTCTTAATATAAATTTTCGTAGTCGGTTTTTTTGCAATAAAAAAACCTCTTCGATAAGAAGAAGTTACGTATATATCTTCGTCTTATCTCCCAGAACAAATATGTTCTGCTGGAATTAGCACCTGCATCGCGGTTGCTGGGTTTCATCGGGCCAGTCCCTCCACCTCTCTGGATAAGAAAATATTCACTTAAATCTTACTATACGTAATTCCACTTTAATTGTCAAACAAATATAACAAATTATATTTTCTCTCTTCCTGTTCATACTATACATATATGAATATGCAAGGAGGATTATGAAATGCACGAAAATGCCCGCGGATATGTCCAAGACTCTTTTCAATCATTACAAGAAGCAAAACATTGTTTAGAAGCAGCACTACAGACTGTTGAAAAAGATTTTAATCGCGCTCGTATTGAGCAATCTCTTTATGCGATCGAACAAGCTATTCAACGCTGCGATTACACCGTTCACATTTTAGAACAAGATTGAAAAAACTTCCCATCATAAGGTGGGAAGTTTTTTCAAATGGCATACTTCATCATTATTGCCGTTATGATTAAAAAATATACAGAAAAATGCTCCTTACAATATGTAAGAAGCATGAAAGAGGCAAACGAATATGTAAGTCGCGACCCTACCTTATATGAGTATGCTTTTCTATGCCATGTTATGCTCATCTAATATACCGTATTTCTTTTTAAATCTTGTAAGAATCGTAATCCAAGACGTACTAAATAATAGTAAGAAAATAACATTCGAAATTGCATGGCTCAAATCAAAATAAAAACTTGCGATATAATACGAAATGACTGTTTCCCACGTTGCCTCTCGTATAAAACCGAGAAGCCCCCAGAAGTTCATAATCCAGCCAAATAAAAATCCAACAAACAATCCGTATAGAAGTCTTCCCCATAGCTTTTTCATTAAAAATGTATTACGTAATAATCCTGCTATAAAACCAATCATCCCCCATGAAAACATTTGCCACGGCGTCCACGGGCCTTGTCCTAAAAAAATGTTAGACACAATCGCCGCTGTTGCACCAATCATAAAACCAGTTTCACTTCCAAACACAATTGCAGAAACGATAATGACAAAAGAAGTCGGTTGTACACTCGGTAAAATAGAAAATGGTACGCGGCTCACTGCTGCAATTGCCGCTAATACGGCAACGAGAACAATTTCACGTGAAACAAACGCCTTCCTTTCAAACCGGATATAGAAAGGTAACATAATAACAACTAATAAAAACAAACTACTTAACATGTAATAACCGTCCATGATAAGTGTAGTAAAGAGTAATGTACCTATTATAACTGCAAAAATACATATTATGAATGCAACATATCGTTTGGACACGTTTCGTACACATCCTCCCATGTTAATGCATATGGCAACTCTTTTCGAATGAATCGATTGATAGATGTTGTATAAAAGAAGTTACCACTAAAAAATTCTTTCGGTGCATCATTCATAATGACCGCTCCGTCAAATAACATCATACATTGATCAACGTATTTCGCTGCGAACTCAATATCATGCGTGGCCATTACAATTGTTGTGCCCTCTTTTTGCAGTTTTCTAAATAGCTCTCCTACTCTTTCTTTCTTCCAAGGATCTAATCCTTTTGTCGGTTCATCAAGTAGTAATAAAGTTGGCTTTGATAATAACGTCGTACATAACGCTAGTAGTTGCTGCTCTCCTCCGCTACAATCATGCGGATGGCGTTCTTTAAGCGAGTACAACCAAAACTTCTTCAACGTATCTTCTGCTATTTCTTTTCCTTGTTCTCCATATAACTCGCGTGCACGTTCATACACTTCTTCCCACACTGTATCAAATGTAAAATGATAATACGGATGCTGCGATACATACCCAATACTTTTAAATCGTTCTTTCGAATCAATTTTATGTATCACTTTTCCATTCCACTTTACTTTCCCTCTTCTCGCTTTTTGTAATCCAGCTAAAATCGTTAACAGTGTAGACTTACCCGTACCATTTTTTCCAACGAGAGCCACCCATTTCCCTTTTTCAATCGAAACTGTTAAATCTCGTAAAATAAGCGAACTATTTTTTTCATATTGGAACGAAATATGCTCTGCACTTAAAATGACTTCTTGCTTTTCCCTTTGTGCTATTGGCTCATTTACATATGATATCGCTGAAAAATCATTCATTTTCATTTGTGCTTCTCGCACTGTAAACGGAATATCTTTCGCATTCCACTCTAAAAATAATCTTGGAATTTGCGGAATAAATGGACGGAACTTTTCAACTTCCCACATATTCGCTATAACTGTTTTTGGACTACCATCATACACGATTCGGCCATTATTCATACAAATAACGCGTGTTGCAAGCGGAATTACTTCATCTAAACGATGTTCACTTAATACTATCGTAATTCCAAGCTCTTCATTAATACGTTTTAACAATCCTAAAAACTCTTTCGCAGCAATTGGATCTAACTGCGCCGTTGGTTCATCTAATAATAATAATTTTGGCTGCATAACTAATACCGCAGCTAAATTAACAAGCTGTTTTTGTCCACCAGATAACGTATGAACAGATTGGTGTAATAAATCTTGAAATCCTAAGAAACTAATGAGCTCTGCTATTCTTTTTTGAATAATATGTGATGGTAATCCGATATTTTCTAAAGAAAATGCTAATTCTTGAATCACCGTATCCATTACGAGCTGATTTTCTGGATTTTGAAATACCATGCCAATTTCTTGCGCAGATAATAAATCCGGTACATTTTCTAATAAAGTACCATCATAATATGTATCCCCAGTACGCTTACCAATTGGAAGTAATTCTTTTTTAAAATGTTTTAATAAAGTCGTCTTTCCGGATCCTGATCCTCCAGCAAGTGCAATAAACTCTCCTTTTTGAATAGAAAGAGAAATATGCTGTAACGCATATTCATTTTCATCAGCATATACAAATGATAAATTGTTTAATTCTGCATGCGCCACCATATCCATTCCCTTCCTTCCATTATAATTGGTAGACTAATAAACATCGTAAATACGACAAACATCATCCCATCGTATTGCTGAAATAAAATAGATTCGACTTTTGGATAAATGATAAACTTTCCTCCGCCAGATGTACTACATATGATAGCAATTATAAATAGAATACTTAAATAACTAAGTGTATACCAATCACGTCTTTCCATTCTATACCGAATATATGTCGTACGCTTCGTTACACCAAATCCACGGGCTTGCATAGAATCTGCTGTTTGCAGCGCATCTTCTAATGAACAAATTAATAATACTTGCAATAATTGCATTCCATTTTTCACTCGTTCCACAATGGAACCTGCATCTACTTGTACACCCTTCGTTTTTTGGACGAGTGTTATTTTCTGTAATCGCCTCATAAACAAAGGAACAAATCTCACTGTAATCATCGTTAACAATGCTACTTTCGGTGAAATTCTAGAAAACAAATATAAAAATTTATGACTTGAAATAATATCATTATACGAAGCAAACGTAAACATAATTGCAACTAATAATAACCCCATTACTAGCCCAAACATAATTGCCTCAAGTTTAATACGACTATCACCTAGCCAAAATAATGTAGTTCGCCCTCTATTCGTGAATAACGAATTAAATAAAATGACCATAAAAAAGAAAACAATTGTGCTCGGTAACATCTTTCTTATCTTTTCGCTATTCCCTTGCATTACATTTAATATAACAATTAACAGAATTGCTCCAATTAAAAAAAGAGGATGAAGACACATCATACATAGTATCATCACCCCGATATAATAGAAAAAATTCACAAAAGGATGTAAAGAAGAAAAACTTATTTTCATAGTCCTTTACCGAATGCCTTTCTTATTTTAATACAAACACCCACTCGATTGTATCGCCTGGTTTTACTGTAACTACACCTGCACTATGGTTTGGGAATGCACCGTTCACACGATATTTCCATCCACTAGTAGCGGTAATATCTTTTTCATATAAATCATTAATACCTTTTACATAAACTCCATCTTTAGAGCCCATTGCATCAACATCTAATCCTGTACGCTGCAATACTTTATACACAGTATCGCCTTCTTGTACATCCACCTTTTTCGCACCTAATAAATATCCTTCATTACCTTTTACTGAGATAGTGACTTGTTTTGCTTTAGGTTCTGGTGGTACTGGTGGTACTGGCTTTGGTGGTACCGGTGTTGGCGGAGTTGGTACACTATTGTTCCCTTCTGGATTTTTCTTTTGCTCCTGCTTCGGTGTTTCTTTCGGCTGATTCACAACCTTCGCTTCTTCTTTTACTTCTTGCGCTTTCGGTTGTTGTTGCTGTTGCTTCTCTTCTTGTGCTTTTTGTTGTTCTGGTTGCTTAGTAGCGGCAGGTTGTTCCTGCTGTTTCTCTTCTTTCTTTACTTCCGGTTGTGCCTGTGGCTTTTCTTCTTTCGGCTTCTCTTCTACTTTTTGTTCTTGTTTCTCTTTCTGTTCGTCTTGCTTATTTTGATCTTGTTCAGCTTGTTTTTCCTCCGGTTTTTCTTCCGGTTTCGCTTCATCTTTTTTCTCTTCTTGTTTTGCTACCTCTTCTTGCTTTGGTTCTACTTTCTTCTCAGGCTTTACAGCTGCCTCTTCACATCCGGCAAGTAGCCCAAGTGAAAGCAATAAAGAAATAAACCATTTCATCTTACTCATGTTGTCTCTCGCCTTTCATAATAAAGTGAAACTTTAATAAGTGGGGGGCTTTTCCACCCCCCACTTATTATTAGTTGAACCAATCGGACTTTTACGGGCAGTTAATCTCCACCTAACTTCCTTGCACTCGCTAACTTTTGAGGTGGGGATCTTACTGCCCGTTAATGCGGGATTAAATTAGGAGCAAATGATTGCTCTTAATTTTTGTTAAGCTGCTTTACGTCTCCATAATACATATGCAGAAGCAATACATAATACACCCATACCTACTTCTGTAGCTGCATTATGAGAAGATGCTCCTGTTTTTGGTAACATGCTACTGTTCCCAGACTTTTTATTTTTAACTGGTTCATTATCGACAACAACTTTTAAGTTGTCATCTTTCGTTTCTTGTTGTACTTGTTTTTGTTCTTGTGGTTGTTCAGTAACTTCTTTTTCTACTACAACATTTTCTGAATCCACATTTGGTTTCTTATCGATTTCAGTTACAGATACATTTGACCAATCATAAATCGATTTTCCAATGTCTTTAAACTGAAGTAAAGCTAATAATGCTTGCTCTGTTGCCATTCCGCTACCGTTTTGATCGCCTGGTAACCATTTGAATTCACCATTTGGAAGTTGATATGACAATAGATTTTGCACTGCCTTATAAAGACGGTTTTGATCTACATCTTTCACAAGTGATAATCCAATAATTGCTTGCGCAGCACTATTAGAATTTTCTTGTCCATCAGCAGAAAAACCACCATTTTCTAGTTGCTGATTATATAAGTATGCAACAGCCTTTTGCACAACTGGTTTCACATCTTCACGGTCTTGATAAGGAGTTAATGCTGATAAAACCATACCTGTTACATCAACGCTACTAGCACTGTCTTTACTGCTTGCACTATCATAAGTCCAGCCGCCATCCGTATGCTGTGCGTTTAAAAGCGCATCTACTAAAGCAACTCGGTTCCATTTTGAATCTACTGGAACTTCATATTTCTTCGTATCAAATGCAAGTAAAGCAAATGTATAACCTGTAACAGAATTCACTTTATCTGATTCGTACAATTTTCGAACTAAATTATGTTCGCCTACCTTTGTTGGGTCTGCATTCATTGCATTCATCATAATAATCGTTCTAGCTAAATCTGTCGCTGAAAAACGATTAACGCGCTTTTCTACCTTTTCAGTTACTGACTTAACATAATTTAATTTCGCTTCAATTGGTATATCCTTTCCAGAACGAGAAAGGCCTAAAGCTACCCAATCACTTTCAATTCCATCTTGTAACATCTTTTCAGATGTCTTAGAAATTGCTTCATTTACTTGCGCTGCTGGAACTTGAATGTTTTCTTGCTTTGGTTGTTCTTGTTTTTCATCATTTGTTTTTGTTCCATCTGGCTTTTCTTGTTTTGGATCATCTGTCTTTGGTTCTTCTGGCTTTTCTTGTTTCAAATCATCCGTCTTTGGTTCTTCTGGCTTTTCTTGTTTTGGATCATCCGTTTTTGGTTCTTCTGGTTTTTCTTGTTTTGGATCATCTGTCTTTGGTTCTTCTACCGTTTTACAAGTACCAAATTTATCTAATGTTTGCTGTAATGTTTCTTGACTCATATTGCTCCAGTCTGAAACAAAACGGAAAACAACAACATCTCCAGATTCTAATTTATAACTATCTGCTCCAACTTCTGCAGATTTATCATTTACATCATACAGCCAGCCGCTTGTAGCCCCGGCCATTAAGCCGTCAATGCCTTTTACATACGTTCCAAACGACATCGTTTCAGCTTCTACTTTGTCCCCCATGACTTTTTGTAGCAAACTTAAAGCTGTTTCCCCATCTGCAATTTGCTCTTCTTTCGGACATAACATAATGCCCTTTTGTGATTCACCAATAATTGCAAGTTTTGCTGTATTTCCTTCAGCAAACGTAATATGTACTGTATTCGCAAAAGAAACAAATACAAGTGTAACTGCCATTAACGACGTAAGCAGCCATTTTTTAAAGATTGCCATCCCAAAATTTCCTCCCTTACTACTATTCACACAAAAAAAGGCCCTTCAAGGGCGTGCAATTGACACTCTTTTTTTGTAAGTGTCGAACAAACTGTGCAACACCTCCTACCCGCATCATTCGCGGCTATATTTGTATAGGAAAAATAATTTTGTTCATGAACGTATCATTGTGATAACATTCACTTTTCTAGGCACAACTTACTTCCATTTAAGTTATCGTAAAACGATAAACCTATACATTCTGTTAATTTTAAATTTCTGTATTATTTTACTATTGACAAAGAATTTTGTCCATGCTTTATCGGATTTATTTTCTAAGAATAGTAACTTACTAACCTTTAACGATGCAAACTCTTTTCACTAATTATAACTCCATCTCCATCCACATACACATATTCATTCGGCTTCCATTCTACTTGTCCAAATTGCAATGAAATATTTCGTTCTCCTTTTCCTTCTTTTACACTTCTATTTGGCATCGTACCTAACGCTAAAATACCAATATTAATATTCTTTAGTTCACTAGAATCACGAACATATCCATTTACAATAATACCTGCCAGCTTTCTTTCCTCCGCAATAGCTGCCAAATTATCACCGAGCAACGCGCAATTCGTAGACGCTCCCCCGTCAACAACTAATACCGTTCCTTCTGGTAATGTTTGCAACCCTTCCTTCACTAGTACATTATCATCCTTCACTTTAACCGTTGCAATTTTCCCGTGGAATTGTTCTTTCTTCCCAAAAGACTGAAAAGACTGGCGACATATTTGCAATTCATTCTCAAACTCATCACATAGATCCGTAGTTTTCCACATCTTTTTCCCTCTTTTCCTTTTACTTTCTATTTAACATATTCTTGGATTATTTTCGTTTCCCTGTCTATTGTTGCAATAATTTGTATGTGCGGGAAAAGGACATAAAACTATTGCCATAGGGAGCCACCTTTATTATAATCTATTTCACAGATAAATTTCAGAATATTGAAAATTAACTAAGTGAAAAAGGAGGGATTTTATGCAATTACAAACTGAGGTAAAAAAACAACCTAGTAAACGAAAGTTTAAAATGCCTGACGCGTACGTACTACTATTTTTTATTGCTTTACTTTGTGCCATTGCTACTTATTTCGTTCCTGCGGGAGAATTCAAAAGAGTGACAAATGGGACTGTTACAACGACAATACCAGGAAGTTTCCATTCTGTTCCGCAATCACCAGTAGGTTTTGTTTCTTTTTTTACCGCTATTGAAAAAGGAATGACACTTGCTGCTCCGATTATCTTTTTAATTTTGTTTACGGGCGGTGCCATTGCCATTCTTGAAAAAACAGGTGCTCTTGACGGTTTAATCTATCATGTTATTAACAAATTTCGGAATCAGCAATTACTTTTCATTTGTATTGTCGCAGCGCTCTTTTCTATTCTTGGAACGACTGGCATTATTGTTAACTCAGTTATCGGATTTATCCCCATCGGCATCATCGTTGCCCGCACATTAAAATGGGACGCTATCGTCGGTGTAGCAATTATTTACTTAGGCACTTATGCTGGTTTTAATGCTACTATTTTATCTCCCTCTCCTTTAGGCATTTCACAAAAAATCGCAGAACTTCCGATGTTTTCGGGAATTGGTTTACGCACAGCAATCTATATATCTTTTTTAATTGCTACCATTCTTTATATTAATTGGTACGTAAAACGTTTAAAGAAATCGAATAAAGGAAGTATTCTGGGCGACAAGTGGTTTCCAGGTAATGCTCTTTCAAATCAGGAAGAAACCCATAAAACAGAAGTTCCTTGGACAATACGCCATAAATTAATTTTACTCGTTTCAGCTTTATCATTAATTGCATTTTTAATAGGTGCTTTTCGTCTACATTGGACGGACGCAGAAATGACCGCTACTTTTATTTTCATAGCAATTGCAGCGGGATTAATAGGTGGTATGAAAGCAAACGATATCGCATCTACTTTTCTAGCTGGCTGCCAAAATCTCATATACGGTGCTTTAATCGTCGGAATGGCTCGCTGTATTTCAGTCATTTTAGAACAGGGAAAATTACTTGATACAATCGTTAACCAACTCGCACAGTCTCTCGAAGGACAAAGCCCTGTATTTGGTGTTATCGGTATGTATGTAAGTAGTGCGGCATTACATTTCCTTATTTCATCCGGAACAGGTGAATCTGTTATTTTCATTCCGATATTAGCTCCATTAGCTGATTTCATGCATATTACACGCCAAGTTACAGTACAAGCCGTTATGCTTGGAGAAGGTGTAGTAAACTGCCTCAATCCAACTTCTGGTGTTTTAATGGGCGTTCTCGCAGCGAGCGGCATTTCTTACGGAAAATGGATTCGATTTATGGCTCCTCTTGCACTCATTTGGTTTATCATTGGACTTGCTTTTCTTATTGTTGGCGTGAATATTGAGTGGGGACCGTATTAAAAGACTCTTATTATACTTAACTTGATAAAATATCTATCCTATTCTCCTCTCCAACCCTATAAAAATCATTTATTCTAGTATAGATATAAATAGGGATTGATCATAGTGATCAATCCCTTCTCTCAAAGTAAAATACCTTTAAGTATTTTAGTTCCAAATTTTATTTACCCATTCCGGATGATCAATAAAAGGATTACGATTATGTTGATATTTCGTAAAAATCACTTCATTACGCTTTCGCTCTAAATCATCTACAGGGTCTTGTTCATTCCATTTTAGTAAAACCGATAGTTTGCCCATGTATGGATCTTTATTGTTATTCACCTTTTCATTTAATTCTAAGTCTATTTCGCCGTTGTCTCCTTCATAACGAACAGCCATGTAAAATAGCATTCTAGCGATATCTCCTTTTACACTATCACGAGGTTCCCAAGAATCACTATCGTATTTACATTCTGTCGCTTCCGAATGATTCACACCACCATTATCAAAATCCAGATTTCCACGTGAGCTATTTACAGATACATCTGTCGCTCTTAAATGATGCAAATCTGTTCCAGCTCCTGCAGTCGTTCCAAAATCACCGTGAGATTTTGCCCAAACATGCTCTCGGTTCCAATTATCCACTCCTGAACCATTCGTAAGTTTCCCTTGCGAACGCCCAGTATATAAGAGTATCACATTGTTTTTATTATTTGGATCTTCATCAGTATCTCTTAGTGCTTCCCAAACCGCACTGTATGATAACTTTGTATGATCATCAATAATATTATGAAGTTCCTTCTTTAATTCTAAACCCGTTTTCCCTATTGCATTATTATAATATGTATCATCATAGCTTTTTACAGTAATCTCTTGTGGTGATGCAGAAGCTACTTCACCGTGTATGATATTTGTAAATGAAAGAGATGCAGTACCTAAAATAAAAAATGAAGATAGTGTAACCATAGCAATCTTTGTATTTCGAAACTTCATATACCCATTTCCCCTTTAAAATATAATTTGAAGCTATTCACTAAAAAATGCTTTCTTACCCCAAAAAACTCTTTAGAAACCCCTACCCCTTTTCTTTTTATTTAATACAAAACTCTAATGAGTTTGTATCATTTCCACACTTTTGGCTTATCTACTTTTCACAAGGAATATTCCTCTCTAGTAAAGATTGTTAAAATATTCTTTGCAATTTAAAAGTAGTTTAATGTTAACTTATAAATTTCAATTTATTTATGCAATAATGCATATTCGATAAATACTTAAAAAACGTTTTGAATAAAAAGCATTCAAAAAAAACCATGCCACAAAACAGATAAAGTGAAACTTTAATCAGGGGGGTTTTGTTCATCCGCCACCTAACTTCTTCACTTTCTCTGAAGAATAAGTACAAAAATAGATTGGATACCATGTAGGCACCAATCTATTTTAATTAAAGAAACTGTGTCAATTCTGAGTTCACAACACGTTGTGCAGTAATGATAACACTTTCAGCTGTTAGTCCATAAACACTATATAGTCCACCAGGTTGATTAGGAACAATTTGAACTTCATATTCAAGTGCTTGTCCAAAAGCAGGATGAACTAAACTTAAGGTTTCAATAGTAGAAGCATTAGAATTCACATTAAAGTTTACCTGTTCAATTAATACTATTGAACCGTCAAGTCTAAAAACTCTAGCTACTCCAGTAAGTGGGCCAGCAGTACGATTAAGGATCTTCACCCTAACTCTATTTGCATTAGCAGGTTGATTTCCTACGTTTTCAATTGGTCCTGTAGTAAGAGCCATATAACATCACCTCCATTATGTTATTATGATATTCAGCAATATACAATAACGTTATAATATAATTACCCAATTTATTTAAAATAAAAAAATGTTCGTTTTTATCTCGTTAATTAATTAAAACGAACATTTTATAATGAATGAATTCGCAAAAAAATAAATTCATATACTAAACTAAATCAACCTACAACAACCGTTTTTTTACAGACAATTACTCTCCCTTCCGACTTCCTCACTTTCGCCTAATATTGAGCTGGGAATCTTACTGCCCGCATGTTGCGAGATAAAATGTGTTTCCATCCAATTCACAATTATTTCTTCCAACTCTGGATGTAGTGGCTTTCCTGCTCCTTCTTCATAATTCTTTTTAAACTCTAATGCTTTAAACTCACCTTCAAAACTTTTCAAACTATGATCCATATTTTGTACTACATATACTTCAGAATCACCCTTCACATAATCACCGATCCGCTTCGCTCTTTCAGGATCAGCCTGAATATCTTTATCACCAGCAATAGCTAGTACTGGACATGTTACTTGCTGTAAATCTTTATAAATATCATGCTGAAAATGCTCTCTAAACCACTTTGCGTTCATCGGTTTAAAACCAACTTTAATCGTATCTTTTTCTGTGTTCATCATTTTCTCTTTTATTTTTTCCATCTGCTTCTCTCCACGTTTCTCCACCTTGAGAAGACGCATTAGTTTTCCTTTTATTCCTTTCTGCTCTTTTAGTTCTTTATATGCAATTTCTCTTTGTCTTTTCGTAGCCTCTTCTAATGATTCTGCAGCTCCTGTAAGAAGGATAAGCCCATTAACTGGTGTTCTTGCGTTTACTACAGTTGCCAACATACAACCTTCACTATGACCAACTAAAATGATATTTTCTGGATCAACAAATGGTTGTTCTTTTAAATACGTAATCGTAGACTCTATATCACTAACTAAATCCCACATTCCAGTCTTCATGATATCTCCGTCACTCTTTCCTACTCCGCGCTTATCAAAGCGGAGCGTCACTACCCCAAGTCTCGCCAATACATGCGCTAAATCCTTATATATGTTCGACTCAAGCTTTAGCGGTACAATCGTTCCATCACGATCAATCTCTCCAGATCCAGCGATAATGACAACAGCCGCATACTTCCCGTCAGCTTTTGGCTTTGTAATCGTACCTTGCAGCGTTAATTCACTTTTGATCGCTACTTCATATTCGTCAAAAGTCATTATATTTGTCCTCCTTCTATTCTGTTATATCCAATTTAAATTTCAAACTCGCTATTATATTTTTGTACTCTCTTACATCTTTCATCGATGCGAAAACTGGATTCTCTGCAATACTTTGTAGCATACTTCGCTTTATAATCTCCTCATTTCTAACTGTTTTAGCACCAAGGGGAAACTCCGCAAACCATCCATCAATCGCATCAAAATAGGAATCGCCGTGTAAATGTAAACTATTTACTGTGAAACTAGCTGCACAAACTGCTACATATTTCCGTAACATTTCTAATGCTCTTTCAAAATTCCCTTGCATACAATATACTTGTGCAGCAGCATAGTATACTTTTAAAGTCATATTAGGATGTAATGTTTCTATTTCATATATATCTATTAACATGAAAGCTCTATTTAAACTTACCTCTACTTTTTCAACGCTTGAGGCATTTACTACTACATAATTCGGTATTGTCGCAACGAGTTGTATTAAATGTTGATACATACTAATTTGCATTATTTCATTCGCTTTTTCAGTATTTCCAAGCATTTGATACGCCTGTGCGATTAGATCTTCCGCTGGGACGTTAGGACGTATCGTTTCGCCAAGTAATTGAAGCACCTCATTTGGTTTATTGAGTATAAGGTTGCAAGTTGCTTGAAACGATACCGCCTCTTTCACAAGAGAAACATCATCACTTTCTTCCTGCACCCTGCTAAAAAGAGACATTGCCTCTTCTAACATTTCAGTTCTTTTATCCGTATCCTCTGTTAACATATGGTGATTAATAAATAGTAGTCCCATTTGAAGTAATAATGGAAAACAAGAATAATATTTTTTAATTATTTCTCTGCACTCCTTTATTACTTCATCAAACGGTTCTTCACTAAAAGCTTCCGCTAGTCTATGATATAAATTTTTAATATCTTCCTGCTCCATTTGTGGGGTATAGTTAATCAGTTCATCAATACTTATGTTAAAGTACGATGCTAACAGTGGTAAAAATGTAATATCCGGATAACTCTGCCCTGTCTCCCACTTAGAAACAGACGCCTTCGTAATACCGATATACGCCGCTAACTCCTCCTGTGTAATTCCCTTTTCTTTTCTCTTATCCGCAATTATTTTATGAATATTTATCTCCTTCACATCATCACCTCATACTTTTATTATATGCTTTTATTTCACACAAAATATGGATTTGAAGTCGACTTTCGTTAACAAAATCAACTGTTAGGAAACATCTCTCTAAAATTAAAGGCAGGAACATATTTGTGATATGTTCCTGCCTTTTTATTGTGGGATACGGATACATAGCCATCTAGCTGAGGTTTTGAAGTGCTGTAAAATCAAAAATTTTATCTCACCACAGTTTTCTATGGGAATCCAGTGAACAGTTTATTTACATAATTATCGTTATTGGAAGTAAACACCAATAACTAAGCGTATTACTATTCTTTAAATGAGTAACAGTTCTAAAATTGATTTTTAATAGAAAAAAAGGGTTACAGATTCGATTGTAACCCTTTTTCCAAATATTTTTTGTTTTATACGATTTCTATAATGATTACAGGACTGAAGTATGATTCAAAATAGCGTTGATTATATGATTCCAATCGTCACAGTGAATCTCGTGACCCGATCCTTCTAAGGGTAGTAACACAGCATGCGGAATTTCATTAACAAGAGCAAGACCATGCTCGTATGAAAGCACTGTATCTTCTGTACCATGGATAACCAAAGTAGGTATATTGATTTCTTTTAATCTCCCCTCATAAGAATCCTCACCTTTAAGAAGGGAATGATTAAACATACTGAGGAGATTATTTGCCCGTTTTATTTCGTTTTCTACCTGCTTATAAGCCCTCTTCTTATCGAATTTATGCTTTGAACCACAAAGTAATGCTGATCCTGCAACCAAGTAATTTGCAACAGATTCTTCATCCGACCAATTTAGTTTGGCCGCATTAGTATGGTAAGCGAGTATCTTTTCATCGATCGGAGGCAAATTTCGGTCGTTATCTTCAGAACCAAAAATACCTGATGCAATCAAAGTTATACTTATAACTCTCTCAGGGTTCCTTAAGGCTACAATTTGAGCAATCATTCCACCCAATGACATTCCAACAATATGTGCTTCGTCAATATGATATGCATCGAGTACCCCAATCGCATCATCAGCCATATCTACCACAGTATAGTGGGAACTCCCCGGTTCATAAGTAGTTGACCGTCCGACATCTCTATTATCATAACGAATAACATATCGGCCCGTATCAGCTAATTGTTGACAAAATTCCTCATCCCAATAAACCATTGAACACATGGCTCCCATAATTAGTAAGACTGCTGGATCTGCTGAATTGCCAAAGCTCTCTGTACATATATCAATTTTATTAATTTTAACAATCTTTTCAGTCATGATTAACTCCTCATTTCATTCGTATTTAGTTAATAAAAAAGACACAACCAAATAAACCCACACATTTTGAAAAAAATAGTCGGGCATAACCAATTGTGTTTAAAATTAACGTAAACGAATGAACTTGATAATCATGTTAAACACTCTCCTATATAATGAAAATAAGGGTAAACCCTTATTTTCATTATAACATAGCTCTATCAGTAGTAATATAGGTTCATTTCTTCTTATTTTATAGTTAAAAAAGTAATTTTTACTGTATGAATCTGCACTCTTAGTTGAAGAAAAGACGATGTATACAATATCCAAACCTAATTAATATAACGTCTCATTATCAGTAGTTAATACATCTAGAAGTCTAAAAAATATCCTCCAGTTAAGTACTCTGGAGGATATTCATATTTACATAATCATTCTTACAAGAAGCCACACAAAATGAAACCTCTTTAGTACCCAAAAGGCTTACTCTTATCTATTAATAACTGTACATCGTCTTGCTCCTCTACAGATTAAACGCTCGGCTTCTCTTAATGAAATTGGAACAAGTACAGCTTCATCAACATCGTCTTCTACATCAAAGACCGCAAATGCTTCCCCACCTACGATTAAAACACAAATGAATTCTACTTCTAAATCATCATGAGACCTAGGAATACAATTGGAAATAGTACAACGTTGAATACCCCCTGCTAACAATGTTCTAGCTTCTTGCTCAGATATTCGAATAAAAACAAATTCCTCTATGGCTACATTTCCAACTTCCACTTCAATTTCTACTAGAAGAAAGAATCTGTTTCTAATTCTCACTATACAATTTGCTCCAATTGAAATAATATCTTCATTCATTCTTTTCACCTCCTTTAATACTATAAAATTCACAAAGAGGTGAAATGGTGTGGACAAGCAAACAAAAAAGTTGTTTTTTTGAAATGTGAGACATCAGTTAACAACTATCATCAAAAAAACAGAGAAAATACCCTACACAACAGGAAGTTTTCTCTGTTTTTAGTCTGTATACGATATTCAAAATTAGTTAACATAACGTCTCATTATCAGTAGCAATGAAAAAGGAGAACCCTGCTCTCACAAGTGAAACTTCTTTTTTAGTTCTATGAATCTAGACATTTTTTATACATTCCTATCCTAACGCGGTTTTAGTGTTCTTGTTTGTTACTGGATTAGCCAAAAAACTGTATAAAATCTTGCATACTCTTAGCGTGTTTTTTCAAAAATACTGGCATCCCCCAACCTGTGCTTTCTTATGGATATTTCTTGACCTCTTATTAAAACACTCTCCGGTTCTTTGTCTATCTTTAAGAATAAACTCTGCTTGTTTATTTCAAGTTCTTACATCGAGGATTTACCTTCTCCCAAAGCCAAACAAACAATTCAGATCACATGCCTATATCAAACTATACATTCAATCTTTATCCAATTTGTAAATAAAAAAGGATAATCCGCCCTCATAATGGACTAACTATCCTATAAATCTTTATCTAAATCTAATAAAGTGAAACTTTAATCAGTGGGGGTTTTCTTCATCCCCCACTGATTATTAGTTGAACCAATCGGACTTTTATGGGCAGTTGATCCCCCACCTAACTTCTTTGCTTGCGCTGAATTTTGAGGTGGGGGTCTTACTGCCCATTAAAGCGGGATAAAACTAGAACTTCTCTCCCTATGTATATTTACTTCGTTATCTCACCAAACTGCGCTCTCGTCACTTTCGCTAAGTCATCCACTTGAAGTTCAATTTGTATACCTATTTTCCCGCCGCTTACAATAATCGTTTCAAGTGATTGGGCGCTTTCATCAATACATGTAGAAAATAACTTTTTCATTCCAACTGGTGAACAACCGCCGCGAATATATCCTGAAACTTTCGTAATATCTTTAACAGGAATCATTTCAATTTTCTTTTCACTTACTGCTTTTGCGGCAGCTTTTAAATTTAATTCCTCATCTACCGGAATAATAAACACATGATAATTTTTACTACTTCCTTGAGCAATTAACGTTTTATATACTTCTCTCACTTCTCGTCCAATTTTCTCGGCTACTGATACGCCAT
The DNA here is from genome assembly GCF_006494425.1 of Bacillus dicomae. Taxonomy (GTDB): domain Bacteria; phylum Bacillota; class Bacilli; order Bacillales; family Bacillaceae_G; genus Bacillus_A; species Bacillus_A dicomae. Next base: position 82,981 of record NZ_VHIV01000005.1, on the reverse strand, counting down.
CAATTTTCCCATCGTCTGGATCATATGACATCATCGAATATTCGATTTTTTCTTTATCTAATATTCGCATCGCATTTGTTTTATCTTTTTTCATGGGTTTCTCCTTAAAAAATTATTTCATAACATTAAATTTTCTTTTATTATACACCCTTTTCCATTTCTCCTACATAACTTCACGTATTTTTCAAAACTGAAAATATTGATATTTCAAAAATCATCTGATATAATTTGGAAAAACTTATTGTTAAGGAGAGATTTCTAATGCAAAATTTTAATACTTCTTTCCAACTTCATCATCATACGTAACGCCGTGTATCCGAAGAAAAATTTTTCTTCGTGGGTACAGGGCTTTTCCTGTTGACCCACGAAGCGTTCATAAAGCTATGTGGGTATTTTTATACCCGCATAGCTTTTTTTAATTTAAAAAGGAGTGATTACAATGGAAATGAAAAATGTAAAAGGAACGAAAGACTATTTACCAGAGGAACAAGTATTGCGAAATAAAATTAAAAGAGCTTGTGAAGACACGTTCGAACGATACGGATGTAAACCGTTAGAAACACCAACGTTAAATATGTATGAGCTTATGTCTTACAAGTACGGCGGTGGTGATGAAATTTTAAAAGAAATATATACGCTTAGGGATCAAGGAAAACGCGACCTTGCCTTACGATATGATTTAACAATTCCATTCGCAAAAGTCGTAGCGATGAATCCGAACATCCGCCTTCCTTTTAAACGTTATGAAATTGGGAAAGTATTTCGAGATGGGCCAATTAAACAAGGGAGATTTCGTGAGTTCATTCAATGTGACGTTGATATAGTCGGTGTTGAGTCGGTCATGGCAGAAGCTGAACTTATGAGCATGGCGTTTGAGCTGTTTCGAACGTTAAACTTAGAAGTAACGATTCAATATAATAACCGAAAATTATTAAACGGTATTCTTCAAGCTATTAACATCCCTACTGAACTAACGAGTGACGTCATTTTATCATTAGACAAAATCGAAAAAATTGGGATTGATGGTGTACGAAAAGATGTATTAGAACGCGGAGTTACTGTAGAAATGGCCGATACAATCTGTAATACCGTATTATCTTGTCTACAGCTTACGATTGCTGACTTTAAAGATGCTTTCAATAATCCACTCGTTGCCAATGGAGTAGACGAATTACAACAATTACAGCAATATTTAATCGCTCTTGGAATAAATGAAAATGCTATATTCAATCCGTTTTTAGCACGCGGACTCACAATGTATACAGGTACCGTATATGAAATCTTTTTAAAAGATGGATCGATTACATCTAGCATCGGTAGCGGCGGTCGTTACGATAACATTATCGGAGCATTCCGTGGTGATAACATGAACTATCCAACAGTCGGTATTTCATTCGGTTTAGACGTTATTTATACAGCACTATCACAGAAAGAAACAATATCATCTACAGCGGATGTATTTATCATTCCACTTGGGACAGAATTACAATGCTTACAAATTGCCCAGCAATTGCGTTCTACTACTTCCTTAAAAGTCGAACTTGAACTAGCAGGACGCAAATTAAAACGCTCACTTAATTATGCCAATAAAGAGAATATCCCTTATGTGCTTATTATTGGGGAAGAAGAACTTAGTACAAACACTGTTGTGCTTCGGAATATGAAGGAAGGTAGTGAAGTGAAGGTTCCCCTTTCTTCTTTAAGTAGTTATTTATAATACGAACCACCCTCGTTTGGGTGGTTTTTCTATTTTATAGATAACGAAACAATTAGTTGACATAAAATAATTATATTCTACTAAAAATCACAAGCATTTAATATCCAATTATCTATTTTTTTGGTAATATATAGCTATTAATGATTTTAGGAGGATTAACTTTGAAAACCTACATACAAGCACTAAAGTGGGCTACAGGGATCTATCATCTTTTATTACTTCCTTGTTATTATTTTTTTCCAAGTTTTGTTAACCTAGACGGGATACCTTTACTACTATTGATTGCTTTACATATTACTACTATTTTATTAGCTAACAAAGCTGGCATGAATACGTACGCTCATTATATAGGTATTATCGTTAATCTAGTTGCCTTCTTTCCTTATATAGACGTCTTTCTACATATTATAGCAGCCGTTTTCCTTTTATTAGATGCTGCTTCTATGAATGCAAAAGAAGTTTGTGATTCATAGCGAGATAAAAATTAGAAGTACATGTTTTTCAATAAATCACTTTTCTTTATTACAACGATAAGATATAACGCAATTCTTTCCTATGATTTTACAGAAAGAGTTGCGTTTTTGCATTGATAAGATCACAGATTTATCAATATCACCTTTTAGAGATTTGAAGTATATAGCCTAAGCAGCCTTCTCTACTTTAAATACCCATCGATGAAGTGTCGGTTGATAATACGGTATCATCCATCCTAAAATTTTACCGATACAATAGGCGGAAATGAGTGTACCGATTCCAATTGATCCTAATGAATGAATGAAAACTATACAAATTATACCCGCTGCACAAATGTTTATTAAATCACTCAAAATTTTTGCTTTACCAAATGTCAAATTAAATTTTTCACTAATTACATAAGTTAACGCATCATATGGCATTAATGGTAGTTTCGCTGTTGTATAGCCCATTAAACCGACTGCTATAACAAATAAACTAACAATCAAATATACACTTCGAGCAAAAATCATTTCAGGTGTAGGGAAAAGTTGCACAAGGAAGAGCGTTGCATCCATGAAGAACCCAAATAAAAACGAAATAATGAACTGACTTACAAACTCATTGAACTCCATTCGTTTACTTAATATGACTTGAATAAAAATGTATAAAACATTTGCAAGCGCCATTGTCACACCAACCGATAAACCAATCGTTAGCGTACTTGCATATGCCAATGATGATACAGGCGATACACCAAACCCTGCTTGAATTGACATGCTAATGCCAATCGACATACAAAATAACCCGAGCACGTACAAGGTGATGCGCTTCAAGGTTCTGTTCCGATGATCCATATTATCTCTCACTTTCTAATTGACATTATTAATATAAAGACTATAGCTTTAGAATTAAATATAACGTCAAATTAAACATATGAAAAATATATATATATGATAAACTAATCATATGAAAAAACATATGATGGAGAGATACAATGGATTTCAGGCAATTATATTACTTTAAAGAAATTGTAAAACAAGGAAGTATTTCTAAAGCAGCAGAAGTGCTCCATATCGCGCAGCCACCACTTAGTCAATTATTAAAAAAGCTCGAAACTGATCTTGGTACAACTTTAATTCATCGATATCGCCAGAAATGGGAGCTTACAGAAACAGGTGAAATACTATATCAATATGCCACACAAATGCTAATGCAGGTTCAAGATGTAAAGCAGCAAATTCAAGAAATTGAACGAGGTATAGGCGGAACAGTAAATATCGGTGTATCTTCTACATGTTCCAATATGCTTATTGACTATGTTAGTACGTTTAGAACACAATACCCTAATGTTAAAATAAATATAGTAACGGGAAATTCAGAAGAATTATTAAAAAAACTAGAACAAAGAGAAATTGATATTGCCCTCCTTTTACGATTAGGAAATAGTGAACACTATGAGCTAAAATCATTAAAAAAACAACCAATCGCTGTAATTATCCCTGCAAGTTGGGAAACATCATTTCCATCACAACATGTGACGATTGAAAAGATTACGCAGTTCCCATTCATTATGCTCGGAGCAATGGAAGGACTCTCCTTCAATGAAGACCTACTCAAAGCGTTTGATACATACAAAGTCCAGCCAAATATCATTATCGAGTGTAAAGATATAAGTATGGTTATAGCACTTGTTAGTAAAGGGCTAGGTTTATCCATTATTCCAAGAATGGACTACACATCACCATTTTTAGCGCATACAACGCTTTTAGAATTGGAACAATTTGATTTCCATCTAGAACCTGTAATAGTAAAATTAAAAACCCAACGAATCTCCACAGCAGCAACTCAATTTTGGGAAATGGTTGATTAAAAGGTGTGAACAAATGATTAATCAGGTAACTACTGTGAGATATAACAAGACAAGCTATGATCAAAGTGAATGTCATCATATATCACGCAAAAAATAATCCTCCTTATTATTGGATACTCATACTAAAGAAGTAGAATTTGATTTTTCTTATGTATGAAATTGATTTTTCATGGAAAGATATATTAGTATGTATGCAGTTTAAATACTCTAATTTATTAGAGGTGGACAGGAGGAGAATGAAAATGTCTGATATTGAAGTTGGCGAAGTTTTTACTCTTAGTGATGAAAATAACGAAGAGCAAGAAGTAGAAGTACTTGGAGCGATGGATGTCGAAGGTGCAGAATATATTGCAGTTGCCTTCGTAGAAGATATTCAAACCGAATCTGAGGAAGACATTGATATCTTCTTTTTAAAAGTAGAAGAAGATAATGAGTTTTCATACATTGAAAATGATGAAGAATTTGAAAAAGTATCTGCTGCGTTTGATAAGATTTTGGATGAGCAAGAGCAAGAATAATATGAATGAAACACACGAGGACGGATACATATCCGCCCTCTTTTTATTTATCACTCATCCACAGACTTATGCAGCAATTCCAGTACATCTTTCATCACAAAAGGACCATCTTTCTTCACATGCTCAGCGAATTCAGAAACGAGACGTAATGTTTTTACACTCTCAACTGGGTGCTCGCCGGATGCACTTTCAGCAGAAAGCATAACAGCATTTGTCCCGTCTAGTACAGCTTGAAACACATCAGTCACCTCAGCTCTTGTTGGAATAGAATGATCTACCATAGATTGAAGCATTTGAGTTGCTGTAATAACATATGTATTCGTTCGATTACATTCCTGAATCATCATTTTCTGCAAGAGTGGAATAAATTGATACGGCAACTCCACCCCTAAATCACCTCGTGCAATCATAATTCCGTCTGCTTCTTTACATATATCTTGAAAATTCTCGATTGCTTCCATCGTTTCTATTTTAGCAATTAAATTAGGAGCGGTTTCTTTATGCTCTTTTATAAAGTCCCTTATTTCTTTTATATGACTAGGTTTTCTTACGAAAGAACATGCGATAAAATCAACACCCTCTTCTAAAAGAAACTGAATATCTTTTTTATCTTTCTCTGTAATAGCTGGTAAACTAACGATTGCTCCTGGTAAGTTCACCCCTTTATGAGAGGAGATATTACCACCTGTTTTCACCTTTGTTTCTATTTTATCCATACTTACCTTCTCAACGATTAACTCAACTTCACCATCATTCATTAAAATCCTACTTCCGACTTTCACATCATTCGCGATTCCTTCATAATCAACACTCGCTTCCGTACTACTCCCTGTAACTGGTTGTGTATGTAAAATAAAAGAATCTCCCGCATGAAGTGTAATTTGTTCTCCTTTCATTTCACCTAACCTTATTTTAGGACCTTGTACATCACCTAAAATTTTAATAGAATCGTCTAAAGATTTGACTAAACGAATGATATCTTTATGACTTTCATGCGTACCATGTGATAAATTTAGACGAACAATTTTCATACCATTGTTTACTAACTGCGATAACGTTTCTTTATTATTACTTGCTGGCCCAATTGTACAAACTCGATCAATTGTCATATTTATCACCATCCTTTTTATAAATGGTTCCCATAAAATAAAGAGAAGATTCTTTTTATTGACATGACCGTACAACTTAAGAAGGCAAATAGGTTTTATGTGAGGAGAGTTTTTGTTGAAGAAGAATGCAAGTTTCGTCCAGTTTCCAACGTCTTAGAAGGTGCAATACGTTCGGGCCGCACAACAGGAATTGTTGCTACATCAAAAATTCAGCATGCTACTCCGGCTAGTTTCTCTTCCCACCACGCTAGCCGCAAAAATCTTGAAATACAATCACTTGTCCATTTCACTTTGTTCTACTTCTACATTTACTATTAGTAATACGATCTTTTCAGAGGTGAAATATAATGGACAAGTTCTTATCTTCTGCTGCACTAAATCCAAGTTTAATTGGGCCTACCTTTCCACCTGTTCCACCTTTTCAATTTCCTACAGGGCCCACTGGTTCTCCCGGAGCTACTGGCAACACTGGACCTACCGGAAACACCGGGCCTACTGGCAACACTGGACCTACCGGAAACACCGGGCCTACCGGCAACACTGGACCTACCGGAAACACCGGGCCTACCGGCAACACTGGACCTACCGGAAACACCGGGCCTACCGGCAACACTGGGCCTACCGGAAACACTGGGCCTACCGGTGCTACTGGGCCTACTGGTTTTAATCTTCCTGCTGGACCTGCATCTATTACCTTAACTTCTAATGCAACCACAGCATGTGTATCCACCCAAGGAAATAATACTTTATTTTTTTCGGGTCAAGTATTAGTAAATGGTAGTCCTGCTGCAGGGGTAGTAGTCAGCTTTTCATTTAGTAATCCTTCTCTTGCTTTCATGGTTCCCCTTGCTACCATCACAAATGCATCAGGTAACTTTACCGCTGTATTTCTATCCGCAAATGGACCTGGAACAGTAATCGTTACTGCTTCACCTCTCGATTCTCCTGGAACAATGGCTAGCGTCACAATTACCATTGTGAATTGTCCGTAGTGGTTTTATTTTGTTCATCGGGATGTTCTTTTCAAATGAATTTCTTAACGCCCACCGAAAATGAACAATATCGAAACAAATTAAAAAAGCCTACTCGCACAAGTAGGCTTTTGAAACTACGAAAGTTTCGTCAATAATTGATTTAAATCTTTTTTCGTTTTCGTCGTTAACGACTTCATTTTAGTAACATCAATCTTTTCCTTCTCCGCTCCTACAATTAACGGATACATACTTTGTCCGATTGTTTTAGATTCAGCTGGATGTGATGCTTCTAACTCTTTCTCAATTACATCCCACTTTTCATTAATTTGTTTTCCAAGCTTATTTACTGTTTCTAATTTAGGATTTGCAGCCAATTGCTTGTCTAAGCTTTCAATTAATGCAGCAACTTCTTTTACATTTGTTTTCACGGCTACGCTTTTCTTCGGATCTTTCGTTGTTTTTCCGTTTGAGTTTGTACTTGTACTTTGATCTGTCGTTTTTCCACTAGTCGTTTGGTCATTCGTTTTTCCTGTCGTCTCTTTTTCTTTTGTTTTCACATTCTCATTTTGAGATGATGTTTTACCGTTACTTTCTGTTCCTGATGATTCTTTCGTATTTTTTGCATCTTTATCTGTTTTTTCATTTGAAGAAGTATTTGTTTCTTTGTCAGTATCTTTCGTTGTTTTTGACGCTTCATCTGCACTTGTCGTTTTTACTTCTCCTTCATTTTGCGCTGTTACTTGCTCTTTCTTTTCTTTCTCTTTATCTGCTGAAGGACTACAAGCTGCCATAGTAAGCATTGTACCAATTGTTATCGATGCGATAGCGACCTTTTTCATTTTCATATAAATCCCCCTATGTTTACGTAATTTATCCTCCCCTTTACGATTCGATTTCCCCGTAAAAAATCCCTTTTCATACGAATTATCATTTTTCCGACAGTAATCTTCATAATAATACGTACAAAAACTGATAAACTCATTTTAATATTCGAGTTTCTTCTACTTCATTTTTCTTCTCTGCAGTAAAAGAAAAAGAGTATATTGTCACATGAAGCATTGCGATCCTCATATGACGATATACTCTTCTATCAATTTTTTATCTTTCTTGACATTTTATTTAATCAAAAAAATAAAATTTTCTTTTATTTTTTGTTTCTCAACAGTTGTTAACATAATATATTTATGAATAACCACCATTCGAATGAATAACTTGCCCGGTAATCCATTTTGCTTCTTCACTTACTAAAAAACAAATTAAGCGCGCAGCATCCACCGGTTCTCCTACTTTACCTTGCGGGAACTTCCATACTAAGTGATGCTGTAGCTCCTCTGTAATCCATCCTGTATTCGTTGGTCCTGGATCAACGGCATTAACGGTAATCCCCTTCTCCATCGCAACTGGCGCTACTGACTTTGTAAATGCTTCAATTGCGCCTTTCGTTGCGGCATATGCAAGTTCATCTGGCATTGGACCTACTGACTGCCCCGAAGTAAGATTAATAATACTGCCACTCGTCTTGCTTGCATAATGTTTTATAAATAATGAACTTAATAACATAGTAGCCCGAACATTTACCGTATAATGTTTATCAAGCTGTTCTACATCTAATTCCTCTACTCTCGTATGAGTAGAATAGGCTGCATTATTAATTAAAATAGATGGATCGCCTAACCGTTCTGATACCATATAAAACAAACGATTTGGTGAATACGACTGCGATAAATTGATTTCTGCCATTTCACATCGAACACCTAAACTTTCAATCTCCTCTTTCAACAAAAAGGGTTCTTTGTCATGCATTCCCCACGGCATCGCTTTATCATACTGAGACCAGTACGTGAAAAAAATGTCTATCCCTTTTTGAGCAAGCACCTTGCATACAGCTGCACCAATTCCATTCAGACGAGTTGCCCCTGTTACAATTGCTATTTTCTTCACCTTTTCTCCTCCATCTATGGATAAATCCTCTGCACGAATACAGAGGATCTATCTTTTTATTCAATATTTGACAATATACGTTCTGCACCTAATTTTAACATTTTAATAAAGATATAATTTACTATCGTAAACATTATAAATAAAACGATAAACATAACCCACAGTCCTACTTGAAGGAAGAAATATAATAGGCTTACTCCCGCTACAAGAACTAAAGCTATGAAAATATTAGCTAAAAAATTCCACAAAGTTGTATAGCGGCTCTTAAATAACTTCTGCTCTGTATCCCAATGTATATCTGCAGTTTGTGCATCCCAGCGTGTACCGATTAAATTGATTAGCAATAAACCGTTCGCACTTAATAAGAACCAAAGAACCATAAATACTGGAGAAATCCCAGCTACAACTGCCATCGTAATGCCGAATACTGCTAAAATCATTACATTAATTAACCAAGCAGTAATTGCTTTCGCAAAAAAGATATCCGAAGCTTTTACAGGTAAATATCGATTCACAAACCAAGAGCTTCCATCACGTGAGAATGAAGTTGTTGCGATGACGTTACTTCCCATTAAGAATAGAGAGGCACAAAGGCCAACGCCAATTGCAAGACCTGCTGATTTTGGATTATTAATATAACTCGTAATCCATTTCAAATTTCCATCTTGTACAAATAAAACAAAGAACAACATAATCGGCATAACGAAAGTTTGTACGATACAATTTAAGAAAAATTGTGGTGTACGGAATAACGTTTTAAACTCTTTTTTCACATACGCTTTCAAATGTGAGCTTTGCACCGTTGATTTCTGTAAGCCTTCTGCTGAAATGACTTCTTTTTTTGCTGTACTCGTTGAAAGTCCAATAACCCCTTTTAAATATGTACGCTCTGCAATGTAATAAAACAACACAAAAAATACAAATGAAATAAGTGCAAAGATTATTACATATAAAGGACCCTTCCAATTTGCATTTTCTACTAACGCCACTGCTCCAAAATATGTAGTTGGAAAATAATTTGTCATTTGTACTAAAAGAGAAGATTCGTTGTTTGCAAGATAATTTGTAATTGCATCTTCAGAAAACGAACTTTTATTTTTCCACTGCAAAAATACATTAATCCCTACAATAAATAGTATACTTACGATTCCAATAAATATATTTCCTCGATCTTTATTTTTCGCTATATTTGTATACCTCATAATAACTGTCATCAGTAACGAAGCTAATACTAACGGCACAATCGGGAAAAGTAAGTAAATAAAAATCATGTATATGTAATATGTAATAAATGCGCCACTTTTTAAACCGTACGTAATAAAGATTGGTAGTAAAATAAATGAACTCATTACGTATTGTGTAATTAGTACCGTTAAAAATTTTGCCGAGATAATTTGCGCTGGTTTCAATGGTAATGGTAGTAACATTTCAATGTCATTGCTGTAGTAAAATACAGTTAAAATGTTCGTTATACTCATTAAAAATACCCATATACTCGCAATCGCAAGTCCCATTGCAATAATCATTCCTGGGTCTTGCCCTAAATGTTTCATACCTTCATACATTCCGTGCGTCATCGAGCCGAATATTAAAAAGCCCACAAATAGTATTGCTGCAAACGAAAATAAATATGCCCATCTCTTCTTCTTATCTGTTATAAAATCTGCATAATTTAATTTCAATAATACTTTCGTTAACGTCCAAATTTTACTCATTGCCCGTCATCTCCAAGAACATTTTTTCAAGTGATTCATTGGATTTAAAATGATCTCTCATTTCATTTAAATTCCCTTTAAACTGCAAATTCCCCTTATTAATAATCGCAACGCGGTCACATAATTTTTCTGCCACTTCTAATACGTGTGTAGAGAAAAACACAATCTTTCCTTTATCCGCATGTTCTCTCATCATTTCTTTTAAAATATATGCAGATTTCGGATCAAGCCCCGTTAACGGTTCATCTAAAATCCATACATCTGGCTCATGCACGAGCACACCAATAATAACGATTTTTTGTCTCATACCGTGCGAGTAACTTTGAATTTGATCCGATAACGCATTGTAAAGATCAAATTTCTTCGCTAAAGACTCGATTCGTTCTTGTCGTACTTCTTTCGGCACTTCATACATATCTGCCATAAAGTTTAAATATTCAATTCCCTTTAAACGTAAAAACATATCTGGGCTATCTGGAACATAACCAAACGTCCTTTTCGCTTCCATCGGATTTTTCATAATATCTTTACCGTTAATCGTGATCGTCCCTTTGTCCACCCCATGAATACCAGTAATCATCTTAATTGTCGTTGATTTACCCGCACCATTCGGTCCTAAAAATCCAAAGATTTCTCCGCTAGGCACAGATAAACTTAAATCTTTTACTGCATAGGTAGACCCATTATAACTTTTTGACACATTCGTAATTTCAATCATTCCATCCAATCCTTTCCTTAATTACCAAATAACTATATTGACATTATAGCATACTTATATTTTTAGATTTTTGTATTTTTCAGTTTTTTAACCTTTGAAATAAATATACAAACCTAATCCAACGATTAAAACGACAGCTAGTATAATATAAATCATCGTAAGCCTTCTAATATTCCCCTTTGTTGCTTTACTATAATTTGCATCACCATTTCGCCCAATTAACACTGTCGCGACTACAGTAATCACTACAAGTAATACAACGACCATGATCCAAGTTAGCATACCTTCCTCTCCCTCCTTACAACCATTTTACAATATTATCCTCTTTATTTCGTAGCATATTTCCTCTTTTTACTATTATTATGAAGCAAACTAGAAAACTATTATTACCATTCCTATCCATATGTGATATATTTATAACATAACGTTAATTATTTCTAACATGATTAGGAGGCCCTATCATGAAAACAACTTGGATAAAATATTTAGGATTTCTCGGTTTCTTCGGTTTTCTCGGCTTTTTTTATGAAAAAGGATTGTTTACTATGTTCTGCTTTTTCTCCTTTTTCACAACGTATAGAACAGTTCAACACGATGAACTGTTTGAACAAATCGTCAATAAATCGTGCCGCAACGCATTTATCGTTACATTACTAACTACCGCTATCATTATGTTTCTTGAAATGTTATTTCCAAACCCGGCGCTACAAGAAATTGATATCGCTCTTATTTTCGGCACACTCATTCTTACGTTCGGATTCTCTATGTTCTTTTACGATAAACCAGTTGATGAAATGGAAGATGCACCATGGCGTTCGTAACGAAAATAAAAGAATACCGCGCCAAATTGAACATGACACAAGAAGATTTAGCAAAAAGTGTTGGTGTACGTCGTGAAACAATTAGCCACCTTGAAAAAGGAAAATACAATCCTTCCTTGCAGCTTGCTCACGATATAGCGAAGGCACTTCATAGTACGATTGATGAAGTCTTTATTTTTGAGGATTAATAAAAAATACCGGCATTCTTTTCACAAAGAATACCGGTATTTTTCATTTATACAACAATCACCCATACAAAACCGCATGAAATACGCCCAACAGTAAATATTGATCCTCTATATAACTCTCATCATACACATTCATCTCAATATCATACATATCTTCCTCAAGACGAATATTCCAATCTGCGATTATATAACCTTTTCGCAATAACTTTCCCATCCCAAAAGTAGTTTTATGAACAACATATTCTTCTGCCTTATATGTAAAGGTAAATAAGAAATTTGCATCCAATAACTTTCCGTCACATACAAGTATTTCATGCTCTGCATCATTATGATCGATGTACGTTACTAAAATCCTTCTTTGACGTTGCCTACTTACATCCTTTGCAATGACGCGAATATTGTCTTTACTATCCTTTATTTCGTAAATGATATTACTACCGACCTTCGGAATAAAGTCTAGCACTTTCATCAACGTATTTTTATAATAGCCCCGTACTACGCCTACACCTTCGCTTCCATTGTAAACGTCGATAGGAACCGTATCCGCTTTACTATCACACGGTCGTTTGTAAGAAAGCTGCATCTTTCGCTCTCCTCTTAAGTACTGATCAAACGTCACAGGATATTGTATCGCGTGCAGTTCCTTATTTAGCTCATATAAATAGCGTTGAGCGCTCTCCACTAATGTTGCAGTAGAGATACATTCCTGAAGTTCAAATTGTTGCCAACTGGAATAAATTCTCCACTGATCGTCCTCTTCATAGGAGAAATTAAGAATGATCTCATCACGGTCAGCCGTTTCATAATTCATCTGTACGTTCTGCCCGTGTTGCACTTGCTCCATCCACTGTCCTAAATAAATGCCTAGCTCTGCAACCTTCATACATGACTTTTGAAAAAGTACGCTGTCACTCACGCGAATCGTTATATCCCCTTCGATAAAGCCCTTTGCATAAGCATCATACCGTGGCTCATCCTTCTGCGGGATATTCTTATCTAACTCAAATAAAAACGTTAACATCCTTTATTCACCTCTAGTTGTTACACAGCTCTTGCCTATATTGACCGGAGCAATTCAAAATATATCAACGATTTTTCAAATATATCTACCGTAACTTAAAATATATCAACGATTTTTTCAATATATCGACTTATCAACAAATCTCGACAACACTACTATACGGTCTCCTTTTCTCGCGCTTCTTCCGCAATCTCCATAATACGAAGCAGACTCTCCACTTCATAAGTCGGCTTAACATCTGTCTTATTTTCTTTCAAACTCGGATTATACCAACACGTATCAATGCCGTAATCTTCTCCACCCTTCATATCAGAAGTTAGCGAATCTCCAACCATTAGTACGCTTGATTTATCCGTGATCCCAAACTTTTCAAACGCATAATCAAAAATCTCACGTGCTGGTTTTTGGTGGCCAACCTCTTCAGAAATAATAATATGTTCAAAGAAGTTGCATAAAGGTGAATTTCCGATTCTAGATTGTTGCACCTTCGTATAACCGTTCGTAATGATACCTAACTTGCAATCTTGTAGATTTTCACATAATTGCACTGCACCTTCAATAAGATGTACTTCTTTTCCTAAGTTTTCAAGATATACATCACTAAATTGCTGCGCATCTACTTCTATATTATGAAGTGCAAATAATTGTTTAAATCGATCTACTGCTAATTCACTTAGCGTAATCATTTTATTTTCTAAATCTCTCCATAACCCATTACTAATCTCTTTATAACTTGCAAGATAATCATTATACCCTGTAGGCATGCCAAACTGTACAAACGCATTATGCAATGCGTGTCTTTCCGTTTCAGGAAAATCTAATAATGTATCATCTACGTCGAATAATATAACTTTGTATTTCATTACGCTCTCCTCAACTAGTACGTTATTTACAACTTGTATTTTCTCATTAATTGTCTCTTAAGTCGAACTTTTTCCTTTACGAATAGTTGCTGTGCAGAGATCTTACAGTTGTTTTAAGACACATGAGTCACATTATTCAACAATAATTAATTGTGAAAGCACTATAAATTTGAGATAATTTGGATAATAGATCCAAATTTTAAAAAGATACTACAAGAATTGTATTACTATAGAAGGGGGCGGAAAAATATAGTAAATTCATGGGGAAGACCAAAAATACAAATCCCAAAAACAAAAAGTGAATGGATTGGAGATATTATTGGATATTCATTGTTCTTTGGATCACTCATTTTTTTGATTATCATTTGGGGAAGATTACCTGAAGAAGTACCCGCACATTATAACGCATATGGGGATGTAGATCGCTGGGGATCAAAGTGGGAACTTTTGCTTTTGCCAGGAATAGGGCTATTCATACTCCTTTTAATGCAGACTTTAGAAAAGTTTCCAGAATTACATAACTATCCACAAAGACTAAATGAATCAAATGCTGGTCAGTTTTATTTAAATAGCAGAAAAATGCTTAATCAATTAAAAAATGTCTGTTTACTTATTTTTTCTTTCATCCAATTTGAAACAATTTCAATAGCTTTAAATTGGAGTGGCGGTTTTGGTAAATTATTTTTACCAATATTATTAATTGGGACAGCTATTCCAATTATTATAGGCATAATAAGGCAACGAAAAATTTCATAATGCAACAACGATATTCGGTTATCAATCACTTTATGGAACAAAATTATATAAACAATAAGAAAAGGAGGCTAATCCACATCAGCCTCCCTCCCCATTATTTTTCCTCTAACAATAACACTTTCATTTCTTCTAACGACTCTTTCGTAAAGCCAAGTGCTTTTTCAGCATACGCTTCAACTGAACCATATTGCTTTTTCACTTCATCAATCGCAGCTTGTAAATACTCAGTACGTGCTTCAAACATTGCACCTAATATCGCTCTACTCTCATCGTTTTGTAATTTCGCACCTAAAAAAGCCATCATTTTCTCATTTAACTTTTCACGGAAACCATTACTTAGTAAGTAATCTTCCATTACTGTTTTTTCCGGTACACCTAGTAAAAGTAATAATAATGCTGATCCAAATCCAGTACGGTCTTTTCCAGCTGTACAGTGGTTTACTAACGGTAAGTTTTCCGGATTTTGCGCTAAGTTTAAGAAGCTCACGAATGCTTCATTACCACTTACGAAGTCTTGATTCATTTTCACAAGATACTCACCTGGTTTTCCTAACATAGAAAGGTCACCAACTTGGAAAAACTCATTTATGTTCAAGTCTTTCGCTAATTCTTGCATAACTGGTAAGCATACTTGACGGGCGCCTGTAATCTCTGGGTTTGGCTTATGCTTCACTTCAAAGTCTGTACGGTAATCACAAATTAACTTTAAGCCAGACTTTTGTAAATAGTCGATATCCCATTCTGTTAATCCTGCTAATTCTTCAGAACGATACAATTTTCCCCATTTCACTTTACGGCCTTCTGTCGTTTCATATCCTCCCATATCACGGAAGTTAAACGCGCCTTGTAATGGCAGTCTACGCTCAGCTACTGTCACTGCTTGTCCATTACTACCTACTAGTCTAAAATATGGACGCTCATTGTCGCTCGGGTTTTCAATTGAATATGATGATTCTCCATTTACCGTTGCAAGTAATTCTCCAGTTTCTTCAATATGATCTGGTGAAGTACTCCAATAAATACGAACTTCTTCTATATTATTTTCCCATTTTATTTGTAACGTATTATCTTCATTTCTTTCTACAGTTGCTTGTAACCCATTTCTTTGCTGCTCCATTCTTTCACCAACGCTTTCTCTTATAATCAAATCTTACTCTATTTTATTATAGGAATATCTACTTTGTCGTTCTCATTTTTCTTTTTATCTTACAAACACGCAAAAAGTTCTTTTACTTGTTCAAAATTTGTACATGGATTCTCACTAGATGATTGCCAGAGTATATCCTAAAACTTCCTCACATACCGCTCAGTAGAACCTAATAACTGACATCCATTCTTTTCAAAAATATCCTTCATCCACTCATTTTTCACATTTGTCTCACCGATATAATAAGATGCTCCTATTTCTTTTAAGACAAACATTGCTCCTGTAAAGAATGCTGATTCATACCCTTTCTTTCGCATATTTGGAGCGACTGCGAAATACATGAGTTTCCCTTCTTCTAACGTACCCCTTTCAATATGCGGGATTACAATTCCTATCGGCTCTTCACCTACACTCGCTGTTAAACAATGTTCTTTCCATTGCTCCCCAATTTCTTGTAGCATCATATTTACAAATTGATCATAAGCGATTTGTTCTCCAGTCGTTTCCTTCCAAAGAGAATAAAAAGCATCTTCACCTACTTCTTCAATCAGCTTAAAATCAATTTCACTTTCTACATCTTCTACCTCGTATATATCCTTACATACGATCATGTTTTCAGTAACATATTCAAATGAATACGTTTCGAAACATTTCTTATACACATCATAATTAGGGCTTTTTGAAGAAATTTCAAAATGTATGTTTTCAATTTCCTCTTTTTCAGCCTCAACAACGCAATATTGCATTATTTCTTCTAATTGCTCTTCTGTAAAAATCTCTGCATTATTTTCTTTTATCATGATAGAAGACGCATTTCTTCTTATTTTAAAATGTTTTTCTAATTGTTCTATCGTCGTCATATTCTTCCCTCATCTATGTCATACTCGAATTTCTACTTGTTCTCCTTGCATGAGCAGGATTGTCCTTGAATATATAGAATACTAGAAAACATTGCATCTTTAAAGTGCGGAGGAGGTTCTCCATTGGATATTACAGCGCTGCAACAACAGTTAGAGCTTATACAACAAAATGACTATACACAACTGCGACATATAGATATAAATGAGTTAACGCTCCATATGCTTCAGTTTATCGGAACGACTGATAGTTACGTTCGTTACCAACTTATATATAAATGTTTTTCACATTTCATTCATCATGAATTCCTTATGGATGATCAACTGAAATTACTGTTGCAAACTTGTTTAAGTGATGAGTATTTATATTGTGACATTTACTCCCCGCATTCAGATGGGGTTTTCACACGTTCTTACACTGTTTCGTTAATTGCGTTAATACTCCAATTCGCTAACTCGCACTACTTTTTTACAGAGGAGGATATCGAGGAAATAAAAAATAAACTCATTACATATACAAACTTAGAAACGGATTTTCGGGGCTATATTGAAAATAAAGGATGGGCTCATTGTCTTGCTCACGTATCTGATGCTTTTACTGAAATTGTTCATAATACGTATACAACTTTTGAATGGTACGAAGAATTAATTCATTGTTTATTAAATAAAATCTTCATTCCATCTGACCTTTTTCATAATAACGAAGATGAACGCATCGTTACTCCTTTACTAGCAATGTTGTATCATGACTTTCCGCAAGACGAGTTAATATCTATTATTTATAAAAAAATAAAAAGGCTTCCCCAAATTAGAAAACGCCTTTCACTTAATGAATATTGTATTTTATGTGCCAATATTAAAACCTTTTTACGCACATTATTTTTCAGAACGAAAGATGATCATAACTTAGCCTTTACAGCACGTAAAACAGAAAGAATGTTAAAAGAACTTCCTAACTATTATTAACATATAAGGAGAACAAATATGGGTTATATTGAAGACATGAGAAATTTAGTAGGAAATCATCCACTTATTTTAATAGGTTCACACGCCATTATAGTAAATGAGAAAAATGAAATATTATTGCAGCTCCGTACAGACTTTAACCGCTGGGGCATTATTGGAGGTGCATTAGAATATAACGAAATGTTAGAAGATGCTTTAAAGCGAGAAGTATTTGAAGAAACTGGACTTATTATTAAAAATCCAGAACTATTCCGTACATACTCAGGACGAGATTTCTTTCAAATCTATCCAAATGGCGATCAAGTACACGGTGTACTCGTTGTTTATATTTGCCGCGAATTCCAAGGTGAGCTTGTATGCGACCATACGGAATCGAAAGAACTACGCTTTTTTCCGCTTGATGAGTTACCTAGTAATCTTCCTCCTGTTATTGAGAGGATTATTAAGGAGTTTCAACAATCCAATCTATACGTGAAATAGAATGGCTCTTCCTTTCATTTTATATAGCAATATAAAAACCTCATTTCTCGTCATTACAACGTGAAATGAGGTTTTTATCGTTTACCGTAAATAAAGTGAAACTTTAATCAGTGGGGGGGTTCTTCATCCCCCACTGATTATTAGCCTTCACCAATCGGACTTTTATGGGCAGCCCGCCCCCCACCTAACTTCTTTGCTTTCGCTGAATTTTGAGGTGGGGGTCTTACTGCCCATGAAAGCGGGATAAAATGTTAGATTGTTATCTCAATCTGATTTCCTTCAGGGTCACTTACTACACTCTCGTAGTAACCATCCCCTGTAGTACGCGGTCCGTTTAACACAGGGTACCCTGCTTTTCTCAATATATTCGTTAATTCGTTCACTTTTTCTTCACTACCTACAGAAAAAGCAATATGCGCATATCCTATTGTTTGTGTTTGTAATGCATCATCTATCCCTACCTGCTTCATAAGTTCTAGACGCGCACCACCTTCAAAAGTTATAAAATAAGATTCAAACCGCGTTTTTGGATTGTGATATAAGCTATTTTCTTCCCCATTAAAATACTGTTTATAGAAATCACGCATTCCTTCTAAATCATTCACCCAAATTGCTACATGTTCAATTTTCATAATTGGCACCTTTTCTTTTATGTTATTCAACTGACAATTGGATGCTTCATTGCCAGCACATTTAATTTTCTTTATTTGTTCTCGTAATCATAAGATCAAGTCCAAGACTTTTTAATCCATATAAATAATCTTCTTTCCAATTACTCACTGTTATTTTCGGAATATGTTCCGCCGGAATGTACCGCGGACAACTTTTTACAATTTGCTCTATTACAAATTGATTCACTTCATCATCACAGAAGATAAAGGCATGAGGGTTAATAATAGCTATACATGTAGCGATTAAACGAGTAATAGCATCTATATTATATTCCTCTGGATTATTCGAATCTTCACTTCTCAAAGCTTGTAAGAAATTTTTATTATCATATTGCGGAACGAAAGATATCTCTCCTGAGAAAAATGTACTCCCTCGTACGACATCTCCATTTACCATAATCCCCGCACCTGGGCCATTTTGACCTGAATACAAATATACAAGAGAGGAATTGTCATAGTTTCCAGTGTTTTTATAATAACCAAGCACTGCGGCGTTCATATCGTTTTCTATTACTACAGGTATAGAAAACAGATCCTCCAAATGACTTTTCAAATCAAAATTTTGGAACTTTTCATAACCAGGTATATAAAAAATACGACCATTATCAACCGAACCAGGCACACCAATTGATATAGAGCTTATTTTCGAGTATGTAGCGATAAGACGTTCAATATGTTTAGATATTAGATTTACGCCCGTATCAATTAACATACTTGAAGTACTCCCTTGTTCTTTTACTTCCCCTAAACAGTTAAAAATTGTATAGTTTGTTTCATTTTTTTCTAAAAATATCGCTAAGCCTAACATATATTCTGGATTATACGCATATCGTTTCGCTCTTCTTCCGCCACTTGAATCATCTAAACCGACTAAAGTGACTTCACCGTCTTGTTTCATATTTTCTATAAATTTACTTATCGTTGGAAAACTAATTTCTAATGCATTACTAAGCTCAACTTTCGTTGCACTACCTCGCTCTAGAAGAGCTGTACGAATGCCGCGAAGGATCGTCTCTTTAATCGATTTTTGAGTAACAGACTGTTCACTCAAATCGCTCACCACCTTAATCAACATACTTATTAAACGTTTTTAATAAGTTGCG
The DNA here is from genome assembly GCF_006494425.1 of Bacillus dicomae. Lineage (GTDB taxonomy): Bacteria > Bacillota > Bacilli > Bacillales > Bacillaceae_G > Bacillus_A > Bacillus_A dicomae. The sequence goes on along the minus strand of NZ_VHIV01000005.1, from coordinate 63,090 downwards.
TTGACAATATATCATACATCATTTTCTAAAGCAATAAAGATGATATATTTCCGATGCATGCACTCCCTGTTTCGCTTCATGCATTCATACAATTCCAGATAAGAGAACAAATAATAAAACAGCTAGCAAGGTATTACGTATTCCGAATAATTCCCCTAGTATACCTAGCCGACTAAAAAGGCTGTATAACCGATAATAGAAACTTACAGCAAACGAGAAAACCGGCAAAACAAATAAGAAAAAGAGCGTTTCAAGAAGTAAGTAATGTCTTCGTACAGTTTTCCACACTATTTTTATTTATATGAAACACCTTTCACATTTTCTATACGATACGACATCAGTTTATTCATGCACTCATAAAAAACGATTTCTATAAGTCTATCGTTTTAATAACCTTAGCTGGATTACCACCAACAACTACATTATTAGGTACATCTTTTGTCACAACTGCTCCTGAAGCAATTACAGCATTGTCTCCAATTGAAACACCAGGGTTAATAATAGCTCCCCCGCCAACCCAAACATTGTTACCAATCTTTACAGGCTTCCCATATTCTTTGCCAGAATTCCGCTCTACTGGGTGTAAAGGATGCGTAGCAGTATAAATGTGAACACCAGGTGCAAACATACAATTATCACCGATTCGAACTTCACAAACGTCTAAAATCACACAATTGAAATTTGCGAAAAAGCTCTTTCCAACATGGATATTGTAGCCGTAATCACAACGAAAATCAGGATTAATTTGGGCTTTCCCATCAGCTGAAGAACCTAAAAGCTGATTTAATAACGTAAAACGCCTCTCATCTCCTGTCTCCATCGCCTCGTTATAAAGGCGTGTTAAACGTTTTGCCTCCACCCTATCAGCCACTAATTCTTCGTCATCCGCGATATACATTTCTCCCGCTAACATCTTTTCTTTTTCTGTTTTCATAGAATCATCCCCTTCGTTATCGAATGAACCCCACTTATTAAACACCTTTAATAAGTTTCTTTAATTATACTTATTAAACATGTTTAATAAGTATCCCTATAGTAGCATACTTTTTAACATATACAACTAAAAAGTTTCAAAAAGAAATGTGAACTCCTTACTTCACCTAATGATATTACTCGGTGGCATTTAACTAATATAATGCACTATGCATTTATGAATGAGCACACCAATATGGAAATCAATTGTTAATAAAAAAGAGATTGACCCAAAAGTAGATGAATAGCTACTTGGGTTAACCTCTTTTATTTATTATCTTTATTTAACTCTTCTACAATGTCCCTTTTCCCTATTCTATTAGCAAAAGGTATAAAAATAATAAGGACTATTCCGAACATCCCGGCTATTACCGTTACGATAAGTTTGAAATCAAAAAATAAAGGTGTACGATCTATTATACTTACCATATAGGTTAATAATACTCCTATAACAGCCCCTAGTACGATTCCAATAAGTACATATACATTAACTTGCGTCAAAATAATTTGTACAATCCCTTTTTTCTTAACTGTTATTGCTCGTAAAATAGCAAACTCTTTTCTTTTAGATTGAATATTATTTATAAGTGTATTACATACCCCTAATGTTACACTAAACAAAATTACTACAATAACAACGATAAAAATGGACCACCTTTGCTGAAACATTAAATTAGATTGTTTTAACGATTGAGTATAACTACTTATTTTTAATTGTGGATATTGACCTTTCACTTTCTTTAATTGCTCCAACGTCTCTCTCTCATTATTTGAACTAATAAATGCACGCTCAAAAACTGTATAATCTTGTTTATATGTTACATTACTCCAATCCATGAGTACCGAAGGAGAATTCGGTAGCTCATTAACAATTAATCCAACTTCTACCTTACCAGTCGGTCTAACTTTTTGTTCCTGTTCTGAAAATAGACCCAATTGAACGATATCGCCTACATGAAGTTTATATCGCCCCGCTAACTCTTCTGTAACAATTATACTATTCTCCAAATTTGCAGGCACTTCTGGCAGTAATCCTTGCTTTTCCATTTCCTTCAGATCACCTAAATTATAGTCAAAAGTAATATATGTTTCACCTTGCTTTAATTCTGCCAGTGAGTTCGTACTAATTGTACTAGCTCCTTTTACACTACTTATTTCTTTACATATATTTTGTATATGAGGTGAGGAAATTGTTGAATCATTATTCAAACGATTTTCCACAACAATATGTGTTGGAAATTCTCGTTTTAAATATCTTTCATTATTTTTTTGCATCGTTTTAAATATAGTGGAACCGAAGACGACTATCACCATCATTGTACTTATCATTAAGATAACAAATGTATTTTTTCTTACTTGCGGAATTACATTTTTAATAGCAACAAATGTATTCCTTCCAAATATTTTTTTCATTATAGGTAGACATACTATTAATATCGAAGAAAGATAAATAGGAAATAAAACATATACTCCTAAAACGAGAAATATAGCTCCTATTACTATCACTATTGCCTGCGTATCTCCCGTATTTGCTACAAATCCACCTAAAACAGTTAAAAATATACTACTAATTAAAAGGAATTTCCCCATAATACTGCGTGTTTTTTTATTAGAAAAATCGGATTCTTCATTCTCACGCATAAGCTTTACTGGCAATATTTTTGAACTTCTGTATGACGGATATAACATAAACAGTTCAATAAAAAAGATACTGCAAATTACTGTTACAATTGCTATTTTATAGTCAAAATTCATTGAATTAATTTGAAAAGTAAATAAATGCTCTAGCCAACTTTGTAAAAAACGGTTACTTATTACAGCTAGTAACAAACCTAATATTCCACCAAAGAAATTGATTACACTACATTGAATGGATATAACTGTAAACATTTGTTTCGTTGTGGCTCCCATTGATCGCATAATAGCAAATTGACTTTTATATTTATATAAAAACACTTCAAAATTAGACATCAATAATAACGAAGTAATAATAAGTATTAATACAGATAAAATAACTATAAAAATATGTAATGACGCTAAGTTACTTTTTAAAAACTCGTCTTCCTCCGCAATATCAATTCTTAATTCTTTGTCTATTTTATGAATTTGATTAGACAAAGCTAGTACATCCGAATTCGCTTTTGCTTTTATCAACACATAAGTAGCTTCATTGTATTTACCCGTTTTTTCATATACGTGCTGTTTCACCGCACCTTCCGATAAAATGAGTATATCTGGAGCTGAACCTCCAGCTTCTATATCAGACAACACTTCTTTTACAACATATGATTTATTTTCTATTTCAATCTTTTCCCCAACTTTTACTTGTAAAGTTTCCGCTAATCCATGATTTAATGTTACTTCTTCATTTGATAGATTTTTAGAGAAGTGATATCGACTTTTAGATAACGAATCATTTTGAACTCCTACTGTATAAATAGCTGTATTCAATTTATTCACTTGCAAATGATTTACTAATACTTTTGACATGTATTCAATGTTTTCTTGTTCCTGAATATTTTGTAATAAAGATTTATCGATCACTTTATTTTGATCAGGGTTATATCCAACAGATAAATCCATATCTCCATATAAACTTTTAACTTCATTTATAACAGATTGCTTCGCATGACTCGAAAATACAATCATCGTAACAATTAGAGAAACGGCCAACATAACGCTAACGATAGAGGAAATAGCAGTGAATTTATTCGTCTTAAAAAAGCGTAAACTTAATCCTCTTACTGATTTTATCATTTTGATTTCTCCATTAATTTTTTGAATTTATCTAAAATAATATTCATATCATTTACTCCATGAGAACATGTATAATCATCAACAACTTCTCCATTATGAAAGAAGAGAACCCGATCTGCATACGTAGCAATGTGGGGGTCATGAGTGACAAGAATCATACTTTGATTAAATTTTTGTTTCATATCGACTAATACTCGTAAAATATCATTAGACGTATTGAAATCTAAATTTCCAGTAGGTTCATCTGCAAGAATAATGGGAGGAGATGTTATTAACGCCCTACCAATTGCAACACGTTGTTGTTGTCCCCCAGAAAGCTGAACTGGTCGATGATTTCTCCAATTAACTAAACCAAGAACATCTAATATGTAATTGGTTTTTTCTCGTATCTCCTCTTGTGAATCAGCTGATAATATGAGAGGTAACGCAATATTTTCTTCTACAGATAAATCCTTTAATAAATGGAATGACTGAAAAATAAATCCTATGTTATCCCGCCTGTACTCCGTCGCATATGGTTCAACGAACATATTTGTAGGCACTTCACCATTTACATAGATAACCCCCTCATCAGGCTTATCTAGAGCACCAAGAATATTTAGTAATGTACTCTTTCCAGATCCACTCGTTCCCATTATGGCAAGGAGTTCTCCTTTATTTAACTCCAAATTCACATTTTGTAACGCCCTAACATTTGTATCTACACTCTCATATGTTTTACTTAAATCTTGAACCGCTAACACAATTTCACTCATCTTTATTCACCTCAACATGATTAAATGTTATTTCCTCCATTAGATTAACTTGAATTAAAATTTTTTCTTTTAGATTACTAGGTGGTACAATTTCTGTTCCTATTTGAACGAGCAACATTTTTAATTCGAGAATTGTAACCATTTTTATCCCTCCTCACTCTATATTGGTAACAAATTGAAATTTCGTTCGGTTTTTTGGTAAAAAAATAAGGGAACGCTTAACGTCCCCCTTCAAATCCAATCCGTTTTTTAATTTCCACTAAATTTACCTTCGCGATTTCTCTTGCCTGCTTAGCACCTTTTTCTAACGCTTCATATAATAAATTTGGCTCCTGCATATACATTGTGTATTTCTCCCGAGGTGCAGCTAACTCACGGTCTACAACGCGAAACAACTCTTTTTTCACATCGCCCCATCCGATTCCAGTCTCATATTTTTCACGCATAGACTGTATTTCATCCTCTGTAGCAAATTCTTTATATATTGTATATAACGTTTCTAGTTCTTTCGGTTCATTTGGAAGTGAAGAATCTGTTTTGATTTTAAATATTAACTTTCGTAGTTTTTCTTGCTCTGCAAATAATGGGATCACATTCCCATAGCTTTTACTCATCTTTCTTCCATCAAGCCCTGGTAATATTGCACCCTCTTCTTGTATGACATACTCCGGAAGTATAAATGTCGTACCGAAAGTATGATTAAAATACGTCGCAATATCACGCGCGATTTCAATATGCTGAATTTGATCTTTTCCGACAGGTACATGCGTAGCTTGAAATAGTAATATGTCCGCTGCCATTAAAATCGGATACGTATATAATCCCATATTCACTCCAGCATCTACCTCTAAACCCGCCTCTTTATTTTGCTCTACCTTCGCTTTATACGCATGGGCACGGTTCATAAGTCCTTTCGGAGTTAGGCAAGCTAATATCCAAGCTAATTCTAGAATCTCTGGCACTTCTGTTTGTCGGTAAAAAATAACGTCTTCACTAAGCCCAAGTGATAACCAAGTAGCTGCTACCTCTTTCGTGTAGCTACTAAACTGGCTCGGATTATGCACAGCATTTAACGCATGGTAATCCGCTATAAAATACAATGCTTTTCCTTCATTCTTCTTTGACATTTGCAACGCAGGTTTAATCGCACCAATATAATTTCCTAAATGCGGATAACCTGTCGGCTTAATTCCTGTTAACATTATTTTTCCATCCATCCTAACTCCTCCTTTCTCAAAATAAAGTGAAACTTTAATCAGTGGGGGTTTTCTTCATCCCCCACTGATTATTAGCCCTCACCAATCGGACTTTTATGGGCAGTTGATCCCTCACCTAACTTCTTTGCTTGCGCTGAATTTTGAGGTGGGGGTCTTACTGCCCATTAAAGCGGGATAAAAAGAGCCCCTCATCCTTAAAAAAGGACGAGAGACTCCCGCGGTACCACCTTAATTAGCTATAATGAATAGCTCACTTCAACTTCTTAACGTGAAGCAACCGTCTTTACTTACTCATTTCAGTTAGAAGCTCCAGAGCCCATTCCATATTCATCCCTTACTGATTTCCACCACATATCAGCTCTCTGAAAAGTTTCGAATATGTACTCTTCTCTTTCATCGCTTTTCTTTATTTTTTACAGTTTATCACATTTTCCCTTCACCCAAAACTAAATATTCAAACTTTTTAACATTTTTATAATAATCATTACCAATTTATTCCGCACAATATATAATCAATATATACAGAAGCGATTTGTAATACAAAAAAGAGGTGATGTCATGAGTTGGTTTACTAAAAAGAACGATAAAAAAATTGATGAGTTTAAAAACGATGATACAACGCAAGGTGATACTTTAGGAGTAATTATACATTTCACACCTGTCGCTATATATTTATACACTTGCGATGAGTACATAGAAACGTTTGAAGGTGCGCTCACTTTTGAAAATGAGGACGGCAAACAAGTAGAAATCGGGGGTACTTTTATTTCTCTTGAAGTAGATACTAATTTTCGCATGGACGATTTAATATTTGATTACAAACTAAAGGAAAGCAATCTACCTATTGTTGAATTAAAAGCCTACGCATAAGAGCAATTTGTCTACTATAGAAAGAGCAAAAAAGCTAGAACAGTAATATCTGTTCTAGCTTTTTTCACGTATTCAACTTAACAAATCGATAACCGTGCGTAACTAACACTTTTAAGATCGCATAGCCTGGAATCGCTAAAATAATCCCCATAATTCCAAATAAATTTCCGGCAGTTAAAATAATAAAAATGATAGTAATCGGGTGAATATCTAGCTTTTTCCCCATGACTTGCGGAGAAATAAACTTACCTTCTGCTAATTGTACAACCATCATAACAATAATTACCTTTAAAACCATTCCTGGCGAATCAATAAATGCGATAATTAATGCTGGAGTTATTGCGATAATTGGTCCTACGTACGGAACGATATTTACAATCATCGCTAAAATAGCAAGTAGTACCGCATATTTAATACCGATAATAAGGTAACCGATTAATAACATAATACCGATAAACAAGCTAACGATAATTTGCCCTCTAATATACGAGCTAATCGCATAGTGCATATCATCTAGTATTCTCATTGCTGCTGGTTGTCTTTGTTCTGAAATAAACTTTAAGAAATGATTTGGCAATTGCTCACCATCTTTTAAAAGATAGAACAATATAAACGGAACCATTACAAACGTTAAAACGACTTCTGTAATAGTGCTTAAAAATCCAGTTACATTCCCAGTTACTGATGATAAAGACTTCGTAAAATCAACCGTGTAGTCTTTTACCATACTTGCTACATCAATATTTAAATTCTCCTGAATTTTGCTTAATAAATTACTTTCCCCAAATCTACGTGCTGCTCGTTCAATTTCATGACCGAAATACGGTAAGTTATCTATTAATGCATCAATTTGATCTTTAATAATAGGAATAACCGTTAAAACTAAAAACACAAATAATCCAATTACTATTAAGTATATCGAGGCTATCGATACGATTCTTGAAACACCTTTCTTTTCAAGAAGTGAAACGAATGGATGCAAAATATAAAATAGTACGCCCGCTAATAATACCGGGAAGAAAATTGTTTTTAAAAAGACGATAAACGGTGTAAAAACAAATGATATTTTTGTTAGTAATAAAATATTAATGAACAATAGCGCAAACCCAAGTAGCACTGCTAAATAATTGTGTTCCCTAAAAAACTTTTTCAGCTTGTCTCTTTTTCTAATATTCACTTTCTCCAATGAAACCACCTCTTTTAATGATGAAAAGCCCTTATGCAGGGCTTTTCGTCATAATCTATATTTATTTCCTTGCAGCTTTCACTACAAATGATACAATAAAAATTAACACGATTGCTCCTAATAATGCTGGCACGACATGAATTCCACCAAAAGATGGTCCAAAAGATCCAAATAATTTACTGCCTAACGAAGCACCTAATAAACCTGTAATAATATTTCCGAATATACCGCCCGGAAAATTTTTACCCGTTATAGAACTAGCAATTGCACCTATAATAGCACCAACTATTAATGTGATAATCCATCCCATTTCTAGTCCTCCATTTCTATTATAGTGTATTTCTTTTTCCTACTAAATGATTATGTAACTACTATAATTATTATATCCAAAAAAGAAAAATCTTGTCAAATCTATGAAAATAAAGTATACAAGGAGGGTTTCCCCTATGATTCAAAAATTAATACCAGCTTCTCACAAAAACGCTGCTTCTATTTTAAACATTCAAATACCCGCTTATGAAATTGAGGCAAAATATATAAATAGTACAGCTATCCCTCGCCTTTACGATACTGTAGCCGATATTCAATCATGTGATGAAATTTTCTACGGTTATTTTTATGAAGATACACTTGCCGGATTTATTTCATTTAAAATTGATAAAGAGGAAGTTGATATTCATCGTTTAGTAGTATCCCCTGACCATTTTCATAAAGGCATTGCTACAAAACTACTACTTTATGTATTTGACATGTTCTCCCCTTCCAAAACATATATTGTACAAACAGGGAAAAAAAATGCCCCTGCTCTGTCTTTATATAAAAAACATGGCTTTATTGAAGTAAAGGATATCATATTACCTGATGGAGTGATTTTAACCTCACTCGAAAAATCAGAAAAAACCAAACAATTTGACTAATTAATTTATTCATGTTATCTTTTACTTTATAAAACCTTTTGCTGAGTCCAAAATTTGGAGCGGGGGAACCATTTTTGTAGCTATGCTACTTGGGGCGAATCTTATTTAAAGTAGGGAACTCTCACTTCCCGAGTCCGACAGCTAACCCCGTAAGCGTAATGGGAGAGGAAGGTGCTTTTTGCCTATGTTACACAGTGTGCCTCCTTAATTATAAATATGGGAACGATACCAAATAGTCACCTATATTTATAGAAAAGGAGATATGTATAATGTTACGTTTATCTGATCACGCAATAAAAATGATGGAGCAAAAACTTCGACTAGAGCAACATCGCACATATCAAGCAAATAAAGTTGTAGATAACTTACATCACAAATACTTCTTTCAACATATTTTTCAACCGAAAAGATAAAGAAATGGTTCATTTAACAGCAAAAACACAAGGTGTGTCTAAAAAGACATCCCTTGTGTTTTTTATTTTTCTTATAAAATTCTCACTACATTTAAACTTGCTGTAATAGCACCTGCTATAGTGGTCACATGCCCTACACTTAATGGGCCATTTTGTAATACTAACGTTGAATTTGCACTCGTTACATTTACGAGGAGCGTATTTGAAATGGCTGGTTCGATTACTACAGTTGATGTCGTTACATTTTGTATAAAACTCCCTGTTAGTTGTATTCCATTTAATAGCAATCTAACAGATACTGTCTCATTCCCGCCATTCGCGTCCCCTTGGAAATAATAACTTACTAAATATATTCCTGGCGTCGACACTGTGACAGTTGTAGCACTAGTTAATGATACACCAGTTCCATATACAGTAGATCCTGAATTAATTGGAATGTCGGCATTTGCTGCAATTGTACTTGTTGAGGTAGAAAAGAAATATCCACCACCTGTCGATAGAGCAGATGATCCAGTTGCTCCTGTTAAGCCGGTTGGACCCGTGGCTCCTGTTGGGCCTGTTACTCCCGTTGCCCCTGTTGCTCCTGTTATTCCTTGTATGCCTTGTGTTCCTGTCGGTCCTGTTGCACCAGTCGCTCCAGTCGCTCCGGTTGCTCCCGCCTGCCCCGTTACCCCTTGTGGCCCTTGGATTCCTTGGATTCCTTGTGGACCTGTTACTCCCGTAGGGCCGGTTGCTCCGGTTGCTCCCGTCACACCTTGTGGGCCTTGGATTCCTTGGATTCCTTGTGGACCTGTTACTCCCGTAGGGCCGGTCGCTCCCGCCTGCCCCGTTACCCCTTGTGGACCTTGAACTCCTTGGATTCCTTGTGGACCTGTTACCCCCGTAGGGCCGGTTGGACCTGTTAGACCGGTTGCCCCTGTTGATCCGGTTATTCCTTGGATTCCTTGAGGTCCAGTTGGGCCGGTTGGACCAATCGGACCTTGAATTCCTTGCAGACCTTGAATTCCCTGCGGACCTGTTGGACCTTGTATCCCTTGTATTCCCTGAATTCCTTGCGGGCCGGTTGCTCCAGTCGGACCGGTCGGGCCTTGTGGTCCTTGCACACCTTGGATTCCTTGTGGGCCGGTTGGACCGATATTTCCTTGAGGGCCCTGTATTCCTTGAATTCCTTGTGGACCGGTTGGGCCTGTTATGCCGCTCGGTCCTTGTACTCCTTGGATTCCTTGGGGCCCAGTTGGTCCCTGTATTCCTTGAATCCCTTGTAGCCCCTGTAAACCTGTTGGACCCGTTGCTCCTCTTACACCTTGCTCACCTTGTATGCCTTGAATTCCTTGTGGACCTGTTGGACCGATTGGACCCTGCGCCCCTTGCACGCCTTGCGGGCCAGTTGGACCGGTTGCTCCTACTGGTCCCTGTATCCCTTGTAAACCTTGTAGACCGGTTGGGCCTGTTACTCCCATTACACCTTGAGGTCCTTGAATACCTTGATCACCCGTCGGACCTGTTGCCCCCATTGGTCCCTGCACTCCTTGCAAACCCGTTAAACCTGTTGCTCCTGTTGCTCCCTGTACTCCTTGCACTCCTTGAATTCCTGTCGCTCCCGTTGCTCCTGTCGCTCCCGTTGCTCCTGTTGCTCCCGTCGGACCAGTTGGACCTCCTGGTGATCCTGCTGGACCTGTTGGACCGGTCGGACCTCCTGGCGGACCTGTTGGGCCAGTAGCTCCGGTTGGACCTGTTGCAGATCCCGTTGCACCAGTTACTCCGGTTGGGCCAGTCGAGCCTGTTGGACCTGGATCCCCTTGCAAGCCTGTTGGGCCGGTTGGTCCTATTACACCTTGCACTCCTTGAATTCCTTGAGATCCGGTTGGACCGGTTAGCCCCATCTCACCTTGTGGACCTTGTAAACCCTGGACGCCAGTTACTCCTGTTGGTCCCATTGGCCCTTGTTCTCCTTGAATTCCTTGAGAACCAGTTGGACCGGTTGGACCAATCGGCCCTTGAATACCTTGTATTCCTGTTCCCCCTTGTAAGCCACTACTCCCTAAATTCCCTTGAACACCTTGTATTCCCGTATTTCCTGCCGGGCCGGTCGGACCGATTTCACCTTGCACTCCTTGTATACCTTGTATTCCTGTTGGACCGATTGGACCAATTTCACCTTGCATACCTTGTATACCTTGTATTCCTTGTATTCCTGTTTCTCCCATTGGACCAGGTATACCTTGTATTCCTTGTATTCCTGTTGGGCCAGTCGGACCTCGTTCGCCTTGAATACCTTGAACACCTTGTATTCCTTGCGGGCCTTGTTCTCCCATCGGTCCTTGACTACCTTGAGACCCTTGTGGTCCTGTTAAACCGGTTGGACCGGTTGGACCAATTTCTCCCTGTACCCCTTGCACTCCTTGAATTCCTGTTGGACCAGTTGGACCGATTGGACCTTGTACGCCCTGTATTCCTTGCGGGCCAGTCGGTCCACCTAAAGAACCTGTCGGACCCGTTGGACCAGTCGGTCCCGTAATACCTGACGCCGGAAAAGGAATAGGTGCTTGAAACTTACTACACTTATCTTGATCCCTCACAAGCATCTCCCCCCGTTATAACTAACGTATCAAACTATTTTTAATACATTTAAACTAGCTGTTATCACACCAGATAATGTCGTTACATGCCCAATAGCTAATGGGCCATTTTGTAAAGATAAAGTAGCATTTGAAGAAGCAACATTTATGACCATCGTATTAGAAATCGCCGGTTCTAATACAAAAGTACCTCCTGTAACATAAAAAATAAAACTCCCTGCAACTTGCGTTCCATTTAACGTGAGCCTCACGGAAATCGTTTCATTTCCACCAGTTGGATCACCTTGAAAGTAATAACTTACTAAATATATTCCTGGCGTACTTAACGTTATCGTTGTTGCACTTGTTAAACTAATTCCTGCTCCAAAAATTGTAGAACCGGAATTGATTGGTATTAGTGCATTCGCTGCAATTGCACTCGTTGAAGTAGAAAAGAAATAACCGCCCCCGCTAGGTAAACCAGTCGCTCCAGTCGCTCCCGCTATTCCCAAGAAACCTATTGAACCTGCACTACCAGTGGCTCCGGTAGGTCCCACATCTCCAATAGGTCCTTGACTACCTTGCGCTCCGGCCGGTCCTATACTTCCGCTAACTCCTGTCATCCCTATTACACCAGCCTGCCCCTGCAAGCCCTGACTACCTTGAATACCTTGTATTCCTTGTGGACCCGTTGCTCCTGTATTTCCGGTCGGTCCCGTTATCCCTTGTAGCCCTATAGTTCCTTGTACTCCTTGAACACCTTGTAATCCAGTCGCTCCGGTTGCTCCCGTCGCTCCTGTGTCTCCTGTTTCACCAATAATTCCAATGTTTCCTTGTGGACCTTGAGGACCTTGAGGACCTTGCGCACCTTGCACTCCTTGAGGACCTGTTATCCCGTTTTCTCCTAGATTCCCTTGGGGACCTCTAACTCCTTGCGCACCTGTCGGACCTGTTATTCCTTGTATGCCTTGCATACCTTGAGAGCCTTGTGCTCCTGTTGGGCCTACTATACCTTGTATCCCTTGAGGTCCTTGCAAACCAATAGCTCCAGTCGGCCCTATTATTCCTTGCACTCCTTGAGGACCTTGTGCACCTTGAGGACCTGTCAATCCCGTTATCCCTTGTATCCCTTGAACTCCTTGTATTCCTTGCACTCCAGCTGCCCCTGTTTCTCCTTGGATCCCTTGTGCACCTTGTATGCCTTGTGCTCCTGCTGGACCGGTTGCCCCTTGGATTCCTTGTGCACCTTGAGCTCCTGCCGCTCCTGTTGGACCTGTGGGACCTATTATTCCTTGTAACCCTTGCACTCCTTGTGCTCCCGTTGGACCAGTTATTCCTTGTATTCCTTGCACACCTTTAGGACCTTCTGCACCCGTTGGACCGATTTCTCCTTGCGGGCCTTGTATGCCTATTGGACCTTCTGCACCGGTTGCTCCTGTTATTCCTTGAAAGCCTTGGGGCCCCTGTGCTCCTTGAAAGCCAACTGCTCCAACTACACCTTGAGCTCCTTGCGCTCCTCTTACACCTTGAGGACCAGTTGGACCAGTTATTCCTTGTAACCCTTGTGCTCCTATCGCACCAGTTCCCCCTGTTACACCCCGCGCACCAGTTTCGCCCGTTGGACCTGTTGGCCCCCCAGGTGGACCGGGCGGCCCAGATGGACCAGTCACTCCACTAGACGGACCAATTGGACCTGTTGTTCCAGTAGGTCCTCCAGGTGGACCTTCTGCACCTTGTGTACCGGTAGGCCCGGTTGCTCCTGTTATCCCTCGTATTCCTTTTGCTCCTTGAAAACCTGTGGATCCGTTTATTCCTTGTATTCCTTGAATACCTGATGGACCTTGAGGACCTATTACACCTGTTATTCCCTTTATTCCGCTTATACCTTGAGGGCCTTGTGGACCAGTAGAACCAGTTGGGCCTACTACACCTTGTATTCCTTGCGCTCCTTGTGGACCTTCCTCTCCAGTAATTCCTTGTATTCCTTGTGGACCTTCTTCTCCTTGTATACCTGTAGTTCCGTCCTCTCCTTGTATTCCTTGCGCTCCTTGGGAACCTTGAGGACCTGTTACACCTGTAATACCAGCTTCCCCTATCACGCCTTGCATTCCTTGTGCTCCCGTTTGTCCTCGCTCACCTATCTCTCCTTGTATTCCCTGTGGACCTTGTATACCTTGACTACCAGTAGGGCCTGTAATTCCTTGTATTCCTTCTAATCCTTGTACTCCAATATCACCCGTTGGACCTTGGTTTCCAATTAATCCTTGAGGCCCTTGCAAGCCAACTGGACCTGTTACTCCTTGCTCACCGGTATCGCCAATTGCTCCTTGTATTCCTTGAGCACCAGTTGTTCCCGGGTTCCCTTGTACTCCTGGTATACCTTGTGGACCTTGGGGACCAGTTGCTCCAGTAGGGCCAGTCACCCCAGTAGGCCCAACCGGACCTTCATGCCCTCCTGTAGGTCCAATTGGGCCACTGTTACCAGTAGGGCCTGTTGCTCCTATAAGTGGAAGAGGCAGTGCCACTCCGAATTTTTTGCAATTTTTATGATGACGCACAACAATCCTCCTCCCCCAAATAATTACACCTTTTATATAAAATGCATTTTTATAATAAGAGTACGCATTTAACCTCATTTTTTAAAAAATAAAGAAGCCTATCATTTTCATCCATTTGAAATGATAGGCTTCTTTTTATAAAACACATTACTTCCTCGCCTTAATAATAAATGTCGTCGGCACCATTCTAGCTTTATATAAAGAATAATACTTCGTAGAAGGTTCAGCTAATTCTTCAGCAAATGAACTAGCTGGTTCAGGCTCTTCCATCCTCTCAATTGTAAAACCAACTCTATTTAACTCATTTATGTATGTACTCATTTTTCGTTTATATAAAGTCGCTTGTACATCTTCCCCTTTAAATGTTTCAAACGTAATAGGAGTTTCTTCATGATAAGATGAGCTTAAAGCAATCTCCTCTGTTCCATACATTAAGTTTGAATATATGGGATGCTCCCAGCTAAAAATAAAGCTTCCTCCCGGCTTTAAATATGAATATATCAATTCCAACGTTTTTCTTAAATCCGAAGTCCAACCTAATGCATAAATGGAGTATACTATGTCAAAATACCCTTTCGGAATACCCCCTTTCTCTTCCATTGCTCCACATATTAGCTTTGGATTCCATGACTGTAACGTTTCATGTGCCGTTTCAATTTGTGTGCTCGAAAGATCAAGTCCCCATAATTCTTCTGCACCATGTTCCGCCATATATTGCAACGAATGTCCACTTCCACATCCAATATCAAGTACCTTTTTACCTTTAATTGAATCGAACAAATGAATCTCATCTTCAGTCGCTGTATATGGTCCATATTTCGGTAAACAATCCACTTGAAAGAAATAAGGTGCAACTGTATCCCAACACTTTTTATTTAAATCTAACATTTGTGTGTTTTTCATATTCTACATTCCCCCATCCATTTTTCTTCCCCTAATATTAATTACACATTATAACCCGTTCTCCCTTTTCTCTTCGCTCGGTAGTTTTTTACTTTTGCAATTGTACCGCACGCTCTTCCTCCTTCTTCTCCAGCATACATACCGCACCATCTTTTGCTTCCATTTCGCGAATGATCGTAAAATACCCAACGACAATCTGGACATGCTTTTAACCTTCCCCACAAATTTTCTTGAATTGCCGTTAACACAATGCTTAATACTTTTGTATACATATTTTCTTCCCGCATTGGTTCATATATAATACCTTTCATATCTTCCCTTACGTTTACTTGAAATGGATATTTCTCTAACCATTTTTGTAATGATTCTTCACCTTCAATTACCATCCGAATATCTTCTCGAAAACTTTTTAATTCTTCTATCGTATGAAATGGAAGCTCTTCATCAAAACATTCTTTCATAAAAAGCTTTATATCCTCTTCTGTTTGCAGCAAATCAATTGCTTCTCTCGTATCGTTTGGTATTCTCCATGTATTTAAAAATTCTCGAATATATTCTAATTCATGTGGTGCGTTCTGATTCAATTCCATCCACCTTCTTCTTAAAATTTACTTTTTTCTGACTTTATGTATAATTATAATATAAAATAGTTAACCGTTAAATGCTTTTACTGGTTACAATATTAGGAGGAGTTCTATGAAAATTTTTTCAACACCGATACGTTTCATGCTTATTTCTTCATTTTTTATGTCTTTTGGATATTTTGC
Source organism: Bacillus dicomae (assembly GCF_006494425.1). Lineage (GTDB taxonomy): Bacteria > Bacillota > Bacilli > Bacillales > Bacillaceae_G > Bacillus_A > Bacillus_A dicomae. The sequence continues at coordinate 47,217 of NZ_VHIV01000005.1, read as the reverse complement.
AGTATACGCATTTTTAGCTATTTATCTACTAAACTTTCTTTATTTTTCAGCTTTTCAAGTAGGAACAGTGTTGACGGTTATGATAATTACATCACGAGTTATCCCTTTATTCTCAGGTTTAATTGCTGACAAAATAGGCTATATCATTATGATGATAACCGGATTATTTTTAAGAGGAATCGGATTTATCGCTTTAGGAATATGCTCTGATTTCTATACAATTTCTATTTCTTCTGCACTTATTGGCTTCGGAACTGCATTTTACGAACCTGCTGCTCGCGCTATATTCGGCTCACAACCAGCTCATTTGAGAAAAAATTTATTTACATATTTAAACCTTAGTTTTAATTGCGGTGCAATAATCGGACCAATTGCAGGAGGTTTTTTACTCTTACTCGATCCAATCTATGCTTTCTCTCTAACAGGATCTCTTATGCTGATATTTGCTTTAATCTTTTACTTACTTAAAAACCACTTCCAAGTCACTACTGAAAGTACGTCTATTACATTAGGAATACAGACTATCTTACAAAACAAGTCTTTCCTTCTGTTTTCATTTATCATGATCTTCTTCTATATTATGTTTACTCAGCTTACTGTCGCACTTCCACTTCATATGAAAAACATTAGTAATAGCAATCAGCTTGCTACATTAGTCATTACGATAAATGCAATAACAGGCGTCATATTTATGGTGTTATTCCGAAAACTATTTCACAAATACAACACGCTTTCATTTATTAAATACGGTATTTTATTAATGAGTATTTCCTTTTTACTCATACCTTTATTTCAACACCCATATTGGCTATTTATTTGTGTAATTTTCTTTACAATTGGTGAAACACTCGTGTTACCTAACGCTGATATCGCTATTGCAAATTACAGTAATGAATCATATACAGCTACATTTTTCGGATTTTATCAACTATCACTCGCATTTGGTTTTATCATCGGTAATTATACCGGTACATGGTTTACATCCAACTTAAACGGAATGTATACACCCTGGCTTATTTTCGGCGGAATAGGACTTATAGGTTTTATTTCACTTCATATTTTGAATATAAAAAAAGAGCGCTCTAAAGAAGATATATACCTACTAGAAAAATACTGATACTCAACAATAAGTAATTTGTTCACTCTCCCTTAAATTGGATAGATAACCCACTTCAATTTACATATTATGGTACAATTAATAAGAGTACGATCTAAACATTTACACTCCACACTAGCAGTCTAACAATGCCAAAATCAAAAATTACATAGAATCGGGGGATGTTATGAAAAAGAAATTAATTGTTCTTCTATTCACTGGAATCATATTATCAGGATGTTCAGCTATTGCAGGAAATTCTTTAGAAACTGGAAACGGCAGTATGGAATTATTAACACCAACAATTACAACAAAAGATAATGAGTTAGAAATTAAGACCGAAGGCATTGATGAAAATAAAGTGGCTTTTATTTATGTTGCCAATAAAAAAGTATTGGAACAAAAGCTAAAGAATGGTGAATCCTACAAGCTTAACATTAAAGATATCGAACACGCTCATCGGACAGACTACAAACCAAAAGTTCAACTTTTGCAAACGAATGATGATAATGATGATGGAGAAATAGTAACCTTTAAACAAGTTAGATATACAGTTAAAAACTAATTTTAAAGTTGTTTCATTATAAATGTAACGAACGAAAATATACTTTTAACAGATTGTAAATGTAAGGGGTGCTAACATGAAAAAACGATGGATTTCTTGGTGGATTGGTAACCTATTTTGGATTATCGTTTTTGGAATATGGGCAGCTATTATTTGGCTACGAGATGTTGATGGTGCTGGTGTTACTCAAACACTCGAAATTAAATCAATATCACTTATCGTTTTATTAATCGCGTTTATCATACCGGTATTTTTTCAAATCATATGGCTAATCATTAATTTGAGGATGAGTAGAAAAAATAATTATACGATTTAATTTTTCAATTAACAGATAAATATTTTTCATAAAAAGAGAGGAATCTATATCAAAATAGATTCCTCCCTTTTACATTTGGACTTATACTGCGCTTTTAATGCAGCACTACTCCTCTTTTTTACGATGCATGTTCATCTTTCTTTTTCATTAACGCTCTTTTCTTCATCGCCTTCGTTAAATATCCGCCTTTAAATGAGCGGATTTCATAAGAAGACATAAACGCTTTCGGTGCAATTTCATTAATAATTTCTAACAGTTCTTTTTCTCTAGAACGCTTTGCAACGATATCTAAGCGATAACGTATCGAATTAATACCTTCACCTTCAAATACTGTAACGCCAAATCCAGAGTGACGTAATTCATCTACTAATTCATTACAACGGTCTAGCAAACTAACTTGATACGTAATATAACCAATTGCTAATTTATTCTCTATATAACCGCCTAATAACAGTCCCGCACTAAAGCCAATGACATAGGCAACGATGTTCATCCAATTTGATAAATCTTGAAACACAATACCTAAACTGACAATGTAAATAGCTCCTTCTAACAATCCTACGCCAGCAGCGGATCTTGTTTGATTCTTTACAAGCAAAATCGTACGAATTGTTAAAATGGGAACGTAAATAATTTGAAGCACAAAAATAAGTAGCGCTTGTAACATTGGTATCCACCTCTTTCAAAAAGTCTTTTGTCATGATAACATACATAACCTTTAGAAATCGATGGGTTTTTAAATTTTTTCAAATTATTTTTCATACTATTGAAAAACGAAAAAAAGAAGCGTATTATATTTGTCGTAATTTTGATTCCTTTCATTAACTTACTTAAACGCAAAAAAGGAACCTCATTTGGTCCCTTTCATCATAGCTCTATGTTTTTCGAAGTATGTTCCCTTTTCTTCTCTTCTTCTTTCACTAACTGCATATTTGCATAAGCTAAATTCGCAATCATTAAAAAGTGGCCACCTAAAATGCCTGTACCAAATGCCCACATTTCCATTTCATGCTCAATTTCATACATAATGATAGCTCCTAAAATGGCAGCTGCAAATCGGTTTAGAACGCCTAATCCAGGGGCCTTTTCCTTCATTACGATACTTTTCCCAAGTTTCTCTACTCTGCGAGCTAATAACCAAAGGCAATATGCACTTACAGCTAATCCGATCCCAAACCCTGTTACTTGTTTTCCAAACGGAGTAATCGTCCACATAAGTAGTAAACCACTAAAGATCACATACAATTGTAATCGATATACACGTAAGGCTGCTTGAATCAAAATATCCGCTCCTAATTTCGCATTTTTTGTATTTCAGAAGAAAAGCAGCAACTTACACAGTTGCTGCTTTCTCTTCTTGCTCTTGTTCCATTTTACGAATTTCAACACGTTTAATTTGGTAAGCATCTTTTTCTAACACTTTAAATTCATAACCTTCTGCTTCAACGTGTTGTCCTTCTTCAATTTCATGATTTTGCATCATAATCCAGCCACCGATTGTATCCACATCGTCTTCTTCAATGTGTAATCCAAACAAATCTTTTACTTCTGAGATAAGCACTTTTCCATCAACGATTTTATGGTGCTCATTCACATGCTGAATTGGTGGTGCTTCATCTTCATCATATTCGTCACGAATTTCGCCGACGATTTCCTCCAAGATATCTTCAAGCGTTACAATTCCGGCTGTTCCTCCGTACTCATCATATAAAACAGCCATCGGAATTCGCTTCTTCTGCATTTGAAGTAATAAATCGTGAATTGGAGTTGTTTCCATCACTTCAATAATCGGACGCATATACGTGCGAATAGATGATAAATCTTCTTTATCGTTGTTCATATATCGAATAAAGAAATCTTTTACGTTGACCATACCGATAATATCATCTTTATCTTCTCCAAAAATCGGATAACGTGTATATCGTTCATTTTGGATTACTTTCATGTGTTCTTCTACTGAATCTTCAAGGTAGAAACCAACGATTTCCGTACGCGGTACCATAATTTCTTTCGCAATGCGATTATCAAATTCAAAGATATTATTTACATACTTGTATTCAGCTTGATTAATTTCACCGCTTTCATAGCTCTCTGAAAGAATGAGACGTAACTCTTCTTCTGTATGGGCTACTTCATGCTCAGAAGCTGGTTTTAAACCGAATAAACCAGTTACAACACGTGCAGAACCATTCAACACCCAAATAAATGGATACATGACTTTATAGAACATCATTAACGGACCTGCCAATAACAACGTTACTTGTTCAGCCTTTTGAATTGCCATCGTTTTCGGAGCTAATTCCCCTACTACAACGTGTAAATACGTCATTAGCATGAAGGCAAGACCAAATGTTAATACTGATGAAATAGAAGGATTTATGTTCCATTTCTCAAATAACGGGTGTAATAACTTTTCAATTGTCGGTTCACCTAACCAACCTAATCCCATAGCTGTAACTGTTATACCTAATTGACAAGCAGATAAATATTCATCTAAATTTGTTGTTACTTTTTTCGCTGCTAAAGCACCGCGTTTTCCTTCCGCAACAAGCTGATCAATACGACTTGAACGTATTTTTACAATCGCAAACTCTGCTGCTACGAAAAATCCAGTAAATGCGATTAAAATCGCAACCATGACTAAATTAAATATTTCCAATGAATCCCCTTAGTTTAAAAAACTAAGGTGTCCACCTCCTGTATACTATAATGTTTTCTTATTTGTTTCTTAGAAAACATAGCCCGATACAAAAATTAAAGAGGTCGGATTTCACTTTTTCTATAATAATAGAGCAAGTGTCTGTATTAAAGCTGTCGTTTGACCAGATAAAGATTTCGATATTTTTTCACGTTGTGAATCAGTCAATCCATCTAAAAGCGGCTTTAACTCTGTTAACTCTGCTTCTAATCGATGAATATGGTCTGTCACTTCATTCACTTGTTTCGAAACGTGTTCATTGATACCGAGCAGCTTCTTCTTCTCCTCGATTTTCTCTTTAATCTCACAAAGCGGCATATGCATTTCTTTGCACTTCTCAATAAATTGTAATGTCTCAAATGCTGTTTCGTCGTAATAGCGATAATTAGATTGAGATCGCTCCGCTTTTAAGATACCTAGATTCGTATAATAATCAATCGTTCGTTTCGACACGTGAGCCATGAGAGCCAACTGTCCGATTCGATACACCTTCCCAACGATCTTCCCCCCTTGTTTATATTACTAACATCATACAATACATAAACTGTACAGTCAAACGTGACGGTTTGTTATTCATAATTTATACAAAATTCCAAGATCCACCCTATTATTATTCCATACAAGTAATCTACACTTATACAAGAAAATTACTAAACTATTACTTTATCACTACATTGTCTGTACCTTTTAACCTTTCTTATTTAAAAACATATTCTACTAATAATGAACACTTGTATAGGAGATGATTAACATGAAGAAGACACTCATTTCTCATTTTTATAATGAAGAATACTTACTTCCATGGTGGCTTATGCATCACACAAAAATATTCGATCACGGCATTTTAATTAATAGAGGTTCTACAGATCGCTCCGTTGAAATTTGTAAATTATTTGCTCCCCACTGGGAAGTACGAGATTCAAGATTTCTTGAATTCGATCCCACTAATACTGATATTGAAGTGATGGAAATCGAAAGAGAAGTTTCAGGTTGGAAAATGGTATTAAATACTACAGAATTTCTTTGTTGTAACAATGTAGAAGAATTTTTCTCATCACTTCATACGTTAGGCCAAAATATGTATGCGATTAGAATGATTGTCATGATTGATAAGCATGATTATAATTATTCAAAACTAAGATATTCCATTCCTTTAGTAGAACAACGATATCACGGGCTTTTTCCTTATAACCCAGCAATCGGATGTGCCTGGAGGTTTATACACAACCATCTTGATGGTGCATATTTACCAGGCAGACATTTTACGCGGCACCAACCTATCGTTTATAACTCCCCTTCATTCATTTTCAAATTTTATTTTAGCCCTTGGAACGAACATACAAAGGCAAGAAAATTGCAAATTACACCCACCCTCTCAAAAAAGGGCGTTCAATTGGGACTTCAAAAACAGTATGGTCGGTCCTCTGAAGAACTCGAAGCTCGATTTTTAAAGTTAACTAATGCAACACAGGATCTACGTAATCACCCTGAGTATCGACAATTATTCCCTAAATTCAAACCTTAATATTTCTCATCCTCCACACATTTTTACGCACTTAGTCAAAACGAAAACCATTTGCATACAATATGAATACTGTATATATTATAAATTTTTATTTTAGGAGGAAAAAATGAAAGCTGTTATTCTTGCTGGTGGATACGGGACAAGGATTGGGGAAGAAACACATTTAAAACCGAAACCAATGATTGAAATTGGAACAAAACCTATTCTGTGGCACATTATGAGTTTATATAGCCATTACGGCATTACAGAGTTTATTATTTGCTTAGGCTATAAAGGATATGCAATTAAAGAGTTCTTTCTAAATTACAACCTACACATGTCAGATTTCACGATACATTTAAGGGATAATACAATTACTAGCCATTCTCATCATGTAGAACCGTGGAAAGTTACACTAATCGATACTGGTGTAAATACCGAAACGGGAGGACGAGTGAAAAAGATTCAAAATTTTGTTGGAGACGAACCTTTCTGCCTCACTTATGGCGATGGATTAAGTAACGTAAATATAAAAGAACTTATTGCATTTCATAAAAAACATGGAAAAATGGCAACTGTTACCGCCGTACAACCTCCTGGTAGATTCGGTTCTCTCGTATTAGATAAACAATCTGTCACATCCTTTCAAGAGAAGCCACTCGGAGATGGCGGATGGGTTAACGGTGGATTTTTCGTTTTAAATCCTGAAGTTTTCAATTACATTAGTGGAGATAAGTCTGTTTTTGAAACAGACACTTTAGTTCAGTTAGTAAACAAAAACGAACTATTAGCATATCAACATACTGGTTTTTGGCATCCGATGGATACATTGCGCGATAAAAATAAATTAGTCGAGCTATGGGAAAGTAATAACGCTCCGTGGAAGGTTTGGTAATATGGCTTCATCATCTTTTTGGAATAAGAAAAAAGTATTTATTACGGGGCATACTGGTTTTAAAGGTTCCTGGCTCACCCTTTTTTTAACTTCTTTAGGTGCAGAAGTAGTTGGCTTTTCTTCTCATCCCCCTTCCATCCCTAACCTTTTCGAACAATGTAACGTAGCACAAGAGTGCATAACAATTCAAGGCGACATTACAGATTACGATTCTTTATTCCACGCCCTAAAACAACATAATCCAGACATACTATTTCATTTAGCAGCCCAGCCAATCGTCACCACTTCATATAAAAATCCAATTGAAACATTTAAAACGAATGTTTTAGGCACTGTTCATGTATTAGAAGCGGCAAAACATATAGAAAGTATACGTGGCATCATTAATGTTACAAGTGATAAATGTTATGAAAATGACGGGAGCGGTAACCGGGCATTCGTGGAAAGCGACCGGCTAGGAGGTTTCGATCCTTATAGTGCTAGCAAAGCTTGCGCTGAAATAGTGGCAACATCCTTTCAAAAATCATTCTTCCGCACTAATACTCAGAAACTTGCCTCAGTAAGAGCAGGTAACGTCATCGGCGGTGGTGATTGGGCAGAAGACCGATTATTCCCAGATGTCATTCGTGCATATTTACAAGATGGTACATTAACTATTAGAAACAAAAACGCTATTCGCCCGTGGCAACACGTATTAGATCCTTTACATGGCTATATCCTTTTAGCTGAAAAACTTTGGACAGACGCTGAATATGCGGAAGTGTGGAATTTCGGTCCGATGGACGAACCTAACCGAACAGTTCATGATGTCATTCAATCTATAATAAAATTATGGAATAAACCACTAACAATCCTCTCTCCTCCTACAAACACGCCTTATGAATCACCTATTTTAACACTCGACAGTACAAAAGCAGTAAATAAACTCGGTTGGACACCTAAGTTATCAACAGACCATTCTATCGCTTGGACAGTCGATTGGTACAAAAAATATGCATCTGGTGAAAATATAGAATCTTTCACGCGACAACAAATCGATGTATTCAAAAATTTATAAGGGGGCTATAAAATGGAACAAAAAAAATGCCGTTTTTGCCGCTCATTACTCACAAACACTTTTTTAGATTTAGGCGTTTCTCCTCTCGCTAACTCATTTATAGCTCCAGAACATTCCTATAAAATGGAACCATTTTATCCACTGCACACATTTGTTTGTAACTCTTGTTTACTTGTACAATTAGATGAATTTGAATCTCCGCACAATATTTTTCATGACTATTTATACTTCAGCTCCTACTCATCAAGCTGGCTACTACACGCTAAGCAATATGTAGAAATGGCTATGAAACGATTTAATTTAACAAAGCATTCAAAAGTAATTGAAATCGCAAGTAACGACGGGTACTTATTACAATACTTTCAAAAAGAAGATATCGAAACGTTAGGAATTGAACCAGCAAAAAATGTAGCGGAAATTGCAATCCAAAAAGGAATTCCTACCGAAGTGAATTTTTTCAGCAATGACTTAGCAAAAAAATTACCGCAAGCAGATTTAATCATCGCTAATAACGTATTAGCACATGTTCCAAACTTACATGATTTTGTGGCAGGTTTAAAAACGTTATTAAAACAAGATGGCACGATAACAATTGAATTCCCGCACTTATTAAATCTCATATCCTTTAAACAGTTCGATACGATTTATCATGAACACTTCTCCTACTTTTCACTTATAAGCCTGCAAAAAATTTTAGCTCATCATCATTTACAAATTGTCGATGTAGAAGAACTTTCAACGCACGGTGGTTCCTTACGGATTTTTGTAAACCATCTAAATGCCCAATCCTCTATCCATTCCAATGTTACAAAATTAATCCAAAAAGAAATAGATTACGGGCTAGATACATTAGATTGTTATCTCCTTTTTTCTAAACGCATCGAACAATTAAAAATAAGTATTTTACAGTTTTTTATCGAAGCGAAAGCTTTAAACAAACAAATTATCGGTTACGGTGCGCCAGCTAAAGGAAACACCCTTTTAAATTATTGCGGGATAGGAAAAGAATTTCTAGCTTATACAGTAGATAAAAACCCTCACAAACAAAATCTCCTTCTACCAGGTACCCGCATTCCCATACAATCTCCAGAAGAAATAAAACGTACAAAACCTGATTACATTCTTATACTTCCTTGGAATTTGAAAGATGAAATTATGAAAGAATGCTCTTTCATTCGTGAATGGGGCGGTAAATTTTTAGTAACAATACCAGAAGTTGAGGTAATTGAGCCATGAAAAAAATTCTTGTAACAGGCGGTAGCGGATGGATTGGTAAATATGTTGTACATTCTCTTATTCAAAAGGGCTATGAAGTGCACGCCACTTACAATACAAATAAGCCTTCTCACCTTTCTTGCCATTGGCATAAAGTAAACTTACTTTGCGATGAAGAAGTAAAAAAACTCATTTACGACATGAAACCTAGTCATCTCATTCATTTAGCTTGGGAAGCAGTGCCGCCAGCATGCTACGTATCCATTAATAATTACTATTGGCTTACATCCAGTGTCTCATTGATCCAGCACTTCACAACATGCGGTGGAAAACGAGTCGTCGTTGCAGGTACTGGCGCAGAATATGAATGGTTTAACGGTGTACTATTTGAAAATTCACCTCTTCTTTCTTATAAAACCCCGTATTCATTATGTAAAAACGCACTACACTCCTGGCTACAATCGTACGCCGAGCAAACAGGCCTCAGCATGTGTTGGGGCCGCATTTTTCATATGTATGGCCCTCACGAACAAGGGAATCGGCTCGTTTCTAACATTATCACTTCCTTATTAAAAAATAAGGAAGCACTATGTACACATGGAAAACAATCAAGAGATTTCCTCCATGTGAGCGACGTCGCTGATGCTCTCGTAACAGTATTAGAACGCAATGTTACAGGTACAATCAATATCGCTTCTGGTCAATCTGTACAAATTAAAGAGTTAGCTTCTATCATCGCTAAAAAGATAGGAAAAGAACATTTAATTAAACTAGGTGCAATCCCTTTCTCTAAAGATGAACCTTTATTTGTGGGGGTTAATGTCGAACGTTTAAAAACTGAAGTAAACTGGAAACCAACATACGATCTAAATACAGGTATCGAAGAAACAATTTTATGGTGGGAATCATTTATACAAAAACATAACGATATGCATCACTAAAACGTAAATCCTTCGTTCCTCTCGCTAATTCCTTATACCATTCTTCTAATCTTTCCGGCGTAATAATATGATGCGTACCCATTCCCCCATGCTTACTAGCTTCAGAAAGAGTCGGACCAATTTGTAACTTTCTCTTTCTCATCGCATCGTTCCACGGACTAAATCCAAACCATAATATACAAGCAAGAGGCGGATAAATCATAGATTCATGCGCGGATAAATGTCTTCCAACCGTATAACTACCGTGTTCATGATTATGAATAAATCTACCTCTTCTCCATAACGGCCAATCTTCTGGTAAATAACCGTGAAATCGCTGTTTCATTAAAGGGAGTCCAAAGTTAAGGTCCGGATAATTGTAGTTAGGATCATCAACCATAATAAGCCCTTCCAGCCAATACATCCTCCCTCCCAATTCATTTAGTGATTTCCAAAACTGGTTTTTATCTTGCACACAAAGAAACTCGGTCGTATTTAAAATCATTTTCCAACCTTGTACTTCTTGTTCTACCCTCATCACTTCATGATCTGTCGCATATGCATCAAACTCTGGATTTGTAGAATCTCGCACTTCCCAATGCGGTGCGAATTTTTTACAAATCTCAACCGAACGATCTGTTGAACCTTTATTAATTAAAATGCCATGATCAAACAGTTTCGTATGATGCATAAGCCACCACGGTAATAAATACTCTTCATTGTAAAAATGAGAAATAACGGTTGTAGTTATAATAATCTCCTCTTTCTCTATTAATCTATTTTTCACCCTACAACCAATATACTCATAAACCAAAAATATGTTTCCTATATTAGTAACCAAATAGTATTACTAATATTTTTGTAAGTTTTCCTTTGGTACCCAGCCATCCTCACCACCTGTTTTTTTACACCAAATCCATCCATTCAATTCTTCTAAGCCGATCAATCTTTCTCCAATACTTACATTTAATTCTTTGGCAGTATATTGTTTCGTAATGATTCCTACACCAGTTGTATTTTTCATTATAATTTGCTCCGGAACCCATCCTTTCTGGTTATACTTCTCTTCGTGACAAAACATCCAGTTTTCCCAGTTTTCCGGACCAGCGTAACTCTCTATCATTTTCACTACATCCCCCTCTTCTAAGCGAATTGGGTTAGGATAATTGCTAACATGTGATTTTATAACGATATATTTCATTACAACCTCCAATAATCAGAAAATTAAGTTATAATATCATTATAACTTAAAGAGGAGGAGTGCACGCATGTACTACAACACTTCATTCGAAAACGATCAGCCTGTAGGCCGTCTATAAACTAAGACGGGCATTCATATAACACGGACGCCTCGTCTTAGGGAACTCATAATACCCTAAAAATAGACGGAGGTACTTTACATGAAACAAACAATTTTAGGAGCTATATGTTTATCACTAGCAGCAAGTATATGGGGCGGTATGTACGTTGTTAGTAAATACGTACTCGACTTTATCCCACCACTGACACTCGTTTGGTTACGCTTTATCATTGCTTTTGTTGTTTTATATATGATTTTAAAAATAACTGAGAAAAAGCAAAAGAAAACAGTAACCATTCGTAAAAAAGATTGGCTCCTATTCGCTTGGATTGGATTTATCGGATACTTCATTTCGATCACTTGTCAATTTATCGGAACAAAATTATCCGACGCTCATACAGGATCTTTAGTAACGTCAGCTACACCTGCATTTATGGTTATATTTGCAGCAATCATTTTAAAAGAAAAGCTAACCGCTCGTAGACTGTTATCTACTATAATAGCGACAATCGGTGTTATTATCGTAATCGGATGGGATATTGAAATTGGCTCCTATTTTATCGGTACAATCATACTAGTTGGGGCTGCTATTACGTGGGCTTTACTATCTATTTATGTAAAGATTGCTTCAGCTCGATTTTCATCTTTAGTGATTACAACGTACGCTATATTCTTTTCACTCTTTTTTATTACACCTTTTATGGTATGGGAATTCCAATCAAGCCCTATTGAACATATGAACCTATATGTACTATTAGGCGTACTTTATTTAGGAATCGTCTCAACTGCAGGTGCCTTTTTCCTTTGGAATAAAGGATTAGAATTAATGGACGCAAGCATCGGCTCGTTATTTTTCTTCTTCCAACCTATCGTCGGATCGTTACTTGGTTGGCTCTTATTAAATGAGACATTAAATAGTAACTTTTTTATTGGTGGTATTCTTATTATATGTAGCGTTTTAATTACCACGTTTGAAAAGAAATAACAAAACAGGCAGAGATTAAGAATCTCTGCCTGTTCGTATACACTCTTTACACACTCCAATGCGATGGACGGGACAACACTTTCGGCAATTTCGTATGTGCATCTCCTCTCGCCGCATTAACTTGAACTTGCGTCAGAAAAATACTATTTGTAAAATCAGCCCCGCGAATATCTGCATCTCGTAAATCTGCTCCGATGAGATCCGCACCGCGTAAGTTTGCACCATTTAAGTTAGCCGCAATTAAATACGCTCCTCTTAAATTCGCCCCTTGTAAATCTTTCTTTTTCAGGTTTGCTCCCATAAGATCTGCGCCGCGGTGAATAACCCGTTTCTTACGCGCAGTATTCATTTCTTTCCATACTAGTTCGCTCGTTTCTAAAAGGAGAATGTTCACTTCCGCTCTGTGTAATGGAACATTTATTTTCATTAACTCATCTGGACTTAAATTGGACAGACGCTCCGTCTCTTCAATCGCTTTACTTAATTCTTTATGGATCGATTGTGTCGCCTTCAATAAAATAGCCTCATTCAAATACCAAAGCATTTCATGGAGCTGATGCATAACTGGAAAAGCATCATACATTTTTCTCGCATGCTTAGCATCTTTCCGCCAATCAATCCCTTTAAACGTAACCTGAGAAATCTTCTGCCCAGCGCCGAAACATTCAAATACTGTACAACCTTTATAACCATTTCCTCGAAGATTTTTATGTATACTACATTTAAAATCTGACTGTAAGTTGGAACATGGTTTACCACCATCTTTGTTCACTGCAAAATCTACCGATGCTGCGAACGGTAATGCAACGCAACATAGACCGAAGCATTTTTCGCAGTTTGCTTTTAAATGATCATTATGATTAGTCAAAATCTATACCCCCTGTTGTCTTTTGACTATTTCATAATATTCCAACTGTAATAAATAATCAATTTTAAAATAAACCGGCATCTTTCGTTTCAATTCATAACTTTATCATTCGATTTCCTTTCAATTGAAAAGGACTATTTCTATTTAATGAATTATAATTAAATTATAAATTTTCTAACTAAAAGGAGACTTATTATGGCACTAGAAATGAAAACAAACTGTCAAATTTGCGATCAATCACTCGAGCAAGATTCTGAAGCATACATTTGCGTGTATGAATGTACATTTTGCGCACCATGTACAGAAGAAAGACATAACGTTTGTCCAAACTGCGGCGGCGAATTAGTACGTAGACCGAAAAAGAAACAGTAAAAAGCAAAGCGATATCGCTTTGCTTTTTTTAGGCATATGAAATTATATCAACGATTTTTTTAATATATCGACGTTTCGACAAAGGATATCGACTTACCGACAAATAACGACGTCTCTTCTATACCCATTCAACTTCAACACAACTTAAACATTTAAAAACTTCACACAAACAGGCTCTGGCACAGCAACATCCGATTGGATAAGTGTTAACTTACCTGTAGATTCACTTCTTGAAAATAGCACAAGATTATGTGATTTTTCATTTGTAGCAACAAGAAACTTTTCAGTAGGATCTAATACAAAGTCTCTTGGCCAATTTCCTTCTGTAGATGTATGTTCAATAAATGTAAGCTCACCTGAGTTTTGATCCACACTAAAAACAGCAATACTATTATGACCACGATTACCTGCATATACAAAACTACCGTCAGAAGAAATATGAATCGCACTTCCTTGATTATTTTCATCAAATGCGGCTGGAATAGTAGAAATATACTGTAATTCTGTAAAGGCTCCTTCTGCCGCATTATATGTTAACACAATAACCTCTGAACTAAGCTCTGTCATCACATACGCATATTTTCCATTCGGATGAAATGTAATATGTCTCGGACCACTTCCTGGATTTACAGATAAACGATTCACTTCTGTTAATGTACTTTCTTTTATTTCATACGTGATTATTTTATCTATCCCTAAATCAACACCCACTACATATTTTTCATCAGGAGTATACCCCGCATAATGTGCATGTGGTTTTTCTTGTCTTTCTTTATTTGGACCTGAACCTTCATGTGTCATAATCGATGTAGCAGGATTTACAGTTCCATCTTCTTCATTAACTATGAAAGACTCAATCGTTCCTTTATGGTAATTTGCTGTAACTACTGTATGATTTCCACTATCAACACTCACATGACAAGGAGAAGCCCCTTCTACTACTTGTCTATTTCCCGCCATTAGTTCTCCAGTATGACTGTCAATTGAATAAGCAGCTATCCCGCCGTTTTCCCCTTCCTTTACAACAGAATAGAGATATTGATTATTTCTGCTAATCGTTACATATGTAGGATTATCCAGCTTAGCGGCAAGTGTTACATTACTAATTTTTTTTGCTTCCGCATCTAAAGTAAACTTATATATTCCTTCACTGTTTTCTTTCGTGTATGTTCCAACATATCCAATAAACTCTTTGTTATCCTTCATTTTCATAACCCTCTCTCCCTATATTTTTCGTTCATCATACTTCTTAAAATTTTTTATGTTGAAAGAGTATCCTAAAAAAATTGGAGTACCTCTTTATACGTTACCATATTTCTCTGCTAAATAGCCTTTAAACCCACTTTTTTTGATAAGCTGCTATACTTTCATATTCTTCTTCCAATTGACGGGACAGACGAATATAGATTGGTGTTAAATCTTTATACTTTTCCACACTTTCCATGTTTGGTTCATGGTGGAAATTCGCACCTACCATTTCAGAAACTACATGCAACGTATCTATTTCACCTATACTATATAAACCGAGGATGGCAGCTCCTAAGCAAGAGCTTTCGAAACTTTCGGGAACATATACGTCTTGATGAAAAATATCCGCCATCATCTGTCTCCAAAGTTCCGATCTTGCAAAACCGCCTGTCGCTTGAATTTTTTTCGGTTCACCAATGAGTTCTTTTAAAGCAAGGAGAACAGTATACAAATTATAAATGACCCCTTCTAAAACAGCACGGATTAGATGTTCTTTCTTATGATGTAATCCAAGTCCAAAGAAAGATCCTCGCGCATTTGCATTCCATAAAGGAGCTCTTTCCCCCGCTAAATATGGATGAAATAATAAACCATCAGATCCCGGATTTACTTTTGCTGCTATTTCAGTAAGCACTTCATATGGATCTTTTCCTAACCGTTTCGCAAGTTCAATCTCTGAAGTGCCTAATTGATCGCGAGCCCATCTGAAAATCATACCACCGTTATTAACTGGACCACCGATTACCCAATGGTCTTCAGTTAAGGCGTAACAAAAAATTCTACCTTTTGGATCTGTTACAGGACGATTTGTTACAGCACGTATCGCACCACTTGTACCAATTGTAACAGCAACAACCCCAGGTTCTATTGCATTTACACCTAAATTTGATAGTACGCCATCACTCGCTCCTACTATAAAAGGAGTAGAAACAAGTACATTCATCTCTTTTGCAAGTCCTTCATCTAATCCTGTTAAGCTGTACGTCGTTGGAACAAGTTTAGAAAGCTTTTCATCTGTAATTCCTGCAACATGTAAAGCCTCTTCATCCCATTTTAAAGATTTCAAATTAAACATTCCTGTTGCTGATGCTATAGAATAATCAATTACATACTCCTTATATAACTTATAAAAAACATATTCTTTGATCGAAATAAATTTATAACTCTTTGCAAACAATTCTGCCTGCTCATTCTGTAGCCAAACTAATTTCGAAAGTGGTGACATAGGATGAATTGGTGTCCCAGTACGCAAATAAATTTCATGACCATTCATATCATTCTTTATTTTCTCTGCCCAGCTTGCACTTCTATTATCTGCCCAAGTGATACATCTCGTTAACGGTTTTCCCTTTTCATCTACAGCAATGATACTATGCATTGCCGAACTAAAAGAGACACAAAGAATATCATTCGGCTGTACATTACTTACTCGTACAGTTTCTTTAATCGTATTTATTACTGCATGAAAAATTTCTTCTGGGTCTTGTTCTGCTGTTTCAGGCGTAGGAGAATATAAAGGATATTCAATTCCATGACTTGCAATAACAGATCCATCAGTAGAAAATAGAACCGATTTTGTACTAGTTGTCCCAATATCTACACCAATCATATATTTTGAGCTCACCATTTCTTCCTCCTAACAAAAATCCCTACAGTATCCTAATAATATAAGAACCATAAAAATATATTTATTTTATCTATTCATAACGTTATGTGCTAAAGTTGTCTCTCTCAATTCATATAAAAATATCCTTATTTTAAACAAACATATCGAGTAGTAAAACTCCTCCAAAAGCAATAAATGAAAGTAATGTTTCTAATACCGTCCATGTTTTAAATGTTTCTTTCACTGTTAACCCTAGGTATTCTTTTACCATCCAGAACCCAGCATCGTTTACGTGTGAAAACATCAGTGCTCCTGCACCCGTTGCAATGACGAGCAACTCTAAGTTCACACCTGTCGTATTTTCAACGATCGGTGAAACGATACCCGCCGCTGTTGTTAAGGCGACTGTCGCTGACCCTGTCGCAATTCGGATTAATCCAGCTACCATAAATGCTAATACAATTGGAGATAGCGCTAAATGCTCAGACATTTGAGCAATAGCATTCCCTACACCACTATCGATAAGAATTTGCTTAAATCCGCCACCAGCACCAATAATCGCAACAATCGAACCGATTGGTAATAAGCTATCTTCTGTTACCTTCTTAATAGCCTTTTTATCGATACCTTGACGAAATCCAAGAAAATAGAAAGCTGCAAAACATGCAATCAAAAGTGCAATGATAGGACTACCGATTAAGGTGACCATCTTCATCAAGGTAGTAGAAAGTGGAACATAAGGAGCTGCTGCTGCTAACACCATTAACATTACAGGTAACAATATAACTAAAAATGAAACTCCTATTCCTGGTAATTTCTTTGATTTTGTATTTACACGTATCAATTCTGGCTCATTTTCAGGAATTACACGTTTGTGAATCCATTTAGCGAATATAGGACCTGCAATAATCGCTGCAAAAAATGTAATAATGAGTGAATACAATAGTACCTTCCCAAGGTTCGCTTTATAAATACCAATTGCAACGATTGCCCCTGGATGCGGTGGAACAAGGCCGTGTACGACAGATAATCCAGCAATTGCTGGTAACGCAATCAATAGAATATTTTGTTTCGTTGTTTTATGAATTGAAATTACTAACGGCAATAATATTAAAATGCCTACTTCAAAAAACACCGGGATTCCAATAATAAAACCTGCAATTAACATCGCCCATGGTAAGTTTTTTATTCCAAAGGATTTAATAAAGAACTCTGCCACCTGCATTCCAGCACCTGACTCTGCCATCATTTTCCCTAAAATTGTACCTAATACTAAAATACCTACTAAATGCCCGAGAACACTTCCGACTCCCGTTTCATAAGCACTCACTATTTTATCCATTGGCATTCCAGACATAATTGCTAAAAACAAACTTGCAATTGTTAAACTAATAAACGCATGCCATCTCCACCACGATACTCCTAAAATAACAATTACAATTGATAATAATGTAATCATTAAAAGGTACATATTCATACGCAATTCCACCCCTTTATGTAAACCCTTTCAAAATTACTGTAAAATTAAGAGAACTTATATAGTTCTTTCTGGAGTAAGAGATATTTTCACAACATAATAATTTATATAAAAAGAATCTCCCTTATCAGAGATACATGTTGCCTACTCTCTCCGATAAGGGGATTTCTCTTTAGTAATTATAATGTTAGTTTAATACATAATTCATGAATGACACTTTCTTCTCTTGTTGTTTTCACGTAGTAAGACTCCAAACTCGGGATCCAAGTTAAACGATGAAGTTACTTAGGATCTGTCCTCTCATGAAAAGCAATTTTTGGAAAGCCTCCTTCACTTTCATGCATTATAACTTAGGTGCTTTCGCCCAATCCGCAGCAAACTTCTCAATACCTTGGTCTGTTAATGGGTGCATAGCAAGTTGTTCAATTACTTTATAAGGAATTGTGGCAATGTGAGCACCTGCCATCGCTACACGAGTTACATGATCTGGGTGTCTGACAGAAGCTGCAATAATTTGTGTATCTAATTGATGAATATCGAATAGTTCAGCAATTTTCGCAACTAATAGTACACCATCTTCAGAAATATCATCTAAACGTCCTAAAAATGGAGAAACGTACGTTGCACCTGCTCGAGCCGCTAAAAGAGCTTGGTTCACAGTGAAAATAAGTGTAACGTTCGTTTTCACACCTTTTTCAGTAAGATAGCGACAAGCTTCTAATCCGGCTAACGTCATCGGAAGTTTTATCGTGACGTTTTTATCGCCACCGTTAATTTTAATTAACTCTTCTGCTTGAGCAATCATTTCTTCAGCTGTAACAGCATCTGGTGTTACTTCTGCCGAAACAGACTCAACTTTAGGTACTGCCTGACAAATTTCTGCGATTCGGTCTTCAAACTTAACGCCCTCTTTTGCTACTAAAGAAGGATTCGTTGTAACACCAGCTAAAACTCCAAGTTTATATGCTTTTTTTATGTCCTCAAGATTTGCAGTATCAATAAAAAACTTCATGATCTATTCCCTCCATTTTTTAAACGTCAATGAGTTAAATTTATAAGATGTTTATTTCTTTTCTACTGCGTGTCCGCCAAATTCATTACGCAGAGCTGCTACTACTTTTCCTGTAAATGTATCGTTGTCTAATGAGCGGTAGCGCATTAATAACGACATTGCGATAACAGGAGTTGCTGTTTGAAGATCTAATGCTGTTTCTACTGTCCATTTCCCTTCACCAGAAGAATGCATAACGCCCTTAATTTCATCCAGTTTCGCATCTTTAGAAAATGCATTTTCAGTTAATTCCATTAACCAAGAGCGAATTACTGAACCGTTGTTCCATACTCTTGATACTTTTTCATAATCGTAATCAAATTCACTTTTCTCTAGAATCTCAAATCCTTCACCAATAGCAGCCATCATACCGTATTCAATTCCGTTATGAACCATTTTTAAGAAGTGACCGCTACCAGCTTTTCCAGCGTATAAGTATCCATTTTCTACAGCTGTATCACGGAAGATAGGTTCAACGATATCCCAAGCTTCTTGATCTCCTCCGATCATGTAACAAGCACCATTACGAGCGCCTTCCATTCCGCCAGAAGTTCCTGCATCCATAAAGTGAATACCATCTTTCTTTAGTTGCTCATATCTGCGGATAGACTCTTTATAATGTGAATTACCCGCTTCAATTAAAATATCTCCTTTTGATAAAAGGGGTGTAACCTCATCAATAACAGAATCAACAACAGCGTGTGGTACCATAACCCAAAGAACTCTAGGTGATTGTAATGACTGAACAAGTTCACTTAAACTAGATACACCTGTAGCCCCGTACTCTTTCATTTCTTCCACTGCACTTGCATTTAAATCAAATGCTGCTACTTCATGTTTATGATCCATTAAATTTTTCCCTAAGTTTAATCCCATTTTACCTAGACCAATTAATCCTACTTGCATAATATAATTCCTCCTCAGATCATCTTTTATTAAAAATCCATATCACTACAATCTGGAATACCTTTCAGCACTGAAAAGTTAGTATGTACAGAAAGGTATTCACAGTCATAGCTTACGAATTCAATACATTTTTAGTAATTTGAACAACATTTTCTGTCGTAAATCCAAATAGATTCATGACTTCAGCTCCAGTTCCTGAAGCTCCAAATGTTTCAATTGATAGTATTTTTCCTTCTTGTCCTACATAACGCTCCCAACCGAGAGATACACCCATCTCAAGAGATACTCGTTTCGTTACAGAAGACGGAAGAACTGATTCTTTATATTCTTTCGATTGGTGATCGAATAACTCCCAGCTTGGCATTGCAACGATGCGAACAGAAACTTGTTCTTCTTCTAGTTTCGCTTTTGCACTAGCAGCTAAAGAAACTTCAGAACCTGTCGCAATGAAAATCACATCTGGATTTTCATTCGTTTGTGTTAATACGTAAGCTCCTTTAGAAAGGTTCTCTATGTTTGCTTTCGTTTCATTAAACACCGGTAAATTTTGACGGCTAAGTACTAAAACGACTGGACCATCCGTTTGCTGTAAAGCATACGCCCACGCACTTGCTGTTTCATTTGCATCTGACGGGCGGATAACTGTTAAACCAGGAATTGCCCGAAGAGCTGCCAATTGTTCAATTGGTTCATGCGTTGGACCATCTTCTCCTACAGCAATCGAATCATGTGTAAATACGTACGTAACTGGTAACTTTTGCAATGCAGCAAGTCGAATCGATGGACGAAGGTAATCGTTAAATACAAAGAATGTACTTACGAACGGTTTTACTCCTCCATGAAGTGCCAGTCCATTCGCTGCCGCGCCCATTGCATGTTCACGTACACCGAAGTATATATTTCGGCCAGCATACGATTCTACCGCATACACTGCTTCACCTTTTATATCTGTCATCGTAGAATGAGAAAGATCTGCACTTCCACCGAAAATAGAAGGAATCGATTTCACATAATGATTAATAGCTTCCCCACTTGCAACACGAGTTGAAATCGTTTTTTCAGTATCAAAGGATAGAATGTCTTTCGCTTCGATTAAAACCTCACCTGTAATCGCTTTTTCTAATTCATCTGCTAGTGCAGGGTTCGACTCTCTGTATACGTTGAACTGCTCATTCCATTCGTTCTCTTTTTCAATACCTTTTTGTTTTAAATCATTAAAATGAGCTGTTACTTCTTCAGGCACAAAGAAGTCTTCCTCATAATGCCAACCATACACTTGTTTTGTCGCTGTCGCTTCTTCTACTCCAAGCGGATTACCATGTGCTTTGTTCGTTCCAGCAACTTTTGGACTTCCGTAACCTATAATGGTTCTAATTTCTATAAGAGTAGGTTGGTCCGTATTGTCTTTCGCTAATTGAATAGCTTTTGTAATAGCATCAACATCGTTTCCATCCTCAACTCTTACATATTGCCAATGTGCAGATTCTACCCTTTTCTGCATATCTTCAGAAAAAGCAATGTTTAATTCACCATCAAGTGAAATTTCATTTGAATCATACAGTACAATTAACTTGCCAAGTTTCATATGCCCTGCCATTGACATCGCTTCATAAGCGACACCCTCCATTAAGTCACCGTCTCCAACTAAAGCGTACGTATTGTGATCTATAATAGAGTGACCATCCTTATTGAACTTCGCTGCTAAATGCGCTTCTGCCATTGCCATTCCGACTGCATTGGCAATTCCTTGTCCTAACGGGCCTGTAGTTGCTTCAACTCCAGAAGTATGACCAAACTCAGGATGTCCTGGCGTTTTACTATTTAATTTTCTGAAGTTTTTCAAGTCGTCAATTGAAACGTCATATCCAGCTAAATGAAGTAGGCTATATAATAAGCTAGACCCATGTCCCGCCGATAAAACGAAACGATCACGGTTAAACCATTTTGGATGATTAGGATTATGATTTAAATGATTCGCCCATAATGCATAAGTCATTGGTGCTGCTCCCATCGGAAGACCTGGATGACCTGAATTTGCCGCATTAATAGCATCAATTGATAACGTACGAAGTGTATTCACTGCTAATTGATTTATGTTTTGTGTCATAGTAATCGTCCCCCTAAATGCTTTCATTTAAGAATGTACTTATTTTTCCGTTTTTTGATCTAACCACCATTTAAATTCACTTTCTTGCAATAATTCATTAGACGCATCTGGCCCATATGAACCCGACTCATATTCATGAAGTGGCAATAAGTTTTCCTCGAATGCTTCAAGAATTGGTTGTACCCATTCCCATGACAATTCAACTTCTCTCCAGTGTGCAAAGAATGTAGCGTCTCCACTTACAGCATCATGGATAAGTCTTTCGTATGCTTCAGGTACTCCCACATCTGATTGCTCACAAGTAAAGTTAATACGGATCGGTTCAATCTCTCCATTTTTCAATGGATTTTTACTATTTAACTGTAATGAAACGTTCTCACCTGGGCTAATTTCAATTATTAATAAGTTAGGTGCTGCATTTGGATTATTATCTTGATATTGTTGTTTTAACGTATTTTTAAATTCGATTACAATACGAGTAGACTTTTCTTTCATTCGTTTTCCTGTTCGTATATAGAAAGGAACGCCAGTCCAAAATGGATTATCGATCCATAAACGAGCAGCAACAAATGTGTCTATGTTAGAAGAAGGATTTACTCCCGGCTCCTCTTTATATGCTACTACTTGCCCGCCATTTATCGCTCCTGAAGAGTACTGTCCGCGAATGATATGCTTCTGAACGTCTTCTTTTTTCACTTTACGAAGCGTCTCCATTACCTTTCGTTTTTCCTCTCGAATTTCACATGCGTTAATTTTTTCCGGCAGATTCATAGCAGTCATCATTAATATTTGTAACATATGATTTTGAACCATATCTCGAATGGCTCCTGCCTGATCATAATATCCTGCTCTTTCCTCAACCCCAACTGTTTCACTAGCTGTGATTTGTACATTCGCTATATGTTCTTTATTCCAAATCGATTGGAGAACAGGATTTGCAAATTCAAGCGCTTCAAGGTTTTGAATCATCGGCTTACCTAAATAATGATCTATTCGGTATATCTCGTCTTCTTCAAACGTTCGACTAAGCTTATCGTTAAGTTCACGAGCAGATTTAAGATCGTGCCCGAACGGCTTTTCAATCATCAAGCGTTTCCATCCATCCGTTTTATCAAGTCCGCTTTCCTTAATATTTAAAGCGATTGTCTCGAAAAATTCAGGTGCAACTGAAAGATAGAACATTCTATTACCTTTTATGTTTAGTTCTTCTTCTCTTTCACGAACGACTTGTAATAATCTCTCATAGTCTTCCGGCTTACTCACATCTAATGGACAATAACGAAAATTATCTAAAAAACCTTCGAGTTCTGGAGTACCTTCTTCCCTATGACGGGAAAACGTCTCTATTGATTCTTTTATTCTTTTTTGAAAATCTATATGAGATATTTCACGTCTCCCAAGCCCGATAACGGATATTTGCTTTGGAAGCTTTTGATCTCTATATAAGTTATATAGTGCGGGGTAAATTTTGCGTTTCGCTAAGTCCCCTGTCGCTCCAAATAAAACAAAGGTCATTGATTCCAATTTCAGTCCCCCTCTTGTTGTATAATCCTGGTCAATATATTAAAAATGAATTGTACAGAAGCTCATGTTTTTGTAAAAAACAAAGAGTTATCAAATTCCAATTCTTTTTATACCTTTCGCTTTCTAATTGTCCCCAATATTAATAGTGCCAATTCAAAGCATTTCTACCACAACTTACTTATTTATAGAATTTAACAAAACTTTTTATATTTAATTACTTTTAGTAATTAAATAACCTTACATCTAGTATATTAACCACATAAATTATTATCGTCAATAAAAATGTCTTGAATTAAATACTATTTATTTTGTAATACTTTTCTAAGTTTATCCTTAGTTACCATTCATTTTCAAAGATAATGATCGATACAATAAATATCAGTTTCATCAAAATCTTCAATTAATTCTCCATTAAACTCGTGAGCAGACGTTACTCTATGTTCAAAAGGCTTCTCTATAATAAGACGGTTCAATCCTTTTGTAGCCCATAGTCCACTTTCCTTAATATTTAAAGCAATGACATCAAATACTTCTGGTATAACAGATAGGTAAAACATGCGTTTTTCAGAAATTTCCAATTCTGTTTCACGCCTCTTTACAAGACTCAACAAATCTTGATAGTCCTCTATATTCGCTGTATTTAATTGACAATAACGGAATGTGCTAATAAATTCTTCTACTCCTGATTCGTCATCAGTAGATTTTCTAGAAAATGTAGCAAGGGATTGTTCTACCTTTGTTTGAAATTCCACATCTGACATTACCCTTCTGCCAATACCGATAATCGAAATAGATTTCGGTATATTTTCATTACTAAATAGTTTATATAAAGCAGGATAAATTTTGCGTTTCGCTAAATCTCCTGTCGCTCCGAATAAAAGAAATGTCATTGAATCCATTTGTTCTCTCCCTTTTAAAACAATTGCTAGAATAGAATATATAAGCTCCTCCCTTAGCACAATACTGTCTCTTAAACCTCATACCTTACTAATGTTTCTTCAATACAATTTTGCCAAGAGCACGTTCTGACTCACTTATGTGGTGTGCTTTTTTTACGCCTTCTACATGTAAAGGCAACACATGCGTTACAACAGGTTTAATCTTCCCGCCCTCAATTAATTCTGTAATTAGAGAAAGTTCATATCCGTTAGGTTCAGTAAATATATGATCACTCTGAATATTTTTCTCTCTTGCTATTTCAGTTTGCGGAATTTCCATACCTTTCGGACCATAAATAGACGCTAACTTTCCATTTTGTGCAAGCACTTTATAACTATCCTTTAGTACATCCTCACCTAACACATCAAAAACAATATTGTAATTATGCAGAAGTAGAGAAAAGTCTTCTGTTTTGTAATCAATGACAGTATCAGCGCCTAGATCCTTTACAAACTGTATGTTTTTCGTACTAGTCGTAGTTGCAACATGCGCACCGAAACTTTTCGCTAGCTGAATAGCAAACGTACCAATCCCGCCAGATCCAGCATGAATTAAAACCTTATTACCTTTTTGAACATTAGCGAACTTCACTAAACTTTGCCAACTTGTCAAACCTACTAGAGGGATTGATGCCGCTTCTTCAAAAGATAAATTTCTCGGTTTTTTCGCCACATATCTCTCATCTACAGCCACGTACTCTGCATAAGCACCATTTCGTTCAATATCTGGACGACTATATACTTCATCCCCCACTTTAAATGCTGTTACGTTTGGCCCTACAGCAGCAACTACACCTGCAACATCCCATCCTAAAACGAGCGGGAAGTCATAAGAAATTACATCTTGAAGTAAACCTTCACGTATTTTCCAATCCACGGGGTTTACACCAGCTGCATATACTTCAATCAGTACATCATTTTCTCCCAATAGCGGTGTTTGCATTTCAATCTCTTGTAGTACACTTTTATCTCCATATTGCATAAGTCCTATCGCTTTCATTCTTTCCACTCCTTTACAATGCTGGGAAATGAGTAAGTACTTCTTCCCCTAGCTCATCTAACACTTCATTAGCCGGGCGTTGACCATCAAATAGAGCAAGGAATAAATGATTTACACCAATACTTTTATATATATCAAGTAATTCAATTAGTGCCTTACGTCCTGTACGATAACCTAAACGTATCGGTGTAGGACGTTCATTTGGATCTTCAGATAAGTCTAAATGCATCGGTTGTATAAATGGTTTGAATACATCTGGATGATAATCCTCTACTAGTTCTCTCCATTGTCCAATTGCTGCCGCCTGATGCACTGGACTACGTGGGTAGTACATCCATCCATCACCATGTTCAGCGAACCAGTCCATATTTTGCTGACTAAAACCTGTAATAAATGTTGGAATATGTTTAGACGGTTTTGGAACTAAATTCGCTCCATTCACTTCTCCTAGTGTCGACTGGATAGACGGGAAGTTTTTATACAAAATCTCTTCCAAGTAAGCAAACGCTTCTCTAAACTTTTCACCTCGTGTTTCATGACTAACACCTAACGCCTTGAAATCGGCACGTCGGTCACCTGATGAAACGCCGAGCATAATTCTTTCTGGAAACAGTTGATCCAATGTCGCAATTTCTTTCGCTACACGCAATGGATGGCGAAGTGACAATACAGTTGCCGACGTTCCAAATGCGATTTTCTCTGTTTTACTTGCTAAATATGTTAAATAAATCATCATATCGTAAATTTGACCTGTTGCAGGATCACCAAAGTCAGGGTCTTGCAGTAAAACATCGCGAAGCCATACACCAGTAAAACCATATTGTTCCGCTTTTTGTACCAACTCTACTTGTTTTTCCATCGTTGGAGCATGAAACTGATAATTTTCAATCGGAATGTGAACTCCTAATGTAAGTTGATCTTTCGCAAACATACGATTATATCCAAAATGATTCGCAAACTTTTCCATGTGTTTCACTCACTTTCCTTCATTCATATAAATCTATATTTTTCATATTTCTTCTCAAAATTGATAGGCAATACTGTAACACCACATTGTTGCCGATTGTCATCGTTATAACTTTGTGCTACGAGTGTTATTATAAATCGGTCATAACATGAATAACAGTA
The DNA here is from genome assembly GCF_006494425.1 of Bacillus dicomae. Classification (GTDB taxonomy): domain Bacteria; phylum Bacillota; class Bacilli; order Bacillales; family Bacillaceae_G; genus Bacillus_A; species Bacillus_A dicomae. Next base: position 20,441 of record NZ_VHIV01000005.1, on the reverse strand, counting down.
CGTACTTTAAAGTGATGTAGGCACTTTAAAGTACCTATACCAAATGCCTGATTATAGTTTTAATCAATAAATCATGCTGTATAAAAATAACGCACCTTCCTTCAACAACGTCCAAAGTTGCTTCTGCAGGTGCGTTACACTATTTCACTCAATCTCCTCAAAAAAAATAATTGACTTGGAGTTAACTCCAAGTAATACACTTGTAGTGAAAGGAGCGCGATTATAAATGAACGATACATTCACAATATCAGATATTGCAAAGAAAACAGGATTAAGTACAGACACAATTAGATACTACGAAAAAATTAGCCTTCTTCCCCCAGCAAAAAGAAATGAGAATAATAATAGGCAATATGTTCAATTAGATATCGATCGAATACTTTTCATTAATCATCTAAAAAGAACACAAATGCCATTACATACAATACAAAAATATATGGAATTCTCACGAAAAAAAAACGATGAAGCTTGTAAAGCGATACTTGAGGAACATCAAAAACAAATCACTATACAACTAACGAATTTGCAAGCGACTTTGGATATTATAAATTACAAAATCACTCACTTTGAGCGTATAAAAACAGGGAAAGTTAATGAAGGAACGGAGATGGAGTTACATAATGAACAAAACTAATACAAGCACAATTCAAAAACCAGTTCACTCTGGATTCGGCGCAAGAACTACTGCCAAAGAAGCTCTAGGTGGAAAAGATTTAAGCGGGAAAATAGCTATTGTAACTGGAGGATACTCAGGATTAGGACTTGAAATCACGCGCGTACTTACGGAAGCTGGCGCTACAGTTATCGTACCCGCAAGAAGAATAGAACAAGCTCAAGAAGCTATTTCAAATATTCCACGAGTGGAATTAGAAAAGCTAGATCTCATGGATCCAAATTCTATAGATGCTTTTGCAAATAGATTTCTTAACACTGATCGTCCACTGCATATTTTAGTGAACGGCGCAGGAATAATGGCTAATCCACTCAAACGTGATGCACGAGGATATGAATCCCAGTTCGCAACAAATCACCTAGGTCATTTCCAGTTAACAGCAAGACTTTGGCCCGCTTTAGTTAAAGCAAATGGAGCAAGAGTTATATCAGTTAGTTCGCGCGGTCATCGTATTTGTGGTGTTAATTTTAACGATCCAAACTTTAATAATCGTCATTACGACAAATGGCAAGCTTACGGACAATCCAAAACAGCAAATGCATTATTTGCGGTCGCATTAGATAAACGTGGTAAAGAATTTCATGTACGTGCATTCTCTGCCCACCCTGGAACAATCGTCACAAGTTTATCTCGAAATTTAACTAATGAAGAAATGCGTTCAATGGGAGCACTGGACGAGCATGGAAATCGAGCTTTAATAAAATACGATGAAGAATTTAAAAGTATCCCAGAAGGAGCCGCTACAATTGTATGGTGCGCCGCAAACGATCAACTTGATGACAAAGGTGGCGTGTATTGCGAAAATGTTGATATTGCAGAAGCTGTTTCTGCTGACAATCCAGATCCATCAGGAGTTAGACCTTGGGCTAGTAATACAGAATATGCAGAAATGCTTTGGGAATTAAGTGAAACGCTAACTGGCGTTCATTTTTTAACTAAATCATAATATTATACTTATTTTTTGTACTTTGCTATGCTATAACCACGAACAGGAGGTAAGGACCAATGAAAGCACAAATTATCCATTCTTTTGGAGATTCATCTGTATTTCAACTAGAAGAAGTTGCAAAACCGAAACTTTTACCCGGTCATGTTCTAATTCATGTAAAAGCAACAAGTGTAAATCCAATCGATACGAAAATGCGCAGTGGCGCTGTTTCATCAGTTGCTCCTGAATTTCCAGCTATATTACACGGGGATGTAGCAGGTATTGTTATAGAAGTAGGAGAAGGCGTTTCGAAATTCAAAACTGGTGATGAAGTATATGGATGTGCCGGAGGTTTTAAAGAAACTGGTGGTGCACTGGCAGAGTTTATGCTTGCTGATGCGCGATTAATTGCTCACAAACCTAAAAATGTAACAATGGAAGAAGCAGCTGCTCTACCATTAGTTGCAATTACAGCTTGGGAATCTTTATTTGATCGTGCAAATATTAAATCAGGTCAAAATGTGCTCATTCACGGAGCTACTGGTGGCGTAGGACACGTAGCCATTCAATTAGCTAAATGGGCTGGTGCTAAAGTTTTTACAACAGCTTCTCAGCAGAACAAAATTGAAATAGCCCATCGTCTAGGAGCCGACATAGCTATTAATTATAAAGAAGAATCTGTTCAAGAATATGTTCAAAAACATACGAATGGCAACGGATTTGAAGTTATATTTGATACAGTAGGTGGCAAAAATCTCGATAACTCTTTCGAAGCTGCTGCAGTCAACGGAACTGTTGTAACAATTGCTGCTCGTTCAACCCATGACCTCTCTCCTTTACACGCAAAAGGACTCTCTCTGCACGTTACTTTTATGGCGTTAAAAATATTACATACAAATAAGCGTAATGATTGCGGAGAAATCTTAACGAAAATAACGCAAATTGTAGAAGAAGGAAAACTTCGTCCATTGCTAGATTCTAAATCTTTTACGTTTGATGAAGTCTCACAAGCACATGAATATTTGGAATCGAATAAAGCAATAGGAAAAATAGTGTTGAAAAACGTTTGGTAACTATAGTCCGATAAAAATAATGATTGCTCGTTGCTAGAAAGTAACAGAATAAATAAGATTCCTTTATTGCTAACATCATTTATCAAATTTCATGATGCCAGTGGTTGTAGGAAGAACAATAAAGTTGCATAAAGGTCAATTTATGCAACTTTATTTATTATAGTTTTTAATTCCCTCTACATGTATGCTACATACATATCTAACGGAAAAATTATTGATATATCTGAATTATAAAAACTTCAAATTGCTGTCCCTCTTCCATAAGTACCTACTTATCTAAAATTTACTGTTGAACTATGTAATCCTTGAAAACCCCAGCTGAATCCAACTATATAATTTCTTACAGTTAAAATACGAAAATAACCCTATTCTAAGGACCTCAATCGCACCCCATTTTCTGAATAAAAAATAATATTAAATTCATTAATTTAATGTGATAGTATATATTGAACTCTTCATGAGACTATCATTCATATTACTATTTAGGGGGATTTATGAGCAATCAAAATAATAATGAAGCACCAAATAAAATGGAAATCGTAGTCATGATTTTAGGACTATTTTTACCACTCTTCCTTCCTGCTCTTCTAATGCTAGCATTAGGGAAATGGATGCCAGATGAAATTGTATATTCTGGAGTCATGTCATTATTTATTCTGTCCATTGAGTTATTCATAGTAGCTGCTATTTTTACTAAGATTTTAAGTATTTGTGGATTACCTGAAAAGAAACTAGATGAATTAGGATTTTTAGGATTTACGATTTCAGTGGTTACATCATTCTTAGCTACTTATGTAGGATATTTTGGCATAGCTAAAGTTGGATTAACTTCGGTTCAACTATCACCTCATGGCATTTTAATTATAGCAATCGTATCCACAATTATCTTAACTATTTTATTAAAGGTTTTAGAGAAATTTGATAATCAAGACGAGCTAGATACAAATAAATAAAATTGTAAACGAAAAAGGTATGCTTCAAATGGGGCATACCTTTTTCTTGATTACCAATTTAACATGAGAGATACCACAGCGCCAAAATCCCTCCATCCTTTACAACAAGTCCAAAAATAACAGCCGAATTTTTCTTATAGTAGAAAATCCGGCTGTTTTCATATCACAATTTACTTTTTGTATATTTCTGTTAATAAGTAACACACAACTCATTTGTCTTACTATCTTTACCTTCAACAGAATACTATGTTGTTTTAAATTTTTTAAAATACACTACGTACTAATCCCCCGTCTATTCGCAACGCGGAACCATTAATTGCTGAAGAAAGTGGGCTACTTAAGAAAGTGACAAGATGGGCAATTTCTTCTGGTCGAATAAGTCTTTGAATAATAGAGGTTGGTCGATTTTCTTTCATAAATCGCTTCTCAGCTTCTTCTATTGTCAATTGATCATTAGGATAAAGACTATTTAACATAGTCTCCACTCCTTCGGTTAAAGTCGAACCAGGCATTATAGTATTAACAGTCACATTCGTTCCTGTCGTCAGCTCAGCTAAACTACGAGAAAGTGAGAGTTGCATCGTTTTAGTCGCACTATAATGAGCCATTTCTTGAGATGGCATAATAGCTGCTTCGCTAGCAATAAAGATGACTCTTCCTTCTTTTCTTTCAATCATTTTTTTCAAGTACGATCGAGCAAGTCGAACACCACTCATAATATTGACTTCAAAAAATTTAAACCAATCTTCATCAGGAATATCAAAATATTCTACAGGTTCAAAAATTCCTAAGTTGTTAATGAGAATGTCTACTTCAGGGTACTTTTCAATCACATTTTGGCACCCTTGTTCTGTTCCTAAATCAGCTACTACAGGTTGAAGGATAGCATCAGGATACTGCGCTTGAATTTCTTTTATCGTTTGATTAACATTTTCTTCACGGCGTCCATTAATAAGTACAGTAGCTCCTTCTGCTACTAATGAAGTGGCAATTGCTTTTCCAATCCCTGCCGTAGATCCAGTAACCAGTGCTGTTTTTCCTTTTAATTGCATATGCATATAGATCCCTCCAAATTCATGTGCTAAATGATTGACTTACGTTGGAATAAATAATTACGTTTATATTGTGGTTCACTTCTCTTATCTTTAACAGAAAATAAGTAGATCCACCTTTTTTCAAAAGAGTATAAAGTGAAACTTTAATCAGTGGGGATTTTGTTCATCCCCCACTGATTATTAGCCCTCACCAATCGGGCTTTTACGGGCAGTTGATCCCCCACCTAACTTCTTTGCTTCCGCTGAATTTTGAGGTGGGGGGTCTTACTGCCCGGCAAATAGTGGGGTAAACGAAAATTATGTAGCTATTTCACTCTGCACTGAATTAAAAATCGAAATTATCAACATTGTGATTTACTCGATAATCCTGCTTCAAATCATTTTGCATCATTCTAATGTAAAAAATCACATCAACTGCAGAGTAAAGCTAAAACCAACTAGTAAATACCATTATGATCTATATTAACTAGAAAGAAAATTACGCACTTTAAAGTTCCATAGGAACAAAAAAGTGCCCTATATACTATAATTTCTAACTTTTTATATTTACTAACGTAGTATCCTTTTCTATCATAGAAAAGAGTGTAAAATTACATATTCTTACATACAGTTATAGGATTATTTTTATCTTAATTAACTCAAAAACTATATAATACATCTTATTGTCCATGTTATAAGAAGTTTTATACACTTAGAAAAGAGTAATTTAAAAACAACTTTTTACTTATCCGAATTACCAATTAGTACGAGATGATAATCCTTGAAGTAACATAACATTCTCAAAAACCTTGCAGAAAAATTCTACAAGGTTTTTTGTCTATACATACAAATCAATCATTATATTAAAATAAAAGGGTTTGTAATCCATCACAATAGTCTTAAATATAAGCTGCTTTAAAGGCTTGTTGGACAGCTTGTACTTCTGATGAATTTTTACCATATAAGTTCGTTGCTACACGAATACAAGCTTCTTTTAATTCTTTAAAATCAGAAGTCATATTTAATTCATCGGTATTTGCATAATAGAAAATATCAAACATTTTATCTTCCCCAATGCCTTGTACATTTACTCCATTATGATTTCCACCACTAGCAATTAAATAAGCTACTTTATTTATAATGCTAGAGTTCGTGTGTACACCACCATAATCGTGGTCAGCATCAATAGGTAGATTGTTATAATGTCTATAATCTTCTGGATATCTAGAAGAGATAGATGATGGGTTTTTCATATCTCTAAAAATACGACCTGATTGCTCCCCCATTGTCCAATTGAACTTTCCGTTATTGGCATACTTTTCAACTGCGACTCCTAAAATATCAGATAGAGCCTCATTAATGGCACCAGCTTCTCCTGCGTACTCAAGTCCAGATTCATTTTTTGTAACCGCGTGTGTAAACTCATGTCCTGCCACATCAAATGCTCTAACAATTGGATCTCCATAAACCAGCATAGCTCCATTACTAAATGCATTAAACCACTGCTTAGGATTTCCTTTATTCGTACCATTTGTATTCCAGCCATGAACGACTGAAATTACTTTTTGCCCGTTATTATCAAAGCTGTTACGGCTATATTTTTCTTGATAAAAATCATATACTTTCGTTGCTAAATAATGGGCACTAACTGCTTTAGAATCTGTAAAATTTGTAGAATTACTTGTTACTAAATCATCGAGATACCCCCATACATTTCTTCTATAATTATTATAATCTTTATAATTAGCAGTATACGTTTCAATTCCCTTACCACGAGAATAATCTGCAAGAGTGTACGTTCCATCACTTCGTTGTGTAATTCCAAATGTACGATTCATACCTAAGTCATCTTTTCCTGTACCTGTTAATTTTGAAGGGTCTTGTGATTTATTTGATGTTGCAGATTGGACAATACTACTATCTACTTGTATACCCAATTTTTGAACGAGTTCTTTTAATAGATTACCACCAAAAGCATCAATTAATACTGTACCAGATACATATTCAGGTGTAGATGCACTAAAAGTAATTTGATATGCGTTTGTAGCTTTATTTGTATTTTCATCTACATATACCACTTGTTTAATTTCTGGTTCTTCAACAAATGTGAGATTATCTCCATAGATTTTAAAAAGCTGCTTCTTTGCATCCTCTTCTGATAGAGTAATAGGTTGTTTCAAATCTTCCTGTTGTTGTAAATCTTGGGCACTATCCCCCGAAACACTCGTAAGGACACCATCATCATTAATATGTGCTGTTAATTGATATCCGTATACATCACGTCCTTCATATGTTTGTTGAAGACGTACCAATGTAGTACCATCATAAGATTTACGACTTTGCGTAACATTATAATTAACTTTTGATTCAGTATTAACTTGCTTTGATGATAACGCTTGTTCTGTTTTTCCTTTTAGTGCATCCTTTGCTACATTTTCTGCCGATTTTTGAGAAGGTGCTGTTAAATTACCTGTTCGGAACGTATCTTCCTTTGTTTCCGCTTTTAAATCTTCTGTTGCCGCATGTACTCCTCCATAGGGCATAATCGCCGATAACACCACTCCTGTAGTTAAACCTACCTTTACGAAATTATTCATATTCTTACTCCTTTATAATCGTATTATTAAATTAAATAAATGTATTTTAGAATTTTAAGCACAGATAAAAATTTTAACTATAGCCAATCGATTTTACATACCTCTACATACATAGGTTAATAGATTGGTTTGCTACTTTTTTAGATTTAATTCATTTCTCAAAAATTACTCATTATATAAGCTATCTTTATATTTATTCATATACGTTATTTTTTGTGGTTCTGATAACATATTTATTGCCATCCACACATGCTTTTTCATTTCTAATTTTTGCATTGGTATCTCTTTTAAAAAGGGATTACTTATAATCGCTTCCATTTCTTCATCAATTCTTTGCATAAGATTTTCTTCTGGATTATTTTTCAAATAAGTATTTTTCAATCCCCATTTTGTCATTATAAATTCATTTGTTTTATTCATAGGATTAATAATAGTAGCTTTACTAGTTAATCGTTTTTTTATTTCATCATGATAGATTTTAATTTTATATCCTTCTTTTAGTGGAATGGTATCTTTTACAATCGTTACATTTGTCCCTTCCATTTCCTTCGTATAAATTTTTTCACCTTTCTCATTAAACAACTCTATTGATGCATATTTTTCACCTGCATAATAGCTATGAGGCGTTTTAGTAGTAACCGTAAAAACAGCTTGCCTTTGCTCTAAGTCTGTATTTAATTCGGCAAACTGATCATCTCCTAATCCTAGGAATTGGATCGTTTCATTTACCAACTTGCTCACTTTCATTTCGTTAACATCAATCGTTAGACTATTATCCTTTTCCTTTACATAGGCATAATACGAACGGAAATGATACATTCTATCCGTTTTCCCACCTGAAATTTCAACCGTATAAACCCCATTTGGTACGTCTTGTAAATTGATATCTGCTGTTTCAATTGTTTTTTCTTGAATAACTGTATTCCCTTCTTTTAATTTAATTTTTCCTCCTTTCAATGTATCTATTTCATTTGTATTTAAATGGATATGCAAATTCCCTTTTAACCCAAGTGAAGCAATTTGTTGATTCGTAACTATTTCAAAGTTGGAGTTTATCGGAATATTAGGATCAACTAGAGCTCTCGCCTTAGCTAATTGTGATTCAGGTACTATATACGCTAAAGAAGTAACTGCCGGATAACCTTTCGCCCTATTCATCTCTATTTGTTTATGATTAAGCTTAAAGCCCCATCTTTCAAAAACGGGTGTAAAATCAACTTGTCCATTCTCGCTATAATACTGATTCATTAAATCTGGTAAAGAATGGTCACCTTTTTTAAAAGCAGCATTGCTAGCTAGTTTTCGATAACCTTGATACATTTTTGCAAAAGCTTCATCGCCAGCTTTTTGTTTCGCCATTGTTAAAAGAATAAGTTTTTGTCGTAAATCTAAGTCATCATAATTTTTATTTTCTTTCATTAAAGCATTGTATAAATTCCGTTCTACCTGTTCCTTCTTCCCAAAATTAAATAACCAACCAACTTGATCTGCTTTTTTGCCGTATTTACTATATTGATACTGAACACCAAATAGATTATTAGAAACTTCTCCTGTAAATATTCCTTGATTATCAAAACCAGCTTGGTATCCATGAGCGATTTCATGTAAAGTTCCCCAACTTAGTTTATCTAACCACATCTTTGTACTATCTGTACTATTCGCTGTCCAATTTGCGCCATAATAGGCACCGCCAGCACCGGATATATCTGCTTTTAAGAAATAACGATTTTGACTTTTTTTATTTTCAACCGTTGAGCCATCTAAACCAATAATTGAATCATACATCGCAAAAATATCCTCATAATATGCAATTAACTCATCCAACGATTGAAAATCTTTTAAAGATCTTACTAACTCTTTATCTTTTTTAGGTATAAATAATTGGAAACTCTCCCCTTGAATTAACGCATACTCCCCATCAAATTGATCCCATGTACTAAAAAATTGAGATACACTTCCTTGTTGTTTATAAATTGGAAGAGGCTTAGTAGCACTTTCATTCCCTACTTGGTACTCAAGTGTAGCGTGCTCTTCACCATATGGGGTATCTATGAAAGGAACTAAAGACGTATCACCTTGAATAGTAACCCATTCATTTCCTACTTGTATGGATTTTTCATTTTTTGAGTCATTAGACAATAAACGTACTGTTAATTTGTCTTTAAAATTAGGATTCGTTTGTCTTACCTTTAATGGTGTATTTCTCTTCAAAATAAATCCTAAATCTTGTCGATCATGATATTTACCCTTACTTATGCCCGCCTGAAATATCCAAGTAGGCTCTTCTAAACTAGTAATTTCTTTTACATTTGTTCGTTCATCAGCATGTAAGTGTATATTTCCTATGAGGAGAAACATTGTATACACGATGCCTATAACAAGTAACCTTTTCATTTGTACATCTCCTTTTCTATTTTTCATATACAAAATACAATAAAACCCTCCTTCTTCACTTATAACTGTCGTCAGTAAGTTACTTATCAGTGTAATTATTATAGTTACATTAACTCGTGATTATCAATCATTATATGTATGTAATTTTGCATATACAAATATTAAATGGTGAATTCCGAAATATCGTATAATGATCCAATGTTATTTCATACATTATTCAATAAAAAAACACACGAAGCCCCTTAAGTCTTCATGTGTTTTTATCTACATGTTATTACACTTGTGATTGAATTAATTACTAAAATCTTTTTAATCGTGAAAAACCAATTATTTTTAGGCTGATAGCCGTACTTAATCTTTTACGATTTACTCATCCTTTTTGTTCTGTAATATTAAATTTCGAAACCAGTTCCGTTAATTCTTCCACCTTTTCTTTCATTTTGTTGGATTGAATTGATATTTGTTCAATTGATACGGCCTGTGATTGAATTGACTTTACTGTTTGAAGAGTCTCCTTCTTTACTTCTGTTGCAGTTTCAGAAACTAGCGAAAGAGAAGCATTTACTTCTTCTGTACCAGCAGACATCTCTTCTGTCGCTGCGGATACTTCTTGAATTTGACCTGTAATTTTATCAATATCTCTCATAATAGACAAGAAAGTTTGATTCGCTTTGTGAGCAGCTTCTTTTCCTTCTACTGCCTTTTGTTGTCCTTTTTGCATAACATTAACTGTATCTTTGGTATCTTGTTGAATGGATTTTATTAAATGATTAACTTCCTTTGCAGATTCTTTAGATTGCTCAGCCAAGTCTCTAACTTCTGCGGCAACCACTGCAAATCCTTTCCCATTCTCTCCAGCACGTGCCGCTTCAATAGCGGCATTTAAGGCAAGAAGGTTCGTTTGTTCGGCAATATTAGTAATTGCAGCGAGAGCTGTATCAATCTGTTGTGTACGTGTAACAAGTTTATTTATTACTTTTGATGTTTCCTCTACAACATCATGCACACTATTCATTTGAAGAATAGAGTGATTTATCACTTCACTACCGATATTTATTCGTTCCGTAGTCGTTACTGCTACCTCAGCGACTACTGCTGAAGATTCAGCTACAGTTTGCACCCCGGTTGTAATTTCTTCCATTGAGGATGAGCTCTCCTGAACACTAGTTACCTGTCCTTCTATTTTTGTTTTTACTTCTAAAACAGTCTGTACAACCTCAGCTGAAATATTAGATGCTCGCTTTGTATCTTGTAATACGCCCTCCGTAGAAGAAATAACCTCTTGTGTTGTCATTTTAACATTCGCAATTAATTGTTGAAGGTTATCTAACATACTATTAAAAGACTGGACAATATGCCCTAATTCATTATTTGCTTTATAAGGAGTACGTGTTGTTAAATCTCCAGCTGCTACTTTTTCCATATCATTTTGTAGTAACGCAAGTGGTTTTCGGATAGTTAATTTAATAATATATCCAATTAACATAATTATTAAAATTGCTAAAATCGAAATACTAACAAACATTATCATTGTATTTTGAGCACCACTATTATTTCCCTTTTGTAAAAGCTCTGCATCATTACTATTATATATAATCAATTCACGAATTGATTGAATTGATTTTTGCATATTAGGTTCAATCTCTTTTAGGTAATATGCATATGCTTCCTCATTATTAGATTTCCCTAATTCTTGCGCTTTCTTCATTTGAGTTCTTAATTCATTAAATGTTTCATGAAACGTGTTATATAATTCTTTTTCTTTAGTAGAAATAACTTTAGCCTCAAACTGCTTTAAAAGATGATCATTTTCCTTACGAATTCCGTCCATTTCTCTTATTAATTCATTCATTCTTTTTTCATCTTTTGATAACATAATTTCCATAAAGTTCATATTAACATGATAAAAATTAGATTCTACAATCCCGATCCACTCAATTGGTAATAAATTATCCTCATACATATTAGAAGAAGTATTTTTCCCTCTTTCTAATCCCAAAAATCCTATTAGGGATAATACTATACATGCAATACTTGATATAGCTATTAGTATGTTTAGTTTTGTACCAACCTTACTGTTTCTTAATAATTCCAATTTCACATTCTCCATTCTAATATATAGTTTAAGTAATGTATTTTATAATAAGAATCCCAAAATTACGATGTTTATTTTGCAATATGCAATTTTGCATATCATCCACTACTAGATCAAAATAACGTAACATTGTAATTTTAGTTTTCTGAAAATCCATGATTATGAACATCCCCCGTTAATTCTTTAACTTCTCATCCAAAATATCCGCAAATATTGCAGCAACAGGGGAACCTATCATTGAAATATAAATTATGCTTCCATACAAGACTAGCTTAAAAATATTTTTCTTATTGCTCGTTTTTCTATTTCCTCTCTATCAGAAGTACTCCTAGCACATCACATTTTAAAGAAACGATAGTATTCCCTGTAATCCAAAAAAATAAGGAAAGACATAACACATATGTCTTTCCTCTAAAATTGTAACACTCAATATGCTCTTGGCTATATTTAATTTTCTAATTAAATCTTTACATATCTTTCTTTATAATATTTCCTAACTCCGTCCAATTTGTAATACGCGGGATATTGAGATGTTGATTGTATGAAGAAGTTTTTGCATACACATTTATCGGCTTTCCTATTAACGTTTCTAAAACAGCCGGCTTATCATCAAAGAAATAGTTTAATTTTATTTCTTGTATGAAGTGTATTTTTTCTTCATCCTTCATTCCATAGAAAAAGCGATTTTCATGTACCGGAAATCCTTTTTCTATTAACCATTTTTTTGTTTGCTCTCCATGCTCTTTAGGTCGCGCCGTTATATAGTAAATTTCATGTCCCTGTCTTTCTAATTCTTGCAATGTCTCTACTGCATACGGAAACGGTGAACAAGAAGTATAATAAATCTCATCCAGCAAACTATTCCACATATGACTACCTTCCTCCGAAGTCATACCAAATGCTTCATGAATTTCAATTGTTTTCAAAGAATGAAATACATCCAATCCTACTTTTTTGTTTAATTTTTTATTATATAAATGAAAAGCATGCTGCCTTAAATCAATTAATGTATCATCGATATCAAACCCAAACTTCACTCTTCATCGCTCCTTTCTGCAATCCATTTATCGGAACATATAAGTAGTTTTTATTCTCCTTATTTCTCATCTTTCTGATATTCTGGATAACCAATAAATCTATAATCTTTTCCAACTTGGGTAAATGATATATCCTTAAATTCAATTGCATCTTGCATTTTAGTAATACCAGTCCCCTCTACAAAGCTAGGCGCTAATCTGCCCCCAATAATTTTAGGTGCGAAATATAAAATAAGTTTATCCATCAATTTATTTTCAATAAACGAAGCATTTACCTCTCCACCACCTTCAATAAGCAGGGAGGAAACTCCTTTTTCCCCTAAAACATCAAGCATTTCATATAAGTTTATATGCTTTTCTCCGCTAGTAACAAATACTTTGACTCCTGCACTTTCTAATGCCTTCCTTTTTTCCGCTGCATGATTACTTGTTGTAAATATCCAGGTAGGAGCTTCTCCATCTGTAACAACGTTAGCTTCCATTGGTATGCGTAATGTTGAGTCCAAAATTACTCGAATTGGATTTCGCCCATTTGGAATACGCGTTGTCAATGATGGATTATCCTTTTGTACAGTATTCGCTCCTACTAAAATGGCTGCATTTTCATTTCGTATTTGGTGTACTTCCTGTCTCGCTTCTGTAGATGTGATCCACTTACTATCCGATAAAAAAGTAGCAATTTTCCCATCTAATGTGACACCCGATTTAATCGTTACAAATGGGCGCTTTGTCATAATATATTTATTAAAGACTTCATTCATCTTTTTAGATTCTTCTTCACACACTCCTACAAGCACTTCAATACCAGCATCTTGCAGAATTTTAATTCCACGTCCAGAAACAAGTGGATTTGGATCAAGTGTAGCAACTACTACCTTCTTAATTCCTGCTTGTACAATCGCTTCTGCACAAGGCCCTGTTCTTCCATGATGAGAACAAGGTTCAAGAGTTACATAGATTGTACCACCACGGGCCTGTTCTCCCGCCATGCGTATCGCATGTATTTCGGCATGTGGTTCCCCAGCCTTCATATGTGCTCCAATCCCTACAATTCGATTATCATTTACAATTACAGATCCAACCAGTGGATTTGGGGTCGTTTGTCCCTTCATAGCCTTGGCATTTTCTAGTGCTAGCTTCATATATAATTCATGCTCAAGCATGTAAGTGTCCCCCTTCAAAATGTCCAGAACGCTGAATCTTCGTTTGCAAATATTTCTCATTAAACTCTGAGACATCACCCCATAACGGTTCACGACTCGTAACATTTAATCCAGCTTTTTGTAACGCTTCTAATTTTTTCGGATTATTTGTGATAAGTTTTACAGGTTTTGAGCGTAGCGCTTTTAATACTTCAATTGTATCATCATAGTTTCGAACGTCATCTTCAAAACCCAAGTTTAGATTCGCTTCTACTGTATCTAACCCATTTTCTTGTAAGAGGTACGTCATCGCTTTACTAAACAAGCCAATTCCTCTTCCTTCATGATTCGCTAAGTAAAATAAAGCACCTGAACCATGTTCTGTAATCATTTGTAAAGACTGCTTTAATTGGAATCCACAGTCACAACGTTTACTACCAAAGATATCACCGGTGTGACAAATACTATGCATACGAATTAGGGCATCTTCAGAATTCTCAAAATCACCATATACAAGCACACTAGATTGCTGCATATCAGCTAAATTAATAGATGACAGTTTTTCAATAATTCCTTCTACACTATTTGTAACCTCACTACATTGTAACCAAGAATACCATTGGAAAACTTTAGTCTCCCCATATAAATTAATTGGCAATTTGATAGGACCTACTAAATAAATATCCTTTCCATCTTGATGTATAAATTGAATTTTATCTTCTAACATATGAATTGTATCTGTTGTAACCATTAGGTACCTCCTAGTATAGAGAATCTCTAAAAATTCTCTTCCATCGTTATATTTTTTATTGTTTAACTTACACAACGTAAGTGTTTTTACAGATGCTATTCTTTTTTCTCTCAGCTTATATGCAATATGTATCATTACAACTTTGGCCATTTAAAGAAAAGAGTTTCAGTTACATAAAACAACTTAGTTACTTTATGTAAGTTAGTATATATTCGTAATTAATTTACGTCAAGTAATTAATTATAAAAACATTTGTTACTAATAGTAAGATGTTATATAATTTATTTTAGGAGGTGAAGGAAAATGAATGATTCTACATTATGCCCTCGCTTTGAAAAAGGAATGAAATTTTTTAGTCAACGATGGACAGCACTAATTATTTACCAACTTTTTTCTGGATCTCAGCGCTTTTGTACACTTGAATCTTCTCTTCCTGTTAGCGGAAGATTACTTTCAGAAAGATTGAAAGAATTAGAACTAGAAGGAATTGTCGAACGTAAAGTCTTTCCTGAGACACCAGTTCGTATAGAATATTCTTTAACTCAAAAAGGATTTGCTTTAGAAGCTATTATTCGCGGAATAGAAGAATGGTCACAGGAATGGATAGAACTTGAGGAATAGCATAAAAGCTTTTTCGTATATAGTTTTAAATAATCAAATTACAGATACCTATAATTAAAACGCTAGGTTTTCAAACATTTATGAAAACCTAGCGTTTTTTAATAAATAAAATGTAAGAAATAAAGCAAGGTGATCAAAATGATCACCTTGTTCCCTTAAAGATTAAAATAGTGTTTTAAAACCTTTTTTCATACATACTCATGTATAGTGATAATAAAATTATTGAATTTTGATTAAAAAAGATAAGAGCCATACTACATTCTATATGCAGCAAGGCTCTTTAAAGTTGTTTCAAATTATATCCATCTGCTTATGTAATGCTTAAAAAATGAATAATAAAGTTGTTTACTTCTTATTGAACTAACGCCACCGTTAGTTCAATAAGAAGTAAATCTTCACAATTATTTCATATTATATAGGTGAATAGAAAGATAAATTAGAATTTAGTTTATAATTATAAAAATAAGCTATTTATACCCTAATAATTCTTCAAAAAGGAGAGTGTATGAAAAAGACTATTGTTTTTGTATTAACGATATTTATATTATTCTCAGGATTCGCAACACAAAGTTATGCGTTGTCAGATTCGAAATCTGTGGCAATACAAGCATTGCTAGATGATGCCTGTCGTACATCAGGTGTGCCTGGAATGTCAATCTCAATACTTGCTGATGGTGAAGTGTTCTACTTTTCTTCTGGGTATGCAGATCGTGAAAAGGGATTGTCTGCAAGTGAAAATACACTCTATGAGTTGGCCTCGGTGAGTAAAGCTTTTACTGGTATGGGGATTTTGCTATTGGAAGAGCAAGGGCTGCTATCAATGACTGATCCTATCCAAAAATATTTACCTTGGTTTACGTTAAAGTATCAAGGTAAACCTGTTGATATGCAAAACCTTACACTAAATAATTTTCTTCACCATACCAGCGGCCTAACAAATATTAGACATACTCAAAATATTCCACAAGGTAATACGCCTGATATGTTGCAAAAGACTGTGGAAACGCTGGTAGATGCAGAATTGGCGTTCTCTCCCGGTGAACAATATAACTATGGAACCGTTAATTATGACGTATTGGGTTTGGTTATTGAGATTG
The DNA here is from genome assembly GCF_006494425.1 of Bacillus dicomae. Classification (GTDB taxonomy): domain Bacteria; phylum Bacillota; class Bacilli; order Bacillales; family Bacillaceae_G; genus Bacillus_A; species Bacillus_A dicomae. The sequence goes on along the minus strand of NZ_VHIV01000005.1, from coordinate 4,046 downwards.
TATCACGACAAAGCTATGAAGACTTTATGAAGGAACAGGTATTTCTACCCTTAGGTCTTCACCAGACGTATGTTTATAAAGAAGATGCTCAAGCCACTGGACAGTTAGCACAGGGCTACCGTTCTTCCTTTTTTATAACAACTCCATTTAACGCTCCGGATTATGCTGGGAATAAACCTGCCGGCTATATCATTTCTAATACAAAAGATATGGCGCGTTGGATGGGCATACAGATGGGTATCGTGCAGGACATACCCGAAATATTTCACAGGGCTATCGAAAAATCACATAGGGGTGATATGTCTGTTTCGGCTGTCAATGATATGTATTATGCGGCAGGTTGGTCAGTAAACGCCGAACAAACGTTTATAGAACACAATGGGGGTAATCCAAATTTTAGTACCAAAGTAGCCATACTGCCAAATGAAAGAACAGCCATCTGCTTACTGAGCAACGGCGCAAATACCAATATAAACCTGGTACTAAAAGTTAAAAATATATTAAACGGCAATCTAACTCAGTCATATGAGATAAGCGGCACACAGCTTTTGGACATCATTTTGTCGTCTACCACAATTATTCTTTGCCTATTAGCCGTTCTGTTATTTTTCTTAGGATTAAGAAAAAGGAAAACGAATGAGCAGCAGCCAATGACAAAAAAGAGAACAATCGTAACAATTATTTTCCTAATCGCTACGATTGCCCAATGTATAATGGTTTTTGCCTTCGATTGGTCAACGATACTTATTTGGCAAACATATAGTGTTCTTACAGCTTTAATTTCGTCAACATTATTAACAGCAAGCATTACTTGGTTTGTATATACTCACCGATTAGATGCCTCGGTCCGAAAATAAGTATAATGTTAAGTAAATAAATCCTGATTTATCGATATTCTTAATTTAAAAAACAGAAGACACCTCGGTGTCTTCTTTAATGTCATCGACACTTCTCCTAGTTAAACCCACTTGCTATTTCTTCCACTAACCTGCCTCGTTAGTAGAAGAAGGATTTTTAAACAACTTTATTATTTTTTAAATGACTTTATTGTAAATTAAACAACTTTATTATCTCTGTACAACTCAATTAATAAAAAGAACGAATAAGCTTTTTTATAACTAAACAGTTTTATTTTCACAATACAGTTAGCTTCCCCTGCTATTTGCGTACAGTAAGACCGCTACTAATTAAAGTTTCACTTTATTACTTATGAAATTTCACACGCTCTTCAAGTGGTTGGAATTCTTTTTCTCCTGGTGCAGCTGTTGGATTACCAAATGGCATTTGTGCAATTAGTTTCCAATTAGCAGGAACATTCCATTCTGTTTTTACTTCATCATCAATTAATGGATTATAATGTTGTAAAGACGCCCCTAATCCCTCTGCTTCTAATCCTGTCCACACGACTAATTGGTGCATACCTGATGCTTGGTGTGACCAAATTGGGAAGTTTTCAGCATATGCAGCAAATTTTTCTTGAAGCGATTTAACGATAGCCTCATCTTCAAAGAATATTACTGTTCCATAACCAGCTTTAAAAGAATCCATTTTTTGTTGCGTTCCTGAAAAGTCTCCATCTCCAACTACTTTTCTTAATGTTTCAGTTGTAATATCCCATAATTTATTATGAGCTTCACCAAATAATACAACTAATCGCGCAGTTTGAGAATTGAAAGCGGATGGAGTATATTTCACAGCAAACTCCACGATTTCTTTAATTTTTTCATCTGATACTTGTACCTCTTTATTAATCCCATAGTAAGTACGTCTTTCTTTCAGTGCAGTATAGAAATCTTTTGTCATAATTCAATTCCTCCTAAGTTTTAATATTCTTCAAAATGTTACATTGCGAAGATAATATGAGTTGAAATGAGTTCATTTTTGAACCATTGAACTCCATAACACCAATTGCCAGTCATTCTGAATCTAAACCACTGCTTATTGCTTCAGTTTACCTAAAAAACTCTTATAGCATCATTGATACAATCTAGTGATCATTCGGTATTATTTTACCCATTCTCTATTCATGTATCCTGTTTGTTTCATATTTACACAAATATGAAAATAACCTTAAATTGATGATCAAAAAAGCCAGGTAGCATGAGTAATGCATTACCTGGCTTTTTACATTGTAAATTCAACTAACCATTTTTAATGAATAGTAGTAATAACTATATCCATCACTTATTTAATGATTAACATCTCATAAGGATGTTGTTCCATAAATCTATTCTCCCAAGGAATCTCTAATGATGTCCAACTTGAACCACCATCTACTGACTGATACACTCCTTTATTGCTAAACAGATAGAACGTTCCATCACTTGTTGCCTTTAATACTGGTATAATTGTTCCTTTAGGAGTTGGTAAACCTGCATTCATTTCTGCCCAAGGCTGATCTTTTTCTTTCTTATAAATAAATGATTCACAATTTCCATTATTGTAATCATGTGCTACGTGTGGATTTGAAGATGTCGCGATAATAATATTTTCTGGATCATTCGGATTAACTGCCATTTGATATGCGTAATGATGCTTTAGCCCACTACACATATAGTTCCACGTCTTACCTCCATCATTACTCTCCGCATACTCGTGACCTGGTTCTTTCAAGAATGAATCACCTAACACTCCGTATAAGCGATTTGGCGCATTGCGATGTGATGTAAGAATGTGAATATCTTGAGGATAGTTCCCCTCTTTTTCTTCAGTCCATGTCATACCGCCATCTACACTTTTTATTAATCCCCCAACCTCAATCGTTGTATATATAGTTTTTGGATTATTAGCATCAATTTCAATATGTTTTACGTGGTGCGTATATGTTCGTTGAGGAAAGAACCATGATGAATAAGATGGCATTTGGCGATAATCCGTTAGCAATTCAAAACTGTCTCCTCCATTTTTTGATACAAACATGGCGCTCGGTTCAATTCCTACATATACAATCCCGTTACCATCATCCCCCTTCGCTGGAGATACAGCAACTGCTGTAATAGCTCTCATATGAATAGCATTAGCTGGGAAAACTTCACCAAAGGAAGGTAACGTACCAATTGCTTCCCATGAACTTCCCCCATCTTTACTTCTCCATAATCCCCTATCAAAAGTACCACAATACATTCTTTCTGGGTCGTATGGATCTACAGCTAAAGCAACTGGATTCGCACCTACAAAATGTGATTGGACACTCCATGTTGAGTCTTTTTTTTCTGCGATTACAAGTTCTCTATCAAACGCTAATATGAATTTTTCCATAACTAAAATCTCCTCGTTTCATAATATATCTAGTGTATTATTTAATTTTTTGCCGTTACAAGTTATGAGATGACACTTATATGCTATAGCATATAAAGGATAAATTTTATAAGCAATATGTGATTAAAAACTTACATTATATAATTTGTTAATTTCACATGATTACGATGAACAAGATGTCCTGTTAACTCATATAAGTCCATATGCCACCTCCAAATGACTTACAATATACATGCTATAGCATACATATTATAGAATGCATGATTACATGTCAAACTTTAATACTGTTTTAGAATCAGTTCTTTAAATCGCCTAAAGTAATTGAAAAGTCATAATATAAACAGAAACATTTTATTGAATAGAAAATAAAAAAAGAGTGCAATTTTGCACTCTTTTTACCCATTCTTTAATCTTAGAAATCAAAATTATCAGGATCTGGACCAACGCGGTGATTTTGATTTAACGCATCGATTTTTTCCATATCTTCTTTCGTTAATTCAAAGTTAAATACATCAGCATTTGCAATAATGCGGTGTTCTTTCGTTGATTTTGGAATTGTAATAACTCCATTTTGAAGATCCCAACGTAAAATAACTTGCGCTGTTGTTTTACCGTGTTTCTCAGCAATTTCTTGTAATGTTTCATTATCTAATAATTGACCTTGCATTAGTGGTGACCATGCTTCCATTTGAATACCTTGTTCTTTACAGAAAGCTTGTAATTCTTTTTGTGTTAAACGAGGATGGTATTCTACTTGGTTGATCATTGGCTTAATTTCTGCATCTTTT
>NZ_VHIV01000042.1 GCF_006494425.1 Bacillus dicomae | reverse complement strand
TCTAGCGCCGATGGTAGTTGGGACCTTGTCCCTGTGAGAGTAGGACGTCGCCAAGCAAAAACCTAAGTCGTTTCGACTTAGGTTTTTTTGTGTTTATTTTTAACTTGGTCGCTCATTGCGACTTCCTTATGTTAACATCTTCGTTAGTTAATGTCAACTAAGTTTTTTATTTCGTTTGCCGCGTTCTGCGTTATTGCATCGGCGACTTGTTCTATATTACACCTCTAAGTGGTAAGAAAGTCTGGGAAGACTACAACAATAAATTCAACACACGTCCAGGAAGCATCAAGGTACAATTGCTTCAAAATGGAAAAGAATTTAAAACAGAAGAAGTAAAAGCAGATAAAGAAGGTCTGCCGAAGTATGATGGACAAGGAAATGAAATCAAGTACACAGTAAGTGAAGTGAAAGTAGACGGCTACGAGACAAAAGTAGAAGGAACAACAATCACGAATACGTATAAGAATACGGACAAAACAAAAGCCTACCGAAGTATGATGGACAAGGAAACGAAATCAAGTACACAGTAAGTGAAGTGAAAGTAGACGGCTACGAGACAAAAGTAGAAGGAACAACAATCACAAACACATACAAAAATACAGAAACAACAGAAGTAAAAAATGAACGAGATGTAAAAGCAGGTGGTATTAGAAATGAAAACCCTAGAAAAAAGTGAAGTAGAAGAATAGGTTTTAGCAGAGGAATAGAGGGTGGAATAAAAAATAGAAATATCCCTATTTAGAAAAGTGGAAATATCCCTTTTTAAGTGGTAAGAAAGTCTGGGAAGACTACAACAATAAATTCAACACACGTCCAGGAAGCATCACAGTACAATTGCTTCAAGGTGATAAAGTAATACAAGATACAAAGGTGGAAGCAGATAAAGAAGGCAACTGGAATTTTAGCTTCAAAGAGTGAGCCATGAAGGACTCGAACCTTCGACCCTCTGATTAAAAGTCAGATGCTCTACCAACTGAGCTAATGGCTCGTAAATGGCTGGGCTAGCTGGATTCGAACCAGCGCATGACGGAGTCAAAGTCCGTTGCCTTACCGCTTGGCTATAGCCCATAAATGGCGGTCCCGACCGGGGTCGAACCGGCGATCTCCTGCGTGACAGGCAGGCATGTTAACCACTACACCACGGGACCATTTGGTTGCGGGGACAGGATTTGAACCTGCGACCTTCGGGTTATGAGCCCGACGAGCTACCGTGCTGCTCCACCCCGCGATAATATTTACTAGTATGGTTATCTTTTCAAAAAAATAAACCCTCTCAGGTTATTTTAAAGAAAATGGTGGAGGGGGGCAGATTCGAACTGCCGAACCCGAAGGAGCGGATTTACAGTCCGCCGCGTTTAGCCACTTCGCTACCCCTCCGACATTTAAAATATTTGGCCCGTTGGTCAAGTGGTTAAGACACCGCCCTTTCACGGCGGTAACACGGGTTCGAATCCCGTACGGGTCACCACTTTTGGAGGATTAGCTCAGCTGGGAGAGCACCTGCCTTACAAGCAGGGGGTCGGCGGTTCGATCCCGTCATCCTCCACCATATATTTTCTTTCGGGAAGTGGCTCAGCTTGGTAGAGCACCTGGTTTGGGACCAGGGGGTCGCAGGTTCAAATCCTGTCTTCCCGATAATTGTTTGGGGCCTTAGCTCAGCTGGGAGAGCGCCTGCCTTGCACGCAGGAGGTCAGCGGTTCGATCCCGCTAGGCTCCACCAAAAAA
>NZ_VHIV01000041.1 GCF_006494425.1 Bacillus dicomae | reverse complement strand
ACAGTAAGTGAAGTGAAAGTTGAAGGCTACGAGACAAAAGTAGACGGAACGACAATCACGAATACGTATAAGAATACGGACAAAACAGAAGTAAGTGGTAAGAAAGTCTGGGAAGACTACAATAATAAATTCAACACGCGTCCAGAAAGTATCAAGGTTGAATTGCATCAAGATGATAAAGTGATACAAGACACGACAGTGAAAGCTGATGAAAAAGGCAACTGGAACTTTAGCTTCAAAGATCTACCGAAGTATGATGGA
>NZ_VHIV01000040.1 GCF_006494425.1 Bacillus dicomae | reverse complement strand
AAATAACTCAAACATGTCTTGCGGAAGTAGTTCAGTGGTAGAATACAACCTTGCCAAGGTTGGGGTCGCGGGTTCGAATCCCGTCTTCCGCTCCAATTTTCAATATGACATGCCGGGGTGGCGGAACAGGCAGACGCACAGGACTTAAAATCCTGCGGTGGGTGACCACCGTGCGGGTTCGACCCCCGCCCTCGGCACCATATGCGCCCGTAGCTCAATTGGATAGAGCGTTTGACTACGGATCAAGAGGTTAGGGGTTCGACTCCTCTCGGGCGCG
>NZ_VHIV01000039.1 GCF_006494425.1 Bacillus dicomae | reverse complement strand
AATAAGAAATTACCAGATCCGATGGGGAAAATGAAGTTAGTGAAAGTAGATACGAGCGATAAAAATAAACAGCTAGCAGGAGCAAAATTTCATATTGAAGATTCAAATGAAAAAGTAGTTGGGGAGTTAGTAACAGATGAAAAAGGAGAAGCGATATCAAAAGATTTGCCAATAGGTAACTATACCTTAGTGGAAGTAGAAGCACCAAAAGGTTACGAATTATTAAAAGATAAAATAGCTGTAAAAATAGAAAAAGATGTAGTAGTAGAAATTAAAATAGCA
>NZ_VHIV01000004.1 GCF_006494425.1 Bacillus dicomae | reverse complement strand
ACCTTTACATTTCTTTATTTTCAATATTCTGACATTGAGAAATAAAAAACACCATATGCATATTTGCATATTTTTGGTGGAGATATGTATGCTATCATTTTAAATGAAGGTTCGCTTTCTGCTTGGAAAGCTCCTACATTGCATGAATCTAGTGTACCCAAACTTTAGATTATGTAGAGAAAAGAATCCACTGTAGGGTTTCTTTTCTCATGTTTGAATCATGTGATGATAAATATGTTTCCGCATTTCATAATTATCATCAGTGATATATGTAAGGCATCCATATGAAAATACGAGGCTGTTCAAAGGTTTTCCGTACTTTTGGGCAGCCTCACCCCGTTAAAAGAACGATACTCTATGTATCGTTCTTTTTTGCATAAAAAAAACCCAATCAAATGTTCATTTGATTGGGTGTGAAAAACTATTAATAATATTTTTTTCGTTTTGTAGCTAAAATACTTAACAATCCAGCTAGTAGAAGTACGATACCTACTGTTTGGGTAGGATCTTTTTTATGACCTGTATTTGGAAGTTCTTTACCCGTATTTCGGTCATCTTGCTGTTTGTTTATTTGTGTTTCAGGGTTTTCTTTTTCTAATTCTTCGGAAGTTCCTTTACCATGTGTTTCAGGGTTTTCTTTTTCTAATTCTTCGGAAGTTCCTTTACCATGTGTTTCAGGATTTTCTTTTTCTAGTTCTTCGGAAGTTCCTTTACCGTGTGTTTCAGGATTTTCTTTCTCTAGTTCTTCAGAAGTTTCTTTTCCTGTTTCCTCTTCTTTATTAGGAGGAGTAATTGGTTTATTATCTCCACCTGATGAAGAATCGATTTTTTTATTTGAAACTGTAATTTGTAGTGGTGTAGCTTGAGCTTTTTCAATTGTAAAGCTTATTGGTGATGCATCTAATTGATAGCCTGTAGGAGCTTTTGTTTCCACTAATTGATAATTACCAGGTTTCAAATCATTTACGATTAATTTGCCATGCCCATCTGTTTTTAGACCTTCTCGTACTACTTTTCCATCTTGATCTAAAATGTTGAAAATGGCACCTTCAAGTGTTCCATGGTGATCAATATCAACTTTCGTTAACTCCATTGAACCTGTTGTTAAACTATTTAAAGCTGTAACAGAAGTAACTTGAGATTGTCCTTTCGTAATTGTGAAAGGAATTGGCTTAGCGCTTAAATCGTATCCAGTAGGAGCCTTAGTTTCAACGAACTGATAGTCACCAGGACGTAAATCAGAAACAGAGATTTTGCCATTTTTATCAGTAGTTAAATCAGAACGAACATCGTGTCCGTTAGAATCAACAATTTTAAAGATAGCTCCTTCAAGAGTAGCCCCGTCGATATCATCGACTTTCGTTAATTCTACAGCGCCCTTCGTTAAGCTATTCGTAGCAGTAACAGAAGCTGTAGCTGTTTGACTCTTTTCAACAGTAAAGTTGATAGGGTTTTGATTTAAGTCGTAATGGTTAGGAGCCTTTGTTTCAACGAACTGATAGTCACCAGGACGTAAATCAGAAACAGAAATTTTGCCATCTTTATCAGTAGTTAAATCAGAACGAACATCATGTCCATTTTGATCAATGATTTTAAAGATAGCCCCTTCAAGAGTAGAGCCGTCGATATCATCGACTTTCGTTAATTCCACAGCGCCCTTCGTTAAGCTATTTGTAGCAGTAACAGAAGCTGTAGCTGTTTGACTCTTTTCAACAGTAAAGTTGATAGGGTTTTGATTTAAGTCGTAATGGTTAGGAGCCTTAGTTTCAACGAACTGATAGTCACCAGGACGTAAATCAGAAACAGAGATTTTGCCATCTTTATTAGTAGTTAGATCAGAACGAACATCGTGCCCGTTCATATCAACAATTTTAAAGATAGCTCCTTCAAGAGTAGAGCCGTCGATATCATCGACTTTCGTTAATTCCACAGCGCCTTTAGTTAAGCTATTCATAGCGGTAACAGAAGCGATTTTTTCTTGTCCTTTTTTAACTGTGAACTTAATAGGTGTTTCGTTTAAGTCATAGTGAGTAGGAGCTTTTATTTCGATAAACTCATAGTCTCCTGGTGGTAATTCATCCACAACTAAGCGGCCGTTTTTATCAGTAGTTAAATCAGTACGGACGTCGTGTCCATCCTTATTAACAATTTTAAATACCGCACCCTCAAGTGTTGTGTTTTTTTCAACATCATCAACTTTAATTAACTCCACACTACCTTTCGTTAAGCTGTTAGTAGCTGTAACGAAGACATGTTTTGTTTGACTTCTTTCAATTGTGAACTTAATAGGATCTTCATTTAAGTCATAATGTTTCGGAGCTTTCGTTTCAATAAATTGATAGTCTCCAGGTTGTAAGTCTTTAGCGATGATTTTTCCATCTTTATTGGTAACTAAATTCGTACGAATATCATTACCGTTCATATCAGTAATTTTAAATACCGCGCCTTCTAGCGTTTCTTTCGTATCTAAAGAGTCAATTTTCGTTAATTCAACGCCACCTTTAGTTAAGCCATTTTTAGCAGTAACAGAAACGTGAGTTGATTGGCTTTTCTCGATAGTGAAAGGAATAGGTGTTTCATTTAAATCGTAATCCTTCGGAGCTTTCGTTTCGACGAATTGATAATCTCCAGGACGTAAATTAGAAGCAGAAACTTTCCCATCTTTATCAGTAGTTAAATTCGTGCGAATAACTTTACCTTTCGCATCAATGATATTAAATACTGCATCAGAAAGTTTTGTATCTGGATTTATATCATCAACTTTAATTAACTCTACAGCACCTTCAATTAAGCTGTTCTTAGCAGTGACTTGTAGCTTCTCTGCTTGGCTTTTCTCAATTGTAAATTTAATCGGTGTATCATCTAGCTTATAGTGCTTCGGAGCCGTTGTTTCAATAAATTGATAGTCTCCAGGATGTAAATCAGGAATAGTAACTTTACCGTGTGCATCTGTCGTAATACCAGTGCGAACGTCATTGCCGTTCATATCAACAATTTTAAATACCGCACCTTCAAGAGCAGTACCGTCAATATCATCCACTTTAGAAAGCTCTACAGCACCTTTCGTTAAACTGTTTTTAGCAGTAACAGAAATCGGTTCAGTTTGTCCTTTTTCAATAGTGAAAGGGATCGGTTCTTTATTTAAATCGTAATGTTTCGGAGCATTCGTCTCGATGAATTGATAATCACCCGGACGTAAGTCAGAAACGCTAATTTTACCTTGTGAATTTGTTGTAAGCTTCTCGCGAATTACAGTACCCTTCATATCCACAATGTTAAATACTGCGCCTTCAAGAGTAGTACCATCGACGTCATCCACTTTAGAAAGTTCCACGCCGCCTTTTGTTAAACTATTTTTCATAGTAACAGTAGCAATATCTTTCTGGCTTTTTTCAACTTTAACTACAATTGGCTTTTTGTCTAAATCATAATGTTGTGGAGCCGTTGTTTCAACAAATTGATACGTACCAGGACGTAAATTTTCAACAACGATTTTTCCTTCAGCATTTGTTTTTAAATCTGTTTTAAGCACTTTTCCGTTTTGGTCTAGTAAATTAAATACTGCATCAGAAAGTTTCATTTGATCATTTAGATCATCTACTTTAAGCAGTTCAATACTACCTTGTTGTAAGCTGTTTTTAGCAGTTAGAGTAATAGCCTTCTTCTGTCCTTTTTCAATAGTGAAATGGATTGGTGTTTCATCTAAAACGTAATGCTTAGGAGCTTTCGTTTCGATGAATTGGTAATCACCCGGACGTAGGTCGTCGATTTCGATTTTCCCTTTACTATTTGTAACAAGGCCTTTATGAATTACAGTACCCTTCATATCCACAATGTTAAATACTGCGCCTTCAAGTTTAGTGCCATCGATGTCATCTACTTTAGAAAGTTCCACGCCACCTTTTGTTAGAGCATTTTTAGCCGTAACATGAAGAGTTTCAGTTTGGCTTTTCTTAATTGTAAATTCGATCGGTGTTTTATTTAAATCGTAATGTTCAGGAGCAGTTGTTTCAATAAACTTATACGTACCAGGACGTAGATTTTCAACAACAATTTTTCCTTCAGCATTTGTTTTTAATCCTTCTTCAACTATCTCTCCGTCTGCATCTAATAAATTAAATACAGCGTGAGCGAGCTTCGTATCGGTATCAATATCGTCAATTTTTGTTAATTCAACGCTACCTTTTTTTAACGTATTTTTACCTGTAACAGTAATCTTTTCCGTTTGACTTCTTTCAATTGTAAATGGAATCGGTGTTTCGTCTAACACATAATGTTCAGGAGCCTGAGTTTCAATAAATTGATAGTCACCTGGACGTAAATCAGAAACAGGAATTTCACCATTGTCGTCTGTAACAAGGTTTGTGCGAACTTCGTTACCCTTCATATCAACAATTTTAAAGATTGCACCTTTCAGCATTGTACGATCGATGTCATCAATTTTTGTTAATGTGACTGCACCTTTCTTTAAGCTGTTAGTAGCAGTAACGTTAATATTTTCTTTTTGACTTTTTCCGATAGTGAACGGAATAGGCTCTTTCCTTAAGTCATAGTCTTTTGGAGATTTTACTTCAATAAATTGATAGTCACCCGGACGTAAATCAGAAGCAGAAACTTTACCATGTTCATCGGTAGTTAATCCTTTACGAACTACCTTTTTCGTATCATGAGCATCAACAATGATAAATTCTGCGCCTTCAAGAGTAACGCCATCAACGTCATCAACTTTTGTTAAAGTAACGCCACCTGTAAGTAAACTATTTGTTACAGTGACAGGGACTGGAAGATCATCCTTGCTACCTTTTTTAATCGTGAACTTAATAGGTGTTTGATCTAATTTATAATGTTCAGGAGCTGATGTTTCAATAAATTGATAATCTCCTGGTGCTAAATCAGGAATAACTAGTACTCCATAATCATTTGTTTTTAAATCTTTCGCAATTTCTTTGCCAGTTACGTCTTGTAATGTAAACACTGCGCCGGCAAGAGCGATACTACTCTCCACATCGTCTTCTTTAATAAGTTTAACTTTTCCTTTCGTTAAACTATTTTTAAATGTAAGTGGAAGGAGTTTTTGTTGTCCTTTTTCGATTGTAAATTCAATAGGTTCTACATTTACATCATAATAAGTTGGAGCCTTTGTTTCGATAAGTGTATAGTTACCAGGACGTAAGTCATCTACAACTAACTTTCCTTCACTATTCGTAACAAGGTTCGTACGAGCATCTTCATTCGTATCTCTATTAACGATTTTAAATACTGCACCTTCAAGTTTTTCCTTTTCATCTGCAGCATTCACTTTTGTTAATTCAATACCGCCTTTTGTTAAGCTGTTTTTAGCAGTAACAGTAGCCGACGTCGTTTGACTTTCTGTAATCGTAAATTTAATCGGATTTGTATTTTTATCGTAATACTTCGGTGCTGTTACTTCGATAAATTTATAATCGCCAGGGCGTAAGCCAGTAGCAATAGCTTTACCATCCGCACCAGTTTTTACATTTTCGCGAATGACTTTCTTTTCATCATTAGCATCAACAATTTTAAATACAGCACCTTCAAGGGCTGTACCATCGATATCATCAACTTTCGTTAATTCAACATCTCCTGGTTTTAAAGCATTTTCAGCTTTCACAAGTAGAGTTTCTTTCTGACTTCTATCGATTGTAAATTCAATAGGTTCTGCTCGTAAAACGTAATGTTCAGGAGCAGCTGTTTCAATAAATTTATACGTACCAGGACGTAGCTTATCAGCTTTTGTTTTTCCATCAGCATCTGTAGTTAGGTCAGTACGAACATCATTATTATTTACATCAACAATTTTAAATACGGCACCTTTTAGAGGTTTTTTATCACCGAATTCATCAACTTTTAATAATTCAACTTCTCCTGTTTTTAAACTGTTTGTTGCCGTAACGGTAGCAAGAGACTGTTGGCTTTTGTCGATTGTAAACTCGATAGGATTTGCATTTAACAGATAATCCTTAGGAGCTTCTGTTTCAACAAATTTATACATACCAGGCTCTAAGTCTTTAACAGTTACTTTACCGTCAGCACCAGTTTTTACATTTTCGCGAATGACTTTCTTTTCATCATTAGCATCGACAATTTTAAATACAGCACCTGCAAGAGCTGTACCATCGATATCATCAACTTTTGTTAAAGTAACGCCACCTTTAGTAAGGTGATTTGTCGCTGTAACAGTAACTGCTTTCTGTTGGCTCTTTTCAATTGTAAACTCAATTGGTTTTTTATCTATGTCATAATCTTTAGGGGCTTTTTCTTCAACAAATTGATAGTCTCCAGGGTGTAAATCTTTTGCTTCGATTTGTCCTTGATCATTTGTCGTTAATTTTTCATATCCGCGAATTACATTGTTATGTCGATCGCGTACACTGAACTCCGCCCCTGCTAAAGTTTTTCCATCTTTATCGACTTTCGTTAAAATGGCCGATCCTGGAATCAAACTGTTTGTTGCAGTTCTGTTTATTACTGTTGTTTGATCTTCCGCGATTTTAACCTCAATCAGTCGATCATCTAATTTATAATGTTCAGGAGCCTTTGTTTCTTTTAAGTAGTAAGTTCCTGGTTTTAAATTATCTACAGTAATTTGTCCTTTATCATTAGTTGTTAATTCTTTATGTTCAGGAATAACCTGTTTGTTTTGATCCAGTAAAGAGAAAACAGCATGTTCAAGTTTTTCCTTACTGTGAGCATCAATTTTTGTAAGTACTACTTTCCCGACAAATTTCTTATTTGTAAGGGTATATGTTGTAATTTCTTTAGAACCTAGCTCAACAAGTATACCTTCTCTTAATTCTTTACTAATTACATAACCTTTAGGTGCTTTCGTTTCTTTAATCATATATTTATCGCGTCGTAAGTTGTTAAACTTAGCGACACCATCATCACCTGTTGTAATTGGTCGAATAGCGGTTGTACCTGTCTGATCATATAAAGTAAATTCTGCTCCGGCTAATCGTACTTTTTGATCTTTATCATCAACCTTTATAATTTGAAGGCTTCCGCGTCCTTTGCTAGCAGAACCACCTCCAGATCCAGAAGATACTTTAACTTCAACAAACTTAACATCTTCCATTTTCTCTAATGTTAAGCGATGACCAGTAATCGTCGCTTTATTACTTACTCGTTCATTATGGTCTGCATTAATGAGTGAGCGGTATTCTAAAATATAAGCTTGATCAATGGTATGAAGGAATTCAACTTTAAATTGTTGTTTTCCTGTATTGTTGTCTGTTGTTATTTTGAGTTTATAGTCTGTTCCTTCTTTTAATTCATTTGCTGTATCTTTTGTTAAAGTGCCATCCACGGCTACTGTTGTTGGATATAGGTGGAAGGACTTTTCATCAAGAATTTGATTGTCTGTTGGGTCATCCGTTACGACAGCATTTTCAATAGTTGATTGACTTGCATTAATGGAAACACTCCAATCAATATACTTGTCATTTTGTTTCGCTGTTTTCGTAACACCGCTACCACCGTTTTTGATCTCAAATGCACCATGGATAGTAGTAACAGTTTCCGATCCGTCTTTTAAATCGGCATAATTATCGTAGCGCTTATTAATTTGTTCACCTGCAAGTGAAGTTTTAAAGCTAATATAATATGCAGAATTAATTTCGTTTTTAAAATGAACCGTTAATGTATTGTTGTTATCTTTTGTTGGATTTTCTATCGTATATTCGCTAGGAGGAACAGGATCGCCTACTTCAAATCCATGTGCACCACCAGTTAATTTCATATGTCGAACTTCAATAGATTCCGGTATTAATTTTTGGTTATCTCTTAATACGTCGACAATAGAAGGATCCTTAATCGTTCTATTATTATAGTTAAATCCAATATCCCATTTAATTTCTTTCTTTTGGGCATTGTAAGAACCGTATTTAAATCCGTTGGCTTTTGTATAGCCGTCAGGATCAAATGTATCATTGGAGGAACTATTTTTATCGTCCCCATTTATGTCTATCCATGATAAATTTGCTGTATTTTTGAATGATTTATTTTTATTCTCTTTAGATAGAGTTTCATAATTAAAGTCTGTTGTGTATGTGATAGTTAAAGTTTTATCCATATTAGACTTATAATCACCAGTTAGTTTTACTTCAAATCCCTTATCTGTTACATCAAGTGTGTAATCTAAATTTGGATCAAGCGCTCTCGATCCGTCAGTAATTTTGAAACTATCTTTCTGTAACGTTAGGCCACCATAGTCAAACGTATCCTTGATAACAGCATCGTTTAACACGTAGTTGTTATCATTTACAATAATTGTCCATGTTGTTGTTTTCTTATTGTAATCCGTATCTTTTTTATTATGTTTCTTTATGATGTTTTGTTGTTTTAACGTAACTTTGTTTATTTGACTCCATTTACCATCTGCAATAATTTCATTTTTGATTTCGCCATCTTTTATGACATCATTCGTAGCTTTCGATGTATAAGTAATCACATAGGCACTATTAATATCTTCATTAAACTGTAAATCAAATCCCTCATCGGTTTCTTTTACAGTAAAGTTTGTGGCGTTGTCACTTGTAACAAGTTTTCCTGCATCATCATAAGAAGCATTTTTTACCACGATAGAATTTATATCAACTTTATGAGATTTATCCAAAACATCTTTTAAAAGCGCATCAGCTTTTTTAATATCTCTCTGATCACCGTTATAAGTAATTGTCCATTCGATTGTTTGTGTTTTTGGATTGTACTTACTAGTTTTCTCAAGATGTGTACCGCGTGAAACAGTTACAGTGGCATTCGCAGCTACACTACCTTGATTATCACTGGATACTTTTGCGTTGTTTTTGAAACTAGTAACACTTTCATCTGTAATCTTTGTTGCATATTCAATTTCATATGCTTTACGCGTTTCCTTTTTAAAAGCGATATTTAATTTATTAGAAGATGTAGTAAGTTCATATTCGTCCTTAGGAACTTCTGCACCACGAGTTGTTTTCCCGTTAATATCTACTTCTAAATAGTAAACCTTAATAGAATCTTCGTTGAGACTAGCCCCATTTGGAATGTCATCTTGAAAGACGGCATTTGTAAGCTTATCTTTTGTCTTGTTCATCTCTACTTTCCAATTAATTTGATTCGTATTAATTGGTCTATCAGGTACACCTTTTTTATCTACAGATTTTGTTACTTTAGGTTTAAAATCAAGCTCGATAATAACGTCTTTTTCTTTAATAGGGAATGGGATTTGTTTTTCTGTAGTCCCTGTAATTTTGACTTCATTAAACTCCGTACGAATGTTTAAATCTCCAGCTAGATTAGGATTATCTTCAACATATTCGTTAAAGGTCATCGTTACTTTGCCGTCAGGCGTAACAACGAATGATCCAATCTTGTTCCCTTTCCCATCTATTAAATCTTCTGTAATGGTATTGTGGACAATAAAGTATTCTGGGAGTTGGAAAGTAAAGTAATCACCTTCTTTGACGTTCAGCGATTTTAAAACTTCCCATGTAAAATCGATTTTGGTAATAGAATTTGGACTTGGACGATTATCCGTATCATTAAATGGCTTACCGTCTTTATCCGTTAGTGTGACACCTGTTAAAATATTTTCTGTAATTTGCTTAGGTGATGGATCTGGATTATCCACAGGTTGCTCTGTTGTGTTATTACCAGGATTCTCTGTAGATTGCTGAGTTTCACCATTTTTTTGCTCTTCCGCAGGTTGCTGAGCATCACTGTTCTTTTGTCCTTCTGCAGGTTGCTGAGCATCACCATTCTTTTGCTCTTCTGCAGGTTGCTGAGCATCACTGTTCTTTTGTTCTTCTGCAGGTTGCTGAGTATCGCTGTTCTTTTGCCCTTCCGCAGGTTGTTGAGCATCACCATTCTTTTGCTCTTCCGCAGGTTGCTGAATAGTATCCTTATTCGTAGTAGGTGAAGCTGGATTATCTACTTGAACAGGAACTGAAATAGACTTAGCTGTTGCACCTAAAGGGAACGAGAGTGGAACAGATTTTGCACCAGGTTTTAAATCAAGATTAAATACTGTATCAAAATTGATTTTTCCATTAGCACCTTTGGAATCTTTTACTTGATCGTTAAATACTAGTTTCATTTTGTTATCATTTGCTGTAACAAAATATTGACCAATAATTTGTTGATCTGCCATCAAGTTTCCTTGTTGGTCATTTTTAATTCTTAATGCGTTAGGTATTTGGAGCATTGTTGAGTCTGTTTGCTCATCTTTTATTGACCAAGCATATTCTAGGTGAATGGTTGATCCTACTTGTATTAAATTTTTCGGATTTAATGCTTCGTCAATAATATGATTCGTTGCATCTTTCATTTCAACAGTGTCAAATAATGAATTCCCCGTTAATGTTTCCGCTTTTACTTGATTGTATGGAAAACTAGCAAGCTGCGAAAATAGTACAAATATAATTAAACATAGATTGAAAAGTTTTTTCATTGTGCCTCCTTTATGAATCCTTTTATTGCATAAAAATGCTTTGTGAAGGGATTATTTGTCATGGATCAATGTACTTTACGTGATGCCTCCTTTACTACGTATACTCTCTAGGAAAAGTGTTCATATTCGATGCTTTGTAACGTAAAACAAATATATATTCTAATAATATAGGGAATGAATATACAATTTTCGACAAAAAATGTCGAATGAAATACTGATAAGGAATGATATCAGACCTTTATAGGATATAGATTTTTACGTGGTTCTTTATAAAATAGGTACATACAAAAAATATGCAGTGAAATGCTTAAACTATTTTATGATGATTTGTATTCTTGCAATATGCAAAGAATTGTTATAAAGGTGAGTTTTACGATACATGCTAACCAAAATAATGTATCTCATTGTAAAAAATTCTTTCGTATTGAGGTAGTGATAAAATGTAGCTTGAATTTGGTCAGGATGAAGAAAATATGTACTGCCTAAAAGAGTATACAATTCGTAGATTAAAGCGAAGACAGCGTTTTATGATAAACGCATTCCTTTAATCGATGCTATTAAATAAAAAAAGAAGGTACTCCCTTGATCATCTTTTATGAGAGATAATCATCAAACCTTCGTTAAAAATTATATACGTAAATGAAAAAGAGTTCAACCGTATTTCCTCTTTTCAAAAAAGTATGTAAAAAGAACCGCTTCTTAGTAAGAAGCGGTTCTTTTTTATACTTCTGTTAAAATAATCGGTTCGCCGCGTGTTACAACAACTGTATGTTCACATTGTGCAACAAGACTTTTATCAGGTGTAACGAATGTCCAACCATCATCGCCACGTTCGATAATGTGATCTGCTTTCATAGAAATGAACGGTTCTACAGCGATAACAAGACCGTCTTTTAGAAGCGCATTATCCATTG
Organism: Bacillus dicomae; assembly: GCF_006494425.1. GTDB lineage: Bacteria > Bacillota > Bacilli > Bacillales > Bacillaceae_G > Bacillus_A > Bacillus_A dicomae. The sequence goes on along the minus strand of NZ_VHIV01000004.1, from coordinate 261,028 downwards.
GATCAAAATAGCTTAAAATGTGGTTTGGTGCTTCATGTAAGCTAAGACCAATGCCGTGACCAGTTAAGTTTTGAATCACATTGTATCCATTTTTATGCGCGAAGTTTGAAACAGCGCGACCAATTTGGTTTTGTTTTGAACCAGCTTTCACCTTTTTCATTGCTGCCCAAAAGGCATCAACAGCTGCTTGGCAAAGCTTTTCTTTTGCTTCATCTTCTCCAAGTACAAATGAAATACCTGTATCTGCATAATAGCCATCAAGTGCAGCAGATACGTCGACGTTTACTAAGTCGCCTTCTTTTAATACACGATCTCCCGGAATACCGTGAGCAACTTCTTCATTTACACTAATGCAAGTTACACCAGGGAAATCATATTCTTTTTCAGGTGCAGAAATAGCACCATGCTCATCTAATACTTTTTTACCGATCAAATCAAGCTCTTTCGTTGTCATACCTGGCTTCGCTTCTTTTTTCATTTCTTCACGTGCAAGCGCAACGATGCGGCCGATTTTTCGTAAGCCTTCTAAATCTTGTTCATTACGAATAATCATGAAAACCACTGTCCTTCCTCGAATATATATCTTACCCGATTGTATCATGTTTATTTTCGTCCTGCTACTCGCTTGCAGTATGCGGATTGATTCCTCTCATAAAGAATACATGACAATTGTCATATTGATGTCATGACGCATCATACTGTTTCCTAAGTTTTCCAAGTAATACAATGTAAATATAAGAAACAGCGGGGGTGGAGAGATGGAAAAGATTATTGAAGTAAATGGTGTTTCTAAAACATTTAAGCATAAAAGTGCAGTAAATAACGTTTCATTTCATGTAAATAAAGGAGAAATCGTAGCATTGCTTGGACCGAATGGGGCAGGGAAAACGACGACGATGTCGATGATGCTTGGATTAAAGGATCCGACGGAAGGAACTGTTTCTATATTTGGAAAGAGTCCAAAGCATAGAGATGTTCGTAATAGCCTTGGCGCGATGTTACAAGAAGTAAGTGTCATTGATAGCATTACAGTGGAAGAAGCAATTGAGTTATTCCGTAGTTATTATACGAATCCGGTAGAGAAAGCAACGTTATTACAGTTATCAAATTTAGAATCGGAGCGAAAGCAAAGATGTGAGAAATTATCAGGCGGGCAAAAAAGAAGATTAAACTTTGCACTCGCACTTGCAGGAAATCCAGATTTGTTATTTTTAGATGAGCCAACAGTTGGAATGGATATTACGTCTCGAAGAACATTTTGGGAAACAATTCGAAAGTTAGCAAGTGAGGGGAAAACGATTATTTTAACGACACACTATTTGGAAGAAGCGGATGCGTTGGCGAATCGTATTTTATTATTTGCGAACGGAAAAATTATCGCAGATGGTACACCGGATGAGATGAAGGCAACGATTTCTCGAAAAACGATTTCTTTTTATTCGAAGGAAAGTATACCGGCAAAATTACTAAAAGAATTACCAAACGTAACAGAAGTACAAGCGAAAGAAGGGCACTTCACTTTAACAACTGAAGATACAGATGCAACGTTAAAAGCAATTTATCAAAAGAACTTACCTGTAACAGATGTTTCCGTTGAACGTGGAAGTCTTGATGAAGCATTTGAACAGTTTGTTGCAAATCAGAAGGAGGAGATCGCATGAGGGCGTTATGGATGCAGTGCAAAATAGAAATTTTACGTACATTTCGTAATAAATTGTTTATCTTTTTCTCATTATTAATGCCAGTTATGTTTTACTATATTTTCACAAATGTTGTTCAAGTGCCACAAAACGGTGATGCATGGAAAGCACACTATTTAATTTCAATGGCAACTTTCAGTATTGTAGGGACAGCACTTTTTAGTTTTGGTGTGAGAATTTCTCAGGAAAAAGGACAGGGGTGGACACATCTTTTAAAAATTACACCACTTCCAGAGGGAGCATATATAACTGCGAAGATCATCGCTCAAACTGTAGTGAATGCTTTTTCAATCTTAGTTATCTTTATCGCAGGAATATTAATTAATCATGTTGAGTTAACAGTAGGGCAATGGATTGGTGCTGGATTATGGTTGCTGTTAGGTGTGACACCATTTTTAGCGTTAGGGACAGTAATAGGTTCTATTAAGAAGGCGGATGCTGCTGCTGGTTTAGCGAATATTTTAAATATGTGTTTAGCAATTCTCGGTGGCCTATGGATGCCAATCGAAGTATTCCCGAAAATATTAAGATCTATCGGTGAATGGACACCAACATACCACTTCGGAAGTGGTGCGTGGGATATTGTAGCTGGAAAATCAATTGGTTGGGAAAATATCGCGGTACTAGGAGGTTATTTCCTTATATTTGTTGTAGTATCAATATATATAAGAAAAAGACAGGAAGCGGTATAAATGATAGAGAAGAAGAGGATTGAGATTTTTCCGAAACATATGGGTTTCTTTCCGTATATGTGGCTCGTTTATTTGTTATTTCCAATTTATAATTTAACGCAAGTATCGGGATGGAAACTTGTAATAGGAAGCGGTATGTTGATAGTTTTCATGATCACATACCGTCAACTTTATTTTGTTCAGAAGACGTTTATTTTGTGGGCATGTGTTCAAATGGTACTCATTTTTTTATTTGCTTTATTTTACAATCCTTTCATGATATTCTTTGGCTTTTTCACGGCAAGTGCGATGGGATTTGCACCAAGTAAGAAAGTATTTCGGTTACTACTATGTTTGTTAGTTGTAATGCTTGGAGCGTTTGTATTTGTAAATGTGAATCAACTAACAACTACAAGTTTAGTAAATATTGTTCCGATGTTTATTTTAATGCTTCTTACACCATTTGGTATGCGCAACTTTAATCAAAAAAAGATGTTAAGAAATCAATTAAACGAAGCGAATGAGCAAATTAAAGATTTAGTAAAGCGAGAAGAACGTCAGCGGATTGCAAGGGATCTTCATGATACGTTAGGTCATACGCTATCTCTTATTACGTTAAAAAGTCAGCTCGTTGAGAAGTTAATTGTGAAAAATCCAGAGCGTGCAAGTGCGGAAGCAAAGGAAATTACACAAACATCCCGCACGGCGTTAAAGCAGCTAAGGGAATTAATTTCGGATATGCGTATGATTACAGTAGAAGAAGAGCTTGAGCAAATAAAAGCGATCTTACAAGCTGCTAATATTGAACTAGAAGTGAAGCAGGAAGCAAGTTCAAGTTCGTTATCACCAATTGAGCAAAATATCGTTGGGATGTGTTTACGTGAGGCTGTTACGAATGTTGTAAAGCATAGTAAGGCAACACGTTGCACAGTTTCTGTACGAGAATTACAAGGTGAATTAATTTTGACCGTAGAAGATAACGGAATTGGTTTAGCAGATCAAAATCACGATGGGAATGGTATTCGTGGTATGAAGGAGCGAATCGCTCTTATTGATGGATTTGTTGAACTGGGTACGATTAATCCAGGGACACTATTAACAGTAAAAGTTCCAGTTGTTATTCGAACAGGAAAAGATGAGGTGAGGGCATGATTCGAATTATTATTGCAGAAGATCAGCGGATGCTTCGTGGTGCATTAGGGGCCCTGCTTGATCTAGAAGATGATATTGAAGTAATTGGGCAAGCTGCGAACGGAGAAGAGGCACTAAAACTAATTGAATCGTTAAAGCCTGATGTAAGCATTATGGATATTGAAATGCCAATTCAAAGTGGATTAGATGTTGCGGAAACGTTAAAGAAAGAAAAATCGGCATGTAAAGTAATGATTTTAACAACATTTGCACGCCCTGGTTATTTTGAACGAGCAATGAAAGCGGGCGTGAATGGATATTTATTAAAAGATAGTCCAAGTGAAGATTTAGCTGCATCGATTCGTAATGTAATGAAAGGTAAACGAGAGATTTCTCAAGATTTAATGTTTGGCTTATGGCAGGAGCAAAATCCGTTATCAGATCGTGAAAAAGAAGTATTGTTACTTGCGAAAGAAGGAAAAACGGCAAATGAAATTGCGAAGGCACTTTATCTTTCACCGGGTACAGTACGTAATTATATTTCTGAAGTATTAACGAAGCTGGATGCGAAAAATAGAATTGAGGCAATTACAATTGCAGAAGAAAAGGGATGGATATGAAAAGAAGTTTACCTATGAATGGTAAACTTCTTTTTTCTTGTACACAACAGTTTCGTTAGAGAATTTCGACTCAGTTGCATCACTTGGAATTTGAACTATATCGCGTAATTTAGATTTTACTTCATTTTTCGACAAAAAATTTGTTATAGTAAGATTAGGTTGTTGGTCTAAATTTTGGACAACGTTACCACTAACAGTTGTAATTACTCCATTTTTATCTACTTTTACAATGAAATCTTGACAATATACTTTATAGTTTTTGTAAGTCTGTGCAAGACGAACTTCGGTTTGATTTTCTTTATCGGTAGGTTGAAAGTCTGCATTTCTTTTAGTTGTCACTTGCTCTTGTTGAGCCTTAGCCCCATTTACCTCACCTTTTAAATACTTTTTTACAATATTTTCTTTCGTATCATTTTGAGGTTGTGTTAATTTTCCAATTGTTAAACTAGGCTGAGCAATTTCAACTTTTACTTCATTTTGTCTAATTCTTAGGTGTGGATAGCTTTAGCTGATAAAGGACAAAAAAGACCGAATGTAATGAAAGCACGGGCAAGTTTTTTATAATTTATCTATAAAACTTCTAATCTATTATTGTATGTGAGATGAATTATGTGAAAAATTTGCCGAATTTTATATATATTATGCATTATTTCATATCAAAAATTGTCGAATTCACATTATTGTAGTGGTATGACAACTTAACAAATTAGATTGTTATAATGGGATGGTGAGTAAGTATGCACGCAGAAAAATTAGGAAGTGAAATTAAGAAAATTAGGGTACTGAGGGGATTAACACAAAAACAGTTATCCGAGAACATATGTCATCAATCAGAAGTGAGCCGAATTGAATCGGGCGCGGTATACCCAAGTATGGATATATTGCAAGGTATCGCAGCCAAATTACAAGTTCCCATTATTCACTTTTATGAGGTACTCATTTATTCCGATATCGAGAGGAAAAAGAAGTTTAAAGATCAAATTATTATACTCTGTAAGCAAAAAAAGTATAAAGAAATTTATACTAGAGTGTGGAATGAGTTGAAAAAGGAAGAATATCATCCGGAATTCCAGCAGTTTCTTCAATGGCAATATCATGTAGCAGCTTACATACTGAAGAAAATCGATTACGAATATTGTATTTTAGAATTAAAAAAATTGTTAAATCAACAACTAGCTGGAATAGACGTATATCAAAATTTATATATAGAAAACGCAATTGCAAATATTTATGCTGAAAATGGCTATTTTAAGAAGAGTATTGAGTTATTTGAAAATATATTAAAGCAATTAGAAACATTGCATGATAACGAAGAATTTGATGTGAAGGTAAGGTATAATCATGCAAAAGCATTATACTTAGATAATCAATATGAAGAAGCCCTTTATCAAGTGAATAAATCGATTGAAATATCTTGCCGAATTAATAGTATGGCATTAATTGGACAACTGTACTACCAAAGGGGTGAGTGTTTAGAAAAGTTGGAGCATGATGAAGCAGAGATTGAAGATGCATATAAGAAAGCAAGTTTCTTTTTTGATATATTAGAAATGCATGCATATAAAGAGGCACTCGTAAATAAAATTAACCGATAAGCACCCCAAAAAATGGATATGCATAATTGCATACGATATGGATAAATTTTCATGATATATTAAAAGAAAAAATGTGGGTGATGGAATATGAAAAAACTACTTATTGGTAGTCTATTAACGTTAGCAATGGCATGGGGTATTTCATTAACAGATACAGCTTTAGAGAAAAGCCAAGTGATTTCTCATAATGATCAAGAGGTACAATTAGCTTCAGATCTACCTTTTGAGTATTAAAAAAACAACCGTCTTACTTAGACGGTTGTTTTTTTGTGGAGTAATCTCCAAACGTCTTTACTAGAAACAGGCCTGCTAATAAAGAATCCTTGAATGTGGTCACAGTTTTGCTCATATAAAAACTGCCACTGTTCTTCGGTCTCTACCCCTTCTGCAATAACTTCTAAATTTAGTTCTTTTGATAGCGTAATAATGGAAGAGATAATCGCTTCTTCTAAAGGGCTAGTTGTAATTCCACAAATAAACTCTCGAGCAATTTTTAATGTGTTGATTGGATATTTTGTTAAATAAGCTAAGGAGCTATAACCAGTTCCAAAATCATCGATTGAAATTTGAATACCGAGATTTTGTAGTTGTTCTAGTTTTGCAACTACAGATTGGTTTTGATTAATGGCGATGCTTTCCGTAATTTCAATATCTAATGCTTCTGGTTTTAGTTCTGTTTCTTCTAACACTTTTGAAATAGTAGGGATTAAATCTGCATGGTTAAATTGAACAACAGATAAATTCACACCAACTTTTAGGTGAGAGAAACCTTGATTATGCCATCTTTTTGCTTCTAAGCAAGCAGTGCGTAAAATCCAATTTCCAAGTTCAATAATGAATCCAGTCTCCTCTGCTAGAGGAATAAATTGGGCCGGAGATACGATACCTAGCTTTGGATGTTTCCAACGAATTAATGCTTCAAAACCGATAATTTTTTTTGTTTTTGTGCTTACTTGTGGCTGGTATTCAAGGAAAAATTCATTTTGTTGTAATCCTTTTGAAAGTTCGCCCTCTAAGAATTGGATTTCGTTTTGAGCGATACTCATTTCTTTTGAGAAGAAAACAAATCTGTTTTTCCCATTTGCTTTCGCGCGATACATAGCCATATCAGCATTTTTCATTAATTCTGTTACATCTGTTCCACAATCAGGGTACATTGCAATTCCGATACTTGGTGTAATAGACAGTTCTTCATCTTTAATGAAGAATGGTTTGTTTAAAATATTTAAAATCTGTTCAGCTATAAAAGCCGCACTTTTTTCTGAGTACATATCCGGTAATAGAATTGTAAACTCATCTCCGCCTTGGCGAGCAACGACATCCTTTGAACGTAAGCAACCGCGTAACCTTTTTGCTACTTCAATTAATAATAGATCTCCGATATCGTGACCAAGTCTATCGTTAATTTTTTTGAATCTATCTAAATCAAGGAACATGACGGCAACATCATTCGCGTTAGTTTGAGCTGTATTTAAAATGTTTTTCAAATCTTTTTCAAACTTTCGGCGATTTGGTAATCCAGTAAGTGCATCATGAAAGGCTAAATGTTCTACTTGTTTTTGTTTTTCATATAAAGTTGTAATATCACGTGCTATACCGAACATCCCAACAACTTCTTTGTTTATGAAAGTCGGGATGAGCGTAATGTGAAGATGATAGTAATAACCTTCTTTTTCTTTTGTACGAACTTCTAAAGTTTGTGGTCTACCTTCTTTCGTTATTTGTAAAGCGTTCTTTAGTAGATCATGGTCTTTTGAATCAATGAAGTGTAGAAGAGAATAGCTTGCTACTTCACAATAGTAGGCGGTAAACAAGCTTTCACATGCCTTATTAGAATGTTGAAAAATACCATTCATATTTAAAGAAAAAACAGCATCGGGATGATCTTCAAATAAAGATTTATAGCGTTGTTCACTTTTTGATAATGCAAATGCACCTTCTTCAACTTCATCTTCTAGTTGTGTAGTCAGCTGTTCATATGTATCGATTAATACTTTATTATCTTTCCACATGTAAAGTTGTCGTAAGAATAAAAAAATAAGTGATAATACGAGACCGATTAACATGAACTTATCATCCCAAGGTTGAATGATAATAAAGGAAAAAGTAATGATTATACTAAAATACGGTAATATAAAGCGCACATAGTCAAATCGATAATATTTTGTTTTCGTTTCATGTTGCATTGGTTTATCCAAAATGTATAGTATGGACGATAAACAGATTAATAAAATTGAAGCAGTATGTATTAAATAAGAGAATTCAGCGGAAGTTTGCATTCCTTTGTTTAACTGGAATAGCTGTATATATCCGTAAACGAGAATGATAGTAAAACCAATAATTAATGAAATTCTACTAGAAGAATATTGTTCTCTTCTATACAGGCTAATAACGGCGTAAATTACTAATGATTGTGCGACAAAGTATCCAATTAAAATCCACGTGCCCTTTGTTAGCATACTGAAGCTTGAAAGATCCAAAATAAAAGTTAGGGTAAAATAAATATTCATAATAACGATAAAGATGCTATCGAATGAAAATTGAGCAAGGCCCCTAATAGAGTAATGTTTTATGAATTTTATAGTAAAGCCAGAAAAGAGTAAAATATACTGGATGATGAAAAAAGGTAGTGCTTCATATGAGAATATGACTTGAGTGCATATAGAAAGTGAATCAAGAAATAAAGTTATCTCCATAGCCAATCCACAGAGGCAAGTGCATAATAATAACACCCAAAATAATTTATCGCCGCGCTTCATCTTCTTAATTGCTTTATATGAGCAATAACAAGAAAAGACTGCAGAAAAACAAAATAAGAAAAGGATTCCAATTTCTTTTATATTCCATTTATCTGGAATAAAGAATATCCAAAGAGAAAATATAAAAATATACATTATGACAAATTGTACATACTTTTTTTGATTAATCATATTATGACTCCATTTCAATAAAGTTGAATCTTAGGGGGAAAATGCTAATTTAAATAATAGCATATAAAATAGGAACATTTTTACTATAAGAATTACTTTTTGAAAAAAAAGGCGCAACATTACAATTTACCATTGTAACGTTGCGCCAGTTGTTCTTTTCATTCCTCTTATAGAAGAAAGTTCAGCTATTAATTGGAATAGTGCTAAATCTTTCTGTTTACTTTCAATCATAATATCGAAATCATGATTGATTTTTTTTGCAATTTGTAAGAAAGGTTTAATAAACTCTAAATTAATATATTCAGCGTGTGCCCTAAATTCTTTTTCTGATTTAGGGGAGGAAATGTGAACTTTAGGAGGGATATTTGTATGTGACCAAGTTTCAAAAATTGCAGGAAGTAACACTTCTAGCGGTTCCTCGCAAAGGTTGGCCATGTGATGATGATAATCAAATACGAATGGGATCTTTTCCTTTTGACAAATAGATAAAGTCTCAGCAGTTGTATATGTTTTATCATCATTTTCAAGTGTCATTTGTTTTTTTATATGTGCAGGAAGTTTTTTTATATTTTCATGGAAACGTCCAACAGCTTTTTCTTTATTTCCGTAGGCACCCCCTACATGGATGTTAATATAAGAAGAATCTGCAATTCCTATTGCATCTAATACTTTATAATGATAGTTCATATCTGTAATAGCATTAGTTGTAATATGTGGCTTGTCGCTTGTAAATAGCGTAAATTGATTGGGATGAAAACTTACTCGTAAATTGTGTTCTTTAATTAATGCCCCAATTGCACCCCAAAGTGGTGTAAATGCTCCGATATAATCAAACTCGACTTCAGGATGTGTTGCAAGTGGGACTATAGATGAAGACATGCGATATAATGGAATTTCATGCGCTATATTGTAATGAAGTATACGTATTGTATGCTCAAGGTTCTGCCTTGTAACATCGTATAATTTATCTTCTCGCTCTTGTTTACTGAGCTTTTGAAAGCTTGTAAATGTCATCGTTTTAGCAGGAGAACAGTCCCACAATGCCATTGCATGTGAGACATATCCAAACCGCATAATCATATGTGATACACCTCTTTTACTCATTATCTTTCCTATAAGAAGAAAGCAAGTATCGCTCCTAGCCATTCTTTCCCTTTATCAATAACAGAATGTGGGCTAACATCTTTAAAGGAAAGTAAGGACGCGTTTTCTAAATCTTCATGGAACTTGTTTTTTACTGTTTGTATAAAATGTTTATCATATAAAAGGCAGTTGATCTCATGGTTTATATATAAACTTCTCATATCAAAATTTGCAGTTCCGATATCACAAATATAATCGTCCGCTATAATAACTTTAGCGTGAAAAAAACCTTGTTGAAATGCGTAAATATTACACCCAGCTTGTATTAATTTTCGGCAATATGGGAATTTCGCTTCTCGAACAAGGGCATGATCAGCTTTTTCGGGAACGAGAATGGTTATTTCAACCCCACGTTTTCGTGCTTTTAATAATGCATTCATAATTTTTTTTCCAGGAATGAAATATGGTGTACCGATAAAGAGTTCTTCTTTCGTATTTTCAATTAAGTGTAAAAAAGTATTTTGCAAATAGGCCCCATCGGTCGGAATAAATTGATGTTGGATGATACCTGATTGTAGTTTCGGAAAATAAAGAGAAGTATCTAATAAGTTTTGGTTTGTATCATCAAACCAGTCATGTAAAAATTGTTTTTGTAAGTCTTGTACGCCTTCACCTGTAAGGCGTAAATGATAGTCTCTCCATAACCCTAAACGCTCATTATGTCCCAAATACTCTTCCCCGATATTAAATCCGCCTATATAACCAATTTTTCCGTCAACCACCGTAATTTTTCTATGATTACGCTGATTGGCAGAAAAGAAAAGGAACGGAAATTTAACTTTATGACAAAATGAAAAAGAGACGCCATGTTTTTGTAGGGAATGAATTGCCTCATTTGATAAATGATGGCTTCCTAATCGATCGAGTAAAAGTCTTACTTCAATTCCTTCCTGTGCCTTATCGATAAGTAACTTTAAAAATTCACGACTAATTTTATCGTTTTTTACAATGAAGAACAAAACGTGCACATGGTGTTTCGCCTGTTTTATATCAGTAAATAGGGCGTCATACAAATCTTTTCCGTATGTATAAAGGTGAAAATCACTTTGACGTAAAGGGAAAGAACGAGAACGGACACGTTTTAAATGAACAATTCTCCCATAAGAAAGATCGATTACAATCCAGAGAACGCTACCTATTAACAAGAGAGATAAGAAGAACATGAGTAAATTCCCTCCTTCACGGTCTTTTCACCATTAGTTTTTTATAAATCAAATTTTCATTTTATCCCGTTATTTGCGGGCTAATGATCAGAAGGGATAGACAGCCCTTTCCAAATTAAAGTTTCACTTTATAGTTTCACCGAAATAAACAGCTTTATTAAAAAATATGTTGTTGTATAACAAAAAACTGTTGACTGAATGCTCACTCATTATATAATGAAGGTAGGGGATAAAATTCAGAAAATTATATGTTTTTGAAGATTCTAAAAAAGAAAGAGGGCTTACAAAGAGAGGGGTAGCATAAAAATGAATAGCTTACTGATCATTAATTGGCTGGCTGCCATTGCTGTTATTGCTTATGCGGGATATTTGTTTGTATATCTTATACGAACGAGGATGGCCTACATACAGTTAGGAAAAAAGATTGAATTTGACCGTCGTTTTAAAGAGCGTTGGGATCTCCTTAAGGTCAATGTTTTCGGTCAGAAAAAGCTGCTGAAAGATAAGAAGAGCGGCATTATTCACGTTATGTTCTTTTATGGATTTATTCTTGTCCAATTTGGAGCAATTGACTTCGTTTGGAAAGGACTCGCACCAGGATCACATCTTCCACTTGGACCACTATACCCTGCATTTACATTCTTCCAGGAAATTGTCACACTTGTTATTTTAATTGCAGTCTTTTGGGCTTTTCATAGACGTTATGTTGAGAAGCTAGTTCGTTTAAAACGTAATTTCAAATCAGGCCTTGTTCTTATCTTTATTGGTGGCTTAATGATTTCTGTGCTACTCGGTAATGGAATGGGAATTATATGGCACGGCGAGGAGCTTTCATGGAGTGAACCAATCGCTTCTGCAATCGCTTACGTTTTCTCGGGGATAAATGAAACCGTAGCCATTTCTGTGTTCTATTTCTCTTGGTGGGTGCATTTACTAATTTTGTTAACGTTTTTAGTTTATGTTCCACAATCAAAACACGCGCATTTAATTGCGGGACCAGCTAACGTATTCTTCGGTCGTCTTTCAAATCCAGGGAAACTTGAAAAGATTGACTTTGAAGACGAAACACAAGAAACATTTGGTGTTGGTAAAATCGAAGATTTTAGACAAAATCAGCTTATCGATTTATATGCTTGTGTAGAGTGTGGTCGTTGTACAAATATGTGTCCGGCAACAGGAACAGGAAAAATGTTATCACCGATGGATTTAATTTTAAAACTTCGCGATCATTTAACTGATAAAGGAGCAGCGGTAACATCAAAAGCACCGTGGGTTCCAGTAGTTGCTTTTAATAATACACAAGGAAATCAGTTAGCGATGATGGCAGCTGGGAAAGGGCAACAAGAATCAGCAGCTACAACGCTTGCTTACGATCCGAGTTTAATCGGAGATGTTATTACAGAAGAAGAGATTTGGGCGTGTACAACGTGCCGTAACTGTGAAGATCAGTGTCCAGTTATGAATGAGCATGTTGACAAAATTATTGATTTACGCCGCTATCTTGTTTTAACAGAAGGAAAGATGGACGCGGAAGCGCAGCGTGCGATGACAAACATCGAGCGTCAAGGGAATCCGTGGGGTCTAAATCGTAAAGAGCGTGAAACGTGGCGCCAAGGCGATGATGAAGTAACGGTTCCGACTGTGAAAGAAAAATCGAAAGCTGGCGAGGAATTCGAATATTTATTCTGGGTTGGTTCAATGGGATCATATGATAATCGTAGTCAGAAGATTGCGATATCGTTTGCGAAGTTAATGAACGAAGCGGGCATTTCATTTGCGATACTCGGTAATAAAGAGAAGAACTCTGGAGATACACCACGCCGCCTTGGAAATGAATTCGTCTTCCAAGAGATGGCGACAAAAAATATTGAAGAATTTGAAAAAGCAGGAGTGAAGAAAATCGTTACGATTGATCCTCACGCTTATAACACATTTAAAAATGAGTATCCAGACTTTGGCTTGCAAGCAGAAGTCTATCATCATACAGAATTGTTAGCTCAGTGGGTGAAAGAAGGACGTTTAAAACCTGTTCACGCTATTGAGGAAACAGTCACGTACCATGATTCCTGTTATTTAGGAAGATACAACGAAGTATACGAAGCACCACGCGATATTTTGAAAGCAATTCCTGGTGTGAACCTTGTAGAAATGGCACGTAACCGTGAAACGGGAATGTGTTGTGGAGCAGGTGGTGGCTTAATGTGGATGGAGGAAACAGCGGGTTCTCGTATTAACGTTGCTCGTACGGAACAAGCGCTAGCCGTGCAGCCATCCATTATCGGTACAGGTTGTCCATATTGCTTAACGATGATTAGTGATGGGACGAAAGCGAAAGAAGTAGAAGAGAAGGTTCAAACGCTTGATGTAACAGAGATTTTAGAACGCTCTGTTATCGGTCAGAAAAAAGAAGCGATGTAATTTGTAGGAACGAATACAACTTTAGAGGGAGGTGCAATGATTGCACCTCTTCTCAATGTAAGAATACCGAGCGAGCGCTCAGCGCTAATAAAAAAATGGGGGAAATAGACATGAGTAAAACAGTTATTTTAAGTGCTGCAAGAACACCAGTTGGGAAATTTGGAGGATCTTTAAAAGACGTAAAAGCAACAGAACTTGGAGGAATTGCAATTAAAGCGGCGCTTGAAAGAGCGAATGTTTCTGCTAGTGATGTTGAGGAAGTTATATTCGGAACAGTTATTCAAGGTGGGCAGGGACAAATTCCGTCACGTCAGGCGGCGAGGGCTGCTGGAATCCCTTGGGAAGTGCAGACGGAAACAGTGAATAAAGTTTGTGCATCAGGGCTTCGTGCGGTTACGTTAGCGGATCAAATTATTCGTACTGGTGATCAATCATTGATTGTAGCTGGCGGTATGGAGTCAATGAGTAACAGTCCTTACATTTTACGCGGAGCAAGATGGGGATACAGAATGGGCAACAACGAAGTTATTGATTTAAACGTTGCTGACGGTTTAACATGCGCATTTTCAGGTATACACATGGGTGTTTATGGCGGAGAAGTTGCGAAGGAAGATGGAATCTCTCGCGAAGCGCAAGATGAATGGGCATATCGTAGTCATCAGCGTGCAGTTTCAGCGCATAAAGAAGGACGTTTTGAAGAGGAAATTGTGCCAGTAACAATTCCACAAAGAAAAGGCGATCCTATTGTCGTTGCAAAGGATGAGGCGCCACGCGCGGATACAACAGTTGAAAAGTTAGCAAAATTAAAGCCTGTATTTGATAAGACAGCCGCAGTTACAGCTGGTAATGCGCCAGGACTAAACGATGGTGGTGCTGCACTTGTATTAATGAGCGAAGACAGAGCGAAGCAAGAAGGAAGGAAGCCGTTAGCGACAATTTTGGCGCATACAGCAATTGCAGTGGAATCTAAAGATTTCCCAAGAACGCCAGGTTATGCAATTAACGCATTGCTTGAAAAAACAGGAAAGACAATTGAAGACATCGATTTATTTGAGATTAATGAAGCATTTGCAGCAGTAGCAATTGCAAGTACAGAAATCGCAGGAATTGATCCAGAGAAATTGAATGTAAATGGCGGCGCAGTGGCGATGGGACATCCGATTGGGGCAAGTGGGGCGCGCATTATCGTTACACTAATCCATGCACTGAAGCAGCGCGGCGGTGGAATTGGAATTGCTTCGATTTGTAGTGGTGGTGGCCAAGGTGATGCAGTGATGATTGAGGTTCACTAATTAAGATTAGAAGGTATATAGTTTATTGAAAATTAAGGGGGAAGAAAAAATGGGCGTACAGAAAATTGTTGTAATTGGTGCAGGACAAATGGGATCCGGGATCGCGCAAGTATGTGCAATGGCAGGATATGATGTGAAGGTACAAGATTTAAAACAAGAGCAATTAGATAGAGGATTGGCTATTATTACGAAAAATTTAGCGCGCCAAGTAGAAAAAGGACGCATGAAGGAAGAAGAGAAGGAAGCAACATTAAATCGCCTTACAGTAACGCTTGACTTAGATTGTGTGAAGGAAGCGGATCTTATTATTGAAGCAGCTGTTGAAAAAATGGATATTAAAAAGAAAATCTTTGCGAATCTAGATGAAATTGCTCCAGATCACGCAATTTTAGCGACGAATACGTCATCTCTGCCAATTACAGAAATTGCAGCGGTAACGAAACGTCCGGAGAAAGTAATCGGTATGCACTTTATGAATCCGGTTCCGGTTATGAAGCTTGTTGAAATTATTCGTGGTTTGGCTACAGATGATGCGGTATACGAAACGATTGAAGATATTACGAAGAAAATTGGCAAAGTACCAGTTGAAGTAAATGATTTCCCAGGGTTTGTATCGAACCGTATTTTATTACCAATGATTAATGAGGCAATCTATACGTTATATGAAGGTGTAGCGACGAAAGAAGCGATTGATGAAGTAATGAAGCTCGGTATGAATCATCCGATGGGGCCTTTAACGCTCGCTGATTTTATCGGTTTAGATACATGTTTATACATTATGGAAGTGTTGCATGAAGGCTTAGGTGATAGTAAATATCGCCCATGTCCATTACTACGTAAGTACGTAAATGCAGGATGGTTAGGACGTAAAACAGGTCGTGGTTTCTACGTTTACGAATAAATTCCCCTTTGTTACAAAATAGTGGTCTTACCAAAGTATTAAAAGGATATATAGCAAATGGAGGCGGAGTATATGAACTTTCGTTTTAATGAAGAGCAGCAAATGATGAGAAAAATGGTTCGAGATTTTGCACAGAAGGAAATAGCTCCCTTTGTTCCTAGTATGGAACAAGGGGTGTTCCCAAAAGAGATTTTGCAGAAGATGGGTGAGCTTGGATTAATGGGAATTCCAGCGCCTGCAAAATACGGCGGCGCAGAAATGGATTTTATTTCTTACATTCTAGCAATTGAAGAAATCTCAAAGGTGAGCGCGACAGTTGGTGTAATTTTAGCTGTACATACGTCAGTTGGAATGAACCCGATTTTATATTTCGGAACAGAAGAACAGAAGCAGAAATATGTTTCTAAACTTGCGACTGGTGAATACTTAGGTGCATTTGCATTAACAGAACCAAATGCGGGGTCAGATGCAGGGAGTTTGAAATCAAGAGCTGTAAAGAAAGGCGATCACTACATTATTAATGGATCGAAAGTATTTATTACAAATGGTGGCGAAGCAAGTACATACATTGTATTCGCTTCTACAAATCCAGAGGCAGGGAAAAGTGGGATTTCTGCATTTATAGTAGAGAAAGATACACCAGGCTTAATTATTGGCAAAGATGAGCATAAAATGGGACTTCTCGGTTCTCGCACAGTACAACTTACATTCGAGGATATGAAAGTGCCGGCTGAGAATTTACTTGGTGAAGAAGGACAAGGATTTAAGGTAGCGATGGCGAATTTAGATGTTGGACGAATTGGAATTGGTGCACAGGCTTTAGGAATTGCTGAAGCGGCGCTTGGCTGTGCAATTGATTATGCAAAAGAACGAGAGCAATTCGGGAAGCCAATTGCGGCGCAGCAAGGGATTGGCTTCAAACTTGCAGATATGGCAACTAGTGTAGAGGCAGCGCGATTACTCGTATATAGGGCGGCATCGCTAAGAGCACAAGGATTACCATGCGGTAAAGAAGCATCTATTGCGAAATTATTTGCTTCTAAGACAGCTGTTGAAGTTGCAATTGAAGCAGTGCAAGTATTTGGTGGTTACGGTTATACAAAAGATTATCCGGTAGAACGATTTTTCCGTGATGCGAAGATCACGCAAATATATGAAGGAACGAGTGAAATACAAAAGCTTGTTATTAGTCGATCTTTATAAAAGAACAAGGAGGAGACGGGAATGCATTTTAAACTATCAGAAGAACATGAAATGATCCGAAAAATGGTTCGAGATTTTGCTAAGAATGAAGTAGCACCGACGGCAGCTGAACGTGATGAAGAAGAGAGATTTGATCGTGCACTATTTGATCAAATGGCAGAGCTTGGTTTAACTGGCATTCCGTGGCCTGAAGAATACGGCGGAATTGGAAGCGATTACTTAGCTTATGTAATTGCGATTGAAGAATTATCCCGCGTATGTGCTTCTACAGGTGTAACACTATCTGCGCATACTTCACTTGCTGGATGGCCGATTTTTAAATTTGGAACAGAAGCGCAAAAGCAGAAGTATTTACGACCGATGGCTGAAGGAAAGAAGATTGGTGCATACGGCTTAACAGAGCCAGGATCTGGTTCGGATGCTGGTGGAATGAAGACGATCGCAAAAAGAGATGGAGACCATTACATTTTAAATGGTTCGAAAATATTTATTACAAATGGCGGTATTGCCGATATTTATGTTGTTTTTGCTTTAACAGATCCGGAATCGAAGCAGCGTGGCACGAGCGCATTTATTGTGGAAAGTGACACACCGGGATTTTCAGTTGGGAAGAAGGAAAGTAAGTTAGGGATTCGCTCTTCACCAACAACTGAAATTATGTTCGAAGATTGCCGTATTCCTGTAGAGAATTTACTTGGGGAAGAAGGGCAAGGGTTTAAGGTCGCGATGCAAACATTAGATGGTGGTCGTAATGGTATTGCGGCGCAAGCGGTCGGCATTGCACAAGGGGCTTTAGACGCTTCTGTAGAATATGCAAGAGAGCGTCATCAGTTTGGGAAGCCGATTGCAGCGCAGCAAGGGATTGGCTTCAAACTTGCAGATATGGCAACGGATGTGGAGGCGGCGCGTCTTCTAACATACCAAGCGGCTTGGCTTGAATCGGAAGGGCTTCCGTACGGGAAAGAGTCAGCGATGTCAAAAGTATTTGCAGGCGATACAGCGATGAAGGTGACGACTGAAGCGGTACAAGTATTTGGTGGTTACGGTTATACGAAAGATTATCCAGTAGAGCGTTATATGCGTGATGCAAAGATTACACAAATATATGAGGGAACACAAGAGATCCAAAGGCTTGTAATTTCTCGTATGTTAACGAAGTAGGAACGAAAGCGTAGGTATTTTCCTACGCTTTTTCCTTCCAAAAAATAATAGAGAGAGGTGAAGGGGATGGTTAAACATAATGTGCATGCGTCCGTGAAAGATGAAAAATTAGTTGCGTTAAGACGTGAACAAATGATTAAAGGTGCGGTGCAATTGTTTAAGCAAAAAGGGTTCCCACGTACAACAACGAGAGAGATTGCGAAGGCAGCTGGGTTTAGCATTGGAACACTTTATGAGTACATTCGTACAAAAGATGATGTTTTATATTTAGTTTGTGATAGTATTTATGAACATGTAAAAGAAAGACTAGAGGAAGTAGTGTGTACAGAAAAAGGGAGTATAGAAAGTTTAAAGATAGCAATAACGAATTACTTTAAAGTGATGGACGAATTGCAGGAAGAAGTATTAATAATGTATCAAGAGGTACGTTTTTTACCGAAAGAATCACTCCCGTACGTATTAGAAAAAGAGTTTCAAATGGTCGGGATGTTTGAGAATATCTTAGAGCAGTGTACAGAAAATGGGACATTTACATTAAATAAAAAAGAGATACAGCTTCTTGCACATAACATTTTCATACAAGGACAAATGTGGGGATTTAGACGTTGGGCGCTGCAAAAACTGTATACGCTTGAAGAATATACAGAAATGCAAATTAGGTATGTACTGCAAGGAGCGCATATGTTTCCGAAATGAGGAATAGACAAATTATAATTTTATTACCATATTAAAGTTTCCCGTTTTTTTTGTAGCATATTTGTGCGACTTTTGTTTATAATGAATAGTATGGATTTTTTTAAGCAGACCGTTATATATAAGGTTATATTTGAAGAAAGGAAGTGCCGCATAAGTGAATTTTAAGCAATATTCACCAGAAGAGCTAAAAGAATGTTCAATGATTGAAGTTGTACATAGCGTTTTAGGGGATAAAAGACAAGCAACGACATTCAACGAGTTGGTTCAAGAAATCGCTCAAGTGCTGGGACTATCTCAAGAGCAAGTTAATGCGAAACTCGCACAATTTTATACAGACTTAAACATCGATGGACGCTTCATTAATTTAGGAGAAAATCGTTGGGGGCTACGCAGCTGGTACCCATATGAACAAATTGATGAAGAAATCTTGCCTCAACCAAAACCGAAGAAGAAACGTAAAGTTGAAGAAGACGGTTTTGACGACTATATTGAAGAAGATGAAGACTTCGACGATGTAGATGTTAATGAAGATGAAGATGATGATGTAGAAGATTTGGACAAGGTTCTTGAAGAAGAAGACGGAGACGACGATGATCTTGATGATTTAGATGAAGATGAAGAGGATGACTTCGCCGAAGAAGAACTTGAGTACGATGAAACTGAAGAAGAAGAAGAGGAAGAACTGTAGTTCTTGACTTTTCATTATCGTCCATGTAGAATCATTTTTGGGCTCTTTAAAAAAGGACGATAATACTTTTAAAGTGTAAATATAAAAGAAAATTGCTCCCTACTTATTACTTTATGTGATGAGGGGAGCAATTTTCTTTTTTGTTTTTTGTTTAGAAAATAAAAAGAGTCTAACAATAAGATGGATACAGTGTTATCTACATACGTTGCGCTTTGCAACGGTGATTATATAACAGCAAAATAGAAGGGAGCTTTTTCATGACTAAGTATATTTTTGTAACAGGCGGTGTAGTATCGTCTTTAGGTAAAGGTATTACAGCAGCATCTCTTGGACGACTTTTAAAAAATCGTGGTTTAAACGTAACGATTCAAAAATTTGATCCATACATTAACGTAGACCCAGGGACTATGAGCCCATACCAACACGGTGAGGTATTCGTAACAGATGATGGTGCAGAAACTGACTTAGACCTTGGTCACTATGAGCGTTTCATCGACATCAACTTAAACAAATACAGTAACGTAACAACAGGTAAAATTTACTCTTCAGTTCTTCAAAAAGAGCGTCGTGGTGAATACCTAGGAGGAACAGTTCAGGTTATTCCTCACATTACTAACGAAATTAAAGAGCGCGTATACCGTTCTGGTCGCGAAACAAACGCGGATGTTGTTATTACAGAAATTGGTGGAACAGTTGGTGACATCGAGTCTCTACCATTCTTAGAAGCAATCCGTCAAATTAAGAGCGACATCGGTCGTGACAATGTAATGTACATTCACTGTACATTAATCCCGTACTTAAAAGCAGCGGGTGAAATGAAAACAAAACCAACGCAACATAGTGTTAAAGAGCTTCGCAGCTTAGGTATTCAACCAAATATTATCGTTGTTCGTACAGAAATGCCTGTTTCTCAAGATATGAAAGACAAGCTTGCATTATTCTGTGACATTGATACAAAAGCAGTTATCGAAGCACGCGATGCAGATACTTTATATGCGGTTCCATTATCTCTTCAAGAGCAAAATATGGACCAAATCGTTTGCGATCACTTAAAATTAGACAATCCAGCTGCAGATATGACAGAGTGGACTGCGCTAGTTAATAAAGTACGTAACCTTTCTAAGAAAACAAAAATCGCTCTTGTTGGTAAATACGTAGAGCTTCAAGATGCATATATTTCTGTTGTAGAAGCACTTCGTCATGCAGGTTATTCATTCGACACAGATGTAGAAGTGAAATGGGTAAATGCTGAGCACGTAACAGCAGAAAATGTACAAGAATTAGTGGGAGACACAGATGGTATTCTTGTACCAGGTGGCTTCGGCGATCGTGGTGTAGAAGGTAAAATCGTTGCAATTCAATATGCTCGTGAAAACAAAGTTCCATTCCTAGGAATTTGCTTAGGTATGCAACTTGCATCAATCGAATTCGCACGTAACGTATTAGGATTAGAAGGAGCTAACTCTTCTGAAATTAATCCTGACACACCTTATGCAATCATCGATTTATTACCAGAACAAAAAGATGTAGAAGACTTAGGTGGTACACTTCGTCTTGGTCTATACCCATGTAAGCTTGCTGAAGAAACAAATGCATACAATGCTTACAATGAGCCGGTTGTATATGAGCGTCATCGCCATCGTTATGAGTTCAATAATCAATTCCGTCCGGATATGGAAAAAGAAGGATTTGTATTCTCTGGTACAAGCCCAGACGGTCGTCTAGTTGAAATCATTGAATTAAAAGATCACCCTTGGTTCGTGGCAGCACAGTTCCACCCAGAACTAGTTTCTCGTCCAAACCGCCCACAACCATTGTTCCATGACTTCGTAAGAGCTTCTATTACGAATAAAGAGAGCAAGTAATAAAAAAAGCGCCTGAAATAGGGCGCTTTTTTTAATATTCATTTAACATTTCATCGATTGTAAATTTAATCCCGTGATATGCAAATAAAGCTATCATTAAGCTTGGGAATCCGTAGCGATTACCTTCATCATCTGGAATAAGACCTTTCAACAGCTTTGTATCAATATGTACATCTGTATATTGTTCTAGTGATTCAGTACCTTCTTGAATCGCAGAGATGCCGACGATAGAGTGTCCATCTGCTTGAAGTTTTTTTGCTATTGCTACAACTTCTGCATCTGTTGAAAAACGGCTAATAAGAAGTACACGATCTGCAGAAGTTACTTCTACTTCTTTACCATTTTCAAATAATCGTTTTGCTTGCTTCATTGGTTCAGCACCGAATAGCGCTTCAGCAACAACGCCCTCCATTTCATTTGTACCATGTAAATAAATGAAACCTTCGCCAACTAATGCTTGAGCAAGTAGACGGGCGCTATCTTCTATATTCATTTCCTCTTTTTGAGAAACTCTGGAGAAATAACCACTTAATTGGGTTGAAAAAATTTTTAACATAATGTTACTCCCTTCGTACGTGTTTACCGGCTTTCATTATAGTTTATTTTTTTAGAAAGGTGAAATCGAAGGGTGGCATAACAAAATAGGAAACAGTAAAATAAGAAAGAATAGGAAGGAATTTGGCAAAGAATAGCGAAAATAAATCGTTAAGATATAAGAAGCTTTAAATCTTGTATTTACACAGAAAGGTTGGGAGTTATGGAAGGGAAAATTTTAATCGTTGATGATCAATATGGCATTCGTGTGTTATTACATGAAGTGTTCCAAAAAGAAGGTTATCAGACGTTCCAAGCAGCGAATGGATTTCAAGCTTTAGATATCGTGAAAAAAGATAATCCAGATTTAGTTGTGTTAGATATGAAAATTCCAGGTATGGATGGTATAGAGATTTTAAAGCATGTAAAAGAAATTGACGAGAGTATTAAAGTAATTTTAATGACTGCTTATGGAGAGCTTGATATGATCCAAGAAGCAAAAGATTTAGGAGCTTTAATGCATTTTGCTAAACCGTTTGATATTGATGAAATTCGTCAAGCTGTGAGAAATGAGCTCGCTGTAGAGGCGTAAAAATGAATTTTTTATAAAAAATATGGAAAAAAGCGTTTACATGGACTATTGAGCAGGTGAATACGGTTGAGTTTTTTAGTACAAGTTGTTATCCTATTGAGTGTAGAAAAAAGTCCGGTATGTATATATACATATTTTACCTTATTCTGGTCATACTACCAGCGATAAGAACTTATCGGATACAAAAAACGTTTTTTAGGAGGATTCACCATGCCTTTAGTTTCTATGAAAGAAATGCTAAACAAAGCACTAGAAGGAAAATACGCAGTTGGTCAATTCAACATGAACAACTTAGAGTGGACTCAAGCTATCTTAGCTGCTGCGGAAGAAGAAAAATCTCCTGTAATCCTAGGTGTATCTGAGGGTGCAGCTCGTCATATGACTGGTTTCAAAACAGTTGTAGCTATGGTTAAAGCTTTAATCGAAGAAATGAACATCTCTGTTCCTGTAGCGATTCACCTTGACCATGGTTCAAGTTTCGAAAAATGTAAAGAAGCAATCGATGCAGGTTTCACATCTGTAATGATCGACGCTTCTCACCACCCATTCGAAGAAAACGTTGAAACTACTAAAAAAGTAGTAGAATACGCACACGCTCGTAACGTATCTGTTGAAGCTGAGCTTGGAACAGTTGGCGGACAAGAAGACGACGTAATCGCTGAAGGCGTAATTTACGCTGATCCAGCTGAGTGTAAGCACCTTGTTGAAGCAACAGGTATCGATTGCCTAGCTCCAGCTTTAGGTTCTGTACACGGTCCTTACAAAGGTGAGCCTAACTT
This sequence comes from Bacillus dicomae, assembly GCF_006494425.1. Lineage (GTDB taxonomy): Bacteria > Bacillota > Bacilli > Bacillales > Bacillaceae_G > Bacillus_A > Bacillus_A dicomae. The sequence goes on along the minus strand of NZ_VHIV01000004.1, from coordinate 237,946 downwards.
AGGATTCGCTGAAATGGAACAAGTTCGTGACTTCACTGGCGTACCTTTAGTATTACACGGTGGTACTGGTATCCCAACTGCTGATATCGTAAAAGCTATCTCTTTAGGTACTTCAAAAATCAACGTAAACACTGAGAACCAAATCGAGTTTACAAAAGCTGTTCGTGAAGTATTAAACAAAGACCAAGAAGTTTACGATCCTCGTAAATTTATCGGACCTGGCCGCGACGCTATTAAAGCAACTGTTGCTGGTAAAATGCGTGAGTTCGGTTCTAACGGTAAAGCGTAAGAATAAAATTCCGTTTTGGAAACCGTCTAGTCTTTTAGACGGTTTCCTTTCGTTGTATAATGAAAGCGTGAACAAGTCTAAAGATTTTATCATTTTGTTTTTGAAATAGAAAATAATGTGCATAGTCCTATTAATAAATGTGATAACGTATCTAAATTGATAAAGTGAATTCGATGAGTAGTTAATCTTTATCTTTTTGTATTACAGGAGAAATGAAGATAATGGTTTCCTATTTATCGAGTGTTAGGGTGGAAAGAGTGATTGAGATTCTTAAGGGGAGCTTTCTATAAATATATAGAAAGTAAATACATTCACAAGAAGGGAGCTCAATATGGAAAAATTGCTAATTGAAGGCGGAAGAGCTTTAAATGGAACAATTCGCGTGAGTGGTGCAAAGAACAGCGCCGTTGCACTAATTCCAGCGACAATTTTAGCAGATACTCCAGTAACTATTGGTGGTGTCCCTAATATTTCGGACGTGAAAATGTTAGGAGACTTACTAGAGGAAATTGGAGGAAGAGTAACTTATGGACAGGAGGAAGAGATGGTAGTCGATCCTTCTAACATGGTTGCAATGCCTTTACCAAATGGAAAAGTGAAAAAATTGCGTGCCTCTTATTATTTAATGGGTGCAATGCTTGGCCGCTTTAAAAAAGCTGTTATTGGGCTTCCAGGTGGATGTCACTTAGGACCGAGGCCGATTGATCAGCATATTAAAGGGTTTGAAGCGTTAGGTGCACATGTTACAAATGAACAAGGTGCTATCTATTTAAGAGCAGATGAACTACGCGGGGCGCGTATTTATTTAGATGTTGTTAGTGTAGGAGCTACGATTAATATTATGCTAGCAGCTGTACGAGCGAAAGGTAGAACTGTTATTGAAAACGCAGCGAAAGAACCAGAAATTATTGATGTAGCTACACTGTTAACTAGTATGGGAGCACGTATTAAAGGTGCTGGTACAGATGTAATCCGAATTGATGGTGTGGATTCACTGCACGGTTGTCATCATACGATCATCCCAGATCGTATTGAAGCGGGTACGTATATGATTTTAGGTGCTGCATCAGGAGGAGAAGTAACAGTTGATAATGTTATTCCTCAGCATTTAGAGTCAGTTACGGCAAAGTTAAGAGAAGCTGGTGTCCAGGTTGAAACGAACGATGACCAGATTACAGTTAACGGTGATAGAAGATTAAAAGTAGTTGATATAAAAACGCTTGTATATCCAGGTTTCCCAACAGATTTACAACAGCCGTTTACAACACTTTTAACAAAGGCGCATGGAACGGGTGTTGTAACGGATACGATTTATGGCGCACGTTTTAAACATATTGATGAATTACGTCGTATGAATGCACAAATTAAAGTAGAAGGTCGGTCAGCTATCGTAACTGGTCCTGTTTTATTGCAAGGTGCAAAAGTGAAAGCGAGTGATTTGCGAGCTGGAGCAGCCCTTGTTATTGCAGGATTAATGGCGGATGGAATTACAGAAGTAACCGGACTTGAGCATATTGATCGTGGCTATGAAAATATAGTAGACAAGCTTAAAGGGCTTGGTGCAAACATTTGGCGAGAACAAATGACAAAGCAAGAAATTGAAGAAATGAAGAACGCATAAGTGTACTTCCGCAAGGGGGAAGCGAAGCATCATTACTTGCGGAAGTACACTTTATAGAAAAAACACGGTTCACAAAATACGGCAGAAATATAAAGACTTAAAGGAGAGGGATTATCGTGGAAAGAAGTTTATCTATGGAGTTAGTACGTGTAACAGAGGCTGCAGCTTTATCATCAGCGCGTTGGATGGGGCGCGGGAAAAAGGATGAGGCAGACGGTGCAGCAACGTCAGCTATGCGTGATGTATTTGATACAATTCCGATGAAAGGTACAGTTGTAATTGGTGAAGGTGAAATGGATGAAGCACCAATGCTATATATCGGAGAAAAATTAGGTACAGGATATGGTCCGCGTGTAGACGTTGCAGTTGATCCTTTAGAAGGGACAAATATTGTAGCTGCTGGTGGCTGGAATGCTCTTGCTGTTATTGCAATTGCAGACCACGGTAATTTGTTACATGCTCCTGACATGTACATGGATAAAATCGCGGTTGGCCCAGAAGCAGTTGGGGCGGTCGATATTGATGCGCCTATTATCGATAACTTACGTGCAGTTGCGAAAGCGAAAAACAAAGATATTGAAGATGTTGTAGCGACAGTTTTAAACCGTCCACGTCATCAAGCGATTATTGAAGAAATTCGTAAAGCTGGTGCTCGTATTAAATTGATTAATGATGGAGACGTAGCAGGTGCAATTAATACTGCATTTGATCGTACAGGTGTAGATATTTTATTCGGTTCTGGTGGTGCGCCTGAAGGTGTATTAGCAGCAGTGGCATTAAAATGTTTAGGTGGCGAAATTCACGGGAAACTATTACCACAAAACGAAGCTGAATTGGCACGTTGCAAAAAGATGGGCATAGAAGACATCAATCGTATCCTTCGCATGGAGGACTTAGTAAAAGGTGACGATGCAATCTTCGCAGCAACAGGTGTAACAGACGGAGAACTATTACGCGGCGTTCAATTTAAAGGTAGCGTAGGAACAACACAATCTCTTGTTATGCGTGCAAAATCAGGCACAGTACGCTTCGTAGATGGACGTCATAGCTTGAATAAAAAACCGAACTTGGTTATTAAATAAAAAGCGTAAGCAGCTCGCTCAGAATCGCAGGGCATTGGAACTCTCGACCTTGAAGCGCTCTTTGCTTCGAGTGAGAGAGTGAAATGACTGGAGATTCTAGCCGCTGGAACTGGATTCAAATAAAAAGCGAAGACAAACTTTCTTGTCTTCGCTTCTTGTATTTGTGTTCCAACGTATTGATTAAAACTAGATAAAAGGGTTACAATAGTGAATATTACCCTACTTGAACTTATTGCCTTTCATTATTAATTATTTGCCTTCCGTATTTTTTCCCTTTACCCATGTGAAAAGAGAATAACGTTAAAGTGTGGTGTCTGAATGAATTTGTCAATTGCAGCATTAGAAAACATGAAATTAAAAGAGTTATACGAGCTTGCGAAAGAATTTAAGATTTCGTATTATAGCAAATTAACGAAAAAAGAGTTAATTTTTTCTATTTTGAAAGCTCGAGCAGAAAAAGAAGGTTTCTTCTTTATGGAAGGCGTATTAGAAATTATTCAATCAGAAGGATTTGGATTCCTACGTCCTATCAACTACTCTCCAAGCTCAGAAGATATTTATATCTCAGCTTCGCAAATTCGTCGTTTCGATTTACGTAATGGAGACAAAGTTTCTGGTAAAGTACGACCTCCGAAAGAAAATGAACGCTATTTTGGGTTATTACAAGTTGAAGCTGTAAACGGAGATGATCCAGATTCAGCAAAAGAGCGTGTGCATTTCCCTGCATTAACACCATTATACCCAGATCGCCAAATGAAGTTGGAAACGGAACCGAAAAAGTTACCGACACGCATCATGGATTTAATCGCACCAGTTGGATTTGGACAACGTGGTTTAATTGTCGCGCCTCCAAAGGCTGGTAAAACAAGTCTATTAAAAGAAATCGCACACAGTGTTACAACAAATCATCCGGAAGCTGAATTAATTGTACTTTTAATTGATGAGCGTCCAGAGGAAGTAACAGACATTGAACGTTCTGTTAAAGGAGATGTTGTAAGTTCTACTTTTGATGAAGTACCAGAAAATCATATTAAAGTAGCGGAACTTGTGTTAGAACGTGCAATGCGTCTTGTAGAGCACAAAAAAGATGTTATCATTTTAATGGATAGTATTACCCGTTTAGCGCGAGCTTACAACCTTGTTATTCCGCCAAGTGGTAGAACATTATCGGGTGGTATCGACCCAGCTGCCTTCCATAGACCGAAGCGCTTCTTCGGAGCTGCGCGTAATATTGAAGAAGGCGGTAGCTTAACTATTTTAGCAACAGCGCTTGTTGATACAGGGTCTCGTATGGATGATGTAATTTACGAAGAATTTAAAGGAACTGGAAATATGGAACTTCACTTAGATCGTTCATTAGCTGAGCGTCGTATCTTCCCGGCAATTGATATTCGTCGTTCTGGTACACGTAAAGAAGATCTATTAATTCCGAAAGAACATTTAGACAAGCTGTGGGGTATTCGTAAAACAATGCGTGATACACCAGACTTTGTTGAAAGTTTCTTACGTAAACTTCGTCAAACAAAAACAAATGAAGAATTTTTACAAAACATTGTTGCAGATTCGAAAAGATATGTAACAACTAAGTAAAGGGAAAAGATTGGGACTCGCTTATTTTGTGGTAAGCGAGTTTTTTATTTTTTTAGGTGATGTTAAAGAGAGATAAGTGGAAGAACAGTTAGATACCTCCATTTTAGTTAATTTTTAGCTCCGGTGGCTTCGCGTCTTCCTACGAGGCAAAAAGCACCTTTAGGTCGAAAGAACCTTCGCTGGTCAGAGCTGAACGAGCCACCTCCACTTTTAATTTAAAAAGACAAAAACAGGTAGTTGCAAAATGAAGTTAGCCTTGTTATAATTTCATCATATGTGTTTCATCAATATAGTTGTGTATGCAGCTGAAGATGAAAAACTCTGTTTCGAAAATGATTCAGGGCGGAAGGAGATGAAAAGAATGAAAGCAGGAATTCACCCAGATTACAAGAAAGTTGTATTCATGGACACAAACACAGGCTTCAAATTCTTAAGCGGATCTACTAAAGGATCTAACGAAACTGTTGAGTGGGAAGATGGTAACACTTATCCATTACTAAAAGTTGAGATCAGTTCTGATTCTCACCCATTCTACACTGGACGTCAGAAGTTTGCTACTGCAGACGGACGCGTTGACCGCTTCAATAAGAAATACGGTATTAAGTAATAAAAACATAAAACAGGCAAGTGTATCTATTCGCTTGTCTGTTTTTTTTGCGAAAATATTATACCTTTACCCTACTTTTAACTAAAAAGTAGATGAAAGGAGAGCTTCATGTACTTAATAAATCAGAACGGTTGGATTGAAGTAATTTGTGGTAGTATGTTTTCTGGTAAATCAGAAGAGCTTATCCGCCGTGTGCGTCGTACGCAATTTGCGAAACAACATGCAATTGTATTTAAACCATGTATTGATAATCGCTATAGTGAAGAAGACGTTGTATCACATAACGGATTAAAGGTAAAAGCGGTTCCTGTTTCAGCTTCAAAAGATATATTTGAACATATCACTGAAGATATGGATGTAATTGCAATCGATGAGGTGCAATTCTTTGATGGGGACATTGTGGAAGTGGTGCAAGTATTGGCAAATCGTGGCTATCGTGTCATTGTAGCTGGTTTAGACCAAGATTTCCGTGGTCTACCATTTGGACAAGTTCCTCAGCTGATGGCGATTGCTGAACATGTAACAAAACTACAAGCAGTATGCTCTGCATGTGGATCTCCGGCAAGTCGTACACAACGATTAATTGATGGAGAACCAGCGGCATTTGATGATCCGATTATTTTAGTTGGGGCTTCAGAATCGTATGAACCACGCTGTCGTCATTGTCATGCAGTTCCTACAAACAAAGATAAGTAAAACTCGCTGCGCAAGGCGGGTTTTTTTCAGAATAGAGAGTGTGGGCGGTGTGAGCCGCTTCTGTTTTTAAATATATCTAGTTCTGGTGGCTAGCTCTTCGTGTCTAAGAATCTCCCGCATGAGAAGACAAAAAGCGTCTTCTGTGCGAGAGAACCTTAGTCAGTCAGAGCTGTGCAAGCCACCTCCACTTTTAAATATAATTTGCGTTTTTTTGAGTAAGTACCATATACTATTTGTATTAGATACTAGGATGTAGAGGTGAATGATGTGTTAGATCGTTTGCAAGCTGTAGAAAATCGTTATGAGAAGTTAAATGAATTGTTAAGTGACCCAGCGGTTATTAGCGATACAAATAAGCTTCGTGAATATTCAAAGGAACAGTCTGATATACAGGAAACGGTAGAGGTGTATCGTGAGTATAAGGATGTTCGTGAGCAATTAAAAGATGCGAAAGCAATGTTAGAAGAGAAGTTAGACGCAGAAATGCGTGACATGGTAAAAGAAGAGGTTTCTGAGTTAGAGTCACAAGAAAAAACGTTATCAGAACGTCTGAAAATTTTACTAGTTCCAAAGGACCCTAATGATGATAAGAACGTTATCGTTGAGGTTCGTGGAGCTGCTGGTGGCGACGAGGCCGCTTTATTTGCTGGTGACTTATACCGCATGTATAGCCGTTATGCTGAGGTTCAAGGTTGGAAAACAGAAATTATCGAAGCTAGCTATACAGAGTTAGGTGGATATAAAGAGATTATCTTTATGATTAACGGTAAAGGTGCTTTCGCGAAGCTGAAATTCGAGAATGGTGCTCACCGTGTACAACGTGTTCCTGAAACGGAATCTGGTGGACGTATTCATACATCTACAGCAACTGTAGCTGTATTACCAGAGGCAGAAGAAGTGGAAATCGACATTCACGAGAAAGATGTTCGTGTTGATACATTCGCTTCTAGTGGTCCTGGTGGACAGAGCGTTAATACAACGATGTCAGCGGTACGTTTAACGCATTTACCGACTGGTGTAGTTGTATCTTGTCAGGATGAGAAATCACAAATTAAGAATAAAGAAAAAGCAATGAAAGTATTACGCGCACGTGTTTATGATAAGTTTAGACAAGAAGCACAAGCTGAATATGATCAAAACCGTAAACAAGCTGTTGGTACGGGTGATCGTTCAGAGCGTATTCGTACGTATAACTTCCCGCAAAACCGTGTTACAGACCATCGAATCGGTTTAACGATTCAAAAGTTAGATCAAATCTTACAAGGTAAGTTAGATGATTTCATCAATGCCTTAGTAATGGAAGATCAGGCTCAAAGGATGGAGGCAGCTGAGTAATGCGTGTCTATGAAGCCCTGAAATGGGCTTCTTCTTTTTTACAGGAGAATGGACGAGATGAAAACGCGGGAGAAATTGTCCTTTGTCATGTATTAAAGACGAATAGAACAGGATTATTGATGAATATGCGTGAAGAAATAACTGTGGAACAAGAAACAATTTTTGCAGAGTTTATCCACAAGCATGTAGAAGGTATTCCGATTCAATATATGATTGGTTATGAAATGTTTTATGGACGATCGTTCTTTGTGAATGAAGAAGTATTAATACCAAGACCTGAAACAGAAGAGCTTATAGTGGGAGTATTAGAAAGAATCGAACGCCATTTTGGTGATGAGAAGCTACATGTAGCAGATATCGGTACAGGTAGTGGAGCGATTTCAATTACGCTTGCTTTAGAAAATAAAAATCTTCATGTGTATACGGTAGATATTGCGCAGGAGTCGATTGAAGTTGCGAAAGAAAATGCAAAAACTTTAGATGCAGAAGTAACGTTCTATCACGGTGATTTATTATCACCATTTTATAAAACAGGTCAAAAGTTAGATGTTGTTGTTTCAAACCCTCCATATATACCGGAAGAGGATTGGCGTGGCCTCTCTCCTGTTGTGAAAGAGCATGAGCCAAAGAGAGCACTTGTTGGCGGTGAAGATGGATTAGATTTTTATCGCCGCTTTATGGAAGAATTACCGAATGTGTTGCAGAAGAAGGCAATTGTGGCATTTGAAATTGGAGTAGGACAAGGTGAGGATGTAAAAGGGCTGTTACAACAAGCTTTTCCACATGCTCATGTTGAAGTTGTTTTTGATATTAATGGAAAAGACCGTATGGTATTTGCAGAGATGGAGTAAGGTTCACACCTTACTCTATTTTTTTTGTGGAAAAATTTATATAGATTTCGAATTTAATAGTTTAGAAAGATGAAAGTCTGTCCACACTGTTTGTAGAAGGGACGGTGGAGGAAATGAAAAAACAAGTTATTGCTTATCTTCTTCTATTATTAATTGGTGCACAGTTACTTGTGCAGTTTGGATATATGAAAGCTGATGCGAAAGGACCCTCAGTTATTCCGAAAGAGGCCGTTCGATTACGAATTTTAGCAAATAGTGATTCAGATAAAGACCAGGCATTAAAACGTAAAGTGCGTGATGAAGTAAAGGCACAAATTGATGGATGGGTAGCGGATTTAACTTCATTTGAAGAGGCGCGTAAAGTTATTCAAAGTCATATTCCAGAAATCGAAAAAACGGTAGCAAATACGTTAAAAAAAGAAGGAAGTAAAGATTCATTTCAAGTGAAATTCAGTAAAAATGTAAAGTTTCCTACGAAAGTATATGGGAATTTTATTTATCCAGCAGGGGAATATGAGGCGGTATTAATTACAATTGGGGAAGGTGAAGGGGCAAACTGGTGGTGTGTATTATTTCCGCCGATGTGTTTCTTGGATTTTTCAAGTGGTACAGCTGTAAGGAAAGAAGAACATGTTGTGAAGGCTGAATCTCCTGAAGAGGAGCAAGTAAAACAAATAGATGAGGAAGTAGTAGATACACAAGAGAAAAAAGAGGATGTGGTGAAAGAAAAGAAAGTTGTGAAGCAGGAAGTCGCAAAAAAAGTAACAGCTTCTGAAAAGAAAATAGTAAAAAATGAAACGAAAGTAGAAGAACAACAACCTGTAAGTAAAGAAGAAACAAAAGCTGTGGAAAAAGTGGAGAAACCTGTGGAACAAAAACAAGAAAAACAAAATGAGTATGTAAAAGTAGAGGAGGAAGAGGAAAAGCCAGAAGTTAAGTTATTTATTGTAGAAGCCTTTACATCTTTATTCTCTAAATAGTACTATTAGCAGATCCCTTCTCATATATAAAAAAGAGGAGGGATTTACTATGAAGAAGGTATATTTTGCTACGAAGGCAGATGTGGAAAGGTTGCATTCTTTTTTCGGACAAGCTAATAAAAAAGATGATAAAATAAATGAGTTGTACGCGCAATTTATGATTTTGGAAGAGGCGGAAGAAATACGGGCTGTCATTGGATATGAACAAAGTGAAGAAAACGCACTTATTCGTTCTTGTTTATTCACACCTAATGTGGATAAACAGACTTTCTTATATTTTTTTGAAATGTTTTTGCAGTATATGAAAGAAAAAGATATTCGACAATTGTACTTACTAACAAATCATCCACAATCTATAACGATCTTTCAGTTTTTTGACTTTGTTACTATAGAGAAAGAAAACGTACCAGAGGGAATTCGACAGTTAGAACACTTTTGTAAAAATATAAAAGAGCCAAATGCAATAATACTAAATTGTCAGCTATTCACAAAGTTATCCACGGATTAATTAGGTTTATCCACATTTTGTGGATAAACCTTGTTTGTCTTTTGGATAAATCTCATAGTAAACTAATAATAGACAAGTATTTCAGGGTAGAAAAGGACGTGGGAAAAAATGCATACAAATATGTGGATTGTGGATAATGTTGTGGAAAGAAAAAAATATTATCCACAGATACAAGAAGCAGCAAAATTATTAAGAGAAAATGAGGCGATTGCCTTCCCTACAGAAACGGTATATGGACTAGGTGCGAACGCGATGAATGATGAAGCGATTGCGAAAATTTTTGAAGCGAAAGGGAGACCGAGTGATAATCCACTTATTGTCCACATAGGTACAAAATCTCAGTTAGATGGGATTGTGACGGAAATTCCACCAGTTGCAGAGAAGTTAATGGAGCATTTTTGGCCAGGCCCGTTAACAATTATTTTACCTAGAAAAGAAGGGATTTCAGAGAAGGTGACGGCAGGACTTAATACGGTTGGAGTAAGAATGCCTGATCATCCAGTAGCGCTCGCTCTCATTGAAGAGGCAAATGTACCTGTTGCGGCACCGAGTGCGAATCGTTCTGGGCGTCCAAGTCCGACACTAGCGTCTCACGTATATGAAGATTTAAATGAGAAAATCGCAGGTATTGTAGATGGTGGTGCAACAGGAGTAGGTGTTGAATCGACTGTAATTGATTGTACGAGCGCTGTTCCAACGATATTACGCCCAGGTGGGATTACGAAAGAACAATTGGAAGCGGTAATTGGTACGGTTTCTTTAGATCCGGCTTTAAAGGATGAGAAGGAAAAACCAAAATCACCCGGGATGAAATATACACATTATGCGCCGAAAGCACCACTGAGTATTGTTGAGGGTTCACGTGCGTTTATTCAGCATCTTGTGGATGAGAAAAAGGAAGAAGGATTTAAAGTAGGTGTATTAACGACAGAAGAGTATCAGCATGTATATAGCGCAGATGTTATATTATCTTGCGGTGTTCGAAGCGATTTAGCTAGCGTTGCAACTAAATTATATGATGTACTTAGAACATTTGATGCAAGTGAAGTGGATGTTATTTTTAGTGAGTCATTCCCTAATGAAGGAATAGGGAATGCAATTATGAATCGTTTAACAAAAGCAGCAGGACATCATATTATTACTGAATCATAAGGTACGATTAGCAAACAGAATATTTCTCCTTGGATAAGCATATTTTGAAGTAGCACGTCCGAGGAGGGACATGAATGACGTTTGAACAGTTAATACCGTTAATAATTATGGCATTCGCCTTAGGGATGGATGCGTTCTCGGTGAGTCTTGGTATGGGAATGATGACCTTAAAGGTAAGACAAATCCTATATATCGGTATAACGATAGGGATATTTCATATTATCATGCCATTTATAGGGATGGTATTAGGTCGTTTTTTATCAGAGCAGTATGGAGATATTGCACATTTTGCGGGTGCTATTTTATTAATTGGACTAGGATTCTATATTGTATATTCATCTATTCTGGAGAATGAAGAGGCGAGAACGGCCCCTATAGGAATTAGTTTATTCGTATTTGCATTTGGGGTTAGTATAGATAGCTTTTCAGTAGGGCTTAGTCTTGGTATTTACGGGGCACAGACAATTATTACGATATTACTTTTTGGATTTGTTAGTATGTTATTAGCGTGGCTTGGTTTATTAATTGGTAGACATGCGAAAGATATGCTCGGTACATATGGTGAGATAGTAGGCGGTATCATTTTGGTTGGATTTGGATTATATCTCCTTTTTCCTATATAATTTTAAGGGGAGGGCGTTATGAACAAATTATTGGAATGGTATATTCGATTTGTAACCTTTTTTCCGAGATGGTTACGATGACTTATTATTTGGGGTATTATTTTGCAAATTTCAATTTTAGGTTGGATTAAGCTAATTCGCGAATGGTAAGATAGCTCCTTTCTGTGCATAGTTTTATTTGTACTATATTGATTGCGCTAAAAAATTACACAGATAGAAAGGATGAGATGGATGACGAGATTGAAGCAAGTTTTTGGTATTATTATTAGTTTTTTTGTTTTTTGGTTTAGTATGCTCGGTGTACAAATGTTTGCTGAGTTTTTAGATATTGAGTCGTTGAAGTTTGTTGCGGGAAAAACGGAGGCAGCACGTGCTTTTTATTCTCCGTACCCATTTTTGATTGTTTTTCTTGTTACATTGCTTTCCCTATATTTCTTAGTTATTAAGCTTGGGAAACCGAAAAAAGAGAAGATGCCTACTTTAGAAGAGAAGAAGGAAGAATTACAATAATAAAATCCCCTGCTAAACAGCAGGGGATTTTATTGTTTATGTGATAGGAGAATCTCCGGTCATTTCGCTCTCTCGCATGAAGCAAAGAGCGCATCAAGGTCGAGAGCTCCAATGTCCTGCGATTCTGAACGAGCCGCTTCCGCTTTTAGATTGGCCTCACCAATTCAAATTGTTCTCCTAGTTTTGCGTAGTTGTGTCCTGCTAGGCGGCTTATTGGTTTTAGTCCTTCTGCATGAATGCGTCCTTTTTCATATAGGTGTTCTGCGACGTGGAAGCGAACGACGCGTCCGATTAGTAGATCGCAAGCTGGTGAGTCTTCTGTTCCGCCAAGAGGAATTGCACGTTCTAGTACGCATTCCATTCTAATATTTGCTTCTTTCACACCTGGAACTGAGATAACGTCACTTTCAATTGGTGTTAGTTTTGCGAGTTCAATTTCACTTTCGTTTGGCGGAAGATTGGCAGCTGTTTCGTTAATTGCTGCTACATATGATTCGTCAGAAATATGTACGACAAATTCGCCTTTCTCGATTGCATTTCGTGAAGTGTCCTTTCTTTCTCCTGCTTTCCGTTGTACAGAGACTGAAATAAGTGGTGGATTAGCAGCGACAATATTGAAATAACTATATGGTGCTCCATTTAATACGCCGTCATTTGTTACAGAAGTAACAAATGCGACAGGGCGTGGAATAATACTTCCCGTTAATAATTTGTAATTCTCTTTTTCTGTTTGTTCGTTTGGATTAATGGATAACATGTTTGAAATCCCCTTTCTGAATATGACGACTTATTGTTTGTTTACAAGATGCTAGTGGAAAACTCCTGCTGAAAATAATATTTTTATTACATAAAAAGAACTTACTTCAACCAAGGTGAAGTAAGTTCCGTCTAAATAATCTCGAATTCAAGGTAAAAATTATAATAAAACGTATGCGCCAGGTCCGATTAAAGCTACTCCGATAGCAACAGCAATTAACATTAAGTTGTACTCATATCCGTTTTGTGTTACCCAGTAACCATTTTTTCCGTGAACAGTGAAGATGGCCATTAACATTGTTCCGACGATAAATAATGAACCAATTGCAGTGAAAATACCTGATGCGAATAAGAAACCGCCTAATAATTCAGTTGCGCCAGCCATAAATGCCATAAATACACCAGGGCGTAAACCGATTGATTCCATCCAGCCACCTGTTCCTTTTAAACCGTAACCGCCGAACCAACCAAATAATTTTTGAGCACCATGACCCATGAATGTAATTCCTATAATAAGACGAATAATAAGAAGACCGAAATCCATCATTTTTAAAAACCTCCTAAAAGTTATTAACTTACCTTACGTAAGTAATAATAAAATAGTTACTTACTTTAGTCAAGTGTATTTCGGAAAAAGTTTGAACTAAATTTTACAAATTAACAATAAAAAATAAAATGTAGTAAAGACCTCTAGACAAGTTGGGCAAAAAAAGAGAAAATATAAGTAGAAGTTAACTTTCTTATTGTTATTCAGACAATCAGAATTGACTGGAATTTTGCAAAGAGCTACAATAAGAGTCTATTAGTAATGACGTAATTTATTTCGAAAGCGTTTTTACAGTATAATATTCGAAGTATGAAGTCTTACATGTGTCCCGATCTTTGCTAGGGATTGCCCTATAAACTTTTAGGTAAATTATAAGGAGGACTATCCTATGTTTAAAAAATTATTCGGTCTTGGTTCAAAAACAAATGAAGAAACAATCGTAGCTCCATTAACTGGAGCAGTGAAAAATATTGAAGAAGTACCAGATCCAGTATTCGCTGGTCGTATGATGGGTGACGGTGTTGCAATCGATCCTACTGAAGGTGTAGTTGTATCTCCAGTTGATGGTGAAATCGTACAATTATTCCACACAAAGCATGCTATCGGAATTAAAGCGAAAAACGGTACAGAAATTTTAATCCACGTTGGATTAGAAACTGTAAAAATGGAAGGCGAAGGTTTCGAAGCTCACGTTTCTGAAGGCCAAGCTGTAAAAGCTGGAGATAAATTAATCTCATTCGACTTAGAGTTAATTCGTGAAAAAGCGAAAAGCACAATTACGCCAATCGTTATTACAAACACAGATGCAGCTGAGTCTATTAAAACAACTGTAGGTGTAACAGCTACAAAAGGTTCAACAGAAGTAATGAAAGTTACAATGAAATAATTATTGTATAAGAGGAATCCATTTCGTATGAAATGGATTCCTTATTTCTTGCTATGTATGTTAAAATACTTTAGGCACTTGGAAATAGGGTTTCACATATATGTGGATAAGGCGCATTTTTCTTAGAGAAAATATAAGAGAAATGCGCCTTTTGTATATTCACATTTCTTTTGTTCTATTCTTATGTACGTTATGATAAAGTGAAACTTTAATCGGTGGAGGGGAGTATCCCACTGATTATTAGCCCTCACGAATCGGGCCTTTACGGGCAGCTAGTCTCCCGGCTAATTCCCTCACATTCGCCAAATTTTGAAGTGGGAGTCTTACTGCCCGTTAATGCGGGGTAAAGGTAAGAAAAAGAAGAAAAGGGGTGGGTTTGGATGAAGCGAGTGTTATTTATTTGCACTGGAAATACATGCCGTAGCCCGATGGCTGAAGCATTACTTCGTCATCACGGAGAAGGTAAGTTTGAAGTGCAATCTGCCGGTGTTTTTGCCTATCCTGGAAGTGATGCGTCGGTACATGCAAAGGAAGCTTTAGCTGAAAAGGGAATTGCAATCGATCATGCCGCGCAACAGGTGAACGAATCTTTAATTGATTGGGCTGATATTGTAGTAACAATGACGGAAAACCATAAGCAAATTGTACTTGGGCATTATCCGAGTGTTGAAAAGAAATTGGATACATTATATGGAATAACTGAGGGTATAAGTAAGGATATTTCAGATCCATTTGGTGGATCACTTTCTATTTATAAAGAAACGTTAGAAGAGATGGAAAAACTTGTACAAACTTTACTGAAAAAACATTCCGAAGGTTGATGTTTCGTGTATAATACGATATTGGAGATCACTTCGTTCCATTAATGGTAGCGAGTGAGAAATGAAGATAATTGATTGAAACTTTGGAGGGGTAAAAATGAAAGTAGTAGTAGCATCTGATCACGGCGGTATGAATATCCGTAAAGAACTTGTAAGTTTATTAGAAGAGTTAAATATTGAATATATTGATTTAGGTTGTGAATGTGAAGCTGGTTCTGTTGATTACCCTGATTTTGCATTTCCAGCAGCGGAAATGGTAGCAAATGGCGAAGTAGACCGTGGTATTTTAGTTTGTGGGACAGGCATCGGTATGTCAATTGCTGCAAATAAAGTAAATGGTATTCGTTGTGCGTTAGTTCATGATACTTTCAGCGCGAGAGCAACGAGAGAGCATAATGACACTAATATGTTAGCAATGGGCGAGCGTGTAATTGGTGCTGGTCTAGCTCGTGACATCGCAAAAATTTGGTTAACAACTGAATTTGAAGGTGGCCGTCACGAAAACCGCGTAGGAAAAATTAAAACATACGAAGCAAAGTAATAGATTCTAACTAGAAGCAGTATGAAATATAATTTGGTGAACCAACCTGTGAAAGGAAGAGGCGTAATGACAGAAATCGTAAAGGTAAGAGAACAGCTACAAATTTCACTTTCTGATTTCCAAGAACAAGCTTCATTACAAAGTGGTCAAATTTTTGTAGTGGGTTGTAGTACGAGCGAAGTGCTAGGAGAAAGAATTGGAACATCAGGAACGATGGAAGTAGCAGAGGCGATTTTTTCTGAGTTAAAACAATTTCAAGAACAAACAGGTATTGAGTTGGCGTTTCAATGTTGTGAGCATTTAAACCGTGCTTTAGTAGTTGAGAAAGAGTTGGCGATGAAATATCAATTTGAAATTGTAACAGTTACGCCTGTTAGATCAGCAGGTGGTGCATTAGCAACATATGCTTATCACAATTTTAAAGATCCGGTAGTAATTGAGTTTATTAAAGCAGATGCGGGAATGGATATTGGTGATACATTTATCGGTATGCATTTAAAGCACGTAGCTGTTCCGGTTCGTACTAGTGTGAAGGAAATTGGAAGTGCACATGTAACGATGGCAACAACACGTGGAAAACTAATTGGTGGAGCACGTGCTGTTTATGCGGCGAAGGAAGAGACTATCACTTGCCGTTAAAATTTCATTGTATCCTACGAATAAGGTATGTTGTCTGACTTTATCATAGAAGAAAGAAAAGACCAATTTTCGGTCTTTTTTTTCTTTTATGATATAGAAAGTCATGTTAGAATGTAGTTGAAAACATGAAGGTTCGAAAGAATTACAACCTGAATTTTCGTTTTTTCTGAATAAATAAGAAAAAACTGTTGGGAATTGATGTAATTCGTTCAGAAAAGGGGGATTTTGGTGGATCATTTAAAACGTCAAGATGAAAAGGTATTTGCTGCAATTGAGGCAGAACTAGGAAGACAGCGTTCAAAGATTGAGCTAATTGCTTCGGAGAACTTCGTAAGTGAAGCAGTAATGGAAGCGCAAGGTTCTGTTTTAACGAATAAGTATGCTGAAGGATATCCTGGAAAACGTTACTATGGTGGTTGTGAACACGTAGACGTAGTAGAAGATATCGCGCGTGACCGCGTAAAAGAAATTTTTGGCGCAGAGCACGTAAATGTTCAACCACATTCTGGTGCACAAGCGAACATGGCAGTATACTTCACGATTTTAGAGCAAGGCGATACAGTACTTGGTATGAATTTATCTCATGGTGGTCACTTAACACACGGAAGCCCTGTTAACTTCAGTGGAGTACAATATAATTTCGTAGAATATGGCGTGGATGCTGAATCTCACCGTATTAATTACGATGATGTATTAGCAAAAGCGAAAGAACATAAACCAAAATTAATCGTTGCAGGTGCAAGTGCATACCCTCGTGTTATCGATTTCAAACGATTCCGTGAGATTGCAGATGAAGTGGGTGCATACTTAATGGTTGATATGGCACATATCGCTGGTTTAGTAGCAGCTGGTTTACACCCAAATCCAGTACCACATGCACATTTCGTTACAACAACAACACATAAAACATTACGTGGCCCACGTGGCGGTATGATTTTATGTGAAGAACAATTTGCAAAACAAATTGATAAATCAATCTTCCCTGGTATTCAAGGTGGTCCACTGATGCACGTAATTGCTGCAAAAGCTGTTGCATTCGGTGAGGCACTTCAAGATGATTTTAAAACATATGCACAAAATATCATTAACAATGCGAATCGCTTAGCTGAGGGTCTTCAAAAAGAAGGACTTACACTTGTTTCTGGCGGAACAGACAATCACTTAATCTTGATTGATGTTCGTAACTTAGAAATCACAGGTAAAGTAGCAGAGCACGTATTAGATGAAGTTGGTATTACAGTGAACAAAAATACAATTCCATTTGAAACAGCAAGTCCATTTGTAACAAGCGGTGTACGTATCGGTACGGCAGCTGTAACATCTCGTGGCTTTGGTTTAGATGAAATGGATGAAATTGCGTCACTTATTGCTTACACATTAAAAAATCATGAAAATGAAGCTGCATTAGAAGAAGCACGTAAGCGTGTAGAAGCGTTAACGAGCAAATTCCCAATGTACACAGATCTATAATAGATTGAAGAAGACTGCTGAGACGTAATTGTTTTGGCAGTCTTTTTTTTGGGGACATATATTGTTCTTTAAGTATGTATACAAATGATGAATAAATTTTGGCGATATAATGAAGGATACAGCTCCCATAATTGGTAAAGATACTAGATAGATTCATCGTAAAATCATGATTTTGCCAAATTTGCCCTTGAATATTAGTAGTGTTTTCTTTACAATCGTAAATAGTGTAAAAAAGCGTGCAAACGCATGAATATCATCTAAAGGAGAGATTCACATGGGAAAACTGTATGTATTTGATCACCCGTTAATTCAACATAAGATTACATATATTCGTGATAAGAATACAGGTACGAAAGATTTTCGTGAATTAGTGGACGAAGTAGCAAGTTTAATGGCTTTCGAAATTACTCGCGATCTTCCACTTAAAGACATTGAAATTGAAACGCCTGTAAGCAAAGCGACAACAAAAGTGATCGCTGGTAAGAAACTTGGTTTAATTCCGATTTTACGTGCAGGTTTAGGAATGGTTGATGGAATTCTGAAATTAATTCCAGCAGCAAAAGTAGGACACGTTGGTTTATACCGTGACCCTAAAACATTGCAACCGGTAGAATACTATGTGAAACTTCCAACGGATGTAGAAGAGCGTGACTTTATCGTACTAGATCCGATGCTAGCAACTGGTGGTTCTGCAGCTGAAGCAATTAACTCTCTGAAAAAGCGCGGTGCAAAACAAATTAAATTAATGTGTATCGTTGCAGCTCCAGAAGGAGTAAAAGTAGTACAAGAAGAACATCCTGATGTTGATATTTATGTAGCAGCATTAGATGAGAAATTAAATGACCACGGATATGTAGTGCCAGGTCTTGGTGATGCTGGTGACCGTTTATTCGGAACGAAGTAAGACAACTGACGAGAGGGGATTCCCCTCTCGTTTTTTTGTACCTTGATGAGGTAGGGGAGGGGGATAAATATACATAGTATATACAACATAAGTTGCATACGCATCACATATAATATAGAAGTCTTACGTCTAAAGAGCACTATATTATGGAAGGAAAGCGTTATATCCTAAAAATATAATAGTGACAAACTTGTGAACATTTCCTTCTATTATAAAGAGAAAACTGTTAGAAATTGCATATCTCTAACCAGTATTTAGAAGGGGAACGTTTTCATTTTTGGGAGGAAATGACTAATACTCAAATTTTTTGATTTTTTACGATTTCTCGTTGACACTGTTAATACCCTATTGTATGCTAACAACGGGGATAGATGGTAGGGCTTTCAGTGACAAAAATACATCTATTCCGTGACGAAAATGTAAACTTTTTATTTTGTATAGGATTTATGCAAAGAAATGAGTTATTATTAACACATCGTGAATGAGGGTTACATATTGGAGGGATGAATCCTTGCAAAAAAACGATCGCAGCCATATAAAAGCTTATGCTTTAATGTCAGGTATTCTTGCTCAGTTAGTCGGTTCTATTCTTGTTGGGATCTTTGGTGGGCAGTGGATTGATAATAAGGTTGGAACGTTTCCATTGTTTCTTATTATAGGGTTATTACTCGGATTAGGAACAGGGGTATACGCAATGATTCGACTCATTCGACATTACTATTCGGGAGAGCAATGATGATAGACGTACATGGACTTGTCCAAAGACAAAAGAAATATATGTACTACTTGCTTGCGCTTCTAGTGCTAGGATGGGGATTCACCTCTTACAAGGATGTATTTCTTGGACTGATTATCGGGACGATTTTCAGTTTTCTTAGTTTGCGCATCATTGCACGTAGAACAGACAAGCTGCTAGATCGCGTAACAAATGGAGAAAACGTGAAGTTTAAGGCAACAGCGGTAAGTACATATTCAAGATTCGCCACGATTGGGTTATTGATTTTATTTGCAGCCAAATATCAAGAGTTAATTGCGATGTGGGGCTTAGGTGTAGGATTGCTGACAGGATACCTTGTCATGATCATAGATTTTCTTTATTTAGAGTATAAGAGCAGGGAAGAGAGGTGAATTACTAGTGGAACACGGTAAATTAGTTGAATTTCTAGGTTTAACGTTCGATTTGTCGTCAGTTATGATGGTTACTGTAGCAGCAGTTATTGTTTTCTTAATCGCTGTTATCGGAACTCGCAGTTTAGCTCTTCGCCCAACAGGAATGCAAAACTTCATGGAATGGGTGTTTGACTTCGTGAAAGGGATTATCAATAGTACGATGGACTGGAAAACAGGTGGACGTTTCTTAACGCTTGGCGTTACGCTTATCATGTTTATCATCGTATCGAACTTCCTTGGTTTACCATTCATGTATTCAGCAACTGAAGCTGGCGAACATATTGCATGGTGGAGATCACCAACGTCTGATCCAGCAGTTACATTAACATTAGCCGTGATGGTAGTTACCCTCACCCATTATTATGGAATTAAGATGAAGGGTACGAAAGAATACGTAAAAGGTTATTTCCAACCTATGAAATTCTTATTCCCATTAAAGGTTATTGAGGAGTTTGCTAACACATTAACGTTAGGTCTTCGTTTATTCGGTAACATTTATGCAGGTGAGATCTTATTAGGATTACTTGCTAAGTTAGGCGGAGCATCATTCCTTGGGGCATTAGGTGCACTTGTACCGATGTTAGCATGGATGGGATTCAGTGTATTCGTTGGTTCAATCCAAGCATTTATTTTCGTTATGTTAACGATGGTTTATATGGCCCATAAAGTAAGTCATGACCATTAATATAATTTAAGTAAGAAAAAATTTATTTTTTATAATACAAAGGAGGACAAATTAAATGAGTTTAGGTGTAATCGCAGCTGCAATTGCAATTGGTTTATCAGCATTAGGTGCAGGTATTGGTAACGGTCTTATCGTATCACGTACAATCGAAGGTGTTGCTCGTCAGCCAGAATTAAAAGGCGCACTTCAAACAATTATGTTCATCGGGGTTGCTTTAGTTGAGGCACTTCCAATCATCGGTGTAGTTATTGCTTTCATCGTAATGAACAAATAAGGGAGACTCCCCTTACATAGATGGCGAAGAGTGTTTTTCCGAACTTTCTTCGCCATTGCTTTATGAATGAAACGTATGTCTTTTTTTTTCATATGATCAATTTAGATATTTTGAAGGGAGTGAATCCTTGTGCCAACTTTATTATTAGGTGCTGCCATTCCATTTGGAACGATTGCTTATACATTGTTCATTTTCTTACTTCTATTAGTAATGCTACGCAAATTTGCGTGGGGTCCTTTAATGGGAATTATGAAAGAACGTGAAGAGCATGTTACTAATGAAATCGACGCTGCAGAAAGAAGTAACGCTGAAGCGAAGAAGTTAGTAGAAGAACAACGTGAAATGTTAAAACAATCACGTGTTGAAGCACAAGAGTTAATCGAAAGAGCGAAAAAACAAGCTGTAGATCAAAAAGATGTTATTGTTGCTGCTGCGAAAGAAGAAGCAGAATCAATTAAAGCATCTGCTGTACAAGAAATTCAACGCGAAAAAGAGCAAGCGATTGCTGCTTTACAAGAACAAGTTGCTTCTTTATCTGTTCAAATTGCTTCTAAAGTAATTGAAAAAGAATTAAAAGAAGAAGATCAAGTGAAGTTAATTCGCGATTATATTAAAGAAGTAGGAGAAGCGCGATGAGCAATGGGATTGTAGCAAAACGTTATGCTGTCGCTCTTTTTAAAATTGCTAAAGAAAAACACGTATTAGAAATGTTTGAAGAGGAATTACGCCTTGTACAAAACGTTTATGTAAAGAACGGAGAACTACATAGCTTTTTAACGCAACCGAACATTTCAAAAGAGCAGAAGAAAACGTTTCTTGCAAACGTATTCGGATCTGTTTCTGAATCTATTTTAAATACGTTATATATTTTAATTGATAACAAACGTATTGAGATCTTACCTGCTATTGCAGATGAATATGTTGTTCTTGCTAATGAAGAACGTAACGTAGCGGACGCAACTGTATACTCTACTCGTCTTCTATCAGAAGAAGAGAAGCTTAACATTGCAGAAGCATTTGCAAAGAGAACGGGAAAAGATGCAATTCGCGTAAAAAATGTTGTAGATGAAGATTTACTAGGCGGCATTAAAGTACGCATTGGAAATCGCATTTATGATGGAAGTTTACAAGGAAAATTAGCACGTATTCAGCGTGAATTAATGAAGAATAGATAGGGGTGAAGCACATGAGCATCAGAGCTGAAGAAATTAGCGCACTGATAAAGCAACAAATCGAGAACTATCAGTCTGAAATCGAAGTTAGTGATGTTGGTACAGTTATTCAAGTTGGTGACGGTATCGCGCGTGCTCATGGTCTTGATAACGTTATGGCTGGTGAACTTGTAGAGTTCTCTAACGGCGTTATGGGACTAGCACAAAACTTAGAGGAAAACAACGTAGGTATTATCATTTTAGGACCTTACACAGAAATCCGTGAAGGTGACGAAGTTCGTCGTACTGGTCGCATCATGCAAGTACCAGTAGGAAAAGAACTAATCGGTCGTGTTGTAAACCCATTAGGTCAACCAGTTGATGGTTTAGGCCCAATCAATACAACAAACACTCGTCCAATCGAAAGCCCAGCACCAGGTGTAATGGATCGTAAATCTGTTCATGAGCCACTTCAAACAGGTATTAAAGCGATCGATGCCCTTGTACCAATTGGCCGTGGTCAACGTGAGTTAATCATCGGTGACCGTCAAACAGGTAAAACAGCAGTTGCACTTGATACAATTATTAACCAAAAAGACGAAGATATGATTTGTATCTACGTAGCGATTGGACAAAAAGAATCAACTGTACGTAACGTAGTAGAAACACTACGTAAGCACGGTGCATTAGATTACACAATCGTTGTAACTGCATCTGCTTCTCAACCAGCTCCATTATTATACCTAGCTCCTTACGCTGGTGTAACAATGGGTGAAGAGTTCATGTACAATGGCAAACACGTATTAGTAGTATATGATGACTTATCAAAACAAGCAGCGGCTTACCGTGAGCTGTCATTACTATTACGTCGTCCTCCAGGTCGTGAAGCTTATCCAGGGGATGTATTCTACTTACATTCTCGCTTATTAGAGCGTGCAGCAAAATTAAGTGATGCAAGAGGCGGCGGTTCTTTAACTGCACTACCTTTCATCGAAACACAAGCAGGGGACGTATCAGCTTACATCCCAACAAACGTAATCTCGATTACGGATGGACAAATCTTCTTACAATCTGACCTATTCTTCTCTGGCGTACGTCCAGCGATCGATGCGGGTACTTCTGTATCTCGTGTAGGTGGATCTGCTCAGATTAAAGCAATGAGTAAAGTATCAGGTACACTTCGTCTTGACCTTGCATCTTACCGTGAGTTAGAAGCGTTCGCTCAGTTCGGTTCTGACCTTGATAAAGCAACTCAAGCGAAATTAAACCGTGGTGCTCGTACTGTTGAAGTATTAAAACAAGGATTACACAAACCGTTACGTGTAGAGAAACAAGTTATCATTCTTTACGCTTTAACACGTGGATTCCTAGATGATATTCCAGTAGTAGATATCACTCGTTTCGAAGAAGAATTCCATGCTTGGTTAGATTCAAATGCAGCTGACTTACTAAACGAAATCCGCACAACTAAGAAACTTGCGGATGACGACAAATTTGCAGCAGCAATTAACGGATTTAAAAAAGTATTCGTAGCTTCTGAATAATAAAAGCGGAAGCGGCTCGTCAAGCCGCTGGAGCTAGATAGTATATATATAGGCATCTCAAGTTCTGAGATTGCTAAAGGTCATGTAAAGGAAAAGAGTAGGTGCACCTATTCTTTTCCTTCAATCATGAGCAAGAATATCTTGCAACGTAGATTAGGAAGAGGATTCTTACTAATCGTGCCAACTTCCGGAAAAAAGGTGGTGAAAACCTGTGGCATCTTTACGCGATATAAAAGCGAAGATTAACTCGACAAAGAAAACGAGTCAAATTACGAAAGCGATGGAGATGGTATCTGCATCTAAGTTAAACCGTGCAGAGCAAAATGCTAAATCTTTCGTTCCGTATATGGAAAAGATTCAAGAAGTAGTAGCGAGCATTGCGCAAGGAAGTAAAGGAATTAATCATCCGATGCTAAATGCGCGTCCTGTAAAGCGTACAGGATACATCGTTATTACATCTGATCGCGGACTAGCAGGTGGTTATAACAGTAACGTATTACGTACAGTGAGTAACGTAATTCGTGAACGTCATAATATGGATTCAAACCAATATTCAATTATTGTGCTTGGACGACTAGGACGTGATTATTTAAAACGTCGCGGCTTTAACATCATTGATGAAGTAGTTGGATTATCTGACCACCCATCATTTACTGATATTAAAGACCTTGCTTCTCGAGCAATTGCGATGTTTGCAGATGGTGCTTATGATGAGCTATATATTTACTACAACCATTACGTAAGTAAAATTTCACAAGAAGTAACGGAAAATAAAATTTTACCGCTTACTGATGTGGCGTCTGATAAACCGACGACAGCTTATGAATTCGAACCTTCTGAAGAAGAAATTTTGAAAGTACTATTGCCACAATACGCAGAAAGCTTAGTGTACGGTGCATTACTGGACGGTAAAGCAAGTGAACACGCGGCGCGTATGACAGCAATGAAGAGTGCTACAGACAACGCAATGGAAGTTATCGATTCACTTACACTTTCATTCAACCGTGCGCGTCAGGCAGCGATTACGCAAGAAATTACGGAAATCGTTGGTGGAGCAGCAGCGTTAGAATAGTAATAAAAAGCGTAGGCGGCTCTTTTAAAAGAGTCGCGTAAGCTATAAACTAATAAAAAAATGAAAAGCTAACTGCTCGTAGTAAGTTGGCTAATTAAAAGAAAGCTAGGAGGGAACCCGATGAATAAAGGGCGCGTTACGCAAATCATGGGTCCGGTTGTAGACGTTAAGTTTGATGGCGGAAAGCTACCAGAAATCTACAACGCCCTTACGGTAAAACAAAGCAACGAGAACGGAAGCATTAACTTAACATTTGAAGTTGCACTTCATTTAGGTGATGATACAGTTCGTACAGTTGCGATGTCTTCCACAGATGGACTTGTTCGTGGCACAGAAGTAGAAGATACTGGTAAACCAATCTCAGTACCAGTTGGTGATGTAACACTTGGTCGTGTATTTAACGTATTAGGTGATGCAATTGACTTAGATGGTGAAGTTCCTGCGGATGTACACCGTGATCCAATTCACCGTCAAGCACCTGCATTCGAAGAATTATCTACTAAAGTAGAAATTCTTGAAACTGGTATTAAAGTAGTAGACTTACTTGCTCCTTACATTAAGGGTGGTAAAATCGGTCTATTCGGTGGTGCCGGCGTAGGTAAAACAGTATTAATTCAGGAGTTAATCAATAACATCGCACAAGAGCACGGTGGTATCTCTGTATTCGCTGGTGTAGGTGAGCGTACTCGTGAGGGTAATGACTTATACCATGAAATGAGCGATTCTGGCGTAATCAAGAAAACTGCGATGGTATTCGGACAAATGAACGAGCCACCTGGAGCACGTCAACGTGTGGCATTAACAGGTTTAACAATGGCTGAGCATTTCCGTGATGAGCAAGGACAAGACGTACTATTGTTCATCGATAACATCTTCCGTTTCACGCAAGCGGGTTCTGAAGTATCTGCCCTTCTTGGTCGTATGCCATCTGCGGTAGGTTACCAGCCGACACTTGCAACTGAAATGGGTCAATTACAAGAGCGTATTACATCTACAAACAAAGGGTCTATCACGTCTATCCAAGCGGTATATGTACCAGCCGATGACTATACTGACCCAGCACCAGCTACAACGTTCGCTCACTTAGATGCAACAACAAACTTAGAGCGTCGTTTAACACAAATGGGTATTTACCCAGCCGTAGATCCATTAGCATCTACATCTCGTGCACTTTCTCCAGAAATCGTAGGAGAAGAGCATTATGAAGTGGCTCGTCAAGTACAGCAAACTTTACAACGTTACAAAGAGCTTCAAGATATCATCGCTATCTTAGGTATGGATGAGTTATCTGAAGAAGATAAGTTAGTTGTACATCGTGCTCGTCGTATTCAATTCTTCTTATCTCAAAACTTCCACGTAGCTGAACAGTTTACAGGTCAAAAAGGTTCTTATGTACCTGTAAAAAATACAGTTAGTGGTTTCAAAGAAATTCTAGAAGGAAAATATGATGACCTTCCAGAAGATGCATTCCGTTTAGTTGGTGGCATTGAAGAAGTTATTGAAAACGCGAAGAAAATGATGGCGTAAGGCCTTAGGAGGGACGAAGTATGAAGACATTTCCAGTCAGTATTGTAACTCCTGATGGACCGGTTTACGAAAAAGAAGTAGAGATGGTAAGTGTAAAAGCAGAGAGTGGGGAAATGGGGATCTTACCAGGTCACATTCCAACTGTTGCACCATTAAAAATTAGTGCAGTTCGTCTGAAAAACGGTGGGCACACTGATTATGTAGCAGTAAGTGGTGGCTTTATCGAAGTTCGTCCAGATAAAGTAACTGTATTATCATCATCTGCTGAAGAAGCAAACCATATCGATATCCATCGTGCAAATGAAGCGAAGCGTCGCGCTGAGCAACGTATGCAAGATAAACAAGCACATGTTGACTTTAAACGTGCAGAAATGGCATTACAACGTGCCGTGAACCGTTTAAACGTTTCTGATATGAAGTAAAAAAATCCGTAAGGGCTCTTGCCTTTACGGATTTTTTATGTATTTTATGGATAATTTTACAAAACTGGTATAATTATATTGATGCTTGTATAAGTAGAGAATGTACAACAATCTATAAAGGAGATGAATAAATGATTGGTGAAATGAAACGAGAAGCATTGCAATCTTTAAAAGGAAAATGGGGGCTAGGTGTTGGATCAACGATTTTATATCATATTATAAGTTACGTCGTTTCAATGGCTGTAATGCTTATACTATTAATTCCAGGAGTTATAATATTTCTTTTAGCGTCTATTTCAACTGGTTCAATTGAAGAAGACGCGATGTCAATTGGAGCTGCTATTACGTTTGGGGTTTTTTACTGTCTTATGATAATTTTAAGTTATGCTGCTTATGGCATTACCACATATGGTTATACGAATGTGTTTCTACAAATAAGTAAACGGGAAGATGCTAGGGTGGATTATTTATTTGAAGGATTTCGTGGTTTTAAAAGGATGATAAAAACAATGTGGGCTATGCTCGCAATTTTGTTATATACAGGTACATGGGTTCCGATGTTAGGAACGATTGTATTTGGGATATTAGGTTTTCTTGATGAGAATGCAAATCCATCATTCATAATCGTTTTCTTTATTTTATTAGCTATTTCGTTTGTTGTAATAGTCATTCTTTATTTTGCATATTCGATGACGTATTATGTAATGGTTGAAAATCCAGAGTATAGTGTGTCACAAGCGATGAAAGAAAGTAAGCATCTTATGAAGGGGCATAAATTAGATTTGTTTCTTTTATGGCTTAGTTTTATAGGATGGGGTCTTTTAGCGATTTTAACACTCGGAATAGGTTTTCTTTGGCTTAGCCCGTATGTGAGTACAACGACAGCACATTTTTATCGCTATATTTCAAAAGATGAATTGTAGTAGGAACATGCTATACTAATAGAGTTATTACGTATAGGAGGAGAATTATGATTAGTGATTTAAAAGGAGAAGCGCTAGATTCATTAGAGGGGAAATGGGGATTAGCTGTCGGGGCAACATTACTTATTTCGATTCTTATTTCAGCGTTTAGTTTTAGTATTGATTTCGTTTTCTCTCAGGTTTGGGATTGGAAAGAAGTAAAGAGCTCACTTTCATTAGAAATTATTTCAATGTTGGTGGTAGGTCCATTAACGCTAGGTGGTTATTGCTTAGCGCTGCATATCATCCGTGAAAAGGAAGCGCGTATTGGGCACATATTCAGATGGTTTACAGAAGGAAGTAAGTTTATAAAGTCATTTTTATTATATATAGTAGTAAACATTTATATTTTCTTATGGTTTTTACTATTTATTATTCCGGGCATTATTAAATCATTTTCATATTCGATGACGTACTTTATAATAAATGATCATCCTGAGTATTCTATAAATCAAGCCATTACAGAAAGTCGTCATATGATGGATGGACATAAGATGGAGTATTTCATTTTATGTTTAAGTTTTATTGGTTGGTTTATATTAAGTTGTATTACATTAGGGATTGGATTCCTATGGCTCATACCATATTTTTATACGACGTCAGCAGCTTTTTATGAAGAGATTGCAGAGGAATATTACGAGAAAAGAATTCCGAAATTATAAAGTGAAACTGTAATGATGACTAGTTTTACTGTTCGCAAATAGTGTGATAGAAACACCCAGTATGAGCTATTGGTTCATACTGGGTGTTTTTTGTAGAAATTTTATAAATTGATGACCAGTAAGTGGTTTGCTGAAATAGTAACCTTGCATATATTTACAGTTATTCTTTTGTAGAAACTTAAGTTGTTTTTCTGTTTCAATTCCTTCAGCAACGACAGAAAGGTTTAAAGTATTTGCAAGAGAAAGGATGGTGGAAACGATAGCTCTCTCTTCCGGCCGATGATCAGCTAGTTGTGTAAATTCCCTTGGTACTTTTAATGTATCGATAGGGAAAATGGATAAATAAGCGAGAGAGGAATAGCCGGTACCGAAGTCATCAATGGACGTTTGAATACCATATTCCTTTAATTGCTTTAGTCTTGATAATGTTTCTTTTTCATCAATCATTGCAATGCGTTCTGTTAACTCGAGTGTTACATACTTTGGATCGACTTTAATGTCTGTTAGTATTTGTGAAATGTTCTCGATTAAATCATCTTGCTGGAACTCTTTTGCTGATAAGTTAACACTTATTTTTAAATCTTGGTAGCCAAAAGTATGCCATATTCTTAACTGGTGACAAGATTCTTTTAATACCCAGTGACCGAGTGGAATGACTTGTGGTGTCTCTTCTACAATTGGAATGAACTCACATGGTGGAATGTCACCTAGGAGTGGATGTTTCCAACGTAGTAATGCTTCAGCGCCAATGATCTTTTTCGTTGTAATATCAATTTGTGGCTGATAGACGAGATAAAATTCTTTGTTTACTAAAGCGAGTGGTAAGTCTTTTTCAATTCGAGCTTTTCGTTC
The DNA here is from genome assembly GCF_006494425.1 of Bacillus dicomae. Lineage (GTDB taxonomy): Bacteria > Bacillota > Bacilli > Bacillales > Bacillaceae_G > Bacillus_A > Bacillus_A dicomae. The sequence goes on along the minus strand of NZ_VHIV01000004.1, from coordinate 209,217 downwards.
CATTTTTTTATACAATTCTTTCGTGTATAGAGAGCTACCGTTTTTGCCCCTGTTTTTTGCTTCATACATGGCCATATCAGCATGCTGTAGAATCGACAGTGGATCTTCACCTGCTTCAGGATATATTGCAATCCCGATGCTCGGTGAGATTTGTAAATGTTGATTTTCAATTTCGAATGGTTCATTCATAGCTTTTACGATCGTATCAGCCATTTTTTTTACATCTGGTCTTTTATTATAGTTTTCAATAAGGATTGTGAACTCATCCCCAGCTAGCCGGGCAAGCTTCATATTTGGTGTCGCCATTCTTTCGAGCCTTTTTGCTACTGCAATTAATAGAAGGTCTCCTACCCTATGACCGAGGGTATCGTTAATAACTTTAAATCGGTCTAGGTCGAGGAACATCACAGCAAAAGGTCTTTTTGATATTTGGGATCGAGCAATTGCTTGTTCTACATATCGATGAAAGGCTCGGCGATTTGCAAGCTCTGTTAATGTATCGTGATATGCTAGAAAGTTAATTTGTTCTTGTTGTTGTTTGCTTTCGGTAATATCTTTAATCATTAAATAAACCCCGGAAATATGATTCTTTAAAAAGATAGGAACAGCTGTAACGTGCAAGTAGTAAATATCTCTATTTTTATGATACGCCCGTATTTCTAAAGAAATAGATTTCCCCTTTTTTACGCGATGAAAAGCATTAATGATTTCTTCTAAATCTTCTTCATACGTAAGTGAATAGTAAGGCTGATTTAATAATTCATTTGTTTGATAACCGAGTAAAGTAGTACCAGCGTTATTCACATTGAGAAAGTTACCATACAAATCTAATGTGAAGATAGGATCTGGATGATGCTCGTATAAAGATTTAAACATTTGTTGGTTATGATAGAGCTCATTTTTTTGTTCTACTAAATCTTCTGTACGTAGTTCAATTTGTTTTTCGAGTTCTGAGTTGAATTGCATTTGGGCTAGTAATAATATTTTATTTTGTTTTCGAACTAAACTATGGCGTATGAGAACGAAGGAGAAAGTGATCATAAGCCCGATTACTACAATAGGCGCAAAAACGTATTCAACTAATATGAAAACAATAAGCATTACGACAGAAATGTAAGGTAATGATAATCTGATCGATTCCCCAAGTTTAGGTGTTAATAGCACTTGTTCTTGTCTTTCAGGTTCTTTTGTATGAAGAATACAGGCGATTGCTACTAGTACTAAAGTTACTTGATAGAGAGGCGTAATTGTAAACATAGAATACTCGGGTATGAAGTATTTGATATAAGCATAAATTGCATCTGTAGTCGCATATAAAATTAAAGCACTGCCAAGGAGCGCACCAACTTTTTTGGATAATAAGGAAAGTGGTTTGAATAAAAGGTTAATTCCTATGAGAAAAAAAAGTAAATCAGCCATTGGATAGGTAAGTTGAACAAATATGTCGATATAGGATGTTGAAGAAATGTGAATGGTTCGTTCAATAAGTAAGTAGTAACTTAAAGTAAATTGTGCTGTAACAATAATACAAATATCACATATCATAAAAAGCTTTTCTAATAAATCTCGGTTATAAATGATTTCATATAGAAAGGCGACTGCAAAGCTAATTAAAAAAAATAGGTAAAAAAAATCGGATGGATCAACGAACGTATAGTAGTCCTTTAAAATTAAACGTTGATAGGCAACGACAATATCACCAATGAAATAAGAGAGGGTTCCAACACATAAAATGGTCCAAAATAAACGAGGTAACCCTTCTTTCATGTTTGAAAAATAAAGTATATAACTACAAGCGATAATATCAATGAATAAGGTGCTCATTCCAATTAATAGTTGAAAATGAAATGAGTATTCATATAGGAAAGGCATTGCTACGTAATGAATCGCTATAGATAACGATATAATGCTTATAAGAATGCTTACATGTGTTTGTTTTTTCATCTATCTCACCCACGGTATATACATATAAATTCCTCTTTTTATTTTTTATTGAAAAACATATATAATTCCTATACTTATTTTGCACAGGTATAGCGAGTTATAAAAATAGATTTTAATAATTCTCGTTTCTGCCTCCAACATATCGACATAGGAATTTGAAGTTTGCTATAATGATTTAAATAGTTGCATTATTTAGAAAAATTTAAAAATAATAATTACTGCAACTAGGACATATTGTTTACTAAGTGAACTTGTTCTTAATTCAGGGGGGAGGGTTTCACAATGGCAAGTGTATATGAAAATAGTTATATGATCGTTTTGATTTTCTTGCTATTAGGCATATTGCTGCCGGTAGTGGCTCTTACATTAGGAAGGATGCTGCGCCCAAACAAACCAAGTGCAGCGAAAGCGACGACGTATGAGAGTGGGATTGAGCCTTTTCATGATGCAAATATTCGATTTCATGCTCGTTATTATATTTTTGCTTTATTGTTTGTCATCTTTGATGTAGAAACTTTATTTTTATATCCATGGGCTGTTGCATATGACAAGCTCGGTTTATTTGCACTGATTGAAATGCTCATCTTTGTTGTAATGTTGCTAGTTGGATTAGCGTATGCTTGGAAAAAGAAGGTGTTACAATGGTTATAAATTTTGAGGAATTACATCCAAATGAGCGAGCGGAATTAGAACGAAATATCTTTTTTTCTACATTGGAACAGTTGAAGGGATGGGCGCGAAGTAATTCTTTGTGGCCGATGACATTCGGACTGGCATGCTGTGCAATTGAAATGATGGGAGTAGGTTCATCACATTACGATTTAGATCGATTTGGGTCATTTTTTCGGACTTCACCAAGGCAATCGGACGTTATGATTGTGTCGGGAACGGTAACGAAGAAGATGGCTCCTATTGTTAGGCGTTTATACGATCAAATGCCCGAGCCGAAATGGGTTATTGCAATGGGATCCTGTGCGACAGCAGGTGGTCCATATGTAAATTCGTACGCTGTTGTGAAAGGTGTAGATCAAATCGTACCAGTTGACGTGTATATTCCTGGTTGCCCACCAAATCCTGCTGCTTTAATTTATGGAATTAATAAATTGAAAGAAAAAATTCGTTACGAGGCAAAGACAGGAAAGCAGGTGACGAATAAATGAGTGATCCGAACAAAGACTTAGAGGATTTGAAAAGAGAGGCGGCTAGGCGTGCAAAAGAAGAGGCGAGAAAGCGTCTCGTTGCGAAACATGATGCTGAAATAAGTAAACTTGAGGAAGAAAACCGAGAAAAAGAGAAAGCGCTACCAAAAAATGACGATATGACTGTAGAAGAAGCAAAACGACGTGCAGCGGCAGCCGCAAAGGCAAAAGCAGCAGCATTAGCAAAGCAAAAAAGAGAAGGAACAGAAGAGGTAACGGAAGAAGAAAGGGCCAGAGCAAAGGCAGCGGCAGCCGCAAAAGCAAAAGCGGCGGCATTAGCGAAGCAAAAAAGAGAAGGAACAGAAGAGGTAACGGAAGAAGAAAGGGCCAGAGCGAAGGCGAAGGCAGCGGCAGCTGCAAAAGCAAAAGCGGCGGCATTAGCGAAGCAAAAAAGAGAAGGAACAGAAGAGGTAACGGAAGAAGAAAGGGCCAGAGCGAAGGCGAAGGCAGCGGCAGCTGCAAAAGCAAAAGCGGCGGCATTAGCGAAGCAAAAAAGGGAAGGGACAGAAGAAGTAACGGAAGAAGAAAAGGCGAAAGCAAAGGCCGTAGCAGCCGCAAAGGCAAAGGCAGCGGCACTAGTAAAGCAGAAGGCTTCGCAAGGTGATGGGGATTCGGGAGATGAGAAGGCAATTGCAGTAGCGAAGGCGAAAGCAGCAGCGGCTGCAAGGGCGAAGACAAAGGGTGCAGAAGATAAGAAAGAAGCGGAGCCGAAGCAAGAAGAACCATCTGTTAATCAGCCATATTTAAATCAGTATGTTGAGGTTATTAGGGGGAAGGTAGGAGAAGATGCATTAATAGATTCCTATATTAATAAACTTTCAAAAGATGTACCAACTCTTGTAGTAGAACTCTCCAAATATTATGAAGTAATGGAGTTACTGCGATCCCATGAGGGACTTGCTTTTGATTATATGTCAGAGCTACATGCGACAGATTTTGTGACACATATGGAAGTGTATGTCCATTTATTTTCATATGGAAAGAAACAGTCAGTAGCGGTGAAGGTGAAGCTGGATAGGGAAGCGCCGGAAGTGGAATCGGTGACTGCGTTTTGGAAAGGGGCGGACTGGCCGGAGCGAGAGGCGTATGATTTGCTCGGTATTGTTTTTAAGAGGCATCCGAATTTATCACGTATTTTAATGCCTGATGATTGGGTAGGACATCCGCTTAGGAAAGATTATGAACCGTATGATGTGGAGGTGTAGCTAATGATCCGTACGGAAGAAATGCTTTTGAATGTAGGTCCTCAGCATCCGAGTACGCACGGTGTGTTCAGGCTTGTTATTAAGATTGACGGGGAAATTATTAAAGAAGCTACACCGGTTATTGGATATTTGCATCGCGGGACCGAAAAGATTGCGGAGAGCTTACAGTATACGCAAATTATCCCTTATACAGATCGGATGGACTATTTATCAGCCATGACGAATAATTACGTCATTTGCCATGCTGTAGAGACGATGATGGGGCTTGAAATCCCGGAGCGGGCCGAATACTTGCGAGTACTTGCAATGGAGCTTGGAAGGGTTGCGAGCCACCTCGTTTGGTGGGGGACAAATCTTCTTGATATAGGGGCGGTTAGCCCGTTTTTGTACGCGTTTCGTGAACGAGAAATGATTATTAATTTATTAAATGAATTATGCGGTGCACGGCTTACTTTTAACTATATGAGAGTCGGCGGTGTGAAATGGGATGCGCCGGACGGCTGGATTGAAAAGGTGGAAGAGTTTGTTCCGTATATGAGGGAGCAATTGGCAGGTTATCATGATCTTGTTAGTGGTAATGAGATTTTCTTAAATCGTGTAAAAGGCGTTGGTATATATAGCGCGGAAGAAGCGATTTCGTATTCTTTAAGCGGAGCGAACTTGCGGTGTACCGGGGTGAACTGGGATCTTCGCAAAGATGAGCCGTATTCCATTTATGATCGCTTCGATTTCGATATTCCTGTTGGGAGCGTGGGGGATGCTTGGGATCGCTACGTTTGCCGCATGCAAGAAATTGAGGAGTCTTTAAAAATTGTTGAGCAAGCTGTCCAGCAGTTCCCAAAAGACGGGGCCGTGCTGGCGAAGGTGCCAAAAATTATTAAGGCACCTAAAGGGGAAGCGTTCGTCCGTATAGAGTCGCCTCGCGGAGAGATTGGCTGCTATATTGCTAGTGACGGAAAGAAAGAGCCGTACCGTTTGAAGTTTCGCAGACCGTCTTTTTACAATTTGCAAATTTTACCGAAGTTATTGAAAGGTGAAAACATCGCCAATTTAATTACGATTTTAGGTGGAGTGGATATTGTACTTGGGGAGGTTGATGGCTAATGATTGAAACGCTCTTACAATCACCTTCAAGCTGGACGAATTTCTTCATTTTTTTCGGATTAGCCGTGCTTCTATTATTTGCAGTCCTTGGCTTCGTTACATATGGTATTTTGGCAGAACGGAAAGTGATGGGTTTTATGCAAGGGCGGATTGGACCAAACCAAGTTGGGGGCCGGTTCGGTCTGCTGCAAACGGTAGCCGATGTTTTAAAACTATTACTGAAAGAAGATAGTATTCCGAAGGCTGCAGATAAACCGTTGTTTATATTAGCACCGGTCATTGCATTCGCACCAGCATTTATGGTGCTTGCCGTTATCCCATTTACTGATAAATTTCAGTTCGCGGATATTGGAGTAGGGCTACTTTACTATATTGCCGTTTCTGGTATTACGACGATTGGCGTCGTAACCGGAGGATGGGCATCGAATAATAAATATTCCCTTTTAGGGGGGATGCGTGCGGCGGCGCAAATGATTTCTTATGAGATCCCGCTCGTAATGAGTGTAATCGGCGTCGTTTTGTTAGCTGGTAGCCTGAATTTAAATGAGATTGTAGCAGCGCAGGAGAATGTTTGGTACATTTTCGTGCAACCAATCGGTTTCGTCGTTTTCTTAATCGCAGCGGTAGCAGAGTTAAATAGGACGCCATTCGATTTACCAGAAGCGGAGTCAGAACTTGTTTCTGGATATCATACGGAGTACTCAGGGTTTCGCTGGGCGTTTTTCATGCTTTCGGAGTACGTATATTTCTTCGGGATGGCATCTTTAATTACAGTACTCTTTTTAGGCGGATGGAATCCAGTTATGTTCCTTGGATTTATCCCAGGTGCCGTATGGTTTGCTTTGAAATTTAGCAGTGTAGTCTTTCTGTTAATTTGGTTCCGCGTCACGTTTCCGCGTATAAGAGGTGATCAGTTAATGGAGTTTGGCTGGAAAGTATTATTGCCAATTGCACTTGCCAATATTTTCTTAACGGCATTGATTAAGGAGTTATTCTTCTAATCTATGAGGGGGGTGCCAGTAAGAGATGAAAGGACTATTTAAAGGATTAAAATATACATTAAGCAATTTGAGTAAGAAGAAGGTGACGTATGATTATCCGAATCAACCGTTACCACTGCCAGACCGTTTTCGAGGGATTCAAAAGTTTTATCCAGAAAAATGTATTGTTTGTAATCAATGTTCTAACATTTGTCCGACAGACTGTATTCAGTTAACGGGTAAAAAACATCCGGATCCTACGAAAAAAGGAAAAATTATCGACACGTACGATATTAATTTTGAAATTTGTATTCTATGTGATTTATGTACTGAAGTTTGTCCGACAGAGGCGATTGTCATGACAAATAACTTTGAACTTGCGGAATATTCACGTGATGACTTATTTAAAAATTTGCAGTGGCTTGATGAAAACGACGCAAATGTCAGGAAGGAGAATAAAGCATGAATGGCGAGTTTGTAGCATTCTTTATACTATCCTTGTCTGCAATTATCGGCGGTGTTCTTATGTTGAATTTAACGAAAGTTATGCATATGATGCTAGCCCTCGTTCTGACATTCCTCAGCATTGCAGGTTTGTACTTTCTTTTATCAGCTGAATTTATAGGCGTTGCACAAATTTTACTTTACTCTGGTGCGATCACAATTATTATGATTTTTGGCATTATGTTAACGAAGCATAACGCGGAAAATGAATCGCGTCTTACTCTTCGAAAATGGATTATCTTCTTTGCGGTTGTAGCATTTGGGGCAGTTATGTATTTCGCTGTTAACAACATTGATTTTGCAAATGAAAGCACACAAGGAAGTTTACCTCTCCATGAAAAAAACACACTTCAAATCGGTACACTTCTCTATTCGAAATATATTATTCCATTTGAATTAACCTCAGTTATTTTACTTGTAGCACTTGTTGGCGCGATTATACTTGCGAAGAAGGATGAGAAAGAGGAGGGTTCCAATGAGTAGCGTTCCGGCTTCTGCGTATTTAACGCTTGCGATTATTTTGTTTTGCATCGGTTTGTTTGGAGCTTTAACGAAGCGAAATACAGTAATTGTCTTAGTTTGTATCGAATTAATGCTTAACGCGGCCAATTTAAATTTAGTAGCGTTTAGTAAATTAGGTTTGTTCCCAAATTTAACAGGGCAAATTTTCTCTCTGTTTACGATGGCTGTAGCAGCAGCGGAGGCGGCGGTAGGGCTCGCCATCTTGATTGCTTTATATCGTAATCGTACGACGGTTCATGTAGATGAAATGGATACGCTCAAAGGATAACATTGTGACCGAAAAGGGGGAAGGAAACAATGATCGATTATGCATGGCTCATACCGCTTTTCCCGCTTGTTTCGTTTTTGTTGTTAATTATATTCGGGAAGAAAATTAGAGAAGGAAGCAGCGTACTTAGTATTTTCTTCGTCTTTCTCTCCTTTATATTTGCGGTACTTGTATTAATAGAACGGTTTTCAGAAGCAAGCGTAAAGCATAAGTGGGTATGGCTTAGAACGGGAGATATTGATATATCGTTTGGTTTTGAAGTGACTGCATTAGGAGCTTTAATGCTGTTTATCGTTACACTTGTGAGTTTACTTGTACATGTGTATTCGAAAGGTTATATGAAAGGTGAGGAAAGATTACCAACCTTTTATGCCTATTTAGGGCTCTTTACATTTGCGATGCTCGGGCTCGTTATATCACCGAATTTATTACAGCTTTATATATTTTGGGAGTTAGTAGGCCTCGGTTCGTTTTTACTCATCGGTTTTTATTTCTTTAAAGAAGAAGCAAAGGCTGCTGCGAAAAAGGCTTTTATTATGACTCGTATTGGAGATGTCGGTTTATTTATTGGGATGATCTTAATTTTCTGGCATGCAGGTAGTTTTGAATATGACGCAATATTTAGGGCGGTTCATACGGGAGATCTTCCCCCTACGATGATTACAATAACAGCGATTTTGATTTTTATCGGTGCGATGGGCAAATCAGGTCAGTTCCCGCTTCATACGTGGTTACCAGATGCGATGGAAGGACCGACGCCTGTTTCGGCACTTATTCATGCGGCGACGATGGTTGCAGCTGGCGTATATTTAGTGGCGACAATGTTCCCGTTATTTTCGGCAAGTGCGGTGGCGATGCAGACAGTGGCAATCGTTGGAGCCTTCACTGCAATCTTTGCGGCTTCTATCGGTCTTGTACAAACGGATATAAAGAGAGTGCTTGCTTATTCTACAGTTAGCCAGCTTGGGTATATGATGCTTGCGTTAGGATCTGCTGGTTATGTAGCTGGTGTTTTCCATTTAACGACACACGCTTTTTTTAAAGCGCTACTATTTTTGGCGGCAGGAAGTGTCATTCATGCAGTGCATACGCAAAACATTAATAAAATGGGCGGTTTACAGAAGAAGATGAAAGTAACGGGTGCACTATTTTTAATCGGTACTCTTGCAATTAGTGGTGTGCCACTCCTTTCCGGCTTCTTTAGTAAAGATGAAATTTTAGCAGCGGCTTGGATGAATGGCAATTACGTTTTATTCATATTAGCAGTAATTGCAGCATTTTTAACAGCATTTTACATGTTCCGTCTATACTTCCTTGTCTTTACTGGGGAGGCGAAGACGAAGGAAGACGTGCATGAATCGCCCCGCATTATGACGTATCCGATGATCGTCCTCGGCGTCCTTGCAGTAGTGGCAGGTTATATAAATACACCGTGGTTTGGAACGTTTCTCGGGGATTGGCTTACGAAAGATGTAGCATTTAAAGCACGAGAGGTACACGGACCAGTTTGGATTATGATTGTTGCGACGCTCGTTTCATTTGCGGGAATCGCTCTTGCGTATTTCATATATGGCAAGAAATCTATTTCTAGAGATTGGGCAGGAGGCGAGGAAACAACTCTTTATAATCTTTTGAAAGAAAAATACTATGTGGATGAACTATACAATATGACGGTGATTCCTATTACGAAAGGAATCTCTCATGTGCTTCGCTTATTTGAGGTGTATGTAGTCGAAGGAGTTGCCGTTTTAATAGGGAGTTTAGTGAAAGGGATAAGCGGACTCGGATCTAGACTTCAAAACGGAAATGTACAAGTGTACGGGACTGTAACAGCTGTTTCGCTTGCAGTACTCTTCATTATTTTGCTCTATACGGGAGGGGATTTACGATGAATGATTTGTTATTAACGTTCTTCATTTTTTCCCCGCTGTTAGGAATTCTTTTACTTGCCTTAACACCGAAAAAGGAATCGCGTACAGTGCGAGCGCTTGGTTTATTTGGAACGACGCTTCCATTCGGAATCGCTATCGTCCTCGCTTGTACATATGCTTCTGGAAAGAGTTTGGCGCTATTTGATGAAAAAGTGAAATGGATTAAATTTGGGGATTTTGCAGCGGTGGATAAAAGGTGGTTTTCCATTTATTACGAGCTTGGTATTGATGGTTTATCGCTCGTTATGATGGTGCTGACAGCCCTTCTAGCGATGCTTGCAGCAATTGCAGCATTTACTATTAAAAAGAATTTGAAAGCTTTTTATATGCTGTTACTCATGTTAGAAATAGGGATGCTTGGGGTCTTTGCTGCTCAAAATTTAATGTTGTTCTTTATCTTCTTTGAAATTACGTTGCCACCAATGTTCTTATTAATTGGAAAGTGGGGGAAATTGTCGAGTGAAAAGGCTGCTTATAGTTATTTAATATATAACGGTATTGGCTCCGCCATTTTGCTCATCGTTTTCTCAGTCTTATTTGCGAAAACAGGTACAACAAATATTGCAGAACTGAAAGAGATATTAGCAGGAGTAAATGCGGGGGGAGGACAAATCATCCCGAGTAGCTTACAGCTCGGTATATTCATTGCTATAATGATCGCTTTTGCAATTAAACTACCCGTTTTCCCGTTACATCGCTGGATGGTCAATGTTCATATTGAAGCGCATCCGGCTGTCGTTATGCTTCATGCGGGCGTTTTACTGAAGATTGGAGCATACGGTATAATCCGCTTCGGACAGGGGCTATTCCCGGAATACTTTCGCGAGTTTGCAACGTTAATTGCGATTTTAGGAGTTATTAATTTATTGTACGGGGCCTTTCTAGCACTTATCCAAACGGACTTTCGGAAGGTGCTCGCTTACTCTAGTATTTCGCATATGGGCATTGTATTAATGGGCCTTGCGGCGTTAAATGCACCAGGTACACAAGGAGCACTATTCCAAGTTGTGTCTCACGGTTTAATTGCAGCCTTACTCTTTTTCTTACTTGGTGTTATAGAACAACGATTTGGAACGTCGGATATTACAGCGCTTGGCGGACTCGCAAAAAGTGTACCAGTACTTAGCGGATTCTTCTTAGCAGGAGGAATGGCATCGCTCGGATTGCCAGGAATGTCTGGATTTGTTAGCGAGTTTCTTGCCTTTCTCGGTTTATTTCAAGGAGAACCAGTCATTGCGGCAATCGGTGTGCTTGGCATCATTTTAACCGCTGTATACGTATTAAGAGCGACACTTCAAGTAACATTTGGTAAGAAAGAGTGGGAAGCGAAAGCTGATATACACGGATGGGAGTACGTCCCTATTTTGCTACTTATCTTCTGCATTATTGCAATTGGAGTAATGCCAGAAATATTAGGGGATCCGCTTCAAAATACATTGAAAACATTGGGGGTGAAGTAGGATGGATATGAATACGTTACTTAGCTTATCGTGGCATCTTATGGTGCCAGAATTCATTATTCTCGGAGCTGCCATCCTTCTTTCCATATGTGATTTGTTTTTTAAGCTGAACCATAGGTATGTAGCGCTTAGTGCAATCGCGGCCGTCATAGTAGCAATCGTGTCATTAATTACGCTATATGGTGAACCGGCGGGAGATATTTTAAACGGATCGTTTGTACTAGATGGGTTTTCAAAAGGGTTTAAAACATTGTTATTAGGCGGAGCGTCCCTCATCTTATGCACCGCAATGAGCGATGATAAGAAGAATCCAATTGAAGATAAGGGAGAATATTATTACTTATTTTTGATGGCACTTCTTGGGGCTATGTTTATGGCCTCTAGTGTCGACTTCATTACACTTTTCATCGGTTTAGAATTGCTTTCACTTTCTTCGTATATTTTAGTAGGAATACGAAAAAAGAACCGTGCATCAAATGAGGCAGCAATGAAATATGTCATTAACGGAGGAATTGGAACAGCAATTACGCTCTTTGGAATGAGTTATTTATACGGCATTACAGGGTCGACCAATATCGTGGATATGCAAAAAGTATTTGCCGGGGAACTGGCTGGTGGTATTCAGTTATTGTTAGCTCTTGCATTTCTACTATTGCTTGTTGGGCTCTCGTTTAAAATTGCGACAGTGCCGTTTCATATGTGGGCGCCTGATGTATATGAAGGGGCTGCTACACCTGTTACTGCATTTCTTGGAACGATTTCTAAAATCGCGGGGTTCTTGCTTATTATTCGTCTGTTCCTCATGGTTTTTGCAAGTGTATCTGTGCAAGGAGACATGCAATCTTTATACGGACGTATGAGCATATACATCGCTGTGCTAGCTAGTATTACGATGGTTATTGGAAATGTAGTCGCATTAAAGCAATATAACGTAAAACGCCTATTTGCTTATTCGGGAATCGCGCATGCAGGGTATTTACTCGTTCCGCTTGTAGCATTATCACCATTTACGATGGATAGCATGTGGTTTTACATGTTGGCGTATATGCTTATGAATATAGGTGCGTTTGCAATTATCCACGGCTTAATCTTACAAAGCGACAAAGAAAATATCACCATTTTCACTGGGTTATATAAAAGGTCGCCATTTACAGCAATCGTGATGACGATTTTTATTTTATCGCTAGCAGGGATACCAGGAACAGCTGGTTTCATTGGGAAAATTAACATCTTTTTAGGGGCACTTCATGTAGAGCAAGCTCATTACGTACTAGCTTCTATTATGATGGGGACAACAGTCATTTCATTCGTATATTATTTCCGTATTTTACAGCAAATGTTTTTCCGTACGGGGGAAGTAGAAGAGAAAATTCATTTGCCACTCAATATAAAGGTTGTGATGAGCCTTTGCGCAATTTCGATTGTAATACTAGGGATTATGCCGATGATTGGATACAATTTCTTTTATGAATATTTTCCATTAATGAAAGATTTCTTCTTCTTAGGGAACGTGGTACAATAGTGAAAATAAAAGGTGTGGAGTCGGTACTCTGCGCTTTTTATTTTGTGTGAATTACAATTGAAAATGCATATAAGTATACGTTTTTAAAGAGAAAAATTACGATGTAAAATGTAAGATGCTTATTTGTATTTGAAAAAGTGTGGCTCCTACTTATTATGGTATCGTTTTTATAAGATTTCGTAAGTAGTAGCTGGGTAAAAAGGGGTCGGTTTTTTGGCACATCTTTTAGGGCAACAAGCACTGATTGCCATTGTTTCGCATTTATTGTTTATTACCATTACGTGGTGGGCCTTACAAGGTATTCACATTGAGCGTTTAATGAAGCCTGGAAAGGTGATGCAGACGAGAGTATTACTCATTTTAATTACAATTGCAATTGGGACATCTGTAAGTAACTTTTTCCTTGATTATTTAGGCTATTCAAAGAGTTTAACGTATTTAGTAAAGTAAGTGTATAGAACCTCAAATCTCCGTTAACAATGGGGATAGGAGGGGATGAAATTGAAGCTTAAAGCCATTCTTATTGTTGCACTTAGTGTTGTTTTATTTTTGGTTGGATATAGAGAGATGAAACCGATAAGCGATGAACAGAAGATGGAGAACATGATCGCAGCTGTAGAGAAAAATAATGCTAAAGTAGAGAAATGGTCATGGTTAGCACGAGAAACAAAAACAATTTCTAATATACATACGTTTCAAAAGTTGTTAAACGATGTGAAGGACAAGGCGAATATTCAAAAGTGGGAATTAGAGCAATCTCCAGATGGATATAAAGCTACATCCTATAAAAAATTTTCTTCCTATGAAGAACGAGTAGTAGTAACTTGGAGTAAGGAAAATACTAAAGAAAACACTTTCATTATCTTTGAAGTAAGCGGGGCAAAATGGGACCCGAAGTATATTCAGAAAACGAATAAAATTTTTAGTGAAAAACCTATAATTTACACTTGTGTTCAAGGTGTACTGAATGATAAGATTGAAGGTGTTTTGCAAAATAAAACCAATCAAGTTTTGAAAGATCTTTCAGCAAGAGCGATCGAACAGATAGAAGAAAGAGCATTTGTGTCAGTCTCCGCATACAATAAAAAGTGGGATGACGCTCTTTCAACAAATAGAGAGAAAATAAATGTGCAAATAGCAATACGTTCTACAGACAACAAAGATACAATTGTGGTTGGCACACCGATCATAACTTCTGAGTATTGAGTGAATAGATACTGAAAAAAGGACACGGAGGGGAATAATTTGGAAAAGATCATCGTCCGTGGCGGAAAGCGGTTAAACGGCACAGTGCGTGTTGAGGGCGCAAAAAATGCTGTATTACCTATAATCGCTGCAGCCCTATTAGCGAGTGATGGAAAGAATGTACTATCTGAAGTACCAGTTTTGTCTGATGTATACACAATTAATGAGGTATTACGTCATTTAAATGCTGAAGTCGTATTTGAAAATAACCAAGTAACAATCGATGCTTCTAAAGAACTAAACATTGAAGCACCATTTGAATATGTACGTAAAATGCGTGCATCTGTTCAAGTAATGGGACCATTATTAGCACGTAACGGTCGTGCTCGTATTGCACTTCCTGGTGGATGTGCAATTGGTTCACGTCCAATTGACCAACATTTAAAAGGCTTCGAAGCAATGGGAGCAAAAGTACAGGTTGGTAACGGTTTTGTTGAGGCATACGTTGAGGGAGAACTAAAAGGAGCTAAAATTTATTTAGACTTCCCAAGCGTGGGCGCGACAGAAAACATTATGTCTGCAGCTACATTAGCAAAAGGGACAACAATTCTTGAAAACGCAGCGAAAGAACCAGAAATCGTTGACTTAGCTAACTTCTTAAATGCGATGGGAGCAAAAGTACGCGGAGCTGGAACTGGAACGATTCGTATCGAAGGCGTTGATAAATTATATGGTGCAAACCACTCTATTATTCCTGACCGTATTGAAGCGGGAACATTCATGGTTGCAGCGGCAATTACTGGTGGAGACATCTTAATTGAAAATGCTGTGCCTGAACATTTACGCTCAATTACAGCGAAAATGGAAGAAATGGGTGTTAAAATTATTGAGGAAAATGAAGGTGTACGTGTTATCGGCCCAGATAAGTTAAAAGCGGTTGATATTAAAACTATGCCTCATCCAGGTTTCCCAACAGACATGCAATCACAAATGATGGCATTATTACTACAAGCTGATGGAACAAGTATGATTACAGAAACGGTATTTGAAAACCGCTTTATGCACGTTGAAGAATTCCGTCGTATGAATGCTGATATTAAAATCGAAGGTCGTTCTGTTATTATGAACGGTCCAAACAGCTTACAAGGTGCTGAAGTAGGCGCAACTGATTTACGTGCTGCTGCTGCATTAATCTTAGCTGGTTTAGTATCAGAAGGTTACACTCGTGTAACTGAGTTAAAGCATCTTGACCGTGGTTATGTAGATTTCCATAAGAAATTAGCTGCATTAGGTGCAACTATTGAACGTGTAAACGAAAAAGTAGAAGAAGTGAAAGAACAAGAAGTTTCTGATCTTCACGCTTAATTGAAATAGTCTCTACGTCTTTTGACGTAGGGACTATTTTTTTGGGTTATTACTGTTATAGTCAAGAAATTCTATACTTATGCACGTACCAGTAAAAATATTTAGAAAATTTTTGTTTTATTTTGATCGCCTTAAGTATGTTCTAAAAAAAAGAGTTGTTCCATAAGAATGAATGGAGTAAAGCTTTTTCATATTGGGGGAAATAAGATGAAATTTTCAAAGCCACTTTTTATCACAGTAGCGCTTCTCATAGCGCTCGTTATCATTGTACCTGCTGCTCTTGTTATTCCGTTTGCGAAAGCAAAGGTAGGGGAAAAAGCAGCTTCTAAAACTCCTCCAGCGATAGAAAGTATACCAGCGCCAGGGAAAGTCGATACAGCGGTTCAAGTTGCTGTATATCGTGAGAAACAGAAAAAGGTAGAGACATTACCTATGGAGGAGTATGTGACCGGTGTAGTAGCTTCTGAGATGAATGCCAGTTTTGAAATAGAGGCGCTGAAGGCGCAGGCATTAGCAGCGAGAACATTTGTAGTCCAGCGTATGCTAAGCGGAGGAAAGAAGAACAATGCGGACGTGACAGATACGGTGAAAGATCAAGTGTACAAAAGCAAAGAAGAATTGAAAAAGCAATGGGGTAATAACTACGAAAATAATTTGAAGAAAATCGAGGAAGCTGTTTCGAAAACTGCAGGACAAGTTTTAACGTATGATGGAAAGCCAATCTCAGCATCCTTCTTCTCAACGAGTAATGGCCGGACAGAAAATGCTGCTGATTATTGGGGAAATGACTATCCGTACTTAAAGAGCGTAGATAGTCCGTGGGATCAAGCTTCTCCAAAATTTACGAGTGAGCAAACATTTACAGTAGCTGACTTTCAAAAGCGTCTTGGCGTGAAAGTGCTAGCGGACGGAAAAGTTGGCGATATTAAAGAGCGTACAGAAGGAAAGCGTGTAAAAGATGTAGCGTTTCAAGGTAAAACATTAACAGGAAGAGATGTGCGTGACAAATTAGACTTGCGCTCTTCTGACTTCACATGGAAACAAGAAGGAGATAAAATCGTCGTTACAACGAAAGGCTTCGGTCACGGCGTTGGTATGAGCCAATACGGAGCAAATGGCATGGCAGCGGAAGGCAAGAAATATACAGATATCGTCGCCCATTACTATAAAGGCGTTGAAATAAAGACGATGAACGATTATGAAGGAAAATTGATGGTGAAGAAGTAGGGGAAAAGGGACCGTCCTTCTTTTATCGTTAAGTGGATATTTCTTGTTGAATTGTTGATATATTTAAAAAATCATGGTAGAAAAAAACTAGAAAAGAAGGCATCCTTTCATTGGGATAGCCTTCTTTTTATGGTGTTTCATAAAATATCTAAATCTTCCATTAATTGTTTGGTATAATAGGATAAAAAGTATTTGGGGGAGACAAAATGGCGCTACTGGAGTTGAGGCAAATAGGAAAGACGAACCAGTTACCGGCAGTTGAACTGAAGGTTGAAAAAGGACAATGTGTTGTTTTGCAATGTAATAACCATACAGCTAAAGTATTGCACCGCATCATTATTGGTGCGGAAGAAGCTTCAACTGGCAGCGTGCTATTTGAAGGCGAAGCGATTGGAAAGAGAAATTATTCCCGCATCGGCTTTTGTTTTTTGAAAGATGAGGCATACGAACGTTTGAAGGTTAAGGAATACTTTAAGTTTTTAATGGGACTTTATGAATCGAATATGAGTATAGAAGAAGTTGTACAATATGTAGGTCTTTTAGATAAGTTAAACGTTAAAATAGAAAAACTATCATTTTCAGAGAAACGTCGGCTTCATATGGGGCGAGTTATGATTCATAATCCGGATTTAGTTATTTTGGAAGAGCCGGAGCAAAATGTAGATACAGAAAGCACAATTATTATTCGGAAAGCAATTATGAAAATGAAAGAGCAAGGAAAGGCAATTTTTATTACGTCATCATTTCTATCGGACGCCCTTTCGTTAACAGAAGATGTATACATATTAAACAATGATGGTGTGAAAAAAGTAGAAATTGAACAAGAAGAAATTGAAGAGGTGGATGAAGAAAAGGTTGTTCAAATGATTCCCCAAATGAAACTTGAAAGAATTCCAGCGAAAGTAAACGATAAAATCATTTTACTTGATCCGATGGAAATTCATTTCATTGAAACGCAAAACGGAGTAACACATATTCATGTGCGCGAAGGTGATTTCGTATGTGCATTAACATTAAGTGAACTAGAAGCGAGATTAACAGGATTCGGGTTCTTTAGATGTCATCGCTCGTATCTTGTGAATTTACAAAGAGTACGAGAAGTGATTACGTGGACTCGTAATAGTTTTAGTTTAATTTTGGATGACGAAAGAAAAAGTTCAATTCCGCTTTCGAAAGGACGAATGGATGAATTAAAAGACGTGATTGGACTATAAAAAGTGCTCCAATAAGCTTAAAATACGATCCATTCACCGGTAAAAATACTCCTTTTACCGGTATTTTACTGCGTAAACCCTTTGATTTTCATATGATTGAGTCAAGAAAAGCGAAACAAACAACGAAAAGCGCTAAAGCGACTTTCATCTATAAAAGAAAAAACAAAGGGGATGACGAGATGACATTGGCAATTGAAATGAAAGATGTAATGAAAAGCTTCAATGAAAAAACGGCACTTCGAAATGTAAATATTGAGGTGAAGCAAGGAGAGATTTTCGGATTCCTCGGACCGAGTGGATCAGGGAAAACGACAACAGTAAAGATTTTAACTTCTCAATTGCTGCATAGCGTTGGAACAGTAAGAGTATTAGGCAAAGATATTACAGGACCAAGCAGCATCGATTACAAGCGAATTGGTATCTTAACAGACAATAGCGGCTTATATGAAAGACTAAGCATTTATGATAACTTACTATTATTTTGCGATTTATACGATTGTAAAAAAGAACGAATCGATGAAGTGCTAGCGCAAGTGAATCTATTAGATGATAAAAAAACACCAGTAAAGAAACTATCAAAGGGAATGAAGCAGCGCGTTACACTAGCAAGAGCAATCCTTCATAAACCAGATATTCTCTTCTTAGACGAACCAACATCTGCACTCGATCCGGTAAACGTACAAAACATCCATAAAATCTTAAAAGACTTAAATAAAGAAGGAACGACGATTTTCTTAACGACTCACAATATGGATGAAGCAGAGTCGCTTTGTAACCGCATTGCCTTTCTATGTGGCGGAGAAATTGTAGCACTCGATACACCGGAAAACCTTCGCTTACAATACGCGAAAGATCAAATACAAGTCATATTAAAAGATAAGAAGAAAGAAATCGTACAAAAAGATGAATTAGGCGCAAAACGTATTTCAGAATGGATGAAAAAGGGCGAATTACTATCGATTCATTCACACGAACCAACGCTAGGCGATATCTTTATTGAAGTTACTGGGAGGGGACTATAATGACATTTTCAATGAGACGTGTATCAGCTATTTTTAGAAAAGAAGTACAAGATTTTAAGACAAATTCACAAGTGTTGTTAATGGCATCTTTACCAATTGTATTTGCATTTATATTTAGCAGGTTTGGGCAAGGGAGTGCAGGAGTTGGTATTATTACTTTAATGGCCTTTCTATTCGTTGCAGGGTTTGTTCAATCAATGGTAATTGCAGAAGAAAAAGAAAAACATACATTGCGTGTTTTAATGCTATCGCCAGCTTCTTCTGTTGAAGTTCTTCTTGGGAAAAGTATATTAACAGCATGTTTAACGTTAGGTATTTCTATTGTAAACTTATTCATTTTAGATCAATTAAGTGGAAATTTCTTATTACTAGCATTTGTTTTCTTATGTGGAACAATTCTATTCACTTTAATTGGAACAATGATTGGATTACTAGCTGAGTCTGTCCCACAAACATCACTAATTGGAATGCCAATATTAATGACGATGTATTTAGCTGTGCAATTTGAACCAATGGTTGAAAATAAAGTCATTAAGACAATAATTAGTTATCTTCCAACATTTCATCTTGAAAAGGCAATTAAAAGCTTAGTAGAGGGTGCTGGGTTTAGTAGTATTAGTGGGCATATGATAAATGTTGGAGCTTGGCTTATTATTTCACTTATTGCATGTTTAATCGTATATAAAAAGAAACAATTAGATTAAAAACTGAGCCGAAACGCTCAGTTTTTTCTATTTTCTATCATTTCCTCGGAAATTTTACAATTCGTATACATATTTTTACAGATTTTGTCGAAAAGTAATTAGTTATACGTTGTATAGGATGCGTGAATATTGTTCAAAATGATTGCTGAGGTGATGATGGAATGCGAGGAAGAAATAATAAAAAGTCGCAAAAGGTAGTACATTTATTTCAAAAAAGATGGGTTTTTCCGGCACTATACATTGCTTGTGCAGCGGTAATCTTAATGGTTGCGCTATGGTTCCAAGGAGCTAATCCGAAGAAGACTCCGAACCAAGATCAAGCAACACCGTATACACAAACGGAAGATCCAGCAGTACCAGTAACGAAGTCTTCAGAAGTAGTGAAAATGCCAGCTCCTGCAAATGCGGAAGTAGTCGTACAGAAGAAGTTCTATGAAGATGCAGCAACTGAGGCGGAACAAGAAAAAGCACTTGTCTTTTATAACAACACATATTCCCCAAACAAAGGAATTGACATTGCTGCGAAGAATGGAAAAGAGTTCAATGTTACAGCTGCTTTAAGTGGTACAGTAACGAAAGCTGAAAAAGATTCACTTCTTGGTTATGTTGTAACAGTTGATAGCGGAAATGGTGTAGCAGCTTCTTATCAAAGCTTAGGCAGTGTGAAAGTAGAAAAAGGTGCACGAGTTGCACAAGGTGAAGTATTAGGAAAATCCGGTCTAAGTGCAATGAATAAAGAAGCAGGTTCTCACGTTCACTTTGAAGTACGTAAAGACAATGTGGCTGTGAATCCTGAGCGTTACTTAAATAAATCAGTAGCAGAAATTAAAGCTGATGCAGGTACTGCAAAGGCAACGAATGCTTCTGGTAAAAAAGCTGAAGACAAATCTCAAAAAGAAGAGAAGTCAACGAGCACGAAACCAGAAAGTAAAACAGAAGACAAGTCTCAAAAAGAAGAGAAATCAACAAGCGGTTCGACTAGTGACAAAAAAGAAGAACCGAAGAAAGAAGAAAAATCAACAAATGGTTCTACAGAATCATCTAACAGTTCTTCTTCACAAGAATAAGAAAGTGAAAAAATCAGTTCTCACTAGAGAGCTGATTTTTTTATTTCCATATAAAAATACTCAATTTCGAGAAAAAAGTTGCAATAACAAGGAAAAATGACGAGATTCTCGAATATATATTACAAAAGGGAGGGGATACTGTGTCATTTTTGTTTGTTCTGTCGACTGCTATTATTTTATTGTTTGTTTTATTCACTTTATATTATTACATTGCTGGTAAGAAAGAGGTTCCCCACCATCAGTTATTAGAAGAAGAGTTTGAACGAGAAGAATGACGCCTTATATATAAGGTGTCATTTTTTTTCGCCAAAATAGTCATTGTTAACGTATTTCTCACAAAAAAACGTAATTTTTCTTAACTTAGTCCGCAAAAATAGTGAACATGTAGCATATATCAGTAGTGCGGGCAATACAATGGTATAAACCAAAGCAAAGAGAGTGTTTGAGGTGAGAAATCGTGAATCATTTCATTATAAATCCAAGAATGTTTAACGCTTACAAACAGCACTCACACTTACTTCTTAGTCATATGCAGCGAGGCTCATTTCACCCTTCTCACATCCAATTTAGGGAGGCGAGTGGTGTGCACGATTACATCAAAGAGAGAACTATCAAGATTGGTAAGTATATCGTGGAGACAAGAAAAACAGTGCGTGTCATTGCAAAGGAATTTGGGGTATCAAAGAGTACAGTCCATAAAGATTTAACGGAACGTCTACCAGAAATTAATCCAGAGCTCGCAAATGAAGTGAAAGAAATTCTTGATTATCATAAGTCTATTCGTCATTTAAGAGGCGGAGAAGCAACAAAGCAAAAGTATAGAAAAGAAGATGTAGAAAAGCCGGTACGTCAATAAAGGTGCGATCGCAAACATTCCGTTTGAATTCGGTAATATTTTTCAGAAGAATTCTTTTTGCGAATATTACGTTTCTGTTAAATTTATGATAAAATCAGAAATTAGGTGTAAAAGAATTCGGGTGTAACCTGATTTTGAATATCGAGGAGGAAAAAACGGGAATGTTTGCGCGAGATATCGGAATTGACCTAGGTACGGCTAACGTATTAATCCATGTTAAAGGTAAAGGTATTGTATTAAATGAGCCATCTGTTGTTGCTATTGATCGTAACACAGGTAAAGTATTAGCAGTAGGTGAAGAAGCAAGAAGTATGGTGGGACGTACGCCTGGTAATATTGTAGCAATTCGTCCACTTAAAGATGGTGTAATCGCAGATTTCGAAATTACAGAAGCAATGTTAAAGTATTTCATTAACAAATTGGACGTAAAGAGCTTCTTTTCAAAACCTCGCATTTTAATTTGTTGTCCAACAAATATCACATCAGTAGAACAAAAAGCAATTCGTGAGGCTGCTGAACGTTCAGGTGGTAAAACAGTATTTTTAGAAGAAGAACCAAAAGTAGCCGCTGTTGGTGCTGGTATGGAAATCTTCCAACCAAGCGGTAACATGGTTGTTGATATTGGTGGAGGTACAACAGATATCGCTGTACTATCTATGGGTGATATTGTTACCTCTTCCTCTATCAAAATGGCTGGCGATAAGTTTGATATGGAGATCTTAAACTATATTAAACGTAAGTATAAGCTATTAATCGGAGAACGTACTTCAGAAGATATTAAAATTAAAGTTGGTACAGTATTCCCAGGTGCACGTAGTGAAGAGCTTGAAATTCGCGGACGTGACATGGTAACAGGTTTACCACGTACAATTACAATATGCTCTGAAGAAATTACAGAAGCATTAAAAGAAAATGCAGCTGTTATTGTACAAGCTGCAAAAGGCGTACTAGAGCGCACACCACCAGAATTATCTGCGGACATCATCGACCGCGGTGTTATTCTAACAGGCGGTGGAGCTTTACTACACGGCATTGACATGCTTCTAGCAGAAGAACTAAAAGTACCAGTATTAATTGCTGAAAACCCAATGCACTGTGTTGCGGTTGGTACAGGTATTATGTTAGAGAATATTGATAAATTACCACGTCGTGCATTACGATAAAGTAAGGAGAACTAAGGTATAAACCTTAGTTCTTTTTTTGTATTTTTATTTTTTTATTTCGATTTATTGAGAAAATAGAAGAAAAATAAAGAAAAACGAAGGAAATAGGTAAAATATTCATATATATGGTTAAATTTAATATTTCCTTATTTGAAAACGTTTATAATATAATGAGTCGAATACGACATTAAGGCAAATAATGTTTCAATACATATTGCCTTTCCCTAATCTGGGCATACACTCTTTTCTACCTCCGTGTCAGTTGCAAGTATATGCAGCTATTTTAAGGGAATAGAGTGTGTGCATTTTTTTATATATAGGGCTGAAAAGATATTAAAATTTCACTTTACCCCGCATTAACGGGCAGTAAGACTTCCGCCTCAAAATTACGTGAATACAAGAAAGTTAGGTGGGAAATCAACTGCCCGTAAATGCCCGATTGGTGAGGGCTGATAATCAGTGGGAAATAGCGCCCACTGATTAAAGTTTCACTTTATAATGACAAACAATAAACAAAATGGGATAATAAACAATATGTCCAAGTGGTAAGACCAATATTACAAAAGGGGCGATTGTTATATGCTAAATATAGAACAAATTAAAGAAATCATTCCTCACCGTTATCCATTTTTACTTGTTGATAAAATATTAGAAGTAGATGAAGGAAAAAGAGCGGTTGGAATTAAAAATGTATCCGCGAACGAAGAATTCTTTAACGGGCACTTTCCTGACTATGCAGTTATGCCTGGTGTACTTATTGTAGAAGCATTAGCACAAGTCGGAGCAGTTGCGGTATTAAAGAAAGAAGAAAACCGCGGAAGACTTGCTTTCTTCGCAGGTATCGACAACTGTCGTTTCAAAAAACAAGTACGTCCAGGTGATCAACTTCGCTTAGAAGTTGAAATGACACGTGTACGTGGCCCAATCGGAAAAGGAAAAGCAATCGCAACAGTAGATGGTGAAGTTGCATGTGAAGCTGAAATTACATTTGCGATTGGTGATAAAAAAGAATAGATGTTAATTAAAAAAATTCTTCTGCATGTTGCAGGAGAATTTTTTTAATTAACGTATTGTTTGTTCGAAATATTAAAATACAGATTAATCAGAAATCTTGTTGTAAATGAATGGAAATTCATATATAATGACGCTATAAATATCTTGAAATTAAGATAAATGATAGCGCGATAAAAATAGAGAAGTCGTTGTCACATTATAGAAGGTGTAAGGTAGGACAAAGGTTGTTCTGATTCGTTATGATGGATTGTAGAGGAAAGTAATGGAGAAATTTAACGGTAGAAGTAAATGAAAAATTGGCGTAGCATATCGAGCATAAAAGAGAAAAAGGGGAAAATGACGTATTCTGAAAAAGGAGACCATGACATGTTCGGGAGAAAGAAAAGAAAGCCATTAAGACAATTAATTACAAATAAAGAGCCTAAATCACGCATTGCGGAACAGTACCGTAATATCCGTACAAATATTGAATTTACATCTGTAGATAACCATATTCGTTCTATCATTGTCACTTCAGCAGATCCAGGTGATGGGAAAACAACGACCATTTCTAATCTAGCAGTTGTTTTTGGACAACAAGGGAAAAAAGTATTGTTAATTGGAGCTGACTTACGTAAGCCAACATTGCAAAATTTATTCGCTGCACACAATCCAAATGGATTAACGAATCTATTATCAGGACAAGCATCATTTGTGCAATGTATTCAAAAAACAGACATAGAGAACGTATATGTTATGTCAGCGGGTCCAATCCCACCAAACCCAGCAGAGCTACTTGGGTATCGTAAAATGGACGAATTACTTCTAGAGGCATATAAGATGTTTGATATCGTTCTGATCGATACACCACCTGTATTGGCTGTTACAGATGCACAAATACTCGCTAATAAGTGTGATGGAGTTATATTAGTAGCACGCAGTGAAAAAACAGAAAAAGATAAACTAATAAAAGCAAAACAAATATTAGATAAAGCATCCGGAAAACTACTTGGTGTTATATTAAACGATAAAAGAGAAGAACAGGAACAATATGGATATTATTAGAAAATAATGTGTGAAATAGTAATTTTTGAAGCTGGTATTTTTTTACTAGCTTTTTTGAATTGTTATAAAATTTTGTATCGTATTATACAACAAATATGATATGATAGAATTTTTGCCAAATTGATGGAATGTGTTGTCATATTTAAGATTATTTTGTAAGATTATATATGTTTTTAAATAACAATCGTACATAGATATTACTAAAATAAAAAAATGTAAGATTATATGTTATAATTTTTGTTATGTGTAAAATTTAGAAAGTTGGAGGAACTTATGGAAGAAACAATTAGTTTGAAAGAGTTATTTCATATTTTAAAAAAACGTTTAGCAATGATCCTCGTAATCGCCTTTGGTGCAGCTATTGTAAGTGCTATCATTAGCTTCTTCTTTATGACACCAATCTATCAATCTTCGACGCAAATTCTTGTTAACCAGAAGAAACAAGAGGGATCGATGTTTCAAGCTGGTGAAGTTCAAACGAATATTCAATTAACGAATACATATAAGGTTATTATTAAAAGCCCAGTAATCTTAGAACAAGTAAATGAAAAATTAAATTTAAATATGACAGCGCAAGCGTTAACGAAGAAGATTAATGTTGCGAATGAAAAAGATTCACAAGTCATTTCTGTAACAGCTGAGGATAAAGATCCAAAAGTAGCTCGTGATATTGCAAATGCAACTGCAGATGTATTTAAAGGTGAAGTTGCAAAAATTATGAACGTGGATAACGTAACAGTACTATCTAAAGCAGAAGTTGCAGAAAATCAATCTCCGATTAAACCACGCCCTATGTTAAATGTAGTAATCGCCTTTGTTGTTGGTTTAATGGCTTCGGTTGGTCTTGCATTCCTACTAGAATACTTAGATAACACGGTGAAAAAAGAAGAAGATGTAGAAAACTTACTTGGTTTACCAGTGTTAGGTATTGTAGCTCGTATGGATGAAGAAACAATGAACGTGAAATCACACGCTCCATCATCAAGAAAAGTGAGGGGACAAACAATTGGCTCTTAATTTATTTAAAAAGAAGAAGAATCATCGTCAACGTCGTCAATTAATTGCTCATCAACAACCGAAATCACCAATTTCAGAACAATATCGTAATATTCGAACGAATGTTGAGTTTGCAGCTGTTGATACAAATTTACATTCATTAATGGTAACATCTGCAAACCCAAGTGAAGGGAAAACAACGACAACAGCGAATATGGCAGTCGTGTTTGCCCAACAAGGAAAGAAAGTATTATTAATTGATGCAGATATGCGTAAACCAGCGATGCACCAAATGTTTCAAGTAGATAATATTTTCGGATTGACGAACGTATTAACGCATAGTGAACGTTTAGAAAAATGTGTACAAACAACATCAGTTGATAATTTACACTTTTTAGCTTGTGGTCCAATCCCACCAAATCCAGCAGAATTATTAGGCTCAAAATCGATGCAAGAACTACTTGCACAAGCATATAGCCTTTATGATTTAGTTATCTTTGACTTACCACCAATTTTAGCTGTAACTGACGCACAAATTATGGCAAATGTATGTGATGCATCTATTCTTGTTGTTCGTAGTGAATCGACAGAGAAAGAAACAGCAGTAAAAGCAAAAGGTTTATTAGAATCTGCAAAAGGTAAACTGTTAGGTGTTGTTCTGAACGATCGTGAACGTGAACAAGGCTTATATTATTACTACGGTGCAAATTAATTAAAAGAGTGAGATATGGGAAGAACATATCTCCTTTTTTCCCTTGAATATGAGATGTCTCATATTCAAGGGAAAAAAGATTACTATAAGAGAGGGAGGATGAAAAAATGATAGATTTACATTGTCACATTTTACCTGGTATCGATGATGGTGCACAGACAGTAACAGATAGTTTAGCGATGGCCCAGCAAGCTGTGTCAGAAGGAATACATACCATTGTTGCAACACCACACCATCAAAATGGAAAATATGTAAATGAGCGTACTTCTATTATTCATCAAGTGAAGCAATTAAATGATGAATTACAACAACATGAAATCCCGCTGAAAGTTTTACCGGGGCAAGAGGTCAGGTTATATGGTGATTTATTAGAAGACTATGAAGCTGGTAAAATCGTTACTTTAAATGAAACTAACAAATACATATTCATTGAATTTCCATCTAATCATGTACCTCGTTATGCAGAACAACTATTTTATGAACTACGTGTAAAAGGAATGATCCCAATTATCGTTCATCCTGAACGTAATGCCGAGTTAATTGAGCGGCCAGATAAGTTATATAACCTTGTTAATAAGGGTGCATTAACACAAGTAACGGCGGGTAGTCTCCTAGGTAAATTCGGTAAAAAGATTAAAAAATTCTCACTACAACTTGTTGAACATAATTTAACACATATGATCGCGTCGGATGCACATAACACAACGTCAAGAGGATTTCATTTAGCAGAAAGCTATGAACTAATAGAGAAAGAATTCGGTGCAAGTGTTATGAATGATTTAAGAGAGAATCCGTATTTAATCATTAGCGGGAAAGCAATTTATAAAGAAGATCCAGAGCAAATTCGTCGTAAAAAGTTGTTCGGTATTTTTTAAATAAAGAATTGGTGATGCCTCCTAACCGTTATCAACGGAGGCACTCGGTCGTGCTGTGGGTAGAAATTTTTATTTCGAACCTACCTTAGACGCTTGTCGTCGGGAGTATGACGTGAGGATGGGTTGGATGCCCATAATTTATTTCTAATAGAAACTCTACCTATGGAGTTATACAAATGACACTATAGGTAGGGTTTTTGTTATTGTTACATATAAATAAAAGGATGCAGGGGGACTAAAATTGAAAAAAGTAAGAAAAGCGATTATCCCAGCAGCAGGTCTTGGGACGAGATTTTTACCAGCGACGAAAGCGATGCCGAAAGAAATGTTACCAATCGTCGATAAGCCGACAATTCAATACATAGTGGAAGAAGCAATAGAATCCGGAATTGAAGATATTATTATTGTTACTGGAAAAGGAAAACGTGCGATTGAAGATCATTTTGATCATTCTTTTGAGTTAGAACAAACTTTGCTTGAAAAAGGAAAATTAGAAGTACTTGAAAAAGTACAAGCTTCTTCAAAAATTAACATTCATTACATAAGACAAAAGGAACCTAAGGGTTTAGGACACGCGGTATGGTGTGCACGTAAATTTATTGGTAACGAGCCATTTGCAGTATTACTTGGTGACGATATTGTACAAGCAGAAACACCATGTTTACGTCAATTAATGGATCAATACGACGGAACACAATCAGCCGTTATTGGTGTACAAACAGTGCCAGAAAATGAAACACATCGTTATGGTATTATTGATCCAGTTGAGCAAAATGATCGTCGTTATCAAGTACGTCAATTTGTAGAAAAGCCAGCGCAAGGAACAGCACCATCTAATTTGGCAATTATGGGTCGTTATGTGTTAACACCAGAAATCTTTATGTTCCTTGAGGATCAAAAGATGGGTGCTGGTGGAGAGATTCAGTTAACAGATGCGATTCAAAGATTAAATGAAATTCAACGTGTGTTTGCTTACGATTTTGAAGGTACTCGTTATGATGTCGGTGAAAAGTTTGGATTTATTAAGACGACGATTGAGATGGCACTTCAAAATGAAGAGTTAAATGTAGAGTTAATGAAGTATATGAAGGAACTTGTAAACAAGGAAGAGGTACATTCATAAGAGAA
The DNA here is from genome assembly GCF_006494425.1 of Bacillus dicomae. GTDB lineage: Bacteria > Bacillota > Bacilli > Bacillales > Bacillaceae_G > Bacillus_A > Bacillus_A dicomae. The sequence goes on along the minus strand of NZ_VHIV01000004.1, from coordinate 181,006 downwards.
TGTCCTTTTTTATTATGAATAAGATAAGAATTATATAAAGAAGGGAACAGATATATTGAGTTATCGAAAACGGCTCTCGTTATTAATTTTATTAGATTCATTTATAGTATTAACTGCCGTGTATTTAAGTTATTGGTTTATACATCCCAATGTATTAAGCAAAATTCCTACAACAGTAGTTATTAGTTCTATTACATTATTGTGTAGTCATCATATTTTTGCTGCTATTTATAAGCTTTATAACAAGGCGTGGGAATATGCAAGCATTGGAGAATTAAAGCAAATATTTAAAGCAATTACACTTTCTATTATTGTAACAGCAATTGTTCAACAAATTATTAATCACGATATTTATGTTCGAATTTTAGCAATCGCATGGATGTTGCATTTATTATTAATTGGCGGTTCTCGCTTCGTATGGCGTATGTTCCGTGATACATATATTACAAAAGCTACTGATAAAAAACGAACATTAATTATTGGTGCTGGTTCAGCAGGGACAATGGTAGTGCGTCAATTACAACATAATAAAGAAGCGGATTTGTATCCAATTGCGTTTGTTGATGATGATAGAAATAAGCAAAAATTGGAGATTTATAATGTGCCGGTTGTTGGTACAACAAATCATATTCAAGAAATTGTAGAAGATAATGATATAGAACATATTATTATCGCAATCCCTTCATTAAATAGAGGGAAAATAAATGAGATTTTTGAGAAGTGTAGAAAAACAAAAGCAAAAACACAAATTGTACCAATGCTTGAAGATCTTTTGGATGGAAAAGTTTCTGTAAATGAATTCCGTGATGTACAAGTGGAAGATTTATTAGGAAGAGAACCGATTCAGTTAGATGATGCTGGAATTGGAGAAAAGATTACAGGAAAAACGATCTTAGTAACGGGCGCTGGTGGATCAATTGGTTCAGAAATTTGTCGTCAAGTGATGAAATATAAACCAGCTAAAATTGTTCTTTTAGGACATGGTGAGAACAGTATCTATAATATTGAGATGGAAATGAGAGTTACCTATAAGGATACGGTTGAAATTACGACAGAAATTGCTGATGTACAAGATCGAAATAAGATTTTCGAAATAATTGAAAAGCATCAACCATACATCGTATACCACGCTGCTGCACATAAACATGTACCTTTAATGGAGCGTAATCCTGAAGAGGCTGTAAAAAACAATATCTTTGGTACAAAAAATGTTGCAGAAGCAGCTGATACATTTAAGGTAAATACATTTGTAATGGTTTCTACTGATAAAGCAGTAAACCCTACGAATGTAATGGGAGCGACAAAGCGATTTGCAGAAATGCTTGTTCAGCATATGGCAGCCGTTAGTACTAGTACACGTTTTGTCGCGGTTAGATTTGGTAATGTCCTTGGAAGTAGGGGAAGTGTAATCCCGCTATTTAAGAAGCAAATTCAAAAGGGCGGACCTGTAACTGTCACTCATCCTGATATGATTCGATACTTCATGACAATACCAGAAGCTTCTAGGTTAGTAATTCAAGCTGGTACATTAGCTAGAGGCGGAGAATTATTTGTTCTCGATATGGGTGATCCAGTAAAGATTGTAGACTTAGCTAAAAATTTAATTACACTTTCAGGTTACTCTATTGAAGAAATTGGAATTGAATTTACTGGATTAAGGCCAGGTGAAAAAATGTATGAAGAGTTATTAAATGAAGGTGAGATTCATCCAGAGCAAATATTCCCTAAAATTCATATAGGAAAAGCTGTTTTAATGGACCAAGAAATTTTAAGAGAATTTATGAATGATTTTGAGGGAATGGATAAAGAAGAAATAAGGGAACGATTATTAGACATTGCAAATAATAAAGTTAATCTAAAAAACTAATTTAAAGGAAGGAAGTTTTTTAAATGGGAGACCGAATATTTCTTTCATCACCACATATGAGTGAAGAAGGTTATGAAATGCATTATGTTAAGGAAGCTTTCGATACAAATTGGATTGCGCCACTTGGGGAAAATGTAAATGGATTTGAAAGAGAACTAGCCCAAAAAGTTGGTTCTAAAGAAGCTGCAGCACTATCTTCTGGGACAGCTGCAATTCACTTAGCTTTAAAAGCAGCAGGAGTAGGGGAGGGGGATGTTGTTTTCTGTCAAACACTTACATTCTCAGCTACTGCAAATCCTATAATTTATCAAAATGCTACTCCTGTTTTCATAGATAGTGACTATAAAACTTGGAATATGTGTCCTAAAGCTTTGGAAGAGGCTTTTAAAAAGTATCCCAATGTAAAGGCAGTTATAGTAGTTCATTTATACGGTCTTTCTGCGGATATGGATAAGATTGTTGAACTTTGTAAAAAATATGATGTTACTTTAATTGAAGATGCTGCGGAATCTCTAGGAACGTACTATAAAGGGAAGCATACTGGAAGTTTTGGTGATTATGGTATTTTCTCTTTTAATGGAAATAAGATTATTACAACTTCTGGTGGTGGTATGCTCGTTTCTAATAATGAAGAAAGAGTTTCAAAGGTAAGGTTTTGGGCTACTCAAAGTAGAGACCAAGCAAGACACTATCAGCATAGTGAATTAGGATTTAACTATCGTATGAGTAATGTTGTTGCTGGGATTGGTAGAGGTCAACTTAAAGTATTAGACGACAGAGTGCAGAAGAAAAGATACATATTTGATTTTTATAAGCGAGAATTAGGAAATCTTGAAGGAATTGAATTGATGCCTAGCAATGAGTGGAATGAACCAAACTATTGGCTAAGTTCTATGACACTAAACGGTAAGATTCGCCCAATTGATGTAATGGAAGCCCTTGAAAAAGAAAATATTGAATCTAGACCGGTTTGGAAGCCAATGCATCTGCAACCCTTCTTTGAGAAATATGATTTTGTTGGTACAAATGTATCAGAAAAACTTTTTGAGAATGGTATATGTTTACCAAGCGATACAAAGATGACAGAAGCGGATTTAGAAAGAATTGTGAAAATTATTAAAGGGTTGTGGATAGCGTAATGGGGAGTTCTAAAGTTGGCATCTATGGACGGTTTATAAAAAGGCCAATGGATTTTATACTGTCTTTAATTGCTATTATGATACTTAGTCCAGTATTCCTTATAGTTGCTTTTCTTGTAAAAACAAAGTTAGGTAGTCCGGTATTATTTAAACAAGAGCGACCTGGTTTAAATGGAACTATTTTTAAAATGTATAAATTTAGAACAATGACAGATGAAAAAAATGAAAATGGTGAATTATTACCCGATAGTGTAAGACTTACCAAATTTGGTAAGTTTTTACGTTCGGCATCACTTGATGAATTACCTGGACTTTTTAATATTTTTAAAGGTGATATGTCAATTATAGGACCAAGGCCTTTATTAGTTCAATATTTACCATTATATAATGAGCATCAAAAAAGACGTCATGAGGTTCGACCGGGGTTATCTGGGTTAGCGCAAGTTAATGGTCGTAATGCTATTAGTTGGGAAGAGAAGTTTAATTACGATGTAGAATATGTGGAAAATATAGGTTTCATTACAGATTGGAAAATCATCCTTTTAACGATTAAGAAGGTTTTTATTAGAGAGGGAATCAATTCAGAAACTGCTGCAACGATGGAACCATTTAAGGGAAATCAAAAAGGAAGTATAGAGTTATGAAAAAAAAACTTCTTATAGTAGGTGCTGGCGGACATGGAAAGGTTATTGCTGATATTGCATTAAAAATGAATAAGTGGGAGTACATTGCTTTTCTTGATGATAGTGAAAATATCAAAAATCCAATGGGTATAGAAATTATTGGGAAATCCGCAGATGTTTTGAAATACATAAAGGATTACGATGTTTTTGTGGGCATTGGAAATAATACTATACGTGAAAAGATTCAAGAACAACTTGAATTTCAGGGAGCGAGTATACCAGTTTTAATTCATCCACATGCAGTTGTTGGGGAACAGGTCTTTTTAGAAGCAGGAACAGTAGTTATGGCGGGAGCTATAATTAACTGTTGCACTAAAATTGGAAAAGGCTGCATCATTAACACTGCATCTACAATAGATCATGATAATGTGATTGAGGACTACGCTCATATATCACCAGGTGCAAATTTGGCAGGAGCAGTTAGAGTTGGTAGAAGCACATGGTTAGGAATTGGTAGTGTAGTAAGTAATAATATTAATATTCCTGATAAATGTAAAATAGGTGCTGGCTCGGTTGTTATTAAAGATATAACAGAATTAGGGACATATGTGGGAGTTCCAGCTAGGAGAATACAGGATGAAAAAGGTTTTAATATTAGCAAATAATGATGTTGGTTTATATAAATTTAGAAAAGAGCTTATACAAGAATTAGTTAAAAAATATAAAGTTTACATCTCACTACCTGATGGTGAATTTATACAGCAGTTGAAGGAACTAGGATGTGAGTTTATTAGTACACCAATTAGTAGAAGAGGTACTAATCCAATAACTGATATAAAGCTATTTTTAAATTACAAAAAAATTATTAAAGAAGTTCAGCCTAATGTTGTTTTAACTTATACGATAAAGCCTAATGTTTATGGTGGTCTTGCTTGTAGAATGGCAGGTATACCTTATTTATGTAATATTACTGGACTAGGGACAGCAGTAGAAAATGAGAGTATATTACAAAAAATCACCTTATTTTTATATAAATCAGCCTTGAGGAATGCGGAATGTGTTTTCTTCCAAAATGAATCGAATAAAGCTTTCTTTAGCAACAAAAAGGTTGTTCGGGGTAAATCAAGGTTAATACCGGGATCAGGGGTTAATCTTGATTACTACCCTATACTGGAGTACCCATTAGATAAAGAGATTAATTTTTTATTCATAGCTCGTGTAATGAAGGAAAAAGGTATTGATCAATATTTAGATGCTGCAAAGTACATTAAAGAGAAATATCCTAATACAAATTTTCATATCTTAGGATTTTGCGAGGGAGATTATGAAGAAAAATTAAAGGAAATGCAAGAAAGTGGTTTTATTAAATATCATGGAATGCAGAATGATATTCGGGAATTTCATAAGTTTTCTCATTGTACAATTCACCCAACTTTTTATCCGGAAGGGATGTCTAATGTCTTACTTGAAAGTGCGGCTTGTGGTAGACCTGTTATTACAACCAATCGAAGCGGTTGTCGTGAAATAGTTGAAACTGGGGTTAATGGATATATTGTAAAGCAACAAGACAGCCAGGATCTTATAGATAAGATTGAGTGGTTTTTGGAATTAGACTACGTTTCTAAAAAGAACATGGGTATAAATGGTAGGTTTAAGGTAGAAAGAGAATTTGATAGGGAAATTGTTATTAATGCATATTTAGAAGAAATAAAGAAATGTATATAGAATAATAATTATATTTGGTGGCAATTTTTATGAGTTTAATATAAGGAGATTAAATATGAATAGAATTCTATTTATCACTACAAGGAATGTGCTTAATACCTGTGGTGAGTTAAGATTGATAAAAAATCGAGCAAAGGCTTTATATGAAAAATGGGGTATTACAACTGATTTCATTGTAATTTGTAATGAAAAGAAGATTAAGTCAAGAAATGAAGAAATAGGGAATGATAGCAGAGTTATTCCTATTGCATGTAATCAATATAATCCCCTTAGTATTTACAGTGCATTTAAAAAAAGTAGAAGTTTACTTAGTGATCTTATAAAAACAGAAAATTATAAGTGTATTATTTTATCAGGTATTGGCACATTTTCATTCGTTCCAATAATAAAAAAAAGTCAGAAAGAAATTCCAATAATAGCCGACATTCATGGGGCAAAAGAAGAATTATTGGAGTTTAACAATGGTAACAGTATACAAAAAACATATAAATCTTTTTTGTACAACTATGTTAAAAATAGTGAACGCAGGTATTTACATCAATTAGATGGTTCTTTAGTAGTTTCAAATGCATTAGCGGACTATCTAGATAAAGAATATAATCTGAAAGATTTTAAACATTATGTTGTTCCATGTGCGATTGAAAATAAAATGGATAATTTAGATATTAAATTACTCAATAGGGAAAAGTATCGAAAAAAATATAATGTGCAGGCAGATGAAGTGTTATTTGTATATTCAGGTGGTGTTTCTCCGTGGCAATGTATTGATGAATCTATCAAGATTTTTTCTAATATAAAATCTAAATCTAGTGTTAAGGTTAAATTACTAATTTTATCTCATCAAATAGAAAAGATTTTACCTATGATTGAAGGACATTCGGGGATTATTACAGATAGTGTAGATGCTCAAGATGTAGAGAAAGTATTATGTGCTGGTGATTATGCCTTTTTAATTCGTAAAAATTTTATTACAAACAATGTTGCATACCCTAATAAGTTTCTTGAATACGTACAAAGTGGAATGAAAATTATAACGACACCCTTTGTATTTGATGTAGCAAATCAAGTAAAAGAATTTAATCTAGGAATTACTATTGATTTTAATAGTAAATATGATGAAAAAATGCTTGATTACATAAATAATACTACTACTAATAATAAACAATTTAATCATAGAGCAGAAGAACTTTTAAACAAAATAAATTTTGATGAAACGTTAGTAGACTTTGTTAGAAAGTATAACCTTGATGAATAGGTATCTGAAAAGGAAGAGCAATAACGATGAATAAATCAGAAGAGTATGGTGTAAAGATATTCAATATAAATTATATAATTATAGCAAGTATGATTAGTTTATTAAATAGTTTATATTATGCTAATTTTCCTGTTATGTGTTTACTGGCTGCTGTACAAATAATTGTATTAGTTAGGTATCTAATAAAAGGACAAGATATTAAATATTTATGTTTGTACATTATATTTCTAAGTACAAGTATGGAGTCGGCTCTATTTGTTGGAGTTGACAAATTTTACGGGTTTAAAGAATTTAAAATAGCAAGTATTAATCTCGGTGTAATATTTATTTTGCTACCATTTTTGAAATTTATAATAAATGGATCTATACAAAATCCTTTTAAGGCAAAAGGATATGTGGGGATATTTGTAAAAGGAGTATACATATTAACTCCTCTAGCTTTTTTTATGGGGTTATTTGGGTTACTACTAAATGATAATAATATTTTAAGCAAAATTACTAGTTTTAGTATGTTTATAGATGCTAGTTATATATTTATACTTGTAGCAGTAGAGACAATAGTTATTTATACAATAGTCAAACGTAATTTGAAAGACATAAACGAAATAAAACAATGTTTATTAGCAATTATTATTAGCCTTGCAGTTACCCTTGTAAGTTCACTTTTATTTGAGAATTATGGAAATAGAGGGGGATTACCTTCTTTACAAGTGAGTAACATTATAATGCTATTAGTCTGTGCAGTTTTGTTACCTTTTTATAAGGATTATAACAAGAAAGTAAAGGCTATTTTATTATTAATTACAGGTACTATATTAATATTGGGGCTAATTTATAATACAAATGGAAAAATGATCCTTACAGCTATGCTAGTACCTATAGCAACTTTAATTATACAGTTAAGAAGAAAGCTGTATAGGGCTACGTTTTTAACACTAATAATAGGTTTCTTTATGATATATTTATCACTAAAATTCATTGTGCCATCTCTCTCTAGTACTAGTTTTTTATTTTCAACAAAATTAGAACAAGCTTCTTCAATGTTATTATTTGGGAGTGGTTGGTTAGAAAATATGCCTAGCTCCCCTAAAATGAGAATTACACAGATTCTTAATATAACCAGTGAGTATTTTGAAAAGCCATGGTTTATTTTTACGGGTAAAGGTTATTTAGGAACGATAAAAGATAATTTATCTTTTTTCACTGGAGCAGATGAGTTTGCATATTCATCATGGCAACTGAATAATGGCTTATATTATATGATGCATGAAACTTTGAATACCCTATATTTAACTAATGGAATTATAGGTTTAGTGTTTTTTGGATGGATGTTCAAAATTATTATTTCTAAATTTCATAAATCTCCATGGATGATGGTTGGCGGTTTTTGGTTTTTACTTTTTTATTCATATTCGGTAACGATATCAATTTTTGGTGTCACCGCTTTAATAATAGGGCTGCTGGATTTAGATCAGGAGAGAATCTCTTATAAAAAGAAGCATAGATAGAAAGTATAAAAATTAAGTTTTTATATGAGAAATGAAAGGGGATTAAAGTGAACATTTTAATATTAGACTATCTTTCTCCAAAAAATCATGTTGCATTATATAATAACATGATTCAATATCTCACACATGTTGGACATGTTAAAGTTGTGGCAAAAGACAATTATTACTTAGATTATAAAAAAGATTGGAAGGGTGTCGAACTAGAGGAAATCCATATTAAGAATGCAGGTAATAATATGGTGACAAGGAAGTTACAATCGCTTACTTCTATGATTAAGACTAGAAAGATAGTTAAAAATAATAAAGATTGCCTAAAAGTTGTTTTGACATTCGATACAATAGCTTTTGCATTAGGATGGTCATGGATAAAATCAAATAATATTTTTATTTTACATCATAAAAATATTGATGAACTGAATAGTAAGGTGAAAAAGTTCGTTTTCAAAACTTATATGAACAAGGTTAATCACATAGTATTTGAAGAGTTTTTCAAAGAGTATTTAATAAATGAAATAGGGATAGAGGAAAAAAGAGTTCATGTAATCCCGCATCCGATTTTTAGCCCTGGTGCCTCGGACAAGGATGATTTTAGATATGATTGTATTGGATTAAGTAATAGTAATGATGAAGAATTTATAAAAAAGATAATTGAGGAAGAAGTGAAAACAAATTATTTAAAGAACTCAAATTTGAATGTTGTATTAAGATCGAAAAAGTATAGATTTGATAACGGTAATCTAAAGGTGATATCTGGATACTTATCAAAAGAGGAATATGATAATTATACCCAGAAATGTAAGTCTGTTTTTGTACCACTGCCTAGTACCTTTAAATATAGAGTTAGTGGAGTTATTTATGATGCCTTATCTAATTATAAGGTCGTTATAGCAAATAATGTACCCATTGTGAAGCACTATGAAGAGAAATATCCAGATTTATGTATAGGGGTTAATGATGTAAGAGGATTTTTTGAAAAATTAGATATTATTAAGTTTAATAAAACAGTAAATAAGGATTTTACTGAGTTTATTAAGCATCATGACGAAAAAATGGTTATAAAAAAATTTAGGGATGCATTTAAGGATGCATTTAAGGATGCGAATACTTAATGAAAGTAAGGAAGAATGATATTATATGGAATTACATTGGGACCTTTATGACTTTGGGGACCAATTTTATAATCCTCCCTTTTATGACGTATTTCTTAGGTGGGGAGGAATTGGGCTTATGGTATGTATTTCTAAGCATCGGAGCAATAGTTACATTATTCGATTTTGGATTTAATCCGACGCTTGCAAGAAACGTTGCATATTGTTGGAGTGGTGCCGAGAGATTAAATAGAACAGATGTTGTTTTTGTTAATAACCAAGGGCCAAACATAGGGTTATTAAAAAAAGTAATTGTTACCTGTGAAAGGATTTATTTAATAATTTCTTTACTGGCAGGTTTAATTCTTTTAACAATAGGAACAATATACATATTGAATGTATCACATAATCTCAATGGCTATAATCATATTTGGGCATGGTTTATTTATATTGCAGCAGTATTTTTTAATCTTTACTATGGATATTACACTGTCTTTTTACGTGGTGTAGGTGCAATTGGAGAAGCAAATATTGCTAATATCATATCTAGAACAATACAAATCATAGTTTCTATTGTGCTCCTATTTCAAGGATTTGGTCTAGTTGCAGTTTCAATAGCTTATTTAGGATATGGATTCATATTTAGAATTTTATCTAAAAGGGCATTTTATAATTATGAGGATATAGGTAAACGTATTAAAGATACTCATATAAGTGTCGGATTTTTGGACATTAAGGATACTTTTAATATAATATGGCATAATGCATGGAGAGATGGTTTAGTTTCAGTATCCAGATATTTTACAAGTCAAGCGTCTGTAATTATAGCTTCAATCTATTTCGATTTAACAACGACAGGGATATATTCAATATCAATACAATTAATTACAGCTGTTTCAGCTATATCAGGTGCATTATATACGGCATATCAACCTGCATTACAAGGTGCATATATTAATAATAAAATAGCAGATTCAAAAAAATTAATGTCAACCGCGATGACAGTGTACTGTATATTATTTTGGATAGGTATAATCGCTTTGGTGATAATTGGAATACCTTTGTTTAAGTTAATAAATTCGGACATAGTATTCAATATACCGATATTACTTGGGCTGGCAATATACGATTTTTTACTTAAACATCATTCTTATTATGCATCATTTATATCTAATACAAATCGAGTAACATATATGAAATCTTTTCTACTCTCAAGTTTTTTAGGTGTCGTTCTTGCAATGTTATTTATTAAATTAACTCCTATGGGTATATGGGGATTAATTGTAGGACAAGGCCTTGTTCAAATTTTTTATAATAATTGGATGTGGCCGTATAAAGTAATGAATTTGTTAAGTACGAATCCTTTAGAGATGTTTAAGATAGGGATAAAAGAGATTAGTAGAATATTAAATGCTAAAGGCAGAAAAAAAACGACGATAAATACGAATAATTAAATATTAAATATCAATATTTAATAAATGTGTAAGAAAGAAGATATGAGATGATTAAAAGGAATCCAACAAAGTTAGCGTGGATTATATATTGAACAGAATTCAAATTTGACATATTTTAAATTTTTTGGAGGGTAAATAATGGAATTGATTTTATTATCAGGTGGTTCTGGAAAGCGGTTATGGCCACTATCTAATGATTCTAGATCGAAACAATTTTTAAAGGTTTTAGATAATGAAGGAAATTTAGAATCTATGGTTCAAAGAGTTTGGCGACAATTAGAAAGAGTACATTTAAATAAATCGACAATAATAGCAACTAGTAAATCACAAGTGGATATGATTCATAGTCAATTAGGAAATCATGTTCCATTAATTATTGAACCAGAGCGTCGGGATACTTTTCCAGCTATTGCTCTAGCTGCTACATACCTTTATTCCATTAAAGGAACTGACTTAAATGAAGTAATAGGAGTATTACCCGTGGATCCTTATGTTGATGTTCAGTTTTTCGAAAGAATAAAAAATTTAGAAGATACATTGTCTGATTCGAATGCAGATCTTGCATTGATTGGGGTAAAACCGACCTACCCTTCAGAAAAGTATGGTTATATAGTGCCATTAGATAATGGAGAAGACGATTATATTGAAGTTAGTCACTTTAAAGAAAAGCCATCGATAGATGATGCGAAAGAATTAATTAATCATAATGCTTTATGGAATTGTGGCGTATTTGCTTTTAGATTAGGATATATAATTTCTTTACTGCAAAAAAAGGGTTTACCGATTCAATATGAAGAATTGGTAAAGCAATATAAAAGTATAGAAAAGATTAGCTTTGATTATGAGGTAGTAGAAAAAGCTAGAAAAATAGTTGCACTCTCATATAAGGGGGAGTGGAAAGATTTAGGTACGTGGAATACATTAACGGAAGAAATGGATACAGAGGTTTTAGGTAAAGGAATTATTAGCGAAGATTCATTAAATACTCATTTAATAAATGAATTAGATATTCCAGTTACTGTATTAGGGGTAAAAGATGCGGTTGTTGCAGCAAGTCCTGATGGTATATTAGTAACTGATAAAAGTGCTAGTCCAAGGATAAAGGATATATTAAAGGGATTTGACCAACGCCCGATGTATGAAGAACGCCGTTGGGGCTGGTATAAGGTCCTTGACTACACACAATTTCATGAAGGAAATGAAGTTTTAACAAAAAGAATCGGTGTTAAGGCTGGATGTAATTTAAGTTATCAAAAGCATTATGCTCGAAGTGAAGTATGGACGATAATAAAAGGAAAGGGAAAATTTGCATTGAATGATAAAATTCGTACTGTTAGCGCTGGGGATGTATTAGTGATTCCTGTTCAGGCTAAACACGGTATTAAGGCTGATACTGATATGGAATTTATCGAAGTACAAACAGGTTCTCAATTAATTGAGGAAGATATTGTACGTATATTTATGCAGTGGGAGGAAGTGGAAGAACACTGTGGAATTTTAGTAAATAATAGCGAATATTAGGCCTTTATATTTGTGTAGTCTTTGAAATAGTATCATTTTTAGTTATCTAAATTTATTTTTAGAAGATAGATTAGATATTACTGAAGGATAACAGAAAGGAAAAGAGCTATGTATAAAATAGCAGTAGCAGGAACAGGGTATGTCGGTCTAGTAGCGGGTGTATGTTTCGCAGAAGTTGGACACCAAGTAACTTGTGTTGATATTGATGCAGAAAAAGTTGAATTAATGAAGTCTGGTGTTTCACCAATCTATGAAGCAAATTTAGAGGGCTTAATGCAAAAGAATTATGCTGCTGGAAGAATTAATTATACAACAGATTATAAAGCGGCATACAAAGATGCAGACGCAATTTTTATTGGCGTAGGAACTCCAGAACAAGCTGATGGTTCTGCAAATCTTTCATATATCGCAACTGTGGCAAAGCAAATTGCTGAGAGTATAGAAAAAGATTGTCTTGTTGTTGTAAAATCAACTGTTCCAATTGGAACAAATGACAAAGTTGAGCAGTTTATTCAAGACTTTTTAGTTAATGATGTGAGGGTTGAAGTAGCATCAAATCCAGAATTTTTAGCTCAAGGTTCTGCTGTTCATGACACGTTATACGCAGAAAGGATTGTTATCGGTACAGAAAGTAAATGGGCAGAAGAAGTATTAATGAATCTTTATAAGCCATTTCATTTACCTATCGTTTCAGTAAATAGAAGGTCAGCTGAAATGATTAAGTATGCTTCCAATGATTTCTTAGCTCTTAAAATTTCTTATATGAATGATATTGCAAACCTTTGTGAGTTAGTTGGTGCGGACATTCAAGATGTTGCAAAAGGTATGAGTTTTGATGAACGTATTGGAAGTAAATTTTTAAATGCGGGTATTGGTTTTGGTGGTTCGTGTTTCCCTAAAGATACTAAAGCATTAGAGTATTTAGCGAGACAAAATGGTTATGAACTAAGAACCATAAAGGCTGCAATTGATGTGAATAAAGATCAAAAGACTTTATTATACAAAAAAGCGAGCCAAAGGTTAATTACTTTCAATGGTCTTAAAGTAGCAGTGTTAGGGTTGACATTTAAACCAGGTACAGATGACTTAAGAGAAGCTGCATCTCTTGAAAATATTCCTTTACTGTTAGAGCAGGGCGCAGATATTTATGCATTTGATCCAGTCGGTGCAAACAATTTTGCTAAAGTGTATCCAGAGGGGAAAAATAAAAATGGAAATATCACATATGTTACAGATGTTAAACAGGCATTAGAAGCGGCAAATGTTTGCTTTATCTTTACCGAGTGGGGAGAAGTGAAGGCGTTAACTCCAGAGATGTATAAGAAGTTAATGAGGACACCATTAATTTACGATGGAAGAAATATATATGATGTTCAAGTAATGCAAGAAGTGGGAATAGAATATCATTCTGTTGGTAGAAAATCAACAAGCAGGGACCGTATGAAGGAGTTGAATAATATTGAATTACAAACCTCTAGATATTAGTAAAACATACCTTATTACTGGGGCTGCGGGTTTTGTAGGATACTTTCTTTCTAAAAAACTATTAGAACAGGGTTGCCAAGTAATAGGTATTGATAATATAAATGATTATTATGATGTGAATCTTAAATACGCTCGTTTAGAGAACCTTAAACCATATGAGAACTTTACTTTTATTAAAGGTGATATTTCGGATAAAGATACGATTGTTAAACTTTTTGAAGAGTACAAGCCAAATATTGTAGTGAATTTAGCAGCGCAAGCTGGTGTGAGATATTCAATTGAAAATCCTGATGTATATATTCAAAGTAATATTATTGGTTTTTATAATATCCTAGAAGCATGTAGACATTATCCAGTAGATCATCTTGTATATGCATCATCTAGTTCTGTTTATGGAGCAAATAAAAAGGTTCCATTTGAGGAAACAGATTTTGTAGATAATCCAGTATCACTTTATGCATCTACTAAAAAATCAAATGAGTTAATGGCACATACGTATAGTCACTTGTATAAAATCCCAGCTACTGGACTCCGTTTCTTTACAGTGTACGGACCAATGGGGCGTCCGGATATGGCCTACTTTGGTTTTACAAATAAGTATTTCAATGATGAATCCATTAAGATATTTAATAATGGTGACTTTGAAAATGATTTATACCGTGATTTTACTTATATAGATGATATTGTTGAGGGGATTCAACGTCTTTTAAGCAATCCACCTATAGAAGATGTAAAGCATACAGTATTTAATATTGGCAATAATAATCCTGAAAAGTTGATGGTATTTATTAAAGCGTTAGAGAAAGCCTTGAGTAACTCCTTAGGAAGAGCAATAGAGTTTAAAAAGGAATTTGAACCTATTAAACCAGGAGACGTACCAGCTACTTACGCATCAACGGATTTATTGCAGAAAGCTGTGAATTTTAAACCTGAGACATCTATTGAAAAGGGATTACAAGAGTTTACTAATTGGTATGTAGATTACTATAAAGTAAAATAATTAAAAGCCTACGGTACTTGAATGATAATATACTAGTTATAGAATATCATTCCTAGTATAATAGACTAAATTAGTATTTGCATTATCTGGACATTTGTTCTGAATAATTGAAAGAAGAGGTCTATAGTAATGAAAAAGAAAATCCTATTATGGATACTAGGGATTATAGGTGTAATGATTATAGGTGGTGGAGTATATGCCTATAATGTATATTCCAAAGTCTCAAAAACATTAGATGAAGTTCATAAACCATTACAACGTGATAAAGGTTCTAATAGTTCAGAAACAGCAAAGATCAGTAAATCTGAACCTGTATCTATCCTATTACTAGGAGCCGATGAACGTGGCGAAGATAAAGGTCGTTCAGATTCTTTAATGGTTATTACTTTAAACCCTAAAAACAACTCAATGAAAACAGTAAGTATCCCTCGTGATACGTACACAGAAATTGTTGGAAAAGGAAAAAGTGATAAAATTAACCATGCGTATGCATTTGGTGGGGTAGACATGTCTGTTGCAACTGTAGAAAAATTCTTGAACGTTCCTATTAACTATTATATTGAAGTGAATATGGAAGGATTTAAAGACATTGTTGATGCAGTCGGTGGAGTAGATGTAAATAATGATTTAGAGTTTACACAAAATGGTCATCACTTTGCTAAAGGAAATGTTCATCTAACAGGTGACCAAGCCCTAGCATTCACGCGTATGCGTAAAGAAGACCCTCGTGGTGACTTTGGGCGTCAAATGCGTCAACGTCAAGTAATGCAGGCTGTTATTAAGAAGGGCGCAAGCTTCTCTTCTTTATCAAGTTACGGTGATGTGTTAACCGCAATTCAAAAGAATGTGAAGACAAACTTAACGCAAGATCAAATGTTTGATATGCAAAAGAACTATAAAGATTGCTTGAAAAATAGTGAGGATATCCAAATCCCAGGTGACGGTCACAAAGCCGCTGATGGTATTTGGTACTACTACGTTCCAGATGCAGCGAAACAAGATTTAACGAATAAGTTAAGAGCACATCTTGAATTAACTAAGTAATATGTAATAACCCAACTCCTTTGGTAGGAGTTGGGTTTATTTTTGCGTGAATTTATATTAGTATTATATGTTGTGAGAATAATAGATGAGGTGAATCGATGAATAAGAAAGCAGTACTTGTCCTAGTTATTTTTGTATTGTTTGTCGCTTCGGTTGTGAGCGGTAAATTATATTGGAATAAGAAGATTGCGAATGCGACGGGACAGACGAGTGACGTAACGAAAACGAATTCTGAAGTGAAAGATAGTGGAGCGAAGAAATCAGAGAAGAAACAAGATGCAAAGTCATCTTTTAATGAAGCATATGCAAAGAATTTACCAGATGCAGTGAAAGAGAAGTTAAAGAAAGCTGCTGAGGATAAGAAGGCAGTAAATCTTGTTATTGTTGGTGATGAAGCTTCTTCATCTGAAAAAGATGCTTGGGCAGCTAAGTTAACGGCTAATTTAGAGACTGCTTACGGTAAAGGTTTATGGAATGTGACGGTAAAGGAATATAAGGGTGAAAGCACAGAAGAGTTAATTGCGAATAAACGTGATAAAGAGATTGCGAAGGAAAATCCAGATGTGATTTTATTCGAACCACCATTCATTACTGACAATGGTAAAACTGGTAATGGAAACTCTGTAGCGAGTACACAGAAGTTCGTACAAGCACTTTCTACTAGTGCAAAGGGTGCTACGATTATGATTCAGCCATCAAACCCAGTGTATGGTGCGAAGAATTATCCGAAAGCAATTGAGGCGTTAAAGCAATTTGCGACGCAAAATGGTTATACATATGTGGATCATTGGGGAGTATGGCCTGATGCATCAACGAAGGCTATCCTGCCGTACTTAACAGAAGAGTTTGGTTTCCCAAGTGCTAAAGGCCACGAAGTTTGGGCACAATATGTAACGGATTATTTCGTTGCTAAGTAATAAAGGTACACAAAAGGTATACGAGCAATCGTATACCTTTTATAATAAGAGAGTGAGTAAGAAATCCTAATATATGTAGGAGGAAGACAATGAATTCAATTTTAATCTGCGGCGGAGCTGGTTATATCGGTTCTCACGCTGTGAAAAAATTAGTAGACGAAGGGTTATCTGTAGTAGTAGTAGATAACTTACAAACTGGTCATGAAGATGCAATTACGGAAGGTGCGAAGTTTTATAATGGCGACCTTCGTGATAAAGAATTTTTAAGAGATGTGTTTACACAAGAAAATATTGAGGCAGTTATGCACTTTGCAGCTGATTCTTTAGTTGGGGTTAGTATGGAGAAGCCTCTTCAATATTATAATAACAACGTGTATGGTGCACTTTGCTTATTAGAGGTAATGGATGAGTTTAAGGTAGATAAGTTTATTTTCTCTTCTACTGCGGCAACGTATGGTGAGGTAGATGTAGACCTTATTACTGAGGAAACGATGACGAATCCAACGAATACGTACGGAGAAACGAAGTTAGCAATCGAGAAGATGCTTCATTGGTATAGCCAAGCTTCTAATTTACGTTATAAGATTTTCAGATACTTTAACGTGGCTGGTGCAACTCCAAATGGTATTATTGGGGAAGATCACCGTCCAGAGACGCATTTAATTCCTCTTGTGCTGCAAGTGGCGTTAGGTCAACGTGAGAAGATTATGATGTTTGGTGATGATTATAATACACCAGATGGTACTTGTATCCGTGATTATATTCATGTTGAAGATTTAGTGGCAGCGCACTTCTTAGGTCTTAAAGATCTACAGAACGGCGGAGAGAGTGATTTCTATAACTTAGGAAATGGTAATGGTTTCAGCGTTAAAGAAATCGTTGATGCAGTTCGTGAAGTTACGAATCATGAAATTCCTGCTGAAGTAGCACCGCGCCGTGCAGGAGATCCAGCACGTTTAGTTGCTTCTTCTCAGAAAGCGAAAGCAAAGTTAGGATGGGATCCTCAGTATGTAAATGTGAAGACAATCATTGAACATGCTTGGAATTGGCATCAGAAAAAACCTAATGGGTATGAAAAGTAATAATATTTTAAACCTCAAAAAGTAGTTTCGACTACCTTTTGAGGTTTTTTGTTTATGTAAAAATGAATAAATTTCAAACTATAAAATCTTACAATTCATTAATCTGCCGATGTGTTATGATAAATGCACTAAGTTAGTAACATATTGGGTACAAAGGATAGAAGAAACAGGTGAAGCAGATGAATAAAAGGCAACAGGAAATTTTACAAGTTTTATTATCTGAGTCTAATGAGTATTTGTTAGTGCAGGAGCTTGCTGATAGGATAGGTTGTTCAGAGAAGACGATTCGTAATGATTTTAAGGTGATTGAGGAATATTTAGGGAAGTATTCAGATGCACTTCTTATTCGGAAACCGGGTTTAGGTGTCTGTTTAGAAATTAAGGATTATGAAAAGGTGAGTTTGTTCAATAGGTTGTATGCTGTAAGGCAAGATGTAAGTTATGTATCAGATGAGGAAAGAGTGTTGCAAATTGCGTATAGCTTGTTGATGAATGTTAAAGCAGTTACGGTACAGGAGCTTGCTGAGCAGTATTTTGTTAATAGAGCTACGGTTAAGAAAGATTTAGATAGAATTGAAAAGTGGCTTGAGGAACTGGGATTAGAGTTAATTTTAAAGCAAAGGGTAGGCTTAACGGTAGAAGGCGATGAGAGAAATAAGAGAAAAGCATTAGCTAAACTATCAGATTTAATTCATAATCAGGAGTTAATGAACCAATTTATTAAAAAGCAGTTTTTGTATCATGAAATTGAATTTGTAATGACTGAATTGAAAGCGTTACAAAAAAGATATGATACATTTTTTACAGATGATACGTTAGAAAATCTTTTATTACATACGCTAATCATGGTGCGGAGGATGAAGTTAAAACAACCAATTTCAATGTCTACAGATGATTTGAACATCGTTCGAGAGACGAAAGAGTATGGGTGGACATTAGATTTTTTAACAAGGTTAGAGTTTGTATTTACGGTTCATTTTACGGAAGAAGAGATAGCTTATTTAGCCATTCATATTTTAGGTGGGAAAATTCGCTATCAAGATGAATGGGAAAGAAATAAGTTAAATATGAGTAGTCCTGTGCTTTCACAAGTTGTATCGCATTTAATAGATCGTATGTCTAGGTTGAATGAAATCGATTTCGAGAAGGATCCATTTTTAGTAGAAGGGTTACAGATGCACTTGTATACGACATTAAATCGTTTGCAATATAATCTTTCTGTCTCGAATCCGATGCTTCATGAAATTAAGCGAATGTATCCGTATATGTTTGATATGTTAATTCATGAGCTGGATGATATTAATAAATCATTAAGTCTACAAATCCCTGAGGAAGAAGCAGCCTATCTTACTTTGCATTTTCAGGCGGCAATGGAGCGTTTGAATGATAAAAAGGTATCGAAAAATGTAATTATTGTTTGTCATATGGGGATAGGGATGTCGCAATTATTACGGACGAAAATCGAAAGGAAATTCCGGCATGTCCATGTGATGGATTGTATCGCAAAGTCCGATTTAGAAGAATACTTAATGAAAAATAAAAAGGTAGAGCTTATTATTTCTACGATAGATCTTCCGCAGTTAAATATCCCTCATTTTGTTGTATCTCCTCTATTAGAGCGGAGTGAAGAAAGTAAGTTAGAGGATTTTATGAAGAAATTAGATGAACTACCGTCTAACGGAAATAAGGACTTTGTGTTATTGAATTACACAACTCCTTTTTTAATCTTTTTACAACAAGAAGTAGAACATCGCTACGAATTAATTGAAAAATTGGCGAGATCTCTTTATGAAAAGGGATATGTAGAGAAAGAATATATTGAGAATGCGATTGCTAGAGATAGAATGTCAGCAACGACAATTGGTGCAGGAGTTGCCATCCCGCACGGAAGCCCTAAGCTAATTAAACAATCCGTAATTGCAGTTGCTACGCTTAAGGAGCCGTTGGACTGGGGAGTAGAGAAAGTATCGCTCGTATTTATGTTAGCGGTTAAGAGTGATGGTAAGGAAGTTACGAAACAGTTATTTCATGAGTTGTCTTTTATAAGTGAACAACCTGTTTTTGTTCAGAAGCTTATAAAGGAAACAAATATAATGAAGTTTTTATCTTATTTAAGATATGAATAGGTAAGGCGATAAGCCTTACTTTTTTGTTTGTTTCGGTAAAATAATGTTTTTTCCGGAGGTTACGGTAAAAAAGAAAACTTTTATGAATCGAATATTGATATATAGTATTTGTAGGCGCTTACATAAGGGTTTAAGGAGGATTCAAATGAAAGTACTAGCGATTACATCGTGTCCGAATGGGATTGCCCATACGTATATGGCTGCAGAAAATTTACAAAAAGCAGCGGATAAATTAGGAATTCAAATGAAAGTTGAAACACAAGGTGGTATAGGTGTTGAAAATGAACTTACTGAGCAGGAGATTCGTGAAGCAGATGGCATCATTATAGCGGCAGATCGAGTAGTAAATAAAGATAGATTCATAGGTAAAAAGCTATTAGTTGTAGGAGTTAAAGATGGTATTCGTAAACCAGAGGAGCTAATTCAAAAAGTAGTCGATGGTAATGTTCCTGTCTATCATTCAGATGTGAAACAAACAGGAAATGATTCGCAAGGAAAAAAACAAAATCCTATATACCGTCATTTAATGAATGGTGTATCATTCATGGTTCCTTTCATTGTTGTAGGTGGATTATTAATTGCGATTGCATTAACACTTGGTGGTGAGAAAACTCCTGGTGGATTAGTAATACCAGAAGATTCTTTTTGGAAAACAATTGAGCAAATAGGCGGCGCCTCATTTGCATTTATGGTTCCAATTTTAGCTGGATATATTGCTTACAGTATAGCTGATAAACCTGGACTTGTTCCTGGTATGATCGGCGGATATATCGCAGCAACGGGAAGTTTTTATGGTAGTGAGAGTGGCGCAGGTTTCCTAGGAGGCATTATTGCAGGTTTCTTAGCTGGTTATGTTGCGTTAGGAATCAAAAAGTTAAAAGTGCCAAAAGCGATTCAACCAATTATGCCGATTATTATTATTCCGGTATTTACATCACTTATTGTTGGTTTAGCATTTGTATTTATTATCGGTGCTCCTGTAGCACAAGTATTTGAATCATTAACGGCTTGGTTGGCTGGTATGCAAGGATCAAGTTCAATTCTCTTAGCATTAATCTTAGGTGCAATGATTTCATTCGATATGGGTGGTCCAGTAAATAAAGTGGCATTCTTATTTGGTTCCGCAATGATTGGAGAAGGAAATTATGAAATTATGGGACCGATTGCAGCAGCAATTTGTATTCCACCAATTGGGATGGGACTTGCTACATTTATAGGAAAGAGAAAGTTTCAAGAGTCTGAAAAGGAAATGGGGAAAGCCTCATTTACGATGGGCTTATTCGGTATTACAGAAGGAGCTATTCCTTTTGCAGCACAGGATCCATTACGTGTTATTCCAAGTATTATGGCGGGTTCGATGACAGGTGCTGTTATCGCAATGATTGGTAATGTAGGTGATAGAGTAGCGCATGGTGGACCAATTGTTGCGGTACTAGGAGCGGTAGATAATGTAGTTATGTTCTTTGTAGCTATTATTGCAGGTTCTATTGTTACAGCGGTTATTGTGAATGTATTAAAGAAAGATATTTCAAAAGCTGAAGAAACACAGGAATTAAAAGAAATGAAAGAAGTGTCAGCAACAAAGGAAGTAGCGGAAGCTCAAGAACAAGAAATAGAGAAGAAAGCTGAAAAGGTTGAAATTCAGAAATTAACAGATATAACGAGTCTGGAGCTAATTGATGTTAATTTAGCAGGAGAGACACGTGACGATATTATTGATGAAATGATAGGAAAATTAAATGCTGTAGGTGCTTTACATTCTGATTCAGAATTTAAGGAAGCTATTATGAGTCGCGAAGCAGAGAGTAGTACAGGCATTGGAATGAATATTGCGATTCCTCATGGGAAGTCGGATGCAGTAAAAAAACCGAGTGTTGTATTTGGAATTAAACAATCGGGGGTAGATTGGAAAAGTTTAGATGGAACGGATGCAAAGTTAATATTTATGATTGCAGTTCCGAAAGAGAGTGAAGGAAATGAGCACTTGAAGATTCTTCAAATGCTTTCAAGAAAACTTATGGATGATAGTTATAGAGAGAGATTAATATCTGTCCAAACGAAAGAAGAAGCACATAAGTTATTAGATGACATCGTATAAAATGGAGGATTTTAATCATGACAGAACCGTTATTTTTTGCACCCATTTTCAAAGAAAGAATTTGGGGTGGTACGAAATTAACTTCTTTCGGATATGAAATACCATCGGAACAAACGGGAGAATGTTGGGCGTTTGCTGCACATCAAAATGGACAAAGTGTAGTTAAAAATGGAAAGTATAAAGGCTTGTCTTTAGGGGAATTGTGGAATAATCATCGAGAATTATTTGGTAATATTGAGGGGGATCGTTTCCCTCTTCTTACAAAAATTTTGGATGCAAATCGTGACTTATCTGTTCAAGTGCATCCAAATGATGAATATGCATGCATAAATGAAAATGGTGAGCTAGGAAAGACTGAATGCTGGTATGTCATCGATTGTAAAGAAGGTGCTGAAATTATTTATGGGCATCATGCAAAGACAAAGGATGAACTAGTAGAGATGGTGGAACAAGAAGCGTGGGACAAGCTATTACAACGTGTAAAAGTGAAGCCGGGTGATTTTTTCTTTGTTCCAAGCGGCACAGTTCATGCAATTGGTGAAGGGATTTTAATATTAGAAACGCAGCAAAACTCTGATACTACGTATCGATTATACGATTATAATAGAAGAGATTCAGAGGGGAAATTGCGTGACCTTCATCTTGAGAAAAGCATGGAAGTAATAGAAACACCATTTGTTTCAAATCAACAAGCTGTTCAATATGAAGAAATAGAAGATTTACATGTAACAAAACTGATTGAATGCTCTTATTTTTCAGTGGAAAAATGGGAGTTAGATGGAGTAGTTAACCTAACGCAAAAAAATCCATTTCTTCTTTTAAGCGTAATAGATGGAGAAGGCGAGTTAGTGCACGGGACTGACAGGTATCAATTTGAGCAAGGAGATCATCTCATATTACCAAGCGATTTTGGGGAATATAGGGTGGTAGGACGTGCTGAATTTATTATTGCGAGCGTATAAGAGATAAAATATAACAGGAGAGGGTATCGTCGACAAAATATGTTCGACAATACCCTCTCTTTTTGTATAGGATTTTTGCTATACTAAACTGTACTATAATACAGGATGGAAGGAGGAGAATAATGAAAATACTTGTAGTGGATGATGAGTCAAGTATTCGCAATTTGATTCGGATGCAGCTTGAGATGGAAGGATACGAAGTGCTCACGGCGGCTGACGGGAAAGAAGCTTTAGAGAGATGGAATGAAGGGCCGGATGTTTTGATTTTGGATGTTATGCTTCCAGATACAGATGGGTATGAGTTGCTTCGTTTGTTCCGGGAGAAGGATAGGGATATTCCAGTACTCATGTTAACTGCGAAGAGTCAGATGAATGATAAATTGCTTGGCTTGCAGCTAGGGGCAGATGATTACGTGACGAAGCCATTTAATTATGCGGAGCTTATTCTTCGGGTCAAGAATATGGCGCGGCGTGTGAAGAAGACAGAGGTAACGGTAAGTCATGAAGTAATAGAGGCGGGAGAGATAACGATTTGTCCTAAGGAAAGAAAGGTGCATGTGAGTGGGCAAGAGATTCAGTTAACGTACCGAGAGTTTAATTTATGTCAGTTATTTGTTTCCAATCCGCAGCGTGTATTTATGAGGGATGAGTTGCTTGAGAAAGTATGGGGATTTGAGTATATCGGGAATACGAGAGCGGTTGATATTATGGTGCAAAGACTGCGGAAGAAGCTAGGGAATAGTGGGGAATATATTAAGACAATTTATGGCGTTGGCTATAAACTGGATTGTTAAGTGGTGATGGTATGTCTTTAAAGAGAAATATGGTGTTTGGAATAGTGGGACTGTTAATCCCGATTTTTGTTCTTTTGTACGCAGTCGTTTATATTACGTTAGAAAAGAATATGTATCATAACGCGGCAAATTCTTTAGAGAAGTTAAGTGTAGAGGCACAAATTTATACGATGAATTATTTAGAAAAGGAAGCGGAGGTAGAGACGCTCGGTCCGAATTCGCTTTTAATTGCTTCTTATTTAGCGAAGCGCATGGATGTCCGCGTACAGATGATTGGGAAGAATGGAGATGTTGTTGCGGATACGCAAAAAGGAGCGCTTCTTCATCGTAATATTGATATTGAGAGCTCTTTGAAGGGGAAGAAATCTTATGTTTTTGAAGAGGGAGATCCGGCTCCAATTCTTTTGTTTTCAAGCCCAGTTTATTATGGAAACGATGTCATTGGAAGTGTGCGTTTTATAAATGAGTTAACGGGTGAGAAGGAAGTTTTAACAAATGTCGGTTGGACGTTTTTAATGACGTCTCTTTGCCTAGTAGCTGCGGGTATTTTCTTTGCAATTCGTTTAGCAAAGTCTCTTCATAAGCCAATTGATCAGTTAAGGCAAATGGCGCACCGGCTTGCGAATGGTGATTATAAAAGTAAGATTGAGCTAAATGAATATGTGGAAATTGCTCAGCTTTCCGCGTCTTTTAATGCAATGGCTGATGGAATTGAGCTGCATATTAAGCAATTGAAAGAGGAAAAAGAGAAGCAGAAAGATTTCTTAGACCGCATTACGCATGAGCTAAAAACACCGTTAACGGCGATTCTTGGCTATGTGGATTTAATTCCGAAGTTAAAGGCGAAGGAAGATGTGCAGGAGAGCTTGCGTTATGTCGCTGTAGAAAGTGAGCGTTTATTATCACTTGTAGAGGAGTTACTTAAATCTTCAAAGTACGGGACGAGTACGTTTGAAGTGTCACCTACAGTTGTGAATATAAAGGAATTGGCAGAAGAAGCAGTTTCAATTGTGAAACCTCGCCTGCAGAAATTTGAGATTGAAGTTATCAATGAGTTAACAGATGTATATGTTGTTGCGGATTTCGATAAGACGAAACAAATCTTCTTAAATGTACTGGATAATGCGATAAAATATAGCGATGCTACGCAAATTCGGATGAATGTCATTGTAAATGAACGTGAGGCAAAGGTGTTTGTTCATGATGATGGTATTGGTATAGATGAAGGTGTGCTGGCAGAGTGGAATGAGTCGCCGGGAGGTAAGGTACTTCCTTCTAGTTACGGGAATGGTTACGGTTTGTATATTTGTCAGGAGATTATGAATAAGCAGGGCGGAAGTATGCGGATTGAGAGTAGTGAAGAAATAGGTACTACGATATTTATTACATTTTTGGTTCCGAGACGGATGGAAGACATAAAAAACTTGAAAGCGGTTAAATGATACATTTATGAAACAATTATGCGGTATTTTCGAAACAACGTTTTTTTATCTTGGAGGTAGGCAGAAATGAAAAGGCTATCATTTCAAATTCTTATGTTTGTCTTTTGTATCATTGTTTCTCTTATTTTGTTTTATGTGATGGAGAAGCGAATATATAACAAAATCACAATAGTGAATGACAAACAAACTGTTTTACAAAGAGTGAATGAATCCCTGCCTACTGAAATGAAAGTTAGGCATGAAAAGTGGGGAGAAATTGTTATAACGGATGAAGTTCGTTTGCATACGATTGTTTCATTCTTTGACCGAATTAGAATAGAACCGAGAGAGGCTAAGGACCAAGAACAAGTATTTACTGGAGAAGTAACGTACTTGAATGGACAGAAGCGTACTTTTGCAGTAGGTGACTTGTTCCAGTATGGGGCTGATATGTACGGAAAGAATGGTACGGATCCTATGATTTCAGCATTTCAAACGTATTTATTAAGCCTGTATTACACACCAGAGCGTATTAGTGATTTCTTTGCGTCAGCACAGGATGTCATAGTGCGCCAAGGTAATGTGGTACGTACTATCGACCTTACGCACATACTTGATTCCATTCGGTATGCAAAGCAAATTACGGATTACGGAGAAATACAGAAGTTATTACAATCGCAGAATGAACCGATTGCTTATATTACCGCTTATAAAACAGGTAAGCGTATAAAGAATGAGCGTGAAGACATTCTTACTATTTCTGTGTATCCATCGTATTTTGTTGTGCAATATCTCGGTGATAATAACGGGAATGTCATGTATATGAAAAGCTCCCTCGCAAATTTATTTGTAAAGGAGAATGTGTCATGAGAAAGATAGCCTTTTTCTTCTTTTTGCTAGTAATTGGAGGAGCGATGTCTAGTTGCTCTCGAGATACAACCTCTATTAAATATAATAAAAGTGGTCTCCCTATTTTGGATAATCGTCATCTTGTGGCGTATGTCGCAGCTCGCGAGGAAGTTGGGGAAGCGTTGCTTTCATCATTTTGTAAACCACGCGGCTGTACGTATGAATTTATTCGTCTTTCGACAGAAGAGCTTCTTAGAAGGGTAGAAGAGGAAGCTGGAAATCCGAAAGCGGATATTATTATTGGCGGTACGGTAGATGCGCATCAAATGATGAAGCAAAAAAATCTATCTATTCCTGTTACGAGTCAGCATGCAAACCGTATTTCAAAAACTATTAAAGATAAAGATGGTTATTGGTACGGTTATGAGGTGGAGAAACTGGCAATCGCGATCAATAAAGAGCGGTGGAGTGAAGAGATAGCACCGCTCGGAATCTCTTATCCATCAAGGTGGCAAGATTTATTAAATCCAGTATATAAGGGAAAGATTGTTATGCCAGATCCAAATGTCTCAGGAACAGCATATACGTTTTTTCAATCACTTATTGATACTGTAGGTGAAGAGGAAGCGAAGGAATATGTTAAGAGCCTTGCAGGACAAGTTGGTGAAGCAACGGTCAATGGTTACATACCAGTAGAACTTGTTGCGAGTGGTGAGTATATGATCGGCATCAATTTCATGGGAGATCAGAGAATGCTTCAAAAACAAGGCTTTTCAGTTGTAAGTATCGTACCTGAGCAAACAGGGTTATCTGTTAATGCGATTTCGAAACTAAAACGTGCACCGAATGGTATTATTGCGGATTTATTTATTGATTATTGTTTATCAGAAGAAGCGGGTCACATTTTAGAAAAGGTTTCGTTTGGCGTGCCAACGATGTTTGCGAAGAACGAGAAAGAAATAGAAGGACAGCCGGTTAGAAGAACAAACCAAAATATATCAAATAGCGGAATAATCGAGATATGGAATAGACAACGTCTCTCTCAGAAGTGAGAAAAGGAGACGAAAGAATATGTTTAAATGGCTCAAGCCAGCACCTGCAATTGAAAGATTGCCTGCGGATATGATCGACCGTGTATATCGATTACTACGTATTCGTGTGTTAATCGGAATTTCAGTTGGATATGCTGCTTATTATTTAGTTCGTAGTAACTTTACGTTATCAAGTACGTATTTAGTACAAGAATATGGCTTTAGTACAGCTGAAATTGGTCTACTAGGTTCAGTAATGGCAATTGTTTATGGATTTAGTAAGTTCTTTATGGGGAATTTATCTGATAAAGCTTTCGCCCAGCGCTTTATCGCGGTCGGTTTATTTTTATCAGGGCTTGTAAATATTTGCTTCGGTTTTGCATCTTCATTTGGGATGATTGTTACATTACTTGTTGTTAACGGTATTGTACAAGGTATGGGAGCACCACCTTGTAGTATTGTTATGACGAAATGGTTCTCGAAGAAAGAGCGCGGTACGAAAACAGGTATTTGGAATATTTCACATAACGTAGGTGGAATGCTTGTACCACCACTTGTCGGAATTGGTGTAGGTATTTTTGGTGAAAATCATTGGCAAGGCGGCGTGTTTATTTTCCCAGCGATTATCGCAATGGTAATTTCAGTTCTTGTTTGGATTAATGCGAAGGATACACCAGAATCAGAAGGTCTTCCTCCAATTGATGAGTATCGTAATGACTATGAAAATCTTGAAAAAGCAGACAATGCTAACAAGATGTCACCAAAAGAAATTTTAATGAAGTATGTAGTGAAAAATAAATTTGTATGGTTTTTATGTATTGCAAATGCATTTGTTTATTTAATTCGCTTCGGTGTTATTAACTGGGTTCCACTTTATTTAACGACAGTTAAAGGTTTCTCAAAAAATGAAGCACACGCGGCGTACGCAATCTTTGAAGGTATGGCAATTCCAAGTTCATTAATCGTTGGTCTTTTAAGTGATAAATTATTTAAAGGAAAACGTATGCCATTATGTATCATTAGTATGGTCGGAGTTGTAATTGGTACGTTTGTATATTGGCAAGCAACTAGCATACTTGTTGTAAGTATTGCAGTTTCTATTATCGGTTGTTTAATTTATGTACCACAGTTCTTAATCGGTTTAAGTGCGATGGAATTAGTACCGAAATTTGCAGTAGGTACGACAGTTGGTATGTGTGGTCTGTTCGGTTATGTAGGCGGAAGTCTTGTAGCAAACGCAGCAATTGGTGTTATTGTTGATCGTTCTGGCTGGGATGGTTGTTTCATCTTACTATTAGCAGGTGCCATTTTATCAACAGTCTTCTTGTTCATCGTTCAACGTGGACATGAGAGCAAAGCCCCTAAAGCGGCATAATATTTTGTTTGAAAAGCTATCCAATTTTTATATTGGATAGCTTTTATATTTTTATATAAGGAAAATCATTATGTAAAATTGCAGTTTAATGTGTAAATGATTTTTGTTAATTAATATAATTTTTTTAGATTTAATAAACCAATTATGTACATAGTTAGACCGAAAAATCCACCGGCGCAACTCCAAAGTACAACATCAAATAAAGAAATAGAGATTTCTTCTGAACCTACATAGGGAAAGATATAATTCATAAAAACAAACATTTGAAAGCCCCAAAGTATACCTGCTTTTAAGCCAGCTTTTCTTAAAGTTTTCTTATGTTGCAAATACTCTTCTTTTGTTGCACATTCAGTCTCGTTTAAACCTTTTTTCTTAAACTTAAAGGTTAAATAATTAGCATAAATCATATTAGATAGAAAAATTAATATAGTTCCTATAGATATTGTGTGGTTCATAGTATCAACAAGTAACATAATAAGCATTATCAACATATTTAACCACCATAAACCAATTCCAGCCACAGATAATTCTTTATTGATTTCTTGTTTTTGATATTCATCTCGCTCACTCATTGTTCCAACGAAATTATTATAAACCCTTTCTTTCCATTCAATTTTCATCATTTAGTTCCCCTCCCAAAATAGACTGTTTAAATCTGTTTTTAGTGCTTTTGCTAATTCGATACATAAGGTTAAAGAGGGATTATATTTATTGTTTTCAATTAAGTTTATTGTCTGTCTCGCCACTTTAACTCTTTTAGCTAATTCTAGCTGCGATAGACCTTCAGATTTTCGATACTGTTTAACGTTATTCAAATATAAACCTCCTATTAATAGTTGTAGACCTTGTGTACCGGAATGTCATATATATGTGACATTCTATAATTGAATAAATGAAATGTCAAATATATATGACAAAAATGGCAGCAGTGTAATTAGGAAAATAATTTATCTTGGTGAGGAGTTTATTAATAAAGAATAGCTTTTCTTATATTACTATAATCTTTCCTTAAATCTATCTTAAAAGACATAATGTCATATTTCTAATCATGGAAATTTTTGTTACAATAAAAATGGATGTGTAAAACTTTGTAAAAAGAATGTAATAATATGTAATTTATTTTCAGAAAGTTTTATACAATTTTTATATTAAACTATTAAGTTATAAAAAGGAGAGAGAATATGGTACCAAATACGGTTCGTACTCCAAACAAGAAGAAGAAATGGATTATTATCGGGGTTATTGCATTAATTGTTATTGTAGCAGCAGTTAATATTTTTGTTATGCAAGGGAAGAAGAAAGGCGCATCAACATCTGCTGATGCTGTGAGTTTTGAGAAGGTAACAGAGCGTAAGCTGAATAATACGAAATTGATTTCTGGTCAGGTGAAGCCTGGTAATATTGAAAGTTTCTATGCGGATCCGACTAAAGGAAAAGTGAAAGATATTGAGGTAAAAGAAGGACAAGAGGTAGAGAAAGGTGCGAAGTTATTCTCTTATGATAATGAAGAGATTAATTTGCAAATGAAGCAAGCTGAGCTTGATCAGAAGATGGCAGATATGCGTTATGATCAAGGGAAGAAGAAAATTGATTCGTTGAAGAAAGAAATTAAGAAGGCGAAAGATAGCGGAGCTGGGAAAGAAGTAACAGATCCGATGGAAGAGCAAGTAAGTGAGTTAGAAATGGCGCAAAAGACAACTGATCTTGAGAAAGAAAAAGGGAAGTTGCAGAAAGAAGAGTTAAGTAAAAAGCAGAAAGAGCTTACTATTTATAGTAACTTTGCTGGTGTTGTTCAAAAGTTAGATAAAGATGCGGCACAAAGTTCATCTCAAGCGTTAGGTGGTCAAGGGAAAGCATTCTTACAAGTGGCGTCTAAAGATCCATTCCAAGTTCAAGGGACGTTAACTGAGCTTCAAAAGTCACAAATTCAAAAGGATCAAACATTTACTGTAACTGCGAAAGCAAATAATAAGAAGAAGTGGACAGGTAAAATTACAGAGGTAAGTGAATTCCCAACGAGTGCAGAGATGGCGCAAGCCGGTGGTATGGGTGAAGCGACTCAAAATATGTCCCAATATACATATAAAGCAAGTCTTGATAGTCAAGATGGTTTATCTCCAGGTTATCACGTTTCATTGCAAGTAAGTTTAGAAAATAAGACGATGATTGCTGTTCCGACTAAGAGCATTGTAGAAAAAGGCGATGATGCATTTGTTTATGTTGAGGATAAAGGAAAACTTCGTAAACAAAATGTGAAAAAAGGTTCTACTGATGGAGACTGGACAGAGGTTGTAGAAGGCGTAACAGTGGGGCAAAAGGTGGTTAAAAATCCTTCCGACGATGTGTATGACGGAATGGAAGTGAAAGAGAAATGATTACGTTAAATAATATTGCTAAAA
The DNA here is from genome assembly GCF_006494425.1 of Bacillus dicomae. Taxonomy (GTDB): domain Bacteria; phylum Bacillota; class Bacilli; order Bacillales; family Bacillaceae_G; genus Bacillus_A; species Bacillus_A dicomae. The sequence continues at coordinate 150,243 of NZ_VHIV01000004.1, read as the reverse complement.
CGTATTATCAAGGAAAATTGGCAGTGCCGATTTTGCACGGTATTAGTTTAACAATTCAAGGTGGGGAGTTCGTTTCCATTATGGGACCGTCTGGTTCTGGTAAGTCAACGCTTATGAATATTATTGGCTGTTTGGATCGTCCAACAGAAGGCGAATATATGCTGAATGATGTGAATATCTTAACAGCAGACGAGTCAAAGCTTGCTTTAATTCGTAATGAATATATCGGTTTTGTGTTCCAGCATTTTAATTTACTTCCACGTCTTTCGGCAGTAGAAAATGTTGAACTTCCGCTCGTATACGGCGGTGTGAAGAAGGCAGAGCGTCGTAAGCGTGCTTTAGAGGCATTAGGTAAAGTCGGATTATCGGACCGTGTGCATCATTTACCGAATGAATTGTCAGGTGGACAGAAGCAGCGTGTAGCAATTGCAAGAGCGATTGCGAATAATCCAACATTCATTATGGCCGATGAGCCGACTGGTGCGCTTGATACGAAGTCTGGTGAGCAAGTTATGGATATTTTCACGAAGCTTAATGCAGAAGGTACAACAATTGTTATGGTTACGCATGAAGAGGAAGTAGCAGCGTATTCTTCCCGACGCATTGTACTGCGAGATGGGAAAATTACAGAGGATAGAAGGTGTGCGGTATGAGTTTACTAGATAGTATAAAAATTGCCCTCTCTTCTATTTTAGCTCATAAACTGCGTTCAGCTCTTACGATGCTAGGTATTATTATCGGCGTTGGTTCTATTATTACTGTCGTTGCAATTGGGCAAGGCGGAGAAGCGATGCTGAAGTCGAAATTCGCAGGTTCTGGCGGTAATAATCTTATGCCAATTCAATTTCAAGCAGATATTAATGATGAGTTTGCTATGGGCGGATTTCAAATACCGAAGTTAACGGAAGAGGATATTTTGGAAGTGAAACAAGTGAAAGATGTTTCACACGTTATTACGACAAACCGGAATTCAGAGGTGCTTGATGTAAATGATAAAAAAGCAAATCTGAATGTTATTGGTCTTGATAATGAATATTTTGCAGTTAATAAAGTAAAGGTCGTAAAGGGACATACTTTAAGTGAAGCAGATATTACTCATGCAAATAACGTTGTGATGATTAGCACAAAAACAGAAGAAACGTTATTTAAGGATGTAAACCCAGTTGGACAAATTATTGAGATGAAGGGGCAGCCAATGCAAATTATTGGTGTGTATACATCTGATAATGAGTTTATGGGATTTGAAATGGAAGAAGCGCTAATCCCTCTTACGTTATGGCCTGTTTTATACGGAACAGATGAGATTCAAAATATTGCAATTCAAGCTAAAAATGTAGACGATTTAGAAGCAGCAGGGAAACAAGCTGTTGATGTATTAAATAGTCGTAAGCCAAGTGAAATTCCAGGTAAATATGAACTGGTGAATTTAAAAGAATTCCAAGAAAATGTTTCTAAAGTAACTAACATTATGACGATGATCATTGGTGGTATCGCTGGTATTTCATTAGTCGTTGGTGGTATTGGCGTTATGAACATTATGCTTGTATCTGTAACGGAGCGTACGCGCGAAATTGGGATACGTAAAGCACTTGGAGCAACGCGTAGTAAAATTTTATTACAGTTTTTAATTGAAGCAGTTATGTTAACACTTCTAGGTGGTTTAATTGGAATTGCTCTTGGATATGGAGGAGCATATATCGTCTCCACATTCGCAAAATGGCCGCCACTCGTTTCATGGGAAGTTGTCGTTGGTGGTGTATTATTCTCTATGACACTCGGTATTATCTTTGGATTGATTCCAGCAAACAAAGCTGCGAAATTAGATCCAATTGAAGCACTTCGTTATGAGTAATTAATAGTGTAGTAGAACTACAAATTACCGTTCTAGTGGGCGGTTCGTAGCCTCTATATGAGGAAGTGAACCGCCCGTTAGAACGGGGTATATAAATAGAAGGAGGCGTTATAATGGAAGCTAATTTGAATACGCAAAAAGCTAGTGGAGAGAAGCCATCATTATTTGGAATGATTGCTTCTCCGGGTTTACAGTTTGAGAGAATGAAGACGAAAAGTCCAGTATGGGGAGCATTTGTTTTATTTATTTTATTGGGAACGATTATGGCAACAGGTGCAGCATACTTAACATTAATTAATACGCCAGAAATGGCAAAAGAGTTAAATGGTGAAGCAGGAGCAATGATAAAAGGATTTGCTCTTGGTGGTGGAGCACTTGTTGGTGTGTTAGGTACGCCTATAGGTCTATTTATTGCAGCTGGTTTTTATAAAATTATTATGATGTTTATGAGCAATGATACTCCGTACATGAAGATATTATCGATTTACTTATATGCTAATCTTGTTTATTATATCGGCGGATTGTTAAATATAGCATTAGGTTTTGTATTTGATGGAAATGGTGTTGATGTTTATACAAGTTTAGCTCCTTTATTTGAAAAAGGAACAATGTTACATGGAATTGCCTCTTCAATTGAAATTTTTAATATTTGGAGCCTCATTCTAACAGGACTAGGCTTATACATTGTAGCTGGTTTAAGTAAGAAACAAGCTACGATTCTAATTGTAATCTTCTTCATCCTAACAATTGCATTAGGCGTTGTAAGAGGTTTAGTAAGTGGCTTTGGCGCATAATATGACTTGATTAAAAGGTGGCTCTCCCCAGAGTCACCTTTTTTATTTTTACCCTTATTTCAAATACTCCCAACAGAATTTCAAATTCTACTTCATGTAATTTCAAATTTCGGCGGTAGTATTTGAAATTACTCACAGTGAAATCGCTTCTTTATTTTTATATTGTGGAGGTACCGGCGGAATAACAAAGAGGTATACCTTTTAGAAACGGGTACTGTGTGAAGCCAGCAACTTTTACAGAGGCAGTTGTGTTGTATGAAGGAATGATTGTAAATCAAATAAAGAAGCTAGGTATTTATCAAGATCATGAAGAGTATTATCAATGTGGGTTAATTGGTCTTTGGTATGCGTATGAAAGATTTGATGCGGAGAAAGGAAGTTTCCCAGCATATGCAGTTGTAACGGTGCGTGGTTATATATTAGAAAGATTGAAGAAAGAGTTTGCAGTGCAAGAAAAGTGTGTATGTGTAGGAGAGTATGAGGATATCTTCCATTTTGAAGATATTGAAATGAAAGCGAAGGATTTTATGAGTGTGTTAGATGAAAAGGAGAAGTATATTATTTTTGAACGATTTTTTGTAGGAAAAACGATGGGAGAAATCGCTAGCGAGATGGAAATGACCTATTATCAAGTGAGGTGGATGTATCGGCAAGCACTTGAGAAAATGCGAAATAGCTTAAGAGAGTAAATATTATCATAAGAATGGAAGGCAAGGGATATTGCTTTCCATTCTACTTATTGTGTTAAGGTAGTAAATGTAATAAGAGGTTTTTAAATTGTAGTGAATCTTGCATATTCATACGTGATAATACGTATCCAGCTTTTAATACTTGTTGTTTTAATCTATGGGGACTGATATGTATGGTTGTAGTAGTGCCATTTAAAAAATGAATGGTAGCTTTTTTACTCTTTTTGAGAAACTCGATATCACCTATATGGTTATAAAATAACCATATACGGTTTGGAGAAGAAGGAGATTCTGTCGGGAAAGCACAAATGTATTCTCTATGATTAATCGGAATTGGGACATTTTGTTTGAAATGAAAGTTTGTCTGAACTGCTTTACGTCTACCTTGATAAGTAGAATGAACATTGGTTAGACAAGATTGCTTGATGAGTTGGAGAGCAGTTTGACAGGAGTAAAGATGGTTCCCACTACTGTCAATAATTTTTGTGCGATAATAAGGGTGCTTATAAGGCTCTAACATCATTGTTGAATTAGAAATAAAAATATCATTTTCATTGTTCATAATTGCGAGTCCTCCCCTTTAAAATGTTATTATTAATATCATTATATACAAATTAAGTAAAGTTATTGTTAATCTTTTATTTCATATTGTAAATTTTAGCTATTCGTTTACAATCAATAGATGATAGTCTTTCTAATTTGCATCGCTTGTACATATATATGAAAATAGAAAAGAGTAGGCGGTGAGATAGTATGAAGAAAAAGTATATTATTATGGCTCTCGTTGTTGTTCTTCTAGTATATTTAGCAAATAGTAATCCGAGTAAAGGTGAATATACAGACTGGGCAGCGAAGCAGTTTATGAAGCGTAATGATGTAAGTAAGAAGCTAGACGAAGTTCAAAAGGAGAATGAAGAGGGCCTCCTTGGCGATTTAGCGTCTGCTGGTAAAAAGTTAGCAAAAAAATATGTTGAGCCACAAGTTGGGTTATTAATCGATCATTATACGAAGCGAGATGATTATATATTCTTCTCAACATATAAGACGGAATTTGATATAGGCGGAGAGCACTATAAATATGTATGCGTCGGTTTTTCAAAAATATTTATTCCGATTGAAATGCCGAAGAAAAAAGACGAATCTGCAAAATGATGCAGATTCGTCTTTTTGTTTATAGAGTAATTGGAACTTCAGATACATTTTTTTCTACGAGACGAGCGCCTTTTTTTCGAGTATTTTCATTCATTGATGAAAATACAGATGAGGCAAGGATGGTATCCATTACTTGATTTACAACTTGTGCATCGACGGGTGTGATGGGTTTCTCGATAGAAAAAACAACTGTTTTTCCATCTTCTTTCGCGAAAATTAATTCTAGTACTTGCATGCTTTCATTCCTCCCTTTTATTTATCCATCTATTGGTGTTAGCTAACAATCAGCGGGGGATGAACACCCCAGCTGATTAAAGTTGCATCTTATAGGCTAGAAAGATCTGATGTGCTAACAAGTTGTACAGCGTGAAGTGGTAATGCTTGTAAGGAAGCAAGAGCACGTGCTACGTTTTGTACTTGATCTAAGTTTGCGTTTGTTTTTACGCGTTTAAATTGTTTGTTCTTGAAAACTGTTTTTCCGCTCTTATCTAATCCATTATTTAAGACAAGACGTAAAGTTAAGTCCATTACGATTGTTTCGACTGCCATGTTTATCACCCCCTTTCACTTTATAAATAGGGCGTGAATGTCATGTTTTGGCGTGAAATTTATTCTTTTTTTTGGTACTCTTAAAAGACTAAGAGAGGGGTTTCGGAAGAATGAATCGTAAATGGTTATTTTGGATTCCTGTTTTACTATGGATGGGGCTGATTTTTTATTCCTCGGCACAACCATATAAAAAGCAGGATATGCGTTCGGATATTGAACAATATGTAAATGTTGAATTTGTGAAAGAGCATTTTTCATGGGTATCTATTGATTATGGCGGTGGTACACCTGTTAGCATTGCAAATAAAGGTGTAGGCGGATTTATTGAGTTTTTCCTTCGTAAAGGTGCTCACTTTATGGTGTTCTTTATGCTTGGTTCATTGACGTATTATGCATTTCATCGATCGGGTTATTCGAGAAAGCGATGTTTCATATATGCTCTCTTTTTCGTTGCGGGATACGCAACATTTGATGAAATCCATCAATGGTTTACGGGAGATCGTACACCGATGTGGCAAGATTCATTACTAGATACGTGTGGTGGATTAACAGGGATTATAATAAGTAATTGGTTTTGGAATAGAAAAAAGAACTAATCTTTCGAGATTAGCTCTTTTTGTTTATACACCAAGCAATTCTTTTAGTTCATCTGTAGATAGTTCGGTCATCCAACTATCGCTTGTAATGACGGCGTTGTTTAATGATTGTTTTCTTTCTAACATTTCATCAATTTTCTCTTCAAGTGTCCCCGTTGTAATAAGTTTATGAACGTGAACGAAGCGTTTTTGACCAATACGATATGCACGGTCTGTTGCTTGGTTTTCTACAGCTGGATTCCACCAACGGTCATAGTGAATGACATGGTTGGCAGCAGTTAAGTTTAATCCTGTTCCACCTGCTTTTAATGATAAGATGAAAATGTCATATGTTCCGTTTTGGAACTGCTCGATCATTTTGTCACGTTCTTTCTTCGGTACACTCCCGTTTAAGAAGAGGACGCGCTGACCGAAATGTTCTTCTAACACATTTTTTAGCATGTTCCCCATACCAATGTATTGTGTGAAGATTAAGCAACTTTCATTTTGGTCTTTTATATTTTCGATTAGTTCCATTAGCGTGCTCGTTTTCATGGAACGTTCGATGATGTCTTTCGGTTCTGTTTCTTTTAAATAAAGAGCAGGATGGTTACAAATTTGTTTAAGTTTGTTCAGCATGAGTAATATAAATCCGCGTCTTTCAATCCCGCTTAATCCTTCTACATTTTGCAATGTATCTTGAACAAGTTGTTCATATAAGGAAGCTTGTTCACCGGTAAGTGGACAGTACGCTTTCTGTTCTTGTTTATCTGGTAAGTTTAATGCGACTGTTTGATCTTTTTTCGTTCGTCGCAGTAAAAATGGTGAGATAAAACGTTGAACTTGTTGGATTTTTCCTTCGTCACGATCCTTTTCAATCGGTGAGACGAAGCGGCGCTGGAATTGTCCTAAGCTGCCGAGATATCCGTGATTAATGAAGTCGAAAATAGACCAAAGCTCGGCAAGGCGGTTTTCCATCGGTGTCCCAGTTAAGGCGATTTTGTGATTTGCTTGCAAGTTTCGCACTGCTTTGGACTGTTTCGTATGTGGGTTTTTAATATTTTGTGCTTCATCCAAAATAACAGCATCCCAGCATAACGTACTAAGTTCTTCTTCATCAAGCTGAGCTAATGCATAAGATGTTAATACAACATCTGCTGATTGAAGGAAGTCTTTAAATGATTCCCCCTTAGCTCGGTTACTTCCATAATGTAATTGAACACGTAAATCCGGTGCGAAACGCTCAAATTCTTTTTGCCAATTTCCAAGAACAGATGTCGGTGCCACGATTAGGGCAGGACCTGTTTGGAGATTGTTCTCTTTTATATATAGTAAGTAAGTGATCGTTTGAATACTCTTTCCAAGTCCCATGTCGTCAGCTAACAATGCGCCGAATCCAAGCTTTCTTAAATATAATAACCACTCAATTCCATGTTGTTGATACGGACGGAGTGTGGCGTTTAGTGAAGAAGGGACGTCTACTTTTGGAATATCTCCAATGTGCAATAGTTTTTGGAATAGGTCTTCATAATATCCATCTAGTTCAATTTCAATATCGGTAAACGGACTATCCTCTTCTACAATTTCTGTTTCAGCAGTGTTTGATAAATGTTGCTGAAGAACATCTTTCATTTCGAGCCCATACTTATCAGCACGGTTCATGAGTTTTCGTACTTCTTCAATAAAGGCTGGATCTAGTCTCATCCATTGACCATTTATATTGAATAACCGTTTATTTTGTTCAACGAGTTCGAAAAATTCGCTTTCTGATAAATCAATGCCGTTCGTTGAAATGCGCCAGTCAAAATTAACGAGTGTATTCATGCCGAAGAAAGATTGCGTTTGCGTCGCATTTTGCTTCAGCTGCACACGTAACTTTGGTTTTGTCGCTTTTAAATTTTGCCACCATGATGGTAATAAAATCGTAATACCTGCAGCGAGTAATTCGTTACTTGCTTCTGTTAAGAAGTTCCATGCTTCTGTTTCAAAGAGTTCACTTCGGAATGTATCACCATCTTTTAACCACGGTACGAGTCTACTGAAGCCTTCTTGTGTTTCAAGAATACGTTCTTCATAATCGTGCCATCGTTTTGGCAAAGAATCGATACTCTCATATACATATATGCGATGGGCCCCGCGCTTTGGTGTAACAATTGTTTCAAGCTTCCACATTTCAAATTCTTCTTGCGGCTCTTGTAGCCGTAGACCGATTGTAAAGGGAAGGTCATCTTCAATGTAACCAATTTTTCGAAGCCAATCTTCTTCATGCAGTGCTGCTTCCAACTGTCGTTTCGTAAAGTCGTAATGTTCATAAAGTCTCTTTGCATCTTCCCATCCGTCGTTCGAGCGGTTATCTTGTAATATGCTTTCATTTACCGCAGCTGAGAAAAGAGATGCCAATGTGTCATCTTCAATTGGGGTGTTTTGAACTTTCCAAGATGGTTGCTGAGACCAACGCTCCATATCGGGTACGAAGCTACCGCTGACGAAGGCATCCCATAGTTCATTTGCATCTTTCGTCAGTGCTGTAATAGGACCGTTCATTTGCATATGGGCAAAGGAGTTCATCGGTTTATTCGCGATGTATTCAAATGCTTGTGCGTTTGTTAATATAACACCTTGTTTCCCTTCAAAGGTTGCTTCTTTTAGAAATGTGCCGTAGAAGGAAGTGGAGTGCCATGTAAATGCATTTCGTTTCCAACTTGTTACGGATAATGGAGTACCGCTGTCATCTTCTCCCCAAAGGAACCAACCTTGACTAACGTGCTGGAGCCTAATTGTTACTTCAGTTTGATTGATCATCGATTAATTTTCCTTTCCGTAATTCCTCTTGTAGTGCACGCAGACGTGAATGTAAGTTTGCGATGTGAATAATGAAAGCATCCCATTCATCTGTACGCTTTAATCGTTTATATAATGTACGTAATTTCTTCAAGTAACGAACTGCGCGTCTATATGATTTGCGATTTCGCTCTTCGATGGCCTCAGTAGCGGCAAGATGATAAAGAGGAAGTGCCGCTTCTGGTGCTTCCTTTTCAATATCTTTCAGCGGCTCTTTCAAAAGTTCAATCGCTTCGAACCCATGTAAGAGATGAAGTTCGGTCCATGTGTGATACTGCTTTTTCGCGAGTACATATTGCTCATAGTTTGCGAAGCTGTATGGTAATAGCTCTTGCAAAATCATTTCGAGTCCGGCCTGCTCATTTGTATGGGTTGCATACGTTTCATACATGATGACGAATAAGCGAACGATATCTTTTATGAAAATCGTATTTTCGTGCTCATGTATCGTCGTCTTCACTTGTTTATACGTAAAAGAAAGCCAGTTTTTCGCGCGATCCCATTTCATTGTATTTAATAGCTCTTCTAACCAATAGAAATACAGACTTACGACAGAAGCAGGCTGTTTCTTTAGTAAGTCCATCGCTAATAGGTCTTCGTCATTTAAAAAGAGTAGATGAGAAGATGCTAATGCTTTGGAAAGTGGATTCATTTTCGTATCGATTCGTTTTTCTTCTTCTTGTAGTTGCTCTTTGTTGTGTAAGAGTTCACTCCATATGTGACGATAAATAAAAAATCTCTCTTGCGTATAGGCATCTGTGGAGAAGAATACTTCATGAACGAGACGAGCTGTTTCTTGCAAAATTGATTCAGACTCTGGAGGAATCGCTTCTGATTGTAGGTCCCGAACAATGGATTCCACTTTATCTACAAATAGGCGAACGACGTTAACAGGTTGATGATAAGAATACGTTTTATTTGCTTCAAAGTCCTGAATTTCTTCTAATAATTTTTGGAAGCAATAAAGCGCTGCATGTAGCCTGAACAGCTCATGTATCGCAATGATACGTGGAGCTTTCCGTTCGAGTTTCGTATAGAAGTCTGTAAAAATACTCATAAGAAAATACATTTGTTTATAAGTAAGACGAGCTTGTTCTTTTTTAAATGATTCATATTCGTTATCAAAATATGATTGCCAACTTTTATAATCCGTTTCTTCAAAAGCTGATGATTGCAATACTTGTCTTGCAGTTCGAATAGGAGGAAGGGAAGGTTTCGTATTATTTTTAAATAAAGTTAATACATCTCCTACTTGCCCGAAACTAGATGCTGCCGATAGTAACACAGCGAGCATATGCTCACATTGCGTTGGCGCGAAGCAATCGCAATAGCTTTCAGCGACGTTACGAATCGGGATATGGACGCTATATACGCTGCCTTCAGCATCTACAGTTCCTGATAGCGTATAGCCATCAAAGTCAACGTTGTAGACAACACCACTACGATATAGGTGCCGAGCTGTAGCGACATGTTCCTGATCAGCTGTTTGCTGTGGATCTAGTCCTTGAACGAACTCATTCGCAATCATCATAATTTCATCTTTCGTAATTGAGTGTTGCAGCATAATATTCCTCCGTACACATATTTCTTTCCTTTACCATTATAAACAAAAAATGCTCAAAACAGAAAAAATGAAATTTAGATTACATTACTTGAAAATCATGGTAATATATAAAATGTTAATTTCGTATATTACTATATATTTATGTAGGGATTAAGTTTTGTCAGATTTACAATCGAAGTTTGGTAGCGGTATGAACAAATTGCAAGAGGGAATTGAGCAAGGGAAGATGAAATTACAAGTAGCTCAAGAGGTTGCGCAATTAAAGAAGATTACGCAAGAGAAACTACAGGTGAAAACTGAAATTTTGCTGGAACTTGGTCAAACGACATATATGCAACTCCGAAATGATGAAGTTCGAGTAGATGTGTTAAAAAGTATTATTGAACCAGTACAAGAGCTGGATGTAGCTATTTATAACACGCGTAAGCAAATAGCTAATTTACAGAATCAAGGACAGAAAGGGCAATGTAGCTGTGGCGGCCCATTATCATTAAATGATAAATTTTGTGGACAGTGCGGGAAAGAAAATGAGTTACTCCTTCAATCAAAAAATGTTGAAAATGGGTCATGTACTTCATGTGGTGAACAAATTGCAGCAGAGGCGACATTCTGTCCAGTTTGTGGTATGAAGCAAAGTAAGGAGTGAGGAACATGTATTGTAAAACTTGTGGTTTAGAACAATCGGATGTAGCGAATTATTGTACACATGATGGATCAAGTACAGGTAGTGTAGAAAGTGAAGTTACGTTAGCACCGAAAGACTCAAAGTATTGCCGAACTTGTGGTGTGGAAAGTAAAGGGACTGCTACATATTGTGAGAAATGCGGGGATTCCTTATTAGGTATTATGAAAAAAGAAATGAAAACAAGATTACCAGACGAAAGTTTACAATTACATGTAAGTCCATCTGGAAGCACTTTGAAAAAAGGTTTACTTGGTGGTGGGCTTGCAATCGTATGTATGTTTATAGCCGGTTGGATTGGTAGCCTAATTGTCGATGCGGCGATTAACGATCTAGTGAGAACGATGCTTACAAAGATGAACGGTATGCTGAATATGACTACTATTGATCAATCTTTCATCGGTATAGCACCATTAATTTTAATGTATCATTTAATAGGCCTTGAAGTTAGCGGGAGCGGGGAATATGCGATGTCATTTATCCTTCATTTCCCATTGTTCATCTTGTTAGCAATTCCAGCACTTATATTAGGTGGAATTGGATTCTTTGTAGAGAGAAGCAACCCTTCTGCTATTTGGCGTGAGAAGTTACTAACATCAAGTATTATCGGTATTGTATATGGGGTTTTCTTGTGTATTGTCAGCTTTATCGCAAGTTCTTCTACGACAATTTCTCAATTCTATAAAACGATGACAATCAGTATTGGTTATTCACATGTTAGTAGTTTATTGTATGGCATTATGTTTGGTTTATTATTTACCTTTATTGGTATGTGTATTCAGGCAGGACCACACCGTCTATTATCTTCTATGAGTCGAAGTATCCCATATGCAACATCTATTTATTATAGTGTGGTAACTGTATTAAAAGGATTGCTTATTACATTTGGTATTATACTTATTACAATTTTATTTAGCAGTTCAAAGTCAGTGGGACCAATTGATTTTCCAGAGAAAACATATAAAACATTCATTTCATTAGAAGCAACACCATACATGTGGAATATGGCTCACTTTGCTCCAACAGCAATTGAATGGGGAGATATGGATAGAGAAATGAGAAGATACTCAATGGAAAAAGGTCCATTGCATTTATCTTATACGTCAGGAATATCAATAAATGGTACGTCATTAAAAGATCTGGAAGTAGCTAATGGAGCGAATTTTAAACGAGTAAAAGAAATTGAGGATTTCAATTTCTACATGCACTGGTGGGGGTTATTAATTGTACTACCATGCATTTTACTATTTAGAGCTGGGATGAAATTGGCTCAATATCCGATGGAAAATATGTACGTAACTATTGCTGTATTTAGTGCGGTGTATACTGTGATGATGCTTTGTGTAAATGGATTGGCCAAAATTCATATTGAGGCCTCAGGGAGTAAAGAAGTTATGAAGGAATTTGCTGGGATTTCCGGACCATTGTTCTCTATTCAAAGTAGCACGCTGTATTTAATGGTAGGGAGTTTTCTTCTTTCGTACGCATTAACATTCGCTGGTATGAAGTTAGGGAAAAAATAAGGAGGAGAGCCATTTGAAGTTTTGTGGGAAATGTAATAAACAAGTTGCGGATCATTTGAACTTTTGTTCCGAGTGTGGAAGTAAGGTAGATGTAATTGCTGATCAGACAGCTTCTTCTTGTTCAGAAGTACAACGAGAAATAAAGCCAGTGAAAAGTAAGAAAAATATAATGTTACTTATAGGCTTTGTTGTTATCTTTGCTATATTGTTTGGTGCGTATAAATTTGGGGCAAGCAAGTTTTCAAAAGAAAAGCAGGTCAATGCTATGATTGAAGCATTCCAAAAGAAAGATGCGAATGCAATTGATGAGTTTGTAAAAGTAGATGATCCGAGTTTGAAAATGAAAGCTGACGATATTAAGGGATATATTCGTTATTTAAAAGAAAATCCTTCTTATAATAAAGAACTGCTATCTTATTTACAAAGAGAGACAGTAGATCAAAAACTAGCAAGTGATAAAGCATCATTTAAAGATGGTCAAATTATAGAAGACGGGAAAGAATGGCTCTTATATCCGAAGTATAAACTTAATATGAAATCTTATTATATGAATGTAAGCACAACTGCGAAAAGTGCTGAAATATATGTGAATGATAAGAAAGAGATAGAGCTATCAGGTGATAAAACTTCAAAAGAAGTTGGTCCGTACTTCCCTGGTTCTTACGTTGTAAAGGCAAAAGCGAAGACGGAACTAACTGAGTTAGAAACAGAAAAAGAAGTGGACTTGGCAGATGAAAAAGAGGCGAAAGTGGATGTTAAATTATCATTAGAAGGAAATTATGTAACCATTTCTTCTGATGAAAATGATGCAACTGTATTTGTGAATGGTACGAAGCGTGGGAAGTTAAGCCACGGAAGTTATAAACTTGGTCCTGTACCGACAGATGAAACAGTAGAAGTGCATTTAGAGAAAAATGTTGAGTTTGGGTTAATTAAATCAGAAAGCATTAAAGTGGGAGATCAAAGTACATATTACTTAAAATTCCCGAAAGAAACATCAAGTTCGGCTGTTGGTGACTTTGTACGAAATCATCTTTATGATAATGTGCGTGCGATTTCATTAAATGATTTTAGTCTAATTGAAAATAATTATGATAAGAGCGGGAAATCGTACAAGGAAGACCGTGATTATATAAAATATTTACACAAAAAAGGAATTACAGAAGATTTATTAACAATGGAAATTCGTAATGTAGAGCGTCAAAGTGCTACGAAATATAAAGTAACTACATATGAAGAATATCATATTCGTTACGGTGATGGCTCTGTTAAATTTAAGAGCTTTAATAATGACCATATCGTTACTGTGAATGGAAATGGGAAGATATTGTACCATTCCCTTGGAGCGAATAATACGCTTAAGTCAGAGGAAGTATCTGGTCCGACTCACTAATAAACGAGAGAGGTTGTTCAATATTGTTGAACAATCTCTTTTTTGTCGGTAAATCGATATTTCGTGTCGGACCGTTAATATATTTTTCTATACTCGTGTTCACGAAGGGGAAATAAAAAGGATATCACTTAGCCGAAAAAATCAGGCGAGGTGATATCCTTTTTTACCATTATGAGCGCGTTTCCTTTAATATCGCTTGTACATATGGATCATATAATATTTGTTCTACAATTGGTAACATATTTTGTTCGAATGGAATGTCGATCGGAAAGGGCTTTTGTGAGCCGGGTTTGATTCCATATTGGACAAACTTGTAATGGGTATTTTCTTCAAAGTTGAGCACAATTAATTTATATCGATTGTCATCGCCGGCGAGTGAAAAGTCAATGGAAGTAGCATCATATGTTACTTCATCTTTATATATATACGGTTTTGGTGTACCGATCCAGTCTACTTTTGCTTGTACATTCATGGACGTAGCCCCCTTTATAGCTATTATAAAAAAATAAAAGCCAGCTCTCAACAAAGAGAACCGGCTTTAGCAGTCATTGGTTATTTTAAAATTTTCACTTTAACAGTTTTGCGTCCCCATTTTTGAGCAGCACTATCTGATCCAAGTAGGATGTCGATACGGTTACCTTTAATTGCACCGCCAGTATCTCCAGCGATAGCTTCTCCGTAACCTTCTACCCATACTTTAGAACCTAATGGGATTACTTTCGGGTCAACAGCGATCATTTTCATGTTTGGGTTCGCTGTTAAGTCATGACCCATTGCAGTTAATACACGGCCACCATATGTGCCACCGTTTTCGCTCGGATGAGCTGTATATGCTGTAGCTACAACTGTTAACTCACGACCATTAGAAGGTTCGCTAGTTTCAGCAGCTTTCACAGCAGGCTTAGCAGCTTGTTTAGCTGGCGCTGCAGGTGCTTTAGCTGGTGCTACGGCTTTAGCAGGAGCAGGTTGTTCTTGTTTCTCGATAACAGGTGCTGTACCTGTTAAGAAAGGAACGTGAACATAAGCTGTTTTCCCGTTATATTCAAATTGTAACCACTCGTTTTGTACTTGGTTCGTTGTTTCGATCATATCGTCTTTCTTAAGCGTCCCAAGAATTTCTGAGTCTGTATTCGCTTCAGCACGTACGTTTAATACGTTAGCTGTTACGTAGTAGATGCTTTTTGTGAACTCTGCACTTACGAATGCGTCTTTACCATCTAAAGTGACTTTTGACCATCCGTTCTCTGTATTTTGAACATCTATTTTATTACCGTTTAGTAATTTACCGACAACTTTTGATTCCGTAGTAGGGTTTTCGCGTACATTTAGTACGTCTGTTGTTACAACAGTTTCTGCATTAGCAGATGATGTGAAAATCCCAAGACCAAAAACTGCTGCTGTTGCTATTCCAATTAATTTTTTCATGATAGCCTCCATTGCGTTTGTTTTCGTGTCCTCATTATAGCAACAGATTTTTTCGGATTTCGGGAAAACACACAATTACAAACCATTCGTAATAAGTCGTTAACATGCTGTAATATAACAAAAAATATAGGAAAGCGTTTTTCATTCTATGAGATTATTAGGTTTCTACTTATATTCAAAATATTTAATACAACATATTGTTTTCGGCGTAAATAAAAATATTACAGGAGTGTTACATGATGTTTACTAAACGATTACATTCCTTGAGTATTTTACCGTTTTATGGGTAATATAGTTATATAAACATAAACATTTCGTTTGTGAAACTATAAACACGTGCTATATACTAGCAAAAAAACCGCATAATTGTTACAAAAAGAAAGGGTTGTAAGGAAGAAAAATGCCCTTTTTTACGTCTGTAACACATCCTTTTTTGGGAAAATACATTCCCATCCGCATTTTTCTCACACAATTTGACAGCAGTATTTCGATCTTGTAGCTCTTGCAGAGTGAAAAGGTTATACGGAAGGTAAGGCTGTCCATAAGAATTCGAATTGGTGAAGGCGAAAGTAAGAAAATCGCCGCAAAAATCATAGTTTTCTATCCGATTTTACATATCGGAATTTATGTTATTTACAAAAGTGAAACCTACGAAGGGGGATTTGATGAGGAAACTGACAAAAACATTCATCGTTTCATTAACATTATGTATTGCATTTACAATTTGGGGGATTATTCCCGAATCTATTATTGGAAAAGGTAGCTTAGGAAATGTAACAACCGCGATTCAAACTGCATTAGTTAGTAAGTTTGGCTGGTTTTATATTATTTCTGTTTCTATTATTTTAGTTGTGTCTATCTTTTTAATTGTTTCGAAATACGGTTCTATTCGTTTAGGTAAAGATGATGATGAACCTGATTATAGTTATATGACATGGTTTGCTATGTTATTTAGTGCTGGTATGGGTATTGGCCTAGTTTTCTGGGGCGTTGCCGAACCATTAAACCATTTTTACACACCTCCGTTTGGAGAAGGTGCGACTGAGGAAAGTGCGCGTCTTGCACTGCGCTTTTCATTTTTCCATTGGGGATTACATCCGTGGGGACTATATGCATTTGTAGCGCTGTGTATTGCTTACTTTACTTTTAGAAAAGGAAAAGCAAGTACGATTAGTGCGACAGTAGGTCCGTTATTTAAGGGCGGGGAACATGGGCGTATTGCTCATTCATTTGATGTGTTAGCTGTTTTCGCAACGGTGTTTGGCGTAGCGACGTCATTAGGCCTTGGTGCGAAACAAATTGCCGGTGGTGTTAGTTATTTAACATCTATCCCGAATTCATTAACGACACAGTTAGTTATTATTGCGATTGTAACTGTTCTTTTCATGTTATCTGCGCAAACAGGTCTTGATAAGGGAATTAAATATTTAAGTAATACGAATATTATTTTTGCGTTTGCACTTATGATCATTGTATTATTTGCAGGTCCAACAAACTTTATTATGAATTACTTTACTTCAACAATCGGTTCTTACATTCAAGAATTACCGAGTATGAGCTTCCGTTTAAGTCCATTAGATGAAGGTGGAAACCAATGGATTCAGTCATGGACAATTTTCTATTGGGCATGGTGGATTGCATGGTCACCATTCGTAGGTACATTTATTGCTCGTGTTTCACGAGGACGTACGATTCGTGAGTTTGTTATTGGTGTTTTACTCGTACCAACCGTAATTGGTGCACTTTGGTTCTCTGTTTTTGGCGGAACGGGTATTCATATGGAGCTATTTGGTGACGCACATATCTTTGAAAAGGTTAAAGAGCTGGGAACAGAAGTAGGATTATTTGCTATGTTCGATCAGATGGGAAGCTTTGGATCAGCTTTATCAGTATTAGGCATTCTACTTATTGCAACATTCTTTATTACATCAGCAGATTCTGCGACATTCGTTCTAGGAATGTTAACGACGCATGGTAGTTTAAATCCGCCAAACCGCATTAAAATGGTTTGGGGTATCGTATTAGCAGCGATAGCTTCTACGCTATTATATGTTGGCGGATTAGAAGCACTGCAAACAGCAGCTATCATAGCGGCATTCCCGTTCGTATTTGTTATTTTCTTTATGATGGCAGCATTATTTAAAGAGTTACAAAAAGAAGGGCGTATGAAGCGTCATAAATAATAGAAGGAAAAGGGCTGATTTTATATCAGCTCTTTTTTATATAGAAGGAATGTGAACTGCAAGTAAGAGAAATAAAGTACTTCACTATATAAGTAGTATGCCTTTTATATGAAGAAAAAACGATTCGTTTCGACAATATTCGATAATTTGCAAATTCTATTCATATTTTTGACAAAAAATTGTCGGAAATGTGTTGTCACGTTTATGTATATGTGCTATATTATTTCCTGTAAGCGATTTCAAATAGTTTTAAAGCGCATTCAAGGGGGACATCTAGAATAATGAAACGTTACGAAAGAAAGTGGAAGCATATTTGTTTGAAACGTGTGGCACATCGTAGTGTCCAAGAAAGCACGGAACCTAAGACTGAAACGCGCAAAGAACAGCAAGAGAAGCAATTGGTTCTACAAAAATAGCAATCACTTTTTCGTATATAAATGAAGGTCGATCGTTCGTTGGGGGATGGACGTGAAATTACTTTCAGCTAAGGGGTATTGTCTGATATATAATTTATACGGCAATAAATAAGCACAGAGCATACGGCGCTCTGTGCTTATTTTTATTTTTCTTTTTTGAATCGAACTGTTTTATCCCAACCAATGACTTGTTTCTTGCTCTTTGCACGTAAGTATAAAATTAAGCTACGAATGAATAAGTACGTAAAGAGCTGTGCGTACGTAAAGTACATGATAACACTAATAAAAATATTAGTTGGTGTAAAGGTTCGTTCCACACTCTGGGCACTAAATAATTGAGAAACATATGTAATATATGCGACATACCACATAAATAGTAGCGGAATGCTATATTGAATTTGGAATATCCCGAGTAACCCAATTACAAACCAAACGTTCGAAATGATTAAGAATAACCAAAATACAACATACACTAAAACTTGTTGTAAAGAATGGACGAGAAGTTTTCCTTTAAAGAAGCTTAATGAGGAAAACATTTTTTCTAAAATGTATAAGTTCCCTTGGAGCCAACGTGTACGCTGCTTAATAAGGATTTTTAAATGCTCAGGTTCTTGTTCCCATGTAACCGACTCTGGAACGATTGGCAGGAGATAGCCTTTTTGTGTAATTCGTAATGTTAATTCAGCGTCTTCTGCAATTGCATAAGGGTCATAGCCGCCAAGTTCTTCTAATGCAGAGCGGCGAAGAAGCATATTTGTTCCTGTTAGTGAACCTGTTTGGAATAATAACCAGCGTCCGGATTGCATAAGGAGCTGGAAGATTTGAAATTCTAACGAAATCATTCGTGTTAGCCAGTTTCTGTTTTCATTTACAGTACGAACATGTCCAACGGCTCCAACAGCATCCTCGGTTGTTTCAGCGTGTTCTACAAGCATTCGCAAAGCATGTCGTTCAGGCTGGTTATCTGCATCATAAACACAGAAGTATTCACCATCTGAAATACTAAGACCATAGTTTAATACACGCGATTTCCCTTTTGGTTCACCAGGTGGAACGCGAATGTGACGAATATGAGCATAAGCTTTGTCAAAGTCATCACCAATTTCAGGTGTCTCATCTTGCGAGTTATCGTTTAATAAATAAACAGTTAGTTTGCCTGGATATTCAATCTTTGCCATCGCCTCTAAAGTATCCTTAATAACGACGCCTTCATTGTGAGCTGGTATTAAAATATCGACGCTTGGGTAATGTTCTAGCGTACGATCTTTTCGTTTCCTATTTCGGTGAACTAAACCTGCGAGTGTTAAGAAAGAATAGTAAACGAGTAAGCCAGAGAATAGAAAGGCTGTAAAAATAAGTACATACTTAATCGAAAATGTGATACTGATCCAAAAAACGAGTACGCAAAATAGAAGGAATAAAAGAAGTATAACGAGTGTCATCATAATAACGTCGTTCCTTTTGTAGCGATTTGTTCTCGTTTAATCTTAATATCTTGAATTGCCTCATCTGCAAGCCATTTTTCCATTTTAGGCTGTAGACGATTCATTACAATATCGGCACCAGCTTCATTTGTATTTTGTAATAAAGTGACTAGTGTGTTGTTATCATACTCAGCAACAAGGTCAAAGTCAGCTCTTACCGTTTCAACTAATAATGAAGCTACGCGATCCATAACACTTTCCTTCGTATATTTACTAAAGGAAGTGAAGTCAAAATAAATTATAATGCCTGTTTCATTACGACGATTCATTGCATTGATTAATAATGCTTGTCGTCTTTCGAATTCTTGTCTTGTTAATAATTTCGATTCTCCAATGTATTGTTCTAATGTTCTCACACGTTCGGTTAATTCTTTATTTTCATGAATAACCTTCTTTAATAAATGAGTTGAGATATATACGATGAAGAAGTTTGCTGCCATTAGGAAGTGAGTAATAATGTATTCCCATTGTTCTGATGTACTCCATAAGTAAAGCCATGCTTGATAGAATAGGTAGAACACCGAAATAATGGTTCCTAATATGAAGAAAACAAATGCAGTTTTATCAGGTAAAAATAGAAATAGTACATTAACAATTACATATATAATTGTAAAAATGAGAGCATGCTCATATTGCGTTATATGTACAGTTGTAAAATAAAATAAAATTTGTAAAATCCACATAGAAAGGATCTTATAGAAGTTATCTTTCACAAAACTTTCCTCCTTTAAAGATAATTCATGCAAGGATACTTGTAGTATGCGCAATTATAAAGAAATAGACCATTTGGCTAAATTCTTTTGAAGTGAGTAACATAAATTAGTATCCCTTTTTATTTTAAAAAAATAAACAGAACCACTAATCATTGTATCATAATGTAATTATATTTAGACATAGGATATTTTGCATATAAACAAAACATACTATAAAATAAAAACCCTCCTCTTTAGAAAGAGGAGGGTTTTTATTTTATAGGAACATCATACCTGCAACTGCTGCATTTAAGAAGTTAGCTAGTGTACCAGCGATAACTGCTTTAATCCCTAATTGTGCAATTTGTTTACGGCGAGTAGGAGCTAATGTTCCTGTTACACCTAATTGAATTGCGATAGAAGAGAAGTTTGCGAATCCACAGATTGCGAATGTTAAAATTAGATTTGTTTTTGCAGAGAACTCTGCCATGTGTGGTCCTAAGTTTGCGTATGCAACGAATTCGTTGA
The DNA here is from genome assembly GCF_006494425.1 of Bacillus dicomae. GTDB lineage: Bacteria > Bacillota > Bacilli > Bacillales > Bacillaceae_G > Bacillus_A > Bacillus_A dicomae. The sequence continues at coordinate 129,901 of NZ_VHIV01000004.1, read as the reverse complement.
TTGCAAGTTTTTGACCGATAAAGCTTGCTGCTTGTACAGCTTCACCAGGAGAAACCCCGATTAAGATTGCAAATGGTGATAGTAAGTAACCGAAGATTAAATCAAGGCTAAGTTTAATATGGAACCAAGAACCAACCCATCCTAATAAGCCGTTTAATAAAGCGATTAATGCGATGAAAGCCATTAACATTGCTGCTACGTTAATAACAAGTTGTATACCTTCAGATGCACCACGTGCCGCTGCGTCAATAACGTTTGCGTCTTCACGTTCTGTAGAAAGCTCAACGTTATTATCTACTTTTTCTGTTTCTGGCATAATTAGTTTTGCAATTAATAAGCTTGATGGAGCTGCCATAATTGCTGCTGCTAATAAGTGTTCTAACGGAATACCCATTGCTGCATAACCGACAAGAACTGATCCGGCAACAGCTGTCATACCGCTTACCATAATAGCGAAGAATTCACTATTTGTTAAACGTGCTAAGTAAGGTTTGATTAAGATTGGAGCTTCAGTTTGTCCTAAAAATACAGTTGTTACTGAGTTTAAACTTTCTGCTTTAGAAGTTCCAAGAAGTTTACTTAAACCGCCACCAATGATACTAACAAATTTCTGCATAATACCGAAATGATATAAGATTGCTACTAATGAACTAATAAATACGATTGGAAGTAGTGCTTGAATAACGAAGATAAATCCCCAAGGGCCTTTTGCGTTGACTAAATCCCCAGCAACGAACTTAATTCCCTCGTAAGAGAAATTAATTAATCCTTGAACGCCATCTGCAGCGTGTTTTAAACCTGCTTTTCCGGCATCCCATCGTAATACGATAAATGAAAATGACATTTGTAATGCTAGCGCGATTAAAATTGTGCGCCAATTAATAGCTTTGCGGTTGGAAGATAGTAAGAAAGCAATTGCTAATACTCCAATCACGCCGCCAATTCCCCATAAAAGATTCATGCAGTGTATGCTCCTTCCTCATAGTAAAAAAATGTATAAAACAGTTGTCTATACTTCTGCAAATATAACATCTTAAGTAACTTATCATAATGGACATCAGAGGTCAAACGTCTAACGAAAAGTTTAAATAAAAAGAAAATTCTTCAAAAAAACACATATAAAATGAATAGACATGAAATAGGTTATGTTTTTTATGTAAATATATACATTATGATAACGTTATGGATTGTTTTTGTAGAATATGGTGTATGAAATAGGGAAATAGATACATTATTTTTTGGGGGATATAGGTGAAACATAAGAAAAAGAGCCATCTAGTAATCTAGAAGGCTCTAAAAATATAACTTAAGGTGCTTTCGTATAACCTAAGAAGTGCTTACTCCAATAAGAATTGCTTAATGAAGCGATTGCTACACCTTTATCTCCAGCTTGGATAAACGATCCGCCCCCAAGGTAAATACCCATATGAGAAGGACCAGCTTTATAAGTATCTTTGAAATAAATTAAGTCACCTGGTTGTGGATTTGAAGTTTGTGGTAGGCTACCCCAATATCCTGCAACACTTTGACGACTAATATTATGACCAAATTTCTTAAATACGTGGTAGATGTAACCACTGCAGTCAACACCAGTAGCAGAAGTACCGCCCCAAACGTATGGTACGCCTTGCATTCCTTTTGCGTATGCAAGTATGGAAGAACTGTCACCGCTATTATTACCTGTATTATTGTTGTTATTGTTTTGATTGTTATTTTGGTTGTTGTTAGGCTTATTATCTACTGCGCCACCAACTGGTGTTTTAGAAAGATAACGTGTTCCGATGTAACCAGTTTGGCCGTTGTAGTTAATTTTGCTCCATCCAGAGTTTTCAGAGATTACTTGAACCTTCTGTCCTTGTGGAAGTGCGCCTATGATTCTATAATTTGTACCTTCGCCGCTACGTACGTTTAATGCAGAAGCATTGATGTAGTAGTCACCAATTGCACCTTGCTCAGGTTGTTTTGGCTGCTCAGGTTGCTTCGGTTGTTCAGGAGTAGTAGTAGTGCCACCTTTAACGAATTTAACAAACTCGCTACTAACGAAGCCTGTTTTTCCTTGGTAGTTTACTTTGAACCAACCGTTTTCAGATCCAACTACGTTTAATGTAGTACCATTTAACACGCCACCAATTACACTATGGTAAGCAGCAGGGCCTGTACGAACGCGTAGAGATGTTGCGTTAACAACGTAAGTACCACCAGTTTGAATAGTTACATTATTATTTTGTTCTTGTTTATTATCTTGGTTGTTACCTTGTGTAACGTTGTCGCTAGAACCGCCTTTTGTTACGTAGTCTTTGCTTACGTAAGCTGTTTGGCCTGCATAATTAATTTTGAACCAATCTTGAACTTCCCCAACAACTTGTACTACTTGTCCTTTTGTAACAGAACCTACAGTTGTATGAGAAGTGCTAGGACCTGTACGAACACGAAGAGAAGATACATTTACTGTATAGTTTCCACTTGCTGGTTTTACAGATTCTTGGTTGTTATTATTCGTATTGTTGTTTGAAGAACCTGCGTTAGAAGAAACGCCAGATACGAATTCGCTACTTACATAACCTACTTGTCCATTATGGTTAATTTTCACCCAACCATTTTCTTGACCAATTACGTTTAATGTTTGACCTTCATATACACGTCCTGAAACAGAACTAGAAGTATTAGGAGCGGTACGTACACGTAATACATCAGCAGTAACTTTATTGTTTCCACCTGTAGTACTTACATTAGAATTGTTTGCTCCATTTTTTGATACAAATTCGCCGCTAACAAAGCCGGTTTGTCCATTAATGTTAATTTTGAACCAACCATTTTCTTGGCCAATCACGTTTAAAGATTGACCGTTATAAACGCGTGAAATGATGTCGTGAGAAGTACTTGATCCTGCACGAACATGTAATACGCTAGCGTTTACCGTATAAGATGAGCTGTTTGATGCAGAAGCTTGGACAGTTGTAGCAGCTTTTTGTGTATTTTGTTCAGGGGCAGCTTGAACACTATCAAGTGTAGGTGCTGCTCCTCCTGCTACAGACACTGCCGCAAGACCGGCAAGGTATTTTTTCATAATTTGTCGATTCCTTTCTGTCTGTAATGTAGTGAAGAAATATTTACCAACTGTTAAAAATTCTAAAGAGCATGTCGATTACTGTCAAGACTTATGCGGGAATCTGAATATGACAAAAAGATTACAAGAAAAAATCAAGGCATAAATCTATACCTTGATTTCCATTTAAATACATATATTGAATATAGAAAGGATAGAAATTATTCGTGTTTAAGAAGATGACATATTGGATTGTAACAAGCTTTGAGAAAATGATCTTTGTAGCATTTTCGTGATAGGGCCGACTTGACCATCTTGGATTGCGGTTCCATCAAGATGAGTCATCGGTAAAATTTCAATCGTCGTTCCTGTGAAGAAACATTCATCGGCTTGATAAACATCACGAACGCTGAAAAGCTCTTCTTGTACCGGAATGCGAAGGGTTTTCGCTAAAGAAAGAACATATTGACGAATAATGCCATTTAAAATAAGGTGATTAGCTGGATGTGTGTAAAGAGTTCCGTTTTTGATTAGAAAGAAGTTAGAACAGCTTCCCTCAGTTACAGTACCATTTCGTACGAAAAGTGCCTCTTTACAACCTTTGCGCTCGGCTTTCGTAGCAGCTAATATATTTGGTAATAAATTTAATGATTTGATATCACAGCGTAGCCAGCGCGTATCTGGTTCTGATATGGCACGTACACCATATTCAATCCATAACGCTGGTCTTTCTTTCTTTGTAATATAGGCATAGATTGTCGGAGGGACGTCGTATGAGAACGTATGGGTACGAGCTTGTACACCACGAGATACTTGTAAATAAATAGTTCCATCTTCGTGGAAGTTATTATTTTCAATTAGTTTATAAAGTAGGGTAATAAGTTCTGCTTTTGAGAAAGGAAGTGTTAATTCTATTTCTTCCATGGAGCGATATAATCTTGTGAGATGCGGATCTAATAAGTGAAAGTTCCCTTTATATAGGCGAATAACCTCGTAGACACCATCTCCAAACTGTAAGCCTCTTTCTTCAAGTTCTATGTACGTTTTTTGTTTCGTTGTATCAATAACTGCATCATTCCAAAGTACAAATCTTTCATATGCCAATTTTCGTCCCATCCTTTCGTAAGTACGTAAGTAAAGTGAAACTTTAATTCACTTGGAATAAAAGTCACTATAGTAATTTTTATGTGAGTAGTTCTTTACATATGACGTATATGTATTTGTAAATGGTAGAGAAGTGGTAGTGATTTACAGCATTTTGTATATACAAATTCGAAAATAAGAAATAAGAATCCTGCTTTTAAATAAAAAAAAGCAACATTCTTATGGAATGCTGCACAAGGAGGGTAGCTATCTTGCATAGGGACATCGTCTTATTGAATGTTTTGTGTATGAAAACAAAACATTCAATAAGACGATTATAAGAAAGTAGAAATAAAAGATTCACATATTTCTTTAAGGGATCTTATTACAGATGAGAGATAAGAAATACATAGAATCTTGCTTGCATATTTTATTATAGAGATGTTTCATTAATCCTATGTGAATATTTGGTAAAGGTTATGTAATGTTAAAGTTAATGAATATAAGTGATTGTATGGAGAAATATAAAAAAAAGAGGCTGAGATTACTCAGCGCTCTTCTTTTCTTCTTTAATAGCTGTCTTTACTTCACCAGTTTTGGTCTTATTACTTTCAGAGAAGCGAAGTAAGTCACCTTCAATGATCTTGTCAGACATGTTCAATTCATTTTGGGCACGATCAATGAGTGGTTGAGATTCTTCTTTTGGTAATTGTACAACTTCACCGGTGTTACGGTCGTAGAATGTACTGTTCGTGTACATGTACTTATCTGTAATGAAGCTACCGTCACGAAGAACGACGAATCCTTTATTATCAGGTGAGAATACATCATGACCAAATTGAATTTGGTTCGTAGAATCTACACCAAGTAAGTTTAGAATTGTTGGCTTAATATCAATTTCACCAGTTGGTTTTGAAATTGTTTTACCTTCTTTTTGACCTGGAACGTGAATAAACATCGGTGTTTTTTGTAAGTTCATATGGTCAAATGCAGTGATTTCTTCTTTTCCTAAGAACTGTGCCATTGCACGGTTATGGTTTTCAGAAATACCGTAGTGATCACCGTAGAATACGATAATTGAGTTGTCGTAAATACCTTCTGCTTTTAGACGTTCAATAAAGTGCTTCATTGCTTCGTCTAAATAACGAGCAGTTACCATGTAACGGTCAAATACGCCATCACCAGAATTGTATTCATCGATTAATTTCGTATTTTCATCATAAGTGAATGGGTAATGGTTTGTTAAAGTAAGGAAGCGAGTGTAGAACGGTTGCTTCACTTCTTTTAACATATCAATAGATTGATCGAAGTATTCGATATCTTTTAATCCCCAATTTAATTTCGTTTCTGGCGTAATCTTGTAGTCAAGCTCGTTGTAGTAACGATCATAACCAAGTGCCGGATACATAATGTTACGGTTCCAGAATGTTGCGTTGTTCGCGTGGAATACCGATGTGTGATATCCTTGCTCACGTAAAATTTCTGGAGTTGCTGTATATTCGTTATTACCGTGTGTGAAGAATACAGCACCACGGTCTAGTGGATACATTGAAGTATCTACTAAGAATTCAGCATCTGATGTTTTTCCTTGACCAGTTTGATGGAAGAAGTTATCAAAGTAATAACTTTCTTTCGTAAATTGGTTTAAGAATGGGGTAACTTCTTGTCCGTTAACTGTTGCCCCAATTAAGAATGTTTGTAATGACTCAAGAGAGACAACAATTACGTTTTTCCCTTTTGCAGTACCAAACATATTTGGATCTGGTTTGCTTTGCGTTGTTTTTACGTAGTTTTCTGTTTCCTGTAATTTACTACCGTCAGCAAATGCCTTTTGTGAACTTGATTTTGCTTGTAAGCCAAGATCATATACTTGGTGTACATATAAACCTAAGTTTTTAACAAGCATAACGCGGTCGAATGAACGTGTTAATAGTTCAGGACGCTCGGCTTCTGCCAGTCCTAAGTTTGCGAAGAAAATAGCAACTGTTGACACGAAGTATAGGGAACGCATTGGGCGTGCTACACGCTCTGTCGGTGCAAAATTCTTCATCTTCTTCAATAAAATGAAGAATACGATAATATCAGCAAATGCAAGGATGATTTTGTAGTTAAACAATTCTTTCACACTAGAACCTAAACTTCCGAAGTTAGATGTTTGTCCTAGTACTGGTAAAGTAACGAAGTCATTGTAGAATCCGTAGAACATTACGTTACCAACAAGAACGATTGTTAAAACAAAACTAATTCCAAGTGCTATATAGTTACGTTTTTTCCCTTTTGCAAATAATGCAAGACCAACAAGCAGTAATGATGCTGCTAATGGGCTAAGGAATAAAATGAATTCTTGCATGAAAGATTCAAGTTTTAAATCAAAGCTTGTGCGTGTAATAAGATATGTCTTTAACCATAAGGCTAAAGCTACGAATACAGTGAAACGCACATTTTGAAATTGTGATTTCAAGGTTTCTTTCATTCATTTCCACCCTTTCTCTATCAGGCTTGGTCGATTTTGGAGCGAAAAATGCTAAAATAAAAAATACATAGTTTTCTTGGCCATAATTAGAGGTTCTATATTCACCCATATACGACTATAACTATGCATACCCTTTTGGTTTCTTGTGTTGTTCATAAGCATAACGTCATTTCTGTATTATACAACAAAATTCATTTCTGAGAAACACTATAACATTTTACATTTTTTGTATGAGATTTGTCACTACCAGAGAAAACTTTAACATTCGTTTATATGTCCGTCAACTAGAAAATATAACAAAGGTAGAGAAGAATGTTAAGTGAAAGTGTAAATTTCCTAGGTTGAGAAATAAGAAATGATGATGGGTAAGTGGTTAGTTAGAAACCTATTATATGAAGGAAAGTACGTAAAGATTAACGAACACTTGTTCTTTTTCGGTTTGTTTGTTACAATAAAAGTTCATTGATAGGTTATGTGTAATTTTGATGAACTTTTACTGATAACATATTGTAGCTTATTTCTTTTAAAAAATAAGGAGGCTTTTACATGGAACGAAAATTTTCAGTTGAAGCGTTTTGGAAGAAAGTAAAACATGTTGCAAAGCAAGCAGGGCAGTCGGTTATTTATGCTAGTTTATTATTGTTTTACGTTTTGCAGAAACCTGATGTTCCAAAACGAGTGAAAATTATTGTGATTGGAGCGCTTGCTTATTTTATTGCACCGATTGATGCGATTCCAGATTTCGTTGCTGGAATTGGGTATACGGATGATTTAGGGGCGCTAATGGCTGCACTATTACAAGTGTCGTTATACGTCAATGAAGATGTGAAAGATAAGGCGCGAATAAAGTTGGCAGAATGGTTTGGTTCGGATATAGACACATCCTTTATCGATCAGAAATTAGATCAATAGGTGAGAACTGTCATATGGTGACAGGGCGAACATAAGCGAGGAAGTGCATTATGCCATCAGGAAGAACGCATACGAAAATAAACTTAATATCCCTTCCGGTTGTTTTGTTTATGCTCTTTTCGTATGGATTAACAAATTTTGATTTTTTATTAACTTTTGCGATTGGATTTTTAGTAGGTACTACATTTTTAACGCCGGATTTAGATACGTATAGTAATGCGTATAATAAATGGGGATTCCTGCGTATATTTTGGTATCCGTATAAGAAGGTAATGCCGCATCGCTCCTTCTTTACACATACAATTATACTTGGTGATGTAATTCGTATTGCATACATGTTAATTGTGTTTTCCCCGTTTTTATTTCTATTAAATGTAATCGCACTTGACGGTAATTTAATAGAAATTGCGAAGGAACATGAGGTTGAAATTACAACGTTCGTAATGGGAATTGTTGTGGCAAGCACGCTTCACATTATAGCGGATAAAGTGAATACGCGCCGAAAGAAAATGATGAGAAAAAAGAAGAAACGCAGAAGATAAAAAAACCGTCCCAAAAAGTATTTTGGGACGGTTTTTCTTTTTTAATCAAACGTTTGTTTAAAAAGGAAATTAAGCTTTCAGTACTTTAATACCTTTTACGATGTTCCAAATGAAGTAGTATAAGCTAATGATTCCGCAAATACATAAGACAATCATTGTACCGATCCCCAATGTTACATCCGGTTGATCAGATCCAAGACCCATAATTCCTAAAATAGTTACGCCAATGAATGTAGCGATGCTTGGAATGATGTGTGTCCATAGAGCACGTTTTGCGTGTGGTTTCGTTTCAGAATCGCCCACAATCCACACAATAATAGGGAATAAGATAGGAGCAAATAATACACTAAAGTATGATAAAGCTGCTAATATTTTGTTTCCGTTCATATATATCACCTCATAATTAATGTCCGTTGTTATACCTTTATTATGCAGGAAATTTAGCGAGCTTCCTATCGATGAACATTACAAGAACGTGACGTTTTTGTAAGATTCTTTTGTTAAATGATAAAATTTTCAAAAAAATCTTTTGTAATAGAAATTGTTATGGTACAGTATAAATGGAAGTTGTTGAAAACGTTTTCTTAAACGTTTTTTTATTTTTAGACTTAAAGGTATGATGACCTGATAGTCTATTGATAAGGTTATTTTATTTAAAAGGGGATTCTTTAGGGGGAGAGAACAATGAACACATGGACACAAGTTTATGATCCGTTCGGAAATATTTGGATTTCAGCGGCGGTCGCACTTATTCCGATTATCTTTTTTTTCTTAGCTTTAGCAGTTTTCCGCATGAAGGGGTATGTGGCAGGATTTATTACAGTTGTACTTACAATTTTAGTGGCGTTATTCGCTTATAAGATGCCGTTCGCAATGGCGATGGCGGCGACCGGATATGGTTTCTTATATGGGTTATGGCCAATTGCTTGGATTATCATTATGTCGGTATTTTTATATAAAATATCTGTGAAAACGGGTCAATTCGATGTGATTCGTGCATCTGTATTATCAATTACAAATGACCATCGTTTACTCGTTATTTTAATCGGTTTTTCATTTGGAGCATTTTTAGAAGGGGCAGCAGGATTTGGTGCACCAGTAGCGATTACAGCAGCGCTTCTTGCAGGGCTTGGGTTAAATCCTTTATATGCAGCAGGTCTTTGTTTAATCGCAAATACGGCACCAGTAGCATTCGGAGCGATGGGAATTCCAATTACAGTTGCTGGACAAGTAACAGGTATTGATCCACATAAAATTGGACAAATGGCTGGACATCAATTACCGTTCTTATCATTATTTGTTCCGTTCTTTATCGTATTTTTAATGGACGGGTTGAAAGGGGTACGACAAACGTGGCCTGCTTTACTTGTAGCGGGTAGCTCATTTGCCATTACGCAGTTCATTACAGCGACATTCTTAGGGCCAGAACTTCCGGATATTACGTCAGCACTTGTAAGTTTAGTTAGTTTAGCGCTGTTCTTAAAAGTATGGCAACCGAAAGAAATCTATCAATCGGGGCAAGTAAATAGCGAAGTAGCTGCAACAACAACGGCGGCATCGATGCCGAAATTAACGTTAGGAAAAGTTGTAAAGGCATGGTCTCCATTTATTGTATTAACAGTTATGGTAGTCATTTGGAGTCAAAGTTTCTTTAAAGCATTATTTGCTCCAGGAGGGGCTTTAGAAAGTCTGGTATTTAAGTTTGAAGTTCCAGGTCTGCACAATTTAGTAATGAAAGCAGAGCCGATTGTAAATAAACCAACGCCTTACGAGGCAATTTTGAAGCTTGATGTATTATCAGCAACTGGAACAGCAATTTTAATTGCTTGTCTCATTTCCATGCTGATTTTGAAAATGAATGTAAAAGATGCAGTAGTAACATTTAAAGAAACATTAAAAGAACTGAAGATGCCAATTCTATCTATTGGATTCGTATTAGGATTTGCATTTATCGCAAACTATTCTGGGCTATCTTCTACATTAGCGTTAGCACTTGCAGGAACTGGCGGACTATTCCCGTTCTTCTCACCATTCTTAGGATGGATTGGTGTATTCTTAACAGGGTCTGATACGTCAGCGAATGCACTATTCTCGAATCTACAAGCGATTACAGCGCAGCAAGTCGGTGTATCTGAAGTGCTTCTCGTTGCAGCAAATACAACGGGTGGTGTAACAGGTAAAATGATTTCTCCGCAATCAATTGCGATTGCTTGCGCGGCAGTTGGGCTTGCTGGAAAAGAATCAGATTTATTCCGCTTTACAGTGAAGCATAGTATATTCTTCGTCATTATTGTTGGTATTATGACGTATGTACAGGCATATTATTTAACGTGGATGATTCCATAAACAATAAAAGAAATAAACTTTGCATTTTTCAGATTATCGTGTATGATGGGAAAGTATTGAAAATTAAATCAGTGATAAACTAGGGGTGCCTAACGTATGCGTAGGCTGAGAGAGAAGCGCGTGAACTTCTTAACCCTTTGGACCTGATCTGGCTCGTACCAGCGTAGGGAAGTTAACGGCTTTACATAATGATGTCTTTATGAGCCAGGTCCTTATTTTTTTATGGACCTGGCTCTTTTTATTTTGGCATACGCTGGCCATATCTCGTCCTTGTCACGTACAGGGGGGCAACAAAGGTTATGAAACAGTCTGTTTCAGCTGAGCAAATTGAATTGAAATCGAGTTTACCGGGAAGTAAGAAAGTGTATGTGGATGGACCACGAGAAGGTATGAAAGTGCCGATGCGTGAGATTGAACAAAGCGATACAAATGGCGTTCCGAATCCGCCAATTCGTGTGTATGATACGAGCGGTCCTTATACGGATCCCGCGTATAAAGTGGAGCTGGAAAAGGGGATTCCAACGCCACGCCACTCTTGGATAGTAGAGCGCGGAGACGTAGAAGCATACGAAGGGCGCGAAGTGAAACCAGAGGATGACGGTGTGAAGGTGGCTTCGAAACATACACCTGTTTTCCCGCAAATGGATCGCAAACCGCTTAGAGCGAAGCAAGGTGCAAATGTTACGCAAATGCATTATGCACGTAATGGCATCATTACGTCTGAGATGGAATATGTTGCGATTCGTGAAGGAGTAGAGCCAGAGTTTGTTCGTAAGGAAATCGCGGAAGGGCGCGCTATTTTACCAGCGAATATTAATCATCCGGAAGCAGAGCCGATGATTATTGGACGTAATTTCCACGTAAAGGTTAATGCAAATATCGGAAACTCTGCTGTATCTTCTTCTATTGCGGAAGAAGTAGAGAAGATGACGTGGGCTACTCGCTGGGGTGCAGATACGATTATGGATTTATCTACAGGTAAAAACATTCATACGACGCGTGAGTGGATTATTCGTAACGCGCCTGTACCAGTTGGAACTGTACCAATCTATCAAGCGCTTGAAAAAGTAAACGGAATTGCAGAAGATTTAACGTGGGAAGTGTATCGTGATACGTTAATTGAGCAAGCGGAGCAAGGCGTTGATTACTTCACGATTCACGCTGGCGTATTACTTCGTTACATTCCAATTACTGCAAAGCGTACGACAGGTATCGTTTCACGCGGTGGTTCAATTATGGCGCAGTGGTGTTTATTCCATCATAAAGAAAACTTCCTATACACTCATTTTGAAGAGATTTGTGAAATTATGAAGCAGTACGATGTTTCGTTCTCTCTTGGAGATGGATTGCGTCCAGGTTCGATTGCAGATGCAAATGACGAAGCGCAATTCTCAGAGCTTGAAACACTTGGTGAATTAACGAAGATTGCTTGGAAACATGATGTGCAAGTGATGATTGAAGGACCTGGGCATGTACCGATGCATTTAATTAAAGAAAATATGGAGAAAGAGCTTGATATTTGTCAGGGCGCGCCGTTCTATACACTTGGGCCGTTAACGACAGATATCGCACCAGGGTATGACCATATTACATCGGCAATTGGAGCTGCGATGATTGGCTGGTTTGGAACTGCAATGCTTTGTTATGTAACACCGAAAGAGCATTTAGGTTTGCCAAATAAGGATGATGTCCGCGAAGGTGTTATTACGTACAAAATCGCTGCGCATGCGGCTGATCTGGCGAAAGGGCACAAAACGGCTCATCAGCGTGATGATGCACTTTCAAAAGCTCGCTTTGAATTCCGTTGGCGCGATCAATTTAATTTATCTTTAGATCCTGAACGTGCGATGGAATATCACGATGAAACATTGCCAGCAGAAGGCGCGAAAACAGCTCATTTCTGCTCTATGTGTGGACCGAAGTTTTGTAGTATGAGAATTTCACATGATATTCGTGAATATGCGAAAGAAAATGATTTAGAAACGACCGAAGCAATTGAAAAAGGGATGAAAGAGAAAGCGAAAGAATTTAAAGACACTGGTAGTCATTTATACCAATAACACGTTACACCTCTTTACTTGATTGATCACACTGTAGTACCTAACTTAAATATAGAAGAAGCCCGCTTTGCTAAGACGGTAGCAAAGCGGGCTTCTGTCGTTTATAAGGCGAAGAAGAGATGTACCCAATAGAATAAGAGAAATAATGTGACGACTGTTGTGAGCGGGATAACGATAAGGGATACACTTAAATAGTCTTTCCATTTTACTTTAATTTTGTTTTGTTTCAGAATATACATCCAAATGAGTGAAGCTAGCGTACCAATTGGTAGTAACAGTGAACCGATGTCACTACCAATGATATTTGCGAGATAGATAGTTTTTAATGTGACTGGATCTAATCCCATTTCTGTTAACGTAATGGTACCAATCATAAGTGCAGGGTGATTATTGAAGACGTTAGAGAGGAGGGAAACGAGTCCGCCCATTGCAAAGCTAGCATAAAGTAGATGTTGACTTACAACTGGTTCAAGCCATTGTACAAGGGCAGCTGTTAAACCTGCATTGTGAAGTCCGTAAATAATGACGTACATAGAGAAAGCGAAAATTAAAATGTGCCACGGTGTCTTTTTCAAAATGTCGATAGGATTTGTTCGTAAGTAGTACCATCTCCAAATAAGAAGAATGAGTGAACCAAGTACTGCAACGATTTCAATTGGGATGGATAAGAAGGATGCAACGAATAGAAGACAGCGCATAAGGAAGACGAAACCCAATACTTTTAACATGAATCTTGTCCGTTTTTGTTTCGTATCAACAGAATTATTTCCTTTTAGTGGATGGAAGTTTTTCGTGAAGAAAATTTCTTCAATATCATATGAAGAAACAGGTAATTTTTTCGGAAGTTTTTTCTTCAAAACTGTATACATGAGCCATGACATAAATAATAAGCCTAATGTTGCAGGTACAAACATCATAGCAGTATGCATATAAAGAGTCATATTCACGATATTTAATGCGATTAAGTTTACGATATTACTTACACCAATTGGCGCACTAGATGCAGTAGCGATTAAAGCACCGCTTAATAAATAAGGGATTTGTTGATGTGGTTTTAATTGAAGATTTTTTAGGAGAAGAATTAAAATGGGAGTTGTAATTAAAATACTACCGTCATTATTAAATAAAAGAGTCATAAGAAAACATAATAATTGAATATACCAGTATAAGCGGCGACCGGAGCCTCTTGCTAGGTTTGCAAGTTTCGCTGCGGACCAGTGGAAGAAACCGAAGCTTTCTAATATAACCGCCATAACGATGGTCGCTAATATTGTTATGGAGGCACCGCCAATTTTACTAATAATGTCCATGACGTCTGGTCTTGATACAAGTCCAGTAATCAGTATAATGCCAGCGCCAATTGCTGCCGGCCACGCCTCATTTAAACCACGGGGTCGCCAAAAGATAACAATCATCGTTAAGAAGAATACAATAATAGTAATCCATATCTCAATGCTCATATTTTGCCTACCTTTCTATTTTTCCTTGAACAAGTAGCTTGTCTCAAGTTTGTATTGGTAGTATATTCAGCAAAAAATAAGAAGAACTAGACGTATAACGGAGTATAGTGAATATGTGTTTTTCAAGTTATGGGACAAGTATCTCTCTTAGTGAAATAACTATTGTGAGAGGAGTCTATAAATTGGTTTAGGAAGTAAGATAGTAAAGGGAATTTATCCTACTATTTGCCGGGCAGTAAGACCCCACTGATTAAAGTTTCACCTCATATCAGCGATTTTTAAAATATATCGATTTACCGAAAAAACATGACAAAAGGGTCCATCCCAAAATATCTTTTGGAACAGACCCACACAATATTATTTTTCCTTCAAAAAAGTTCGATCCTTCAAGAATAAATTCCAGAAGAAAATAAAACCTGGTAGTAAAATTGCGATTCCAATTGCATATAGAATAAGCAATGCATAGAATGTTTCTGTCGTTGTAAAGCTCGTAAATACAGTTACATCAGGATAAATAATATATGGTAAATGCGCAACGCCGTAAGCGTAACTTGCAAATGCATATTGAGCGACGACTGCTAAAACGGCAATGCGAGGGTATCCTAGTGCACCATACTTTTTGTTTGTCCACCAAAGAGAAGAGTAGCCGATAACGAATAAAACGATAGAAACTGTAAACCATGGGAATTGCTTGATTAATCCTTGCATCAGCCAGTGTGTTTCCGGGTCCATTACAACGAGGGCGATAATCGCCGTAACGAGCGTTGCAGGACCAAGGATGATAGCATTTCTTCTATAAATTTTATATGCATCTTCTGAACCTTGTTCTCTCGCAAAATCAGCAAGAAAGAGAGAGGAGAGAAATAGTTCCGAAGTTAGTCCGAAGAGCATGTAACAATAAATAACAGGACTAGAAAGAAGTTTTCCGTAAAGGAGTACTTCTTTTCCTTCAGACATTGTAATATAGGCACCTTCTGTAACAGGTAAAACGGTAATTAATAGAGCAGGAATTAAGAGCCCTGTAATACCTGAAATAATACGAAGAAGGTGTTGGTACTTTGGCAAGGAATAAGCGAATACCATAAATGTACTGCGAATTGCCACGAGTACTAAAATTAACATAACTGGTACGAACATTACTGTCGCAAGGGTGAAAGCAGCTTTTGGAAAGAAGCCAAGAAATGCAACAACGACAAAGACGAGAAATGTATTTGTTACTTCCCAGGTTGGTGATAAGTATCGATTGGCAAGCTTGGCAGCGAGCGTTGGATGTTTTGCGTATACCATGCCCCAAAAACCTGCTCCAAAATCGATGGAACCTAATATGCTGTATACGAAAATAAGGGCCCATAAGATGATGATTGCAATACTTTCCTCATGCACGAGAATCGCCTCCTTCGTGATGTAAATCATTTGTAAGCGGATGTTTCTTAAAGAATGTCCGTAGTACAAAAACTGTTAAAATACCGAGTCCAATATATAAAATGATGAATAAAATAAATAAAGGACCGACGAAATCAGCGCGTGTAGAAGCATCAACTGTACGTTGCATACCATAAATGGTCCAAGGCTGACGACCGCTACAACTGAAAATCCAGCCGAATTCAATACCGAGCAACATCACTGGTCCACATGCGGCAGCGCCCCAAAGAAGCCATTTCGGTAAATCTGCTCCCTTTTTTCGGTAAACAAAGTACCAATATAAGAGGGCGATGGCTGCAACTGCAAAGGTAAAGGCAGCGGTGCCGACCATTAAATTGAATAGTGTATGTGTGTAAAATGGTGGCCATGTTTCTTGCGGGAATTCCTTTAGCCCTTTTACGACGGTGCTAGGGTCTAGTCCCACTAGCAGGCTAAGCATGTTTGGAATTTCTAGTGCATAGTTTAACTCCAGTGTGTTAGGGTCTACAACTCCGCCAATTGATAACGGTGCATGAGATGTCGTCTCAAATAAAGCTTCAGCAGATGCAAGTTTTTCAGGAGAATGCTTATGTAAGGCAATCGCCGATTCGTGTCCCGAAAGCCACATCGTAGCACCTGTAATAAATGTCACGACGAGTCCTAACAGTAGTCCTTTTTTATGATAAGCAACCTCACGTGCACTTAAATTCTTCTTTAATAATTTAAATCCAGCGATAGAGGCAATGACGGCAGCTCCAGTTGCATAGGCAGTAATCACAACGTGGAATGCACTTGTGCCAAAACTTGGATTAAAGAAAGCTTTCCACGGATCAACATTAAAAACTGATCCATCTGGCCCCATTGAAAAGCCTGCTGGTGTATTCATCCATGTATTTGCTGATGTAATAAGCACGGCAGATGCCGTGGCACCAATCATGACAAAGAATAGCGAGATTAATCTCATAAATGGAGGTAGTTTGTCAGCTGCATATACATAAATAGACATGAACAAAGCCTCTAAAAAGAAGGCGAAAATCTCAATTTGAAAGGGAACGGAAATAACCTGCCCAACAATTTTGGCAAAGCCAGGCCAAAGAAGTGAGATTTGCACACCAACAATTGTTCCAGTTGGAATTGCTACACCAAGAAGAATGGCAAATGCCTTTGTCCATCTTTTCGCCATAATGGCGTAGTCGGAATCTTTCTTCCAGTGATAGAGTATTTCACTTATAAAAATCATCAATGAAAGGCCGACACCAAGTGTTGCAAAGATAATGTGGAATGCTAATGAAGAACCAAAAAATGCTCTTGCTAATGTTACCGTATCCATATGTAAACTCCTCTTCTTTTTGCCATTATTTTCTGATTGAATTGGAAGATTTATTCAAAAAAACTACCAAAAATATATATGTATTTAAAAAGTGGATATGGTAATATAATGCTTGAATATTCTAAATAGAAAGAAGTTAATATTTAATAATATTTTGTTTGTTTTTTAGTAAGGAATATTTTATAATCTTTTATGCGAACATAAGTTCTGATTTAGAGTGAAGAAGTTTATGTGAAATGGAGAGGATGTTTTATGTATCCTGAAGTCATTAAAAAGATGGCATTTTCAAAAGAGCATAGAGATTTATTATTGAAGCTGTATAATAAAGAGATTACGCGTCGTGAATATGATAGACTTGTGGAATCGCTATATAGACCTTCTAAAGAGGCTTGTGAGGGGTAGAGGAACGGGAGACAATCTAATAGATTGTCTTTTTTACATTTACGTATGTTCTGGTAAAATTAAGGATAGCCTTACTAGGGAGGTGAAAAGTTTGCGGAAACGTATATATATAGTGATTGGAGTTATTCTTTTAATCGCTTTAGGTGGAATTGTATTTTGGTCAGCTTTGCAAGGAAACCGTACCGAACATTTTATTTTAAGACATATGGTGAATGAAAATGGGACGCTTGCGACATATCGTTTAGAAGATACAAAAGCAGGTACCGGTGAAGCGAAAGGCCGTGAAGCTTTATCGGAATCAGCAGGACTTTGGCTACAATATACATTGGATAAAGATGATCAAGCGTTATTCGATGAACAAGTTAAGGTTATTCAAAATAACTTTGTACATAAGGACCAAATTGTTTTATGGAAAATCTCTGAAAAGGGAGAAATGCAATCAGCTACAAATGCACTTATTGACGATCTTCGTATTATAGAACAGTTATATCGCGCTTATGAAATGTACAAGGAAGAGCGTTATAAAAACTTGGCGGATCAATTGAGTGACGCTGTACTTCGTTATAATAAGAAAGATAATTATTACGTCGATTATTATGATGCAGATGCAAGGAAACAAAATAATTTTGCAACTACATCATTCTTAAATCCGCACGCATTCTCCTATATGAAGAAGTACGGAAAAGTTTCTGCTCAGCAATATCAAGAAGTAGTTCAATTTTTAGCGGATTACCCAAGGCATGGCTGGGCATTCCCAAAAGAGTATAAAGAAGATGGTACATTTACGTACGACAAAGAAGTGAATCTTATTGACCAATCATACGTTGCATATCATCGTAGTTTAGGTGGCCTCTCATCAGATGCTTACTTGGAATTTATAAAGAAGAAGTTCCAGCAGGATGGAAAGCTATACGGTCGTTACAATCTAGAAACGGGAAAACAAACCGTGGAGTATGAATCACCAGCCGCTTACGGATTAACAATTTTGTACGTACTGCAAACAGGTGATACAAAGTTTGCAAAGGAATTGTATGATCATATGTCCACATTTCGAAATGACAACGTATTTAGTAGATATTACGGTGGATACGTAACAGGCGAAAATAATAATACGCATATTTTCGATAACGTATTGCCACTTTTAGCAGAAATGGAATTAGAGAAGAGTAAAAAATAGAAGATGCCATCCGATAGGGATGGCATCTTTTATTTCTGTCGTTATTTGTTGATAAGTCGATATTCCTTTACGTTCTAATATTGGAGAAGTAGTCAATCACGAATTCACGGAATTGTTGGGCGGTTTTTGATAAGTAACGTTTTTTTGACCAGCTTAATCCAATTGTTCGCTTACAAACGGGTTCAATAATACGTAACTTATTTAATGCTAAAGTAGAGTTTTTTAATAAAGTTAAACTAGGGACAAAGGCGATACCGAGACCTTGCTTAATAAGGTCGCTAATCACGGTTGGTTCATCCACTTCAAAAGCAATATGTGGAGTGAAACCAGCTTCTTTGCAAAATTCATCCGTTAAGTGCCGAAATCCGTAACCAGTATTCATACTAATAAATGGCTCGTCTTTTACTTCATGCAGATGGATACTTTCGCGGCCTGATAAACGATGACCTGAAGGGATGACTAAGAAAATTTCTTCTGTAATAAGAGGTTCCCAAATAATCTCCTCGCCCTCAATTGGCACAGAAGAAATGCAAAAGTCAATTTCTACATTATCTAGTTGTCGTTTCATAGAAGGAGTAGATGCGAGAAATTGCTGGAATCGAACGTTAGGATGCTCTAGTAAAAAAGAACCGAGTAGTTCTGGTAATATTCTCGGAATAGAAACGGCTAGTGTAATAGAGCTTTGTTGTAAGTCAGCTAAATCTTTAATTTCTCGTTCGCCTTCACTTAATTCATGAAAAACGCGCTCTACTCGTTTTAAAAATACTTTTCCGAAAGAGTTTAATGTAATCTGGCGACCTTGGCGATCAAATAATGGGACGCCTAAGTCTTTCTCTAATCTAGCAATTGTTTTGCTGAGCGAAGGTTGTGCGATGTGCAATTCTTCAGCTGCTTTTGTCATATGTTCTAATCGTGCGACTGTTTGAAAGTATTTTAGTTGAAGAAATTCCATTTTGACTCTCCTTTCTATAGACCAAAAGGAATGAATTGATAATTAAAGATGTATTATACAGTATGAAAAGTGACGTGTATAGTAAATCTGTTAAACCATTCTAATGGTGTTAAATTAGGAGAAGGAGTATGTTTCATGAAGGGAATTCAGCTTGTATTTAAAGATTGGAAAGCGATGTGGCACCATAAACATGGACGTATCGCTTTAATTTTTTTATTAATCGTTCCGTTAATTTATTCAGGATTCTTTTTAGCTGGATATTGGGATCCGTACGGAAAATTAGATAAATTACCTGTTGCGGTTGTGAATTTAGATAAGGGTGCTGCGATGGATGAAAAAACAATTCATGCAGGAGACGATTTTGTTAAAAATTTAAAAGAGAATAAGGAATTGGCTTTTCATTTCGTATCAGAAAAAAATGCTGATGAAGGGCTAAAAGAAGATAAGTACTATATGGTTGTTACGATTCCAGAGAATTTCTCCAAAAAGGTAAGTACACTTATGGATGAGAAACCAGAGCCGGCACAATTGCAGTACAAAGTAAATCCAGGGAAAAATTTTGTAGCGGCTCAAATTGGAACGACGGCTGTTGAAAATATGAAAACAAAAATCTCAAATAGTATTACGAAATCATATACAGAAGGTGTCTTTTCAAAGTTTCAAGATTTGGCACAAGGGTTGAGTGATGCAAGTAACGGTGCTGGGAAGTTACATGAAGGAACGACGGATGCAAAAAATGGAGCAAGTCAGCTTGCAGATGGTATTCATCGTTTAAGTGACGGGACATCGGAATTGAAAGAAGGAAGTGACAAGCTTGCGTCTAGCCAATCTGCCTTAGCTGGGGGAGCAAATGAGCTAAGTCGAGGAGCGACATCACTTCATAGTGGTATGGAATTACTAGCGCAAGGTGAAAAAACTTTACAATCAGGAGTTAGTGAATTAAGTGCTGGTACAAATGAATGGGTGAGCGGAAGTGAGAAACTTGCTGAAGGACAAGCGAAAGCGGATGGTGCAGCTAATAGTGTAAAACAGCAATTAGAAGAGTACGTGAAAAGTCATCCAGAAGTGCAGCAAGATCCTGCTTTTCAAAAAATCGTTGCTACGTCTAATGGACTAGCTAAAGCAACAAATACTTTAAATAATAGCCAGCAACAATTGACACAAGGAGCGAAGAAGCTTACTGACGGTCAGCATAAAATTGAAGAAGGCATGAATACATTCGGAGTTAAGTTAAATGAAGCTACTGAAGGAACGAAAAAGATAGCAGATGGTGCAGCAAATGTAGCAGATGGATTTACGAAGTGGGGAAATGGATTTACATCTCTACAAGAAGGTATAGATCATCTTGCAAGTGGTGGAACGGAGCTAAATAACGGTGCTGGAAAGTTAACGAACGGACTTGTTAAACTTGACGACGGTGCGAAAGAACTTTCTACGAAATTGGGAGAGGGCGCAGAGAAGATAGCGGATGTTCGTAATGATGATGCACGCAATACGATGTTCTCAGAGCCAGTTCAATTAGTGAAATCAACAGTTTCTGACGTGCCTAACTATGGTTCAGGTATTGCACCATACTTCTTATCACTTGCATTTTATGTTGGCGGAATTATGGCGTCGAATATTTTACCTCTTGGTCGTAGACAGAATATGAAGGTAAGCGGAACGGTACATTTTATTAATAAACTAGGATTAGTATATTTAATTGGACTTATTCAAGCATTACTTGTGGATGTGGTTGTGCTAGGAGTTATGAAATTAGAAGTTGCAAGTGTACCACTCTTTGTTTTATCAAGTATTGTTATTTCCTTTACGTTCATGACATTTATTCTTATGTTAGTAACAGTATTTGGTCTTGTTGGGAAGTTCTTAGCGGTAACGTTGCTTGTCCTGCAGTTAGCTACGAGCGGGGGGACTTTCCCAGGAGAGTTAAACATAGCTGTTCTTAGCAAAATTGGACAGTTTCTCCCAATGTCTCATTCTCTTAGAGGATTACAAGATGTTATCTCTTTAGGAGATTGGTCGCAATTACAAACGCAAATTTTAATATTGTTATGCTACCTCGTTGTTGCCGGCGGAATTGCTTGGATCACGAGTCATATTCAACATAGGGAAACGAATGCGGAACAAGTTTCCTAAAATGAAAGAAGCTATCCGGTTTTTTCGGATAGCTTCTTTTTTTATTTTCGCTCCATTACCGCAAAGTAATTGTTTTCATGATCAGCAAAGTTGAATGCTCTACCTGTAGGTAAATCTACAACTTGTCCAACAGTAACGTTTTTCTCAGAAAGATCTTTATACAGTTGATCTAAGTTGTTAGAGAAGAACATAAGTGAAGGTGTATGTAAGTTTAATTCAGGTTGCATCTTCGCAATTAGCGCTTTATCGTGAAGGACGATGCTTGTGCCCGCTTCTTTCGTTGGTGCAATTTCAATCCAGCGAAACCCTTGTCCGTTATTTTCTTCCGCAATAATTTGGAATCCTACTGTCTCAGTCCAAAATTGTACTGCTTCATCTTGATTATTTACATATAACATAATTTGTCCAATTTGATTAATCATAGGTGTGTCCTACTTTCTTTTCTTGTATGGAATTCTATTATATCAAAGATATGGTTTGAATACCTTTTCGTGATTTTTCCGAAGTCTAACCTTCGCCCATTTCACATTTGTCGTCGGGGAAGGTCCTGTAATCCACGTATGAAGTGGGAGTGTACTGCAAATGACCATTGCTGAAATCGAGATTGTGGCCGTTATTGTAAATAATAATAGGCTATATAATATTGTGTTTTCTTGTAGTGTAAATAAAGAAAGAAATTTTGTACATAGTTGTAAGAAGAAAAGGTGAGCTAAATAAGCACCATACGTGTAATTCCCGATAAAGCGTAAAGCTTTATACAAGAAACCGCGTCGCTGTACGATTGTAATAGATAGCACGTAAAGTATAATAATTTCGCATACGATATATAAAAACATAGACGGTTTTAAATAAGTTGAAACGGTTAAATGAATAGAGTTTGCTCCGTAAAAACTAAATAACTCATAATTGATGAATAAAAATAAGACGAAAAATAATATTGTGATAAGCGGGATATGTTTCATGACAAATGTACGCCACGTTTTGAGTGCGACAGCAGCAATTCCTCCCATGACGAAATAGAACGAGTAGAAGAAGAAGGAACGATCTGTATAATGTAAAATGGTTGAGCTAGTTAATTTCTCTCCATTAAAAATGTAGTGCGAAGAATACCACATTAAGAGAAAATATAAGCAAGCAAAGATGGTCATATATTTATATATGTCTTTTTTATTTTCTGTTCGTTTTTGAAACCAATAAAATAGTGTGCAAAGCAAAGGGAACAATAGGTGAATTTGGAACATCATAATCACGTACCAAAGATGGGGTGCGGCTGTTCCGAGTAATAAACTTTTTATTCCACTTTGTAGTGTAATCATATCGTTTGTTGTTAATAAGTAAAGAATAGACCAGAAGAAATAAGGAATGAGTAAATGTGCGGCTTTTTCATAAATATATTCTGTATAGGCTAGTTGCTTTGTATATTGCCGAATTAAGTGAAAGCCGACGATAAATATGAATACAGGTGCTGAAAATTTTGCGAGATTAAATAGCATACCCATAATGAGGGATTGCTCAAGTAAAACATGTCCTTGATTCATTGTATATAATAAGGAACTTTGCAAAACGACAGCAAGAAATGCAATGCTTTGCAAAACTTTAAATTCTGGTGCGCTTTGTGTCATCGTGTCCATCTCCTTTTCCATACATGATTATAGTACGGAGAATGGATAATGAATGTGGAATGTTTGTGAAGATTTTAACAAATTTGTGGCGGAATGGATTAACAACAAAAAAAGAGGATGCTCGTTTGGAGCATCCTCTTTCTATTTATTAAGCAAATTTGTTTTTGATCCAGTTCTTACCTTCTACAAGGCGAGCTGTCATTACGGCACAAGCGTTATCTGCTGTTACGTTTAACATCGTTGCAGGAGGATCAATAATTGTACTAATTGCTGCGATAATTGGCAATGCTTCTGGCGGGAAGCCGTATAGAGAAACGATTAACATTTCACCAATCATACCGCCGCCTGGAATAGCACCCATTACTGTTCCTACTAATAGAGAAACAACAAGTGCGATTGCTAATGTTTTCGGTCCTTCAAATTCCATGTTGAAAATACCGAATAAGAAAGCAATTTTTAATACGCCGCCTAAAACAGATCCGTCTTTATGAAGTGTAGATCCAAGAAGGACAACTGTTTCACGAACGTCAGAAGAGATACCCATCTTCTTCGTTGCTTCCAAGTTCGCAGGAATACTAGCAGCACTACTACAAGTTGCAAGTGATGTAACTGTAGGAGAGACCATGTTCTTCCAAAATACTTGTACACCTTGCTTGCGACCTGCAAGGTATGCATAGAACGTGAAGAATACAAAGAAGTAAATGAGAGACGCTGGATAGTATACCATTGCTGCTCGGAAGTAAGTTCCAAGAAGTTGTGGTCCGAATTCACCAACTAATGCTGCGAAATAAGCAGCAAGTCCGATTGGAGCGTAGTACATAATGAAAGATACAACTTTCATTGAAATTTCTGCACCAGCTTGTAAGAATGTAGCGAATGGTTTTCCTTTTTCACCAACTGCTGAAGTTGCAACCCCCATTAAAATAGAGAAGAAAATAAGAGCTAACATATTTTCACGAGATAGTAACTTCGAGAAGTCAGATACTGTTAGAATACCGACAATTTGATCCGCAACACTAACAGCTTTATCAGCTTTGTCAGGTTGTGTTAGTTCTAATACAACACCTTGTGCTGGCGGGAATACTTTCACGACAATAATCATAAAAATAGCAGCTAAAATACTTGTAAATAAGAAAGTCCCAGCCATGCTAGACATAATTTTACCGAAACGTTTTAATCCATCCATATTAGCAATAGACGATGCGATGCTAAAGAACACTAACGGTACAACAATCGTAAACATTAAGTTTAAGAAAATGTCACCAAGCGGCTTTAAAGCAACTGCATCGGCACCCATAAAATAACCAATGAAACCACCAATTAGGATAGAAGATAATAAAATAAGTGGAAAGCGATATGCCTTCATAAATATATCCTCCTATCAATTAAAAAAATCATACTGAATTATTATAGCGAGTTAGAGCTCTATTTACTAGGAGAATACTGATAGAAGGAATAGCGTGAAAACCGAGAAATTTTTGTTTTTAAGCTCGGCATACAGCAGGAAATCTAGACATATATATTTGTAACCTAGTGGTGGCAAGGAGTGCACCATAATTTAGGTTTAGAACAAGGGGGAGGGAAGCGGGATGAATATTTTGCTTTGCTGTGCAGCGGGAATGTCTTCCAGCTTGATTGTTACAAAAATGGAGAAAGCAGCAGAGGCAAAGGGGATAGAGGTAAAGATTTGGGCAGTATCAGGTTCTGAAGTAAGTAGTCACATAGATGAAGCAGATGTACTTTTACTTGGACCGCAAGTACGTTATTTATTACCGAAAATGAAAGAGTTATGTAAAGGGAAAGGGATACCTGTTGATGTTATTCAATCTGTCCATTACGGGCTTTGTAATGGAGAGGCTATCTTGCAAGCAGCTTTGTCAATGAAACCATGAGGAGAGTGGGATAGATGATACGGTTTTTAGAGAAATATGTGATGCCAGTAGCAGGGAAGGTTGCAGAGCAGAGGCATTTGCAAGCAATTCGAGATGGAATTATTTTAACGATGCCTTTCTTAATTATTGGATCGTTTTTCCTCATTATTAGTGCACTGCCGATACCTGGATATAACGAGTTTATGGCAGGTTTGTTTGGTGAGAATTGGCAGAGAGCTTTAGGGTATCCAGTTAGTGCAACTTTTAATATAATGGCTTTAATAGCTGTTTTTGGAATCGCTTACAGGCTTGGAGAGTATTATAAAGTGGATGCTTTAGCCTCCGGGGCATTGTCACTTGTGACGTTTTTACTTGCGACTCCATTTCAAGTTGCATATATTATACCAAGTACAAAAGAGAGTGTACTTGTAGAAGGTGCTATCCCAGCAGCATTAATGGGAAGCCAAGGGTTATTTGTAGCAATGATTATTGCACTTATATCTACTGAACTTTATCGGTTTATTGTACAAAAAAAGATAATTATAAAGATGCCAGAGACAGTTCCACCAGCTGTCACGCGTTCATTTGCCGCACTTGTTCCAGGATTTATTGTTGTAACAGTTATTTGGATTTTACGCTTAATTATAGAAAATACTTCTTTTGGCAGTATCCATAATATCGTAGGACAAATTTTACAGGAACCACTTAGTGTACTTGGTGCTAGTCTTTGGGGCGCAATAATAGCAGTTATTCTCGTTCATGTTCTTTGGTCGTGTGGAATTCATGGTGCTACTATTGTTGGTGGTGTAATGAGCCCCGTTTGGTTGTCCTTAATGGATCAAAACCGAGTTGCTTTTCAAGCTGGGCAAGATGTACCAAATACAATTACGGCACAGTTTTTTGACTTATGGATTTATATGGGCGGTTCTGGTGCAACGCTTGCTCTAGTTGTCGGAATGTTACTATTTGCACGAAGTCAACAATTAAAAAGTTTAGGGAGATTGTCAATTGCACCTGGTATATTTAATATTAATGAGATGGTAACTTTTGGTATGCCGATTGTAATGAACCCACTTTTACTAATTCCATTTATATTAGTTCCAGTTGTGTTAACAATTGTTTCTTACTTTGCAATGGAATGGGGATGGGTCGCACGTCCGAGTGGGGCCGCTGTACCTTGGACGACACCTATTCTTTTTAGTGGATATTTAGGATCGGGCGGGAAAATTTCAGGTGTTATTTTGCAACTTGTTAACTTTGCGCTAGCATTCTTCATTTATTTACCGTTCTTAAAAATATGGGATAAACAAAAACTGGCGGAAGAAAAGGGGGAGTAAAGAACTAAAATGGATACGATAGAGACGAAAGCTTTTCATTTAATCTTGCATGGGGGAAACGCGAGAAGTTGTTCAATGGAAGCAATTGATTGTGCGAAGCGTGGGGAGTTTACAGAAGCTGAAGCTAAATTACAAGAAGCGTTAGAGGAATTAAAAGAGGCGCACCGTGTACAAACGGATCTCATACAGAAAGAAGCCGGTGGTGAAAAGACTGAGGTTACCCTTCTGATGGTACATGCGCAAGATCATTTAATGAATGCAATTACAGTGAAGGAATTAGCGAGTGAGTTTGTAGAATTATATAAGAAAATGTCAGTGACTGAATGAACCTTGCGTATGCAAGGTTTTTTTATGTATGTGTCTGTACCATCAGTGGAATATTCGTTCCACTGATGATATTTACAATCCTCCTTTTTACAAATGAGTAAGAGCGATATTTAATCAGTACTTACAATCTCTCCTATACCACGAATTAATTTTTTTATATGCATCTCATTTGGTTTCAATATACTTACGATATAATCAATCGTTATTTGCGGTTCAGCGGTTGTACCGCACGTATAACAGTCAATGGCTGCAAAGTTGTTTTCTGGATAAGTGTGAATAGAAAGGTGGCTTTCTGATAGTAAAACTAAAATAGTAACGCCATGCGGATCAAATTCTTTTGTACTTACGTTTAAAACGTGGGCACCAGATTGATCAGCAGCGTTAACTAAATGATGTTCTAAAAAGTAAATATCATCTAATAGGGAAAAATCCACTCCCCATAAATCTACTATTATATGCTTACCGAAAGTAGAATATTTCATAAGGTAGCACTCCTTCCTGTGATATCGTCAAAACTCCATTTCCTGTTTGTAACATTGATGCAGGATAAGATTCGATTCTGAGTTTAGAAGAGCGAGATTACGTTGTTCTAAATGTTCTTCTCTAAATTGAAATAAAGGAAAAAGAAGGGAAGGTAATGTTCGAGGAGTTGGTACTACGTATAATTGCTCAATTTGATCGAGTATATAGGCAGAATTAGCGGCAATATGAAATCCCCAGTCAGTTCCGAAAGAGGGAACGATTGTATGATAACTTTTCACAGTTAATCCCGCATGTTCAATTGTGTTACCAATACTCCAATATACTAGTGGTGCATCAGCAGGTGAATTAGATTGGCAGACGAATGCTCCGCCTTCTGTTAAGAATGTAGCTATACGAGCAAAGAGTTCGCTTGTATATAAAGTACTTAACAACTCTGTCGCTGGGTCTGGAAAATCAATAATGATTACATCGTATAAAGAGGAAGGAGAGTTTAAAAATTCTTTTGCATCACATACGTGTGTATTTACACGATTATCAAAAAATGCACTTTTATTTAAAGAAACTAATTCAGGAACATTACGAGCCATATCAATCATCGATCCATCTAAGTCAACAAGGTCTACATGTAGTACAGTTTCAAATTTTAAAACTTCTCGCAGGGCAAGACCATCGCCACCGCCTAATATGAGAACACGTTTTGGATCAATTACTTTTGACATAATTGGATGCACAAGAGCTTCATGATAAATTTGCTCATCGACAGAACTAAATTGTAGTTGCTTGTCCAAATATAAACGGATATCTTTTACTTGGACTAAATTAATATTTTGATAGTTACTCTTTTCTTCAAATAGGTTTGTATGTTCACCAGCTTGTATTTCTTTTAGAGAAATTTCATCCCATATATCTAAGTTGTGTGAATCTGTGGGTACTATGACTACATTTTCCGATTGTACTTGCTTGTCTTGTTTACTGTGCTTGTCCTGCTTATTTTCTATCTCCTTTTGTTCTAGTTCAAATTTGTCAGAGCCTAATTTAGAACGCTTGTCTTTTTTATAGCTTGTTATTCTATAAATCTTTATTTTGCTTTGTTTTCTATGTTTTGGCATAGGAATCCCCTTTCGAATTGTGTTATTTTATTCTATGTAATTTAGTAGAGTTTGCTTGGACAATACATAGAAGAGTGTGTTCAAGAGAGTTTTATTTTTTTACTAGATTTTCACGCTAAAAAATATTTTTTAGTGTTTTTTGTTTTAAATACAACTAGACAACTAAACACTAATCTATTTTCATACAGTTATGTGTTAAAAGCGTGTTGTTTTATAACACACTGTGTGTTTTTTGGCCGACACACTAATTGAAAGCGTTAACACACAAAGAAAACAGTCGAAAAAGTGCTGATTTTAGTGGTTTTAAAAAGTTGGCACGCTAATTGCATTAATAAATAGCGTAAAGAAAAATAAATAAAACATAAATTTTTTATACTACACAAGGGGGATTTTCAAATGAATATTTTATTATGTTGCTCAGCAGGGATGTCTACAAGTTTACTAGTTACAAAAATGGAAGCGGCTGCAAAAGCTCGCGGTCTAGAAGGGAAAATTTGGGCTGTATCTGGAGATGCTGTAAAAACGAATATCGATCAAGCAGACGTATTATTACTAGGACCACAAGTTCGTTACATGCTTTCTTCAATGAAAACGCTTGCTGATGAGAGAAACGTTGGAATCGACGTTATCAATCCAATGCACTACGGCATGATGAATGGAGAAGCAGTTTTAGATCACGCGTTAACACTAAAAAAATAATTAGGGGGGAAGCGAAATGCAAAAGTTTATTGCATTCATGGAGAAATATATTGTTCCTGTCGCTGGTAAAATCGGATCGCAACGTCACTTAGCTGCGATCCGTGACGGATTTATTGCAGTTATGCCACTTATTTTAGTTGGTGCACTGGCATCACTAATTAATGGTTTTCCGTCTGAAGCTTTCCAAGATTTCATGAAAGGTTTGTTTGGTGAAACGTGGAAACAAGTTGGCGGTGGAATGTGGACTGGTTCTTTCGCGATTTTAGCATTAATCATAGCATTTACAACAAGTTATAACTTAGCAAAATCTTACGGCGTTGATGGTTTGTCAGCAGGTATTATTTCATTTGGTGCGTTAATTATTCTTACACCAACAACACCGAAAGAAGGCGGATTGAACTTAGCTTGGACAGGTGCACAAGGGTTATTCGTAGCAATTATTGTGGCACTCCTTGTTACTGAAGTATTCCGTTTCTTTGTACAAAGAAACATTACTTTTAAAATGCCTGATGGAGTACCACCAGCAGTTTTAAGATCTTTCGCAGCTATAGTTCCAGCATTTGTTATCTTAACAGTAGTTGCAGGTATTCAATTAGCAGTGAAATTAGCTGGTACAAGTGTTCATGAATTTATCTTTAATACGATTCAATCACCACTGCAAAGTTTAGCAGGGACATTACCAAGTGCAATTGTCATTGTACTCCTTGTTCATCTTCTTTGGTTCTTCGGTTTACATGGTCCAAATATCGTTGGTGGTATTATTGAGCCGTTATACTTACCAGCATTAGAGAAAAATATGAAGTTATTCCAAGGTGGCACATCTGCATTTGATGTTCCAAACATTGTTACAAAACCATTCTTTGATACTTTCGTATATCTTGGTGGTTCTGGTGCAACATTAGCGTTCTTAGTAGTTGTATTACTTGTAGCAAAAAGTGCACAATTACGCGGTGTATCCCGCTTATCAATTGGGCCAGGTGCATTCAATATTAATGAACCGGTAATATTCGGTACACCAATTATTTTAAATCCAGTTTTATTCTTACCGTTTATCATAACACCAATTGTATTGGTAATTACTTCTTATACAGCTATATCTATTGGCTGGGTACCAAAAACAGTTTCGATGATTCCATGGGCAACACCACCAATTATTAGTGGTTATCTTGTAACAGGTGGACATCTTTCAGGTGCAATTCTACAGTTATTCAACTTTGTAATTGCGATGGTAATCTACTATCCATTCGTTGTATTATGCGACCGTTCTGTTGTTCGTACTGAAAAAGCAGCAGCACAAGGAAATAATAATTCTGTACCTATGTAACATAGTAATTGTTCTCACAGACAACATAATCTGTGAGAACAATTACCTTTATATCATGTTCAGAAAGATGAGACCCATCTTCAAGAACACCAAACTATCATTCATAAAATAATAATTTAATAGAAATGTTCAAACTGAAGGGGTATTTAAATCGGTTGAACCAAAATAGAGAGGGCGGTAATTATGATGACTACAGCAGAACAAATTCCATTCCAATTAATTTTAAATAGCGGTAATGCACGAAGCTTTGCGATGGAGGCACTTCAATTTGCCAAACAGGGGAAAATGGCAGAAGCTGATGAAGCGATGGTAAAGGCGAAAGAAGCGATTAATGAGGCGCATCATTTCCAGACAGAGCTCATACAATCAGAAGCAAGAGGAGAAAAAACAGAGATTAGTGTTCTTTTAATTCATGCACAAGATCATTTAATGAATGCGATTACAGTAAAAGAATTAGCAGCAGAGTTTATCGATCTTTATAAAAAGCTTGAAGCGAAAGGGGAATAAAGCATGACTGGAATTAAAATTGCTACAATCGGCGGTGGATCTAGTTATACACCAGAGTTAATTGAAGGATTTATTAAACGTTATGATGAGCTTCCTGTTCGTGAAATTTGGTTAGTAGACATTGAGGCAGGAAAAGAAAAGTTAGAAATCGTTGGTAACTTAGCGAAACGCATGGTGAAAAAATCTGGTTTACCAATCGAGGTACATTTAACACTTGATCGCCGTGAGGCATTAAAGGATGCTGACTTCGTAACAACTCAGCTTCGCGTTGGTTTATTAGAAGCTCGTGCAAAAGATGAAGCAATCCCGTTAAAATATGATGTAATCGGTCAGGAAACGAATGGTCCTGGTGGTTTATTCAAAGCGCTGAGAACGATTCCTGTTATTTTAGATATTTGTAAAGATATGGAGGAGCTTTGTCCGAATGCATGGTTAATTAACTTTGCGAACCCAGCAGGTATGGTAACAGAAGCTGTTCTTCGTTATACAAATATTCAAAGAGTAGTTGGTCTATGTAACGTTCCAATCGGAATCCGTATGGGTCTTGCAAGATTACTTGAAGTAGATGCAAGTCGTGTCCACGTTGATTTCGCAGGTTTAAATCATATGGTATACGGACTAGACGTATACTTAGATGGCGTAAGTGTAATGGATCGTGTGTTAGAGCTTGTAACAGATCCAGAAAAGCAAATTACGATGGAAAATATCGCAGCGCTTAACTGGGAGCCGGACTTTATTCGTGGCCTTCGTGCAATTCCATGTCCATACCATCGTTATTACTACAAAACACGTGAAATGTTAGAAGAAGAGAAAGAAGCTTCGATTGAAAAAGGTACACGTGCAGAAGTAGTGAAACAGTTAGAAGATGATTTATTCGAGTTATATAAAGACCCGAATTTAGATATTAAACCACCACAATTAGAAAAACGTGGCGGAGCTTATTATAGTGACGCAGCATGTAGCTTAATTACGTCTATTTACAATAATAAAGGTGATATCCAGCCTGTTAATACACGAAACAACGGAACAATTGCAAGCTTACCATATGATTCTGCTGTTGAAGTGAACTGTATTATTACGAAAGAAGGTCCAAAACCAATTGCGGTCGGAGATCTTCCAGTACCAGTTCGCGGTTTAGTACAGCAAATTAAATCATTTGAGCGCACAACAATTGAAGCTGCTGTTACAGGGGATTATCATAAAGCGCTGCTTGCTATGACAATTAATCCACTTGTACCATCAGATAAAGTTGCAAAACAAATTTTAGATGAAATGTTGGAAGCACATAAAGAACATCTTCCGCAGTTCTTCAAAAAAGTAGAGAAATAAAGCGGCGCTATTTAGCCCGCTTTTTTTATTCTATTAGGAGGTATTATGATGATTAAACTAATTGTAAATGCAGATGATTTCGGTCTTACAGAAGGTACAAATTACGGCATTATTGATGGACATATAAATGGACTTGTAAATTCAACGACGATGATGATGAATATGCCAGGAACAGAGCATGCGGTACGCTTAGCGAAAGAGTATAAAACGTTAGGGGTAGGCGTACATCTCGTATTGACGGCAGGGAAACCACTTCTTGGAGACGTAACATCACTTGTAAGTAGCGATGGATTGTTTCATAAACAAAGCGTCGTATGGGAAGGGAAAGTAAATCCAGAGGAAGTTGAAAGAGAGTGGACTGCTCAAATTGAGAAATTCCTATCTTACGGATTAAAACCAACTCATTTAGATAGTCACCATCATGTGCATGGATTGCCAATTTTGCACGATGTTCTTGAAAGGTTAGCTGTTAAATATAATGTTCCAATTCGTCGTTGTGAAGAAGAGCGAGCGGTGCGTCCATTTTCTGACGTGTTTTATAGTGACTTTTATGCAGATGGTGTGATGGAAGATTACTTTGTGAAGTTAAAAGAGAGAGTACAAGGTGAACAGACGGTAGAAATTATGGTCCATCCAGCGTATATTGATCCAGAGCTTGTGAAGCGTTCTTCTTACGTAATGGATCGCGTGAAAGAATTACGTATTTTAACAGAGAGCGAGTTGCCTGAAGGAATAGAGCTTGTGAAGTTTTAATAAAAAAACGACGGCTACATCATGCCGTCGTTTTTTTGTGCTTACAAAATGGATAGAATATATCCGCCGAAGACCCCGAGTATAACGATAACCCAAGGTGGTGTTTTCCAAAAAGCGAGCAAGCAAAATAGAAGAGAAGCAAATACAAAATCTACAGCATTCATAATCGTGCTTGTCCAAATAGGATCATAAAAAGCTGCTAGTAAAATACCGACAACGGCTGCATTGACTCCAAGTAGTGCGCTTTGTATGTAAGAGATTTTTCTCACACTGTTCCAAAATGGTAAAACACCAATAACGAGTAAGAAAGCTGGAAGAAAGATCGCAATTGTTGCGAGTATTGCCCCAAGCGTCCCGTTTAACACCGATCCTATATAAGAGGCGAATGTAAATAGTGGTCCTGGTACTGCTTGTGTTAATCCGTATCCAGCTAGAAACTGTTCTTTCGTCATCATGCCGTTTTGTACGAACTCACCTTCAAGAAGGGGCAGCACTACGTGTCCGCCTCCAAATACAAGTGCGCCAGAGCGATAGAAACTATCAAATAAAGCGATGTAATAAGAGAACGGTCTTAATATTGGTAGCAGTAGTAATAGTCCGAAGAATAAAACGAGACACGAAACTGCTATCTTTTTTGAAATAGGTACTTTTATACTTTGAGATTGGCTAATTGGTTGGTTGCGATATAAAAACCAGCCGATAAAGCCACATATTATAATGAGAGTGACTTGTGTCCAGCTACTTGGCCATAATAAGGCGATTGCGGCAGTTGCAATTGCAATCGTTGCACGATTTCGGTCTGGCGTTAATTTTTGTGCCATTCCCCATATGGCATGGGCGACGATAGCGACTGCTACAAGTTTTAGTCCATGAATCCATCCAGCACTTCCAAGATCGAACTGATTAAGGAATGAGGCGAAGAAAACTAAAACAAGCACAGATGGTAGTGTGAATCCAATCCATGAAATAATCGCTCCTAATAGTCCGCCCCTTAATAATCCAATCCCCATACCGACTTGACTGCTAGCAGGACCAGGAAGGAATTGACATAATGCTACTAAATCTCCATAGCTTCGTTCATCCATCCATTTTCTTTTTTGCACATATTCGTGGCGGAAATAGCCGAGATGGGCGACAGGGCCACCAAATGAAGTAAGTCCTAATTTGAATGAGACGAGAAAAATCTCTAATAATGTATGAAAAGTGTATTTGTTATTCTCCAAAACAGCCTCCTAGAATGTTTTTCTAAGTGCATTATACAAGAAGTAGTAAAGTAAAAGGAACGATTCTCATGTAAAGATTGTGTGAATCTTTTCTTCGTAATTAAAGATTGAAAAAGTCATAAATGATTATGTATAAACCATAAAGTAGTAGAAGTAGTGCTGGGAAATTTATATAAGGAGAATGCCCGTATGACAACACATTTCTTTGCGAGGTTAACAGGTAAGAGGGAAATACCTCCTGTAAATACAGAAGCTTATGGCGTAGCAGAGTTTATATTTAGTGAGGATTTAAAGAAGTTGCAATATCGGGTCATATTGAAAAACATCGAAAAAGTTACATCATGCCAAATTCATTTAGGGAAAGTAGATCAAATTGGTCCAATTGTTTTAAGTTTATTTGGTCCATTAAAGCAAGGTATTAGTGTAAATGAAGGAATCGTCACTGGTTTAGTTAATGTGGGGGATTTTGAAGGGCCTTTACAGGGGCGAGCGTTTGATAGCTTACTTCAAGAAATCATTCAGGCGAATGTATATGTAAATGTTTATACGAAGCCCAATAAGAAGGGCGAAATAAGGGGGAGAATCAGGAAAGTAAAGAAGTAGAAAAAAGGCTGTCCATATTTTGGAACAGCCTTTTTTGCTATAAGGTGCAAATTTTAGCGATTATTGTTGGTAAGTCGATATATCTTGAAAATCGCTGATAAAATCTGAGTTACGCCGATATATCTTGAAAATCGCTGATAAAATCCGAGTTACGGTCGATATATTTAAAAAACTGCCTCGATTAATTTTTTACAGGCTGATTTTTAATGAAGAAGTCCATAATATAAAACACTTCGTCATCAGGTATTTGTATTTCAAATGTATTTTCAATCGGTTGCAATGCTTTTTTCACTTTCATGTACATCCAGTATTCATCTTGTCTTCGTTTCTCTTTATCTGGATGAGGGAGAAGGCTTTCTCCTTTTTGCAGACGGTCAACCATACAGCTCATATGCAGAATAACACCCATTAAGCTATCAGGAGTTAGTTGCAAGGAAATTAATTCTTGAATTGTATTTAATGCATAACGAATCGTTTTAATAAGTAGTGCTCCGTCGTTACGCTGCATTTGTTGTTCAAGAATATCAGCCATTTTTGCATATGTTTCTTCATACGTAATTAATTCTTGAATTGGCTGAATCGCTGTGTAGTTTACGATATCTTGAAAATGATATGTTAAGCATGGAACTTGCACATCGAAATTCGTGACGATACAAATGATATTCCGCTCTTTTTTTATGTTCTCAATCATTTTCGTTAAATCTTTTTCATGAACGATACTAATCGGAATAATTTCAATTAAGTCTTTGTCAAATCGCAAATAGTTCTCTAACATTTTTTGAATAGCTAACGCACTGCCTTCTCCAGTTAAACAAGCTGTTAAAATAACTGATTTCATTGGTGATAGTGGCTTTTTCTTTTCTTCTTGTACGTTTAAGTAAAACGGTGTTAAGTTCTTCACTGTTTCATATAATGCATCTAATGAGTAGCCAAGCTGAGCTTTTCGAGCTGCTTCTAATGCATGTGGAGTGCTTGTCATGGAAAGAACACGTACCGGAATTTTGAACTCAGTTTCTAATATATCACCAATATAAGCGAGCGACCCCATATCAACGAGTAAGAGAAGCCCGTTTACATTTTGGAGTGTTTTCATATACACTTTTACACGCTCTAAGAAATCTTTCGGCGATTCATGTAACGGCATATCAATACCAGTTACTTCCTCAATGCCGAGAAGTTCATTTGCGACGTTTGCCATTTCTGTTGCGATGCCATTGCCGTGCGCTAATATTAATACTTTTACTTCTGTTTGTGAGGCAGGAATTGGATCAACAACGAAGAACATTGTTAAAAAGCCTGCTTCATCGATAGGCATTGTTATTTGTAATTCGTCTTCTAGTAGTTGAATGCATTGCATAGCTACGGAAAAAGCTTCTTTATATTTCGTACGAATTTGATTTAATTGTGGGTGATGAATTTGTTTTCCAGCTTGTAAACGTTGTAGAGTTGTCTGTACATGTAAGCTTAAAGCGAGAAATACTTTTTCATCAAATGTCTTAGATAAATGCTTTTCAGCAAGTACCGCAATTTGTTCACAAACGGAAACGATATTACGATCCACAATTTTAAAAACATTTTCATGACTTGTCTTTTTTGATATTTGATTAAAATATTGTACGAAAAAGCTTTGAATATCATTTTCTATTAGTAATTCTAATTCTTCCTCTTCAATACCGCGAGCTTGAAGTTCTTCATATTTATAATCAATATAATCGTAAATAGAAGATTGTTTTTCATTTTCTGTTTTATGATTACTCCAACCTTCATCACCTGTAAATACAAATGTTTCATTTGGAATTTGGTATAGATGACGGCTTTTTCTTTCAATGAATAGCCCTTCTTTCATATACCAAGGTAAATCTGTACTTGAAACATAGACAGAATCACGTTTCTTTGTCACGAAGTCAGAGTAGGCTTTCGCACAGGCAATTTGTACATCCGTTTTTAATTGACCGATGTTATTGGGACAATTGTAAAAGACGAAAGCACGCATTGTATTCGGACTAACGTGAATTTCTTTTCGCAGGCGTATTGCTTCATTTGTGAAAAATAGTTGTAGTAAAGCAAAGCGTTCTTTATGTGTACGCTCACGAAGTGGTGGCAGCGTGACAGTCATCGGTATACGTCTTGTAAATGTTTTTAATAAAAATGAATTTGGTTCTTCTGTTGTTGCAGTAATGATTAATACTTGTGCTTTACGTTCGTTTTCTGTTTCTCCAAGGCGGCGGTATACTCCGCGATCAATAAAGGTGAAAAGCATTTCTTGTCCCTCTGGAGGGAGGCGATGTACTTCATCTAAGAAAAGGATCCCTTCATGTGCTTTTTCAATTAATCCTTTTTGATCACTTGCTCCTGTATAAGCTCCTTTTTTAATCCCAAATAACTGCCCTAGTAGTAGCTGTGGATTATTTGCGTAATCAGCACAGTTAAAGACGATAAATGGTGCATTTTTAGGAAGCTGTTCAACTTCAATTGCATATTCGTGCATTAAAGAAGCGAACATAGATTTTCCGACTCCCGTTTCTCCGAGCAGTAAAGTGTGCATACCGTTTGGAGGATAGAGAATAGAAGCTTTCGCTTTTTCAATTGCGATTTTTAGGCTTGTATTTTCAACTGCAAATGCATCTAATGAAGTCACTTCTTTTGAATGCGTTTCCAACGAAGCGTTCGTTTCTATATAAAAACGAACAGGACGCGTATTTGTTTTTAATAAACGTGTATCTTTTACAAGTTTGTTTAAGTCGCTACTTACATTGGCACGATCTAGTTGCAATAGGGTAGCAAGTTCTGATGCGGTTACACCTTCTGTATAATTGCCTTTTTGTATTGCGTTAAAAATGAGATCTATTCGTTTCATTTCTATTCACCTCGAAACTTCATCACTATTTAAAATTTTACACAAAAATGGGAAGGGTGGGAAGAGAAAAATAAAACAGCTTTAGCACATAGGCACTAAAGCTGTTACAATCTTGTGTCTTTCCAAAAGTTCACTTCTAGGTGAGAAGATGGATTATAGGGAAGAAGTTTGTATCCTTGTGACTGTAAGTAATCAATTACTTTTGGCAGTATTTGTACGGTTACACTCGAATCATGCATTAAAATCACTTCGACTTGTTCATCGCTCTGATTACGTACTCTCTCTAGTATCGCAGAAGGATTGTCATAGCTTTTCCAGTCATATGTATCGATTGTCCAATCCCACATTTTATACTGAGCTGATACAAGTGCATCACGATAATTCTTTTTTAAGTAAGGCATGCTACCATACGGAACACGAACGAGATGTGTATTTAATTTTGTAACTTGCTGAACAATGTTTTGGGTTTGTTCCATTTCTGTAATTAAAGCGGATGGATCCCCGTTGTAAAGGCGTTTTACATCGTGTGACATACTGTGAAGTCCGATATAATGTCCGTCTTTAATTAATCGCTGCATTGTCTTTTTATAATGTGGCACTTTTCCCCCAATAACAAAGAAAGTTGCTTTTCCGTTCTTTTCTTTTAAGATGTTTAAAATTTGCGTAGTGTATTTGTTTGGTCCGTCATCAAATGTTAAGTACGCGATTTTTTTTGTAGGAGAAGTCGTTTCAGTATTTGGATGATGTTCAGCAGGGGGAATTGTAGTTGCTCCTGCATGAGATGACGCGTACATAGTAATTGTTAAAAATAAAATAATGTATTGAAATACTCGCTTGATCATAACATTCACCCTCAGTTTGACAATCAAAGATGTAAAAAAGAAAACATAATCCTTTTCTTATTATGTATATCTTTCTCCAATAGTGGAACTCTCAAACAAGCTATATTTTGGAAATGTAAAATAATGAATAAAAAATAGCACCCTCTTATAAGAAAGAGGATGCTATTTGAATATTTCATAATAGTACAGGCTATACTACAATTAGTCTTCGCGTTTTTTCACTTTTTTATAAAAGGAAATAAGTGGTTTGTAACGTTCATGTACAAGCCCGATTACTTCAGCAATGATTTCTGTAAAGAAGATTAAAACGAAAAGAAGAATAATGGATAACCATAATGTTGCACTAGAGAAGATGATTGCATTTACACTAAAGAAAATACCGAAGGCGTATATAATTAGTACCGTTTTACGATGAGAGAAGCCCATTGCAAGTAAACGGTGATGTAAATGCGATTTGTCTGGTGCTGAAATAGGTTTTTTATTTACGATACGACGAATAATTGCAAATGTCGTATCAAATACAGGTACGCCTAAAATGATAACTGGAACGATAAAACTGAATAACGTTACACTTTTGTATAATCCAAGTAACGATATAACAGAAATACAGTATCCTAAAAATAGTGCGCCTGTATCTCCCATGAAAATCTTTGCTGGATGGAAGTTGTAGAATAAAAATCCAATTGTACTTGCTAATGTAATTAATGCTAGTGGTAAGATAATAGCAGCTCCAGTACCCCAAGGGCTAGTGAAGGCCATATATGCTAGCGTTGCAAGTACGATAGATGAAATACCAGCAGATAATCCATCTAATCCATCAATTAAGTTGATGGCATTTGTAATACCTACAATCCAAAATACTGTAATTGGGTAAGCAAGCCATCCAAGTTCAGTATCCCCGAGGATTGGAATATATAATATTTGCACTAATAATCCACTTTTTACAATCATAATGGCAACTAATAGTTGTCCACCGAATTTTACCTTCGCAGATAACTCGTACATATCATCTAAAATACCGATGATTACAATGATAATCGCACCTAGCGTTATCGATAACATTCTTTGTTCATATAAGCCACCGACAACAAATCCTACAGCTACACCGATAAATATCGCTAACCCGCCAAGACGAGGCATGATCTTTTGGTGTACTTTACGCGCGTTTGGCTTATCTGTTGCTCCTATTTTAAAAGCTAACTTAATAACTAAAGGAGTAACGACGAGTACAGTGATGAAAGATGCCAAAATGGCATAAATCACTTGTGAGTCCATTAATACCCCACCCTTTTATAGTCTAACGTAATTTTTTTTAATGTATTTATCTGAAAATTATGATGTTTATTTACAGGCTCATAACATATGGTATCACAAAAAGATTAGAATTCAATCTTTTTTTCGTTTTACGGTAAATGGAAGTAGATAGAATATATGACAATGGTATACAGAATGTTGAGTCAATTGAGAAGGTTAATCGTATTGCACTTTGGAATATGACATTTTCTCTTTTTCTTTAATAGTGAATACTTTTATTTCAGTATTATAAGTGTTACACGTAGAAATAAGTAAGTTCCGTGTTAAAATGTGGGAATTTATCCTGCGTGAACAGGGAGTTTTAATTTCTGTAAAATTCCGGTTGGTTTAACTAATAATTAATAAATATTATTTAATTTTACAAAAACTTAAAAAAGAATGAAAAGGGTAATTCATATAATAAAGAAGTAAAAGAGTTTTCTCATTTTTAATGTGAGAGGGGGAAGCACAGGGGGGGTCTATGTATTCGTATATTTTCTATTGTATATTCCTGTGCGAAAAGGAAATGAAAATTACAATAATAGGTACCGGATACGTTGGATTGATTACAGGAGTAGGCTTGGCAATATTAGGACATTCGGTTACATGTTTTGATATAGATGATGAGAAAATTGAACGAATAAAACAAGGGGATCTGCCTATTTATGAAGCGGGCTTATATGAATTAATAAATGATGCATGTGAAAATAATAGTTTGATCTTTACAACAAGTAAAGAAGAAGCTTTTACCGATGCAGAATTTATATTTATTGCAGTCGGAACACCGTCCTTATTAGATGGGACAGCGGATTTAACATATGTTCAACGTGCATGTGTTGATATTGGAACATATGTGACTAACGACGTTATTATTGTTACAAAAAGTACTGTTCCTGTAGGGACGAATGATGCTATTAGAGGATGGATTAAGGAGAAGTTACAGGAGAGGCATGAAGTACATATCGTATCGAATCCAGAATTTTTACGGGAAGGTTCAGGGATTTACGATTTTTTTCGGGGAGATCGTATTGTAATTGGAGCAGATAATGAGGAAACGGCAAGAAGAGTTGAGAATTTATATAGTGAATTACACTTAAAAACGTATGTTACAGATATAAAAAGTGCAGAGATGATTAAATATGCATCGAATGCCTTTTTAGCGACAAAAATTAGTTTTATCAATGAAATTTCAAATATATGTGAAAAGGTAGGAGCCGATGTATTAGACGTTGCAAAAGGGATGGGAATGGATAAGAGAATTGGTACGTCTTTTTTAAATGCGGGCATTGGTTACGGGGGATCATGTTTTCCGAAAGATACGAAAGCCCTTGTACAAATTGCAGGGAATGTGGCGCATGATTTTCGCTTGTTAAAAGCAGTTATTGAAGTGAATAATAAACAACAGTTGTTATTGATTGAGAAAGCAAAGAAAGTAATAAACATGGACAAGAAGCAGATTGCGGTGCTGGGTGCGGCATTTAAACCGAATACGGATGATATAAGAGACGCGCCGTCTCTTATTATAATAAGAGAATTGATGAATGTGGGTGCGGATGTAGTTCTATATGACCCAAAGGCGATTCAAAATATGAAAAATATCTTTGGAGAGACTATACAATATAGCGAATGTATAGATGAATCGATTAGAGAAGCGAGTGCGGTTTTTATCATGACGGAATGGGAGACTATCCGAAATTATCCGTTAGAAAGGTACGCACAACTTATGAGGGAACCTATTTTATTTGATGGAAGAAATTGTTATACTATTGAGGATGTCAAGAAGCAAGGGATAGATTATTATTCTGTTGGAAGAGAAAGTATTTGTATGAGGGACTTTTCCGTTATTCGTTAAAAAGGCATGTATTCATGTATATTCTTATATGTCATAATAGAATTTGTAACTAGTGAAAGAAAAGAGGCAAAGAAATGACTGAACGTTTAAAAGTAATGACAATTTTCGGGACACGTCCAGAAGCAATCAAAATGGCACCTCTTGTATTAGAGTTGCAAAAGCATCCAGACAAAATTGAATCGATTGTGACTGTAACAGCACAACATCGTCAAATGTTAGACCAAGTATTAAGTATCTTTGGAATTACACCAGATTTCGATTTGAATATTATGAAGGATCGCCAAACTTTAATTGATATTACAACGCGTGGTTTAGAAGGTTTGGATAAAGTAATGAAAGAAGCGAAGCCGGATATCGTACTCGTACATGGTGATACGACAACAACATTTATTGCAAGCTTAGCTGCTTTCTATAATCAAATTCCAGTAGGTCATGTCGAGGCAGGACTTCGTACATGGGATAAATATTCTCCATACCCAGAAGAGATGAATCGTCAATTAACAGGCGTAATGGCAGATCTTCATTTCTCACCTACAGCAAAATCAGCAACGAACTTACAGAAAGAAAATAAAGATGAGTCACGCATTTTCATAACAGGAAATACAGCGATTGACGCACTAAAAACGACTGTAAAAGAAACATATAATCATCCTGTACTAGAGAGACTTGGAAATGATCGTCTTGTACTTATGACAGCTCACCGTCGTGAAAACTTAGGAGAGCCAATGCGTAATATGTTCCGTGCAATTAAGCGTCTTGTTGATAAGCATGAAGACGTACAAGTTGTGTACCCTGTTCATATGAACCCTGTTGTTCGTGAAACAGCGAATGACATTTTAGGTGATCATGGTCGCATTCACTTAATTGAGCCGCTAGATGTAATTGATTTCCACAATGTTGCAGCTCGTTCATACTTAATGTTAACTGATTCTGGTGGGGTACAAGAGGAAGCACCGTCATTAGGTGTACCGGTTCTTGTTCTTCGTGATACAACAGAGCGCCCAGAAGGTATTGAAGCAGGTACATTGAAATTAGCAGGAACAGACGAAGAAACAATCTTTAGTCTTGCTGATGAGTTGTTGTCAGACAAAGAAGCTCATGATAAGATGTCAAAAGCATCTAACCCGTACGGTGATGGTCGTGCATCAGAGCGTATTGTAGAAGCGATTTTACAACACTTTAATAAGTAAATAAAAAGAGCCAAATCATGTGTGATTTGGCTCTTTTTTGTTATTGCTGATTTCTCATAATCCACTCTGCATGAGCATTCGTAGAAGGAGGGGGCTCAGTTGGTGTTTTGTTCTGGTTCGTTTCCTTCTTTGCTTTTTCATTAGAGTTAGAATTTGAAGAAGGATTCGAGTCAGTTTTTGTCGTTGGGTTTTCTTGAGTGGTTGCTTTTTCTCCTAATTCTTTTTTAATTTCGTTACGTACTGTCTCCACGTTGATTGGATCTGGAAGGAAGTAATAAATACCACCTATTTTTTTGTCTTCTCCTTCAAGTTTTAACGTTTGCATTGTAGAAGGATCAAATCCAGAGAGTTTATTGTAAAGAGCAAGGCCGTCTGAAATAGGAATGTCAGTTTTTATATATTTTCCAACGACTGCCGTTAAATCTTTAATTTTAAATACGGTAGAAGTGGAATTTAGTTTTTGAGCAACAGCAGCTAGTAATTGTCTTTGTCTAGCGGCCCGACCATAATCGCCATTTGGATCTTGCTTTCGCATACGAACGTAAGCGAGTGCTTCTTCACCATTTAATTCTTGTTGTCCTTGCTTAAATTCAATTTTTTTGTAGTAATCCATGTCGGAACGCTCCCAAAAATCGAAGGGGACATCCACGGTAACACCGCCAACAGCATCAACAATGCCTTTAAAGCCTTGGAAATCAATTTTAATATAATGGTCTACAGGCACTTTTAGAAAACCTTCGACCGTTTTGATTGCCATTTCTTCTCCGCCGTAAGCATGTGCAGCGTTAATTTTGTCCTCTTTATTCTTTCCGACAATTGGAACGCGGCTATCACGAGGGATACTCATAAGCGAAATCTTTTTTGTTTTCGGATTGACTGTTGCAAACATCAATGAATCTGTACGACCGTTTTGACCGTCTGTTGCATAATCTTCTATACCCATAATAAGGAGTGTAAAAGGCTCCTTTGTAATTTCTACATCTTCGGTTCTCAAATCCGATTTTTCACGAGTAAAACCACTATACATCCCCATGAGAGAAGAGTAGGAATTTAATATATAAAGTC
The DNA here is from genome assembly GCF_006494425.1 of Bacillus dicomae. Classification (GTDB taxonomy): domain Bacteria; phylum Bacillota; class Bacilli; order Bacillales; family Bacillaceae_G; genus Bacillus_A; species Bacillus_A dicomae. The sequence goes on along the minus strand of NZ_VHIV01000004.1, from coordinate 86,295 downwards.
CTACACTACCAAATAAAAATAAGAAAATAAGGAAGTAGAAAAACTTTCTTCTTCGTTTCTTTTTTATTCTGCTATTTTGGAGATGATAATAACGTTCTTCCATATATAATCTCCTTAGTTCATTTGTAGGAAAGTAATTCACTACATTAATCTTTAAAGGCGATAAAGTAGTTATTCTTAGATAACATCTTGTTCTAAGTACAACATATCTCCTTCTGTAATTGTACATTTCCCATTTGTTAATTCAATCATCCAATCTGTGAATAATTGTTTTCCATCTTCTTCTACATACGTATCAAATGTGACATTTTCTAAATAATGTATATCTTTAATAGCATATTTTGAATTGCGTAATTCATTTTCAATTTTGCCAAGTAATGTGTAATCAATTTCGGTCTGCATAACACGCATTAGTTTTCGCTCGACAACACCGACATGATTAATGCCTTCGCTTGTACATTTTCCATATGCACGAATTAATCCACCTGCGCCAAGTTTGATGCCACCAAAATAGCGAGTAACGACAACGACGGTATCTTTTAAACCGCGTTTTTTTAGTACCTCTAACATAGGTACGCCAGCGGTACCACTAGGTTCGCCATCATCATTTGCTTTTTGGATTTGATCTTGTTCGCCAATCAAATACGCAGAACAATTATGTGTAGCGTTCCAATTTTGTTTTTTTATTTTTTGGATAAATTCTTGAGCTTCTTCTTCGGTTGTAGCTCTGCTAATGTAACAGATAAATCTTGATTTTTGAATGACAATCTCGTGCTCACCGTAGTCTTTGATTGTTAAATATTGTAATAACACTCGTATACGCCCCTATCTGTCAAAGTGACTAGTACTTTACATTTTAAAAGCGAGCGTTTTTATATTCAAACATTTTTTATAAATAAGTTAAAATTTTTGGTGAGTATTTTACTTTTTTGTTGTAATTTGTCGAGATGGTGAGTATAATTTCAAACCGGCATTTTCATGTATGGATGCACCATTTTTAGTTTTCGTGTAAAATTAGGAAATAAAAACTTTTTTATAAGGCAGGTACGCAAATGAAAACAGCTATTGTTACTGATAGTACAGCATATATACCGAAGCATATTCGTGATGAACTCAATATATATATGATTCCACTAAACGTTGTGTTTGGAACGGAATCTTATCAAGAAGAAGCTGAAATTCCAGCCGATGATTTTTATGTAAAAGTACGTGAGCAAGAAGAACTTCCGAAAACTTCTCAACCAGCAATCGGAAAATTTGTTGAGCTATATGAAGAATTATCTAAGGATTATGATGCAGTTATTAGCATTCATCTTTCAAGTGGAATTAGTGGTACATATCAAACGGCAACGACAGCTGGACAGATGGTAGAGGGTATTGATGTATATACGTACGACTCTGAAATTAGTTGTGAAGTACAAGGATTCTATGTGCGTGAAGGTGCAAAGCTAGCAGGCGAAGGAAAGGATCCGAAAGAGATTATCGCCCGTTTTGATGAAATGAAGAAAACGATGGACGCTTATTTTGTAGTAGATGATTTACACCATTTACAACGTGGAGGACGATTAAATAGCGCGCAAGCTTTCATCGGTAGTCTGTTACAAGTGAAGCCGGTTTTATATTTTAGAGATAAAGTCATTATTCCGTTTGAAAAAATCCGTACGCGTAAAAAAGCGTTAAAACGTATCATCGAAATTTTTGATGAGCAAGCAAGTAAAGGTGTACCTATGGAAGCGGTTATTATTCATGCACAACGTGAAGAGGAAGCGAATGAATGGAAGAAAGAATTAGAAGCAAAATATCCTCATGTTACAATCCGCACAGGTTATTTCGGTGCTGTAATTGGTACCCATTTAGGTGAAGGTGCACTAGGTCTTGGATGGTATACGAAGTAATAAAGATATAAAAAGCTCTCTTTCGGAAGAGGGTTTTTTTACGGATATTTTACGCGAATATGACAAGTTAATATTTGGAAATGGTAAAATGTGCGTAAAATAAAATAATGAGGAAAGTTTTATAACTTACTTTTTACAAGAAACTATATTATAATAGAAGAGAGGTGAAACATATGGAGCATAATTCTTGTTTATGTCCAAAGTTTGAGTCAGCTTTTACTTTGCTTAGTAAGAAATGGACTGGCTTAATTATTAAATCTTTGCTTGAAGAGTCAAAACGTTTTAGAGAAATCGCAGATATTATACCGAATATGAGCGATCGTATGCTGTCAGAGCGTTTAAAGGAATTAGAAAGCGAAGGCATTGTAGTTCGTAATGTTTATCCAGAAGTACCAGTTCGAATCGAGTACGGTTTAACGGACAAGGGAAAAGCGTTAGAAAGTGTTATGGATGAAGTCCAAAATTGGGCTGAAAAATGGATGAAATAACGTTTTGATTTCATCCGTATTAGTATATTTAACAAAACGTAAGGGAAACCTTGCGTTTTTTTCTTTGCACATAAACAGCTTTTAAAATTCTACACATACATACAAAAATATGCATATTTTGCGATAGTGTTACATATAATATTACATTTGTTTTACAAAAGCGTAACATTAGCAAAAAAAATCCCGAATTATGGTATAAATTTTATAGGTTATATACGGAAAAAGAAAAAAGAAAGCGGTGTAAAAAATAAAATGAAAAAGCTAAAAATGGCATCTTGCGCATTAGTTGCAGGGTTAATGTTTTCAGGACTAACACCAAATGTATTTGCAGAAGATAAAATTTCTGACGTGAAATCACAAATTAACACACAAAATGATACTTTACATAAACAACAACAAGAACGTGATGAATTACAAAAACAAATGAATGACTTAAACAAAACGATTCAAGGTTTAGATAAGTCTGTTCAAGAGAATGCTGCAAAACTTGATGAAACAACGAAAAAAGTTGCGGATACTGAGCAATTAATCGAAAAGAAAAATAAAGATATTGCAGAATTACAAACGAAAATTGCAAAACGTGAAGAGTTATTAAGAAAACGTTTAGTTGCACTTCAAGAGCAACCAAACACGAACGTTGTAACAGAAGTTCTTGTAAACTCTAAAAACGTTGCAGATTTAGTTGATCGTTTAACTTCTGTTTCTAAAATTCTTGAGTCTGACGAAGATATCATGAAAACACAACAAGAAGATCAAGCGAACGTGAAAAAAGATGTTGAAACGGTAAAAACGAAGCAAAAAGAATTAAAAGAAGCACAAGCTCAAATTGAAACTGCTAAGAAAGAACTTGACGCTGAAAAAGCGAAAAAAGCAACAGCAGTAAATGATTTAAGCGGTAAAATGGATACAGTTGTAACTTCAATGACAAGTACGGAAAGTCAATTGAAAGATCTTGAAAAACAAGCATTACAATTACAACGTATTGCTGAACAAGAAGCACAAGAAAAAGCTGCACAAGAAGCTGCTGCTCAAAAACAAGCAGAACAAGCTGCTAAAGATGCGCAAGCTCAGCAAGCACAAGCGCCTGCTCAGCAAGCTGCACCAGCTCAAAAAGAAGAGCCTAAAAAGGAAGAACCTAAAAAAGAAGAGCCTAAAAAAGAAGCACCTAAGCAAGAAACGAAAAAACCAGAGCCAGCACCAGCTTCAAATGCGGGTGGCGTAATTGGTAAAGCGCAACAATACTTAGGTTTACCATATGTTTGGGGAAGTGCATCTCCATCAAACGGTGGTTTTGACTGTAGTGGATTCATTTCTTACATCTTTGGTGTAGGTCGTCAAGACGTTGCAGGTTACTGGAACTCAGTTTCTAAAGTAAGTAGCCCACAACCTGGAGATTTAGTATTCTTCCAAGGTACTTATAAACCAGGCCCATCTCATATTGGTATTTACGTTGGTAATGGCCAAATGATTCATGCTGGTGATAAAGGTATTGCTTACGCTAGCTTAAGCAGTAGCTACAACCAAAAACATTTCTTAGGATACGGTAGATTCTAGGATTTATAATCGAATAAAACATGTGTATAAAGTCGATAGCTTACTATTTTATAAGTAGGTTATCGGCTTTTTTGAGTTTTTACGAGATTATGAGAAAGGTTTATAGTAGTGCTGGAGGTGGTTGCTGGTGCTTGCTGGAAAACAGTTACTATTAGAAGAACTCTCTTCAGACGTACGAGATAATCTAGATAGTTTGAAAAAGAATCAAGAAGTCGTATGTGTACAAGGTATAAAAAAGAACGCTTCTAAATATATGTGCCAACGCTGTGGAAATACAGAGCAGCGACTATTTGCCTCATTTTTATGCAAAAGGTGTAGTAAAGTATGTACGTATTGCCGGAAGTGTATAACGATGGGGAGAGTTAGTGAATGTGCTGTACTCGTTCGCGGGATTTATGAAAGAAGAGGAGAAAGCGAGTTAAATCCGTTACAGTGGAATGGGACTTTGTCTACTGGTCAGGAGTTGGCGGCGCGAGGTGTTATAGAAGCTATTAAGCAGAAAGAATCTTTTTTTATTTGGGCAGTATGCGGGGCTGGGAAAACAGAAATGTTATTTTCCGGTATTGCAGAGGCACTTCAAAAAGGAGAAAGAGTTTGTATTGCCACGCCAAGAACAGACGTTGTACTGGAATTAGCGCCGAGATTACAAGAAGTGTTTCCGAATATACATGTAGCTGCTTTATACGGAGGGAGTGTAGATCGTGAAAGAGATGCAGCGTTAGTCGTTGCAACGACTCATCAACTGTTGCGTTACTATAGAGCGTTTCATGTCATGATTGTAGATGAGATAGATGCTTTCCCATATCATGCGGATCAAATGTTACAGTATGCGGTGCAACAAGCGATGAAAGAGAAAGCAGCGCGTATTTATTTAACAGCAACTCCCGATGAAAAGTGGAAGCGTAATTTCAGAAGGGGGAAACAAAAAGGTATCATTGTCTCAGGGCGATACCATCGTCATCCGTTACCGGTTCCTCTATTTAGTTGGTGCGGAAATTGGAAGAAAAGTCTCCATCATAAAAAAATTCCTCGCGTGTTACTACAATGGTTAAAAATGTACGTAAACAAAAAGTATCCCGTTTTTTTATTTGTTCCTCATGTGCGATATATAGAAGAAGTGAGCCTGTTATTGAAAGGATTGGATAATAGAATCGATGGCGTACATGCAGAAGATCCGATGAGAAAAGAAAAGGTGGCATGCTTCAGAAAGGGAGACATTCCGTTATTAGTTACAACGACAATTTTAGAAAGAGGAGTAACTGTGAAGAATCTACAAGTGGCGGTGTTGGGGGCAGAGGAAGAAATTTTTTCGGAAAGTGCGCTCGTACAAATTGCAGGCCGAGCGGGTCGTAGTTTTGAAGAACCTTATGGTGAGGTTGTTTATTTTCATTACGGTAAGACAGAGTCAATGGTACGTGCGAAAAAACATATTCAAAGTATGAACAGAAGTGCGAAAGAACAAGGATTGATCGATTAATGCATTGTCTACTTTGTGATGAATATATTTTGGAAACAGTTAGTTGGTACACCTTCTTTGTAAAGTCTCATAAAAAATATGTATGTGATAAATGTGAGCGGAAACTTTCCTATATTATAGGAGAGATTTGCATGGAGTGTGGGCGACCTTTAGAACTTATTTCTAATTCATTTAAAAAAGATGATATTTGTATGGATTGTATAAGATGGATGGACGATGAGAAGTATCGCTCTTTTAAAAATCGTTCGTTGTACGTATACGATGATGAGATGAAAGAAATAGTAGCACAGTTTAAGTTTCGGGGGGATGCGGAATTAGTTCATATTTTTCATCGCTCTTTTCGGGAGTTATTTCAAAAGTGTTTTCCGGACGTTTCAACTGTTATTGCTGTTCCGCTTAGTAGGGAACGGGAATATGAACGTGGTTTTAATCAGGCAGAGTTATTAGCAACTTGTTTGCCTGTCAAAATTTCTTATCCATCATTAAGAAGAAGGGAAACAGAAAAGCAAAGTAAGAAGACACGTAAAGAAAGGCTTTCAGGAAGTAATCCTTTTTATTTTCAGGGAAAAGAGATGTTTCATGGTCAACACATTTTACTCGTTGATGATGTATATACGACAGGAATTACAGTGAGACAAATCGGAAGTCTTTTATACGATAGAGGAGCAAGGGAAGTTTCTAGTTTGACGCTCTGTAGAAGTTGATCTGTAACTGTCGAAAGGGATAATAAAAAGGCGATAAGTCTTCTTTGACTTCGTATGTTGTCATTCGTTATAGTCAAATTATGGGGCGAATGCCCTGATTTTTAGAGTGAAGGGAATGGAATGAACATGCAAGGAAGAGTGAAATGGTTCAATGCAGAAAAGGGATTTGGGTTTATTGAGCGTGAAGATGGTGATGATGTATTTGTTCATTTTTCTGCTATTCAACAAGATGGATATAAGTCGTTAGAAGAAGGGCAACAAGTTGAATTTGACATTGTAGATGGAGCACGTGGACCACAAGCAGCTAATGTTGTAAAACTGTAGGAATATCGTTTTTGGGAAGAGAAAGCTGCGTTTGTGGCAACGTTATATATATGTAGAACCTCTTGTTTTTTGCAAGGGGTTTTTTGTTATGAATTAAGTTGTCAAAAAGTTGTTTCTTTTCTGTAACGAATTGTCCACAGTTATATTCGTTATTCACGATGTTAATAGGATAAAATAAAGATAGAAACGATGCATCTTTTCATTTCAACAAAAAACGATAAAAAAATCGCAATTCCACTAATTTTTTTAAAAAAGTTAGAAGGAGTTTTTAAGCCAGTGTCGAAATTATAGTACATAGGCTTGAAAGGAGGAATTCATCTATGAAATTCAACATTCGTGGTGAAAATATTGAAGTAACTCCAGCATTAAAGGAATATGTAGAGAAAAAACTAGGTAAGTTAGAGCGTTATTTTGATACATTCCCAGAGATTAAAGTTAATTTAAAAGTATACTCTGACAAGCAACGTGTCGAGGTAACAATTCCATTTACTGATTTATTACTTCGTGCAGAAGAAACTAATAGCGATATGTACGCTGCTATCGATTTAGTAGTTGATAAACTTGAGCGACAAATTCGTAAACATAAAACAAAAGTAAATCGTAAGTTACGTGAGAAAGGTTCTATAAAAACGAACTTTATCCTTCCAGAAGCAGTAGCTGTTCTGGATGAGGTGGAAGAAGATGAATTAGAACTTGTACGTACAAAACGATTCGATTTAAAACCGATGGACGTTGAAGAAGCGATCCTACAAATGGATATGCTAGGACATAATTTCTTCGTCTTCACAAATGCTGATACAAATGAAACTAATGTTGTATATGGCCGTAAAGATGGGAAATATGGTTTAATCGAAACTAAATAATAATTCAAAAGCGCAGCCGAAATGGCTGCGCTTTTTTTGCTGAAAATAGATTTCTACAAAAAGTTTTCATAATTTAGAACGAGACATTCGGCCGATTGTTGTCATAGTTATAAGACAAGTGTTACAATTATCATTAGGTATATACATTTTAGTTTTTTTAATTAGGAGAAAAATTGGCATAACATACATTTGATTTTTATAACGACTGATTGTAATAGAGAAAAAGAAAAAACAATCGGAAGTTTTATTTTAATAAAAAGAGGAGCGTATTTCCTATGATCGGTATTTTAAAAAAGGTGTTTGATGTAAATCAACGCCAAATTAAACGTATGCAGAAGACAGTTGAGCAAATTGATGCATTAGAACCATCTATTAAGCCGCTAACTGATGAACAATTAAAAGGGAAGACGCTTGAATTTAAAGAACGTCTAACAAAAGGTGAAACAGTAGATGATCTATTACCGGAAGCTTTTGCGGTTGTTCGAGAAGCTGCGACTCGTGTTCTTGGAATGCGTCCGTATGGCGTACAGTTAATGGGTGGTATTGCCTTACATGAAGGGAATATCTCTGAGATGAAAACGGGTGAAGGTAAAACGTTAACATCTACATTACCTGTATATTTAAATGCTTTAACAGGAAAAGGTGTTCACGTTGTTACAGTCAATGAATACTTAGCGCAACGTGATGCGAGCGAAATGGGACAACTTCATGAGTTCCTAGGATTAACAGTAGGAATTAACTTAAACCATATGTCACGCGAAGAGAAACAAGAAGCTTATGCTGCTGATATTACGTATAGCACAAATAATGAGCTTGGATTCGATTACTTACGTGACAACATGGTTTTATATAAAGAGCAGTGCGTTCAACGTCCGCTTCACTTTGCTATTATCGATGAAGTCGATTCTATCTTAGTCGATGAAGCGCGTACGCCGCTTATTATTTCTGGACAAGCTCAAAAATCAACAGAGCTATACATGTTTGCAAATGCATTCGTTCGTACGTTAGAGAATGAAAAAGAATATTCATTTGATGTGAAGACGAAAAATGTAATGTTAACAGAAGATGGTATTACGAAAGCGGAGAAAGCTTTCCATATTGAAAACTTATTCGATTTAAAACATGTAGCACTTCTTCACCATATTAATCAGGCACTTCGTGCGCACGTTGTTATGCACCGTGATACAGATTATGTTGTACAAGAGGGCGAAATCGTAATTGTAGACCAATTTACTGGTCGTCTTATGAAAGGTCGTCGTTATAGCGAAGGTTTACACCAAGCAATTGAGGCAAAAGAAGGCGTAGAAATTCAAAATGAAAGTATGACACTTGCGACAATTACGTTCCAGAACTACTTCCGTATGTATGAAAAGTTATCTGGTATGACTGGTACAGCGAAAACAGAGGAAGAAGAATTCCGTAACATTTACAATATGAACGTTATCGTAATTCCAACAAATAAACCGATTGTTCGTGATGACCGTGCTGATTTAATCTTCAAATCAATGGAAGGTAAATTTAATGCTGTTGTTGAGGATATTGTAAACCGCCATAAACAAGGGCAACCTGTTCTTGTCGGTACAGTTGCGATTGAAACGTCAGAGCTTATTTCAAAAATGTTAACGCGTAAAGGTGTACGTCATAACATCTTAAATGCGAAAAACCATGCGCGTGAAGCGGATATCATTGCAGAAGCTGGTATGAAAGGTGCTGTAACGATTGCGACGAACATGGCGGGTCGTGGTACAGATATTAAGCTTGGAGACGATATTAAAAACGTTGGTTTAGCAGTTATCGGTACAGAGCGTCACGAAAGTCGTCGTATTGATAATCAGTTACGTGGTCGTGCTGGTCGTCAAGGGGACCCAGGTGTTACGCAGTTCTACTTATCAATGGAAGATGAACTAATGCGCCGCTTCGGTTCTGACAATATGAAAGCGATGATGGATCGCCTTGGTATGGATGATTCTCAGCCAATCGAAAGTAAAATGGTTTCTCGTGCAGTAGAATCTGCGCAAAAACGTGTAGAAGGAAATAACTATGATGCACGTAAGCAGTTACTACAATACGATGATGTACTTCGTCAGCAACGTGAAGTTATTTACAAACAGCGTCAAGAGGTAATGGAATCGGATAACTTACGCGATATTATTGAAGGTATGATGAAATCTACAGTAGAACGTGCTGTTGCGCTTCATACACAAGAGGAAATTGAAGAAGATTGGAACATTAAAGGTCTTGTTGACTACTTAAATACAAACCTTCTGCAAGAAGGAGATGTGAAAGAAGAAGAATTACGTCGCCTTGCTCCAGAGGAAATGAGCGAGCCAATTATCGCGAAATTAATAGAGCGTTACAATGACAAAGAAAAGCTTATGCCAGAAGAGCAAATGCGTGAGTTCGAAAAAGTTGTTGTATTCCGTGTTGTAGATACGAAATGGACAGAGCATATTGATGCGATGGATCACCTTCGTGAAGGTATTCATTTACGTGCTTACGGTCAAATTGATCCACTTCGTGAGTATCAAATGGAAGGATTCGCAATGTTCGAGTCAATGATCGCTTCTATTGAAGAGGAAATCGCTCGTTACATTATGAAAGCTGAAATTGAACAAAACCTAGAGCGTCAAGAAGTTGTTCAAGGTGAAGCTGTTCACCCGTCTAGCGATGGGGAGGAAGCGAAGAAAAAGCCAGTTGTAAAAGGTGACCAAGTGGGCCGCAACGATTTATGTAAGTGTGGTAGCGGTAAAAAATATAAAAACTGCTGTGGTATCGGGAAGTAATATAGGGCGTTAGCTTTGGCTACTTTGCAAACTTTTACATCAAAAATGTATAATTAAGAAGGATTAAACTCTCTCCGTCGTAAGTGGAGAGAGTTTCCCTTGTTTTCATACGAAAGTAACAGCAATTACATAGAGGTGAAGGAAATGGAATTAGTAGAAATTAGACAGGAATTAGAGAAAATGGCTAAGAGATTAGCGGCTTTTAGGGGGTCTCTTTGACCTCCCTACTAAGGAAAAACAAATTGCAGAATTAGAAGAGAAAATGATGGGCGCAGGATTTTGGGATGACCAACAAGGTGCACAAGCTGTAATTAACGAAGCAAATGCACTGAAAGATATGGTTGGAAAGTTTCGTCAGTTAGATGAGACATTCGAAAATTTAGAAATCACGCATGAGCTTTTAAAAGAAGAGTATGATGAAGATTTACATGAGGAGCTTGAATCAGAAGTAAAAGGCTTAATTCAAGAAATGAATGAGTATGAACTTCAGTTATTATTAAGCGATCCTTATGATAAAAATAACGCGATTTTAGAATTACACCCAGGTGCTGGTGGAACAGAGTCACAAGACTGGGGTTCTATGTTACTACGTATGTACACACGTTGGGCTGAAAAACGTGGATTTAAAGTAGAAACGGTTGATTACTTACCAGGTGATGAAGCTGGTATTAAGAGTGTTACTTTATTAATTAAAGGTCATAACGCTTACGGTTATTTAAAGGCAGAAAAAGGTGTACATCGTCTTGTACGTATTTCTCCATTCGATTCTTCGGGCCGTCGTCATACATCGTTCGTATCTTGTGAAGTTGTACCTGAGTTTAATGATGAAGTTGAAATTGAAATTCGTTCAGAAGACTTAAAAATTGATACGTACCGTGCAAGTGGTGCAGGTGGACAGCATATTAATACGACAGACTCGGCAGTTCGTATTACGCATACACCGACAAATACGGTTGTAACGTGTCAGTCAGAGCGTTCTCAAATTAAAAACCGTGAGCATGCGATGAAGATGTTAAAAGCGAAATTATATCAGAAGAAATTAGAAGAGCAACAAGCGGAGTTAGATGAAATTCGCGGTGAACAAAAAGAAATCGGATGGGGTAGCCAAATCCGTTCTTACGTATTCCACCCATATTCTCTTGTGAAAGACCACCGTACAAATACAGAGGTCGGTAACGTACAAGCAGTTATGGATGGAGAAATCGATCCATTTATTGATGCTTACTTACGTTCTCGCATTTAATAAATGAAAAAAAGCCAACAAAATTGTTGGCGCATACTGAGGACATAGAGGATTTAAAGAGTGTTATTTTATTTATATGGATGAAGTACAGAGGAAGAGAAGTTGGAAACGACAACTTCTCTTTTTGATGGGATTATAGGTAGCATACAATGTTGTATATTGTTTTGTAAAAAGTAGAAAATAGTAAAACAGAGTGGCAATAGAGTAACACTTTATATAGAATTTTTCTAAATTCCTGCTCAAAAAGAATTCTTTATAGAAGTTTTTATGTTGTTCACAAAATTGAAACAACTTATAAAAGCTTTATATTATTAGGGTTTTCGCTGTATTTTTGAAGGATATGAAATATACCTTAGTTTTTCTATATAAGGATAATGCTTATAATGAAAATGAGTGTGTTAGGAATGAAAAGAATATCAACAATGGGGAGCGATAGAAGTGAAAAAGAAATTGTTGGCTATTGCGCTAGGAACATCAGTCGTTTTTGCTTTAGGAGCGTGTGGAAATAAAGAAGAGAGTAAGTCTTCGAACCAGTCTGCAAGTACAGACAGTGCAGAACAAATTTTCCAAAGAAGTTGTGCTGGATGTCACGCAACAGATTTATCAGGGGCAACTGGACCTGATTTGAGAAAGGTAGGCGGTAAGTACGACGCTGCAGATATCGAAGAAATTATTAAAAAAGGTCGCGGTTCCATGTCACCAGGACTTATTCAAGGTGAGGATGCGAAAAAAGTAGCTGAGTGGTTAGCTGAACATAAATAAAAAGATAAAATGGACGAGTTGATTAATATAGTCAACTCGTTTCCCTTTTTCGGTGTGTAACATAACTGTAACAAAATTGTATCCAAACTGGAAACCGTTTGATGTTACAATGGGGTTTGTAGAATTTTGCTGAAATATATTACATAGAGTAGTATTGCTTAGAAAAAGAGTATAAGTAGACTACCTTCAACAAGAGTGGTTTAAGCGAGAATAAGAGGTTATCTTTTATTTTCAAATGTACAGAAAAGTATTTCGAAAAAAATCATTAAGTATTGGGTGATAAATAATGATAAAAATGACGAATGTTTATAAGGAGTACCCGAATGGTATGAAAGCCATTGCTGGTCTCACAGTTAACATTAAACAAGGTGAGTTTGTATACGTAGTTGGACCGAGTGGAGCCGGGAAATCTACATTTATTAAAATGATGTATCGTGAAGAGAAGCCATCTACAGGATCAATTAATGTAAATGGACTTGTTATTGAAACATTAGCAGAAAGAGATGTTCCATATTTCCGTCGTCAATTAGGCGTAATTTTCCAAGATTTTAAATTACTACCTAAGTTAACGGTATATGAGAATGTTGCGTTTGCTTTAGAGGTAATTGAAGAAGAAAAAGAAGCAATTCTTGAGCGTGTAACAGAAGTTTTAGGTCTTGTAGGTCTTGAAGATCGTGCAGACGCACTTCCAAGTGAACTTTCAGGCGGAGAGCAACAACGTGTTGCAATTGCGAGAGCAATTGTTAATAGACCAAAGGTTGTAATTGCCGATGAGCCAACAGGTAACTTAGATATTGAAACAGCTCTTGATATTATGAAGATTTTCAAGCGCATTAATGAGCGTGGTACAACGATTGTTATGGCAACGCATAACGCAGATATCGTAAATACAATCCGTCATCGTGTAATCGCGATTGAAGGCGGAAAAATTGTTCGAGATGAGATTGAGGGAGGATACGGATATGAAGGCTAAGACCCTTAGTCGACATTTACGAGAAGGTGTAAAGAATCTATCGCGTAACGGATGGATGACGTTTGCTTCTGTTAGTGCAGTAACAGTTACACTATTACTTGTAGGTGTCTTTTTAACAGCGATTATGAATATGAACCATTTTGCGACGAAAGTAGAGCAAGATGTAGAGATTCGTGTACACATTGATCCAGCAGCAAAAGAAGCTGATCAAAAGAAATTAGAAGATGATATGAGTAAGATTGCAAAAGTAGACTCTATTAAATATTCTTCTAAAGAAGAAGAGTTAAAACGTTTAATTAAAAGCTTAGGCGATAGCGGAAAAACATTTGAGTTATTTGAACAAGATAACCCACTTAAAAACGTATTCGTTGTAAAAGCAAAAGAACCAACAGATACAGCGACAATCGCGAAAAAGATTGAAAAAATGCAGTTTGTAAGTAATGTTCAGTACGGAAAAGGGCAAGTTGAACGATTATTTGATACTGTAAAAACTGGTCGTAACATCGGGATTGTATTAATTGCTGGTCTTTTATTCACAGCGATGTTCTTAATCTCTAATACAATTAAAATTACAATTTATGCTCGTAGTACAGAAATCGAGATTATGAAACTTGTAGGTGCAACAAACTGGTTTATTCGTTGGCCGTTCCTATTAGAGGGATTATTCCTAGGGGTATTAGGATCAATTATTCCAATTGGCTTAATTCTTGTTACGTATAATTCACTACAAGGTGTGTTTAACGAAAAACTTGGCGGAACAATTTTCGAACTTCTACCATACAGTCCTTTCGTATTCCAATTAGCTGGTTTACTAGTGTTAATCGGGGCTTTAATCGGTATGTGGGGAAGTGTAATGTCAATTCGTCGCTTCTTAAAAGTATAAAAAGTTGCAAACATAATTCGTACAAGCTTATCATATAGTAGAAATAGGTAAAGGCATCACACACTGTGTGATGCCTTTTGCTACACCACCTGTGTGTTTTGGAAAGGGGAATTCCGCATTGAAACGTAGAGTTGCAATTATTGGAATGGTTGTTGCATTTTTAATTGGTGCTGGCGGAATGTTTGCAGGTATGTCTTTATTTGGGGTTAACCCAGCAGAAGTAACGCAAACAATTTCGAGTGGAAACGCTAGCACTGCGCAAGGGAATTTGGCAAAAATTAATGAGGCGTATGCACTAATTGATTCACGTTATGTGGAAGACGTGAAAGATGAAAAGTTAGTCGAAGGTGCAATACAAGGTATGTTGTCTACGCTGAAGGACCCTTATTCCACGTATATGGATAAAGAAACGGCTAAACAGTTTAGTGAATCACTTGATCCTGAGTTAGAAGGGATCGGGGCTGAGGTGAACAAAACGGACGGTAAACTTATTATCGTATCTCCAATTAAAGGTTCACCGGCAGAAAAGATTGGAATTAAACCGAATGACCAAATTTTATCTGTAGATGGAAATAGTGTGAAAGATTTATCACGTGAAGAAGCAGTATTAAAGATTCGTGGTAAAAAAGGAACGACTGTTGCGATTGAAATTAAGCGTGCAGGAGTAGCTGATCCGATTGTATTTAAAATTAAGCGTGAAAAAATTCCAATCTTCACAGTGTTTAGCTCTGTGAAACAAGAGAGCGGAAAAGATATCGGTTATATGCAAATCACTTCCTTTGCTGAAAATACAGCGAAAGAATTTAAGGATCAGTTAAAAGAGTTAGAGAAGAAAAACATAAAAGGTCTAGTTATTGACGTGCGTGGTAATCCTGGTGGCTACTTAAATAGTGTAGAAGAGATACTAGGGGAAATTATGACGGATAAAAAGCCGATGCTACAAGTAGAGCAACGAAATGGTGAGAAGAAAAAATTCTCTACGGAACTGAAAGAGAGAAAGCCATATCCAATTTCAGTATTAATTGATAATGGAAGTGCTTCTGCTTCAGAGATTTTAGCGGGTGCGCTAAAAGAAGGAGAAGGATACGATTTAATTGGTGAAAAAACGTTTGGTAAAGGTACTGTTCAGCAAGCTGTTCCATTTAAAGATGGCAGCAACATTAAATTAACGATGTTTAAATGGTTAACACCGGATGGAAACTGGATTCATAAAAAAGGAATCGCGCCAACAGTAGAAGTGAAGCAGCCAGATTATTATCATGCGACACCAATTCAAATTGAAAAAACACTTTCATACAATTCAAATGATGTACAAGTAAAACACGCGCAAGAAATGCTTAAGAGTTTAGGATATGTAACAGGACGTGAAGATGGATACTTTAGTAAAGAGACAGAGTCGGCACTGAAAGCATTCCAAAATGCGAATAAAATGGAAGCGACAGGGCAGCTGGACAAAAAGACAGCTGAGGCGATTCAAACGAAAATTATTGAAAAAATCCGTTCTGGAGAAAATGATCTACAATTACAGTCAGCATTAAAATTAATAGCGAAATAAAGTGAAACTTTAATTAGTGGGGGGTTTCTTCATCCCCCACTGATTATCAGCCCTCACCAATCGGACTTTAATGGGCAGCCCGACCCCCACCTAAACTCGTTGCTTTCGCTGAATTTTGAGGTGGGGGTCTTACTGACCATTAAAGCGGGATAAAAAGAAATACAGGCAGTTTGCTGCCTGTATTTTTTTGTGTTAAACAAACGTTTGTCCAGTTATGATAATATAAAAAGAAAGAATGATATAAATGGTGGTGAATGGGTTCGTGGAGGCATGGATTTTTGAAATAATGCGGGCAGTTGGACGTTTTTTCTTACACCCTGCTGTCTATGTATTTTTAATAAGTAGTATCTTCGTTGGATACTTACGTATGTTACGAGAACGAAAAGATTTTTCTTTTAAAGTTTATGATATTTGGTTTGAACTGCGAACATCTTTATTTGCGGGAGTTAAATATGGATTAATCGTATCTATCATTACAATTGGGCTTGGACTTGTTGTTTCTAAAGCGAGCTTATGGGTCATTTTACTTTGGACGTTACTATTTGGATTAACTGCTATGTATCGATATTTATCAGCAGCTTATACGTTTAGTATCGCGATTGTATGTGTCCTATTATCTTCTAAGCTACCAGTTTCTTTCTTACAGCTTGGAGAAGGTGAAGAGAGTACGATTGTATCCCTTGCTATTTTGCTAGGCGTCATGCTCGTTGTAGAGGGCTTATTGATTTCTAAAAATGCAGTAGGATATTCTACGCCGAAAATTAGGAAGGGTAAGCGCGGGCTAAAGATTGGTTTACACGAATCAAAGCGTTTATGGATTGTTCCTATTTTTATTCTTGTACCAGGTGATGCAGTAACGCAGTTTATCTCATGGTGGCCTGTCGTTTCAATAGGCTCAGATACATATTCTCTATTCCTCGTTCCATTTTTAATTGGATTTATGAGAAGGATTAGAAGTTATGAGCCGACGGAAGCTTTATTATTTACAGGAAGACGTGTCTACGGATTAGCAGGACTTGTGCTTGTTTTAGGAATCGCAAGTTATTGGTGGCACGTACTTGCAATTATCGCGATGGGAGTTGCAATGCTTGGACGTTTCACGATTTCCATGCAAGAAAAAATTTCTGATGAGACAAGACCAGCGTACTTCGCTGCACGTAATGATGGGCTCGTTGTATTAGATACAATCCCGAATACAATTGGGGCAGAGCTGAATTTACTACCTGGAGAAATGATTACGAAAGTAAATGGAGTCATTCCAAGAAGCGCTGAGGAATTTTATGATGCACTTCAAACGAAGACGACCGGAGCATTTTGTAAATTAGAAGTATTAGATACAAATGGAGAGTTACGTCTTGCACAAACAGCGTTGTACGCTGGAGGACATCATGAATTAGGTATTGTATTTGTTCAGCAGGAGCATGAGTGGGATTCGGAAGCGATGTAATGGAAGTGAGGGTATCACCTTGTGGTGATGCCTTTTTTTGTTTTTGGGGGGCGGGGGAAGGTAGTTAGTACATGAAATTTATATCGGCGATTTTGCAAATATATCAGCGCAACTTGAGATATATCGGCGATTATTCGAATATATCGACTTTCCGGCGAAAAACGACAACTATCGCAAAGCTTATTTTCAGTTTCATAGACGGATAACTTGAATAATTATTTGATAATGGTTATCATTTAGGGAGTCTTTTTAATTTTGAAAAATGGGGGGAAGGTATGCTACGTAAATTTTTTTCTTACTATAAACCGTACAAAGGTTTATTTATACTCGACTTTTCTTGTGCAGTCGTTGCAGGATTACTAGAACTTGGCTTTCCGCTTATCGTAAATCAATTTATTGATAAGTTATTGCCAGGGCAAAACTGGACGCTTATTTTATGGGCTTGTTTCGGTTTACTTGCAGTTTATATGTTAAATGCAGGCTTACAATATGTCGTTACATATTGGGGACATATGCTTGGTGTTAACATTGAAACAGATATGAGGCAGAAATTATTTGATCACATTCAAAAGCTATCATTCAGATTTTTTGACAATAATAAAACAGGTCATTTAATTTCACGTCTTACAAACGACTTAATGGAAATTGGGGAAATTGCTCACCATGGACCAGAAGATTTATTTATCGCTATTATGACTTTAGTTGGGGCATTCTCATTTATGATGATGATCAACTGGAAGTTAGCGCTATTAACGTTCTTCGTCATTCCATTCCTATTATGGTTAGCACTTTACTTCAACAAAAAAATGACAGGTACGTTTAGACGTTTATTCTCAGACGTTGCTGATTTCAATGCATGTATTGAGAATAACGTTGGTGGTATCCGCGTTGTACAAGCATTCGGAAATGAAAAGTTTGAGAAAGAGCAATTTGCTGTGAATAATGCTCGTTTCCGTACAACGAAATTAATGGCGTATAAAATTATGGCGTTAAATTCATCGATTAGTTATATGCTCATGCGTCTCGTAACACTCTTTGTCTTAATATGCGGTACATGGTTTGTTCTACAAGGTGAATTAACGTACGGCGGATTTATCGGATTCGTTCTATTAACGAATATTTTCTTCCGCCCTATTGAAAAAATTAATGCGGTAATTGAAAGCTATCCGAAAGGGATTGCTGGTTTTAAAAGGTATGTAGAGCTTCTTGAAACAGAGCCAGATATTGTGGACTCTAAAGATGCGATGGAAGTGAAGCATGTACATGGTGATATCCAATATAACAACATTACGTTCGGGTATGAAAACAAAAAACCAATTTTAAATGACATTAGTTTGAAAATCCATGCAGGTGAAACGGTTGCGTTCGTTGGGCCATCAGGAGCTGGAAAAACGACGTTATGTAGCTTATTACCACGTTTTTATGAGCAATCATCTGGATCGATTCAAATTGATGGTATTGATACGAAAGATATGACGTTATCTTCACTTCGTAAGCAAATCGGAATTGTGCAGCAAGATGTGTTCTTATTCTCAGGAACGATTCGTGAAAATATTGCTTACGGAAATTTAAAGGCTTCAGAGGCTGAAATTTGGCAGGCGGTAAAACGTGCGCAATTAGAAGACTTAATTTACTCACAACCAGACGGTTTAGATACCGTTATCGGTGAGCGCGGCGTGAAACTTTCAGGTGGACAGAAGCAGCGCTTAGCGATTGCTCGTATGTTCTTGAAAAACCCGCCAATTTTAATACTAGATGAAGCGACTTCCGCACTGGATACAGAGACGGAACTTGCGATTCAAAAATCACTTGCTGAACTATCTGTCGGCCGTACAACATTAGTTATCGCTCATAGACTTGCAACGATTAAAAATGCAGATCGCATCGTCGTTGTAAATAAAGATGGTATTGCAGAACAAGGTTCACATGATGAATTAATTGAGCAAGGCGGAGGATATAGCAGATTATACGAAGCACAATTTAGTTCGTAAATATAATTTTTGCCCAATTAGTGCACCATAAGTAGGTGAAAATCTCATATGGGAGGCTATAAAGTATGATTGTAACAACAACGTCTACAATTCAAGGAAAAGAAATTATTGAGTATATCGATATCGTGAATGGAGAAGCGATTATGGGTGCGAATATCGTTCGTGACCTCTTCGCCTCTGTCCGTGACGTTGTCGGTGGTCGTGCTGGTGCTTATGAAAGTAAATTAAAAGAAGCACGCGACATCGCAATGGAAGAAATGAAAACTTTCGCAAGACAAAAAAATGCGAATGCAATTGTTGGTATCGATGTGGATTACGAAGTCGTTCGCGAAGGAATGCTAATGGTTGCTGTGAGCGGGACTGCTGTCCGTATCTAAAATGAAAAGCCGTGCTGATGCACGGCTTTTTTGTTATTATGTCGAAGTTCCAATATTTCTTGGGAAATGCGGAAGGTCTCGTCGATATATGGGGAAGACATTAGAGTGCTTCTTTACATTTCCGGATTTCAACTAATAATGTTTCGTATTCTTGTTCGAGAGATTTGATGTCATCGTTTTTGTCAAACTTATTACTATTTACTATTTCTGAATTCATTATTATAAATTTGTGCCTTCGCTAGCGCCTCAGCATCATTTTGGATTTCATCTAATCCATTCGCATCTCCAATGACATAACCTTCGAATGATGAACCAACAAAATCAAAGATGTATTGGAACTGAGCGATAAGCGGTAATGCTTTTAGTTTCGGGCTATCCCCACCAACGATGACAACGTATACTTTTTTGCCTTTCATTTTTTCTTTGAAATGAAGGGATGTATCGCGCAAGCTTTGTGACCAGCGATCAATAAAGTTTTTCATATGTCCGCTCATTCCGTACCAGTATAACGGGGTAGCAAAAATAATCGTGTCGTGCTCTAACATGCGTTTGATTAACTGCTCGTAGTCATCATTTACAGGTTGGAATCCTTCTGCATCATGACGCTGATCTGTAATAGGATAGACTGTGTGATCACGTAAATAAATTTGTTCTGTTTCAATTCCATCAATCATCATATGTGTTAAAGCTTCCGTATTTCCATTTTGTCTTGAACTGCCGTGTATAACAAACATGTAATCATTCCTTTTCTTTTGCTTGTTTTAGGAGTGAAACGTGTTTTTGCAAATTCGTTTGAATGTTGGAAAGCAATGAGATTTGCTTTGTTACTTCATTAAGTTTATCTTCATAAAGCGTAAGGATACTACTGCACGGATTGTCGTACAGGTGCGGTTCAATTTCAAGGCAGTGCAGCATCCTTGCCGTCTCTTCTAAATTTAAGCCAATTTGCAAGTACATTTGAATAAGCTCCACTTTTTCGATAGCATTTTCATCAAAATCACGGTAGCCATTTGTGAGGCGCTTCGAAGGGAGTAATCCCTTTTCTTCGTAATGTCTTAGTGACCTTTCGCTAACGCCAGTTTCTTTTGATAATTCCCCAATTCGCAATGTGTTTCACTCCTTTTAAACATATTGTAAACCTTCACACTAATGTGAAGGTCAATGCTGTTTTTTCGCAAAAGAATCTACATGATTTAAAAACACTTGAATGGCCTTAGACGGAATAAAATATTTGCCGCGCACGATGGAGAATGGACGGATAAGTTGTTCATTTGGAACTTTGACGTGGAATAGTTCTTTTGCAAGTAGCTCTTTCCGTACAGTCCAATCAGAAAGTATAGCGATGCCAAGCCCGGCAGCGACGGCTTCCTTCACGCTTTGGATACTACTAAATGTAAAGAATCGTTTCAGTTTTAAATGGTGTTGATGAATAAAGCGGTCACTATAAGCGCGTGTACCAGAACCATTTTCTCGTAATACCCATACTTGATCTTGAAGTGTGCTTTCATTCACTTCATTTGTGCGGAGCAGTGGATGATTTGGCGGGACGACGAGCTTCATTTCATCTTGCATAAACGTTTCAACGTCAACGTCGGCGTATACGACTTGCCCTTCCACTAAGCCGATATCGATTTGATTAGAGCGAAGGCTTTGCAAAACGTCTTCTGTATTAGAGATAAAAGTATGAACTTCGACGTGCGGATTGTCATTCGCATAGTTAGCGAGTATTTTTGGAAGTAAGTATTCCCCAATTGTAAAACTAGCACCGATGCGAAGAGTTCCTGTTACAACGTTATGTAGTTCATTAATTTCTTGCTTAGCATCTTCATAAAGAGAGAGCATTTGCTTTGCGTGTATATATAAGATATTTCCTGCTTCGGTAACTTGAACATGTTTCGGAGAGCGCTGAATGAGTGTAGTTCCAAATTCATTTTCTAAATTGCGAATGTGCATACTTACGCCAGGCTGTGAAAGGTTTAATAATTCTGCTGCACGGGAGAAATGTTTCTGTTCAACGACAGTAACAAAAATTTTTAAAATATCTACGTTCATACGATGAGCTCCTTTCGTTTTTCTTTCATCTTATCATAAGTATTTCTGATGATAGAGATTGGGTATTGGTATTAAACTTATTATAGAAACTCTCTTATAATGTAAGTAGAAAGAACATGCATGTTCCAATACGATTATTGGAGTGGTTCAAAATGGAACAAACACTTGTTATACAAAAGAAGAAGGGCTTTGGGTTTTCGCAAGGGATTGGGATTACACTATTAATCGCAATCGCTGCAAAATATTTAGCAGAGCTTCCATTTTTAAATATTATGGGACAATTAGTAATTGCTATTCTAATTGGGATGATTTGGCGTGCGGCAATTGGAGTTCCTCATGATGCAATTGCAGGGACAAACTTTGCGAGTAAGAAGTTGCTTCGCTTTGGGATCATCTTACTTGGAATGCGGTTAAATCTTGTTGATATTGCGAAGGCTGGGCCGAAAGTATTGGTCATCGCTGCGGTTGTTATTACAGTTACGATTTTCGTTGTATATGGACTAACGAAAGTATTTAAAGTAGAGAAAAAACTTGGAATTTTAACAGCGTGTGGGACGGCAATTTGCGGCGCGGCTGCGGTCGTGGCAATTGCACCGCAAGTGAAAGCGAAGGATGATGAAACGGCAGTCGGCGCAGCAATTATTGCAATTTTAGGCACGATATTTACACTTATTTATACGCTATTATACCCAGTGCTTGGATTCTCACCGTACGGTTATGGTGTATTCTCGGGTGCGACGCTGCATGAGATCGCCCATGTCATCGCAGCTGCGGCGCCAGGAGGAAGTACTGCTGTAGACATCGCAGTTATCGTGAAGTTAACGCGCGTAGCAATGCTTGTGCCAGTAGCGATTTTAATTGGTCTATGGTTTGGTAAGAGTGAAGGTAGCAAAGAAAAGAAATCGTGGCGCGAACTTCCAATACCATGGTTCATTTTCGGGTTCTTAGCGATGAGTGCAGTGCATTCGCTCGGGATTATTCCAGAAGTTGTTGCGGGATATATTGTAGTCATCGCTTATATGCTTATCGCAATGGCGATGGCGGGGCTCGGTTTAAATGTAGAGTTTAAAACGTTCCGTAAGTTAGGAAGCAAAGCATTCGTGGCGGGGCTGATTGGCTCGGTTTGCTTATCGGTTCTTGGATACGTTCTTGTATATGCGTTAGGATTTATGTAGTAGAGGAGAAAGCTGTTCCCAGAGGTATTTGGGGACAGCTTTTTCTTATGATTATAGTAGCGTTACGGATGTCGATATATTTGAACAATCGCCGATATAAATGGAGTTGCGCTGATATATTTGGAAAATCGCCGATATAAATGGGGGTTCGCTGATATAAATTGAATTACTCTTGTACTTAGTTAGAGTAGATGTTCAGTGGAACGTTTTTCTAAAATTTGTAAAGATATCTTTACTTATAATTGGAAAATATTTATAATTAAAGTAAAGATATCTTTACTTTTGAAGGTGGAGCCTATGGGTGTGAAAAATAAAATAAAAGAATTAAGAAAGCAACATCATATAACACAAGTTGAAATGGCAAAGGCGATGCAGGTGACGCGGCAGACGATTGTGGCGATTGAAAATCATCATTATAACCCGAGTCTAGAGTTATCCTTAAAAATCGCCAAATATTTTGGGGTGAAGGTGGAGGAAATCTTTACGCTAGAGTAAGGGAGAGAAAATGAACGATACTAAAAAGTTATTGATCGGTGCGACTTTTGGATTGTTTTTAGGAGACATTTTAGTTCATATTATGAATCCGGCTATACCAATTTTACCGCTCGTAGTGAGTAACGTTTTAGCGATTGTATTTCTAGTGTTGTATACAAATTACAAAAAGCGTAAGTACAAAGAAGAAGAACTTCCCGATATAGATGAGCGAGTAAATGAAAATATAAAAAAATATGTAAATGTTTCATTTGTATTCGCATTTCTGTTGCTTATCGTTTATATTGTTGCGAGCAAGGCGATAGGCAGGGCTGTTATACCTGTACAAGAGATATTTATAATATGTAGTTCCTTATTTGCAGGCAGTCTCATCATAGGAGTTATGGTAGGCAAACGAGCATAGTGATAGGAGGAATGAAAAATGCAAGATGAGTTTGAGAGATTTCAGTCGGATAAAGCGTTTAAATATGTAGGGTTATTTTTCACGATTAGTTTAGCAATATGGAGTTTATATAATTTAATTGTTGACGGAAATGCTGGTATGCCTTTTGTTTTATTTGTACTAGGGCAGTTTGTTTATTTCTTTGTGAACTATTGGCCGAAGTGGAAATATAGAAATAGTAAAGAGGCTGATCGTGTATAAGTATGGCATCGACGAGTATTTTCGCAACAAGGAATAGATAGAAAAAGGGGAACTGGGATGGGATTACCGGTATTATGTGTCGCTACAGTCATATTTGCGCTTCTTTGGGGAATGCAAAACTTTTCTCGTAATCCAGTGCCAAGCATTTGTATTATGATTGGTACTGTAGGTTTATCGTATTATTTATTACTATTAGTTCATTATCATAAAACCGCAACGAGCGTTGTTGTTGGAGCGCTTATTTTATGTTGTGGACGCGCTGTACAAAAGGGATTATTTCCGTAAAAGCTGTTTATACAAAGAGTATAAACAGCTTTTTGTATTTTTTTTACAAAACACTTGAAAGTGACGTAACGTCATCTTTTATAATGAAGTGGAAGAGGTGATGGTAGTGATTTCAATACAACAATTGACGAAAGAAACAGGGGTAACAGTACGTACATTACGTTATTATGATCAAATAGATTTATTAAAGCCGAGCGGGAAAACAGAGGGGGGACATCGGTTATATAGTGAAGCCGACGTCATTCGTTTGCAACAAATTTTGTTTTTAAAGGAAATGGGATTTTCGTTAAAAGAAACTGCGAATATGTTAGTAAAAGGTGAGCTTAACTTAAAGGATTCGCTTGAAAAACAACTTCGATTTGTACAGGAAGAACAAAAGAAATTTAATCGAATGGAGCGTGTTTTACAAGCGGTTGTTTATTCAGTAGATGTAGAGGGAGAGCTCGATTGGAAAGTTATGTTTGAACTTATTCAGCTTTCGAAACAGTCTCCTCGTATACGTGAAATATTTCAAAATGAAGTGTTTTCAAAGGAAGAACAAAAATTGCTTCACAATTTGCCAAACATGAGTGAAGAAGATCCAAATGTTTTAGAATGGGTAGATTTATTAAAGCAAGTACGTACTTTTATGAAAGACGGTAAAGAAGCCGCGAGTGATGAGGTACAAGGGGCAATGAAGAGATTAATGCAGAAGTGTTTAGAAATGGCTAATGGTGACGAAGCATTTTTAGATAAGTTATGGGAAATTAGAAAATCGAAGGAAGATTCGCAGAAAATGAGTATGTATCCAATTGAGGAAGAACTTTTACTATATATGGATGAAGCTTTTCGTATTTATGATGAAAAGGAGAAGGATAAATGAGTATACTCGCAGAATATCGTTGGTATTTTTTAATTGGGGCAGAGATTGTATTTTGGTTATCGGCTATCGGTTTCTTTTTATTCCGTTACGGATTTCGTTTGAAAAAGGCGAGCTTTATTATGGGGATGGTACTTCTCATAAATGAAGTATTTATTTTAACTTTAGGGGTAGTGGACTATTATCAAACAGGAAAGTTCTCTAACTTTCAAATCATTACAGTAATTATTTTATTGTATGCAGTTTTCTACGGGAAAAAGGATTTGAAGAAGCTTGATATATTTGCGCAAAAGCTAGTTGCGAAATGGCGGAATGAACCAGCACCGATTATGGAAGAGCACGTAGAATTAACAGGTATGGCTTATGCGAAGCAGGAAATAAAAAATTGGGTATTACATCTTGTTTTATTCGTTGCTGTGCATATTTTCTTTTTCTTCGCGTATGGGCTTATTCCATTTGAACAGTGGGGCAATTGGTTAGAGTCAGGAATCGTTTTAAATAAAGCCGCAAGTCGCGTTAGCCAAGTTTGGGCGATTATACTTTTAGTGGATACAGCTATTTCATTTTCATATGTTCTTTTTCCGAAAAAGGAGAAGGGGAAAGAGAAGCTACTTTCTTAGAGGAAAGTAGCTTTTTGAGTATACAAATCATTGTTATAGGAGAGGATGACAATAGGAAAAAGAACCGGTTTGATATGTCTATTTCTCGTTAGTTTAGTAGCATGCTCTCAACCTAACATTACAATTGATAAGCAGAACGACGTCATTGTAAAGGGAGAGGGAACTTCCAATCTAGATAAATTCGAACAATTCGTTTTGAATGTTGATCAAGGGAAAGTTGATAAAATAAAAATTGTACATTATACGCATGAAGGTGACCCGATTTTTCAAACGTTAGAGCATAGTGAGAACGATATACTTTATGTTTTAGATAATAGAAAAGATCAATTTGCTGGTGACAATAAAGGGGTATATAAAGATAGTTGTAAAAGTATTGTTAAAGACCAGCGTGAATCAGGAATCACTTATAGGCTAATAGATTGTACGAATGAAGATGGGCGCAATGGATATGACTTATTATATGTACCTAAAAAATAGAGCTAGTAGAGGAAGGAAGTATGTACTCCTTCCTTTTTCTATGTATATATTGTCGAAAATTTTACCGAATATCTGTTCGTTTTTTTAGGTTTTTTATGGGCATTCGTGGTAAAATAATAATACAGATTTTTATGAGGAGGTCGGATTCATACGTGGAACATCAATTTGAAATTATCTCAGCGTATTCCCCGCAAGGTGATCAGCCGGTAGCTATAGAGAAGCTTGTAGAGGGAATTAATAGTGGAAAGAAAAAGCAAGTGTTGCTTGGAGCGACAGGAACGGGTAAGACATTTACGATTTCAAATGTCATAAAAGAAGTGCAGAAGCCAACACTTGTCATGGCTCACAATAAAACGTTAGCAGGACAGTTATATAGTGAGCTGAAAGACTTTTTCCCGAATAACGCAGTTGAATATTTTGTTAGTTATTACGATTATTATCAGCCAGAAGCGTATGTGCCGCAAACAGATACGTTTATTGAAAAAGATGCGCAGATTAATGATGAAATTGATAAATTGCGTCACTCAGCAACGTCTGCATTATTTGAACGGGACGATGTAATTATTGTTGCGAGTGTTTCGTGTATATACGGCTTAGGTTCTCCAGAAGAATACCGTGAGTTAGTTGTTTCACTTCGAGTTGGTATGGAGAAGGACCGCAATCAATTGCTTCGTGAACTCGTTGATGTGCAGTATGGACGTAATGATATTGATTTCAAGCGTGGTACATTCCGTGTGCGCGGAGATGTAGTTGAAATCTTCCCAGCATCACTTGACGAGCATTGTATTCGAATTGAGTTTTTCGGCGATGAAATTGATCGTATTCGCGAAGTAAATGCGTTAACAGGTGAAGTATTAGCAGAACGTGATCATGTAGCAATCTTCCCAGCATCTCACTTCGTTACACGTGAAGAAAAGATGAAGGTCGCTATTGAAAATATCGAAAAAGAATTAGAAGAGCGTTTAAAGGAATTAAATGATAACGGCAAATTGTTAGAAGCGCAGCGTATAGAGCAACGTACTCGTTATGATTTAGAAATGATGCGTGAGATGGGATTTTGTTCAGGGATTGAAAACTATTCCCGTCATTTAACACTTCGTCCAGCGGGTGCAACGCCGTATACGTTATTAGACTATTTCCCGGAAGATTTCTTAATTGTTATGGATGAGTCGCACGTATCAGTGCCGCAAGTAAGAGCAATGTATAACGGGGACCAAGCACGTAAACAAGTGCTTGTGGATCATGGATTCCGTCTGCCATCAGCTTTAGATAATAGACCGCTCACATTTGATGAGTTTGAAGAGAAAACGAATCAAGTTATTTACGTTTCAGCAACGCCAGGACCGTACGAGTTAGAGCAGTCACCAGAAGTAATAGAACAAATTATTCGTCCAACAGGGCTTTTAGATCCACCAATTGATATACGACCAATTGAAGGACAAATTGATGATTTATTAGGAGAAATTCAAGATCGCATTGCAAAAAATGAACGTGTATTAATTACGACCTTGACGAAGAAGATGTCAGAGGATTTAACAGACTATCTAAAAGATGTAGGAATTAAAGTTAACTATCTTCACTCTGAAATTAAAACGTTAGAACGTATTGAAATTATCCGCGACCTTCGTCTTGGTAAGTTTGATGTTCTTGTCGGTATTAACTTATTACGAGAGGGATTAGATATTCCAGAAGTATCACTTGTAGCTATTTTAGATGCTGATAAGGAAGGGTTCTTGCGTTCAGAGCGCTCATTAATTCAAACAATTGGCCGTGCCGCACGTAATGAAAACGGCCGTGTTATTATGTACGCGGATCGCATAACGAGATCGATGGGAATTGCAATTGAAGAAACGCAGCGTCGTCGGACTATACAAGAAGCTTACAATAAAGAGCATGGTATTACGCCGAAAACGATTCAAAAAGGAGTGCGTGATGTCATCCGTGCAACGACAGCTGCTGAAGAGACGGAAACATATGAAGCAACTCCAGCTAAGAAGATGACGAAAAAAGAGCGTGAAAAGACAATCGCGAAGATGGAAGCAGAGATGAAAGAAGCAGCAAAAGCGTTAGATTTCGAGCGTGCAGCTGAATTAAGAGATTTACTATTAGAATTAAAAGCGGAAGGGTGAAAATAGTGAGTAAGAGCAAGGATTTTATTGTTGTAAAAGGTGCTAGAGCACATAACCTAAAAAATATTGATGTAACCATTCCGAGAAATCAGCTTGTCGTTGTAACTGGATTGTCTGGTTCGGGAAAATCATCATTAGCGTTTGATACGATTTATGCAGAAGGGCAGCGCAGATACGTAGAATCGTTATCTGCGTATGCGCGTCAGTTTTTAGGACAAATGGATAAACCTGATGTAGATACGATTGAAGGATTGTCACCAGCGATTTCAATCGATCAAAAAACGACGAGTCGTAATCCGCGTTCAACCGTCGGAACGGTAACGGAGATTTATGATTATTTACGTCTATTATTTGCGCGAATTGGTACGCCGATTTGTCCGAATCATGGCATTGAAATTACATCACAAACAGTTGAACAAATGGTAGACCGTGTACTTGAATATCCTGAACGTACGAAATTACAAGTGTTAGCTCCTATCGTGTCAGGACGTAAAGGTGCACATGTGAAAGTGCTTGAAGATATTAAGAAGCAAGGTTATGTTCGTGTACGCGTTGATGGTGAAATGCTTGATGTGTCTGACGAGATTACGTTAGATAAAAATAAGAAGCATTCTATTGAAGTTGTAATTGACCGTATTGTTGTAAAAGAAGGAATTGCGAGCCGTCTTGCTGATTCACTTGAAAGTGCATTAAAGCTTGGCGGGGGCCGCGTGTTAATTGATGTTATGGGAGAAGAAGAACTTCTATTTAGTGAGCATCATGCTTGTCCACATTGTGGTTTTTCAATTGGAGAATTAGAGCCGCGTATGTTCTCATTCAATAGTCCATTCGGTGCGTGTCCTTCTTGTGATGGGCTTGGTTCAAAGTTAGAGGTAGATTTAGAACTTGTTATTCCGAACTGGGATTTATCATTAAATGAGCATGCGATTGCCCCTTGGGAACCGACAAGCTCACAATATTACCCACAGCTTTTACAATCTGTATGTAATCATTACGGCGTTGATATGGATATGCCTGTGAAAGATATACCGAAAGATTTATTTGATAAAGTGTTGTACGGAAGCGGTGAAGAGAAAGTTTATTTCCGCTATGTAAATGAATTTGGCCAAGTAAAGGAAAATGAAATTTTATTTGAAGGTGTTATTCCAAATATTGAACGTCGTTATCGTGAAACGAGTTCCGATTACATTCGTGAGCAGATGGAAAAGTATATGGCAGAACAAGCTTGTCCGAAGTGTAAAGGTGGACGTTTAAAACCTGAGAGTTTAGCTGTTTTCGTTGGGGATAAAACGATTGCTGATGTAACGAAGTATTCTGTTCAAGAAGTACAGGAATTCTTCTCGAATGTGGAGCTAACGGAGAAACAACAAAAAATTGCTCATTTAATTTTAAGAGAAATTCAGGAGCGCGTTGGGTTCTTAGTAAACGTTGGTTTAGATTATTTAACGTTAAGTCGTGCCGCAGGAACTTTATCAGGTGGTGAGGCGCAGCGTATTCGTTTAGCAACACAAATTGGTTCGCGTCTTACTGGCGTACTTTACATTCTTGATGAGCCTTCTATCGGTTTGCATCAGCGTGATAACGATCGTCTTATTCGTACATTGCAAGAAATGCGTGATTTAGGCAATACATTAATTGTTGTAGAGCATGATGAGGATACGATGATGGCTGCTGATTATTTACTTGATATCGGGCCTGGCGCAGGGATTCACGGTGGACAAGTTGTATCAGCAGGTACACCAGCTGAAGTGATGAAAGATGAGAATTCGCTAACAGGGAAGTATTTAAGCGGTAAAGAGTTTATTCCGGTTCCACTTGAAAGACGTAAAGGTGACGGACGTAAAGTGGAAATTGTCGGTGCAAAAGAGAATAACTTAAAGAACGCAAAGATGTCATTCCCGCTTGGTACGTTTGTAGCGGTAACGGGTGTATCTGGTTCTGGTAAAAGTACGATGATTAATGAAGTACTATATAAATCGTTAGCACAAAAGTTATATAAAGCGAAAGCGAAGCCAGGTACTCATAAAGAAATTAAAGGTCTTGAGCATTTAGATAAAGTAATCGATATTGATCAATCACCAATCGGTCGTACACCACGTTCCAACCCAGCGACTTATACAGGTGTGTTCGATGATATTCGCGATGTGTTTGCCCAAACAAATGAAGCGAAAGTGCGCGGATATCAAAAAGGACGTTTTAGCTTTAATGTAAAAGGTGGACGTTGTGAAGCGTGCCGTGGTGATGGAATTATTAAAATTGAAATGCACTTCTTACCAGACGTATATGTTCCGTGTGAAGTTTGTCATGGTAAACGATATAATCGTGAAACGTTAGAAGTAAAATATAAGGATAAAAATATTTCTGAAGTATTAGGAATGACAATTGAAGATGGGGTAGAGTTCTTCGCTAATATCCCGAAAATTAAGCGTAAACTTCAAACACTTGTAGACGTTGGGCTCGGTTATATGAAATTAGGACAGCCAGCAACGACGTTATCTGGTGGTGAAGCGCAGCGTGTGAAATTAGCTTCTGAATTACACCGTCGTTCTACTGGACGTACGTTATATATTTTAGACGAGCCAACGACTGGTTTACATGCACATGATATTGCACGTCTTTTAGAAGTGCTGCAACGTCTTGTTGAGAGTGGTGAGACAGTACTTGTAATTGAACATAATTTAGATGTAATTAAAACAGCTGATTATATCGTCGACCTTGGACCAGAAGGCGGGGACAAAGGTGGACAAATCGTTGCGTCCGGAACGCCGGAGCAAGTAGTGAAAGAAGAACGCTCGTATACAGGTAAGTATTTAAAAGAGATTTTAGATCGTGATAAAGCAAGAATGAAAGAGAAAATAAAAGAAGTAGAGTTATCTCAATAAGTGTATTACTAAAAACTGAGTGGAAATGACACTCGGTTTTTATTTTATAGGGGGAGACGATGATTTTTTTAGATGTGTTGCGAAAGAAAAATATGAAGGTAAGAGAGTTTCAAAAGTGGGGTGTATATTTTCGGAAGCGCTGGGAGGATAACTTTGCAAATCATTTAAGTGACGAGGAAAAGGAAGACATTTTCCTTTATGGAGATAAGTATGGATGTGGGTATCTTTGGTACATATTTAGTTATGAGAAAAAGAAGTGTTTAGAAGGGACGGAAGCAGAGAGTGCGTTTCATGATGAAGTGAAAAAGGATTGCTATATATTCTATCAACATTGTGATGATGTACTGCTAATAAAGGATGCGAGTTTATTAAGTATGGATGATATATTACGTGAAACAGATGATATGTATAAAGGCGATATTTATATTGTAGATAAAGATTTCACTTGGACTTTTGTGAAAACGCATGAGCATAGATGGTATGGTCCTTATTTTACAAGAAAGTGTTAGTAGGTATACAAGCATGAAGAGTAGAATAAGTTGATATAAGTGTGTATAGGATACTTGCGTTTATTATCTATTAGCGTATGATGAAATATATATGTCAAAAGGATGTGTAAGAAAATGAGATGGATTGTATCACTTCTTGTAAATAGCGTTGTGTTAATCGCTGTATCGGGACTTTTAAAAGGGATTGCACCAGACGCGTTTTACGTAGCAAATATACAAACTGCAATTATTGCGAGTATTATATTGGCCGTTTTAAATGTGTTTGTAAAACCGTTTTTAATTTTAATTACGCTACCAATTACGGTTGTAACTTTCGGGTTCTTCTTAATTGTTATTAATGCGATTACGTTAAAAATAGCAGATTCATTATTAGGAGATGCATTTAATATATCAGGGTTTGGTGTAGCGATCGTTGCGGCAATTTGTATTTCAATTTTTAATATGATTATTGAAAAGGCAATTGTGGAACCTTTATATGAAAAAAAGAGAAAATGACAAAAAGAAAAACATTTCATGATGTGTATGAAATGTTTTTTTCTATTTATTAGAAACCGTATTTCTTGTTTCCAGAAAAAAATGGTACAATATCCGGTAGAATGGAATTTTACATCAAATGAGACTGAACCCGCAGCGGAGTGGAGGTTTATACATATGCCGAAAGTAAGGACAAAAGATTTAATTGAACAATTTCAATTGGAGTTAATAAGTGGTGAAGAAGGAATTCATCGTCCGATTGATACAAGTGATTTATCACGACCTGGAATTGAAATGGCAGGATTTTTTACATATTATCCAGCTGATCGCGTACAGCTTCTTGGAAAGACGGAGCTTACGTTCTTTGACACGTTAACGTCAGAGCAAAAACAAGAGAGAATGAAAGCGCTTTGTACTGAGGAGACGCCATGTATTATTATAACTCGTAATCAAGATGTACCAGATGAGTTACTGCAAGCATCACGTGAATCAGGCATGCCTTTATTGCGTTCTTCTCAAACGACAACAAGATTATCAAGTCGTTTAACAAATTATTTAGAAGGTAAGTTAGCACCAACAACTGCTGTTCATGGTGTACTAGTAGATATTTATGGTGTTGGTGTTTTAATTACGGGTCAAAGTGGTGTTGGTAAAAGTGAGACAGCTCTTGAACTTGTGAAGCGTGGCCACCGTCTTGTTGCGGATGATAGTGTAGAAATTCGCCAAGAAGATGAAGACACATTAGTAGGAAGCTCACCAGATTTAATTGAGCATTTATTAGAAATTCGTGGCTTAGGTATCATTAACGTTATGACATTATTCGGTGCAGGGGCAGTGCGAAATTATAAGCGTATTACACTTGTTATTAATCTTGAAATTTGGGATCAAAAGAAAAATTATGATCGCTTAGGTCTTGATGAAGAGAAGATGAAGATTATTGATACAGAACTTACGAAGATTACACTTCCGGTTCGTCCTGGTCGAAACTTAGCTGTTATTATTGAAGTAGCAGCGATGAACTTCCGTTTAAAACGTATGGGAGTCAATGCAGCACAGCAGTTCTCAGAACGATTAATGAGTGCGATTGAGTTAGGAAATCAGGAGTAAACATTGGAGAGGGAGGTCATACATATGCTGCTAGGTTCTGTACCACAGCTTGACCGCGTAGCCATCCAACTTGGGCCGTTTCCTGTTTATTGGTACGGGATTATTATCGGTACAGGTGTGCTATTAGGTCTTTGGCTAGCAACTCGCGAGGGAGAAAGGCTAGGTATTCCAAAAGATACATTTGTTGACCTTGTATTAATTGCAGTACCGATCGCTATTCTATTTGCGAGAATGTACTATGTTATTTTTGAATGGGAATATTACGCGCAAAACCCGAGTCAAATTATTAATATTCGTCAAGGTGGCTTGGCGATTCATGGTGGTTTAATCGGAGCCGTTATTACAGGGATTCTTTTTGCGAAACGCCGCGGGGTTTCATTCTGGAAGTTGGCAGATATTGCTGCACCAAGTATTTTACTAGGACAAGCAATTGGCCGATGGGGAAACTTTATGAACCAAGAGGCACATGGTGATGAAGTAACGAGACAGTTTTTAGAAGGTCTTCATTTACCGGATTTCATTATTAATCAAATGTACATTGATGGTGTTTACTACCACCCGACGTTTTTATATGAATCATTATGGAATTTTGCAGGTGTCATTTTATTACTTGCATTACGAAAAGTGAATTTACGCCGCGGGGAATTATTCTTCACATATTTAATTTGGTATTCAATAGGGCGTTTCTTCGTAGAAGGATTACGTACAGATAGTTTAATGCTAGGACCACTTCGTATTGCACAAGTAATGTCAATTGGACTTGTTGTTATTTCTATTATTTTCATTATTGTGAGACGAAAAATGGGGCAAGCTGATAAAAGATATTCGGAAAATTAGAGAAAAGTAGCATCTTATTATAAGATGCTGCTTCTTTCATATTCAGGAAAGAGAAAGGACTAAGGCAATGAAAATAAATACAGTGCTATTTGATTTAGATGGAACGTTAATTAATACAAACGAACTTATTATTTCTTCTTTTTTACATACTTTAAATACATATTATCCAGATCAATATAAGCGTGAAGATGTATTGCCATTTATCGGTCCATCTTTGCATGATACTTTCAGCAAGATTGATGAAAGTAAGGTTGAAGAGTTAATTACAAGTTATCGTCAATTTAACCATGATCATCATGATGAATTAGTAGAAGAATATGAAACTGTATATGAAACAGTTCAAGAGTTGAAGAAACAAGGTTATAAAGTTGGTATTGTTACAACGAAAGCGAGACAAACCGTTGAGATGGGATTAAAGTTGTCAAAGCTTGATGAATTTTTTGATGTTGTCGTGACAATTGATGATGTAGAGCATGTGAAACCACATCCAGAACCACTTCAAAAAGCACTTGAGTTATTAGATGCGAAACCGGAAGAAGCATTGATGGTTGGGGATAATCATCATGATATTGTTGGTGGACAAAATGCGGGTACGAAAACAGCTGCGGTTTCATGGACATTGAAAGGTAGAGTGTATTTAGAGGCTTATAAACCGGACTTTATGTTAGATAAAATGAGTGATTTACTACCGATTTTGTCCGACATGAATCGTTCGTAAAGATAAGTAGAGGAGAGAGTTAAGTGCGACGGACAACGCGCTATCCTGTTTCAGGAGAAAATTCATTATGGAATGTGTATAAAACAGTGTCTTTTTGGAAGGTAATGAAGAACTTTATAATTATCCAAATTGCACGTTATACACCTTTTTTATCCGTCAAGAATTGGCTGTACCGCACATTTTTACGGATGAAAGTAGGAAAGAAAACATCGTTTGCGCTTATGGTTATGCCAGATATTATGTTCCCAGAAAAGATAACTGTGGGAGAAAATTCAATTGTTGGCTATAATACAACACTTTTAGCACATGAATATTTAATTCGCGAATATCGACTTGGAGAGATCATCATAGGAAATGAAGTGATGATTGGAGCAAATACAACGATATTACCAGGTGTAAAAATTGGGGATGGCGCGATTGTTTCAGCTGGCACGCTTGTTCATAGAGATGTACCAAGTGGTGCTTTTGTAGGTGGAAATCCAATGTGTGTTATTTATACAAAAGAAGAAATGGATGCTAGAGAAGGTTGATAATAAAAATGTAACATTTCTCTTCTTTTTTAATGAATAAAAAGGAAATAATTGAGTATAATATACTGTTTTGTTTTTTACGGAATCGTTTATACTTATAGATAGAAGAATGTGTGAACGAAGAAAACAAAAAATTGGAGGATATATGGGGAAAAATCAAAGAATATATAAGGAGAACGGACAAGTTATCTCTTTTAATCAATTAGCGGACTTCTTTTATAAAAAAGGGATGAGGGCTTACAAAGGGCAGAAATTACAAGATGCAATTAAATATTTTCGAAGAGCGGCACAAAGTGAGAAGGAGCCGTTTATTTTATGCCAATTAGCAACAGTATTATCTGAGGCTGGTGAATATCAAGAGTCAAATCAAACCTTCTTTAAGCTTGTTAGATCTAATCCGGAACTTGAACAGTGCTATTATTTTATTGCAAATAATTATGCATATATGGGGCTATTTCAGCAGGCGAAGAAGTATGCGGATCGCTATTTAGAAGTTGCGGAAGAGAAGGAATTCGTAGAAGATACATTAGAATTACTTGAGATTATGGAAGAAGAAGCGATGGGTGCGGAAGAGATTGAGGATGAAGATGATTTAATTGTTATGCAGGAAGAAGCGAATCGTTATATTCGTAACGGACAATTGGAAGAAGCAATTGCTACATTAGAAATTGTTACGACAGATTATCCGGAATTTTGGTCAGGGCATAATAATTTAGCCATTGCACATTTTCAATCTGGTAATGTAGATAAGGCGCTGAAGTTAACGGAAATGATTTTAGAGAAAAATCCAGGTAATATACATGCGCTTTGTAATACGCTTATTTTTCTATATTCAATTGGAGAGCATAAACAAGTGGAAGCGTTAGCTGCTCAGTTAGTTGCAGTATATCCAATTTCGTTTGAACATCGTTTGAAACTTGGAACGACACTTGCAACAATTGGTCATTTCGAGCCTGCATATAAATGGTTCAAATTATTAAAGCGTCAAGGATACGAGGGAGACGTTAGTTTTTATTATTGGTTTGCATATTCTGCGTATATGGTGAAAGATCAGCAAGTAGCTGAAAAAATGTGGCAACATGTTGTAGAATTGCACCCTGATAAAAAGGGGAAAGAACCGTGGAATGCTTTGAATTTAGCGGATGAAGGACAAAATGTGTTATTTGAGGAATTACGAAAATCGTTTCAGCAAAGTGCGACGCTAGAGGAACAAATGCTAGCTTTATATTTAATGAATGAATTATCAACGCCGGAAAAGGTGGGATTCTTCTTTGATGTAACGCAGGCGAAGAACGGTGTTCCAATCGTATCGCAACTTGCAAAGTATTTCTTTTTACTGAATAGCCATAAGAGTATCCCAGCTGATTTACAGCAATTTGAGCAGTGCGCGCGAATCGCGGATGCTTTATACAATTATACGAAAAAAGATGATGAATTAATCGAAGAGTGTTTACAATTTTGGTTTTGTACGTTCATACGTTTATATACATCTGGGGCAGTTTTTACAAACGTGTACGGCTGGTCAGCGGCAGTTGAATATATCGTGCGTAGCGAACAAGGAAATAAGATGACACAGTCGGAGCTTGGAGATGTATATAATGTATCGGTAGCGACTGTTCGAAAGTATGTGCAGGCTGTTAAGCGTACGCACACATAGGTAAGCAAATCATTGGGAAAAAAATGATGCTAACAGTATAATGAGGGTAACTTAATTGTGTAGGAATGAATAGGAGTGAATAGTGTGTCAGAAGAAAAAATTTATGATGTCATTATTATTGGTGCAGGACCAGCTGGTATGACAGCTGCAGTATATACATCTCGTGCAAATTTAAGCACATTAATGCTTGAGCGTGGTATTCCAGGTGGCCAAATGGCAAACACAGAAGATGTAGAAAACTATCCAGGTTATGAGTCTATTCTAGGACCAGACTTATCAAATAAAATGTTCGAGCATGCGAAGAAATTTGGTGCTGAATATGCATACGGTGATGTGAAAGCAGTCATCGATGGTAAAGAATATAAAACAATTATTGCTGGTAAAAAAGAATATAAAGCACGTGCAATTATCGTTGCAAGTGGTGCAGAGTATAAAAAAATCGGTGTACCAGGTGAAACAGAACTTGGTGGCCGCGGTGTATCATATTGCGCGGTATGTGACGGAGCATTCTTTAAAGGAAAAGAACTTGTAGTTATTGGCGGCGGAGATTCTGCTGTTGAAGAGGGGGTGTTCTTAACACGCTTCGCATCAAAGGTAACGATCGTTCACCGTCGTGACACGCTTCGTGCACAGAAAATTTTACAAGATCGTGCTTTCAATAACGAAAAAGTAGATTTCATTTGGAATCACACTATTAAAGAAATTAACGAAGCAAGTGGTAAAGTAGGAAGCGTAACACTTGTAGACGTAAACAGTGGAGAAGAGAAAGAGGTCAAAACTGACGGCGTATTCGTATACATCGGTATGTTACCATTATCAAAACCGTTTGTTGAACTAGGTATTACAAACGAAAATGGTTACCTTGAAACGAACGAACGTATGGAAACGAAAGTTCCTGGTATTTTCGCAGCTGGTGATGTTCGCGAAAAAATGCTTCGTCAAATTGTAACTGCAACAGGTGATGGTAGTATCGCGGCACAAAGTGCGCAACATTACGTAGAAGAATTATTAGAAGAACTAAAAACTGTATCAGAAAAATAAGGGATAATATACCTTTTGAGAAGAAAGCTACCGATAGGAGCTTTCTTCTTTTTTTATAAAAATGTCAAAGTTTTGTCAAAAAATATTGTGATTATAAGATTTCTTATTGATATACTGGACTTTACGGAAAAAATCACTATAAGAAATGAGGAATTTATTCAGTATGGAATGGCGTAATATATATCGTGGATTTTGTATGGGCGTTAGTGATTTAATTCCTGGTGTGAGCGGCGGTACAATCGCTGTTGTGTTAGGGATTTATGAACAATTGCTTGCGGCAATTAGCGGATTCTTTAGTCGTGAATGGAAAAAACATTTAGGATTTTTAATTCCCCTTGCAGCTGGTGTGGCAGCAGCGTTTTTAACGTTAAGTCACGTTATTAAATATTTACTTGCAAATCATTATGAACCGACTCAATTTTTCTTCCTCGGTTTAATTATTAGTATATTACCGATGTTAATGAGGGAGGCTGATGCAAAGTCGTCGTTTAAAGGTAAGCACATTGTTTTATTAATCGTTGCGGCAATTCTTGTTGCGATCACAGCTTTCTTTAAACCAGATAAGGCAGCAGATCCAATTACGACGTTAACAATTTTAAATGCAATTGGTTTATTTTTCGCAGGATGGATGGCTAGTATGGCTATGTTGCTTCCTGGAATTAGCGGATCATTTATTTTATTAATTATTGGTGTGTATCCGACAGCAATTAATGCTTTAACTACACTGAACTTACCTTTAATCGCAGTTATCGGTGCTGGTGTTATGGTAGGGTTTGTTGTAAGTAGTAAAGGAATTAGTTTCTTATTGGATCGTTATAAAAGTATGACATTTGCGGCAATTATTGGACTTGTTATCGGTTCGATTGTAATTGTATTCCCAGGTATTCCAACTGGAGGATTTTCAATTATAAGTTCAATTATTACCTTTATTTTAGGATTTGCGATTGTTACTTATTTCGGTAAGAAATAAGGGCTTTAATCCCCTTGGCGATAAAAATCGTTAAGGGGATTTTTCATGCTATTCATTGAAAATCTAAGCATTTACATTGCTTGTTCTAGAAAGCTTTTTTAAAATAGTTGAGTAGCATATGCTTAGCGAAAGAGGACTGGCTCCTTCGTTGTAGCAAACTGTTTTTGATAGTATAATGAAATGAGTATGCAGTGAGAAATTTACTGCAAGTAGCTGAGGTGAAGAAACATGCAAAGAGTGACAAACTGTGTGTTAATTAGAGATAATGAAGTACTCTTACTCCAAAAACCTCGTCGTAATTGGTGGGTTGCGCCAGGCGGGAAAATGGAGCGTGGTGAGACGGTAAGAGATTCCGTTGTTCGCGAGTATCGTGAAGAAACAGGTATTTATTTAAAGAACCCAGCGTTAAAGGGGGTCTTCACCTTTGTCATCCAAGAAGGTGATAAAGTCGTTTCTGAATGGATGATGTTCTCCTTTTTAGCGACAGATTTTGCAGGAGAAAACAAACTAGAGAGCGAAGAAGGCATCATTGGTTGGCATACATTTGACAAGATTGATGATCTAGCAATGGCACCAGGAGATTATCACATTATTGATTATTTAATTAAAGGAAATGGCATAATCTACGGTACATTTGTATATACCCCAGATTTTGAGTTGCTTTCATATCGATTAGATCCGAGTTAAACCGTCAAGGAGAGGATACGATGACAGAGAATAATGATATAAAAATGGTAATTATTACAGGAATGTCTGGAGCAGGAAAGACAGTAGCTTTACAAAGTTTTGAAGATTTAGGATATTTCTGTGTAGATAATTTACCACCGATGTTATTGCCGAAGTTTATTGAGCTTATGGCGGATTCAAAAGGGAAAATGAATAAAGTAGCACTTGGTGTTGATTTACGTGGCCGAGAGTTTTTCGAACATTTATGGGGAGCGCTTGATGATTTGTCAGAACGCACATGGATTATTCCTCATATTTTATTCTTAGATGCGAAAGATAGCACACTTGTAACTCGTTATAAAGAAACGAGACGTTCGCATCCACTTGCACCAACTGGTTTGCCGTTAAAGGGAATCGAGATGGAGCGTAGCTTATTAACTGATATGAAGGCACGAGCGAATATTGTGCTTGATACATCCGATTTAAAACCGAAAGAATTACGTGAAAAAATTGTTCATCTGTTTTCAACTGAAACTGAGCAAGCATTTCGTGTAAATGTTATGTCATTTGGATTTAAGTACGGTATTCCAATTGATGCAGATTTAGTATTTGATGTTCGTTTTTTACCAAATCCATATTACATTCCACATATGAAGCCATTAACAGGACTAGATGAAGAAGTTTCATCGTATGTACTGAAATTTAATGAGACGCATAAGTTTTTAGAGAAATTGACAGATCTTATCACTTTCATGCTGCCTCATTATAAAAGGGAAGGCAAGAGTCAACTTGTAATTGCAATTGGATGTACAGGTGGACAGCATCGTTCTGTTACGCTTACAGAATACCTTGGGAAACATTTGAAACCAGAGTATAGCGTTCATGTATCTCATCGTGATGTGGAGAAGAGAAAGGGCCATTAAGGGATGAAAAAAGAGAGAAAACCTAAAATTGTTATCATGGGAGGCGGTACTGGACTCTCTGTTTTATTACGAGGATTAAAACAATATCCGGTTGATATTACAGCAGTTGTTACAATCGCTGATGATGGTGGCAGTTCAGGTAGATTACGTGATGAGCTAGAAATTCCACCCCCAGGTGACATTCGGAACGTACTTGTTGCGTTATCAGATGTAGAGCCACTGGTGGAAGCTTTATTTCAGCATCGTTTCACAACGGGAGATGGGCTGAAAGGTCATGCGTTAGGAAATTTATTATTGGCGGGTATGACCTCGATTACAGGAGATTTCTTCCATGCAATTACGGAAACAAGTAAAGTGTTAAATGTTAGAGGGCGTGTATTGCCGGCAGCAAACCAAAGTGCAGTACTGCATGCGGAACTAGAAGATGGAGAAATTGTAACAGGTGAGTCAAAGATTCCTTATTTCGGAAAGAAGATTAACCGTGTTTTTTTAACTCCAGAAGATGTAGAGCCGTTGCATGAAACGTTGGCTGAGATTAAACGAGCTGATTTACTTGTTTTCGGTCCAGGAAGTTTGTATACGAGTATATTACCGAATTTAGTTGTTAACAAAATTGGGGACGCTGTTCTTGCTGCAAAAGCGAAGAAGGTATATGTGTGTAATGTTATGACGCAAGCTGGTGAAACGATGGGATATACTGCGTTTGACCATGTGCAGGCGTTACATGATCATTTAGGTGAACCATTTATCGATACTGCAATTGTAAATAACCGTGATATTCCTTGTGAATTACGTCAGTTATATGAGGAAGAAATGTCGGCGCCAGTTGTAGTAGATGAAGAGCGCTTTACCGAGAACAATATTGAGGTCATTCAAGATCAATTAGCGAAGTATGATGATAGCGTTGTAAGACACGATACATTAAAACTAGCTTCTATTTTATATTCACTGTTGTAGATGTGCGTTGCCTCGTTTGAGGTAACGCTCCTCATTTCATATAGGACAAGATTTTTGTTCCACAATAATCGTATAAGGAGGTGTTGACTGTGTCATTTGCATCAGAAACAAAGAAAGAATTGACGAATCTTGAAATGAAGGAATGCTGTGAGAAAGCAGAATTATCAGCGTTACTTCGAATGAACGGGTCGCTTTCTTTTTCAAACCGTCGTCTATCTATCGATATTCAAACGGAAAATGCGGCAATCGCAAGAAGGATTTATACGCTTTTGAAAAAAGGATATGATGTGACGGTAGAATTACTTGTTCGTAAAAAAATGCGATTGAAGAAAAATAATGTATATATCGTACGGCTTGTCGAGAAGTCTCGCGAAATATTAGCTGATCTTCATATCGTTCGAGATGACTTTTCATTTATTCGAAATATATCACAAGAATTGATTGAGAAGAAATGTTGTAAACGATCGTATTTACGCGGTGCATTTTTAGCAGGTGGTTCAGTAAATAACCCAGAAACATCATCTTATCATTTAGAGATCTTTTCGTTATATAAGGAACATAATGATGCTATATGTGAACTGATGAACGGATTTGATTTAAATAGTAAGACGTTGGAAAGAAGAAAAGGGTACATTACGTATTTGAAAGAAGCAGAAAAGATTACAGAGTTTTTAAATATTATAGGTGCCCATAATGCACTTTTAAGATTTGAAGACATTCGAATCGTACGTGATATGCGTAATTCCGTAAATCGTTTAGTGAACTGCGAAACAGCTAATTTAAATAAAACAATTGGTGCAGCGCTAAGGCAGATTGAAAATATTCGCTATATTGATGAGACGGTTGGTCTTGATATATTACCAGATAAACTACGAGAAATTGCGCAGCTACGAAGAGATTATCAAGATGTAACATTGAAAGAGTTAGGTGAGATGGTATCCGGGGGGAAAATTAGTAAATCGGGTATTAATCATCGCTTGCGTAAAATCGATGATATTGCAGAGAAATTACGCGCGGGGGAAACGGTAGCGAAAAAATAAGAGATTAAAGGGGAAATGGAGCTGTGGTTCAAAAAAGAGTTCAGGTTTCATTAAAAAACGGTTTACAAGCACGTCCGGCTGCGTTGTTTGTGCAAGAGGCAAATCGCTTTCATGCGGACATCTTCATCGAGAAAGATGGAAAGACAGTAAATGCAAAGAGCATAATGGGGATTATGAGCTTAGCAATTGGAACTGGTAGCATGATAACAATTACAACAGAAGGTTCAGATGCAGAAGAGGCTTTAGAAGCATTAGCTGCATATGTACAGTAAAAAGCTATCGCGCATGTGCGATAGCTTTTTTGTTTTTTGTTATTTGTTGGTGGGGGCGGGGTATGTAGGGTGTATATGCTTGTCGAGAATTGTCGGTAAGTCGATAAGTTGTGTCGAAACGTCGATATATGAAAATAATCGCCGATATAATTGGAGTTACAGTCGATATATTTGAAAAATCGCTGATATATTCAAATGTATACTAGGTGGGGTATATTCGTGCGGAGGTGTAACTATAAAAAAAGCGCCCTGTGAGAGGGCGCTTTTTTTATAGTTGTATCTAGCTCCAGCGGCTAGAATCTCCGGTCGCTTCGCCCCTTCATTCGAGGCAAAAAGCGCCTCGGAATCAGGGGCTCCATCGTCCTGCGATTCTGAACGAGCCGCTTCCGCTTTAAATCTATTAACGATTTGTAAAGATTTTATCGATTAAACCGTATTCTAAAGCTTTTTCTGCTGTCATGAAGTTGTCGCGGTCTGTGTCGCGTTGTAGTACTTCAAGTGGTTGACCTGTGCGGTCAGCAAGAATTTGGTTTAGTTTTTCACGTAAGAATAGGATACGTTTAGCAGCGATTTCAATTTCAGTCGCTTGACCCTGTGCCCCACCAAGTGGTTGGTGAATCATTACTTCACTGTTTGGAAGTGCATAACGTTTTCCTTTTTCACCTGCTGCAAGTAAGAATGCACCCATAGATGCAGCCATACCGATACAGATTGTTGATACTTGTGGTTTAATAAACTGCATTGTATCGTAAATTGCCATACCTGCTGTGATAGAACCACCAGGGCTGTTGATGTAGATATGAATATCTTTTTCTGGATCTTGAGATTCCAAGAATAAAAGCTGGGAAACGATTGAGTTAGCTACGTTGTCATCAATTGCACTACCAAGCATAATGATGCGGTCTTTTAATAGTCGAGAGTAAATATCGTAAGCGCGTTCTCCACGATTTGTTTGTTCAATTACTGTAGGAATTAAATTCATCTGTTATTTCCTCCTTCTAAAGCTTTCTTAGTCTTATAATACAATTATGGTCAATAAAGGTCAAACGAAACCACTTTAAATCAAAAAAATATGTAGTTGTACCATGAAATATTCGCTATGTTTTTGAAATTCCCTGCTTATGTATCTTCAACATCATAACCGAATTACATAAATTTAAACGTTATAAAAACTGTAGAAAAAAAGAAAAGAACGCCTTTTGACTGAAGCGTTCTTTCGATATCTATTCTTTTAAAAGATAAGTTACTTTATTTAAAATCTTTTCGATTTGTTTCGCGTTGTTACTATACATTTCGCTCGCTGATTTCGACTTTGTTTCTAAGGAAAATAGTTCAAGATCAGCATGACATTTTTTTAATGATGCTAATAATAAAGGTTTGTTTTGAGGAGAAGGCATTTGGAGTTTGTCATTATAAATGTCTATAGTAAGTTGTCCATATGAGTCAACTTGGCCGAGAAAGACATTTTCAATGACAACACCGAGTTTTTCTAATTCAGCATGTAACCAAGCACGGTTATGTCCACTA
The DNA here is from genome assembly GCF_006494425.1 of Bacillus dicomae. Taxonomy (GTDB): domain Bacteria; phylum Bacillota; class Bacilli; order Bacillales; family Bacillaceae_G; genus Bacillus_A; species Bacillus_A dicomae. The sequence goes on along the minus strand of NZ_VHIV01000004.1, from coordinate 42,134 downwards.
GAGGATAGAGGTTCATCTAAGACATTCCCATCCATAATAACAGTTTGCGGTTCTTTTTCGTTCGGCACTTTTAAACCAATATCTTTTGCTGTAAGTGGTTGGCGATCTTTCTTCAATAATACATTTAATTCTCCGCTCGGTTCTAGTACTGCAAATTCAACATCAGCTACGCTGAAAGCATCTTTTCCGCGGAGAAGTTCAAGTAATTCGTCACTTGTATATTTTTCTTTCTTTAAGTTATCCTCAAGTATTTTTCCGTCTTTTATTAATACGGTAGATTTCCCTTCAAAGAAGTCTCGAGCTGTTTTGTTCTTTAAGGAGAGGATTCCCGTTAGAAAAGGTACCACAGCGAAAATGAGTATCGCAAAGACGCCATGAAAAAATTTTGAATCGAGCCCTGTGGATACTTGGGCAGCGATGTCACCGATTGTCATTCCAGCTATGTATTCAAAAAAGGAGAGCTGAGAGATTTGTCTTTTCCCTAACCATTTTGTAATAGCAAATAAAATAATTAATATGAATACAGAGCGAAGAATAACGAGTGTCCATTCCGGCAGGTGAGACATAGTCATTTCCTCCAGTCTACTTAAAACCCTTTATATTGAGGTTCTTCACGTTCTAATAATGAAACTCTATTTTGTAAATCAGCGATGACGCTGTCCATTTCTAACATACATTCATGAAATATGCGTTTTGATTCTTCGTCTTGTGAATTTAATGAAAGGGAGCTTAAACTTGCTTGAGCACCCCGTACACTAGCAAGGCAGGTTTTAACGCTAGCAATAACTGTCATACAACCACCTTATCCTTTCGGTTTGAATAGCAATGCCCCAATGAAGCCGAAAATAATAGCTGCGGATACGCCAGCGCTCGTTACTTTAAACATTCCCGTAATGACGCCGACGATGCCATGTTTTGCAGCTTCTTCCATTGCACCATGAACGAGGGCATTACCGAAGCTTGTAATAGGTACTGTTGCCCCGGCTCCAGCGAAATCAATTAATGGTTCATACAAATTGAATCCATCTAATATAGCTCCGGCAACAACGAGTGTTGCCATTGTATGAGCTGGTGTTAGCTTACCGACATCAAACATAAGTTGTCCGATTACACATATGAGTCCGCCAATGACGAAAGCCCAGAAAAAAATCATTGCGTTGCACCTCCAAATTCAATCGAAACGGCGTGAGCGATACACGGAATCGTTTCTTCTTGTTGGAATGTAAGTGGAGATAGTAAAGCGCCTGTCGCAACGACAAGTATTTTTTTGAACTCTCCTCTTTTCATTCGGTTTAATAAGTGGCCGTATACAACTGTTGCGGAGCATCCTGGTCCACTAGCTCCAGCGATGACAGGTTGGCCTTCTCTATAAATAATGATTCCGCAATCTTGGAATTGTTCGCTCGTTACTTTTGTTCCATGTTTATGTAGTAGATCGTAGGCAATTTCGCGACCGACATGTCCAAGATCGCCTGTTACGATTAAGTCGTAATAAGAGGCGTCAATTTGTCGTTCGCGTAAATGAGCTTCAATCGTATCGACAGCCGCTGGAGCCATCGCACCACCCATATTGAAAGGATCTGTTAATCCCATATCAATTACTCGTCCAATTGTTGCAGATGTTACCCTAGGACCATGTCCAGTGTCGCTTAAAATAGCTGCACCTGCCCCAGTTACTGTCCATTGTGCGGTAGGCGGTTTTTGTCCACCATATTCGGTAGGGTAGCGGAATTGTTTTTCTACAGCAGCGTTATGGCTGGATGCCCCAGTTAGTAAATATTTTGCGCCTTTTGCATTTACGATACTTGCCCCAAGTGCTAAACCTTCCATAGAAGTAGAACAAGCCCCGAATAATCCGAGATAAGGTGTTCCGAGTGTGCGACATGCAAAACTCGTTGGAGTTATTTGGTTAATTAAATCTCCTGCGAGTACAAATTGAATGTCGTCTTTACGGAGCTTGGCTTTTTCAGTGGCGCGGCTACAAGCTTCTTCGAACAAAATTTTATGTGCTTTTTCATAGGAATCTTGTCCGAGCCATAAATCTTCATGGAGGGTGTCGAAGTCTTCAGGTATATTTCCATTCGCTTCAAATGGTCCACCAACTACTCCGGTTGAAATAATAACTGGTTTGTTTTCGAATACCCATGTTCGGTGTCCTTGTAACATTTATAGCCCTCCCCATTGAACAAGAATCGTTTTAATAAGTGCGATGACGAAAGCGGAAAATACACCAAATAAAATAACGGAACCAGCTAGCTTAAACATATTACCTCCAACACCAAGGACAAATCCCTCTGTTCGGTGTTCGATACATGCGGCAATAACAGAGTTGCCAAATCCAGTAACAGGTACAGCTGTGCCTGCTCCAGCAAATTGTCCGAGGCGATCGTATACGCCGAATCCGGTCAGTAACATGGAGATGAAAATAAGAGTTGCCACAGTTGGATTCCCTGCTGATCGTTCAGTGAAATCGAAATACGTAATATAAAAAGTAGAAATAAGTTGCCCGATTAGGCAAATGAAACCACCAACGAAAAAGGCTTTTATACAATTTTTCAAGACAGGGCGCTTTGGCTCTCGTTCTTGCTCGAATTTTTTATATTCCTGTTGTACAGGGGTTAAGTTTTTATCTTTACTAGACATTGCAATCCTTCCTTTTCTATTCGAAAGCGTTAAGTGTTAGATTCCATTTCGGATCCGATTAGCTTTAACTGTTTTTTAATCTCATCTTTAGATACTTCTTTTTTCTTAATTCTGTTTGCAAGCTTTTCAAGTAACATAAAGATTTTTTTATCTGTACTAACACGAACGTCGAAAGTAGGGTATTCATCACTTAATTGCTTTTGAAGTTTCTTGCGCAGAGGTTTTAATCCAAACCTTTCATGATGCTCAGGTGTAACGGCGATGTAGAGATCTAAATTTGAATTCACTGCTGCACTTTTTATAATTTCATCCATAGCGAGGGCCTTTTTCTTAGCTTCTTGCGATATAGATTGATTAAAGGATTCTGTACTCGTCTTTGTTAATTTGGGGCCTTTTTCTTTCTCTGTCCGTTTCGTTTCTTCTTTTTTTACCTTTTTGTCTAATGGGCTATGATCACAACCGGTAAAAGAACTAAATAGAAGTATAAATAACGCGGTAATGAGTCCGATCTTTCGCATAATCATCATTCCATTTCTATTGCAATATGTAATGTGATAGAAAAAGGATGACTGCATATCATCCTTTTTCTATTTCACAGCATGACGGATTCGTTATTGCTGTGAGTATTGTGGTTCTTCTTGTTGGACTTCTTCAACACGTGGGTTTAAAGAATCGATAATCGTTTGTGTTTGCTGCGCAGCTGTTTGGAAAAGTTGCTTAGCTTGTTGGTTATCCGTATCAAGAGCGAAACCTTCTAAGCTAGCTTGTGCACTTTTTAATCCAGAAACAGTTTGCTTTAATTTCGTAATTACAGTCATTGAATGAAGCCCCCTTTGGAATATCAATTCAAAGATTATAATTTGTGATTTGGGGTGAATTTATGATTGGAAAATTTAGGGGTGTTGCATGTGTGGATTACAATTTTGTAATAAAAATGTAAGGGAAAGCGATAGTGTAAAAAAACTTTTTCTTCTAGAATAAAGAAAGTTAAAAGGACATTTGAAGGAGAGAAAAATGAAGAAATTATTATTAGGTTTAATTGGGCTTTTTATATTAGTTATTGGTGTGGCAAGCTTTTCTCATAATGAGGTGACTGATAGATATAATCCGCTTGTGAAAGAAGACTTTGTATATGTAAAAGCGAAAGAATCTGGCCGACTATCTACAGTTGGAGAGGTAGCTGGAGACTATAAACTTACTGGCTATTATGCTTCCGGTGAAGGAAGAGATGTTAAGTTTTATGCACCTCGTGGGCTTAGGGAAGGAGCGTATGTAAAGGTTAAAACGAAAGGCGAATATATTGAAACATACCAAGAAGTACAGCCAAATGAAATTCCAAAAGAGATTAAAGAGAAACTAGATAAATAAGATCGTTAAGAATTGCCTCCTAAATGTAGAAGTTAGGGGGCATTTTCATGCGGTAAATAGCGTATATACAATGTGCTATCAAAGAGTTTTTATTGATTTAAATGGTTTTTATTGCTATTATTATGGAGAGAAAATGAAGTGTTTTCTATTATCATGCGCCCATAGCTCAGTCGGATAGAGCGGTGGTTTCCGGTACCACGTCTGCCGGGGGTTCGAATCCCTCTGGGCGCGTCAAAAAGTCCTAACTTACGTTTTGTAGGTTAGGACTTTTTTATTTTCCTCTTGTTATATCTAGTAATAAGATTTACTATTAGTACTTGATGACAATTTATAAACCTTATTATTTTCTTTCAATATTATTCAAATTTCGGTTGTAAGTTGTAAATCTCATTAATACATATAAATTAATAATATTTTGGAATGGGTGTCTGTGATAGGATTCTCCTTTTACCAAACTTATTGTACAATAGAAACAAGGGGGAGATTAGTTTGAAGGCAAGTCTTTTACAAGAACAAAGCTTACGTTTGGCAATGACACAAGAGTTAAGGCAAGCGATTACAATGCTCCAGTATAATGTACAAGAATTATCGGAGTTTTTGTATGAGCAATCGTTAGAGAATCCCCTTATTGAGTTAGGTGGTTTTGAGAGGGAGAAGAAGAAGAGCTCTAACAACAGTAAAAGTACCAGCAAACAAGTCGAGAATCAGATGGAGATCTACAGTGTGGATTCAACAACGATTCAGCAACATTTATTAAATCAAATACAGTATTATAAAATAGAAGAAGAAGAGCGAAAAGTAGCTTCTTTCATTATTATGAACATGGATGGAAATGGGTATTTACAAGAAACGAACGAAGAGTTAGCAGGCCTGCTTTCTGCGCCGATTCATGTAGTCGACCGCTCTGTAGAGCTTGTCCAATCACTCGAGCCAGCAGGGGTAGGAGCGCGTAATATTCAGGAATGTCTAACTTTACAATTGAAGCGCTTACAAAGGCGGAATGGATTAGCAGAAGAGGTTGTAGAGGATCACTTTGCTTATTTCGTGAAGAAAGATTGGAGAAAGCTCGTTCAAGTGTTGAAGTGTAGCAATGAAGAATTGCAGGTTGCAGTAAATTGTATAACGTCATTACAACCGAAACCAGGTCTTGCGTTTTCTTCTGATAAACCACTTTATATTGTGCCTGATATGGCGGTGAAAAAAGATGGCGATCGTCTCGTTTTACAAATGAATGAGAGAAATATGCCGAGAATTGAAATACATTCTGAATATAGTGCGCTTCTGAATAACAGTGAAAGTGAAGTAGCATCTTACGTATCAGAAAAGTATCAGCATGTGCAGTGGATTATGCGTAGTTTAAAACAGAGAAAACAAACCCTTCTGCAAGTGATGACCATTATTATGGAAAAACAACGTGATTTCTTCTGGAAAGGTCCGGAGTATTTAAAGCCACTTGCTTTAAAAGAAGTAGCAGAAGAGTTAAGCGTGCATGAATCGACAATTAGTCGTGCAACGCGAAATAAATATGTGCAAACACCACACGGTTTATTTGAGATGAAATCGTTCTTTAGTAATGCTGTTTCGACTACTGAAGATGAAGCAGTTTCTACAAAGCGTGTAAAACAATTTATTCAAACGCTTGTTGAGGCAGAGAATAAGAAAAAGCCACTTTCAGATCAAAAGATTTCAAAATTATTAGAAGAAGAGCATGAAATCGTTATTTCTCGAAGAACAGTGGCGAAGTATAGAGAACAAATGCACATCCCAGCGTCGTCATTACGAAAAACGATCGGATAGGTGAAGAAGATGAAAGTTGTACTGTATACAAAAAAAGATTGTGGCCTTTGCGTGAAGGCGAAACAAGTTTTACAGGAAGTACAATGTGAATATTCTTTTCAAATCGAGGAAATAGATATATATGAAGATAATAACCTTTTAGAAAAATATCACCTAATGATTCCGGTTGTAGAAATAGACGGAAAACAAGTAGAATATGGTAACATTCACAAAGGTGTCATAATAAACTATATAAAGAATGCAGTTAAGAGTTGAATAAGTTTCTATCTCCTGTTACAATAATACACGTAGCAGGGATTATTTTTTTAACCTATGTGGGACACAAAATGTCACTACGGGACGTAAAGTGACCACGAGGGAAAATGAACCGATGTAGTGAGGAGAAAAGATATGCGCTCATGGATTCAGAACACAAAAAAATTATTACCTGATCTGCTACCTGTTATGCAAACGAGAATGCAAATTCTTCAATACATTAGGCTCATGCAGCCGATTGGAAGAAGAAACTTATCAGCAAGTCTCGGTATGACAGAACGAGTATTGCGAAGTGAAGTTCAAGTTTTGAAAGAACAAAACTTAGTTCACGTCGCTTCTTCTGGAATGACATTGACAGAAGAAGGAACAGCTTTAGTTCTTGCTTTGGAAGACTTTATGAAAGAAATTTCCGGGTTAAAGGTTTTAGAAAAGCAACTTAAGGAAACATTAGACTTGGATGAAGTTTTCGTTGTCCCTGGTGATAGTGATGAATCGCCTTGGGTCAAACTGGAGATGGGCCGTGCTTGTGTGACTTGTATAAAAGACCGTCTGACAGCGAATAATATCGTTGCTGTGGCTGGAGGAACTACGCTAGCTGCTGCTGCGGACATGATGCAACTTGATTGCAAAGATTTACATATGCTATTTGTCCCAGCACGTGGTGGAATCGGAGAAGGCGTTGAATTAGAAGCCAACACCATTTGTGCCAAAATGGCGCAAAATACGATGAGTAATTATCGCTTATTGTATGTTCCAGACCATGTTAGTAGCGAAGCATATGCGTCTATTGTGACAGAGCCTTCCGTGAAAGAAGTTCTTGAGTTGATTCGATCTTCCAATATCGTCATTCATGGAATAGGTGATGCGTTAACAATGGCACGTCGCAGAAATACTTCAGAAGCAGATTGGTTAAAGATTCAGGCAAGCGAAGCAGTTGGTGAAGCTTTCGGTTACTACTTTAATGAACAAGGAAATGTTGTTCATAAAGTAAGAACAGTGGGTATGCAACTAGAGGATTTACAAAATGTATCTCACGTTGTTGCAGTCGCTGGAGGTTCTTCAAAGGCAAAGGCAATACAGGCTGTAATTAAACAAGGGCACACTTCAATTCTAATTACAGATGAAGGTGCAGCAAAACAGTTAACAAAGGGTATTACCCTTTAATATAATCCCCCAAGGAGGAAATTCAAATGACTAAAATTGGTATTAATGGATTTGGACGTATCGGACGTAACGTATTCCGCGCAGCTCTTAACAACTCTGAGGTAGAAGTAGTAGCAATCAACGACTTAACAGATGCTAAAACATTAGCTCACCTTTTAAAATATGACACAGTTCACGGAACTTTAAATGCAGAAGTATCTGCTAACGAAAACAGCATCGTTGTTAACGGTAAAGAAATTAAAGTTATCGCTGAGCGTGACCCAGCTCAATTACCATGGAGCGACTACGGAGTAGAAGTAGTAGTAGAATCTACTGGCCGTTTCACTAAAAAATCAGACGCTGAAAAACACTTAGGTGGATCAGTTAAGAAAGTTATCATCTCAGCTCCAGCTTCTGACGAAGATATCACTGTAGTTATGGGTGTTAACCACGAACAATACGATGCAGCTAACCACAACGTAGTATCTAACGCTTCTTGTACTACAAACTGTCTAGCTCCATTCGCTAAAGTATTAAACGAAAAATTCGGCGTAAAACGCGGAATGATGACAACAATTCACTCTTACACTAACGACCAACAAATCTTAGACTTACCACACAAAGATTTACGTCGTGCTCGTGCAGCAGCTGAAAACATGATCCCAACATCTACTGGTGCAGCTAAAGCTGTAGCATTAGTATTACCAGAACTTAAAGGTAAATTAAACGGTGGCGCTGTACGTGTTCCAACTGCTAACGTTTCTCTAGTTGACCTAGTTGTTGAACTTGACAAAGAAGTAACAGTTGAAGAAGTAAATGCAGCATTCAAAGCAGCAGCTGAAGGCGAATTAAAAGGTATCCTTGGATACAGCGAAGAGCCATTAGTATCTATCGACTATAACGGATGTACAGCTTCTTCTACAATCGATGCATTATCTACAATGGTAATGGAAGGTAACATGGTTAAAGTACTTTCTTGGTACGATAACGAAACTGGTTACTCTAACCGTGTAGTAGACCTAGCAGCTTACATGACTTCAAAAGGTCTTTAATTCTTAATTATATAAGTTATCAATGACAAAACGAGGGAGAGGGTTTGTTCCCTCTCTCTCTTCTTTCGTTTTAAAAGCAAATGTGTTAAGCTTTTGAGTGGGTTTTGTCAATCCTAACTAGTAGTCGGAGGGAAATCCAATGAACAAAAAATCAATTCGTGACGTAGATTTAAAAGGTAAGCGTGTATTTTGCCGCGTTGATTTCAACGTACCTATGAAAGAAGGCAAAATTACAGATGAAACTCGTATCCGTGCAGCTCTTCCTACAATTCAATATTTAGTAGAGCAAGGTGCGAAAGTTATTTTAGCAAGCCACTTAGGCCGTCCAAAAGGTCAAGTAGTAGAAGAATTACGTCTTACTCCAGTAGCAGCACGTTTAGGCGAGCTTCTTGGTAAAGATGTTAAAAAAGCAGACGAAGCATTCGGACCAGTTGCACAAGAAATGGTTGCAGCAATGAACGAAGGCGACGTATTAGTTCTTGAAAACGTACGTTTCTATGCGGGCGAAGAAAAGAACGATGCAGAACTTGCGAAAGAATTTGCAGCTCTTGCTGATATCTTCGTAAACGATGCATTCGGTGCAGCTCACCGTGCTCATGCTTCTACAGCAGGAATCGCAGACTACCTACCAGCAGTATCTGGTCTATTAATGGAAAAAGAGTTAGAAGTATTAGGTAAAGCACTTTCTAACCCAGAACGTCCATTCACAGCTATCATCGGTGGTGCGAAAGTAAAAGATAAAATCGGTGTAATTCGTCATCTATTAGACAAAGTAGATAACTTAATCATCGGTGGCGGACTTGCTTACACATTCGTTAAAGCTTTAGGTCATGAAATTGGTCTATCTCTATGTGAAGACGACAAGATTGAACTAGCTAAAGAATTTATGCAACTTGCAAAAGAAAAAGGCGTAAACTTCTACATGCCAGTTGATGTTGTAATCACTGAGGAATTCTCTGAAACTGCAACAACTAAAATCGTTGGTATCGACTCTATTCCTTCTAACTGGGAAGGCGTGGACATCGGTCCTAAAACACGTGAAATTTATGCAGATGTAATTAAAAACTCTAAGCTTGTTGTATGGAATGGACCAATGGGTGTATTCGAAATGACTCCATTCTCACAAGGTACAAAAGCAGTAGGACAAGCATTAGCAGATGCAGAAGGTACATACTCTGTTATCGGCGGTGGTGACTCTGCAGCAGCTGTTGAAAAATTCGGTATGGCTGATAAAATGAGCCACATTTCTACTGGCGGCGGTGCGTCATTAGAATTCATGGAAGGTAAAGAGCTTCCAGGTGTAGTTTGTCTTAACGACAAATAAGTAGCAGCCAAAGAAAAAGGACGGTGCAAAGCATGCGTAAACCAATTATCGCAGGTAACTGGAAAATGAATAAAACTCTATCTGAAGCAGTTAGCTTCGTAGAGGAAGTTAAAGGTCAAATCCCAGCAGCTTCAGCTGTTGATGCAGTAGTTTGCTCTCCAGCTCTATTCTTAGAGCGCTTAGTAGCAGCGACTGAAGGAACTGACTTACAAGTAGGTGCACAAAACATGCACTTCGAAAAAAATGGTGCATTCACTGGCGAAATTAGCCCAGTAGCACTTAGCGACTTAAAAGTAGGCTACGTAGTACTTGGCCACTCTGAGCGTCGTGAAATGTTTGCTGAAACAGACGAGTCAGTAAACAAAAAGACTATCGCAGCATTTGAACATGGTTTAACACCAATCGTATGTTGTGGTGAGACTTTAGAAGAACGCGAAAGCGGAAAAACATTTGATCTAGTAGCAGGTCAAGTGACAAAAGCACTTGCAGGTTTAACAGAAGAGCAAGTTAAAGCAACTGTTATCGCTTATGAGCCAATTTGGGCTATCGGTACAGGTAAATCTTCTTCTTCTGCAGATGCAAATGAAGTATGTGCGCACATCCGTAAAGTTGTTGCAGAAGCTGTTTCTCCAGAAGCTGCAGAAGCTGTTCGTATTCAATACGGCGGTAGCGTAAAACCAGAAAACATTAAAGAGTATATGGCACAATCTGACATCGACGGCGCTTTAGTTGGCGGTGCTAGCTTAGAGCCTGCTTCGTTCTTAGGTCTTCTGGGGGCGGTAAAATGAGAAAGCCAACAGCTCTAATCATTCTTGACGGTTTCGGACTTCGTGAAGAAACTTACGGGAATGCTGTAGCACAAGCTAAGAAACCTAATTTTGATGGTTACTGGAACAAATTCCCTCACACAACGCTTACAGCTTGTGGCGAGGCAGTAGGTCTTCCAGAAGGTCAAATGGGTAACTCTGAGGTTGGTCACTTAAATATTGGTGCTGGCCGCGTAGTATATCAAAGCTTAACACGCGTAAACGTTGCAATTCGTGAAGGTGAGTTCGATAAGAACGAAACGTTCCAAAATGCAATTAAAAGCGTAAAAGAAAAAGGTACTGCACTTCATTTATTCGGTTTACTTTCTGACGGTGGTGTGCACAGTCACATGAACCATATGTTTGCTCTTCTTCGCTTAGCAGCAAAAGAAGGCGTGGAGAAAGTTTATATCCATGCATTCTTAGATGGCCGCGATGTTGGACCACAAACAGCAAAAGGTTATATCGATGCAACGAATGAAGTGATTAAAGAAACAGGAGTAGGACAATTCGCGACTATCTCTGGTCGTTATTACTCTATGGACCGTGACAAGCGTTGGGATCGCGTTGAAAAATGTTACAGTGCTATGGTAAATGGTGAAGGCCCTACTTATAAATCAGCAGAAGAGTGTGTAGAAGACTCTTATGCGAACGGTATCTATGATGAATTCGTATTGCCGTCTGTAATTGTTAACGAAGATAACACGCCAGTTGCAACAATCAATGATGATGATGCAGTTATCTTCTATAACTTCCGTCCAGACCGTGCAATTCAAATTGCTCGTGTATTTACAAACGAAGATTTCCGTGAGTTCGATCGTGGTGAAAAAGTACCTCACATTCCTGAATTCGTTTGTATGACACACTTCAGTGAAACTGTAGATGGTTACGTGGCATTCAAGCCAATGAACCTTGATAACACTTTAGGTGAAGTTGTTGCGCAAGCGGGATTAAAGCAACTTCGCATCGCGGAAACTGAAAAGTATCCGCACGTTACATTCTTCTTTAGCGGCGGTCGTGAGGCTGAATTCCCAGGAGAAGAGCGTATCTTAATTAACTCACCGAAGGTTGCAACGTATGACTTGAAACCTGAAATGAGCATTTACGAAGTAACGGACGCTTTAGTAAATGAAATCGAAAATGATAAACATGATGTTATCATTCTTAACTTTGCGAACTGTGATATGGTTGGCCATTCTGGGATGATGGAACCGACAATTAAAGCAGTAGAAGCAACTGACGAATGTTTAGGAAAAGTTGTAGAAGCAATTCTTGCAAAAGATGGTGTAGCACTTATTACTGCTGACCATGGTAATGCTGATCAGGAGTTAACTGCTGATGGTGGACCAATGACAGCTCATACAACTAACCCGGTTCCTTTCATCGTTACAAAAAATGATGTAGAGCTTCGTGAAGGTGGTATTTTAGGAGATATCGCCCCAACAATGCTTACGCTTTTAAATGTAGAACAACCGAAAGAAATGACAGGTAAAACAATTATTAAATAATTTGCTTATATAAAAAGGAGAGAATTTATTATGTCAACAATTATTGATGTTTATGCTCGCGAAGTCCTTGACTCTCGTGGTAACCCAACTGTAGAAGTAGAAGTTTACACAGAAAGCGGCGCTTTCGGACGCGCTATCGTACCAAGTGGTGCATCTACTGGTGAGCACGAAGCAGTAGAATTACGTGACGGTGACAAATCTCGTTACCTAGGTAAAGGTGTTCTTAACGCAGTAAACAACGTTAACGAAGCAATCGCTCCAGAAATCGTTGGTTTCGACGTAACTGACCAAGCTGGTATCGACCGTGCTATGATCGAATTAGATGGCACTCCAAACAAAGGTAAACTAGGCGCTAACGCTATCCTTGGTGTATCTATGGCAGTAGCTCACGCAGCAGCTGATTTCGTAGGTCTTCCATTATACCGTTACCTTGGTGGATTCAATGCAAAACAATTACCAACTCCAATGATGAACATCATCAACGGTGGTTCTCACGCTGATAACAACGTAGACTTCCAAGAGTTCATGATCTTACCAGTTGGTGCTCCAACATTCAAAGAATCAATCCGTATGGGTGCTGAAGTATTCCATGCACTTAAAGCTGTATTACATGACAAAGGTCTTAACACTGCAGTAGGTGACGAAGGTGGATTCGCTCCAAACCTTGGTTCTAACCGTGAAGCTTTAGAAGTAATCATCGAAGCTATCGAAAAAGCTGGTTACAAAGCTGGCGAGAACGTATTCTTAGGAATGGACGTTGCTTCTTCTGAGTTCTACAACAAAGAAACTGGTAAATATGACCTTGCAGGCGAAGGCCGTACTGGCTTAACTTCTGCAGAAATGGTTGATTTCTACGAAGAGCTTTGCAAAGACTTCCCAATCATCTCTATCGAAGATGGTTTAGACGAAAACGACTGGGATGGCCACAAATTATTAACTGAGCGTATCGGTGATAAAGTACAATTAGTTGGTGACGACTTATTCGTAACTAACACTCAAAAACTTGCTGAAGGTATCGAAAAAGGTATCTCTAACTCAATCTTAATTAAAGTTAACCAAATCGGTACTTTAACTGAGACTTTCGAAGCTATCGAAATGGCTAAACGTGCTGGTTACACAGCAGTTGTATCTCACCGTTCTGGTGAAACTGAAGATGCTACAATCGCTGACATCGCAGTTGCAACTAACGCTGGCCAAATCAAAACTGGTTCTATGAGCCGTACTGACCGTATTGCTAAGTACAACCAATTATTACGCATCGAAGACGAACTAGGCGAAATCGCTGTTTACGATGGTATTAAATCTTTCTACAACATCAAACGATAATTGTAGAAAATAACGACAGACCGTGAGAAATCACGGTCTGTTTTTTTATGTTAAAATTGTTCACCTGTCATAAGTGACATGAAATGCTTAAAGAAACGGTTATAATCAAAATCAATTGCGATTTGATGACTTGGCCAATCAATAAATAGTTTCTGGTTCACTAAAGAACGAAATTCCCCTATGCTTGCTCCTTGTGCATAGGATTCTGTCATGACAACGATAGGGGATTTGTGATACGTAAACATAGAGTTATCTAGCAAAGCGAGTATTGGCATTGTGTCATGGAAGGGGCTACCCTTTAAATGTGGTAGAGCATTTTTATAATAGCCGTAGTAATAATGATCGAATAACGGTTTGACGAGTGGGGCTTTTCCTTTTGCTTCAATATATTCAGCCATTTCTGGTGTAATGATGGAATATTGGGTGACGTTTAATGGATAGATGTACATGTTAGGCGCGGATTGAAGGACTATATTAGCGGCAGTAGGGTCTCCGTAAAAGTTTGCCTCCGAAATAGGAGTAACATTACCGGGATGTAAAAAGGCACCGCCCATTACGTAGTAAGATTTAATTTGCTTCATTAACTGTTTGCACATGATAAACAAAATTGCTAAGGAGGTAAGTCTTCCTAAACTTACAATGATTAATTCATCTTTATACTGTTCAATAAGAGGAATTACTTCGAAGAAATTCTCCATTTCTCCGTTAGCCACATTTCCCTTTGGAATAATTGGGCCAAGCCCTTGTTCCCCGTGTACATCTGTAAAAAAGGCAGGGGGAGCACCAGTAAGAGGACGTTCTGAACCACCGAATATCTTAATATTTCTATTCCTTGTTTCGTTCGTAAGAAAATGAGCGTTTTGTACAGCCATTTCTTTTGGAACATTGCCGTAATCAGCAACAATGCCGATGATTTCTATTTCATCGATAAAGAATGCTAAGAGAAGAGCCATCGTATCATCAATGCCAGGATCACAAAAAATAAGAACCTTTTTGGGCATATGTTCACCACCTATCTTCTTTATATATATGTAAGCTTAAGAATAAAAAGATTATTTTATTGAAATAACAACCTTTAAAATTCAGAAAATAAAAACTTTTTATATTAGGTCAAGGTTTTTGACTTAATTTCCACTTAGAAATGTAGTCATATCAAGGTTGTAAGCGTATAACATAGGCGTTTTTTGCTGTCAAGTTGATAAATTGCAGCTTTTTACAATTTATACTATGATAAAGATATTAACAGAAGATCGTATAAACAAGAGGGATGATGAACATGAAATTTACAAAGATTCTTGTCCAAATTGCTGCTCTTTACGTTTTTTATATGGTTGGAACGTGGGTACAAGAAATGTTAAATATTCCGATCCCAGGAAGTTTGATTGGAATGTTCCTCTTACTTGTTTTACTTAGCCTAAAAGTCCTTCCAGTGAAATGGTTCGATTTGGGAGCAGAAACACTCGTTGCTATTATGCCGTTTTTATTAATTCCGCCAACGCTTGGCCTAATGAATTACGGTGCTTTTTTTATGAGTAAAGGAATTTCTCTTTTCATTACAGTTGTAGCGAGTACATTTTTAATTATTATTGTCGCAGGACATACAGGACAATATCTTGCGAATAGAAAGGAAAGAGAGTCGCGATGAGCCAAATATTAATCGGAATCGGTTGGGTTCTTTTTACGGTGCTATTATATCAATTATCTAAAAAAATCTATAAAGTATTTCCGACACCATTCACCATTCCAATGCTTGTAGCAACAGGATTAATGGCTTTCTTATTTATCGTGCTTGATATACCGTATCAACATTATATGGAAAGTGGTGGTGGCTGGATTGCGAAGCTGCTGGGACCCGGTGTTGTAGCGTTTGCAATTCCTCTTTATAAACAACGTCACGTTCTGCAAAAATATGTTGTACCGATTGCCGGTGGGGTACTAGTAGGTACAACAGTTGCCATTGCAAGTGATTTTGCTATTGCCTCACTTATGGGAACAGATAAAAGCTTAATTTTATCTTCTTTACCAAAATCGGTGACAATGCCAGTTGCGATGAGTGTTTCAGAGCAAGTTGGTGGTGTACCGTCATTAACAGCAGCTTTCGTTGTTATTGCAGGTATTACAGGAACGATTACTGGCCCGCTTTTATTAAAATGGAGCCGCGTTACAAACTCAGTTGGTAAAGGTATCGGATTTGGATGTGCGTCTCATATTATGGGCGTGATGAGAGCGATGAAAAATAACGAACATGAAGGTGTTATCGGATCGGTAACAATGACATTAACAGCCATTTTAACATGTTTGCTCGGACCGTTATTTGCAATGATGTTTATGTAATGGAAGAAAAGCGAGAGCGCCTCTATAGCTCTCGCTTTTCTATAGGATTTATGCTACAGTTACAATAACTGAATCTTTGTAGGAGGTACGCCAAGTGCATACGTTATTATCAGTTTTACTTATTATTGTATCGATTTTAATGATTGTTATGGTACTTATGCAATCTAGTAATAGCTCAGGCCTTTCAGGTGCAATTTCAGGCGGTGCGGAGCAATTATTTGGTAAGCAAAAGGCACGTGGAATTGAAGCGGTATTAAACCGTATTACAATTGTTTTAGCTGTATTGTTCTTTGTATTAACAATTGGTGTTACGTACTTCAATTTATAAAATTGAAAGAAGAAGCGTTAGTGAATGGTACTAATGGTTCTTCTTTTTTTATTTTGCTATTTGAAAAAAGTTTCTAATTAGATTATAGAAATGTAAATATGGTACACTAGACATAGAAAGAATACGACTAGATTACAGAAGAGAAAGAGGAGAAGTACATGATGAAATTAGCATCTCCGAAACCATTTACATTTGAGGGTGGAGACCGCGCTGTTTTATTACTACATGGATTCACAGGAAACTCAGCTGATGTACGTATGTTAGGGCGTTTCTTAGAAAAGAAAGGCTACACTTGTCATGCGCCAATTTATAAAGGGCACGGTGTACCACCAGAAGAGCTTGTTCATACAGGTCCTGAAGATTGGTGGCAAGATGTAACGGAGGCATATCAGCTTTTAAAAGATAAAGGTTTTGAGAAAATTGCTGTTGTTGGATTGTCACTTGGTGGAGTATTTTCTCTAAAATTAGGTTATACAGTACCGGTTTTAGGGGTAGTACCAATGTGTGCACCGATGTATATTAAGAGTGAAGAAACGATGTACCAAGGTATATTGGCATACGCCCGCGAATATAAAAAGCGTGAGCAAAAATCACCAGAGCAAATTGAACAAGAAATGTTGGAATTCCAAAAGACACCGATGAATACATTAAAAGCATTACAACAATTAATTGCTGACGTGCGTAACAATGTGGACATGATTTATGCACCGACTTTTGTTGTACAAGCGCGTCATGATGAAATGATTAATACTGATAGTGCGAACATTATTTATAACGGTGTAGAATCAACGTTAAAAGACATTAAATGGTATGAAGACTCTACGCATGTCATTACACTTGATAAGCAACGTGACGAGCTACATGAGGATGTATATAACTTCTTGGAGCAACTAGATTGGTAAGATCTAGTTGCCTCTTTTTTTCATAAGGAATTTTTTGTGAAAACTGTAAAAATCATAAGGGGAGTATTGAAGTTTCGCTTTATACATCCCCCATCTTTCGGATACACTAAATAATATAAGGTTTTAAAGGAGGTATTTCTGCTTGGAAGAAATCATACAAGAACATATTGATAAGTTGTTATTATTTATGAGAGAAGAAGCGTATAAACCGCTAACGATACAAGAGTTAGAAGAGGCATTTGGAATTGAAGGTTCTGAGGGCTTTAAAGATTTTGTAAAGGCACTTGTAATGATGGAAGAGAAGGGACTTATTATTCGTACTCGTAGCAACCGTTACGGTCTGCCTGAAAAAATGAATTTAGTACGTGGTAAGTTAATTGGACATGCACGTGGCTTTGCATTCGTTGTACCAGACGAGAAGAAAACAGGAGATGATGATCTTTTCATCCCGCCTACAGAGTTAAACGGTGCACTACATGGCGATACAGTATTAGCACGCCTTAGTTCTCAATCGAGTGGTTCGCGTCAAGAAGGTTCCATTGTACGCATTTTAGAGCGTGGAACGAAAGAACTAGTTGGTACATATACAGAATCGAAAAACTTTGGATTTGTTATACCTGACAATAAGCGCTGGACGAGTGACATTTTCGTATTGAAAAGTGCATCAATGGGTGCTGTAGAAGGTCATAAAGTAGTTGTGAAAATTACGAGCTATCCAGAGAATCGTTTAAGTGCAGAAGGTGAAGTTATTCAAATTCTAGGTCATAAAAATGACCCAGGAGTAGATATTTTATCTGTCATTCATAAACATCACTTGCCTTTAGCGTTCCCTGAAGAAGTGATGGAGCACGCAAACAGTGTACCAGAAACGATTTCAGAAGAAGATTTAAAAGATCGCCGTGATCTGCGTGACCAAATGATCGTAACAATTGACGGTGCAGACGCGAAAGATTTAGATGACGCTGTTACAGTAACGAAGCTCGAGAACGGTAACTATAAGCTTGGCGTTCATATTGCGGATGTAAGTCATTACGTTCAAGAAGGTTCTCCAATTGATGTAGAAGCAGCGGAAAGGGCGACGAGTGTGTATCTTGTTGACCGTGTAATTCCGATGATTCCGCATCGTCTATCTAACGGTATTTGTTCATTAAATCCGAAAGTAGACCGTCTGACGTTATCTTGTGAAATGGAAATTAACAATTTAGGTGACGTTGTAAAGCACGAGATTTTCCAAAGTGTAATTAAAACGACAGAGCGTATGACGTATGCTGACGTAAGAAGCATTTTAGAAGATGAGGACGAAGAATTAATCAAGCGCTATGAACCGTTAGTACCGATGTTTAAAGAAATGGGTCAATTAGCACAAATTTTACGTGAAAAACGTATGCGCCGCGGTGCAATCGACTTTGACTTTAAAGAAGCGAAAGTATTAGTAGATGAAGAAGGAAAACCGACCGATGTTGTTATGCGTGATCGTTCAGTATCAGAGAAATTGATCGAAGAATTTATGCTTGTTGCGAATGAAACAGTAGCAGAGCACTTCCACTGGATGAACGTACCATTTATGTATCGTGTCCATGAAGATCCGAAAGAAGATAAGCTTGAGCGTTTCTTCGAGTTTGTAACAAACTTCGGATATGCAGTAAAAGGACGTGCGAATGAAATACATCCTCGTGCGCTGCAACAAATTCTTGAAATGGTTCAAGGACAACCAGAAGAAGTAGTAATCTCGACAGTTATGCTTCGTTCAATGAAGCAAGCTCGTTATGATTCGGATAGCTTAGGACATTTCGGTTTATCAACTGAGTTCTACACACATTTCACATCACCAATTCGTCGTTACCCAGATACGATTGTTCATCGATTAATTCGTGAATATATCATTAACGGTAAAGTCGACAATGAAACACAAGCGAAATGGCGTGAACAATTACCTGAGATTGCAGAGCACTCTTCTAATATGGAGCGTCGTGCTGTTGAAGCAGAACGTGAAACAGATGAAATGAAAAAAGCAGAGTATATGGTTGATAAGATCGGCGAAGAGTATGACGGTATGATTAGCTCTGTAACAAACTTTGGTTTATTCGTAGAGCTTCCAAATACAATTGAAGGCCTTGTACATGTTAGCTATTTAACGGATGATTACTACCGTTATGATGAGCAGCATTTCGCAATGATCGGAGAACGTACAGGTAACGTATTCCGTATCGGTGACGAAATTACAATTCGTGTTATTAACGTAAACAAAGATGAGCGTGCAATTGACTTTGAAATCGTTGGCATGAAAGGTACACCTCGTCGTAAGTTCAAAGACCGTCCGGTCGTTATCGAGCAGCCAAGAACGGGCAGAAAAAAACGCGGTGGACGTAGCGAGCGCAGTAATGAGCGCGGCGGAGAGCGTGGCACAGGAAGAAAATTTGACCGTGGTGGCAAAGGTAAAGGTACAGGCAAAGGAAGAGGATCTGCATCCGCATCCACATCCACGTCTGCTAGCCAGCCAGGTAAAAAAGATGGTAACGGTAAGAAGAAAAAAGCATTCTTCGAAAATGTACCAGGATTCAAGAAGAAAAAGAAAAAGCGTAAGTAAGAAAAGGATGGCTTCGCTTTGATAAAAGCGGGGCTTTTTCTTTTTTCTTGGTGGCTTGAGAGCGAGCCACTTTCGCTTTTTTATAACATTTGTTACAATAGTAAAAATAGAGGAGGGACGTTATATGCCAAAAGGTTCAGGTAAGGTTATTGCACAAAATAAAAAAGCATTTCATGATTATTTCATCGAAGAGACATACGAAGCAGGGCTTGTCCTTCAAGGAACGGAAATTAAGTCGATTCGCGCTGGTCGCGTAAACTTGAAAGATGCGTTTGCACGTGTACATAATGGTGAAGTATGGGTTCATAATATGCATATTAATACGTACGAACAAGGGAATCGTTTCAACCATGATCCACTTCGTACGAGAAAATTACTTCTTCATAAAAAAGAAATTGATAAACTAGCGGGAGCTGCAAAAGAAACAGGTTATGCATTAGTTCCACTTAGAATCTATTTGAAAAATGGATTTGCAAAGATGGCACTTGGTTTAGCAAAAGGTAAGAAACAATTTGATAAACGTCACGATTTAAAAGAGAAAGAAGCGAAACGTGAAATTGCACGCGCGTTCCGTGATCGTCAAAAGATGTAATACAGATTTTTACATTTGTAAAACGGCGCGCGTATGTTATAATAACTTATGTAAGATTGTTGCACATTGAAAAACAGCTCTTAGTAGCTATCACGATATTTTCTTCGTATGCTCCATTTTTATCATGGGGACGTTACGGATTCGACAGGGATAGTTCGAGCTTAGGTTGCGAGTCGAGGGGATCGGCCTCGTTAAAACGTCAAAGCCTATAATTGGCAAACAAAACAATCTTTCTTTAGCTGCTTAATTGCACTAAAGGTTCCTCCCTCCATCGTCCATGTGGTAGGGTAAGGGACTCAAACTAAGTGGACTACGCCGGAGTTCGCCGTCTGAGGACAAAGGAAGAGAACAACCAGACTAGCAACTTGGAAGCCTGTCGATAGGCCGAAGAGTTCGCGAAATGCTAATATATCGACTACACTCGTAGAAGCTTAAGTGCCGATATTTTTGGACGTGGGTTCGACTCCCACCGTCTCCACCAATACATATTTGGTGGTTTTTTTATTTTGTGTGATATGAACCATAATTTTGCCAGTTTGGTGAGGTTATGGTTCTTTTTGTTTTGTGCTTTTATAAAATACTTAAGTTGATAGGGATGAGGCAGTACCCCTGAAACAGAAAATGAAGAAATGGTTATGGATGATAAGCAGGTAGATACTATAGCTGCTCGTAAACGCCGGATTGGTGAGTTTCTATTAGTAAAATCATTTTATTCAAATGTTAATATGTTTTGTGTTTTTATCCATACCTATTGTAAGATTATATAGAGTTCTCCTAATAAGCTGTTTTAATGGATTTTTTAGGAATTTAAGATTTAACTAAGTTATATTGAAGTAGAGGTGAACCATCGGTGAGGCAGGTGTTAGTAATTAAGAATGAACGGTCTTTAGCAAAGAAAATCGTAAGCGGTTTAACGGAAGAAGGCCATTTCATTTTAAAACTTCACAATGAAAACGAAGGTTTAAATATAATATATGAACAAGATTGGGATATTATCATATTAGATTGGGATTCATTAAGCATATCTGGACCAGAAATTTGTAGACAAATAAGATTGGTTAAAACGACACCGATCATTATTGTGACCGACAATGTTTCTAGCGAGGATTGCGTAGCAGGGTTACAAGCAGGAGCAGATGACTATATAAGAAAACCATTTGCGAAAGAAGAATTAGTAGCAAGAGTTCAAGCTATTTTAAGGAGAAGTGACTGTAATCAGCAAAATGAGACAACCTTTTATCAGTTTAAAGATCTCTTTGTTGATGCATCTAGCAATATTGTGAAAAAAGGTAGTGAAAATCTCGCGCTTACTAAGCGTGAGTATGATTTACTTGTATTTTTAATCAAGAATAAAAACACAATATTGAGCCGTGAAATGCTTTTGAATCAGGTTTGGGGATATAACGTAGTAGTGAATCCAAATGTAGTAGACTTATATATTGGATATGTAAGAAAAAAGTTAAAGTGTGAGAAGAAAGATAGATACATTCAAACGATACATGGCAGAGGCTATTCAATGGTTGAATGATACAAATAAGATAATAAAGTAGTTCCTGTGAAATATGAAAAGACAGAAACTATAAAAAATTGCTATCAGGAAATGGTCATTTTTTGCAGTAGAAATCATGCTTTATAAGGTGTGGGGGATGGATCTGGTGCGCATGAGTTGAGACCGTATCTAATTTATTTTTAATTTTATTAACTCACACCATTCACAAGATTTTCACAGAATTAATGACTATACTTATTATCAGGATGTTCAAATGAAAATGATTATCAATAGCAATTTAGATGCATAAAAGTTACTATCTAATTTAATCTATGAACTTTATCATTTTCGAACTAAATTACATAATAAGGAGTATACGTATGAAAAAAACTATGCTTTTAAAATTAGTAAGTATTCTAGCAATTTTCACATTAATGTTAGTAGCTTGCTCAGATTCAGGTAAAGAAACTTCGAAGGCTAATAATAAAGATAATGGTAGTGATAAGCCAAAAACGGTTGAAATCACTGATGCGCATGGAAAAGTTACTGTTCCTGTAAATCCAAAGAATGTAGTTGCTTTAGATAATAGAACTTTTGAAACTTTAGCTGATTGGGGAATTAAATTAGCGGCTGCTCCAAAGGATATTATGCCTGCTGATTCAGCATATAAAAAGGATGAAAAAGTTCAAAATATTGGGAATCACCGTGAACCAAATCTTGAAATTATTGCAGCGGCAAACCCTGACCTTGTAATTGTTGGTCAAAGATTTGCTGACCATTACGAAGAAATCAAAAAATTAGTACCAAATGCAGCTGTTATTGATCTTAATTTTGATGTTTCTGAGAAGGCTACTAAGCCTGGAGAAAACTTAGTAAAAGGACTTAAAGATTCTACAACTACTTTAGGAAAAATCTTTGCTAAAGATAAAGAAGCTAAACAATTAGTAGCTGATTTTGATAAATCTATTGAAAAAGCAAAATCTGCTTATAACGGAAAAGATAAAGTTATGAGTGTTATCGTTACTGGTGGGAATATTGGCTTTGCAGCTCCTCACTCTGGTCGCGTTTGGGGACCTATGTATGAAATTTTCGGTTGGACTCCAGCATTAGAAGTTTCGAATTCTACTGCAGGTCATAAAGGTGATGACGTTTCTGTTGAAGCTATCGCACAAACAAATCCTGATTGGCTTTTCGTATTAGATCGTGATGCTGCAACATCTGATGCAGCTAAGTCAGCTCCTGCTCAGGATGTTATTTCTAAATCACCAGCTCTTCAAAACACAACTGCTGTTTCTAAAAAACAAGTTATTTATGCACCAGCAGATACTTACACAAATGAATCAATTCAGACTTATATAGAGTTATTTGGAAACCTTGCAAAAACTTTAGCTAAGTAGTGTAAAGGGGTACGAAACAGTGTCAAAAAATATGAGTTCTAGGGTTGAGAATATTTCTCAACCCCAGTTTTATAATCAAAATAAAATATGGACAAAACCTTTTATAATAGCAGTTATAGTTGTTATAATTTTAGGGATTATATCACTGTTTACTGGAGTTTATGATATACGTGGACAAGAGGACGGAATGGAGATGTTTTTCATCACTCGTGTTCCGAGAACAGTTGCATTAATGCTTACTGGAGCTGCGATGGCGATGGCAGGGCTCGTCATGCAACTCATTACACAAAACCGTTTTGTCGAACCTACTACAACGGGGACTATTGAATGGTCAGGCTTAGGCCTGCTTTTTGTGTATTTACTATTTCCTGCCCCGACTTTAGTGCAAAGAATGACTGGTGCAATCATTTTTTCTTTTATAGGAACTATGATTTTCTTTCTATTTTTAAGAAGAGTTAAGCTTCGTTCGTCTTTAATTGTTCCGATTATTGGATTGATGCTTGGAGCAGTTATTTCTGCAGTGTCTACTTTTTTGGGACTCCTTTTTCAAATGACGCAAAGTATTGAAACTTGGTTTGTAGGTTCATTTGCTAACATTCAGGTAGGAAGATACGAATATTTATGGCTGATTGTTATCGTTACTTTGCTTATTTTTATGTATGCGAATAGATTGACTTTAGCTGGACTAGGAGAAGATGTCGCAACAAGCCTTGGAGTTAATTACAATCGAATTGTTCTTTTTGGGACTGCTCTTATCTCTGTTGCAGTTGGAATTGTTGCAGCTGTTATTGGAAACTTACCTTTCTTGGGGTTAATTGTTCCAAACATTGTTTCCATGTTTAGAGGGGATGACCTTAGGAGTAATTTACCTTGGGTGTGTGTGATCGGAATGGGGACAATAACTACCTGTGACATCATTTCTCGAACAATTATAAAGCCTTTTGAATTACCTGTTTCTTTAATACTTGCATCAGTGGGAGCAGTCGTGTTTATTACTATTTTATTGAGAAAAAGAAAACCAAGGAGGCTACGATGATCACATTAGATTATAGAAATAAAGAAAATGTCGAAGTCGATTCTAGCCTTCATAATGAAAGTAGATCAGCTAGCGCTTTTCGTTCTAAGAAGGAAGCAAGACGTTATTGGATTGTACTGATAACATTGATTGCTTTAGGCCTCCTTTCTTCATATGGACTTTTAGTGTATAACAATCCAGTTCCGATAGATTCACCTTCTTTTATCCCAGTTGTTAAGAGAAGGATAGTAGCTATTGTTGCAATGATTATTGCAGCTGTTTGTCATAGCTTGTCGACTGTAGCTTTCCAATCTATTACGAATAATAAAATTATTACGCCTTCGCTTTTAGGTTTCGAATCACTTTATTCGGCGATTCAAACGAGTACAATATTCTTCTTTGGTGCTAGTGCATTACTAAATTTTAATGGAATTGGATCATTTTTATTTCAAGTCGTTGTTATGGTCTTCATGAGTTTGATACTTTATGGATGGTTACTTTCCGGTAAATACGGGAATTTACAACTTATGCTTTTAGTGGGAATTATTATTGGTACCGGGCTAAATTCTGTGTCAACTTTCATGAGGAAACTACTTGCGCCTTCAGAATTTGATATTTTACAAGCGAGATTATTTGGCTCTGTTAATCATGCAGATCCTGCTTATTTTCCTGTTGTAATTCCTATGATCATAATTGTAGCAGTATTAATTTTTGCTCATTCTAAGAATTTGAATGTGTTGTCATTAGGAAAGGATGTTGCTACTTCTTTTGGAGTTAAATATCAACCTAGTGTAATTTATACGCTTGTATTAGTAGCTATTTTAATGTCCATTTCAACAGCTCTAATTGGGCCGCTTACTTTCTACGGATTTTTAGTGGCAACTTTGAGTTATCAGGCGGCGTCAACTTATGATCATAGATATATTTTCCCAATGGCTTTTGCAATAGGATTTTTAATAATGACGAGTGCATACTTTTTAATGTATCATGTATTCCATGCACAAGGTGTAGTTTCAGTTATTATTGAATTATTTGGTGGAATTATATTCTTAACTATAGTTTTAAGGAAGAGGGCTTTATGATAAAAATTGATAATGTTAAAAAGTTCTATACTGATAAGGTAAAAATAGGACCTTTGGATATTGAAATACCAAAAGCAGGCTTTACTTCTTTAATTGGACCGAATGGCGCTGGAAAGTCAACGACACTTTTGATGATTGGTAGACTTTTAGATATGGACGAAGGTCAAATCCAGGTAGCAAATATGGATGTTTCTGAATCCAAATCAAAAGACTTAGCAAAAGTTTTGACTATATTGCGACAAGAAAATCATTTTGTAACGAGGCTTACTGTTAGACAATTAGTTGGATTTGGGCGCTTTCCTTATTCAAAGGGAAGATTAACGAAAGAGGATGAAGTTATTATTTCTAAATATATCGACTTTCTAGATTTAACTAATTTAGAGAATAGATATTTAGATGAGCTTTCTGGTGGTCAAAGACAAAGGGCATATGTAGCGATGGTATTGTGCCAAGAGACTGAGTATGTACTTTTGGACGAGCCGCTAAATAACCTTGATGTTGCTCGTTCTGTTCAAATGATGGAGCATTTGAGACGTGCTGCTAATGAATTTGGACGAACAATTTTGACTGTTATGCATGATATAAATTTTGCAGCCAAATACTCTGATAAAATTTGTGCTATGAAAGATGGACAAATTGCTGCTTTTGGAACAGTAGAAGAGGTTATGGACCCAACACTCTTGACAGATATTTTTGAAACAAAAATAGAGATTATTAATGGTCCTTATGGGCCAATCGCTGTTTATTAGTTATAAAATGTAAAAAAACACTGTAGCTGCTGTCTATATTTTATAGACAGCAGCTTTTTTTAACTTGCAATTAAATTAATCTTGATATATAGTTTAGTTAACTAAACTAAACTATGTTCAGGAGGTTTTAAAATGGAAAAAGAAATAGTTTCAAACGAAAATAAACAAAAAAAGCCATTGCTTTTTAAAGTTGGAATAGGTCTTCTAATCATATATGTTCTACTTTGGGCGAGTGCTTTAATCATACCATTTACTTCGCTTTCGACTCAGATAAAGGCTATTGTTGTTCCAGGGTGTATAGTAGTAGGAGAAATTCTTTTCTTGGTAGGTGCTGTCTTTGTTGGGAAAGAAGTGGTGGCAAAATATAAAAAGTATTTAAACCCGAAAAATTGGAGAAGAAAAGGTGAGAGAGACAAGTATGAAAAATAAAAATATAGCTGAGGAAATCAATCTAACACTTGAAGAATTATGGATATTACTTGAAGCGAAAGAAAGATCTTATACAAACTTCAATTTAAATAATCAGCAATATACGTTATTAACATTAATTATTCGGTACCCATCATCTACTCCTAAAGAGCTAGCAGAAAAAATGAATGTAACGAAGAGTGCCATTAGCCAACAGTTAGTCAAACTTGAAAAGGATGGATACATTTTCAGAAGACAACTTGCAGAAGATAAACGTGCATTTTCAGTTGAATTAGGGGAGAAAGGCTTGTTATACAAACAAGAAATGGATGCATATATGGAGCAAGTTTCTGAAAAGTATTATGCAAGTTTATCACCTGAAGAATTAACAAACCTTTTATCAGCGCTTCAAAAGCTAACGAAAGTAATTGGAGAGCTGTAGTGGTTGTTACATGTAAAAATTAGCATAAGCTGACCAAAAACGGTCAGCTTATGCTAATTCATGTTTCGAATATAAAAAGTGGATTCATTTTAAGTACAGGATTTGTAATCAAACGTTTTTAAAAGCTAAATTGTGGCTTTATATCACCTGTATAAGGTTCATGTTCAACAAATACAGTGATGTCTTTACCTGCTTGGTCTTTACCAGTTCTTTTATACGTAAATTTCTTATTATTGAGTTCAGTAAGTTCAAGAGCCGCACCATATTTATTATTTCCAATTGAAACATGAGCTCTTATTTTATTTTCGTGCAAAACATCGAAGTAGCCATAATCACCGCGGCTTT
The DNA here is from genome assembly GCF_006494425.1 of Bacillus dicomae. GTDB lineage: Bacteria > Bacillota > Bacilli > Bacillales > Bacillaceae_G > Bacillus_A > Bacillus_A dicomae. Next base: position 15,242 of record NZ_VHIV01000004.1, on the reverse strand, counting down.
GGCCTGTTTCGCTATTGAAGAACTCATATTTATTAGACTTGTCATCGAATTTTGCTAGACTTATAAAATTCGAATTAAATTGTGTTATATCATTACCAGCTTCATCTAATACTTTTGTTCCGTGCCAAAGGGTTTCGCCCAAAATTTTATCTCCATCAACGTTTTTAACGATATCGCCTGTAGTTGTGTTCAGCTGCTTGTCCGGATCAGTGAAAGAAAGCTCTTTTTCTTTATATGGAACATGTTCAACGAAGACTTCTACATCTTTACCGTTAGCATCTTTCCCCATTCGTTTATAAGTAAATACATTCTTATTTAGCTTTGTCATATCAACAACAGCTTGATATTTCATTGATTCTGAAATTAATATTCTCTTCTTCCCATCATTTGTGATAAAGAAAGTTCCTTTATCACCACGACTTGCACCTGTTTTAGCATCAAAGAATTCATATCTTCCTGACTTTGCATCATATTTCGCAAGGCCAATGAAGTTTGCATTTTCTTTTGTTAAGTCATTCTTATCTTTGTCATACACTCGTGTACCTTGCCAATTTGTATCGCTAAGAATGTTAGCCATTTTTTGGCCTTTCGTTAACTTATTTTCCTTTTTTGTTTCTTTAGCAGCTTGTTCTTGTTTCGGTTTACTATGATTTTCTTCGGCTTTCGTACCAACACACCCTGTTAGTGCTAGTGTGAATCCGAGCAATATAGATGATAGTGCTTTCGTTTTTTTGTTCATTTTTATCGTCTCCTCATTTTATAAATGTAAGTAGTACGGTTTGAGATTATAGTAATAGTTACTACGTTTATTATGTTAATACTCGACTATAAACTCCCTCTAAATTAATCATTAAAAAAAGATAAACTAATTCCTAAAATTTTTTCATACTTATAAAAAGATCTTTTACATGAGGTGAATGTAAATCTCTCATTTTGAAAACGACGTAATTAAATGGGCGGATTCATATTATGCTTACAGTGTGATTTTAGATGTGATGCTATACTGTGTATAGGATTTTATGGGTGTATGTTGTGTCGGTTTTTGTCGGTAAGTCGATATTCTATGTCGAATCGTTGATATATTGAAAAAATCGTTGATATATTGTGAGTTATGATAGATATATTTGAAAAATCGTTGATATATTTTGAGGAGGGCTAAAGATGATTGTGAAAGAACGACAAATGCCGATGTATTTACGGCAATTAGAAGCGTTATCTAGAAGATTACCTGCTCACCATCCGAAACGGGATATGGTTGCAGAAATTTTAGCGAAGCATAAAGCAGGTTACAAAGGTGAACAAGCTATCAATTATCCATTAAGTTTTTTGCCAGAAGAAACATATAGTATTTTGCACGATATAAGGTTGTCTGATCAAAATCACCATTTTCAAATTGATACGATTATCATTTCAGCATATTTTCTTCTTTTCCTCGAAATAAAAAATATAGCAGGTACGTTACTATTTGATTCAAAGTTTAATCAACTTATTAGAATATCAGAGGGGAATCCAGAAGGGTTTCCAGATCCAATTTTACAAGTGAAAAGACAAGAGGAACAGTTTAGAAAATGGTTAAGTTTAAATGGGTTTTCTCGTTTTCCGATTGAATCACTCGTTGTTATTAGTAATCCACGAACTATTATTAAAGCTTCAGACGATAATCTCCCCAATAAAATTATACACAGTGCAAATTTACCTCATAAAATAAAATGGTTTGAGAGCAAATATAAGAAAAAAACTATAAAAAATGTAGACGATCTTATTTGTCAAATAGTAAGGAATCATACTCCATTACAGCAAAATATCCTCGAACAATTTAAAATAAAAAAAGGAGAATTGTTAAACGGCGTACGATGTGAGGTCTGTTCTATAATGCCGATGTTGAAAATAAAAAAAGGGTGGTATTGTTCAAATTGTAAAGCTATCTCTAAGGTAGCACATGAGGATGCGATACATGATTATGTACTTCTTATTAGTAGGACTTGTACAAATATGCAGTTAAAGGAATTTCTCCACGTTCAATCGAGTGCAACAGTTCATAGACTCCTCAAAACAATGAACATCCCACACGCCGGCACTAATAAAGGACGAAAATATGATTTAACTCACCTTCAGTTATAATTTTGCTATAATGAATAAGTACTTATACGAAGGGGTGTTTAATGAGAAAATGAAATTTAATATTGATCATTTTATCGCGAGTGTTTTGCAGTGGATATTAAACATAGCGTTAATTATATTATCCATTGTCTTATCTATATTTTTAATTAACGAGACAATCACTTTTATTCAATACATATTTTCAGCGAAGAAGTATACATCTTATAAATTAGTGGAAAGTATCATTGTTTATTTCTTATACTTCGAGTTCATCGCATTAATTATTAAGTATTTTAAGTCGAACTATCATTTCCCGTTACGTTATTTTATTTATATCGGAATTACAGCGTTAATCCGTTTAATTATCGTATCTCATGAGGAACCGATAGAGACACTGCTGTATGCGGGGTCTATTCTTGTTTTAGTCATTGCTTTATACATATCAAATATGAGAGATTTGAGAAAAGAGTAGTAGTGCAGACATAAGTTTGCACTACTTTTTTATACCTTGACCTTCAAGTTACTTGAAAGTTTACAATGAAATTAGGGCGTTTGAAATTGAAAAAATTTGAGAAATTAAGTGAAGAGGTTTCTTTTACTTGGAGGTTATAGAAATGAGTCAGGAATTAAAGTTACGTCCATTAGAGCGAGAAGATTTAAAGTTTGTACACGAACTTAATAATAATGCACATATTATGTCGTATTGGTTTGAAGAGCCGTATGAGGCATTTGTGGAGCTGCAAGATTTATACGATAAACATATACATGATCAAAGTGAACGCCGATTTATCGTTGAAAAAGACAATGAAATGGTTGGATTAGTTGAGTTAGTGGAAATCGATTATATTCACCGTAGAACGGAATTCCAAATTATTATTGATCCGAATTATCAAGGATATGGTTATGCAGCGGAAGCGACGCGTTTAGCAATGGATTACGCTTTTTCTGTATTAAATATGCATAAGATTTATTTAGTGGTGGATAAGGAAAATGAAAAAGCAGTACATGTTTATAAAAAGGTTGGATTTATGGTGGAAGGTGAGCTTTTGGATGAGTTCTTCGTTGATGGCAACTACCATAATGCAATAAGAATGTGTATGTTCCAAAAGGCATACTTTGGAACAAAATAACTGATTGGAAGAGCTGTAGATAAAATATTATCTATAGCTCTTTTGTGATGTGAAAAACAATTATTTATTGTAAAACGATAAATAATTGTTGATTTTTGATACTATCGGGCTTATTATGATGGTAATAAGATCAATGGGAGTTAAAGGAGAGTATATGATGAAAAATAAATACGTAGTAGCTATTTCTTTCATGATTTTAGCAATTATTTCTTTAACTATACATGCTTCAAACAGTAAAGTGGGAGCGAATGGATTCCTCGAAGAACCTTTCTTTTTCTTAGTACCGATAAGTTATGTATTGTTCCTTAGTGGTATTGGTGTATTATTATTTGGATCTATTACTTCAAAGCTGAAAAAGAGCAATAGATAGGGCTGTTAATCGGGACAAAACACTCACTATGAAATAGAAACATACCATATGGAAGAAACATAATAAGTGAGTTGGATAATGATGAATCGTTACTTTTACAATGGAAGGCAAGTAGGAGCAGCTATTACATTAGCTGGGGCGCAGGGAACCATTCATGCTGTGAATCATGTGATTCAAATGCAGCAACAAGCACAAGTAGCGCAAATGATACAAAGTCAGTATATGCCGTATTCACAGTCTCCGATGCAAGTTGTACATTATGATGTGTATCCAGCTAGTTTTTTTTCCATTCCATATGGCGGGACTTACTTCTTATGAAAGAAAGCGACTGATAAGAGTCGCTTTCTTTTTTTATATTCCCCCTAGCTTCATTCCAAGGAATGCAAAGAGGAGACCAATTATGTAAGTAGCACTTAAGTATAAAAGGAAAGTGCTAATATTTTTACGATTGAGAAGTTGAACAGATTCTAGTTTAAACGTCGAAAATGTCGTGAATGCCCCCATAAATCCAGTACCTAATAATAATTGCCAACCTGTAGTGACTTCGCTGCCAATTATATATCCGAGTAAAAACGCTCCTGTTATATTAATGAGAAATGTAGCAATTGGAAATGAAGTTTTATTTCGTTTTTTAAACCAATTGCTAATTGCGAAACGTGTAATCGCACCGAAAAATCCCCCTGTTGCGACTAATAAAGCTTCCATCATATATGATCACCTTCCGTCAGTGATTTCTTAATTAAGAAATCACCTAGTGTATAGCCAAGTCCAGACATAATGAGGCCGCCAAGTATGCTGCATGATACATATAAGAAGGCTATGCTCCACTCAGAATGATTGATCAATTGAATTGTCTCTACACTAAATGTTGAAAACGTCGTAAAAGAACCGATAAATCCAGTTCCGATGCCTGTGATTACCTCTGAAGGTAAGAGGTTGCGCTTAGCGATATACGTAGTCAGCCATGCTAATAAGAAGCAGCCGATTAAGTTAATCAGTAATGTAGCTAATGGAAATGAATGATGCCAAAACTCATGAATAGTAAGACCTAAATAATAACGAGAAAGAGCGCCTAATATACCGGCAATGCCAACGATAATATAAATCAATTTTTTCACCTCTTTAAATAGCTTGCTCAAAAAAATAGACTCCTACCAGTAGTTATACTGGTAGGAGTCATTAGCTAAGCAGCATTTATGGCGAACTCCATCGCCTATGATTATTACATATAGTGTACTAAACATCGCGTTTGATTTCCAGTGAAGAAGTTGGGGCATTTCGTATTTTTTAATGATTTAAGAGCAAGAATAATTACTTATAAACTAAATATAGTGATATAAGGTTTTCAATATGATAAAATATTTCTTATGTCTGTCATTCAGTTTTAGTTAACTGAAAATAAAGAAAATTGAGTTGCGTGTTTTAGAAAAGGGGCGTTTATTTGAAGAAATTATTAAAAATAGTACTTATATGTATTTTAGTAGGAGTGGGAGTTGTGGGTGGATTTTTAGGATATATGACACTTACAAAAGAACAGCCTGCTGATGTTGTAAGTTTGAAGGTGGAAAATAATAAGGAGCGCGTATTAGCGACTGAAAATGAGTTTAAAGTTACAACATTTAATATTGGGTATGCTGGATTAGATAAGGATCAAGACTTCTTTATGGATGGAGGAAAGGGTTCTGGTTCTGGTAGTAAAGAACAGACTGAAGTGAACTTAAAGAATATGCTTTCGTTTTTGCAAAGTGAGAATAGTGATTTTACATTGTTACAAGAAGTGGATATAAAATCACTTCGATCGTTTGATGTAAATGGGCATGAGTTTTTGAAAAAAGAATTACCTGATTATGCTTCGTCATTCGGAAAGAACTACGATACAAAATGGGTCCCTGTTCCAATTACAAGTCCAATGGGATATGCGGAGGCCGGATTAAGTACATTTTCTAAATATACAGTTCAAACAGCGAAGAGATTCCAGCTTCCTGGAATGGAGCCTTGGCCGAAGCGTTTGTTTGATTTAGATCGAGCGATTGTTGAACATAAAATTCCTGTTAATAATGGAAAGTTTGTGAGACTTGTAAACCTACATTTGTCTGCTTATGATGAAGGCGGGAAAATTAGAAAACAGCAAGTAGAGTATTTAAAAGAATATATGAACAAGCATTATAAAAATGGTGATTACGTAATTATGGGCGGAGATTGGAATCAATTACTTTCTGATGTTCAATTAAGTGATCCAAAGTTTGTGAAAGAGCGCCCTGAGTGGTTAGTAGAGTTACCAAAGGACTTTACTGATGGTGGCTTTAAGTGGGCTGTAGATCCGTCTGTTATGACGGTGAGAGATGATGTAAAGAAATATGTGGAGGGTGAAAATTTCGTCACGATTATTGACGGTTTTATCGTTTCACCGAATGTGGAGATTGTAAATGTGCAAGGGAAAGATTTAAAGTTTGAAAATAGTGATCATAACCCAGTGAGTGCAGTATTTAAATTGAAGTAATTAAGTGCAGAAGGTGGGACTATATATGGAATGGTTAAAGAAAACTTGTTTTTCTAACCTTGAGAAAGAATCACAGAAAAATCATTTATTGCTGTTTATTACGATTTGTAGTTTCTTCCTTGGAGTAATCGCGATTGGGTATTACGGATATATTTTTACAGAGAGAGCAATAGCGTTTTGGGCTTGTGGCATTTCTATCGTTGTATTTGGAACGCTTTTTACTTTTATAAAAAGTATGGAAGCAATGTATAAATACATCATGACATTTATGTTGCTTATGATGTCTTATATTATGGTACAAGCTTTTAATGAAAGCCCAGCTGTATTTCAAATGGTCTATTTTACACTAGCAGTTTCACTTATTTATTTAAGTGAGCGTCTTATTTTAATTCTTGGCGGAGTAGCTGTTGTGAGTACATTTATTCTTTGTAGTTATTGGCCGGAGCAATTTTTTGCTTATACAGCTGCATCTGAAGCTGCAAACTTCGCAAGTTTGTTAGCGATTGTAACAATCGCTATGTGGGGCGTCACGAAGATTGGCTCTAACTTGCTGGCTCATTTAAGCGATGAGAAGCAAGAAGTAATGAGAAAAGCTCAGGAGCTAGAAGAAACGCAAAGGCTTATTGAGGAAACTGTTTTGAAACTAGATAGTAATTTCAATCATTTAAGACAAAATATGAATACGTCGATGGAGTCGATGAGTGAAATTAATTTCGCTTTTGAAGAGGTGGCAGTTGGCACGCAATCACAATCAGAGATGATGCATCGTTCGGTAGAAGTGTTGAATGATATGGAGGGGAACATTGAACAAATCATTTCTCAAGTAAGAAATGCATCGATTCGTATTGATGAAAGCTTAGAAATTTCAAAGGGGAGTGTACATACTTTACGAAATTTTGAAGCGAATATGAGAAGTTTAAATGATATTGTTTCACAATCAGGAATTATATTTAGAGATTTAATGATGCAATCGAAACAAATTAATGAAATTGTAGATGTAATAACGAATATTTCAAGTCAGACGAGTTTGCTAGCTTTAAATGCAAATATTGAAGCGGCAAGAGCAGGTGAGCATGGAAAAGGCTTTGCTATTGTAGCAAATGAAGTATTAAAACTTGCTGAAGAATCGAATCGTTCTGCGGGAAGAATTCAAGGGATTTTGAAGGAGTTTAGTAATCAAGCAAGTAAGGTCGAAGTGCAGGTAGAAAAATCAGAAAGAGTACAAGAAGAATGTAACGAAATGCTAGCAAGCGTTTTAACAAATGTAACGGATTTAGGGAAGTTTATTGATACGATTAATGATGTAATGAGGGAGATTGTTAGTCATCAAGAAAATTTCCAATTGAAAACGACGAATATCGTAAAGGATGTTACACATGCTTCCAATGTAATCCAGCAAACTTCAGCGGCTACAGAAGAAGTGTTAGCAAGTGTGGAAGAAGAAAAACATCGAAATGATACATCTGTGAAGACATTACATACTGTTAGCGAGCAAGTGAAGTTGTTAGAAGATATTTTAGAAAAGTAATATTACTTAAAAAGAGCACAAGATTGTGCTCTTTTTTCATTTAAACGAAGACTTGCTCGGATTTTAATTGCTTTTCTGCTCGTTTTCTGCCAAGCTTAAGGAGATAAAATTCAGCTAATAGCGGAATTAAAATACTTCAAAGAAAGAATTAAATAGGTGACGCATATGATCGAAGTTAAGACTTCTGAACTTAGTGATGGAGAATTTAATAGAGGTGTATTTGCAACTCGTGATATTAAAAAAGGTGAGTTGATACACGCAGCACCAGTTATCTCTTATCCGAATGAACAGCATGAACACATTGAGAAAACATTACTTGCTGACTACGCATTTGAGTATGGGATTAATCATACAGCAATCCTTTTAGGATACGGTATGTTATTCAATCACTCATATACACCGAATGCAACGTATGATATTGTTTTCGAGAATCATACGTTTAACTTCTATGCTTATAAAGATATAAAAGCGGGAGAAGAAATCTTAATCAATTATAATGGTGAAGTGGATAACGATGAGCTGTTATGGTTTGATAAAGAAAAAGAAGAGAATGAAAAGTAATTTAAAATAAGTAATGAAAAAGATGCTTTTACATAGGTGAAAGCATCTTTTTTTATTGATGAAAATAAAGTAAAGATTACAAAAAAATACCACTTTATTTTCGTGTGGTATAGTAAGATACTGAAGGATAGTGTTTTGAAAAAGTAATATATTTTACAAATTGTTGTCTTTCTGATGACATGTCAAGTTTAGTAGCCCATTTGGGTTGCTTTATTATGCAATATATATTTTAATATGAGTGGCACCTCTTATAAATTAAGAGGTTTATAGGTGTCTCGAATTGATTTTGGGTACACTGTATCCACCACTTTAGGTTCGTTCATGTATGTGGGGATATTATGGGCCCGTATAACGGGATAAAAAGAATATAGAAATAGAGGAATCGTAAAATGAATATGCAAGAGGTTTATGAATATTTAAGTACGGTATTGCCTGAAGGTCATGTGAAACAAGATGAAATGTTAAAGAATCATACGCATATTAAAGTTGGCGGAAAAGCAGATGTGTTCGTTGCACCGACAAATTATGATGAAATTCAAGAAGTTATTAAATATGCGAACGAATATAATATTCCAGTAACGTTTTTAGGAAACGGTTCGAATGTCATTATTAAAGACGGTGGTATTCGCGGGATTACAGTAAGTTTAATTCATATTACAGGTGTTACTGTAACAGGAACAACGATTGTAGCACAGTGCGGTGCAGCAATTATTGATGTATCACGTATTGCGTTGGATCATAATTTAACAGGTCTTGAGTTTGCTTGTGGTATTCCAGGTTCCGTTGGCGGAGCGTTATATATGAATGCAGGTGCTTACGGCGGTGAAGTATCGTTCGTATTAACAGAAGCTGTCGTAATGACGGGTGATGGAGAGTTACGTACTTTAACGAAAGAAGCATTTGAGTTTGGATATCGTAAGAGTGTATTTGCGAACAACCATTACATTATTCTTGAAGCGAGATTTGAACTTGAAGAAGGTGTACATGAAGAAATTAAAGCAAAAATGGATGATTTAACGTTTAAACGTGAGTCAAAACAGCCTCTAGAATATCCTTCATGTGGTAGCGTATTTAAACGCCCACCAAATAACTTTGCTGGTAAATTAATTCAAGAATCAGGGCTACAAGGTAAGCGAATTGGCGGAGTGGAAGTTTCTCTAAAACATGCTGGATTTATGGTGAATGTTGATAACGGAACAGCACAAGATTACATCGATTTAATTCACTTCGTACAAAAAACAGTTGAAGAGAAATTTGGTGTGAAGTTAGAGCGTGAAGTAAGGATTATTGGAGAAGATAAAGAATAAAATATACGTATGAAACTGTGAATTATTTTAAAATAATATTTGGGTATTGTTGACAATTTGTTTGCAATTCAATATAATGGCTAATAATTTAACAAATAACATACGTTGAAAGAGCCCAGTAGCAGTTTGTCACTGTTAACGAGAGAGCTAGGGGATGCTGGAACCTAGCACAAACAAACTTGCGAATTACACTCTGGAGTATCCTAGGTAATGCTAAGCGGATTGGCAATCGATATTATTGCTAAGAGTGGTATGAGTAGCTATGCTATTTATACAAACTGGGTGGTAACACGGTGAATAATCGTCCCTATGTCATAGACATAGGGACTTTTTGTTTTTAAAAAATAAAGGGGATGACAAGAAATGAATATTATTGATGAATTAGAATGGCGCGGCGCCATTAATCAACAAACTGACGAAGAAGGTTTACGTAAGCTAGTAGAAGAGAAAAAGATTTCACTATACTGCGGAGTTGATCCGACTGGTGATAGTATGCATATCGGACATTTGATTCCGTTTATGATGATGAAGAGATTCCAGTTAGCCGGCCATCATCCAGTTATTTTAATTGGGGGAGCAACAGGAACAATTGGTGATCCGAGTGGACGTCAATCAGAACGCCAACTACAAACGTTAGAAGTAGTGCAGCATAATGTCGATGCGTTAACAGCACAAATGAAAAAGCTATTTGATTTTGGCGGAAATAGCGAAGTAAAGATGGTAAATAACTACGACTGGACACATGAAATAAACGTTATTGAGTTTTTACGTGATTACGGGAAAAACTTTAGTATAAATAGCATGTTAGCGAAGGATATTGTAGCAAGTCGTTTAGATACAGGAATTTCTTTCACAGAGTTTACGTACCAAATTTTGCAAGCGATGGACTTCCATCATTTATACACGAAAGAAGATGTTCAACTGCAAATTGGCGGTAGTGACCAATGGGGAAATATTACGAGTGGTTTAGATTTAATTCGTAAGTTAGAAGGGCACGAAGCAAAAGTATTTGGATTAACGATTCCGTTACTATTGAAATCAGATGGTACGAAGTTTGGTAAATCAGCAGGTGGTGCAGTTTGGCTTGATCCTGAAAAAACAACACCATTTGAGTTTTACCAGTTCTGGGTGAATACAGATGACCGTGATGTCGTTAAATACTTGAAATACTTTACGTTCTTAACGAAAGAGCGCATCGATGAATTAGCAGTGAAGGTAGAAACAGAACCTCATAAACGTGAAGCACAAAAAGTGTTAGCGGAAGAAATGACGAAATTCGTTCATGGAGAAGAAGCATTTCTGCAAGCTGTGAAAATTACAGCGGCATTATTTAGTGGAGATATTAAATTGTTAACAGCCGATGAAATTGAGCAAGGCTTTAAAGAAATGCCAACATTCCAGTCTTCAAAAGAGACGAAAAACATCGTAGAATGGCTAGTTGATTTAGGAATTGAACCATCTAGACGACAAGCACGTGAAGATATTAATAATGGAGCTATTTCTATGAATGGCGAAAAAGTAACGGATGTAGGTACGGATGTTACGGTAGAGAATTCATTTGATGGACGATTTATTATTATTCGTAAAGGGAAAAAGAACTACAGCCTTGTGAAGTTAGGCGAATAGTTTGTGTGAAAGGATGGGAGTAGGAAGAATACTTCCATCTTTTCGTATACACAATTTGGACATAGAGTAATCAGTAAATTTAGATAATTTAAAGGGTTATACGATTCTTCTGACGAATAAATAAGTTAGAGAAAATTACGGATAAAAATAGCCCGAATCATGCAGGGCATGATTCGGGCTTATATTCAGATTAGTAAGCTAAGCTGAATAGACCTTTAATGTGTGATAAGTAACGAACGTTACTTGCTTCTTTCATTAATGATGCTGGTAAGCCTTTAAGTGGAGTATTGCTTGCTCCGATTGTAGCAACAGCATCTTTACGTCCTAGACTAGCAAGTGTTCCAGAGTTTACAGGTGCGAACTCTTCGAATGCTTTGCCTTCTAGTGCTGCGTATAAGTTGTATCCAATTAACTCACCCATTTGCCAAGCGATTTGTGCAGTTGGTGGGTATGGACGTCCGTCTGGAGCGAAGACAACAGCGCTGTCTCCAGCAACGAATACGTCTTTATGAGAAGTAGATTGTAGGTATGCATCAACAGTTGCACGTCCACGGTTAACTTCAAGACCTGATTCACCGATTAATGGGTTACCTTGAACGCCACCTGTCCAAACGAATGTGTTAGCAACAAGTTTTTGACCGTCTTTTAAGTCAATTTCATTGCCAGCAACGTTTGTTACAGGAAGACCAGTTAAGAATGTAACGCCGCGTGCTTCTAGGCTAGTAGTTGCACGTTCGATTAAGTGGTCTGGTAATACTGGAAGGATTTTTGGACCTGCTTCAACAAGAAGAAGTTTCACTTCTTTTGGATTTACGCCGTGGCTTTTTGCAAGTTTAGGCATAATGTCAGCAAGCTCACCAACTAGCTCAACGCCAGTTAATCCGCCACCACCGATTACGATTGTAGCATCAGCTTCGTTTTTCGTTTTCGCGTATTCACGAATACGGTCTTCAACGTGTTTGTAGATTTTGTTTGCATCAGCAGCAGATTTTAATACCATGCTGTTTTCTTCTAGTCCTGGAATACCGAAGTAAGCAGTTTTACTTCCTAAAGCAACTACAAGTGCATCGTAAGATAAAGTAGTGCCGCCAGCTAGTTTGATTTCTTTGCTATCAACTGAGAATGACTCAACTGTTGCAATTTTAAGATCGATATCTTTACCTTTGAAAAGCTTTGTAAGTGGCATTGCAACTGCTTGCTCAGCTACGTTACCAGCCGCAAGGCGGTGTAGTTCAGTGATGATTTGGTGTGTTGGGTATTGGTTAATCACTGTAACTTGTGCTTCTGATTTGCTGTAATATTTACGTACGTTTAAAGCGGCAAGAAGACCGCCATAACCAGCGCCTAAGATGACAATTTGTTTTGACATAGTATGATATCCCCCGTCTTTACTAATTGTTGTTATAAGTTAACTTATTTATTGTTACGTTCTGCACTAATTTGAAGATATGCGTTCACAAAGCGGAACATTTTTTGTGCTTGTGGGTCTTTTAATAATTTTAATAGACCGAACAGGCCGATAACTTCGTTGCTTTCGTCAGCACGATCTTTCGCTTCGATTGCAGTAGCAGCCATGCTTTTTACTGTATCTTTTACAGGTTCTACAAGCTCTGTGATCGCACCAACAGTGTCGCTTTTTAATACTTCATCAGTAGCAACAGTTTGAGCGAAGTCATAAGACTTAGTTAAAATGTTAACAAGCTCAGTTAATTTTGGAAGCTGTTCTACTAGTGTTGTTAATGATTCTTGTACCTCAGGTTTTAACAACTGATCAAGTACATCAAGTTGTCCTTGGCTAGCAGAAATTTGTACAGTTTCTTGTTCTGGCTTTGTTTGAGTCATAGTTTCTGGCATCTCCAATTCTCCTTTACGATAGCAATACTCTTATTTTTTATAAGTAAGATAGTAAACGGTTACGAAACTTTATACAAAGTTTCACAAAACACAATAAAATGCCTTTAAATTTATGACAGCAAGTAAGCTGCAAACATAAATCTAAAACCATAACGTCTTACCTATTATTTATGAACTGTCCGATACATGGCTTGTCCGTATAATGGAAAGCTCCGTTACCGGAAAGTGTATATAATATATATCCTATATTATATACTATATACACCTATGTTAACATAAAAATGATTCCTAATTATTTGATATTGAGCGTATAACGTAGTACTGACAAGGTATGAAAGCGTATAAAATATTTTGTTCCAGTTAGAAATGTACATATATATAAAGAAAAAAAGGAAAAAATGAACAAATTCATGTTCGTTTTTTCCTTTTTCCTATTATTCACCTTCTGCAATTAGCATCGATGTGTTACCTTCTTTTTCAAGATGGCATTCACCCCAAGAACAAAGAGAATCAAGAATCGATTCTAAAGACCAACCGTAATCAGTAAGAGAATATTCTACTTTCGGCGGGACTTGGTTGTATACTTTTCTTTGAATAACGCCGTCGTCTTCCAATTCACGTAATTGCTGTGTTAACATTTTTTGTGTAATACCAGGCATTGAGCGTTTTAATTCACTCGTTCTCTTTGTACCTTTCGTTAAGTGACAAAGGATAACAACCTTCCATTTGCCGCCGATAACTTCTAAAGTCGCCTCTACAGGAATATTGTATTGCTTCATATGAAATCCTCCCTTTGTGAGTAAAATAAGTTAAATCATACAAATGTTACTTTTTAGTACCTATAGCACTTTAAAGTACGTACTTTTTATTATGTTAAATATGTTTCATAATAGCACATGTAAGAGGCAAATGAGTAGTACGGTACTGAAAAGTGACTATGTTACTTTTTGGTGCCTATAGTACTTTAAAGTGCGTTCTTCAAAAAAAGAATGAAACCATTCATAATAGCATTTGTAGAGATTAAATATATTTTTTTAGAAGATAAAAGGGCCTTTTTATCGCACTATTATGATTGGATTTCTTGTAATAAGGAGGAATTCAATTGAGTTCATATACAGTACCATCTTCGGAAGCTCAGACGAGTCGAAGAAGTATGTTTGCTTTATTAGCACTAGCAATTAGTGCGTTTGGGATTGGTACGACCGAGTTTATTAGTGTCGGTTTATTACCATCCATTTCAAAAGATTTAAATGTTTCGGTTACAACAGCTGGTTTAACTGTTTCCCTATATGCGTTAGGGGCGGCAGTTGGAGCTCCTGTTTTAACAGCGTTAACGGCTAGTATGTCGAGAAAGACATTATTAATGTGGATTATGGTTATTTTCATTATTGGTAATGGCATTGCGGCAGTAGCAACAAGCTTCACTGTATTAATTATCGCAAGGATTGTAGCTGCGTTTGCACATGGTGTGTTTATGTCAATTGGATCTACAATCGCGGCAGCAATCGTACCAGAGAATAAACGTGCTAGTGCCATTGCGATTATGTTTACTGGATTAACAGTTGCGACTATTACAGGTGTACCAATTGGAACGTTTATCGGTCAACAATTTGGCTGGAGAGCGTCATTTATGGCGATTGTTGTAATTGGAATTATTGCTTTTATCGCAAACAGCATACTAGTCCCATCTAATTTAAAAAATGGTGTACCTGTATCGTTTCGTGATCAATTTAAACTAATTAAAAATGGAAGACTGTTACTTGTCTTCATTATTACTGCACTAGGATATGGTGGTACATTCGTAACATTTACGTATTTATCACCGTTATTACAAGAGGTAACAGGCTTTGAAGCAAGTACGGTTACGATCATTTTATTAGTGTATGGAATTGCCATTGCGATAGGGAATATGGTCGGCGGAAAATTATCGAATCATAATCCGATTCGAGCGCTATTTTACATGTTCCTTATTCAAGCGATTATATTATTTGTTTTAACATTTACAGCACCATTTAAAGTAGCTGGATTAATCACAATTATTTTCATGGGACTATTCGCATTCATGAATGTTCCGGGGCTACAAGTATATGTAGTTATATTGGCAGAGCGCTTTGTTCCAAGTGCGGTTGATGTTGCTTCAGCAATTAATATTGCCGCATTTAACGGAGGAATCGCTTTAGGTTCTTATATAGGTGGCCTTGTAACGAATTCTTTAGGATTAATCCATACTGCTTGGGTAGGCGGTCTTATGGTAGTAGCTGCTGTG
>NZ_VHIV01000038.1 GCF_006494425.1 Bacillus dicomae | reverse complement strand
GCGCTGCTTATCAATATAAGTTTCCGTGTTTCGTTTTCGTTTAGTTTTGAGAGTTCAATTAAGTATTGACTCTTAAATGAGGATATGATATAAATAAATCCTGCAATTTGTATGGGCCTATAGCTCAGCTGGTTAGAGCGCACGCCTGATAAGCGTGAGGTCGATGGTTCGAGTCCATTTAGGCCCACCATACAACTTGGGGCCTTAGCTCAGCTGGGAGAGCGCCTGCCTTGCACGCAGGAGGTCAGCGGTTCGATCCCGCTAGGCTCCACCAAAAAGCTATTTTAAATAGCAAATG
>NZ_VHIV01000037.1 GCF_006494425.1 Bacillus dicomae | reverse complement strand
AGGAATATATGATTTTCTTCTTGACATTTCGAAAGAAATGTTTATAATGATAAAAGTCTGGTAATGATGGCAGAGAGGTCACACCCGTTCCCATACCGAACACGGAAGTTAAGCTCTCTAGCGCCGATGGTAGTTGGGACCTTGTCCCTGTGAGAGTAGGACGTTGCCAGGCTAATATTATTCCGCAGTAGCTCAGTGGTAGAGCTATCGGCTGTTAACCGATCGGTCGTAGGTTCGAGTCCTACCTGCGGAGCCATTATGCTTCCATAGCTCAGCTGGTAGAGCACTTCCATGGTAAGGAAGAGGTCACCGGTTCAAGCCCGGTTGGAAGCTTGGGAATAGGTTTAAAACTTT
>NZ_VHIV01000036.1 GCF_006494425.1 Bacillus dicomae | reverse complement strand
TATTATAAATCCTATGGCGGAGAGCAAGGGATTCGAACCCTTGATACGCTTGTGACGTATACACGATTTCCAATCGTGCTCCTTCGGCCAACTCGGACAGCTCTCCAATGGCTCCGCAGGTAGGAATCGAACCTACGACCGATCGGTTAACAGCCGATAGCTCTACCGCTGAGCTACTGCGGAATAATATTGCCTGGCAACGTCCTACTCTCACATGGACAAGGTCCCAACTACCATCGGCGCTAGAGAGCTTAACTTCCGTGTTCGGTATGGGAACGGGTGTGACCTCTCTGCCATCATTACCAGACATTATTCTTTTGAGACAATCATTATTATAACTTATTCACTTTAAAAGTCAATAAGTTTTTTTATGTTCTC
>NZ_VHIV01000035.1 GCF_006494425.1 Bacillus dicomae | reverse complement strand
TAATTGGAACTTCAGCTTCAAAGATCTGCCGAAGTATGATGGACAAGGAAATGAAATCAAGTACACAGTAAGTGAAGTGAAAGTAGACGGCTACGAGACAAAAGTAGAAGGAACAACAATCACGAACACATACAAAAATACAGAAACAACAGAAGTAAGTGGTAAGAAAGTCTGGGAAGACTACAATAATAAATTCAACACGCGTCCAGAAAGCATCACAGTAAAGTTACTTCAAAATGGAACTGAGTTCCAAACAAAAGAAGTGAAGGCTGATAAGGATGGTAACTGGAGTTTCGACTTCAAAGATTTACCGAAGTATGATGGACAAGGAAACGAAATCAAGTACACAGTAAGTGAAGTGAAAGTAGACGGCTACGAGACAAAAGTAGAAGGAACAACAATCACAAACACGTATAAGAATACGGACAAAACAGAAG
>NZ_VHIV01000034.1 GCF_006494425.1 Bacillus dicomae | reverse complement strand
ATAAAATAAAAATTGACGTTTCACGTTGTTTGTTTCGTTCAGTTTTCAAAGAACTAAAAGCGGGTGAAGAGAATCGAACTCTCGACCAGAGCTTGGAAGGCTCTTGTTTTACCACTAAACTACACCCGCGTGGTCGGGAAGACAGGATTTGAACCTGCGACCCCCTGGTCCCAAACCAGGTGCTCTACCAAGCTGAGCCACTTCCCGTAATTGGCGCGCCCGAGAGGAGTCGAACCCCTAACCTCTTGATCCGTAGTCAAACGCTCTATCCAATTGAGCTACGGGCGCTTATTCATGATGTTTTTTTCGTCGTTGTATTTTGGCGACTCAATTATCTTATCATACTACATTTTCAAATGCAAGTACTTTTTTAAAAAGATTTTTTGATGCGGCCGAGAGGACTTGAACCTCCACGGGGTTTCCCCCACTAGGCCCTCAACCTAGCGCGTCTGCCGTTCCGCCACGACCGCGCGGAAAAAACAAAA
>NZ_VHIV01000033.1 GCF_006494425.1 Bacillus dicomae | reverse complement strand
TGATAAAATATTTACTTTAGAAAAAATGGAGGAGGTAGAGGGATTCGAACCCCCGCGCGACTCTCGCCGCCTGTCGGTTTTCAAGACCGATCCCTTCAGCCGAACTTGGGTATACCTCCGAGATATAAACGTCTAATGGTGGACCTTGTAGGACTCGAACCTACGACCGGACGGTTATGAGCCGTCTGCTCTAACCAGCTGAGCTAAAGGTCCTTTATGGTAGCGGCGGAGGGGATCGAACCCCCGACCTCACGGGTATGAACCGTACGCTCTAGCCAGCTGAGCTACACCGCCATAAATGATATTAGAATAAGTGGAGCCTAGCGGGATCGAACCGCTGACCTCCTGCGTGCAAGGCAGGCGCTCTCCCAGCTGAGCTAAGGCCCCATGTTTTTGGGAATATCGGGAAGACAGGATTTGAACCTGCGACCCCCTGGTCCCAAACCAGGTGCTCTACCAAGCTGAGCCACTTCCCGTTAATAAAAG
>NZ_VHIV01000032.1 GCF_006494425.1 Bacillus dicomae | reverse complement strand
CATTAAAAGTGCGGGTGAAGGGAGTCGAACCCCCACGCCAAAGGCGCTAGATCCTAAGTCTAGTGCGTCTGCCAATTCCGCCACACCCGCATATTTCATTAAAATGGTGAGCCATGAAGGACTCGAACCTTCGACCCTCTGATTAAAAGTCAGATGCTCTACCAACTGAGCTAATGGCTCTTACAATAAAAACTGGTGCCGACTAGAGGACTTGAACCCCCAACCTACTGATTACAAGTCAGTTGCTCTACCAATTGAGCTAAGTCGGCTAAATGGTGGAGGATGACGGGATCGAACCGCCGACCCCCTGCTTGTAAGGCAGGTGCTCTCCCAGCTGAGCTAATCCTCCATTTGCCTGGCAACGTCCTACTCTCACAGGGACAAGGTCCCAACTACCATCGGCGCTAGAGAGCTTAACTTCCGTGTTCGGTATGGGAACGGGTGTGACCTCTCTGCCATCATTACCAGACTGTATTCATTTAAGACAAGAATTATTGTAACTCATTTAACTTCAAAAG
>NZ_VHIV01000031.1 GCF_006494425.1 Bacillus dicomae | reverse complement strand
ATTTTAACAGCATGGAGTATGACATTAGAAAAACGAGATCAAGTAAAATAAAAGGAGAGAAAATAAAATGAAAAACTTACAAAGTAAAACAACATTACACAACGGTGTGGAAATGCCTTGGTTCGGTTTAGGTGTATTTAAAGTAGAAGAAGGTCCAGAACTTGTAGAAGCGATTAAATCAGCAATTAAAGCAGGATACCGCAGCATCGATACAGCTGCAATTTATGGAAATGAAACAGCTGTAGGTGAAGGAATCCGTGCAGGTATTGAAGCGACTGGCATTGCAAGAGAAGAATTATTTATTACTTCAAAAGTATGGAACGCAGATCAAGGATATGAAACAACAATCGCTGCATACGAAGAGAGTCTAAAAAAATTAGGACTAGATTATTTAGATTTATATCTTGTTCACTGGCCTTCAGAAGGAAAATATAAAGATACATGGAGAGCGCTAGAAACACTTTATAAAGAAAAGCGCGTACGTGCAATTGGTGTAAGTAACTTCCAAATCCATCACTTACAAGATGTAAT
>NZ_VHIV01000030.1 GCF_006494425.1 Bacillus dicomae | reverse complement strand
GAGACAAAAGTAGACGGAACGACAATCACGAATACGTATAAGAATACGGACAAAACAGAAGTAAATGGTAAGAAAGTCTGGGAAGACTACGACAACAAGTTCAACACACGACCAGGAAGTATCACAGTGCAATTGCTTCAAGGTGATAAAGTAATACAAGATACAAAGGTGGAAGCAGATAAAGAAGGCAACTGGAACTTCAATTTCAAAGATCTACCGAAGTATGATGGACAAGGAAATGAGATCAAGTACACAGTAAGTGAAGTGAAAGTTGACGGCTACGAAACAAAAGTAGAAGGAACAACAATCACGAATACGTACAAAAATACGGACAAAACAGAAGTAAGTGGTAAGAAAGTCTGGGAAGACTACAACAACCAATTCAAGACACGTCCGGAAAGTATCAAGGTTGAATTGCATCAAGATGATAAAGTGATACAAGACACGACAGTGAAAGCTGACGAAAAAGGCAACTGGAACTTTAGCTTCAAAGATCTACCGAAGTACGATGGAGAAGGAAACGAAATCCAATAT
>NZ_VHIV01000029.1 GCF_006494425.1 Bacillus dicomae | reverse complement strand
TTTTCGAAGTTAAATAAGTTATAATGATTCTTGTCTTAAATGAATACAGTCTGGTAATGATGGCAGAGAGGTCACACCCGTTCCCATACCG
The DNA here is from genome assembly GCF_006494425.1 of Bacillus dicomae. Taxonomy (GTDB): domain Bacteria; phylum Bacillota; class Bacilli; order Bacillales; family Bacillaceae_G; genus Bacillus_A; species Bacillus_A dicomae. The sequence continues at coordinate 517 of NZ_VHIV01000029.1, read as the reverse complement.
AACACGGAAGTTAAGCTCTCTAGCGCCGATGGTAGTTGGGACCTTGTCTCTGTGAGAGTAGGACGTTGCCAGGCAAAATGGAGGATTAGCTCAGCTGGGAGAGCACCTGCCTTACAAGCAGGGGGTCGGCGGTTCGATCCCGTCATCCTCCACCATATATGTCGGAGGGGTAGCGAAGTGGCTAAACGCGGCGGACTGTAAATCCGCTCCTTTGGGTTCGGCAGTTCGAATCTGCCCCCCTCCACCATTCTTAATTAATGGGCTATAGCCAAGCGGTAAGGCAACGGACTTTGACTCCGTCATGCGCTGGTTCGAATCCAGCTAGCCCAGCCATTAAGAGCCATTAGCTCAGTTGGTAGAGCATCTGACTTTTAATCAGAGGGTCGAAGGTTCGAGTCCTTCATGGCTCACCATTTTAACAAAATATGCGGGTGTGGCGGAATTGGCAGACGCACTAGACTTAGGATCTAGCGCCTTTGGCGTGGGGGTTCGACTCCCTTCACCCGCACTTTTAATA
>NZ_VHIV01000003.1 GCF_006494425.1 Bacillus dicomae | reverse complement strand
CCCTATCCAGAAGAATTGAATATTTCACGGGAAGAGAATAATCATTTAGCCTTTGGAGCTGGTATACATCACTGTTTGGGAGCTCCATTAGCGCGACTAGAAGGACAAATTGCATTAGGCACTTTGTTACAGCGGCTTCCTAATCTTCGCCTAGCAATCGAACCGAATCAATTAAATTATAACCATAGTAAAATTCGTTCTCTTGCTAATCTACCAGTTGTTTTCTAGCCTATGATTTCAATGGGCTTAAACTGTTTATTTTTTCTTGGAAACATTCGTTATTTTTAAATTTTATAGTACACTTAGAACGAAATTTCGTGCTAATTTGTAACAAAAAAGCACAAAATTTCGTTTTGTAGTAATTCTGAATCCTTAAGTTGATGGCGATGTGGCGGTACCCCTATGCCAATCAAGCTAATATTTTGAAATGCCCCAAAAACGAAAATTTTATCTTTTCATAGGTGTCCATGAGAGTTGAACTCATTTTTTCGTTTTGGGGTAATTTTGAATTCTTAAATTGATGGCAATATGGTGAGACCTTTTAATCGTAATTAGCATTATGATAATCGTTATTTAAGCTGGGCACTCTTCCATGGGGACGATATTCTATGTGAAAGGTATTATGTTATCACTTGTACTGAGGCTCTTCATGTTCAATTTGTTGAAGACGAGGATTTAAAGATTCAATAATTTCTTGAGCTTGTTGTGCTGCACCTTTATATAATTGTTTTGCTTGCTTGTTATCAGTATCAAGAACAAATCCTTCTAGGCATGCTTGAGCACTCTTTAATCCAGCGATAGTTTGTTTAAGTTTAGTACTTACTGTCATGTAGTATTCCTCCTTGTAAATGTACTTCAAAATATAGAGTGCCTATTTTGTTATCATCGTACGATTTCCAATTTTAGGGTTATGTGAATGAGAAATTTTATAGTTAATCATTCAAAGAAGGATTTTTTTAGCTAATAGATGCATGGAATAGTTTTGTCCCAATAACAAAAACTAGCAGAAATAAAACGATAATATATAAAGGAGATTAAATGTGCTGAAAAAGATAAGAAGAATTTTCCAAGTGTTCCTCTTTTTATTTATCGGTGGATGTTTAGTTCTGTTTATTTGGGGTGAAATTGACAGAACGATAGCCGAAAAAAATGGGGTATTTAGCCAGAATTCTAGTCAATACCCTATGCGTCAAAGTGATATTACTTTGTATATAGATGGGAAACAGTTAAACAATCAACTATTCTCAGATATAGAGAAAGCAAAGCATTACGTGCATGTTAACTTTTTTTCTATTGCTGATGATAAAGTAAGCCATCAGTTTCTAGAGTTATTGCGGAAAAAAAGTCAAGAAGGTGTAGAAGTATACTATGCTTTGGACAGGTTAGGTGGAATTTTACTAAAGAAAAAGGAAAGAGAATTATTAGTTAAAAAAGGAGTTCATTTTACATATTACAATAAACCTGCTTTCCCTTATCTTTTTTCTTCTTTGGATCATCGGAATCATCGTCGTATTTCAGTTATTGATGGAAAGGTTGGTTACATTGGTGGATTCAACATCGGAAAGAAGTATTTAGGAGAAAAAGAAAAACTTGGTTATTGGAGAGATTATCATCTTCAAATACGAGGAGAAGGAGTTCAAGATTTAGAACACCAATTTGTATTAGACTGGAAGAAAAATTCAGGGAAACCGATTCCAATACACAATGCGGTAAAGGAAAAGGGAGCAACCTCGCAACGATTTACTGCATATTATAGTGGAGAAAAACTTGGGCAAGATTATAAAATGCTGTTTCAACAAGCAAAAGAATCCATTATTATATTAACACCTTATTTTATACCAAAAGACAGAACTATTTGGAACGCATTAGTAGATGCAAGAAAGAGGGGAGTCCGTGTCAAAATTCTATTCTCACCTCATTCGGATGCACTATTAGTTAAAGAAGCAGCATATCCATATATCCGAAAAGCATTAAAACAGGGGATGGAAGTATATGGTTACAAAAATGGGGTGTTACACGGTAAAGTATTTTTGATTGATGAAAAAGTATTGATGGTTGGGACCGTGAATTTTGATTCACGCTCGTTTCATTTAAATGAAGAAATGAACTGTTATATTCATGACCCTATCTATATTTCGAGAATAAAACCAGTGATTAATGCAGACTTACAAAATTCAAAGCAAGTAACATCCTCTGACGTCAACCAATTATCTATAAAAGAAAAAATAAAAGAAAAGGTTGCAAAAATGTTTGAGTATTATTTGTAAAGACAATGTATTTTTATACTTGGATAACAGAGGCTATATGCTTAGTGATTTTACATATTTTCCATGGAATCAGCTGGGCAGTTGCTACAAGTTCGATAGAAAAGGCTGTCATTGATGTATTCCACGATCTCTTCGTGGAGAAGCAATGGCATGGCTTTAGGACCAGTATTAGATCTTTGGGTAATCTTAGGTTGATGGCGGTACCCCATCGCCATCAACCTAAGAAAACAGGTCACCCCCAAAACGATAAATAGGCTTTTTTTACAATAAAACCTAAAAACTTCGTTTTGGGGGTGTTATAAAACTTTATCTTGATGGAAATGGGGCGGTACCCCTGGTTTTAAGTTAAAAAAATCCCCGGAAATAAACCTTTTATAAATATGATTATTTTATTTCGAGGGGCTCCTTATAAATCTTAGCTATATATTTTACGAAATCAATGACGGGATAGTGTATGAGTGAACGGTGCTGCGTAAAACGGATCCCTTCTTTTTCTATTTTTGAAATGATTTGTTCAATTTCCAACTCTTTTTGTTGTATCCTATTATAATTTTGATATACAATGTTTTTCCATTGATAGGAAGAACCGTGAAAAAAATTCTCCCCTTTTACCCTGTGACTAAATATAATTTCTATTTTTTCTCTACGTTGTTTTTCCTTCATATGCGCTTCCGTTGACTGCATGTTTATCGCCTCTTCCCTTTTTTTGTATATTGTTTCACAAAATTTGGTCTAACTCATCATAGCCAATGTGCATTAAGCTTGTTGGGAATTGTCGTTTAAGGCTATCTCATCAACTATATTTTTTGCAAGCGCTTAATCTAATATATTGGATCATAATCTTACGTCTAAATAAGTTGATAGTGTATATAAAACACTATCAATCTTTATTATAAAACGATTCTTTATAGGCATGCACCTTTTTACACTCACCAAAATTTACAACATGACGAGTATCTTTATCGATGAATGTTATTCTGTATTTACTGAGGTTAGTTTTTATTTTGACTAACTAACATATTGTATGCCTCAGTATCTATTTTATAAAAAAGAAAATAGATGTAACGGTCCCTCTTTTGATAAAAAAATCCTATGAAAATATAGCGCTCTTAAAGAGTTTTGTTACAAGTTTGTTATGTTGGATTTAAAAAAAGGAAAGTAATATTTATTTGTAGAAAATTTTTAGAGATAAAAATAAGCTGAATATTCATGGTAAGAAAAGGGGGCACTTATATGCTAACAAATGATTTAGATTTCCGATTAGAACCACGTTTAAAAGAACTGTATGAACAACATAAAATAAGAGCGCAGAAGATAGACTGGGGTTATCATGAATTTTTACCATGGGATAAGGGAATGGACTTTAAAAGAGTTCCTTGGGATGAAAGTCAAGTTACTCTCCCTTCTGGTGTAATTACGGCCATTGAAACAGCTTTATTAACAGAAGTGAATTTACCGTGGTTTACAACGTATTTATCTGCAACTTTTAAAGGTTCCCTTTCTGTTATTACAGACTTTATTCATACTTGGACCTCAGAAGAGGATCAACATTCGAATTTATTAGAGACATATTTACTACTCACTCGAAGTGTAAACCCTAAACGTATACATGAATTAAGAAAATCAGTCGTTGAGTGTGGATTTGAGCCTGATTTTCATACACCAATCGAAGCCATGACGTATACGACGCTACAAGAACTTGCAACAATGGTGTTTTACAATAATGTAGCTAAGGTGGCAAGTAAGCATGATCCAGATCTTGCTACATTATTACGCCGTCTTGCAAAAGATGAAACACTTCATTATGCGTTTTATCGAGACGTTATTCGAACACATTTAGAATTGGAACCAAATTATTGCTACTATATTGCCAATGTGATTAGGAATTTTAAAATGCCAGGTGCCGTCATGCCTGATTTTGAAAATAGAATGGCTGTGATTGCAAAAGAAGCAAACTATGGGCCACTACAATATTTTGATCAAGTACTTGATGTAGTGGTTGAGTATTGGGGGTTAAAAGACTTACGACCAATTGCCCCTCTAGCAGAAAAAGCAAGAATTGAGATTTTAGAGTATCATATAAGATTGAAAAAAATACGGGATCGATTTGGCCGTTTTCAAGGAAAAACGGATCTACGTTAATGAGTAGAGATTTCAGAATATACGCGTGGGAATTCCCTTTTCTTTTATTTGAAATCTAGAACGCTCTCTATTATTTAGAGGCTGTTTTCCTTAATTTAACTTCTGAAGAAAAAAGTAATTGACACCAAAAATAAACTCATGATATTATTAAATATTTGATAAAAAACAACATATGTGTTAAGCTTGAGAAGGTTACCACATATGGAGGTGGGTTATATGTTTCAAATTGGCGATAACATTGTTTATCCAATGCACGGAGCAGGTATAATTGAAGCCATAGAAGAAAAAGAGTTCTCAGGGAAAAAGCAACTTTATTATGTCATAAAAATGTCCATTAGTAATATGCAAATCATGATTCCTAAGGGCAAAATATTGAGTTCGAATATACGTCCAGTTATTGATATACTTGCATTAAAGCACATTATACACATTTTTCACCATGAAGAATCCTGTAAATTACTGCCGTGGAAACAAAGGCATAAAGTGAACACGGACAAAATAAAAACGGGTGAAATACAAGAAGGTGCTGAAGTTGTACGGGATTTAATGCGTATGAAGAAAGAAAAAGCACTGAATACAAGCGAAAAAAAATTGTTGGATGATGCATATAAGTTTTTGGTTAGTGAACTAGAATTAATTAAAGGAATCACTGAAAATCAAATAAAAAGTTTCTGTTAAGATTTATTATAAATAATGTATGACGTCCCTCAGAAATATCATGAATTTTCTGGGTATACGATGAGTATTAAAAGGAAAGTATTTCAAAGATATTCAACTTCTTCAACTCACTTTTAGAGTAGATACCTCTTTTGTTATTACTTCAATCTAATCCATTTTTATTTTTAAATTTCTTTTACGAACGTTTGAAGTTTCATCAAAATAACTCGATTAAATAGTCACTTGATTTTTACAATCCTGATTCACACTGGCACGGACAAGGAGCCGTAAGGATGAAAGAGAGGTAGGGCTTTCATTGTTTTAGGTAATATACTATCTAAGTCATTATTTCTAGAAGAAAAAACAATCAATCTCACCACTATCTTTAAGAGTGCCTTATATCTACTGAGACGGTGAATAGTAATTGTTTATCTTCTTTACGTAAAATTGATAAACGAACTGGTAACACCATATGATCAACTACAAAAAATTGGTTTCTAGACCAGGAAACCAATTTAAATTTTATTTACATACCAATAGTAAATTAAGCAGTAAGAAGGAGTACAAACATGAAAAAAATGTTAACAAAAGAATTAAGTAATGAATTAAAGAAGCGAGAAGGGATCATCTCTATTACAGTTGAGTCTTATGAAAAAATCGAAGTTGGTGGAATTCGTGTAGATGGACCAGCTATTATTCTAATTAATCAAGAATAGGTAAAAATAGTTGCATACAAGGAGAAAAGGATCGGCCTTTAAGAGAAGGGGGATCCTTTTTGCTTGTTGCAGCTAATATGGGATATACATAACTTTTATCTGATGTGTTGGGATTAAAAGGAAGGAGAGGGTCGGGATTATCATGGTGGAGAGCTTAATATTGGTAGGATTTCTTTTTACGTTATATAAATTTGTTGATAAAAAACAAACTAATTATTTAAAACGATAGATTGTTTCCTTTTTTAAGGGCTAGATTTATTTGAGAGTGAAATGGATTATTTAAAGGAGGAATTTAGATGGATGCAAGGAAAGAACGCATAAAATACGAGAAGATGTCAAAGAATTATGATCGTATTTATTTAGTTTCGTTTATCCTATTAATTGTACTTGTTTGTAGTAGTGTGATTATCATAGGAGCTACAGGGGGGAAATATGGAGTGTTTTTATTGTTAGCAATTTTACTTAACGCACGTATTACGAAAGAATCTCAAAAAAAGTATGAGTACTATTCTAATAAAGGGCGTATTTAAAATGATACATATCCTGAAAGGAACAATCTAGATGTACATTCAAAATATCCCTATATCATCACCTATTAACTAGTAAAAGTAACTTTATATAAATAATTTTTTAGCAATGTAGAAATAGAAACCGTATCTTATTAAAGTGTTATTTCCGTTCATATAATGAATTATCCTTCTAGCATATTTATAAGATTTACATCATATATTAGGAGAAAGAATGCGAGTTAGAAAGGAGTCTTATAGAATGAGTTATTTGGAGGGAAATGACTTTAGTAAACAAAATATGGTAAGTGTGCCTAATCCCTATGTATATCAGACATTACAATCAGTAATTGGTAAACATGTGGTTATTGAAACTGTAAGAGGAAATATAAGAGGGAAATTAAAGGATGTGAAACCCGATCATTTGCTCATTGAAGATACGGTGCCATATATTGTACGCATTCAACAAATTGTATGGATTATGCCAAAACAATAATCAAATTATATGTAATTTGATTATTAACAGATTAGCGTCATAGAGCATCAAATAAAAACACAGGGTTTTATCTCTGTGTTTCTTCAAATTTTCGTTTTTGGATATATGCTTGAGCGTGGATAATTTCTTTCTGAAGTTCTTTTAATTCTTTCGTAGATCCAGATTCAATCCTCATGTACGTAGTAACTAGACTAATCATCATATCCATCTTCTCTACTATATTTTGAATGACCTGTTCAGATTGCTCTTTTTTAGGGTGTTGTATTGCTATTAAAGCATTTTCTATATAATTGTTCTTTCGTTGCTGGATATCATAAATAAACTGTTTTGTGTTTGAGTTCATTTGTTATTCCTCCGTTTTGGATATACTTCTATTCTATCATATTTGAATGGAAAATATGATATTACCCTAAATTCACAACTTTCTCGTACATCTTCTCAAATATACAACCTAATCTCTTAACGTACAGGGAACTAATCGAAATGTGTCAATTTTGTGTCTGAATGTATGATTTTTTGACATGGTGCCCCTTGTTGCAAGATGGAGCTGCAGCACCGTTCTATCAAATGGACCGTTTTTACTTAACGTTCATCGGTCAAAGGGATTGTTACAAGTGATTTTAGTGAAGAATTCAATTATAATTGGGATGAATTTAAGAAATAGGTGAAAAGAGTGGTTCTAAATGGAGTCACTCTTTTGTTGTATAATTCTTGAATCTTAATAGATTAATTGTATTGTAAAGAAAAACAAAGTGATAGTGAACACAATAAATTTGTACCGTTTTGTTTAGGCGGTGTAACTGTGAAAACTATAGAAATTGAAATAGTTAGATCTGAGAGTCGTCAGAATTAAAAAAGGAATTAGATAAAGTTGTAAAAAAGTTTCGTTCAAAAGGTTTAAAGGTTGTAGTACAATATCGAACACAAGCAATTGTAAATGGAATTGAATAATCAGCTTCAATCATTGGGTGTAAATCAGAATGATTGAGGCTGAACGAGTAAAAGAAGAATTAGAAGAGAGTAAAAAAATGGGGAATAAAATAGGAAGACCAAAACTAGAAAAAGAAAAACTTTCAATTACACTACGTATAGGGGTCCTGCCCCATCGCTATCAACCACAATGACCTTTTTAGCAATCTATGCAACAGAGCCTTTATAGTAAGATTATCTTGTTGAGAATGATTGAAAAATTCCATATTGTAATATAAAAAATCACTATGATATGAAAGGATATCTTGCAACAATCCCTATAAAATCTTCTCAATAATTGAAAATAAAATCAATCCAGATTATTATATTGTTATTGTAAATTTATTTTATTGAGGGAGGATGCATAAATGAAAAACTCAAAAGGCTCTATTGAATCAGAGATAAGCAAAGCAATTACTCACTGGGAAAAGGACTACCTAGGACGCGGATCTATATCCGTTAAGACAGATATATTACGGGATATGATTATCGTAAATTTACAAGGTATTTTAACACCGGCTGAATATACTGTTTGCGAAACGAAAGACGGTATGCTAACGATAAAGAAAAATCGTTCGGAGCTAGTTGAATCTGGAATTGACGATTTGAAAGAGATCATACTAGAATTAACTGGAGAAAAAGTGAAAAGTTTTCATACGGATATAAGTTCGCGTACTGGTGAACGCGTAATGATTTTTAAATTATTTCATAATCTTGAGGAGAAATTTTAAAAATTAAAACCACCGTAGTGTTAGTGGGGGATAATTAAGAAACCTAAAAGTTTTGCACTTTATTTACATTTATTAGCATGATAATAATTGAAAACTTGAAATTATTTATGTATAATGAATTTCGATTGAAATAACGCTTGGAAAAATGGATAAATAAATTGACAAACTGCTTAATATGGTTTATTTTATAATTGTTTTAAAAATTAATAGATGCTTATTTTAACTGTTTGCTATAATTAAGGCTTTAGCATTTTTTTAATATGTAATATTGACTAAATGAAAAAGTTTCTTAATTGAAAGATAGCGCATAACATAAATTGATATATTGATTGCATAATCTAGGAGATCAGAGATATACTGTTATTTTTAATAGGAGTAATACATACATTATTATCCTCTATAAAATGGGAGCTCTTCAAAAAACTTTATTGAAGTTAGTTGAAGTGAAACCGACAATCTCCATAATTCAATGATGATATAAAATCATTGAATTATGGAAGTTGTCGGTTTTTTTTATGGAAAAAACGATGTACTAAAAAGAGTGAATAAAAATTGAAATTAAAAAAACTATCGTAATGAAAAGGAATTTTTATAGATTATTTTCGTTTGGAAGGGAGTATTTTACATGTTAATTTCGCTAAGTTCATCAACACTGCTAATATTATTTTTTATCGCGCTTAGTGCTTCTTGGTTAAGTGGATTATTGTTTTTACATGCAAGGATGCCTTTACGTTTTGTTCATATCCATATTGGTATCGCTGCTTTGCCTTCCTTGGTTTCTTTACTTGCACTTGTTAATAGCAATGGAGATAGAGTTGTAGGGCCTTGGCATCTAGATACTTTAGCTTGGTTAATGGCTTTCTTCGTTCTTACAATTGGTTTGATCATTCAGCGTTTTTCTGTACGTTACTTAATGGGAGATCGCTCATATCGAAAATACTTTGCACTTTTTACATTTACTACAAGTGTATCTTCAGTTGCATGGTTAAGTGATGACCTTCGTTTCATGATTATTTGTTGGGGCGCAACTCTTATAGGATTGGTTCTACTCATCGGGCTAAATAAAGGGTGGAAAGTAGTTAGGGAAGCAACAAAAATCTCTGGATATTTATTTGCAATAAGTTGGATTGCCTTACTATCAGCTATCATTTGGCTCTTTCAAATAACTGGACAGTGGCAGTTAACATCAGTTTTAACGAATGAAAATTTAGCGCAACATGGAGCATTGGAAAGAACAGTAATCAATTTATTCATTATATTGGCTGTGATGATTCCAGCAGCACAATGGCCTTTTCAGAGATGGTTAATTGAATCAGCTGTTGCTCCGACTCCTGTTTCTGCTATTATGCATGCGGGTTTAGTAAATGCTGGCGGTATCATGTTAACTAGATTTTCGCCACTTTTTCATGATGATATCGCACAAATCATTTTACTTATTTTTTCTAGTATTTCGGTCTTAATAGGAACAGGAATTAGTTTAGTTCAAGTTGATTATAAACGTCAGCTAGTAGGCTCTACTATTGCCCAAATGGGATTTATGCTTATTCAATGTGCATTAGGCGCTTATTTAGCAGCTGTTATTCATTTAATTTTACACGGTTTATTTAAAGCTACACTGTTTTTACAAGCTGGTTCTTCCGTACAACGTGCTGAGGTAGTGAAGCAATCTAATGAAAAGATGTCTAATTTATGGATGATAGTCGGGCATGTTTTAGGATTATTTATAGCAATTGCTTTCTGGTTTATGACTTCTGGAGAGGGGTATGAATTAGTTAGTGCGTTAATCTTAGGATGGTCATTATACTTTTCGTGGAAACAGCTTGTTGTTTTTGGAGAGGGAAGAATGGGAAGAATTGCTGGCTTAATTGTTTTGATCGGATTTTCTCTCATTTATTTTATCGTTCATAATTCTCTTTATAAATGGTTGCATACTGGCATTTATGAAAGTGTTCAACCTTCAGTTCCAGCCGTTATCTTTGTTATATGTATTTTACTATTTAGTAGTGTTATTAGTACTTTCATTACTCGCAATCAATCTTCTACTTTATTCGCTGTACTTTATCTTTGGTTCGTTCGACTAGGTGAGGCGAGACGAAAGTCAGTAGAAAGTCACCCAAGCTATTTGAAACATTATGTATCAAAGGGAGGTAATTCGTGATGAGCATACCGTCAATATTAAGGAAAGAGACTTTAAAAAAGAAAGATACAAACATTGATCTACAAGAAAATAATATAAATGATTTAGTTGTATTTGCTAGCCGAGTTATTGCGCCACTTTGGCCTATCTCTACATTTGCAGCTCATCACCCTTGGATGGGACTTGAAAAGCAATCATTTGAACAAGTCGCAAATTGGTTAAAAGAAGCTCGTAATGTGGATATATATCCTAGTGCTTCCATGATTCATTCGGCAAAGGCGAAAGGTGAGATTGAGGAATCATTTTTACAAATTGCCTTGTCTCGTTGGCTTGATTCACAATCTTTTCATATGCCGCGAGAGACAGCGGAGCGTTTTTGCCAAGAAGCTTTAAAGTTAGAAAGATTACCTTCTAGTCTATTATCATCGCCAGAAGTAAATAAATTGGCAGAAGAGATAAGTTATGTAAATACAGGGAGTATGAAAGACTCTTCTATGCAACCAATAAGCTCGCTTATAGAGAATCAAAATGGTGACAACCTATCTGATATTCTTAATTACCATATTATTAAATGGTGTAAATTATATCTTGATGAATCCGGGGCAAGTTGGACGATGCCAAACCGAGAGAAAGGTTTTTATCGTGCATGGCACCATCTTATTACATTTGATCCAGCGCTCAGTAAAAATGAGCGTAAAGTTTTAAAAGATTGGCCACAGGATGCCCAGGGAGCTTTAACAAAAGTATTATCTGAACTAGGAATTTCTAAATCTAACATGCAAGCTTACCTTGAAGGGCACTTACTTTCTTTGCCTGGATGGGCAGGAATGATACGATGGCGTTCCCAACAATCAATTCAGGAACAGCCACTCCTAATAGAATATTTAGCAGTTCGAATTTCTATGGAGCTAGCCATTGTAAAACCTTATTTACCTTTAAAAAGTCAAAAGGTTGAGAAAAAAGTTTCGGTTGCTCCACTTATAGCTTCTTGGATTTATTGGGGGAATATTTCAATAGAGGAATGGTTACAAATGCCTGCAGCTGAACAAAGTGAATTATTAGCATTTGCTTATCGCTTTGATGAAAATACTCGCAAGAAGCTTTGGCTGGAAGCTTGGGAACAAACGCATACAGAGCAATTAAGGGGGAAGATTGCTTCTAAACAACGTGCAACTAATGATAAAAAGCGTGTATTAGCTCAATTAGCATTTTGTATTGATGTACGTTCAGAACCGTTTCGCCGCCACCTTGAAAAATTAGGTCCGTTTGAAACGTTTGGAATAGCTGGTTTCTTTGGGCTACCAATTGCGACTACTGAACTAGGTAGTAATAACAACCATCCTTCTTTGCCAGTTATATTAAAACCAAAACATCAAGTAAAAGAGCTCGCGGATGAAAATGAATATAAATCTTATGAGCAACGTAAGATGGTAGGCAGTTCGTTACGTTATACATTTAAAACGATGAAACAGAACGTACTGACAAGTATGTTACTACCTGAGGTAAGTGGTCCTTTACTCGGGTTACAGATGGTGACAAGGAGTTTTGTGCCAAGAAGAGTAGGTGGTTTCATTCGTAACCTTCGTAAAAATATGTTGCAAAAGCCTAATACAACATTCTCGCTTAATCATGTTCATGATACAAAATGCGAGATACCGATCGGTTTTACGAAAGAAGAAAAAGTGAACTATGTGCGTCAAGCTTTAAAAATGGTGGGATTAACAGAAGGTTTCGCTCCTTTAGTTGTAATGTGCGGCCACAGTAGTCAAAGTACGAACAACCCTTATGCTGCAGCGCTTGAGTGTGGTGCGTGTGGCGGAGCAGCGGGAGGATTCAATGCAAGAGTTTTCGCTACTTTATGTAATCTTCCAGAAGTAAGAGAGGCGTTGTCTGCTGAAGGCATTAAAATTCCTGAGGATACCATTTTTGCAGCAGCTGAACATAAAACAACAGTGGATGAATTGGAATGGATTTACGTCCCAGAACTTTCAGAAACTGCGCAAGAAGCATTTGATTGTATTGAGTCGATTATGCCGAATGTGAGCCAACATGCAAATAGAGAGCGTTTAATGCAATTACCTCATTTTAAAACGGAAATAAAAAATCCGAGTAAAGAAGCGCATCGATTTGCAGAAGATTGGAGTGAAATACGTCCAGAATGGGGATTAGCTCGTAATGCATCTTTTATTATCGGACAGCGTGAATTGACTCAGGATTGTGACTTAGAAGGTAGGGCTTTCCTTCATAATTATAATTGGAAACAGGATGAAAGTGGCGATATATTAGCTAGCATCATAGGGGGACCAGGAACAGTAGCTCAGTGGATAAATCTACAATATTACGCTTCAACTGTAGCTCCTCATTATTATGGTAGTGGAAACAAAACAACCCAAACCGTAACGGCAGGTCTCGGTGTTATGCAAGGAAATGCAAGTGATTTGTTGCCAGGCTTACCTTGGCAATCCGTTATGCAGTCAGATAGTGAGACGTATCATTCACCACTTCGTTTACTCATTGTAATTCAAGCGCCTACTAAATATATAGAACGTTTGCTAAATAATGATTTCACATTTCGAGAAAAAGTTCAAAATGGATGGGTAAGACTTGCAAGTGTTGATCCAGAGGGACGGTGGAAAAACTGGTAACAATCATGTAATGAATCATCAACTATTGTTACTAGCTTAAAAGTTTCATAAATACAGTTATGAAGAAGGAGTGCTATATATGAATGCAAAGAATAAAAAGGTTTTATTATTAACAGACATTGAACAAGGAATAGAGCCTATTATCCAACAAGTAACTAACATTCAACAAGAAAACATGTTGACTGTACACAGCTGCGATTCTGTAATTGTACATCCTTTTGGAGATATAATGAGGTCTATTATTATTGCTATTTATCAAGAAAATGTTGAAGAAATTTTTGTTGTCGGAATAGAGGATAAAGAAACAGATGTAGTTAATCTACAAATTCAACGTGATTCCATAAAAAATAACAAGGAACTAGACTATCTCTTTGAAAATTGTATGCCTGAATTTTCAAGTGGTAGTCTTGAGGAATGGTTAAGTGGAAAAGAAAATGTTAGTGAAAATATTGAGAAGAGTATAGATATGATTCGTCATCATCCATTAGTACCTTCTGATGTTAAAGTTCATGGCTTCATGATTGATAAAACTGGTGGAAAAGAAACGGTTGTTAAAGTTTCTGCTAATAAAGTAGTTGAATGCATTAATTAATTTATTATGTTTTAAGAGTAAGAAAGGATAGCCATGCAAAATAAAATTATCGTTATGTTTCAAAAAGATTTTCGCTTATATGATAACCCAGCTCTATTTGAAGCGGCTCAGTCCGGTGAGGTTGTTCCGGTATATGTACATGATGAAACTTTTTCAATGGGAAGTGCGTCAAAGTGGTGGTTACACTATGCAATAATAGATGTAAAGAAGCAACTTGAGGCACTGGGTTCTACTTTAATAATTCGTAAAGGAAGTACGGAGGAAGAAATACTTTCTCTCATAGAACAGTTAGGTATAACGGCTGTATATTGGAATATTTGTTATGATCCGGACAGATTACAATCTAATCAAAAAATGAAAATGAAGTTAGAAGATAAAGGTATGATCTGTAAGGAATTTAATTCACATTTATTAGTAGAACCGTGGATTATTAAAAAGAAAGATAACACTGAATATAAGGTGTTTACGCCTTTTTACAATGCATTTCAAAAGCAGGTAATATATAAGCCTATTAGTAAAGTGCAGAGTATAAAGGGAGGAAACTCTTTACCATTAAGCTTATCTGTTTCAGAATTACACTTGCTGCCGACTATACCGTGGACATCTCATATGGAATCAATATGGGAGCCTACAGAAGAAGGGGCATACAAAATATTTAAGAAATTTTGCTCTAGCAAATTAGCCTCTTATAGTGAACGAAGAGATTTTCCAAATCAAAATGTTCATTCAATGTTGGCACCGTATCTTTCATTTGGTCAAATATCAGTAAAGCTAATGTATCATTACTTAATAAATAAAAGTACCGAAAAACAATGTAGTCTTTTTGAACAACAAGTGAATAGCTTTATACGTCAATTAATTTGGCGAGAGTTTTCTTATTACCTGCTATATCATTATCCATTTACAGTATATAAACCTCTTAATAAGAACTTTGAAAATTTCCCTTGGGATAAGAAAGAGTCCTTATTAAGGGTATGGCAGAAGGGTGAAACTGGTTATCCGTTTATCGATGCAGGAATGCGGGAACTATGGCAAACAGGTTTTATGCATAATCGAGCAAGAATGGCTGTAGCCTCTTTTCTTGTAAAGCATTTGTTAATTCCGTGGCAAGAAGGGGCGAAATGGTTTATGGATACACTATTAGATGCTGATATTGCAAATAATACAATGGGATGGCAATGGGTTGCTGGAAGTGGAGCGGATGCATCACCATACTTTCGTATTTTTAACCCGATCACACAAGGAGAAAAGTTTGATAAAAATGGCGAGTATATAAGAAAATGGGTACCAGAATTAAGAGATATGCCGAATAAATATATACATAAACCTTGGGAAGCACCTGAGCGTATTTTACAAAAAGCCAATATAAAGCTAGGAGATACATACCCTTTGCCAGTTGTTGATCATAAGGCAGCACGAGAGAGAGCCCTTTGTGCATATAAAAGTATGAAAGAATTCGTATAAAATAAACGAGTCAATACTTCCAATTTATCCCGCTTTAATGGGCAGTAAGACCCCCACCTCAAAATTCAGCGAAAGCAAAGAAGTTAGGGGGGATCAACTGCCCATAAAAGTCCGATTGGTGAGGGCTAATAATCAGTGGGGGATGAAGAACCCTCCCACTGATTAAAGTTTCACTTTATAGTATAAATAAAAGGTGTAAATAAAAACTTGAGCATAATAAAAATGCTCGAGTTTTTATGTTTATTAATGATAATCTAAAGTATAGAATATATACATCTTAGGGAGGTCACCTTTGTGAAGAAATGGATAAAAATTACGCTTTACTCTTTACTAGGTATTTTACTTATAGGAAGTATTACGTTTTTGACTTGGTCCCAGTTTACTTATAAACCAACGAAAGAGGCTTTGTCGTTAATAGAAGATAAAAAAGATGAAGATCATATAGTTTTTGGAGAGAAAGATGCGAAAATAGGGGTTATTTTTTACCAAGGAGCTAAAGTAGAAGCCGAGGCTTATAGTTACTTAGGAGAAGCGCTTGCAAAAGATGGGCATTTTGTAGTAATGCCTAAGTTACCATTAAACTTAGCGATACTTGGAATCAATGCGGTAGACAGTGTAATTGAACAGTATCCTGAAGTTCAAAAATGGTATGTTGCAGGGCATTCAATGGGCGGAGCTATGATTTCTAAGTATGCCTCTCAGCATGAAGACAAAGTAGACGGGATCATTTTCTTAGGTTCTTATCCTGCAGATGATTTCTCTACGAAATCGATCCCTATGTTATCAATTTACGGAGAAGTAGATGCTTTAGCAACTGTAGAAAAAATAAAAAACAATAAAAAGTTTATGTCAAAGAATACAACTATGCACATGATAAAAGGCGGTAACCATGCTCATTTTGGTATGTATGGTGAGCAAAAAGGTGATAATGCGAGCTTAATTACGTCAAAAGCACAACGAGATGAAACAGTGAAAGTAATGGAAGAATGGCTATTGAAACAATGATAATAAGTTTAATAAATCGATGGAAATCATAAAAAAAGATTCTTACTATGTAAGAGTCTTTTTTTGTAATTGCTATCATTTTTGATGTATATCCAAATCTTGAATGGACCAATTCGCATGAAATAACCTTATTTGGGTATGAATATTAAAAAATAGAAGGAGTTTAATATGAAAAAAATGATAGCAGCGTTGTTTACTTGTAGTGTTCTTTTGTTAGGCGGTCATGGGATGGTAGAAGCCGAGGGTTCTTCAAATGAAATTTCCTATATAGAAAACAATGCAAATAAATTTTTTGAAAATCCAAAAGTTTTTTACAGTAAGGTTAAAAATCATACTTATAGTTCTTTTTATGTTCCTTTTAAAGAAGCGGAAAATCATATACAGAAAACAGTTCTGTATAAAGACTTACAATCGACTATGGAGTCCGAAATAGGGCCATGGGTAAGTAGGACAGCAGGTACACAAGAATATCCTAAGATTAATCCAAATAGACAAATTTATTTGATAGCATCCTGGACAGAAACAGAAAAAGATTTTAGAGTGAAATATCTTATCGCAGATGCTGAAACAAAGACTACTCTTTGGACTGGAGAAGATAAAGGAATGAAAAAATAAGCTGATTAAAAATCAGCTTATTTTTTATTTACTATCAATTGTCCTCTTATTTTCTCTGGAATATCCTTTTCAGAAATAGCCTCGTACGAGTAAACATATCTACCCTTTACATGAATTTTCAAGTAAGTTTTTCTTATAAAATCATTAGGAGTATTCGTTCCTACTGTATATTCTTCTTCATTTCCAGATTCATCAATGCCTTTTAACGAGTACATAGCTCTACCGTTCGTATGGTAATCCGGAACACCATATCCTTCCGCAACGGCGTATACATTTTTTTCTTCAGCAAGTGGATTTAATATGTCCAAATCCCCGCGTAACATGAAAGGTAGTAAGTATATAAGGAGACCTATTCCTATTATGCAAAGTATAAATTTTTTCATGATTGTTTCTCCTTTTGTTAATTTACATTTTTAGTATAGAAAAAAGTTCTTATGAATATAGAGGGAAATTCCTTAAGTTTTTCTTAAATAGGTTTTTAAAAGAGGGATAACATTGTATGGTTATTCTCTTGTGCAAATCGTATTATTTTTTATGTAACCTTCGTAGTTTTTATGCAAAATACAATATTTCTAGGTAAAATTAGACCTCCTTATCTATATTAGGAAATGTATTTTGTGAATTAATTATGAATATATTTTATTTTTAAAAACATCCCTTGATAAATACACAGAATTATTGTAAAGTGATGATGATTAAAATGTATATTGTTTGAAAGCGATAAAAGGAAAGAGTAAAAGTAGTTTTTCTTTTAGAGAGTCGGTGGGCGGTGTAAACCGATAGAAGGAACTTATGAATCCATCCTTGAGAGAAATGGAGAACACTTCAATTTGAAGTTAGTAATCGTTTCCAGCCACAAGCAGTTAATAAATTAAGTGGAGGGCGTATATTTTTACGTTTTTAACTAGGGTGGCAACACGGGTTAACTTTCGTCCCTTTTATAGGAACGGGAGTTTTTTGTATTTGATCTAGTAAAAACCCTAATTTGAAAAAGGTTAGTTCCTTCATTAATAAATATAAAAGATTAAGGGGATATTGTTTATGGTTAATCAGTATAAATTAATAGAAGAATTTAATAATGCGGAATTTGATCAAAGTTTAAAATGGTTTTCTCCACCTAAAGATTGGGAGGTTAATAGCAATAAATCGAAGTTAATAATTAAACCGGATAAAGAGACAGATTTCTGGCAAAAAACACACTATGAATTTCAAGTTGATAATGGACATTTTTTATACTATGAACTAAATGGAGACTTTAGATTGATCACGAAAGTAAAATCTAAACCAGCGAATAGATATGATCAAGCAGGTTTAATGGTTCGATTTTCAAAAGATACTTGGTTAAAGACATCGGTTGAGTATATACCTGATGACAATAGTAAATTAGGTGTTGTTGTAACAAAGAATGGATATTCTGATTGGTCTAGTCAGGAGTTTTTTGGAGATTTAAATTCTCTTTATTATCGCATAACAAGAAGGGGAAATAATTACTACGTTGATTATTCATTAGACGGGGCAGTATGGAAACAAATAAGAATGGCTCATCTTTTTGAGGAAAAAGATTGCATGAAAGTTGGCATCTATGCTTGCAGTCCACAAGGAGATGGGTATGAAGCAGAGTTTGAATTTATTAAGATTGAAAATATAGATGATAATACAAAAGTTTATTAAATTTGTAAAGGCTCTTATCCATCATTATTCTACTGCTGAACCGTCGTATGGTGCAGGCTAAGGGGTTGGTGGAGCGTTTTGAGGTATCTACGGGATATTGACGCAATCAATGTAGCTGGCATTCCAATTGTCACCTATCAAGGAATAATCGAAATGTCCTAACAAATGATGAGCTGACTGCTATCGTTACATCCCTCCATAGTATCTCCACTTCATATGGTAGAGAGCGACACCAACGTCTAGTAGAAAAAATAGATATACTATATTGCCATCGTATGAAGAAGAATTTCAAAATAAAACAAACCGCGTACTAATCGATTATTCTCCTTGGGATGGTATTGAGCATCTTCGGCCGAAACTAAAATTATTGGACGAAGCGTTAGATCGCTATGCATTAGTAAACTTCACCTATTCAGATGCAAAGGGTGAAGTTTACAAGCGAATAGTAGAGCTACATATGCTCATTCTCAAAGGAAGAGAATGGTATCTACAAGCTTATTGCCTAGAGAAAGAAGCGTTCCGTCTTTTTAAACTAAAAAGAATGAAAGAGCTTGTGATAAATCGTGAAAGAATCTTCATTCGTCGGGATGCTACTACTCAGGAGTATATCAAAAGCGAGAGTAAATCTAAGCCATCCAATGTACCAGAAGTTCTCCTACGTTTCCAAGATGAAGCTCGCCATTTGGCAGAAGAATGGTTTGATATTGAAGTATTTTTACCACTTGAGGATGGCAGTTGGCTAATAAAAAAGACGTATCCTGAAAATATCAATTAAAAAAGTTTACTTACTTGTATTAGAATTTTATTGAAATGCAAAAAACTAGATATATAGAATTTCAAACTTATAGTACTACTCTGTGCATTTCACATTGCTCTTTTTTGCTTTAAATAGATGTTTTCGTTTCACTTTTATCTCAGCTAGTATAACACCGCTTAGAATAAGTAATGCTCCGATATACCCTCGGATTGACAATATTTCGTTCATGAACAGGTATGCAAACAGTGCAGAAAATACAGGTTCTAATGAAAAAATGAGTCCTGTATGTGTCGGTGTTGTGTATTTCTGTGCCATCGCCTGAATGATGTAGGCAAAAGCACTGCAGAAAATACTTAACACCAGTACAGCGATCCAACTCTCTTTAGTGGATGGAAGTTGCGGCTCTTCGAAAATCAGGGCGGAGAGTACGCCGAAGCCTCCTGCAAATCCCAACTGAAGAATCCCAAGCTGCAATGTATTGGCAACTTTAGCCGCTCTTCCGGTGACAATAATATGAAAAGCATAAAAGAGAGCAGCGAGTATACAGAGTAAATCTCCAGAATTAAGTGTTAATTGGTTATTCAAAGTCAGTAAACCAATCCCAGTCATTGCAACAAGGGAACTAATGATCAGTCTGTAACTCAGTCGATCTTTGAACAGAACGATAGATAATAAAGGGATAAAGATTACGGTCAAACTGGCTAGAAAACCAGCATTTGAAGCTGATGTCGTTTTTAAACCTAAGATGACTGAAGCAGATACAACGAAAAGTAAAAATCCTAGAATAAAGCCGTATTTTAGGGTGACAAAATGAATTGAACGAAATTGTTTAAAAAAAATAGTAGCACAAACCAAAAAAGCAATACCAAAGCGCAATGCAACAAGAGAAAATGAAGGGACAGTTTCCAATCCGACTTTCATAAAAAGATAGGAAGTACCCCAGGTCATTGTAACAAGTAAGATCATAAGATTAGCCTTTATTGGTTTCATTTTTAGTTCTCCTTTAAAATTTTTATGTACTTAGTTTAATTGTGATTCAAGTATTAGTAAAACGAATATATGTAATGATATACTTGAATAAAATTCATACATGAGAAAGTAGGAGAATCGATGAGTCTGACTAAGTTAGAAATCTTTCTGAAGACGGTTGAAATGGGGAACTTATCAAGAGCGGCCGAAGCATTGAATGTGACTCAGTCAGGTGTCAGCCATGCGATTAGAAGTCTTGAATTGGAGTATGGTTTTCAATTGTTATTCCGGAATAAAACAGGTGTTCGATTAACGGAAAATGGTGAGCGTGTTTTAACGCATGTTCGTGAAGTAGTAAATCATAATGAGCGATTGAAGCAAACTGTTGCAGATATTAATGGCATAGTGGCAGGAACTTTGCGCATTGGGACCTTTACAAGCGTGTCTACGCACTGGCTACCTGCAATCATCCATCGCTTTCGCTTGGAGCATCCTCGAATTGAAATCAAATTAATGGAAGGTGATTATGGAATGATTGAAACGTGGATTCAACAAGGGGTGATTGACTTAGGTTTTATGTCACTACCGTCGTCGGGCCATCTAGAATCTATTCCACTAAGAAAAGATCGAATGCTATGCATCCTTCCTAAAGATCACTCATTAAGTAAACAATCCATAATTCGGTATGATCAGCTTGAGAAAGAGCCTTTTATTATGCCTGCTTCTTCATGTGGTTACGATGTTAGGAAAGTGTTAGAAGTGGCTAGGGTTCATCTCGATATCCAATTTGAAACCAGTGATGATCATGTGATTGTCGCGATGGTGGAGAACGGTCTTGGAATTAGTGTCATGTCTGAACTTGCATTACAAGGACAATGCGAAAATGTTACGATTGTGGAATTGGAAGACAAACCTACACGATCACTTGGGCTATCACTTACTTCAATTAAACACGCATTACCAGCGACAAAACGGTTTATCGAATATACTCAAAAATGGTTAGATGGTGATTGAATATATCGGCAATCAAAACAAAATCAACAGTCAATGATTTTCAGGCTATATAGGGGTAGCTCCACATGCCCATCAACCTAAGAATTCAGAATTACCCCAAAACGAAAAAATGAGCTTTTTGTTACAAGTTAGCACAAATTTTCATTCTGGGGGGTACTATAAAATTTTAGCTTGATGGCGATGGGCTATAGTCATAATAATGTAAGTAAATAGTTTTTTTGCGATACTTCAATAGTGAAGTATCGTTTTTTTGTATAACTAAAGCCCAACTATGGATTCTGATGTAATGTTGAAAAATGATCTTAAGTAATGATTTGTCTGTTGTAAAATACTAAGTAACTATAATGAAATTGAATCTAAAAAGTATGCTAATAAAATGGCAAAAAATTTTTTAGAAAAGTAAAAAATAATAGAGCTTAGATTTGCAATAATAAATGTTTTTTCATTAGATAATTACTTTACCAATAATCGGGATGTTTGCGGATACATTTATTTTTGGGATACATAATTATATTTAGAGAATACCCAGTTACAGTATTTGAATTTTTAATAAGAAGGGATGCGAAGGAATGAACTCACAGAGACAAGGCTATGCAGGCTGGTGGCAAGGCGGACACGGTGGTTGGCCGGGTGGACACGGTGGTTGGCAAGGCGGACACGGTGGTTGGCAAGGCGGACACGGTGGTTGGCAAGGCGGACACGGTGGTTGGCAAGGCGGACACGGTGGTTGGCAAGGTGGACACGGTGGTTGGCAAGGCGGACACGGTGGTTGGCAAGGCGGACACGGTGGTTGGCCGGGCGGACACGGTGGTTGGCAAGGTGGACATAGTGGCTGGCAAGGTGGGCATAGTGGTTGGCCGGGTGGACACGGTGGTTGGCAAAGTGGGCATGGATATTAAAAAGATACTATAAAATCATTTTTTTATGCAAAGTTTGTATATTTAGTATCGTTGTATATTTTCATTTTTATTAGGTTATATGTTTTTAAAAACACTCTTTAAAAAGGAGTGTTTTTTTATTTTTTTTTGATTTAATTACCGAAAAAAGTATCTTGTACTCCTTTTGTAACTTTTTCTAAATAGAATTTTTCTACAAAATAAGGGGCTTGCCTTCCAAACAAATCGTTATTTGTAACACTGCTATCAAAGGAAAGTGCTCGTGACATCTCGTTAATATTGAAAAACATTAATAACCTATTGTATTAAATTTTTCGAAAATTTAGGTTTAACATCTTTAAAATAGGTGTATTACATATTACATAACAACTAAATAAAAAAATAAAAAATCTAAAGGAGGAAAAATACGATGCATAAGAATGAAAGAAAACCGGTGGTTCATGAATATCAAAATGAGCAGGAATTAGTTATGAAAGTAAAAGAGCTACAATTGCAAGGGATTCGCCAAGATGATATTTATGTTTTAGCACATGACAAACATATAACAAAAAAGATTGCGGATGATACAAACACAAATACGATTGGAGTAAAAGAACAAGGATTGGGCACAAGTATTATCAACTTTTTCTCCAAAAAAGGGGACGAACTCCGAAATCAAATGGAGGAAATGGGGTTGTCGAAGGAGGAAGCTAACTTATATGAAGAAAAACTAGATCAAGGGAGAATTTTACTTCTAGTAACAGCTGAAACACCAACGGAGAGTGATAGGCAGCCGCAAAACTATCATTCCCTCTAATAGATTAATAGGTAAGGTAATTATTTTAGGTTGTAGCATTGAAGAAAATAAAAGTGGAGAAGGGTGAGAAAAAATGAAACATACAATATTCAAATATGCTGTGATTGGGATTACGACCGGGGTCATGGTTTCCCTATTAAAAAAAGAAAATCGAAATGCTATACAAACAAAAGGAAAAAGCGTAAAAGACAAACTGCAAGCAGGAAACATAAAGGAAACATTAGAGAAGGTAACTGAGACAAGTAAACAATTCTCTGTAAATGCAGCTAATGTTGCAAAACAAACATTACCACAACTGCTTACAGCCACACCAGTTGTCATTTCTACCATTAAAGATTTAACAGAAAACGAAAATAACAAGAAATATAGGAAAGAGGGGAAAGAAGAGAGTGCTTAGATTTAATTCTAAAAAGAGAAAGTGAGGAAAAAAGTATGAAATCTCTGTATGCAATTGATGTAGGAATTGGCTTTACCAAGCGGGCATATCGACAGGATGTAGATTCTGAGGTGACGATTAAGAGTGAAGCTTCCACACTAGCTCCTGTACCTAATCATGCTGAAAGTGAAGATTTAACAAAGGTAAGTTTTATAGACTTAGACTTTGCATACTACATGGGAGATGAAGCACATCAATCTGATGCTTCATCCCTTCCTCCATTTGACGAAGAAATAGAAAATTATTATGAAAGCGAACGGTTTAAACAACAAATATTTGGTTGCATTGCAAAGGATTATAAAGAAAATGTCGTGTTACCTTTAGTTGTTACCGGGCTTCCCGTTACTTGTTTTGGTAATCAGCATGAGCAATTACAACGTGCACTAAAAAAAGAAACTTCCGTGCAAATTGATGGGAAATTTATTAATATTACGGTGGAAAATGCTTTGATTCTTCAGCAACCGGTCGCTTTACATGCTTATTTCTTAAAAGAGGGAATCATTCAGGAACGAGATCGTATCTTAATTATTGATGGTGGATTTCGTACATTAGAAATGACAGATATGAAACAGAATGTCATTTTAAACCATTATGAGACAGAACTAGGATGTAGCAAGCCTTTGAAAAATATTAAGAATATCCTGCAGAATCATGTGGGTGAAAGTAATCAATTGCATATTAACGACATGCCAAAAATCTTAGAAAAAGGATATGGAGGTCAAGAAGAAAATCCTCAGATAAGTCAGGTTCATACTTTGATTCAAAAAGAGTTAGATGCACACTTCCAAGACGTTATGCGTGTATTACAAGAACAATTTAAGTTAGACCAGTATGACACTATTATTTGGACAGGAGGAATAGTAGATCTCCACAAAAAACGAATTGAAAAAATACAAGGTGAAATTTCTTCTTTCCGTATGGTAGACGCTTCGAAAGAGGCTGCACTTCATGGATACTACATTATTGGAAGTCAAGTATTTGACGATATCACCAATCAATCTGCATACGAATCTAAACTATAATAACGACCAAAATGGAGTTCGTTGAATAGACGTGCCAAATTATGTAGCTTCTTTTCCATATATAATAAATTCTTTATAAGAAAAGATAAAAAGTGCTTGTATAGAGGAAATGTTTAAATTTGAGAATAAAAATAGCTAATATATAGAGGGGGTCTTCCTTTTAATAGAATAAGACCTCCTATGCCATTTATCCCGCTTTAATGGGCAGTAAGACCCCCACCTCAAAATTCAGCGAAAGCAAAGAAATTAGGTGGGGGATCAACTGCCCATAAAAGTCCGATTGGTTCAACTAATAATCAGTGGGGGATGAAGAAAACCCCCACTGATTAAAGTTTCACTTTATTTTGTAATTTAGTTGCTCTAAAAACTTTTCCTCCAAGACATGAATACCTACATACAAATTACATATTACGGATATGATTCGATCAAACATAAAACTATTCAGAAAGGAAGAATAATATGGAATGCATAAAAATGCCGAAATGGAGTTGGTATCATGTAAGAACTAGTGAGCTTGAAAGATTTTCTTCTATAATCCCTTGTGATGTAACATCTTATTTCTCTCAATTTGTAAAGAAAATAAGTTCTCCTTGTGAAAATGGATTATATGTTTATACGTTATCACCAAGTCAAACCTGTGTATATGGTTCGTTTTTATATGATCAAGATAAAAAGGACGCCAAAATTCAAAAATTTCTTCATTATTTCGTAGCTCATGGAATACTGATAACAGTCCAGGAAAAAGAGGAAGAGGACTTTCAGAAATTAATACATAATGCCTCTTTTAGTGCAAAAAATTGTAATAGTTCCGCTGAAGGATTATGTGCTATCTTATCAATGTTTATATCTCACTATTTGCGAAAGGTTGACTATTTCGAAAACAATTTTAGGAATGTATTATGGGATTTTTATCATCATAATAACATAGCAGTTTTAGAAAGAATTTATCATATTCGTCATGAACTATTTATGAACACACATGTGTTTCGCTTAATACAAGAAGTGTTACAAGGCCTGAAAGAAGCTTGGTTAGAAAACGTAACAAACACCCTTTGTTATAAACAAACATACGTAAAATTAGAGCGTGGATTGAAACTTGTTAAAGAGTACCAAGAAGAATTGGACACGATGATTCATTTACAAGAAGTTGTTTCTTCTCATCGTGGGAATGAAATTATGAAAGCTCTTACTGTATTAACTGCTGTAAGTACACCTTTGACAGCCTTAGGAGCATTATGGGGTATGAATTTTAAATATATGCCTGAACTAGAATGGAAATATAGCTATTTAATTGCTCTCTTATTTATTATTTTCACAACAGGAGGTATGTATATGTATATGCGATTCAAAGGATGGACAGGTGATTTATTACGAGTAAAGAAAAAGAAATCTTTTTTTAAATCTAATTAATCATATTTTTTAATTGGAGGAGTGCCATATCCCGTCAAGTTAAAGTTTTGATGTCCCCGCAATGATAAAAATAAACTTAGTTTTCATAAAAAAATAATGTTTTCATTTAAAGGCTATGGGTTAAAGTTTCATCATCTTCATCACATTTGACCCCCAGGAAATAAACAGTTAAACTATCCTTGTACTCAAAGTACTACAATAGTACTGAAGAGATAATAACTTTACTATTTTGGTATGAGGTGAATAAATGATGAAAGATCGGATTGCCAAAACTGCTATTTCACTTTTTCATGTAAGGGGAATAAAATTCACAATGAGTGATTTAGCTCGAGATTTAGGTGTAAGCAAAAGTACGCTCTACGAGCATTTTCCATCTAAGGACGCGCTTATTGGTTATGTAGTTGAGCAAATAAATGAAGAATCACAAATACGTTTTCGGGAAATTATTGAAAATTCTAATTTGACCATACCCGAAAAATTAAAAGGGGTTCTTTTAATTGTGCCTAAGGATTTTCAGCACAGCTTCTTACGTTTATTGATTGAACTGCGACGTTATCACCCAGAGCAGTGGACAAAAATAGAACAAGGCATAAATGAAGAATGGGAGGTAATTACTGGGCTAGTTGAAGAGGGCATCAATAGTGGTGTGTTACGTTCGATGGACATTCCAGTACTAATCCAAACACTCAAAACGTTAATGACATCAATTTTTGAACAGGGTAATATAGCCTCTAACCAAATCACTCTACAAGAGTCACTTGCAATGATGGTCGATATCATATTGTATGGAATTACAAGTAAGGATTAAATAGCACTTCTACATAAAAAATGAGCAGGATCACAATAACCATACAGGTTAATGTGATCCTGCTCATTTTTATTTTTATGCTGATTTGAGGAGAGGGAAATTATACTTTACAGGTTGGAAGATATCGGTATAATATAAAGTTAAGTACCAAAAAAAACTTTTCGGTACTTAAGGTACAAATTGAAGAAACCAGGGATATCCTTGAAGATAAAATAAAGATATGGGAGGAATGTAAATGGATTTTTTTGAGACTGTTTTAATCATTGTGAATTTTAGTATTCTAGGCTGTACACTGTTTTTTAGTGAGAAAATAAAACGATGGTCTGTCTTCATCCTAACAGTTGCCTTCGGCGTAGTTGTTGTGCAACTTATCGTAGAAGGCTATCGCTGGCAAATGATTCCGGCTTACTTGTCCCCAGTTATTTTAACGATCTGCTATCTATTTGCTGAATCAAAAAAGAACGTTAAAAGTTGTCCGGCAGTCACAGTTAAGACATTGCTACTGGTCATTTATTTGACTATTGCGGTCATGCTTCCTTCCCTCATGCCGGTAGTTTTATTTGAAAAAACGAGCGGTCCCTTCAAGGTTGGTACTACACTTTATCATTGGATTGATTATGAGCGAAAAGAGCCTTATATGAAAGATTTGAATGATCGGCGCGAGCTGATGATTCAGGTTTGGTATCCTGCAAAAGAAAAAGGAGAGATGACTCGCGCACCTTATATCCATAACTCGGGTGAAATTTCCAAGGGGTTGGAAAAATCATTGTCTATTCCAGCATTCGCGTTTCAACATCTAGGCTTGGTGAAATCGAATGCATTCATGGAAGCTCAATTGTCAGATTCAGAGAAACGTTATCCGGTTCTAATCTTTTCCCATGGCTTAAGCGGTTTTCGCAATCAAAACACGTTTGAGGTGGAGGAGTTGGCCAGCCAAGGTTACATCGTCATAGGGATTGATCATACCTATGATGCTGCAGCAACCGTCTTTCCAGATGGTAGAACTGCTATTGTACAGTCGATTAGTTTAACTAATTTTGCCGAACGAGATCGCCATATTAAACTATGGAAGGAAGATGTTATTTTTGTGCTTAATCAAATAGAGAAGCTTAACCAAAGTGATAAAGATAATCGCTTTACAGGAAAAATTGATACATCCCGAATTGGAATGTTTGGACATTCTTATGGTGGAGCTACAGCTGCGCAAGTGTTAGTAGAAGACTCTCGTGTCAAAGCAGCTATCGATATGGATGGTACATTATATGGGGGGAATGTTCCAAAATCTGGAGTCGGAAAACCGTTTTTGATTATGAATGCAGAGATTAGTGATGATTCCACGGAAGATTTTTTAGAGGGAAAAGTTCGTAGTGACCAGGCACTTGCAGGTGGTGGCATGTCAATGGTTATTCCCCATACTGATCATACGAGTTTCACTGATTTTCATTTGTTCTCTCCTTTGTTACGGAGTTCAGGTGAAAATCCAAGATACGTTCACCGTATCATAAATGAATTCAGCCTCGCTTTTTTTAACCAATATGTGAAACAGGTAGACGATGGCTTTTCGCTTGAAAAATTGGCAACCAAATACCCAGAAGTAAAATTTAAAGTAAATGAATGAAAATTTCTTTGCTAACAGTTGGGTATGTATTTTAAGCGTAAAGTAAGAATACAGAGGGCAATCTTTTTAATATTAATATAAAGGAGCTTTTTTATGTTTAATAGATTGCAATATTTTCTTTTATCTGAGAAAGAAATAGTTGAAACTGTGAAAAATTACAAGGAGGAAAAAATACACTTTTCTAAAAGAAAAAAAACTTTGGGGGATTTAATCTTAATAAGAACTTTTATATTTTTAATGTTTGTTCCAATATTAACTTTTATTTTTTCAGTTATAATTTATGGAGCTGTTTTCTTTTTATCAGGTATTAAGATTATTGTTTGGGGCATTGCTATAATGTTATTAGTTCCAATAACATTACTTTTCTATATGAATATAACTAATACAACTATCATTTTTACGGACTTAGTGAAGAAATCTTTATTAACCATAAAATATTTAAATCCATTTTACTCAATTTTAAATAAACCTTGGCTATTTATATTTGAATTATTATTTGGTTTTTTATATGTCATTGTGCTAACTTTGTTTTCTATTTGTATAGTATTACATTCATTAGAAATAGATTTCTCTGCATTTAGTCCAGAGGACAGTCGAAGTTTCCAATTTTCAATTATTATTTTGCATACAGCAATTTATTTGTTTATAAGAGTTCATGGCCAGCCTTGTAAGACAACTAAGCAAAAAATTAAAAAGCTAAAAATGAAATTTTATTTATGGTTTTGTTCTATGATTGCAAGCATTGTTTATATATTCGAATCACTCTTTAATTATATGAATGGAATCCAAGCAATTTATTTTATTTTTGTTTTAATGATTGCTTTAGAAAGAACAGTGACACATTACAAGCAATTTATAGATTTTTTAGAATCTGAAAACCTGTATGAAAAACAATTTTAGAGTAAAAAGTCTTTTGAGATACAAAAAGTTATAGTTACTAAGTATAAGATGAGTAAAAAATCCGTTATTCTTTCCCTAGAATCATAGGGAAGGGTAGCGTTTTTTGTATGACTATTTTTGTATTCAATGAACTATGATTAGTTGTTCAAGAAATTCAAAGCTTTTTATCTCCAAATCTCTTACGAAATCTTACCAGTGAGTTTGGTTTCATGCAATGAACCTGTAAATTTCAAACAAAAGATTTTCTTAATTCATGTGTACGGATGGAAAAGAATGAGATTCTATAATATCTTATTTCATATTATTTTTGGATGGAATATATAGGAAGGGGGTGTTATAAAGTGGAAATAAGAAACAAAATCAGGCGAATATTATTTCAATATGTATATCACAGTTTTTGGGGATAAAATATACGACTTTTATTTTTAAAATTATAAAATTGGATTTATTTATATGAAAGATTAGAGCTCTCCTTCTTGTAGGAGAGCTCTAATCTTTGTTTAAAACTATATCATATACATGGGGGTAGACTCATCATCTGAAATTTGTCCGGACCCAATTTAGAATATAGCAAAAGAGAACTTGCGATTAAAAACAAGCTCTCTTTAAAAGAAATAACGTAATTGAGATACTTATATAGTAACAATTGTTTTCTTCTAATTCCATATGTCTTATGTTGAGAAATAAATTATAAGTGGCTTGATAAAGCTAAAATGAATGATTGACATAATATTTTGACGATAATATAATAAATCTCGAATTCAAGATAACTTGTAAAGGATTGGTAATTATGACCGTGATTAACGATGAGAGCTTATCTTTAAAGTTATTTGTTATATTATCAAGGGAATTACAGTCAATCACTAAACGGATTGAAAAGGATATAAAAATTTATGGACTTAATCCAACTGAATTTGCAGTGCTTAAGCTACTATACGGTAAAGGCGATCAGCCTATACAAAAACCTGGAGACCAAAATATTACTTGCAAGTATTAGTATCACGTATGTAGTAGATAGGTTGGAAAAGAAGAGGTGAAAACCATGTCCTAAAGACCGCCGTGTCACGTATGCATCAATTACTTCAGAAGGTAATGAATTGGTCATACTAATTTTTCCTCAGCATAAAGAGGGGATTCAGCAAATATTTGGTAGTTTGGACTATATTGAGAAAAAATGATAATGAAACAGTTGAAAAAGTTAGGATATTACGCACAGAAATTGTAAGTTTTTAGAGATTATTTCTGTTTAGTAATATCCTAATTAAATATAAATTAAATAAATAGGAGGGAAAATTAAGAAATAGTAGTAAATGTATTGTAGTACAAAATAAAGAAATTATGTAATTGCAATTGATATAGTAGGAAAGATAGTTGTTCTGTTAACGTATACATATTGTCCTTTTCATTATAAATCTTTCATAAAGCGGAGAGTGGGTATCAAGAATGGAATTACGTCATTTAGAGTATTTTATTCAAGTTTGTAATAATAATAGTTTTACTAAAGCTGCGGAAGTTCTAGGTATTTCACAGCCGACTTTAAGCCAACAAATCCGTGTGTTAGAAGGTGAACTTGATACACCCTTGTTTCATCGAGTTGGAAGAGGTATCAAAATGACAGAAGCGGGTAAGCTGCTATTTGATAAAGGAAAATTTATCATGCAACAATTTGATGACGTTTATAATGAAATTTTTGAATTAAAGGGTGTAAAAAGAGGTGTAATTACTATAGGAGGTTTATTAGAGGATCTCACCTATTTAACACCTTATATTATGAAGTTTCAACAACATTATCCCAACATCGTAGTAAAAATTATAGAATCAGAAGTTGCTGTAAATCAAATCGTTGATAAAAATATTGATATAGGCATCACGCGTAGTGATCAAATTCCAGACACATTAACAAGCACTCTTTTATATAGCGAAGAGCTCGTCCTTGTCATTCCAAAAAAACATCCTTTGAATGAAACATCATCGGTTTCTTTTCGAGAATTAGTAGGGCTCAGTAGAATAATGGTTTCATGTAGTTGTCGTGAAACTATTAAAATATATTGTGAGAGTTTAGGGCTATCTTTATCTGAAGCAAACATTGAAACAAAATCTTCCATTTCTCTATTGAGCCTTGTATGCAATGGACATGGGGTTGCTATAATACCTCTTTCACTAGTTGAATTTGTTAATAATGATAATTTGAGCATAGTTCGTATTATTGATCCGACACCAAGTCAAGATATTAATCTTATTCACTTTGATGATAAATTTTTAAGTTTTGCAGCACGTATCTTTATGCAGAAGTTAAATGAACCTGAAAAAGTATTAGTATAATAGAAATAATAATGATGATTGTGTGAGAGTGAAAAATGATACATAATTCTTGGAATAAGACCTAAATTACAGTCAAAGGGCAAGTAGATTTATATGTGTGGTGTAGTCGCTTCAAAAGGGAATATCATGGACCTTTACTTAAGGGGAAAAGGGCAGACTTTGCAAGGAGAGAAGGCTGTTAAAAATAAGTCAAGTTAATCAATTAACTATTCGGTCTTATCGCATAGTAATAGATTCCATTAGGGATATACTGCTATTTCTTTCTACGTATCCTTATTGCATAAAGAAAACCACCGGCATTATACCGGTGGTTTTGATTTAGAAAGCAAAGCAAGTACAACCAATACCCCATTTAGTTCCATCTTTTCCTATTACGGTATGAGTGTGTTGATGGAGAGGGTTACTGCAACTATGTAACTTGTGATCATGGGCATCGTGAGAAAGTATAGTGTGGGCTAGGTTAGCACCACCATAACCATAAACTCCCGTCGGTGACCAATCAGGTGATGCTGGCGGTAATTCAGGTGATAAATTTTTAAATTCATCATTTCCATAAACAACCTGCCCACCCATAATGGTGAGTAATGATTCAAGGTTCTTGATTTCTTCTTCTGGCACAGTAAAGTAGTCAGAAGACAATACAGCAATATCAGCAAACTGACCTACTGTAAGGGTTCCTTTTTTACCTTCATCACCAGAGAACCACGCACTTCCTTTTGAATATAATTCCAGGGCTACTTTTCTATCAAGTTTATTTTTTTCATCGTATATCGAAAGACCACCAATGGTTTTTCCGGCAACCATCCAGTAAAGAGCGACCCAAGGGTTATAGCTGGAAACTCTAGTTGCATCACTACCAGCGCCAACAGGTATACCTAGGTCTAACATACGATAAATCGGGGGAGTACGCTTTGCAGCTTCCTTTCCGTATAAATCAACAAAGTATTCACCTTGAAAAGCCATGCGGTCTTGGATGGCAATACCGCCATTTAAAGCCTTAACACGTTCCATACTACGATCTGAGATTGTTTCTGCATGGTCAAACCACCATCGTAGACCATTGAAAGGAATTTCTTTGTTAACTTCCTCAAATACATTTAAGAAACGTGTGATTGATTCGTCATAAGTTGCATGTAAACGGAATGGCCAACGGTTTTCTACCAATAGAGAAATTACTTTCTTTAAGTCAGCTTCCATCATCGTAGCTAGTTCGGGCCGTGGCATTTGAAATTTTTCAAAATCAGCTGCAGAGAATACTAACATTTCTCCGGCACCATTCATTTTATACTTATCATTTCCTTGACCTGGAGAAACAATCTTTGCCCATGAAGCAAAGTCCTCATATTCATGATCCGGATTTTGCGTAAATAGATTATACGCAATACGCAAAGTTAATTGATCTTTCTCAGCTAAATGTTCAACAACTTTATAATCATCCGGATAATTTTGGAACCCACCACCTGCGTCGATGGCACTTGTAATACCTAATCGATTTAATTCGCGCATAAAATGGCGAGTTGAGTTAATCTGGTCGTCAAAATTAAGTATTGGAGCTTTACCCAAACTTGAATAAAGAATAGAAGCGTTAGGATTGGCAATTAAAAGGCCCGTTGGATTACCTCGTTTATCCCGCTCAATTAAACACCCTGGAGGGTCTGGGGTATCTTTTGTGTATCCCAGTGCACGCAGCCCTGCACGATTTACAAGTGCTCTATCGTAAAGATGTAGCACAAAGACAGGTGTGTCTTCAGAAACAGCATTAATCTCTTCTAAAGTTGGCATCCGTCTCTCTTTAAATTGAAACTCAGACCAACCTCCAACTACTCTTACCCACTGAGGAGCAGGTGTACGCCTTGCCTGCTCTTTGAGCATTTCGAGAGCAATGGTAATTGAAGGCACACCTTCCCACCGTAATTCCATATTATAATGAAGACCGCCACGAATAACGTGTATATGAGAGTCATTCAGGCCTGGAATAGCTCTTTTTCTTTTAAGGTCTATTTTTTTTGTTTTTTCTGTGGCACTATTAAGAAGCTCATCTCCACCTACTGCAGTTATTAAACCATCAGTTATGGCGATAGCAGATACCTCAGGTTGAGAGGGATCAAGAGTAGTAATTTTTCCGTTATATAAGATCATATCCGGTACATTCATATTCACACCTCGTCTACTTCCTATTATTTTGTAACCATGGATGAAATAATTTACCGAAAATCGGCATAACTACCCATGATAGCAAGGACACTATACATACAGAAACAAAAAAAGCGGACATAATAGGATTCATATGTTTTATAATAGGTCCTATCAATTTAGGAACTAACATGCTAAGAGGCCATACACCCAGAAGGGTAACAATAGACATTTTCCATTTTGGCGGTGGAACTGGCGTTTTCGGAGTAACAAACCAATAAGCCAAACTGCTTTCAGTTTTGTAAGTTGGATTAGTAGCTTGAAATTGTTCTGCTGTTTTTAACAAATCTCGGCGAACATTTGATTCTTGCCAAGCACGTAGATGCTCATACGTATCAAAGCGAAAAATAACAGTATACTCTCTGGATTCGTTATTGGGGACTATTAGGTTTACGCCCAAATGCCCTGGAAATTTAGTAGCGGCAGCTTCGATTTCATGTCTCCAAGTTTCAAACTGTTTTTCTTTACCTTTTTGAATTTCCCATGTAACAATCGTTGTTACTGGATCGGCAGCATCCATCGCGTTCCCTGTATAAGTCTCTTCGACAGCTACTCCTTCTTGTTTCATATTTTCCTACTTGGAAGCGCGCCATGCACCATAGTATATGCGTATTCTACACCTTGACCATAAGCACCAGTGTGTTCCTTTACAATCTCCATTACAGCATCATAAGTGTCTTTGTGTGCCCAGTCACGTTGGTATTCAAGTAAAACTTGAATGGCTGTCACTGGAATTGCACCAGCTTGTTCTACACGACGCATAGCAGCGTTATGTGCTGTCAAACTAGTACCCCCTGAAGCATCGTCAACTGCATACACCTCATAGCCAGCTTTCATTGCTTCAAGCACAGGGAATGCAAGGCAAACTTCAGTCCAAAGTGCTGCAAATATTAATTTCTTTCTACCTGTTGCTTTAACTGCCTCAACAAATTTTGGATCTTCCCAAGAGTTCATTGAACTGCGTTCTATAATTTCATGGTTTGGGAATATGTCAAGAATTTGTGGCCAAAAATAACCAGAAAAGCTGCGTGTCTCAACTGTAGTAAGAATAGTAGGTACGTTAAAAGTTTTTGCTGATTTAGCAAGCAGCATAACGTTATTAATCAATGTTTGTCTATCAATACTTGCAACTCCAAAAGTCATTTGAGGTTGAAAATCAATTAAAATTAAGGCACTGTTCTCCGGATTTAACAATTCTAAATTACTCATAATAAAACGCTCCTTTTTTAATTGTTTATTGAAAGTAATGTATCTTCTGTCAATTAAAGCTCTGCTATACTTTTTAATTTAAATTTAGTGCTGATTTAATCAGCACTAAATTTATACTATCTACTTTAAAAAAGGTGATTTAAAGCTATATCCTTGAGATACATTTATCCCGCTTTAATGGGCAGTAAGACCCCCACCTCAAAATTCAGCGAAAGCAAAGAATTTAGGTGGGGGATCAACTGCCCATAAAAGTCCGATTGGTTCAACTAATAATCAGTGGGGGATGAAGAAAACCCCCACTGATTAAAGTTTCACTTTATGCATTTTGTTTACTAAGATCTCGCTGAGCACCCCTATAGCTTCCAATTATATTTTGATAGCCTGGAAGATTGCTAGCAAGCAAATTGCCAAAACCTTCGACATCGTTGCGCCAATCGCGTTGTAATTCGCAAGCTACGCTAAACCAGTTCATAAGTTGCACGCCACTATGTGCCATACGAGTATTGGCAGCATCTGCAACTTGTTTGCTGAAAGTTCCTGAGGCATCAGTAACAGCAAATACTTCATATCCAGCTTTTATAGCGGAAAGTGCCGGGAAAGCAACACAAACGTCCGTAACTACGCCCGCGATGATAAGTTGCTTTTTTCCAGTTTCTTCGATTGCTTTTACAAAATCATCATTATCCCATGCGTTAATTTGTCCAGGTCGAGCTATTTTTGGTGCATGAGGAAAGAGATCAACCAATTCTTGCATTAAAGGTCCGTTAGGCCCGTTTTCAAAACTTGTTGTTAAAATAACTGGTAAATCAAAAAACTTAGTAGTATGAGCAAGAGCTAAAACATTGTTCTTGAATTCATCAACACCATAGTCACGTACCAGTCCGGACATAAGACCAGTTTGATGATCTACTAAAAGAACGACAGCATCATCTTTGTTAATACGAGAATAGAGATCAGTCATTATGTATTCCTCCTAAAAATTAAGTAATCGAAGAAATTTTAAATAGTCGAATACTATCATAAGTTTCTTCGTTTATAACTAAGCTGACCAATAATATTGGTTATAGCAGCATTCACAGAACATGAAGTACTATGCAAATTTATAGTATTTGAAAACTGATTCATTAATCAATTCTAAATTATCTATAATTTGTATAGATCGTAACTATAGTTGTTTTCACTATAAAATAGATTGATTTTACCTATACATTCTATAGATAGAACGATATTGATAGTTACCTATTTTTGTTATTAGAATTGAATAGGAGGAATGTTCAGCAAATACTTCGTGATGAAAAAGGTAGGAGATGGGGAATTGTCCATAAACAGAAAATGAATTCATCGGAACACTAGAGTTTTATACATAGAGTTCACAATATAAATGGGCATAAATAGGTTATGAGATTTATCCGGATTATTGAAGAAAAGGATATATATTAAAGGAGGTAGGAGAATGGCGAAAATTACTGTAGGAACTGAAAATCAAGCACCAATTGAGATATATTATGAGGATCATGGCATAGGAAAACCAGTTGTACTCATTCATGGTTGGCCGTTAAGTGGTCGATCTTGGGAATACCAAGTTCCTGCTCTTGTTGAGGCTGGATACAGAGTTATAACATATGATCGTCGAGGTTTTGGAAAATCATCTCAGCCATGGGAAGGGTATGAATATGATACCTTTACTTCTGATTTACATCAACTATTAGAACAGTTAGAGCTTCAAAATGTCACACTTGTTGGTTTTTCTATGGGTGGAGGCGAGGTAGCTCGGTATATTGGAAAATATGGAACCAATAGAGTAGAGAAGGCTGTATTTGCAGGAGCTGTACCACCATACCTTTACAAGTCAGCAGATCATCCTGAGGGTGTATTAGATGATGTAGCAATTCAAGGATTTGAAAATGGAGTAAAAAGTGATCGCCTAGCATTCCTTGATGAATTTACGAAAGGATTTTTTGCTGCTGGTAATCGAACAGATTTAGTTAGTGAGCCATTCCGTTTATATAATTGGGATATTGCAGCCAGTGCATCACCTAAAGGAACACTTGATTGTATTACCGCCTTTAGTAAGACAGATTTTAGAAAAGACTTGGAGAAGTTTAATATACCTACTCTTATTATTCACGGTGATTCTGATGCAACTGTACCATATGAATATAGTGGGAAATTAACACATGAAGCAATTCCTAATTCTAAAGTAGCGTTAATAAAGGGTGGGCCACATGGGTTAAATGCAACGCATGCTAAAGAATTTAATGAAGCACTCCTATTATTTTTAAAGGACTGATTACAACTATATAATTGATAAATTATAAACAAGTTGCAATTCCAACATATTTTTTCTAGTAAATGGAAATACCTAAAGGTGAATAATTTTGAGGAGGTTTTCAATTATGGCAGAAAACCAGGACATGAATTCTCTAGATGAAAAAGATGTGAAACGTGAGACATTGACAACACGACAGGGGCACCCTGTGAAGGATAATCAAAATATCCGAACAATTGGGAATCGTGGTCCAGCAACACTTGAAAATTATCATTTCATCGAAAAGATTTCTCATTTTGATCGAGAAGAGGTTCCGGAACGTGTAGTACATGCGCGAGGAGCTGGAGCATTTGGGTATTTTGAAACCTATGGAAAAGTTGGAGATGAGCCGGCAGAAAAATATACTCGTGCGAAAGTATTTTCAGGGACTGGTAAAAAAACACCGTTAATGGTTCGTTTTTCTACAGTAGCTGGGGCCAAGGACTCACCAGAGACAGCAAGGGATCCACGAGGTTTTGCAGTGAAAATGTATACGGAAGATGGTAACTGGGATTTAGTAGGGAATAATTTGAAGATTTTCTTTATTCGTGATGCGATGAAGTTCCCAGATATGATTCACGCATTTAAGGTTGATCCAGTTTCGAATGTGCCGAATCCTCAGCGGATGTTTGACTTTGTTTCTCGTACCCCAGAGGCAACACATATGATTACATTTTTATTTTCTCCATGGGGGATTCCAGCAACATATCGCCATATGCAGGGATCTGGTGTAAACACTTATAAATGGGTAAATGAAAAAGGCGAAGCTGTATTGGTGAAATATCACTGGGAGCCGAAGCAGGGAATTCGAAATTTAACACAAGAAGATGCAAACAGTATTCAAGCAATGAATGTTAGTCATGCAACACAAGATTTATATGAAGCAATTGAGCGTAAAGATTATCCAGAGTGGGAGCTATTTGTACAAATTATGGAGGATGATTATCATCCAGAACTCGATTTTGATCCTCTTGATGATACGAAGCTTTGGCCAGAGGAGCAGTTCCCATGGTTACCAGTAGGACGTATGGTTCTTAATCGTAATCCAGTTGATTACCATTCAGACATTGAACAAGCTGCTTTTGGTACAGGAGTACTTGTTGATGGAATGGACTTCTCAGATGATAAAATGCTACAAGGTCGTACTTTCTCCTATTCAGATACGCAACGTTATCGCGTTGGTGCAAACTATCTACAATTACCTGTTAATGCACCTAAAGCGCCTGTTCGTACAAATCAACATCGTGGTCAAATGGATATGCGTAATCCGAAAGAGTCTGGAGAAAATCCGCATATTAACTATGAGCCATCTATGCTGGGTGGTTATAAAGATGCAAACCAAGAAAAGCATCATCCACACCAACCTACTTACAACGCGGCTGCTATGAGTGCACCAATCGATCGTCCTAATAATTATGGTCAAGCAGGCCACACATATCGTAGTTTTGAGGAGTGGGAACGAAATGAGTTGGTTAAAAATCTATCTGAAGCACTTGCAGTATGTGACAAAAGAATTCAGAATGCGATGATTGAGCACTTCACACAAGCTGATGAGGATTATGGCCGTCGTGTCAAAGAAGGTATTGAAAGGAAAATGAAAGAAGCTAAAACGGAAGACAAACTTCCAGGCCGCGAAGTAAGTAAATCAAAATATGGCCAAGGTTCAATAGCTGCAAACGAAGCAACAAAAGATGCAGTAAAGAAAAGCCATGAATCCGATCCTTATTAATTGAAGTGAGCACAGTAGAATACCTAAAGATTCCGTGAAAATAGTTAGGTAGCCTTCCATATGATTGTTAAAATGTTTTTTTAATATGAGAAGTACTAAATATCATAAGATAGTCCATAAACAAATAAAAAATAAAGTTTCAAAAAGATGCTCTTGGATAAATCCGGGAGCATCTTTTTGAATGCGGCGTAGTGCACCACTGTAATCAATTTAAAGAATCGAAATCTTCCATAACGAAATTTTTATTCATTTTTAAATGGTGATATTGAGTTAGGTTTATACATATCCATTAGTTTCGGATTGAATATGCTTCTTAACAGCTAACATGTATTGATTAGAGTTTTTTAGTCTCTTAGAAGTATTGTTATATTACTATCAAGATAATATTTTGAATAATTCTCAAAACAAAGAAATGTACATGTTCTTGTTTGTGTAGTGAATTTTCTTAAGTTGAGAGGGGGCCTTTATATCCTAATCCAAGAGTGTAGGCTAGAGCCTACAAATAATCATTTCCTTCTTAAAATTGTCGTTTTACATCTTCACATTTTTGAGGAAGTAGTGTTTTGTTGGGAAAAAATAAAATCTTATTAATTTTTATAATTAGTAGAATTTTTATAGAAATAATCCTCTTAATATATTAAAATAACATTGTATTATGTAAGATTTTAATTAGGGGAGAGAAATTTTATGTTGAAAAAAATCATTCCAGTTGCTTTAGCATTAAGTACAGTTACTTTTACTAGTGTATTCGCTGTGCCTTCAGCCCAAGCAAGTACAGAACCAAACCGCTACATAGATGTACAAATGCTCGGTATTAACGATTTTCATGGGCAACTAGACACAGTAAAAAAAATTAACAATAAAGATGCAGGGGGAATTGAGTACTTAGGGGCTTATTTACGTGATCGTGAAAAACAAAATCCGAATACATTAAAGGTACATGCTGGAGATGTTGTTGGAGCAAGTACTCCTGTTTCAGCATTATTACAAGACGAACCTACGATTGAATTTCTAAATGATTTGAAATTCGATGTTGGAACGATAGGAAATCATGAATTTGATGAAGGTGTTGAAGAAATGAACCGCCTTATTTATGGTGGATACCATGAGAAAACAGGGAATTTTAAAGGAGCAAAATTCCCATATGTTGCCGCAAATTTCTATAATAAATCCACCGGTCGTTTATTTTTACCACCATTCACTATAAAAAAGGTACAAGGAGTTCCTGTTGGATTTATCGGAGTTGTAACAACGGATGTTCCTAACCTTGTTATGCCTACTATGCTAAAGAATGTAGAAATTACAGATGAAGTTGAAGCTATTAACAAATCCGTAAAGCAATTAAAAAAACTAGGCGTTAAATCTATCGTTGTTCTTGCGCATAACGGAGGTACAACAGATGGGAACGGCGTAACAAATGGTGATATCGTCCGATTAGCAAATCAGACTGATCCAGAAGTCGATGTTATTTTTGGTGGGCATAGCCACACTTATGTAAATGGAACTGTTAATAATAAACTTGTCGTACAAGCAAATTCTTATGGTATGGCTTTTGCTGATGTTGATGTAAAGATTGATCGTAAGACACAAGATATTGTTGAGAAAAAAGCAGAAATTGTTACAACTTACCATGAAGGTATGGAGCCTGATAAAAAAATAAAGAAGAAGATGGAGAAATATCAAGCAAAAATCGCACCTCTTGTTAATGAAGTTGTAGGTAAGTCTATTGCTCCACTAGATCGCAAACTAAATACGGCTGGTGAATCTACTCTTGGTAATTTAGTTGCTGATGCCCAGCGTACAACAATGCAATCCGAAATTGCACTTATGAATCCTGGTGGTATTCGTAATGACTTAGATGCTGGTGATATTACATGGGGCGAGATATATGGTATTCAACCATTCGGAAATCAATTAATAAAAGTAAATTTAACAGGCCAGGACATTCGTGATATTTTAAATCAACAATGGCAAAAAGACATAACAAGAATGCTTCAAATTTCAGGGATCCAATACACTTGGGATGCGAACAAGCCTAATGGAGAAAAAGTCACAAGTATTCGCCTAACAAATGGAGAAGAAATGATTCCTTCTCAAACTTACAGCGTCGTTGCGAACGCATTTCTAGCTTCAGGTGGAGATGGATTTGTATCCTTTAAAAACGGGAAAGATGCTGAAACAGGACCAACTGATTTTGAAGCATTAGTGGATTATATAAAAAAATCAAAAGAACCAATTCAGTCTATTATTGATGGAAGAATTCAAAAAATAAATTAGGTTTTTATTAATCTCAAAAACAAATAGATTACCTGTGCACTATACTTTTTCGTGTGCAGGTAATCTATTTTTTTGATTTAAAATAGAGTTTTACCGTGGCTAATAGGTATACCGTCTAGATGCAGAATGCCGAAAAAATGAAATTCGTATAATTGCTAATTCGTCCGTAACTATCATTGTTTTGTTTGATAGCAATGGAGTACGGCTACACATCCATCAACTCAAGAGTTGGGACTATTCTTGAGATTAAAAGCACGTTAGCATTTTCTTAATTAATGAGAAAGAGTGACATACTTTTTAAGAATATGCATAAAAAACAAGGGGTGTCATTATTTGCCGAAGATTTATCCCAATAAAAGTCTCCCAATACACTTAAACAATTCACTAAATTAGAGTTGAGTTTTTGGTAAGAAGGGAGCGATATGTTTCAAAAGAAATGTAGAAATTTCTATAATAGTTTCCTTCAGTTTTTTATCTAACTTGAGTGCATCTGGGAGTAGTATCGCCTATCAAATTAAGACCATAGACAAAATGAAAATTCGTCTATTAGAACTAAAATATTCTTAATATAGAGGCATACTAGATATGATGTTTTTCCGTAACAAATATAGTTAAAAATTTCAGGTTTAGAGAGAAGTATAGAGGGTATACATACACTATAAAGAGTTGATTGGAGATGAATGTTATGGTTTCGAATTATAGCAAATTTTATGGTGAATGAGTCTATAAAATTTGTATTCTTACTTTAAATAAAAAGGGGGCTAGTATACATGAATAAATGGTTAATAAATAAAAAAATCCTATTTATTTTGTAAACGAGGGGCGTGTAAAAAATGAAAAATATGAAACGCAAGCTAGGAACCTTTGCACTCACAATGACTGGGATTGGCTCGATTTTAGGGTCTGGCTGGTTATTTGGTGCATGGAAGGCTGCTAAAATATCAGGAGGGGCCGCTATCTTTTCTTGGCTCTTAGGAATGATTGTAATATTATTTATTGCCTTACCATATAGTGAGTTAGGAGCCATGATTCCGGAGGCTGGCGGAATGGTAAAATATACCCAATACTCACATGGAGATTTCGTAGGATTTATTGCTGCATGGGCTAATTGGATAGCCATCGTCTCAGTTATTCCAGTTGAAGCTATAGCCTCAATACAATATATGAGTTCATGGCCTTGGGAGTGGGCAAGTTGGGCCAAGGATTTAGTAGACAATGGGATGTTGACTTCAAAAGGTCTTGCAGCTGCTTCTTTACTTATTATTATATATTTCTTTTTAAACTATTGGACTGTTAGTCTATTTGCAAAAGTAAATTCTTTAATTACCATATTTAAAATCATAATTCCTGGTCTTACAATTGGTGCATTGCTATTTGTTGGATTTCATGGAGAAAACTTTACTAGTCATCAGGACTTTCATGTATCTAATTGGTCAAATGTATTAACTGCTATGGCAACATCCGGTGTTATTTTTGCATTCAATGGTTTTCAGAGTCCCATTAATATGGCTGGTGAAGCAAAGAACCCAGGGAAATCCATTCCTCGGGCAGTTGTAGGATCCATTTTAATTTCAACTATAATATATGCATTATTACAAATTGCTTTTATCGGTGCTGTAAATCCCGATATGATAATTAATGGATGGTCGAATTTAAATTTTAATTCACCATTTGCTGATTTAGCGATAGCACTAAATATTAATTGGTTAGTTATTGTATTATATTTAGATGCTTTTGTATCTCCTTCGGGTACAGGTACTACTTATATGGCAACCACATCACGCATGCTGTACGGAATGGAGAAGAATGGATATTTCCCTAAAGTTTTTGGGAAATTACATCCTATATATGGTGTGCCTAGATTTGCCATGATGTTTAATTTAATGATTTGTTTTGTTTTTTTATTTTTATTTAAAGGATGGGGTGTTTTAGCTGAAGTGATTTCAGTAGCTACATTAATTTCATATGTTACTGGACCAATAACAGTAATGACCCTGAGAAAAACTGCACCTAATTTTCATCGTTCTTTCTATATAAAGGGATTAAACATTATTGCACCTTTAGGGTTCATTTTTGCATCATTAACATTATATTGGGCAAGGTGGCCGTTAACAGGAGAAGTAATGTTTATTATACTTATGGGCTTACCTATATATTTTTATTATCAATTAAAAACAAAATGGGTTGGATTTAAGAAGAATTTTTTAGCTGGATTATGGATTGTGGGGTATTTATTATTTATGATTTGTATATCGTACATTGGAAGTGAAAAATTTGGTGGGTTAAATATTATAACTTATGGATGGGATATGGTACTTATTTCAATTGTTTCATTTCTATTTTATAGATGGGCTATAAATAGTGGATTTAAAACAAAAGATCTACAGGTAGCACAGAAGATTAATGGTAGAATTAGTTGAATAATATACATAAATTAGAAAAAATGATTTATTTGAGGAATAAAGAATTTGTATTTATTTAGAAAGTATAGTTAAATGATTTCTTTAAGTAACAGGAGCAGCTAGCAAAGGTTAACTGCTCAACTCTCGACCAAGGGAGCTAGAGTTGGGGAAATATGCAAAGCTGACTTTTTAAAGTCTTATATAGTATCGAGAAAACGTGGGTCGTATTTGTATGAAACATAAAAGAGTAGCTAATAAAAGTTAATTGCTAAGCCTTCGAGTAAGAAGGGAAAACAAAAACTGTATTTGCATTACTAACGGAATGTTGCGTTTTATTCATAGAGAAAATGCATGAAATTCTATATTGTATGGGATAAGCGATGTAGCTCTGTTGGAAGACGGAGTGAATGAATCCCAAAAAATCTAGACAACTTTCTGAACAAAAGTTTATCCCGCTTTAATGGGCAGTAAGACCCCACCTCAAAATTCAGCGAAAGCAAAGAATTTAGGTGGGGGTCGGGCTGCCCATTAAAGTCCGATTGGTGAGGGCTTATAATCAGTGGGGGATGAAGAAAATCCCCACTGATTAAAGTTTCACTTTATTAGCGCTTCAAGTACTTTAACGGAATTTGAAATAAAAATTA
Source organism: Bacillus dicomae (assembly GCF_006494425.1). Classification (GTDB taxonomy): domain Bacteria; phylum Bacillota; class Bacilli; order Bacillales; family Bacillaceae_G; genus Bacillus_A; species Bacillus_A dicomae. The sequence goes on along the minus strand of NZ_VHIV01000003.1, from coordinate 497,235 downwards.
TGGCTTAATGGTATGAATGTATACTAAAAACTATTACGTGAAAAGTATGTATTAAATGGTGAAGGTAAATTAAATGATTTAAGTGAAAATGTATCTTGAACAGAAGATACTGTATAGTAATACTTATACAAAAACAGTTCATTTAACTAAAAAGGACAGTTAAATGAAATATAACCGTTCCTAATTATAGGAACGGTTATAAATTTATCATGTGCTGGAGGTCAATCCGAATGGCATGGACTACCGTTGCTAAATAGTATGGACATGGAAATTAACGAGTATACGTAATAATAGCAAACAATAATAGTGGAAGCCGTAACGAATTATTAGTTCGTGATGCTGAAAGTGCAATCGATCAAATGAAATATAAAATCGCACAAAATTTCAATATACAACTTGATGGTCGATTCACTCGCTAATTATATAGTGTATGGATTAGAAGGAGGGATTATAATCTCTCCTTTTTTAATGGGAAAAATCTATGCTCAAATAGTTTTCAAGGAATTTTAAGTAAAAGTACAAACTACTCTTCTGGATAGAAAGAACTGAGCTAATAGTTAGAAATTCATCATTTTGATGAGAACATATTTAATAATAAAAAGTAGTTAGCAAAAGCTAACTACTCGGTAACCAATTTGTTCTAAAACAGGTTAGTTATATTTTGGACACATCTTTAAAAAAATATACAACATAACTGAAAACAGTAATCTATGTTAATTGCTCTAACAAATAAAGCAACAAGGGTCTAATATTAATTATTCACGATGTTAAAAACATAACAAAAGACATGTTTTATACCAATTTCGCTTCCTAATTGTTTATTACATTTAATAATATAAATAATTTTATTAAAATAAATGATGCAATGCAAATTAATTTAACTGCTGTAGATGTTGAAGAGTTAACTTGAAGGGGTAAGGAAGCTGTTTACTATTGCTTAGAAGAAATATCAGAATAGGTTTTTATAAGGGGGAAAGCTTCATTTCGTTTATATCAAAATTTTTGGGGGAAAGAGATAAATGATAGAAAGAATGAATAGATAAACAAATTCTCAAAAATCAATATTACGTAGGGGGAAATCTATGGATAAGATAATAACGTTAATTTAAAAATTTCTTTTTTTATTTTTAACGTATTATTCTCGGAATAACATAATTCCTCCAAATAAAAGGGGAAATCAAATGTGAAATCATCGATAGATAGTATTCAAAAAAGTAAAAAATTAAAAAATCAAGAAAAGGGAGAGAGAGCAACATGGAAATCAATGTCTATGTTTCTAGTTCCCTTGCTTTTAAGTAACATATTACAATCAGTTGGACAATTATTTGGTATGGTGGTAGTAGGACGATGGCTTGGTGTGAATGAATTAGCTGCCATTTCAGCATTTTTTCCATTATTCTTTTTACTTGTTTCGTTTGTAATTGGGATTGGATCAGGTAGTTCGATTTTAATTGGTCAGGCATTCGGAGCCCGTAATGAAGATCGTTTAAAAGCCATTGTTGGTACGACGTTGACATTTACCTTTATAATAGGAGTTATTTTGGCAATAGTGGGAAATGTATTTGCTCTAAACATTATGCGTTTTATGGGTACGCCAGAGAATATAATTGATATGAGTGTGCATTATGCGCGTATTTTATTTATTTCTATGCCAGTTTTATTTCTATATTTCTCCTATACAACGTTTATAAGAGGTACAGGAGATTCTAAGACACCGTTTTATTTCTTAATTGTTAGTACAGTCTTAAATATAATTCTATTACCTATTCTAATTTTTGGTTGGCTAGGAATATCCAAACTTGGTGTGTACGGAGCTGCCTATGCTTCTGTTATCTCGACCGTTGTAACATTTATTGTTATGCTTATTTATTTAAAAAAGAAGAATCATCCACTGCAATTAGATGAGACCGTACGGAAATATCTTCGTATGGATTGGGATTTATTAAAACTATTATTACGCCTTGGAATTCCAGCGAGTATTAATATGATTCTTGTTTCGTTATCTGAGATTGCGGTAATCGTATTTGTGAATCGTTTCGGTTCTGATGCGACTGCTGCATATGGGGTTGTAAACCAGGTTGTAAGTTATGTTCAGATGCCTGCGGTTAGCCTTGGAATTACGGTATCTATTTTCGCTGCGCAATCTATTGGTGGGAAACAATTTAACCGATTACAGGAAGTTATTCGTGCTGGAATTATTATGAATTATATAATTGGTGGTATATTAATCGCTTTTATTTACTTGTTTTCAAGAGAAATCTTATCGTTATTCTTAACGAACACGAATACAGTTGAAATTGCGCATAGTTTGGTGATGATTACACTTTGGAGTTACTTAATTTTCGGTCATGCTCAAATTATTGGTGCGACAATGCGAGCAAGTGGAACTGTATTATGGCCCACTATTATCGGTGTCGTATCAATATGGCTTGTAGAAGTCCCTGTTGCTTATTACCTTTCTTATCATACAAATCTTGGTATAACAGGAATATGGATTGGGTATCCAGCAGCATTTATTGTAAGTTTACTTTTGCAATATGGATATTATAAACTTTCATGGAAGAAGAAACGAATTTCACGACTTGTTAGTTAGAATAGAAGGTGAAAAATGATATTCTCTTATAAGTTGTCAGTTTTAGGAGTAGGACTATAACATCATCAAACGAATAAAACCGAGTTATCCTCAAACGGGAGTATGTTGGTTTTAATTGTGAATTCAATTTTACCCTTTCATAGTTATCTTTAGAAGTTTAACTCAATTTTTCATGTTGGGGAAGAATATATTTCTTGAATTGATAGGAATAGGACAGATTATATTTCGATTTGAGATTACGGACAATACGGAGTTAAAAAAGCCAAAACAGCTACATACTATGTAGTTGTTTTGGCTTACATAAATTTAATTAGTAACCAGAGTCTTCTGAAGTAAGGTTATCTATCATTTTATAATCGTATTTTTGTAATGGTTTCTCAGCAGGCCCTTCAAGTACTTCTCCTGTATATGAGAATCGTGAACCGTGGCACGGACAATCCCAAGAACGTTCTCCATTGTTCCATTCAACTTCACATCCAATATGGGTACAAGTTGTATCTACAATATGAAGTTTACCTTCTGCATCTTTATAAGCTCCTTTTCTATGTCCATCAATATCAACGACAGCTCCTTCATCGTTAGATAAATCACGAATACATTTTTGTGGAATCTCTAACTTTCCTTTAATTAAGTGACCAACAACATTGGCATTTTCGACTAAGAAGTTCTTTAAACTTGGATTCATATGGAAACGGGAGGGAGTATATAATTCCCGAAATTTGTTCTTTTCTTTTAATATGATATCTCGGAATAAAAGAGCAGCTGCAGTTCCATTAGTCATACCCCATTTTCTATATCCAGTAGCAATTAATATATTTTTTTGATCGGAGGTAATTTCACCGATATAAGGAATCTTGTCTAGTGTAATTAAATCCTGTGCTGACCAACGATATGCAATTTTTTCAAGCCCAAAAACTTGTTGGCCGAATATTTCCAAGGCCTCATAATGTTTTAGTGTTTCGCCGCCTTGTCCCGTTTTATGACTTTCTCCAGAGATAAGAATAAATTTTTCTTCATTAATTGTTGTAGAACGGAGGGAGCGGGTTGGTTCATCTACACTAATATACATACCACCTGGATAATCTGTTTTTGCCTTAGCAGCAATTATATAGGATCGGTCTGCATGCATTCTTGTAGAGTAAAGTCCTGCGCCTTCATAAAAAGGGAAATGAGAACAAGAGAGAATATACTTTCCTGTAATTTGAGCTCCTCCACGGGTAAGAACTGCAGGTTGTTCGCCTGTTTTTATATTTACTGCTGTGGTATTTTCAAAGATGTGTCCACCTTTTTCTGTAATTATATTTGAAAGATGAGCTAAATATTTAAGTGGATGGAATTGTGCCTGATTTCTCATAACAAGTGCATTATGTATTTTTAAATCAATAGGAAGTTTGTTTACAAGTTCACCTTCAATATGAAGCTCTTTATAAGCTTCTGCTTCTTTTTCTAACTTATATGCATATTCTTTTGTTGTGGCATACAGATAAGCATCTTGTTGAGTGAAATCGCAATCAATTTGATGTTTATTAATTGTGGTTTGAATGAATTTTAAAGCATTGATGTTTGCTTCGTAATACAATCTTGCGGTAGTTCTTCCGGTATATCTGATAAGCTCGTCATAAATCATATCATGTTGAGCAGTAATTTTAGCTGTCGTATGTCCAGTCGTTCCATTTAATAATTTGTCTGCCTCTATAACAGCGACTTTTAGACCTTCATTTACTAAAAGATAGGCAGAAGTAATGCCAGTAATTCCTCCTCCTACAATAATAACATCGACCTGCATGTCATTTTCTAAGGGAGGGTATTCAGGTAAATGAATACTGCTCGTCCAGTAAGATTCAGCATTATGTGGTAATTTTCCACTGTAATTATTGTTATTCTTCACTATAAATCCTCCATCCAAAGTTTTATAGTTCTATTATTTCCACTTATTGAAGAGGTAAACTTTGAGCTTAGAAAATAGCAAATTGTGACTGGACGGCGTATTCAATGTATCTTTACTTTTGTATAAATAGAAATAATTTGTCTTTATCATATATCTTTAATTATCTATTATGTTCAGAAGGATAAAAGTAGAAGATCAACATGGTAAAACAAGATATTTCTTAGTTTGTGTGAATGACTCGGAAGGTATTTTTCCCTATTTTAGATATTGGGTTGCATTTAAATAAAATTTGATCGAATTAATACTAAATAATCATAGAAAAGAGCGTGTTTTGAAAAAAAGTAAGTCCAAACACGCTCTTAATATTTTCAGTAGGTTTCTTTTTTTATTCACGTAGTAGATATTAATGATGTTACATATTATCTATTCTATGTTATAAAAAAATTAAATGTTCGTTTAAAATTAAGAAGTCTACAGCTTGATCTAATCATGAGGAAAACGTGTATAATCTTCCTAAATGTAATGAAAATTTCAACATAGAAACAAGGGGTTTTAACAACATTAGGAATGGTTCGTGCAGTGCAATTTCATTTGTGTGATATAGCAAGAAGAATAATCACATTAGAAAAAATCAAGAATTTAACTTGTTAAGAGTAAAAAGAATCTTCAATATTTAAAACGCAAAAAACACGGAAACGACAAACATCGGTGTTTTTTTGCGCTGTCGGGCACAGACGCTACTTCAATCCTATCATTATAGAAACAATTTCGAATGTAAGGAATTTGTAAGGGATAGGTAAGGAAAAAGAGATTTTCAATGTGTAGGATAAAAATATAAGAAGGCGTGAAGGGGGGATAAGTACAGCCTACATATAAAACATTCAGTAACAAGAGTGTTTTGTGAAAATAATGAGTACAATGATTGCAAATACATTGTTCCCTTTTCATCATGGGGAGAATGGATAGCTGTGTGGTTCGTATATGACACTGCTATCAACTATCTATACAATTTTAATAGAAGAGAGGAATTCTTTATGAAAACACGCAGTAAAATTACATGTGCAAGTCTAGCACTTTTAATAGCTGGAAGTTCTCTGTTATACATAACACCAGCCTCAATTGTAAAAGCAGAACCTACGCAAAATGTATCTAGTTCGTTACATACAAGTACGCAAAGCGATCGTACTTCCGTTAAGAAAGCAATACGGGATGAACTGCAACTTGGATACCCGGGAATACTCGCTCAAATTTCTAAGGGTGGTAAAACTTGGAGTTATACCGCTGGGATAGCAGACCTGAGAACTAAGAAACCAATGAAAGCAGATTTTCGCTTTCGTATTGGCAGTGTGACGAAAACGTTCATTGCAACAGTTCTACTTCAATTATCTGGAGAGAACCGTTTAAATTTAGACGACCCCATTGAAAAATGGTTGCCTGGTGTCATTCAAGGAAATGGATATGATGGTAACCAGATTACGATCCGGCAACTATTGAATCATACAAGTGGTATTGCTGACTATATAAATTCAAAAGACTTTGATATTACGGATATAAAAAAATCGTATACGGCTGAACAATTTGTAAAGATGGGGATTTCTCTTCCCTCAGACTTTGCTCCAGGGAAGGGTTGGTCTTATTCAAATACAGGATACGTAATACTAGGAATCCTTATTGAAAAAGTAACAGGAAACAGCTATGCAGAAGAGGTAGAAAATCGGATTATTGAACCGCTTGATTTGTCAAATACATTCCTACCTGGTAATTCAAGCGTGATTCCAGGCACCAAGCATGCCCGTGGCTATTTGCAACTAGATGGAGCGAGTGAGCTAAAAGACGTTACGTATATGAACCCAGGTAGCTCGGATGGAGATATGATTTCTACTGCTGACGACTTAAACAAATTCTTCTCTTACTTACTAGGTGGCAAATTACTGAAGGAACAGCAATTAAAACAAATGCTTACTACAGTTCCTACGGAAAGAGAGGGAACTGGATATGGTCTTGGAATACTTGAAATTAAGCTTCCAAATGGTGTCTCGGTATGGGGACACCGGGGGGCCGTTCCAGGGTTTTCCACTTTTGTTGGTGGAACACTTGGAGGTAAACATACACTCGCTATCAATTCGAACAGTTTAAACATTAATAACCCGGAATTTTTTAAAAACATTTTACTTGCTGAATTTAGCAAGTAGGAAAAACGGATAAATTTTGTCATTTGTAATTTCAATCGGAATGGATTACCGCTTGAAATGAGTATAGAGGGATTAAGTATCTAGAAACAATCAAGCCAATCATGAAGGATGGCTAAGTAAAAGGATTTGTTTATATATTGGCCAATTAAAAGAGCAACACATATAATGAGTGATTATGTATATAGTATTGCATTTGTGTTGGTATCGTCACGGATTGTAAATTTGTATAAGGTGCGAAGTCTAATTTAAGACTTCGCATTTTTGCTGTTTAACAGCTTTTATTATGAAGCTATTAACAATAGAAAAAAGGAGAATGTAACTAGTTATGTGGATACCACAGTATGATTGGTGCAACAAATTGTGACTCTAACGTATTTGAAAGGCCTGATAAATTCAACGTTTATCGTCCTGACATTGATATTAAAAAGGCATTTAGTGGTACTGCAAGACATCTTGCTTTTGAATCAAGTATCTATAATTGTGTAGGAGCAGCATTTGCAAAATTAGAAATTAAAATAGATTCAACCATCAAAGATAATATTAGCGGAAAAAAATTGAGGGACATTAAGGATTTTGTGAAGAGGACTTCAAAAATGAAATAACATTGTAATAACTTTCTATTATTAATTGAAAGTTATTACCCTATAAATTCAGTCATTTATTATATAACTGAGTACATAAAAAATGAGCTGAAATCTAATAAATAACGTAAAAGCTAAAAGATTTTCGCTTTGAGAACATCTCAAAATATTAAATTAATGGTAACTTTGTTGTATCTCTTTAAATATACCTATATTAAAACCCAAATTTCTCAATTGAATGCTGAGATATTTGGGTTTTTCTAAAGTAATCAATTTTTTAAAAAATTTTTAGAAATTTAAACATAAAGTATTGTATACATGTAAGTATGATTAAAAATGAAAAGTTGTAAATGCTAAATTTAATTAAATATGCCTTACTCTCTTTACCATTGGCCTGAGTGAATAGTTTATAGGAAATTACACTGGCTAAAGATGCGATAATTGTTCCAAGCCCTCCAATATTTACTCCTAGTAATAAAGCTTTCCAATCAGAAGTAAAGTTTGATAGAAGAATTGAAGTAGGAAAATTGCTAATCAATTGACTCAAAAATATGGAACTAAAGAAGACTGAAGTATCTCCTCTTAAATTAGCGCGAGCAAATGTCTCCAGTGCATCGGAATGGGAAATGTTTCCGATAAAAATAAAAAAACAGACAAAGGTTATTAGAAGAAAGTAATCGATTTTAAATAGTAAGTTTCTATCTAACGTAAATGCTGCCACCAATGTAACTATTAGCGCAATGTAATAATTAATGAAACCAAAAATAGATGCAATGATAGTGATAAGTATCAAAATCCAGACGGTAGCTTTTTTTCGATTTTTCACGGTAAGAGCAGGTAGTTCTATTTTCAAATCTGTTTTTTGAAGTTTTTGAGTAAATATAAATAACAAACTAATTCCAAGTACAGCTAAAAGCAGGATTGAACCTAAAAATGGGATGAGCTTAATTCCATAGTAAGAATATAGGTATAAATTTTGTGGGTTTCCCATAGGCATCAAGCTACTACCGATGTTTGCCGCAATTGTCTGCAGGATGATTGTATCCATCATGTTCATTTTTGTTTTTTTACTAATGACAAGTGTTATTGGTACAAAAGTGAGGAGAGCGACATCATTTGTTACAAACATGGAGCAAATAAAGCATAACAAAATTAGAATAATAGATATTGACCTGCTGTTATTGCATTTATTTAAAATCGCAACGGCAAGTTTGTCTAATATCTTTAGCTGTTCAAAGGCCTTAATGGCCACCATTAGATTAAATAAGCTAATTAACACTTCAAAGTTAATATATTCGATCTTTGGCGAATGTATTAAGCAGCTTACAATTGCTAGTATCAGTGAAATGGTAAGTAATAAATCCTTTTTTAAAAATCCGAATTTCATAAGGAGTCTTTTTTTATTTTGAACGAATACTATTTCTTTCACAATACACCACCTGTAATCTATGTTAGTAAATATACGTTTTTTGGGATAACTCGATATTGCTAGAAAAGAGGATGTCATAAGGACCTAAATAAGAGTTTTGTAATGTTTCATCCCTTCAACAAAATCCTTATTTGCTTAGTGTCTTTCATGTTGTAAATATGTGCAATATAGACGAATCCAGCTAGGGGGATTAATTGAGAAAACAAATGTATTTTGTATGATACCATAAATAAATTAAATGTTTTATTTTTTTAATATTCTTATAATATCCCGTTGATTCTTGATTTCAAATACTTTATATGAACTTCTACAAGAAAAAAAGTATGGATGTTTTTATGAAGAAAATAGAGGCTTGTCAGAGGTTAGGTAGAACAGAATCCGCGATGTTTGGATACTGTATGACTTTCACAAAACCTCACTGTTTTTCAGATGAAAAACCTTAAAAAATTTTTGTTTTTATAAAAATCTGTACTTTTTCGTAACATTCTGTACTTTTAATTATAAATTAAAGACAAGCTTCTCTTAGTTGAAGATTGAAAGCGCTTTATAGAATTTTCGTAAAGTTTTTACCTAGCCTATTTTTGAGATTAGTAGTGAGAAAGGAGATATTTCCATGTTCTTGAGAAAATTAACAAAAAATCAGTTAATCACTATTGATTATTATGATTTAAATGTAAATCACCGGTAAACGAAACAAACATAATAGTACAACAACATTAGTGGATAAGAATATTAGTTTTGCAGAAGGGGATAGAGCATCGTGTGTATAAACAATAAGTTTTTCGAAAGTTTAGTTTTGTGGTTACATGTTGTGATGTTTGCATAAACAGGCCAATCCTATTCATATAGAAAATTTTTATCCTTGTTGTATTTGAATATGAATGAGGTATTTATAACAAGGAATATAGGTGGTTTTATATAGATTATGATAGATAAATTTTTGGTGTGGAGTGATAATATGGAAAGATTTTTTGTAGATTTAGTCGGATCAACGAATGATTTTTTATGGTCTAAATTGTTAATTGTTATGCTTGTTATTTGCGGAATTTACTTTACATTTAAATTGAATTTTGTACAGTTTCGAATGTTAAAAGAGATGGTCCGTGTATTAATGGAGGGAAAAAGTGGTTCTAAAGATCAAATCTCTCCTTTTCAAGCGTTTTGTATTGGTATGGCAGCTCGCGTTGGAACAGGGAATATCACAGGAATTGCGATTGCGATAGCATTAGGGGGTCCTGGAGCTGTATTTTGGATGTGGATTATTTCTATTATTAGCTCGGCATCCAGTTTTGTTGAAAGCACATTAGCACAGATATATAAAGTAAAAGATAAAACTGGCTTCCGCGGTGGTCCATCCTATTATATGGAAAAAGGGTTGAATAAACGTTGGATGGGAGTATTATTCTCTATTTTAATCACAATTACTTTTGGTCTTGTATTCAATTCAGTACAATCAAATACAGTTACAATCGCTTTTCAAAACTCATTTGGTACAGATCGTCTAACAGTTGGGATAATCATGGCCATTGCTTTCGCTGCAATTATCTTTGGTGGTGTACAACGTATTGCAAAAATGGCCGAATACAAGGTGGTATTTTTAGCGGTATTATACATTGGAGTTGCATTATTTGTTGTAGTTACCAACATATCAAAAATGCCGGAAGTTCTTTCTCTTATTGTTCAAAACGCATTTGGTTTTAAACAAATAGCAGGTGGTTCAATTGGTGCAGCACTTATGAATGGAGTTAAACGCGGTTTATTCTCAAATGAAGCTGGTATGGGAAGTGCACCAAACGTTGCCGCAACAGCAACAACAAGCCATCCGGTGAAACAAGGACTGATTCAAGCATTTGGTGTATTAACGGATACGCTAATCATTTGTACTAGCACTGCCTTTATTATTTTGCTGTCTGATGCATATAAACAACCGGGGTTAAATGGTATTGCACTGACACAAGCAGCATTAAGTGAACACATCGGTCCTTGGGCATCGGGTTGTCTTGCTATCTTTGTTTTTTTATTTGGATTTGGTGCGTTAATTGGCAACTATTATTATGGTGAAACAAATATTCGCTTCTTACATACAAGTAAAGTGTGGTTAATGATATACAGAATAAGTGTATTGGCTATGATTGTATTTGGTTCTGTTGCAAAGATTCAAATTGTATGGGATTTAGCGGACTTATTTATGGGCTTTATGGTTATTATTAATTTAATTGCTATTACCTTACTTTCAAAAGTAGCATTTGCGGCGTTACAAGATTATAAAAACCAGAAAAAAGCTGGTAAAGATCCTATTTTTTATAAAGAAAACATTAAAGGGCTTGAAAATATTGAATGTTGGGATAGTTATGAGGAAACTTCAAAAAAGAAAAGTGTGTAATAAGAAAGATATTCAGACTGCAATATGTCTGAATATTTTTCTTGGTTCTAGTGCAAATATTATTGATTATAGTAAAGAAAAAATCATTCTATATAAAGTTAATAGTACGGGGGAATATGATTAAATGATAAAGGATTCTAGCGTTCAAGTTGAGGGTCAAGAAAAAGTTTGCTTAGATCAATGGGTAGCTCATTATCGAACGTATGCAGCTAAGGGACGAAGCGCCAGTTATATTCCAGCTCTGGGGGAAATAAATGTATCGCAGTTAGGTATTTGTATAGTAAAGCCAGATGGAACAATGATAAAGTCAGGAGATTGGGAGATACCTTTCACATTACAAAGTATATCAAAAGTAATCGGTTTTATAGCCGCTTGTTTAAGTCGCGGTATTTCTTATGTATTAGAACGAGTTGACGTAGAGCCAACTGGAGATGCCTTTAATTCGATTATTCGTTTGGAGATACATAAACCAGGAAAACCTTTTAATCCTATGATTAATGCTGGAGCGATTACGATAGCTTCACTTTTGCCAGGGACATCGGTGCAAGAAAAATTAGAATCTATATACATATTAATTGAAAAAATGATAGAGAAGCGTCCCACTATTAATGAAATAGTATTTCAATCAGAATGGGAAACGGCTCATCGTAATAGAGCATTAGCATACTATTTAAAGGAGAACGGTTTTCTAGAATCAGATGTGGAGGAGACACTAGAGGTTTACCTAAAACAATGTTCGATTGAAATAAATACAGAAGATATTGCCTTAATAGGGCTTATACTGGCACATGATGGATATCATCCTATTCGCAAAGAACAAGTGCTCCCTAAAGAAGTAGCTAGGTTAACAAAAGCTTTAATGCTTACTTGTGGAATGTACAATGCTTCTGGAAAATTTGCTGCTTTCATTGGATTACCAGCTAAGAGTGGGGTATCCGGCGGAATTATGACACTTGTTCCCTCAAAATCTAGGAAGGATTTATCGTTCCAAGATGGATGTGGTATTGGTATTTACGGACCAGCCATTGATGAGTATGGGAATAGTTTACCAGGAATTATGTTGTTAGAACATATTGCAAAAGAATGGGATTTAAGTATATTTTAAAAAGGAGCACAGATATTTTGGTGTTAGAGCGAGTCCAAAAGTGTTCAGACCTTATATTGTGTCTGAACATTTTTGAGTTATAAAGTATCTTTCTAAAGTAGAAGAGTGTAATGAATACTCACAATCTATAATGCTTTCGTTTATATCTTATTTATCAGTTTTTGAAAAAAATAGAGTAAGTATTGTATTAATGCAAATAGGTTTGTATACTGACTGTTAGGCGAAAGTGAGAAGTGATTATTTTGAATCTTAGTAATTTAGTAAAAAAAGACATCTATATTCTCGTTTTAATGATACTTACAGTACCCTTAGTAGGTGAAATAAAGTCATTTCCTTTAAATGAAACATTTAGAATGAGCTTTGGTGCACCAACATTTTTCTTTTTTTTGTTATTGTTTCGACGAATTCCAGCATTTTTACCGGGTTTTTTAACAGCGATAGTCGTGGTAGTATTTCGTATCTCAATGGATGTCATTATAAAGGGAAATATGGATTGGCTAGCCGCTTTTCATACTCACTATCCTAGTTTTTTCTTTTATTTTACTTATTCGTATCTCTTTCATTTAGCAAAAATTAAACGTTTTTATCATCAACCACTAATGATTGGTTTGATTGGTTGCATGATTGAAATACTGTCAGACTGTGTGGAATTAATGATTCAATATTTCGTATTAAAAACATCGATCACATCCGAGGCAATAAATGAGATCATTGTTATCGCATGTTCCCATAGTTTTATAGTTCTAAGCTTTTTCAATATGATGAAATTGTATGAAGCGCAATCAAGGGAGAAACACATAAAGAAACAAAATGAACACATGCTCATGCTCATCTCTAATTTATATGAAGATGCTGTTCATTTAAAAAAAACATTACAAGATGCTGAGAATATAACAAAAAAATCCTATGATTTATATAAAACTTTAGACTCTTTTGAGCACAAACAGATGGATTTTCAGTTTGGGGATTTAAGGCAACAGGCATTACAAATTGCTGGTGAGGTCCATGACGTTAAAAAAGATAACCAACGTATTTTTGCGGGACTTTCAAAATTAATTTCTGATGAAAGTTTTACAGATTATATGTCTGTACATGAACTAGTAAATATCATTATACGGGCAAATGCGAAATATGCACGGTTGCTAGAGAAAGACATTCAATTTGTGTATAAAATTGATGGTGTGCATCCTCATTATCATATTTACACAATCTTATCTATTATAAATAATATCGTTACAAACGCTGTAGAGGCTATCCAAGGTATGGGAACCATCACAATTGACATTAATAAAGACCACCATTTTGTTGAATTTCAAATAGGCGATAATGGTCCCGGTATTTCTTCAAAATATAAAGATTCAATTTTTGAGCCTGGGTTTACTTCTAAATATGATGATTTAGGCAATCCATCGACAGGTATCGGATTATCGTATGTTAAAGAAATGGTCGAACAACTTGAAGGTGATGTTACGCTTGAGGACAGAACCGAAGGAAAAGGATCAATTTTTATAATTAGATTAGGGATTGATCATATAATTTCGAAAGGGTGATTCTATGTATTTTTATATAGTAGATGATGAAAAAGCGGTTCGCTCAATGTTGGCTCAAATTATCGAGGATGAAGATCTTGGGGAGGTTATAGGAGAAGCTGAGGATGGTTTATCTTTAGAGCAACAAATGCTAATCCTTAAAAATATAGACATTTTATTTATCGATTTGTTAATGCCGATTCAAGATGGAATAAAAACAATTCGTCAAATAAAACCTTCGTTTAAAGGGAAAATCATCATGGTCTCTCAAGTAGAATCAAAAGAATTAATTGCTGAAGCTTATTCGCTTGGCGTTGAATACTATATTATTAAGCCGATTAACCGGATTGAAGTATTAACAGTTGTTCGGAAAGTCATTGAACGAATTCGTTTGGAAAAATCGATAAAAAACATTCAAGAATCGCTTAATACGGTACTAAAATTGGATAGTAATTCAAGTGTGCAAGAAAAATACCGTAATGAAAAACATTTAAATACTTTTAATCATTTTCAAAATTCCATTCATTTTCTTTTGTCTGAATTAGGAATAGCCAGTGAGAGTGGAAGTAAAGATTTAATGGATATGCTAGATTATTTATATAAATATGAACAAGATAACACGTTGGAACAAGGTTTTCCCTCACTAAAAGAGATTTTTATGAATTTAGCTCAAAAAAAACTTGGGGATTCAGCTGAAGATACCGAATTAAAAAGGTTCATAGAAGCTTCCAAACAACGGATTCGGAGAGCAATTTATCAATCATTAGACCATTTAGCCTCCCTTGGACTTACTGATTTTTTAAACCCGAAGTTCGAAAATTATGCTTCTAGATTTTTTGATTTTACTACCGTAAGGAGAAAGATGACAGAATTGAATAATGAACCAACATTACCTGCTCGTATTGATACGAAAAAATTTATTCAAGTTCTTTATTTTGAAGCAAAACGAATACACTTGGAATTAAGATGATAAACTCTTGCTCATTATTACGTTCAATTAATAGATTGATAGTTGTTTTCATGTTATTTGTTTTATATAGTTTTTCTAAGAGAGGATTTTCCTTTATTTCATATTGAATTTAAAATCAGAAAATTCCGTATCGATTTGGTAGAAGTGTATGAACTTAGAACAAAAGAATATGTATTTTTTATTTTTTTAAACATTAATATTCATTTAAAAAAATGAGTATTTCCACAATAAAATATAAATACATAGTAAGTTGAGTTGAAAAAAGATGCTATCTTCTAGCATCTTTTTTTCTTTAAGAGGAAATATCATCGATCCTTATATTATTTGAAATTCAAATGCGGGCATATAAATAAGGGAAAAGGAGATAATATCTAACAAATTATAATTGGAAATGGTATTTTAGGTCAGAAATGTTTTTATACTAACTAGGTTATTGGTACGAAATAAGCATAATGTCTAGCTTTTCTGCTCTTTAATCTTATCGTTATTTTTTATTAAGTACATATCGTTTTTTAGAAATCTCAATCCTAGCAGAGTATATAAATTGGGTGATAAAAATGTGGAACATAATTACTTCTTATCTTCCGGATTGGAAAGTCTTTGTACAAGCTTTTATCTTGTTTTTAATTCCGTATACTATCTCAAGATTTTTTCATTGGGTTCGTATGTCAGAGAAAGAGTGGGAAGAATGAGTTGGTGGAAGTCAAGAGACAAACAAGTGAAAAAAAATAATATTCAAAGTAAAACGAAACAAGAATATAAACCTTCTCAAAATACAATCGTTCATTTCACAAATAATTTTGCCTCTAACTTAGAACTTATAAAGCAACAAATCGGACATAATTCTGATGTTCGGTTTCGGAAGTTTAATATTGGGCGCACAGATATTCAGGCTGGGATCGTTTTTGTTGATGGTCTATCAGATAAAGAGATAATTGACAAACATATTATGAAATTACTAATGGATGATTTTTCTGATGAATATAAAAATGAATCTTCTTATGTGGAGGGGACTGTTTCAAAAGAATATATTAAAAATAAAGTTCTTACAATTAGTGAAGTAGCAGAAGTCCATTACATAAAAGATTTAATACCCAAAGTATTGATAGGTTCAACAGCTCTTTTAATTGATGGTTTAGCAGATGTGTTTATTCTTGGTACAACAAAAGCAAATAAACGAAACATTGAAGAACCAGTATCGGAGGCATTAGTCAGAGGGCCACGGGTCGGTTTTACTGAAGTATTAAGTGATAATACCTCACTTTTGCGACGACATTGTGCGGATGAGAGCTTATCATTAGTAAAGCTACCAGTAGGAGAACGTGCAAAGAAAGAGTTAGTTGTCGCATTTATTAAAGATCTTGCTAGTACAGAATTGGTGGATGAAATAAAAAACAGAATTCAGAAAATTGACATAGATAGTGTACTCGAATCTGGTTATATAGAGCAACTCATTGAAGATAATTATCTAAGTCCTTTTCCGCAAATTCAAAATACAGAACGACCTGATCGTGTTATTAGTGCTTTGATGGAAGGTCGAGTAGCTATTTTGTTAGATGGAACACCATTTGTTTTAATTGCTCCAGTTACATTTAGCATGCTGCTGCAATCACCAGAAGATTATTATGAAAGGTGGCTTCCTGGTACACTTCTCCGCTTATTACGCTTCATGACAGCTTTTGTTTCATTATTTGCTCCAGCACTGTATATTTCTTTCATTTCATTTCATCCAGGATTAATTCCCACTAAGCTCGCTATTTCTATTATCGGATCGAGAGAAGGAGTTCCTTTTCCCGCTTTAATAGAAGCGTTAATTATGGAAGTAGCTATCGAAGTTTTACGAGAAGCAGGTTTACGTCTGCCTAAACCGATTGGACCGGCAATGGGAATTGTGGGCGGTTTAATAATTGGTCAGGCTGCCGTAGAAGCAGGAATTGTTAGTCCAATAATGGTTATCGTTGTTGCGGTAACAGCTATTTCTTCTTTTACTATTCCGCAATATAGTGTGGGAATTACGTTACGCATTCTTCGTTTTGTAGCTATGTTTTGTGCTGCGATATTTGGATTGTATGGAGTTATTCTCTTCTTTCTTTTACTTTGCAGTCATTTAGTGAAACTGAAAAGTTTTGGCGTTCCTTATACCAGCCCTGCTGTTCCATATCGATTCAGTGACTGGAAAGATTTTATGGTTCGCATGCCATTAAAAATAATGAGACGTCGACCGAAAATAATGCATACCAAAAAAACTATCCGCAAAAGGTAGCTGATGACGAAAGGAAGTGGCCTTCAGTGATTACTATACCTAAAGACCGAATAACAACTTCACAAGCAGTTGTTATAATTGTAAATTACATACTTGGGACAGGAATTCTCACTTTGCCCAGAGCATCTGTGGAAAAAGTGAAAACACCAGATGTATGGTTAAGTGTGATATTAGGTGGGATACTCGCAATGGTTTCAGGAGTAATTATGGTCAAATTAAGTCAGCAGTTTCCAGAAAAAACATTTTACCAATACAGTCAAGATATTGTAGGGAAATGGATAGGCAGATTGCTTAGTTTTCTTATTATAGGGTATTTTCTTACAACTTCAGCATTTCAAATTCGTTCAATGGCAGAAGTAATAAGCTTTTTTTTGCTCGAAGGAACCCCCACATGGGCTATTGTTATGCCTTTTATGTGGATAGGTCTCTATTTAATTATGGGTGGTATTAATTCAATTGCACGGATGTTTGAAATAATATTTCCTATTACTGTTTTTATTTTTTTAATCATTTCCTTTATGAGTATCGGAATATTCGAGATAGATAATCTCCGTCCCGTATTAGGTTTGGGAATTAAACCAGTGTTAGATGGGATAAAAACAACGTCTCTCGCATATACAGGTCCTGAAATTATGTTAATTCTTTTGGTATTTATGGAACAACGAAAGAAAGCAGTAAAAGCTATTTTAGTTGGAATTTCTATACCGTTAATCTTTTATGTAATAACTGTTGTAATGGTCATTGGTGCATTATCAATTGATGGGGTTGTAACAAGAACATGGCCGACAATTGACCTTATGCGCAGTTTTGAAATTTCTGGTTTGATATTTGAACGTTTTGAATCTTTACTGCTTGTAATATGGATTATGCAAATATTTGCTACCTATACGATTAGTTACTATGCAGCTGCATTAGGATTAGCGCAACTCTTTAAAAAGAGTATTCATCCGTTTATTTTTGCTTTGATTCCAATCATTTACATCATTGCTATGACTTCGAAAAATATAAATGACTTGCTTAAATTGGGGGATATGCTCGGTAATGTTGCATTATTTTTATTTGGTTTACTACCACTGCTTCTTCTTATTATTACGCGATTAAAAGGAGGAGTAGTGTGAAACATAAATTTAATTATATGCGGTTCTATTTGGCTTTGTTAGGGACGCTTTTGCTTCTATTTTTAACAGGATGTTGGAGCAGTAAAGAAGTAGAAGAGTTGAGCTTAACTGCAGGTATAGCACTAGATAAAGGGAAGGATTCAATAATTGAGAAAGAGGATGAGGAAGGAGGTTATCCTAAAAGAAACCTTATAACAGCTACTTATCAAATTGTTAGTTCGCAAGCACAAAGTAAAGGAAATGGACAACAAAAACGTTATATAAATGTTTCTGAGACTGGTGATTCCATTCATCAAATTGTTCGTGAGTTTTCATTGAAAAGAGAGAGCACAATGTTCAGCCCACATTTAAAAAACATTGTTATTAGTGATAATCTTGTACGTACATACAGTTTAGAACAATTACTTGAACAGTATCTCCGTGACAATGAAGTTCGGCTTAGCTGTATGCTCTTAATTAGCAAGGGTCTAGCGAAGGAGGTACTGGAATCAAACAAAAAAGGAGAAATCCCAGCATTTCGTTTGTCTGGAATTGCAGATAATAGAAATAGAACAACAAGGATTTTACCTCCTGTATCGCTCGCTAAATTGGAAGGAAAGATGCGGTCAGGATCCAGTTTTCTTTTGCAAAATGTAATCTCGATAAAAGGAGAAACAAAATTTGCAGGAGCTGCTGTAATTAAAGGGAAGACAAAAAAGTTGATGGGCTTTTTAAATGAACAGGAATTGGAAGGAGTAGTATGGATAAACGGAAAAAGGAATGGTGGTGTGGTAAAAACTTTTGATAAAGAATCAAAGAAACTCATTATATACGAAATAAAGTCAATAAAAAGCAAAATCATACCACATGTTAACGGAAATAATATTTCCTTTGATGTAAATATTGAATCAGAAGGGCGTTTGTCTGAAAATTGGATGCAATCAGGAAAAGATTTTGAAAATGAATTTTTAAAAAGAGAAGAAAAAGCTATTGAAAAAGAAGTAAAGCACTTAGTACATCATGTTACAAAAAAAATACAAAAAGAATATCAAGTCGATATTGCGGGTTTTGGAAACCAATTAAGAATTAAGCACCCGAGAACATGGGAGAAAGTCAAAAAAGATTGGGATCGAACATTTAGTAAAGTACCGATTAAATATCATATAAATGTAACAATACAAGATTATGGAGCATCAAGTTTAAAACGGTGAGACGTCTCAATTGACCTTATATTTACACGAAAACAAAAAGTTACGAAAATTTTAATTTGAAAATTTTTGTAACTTTTTGTTTTTTTATGTCCTTCTTATTATAGATTAAAGAAATGATTTTATTAAAAGTTCATTCTTTATCCTATACACTTCTTTTGCACTATAAAGTAAATAACAACCGTTACTAATGGTGTTTTATTTAACGTTAGGAAAAAAAGAGGAATCGTTATATATCCTTTACAAGTTTGAATAGGAGGGAGTTTGAAGTGCAAGCGAAAGCAGTGCAAATAGAAGGGAATTTTGAAAATAAGTAATTATTAGAGGTATATGTAAGCTCTATATAGGAAGGAGAATTTTTAAATTCTATTGATAAACCCAGTAATTGTAATAGCCCTTATTTAGAATAATAATTTCAAAATCAATAAAATTTAGAGTAGAAGGAGCAAGAGCAAATTATTATGAATAAACAAATAGGATTCATCGGATGTGGAAACATGGGTATTGCTATGATAGGTGGGATGATTAAAAAAAATATAGTTTCTCCAGATCAAATAATTTGTTCAGATTTAAACGTCATTAATTTAAAAAATGCTAGTAATGAATATGGCATAACTATAACTACTAACAACAATGAAGTCGCTAACAGTGCTGACATTTTAATTTTATCAATCAAACCAGATTTATACTCATCGGTAATTAACCAAATAAAAGATCAAATAAAAAATGATGTAATCGTTGTAACTATTGCTGCAGGAAAAAGTATTAAGAGCACTGAGAATGAATTTGGTAGAAAGTTAAAAGTTGTTAGAGTAATGCCTAATACACCGGCACTTGTTGGAGAAGGAATGTCTGCGTTATGTTTTAATGAAATGGTTACAGAAAAAGATATAAAAGAGGTACTGAACATATTTAATATTTTCGGCCAGACGGAGGTCGTAAATGAAAAACTAATGGATGTTGTTACATCTATTAGTGGTTCTTCTCCAGCATATGTGTATATGTTTATAGAAGCCATGGCAGATGCTGCTGTACTTGGCGGTATGCCGAGAAAACAAGCTTATAAATTTGCGGCTCAGGCTGTATTAGGTTCTGCAAAAATGGTATTGGAAACAGGAATACATCCAGGTGAATTGAAGGATATGGTTTGTTCTCCAGGTGGAACGACGATAGAAGCTGTAGTAACGCTAGAAGAAAAAGGTTTAAGAACAGCTATCATTTCAGCTATGAAACGTTGTACGCAAAAATCTATGGAAATGTCTAGTTTAACTAGTAAGTGAGAAGCGAATTTATATAATATTTCAAATCTATTTAATGTAAAAGAAATATTATGAGGCTAGTTAATAACTAAGTAAATTTATATACGACACTAACGAGAAGAACCAACCTTATTTTAAAGGGGATACAGAAAATATGAGTAATTTACTAAAAAAGAAATCCGTTACACAATTGTTAGAGCATAATCAAAGCAAGACTTTAACGAAAACATTAGGAGCATTTGATTTAATTATGTTAGGAGTAGGCTCGATAGTTGGAACGGGTGTTCTTGTGTTAACTGGATTAGTAGCAGCAAGAGATGCTGGTCCAGCAGTTATTTTTTCATTTGTACTTGCAGCAATTATATGCGGATTTATAGCATTATGTTACGCAGAAATTGCTTCCACACTCCCGGCATCTGGTAGTGTATATACGTACTCATATGCAACAATTGGTGAGTTTGTTGCTCATCTAGTAGGTTGGTCATTGCTGTTAATATATATTGTGGCAACAGCGGCTGTCGCTGCTGGATGGACAGGCTATTTCCACAATTTAATAAAAGGGTTTGGATTAGAGATACCTAAAGCTCTAGTAACGATTCCTTCGCATGGTGGTATTGTGAATCTACCAGCAGTAATCATTACATTGATATTAGCATGGATGTTATCCCGTGGTACGAAGGAAAGTAAACAAATCAATAATATAATGGTATTGATTAAAATTGGAATGATTCTGTTGTTTATTACGGTTGGTATATTCTATGTAAAACCAATGAACTGGATACCAATTGCACCATACGGTTTAAGTGGAGTTTTTACGGGTGGAGCAGCTATTTTATTCGCTTTTACGGGTTTTGATATATTAGCAACTTCAGCAGAAGAAGTAAAAGATCCGAAACGTAATCTTCCGATCGGTATTATTGCATCATTAATCATATGTACAATTATTTATATTATGGTATGCCTTGTTATGACAGGAATGGTTTCCTATAAAGAATTAAATGTTCCTGAGGCAATGGCTTATGTAATGGAAGTGGTAGGACAAGGAAAAGTCGCTGGTGCAATTGCTGCAGGTGCTGTAATTGGCCTTATGGCAGTTATTTTTTCGAATATGTATGCGGCAACACGAGTATTCTTTGCAATGAGTCGTGATGGATTGTTACCGAAATCATTTGCGAAAGTTAATAAGAAAACTGGAGCACCCACTTTTATAACTGGATTGGCAGGAATAGGGAGTTCTATAATAGCTGGGTTTATTGATTTGAAAGAATTGGTTAATTTAGTTAATATCGGTAGTTTGGTGACGTTTGCGTTAGTTTGTCTATCAGTTATTATGCTACGTAAATCACACCCAAATTTAAAACGTGGATTTATGGTACCTTTTGTACCTGTATTACCATGCGTTGCAATTGTATGCTGTGTGTTTTTAATGCTAAATTTACCGTTAAGGACATGGGTGTACTTTAGTATTTGGATTACTATTGGGGGAGTAATATATTTCCTTTATTCGATAAAACACAGTAATTTAAATGAGGAAACGATCTCGAAATTACATGATAAAATTGCGAGATAATAATGATAGAAAATTTGATTAATAATCATATTGATAGTTGAGTAAAATAGAAACAGTTTTTTGATATTTAGCAAGAACTAAAATGAAAAATCCTAGGACAGCAGAGTGCCTTTTTTAGAAACCTTGCCTGTTTTTCATGATTTAAAACTAATAAGGAGAGGAAAGTATGAGTGAATTGCATTTTATGAGTCTAGAAGAACTGGATAATGAATTAGAAAAAGATGACAGTGGTATTTATTTCATTAAAGATTATAATGACAATATTATTTATATAGGCAAGGCTTTTAGTATAAAAAGTAGAGTATTAGCTCATTTTAATAGTTATTCCAATATTAAGGAATATGTACATTTATTTAATAAAGTAGCGTATCTCATTGAAGATAGTTTGTTAAAACGCTCATTGTTACAAGTTACTTATATGATTAAATATAAACCAGTATTAAACAAAGAAGTCCAAAAAGAATTCCCAGAGTTATATACTCAATACATTAAGCAAACAAATAAAAAATCCATGTTGTTAGAAATTGATGAAGCTAAAGAAAAAAGGGATGAGTTAAAGAATAGATTAGTAAAATTAGTGGGTGGAAAAACTATGTTTTATGACATAATTTCTCTGTTAAACAATGGATATAACTATCATGTCCTCGCAAAAGTATTGAGCATAGAACTTCAAACTTTAATTATAATGAAAGAACACCGAAACAAATTCCCGATACCACATAATTATAAGAGAACAATAAAGCATCAAGATATAATGTATGCTTTATCTGGAAAAAAGAATTTAAGTACGTCAAGGTTAAACACTTAACTTTAAATTAGTAAATTTGCTGCTTTTAGCAATTCAACTAGAATGTGCCCCCCGAAATTTAGAAAGATCGGTTTATTAGGTAGCCTTTAGGGAATGAGCCTAGTACAATACTGGGTTCATTCCCTTTGATTTTCCCTTGATTCTTTCATGATTATAGTACTCTATATACTTTGCTAATTCTTGTTTGAAATCTGTTATACTTCCAAATTCTTTCGATACAGAAATAGACATACAAAAACGCCATCCTTTCTTATAAATCTACAGAAAGAATAGCGTATTTTTTACAAATGAGTTCCTTTATTGAAAAGCTTTAGTTCTATATGACTGATAAAAGGGCAAGTAACGCTAAAATAGCGGTAAGTCCTTGTTTTTAGAAGAATATTTTGCATATGCAAAATATTAAAATGTAATTTATAAATATAAAGTTAATAAAATAAATTCGGATTAATAATATTCCTAAAGCTAATCCTATATATACCGTTTACAAATTAATTGTCTAAGTATTTTTTAGTTTAAAAGTGCAGTGTATTCGTTTTTTATTGAATCAACTTTTACATGTTGGTTCAATATTTTCTATTCTCTTGGAACTTAGTTCTCGTTTACTTCTCACAAAAGCAATAAAATCTATTATCTCTTCTGTTGACAGTGCTTCTCCATCTATTAAAAGTGTTGGATCTGGATCGTTTAGGAGTCTTGTAATATCAATTACATCTTTGTTTTGATGTGAATGTTCAATTCGACCTAATATATAATCTACAGATGTATCAAATAAATCGGCTATTTTAGATAAAGATTGTAAGGAAGGTAATCTATAACCATTTTCATACCCGGCATAGGTGCTTTTCGCAATCCCAAGTCGATCTGCTGTCTCTTGTAAGGACCACTTTTGATTTTTTCTTAATTCAGATAAACGTTCCAGCATTCGTCTCATACCCCATCTAATTTTATTAAATTAATTATAACATAGAAAAAGAATCAAGAATAGAAAAAAAGTACGCGTATTGAATACAAAATCTTGATTAATTCAAATTAAGTTCTATAATGATAAATATAAATACGCATTACGCGAACGATATATCGTTTTTTATTTTATGGAGGGGTTGTGTATGAAGAAAATTTTATTACTTGCAACTGGTGGGACAATTGCATCTGTGGAGGGGAATGAGGGGCTTGTTCCAGGATTGTCCGCTGAGGAATTATTGAATTATTTTTCGAAGTCTTCTCGAAACTTAGAAATAGATTGCAAAATCTTAATGAATATTGATAGTACCAATATGCAACCTGAGCACTGGAAAGAAATAGCTAATGCTGTTTTTAATCACTATGATGACTATGACGGGTTTGTGATTACACATGGAACGGATACGTTAGCTTATACATCTTCTGCGTTATCTTATATGCTGCAAGGTTTAAGAAAACCAGTTGTTTTAACAGGTTCACAAGTACCTATTAGTTTTAAAAAGACAGACGCAAAGAAAAATGTAGCTGATGCTCTTAGGTTTGCCTGTGAGAATGTTGGCGGTGTGTTTATTGTTTTTGATAGTAGGGTGATTATTGGGACGAGAGCAGTTAAAATGCGAACAAAAAGTTATGATGCATTTGAAAGTGTGAATTCTCCATATGTTGCTGAGGTAAATGAAGATGAAGTGAAATATCATTGGAAGCCAACTTCCTCACATAATGAACTTTCAATAGATACTAATTTATGTACGGATGTTTTTCTTATGAAATTGTATCCAGGTACAAAGCCAGAGATATTTGATTGTTTAAAAGATTTGTATAAAGGGATTATTATTGAAAGTTTTGGAAACGGTGGATTACCTTTTGAAGGAAGGAACTTGCTTTCGAAAATTCAAGAGTTGACTGAAATGGGGATTGCTGTAGTGATTACTACTCAATGCCTGGAAGAAGGAGAAGACATACTTCTCTATGAAGTAGGACGGAAAGTGGCACAACATCAAGTAATATTGTCTGGAGATATGAATACGGAAGCCATCATAGCAAAATTGATGTGGACGCTTGGAAAAACTAATAAATTAGAAGAGATTAAAAAAATTATTGAAGAGCCTTTAGCCTACGATTTAACAATAAAATCTGATAAGGATTGGTAAGGACTTCATATGATTTATTTAGGTTTTACATTTAATATGGGGGAGAAATTAAAATGGCAATGACAAACAAGAACGTGCGAGTGGAGAATGATTTTTTGGGAGGAAAGGAATTACCTATTGAGGCATATTACGGAATTCAAACTTTACGCGCTGTTGAAAATTTCCCGATTACAGGGTATAAAATCCATGAAAGTTTAATTAAAGCGTTCGCAGTTGGAAAAAAAGCTGCAGCGCTTGCGAATACAGATGTAGGAAGATTGGAATTGAACAAGGGTGGCGCGATCGCAGAAGCTGCTCAAGAAATTCTTGATGGAAAATGGCATGATCATTTCATCGTCGATCCAATCCAAGGCGGAGCAGGTACTTCAATGAACATGAACGCAAATGAAGTCATTGCCAATCGTGCTCTTGAATTATTAGGAATGGAAAAGGGAGACTATCATTATATTAGTCCAAATAGTCATGTAAACATGGCACAATCAACAAACGATGCATTCCCAACGGCGATTCATATCGCTACATTAAACGCATTAGAAGGTTTATTACAAACGATGGGTTATATGCACGATGTATTTGAATTAAAAGCAGAACAGTTCGATCATGTGATTAAAATGGGTCGTACACATTTACAAGACGCTGTGCCAATTCGCCTTGGACAAGAATTTAAAGCGTACTCTCGTGTACTTGAACGTGATATGAAACGAATTCAGCAATCACGTCAACACTTATATGAAGTGAACATGGGAGCAACTGCAGTTGGTACAGGCTTAAATGCAGACCCAGAATATATTGAAGCAGTTGTAAAACATTTAGCTGCAATTAGTGAACTACCACTAGTTGGTGCAGAAGACTTAGTAGATGCAACGCAAAATACAGATGCATACACAGAAGTATCTGCAGCACTTAAAGTATGTATGATGAATATGTCTAAAATTGCGAATGACCTTCGCTTAATGGCATCAGGTCCACGTGTTGGCTTAGCGGAAATTATGCTACCTGCTCGTCAACCAGGTTCATCTATTATGCCAGGGAAAGTAAATCCTGTTATGCCAGAAGTAATTAATCAAATTGCGTTCCAAGTCATTGGTAACGACCATACAATTTGTCTTGCTTCAGAAGCAGGTCAATTAGAATTAAACGTTATGGAACCAGTACTTGTTTTCAACTTACTGCAATCAATTAGCATTATGAACAACGGTTTCCGTGCCTTTACAGATAATTGCTTAAAAGGAATTGAAGCGAATGAAGATCGCTTAAAAGAGTATGTTGAGAAGAGTGTAGGAATTATTACAGCCGTGAACCCTCATATCGGTTATGAAGCAGCAGCTCGCGTTGCGAAAGAAGCAATTGCGACAGGGCAATCCGTTCGAGAACTTTGTGTGAAAAATGGTGTACTGTCACAAGAAGACTTAGAGTTAATTCTAGATCCATTCGAAATGACGCACCCAGGGATTGCAGGAGCAACTCTTTTAAAGAAAAATTAAAAGAAGAGGGGGCCAAGCTCCTCCTCTTTTTTTACAATATAGGGATGTTATAAGTAAGTATACAGTGGCGTCTAATGGTTCAAAGAAAAAAATTAAGAGGAGCAGCAATATAATCAATATCACTTTTAAATAAAGAGGATTTATTAAAACATCCTATCATGTTAACAACAAGTTTACATGAATCTTTATAAATAACTATGACCAACCATGAATCAATAGTTGGCCATAATGATCTTAAAGACCCATATCTTTTAATCCAGGACTATGCTCATTTGGCATTTCAGGAAGTTCTGGTACAGGAAAACCTTTTGGTGGGTCCGTTACTGCTAATGTTCCTTTGTTTCTACTTGGTGATTCACCTTGGAATATTTCTCCCATTCTTGTTGGATCTAAGCTAAAATTAAATTGTGCGTTATGGAATCCCATGTCTACATACTTTCTGCACTCTGGGTATTTATTAATATCATAGTTAGGTACAGGGAAGAGTTTCCCCCATTCAACACCCAATGTCTCTAATGCTTTTGCGAAAGCATTTTGATGTGCATTATCACGCACAATTAAAAATGCAAGTGTTTCTCTAAATGTTTGATTTGAACTCATTTCATAAATTCTAGTTTTTTGAAGTACACCTGTAGATTCAAGTACGACATTGTCTAGTAAATCGCTAATTAAGTTTCCATGACTATATACCCAAGAGCCATTCCATGGGTTGCCAGCTGCATCAACAGGTAATGAACTTTGAGCACCTACAATAAAGTGATGAGGATTTGCATGTTTAACCGCTTCGTCAAGTGGTGCTGTGTCAATACCAGCATTTCCTGGCGTAGGTTCACCAGATCCAGTTAATAGTTGATTAATTGTATGTTGTACAAGTTCTACATGGCTTATTTCCTCTAAAAAAACACCTCGAAGTAAATCACGATATTGCTTCTCTTTCCCTCTAAAATTTGAGCTTTGGAAGAAGTATTGCATCATTGTACGCATTTCGCCATAATGCCCACCTAATATTTCTTGTAAAACTTTTGCGGCAGCTGGATCTGGCTTATCCGGCTTGATAATATTAATCAGTTCTTCTTTATAATAAAACATGAAGTACACCTCTTTTTAAGTTAGTTAACATTGTTATCGTGTCCGCTATTTGGTTAGTTAATACTTTAATTCACTTTTTTACCAATTAACTACTGGCTCAAAATGCAAAGTTTTTGGAAATAACTATTTTCGATGTGAGATGAAAATGGGGGATAGATACTTAGCATTTAATAAAAAAAGATAAGATTACGAAATGTAATCTTATCTTTTCATTAAGAATAATAAATTGTAGCTTCAAGGCTTCAGAATGACTTTTATACAGTCATCTTCACGATTATTAAAAATTTGATAGCCGTAGCTCGCTTCTTCAAGGGGGATTTTGTGTGTAATAATCTCTTTTGGATCAAATTCTTTATTTGTTATTTTTTCAAATAGTTCCGGCATAAAATGAATGACAGGTGCTTGTCCCATTTTAAGATTAATATTTCTAACCCAAAATGCCCCGAGTGGAAATGCATTATAATTGCCACCATAAACGCCGGTCATTTGAACCGTTCCATATTTTCTTACGGCTTTCGTAGCTATTTGAATAGGGCCGAGAGTTCCGCCTTGTAATTTCAATTTTTGTTCCAGAAATTCTAGAGGCGATTTTTTTCCATCCATCCCCACGCAATCAATGACTACATCGGCACCACCATGTGTAATTTCCTTTAAATGTTCTCCCATATCGGGAAATTTTGTAAACTCAAATACCTCAACATTGTTAATCTTTTTTGCATAATTTATCCGATAATCTAAGTAATCCACCGCGATTACACGTTTAGCACCTTTCATCCAAGCAAATTTTTGCGTCATTAATCCAACAGGTCCACAACCAAGGACGATAACAGTATCGCCTGGTTTGACGCCCGCATTTATTACACTCCAATAGGCTGTTGGTAAAACATCGGATAAAAACAGCAGAGATTCATCTTCAAGTTCGCATGATTCCGGTATAACAAATGGAGTGAAATTTCCAAATGGAACTTTTAAATATTCTGCTTGCCCCCCTGGATGGTTACCAAATTTCTCTGTATAACCAAGGTATCCACCAGAATCGTAATGAGGGTTTGAGTTATCGCATTGACTTTCCATTTCATGTTGACAATAGAAACAATGTCCACAAGAAACGTTGAAGGGGATGACAACACGATCGCCTTTTTTCACTTTAGTGACATCTGGCCCGACTTCTTCAACGATTCCCATTGGTTCATGGCCGATAATGTATCCTTGAGGTAAAGGCATGTTACCTTGATATAAATGTAAATCAGAACCGCAAATAGCGGTTGAAGTAATTCTTACAATAATATCATCTTTTTTCTCTAATTTTGCATCATCCACTTGTTTAACCTGTATTTGGTTTGGTCCTTGATAGGTTACAGCTTTCATCTCATATCTCCTTAAGAATCATTTTTCATAATTTATATGTATCTCTTGGCAAAACAGAAATCTTTAGTAAAGAGAAATCTATACATAGTGTTGTTATGAAAGTACGTTATAGTAGATCTTCTTTCTTACGTCTTTTTCTCTATTTTAAGAAGAAACTCAATATTTATTCATAATCTAATTCCCATAAAAAGGATAATTATTATTTCATAATTTGAAGCATATTAAAAACATCGGAGGTGAAATAATATGGCAAACAATAATAGTGGAAGTCGTAATGAATTGTTAGTTCGAGGCGCTGAACAGGCTCTTGATCAAATGAAATATGAAATTGCACAAGAGTTTGGTGTACAACTTGGTGCAGATACAACAGCTCGTTCAAATGGATCTGTTGGTGGTGAAATTACAAAACGTTTAGTAGCAATGGCTGAACAACAACTTGGTGGTAGAGCTAACCGTTAAGTGAATTGACATAAAATATAGTAGATATTGTAAATCAATTTCTTTTGTGTATGTATAAAAACAAACCCTTATAGTAAATGAATTCTCACTCAAAGATTATTGATAATCTTCTTTCATAATCTTTGGGTATTTAATTTGTAAACTACTTTCCTAAACAATAAACACGCGGTGTTGGAAAGGTGTTTTCCATGCATAGTAGAAAATCTTTTGCAGGAAAAAGCATACTTAAAAATTTGATTTCAATATTGAAATCAATATTTATTATGATATTTTCGAAAGGGAGGAATTTAAAAATGGGTATATTAAGTGGAAATCCTCAAAATGAACCGTTACATTATGGAGAAGTATTTGATATTTGGAGTTATCTTCTAGCAGCACAAGGTGCAATCGCAAGCCATCAAGTATTTATGAATCATACAGGTGATGAAGACTTGAAGAAGTTTTTAGAAGGCTTAATTGAAAATGATATGAATTCGGAAATAGAAGAGTTAAAAACTCTTTTAAAAGTTAATGGGGTAGCTTTACCGCCTGCTCCGCCAGAACGACCGGTTGCATCTATTGAAGATATTCCTCCAGGAGCGCGTATTAACGATGCAGAAATAGCGGCAGCTGTTTCTGCAGGATTAGCAGCTGGACTTGTGACATGTAGTCAAGTAATGGGAAAATGCCTTCGAGAAGATGTAGGCATGTTATTTGGACAGTTTCATATGAAAAAAGCGCAGGCAGGTGTAACTTTGCTACGTTTAAGTAAGAAAAAAGGATGGGTAGTTCCACCTCCATTACATGTGAGAAACTCTGATCAAGCTTAATAAACAAAAATAAAAAAGTGGCGTTGGCCACTTTTTTATTTTTTAGATGTATCCTCAAGCTTGGATTTATTTATTGTGGAAGAATCTATATATTCATCTGACATTTCCATAGCATATTTATCATGGTGAATATGATTGTGTTCTCTTAACTCATCATCTTTAGGGAGTACTACTTTCTTCATATAAATGTGGAAGAAAACTTCTGTTCCACCAATAATTAAAGCGGCTATAAATGAAGAAAGTCCAATATTACGAGTAGCATTTAAATCAGTAAACAAGGATGTTAGTAACCAAATACCAAAGAAGCTTAAACCGAAATCTGCCATTGTAGCAATCATATTTCCGTATTTGGGCAAAATGAAGAGATCTCCGATTAAATAGGCAGCTCCTGTAAGAAAAAGAGAAATCAGTAATACTCTAGGAATTGAAATACCTTGGAAAATACCGAGTATTACTAATAATACCGCAGTTACAGCTGTATATTTAATTAATAAAGCAACAATATGTTTCATCCTTTTCCTCCATTGTTTAAAAGTATATGGAATAAAATATTTCATTAAAAACGGGTTATGCTTTTATATAGCGTAACCCGTTTTATTTTGTGTTGGAGGACTATTTAGGATATCCCATGGCACGTATGTTATATTTCGTTCTCCTATACACTATTATATTGGGCTTAAAGAGCATCAATTATACCTTTAAATTTGTGGTCGCAATTACCAATTAATTAGCTATATATTTTAGCATGTAATTTAACATATTAATGAAAGAAGGAGGTGAAATAACATGTCAAACAATAACAGTGGAAGCAGCAACCAATTATTAGTACGTGGCGCTGAACAAGCTCTTGATCAAATGAAATATGAAATTGCTCAAGAATTTGGAGTGCAACTTGGTGCAGATGCAACAGCTCGTGCAAACGGATCTGTTGGTGGTGAAATTACGAAACGTCTTGTATCATTAGCTGAGCAACAACTTGGCGGTGGCGTTACTCGTTAATTTTATATACGAAATGGATATAGAGGAGAGGCATGCTGTCTCTCCTTTCTCATACATTTTTTTAGATTTACAACTATAACTCGAATTTATTTGTTTAACTTTTAGACTCACAAGGTTTTAAATACATAATTAATTTTTGCGTAATAAAAGGATAAAAGATGTGAGGTTATATTTGATGCGAAAGGAGCAGAAAAAATGAAATATGAAGCATTATTTACAGTTGAGATTTCTGTAGGAAGTGAAAGAGTAGCAAATCATAAAATAAAGGCTCATGATGTCATTGATGTTGTTGAAAAGCTTGCTGAGAAGTACTTAAGTGATCATGAGGGGCATTCTCAAAATGAATAAAGGAGAATAGTGATATGACCTGTCATGATGTTAAGAACGAAATGAAAGAAAAAAAAGATTTAAAATGGTGGCAACTCGCACTTATTGGGATTGGTTGTACGATAGGGACGGGCTTTTTTTTAGGATCTAGTATAGGAATTAAAATAGGTGGATCTTCAATTATTCTTATTCTAATTTTAACTGGATTCACTACATATATTGTATTTGAAGCATTAGCAAAAATGGCTGTAGAAGATCCGCAAAAAGGATCTTTTCGCATTTATTCAAAAAAAGCATTTGGAAATTGGGCTGGTTTTAGTCACGGATGGACATATTGGTGTTCTGAACTGCTTATCATGGGTAGCCAGTTAAGTGCGTTAGGAATCTTTTCACGTTACTGGTTCCCTAAAATACCACTATGGATATTTGCTGCTATATATGGAGTAGCGGCTATATTAATTATTTTTATAGGGGTAAAGATATTCGAACGTTTAGAGAAATGGATGGCTATTACAAAAATCGCTGCTATTATGGGGTTTATTGTAATTGCTATTTTAATTATTTTAGGATTTATAAAGGGTGGTTTATATAAAGCACAAATTCCGCGGAATTTTAAAGACTGGTTCCCAAATGGATTAAAAGGCACTTGGTCCTCTCTAATTTATGCATTTTATGCATTTGGAGGAATCGAAATTATGGGGTTAATGACAATAAGACTGAAAGACCCTAAAGATGCACAAAAATCAGGAAGAGTAATGTTAATGATTTTAACGATTATTTACGTAGTCTCTTTAGGGTTGGCAATTATGATGGTTCCATTAAACCAGTTTAATACGAAAGAAAGCCCTTTTGTAATAGCATTACAAGACTATAATTTGCCGTACGTGCCATTTATTTTAAATGTAGTATTAATTTTAGCGGGTTTTTCAACATTAGTTGGTTCATTATTTGCAGTGACAAGTGTATTAATGAACTTAGCTGAAGAGGGGGATGCACCTGCAATGTTTGCGAAAAAAAATAAGAAAAATATCTCTTTTCCAGCTTTAATTCTTATTATAATTGGACTTGGTGCTTCTATCCTTAGTGCTCTATTACTGCCAAAAAATATATATGAATATGTAACAACTGCAGCTGGATTAATGTTGTTATATACATGGAGTTTAATTCTTCTTTCATTTTGGAGATTAATGAATCCAAAAGGTTGGATGCAGATAAAAAGTATTATTGGTCTTATAATGATTGCACTAGCTGTTAGTGGAACACTCTTGCAAAAAACAACGCGTTTCGGTTTTCTAGTGAGCTTATTGTTTTTAGGGATAGTTATTATTGTTACTATAATTGTTCATTTTGTCTCAAGAAAAAGGGATACAGCTATGTGAAGAATCTATTTTTACACAATATGAAAAAGTATGTGAGAACTAAATAATAGAAGCTACTGAAAAATGATTTGGTAAGTTTGAAAACCAAAATATAATCCATAAATAATAAGTGATATTCCAGATACTACCGTTATAAGAGATAACATACGAGCATTCAAAATTTTACGAAATATACTAGATGTACTTGCCATCGTAATATCCCAAATAAAAATACCTAAAATAATACCAAAACTATATACCAAAAGCTGCTCTTGATCATAGGAAGAAGCGGCTTTTGCTAATATAGAGCCGAAAATTCCAAGCCAAAATAGAATTGTTAATGGGTTAGATAAGGACATAAAGAAACCAGAAAAAAAGCTTTTAATAATTGAATCATCATTCCTCGTATTACTAATGCTAATTTGATTCGCATTTTTTAAACTTTCGATACCTGTATAGATTAAAACAAAAGCTCCGAAAGCCCATAAGAAAAGTTTGATAATATCTTTTTCGAGAAAATGAATTACACCTAAATAAATAAGTGCCATGTAGATAACATCTGCAAGTAAGGCTCCTATGCCGAGGATCCAAGCGTGAAAAAATCCACTCCTAATACCTTTTTCTAGCTGTGCAGCATTTATAGGCCCCATTGGAGCAGATAATGATAACCCTAAAAAAACATAGCTTAAAAATATGCCCACGTATAACATGCTCCTCCCACTAAAATTGATCTATATTAAATCTATTCAGTGGTTAAAGTTTGTACAACTAAATAATGAAAAGCAGAGTGGATTACTTATTTTTATGCAAGTATTTTATGATTCGAGAAAATGGACATTTTGATGGAATTGTTTCGTCATCACGTAAAAAATATTGCTGCCATTCATAATTATCTTTTTCACCATAATCTTTCAGAGAGGGATGAATAGGAGCTTTGTCATAAGCTGCTAGACGTTGACGTATTAAGTTTTTTAGTTTTCTACTGCGTTTCTCAGAATTCATAAACCCCTGTAAAACCCATCTAGGGGTTAAAGCAAGCATCATACATGAAAAATGTCTACTTTGCCTATTGACATGGGCGGGTGTAGCGCAGTAAACGAAATATGATTCATTATGATAGCAAAATTCCCAAGTATTCTCCATAGGGTCATTTGGAGTGTGCGTAGGCCATTCCATCTCGTCCAAATGACTAGTTGTATTAAGTAGAGACCAATACATATGTTCAAAATCTTCAACTGTAGTTTCTCGCAGTAAATCTATTGGTGTATGAATAAAAACAATGAGTGAGGCGTATTGACCTGTGTCTCTAGAACATTCAGTATATTCTTTAAGTAATGCAGCAAAATCTGCGCTAGTATCCATATCTCTAGGATCACCAATGAACCCGTACCTGAGGTGATTTGCTGTAAAGCTGCGTTGAGCTGGTATACAAGGAAACAGTTTATCTGTATCTGTCATTTTTAATTTAAAAGAACGGAAAGCTTCTCGTTGCCAATGTGGAAGGGTAATAATATTTTTTTGTAAAGAGTCTTTATCATAAAGTATAGTCATCTTTTTATCCCTCCTAAGTCATAATATATAACCTATTAATTATTTAAGAATAGGTGACTAACACGGCTAGAATAATTATTTTTTAATCTATAAAAATAAAATGATTTAATGGAGAATCCCTCCAATGAGTTACTTTAATTGTTAATATCTAATAATGTATAAATTTAAGTAACTATAAAATTTGAAAAATATATAGGTACAATGTTCAAATTTATATTTTCTAACTAGTATGGTTTATAACGAAACAAGGAAGGATGTATAATGGTGGGAATTTTTAAGGAAGAAAAAATTAAATTTATAGATTGTAAAGGCGAAGAAGTTATTTTAAAAATTAAAATTAAGGATATAAAAAAGTAGGGAAGAGGAATTAAAGATACTTTATTGTGATTAACATAGAAGGATGAAAAGTAATGATGAATTAGGTTGAAATGAATCCATGTAGTATAGGCCCTTTTTGAATTTTTTTGCATAATGTAGCACGAATGAATATTAAGGGGGAACATTTATGTCTTATCCGAATCAGTTAGCTTGGCATGAAACATTGGATTTACATGAATTAGTTGCTTTTCAAGCAAACGGCTTAATCAAATTAAAAAAATCAGTTAGAAATGTACCAGATCAAGCACTTCAATCGTTATATATGAAAGCTATAAATTCCATCCAAAATAACCTACAAGAGTTAGTACAATTTTATCCTTATGCTCCTGGATTTCAAGCGCAGCATCGCGATGACACTGGATTTTACGCTGGAGATTTACTTGGATTAGCAAAGACATCTGTTCGAAATTATGCAATCGCGATTACCGAAACTGCAACGCCTCGCCTTAGAGAAGTTTTAACCCGTCAAATAAATGGTGCTATACAATTACATGCACAGGTTTTTAACTTTATGTATGAACGTGGTTACTATCCAGCTTATGATTTAAAGCAACTATTAAAAAATGATGTTCAAAATGTGCAAAAGGCAATACAAATGCAATATTAAAATGAAGATATGGAAATTATCTTTAGAGGAAAACTATTGTTTATTTATAGAGGATCAAATAGTTAAGACTAAATGGTAATTTCCATTATTAATAAATTGATTATATGCTAAAAATATAAATTCATTCTAAGATATCAAAGAAGTTATACTCAAGCTATTTTAGAATGCGAGAACGTCTATTTTATTTTACATAATTAAGGTTCTCCCTCCTAAATAACAAGTTATTTATAATGTTATTTTTCAACTGCATATTTTATGAAATTGCTCTCTATAAATAAAAAAGCAGCTAGCAAAAGCTAACTGCAGTGAGAAATTTACATCCATGAAATTAAGGAGTATAACTATCTCATGGGTTAAGTATAGTATGAACAAAAAAATTAAGCTTATACTAAAAAATTAAAAAGAGCAGTTATTTATTATGACTGCTCTTTAATGGCAAGAAATAAAGCCTGGGTAAGAAGCAGACTTTATTATATATAGTGTTTGCGAAATTTCAATTTTTATTCCAAAAGGGTAGTGCTATTCTTATAATAGAGATGTTGCCTAAGTACAGTATTTTTTCATATTAAACTTAATATTTTTTGACGTGTTGATTTTGTATCATATTTTAATTCTTTAATATAAAAACTAAAGTTTTTTCGTACTTAATGCCTCTTTTTGTCTACATATTTTCCGTAATCAGGTACAGCGATTTTATCAAATTCTTGAACAAGTGTTTTAAGGCTTGTTGATAGCAATTCACCTGACATCGGTATCCCATGTCCAGTAATAGCGACTAAAGGCTTTAATTTCTCTAGCTTAATAACTGCCTCTTTAGCGGCTTTCCAGTCTGTTGTTAAATAACGAGGCGGACCGCTTATTTCCTGTTCCTGAGTAATTACCTTATATAGATATTCCTGCTTCACTGTAACAAAAGCGTCCCCAGCAATTAAAGTTCGGTCTTTTTCTCGGAATAATGAAATATGACCTGGAGTGTGTCCTGGTGTATGAATCCATCTAAACTCTGGCATATGGGGAACAGTTCCATCTGTAGGTAGTACTCTTATGCTATTTCCTAAATCAATCGGTTCGTTAGGGAACAGAGAGGACATTTTCGCAACCATACCACCTTCAACTGTTGGATCTGGTTCAGGATAGCTTTGTTGCCCAGTCAGGAACGGTATCTCCATTTGATGGGCATAGACTGGTACATCCCAATACTTGATCAGTTCAATTATTCCTCCAACATGATCAAAATGCCCGTGAGTTAAAATAATTGCTTTTGGGCGGCTGTTTGTACCAAATCGATCCTCAGCAACAGAGATAATTTCATCTGCACATTTAGGCATTCCAGCATCAACTAAAACAAAATCATTGCTCTCGGGATTTCCAACAAAACAGATGTTGACGATTTGAATCGTGTAACAACATAAATCAGGCAATACTTCCATGCCGTGACCACTTTCAATTGAAGTTGCTGGAATAAACTTGTAATCACTTCCATAACGCATTTCATTGTCCACTTATTATCCCCCTTAATATATGTTAATACGACATTATAGTTCCCTAATTTTGAAAATCCATTTTGGAGGATGTCGTTTTATAAATACAATTTCATTCATTTCTTTTAGTATTTCACATTCCGTTTACTTCCATAGAGTGCATATTCAAATTTATCCCGCTTTAATGGGCAGTAAGACCCCCACTGATTAAAGTTTCACTTTATTTCTGTCACACTTCAGACTCCACTTGAAGTAGGCATCCACTTTTGGAGAATTTATAGTATATCAACTTTGTTTCTTACTCGTTTATTACATTTACTATCACAAGTACTCTTATTAAAATGAGGAGAGAAACGTACTTTAGAAGTTTTTAATTTGAGAGGAGGAACTATCATATGGCAAAGGTACTAATGTTTAATTTTCCAGGGGAAGGACATGTGAATCCAACTCTTGCTCTTATTGAAGAATTAGTAAAAAGAGGAGAAGAAGTTGTTTACTATTGTGTAGAGGAGTATAAGGGGAAGATTGAAAAAACAGGAGCTTTATTTCGTCCATATGAAAATTTCTTAGCAAAAGTAGACATGTTGGAAAGAATGAATGGAAAAATAAATCCCTCTGAACTATTGTTACATATGGTAAAATCCATGGACAACATAATAAAGATTGTTATAGAAGAGCTGAAAGAAGAAAAGTATGATTATGTAATATATGATAATAATTTTGCAGTAGGATGGATTATAGCTGAAGCACTAAAATTACCAAAAGTTTCTTCATGTACAACATTTGCAGTTACGAAAAAGTTATTTAAAGCATTGATGAACAATCATAATGAAGGAGACAAAAAGTTACCTCTTTATCAAGAAGTTACGCATATTCTAGAAAAGTGGCAAAAGGTATATGGTTTTTCTATGAATGAAAAGAAAAATGTAATGACGTGTGCTGGAAATATTACTATCGTATATACATCTGAATTTTTTCAACCTGATGTGGAGGAATTGGATGATTCTTATATCTTTGTTGGACCCTCTATTACATCACGGAAAGATGTACAAGAAGTTGTTTTAAAACAGAAGGAAGAAGAGGAACTCATTTATATCTCTATGGGAACTGTATTTAATCAACAGATGGATTTTTATTACATATGTTTTGAAGCATTTAAAAATGTCCCAGCTACTATCATACTGTCCGTAGGAAAACATATTGACATCAACCAATTTAAAAATGTCCCACCTAATTTCAAAGTTTATAATTATGTGCCTCAGTTAGAGGTCTTGAAACAAGCTAATCTTTTTATTACACATGGGGGAATGAATAGTTCTAGTGAGAGCTTATATTTTGGTGTTCCTATGATTGTTATACCAGTTATGGGAGATCAACCGATAGTGGCTCAAAGAATAGAAGAGTTAAAAGCTGGCATACAATTAAATCTAAAAAAGCTTACGCCAGTGGTATTACATAATTCAGTAATAGAGATATTATCGAATGATGTATACTTAGAAAATAGTCATAAAATCAAATGTACTTTAAAAGATGCTGGTGGATATAGTAAAGCCGCTGACACAATAGAAATATTTAAGTTAAAGATGGGTATTAAATAAGATGCCCCAGTTGCAAAATAGAGCAGCTGGGGCATCTTATTATTTTCTTCCTAACTTAATTATAACACGTAAATAAAGTTCGAAATAGACTGTTTCTTCTTATTTACTCCTGCTACAATCAAGAACACATGCATAGTAAGGAGAGATGTTACATGAGTTCTGTCGTTCTCGATTTTCAGGAAATAGAAAAAACACAGCTTTCACTTGTCGGTGGAAAAGGTTTGAATTTAGGGGAGTTAACAAATATTCAAGGAATACAAGTGCCAGAAGGTTTTTGTGTTACAACGGTAGGATATGAAAAGGCCATTGAGAAAAATGAAGAGCTTCAAATTTTGTTGCAGCAGCTAACAAAGTTGAAACGTGAAGACCGAGCTCAAATTGGTGAAATTAGTAAGAAGATTAGAGAAGTTATTATGGCAGTAGAAATCCCTTCTGATGTAGTGGAAGCGGTAGCTCATTATCTCTCACGTTTTGGAAATGAACATGCGTATGCCGTGCGTTCTAGTGCTACGGCTGAAGATTTACCGTATGCCTCGTTTGCAGGTCAACAAGATACGTATTTAAATATTATCGGAAAAGAAGCGATTTTACAGCATGTAAGAAAGTGCTGGGCTTCTTTATTTACAGAGCGAGCGGTCATGTACCGCATGCAAAATGGTTTTGAACATAATCAAGTTTCTATATGTGTTGTCGTTCAAAAAATGGTTTTCCCTGAGGCTTCGGGTATTATGTTTACTGCCGATCCGATTACTTCTAGCCGGAAGGTATTATCAATTGATGCTAGTTTTGGACTTGGTGAGGCGTTAGTATCGGGACTCGTCTCTGCCGATAATTATAAAGTAAAAGAGGGCGAAATCGTTGATAAGGTGGTTTCAACTAAAAAAGTAGCTATCTATGCCTTAAAAGAGGGCGGAACAGAGACGAAACAGATTGATTCAGCTCAGCAAAAGATTCAAACATTGTCTGAACAGCAAATATTACAACTTGCACAGATTGGAAGACAGATAGAAGCTTATTTTGGCTGTCCGCAAGATATTGAATGGTGTTTAGTTGATAATACATTTTATATTGTTCAAAGCAGACCGATAACGACTTTATATCCAATTCCGGAAGAAAATGATGGGGAAAATCATGTATATATATCGGTTGGTCACCAACAAATGATGACCGATGCGATGAAACCATTAGGGTTATCTTTTTTCCTGTTAACGACTAGTGCTCCTATGCGTAAAGCGGGAGGAAGGCTGTTTGTAGATGCTACACAAAAATTAGCTTCACCTGCTAGCAGGGATTACCTAATAAATACGTTAGGGAAATCGGATCCGCTCATACGAGATGCATTAACGACTGTAGTCGAGCGAGATAATTTTATTACATTGTTACCGGATGAAGAACCAGAAAAGAGTGCTAGTAAGAGTAAGCCACCAGTAAGTTCGCAACCAGAAGCCAAAAATGATCCAGCAATCGTTACGAATTTAATACAGAATAGTGAAGCATCGATCGAAGAGTTAAAACGAAACATGCAAACGAAATCAGGGGCGGATGTATTTGATTTTATTTTGGAAGACATTCAGCAATTAAAGAAAGTATTATTTAACCCGCAAAGCATTGCTATCATTATGGCAGGTATGAATGCTTCGGCTTGGATCAATGAAAAAATGGAGCAATGGTTAGGCGAAAAAAATGCAGCAGACACGCTTTCTCAATCGGTACAAAACAATATTACGTCGGAAATGGGTTTAGCATTAATGGAAGTTGCTGATGTGATTCGTCCGTACGAAGAAGTTATTACGTATTTACAACATGTAGAAAATGATAGCTTTTTAGATGAATTAGTTCAGTTTAAAGGCGGAGAAAAAGCTCGAGAGGCAATTGATGCTTTTCTAAATAAATACGGAATGAGATGTAGCGGAGAAATTGACATTACGAAAACGCGCTGGAGTGAAAAGCCAACAACCATTATCCCGATGATTTTAAATAATATAAGAGACTTTGAATATGGTGCGAGTAAGCGGAAGTTTGAAGAAGGGCTGCAGGAAGCTTTGAACAAAGAAGAAGAGTTATTACATCGATTGCAGCAATTGCCGGATAGTAAACAAAAAGTAGAAGAAACGAAGCAAATGATTCGTAACATCCGTAATTTCATTGGTTATCGTGAATATCCAAAATACGGCATGATTAATCGTTACTTCATATATAAGCAGGCGTTATTGAAAGAAGCTGAGAAACTTGTGCAAAGCGGTATCATTCATGAAGTCGATGATATATACTATTTAACTTTTGAAGAGCTTCATGAAGTTGTTCGCACGAAGAAACTAGATTATGAGCTTATTCATAAACAAAAAAATGATTATAAATTATATGAAAAACTAACGCCTCCGCGTGTAATGACGTCTGATGGAGAAATTATTACAGGTAAATATAAACGAGAAAACCTCCCAGCTGACGCGATTGTAGGTCTGCCTGTTTCTTCCGGAGTAGTTGAGGGGAGAGCCCGCGTTATTTTAAACATGGAAGAAGCGAATTTAGAAGAGGGAGATATATTAGTTACGGCATTTACTGACCCTGGCTGGACACCGTTGTTCGTGTCTATAAAAGGATTAGTCACTGAAGTTGGCGGGCTTATGACGCACGGAGCAGTTATCGCACGTGAATACGGCTTACCAGCAGTTGTCGGTGTGGAGAATGCTACGAAATTAATAAAAGACGGACAACAAATTCGAGTAGATGGAACAGAAGGGTATATTGAAGTGTTGTAATGAAGTAAAAGATCATCCGCTATAAATAGTGGATGATCTTTTTATTTTGCAACAACTCAATTTTTTAACCCAGCTGCATAAAAAGGTCCATGAACTGCGATTGTTGATAAAATACGAGCAATTTCCTCTGGTGTTTCTTTTTGGCCATTATTTAACCATTGCTGAATGACACCAATATGAGCAGATGCCATATAAGAAGCTAAATATTGGCTTGGGACAAGTAAGTTATCCTTATTAATGAGGGCACCGTTCGTATCTTCAAATAATGTTTTCCACATAAAGTCTTTCAGTTTTGTTTGGAAAGATAAATCTCCTTTTGGGCTTAATACAGCTTTCATAAAATCACTATTTTCATTTAGAAATTCAAGAATCGAAGTGATAAGTAGAAACGGCATTGTTGGAGAAGGATTTGATCCAAGATCCGCAATCACTTCTGGGAATCTCTTTTTGGCAATGTTAGAAAACTCATACATAATGTCTTCTTGGCATTTTGTCATTAAATCAAATTTATCTTGATAGTGCGCATAGAAAGTACCACGATTAATGTTTGCTTTCGTTGT
Source organism: Bacillus dicomae (assembly GCF_006494425.1). Taxonomy (GTDB): domain Bacteria; phylum Bacillota; class Bacilli; order Bacillales; family Bacillaceae_G; genus Bacillus_A; species Bacillus_A dicomae. Next base: position 455,422 of record NZ_VHIV01000003.1, on the reverse strand, counting down.
AATATCTTTCACGGTAATGGCGTCAAAACCTTTTTCTTCAATCAATTCCACCAATGCATTTCGTATGGCAGTTTTCGTACGAACAACACGTAAATCTAAATTATTATCGCGCAAAGCATATCCCTCCTTCATTTTAGCCAACACATTTCAAGGATGTGTATGATAACCGACACATTCACGATTTTTGATTATTGTATAAGATGTAGCCCGAACATATAATTCAAAATATAAATAAACAACACGTTGTTGGTTATTATAAATCAAATGTAAGGAGGAGAAAAGAAATGTTTAAAAATAAACTGTTATTGTTATCACCAGTTATTGCACTACTTGTAGTTTTTATTTTTTCATTAACATTATTTCCAACTGTTCAACCTCAGCCGAAAAACTTACCAATCGCAATTGTAAATGAGGATCAAGGGGTAGAAATTCTGAATCAACCGAAAATGAATATGGGGCAAACGATCGTTGATAATATGAAAAAATCAGCGGAATCAGAGGAAGAACCTGCAGTAAAGTGGGTAGAAGTAAAAAATAAGGAATCCGTGCAAAAAGGTTTAAATAATCAAGAGTATTACGCAGCATTAGTCATTCCGAGAGACTTTAGTACAAAGCAGGCATCGTTACGAACACCACAGCCATCTTCGCCACAGGTAGAAATATTTATAAATCAAGGAATGAATATAGCGGCATCAACTATGGCAGGTCAAATGTTAAATACTGTAGTTGATAATATGAACAATAATGTTCGTACACAACTATTAGAAGGATTGAAAGCAAAAGGGGCTACTTTAACAACAGACGAAGCTGCGAAATTAGTAACACCTATTACAAAGAAAGTGACAAATGTGAATAAGGTCGGGAAAAACAGTGCAAACGGTAACTCACCAATTTCATTATTCCAGCCATTATGGATTGCAAGTTTAGCGAGTGCAGCGATTATTTTTATTGCGATTAGTAAAATGCCGGTAGGTTCAAGAAAAGAAAACTTGGTATTAAAAATAAAACAAATAGTAGCTGGAGCAGTTGCGACAATTGTAATTGGATTCGGTCTTACATGGATTGCGGATGGGATGGTAGGACTAAATATTTCAAACTTCACTGATACGGCACTGTTTTTATCTATTACATCGTTTAGTTTCTTCTTAATGATATCAGCGGTACTTTCATTAGTCGGACTAAGGGGAATCGGTATATTCGCTTTATTACTATTCTTCGGTGTACCGTTATTATCGTTAGCGCCGGAAATGTTGTCTCCATTTTATCAAGATTGGGTGTACGCATGGTTACCAATGCGATTTATGATTGAAGGGCTAAGAGAAATATTCTTCTTTGGAAAAGGATTAAGCTGGAGTACACCCCTTACTGTGCTTGTGTGGATTGGTGCGATAAGTATGGTTATTATTTTAGTAACTGCTTTTAAACGTAGTGCAATAAAGGAACATAAAACAGAATTAAACGCTTAGAAAAAAGAACGTTTCACTCGTAGTGAAGCGTTTTTTTGTGGTGAAATGATTATGAGTCTATAGGGAAATAAAGAGTTCGTATTTGTGGTTCATTTTGTATACATGCTCCTACTATTTCAAATTGCATAAAATGTTATGTGAAATAATGGAGGGGATACGATGTATAGTTCGAATTATTATGATTGGTATAGGCAAAATGAGAAGCTAATTCGTGATATTGAGAAAGCAATTAACGGAGAGTTTAGTGCTATAAATTGTTACGCGAAATTAGCTAACATGGCTCCAAATGCGGCAGAACGAAATCAAATTCTTGAAATTCGTAATGATGAAATAAAGCATTTTCAACATTTTGTACAAATTTATACAAATTTAACTGGTCAGCAGCCGAAACCACAAATTACAGAAGAATGCCCGAATACGTACTTACAAGGATTAGAATTTGCTATACAAGATGAACAGAAGACAGTGGATTTTTATTTGGAAATTTCAGATGAAACATCAGATGCGAACATGAAAGAGTTGTTGCGCAGAATAGCTGCCGATGAACAAAATCATGCGGTGTGGTTTTTATATTACTTTGTGAAAACGAAGTGAGTATTTAATGAAACACTTATATATGAGTAGAAGAAAACCGTTTCGCTAGTAGTGGAGCGGTTTTTGTGATGAAATATAAGTTACATAGATATCGGCAAAATATAGTAATCAAATCTGATATATAATATACGAAACGAAAATAAAAATAAATAAGCAAGGAGTAAACAAATGAAACGAGGGCTTTTTGTATATATTCCAAATGAATATGATAATCTACTTTGGAAAATGTTAAAGCCGATTAATATTTCTTCATTCGATTGGTGGGTGGGGAATGAAGAGTCCTACTTAATAGCACGTGGTGGATTTGGTGAGGCATTTTTTCCAGAAGAACCAAGTGTAGTGGAAGGATTAGAGTTAAAAAGATTAGTTAAAGACAACATATATTATCTTATTTTTGCAGATTTAAAAGCATATGCCAAAGGAGAAATAGTACTAGATATTGAAACATATGAAGAATTTAAGGAAAGTAAGTGTGAGATAGTCGTATTAGTAGCGGATGGTGATTACATACAAATTTATGCAAAAGATCAAAAAGTGATTGAATTGATGTATGAAAACGCACGGAATCAAGATTTTTATGTTGAATATGTTACAGACGAAAATGACGGTAGAACACGTTTGTCAGTATAGTAGTAATTTGAAAGGGGGAACGCAATATGGAGAAGACTACAGTTAAAGGATATACAATTCGAATCGCTACTGAAAAGGAAAGCGATAGTATTATCACGCTATTAAAAGAAGTAGCACAGTGGCTACAACATAAAGAAGTGGACCAGTGGCAGTACCTTTTAGGAGGAGAAGCTACGGCTGAAATATTAGAAGGTATAAGAGAGAAATATACATATGTGGTTACGAAAGAAGATGAAATTATCGGTACAGTTACAGTATCTCCTAAACAAAATGAATGGGATGAATATATTTTTGGTAAAGAGGAAGTTTCTAATTCATTATATATTCATAGATTTGCGGTGAAACGGAAGTATAAGGGGAATGGAATCGGAAAATGGATGTTACGGTGGATAGAAGAGAATGTACAACATGACAAAGAGTTTTTGAGATTAGATTGTGTCGGGCATAATCTTACGTTGAATGATTTTTATAAGAAAAATGGTTTTGAGTATGTTGGGAGTACAGATGGACTTAGTAAGTTTCAAAAGAAAAGGGGATAGTGAATGAATCAAATTGATACTGGTTTAGTTAAAAGATTAATAGGGGAACAGTTTCCTGAATGGGCACATTTAGAGGTGAAACCTGTAAAGTTTAGTGGGCATGATAACAGAACATTCACTTAGGGGATGGGCACTTTGGAAGGCGTTAATTACATATGATGCGAATAGGGATAGTAATGAAAAAGTCGCAGAAAAATCGTATCGTGTCATTCAAGTGATTGTGGATGATTATGAGAGGTAATAGAAAAAGCCTATTCAAAATAGGCTTTTTCATATGATTAAATATTAGAAATCAAAAGGAGGAATCTAACATGATTATACAGAATATTTAGATAAATAGGAGGTGTCGAATTTTGAGTGAAATTGAATTAAAAAGGAATGTAATTAAGACAGGGAGTGAGAAGAGCATCATTCTTCGGTTTATACTCGCTAGTCTCGTTGGGGTGTTTATGTTTTTTGTACCGGTTACGATAAACGGTGCTTCTTCCATAATGATTGATCATATCGTGTCGTGGATTAGAGCTTCGGTTCCGAGCGTCGTACCTTATTACGCACTACTCGTTATGATAATGGGTGCGATTTATCCGTTTTATACGAAAAAATGGAATACATCTATCGTAGATATTTGCTTTTCGATTTTAAAAGTAGTTGGCGTCGTTTTCGGTGTATTATATTGTTTGAAAGTAGGGCCAACTTGGTTCTTTGTGCCAGATGTTGGGCCATTTTTATATGAGAAGCTAGTTATATCGGTGAGTTTACTCGTTCCGATTGGTTCGGCTTTTTTAGCATTATTAGTCGGGTATGGATTACTTGAATTTATCGGTACGTTTTGCCGTCCGATTATGAGGCCGTTATGGAAAACACCTGGACGATCAGCAATTGATGCGGTTGCTTCTTTCGTTGGAAGTTATTCGCTTGCGCTTCTCATTACTAACCGAGTTTATAAAGAAGGAAAATATACGACAAAAGAAGCAGCCATTATCGCTACAGGCTTTTCTACAGTATCCGCAACATTTATGATCATCATCGCAAAAACATTAGACATTATGCATTTATGGAATGTTTATTTTTGGACGACTCTCGTTGTGACATTCATCGTAACTGCTATCACCGTAAGACTCCCGCCCCTTAGTAGAAAACCAGATACATATGTAACGGAAGAAGGGTTCCCAGAGCCTGTTTATAAAGAGAAAATGTTAGAACGCGCTTGGGAAGATGCATTAGAAGTATCAAAAACTGCACCGAGCGTTATGAAAAATATCGCAGTGAACTTAAAAGACGGTTTTATCATGACAATGGGAATTTTACCTTCCATTATGTCAGTAGGATTAATTGGTATTGTCTTAGCGAAGTTCACACCAATATTTGATTGGGTCAGCTATATTTTTTATCCTTTTACATGGGCTTTACAACTGCCAGAAGCAGACTTAGCTGCCAAAGCGGCATCCGTCGGTATTGCGGAAATGTTCTTACCATCATTATTAGTAGTTAGTGCACCACTTGTGACAAAGTTTGTCATTGCGGTTGTTTCGGTCTCATCTATATTGTTTTTCTCAGCTTCCATTCCTTGTATACTATCAACAGATATTCCGTTAAAAGTATCGGAACTTATTATTCTGTACGTACAAAGAACGATATTAACGTTGCTTATCATTACACCGATTGCTTATTTGTTGCTTTAAAAAGGGGAAAAGTATAAAAAAGAATCCTTCTATAAAAGGAAGGATTCTTTTGTTTAGTGTTTTTATCAAGTAAATACTTTAAAATGTACACTGTTTTGATGTTTTATTTGTTTTTCGAATATGACGTAATACTTCTTAAGAAAATTCCTAATCCTGCAAAAAAGAATCCTAAACATAATAAGCTGCCTGGCGTTCCCCAAGTAATTTGATCTAGCATTTTTATATCCTCCCATTTACCCCATATTAATTAACTGTAAAACTTTCACTGATTAAAGTTTCAATTTATTATTATATAGTATTTTTCGGGTTTCATCCAGAATTATCCATGCAATCAAACTGAAAAATTGATTCATAAATGAAAAAAATAATCTTTTTGTAGAAATAATAGCGTTTTTGTTATGCGAATTTTTAAAGAACGTATATAGACCTTTAGAAAAAGAAAAACCTTAAATGAAATGAAACCAATATAAATTTAGCTTGATATAATGGGATGTACACGGTATTTATTAGAGGTTTTTGCGGATTATTATGTAAGAAGGTATTAAAACTTGAATTTTAAGTACATTTAAAAGTTAGTCTTTGCATTTTAATATCCATATAATTAAATGTTTATTTCTGTGATATAGTAAGAAAAAAGGGGGCTTACAAATGGAAATCATTCACGAAAGAGCAAAGCTACGGTTATTGGATGGTAATGATGTCGAAACTTTGTTTTCGATTGTAGAAGGAAATCGGGAAATTTGGGCGTATTTAATTTCTAAAATGGATAGTGTGCAAGATATGCAGCAATATGTGCAAAAAGCGATACAAGGTTATGGAAAGGGTGCACAAATACCTTTCGTTGTAGTAGATCAACAGACGAATAAGATTGTAGGAAGTACACGTCTATATAATATTTCAGTAGAAGATAAAACAGTCGAGTTAGGGCAAACGTGGTATCATCCAAGTGTCCAGCGTACGAGTATAAATACAGAGTGTAAGTATATGCTTCTCCAGTATGCTTTTGAAAAACTGCATATGCTCAGGGTACAAATTAAGACGGATGCAAGAAATGAAAAAGCACAACGAGCAATTGAAAGGTTAGGCGCAGTAAAAGAGGGCGTGCTTAGAAATGAAAGAAAATTACCGAATGGTTATGTGAGAGATGCAGTTGTGTACAGTATTATCTCGAGTGAATGGCCAGACGTGAAAGAACAATTGTTAGAAAAATTAGAGTTGTATAAAGAAAAGCTATAATTCGTGTTTTGAAAGGTATATTGTTTGTAATACATGAAAAATATACCTTTTTTCTTACAAAATGCTACTTTATTTTAATTCCTTTTGTTTCATCGTTCCCTTCTGAGAAAAAATTCGTTACAATGTAGTTGTATGGTAATAAACTTATGAATTTAAAACATGTAATGAAAACCGCAAATGAAAATGAATTGATAATCCTCAATTTTAAATGAAAACCCTTTTATACATAAATAACAAGTAAAGTTCCTTCTTTTAAATAAACTCAAACAAAACGATTTGATATAAATGTTTTTTTATAGAAGTATGGATGATGTACGGAGGCAATTACAAATGAAAGAAAATAAGAAGAGTAAGAAAAGACGAATCTTTCAAGTATTTTTACTAATGATTTGTTCTGCTATTTTATATGTAAGTTATGCAGCTTACGATATTTGGAGTTATCGTTTTAAAACAGACGATAGCGTGAAAACGGATGCTGGTATCGTACTAGGAGCAGCTTCTTGGAACGGAAAACCATCTCCAGTATTTAAAGAAAGAATTAATCATGCGATTTCTTTATATAAGAACGGAAATATTAAAAAGATTATTTTTACAGGTGGTACAAAGTTTGAGGCAGAGCTTGAGGAAGCCCGTACTGCAAGAGTATATGCAATGAAACAAGGTGTAAAAGAGGAAGATATTTTAATTGAAACAAAATCCCTTTTCACTGAAGAAAATTTAAAGAATGCGAAGGAAGTTGGAATAGAAAACGGAATACACACATACACGATTGTAAGTGATCCACTTCATATGAAACGCGCAATGAGAATCGCAAAGCATATTAATATTGAAGCGTATGCTTCACCAACGCCGACATCAGCATATAAAACGTTAGATACAGAAATACCATTCTTCTTTAAAGAATTATTCTCGTATATTGGATATGTAACCTCGTTGCCATTAAAGGCATTGAAGGGAGACTAATAAGAAAAGAACCTATCTTTAAATAGGAACTTTTCTTATTAGTCAAAAACATTGTATTTTTATCGGAATAGTGAAACAATAGAGAGGTAGCTTCATATAATCATAATGACAAAATGAACGGTTCATGAATCGAACATAAAGGAGATTATAGTATGGCACTCTCATTTGTTGAAACAGAAAAACAATCTTTCATTATTGAACAAATAAATAAATTGATTCCGAAGTTCATGGAAAGGGAGCATCAACTAAGTGAATTAGGATCATTTCCGTATGAAAATATAAATGATTTAAAAGATATCGGATATACGAAATTAACGTTACCGAAGGAATTTGGTGGTAGTGCGATTTCTTTATATGACTTCGTTTTATTTCAAGAAAAAATTGCGGAAGGCTGCGGAGCTACTGCATTATCGATTGGCTGGCATCTTGGTATTGTGAAAGAGCTAGCGGAAAATCGCTCTTGGAATGATGAGATGTTCAAATGGTTTTGCGAAGAAGTGCGTAATGGGGTGCTCTTTAACAGGGCAGCAACAGAACCGAAAACAGGGAGCCCGACGCGTGGCGGTAAACCAGAAACAATAGCGGTTCAACAAGGCGAGAAGTGGATTATAAATGGAAGGAAAACTTTTACAACGATGGCGCCAGTACTTGATTATTTTATTATTTCAGCAAGTATGGAAGGCCAAGAAGAAGTTGGTGAGTTTGTCATTCCAAGAAATACACTCGGTGTATCCATTGAAGAAACGTGGGATAGCGTTGCAATGCGAGGGACTGCTAGCCACGACCTTGTCTTACAAAATGTAGAGATAGACAACCGTTTTTTTACGGATGTAAAAGGCGGGAAAGTGAAACAAAAGGGTATTGGCTGGTTGCTACATATACCAGCATGTTATTTAGGAATTGCACAATCAGCAAGAAATTATGCAGTTCAGTTTGCGGGATCATACAAACCAAGTAGTTTAAACCATTCTATTAGTTTATTACCGAATGTTAGAAGATTAGTTGGAGAATTAGAACTCGAGCTTATGCAAGCTCGCGTCTTTTTATATCAAATTGCGAAAAAATACGATGAGGCAGAAGATAAACTGTCACTGCAAGCAGAATTAGCGGCAGTGAAATACGCCGTAACAAATGCGGCGATATCCATAGTGGATAAATCAATGCGCATCGTAGGAGCAAAAAGTTTATCAGAAAAAAATCCGCTTCATCGTTATTATTTAAACGTTAGGGCAGGACTACACAATCCGCCGATGGATGATGCAACACTATCTATGTTGGCGGATGCGGCGTTTCGGTCGTAGTTTTTTTAGCTTGAACTTTATTATTTAAGTGCAATATAGTTGTTTTGAAAGCACGTGTTTGATTAGTAATCGAACACGTGCTTTTTATTCGTCGGATATACTAGTTTAAAAAGCACGCGTTTTAATATAAATGGTTATCATGATTTTGTAAGTGTTCCTTGATGGAAAAACATTTGCCATCTTCCCTCTATCAGTTTCCAAATGGAGCTTCGCAAAGTATTCTGCATTCTAGTTTCATCTCTTACACGATATGTTGCCAACACTGTATCGTCCGATATAGAGTATATTTCAAAATTAGAAAGAGTCATTTCTCTTACACTAAGTCCGTCTCCACCAACAGAGTCCTTCTTATACCAAACGTTTCCTGAACTTCCAAACTCAAAAAAATTGTCTGCAAGTAACTTGTCCAGTTCAGCTGGATTTGTACGAGTTTTAGGTTCTAATAGTTTTTCCTCTAGTTCACATAAATGCTTTTTTAATTCAGAGTGCTTTTTCACGTGATCATCCCCATATATTAATTATTGTACAACAACTAAACTGCTCTTTTTTTAACTAACGAAAAGGATTTTGACTAGTTAGATAATTGGTTGCGTATTATTATAATGCCAGTATAGAAGCGTTGTAAACATTTGTCTTATCTAATCCCAAATTGAAGGTCTTTCCAAATCTACCATTCGTAAATATTGTAAAAATTGACCTGCATGGACCGCATCATGATAGGCAATTCGTAATAGCATATCGCCTAAATATCGTTGATAGCCAACATCGCTTCGATCAATAAGTCTTGAATCTAGCTCTGCTATGCTTATTGATTGAACATATTCTATGAAATCTGCAAAACATGATTGTGCTAATTCAATCTCTTTTTTAACACAAGTAATTGGCTCGTCATCATACGGGATATGTATGTCGTTTATTGAGCCGTTGTTTTTTAAAATCATATGATAGTAAAAAGTTGAGCTCCATACGTGACGAATCATTTCACCAAAGGACATAGCCTCATGATCAGGCTTCCAATTAAGAAAATTATCGGGAAGAGAATTCCATAATTTTTCTGAGCGCCTTCTCGTTTCTTTCAAATTTAATATACTAAGATCAATTGCATTCATAATACATTCTCCTTTACTATTAAACTTAAAATAATTGTATCAATTTAATAGTTAGGGTATCATCGAAATATGAATGTATATCCGAATATCTCATATATAGCTAAACTAATTGCTGAACCTACAAGAGCAATCATCTTAGATTGTTTAATGAATAATCAGGCACTACCTGCTAGTGAATTGGCTTACATGGCAAGAGTGTCACATCCAACAATTAGTTCTCATCTTTCTAAATTAGTAGAGGGGAATCTACTTAAAGTTGAACAACATGGTAGACATCGTTACTATCGAATTGCTAATCAAGAGGTAGCAGAAGTTATTGAAAAGTTAGGAACAATTGCGCCAACAGTCCAAGTTCGTTCTTTAAAACAATCGAATCAACTAAAACAAGTTCGTTATGCTCGAACTTGCTACGATCATCTTGCAGGCAAACTCGGTGTAGAGATAGCTGAAAAATTGCTAGATAGGGAATTTATCATTTTAGAGGAAGGAGAATATATTGTAACGGAACAAGGTAAGTTGTGGTTTCTGAATTTTGGAATAAATATTGAAGAGGCAGAAATAAAGAGGAGGGTATTTGCAAAACCTTGTCTTGATTGGAGTGAACGACGCTACCATATTGCCGGTTGGTTAGGATCTGCAATAGCAAAACTATTTTTTGAACAGGAATGGATTACAAAAACGGATAAGAATCGGGCTGTCCATCTTACAAGAAAAGGTATGAAGTTCTTGAAAGACCAATTAGGCATTGATATGGAAAATAAAGAAATGAAATAACCTGAGTCTATACAAATGTAGACTCAGGTTATTTCATTTCTTTTAAAATCTTTGGTGATATTTGCGTACGGCAAATTAACCTCGTTTGCTTTACGGAAAGAGATTAATTGAAAAAAATAGTAGTTGAGACAATTCTATTAAATTAGTAATCATATTACTTAGAAATTAAGCGTAAGAATATAGTAAATGAAGGGAGATATAAAATGAATAAAGTGAAACTGAAAGTATTTAATATAAAGTATGTAATGATATGTATTTTATTCACGATTATATGTATTCTCACTTCATTCTTCATTTCTAGTAATTCAAACGTATTTAAATCTTATTATATTAATCAATTATTAGGAACAAATTCTACTAAAGGCCTTATGTATATGATAGGCAGTGAAAATCGTTATTTTGCAGAAGAGTTTCATAAAGAAAAAGGACGAGCGTCTTTGGAATCTTTTTTACTTTCACTTTCTACAAATATTAATGTAAATGACCTCCGCAGTTTATTAACTCGAGAACTTCCAAATATGAATCAATTTTATTCGGAAATATTAATTGCAGGGGAAGGAACAGATTATACGAACATTCCTGAAGAATCCAGCATTCCTTTAGAGAATATTAAAGATAAAGGTACTGCTGTTAAACACCCAAAGAGTGAGAAAGAGAACAATGCAAATACACAAAATAACGGTGAAAATAAAGTTTTTATTTATCATACACATAGTTGGGAGTCGTTTATTCCTCTCATTCCAGGTGCTACTATACCTGATGATGCCTCTAGTACAAATAATGAAGTGAACATTACGTTTGTTGGCAACTATTTAAAACAAAAGTTAGAAGAAAAAGGAATAGGCGTTTCACATGATACGACGAATATGAGGGATTTTCTACGAAATAAAAATTTGAACTGGGCCCAATCTTATAAAGGGTCACGCCAAATATTACAAGATAAATTAGCACAAGATAAAAATATTATGTTTCCCATTGATCTTCATAGGGACGATGCACGAAAAAATATTACGAAGAAAACGATTAATGGAAAGGATTATGCTCGGCTTTATTTTATTTTAGGACGAGAAAATCCTAACTATGAAAAAAATAAAAAAATAGTAACGGCAATAAATTCATATTTAGATGAGAAGTATTACGGTTTAAGTCGAGGGATTTTTATTAAAGATCGTAAAAGCGGGAACGGAGTATATAATCAAGACCTTTCTCCAAATGCATTACTTATTGAAATGGGAGGGGTAGATAATACACCAGAAGAATTATATGCTTCCGTTGATGCATTAGTAGAAGCATTTAGCCATTACTATAATGAAGTAACAAAGAAAAATAACTAAAATAAAAAAGGAGTGACACCTATTCAGAGATTCTAAGGGGTTACTCCTTTTTTGTAGAATATAAAATCACCAATAGATGTTAGTAGTTGAAAAAAATCTTTCTTTTCATTCTTCTTTTTATCGTTTTATAGGAGAATGCTATGCTTCTTATTTCACCTACTGTATAATAGGGAAAAAGCACGAAAAGAGGTCATCTCATGCTAGAGGTTATTGCAACATGTTTAGAAGATGTGAAACGAATTGAACGAGCTGGCGGGAAGCGAATTGAATTAATTTCATCTTATACAGAAGGCGGTTTAACGCCGAGTTATGCATTTATTAAAAAAGCGGTAGAAGCAGTACATATACCGATTCACGTTATGATTCGTCCGCATGCGAAGTCTTTTACATATACGGAAGAAGAAATTGAAATGATGAAAGAAGATATTGTAGTTGCACAGAAATTAGGAGTAGCTGGTGTTGTATTAGGTGTATTAAATGAACGAAATGAAGTGGATGAAGAGAAACTAGCGGATTTATTATCTGTGGTAGATGGGATAAATGTCACATATCACCGTGCAATAGACGACACAGAAAATCCAGTAGAAGCGATGAAAACTTTAAAGAAGTTTCATAAAGTAACTCACGTCTTAACTTCAGGTGGACAAGGAAACATAGTAGAGAATATCCCGGTGCTTACAGAAATGCAAAAGGTAAGCGATGGTCAAATTCAGCTTGTAGCTGGAGCTGGCGTGACGAAAGAGAATATAAAGCGATTGCTAGATGAAACTGGAATTTCGCAAGCTCATGTCGGTACAGCGGTAAGAGAAGGGAAATCATGTTTTGCTGAAATTGATCTTAATTTAGTAAAAGAATTAGTTCAAATCATACAATAAATAATTAAGAAAGAGGAGAAACGATGAAGGAAAATACGAAGAAAGAATTATTCTCATGGGCTAAAACGATAGGATTTACCCTTGTATTAATCGCAATTATTCGCGGTGTTTTATTTACACCTTCATTAGTACAAGGCGAATCGATGATGCCTACTTTAGAAAATAACGAACGAGTTCTCGTGAATAAGATTGGTTATAGTATAAGTGGATTAGAACGCTTTGATATTATCATCTTCCACGGAAAAGAAGGGTACGATTTAGTAAAACGAGTAATTGGTTTACCAGGCGATACAGTAGAATATAAAAATGATGTTTTATATGTAAATGGCAAAGCGATGGAAGAACCATATTTAAAAGAGTTTAAAGAAAAAGCAGCAGGCCGTGTATTAACTCCAGACTTTACGCTAGAACAAATCACAGGAAAAACGAAAGTGCCAGAAGGCCAAGTATTTGTTTTAGGGGATAATCGTGAAGTTTCTAAAGACGGTCGTATGTTTGGATTTATTTCAGAAGATGAAATTGTCGGAAAAGGACAAGCTGTTTTCTGGCCGTTGAAACAAGTAAGAGCGTTATAAAGAAAGAAGTATGGGAGAAATATTCTTCCATACTTTTTTTATGCCTATTTATTTAAACGTTTGGTTTTGCTATAACTTGAGCTTTTGAAAGAGAACCATCATTATTTCTAAATTTTATGTTGTATTCACCGTACATAAAGGTTAAGTAGCTGAAAAATATATTGATAGAATTGAAAGAATATTTTATAATTTTAAATTATATATTTGTTTCGAAAAATGGAATTTAAGTTCCGAAAATCGGAACAAGAGGGAGATAGAATGAGTATAAATAAAACGGCAGTTAAGACAATGGATATTTTAGAATTGTTTTATGAGCATGAAGAGCTAAGTTTAACAGAGATGGTTCAGCTTACAAGTATGCCGAAAACATCTGTTTATCGTTTAATTGGCTCGTTAGAAGAAATGGAGTTTTTACAAAAAAACGAAAAGGGGAAATATCGTCTAGGAGTCGTTTTTTTACGGTTCGGTCAACTTGTTTCACAAAGATTATCAGTAAGAAATATTGCGATTCCATATATGAAAGAGCTTAGAGATAATTTAGGGCAGGCAGTTAATTTAATTATTCAAGATGGTAATGACGCGATTTATGTGGAAAAGATGGAAGGCGTTCAGCCTGTACGTGTGTATACGGCGGTTGGAAGAAGAGCGCCACTTTATGCTGGTGCTTGCCCAAGGATTTTACTATCGTATTTCTCTGAAGACGAGAAAAGGAAGTACATAGAGGAAACGGATTTAAAACAGTTTGCAGATGGAACAATCGTGGATAAGAAACAATTGCTAGAAGTGTTGCAAATGGCGAAAAAGGAAGGACATACCATTAGCTATTCTGAGTTAGAAAATCATACAGCGGCTATAGCAGCACCCATTTTCGCAAGCGACGGAATGGTTGTAGCAGGCATTAGTATTTCGGGATTAGCAATTGAGTACAGCGAAAGTAACATTTCATATTTTATTGCGAAGGTAAAAGAAACAGCGAATCGCATTTCGAAAGAACTCGGCTTTTTGGCATAGAAAGAGGGAGTAGGATGAAATTTTCTGCGTTAGGGGATCAAGCAATTATTGTTACATTCGGTGAAGAAATCGGGATGGATACATATGAAAAAGTGCAGCGATTATTTCAAGCACTGCAGCAACAACCTTTTACCGGAATGATTGAATGCGTTCCATCGTTTACTTCATTAGCCGTTTACTACAATTTGTATGAAGTATGGAAGGAAAATGATAGAAAGATAAGACCATATGATTACGTATGCCAATATATAACTGGAGTATTAGATACGTATAAGGAAGAGCTGAAGCAAGATGTGAAACATATCTCTATACCTGTTTGTTACGGGGGAGAATATGGACCTGATTTAGAAGAGGTTGCACATTATCACGGTTTACAAGTAGAAGATGTGATTCGAATACATAGTGAAACAACATATTTTGTGTATATGCTAGGTTTTACACCAGGGTTCCCGTATTTAGGAGGACTATCAAAAGAACTAGAAACACCTAGAAAAGAAACACCGCGGTTACAAATCTCTCCTGGTTCAGTAGGAATCGGCGGAAATCAGACAGGTATTTATCCGCTTGAAACACCGGGTGGATGGAATATTATTGGACGAACACCAATCTCCTTATTTAATCCAGAAGAAGAAACACCAACCTATATTCAAAGCGGTATGTATTTACGATTTATCCCAATAACGAAGGAAGAGTACGTATCACTTGAGGGGGCTAAAGAATGGATGTAGAAGTTTTGCATGCAGGGATGTTTACAACAGTCCAAGATTTAGGGCGATTTCACTATCAACAATACGGTGTACCTGTTGGCGGAGCGATGGATCAAAGTGCACTTCGGATGATCAATATGTTAGTTGGTAATGAAGAAAATGAAGCGGCACTCGAAATGACGATTATGGGACCGAAATTGTTAATAAAGAAAACGACGTTACTTGCGATTGGCGGTGCGGATATGGAACCGTTACTGAATGGGGAGTGTATACCATTATGGCGTCCCATTTTAGCGGAAGAAGGTAGTATGCTTTGTTTTGGAAAAGTGAAGAGTGGTTGCAGAGCGTATGTGACTTTTGCAGGTGGTATACATATTGATCGTATAATGGGAAGCAAAAGTACTTACATACGTGCTGGGATTGGTGGTATGGAAGGGAGAATGCTGAAAAAAGGAGATTATTTTCAAATTGGTGAACGATCAGAAATGGCTCATCGTTTCATCCAAGACTTACAAAAGAGTGAACACATAAAAACAAAATGGGCAATTAGCAGCAGCGTACGACCAAAATATAAGAAGTATCCTAAACTTCGCATCATAACTAATTTTGAATATGATCAATTTACAGAAGAAAGCAAAAAGGCATTTTTTACGAAAGAGTATAAAGTATCAAATTATGCTGATCGTATGGGCTATAGGGTTGAAGGAGAAAATTTAAATAGAGCCGTTGAAAAAGAGATTTTATCGAGCCCCGTTACATTTGGGATCATTCAAATTCCAAATGGTGGACAGCCGATTATATTAATGGCAGATAGGCAAACGACAGGTGGCTATCCGAGAATAGGAAATATTATTTCAGTAGATTTACCTCTTCTTGCCCAGCTAAAACCTGGGGATTATGTTTCATTTGAGAAAATTACGCTTGAAGAAGCGGAACGATTGTACATAGAACAAGAAGTAAATATGAATCTATTAAAGAAATTCATTGCTTTACGAAGCTGAAATTAGGAGGGAAACAGTGTGACGACAATTGATTTAAACTGTGATTTAGGAGAAAGTTTTGGAGCTTATAAAATGGGGAATGATGATGAAATTCTTCCGTTCGTTTCCTCTATAAATGTTGCTTGTGGTTTTCATGCGGGCGATCCATCGGTTATGCGGCAAACGGTTGAAAAAGCAATGCAGCATAATGTAGCGATAGGGGCACACCCCGGATTTCCAGACTTAATTGGATTTGGTAGAAGGAACATGAACGTTTCAGCAAGTGAAGTATACGATTATGTTTTATATCAAATTGGTGCATTAGACGCTTTTGTAAAAGCAGCTGGCGGGAAGATGCATCATGTGAAACCACACGGTGCTCTATATAATATGGCGGCAACTAATCTGGAAATTGCAGATGCAATTGCAAAGGCAATATATCATATGAATCCAAGTCTATTACTTTACGGATTAGCAAATAGCGAGGCGTTTATACAAGCTGCAGAAAAATACAATGTAACTCTCGTACAAGAAGCTTTTGCAGATCGTACGTATAAGCAAGATGGGACATTAACAAGTCGTACAGAAGAAAATGCGCTTATAAAAAATGAAGAAGAAGCGATAAAGCAAGTGCTTCAAATGGTGAAAGAAGGCTATGTAAATTCGGTGAATGGAGAGAAAGTAACAGTTCAGGCGAAAACGATTTGTTTACACGGTGATGGAGAAAAAGCAGTACAATTTGCGGAGAGAATATACAGAACATTCGAATTTAATGGTATTTCTATTTGTGCACCGAAGTAAAAATATGAGGGGAAGTGTTGGAATTGGTGAAATTAATCGGGATATTACTTGTTGCGGTGGGCTTTTTATTTAGGTTAAATACACTTTTAGTCGTTATGGTTGCAGGTATTGTTACGGGTATGGTTTCAGGATTAAGCTTTTATGATGTAATCAGCATGTTCGGTAAATTTTTCATAGAAAATAGATATATGTCTATGCCAATAATACTAACTTTACCGGTAATCGGAATTTTAGAGCGTTACGGATTGAAAGAAAGAGCAGAAGCACTTATAACGAAATCAAAAGGCGCAACAACGGGAAGAGTACTAATGTCATATTTTACGATAAGAGAATCATCAGCAGCACTAGGTCTTAATATTGGTGGTCATGCACAAACAGTCAGACCGCTCGTTGCGCCGATGGCAGAAGGGGCTGCGCAAGGTAAATACGGTAAGCTCCCTGAAAAGTTAAGAGAAAAGATTAAAGCGAATGCAGCGGCTGCGGAAAATACAGCTTGGTTTTTCGGAGAGGATATATTTATCGCGACTGGTGCGATTCTATTAATGAAAGGATTCTTCGATTCAGTAGGTATGCATGTCGGAGTATGGGATATGGCACTTTGGGGTATTCCAACTGCAATATCTGCACTCATTGTAAGCTGGATTAGATTTAGAAGGTTTGATAAATATATAGCGAAAACGATGGAATCAAAAGAAAAAGAAGAGAAGGAGGCAGTATAAAATGAACATCATTACAATGGATACAATCTACTATGTATTAGGTATAATCGTTGCCTTTATCGCTGTTCGTATCGCATTCGATCGTGAACATCCAAATCGATTTGGTTCTAGCTTATTTTGGGCGTTATTTGCAGTTACATTTTTATTTGGAAATGTAATTCCTTCGTTTTACGTTGGCTGTATCGTGCTCGCTATGGTCGTGTTAGCGTCAATGAATAAAGTAACAAAATCAGAGGAGAAAGAAGCACCAGTACAAGAACGTGTGAAACATGCTGAGAAATTAAAAAACAAAATTTTTATGCCTGCACTTTTAATACCTATTTTTACAATTATCGGTACGTTAACGTTAGGAAAAATCAAATGGGGGAATGTTTCCCTTGTTGATCCAGATAAAGTAACGCTAGTAGCATTAGCATTAGGTGCATTACTTGCGTTCGTTGCTGCGATGCGTATTACAAAATCAAAAATAACAACGCCTGTGCAAGAAGGAAGTAGACTATTACAAGCTGTCGGCTGGGCGGTTATTTTACCACAAATGTTAGCAGCACTTGGCGGTATTTTCGCGAAGTCTGGCGTTGGACAAGTCGTTTCTGATTTAGTCGGCCAAGTATTACCGACAGAGTATCCGTTCGTTGCTGTTATGGCGTACTGCTTAGGAATGATGCTTTTCACAGTCGTAATGGGAAATGCATTCGCAGCGTTTGCCGTAATTACTGGCGGAATTGGATTACCTTTAATTGTACAAATGCACGGCGGAAACCCAGCGATTATGGCCGCTCTTGGTATGTTTGCTGGATATTGCGGAACGCTACTTACGCCAATGGCAGCAAATTTTAATATCGTACCAGCAATGCTTTTAGAACTAAAGGATAAAAATGCAGTTATTAAAGCGCAAGTACCAATTGCTCTTTCAATATTCATCATAAATATGTTTATCATGTACGGCCTAGTATACCGTTTCTAATTAGGAGGAGAAAACTATGAAAATAGTATTATTAACAGGATTTGATCCGTTCGGCGGAGAAAGTATCAATCCAGCTTGGGAAGTCGCAAAAAGTTTACATGAAAAAACAATCGGAGAATACAAGATTATAAGTAAGCAAGTACCAACCGTATTTCATAAATCAATCAGCGTATTAAAAGAGTATATAGAAGAATTAGCACCGGAAATTATTATATGCATTGGACAAGCTGGGGGCAGACCAGATATTACGATAGAGCGTGTCGCAATTAATATTGATGATGCAAGAATTGCTGACAATGAAGGGAATCAGCCGGTAGATGTACCGGTTGTGGAAGAAGGACCGGCTGCCTATTGGTCTACGCTCCCGATGAAAGCAATCGTTAAAAAACTTCAAGAAGAAGGCATACCAGCGTCCGTTTCACAAACAGCAGGTACATTCGTTTGTAATCATATCTTTTATGGTCTTATGCATGAGCTAGAGAAACATGATCAGAAAATAAAAGGCGGATTTGTCCATATTCCGTTTTTACCAGAACAAGCGAGCAAGTATCCAGGTCGACCGAGTATGTCACTTTCTACTATTAGTAAAGGGATAGAATTGGCAGTTGAGGTAGCGACGACGGTTGAGGTGGATATTGTAGAGGTTGGAGGCACGACGCATTAAATAAACCGAATCGTACAACACCTCCTGTAAACAACTGGTATAATAAGAATAGGAAAATACATAGAGGTGATTTTTGTGCAACAATTTAAAGAAGTACGTTCAATTTTAGAGCAAGCGAAGAAAATTACGGTATTAACAGGCGCAGGAGCAAGTACGGAAAGTGGTATTCCAGATTTTCGTTCAGCAAATGGATTGTATGCTGATGCGAATGTGGAGATGTACTTATCAAGAGGGTACTATAACCGAAGTCCGAAAGAATTTTGGAAGCATTATAAAGAAATCTTCCAAATCAATACGTTTCATCAATATAAACCAAATCGTGGCCATCGCTTTTTAGCTGAATTAGAAGAGCAAGGGAAAGATATTACGATTTTAACGCAAAATATTGACGGTTTACATCAATTAGGTGGTAGTAAACATGTCATTGATTTACACGGTACACTGCAAACAGCACATTGTCCGAAGTGTAAAACGGGATATGATTTGCAGTATATGATTGATCATGAAGTGCCTCGCTGCGAGAAGTGTAATTTCATTTTAAATCCAGATGTTGTTTTATATGGAGATACATTGCCGCAATATCAAAATGCGATAAAACGTTTATATGAAACAGATGTGCTTATCGTTATGGGAACGTCATTAAAAGTACAACCTGTCGCTTCATTCCCGCAAATTGCAAAAAGGGAAGTAGGTGCAACAACTATCTTAGTAAATGAAGAGTTAACAGGGCAAGAATATAATTTTGATTTTGTTTTTCAAAATAAGATTGGTGAATTTGTTGACGGATTATCTTTAATGAAATAAGTTATCAAAAAACTGAGGTATTCACCTCAGTTTTTTATTTGGGGAATCACAGTTTAAAGCATTTCGATAATGTAGCAACCACATCTCTATAACCTATAAAAAAGGTTTTAGTTGGCAAAATAGCCGAAGAGGAAGAAATGTTTTCTTTAACGAATATACAGTCGTCATAAAGTAAGCTAATATGTAGCTGTTGTAAAGGTTCTATTTGGTGCTGCCTTAGGTATAAAATTAAGTCATTATAAAGTTGCGTACTATACTCATTTACAGACCACTCTAATGAAAGCTGACCTGCTACGCTAGTCCACCATACTTTAAAACTACATGTTAACTCTTTGAAGGATTCTTCATTACATAAATGGGTGTCAAAAAGCTTCTCATAAAAGATATGATTTTCATCATAAAAAATTTGTGAATCATATTTGTCGTTAGCAATTCGTTTGCGAAGTGTCTGCCATAATTCTTTGAAATTTTCTTCAAAGTCAGTTGAGAAATGTAATGTTTTTGCCATGTAAGGAAAGCGTAAATTTTTTTGTTTCTCTTTTTGGTTGAGATACATATTTTGAATATAAATCATAAAGTTTAAACATTGTGGCGCATTAGTATGAATTGTGAATGAATTTGTCATTTCATTTTCTCCTTAATAATGTCTTTTATTCATTTATTTCTTCAGTATACAATCTTTCTTTTGGAATAACATTCATGTTATTCCTTAATAAGGGAATGGTAATAAATAGGGTAAAAAATAAAAAACTGAAAATTAAATCTTTTATTTCTTTTGTAATTAATATAAAATTCTATATATATCATATAAATAAATTTGATACATAATGGTTCTATGTAGAAATGTTAATAGAATGAAGCGAGGGAGCGAAATGAGACAGAAAAAGGAGCAGAAGAAGCAATCGAAAAAGAAAAAGACTCATATTCCATTTCGGTTGAATGTACTATTTTTTATTGTCTTTCTTTTATTTTCAGCTATTATAATTCAATTAGGTAAAGTACAAATCATTGATGGAGAAACGTATAGAAATGAAGTGAACAAAAAGGAAGATGTAACGGTAAGTACACCTGTTCCTAGAGGGAAAATGTTTGATCGACAAGGTCAGGTGATTGTAAATAACAAACCACTACGAACCGTTACATATACAAAAATGAAAGGAGTAGACTCGAAAGAAGTTTTACAAGTGGCAAGAGGTTTAGCACAGCTTATTGAAATGTCGCCAGAAGATATAGATAAGTTGACAGAAACAGATAAGAAAGATTTTTGGATGCAGTTAAATGAAAAGCGGGCGGCAGAAAAAGTAACGAAGGAAGATGAAAATACATTTAGGAAGCAAGAGATAGAAGGAAAAGAGTTAGATAAAAAAGTAGAAGAGTTACGTAGGGAAAGAATTACGAAAGAAGAATTAAGTGAACTTTCAAAAGAAGACCTAGAAGTACTAGCTATTAAAAGCAAAATGAATGCGGGATATAAAATGACGCCGCAAATCGTTAAAAAAGATGTAAGTCAAAATGAATATGCAGTTGTAAGTGAAAGATTGGCAAGCTTACCTGGAGTAGATACGACAGTAGACTGGGAACGTGAATACCCAAATGATAAAATACTTCGTTCTATCCTTGGGAGCGTTTCTACTGAAAATGAAGGATTGCCAAGGGAACAATTAGATTATTATTTAGTGCGTGATTATAACCGAAATGACCGTATTGGTAAGAGTTACATCGAAAAGCAATACGAAGACGCATTACATGGAACGAAAGAGCAGTCTAGAAGTATTACAGATAAAGTGGGAAATATTATACGGACAGAAAAAGTGACCGAAGGAAAAAGTGGAAATAATTTAATGTTAACAGTGGATATGGAGTTACAGAAAAAAGTAGAAGAAAGTCTTGAAAAGAATTTACGAGCATTTCATTCTGCAGAGCCGATGATGGATCGTGCATTCGTTGTAATGATGAACCCGAAAAACGGTCAAATTTTATCGATGGCAGGAAAGAAAATTGTAAATAAAGATGGCGGGATGCAAATAGAAGATTACGCATTAGGAACGATGACAAGTTCTTATGAGTTAGGGTCAACTGTGAAAGGGGCTACATTATTAGCTGGATATCAAACTGAAACTATTAAGCCGTATACGCATTTCTTTGATGCACCCATGTATTTTAAAGGAAGCTCCAAGCCTAAGAAATCGTGGAAAGAATTTGGTGATATTGATGATTTAAGAGCTTTACAAGTTTCATCAAACGTATATATGTTTAATACAGCATTAAAAATGGCAGGTATAAATTATGTGCCAAACAATCCATTAGACATAAAAAAAGAGACATTTAATACAATGCGCTACTATTTTAGACAGTTTGGCTTAGGAGTACCGACTGGTATTGATTTGCCGAATGAATCGATTGGTCAAATGGGTAGAACTGATAACATACCTGGTTTTTTACTTGATTATGCGATTGGACAATACGATACATATACGCCGCTTCAACTTGCTCAATATATTTCAACAATTGCAAACGGCGGTTATCGAATGAAACCGCAAATTGTGCAAGAAGTGAGAGAACAACCACATAGACCAGAGGGTGTTGGAAAAGTTATTCGGTCTATTGAGCCAGTTATTTTAAATCGAGTGGATATGAACACCACATACATTAATCATGTAAAAGAAGGATTTAGAAGAGTTTTTCAAGAGAATGACGGAACTGGTACTGCAACGTTTAAAGGATTACCATATAAACCAGCTGGAAAAACAGGAACAGCTGAAACCGTATATGGTGGAGAAAGTGATATTGGAAGAGATGAAAACAATAACCGAAAAAAATGTTATAATTTAACTCTTGCCGGTTATGCGCCATATGATGCTGATCCAGAAGTAGCTTTTTCAGTTGTTGTACCATGGGTAAATGATGACAAATCAGGAATTAATTCCGCGATTGGTAAAGAGATTTTGGATGCGTATTTTGAATTGAAAACGAAAAGATCGGGTGGAAATCCAGTCCCAGTAGAGCAGCAGAACAAGGCTCAGTAAAAATAATATCACTGCATTGAGACATATGGTGCAGTGATATATTTTTTGATTTAAAAAGCGTTTGAATAAGGTGGGAATGGATATGAAACAGGAGATTAAGAGAGGCTGGGGGAAATACATACTCTTCGTGTTTGTTTTGGTAGGAGCCTATCATTCTTTTACTTTATGTAAAGTGGAAGGGAAATCGATGCAACCGACATTACATGAAGAAGACTACGTATTTGTAAATAAAGCAGCCGTACACTTTTCCGATTTAGAGCATGGAGAAATTGTCATTATAAAGGAAGAGGATGAATCGAAATATTATGTGAAACGAGTAATAGGACTTCCTGGTGACGTAATTAACATAACGAATGGATCCGTATATGTGAATGATAAAAAGCAAGAAGAACCGTATACAAATAAAGATTTATTCAATAATACGCAAGTGTTTTATAACTTTCAAAAGACAAGAATCCCGCCAAATAAGCTATTTGTAATGGGAGATAATCGTGAGCTTAGTAGAGATAGTCGAAATGGCTTAGGATATATTGAAGAAGAGAATATAATAGGAAAAGTAGAATTTGTATATTATCCTTTTTCAAAAATGAAGATCATCAAATAAGTGGGGAGTTACAAAACCCCACTTATTAACGTTTCACTTTACCCCGCTATTTGCCGGGCAGTAAGACCCCCACTTCAAAGTTCAGCGAAAGCAAAGAAGTTAGGTGGGGGTCGGGCTGTCCGTAAAAGCCCGATTGGTGAGGGCTAATAATCAGTGGGGATGAATCCCTCACTGATTAAAGCTTCACTTTATCTTCTTTAAAAAACCTTTTGGATTAAATGTTATGAAAAACTTATGCTTAGATTCATCGATTATGAAATTGTTATTTGTAGCTAAAAACTCTTCAACTGCTTCCATTGGACCAGGCCCCCAATTGGGAGAAACAGGATTTCCGTTAATAGATGTATCCTCTACAATAATATAACTACCAGTCGTAACGATAGACTTATAAAGTAAAAGTTCTTTCGCTACATGCTCTTTACTATGATCTGAATCTAAAATAACTAAAATCACATCATTAGGTTTGCGCATACTTAATATAGTTTGCACAGCGGTTACTGAAACAGAAGAAGCTGTTAAATACGTAATGCGATCATGGGATGGCCGATTTGGTTGTGGAAATATATCGATAGTAAGAACGTGACCTTTTCCAATTAAATCTAATATAGAAGCTAAATACAGTGCGCTACCACCATAACAAGTGCCACATTCAATAATTAAATCGGGTTTTAATTCGTAAATCATTTCTTGATACAAAAATAGATCAGAGGGAAGTTTGAGAATGGGGACCCCAAGCCAATGTGTATCATATAACCAGACTCGACTATCGTAAAATTGTTTTAAAAATTCGCTGCTTATGTTATCGATTTTGAACACTCCTTTCTGAAACGAAAGTTGTACAATATATTATGTGAGATATGATTAGAAGGAGAATGATTTTTAATGAAATTGAGCAAAATACCTCATTAAAAACCAATTGTTTTTATAATAAAAAAACCTTTATTCAGCAAGTTTAATCAAAATCTGTAGATGAGGGAAAAAGAAAGGAAATGAACGTATGTATAAGTACACAATTTGTTTCATTAGAAAGGGAAATAAAATACTCTTACTAAATAGAAATAAAAAGCCGAATATGGGAATGTGGAACGGTGTCGGTGGAAAAATTGAAGATAATGAAACGCCATATGAAGGGATAATTAGAGAAACGCTTGAGGAAACAGGCATAGATCTTCCAAGTGTAACGCATAAGGGGAATGTGATTTTTAAAAGTAAGAATGAGCCTCAGGGTAGTGAAGGAATGTATGTATTCCTTGCTGATTTGCCAGATGGAGTACATATGAACACGCCATTAAGTACGGCGGAAGGATTATTAGAATGGAAAGAAATTGATTGGATATTAAATAAGGATAATAGAGGTGTAGTTAGCAATTTACTAAAATACTTACCAATAGCATTAACAGAAGAAAACAAGTTAGAGCATATATTCACATATGATAACGGGAATATTATTAATTACACAACTTCATTTTTGACAGAAGATGATGCGAACAGGCGGTATGAAAAACAACTCATTTTTCAATAGAAAAAATACGAAAACAATCAATCTTATAATCTAGTATAGAATATTTTAATAGAGCAATCGACATTTATATGTTGATTGCTCTCATTATTTAACTGAGAAAAAGACATGTTTAAAGTGCCCCTTATTATATGTCTATAACTTTATTGTGTAACATAATTTAAAATATAGTTTGTACATTGAATAATTTGCTATGGTTCTCTATTAATCTTTCACAATTGTCTAAGCAGTTATTAGATTGCTAGCATAGAATATATTGTCTTTTGCAATTTTAGGAAGATAATCCTATAAAATTTTAGGAGGAATATACTATGGAAATAGAAAACCAGCAAGTAGATCCAGCATTTGAAAATCTATGTCAACGATTTTTTGATATTCTAGGTGGTACTGATCATTCAATTGATCCAGGACCTGTATGTACTGTAACTCGAACTAGAATATTTGATGAAACAGTATTAGGAAGAAAATCAAATTCGCCTTTGGTGAATTATCAATTTTTTTCGTTTGAATCTCTTGATGAATCAGGAAATGCACTTTGTTTAGGGGAAACTGCAGCATTTGAAAATCAGGTTGAACAAGTCCTTTCTAATCTTCGTAATCGCGGTATTATCGTATCAGGTTTGCACAATCACTGGATAAATGAAAATCCCCGTTTATTTTATATTCACTGGGAATCGATAGATGATCCTATTGCATTTGCGAGAAAATCAAGAGAATCTATTGATTTCTTAGGTCCAGTATTACCACCAGATTTGCCACCACCTGTAGTATCCCCAGAATTCCAAGCATTATGTGATGAATTTACTGCTACGCTAGGTGGTGACGGTGAAATTGAACCAGGGCCTGTATGTTTTGTTATGCGGAATGTGAATTTTGGAGCGACTATCTTTGGAAGACCTGCAAATTCACCTCTTGTGGGACATCAACTTTTTTCGTTCGAATCCCTCGATCCATCCGAAGTTGCACTTTGTTTAGGTGAAACAGCAACGACTCAAGATCAGACTGATCAACTAATCTCACAACTTCTGAGATTTGGCTTTAAAGTATCAGCATTTCACAATCATTGGCTAGATGATAATCCTCATTTAATATATGTTCACTGGGAATCGGTAGAAGATCCTATTGCATTTGCGAGAAAAACGAAAAATGCGATTGCGTTTTTGGGCTAGTTTTAATAAGTTAATTTAATTGCGATTCACGTTGTGTATACGGAGAAGGGCTTTTGCTCTTCTTCGAACTATTTAATAAAGTATGTAATGAAGATAAATTTAACAATATTAGGTAGCTGAAAGAAGTATGAAACTTTATGTACCGTATTTGAATTACAATATAATTAGCAATTACATAGTACCCAGGTAGGGTGCTTTTTATTTTGGAGGAAAGTGAAAGTAGTAGGAAACAAGAATGTAGTATCAGCTAATTTTTTGGATAAGGGTGATACAGTTGAATTTAATGGTGAAGGGAAAGTTATGACTCAAGCTATTATCAAATGTATAAAAGAAATGGGCGAAATTAAAGCGCCGTTTTTATTTTGATTAAAATAATATTAATGATGATTGTAGGCGCAACCTTTACATGGTTAGCGTCTGATTTGTTGTTAAGGGAAGATGGGTAGAAAAAATAGACTAGTAAACAAGCTGTTATTGACTTTTAAACATAGAATAAGGTGAGTCTTATTAAAAAGAGGGGGGAATTATAGTTATGGGATGTAATAGTAATTTCAGACGCTCTCGAAATTGTAATAGATTTTGGGATAATTTAATGTTTTGCAGATGCGGACATAGGGACTGTGATGAATGTCGTTGTAAACGTAACCGTGATTGCGATTGTGATAAATGTCGTCGTAGACGTAACCATGATCGTGACTGTGACTGTGACTGTGATGAACGTAAAGAGTGGTAAATTATTTTGGAAGAGTGCTTTGAAGAAAAGCACTCTTTTTTTTATTTAGTATTCTATATAATATTTCTTAATAGTGTAGTGTTGCTTTACAGCAAAGTATGAAATTTGCATTTTTATATAAAAATTATTAAATTGATCGGTTTTCCTGACAATTCTTGAGAAAAAAACTAATAGTATATTTTTACCATTTTTTCACTGTAATATGAAGGTGCGCTTACAGATATAGGAGAAAGCGCTTATCACAAGGGATGGAAGTTGTTATGATGAAAGTCGCAAAGAAAAAAATAGTACCGTTGTTATTAGTAGGCGGAATACTAGCTGGGGGAGGCATTGTAGCTGAAACTGTGTATGGAGCTGAAACGGAAGTTCTTCAGCCAAAGTCAGTAGAGTATGAGATTCAGATGATGAAAGATAGTGGCATGACGTTGGAACAGGTAAAACAATTTGTTGAAATTTCTAAAGAAGGAAAAGAGTTTTTCGAAAAAGATGCGAAAATTAAAGCGGAAAACGATTTGAAAGAGATTGATGAGTTAAAAACAACACATCCAGAAGAAGCGAAAGAATTGTATTCTAAAATTGATGATCCTGCATATAGTCAAAATGAATTAAATGGTCTTGTTGCGTTAGCAGGATCTGCTTTAGGTACAAAAGGGGATGTTTTAGTTAGTTATGAAATTAATTCTGGAAGTTCTTCTATCGGTGTAGGACACACAGCGATCGTATCAAAAGATAGTAGTCGTACAATAGAATCATTTGCAAAAAGTTGGAGCCCAACTGGTAAAGATGGAGTCCAATATTACCCTAATACATGGAAAGGACGTTCTAAAGTTTATGGTCTATGGGTGAAGGGAGCTAACAATACAAAATATTTAAATGCAACTTCATATGCTCAGGGGCAAATTGGAAAAGGGTATAATTGGTCATTCTTCGATAAAAATAGAACGGATAAGTTTTATTGTTCTCAATTGGCATGGCGTTCTTGGAAAAATCAGGGTATTGATATTGATAATGTTACTTGGGATACTGTTGTTACACCTATGGAATTAGTAAAATCATCAAATACTACTATTTTCTATTCTAATTGATAAACAATATTTTATAGAGCAATCGGCATTTATTTGTCTATTGCTTTCACTATATATATGAGGTGATTACATGCTAAAGAAATATATTTCTTTAGTCAAAGTTATAATATGTACAATGTTTCTTTTTGTAGGTTGTTCTAAAAATGTTAATGGTGGTAAAGAACTTAAAAACATTCAACAAGCGGACT
Organism: Bacillus dicomae; assembly: GCF_006494425.1. Classification (GTDB taxonomy): domain Bacteria; phylum Bacillota; class Bacilli; order Bacillales; family Bacillaceae_G; genus Bacillus_A; species Bacillus_A dicomae. The sequence continues at coordinate 427,370 of NZ_VHIV01000003.1, read as the reverse complement.
ATCTAGTATCCTATTCAAATGCAATGAAAGATGGTGGTTACATATATGCATATGATAAGAAAGGAAATACGATTAGTAAGATGGAAGTAGATGGTCAAAGTATGATGAGCAATGCAAAAGATGAAAAGGGATACTACTTTTCATCAAATAGAAATAACAATCATTATGCAATAAATAAGACAGGCAAGGTACAAGGGATCAATAGACCTAAAGAATTACAAGATGTAAACGCAGGGGCATATTTCATCCATGCAGAACAAGGATATGTATATTATGATGTGAATATTGGATTGGTAGACGAAAAGAAGGGATATACAAGTAAACTTGTATATTGGAAAGATAGTGACAAAAGGCAAGAGAGTGTAGAACTAAAGGGAACGATTCAAGGTGCACATATTATTGAGAATCATATATACGCATTTTCACAAACGCTAGACAAAGTATATATTTCAGAAATAGATTTGGTCACAAATAAAAAAACAAACGAATTTGAAATTCCTAATGAAAATGTGTATTTTGCACCAACTGCTCAAAAAATAATTTTTCAAAAGTATAAAGATAAATTATTTTTTGTACTAAGTGATAATGTAAATCAAAAGTTACCACCTAAATTAATTATGGTAAATACAAAAACTAGAGTAGTAGAAAAAGAAACAATATTAGACGAAAAGCAATTCATACCTGTTCTAGTGCAGGTGATTGAAGATAAGGTGTATATTTTAAATAATGATGAAAAAGTGAAAGAGCTAGATGAGAACTTGAACATCATACGTACATATTCATTACAAAGTGACAAAAATACAAAAATCACTAGAGAGGACAAAGGGATTTCTGATATACAAGTACATGGTAATAAGTTATACATCTTATACAAAGATATGAATCCAAAGAGTAAAACGAATCAATTGGTAGCTGAGATTGAAGGATATGATCTGTTAACAGGGGCTAGCGTTGACAAGACTACTTTACAATTAGAGAGGAAATGGGATGATATAACTTTTCTTATGGTGAAAGAGTAGAGAATATATGTAAACGGAACAAAAAAAGAGGTGGCTTTGCCACCTCTTTTCCGTTAGTCACGAATCGCTTTAATGATAAATCGATGTTGCTTCACATCAAAATATCCTTTTTGAAAGATGATTTCATGTATACGATATAGTTCCTCATAATACCTTTCGACAGTAAAATCAGGAATTTGCCACGGAATCGCTTTTAAATAATAGACAATAGCGCCAATATCATAAAAGCGTTGGAAAGGGAATTCTTCTTTTGCTTCTAAAATAGTAAATCCATTTTCCTCTAACTCACTACATGCTGCTTCGAGTGACCAACTTGCAAATTCGCTATTTAGTGGTGAGCTAAACTGCTCATTCAGTACCGCGCAATCAAGACCGCCAACTTGTTGTGTAAGGAACATTCCATTAGGAGAAAGAATTCTGTTTACCTCAGAGGCAGCATATGATTCATGTTGATTCATGATTAAATCAAACTGACCATTTTGAAATGGTAAAGCAGTATCATTAATCACTTCGACGACTGTAACTCCTAAAGGCTCTAATTTCTTCCGAGCAATTGGCACATTTGGAGCATAACTCTCAGTCGCATAAATAGTTGACGGGAAAGGTTGTAACATAGATAAAAACTCTCCACCGCCAGTACCCATATCGAGCATTGATTCTGCATGCTGCATAAGCTGGAAAGCAGTGCTGCCGTATGACCACGATAAGGGCTCGCTCTTCATTCGGCCCGTTTCTGAAATGAAAGAAAAATCCCAGCCACTAAAATTTGTATTGGCACTTTCTAATAAAGTTGAAAATAATGGATCACGTTTCATAATTATGTCCTCCTATTTCGTAAATGAATGATATGATGAGAAAAGAAAAAGGGAGGACCTCTTATGAAAGAGAAGCAGTTTTACGTTTCGTGTTCGAATAGATTCATATAGATTCGCTCCTTGTGAGAATGGTTATTTATATATTCGGGATAAGTAAGTGAAAGTCCTTTGAATTTGTGAGGGAAAGTTTTGCTGGTCAATAATCGGGCCATAAAATGGGATAGCGCAATACATATTGATTATATGCATTTTCTACATTTTGAATTTTCTTAAATTACCTCTTGAACCTCTAGTTACTTTAGGTTTTATAATGAATTTATAATTTTAATAGGGGGATTTAGATGAAAAAGGATAAAAAGTTTTCTATCGGAGAATTCTCAGAAAAAACGGGAATACCAATTCCTACTTTGCACTATTATGATGAAATCGGGTTATTACAACCTGAAAAGAATCCTTCCTCAGGGCATCGCATTTACAAGTATCAAGATATTATAACCTTACAAAAAATTCTAAGTTTAAAATTTCTAGGCTATAGTCTAGATAAAGTCGCTAATTTGTTACACGAATCAAGTTTTGGTGTTGATTTGAATGAAAGTTTGTCTCTCCATTTGCAAGTGTTAGAAAGAGAAAAAGAACAAATTGAGCAATCAATGCAAGCAATTAAAAGAGTAATGAAGTTAGTCGAAGAGGAATGTGAAATAGATAGTACAGTATTATTTAGTCTTATTTACGGTATGAATACAGAACATACACATAAAGAATGGATGGAACGCTATAAGTTAACGGATATCGTGGAAGAATTATCAAAGAAACGAGAAGAAGATAAAATTGCTTTAGATAAAACGTTTATTCAATTGTCTAAAAAGGTTAAGCAATTATATGGTAAACCAGTCGAGGATTTGAAAGTACAAGAGATGGTAAAGGGATATATAGAAGAGTCTTTTTCATTTCTTAATGAAGATTTGATACAAAAGTTAGCTAATACTAGTGTGGAAGAACTGGATATGCAAGAACTTGAAAATATGATACCTTCGCCTTTCACAGAAGATGAACAAAAATGGCTTAATGAAGCGATGGAATATTATGTGAAGCAAGTAGAAATGGAATAGGGATAGATTTTATGAGTGTTTAGCTTCATCGAAATAATGCTATAGACCTTTCATTGAATAAGGGGAATATTGGGAGAAATTACGTTTGTTATTGCTTTATTTAAAAGAAAGAACCGCGTATGCTTCATTTTTGAAGCATACGCGGTTTTCTTTAAAATACTCAAAAACAAAAATCTTTTGGCAAAGTATCACTTTTAATCACCGTTCTTAACCCATGTTTTATAATCCAAGGGTTAATAGGATGCTGTTTATCACGTAATTGCTGCAACCATTGAAAAACGAGTTCTTTATCTTCTTTCGTAATATCGTTAATATGATTGGCTACAGATTTTTGAACATATTTAGAAGGGTCATTCATTAATGGTTCAAGAAGTTGTAAATTGTTCTTAAAGTCACCTTTTAGAGCTCCTATTTTTTTAGCCCAAGGAAGTCTTGGTCTTGTACCTTCAGAAACTAATCTTCTAATGTGGCTGTTCTCGTCATGAATCCACTGTTGTAATATATTTAGTGTGTCTTCATGGTATGTTTCAAGAAAAGGCCGAATGGCATATTCAGCAGTATTCCTTTTCGTTATTTCATACATGGCGTTGAAAGAGGAGTCAAAATCGTTAAGCCCATATTTTTCAACGTATTTTGCGATAGGCATGTACATATATCCGTTTGTAAACGTGCCTACTTCTGTTGTATTTTCTGGTCCTAATGTTTTCAGTAATATGTGTATTGCTTCATTAAAATCTTTTTGCAATGCATTATGTAATTCATCTGCCATTACTTCAATACGCTGCTTTAACTCTAAGTTTTCAACTTTACATGTTACGGAAGATACAAAGTTTCTTTTAGAGAAAGTAGGATCGTGTTTACAAATGGAATCAGCTATTTTTTCTGCTAATTCTTCGTTAAATAAAAATTTTAATGGAACATATTTACCCATTTTTTCACCTCGGTAGTCAAATAAAAACAATTTTTATTTTTTAATCGACAATCCATAAACTAAAGTTTCACTCGGAGTAGTAATACTAAAACCTGTCGTCTTATAATCGAGTTTCACCGTATCACCAGTGTAGTCTTTCGTAAATGAATCCATTTGTACAATAAAATCAGCATCTTCATATACAACATCATCTGCAACATATGTATCCCAAATTAAATCGACATCAACGAAAATACTACAAGAGTTTGTCATTGTTCCTCTAAGACGAATGATCTTTTTATCTTCACGTTCTAATCTATGTATAGCTGCTTTTGCTTCATCAGTAATACGAATGTTCATGGTATCCCAACCTTTATTTATATTTCCTTTATTATTGCAAAAATAGGAGCAATAGGGAAGGGAGAACATGCTTATCAAGCTAAGATTAAGTAAAATTCCGTTCAACTAGATTTTTTAGTTTTTTAAAAGATTGATATCAGTTATCTAAAAATCTGCATACAAAATTAACCTTTATAAAGTGAATGTTGTGCAAGTTGTTGAAGAATATGTGGAGATAGATATCGTTGTAGTTCTTCAGCGAACAAATGAAACTCATCTTGAATCGATAGATTCATACAAAACGCCATACTTTCTGTATTTTTCTACAAAAGAATAATACTTTCTATAAATTATAGGTATAAATTCATCAAAGGTTGATAGTAATGTAACGTGACCCCTATAGTGTGTTACAATTTAATAAATTTTTTTAGGTGTGACTGCATTTTATAATGAAAAAGTGTGGCTTTTTGACTTTTGGTATACGGAGAATTGTTATTATTTTCCGCCGATAAAAGTTTATGTCAGAGCTACCAAGGAGAGATCATACGATGTCCGAGAAGATGCATGCTGACGAATTGGAAATTGAAGAGCGACTTGTGCGTCGTTTGCTTGTCGATCAGTTCCCCCGCTGGGCAGAGTTGCCCCTTCGTAAGGTAGAGCCAGGTGGAACGGTAAATGCCGTTTTCCGACTTGGCGACGAATATGCCATTCGCCTAGCGAGAAGGGAAGGACCGACGACACCAGGAGGACGCGAGTTTTTATGGCTACCAAAACTCGCGCCATTAGTTCCGCTTGAAATCCCTGTACCTATCACTCAGGGGTGCCCCAATAACGAATACCCGTGGTTTTGGGAGATACATTCGTGGCTGAAGGGTGAAACGATGCCGATAGAGGCGATTGACGAGATTCAGGCTGCACGCGATCTCGCAGAGTTTGTCTTAGCACTGCAACAAGTCGATCCAATGGAAGGGCCGTTAGGACGCGGCATTCCTTTGGCCCAACGGGATAAGGACTTCCGATATTGGCTAGCACGATTTAATGGCAATCCCGCGGTGTCTGCTGTATGGGAATCGGCTCTTTCTGCGCCTCCATGGAACGGTCCACCTGTTTGGCATCACGGTGATCTAGATGCACGTAACTGGCTCGTACGTGATAAGCGTATTAGCGGTGTAATTGATTGGGGGATGATGGGTATAGGTGACCCTGCGTGTGATGTAATGGTCGCGTGGAAGTTGCACTCGCCAGAGGCGCGCGATGTGTTCCTTGATGCTACTCGTACGGACGATGATACATTGGCAAGGGCCCGCGGATGGGTCGTATCACAGGCAGTTGCAATCCTTGCTTACTACACGCCGCAAAACAATCCAATTTTGTACAATGAGGCGAAATCCTGGCTAGACCTAGTGCTAGCTCAAAAGTAATTCAGTAATTTTAAGAATGAAACATATCTCAGTTATTTATATTCAACGGGCTTATTCAGAAAGCGAGAGAACCATAAAAACGTTATCCTTTCAAGTATTTTACTGAAAGAATAACGTTTTTTTCATTTTGGGGGAATTTCGTCTCCTTAACTTGATGGGCATGGGAAGGGAAAAGCATTGGAATAAAAAACGAGCAAACAAATTTGTTTGCTCGTTTCACTTTATTTTAGTTCACATTTATCAAGTGGAATGACTTTTGTTTTTTTCGTAAATTTATATCCTAACCATAGTACTAAGAAGAGTGGTAAACCAATGTAAGAAACGAGTACGCCGTTCCAATCGATTGATTCACCCATAAATGCACCGTAGTTTTGTCCTAAAATTACGATGACACAAAGTGCAAATGCGAAGATTGGTCCGAATGGGAACCATTTTGCTCTATATGGTAAGTCTTTTAAATCTTTACCTTGTGCGATATATGCTTTACGGAAACGGTAATGACTAATTGCAATTCCAACCCATGCGATAAAACCAGACATTCCTGATGCATTTAATAACCAAATGTATACAACACCGTCACCGAATAAAGAAGCAATGAATGCGATACTACCGACAATTGACGTTACGATTAACGCGTTAACAGGTACACCGCGGCTATCTAATTTACCAAGAAATTTTGGTGCTTTACCTTGGCGAGCTAAATCCCAAAGCATACGAGTTGATGCATACATACCAGAGTTACCAGCAGATAGTACTGCCGTTAAAATAACAGCGTTCATAACAGAAGCAGCAAAGGCAACGCCCGCTTTTTCAAAAATAAGTGTAAATGGACTTACTGTTACATCACTTGCGGCAAGGCTTTCAGTTGTATAAGGAATTAATAAACCGATAACGAGAATCGCAAGGATATAGAATAAAAGAATACGCCAAAAGATAGAACGAATGGCTTTTGGAATATTACGTTCTGGATCAGAAGTTTCACCAGCAGCTACTCCTAATAACTCAGTTCCTTGGAATGAGAAACCAGCAGCCATAAATACACCGATAATTGCCATGATGCCGCCGTTAAATGGTGCATCTGCGACAGTGAAGTTTTTAAAGCCAACAGATTCGCCGCCCATAATTCCGAAAATCATCATAAAGCCGACAATTAAAAAGATAATAATAGTAACTACTTTAATAAGTGCGAACCAATATTCAGATTCACCAAACCCTTTAACAGATAAGTAGTTTAAAAGGAAAATAATAGCTAAACATAATCCGCTCCAAATAAGTGAAGGGGTATCTGGGAACCAAAACTTCATAATTAAAGTTACAGCTGCAAGCTCAGCAGCAATCGTAATTGCCCAGTTATACCAATAGTTCCATCCAAGTGCAAAGCCAAGTGATGGATCAACAAATTTTGTTGCATACGTACTAAAAGATCCAGTAACAGGCATGTAAGCTGCGAGTTCAGCTAAGCTTGTCATTAAGAAGTAAACCATAATTCCAATTGCGGCGTATGCAATTAATGCGCCGCCAGGTCCAGCTGAATGGATGACACCACCACTGGCAAGAAATAGTCCGGTACCAATTGTACCGCCGAGAGAAATCATCGTAAGGTGCCTTGATTTTAGACCGCGTCTTAATTCACCTGTTCCTTTTGTAGTTTCTGTTTTAGAGGTAGCTTGATTCGTTGCGCTATTCATGTTCAACACTCCTTTTCTTGTAAGATAGGAAGGAGCGGGGGAGAAAAATACAAAAAACCGCCAAAGGAATTTGGCGGAACGTTTCACAAATAACCACCCCATCATACCCTTCCGTTAAGATAGCACCCCACGTTTACACGGTAATTTTGTAAACGTGACAGTTCTGTTCCTTTCGGAGACAGCCCCAGCTCATATTTCCAGAGAAGAAATATAAACTTCGGCAACTTTTCCTTTCAAACGGAGTCAGTGACATTCTCTGTGTCTCATCCGTTTTACTTTTAAAAGTCGCAACCTCTACCTCATCGGATTGATGAGGATTTATATATTGCTAAGATTTTTAATATATGGCAATTGTAATGACTTTCTGAATATATTGCAAGATATTTTGTTAGGAAAAGTCAAAAAATATCGGTTATTGTATAGGAAACGCTTGCAAAACTCCACCCGAACCTACTATTATGTAACAATAAGTAAAGAAAAAAATTGTTATACAAATGTTTCGCAAAAAATATTGAAAAACCCTTCAAAATTAAAAGAAAATTCAGAAAATATAATTCGACATTCATAATAAGGTCATATTTTTGTTATAATTAGAGTAACGTTTAAGCGAAAAAGGGGAAATCAAAATGAAATTAGAAACAGAAAGGCTTTATATAGTGCCATGCACGGAAGAGAGTATTCACGTTGCTAACGAGCAAGGATATAATAGTGGTCCACATATTGTAGGACATGTAGAAAATGTAAAACAGGATAAGGATTTATTACCATGGGGCGCCTGGTATGTCATTCGAAAAGAAGATGACATCGTTCTAGGTGATATAGGGTTTAAAGGGAAACCAGATGAGAAACATACAGTAGAAATTGGATACGGATTTATTGAGAAATATTGGAATAAAGGATATGCGACAGAAGCTGTAAGTGAATTAATGAAGTGGGCTTTCCAGACAGGAGAGGTAGAAACGATTATAGCAGAGACACTCCTTGATAACTTTAGCTCTATTCGTGTATTAGAGAAATTACATATGAAAAAGGTAGATAAGACAGAAACAATGATTAACTGGAAAATAGAAAAATAAAAAATACCGCTCGAAGTATATCGGGCGGTATTTTTATCGTTATGGTAGCATTTGCTTTTGATCATTTGGATATCCGGCTGTCGGTGTGTTAGAATGCTTGGAATGATTACGAACAGCAATGAAAATAGAAATAATAACGACAAGACCAATTGCCACGTAAGAAAGTGAAATAATAGTTGGATCCACTTTAAATGTAGTAAGTAGTGTACGAATGTTGGTAAAGATTATAAGGCCACCAACTAATACGCCAAGTAAATGAGAAGGAACGATGCGTACTAACCATGCAGCGATTGGCGCCGCAACAATGCCACCGAGCATGAGAGAAAATACCCAAACCCAACTTACTTGTTCCCAGCCAAGTGAAATGAAGAAACCGATTGTTGCAGCTAATGAAACAGGAAATTCACTCGTATCTACAGATCCAATAACTTTTCTCGCTTCATTTCCTCTTGCTAAAAGTACAGGTGTTGTAATCGGTCCCCAGCCACCACCACCAGTTGAATCAACGAATCCAGCGAATAAACCAAGCGGAACAAGTTGTTTAGCAGACATACGTTTCTTTGAAGTGACAATTTGTTTTTGAATGATGAATCGTAATAAAATATAAACCCCTAAAGTAAATAAAAATACGGAAATGTACGGTTTAATTACATCACCAGGTAAATTGCTTAAAAAACATGCCCCAATAAATGCACCAATTGCTCCTGGTAATGTAAGCCTGGAAACGGTATATTTATCCACGTTTCCAAATTTGATGTGCGATGCACCAGAAGCGGCGGTTGTAACGACTTCAGCTAAATGAACGGATGCAGATGCAACGGCCGGTGCGATACCAAACATTAGTAAAAGCGAGGTAGATGTTACCCCGTACGCCATTCCAAGTGCTCCATCAATCAATTGAGCGAAAAATCCAATAATGGCAAAGACAATTAATTTCTGCATAAAATAATCCCCCTGTAATAATAAATGAAAAAGACACTTTTCCCGTATGAGAAAAGTGCCTTTGGTTTTTCCAATCAGCAATAATTAAATTTGTTTTATTATAATACATATTAATCGTATAAATCAACTAGGTTTTGAAGTTTTTGAATTGAATGAAAGAAAAATAAAATATACAATAAAAGGATGGAGAGAAAGGGGAGAAGGAATATGTTGGCATTTGATCATCTCGTTCACGCAGTACATTGTACACCGGAGGAAGCTGCAAAACAAATGCAGGAGCTTGGATTTCATACTGCATTAGGCGGAGAGCATACTACTTGGGGTACTTGGAATAGTTTATGTTATTTTGATTTATCATATATAGAATTTCTGACAGTTCAGCATGAAGAAAAAGCGAAAGAAGCAGAAAATCCATTAGTACAAGAAACAGTAGTGAAATTACAAAATGGAGAAGGACTGCTACAAATTGCAATTCGAACAGATGCCATTGAAGAACTAGCAGTGAAGTTTAGTGAGCACGGTTTACATACGGTAGGACCATTTGAAGGAAAACGTAGGAGGAAAGATGGCCGCCTTTTAGAATGGAAAATGTTATTTGTAAAACAAGAAGAGAATGGACCGAAATTACCTTTCTTTATACAGTGGAATGAAACGGACGAAGAAAGAAGAAATGATTTACGTAACAGTGGGACGATCACTGAACATAAAAACAAAGTGCAACAAATTGAAACGATTCATTATGCGGTAAAAAATGTTCGAGAAACGGTACGAAAATGGAAAGAAGTAATGCGACTATCTACAAGCTCAGTAATGAAAAGTGAAAAATGGAATGCTGAGTGTCAAAGTGTATCATTTGGAGATATTCAAGTACAGTTTTGTGAACCGATTGGGGAAGGACTGGTGCTAGAACATTTGAATAAGAACGGTGAATATCCATTTGCAGTGGGATTTAAAGGAGAACATAAACGAGAGCATGAAGTGTTAGGTAGTTTGTACATATATTGATTGAGGTGAGTTTTTTGGAAGAAATGTTAAGAGAGATAGAGAGAAAACTAGAATGGCCTCGTATTGTAAAGTGTACAGCTATTTCAAAAGGTTTCTCACATGAAGAGAAACATAAAATAGAATTAGAAAACAAAGTAACATATTTTGTAAAAGTATGTGATGCTGTTCATTTTGAACGTAAACAAGAAGAATATGCGTATATGAAACAATTAGAGTCATTACATATTCCAACGCCTAAGTTCATTCATTTCATAAAACTTGAGGAATTAAATAAATGTGTTCAAGTTTTTGAATGGGCACAAGGTGAAAATGGTCAAGAAGGTTTAGGAAAGCTATCGGTGGAAGAACAGTATCATGCAGGAAGAAAAGCAGGAGAAGTATTAAAGAAGATTCACTCAATTGAAAGAGAAAGTGCAAGTAATAAATGGGAAACATCTAGATGGAATAAATACGAAAGATACATAGAGGCATTAGCAGATTACGAAGTGAATTTTCTAGATTTGAAGCCAGTATTAACCTTTGTAGACAATCATAAAGATTTATTAAAAAATCGTCCAATCACATTTTTACACGATGACTTCCATCCAGCAAATAGTATGATTCATAATAAGGAGTTTATCGTAATCGATTTTGGTGGATATGATTTTGGCGATCCAATTCATGATTTTTATAATGTAGCGATTTTTACTACAAGAATAAGCAAACCATTTGCGGTTGGACAAGTTCACGGTTACTGCGGAGGCGAACCGTCACTTCATTTTTGGAAATTGTATTCATTGTACGCAGCAATGACATTCCCAGCAGATATCGTTTGGACAAATCGAAGCACACCACATTTAGTAGATGATATGAAGGAACGATTAAACGGAATTTTAGAAGATCATAATCAATTTTCATCTTATATTCCAAAATGGTATCAATTAAGCGAATTTAATATATAACGGAGGGATTCAAATGGACAAAATAGCGGTAATTTCAGATATACACGGCAATATTCCGGCTTTAGAATCTGTACTACAAGATATTAAATTAAGAGGAATCAAGCGTATTATTTGCCTTGGAGATTTAGTAGGAAAAGGTCCTCATTCTAGCGAAGTGATTGAAATCATTCGTAAAGAATGTGAAGGAGTTGTAATGGGGAACTGGGATGATTTTATTACAAAGCCGACTGAATTTGAAGCGTTAAAATGGCATCAAAAACAATTATCGGAAGAACAAAATGACTATTTAAGAAGCTTACCATTTTCAATCGAATTTTTTATGAGCGGCAAACTCATTCGTATGTTTCACGCCTCACCAAGAAGTTTATATGAAAGAATTCAACCACATGCTACAAGAGAAGAGCGTATTAGTATGTTCGAAAATAGTGATCTCACGGAGAATATAGAAGGCGAAAGAAAACCAGATGTCGTTTGTTACGGTGACGTTCACCAAGCATTTGTTCAAAATTTCAGAGGGAAAACATTATGTAATGCCGGTAGCGTAGGAAATCCACTTGAAATTACGCAAGCTTCTTATTTAATATTCGAAGGAATATACAATAAAAAAGAAGCAGCGAGCTTTTCCATTCAACTCGTACGTGTACCGTATGATATTGAACTTGCCATTCGATTAGCAGAAGAACTCGAAATGCCAGAAATTGAAGAGTATAAGCAAGAGTTACGGACTGCCTTATATCGGGGGTTTAAGGGAAAGTAAGCCAATCATAATATATCAACGATTTTTCAAATATATCTATCGTAACTTAAAATATATCAACGATTCGACATAGGATATCGACTTACCGACAAATAGTGACATAAATTGTTACTTATAATTATATTATGTAAACTTATTGTAGGAGGAAATATCATGAATCGAAAACAACGTATGAAAGAAATAGTGGATCATATTTTAAAATTAAATTTAATCCATCCGACAAGAGTTGGAGTAAGCGGTATTACAGCATCAGGAAAAACAACATTTGCAAACGAATTAGCGGAAGAAATAAAAAAAAGAGGGTTACCAGTAACACGCGCTAGCATTGACGATTTTCATAATCCAAAAGTAATTCGTTATGCACAAGGTAAAGAATCTGCAAGAGGGTATTATGAAGATGCACACGATTATACAGCTTTCAAAGAAAGACTATTAAAGCCTTTAGGACCTAATGGGAATTTACAGTATGAAACGATTTCTCATAACTTAATAACGGATATTCCTGTTTATAATACGCCTATATGCGCTCAACCCAATATGGTACTCATAGTAGATGGAACATTTCTATTGAAAAAAGAAGTTGAGCATTTATTCGATTATAAAATTTTCGTAGATACAGATTTTGAGATTGCGAGAAAACGTGGTGCAAAGCGTGAGACGGAGGCTTTTGGAAGTTATGAAGAAGCAGAGAAAATGTTTTTAAACAGATATCATGCGGCCTGTAAGTTGTATATAGATGAGCATAATCCGATAGAGTGTGCGGATGTTGTATTTCAGAATAGTGATTTAGAAAATCCAGAAGTTATATTTCATGAAAGAGCGTAATACATAATCAGAAATATATGTATAGCCTTTTATTTATTGTTATAATTAAATTAATTTTATGAAGCAAATAAAAGGGGATAAGACAATAAAAAACGCAAAAAGGGGACAGGAAATTTAATGAATGAAGTACTAGAATTAAAAGAAGAACTACTACAAATTAAAAATAATAATTATGCTGTACCAGAAGATGTGGATGCTTATCCATATGCGCAGTGGATGCTAGATTATATCGGATCACCAGATGCTGAATTACGCGATGATTTAATTTATAGTACGCTTCACACATGGATTACAACTGATGTGTTTAGACAAAAAGAATTACGAGGATTAATGTTACAAGCAATTAGTCCAGATTATTTATTTTATAAAATTGGTGAAAAGGGCACAGACTCTGTTTTTAAACGTGCATTCTCCGTATTAATTCCACCACTTATTTTATCTGTTCATGAAAGAGAACCGTTGTTATCGGAAGAACAACTGTACAGTGTAGCAGAACAAGTGCTGGAATATGTATATTTAGAAGAAGATGTAAGGGGTTACGTAGAAGGGAAAGGATGGGCACATTCTACAGCACACGCAGCGGATGCGCTCGATGCGTTAGCACGTACAATACAAAATCGTGAATTTTCATATGCAATATTAGCTGCTGTTCGTCAGAAGGTTCGTTTAAATGACTACGTGTACATACACTTTGAGGATGAGAGATTAGTAAAGCCAATTATGTCATTACGCGATCAAAATCTATTAACTGGAGAAGAGTGGAGCAATTGGCTACATAGTATAGCAACTGTTGAAGATATCCGGCATCCGCAGCATGCTATTTTAGTACAAAATATTAGAACTTTCCTAAGAAGTTTTTATTTCAGAGTTTTAGAGACAGAAGGAAGTACAGCCTTTACAGATGATATATTGGAGACTTTGAAAGGTTTACGTAGGTATTAAAAATACATTTTGCTAAGAGAAAAGCACATAAAACCAACACCTCCCAACCATACTAATAAAATGTGTTGGAGGTGAATTTTATGGACAAAAAAGACTTTGAAAAAGTTTATAATGATTATTTACATCAAGGGGAAGAACAGGCTCAAATAGAAGCAGCCCAGGAAGTTAATTCAGGTGTAGAACAAATAGTTGCAGTTCGTAAAAATGATGATGGGGATTTAATTGCTTTTAAAACAAGTAGCGGGAGAGAGTTAGATTATATGACTGCTCTTGATGAAGCGAAGTCAGGGAAGTTAGCTCATGTGGACGTATTTCATAAGTATGGAAGAGATATTATACGTAGTGAACCTGATGGAATAAAAGAAAATAACTTAGATAATTTACCTTCATTTTAAACGGGTAAACCTGAAGAAGAGAATGTTCATTTGGATATTCTCTTCTTTTCTTTCTTTACAAATAGACGGTTCATTTCTACAGTGCGATCATACTTTTAAAGAGCACTCTAAATTTTTCTTTATCTTCTCCTGTAAATGGTTTCGGTCCCTTTGTACGTTTACCACTTTTTCGAACCATTGCACTTAAATAACGTGTTTGTAATAGTTGGTCAATGTTTTCATTCGTATACTTATAGCCTTTATGGTGTAGCACGATACAGCCTTTTGCTAAAGCAAGCGAAGCAAGACCGTAATCTTGCGTTACGATTAAATCTTCTTTTTGGGCTAACTGCATAATCCGGTAATCCGCAGCATCAGCTCCAGAATCAACATAAATTGTTTCTACACCTTTTGGCTGCTCTGCATTAGAATAATGAGAAAAGCTTGTAACGAGGGTAACAGGAATTTCTGCCTTCGTAGCTTCAAAAATAATTACATCTTTTACAGGGCAAGCATCTGCATCAACATAGATTTTCATTGGTATCACTCCTATAACTAGGTTCGTGTTGATGATAATGGTAGATTTAGGTTTTGTCAAACGAGGGTTTGTATCTAAAGTTACTTTTCACAAACTAAAATAGCCTCCCGCAAACGAGAAATACCTTCCTCAATTTGATCAATACCCACTTTTCCATAAGATAAACGAATATAACCATCTTTCGCCCCGAAAATACTACCTGGCATAAAAGCAATTTCTTGTTTTAAGCTTTGCATAATGAGCTGTTTTTCGTTTATCGGTGCTTTTAATTTCCCCCATATGTATATACCGCCAGTAGGGTTTGAAAAAGAGATTTTATCATGAAGTTGCTCGTTTAGGGCTCGAACGATAACGTCTCTTTTTTCTGCTAGCTGTTTTCGTAACGGTACGATATGCGACTGAAATGGTACAGTTTCGAAAAATTGCTGCATAAGCCACTGCGGGAAAATGCTCATACCTAATTCCATTTGGTGCCTTGCGTCGGATAACCTTTCTACTACAGACTGCGGGGCGACGAGCCAGCCGACTCGTAATCCTGGTGCAATCATTTTTGATAAGGAATGTACATAAATGACTGTTCCATTTTCATCAATCGATTTCAAAGTAGGGCAAGGTTGTTTTTTTTCTAGCGTAAGTAAACTAGACGGATCATCTTCAACAATCGCAATTCGTAAGTCTGCACAAAGTGATAATAGTTTTTTTCTACGGTTTGGATGCAGCATTGTGCCCGTAGGATTTTGGAAATTTGGATTTAAAAAAATCATTTTAATACGATGCTTTCGATATAGCTCTTGCACATCATCTGGATTAATACCGTGTTCATCAACAGGTAATGGGAAAATACGAATACCCGCTGATTGGAATAAAGGTAAGGAATAACAGTGTGAAGGACTTTCGAAAGCAACAGCATCACCTGGATTTAATAAACATTGAACGATAAGATGGAGTGCTTGCTGTGCGCCAGATGTAATCATAATCGATTGTTCGGTCGCTTCAACTTTTAAATATTCCTTCATATATTTCACTACCGCTTGTCTTAGCGGGAGGTACCCTTGCGGATGATCGTAACTTAATGAATGCGTTAACGGTTGTTCTCGTAAAATCGTTTGTAGTTGATCGTGAGGATAGAGATTACAACCGAGCTCTCCATTTGCGAAATCAATAATATTTTCATTTTGCTGTACTTCTGCCCGAATATGGCGAAGTAACGGTAAATTTGGTAAAAACGTACCACCTTCTACGAAATTTCTCCAGTTTGGCGTTAATGTCGGAGAAACGCCCCACATATGTGTACTCACGCGTGTACCTTTACCAGTTGTACTTTCTACAATTCCCATAGCACGTAGTTCATTATAAGCAGTCGTTACTGTACTTCGGTTTACATTTAACTGCGTAGCTAATTTCCGTTCGGAAGGGAGGAAGCTACCTGGAGGAAGTTCTCCGTATGTAATACGTTTTTCAATAAAGTCAACAACTTGCTGATAAATAGGGATTTTACTGTCACTATCTAGCTTCCATTCCATAAAAAACGCCTCCGTATCTCTTATATACATCCAGTATAGCAAATTGGCTGGGTAAAAAAACAGCCAATTGGACGGTGTTATATCCAGCCAATTTTACTATGCTAAATATGGAAGGGGAGATTCGGATGAAACGATGGCAAATGGAATGGCTCCTAGTATCAGTTGCATTAGTATGGGGAGCAAATTATACAATAGGAAAGTATGGTGTGGCATTTATGTCATCCATTCAATTTAATAGTTTACGATTTTTAGTAGCATCACCGGTATTATTACTTATTACTTTTATGATGGAACGCTCATTACGTATTGAAAGAAAAGATTGGTTACGATTAGTAGCAGTCGGCATCGTTGGAACGACAATGTATCAAACGATGTTTATGCTATCTGTGAAATATACTTCAGCAACGAACGCCTCATTATTAATTGCGATGTCACCTATATTTACAGGGATATTAGCAGTATTACACAAACAAGAACGTTTTTCGATGAAAGTACAAATTGGTTCAATAGTAGCGTTTATTGGTGCAGCATTCGTTTTATTAACAGGACATACAGGAGGAGCTACTTACGAGTATGCGTGGCTTGGAAATGTAATTGGATTAGTCGCAGCAATTGCGTGGGGATGGTATCCAATTTTAGCACAGCCTCTCATTACAAAATACTCCGCAATGAGAGTCACATCATGGTCTACTTTAATTGGAATTGTACCTCTAGTTATATACTGTTTATTCAACGTAAACACATTAACGTGGCCAGTAGATATGCCAAGCTGGGGTTCACTAGCATATTCAATCGTCTTTGCGACTATCTTTGGGCTAGCAATGTGGTATGTCGGTATTAGTAAAATCGGCTCAACGAAAGTAATGGTTTATATGTATCTTGTACCATTGTTTGCAGTTATCTTTGCTGCTGTAACAATTGGAGAACAAATCAATATGATGCAACTCGTTGGCGGGCTTATTATCTTTATCGGTTTATATGTTGTAAAAAAGGGTGGGATCAAGAAGCCTGCTTTCAATCTGAAAAAAGTAAGTTGACAGTAAAAAGGATCTCTTTCATATAGAAGGAGATCCTTTTTTATTTCGTATTAAAAGCGCTTGTTCAACCGCCCATTTTTGATGATCGTGAATGAGAAGCTCTACAGCATGTAATGGAGATATCCACTTTAAAACATGATCCTCTTCACAGTGTTCAGTTTGTTTCTGCACCATGTTCGCAATGTAAAAGAATCCATCGTTTAAATAATAAGTATCTTCCTTTTCAGCATAAAAATATCGCATTGCATTACCGATATACTGCTCAATTTCAATTGCCCATCCTAATTCTTCTAGTAATTCACGATGTAAGCATTCATCTTTTGTTTCAGTACCTTCCATACCGCCACCAGGTAAAAAGTAGCGTTCTCCTTTTTGGATAACAGCAATCTTTGAAGAAGTTGAGTTAAAAATAATTGCATAACAACTAGGTCGTAATACATATTGCTCAGTAGGCTTTTTATAACCAAAAGTAAGTTTAGATATCATAAAACACGTCACCTCTCTATAAAATACATAAAAGGAATAATAAGGTAAAAGTAGAATTGTATTAAGTATAATCTTATGAGATTGGAGTGATAACAACATGATAAATCGAAAGTGTACTCGCTGTAAAGAAATTACAGGTACATTGCACGGTGGTAAAAAAATTAAGGAAGAATTTCTATGTGAGGACTGTTTGCAAAAAGGAATTGCGAGCGGAGAAATCGAATTATCACAAGTGGAAGAAAAATAAACTTCGTATCTTTCTATAAAAATATTAAAAATAATGAGTGTGATTTATTTAATATCCTCGATTTTGATGGCCTTTTCAGCTGGATCACTTATACCTGATTCAGGGTTTGGTGAAATATCAATTACAGGATCAGGTACAGTTGGGGTTATTATACTAGGGTCCATATTCCAGTCTGTTCTTGTATTTTGCGGGATCTGAGTATTCATTCTATTAGTAGAAACCGTCATTAAAATTTATGAAAAAATGAAGTGAGTGAGAGGGAGAAACATATGCGAGTAAGAAACATCCAAGGGGAAGATTATGTAAAGATTCATTCAGTTTTAAATGATTGGTGGGGCGGGAGAGACATGGCTGCCATGTTACCAAAACTGTTTTTCGTTCATTTTCAAGAAACAAGTTTTATCATTGAAGAAGATGGAGAAACGTTAGGTTTCTTATGTGGATTTTTTTCACAAACATATAAAGATGAAGCATACGTTCACTTTATCGGTGTAAATCCGAAGTATAGAAGAAGAGGAATCGCATCGACATTGTATTCTTATTTCTTTGATGTCGCTCGTGCAAATAACCGTAAAGTTGTAAAAGCAATCACATCACCAGTTAATAAAAAATCGATACAATTTCACCAAGAAATTGGTTTTCTAATTGAGGCTGGGGATGATGAGATAGAGGGTGTATCGGTACATAAAAATTATGACGGGAACGGCGGTAGTAGAGTTTTGTTTTTAAAACATGTGTAAAAGTAGGCTAGCGTGAAGTTAGCCTTTTTGTTGTGAGGAGGAAAGTATATGGAGAGTGCTCAAAGTAAGGACGAGTATTTACGACGTATTTATAAAGTACAAGATTATATAGAATTACATATAAATGATTCACTTTCAATTGAAGAGTTAGCGGATGTAGCAGGATTTTCAAAGTTTCATTTTCATCGAATTTTTAAAGGAATAGTAGACGAGCCGTTATCTCGGTATGTGAATCGCTTGAAGTTAGAAAGGGCAACAAATCTACTTACATATCGCACAGATATGACGATTACTGATATCGCTTACCATTTTGGTTTCACAGATTCAGCAGTTTTCTCCCGTACATTTAAAAATTATTACGGAGTAAGTCCGTCTCAATATCGAAACGAAAATAGCAAGAATTGCAAAGACGTAAGGGGAATTCCTCAATACAATGAATGTAAGAAGGTTCGAGGAGATATTGAAATTGTAACAGCGGATAATATAAACGTCGCATACATAAGACATATCGGTACATATGAAGAGTTAACTATTGCTTTTCCAGAAATGATAGAGAAACTATTTCATTACGCATCTGAGCAAAATTATCATGTATTTGAGGATACGAAAGTATTAACCATTTACCACGATCATCATGAATTTACTGAGGACTATCATTTAAGAACAAGTTTATGTATAACAATTCCAGATGAATCCGCAATAGAAACGAACGACATAGGAATAATGGTAATACCTTCAGGAAAGTATGCGATAGGTCACTTCGAAATACGCCAAGATGAATACAAGGGTGCATGGGATTTTTTATATGGTGAATGGCTACCAAATAGCGGATATAAACCGAGGGATGCGTATCCTTTTGAAATGTATAAAAATGACCCAAAGCAGCATCCAAAGCATAAACATATAGTTGATATATATGTACCTATCGAACCTTTTTAATTATAGGTTAAAGGGGAAGGAATAATGAAAACTGCTGAAAAGTTAGATCAGATTATAAAAGAAGAATACAAAAATATTAATGGTATGTTAGTAGTACAGAAAGGTAATGTTATTTTTGAAAACTATTATAAAGGTCACGGTCCGAATGATGCATTTCATATAGCGTCAGTTACAAAAACGATTATTTCCGCGTTAATTGGACTATGTGTAGATAAAGGGTATATAAAAAGTGTTGATCAAAAAGTAATAGAATTTTTCCCTGAATATAAACTTAAGGCATCTGAAGTAACAGTGCGACACCTACTTACAATGACAGCTCCATACCCTTTTGTAGATTGGCAGGAACCGTTAGAAGAACTATGTACACAAGAGGATTGGGTACAGTATACGCTTAATAGAATGGGGAAAGGCGGAGAAATCGGATCTTTTAAATATTCATCTGCAGGAGCCCATGTATTATCAGCAATTATTACGAGTGTAACAGGAAAAAGTGCGCGTGAATTTGCAAATGAGTACCTATTTCAACCACTCGGCATGAGCGAAATTCCAAACTATAATATGAAAGCATTTGGATTCGATGACTTATTCGGAAAAGATGTGAAAGGCTGGGTTCACGATCCAAATGGTATTTCGACGGGCGGATGGGGACTAACGTTAACGGTTAGGGAAATGGCTAAGTTTGGACAGATGTATTTGAATGAAGGTATTCATAATGGAAAACAAATACTATCAAAATCATGGATAAAAGAATCAACAGAAATGAACCAAAATCAATATGGTTACTTATGGTGGTTACGAGAAGAGGAGGGTGTCTATTCATATTGTGCAATGGGCGATGGTGGGAATGTGGTTTGTTGTATTCCAGAGAAGGAATTGGTTGTAGTAATTACTTCTGAAGTTATGCCGAATGCACGGGATAGATGGGAGTTAATTAAAGGATGCATATTTCCTTATTTAAAAGATTAATATGGGTATTTTTATAAAAATAAGAATGAAAGGTTTAGTTAAACTTGTTTTGTTCTTCATGATAGAAAAAAGTGTGGTGTTAACAAAGTTATGTAACTAAGACTATAAAACTTCAACACCTATACGATTATTAAATAATTGCAAGGTGTTGAAGTACTTTTTAATCTATTAAGGCTGCTTTCAACTAAAAGAAGAAACATCTTTTTTCTTAGCTGTTTAACTATTTTTTAACTTTGTGAAGTATAAGATACATCGTGCCCAGCACAATTGCTAGTAAGGTAAATTTAATTAATTCTATTAGACTGGCATCCCACTTGTTTTGCACTACATCTGTTAAATAAAATACATTAAACATACCATGTAAAATAGCAGGTGATATTATAGAACCGTCATATTCTCTCATGTACGTCAAAATTATAGATAATATAAATAATAAAGAGAGATAACTTAATATTCCTACAAGTTGAAACTCATAATTTTTATAAAAGATTGCTACTGGTATATGCCATAAAGACCAGAGAAAAGCTATAATAATAGCTGTTTGTTTGAATGAATATTTTTTTCGTAAATAGTAATGAAAATTCCCACGCCATATAATCTCTTCTAATAATGCAGATAAAGCTCCGATTGTAAGACCAACGAGCAAGAGAAATCCTAATTCATTCCAATGATGATATAAGAACTTTATATCATGAATATAAAAATAGAAATGGAGACATAGTCCTAGAAGTAGTGGAAATAAAATGGAGAAAATTAGTGTTTTTATTTTGGGACGTAAAATTCCAAATGTATGAACTATTTTCTGTTTCTTAAATACCTTTTGATATAAAATAACAGCTAAAAGTGGAACAACCATGGTAAATCCTAAATAGTTTCGACCATTTTCTATGTTCAGCAAGATGATATATACAAGTGATGTGAGAAAATAAATATATAATGTTGAATGATAAACTATGTGTTTATTCATATTTTTCACCTGCCTAAGTGTGTAAAAGTGGTTAATCGAATATCCGATATTTTAATTATATATGAAATGGAAATCGACAGAATGAATATTTCCATATTATTGTTTTTAACATAGAAAAAGTATCGAAATTACATATATTGAACTTGTAGAAAAAATAAAATTATCCCCCGTAACTTTTCACAACAAAAAATCGTTAAACAAAAGAATAGATTTTTTATCATGAATGGGGGAGAACCATGAAAATTCTAATACTAGGCGGTACACGATTTTTAGGCAGAGCTTTTGTAGAAGAGGCTTTACAGAAAGGGCATGAAGTTACATTATTTAACCGCGGAACAAATAAAGAAAATTCTCCTGAAGTGGAGCAGCTTATCGGGGACAGAAATGGTGATATATCCAGTTTAGAAAATCGAAAATGGGATGTTGTCGTGGATACATGTGGGTTTTCTCCACATCACATTAGAAATGTTGGAGAAGTACTTAAAGATAATATTGAACACTATATATTCATCTCAAGCCTTTCCGTATATAAAGATTGGATTCCGCCTCACATAAAAGAAGACTATATATTACAACCTGAACCAACGAGTGATCAGATAATGGCTGTAGAGAATGGTGAAATATCTCCTTATGAGCATTATGGTGCGCTTAAAGTATTATGCGAAAAAGAAGCAAAGAAATATTGGCCGGGGCGTGTTTTACACGTAAGAGCAGGACTTCTTTCAGGAATGTTTGATTATACAGATCGACTTCCATACTGGGTTCAGCGTGTAGCAAAGGGCGGAAAAGTGTTAGTACCAGGAAGAAAAAATCGTCTAGTGCAATTAGTTGACATAAAAGATGTCGCGAGATTTGGACTCGATATGGCAGAACATAATAATGCAGGTACATTCAATGTAACAGGTCCAAATTATGATTTGACGATGGAAGAGCTATTAAATACGTGTAAAAAGGTTACGAATAGCGATGCTGAATTCATTTGGGTAGACGAATCGTTTATGAGTGAACATAATGTGCAGCCTTGGACAGAAATGCCTTTGTGGATTCCAGAAACTTTCCCATTAGATGGTGAGACGAAGCCGTGGAGAGGCGGGTTTTCTATAAGTATCGAGAATGCTGTTAAAGAAGGACTTACTTTTAGAAGAATAGAAGAGACAGTTACAGATGTGTATGAGTGGATGGAGAGTACGGACGAATGGGAATTAAAAGCAGGTATTTCAGGGGAAAGAGAAAAGAAATTAGTGGATAAGTGGTATGAAATAGAGGGAGTTTAAATAAGAATCTTGTGAAAAAAGGACTCTGTTAATTGGCTAAACAGAGTCCTAATATTAGTCTACCACTCAATCGTTTCTTCCCCGTATATTTCCCATAGCTTAGGAAACATCTTTTTCAAACCTTCTTCGTCATCTTCATTCCAGTCGAACTCAATATCTATATCGTCGAATGTCTCATTAGATAAGACATGGTAAAGTGTAAAGTAAGTATCATCTTCATCTCCTGTTTTTTCTGCATATACAGTGTAACCGAAGTATAAAGAAAGTTCTTCAATGTTTGGTACGTCATACTCACTTAAATTTTCTAATACAGGTATTAACTGCTCTGGATCTTCAATACACGCTTCGTAAGTTTCTTTTCCTTGATATAATAACCATCCGCGGAAATAATCAAAACAATCATCCGAACATCCGCCTAAAGTAATATAGGCTGCTGCCCATAAGCGAGATGTATAAGAGTCTTTCAAAATACGATGCATATGCGTATCAAAAGCTACAATTTCATGTACTGTACGTTTAGCAAGGTGGGAAGTAAGCCATTCTATTTGTTCTTCTTGGTCTTCACCTTTCGTTTTTGCACGATTAAGCAGTTCCCAAAATTCTTCTTCTGTTATCATTTTTTCTTTTATGTAATCTTCCCCAGGGAACGGGTCTGTATATCCTTTTTTACGTTTGGAAGCAACTAGTTTGTTAGCTTCTTTCATACATTCTTCTTCGGTTTCAAACTCTTTCGCTTTTACACTACCAGCTGTGCCGATTTTTCCGTAAAACACAACGTAGTCTTTTTCTTTCACAACGATTTTCCAAAACTTATTGGATTTCTCGTTTTGTTGGATTAATAACGTTTCCATTCGTACCCCCATTATGTTTTTCTAGTATGCATTGTGATTGTAACATATGTATATACACTTGTAATGATAAAAAATAAGAGTTTGGAAAATTCGAAAATGATTGAATGAAGTGGATAAATTTAGTAACCTTATTTGTACAGTAATTACATAATCGTTTTGTAATAATTAGATATTAATTATATAAGGGGGCATAACGGATGGATCTTACGTTCAAAGTTGAGGAAACATGTTTTAATTACCGCGTTGGAGCAATTTGTAAACATGATAATAAAATACTTATTCTGCAAGGGGACGGTGAAGATTTTTGGTACGTACCAGGCGGTAGAGTAAAAATGCTAGAGAATAGTGAAGATGCATTAAAACGAGAGCTTGCGGAAGAGATAGGTGTTCCTATTAAAAGGAAAAGGTTAATATGGTCAGTAGAAAATTTCTTTACACTTTCTGAGCGAAAGTTTCATGAGATTAGTTTTTATTATGAAGTAGAGCTACATGAATTACCTGCAAATGGAGCGGATCAATATATTTTGGAAGAAGAGGGTAGAACGTATTTGTTTAGATGGGTGACAGTAGAAGAACTGCATACATATAACTTACAGCCTGCATTTATAAAAGAGAAAGTAAAGGATGTATCAGTTCATACAGAACATATCGTTTTACAAAAATAAACGTATTCGGAGGAGAAGACGGTGAAGGGGACTAAAAAAGAGGTACATATAAATGACAAAGTAATTCGTTACACACATATCGAAAAAGGTTCTAGTACGGTTTGCTTTATGTTCTCAGGTTCAGGATACAATTACGATAAACCGTTATTTTATTATGCAACAATGTTAATGTTAGAAAATAAGATTGATGTTGTACATATTCATTATTCTTATGATGGACAATTAATGAATAAACCAATGGAAGAAGTAACGAAAGTAATGATGGAGGATATTAACCCTATAATGAATGAAGTATTAAAAGGTGAGCAATACAACGAGACGATGTTTTTAGGAAAGTCACTCGGAACAATTCCGATTGCAAATGATGTAATGAAGAGAGAAGATTTTTTACAGTCAAAAATGATAGTACTTACACCTTTACTAAATTTTGAATCTATTTTTGAATCTATTTTACATAGTAGTCACGAAGGGCTTTTAGTTATTGGGGATAACGATCACCATTATAATGCAAATCAAATTGATCAGTTATATAAAACGAATTTAACGATCGACGTTGTCAAAAATGCAAATCATTCTGTAAATGTTGGAGAATTTGAAACAGAGAATTCAATTGAAGCGATAGCGAAAATAATGAGAAAATTGAAAGAAACAATAGGAACAAGTAGAGTTGAATTATAATTGTTCCAATAAATAAAAAAGAGGTGCTTCATGCACCCCTTTTTTATTTTGAAGTTAACGAAACTCTGTATGACGAAATGTTTCTTTTCCTTCTAATAGAGTCAGTAAAATTCTCGCTTTATGAATATCCTGCTTTGGAATTTTAAATAAGTTTTTGTCTAATACAACGAGGTCTGCTTTTTTGCCAACTTTAATAGATCCAGTTTCTTTCTCTAAAAAATTGGCGTAGGCTCCATTTATTGTATAAGTCTTAATCATTTCTGCTAAACTTACTTTTTCTTTTGGATTTAAAGCGTGCTGTGAATTTGTATCTTGTAAACTTGTACGTGTAACCCCCATTTGAATGCCAGCTAGAGGCGAGAAGTATGGTCCTTGTGTAATGGGATAATCACTAGAAGAAGCCATAACAACACCTTTATTTATGAAACTTCGCATAGGATATTGTTCATTTGCACGCTCTTCTCCTAATAATTCGACAGCTTGTGCAAAGTATTCTCCGTCTTTAATAAACCACGTTGGTTGTGGAACACCAATGACACCTAAATCTTTAAAACGTGCTATATCATTTTCTTTTACTAATTGTAGATGTGTAATCTTATGGCGACTATCCCGTTTTCCGTTTTGTTCTTGAGCGATAGCTAATGTATTTAATGTTTCTGTAGTGGCAGCATCACCGATAGAGTGAATATGAACTTGGAATTTCTCTTTGTCTAATGTTTGAACCATTTGTTCAAATGCTGGTTTTTCCCAAACAGGAACGCCATAAAAGTTCGGTTTATTGTTATACGGTTCATGTAAGTAGGCAGTTCCACCTTCAAGTACACCATCCATAAATAACTTGACCGTATTCATTTTTACAAGTGGGCCTTGTAATTTAGCACGCTGTTCTTTTACATAAGGAATACGCTCATGGCCTTCACTTGGTTGTATCGTTAATGCAAGATTATGTCTAATAGATAATGCTTGTTCTTTCTCGAGCATTGTTAGTGCTTCAATGACGGTATCTTGCTCAGGAACAACGACATCATTTACTTGTGTATATCCATTGCTCGCTGCGAGCTGTTGAAATGTTTTTAAACCTTCTTTATACTGTTCCGTATTGTACTTTGGCAGTTTGTCTAAAACAAGATTCGTTGCGGTATCACGAAGCGTACCGGACGGTTCACCGTTTTCATTTCTTTCAATTACGCCGCCGGTAGGATTTGGAGTATCTTTTGTAATTTCAGCTATCTCAAGTGCTTTCGAATTTGCCCAAACTGAATGATAATCCTCGGAAATTAAAGCGACAGGAATGTCTTTCACAACAGCATCTAATAAATCTTTTGTCGGACCAGATGATGAGAAGAGGGTATTGCTCCAACCAGCTCCATGAATAACTTTTACATCACTATGTTCTTTCCTATACTGTTCAACTGCCTGAACATATTCATCAACGGTTCTAGCATTTACTAAGTCAACAGAATAAAGAGAGTTTACCGTTTCGGATGCGTGGAGATGGCTATCAACAAATCCTGGAAGTAACATCTTTCCCCCTAAATCAATGATCTTTGTATTCTTATTCTTGTATTTTTTTGCACCTTTCGTATTACCCACATAAATAATTTTCCCGTTTTTAATCGCAACTGCTTCTGCCCAAGGTTGCTTTGCTTCTACCGTATAGACATTTCCGTTAATAAAAATGGTGTCTGCTAGTTTTGTAGTGTCTTTTTTTGCCTGTTCAAATCCTGTTAACATAAAAAGCATAGTGAGACTAATGAAAATAGAAATAAACTTTTTCAATGTATCAACCCCAATTCTTTATAATTTGATTTTGCTTTGCTACTTTCATATACAGAAGTTCGATAGACGGAAATTCAAATCCTATGAAGCGAAGTCCGCTAATTATAGGAATATTACTTTTCGTTTTCCTATAATTAGCGGATAACATTTTTCAAAAGTAATGATTACAATTTAAATACGGAAAATTCAGAAAAGTTTTTAGAAAATTAGAAAGGGATAATTGAAAGCGTTTACTAGTTTTAGAGGGTGTGAAAAGAAAAATCCCCATTTAAGGAGGTTATTAAGATGAAATCAATTAACCCAATGAATGTGATAGATGAGAGTCGTATTCATTCCATGCACCTTTGGTTAATATTTTGGCTATTCATCGTAATTGCATTTGATGGATATGATGTTGTTATTTATGGAGCAGCTGTACCGTCGCTCATTAAAGAGTGGGGGATATCAGATGTTACAGCAGGGGCAATTGGTAGCTATACAGTTATTGGAACAGCAGTTGGTGCGATTTTCTTCGGTTTATTAGCTGATAAAATTGGTCGTAAAAATATTATACTACTAACTACAATCTTATTTAGTCTATTTACATTTCTATCTAGTTTTGCGAACGATCCTGTTACATTTACAATCTTCCGCGTCATCGCTGGTATTGGGCTTGGCGGAGTGATGCCGAATGTAATTGCTATAGCAACAGAATTTTCGCCGAAACGAGTTCGAACTGCTATTGTATCTTTTATTTTTTGCGGATATTCGGTGGGGGCAATGGCAGCAGCACTTACAAGTCGATCACTTCTCATGACAGCAGGATGGAAACCTGTCTTTTGGTTGGCAGGACTTCCGTTATTATTTCTTCCGTTTTTAATGAAAAGTATTCCAGAGTCTGTTGGTTTTCTTCTAGGGAAAGGAAAAATAGAAGAAGCTAAAAAAGTAATAGCGAAAGTAAATCCGAAATTAGGTGAATATGCGGCAATTGAATTTATAAAACCACCAACGAAAGAAGCTGGTTCTCCAGTTGTTAAGTTATTTGAGGAAAAACGCGCTGTAAGTACGATTATGTTTTGGATTTCCTGTTTTAGTGCTTTCGTGCTCATTTACTCTATGAATACATGGCTGCCGCGACTTATGATGCAGTCAGGATACGATCTGAAATCAAGTCTTTCATTTACAGCTGTTATGCAAATTGGTGCTATCGTTGGAACACTCATCTTCGGTCCAATCGTGGATAAAGTTGGATTCAAAAAGGTACTTGTTCCATTATTTTTCTGTGGAGCGATTGCGTTATCCCTAATTGGATTTGCGAATAACATGTTTGTTGGATTTTTGTTAATTTCTATAATTGGTGCTTCTTCAGTCGGACTACAAAATATGTCCAATGCATTTGTGTCTCAATACTATCCTAGCAATATGCGCTCAACAGCGGTAGGAAGTACAATGGCGTTTGGACGTCTTGGAGGGGTTGTAGCTCCTACCTTTGTAGGCGTTCTCCTTTCTATGCACTTCATGCCTCAATATAACTTTGCGGCTATTGCGAGCGCTGCTGTAATTGGTGGTATAGCAATGCTGTTTGTGAAAGAGGAACATGGAATTTATTGTAAAGAGAAACAGGAGATAGTAAGCGGAGATAGTAACGTAACTACAGCAAAATAATAAACAATTAATCCCGGGGATATATTTCTTCGGGATTTCAAATTGTCTACTGAATAATTTTAATATTTAGTTTTATTTTATGTAACGCTTCTTATACAATAGATAGAAAAGGTAAAGTGGGGGATGGGACATGTCTGGTAATAAGAGAGAGCGGTTAATGAAAAGAATTGAATATCATTTGCGAAATACATCACGTCAACTTATTAAAATTGATACGGAAGAAGAAGCACTTCAGTATTTAACTCATTCCTTTTGTTCAGAATTACATTGTAATTTCGTAGCTGTCATTTTTAATGAAGGAGGACAATTTTTACCAAAGGCTTGGAGCGGAAATTTAACTGCTTTAGCTTCCGCTTTTCCTCTTCACTCTGATGAATGTTCATCGAGACTCCAGTATCAAAGTATAACGGATCAAACGGCAGATTCAATAGAAGTGTGCCTATTAGCGGAAACGCTGAAAAATGCTGGTGTAGAGACTTGGTTTACTGTCCCATTAAAAGATGACATACAGCATTTTGGTTTTTGTGTTGTTGCATTTTCAAGTTACGTTCCACTTTTAGATATGGAAATATCATTCGAAGAATTTGGAAGAGATATAGCCGTGGCAATAGCTGTGGCTAGACAAAAAGAATCGCAGTTGAAAAAAATTGAAGGTTTTGGATGGATTAGCAAAAATCTGTCGTTAGATGTTCCGTTAGAAAAGCATGTATTGGAGGTAACTTCTAAAGCGGGAATGGAAACGAATGCTGATTTTTCATGTGTTTACCTGTATAACGAAGATGAAAACTGTTTTGTTTTTCAACCACCATCATATGGAGAAATGAAGCGCCCATTTAAAATTATGGTTGAAGATAAATATGTACTAAAAGAGCACTTTCCATTTTTTGAAACGGTTGGTGGTGAACAGTTTACAGCTCCAATCATTATTGATATGAAACCGATTGGCGTTTTACATGTTGAAAAGGAATGTGAAGGGCTTTTTACGGAAGCAGATGCAAAATCCCTTGAAATGATAGCGAATCACTTGGCCACTATTCTTGATAACGCAAGATTATATAATGGTGAGAAAGAGCATAAACAACGACTTCATTTTCTATTGGATTATCAGCAAGCTTTATTAAAAGAAACGGTCGATGATAATAATTTTGAAGGTATTACAACAATGCTTGGTAGTCTGTTTCAAGATACGGTGTTTATTTTCGATAGATTTATGCAACCAATAGCCTTTCATGATGAAAAGGATAGTCGTTTAGCAGAACATTTAGCTGATTTAGCAAGAGAAGAACGTAAAAATCAAAGAATGAATGATACGTTCCATATTACTGATCCAAATCATATTGATTATTGTTTTTCATTTTGGATTATAAATGGGGGCGGTAATTTCTTAGGATATTTAGCAGTACGAAGAATGTATGGAGGAATGGATGAATTTGATCAACTAACAGTAGATTTAGCCCGAAATATATGTTCCATCCAGTTTATTAAACAAAAGCTCGTTCTGGATACGAAAGAACAAATGAAAGATAGCTTTATTAGTAAATTACTCACTGAAAAAATTGAAGATCGAGATAATATTTTGCAATATGCCAACTTGTATCAATGGAATCTGTTCAAAAAACATCGAGTAGCCGTATTATCCATTTCACTCGATGAAAAAGAATTAAAAAAGGGAAACTTACTTGAACAACAAGCGAAAAAGTCACTTATATGGGACTTAATTAAGACCCGTCTGCCGGAACTAGGGACAGGCATTTTAGCAGTATCTCATAATGATGAGCAACTTTTAATTGTTCCTATTGAAGATCAGAGGAAGAGAGCCGATACGTTCTGGGAATCAATGTTTTATAGCATTCAAAAATGGATACACGCATCACCTATTGGTTGTCATGTATTATTAGGGATTGGTGCTGTTACAAAACAATTAGAAGACTACTATATTAGTTACCAGCAAGCCGTGCAGGCTCTAAATATTTTAGATAGCCGCTTCCGAAAAAAAGGGTATGCGCTATTTGAAGATTTAGGTTCGTACGCTATTTTACATCATTTACATCATTCAACAGCTGTAGAGCTTTTTGTTAAAAAACAAATTGGTCCGCTCCTTGCATATTCAGAAGGAAAGAATATTGATTTATATCATACATTACATGTATTCTTACAAAACAATGGAAATGTAAAAAGTGCTGCAGAAGAACTCTTTATTCATCGAAGTTCTCTTCTGTACAGACTCGAAAAGATTGAATCACTCATTTCTGTTGATTTAAATGATGCCGAAGTGAGATTTAATTTAATGATGGCATTAAAACTGTATGATATGCATGGTGAAGTAGTAGGGTAATTAAAGTCTATATTATAGTTTAAATTTGATAAAAAAAAGTATTGTATTCATACCAAATCTCTTTTTATCAAATTGTTTTTCAAAACTTGTTACACTATAAAGGTATTTGTAGGAATTATATATTTGAAGGTGATATGGCATGAAGAAATATAAAATAGGAGAAGTAGGGAAGGAATTTGGTTTCTCAATAGATGCTTTACGATTTTATGAAAAGAAAGGATTCCTAAAACCACAAAAAGATAAAGATAACGGTTTTAGATTTTATACATATGAAGATTTCGGCGTATTTGTAGCAATTAGAAGTTTTCGACAAATGGGCTTTCATGTTAAAGAGATTGGATCGATTTTTAACGGTTTAGAATATGATGAAATCATGAAAAAATGTAATGATAAAATAGCTGAAAAAAATGAAGCGATAAAACAGTTAGAACTAGAAACAAAACAAATAAATGAATTTATGATTGTATTAAAAGAGTATAAAGAAAAAGGACAGAGATGGATAATTAAACCGACTGGAACGTATTGTTTTTTTAAGCATTTTCAGTTAAATGAAGGGACGTTATGTGTAAACCCTCTATTAAAAAAATGGATGGATTTTTTACCCACAGTGTTTCCAGCATTATGTATTCCCTTAGAACAATATATAATGAAAAATATAGATAATAGTTATTGGGTCATGGCTATTTCTGAACTGAAAATGAACGAACACCAATTGCCAGTTGATGAAACAGTGTTACGTGTTGATATGGGTGAGTGTTTACATTATATATATGAAAAAGGTGTGAATGAACCGCTATCAGCATTGGTTTTAGATGAACCGTTACAAATTATGAAGGATCTGGGGTACAATTTAAACGGAGATGTTTTATGTCGATACGTTTGTGAAATAAAGAATCAAGAAAAAACAGTTGAACAGTATGTTATTATGATCCCTATAATGAAAATGAAAAGTGAATAATTACATATAGAAGTATAAAAAGCATTTGATTGTTAGACAAAGTCTACAATTAAATGCTTTTTTGAAGTGATAAGATATTTTTACATACGCTTAAATTGATTTGTAGAAAATATATGAACAAAGATATTGACCCTAGTCTAAGCCCATAGTTTATATTGAAACCATGAAGAAATCGCTTACAAAAGTTAAAGAGTATACATACAGCTAAATACAAATATAAGAAGATTGTATCGTTTTGCTTAGTAGCGTCTTTAACAGCTCTCATGTTTGGATGTTCATCTAATAAAACAGAAAGAGCTAAGTAGAAGTATGAAGAGAAGTTGATGTGTATTATTTAGTGAAACATGGAAAAACGATATTAAATACGACTGATAGAGTACAAGTGTTTTGAGGTGCGCACTTTTTATTTGAAAAAAACTGAACCGTTTTGAAGATAGAATATAAAGCCATTTATATTAGAATGAATACCCTCAAAATGTATGAAAGAAATATATGTATTTCCTACACTATGTACATACAAAAACTTTTTGGATATAGATATAATTTATTTGCAGAATATTTAAAAATAATTGAGGGGGTAGCAAAATGGCAATTCAAACAATTGGTATCGTTGGTGCAGGATCTATGGGTTCTGGCATTGCAAATCTAGCAGCATTACACGGATTTACAGTTATTTTACATGATATTGAAGAGCGTTATTTAGATAGTGCAATGCAACGTATGAATGGTTTTATGACGAAAAGTGTTACGAGAGGAAAAATGACTGAAGAGGGTAAACAAGAGGCGCTTAACCGTATTCAAATGACTACAGATTTAGAAGATATGAAAGATGCAGATGTAGTTATTGAAGCCGTGTTAGAAAAATTAGAGTTGAAGAGAGAAGTGTTTGCAGCACTCGATCAAATCGTTCCAGAAGGAGTTATATTGGCGACAAATACGTCATCTATGTCAATAACAGAAATTGCGTCAGCGACGAATCGTCCAGAGCGAGTAGCAGGTATGCATTTCTTTAATCCAGCACAACTTATGAAGCTTGTAGAAGTTGTTCGCGGCTATAAAACGAGTGATGAAACAGTCGAAGAATTAAAAGCGCTATCCAAAAAGCTTTCGAAAGAACCAGTTGAAGTAAAGAAAGATTCACCGGGTTTTATTGTAAATCGAATTATGATTCCGCAGTTTATTGAAGCAATTAAATTGCTTGAAGATGGGGTTGCCTCTGCAGAAGATATTGATAAGGCAGTTACACTTGGCCTCAATTATCCGATGGGGCCATTTACACTACAAGATTTTGCAGGTGTAGACATTGGCTATCACGTGATGGAGTATTTCAAAGAAGAATTAAACAATGATCAATACGCGCCACCGCTTCTTTTAAAACAGCTAGTTAGAGCAGGGAGACATGGTAAAAAAACAGGCGCAGGTTTTTATGATTATGAATAAAGAATGGGGGATTAAGTTATGAATTACGAGTTTTTAATTTGTGATATTGAAAATAAAGTTGCGATTGTTACGATAAATCGACCACCTGTAAATCCGCTAAATACACAAGTGTTTCATGAACTTTCCAGTCTATTTAGTGAACTAGAAGCAAATGAAGACGTACGAGTAATCGTTCTTACAGGAAGCGGAAGGAAAGCATTTGTCGCAGGCGCTGATATTAATGAAATGGCAGCACTTGATCTTGTCGGTGTAAACAAAATGAATAAAACTTCACGAACGGTATTTAGCAAAATTGAAAATATGTCAAAACCAGTTATTGCTGCGATAAATGGATTAGCTCTTGGCGGTGGTTTTGAACTTGCACTTGCATGTGATTTGCGCATTTGTTCGGATCAAGCAAAATTTGCTTTTCCAGAAGTAGGACTCGGAATCATCCCTGGAGGCGGAGGAACACAGCGTCTTCAAAAGATTGTCGGCCAAGGTATAGCGAAAGAATTACTCTACTTCGGAGACATGTTTGATGCGAAGCGTGCGTTTGATTTACATATTATCAACAAAATAGTACCTGCAGAAGAGTTATTTGAAGCAGCAAAGGAATGGGCATATAAATTGGCAAAAAAACCTCCAGTAGCACTTCAAATGTTAAAAACAGCGGTGAATGTAGGAAGTAATGCTGATCTTGAAACAGGCTTAATCATTGAAAGCACCTGTTTTGGAAATGCTTTCGCAACAGAGGACCGTAAAGAAGGATTACAAGCATTCGTTGAAAAAAGAAAACCAGTTTATTTAGGGAAATAATGAGGTGAAAAGGATATGAAAGAAATTGTTTTATTAGAGGGAGCAAGGACTCCTTTCGCTGAAATTTCGGGGGCATTCCGAGGATTAAATGCAACAGATTTAGGAGCTATTGCTGCTAAGGAAGCAATACGAAAAGCTGCCATTTCTGCAGAAGAAATTGATCAAGTTGTATTTGGTAATGTACAGCAATCTAGTAAAGATGCACATTTATTGGCAAGACATGTTGGTTTAAAAGCCGGAGCGCCTATTCATGTACCAGCTTTGACGATCAATCGTCTTTGCGGAACGGGTGTTGAATCTATTTTAACAGCAGCTCGTTATATTCTTAGCGGGGAAGCAGATGTTGCACTTGCCGGAGGAACAGAGAATATGAGCCAAGTTCCACATGTAATACCTGGAATGAGATGGGGAAGTCCACTCGGCGGTCCGGTAATAGAAGATTGGTTGTGGGATGGTCTGTATGATACGTATGGTAAATGTACGATGGGAGAAACGGCTGAAAACTTAGCTGCAAAATATAACTTAACGAGAGAAGAGGTAGATCAGCATGCACTATCGAGTCATGAACGAGCTCTTTTAGCAAGGGAAAAAGGGTATTTCAAAGAAGAGATTGTTCCAGTAACAGTGAAAGGAAGAAAAGGAGAACAGGTCATTGAAGAGGATGAGCATATCCGTCATACGAGTCTAGAAAAACTTGCAAAGTTAAAACCTCGTTTTGTGGAAAATGGCGTCGTAACTCCTGGTAGTGCAAGCGGCATGGTGGACGGTGCAGCCGCAGTTGTTTTAGCATCGAGCGACTTTGCAAAAGATAGAGGGTTACAACCAATTGCTAAGCTCGTTTCTTGGGCTGTTGTAGGAGTAGAACCGAAGTATATGGGAATCGGTCCAGTTCCAGCTATTCAAAGCGCATTAGAAAAAGCAAATTTAACTTTAACAGACTTAAATTTGATTGAAATTAATGAAGCATTTTCTGCGCAGTACTTAGCTTGTCAAAAAGAATTAGCATTCGATCTTGAAAAAGCAAATGTAAACGGTGGGGCAATTGCAATAGGTCATCCACTTGCTGCAAGTGGAACGAGAATTTCTCTATCCTTAATTTATGAATTAAGAAGAAGAAATCAGAAATATGGAGTATCCGCTGTTTGTATTGGCGGTGGACAAGGAATTGCAGCGATTTGGGAAGCGTTGTAATAGGGATAAAACCAGGGAGAGTCCTTCCTGGTTTTACCTACATCGTTTCTTAAAGTGGAAAATTCGGGCTAGTTGGTAAGAAGATAGAAAGTGAGTGGGAAAATGAAAAAGGATAAAAACTTATTGTCGGTGTATGAGCTATTAGAAACGGTGAGTTCATCTTACGGTGAAAAAGAAGCAATATATGATTTAACGAGACGTATTACATATAAACAATTGAAATATGAAGTAGATTGTTTGGCTACGGCATTTAAGAGACTAGGAGTAGGTAAAGCAGACCGCATCGCAGTATCTCTACCAAACTGGTCCGAAACAGTAGTAATCTATTTTGCAGCTGCGAAATTGGGAGCGATAATCGTTCCATTTAATCCTAAATATAAATCATATGAAATTGAGTATATATTGGAAAGTTCAGCCCCAAAACTATTAATAGCTTCAAGGGAATTTGAAAAGAATTTTGGATTTGAAAAAGTCGTTAATAAAGTACAAAAGGTTATTACAGTACGGTTTTCGCAAGAGAATTACTGTTCATATGAGGAGTTAATTCGTACAGAAAAAATGGATATTGAACCAGTTCATATAAATGTGAACGATGATTTGTTTTGTATTTTATATACGTCAGGGACGACGGGAACTCCAAAAGGTGTAATGGTTACACATCGTGCCGTTGTACAATCTGCACGAACGATAGGAACAGAGCTGTATTGTACACAAAAGGATGTATTCATTATTTCAGCACCACTATTTCATATTTTCGGTATGGCAATTAATATGCTTTGTGCAGTAGCAATGGGAGGAAGGATCATATTACAAGAAAAATTCCACCCGCGAGAAACTTTACAATTAATTGAACAAGAAAAGGTAACTATCCAAAAAGGTGTACCAACTATGTTTATAAAGGAACTAGAGTTAGAGGACTTTGATAAATATGATTTATCTTCATTACGTGCCGGGTTAGTTGGTGCAGCACCTATATCAGTAAAAACAGTGACGGAGATTCGAGAACGGATGGGTATTAACCTTTGCCAATCATTTGGGATAACTGAAACGGTTTCGATTACGATGACCTCGTATGATGATACAAAGGAGAACATAACAGAAACTCTCGGGAAGGCAATCCCAGGAGTAACATTAAAAATTGTAGATGAAAATAGAGTAGCGCTCCCGCCTGGGGAAGTGGGAGAAATCGCAGTTAAGGGATTTGGAGTAATGAAAGGTTATTATAATATGCCTGAACAGACAAAGCAGGTTTTAGATAATGAAGATTGGTATTATTCAGGAGATTTAGGCACACTCGATTCTCAAGGATATTTAAGATTTGTAGGAAGAAAGAAAGAGATGATTATAAGGGGTGGACTTAACGTTTATCCTCAGGAAATTGAAGCAGTTATTATGAAACATCCAAAAGTAATCGAAGCAGCTGTTATAGGACTTCCAGATAAAGTGCTAGGGGAAGTTGCTTGTGCAGTCATACGATTAAAGAACGGGGTAGTAAGTACGGAAGAAGAAATAAAACTCTATCTTAAAGAGAGAATGGCAATTTATAAACTACCAGAGAAAGTGATCTTTACTGAGGAATTTCCTGTCACAGCAAGTGGGAAAATTCAAAAATTGAAATTGAAAGAACAAGTATCTTCCAATATTAGTCCGACAATTTAATAGATAGGGGTGAAGAAATAATGGAAGAGTATACTTTTCAAGTGAGATGGGGAGATACAGATGCGGCAGGCATTGTGTATTATCCTAATTTTTATAAATGGATGGATGAAGCAACTCATGAGTATTTTAAAAAAATTGGCTTTCCTTCAGTTGAACTTTACGAAGAACAACAAATTGGTTTGCCATTACTAGAAGCAAAATGTCAATTTAAGTCACCTCTTCGTTTTGAAGATCAAGTAGTTGTGAAAAGTACTGTAAAAGAATTGCATAATAAAGTTTTTACAATCCAGCATGTTTTTGTAAAAGGGGAACAAGTTATGGCAGAAGGTTATGAAACTCGTGCATGGACTTCTTTTAAAGAAAAAGTGAAAGCGCAACCGATACCTGGATATATTCGGCAGAAGATGATGCCAGAGATAAAAACTGTAGAAAGTTAAGAAATAGAAATTGTTAATAAGGGGGAGATAGTGATGGGAAAAGAAAAAAAGTATGATGCCATAGTAGTTGGGGCGGGACCAGTCGGGCTTGTAGCAGGACTTGCATTACAAAAGAAGGGGATATCAACTTTAGTAATTGAGGCAGATTCATTCGGAAGACCACGCCCGGGAAGTAGAGCAATCTATTTGCATAGTGCTTCGTTAAAACTACTGGAAGAGACTTCAGAAGGTCTCGGTTTCGCGCTTGCACATAACGGAATAATTTGGCCTGTAAAACGAACATTTTATAAAGGGAAAGAAGTATATGTAAGAGATTACGGTAAGGATGAAAACCTTAAGTTTAACCGATTACCTCATTTCACAGCTCTTCATCAAGATGAAATCGAAAAACATATGTATGAGGCGTGTATAAAAGAAGGTGTTGAATTCCTTTGGGATGCCCCGGTCAAGAAGTTACTCATTACAGATTCTGGAGTAGAACTAACAATCACAAATGACGAAATCTTAAAGGCGCAGTATGTAATTGGATGTGATGGAGCACGTTCCATCGTAAGAGAAGAAGCTGGATTAACGTTTGAAGGCCCACGTACAGCAGATACGTTTATCGTCGTAGATGCAAAAGAAGATGAAACAGATCCACTTCCTTTAGAAAGAATATTCCATTATCAGCATCCAGCTATGGAAGGAAGAAATGTAATGTTTGTTCCGTTTAAAGGCGGATGGCGTATCGATTTACAACTGCTTGAATCAGATAACCCAGATGATTATACAAATATTGAAAGTGTTAAGAAATGGTTGCCGAAAGTTATGGATGCTAAGTACGCTGATAGGATTACGTGGGTGTCCTCCTATCGTTTCCATCAAGTAGTGGCAAATTCGTTTACTGACAAAAAACGTCGTGTTCTCCTAGCTGGAGAAGCAGCACACTTATTTGCCCCATTCGGAGCACGCGGATTAAATTCTGGTATTCCAGATGCTGTTCTTGCTGCAAGAGGCATTGAGAAAGCACTACATTCTCATTCTGAAGAAGAGCGAGTAGAAGTAATTGAAGCTGCTGCAAAAGAACGTCGAATTGCAGCGCAGTGGAACCGCGATGCATCAACTACAGCACTTCATCATCTTCAAGGTAGTTCTCCTGAAATGAATATGAAACGTGACATTGCTGCTTCACTGGTATCTATCGTTCCGAGACTTGGAAGATGGCTTGATGAGGGACCATATGGACCAAAATTTGGACCACCTGAACTGACGACAAAATATTAAAATGATAAAAAATTAGATAAGTAATGTGAAAGGAGCGATACGAAATGGCTTTGTCTCAATTCATAAATGAAGAAAAGTATGGTTCGCAAGCTCGTAATACAAATGGAATGATTCAGCGGTTCATGACGATGAACTGGTATAACAACATTGGACAGCAAAATGTAGAGGCTGAGAAGAAAATAGATCAATTTATGCGTGCTCTACACATTAGTGAATATGAAATTAAATGGATTTCAAGAAACCAATTAAATGAGACCATTGAACGAATTTCATTTAAAGATAATCATTTATGGGGGACTCTAGCAGAAGTACCGGATCAGTTGAAAGAAAAAATTATAAGTGTAGGTAACGAAAAACTTCTTATAGATGTTGTAGATAAAGTGCCAGAAGCAATTTTTCACGGTGTTTATAAAGAAGCGTTCAAACATTTCGGTGAGGAAAAAGTAGTGAAATTTCTAGTTGGGCATGCGATGTACATAAGTACGGTTGCATGTGCTGCTGAATTAGCTGAAGAAAAAAATATGTTTCTCCCAATTATAGAGTTACTAGAATTAGGTCATATCCCAATTGGTCCAGAGGGAAATACTTTTTATCTTTTATAACAAAAAGTGGGGCGGGAAAGTTATACGCTATCATCGTTCTCGATTATTTGAGACGGTAGAACTTTCAATTATTTAGAGGAAAGGGAGATTACTATGAAACTTGTTACTTTTACACATAATGGAGAAACGAGAATTGCTGCTTTAGAAAACGGGAAATTGATTGATTTACATGCTGCTTTTAAAACGAAATTGGCAAGTGAAGGGAACCTTCGGGCTGCTCAAATTGCAGAGGCACATATTCCAAAAGATATGAATGGATTTTTACAAGGCGGGACGGAGAGTATGAATCTAGCAAAAGAGGCGATCGATTATGCACTTATGAAAAACCATAAAGAAAAATTGGTATTTGAAGAAGGTGAAGTGAAGATTGAGGCTCCAGTACCTTCGCCAGGAAAAATTATATGTGTAGGTCACAATTATCGTGAACATATTTTGGAAATGAAACGAGAATTACCTGCTTTTCCGGTTATCTTTGCAAAATTTGCGAATACAGTAGTTGGTCCGCAAGATGATATTCCGTTTTATCCGATTTCAGAACAATTAGATTATGAAGCTGAATTTGCTTTTGTAATCGGAAAGCGTGCTCGTAATGTTTCAGAAGAAGATGCCCTCCAATATGTAGCTGGTTACACAATTGTAAATGATATTACTTATCGTGATATTCAGCGCCGTACAATTCAATGGCTTCAAGGGAAGACTGTTGAGGGAAGTGCTCCAATGGGGCCATGGTTAATTACTTCAGATGAATTAAAGAACCCATCTGGTTTGGAAATCGTATTAACGGTAAATGGAGAGAAACGTCAACAGTCTAATACTGCAAATTTAGTATTCTCGGTACAATATCTCGTTTCGTTTTTATCCGGTCTAATGACACTAGAGCCAGGGGATGTCATTTTAACAGGTACGCCAGGTGGTGTAGGAGTTGCACGTAATCCGCAAGCATTTCTTAAAGATGGAGATATCGTTCGAATCGAAGTTGATGGAGTAGGTGTACTAGAAAATAAAGTGAGACAAAAGTTAGAGGTGCCAGTACTATGACGAAAAACTTACAAGTCCACGCGGCCGAGTCTATTCATGAATCAATAAATAAGATAAAAACGATTGTTAAGCCTTTACCAGAGCAAATCATCTACTGGAAGCCTTCAGAAGATGATTGGTCAATTATGCAGATCATTACACATGTAGCGGAAGCTATTCCGTATTGGGCGAAGGAAATAAACAATATAAAATTAAACAATGAAAACTTATGGGGCCGCGGTTTAACAGATGAAGTGCGTCTACAAGCAGTTTCAGAAGAAAATATAAATGAAAAATCTGTAGAAGAAGTCATTGAGCAGCTCTCTAATATCCCAATTACTATAGAAAATGTATTGAACACATTAACTGACGAAGAGTTGCAAATTCAAGCTCCAAGTCGTAATCCTCGTTTTACCAATAAGTCGATTGATTTTATTGTGAATCACCTCATCGTAGAACATACAGAAAAGCATTATAAACAAATCGAGCGGAATTTATGTAAGTTTAATGAACGATAAAGGAGGCAAATAAAATGGCGGAAAAAAATGCTTTTTTTGAAAGTGACCTTGTACAAGATTTCAATCGTGATATCGAACAATACCATCTTGGCCCGCTATGGAACGCAATCCCAGATTTAATGAAACATACACCAGAACCACATGCACAAGCATACCTTTGGAAATCTGAATTGCTCCAAAAAAAGTTAACGGAAGCGACGCAAATATTTACACCAGACCGAGGGGGAGAACGCCGAGCCATCTACTTACAAAATCCAGGACTTAATTATAGAAAACCTTGGGGGTGGGCATCGACTACTCAAACGTTATATGCAGCAGTTCAATTAATACAACCTGGAGAAACTGCTCCTTCACATCGGCACGTTCAAAATGCATTACGTTTCGTAATGGAAGGAGAAGGGGCTTACTCAATTGTGCAAGGAGAGCGTATTTTTATGGATCGGGGCGACTTCTTAACAACTCCAAATGGACTGTGGCATGGACATGGTCATACAGGTGACAAACCGATGATTTGGATGGATTGCCTTGATATTCCGACCATTTATTATCTTGGCGGTACGTTTTTTGAGCCATATCCAGAAAAAATTGAACAGCCTAATGTGCCAGACAATTATACTTCTCAGCGCTATGAAGGTGGAATGGTTCGACCGGTTTCGGACCGATATGCAAAGAAAGCTCCACTTAGTTCTTATAAATGGGCAGGGACGGAAGCAGCGCTTAACGGATTAAGTCATTTTGAACCAGATGCATACGATGGTTATGCGGTTGAATATATAAATCCATCAAATGGTGAAACGGCGTGTCCAACGATTGCAGCTTGGATGCAAAAATTGCCGAAGGGATTCAAAGGAAAAGCGCATCGCCATACACATGCATCAATCTATCATGTGCATGAAGGATCAGGATATACGATAATTAATGGTGTTCGCTTCGACTGGTCTAAAGGAGATTTCTTTGTCGTACCAAACTGGGCATGGCACGAACACGTTGCACTAGAAAGTAGTTATATATTTTCAACAAATGATCTTCCTATCTTAGAGAAATTCGGGTTAGAGCGAAAGCAGGAATATGAGAACAATAATGGATATCAAACAATTACTGGAGAGTTTGAGCCAGCGTTACCATAATATGATTTGCAAACAAAAAGCGCCCACATTTCATACTAGTGGACGTTTTTTGTTATTAATATGTTCTAATAAGCCTTCAAAACATGAAGTAAATAATCCTTACGATTCAGCGGATTATAATCAACACGTTTTCGAGTAGGGAAGGGAGCCTTCAGTTTTGTGTAACCAGATGGCTTCGTTGTAAATATACCTTCTCCTTCTGTAAATGAATGGAGCATTCGTTTAAAATTCTCTGTTTTCGCGACAGGTAAAGATCCTGTTAACTGGTAAGAATCATTATTGAATATAGGCTCTGCAAAAGTTGCTGGAAGGGCAGCGAGCTTATACATTGCAGTACTAATTGCATGCTCTGGTACAGTTAATTCAAACTCATTTACTGGTTCATATACATATGTTTCAGCTTGCTTTAAAGCATCCATTAAAACGAGTGGTGTCAAATTTCTAAAGTCACTCGCTGTTGTAACAGGACTAGCATAGCCAGTATGTGTTAACGTGACGATAATATCCGTAACTTCCCATCCGTATAAACCTTGTTTTAACGTTTGGAATACAGTATCTTCAATTGCTTTATGAAATGCTAAAGGTAAAGATCCGAGTTCAACACCTAACTTATATGTTATGCCAGAATTAAGTTCACCGTACTCAACTTTGAATCCGACTGTTGCGTAAAATGGATTTGTTTTTTCACCCATTACTTCAACGGAATTCCCAATGCCACTTGGTTTCTCAATACAGACAACTCGCGTATTTGAAAAAGTAACCTGCAAATTATATTTCTCAAAAAGAGTCGTTTCAATTACTTCTTTTTGTACTTCACCAAAAAGGCGAATATATAGTTCATTATGAACAGCATCTTTCCATACTTTAATGAGTGGATCTTCTTCACATAGTTCCATAAGTGCAGCGTATAAATCATGAATTCGTTCTTTAGGTACTGCATCGATGGCAGCTTCCATTTTTGGTTCGACAAAGTGAATGTCTTTTATATAATCAGTCCGT
Organism: Bacillus dicomae; assembly: GCF_006494425.1. Taxonomy (GTDB): domain Bacteria; phylum Bacillota; class Bacilli; order Bacillales; family Bacillaceae_G; genus Bacillus_A; species Bacillus_A dicomae. The sequence continues at coordinate 384,529 of NZ_VHIV01000003.1, read as the reverse complement.
TCACCGATAATATCACCAATTTTAATGTCATTCAGTCCCCACACTTTGCAAAATTCTCCGCTAGGAACTGTAGAAGTTTGAACAGCATCTCCATTATGAAACATGCATATTTTTTTAATCTTTTCTTTATGTGGAAGAGACTCATCGCGCTGTATATCAACATATTTTCTAACGTGTAAGTTACCAGAAAAAACTCTTACATATGCAATCTTTTCCCCAGAAAGTTCACGCTCTATTTTAAAAACAACACTGGATAAAGTTTCATCTTGTGCCGATGTATGAGCTGGAATGAGGGCCGGAAGTTTTTCAAGTAGTTCAGTTACTCCTATACCTGTTATTGCTGAACCGAAAAAGATTGGATACACATTTGCTTGTGCTATTTGTTTAATGAGTTCTTCTCTTAATAGTGTGTCCGTTACGATTTCGTTATTTAGATATGACTCAAGTAATGATTCATTATAAGGTGCTAATCGTTCTATACAATCGTCATATGATTTATATTCAATAATACGAGCTTCTTTCGTTCCTTCATTTAGGGCAGAGTAGAAGGGGAACGCTTCATTTGAAAGAATCTTTTTTATTTGTGTTACAACTTTTTCAGTATTTGCGCCACTACGGTCTATTTTATTAACAAATAGTATAGTCGGTATGTTTAGTTTCTGTAATGTCCGCATTAAAATCTTCGTTTGTGCTTGCACACCTTCAACGGCAGAAATAACTAAAATCGCACCGTCTAAAACGCGGAATGATCGCTCCACTTCAGCGATAAAATCGGCGTGTCCAGGTGTATCAATGACATTTACTTTTATATCATCAATAAAGAAAGACACGACAGATGCTTTAATCGTAATTCCGCGCTGTCTTTCTAATTCCATTGAGTCAGTTTGCGTGCTTCCACTATCAACTCGGCCAATTTCTTTAATCACATTCGTTTCATAAAGGATACGCTCAGTCAAACTCGTCTTGCCAGCGTCCACGTGTGCGACAATCCCTATATTTATTGTTGTCATTTGTGAATATCCTCATTTCATTTTCCATTTTTATTTCCTCATTTCTATTTGTGTATTGCCGCATTACAATCACTCTCCAGTCATTTAAATTATTACTATTATAATGTGATTTACATTTTTTGTAACGCGACAAAGCGCCTTAATTTGGAAAAATAAAAATGAAAACAAAAAGCTTGCATTCTAAATCGATATAGATTATATTAATTGACATATCAACTATTGATACATCAAACATTCTTGTTTTGATTGTAAAGGAGGGGTAATTTGACAAGTTCATGCTCAAAAGAAGCGATTATTTTATATAAATTACACTTTCTAAATAAAGAAGTAAGTTCGAAATTTGAAGGGTGTACGGGTATGAGCCAGTCTCGATTAGAGCTTATACTTCAATTATTTGAAGTAGGTGAAATTAGTCAAAAAGCACTTCAGCAAGAAGTGAATATTGATAATGCGGCGATTACGAGGCATTTAAAGCAGCTTGAGGCTAATGAAATGATTGTAAGACGTAAAAATCCAGATGATAACAGAATTACGTTAGTTTCTCTAACTGAAGAGGGACGAAATAAAATTCAGGCGTTTCAAGAGGAAAAAGAACGTTTTGCAGCATCTGCATTTAAAGGATTAAGTGAAGAAGAACGCGATAATCTTTTAAATATGTTAATTCACATTCAAGAAAATATAAAAGAACTTTAAAAAAGGGAGAATACAACTATGACTAACTCAGTAAAAACAAATGACTTTAACGAAATTTTAACAGGACGCAGTTCAATCCGTAAATACGATACATCGGTGAAAATTAGTAAAGAAGAAATGACAGAAATTCTTACAGAAGCAACACTTGCACCATCTTCAGTAAACATGCAACCATGGAGATTCCTTGTGATTGAAAGTGACGAAGCAAAAGCAACACTTGCACCACTTGCGAAATTCAATCAATCTCAAGTAGAAACATCTTCAGCAATGATCGCTGTATTTGGTGACTTAAACAACTTTGATAACGCAGAAGAAATTTATGGTACAGCAGTAGAGCGCGGTTTCATGCCGGCAGAAGTAAAAGAAGACCAAATGAAAAAACTTTCAGCTTACTTCTCAATGGTTACACCAGAAGTAATGAAAGATACTGTACTTATTGACGGTGGTCTTGTAGCAATGCAATTTATGCTAGCAGCTCGTGCTCACGGTTACGATACTTGTCCGATTGGTGGATTTGAAAAAGACCAAATCGCAGAAGCATTTGGACTAGATAAAGAACGTTACGTACCAGTTATGTTAATTTCAATCGGAAAAGCTGCTGATAGTGGTTACCAATCAGTACGTCTTCCAGTTGAAAAAGTTGCTGAGTGGAAGTAATTTCAAAAGAAATAAGTGAAATATGAGAGGGGAAACACCATGATTATTATTCACGCAACATTTCAAGTAGATCCAGCGAAACGACAATTATTTTTAGAAGAAATTCAGCCACTACTTCATGGTTCAAGAGAAGAAAGTGGAAATATTTCTTATGACTTATATAAGGATACAGAAAAAGAAAATGTTTATACGATGGTAGAAGTATGGAAAGATGAAGCAGCAGTTGCGAATCATAATAAGAGTGAACACTTCACATCTTTCGTGAGTAAAGTAAAACAGTTTTTAACTGCTCCTCTTGATATAAAAGCTTATAATGGAGAGTTAGTAAAATAATGAGGTAGAAAAAGATGACTTTAGCGTGTTGCTGGGGTCATCTTTTTTGTATAAGTGGAATCTATTCTCGACATAGTTATGTTGGAACAATGATGGTTTTTTTATCTTTTGTAATAGAAATTAATGATAAAATAAATAATTATGACAAAGAAATTTGTCTTACGTTTAATACAATTTAGATGGAAAACTGAATCCTCATAGTTGGTTGAATTTTGATGTACGGGCTAATAGATAACTAATAGGTAAACCTACTGAATTTAAATTTATAGCGGAGGGCTAAAAGATGATTAACTGGAAAGATAGGATAACAACTTTAGTTTTAGTGAAGCAAGAGTTAATGAAGCAAGATGTCGAGCGAATATGGCCACATCACCTTCCTGAAGTAGGAGCCAGTGAAGAGTATTTGTATGCTTTTGAACAAGAATGTGGTTATAAACTTGATTTAAAATATAGAGATTTTCTAAAACATGCTAATGGTTGGAAAGGATTTTATCAAGCTGTGGACTTATTTGGTATAGAACAACTTAAGAAATCAACTATGATGGAGTACGCTCAAATGTTATTAACAGTTATTGATGACGATGTTTTAAAAGAAAGTGGTGTTGTAAGAGAGGATTTATTACCAATAGCGGTATCTGAATTTGATAAGGACTTATTTGTTTTATGTTTACCAAATTCATCTAGACCAGGTGAGATCATTTGGTTTGCAGGAGAAGAAATAGATAGATTTAAGAATTTTGAAGAGTATTTCTTGGCAATGGTTAATTACAATAGAGAAGAAATATGGGCTTTAAAAGATTATATACAGTAGTAGAAAGGAGAAGTTAGCATGAAAATCGTCAAATACATACTGCTGTTTTAAGGAATGGAGAGCAGCCTACATCACTGAGTAATGTGGGGTACAACAAATACATCATTAACATGAAGAAATATGAGATTACGAGCTAATAAAGAGTTTTGTTAAAGTTCCAATTCAGAGGTGAAATCTGTGAAAATTAAAATTATAAAAAATGAAGGAATATATAATGACCAGAATGTAGTAAGCTTTTCTTCCGCGTTTGGTTGTGGAAAAGCTAGTTGGAATAGAGAAACTCCAATAGAAGGTCGAGAATATTATGTCGAGCTAGAAATACGAGATACAGTAGCGTGGAGAAAAGATGTTAATAAGTCTGACAAAAAGCAATACTGTATTAAAAAAAATAGAAATTCCACAATTATAGTATGTGAAGTGGAAACATTTTTTGAGCATGGATGTTGTAATTTTAAAATTGGCCGAAGTATATTTACTCTTGATATTGAGGGAGTACCATATCCGAAAGGAACATTTGTTGAGATAAGTTCCCAGAATCTCATTTTGTATGACATAAATTTGTAAGCATGAGAAATAGGCGAAATACATATATTACGCTTTATTGAAGCCTTAATTGTTGTAAAAATGAAACCGTCTTCAAATAAGAAAAAATTAACTGTAAATTAACTTTATTTACTTATACTTCATTACATGTTAACCTATACTTAATTTTTATAAATTATACTTAATTTTTAGTTTTTTAAGAGTGTGAAAATGTAATGAAATCGGTATTAAAAAGCATACTTATTTCTTTTGTTTTTTCTGCAGTAGGTATGTGTTGGCTGCTATTCTTATTATTTAAAGGGGACGGAGACTGGTTATTGTCTTGGATAGGCGTATTCATGGCATATTTATCTTTATTCACTTTAATAGATTTATATTGTAAAACTACATACGACAAAAAAATAAATAAATGGCTTATAAAAACAGCGGTGACTAGCTTTAGTTTTGCTGTATTAGGAATCTCATTTTGTATCATACATGAGTTATTAACACCATGGAGTCTCAGTTTAATGGTGTGGTATTGGTTTGTAATGTTAGTATTATTTTTAACGACCATAATATCATTAGTCAGTCTCGTATTTGTTAATCGTAAAAATCATAATTTTACCGGTAGATATAGAATACTTATACTTCTAAATGTACTGCTTACGTTAGCACCAGTATTATGGCCACTATTACTTTCTATTATCGGAAATGGTATGAACGCTAGTGCAGGATGGTAAAGGTGAATATAGATTAGTTGCTTAAATAAAAAAAGAACGTGTTTACATAAAAAGTGAAAACACGTTCTTTTTTTATTCATTATAATACGAACACAATGAATGAATTATCTTAAAATGATTAAGACAAGGTGAAATGAAAATGAGGGAAGTTAAGGGACTTTCCTTATTTTTTATGCCATTTTTATTGTCATACATAATTCTTTCTCAGCTTAACGTATCAAAATTTAAACGTAAGTATTTCGTAAGGAATGGATAAGAAAAAAGAGAGTTTTATTATATAGGATAAAAGTATAGCTTGAATCAATACGATATGAATAGGGGAGAGAAAACCTTATGAAAAAACGTAATTCAATTAAGTTAGCAAGTTTAACAGTTTTATTAGCGGGTACTACTCTATTTACACCTGGTTTTACTGTGAAAGCAGAGTCTACTCAAAGTGTTTCTAATTCGTCACAAGTGTATGATCAAAAGAATCAAAATAGTTGGAAACGAGTAATGCAGGAAACAATACAAATTGGGGCGCCAGGGGTATTAGCTAAGACGTTTAATAAAGGGAAAATTAATAGTTATACTGCTGGTGTAGCGGATTTAAGTACAAAGAAACCGATGCAATCAGATTATCGCTTTCGGATTGGTAGTGTGACGAAAACTTTTACCGCCACGACTGTTCTGCAATTAGTTGGAGAAAACCGCGTACAACTTGACGATCCAATTGAGAAGTGGCTACCAGGTCTTATTCAAGGAAATGGGTATGATGGCAATCAAATTACGATACGTCAACTTTTGAATCATACAAGTGGTATAGCTGAATATTTAAAGTCAAAAGACGCTGACGTAATGAATACGAAAAAAACGTATGCTGCAGAAGAAATAGTGAAAATAGGCCTTTCCCTACCTCCAGATTTCTCGCCGGGTAAAGACTGGTTGTATTCAAATACTGGATATGTAATATTGGGAATGCTAATTGAAAAAATAACTGGTAATAGTTATGCGGAAGAAATTGAAAAACGAATTATTGAACCTTTGGACTTGTCAAATACGTTTTTACCAGGAAATTCACCCGTCATCCCAGGAAAAAATCATGCTCGTGGGTATGTGAAAATCGAAGAAACGAGCGAGTTGCAAGACATTACGTATTATAATCCGAGTTTAGCTAATGCAGCTGGAGACATGATATCTAATGCGGACGATTTAAATAAATTCTTTTCATCTTTACTAAGTGGTAAGTTACTGAAGGAACGAGAGCTAAAAGAAATGCTTACTACAGTTCCTGTAGAAGGAAAAGGGGTTGGTGATGGATATGGTCTTGGAATCTATGAGACTAAACTTCCAAATGGTGTCTCAGTTTGGGGTCATGGAGGGTCAATTCCTGGATTTATGACTTTTGCTGGTGGAGTAATTGGAGGCAAGCATACATTTGCTGTCAATGTTAACTCTTTAGGTCCGGTTGATATTCTTACACAGTTTAATAAAATGATGCAAGTCGAATTTAATAAATAGATGGAAAAAGTGAATGGGATTCCGCTATTATTTTTAATAAAAGGGGGGCTTTTTAAATTTCGAGAATATAGACAGTATTAACTTTCATGGTATGGCATCAAATATATGTAGAACATAAATACGATACAAGTGTATTTCAAAGTGAAAATCAATTTTATCTCTTTCGGCAAGAAGACTCCATCTGATTTGTGTTACGGGTGAAGCCCAACAATTCAGGTGGAGATGAATTGCCGTCAGCAGGTAGGCTGACTACCTTTGTTTCTTTTTGTCTTACGATATAATCTGCCCTTAGATAAGAAGGGAATATATCGTAAGACAACGAAATTGGATAATCATAATCATTCGGTTACTTGAGTCAAAAGTAATGAACTCCTTAAGAAAGGTGGTGAAAATAATGGCTAGAAAGAAAGCAGTGAAAGTATTACGAAAACAAAAGAAAAGAGAAACCATACAACGATTCACGCAGAAACAGAATATCGGACGAGCTTGCCTCACAGCTAAAGAATTTCGTTTACTTCAGCGCATGTCACATAGTTCAAAAGCATTACGAAATGTTGGGTTGTACACGATTAAACAAAGTTATTTGAACGATAATAAAATGGCTACTGTAAAAGAAGTGGACACTGCCATGCAGGCTGATATGAACTACTGGGGCATACAATCAAACTCTGTTCAAGCGATTCGTAGAGCCTTATTTACAGAAGTGAAGAGCTTTTTTAAGGCGTTGGAACAGTGGAAGAAAAATCCTGAGAAGTTCACAGGTCGTCCGAAGTTTCCGCATTATTCTCGTTCGACTGACAAACGAATTATTGAAATCTATCAAGTTCCAAAAGTGGATGAGAACGGATATTGGATTATTCCGATGAATGTGGCATTCAGGAAAAAATTCGGTTCCATTCAAATACGTATGCCTAAAAACTTAAGAAATAAGAAAATCTCCTACATTGAGATTGTGCCGAAGCAAAAAGGTCGGTTCTTTGAGGTGCATTACACATATGAAGTGCACGTTTCTCAAATGAAGAAACCATCCACGACTACGAGTAACGCTTTGAGTTGCGATTTAGGTGTAGATAGATTAGTAAGTTGCGCAACAAATACAGGTGATACATTCTTAATTGATGGAAAAAAATTAAAATCCATTAACCAGTACTTCAACAAAATGATACGTAATCTCCAACTGAAAAATATGGAAAACGGACTTTCTAAGCGAGTTGTAACGAATCAAATGGCTGCACTTTGGCATAAACGAGAACGACAAATAAATGGTTACATTTCACAAACTGTAGGTCTGTTGTTCAAAAAAGTGAAAGCATACAATATAGATACGATTGTCATAGGATATAACGTTGGTTGGAAACAAAAATCTGATATGGGAAAAAAGAATAATCAACAATTTGTTCAAATCCCATTTCATAAACTGATTGCGGCAATTGAGAATAAATGTGTAAAAGAAGGCATCCGATTTTTCAAACAAGAAGAAAGCTATACTTCAAAAGCAAGTTTTCTTGATAAAGATCCGGTTCCAGTTTGGACTAAGGATGATAAGACGTATTATCACTTTAGTGGCAAACGAATGACTCGTGGTCTGTACCAAAGTAAAGCAGGAACATGTATCCATGCTGATATTAATGGTGCGCTAAATACATTGGAAAAATCAAGAGTTGTAGAATGGGATGACAATCTCAAAGTGAAAACGCCGATTCTATTAGAAGTGCAAAAACGTAAGGCTGTTGCCTCGCGCATAGCTTAGTGGGTGCGTCAACCATCCATGTGTACGCGACTTGTCGAGGCTTGTAGCACACGCCGGATTCATCTGAGTGGTGGTTTCTTCCATAAGGAAGAACTGCTCTTTTTCGAAAGGGTGGTGCAAGTGGGAAAACAATCGTTCGTTGCCAGTACCAACCAAAAACTTACTTGGGGTGTTACCATAAGGTGGCATGAATGCTAGAGCGTCAAACTGTCTAGTGATAGACGAAAAGACCTAGCGTTCGAACTCAAGCCCCCACTGAAAGGCTTTATCTCAGTGGGGGTAGTTGACCCAACAACATTTATACATAGTGCTTTCTATGCTACAATTTACTATAAGTGGGGAAGGAAGGTGTCTTATGAAAATATCCGTATATGTTGCAAGTGCATTTAGCAAGGATCATAAAGGCGGGAATAAAGCAGGTGTGGTATTTATTGAGAATACATTGACCACTACGCAAAAAATGGCAATAGCCAAACAACTGGGCTATGCGGAAACCGCATTTATATCAGAATCTGAAATTGCTGATTATAAATTTGAGTATTTTACACCAAAAGAAGAAGTTGATTTATGTGGTCATGCCACAATTGGCTCTTTCGCGATACTGATGCATTTAAATAAACTTTTCAGGAATCGCTATACGATTGAAACGAACAGCGGAGTTCTTACGATTACTATAAAAGATGACATCATATTCATGGAACAAAACAAACCGATATTCTATGATGTTATATCTCCAACCGAGTTCATCGACTGTTTTGACATGAAAGCTATAGATAATACATACCCAATTCAAATTGTCTCCACGGGATTAAAAGATATTTTAATTCCTATAGAAAGCGAAACACGATTACATACACTGCAACCTAATTATGAAAAAATTAAAGAAATCAGCAAGTATTATAATGTCGTCGGGATGCATCTATATACTTTTAATGACAATAGAATTATATGCAGAAATTTTGCTCCACTATACGACATCAATGAAGAAGCAGCGACTGGAACTTCAAACGGTGCATTAGCTTGCTACCTGTATGAACGTACCTACTTGCAAAAAGAAGTCTATGTATTTGAACAAGGTTATTCTTTACACTCGCCTTCTGAAATATTAGTTAAATTAGCAACCAATAGCAAGAATGAAATAGAAAAAGTTTATGTTGGCGGCAAAGGCTATTACTGTGAAACTAAGTGCTTAAATATAGAAAGTATTGAGTGAAAATAAAAAAACAAACACAAACACATTATTTAATTGAACAATGTGTTTGTCTTCAATCGGGGATGTCAGTTACGTGACATCTTCTTTATTTTAGGGTGAAAAGGAAGATTATTAATTTTGAAAATTGTTATTCTTTAAAATGTTGAATATAATGAAGGTGTAGGGATTTATCCCGCTATTCGCCGGGTAGTAAGATCCCCACCTCAAAATTCAGCGAAAGCAAAGAAGTTAGGTGGGGGATGAACAAAACCCTCACTGATTAAAGTTTCACTTTGTACAGGGGAGTTATGAATAGCGAATACTTTAGTTGGTTAATTATTTTTGTTTTAATAAATAAAAGTAAATTGATTTGGAGTGAAATACATTGGGACACAATCAGTTTAAATGGAGTAATGAACAATTACGAGAACATGTTGAAGTAATAGATGGCACAAGAAGCCCACACATTTTATTAAGAAATGCAACATACTTAAATTCTTATTTGCGTGAGTGGATGCAAGCAAATATTTGGATCTATGATGACCGTATTGTATATGTAGGAGAAAAATTGCCAGCGCAACTACATGAATGTGAAGTGATTGAGTGTGATGGAAAGTATGTAGTTCCTAGTTACATAGAACCACATGCACATCCATATCAATTATATAATCCTGAAACTTTAGCGAATCATGCAATGCAATTTGGGACAACAGCTTTTATTAATGATAATTTAACTTTATTTTTTACATTACAGCGCGAAGAAGCATTTCATTTATTAGGTGAATTTGAAAAGATTCCAGCAAGTATGTATTGGTGGTGCCGTTTTGATGGACAGACTGAATTGCAAAATGGTAAATCTTTATTTAATAGTGAAGAAATAATAGAATGGCTGAATCATAAAGCAGTTCTGCAAGGCGGTGAGCTAACAGCGTGGCCAAAATTATTACATGGCGATGATGAAATGTTAAATTGGGTGCAGGAAACAAAGCGATTACAGAAAAAAGTAGAAGGACATTTCCCGGGAGCATCTGAAACAACTTTAGCGAAGTTAAAGCTGCTTGGTACAGATTGTGACCATGAAGCGATGACAGGGCAAGAGGCGTTAACTCGTCTTATGCAAGGTTACACTGTTTCTCTTAGAAACTCTTCGATCCGACCAGATTTAGAAGTTTTACTGAAGGAATTACTGGAATTAGGTGTGAAGCAATTTGATAGATTCATTTTCACAACAGACGGTTCACATCCGTCCTTTTATGAAAACGGAATGACGAATGTGATGATTGCTACTGCTATAAAGCAAGGTGTACCAGTAATAGATGCGTATCATATGGCAAGTTATAATATTGCTCGTTATTATAATATGGAGCATGTACATGGTTCGATTGCGACAGGGAGAATTGCTAATATTAATATTTTAGAAAGTAAAGAAAACCCAGTGCCAACGAGCGTTATTGCGAAGGGGAAATGGGTGAAGCGTGATGGTGTAAATACACATGAATTATTACATATAGACTGGAGTGAATGTAAAGTAACTCCATTATCATTAGATTGGTCCATAGAAAAAGAAGATATGGTTTTCTCTAATAAAACGGGTATACACTTATTAAATAACGTTATAACAAAACCGTACGTTAGTGAAATCGACATAGATTGTGATGAATTGTCCCAAAATCATGATGAATGTTTCCTTATGATGATTGCTCGTGATGGCAGTTGGCGAGTGAATACAGTTGTGAAAGGTTTTGCGATTGAATTAGGGGGCCTTGCTAGTTCTTATTCTGGTACTGGTGACATCATTCTTGTTGGAAAAAGAAAAGAAGATATGCTTACAGCTTTTCATAGAGTAAAAGAGTTCGGCGGCGGTATCGTAATTACTGAAAAGAATGAAGTATTACATGAAATCGCATTACCATTGCTTGGAATTATGTCTGAATTAAAAATGAGCGAGTTAATACAGAAAGAGAAACAGATGGTAAAATTACTACAAGAGCGTGGCTACGTGTATGATGATCCGGCATTTACAATTTTATTCTTTTCTGCGACGCACTTGCCGTTTATACGGGTAACGCCTATAGGGCTATATGACGTGAAAAGTAGTAAGGTAGTTGCTTCGCCGGTGAATTTGATAAAGCAATTATAGAAGAAACTCCTCCACTTTAGTAGTTATTTATAGTGGGGGAGTTTTATATTATGAATGCATTTCCATTCATAATAATAATCTTAAAAATAATGTTTAGCGAGAATATATTTTAAAAACCAACTTGACACATCGGGATTGATGGATTAACATGTGGATATTAGTTATTTTAGCACTCATTATTTTAACGCTAAAACAATTTGAATAGCTGATTGGATAACCAAAGGCACGTATACATTTCATCATTTCGAAATGTGTTCGTGCCTTTTTGTATTATTCATAGAGCAAGGAGCGGAGGAGATATGAACAAAACGATGCCAACATTAATCGAAGAAACAGATTGGTTGTTTCGTAAACTGGTCCGTAAATTTGTGAAGGAACGCGATAAAATCAAGATTGAAGGTATTATGTTACCGGGATTTTTAATATTAAACAAGATTATTAAAGATGGTGAGCAACGTCTAATTGATTTGGCAGAAGAACTTGATTTTACATCGGGAGCAATAACTGCCTTATGCGATAAGCTTGAAGAAAGAGGATTCGCTGTTCGAAAACGTCATCAGGAAGATAGACGAACCGTTTTACTAGATATTACTGATGAGGGCCGTAATTTTATACAACGAAATAACAGTATTAGAACGAACTTTATATCTGTGTTATTCGATGGGTTTTCAACAGAAGAATTACAAGTGCAAATCGAAGTTTTTCAACGTTTAAGCCATAATGTCGAGCATCTTTCTAACACGATCATGGCACTAACCAATGAGAATGATGAGTAAAAAATGTTTAATTACTCTCTAAACAACTATATAAAACTGAATATTCAGTTTGTTTTTGAAGGTATAAGTTATAAATAATTTTAATAGGAGTGGGAAAATGGGACATCCAACAATTTATCCAACAGGAGCAACGGTATATAATACCGAGAAAGCTTGGAGTGGCTATACAATATATCAAGCTGCAGATCATGGGGCACTATTAATTGATATGAACGGAAAAGAAGTACACTTATGGAAAGGATTACGCGGGTTCCCAAATAAGTTATTACCAGGCGGATATGTTTTTGGTCATACAGCACAAAGGGATCCTGAGCATGGCTTTCAAGATGAAGTGGATTTAGTTCAAGTTGATTGGGAAGGAAACATCGTTTGGAGATTTAATCATCTAGAATATATAGAAGATCCAGGCCATGTTCCTCAGTGGATGGCTAGAGCTCATCATGATTACCAACGTGAGGGCAATCCTGTTGGCTACTATGTTCCTGGATTAGAGCCAAAAACAGAAAGTGGAAATACGCTAATTTTAGCTCATAAAAATGTATATAATTCAAATATCTCTGATAAGCCATTATTAGACGATGTAATTATTGAAGTAGATTGGGAAGGAAATATTATTTGGGAGTGGGCTGTTAGCGATCATTTTGAAGAACTTGGATTTGATGAAAGTGCTAAAAATGTACTATTCCGTAATCCTAATATTAGATCATTTGGTGGTAATTCTGATGGTGATTGGATGCATATCAATTCTATGTCTACAATTGGCCCGAATAAATTTTATGATCAAGGCGATGAGCGTTTTCATCCAGAGAATATTATTTGGGATGCAAGAGAGTCAAATATCATTGCGATTATTGATAAAAAGACAGGAAATATTGTTTGGAAGCTTGGACCCGATTATTCAGCTGAAGATGTTAAGCATTTAGGGTGGATTATTGGTCAACATCATGCGCATATCATTCCAAAAGGATTGCCAGGAGAAGGGAATTTACTCGTATTTGATAATGGTGGTTGGGCTGGATATGGTCTACCAAACCCTGCATCTACTTTCGGTTCCAAAAACGCTGTACGTGACCATTCAAGAATTTTAGAAATTAATCCAGTAACTTTAGAAATCGAATGGCAATATACGCCAACTGAAGCTGGATATCAAGCTCCTTTAGATTCGTATCGATTTTACAGTCCATATATTAGTTCTGCCCAAAGGCTACCAAATGGAAATACATTGATTACAGAAGGAGCAGATGGTCGGATTTTTGAAGTTACTCGTGAACATGAGCTTGTATGGGAATATATTTCACCTTATAAAAATAACAGAAACTCAAATATGGTTTACCGTGCTTATCGAGTTCCGTACGAATGGGTACCCCAATTAGAAAAACCAGTGGAGATAGAAATTGCGCCTCTTGATATTGCTGCGTTTAGAGTACCAAATGCTGCAGGAACGGGCACAGAATCCGTTGTTGAAGTCGAAGGTACATTATCATATGATACTGGAGATTTTTGCGTGGCAACATTGGATGAAAGCAATAAAAAACAGGATTAACGATAGGCAATAAAAGAATTTAAGTGCATACTTACTTGCTTGAAAGTGTGAGGGATGGTTGATTCCTTACACTTTCAATAAAACGAATAGTAATTTTTATAGAGTGCATGCTTCTTTACTTTGTGATATAACAGAATATTTTGTCAATTGAACTTTCCGTTTAGATTTGAACAAATAGCTATGGAGGAATTATGTATGGTGAAACTAAAGCCTTTATTTTTAAGTTTATCAATGATTACTAGTTTAGCTGTCACAGGATGCTCAAGCTTTTCGAAAGAAAGTGCGGGAACTACAAAAAGTAATGGGAAAGAAACGGCCTCGGTGAAAATGGCTATAGATACAGCGGCGGGTGGTTCTTTTCAATTTAGAGCAGCCGAGAAACAAGGCTATTTTGAGAAAAATGGTATTAAAGCACAACTATCAAATTTTGCTTATGGAATTGATACAGTTAATGCTGTATTAACTGAACAAGCTGATACCGGTCTTGCTGCAGATTATGCACTTTTAAACTCTTTAGGAAAAGGGGATATGGTCGTAATTTCAACACTTACTCGAGGAAATGAAAAATCATCAAAAGATAATGAGCTTCTAGTTAGAGAGGGGATTAAAACAGAAAAGGACTTAAAAGGTAAAAAATTAGGTGTACCTAAAGGGACAGTAACGGAGTATGTTTGGGCGAAATATTTGGCAGCGAAACATATTAATGAAAAGGATATCACCTTCGTACCGTATAGTACACCAGACGAAGCTATTGTAGGTGTGAAAAATGGTGATATAGATGCTATTTGGAGTTCTGGTGCATTAAAGGATAAATTTAAAAATATAAAAGGTGTAACAAAATTAGGTGATTTAGAAAGTGCGGGCGTTACAATTGACAGCTATTTACTAGCAAAAAGATCATTTGTCGAGAAGAATCCAAAAGCAGTTGAAAATGCACTTAAGGCTCTTTCTGAAGGCATAAAATACGTAGAAAACAATAAAAAAGAAACAGCAAAACTTGCTTTTGAACAATTGAAACTACCAGAGAAAGATGCATTAAAAGATATTGAAAGACAGAACTATGTTCTTGGATTTACTAAAGAAGATGCTAAGCATCTAGAAGATATGAAAAAATGGTTAGAAGAAAAAGGGAAGCTGAAAGATAAATATGAATTGAAAGATAAGATTGATCTTGAATCACTAAAGAAAGCTTTCCCTGAATCTGTTACTTATAAATAGAATAGGAGTGAAGTATGGTGAGTACAGTAAGTGAAAAAGAAGTATTGAAATCTCCTGTAGCCATTTCTATTTCTGGGTTATCTAAATCATTTAATAATGAACAATTTGTTTTAGAAGATGTAAATTTAACAATTGGAAATGGTGAATTTTTTATATTACTTGGCCCGAGCGGATGCGGAAAATCTACATTACTCAGTATGATTGCTGGATTTGTTGAAAAAACATCAGGAGAACTTATGGTAAATCATGAAGAAATAAAGAAGCCGGATAGAAATCGCGGTGTCGTTTTTCAACAAGCAGACGCAGCACTTTTTCCGTGGCTAACAATTAAAGAAAATGTTGAATTTGGTTTGAAAATGAAAAAAATGATAAAGCAGACCCGAAATGATATATCCTCTCATTATATAAAACTTGTTGGGCTAGATGGACATGAAGGGAAATATCCAAGAGAACTTTCTGGAGGTATGAAACAAAGAGTTCAATTAGCACGTGTTTTAGCCAATGACTCGGAATTTTTATTAATGGATGAACCATTTGGAGCACTCGATGCAATGACTCGAAGAACGATGCAAATAGAGTTAATTCGAATTTGGAAAGAAACCAACAAAACGATTATTTTTGTCACTCATGATATTCAGGAAGCGCTATTACTTGGGCAAAGAATAGGTGTAATGTCTAAAGGACCTTCTTCAAAAATTGAAAAGATTTACGATATTCCACTACCGTATCCGAGAACATTTACAGATAAAGAATTTAATTACTATTATCAAATGATCCAATCACACTTTGATTGAAAGGAGGTCTAAATATGAGCGGGTTGAAAGGTGAGATTGTAAGAAAAGAGACTATTTATGAAACAAATAATTTCAAGATTGGTTTACAAAAGAAGCTATTACAAAGTGGAATTATCGCTTGGATACTTATCCTTACGATATGGAGTGTTGTGGCGAGTTTTTCTGATCCGCAATTTTTGCCAAGTCCGATAGCAGTTTTGTATGGAGCAATTGAACTGAGTCAAAATGGTTCTTTATTTATATATATAGCAGTTAGTTTTTTAAGAGTAATAGCTGGATGGATTTTAGGAAATCTTGTAGCTATTCCGGTAGGGTTATTAATTGGCCGAATCCAATGGCTAAGAGCGCTATTTGATCCAGTTATCAATTTTATTCGCTTTATTCCACCACTTGCCTTTATAACATTATTTATGCTTTGGTTTGGTATTGGAGAGCAATCTAAAATTTTCCTCATTACGTATGCAACTTTCTTTATCGTGACGATTAACACAATTACTGGTGTGCAAGCTGTTGAAGAAGATAAAATTCGTTCAGCGAGAAGTATGGGAGCATCAGAATGGCAAATTATGTTCCATGTCATCATACCTGCTGCACTTCCTTATATTTATACCGGCGCAAAGCTTGCGATGGGATCATCATTTATGGCTATTGTTGGAGCTGAAATGGTCGCAGCCAACGAAGGAATTGGCTATATGATTTGGAATGCGCGGTTATATTTCAAAACGGATTGGATTTTTGTTGGTCTTGTTATTCTTGGATTGATGGGCTTCATGATGGATCGAATATTTAATAAATTCGGAAGTGTAGTTTTGAAAAGATATAATGTGGTAAAAAAATAAAAAAGAGCCATTTAGCTGACTAAAAAGGGTTAGATAAATGGCTCTTTTGTATGAATAAAAGTCGATGTGTGCATACTTCTTATTATTTTTCTATTTCGGTTTCAATCTTTTTCGCCAAATCAGCTGACACTTTATGAAAATACCCCAAAACGACATTTCTAATATCATCTGATATAACTTTCAAATCACTAGCTAAGTTTTCAGCAAGATGTTCTTTTTCTATCGGTTGTAAATTCGTATAAAATTCACCAGCCTGCGTAAAGTCATCTTGTTTCGTAATAGAAGTTCTCTCAAGTTTACCTTCAACATACCTTCCGTCACCGCTCGTTATTTGGTTAGCAGGTGTCCAATTTTGCTGTTGATTAATCGTTAATTTGCGAAATTCGGGACCAATTCTTCTTCTTTGTGAATCACTATAAATGTTCGCACGGCCTTGCAACATTTTATCATCAGATAATTCAGCGCCATCCAGTAAATTAGAAGGGGAGAAGGCGACCTTTTCCACTTGTTCCATATAATTTTCAGGGTTTTTATTTAATACCATTTTGCCGACTGGTATGAGGGGATAGGCTTTTTCATCCCATATTTTAGTATCATCTAAAGGATCGTAAGAAAGATGCGCTTCATCTTTCGGGTCCATGAGCTGTACATATAAACCATATTCCACTGGTTTACCATTTGCAATTGCATCATATAAATCTTTCCCGCTATAATCAGGGTTTTCGGCAGCCAGTTTATTTGCTTCCTCGCTAGTAATGAATTGTACACCTTCAAATGGGTACCAATGATACTTTACATATTTTCGATTGCCTTCAGCATTTCTCCAAACATATGTATTTACACTATGTCCTGGAATGCGGCGAAGGCTTTTGGCCGTACCATTATCGGAGTATAAACGTACAACAAAGTGAATGGATTCAGGCGCTCTAGCGACAAAACTCCAAAATCTATTAGGGTCTATTAAATTATTTTTAGGTGAAGGTAACAACGCTTGAATCGTTTCCGGGAAACGCATCGGATCACGAACAGAAAAGACAGGAATGTGATTACATAATAGATCGAAAATACCTTCTTTTGTATAAAATTTTGTAGAAAAACCGCGTACATTTCTAGAAGTATCAGGTGTTCCTTTCGTGCTAACAGCTAATGAGAAACGTACCATAACAGGAACTTTTTCATTAGAATGTTGTAGAAAACTTAGTTTAGTATGTTCAGACATTGGATAGATCGTTTGAAAATAACCGAACGCACCAAATCCTTTTACATGAACAGGTCTTTCTAAAATTTTTTCGTGAATAAATTCTTGTAACGCCTCGTGAAGCACACTATCTTGCTCTAGAACAGGTCCACGTGAACCAACTGTTTGAGAGTGAAGGTTAACTTGTTCATTAAATCTTTTTTGCCCATGCTTATCATAGTTTTCATTCATCGATATATCCTCCAAATCTTTTTTGTCCATTGTTACTAAATATGATTTTATAGCGTTGATTATGTATGACCAGCAAAGGTCAAAATAGTAACAGACCGCTAGATGAAAAAAATACACATAGGGTGGACCTGTTGAAATAGAAGAAATTATGGAAAAATGAATATCGGGAAGAAAATTACTATTAAAATTTCAATCTTAAAAATGAATTTATAGATGACTTTATAGAGAATAGACATAATAAAACAGGGAAAATAACTAGGAGGAATGTAACATGTCGGATTGGTTTCAATTAGATAAAGAATATATGATGCCTACGTATTGTCGTACAGAGGTTGCGATAGAAAGAGGGGAAGGTTGCAAGCTTTATGATGTGGATGGAAAAGAGTATTTAGACTTATTTTCTGGTGTAGGAGTAAATGTATTAGGATACAACCACCCGAAAATCGTGCAAGCAACAATGGATCAAGTTACGAAGTCGTTGCATCTACCGTTTCACTTTTTAAATCCAGTTGCGATTGAGTATGCAAAGAAATTAGTTGATTGTTCTTTAAAAAATGGAAAAGTCTTTTTTACAAACTCGGGTACGGAAGCGACAGAAACTACTTTGAAATTAATTGATAAGTATAGAACTATTACGCATGAAGAACGTGAAGGAATCGTAGTGCTGAAGAATAGTTTCCACGGGCGTACGTTAGGGGCACTTCATTTTACGAGACAAGAAAGTGTATATCAAAATTTTCCTAAAACATCTATTCCGGTATATGAAGTGGATCGAGAAAATATAGTGCAGCTAGAAGAAACAATTGTTAAAGAGAATCCAGTTGCGATTATGCTAGAGCCTGTATTAGGAAGCGGAGGTATATATCCTTTATCGCGTGAATATTTACACGGTGTTCAATATTTATGTGATAAATATAATGTACTACTTATCGTTGATGAAGTTCAAAGTGGTATGGGGAGAACTGGAAAACTATTTGCTTATCAAAATTTCAATATTACACCGGATATTATTCAAATTGGTAAAGGAGCAGGAGGCGGAATACCGCTAGGTGGAATTATTGTAGGGGAAAAGTTATGTGATGTATTTGCACCAGGAGATCACGGCACAACATTTGCTCATTCATCAATGGGAACGGCTTTAGGTTTAACGGTATTAAATACATTACTTGACAATGGTTTAATGCAAGAAGCATATGAAACGTCACTATATTTGAATGACAAACTGCAAGACATTCAGAAAGAAAATTCTTATTATATTCAGGAAGTGCGTCATGCGGGGATGATGTTTGGGATAAGTGTGAATGACACGAATGAAAATGTGAAGAAATTACAGATTGAGTTAATGAATAAAGGAATGTTAGTCGATGTAACACAAGGGAATATTATTCGATTACTTCCGCCGTATATTATTACGAAAGAGGAAATTGACGCATTCACTTATGAGTTTATTTCTTGTGTTCATAACATAGCTGCTACAGCAAGTATTTAAAAAAATATAAAAAAATATAAAAAGCTGAAGAAGCCGCTAAAATAGCGGCTTCTTCAGCTTTTTAAAATAGTAAATTACTTAACCTAGAGAGCATCTCATTGGACAAATAATTAATTATGTGAAACAATAATAACAGATAAGGAGATGTTAATTTTCCTTAAGTGCTTCGAATTAATTTTATTCAATAAGAGAAGGTGTGCTTAAAGAAGTTAAATTAAATAAGGAGCTGTTTTATTATATGCAACAAAATAATGATTTAAATTTTGAACCTCAAGACGTTAATATTGTCAATCCTAAACAAGCCAGGAAAGCAGTCGTTGCTACTGGTATAGGGAATGCAATGGAGTGGTTTGACTTCGGATTATACGCGTATTTAGCGGTAATTTTAAGTCAATTATTCTTCTCAGGTGTTGATAATAGTGGATTGCAACTTGTGCTGACATTCGGTACATTTGCAGCAGCCTTTCTCGTTCGACCAATCGGAGGTGTATTCTTTGGTAGAATAGGAGATAAGTACGGCCGAAAAATCGTGTTAAGTACTACTATTATTTTAATGGCACTTTCTACATTATTCATCGCATTACTACCAACCTATGAACAAATTGGTGTATGGGCACCAATACTACTTTTAGTTGCCCGAATGATTCAAGGCTTCTCTACAGGCGGCGAATATTCAGGTGCAATGGTTTATATCGCAGAATCTTCTCCAGATAAAAAGCGTGGTATACTCGGTAGTGGTCTTGAAATTGGAACACTCTCAGGTTACATTGCTGCATCGGTAATTGTTACCATTTTGACGTTATTGTTAACAGATGAGCAAATGCTCAGCTGGGGCTGGCGTATTCCTTTCTTAATAGCTGCACCAATTGGTTTGGTCGGTTTATATTTACGCCGTCATTTAGATGAATCTCCCATCTTTGAAGAGATGGAAAAAGCACAAGAGGAATCTGAAGACAATGAACAATTTTCATTTATGGATATTATTAAATATCACAAAAAAGACTTCTTATTAAGCACAGTAATTGTAGCCTTCTTTAATATTACGAATTATATGATTCTTTCGTATATTCCTTCTTATCTAACTCAAGTACTTAAAGTCGAAGAAACAACAGGCTTATTAATTATTTCTATTACGATGGCACTTATGATTCCGTTAGCACTTTATTTCGGTAAATTAAGTGATAAAATTGGTAATAAACGCGTCGTGCAAATTGGTTTACTTGGTTTAACTGTATTTGCAATTCCAGCATTTTTACTAATAGGTAACGGACATATTGCAGCTATATTTGCAGGTATTTTCGTATTAGGTTTCTTCCTAAGTGTGTATGAAGGAACATTACCTTCATTATTACCATCACTCTTTTTCACTGATGTACGTTATCGAGCACTTTCGATCTCATTTAATATTTCTGTATCGATATTTGGTGGTACAACACCACTCGTATGTTCATACTTAGTTCATGCAACCGGTAACCCGCTTGCACCGGCATTTTATTTAACAGGTGTAAGTATTATAGGATTAGTCGTATTTAGTGTACTATTCGTAACAACATCAGGCCGTGCGCTAAAAGGTTCATATCCTACAGTAGAAACGAAGAAAGAAGCACACCAAATTGCTAAAGAAGATCCTGAAGAAACACTTTGGTGGCATGAAGAGTCATTAGAAATTGAAGCAGGGAAGAATGCTTCAATTTAAAAAGTAACGTAGAAGTATAAAAAGACTCCTATGAAAATAGGAGTCTTTTTGTTGTGTTATTTTTTCCTTTTCTTTAAACTCTTCTGATACATATAAAGCTTATGAATCTCTTCCTTACATTCAAGCAAAAGTATGGTGTTTTCCTCATTAGAATAACGCACTGTATTATAAGCATTTATAATAATATGACTCTCAATATTTACATCCTCTTCGCTATTTATTCTTGCTAACCATGCTTCAACAGTTTCTCCTCGATTTCTATTTAAAGGAGGAATTAATTTACTCTCAAGTTTGAAAATTTCTTTTCTAATTTCGTTATGTGGCGGTTTGATTCTTTTCAAACGTTTTTGGCTCATACCTTCTTTATCAGTGATGATAGTAGATTCGAAGGCAGGCATATTTGGTAAACTGAATTGTTTTCGTTTCTTTACTATTTTCCAAACGACGTAAATAGCGATAGCTGTACAGGCTATTATGGTTATGCTATTTATAAGGGTTGGATCAAAAGAACGTGGCTCCAAATCATCCTTAATTGTAGGGTCTTTTAGATTTCCTTTATTCGACCAAAAATCATCTGTTTCTTTTAACACGGCTGCTGAAAATAATGGATTGATAGCGTATCCGAACCCTAATGCAACTGCTTCTATGATAAATGAAAAAACAAGCCGAATGAAAGGAAACACTTGAATAAGTACTATACTCATTACACCAATCGTAATAATAGAAGCGAAACGTAATAACTGTTGATTACGATTTGCTCCAGTTAACCAAAATGTAATCATAATGTGTATAACTAATAGTAATAGTTTCCCGAGTGGTGGAAAAGGCGCATAAAATATAGCTGAAACACCAAACCAAACAATACCACCTAACGATTTTTGAACTGGGTATCCTGGTCCGACTACATGTACGATAAAGAAGAAAAGTGGTAACATAATTGTGCCAAATAGAGAGAAAGGGAGAAAGATAGAACAACCGATTATTTGAGTCATTAACAGTATGACAAATCCAGTCGTTTTTTTCTTCATTAATTTATGAATAAGAAATACGGCAATATAGCTCGTTGCTAAAAATATAGTAATAGCTATAAGTTCGTCCCTTTCTGTTAATAACGAAAGGAGGAGTAGCAGAATAAAGTCATTAACGTGATAGAGCCAAGTTTTCAAGCTTTTCCACCATCCCTTCGTTATTTATGAGAAACGTAGGTTGCGATAGAAGAGAGAGGTCATTCTTCTGCAAGCCAATGTAAATCATTGTAGACGATCGTTCTCCTTTTCTATTTGTATAATGGAGAAATCCTTGTTTTGGAATTAGTGTGCTATCGTCTGAAATACGTGCCAATTCCTCTAAAGCTTTTGCGTAATGTGTTTGTCCTTCATTTAATGGTAAGTGCAGAGGGCCACCTTCAGCTAATACACTAATAAATAATTCAAACGGTATTTGATGCTTCGTAGCATATTGACAAATGTATGTTGCAAATGAAATAAGGTCTTCTATATTATCTTTCCAACCAAACCCGCGATCAGCAGCTAATGAAAGACAAATTGTCCAACTATAATTTTTAACAGGTTCATATTGCTTTGCTTGTAATTCCTGCATTTTGGCAGATGCTTTCCAATGAATGGAACGGAAAGACTCACGTTCGTACCGTTTCACACCGATAATAGATGTTTCATCATTGTAAAAAGAAAAATTCGTTCGATAAGATCCATTTAAAAGTTGCTGAAGTTCTTGCAAACCTGCTACTTCTTTAGGTGATGGATAAACAATAATTTCAGTTCTTAATTTATCAAATACAGGTAAATGTACAGATAATAAATGAAAAGGATCTTTCAAAACACATTCGAACTGTTCAATTTGAAACACGCCACGCTTTGTTGCGGTTAATGTTAAATCCCATTTTTGCATGGAATGAGCAGGTTGTGAAAAAGGAAAAGAGAATAACGTTTTCGATATTTGATCAATTCCTTGATCTTTATGCGGCAGTAGGGACGGGTCTAAATGAAAATAACAAACACCGTTAACGAGTGGTATGTTTGCTCCATTTTTTAAATGAATAAAAAACTGTCCAGATTCATTAGGAAATAAACGAGTTGTTTGTTTCTCGTTTAGCACTTGAAACTGTTTCTCTATATATGCGACATATTTATAAATGAAAATCGCAAATAAATAGTAGAAGAAAAAGAAAAACATAATGATTCGTTGCGGCATAAAAAATGTAAATAGTATCGCGCCTGGCACAGTTAGTTGAATAATATGAAGTTGAAAAAATAAAGGTACAGTTACAACGCGCTGTCCATTCATGCTTGCTCAATCTCCACTGGTACGTCAACCTCTTTTAAAATCTTTTGCATAATTTCATTTTTTGTCGTACGTAATGCGCC
The DNA here is from genome assembly GCF_006494425.1 of Bacillus dicomae. Classification (GTDB taxonomy): domain Bacteria; phylum Bacillota; class Bacilli; order Bacillales; family Bacillaceae_G; genus Bacillus_A; species Bacillus_A dicomae. The sequence continues at coordinate 361,010 of NZ_VHIV01000003.1, read as the reverse complement.
TTCCATTGATAAGACGATACGGTGATTCCAAACAGAAGGAACTAACAATTGTATATCTTCTGGTGTGCAATATTCTCTCCCGCGTAAAAAGGCAAAAGCTTGAACAGCACGTACTAAAGCTAATGTGGCACGTGGACTTACACCGTTAGCGATATAATCATGATTTCTAGTGGCATGAGCAAGCTTAATGATGTAATGTTCTAACGGTTCTGATACGAAAATTTCTTTCACGCGTTTCTGTGCTTCTAAAATATCATCTAAAGTAATAACAGATGTGACACTTTCTAGTGGTGCGTCGTTGCGAAAACGTCGCATCATTTGTAGTTCATCTTCGGGATTCGGATAACCTATAGAAATTGTCATTAAAAAACGATCAAGCTGTGCATCTGGAAGAGGGAACGTTCCTTGTGATTCAATTGGATTTTGCGTCGCAATAACAAAGAACGGTTTTGGAAGAGGAGTTGACTGCTTTTCAAGCGTCACTTGTCGTTCTTCCATCGCTTCTAATAAACTAGACTGTGTTCTCGGCATTGCACGGTTAATTTCATCTGCCAGTAGAATGTTTGCCACGACTGGTCCGAGTCTTAACTCGAATTCGCTCGTTTTCGGATTGAAATATTCAATACCTGTCACATCACTCGGAAGTACATCCGGTGTAAATTGAACGCGAGAAAAATTACCACCAATACTTTTTGAAAGTGTTTTCGCAAGTAACGTTTTCCCAGTACCAGGTACATCCTCAAGAAGTACATGACCGTCAGCAAGCAAGGAAACGATTAATAGATCTATAACATTTTTTTTACCTACAAAAACTGATCCTATATTTTCCTTCAATTTATTTATCATATATATCATTCCTTTCAAAATATAAACGGATATTTCTATATTTTAACAAATTATTCAGAAAATTTATATGATTTTTCAATTCAAAGAAATAAATATTCAATTATTAAATTATACTCTTGCATATTTTGGAATATGAATATATAATATCGGTATACGATGTATCGCGAGTCGATATATCATGAGGCGATGTATCGGAGGTGGTTATAATGAATACGAAAGCGAGAAAATATATTCCGTTAACTGAGGCGACATATTACATACTGTTATCACTAGTGAAACCAATGCACGGTTATGGAATTATGCAAATGGTAGAAGAGATGACAAATGGAGAAGTAAAGCTCGGTCCTGGAACTTTATACGGGAATACGACGAAGTTATTAAAAGAGAAATTAATTGTTGAAGTTGCCTCAACAGATAGAAAGAAGTGCTATGAGTTAACGCCACTTGGTAAAGAAGTATTAGAGCTAGAGTATAACAGGTTGCAGAGATCTGTAAGGAATGGAAATAGTATATTAGGGGAGTGAATGAGAGATGGAGACAAAAAGGGTATTTAAGTTTTTTACGGCATGGAATTTAGAAAAAGAAGAAGCTTTTTTACGAAAGATGCATCAGCAAGGTTGGGCATTACAAAAATATAATTTAATGTATACGTTTCAGAAAACGGAGCCAAAAGATGTAATATACAAAGCTGATTTTAGATTGGTTTATAGAGATTCGAAAGAACAACAACAAGAGTATTTCGAAATATACGAAATGTCAGGTTGGAAACGGGTAACAAGTTTCACAAGCTGGAATTATTTTTGTAAAGAAGTAGAAGAGGTAAATGAATTGCCTGATATTTACTCAGAAAAGGAGACGAGAATACAAAAACTAAATCAGTTATTAGTATTCTTTGTTATTATGTTAGCAACTATATTACCATCAATGTATAATCTATTTATAAGCCCGATGGAATCAAGAGTGCCAATGTGGGCGAAAGCTATGACGGGTCTTACAGGTTGTATGTGGATATACTTCTTTATAAGACTCACTTGGAAAATTAAGAAATTAAAAAGTGAAATATTATAATAAAAAGTGGAGTTTAAAAGAAGTTGATGAGGGAAAGAGAAATATCGGAATCAACTTCTTTTGTCTCAATATAAATGTAACTTGTTCACTCTTTTTTATATAATAAAAACTGTATAATTAGGGTGTAAAACTACCAGAGTTTATAAATTACTAAGAAAAATCATTAACGAATAAGAAATGATTCAGAATCCTATATATTAACATTGTTTGATGCATTACCCTATTATGAACATTAACAATAGAGTGTGAAGTTTAATATATAATAAGGAAGAAATACGTTTTTAGTTGACGTATAAAACAGAAAAATCCCTTATAGAAAAATCTATTTCTACAAGGGATAGTAATGAAATTATTAGAAAGACTGATTTTGAGCAGGTTTAATAAATTGCTCTGGATTTTCAACAAGCCCGCAGACAGCACATTGGACACGATATGTAGGTCCTTGATAAGCCATATGAAAAGCATTCATCGTTTCATTTGTGTATTCTTCTTCTACTTGACCAGTTTGTGGATTTAATTTGACTGGTTTTACTTGTTGCTCAAGAATATTAAAGCGTGTACGGTTCGTTTTACAACTGGGACAAAGCATTGGTTCCATATGTATACACCTCCATTTGTAGCATTTCTTAAACTCTTTAATTTTATGCAAACAAAAAACTTTCTCAATATAAATAGATGTTTAATGTATTTAAAATTCAGAAAAAATAAAATATAATAAGAGTACGAACTGGTTATGTCCAAACCAAATCTCCTGTTTTATGCCAATAAGCTGGGAGGCCGAGAAATCGGCCTCATTTTTTTGTGTTCGTTACTATAGGAAACAAGGTTTTTATAAGACATTTGTCGAAATTTTAGGGATGGATATAAAGGGGGATGTAAAATGAATTTAAAAATGAAGTACATCATTTTATATGTAGAAAAGTTTGAGGAATGTTTAAGATTCTATAAAGATTTATTACAGTTACCGATAAAAGCAGAGCATGGTACATATATTGAATTTAATACGGGATCTACCATATTAGCGATGAATACGCGGCAAGACGTAAAAGAATTAACAGGATTACCACTTACAGAAGGCGAGTTACAATCTTCTCATTTTGAATTGGGATTCGTTGTTGAAAATGTACAAGAAACGATTGAGCAATTCAGAGGGCAAGGTATTAAGATTTTAGTTGAACCAATTGTAAAACCGTGGGGACAAACAATTGCATACATTGCAGATCCGGATGGGAATTATATTGAAATTTGCAGTTCATTAGAATAGAAGGAGAAAAAGAGATGGGGTTTCCAAAACTAGAAACAGAACGTTTAAGATTAAGAGAACTTACACTGTTAGATGCAGAAACGATGTTCCACTATTTTTCAAAAGAATCTGTAATACGTTATTTCGGAATGGATTCTTTCGAAAATATTGATCAAGCGAAAACAACGATTCAAACGTTTAAAAATCGTTATGAAGAGGGAACTGTATTTCGCTGGGGAATTGAGAAAAAGGGCACGGGTCAATTAATCGGAACGTGCGGATTTCATCTAATAAACAATCATCATAAACGAGCTGAAATTGGTTATGAATTAGATGATACATATTGGGGACAGGGGTATGCATCCGAAGCATTACAAGCAATTTTAGCTTACGGGTTTGAAACGTTGCAACTTATAAGAATTGCTGCTGTTGTATATGTAGAAAATAAAGCTTCTCAAAAATTATTAAATAAAGCAGAATTTCAAGAAGAAGGATTACTTCGAAAACATATGATTCAAAATGGAGTTGCTCATGATACCATTTTATACTCGTTATTAAAAGAAGAGTGGAAGAAGTAATGAGTACAAATGAGCTTATAAATATAATGAAGAAACATAAAGAAAATAGGTTCATTCTAGGTATAGATGGTTTAAGTCGATCTGGTAAAACGACATTCGTTGCAAATTTAAAAGAAAACATGAAACAAGAAGGCATTCCGTTCCATATTTTTCATATTGATAATCATATAGTAGAACGTAATAAACGGTATCATACTGGCTATGAAGAATGGTATGAGTATTATTATTTACAATGGGATATTGAGTGGCTTCGGCAGAAGTTTTTTCAAAAGTTACAAAATGAAACGAGACTGAAATTACCGTTTTATAATGATGAGGCAGACTCATGCGAAATGAAAAAAGTACAGATCCCCATTGTAGGTGTAATTGTAGTTGAAGGCGTTTTTCTACAGCGAAAAGAATGGAGAGATTTCTTTCATTATATGGTGTACTTGGATTGTCCAAGAGAGACAAGGTTTCTACGCGAGAGTAAGGAAACGCAGAAAAAACTTTCAAAGTTTGAGAATAGGTATTGGAAGGCAGAGGATTTTTACTTAGAAACGGAATCGCCGAAGGATAGGGCGGATTTAATCATCAAATGATTTGAAAATAGAAGGTGAATAGAATGAATATTTTATGGGATTTTGATGGTACGTTATTTGATACGTATCCAGTTTATACAAAGGTTCTTTCTCAAGTTTTAGGAGAAGAAATAAGTGAAGAAGAAATCTATACAAATTTAAAAGTTTCATTTTCTCACGCAATTGATTACTATAAAATATCTAAAAAACAATTAAGTGAAATTGATGTATTAGAGAGTCGAATTACTATAGAAGATATAAAACCATTTGAAAAGGTGGAAGAGGTTTTAAGGTTTGCCGATAAAAATGTAATTATGACTCATAAAGATAGAGCGGGTGTATTATCTATATTAAACCATTATGGTTGGGACAAATATTTCGTAGACATGGTTACAATTGACGATGGCTTCCCCCGAAAACCGAATTCGTTAGCTTATGATCATCTACATAAAAAGCACAATATTGATTTAGCTATTGGGGATAGAGAATTAGATTTATTACCTGCAAAAGAATTAGGTATTTCAACTTGTATGTTTCAAGGGAATTGTGATGTAGCAGATTATTCTTTAGCGCATTACTCGGAATTTTTTAAGGTAGTGAATGATAGAGGGTTTTCTTTATAAAATAAGTGATTATTAAAGACTGTATCTTTCCATTTAAAGATACAGTCTTTATTTTTTAAAGTTATTGCATCTTTATTTTCTATACACTTCAATACGTTCGTTCTCCCATGTATTCAACAAGCTTTCTATATGTACCAATTGCCATGGATTAAAGAATGATTGTCCATCTTTATTAAAGAAATAGCCGCCGCCTAAATGGAAAGAAGCGTGTAGTATTTTGTTCTTTTCATTTTTCCAGACAAGGATATCGCTAGGTTGTAAAGAATCGATAGAAGCTGACTTTAATCTATACTGTTTCATTTGTAAACCTTTTAGAAAGCTATTATCATGTACCCATTTCGTAATTATCCATTTTGCCTCGGATTTTTCACTACAAATACTCGCTAAAGTAGCTGCAAGACAATTTGCTCCGTTTGCAGTTGAAAAAGTATTAAAATAGGGAGCGATATGGGGAAACTTTTCTTCGAATTTTTTAATTTTCTCTTCACTTAATGAAGTTTGATAAACAAATTGTTTTGTTAATAGAAGTAGGAATTTATATTGAAACTCTTTATGTAAGTTATCCCATAGTGCTTTTTGCATACTTATATAACGCTTCGAATCATATGTAAATGAATAAGGAGATACATGTTGCAATATAGCCGCTTTACTTGAAGGAGATGTTATACCTTCTAGTACACATTCAATCATATCCCATTCATAAATAGACGCCCTATTAACTTCAAATTGAATTTGGAAAATCTTTTCGCGCGATTCTTTGTCCCATTGCATAATCAAATTAGGATTTGCTACACAAACAAATTGAATGTCCTTATGAATATTCCATACTTGATAACTATTTCTGCTATCAATATTGTTAAAAATGGTATGGTTAGAAAATTCCTCTTTAGGCATTAGTAAAGTATTAGAAGTAAAATGCTTTACTACTGTTCCATACTTTTTAGGGAAAAAGAATAAATCATATTCAGGTAGAAATTGTTTAATCCATTTATTTAGTATATTTATTTCAATATGTATACTAGTCATTAAAAATCACCTCTAATCTATATTCTATACTAGTACTTTAAATGCCTTTTTAATATATAGAAAAAGCGATGTTGATTATCATTGGTTATGAAAATATAGGGAATATTATTCAGTATTTGTAAGTAGTCATGTTATTCTAATAATAGATTCCAATAAAGCGAGTGATCACATGAGTATTTTCATTTTAGAAGACGATGTCATACAAGCACAGCAAATGAAGCGGTTAGTTGAAGAGATTTGTGAGAAATATAGGTTGCCTTTTGATTTTATTGAGGTAACTAGTAAAAGTGAAAACATTATTACTAACATTCCTAAGGCGAAGTATGTCCCAATCTATTTTTTAGATATAGAGATTAAAAGGGAAGAACGAAAAGGTTTACAAGTGGCGCAAGAAATACGAAAGTATGATACGCAAGGAATTATTGTGTTTGTAACGACGCATTCTGAATTTGCACCTATTTCGTATCAATACATGGTAGCAGCTTTAACTTTCATTGATAAAGGGTTGCCATACGAGGAGAGATATAAAGTTTTTGAACAATGTTTACTTCAATATGAAGCAAGAAATAAGCATAGTATTCCGTCCGATGACTTTCTTGTTGAAAACAGTAATGCGACTGTACGGGTTCCTTTTCATGAAGTTGAATATGTTATGACCGATGAACCGCATCGGTTAGCATTAGTGACGTTAGATCGAATCGTTTATTTTTATGGAACTTTAAAGGAAATTGAAATAATAGATGAACGTTTATTTCGTTGTCATCAGTCATATATCGTGAATACGAAGCAAATGTCTTCTTACGATGCGAAGCAAAAAATGTTAATTTTAAAAAGCGGGAAACGTATTCCGGTATCAAGGCGTTTAGTGAGTAAAGTACGTAACATGTTAAAGGGTGAGATGTAATGTATATTTATGATTTATTTGCAATACTGCTTACTAGTATGTGTCATACGTTTTTATACATACAATTAATCCGGTACAATAGATTGTCATATAAAATGTTAATAGCTTTAAGTGCGGTATTTATTATTTTACTTGCTATTGTCGTAACGGTAACGAGATATCCAGAGTTGAATAGTACGATTGTGTTATTTTTAATAAGTTTAGGATTAATGCAAAATGAATTGAAATTTAAGCATAATTTATATTTTGCACTGGTGAGTATGGTGATTATATCATTAGTGAAAATGTTGCTTCTCGATTTAGGAATGAAAATCTTTATGTTAACGCCATTCAATTTATATTTATGGACAGGTAGCATTATTCATCTTATCGTATCGACACTTACTTTTATCGGTATTCTATTAGCGCGTAAAAGAATTCAAAAAATTGCTCAATATATAGTAGGTAGTCCGTTATATTATATAACTTACATATTATTAATTGTCGGGTTTATTATTGAACTAATTTTAACTCAGCCGTCAACTGAGTTTTTAGCAAAAATAAATCAACAATACAGTGAGGTAAGTTATAATTCAGCGATTATTATTTTTTTATTATTACTAATCATTGTACTAATAAGCTCACATTTATCGAAAGAAAAGTTACGAGAAGAGCATGAAAAACGTTTAGATAAAGAGTTATTAGATTATGTGGAGAAATTAGAGGATATGCATGATGAGCTTGCTAGTTTCCGTCATGATTATATGAATGTATTACTATCGTTAGAAGAGGGAATACGTACAAAAAATGTGAAAGAAATTGAGCAAGTGTACTACGATGTTATTGCTCCCACATTAAAAACAATAAATGATCATGAACTTGATATCGCAAAATTATCTCGCATACAAATTCCTGAAGTAAGAAGCGTATTAAGAGCGAAAGTTAGCACTGCCCAGCAGCAACAAATAAAAGTAATGCTTGATATACCAGAGAACATTGAAAATGTTTCAATGACGATTATTTCATTTATTCGCATCATTTCAGTTTTAATAGATAATGCAATTGAAGAAGCAGTACAAAGTGAGGAGAAGATATTGCAAATCGCATTCTTTGTAATGAATGCAAGACAATATTTTATTGTGCGTAATAGTTCAAAGGGTGAGGCGATTGATTTGCAAAAAATTTATGAGAAAAACCATTCAAGTAAAGAAGGGGCTAGAGGCTACGGGCTATTTTCGTTAAAACGGATTATAAATAAAACAAATAATGCGACGTTAGAAACAACTTATGTAAGTCCTTATTTCACGCAAACATTTATATTAAATGAGATGAAATGACCATCTATGATGAAAATGAAACCGAATAGGAAATAACTACATACTTTCTTCACTCGTTTTTATACACTTCAAGTAAGAGGTGAAGCGAGATGAATGGTCTTATTTTTACAACAATGATTAGCTTTGGTTTACCGCTTATTGCACTTTTATATGCTTTTTGGAAGAAAAGCTATATTCCATATATGTTAGGGGTATTGGCTTTTGTTGTATCACAAATATTTATTCGTATACCAATACTGAATTATTTAAATGGAACTAGCACAGATTTTCAAATGTTTTCTGTTATGCAGCCCATACTATTTGCAGTTTTGCTTAGTATATCAGCTGGAATTTTTGAAGAGATAGCTCGTTTTATCGCAATGCGTTATTTTATGAAGCAACGAGATTGGCAGTCTGGTTTTTTATTTGGAGCAGGGCATGGTGGTATTGAAGCGGTGCTGATAGTTGGTGTCCCGGTCTTGTCCTTATTATTGTCTCAAACAGTCATTCAAAACGGTGACAGCTATTATCTTGGTAGTATTGAGCGAATCTTTGCGATGGTATTACATGTTGGTCTTTCTTTCATTGTATTGCAAGCTGTCGTCCAAAAGAAATTTCGTTATGTAGTATATGCAATCCTCATTCATGGGGCTGTAAATGCATTAGCCGGCATTATATTGCTATATGCACCAGGGAAAAGCGGGATCATTATGTCAGAAGTTTCAATAGCAATTTGTGCTTTACTCACTTTTAGTTATAGTTTCATTTTAAAAAGAAAGGGTGTATTAAAATGAGAAAAATGTTACTTATTTTGTTAAGTGCTATCGCGGCATTCGCACTCGCAGCATGTACCGGTAATAAAGTAGATGAAAGTACGTCTAAAAAATTTATTCCGAAAGCGGAAGAAATTGTATCATTATTAAATGAGGCAAAGTATAAAGAAGTGCATGAGAAATTTGATAGTAAAATGACAGCTGCATTGTCAGAAGAAAAGATGAAAGACCTTACACCTATAATAGAGAAAGCTGGTACGTTCGAAAAAATTGAAAAACAATCGATTGAAGAAAAAGATGGTTTATATACGGTTATTCTTGTAGCGAAATATAGTAAAGAACAACGTACCTTTATCATAACTTATAATGATAAAGAAGAAATAGCAGGTTTAGTTATTAAATAAAAAAGAGATACAGTGGAAGTTACCGCTGTATCTCTTTTTTGTTTTAACCAAATTATGGTTATTTGTGCTAATATGAACTCATAGCTATATAGAAGGGGTGGATTAGTATGAAAACTGAACTAATTCCTAAAAAGAAGTACAGTAAAATAAGCTATATATCTTTACTCATCGGTATTTTATGCTTTCTGTTCGTTTTTATAACGCCAACAAGGATAGCGAATGCAGGTAATATAGTGGGAGATTATATTACAGTTGCCCTAACAGTTTTAGGTATCATACTTTCAATAATTACAATGACGAAAAAAACAGAGAAGAAGGGGATTGCTATTCTTTCGTTATTACTGTCCTCATCATTCTTTATATTTTGGATCATCGCGATTATTTTAGTTTTGACTGGTCGAGTTAGTTTTGCGCCGTAATACCGAATAAAAAGAGTCCTTCTCGTATGAAGGACTCTTTTTATTCGGTATCTTCCGGTTGATATTCTAAAATATCTCCTGGTTGGCATTCTAATGCTTTACATATTGCTTCTAAAGTTGAAAAACGGACTGCTTTTGCTTTTCCGTTTTTCAAAATAGAAAGGTTAGCCATTGTAATTCCAACCCTCTCCGAAAGCTCTGTTACACTCATTTTTCTTTTCGCTAACATTACATCAATATTAATAATAATTGCCATATTATTCACCTCAGACCGTTAAATCATTTTCTGATTTTATATCTATCGCATCTTTTAATAGTCTTTGGAGAACGGCAGCAAAGACCGCGATTACCATTGAAGCAAAGATTAGGATCATGCCAATTATAATGATACCAGGTGCGTCATCTTTCTCAGCCACGAGATAGAAGAGTGGCATGCCTACTACATATAATATACTAATTGTAATAGCGCATTGCTTTATCTTTTTTAAACTTCTAACAGATAATTTCGAGAAGGCATTACCTTTGTCAATGTAGCTTACAAGTTTAAAGGCTTCGTATAGAGCGAAATAAAAAGGTATCACCGTTGCATATAGATTGATTAAAACTAGATATTTTATATATGCAATATCGGGATACAATTCCGCTGCATAATTCCCGATGTTAGGAATTGAAAATATACACAAAGCGAAAACAGGAATACCGATAAGGATAATAGCTATCTTTAAAAAGAGTGTTGATCCTTGTTTCATAAAAAGCACCTCATTTTTAAATTATCCTTTTAATTTAACATAAAATTTATTGTTTAACAATAAATTTTTATTCATTTTAATCGGATTTTTATTGATAAATATATGTTAGTGAAGAGAATGATAAGACATTTTTATAAAAGAGGTTTGGCTTTTAATTATTTGAAAATAAAAAGCTATGATATGTACCGTTGCTTTTTAAATAAAAGAAAGTGAAGGTAATGATTGTTAGCTTCATGGAAATTGGGGACTAATAAAACATATATAAGTTGTGGAATGTAAAAGAAAATTATCTTTTTGTATATTTACGGAGGAAGAACAATGTCGAATTTAGGTTTACTCATGAAGAGGTTACTTTTAGTAGGAACAATCACACTAAGTATGTTATGTACGGAAAGCATGATGAATTATCATTCGGTGGTAGCTAAGGTGAAACAAGTAGAACGTCAACCGAGAAATGTAATCGTAATGGTTATGGATGGAACGAGTTCTACAGCAACCACGTTAGCTCGCTTGTATAAAGGGAAACCACTTGCATTAGATGAAATTGTAACAGGAGGAGTTCGTACATATTCGGCGGAATCAGCTATAACAGACTCAGCTCCAGCAGCTACAGCTTTAGCGACTGGAAATAAATCGAATTCAGGATATGTAGGTGTATTACCTTCTATTGTAAGTTCACCTGGTTTACAACCAATAAAAGAGGAGGACAAGTTACGGCCAGTTGCCAATGTTTTAGAAGGTGCCAAACGTACTGGTCGCGCAACTGGAATTGTTGCTACAGCTGAAATTCAGCATGCTACGCCGGCCGGATTCTCTGCTCATCATGTCAACCGCAAGCATTTTGACGTAATTGCAGAGCAACAAGTATATCAAAATATAGATGTCGTATTAGGCGGGGGGAAAGCGGCACTGCTACCTGTAACAAACAATGGAATTCGAAAAGATGGTGAAGATTTAATAAAGGTGATTCAAGACAAAGGATACGAATTTGTTGAAACGAAAGATGCATTATTGAATTCAAAGTCTAATAAAATTTGGGGCTCTTTTTCACATAATGCTTTAGCTTTCGAAATGGATCGTGAAGTAACAAATCCAAAGCAACCAACACTTTCGCAAATGACGGAAAAAGCAATTCAAACGTTATCAAAAGATAAAGATGGCTTCTTTTTGTTTGTAGAGGGAAGTAAGCCAGACTGGGCAGCTCATGTGAATGATCCAATTGGGATTATTAGTGATGTGTTAGCATTTGATAATGCAGTTGCAGAAGCATTAAAATTTGCAAAAAAAGATGGTAATACGATGCTAATTGCCGTAGCTGATCATGGTAACAGTGGTATTTCTATTGGAAATATGAATACGACAAAAGGATATAATACTACGCCGGTCTATGCATATATTGACCCATTGAAAAAAGCGAAAATGACACTTGAAGGGGCTATAAATAATTTGAAACCCGATTTATCAAATGTAGAAAATGTAGCTAAGTTATACGGTTTGGACAATTTAACTTATAATGAAAAAGAAAGAGTAAAAGCAGCAAAAAAGAAAACGGATGTAGGTCCAATATTTACTACATTATTGGCCAATCGTGCGAATATAGGGTTCACAACAGGAGGGCATACAGGTGAGGATGTATTTTTATATTCATATGGTCCTCAAAATCCATCTGGATTAATTCAAAACACGGACGTTGCAAAGACGATGGCAAAAGCAATGGGCTTTAACTTAGAAGAAGTAACAAAAAAATTATTTGTAGAGAGTGAATCAGCCTTTAAGCAGAATGGTGCAATTGTAACAATAGATAAAAATGATGTAGCGAACCCTGTACTCGTAGTAAAACGTAATAATGTAACAGCTCAATTATTTGTTAACAAAAATATAATTCGTATTAAGAATAAAGATTATGAATTAGGAAGTGTTGTTGTAGAAAGCAATGGTAAGTTCTATGTACCAGAAGAAGCAAGCCGTTTATTAATAAAGCATTCTCTTTAAAAAATTCCAATTCCTGAGCTACTACTTAGGAATTGGAATTTTTTGTGTAGATGAGATTTCACTCGAAAAAAGAGGAAAGAGAATCACAAATTCTAGAGTGAATTTCCTGTAGATTTACCTATTTTATGTTTTTCACCCTAGAAAAAATATTTCTCAACATTTTAGCACTTTAAAAAGATTGAATATTCGTATTATAACGAATATTATGTTGCTATCGGCAAAAAACGATAATTTGCAGACACTGGGGAGGAACTACATTGAAAAAGAAAAAGAAATTAAAACCTTTAGCGGTATTAACAACAGCAGCAGTGCTAAGTAGTACGTTTGCTTTTGGAAGTCATGCAGCGTATGCTGATACGCCACCATCTCTACCAATTGATGAACATTTAATACCAGAGGATCGCTTGGCAGAAGCACTGAAGCAACGGGGAGTAATTGATCAATCTGCATCACAAGCTGAGACATCCAAGGCTGTTGAAAAATATGTTGAGAAAAAGAAAGGGGAAAACCCTGGAAAAGAAATCATGACAGGAGATAACCTTACGCAAGAAGCTTCAGATTTTATGAAAAAAGTAAAAGATACAAAAATGAAAGAAAATGAACAGGCGCAGCAGCCTGAAGTAGGACCAGTGGCTGGACAAGGTGCAGGATTAAACCCAGGGAAATTAAATGGAAAAGTACCTACTACACCAGCGAAGCAAGCTGATTACAATGGGGCTGTCCGAAAAGATAAAGTACTTGTATTACTCGTAGAATTTAGCGATTTTAAGCATAATAATATAGATCAAGAACCGGGTTATATGTATTCTAAGGACTTTAATCGTGAACATTATCAAAAAATGTTATTTGGTGATGAACCATTTACATTATTTGATGGATCGAAGATTAATACATTTAAACAGTATTATGAAGAACAATCTGGTGGAAGCTACACAGTTGATGGAACGGTAACGGAATGGCTTACTGTTCCAGGAAAAGCGTCAGATTATGGTGCGGATGCGGGAACTGGTCATGATAACAAAGGTCCTTTAGGCCCAAAGGATCTTGTGAAAGAAGCATTAAAAGCAGCGGTAGCAAAAGGTATCAATTTAGCAGATTATGACCAATTTGATCAATACGATCAAGATGGTGATGGAAATAAAAATGAGCCAGATGGAATTATTGACCACTTAATGGTTGTACATGCTGGCGTGGGACAAGAAGCTGGCGGCGGTAAATTAAAAGATGATGCGATTTGGTCACATCGTTCAAAACTAGGTTCAAAACCATATGCGATTGATGGTACGAAATCTTCTGTTTCAAATTGGGGCGGAAAGATGGCTGCATACGATTATACAATTGAGCCTGAAGACGGAGCAGTTGGTGTGTTTGCGCATGAGTACGGTCATGATTTAGGCTTACCAGATGAGTATGATACAAAGTACTCAGGACAAGGTGAACCTGTTGAGTCATGGTCTATTATGAGCGGAGGCAGCTGGGCAGGCAAAATTGCAGGAACAGAACCAACAAGTTTCTCACCACAAAATAAAGAGTTTTTTCAAAAAAATATGAATGGTAACTGGGCGAATATCGTTGAGGTAGATTATGATAAACTTCGCACGGGAATCGGTACTGCAACGTATTTAGATCAAAGTGTGACAAAATCAAAACGACCAGGAATCATTCGTGTTAACTTGCCAGACAAAGATATAAAAAATATTGAGTCAGCATTTGGTAAGAAGTTTTATTACAGCACGAAAGGAAATGACATTCATACAACACTTGAGACACCAGTATTTGACTTAACGACTGCAACAGATGCTAAGTTTGATTATAAGGCATTTTATGAACTGGAAGCGAAGTATGACTTCCTTGACGTATATGCGATTGCAGAAGATGGAACGAAGACACGCATTGATAGAATGGGCGAAAAAGATGTAAAAGGCGGCGCGGATACAACTGATGGTAAGTGGGTTGATAAATCATATGATTTAAGCCAATTCAAAGGAAAAAAAGTAAAACTGCAATTTGAATATTTAACAGATATTGCAGTAGCTTATAAAGGCTTTGCACTAGATAATGCAGCTTTAACTGTAGATGGAAAAGTTGTTTTCTCTGATGATGCAGAAGGCCAACCAGCAATGACGCTAAAAGGATTTACTGTGTCTAACGGATTTGAACAGAAGAAACATAACTACTATATTGAATGGCGTAATTACGCTGGTTCTGATACTGCATTACAATATGCACGTGGTCCAGTATTTAATACAGGAATGGTTGTATGGTATGCGGATCAAAGCTTTACAGATAACTGGGTAGGCGTTCATCCAGGCGAAGGATTCCTTGGAGTAGTAGATTCTCATCCAGAGGCTATCGTAGGAACATTAAATGGACAACCAACTGTGAAGAGCAGTACGCGTTATCAAATTGCCGATGCGGCATTCTCATTTGATCAAACGCCAGCATGGAGAGTAGATTCGCCAACTCGCGGTATCTTTGATTATAAAGGATTGCCAGGAGTTGCGAAATTTGATGATTCTAAGTAATACATCAACAGCGTTATTCCAGATGCAGGACGTAAGTTGCCGAAACTAGGATTGAAGTTTGAAGTAGTAGGTCAAGCTGAAGACAAGTCTGCAGGTGCAGTTTGGATCCATCGCTAAAATAAAGTGAAATGAAGAGGAGCTGCCATAAGTTGGTGAAACTGACTTATGGCAGCTCTTTTTTCTTGTGAATAAGAGATCGCTAAATAAATAAAAAATAAAAATTTATCATTTAAAGGAAGAAATAAGATATTATAGAAGTGAAAAAATTATCTGTTTTTATAAATGTGTATTGGAAAACTAGAAGTTTCTTTGACAAATGAAATGCTCTATCTGTCTAATTATAGCGCTATTTTGAACGTAAGCAATTTGTAAGTAATGAGTAAGAAAAAAGAGATTTTCATATTATATAATATTTATTACATCTACTTTTAACACCTGATACTAATAGTATGCTATAATATGAATTAGCAACATAAAGGAAGGGAATTAGAAAAAATGACATTAGAAAAAACTAAAAATTTAAAAAAACAAGTTGCTCCTTATGAAAAATCAACAATTAAAAAAAGCGTGTGGCAACTTATTAACACAGTCGTGCCGTTTATTATTTTATGGTACCTCGCTTATAAAAGTTTGTCTGTTTCCTATCTGTTAGCATTAGTTCCATCTCTGTTAGCTGCTGGTTTTATGACACGAATTTTCATTATTTTTCATGATTGTACCCATTATTCATTCTTTAAAAGTCGACGTGCAAATAGAATAGTAGGAACATGTATGGGTGTGTTAACGTTATTCCCATTTGATCAATGGGGGCATGATCATGCGATTCATCACGCTACAAGTGGTAATTTAGATAAGAGAGGTACAGGAGATATTTGGACGCTTACAGTGGATGAATATGTAGCTGCGCCATTTAGAATTCGTTTAGCATATCGCTTATATCGCAATCCATTCGTTATGTTTGGATTAGGTCCGATTTATGTTTTCTTGCTTAAAAATAGATTTAACCGAAAAGGTGCTAGACAGAAAGAACGTATGAATACGTATTTGACGAATATTATAATCGCTGCTTTAATAGCTCTACTTTGCTGGGCAATTGGGTGGCAATCGTTTCTGTTAGTACATGGAACCATATTCTTAATCGCAGGTTCAGTAGGAATTTGGCTGTTTTACGTACAGCACACATTCGAGGATTCTTATTTTGAAGAAGATAAAGATTGGGAATATGTGAAAGCAGCAGTAGAAGGAAGTTCATTTTATAAACTTCCAAAAATTTTGCAATTCCTAACTGGTAATATTGGATTCCATCATGTTCACCATTTAAGTCCAAGAGTACCTAACTATAAATTAGAAGAAGCACATAATAATACGCTTCCTTTAAAAAATGTACCAACGATTAATCTTGCGACTAGCTTACGTTCACTTCGTTTCCGTCTTTGGGATGAGAAAAGTAACAATTTTGTTAGCTTTAAAGATGTAAAAAATATAATTAAAAATAATGTTTCTGTTCGGGTGAAATCGGAACTATAATTTCATCGTATATAAAACTCCCCTTAATCATTTTCGATTTAAGGGGAGTTTTTGTTTTAAGAATAGATGACCGATATTAAAGGTAAGTTGAAATAATCATGTGTCGGTACAAATGATAAGAGACAATAAATATGTTATGTAAACAAATTAGACTGTTATAATTTTTTATTATTGTGAATGCTATAATACATATATATATAATATAAAGCAGCAGATTGATGATAGTAATCATAAGAACACATATAACGTAATTAAATAATTCTTTCAAAGGGAAGGGGCAAATGAAAGATGTTGAATTTACGAGGGAAATATAATGAAGCGAAAGTATTTACTAATAACGTTGATGAGGCACCAATGGTATACAAGCCAATGGATGAAATTATACAAAATACAAAAGAAACGATAGATATAAAACATATTATTAAGCCGTTGTATAATTTTAAAGCGAATTAGTATGATAAAAGACCGCACATGAAGTGAAAGCTATGTGCGGTCTTTTATATATAAGTATAGTATTACATAGTCTCGCTAATTTTAGTTTCACTACGAGTGTTAGAAGCAATTCTTTTCTTAACTTTAAAGTGATAGTATGTGTAGCAAAAGATAATAAATGGTACAGTGCAATAGATTCCAAGTCGTTGTTCAGGGATAAAGATAAGACTGATTAATATAATGCCATACAATCCAAAACCGAGAATTGGTACAAGTGGATAAAGTGGAGTTTTAAATTTTAAGTCTTCTAATCTTCCGCCGTCTGCTAAATAATGTTTACGGAAAAAGAATTGAGAGACACAAATTGACATCCAAACAATGATTGTTATGACTCCAGAAATGGAAATTAACCATAAGTAAACAGTTTCAGCAGCTACTACGCTTGTCAAAAGAGAAAAAGCAGAAATAGCAATTGTCATAATTAAAGCGTTTAGAGGTATTCCTCGTGATGATAATTTCTTTAAAAAGGCTGGAGCCATTTCATTTTTTGATAATGACCAAAGCATACGAGTTGCCGCGTACAATCCTGAGTTTGCGACAGAAAGAACAGCAGTAAGAATAACAAAGTTCATAATATCAGCCGCATATGGAATGCCGATATTATCAAAAACAGCAACGAATGGGCTTTTTGTTAATCCTGCTTCTTCCCAAGGAATTAAAGCAACAAGAACAAAGATTGCTAAGACGAAGAAAAACATCGTACGCCATATAATATTTCTAATAGAACGAGGTAAAGTTTTTGCTGGATCTTCACTTTCACCTGCTGCGATCCCGACAAGTTCTGTACCTTGGAAGGAATAATTGACTGTAACCATTGTTAATAGAATAGCGGCAAGTCCATTTGGGAATAAACCACCATGATTTACGAAATTTGATAATAGCGGAGCTGGTTCGTCGCCTTTTAAATCAATAAAACCGAACATAGCGGCGCCGCCAAGGATAATAAAAGCGATAATGGCAGATACTTTTATACTTGAAAACCAAAATTCTGTTTCTGCATAACTACGAGCAGATAATGCGTTAATCGTGAAGATTGTAACGCCAAATATTAAACACCAAACCCACACAGGAATATCAGGAAACCAGCGCTGCATTGTAATGCCGGCAGTTGTAAATTCAAGGCCGGTCGTATTCGCCCAGCTTAACCAATACAACCATCCGATTGTAAAGCCAGTTGCAGGATTGATAAACTTAGTGGCATATTCTTGGAAAGAACCCGAAACAGGCATGGCTACAGCGAGTTCACCAAGACATAGCATAACGAAATACATTAATAATCCACCAGCCATAAAGGCAAGTACGGATCCACCAGGTCCAGCTTGACTTATAATAAAGCCAGATCCGTTAAATAACCCCGTTCCAATCACACCACCGAGTGCAATCATAAATAAGTGTCTACTTTTCATCGTACGTTTTAATTCATTGTTTGTATTATTTACTTGCGCCATTGTTTTCCTCACTTTCGTAGTTGATAGAATAAAGTTTGATGTTTTTCCGTATTATGGAATGTATTCCGTGATGTGAAATCTTGTTATAATTTTCAGATAATTAAAAAGAAAAGTCAATATTTTTTTGTTTACGCTTTCAAATTATTGTTCACAGTATATTTTATTTTTAGAAAATTGAATAAACGGATTGATTTCATTTCGAATTTTTGTTAAATTGATAGGTAATTGAGCGTACTAACATATTACAAGTCAAGTAGAGGTGAGTTATGGTACAGTCCATTGATCGAGCAATAAGTATTATAAAGTTATTAAATTCTACTAATGAAAAAGAGTATTGGGCCATTTCTGATATAGCGGACAGAACACATCTCCCAGTTAGTACAGTACATAGACTACTTAACTCTCTAATCGAGCATGGGCTAGTTACGCAAATTTCAGAGACGAAACAGTACAAAATTGGACCAATGTGGATGGAAATAGGATTACGACAATTGGAGAAGGTAGACTACAGATCAGTCGCAAGAGAAGTAATGAAGCGATTGGCCTATGAAGTGGAAGAAAGTGTTTATTTGAACATTCCAAATGGAACACATTCTATTATTATTGAAAGAATTGATAGCCCTTTAAAAATTCGAGTTATTGATAACTTAGGGGAACAAATTCCACTTTCAATTGGTGCCGCAAATAAAACGATGCTTGCCAATATGAAACAGAATGAAATGGAATATATTGTTGAGCAGTTACTTTCTGCTTTACCAGAACAAAAGCAAATTCTTCTTGATCAAATAAAGCAAATAAGAAACGAAGGATATGCTGTCAGTTATGGAGAAAAAACAGAAGGGACAGCTTCAGTAGCTGCACCTATTATCGGATTTAATCATAAAGTAGTAGGAGCATTAAGTGTTGGGTTAATTAGTCATCGCATTAATGATGATCGACTTTCTTTTCTTATTAGTAAGGTGAAACAAGCGGCTCATGAAGTATCAATAAAAATCGGCAGTACATCAGAACTATAATTTTGATAACTGTCGTCATTTTTTATTCATATAATGGAATTCATTTTCATAATGCGGAAAAATAGGGGGATTTATATGTCAAAGTGGCAATCAAAAGAACAATTGATTCAATTATTAAGCGGTCTTGTTGAAATTCCTAGTATTACAGGTACAGAAGCTGAAGTGATATTGCCAGACTTTGTTGTGGAACAATTATCTGATTTACAGTACTTCAAAGAAAATCCGCACCATTTGCAAAAAAATCCGACGGGGGACGGACGATATTTTGTTACAGCACTAGTAAAGAAAAGCGATAGTACAAAAAATACCGTAGTTCTAGTAAGTCACTTTGATGTTGTAGATGTACAAGATTACGGAGTGTGGAAAGAAGATGCATTTAATCCTAAAAAGTTAACATCTATGTTTTATTCTCATAAAGACGAACTACCGGCCCATGTACGTGAAGATATAGAACAAGGAGATTGGCTGTTTGGTAGAGGAACAATGGACATGAAATGCGGCCTCGCATTACAAATGGCGATGGTTGAGCAAGCTTGTGAAGGAAGATTTGATGGGAATGTCCTTTTATTAGCTGTTCCAGATGAAGAAGTGAACTCTGTAGGAATGAGAGCTGCTGTTCCAAGATTACTAGAGTTAGCAAGAGAACATAACTTGGAGTATAAAACGGTACTAAATTCAGAGCCTATGTTTTCGAGGCACCCTGGTGATCAAAAGAAATATATTTATACTGGTTCTATTGGTAAAGTGTTACCAGGTTTTCTTTGCTACGGAAAAGAGACACATGTAGGCGAACCTTTTGCAGGCTTAAATGGGAGTTATATGGCTTCATTAATAACAGCAGAATTAGAGTTAAATACAGACCTTTGTGACATTGTAGAAGGGGAAGCGAGTCCTCCGCCAACTAACTTACTTCAAAGGGACTTAAAGGAGGATTATTCTGTACAAATTCCGCATCGTGCAGTCACTTTATTTAATTTGTTTTTATTAGAAAAATCAATGACAGATGTCGTTTCATTACTGCGTCAAAAAGTAACGAAAGTAGCAGAGAAAATAGAAGAATCGTATGAAAAACATGCGTATCGTTTTTCTAAATATAATCCGTTTATACCGCCTAATCTCAAAGTAAATGTATTAACGTATGAAGAGCTTATCGCTTATGCAATTGAACAACATGGACAAGAGAAAATAGATGAAATTCAATCTAGCATTATTAAAAATAGAGAAGATAAAGATGATCGTGCGGTAACGATTGATTTAGTAGATAAACTAGCTATTTTATGTAAAGAAAAGGCGCCGATGATTGTACTTTTCTTTGCTCCACCATACTATCCAGCTGTAAGTTCACGTAATAACCAGTTAATTAAAGAAGTAGTTGGAGAAATGGAAAAGTATGCAAGCTTCAATCATAACGTTACATTTGAAAACCAAAACTATTTTGGAGGAATTTCAGATTTGAGCTATGTGGGCTTACAGAATCCATTAGATTCAATGAGTTCACTTGTAGATAATATGCCATTATGGGATAAAGGTTACTCGATTCCACTTCAGGAATTAGAAGAGTTTGACGTTCCAGTATTAAATATGGGACCGGTAGGAAAAGATGCACATCAATGGACAGAACGTCTAGATGTAAATTATGCATTTGAAACGCTATTAGATATGTTACCGATTTGCATTGAAAAATTATTAGTTTCTAATAAAATTACACAAGTATAGTAGGGAAAAGTGAAATTATTTTAATATAATTAACAACTAAAACGGCCAAACTCAAGTATATTCGAGTTTGGCCGTTTATCATGTAGTGCATTTCTAATTAAATTCATAACTAACGTGATCTCTTTTATAGTTTTACTTTTTCGTTTGACCAGATAATTCAACAGACTTTTGTGTACAACGTTGCATTGCTGAAATGATAGCTGTTCGTAAGCCTTTTTCCTCTAATGTTGCTACAGCTTCTATCGTTGTTCCGCCAGGAGAACAAACCATATCTTTCAATTCACCTGGGTGCATTCCTGTTTCTAGTACCATTTTTGCAGAGCCCAACACAGCTTGAGCAGCGAATTTATATGCTTGATTTCTTGGCATGCCATCTAGTACAGCAGCATCTGCCATCGCTTCTATAATCATATATACATACGCTGGTGAAGAACCACTTACAGATGTTACAACATCCATTAATTTTTCACTTACAATCTCTGATTGACCAAAACTATTGAAAATGTTTAGCACATCTTCTAAATCTTTTTCTGTTACCATTTCATTCGGGCATAATGCAGACATTCCTTCACCAACAAGGGCAGGGGTATTAGGCATTACTCGAACAATTTTTAACTTCTTATTAAAAGAATCCTCAGTACTTTTGATGCTTTTTCCAGCAGCAATCGTTACGATAATAACATCGTTTTTTATCACTTCTTTAATTTCGTTAATTACTGATGCGTATAAGTCTGGTTTAATTGATAAAATTAAAATATCAGCATTTTTAGCGACTTCATTGTTGTTAGTAGTTGTAGTTATTCCGTACTTTTCACTTGCATTTTCTAAATTCGTCGTGTTTAAATCTGAACACATGATCTTATTTGAAGACACTATCTTTTTGTTTAGCATCCCGCCAATGATAGCCATCCCCATATTTCCGCATCCGATGAATCCAATTTGTTTATCCATAATAACTCAATCTTGCTCCTTTTTTAATAAATTATATCATTTCGAAAGTGTTATCTTAATATAACAATAACATCTCTGTGCAATATAAAGAAACATTCTAAGAGAATATATTCCTTTTTGCAACAGTAAAAGATAAAAATCAATTATATTCGATATTCTGTAAATATATACACTATAATTTGAGGTTTTATATTTAAGTATATGTGTTAAACTTATATCGATTTGTATTTTCATTCATTAGGGCAATCATTTCATACAAGAGCTTGTCGCTCTATTTATTTTATAAAATACCTCTTGACACAAAAACAAACTATATCGCATAATATAAAAAAATTAGATTAAAAATCGTTGAAGGGAAATAGTACATATGTCTTCTTGCGAAAGAGAGTGGAATTCACCGGCTGAAAGATTCCTCGTATAGAATGTATCGAACCTATCCCTGAGTCTTAAATGAAAGTTTAAGCGTTCGCCTGCGTTATAGGCACCAAGTGGATATCTATGTATATCAATTAAGGTGGTACCGCGGAACAATGACCGTTTCGTCCTTTTTATTTTATTAAGGGCGAAGCGGTCATTTTTATTTTGCTCTTAAATAGGCTAGATACAGCACTGATGAGAATAGAAGTGTAATGTATAAAAAACTTTGATTTTAGACTTGGGGGATAAAAAAGTGAAAAAACAACGCATTGTTGTAAAGATTGGAAGTAGTTCTTTGGCAGATAGTCACGGAGGCATTTCTAAAGAACAACTTTCAGATCATGTTGCCGCATTGGCTCGATTGAAAGAGGAAGGGCATGAAGTTTTGTTAATTACATCAGGGGCCGTCGCTGCAGGTTTTTCTGCTCTAGGATATCCTAGCAGACCTGTAACAATTAAAGGAAAACAGGCTGCTGCGGCTGTCGGACAAAGTTTGTTAATGCAGGCGTACACGGAGGAATTCCGTAAATATGGTATCGTTACTGCGCAACTTTTGCTGACGAGAAGTGATTTTTCTAGAAAAGAACAATATAGTAACGCATACGCTACTTTAGGAGAGTTACTAAACCGTTCTGCTCTTCCAATCATTAATGAAAATGATTCCATCTCTTTAGAGGAGCTGACGTTTGGTGATAATGATATGCTGTCAGCTTTAGTAAGCGGACTTGTTTCGGCGGATATGCTTATGATTTTTACAGATGTGAACGGTTTATATGACAAAAATCCTCAGAAAAATGAGGATGCGAAAAAATATTATTTCCTTCCTGAAGTTACAGAAGAAATCGCTTCTCTTGCAGGAGATGCTGGCTCAAAACTTGGGACTGGCGGTATGAAATCAAAAATTGATGCTGCGAAGACAGCACTATCTCTTGGGGTAAGTGTATTTATCGGAACAGGACGTGGACAAGAGAAGTTTGTAGATGTTTTGAAGGGTAAAGGTGATGGTACGTATGTCGGAAATGCTCCTCAAAAAGAAATGAAGATGAATAAGCAATGGATCGCCTTGCATTCGCTTGTTAGCGGACAAATTGAAATAGACGCCGGAGCAGCTACAGCTATCATTCAGCATGGCAAGAGTCTTCTTCCTGCTGGCGTTACGAATGTGTCAGGATTTTTCAGAGTTGGCGATGTCGTAGAAGTAATGACGCAACAAGGGCGCGTAATTGGAAAAGGGCAATGCACATATAGTGCTGAGGAACTAAAAGATGTAAAAGGTATGCAAAGCCAACATATTCAAGCAAGAGGCGAAAGGCATAGCTATGAAGTCATCCATAGGGATTATTGGGTTTCACTTTAAGAATAGTGATGTTAAAAAGGAGGAAATAAAAATGAATGAAGTGTTGGCAAAGGGAAAAAAAGCGAAAGAAATCGCTGGAGAACTTGTGCTTAAAAATACGGATCAAAAAAACGAAGCACTTTCCGCAATAGCTGATCAGTTAATAGTAGAAACAGCTTATATTTTAGAAGAAAATAAGCGGGATATTGAAGAAGGTAAGGCGAAAGGATTTTCCGATTCTCTCCTTGATCGTCTTATGCTGACTGAGCAGCGTATTATTGATATGGCAGAGGGAATTAAGCAGTTAATTGAATTACGGGATCCTGTTGGAGAATGTGTAAGTAAATGGGAGCGACCAAATGGACTATCTATTCAGGAAATGCGCGTACCACTTGGTGTTGTTGGGATGATTTACGAGGCAAGGCCGAATGTAACAGTAGATGCTGCTACAATTTGTTTAAAAACAGGAAACGCAGTTATATTACGTGGTAGTTCTTCTGCTATCCATTCTAACAAAGCTATCGTTGCCGTTATTCACCGAGCGCTCAAACAAACAAGCTTGCCTCCAGAAAGTGTACAGCTTATAGAAGATACAACACGGGATAGTGCAAAGCAGTTGTTTACAATGAATGATTACCTCGACGTTCTTATTCCAAGAGGAGGCAAACAATTAATTGATACGGTAGTGAGAGAAGCGTCTGTTCCGGTACTTGAAACAGGTGCAGGAAATTGTCATATTTTCATTGATGAAACAGCAAATACGCAAATGGCAATTGATATCATTATAAATGCAAAAACGCAGCGTCCATCTGTATGTAATGCCATTGAAACGATTGTACTTCATGAGAACTGGGTGCAGCAATATGGTAGCGAGTTGTTTTCTTCTTTGAAGGAAAGAGGTGTGGAGCTACGTGGTGATCAAAAAGCATTGGCAATGGATTCTTCAATTGTACTTGCTTCAGAAGAAGACTGGGGGACAGAATTTTTATCTCTCACGCTAGCAGTTAAAGTAGTTTCTTCTATAGAAGAAGCGATTCATCACATAAATACGTATGGATCTATGCATTCTGAAGCGATTATTTCAGAAAACGAGGAAAACGTCAGCAAATTTTTCACTTCTGTTGATGCGGCGGCACTTTATCATAATGCATCAACTCGTTTTACTGATGGATCTGAATTCGGATTCGGCGCAGAAATTGGCATCAGTACACAAAAGCTACACGTAAGAGGACCAATGGGGCTTCCAGCATTAACTTCCACAAAATATGTGATTCGTGGAAATGGACAAATTCGAAAATAAAAATAAAAGACACTCAATTCGTTTGGGTGTCTTTTATTTTAAAAAGTATTTACCATACAAAAAGCCCAACAAGCATAGCGCTTAATAAGGAAACAGCCATTCCGCTCACAAGAAGCTTCCAAACATTTTTCCCGATGACTGATGATTTTTCGCCGCCAAATAATGAGTTGTAAGTTCCATAAATCATACCCACTGTACTAAAGTTAGCAAAAGAAGCTAGAAAGGTTGTTGCAACCGCAACCGTATGTGGTTGTAAAGACTTTAAGTTTGATTTTAAATCCATCATTGCAACAAATTCATTCGTCGTTATTTTGATCCCCATTAATTCAGCTACATACATAGCATCACTGCCCGATAAACCGAGTAAAAAAGCGAAAGGACTAAAGATAATGGAGAAGATTTTTTGAATTGTTAAACCTGTTACAAAAAATCCTAAAATCCCATTTAAACATGCAGTTAATGCTACATAACCAATTACCATAGCCAAAATAACGATAACCATATTCATCCCGACTAACATACTGTTGGAAATAGTGGAAAAGAAATCCTTTTTTTCGTGTTTTGAAGGTGTGTAAACAACATCTTCTTCTTTCGAAACTTCCACAGGATTTAATACATTGGCTAAAATTAAGGCGTTAATACAGTTTAAAGGTATTGCGCTGAAAATATATGTTGCCGGAACCATTGATAGGTAGGCACCAAGAATAGATCCGCTGACGCTACTCATACTCATAATCCCAAAAGTCAGCAAACGATTTTCTTTTAAAACAGATAATTGATCACGAACAACCGCAAGTGCTTCCGTATTTCCTAAAAACATCATTTGAATGGAAAAGAAGCTTTCTAACTTTGGTAAACGAGAAATCTTTGAAATAACTGCACCTACTTTATCAATAATCCAAGTTAAGATTCCGAAATAAGAAAGAATATCGAAAAAAGTAATAACGAAAATGATAGGAAGTAATGCGCTAAAAAAGAAATCAATGTGTGGACTGTCCATAGCTGAAGGGAATGCAAATCGAATACCTTCATTCGCACATGCCAGTAGCCAACTGAAAAATGAAGCAATTTTATTAATGATAATACTGCCTAGTTTCGTGCCTAACATAAACCATGTAATAAAGAGCTCCAATATGATAAGAATAACAATTGGTCTCCATTTTATATGTTTTTTATTAGGCGAACATAAGAAAACAATTAATATGACTACGAAAATTCCTAACATATTTAATATAAAGTGCATATCAACAACTCCTTGAAGATTATTATTTGTATATAAAAAAGCTCCTATTCTTCTTAATTTAGAATGAGTGTATTTCAACTTGAATTTTATAAATTCTAAAAATATAGAAGGTAAAATTCAATAAATATAGAATTTAATATATAGCAAACAAGGAGGGGATAAAAATGGAGGTCTATCACATAACGAGTAGAAAAAGGGAAACTTATAACGTTCAAGTGAAATATTCGATACTTTTCGAATGTGCGCTTGGCATTGCAGCAATTACTCATAAGAGGTTAATTGATACTCTTGAAAAGAGTCAAAATGAATGGGAAGAAATTAAGAAATCATTAACAGAAGAAATGAGAGAGCACTTACAATTTGTCGAAGAACATAATACGTGGAAAGCATTACTTCAAGTGTTGTATGAAGAAGACATTCAGGATGTATCGCAGTTTCATGCTAAAATTGATTCACTTTCAGAAGAAAATTTGAAGTATAAATGTTTACCGTTTTTAGGGGAGAAATATGAGAAGAAAAGACGTTTAGCAGCAAGTGGAGACGTAGCTGCAATACATGAATTAATGGAACTGACACAAGAACATCAATTTTTCTCTACTTATATTCGTTTTATATGTGATGTTGATGTGCAAGTGTTGAAATCCCATTTAATTGCTGTTATGACAGGGTGGTATGAGAGCGTGATTCAGAAAGAGGAAGAAGAAATGCTTTCTATATTAAAACGAGATTATGAAGCAAAGATTGAAATGAAGAAAAAGATGAAATCAGAAGAATTTGTCGAGTGGGCTACAGGTGGCGTTAATTATATGCCAGAACCAAGTATTCATTACGTACTTCTTATACCGCAAATGACGTACAGACCGTGGAATATTGAAGCGGATATTGAAGATACGAAAGTATTTCATTACCCAGTTGCAAACGAAAGTATCCATCCTGAAGATTCATATGAACCGAATTATTTTTTAGTTCAAAAACATAAAGCTCTTGGAGATGAAGCGAGGTTACGCATTGTAAAAATGTTGTTCGAAAAAGAACGAACATTGCAGGAAATTACAGAAAGACTGCAACTCGGTAAATCGACTGTACACCATCATTTGAAATTGCTACGTGCAGCGAAGTTAGTGGATATACATGACGGGAAATATGTATTAAGAAAGAAAGCAGTACAATCGTTAGCGAAAGAATTAGATGTGTTTTTAAATAGATAATATACAACAAGAATGTACATAAAGGGAGGAATTTAAGAGAAAAGTTGGTGTATGAAATTGAAAAATGTATTGAAAAATCGTTCGTTCTTTTTTATGTGGATTGGTAGTGCAATCTCAGAATTAGGAGGGGGGTTCGGAACGTTATGTAATTCAATTCTAGTATATGAGTTAACAGGATCGGAAATGGCTTTAAGTAGTATGTGGCTATTATATTTCATCCCATCACTCATACTGCAATTAATCAGTGGCCCGTTTATTGATAAATGGAGTCGGAAGTGGATTATGATTTTTTCACAATGGATACGAGCGTCCGTATTCTTATTACCTTTGGTGATGCTAGTTTTAGGTAGTATAGAAGTTTGGCACATTTATGTTGTTCAAATTGTAGTGGGACTTATTACACCACTTTATACACCTGCAAGTCAAGCAATTACACCGAGCATTGTAAAGAAAGAACAACTTCAAGATGCAAATGCGTACATTGATGGAATGACTCGCCTTATGATGTTTATTGCGCCAGTATTAGGCGGAGTAGTCATTCATTGGATTGGAACAAAACTTGCATTATTCTTCGTATGCATTTGTTTATTTGTTAGTGGTACTTTCTTACTTTATATAAAAGAAAATAGAACGTCACAATCCATTCGGAAAACGTGGCTTGGACAGTTTCTTCACGGTTTTACATATTTTTTTACAAAACCAATCATCGTTTGGCTCGGTATATTTCTTACTTTCGTGCAATTTGGAGTTGGGGTAACGATGGTTACAAATCTTCCTTATATAAAAGACGAGCTGTCAGCGGGATATGCGGAATTTGGTTATTTTATGGCCGGATTCCCGCTTGGCTATGTAGTTGGATCTATACTAGTCGGAAAAGTAACATATAAAAGCAGGCGTATACTTATGCTTGGAGGATTGTTTATCGGGGGACTCACATACATTTCGCTAGGTTTTAACCACAGTATTGTAATGGCGATAATAATTGAAATAGTTGCAGGTGTTTGTATTGCCTTTTTCAATGTTTATAACACAACGATATGCCAACAGTCAGTTCCGAACAATATGATAGGACAAATATTTTCAGTACGATTATTTTTCATACGATCCGCTATGCCGTTAGGTGTTTTATTAGGAGGCATACTAAGTGAAATGTTGGGAATAAGAGCACTATACTTTATTATCGGTACGATTATATGTGTTACTTCTTTAATAGGAATATTACTTCCGTATTTCAAATTTTTAGATGAGACAGTTGAAGAGAAAACAGCATAATTCAAATGATTATAACTTTTTAATTGAAAATAATTATCATAATCAATTATAATAGAAGAATACTAGTATTCGTAATAAAAAGAGGGAGTGGATTATATGTTTATTGAAACGAAAACATTTACAGTAAAAGAAGGTACATCAAATATAGTTGTAGAACGTTTCACTGGAGAAGGTATTATTGAAAAATTTGAAGGCTTTATCGACTTGAGTGTTCTTGTGAAAAAAGTAAGACGCGGAGACGAAGAAGTAGTCGTTATGATTCGCTGGGAATCTGAAGAAGCATGGAAAAACTGGGAAACAAGTGAGGAACACTTAGCTGGACATAGAGCGGGCCGTGGTAAACCAAAACCAGATCATATCATTAATGTGGATCACGCAGTTTATTATGTGAAGTCATCGAAAGCGGCTTATCAACAGTCGTAATATATAAGTAGAGGATACATGTTGTAGATGCTAACATGTATCCTCTTTTTGTAGTAATGGGGGATGGAAATGATGGAGAGTTTTTCATTCATTACAAATGAAAAACATAAAAAATTGGTACAAACAATTTTAAATGAATATTTATTTAGAGATAAAGTAAATGGATTCATGCTAATTGGATCTGTCGCAAGAGGTGACGCATATCCTGATTCGGATTTAGATTTTTATATTCTTTTAGAAGAAGGGCAAAAGAAGAAATTTCATTCTGAAACGAGAAAAGATATTTTAGTTGAATATAAGAGTGCAGATTTTAATCAAATTCAAGTAAACTTTAAAAACAATCCGATGGAACTATATTCATTTTTAGAAGGTGAAATTTTATTTGATAAAAGTGGAGACTTAAAAAAATTAAAGGGAATAGCTATATCTGAGTTTGAAAACTATCGTGTTTCTAGCGACAAAATGAAGGGTATTTCTCATTGGTTGCATAGTTCGTTAATTAAAATTCAATCTGCTTTGAAAGCAAATGATGAGTTAAAAGCTTCATACATAGTTCAAACTTCAACTTGGACATTGTTAGATGGGATATGGGCTGTAAATAATAAGCCTACACCGCCAGCAGGATCTGTTTTGAAGTATATTGAAACATTATCTAAAGTACCAACTGATTTTGAAGGTTTTATAAATAAACTGTTTTTAGGTGATACGACAGAACGTACCTCTGCAGCAATTTTCCTGATTGAGTGGGTTCTACACAATCTGGAAAATAAATAATGAGGCTATTTTATATAGGTAAATTAATATTTCACGTCGAACGGTTTATGGAATTGCACTCATAAAAAAACGTTCTAGACTATAGAAAAAAGTATTAGACTATAAAGCATAGTCTTAGACGGAACGCTTGAATATCTTTCCTTACATATTTAAATGTTATGAAAATGAGTCTATATACCCTCTGCTTAAAAGGAGATGAGCGAATGAAGTTGAATCACTTGAATCTATGTGTTGATGATTTATCAGAAGCGAGACATTTCTTTGAAACATTTTTTGATTTTCAATTTTTGGAGCAAAAGGGAAAGGCACTAGTAGTGATGAGTGATGAGAGTGGATTTATACTTGTGCTAAGCGATCCAAAAGCATTTAAGGGGAATAAGGAAGTGATGTATCCTGAAGCTTTTCATATTGGTTTTTTAGTGGATACTTCAAGTGAAGTTGATCAAGCATATAATCGATTAGTAGCTGGTGACATTGAAATAGACAAGGAACCGTATGCAATGAGAGGTAATAGTTATGGTTTCTATTTTACAATGTTTAATGGATTGTTAATTGAAGTATCCTGCCTTGACTATAAAGATGGTAAGAAAGTTCAATAACAATCAACAAGAGTAATTGTTTGAAGATGTCAATCAAGCCCCTTATCCAGTTTGGAAAGGGGCTTGATTATTTTAAGGGACATAAAAGTAAAAATAAACGGATTTTAGTCAGGAAAATGGCTTGTGAGACAGCTTCTTTATTAATCTATCTTAATTTCAAATTCAAACACAGCTTGATCCTTCCGAAACGGCATATTGAGTTCTTTAAATCGAAAGCTAATTCCAGACAAATTATCAGGAAGGGCAGGAGATATAACGAAATGATGACTAAAATGTCCATCAGTGCCGCCACCACCTTCTGACCAGCAGTCATATGTATCATCTATTGATAATTGGAAGAAACTATGAGGCTTATTTTCATTAAAAACTTCATCAGAGGAATCCCAATCGCTATATAAATAAACGACACTAGCATTTGCGTATTGCCGAATAAAAGTTACGGTATACATAATACCTTTATGTTCATACGTTTTAAAAACAGGTATATGTTTTTTGAATGTAATAGGTTCGACGCGAGGTTTAAATTCACCTTCGTCCATCATGGAAGAGAATAGTGAATTTAGATAGTCTGGATAAAATCCGTATTGCTTTGCCCATTTATAAATAGCTTCATCATGTGGAAAACCCGGATCACCACCTGAAAGTTCTTTCCGTTCTTTTAATAGGGCACAAATTTTTTCATCGATAGTATATAATCTTTCATCGTAATAATCAGTAGGGCGTTCAAAACTCATTCGTTGCATAATCATTCCTCCTTTTCTTTATTTTAACAAAAAAGAAAGGGCAATACATTTTTAAATATTAAGTGTAAATCAAATGTTATAGACTTAAAATGAAGTTTGATAACAAGGTCTATTTAGCAGAGGAATTGCTTATGCATAAAATAATAATAATGTATGAATCAAGCAGGTATCCCATATGGTAAAGTACGAAACTATTATAAGTAGTACAGTGAAATCAATAGGAGGTTACCGCTATGACAGCTGTATTTAAAGATATGGCATTCCAGCTAAAAACGGAACGACTCGACCTGAATATGTGGGAGGAATCTGATGCAGTCTGGCTGAGAAAATTAGTTGGTGAACGTGGTGTGGACATGCCAACCATTGAATCTGTTCGTAGCTATCTTATCGAAATGCGCAAGAAAGCAACTGAAAATGGTATTTCTCTTCTTACTATACGTAGGCGAGAAGAAGGGGATTTCATCGGATACTGTGGCTTAATCATCGGTCGTTCCACGCTTGAAGAGCCAGAGATTGCATATGAGTTGTTCCAAAGCGCTCATCGCAAGGGTTATGCGACAGAGGCAGCATCAGCAGTGCTTGAGGCTGCGATTGCTACGGGGCGCCAAAGACTTTGGTCTACTGTAGGCGCTTGGAATACGGCGTCTTTCCGGGTATTAGAAAAGATAGGGTTTAAGCGGCATCACAGTACGTTTGGTGAACGTGGTGAGATTGTTTGGAACGTACGCGATCTGTAGAAATCTGACCAAATTCGGAACAAAAAAATGTAAAAGAAAGCCTCTATGTTAGGTTACTTAGTAATCTAACATAGAGGCTTTTCCTTATAGTAAATATTGAGTTTGTATATATTTTAGCTTAATTTTTTACATCTTCATATAATTGGAGAGCTTCTTTCACATTCAATCTATTCTTCACAATACCATGTATCGCTTGAATCATCGCAGCAGGATGTTCAGATTGCCATATGTTTCGGCCCATATCTACGCCGATTGCACCTTCTTGCAGTGCATTGTACGTAATGTTTAATGCGTCTTCAATGGAATCTAGTTTTGGACCACCAGCGATTACAACTGGGGCAGGGCAAGTGCTGGTGATTTTTTCGAATCCTTCGCAGTAATACGTTTTAATAATGTCAGCTCCCATTTCAACACATACGCGGGAAGCAAGTGCAAGAAAGCGAGCTTCACGTTTTTGTAATTCTTTCGCAACAGCGGTAATGCCGAGTACTGGCAGACCGTAATCGTGAGCTTCTGAGACTACATTTGCAAGATTTGAAACTGTTTGTGTTTCATAATCTGATCCGACAAAAACAGATACGCCGACGCCAATTGCGTTTTGTTTTACTGCTTCTTTTACAGGTGTAACAATTGTTTCATTCGCTAAGTCTTTACCGACGACAGTAGCGCCGCCCGATACACGCATAACCATCGGTGTGCTGCAGTTTTCAGGAATACAGGAGCTAAGTACACCGCGCGTTAAAAAGAGGGAATCCGTATAAGGAAGTAAGTTTTTAACTGTTTCAAGTGGTTGTTCTAGCCCGTGAATTGGCCCTAAAAAGTAGCCGTGATCTATCGCTAACATAACCGCTCTGCCATCAGGTAAAATTGTATTTAATCGATTTTTAAATCCCCAAGTCATTAGAAATCACTCCTTCGTTAATGTTGGATTTTCCGTTTGTACTGTATCTTTATTTGGTAAATGTGGTGACTTAATAAAAACTGCTTTAAAAGGTTTGTCAGAATGGTTAATTAAATAGTGAGATTCATGAGGACGAACTTGCAATACATCGCCTTGTTTGATCGGAACTCTTTCATTATTTACATAGAAATCTATTTCTCCTTCTAATGCATAAAAGACCTCTTCGCATGTCGTATGATAATGGTTTTGAAACTCCTGCCCAGGCTGAATAACAACAAGGCCAAGATCAATATTTGGACCTTGTATTAAATATTTCGGCCCGTTATCACCGAAGCGATAAGAGAAGTCATTTTCATTCGCTTTTAACATACATTCCACTCCTTTATGTAATGTGTTACAGTGCACCAGGCGCAATCCACATATGTGAGGTGAGCCCTTTATCAGCTAAAGCGAGCTGACTGTCATACACAGTTTTCCAAGTTTCATAGAACTCTTTATATAGTTCGTGATTTTCAGTAACTGGTTCGAATGTTTGCTCCCACTGTACAAACTGTTCGGCAGTTTCTTCCATAGATGAATATATGCCAGCACCAACTCCAGCCGCAATCGCAGTTCCTAAAGCAGCTGCTTCTTTTACAACAGGTACTTTTAAAGGAATACCAAGGACGTCTGATAGAATTTGTGGCCATAGTTTTCCTTTAGCGGCACCACCAGCAAAAACGACTTCAGAAGGGAATGTCCCTGTGAGATTTTCTATTAATTTTAAGTTGCCTAGTGTTACGAAGGCTGCATTTTCTTCAATAGCACGGAACAGTTCTTTTTTTCCGCATTTGTCAGCATCTAAACTTAAATTTAAAAAAGAAGGTGCGGCATGACGCCAAGAAATGTAGTTCATAACGTTTGAAAAAGTAGGGATAATGCCATGTGAGCCGACAGGTACGTCTTTCGCTTGTTCTTCTAATAATGCATAAGCATCTACACCGAGCTTGTCAGCAAGTTTCTTTTCCTCTTGGCAAAAAGCGTCTCGAAACCAGCGCATAACAAGCCCTGGAAAAAAGGCAATCGTTTCATATTGCCACAGGTTAGGTACGACGTGACAATTTACACGAATTGCAGCATATGGATCCGTAATTGGCTCAGTAACATTCACTTCTTGTTGCCAAAAACTACCTCCGCATATTAATGTTTGATTAGGCTTCACGACTCCCGTTCCGAGTGATGCCATTTGAGCATCTCCGCCCCCGGCGACGACAGGAATTCCTTCACGTAATCCAGTGAATGCTGCAAACTCTTTTGTAACGTTGCCAATTACTGTACCAGCTTCATTTACTGTTGGTGAAAATGGCAAAGTTAGACCGCACTCCTTAGCGACATCGTTATCCCACACTCTATTTTTTAAGTCGAAAATACCGGACGTACATCCATTTGAGGGGTCGATTTGCAGTACACCGCTTAGTTTATATAAAATCCAATCGTTTAACATCGTAAAAGAATGAATATTGCTATAGATTTCGGGTTCATGTTTTTTAATCCAAAGTAGGCGGGGTAAAGCACCTAGTGAAAAAGTTTGACCTGATCTTGTATATAAATCTTCTTCAAGATGCGACCGTATTTCTTTTAGCTCACTAACTTCAGCGGATGCACGCCCATCAACATTTGCACAAGCCCAAATTTCTTGCCCATTTTTATCATATAAAACAAAACCTTCTCGCATACTAGTAGCGCTAATAGCTTTAATAGAAGAGGGTGAGACATTACTTCTTTGTAAAACTTCTTTCGTGCATTTTTGTACTAGCTTCCAGTTTTCTATTACATCAAAATTCATAGAACCTGGGTAACGAGGATCCGTGTTATGAACCCATTCTTTTTGACTGACCGCAATTTGATTACCTAGTAAATCAAAAAGAACAGCTCGAATGCTTCCTGTACCAGCGTCAAAAGCTAATAAATGAGACATTAACAATCACCATCCTTTCGTAATAAGGAGAGGGCAGTTTCCTCATCGGTAATTAATGTATGAATAAACTTTCCTTTTAAGGCACCATAAATTGCGTCTATCTTTTCTGTACCTCCAGCAACACCGACGACATGATTCATATTGCGTAGAATAGAGAGAGGCGTGCCAATTAGACGATTGTGATGCGAGAGCTCTAATAAATCGCCATTTGTATTATAAAACTGTCCTAAAATATCGCCAGCACCGTTTTGACTACGAATATACGTCATCTCACGTAGTGTTAATTTTTCTTCTTTTACAATCGTAGCGTCTTGTGATAATCCTCCAATACCAACAATAGCCGTATGAGCAAGTGAAGCGACATGAAGCATATCTTTTACACTCGGTTCTGATAGAATACTTTGTGCCATTTCGGTTGTAGACGCTAGAAACGGCGTAGGGATAATATGAAGATCGCCTTGCATGTAGTGTAAATAGTTTTGTTTTCTCGGGAGATAGTGATTTACTCCGCCTGTTAACGTTACGATTGAAAGATTAATAGAACTTTCGAAATGAATGTTTTCTAGCATTTTGCTAATTGTTTCTCCCCAGCCAATACCGAGTAAATCACCTTGCTGGAGCTGAGTTTCTAAATATTGTGCAGCAGCTTTTCCGAGAGAAGTGTGATAATTGTTTACTGGGGTAGGGATAATAAAAGCATCTTTTAAGTGAAATTTTTTCATTAGGTCACGCTCAATACTTAAACAGTGCAAACCAGTACCTTTTACGTGAAATGTAACGATACCTTCACCCCGCGCCTTATCTAATAACCGGACGACTTTATTTCTTGAAATATGAAGAAGTGAAGCAATCTCCTGTTGTGTTAATTGGTCTTTATAATAGTACCAAGCTACTTTAGTTAATAAATTCTCTTCAAAGTTAAGCTGAGTCATACTCTTCATCCCTTTCAACAATTGACCACTGCTTAAACATATGTGCCATATATTTTGTTTATTCCAGTTGAAACGATTAATAGTACGTAGAAAAAAGTGTTCTAGATATAAAAAAAGGAATATACAATGCTACAAAACAAGTAGAACAAATAATCATTTTCTCAAAAAATGTTCTGCATAAAGGCAGGTGACATCAAGTGGAGAACGTACCTTTATTACAAGTAAAGAAAATGAGTAAGGCGTTTTTAAATCAACTTGTATTAAAAGAAGTGAACTTACAAGTAGAGCGTGGAGATATATACGCTTTAGTTGGGGGAAATGGTGCCGGGAAATCAACATTAATGAAAATATTAACGGGGTTATATTCGTATGATGATGGAGAAATGTATGTAAAAGGAACGAAGCAACAGTTTTCAAATCCGTCAGAAGCGCACCGAAAAGGTATTTATTTAATACCGCAAGAACCGCTCATTTTTCCGCATATGACTATTGAAGAAAATATATGCATTGGGATAAAAGGGAAGAGAAGGGAACTGAAAGTAAAAGTTCAGCAATTGATTAACAGCTTAGGGTGGGATATTGACCTTTATGAGCTAGGAGCATCATTATCCATTGCGCAGCAACAGTTAGTAGAAATTGTTAGAGGATTAATACGAGAAGCCGAGATTCTTATTTTAGATGAGCCAACATCGACATTAACAACTCACGAAATTAAGAGTCTTTTTGTGTTGATGAAAAGTTTACAAGAAAAAGGAATTGGGATGATTTATATTACGCATCGCTTTCCAGAAATCTTTGAAATTGCCAACAAATTAGCAATACTACGTGATGGAATGATTGTAAGCCAAGGTGATGTATGTGACTATACATATGACATGCTGATGGAGGGACTATTGCCAAAAGGGTATAAACAGAAAGAGAAAATAGAAGTAGTTCAAGAGACAGCAAGGACGAAAAAAATATTAGAAGTGATCGATATAACGAGCCACGCATTCGAAAATATATCATTCAATGTACATGCGGGTGAGATTGTAGGTGTTGCTGGCATAATAGGATCTGGCAGAACGGAATTAGCAGAAGCGATATTTGGATTGAAAACTATAAAATCAGGGTCTATCTTATTAGATGGAAAATCAATTGATACGTGTTCTTTGCATAAAAGGCTAGACCAAGGACTAGTTTATGTGCCAGAGGATAGGGCGAGGAATGGAATTTTCTCAATTGCTTCTGTTAAAGAAAATATTGCAGCAGCAAGTTTACAGCAAAATAATCGCTTTTTTATAAATCAAGAAAAAGAAAGCGCTTTAGTTAATTCGTTTATAGAACAGTTCCGAATTGTTGTGCAGAATATGAATGAAGAATTGGCATCTTTATCAGGAGGTAATCAGCAGAAGGTCGTGCTTGCGAAGTATCTCGCATGTGATCCTAAAATTATTATTCTTGATGAGCCGACTCGCGGAATTGATGCGAAAGCAAGGCTTGAAGTGTATGAGACGATAGAAAAAATGAAAAGGGAAGGACTCGCAATTTTATTAATCTCCTCAGATGTTGAAGAAATTGTTCAATTAGTAAATCGTGTATATGTAATGAGAAATGGGCGATTTGTTTCTCATATGGAAAAAGAACAATTGAGTGTGAATGAAGTTACACGCCTTGCATACGGAGGTGTAGCGGAATGAAACGCATGTTAAAGATGCACGAAACGTCTATCATACTGTTACTACTAATTTATATAGCTATTGTAGGAATGATAAACCCTAGTTTTATTCAATTTAACTCGTTATCTTTAATGGTGAAATCAAGCGTTATTTTAGTCGTGCTAGCAATCGGCCAATCGTTCGTCTTATTTACAAAAAATATAGATGTATCAGTTGGTTCAAGCATGGGGTTAAGTGCAGCAGTTTGTGGGATGTTGTTAACGAATGAATATAATGCATTCTTGTCAATTCTTGCTGCTATTACACTTGGCGCTATTATCGGTTTTGTAAACGGGATTGGCGTTGCGAAGTTTCGTGTACCAGCCATTATTATGACTTTAGGAATGCTAGGAATTGTTAGAGGTACGATGTTAATTTTTACAGGCGGGAAGTGGATTGAAGATATTCCAAACGATTTTAAGCAGCTGTCATCTATCGTCATTTTTGGTTTACCTATAACTGTATGGTTCGTTCTTATTATTTTACTACTACTATACTTCTTTTTAAGGAAAGTGCCATTTGGAAGATACTTTTATGCGGTAGGTGATAATGAAGATGGCGCGAGACTTCTTGGTATACCTGTTAATCAAGTGAAGATATATGCGTTTATGATTTCAGGCATAAGCGCTGCGCTCGCTGGTTGCATATTTGTTATGAATATCGGTTTCGTGCCAAATCAAACAGGTACAGGATTAGAATTACAAGTAATCGCAGCCGCTGTACTAGGAGGCATTCATTTAAAAGGAGGAACAGGATCTTTATTTGGAGCTGCATTAGGAGCGTTATTTTTAGAAACAATAAGTAGCTCACTCGTCTTTTTAAAAATACCAGCATTTTGGAATAATGCTATTTCAGGTTTTTTATTATTACTTATCATCATATTAGATAGTGTTATGAAAAAGTGGAAGGCAGAAAGGAGGATGAATCTATGAAGTATGTATATAGATGGGAAGGGGTTCTAATTGTATTACTTCTAATAGAATTCATTCTCTTTAGTTTTATAAATAGTGATTTCTTAAATATTAGTAATCTCCTTTATAGTACAAATGATTTCCTATTTATCGCAATTGCGGCGATACCAATGACTTTCGTTATTGTAACAGGAGGAATTGATGTATCGGTCGGCTCAATAATGGGGCTTACTTCGATCTTGATTGGTGTACTTTGGATGAGCGGAATATCTATTTTGTTTGCTCTCATAATAGCCCTAGTAATTAGTTGCCTAGCAGGCGCTTTAAACGGACTTATTATAAAAATGACAGATGTAGAACCACTTGTCGTTACACTCGGAACGATGTTTTTATACGGCGGAATTGCACTCGTCATTTCAGGAGGGGTAGGTGCTTCTGGGTATGAAGGAATAAGCGGTTTACCTGACACATTTGTACAACTGGCAAACGGTAGTTTTATAGGAATACCGAATTTATTATGGCTACTGATCGTATTAACAGTTTTATGTACTGTATTATTTCACCGGACTATATACGGGCGCCATGTGAAATTAACAGGTGCGAACGAAAATACAGCAAAATACACCGGGATTAAAACGAAAAAAGTAGTCATCATCGCTTACATACTTTCCGGATTAGGAGGTGGATTAGGAGGTGCTTTCTTAACCGCATATTTCGGTTCCGCACGTGCTGATATGGGAAGTGAAACGATTTTACCAATCATTACAGCAGTCGTATTAGGCGGGACACTTATTACAGGGGGAAAAGGAAGCATTATCGGTACTGTACTGGCAAGCATTTTCATTGGGCTCATGCAGTATGGTTTGCAAATGACGGGTTTAACGAATGAACAATCCAACGTAGTAATTGGTATTATCCTTATTCTTTCAGTTATTATGAGACATTTCAAATTACATCAAGTCACACTGGGGAAAAGAAAGAAATTGCATAAGGGGGAAATGTCATGAAGAGAAAACTAGGGATTGTATTAATCGTATGCATTTGTTTAATCGGTTTAATTGCTTGTTCTAGTCAAACTGCAGATAAAAAAAAAGCTGATGATGTGAAATTTGCATTTATCCCGAAATTAACAGGAGTGGGCTTCTTTACATCAGGTGGTGAAGGAGCAAAAGAGATGGGGGATAAACTAGGCGTACAAGTGAAATATGATGGACCGTCTGAAGCGAGTGTTTCTGGGCAAGTAAAATATATAAACAATTTCATTAACCAAAACTACGATGCACTTATGGTTTCTTCAACGTCGGTTGATGGTTTATCACAATCATTACAACGTGCTAAGAAAAAAGGCATGACGGTATTAACATGGGATTCTGATGTGAATCCGAAAGACCGTTCCTTTTATATAAGCCAAGGAACACCAGACCAACTTGCTAATTTGTTAATTGAAATGACTTCCAAACAAATTGGAGATAAAGGAAAAGTAGCCTTCTTTTATTCAAGTCCAACAGTAACGGATCAAAACCAATGGGTAACGAAAGCGAAAGAAATTATTAAAGAGAAGTATCCGAACTGGGAAATTGTAACGACGCAGTACGGTGAAAATAATGCGCAAAAGTCTTTGTCTGTAGGGGAGAACATATTAAAAACGTATCCGGATATTAACGCCGTCATTTGTCCAGATGCAACGGCACTTCCGGCAATGGCACAAGCAGCTGAAAATTTAAAAATGGATAAAAAAGTAGTCGTAACTGGATTTTCTACACCGAACGTTATGCGTGATTATGTAAAACGAGGAACAGTACAACAATTCGGATTATGGGATGTCAAACAGCAAGGTGCGTTGGCAACTTATGTAGCAAATGAAATTGTTGTAAAAGGGAAGAAGTTAAAAGTAGGGGATAGCTTCGAAGTAAAAGGAATCGGAAAAGTGAAAGTAGAGCCAAACTCCATTCAAGGATATGATTATGAGGCAGAAGGAAATGGAATTATCGTGTTACCAGAGAGAGTTGTATTTACGAAGGATAATATTGATAAATATAATTTCTAGTAACGAAAAAACGTCCGAATATATCGGACGTTTTTTAATGTCTTCATTAGTTATGAACTGTTTCTTTTTCATTTAATCCAAGTGTACGACCAGTCGAAGTGTGAAGGTCTTGGAACAATCTTGGATTTTCAGTTAGTGAAATGCCGTAAGAAGGGATCATTTCTTTTATTTTTTCTTCCCATTCTACCATACGGCTTGGGAAACATTTTTCTAATACTTCAAGCATGACGTGAACAGCAGTAGAAGCACCCGGTGATGCACCTAGTAATGCAGCGATTGATCCATCAGCAGCACTAACAACTTCAGTACCGAATTGAAGTGTACCTTTACCACCAGCATCAGTATCTTTAATTACTTGCACACGTTGCCCAGCAACTACAATATCCCAATCTTCACTTTTCGCGTTCGGAATGAATTCGCGTAATTCTTCCATACGTTTTTCATGTGATAACATAACTTGTTGAATTAAGTATTTTGTTAGTCCCATTTCTTTTACACCAGCAGCTAACATCGTTAAGACGTTATTCGGTTTTACAGAACCAATTAAGTCAAGGTTTGAGCCAGTTTTTAAGAATTTAGGTGAGAACCCTGCGAACGGTCCGAATAATAAAGCTTTTTTATTGTCTATATATCTTGTATCAAGATGAGGTACAGACATTGGCGGAGCGCCAACTTTAGCTTTACCGTATACTTTCGCATGATGTTGCTCTACAATTTTTTGGTTTTTACATACCATAAATAGTCCACTTACTGGGAATCCACCGATATGTTTTGATTCAGGGATACCTGTCTTTTGTAGTAGAGGTAGGCTACCTCCACCGCCGCCGATAAAGACAAATTTTGCTGTATGATGTTCAATTTTACCACTATTCATATCGTGTACTTTTACTTCCCACAAACCATTCTTCGTGCGTTTAATATTTTCGACACTATGTTTGTAGTTTAGCTCGACATTTTTAGTTTGTAAGTAATCAAACAACATACGTGTTAATGCACCGAAGTTCACATCTGTTCCAGAGTCAATCTTCGTTGCGGCCATTGGTTCATTAGATGTACGTCCTTCCATAATGAGTGGAAGCCATTTTTTTAATGTTTCAGGAGCATCGGAAAATTCCATGCCTTGAAACAGTGGATTTTTTGAAAGCGCTTCAAAACGGTTTTTTAGAAACTCAACATTTTTTTCACCTTGTACTAAACTCATATGAGGTAGAGGCATAATGAAATCTTGTGGATTACGAATTAATTTGCTTTTTACAAGATATGCCCAAAATTGTCTTGAAAGCTGGAATTGCTCATTCACTTTTACAGCCTTACCAATATCTATAGATCCGTCAGATTTTTCGGAAGTATAGTTCAGTTCGCATAGCGCAGAATGCCCTGTACCTGCATTATTCCATTCGTTAGAGCTTTCTTCCCCGGCACTTGCGAGTTTTTCAAAAACTTTAATTTCCCATTCAGGTGCTAATTCTTTTAATAATGAGCCTAACGTAGCACTCATAATTCCTGCACCAATTAAGATAACGTCTGTTTTTTGCTGCATGTTGCTCATGATAATCTCTCCATCCCCTATATTGGCAAAAAAGAGTAGGTGTTTTCTATGTCTAAGCCGTAAAAGAGAAACACCGCCTAGGCCCCACCTAGGTGTATACCTTTTTTGTCTCAATTATATAACCATCTCATACTCTATTATAATAATTAATAGACTAAAATATCTAGTGTTATCTGATAATTTTAAAATATTTAACGCTTTATTTGCCAAAATTCTTATTTAACAAGCACTTTTTAGTTAATGAATAGAAAAAAATTACAGTTTGAAATTATCTCGAAAAAGCTTACGTATCCAAAAGTGGGTAGAAAGGATACCTTTTTATGGGATTTTTTGCTCTGTTTATTGTATGATTATTCTGAATAATGAAAAGGGGGATACACATGCGTACACAAGAACAAATCGCAAACTTATTTCGAAATTTTTCAATAAAGGAATGTAAAGGGTCAAGTGACTTATATGAATACTTATCAATAAAAATTGCTGAAGATGAGGAAGTACTTACACTATCTTCCTACGCTCAAGTAGGCCAACCAGTTCCAAACTTATTATTAGGCGCAGTACATTATTTATTACTAACAGGGAAAGAACATCAGTTAAAAACGTATTATAGTAGCTTAGTTGAAAATACGAATACAAATATAGATCAAGCGTTTGATCATTTTAAAGACTTTTGTAAAGAGTACCGAGAAGAAATCATTACTTTGTTACAAACGAAACTCGTTCAAACGAACGAAGTAAGACGATGTGCGTACTTATATCCAAGTTTCAGTTACATATTTAACAAAGTGAATAAACCGTTAGCGTTAATAGAAATTGGTACAAGTTCTGGATTACAACTATTTTGGGACCAATATAGCTATTCGTACGGTACAGGTGAAACATACGGAAATATAAATTCGAATGTACATGTAACTTCTCAAATAAGAGGGGAGAATGTACCTCATTTATTAAAAGAAAGTCCACCTGTCTTAGAAAGAATCGGACTAGATTTACATGTAAATGATTTACATAGTGACGAAGATTATTTATGGCTACGTGCACTCATTTGGCCAGAACATAAAGAAAGGCTTGAACTGTTTGACCAAGCTGCATCTTTAGTAAAAAATAAATCTGTTCAATTAATAGAAGGAGACGGTGTAGAATTATTACCATCTATTATTGAACAAATAAGTAGCGATGCGGTTATCTGCATTTTTCATACACACGTCGCCAATCAAATACCAGAACAAGTAAAACGTAAGCTAGAAAAACAAATCCAAGAAATTGGCGCGAAGCGTGATGTATTCCACCTATATAACAACATGTGGGACCGGGACCTTCATATTGATTATTATATTAATGGAAAAGAATATCGTGAAACGGTTGGAGAAACAGAAGGGCATGGGAGATGGTTTATTTGGAAACTTGGGAAGGGGACTTTATGCTAACGAAGGCCTCATTATTATGGATTTTATCACTAATATTCGGAATGAAAGCAGTTGACGTAAGCGAATCCGTTGACTGTTTTTTCTATTTATTAAGCTTATTATGTATCCAATGTAAGCCTTAAATGTTTTCATGCTGTAAGTTGTAAAAAAACCACGATATAATCTTTCCCCAAAAGAAGTTAAAGATAGTGGATTGTTAGATTCTTCCTAGTTTCAAGCGAGAAACCAACAGTTAATCAGCTATATTACTAGTTCAAGAAATTATTATTTCAAATGGAAAAATCAAAGGAAAGTAAATATTTAACATGAATATATAATACATACGAGAAAGAGGACAATTTGATAGGGGGGATTCCAAATGCATATGGACGAACGATTGAATTTGCAGTTAACTAGTCAGGCTCTTCAGGTAATGAATAATGGAATTGTTGTTGTAAATCATGATGGAATCATCACATTCAGCAACCAACTATTCTGTAGCATGTTACATAAAAAAGAAAATGAAATCATAGGTGAGCATATATCAACGATTATTCCTGATCGTAAAAATTTAGTAGTGAATCAAAGTGAAAGTTTGTACAAGTACGAGTGTAAGATTGGCAACCAAGAATTTATTGTGAATGAATCCCGTGTATATC
Source organism: Bacillus dicomae (assembly GCF_006494425.1). GTDB lineage: Bacteria > Bacillota > Bacilli > Bacillales > Bacillaceae_G > Bacillus_A > Bacillus_A dicomae. The sequence continues at coordinate 316,744 of NZ_VHIV01000003.1, read as the reverse complement.
AAAGTGGAAAAGAAGGTGGAACGATTGTCATTCTGGAAAACAAGGAAAAAAGTATACAGTCTTTGGAAAATACTATAAGTCGGTATGAAAATGCCTTAAATTTACTTTCGGAATGTATTTTAGGGGTAAATGAACAAGGAATTGTCAATTTTTTAAGCGGCTCTTATGCAAAATTTTTAGGGATTGATGATCCAAAGGAAGCGATTGGAAAACATTGTACGGAGGTCGTTGAGAATACGAGGATGCATATTATCGTAAAGACAGGGCAGGTGGAAATTGGACATATCCAGTGTATAAGTAATCGGAATATAATCGCAACGCGCATACCTATCGTTAAGGAAGGTAAGATTATTGGGGCAATTGGTAAAATTATGTTTCATGATATACAGCAGTTTAAAGCTTTGGGAGATCAAATTAGTGAAATGGAATCAAAGATATCTTACTATCAAACTGAATTACAGCGGCTGCAAGAAGGGAGGCTGTCCTTTCAAAGTATTATAGGAGAGAGTGCGAAAATGAAAGAAGTAAAAACGATGGCTTTAAAAGTTTCTAAAAGTCGGTCTACTGTTTTGATAAGAGGAGAAAGCGGTACAGGAAAGGAGCTTTTTGCGCATGCGGTACATCGTGCAAGTCCGCGTGCTAGTGGCACATTTATTCGCCTGAATTGTGCTGCGATTCCAAGGGATCTTTTGGAGGCTGAATTATTTGGATACGAAGAAGGGGCTTTTACAGGGGCGAAAAAAGGCGGTAAGCCTGGGAAAATTGAATTGGCTAATAAGGGAACGTTATTTTTAGATGAAATTGGTGATATGTCTTTGGACATGCAGGTAAAGTTGCTTCGTGTATTGCAAGAGAAAGAGATTGAAAGAATTGGCGGCACGAAAATTCAAAAGGTTGATGTTCGTTTCATTGCGGCGACACATCGGAATCTCCATGAAATGGTGCAAAGAGGGGAGTTCAGGGAGGATTTATATTATAGGTTGAATGTGTTCGAGATTGATATTCCTCCGTTACGAGAGAGAAAAGAAGATATGATACATATAACGGAATTTTTAATTAAGAAATTGAATGGTGAGCTAGGTAGTAACGTTATTTCATTAGATGAGAGAGTTAGAGATATATTCATGGAGCATGATTGGCCAGGGAATATTAGGGAGCTAGAGAATGTGTTAGAACGAGCGATGAATGTTATAGAAGGAATGATTATTCAAGTGCATCATCTCCCTATCTATTTAAGGAAAAAAGATTTGGAAGAAACGCTATACCATGAAATATTTACGTTGGATATGGAGAAGCAAGAGATGAGTTATTTACTGCAGGCAGAAGTGGAATCCGCTGAAAAACGTGCGATTACGAGAGCCTTGGAAAAAACTGCTGGAAATATAAAAGAGGCAGCCGGGCTTTTAGGAATTCATCGGGCCAGCTTATATCGAAAAATAGAAAAATATGAAATGTCATGAAGGAAAGTAAAGGGCAAACAGGCCCTTTTTTGTTTGTAGTAATAAATACTGTCTCTATTTTGCGACGTATTCTTATAGATGCGACATGTTTGCTAATATTTGTTGCGTAAATGCGACATGTAAAGGTGGACATGTTAGGGTGATTACGAAGGAATAAGGGAATAGGGAATGAGTCGATTTTTGGCATGTTTCTTGCTATATAAATAAAAAAGACTTTAGCAGGAAGGGGATGGAATGCAGTGCTGGAAAATCATAGCTTACCGTATTTTATTATGCAAAGTATCGAAAAAACACCAAGTAAAGTGTATTTACAATTTGAAGAACAAAGGGTTACATATGAGGAGCTATATCATCGAATTACAAGAGCCATAGCGGGATTTTGTGAACTCGGTATTCAAAAAGGAGATAAGGTTTGTATTATGCTTCATAACACGCCTGAATATCTGGATGTTTGGTTTGCTTTATCTTTTATGGGAGCAATTGCGGTGCCTCTGAATGTGCATTTAAAAGGAGAAGGTTTGCAGTATATTGTATCTCACTCTGATTGTAAGTTAATTATCGTTGATAAGGAATTTGTTCCTCAAATTGTTTCTTGTTTGTCATTTATACAAAGGGACATTCAAATTGTTGCTTACGGAAAAAATGAAAGCGTAGTCATTATGGACGATGGTAAAGAGCGGTTAGTAATCGAATTGAAAGATGTACTACTTACAAATAATCATCACCTTCCAACTGAATTTGTTTCCTCCACTTTTATTAACAGTATCCTTTATACCTCTGGAACGACTGGATTACCTAAAGGGGTCATGTTAAGTCATTTAGCCTATGTAAATTCTGCGCAGTCATTTGCTAACTATATGGTTGGTGCAAGTTCAAAAGATGTCTTATTTACAGCGCTTCCGTTATTTCATATAAATGCCCAGGCACATACAGTACTTGGGGCCATTTCTTCCAATGCGACGATTGCTCTTGGTAAGCGATTTAGTGCTTCTAGATTTTGGGATGAAATTCGTAGTCATGGCGCAACAATTTTTAATTCTTTAGGATCTATGATTCCTATTCTCTGCAAGCAGCCAGAAAAGGAAGACGATAATGAAAATTTAGTAAGAGTGACGGCTTGTGCTGCTACACCTAAGGAATTTTGGAAGCCGTTTGAGGAGAGGTTTGGCGTTCAGATTGTGGAAGGTTACGGATTAACAGAAACAACGGGTTTTTGTGTAACGAATCCACTCTATGCTAATAAACCACCTTCTATAGGAAAACCATATTCATACGTAGAGACGAAGATTGTAAATGAGGATGGAAATGAAGCGCGGACTGGTGAAATTGGAGAAATTTTTATTCGTTCATTCCAGGGACAAGCATTCATGGAAGGTTATTATAAAATGCTTGATAAAACAAAGGAGGCGATTAAGGAGGGATGGTTCCATACAGGAGATCGTGGTTATCTAGATGAGGAAGGTTACTTATACTTTTGCGATCGAATTAAACAGTGTATACGAAGACGTGGAGAAAATATCTCTTCTTGGGAAATCGAAAAAGTTGTGAATAATCACCCAAAAGTACTTGAATCAGCAGCTATCGGTGTCCCATCAGAAGTGGGGGAAGAGGATGTCAAATTATATGTGATTGTGAAAAAGGGAGAAACGATGTCCTATGAAGAGATTATAGATTGGTGTCAAGATCGTATGGCTTACTTTATGGTACCGCGATATATTCAATTCAGTGAAACTTTCCCAAAAACTGCGACGGAACGGATTCAAAAGTTCAAGCTGAAGGGGGAAGGAATCGGAAGTGCTTGGGATCGTGAAAAGGTTGGCTATGTAATTAAAAGAACAAGTTGATGCGCTGATTTCACCTTATTACATATTGGAAAGAGGGGATTGGATTGGAAAATAAGCGGGTTGTTACATGGTCCAAAGAAAATGGAATTGCGACAATTATCATTGATAATCCTCCTGTGAATGTACTGAGCGGTGCTGTGGTGGAACAATTGACGGTAGCAGTCGATGAAATCGAACGGGATGATGAAGTAATTGTTGTACTTCTAACTGGCGCGGGAGAAAAGGCCTTCGTTGCAGGAGGGGACATTAAGTCATTTCCGGAATGGATTGGGAAAGGGAGCGAATATGCAGAGGGAAAATCATTGTGGCTTCAGAATCCATTAAATAAAATAGAAAGATTGCCAAAGCCAGTAATCGCTGCTATTAACGGATTAGCACTTGGGGGCGGGTGTGAATTAGCTTTATCATGTGATTTGCGGATTATAGAAGAACACGCCCAAATTGGGCTTCCGGAAGTGAAATTAGGTTTATTTCCAGGTGCGGGAGGAACGCAACGTTTGCCGAGGTTAATAGGAACTGCAAGTGCGAAGGAAATGATGTTTACTGGTGAAGCACTCACTGCTGAAGTAGCTTGGCGAGTTGGTTTGGTGAATCATGTTGTTCCGCGTGGCGAATCGCTGAATAAGGCGAAGGAATTAGCCGCAAAGATGGCTCGATTTTCTCTTCCTGCTTTATCTTTGATGAAACAATCTATCGATAAAGGGTTATCTTCTTCTCTTGAGGAAGGATTAAAAATAGAAGCTGAGAATTTCGGACATGTATTTCAAACGAGTGATGTAAGAGAGGGAGTAGATGCCTTTATAGAAAAGCGAACACCATTTTTTCATAATAAATAAAAAGCTATGACTATAATATGCAAAAAGTAATGCCTGCCAGAGGCAGGCATTACAACAATATATACAAAGTTAAAAAAATCCATATTATTGAGGGGGATTGGGGTTATGGATTTATTGATTGTATTGTTATCGCTTGGCTTGCTTATATTTGTAGCTTACCGAGGATTCTCAGTCATTTTATTCGCTCCGTTATGTGCGTTGCTCGCTGTGTTTTTAACAGAACCGTCGTATGTTTTACCGTTCTTTTCTAATGTTTTTATGGCGAAGATGGTCGGATTTATAAAATTATATTTTCCTGTATTTTTGCTTGGAGCGATTTTCGGTAAGGTTGTAGAAATTACTGGAATAGCAGAAAAAATCGCGAAAATTATTATCCGTTTTATTGGTGTGAAAAGAGCGATTCTTTCCATCGTATTAATGGGAGCGATTCTTACATACAGTGGTGTTAGTTTATTTGTGGCGGTATTTGCGATTTATCCATTTGCGGCGCAATTATTTCGCGAGGCGAATATTCCGAAACGACTCATTCCAGCGACAATCGCATTTAGCGCATTCACGTTTTCGATGGATTCGCTTCCTGGATCGCCTCAAATCCAAAATGTCATTCCAACTACTTTCTTTAAAACAGATATTTATGCAGCTCCTACATTAGGAATTATCGGAGCATTGTTTATCTTTACATGCGGCATGTTGTATTTGGAAAGGTGTAGGAAGAAGGCTGCTGCTAAAGGAGAGGGGTACTTTGGAAAAGACGGTGCTACTTCTGAACTTGCTGCCACAACAAGTGCACAACTGGTGCAAACGCCAATTGCTTCTAGCGATGTTATTCCAGCTAGTTACTGGGTAGCTTTTCTTCCACTTGTACTGGTTGGAGTGATGAATAAAATCTTTACAGTATTCATCCCCGTTTGGTATACAAAGGGATTTGATTTTGCATCTATAGGCTTGAAGGAGTATGGAACGATTGATATGGGACAAGTTATAGGTATTTGGTCAGTGGAAATAGCACTTCTTATTGGAATACTGTCTGCTATAATATTAAATTTTCAAGCGGTAAAAGAACATTTTCAATCTATTACAAGCGTGGGCGTAAGTGGTTCAATCTTAGCTGCCATGAACACTGCAGCTGAGTATGGATTTGGTGCTGTTATAGCAGCTTTACCTGGATTTGTCATGATTCAAAATTATTTGACGGGGACTTTCTCAAATCCTTTAATTAGCGGAGCAGTCATGACGAATATATTATGCGGGCTGACGGGCTCAGGCTCGGGTGGAATGAGTATTACATTAGGTTTAATGGCAGAAAAATATATTGAAGCGGCAGCGAACTTTGACATTCCGTTAGATGTGCTGCATCGTGTCATTGCAATGGCGGCGGGAGGTATGGATACTCTCCCTCATAACGGAGCTGTTATAACCTTACTTGCAGTTACAGGATTAACGCACCGGGAAGCTTATAAAGAGATTTTTGGTATTACGATAATTAAGACACTTGCCGTATTCTTCGTTGTTGGAGTGTATTTGACGTTTTCTATTGTATAGTAGGGTGGTTAACGCATTCATAATGCTAGCTAATGAATAGTGTTAAATACAAACAGCTATCTTTCTATGAGACGATGGTTGTTTGTATGTTTTCAATGAATTTCATAAAAAACTCAAATTGTAGATTTAGGTTGAAATATCCCCAACTTTACTTGGTTAAGATGAGTAGGGCTTCCCTGTTAAAATAATAAAGTCGGTAAATTTACTTGTTGCAACAATGCATTTCTTCACATCCATTGCAACAGATCCTATTTTTCCCTTTGATAACAGGTATATCACAATGTAAAGTAAGGTAGTTTACTGATTCATTTATCCTTATAAAAATACTTGAAATATCCCGCTCGATTAGCAATTTCTTTCCCAACTACAAGAAAATAATTATAGTAGGCACTGGATTGTCAACATTAATAATAGCTGTGAAAAGCTTTTGCAAACGTTATTTATCCATAGAAGAATTTGAGGGAATATTCCTATTAGTAGTTGAAGATGTAATGAAATTCCAGAAAAATGAAAGTAACTAGTTACTTTCATTTTTCTTTTGTGATAATATGTTAGTAATTACTTACTTACATATTGAATGGAGGAATAAAGATGGGGAAATTAACAGCACGAGAAAAAGTTATGGAAGCTGCTACTTTATTATTCGGGGAAAAGGGGTATACAGCGACAACAATTCGTGAAGTGGCAGAAAAAGCGGGGGTAAGCGAATTAACGATATTTCGTAATTTTAAAAATAAGGAAAATCTTTTTAGGGAGAGTATTATTTTGCGGACGACACCAGTCGCATTGTTAGAGGAAATAGAAGAGCAATTTACTGGTGATTTATATAAGGACCTTACAAAAGTAGCAGAAACATATATTCAAACCAATTTACCAAAGCTAAATTACATTTGGGCTGCGTTAATAGAATCAAGACAAAATAGTGAAATGAAAGCATTACTACATGAGTTGAATTCACATCTAGTGGATCATTTAGAAAGATATTTAAAGCAACTTGAAGAGAAGCGACACATTTCCCCATGTAATTGTCGTCTTATAGCAAGTATGTTTTATGGACAACTGTTTCTATATATTATGAATGTAAGTATATCGGAAGAAGAAATTCAGTTAGAAGAGTATATAGAGACGTGTGTAAATTTATTTATGCATGGCATATTAAATAAATAATACGAATAAGGGTGGCAGAAATGAGGAATACATTTGCATTACTAGCTTTAATTGCGGGTTTTTTTATGGCAATTTTAGATTCGAATATTGTGAATATCGCATTACCAGAAATGACAAAGACATTTCATACTTCAGTTGATACAATTTCTTGGGTTGCTAATAGTTATAATGTTGCCTTTGTATCGTGTTTATTACTTGCAGCACGTCTGGCGGATCAGTTTGGTCGCAAGAAACTGTATATTATTGGTTTATTGTTTTTTTCTATTAGTTCATTTATGTGCGGTATAGCCACTTCTTTTCATACATTAGTTGCTTTTAGAGTAATACAAGGACTTTCTGCCGCAGTTATCGTACCAGTTGCTATGCCATTAGGCCTTAATTTAGTACCGAAAGAAAAACAAGGTATGATAGGAGGCGTCATGGGAGCTTTTGGGGGATTAGCAGCGGCGATTGGCCCTTCACTTGGAGGCGTTTTAACTGACAAATTAAATTGGAGTTGGGTGTTTTTTATTAATATACCAGTTGGTATTTTATCTCTTATCTTCGTGATTCTTTGTATTAAGGAATCGTATGATCATGCTGCAAGCTCTAAAATAGATTGGGCAGGTATGATTACTTCTGCATCTGCACTATGCTTACTCGTATATGCACTCATACAAGTAAATACAAATCATTTAAGCACGATAAGCTTAATACTTCTTTTTATGCTCTCACTCATAGGATTTATATTGTTTTTTATCATTGAAAAGAAAAGTGAAAATCCAATGTTGCCATTAAAATTATTCACAAATAAAGAGTTCTCACTCTCGAATCTTTCTTTATTCTTTGTTGGAATGGGATTAATGAACTTTTTGTTTATACTTGCTTTTTATTTCGTTCAAGTAGGAGGTATGTCTGAATTACAGTCAGGTTTAATGATTAGCACGCTAGCTATTGTTTCAATGCTTGTTACAGCAATAGTAACACCAATTGCAGCAAAGCAGGGGAGTTCATTAATAGGTAGTGTAGGGCTACTAACATTTATCATATCATCATATTTATTTAGTCAAATAGATTCAAACTTTACTACATGGGATTATATTTGGCGATTAATAATCGTTGGGATTGGAACAGGTTGCACATTAGCGCCATATACAACAACAGCAGTTTTAAGTGTGCCTATTGAAAAATCAGGTGTTGCTGCAAGTATATGTAATATTTCAAGAACAGTTGGAAGTATTGTTGGGGTAGCGATACTGGTGATGTTTCTGAATCATCAGTTGTTAGTTGAAAAAGAGAAGGTAAATAGAGAAGCAGTAACTGTAATTAAAAAAAGTGATTTGTCAAATTTAGAAAGGGAACAGGTATTGCAAGCCATAAATAAAAAACAACAGATATTATTAAAAATAGATGAGGAGGGTAAGATTTACAAGCAACTAAAGGAAAAATATAAGCAAGGAATTATTCGTAGTTATAATTTAGTATTTTTAATGGGGAGTATTATATTTTTTATCGCTTTTGCTTTTAATATAGGAAGAGTCATTATAAATAAAAAGAGAAGTAAAAGAGTTATACCTTATACTTCATAATATTGTTATGTAAATAAAATAATATTTATTCTAAACTGCTAAATAAACAATATAACATGCATTTTTATTTAGCAGTTTGAAAAAATATTTAATCAGTTAAAAAAGCGGAATATTTTGCGGAAAGTTAAAAATATTTTTGGGATTATATTTTGCTTTTACTTCCATTAAAGAAATGTTCCTCCACTCAGTTCCAATTGTTACGGTTCCACTATTATGATCTATTTCTAATAGTTTCATCAAATCGTAATTTCAATTTGATTACCTTCAGGATCACTTATTACACTTTCGTAATAGCCATCTCCAGTGAAACGCGGTCCATTTAATAAAGAATAACCATCATCTTTTAATCTTGTAGTTAATTCATTTACACGTTCTTCATTACCGACAGAGAAAGCCATATGAGCATAGCCAATAATATTAAGGTTCGGCTCGTTTTCAATCCCTTTTTTAGGTATAAGTTTAAGTCTTGTTCCAGATTCGAACGTAATAAAATAAGATTCAAATTGTTTCGCTTCATTATGATATAAAGAGTTGGCTTTACCATTAAAGTACTTTGTATAGAAAGTACGCATTTATTTTAAATCATTTACCCATATTGCAATATGTTCAATTTTCATAGTTTTCACCAGCCCTAACTTAACTGATTAGGCTTTCACTTTATAAAAATTGTTTTTTTATTTCAAGAATTTTGATTTGGTGTTAAACACGACTGTTAATTTTTGGTTATTTATGCACATACAATGTGTAATTAAGTAAATGATCAACATAGTAATTACAGAAAAGGGTGAATGACACATATGAATCAATTTGAGCAAATGATGTACGTTGGTGTCATGATGTCTATTGTACTATCCGTAATGATTTTAGGGTCCTTATATTATAATCCCCGACTTTCGTTAACAGATTATCCGAAAGATATTCAAAAAGTAGTTTTTCCGAAATCGATTCATGAAAAAAAGCAAACGATTTACTTTAATATTGCATATAATGTTATTCTTTTTGGTACTCCTTTCGTTTCTACATATATACTACATAAACATGAAAAATTATTATATATTGATGCCTACTTACATACTTTTGGTATTTTAATGATTTTCAATTTAGTAGATTTACTTATAATTGATTGGCTAATTTTTTGCTGGATTACCCCGAAGTTTATTGTTATTCCTAGTACGGAAGGGATGAAGGGATATAAAGATTATAAGTTTCATTTAAGAGGGGCTATAGTCGCTACTCAATTTTTAGCAATCGTAAGTTTATTTTTGGCGGGAATTGCGACAACTATATAGTGTGAAGACAGACATGAAACGTTTATAGAAGATAAGGAAACTTATAATATATAGAATTAGAAATAAGAATTTGATAGTATTGGAGTAAGGAGTTTTAATAGCAGTATATTAAGTGGTACTAATATACTGTTGCAAATGCTTCCGTAAATTTATGGAAGTATTTGATAGAATTCAAAAAAATATAATGGAGGCTAATATGAAAAAAGTAATTGGCGCAGCAACAGCAACAGTTTTCGGATTGGGAGCATTTACTACAACTGCTACTGCAGAAACAATCGTAACAGCAGATGTACTCAACGTACGTGAAAAACCGACTACGGAATCAAAAGTAGTCGAAAAGGTAAAAAACGGGGAAGAATTAAAAGTCATAAATACTGAAGATGGCTGGTCAAAAATTGAGTTGAATGGTAAAGAAGTATTTGTAAGCTCGGAGTTTACAAAAGATATTTACCATGTAACAGCAAATTTATTAAATGTTCGTACGGAAGCAAACACAGAATCAAAAATTCTTGGCAGACTGAAAAAAGATGATGTAATTGAATCAACGCATCAAGTAAAAGATGGATGGCTGCAATTTGAGTATAAAGGAAAAACAGCTTATGCAAATGTTTCTTTCTTATCTAGTACAGCGCCAGTTGAAAAAAAGGTTGACGAGAAAACGAAGCAAGTAGCGAAAGTACAAAAAACGGTTAAAGCTAAGGAAGAAGCTAAAACACAGAAGATAACAAAGGCAAAAGAAACAATTAAACCTAAGGAAGAAGTGAAAGTCCAAGAAGTAGTAAAGCCTAAGAAAGAAGTGAAAGTCCAAGAAGTAGCAAAACCTAAGGAAGAAGTGAAAGTCCAAGAAGTAGCAAAGCCTAAGGAAGAAGTGAAAGTCCAAGAAGTAGCAAAGCCTAAGGAAGAAGTGAAAGTCCAAGAAGTAGCAAAGCCTAAGGAAGAAGTGAAAGTCCAAGAAGTAGCGAAAGCTAAGGAAGAAGCAAAAGTCCAAGAAATAGCCAAAGCTAAGGAAGAAGCAAAAGCGCAAGAAATAGCCAAAGCTAAGGAAGAAGCAAAAGCGCAAGAAATAGCCAAAGCTAAGGAAGAGGCAAAAGCGCAAGAAATAGCCAAAGCTAAGGAAGAGGCGAAAGCGCAAGAAACAGCCAAAGCTAAGGAAGAAGCAAAAGCGCAAGAAATAGCCAAAGCTAAGGAAGAGGCAAAAGCCCGAGAAGCAATAAAAGCAAAAGAAGAGTCTAAAAATAACGCGCAGTCTGCTAAACGTGAATTAACGGTAGTGGCGACAGCATATACTGCTGATCCAAGTGAAAATGGTACATATGGTGGACGCGTTTTAACTGCGATGGGGCATGATTTAACGGCTAATCCGAATATGAGAATTATCGCAGTAGACCCGAAAGTAATCCCATTAGGATCTAAAGTATGGGTAGAAGGTTATGGAGAAGCAATCGCTGGAGATACCGGAAGTGCAATTAAAGGTAATCGCATTGATGTATTAATGGGGTCAAAAAGTAAAGCGATGAATTGGGGAAGACAAACTGTTAAAGTGAAGATTTTATAATAAATCTAATAACATAATGAAAATAAGACTGACATATTCTGTCGGTCTTATTTTCGTACCATAATATCATTAAGAATCGCATCAAATATATCTTTTTGCGTGAAGTTATCTGTAAAAATAGTTTCGTTAGCAACTTCAATTGTATCGTGTGGATTATACCATTTTTCTAGGGAATCCTCACCAAATTCATGCCGCTTTTCCCTTGTGTTATGTCGTCGAATCGTTTCTTTTAACGATAAATCAAAGTAATATGTATACGCGTTTCCTTCAAAATAATGTATTAATTCTTTTAACATTTCACCGTATCTTCGACTGTTTAAAATACCTTCTAAAATAACAAACTCACATTTTCCTTTTCCGTACTTTGTACTTTCAAATAGTAAATCATGTGATAAATTCCCCATCGTGTCGTGTACTCTAAGCATATCTCTACGTACAACATCCTGTGATACCAAAAGTGTACCTTGTCCGAAATGCTCTTGTAGTTGCTTTGCGATTGTTGTTTTACCACTTGCGGAGTTTCCTCTAAGGATGATTAAAGTTGATTTAAGTATAGGATTAGGCATAATGTATTCCCCCAACGTGAATGATTATATAGAAAATTTTAACAAATAAAACGAAGAAAGTGTATAATCAATATGATGGATATTTAAAGGTGATACATTAAAAAATGCACAACCTATATGGAAACGGATATGGTTTCGCTATCTAGAGGCAATTAAAGATTTCACAACAAAAAAATATAAATAATTAAAAAGAGGTACTATATGCTATTTCAAAAAGATAATGTATCGGTTAGGTATGTAGTAGAAGAGGATGCACCAATCATTTCAAAATGGTTAACGAACCCAGAAGTCCTGCAGTATTACGAAGGGCGAGATAAGCCGCAATCTGTAGAAAAGGTACTTGATCATTTTATACATAATCCAAACAGTTATGAAAAAAGGTGTTTAATAGAATTTGATGACGTCCCGATTGGATACATTCAAATGTATCCAGTTGATTCTGAGTGGAAAAGATTATATGGCTATGAAGAATCACAAAATGTATGGGGAATGGATCAATTTATAGGAGAACCGACTTATTGGGGAAAAGGTATTGGCACAAAACTTGTTCACGCAGCAATTACATACATTATGGAGAACGCGGGAGCAGAAGCAATCGCAATGGACCCGAAAGTTAATAATGAACGTGCGATAAAGTGTTATGAAAAATGTGGATTTAAAAAGGTGAAGATTTTAAAGGAACATGAGCTACATGAGGGAAAATTAGAAGATTGTTGGATGGTGGAATACAAAATAAGGGAGCTATGCGAAATGAAAAAAGCATTAATTGTAATCGATGTGCAAACGGGAATGTATACAGCAGGAATGCCAGTACATAATGGGGAAAATTTTTTACAAACATTACAAGAGCTTATTGGGGAATGCCGTTTAAATGATATACCGGTTATTTATGTACAACATAACGGACCAAAAGATCATCCGTTAGAAAAAGGTACAGATGGCTGGAAGATCCATGTGGAAATTGCACCACAAGAAGGGGACAGTATCGTTGAAAAAACGACGCCAGATTCGTTCCACAAGACGAACCTAAAAGAAGTATTGCAAGACAAGGGAATCGATCATGTTATAATTTCAGGAATGCAGACGCAGTACTGTGTGGATACGACAACGCGCAGAGCGTTTAGTGAAGGGTATAAAGTAACGTTAGTGAGTGATGCACATAGTACGTTTGATACAGAAGTATTACGTGCTGAAGACATTGTGAAGCATCATAACGTAGTGTTTGGAGCGTTTGCTGATGTCGTTACATTAAAAGATTTGAAAGTAACTGTCTCTAAATAAGAGGCAGTTTTTTTATTAGAGGAAATCGTGTCAAATAATGTCGGTAAATCGACATTCTTTGTCGAAACGTCGATATATTTAAATAATCGTTGATATATTTTAAGTTACGATAGATATATTTGAAAAATCGTCGATATAATTTCACGTATCATAATAAAAACACAAAAAAGGAGCACCACAAAATTAAAAAGGGCGCTCCTGCATCAAAACGTTATTTCTTTTTATCTTTATCCAATATATTTTGTTCTTCAGCAAACTCCGTACCATATGCAAAGCGGCGATTAATATGAATATTATCATTGTTATGCCTTGTGCGGGCATTTGAAAAACGATGAACGATTACTTCTGATAATGTGAAGACAATCGCCGAAAGGATACTGCCCCATGCAATTTGCATATAGTTGTCTAATAAAATATTACCGAAAATCCAAACGCTTAAATACGTTAATAAGAAATCTGTCATAATGGCACCAGTACTGCCAATTCGATTTAAAATAATTTTATCAACGAACATGTAGGATACGATTGTAACAAAGAGACTGAATGAAATGATTTGAACGAACGTTGCAGGGAAAAATAAAGCCAGTCCAATACTAAATGCGATAATGCACGATATAAACTTGATAAGCACTACTGTGAAATCATTCAAAATTTACACCTCCGATTTATACATAGTTTTGCAATAAATTTAGGAGTTCATACATTGTAACGAATATATTTACTTAAAACTTTTTCACGTTCGATTTTTGTCTAAATATTAAAAAAACAAAGAAAAAATGTTATAGTAAAATGAGAGTATATGACATTTTTAGGTAAGGGGGAATCCTGGGTGTGGATTACTTCAGAAGTAGAAATTCCAGACGAGTTAATTGATCATCTTGAACAAGGAAAGTTAGTATTATTTGTTGGAGCGGGAGTTTCTATGAAAGGGAAATCAAACTTACCGAATTTTGATGATCTTGTTGATGAAATTGCGAAAACCTTATATGTAGAAACTCGTGAAGTAACAGAACCTCATGATTATTATCTTGGTAAAATTGCGAAATCAAAAGATGTACATCAAGTTGCAAGAGATTTAGTTCATATAGAAAAGTCAAAACCGAATCCGCTTCATTATGCAATTCCGAGATTGTTTCCTTTAGACACGGAAGTTCGTATTGTAACGACAAATTTTGATCGACATTTTACTACTGCAATGAAAGAAATGAATAGAGAATTAAACGTATATTACGCACCTGCGTTACCTACAGGTAGAGCGTTTAAAGGACTCGCTTACATACATGGAAATATAGAACAAGAAAAAGAAGCATTAATTTTAACAGATGGTGATTTTGGAAGGGCTTACTTGACTGAAGGATGGGCTAGAAGATTTTTAGTTGATTTATTCTCGAATTACACCGTTTTGTTCGTTGGATATAGTCATAATGACCCAGTAATGAAATATTTAGCAACGGGTTTACCACCAAGTACAAGGCGTTATGCATTTGTCGCACAAGGAGAAAATACGTATCACTGGGAGCATTTAGGAATACGGCCGATTGTGTATCCGAATAAAGGGAATAATCATCAGTCACTCGTTAAAGCAGTGAAACGATGGGCGGAATTAATGGGTGATAATTATATTACAAAACGAATGCGAATTCGTGACATAGTAACAGTTCCGCCGTCAGTAGAGCAGGAACAATTATCATACATAAAACAATCCATAAAAAAAATTGAAACGGTTCGCTACTTTGTTGAATTTGCTCACGATTATGAATGGGTGGAATGGCTTGAAGCGGAAGGGAAATTACAAAATTTATTTTTAGTTACATCAAACTATAACGAGGTAGATGAATTACTTACAAAATGGTTAGTGGAACAATTTCTTTTTAGTCATCAAAAAGAATTATTTCAATTAATTTTTAAAAATCACTCTAAAATATCTCCGTTATTATGGAGAACAATTTGTAGCTACTTAAACGAAACGAAAATGAAAATGGACCCGTTGTTGTTTGCAAGATGGACACTACTTTTATTAGAAACAGCTGAAAAAGATAGTAAATCAATCGAAACAATTTCTTACTTACTGCAAAAATGTTCTTTTCCTGAGCATAAAGAAATTGCTTTATTGTTATTCACGTTTATTTTAGACGGAAAGCTTAAGTTGAAGCGAGAAAGAAAATGGGGAAATGATACGGAGGAATCAATAGAACTCGAGGAATCGAGCCGGCTACCAGTGTCTACTTTTTCTTATGTGGAGCAAATTTGGAATGAGAAGATGAAACCGCATATTTCCTATTACGCCGTTCCCATTATGATGATGGGAATAGAGAAGATGCGAATGTTATCACTAAGGCAAACAGCACTGAAAAAAAGGGATAAAGAAAATGCGGAAAAAGAGTTTCAGCAAAATGATCTTGCATTTTTAATTCAAATTGTAAAAGAATGTTTAGCCTATCTATGTGAAAACAATGAGAAAAAAGCAAATTATTATATTACAGAAATGATAGAGGCAAACAGCATACTTCAAAACCGAATTGCAATTGATGCGATGAATAAAAATATATTTGTTAGCGCCGATGAGAAAATGAAATGGTTGTTACAGGAAAGACTTCTTTTAGATGTCACTTATAAACACGAAGTTTTTCAACTTATAAAAAATCATTACGCACTCTCTTTAGAAAAAACAAAAGAAGAAGTCATTCAAATTGTACTGAAGGACCTTGCGGAGGAGAGGGCATTTGATGTTTGTTTAGTGTTAGATTTATTATTCACTTGTGACTCGAATAGTCCATCTACAGCAAAAGGCTATGAGTTAATGAAGCAAAAACATCCTCACTTTCATACAGATCGATACAGTGTACAAAAGAAAGAGACTACAGAACAAAGTATTACTTGTAATGTAACTGCTGATGGATTATTACAGCTGAAAGACGATGAGATTGTGAAGCAAGTTCGCCAATTTTCTCAAGACGGTGTTTTTGAACAACGTCATTTTTTAGAGATGTTATCGAAAGCATGTAAATTGAATACAGAATGGAGTATTTCATTTGCTTATCAATTAGTAGGTATGCACGAAATAAGTAATGAAGTTTGGTTTGTGTGTATTAGAGAGTGGCGAAATAACCGAGGACTAACAAATGAACAAATACAAAAAATTATTCCTCTGTTGCAGAAATTCGTTAGAAATACTGCTTTTCATTGGTTAATTAGTAGTTTTCTATATGAAGTTAGTAATCGATTAGAAGAGTTAGAGGAAAATAGTATACGCAATGTAAAACGGTTTGCTTTTTCGGTATTCCCTCAAGTAATGAAAAGTGACACGGATTTTAAGCTTGGAAAACAAGATTTTTACAATGAATCAATTCAGCATCCTGTTGGGAAAATGACCGCTGTATTATTAAAATTGTTATCGTATGATCATTTATACGATCGTAACGTGTATGAATATTTATTTTTATTTGAAGAACAAGTAAGAGTTAGTTCAGAACGGGCAAATTTTATGTTAGCTCGTTTAGTAGCAGATATTACATTTCTCTATCATATTGAGAAGCAATGGTGCCGAAAATATTTGTTACCGTACTTAGATTTAAAGAAGGAAAATGAGATTACGAAATATGCATGGGCAGGCTTATGTTACACACAAATAAATTTACCTTTATTTACAGAGATGAAGGGATTTATTAAGTATGCGGTAGAACACTTGGAAGTATTACATCCGCATACGAGGGAAGCATTCTTAAAATGGCTTAGTTTTGTATTTATTAAATGTGTACTGTATTGGGAGCAAAAAACAGACTGGTTATACCCTTTACTTATACGAGAAAATGAAGAAAATAAAATTAAATTTATGCAGTTTTTATGCTATTACGTCAAAACGTTAAGTGCAAAAGAACAACAAAAGTTTTGGGTAGCTTGGCTCAGTGTATTTTTGCGAGAGCGACCGAAAATGGGTGAAATCACAGCTAGAGAATATGTAATGCTTATACGTATTATTTTATTTATGGATGAAATAGTAGAAAGAGGATTATCTATCATTTGTAAAACATTTTTGGACGTGGGTGGAAAAGGAAATCAAACGGAGTTAAAACAGTTACTTAATGAAATACTTGAAAAGACAGAGAGTATAAAAATGTATAAAGAGTTGTATGCAAACGTATTTTTCACTTTACTGCAAACGCTTCAGGAAGCCGATTTACTTGAAATTGAAATTATTCAAATAAAAGAAGTATTAATCCGGTATAGTGTAGAAAAATGTGTATTAAATGCAATAGATAATGAAATAATTCGCATCGGAATTGTTATGGGGAATTTACAAGAAGAAATGTAGGACGAAAGTGGATTTTAAAAAAATATATAAAAAGTTGTTGACAGTGTTTTGAAAAGCGTTCTATAATACGAATCATACTTATTCAATTTCAAAAACATTTGAATAAACAAAGTGCAATGAAGAGATCACAGTAGTGGTTAGTCTTACTGTAACAGAGAGCTGGTGGTTGGTGTGAACCAGTACAGGGATAATCATGAATTACAGTCTTGGAGCATCTTTTTCATAGTAAAGATAGTTTCGTCTTTATGAAGAAAAAGCGGTCAATTGATCGTTAACAGTGAAGAGAGGTAGACGGAAAGTTAGTCTACAACTAGGGTGGTACCGCGATGAACATCGTCCCTACTGATTTATTCAGTAGGGATTTTTTGTATTTTAGTGGTCTAACTTGAAAAGTAAATATTCATGCGTTGAAAGGAAAAGCAGTAGTTGTTGTTTCCCTGTAACAGAGAGCTGGTGGTTGGTGCGAACCAGTACAAAAACAAGAGCGAATTACAGTCCTAGAGCATCTTTTTCGTAGTAAAGATAGTATTTATTGTCTTTATAAAGGGAAAGACGGTCAGATGATCGTTAACAATGAAGAGAGGTAGACGAAAGAAGTCTACAACTAGGGTGGTACCGCGATAAATATCGTCCCTACTGATTGGATCAGTAGGGATTTTTTGTACAAAAAAAGTGGGTTTTTAGCTAGTAGATAGTGTCTTTGTACTAATTATTAGTTTAAAATAAGAAGAGGTATCGATTCCACTTTAAATTTGTATAATTGACCAGTTCAGAAAATAGAGAATTTTTCATTCTCTTACTATACTTTTAAAACATTAGAGGAGGATTTCCAAATGGCAAATCATGAATTAGATCAATTACGTAAACAGGTAGATGAAATTAACTTACAACTATTACACCTTTTAAATAAACGTGGTGAAATCGTTCAAAAAATTGGGGAACAAAAGCAAGTACAAGGTACGAAACGTTTTGATCCAGTACGTGAGCGTGAAGTACTTGATATGATCGCAGAGAATAACGAAGGACCATTCGAAACGTCAACAGTTCAACATATTTTCAAAACAATTTTCAAAGCTAGCTTAGAATTACAAGAAGATGATAACCGTAAAGCATTACTAGTTTCACGTAAAAAGAAACAAGAAAATACAATCGTTGATGTAAAAGGTGAATTGATTGGTAACGGCACACAAACATTCATCATGGGACCTTGTGCAGTTGAAAGTTTAGAGCAAGTTCGCCAAGTAGGGCAAGCGATGAAAGATCAAGGCTTAAAATTAATGCGCGGTGGTGCTTTCAAACCGAGAACATCTCCATACGATTTCCAAGGTTTAGGAGTAGAAGGACTACAAATTTTACGCCAAGTAGCAGATGAATTCGACTTAGCAATTATTAGTGAAATTTTAAATCCAAACGATGTTGAAATGGCATTAGACTACGTTGATGTAATTCAAGTTGGTGCACGTAACATGCAAAACTTTGACTTACTACGAGCTGTAGGTAAAGTTAATAAGCCAGTATTACTAAAACGTGGATTAGCAGCAACAATTGATGAGTTCATTAACGCAGCTGAATACATCATTGCACAAGGTAACGACCAAATTATTTTATGTGAGCGCGGTATCCGCACATACGAAAGAGCGACACGTAACACATTAGATATTTCAGCAGTACCAATTTTAAAGAAAGAAACACATTTACCAGTTATCGTTGACGTAACACATTCAACTGGACGTAGAGACTTATTATTACCAACAGCGAAAGCAGCACTTGCGATTGGCGCAGACGCAGTAATGGCTGAAGTACATCCAGACCCAGCAGTGGCACTATCAGATTCTGCACAACAAATGGATATTCCAGAATTCCATAGATTCATGGATGAGTTAAAAGGTTTCAAAAATAAATTATCTTAGTTCCATATCATATATGCGCTGAAGAGGAAACAGTAGTGCTTATCTCACTGTTAAAGAGAGCTGATGGTCGGTGTAAATCAGTACAAAGGTAAGCATGAATTACAGCCTTGGAGCATCTTTTCCGCCAATTTTTGGAGGGGAAGACGGTCGAACGATCGTTAAAGAATAAGAGAGGTAGACGAAAGAAGTCTACAACTAGGGTGGTACCGCGATAAACATCGTCCCTACTGAGCGCTCAGTAGGGACTTTTTTGTACAAAAAAATAGTAAAGGGGCAAGAGAAATGAGATACATTACAGCTGGAGAATCACATGGGCCGCAGTTAACAGTTATTTTAGAAGGTGTACCAGCAGGCTTAACATTAACAGCGGAACATATTAATAAAGAATTATTAAGAAGACAAAAAGGGCACGGACGCGGAAGACGCATGCAAATTGAAACCGATACAGTTGAGATTGTAAGTGGTGTTCGCCATGGGATGACACTTGGTTCGCCGATAACGTTAATCGTAAAAAATGATGATTTCAAACATTGGACGAAAGTAATGGGTGCAGAGCCAATTTCAGAAAAAGAAAGTAAAGATATGAAACGTACAATTACAAAACCACGTCCAGGACATGCAGATTTGAACGGAGCAATTAAATACGGTCACCGTGATATAAGAAACGTACTAGAGCGCTCATCTGCAAGAGAAACGACAGTTCGTGTAGCTGCTGGAGCGGTTGCGAAACAAATTTTAAAAGAATTAGGCGTAGAGATTGCAGGACATGTACTTGAAATTGGTGGAGTACAAGCAAAACATATTTCAAACTTAGCAATTGAAGAAATTCAAACAATTACTGAAAACTCACCAGTTCGATGTTTAGATAAAGAAGTAGAACAAGAGATGATGGATGCGATTGATAATGCAAAAAGTAGCGGAGATTCAATCGGCGGCATTGTAGAAGTCATTGCAGAGGGCATGCCAATAGGTGTTGGTAGTTACGTTCATTACGATCGTAAATTAGATGCAAAACTTGCTGGTGCGATTATGAGTATTAATGCATTTAAAGGTGCTGAAATTGGCGTTGGTTTTGAAGCAGCAAGACAGCCAGGAAGTAAAGTGCATGATGAAATTTTATGGGATGAAGAACAAGGATACACGAGAAAAACGAATAGTGCCGGTGGTTTAGAAGGTGGTATGACAACAGGAATGCCAATTGTCGTAAGAGGTGTCATGAAACCAATACCTACCTTATACAAACCGTTAGCAAGTGTTGACATTGATACGAAAGAAGCATTCCAAGCGAGCATTGAAAGATCTGATAGTTGTGCAGTACCAGCAGCAGGTGTAGTAGCTGAATCTGTTGTAGCTTGGGAACTTGCACATGCGCTTGTCGAACAATTCGGAAAAGATCGTATGGATTTAATTCAGCAAAACATTACGCAACATAACAAATACGCAAAAGAATTTTAATAAAAAGGTGGTTTTAACATGCAAGTAAAAGATCAACTATCATCATTACAACCATATAAACCAGGTAAATCACCTGAACAAATGAAAGAAGTATACGGAGATCATTCGTTTGTTAAATTAGCATCGAATGAAAATCCATTCGGCTGCTCACCGCGTGTTTTAGATGAGTTACAAAAATCGTGGTTAGAACAAGCGTTGTATCCTGACGGAGGTGCTACAACGCTTCGTCAAACAATTGCAAATAAGTTACATGTACAAATGGAACAAGTACTTTGCGGTAGTGGTTTAGATGAAGTCATTCAAATGATAAGCCGTGCAGTACTCAAAGCAGGAGATAACATCGTAACTGCTGGTGCAACATTCCCGCAGTACCGTCATCATGCAGTTATTGAAGGATGTGAAGTGAAAGAAATTCCTTTAAAAAATGGTGTATTTGATTTAGACGAAATTTCGTCAACGGTAAATAATAATACGAAAATCGTATGGATTTGTAATCCAAACAACCCGACAGGCACATATGTGAATGATCAAAAATTGACTCAATTTATTGAAGGTATTAGTGAAAATACGTTAATTGTCATTGATGAAGCGTACTATGAATACGTAACAGCAAAAGATTTTCCAGAGACATTACCGCTTTTAGAAAAATATAAAAATATTCTTGTACTTAGAACATTTTCTAAAGCGTACGGATTAGCTTCTTTCCGCGTTGGATATGCGATTGGACAGGAAGAGCTAATCGAGAAATTAAATGTCGTACGTTTGCCATTTAACGTATCTTCATTAGCACAAAAAGCAGCGACGATTGCTTTTGGTGATGACAAATTTATTGAAGAAATAGTTCGTGTGAATACAGAAGGATTACAACAATACGAGAGCTTTTGTAAGGAAAATAATATTCCGTTTTATCCATCGCAAACAAATTTCATCTTCTTGCCAGTTGAGAATGCTGGAGAGATTTATGAAGCTTGTGCGCATGCAGGATTTATTATTCGTCCGTTCCCAAATGGTGTCCGTATTACAGTCGGAACAAGGGAGCAAAATGAAGGAGTGATTTCAGTGTTACAACAACACTTTGAAAATAAAAAAAGAAAGTCTCGAGATGAGGCAAATGTGTAAAAAGGTAGTATTAATTGGAACAGGTTTAATAGGAGGCTCTCTTGCATTAGCAATTAAAAAAGAGCACGATGTAACGATAACAGGTTATGACATATTTCAAGAACAAGTAGAGCGTGCAAAAGAATTACGCGTAGTAGATGAAATAGCATTAGATTTACAGCATGCATGTGAAGAGGCGCATTTAATTGTTTTTGCTTCTCCAGTTGAAGAAACGAAGAAGTTATTACACAAATTAGCGTCATTTCGTTTACGAGAAGATGTTATTGTAACCGATGTTGGTAGTACAAAAGGGACAATTATGAATGAAGCGGAAGCTTTATTTTCAAAGGAAGTTTCTTTCATTGGTGGACATCCGATGGCAGGTTCTCATAAAACGGGAGTTGAAAGTGCAAAAGCACATCTATTTGAAAATGCATTTTACATTTTAACGCCGATGAATCATGTGCCAAATGAACAAGTGGAAGAACTAAAGCATTGGTTAAAAGGAACAGGATCACATTTTCTCGTTTTAAATACAGAAGAACATGATTATGTAACAGGGATTGTTAGTCATTTTCCGCATCTTATCGCAGCAGGTTTAGTAAAGCAAGTAGAGAAACATGCAGGAGATAATCCGCTCATTCATCAACTAGCTGCTGGTGGTTTTAAAGATATTACACGTATCGCATCTAGTAGCCCAAAAATGTGGAGTGATATTGTAAAGCAAAATCGTGAGCATTTAATGGTATTATTAAAAGAGTGGATCTCTGAAATGGAAGGATTATATGATACAGTTTCTACTGGAGATGCAGGCGAGATTCAAAACTATTTTGCAGATGCGAAAGAATACCGTGATTCTTTACCAGTAAGAAAGAGAGGGGCAATCCCTGCCTATCACGACTTATATGTCGATGTTTTAGATAAAGTAGGGGCATTGGCTCATATTACGAGTATTTTAGCTCGCGAGGAAATTAGTATTACGAACTTGCAAATATTAGAAGCACGTGAAGGATTACTTGGGGTATTACGTATTAGCTTCCAAAGAGAAGAAGATCGTACGAAAGCAAAGCTAGCGCTTGAAGAAGAAAAATACCAAACGTATGAAACAATTTAAATGAGAAGGTGAAAACGTGAAGGAAAGAACGATACAACCTGTTAATAACGGATTAAATGGCAAAATTACAATTCCAGGAGATAAATCGATTTCTCACCGCGCTGTCATGTTCGGTGCGATTGCAGAAGGAAAAACAACAATTAAAGGTTTCTTGCCCGGTGCAGATTGTTTAAGTACAATTTCTTGTTTTAAAGAAATGGGAGTAGACATCGTGCAAAACGGTGATGAAGTCACTGTAGTTGGCAAAGGGTTAGAAGGTCTGCAAGAACCGAAAGCTGTATTAGATGTTGGTAATTCCGGTACAACAATACGTTTAATGTCAGGGATTTTGGCAAATACACCATTTTTCTCTTGCGTACAAGGTGATGCATCTATCGCAAAAAGACCGATGAAACGTGTAACAAATCCACTAAAACAAATGGGTGCAAACATTGATGGCCGAGAAGAAGGGACGTTTACGCCATTAACAATACGTGGTGGAAATTTAAAAGCAATCGAATACACTTCACCTGTCGCAAGCGCACAAGTTAAGTCAGCTATTTTACTTGCTGGTCTTCGTGCAGAAGGTGTAACAGCTGTTACAGAACCACATATTTCTCGCGACCATACGGAAAGAATGCTTGAAGCATTTGGCGTTAAAGTAACTCGCGAAGGAAAAACAGTGAAACTAGCAGGTGGACAGAAGTTAACAGCGACAGATGTTCAAGTACCAGGTGACGTATCATCAGCTGCATTTTTCTTAGTAGCGGGCGCGATTATTCCGAATAGTAAACTAGTATTACAAAATGTAGGGATGAATCCAACTCGTACAGGTATTATTGATGTATTAGAGAAAATGGGTGCCACATTTACTGTGGAAGCAATTAACGAAGGTGCATCAGAACCGGCAGCAAACATTACAATTGAAACATCTTCATTAAAAGGAATCGAAATTGGCGGAGATATTATTCCAAGATTAATCGATGAAATTCCTGTTATCGCCTTAGCGGCAACGCAAGCAGAAGGAATTACAGTTATTAAAGATGCACACGAATTAAAAGTAAAAGAAACGAACCGTATTGATACAGTCGTAGCGGAATTAACGAAACTAGGTGCTCGCATAGAAGCAACTGAAGACGGGATGATTATTTACGGGAAATCAGTTTTAAAAGGAAATACAGTTAATAGTTATGGTGATCACCGCATCGGAATGATGCTTGCGATTGCCGGCTGTCTAGCAGAAGGAAAAACAACAATTGAAGACGCAGAAGCAGTAGGTGTATCATACCCTACATTCTTCGAAGAACTTCAAAAATTAGCTAAATAAAGTAATGAGAAGCAGATACAAGATGTATCTGCTTTTTTATATTGAATTTGTGTCGTTAAGCCAATATAATTTCATTCACCGCACTGTAATATTTTAAATTATGGTACAATTCAAACAAAGGGGGGAGAAATATATGAACGTTATACGATTAAAAGAAGATAAATTTAGAGAAGCATTACGCTTATCAGAATACGCTTTTCAATATAAAGTAGAAGAGGAACGAATGCAGCAGCAACTTACAAGAATGAAGGAAAGTCACGAAGTATACGGTATTATGGAAGGGGAGGACTTGGCGGCAAAACTACACCTTATTCCGTTTCATATTTACATAGGCAAAGAAAGATTTAAAATGGGTGGCGTCGCGGGGGTAGCGACGTATCCAGAGTACAGAAGAAGCGGTTATGTGAAAGAATTGCTTCAACATTCACTTCAAACGATGAAAAAAGATGGATATACAGTATCGATGTTACATCCATTTGCTGTTGCATTTTATCGCAAATATGGCTGGGAACTTTGTGCGGATCTTCTTGTATGTCATATGACAAAGAGTGATTTAGTTATGAAAAAACAAGTGAATGGTACTGTAAAACGTTTCAATAAAGAAAATCACCCAGAAGAAGTCGAGAAGCTTTATGAAACATTTGCAGAACGTTTTTCTGGTATGCTAGTTCGAAATGAAAAATGGTGGTTACAATCTGTTTATGATGATTTAACATTAGCAATTTACTACGATGAAAATAAAACTGCAGCAGGTTACATGTTATATAAAATAGAAAAATCTAAAATGACTGTAGAAGAATTCGTACCACTGTATAATGAAGCACGAAATGGTCTATGGAACTTTATTTGCCAACATGATTCTATGATTAAAGAACTTGAAATGACAGTAAATGAAAACGAACCGTTGTTATATACATTGCAAGAGCCACGTGTGAAGACAGAAATAAAACCATATTTTATGGGAAGAATTGTAGATGTGGAGCAGTTCTTAAAACAATATGAGTTGAACTGGAACAATGTACAGCAAGAAGTAATTGTACATATTACCGATTCATTTGCACCGTGGAATAACATAACAGTGAGACTTGCAAATTATGAAATAACAATTATAGAAGAACCAATGGATAAAGGAATCAAGCTAGATATAAATGCACTATCTACAATATTGTTTGGATACAAACGTCCATTAGAACTAAATGAACTTGAATTAATTAGCGGAAGTGAAGAGGAAATACAAGCATTTGAGGATATAGTTCCGGTACGTAAAGCGTTTATTTATGATTTCTTTTAATTTGCATATAAGATGGAGTTGTTTCGAACAAAATTTTGGGATAGCTCCATCTCATCTTGTTAATTTTTGTCGGTAAGTCGATATATCCTGAAAATCGCTGATATAATTTTATTCACAAACAAGGGAATAAAATTGCAACTATACGTAGTCACGCACTTGACTTTTATTCCCTGTAATTTATAATTAAAAACGGAATGAATTTTCATTCCTGGAAATAGAGGTGGAAAAAATGGCTAAAAACAAACAAGAGGATATTTTTGATGCTGCGATGCAACTTTTTGCAGAGCGTGGCTACGATGGTACGACAATTCCAATGATCGCTGAAAAAGCAAATGTCGGTGCGGGTACTATTTATCGCTATTTTGAAAATAAAGAGGCGCTTGTTAACTCATTATTTTCAAAAAGTATGTTACAGCTTTCTGAAATGATAAAAACAGATTTTCCTGTTGAAGCAACTATTCGTGAACAGTTTAGTCATACGTATAACCGTTTATTTGAATTTGCGAGAAACAATGTGGATGCTTTTTTATTTACAAATTCTCACTGCGATAGTTATTTTCTTGACGAGCAGAGTAAGAAAATATTTGACGATTTTATAGGCTTCTTTATGAATATTATTGAAGATGGAATCGCAAAAGGTTTTCTTCGTCCATTGCCTCCAGTTGCTTTAATTATTATTGTATATCAACCGTTAGAAAAATTAACGAAAGTAATTGCAACAGGGCAATTAGAATACTCGAAAGAGTTAGTAAAAGAATTGGAAGAAAGCTCCTGGAACGCTATTAGAATCATTTGATTCTATAGCTTTATAAGGACAGGAATGAATATTCATTCCTGAATAGAATTGAAAAATGAGAGTAGGAGAGGGTATTTGTGCAACTAAAGGAATGAACATTCATTCTGGAAAGACTAGTTTAATAGAGTTTACAAATAATGTAATAGAATGATAGGAATGAACGTTCATTCCTAAAGATGGTTTCGAAATAATAAGAATGAATATTCATTCCGGAACTGACGTAAAATTTTAATCGCGGGAGATGATGCAAATGAGCAAGCTAAAAAATTGGAGAAGTTTATCTTTTCTATTATGGATAGTTATTACTATTACAATGATCGTAACGATGCCTAATATGGATAAATTAGTGAAAGAAAAAGGGCACATTACGATTCCTAATACAGAGCAAAGTAGTATTGCTGACAAAATGATAAAAGAAATGGATAAAGGCGGAACTGAAAAGTATGACATTATAGCTGTTTTCAATAGCGGAAGTAAAACAGCTTTAACAACTGAGCAAAAAGAGGAAATAACAAAAACAATCAACGCCCTGCAAAATGAAAAAGAACAATTAGGAATAGAGGAAGTTGTTTCACATTTAGATAATAAAGACTTGGAGAAACAATTAGTTTCTAAAGATAATACGACTATTTTAACGCAAATATCAATAGACAAAAAGCATGGCGAAATATCAAAAGTTGCAAATAATCTTCATAAAAAGGTACAAACGAAAGGGGTAAAAACGTACTTAACAGGAAGTGACTTAGTAGCAGGTGATTTTCTTAAATCCTCTCAAGAGGGAGTGAAAAAGACTGAAGTTATTTCAATCATTTTCATTCTTGTAGTATTAATCATTGTATTCCGTTCACCTGTTGTTCCGATTATTTCACTTCTTACAGTTGGTGTATCGTACTTAGTTTCAATGGGGGTTATTGCCCATCTTGTAGATCAGTTTAATTTCCCGTTTTCAAACTTTACGCAAGTCTTTGTAGTTGTCGTTCTGTTTGGAGTGGGAACAGACTATAACATTTTACTATTTACAAGATTTAAAGAAGAATTAAGTAAACAAGAAAACGCATTTTTAGCTACGAAAGAAACATTTAAATCAGCAGGTAAAACCGTATTATATAGCGGTATAGCAGTGCTAATTGGTTTTGCATCACTTGCTTTAGCAAGTTTTAAACTATATCAATCTACTTCAGCGGTAGCAATTGGTGTTTTCGTATTATTACTCGTTTTAACCACATTAAATCCATTTTTCATGGTGCTATTAGGAAAAGGAATGTTTTATCCAGTTAAAAATTTTAAAGGTCATGAAGATAGTCGCTTATGGGGATTCTTTGCGAAAAACTCAGTAGCAAGACCATTTGTAGCTTTAATTATTGTATTCGTGATATCGATTCCTTTCGTATTAAAATATTCTAATACACTTAATTACAATGACTTATTTGAAGTAGACAATAAGTACGAATCAAAGATGGGGATTAACGTAATAGAAGAGCATTTTCCACCTGGTTTTTCTTCACCAAGTACGTTAGTCATTCAATCTAACAAAAAATTAGATGAAGGAACGTCTCTACAAACTTTAGATGAGTTAACTGATAAAATTTCGAAAGTGAAAGGTGTTTCAGAGGTATATGCACCGACACGTCCAACTGGAGATAAGATAAAAGAATTATATATAAATAAACAAGCAGGAGAACTAAATACAGGTTTAGGAGATGCCAATGGTGGCTTAAAAGAAATCAATGACGGATTAACGGATGCTAAAAATAAAATGGGTGGTAATGACTCTGACGGCCTCGCAAATGTTCAAAAGCTAATTGATGGAACGAACGAGGCGAAAAATGGTGTATCTACTTTAGGAACAGCGTTGAATCAATTATCGAATGGAATAAACGATGGGGCACAAGGAGCACAGCAAATTGAAAGTGGATTAACTTCAGTAAATGAAAATATAAATGCCTTATCTAATGCAACGTCACAGCTTCATGCTGGCTATGCCCAGTTAGAAAAAGGTTTAAGTTCTTACGATCAATACTTCGGAAGTATTTCTCAAGCGATTGACGGTGCGAAAAAAGGATACGAGCAAATTGAAATGTTAATGACTAATTTCATTCAAACGAAACCGGAATTAGCAAATGATCCAAACATACTGCAAACGATAGGAATTGCTAAAGAGGCTCAAAAGCAATTAAGTGTACTATCAAAAGAATTAAATGAATTAGCGACGCAGCATAAAGCAGCTATGGGGTCATTTAAAGAAGCGAATCAATCGTTATTGAAAGTCGATAACGGCCTAAAAGAAATGAACAATGGCGTTACTAAATTACAAAAAGGGGCAGCCGATCTTAAAAATGGATTAAATGAAGGGGCTTCAGGTTCAGAACAAATTGCGAACAAGTCATCAGAGTTACAAACTGGATTAACAAAAATAAATGATGGGCAAGGTCAGCTATTAACTGGGCTGAAAGATTTGCAAGAAAAGATGGGGCAATTACAAACAGGCTTATCTAAAAGTACAGAAGGGCTTGGAAAAGTAAGTAACGGTCTAAATGACGCACAGAAATATTTAGGCGAGCTAAATGAATCAAAAAGCTCTGAGAAGTTTTATATTCCAAAAGAAGTTTTAGAAGGGGAAGATTTCCAAAAAGCTTTGAATACGTACATGTCACAAGATAGAAAGACTGCTAAAATGACAATCATTTTAGACGTGAATCCGTATTCAAAAGAAGCGATGCCAATTATTCAAGAAATCAATAAAACGATAGATGGTACTTTAAAGGGGACGGAATTAAATAATGCAAAAACAGCAATTGGAGGAACGACAGCTAGAAACGTTGATTTAAAAGAAGTAACAGGGCAAGACTTCTTACGTACAGCTACAATTATGTTAATTGGAATTGCGATTGTACTAATTGTGATTACACGTTCATTATTAAACACAATCTTTATTATTGGATCGTTACTATTAGCGTACTTTGCATCACTAGGTATAAGTGAACAAATTAGTGCGCATGTATTACATGTAGATTCATTAAGTTGGAATGTTCCTTTCTTTAGTTTCATAATGATTGTCGCTTTAGGGGTGGATTATAGTATTTTTGTAATGATGAGATACAATGAGTTAGAAGGGGACCCAGCGACGAAAATTGTAACTGCTTCTCGTCATATTGGAGGAGTCATATTATCAGCGGCACTTATATTAGGTGGTACATTTGCTGCATTAATCCCTTCAGGTGTATTGACGCTTATACAAGTAGCATCCGTTGTTGGCGTTGCACTACTACTATTAGCTATCATTGTGATGCCAATATTGTTACCTGCTTTAATAGGGTTAACGAGTAAAATGAAGGATTATACAAAGAAACTAAGAAAAAGAAAATAAAAGAATATCCTTTTAAAAGTATGTCTTTTATCACAAAGGATGGGAAAAGAAAACAGTAAAAACACCAGCACAACGATTGGGGATTACTGACAAATTGTTTGATTTAAAAGATATAATTTACTTTAGATAGTTCACTCAAATAATGGTGGACTATCTTTTTTAAAAAGTAAATGGAAAATTTATGTTAAAATAATGAGAGAGATTGTGAAAAAATATTATTAAACTAACGGTCAAGTTATTTTAATATTGAAGGGGTGATTGCAGTGGAGTACGTAATTTTTTAAATCTTGGTTCATTACTTTGAGGGAAGGGATTTATAACTATGAACACAAAACTAATAATAGTAGAAGGTTTACCTGGATTTGGAAAATCGACCACTGCAAAACTAATAAATGAAATTCTAAGCCAAAATAAAATTGAAGTTGAACTATTTTTAGAGGGAAATTTGAACCATCCAGCCGACTATGATGGTGTATCTTGTTTTAATAAATTTGAATTCGACAGATTATTATCTAGGAGTGGAGATTTTAAAGAAGTGCTTCTTAAAAGAGTTATAAAAAAAGGAAGCAATTATTTATTACCATACAGAAAGATAAAAAATGAGTTTGGTGACCAGTTTTCGGACGAATTATTTAACGCTATTTCTAAAAATGATATATATGAATTACCATTCGATAAAAATGTTGAATTAATTGCTGATAAATGGAATGATTTTGCTGAAATTGCTCTAGAAGATAATAAGGTTTATATCTTTGAATGTTGTTTCATACAAAACCCATTAACCATTGGGATGATTAAATATGGTGAACAAAAAGAAAAAATAATAAATTATGTAATGAAAGTTGCAAAAATCATAGAGAATTTGAATCCAATGTTATTGTATGTAGAACAAGATAATCTTGAACTTTCATTTAGGAAGGCATTAAAAGAAAGAGCTCCAGAATGGTCTACAGGATTTGTCGACTATTACACTAACCAAGGCTATGGGAAAGAACATAACCATTCAGGTATAGAAGGAACGATAAAAGTTCTTGAAGCTAGAAGGAATTTGGAGTTAGAAATATTTGATATGTTAAAAATGAACAAAGAAAAAATCAATAATACAAAATATGAAATTGACTTATATAGGTCAATGTTAAAAGATAAGTTAACAATACAAATGGTGAAATAGCTTTTTACACTAACTGGTGCTTTAGTTGAAGAAAGAAATAAAAACGCTCAGAAAATATTCTGAGCGTTTTAGTTTGCTATTTATAATACGAAATGAGGTGCGAAATGAATACAAATTATTGTGTTATTTATAATGGGTATTAACATTTTTCTCTCCCTAAATTGAACCCGTTATTTTAAAAGGGGATTTTTCTTATTTTATTAACTTGTCCATCACATCTTTATATTGTACAAACTCTTCATCTTTCATATCGCCATTCATTTGTAAAAGAAAATTACCTTTGGTGTGTGTATGAGAGAATAACATAGGAGCAGAATTTCCTAATTCATCGTAATATTTCTTAACTTTTTCTAAATCTTCTTTCTTTGTAATTTCGAATAATCGACCGCCTTTATCTTTACCAAGAGCAGGTACCATAATACGTTTTCCTTCTTTTCGAAGGTTACCAAATTCTTTTTGAGGAAGATCGGTTGGATTTTCTGCTTGGAGACCAGCATTTTTAAACTCAGTGATAATCGAATCGACAGTTACTTTCGCTTCTTTTTTCTCTTGTTTTGATTCAGTAGGTGTTTTTGCGTTGTTATTACTACATGCAGTTAAGGAAGTAAGAGATAAACATAATGCTCCAATTATAAATATTTTCTTCAAAATAAACCCTACTTAAAGTGTGTATGTAACTTTGATATAATTAAAAACAAAGGTTTTATTCAAGTTTGGAAAGAAAGGAATAGCAATCAACCGTTGCTATTCATCCAGCTTCTACTATATAATAGCTATAGTCTACAATAATTGAGTCGTTATATGCGATTTTTTAAGACAATCGGTGAGAAAACGCTGAAATAAGCGGTATTAGTAGGAGGACACAAATGATTACAGTAAGTAACGTTAGTTTGCGTTTCGCGGATCGCAAATTATTTGAAGATGTTAATATAAAATTCACGCCAGGTAACTGCTACGGTTTAATCGGAGCAAACGGTGCTGGTAAATCAACATTTCTAAAGATTTTATCTGGAGAAATCGAACCATCAACAGGTGATATACATATTACGCCAGGTGAGCGTCTAGCAGTATTAAAACAGAACCACTTCGAATATGAAGAGTTCCCGGTATTAGAAACAGTAATTATGGGTCACACACAACTTTACAAAGTAATGCAAGAGAAAAATGCTATTTACATGAAAGAAGACTTTAGTGATGAAGATGGTATGCGTGCTGCTGAACTTGAAGGTGAATTCGCTGAGCTTAACGGTTGGGAAGCTGAGTCGGAAGCTGCAATCCTTCTTAAAGGTTTAGGTATTGGTGAAGATCTTCATGATAAGAAATTATCAGAATTAACTGGGGCAGAGAAAGTAAAAGTATTACTTGCTCAAGCGTTATTCGGTAAACCTGACATTCTATTACTAGATGAGCCTACCAACCACTTGGACTTAAAAGCGATTCAATGGTTAGAGAACTTCTTAATGAACTTTGAAAATACAGTAATCGTTGTATCCCATGACCGTCACTTCTTAAATAAAGTATGTACGCACATGGCTGATCTTGATTTCGGTAAAATTCAACTTTATGTTGGTAACTATGACTTCTGGTATGAGTCAAGCCAATTAGCTTTAAAATTAACACAAGATGCTAATAAGAAAAAAGAAGAGAAAGTAAAAGAGTTACAAAACTTCATTGCGCGCTTTAGCTCAAACGCATCTAAAGCGAAACAAGCAACTTCTCGTAAAAAATTATTAGATAAAATTACATTAGATGATATTAGACCATCATCACGTCGTTATCCATTCGTTGGCTTCACACCTGAGCGTGAAGTAGGAAATGACTTATTAACTGTTGAAGGTCTTTCTAAAACAATTGATGGCGAAAAAGTGTTAGATAATGTGTACTTCACTTTAAATAAAGGTGATAAAGTTGCATTTATTGGTCGTAACGATATTGCAATGACAACTTTATTTAAAATCCTTATGGGTGAAATGGAGCCAGATAGCGGTTCATTCAAGTGGGGCGTTACAACGTCTCAATCATATTTCCCAAGAGATAACTCTAAGTACTTTGAGAACAGTGAACTCAACTTAGTTGAATGGTTACGCCAATTCTCTCCACAAGATGAGTCAGAAAGCTTCTTACGTGGTTTCTTAGGCCGTATGTTATTCTCAGGTGAAGAAGTTAAGAAGAACGTTTCTGTATTATCTGGAGGCGAAAAAGTTCGTTGTATGTTATCTAAAATGATGTTAAGTGGTGCGAACGTAATCACACTTGACGATCCAACGAACCACTTAGACCTTGAATCTATCACTGCATTGAACAACGGTTTAATCGCATTTAAAGGTACAATGTTATTCACATCTCATGACCATCAGTTCGTACAAACAATTGCAAACCGCATTATCGAAGTAACGCCAAACGGTGTAATCGATAAAGAGGCTACTTACGATGAGTTCTTAGAAAATGAAGAACTTCAAAAACAAGTAGATGCAATGTACAAAGGTCAATAATAAATGATGAAAACCCTCGCTCTCGCTATGAGAGCGAGGGTTTTTTATAAACTATATTTTTATGGATTGTGAATAATTATTCAAGAATAACTTTAGTGGAGGGATGGGATTTGGATATTGCACATAGAAGAATGGATGAAGCATAAATAAATGAAGAAATATAATATACATTGAAAAAATAAATGTTATCAATTGTGAATTTTATTATATTACATTAATGTTCCAGAACTGGAGACATATTTATTTGCGAAGCAGTGAATAAAGGTTTATAGTATGTAGAGTCATAATTAGTGGATGAGACTTGGGAGAAAACAGGAAATGTTACAAATTTATTTTGTTAAATAGAAACCAAGGTCAAAATGTCTAAAAAGAAATAGTTGAATAAATACTAGCTTCAAATTATAATTACTAGTATTCTTCATATAGTTAAATATATAAAATCTATTTGAAGATAAAAAATTGAATAGAGAGACAGACTTATAAAAAAATAAGCCTTGGATGATCAAAAGAGGTGGAGAAATGAAACAATTCTTATTAAAAAGCAAAAGTGTGCTAAGCAACCATTTTGGATTCTTTCTGTTTGCCGTTATTTTATTTTGGCTCAAAACATATGCAGCTTATGTAACGGAATTTAATTTAGGAATTTCAAACACAATCCAAAAATTCTTGCTGTTTTTCAACCCGCTTAGTTCAGCAGTTCTATTTTTAGGGCTTGCATTATTTGCAAAAGGGAAACGATCTTATATTTGGTTAATTATCATTAATTTGTTATTGTCGATTCTTTTATACGCAAACGTAGTATACTATCGATTTTTCAGTGATTTTATTACGTTCCCGACATTAACACAAACGAATAACTTTGGAGATTTAGGTGGTAGTATTGTTGCGTTGCTACATCTTTATGATCCGCTATACTTCTTAGATACGATTATTTTAATTGTGTTAGTAGCAACGAAATTTGCAAATCCAAAACCAATTCGTGTTGCGAAGCATAAATTGTCTTTAGTATTTGTAGCAGGTATTTTATTATTCAGTGTTAACTTAGGACTTGCAGAATCTGACCGTCCTGAATTATTAACAAGAACATTTGACCGAAATTATATTGTGAAATATTTAGGGGCGTATAACTACACAATTTATGATGGAATTCAAAGTGCGAAAGCATCAACAGAACGAGCATTAGCTGATGGGGATAATATGACAGAAGTAAGAAATTATTTAACATCAACTTATGCAAGTCCAAATCCTGAGTATTTCGGTAAAGGAAAGGGAATGAACGTAATCTATATTCACTTAGAGTCATTCCAAAACTTCTTAATCGATTATAAATTGAATGGTCAAGAAGTTACACCATTCTTAAACTCATTTACAAAAGATGCGAATACGCTTTACTTTGATAATTTCTTCCATCAAACAGGACAAGGGAAAACATCTGATGCGGAGTTTATGTTAGAGAATTCAATGTTTGGTTTACCACAAGGTTCTGTATTTACAACGAAATCTCATAATACGTATCAATCAGCACCAGCTATTTTAGGGCAACAAGGATACACATCAGCAGTATTCCACGGTAACTACAAAACATTCTGGAACCGTGACGATATTTATAAATCATTTGGTTTTAATAAATTCTTTGATGCTTCATACTACGATATGAACGAAAAAGATGTAGTAAACTATGGATTAAAAGATAAACCGTTCTTTAATGAATCTATTCCGTTATTACAAACGTTGAAACAACCGTTCTATACGAAGTTTATTACGTTATCTAACCATTTCCCTTATCCAATTGATAAAGCGGAAGCAACAATTGAACCAGCTACTACAGGAGATTCATCAGTAGATACGTATTTCCAAACAGCACGCTATTTAGACGAATCTGTAAAAAGTTTCATGGATTACTTGAAACAATCTGGTTTATACGATAACTCAATTATCGTTATGTACGGTGATCATTATGGTATTTCAGATAATCATAATGCAGCAATGTCAAAAGTAATGGGTAAAGAAATTAACTCATTTGAAAATGCACAGTTACAACGTGTACCGTTAATCGTTCGTGTACCAGGAGTGAAAGGCGGCGTCCAACATCAATACGGCGGTGAAATTGACGTTCTTCCAACGTTATTACACTTACTAGGTACAGATACAAAAAATTATGTCCAATTCGGATCAGATTTATTATCACCAGATCATAAACAAGTTGTTGCGTTCCGTAACGGTAACTATGTGAGCCCTACAGTGACTGCACTGAACGGCAAATACTATGATACAGCAACTGGTAACTCCGTTGAATTGACAGACGAAATAAAACAAAATGAACAAATGGTTCAAAAATCACTAAAATACTCTGACCAAGTCGTAAATGGTGACTTATTACGATTCTACACACCGGAAGGATTTACACCGGTAGATCGTTCGAAGTACAATTATAACCATCGTGATAAAAATAAAACGAAGGTAAAGACGACTGAAGACGGAGAAACGAAATAAATATTAAAAAGCGCTACTCAAATGAGTAGCGCTTTTGTTTGTAAATAGAGCGATGTTATTAAATAGAAACATCTTTAGTCTTTTGTTTCATCTTTCCAAAGAATACTACACCGGCAATGACAATAATGATAAATGCCCATTTTATAAAGGGGTTACTTTCGAAAAATGCAGCGAACCACTTTTCATCTACAATCATTTTTGCGGCAGTATAAGCTAAAACAGCTGCTCCAATTGTAATAATGACAGGGAACCGGTCCACCCATTTTAAAATTAATGTACTACCCCATACTACTACTGGAATAGATACTAATAGTCCGATAATTACTAAAGAAAAATTGCCATGCGCAGCTCCAGCGACAGCGAGTACATTATCAATACCCATTAACGCATCAGCAATGATAATGGTTTTAATAGCAGACCAAAACCCTTCTTCGGCCTTAATATCGTGATCTTTTCCTTCAGCAATTAATTTATAAGCAATCCATATAAGAAGTACACCACCAATTAGAAGTAACCCTGGTATTTTTAACAACCAAACGACAACTAAGGTGGCGAGGGCTCTAATCGCAATTGCCCCGATGGTGCCCCATATAATAACTTTCTTTTGTTGATCTTTCGGTAATCGTCTTGCTGCTAATCCGATTACAATGGCATTATCACCGGCTAACACTAAATCAATTACAATGATGGCAAGTAAGGCTGACAAATATTCAGCGGAAAGAAAATCCATATATATATCACTCCTTAAGAGTAATATGTGCTAAGCTACTATACAGTATTAAAAATTCTGAGGGTAATATTCATGTTTTGTTGAAAAGAAACAGGAAGGTGAATAATAGCATTAAACACAAGCGTAGGAAATTTTCAAAGCACAATCTTTGCACTACAGAAAAACAAAAATTTGGACTTATATTTAGAAGCAATAATAGATATTATATTAATAGAAAGCGATTTCAAAAAATCTAATTTTGCAAAGTTAGTATCTATACTTGCAAGTCAATTAGTGAACAAGTATAGAAAGGGTGTACACCAAATATGATATTAGATACTCGAAGTATAAATATTTTGCAACAAATTATTCAAGCAGAAGATTATGTGTCTATAAATCAATTAATTGATGTAATTCAAGTTTCTAAACGAACGCTTTATTATGATATTAAGAAGATTGACGATTGGTTACAAGAGGAAGGGTTACATTCTATTGAATATATACGACATTTAGGTTATTGCTTAAATAAAGAAACGAAACAAATGATAGTAAAGAAATTAAATGAGAGTATGAATAATCAATATGAATATTCTCCGAAAGAAAGAAAAATATGGTTAATATTATATTTGTTAATACAGGAAAAAAGAATTTTATTGGAAGACTTAATAAACCTTTTGCAGGTAAGTCGTAATACTGTACTTGCAGATTTGAAAAAGCTAAAAGTAGAGTTCAATAAGTATAACTTATCTTTACATTTTTATCGTAAGGAAGGCTATCAAATTGTTGGAAATGAACAGAGTAAACGAAATTTATTAATTTTAAGCCTCTCTCAAATTATTTCCCAAAATGGATGGGGGTATTTAATATCACAAGTAAATTATATTATGAGTGATATGGGAAGTGAAACAGATACTCTTGCACGTGAAACATTGTACACTATAAAAAAAATCTTTGCGAACTGTGAAGAGTTTTTAGGTGTCCAATATACAGATGAGGTACTAGAAAATTTAAGCGTTTACATCTATTTGTTCCATAGACGTATTCTAAAAGGCAAGTGCGTCGAGATGGAAGAAGCTGAAAAAAATGTTCTGAAAGATTCAAAGCAATTTGAAGCTGCAAAATATATAGCAAAGCAGTTTGAACGAGCGTTTGTTGTCAAATTTCCAATAGATGAAATCTATTATATTACGACTCATTTGCTAGGTGCAAAAGTAAATTATCAGGAAAATGTTTATGAGAAAAATAATATGGATGAAATACATTCAATTGTTCACTGCATGATTAAAGATTTTCAACACTATGCTTGTGTTTTATTTCAAGACTTTAAGGGGTTGTTTACAGATCTATATTTGCATATGAAACCTGCATTTTATCGTGTGAAGTATGGAATAGAAATTGAAAACCCATTACGAAATACAATTCAAGAAAATTATGAAGAGGTATATTTTCTTACGAAAAAGGTAATTCATCATTTTGAAGAATATGTGAGAAAATCTGTTTCCGATGATGAAATTGCGTATGTTACTATGCATTTTGGAGCTTGGATGAGGAAAGAGGGAATCGTTCCCAATCCACGAAAAACGGCATTACTTGTTTGTCCAAATGGTATTGGCACATCACGTATGTTGCAGTATCAATTAGAGAAGTTATTTTCAAACATAGATATATTAAATACAATTTCAAAACGGGAATATGAATCAAATACATTTGATGTAGATTGTATAATTACGACTACTGAAATTGAAAAAGGGAATGTGCCGGTTTTAAAGGTTAACCCAATTTTATCGGATTCTGAAAAAGCAGCTCTATTAAGAAAAGTAAATGGAGTATTGTATGGAGAGAATCAAAAAGATTCTGTGGATTTAGTGATGGGGATAATTCAAAAATATGCTGACGTAGTGGATGAGAAATCTTTAAAAAGAGAACTGATTGAATTTATGAGTGGTCCTGCGTATTTTGAGAAGGAGGAGAAATATAAACCAATGTTAAACGAACTTTTAACTAGAGAATTTATTCATCTTGAAGATCGTGTTGATAATTGGAAAGATGCGATAAGATTAGCGGCTGATCCGTTATTACAAAACCAATACATCTTTGAAGAATATATCAATGAAATGATTGTAAATGTAGAAAAATTAGGTCCTTATATTGTTATTGCACCTAAAATTGCAATACCTCATGCTCGCCCAGAAGCAGGGGTCAAAAAGTTAGGGATGAGTTTATTACAACTAAAAGACAGTGTTCTATTTTCAGAAAAACAAGAGCATGCCGCAAATTTAATTATTGTATTGGCAGCGATTGATAATGAGACACACTTGAAAGCGTTGGCACAATTAAGTGAGATGTTATCTGATCCGAAAAATGTGGAAATGTTAATTCATTCAAATTCAATAGATGAAATGCTAAAAATGATAGCTAAATATTCTAATTAAAGGGGAGATTGAAATGAAAAAAATATTAGTTGTATGTGGAAATGGATTAGGAAGTAGTTTTATTGTAGAAATGAATGTGAAGAAAATTTTAAATGAATTAGGATTACAAGCAGAAGTATCACACACAGATTTAGCATCAAGTAAATCAGAACAAGCAGATTTATATTTAGGTGCGAAAGATATTATTTGTAACCTTGAAGATGGTACTCGAACAGTTGCTGGATTAACGAATATTTTAGATTTAAATGAAATTAAAGAAGCATTACAAAAACACCTAATGTAGTAACAATGAAGGGGGAGTAGTGCTATGTTTGATATAATTATGAAGGATATTTTAGGACAACCTGCAATATTAGTCGGATTATTTGCTATGTGTGGTTTACTACTGCAAAAGAAAAATTTTGCAGATACGGTTTCAGGAACCTTAAAAACAATTATGGGCTTCGTCGTTTTAGGAGGCGGAGCCACTATATTAATTGGAGCTTTAGATGTTTTTGGTAAAATATTTGATAAAGCATTCCATATTAAAGGGATTATACCAAATAATGAAGCTGTGGTTGCAATAGCACAGCAAACATTAGGAAAAGAAACAGCGTTAATTATGGTATTTGGTATGATTGCGAATTTACTAATTGCACGTTTTACAAAATTTAAATATGTGTTTTTAACTGGTCATCATACATTATTCATGGCATGTTTAATTTCAGCGGTATTTTCAACTACCGGGATGCAAGGTGCTACATTAGTTATTGTTGGATCAATCATTTTAGGGGCACTCATGGTGATTTTTCCAGCATTATTACAACCATACGTTAGAAAAATTACAGGAATGGATGATATCGCAATCGGCCATTTTGGCTCAGTTGGATACTTAGCGGCAGGATTTGTTGGGAGTAAATTTGGAAATAAGGATAAATCAACAGAACAAATTAAAGTGCCTAAGTCACTAGGGTTTTTACGTGATACATCAGTTTCTATGTCATTAACGATGGCTGTATTATTCTTTATTGTTGCACCATTTGCGGGTAAGGAGTTTATCGAAACGGAATTAAGTAACGGACAAAATTACCTTGTGTATTCTTTCATGCAAGCAATTACATTTGCAGCAGGAGTATATATTATTTTAGCGGGTGTCCGCATGTTAATTGCAGAAATAGTACCTGCATTTAAAGGGATTGCAGATAAACTTGTACCAAATGCAAAACCAGCGTTAGATTGTCCAACAATCTTCCCATTTGCACCAAATGCAGTTATTATTGGCTTCTTAACAAGTTTTATTGCTGGATTACTTTCCATGTTTATACTTCCATTTATCGGTTTAAGTGTAATAGTGCCAGGGTTAATTCCTCACTTCTTCACAGGAGCAACAGCAGCTGTATTCGGTAATGCAACTGGAGGAAGACGAGGAGCAATACTAGGAGCTTTTGTAAATGGATTACTAATTTCATTCCTACCAGCAATATTATTACCTATATTAGGCGGATTAGGATTTGAGAATACAACATTTGGTGATTCTGATTTTGCAGTTGTAGGTATTTTAATTAGTGAAATTGTGAAGTTAGTAGGATATATTTTTTAATAGATAAGATGAAAAAGACTTGGATTCTTGTAATGAATGCAAGTCTTTTTTATTATTCCATTAATGTATTTAAAAATTATGATAAAATAATTTGAAAGCATTATTAAATATTAATTGGATTGTCTCTATACTTGAGGATAAAGCTACTTGAATAATAAGGAGGTAATTTATGATTTTTCAAAATGAAATTGTATCATTACATGTAGAAGCTGTAAAATACGAGTTTAACAATGCATTTGATACATTTGATCGTAATTGGCTAATAATAAAAGTGAAACTTTCAGAGGGAAATAAAGTTTTTGAAACGATAGATCCTTTTTTACAAACTAGCGAATTACAACACATGAAAGAATGGTTTCAAACATTACCGAATCCTACGTATACCCGAATAGACTTCATAGAACCTAATCTGTCGTTTGAATTTATAGGAGAAAAAGAAGAGATATTTCAAATTATAGTTCGTTTATCTATAGAACTAAATCCTTCATGGTGTAAAGAAGAAGAGTACGAATTTTGTATTACTATTACGCAAGAAGATAGAAAAAATATTATTCGTTTGATTGAAGAACAACAAATAAAATTTCCGAAACGATAAAAAAAGACTTGATATCCTAAAGGAAATCAAGTCTTTTTCATTACATACGGTTATCATGCCAGAAGTTTAACGGGAAGTGTTCGTTCTCACTATAGGCTTCTAATTCATATCCTTTTTCTTTCAGCCCTTTAATAATACCAGGTACTGCTTTCACTGATTGTGGATGAATGTCGTGCATAAGGATAACTTCTGTTGGTTTGTTAGCACCGTTTAGAACGTTTTCTACGATTTTAGCAGATGCAGCGTCTACTGGCATTTTGTTATATCGCCAGTCTAATGAATCGATTGTCCAATCCCAAACTTTTAAACCATTCTCAACAACTTTGTTGCGAAGAGCTTCGTTTAATCCTGGCATTGAGCCGTAAGAAGGACGAGTTAATACGGGTGATTTACCTAGAACGCCAGCGATTAAGCCTTGATCTTCCTTCATTTCGTCTACGTAATGACCTTCAGTGTAAAGTTTCTTGTAGTTATGAGTCATACTGTGCATCCCAACGTAGTGGCCTTCAGTATCTTCACGTTTTACAAGATCAGGGAATGCTTTTACGTTTGAACCAATTAGGAAAAATGTTGCTTTTGCATTTTCTCTTTTTAACATATCTAAAAGCTCAGCTGTATATTTTCCAGGACCATCGTCAAATGTTAAGTAAGCGACTTTTCTAACTTGCCCATTATATTGTTTTGGAGCTTCTTTCGGGGCAAGAGAAGTTTGAATTTCACTTACAAGTTGGACTGATTTAGCTTCATCCTCTGAACTAGCTAGAGCTGTATGTACTGATCCAAAAGCTGCTTCATAAGTAAATAATACCCCAGCGCAAATCAACATAGCCCTTTTTACTAAAGTTGTCATTCGAATTCCATTGTGCATAATTTTCCTTCTCTCTATAAAAGTTCTACTCTACTATATTAGCAATTATAGGTAGGTAAATGCAAAAAAACTTTTTTACAAGTGTAAAAAAGTTTGGTCGAAAGTATGCAAGATTTCATTGTTTTGGAGCTTTAATAAATTGGAGAAAAAGTTGAATGAAAATGCATGTGATTTGTTCATGTATATAGTAAACCTAATGAGCGTGTTAGTTGGGGATTTGCATGCAGAGTATGTTAGCAAAGAGAATGTCTATTGTTTAAAATACATCAATTAAAATTTCATTTACCGTATTTTAAAAATAAATATAGGAAAATTAAAAAGTAATGTAGAATGTATCGTACATACATATATGAAGTCAACATAAAAGATAAAGAGGTGGGTATATGTTACTTGAGGAAGTAATGCAGCAACTAGAGGAATATGGAACAGAACAAAATCGTAAAACGTATAAAAATCACGGAGCGAAAGAGCCATTATTCGGAGTTAGTTTTGCTAATTTAAAATTGTTGAAAAAGAAGATAAAAAAAGATCATGATTTAGCAATTTCATTATGGGAAACAAAAAATATGGATGCAATGACTTTAGCAACAATGATTTTAGATCCAAAGAAAGTTACGACAGAATTGCTAAATAAATGGGTACGGGAAGTTGATTATTATTGTTTAATGGACGTATTGATGACGGCTATTTGTACGTCGCCAATCGCGATAGAAAGAATGGAAGACTGGACAAAGTCTGATGATGAATGGATTGGAA
Source organism: Bacillus dicomae (assembly GCF_006494425.1). GTDB lineage: Bacteria > Bacillota > Bacilli > Bacillales > Bacillaceae_G > Bacillus_A > Bacillus_A dicomae. The sequence continues at coordinate 273,892 of NZ_VHIV01000003.1, read as the reverse complement.
GAGCAGGCTGGTCTTTATTAGCAAATATAGCGATTAAAAATAAAATGTTACAAGATGATTTCTTCTCTCCGTATCTAGAAGAAATTAAAGTAAATATACATAATGAAAAAAATAGAAAAAAAGAAGCGATGAATAGTGCATTAATCGCGATAGGAATTCGTAATGAAGACTTAGAGCAAACAGCGATTGAAATTGCACGTGAAATTGGAAAAGTACAAGTTGATCACGGAGCAACGTCATGCAAAACACCAGACGCAGAGCCGTATATAAAAAAAGCGAGAGAAAGAGCTGAAAAAAGAAAGTAAAATAAGAAAAGGGGAACGGTTATGAAAGCAATGGAAGCGGCACAAAGCATCATTACATCACAATTTCCGAATTGTAATGTAGCTTTACTTGGAGGAAGCGTTGCAAGAGGAGAAGCGACAAAGACATCTGATCTGGACATTGTAATAGTTGATCAAAGTTTTACATCTTGTTATCGAGAATCTTTCTATAGTAATGGATGGCCAGCCGAAGTGTTTGTACATAATTTTGAAACGTATAAAACCTTTTTTAAAATGGATTGTGATCGCGGGCGACCTTCGTTGCCACAATTAGTTTCAGAAGGGATTGTATTAAAAGGTGACAATGAAATAATTGAGAAATTAAAAAAAGAAGCAAATGATTTACTAAGTAAAGGACCAGCTAAATGGACTGAAGAAATGATGAAGCAGAAGCGGTATTTTATTACGGATACTTTGGATGACTTTATTGGTGCATCAAAAAGAGAAGAAGAATTGTTTATCGCGAATTTATTAGCTGATTTAGTACATGAATATGTATTAAGAGTAAATGGTAAATGGCTTGGAAATTCAAAATGGTTTATAAGGGTACTTAGAAGATATGATGAACAATATGCGGATCAATTTGTAGCGGCGTTCGATCATTTTTATACAACGGGAGAGAAAAGAAAATTAATTACTTTTGTAGAGAATACGTTAGAACAGTATGGAGGAAGAATGTTTGAAGGGTTTTCTATAGGAAAATAAAAAGGAGATAACACAATGAATATACCATTCGTTCAATTAAGAGAACTGACACTAGATGATGTAGAAGATCGATATCAATGGTCATTAGATACAAAAGTAACAAAACATTTAGTTGTACCAGATCAATATCCACCGTTCACTCGTGAAGATACGAAAAAATGGATTGAGGCATGTATAAATCGAAAAAATGGTTATGAACAAAGAGCTATCACTACAGAGAACGGCATACATATTGGATGGATAGATCTTAAAAACTTTGATAAAACAAATAAAAATGCAGAATTGGGAATAGCGATTGGTAATAAAGAATACTGGGGTAAAGGGTATGGAATAGCGGCTCTATATAGTATGTTACATGTAGCATTCTTTGAATTTGAATTAGAAAAAGTATGGCTACGTGTAGATGAGGATAATTTACAAGCTAGAAAGAGTTATGAAAAAGCAGGATTTGTATGCGAGGGGTTAATGAGAAATGATCGATTACGTAAAGGGGAGTTCATTCACCGATATCGCTATAGTATGTTAAGAGAAGAATATAAATCTTTAAATAGTAGTTTATAAAAATATTATGTTAACTTAAAGGGGATGGAGAAATATGATTCGATTACTTACGAAAGAAGATGCAGAAAAATATTGGGACTTACGTTTACAAGCATTACAAGTAAATCCAGAGGCATTTATAACAACTTATGAAGAGGCGATTCGCCAAGAAAATCCTATTAAGCGAGTGGAAAGTAATTTAACAGCTACTACTAGTTGTACATTCGGTGCTTTTAATGAGGATCATCAATTAGTTGGCGTTGTCACTTTACTAACAGAAGAGAAAGAGGCGTACAAACATAAAGGTCATATCGTTGCGATGTATGTAGATGCAAATAATCGAAGAAGCGGTCTTGCACGTGAGTTAATACGCAAGGCAATTGAAAGAGCAAGAGAAATGAATTTGGAACAATTGACATTAGGTGTTGTATCCACAAACGAGCCAGCAAAAAGGTTGTATGAAGCAATGGGCTTTAAAACGTATGGGATTGAAAAGAGAGCTATAAAAATAAACGGTGTGTATAGTGATGATGAACATATGGTGTTGTTCTTGTAAGAGAGGGAGTTTAGTATGAAAGATCTCCGTTTAGAAAAAAATATGAACCCACAAGTAGCGATTTTGTATGCGACGGTTACTGATACATTTAAAAGACTGCAAAAGTTAGTAGAAGGGACTGACGAAAAAGAACTGTCATTTAAAGGGACAGAAAATAATGAAAATAGTATTGGGCAACTACTTCAACATTTAGCAGTTGTCGATTTACATTGGGTGTATCCTTTAAAAGGAGAACCAGTTCCACTGGCACTTGAAAATATTTATGGGTCTATGTTAAATGAAGTAGGGGAACTGCCAAGTTTAAGAAAACAGACGTTGCAACAATTAATGCAAGATTACGAAACAGTGCATCATATGTTTTATGAAGAGTGTATGAAACTAACAGAAAGTGATTTAACAAGGGAAGTTTTTTACGAAAAGGGAGAAAATGCAACTATAAGATGGGGGATATGGCATATAGCCGATCATAATCGGTACCATCAAGCTCATATTAGTCAGTTAAGAAAACTATATAGAGCTAGAATGCATGTGAGATAAAGATTTTGAATTTTAATTATATTGGATTTGTTGTATAGTATAAGAACAAACTAAACAAGGGGTTTTATAATGAAAGCTATTGCAATAGGGATATTGGCATCATTTTTCTTTGCCTTTACCTTCGTTTTAAACCGTGCGATGGACTTAGAAGGTGGAAGCTGGATTTGGAGTGCATCATTACGGTACTACTTTATGGTTCCAATGCTTTTACTTATTGTCATGTATAGAGGAAACTTAAAGCAACTCTTTCAATATATGAAAAACAATCCGAAAGAATGGATAGTGTGGAGTATTGTTGGATTTGGTCTTTTTTATGCACCGCTTAGTTTTGCTGGAGCTTTTGGACCTGGTTGGCTCGTTGCATCAACATGGCAAATTACGATTGTAGCGGGGATATTGTTAACACCATTTTTTGCGGTAGATCCGTTACATAAAAAACTCCCAATGAAGGAATTAGTTATGTCGGGTATTATTTTATGCGGTGTTATACTTATGCAAGTAGAACATGCTTCTTCATTAGGAATTCGTGAAACCGTTTTATGTGTCGTTCCTGTACTTATTGCAGCGTTTGCGTATCCTCTTGGAAATCGAAAAATGATGCAAGTTTGTAAAGGGGAGTTAGATGTATTCCAGCGGGTTCTCGGTATGACATTAGCAAGCCTACCATTTTGGTTTTTACTATCTGGTTATGAAGTATCAACAGGTGGTCTACCGTCAAGTAGCCAAGTGTTCCAATGTTTTATTGTAGCGGTTAGTTCTGGTTTAATCGCAACGGTATTATTCTTCTTTGCGACAGATCTTGTAAAAGATGATCCACAAAAACTAGCAACAGTAGAAGCAACCCAGTCAGGTGAAGTATTATTTGCGCTAGTAGGAGAACTCATCTTGCTATCTGCGCCAATTCCGTCATCTTTATCTTGGATTGGTATGAGCCTCGTTATTATTGGGATGATACTACATAGTTATGTGGCAGTAGTTGTGAAAAAAGAAGAAAAAATAACGGCGTAATGAGACTAGCTCTTTTTATAAAGAGCTAGTCTTTTTTCATAGAAAGGGATGGAAGTATGAATTTACAGCGTGTTGAACAAATTGAAAAAGATTCAATTTTAAATGTACTACAGTATGCAATTGGTCCAAGTGAAACTAGCATAAAGAAAGCAATTTTATTTTATGAAAGGGATAAAGGGATTTTGTACAGATATGAGGAAAAGGCTTGTATAGGTATTGAAATAATCGGAGTAAATAAAGCGAGAATATGCCATATAGCAGTCGTTCCACAATTTCGTCATAAAGGAATTGCGTTGCAAATGATAAAGGAAATAGTAAGAATGCATCAATTGACTTATCTCGAGGCAGAGACAGATGATGAGGCAGTAGAATTTTATAAGAAAATCGGTTTTCAGGTTAAAAGTTTAGGAGAAAAATATCCGGGGATTGAAAGGTTTCATTGTTACTTGGAAAAAGAGCAATGAAAATATACATATTGAGTATGGTTTGAAAAAAGTAATAATAACATTATATAATATAGGTATCTGGAAAAATATAGATAAAAGAAGATGGGTGTATAACACGTGAGAATGGATAAAAGTAAATTTATAAAAATTGCTACTTCAATAGGAGTATCATCTTTTTTATTAACAGGCTGTGGCGATTATGAAGAAGAAACTGCCCAGAAAGAAAGTACTGCTGTTAAAACAGATGGTGCGAAACAAGGTAATGAACAAGAAACATTACATTGTGATGATAAAGCCCCAACGAATGAAAATGTAGAAAAAGATGAGTTATGTAAGGAAAATAATCCGTCATTTTCTTCTTATCATGAAAACTCACATTTACCGATACTGCCGTTCGTAGCAGGATATTTATTAGCAAGCAGAACTTCAAATATGAATTATACAGCAAAACCAAACTTAATGAAGAAACCGTATGCAAATAATGTTATTCCATATCGTGAAAAAGACCAAAGTAGAACTGGTGGCAGCGGTGGTGGAGGGTATTACGGCGGAACTAGCAGTAACAACAATAACTCTTCCAATAAAGTGGATTTAAATAAACAGCAGCCAAATCCATCAAATAAAGTAACACCAGATACAAATACGCCGAAAACATCTACGACACAAACACCGAAAGTAAACTCTGGTTCAAGTGGAATTGGAAACGCAAAAGCGCCAGCGGGATCCTAAAATGAAAGGATAATGGAGTTATGTATACAGATCAAGAGCAGAAAGAGTATATGAAAGTATGGTTTTCACTTGCGGAAGAGGCTGGTAGGAATGGATTTACTTGGCCGAGTCTGTTGGAAAATGAAGAGTGGAATCAATATATGGCAACAGGTATGTATCGTATGCCAGTAAACACATATACTGCTATTTCAAAAGCAACAGAAGAAGTTATGTATGTGTTATATAGAACTTATCAATATATTGTAAATACAACAGAAGATTTTCAAATACTAGGATTTCCAGCTGAAACGTGGGAAATTGTGAGAATGAAACATATTGGTTTGTTTTCATATTTTACAAGATTTGACTTTATTGTAAATGGTGGAGATATAAAGTTAATAGAAGTAAATTGTGATACACCAACAGGTTATTTAGAGCCATCTGTCGCAAATGAAGTGTTGTGCCGTTATCACGATGTAAATCATCCAAATCATATAGAAGAGCATATTGTGCAGGCGTGGGAACAAATTAAACATGACTATAATATAGATCTTAGAGAAACGATATATTTTACAAGTTATGATTGGCATGATGAAGACCATCAAACAGTTCAATTTTTAAGAAGTCATTGCTTAAATCAGTCAACGGATTATATAGGTATACAAGATATCGTCGTGGCAGAAGATGGTATATATACGCAAAATGGTGAACGAATTCATTATTTATATAGACTATATCCTATTGAATATTTAGTTTCGGATGTCGATAAAAATGGGAAAAGAATTGGACTCCAGTTTTTAGATCATATAGCACAAGGTAGAGTGAAAATCATTAATCCACCGGCTGCTTTTCTTATGCAAAATAAAAGTGTACTCGCATTAATTTGGCAACTTTTCGAAGAGGAAGTATTCTTTGAGAAGGAAGAGCGAGAAATCATTCAGAACTACTTCTTACCAACATATTTTACAAAGAAACCGTTTATAGAAAGAAATGAATCATATGTTTCTAAACCTTTATACGGCCGTGAAGGCGGAGGAGTATCTATATACGAAAATGATGAACTATTAGCTGAAGATAAAACAAAGTATTACTTTGAACAGCGAAAAATATACCAGCAATACATAGAAATGCCTGACTATACAATTGACACGTGGGATGGTCCGTATACTGGTAAACTATTAATTGGTTCACACTGCATTAGTGGGAGAGCCGCAGGGTTATTTTTACGTGTAGGCGAGAAAATAACAGGAAACTTATCGATGTTTACAGGAGTTACGATTGAAGGGTAAAGTAAACAGAGAGCTCATCACAAATGATGAGCTCTTTCGTTTCTGTATAAAGTGTACATGAGAGTGAAAGTTTTTATTGTTGTGATGTAAAACCTTCACCCTTCTTCATTTCAAAAATCCTCTTACCATTTTCTATAGATGTGAATAATGATTAAGTTAAAAATTAAGAAAAATATGATAATATATGTATGTAGTAGTTTAAAATAAAGTGGGGGAACAATCGTGAAAATGAATGACATAGTGGCAAGTACACAATTGCCAAATACAATCAAAACAATTACAAATGATTTAAGAAAATTAGGGGTAGAAAAAGGAATGACGATTATTGTGCATTCTTCGTTAAGTTCTATTGGGTGGGTATCTGGCGGAGCAGTTGCGGTAGTAGAGGCGTTAATGAAAGTTATTACAGAAGAGGGAACAATTATTATGCCAACACAATCTTCGGATTTATCTGATCCGAAACATTGGTCAAGACCGCCTGTCCCTGAAGACTGGTGGCAGATTATCCGTGATAATGTCCCAGCGTATGATCCACGAATAACACCAACAAGAGGTATGGGGGAAATAGTTGAATGTTTTCGTACATATCCGAATGTAGTTCGTAGCAACCATCCATTAGGAAGTTTTGCTGCATGGGGAAAACATGCAGAAGAAATAACGATGAATCAGTCACTTTCAATGAGTTTAGGAGAGGAATCTCCATTACGAAAAATATATGATTTAGACGGATACATATTATTAATTGGAGTTGGATATGATTCCAATACTTCTGTACATTTATCAGAAGTACGTTCTGGTGCATGTGAATTAATAAAAGTAGGCGCACCCATTATAGAAAATGGTGAAAGAGTATGGAAAGAGTTTGTTGATATGGATTACGATTCTGATAAGTTTGTAGAAATCGGTGTAGCGTTTGAGCGAAAGGGAACTGTAACAAATGGAAAAATAGGAAACGCAACGTGCCGTCTTATGAAACAACGTGATATAGTTGATTTTGCAACAGAATGGTTTCGTAAGAAAAATTAGTAAGGGATGGTTACAATGAAGGGGAAAAAGGTATTAATTACGAGTGGTGGTTGTTTAGAAAAATGGGACCAAGTGCGTGGGCATACGAATATGGCAAAAGGAACAATTGGAAGAATAATCGCCGAAGAGCTTATAAGTAAAGGCGCACACGTTATATATTTACACGGTTATTTTGCTGAGAAACCGAATGATATAAATAATCAATTAGAATTACACCCATTTGAAGGAATTGTTGATTTACAAGATAAAATGAAAAGTATCATTACGCATGAAAAAGTCGATGCGGTTATTATGGCAGCGGCTGGATCTGATTGGATTGTGGACAAGATTTGTGATCAAGATGGTAATGTTCTTGATATGAATGGAAAAATCTCAAGTGATATAGCGCCAATTATACATTTTCAAAAGGCACCGAAAGTATTAAAACAAATAAAACAGTGGGATTCAGAAACTGTACTCGTTGGCTTTAAACTTGAAAGCGATGTAAATGAAGAAGAACTGTTTGAAAGAGCGAAAAATAGAATGGAAGAAGCGAAGGCGAGTGTAATGATTGCAAATTCACCACATTCTTTATATTCGCGCGGGGCCGTACACTATGTAATTGGACAAGACGGTAAAGGGAAGTTATGTAATGGAAAAGATGAAACAGCGAAAGAAATTGTTAAAAGGTTAGAGGTATTATGTAATCACATTACTGCTTTATAATTTTAAGTATTTGGATAAGAGTGAATCCGCATAGTATATATTGGTAAGCGAAACTTTAATTTATGGGAATTTTACTTTTACACAAACGTTAACCATGCAATATGGATACATAGAATAATTGGTGAGGAGTGAATTCTATGGAACATTTATTAAAGCAAGCTATTAAACTCCGGAAAGAAAAGAAATATGCGCAGTCTAAAGAGATACTCATTGGATTAACAAACTTTACGAGGGATGCAGAAGTGCTTTATCAATGTGCCTGGATACATGATGTAATGGGGCTTGAAACAGAAGCTATGCCATATTATGAACAGGCAATTGCAAACGGTCTTGAAGGTGAGTCACTTTGCGGAGCTTATATCGGCCTTGGTAGTACATATCGTTGTATAGGTGAGTATGACAAAGCAATTACTGTTTTAGAAACAGGTTTGCAGCAGTTTCCAGATAATGATGTGATGAAAGTATTTTTGTCATTAGCGAAATATAACGTAAACGATCATGAATCCGCGATGAAATTATTACTTGAAACAGTCGTAAAAGTAGAAGAAGTGAAAGAATTTGAACGTGCTATTTCATTTTATAAAGACAATTTAAACGAGGTTTTTAAATAGAGGAGTGAAAGTATGAGTGTCACACTTTCGCGAAGACGAAAAGGTATCTGGATTGGACTCGTATCTTTAATCTTGTTATCAAACTATTTATTGTATGCCCTTCCAATTGTACCAGCTACTCCGAAAGATGTTGTTCTTGGATCATTATTAGATTGCATGTTTGTAATTCCGGTCATTACGTATTTCTTTATTATTCGAAAAAGATACTCGTTAACGTATATATTTCCTGTTGTAATAGCTGGTTATATATTTGCAAGGTTTATTATTCCAAACGACTATTTACAAGCTTTTTCATACGTTTCTTATATTGTAATAGCCGGAGAAATTGCCTTTGTATGTGTAGAGTTATTCCTTCTATATAAAATTGTTAGAAAGCTTCCTAACATAATAAAAAAATATAAAGAATATAAAAGTGAGTATTCTTCATTTTCTTATGCAATTGATGCTGCGTTTGACGCTACTATGAAAAGAAATAAATTAGTAGATATCATTGTAACAGAGTGTAAGTTAATCTATTATGCATTTTTATCGTGGCGTGAAAAAGTGCCAGAAGGTGAATACGTATATTCATATCACAAAAAGACTGGTGCAATAGGTGTATATGTCATGATCATCCATGCGACCTTAATAGAAAGTATCGGTTTTCATTATTTGTTTCATCAATGGAATCCAGTTGTAGCATGGGTGTTACTTATTTTAAATGTATATGCAATGTTTTATTTTTTAGCTGAAATACAAGCAACGCGTAAAAATCCAATTATTGTTACGGAAGAAAAAATAATTATTCAAATTGGATTAGGAAAGAAAATCATTATACCATTTACACAAATTGATAAGATTACGTTTTATAAAGGAGAACTTTTAAAGAAAGAGAAAGAGGTTCTTGACGCAACGGTGATGGAATTTATAAAGGAACCTCCAACATTTGAAATCATACTAAAAGAGCCAGTGAAAGCTCAATTGTTATATGGATTTTCTAAAACAGTAAGTCGTGTGCACTTAAATGTTGATGAGGAACGGAATTTTTATGATGTAGTAACGGAGAAATTGAACCATGAATAATGCTACTAATTTTCATCGTGCGTTTGGTGTGTATGGCATTTGTATCGAAAACAATAACATATTAGTAATCGATAAAATTAAAGGGCCATATAGAAATCGGTATGATCTACCTGGTGGTAGTCTAAAAGATGGGGAAGCATTATTAGCTGGACTTCATAGAGAGATGAAAGAGGAGACCGGGCTAAATGTAACGGTAGTAAAACAAATAGGTACGATTGATTTTCAATTTCCATCAAAATTCAAGGAGTACACACATGTACATCATATCGCAGTTTTCTACGGTGTTGAAAGGTGCGAAGGTGAATTCGTAGTAACGGAACAATTTGAAGAGCAAGATTCATTAGGAGCTAGATGGGTTCCTATCGAAAGCATTACAGAAGACAATTCATCTCCGCTTGTATGTAGTGCAGTAGAGTGGCTGAAAACAAATGAGCTTCCATTAGAAGTGAAAAAATATGAAACATGGACAGTGAAAAACTCCTTCTAAAATAAGAGGGAGTTTTATTGTGTAATTGGAGACCAAATACTTCTTTATGACTATATAAACCGATATAATAAAGCTAGAAATAGCATAAGGGGAAACGAAGAGTGAATAAATTACTAACACCAAAAAGTGAAATTATAGAAAGAAAAATACGATATGACTCGACAACAGTAGAACACACTTGTTTATTACTTGAAAAGCAGTTGCGAAGTATCGTGTTATTTCATGAGGTTCAGTATTCATTTACAATGAATGCAAAAGATACAAAGTTAACAATCCCGAAAGGAAGTTATACAATCGCATATTATTGGAAAGATCGTTCATACAATTTATACGTGTGGAGAGACAAGGAAGGACGTTATTTAGGTTCCTATTTTAATATCGTAAAAAATACACGTATAACGGACGAACTGGTATCCTTTGAAGATTTAATTATCGATATTATGGTACTTCCAAATGGAGAATATTTTATATTAGATGAGGATGAATTACCAGCACCGTTAGAAAACTTTGAAGATGGATTTGTAAACCAAGCTCTTTGTGCATTAACAGATAATATTCAAGAGTTACTTTCCGCAATTATTATAGAGACGAATACATTCTTTAAAAATGAGTTGTGGAAGAAATAGTTAAATTTTAATAAAACCCAGTTGACTTATCGGAAATATTTGTATAATATGTACTTAATTCCATAACGTATTGCTGATTGGAGAAACCAAAGGCATTTTATCTATTGATAAAATACCTTTGGTTTTTTTATTGCATAAATACTGAATCTGTTCATTTAGATGAATCATTTCAAGGAGGGGAAGAAGTGACTGTTTCAATTAATGGAGTATCAAAATATTTTTCTAAACAAACTGGTACTGTTCAAGTATTAGAGAATATTAATTTTCAATTAGAGAAAGGGGATTTTGTTACGGTAATTGGTCCAAGTGGTTGCGGAAAAAGTACATTATTAAAAATTGTTGCCGGTTTAGACAACGATTTTGAAGGTGAAATCATTATTGATGGTGAGCATATAACAAAACCGAGTAAGAAACAAGGGTTTATTTTTCAAGAACATCGCTTGTTTCCATGGTTAACAGTTGAAGAAAATATCGCTGCAGATTTGTCATTAAAAGATAAGTATGTGAAAGGAAAGGTGAGGGAGTGGGTTGAAATCGTTCGGTTAGACGGTTTTGAAAAGTCATATCCGAAAGAAGTTTCAGGCGGGATGTCACAACGTGTTGCGATAGCGAGGGCGCTGTTAAGGGATCCGAATGTATTATTACTTGATGAACCTTTTGGAGCACTGGATGCGTTTACGCGAAGTCATTTGCAAGAAGTTTTACTAAATATTTGGGAGCAGAAGAAAACAACAATGATATTCGTTACACACGATATAGATGAAGCAATATATCTTTCAAACCGAATTATTATTATGAGTGCAAAGCCAGGGAAAATACATAAAGTGATTGAAAATAATTTGCCTTATCCGCGAAATAAAACTTCTCAATCATTCCAACAACTTCGAACGAAAGTATTACAGCAGTTTGAGCATGGAGGATTAATTCAAACAAGTATATAGGGAAAGAGTGAGTATATATGTATAAAAAATTTAAAGTTCTTTCTTTTGCTTTAGCTATATCTTTATTTTTATTCGGATGCGAAAAAAACACTGCAAGTAGTAAGAAAGAAGATGTAACAATACAAATTGGTATACAGCAAGGATTAAGTCCGCTATTACTCGCACAGAAAAAGGGATGGTTTGAAGAGGAGTTTAAAAAAGAAGGGGTTAAAGTGAAATGGACAGAGTTTCAAAGCGGACCACCTTATTTTGAAGCAATTGCATCAAATCGATTAGACTTTGGTGAAGTTGGGAACTCCCCCGTTATTTCAGCACAATCGGCTGGTATTGGATTTACCGAAATTGCCAATACAAGTTATGCGAGAAAAGGGACAGGAATTCTTGTACAAAAAGATAGTAAGATTACAAGTGTAAAAGATTTGAAGGGCAAGAAAATAGCAGTGGCTAAAGGAAGTAGCGCATTTAATTTACTGTATCGAGCACTAGATAAAGAAGGTATAAATGCGAAAGATGTAAATGTCATTCAGCTGCAGCCAGATGAGGCACAGCCGGCATTTGAATCAGGATCAGTTGATGCATGGGCAATTTGGGACCCATTCATTTCACTGCATACGGTAAATAAAGGTGCAAAGGTGATTACAGATGGTGAAACATTGAATGTTTCTTCACCGGAATTTTTAATTGCGAGAACAAAATTTGCAAAAGAACATCCAGACTTAGTTGAGAAATTCCTTAAAGTTTATGAAAAAGCACGCGTATGGCAAGATGATAACTTAGATGAAGCAATAAAAATATATACTTCTGCAAAGAAAATAGATGCAGAGATTGTAAAAGAAGTGTTTAATCACGACAAACCAATTTTAGTTCCAGTTACGAAGGAAATAATAGCGGAACAGCAGAGGACAGCGGATTTTCAATATAAGCTCGGTTCTATAAAGAAAGAAATTAAGACTGAAAAAGTTGTAGATAATTCTTTCGTAGAAAAAGCGTTAAAGGCGAAGTGAAAAGAGGTTTTGTAAATTGGAAAATACGAAAGCGGTTATGAAACCAACGAGGATAACGATTGAGAAAAATAATGTAAAGAATGTACGAAAGTTAAATTTAAAAGTTTTAGTAAGAGCAATTACTATACCGATTATTATATTAATGATTTGGCAGCTGGCCGGCGTATTTGGGCTTGTTTCTAAAACAGTGTTACCAACACCATTAGATATATTTTTAGCTTTTCAAGAACTTATAAAAACAGGAGAGTTATTCGGTCATTTAAGTATTAGTGTATTTAGGGCAGCAGCTGGTTTCTTTATCGGCGGGAGCTTAGGAATCATTTTAGGAACGATTGTTGGATTCTCAACGAGAAGTGAGCAATATTTAGATCCGTCTGTACAGATGTTAAGAACTGTACCGCATTTAGCGGTTGCGCCGCTTTTCGTATTATGGTTCGGTTTTGGCGAAACATCGAAAGTGTTATTAATTGCAGACGGTGCATTTTTCCCTTTATACGTAAATGCATTTTTAGGAATACGAGGTGTAGATTCAAAGTTATTTGATGTTGCAAGAGTGTTAGAGTTTAGTAGACGAAAATTAATTACGAAACTAATTTTACCAGCAGCATTACCTAACCTTTTACTAGGGGCAAGATTATCTTTAGGGGTTGCATGGGTAAGTTTAGTAGTGGCGGAACTTATGGGGTCAACAGAAGGTATAGGCTATATGATTATGGATGCAAGGCAATTTTCAAATACAGATATCGTATTTGTCGGTATTATTATCTTTGCGTTCGTTGGGAAGTTTTCTGATTCACTCGTACGTTTACTAGAAGTGAAGTTTTTAAGGTGGCGAGATAATTTTAAAGGCGAGACAGGGAATTAACATATAAAGTGGAACTTTAATCAGTCGTTGTGTTCACCCCCCACTAATTATTAATTGAACCATGCGGGCTTTTACGGGCAGCCCGCCCCCACCTAAATTCTTTGCTTTCGCTGAATTTTGAGGTGGGGATCTTACTGCCCGGCAAATAGCAGGATAAATTATTAGGGGTAATTTATATATAGTGTGATTTGCTATATGTTTCAAAATAAAAAAGGGGTGTAAAAGTATGGAATTATTATGGTTTATTCCAGCGTATGGTGATGGTCGATATTTAGGAACGACAAAACGAGGAAGAGCAGCTGAGTACGGTTACTATAAACAAATTGCACAAGCAGCTGATTATTTAGGATATACGGGTGTTTTACTTCCAACTGGTCAAGGTTGTGAAGATCCATGGGTATTAGCGTCCGCACTTGCAGCTGAGACAGAGAAATTAAAATTTTTAGTAGCAGTTAGACCAGGACTAATGTCGCCGACAGTTGCAGCAAGGATGGCATCTACATTTGATAGAATTTCAGACGGGAGGCTACTGATTAATGTAGTAGCTGGAGGAGATCCTGTTGAATTGCAAGGTGATGGATTGTATCTTGAACATGATGAAAGATATGAAGCAGCGGATGAATTTTTAAAAGTTTGGAAATCGACATTGCAAGGTGAAACGATATCTCTAGAAGGCAAACATATTAAAGTTACAGATAGTAAAGTCGTGTTCCCGCCAGTTCAAACACCGTATCCTCCTATATATTTCGGTGGATCATCAGCTGCTGGAAAAGAAGTCGCGGCTGAACATAGTGATGTATATTTAACGTGGGGAGAGCCGCCAGAACAAGTGAAGGAGAAAATAGAGGAAGTAAGAAAACTGGCAGAAGAGAAGGGTCGTTCAGTACGATTTGGCATTAGGTTACACATAATTGTAAGAGAGACAGAAGAAGAGGCATGGGAAGAGGCGGAACGTTTAATTCAATATGTAGATAATGAAACAATTGAGCTTGCTCAAAAGACATTTGCAAGATATGATTCAGTTGGACAAAAACGGATGACACATTTAAATAAAGGAACAAGGGAGTCGTTAGAGATAAGTCCTAACTTATGGGCTGGCATCGGGCTTGTAAGAGGTGGTGCAGGTACTGCACTTGTTGGAGATCCGCATACAGTAGCAGATAGAATAAAAGAATATGAAGCGTTAGGAATTGATACATTTGTTTTATCAGGATATCCCCATTTAGAAGAGGCTTATGAAGTAGCAGAGCTGTTATTCCCATTATTAAAAGATGTGCAGGAACAAGAAAATAAAATTGTTGGTGAAATGATTGCTGATGTATTTGCACTAAAAAAATAATGAGAAATAAAGTTAAACTTTAATCCTTTGGTTGAATTGTACCAAAGGATTATTAGCCCTCACCAATCTGGTATTAACAGGCAGTTTCACCTATGCTTTACTTCGTTTTGTTTACTGCCTGTTAATACGGGATAAAAAACCCGCAAGTATTTCACTTGCGGGTTTTCATCGTAAACTATTAGAAAATATGGTAAAATTAAATAGTAACTTTAGGTACGGTTGGTTGTTCAATTATCACTTCTCCGAGTAGGAGGGGGGTGATAATAAGTGAGTGAAATAGCGTTGCTACTGCAAGGTGGACTGTTTCTCATTGCGTTGTTAACGTTCGTCGTCGTTTTAATAGACAAGCTCAAAAAATAACAACCCACCTATGCCAATAGAATGTGGGTTGTTTTGTTTGTAAGAAACAAATAGGATAAATGAACAATCCAATCTGCTAAGTTACGTGGACTAGTGTGTAGCCGCACACTAGTCTTTTTTATTTATATACAATTTATAATTGGTTTATGTGATTGTATTGTTCTTTTCATACTCATTATAACACAGTGTCTTTTCATCAAGAAAGGAGACCGTATGTTCGAGTTCTAATTAAATAGAATGTGATTTTTCTTTAAATAGTCCATCCATATACTGTTTTAAAGTTTGGACATAAAATTCTTGCTTATTTACATTATTGACACCAACAATTGGCGATGGAAGTTCATATCTCTTTTCTGATAAATGAACGACAACGTCAAAGATATCAAATAAACGAATGAAACAGAACAGGCCATCTTTATCACTTAATAAAATAAAGTAGTGGTTTTCACTATTTGTATTTAATGTATTCCATAAAGAACTTTTGCTTAAATCACGAACGATACTCTTTTCTTTTAATTCCATGAAATCCGCATTTGATAGAATGTTAGAAATATCAATCGCATCGGGATCTTCAAAATAGCCATCAACAGCTTGTACAGCGAAAGTGTAAGCCATTTTTAATACACTCATTTTGTATTTACGGTTATCTAAAAGTAATTCACGCTGAATAGAGCTAGCTACTTTCGTTACACGTTCTTCTTTCCAGATTTCGTTATGTAGTGAAATATCGTGCTTTTTACATAGTTTCATAATTAATGCATTGGAATAAAGTATTTCATCACTTACTTCAACAATATCTGTCTCAGCGGCCGCAAGTTCCTCACCATGCTCATTCGTATAGAGGGGAGAGTCAATCTGTTTTTTCATTTGCTCAATCTTATATTGACTTAATTTATGTCTAATTAAGGGACGATCAATATTTGTTGTCATTTGTTCATGACAAGTATCACAAATTGAGTTTGTGAAATAATATCCACATAATATTTCTGGGATGACATATTGTTCACTAAGTTCTTTCGTATCTTTTCTGCAAATGATGCATTGTGTCATTTTTATCACCTTTACCTGCAAATTTGTATATAATCTCATTGTAGTGTATTTATTGGTATTTTGGAATATTGTAAAGGAAAATATTATGTGAAATTCTTGCTTATTTTGGTACAATGAAGAGAAGTGCTAGTTTAAAGGAGGACGTTTTTTTGAAATCGAAAGTGCACTTTTGGACATTAGAAGTGCTAATGGTTGTAGCGATCATATTTATTTGCACAAAAATATCGTTTTTATTTCAACCAATTGGTATCTTCATATCAACACTGTTTTTCCCAATCTTAATCGCGTTATTTTTATATTTCATATTTAATCCTGTTTTAGTCTTTTTGGAGGATAAAAAAGTACCTAGAAATTTAGCGATTTTACTGTTGTATCTTTTTATCATAACATTAACTGCGGTTGGAGTGGGTATAGTTGTTCCAACGATCTCACAACAGCTAATGGATTTAGTGAAAAACATGCCGACATATATAAAAGAGGGAAAACTATACATACAAGATTTATCCCATCATAGATTATTTGAATGGTTATCTACACAAAACTATGTTTCCATTGAAACAATTGAGAAAAATGCGATTGAATACTTAAAGGGTATACCAAACACAATTACGTCGAGTGCAACGGCTTTATTTGGTATTATTACGAACGTGGCATTAGTTATCTTCACAGTACCATTCATTTTATTTTATATGTTTAAAGATGGACATGCATTTCCTGGAAAAGCAGTAAGCTTGTTACCGGAATCATACCGTGAAGAGGGGCTTCGCATCATTAAGGAAACGAACGAGACACTGTCTGCTTATATTCAAGGGCAAGCGCTCGTATGTATGTTTGTAGGTGCGTTTACTTTTATTGGATATTTAATTATCGATTTACCGTACGCTTTCGTTTTAGGAATTATTGCAGCATTAACAAATATCATTCCTAATTTAGGTCCATTTATCGGTGCTGCACCAGCTGTTATTGTAGGTTTGTTCGTATCTCCGATGCAAGCGTTGTACGTAATTATTATTGTAACAATTGTACAACAGTTTGAAAGTAACATCATTTCACCGCGAATTATGAGTTCGAAATTAAATATCCACCCGTTAACAATAATTATCTTAATTTTAGGGGTAGGTAACTTCGCAGGAATCCTCGGAATGATTTTAGCAGTGCCAGTTTATGCAGTAACAAAAACAGTTGTATCGAACTTAGTGAGATTGTTTAAGACGAAGAGAAGTAATCGCAAATAAAGTGAGTGATGAATTAAGAGGTATAGAACTGGTATTGAGTTCTATACCTTTTTTATTTAATAATATGGCAGGAATATATGTTTTTTATATCGTGTATATTTAATGAATAGATATTTATATAAAAAGGAGTTTAGCTGTATGGTAAAAATTATAGATGCTGAAATAATTATAAATGAATTACAACATAAAGGTATTATTCATTTGGCAGAAGAAAACATTGATAGAAAAAAGGGAACGACAGAAGGACAAGTGTATATTTTATATGGAGAGTCTAAAAAGAAATATGTATTAAAAATCGATAAACCTGAGAATATTTCGTATACAGAAAGATTTCTTCATATGTATGAAGAAATTCATTTGCTTCCTAAAATTATATTTACAGATCCAAACAAAAAATTTATTTTATATACATTTATTGAAGGCGAGACACATTTTAACAGAGGGAGTAAAATTCAATGGATGACATGTTTAACGAGGGATTTTATTAATAATTATAAGAAATGTAGTAAGGAAGAAGAGTGGGGAAGATTAGGTTTACCAAGAAAGTCTTGGCATGAATTTAATACCTACAGTGTTAGAGGAGCTTACAAAAACTTAAACGGTATTCTATTAGAAGATGATTATATGAATGTTATGCAAATTGTAAATGAACTATCACAAAGAGAAAAAGAAGAAGAAAAATATTTTCTGCACGGTGATATAGGGATACATAACTTTGTCTTTCGAAACAAGATATTAAGAGGTGTTATTGATCCATCGCCAATAGTTGGCCCAGTATTATATGATTTTACATATGCTTTTTGTTCATCACCTGATGATTTAGAAACAGAGACATTATTTGAAGCTTTTTCGCATTTAAATAAGGTAGACATTAAGAATTCAAGATTGATTATGGAAGTTATAGTACAATTGTACACTCGTATTGGGGTGTGTGCAAAAGTACACCCACAAGATTTAGAAGAGTATTTAGTAGCTTGGCAATATTGGAAAGATAAGATGCAAAAATGCCTATTCTAGCATGGGATAATAGGCATTTTTGTTATAATATTTTTACACATTAAATGCGATGAAAAATAAAATTAAAATAAACTATGGCTATGTGGAATCCCTCTGAACTATCCAAATCATTTCTTTACAACGTACTATCAACATCATAATCGACCCCTCTCAATTTTTTATAGTTAAATGATTATAGGTGGGTGTAGTATTTGCTTCTTCGATCACGAATTTCATCAATAATCATTTTGTATTGCTGTTCTTGTTTTAATTCAGTTTCAGAAATAGTTTCTTTCTGGATTGTGATTGTTAAAAAGAAAAGGTGAAACTTCATATGTGAATTCCTCCTTTCAAATTGGAATTACAGATGACTACAGTAATGACTTTGTCTTTCTTTTACATTGTCCATAGCTTGATTAATTTGTCGTTCATGAAGCATTTCAGACTCAGAAAATTTGTTTTTTTGAATCGTAATCGTTAAAAAGAATACTTTGAATTTCATTAGTTTTTTGCCCCTTTATAAATGATTTAGAAAAGACGATTGTAATAAGAAGCTTGACGCTCTTTTACTTCGTTCATAATCGTTTGAATGTGTTGCTCACGTAAAATTTCTTTCTGTGAAAGCTTACGTTTTTGAATAGTGATAGTTAAAAAGAATGCTTTAAATTTCATTAGGGTATTGCTCCTTTACAAGTTAATTAGAAAAGACGATTGTAATAAGAAGCTTGATGCTCTTTTACTTCGTTCATAATCGTTTGAATGTGTTGCTCACGTAAAATTTCTTTCTGTGAAAGCTTACGTTTTTGAATAGTGATAGTTAAAAAGAATGCTTTAAATTTCATTAGGGTATTGCTCCTTTAAAAATATATTTTTAATACATTTGCGTATAGTATGAACTTTTAATGTCAGTCATTTTATCAGTCAGTTGTTTTAATTGTTGTTTACGATTGATTTCAGCTTCAGTTAAAGTATTTTTCTGAAGTACAGTCGTAAAAAAGAAAATATGAAAAGTCATAAATGAATTCCTCCTTTCGAAAAGGAATTACATGTGATCACAATAAAGTGCTTGGCGCTCCTTAATATCATTCATAGCTTTTTCAATTTGCTCATTATGAAAAATTTCATCTTTGGAAATTGTATTTCTTTGAATCGTAATACTTAAAAACAATACGCTAATAGTCATCGAATGTTGCCCCTTTCTTTAAAAAATAATGTAAGAGACTAAAAAATCGCACAAAAAAGCCACAGGAAGATATAGTTCTCCTATGGCCAGGCGTGAAAAAGCCACAGGAAAGTATACGACCTCCTGTGGCGAATTTATGAATTAATAGAAATAAAGTACGATTTTCAATTCTCCATTAGGGTGGTCGAATTCATATTTAATTGTCCAGAAAACACAGGTGCAGTTAACGCTAAAGTTAAAGCATGTAATTGTAATTTCATCATTTTATTCGACCTCCTTTTAGAATTTTTTCTTACGTTAGTAAGTATATACAATTAATGGATAATTGTAAACATAAAAATTGAAAATTTTTAATTTTGATTAAAATGCGTATGTTTTAAAGGATTTTGAGAAGATGTATTGTAACTAACGAAATATCGATAAAAATGGGGGATGCTAGATGAAATATATGCATCGTAATGTGCTCGTTATGCTAACAATTTTATTATTTATTACTGCTTGTTCTAACGGAGAAAGAATAAAAGAAATATCTGATGTTGAACCTGGAGATTTTAAGAAATATGCTGGGACATACGTTGGTAATAATTCAGATGTGGTTGCGATTGTTAAAAGTTTATCCGGCGGTGAAACATTTCAAAGTATAAGTTTAGAGAATGAAAGTATAAAAGTGAACTATGGTGCAAAAGAGAATGGAATCCTTACAGAAGACATGGTTGAGACGTATTGGTTTGATGGGAAGGATACGATGAAGAAAAATTTTCTCTTTAACGTTATGTATCTGGCGATTTTAGTACCAAATGCAAAAGGTTACGAGTTTCAAGTAGAAAATAAAAAGTTTACGATAAAAAGGGAGGAAATATTATCAATCTTGTATGAAAAATTTGATGATTTTCCAAAAGAAGATGATATATGGGATAAAAAGAAAGTAGTAAAATTCCTTAATAATAATAACGAAAAAATTAATAGGCTTGTGAATGATAAAGATTTCCGAAAATCTTTATTTTTTAAATATCCAGTAAAGTAGTCAAAATAATTGGAGGGACAAAGATGGAGTTAGTATACAAAATTTCTTATCAAAGAATGAAGGATCACTATTTACCAAAGTTGGTACGCACAATTAGGCTTGTTAGTGAAGAGGATTTGTGGGAAGAAGGGGCTTTTGTTAACTCAATTGGTGGAATCGTATTGCATATTTGTGAACATATACAGAGAAATACTAGTCGTTATAAAAGTCCAAATATAGTTTTTGAAAAGGGAATCGAGGAGTATTTTCCAGTAAAACGACAACATACTGAAGTTTTGATAGAAACTGTTGAAGAAATATTTGATGAGTGGGGAAAAGCATTTATACAAGCTTTTGCAGAAAAAGGGCATATTGATCTACATAGTTTATTACATTTAGTGGAGCACACAAGTTATCATTTAGGGCAAGTAGTAGATCGTACAAAGAATGTAAAGGGAGAACAATTTAATTTTTGTCAAAATGGTATAAATGAAAAGAATTTGAGAACAAGAGTTGAAAATTCAAACTTTTAGAAAGAGAATCATTCCTAAATGAATGATTCTCTTTTTTTTGTAAAAGAAATTTATGGAAATAAATATTTTAATGTGATATGGTTAATTACATAAGTAATGAACCTATGAACCTAAGGTGGTGAAATTGTGAAACCTACTCTGGAGCAAAATAAGTTAATATACATACAAATTGCAGAAACAATTGAATCTGATATTTTAAAAGACATATTGCTTGAAGAAGAACAAGTTCCATCAACAAATCAATTTGCGAAGATGTTACAAATAAATCCAGCTACTGCAGCTAAAGGGGTAAATGTATTAGTGGATGAAGGGATTTTATATAAAAAGAGAGGGATCGGGATGTTTGTTGCAAAGGGAGCGAAAGAAGTCGTACTAAAAAAAAGACAAAATACTTTTATGACTGAATATTTACCGAAAGTGTGGGAAGAAGCAAAAGTATTAGAAATATCAAAAGACGAATTGATGGATATGATTCAAAAGATTACGAGGGAGGGGAAAGAGGGATGATTGCACTTGAAACGAAAGATGTAACGAAAAAATATAAAAAGAAAGTAGCTGTAAATGAAGTAACCATTTCATTGGAAGAGCATAAAATATATGGTTTGCTCGGTAGAAACGGAGCAGGAAAAACGACACTATTAAATTTACTTGCAGGCCAAATTACTTCAAGTAGTGGAAGTGTATTAATATTTGGTGAAAATGTATTTGAAAATAGTAAAGCGATGCAAAATATTTGTTTCGTTAAAGTGAAAGAAGAAGCTCATTTAAGTTATAGAGTAAAAGAAATTTTTAAGATGTGTAGCATGTTTTATAAAAATTGGGATGGAAAGTATGCTGAAGAACTAGCGGGCAAATTTCAACTTAATATAACAGAAAAATATCACAAACTATCACATGGTATGCAAACGGTTGTCGGGATTATTCAAGGGTTGGCAAGTAGGGCACCAATTACTATTTTTGATGAACCAACTACAGGTTTAGATGCAGCACATCGAGAGTTATTTTATAGTTTACTATTAGAAGATTACGGTAAGTACCCCCGAACAATTATATTATCAACACATTTAGTAGAAGAAGTAACTCATGTTATCGAAGAGGTAATTATCATAAAAGAAGGAAGGCTGGTTGTTCAATCATCAGTGGATGATTTATTACAACAAGGTCATATTATTTCAGGGAAAAAAGATAAAGTAGATGAATTCTTGATTAATAAAAATATTATAAATCGAGAAGGTTATGGAAATAAGGGGATTGCTGTTATATGGGAAGAACTTTCTAATGAAGATTATTACTTTCTTGAAAAAGAAGGTTTAGTAATTGATAGAATTACATTACAAAAACTATTTATTCACATAACTGGTGGTGAAGTGAAATGACGATGTTATTGAAGCAGTTAAAGTTACATATTAATTTTCATTATAAAGCAATTTTAATATTTTGGATTGTAATTTTATTAATAACAGGAGCTTTGAATGCTGCTCATTTAAACGGAGTAAAAATTGGTTATTTGCCTGAGATTATTAATAATCCTTCAATAGCAATTATAATGTTTATAGTTGGGAGTGTTTTCATTATTCAAGATGATTTATTTCGTTTAGCTGTTTCATTTGGCGTTACGAGAATACAATTTTTCATCGGAGCGATTTGTTATATTGTACTGCAATCGGCATTGTTTTCATTTCTTCAAGTAATGCTTTTACAACATATAAAATATAATTTAGAGAATGTTAACTTTGGGGAGCAATTAGCGCAACAATTTATTTTGCAATTTTTATTTTATGTAACAACAGCATGTTTCTTCCAAGTGGTAGTAGTTTTTAAACAACGATTTCAGTGGATTGGTCTTATGATTGGTGGAACACTTTTCTTATCAACAAATAGTGTGCTTTATGGAAATGCAGGGGTAACCAGTTTATTATTTACGAGCGATGTGTCTTTAGTAGATATTCCGTATTTTACTGTTATTTCAATTGGATTAACTATTCTTTATATCATAACTAGTAGTATATTTATACGTAAAGTATCATTTGAACGAACGGTTTAATAGAGTGTTAGATTATTTTAGAGAGAAGGAAAGTAAATGGGAGACACGTCCTCATTAATTACAGTCTTTTTATGCATTGCACTATTAATATTTTGGCGTCGTTATCGTTCTATGCATAAGCCAATAAAAGGAACAGGAAAACGTATTTTATGGCCATTACTATTTTTAACGCCAGGTATTGTGTGGTTTTTTGGTCCCGTACATCCAGCTATATTACAAGTGGCTATAGCAACATTTATTGGGATTCTTTTCTCTGTACCACTTATCGTTCTAACAAATTATGAACGAAGAGATGATGGGAATATTTATACGAAAAAAAGTGCAGCTTTTTTAATTACTTTTATTGCGCTAATTATTTTAAGATACGGTTCAAGACAATATATTATTGATTTAGATCAACAAACGATCGGATTATTATTTTACGTTGTTGCTGTGTCATATATTATTCCGTGGAGAATTGCTAGTTATATAAAGTTTAGGAAAGTTTGGCGGCGGAATAGTAATCAAACAGTGTAAAAACAAAGACTTCTCAATAGAGAAGTCTTTGTTTTTATGTAATCATTTTATGGTATATAACTAATCTTTTACTAAAAATCGCTATTGTATGGTAAAATTTTATAATATAGGGAATAAATGAGTGGTGCTGAAGTAAATGGAATACATGAATTGAAAAAAGTTTCTTATGAGATGGGTGATAAATTAATATGAGCTACTTTATTACATTAGCACTTGCTGTTTTATTAGCTTTTTCATATAAAATTGTTGATATTACAGTTGGCGTTATTATTGGAAAAACGTTGTACCACAAGATAGAAAATGAGATTATTTATATATGGGGAACACTACTGACGATAATTAGTTATTTTTATAAAAATAATTATGTATTCCGTTTACCAATTCACTATGAATCAATTGTTGTATTAATCTTGATTGCTTTGATAACGAATATTGTCATTTCACGATACTCAGGATATAATCCAATTGGGAAAAAGAATATCTTAAACTTTGTAATTATGTATCCTATTTTTGAAGAAGTAATTTTTAGAGGGATGATTATACCAATACTTAACAATGCATTCTCAATCTTCTCTAATTTTGAAATAGCTTACATACCAGTTACGCTACCAATTCTAATATCTTCCTTTCTATTTGCTGTATCTCACTTACAATATTACAAATTTAATCAGACTAGTATAAAATTTATGTTGTTCGCATTTTTAGGGGGAATAATACATGGTATGATTACGAATTCCTCACTATCAATTGTTTTCCCTATAGTATTACATATAGAATTTAACTTACTTTCTGTATATTACTCAAAAAAAGCTGCAGTAAATTGATAATTAAGTTAGTATATTTATAAATGAATTATTGAAATTTTATTAAAAAAAGGTAAGAAAATAGCTTTTTTACTACAGCTAACGAATTTTACGTCAACAAGCACCTTTAGCTGGGGAACTAGTTGATTTTTACAGTAACAAAGATAAAATCTCACATTTAGAGACTGTTTTAGCGTATAAAATTCGCATTTCAAAAAGCTGACATGTGTCAGCTTTTTTTATTCGTAACATGAAGTAAAGCACCAATCGCACCGCTATTACCACCGTCTTGTAAAAAAATAGGTGTTTTATTTTGATATTTTGTGTAGCTACTAATAATATTTTGAAGGTGTACGTTATTACATAGAGTGGAACCAATATAAATAATATGGTCAATGTTTTTTGTTTCGGCAAATTGAAGGCTTAATGCAGTAACGACTTCACCGACAAGTCCTTGTATAGTAGCAAGTATGTCTGAGCTATTATATTTTGATTCTGAAATAGCGGCTTTACCAAAATTGCTAGCAGTTAAGCTATTATCAATAGGTGAGAGAATCCCACCATAAATATCTCCAACCGTAATATCTAATTCTTTTCTAGTTCCTATTTTTGTTAAAGGAATCACATCTTCAAAATGATCTATATTTGTTAACAATTTTGAAAGTCCCATAATAGTACCACCACCAACACCAGTTCCGCCAGCTCGAATATATTTGTCATTATAAACGTAATGAATAGAAGTACCTGTACCGATATTTGTTAAAATAAAGTTGTTTATATCATATTTCCCTTCTTTTAAAATGTATCGGACGCCTATAAGAGTAGCTTCAAATTCATTTAGTTCTACTATTTTATATGAGTTTGAAAGTAGTTGCTGTAATTGTTTCGCTTTACCACCAGTAATACATATTTGTTTTATACCAGTTCGGTTCTTAAGCCAATCTATTATGTTATCTTGTTCATTTGAATAAAATTTTTCAAAGGCTAATTGTTTTTTTTCGTTCAAATAAGCAATTTTCGTTAATGTTCCTCCAGCATCGATACCAATCGTACTTTCCATTTGCCTGCCCCTAACTAAATAATTTGTTTAATCTGTTCATGTTGATGAGACGAATTTGTAGGAGATAGATACCCTAGTGAATGAATACGTCTCTATTCTGCTTGGTATATTAATAGCTTTTCTATCGTTACAATCGGCTGATTATTAACGGTTGCGGTACCTTTACCTAGAATAAAACCTCGACGATTGCGAGTTAACTCATAATGCAAAGTAAGTTTATCAACGGGATATGCTTTTTCATGGAATTCAACCCCATCTAAAGAGGAGAGGAAGCCTAGTCCGTCAGAGTCACTTGTATGTACAAATGCGCTAAGCTGAGCAAGTGCTTCTACAATTAACATATGAGGCATATGATTTTGACTATCATTTATAAACCATTCGTTATTTGTAATGAGTTTATACCCTGTAACGGATTCACCTTGATTTATATTTGTTACTTTATCAATCATTAAAAATGGATAACGATGGGGAAGAGTGTCTTTAATATGCATATGAAAATACCTCCAATGAATAATACCCCTGCTATAGTTAAGCAGGGGAGTTGCAATTAATTTTTAACTAATTCTTCTGCTTTTTCAAGAGAAAAAATACCACTATTTCTAATGTTTTCAACAACTTGTTGTAACACTGCTTTATCTTGAACGAGTGCAATGCGTACAAATCCTTCACCGTGAGGTCCGAATGCATGACCTGGTGTGACAACGACATTCGCACGATCCATTAATGCATAAGCGAATTCTATAGAAGTCCAGCCTTTCGGAATTTCGGCCCAGACAAACATACTGCCAGCTGGTTTTTCAACATTCCAGCCAAATGTTTTGAACCCATCGACTAAAGTATCTCTACGTTCTTGATAAATACCACGGTTTTTCTCACAAAAAGCAGCACCATTTCTTAGTGCAGCACATGCCGCTTTTTGAATTGGTAAAAACACTCCGTAATCCGTATTAGATTTAAATTGTGTAAGCGCTCTGACAATTTCTTCATTACCAATCATATAACCAATACGGCTACCTGCTAAACTATAACTTTTTGACAAAGAGTTGATTTCTACGCCAACTTCTTTAGCGCCAGGCACAGAGAGGAAGCTAATTGGTTTATTACCATCAAAATAAAATTCAGCATAAGCAAAATCATGAACAACAATAATATTATGCTTTTTCGCAAATGCAATTACCTCTTTAAAGAAATCTTCATGAGCCATTGCTGGAACTGGATTCCCTGGGAAGTTTAAAATCATCATCTTCGCACGATCCGCAATTTCTTCAGGAATTAGCTCTAAGTTAGGTAAGAAATCATTATCTTTCTTTAAAGGCATGTAGTAAGATGTTGCTCCAGCCATTTGAATTCCTGTTTCATAAGCTGTATATCCTGGATCAGGAACTAATATAATATCTCCCGGATTCGCATAAACCATAGGTAAATGAACAAGTCCATCTTGTGACCCCATTAATAATAAAACTTCTTTATCGGCATTTAATATAACATTATGAGTGTTGTTGTAATATTCAGTTACAGCTTCGTGAAATTCTTGAATACCACTTAATGTGTATCCATAGCTTTCTTTTTGATTTGCTGTATGTACCATTTCTTCTCTTACGAAATCAGCAGGTGGCATATCAGGATTCCCGATACTTAAATCAATCATTTTGTGACCTGCTGCAATCTTATCTTTTTTATAGGCCCCTAATTCACTAAAAATAGAAGATTGGAATGCATTCATTCTAGTTGCTAACGTGTAAGTCATCAAAACCCCTCCTAAAAAACAGTGTTTTCTTTCTTCGTTTTTAATTATTCTGAAAACACATGGTTACATTTTATCATTTTTTTATGAAAATTAAAACGATTGACAAATTTAGAGGGAGTATTAGTCTATTTTGGAAGGGACTGTGTAACTAATATAGATCGATTAGCTGAACTGTCTATTATAATTAGGGTGTTTTATAGTTTTTGTTGAGTATATCCCGCATATTTTGAATGGAAAAAACACAAAAACAAGGCTTAAAATACCACTAAGCCAATAGTATGAATTTCCGGTCGTTAATTTTTCATAAAATGACAGTCCGTTCCGTAGGATTAGTATAATGGAACAGATTGTTGATACAATCAATGAACTTAAAATTCTCAAAAACCCCCTCACAGTAAAAATATTGTTATTATATAATATTACATTCAAATTAAAAGATTTAAAAAGGGAAAGCGTTGTAAAGTAAAATAACGCAGAAAAAATTTTCTGCGTTTTATAGGAAGTGTAATCATTTCTTTTTATATGTACATAATCTTTCAACTGCATAAAAGTATACATTTAATTTGCCATCGACAACCTTTAAAGTTTGATCCGATGTAAATGAGTTACCATAATCAATGTGATATACATTAGAGTCCTTTACAAATGAACCTTTGTATAAATCTTCTTTTTTCTTTGTTGTTTGCATTTCTACTAAATATTGAATAATTTTTTCTTTCTTTTCTTCTTTTACAACTGTTTCAAATTTATACGATATAGGACAAAGACCGTTTTTGTTGTCAACGACTTCCCAAGAACCGTATATATCATTATTGCTACATCCACTGAGTAGTATAATGAATAACGGAATAATTAATAGAACCTTTTTCATTTTGTACTCCTTTCTTTTCGTTTTCAATAAACGTGCGAATACGATAGGAATATTGTAATAAATAAAGTTTAAATTTTTATAAAGAATTATTTAATTTCATATAAAAATTTAGAGGGGATTGAAAAAGCATGAATCTAGTATAAAGTCAGATTCATGCCCAGTTTGCTATCTTATGTTTTGTTTTTTGTGGATAAATGAAGCGGAAAGAAGAATGACAATGCCATTTAAAATATATACATTTACAATAGAAACGGTTAGGTTAACTGCTCCAAAACTAGCTTTATTGAATATAGAAGTGAAAGCTGAAGTAGTCAAAAAGATAATGGGAGTTAACAATAAAAATATGAAACCTGCCACAATTCTTCTTTTAAGGTTATGCCCTGAAAGGGAAAAGGTTAAAAAGTTTAGGATGCTAAACATAGCAATTACAAAAAGCAGTATAATAAATACCTGTATGCCAGCAGACATTCTTGCACCTCCAGGATATCTTGTTAATATACTATATTCGAATGCAAAAGAGGGTACTCCTTTAAATAATTTCAATAAGTATAATAAATAAGGTTTTATATAACAAAGACGCATAGATTAATCCATGCGTCTTTGTTTGTGTTATAAATTTGCAGATTGCGAATGTTGTTTTTCGTATTGTTTCTGTTTAGAAAGTGAAATAGAAATGATTAACAAGGAAATGACGCCGAAAATTAAGACCATGTACTGTAAACCAATCGTATCTAAGAAGAAACCAGTACCGAGTAAAACGATTTGGAACATCACTCTCTCAAACATATTACGGAATGAGAATAGACGGCCGTGATAACTTTTTTCCACTTTCGTTTGGAAAATTGTCGACATAATAGGGAAGAAGCAACCGACACTAAAACCAAATAAACCAAATGATGTAAGAGACATCCATTTTATATCGCTAAAGAACAATGATAGATGTGCAAAAGCGGTACAAACTGCGAAGAAATATAGTAACTTTTCAGGTTTGAAATGGTCAGATAAACGTTTAATAACGAAGGCACCTAACATAAATGCGATACCTTCAATGGTATATATAAAGCCTTTAATCGTTGGATCATGTTGCATTTCGCTAATGTTAATTACCATTAAATTAAATCCAGCTATAAATAATAGAGGGATAATACTTAATATAAGTGCTGTGAAAGCAATCGGAATTCCTTTTAAAATACGAAATACTTCCATAAAGCTATTATCTTTTGCAGCTTGTTTACTTGGTGTTGTTGATTTCTTATCTTCAAATTGAAGGAAGAAAGTAGAGAGGAATAATAAAGCGTATGCTGCCATTGAGAAGGCATACATATACTGTAAACTCATTACCACTAAAAGAATTCCACCTAGTGAAGTACCTGCAATACGAGCGATTGTACCTACATTCATATGTACACCGTTCATTTGTAATAACTCATGCTCACGTACGATGAGTGGAATTACAGATTGTAATGCAGGGAAGTAAAATGCTGCTGAAATTTGAAGAGCAACCATAAATGCAATCATAAATGCGATACTTTCAAATTGAATAGCAAAAAACATGAAAATAACACTTAAAACTCGACCAAACCCAGCGTAAAGAAGAACTTTTTTCTTTTCATACTGATCGATGACACGGCCAGCCATAGGTCCAACTAGAACACCGGCTAATAGTCCGATAAATAATATAACTGATTTCATGAAATCAGAAGGGACATATTTTTGCATAAATTCAAGGTTGCCAAGAATACCAAGCCATAATCCTAGACCTGCAATAAACTCCCCAATTAAAACAATCCAAACATTTTTATTACGCCACATAATATAAAACCTCTCCGTCTTTTAAAATGAAAAACTCGTATATAAAACCTCCTTATTTTATGTATAATTTATAACGAACATTTTTAGAGTCAGAGTCTATATTACGTGTTTCATGAGTGGATTTCAATTTTTTTGATTTGTCAAAAAAACGATTCGTTAATTGATAAAATAAGCGCATCAAAATGTAAATACGAGATGATTGAAAACTAACTAAAAGTAGGGGTAAATATCGCAAAAATAAAAAAGCAAGAACGTATAATTACGTCTCGCTTTTCTCAATAGCAAAATTAAACATTAGATTCACTTAGCAGCATTTACGCTCTTGGCCAATAGCTAAAGCGCTAAAAGATAGAGGACCAACAACTTCTGCGCTTGCACCACTAGTAAGGTTTTCTACAGTTAATGAATATTCGTGTGTTCCACTGCTAACGTTTTGATCTATAGCTTGCAATGTTTGTACGTAGAATTGTTCAGAATCTGTAGATTCAATACCTACTTGTGCATTAAAAATTTCAATGTTATCACGGAAAATTCGGAATAAAACTTGTGAAGTCCCAGTTATACCTTCTACACCAATTGTAGCGATTAATTCTACTCGATTATTACGTGAATCTCTACTTGAAATTCTTACTTTCAAATTTGCTAGAATTGCTTTATTTGGAGAAGCTGGGATTGCGAAAGTGGTTTCACCCGTTTTACTTATAGGTTGAGTAGCTTGGTAATCAATGATATGAGTCATATTTGTCACCTCCTCATATACTAAAATATGAAAAATACGATAAAAAAGTTTGGACAAATAATAGAATGTTTTAATAGAGTCGACAATAATTATTGAAAAGGAGTAATTCATAAATAAGCATCAAGAAAATATCACAATAAAGTGAGGTTTTTCTTGATGCTTTTTGTAATTAAGCAGAATATTCTTCTTTACGTACTTCGAAAAATTCATTACGACGTAAGTAATTATAAACTTTCTCGGAAACCTCTTCTTCTTCAGACATTAAGAAACGATGATCAAAAGCATAGAAGGATTGACCTTTAATTAATTTTACGTAGTAAATTTTACACGCCTCCTCTAGCAAAATTAGTATGTACTTAATATTATGATGACCTATATGCATATGAATCATACTTGAAGTTTCAAAGGATAGAAGCTAAACAAAATAAAAAAGCTTACAAAACTGTAATGTTGTTGTCACGTTTTCCGATAGTTAAAAATAACCAATCTCTTCTATACTACAAATAGGTTACATAAAATAAGGGGGTAAAAAGATGGATGAAGTGATTGGAGAAGTAGTAGCAGGTATTTGTGAATTTGTAGTAGAAGTAACTGCAGATGCTATTGGGAATTTAGTTTCCGGAAAGGATGAGGAAAAAGAAACATTATAATAGTTTGTAAAAGTATACAGAGGATCAAACTATAAAGGCTGATTTCTAAAAGGAAGTCAGCCTTTTTTATTTTTTACAATATATTAATATTATTCGAATATTCATTTGTTATTATGTTTGTGAAACTCATAAAGGAGGTGAATAAATAAAGATGTCGAATTTAGGGTCTGATTTATCTGATTCTCGTTTGATTGTGGCGTATGTGAAGGAAAAGGAATATCACTTTATTGTTCGTGAATATCCGATTGTAGGGAAGATTATATCGCTATTGGAAAATGGAAAAGAATATGGTTTAATAGATAAAAAAATCGCTAATAAAGATAAATTTATTAAATCGGAGCTTACTAAATTAGATTATTTTAACATAAATGTTCTCTATCAAACACCTGGATGGATATGGATTGGGATGGATCAATTTGGTTTACATGCTCGTGAGGCTACTTATAATGAAGTAGACATTATTATGAAGTTGAAAGAGGATTTATATTATATATATGAAAAAGTAAAAATGTAATTGATATTTAGTTAGGTTAGGGGACAAGTTCCCGTAGCGTTTTTTGTTTTATATGTAAACGGAAAATCGATTTTATGTTGATGATAGGACAGCATGATAAGAAGTGAGCTGAAAAGAGGATTTGAAAATACATAAAGAGAACTTTAATTATTATATGAATTCTATATGTCAATAACAATAGAAAGAAGATGATAAAATGAGTAAAGAAGAGCTTGTGAAACAACAGTTTGGTATTAATGCGGAAAAGTATGTGAGTAGTAAAATTCATGCAAAAGGACCAGATTTACAATATGTAGTTCAACAAGTTGAGTCTCGTCATAATAATCGTCTTCTTGATATTGCTACTGGCGGAGGACATGTTGCGAATGCATTAGCGCCAATGTTTAAAGAAGTAGTTGCCTTAGACTTAACAGAAAAAATGTTGGAGAATGCGAAAAAATTCATTTTAAGTAATGGACATGAAAATGTATCTTTTGTCGTTGGAAATGCGGAAAGTTTACCGTTTGCTGATAGTTCATTTGATACAATTACGTGCCGGATTGCAGCACATCATTTTACGAATCCAGCACTGTTTATTTATGAAGTAAATCGTACGTTAGAAGATAATGGATTATTTATTTTAATAGATAATGTTTCACCAGAAAATAATGAATTTGATACATTTTATAATTTTATAGAAAAAAAGAGAGATCCGAGTCATGAACGAGCTTTGAAAAAAACAGAATGGATTACCTTATTAGAGAAACATTGTTTGCAAATGCAGTCATGTCTTACTTTTGACAAGAAATTTGATTTTGATTGGTGGTGCGATATGATGAATGTACCTTTGCAGAAACGCGTGAAGTTAACAGATTGTATGATGAAAGCATCAGTTGAAATGCAAGAATTCTTTAACATTCAATATGAAAATAATAAAATTAAATCGTTTTATACTGAAATGGCATTATTTGTATGCAAAAAAAGCTCGACATTAAAAAGATAAATTTCTTGCAGTCTTTTCAAAGTACGTTATACTTAGTACAGAGAAAATGAGAATTGAGGAAAAGTAATAATGATTCGCGTACGTATTGAAGGAACTGAAGAAGAAATGCTTGAATTTATGGAGAAAATGCCGGATATTCCTGGATTTGAAAAAACACATATGAGAGAACCGAGAAAAGGAAATAATCCGAAATATGATTCAAGTAAAAATGTATTAGCATATTTATCTTATAAAAAGATTGAAGTCGCCAATAAATAGGCGGCTTTTTTAGTTTGCGCCGTTTCACAGCCTTGTCTTTTTCACATAATAATAATAGTAGATTATGCTGAAGAGGGGTGAGTATAGTTAATAAGAAAATCATCTTTTTTGGAGATTTTGGAATTGATGACGCCGTAGCGTTAATTTATGCAAATAAAACATGTAAATTAGATATTATAGGTATTGTTGCTGAATACGGGAATGTATCGCGAGAAATCGTTACGGAAAATGTATATTTTTTAGAAAGATACTATGCTACAGAAGTAAAAATCATTGAGGGTGCAGCAAGACCGATGACGGCTGAAGAACCTTTGTTCTTTCCTGAAATTCATGGAGATCACGGTTTAGGACCAATTATTCCACCTGAGATGAGGATTTGTAAACGGGAAAATTTTTGTGAATTAATTAAGTTAATTGAACCTTGTCCAGAAGATATTATTATTGTGGCGACAGGAAGACTAACGACACTTGCAACGTTATTTTTATTGTATCCAAATATAATGGATCGTATTTGTTCTTATTATATAATGGGAGGCGCTTTCTTATTTCCAGGTAACGTTACACCAGTATCTGAAGCAAATTTTTATGGTGATCCAATTGCAGCAAATATTGTTATGAAATATGCGAAAAACGCTAGTATATACCCGTTAAATGTAACGCAGGGCGCGCTTATTACGCCTGAAATGGTCAATATAATAGATAAACAAGGAACTGGACAGGCGAAACTCATTAAACCAATGATTGATTTTTACTACGAGAACTTTTATAAAAAAGAATACCCGGGTATTGGTGGAAGTCCTATACACGATTTACTCCCGTTTATCTCATTTATAAATGATAGTATTTTCGAATATAAAAAATCGGCAGTATGGATTAGTACGACAAATGATGTGACAAGGGGGCAAAGTGTAGCGGACTTTAGAAAAATAGCTGAACCAACAAGATTTGATGATCGGCCGATTCAAAGGATTGCTGTTGGTTTTAACTATCAAGTTTTTAAAGAAGAATTTATGAGAACAATATTAAAGCCAGATTGTCCTTAATATGTGTAATAACAAATCGGATAAATCGTTAGATTAAAAACGGTTAATCTGTGTGTATTATTCTCAAAAATCTTATAGTTAAGCAGCATGAATAACTTATGAAAAATGTCACATAACTAATGGTAAGCAATTGTTTCTGATTATATTTTGATTGGTGAAAAATAAAGGAGGGTATTATATGATTTGGTCTTTAATCGTTGGTGGTATATTAGGGTGGCTTGCTAGCTTAATTACTGGAAGGGATGTACCTGGTGGTGTAATTGGTAATATTATTGCTGGTATTATTGGTTCTTGGATTGGTGGAAAATTACTTGGTAGCTTCGGCCCAGTAATCGGCGGATATGCAATTATTCCAGCTTTAATTGGTGCGATTATTTTAATCTTCATCGTAAGTTTCTTATTGCGAGCAATGCGAAAATAAATGTAAGGACTGTTTACATTTGTAAGCAGTCCTTTTTATATGTTATGCTAGTATTATACAATCAGGAGGTGTCAGCATTGAAAACATTTACAGTAAATTTCCATCAAGAAGATAATGCTAAAGCGACAACAGTACATAAATTAAGTGAAGAGGACTTCAATAAAGCAACAGAAAAAGGGACTCGTCATCTATTTGATTTAGATACAAACGTTGGATTCTTCGTATTCTTTGACGCAGAAGATGCAGAAGGAAATGATCAATACTTAATGCTACAATATGAAGGCGATCATGAAGAACCAACTGCGTGCTACGGATTTGATTTAAAACTATACTATCAATTTTTAGCACTATATTTAAATGATCTGGAATACCAAGGGGAAACTGATGAGGAAGAGGAAGAATATGGTCCAATTCATCATTTAGCTCACTTACTTTATCATATTGTTGAAGACGGTAAGTCAATCGAAGTATAATATACATATTTAAAGCTGCCCCATAAGGGCAGCTTTTTTCTATTTAAGGAAGGATTGTAATATAAATGGCGAGAAGGGATATATAAGGAGATGGGAAAAATGATAAATAATACAATTCCAAGTTTTTTAAAATTATGGGAAAGTAACGATGTATCATGGGAGAGCCTAAATCAATATTTTTATTTGCATCCAGAGGCGTTTGAAGAATACTTTATGTACCATTGTCCTAAAACGAATGAACGTCTTTCTAGTGCTATTAAACAATATCCCGCAAAAATAGAAGATATTCGTATCATTGCAGAAACGTTACCAATTATTATTCAAGAGGTAACGAATGAATATCATTCCAAATATAACTTTGATGTAAATATGAAATTTCATTTATTTGTTGGA
The DNA here is from genome assembly GCF_006494425.1 of Bacillus dicomae. Classification (GTDB taxonomy): domain Bacteria; phylum Bacillota; class Bacilli; order Bacillales; family Bacillaceae_G; genus Bacillus_A; species Bacillus_A dicomae. The sequence goes on along the minus strand of NZ_VHIV01000003.1, from coordinate 238,428 downwards.
GCTTTTGGCTCTAACGCATTTGTAGAAAGGGAGATTATTGGAGATATATTTTTTGCGGCAGAAAAATTATCTCCAGATTTGAATCATCTTCGCGTTATTGTGGCTCATGAAATTGGGCATATATATCATAATGTTATGCTTCAACAAGCTGGAATGGATTGGAGTAAGGCTGAATGGAATGATGCATCGGTAAGTTTGTATCGTGAAGGTGTTGCAACTTATTTATCAAAAAAAATTGTTAACGATTTAAATGAGTCTGTTTACTATTCATATAATAGTGATGGTGATCCATGGCTACAATATTATAAAGAAAATGAAGAGAAAATCAAGAAGCGTTTTTTACAAGATTATGCTGAAGGATGGACGGATGAAAAAGAGAAAGAATGGTTCCGTTTATCAGGAGGAAACTATTTTGGATATAACCGAATCGGTTATTTTTTAGGAACAGCTTTTGTAACATATATTGTACAAGCTTTTGGAGAGCGTAAAGCACTGACTTTTTGGAGGAATCATAATTTGAAAAGTATTGTAATGGATTGGTTATCGAAATGAATAGGGGGCTGAAATGTATGAAAGTATATGTAAAGGTAACAATGTTATTTCTCGCTTTTACATGCATATTTGCATTAGCCGCATGTAAAGGGACGGATGAAAAAAAGGAAACAACCTCAAGCTCGGAAAATAGTAAAAACGAACAGAGTAATTCTTCTGAAGAAAAGAAAAAAACTGATACAAAATCAAATAATGAAGGATCAACAAAATCAGACACTGACTCACGCCCGAAAGATACAGTAGTAAATCAAAAATCAATTAACCATGTTAAAGAATTATTTGAATTAGCGAAAGAAGGAAAAGCACCTAATGTTCCGTTTGCAGCTCATACAGGAGATATTGAAGAAATAGAAAAAGCGTGGGGGAAAGCAGATAAAACGGAACAAGCAGGAAATGGAATGTACGCTACCTTTACAAATAAAAATGTTTCCTTCGGTTTTAATAAAGGATCACAAGTTTTTGATGTACGCTCCTATCATGCAGAGCTAAAATCAATTACATTACAAGAAATAGAAAAAGCATTAGGAAAACCTGCTTCGGTTAAAGTAAATGGGGAAGATAAAATATATGTATATAAAGTAAACAATCAATTTGAGTTAAAATTCATTATTCCAAAATCGACTGGTAAGGTAAATCATATTTCGGTATTTTCGCCAGAGGATAGTATAAATAAAATGGCAGGGTAATAAAGAAGGCTATCACCAAGGTCATCAAGACTTTTGTGATAGCCTTCTTTTTACTGTTAAAAGGATGAGGAAAGCAGCCTATAAAACATGAGGAGTTTGCTCTGAAATGTCTTTTTTTATTTTATTACGCTCTAAATTTTGAACAAAAAGAGCTTGAATAATGCCCCCAATTATTAAGAAACAAGCACAAATATAAAATAGCATACTGCCGTTTAGTTTGCTTAATAAAACCGCACCAATAACAGGACCGCACGTTCGAGATACATCCCAATGTAAGCCGTAAATTGAAAAATACAATCCACGTTTATCTGAAGGAGCGATTTCTGAAACGAATCGAAGTAAATGGTTTAAAGCAATACTTCCACCGATGACTAAAAAGAGTAATGTGAAAAATAGTGACGCGATTGTTGCTGAAAGCCCGTAGCCAAGTGCAGCTACTGTATAGCAGGCATAAGAAATAATGATGATTTTCGCCATGGAAAATCGTTCAGACCATTTCACGAGGAAAACTTGCAGAAAGATTTCCATAATAGCTTTGCATGTTGAAATAAAAACGAGTATGAGTTCGAAATCCGTAAAAGTATGTTTCACGAAAATAAGATAATTCGTCTCAGTTTGTGCATAAAAAAAGCTAATAGGAAGTGTAGAAACCATAAGTCCAAATACGGCGTAATGTTTGCGTACAAAATGTTTTGGAGATGATCTTTCAAACTTTTGCGTTGGTGTTGTCATTGCCGGAGCGGTTTCTGGAAGCTGCGTCCAAACAACGATTGCATATACTATAAGTGCAATGCTTTGCACCATAAATACATATTCAGGGTGAGTCTTATAAAAAATAGTACCAACTAAAGGGCCGATTAGGGTACCTATTGCTCCCATCGTTTGCAGAAGAGAGAAGATTTCTGCTTGCTGCCCAGGTTTTGTTAAATCAGCTATTTGTGCACGTTGAGCAGGAATATATAAGGAACGGCCAATCCCATTTATGACATATAACAAAGCAAATATAAAAAAGGATTGAGCAAAGATGAAGCTACCGATTGCAACGCTTTGTAGCAATAAGCCGAGTAACATAATTTTCTTTCGTCCATATTTATCAGTGACTCTTCCTGCAATAAGTGTAAATATAATGTCCGAAAGCGGTTGTAACCCGAAAATAAGCATGGTCATCATAATATTGCCGTTTAGCATCTTATTAACATAAATAATCATAATAATAGCTAACATTGATTCTGTTGTTCGAGTTAATAATTCACCGCACAGTCTAATGATAATTGGTTTATTGTAACGTAATAAGAGATGATTCAATATTATTTCCTCCTTTCTATATTGAAATGATAAGATGAAAGGAGAATTGGAAAAAGGGTAGAAAGAATAGGGAGTATTTTTCACCTTTTAGGGGGAATATGATGTTTATTTTAGATCAATACATTGAGCTATGGATTACCTATGGGAAAGGGAAAAAAGAAGGAGAACAATTAGAAATAACAGTGCAAAATATATCCGAAACATTATTTTGTACAGAGCGTAATAGTAAATTAATTATAAAAAAATTAGATGAGTTAAATTGGATCGTTTGGTTTCCAGGTCGAGGGAGAGGCAATCGTTCTAAACTAATATTTCAAAAGCAACCGATACCATTGATTTTAGCTAAAGGAAAAGAGATAACGAGAAAAGGGGATGTGAAAAGCGGAATTTCATTTGTGGAGCGCTACAGCTCACAATTTCCGTCAGTAAAGAAAGAGTATGAAGTTTGGGTAGATTCAATATTTGGTCATAAAATAGAAAGGACATCCGAAGGGAGAAGAGATGTCCTTCGTTTGCAGGTTCAAATGAATTTAGACATTGCATTAGATCCGGTCTACGCTACAATGCGTTCAGAATGTCATATGGTAAAACATATTTTTGATACACTCGTATATGTAAATGAGGAAACAAACTCTATAGAACCAAGGCTTGCTTTTCAATGGGAATATGATGATACTGAAAAGGTATGGACTTTTTATTTACGAAAAGGCGTTCGTCTTCATAATGGAAAACGACTTACTGCACATCATGTTATACATTCATTAAAACGATTTATGAAAGCTGAAAACAACCCGCATGTATGGATGTTACAACATATTGAAAGCTTCCGTACAATAGATGAATATGTTATTGAAATTCAATTACATACGGAAAATAGGATATTTTTACATATGCTAAGTGCAGAACAGTGTTCTATCGTAAATGAAGATGAAGCAGGAAACTTCATAGGTACAGGACCTTTTATATTTCGAGAGAAGAATACACATTTATTTGCATTAGAAGTGCATGATTTATATTATCGTGAAAGACCTTTTCTTGACCGGATTGAACTATTGAATATAGAGCAAAATGTAAATACATATGACGTATTAGTAAAGGCGCAGTATAAAGATAAAGAAAATCTTAATAAAGAACTTTCACGGCTTGAATCGAATGTGACATATGTAACGTGTAATCTTGTAAAAGAAGGGCCAATGCAAGATGAGCTGTTTCGTAAAGCACTATATAAAATTATTCATGGTGATAAAATTGTTCAAGAACTCGGCGGCGAACGTGGAGAAGTGGCAAAGAAACTAATATTAGCAAATGAAAGCATAGTAGAGATTGAGGAAGATATAGAAAGTTTAATTAAAGAAAGTACGTATCAAAATGAAGTGCTACATCTTTACACATTTACAGGACGAGATCACGTTGAAGATGCACAATGGATACAAAAAGAGTGTGCGAAATACGGGATTCGTGTAGAAAATAATTTTCTTGAAATAGAAGATCTGTTAGAAATACGTACGATACAAAAGGCTGATATGATGCATGATAGCGCAACAATTAGCGAACGAATAGAAGATAGTTTGCTATATATGTTTCTTACAAAAAACAGTTTTATTCATGGGCAAAGCAGCATGGACTTTCATAAATCATTGTTCCCTTATTTTAAACAAGAGCAATTAGAGAATAGAGTTACATTGTTACGCGAAATTGAAGACACTTTGTTACGTCATATTCATATTATTCCTTTATATCGTAACAAACAACAAATAACTTCTCACGAAAAAGTACAAAGTATAATGATAAATTCACAAGGTTGGATTGATTTTTATAATATTTGGTTTAAGTCTTGATATATAAGGGCTGTTGCGCATCTTTATACGATGTGTAATAGCCCTTTTTATATGTGAAAATAGGTTTGATTTACACATTGTTATGCTACTTGTGATAAAAGCTCATTTACAACGTAACAGTGTTATGTTACATTGTTATCAGGAAGGAGTGTTATACAGTTGAGTACAGATTTAATTTCAAAAAAAGATTTATTAGAACTAACGGGTATTTCATATGGACAGTTATATAGGTGGAAAAGAAAAAATTTAATACCGGAAGATTGGTTTGTACGAAAGTCAACATTCACGGGTCAAGAGACATTTTTTCCGAAAGAAAAGATATTAGAGCGTATTGATAAAATCCAAACGATGAAAGAAGATTTATCACTTGATGAGCTAGCAAATATGTTTTCACCGAGTGTGAGAGAAATCCTTTTAACAAAGGAAGACCTCCTACGTAAAGGGATTGCATCAGAAACAGTTTTACAATTCTTCATAGAACAAACGAATAAAACAACAGAGTTTCAATTTGTAGATATTCTTTATGTGTACATGTTAGAAGAATTACTACAATCGGGAGAGATTAGTTTAGAAGAAGGAAAAATGGTCTTGCAAGTTTTACGCGAAAATTATGAAGCAATGAAACATAAAACTTGTGATTTAATCATGGTCCGAAAGTTAGGGATTTCTACATGTTTATTAGTTTCAAACGTGGACGATTTAATTTTTGAAAAAGGCACCAAAATCGTTTTACGCGAAGCGATTATGAAATATACCGAAGCATTAAAAACTAAACTTTTGTAGCGGAGGAGAAAGTATGCGTACAGATAATTTGATTATAAATGGTTATGGTTCATCGAATGGCGGCGAGTTTCATAAAGTGCAATTAAACGGAAAAGGAACTGTGAATGGAAATGTTGAATGTGAGCAATTTGAATGTAACGGATATGGTGCAGTTACTGGCGATTTGAAAAGTAGCAGTGCACGAATTAGCGGATCTGGTAAAGTTGATGGCACAGTTCATGCTGAAACGATGCGAATTGATGGAAAAGCAACAATTACGCAAAATGTGAAGGCGAACAGTTTGAAAATTGCAGGAAAAGGTACGATAGGTGGAAATGTCACTGGTGAAGAATTTAAAGTCAATGGTCAAGCAACAATTGACGGTAATTGTGAAGTGGATACTTTTTCTTCAGAAGGACAATTTACAATTGGCGGATTATTAAGCGCTGATGAAATAAATATTAATATTCACGGTACATGTCGAGCGAAAGAAATCGGTGGTCAAACGATTAAAGTAAGACATAGATCAGGTACATTTAGTAGGCTATTTAAAACAGTATTTGGCTTGCAGTTAGAAGCTGAGCTACTCGAAGGTGACAATATCGATATTGATTATGCTCACATAAGAACGGTAAGAGGAAACAATGTTACAGTAGGACCGAACTGTGAGATTGAACTCATTGAATATACCGGTGTTCTTACTGTTGATAAAAGTGCAAATGTAAAAGAAATAAAGCAGGTTTAATGGGAGGGAGAAAGTAATATGGAGCAACCACATAGTCTTACTGTCAATGGTTCTGGCAGTTCAGCAGGCGGGGATTATAATAAAGTGAAGATACGCGGCGAAGGAACGATTTCTAATGATATGAGTTGTAATGAATTTAAAACATACGGCACGAGTGATGTACGCGGTAATATGAAAGTGAAAAATTATGTTGTGTATGGCGATAGTGAAGTACAAGGAAATGTAAATGCGGAATATGTAAAAGTATATGGTAATACACAAATTCATGGTGATGCACATATTGAAAAAACAAAAATTAGAGGTATGATAAATATTGCAGGGAAGTTTTCAGGTGATTTTGTCGATGTAAAAGGTGCTTTAAATGTGAAGGGGGATATTGAAGTAGAAGATTTATCATTAACTGGTGGTCTTGAAAGTGATGGATTACTTAATGCTGAAAACATTCAAATCTCACTTCGTTATGAAGGAAGTAAGGTAAGAGAAATTGGTGGTGAAAAAATTACTGTTCGTAAAAAAGCAAGATTTATTCCTTTTACTAGTCATGCTGGTAACCTCCAAACTACAATTATTGAAGGAGATGATATCTATTTAGAACATACGATTGCTGAAGTTGTAAGGGGAAACAACGTTACAATTGGCCCTGGGTGTGAAATTAGTGTTGTAGAATATCATACTAGTTTTAATCAAAAAGGTAATGCAGTCGTAAAAGAACATAAACAAATATAAGTAATACGAGGGAGAGCAAGAGATATGGTTGAGAAGAATAATAAGCTTGGCTTTGTTGTGGCGGGCTTATTGCTAGGTATACTAATGGCATCAATGGATAATACGATTGTCGTAACGGCGATGGGAACGATTGTTGGTGACTTAGGGGGCCTTGAAAACTTTGTATGGGTTGTTTCTGCCTATATGGTCGCAGAAATGGCAGGTATGCCGATTTTCGGTAAACTATCAGATATGTATGGTAGAAAGAGATTCTTTATTTTCGGTTTAATTGTCTTTATGATTGGTTCGGCACTTTGTGGTACTGCTGAAAATATTACACAGTTAGGTATTTATCGTGCCATTCAAGGTATTGGCGGCGGGGCATTAGTGCCGATCGCGTTTACAATCGTTTTTGATATTTTCCCTCCTGAAAAGCGCGGGAAAATGGGTGGTTTATTCGGAGCGGTATTTGGTTTATCAAGTATTTTTGGTCCGTTACTCGGCGCATATATTACAGATTACATTAGCTGGCACTGGGTATTTTATATTAACTTACCACTTGGCGTTTTAGCACTTATTTTTATTACATTCTTTTATAAAGAATCACGAGTTCATAGAAAGCAAAAAATTGATTGGTTTGGCGCAATTACTTTAGTTGGTGCAGTAGTTTCTTTAATGTTTGCTTTAGAACTTGGCGGACAAAAGTATGATTGGGATTCTAGCTTTATTTTAAGTTTATTTGGCGGATTCGCTATTTTAATCATTGCATTTATATTTATTGAACGAAAAGTAGAAGAACCAATCATTTCATTTGAAATGTTTAAACAACGTTTATTCGGAATGAGTACCATTATTGCATTATGTTACGGTGCTGCATTTATGTCAGCAACTGTGTACATTCCGTTATTCATTCAAGGTGTATACGGCGGGACGGCAACAAACTCAGGATTATTACTTTTACCTATGATGCTTGGATCAGTCGTAACAGCGCAGTTAGGCGGATTTTTAACGACTAAGCTGAGCTACCGAAACATTATGATTATTTCTGCTATTATTATGCTCATCGGATTATTCTTATTAAGTACGTTAACGCCAGAAACAAGTCGTGTATTATTAACTATTTATATGATTATTATCGGATTTGGAGTAGGTTTCTCATTCTCTGTACTAAGTATGGCTTCAATTCATAACTTCGGTATGGAACAGCGTGGATCTGCGACTTCAACGAGCAACTTCATTCGTTCATTAGGAATGACACTAGGTATTACAATCTTCGGAATGATCCAAAGAACAGGTTTTCAAGATCAATTAGAAGAAGCGTTTAAAGGTATGAGCGGGGGAATGAATACAAACGCTTTAGGAGATTCAAGAGCTATTCTATCAGAATCGGCAAGATCTCAAATTCCACCGCAAATATTAGATAAAATTATTGATGCTCTTTCAAGCTCAATTGTCCAAACATTTATGTGGGCATTGGTACCAGCTGGTTTAGCATTCATATTTATTTTCTTTATGGGAAATGAGCGCATGGTAATTAAGAAACAACAAAAGAATAAAAAGAGTGAAACATCAAAAGCGTAATGAAAAAGCTCCTTTCCAATTGGAAGGGAGCTTTTTCGTATGTACGGCGTTAGATTAGCCTTCGATAATTTCGTATTCTTCGTCTGCTAATAATAAAATTTGTGTTTTCTTACCTTTGTTTTGAACTTCGATTACATCGTAAGCACCTAAGTCTCTTACTTTGCTTTGAGAAGCGTTAACCATAACTTCAATAGAATCAATTAAGATATCTTCTTCAATGTATGATTCAGGCAATGCCATATCTTCAGTATCTAATACACATGTGTATAGATTTTGTAAGTTTTCAGCAGTTGGATTTTGCTCCTCAACATCAATGATGTTTTTTACTGCTTCCATATTTTCTTCTTTTGCTTGGTATACTTTAATTTTAGCCATTGTTTTAATCTCCTTTATAACGTAATCGTAGAGGCTACACTTCATTATAACGTTTTTTTCACGAAAGATGAAATTGTTATATGTATTTATAGGGGAATTTATGTATTATTCCTCGTTATTGGCTTATTTTCTTTATTAATGTGATGAGGAAGTAACTATATTCCTACGTTAAAGTTATATTGTCCAAGCTTTTCTCACGTTTTGTTCATATTATATGCATTAGATAAAAACATATAGGGAAGGGATGGAGTGTAAGTGGGGTGTAAGCCAAAACGTAATTGTGGGTGTTGCCAAAATAGTATTTGTGAATTTTTGCGTAGTCTAGAGCCTTTTACAAAAGTTGATAGTATTGTAATTGGCGGAAACGAAATTGTTGTATCTTATTTTCTTTCATTTGATAAAAGCAAAGGTATCGTGTCATTCGTACAAGCGGACAATGAGGTTATCTTTGTAGATTGTTTAAAAATTGATGCAATTCGAATAGGAAAGGTTTGTAGTTGCAAAACAAAAGTTAAATATATTGAAGAGGATTTTAGCTTGCTAGGAAATGTTTGCCCTCAATGTGTAACGGAGGCTAGTACAATCTTTTTCGATTTTAATAATCCTGAAGTAAGTGTATCTTTACAAGCGACAACAATTAATCCACCTAGATGTACTGAATTTACAGATGAACTTGGGAATGTAGTAAAGCAAATTACTATAGTTGGTGAGGCGAGGGTTTCTAGAGATTTTGTTCAAGTACCTGAACTAGTAGGTTTTCGGCTGCTTTTATCACATCCATCTGGGGATCCTTTAAACTACGGATTATTATTTATTAATTTTCCAGATACGATTTTTATTTTTATATTGGCATCAAGCGGATATCTTTCCATTTCGAACTGCTTAAAAATAGAGAGTGGAACTGGTAATGCTGAAATAGAAGAGATGAAAAAAATGATAATGGATGACATTAATACGTACAAATCAGTTGTTAAATTGACTAAAGTATATAAAAACGGTGAGTCGGAATCTTTTATTTATAAGACTGAATTATAATATATGTATTTAAATGAACCCTCAAATTATTGTTGAGGGTTATTACATAATTAATTATATTTATTCTTCAAACCGCTTGTTAATGAGTAAGAAATATATTTATTGTTGACTTATTTTTTAGGTTGATCATTTCATAGTTAGTAGATGTTATAATCATTTTATGTTTACTGATATTTTATAAATATTCGAAGTTTTAATTTAATAGTCAATGGCTTTTTATGATGTACAGATGGGTGTGTACATGAATACGAATTATGGAGCGCTCATGAAAATGTTAAGAATAGTTGATTCTAAAGAAAGCGGGAATGTAAATGATATATGAAGCGAATATACATACAAGAAATAAATTAGTTTCTATGTTTGAGAATTTCAATAATGTTGTTTTACTTTCTTATTTACAAGGGCATATGGGTAAGGCTTGGGTAAACAATCTTGAAAACCCAACGATAGCGCAAGTTACGGTAGGGATTTTTACATTTTACGCTGGGGATTCGAATGCAAAAGAAACAGAAGAATTATTACGTAACATTCCTGATAGAATGTTAGTAATCGTAAATACTGAAGAGTGGAAAAAGCGTTTAGAAACATTTTACGAAAGAAAAATAGATAAGTTTTTACGCTATAAATTTAAACGAAATGCAGAAGTTTTTGATCGTTCAAAGTTACAATCTCTTATATCGGCGCTTCCAAAAGGATACGAGTTACGAAAAATAGATGAACATATCGTAAATATCCCTACATTACATAAGGTCTCTGAAGATTTTACAAGTCAATTTCAATCAGTAGAAGATTATATAAACAGAGGTATAGGGTATAGTATTTTGTATAAAGGAGAAGTTGTATGTGGTGCATCATCGTATAGTATTTATGATGATGGAATAGAAATTGAAGTCGCAACTGATCACAATCATAGAAGAAAAGGATTGGCGACTATAGTTAGTGCAGCACTAATCTTGGACTGTTTAGAAAAAGGGATATATCCAAACTGGGATGCAGCGAATACTACATCTGCAAAACTAGCAGAAAAGCTAGGATATGTTTTTGATAAGGCGTATGATACTTATTTTTTGGATAATAGATGAAATCGTATTTTTAAATAAAAGAGCAGTTAGCAAAAGCTAACTGCTCCTCTCCAAAGGGGGAATGGAGAGATACAATCATGTTACTTACATTATAGACGATTGATTTTTAATCAATCGTCTATAAAAGTTGAGATAAAATATTTTTAATTAATCCTGAGGCTCCAATTAAGAGTACTGATAAAAAAACGATTGAGAATATACTTTTTTTAGGTTTTTTAAATTCTATGTATATGTTAATAATGGCACCAATTGCAACTACAATAAAGATAACGAGTCTTAATACATCTATCATAAATAACGCTCCTTTTAATTACTTAATTGTATTATATAGGAATTTATATTGCGGTTGCTTTGTTGGAATGCGATTTAAGGTAATTTTAAACAAACTAATCTTTTATACAAAAGTAAGGTTAAGAAAAAAGACAGCGTAAGTTGTAATAGTATATCTTGTAGAAGCTGATGTTGAACGAATAAAGTAGGGTTATTATCTATGTGGAAAGTATATAATTAATATTTATATATATGCTCTCTATAGGTACCTTTACAACTTAAATAATAAAACATGCTTTTCATAATGATCCAAACACCAATTATATTTTTCTAGAATAATTGGATGAACAACTTCTTTCGTAGTATCGACCTCAGTATAGCCATATTTCTTATAAAATTTTTCTAATTCCTCAAAAGGAAGACAATATACATTTGGAACTTGTAATTTCTTCGCAGTTTCTACTAAAAATGAAACAAGATCCCCAGCTAATTGTAGCCCTCTAAATTGAGGAAGAATATAAATTCCACCCATTTCTAAAGTATCTTCATCTATTTGGACTAATCGGCCAACACCTGCATACTCGTTGTTATATGTAATAATTGCAACTTTATCTCTTTTTAAATCACTTCGTACAAATCCTATTGAGTCATATTGATTATTAATCCATTCTAAATCATTAGATGTAGCCATTTGAATACTCATAGGCATCCTCCTTCGGAATACTAGAACTATCTTTATTATATAAAACATAAGATGCTATATCAAAAGAACCTTGATATAGCACATTTGCTAAATTTGTTAGTTGAAGGTATGGATTTGCTGGTATTGAAATGATAACTTCAACTAAAAGAGGATAAGAACCTTGTGAATTTAGTGTAAAACTAGTTCGTGTGTTTGGTAACGCATTATTATTTAAGCGTATAGAGTTTATAGGCTTATTTTAATTGGTGTAGCTACTATATTATTGGAACTAGTAAGGAAATATAATAATCACCAGCCTGAGTGATAAAAATCGTATTAGGATTTAGAAAAAAAACTTCTGAAAAAGAAAAGGGATTTAAAGATAAGAGCACTTCGAAAAGTGCCCTTCAGTAACGACTACTCATTCTAAAAAGAAAGGATGCAATATATCATATGAAGTTAAGTGTATTTAATTATGGGCCTTTTATATAAAAGTTTTATTTTGTTCCGAATAAAAAGGCGGTTGTTTCCGCAACCACCTTTCAGTAAAACAAAGCACTTTTTATGAAATAAATTATGGACGATCCCTAAAAAAGGTTATAGGATATACCCACATTTTTATAACTAAAGTGACGAACTCAGGTTATAAGAAAGGAATAATTATATTGTATGAAATCTATTCTAGAGTAGTCACAAAGAAAGTTGTCTTCTTATTAGAAGGCAGCTTTTTTTATTAGAAAAAGAAGTAGAAGATTAAGTTACTTGTCCAAACAAATTTAAAAAAAATACATAAAATGCTATTAGTTAGTCAATATTTTAATATTGCTAATTTTTAAGACTAAAAGGGGTGATTTTATGTGTGAATGTGAAGTTTGTAGAAGAAAGAAAAATCGGGATCCATTAAACCGGGAGTTTGAGCCGAAAAAACGAGTTCCTGAGCCCAAAAAAGAGGATTGCGAGCCGAAAAAAAAGGATTGTGAGCCGAAAAAAGAGGATTGCGAGCCAAAAAAAGAGGATTGCGAGCCCAAAAAAGAGGATTGTGAGCCAAAAAAAGAAGATTGCGAACCATTAAATTATTATTCGTTTAGTAAAAATGCAAATTTTTTAGAGGAAGCTATACAAACAGATGAAATCGATCAAATTTCTGAGGAATATATTGAAATAGTTGATTCAGCAGATGTACAAGTTACTACTACAGATACAAAAGCTGCGCTATCTATCCAAGCGGCATTACAAGCAGCTATCGTAGTTGTAGTAAGTATTTCTATAGCAGATAGTGAAAAGGCAGATAAAATAACACAAGAATTATTTCAAAAATCAGCTATTAAACAAATTAATAGACAAAAAACATTTATTAAAAATTCCAGAAACGTAACCGTAACAACTACTGATACAGATATTGCAGTGAATATTCAAATTCTCCTTCAAATTTTATTAGCTTTATTAGTTAAACTAAACATTTTATAAAGTGTCTATCCTATTGATATTTAGCTATAAGTTTTCACTCTAAGTAAATGTTTTTTGTTGTAATACGTGGTACAAGCTTGGACTTTTTATTATGACTGAATGAATATTCAAGATTAATGGTAAAGCAAGTGTGGAAAACTACAAATAAAGATAAAATACATGATTTAACAGTAATGAAACTTATATTTATGTGAAGTGAAGGAAAGCTGTCTTCTTATTAGAAGCCAGCTTTTGATTTTATTAGCAAAAAGAAGTGAAAATAGAAGATTAAGTTACTTGTCCAAGCAATTTTTATTTCATTACATATAATGCTCGTAGATATTTAAAATTTTTATAGAAAATTGATTGGAGTGAATATTGTAAATGGATGATTTAAACAAATTTTCTTCCTTTAAGTTTGACAAGGATCAAAAGAATATAATTATAGACCTTTTACTCTCAGATATTTTTAATAGGCATGGGATAAATGAAGAAAAACTAAAAAATTTATCGCCAGAAAAAAAGCAGCAAATTAAAAGTATTGTTTCTGAAATACAATCACAAGTTAATAATTATTTAGATTGAAAGGGGGTGAACGTATGGACAAAACATGTCATTCAGATGAAAATAAAAAGTGGAATGCATTAGATTACTCAAATCCTCATCCATCTTTTAAAAATGCTAGCGTTTCAGAAGCAGCTGCGCAAGAAAGTAAAACTTACCAAATTTCTGAAGAATCAATTACAATTGTTGATTCAGCGGATGTAGAAGTTACTACTACAGATACAAAAGCTGCGTTATCTATTCAAGCAGCATTACAAGCAGCTATCGTGGTTATAATAAGTATTTCTATAGCAGATAGTGAAAAAGCTGATCGTGTAGCACAAGAATTGTTTCAAAAATCATCTATTAAACAAATTAATAAACAAGAAACTGTTATTAGAAATTCTAGAAATGTTACAGTTACGACTACGGATACAGACATAGCAGTAAATGTTCAAATTCTTCTCCAAATTTTATTAGCTTTACTAGTAAAATTAAATATTTTATAAAATGTTTAACTTGTTTTTTATCTAGTGATTCTTACAGGTGAATATTTACTGTTTTAATTATAGTACAGGCTATAAATATTAATCATAACTGGACTAATATTTAACATCGCCAAAATAATAATGAGAGCAATGTGATTTTATTAAAATTTAAAAGCCATTTCCTTTATTGGATTTGGCTTTTAAATTTTAAACAGTATGAATTTGAAAAGATTATATTAAGATAAAGAATTAAAATATAATGATACAACATACTTATAAAATTATTCGTGTTTTAGAAAAATAATAAGAAAAAGGTGTTTAAAATAGAATCATTTGTATTAACAGTTCAAGTTTTGAAGAATAGTGCATACAATATAAAGTGTTTTCCTTTCTTCATTTAAGTTTTACGTATATAATTTAAAAGTACTATTTTTATTTTATTATTTTATATTTATAACAGAATAGAGGTTTAAAAATGGGTGTTAAAATCATTACGGATAGTGCGGCGGATTTACCGGTAGAATTGCTGCAAGCATATGATATTGATTTAATTCCACTCCGTGTTTATGATGAAGCAGAAACAGAGTATTTAGATGGAGTTACATTAGAGTCAGTTACATTATTGCAAAAAATGAGAGAAGGCGCTGTTTATAGAACGTCATTGCCTTCCCTTGAAACTTTCCAAGAAAAATTTGTTTCTTATGCAAAAGAAGGTAATCCTTGTATATATTTGGCTTTTTCATCTGAACTGTCTGGTACATATCAATCATCAGTTCTCATTAAAGAGGAAGTAAAAGAAACATATGCTAACTTAGATTTAGAAATTATTGATACGAAATGTGCTTCGCTTGGTCAAGGGCTTGTTGTATTAGAAGCTGCTAAAATGGCGAAAGACGGTGCATCAAAAGAAGATATTTTAAAGCGTGTTGATTTTCTAATGAACCATATGGAACATATCTTCACGGTAGCTGACTTACAGTACTTAGTGAGAGGTGGACGTTTAAGTAAAGTCGCAGGATTTATCGGTGGTTTACTAAACATTAAACCAATCTTAAACGTGGAAGAAGGAAAACTTGTACCACTTGAAAAGGTAAGAGGGAAAAAGAAAGTACTTGGCCGAATTGTCGATATAATGGAAGAGCGTGGAAAAGAACTTAAAGGTCAAACAATCGGTATAACTCACGGTGACGATTTAGAAACAGCTGAAGCATTAAAAGCATTAATTACAGAAAGATTTGGCTGTGAAGTATTTATCGTAAATACAATTGGTGCAGCAATCGGTGCACATACAGGACCTGGTGTTATAACGTTATTTTTCTTAAATGAAGTGGAATAAAGGATTGATCATTTGATCAATCCTTTTTTTATTCTAATTTTATTGTTTTATGTAAATAAAAATTATGTGATTATTTATTCACTTTCTCTTTAAAAGGTAAGAAGGTAGATAGGAAAGTAATAATAGCTAGCCCAAAACCGAATCTTTCAGTTTGATCAATTACTAAGTCATTTTTCCACTGATAAATGAAAGAAGCGATTATTAAAAGTAAAGCAGCGCCTCCAACATATCTTACTATTTTTCGTGCGGATTCATCTTTAAGTCTTACAAACATATTTATCATCCTTTCGTTTTTATTAAATAATTCGACAAACTAATTTCTAGGATTTGATATTAATAATTCATCTATTAAATTTATTTAATTTTTTTGGTTTACAATATATATCTTCTATGTATTAGGTAAATGTAATGAACTATAACTATCTAAATGAAGAATGATAGTTTACATGTAGTTAAATCCTTTTCATTAAGTTTATCGTAATTCAAGTATATGATGCTGTGTTTGTTAATAACAAGTAGTAAAATCACATGAAAAAAATGGACGGAAAACCCAAATTTTAACCATAAAATTTAACAAGCCATCTAGAAATAATCATAGTATGAATGTAAAATTAAAATGTGTGATACATTTTTTTACATTTGTTAAATTATATATTTTCTTAATATGAAAGATTAAGCAATACATAATGGCTGATTTGGTAAAAAGTAAGAAATGGTTAAGCAGGGAGAGTAAAAAGATGGAAATAGGGGAACGTATTCGCCATGTTCGAATGCATAAAGGATTAACGCAGGGGGAGCTCGTATCAGGAATATGTTCAATAACATATTTAAGTAGAATAGAAAGTGGAAAAATAAAACCGTCATCTTCTTTTATACAAAAAGTTTCTAAGAAGTTAGAAGTTAAGAGCGATTATCTTATAAATGGAAATTATGAGGAGATAAAGCTTACTATTTTTAAAATATGCAATAAATATAAAAAAGATAAAAGTATTACAGAAGCTGACTTATCTTTGTTAGAATTATATGTTCGTGAAGTGGATTCAATCCCTTTATTACTAAAGGTATATGGTGTACTTATATACTATCATGCCCGACAAAAAAATATGTTATATGTGAAGTCGCTTATAGATCAAGCTTTGCAAATGATACCAAGTCAGGTCGAAATGCAAGATCCTGAAGATTATATTTATTATTTAAAAGCTCGAGGTTTATATTTTTATAATAAACAAGACTACATTGCTGCTCATGATATTTATGTACAGGCTGAGAGTTTACTTGGTGTAGAAGAAACTGAACAACACGGTCATATATACTATAATTTATGTCATGTATATAAGGAACTTTATAAAGATAAAAGTATTAGTCGCTTGTATGCCTTAAAAGCTTATAATATATACAGCAAAAATGATATGAGGAAAAACGTAATAAATACACTATTAATGCTTGCAGTACTGTATATTATGGATGAGTTATATGAAAAGGCACTTGAAACTTTACAGCAAGTAGAAAATAGTGTGGATATTAATTGTAATTCTATGTATTTACCTATAATTTCTTATGATTACGGGAAAATTTATCAAGGTTTGAAAGACTATACAAATGCAATTAAATACTATGAAGAAACTTTGGAATTAAGTGAATTTTTATCGGAGAAAGATCAAAAGGTATATGCGTTACGAAACATGTTGGAGATTTACATAGAACTTAAAGATTGGAAAAATGTTAATAAAGTTATGAGTGAGGCATTTCATTTTTTATCGATTTATGATGTGCCAATTGCACATGTCCAACTATATGGTTTGAAAGCTAAAATATTCAAAATACGTGGAGATTATTACGAATACGAGAAAAATATGCAAAAAGCAATTGAAGTGGGGGTAGAAAAAAACAACATCGCTTAGTTGCTGAATTATCCTATGAATTAGGTAACTTTTATAATGAAAATCGCTCTTATAAATTATCTGCGAAGTATTTTAAAATATCAGCTAAAAATAAAATGGATTTATAAAGAAGTTTAGCCAAAAATTCTTATGAATTATAAAGGATTATCCAAAAGAGTAGGATATTTTATACTTTTTGGATAACCTTTTTTATTGCTATTCTATAATTACTGATTGATACCATAGCATTTTATCTTTTTATTGGGGAGTAATACTTATTCGAATAGCAGTAGCATTCATAGGTTTATGTGATGTGCGTTTCAGTAGCAGAAGCAAATAGTATAAATAAAAATGTATTTATAGAAATCTAAATATTTAAAGATATTATTTTTTTTTCGTTTCATATATAATTGTGAAGGGGGAATATTTGTAACTATTTGTAAAAAAGGGGGCAGCTATATAAATGCATAAAATTGCTAAATGGGATTTAGATCGATTGTATTCGAATAAAGATATTTTAGTTCCAATATTGGAGTTGAAAGAACGATTTTTTGTAACAAAAGATATAGGGATTCTTTCAAAACTTATACAAGCTATTGAAAAAGCAGAATACTATTTGTACTGTCGATCGGCTGAAGAAAGTGTTGCATCGGATAATACTAGATTGACTGTGAAAGTAAAGGAATTAAAAAATGAAGTGCAGCAAGTCATACAGCAAAGTGAAGTGGAAATTACCGATAATACTAGGGTCATAAAAGATGAACTAAATGCGTGGGAAAATATGTACATACTATTAAGGAATAGGATAGAAATAGAGTACAATAATAAGCAATTATCATTTGGACAAGCAAATCATATTGCAATGAATAGTGATAATGAAAAAGAAAGACTAGAAGTATTTGAGTTATTAACAAGTACTTTACATAAGGAAAAAGAAATCTTTGCTACTGTATTAAATCAAATAGGAAGATTACGTAATACAAAGAGTAATGAATTAGAAGATAAAGAGATTTTAACACAATCTCTTCATACAAATGGTATTTCGGAAACTGTATTATTACAAATGTGGAATGCAACAGA
Source organism: Bacillus dicomae (assembly GCF_006494425.1). Lineage (GTDB taxonomy): Bacteria > Bacillota > Bacilli > Bacillales > Bacillaceae_G > Bacillus_A > Bacillus_A dicomae. Next base: position 220,037 of record NZ_VHIV01000003.1, on the reverse strand, counting down.
AGAAAATCTTAATAAATTAGTTAGTGCTTTAAACATGAATAAGATAGGGGAAGCTTCAATTACATGGCATGAACTTATGACAGTAAAAGAAAATAATGAGGCTGTTATTCCTTTTTCAGTAGCAGTACAAAACATATACGATACATTAAAAAATATAGATAAAGAATTAGAAGAATTTGCACGTAATGCGATAGAAAGTGGTTGGATAGATGCGGAACCGAGAGAGAATAAACCACCAGGTGGATTTTGCGCTCCTTTTTTCAGTGAGAAAGAATCACGAATCTCTATGCGTTATGACGGAAGTATCGATAGTGTAAGAGTACTTGCGCACGAACTAGGACATGCTTGGCATTTTTATAATATGAGTTTTGAACAATCCACTTCTTTTTTAGATGATTATTTGCCAATGAGTACAGCAGAATCAGCGTCTATTTTCTTTGAAACCGTGCTTATAAATTATCTAATTCAAACAACAGATAGTATAGATATGAAAAAGTTATTACTAAGTTGGAAAATAAGAAACTGTTTTAATTATGTAATGGCAATTCGAGCATCGTACGAATTTGAGAAGAACTTTTATGAGAAATGTAAAGAAAGTCCTTTAAGTGCTGATGAAATCGAGAAATTATCTATAGCAGCGCAAGAAAAAGCATATGGGAATTCATTATCAGAATATCAGCCGTTCGTGTGGATGAAATATATTCAATTTTATATAGCAGATGTTCCTTTTTATAATTATCCATACACATTTGGCTATTTAACTAGTTTTAGTTTATTAGAAATAGTTAAAGAAAGTAAAAGTACTTTTCACTTGAAATATAAAGAGTTTTTACGAGAAACAGGAAAAGCTCCTGTGGAAGAGCTTATGAAAAAACACTTTGAAATAGATATAACGAGCTATGAATTTTGGGATAAAGCTTTTAAACAAATTTCTAAAGATATTGATGAATATTTGAGGCTTATATAAGGGGAGAGTATAGTGGATCACCAACTTATAAAGGGAATACCTTTTTCAACTTTAGAATATGCACAAGTTATAAGTTTATTAAAAGGTTGGCTACATGAAAAACAAGAGAAACCAAGATTTGTAGTAACTGCAAATCCTGAGATTGTGATGTCTGCAAAGGAAAGCACGGCTAAATCAAAACAGTTTAAAAAGATGTTACTTTCTGCAGATTTAATAACAGCGGATGGGATTGGCGTCATAATAGGCTCGAAAATATTAAAAGGAACTTTGAAAGAACGCGTCACTGGGGCAGATATCACTCACGATTTAATAAAATATTGTAATGACAATCAATATCGGGTCTTTCTTTTTGGAGCTGCGCCAGAAAGTAATAAAAAAGCACTAAAAAAATTAAATGAGCAGTTCCCGGGAGCACAGTTTAAAGGACAGCATGGATTTGTAAATGGTGAAGAAATAGAAGAAGTAAAAATGAAAATAAAGCAATTCAAGCCGCACTTACTACTAGTAGGACTAGGTTCACCAAAGCAAGAAGAATTCATCTATGAAAACATACAAACATTAAACATTCCACTATCTATTGGTATTGGAGGTATGATCGATATATTATCTGGTACTGTAAAAAGAGCACCAAAAATCATGAGGGATACTGGAACTGAATGGCTGTATAGGTTACTTTCGCAGCCGAAAAGATTTAAGAGACAACTTGTACTTCCAAAATTTTTATTGTCGGTTATGTCTGAAAGAATTAAAGGGAGTAATTAATAAAGGGGACAACACACATGAAAAAAATCGGTATAATCGGAGCAATGCAAATTGAAATAGACTTACTTTTAGAAAAATTAGTTGTACAAGAGGAACAAACAATTGCAGGAATGCCTTTTTACGTTGGGAAATTCATGGGAAACGAAGTGGTTATTACAAGATGTGGTGTTGGGAAAGTAAATGCAGCCGCATGTACGCAAACACTAATTCATAAATTTGATGTTGATGCTATTATCAATACGGGGATTGCTGGCGGGTTGCATCCAGATGTAAAAGTGGGTGATGTAGTTATTTCAACTAACGTAACTCATCACGATGTAAGTAGAGCTCAAATGAAAAACTTATTCCCGTTCCAAGAAGAATTTATTGCAAGTAAGGAATTAATAGAGTTAGCACGTAAAGCATGCAATAGTAGTAGTTTACATATTGAGGCTTATGAAGGAAGAATCGTAAGCGGTGAATGTTTTGTTGAAGATTCAAACCTAAAAGCGAAATTAATAGACGAATATGCACCGCATTGTACAGAAATGGAAGGTGCAGCAATTGGACATGTTGCCTATATAAATGATGTACCATTTCTCGTTATAAGATGTATTTCAGACAGTGCCGACGATGAAGCTCAAATTTCTTATGATGACTTCGCGAAAACAGCCGCGAATTATTGTTCAGAAATTATCGTTGAGATGCTGAAAAATATATCGAGTAAAACTTATAGTTTAAAAGGAGATAATGACATGTTACAAGCATTAATTTTTGATATGGACGGGACGTTATTTCAAACAGATAAAATATTAGAATTATCGTTAGATGATACTTTTGATCATTTAAGATCACTACAATTATGGGATACGGTAACACCTATTGATAAATACCGTGAAATCATGGGTGTGCCATTACCGAAAGTTTGGGAAGCTTTATTACCGAACCATTCTCTTGAAGTAAGAGAACAAACAGATGCATATTTTTTAGAAAGACTAATTGAAAACATTAAGAGAGGAAAAGGTGCATTATACCCGAATGTAAAAGAAGTTTTTACATATATAAAAGAAAATAATTGTTCAATTTATATTGCTAGTAATGGTTTAACTGAATATTTACAAGCAATCGTATCTTATTATGAGTTAGATCAATGGGTTACTGAAACGTTTAGTATTGAACAAATAAACTCACTTAATAAAAGCGACTTAGTAAAAAGTATTTTGAACAAATATGATATAAAAGAAGCAGCTGTAGTTGGGGACAGGTTATCTGATATAAATGCAGCTAAAGATAATGCCTTGATTGCAATTGGATGTAATTTTGATTTTGCACAAGAAGAAGAACTTGTTCAGGCTGATATAGTAATAGATGATTTACTTGAGTTGAAGGGAATATTGCCTACTGTGCAGATATAGTAAAGATGTTTAATTTATAATAGAGCTATTTAAAAAATTATTCTTCCACTAACGAAGTAAGTTAGCTGAATAAAGAATTATAATAAGAGTTTGTAGATTCTGAAGAAGTGGAAAAAGTAAGATTTTCTAATTCAAAATAGACGTTTTTATTCAGAGGTAGAATGAGATTTTAATTCATTTATGATGAATTAGTGATAGTTTAATTTCATGAAAATTGAGTAGTGGATTTTACAGTTTCTGTAGTTTTTTGCTAATTCTTATATGTCTTGTTTTACGGAGGAAATATGATTAAAGATTACTTTAAAATTGGTAATATTCCAGTGGTTTTATGGGGAGATAAGAGTGAAAAAGTTTTTATTGCAGTACATGGAAACATGTCAAATAAGGAAGATGTAGTTATTCGGAAATTAGCTGAAGAAGCTAATCAAAACGATTATCAAGTATTAAGTTTTGATTTACCTGAGCATGGAGAAAGAACAAATGATAATACACTTTGCAAAGTACAAGTTTGTGTTAATGAATTATCTATAATTATGAATTACGCAAAAGAACATTGGAAAGAAGTAAGTGTGTTTGCATGTAGTATCGGAGCTTATTTTAGCCTTTTAGCTTATCAAAATGATGTGATAGAAAAGGCATTATTTTTATCACCTGTAGTTAATATGGAACGAATTATCGAAAACATGATGAAATGGTTTAATGTAACACCAGAGCTTTTGCAAAAAGAAATGACTATAGAGACACCAATTGGTCAAAAGTTATATTGGGATTATTTATGCTATGTAAAAGAACATCCTATTAATACATGGGATACGAATACATATATTATGTACGGAGCCAAGGATGAACTGTGCGAATTTGAAACTATTAATGATTTTACAAAAAAACATCGTTGTGAATTAGAAATCATGGAGACGGGTGAACATTACTTTCATACTGCAGAACAGTTAAAGATATTTGAACAGTGGTTACACAAACATATCAATTAACAAATTATAATTTATCTTGAACTTGTTAGAGAAGAATAGTGAATATATAAACTAATATTATATTTGAGAGACATTATAAATGTAAAAGTATTCACTTAAACAAACAATTGCCTCAGTTCAATAAGAATTAAACAACTTTATTAATGATTTTTGAGTACAAATATCTTTATATGTATAGAAATTAAACAACTTTAAAGAGCTTTACCACACACTAGAGTGTAGCAAGGCTTTTATATTTTCATAATAAAATTAAACAACTAAACTATCGATTTATCTCTGGAGTGCAGAATACACATGCTACAAATTGAATAAGGTAACAATCATAAAAATGCTCAGAATAAATGATTCGTGAGCATTTTTATGTATTTTCATAGTAAGGGGGGATTTACTTGAAAGATATACATATTCACCAAATTGAAGATTTAATGATATACGAATACGATTATCTTGTTCAAGAAAGCAAAGAGGAAGGATTTCATTTCCTGATAAAACTAATAAGTGAATATGAAAATAAAATAAACACATTTAATAAAACTGGGGAATGCTTATATGGGATTTTTCAAGGAGAAAAGTTAATTGGAATAGGAGGGCTAAATGAGGATCCGTATACAGAAAATAATAAGATTGGCCGATTAAGGAGATTTTATATTGCAAAGGACTATCGTCGTATAAGGCTAGGGAAGTTGTTATTAAACCAACTATTATCTCATGCAGAAAAGTATTTTAAAGTGGTGGTTTTACATACAGATACGAAACAAGGTGATGTGTTTTATAGTGCAAATGGATTTGTGAAAGGGGAACTATTTAAAGGATCTAGTCATTACAAATTGTTAGAGAGTTAGCTGCTCAAAGAATTATTCTGAAAAGCTATTTTAGTTTTGTTTTTTGGTGGTAAATTGATACGTTTAAAAATTAATAAAATAATTTTATTTACTAAATTATTGATACAAATAAAAGAGATCTCAGCTTCTAAAAATAAGCTTATGAGATCTCTTTTTCTAATCAATTATGTTTTTACGTTCATTTGCTTCAATAATTGCTTCGGATCACCTTTCACATAATAAAAATGTGGATTATTTTCATCATCGTAAAGCATAATATAAGGTTTTTCGTTAAGCGGGAGAAGAATAAGTACTTCATCAATTGTTGTATGTAACCATTGATTTGTAATAGAAACTGGTTTAGATAAAGGGATTTTTATCATGTGACCATCTTTTGGGACGACGTTTAAGTTTTTGAATGGACCAGTAATGGATTTAGCGTATTGAACAGCTTCTTTTTGAATAGCTGGATCTAAAGATTGTTTTTGAACGACCATTTCTTTTTGACAATCAAATACTTCAATTTGCTGATTTGTATTTGCGAACACATTTGTTGATAATAAGAAGAAAAGAAGAGTAATGACCCCGATTTTTTTTATCATAATACAACACCTCGTCTTTACTATACCCTTAAAAGGTCCAAATATTTTTCTGTCACATACATGTAACAAAGAAGTTGTATGATACAATTGGTTTTTGTTTAAAAGCAATGGAGGATAATGTATGAAAGTATTAATCGCAGATGATGAACAAGATATGTTAAGAATTTTAAAAGCTTATTTTGAGAAAGAAGGCTTCGAAGTATTATTAGCAAAAGATGGAGAGGAAGCCCTTCAAAAATTTTATGATGAGAAAATTGATTTAGCTATTTTAGATTGGATGATGCCGAAATATAGTGGTATTGCTGTTTGTCAGGAAATAAAAAAGAATTCTAGCGTAAAAGTGTTAATGCTTACGGCGAAAAGTGAAAGCGAAGATGAATTAGCAGCGCTTCAAAGCGGGGCAGATGAATATGTAAAAAAACCATTTCATCCAGGCGTACTCATTACCCGAGCGAAAAAGTTAATACAGCATGATGATATCATTCAAGTTCAAGATTTGAAAATAGATTTCGCTAAAAATAAAGTTTATAAAAATGACAAAGAGTTAGATATTACAAAAACAGAGCTAGAATTAATAAAGTGTTTTTTAAATCATAAAGGCATGATTTTAACTCGTAAAAAATTGTTAGATATCGTATGGGGATTTGACTATTTTGGAGAAGAGCGAACTGTTGATACACATGTAAGAAGATTACGTAAAAAAGTTGGAGAAAATATTATAAAGACGCATCGTGGTTTAGGATATAGTTTGGAGGATCAGAGTGAATAAACTTGGAAAAAAGCTATTTTTCAGCATTTCTTTAACTGTTATTCTTATATTTACGATTTCTTTATTATTAATCAACTATCTTTTACCGAAATATAATATTTACAAAACGCGAGAAAGTTTAGAAGGTATTACAGCACAAATCCGGTCTATACCGAGCGAACGATTAGATGAAGCAATTACGAGCATTGAAAATAAGGGGAATGTGACGATTGCGTATACATCAATTAACAATTCAGAAGATCATATTAATGATGAATTACGAATGCAACTTACAAAAAAGAGAGTTGCCCTTAATAAACTTTGGATTACAAAAGAAGAAATAATGAAAGTAAAGAACGTCGGACAATCGAATAAAATATATGATCAAGAGAAAATCAAATCTAGTTTTTTTGTGAAATACATTGCGAAGGACGATATGTTGATTTTAGTAGGAGTTTCTATCGCACATTCGAATGAAATAATAAAAACGTTAAACTCATTTTATATATTCATTTTAGGTATTACGCTTTTTCTCATTATCGTACTTGTATGGATATTATCACAAACAATCACGAGACCATTGAAAGAATTAAGTGATGTTGCAGAAGATATTTCACGTCTGAAATTTGAACGAGCGAAAGTGAAAACAACTGATGAAATTGGAGGCTTAGCTAATAGTATTAATATCATGAGTGACAAATTACATGAGGCGCATCAAGATTTAACAAATCGAAATGAACATTTAAAACGATTTATGGGTGATGTGACGCATGAATTAAAAACTCCAATTGCATTGGTGAAAGCATATTCTATGGGAATAAAAGATGGTCTAGATGATGGTACGTACATAGATACAATCATTAAACAAACGGATCACATATCAAACTTAATTGAAGAGTTATTACGATTTTCTAAATTAGAAAGAGATGTGTTACAAAAAGAAGAATTCTCTATTAAATCATTAGTCCAAAGTATATTAGATAAGCATAAGATTGAACTTGAGTCGAAAGAAATCAATTTACAAGCGAACTATAATGTTAGTAATGCAATTGTTTATGCAGATGTAAATAAAATGAGAATGGTGTTTCAAAATTTAATATCTAATGCGATAAAATATACAGCCAATCAAAATATAAAAATTACTTTAGAAGATCGAAATGAAAGTGTATATTTTCAAATTCAAAATGGTATGAATGCTGAACATATGAAAGAGATCGATAAAATTTGGGAACCTTTTTTCGTCTTAGAGTCTTCTCGTAGTAAAGACCGTTCAGGTACAGGACTAGGCTTAGCGATTGTGAAAAGTATTTTAGAAAGACATGATTTTGACTATGGAGTCTCTACTATAGATGGAGAAATACGGTTTTATATAAATATGAAGAAGGATTAATTTAATACTATTAGAAGCATCGTCTATTATTAGGCGATGTTTTTTTATTAATTATATGATAGTAGTAAGTCAGTATATATAACCTTGAAAGAGAGTGTTCTACAAATTTCTCAAGTTGTTGTATAAATATAAACTGAATTTTCTGTTATTTTGTTGTATAGTAAAAGGAGAAATATATGGGGAGGAAAGAGTATGGGGAAAAAGAAAATAGCTACACTATCAGCGATATTATCTTTATCAATTACATCAGGAGTTTCTAGCATGACTGCGTATGCAGAAAATAAAGAAGTAAACTACATAAATGAGAATGACATTAAGTTAAATGGGAAAGTTTCAGAAAAATTACAATCAAACACGAAAATTGAATTAGAAAATGGAATAACAAAACCAATTTATTCGCTTGATGAAGCAATTATTGAAAATTTATTTGTAGAGACGGAAGTAGATAGTGATCGAGATGGCAAGAAAGACCGAGTTTCAGTAAAAGTTATGCGTCCCAAAACAGATCCTAATGTGAAAGTTCCTGTTATATATGAAATGAGTCCATATCGATCTGGTTTAAAAGATGTTCCTGTATATAATGTAGATGAAGAATTGTATGCGTATGAAGGAAAACCGTATGGAGCGGTTAATCTTGGCTCATACGGAAACTATTACGTGCCAAGAGGTTATGCAGTTATTTTAGGGGAAAGTATTGGTACTGGAAAATCAGATGGGTGCCCGACTACTGGCGACGAACAAGAAATATTAGGGACGAAATCTGTTATTGATTGGGTGAACGGGCGTGCGAAGGCATTTACAGAAGACGGGAAAGAAGTAAATGCTGACTGGTCTACTGGAAATGTAGGTATGACAGGGGTCTCTTATAATGGTACGTTACCAAATGCAGTTGCGACGACTGGCGTTGAAGGTTTAAAAACGATTATTCCAATCGCAGCGATTAGTAGTTGGTATGATTATTATCGTGCAAATGGTGCGGTTATTGCTCCAGGTGGATATCAAGGGGAAGATACAGATAATATGGCAGAAGCAGTATTGACAAGAAAGAATCCAGAAGTTTGTGGTCCGATAATTAAAGAACTCACTGCTGGACAAGACCGGAAAACGGGTAATTATAATGATTTTTGGGATAAACGTAATTATGTAAAGGATGCTAAAAACGTAAAAGCGAGTGTATTTGTTGTTCATGGTTTAAATGATTGGAATGTAAAGACGAAGCAGTTCTCGCAGTGGTGGGAAGCTCTTGGAGAGAATGATGTCCCTCGTAAAATGTGGTTACATCAAGGTGGACACGGTGGAACATCAACGAATGACTGGCAAAGAACACAAAATAAATGGTTCGATTATTGGTTGTATGGAATTGAAAATGGGATTATGAATGAGCCAATGGTTGATGTGCAACGTGAAAATAAAACTTGGGAAAAATTAAAAAACTGGCCAGATCCATCAGCTGTGCCGTCAAAAGTTCGTATGTATTTAAGTAATAAAGCAGTTAATTTACCATTGAGTTTGGGTTCTGTAAATAAAGTTTTTTCATTCGTAGATGATGCAAAAATAAAATCAGACCAATTGGTAGCAAACCCAGAATTAGAAGTAGCAAATCGCTTGATGTATACAATGCCTGTACTGCAAAAAGATATGCGTATAAGTGGTACACCAAAGATTTCAATTACGGGAAATATTGATCGATCTGTATCAAATTTAACTGCTTTACTTGTTGATTACGGAGGAGCAAAGCCTGAAATTGTTACAAGAGGTTGGATGGATCCGCAAAACTTAAATAGTATAAAAGATTCAACAGCACTTCAACCAGGCAAAGATTATACATTTACATGGGACATGCAACCAGATGATTATGTCTTTAAAGCGGGGCATCAAATAGGAGTCGTTTTAATCGCAAGTGACTATGATTATACAATTAGACCGAAGGCGGGAACGAAACTTACAGTGAAATTAAGTGAAGTGACATTACCGATTGTGAAATAAATAGTGATGGGTAAAGAGCTTACTATATAGTAAGCTCTTTATATTTTGAAAGGGGGAGTTTAATGTGGATTTTTATTGGTGGATATAAAAATGCTTACAATAAATAAAAAGATGGCATTTATGATCAATAGGCCACTAAAGATAAGCCCAGCAAAGCTTCCAGCGAATCCATCTCCTACTTTTTCACCAATAACGTGCAAAGTGGCGAAGAAAACAACGGGAGAAGAAAGTATGAAAATACCACTGGCTACTTTCCAAATTCGGTTATACTTCTTTGCTATAAAGAAAATTAGAGCATTAAAAGCAATAAGAAGTAAAAGAAATATAATAAATGAATTCATCATATCCTCCTTTTGCAAAAGTATGAATTTTTGTTATTTATATTTCAAAGGAAATATTATACAATATGATTATATTCTATGGAAAGCGAGTGATATATTATGACAGTCAGCTCTTTCGAATTTTTATTAGAAGTAAAGGTACAGGAAGATTAATTGAATGAAAATCTTCCGTACGTAAAAACGGAGGAGAAAATAAATGTTTAGTTTTTACAGTTCACTTTGCACGGAACTTTATGATTACACAAAGCCTGTCGGTTATTCTTTAAATGGTGATATTGAGTATTACGAAGAACGTTTAAAGAATTGTAGAGGTAGAATTCTCGAAGCAGCAGTAGGATCAGGGCGTGTCATCATCCCACTTCTTGAGGCTGGTTTTAAAGTTGATGGGATTGACTATTCACCTGAAATGCTAGAATCGTGCCGTATAAGATGCGAAGAGAGAGGCTTACACCCTAATTTATATGAAGGAAGCTTACAAAAATTTTCACTGCCATATAAATATGAGGCAATTATCATTCCTACTGGATCTTTTTGTTTAATTGAAAATCGTGTGGATTCTATAAACGCATTGAAATGTTTTTATGAACACCTTAAGCCAGGTGGTCGGTTAATCGTCGATATTATGCTTCCGTATGACTGGAAGACTGGAGAGATTCATACATCGACTTTTTCTTTGCCAAGTGGTGATGGAATTACATTAGAAAATAAATCAATTGAAATAGATTGGCTGAACCAAGTTACTCTATCATATTTAAAATATGAAAAATGGAGTAAAGGAAAGTTAGTACAAACAGAACTGCAACGCTTCGCGGTGCGCTGGTATGGAATAGAAGAGTTTAAACTTCTTTTAGAAAGTATAGGTTTTTCTACCATTACTTGTTCTGCTGACTATGCTTATGAAAAAGAACCGTCAAATGCAAATCAAATGTTTACTTTTGAGGCTGTGCGAAAAGAAAAATAAAGAATTATATATGAAAACAAGGCGATCGATACAATATCGATCGCCTTGTTTTAATTGTATATTACTTACATGTTACTAAGTTTTCATTGTCCAAGCATCCTTCTACTAACTGCATATACTATTTATATTAAAGAGAGTCACTATTTTAAATAGAACTGTTATTTTTCTATAAATGCTATTTTAGTGAAGTGGGAGGAATCAATTTGGAAAACGAAGAACAAGATAGAATTGAAAATCAAGTGTATTCAAATCGTGTAGTAAGATCAGAATTTGATGCGAATTGGGAAACTTGTATTTCAAAAAGTGGTTATGTAATTTATGTAGCAACAAGTAATAATGCTGAAGTAACAGTACTACTTGCAGATGGTTCAAGTAAATTATTAATTTTCGAAAAAGGCGGTAAAGTAGTAGTAGGTGGCGGTGGAACAAGTCATTACAGTAAGCCGCATATTGCGAGAAATATTTAAGGTAGAATATGCTATTGGTGAAGAAGCTGGAAAGCGGTTAGTCATTCATGTTTAGATCATAAATGACTAACCGCTTTTATTCGTTTAAATCATTTTAGTAGAACTTCATTTATTACAAAGACTTTTGAATGATCAGAGAAGTTTAAAGGGGATTGTACGGATCGGTATTTGAAATATAATGTAGGGTTTAAAGAATCCTATAAGCAATATAAAAAAGCATTTCCTATTTCGGGAAATGCTTTTTCTATGTTATAGTATAATAGTGTTTTAAAACAATGCTATTTTAATATACTTCAATTTTTGTTGTGTATTATTTTTATATTAAATTATTTGTGTAAGTATTTTTTTATATAAGGAGTAATAATTAGAGAAATGAAAAATATAGATTTTATACTAGAAAGTGATGAGGCATTAAAACCGTCTGAACGATTAGTACTATTATTATTAGAGAAACATAGAATGTTATATACGAACGATCTATTGGCATTATCTAATTTATCATATAAAACATTAACGGATTCATTAACGGCGCTTGTTTCAAAATCATATGTGTTAAAGGAAACAGGTAAGGGAAGAAGACAGAATTGTTATAGATTAGTATGATAAGACTGATGATTTTAGAGGGCTCATATTAATGGTTTTCAAATGTAAGGAGAAATTGCATTTTTGTTTTCGAATGAAAATATATATCGTAAGGTGTTATTTAATACTTGGATTTCATTTTTATTAATGTAATTCTGTCAGTATTAAAAATAGGAAAATATAATAAACTGCATAAAAAAGAAATAAAAAAAACAATCCGTTTTTAAAACGGATTGTTTTTTTATTGGAATAATATTATTTGATAAATGGAAAACAGGAATGATTATTCTACTTCACTTGTATACTTTTCAGGTAATAATTCCATTACGTTACATTTTACAAGTTTACCATTATAAGAAAGTATAACGTTCGTATTTTTTCCGTAATCACTTATTAATTCTCGGCACATACCACATGGAGCAACAACCCAACATTTTTCTATATCCTCATGAGGGTGTGGGTGAGCAACTGCTACAATGGTATCAAATTCATGATCACCTTCGGAAATAGATTTTCCGATTGCCATTGCTTCACCACATACTGTTATTCTTCCAACATTCGCTTCAACATGTACTGCTGCATAAATATTACCTGTTTTAGTTCTTACAGCTGAACCGATATGATGACGGCCATATTTATAGTTTTTTTCGATTACTTTTTCAGCGGCTTTAATTAAATCATAGTCTTCACTATTTAAAGGCATTACTTGTAACATAATTTCTCCTCCATATTAAATATGATTAGTGTTATTTTAACAGAAAATTTTAATATTTAAAACAAAAGATAGAGATTAGATAGATAATAATAATATTATGTAAACTAATGTTTTGACAGGAATATATAATAATTCATAGAACATACTAAAGAGAATACTTTAATATTTTGATAGGTGGGAGATTATTATGGAGATTTTACAATCAATAGTTCAAGCTGCCATAAGTGGTAATAAGGAAAAAGTGGTGGAGTTTATAAAGACGAATCCAACTGCTGTTAAAGAATTTAGTGAAGATGGTTGGACGTTACTTCATTTAGCGGCTTATTTTGGACAAAAAGAGCTAGCAAGTTTTCTGTTAGAAAGCGGTGCAGATATACATATTAGAGCAAAAAATGAAAATGAAAATACACCTTTACAAGCGGCAATAGCGAATAAGCAAAATGAACTTGTTGCTTTCTTAATTGAAAAAGGATCAGATGTAAATGTTATACAAAGTGGTGGTTGGACGTGTCTCCATGAAGCAGCATTATTAGGAAATGAAGAAATAATTATATTACTGCTTAAAAATGGAGCTAATAAAACGATTAAGAAAAATGATGGAAAAACAGCATATGATATTGCATTAGAAAAAGGATATGATCACCTTTTATATCATTTACAAGAGGAAGTGAACTTACGATGAGTAAATGGAGTGTAGGTATATTTTTATTTAATGAAGTAGAGGTTTTAGACTTCGCGGGGCCATTTGAAGTTTTTTCTATAACTGCGATGAATGGGGAAAAACTATTTACTGTTTATACAGTTAGCCAGAATGGAGAAATGATTACAGCAAGAAATGGATTAAAGGTACAGCCAGATTATAGTATTGAAAATCTACCGCCAATTGATATTTTAATAATTCCAGGTGGCCTAGGTGCTAGAGAATATGAAATAAAAAATGAAATAGTAATAAAATGGATTCGCCAACAAATGAAAGAGGTAAAGTTGATGACTTCAGTTTGTACAGGAGCGCTACTACTCGCGAAAGCAGGATTACTGGAAGGTTTAAAAGCAACGACACATTGGGCTAGTATTGAAAACTTTAAAAATGAGTTTCAAAATGTCGAAGTTTTAGAAAATGTAAAATTTGTAGATGAAGGACATATTATAACATCAGCCGGAATTTCAGCGGGTATTAACATGTCATTTCATATTGTGAAAAATTTGTTAGGTGTGGATGTTGCGAAGGACACGGCAAAGCGAATGGAGTATGATATTAATTTACAAAATTAAAAAGCCCAGGCTGGGCTTTTTATATTGACTGAATATAGCTAAGCTCCTCATCACTCAAAATAGGACGAACAGACGCATTTGCATTTTCTTGTGCTTGTTTTTCTGTTTTTGCACCAGGGATTACAACACTTACTGCTGGATGAGTGAGTATATAGCGAAGTGCTAGTTGTCCTAAGGTCTGATTTTTATTTGAGAGCAACCGAAGTTTCTCTACCTTTTGTAAGTCTTCTTGAAACCAATTTTCAATTGGCCAATCTTTGCGTAAATCTCCATTTGGAAAAGTTGTTTTATTTGTGAATTTTCCAGTTAAAATACCCATTTTTAATGGCCCACGAATAACAGCTCCTAGATTTTTTTCTTGTAAGAATGGCAAAATATCATTTTCTGGTTTTCGATTCAATATATTGTAATCAAGTTGTACGATGTCAATTTTATTGTTTATATTGAAATGATGAATGTATTGTAAATCATGTGTCGAAACACCGGCCGCTCTTACTTTTCCATCACGTTTTAATATTTCAAATGCACGTAAAAATGCTTCTGTTTCTCTATGATTATGCCACCAAATATGACAAAAATAAAGATCAATGTAATCTGTTTGAAGACGTTGTAAACTTGTTTCAAATACGGCGATGATTTTCTCGGGAGTATCATATACAGGTTCTCCATTTGGATCGTAGTGATGTCCGATTAAACCGCCTTTCGTTGATAGGATAATATCATTACGATTTCCTTTAATTGCGGTAGCCACTAACTTTTCACTATGTCCTAAACCATACACATCCGCAGTATCAATAAAATTCACACCACACTCAATTGCTTTTTTTATAGCGGTTATAGATTGTTTATCGTTAACAGGTCCCCATTCATCACCACCGATTGCCCATGCCCCAAAACCTATTTCAGAAACAGTTATTCCGGTTTTACCTAATGTACGGTAATGCATATTTTCCCTCCTTGTAAGCATGTTATAACATCGATATGTAGGGAATGTATTTTGTGTGTGAAAAAACTCTTCTACAATAATAGAAAAAGAATAACAGAAACTACTATTTTATGGCAGTATACATAAAAAAATTCAATGTAAATATGGAAATGTCGTCGAATGCTATCTTTAATTGGTTAATTAGTGAGATATTTTTGTGAAGGAGCTTATTTTATAAGAATAGAATTAAAGTTAATAAGAGATTATGCCGATAGTAGTGAAAATATATGTGTTAGGGGGATTTCATAATGAGGAAACTCAAGCGAATAAATGTTCCTAATATACAAGAACAACTATCACAGTCTAATGAGAATCGAGCAATTAATAAGAAAAAACTAAGGCGATTTATATTCATGTTTATATTTATTGCGGCGGCTACTTTGTACGTACAATTTATTTTAACGAAACAACAAGAAATAATCGTAGAAAAAAAAGATACAATAACGAATCAACAAAAACAATTGGTTTCTTTAAAGAAAGATGAGGCTTCTTTAAAGACTAACATAGAAAATTTAACAGATGATGAGGAAGAAATTTTGAAGTTTGCGAGAAAAGAATATCAATTTTCTAAGTCAAATGAAACTATATTTGTGTTACCGAAGTAGTGTAACAGAACAGTTAGCGATAGCTAGCTGTTTTTTTTATGTATGAATGGCATGGTACAAGAAACAATCACATATTGTAAAAATGAAGAGTGTGAGCTGTTTTTGTAATTATGGAATATATACTAAAATAAATGTTGTTAAAATTCTGTCAATTGTATTATAATACAAGGTAAGCGGATGCATTTTTTGATCAACGTTGAGTTTATCACTCATACGACTATTAAGAAAACCGTTATTCCGTAGTAGAAAGGAAGATTAGCTGTGTACGCTTCAAATACAATTTATGTCGTAGGGGATGCGAAAGCACCCCAAAATAATCCCATTACTGAAAAGTTCAAAAGTTTTTTTGTAGCATTTGTACTTGTTAAGGAGACTGGGGAAATTGTAGATGCAGATTGCTCAGCGACAATTGTATTAACATCTCAATTCGTTAAATATTTATTTCTACATAAAAATATTAATGACCCAGCGTTAGTAATGGAGATAAAAGATCGTTATTTTGGTTCATCTCAAAAGGCACTACTTGTAGCATTAAAAGATGCACAGAAAAAATATAATCAAATCGCTGCTTTGTCTACCCATTCATAGACAAAATCCAGCCGTAAGAATCTTCTTATGGCTGGATTTTTTTGTTTCCTATTAACCTCCTACATGAGTAGTAAGCAAACGAGGAGATTTATTGCTCCAAAATAATTGAGAATTAAGGTCCCATTTTGCCAGACAACGAAAGGATGAAAAAAATGAAAATTACTGATGTAAAAGTAAATCGTAGACGTGTAAATCTTCATACACCGTTCAAAACGGCGCTTCGTACTGTAACCGAAATAGAAAGTATTGATGTATATATTCATACAGATGCAGGAATTGTTGGCAAAGGGGCTGCAGCCGCAACACCAGTTATTACGGGGGATTTCGCTAACGGGATTGAAGAAGCAATTTTAGGGCCGATGCGTTCAAGTTTGGCTGGTCAAGATATCATTCAGTTTCAGCAGTTACTACAGCACATTCAAATGAGTTGTATTGGAAACCCAAGTGCGAAAGCGGCGGTAGATATCGCTTTATATGATGTGTATTGTCAATATCATAACGTTCCACTTTACGCATTATTAGGTGGAAAAAAAGAAATTCACACAGATATTACTGTAAGTGTAGATGAACCGCTCATTATGGCGAAAGAGGCAAAGCAACATGTAGAAAAAGGATTTCAAACTTTAAAAATTAAAGTGGGGAAATCTGCTCCTTTAGACTTAGAACGTATTGAAGCAATTCGGAATAGCGTACCAAAAAATACGACGTTACGATTAGATGCAAATCAAGGGTGGAATCCAAAAGAAGCGGTTACTATCATTAAAGAGATGGAAAATCGTAATTTAAATATCGAATTTATTGAACAACCTGTTCATGCGAAAGATTGGGATGGATTAAAGTACGTCAAAGATCATGTACAAACACCCATTATGGCAGATGAAAGCATATTTTCAGCAAGTGATGCATTAAAAATCGTTCAAGGAGGATATGCAGACTTGCTCAATATTAAATTAATGAAATGTGGTGGCATACGTGAAGCATGGCGTATTGCCGATATCGCAGAAACAGCGGGTATAAAATGTATGGTCGGAAGTATGATGGAATCCTCACTTTCTGTTAGCGCTGTAGCCCATTTAGCGGCAGCTCATCCTAATATTCATTATTTCGATCTTGATGCACCGCTTTGGTTAATGGAAGAGCCGGAAGGAATGACTTATTCAGGAGCAAAGGTAAACCTTCAATCGACAGTGAATAGTAAATATTAGGAGAAGAGACTAGTGAACTATCTTTTAAGGGGGATATATATGAAAAAAGTAGGAACTGTATTTTTAACAACTTTATTTATATTTTCATCGTTTACATCAGCGAATGCTGAAGAGAAGAAAGATAGTAAAGCATTTATTGATGTATCTGCTGCAACACTATGGACTGCACCTGATTCAATAAGGCCAATTGATGTACCGAGTGCTACAAATCCAGTTGATTTGTGGAAGTGGACGAAATCGATGACTCTTGATGAGAAACTTTGGTTAACAAATGCAAATAAATTAGAAACGCAAGCGCTATTAGGTCAAGAAGTAACGGTTGTTGATAAAAAAGGTGATTGGGTGAAAGTGTTAGTACATGGTCAACCAACACCGCGAAATGAAGAAGGTTACCCAGGGTGGATGCCTGAAAAACAAATAACGTATAATCAGGAATTTGCAGATAAAACAAACGAACCTTTCGTTTTAGTAACGAAACCGACAGCAATTTTATACATTAATCCTTCTGAAAAACATAAATCGCTTGAAGTCAGCTACAATACGCGTTTACCACTTTTAAGTGAAGATTCAATTTCATACCGTGTGTTGTTGCCAGATGGTCAAAAGGCATGGTTACGAAAACATGACGGAGCGGTTTACCGTTCTCAAAATGATATTCCAACCCCGGTGGCCGATGATTTAATAAACACAGGGAAAATGTTTTTAGGATTACCGTATATATGGGCTGGTACTAGTGGTTTTGGATTTGATTGCTCTGGATTCACACATACGATTTATAAATCGCACGGTATTACAATTCCACGGGATTCTGGTCCACAATCGAGAAATGGAGTTGCAGTTGATAAAGAACATTTACAAAAGGGAGATTTAATCTTCTTTGCACATGATCAGGGGAAAGGTAGTGTTCATCATGTTGCTATGTATATTGGTGATGGAAATATGATTCACTCACCAAGAGCTGAAAGATCTGTAGAGATTATACCGCTAAATACACCAGGTTATATAGAAGAATACGCTGGTGCTCGCCGTTACTTACCATAAAAAATAGAGGGGGGTTTCAAATGAAAAAAGTTGTTCGTTACTCATTAGTTAGTACTCTATTAGTTTCTTCATTTTTAGTTGGTTGCGGAAAAGAAAAGACAACGACAAAGCCGAAAGATGAGAAAAAAGTATTACAGTTACTTGAAACGGGTGAGATTGCGTCGTTAAATTCAGGGAAAGTAACAGATGCTGTATCTTTTAATGTTTTGAATAATGTAATGGAAGGGTTATTCCGTTTATCGAAAAATGATGAATTAATCGAGGCTGGAGCACAAAAATATGAAGTGAGTAAAGATGGAAAAACATATACATTCCACTTACGTGATGCGAAATGGTCTAACGGAGATCCAGTAACAGCACAAGATTACGTATATGCTTGGAAGCAGCTTATTAATCCAGATACGGCTTCTCAATATGCATACATTGCGTACGATGTGAAAAATGCGGAGAAAATAAATAAGAAACAATTAGGGTTAGAGGAATTAGGAGTAAAAGTGAAGGATGATAAAACGTTCGTTGTAGAGTTAGAACATCCTGTACCGTATTTTACGAAACTACTTATTTTACCGTCCTTCTATCCTATTAACGAAAAATATGCGAAAGAACAAGGTGATAAATATGGATTAGAAGCTAATAAAGTTGTATATAATGGGCCATTTACATTATCGGAGTGGAAGCATGAAGCTAGTTTTACAATGAAGAAAAACGATAAGTATTGGGATAAAAAAGAAGTGAAGCTAGATGAAGTAAACTATCAAATTGTTAAAGAAATTTCAACTGCGGTAAATTTATATGAAACAGATAAAGTTGATAGAGCTGTCATTTCAACAGAGTTCGTAGATAAATATAAAAATAATAAAGAGCTTAAACAATATACAGATCCAGTAATGTACTTCTTCCGATTCAATGAAAATGTACCGATTCTTAAAAATAAAAATGCAAGGCTTGCGCTTAGTACAGTGTTTGATAAGAAAGGACTTGCGACTTCATTTTTAAATGATGGTTCGGTTGCTGCAAACTATTACGTGCCAAAAGGATTTTTAAAAGGGTCAGATAAAAAAGATTTTAGAAGTACGGCAGGAGAGTTTAATAAAACTGATGTAAAACAGGCGAAAGAATATTGGGAAAAGGCGAAGCAAGAGACAGGTACAAATGAAGTAACGCTGGAGTTATTAAACTATGACTTAGAAAACTTTAAAAAGGTTGGAGAGTACATTAAAGAGCAGATGGAGAAAAACTTACCAGGCTTAAAAGTAAATGTGAAATTACAACCACATACGCAAAAATTAGCGTTAGAGAAGAAGAAAGAATATGAAATGTCGTTATCACGCTGGTTACCAGATTATCCAGATCCAATGACTTACTTAGAAGTGTTCCTTTCTGGAAGTAGTGTGAACAATACAGAATATGCAAATCCAGAATATGATACGTTAATTAAGAAGATTAAAACAGAATTAGGTAATGATGAAAAATCTCGTTGGAAAGCGATGCAAGATGCTGAAAAAATGCTACTTGATGATGCGGTTATTGCACCGGTATTCCAGCGCGGACTATCTTACTTACAAAAACCATATGTGAAAGACTTATATGTACATCAATTTGGTCCAGCTACAAGTTTAAAATGGGCAGATGTACAAAAATAAAGGAATAGGCAAACAGACTTCACGTGTGTGACAGTCTGTTTTTTCTTAGTTAAAGTCGAATAAATAGTCTATGGTATAATTTACTAGTCTATAAGTATGTGGAGGGGAATGAAGTTTTATGTTTGAAGAGAAGAAAGTAATACATACTAAAAGGTTATTCATGAGAAAGCCCATTATAGAAGATGTTGATCAATTTTATAACATATTAAAGGAAGAAGCTGTTGGAAAATGGCTTGCTAAATCAAGGGGAATGTCAAAGGGAGAAGCAAATGACTATATTATGCAACTAATATCACATTGGGAACAGTATGATTTCGGGGTATGGTTATTAATTAATAGAAATACAGGAAAGCTTTTAGGACATTGTGGTTTAAGAAAGGTAAATGAAACAGGTGAAATAGAAATTATGTATCTCCTTGCCCCCGAATATTGGGGGAATGGATATGCATCAGAAGCAGTAGAGGCTTCCATTCAATATGCAATAGAGACTTTGAATGTAAAAAGAATAATTGCTAGAGTAAAAGTGGCAAATGAGAATTCGAAAAAACTTTTACGAAAGTTAGGATTTAAATATACTTATGATGTTGATCATAGTGGGCGTTTATTATCATACTTTGAACTCCATACGTCGTTAGATAAATTATAGACATTTTCTATGTTTTTTCACTGTTTAAAAATAAAATTATTACTAAAATTCCAGTGTGAGATTTATGTAGAATCTTGTATAATTAACGTGTTTCTATGGAAACATTTTCTTGAACTATTTATATAGGACTTAATAGAACAAGGAAAGAAATACATACATGTATATAATAGATAAATAGAATGGAACATGTATAGAAAAAAAGGAGAAAAAGATGACGTGTCAAAAACAAGGGTTACAATTTAATAGTACGAGAAAGAGGAATAACAGATGAAGATGAAGCATGCTTTTGGTCCCATAATTTTAGCCTGTGTGCTTTTTTTCATTATCATACTAATCCCATCGAAAAGTTTAGTAGCACTTATTAGTAATAAGAAAGTAGAAGATGCGGCAACTTCCTTACAAAAAGAAAAGCTACAAAGTGTTTTCTTGCAGCAGAAAATGTTAGAGAATTCGCAGTATTTACCGATGTACGGCTCATCAGAATTTTTAAGAATGGATGCATACCATCCATCTAATTATTTTAAAGTTAATCCAGCAGGTTTTACACCATATTTAATCGGAATTGGTGGTACACAAAGTTTAGCTCATATATTAAATATGACGTCTACAATGGATGAGTTAGAAGGTAAAAAGGTAGTCTTTGTTTTATCACCACAGTGGTTTACAAAGACAGGGGTATCACAAGGGGATTTCACTAACAATTTTTCAAAACAACAAGCATATCATTTTATTTTTAATGATAAAATAAATATTGAAATGAAGAAGCAAATCGCGAAACGACTATTAGATTATAAAGTTGTTCAAAAAGATGATATATTAAAAAATTCATTAGAAGGTATTGTGTATAATGATACGAAACATAATATAAAAGCAGGTTTAGTTAAACCACTTGCTTATATGCATCGAAATATTTTAGATCATAGAGATTTATTTAACTCCTTATTTAAGATTGAGCCGATGAAAGAAAAAACAAATATGGGGCTACGTTCAATTTCTTGGGTAGATGCACGTAAACATGCGGAACAAGAAGGGAAAGCGGAATCTACTACCAACACATTCGGAATTGAAAATCCGTATTACTATAAACATAATTTAAAGAAAAAATTAAAAGGTTTAAAAAACTTTAGAGCAAATGAATCGTATGAAGAATCACCAGAATATGATGACTTACAAATTGTTTTGAATATTTTTAAAGAGAAAAATGTGAAGCCACTCTTTATTTCTGTACCTGTAAACGGTCCGTGGTATGATTACGCTGGTTTTCCTAAAGAACGCCGTGAAGTATATTATAAAAAAGTTCGGGAACAAGTTGAGAAAGCTGGGTATCCAGTAGTCGATTTCTCTGGCCATGAATATGATAAGTATTTCTTAAAAGATACAATTCATTTAGGGTGGAAAGGCTGGATTTACTTTGATGAAGCAGTGCAAAACTTTTATACAGAGAAATAAAAAGCAG
Organism: Bacillus dicomae; assembly: GCF_006494425.1. Classification (GTDB taxonomy): domain Bacteria; phylum Bacillota; class Bacilli; order Bacillales; family Bacillaceae_G; genus Bacillus_A; species Bacillus_A dicomae. Next base: position 197,871 of record NZ_VHIV01000003.1, on the reverse strand, counting down.
AAAAAGGAACGGCTATAGGCCGTTCCTTTTTTAGTATAGAGGGTTTTGATGTGGGCAATTTGGAAATGCATGTATATCTTGAATTTGTCTAAAGTCATAATGCTTCATTGCGAACTGAGCTTGATAAAGGTATTCATACACATATAATTGACCATCATGCGCTGAGCATAAAACACCAGAAGTTCCTTGCCCATTGATGAAGGAAATGCCGATAGGGCGTCCGATTAAGTATTGTATTTTTTGTTGCCAATGCATAGGGGAATCACTCCTTTTTGAGATAATATACGAAATGAATGAGTGAATTGTTGCTTATCCACATAATTACGGAGGCTTTTTATATAATTTCTAGAAGATATTAATTATAAATAAATTATAAGTGCGAGAAAGGAATGAATAATGAAGAAAGAAAATATTTTGGAAGAAAAATTAAATTTAATTGAATGGTGTCAAACATTGAAACGAGTGCCTGATGATATATGGTTTCAGGCATTAAAAAAAGGTTCATGGGCAATTGCAGATGTGATTTCACATTTTATCGTTTGGGATGTGTTTTTAATAAGGGATAGAATTCCATACTTTATAAGTGGACAATCTGTATCAAATGTTCCAATAGATGTTGAGGAAATGAATAAGGGGGCAACTAAATATGCGAGATCTGGTATTTCAAAAGAAGAACTATTAGATCATTTTAGTGTTACTCGTAAACAATTAGTGGATCAAATTGAGCGAATTCCCACCCAATATTTTTATAATGACTACCAATTTGGCACTAAAAAAGTAAGATTAAATAATTACTTTTCATCACTCATTCAACATGACTTAAAGCACAAAGAAGAAATAATACAATTTCTAATACATAATCAAGCCAATAATAAAAACCGCTATAGTTCTTAATGAATGTATAGCGGTTTTTATTTATATTTTTACGCAAGATTTTTACGCTTTTTTGTCCATTTTTTTATAACGAAGTATAAAAGAATAAGTACGACGCCGCCAATTGCGAATGATTTCACATACGGTCCAGCAATATCATTAATATTCTCCCAATTTTCACCAAGTTTTTCACCTAAGTAAATGAAAATAATAGACCAAGGGATGATTGCGAGTGCTGTTAACGTAGTGAAACGTAGGAATGACATTTTTGTAATACCAGCAGGAATTGAAATCGCATGACGTACTACTGGAATAAAGCGCGCTGTGAAAATTACGCCAGTTCCGTAACGATTAAACCAATCCTCAGCAGCATCTATTTGTTTTTTATGAATGAAAATATATTTTCCATAACGTTCTAATATAGGGCGTCCACCGTATCGTCCAATCCAATAAATAAAGATTTGAGCAATAACACCACCAATCGTACCAAATATAACTGCGCCTATAAATGAAATACTACCATTGAATACTAAGTATCCTGCATAAGCAAGGACAATTTCACTTGGGATAATCTCAATCATAAGTCCAAGCATAATGCCCCAATAACCTAGCCCTTCAAAAAATGTTAATACTGAATGAATAAAACTACTTAACATTGTTGCACCTTCTAGTTCATAAGTTTTTGAATATATGCCCCTTTATTTAATAATGTAAAAGGTTCACTATATGTAGATTATACCTTATTTATATAGGGGATTGCTATTTCAATTCATTTATGTCTCTTATAAGTATTATAGTAAAGCATATAAGCTGAGTTTTCATGAAGAGATAATGAAAAGATTATTAAAAATTTCTCATAAAAAAATAGAAGCATTTCTGCTCCTATTTTTTACGGTTTCACATCTAAATTTTGTAAAAATAGAGTTGCTGTTACGTAACGTTTTGCTAACATTTGTACATAAGCGGTATGTACAGAAAGGGTCGCAATAATAATAGCGTTACGAATTGCTTCGCGTTGCTCGTTATTAACTTGATCGAACTTGCTTGCAATTTTATCAGCTCTTTCTTTTACGATGTTTTCAATTGTATGGATTGTATCTGTTGCATTTAATTGTAAGCAATTCCCTTGATTGAGTTCTTCAAATAGAGAAGAGTATGCTCCATATAAATGAACAGGATTGATTAAGTCATCACTTCGATCGGCTGGGTCATTTACGATAAGGCGTAATAGCTTACGAATGGATTCAAAATCAAGTGCTGTTTTTAAATCTTCAACAATGAATAGTAAGGCTGCTTGTTCAATTGAGTATTTTTTTCCTTTTTGAGGAGAGCCAATCATTTCTTTTATATCTCGTTTCACCCAGTTCTGCATGGCCGTTACTGAGAAACTTGTATTTTCAATTTGATTTCCAAGCGCAACGATTTCATTTAATGAAAAACCAACGTCCGTATCTTCAATCTTAATTAGTTTTTCAAAAATAGGTGAAAGTGCGGTCGTAATAAAAGCAGTTACGCTTTGTCCGCTTTCAATATCTTTTTTATGTGATTTTGCCCAAGCTTCTTGTAAAATACCGAGAGGCTTTTTCGTATTCCATCCTCTTAATGATAGAAGAAGGGTAGCCATTTCGTTTCGTGTGAGATGAAATGTTTCCATCTTTTCACCTCCATAAATAATAAAAAGTTCTTATGAACTTATAATATGTTTTGTTTCATTTAAAGTCAATTCTGTTTTGCTTAATTTTTCCTTTGTCACCAAACTGTCGGAAGTAAATAACACTTGCATATTTCGACAAAAGTTCATATAATAAGTTCATAAGAACCTTTAAATGTTCTTAAAAATAAATCTATCATTCTAAATTTACTAGAAAGGTAGATTTCACATATATCTATATAAAAGGAGAATGGATATAATATGTTGAAAAAACTTGTAGCAGTAATGACAGCATTCATGGTTATCTTTGGGGCTAGTAGCTTTATGTTCGTAGATCATGCGGCAGCGAAAAGTTACAAATCTGGTAAAAAATCATTTACACCAAGTTCAGGTCAAAAATCAAAAGTTGATTTAAACAAAAAAGATTCAAATGTAAATTCTCAAAAAACGACTCCAGATTCAAAAACAAAAGCAACAAACACAGCACCAAAAAGTAATAAAGGAAGCTTTATGAAAGGTTTATTACTAGGTGGTCTTGGTGGTTTACTAATGGGTAGCTTATTTGCAAATATGGGAGCTCTTGGTTCTGTATTAGCGTTTATGGTAAATATGTTAGTAATGGCTGGTATCGTAATGTTAGCAGTTCGTGCATTTAAATACTTCAAAGATCAACGCAAGAAAAAGGAAGATGAAGTAGCATGGAAACGATAAAAATCTCTGAACAAGAATTAATAAATGCGCTTTGCGTATATATCGCTGAAAAAAGACAAGTTGGTCCAGAAGAAGTTTTAGTTGAACTCATGTACGACGATGACTATGGTTTCTCTGCTGAAGTAGAGGTAAATGGTCGCCAGCAAATTTTAATTCAAGCGAACTTAATCGAAGCACTACGCTTATTGCTTGATAGAGAATATAATGTCAATTCATTTGCAGCAAGGTTACAACTTGAATTAGATGATGAAGAAGGCATTTACGCATTAGCGAAATTTAATAACTCAGATGAGTAGGAAAAAGAGCTGTTGAGAGTAATCTCAGCAGCTCTTTTTAGTATGTGCATATGCAAGGGAATAATCACGCCAAATTTCATTCATTTTGCGTCTACCGACATCAATGCTCGGATTAAATTGAATGGCAGCTTGTTGACGTACCGCGTGTACATCTTGGATTGCTTGTTGTAAGTGTTGTTCAACCGAAGGGGATTCTTTATTCGCTTGTTTTACGATTGAATATCCAGCAACAGTTCCTTGCGCCATAGCAATTTTCCCACTTTCAATGCCAGTTATATTGCCGGCTACAAATAAACCAGGAAGAGGGGTTTCCATTGATTCGGAATGGAGAGGAACATGCCCGCCTAATTCCGGAATGTAATGGAACGGACAGCCAGCTACAGCGGCTAGCTCAGCGAGAGGATATAAGCCGCCGGCAATACAAACGAAGTCTGCCTCATATATTTGTTCCGATCCAGTTACGATATTTCCTTTTGTATCAATATTAGCAATACGGACACCTTCAACTTGATCTGTACCGATAATTTCAAGAGCTGCTTTTCGAAGGTGAAGAGGTGTACCGTTTATTTTCATTCCGCTGTTTGGATAGAAGGTTAATCCGGCTTTTCGAATCCAGTCATATTTCAGAAAATGGCTACCTATGCGTAGAAAAGCAGAAGGAGCGAGATGAGCCGCATTTAAAAGAGAGTTTAAAACTTCTTCTGGTTCACCAGCCTGTTTACTTAATTCACCTTTTTCAGGAAGTACGATATGTTCCACTTTAATGCCCGCCAATTGTAATTCATTCAAAATAGCAAATGACAATATGTTAGCACCAATAATGATTCCTTTTTTCCCAACTTGAACACGATGTACATTCGTCATTACTTGAGCAGCCCCAATCGACATGACTCCTGGAAGTGTCCAACCTGGAAGGGGGATAGAGTACTCAGCAGCGCCAGTAGCGAGTAATACGAACGGTGCGTCTAACGTACCGATATTCGTATGTACGAACCAACAACTTTCATCTTTATCTAAATTATAGACGGAAATACCGCATCGAATCTCAACTGAAAGTGACTCTGCTTCTTCGCGAAGTCGCTTCGATTCTTCTATTCCGTTCCACCATTCTCCAGTAGGCTCTTGGTGTAATTGTCCTAATAACCTTCCGCCAGGCTTCATAAATTCATCAATAACAAGTACTTTTAGTCCAAAACGAGCACAAGAGATAGAAGCTGATAAACCCGCTGGTCCAGCACCAATAATAATGACATCGTTCATCTTTTTTTCACCCTCTCTCTCACGATATTTGGATGCTGTTTACCACTATCAACAACCATATCGTTTTCTACAACAGTTAAGCATGCTCGTACGTTCGTTTGATTATTTACTGTGACGCGGCATTCAGAACAATGTCCAATATTACAGTAAATACCTCGTGGTGTCCCGCTATCTTCATGCACTCTTAATGTTCTTATTCCGTTTGCAAGTAAAGCGGCTGCAATCGTTTCATGTTCATATGCTTCATATTGTTGACCGTTAAATTGAAAAGTGATGCGATTACTATTTTTTAAACTCCCTAAAATAGGGTGATGTGTAATTCTGCTCATTTACTTTCACCTACCGATCCAAAAGTAACTGCACGTACTGGTGGTTGGTATTTTAATGGGATTCCATTAGTAGTTACGCCTGGATTTGCGTTTTCAATCATTCGATCTATCATCATTCTACATGTGCGGCCACCGCAAAATCCCATGCCAGCACGTGTTCTTAGTTTTAATTCTCTTGCCGAGCATTTATAATCAGCAATTGTCGATTGAAGTTGACCGTATGTAACTTCTTCGCATCGACAAATAATTAAGTGGTCTTTATTCGTCATATGTATTCCTCCTCTAGTTCGGTTTGCACAAATTATATAATGCAAAAACTATGCCAATATAGAGGAGGGAAGGTTTATTGTAATCCAAGCTTTTTTAAACGATTATATAAGGTGGCTCTTGTAACACCAAGCTGTTTCGCACATTCTAATTTATTCCCGTTCAAAATGCGTAAAGCCCTCTCAATGACTTTTTTCTCATGTTCTTCCATCTCTTCTTGTAAAGAGAGAATTGTATTATTGGTGCTGAGCAATAGGGAATGAGCCGTATGGTTGTCTAACGTTTCAGTTGTATGAAATGGTAAATATTCTTGTTTTATAATACCGTCAGTCGCAAATACGACAAGCCTTTCGACAACGTTACGAAGCTCGCGAATATTACCTGGCCAATTGTAATGAAGCAGTTCATGCATAATGCTGGAAGGTAAATCACGAATTGGTCTGTTATAGTTGATTGAAAAATCGTTTAAGAAAGAATAGGTTAACTCAATAATATCTTCGCGTCTTTCGCGTAGTGGTGGAATATGCAAGCTGACTACATTTAGGCGATAGTATAAATCTTCTCGGAACGTACCTTTTCTCATTTCTTCTTGTAAATCCCGATTTGTTGCAGCGATAATGCGGAAATCAATATTAATCTCTTTTTCTCCACCAACTCGGTAATACTTTCGCTCTTGTAGTACACGCAAAAGCTTTACTTGCATATCGAGCGGCATTTCTCCAATTTCATCCAAGAATAATGTACCGCCTTGCGCGAGCTCTATTTTACCTTTCTTACCTTTACTATTTGCACCAGAAAACGCCCCGCGTTCATACCCGAATAATTCACTTTCAAATAACGCCTCTGGAATGGCGCCGCAGTTAATTGAAATGAAAGGTGCTTTAGCTGCTTCACTTGCTTCATGGATTGCTTTCGCGAATACTTCTTTTCCAACACCACTTTCGCCGAGTATTAAAACAGTTGATTTCACCGAACAAACCTTTCTAGCTAATTGTATTGTTCTTTGTATTACTGGGCTTTTTCCATTCATCGCAAGAAAAGGATCTGATTCATCTTTATACTTTGCTACTTCCTGTTCTAATCGGTGCATTTCATGTGACATATTAAATAGTTTTTCATTTAAAGCAACTTGATTTGTCACATCAGTTTCTGACACGACTGCTCCAATAATTTCATCGTTACAATAAACTGGGTTTGAATTAATTAATACGAACAAATCTGGACGAGGCTGATGGAACTGAGCGCTTATGCTTTTTCCTTCATGTAATGATTGCAAAATTTCCAAATCTTTATAGTCAAAAAAGCGTGTGATAGGTTGTCCAATAATTTCATTATGATTGACTGAAAAAATCTTTTCGGCGCCATCTGTCCAAGTACGAACACATTCTTGATCATCGATGACTGTAACAGAAGAATCCGTTGTTTGTATTACGGCGTTATAAAAAGATTGTAGTTCATTGTAAGACTTAACAAGAAGCGGAATGATTTGCTGAGCCGTTATACAGCATATAGGTTCTTTAATTTCGTTCATTATGACAACGACTATTTCATTGGACAATGCGTCAATTAAAGCGGTAAATGAGTCATCTTCATATGTAACTGCACAGTTAAATTCTTCATTATTAGTAGGGCGGTAATAAAATTTTTCGTTAACTTGCTTAATATGTTGCATGCTGTTTGTATGATCAATTGATAAGGTTTTTAGAAATTCTTTTATTGTGGGAAATGAGAATGCCATATTGACCTCCTGTTATGTATAAAAATTTTGACAGTGATAAAAAAATAATACACCTATTTACGATAAATTTGAAATATTTTTACAAATAAAAATATTATTTGTAAAAAGTGTATATATGTTGAGTTGGCACGTCAATTGCATAAAAGAAAGTGAGGAATTAAAAAGAAGGGAGGGGTGCTACGTGAGGCACTGTGACGTTTTAATAATAGGTGGTGGAATTATAGGGTGTTCTATCGCTTATTACACATCAAAATACGGTAGAGACGTAACAATCATTGAAAAAGGGGAATTTGTCAGTGGGACGTCTTCGCGGTGTGACGGGAATATTTTGGCTATTGATAAAGATCCAGGGTTTGATAGTCAAATGTCGTTAGTAAGTCAAAAATTAGTAACTGATTTAAGTGAAGAATTAGAGCACTCATTTGAATATAGGGCGCCAGGAAGTATTCTCGTATGTGAGTCAGACGAAGAAATGGAAGCAGCACAGCAATGGGTAAATCGGCAAAGAGAAGCTGGATTACCGTTTCGAATGCTTGATAGACAAGACATAAGAGAAGAATCATCATTTTTCGCAGATGATTTATTAGGTGGGTTAGAATGCGCAACGGATTCGACTGTTAATCCATATCTTCTTGCTTTTTCACTTCTTGCAGAATCGAAGAAATTTGGTACGAAAGCTTTTAATCATACGGAAGTAAAAGAAATGAAAAGAGATATAGACGGTTCCTTTATTGTAGAAACGACAAATGGGACGTTTACTGCGAAGCAAGTGGTGAACGCAGCGGGTGTGTGGGCTTCGAAAATCGGACAAATGTTGGATGTAAATATCCCAATTGAACCGAGAAAAGGGCATATTATTGTAGCTTCAAGGCAACAGCACGTTGGTTGCCGTAAAGTAATGGAATTTGGTTATTTAATTTCTAAATTTGGTGGAAAACGAAAAGTGGATGCTTTAACTGAAAAATACGGGGTAGCTCTTGTGTTTGAGCCGACAGAAAGCCAAAATTTTTTAATTGGTAGTAGTAGAGAATTTGTAGGGTTTCATACGAGGATAAATAACGAGGTTATTAAATGTATTGCGAACAGAGCAATTCGTTTTTATCCGAAAATGGCGGATATGATGGTGATTCGTTCCTATGCTGGATTACGCCCTTGGACAGAAGATCATTTGCCGATTATTTCACGTGTGGAACATATCCCAAACTACTTTATAGCAGCGGGGCATGAAGGGGATGGCATTAGTCTTGCTGCAGTTACAGGGAAAGTGATTGAAGAGTTATTAAATGAAAAAGAAACAATCATTCCTATTGAATCACTTCGTTTGAGTCGTTTTACAGAAAGGGTGTTAAACGGATGAGGTCACAAAGAGTCTTTACGACGATTGATACACATACGGGCGGGAATCCAACTAGAACACTGATTAGCGGCCTGCCTAAGTTAATAGGAGAGACGATGGCAGAGAAGATGTTACATATGAAAAAGGAGTATGACTGGATTCGCAAATTGTTAATGAATGAACCGCGTGGTCATGATGTAATGTCAGGAGCGCTATTAACAGATCCATGTCACCCTGAAGCAGATATTGGTGTTATATACATAGAGACAGGCGGATATTTACCGATGTGTGGTCACGATACAATTGGTGTATGTACAGCTTTAATTGAATCAGGTTTAATTCCAGTAGTTGAACCGATTACTTCGTTAAAGTTAGATACGCCAGCCGGCTTAGTTGAAGTAAATATTTCTGTTCAAGATGGAAAAGCGAAAGAAGTCTCCTTTTGTAACATACCAGCTTTTTTACTGAAACACATTACTGTAGACGTCGAAGACATTGGAACTGTAGAGGCTGATATTGCATATGGAGGGAATTTTTATGCCATTATCGATGCGAAATCAGTAGGGTTAGAGTTAGTACCAGAAAACGCATCTACAATCATAGATAAGGCAATTCATATAAGAAATATCATTAATGAGGAATTTGAAATCATTCATCCAGAGCATTTGTTTATTAGAGGATTAACCCATGTGGAGTTTTATACAGATCCTACTCATGAAAGTGCGCATGTGAAAAATACAGTTGTCGTTCCGCCTGGAGGAATTGATCGTTCTCCATGTGGTACAGGAACATCAGCGAAGTTAGCGGTATTATACGCTAATCAAAAAATTGAGATTGATGAAGAGTTTGTTCATGAGAGTATTGTTGGCTCTTTGTTTAAAGGGTGTGTCATGAATACGACAAATGTTGAAAATATTGAAGCGGTCGTAACGAAAATTACAGGTTCAGCTTGGCTTATGGGGATGCATAGATTTTTATACAATGAAAAGGATCCACTTAAAGAAGGCTTTTTGCTAATTCCGCCGATGGAACATGAAACGGAGGATGTAAAATGAACATTCAAAAAATGTATACAGCAGTAGACGTACACGTAAATGGCGAGGCTTTCCGTGTAATAAAAGATGTACCATGCAAGTACTACTACAATTTAGAGCAATTAAACGAACAATTTTTAAGTGAATTAGTAGAAGAAATGCAGCTTTTATTAAATGAACCACGTGGTTTTATCGGTCTAAATGGATGTATCGTCGTTCCTTCTATTCATAAGGAAGTCGATGCAGCTGTATTATTTTTTAATCATGAAGGATCCATCCCTCTGCATTACGGAGGTATTGTCGCAGTCATAACGATGTTACTAGAAAGCGGGTATTTAAAAAAGAGAGAGACGAATCATTACAAAATCGAAACGTTATCTGGCATATTTTCAGTCCATGCGTATGTAGAGAATGATGAGGTTGTATCTGTTTCGTTTGAAAGTAAACTATGTTATATGATTGAGGGAAATTTACAGGTTGGTAATATAAGTTATTCTCTCATACAAGCAGATAAAGTATATGCAGTTGTAGAAAAAGGTGCGTCTTCACCAGAAATTCATATTGAAAACATTTCTGAATTGAAAAAGTGGGGAGAAAGTACACTACAAGCTATACAAAAACAGTCGTTAATAAAAAGGCTTATTTTAGTAGATTCTTCGCAAAAAGGAAAGAACCATATAAAGTCGATTACCTTTCATGAAGATAACTTTATCGTACGATCGCCAGGTTTTGTTTCTACTATTGTGTCTTATGTTCATGCGTTATTTAAAAATGATTATATAGCGGATAAACCTTTTATAAATGAAAGTATATTTAATAGCTTTATAACAGTTGAAAAAGTGAAGAAGGAAGAAACGGGTTACATTTTCCGTTTTGAAAGTAGAGGTTTTATTACAGGGATGCAGACGTTTCTATTAGACCCTACAGATCCGTTTCCGACAGGATTTTTATTAAAATAAAATGGTAAAGGGAGAGATAAATATGAAAAAAATTAAAGGAGCATTTCCAGTATTAATCACACCGATGGATGAGTTTCAAGAAATTAATTGGAACGGTGTAAAACAAAACGTAAACTACTTTATTGAGCAAAAAGTGGCGGGCATTATTATAAATGGAAGTACAGGAGAGTTTGTTAGTTTGTCAAAAGAAGAACGATTTAAAATGGTAGAAACAGTATTAAAAGAAGTTGATGGTCGTATTCCAGTTATTGTTGGAACTGCTGCGGAAACGACGAAAGAGACGATTGAATATACGAAACATGCAAAAGCGCATGGAGCGGATTGTGCATTAATTATTAATTCGTACTATTGTAAACCGAAGGAAGAGGAAATTTATTATCATTTTAAAGAAATCTCAAACACTGTAAATATACCAATTATGCTATACAATAACCCGTTTACATCTGGTGTAGATATGAGTACAGAGCTCATGCTACGTATTGGAAAAGATTGTGAAAATGTTACACATATTAAAGAATCTAGCGGGGATATTCGAAAAGCAAGAGATTTAGTAAGACAAGGCGAAGGTGCTTTTCAAGTCTTCTGTGGATCTGAAGATTTAGTTATGGAATCTTATTTAGTTGGTGCGACGGGATGGGTTTCAGTAGCAGGTAATATCGTACCGGGACTTGTCACGAAAATGTATGAGCATTTTCAAAATGGTGAATTAGAAAAAGCTTGGGAAATAAACGATGCGATTTTACCTCTTTGCGAGTTTCTTGAAGGGTCCGGAAAATATGTGCAAATCGTGAAACGCTCCATGGAATTGCACGGGCAAGCTGGGGGACCTTCTCGTTATCCGAGACTCGGATTAACTGAAGAAGAAAATCAAAAACTTCAAACGATTTTATCAAAAATTGCAGCGCATGCGGCTGTTTAATTAAGGAGGAGAGCATATATGTTAACGACAAATATTGAGCTGAAACCAAAAGTGAAAGCGTTTTTAGACGGAGAGATTAAAATGTTTATTAATGGTGAATTTGTTCCTTCAATTAGCGGAAGGACGTTTGAAACATATAATCCAGCGACAGAAGATGTTCTTGCAGTTGTTTATGAAGCACAAGAAGAGGATATTGATACGGCAGTTAAAGCGGCAAGATCTGCATTTAAATCAGGACCTTGGGCAGAAATGACTACTGCTGAAAGAGCACATCTTATTTATAAATTAGCAGACTTAATTGAAGAGCATGGAGAAGAATTAGCACAGCTAGAAGCTTTAGATAACGGGAAACCATATCAAGTAGCACTGGATGATGATATTGCAGCGACTGTAGAAAACTATCGCTATTATGCAGGATGGGCTACGAAAATTATCGGGCAAACAATTCCGATTTCAAAAGATTACTTAAATTACACACGCCATGAACCTGTTGGGGTTGTAGGGCAAATTATTCCTTGGAATTTTCCGCTTGTTATGTCTTCTTGGAAAATGGGAGCTGCATTAGCAACTGGTTGTACAATCGTATTAAAACCAGCAGAGCAAACTCCTTTATCGTTATTATATACAGCGAAACTTTTTAAAGAAGCAGGTTTTCCAGATGGTGTTGTAAACTTTGTGCCAGGTTTCGGCCCTGAAGCGGGAGCTGCAATTGTAAACCATCATGATATTGATAAGGTAGCCTTCACAGGTTCAACAGTTACAGGGAAATATATTATGCGTCAATCTGCAGAAACAATTAAACATGTAACGTTAGAACTTGGTGGTAAATCACCAAATATCATTTTAGAAGATGCTGATTTAGAAGAAGCGATTAACGGGGCATTCCAAGGCATTATGTATAATCACGGCCAAAATTGTAGTGCTGGATCTCGCGTGTTCGTTCACCGAAAACATTACGAAAGAGTTGTAAATGAACTAGTAAAAATGGCGAATAACGTAAAACTTGGAGCAGGTATGGAGAAGGAAACGGAAATGGGTCCACTCGTATCTAAAAAGCAACAAGAGCGTGTACTACATTACATTGAACAAGGGAAAGCTGAAGGTGCTACTATTGCTGCTGGTGGTGAACGTGCATTTGAAAAAGGTTATTTTGTACAGCCAACGGTATTTACAGATGTTACTGACGATATGACGATAGTTAAGGAAGAAATTTTCGGACCAGTTGTCGTTGTGCTTCCATTTGATTCGACGGAAGAAGTAATCGAAAGAGCAAATCGTTCGTCATATGGACTTGCAGCGGGCGTATGGACACAAAATATTAAAACAGGTCATCAAGTAGCTAATAAGTTAAAGGCAGGAACAGTATGGATTAATGATTATAATTTAGAGAATGCAGCGGCGCCATTTGGTGGGTTTAAACAATCTGGTATCGGTCGTGAGTTAGGTTCATATGCGCTTGATAACTATACAGAAGTAAAAAGTGTTTGGGTAAATATAAAGTAATAGAGAGATGAAATAATGAGATAGGCGGACAACTGGAAGTTTTAATAATAGTTGTCCGTTTTCTTATATATAAAATAGTTTTCAAAAGAATGATAAGGGGGATTTGGATGGAGCAGTTAGTAGAATGGTTAGTGGGGCAAGTGTGGAGTATTAGCTTAGTTGTTTTCGCATTAGGAGCAGGTGTGTATTTTACCATTGCCACTCGTTTTCTACAAATTCGTTATTTTAAAGAGATGATTAAACTGTTATTTGAAGGGAAGAGCTCGGAGACGGGAATATCATCCTTTCAAGCGTTTTGTTTAGCCTTATCAGGTAGGGTTGGAATAGGTAATATTGCAGGGGTCGCAACAGCTATCGCTTTCGGAGGGCCAGGAGCTGTATTTTGGATGTGGGTAATGGCTCTTTTAGGAGCAGCGAGTGCGTTTGTTGAATCAACATTATCTCAAGTATATAAAAGTAAAGTCGGAAATGAATACCGCGGTGGTACACCATATTTCATTGAAAAAGGTTTGAAAATGAAATGGTTTGCAGTCATTGTAGCGGTCGTTGTAACACTTTCATATGGCGTTTTACTACCAGGTATTCAATCTAGTAGTATCGCAGTTGGATTTGAAAACTCTAATGGGATTAGCAAATATATAACTGGTATATTGTTAGTCGTATTATTAGCAGCGATCATATTTGGTGGCGTAAAGAGAATTGCAGGCGTTTCGCAAATGCTTGTTCCATTTATGGCAATTGGTTATGTAATTGTTACATGTATCGTATTAATTGCGAATGTAACGGAAATTCCAAGTATGTTTGCATTAATTTTCTCTAGTGCTTTTGGCGTAAATGAAATGTTTGGTGGAATCGTCGGGGCAGCAATTGCATGGGGTGTAAAGCGCGCTGTATTTTCAAATGTTGCTGGTGTCGGAGAAGCGACATATAGCTCCGCTGCTGCTGAAGTATCACATCCTGCAAAACAAGGGTTAGTTCAAGCGTTTTCCGTATACATTGATACAATTGTCGTATGTACAGCGACAGCTCTTATGATTTTAATAACAGGTATGTATAATGTTATACCTGAAGGGAAAAGCGCTATTGTAAAGAACATAGGGAATGTAGATGCTGGTCCAATCTATACACAACAAGCAGTTGAAACTGTTATGACGGGATTTGGTCCATTATTCATTTCAATCGCAATTTTCTTCTTCGCATTTACAACTTTACTCGCTTACTACTATATCGCTGAAACGACACTTACTTATTTAGATCGTGAGGTTAAATATAGCTGGTTAAAACCAGTATTAAAAATTGGGTTTTTAATTATGGTTTACATCGGTAGCGTAGAATCAGCGTCGCTTTTATGGAATCTTGGAGATTTAGGAATTGGTAGTATGGCATGGTTAAACTTAATCGCGATTCTATTATTAAGTAAAATTGCATTAAAAGTGTTAAAAGATTATGAAGCGCAGAAAAAAGAAGGGAAAGATCCAGTATTTGACCCTAAAAATCTAGGGATTGAAGGATTAGCATTTTGGGAAGAAAGAAGTAAAGAGGTTGAAAGAACAAACGCTAAAGAACAATCAGTAGTGGATGATAGTCTGAAATTGTAGTTTTAAAAAACTGAATATTCATTCTATTAATTGGGGTATATTGCCTTCTTTTCATCACATACTACAATAGGTACAGATAATTTGAATGGAGGTAATAATAAGATGGAATACGAACAACATCATAGTTCAGTAAATGACGTTCTACATCATTATAAAGAAGGAATCGGTAGTTTTACAAACCAAATTCCTGAAATTGCTGAATCATATAATGCATTCACGCAAGCTTGTTTTCAAGAGGGCGCTTTAACAAAAAGAGAAAAACAACTTATCGCATTAGGAATTAGTCTAGCAACGCAAGATGAATATTGTACGATTTATCATACAAAAGGTTGTCTTGATCAAGGGTGTTCAGATAAAGAGATTTTGGAAGCATGTGGTGTATCAGCAGCATTTGCTGGTGGAGCTGCGATGAGTCAAGCAGTAACTTTAGTGCAAGAGTGTTTAACAGAACTGAAAAATCAAAAGCATTGAATAGAAAAGAACGTTTTAAACTTTATGTTTAAAACGTTCTTTTACGTGAGATTAAATTTGAGTATGAAAATTACCTTGTATGTAGTGTAATAAAGTAAGATTTTTAAATTTAGTAGGAATGAGAAATCACAACTATTTATTTTTAAGATTTTCTAAAAAGTTTCAATTGTTTCATATAATCAATAGCTTTTGTTTTGTTCTTTTGTTTACATACATATTCGAATTCATTCTTATCTCTATAATAACTATTCATTATATCTACTGTAAGAATTCCATCGGAAATAGCTTTTTTAATTGCGCAATGTGGTTCATTTGTATGAGAGCAGTTAGAGAATTTACATTTCTTAGATATCGCCTCTATGTCTTCATATCTAAGATCAAAATCGTCCTTATGATTTATTAAGTCAAAGCCTATTTTGCTAATGATTAATCCCTCCATCATTCATACATTCTAAAAGTATGTTCTATCTAAATATATATTTCCTTTTAGTATTCTGTTATTCCTTCTTTAAAACTTGGTACAATGAAACAAAAGGGGGATTAGTAATGCAAAATTTAGTAATTGAAGAGATTAAGCAAATAAAAGATGATTTGGGAGAGCTTTCTAAACTTTTGAAAGCAGTTGTAGATGATGGGGCGTCAATTGGTTTTTTACCTCCACTGGAACAAAAAGAATCAACAAAGTATTGGCAAACTGTTATAGCACCAGAAGTGATAGTATATGTCGCTAAAATAAACAATGAATTGGCAGGGAGTATTCAATTACATTTAGTTACAAAGCCTAACGGAATTCATAGAGCCGAGATTTGCAAGTTAATGACTCATCCAAATTTTAGACGTAATGGTATTGGGCGTTTACTAATGCAAAAGGCAGAGGAACGAGCGAAGCAAGAAAATAGGTCTCTTTTAGTACTAGATACGAGAGAAGGAGACCCTTCCAACAGATTGTATAAATCATTAGAGTATCAAGAAGTTGGAAAAATACCAGAATACGCAATATCTCCTAATGGTAGTTTAGACGCGACAGTTATTTATTATAAAGTTATATAAGTTTTGATCAAAAGGTTAACATGTTTAAAAAAATAAAATTTATTAAATGTACGAATTGAATTTGAGAAAGTTTTTAGAGGGTTCTTTTAGTAATGTTCCTAGACTTATAATAGATGTAGAGAAGATGACTAGGCAACTATAGTTGTTTTCGCTTTATTATGGGAAAGGGGATGACGAGATGAAAACGAAAGGTTTACAGAAGGTGAAGAAAGTTATATTAAGTGGTGGCATATTACTTACGGGATTGTTAACTTTCGGTTTTTCAGAAAAAGCTTCCGCTCATGGATATGTAGAATCACCAGCGAGCCGTTCTTACTTATGTAAGCAAGGGGTAAATGTAAATTGCGGTCCGATTCAATATGAGCCGCAAAGTGTAGAAGGAATAGGTGGATTCCCACAATTAGGACCTTCTGATGGACAAATCGCAGGAGCTGGCCATTTCCCTGCTTTAGACGTTCAAACAGTTGATAGGTGGAAGAAAGTTACGTTAAAAGGCGGAACGAATACATTCAAGTGGAAATTAACTGCTCCTCATAGTACGAAAGAATGGAAATACTATATTACGAAAAAAGATTGGAATCCAAATAAGCCGTTATCACGATCTGATTTGGATTTAGTACCGTTTTATGTAAAAAATGATGGAGGAGCTAAACCTGGAACTTCCGTAGCACATGTAGCAAATGTACCTACTGATAGAAATGGATATCACCTTATTTTAGCTGTGTGGGAAATTGCAGATACTGGGAATGCATTTTATCAAGTGATAGATGTTAACCTTGTAAATAACGGTTTAGCATCAAATAACGTGCTAAATAATGTAGTGCAAGTTCCTACATTATTTTAAATAAAGTATACATTTCGATCATCTAATTCATTTTAGATGATCTTTTTTATGAAAAACGATGAAAAATATAGAAGAAAGTGCAATTATTTATAAAAAAATGAGCTTTAAATATTGTCATATTTGCTTCTTTAAGATATCCTTTTCATGAAGAGGTGGAAAACATGGAAAAAGTACTAGTTTTCGGGCATAAAAACCCAGATACAGATGCAATTTGCTCTGCAATTGCTTATGCAGAATTGAAAAAAGAATTAGGAATGAATGCTGAGCCTGTACGTTTAGGCGAAATCAGCGGTGAAACTCAATTTGCGTTAGACTATTTTAAAGTAGAAGGACCGCGTTTTGTTGAGACAGTTGCAAGCGAAGTGGACAACGTTATTTTAGTTGATCATAACGAGCGTCAACAAAGTGCTAACGATATCGAATCTGTTCGTGTGTTAGAAGTTATTGACCATCACCGTATTGCTAACTTTGAAACAAGCGATCCTATTTACTACCGTTGTGAGCCAGTTGGTTGTACAGCTACAATCTTAAACAAAATGTACAAAGAAAATGGCGTTACAATTCGTAAAGAAGTTGCAGGTTTAATGTTATCTGCAATCATTTCAGATTCTTTACTATTTAAATCTCCAACCTGCACAGAACAAGACGTAGCAGCAGCTCGTGAATTAGCGGAAATCGCTGGTGTAGATGCTGATAACTACGGCTTAGAAATGTTAAAAGCTGGTGCTGACTTAAGCGGAAAAACAATGGAGCAATTAATCTCTCTTGACGCTAAAGAATTCCAAATGGGTAATGCGAAAGTTGAAATCGCACAAGTAAACGCTGTTGATACAAACGATGTTCTTGTACACCAAGCGGAACTTGAAAAAGTTATTTCTGCAGTAGTAGAAGAAAAAAGTTTAGACCTATTCTTATTCGTTGTAACTGATATCTTAACTAACGATTCTGTCGGTCTTGCGATCGGTAAAGCAGCAAACGTTGTTGAGAAAGCATACAACGTAACATTAGAAAACAACACAGCTACTTTAAAAGGTGTTGTATCTCGTAAAAAACAAATCGTACCAGTATTAACAGAAGCATTCCAAGCTTAATTTTATTGAGTACAGACAAACAGTAAGGACAAGTAGTCAGATTGGCTACTTGTCTTTTTCTATCTGCAAAAAACAGAAAATTTAAATTTTAAAGCAGGAGGATTGTGTATGTTTAATGATTTGGAGAGTAAATTACAGTCTCTTTTAGAGCGAAATATTACGTCTGTTTCAGAATTAGAAAGTTGGCTTTCGGAGGAACTGCGTGTAACCGCTGAAGTAGAAGAGAAGATAACAAATAGTTTAATTTCCATGTATAGAGATACAAACGATAGTAATATACGTGATTTACATATGTATAACCAAAATACAATTCAGCCACTTTTAAAAAGATACAATGCAAAATTTGACCAGAAATTTAGAGAGTGTCAGTTTTCCGACTTATTAGATGAGCAGAAATATGGATTTATGAAAAAAGCGAGATTGGTAAAGAGTAAAATGTTTAATGAAAAAAACATTTCTCTTTCCGTTAAAGAGCAAGAGCTTATTACGAAATATAGAGAAATAATGTCTAACATATCTATTAATTGGGAAGGCGAGCAAAAAACGTATGCATACGTAAAAGCAAAGCTAGAAAATCCTAATAGAGCTATTCGTGAAAAAGCTTGGTATGCTTTATGCGAAGCAAGAAGAATAGTGAAACCAGAAGTGGATCGTATTATGAATGAGCTTATACAGTTACGGAATCAAATAGCTATAAATACAGGATTTCATAATTATAGTGAGTATGCTTTCAAACAAAAAAATAGAGATTATAGTATTGAAGATTGTTATAAGCTTCATGAATCTATAGAGAAGTATGTTGTACCAATTTGGAAACAGCTGGGGAGTCTTTCTAAAGAGAATCTCGGTGTAAAAACGTATCGACCTTGGGATATTACTTCTTTTAATTTACCAAAAGCCCCGTTCCAAAATGTCAGTGATTTATTGAATGGGGTGGAAGAAATGTTTCGGAAGACAGATTTATATTTTTATGAGAAATTTATTCATGTAAGGAAAGCGGGATTCATTGATGTAGAAGAACGTGAAAATAAAGCACCAGGAGCTGTTTGTTTTACCTTACCTCATAGTAAAGAGGTTTTTGTGTATTCTAATTTTAGTCCTTCATTTTATGCAATTAATGCACTAATACACGAATTGGGGCATGCATTTCATTTTTATAAACAATTTAACAATGATAGTAGCATGCAGGAAAGGTATCTTCGTGAAGAGGTGGCTGAGCTGTATTCTCTCAGTCTTGAGTTACTAGTAATGGATAAGCTTAATATCTTTTATAAGCAAGAAGAATATAAAGAAGTGCAGCGCGTACAATTATATCGTGCTTTGTCTTTATTAATGTCGTCAATTGCAGGAGATGTATTCCAACACTGGATCTATGCAAATCCAAACCATACACCAGAAGAACGTAATAAGAAATACGCCGAACTATGCAAAAGCTATCAATACTCAACAGTCGACATTACAGGATTAGAGGATGAAATCGGTGCAAGCTGGATAGATTCATTTCACTATGTTCAGTTTCCTTTTTATAAAATTGAATACGCAATTGCACAAATAGGAGCAATGCAATTGTTTCAAATGTATCGAGAGAATCCAGAAAAAGCGATTACTTTCTTTAAAGAGGGAGCGAGTGTAGATTGGAACCTACCTATACAAGAAATATATGAAAAGACAGGTATTACGTTTGACTTTTCGGAAGAAAGGATAGTAAGTACTGCAAGTGTTATTTTAGATCTGATTAGAGAATTAAAATAAGGATAGCATTAGCTATCCTTATAACTGTTTATTCGTAGATTTTCTCTTGTTTATATAAAATGTAATAATAGCTGTAATGAGGAAAATAGGTATGGCATACGCTTGCGCAACAAACAACTTCCAGCCAACATGATTATAACCTTCAGATGCTGGAGTGATAATAGCGATTATGCTAACAATAATATAGAGTACTATTGCAGGGAGTATATTTTTCATTTGTTCACCTCCTTTTCATAAAATCATCACATGTATATTTACATAATACATTATAGATTGAGATAAGAAATATGTTTTTCTAATATTCAGGTAAATAAAAGGGTTGTTTTAAAGTGGAATAGAATAGGTGTATGTAGAATGATATAGGGGTGTTATATATTATGAACAATATACTAAATCGAATAAAGCAAGATGTAGATATGGATTTATTAAATGGGCTATGGCCTGGTTTTAATAGGGCTGCATTTGCATTATATAATAAAGAGCATGTGTATGTATTTCATCATCCTCTATTTTTGAAAGATAATGATGAATATACTGTATTAAAGTGGGATGACCAATTTAAAGGTGATACATGTATCCTATTCAAAGATTATCCAACAGCAATCGTGAATGTGAATAGGTATAAAGATTATGAAAGTTTACTTGCGATTGTGGTACATGAACTTTTTCATTGCTATCAATATTTGAATAAAGAAAGTAGATTTCCAAATGAGTCTTTAGGATTTCAATATCCAATAACAGAAGAAAATATAGAATTACGAAATAGAGAACGAATTTGTTTATATGATGCTGTTCATTGTAAATCACAAGCTGAGAAAAATAATTATATTAAACAATTTATTGAACTAAGGGAGCAAAGAGCTAGTTTTATGAAAGAAGAGTTTATAGCATATGAATGTATGGTTGAAAGCATAGAGGGGCCTGCTTGGTATGTTGAAATGAATGCTTACATTGCAAATGATCCAAGCGAAACGTTACGAAAATATAGTAGCCTCATTTTAGATGCATATGATGCTAATTATAACATTAGAAAGAGCTGCTATAGCTCAGGAATGCTTTTATGTTTAATATTAGACGAAATCCTTCCTGAATGGAAAATGAGCTTCTTTAATAGTGATAAATCGTTATATACTTTTTTAAAACAAAATATAAATGTTGTTTTAAGTTTAAATAATGAAATTGCAATAAGTAAAGAAACGAAGCAAATCCTTCATTTTGTTCAAAACGAAAGAGACAAGGATATTAAGCAATTTTATGGTGAAGAAGGGTATGATCTGTATATAGTAGGGGATATAAAATTAAATTCGTTTAATCCAATGAATGTAAAGTTAAACGGAAATAAAGCATTACATAAAACATTTTTAAATGTAAGTATACATAATAAAACATATATGATAAATCAGCCTGTTTTAGCATCTTTTGAAGAAGATTTTAAAAATATGACACAGATTCATATTATAATGAATGAAAAACCGATAGAAACAAATAATGGTTGGAACGTAGTGGGGATTGGAGATATAGAAGCTGAGTTTGAAGAGGTAGAGAATTCTCTATTTTTATATGTAAAAAGTTAGAAATGAGGTAAGAAAAAACGATGAAAAGGTTATGCATAATTCCATGTGGAAAGAAGAAAATTTGGGATAAGTATCCAAATTACGGACCGATGGAGGCAAAAGATGTATATATTAGCCCATTCGGAAAAGCATGTCAGGCATATGCAGCTATGTTTTTCGAGAATTGGGTTATATTATCGGCGAAACATGGATTTTTAAGACCAAATGATATTGTACTAGAAAACTATGATCTTGCGCTTGATTCAAAGAGCGATGAGATCATTAGTATTGAACTATTAAAACAACAAACGATTGAAAAAGACTTGTTTCAGTTTGATGAAATCGTTTTACTTGCAGGGAAGAAGCATAAGAAAGTAGTGACACAATTATATCCAGAAGAAATCATTACGTATCCGTTAACAGGTTGTAAAGGGATTGGGTATATGTTACAGAGGTTGAAAGGGGCTGTGGAGGAAGGGAAGGAATTATAGTAAAAAAACATTTGGTACTTCTATAATATTAAATAAAATCGACTCTTTTATAGAGTCGATTTTATTATTTAAAACTTAATTTTATAAGATTATATTCCATCTTCAACAGATTTTTTTACAATTCTCCATTTATCTTGTTTTTTAATCTTTATAGCTACATTCGTTCCATTAGATTCCTTATAAAAAATATAACCATTGTTTGCGTTCACATATGTCAAGGGTTCACCTATACAATCTCGTGAACAAGATGTATTGATAATCTCAATTAAGGATAGTTCGCTCGGATCTGTCCTACTTGCATCTATAATAGTGTCAAGGTCTGTTTTACGATAACCTTGTAAGTTTACTTGGGAATTCTGTTCAATTTCTCCTGTAATACTAGTATTCATTACTTCAACTGAATTTTTCTTTTCTTGAAGAAATCCGTTTTCATAAAGTAATTTTGTATATCCAACCCATACGATTAAAACTAGCATGATAAACATACTAAATATTTTAAGTATTCGAAGCCGTTTACTTACAATTGTTTCTGAGTATTTCATTCAATTTGATCCCCCAATGTTTTTAGTTTAAAGTATGCTTGGATACATATATTTAGAAGAGGATGATAGGTAACCAGTTCTGGATTCAAAAAAGAAAACATCTGAAATTAGATGTTTTCTTTTTTGAGTGATTTCCACTATCTGTTAGTTACTTGTTTCATAAGTGGTCTTATTTCTTTTACGGGTGGTTTTTTATCATAGGCGTCAACGTAGGAAAAGTAGTAATTTAAGTTTCTGAGAAGTCCTTTTCCTATTTTAGCGCTTAAGAACGGAAATACTTGTCCAGTATAATCATCAAGAGATTTACAGTAATATTTTTCATCTAAATATATACTGTATTTACATGTTAATTCTACTAGTGCGTTCCCTTCATCATCAAATACTTCCTTAGAATCAATAATGTCTATTAATGCAAATTTTTCATTCAGATAAACTTTTTTCTTTTTCTCGTGTTTATTTGTAAGGATAAATACGAGACCAATGGCGTTAATCAAACGATTTCCTCCTATAAAAAACGGATATTAATAAAATATATCGATATACGTTAAATGTAAAGAGGACAGGAGAAATATCATTGATAGAAAGCTTAATAAGCCGATTTGTTTTTTCAAATCGGCTCATTGTTATTGAAATACTTGTGGGAATTGCCTAACGATTGTATTAGTTATAGTATCGGCCATCTCTAATGCTTCTTTTTCAATTTTATCGTACAGTTTTACTCCTGTTTCATAATCTTTATTTAGGAAAGCAAGTGCTTCTGCCTTAGTTAGTGCCAAATGTTCATAAAACATTTTTCTAAATTCTTCTTTATCTATATATGGGTTGATGCTAGTAAGGAACGTAACAATTTCATCACCGTTAGCGTACCATTTTTTCTCTATAGCGGTAGCTGCATTTTGATCACCAGCTTTTGCGGCTTTAACAAGATCTGCTGCAATTACTAAGTGTTCTTTAATGAGTGCACTATATTTTTTTACAGCATCCTCACCATAGAATGGTTCGAGCGATAGTCCCATATGTGTTGCATTTTGAAGAAGCCGTCCAACGGTAACGTTTACGTCTGGTAAATGAAAAACAATACTTATAATAGCCAATCTCGTCCAAGCGACATGTTGTTCCCATAAGGAACGCATATAACCTTTTAAAAAATTCTCGTTTTTACTAATTCGGTAGTTACGTACAGATACATCAAAGTTTACATAAGGATTATGGTAGGGGGAGTAATACGATTGCCAATAAGTATACATAAACGGTAACACTCCTTTGAACATGTATAACTCAAAGTATGATGGGAATTTATTTTTAGTTACGCGTCCTAGATTAATTTCAAAAATTGATGTGGAAAAAGATGAAGAATTTTATTGTGGTATATATAAATAAAATGAATATAAAGTAAAAGAGGCTCTGCAAGGGAAGTTGCAGAACCTCAAAAGGGTATTGCCGAGATGTCGGACTCGACTACGTAATATTATCATAAAATTCTATTGAAAAAACCTGGTAAATGTGTCCAAATAAAAGTGGGTCTTTAATAAAGTCAAAGGGATCTGCTTCCCGCGGCAGATCCCATTAACTAGATAATGTCGATGAGCAAAAACTCATCTGGAGTACCTTTATAGTAACAATTGAATTTCGTTTTGTGTATTGAGAAAAAAGAATTAGATAATTAAATGTTAAGCATTTATATTTTACCTTTTGTAATTATCACCATTTGTAGTGAGTGGATTATGGTTATAACATGGTGATAAGATTTATAATTACATCTAAAAGTGTTATGAAATATATATATAAATTAAAAAAGACCCGCTTATATAAGCAGGTCAACTTAAGGGGTTTATCCAACAGAATATTTCATATAATACCAACTGTATTGCAGTAAGTCTATAAGGTTTATATTGAGAAAATTATTTTGAATAATCTATTTCGCGCGTTTATTAACGTTTAAAAAGTTGAGAAAGACAATGAAAAAGCTGTCTATAAGAAAATAATGGTTGGTACTTATAGTATGATTCATATTTCCACCCTTCATTATTTGAGAATTGGAGTTGGTTTGGTACTGTTTTCTGTTTGATGGAACTAATATTACGGTGCTTCATATAGTAACCTCCTGAATTCATATGTATAAGATTAGTAGTATTCAAGGAGAATTAATAAAATGTGTATTTATTTTGAAATTCGTTATAATTGCTAATCATTCTCAAAAACGTAAAGAAGCATAAAATAATGAAAAAGCAGGCTGATAGTCATGTATTCATCACTTTCATGATGCATAAGAGATGATATAATAGGAGTAGATGAAAGATAAAGAAAAGCAGGTGACTCTTTTTTGTTTACAAAAGCACAAGAACTTTTAGCGTCTTATTTCGGTTATTCGTCATTCCGAAGAGGACAAGATGAAACAATTAAAAATGTATTAGATGGGAAAGATACTGTCTGTATTATGCCTACAGGTGGTGGTAAGTCAATTTGTTATCAAATTCCCGCACTAGTATTTGAAGGAACGACGTTAGTTATATCGCCTTTAATATCACTTATGAAGGATCAAGTAGATACATTAGTGCAAAATGGTATTTCAGCGACTTATATTAATAGTTCTATTTCTATTACAGAAGCGAATCAAAGAATTCAATTAGCGAAACAAGGACATTATAAGTTACTTTATGTGGCGCCTGAGCGTCTTGATTCAATGGAGTTTGTTGACCAACTTATCGATATGAAAATCCCAATGATTGCGATTGATGAGGCGCATTGTATTTCGCAGTGGGGACACGATTTCCGTCCAAGTTATTTACATATACACCGCATATTAGATTATCTTCCAGAAAAGCCGCTCGTATTAGCTTTAACAGCAACCGCAACACCACAAGTACGTGATGATATTTGTAACACGCTTGGAATTAATCAAGAAAATACGATTATGACAACGTTTGAGCGTGAAAATTTATCGTTTTCTGTTATTAAAGGACAAGATCGTAATGCGTATTTAGCGGATTATATTCGTCAAAATCAAAAGGAATCTGGAATTATATATGCGGCTACTAGAAAAGTAGTCGATCAGTTGTATGAAGATTTAATGAAAGCTGGAGTTTCAGTATCTAAATATCATGCTGGTATGAGCGATCATGATCGAAATGAGCAGCAAGAACTCTTTTTACGTGATGAAGTGAGTGTAATGGTAGCGACATCTGCATTCGGGATGGGGATTGATAAATCGAATATTCGTTACGTTATCCATTATCAATTGCCCAAAAATATGGAAAGTTATTATCAAGAAGCAGGACGTGCTGGCCGTGACGGATTAGATAGTGCATGTATATTGCTGTATTCTTCTCAAGATGTGCAAGTACAGCGCTTTTTAATTGATCAATCGACCGGAGAATCACGTTTTTCAAATGAACTTGAAAAACTGCAAAATATGACTGATTACTGTCATACAGAACAATGTTTACAATCATTTATTTTGCAATACTTCGGCGAAGAGCCTAAGGAAGATTGTGGCCGCTGTGGTAATTGTACTGATAACCGAGAAAGTATCGATGTGACGCGCGAATCACAAATGGTTCTATCTTGTATGATTAGGACGAACCAACGATTCGGAAAACAAATGATTGCACAAGTACTAACGGGATCTAAAAATAAGAAAGTCATTGAATTTAATTTTCATACTTTACCAACTTACGGATTATTATCAAATCGTAGTGTAAAAGAAGTCAGTGAATTTATTGAGTTTTTAATTTCAGACGAGTTAATTGCAGTTGAACATGGTACGTATCCAACATTAAAGGTAACGGGAAAAGGGAAAGAAGTGTTACTTGGTAAAGAGAATGTATTACGTAAAGAACGAGTAGAGACAAGACAAATTGTTCAAGACCATCCTTTATTTGAAGTACTTCGTGAAGTACGTAAAGAAATTGCACAAGGAGAAGGTGTACCTCCATTCGTTATTTTCTCTGATCAAACGTTAAAAGATATGTGTGCAAAAATGCCGCAAAGTGACTCGGAACTTTTAACTGTAAAAGGGATTGGTGAACACAAACTTGTGAAGTACGGTTCTCATTTCTTGCAAGCAGTACAGCACTTTATTGAGGAAAACCCAAACTATGCTGAAACAGTTAAGACAGAAGTGGTGACAGAGCGGAAAAAGCCAGGGAAAGCTTCAGCAAATTCTCATTTAGAGACGTATGAAATGTATAAACAAGGTATTGATTTAAATGAGATTGCAAAAGAACGTAACCTATCAAGACAAACGATTGAAAACCATTTAATTCGTTGTTTTGAAGATGGAATGGAAGTAGACTGGAACAGTTTTGTTCCTGCAGAATATGAACAACTGATTGAAACTGCTGTGCAAAATGCTGATGGTGGTTTGAAATCTATAAAGGAACAACTTCCGAATGAAGTGAGTTACTTTATGATTCGTGCTTATTTACAAATTAGAAAGTAGTGACATGTAAAGGGGATAGGGATTAATGCATCACGTTTTTGTGTATGGCACGCTAAGAAAAGAGCAAACGAATGCTCATTATATGCAAAGTGCTATATGCATTGCAGACGAAGCATGGACGTATGGGGAATTATTTGATACAAACGAAGGGTATCCAGCCATGATTTATTCCAATGAAAAAAAGGTGTATGGAGAAGTTTATGAAGTAAATGATGAGATATTGCGTAAATTAGATGAACTAGAAGAATATACAGGTAATGCGGAGACTGATTTATATGATCGAATCATGCAAACAGTATATGCTGCTGATAGGGAAATAGAGGCATATATGTATATCGCTCACGATAAAAAGATGATATTGAAAGTTATTGATTCTGGAGATTGGGTGGAGTATCAAAAAGAAAAATAAGAGTAACTAAAGAGTAGATAGTGGAATAATCCATTATCTATTTTTTATATTTATACTTTCAAAATTCCCATTATTTTGATAAGTTATAAATATAGAGAAATAAAAAGGGGGATTTTTCATGGGTGTCAGAAATTTAGTTTCTTACCTGTAGTTTAAAAATAAAGTACAGGAGGAGAATAATAATGAACGAATTAAATGTGAAAGAATTTTATAAAAAACAATTTGAATTAATAAGCCATGATATAAATAATGAAAATTGGTTACAGGAAATTGCTAAAGAAGTACAAGAACAAGTTGGATATCCATTTCAAACGATGTTAGAACTAGGAGCAGGAAATGGTGGATTTGCAAGAGCTATGTCTAATTTGAATGTAAAAATGACTACTGTTGAGCTTGTACCAGAGTTAGCTATGTTTGCGAAAGAACATTCTACTAATGACATTGAGGTTCATTGCGCTGATTTTTATAAAATTAACTTTGAAGAAAAGTTTGATGTTGTTACTTATTTAGACGGATTTGGTGTAGGAACAGATGAAGAACAATTATTTTTATTAAAACGCATCAATAATTGGTTGAAAGATGATGGATGTGCACTTATTGATATTTATCAACCATTATATTGGGAAAAAGCAAATGGACAAGAAATGCCGATTTATTCTGCAATGCGAAAATATGAATATGATAGTGAAAATGCTAGGATGCTGGATCACTGGTGGGAAACGGATTCTTCAAATGACATCGTGACACAATCTTTACGTTGCTATACGATAGATGAGATTAGTAATTTATGTGCAGAGGCTCGTTTCAGTATAGTTGGGATTTTCCCAGGAGGAGCATATGACTTTGAAGAGAGAAAGTATAAAGAGCAAGCGTCTTTAAATGAATGTTTATCATATCGAATAAAAGTAAAAAAGAGTAAGGATTAATTCCTTACTCTTTTTGTGCTTTTATAGTGTGAATAATTGACTGTCTTTCGTATTTAATTGTCGTTCTTTTTTAATCCTTATGGATCTTAGTACGATCCCAATCCCAAGAAATATAATAGTAGCAACAACTCAGCTAATAGGGTTTAACCAAAAATCACTGCTGTTAGTAAGTGTAATGATCCCTGTAGTTGTATGATTTAGATGTTATATATTCTTATAATGTAAAAATATCATTTGAATTTCAATATTAGAAAGATGAAAAGTAAGTTTTTTCAGAAAAAACAAATTAAGTCCTTGACTTTATAATTGGATTTTTAATACAATTATATTTCGACTGAAAAATTAGAACGGACAGGAGGGAATCATCAAATGAACAACATTTTTAACGAAGAATTACAAAAAATGAAATATACATTACGTACGATGGATGATCAATTAGAACAGCTTGAAAAAATTCCAGTTTATTATGGCGATGATTTTAAAGAGCAAATTCTTGAAAGTATGAGGGAGTCTAATAGACAAAACTTACGTATTGGTGTACAAGAGCCGTACTTTGGAAGATTAGATTTTCAAGAGGATGGCAAGGAAAAAGTTATGCCAATCTACATCGGTAAGGTAGGTGTTTCAGATAAAGATACGATGAAACCAATTGTAATTGATTGGCGGGCACCTGTCGCAAGTATGTTTTATTCATTTACTGGTGGTGAAGAATTAGCATTTTATCAATCACCAGACGGATTAGTAGAAGGTGATGTTTATTTAAAGCGAAACATCTCTATTCGAAAAAGAGAATTAGAACGTGTTGTTGATACATATGTGAAAGGAAATGAAGATGTATCGCATGCTGATGATTTTCTTCTATATCGACTAGGTGAGAATAAAGATAATAAACTAAAGGATATTGTTTCGACGATACAATCGGAGCAAAATGATATTATTCGTGCGGAACGAAATTTACCATTACTAATTCAAGGGGTTGCAGGGAGCGGAAAAACAACGATCGCTTTACACCGCCTTGCTTTTTTAATTTATGAATATCGTGAGCAATTAGAAGCTGAGAGAATGATTGTTTTCGCTCCGAATAGTCTGTTCTTAGACTATATTTCGAGTGTACTTCCTGAATTAGGTGTCGGGAATATTAGTCAAACAACATTTCCAGACTGGGCATTACGTACGTTAGATGATTCGGTGAAATTGAAGCAGACAGATGAAAAATTGAAAGAAGCCTTTTCTATTAATCGTGATGAAAGAAAGGTTATGCTTGGTAAATTGAAAGGTACACTGGAATTTAAGTCCTTTATTGAAGAGCAAATGGTTCAATTTGAAAAAGAACTAGTACCAACAAGTGATTTTGAGGCATGGGATAAAGCTGTTATTCCAGTGGAAGATATTAAAAAGTGGATGCAAGTGGAATATAAACACTATCCATTAAAGAAAAGAAGAGAACGTTTAGTCGGCCGAATGAAACGCTGGATTGAAATTGAACTGAAAAAGTATGGAGAAACAAACGAGAAAAAATTACTCAAAAAAGAAGCAACTAAGAGAATGAACACTTACATGAAGTTTTGGCCGAAAATGAGTGCTCTTTCACTGTATAGTTCAATATTAAAAAGTAAGGAAATACTCGAAGTATTACCTGAAGAACTTGTTAAAGAAACAGAGAAGAATTGTCGTAAAAAAGAAGTGTATGTAGAAGATTTACCTGCTTTAATTTACATACATCACCGCATCACAGGTATTGAAATCGGACAGAAATTCCATCACGTCGTTATCGATGAAGCGCAAGATTTCTCACCTTTCCAAGTTTATGTATTGAAAGAAATTACACTAGGTAATTCTTTTACTATATTAGGTGATTTATCTCAAGCGATTTATGATTATCAAGGAATTGAAGATTGGAGTGCGTTTAAGGAGGTCTTCCAAGAAACAGGTTATTATGAACTGACGAGAAGTTATCGCTCTACAAAAGAAATTATAGAATTTGCGAACGGAATAATTAAAAATGCAGAGATTCCAGTAGGGCTTGCAATGCCAGTTTTCCGTAGTGGAGAAGAAGTGAAAGTAATTCATACTGAAGATCAGTTTACTGAAATTGTGAAGACATTAAAACAGCTACAAAATGCAGATGTGAAAACAATTGCGGTAATAGGAAGAACAGACGGTGAGTGCCGCGATATATATGAGAAATTAACGAATGCAGGATTGACTGTAAACGTCATTGAAGCAAATCAAAGTAAATATGAAGGTGGTATTTCGGTAGTACCTGTATACTTAGCGAAAGGGTTAGAATTTGATGCTGTTCTACTCATTGATGTTGATGAAGAACATTATAAAAATACGAAACACGATGCGAAGTTATTGTATGTCGGATGTACAAGGTCGCTCCATGATTTATGGATTTTCCATAGTGGGGAAGCATCTCCGTTAATTAAGAACTAAAAATTCAAGAGGCTTTTCTAGTAATGAATAGACAAGTCTCTTATTTTATAAAAATATGGGGGACATAATAATGATTACAAAAGTAATAACAAAAAGAAATTGGGAATTCGCAAAAACAACTGGAGAAATTAATGAAAAATCACTAAGAGAAGAGGGATTTATACACTGTTCATTTTTAGAACAAGCTTTAAACGTTGCTCAAAAACATTTCGTTCATGAAGAAGATGTTTTATTACTTACAATTAATCCGGCCCTTCTAAAAGCAGAAATAAAATATGAACCTGCTTCTAACGGCCAAGAGTATCCGCATGTGTACGGAGGAATTAATATAGATGCAATTATTGATGTTCATCCATTTCCTAAAGAAAAAGGAGAATTTATATTACCAGAGTTACAAAGTTAAGCGTGTTATAAGTATATAATTTAGCTAAAAAAGCACAAATCATATAGTTTGTGCTTTTTTATTATCTATTTTTTGGTAAATGCTTATTGGTTTTTGTCACACTAATACTGTACGATACATAGTATAAAACATATACTGTATGACATATAGTAATGAAAATGAGGTGAATACATGGATGCTTTATTAAATTCATTAATTACTGAGCTTAGAAGAGGTACATTGACATTGGCGGTTTTAAGCCAATTAAGAACGCCACAGTATGGATATTCACTTGTCCAATTATTAGAGAAATCAGGAATCGTAATCGATCAAAGTACTTTATATCCACTACTTCGTCGATTAGAAAAACAGGAGCTAGTGACGAGTAGCTGGGATAAAACAGAGAGCAGACCTCGTAAGTATTATGTTTTAACTGAATACGGATTAGAGATATTCCAGCAGTTGAGAAAGGAATGGATAAAGGATTCGAAAGAACTTTATAACTTATTAAAGGAGGAGGACAAGAATGAATTTGATTGATATTTATGTCGAGGAAGTAGCGAAGAGATTACCTGAAAAAAATCGTGAAGATATTATTCTTGAGCTACGGTCAACAATTGAGGATATGTTGCCTGATGATTATAATGAAGATGATGAAAAAAGAGTTCTTGAAAAATTGGGGAGTCCGGTTTCATTAGCTAATGGATATTTGGATAGACCGATGCATTTAATTGGACCACGTTATTTTGATGTATATATGACATTATTAAAAATGATCATTCCAATTGCAGTTGTTATCGCACTCATTGCAATGGTTGCAGAAAATTTTTTAAGTTATACTGGTGATCAAGCAGTATTAAATGTTATTTTACAATTAATAGGTAAAGGCATTGGAGAAATTTTTGAAGTAGCCCTCCATGTATTTTTCTGGTTAACACTTGTATTTGCTATTTTAGAAAGAACGGATAAAAACAAAGAAACCGAGCCGCTGACGACAAGTTTAAAAAAGTGGACGCCACATGATTTGAAAAACATTTCGCATATTCCGAAGAAAAAAGCAATCTCCAAGTTTGAAGTTTTTGGAGGGTTAATGTGGACGGCAATATGGGCTACACTTTATTTTTATGCGAATCATCTCGTTGGCGTATACAGTGGTACGGGAAGTGGATTGAAGTTTGTCGCGCCAACGTTTAATCAAGATGTGTTACTTCAATATTGGCCAATCGTTGTGATGATAATTGTTTTTGAAATAGCTATATCTCTTTATAAGTTAGTACAGGGACAATGGACGAAAAGATTGGCAATCGGGAATACTATTCTCCAAATAGCTGGAACGATAGTATTCATTATAATTGTAGTAAATCCGCACATATTTACCGATGGATTTATTACGTTTGTGGCAAATGTGTTCACTATTTCTCCGGAAGAACTTAAAAAGTGGCTAATTGGTGGGGGTATTCTCATTTACGTTTTATCTGCTGCATTAAACATTTATGATGGCTTTCGAAAAGCTAGTGTTCGTGTAACAAATAGGTAGTTAAAAAGAGAACGTATATGAAAGGAAGAAAACGATGATAAGGGAAGCAACGGAAAAAGATGTAATATACAT
Source organism: Bacillus dicomae (assembly GCF_006494425.1). Taxonomy (GTDB): domain Bacteria; phylum Bacillota; class Bacilli; order Bacillales; family Bacillaceae_G; genus Bacillus_A; species Bacillus_A dicomae. Next base: position 165,397 of record NZ_VHIV01000003.1, on the reverse strand, counting down.
TTTAGATATATATAATGATGCGATACTAAATACAACAGCTGTATATGCATATAAACCTGTAACCCTTGAAAATAGAATAGATTGGTATGAACAGAAAAAGGCTGATGGTTATCCGATTTTTGTATACGAACTAGATAATAAAGTAGTAGGATTTGCAACATTTGGCCCGTTTAGAGCTTGGCCAGCTTATAAATACTCAATTGAGCATTCTGTGTATGTTCATAAGAAATATAGAAAAAATGGAATTGGAACTTTTTTACTGAAGGAATTAATCACAAGTGCAAAAGAAAGAGAATATATGACTTTAATTGCTGGAATTGATGCGGAAAATGAGAAAAGTATTTCTTTACATGAAAACTATGGATTTGTTCATGCTGGTTCAATCAAAAAGGCTGGTTATAAGTTTAATAAATGGCTAGATTTAGCTTTTTATCAATTGGAGCTTAGCGGTCCTAAAGCGCCTACGGAAGAATAGATAATTGTATTTTGCCTAGTATTTATTTTAGAAAGGTAGCATGGAGAAATTTCATGCTATCTTTTTCTTATTGTAATAGCCGATTTAATCTGCTAAAAAGGGTTTTTACATTCTATATTGAATTATTGAAGGTGATAAAACGATATGAAATGAGGAATGAAAATGGAAACTGTCATTCAAAAAATGAAAGAGATACAATCTGATCATGTTGGGATAACTATTTATTCTACAAAAAGCAATTGTATAGTTGCTTCATATAATAGTGAATTAAATATTCCGTTAGCATCGGCAGCAAAAGTAGTAATCGGATTTGCAGTAGCGCAAATGGTGAAGGAAAATAAATGTAATTGGAATGATATACTTCAGCATGTTAAGTTTAATCCAAATGAAGATAGTGTACAGTTATATCCACATTTACAAGGAAGAAGGACTTTAACACTTAGTAAAGCAGTAGAAGTAATGATAGCATGTCATGATAGTTATGTTGCACAGTCAGTTGTAATGTACTGTGGTGGATGGGATGTTGTGAAAATGTATGCCCAAACGTACTTTTCAAAAATTCAAATACAAGAGGACGCTAGAGATGAGAACAATGTTGGAGAATTAAATGAAGTTCTTTCACTTTTAGTACATATTTTTCAGGGGTATAAATCAGAAGCAGAATTATGGGAACCAATTATTAGCGGCATGGTAAGGCAGCAAGGTGAATATGAAGGAATACATTCATATCACTTAGCTCATATGACAGGTGGACTATCTTCAGCTACAATAAATATTGGTATAATAGGAATATTTAACAAATTTCCGTTTCTTTATGTTATTGGGGGAAAAGATTTACCTGATCGACGTGAAAATAAAGAGGTAGATGAAGCTTTTGCAGTAGCTTTGAAATACATATACAGAGAATATAGTGGAAGTATGCTAGGAGTGAGCGATTGAAAAGAAACTTAAAGACATCAACAATCATTATTTTAATTGTAGCGATTATTGCTCTTGAAGTGGGTATCGCACTATACGATCACAATTTGTCATTAGATACTATTTATTTTGCAGCAATCCTCATTTGTATTGTATTACTTTTTGGTACACGTGTTTCTGAAGAAAAAGAAAGTACATCGAAAGAGAGACGAAGAAAAACAGGTCTTATATTTTGGCCATCTATTTTACTGTCTATCGCTTCTTTTGCAGTTATAAGTTATATAAGAATAGGCTATGTTTCTGTGCCAGGGATAATTGGTTTTTCATGCTTTGTTACTTATGGTGGATTCGTATTTATTAGTATTTTAAAAAGGAAAAGTAAAAATGAAAGGTAGCTTAGTAAGCTGAAAGGAAGAGATATATGAAACAAATAGAGAATGGTACTCGCGCTGAAGGAGAATACATAAAAAATAAAGTCATTCAATATAACATGTCTATTTTAACAGATGAAGCAAAACAGCCGATGGAACAAGTAAGTTTTGTAGTGAAAGATGAGAATGGGAAAATCTTTGGCGGGGTAACAGGAACGATGTATTTTTATCATCTTCATATTGATTTTTTATGGGTTGATGATTCAGTTCGTCATGATGGTTATGGAAGTCAACTATTACATAAAATCGAAGACATTGCGAAGGAAAAAGGTTGTAGATTAATATTATTAGATTCATTTAGTTTTCAAGCACCAGAATTTTATAAAAAGTACGGCTACCGAGAATATGGTGTTGTTGAAGATCATCCTAAAGGGCATAGTCAACACTTTTTAGAGAAGAGGTTATAATAGTATTATTCGTATAATACGAGAAAAGTGGCATCACCAGGGTAGGTGATGCTTTTTTGTTTGTAGCAGCTATTTGAGTCAGTGCAATTATGGGAACAAACAAGACAATGTATGAATCAAAAGTTTTATAATTTAGCGAAAATAAATTACTATCTCTTGTAGAAGATGCCAGTTAAATCGGAATTCCTCTAACAAATACTATTGAATTTTTAGAAGGAGAAGAGCAATAAGATGAGCTCTGAATATAATAATAAAAAAGGAGGTGTTAAGCAATGGGTTACATTGTAGATATTTCAAAGTGGAACGGTAACATTAACTGGGATGTAGCCGCTCCACAACTAGATTTCGTAATTGCTAGGGTACAAGATGGATCAAATTATGAAGATCCCTCATATAAAAATTATGTCCAAGCAATGAAAACAAGAAATATTCCTTTTGGTAACTATGCATTTTGCCGTTTTATTTCAATAGCTGATGCAAAGAAGGAAGCACAAGATTTTTGGAATCGGGGTGATAAGAGCGCCACGGTTTGGGCGGCTGATGTTGAAGTGAAAACAATGGATGATATGAGAGCCGGTACACAAGCTTTTATCGATGAGTTACGCCGACTAGGTGCTAAGAAAGTTGGCTTATATGTTGGCCACCATATGTATGAACCATTCGGTATGGCGAACGTAAAAAGTGACTTTGTATGGATTCCTAGATATGGCGGTAATAGACCAGCATATCCTTGTGATATTTGGCAATACACTGATAATGGTAATGTACCTGGTATCGGTAAATGTGATTTAAATCAACTAATAGGAAATAAGCCACTTTCTTGGTTTACTGAATCGGTACCAAAACAAGAAAACGTACAAGCAAAAGTTTCTAAACAAAATATTATACAAACTGGAGCCTTTACACCTTATGAAACTCCAGATGTTATGGGGGCATTACATTCTTTAAAAATGACTGCTACCTTCATTTTACAATCGGACGGTTTAACGTATTTTGTTTCCGACCCAACTAGCGATGCGCAATTAAATGGAATGAAAGATTGGCTTGATCGAAAAGGTTGGTGGTATGAAGTTAAATAGCTACTATATGTAAAAAAAGAAGAGCCATCAGTTGGACGGCTCTTCTCAAGTTATTATTGAATTTTGCTATTCAAATAATTTATCCATTAAATTTTGGATTTCACGCCTTTTCTTATCTGTTTCGTCCTTATCAATTGTGTACTTATCATTCTCGATTATAAGTACATCACCCTCTTTTGCAGCGGAAGGTAGCTTGGATTTAGGAACATCAATTGTTATGTTATTTATTTCAATAACTGCTAGTTCGCCTTCAAAACGGTCAATAATACCTCTTTTCATAATTATCTCTCCGTTCTTACAGAAATGTTAGAACCATCGCTATTAATAATAACAGTTCCATTTAAATCAGTTCTATATACCTTAACAGACATTGAATTTAACTTTGCTAAAGTTTCCTGTGTAGGATGACCATAGCGGTTACCTGCTCCTGCACTAATCACAGCAATACTTGGTTTTACTGCATCTAAAAATGGCTGTGAAGAAGATGTCTTACTTCCATGGTGACCAGGTTTTAATACATCAGCCTTTAGGTTAGAACTATGTGCTAGAAGCATATCTTTTTCACTTTTAGACTCAGCATCACCAGTAAATAAGAAAGATTTACTTCCGTGTGTTACTTTTAATACAGCACTCCACTCATTTAAATCGTTACCGTATTCTTTAACGGGAGCTAAAAATTGTGAATTTAAACCATTGATTGGTAACGTTACTCCAGATTTCGCTTCTTTAATTGTTAATCCTTTGTTGGCTACTGCAGTTAAAAAGTCTTTAAATGTTTGTGTTGTATGGCTTACTTTAGGTGCATAAACATTTTTTACATTCATAGCATATAGCACTTCATCTAATCCGCCTACATGATCCGCATCAGGATGAGTAGCGATCATATAATCAATAGTTTGGAACCCTAATCCTTTTAAATAATTTGCTACTACTTTACCTTTTCCGTTGTTACCACCGTCAATAAGAATCGTTTCTCCACTTGGAGATTTAATAAAAGTAGCATCACCTTGTCCTACATCAATATAATGCACCTCTAAGTTACCTTTAGGCTTTGGAAGAGCTGGACGGAAGTTTGGTTCTAATACACGAGCCAAAAATGCAGCGAATTGCTCACGAGTTACTTTTACATCTGGACCAAATGTACCATCAGGGAATCCAGCGGTAATATTATTTTGAGCTAAAATTTTGACATAATTGTAACCCCAGTGATTAGATGGAACATCAGGGAAATTTACGTCGGCACCTGTCGGTTTCAAATCAAAAGTTTTAACAAGAACTACTGCCATTTCTGCACGAGATAATGAGCGGTTAGGGAAGTAGTTTGTTTCGCGTTGTACAATGTTGTTATGTGCTAACTTATGTACAGAATCATAGTAATAGATGCCTTTGGCTACATCGGAAAAAATATGATTATAGCTAGATGGTTTTTCTAATTTTAATGATAAATCTAGCATTAAGGCCATTTGTCCACGCGTTACATTATCACTTGGTTTAAAAAAGCCTTCCGGAGTACCATTAATAATACCTTTATCCGATAAATAGTTAATTTCTTTTATTGCCCAATGATTAGATTGGACATCAGGGAAAGATTTAGCACTTGTAAGATTTGGGATAAACAATGATAAAATCATGACAAATGCTGTTAATAATAAACTAAACTTCTTCAAAAAATCGCCTCACTTAATGTATTTTTTACCTTATTAACTTTACCATTTCTTACAAGTAATTCAAAGTTTAATAGAAAAATATCTTATTAGTAATTGTTTATATTCACAAATTCATCAAATTTAAACATAATAATTGAATAGAGTCGGAAACTATATATATTGCAATTGTAAAATTTGTATTATAAATTAATCTTATGAAGGTTTGGTAACAGGTTGGATTCCAGAATTAAATAGTGAAGGGAAGTAAGGAAAAACAAATACGAGGAGAAATTGCACTGCATAGATCGTATTGAGGAATTCGTTGAAATATCGTATTAGTTACTTGATGAAAAGTGCTAACGAGTATGCAAACGAACTTGTTAATATTAAATTTTAATATTTATAAAATTAATTATAATAATTTACATTCTATTTAATGGGAGAAAGAAAATGTACACGTATAAATTACAAAATGAAAAACCAATCTGTGCAGAAGAATTAAAGAAGCTTTACGATTCTATCGGTTGGTGGCCAGAAAGAAAAGAAATCGATATTGAAAAAATGTTAAAGAATAGTATAGCAATTGGGGTATGGAAAGAAAATGAGTTAATTGGATTTGCTAGAGTTGTGTCTGATGGTGTTTTTCGAGCGTACATAGAAGATGTTGTTGTACATGAGAGTGCGAGAAATCAAGGCATTGGGGAGAAGATGCTTATAATGTTACTTCAAGAGATATCTCATGTTCATATTGTTAGTCTATTTTGCGGAGAGAAACTAATAAAGTTTTATGGTGAACAGCAATTTCAAGCGACGAAGCAAATTGTGATGCATCGTAATCAAATAGTGAAAGAATAAGAGGTGTGAATTAGAATGAATGCAACAAGAGCATATTGTTTATCGAAAAGAAAAGCGACGGAAGATTCACCAGATGGTTGGAATGCAACATGTATGAGGCTGAACAATAAAATATTTGCGATATTGAACCATGAAGAAGGCGAAAAAGCGGCAATTACATTAAAATGTGATCCAGAACTTGCAATAAGAATAAGAGACGATTATCCAGATACAATCATCCCAGGGTATCATATGAATAAACAACACTGGAATACAGTTTATATACATAAAAATGTAGAGCAAGAGCAAATTAATAAAATGATTGATTGGTCGTATGATTTAGTTCTACAATCATTTTCAAAGAGAAAACAGCAAGATTTATTAGATTAATATGTATGAGGGGTGGATATATTGAAAGACACAATCAAAGATACATATGATAAATTAGTGAGTACATATAAAGAAAATCTAGATGTGGCAAATCCATATAACAGTTATTATGAAAGACCAGCGATGATGGAAATGATTCCAAAGAAATTAGAAGGGAAGAGTATGCTAGATGCGGGATGTGCAGCTGGATGGTATACTTCTCAATTTGTAGAAAGTGGAGCAAATGTTACTGCAATTGACGTAAGCTCTGAAATGGTAAAAGCTGCAAAGGAAAGTATGGGTGATAAAGCAACGTTTCTTTGTCATGACTTGCAAGAAGTATTACCATTTGAAGATAATACTTTTGATGTAATTGTAAGCTCGTTAACGCTTCATTACTTAGAAAATTGGAATCGAGTATTTCATGAATTTCATCGAGTGTTGAAGCCAGGCGGAGAATTTATATACTCCATTCACCATCCTTTTATGGACTTTACAAAGTTTCCTTGTGAAAATTATTTCGAAAATCAATTATTAGTAGATACTTGGGTTAAACCAAATATTACAATAGAAGTTAGCTTTTTTAGAAGGTCACTTCAAGATATAGTTAATGAAACAACAAGTTATTTTGTGTTAGAAAAAATGGTAGAACCGAGGCCTGTTGAAAAGATGAAAGAAGTAAACGAAAAGTCATATCATTATTTAAATACAAATCCACATTTTCTTATTATGAAATCCATTAAAAAATAGCTAGTAAAATAATTATATTTTACTAGCTATTTACAGTTTTAAATTACATATTAGGAGATTTTGATATGAATACGAAACGAAATAGATTACTATACGTAACGTTTACAATCATTGTTATTATTTTAGGGCTTAGTTCAAGAAAGTTAGCTTTTGCACTGCCCGCTCTATTAAATGATTATTTAGGTGATGCTTTATGGGCATTGATGATTTTTACTGGATTCGGATTTTTATTTCCTAAAATAGCGACGAAGAAATTAGCTTTTATTAGTTTAATATTTTGCTACGGAATTGAAGTGAGCCAAGTGTACCATGCCGAATGGATAGATAGCATTCGTGCAACGACTTTAGGCGGACTCGTATTAGGTTACGGATTTTTGTGGAGTGATTTAGTGGCTTATACAATTGGTGTTGGAATTGGAATGTTTTGTGAGTTTATGTTACGTAAGAAATAAATAAAAGATGTAAAAAGGGGTATTTATGAAAAAAATTATATTAATTGGCTCTGGTGGTTCAGGAAAATCTACATTAGCAAAACAGTTAGGGAATAAATTAAATATTAAAGTGCATCATCTTGATGCGTTATTTTGGAAACCGAATTGGGAAGGGGTACCAAAAGAAGAGCAAAGAAAGGTTCAAAATGAATTAGTTAAAGAAGATGAGTGGATTATTGATGGGAATTATGGCGGGACAATGGACATAAGAATTAACGCAGCTGATACAATTATCTTTCTTGATATTCATAGAACAATATGTATATATCGAGCTTTTAAAAGGATTGTACAATATCGGAATAAAACAAGACTGGATATGGGGGCTGGGTGTAAAGAAAGGTTTGATTTGCAATTTTTTAAATGGATATGGGAATATCCTAAAACGAAACGACCTTCAATTTTAAAGAGGCTAAATCAATTGAATAAGGATAAAGATGTTATTATTTTAAAATCTTCAAATGAAGTAAGACTATTTTTAGAGAAGTACGATACAATAAATAGTTAGATTATAAATAGAAGTAACATGGGGGGATAGGATTGAATAGATTCATTGGCCCGGTTGATTCTAATATGGTGAAAATTCCAGCAGGAAAAGTAGAATTAAGAGATGATCGAATTAAAAAAGAATGGCAAGTTCAAATAAAACCATTTCTTCTTGCAAAGTATGTTGTAACGATGGAATTATATGATGCAATTTTGAATAATACACCAAATATATTCAAAGATAAAACTAAACCAGTAGTAAATATTTCATGGAATGAAGCCATTATGTTTTGTAATTTATTTTCAAAAAAAGCGAGATTAAAAGAATATTATTCTATTAGCGATTGTGGTCAAATTGTTAGTTGTAATTTAGATTCCAATGGCTATCGATTACCTTCAGAAGCAGAGTGGCAATATGCATGTAAAGCAGGCACACCAGGATATACATATGGCGAACTCCAGAAAATAGCGTGGTATAATGAAAATTCAAATGGAGAAATTCAAGCCGTCGGTAAAAAAGAACCGAATGCATGGGGACTTTATGATATGTTAGGGAATGTTTGGGAATGGTGCTATGATTTGTATGATGAAAAGGTATATGGTTCATACCGAATTTTTCGAGGCGGTAGCTGGGCTGAAGCAGCTAGAGGTTGTGGAGCGACTTGTCGCCGGCGTAGCCACCCTACATTTCATATAGATGATCTTGGGTTTAGGCTTGCAAGGTCAATTTAATAAAAGCATGTTATATAACAAAGAGTTTTGAGAGTATCCATATTCTTAATATGATAGAAAAGATTTGACGTAAGGAGTGTTTAAAGTGGCACGTGTTTTATTCATTAATACTGGATCAGAAGGTCATATAAATCCAACATTGCAAGTTGTAGAAGAATTAGTTTCTCGCGGGGAAGAGGTAGTTTATTTTTCAATAGAAGCTTTCAGGGAACGTATTGAAAAAACAGGGGCTATTGTAAGAACAATTGACGACCAAAGGTTTATAAAATCTTTTCTTTCTGGTGGTCGAAATTATTTACAAGAAAGAATAAATGGCCTTCTACATACAGCAGATGTTATTATACCAAGTGTTCTTGAACAAATTGAAGGGGAACATTTTGATTATATGATTCATGATTCAATGTTTGGCTGCGGTCGTTTAATTGCTCAAATCCTCAATCTTCCTGCCATAAACTCCTGTACATCTTTTGCGCAGGATGAAAACTCATTTAAACAAATGTTAGAGCATCTTTCTAAAAATATCCCGCTGGAAATTCAGGATAGAATACATAAAGCTTTTCAAAACTTAACAAAAGGGATTGCAGAAAAATATGGTGTGGAAATAAACTCACCGTATGAAGTTTTTTGTAATCCAGCACCAATCACTATTGTGTATACGATTAAAGAGTTTCAGCCATTCGGTGATTTGTTTGATGAAACATATAAATTTGTAGGTCCATCTATTTCTGCACAAGTAAAAAATGAAGGCTTTGATTTTACTTTAATTGAAGAAAAAAGCCCAATTTATATTTCTCTAGGCACTGTTTTTAATGAAGCGCTTGATTTTTATAAACTTTGTATGAAGGCGTTCGAGAATAGTGAGCATACAATTGTGATGTCTATTGGCAATAAAACAAAAATAAGTGATTTAGGTAACATTCCTAAAAACTTCATTGTGAAAAACTATGTACCACAAACTAAACTACTTGCATATACAAAGTTGTTTATTACACATGGCGGAATGAATAGTACACATGAAGGATTAAATAACGGGATTCCACTCATTGTAATTCCGCAAAGTGCAGATCAGCCAGTAATCGCAAAGCAAGTAGAGAATCTAGGAGTTGGGATTAAGTTATCTATGAAAGAATTAACTGTAGAACAACTACGTGAAAGTGTAGAACTTGTATTTAATAATCCATCATATAAAGAAGCTGCATTGCATTTGAAAGAGTCTTTCCGAAAATCAGGTGGCTATAAGGAAGCTGTTGATGAGATTTTTACATTTATAGGTCAGTAATAAATGGAATATTAAACATGAGAAGAGTGTCTATATGAAATGATATAGACACTTTTCTGCTATATGTTGCGAAGAATCAATTTTATTGAAAGGTTAAATATTCAGTTTTATAAATTCTGGCCATAGTTTTACATGTTAGTAATGTTTTCGCAGTTTCTGCACAACTTCTGCACATGTTTTGGTGATTTCTATGTCATGATATATTCATTAAGTGAAATATTTCACATAAAAAGAAATATATTTTCACTGCGGTGTATGCATAAGTAACACATACATCGATACAAGTTTGTCTCTTGTTATTCTTTTACATCAAAGCCCACATTACACTACGAAGTATAACAAGAAGGGGACAGGAAGATGAAGAATCGATTTTTAAAACAACTACAAAACATGAAAATGAACAAAAAAAGTCTAGGAGCTGTTGCATTAACAGCTGGAATTATTGGTACGACACTTATTCCTCAAAACGCATACGCGCACGGTTTTGTTGAAAAGCCTGGCAGCCGATCTGCTTTATGTAGTCCAACCTATGGTGCACTAAATGTAAATTGCGGAAGTGTTATGTATGAACCGCAAAGTTTGGAAGCTCCAAAAGGCTTCCCACAAGGCGGCCCAGTTGATGGACAAATCGCTTCTGCAGGTGGTAAATTTGGTGGTATTTTAGATCAACAAACAGCAGATCGTTGGTTTAAAAATACAATCACTGGTGGAGAAAATACATTTACTTGGAAGTATACAGCGCCTCACTTAACGAGCAAATGGCATTACTATATTACAAAAAAAGGATGGAATCCAAATAAAGCGCTCACAAGAGCAGATTTTGAACCAATTGGAACTGTACAACATGATGGGTCTGCAGCCTCAAATCATTTAACTCACAAAATCAATGTACCTACTGATCGTAGTGGATATCATGTGATTTTAGCAGTATGGGATGTAGCCGATACAGCAAATGCATTCTATAATGTTATTGATGTTAATCTCATCAATGACGTAAAACCAGATACAGAGGCTCCAAATATTCCAAATGGAATTCAGGCCCAAAAAGTAACAGCGCATAGTATTGAACTAGCATGGACTGCTTCTACGGATAATGTAGGGGTAAAAGGATATCAAATTTTCCGTAACGGAGAGATGATTGACACAGTACCGGGCACTCATTATATTGATAAAAAATTACAACCAAGCACGGAATATTCTTATACTGTAAAAGCGATTGACGCGGCTGGAAATGCTTCGAAAGAAAGTGCAAAGCTTACAGTAAAAACGGCAGTTGAGGCTCCTGATACAGAAGCACCAACACAACCAAAAGGATTACATAGTATGAGAACGACAGCGTCAAGTGTGGATTTAATGTGGAGTCCATCTGACGATAATATTGGTGTAGACCATTACGATATTTTTAGAGAAACAGAAGGATCGATGAAAAAGATTGCAACATCCAATACGGCTTCTTATATGGATAAAAATTTACTCTCCAATACTACTTATAAATATGTAGTGAAAGCTGTTGATGTAGCTGGAAATGAATCTGTACAGAGTGATATATTCACAATTACTACAAAAGGTGAAAGCGCTTCATATGAAGAGTGGGATGCAACGAAAGCATATGAAAAGGGAGATAGAGTTCTACACGAGGGAAAAGTATATGAAGCGGTCCAGAGTTATAAAGGAAATGGGGATCCAAACTGGATTTATGCCTTATCATTATGGAAAACAGTATAAGCTTTACTAAGGTATGAACTAAGAGATAATGGGCTTTGATGCAAAAGGACATCTTGAGAATTCATTTTTCTATTAATAAAAAAGGGTAGTATATGAATACATAATGTAGTTTCATATACTGCCCTTTTTATTATGATAACATTTTCGTCATAAGTATATGCGGAATGCCATCTTCCATAAATATATCAGAAGAAGTTTGATAGTCTAATTTTTTATAAAATCCTTCAGCTTGTGTTTGACCGTGTAGCTTCACTTTTGTAACTTGTTTGTTACGAGCAATTTCTTCTAACGTTTGAATGATGACTTTACCTAATCCGTATGTACGATAATCTTTTAAAATACAAATACGTTCTAATTTTCCGACACCATCAACAAATCGTATACGACCTGTACCAACAGGAAGCTCATTATAATAAACTAAAATATGTTTACATTTCTCACCGATTTCATCGAATGTATCGAATTCATCTGCAAGAGGGACACCTTGTTCTTTTACAAATACTTCTTTTCGAATATGAAAGGCAGTTTCTAAATCAGTAAGTTCTGTTATAAGTTTGAATTGCAAAATGTTCAGTCCTTTCTAGTGTAATCAGCTTGTGTTTTCATAGTATATCATAATGAAGCGCTATTAAGAGAAGAAGAACATACTAAAAAGCCAACTTTAAAAAGTCAGCTTTTATTACAATTCCTTTATCCCATTTTTAGTGCCGATAATTGCTTTACTCGTCATACTTATAAACAAACCTGTTTCAACTACACCAGTAATCATTTTTAATTGGGTGTGTAAATGGGCAGGATTAGTTATGTTATGAGGAAATACACAATCAATAATTATGTTATTGTTATCGGTAATAAACGTTTCATTATTTTTTAAACGTAACGTTGTTTGACAACCTAACGCTTGAATTTTACTTTCGGTTTGTTTCCATGAAAAAGGTATAATTTCAACAGGTAATGGGAAGGTACCTAAATGCGTTACAAGTTTCGATTTATCAGCAATGATAAGTAGTTCTTTAGAGGAAGAGGCAACGATTTTTTCACGAAGTAATGCGCCACCGCCTCCTTTTATAAGTTGTAAATTTGAATCAATTTCATCCGCTCCATCAATTGTAAGATCAAGACTTTGTACGTCGTTTAACGAAATTAGGGGGATATTTAGTTGATGTGATAATGTTTCAGTTTCCTTTGATGTCGGTACAGCTTGAAATGATAATCCTTCTTTTACACGCTCACCTAATTTTTGTATTGTCCAATATACAGTAGAACCTGTACCAAGCCCAATCTTCATGCCATCTTTGACAAAGTTAGCAGCATATTCACCAGCGAGCTGTTTTAAATTCATCGCTTTACTCCGCCGGACGCGGCCCAGCATCAAGGCCTGAATTTTCAACTGTAAGTACTGGACGAACTACTATATCCTTATGTACATGCATTTGACAAGATAATCGTAAATGATCTTCAATTCCTTTTTCTGTCATCGCATTTTTTTCATTCGCACTCGCTTCACAGAAATCACCTGCTATAATTTCTACTCTACAAGTTGTGCAACGTGCTTTTCCGCCGCAACGATGGAGTATATTTACACCGTTGTCTTCAATCGCTAATACTAATTTTGTGCCTTCTTTTACATCAAAAGTTCCCGTACCTTCAATTGTTAATTTTGGCAAATTTGTTCCTCCTCACGTAAAATTGTACATAACATATTTATGACCGCGAATTATTGAACATAAACATAATTTTTTTATATGCCCCGTAACTTTTTTATTTGTTGAATCGTTTATTAAGTAAGCGCTGAAAAGGAGTGGTTATTTTGTGCACAAAAGTAACTCATATTTTAAAAAATCATATCGATATGAATCATTCAAATATAAACTTTTTAATTGAGCAATATGGAGAGTTAAAAAGGTACTGTACATTTTTAACGAAAAACAAATGGGATGGGGAAGATCTCGCCCAAGAAGCAGTGTGTAAAGTGCTTCAAAAATATAGAAATAAAGATATTTGTATGACACTCGTCTATAAAATAGCTAGAAATCGTTGGTTAGATCAGATGAAGTCAAAATCAGTTCATGAAAAAATAAGGGACCAAATTACTTTTGAAGAACCACAAGAAAACATTGCAGATTTGCATGAAATGGTAGGGAAAGTGTTATCTTCATTAAATGTACAACAATCCGCAATTTTATTATTAAAAGATGTGTTTCAATATAGTATCGCTGATATTGCTAAAGTATGTTCCGTATCGGAAGGGGCAGTGAAAGCTTCTTTGTTTCGGAGTAGAAATAGGCTGAAAACTGTAAGTGAAGAAGGGCTCGAGATAGTCGAATTCACAGATGATATGGAAGTTGTAGTAACGTCTATTCGTGAGGAGAGGCCAGAATTATTAACGAAACTGCTTCCGACAATAGATTTTACTAAATTATCATCTAAACAACCAGTCTTATTATTTAATGCGAAAAAACCTTCTTCCTACAGTTGTATGCTTTGCGCGGCATAACAATTATTGGAGGGATTTAAAATGAATGCAATTCCATATGTTGTAGAACAAACAAAATTAGGAGAACGTTCTTATGATATATATTCAAGGTTATTGAAAGACCGTATTATTATTATCGGTTCAGAAATAAATGATCAAGTAGCGAGTAGTGTCGTAGCTCAATTATTATTTTTAGAAGCAGAAGATGCAGAGAAAGATATATTTTTATACATTAATAGCCCCGGCGGATCAACGACAGCGGGATTTGCTATATTAGATACAATGAATTTAATCAAACCTGATGTGCAAACGCTATGCATGGGCTTTGCAGCATCATTTGGTGCATTGTTATTATTATCAGGTGCAAAAGGAAAACGATTTGCACTCCCAAATAGTGAAATTATGATTCATCAGCCACTTGGTGGCGCAAAAGGGCAGGCAACAGAAATTGAAATAACAGCAAAAAGGATATTGAAGTTAAAGCATGATATTAATAAAATGATTGCAGAAAAAACGGGGCAATCGATTGAAAGAGTAGCACATGATACAGAAAGAGATTATTTTATGACCGCAGAAGAAGCAAAGGCATATGGGATTGTAGATGATGTTGTTACGAAAAAATAAGTTAAAAACAGGCTAGAGGATATGCGAATCCTCTAGCCTATTTTTATTAATCTTTTACCCATTCATCAACTAGCGCTTGATTGTTCTTAATCCATTTTCGTGCCGCTTCTTCGGGATCTTTCGTTTTATTTAACTCGACCATTAATGTACCAAGCTGCTCATCGTTCATTTTCCATTTATCAAAGTATTTTATGATATCCGGATGATCTTTTTCGAAACCTTTACGAACAGAGTAATAAATGTCATCTTTTTCACCATATACTTTCTTAGGGTCTTTTAAATATTTTAAGTCAAATTCTGAAAAACCCCAATGCGGATTCCAAAGCGTAACAGCGATTGGTTTCTTTTTTGTATATGCTTTCTTTAATTCACTCATCATCGCAGCTTCTGAAGATTGGACAAGTTTTAGTTTTATATCATATTCTTTCATTGCCTTATTCGTTAAATTCATAAGACTACTACCGGGTTCGATACCGACAATTTTATTATCTAGTTCATCTTTATGAGCATTTAAATCTTCGATACTGTTTATGTTTTTCACATAAGAAGGTACGACCAAACCAAGTCCAGTACCTTCGTACCATTTTGATTTTAAGACAATATCATCTTTATAACGATCATTTAGCGGTTTATCCGTAACGGGAAGCCATACTTCTAAATTCGCATCAACATCACCACGAGCGACTCCAGTCCAAATCGCAGCTTTTTCTAAATACATGAGTTCAACTTTGTAGCCTTTTTGTTCTAATAAAACTTTCCACATGTTTGCAGTTGCAATATTTTCTTTCCAACTTGTTACACCTAGTTTAATTTTTCCTTTCGAATTTGCATTTGTTGCATTACATGAAGAGAAAATCATAGTAATAAATAATGCAAGGCATATAAGCCATATTTTCTTTCGCATTGAAAACCTCCTAAAAAACGTTTGCCTCTTTAAATAAATGTATAAGTAAGCATTCTTATTATGAACGGAAACGAGAATTTTAAAGAAAACTTATAAATGTTATTTTTATGTAATATTTCTTTGCAAAATCGCAACACTATGTGAATAGATGGGTAAAAAAGGAGTAGTGACATGGATAATACAAAAGTGCGTGTTGAAAACGTAACAAAAGTATTCGGGAAACACCCGCAAAGAGCCCTTACCTTATTAAAAGAAGGAAAAAGCAAATCGGAAATTTTGAAAGAGACAGGAATGAACGTTGGTGTAAAAAAGGCAACGTTTGAAGTATACACTGGAGAAATTTTCGTTATTATGGGTTTGTCTGGTAGCGGGAAATCTACGTTAGTTCGTATGCTAAATCAATTAATTAAACCGACAGCAGGCCATATATACATAGATGGTGAAGATATTGCGACGATGGGAAAGGAAGAATTACGGAGAGTAAGAAGAACGAAAATGAGCATGGTATTTCAGAAGTTTGCTCTATTTCCTCACCGTACCGTTTTACAAAATGTGGCATATGGATTGGAAATACAAGGAGTTCCAGTAGAGGAACGTGAGAAAAAAGCGTTAGAATCTTTGAAATTAGTTGGACTAGACCATCATAAAGATAATTATCCAAGTCAACTGAGTGGTGGTATGCAGCAGCGCGTTGGAATCGCAAGAGCGCTTACGAATGATCCAGATGTTTTACTTATGGATGAGTCATTTAGTGCATTAGATCCACTTATTCGAAAAGAAATGCAAGATGAGCTATTAGAACTTCAAGATAAAATGGAAAAAACAATTATTTTTATTACGCATGATTTAGATGAAGCGCTTCGAATTGGTGATCGAATTGCATTGATGAAAGACGGAGAAGTTGTCCAAATTGGAACACCGGAAGAAATTATGATGAGTCCTGCCAATGAATTTGTAGAGAAGTTCGTGGCGGACGTGAATTTAGGAAAAGTAATTACAGCGGAATCTATACTAAAACGACCGGAGACTTTATTAATTGATCGTGGACCACGTGTAGCACTTCAAATTATGAGGAACGCCGGGGTTTCTACTGTGTATGTTGTTAATAAAAAGTATGAATTTTTAGGTATATTAACTGCGGATGATGCAAGTAAAGCCGTTCAAAAACAGTGGCCGATTGCCGATTTATTACTTAACGATATCCCGCACGTGTATTTAGATACTTTACTAGAGGAAACGTATGCAAAAATGGCGGAGATGAAATATCCGTTACCCGTAATTGATGAGAAGAAAAGACTTAGAGGAATCATTAAACGTGAAAGTGTCATTCAAGCTCTTGCAGGAAACATTGAGGAAGAGGTGAAAGACGATGAATAGTATTCCGCGTATTCCATTAGGGGAATGGGTTGATTCATTTGTTGCAAGTTTATATGAGCACTTTGAAGGCTTATTCCGAGGGTTCTCTTATATTATCGGCGGATTTGTTGATTTACTCACTAATTTTTTAACAATAATACCAGCCATATTGATGATTATCATCCTTTGTTTCCTCATTTGGTACACAACGAGAAAAGTATCTTTAGTCATTTTTACACTGATCGGATTATTATTTATTTTGAATATTAACTACTGGGCACAAACAATGCAAACATTAGCTCTTGTACTTACGTCTGTTATTATTTCAATTATTGTCGGAATTCCAATTGGGATATTAGCATCTCAAAATGAGCGGTTTTCAAAATTTTTAAAACCGACATTAGATTTTATGCAAACAATGCCGGCTTTCGTATATCTTATTCCTGCGATTACGTTTTTTGGAGTAGGTGTAGTACCTGGGATTATTGCATCAGTAATCTTTGCAATGCCGCCAACAATTCGTTTTACTGATTTAGGAATTAGACAAGTTCCGGAAGATTTAATTGAGGCAGCGAATGCGTTTGGATCCACAGCATCACAAAAACTATTTAAAGTACAATTACCACTCGCAACGGGAACAATAATGGCTGGTGTGAACCAAAGTATTATGCTTTCGTTATCGATGGTTGTAACAGCGTCACTTGTAGGTGCACCAGGTCTTGGGGTTGATGTATACCGTTCTGTAACACAAGTTAATATCGGAATGGGATTTGAAGCTGGACTTGCTATCGTTGTTATTGCGATTATATTAGACCGTATTACACAAGGGTTTCATCAAAAAAGAAGATAAAACGAAAACACACTTTATTATACAAAGTGTGTTTTTTTATGACTCGAAAAGATTACATAAGAACAATAACAGAACTACCAGCAGGCGCACAAACTTGTTTTTGTTGTTGTTCCATTGATTTAATTAATTGATTATTTTCTTCGATTAGTGAGATTAATTTAGCTAATTGACTTTCAAGGTTTGCGATACGCTACATCATTTAGTGAGAATCATGATGTAGTATATTCCTTACGGGATGAGGGGAATAAACATATTGTTGATTTAAATGAGGATATATTTGAATCGTTCTTCCTTCAATAAATTAAGAATCTTTCTTATAGTAAATGCCTATGTATATGTTATGGTGAATTGAAAATTCTTTTAAAGGAAGAGGAGTATGTAGGGGAAATAGAAAAGTAATAAAGGACATTTTTGAGAAATGTTCAAGTGGATGTTTGTTATTTAGAGAGAAATAATGGGAGGAGATGCAATTTTGGCTAAAAATAAAAAAACAAATGATGCCTTGGCAATAGGTGTCGGTATAGGGGTTGTAATCGGTGTGTTTCAAGGTTTTTTTACTAATAATTTAGTAATTGGAATTGTCATCGGAATTGTAATTGGGATTGTGTTTTTGAAGAAATAGTGAGTTTTAAATTTCTTTCAAAAGATGATACTTCAAAAGAATGAATTTTCGGAATATAAATCCTATTTTTCCTTTTTTTATGATATTATAAATGAAAAGGATGGTGATGGATATGTCAACAAATAATCAAGTAGAACAAAACTGCTTCATTTGCGAAAAACATAAAGAAAACATTACAGTTCCAGGTGGAGCTATTTACGAAGATGAACTCGTTTACGTTGGACATGTCCACTGGGATAGCGAAGAAACGTATCTTGGTTATGTAATGATAGATATAAAAAGACATGTACCTGGTCTTGCTGAACTAACAGATGAAGAAGCGAAAAGGTTCGGACTTATAACAAGTAGAGTAAGTAAAGCGCTAAAACAAAGTGAAGGTGCAGAACATATTTACACTTTTGTTTCAGGGAACGGTGTACCACATATGCATATGCACATTATACCGCGTTATCAAAATACCCCCAAAGAGTTTTGGTCACCGACTGAGGTAGCAAATTGGACTGGTGCACCATATGGGGGTTCAGAGGAAATCCAAAAATTATGCGAAAGAATACGAAAGTATATGGTGAATGAGTATGCATACAACAAATAATAGACAATATGCATGGGTTGGAAGTAGGAAAATGTGTTTAGACGAAGTTTCAGTAAAACAATATGGTGACATCGTGCTCGGTACATATGGCGGGAATATAAGCGCCGGAGCAAAAAAGAATGAAGATGGGGCTTTAGTTTGGTCGAATGGTGATTGGGAATTTGCAGTTATTTTGGACGGACATAATAGTGCAGAAAGTGTTGATTTAGTAGTAAATACAATTCAAAAAGAATATGAAAATATAAAAGAAATGATGAATGAATCGATTGATACAGTATTTCGATCTTTTGAAAATCATATTCTTACTACCTTTCAATCTTCTTCATTTAAGGAAAAGTGTCAAAGAATTAAAGGTGAAACAGCTTGCTTACTATGTGTAAGAAAAGAAAATTATATATGGTGGCTATCTATTGGAGACTGTTTAGTTTATGTATTTCATGAAGAGTTACATAAGTTAGGACAATATGCGTTAAATCAACGTCATTTTTACGAATGGATTGGAAATGTAAACACATTTGATTTACCTGTTCCTTGTTATTCAACAGGCATTCGTGAATTACGTAATGGAAAGAATCGAATTGTAATGGTCACAGATGGGGTATTAGAATGCGGAGAACGGCGGTATGAAACTCCTGTAAATCTGTATAGTGATATGAATAGAAATGATATAAAACTTGAAGAAAGTGTTCATCATGTATTAGAGCACGTTCATCATCAATTCGGACGCGATAGTGCGACCGTTATTTGTTGGGACATTGATAATAAAGGAGAGGCTATGTATCCGAGTGATCAGCCAGATAAAAGGTAAAGGAGGAGACATCACTGTTTTTAGTTAAAGTAATTTTATTAGTATTATGGATCATATTTGTAGTTATTTTGGAAAAAGTAGTGAGAAAAAAATTAAATATACCGAAACAAACTGACTGGAATAGTAAATATGTAAACAGCGCTCATAAATGGGGGACTAGGGCTCTTATCATTTCTTATATAATTGTTACGATGGTATGTGCCACTTTAAATCCTATTTATATTAGTAATTTACCCATTTTATTTTTAATAACTTTATACTGCTTTCAATCATATATGGAGTGGAAATTTGATAAAGAATCGAGGGAATATGTCATTTCTTTAGGAACGGTTCCACTATTAATAATAACAGGAATTATGTTTAATCTCTTCTTTTATAGTTATTGGATTTAATCATATGTGGAATGAACGGATTGACAAAATGAAAATACTTAAATTACGTGCTGAAGTAATGATTTTAAATGAAGATCATTCTGAAGTACTTGTACAATGTGATTTAAATAAAACATTTTATCGTTTTCCAGGCGGTTCTATTGAATTTGGTGGAACAGCAAAAGAAGCAATAATACGAGAATTAATGGAAGAATACGATTTGAAGATTGATGTTTAAGAATTAGCCGTTGTAAATGAGCATATTTTCGAGTGGAACAACGAAAAAGGACATCATTGTACATTGATACATTGGGGAACTGTTAAAGAGAGAGTTACAAATGAAATAAGACATAAAGAATATGAAGATATTATATTAACTCGGAAAAGTATAGACGAATTAAAGGGAAAACCAACATATCCTGAAGGAATTGTAAGTTATTTAGAAGAGGATAACCGTAATATAGTTCACTTTATTACTAAAGATAAATAAAGTAATAGGAGGGATAGCAATGGGTATTTCTACAATTTTGCTTATTATTATTGGACTTGGTATAGGTGGTTACTTTATAGAACAGTTTTTAAGAAGAAAATTAAATATGGAGAAAAGAGGCTTTTTTGGATATAAGCATGTGAATAGTTTACATGTAAAATTAGAAATAGGGCTTATTATTATTTATGTAATAAGTAGTTGTTATTATATGTTTAAATTTGAGAACGCTAAAATGACTTATGTCATGTTCACTTATTTAGGGATATCATGGACTTTAAGAGCATGGATGGAATGGAAATATGATAGAAAATCAAAAGAATATATACTTTCAATAATGGGAATGGTTTCTTTTATATTGATGCTCTCGATACTATTTCATTTCGTTCCACTTGCAACGTAAAACTTTAATAATGGAATGTAAGAGATATAAGGGGATGGGTTAGTTTGGATTTAGACTTAATTTTAAAATGGGCTCAAGAAAAATGTACGGAACAATCACTTCTAATAATAGGTATTGATGGCTGTGGCGGTGCAGGTAAAAGTACGTTAGTTAATAAAATAAAAAGTAATTTTTCAACTGTAACGATTGTTCATATGGATGATTTTTATTTACCATCTACAAAGATTGTAAATGAAAATCCTACGAATAAATCGATTGGTGCAGATTTTGATTGGAAACGCCTTTTACAAGAAGTTTTAGATCCAATTAGTAATGGTGTTGAAGGATGTTATAAACGTTACGATTGGGAAACCGATTCTTTAGTGGAATCTCTTATTGTCCCTGCAAACGGAATTGTTATTATAGAAGGTGTATATGCAACACGTCAGGAGCTAGCTGAAGTGTATGATTTGAAAATATGGGTGAATTGTACTCGTGAAACACGGATAAAAAGAGGGATTGCTAGAGACGGGAAAGCTGCGCGCGATATGTGGGAAAACAATTGGATGATTGCTGAAGATATGTATGTAGAAAGTCATAAACCACATGAATTTGCAGATTTTATTATTGATAGTACAAATAATGAAATAACTAATAAATAAGAAACCATCTACTGCTAAATGGTTTCTTATTTATTTAAGCATTTATTTTAGCTAAAATAGATGTAACGAAATTTGTTTTATCCTCTGCATATTGGTGTTTATCATTAGGATTAGCTTGTGAAAGTTGAATTTTTAACTTTTCATACTGTATTCGAGAAATTTTATTGTCTATTAAGTAATCTCTGAATTGTAATTGTTCAGTTAAATATTTATTTCCTTGTTCATACATATGAATTTGATGAGTTCTTGGCTCACCTTTATTAAAATAATATCGTTCAGGCAATACATCTTTTCCATATTTATAGTTTAGTAGTTCTAACTTTTTAATACAATGTATACCGTCCCTATAATTTTCTAGTTCGATTGCTATATCAATAATTGGCTTTGCACTTAAATGTGGAATAGAAGTACTACCAATATGGTGTATCGCTAAAATATGTTCGCCAATTTGTTCCTCAATGAATTGTTTCTCCTTTACAAATTCAATTGCCCACTCTTCAGTCCACGGAACTAAAAACACTTTACCATAGGGTAAACCTAACATTTAATTAGCACCTCTTTCAAAATGGTTTTTAATAAAGGGAATTACATCTTCTTAAAACTTCTCAAAACAAGGTATTCCCACAATCTCCAAGGAAGAATCTTCTTTGCTAAGATCATAAATTTTACACCTTTTCCAATTGGGTGCCGTAATGTTGTGCGCTTAGCTTCAGCAATTTCTACAATTTTATTAGCAACATCTATCGGATTACCAAATGTATCAATGCCGCTATTAATATGTTTTTGTATTTTGTCCATATATTCTTTGTAAGGAGAAGTAGTATCAGATTGGTTTGTAGCTAGTTGTTTACCAACTTCCCATATATTCGTGTTATAAGAACCAGGTTCCACTAAAGCAACATCTATTCCGAACGGTTTTACTTCTAAACGAAGGGATTCACTCCATCCTTCTAATGCATGTTTTGAAGAAACGTAAGGAGATAGACCAGGGAATCCAACTTGGCCACTAATGCTACTTATATTAATAATTTTTCCTCTATGTTGTTCTCTCATAAATGGTAAAACAAGCTGAGTGATCGATATAGCACCAAAAAGATTCGTTTCAAATTGTTTGCGATATTCCTCTACTGGAATTTCTTCTACAAAGCCACCATTAGCATATCCTGCATTATTAATAAGGAGGTCTACTCTGTTTACGTCTTTTAAAAATAATTGAAAGTTATGTATAGAGTTTTGATCGGTTACATCTAATTGGTGAATTTTAATGTTTTGCAGTAAGTCGAATTGAGTGGCCTGAGATAGTAAGTTCACTTGTTTTTCAAGGTTTCTCATTGTAGCGATAACTAAAAAGTCTTTTTTTGCAAGTTCAAGTGTCGTTAAAAGACCGAAGCCACTTGAAGCTCCTGTAATAACCGCGATTTTTTTATTCATTGGTCGCTCACTTTCTTTTTCTTTTATCATAACGAGTTATAAAAAGAAAATCTATTTTTCTTATATTCATTATGAAACCAATTTGTATGTAAAAAAGGGGATTATAGGAAATCAGCGTATATAGAGTAGTGTATATTAATATGATAATGAAATGAGGGAAGAAAAATGGCTCACGTGAAAGATGTATTAGCAGATCAGTTATTAGCGAATGCAAACGATCCTAGTTGGTATATTCCATTTTCAGATGCGGTTAAGGATTTATCTGAGAGAGAAGCTTTTTGGAAACCGACTGAAGAGAGTAATAGTATAGCTGAAATTGTACAACATTTACTGTATTGGAACTCAACGTGGCAAACTAGGTATAAAGAATCAAGTGTGAATGCCGTGCCCGCTATTGGTGATAATAACAAAAGTTTTATGCTTTCAGATAATCAAACATTTGAAGAATTAAGAGAAAAGCTATTAGAGAAGTTGTTGCAATGGCAAAACCTCATAAGTGAAGAGCGGGTTGAAAGTGATGTAATCGGATTTCCTGTAAGTGCGAAGTGGTGGGAAATATTAAGTAATGTAACAACTCATAATGCTTATCATATTGGTCAAATTATTTATATCCGTAAGTTACACAAGAACTTTGATAATGAATAAAATAATAATTTTCAAATTAGGTGAACAAAAGTGGACAAAACGAGACAGCTGTCTCATTTTGTCCACTTTTTTATTTTGAAAGAAAAGAGAAAACCTATTAAATCAAGGATTAGAATTTGGCACAGTACTTGCAATATAAAAGATGAACAAGAAAATAGGAGGGCTGGACATGTTAAAAACAACTGAAAGTAAAGGGAATGAAATTACGAAAGAACAAGCTCGTTGGATGTATGAAAAAATGTTAGAGATTCGTAAGTTTGAAGATAAGGTACATGAATTGTTTGCGCAAGGCGTGCTGCCAGGTTTCGTCCATTTATACGCAGGTGAAGAAGCGGTAGCAGTTGGTGTATGTGCCCACTTAACGGATAGTGACAGTATTACAAGTACACATAGAGGGCATGGGCATTGTATCGCAAAAGGTTGTGATTTAAATGGTATGATGGCTGAACTCTTCGGGAAAGCGACAGGGTTATGTAAAGGTAAAGGCGGCTCCATGCATATTGCCGATTTAGATAAAGGAATGCTTGGTGCAAATGGCATTGTAGGTGGTGGTTTCCCGCTCGCTTGCGGTTCGGCATTAACAGCTAAATATAAAGGAACGAGAGATGTAAGTGTTTGTTTCTTCGGTGACGGAGCAAATAATGAAGGAACTTTCCATGAAGGAGTTAATTTAGCGGCGATTTGGAAGTTACCAGTTATTTTTATCGCTGAAAATAACGGTTACGGTGAAGCAACAACATTCGAATATGCATCAAGCTGTGATTCTATTGCTGATCGTGCAAAAGCTTATAACATTCCAGGTGTTCAAGTCGATGGAAAAAATCTACTTGCAGTATATAAAGCCGCAGAAGAAGCGGTAGAACGTGCGCGTAATGGCGGTGGTCCAACAATAATTGAATGTATGACATATCGTAACTATGGTCATTTCGAGGGTGAAGCACAAACATATAAAACTGCGGAGGAAAAAGAAAAACATTTAAATGAAATAGATGCGATTGTGAATTTCCGTAAACATTTAATTCATGAAGGTTTATTAACAGAATCTGAACTTGTTGATATGGAGAAAGCAGTAGATGATGCAGTAGAAAGATCAATTGAATTTAGTGAAAATAGTCCATATCCAGACGATGAAGAATTATTAAAAGATGTATACGTTTCTTACAAATAAGAGGAGGGTGAAAAATAATGACTAGAACAGTAAGTATGTCAACTGCAATCAATGAAGCGATGAAAATATCAATGCGCCGTGATGAAAATGTAATTTTAATAGGTGAAGACGTTGCAGGTGGTGCACAAGTTGATCACTTGCAAGATGATGAAGCGTGGGGTGGCGTTCTTGGTGTTACGAAAGGACTTGTACAAGAGTTTGGCCGAAATCGTATATTAGATACACCAATTTCAGAAGCTGGTTATATGGGAGCAGCGATGGCAGCTGCTGCAACAGGATTACGTCCGATAGCTGAATTAATGTTTAATGATTTTATCGGTAGTTGTCTTGATCAAGTATTAAACCAGGGTGCAAAATTCCGCTATATGTTCGGTGGTAAAGCAAAAGTTCCAGTGACAGTACGTACGATGCATGGCGCTGGTTTTAGTGCAGCAGCACAGCATTCACAAAGTTTATATGCATTATTTACGAGTATTCCAGGAATTAAAGTTGTCGTTCCTTCCACTCCGTATGATGCAAAAGGCTTATTATTAGCGGCAATTGAAGATGATGACCCAGTAATTTTTTTTGAAGATAAAACACTTTACAATATGAAAGGTGAAGTACCAGAAGGATACTATACAATTCCATTAGGAAAAGCAGATATTAAACGAGAAGGTTCTGATGTAACAATTGTCGCAATCGGAAAGCAAGTTCATACAGCACTTGCAGCGGCTGAACAATTATCAAAAAAGGGGCTTGAAGTAGAAGTAATTGATCCACGATCTTTATCACCACTTGATGAAGATACGATTTTAGCATCTGTTGAAAAAACAAATCGTCTAATCGTCATTGATGAAGCAAATCCAAGATGTAGTATCGCGACAGATATTGCAGCAATTGTAGCGGATAAAGGATTTGATTTGCTAGATGCACCTATTAAACGAATTACAGCACCACATACACCAGTTCCGTTCTCACCACCACTTGAAAAGTTATATTTACCAACGCCAGAGAAAGTAATTGAAACTGTATCAGAAATGATCGGAGACCAATCTTTATTACATGTGTAATGAAACGATGAGAAGGGGGAGAGAAACATGGCTGTAGAAGTTGTAATGCCGAAGTTAGGTATGGCGATGAAAGAAGGTATTATTACGAGTTGGAATATTAAAGCAGGCGATAATGTAGCAAAAGGTGAACTAATTGCTAGTATTAACTCAGAAAAAATCGAAACGGAAATTGAAGCACCAGCAGATGGAACTGTTCTTGATATAGCGGTAAGTGAAGATGAGGGGGTTCCACCTGGCACTGTAATTTGCTATATAGGTAAACCGAATGAAAAAGTAGAAGTCAATGAAAGTATAAATGCTGTAGAAGAAAAAACACCTAATACAGGACCTGAAAATATACAACATCCAGAACCGTATGCGAAAGAAGTGGCGAAGCAAAGAATTAAAATTTCACCTGTAGCGAAGAAAATTGCAAAGTCTGAAAATTTGGATATCAAGGTATTGGTTGGTACAGGTCCTGGCGGAAGGATTACAAAGGCAGATGTATTAAAGGCACTTGAGGTAAGAGGAATCGTTCAGGAAATATCTGAACAAGAAGAAAGTAAAGTAATTCCTGTTACTGGTATGCGTAAAGCGATCGCAAATCGTATGCACGCAAGCTTACAAAATAGCGCACAATTAACGTTAACGATGAAAGTAGATGTAACAGATTTAGTTGCTTTACATAAAGAAATAGCGAAAGTTGTACAAAAAAGATATGATAATAAATTAACCATTACGGATTTCGTCTCGCGTGCTGCTGTATTAGCACTTGGAGAGCATAAAGAAATGAACAGCGCTTATATAGATGATGCAATTCATAAATTTGAACATGTGCATTTAGGCATGGCAGTCGCATTAGAAAAAGGGTTAATCGTTCCAGCTATTCGCTTTGCTAATAATCTATCTTTAGTAGAGTTATCTAAACAAATTAAAAACGTTGCACAAAAAGCAAGAGAAGGTAGTTTAAGTAGTGATGATATGCAAGGTACAACCTTTACAATTAGTAATTTAGGTAGCTTTGGAATTGAATATTTTACGCCAGTATTAAATACGCCGGAAACTGGTATTTTAGGTATTGGCGCAATTGAACATGTTCCAGTATACAAAGGAAAGAAAATAAAAAAAGGCAGTATGTTACCTTTAAGTTTAACATTCGATCATCGTGTATTAGACGGTGCACCAGCAGCTGCATTTTTACGTACAATTAAACGTTATTTAGAAGAACCTGTAACAATTCTTTTATAAAGAGAAGGTGAGAGAATGAGTAAATTAGTTGTTATTGGAGGCGGACCTGCTGGATATGTAGCGGCAATTACCGCAGCCCAAAATGAGAAAGACGTCACTCTTATTGATGAAGCTGATCTTGGCGGAACTTGTTTAAATGTTGGATGCATGCCAACGAAATCATTGTTAGAAAGTGCTGAAGTACACGATATTGTGAAAAAAGCGAATGATTATGGGATTGCGCTTAACAAAGGAAGTATATCTATTGATTGGAAGCAAATACAGGCAAGGAAGTCGCAAATCGTAACGCAGCTCGTACTAGGAATACAATATTTAATGAAGAAAAATAAAATTAAATTTATAAAAGGGAAAGCGAAATTTGAAACGGATCATCGTGTGCGAGTTACGTACGATGATAAAGAAGCTGTAGTAGATGGAGAACAGTTTATTATAGCGGCAGGTTCAGAACCAACAGAATTACCTTTTGCTCCATTTGATGGGAAGTGGATTTTAAATAGTAGCAACGCAATGTCTCTTGAGAGTGTGCCATCTTCAATGTTAATCGTTGGCGGTGGTGTAATAGGATGCGAGTTTGCAAGTATTTATAGTCGTCTTGGAACAAAAGTTACGATTGTTGAAATGGCACCGCAACTATTACCTGGCGAAGATCAAGATATCGCAAATATATTAAGAGAGAAACTAGAAAATGATGGCGTAGAAATATTTACAGGAGCAGCTTTAAAAGGATTAAATAATTATAAGAAGCAGGCTTCATTTGAATACGAAGGAAGTATCCAGGAAATTAATCCAGAATTTGTTCTCGTTTCTGTAGGTCGAAAACCACGTGTACAAGAGTTAGGATTAGAAAAAGCAGGCATTCAATTTTCAAATAAAGGAATTTCTGTGAATGAACATATGCAAACGAATATATCACATATTTACGCAGCTGGTGATGTGATTGGTGGAATCCAGCTTGCTCATGTTGCCTTCCATGAAGGAACGACAGCAGCATTACATGCAAGTGGAGAAGATGTGAAAGTTAACTATCATGCCGTGCCTCGTTGTATATATACAGCTCCAGAAATCGCAAGTGTCGGTTTAAACGAAAGAGATGCGAGAGAGCATTATGGTGACATACAAATCGGAGAATTCTCTTTTACAGCGAATGGAAAAGCTCTTATTTTAGGAGAACAAACGGGCAAGGTAAAAGTCATTGTGGAACCTAAATATCAAGAAATTGTAGGGATTTCTATTATCGGTCCTCGTGCAACTGAACTGATCGGACAAGGAACTGTAATGATTCATACAGAAGTTACCGCTGATATTATGAGAGATTATATTGCGGCACACCCAACTTTATCTGAAGCGATTCATGAAGCGCTATTGCAAGCAGTAGGACATGCTGTACATGCTTAAATAGAAATATGATAAACCACTATTCTCTAAATGAAAGAGAGAATAGTGGTTTGAATTTTTATAGAAGAAATTAAATATCTTATTACTATTTAATTTCAATCGCTGAAGTAATATCGTTCCAATCAGCAGCTAAATTAGCAGTTTTACCGTACCAATCAGCGTGTTTAAATACAACACCTTTTCCATATCCTTGTGTAGAAGTATGCTCCCAAAGTGTCGTTGAATAACTTGCAGAAGGTGATGCTGTACTTACAGAGGAAATTCTGTCGTTCCAGCTAGATGGTAAGTTTTTAAAGCCGCTGCTCCAGTAGATATATTGGCCACCTTTATCTTTATGTTCATAAAAATCAGTACTACCAGCACCGCTACCTAAAGGATTAATTTTATTTTTAAGTACTTTTTTATCCTTTTCAATATAAGCATCTAATGTTTCGCGGCTAGTAAAACCATAAGCTAGCCAATCTCCATTTTCATTTTGCTCTGGTAATACCATAGTAATTTGGATGTTTTTCTTATCCTGATCACTTAATTTTGTAAATGAATTAACATTCTGTTCATCCACTTTTAAATAATCAAAAGACTTAATTGTGTTACTTTTTTCTTCAGCACTTGCTACTCCTAGTCCTCCAGTTAATGCAAATCCCGCTACTAATGTACCTGCTACTAATTTCTTCAACATATAACCATCCCTTTTTGTTTAGATTTTTGTACATGTGAATCTTTGTACTAGTAAAATGTATTATAATTATTAACTATTGTAAATATTCTGAAGTTTTAGAAATAAAAGGCGGAATATTTACAGTTTTGCATTTTTTCTTTAGAAAAAATAGTTATTGGAATGATATAATAAATAGATATATCGCTTTTGTTGGATCTTAAAATGTTTTAGGGGGAAAATCTTTGAAGTATTTTAATAAAGATTGGTATAAAGAAATGCAAGTGTCTGGATTTTTAACTTTTTTAGAAACATTAGAAGAATGGGAAGAGATGTTGCGAGAGAGCGAAAAGGTAGGAATAGATTATAAGCAAAGTTTGAGAGAAGACGTGGAAGAAAAGAAAGAAGATTTATTAAAGTTCCTCCCTAAATCACTGCATCCATACATTTATGACAATACAATTAATTCAGAATACCCAACGGAAAAATTAAAGAGACTTATGCTTGAGTGGACAAAAGATTATGAGAAAAGAATGAATGATTTAGAGCAAGCCTATATAGATAATTATAATTCTATAAAAGAAAAGCTCGCGCAGAATGTCGTTCAACTACATGAATACTCACTACATGACAGTGTAGTCAAATCAGTGGAGAGAAGATCAGAAGATACGCTAATTATAACTTTAGATTGCGGTGGTACTTTCAGTGAATTTGATAAACTACAAGTAACTTTTACAGGAGTAACGAAATGTTCTATCCCAGAAAATTTTGAAGGTGCTTGGTGGTTATGTCATGAAATAGATCTTGCTGAAAACGGTTTTGAACTAGGGGTTTTATTTGATTGTCCATTTAGAGAAGTAAAGATTTGCGCAGCCGATGTATTACTTGAAGAGAGATAATTTTGCATGGAGTATTACAAATGTTTGACAGGATACAGAAATAAAGTTATTGTAGATATATGAAGTCTACAATAGGAGCTGTACTATGAAATATTCTAAAGCTACAAATTATGCTCTTCATACAATGCTTTTTCTGGCAAAGGCAACACCAAATAAGTTAGTTAGCGTTCACCAATTAGCAGAAATGCAAAATGTTTCATCAACGTACTTGTCTAAAATACTAACTAAGTTAACAAAGGAAGGGATGATACATTCATCATCTGGTCCAAAAGGTGGATATTCGCTTAGTCATAATTGGGAAGATATTTCATTTTTAGATATTATACATGCGATTGAAGGTAAGACATCATTATTTGAATGTTGTTTACATGAAAAACCTGGATGTTTAATTAATGAAGCAATGCTCGCAGCAGAAGAGAAAATGGAAGATGAGTTACGAAATCAAAAAATCGTAGATCTTGCGAAAAAAATAAAAGTGGATTTTTAATCCGCTTTTATTTTTAAATTAATTAAGGATAAAAAGACTCTCTAATATCTTTAATTATAGTTAAATTAATTCATGGAGGATATTTGCTTATGGAATGTATAGACTGTGCAGTAATAGGAGCAGGGCCAGCTGGACTTAATGCAAGTTTAGTTTTAGGAAGAGCTCGTAAACAAATAGCGTTATTTGATAACAAAACGAATAGGAATCGTGTTACACAAAATTCTCACGGATTTATTACGCGTGACGGGATTAAACCTGAAGAGTTTAAGGAAATAGGCTTAAATGAATTGATGAAGTATCCATCGGTTCATTATTATGAAAAAACAGTTGTAATGATAACGAAACAATCCACTGGTTTATTCAAGATTGAAACAAAAGATCACACAAAATATTTGGCGGAAAGAGTTTTATTAGCGACGGGTATACAGGAAGAATTCCCATCAATTCCTAATGTACGGGAATACTATGGAAAAAGCTTATTTAGCTGTCCGTATTGTGATGGCTGGGAATTAAAAAATCAACCGCTCATTATTATTTCTGAAAACGAAGATTATACGATGCATATGACAAAATTAGTTTATAATTGGTCTACCGATTTGGTAATCGCAACAAATGGTAATGAGCTAAGTCAAGCTATTATGGATGAACTGTCTAATAAAAATATACCTGTAATTACAGAACCTATACGTGCACTACAAGGCGAAGAAGGTTATTTAAAAGAAGTAGAGTTTTATTCAGGTTTACGGATTGAAAGGGCTGGAGGATTTATAGTACCTACTTTCTTTAGACCAAATCAATTTATAGAACAACTTGGTTGTGAGTTGCAAAGTAATGGAACTTTTGTAATTGATGATTTTGGACGTACTTCAGAAAAAAATATTTACTTAGCAGGAGAAACAATGATTCAAGGACCATCCTCATTAATTATTGCTGCATCACATGGGAATAAAGCAGCAATAGCTATTAATAGTGATATTACAGATGAGCGGTTCTAACTAGAAAATGATATGAAGAAGGAGAGATGATGATGAATAACTTTTGGAATGATCGATATAAATCAGATGAATATTTTTACGGGGAAGAACCTAATACATTTATTAGAGAACAAGCATTTCGTTTAGCAAATCATAATAAAGTAATAGCTTTCGCAGAGGGAGAAGGTAGAAATGCTGTATTTCTAGCAAGACAAGGACATAAAGTGACAGCTATTGATTATTCGGAAGATGGATTAGAAAAGACAAAAAAATTAGCCATGAAGCATAACGTAGACGTACACACAAAAAAAGTAGAT
This sequence comes from Bacillus dicomae, assembly GCF_006494425.1. Classification (GTDB taxonomy): domain Bacteria; phylum Bacillota; class Bacilli; order Bacillales; family Bacillaceae_G; genus Bacillus_A; species Bacillus_A dicomae. Next base: position 133,394 of record NZ_VHIV01000003.1, on the reverse strand, counting down.
TTATTAGCTGATAGTTTGCCAGTAAATGAATATGATGCGGCAATTATGGTATTTGGACATTTTCATAATGATCATAAAAAAATGGTATTAGATAAAATGATACAAACGATAAAGCCTGGTGGATTAATAATGTTTGAAGTTTACTCAAAAAAACAAATAAATTACGGTACTGGTGGGCCAAAAGATATTGAGATGCTGTATGATCCAATTGATATCCTTACTTGGTGTGAAAAACATAAGGTAATTCATTTCTTTAATGGGGAGCAAGAGCGAGTTGAAGGGAAAGGGCACACTGGTTTAGCTAATGTAATTCAAGTTGTTATTAGCAAATAAATGTAAATGTTAATGAAAATTAAATGCATGAATGTAAAAAAACCAGTCATTTAAGACTGGTCTTTTTATTTAGATACTAAATTATCAAGCTTCCAATATGTATCTGTTAACGGCGCAGCTTTGCTATCTATGAATAAATACATATTATTTAAATCTTTTGGTGAAGTTTTCATATTAAATTCAATGTCGGTAGTTAAAGAAAACTCAGATGGAACCTTTTTAGCATTTTCATTTTGTATAAATTCACCTTCGTATTTTTCACCCGTCTTTTCATCTTTTATGAAATATTTTATTTCAGAAAGATCTATCGTTTGTCCGTCAATACGAGCGTTATTTATTGTAACGCGAGCTGTGAGACGCCACTCTTTGTCTATTTTTTCGAATTTGGCATTTTCAACAGTTGCTCTATAGTATTCGTTTTTAAAGATTTCCCCGTAGTGCATTGCATTTTTTGCTAGAGCACTTTTTTTTTGTTTTGGCGTAGCATTTCCACTACATCCTGCCATTATCCCTGTAAATAATAATGCTGTACAAGTTACTTTCATTAAAGATTTCATAGTAATTCCTTTCTGTATAAAAAAGTAAAACACAGGGATTATTTTACATTAATAGAAGGGTGAATGGAAGTGTAATTGTGTAATATGCAAATATGCATTTATTTAGTTGTCAATTTAACGGGATAGAAAAAGGTAGAAAACCTGTATAGAGATGAATAAAGAAGTATTGAAAATATTGTAAAACAGAAAAAACATGCATATAATTAAAATATAGATTAATTTTCTGAATCTTCAATGATGGTGGTGCAAACATGTTTACTGAAGAACGTAGAGAGAAAATTTTAGAGTTACTTAAGAAAGATGGAAGAGTAATTGCAAAGAATCTAGCGGAAAGTTTCGATATGTCTATCGATTCTATAAGAAGAGATTTGTCTGTTATGGAGAAAGATGGCTTGTTAAAAAGAACGCATGGAGGTGCAATTGAACTTGCTAGAGTAAGGAAATTACCTTCCGAGCGATTTGAGCGTTATCAAAATGCTTCTATATATGACGATGCAATTGCAAAAATCGCAGCTTCTTATATACAAGAAGGAGATTCCGTTTTTATTGGGGGGTCTTCTATTCATTATGCTATGTTAAAATATTTGCCGGAAACATCATTTACGGTGATTACGAATGCTTTAGAAATTGCTAGTACGTTACGGGATTATAAGAACATTGATACGTACTTAATTGGTGGGAAGGTGAAACCATCAGGAAATATGACAGATACACTTGCCTCAGAATTGATAAGTCAATTCTCAATTGATCTGTATTTTTCTACAGGTGGCGGCATTTCATTGAATGGTATAAGTACCGCAACGCCTGAAGTTGCTTATTTTAGTAAAACAGTAAATAAGATTGCTAGAAGAAATATTTGTTTAGCTCCTCATAATAAACTCGGAATAGACAGCTTTATAAATGGAGGGTCACTAAAAGAAATTGATCTTATAATTACAGACGAAGAAGCTAGTAAAGAAATGATTCTAGAATTTGAGAAACAAGGTAAAGAAATTGTAATAGCATCAATAGACTGTATTTAAAAGGAGTTTAAAATGATTATAAAAAGGCAAGAGTTTCACATAAATGGATTAGTTTATACAATTCGTTCTGCAGCTGAAACAGATGCAGAGCAGTTATCAAAAATTAGAGTTCAGATCGATGGAGAAACTGAAAATATGGATAGAGAAGCTGGAGAGGGATTTATAGATAAGACAGGGTTTCAAAAAATAATAAAAACAGATAGTGAATCGACGAAGAATCTGTTTTTAGTTGCAGAAGTGCACAATCGAATCGTTGGGTTTTCTAGATGCGAAGGGTCAAATTTGAAGAGATTATCTCATAAAGTAGAATTTGGTGTTTGTATTTTAAAAGAGTTTTGGGGATATGGAATGGGTAAGAGTCTATTGCGACAATCTATTCATTGGGCTGATGAAAATGAGATTAAAAAGATATCATTACAAGTATTAGAAACAAACGAAAAAGCCATTCAGCTTTATAAAAAATTAGGTTTTGAAGTAGAAGGTATTTTAAAAAATGATAAAAGGCTGTCGGATGGGAAGTATTATAATACGGTAGTAATGGGAAGGTGTATTTGAGTCTGTTCATAAAAGAGGTGAAAATATATGTTGTACAGAAGAAAGTACTATATGGTAAAGAATGAATTTGTAGAAATATTTAATGAGCATTTTAATAACACGAATTTACCTAATCAGTTAAAGTATGGTTCCAGGCTAATAGGACGCTGGATGAAAGATAATAATGATGGTACAACAGAAATATTCGCTATATGGGAATATAATAGTTATGAACAGTATAAAGAAATAGAATCAAAAATTAGAAGTGACGAGAAGCATATTAGAAAAATACATGAGTGGTATGAAAAACATGGTGGGAAAGAATATGTTTTACAGGAGTACATAGTAGAGATGAAAAACGAAGAGTTAATATGTACTATAAAGTGATAGAGATGTGAGGGATAAGGGGAATGAAAACAAAATTATATTTTAGTGTAGCATCCACTATTTTATTTGCAATAGCCGTGATTGTTTTCCTTATAAATGGCAGTCCACAAAAGTGGTTTTGGTTATGTATTTTCGTTGCGTCCATTATACAAAATATAGTGCTATTAAAAAAGCACAAAGAAGCGCATTAAGATATTCAAATTATTAACATATTTGTGTCGTCTTTCTAGTTTTATTGAAAACGCTTTTATTCAGTTTTATAATAAAAGTATGTTTTTACAGATCTCCAAAACAATGAATAGGGAGATGATACAATGTTAGCTTCACCGTTTTACTTACATACATGGAAAAAGTTTGTTGATGAAGGAGTCCTTGATTCGAATCGTATAAACGAAAGAATTTTAGAATCATGGCATCGATGTAAACAAGCAAATGTGAATCCTCATATGAATAAAGGTCAGAAAATTTTGTCTTCTGTTTTTTTTCAAGACCAAAAGAAAAAGAGTGAAATCTTCCTAGATATAGCAATACCTCAAATACAAAATATGAGAAAAACCATTGATGAACTCCAAATGATGGCATTATTAATTGATCCAGACGGTTACGTTCTATCTATAAGTGGAAATCAACAAACGTTGAAACGAGCAAAACATATTAATTTCATTGAAGGTGTGAAGTGGACGGAAGCAGCTGTTGGTACAAATGCGATAGGAACCGCGTTAGAGATTGAAGAGGCTATTATGATAAGTGGTACAGAGCATTACTCTGTCGCATCTCATAGCTGGAGCTGTGCGGCCGCTCCTATACATAATGATGATGGGAAATTAATTGGTGTTCTAGATTTCTCCTGTCCAATTGAGTTTTCTCATCCATATATGCTCGGTATGGTAACTTCCCTTGCACAAGCGATTGAACGTGAATGTAGTATTCGAGTACATCAAAATGAATTACATTTAATCCATCGTTTTTTAGATGTAATTGACAGTGATGAACAAGTTGTTATTTGTAATCATCGTGATGTTATCGTTTCCGCAAGCAAAAGGGTTCGAGAACAAGTATGTAATTGGTCACGAATGAAACTTGAAGAATTAATGCACTATGGATTGAAAAATAAATTAGAAGTACCGGTATACAGTAATAACAGAATGATTGGGAAGTGTATTTATGTAAAGGAAAATAAACAAGTAAATTTTTTTTCTACTCCACCATTAATAAACGGCATTACTTTCCCTGGAGTTATTGGGACAAGCAGCGTATTTCAACATACTTTAGAAGAAATTAAACTTGTATCACCAACTGACGCTAGTGTATATGTTTGTGGTAAAACAGGTGTAGGGAAAGAATATGTAGCGAGAGCAATTCATGAAAATAGTCCAAGAAAAAATGGTCCTTTTATAGCTGTTAACTGCGGTTCATTACCGAAAGAATTAATGGAAAGTGAATTGTTCGGCTATGCTGAAGGAGCGTTTACAGGTGCACGGCGCCAAGGTTATAAAGGGAAATTCGAACAAGCAGACGGAGGAACAATATTTTTAGATGAAATTGGTGAAGTGCCGCCAGAGATGCAAGTAGCATTATTGCGTGTTTTACAAGAACGAACAGTAACCCCAATTGGCAGTTCAAAAGAGATACCAGTAAATATTCGTATTATTACTGCGACACATAAAGATTTATTGCAATTAGTAGAAGAAGGGAAATTCCGTCAAGATTTATATTATCGTTTACATGTTTATCCACTATATGTTCCATCGTTAATAGAAAGAAAAGAGGATATTCCGTACTTCATACAACAATTTTGTGAACAGAAGAATTGGAATGTTGTATTTCCTAAGAGTATTTGTAATCAATTTTTGCAGCATACGTGGCCCGGAAATATTCGGGAATTATTAAATGTATTAGAACGCATTTACATTTTGTCGCAAGGGCGGGAAATATGCGAAAAACAAATCTCTTTTTTATTACAAACAATGATGGGAAATCAACATCAAGTTGAATTGCAAGCAGAAAATAAAACAGAGAACACATTGAATTTCCGCGAAAAAATAAAGCGTGATAGCATGATTGAAGCGTTAGAAAAGACGAATGGAAATGTTTCGTTAGCTGCGAAACTGTTAGATGTACCTCGAAGTACATTTTATAAACGAATGCAAAAATATAAGTTATAAAGTAGATTTTTGTAATCTACTTTTTCTTTGTGGGCTCATGTTCTGTCGGAATGTGCGCTTACCGGGGAAATAATAGAATAGTCAGAAATTAATTTCCGGAAGGAGATCTTATGTGAAATATATTGAAATTGGTTTCGGAAATAGGTGGTTCGTTCGAACAGAAACTGAAAATAAAGATGGATCTGAATTTGAGGAACGAGGAATTATAAAACCTATTTATTTTGAGTCTTTTTATGTACGAATGTGGTTTCGAAAAACGTGTTTTATTTTTGATACGAAAGAAGGGTTTAAAAAGGTAAAGAAGAGGAGGATTGAATATAAATTTATTGTTGGAATTGTAAGTAGACTGGATAAAGAAAAAGTGGGCTAATTGACTCCTGTAATATACAACTGATGAACCAATACCTCAATTTCTTAAAATAGATTACAGCATGAAGAAGGTTTTTTACGTATAGTATTACACTTGATGTAATTTCGTCATGAAGACCTCTTAAAGAGTGTGAAATGTTTGAATGAAGAGGAAGCTATTCGTCTTCAGTTGTGCTTATTGTTTTTAGAAGAATATCATATTTTATTATTAGATGAACCGACTAACTTTTTAGATGTGTATGCAATTGAAGCACTAGAACGTTTTATAATCGCATATGAAGGAACGATTAAATAAACCATTACTTAACATTTGGAGTAATGGTTTATTTTTATGAAGATTTCTCGTTAAATATTTCAGTAATTGGGGATTTATCTTTCTTATCTTGATAGAAATGTGGCGGTACCTCTTAAGGTATTGCTACAAAAAATAGGAGAGAGTATTTAAATTAAATGAATTTTCAGAATCGTCATTGAGTTTTTTAGTAATATGTGTTAATCTTCTATCAATCGCAAATATGAAGTTTAGACTTCATGTTTACAATTCATAGAAGTTTTAAATTCTTTTAGGAAGGATGAGATGTTTGGATCTGAAAAAAATTATTCAACAGGAATATAATCAACTTTCTAAAGGTCAACAAAAAGTTGCTAAATATTTATTAGAACAACCAGGCGAATTTGCTGTTAAATTAGCAAGTGAGATTGGTGAGCAAGTTGGAGTCAGTGAAACAACGGTGATTCGTTTTTGTTACTCTATAAAACTATCAGGATTTTCTGAACTTCAAAAAATGGTTCGGGAGCAACTTCTTTTAATACAGAGCAGTCTTGGACAATACTTTTCTAGCAAACTCGAGTTAGCTGAACAACCTCATTTTTATGCAAAAGTCATGGAACGAGATTGTCAATATATACAACAAACAATCAATAATATTGATGAAAATGAGGTTGAAAGGGTTGTTGATCAATTAATAAAAACGGAGAAAATCTATGTTTTAGGTTTAAAATCTTCTTTTTCTGCAGCTAATTGGCTTACAATGACTCTTGGCTTAGTGAGAGGAAATGTTCAAATTCTTCATCCGGAAACAAACGATTTGCTTTGTACTTTAAGCGAGATGGATCATCGATCAACTTTAATTACTATTTCGTTTCATCGTTATTTGAAAGAAACAATTAAAGTGGCTGAAATGGCTAAGGAGCAAGGAGCTTTTGTGATTGGAATTACTGATTCACCACTTGCTCCAATTAGGGAATATGCAGATGCTATTTTTCCAATGTATTCATCTGAGAGGTCAACGATTGATGCTACTCCGGTACTGTTTTCGTTTTTGAATGCTATTGTTGCCGGTGTTTCTATCAAGGATAAAGAGCGATTTGAAAAGCGTAAGGAACGATACGAAAAGCTGAATGGAGATTACTTTTTTGTATAAAGTGAGGAGAAGAAAAATTGAAGGAATATATACAAGAACTTAAGTCGACGATTGATTCAGTCTACGAATACTTACATAATCATCCAGAAATTAGTTGGAAGGAGTATAAAACAACGGAATATATACAACGTTTTTTACAAGAACGGGGCTTTATTGTGCAAACCTTTGACGATTGTCCAGGTCTTGTCAGTGAGGTAGGAACCGGAGACTTTTGCATTGCTTTACGTACAGATATGGATGCGCTCTGGCAAGAGGTTGATGGTCAATTTCAAGCGAAACATTCTTGCGGTCACGATGCACATATGGCCATAGTTCTTGGTACAATGCTTTTATTTCAAAAGTTAGATGTTTCCACTGTTAAACTTAAATTCATTTTTCAACCTGCGGAAGAAAAGGGAACAGGCGCATTAAAAATGATTGAAAAAAACGTGTTAGATGATGTGCATTTTTTATATGGTGTTCACCTTAGACCAATTCAAGAATTACAAGATGGTCAAGCTATACCTGCAATTTATCATGGGGCAGCAAAATTTATAGTAGGTGAAATCCATGGTGAAGATGCACATGGAGCACGACCACATCTGGGGCAAAATTCGATTGAAATTGGGGCATCTATAATTAATGAAATGAAAAGCATTCATTTAGACCCGATGGTGCCTTACACCGCGAAAATGACAAAGTTCTATGCCGGAAGTGATGCAGGAAATATTATTCCAGGTAAAGCATCATTTAGTATAGATTTGCGTGCGCAAACAAATGGAGTCATGAATGAACTTACCGAAAAAATTGAGAATATTGTTAAGAGTATGGAAAAGATTTATGGGGTTGAAATTGAGCTAGAAACAAAAGCGAGTGTAGCTGCCGCTGAGGTAAATAAAGAAGCTCAGCATTTCATGAAAAAAGCGATTGTGGAATCCTTAGGTGAACAACTGCTTCGAGAGCCTATAATTACTTCAGGTGGGGAAGATTTTCATTTTTATACGTTAAAAAATCCAACCGTTAAAGCAACTATGTTGGGATTAGGGTGCGATTTGCAGCCGGGACTTCATCATCCGCAGATGACCTTTAATCAAAATGCTATATATACTGGTATAGAAATTCTAGCAAGGACAGTATTAAATACAATAAAAGCATATAAAACGGGGGAGTTAGCGTGAATTCAACAATTGAAATACGTGAATTAAACAGTTATCACGAGATGAAGTTTGTGCAAAATCTTGAAAAAGATGTATGGAATATGGAACCAATTCCTCTTCACCAAACAATTACAGCTTCCCAAAATGGAGGTCTTTTACTAGGAGCTTTTGTAAATGAGGAAATGATTGGATTTTGCTACAGTTTTCCTGGTTTTCTTGAAGGACAAAACTATCTATGTTCCCACATGCTTGGTATTCATCCAAGTCATCAAGGAAAAGGAGTTGGAGTTAGACTAAAACAAGTTCAAAAAGAACTTGCTTATGAAAAGGGATATAACTTAATCACATGGACGTATGATCCACTTGAAACACGAAATGCTTATTTAAATTTATCGAAGTTACGTGCTTTTTGTTCTACATATATGGAAAATTGCTATGGAGAAATGGAAGATAATTTGAATCGGGGACTTCCTTCGGATCGTTTTAAAGTTGAATGGTGGATTAATAGTTCTCATATTTCTAAACGGCAAGAGGATTATATGAAACAAGCGCAACATATTTTTCAATGGATACAATCGAAGAATCATTTGCCAAAACTTATAAATATTAAGCAAGGTCTACATTGTATTGCTACTATGGATCAACCTATATTAGTACCGGTACCATCTAGCTTTCAACAAGTGAAAAATAAAGATTATGAACTTGCAATTGATTGGCGTTTTAAAACGAGGGAAATCTTTCAAACTTTATTTTCATATCAGTATGTTGCTGTTTCATTAATAAAAGATACTAATGAGCATGTGCACTATTATGTTTTTGTCAAGCAACAAGGCTTAGAGAAGAACGGAATTATGAGAAGGATTCAATAGCGGAGGATAAAAATATACTTATACTTATCTAAATATAGAGGGGGAAATGAAAAATGATAGTAAAAGAGATTATTTTACGACGTATAAAAATGCAATTGAAAGCGCCGTTCACGACAAGTTTTGGAACATTCCAAGACAAAGAGTTTCTCTTGCTTGAAGCGAAGGATGAAAACGGTATTAGCGGATGGGGAGAATCGGTTGCATTTCATTCGCCCTGGTATAACGAAGAAACTTTAAAGACAAATTGGCATATGTTAGAAGATTTTATTATTCCTAGTATACTTAATAAAGAAATTGAACATCCGCAGGAAGTATTTGAACGCCTATCATATATTCGTAAGAACAATATGGCAAAGTCTGCTATTGAGGGTGCTATTTGGGACTTATATGCAAAGCAAAAAGGAATTCCACTCGCATCCGCCCTTGGTGGAGAGAAGCAAGCAATAGAAGTTGGGATTAGTATTGGCATCCAGGAAAAGGTTGACGATTTACTTCAATTGGTTGATGAGTATGTTAATGAAGGATATAAAAGAATGAAAATAAAAATAAAACCGGGTTGGGATGTCGAGGTGATCAGGGAAGTCCGGAAACAGTTTCCGAATGTTCCATTGATGGCTGATGCCAATTCTGCCTATCGACTAAAAGATATAGAACGATTAAAAGAGCTTGATGAATTTGATTTAATGATGATTGAGCAACCTTTAGCCTCAGATGACATCGTTGATCATGCGCAGTTGCAAAGGGAGCTTTTAACTCCAATTTGTCTGGATGAGAGTATCCATTCTTATGAGGATGCTAGAAAAGCAATTGAACTAGGAAGTTGTAAGATTATCAATATAAAAATTGGACGAGTTGGAGGGCTAACAGAGTCTAAACAAATACATGATTTGTGCCAGGAACAAGGTATTCCAGTTTGGTGCGGTGGTATGCTGGAATCGGGTATAGGGAGAGCACATAATATTGCTTTAACAACATTATCAAACTTTATTATGCCTGGCGATACTGCAGGATCTTCTCGCTATTGGGAGCAAGACATTATAGAACCTGAGGTAGTTGTTGAAAATGGAATGATTATCATTCCAGAGCGACCAGGGATTGGCTATGAACCAAATCGAGAAATGATTAAGCGATTTACAGTTTTTGAAAAAAAATATATTTAATAGAGCTAAAGGGAGGACATGTTCCTCCTGGTCTTTATTTACGTTAACTTATTAGAAAATTCAGATTAAAAAGGAGGTAAGTATGAAGGAAAGTATTCGAATTGCAGGGGCATTTATTGGTTTAATTGTCGGAGCAGGATTTGCTTCAGGACAGGAGGTTTTGCAATTTTTTACAAATTTCGGATGGGTAAGTATTCTGGGAGCATGTGTTGCAACTATTCTTTTTGCATTTTTAGGAATGAATTTAACTCAACTGGGCAGTCGTTTACAGACAAATTCTCATAAAAATGTGATTTACTACATTTGCGGCTCATACCTCGGTATAGTTGTTGATGTAATCATAACATTTTTCTTATTTGGTGTAACAGCTGTCATGATGGCTGGGGCGGGTTCGATTTTTGAGCAGCAGTTTGGTATCCCAAGTATTATTGGTAATATCATTATGACTGTATTAACTATTGTAACAGTTTGTTTTAATATTCAAAGGGTTATTTCGATAATTGGGCTTGTTACACCGTTTTTACTTGTGCTTGTCATCATCATTGCTGTTTATTCTTTTATTACAATGGATATGGGTTTTAATGAATTGCAACAAATTGCAGATAAACAAAACGCAGCTGCATCCAATTGGGGATTAGGAGCGTTATTATACGTATCATATAACATTGCCGCAGGTGCTGCTATGCTTATCGTGATGGGAGGAACGATAAAAGATGAAAAAAAAGCGGGGCTTGGAGGGATATTCGGTGGTATAGGATTAGGCATCCTTATTTTACTTATTAATCTTGGTATGCTCACTAAACTAAATAAAATTAAAGACGTAGATATGCCTATACTATTTTTGGCTAATGAGATTTCTCCAATTTTTGGCATACTGATGTCTATTGTATTATTAGGTATGATTTACAATACTGCAGTAGGAATGTTATATGCTTTCACAGCAAGGGTTATAAAACCAGAATTACCAACATTTAAAATGTTTGTTGTTCTATTTGGAATTGTGGCATTTAGTGCTAGTTTTATCGGATTTACTAAATTAGTAGGAACTATATATCCTATAACGGGCTATCTTGGATTTATTCTTATTGCCTCTATCACCATTACTTGGCTTAGGGGTAAACAGCGAATGAAGAATGCTATTACTAAAATAGTGGGAAACTGAAATCGATAGATGGTGAATCTTTAAAACTACAATATTTCTCATTTTCTGAAAAGTCTACTTTGGCACTACCATACCCAGATGATATATTTTTATAGATGTAAAATAGCACACCTTACTTATTGAAGGTGTGCTATTTATATAATCCTGTCGTATACATCTCAGTTAATGTATGCACAATTTCTTCTAGGTCGATTTTTTTATCATTTTGCACAATCTTCCAAAGAAACATCTCATTCATTGCGAACCAAGCACGTGCTACAATTTCTTTATTTAATTCAGCCTGTGCCAATCCATTTTCTTGAGAGTATGTAATATCTTGCGTAATGCTGTTTATAAAGCGTTCTCGGATCTCGTCCCATTTTTGACGTATCTCTTTTGATAAACCGATTGCTTCCTGCACGACTTGTAAAATAGATCGTTCTTTCTCTGCTAGTTGTAGGAATGCCCTAACTTGATTTTGAATCGTTCTATGTGCTTCTTCTTTTGTTTGAGGCGAAAAGGAACGCTCAGCGATATCATAAAATTGATTCATGACATCTTCCATTAAAACGATGAGGAGATCATCTTTATTTTTAAAGTAAACATATGCTGTTCCATAACCAGTTTCTGCATGTTTAATAATTTGTGTAATTGTTGTTTTTTGAAATCCGTTATGTATAAAAATCGTATAACCAGAGTGTAATAGTTTCTTCTTTGTCTCTAAGGAGCGGTGTTTTCTTGATGAAAGAGTATTATTTTTCAAAGAATCACCTCTTTGTACTGAAATATCTGAAAATATAACTGTATTGTAAAAGAAATTCATATATAAAGTCAACTGACATAATATCATTGACGTTATATCAACTAAGGTGATATATTTCAATTAGTTAGAATAAAAAGAAAATTAAGAGAAGGTGACACCATGTATAAAGAACCATTTCAACCAACTTATGAGTATGCGCTTGAATGTGATAAACATGATGAACTGAAAGATTTTCAAACTGAATTTTATAAAAAAGAAGGAACAATATATTTAGATGGAAACTCATTAGGACTACTTTCAAAAAGAGCAGAGAAATCGTTACTTACTTTGCTAGATTCATGGAAAGAGTATGGCATTGACGGCTGGACTGAAGGAGAACATCCGTGGTTTTTCCTTTCGGAGAAATTAGGTGAATTGACTGCGCCTCTTATTGGAGCTTTACCAGAAGAAACTATTGTAACCGGTTCCACGACAACAAATATTCATCAAGTAATCGCAACTTTTTATGAGCCGAAAGGAATTCGCACAAAAATTCTTGCGGATGAGTTAACATTCCCGTCCGATATATATGCACTTCAAAGTCAAATTCGTTTAAAAGGCTTAGATCCAGATGAGCATTTAGTACGAGTGAAGAGCCGAGATGGTAGAACACTTTCTGAAGATGATATTATTCATGCAATGACAGATGATATCGCGTTAATTTTATTACCTTCTGTACTATATAGAAGTGGCCAAATTCTTGATATGAAACGTTTAACAGCGGAAGCGCATAAGCGTGGTATTCATATCGGATTCGATTTATGTCACTCAATCGGTTCTATTCCGCATCATTTCAAAGAATGGGATGTTGATTTCGGTATTTGGTGTAACTATAAATACTTAAATGCAGGGCCTGGTGGTGTTGCCGGCCTTTATGTAAATAAAAAGCATTTTAATAGACTTCCAGGCTTGTCTGGCTGGTTTAGTTCTAGAAAAGATAAGCAGTTTGATATGGAACATATATTAACTGCAGCTGATCATGCAGGTGCATATCAAATTGGTACTCCTCACGTATTAAGTACAGCGCCGTTAATCGGTTCTCTTGAAATTTTTAAAGATGCTGGTATAGAACGTTTACGTGAAAAATCTCTACATATTACAAGATACATGCTTAATTTAATTGATCATGAATTAAAAGATTTTGGATTTACAATTGGAAATCCATTAGAGGATGAAAAACGAGGCGGGCATATTTATTTAGAGCATGCTGAAGCAGCACGCATATGTAAAGCGTTAAAAGCTAATGGAGTTATCCCTGATTTCCGTGCACCTAATGGAGTAAGACTTGCGCCAGTTGCTTTATATAATACATACGAAGAAGTGTGGAAATCTGTACAAATATTAAAGAAAATCATGAAAGATGAAGAGTATAAACAGTTTGAAAATAAGCGAGAGGTTGTGGCATAAGTATGAAAACTTCAGAGTGGATTGATATTTCACAACCGCTAAATAATGATATTGCTACTTGGCCAGGGGATACACCGTTCTCGTATGAAGTATCATGGTCAAAAGAAGAGAGTGGCTCAGTAAATGTTGGAAAGTTAACGATGAGTATTCATACAGGTACTCATATTGATGCACCGTTTCATTTTGATAATGATGGAAAGAAAGTGTTCGATTTAGATATTCAAGTTTATGTCGGACCTACGCGAATCATTGACGTTTCTAATCTTGAAAGCATCGGGAAAAAGGAATTAGAAAACTTTCATTTAGAAGGAGTAGAACGCTTGTTGTTACGCACATCTTCACATGGTAAAGCGAATGAATTCCCAGTTGTAATCCCGCATTTACGTGCGGATATAGCACCGTTTCTTTCAGAGAAAGGTATACGTTTAATCGGGGTGGATGTACCGTCAGTTGATCCATTAGATGATAAAGAATTAGAAGCGCATCATCAATTGTTTAAACATGGCATACACATTTTAGAAAATGTCGTACTAGATCACGTAGCAGACGGGGATTATGAATTAATCGCATTACCACTTGCCTTAACAGATGCAGATGGAAGTCCAGTTCGAGCAGTTATTAGACCAATATAAGTAGAAATATATATAAAGGGGCGTTTGGCTAATATGAAAGAAAACGAAAAGGTAATTATGGAAAAAGGGATTCATACGGACTTTAAAGAGAATATGACGTACGGGGAGTATTTACAATTAGATAGTTTACTATCTTCTCAAAAGAGATTATCAGACCATCATGATGAAATGTTGTTCATCGTTATTCACCAAGCAAGTGAACTGTGGATGAAACTCATTTTACATGAGCTAAATGCAGCAATTGAATCTATAAAAGAAGATAAATTACAACCAGCTTTTAAAATGTTAGCACGTGTATCAAAAATTCAGTCTCAAATTATTCAATCTTGGGATATTCTTGCGACATTAACACCATCAGAGTACATCGAATTCCGTGATTCGCTTGGCCAAGCTTCAGGTTTTCAATCGTATCAATATCGTATGATAGAGTATGCACTAGGATATAAAACGCCGCATGCATTAAAAATTTATGAAAAAGACCCAGAATTACACGCTCGACTTCATACGGCGCTACATGCACCAAGTTTGTATGATGTCGCAATTCAAGCACTTGTAAAAGAAGGATTCCCTATTCATAAAGATGTGTTGAATCGCGATATTACGCAGCCTTATGAAGAAGATGCCACGGTAGAAGCGGCATGGATTGAAGTGTATGCGGATGTGAAAAAATATTGGAATTTATATCAACTTGCTGAAAAATTAATCGATATTGAAGATTGGCTACAACAATGGCGTTTCCGTCATATGAAAACGGTAGAACGCATTATTGGACATAAAATGGGAACAGGTGGATCTTCAGGTGTATCTTATTTAAAACGAGTACTTGATCAACGATTCTTCCCAGAGCTTTGGAATGTTCGCACGAAATTATAAAAAACAAACCTGTCAGTTTAACTGACAGGTTTGTTTTTTATTTGAATTCAATTATGTTTTAATAGAAGCTACAAGATATAATAATTGAGTAACTATTTAAATGGAGGTAAAGTATTGGATTTCAAGCAGCTAGAAAATAAATTTGAAAAGAAAAAAGTAAATACATTTCTTGTTTATCAAAAAGGGGAATTAACAACTGAGTATTATAAAACACCCGAATGTACAAATAACTTATATAAAATAAATTCGATTACAAAAAGCATTGTATCTATATTAATAGGTATTGCAATTGATAAAGGATATATAAATGATATACATACGCCAATTACAAAATGGATTTTAAATGTACCAAAAGAAAAAAGCAAATTAACAATTTACCATCTCTTAACGATGACTACAGGGGAAGATTGGAAAGAGTTTGGGAATGGGGTTGTTTTCCCAAATGATTTTGTAGAATCGGATAACTGGGTGCAGTACATATTAGAAAAACCAATAATTGTAGAACCCGCTACAAAAATGAATTATAACTCAGGTTCTTCACATTTACTTAGTTATATCATTCAAAAAGCTACCGGAATGTCGACAGAACAGTTTGCGAAAAGATATGTATTTGATCCATTAGAAATTACTGAATATGAGTGGCAACAAGATCCGCAAGGAATACATGTCGGTGGCTTCGGTATGAAAATGAAATCTAAAGATTTATTAAAGCTCGGAATATTATGTTTGCAGAATGGTTATTGGCATGGGGATGAAATTGTATCATCGAAATGGTTAGAAGAATCAAGTACGGCTCTATTTGAAACGTATGAACATGTCGGGGCATATGGATATCACTGGTGGGTATTGAATAACGAAAGATTTCACATACCGTATTGTATGTACTTTGCTATGGGATATGGCGGGCAATACATCGTTATCATTCCGCAGTTAGAGGTCGTTGCTGTAATAAGTAGTCATATGCCAAAACGTGGGCTCGTTCCATTAAAGTTATTTATTGAGCATGTACAAGTGAATTGTAATTCTCAATAAGAGTACAAGTGAATCTATTCAATCCATTTCAATTGTTTCATTTCTTCACAATTGAAAGTAATTTAGAAATGAAAACCTCACTGTTTATAATGTGAACAGTGAGGTTTTTATTTTATCTACTCGTCTTCTGAAACGACATCTTAATAAATTTCTCCGTCTTCGTTTCAAATTCTACATCAACAAAAACACCATATTCTTTTCCGTCCTCACGTAACCACAATTTAAATTTTTCAACTGTTATTTGAACGGTTTTTGGTTTTCTACCTATATGAAGATAATCAATAATCTCCGCTTTTGGGTACTGTTCTTTCGTTTTTTCTACAGCAAGTTTACCCCATTTGGCATACGGAGGCTGTGCATGAACAATTGATGAGCCTATATATACATTTGAACATGTTGTTAGGAACAAAATGACGAGTGCGAAACGTTTTAACAATTTTTTCATGATGAACTCCTTTTACCTTTTTTTATATTGTTTACATATTTTTTCAACGATATGAGTTTGGATTTTTTTGTCTTCTTTACATAAAAGCGAGGCTTTTACAAAACATAACCAAGAAATCATTTACATAATTAAGGAGGGAAAATTATGCGCCCAAAAGCTATTTTTAAAATAGCGGTTTTACTTGCGTTCATAGGACTATCTTTGATGGTCAGTAGTATACAACTAAAAAATGTAGAAGCCTTTTCTAATCAAGTCATTCAAAGGGGAGCATCTGGAGAAGATGTCATTGAACTGCAATCTCGTTTGAAATATAACGGATTTTATACGGGAAAAGTGGATGGTGTTTTCGGATGGGGTACATATTGGGCACTTCGGAATTTTCAAGAGAAATTCGGATTACCTGTTGATGGTTTAGCTGGAGCTAAAACAAAGCAAATGCTCGTGAAGGCAACGAAGTATGATAAATCAACTGCTAATAAAGGAACGACAACGAACAAAGGAAATAGTGGTGATACTGCACAAGAAAATAAACCATCTCAAAATAAAGGGACAAATGTTCCAAATGGTTATTCCCAAAATGACATTCAGCTCATGGCAAACGCAGTATATGGAGAGTCTCGTGGTGAGCCGTACTTAGGACAAGTTGCAGTCGCTGCGGTTATTTTAAATCGTGTTACAAGTGCATCATTTCCAAATACCGTTTCAGGTGTAATCTTTGAGCCAAGAGCATTTACAGCGGTAGCAGACGGACAAATATATTTAACGCCAAATGAAACAGCGAAAAAAGCTGTATTAGATGCAATTAATGGATGGGACCCAACAGGAAACGCATTGTATTATTTCAATCCAGATACTGCGACAAGTAAATGGATTTGGACTCGTCCACAAATTAAAAAGATCGGGAAACATATTTTCTGTAAATAGAGCGGAGGTGGAACTATGTTACGAGGTATTATAATTGTATTATTAACAGTCGGTGTAGTCGGAACAGGATACTGGGGCTATAAAGAACATCAAGAGAAGAATGCAGTATTAATTCGGGCAGAAAATAGCTATCAACGTGCGTTTCATGATTTAGCATATGAGGTTGATTTATTGCACGATAAAATTGGAACAACACTAGCGATGAATTCACGCGCATCTTTATCACCTGCATTAGCAGATGTATGGAGATTAACATCGGAAGCTCGTTCGGATGTAGGACAACTTCCTTTAACATTAATGCCTTTTAATAAAACAGAAGAATTTTTAGCGAATATTGGTGATTTTAGTTACCGTGCAGCCATTCGTGATTTAGAAAAAGAGCCATTAAATGATCAAGAATACAAAACGTTGCAAACTTTATATTCAAATGCAGGAAATATACAAGATGAACTAAGAAAAGTGCAACATCTTGTTTTGAAAAACAATTTACGCTGGATGGATGTTGAGATGGCACTCGCATCCAATCGTGATCCTGCAGACAATACAATTATTGACGGACTAAAGACAGTAGAAAAAAATGTAACATCGTATTCATCTACAAACTTCGGACCTACTTTTACAAGTGCACAAAAAAATAAAAAAGGTGGATTTGAAGCAGAAGGAAAAGCAATTTCAAAAGAGGAAGCAGCGAAAATCGCAAAATCGTTTTTGAATTTAAAAGGAAATGAAAAAGTAGAAGTCGAGAAAAGTGGAAAAGGTGCGAAAGAATCTTTCTATAGTGTGAAAATTAAAGACCCAGCAACCAATAATGAGTTTTATATGGATATTACCGGAAAAGGCGGATATCCAATTTGGGTTATGAATAACCGAGAAATTAAAGAACAGAAAATTAGTTTAAACGATGCAGGAAATAAAGGTTTGACATTTTTAAAGGACCACAAGTTTAACAATATGGAGCTTTATGATAGTTCACAATATGATAATGTTGGTGTATTTACGTATGTAGTAAATGCGAATGGCGTACGAATTTATCCAGAAGCAATTCAAATGAAAATTGCTTTAGATGACGGTTCTATCGTTGGTTTTTCTGCAAAAGAGTATTTAGCATCACATCAAAAACGCACAGTTCCATCAGCAAAGCTAACTGCAGCAGAAGCAAGAAAGAAAATTAATCCAGATGTTAAAGTTATGGAAGAGCGTAAAGCTGTCGTAGTAAATGATTTGCATAACGAAGTACTTTGCTATGAATTTGTAGGTACTTTAGGGAAAGATACGTACCAAATTTTCATTAATGCAAATAGCGGCGCAGAGGAAAAAGTGAAGAAAATGCAAGCTGTTGAAAAAATTTATGATTAAACTTTAATAGTAAAGTGGTGAGAATAATGAAGAGTCTACTATATATGTTAATGCTTTGCTTGTTTATAACTGGATGCAGTATAGGAAAAAAGGACAATCCAAACGAAAAACCAGAGCAAAAAAATGTTTCGACGAAAAATGTTAATTATACGAACAAACCAAATAAGCCAAATGAAAAAGCAGCGGACCATTTAGCATCTTTAGCCGCAAGTGTGCCAGGTGTAAATGATGCAACAGCGGTAGTTTTTGGGAAATATGCTATCGTAGGAATTGATGTAAAAGCGAAACTTGATCGAACTCGCGTTGAGTCCATTAAATACTCTGTTGCAGAAAGTTTAAAAAACGATCCTGATGGTGCTAATGCAGTCGTTGTAGCAGATGTTGATACGTACGAACGACTGAAACAAATTGGAAAACAAATTAAAAAAGGAAAAACAGGTGAAGGTATACTGGATGAGTTAGCAGCAATTGTTGGCCGAGTAATGCCACAAGTTCCAAATGATCTGATTGAAAATAAAGAAACGAATCCAATTAAAGAAAATGATAAACAATTACCAAAAGATGAAGAACAAGAACTGAGAAAAGAACAGGATGACCAATCTAATAATCACTTGAATAAATAAAGTTAACCTTAACCCTGTACTAAATTGTGCGGGGTTTTTCAATATAATATTAAATATTCAGTTTATTTTTAAGGGAATATATGGTTTAATTATTATGGGAGGGACAACTGTTATGATGAAAAAAAGCACAATAATATTATATAGTTTATGCTTAGGTTTCAGTATGACAGCGTGTGAACAGAAGAAAGAAGTAAAGAAGCAAACAGCGACTTCTTCTACTGTGATGGAAAATCAGAAGAAAGAATCTATCAATATAAATCATTTTTCAAATATAAATGCAGGAATGACTTATAAAGAAGTGAAAGATTTAATTGGTTTTGAAGGGGATTTACTTATAGAAGAAGGCGTAGAACATTCTACACAAATTAAACAAATTTTTGCTTGGAAGGGAAGCAATCCAACTGCATTAGTTGAAATTACCTTCTTAGATGGAAAAGTGCATTCTAAAGCGCAGCAAGGTTTAAGTTAATAAGTTGAAAATGGGAGAGTTTAGCATGAACATACATACAGGGGAAATTCAATTAGTTCCGTATAAAGAGAAATATAAAGAAGTTATACAAACATTTACTTTACCAAGTGAACAAGTTCAATTTACATCAGACCCAGGTGAATTATTGGAAAAAGCAAAAAGCGATCGTACAAAAAATGTAATTGTTATTTTAGATTACAATGGCGTACCTGTTGGTCTTTTTGCATTGCAAACAGGAGATAGAGTGCAGGAGTTCACAGAAAATGAGAACGCTTTACTTTTAACTTCATTTTCTATAAATCACAATAGACAAAGGAAGGGATATGCTAAAAAATCACTGGCACTA
Source organism: Bacillus dicomae (assembly GCF_006494425.1). GTDB lineage: Bacteria > Bacillota > Bacilli > Bacillales > Bacillaceae_G > Bacillus_A > Bacillus_A dicomae. The sequence goes on along the minus strand of NZ_VHIV01000003.1, from coordinate 113,388 downwards.
TTACAAGAGTTTGTAAAACGTTATTTTCCGATGAAAAATGAAGTTGTGCTTGCTGTGAATGAAAAAAATATTCCAGCACAACATTTATATGAAAAAGTTGGCTTCCAGGATCAAGGATTTAGAAAAATGGGACCAATTGGTCAACAGATAATAATGCATTTACTTATCATGAAATAATGAGAAAAAACTTACTCCTTAATAACAAAGTAGTAAGTTTTTTTATTTAGAACGATATATAATATAGAATATATTTATAAATGAAATAGAAATGAAGGAAATATAAAATGAATCAAGTTAGAAATTGGAATATGATTGGTCACAAAATGAAAAAGAAATTTTACGACGAACAATTCATTCTATAACTTCAATATTAAGAAATCATTGTAATAAAATAGATGAGGAACATTTTAAACTGATTGATGAATTAGATAAGCAATTTTGGACTAATAAAAATGATTTAGCACATTGTAAACCAAATCAATATCATCATCATTTTTCAAGCGAATCTATCATTTTATTTGAGGTATTTTCTATACATGATATGTTAGAGGAGTTAAAACAAATATCCGAGAAATATGAGGGGAGAAATCAACTCAATTGTTCAGTTCATTAAAATGTGGAGGATTGATATGACAATTTATATTGCATTACTAAGAGGAATCAATGTAGGTGGGCATAAGATAATCAAAATGGCTGATTTAAAACAAGCGTTTGAATCAATAGGGTTGAAACAAGTGAAAACATATATTCAAAGTGGGAATATCGTATTCAAATCTGAGGAAGATATAACATTTCTAAAGGAACGAATACAGTCTGAAATTAAAAACGTTTTTGGTTTTGATGTTCCGGTTATGTTAAGAACATATGATGAATTTACAAACATTATAAAAAGGTGCCCCTATGAAGTCAATTTATTACGAGAAGGCGAAAGTATACATGTTGCCTTTTTAGCAAATGAACTTTCTGAAAAAGAAAAAGATCAGTTGCTTATGTATAAAAATATAACAGAAGATTGTTATATACATAAAACAGTTGTGTATTTACTTTTCAAAAATAGCATTCGAAATTCTAAATTGATGAATCAGTTTCAAAAGTTACATACACCAGCTACAGTAAGAAATTGGCGGACTGTGAATAAATTAAAAGCGATAGTTGAGGGAATGTAAATATAAAAAGATGAGATTTTCTGTATACAGAAAATCTCATCTTTTTATTTATATTGTTTTGCGACTATAAGTTCGACAATAGGATAAATAAAAAACGAAGAGCACAGGGCGATAAAAAGAGGAAGGTTCTTTATTTCATCAAGTAATAGGAATGCAAATCCTTCTGAAGATATTAATATTAGAAACATAAAACAAATAAGTACAAAATAAGCAATTTTAAAGCTTTTATATTGGATTTGCTGTCCCATTTCATCTTGACTTTCTTCCGATACTCCGTTTGGATCTCCCCAAGTAATTTGATTAATTAAATTACCAAGTATTAACGAAATAGCGAATATTGTTCCTCCCAAAATGGAACCTTCTGTTACATATTTATATGCGCCATGTATGAGGACTCCGATTAATGATAAAACGATAATTATGAAAATAATTTTTTTATGATTCAATTTAGAAATGGCACCTCCATAGTTGTAAAAAACTATTTACATTCATAGTATAAAATTGGAAAAGTTTCATGTCAAATACTTTTTACATAAAGGGTGAAATAATATAATATTTTATTTTTGCGATTAATAAAAAATTACATTACATTTGAATGTAAAAGAATGGGCTCGCATATATTTGGAAGGGATGTCAGATTAATTTAGGGGGTAGTTATGTCTATTCTTTTAAAAGCTGGTGCTGATGCAGGAAATAACGGTTTGAAGTTAATGGTGAAAGGGCAAGAACCTGTTTTTATTCCGAGTATATATGCTTTATATATAGGAGAGCCTACAGGATTGTTAGATGAGGTAGATGTTTCATTATCTGAATTAGAAAATCACATTGACGTGACCATTAGTTCTCCATCGTTAATGTTAAATAATGTACGGTATATCGTTGGAGAAAAAGTCATTCAAGATCAATTAAAAGGTACTGAAGTTGAGAAAAAATCGAATAAGTCAACTGATGAGTTAATGGTTATTACGATTCTATCTGGTTTAGCCGTAAGTGCTATGCGTCAAAGTCCAACTTCTAGTCATATTAACATTCGTTATGACTTATCTGTTGCTCTTCCTATGCAACTTATTACACAAGAAATAGCGGCGGAAAATGCAAAACGTTATATGGGAAATCATAAAGTTGTGTTCCACTATCCAAACGGACGTGATGTGACAATTAATATTTCAATTGAATATTGTAAATGCCTACCGGAGGGTGCTTCAGGAACGTGGGGCATTGTATATGATGAAGAAGGAAATGTTGTGAAACATAAAATAGAATGTGAACAAAATAAAGTGTCAGAAATTGATTTTGTTGATAAAACACTATTATCTTTTGATATTGGCGCAGGGACGACAGAAGAAGTCGTTTCACTAGGCGTAAACTTTAGACCTCAACTAAGTAAGGGCTTATCATACGGTGTGAAAGAAACGTTACTACAAATTATTACGAGATGGAACCGGAAGTATCCAACAAAGACGATTGATAGTATTACAGAATTCAATCAAATTTATTTAAATGATAAACACCCTAGAAATGCATTATTAGTTGAGGAATCACAACCAGCACTATTAGGTTTAGCAGCGCGCGTTGCAACGGATATTATAAACAAAATTGATGATATGAAAGACGATCCATATGTATTTATTTATGGCGGGGGCGCAGTTATCATAAAAAATAGCCTGAAAATGATTTTAAAACAAAAAGGGCGTTTAACAAATGTAATCTTTGTAGATAATCCATTATTTACAAATGCACGTGGATTATTAGTCTATACTTGTTCACCAAAATATAGAGAGCATAAGCAAAAAGAGTTAGGATTTACAAACTTAACAATAAGTTAGTTGGTGGAAGTATGCGATCTAGGCGATATAAACGTGGTGATCGAGTAAAAATCAATATTCATAAGTCAGTATCACCTGAAATGCTTGCATGGCTGAATAAACAATCAAATCCAACCAACTTCTTTTTCTTTGCAGCGCAGCAACTTTTTAAACAAGTAGGAGATATTGATGTGTCAAAAGCTATACCAAGTAGCCATGTTTTCTCGTTATACGTGGAGCCATCATCCTTATTAAAAGTCGAAGTTAATCCTTTTAAAAGCGTACCACTAGAAGCAAATAAATCCACCGATAATATAAAAAAAAAATCATGGGAAGCTGTTGACCAATTAGATTGTCCGTTTTTTTAAACATAGAAAAATATAAGTATCGCCCATCACTATACATACGGATACAGTGATGGGCTTTTTTACATGTAATAAATAAAAGGGGCACAAATTGTGGCGTGCCCCTTTTATTCGTTATTTATCTATTATTTTAGCTGTATGTTCAGTAACAGCATGAATTATGTCTTCCCAATCATCAGGATGATTCTCATGTCCTGCACCTTCAAGGGTTAATAAAACTGAGTTAGGAATTTCATCGATAAGTGCGAGACCATGTTCAAAAGGGAGTGCGGTATCGTCTGTTCCGTGAATAACTAATGTAGGTGCTTGTATGGAGTGAAGCACGTCTTCATATGCATCATCGCCTTGAAGTAAAGCATGATTAAACATGCTTAATAAATTGTTAGCTCGTTCTATTTCTTGTTTTACTTGTTTATAGACTCTTTTTTCATCAAATGTTCGTTTGGACCCGCATAATAGACGGGAGCCTGAAACTAAATATTCTGCTACAACTTTTTCATTTGTCCAATCTAAATGTGTGCCATTTGCGTGATGTGTTAAAATTCTTTCATCCATCGGAGGTAGATCGCGCGTGTTATCGTCAGAGCCTATGATACTTGTAGCTAATAATGTTAACGATAAAATTCTTTCGGGATGTTTTACAGCAGCAATTTGAGCAATCATACCACCTAAAGACATCCCAAATAGATGCGCTTGATCAATATGATAAGCATCTAGTACCCCAATTGCATCTTCAGCCATATCCGTAACGGAATAATTAGAAGTTCCAGGTTCATATGTGACGGAGCGTCCCACATCACGGTTATCAAAACGAATAACAAATTTCCCTGTGTTCGCTAAACGTTCACAAAACTCTTCATCCCAATAAACCATTGAACACGTAGCACCCATAATTAATAAAACAGCTGGATTTTTAGGATTCCCAAAACTTTCTGTACATATATCAATCCCGTTTATTTTACATATCTTTTCAGTCATCGAATTATCTCCATTTCTTTTGAATTAAATTAATAATACATTTTTGAATGATTCTAAGGTGCAAGTAAGATTCGTTTTGTTTTTTACAGAATTACCTCCAAAAATAATTATATGGTTATTCAAGACAAAAAATTTTGAGAAATAATTGTATGTTATTAAAATAAACAACAAGGGGGAGAGGAAATGAAAGCAATTGTTATAGATGAATATGGTAGTGTTGAAGAATTAAAAGAAAGACAAGTTTTAAAACCAGTTGTTAAGAATAATGAGGTATTAATACGTATTCTCGCGACATCTATTAATCCTGTTGATTGGAAAATAAGAAAAGGAGACTTACAAGAACAGCTGCGTTTTTCATTTCCAATCATTTTAGGGCTAGATGTAGCAGGAGTTATTGAAGAAGTTGGGGAAGATGTAGAATGTTTTAAAATAGGAGATAAGGTGTATACGAAACCTGAAAATATAGGGCAGGGCTCTTATGCTGAATTCATTACAGTAAAATCGGATTTAGTATCCTATATGCCTACAAATCTGAGTTTTGAAGAGGCAGCTTCTATTCCTCTTGCAGGACTTACTGCATGGCAAAGTCTTGTAGATTACGCAAAAATAAAAGAACATGACCGAGTACTCATTCATGCCGGAGCTGGTGGAGTTGGAAGTTTAGCAATCCAAATCGCAAAATCATTTGGAGCCTTTGTTGCGACAACCGCTAGTAGTAAGAATGAAAAGTTTTTAAAGTCTTTAGGGGCAGATCTCGTTATTGATTATAAAAAAGATAAATTTGAAGAATTACTATCAGATTTTGATATTGTATTAGATACAATAGGTGGGGAAGTACAAGAAAAAAGCTTTCAAATTTTAAAACCTGGTGGTGTTTTCGTTTCGATTGTTCATGAGCCAATTCAAAAAGTAAAAGGGATAAAATCAGGTTTTTTATGGCTAAAACCAAATGGAAAGCAACTAGAAGAATTATCAGATTTAATTGTAAATGGAAAAATAAAACCAATCATAAGTAAAGTTGTATCTTTTAATGAAGCAGGGGTTAGAGAAGCTCATATTTTGAGTGAAGATCAACATGTTAGAGGTAAGATTGTAATGAAAGTGGAGTGAAAATGATTAAGTATCCTTCAAAAAGTAAATACCCCAAAATATTTTTGTTTTGGGGTATTTACTTTTTAGCTTAAAGGTAGTGGACATATGCTTCTATAGTTTATAGTTTCGTATTGTATTATGTAATCTCTCTAAACCAATTAACATATCTTTTTCATTTAACATAGAATAGCTAATCCTTAATTGGTGATTATTTATTTCGGGATTTAATAGACAAGCTGTTCCTGGTAAAAAAGAGACATCTACTTCATTTGCTTTTTGTAATAAGGTAAAGGGATCTATCGAATCGGGAAGAGTAATCCATAAATTAAAACCACCATTTGGTATTTCAAAGTTCAGTTCTTTTAATGGCGATAATATATCAATTGTTAAATCACGTCTCATTTGTAAAGCTGTACGTAATTTTTCTAAATGGTTTTTCATACGTTCTGCACGTAAAAACGGTAGAAGTGCTTTTTGTGTTAATAAAGGACTACCGATATCCATTGAACCTTTTACAGCATATAACCATTCGAAAATAGGGCCATCGGCAATAAGCGATGCGATACGTAGTCCTGGTGCTAACGTTTTACTAAACCCTTTTATATATATTACGTGGCCGTTTGTATCAAAATTTTTGATAGGAGGGGGAACAGTCGCACCCTCAAAATATATTTCTCCGAAAGAATCATCTTCAATTATAAAAAACTTATATAGCTCTGCTAGTTCTATAAGTTCCCTTCTCCGCTCTTTACTCATTACTGAACCTGTTGGGTTCTGGAAAGTTGGATTCGTATACAATAAAACGGGATTTTTACTTTGACAAATATCATCGATTAAGTCGGAGCGAACTCCATGATCATCAAGAGAAACAGGAATGATTTGAACACCTTTATTGATGAAAATATCAAGTGCAGCACTGTAACATGGACTTTCTACTAATACAATATCACCAGGTTTTAATAATGTTTGAGCAATTAAATCAATGCCTTGTTGTGCTCCACTTGTAATTAATAACTGAGATGGATCTGTCACTAATTTTTGGTGTTCATGTAAGTAATTTGCTATTTCAACTCGCAGTTCATAATCGCCTTGAACTGGCCCATAAGTTGCTAACAACATCGGATTTTTATCCAGCAATTTATGCATTTCGTCTGCCAAAAATGGATTTGGTAACAGACGAGGATACAGAATCGCTTGTGAAAAATTATAATATTTACGGTGCTTATTCATTGCATATTGAGAACGCATAACATTAATCGTTTTCGTTTGTTGCCATTTATACGGGATTGGTTTGAAATCTTTCTTTACCCGTTTATATATGTAAGCACCTTTTCCTTGTTCGATGTGTATATACCCTTTCGTTTCTAACTGTTTATATGCTTTACGAACAGTTAATACATTGATTTGTAAATCTGTGGCCATACAACGTAAAGAGGGAAGGGATTCACCATGTGAAAGCATACCACTTTGTACTCTTTCAACAATTTGCATATATATTTGCTTGTAATACGGTATGTTTGATTCTTTACGCAATACAATTTTCATAGTTTCACCTATTTTTCTTTTTAATTTAATTAAATCGAAAAATATATAGGGAATCAACTACAACTTGAAGTAACTGTTATATGTACCGATACACTGTTATACACTATACCTTCTATACTCATGTTAAGAGTAAAAAGGAGGAAGAAAAATGGTCATTTTTAATTACATTTTAGTATGTATTATTTTCGGGACAACATTTTTAACGATAAAGATTGGAATTGAAGCAGGAACGCCCCCGTTATTTTCAGCGGGAATTCGTTTCTTTTTAGCAGGAGTAATCTTGATGATTATATTTAAGTTAAAGCGAAAAGAAATTATACCACATGTATTTTCAAAACGTATTATGTATGCTGGATTTTGTTTAACATTTATGACATTCGCAAGCTTGTATTGGTCAGAACAATATATTTCTTCAGGATTAGCTGCTGTTCTTTCTGCTACAGGACCAATGATGATTTTGTTAATACAAGCAAAGAGGAATAGGGAGAAATTACAAAAGGAACAACTTGTCGCTTTAGTTATTGCACTAATAGGTGTTATATTTGTTTCTTTACCAGGAATGCATCAACAAGTAAGTTTCATATGGAGTATTGCTTGTATTGTTTTAGTTATAGGTGAGTTATTTTACGGGATAGGCTCTATTCGTTCGAAAGAAATACTTTCAGATTTATCAAATGTATCACCATTTCTTATTAACGGTATTCAAATGTTTTATGGAGGGATTTTACTACTAATTGCATCAATAATTGTAGAACAGCCAAATGTAACTATATTAACTTCATGGAGTGTACAATGGCCTATTTTATATCTTATCTTTATCGGATCAATTGGTGGACACGGATTATATTATTGGCTCTTATCAAAAACAAATCCAGTATTTCCATCGACGTGGTTATATGTATCACCATTAATAGCAATTATCGTAGGGTATATCGTATTAGGAGAACCCTTAAATCCAGCAATGGGATTAGGTGCTTGTTTTATTTTGATAGGTGTGTTTTTAGCAAACCGTACAACAATTGGAGCTTATTTTAAGCAAGGGAAGTTATTAAAGAAGGAGCTTTAAATAGAAACGACTGAAGTATTTTAAGAACTTAAATAAATAGATGAAACAAAAAACATGCTATTACCAATTTGTAGCATGTTTTCTTTATTGGATATATTTCCATAATTTTCTTGTTATATTAACGAACGGTGTACTTTACGAACAGTGTTCGTTATGTTATAAATAGAACAAGTAATTCAAAAACATGTAAGGTGGGATTAATGATGGAAAGAACGAACAATACGAAAAAAAGAATTGCCATTATAGGTGCTGGACCAGGAGGGTTAACATTAGCTCGTATATTACAAAAACATGGTTTAAAAAGTGTGGTGTATGAAAAAGAAACATCACCAATGAATCGTCAACAAGGAGGTTCATTAGATATCCATCACGATTCTGGTCAAGAGGCGTTAAAAGAAGCAGGGTTGTTAGAGCGATTTTATGAATTTGCTAGATATGAGGGAGAAGACTTTCGTTTATTTGATAAGAGTGGAAATATATATTTAGATGAAGAAGCAGATTCAGCTGGCGGGAATCGTCCTGAAATTGATCGTGGTACTTTGCGTGAGTTGCTTTTAAACTCTGTTGATTCAGAATGTATACATTGGGGATATAATTTAATAAAAGCCGTTTCTCTAGAAAACGGTATGCATAAACTTCATTTTGAAAATGGACATGTAGATATTGTGGATTTAGTTGTAGCGGCAGATGGAGCTTTTTCACGAATTCGCCCACTTGTCACAGATTCGGTACCGCAATATACTGGAATTAGTATGATTGAATTGAATTTGCAAAATGTCACGGAAAATCATCCGGAAATAGCGGAGTTTAATCGACGTGGTAAAGTCTTTGCACTTTCGGATCATAAAGGTATTTTAGCACAGTTAAATGGAGATGACAGTATTCGAGTATACTTAAGTTTTAGAACTAATAAAGAATGGCTTGATAATTGTGGGATTCCATTTGGAAATTTAGAAGCAGCAAAGAGTCAACTTCTACAATCTTTTGAGGACTGGGATGAAACTCTTAAAAATTATATTAGATGTGCAGATGGTGCAATTTTTCCTAGACGAATTTATATGTTACCTGTGGGGCTAACTTGGAATAGTACACCTGGTGTTACTTTAATTGGTGATGCTGCTCATTTAATGTCTCCATTTGCTGGAGAAGGTGTGAACCTAGCTATGCGTGATGCGGCAGAACTTGCACTAGCTATTGTAAAATATGACGATTTGAACGAAGCAATCAAAAATTATGAAGGAAAAATGTACGATTATTCTTCACAATCTGCTGCTATTTCAAATGATAACCTTGAAATTTGTTTTTCAGAAGATGCTGCTATTAAAATGTATAATCTTATGAATCAACTTCATGAACAACAATAAAACTGAATGTAATTAAGGAGAACTATGGAAGAGAAAACGAATACAACGAATAGCCGTCGTTCGCGACCAGCAAAAGAACCATTGAGTAAAGAAATTATTGTGAAAACTGCATATAACCTCCTGGAATCTGAAGGGATATCAGGTCTTAGTATGAGAAAAATTGCAAAAATGCTAGATACAGGACCATCTTCTTTATATGTTTATGTTAAAAATGCTGATGAATTAAGAGCGTTTGTATTAGATTATGGTCTAGGAAAAATTGAAGAAATAGATGTCAAAAATGAGACATGGAAAAAAGCATTATTCGAACTTGTATATTCATATTTCAGAATTTTGTTTAATTCCCCTGGAATGGCGGAATTGGCTTTAATGACAATTCCAATTGGACCAAATTCGTTAGCTCTTACCGAACAGATTTTGCACCAATTATACGTAGGAGGAGTGAATGCGAAATCATCAGCATGGGGAGTAGATATTCTACTGTTATATGCTGCTTCAGTCGCATATGAACAAACAGCACGTAAAGAAAAGGAAGCTACACTTGACGCAATTCGCGCTTCGTACGAAACATTAGATGAAGTAAAGTATCCGATGATTGTAAGTTTAAAAAATGATATGTTGTCTGGTGGAGAAGAAAGGTTCCGCTGGGGATTAGAAGTTGTACTTCAAGGTATTTTACATGCACAATAATAAGGATTTTAAAATCAAGAATTAATGGCGATATTTATATAAAATAAAAAAACACACTATGTCTTTAAACCATAGTGTGTTTTTTATAATTAATTCACTTTTTTAATAAAGCCTTTATAATGACGTTTTACAAGCTGGCTTTCTAAAGTCTTCATAGTTTCTAGTGCTACACCGACAATGATAAGTAAGCTTGTACCACCAATTTGAGCAGAAGGTGGTAATGTAGCAATTTTCGTAAATACGAGTGGTAAAATTGAAATTGCACCTAAGAAAATCGCGCCGATAAATGTTAAACGGTATAAAATTTTAGTTACATACTGTTCTGTTGATTTTCCAGGACGAATACCAGGCACATAGCCATTTTGCTTTTTCAAATTCTCAGCCATTTGTTCAGGATTTACTTGAATAAATGCATAGAAGTATGTAAAAGCAACGATAAGACCGATATATATGGTCATTCCAATTGGATGTGCGAAATCAAGGTTTGCAACTAACCACTTTGATACGCTTGAATCAGGGAAGAGCTGCGCAATTGTACGCGGCGTCATTAAAAAGGCGGACGCAAAGATTACTGGAATTACACCAGCACTATTTACTTTAAGAGGTAAATGAGTGTTTTTTGCTCCTTGATATTGATTGTTCCCTGAAACAGCTTTTGCATATTGAATCGGTATTTTACGCACAGCTTGTTGAATGTAAATAACACCAACAACGATCGCTAAAATTACGAGACCAATTAAGATCATTTTTATGATGTGCATGAATAATTGATCGCCTGCATTTTGAAATTGTTGTAAATAAATTTGATTCGCAACATTTGGAATCGCTGCTACAAGTCCTGCGAAGATAAGCATCGAAATACCATTACCTACTCCATTAGCAGTAATTTGTTCACCTAACCAAAGTAAAAATGCAGTACCTGCAGTTAAAACTGTCGCAATAAATAAGTATGTAGTCCAGCTTTGATCTGTTATTAATTGTCCACCTGCTATATTATTAAAGCCATAAGACATCCCGATGGCTTGTATGAATGCGAGAATGATTGTAAAGTATCGAGTGAATTGAGCTGATTTCTTACGGCCCATTTCTCCTTGCTTTGCCCATTCCGAAAATTTAGGTATAACGTCCATTTGTAGTAATTGTACTATGATGGAAGCTGTAATATATGGTGTAATACCTACAGCAAAGATTGAGAAGTGTTGCAGTGCTCCTCCGCCAAATACGTTTAACATACCTAAAACGTTAGCTTGATCTTGTACTTTTAATACCTCTGCGTTAGTATGAGGAACTGGAATAAACGTGCCAATTCGAAAAACAATTAACATCGCTAATGTAAAAAGGATTTTCCTTCTTATCTCAGCTACTCTCATGAAATTTGAAATCGTACGAAACATAATGTCGCCTCCTATATTTTTATCAGTTTAAAACTGATTATTATATCCCGATGAAGTAACCACAAACCTCCTTCCGCATTAAATTCATTTGACAAATGGATTTACATACATTTTGTAGTTTTCACGGATATAAAATATAAGTTGTTTTTTAGCGACCTATAAGCTTTTCGTAATCATTCAATACACATAATATATCGAATAAATTAACAAATGTACATACATACGCATGAAAAATGAATGAATAGGGACATTTCGTACCTGAAAACTTTGAAAAAGAACCGCATCAGGATGTGCAATTTAAATGTGTAGATGGAGGTCAATACGCTCTATTCCAGTTCTATGATGAACCTCATAAATTAAGTGAAGTGTATCGATATATGTACGCAGTGTGGTTACCAAATAGTGAGTATAGTGCAGATTATGATAGGGATAATTTAGAGTTTTGTATGAACAATGTTGCAGAAGACCTAGAAGGAAAATTAAAGGTTGATTTATTTGTGCCAATAAAAAGAACAAATAAATTCATGTCAGAAATATAGTTTTTAATAAGTAGTATAAATTATAAGAGGTATTAAAATAATTTTTTTTAGTATAAAACCCACTCTTAAAAATAGTTGAGAGTGGGTTTTATGTTGTTGTTGAGAAAAAAGTTTACTTTAATTAATATGAATATTTGTTTATATCATGAATGTACGTAGTAGTACATCATAAAAAAATATTATTTTTTTGTCACAAAAATGGGCATTCTGGTTTCTCTATAATGCAGGCATCAAACGAGAGAGAGGTTCCTTTAAACAGCCTTTAACATTAGATGTAAACATAAATAAAATAGGAAAAATAGCTGGATCTTGGAAAGGTCAATTTCAAATTAATCCTGAAAAAGTAAATAAGTAAAACAAATTTATATGAAAAAAAGAATAACACAATACATGTCGAGTGCTATCTTTATCTATTGGTTTACTTTTATAATGCTTATCTCTTATATTATTTTAAATATCTCTTTTATTTATTAATCAAATAGTATCGAAGAAATTCAATGTATGAGATAACTAATTTTTATAAGTTATTGTGCAGCGAAATTACCAAATAAACAATTGAATGAGACGAGCATATACTAATAAATGACACAATGTATAATTTATAATCGTATTTGAGGAGCACCTTATAGTGCTCTTTTTTTATTGGAATTCATGCACTTATATAAGTTGTTCTTTGTTAGAACATCTTCCTTACATTATGTAATTTTGCATAATGTTACATAAATTGTGTATTTTCCCTTTTTTTCGACAGAAACAGGCAGTATACTTTGTACAAGCTTTCTATTTCAAAATTATACGAGGTGAAAAAATGAAAAACAAAAAGACATTAACTAAGGTAGCATTAACAACAGGTTTAGCTTTAACAGCAGTAACACCATACGGAGTAGGTCATGCAGAGGAAACAGATCAACTACAAGTTCAAATTCAGGAGGAATCATTCCGTTCAGGTGAACTTACACAACCGTCACAAAAGGCACCAGAGAATGTAGTAAAAGATGCTCTTAAGGAGAAAACAGAACAAGCCCTTTCTTCCAAGCAAGTCAATGGAGAAACTGGAGTAGATTATAAAGTTCTTCAAAAACGTGATTCATATGATGGGACTACACTTGTACGTATACAACAAACATATGAAGGAAAAGAAGTATATGGCCATCAATTAACTGCACACGTAGATAATAACGGTGTTATTAAAAGTGTTTCAGGCGATAGCGCGCAAAATTTAAAACAAGAAGAATTGAAAAAGCCTATCAATCTATCAAAAGATGAAGCGAAACAATATATTTATACGAAGTACGGGAACGATATCAATTTTATTTCGGAGCCAGAAGTTAAGGAAGTTATTTTTGTTGATGAAAATAACGGACAGGCTAGCAATGCATACCAGGTTACATTTGAAGCGGCAACACCAAAATATGTTTCCGGAACATATTTAGTAAATGCACAAAATGGTGATATGTTAAAAAATATGGTGCAAGAGTCTAACTTGAAAGCAAGTGAAAAACTAGTTGGAGCCTTAAAGAAAAGTAAAAAAAGCAGTCTTACATCATTAACGGGCACTGGAAAAGATGATTTAGGGATCTCTCGTTCATTTGGTATTTCTAAACAAAGTAATGGTAAATATGCTCTGGCTGATTATACAAGAGGGCAAGGAATTGAAACATATGATGTGAATTACAGAGATATTACTAAAGAAGAAAGCTATTATCCTGGCACATTAGCAATTAGTACTTCGACAACCTTTAACGATCCAAAAGCAGTAAGTGCTCATTACTTAGCAACAAAAGTTTTTGATTTTTATAAAGACAAATACAATCGTAATAGCTTTGATAATAAGGGACAAAAGGTAGTTTCAGTTGTACATGCTTGGGATTCCGGAGATACGAATGATCCGAAAAATTGGCAGAATGCGTTAAGTGCGAATAATGGAAGTATGCTTGTATATGGAGATCCTATCGTCAAAGCATATGACGTAGCTGGCCATGAGTTTACACATGCTGTAACTTCTAGTGAATCTAATCTTGAATATTACGGTGAATCTGGTGCGATTAATGAGGCACTATCTGATATTATGGGAACATCTATTGAGAAATACGTAAATAATGGCAGCTTTAACTGGACGATGGGAGAACAAACTGGATCAGTCTTCCGTGATATGGAAAACCCAGCTTCTGTTCCATCTTCACTTGGAGTACCTTATCCAGATGATTACAGTGAATTTAACGATTTTAATGGATGGGATCAAGGTGGCGTTCATTTTAATTCAAGCATTATTAATAAAGTTGCGTATCTTATTGCAAAAGGCGGAACTCATAACGGAGTAACTGTTAAAGGAATTGGTGAAGATAAAATGTTTGATATTTTCTATTATGCAAATACAGATGAGTTAAACATGACTTCTAATTTCAAAGAATTGAGATCAGCATGTATTCGAGTGGCTACAAATAAATATGGTGCGAATACAGCGGAAGTTCAAGCGGTACAAAAGGCATTTGATGCAGCAAAAATTAAGTAAGTTAGAAATATAGTTATCATTCATTTATTATTACATTATGAAAAACAGCTAATATCCTTAAAAGGACATTAGCTGTTTTTTTACGTAATTATGCATTAGTGAAAATATACTTACTTAGCAATAATTAGGGAGGGTATCTTTAAAAGTTACGTCAAATATGTAAGGTTTATAGTGTGTAAAAACAGAAAATTAATAATATATTGACCCCTTAACGGAAAGTACTATAAAATGAAAGCGATAACAAACGATTGCTTTAAAATAATTTCCCTGATCTTTTAGTGTTTACAAATATATGAAGACATAAACAAACTATTTTTTTAAACATTAATGCAAACGTTTTCGTATTGAAAAGATCATTGAAATACAGATTTGAAAATAGCAAACATGGGGGTGAAGTAAAAATAGATTTCTAGATTAATTTAAGTATTGGAATGTAGTACGGGCATAATAAATCGTTCGTACTATGTAAAGAAAGGGTGTATGAGGTGCAAATGATAAAAAGATTAATTAACAAATCAGTTTTATTACTTACTATAATTGTTATGTTCGCATCTGTTTTCTCTATTCAAAGTGTAAAGGCAGTTTCAAATTCGAAAACAACTGAAGTTATCATTCATTACAAAGAGCAGCCTGGAAATACAAAAGACTGGAACTTTTGGATATGGGGAGAAAATGTAAATGGTAAATCATATGAATTTACTGGGGAAGATGAATTTGGAAAGTACGCTAAGATTCATATAGATGGTGACTATAATCGTGTAGGATTTATCATTCGTACAAATGAGTGGGAAAAAGATGGTGGGGATCGTTGGATTGAAAATATAAAGGACGGTCGTGCCGAAGTATGGATTCTTTCTGGTGATGAAAAAGTATATGATTCTAAGCCTTCTTCGGATCTATCAATTCAAAAAGCAACTATTGATAGTTTCAATGAAATTACTGTAACGACTAATGTCCCATTTCATATTAAGGAACAGAAAATTGAAATTGAAGGTATTAAAATTAAGAATATTAGTCCTTATGATATAAATAGTGGAAATGTTACGAATAAGGTGAAAGTAATTACGGAGCAGAAAATTGATTTAAAGCAGATATACAAAGTTAAAATTGAAAACTTAGCTGATACAAATACTGAAATCGGTAAAGTCATTCGTAGTGAGGAGTTTGATTATTCATTTTATTATGGTGGTAACGATTTAGGGAATATATATACACCACAACATACAAAGTTCCGTGTATGGGCTCCTACTGCGAGTGAAGCGAAATTAGTTACATATAAAAAATGGAACGATAAAATAGGTACTGAAATAAACATGCAACAAAGTGAAAAGGGCACTTGGAAAGCAGAACTTAAAGGGAATCAAAAAGGTCTCTTTTATACATATAAGGTCAAAATTGGTGATAAGTGGACTGAAGCAGTTGATCCGTATGCACGTGCTGCTTCTGTAAATGGAGATAAAGGTGCGGTTGTTGATTTAGAAGAAACAAATCCGAAAAAATGGAACACTAACAAAAAGCCTAAATTAAAAAATCCGGAAGATGCTATTATTTATGAATTGCATGTACGTGATCTTTCTATCCAGCCCGAAAGTGGGATTAAGCAGAAAGGGAAATATTTAGGAGTAACAGAAAAAGGAACAAGAGGTCCTGAAGGTGTGAAAACAGGCCTTGATCATATGAAAGATCTTGGTGTTACGCACGTTCAGTTTTTACCAATATTTGATTATGCATCAGTAAATGAAGAGAATGTAAACGAACCACAATATAACTGGGGATATGATCCGAAAAACTTCAACGTTCCAGAGGGATCTTATTCTACAAATCCATATGAGCCTATTGTTCGAATAACTGAATTAAAGCAAATGATTCAAACACTGCATGATAATAATCTTCGTGTTGTTATGGATGTAGTCTATAACCATATGTATAATGCTGCTGAATCTAATTTTCATAAGTTAGTTCCAGGTTATTATTATCGTTACAATGAAGACGGAACACTTGCGAATGGAACCGGTGTAGGAAATGATACTGCTTCAGAACGAAAAATGATGAGGAAATTTATGATTGATTCTGTAGCTTACTGGGCAAAAGAATACAATTTAGACGGATTCCGTTTTGATTTAATGGGTATTCATGATTATGAAACGATGAATGAAATACGTAAAGCTGTTAATCAAATTGACCCTTCTATTATACTGCATGGAGAAGGTTGGGATTTAAATACACCTCTTGCAGCTGAGTTGAAAGCAAATCAAAAAAATGCAGAGAAAATGAAAGGGATTGCTCATTTTAACGATAATATACGTGATGGATTAAAAGGTAGTGTATTTGAGGAGAAAGAAAATGGCTTTGTAAATGGGAAGGAAAACATGGAAGACCGTATTAAAAAAGGCATTACGGCAGGCATTGACTACGATACAAATTCGTCGACTTACCAAGATCCAGAGCAGGTGCTAACTTATGTGGAAGCGCATGATAATCATACATTATGGGATAAACTTGAGTTGACTAATCCAAGTGACAGTGAAGAAGTGCGAAAACAAATGCATAAATTATCTTCTTCGATTTTATTAACATCACAAGGTATTCCGTTCTTACATGCGGGACAAGAGTTTATGCGCACGAAATATGGTGATCATAACAGTTACAAATCTCCAGATTCAATTAACCAGATGGACTGGTTGCGCCGTGCAGCGTTTAATAATGAAGTAGATTATATGAAGGGCTTAATAGAATTACGCAAAAAGTACCCAGCCTTTAGAATGACATCTGCAGAACAAATAAAAAAACAAGTATCTTTTATTGATGCTCCCAAAAATGTTGTGGCTTATTCAATAGATGGAAAGGACAATGGAAATAAAAACGAATACTTTATGGTGGCTCACAATGCAAATAGAGAAGTCGTTGATATAACGCTTCCATCAAAAGGTCCTTGGAAAGTACTAGTAGACGGTAAACAGGCTGGTAGTAAAACACTTTACGTTGTCCATGATAATAAAATTAAAGTTCCTGCGTTAAGTTCTTTAGTTTTAAAAACAGAGAAACCGATTAAATAAATGCCAAAAGCGGAGTGAAGGTTGTTTTCACTTCGCTTTTAAAGTTAAAATAATATAATTTCACATACTGTAATTATATTACAATTTAATAAATAAAAAAGAGAAGAACTCACTAAAGTTCTTCTCTTTTTTATGTGTAATTAGAGTTTCCGTAATTGTAGATATGAGAGTTTATGAATATATCAAAAGGCAAGACGATAAACCTATTTACAAAGTGACGAAAAAATGACAAAACTGTAAGAATGCACGAATGTTTGTAAGGAAATTCGATGTTTTCCTTTTTCTTTTTTTATTAAAGTGAAAAAGAAGAAAGCGATGTCATAAGAAGTTTTTATTTTTAGATGAGTACAATAACCAAAACTATTCATGTAATGAAAGTATATGGCATTCCGTAAAACACCTTACTAAAAGGAGGGATTTGAAATGTCTTTTTCTCAATTCAATATTGATATTTTTCGAGCAATTAATGATTTAGGTAAACAATATTCATTCCTAAACCCGGCCATCGTATTTTTGGCAGAGTATATGGTATATATTTTTGCTTTAATTATTTTAGCTTATTGGTTTACTGGTTCCAGAAAAAGTAGGATGATGGTTATTCAAGCGATGTTTGCTTTTGTAATTGCTGAGGTAATTGGAAAAATAGCAGGGAAATTTCACCTGAATTATCAACCGTTTGCAGTATTGCCTGATGTTAATAAACTTGTCGACCATGCTGTAGATAATTCATTTCCTAGTGACCATACGATTCTCTTTTTTTCAATTTGTTTTTCGTTTTGGCTTGTTCGTAAAAAAACTGGATGGCTATGGCTTATACTTGCACTTTGTGTAGCGATCTCACGTATTTGGGTCGGGGTTCATTATCCTTTTGATGTTGCAGTAGGGGCTTTAATAGGGTGTATTTCAGCGGTAATTTCGTATTGGTTAGTACCGAAATTATCTTCTATTAGACAATTACTTACTCAATATGAAAGAGTAGAGAAACATGTTTTACCATCCAAAAATAAATCAAAGGGATTGTGAGTATAGTCTTTTATCATCCTCATTACTATTCTCCACAAGTTGAATATTCAATGCACTTATTTACATCCATGAAGACGAAAAGGAATGGGTAGTACATCTAGGTAATAAAATAGTTTATTACTTACTATTTAGATGACAATGAAGGCCATATCGCAAAACATTTAGTTAGCACCGAAGTTTATTTTTATCGTTTTTGAGGTATCTTATTTTCTTAAGTTGATGGATATGTGGCGTGACCCCAATATATAAATTTGGAACGATGTTAATTTTCATATAGGATACCGTCATATTGATATAAAGGCGTTATCCTTTCCTATGATTTCTCAGAAAGAATAACGCCTTTTTCTTTTTAGGGAGGGATTTTGTCTTATTACCTTGATAGTGATGTGGTTCTCCCCCCCTTATAAAGGTTACAAAAATCTTTCGAATTGATCTAACTTGCACAATGCTTCCCGTTAATATAATACGCTGATTCTGTGAAAACCGTAAATACAACCTCAACTTCTGGAAGTCCAAAATCCATTATATATGTAGTAATGGCCTTGGCAAATCGATCACGAATTTCCTGTCCACGCTCGAACCATTTCACTTCAATAAGAGGAAACGCTTCTATTTCTTCTCCATTACATACAAACGTAGAACTTGGTAGTTCCAACGTAAAATTATCCGTACCACACTCGCAAATCTCTGCGAGCTCTTCTACTAATGGTTTGCTTATATGTTTTAATTGTTCAGTAGTAATTCCACGAAACACAACATGCGGCATGTGAATCCCTCCGTTAGATAGCTTTATATTTGTTCACATCATAGCACAATTTATTTTACTGCACTAGAATCTATTGATACATTTCAATGACATTCTTAAGAATGGGATCCCGTCCCGAAAATGCGGATTTTATTTTGAAATAAGTCATATGAGACATTCAAAAGCGTTATTCCACGTTATATTAGCCTTGTCTCAATAGGCTTTACTCTATTGGAATGAACTAAAAAACATTGATACACAAGACTTTTTATCCTTAACTTTGTAAAAGCGCAAAATCCTGACTCTATCCGATCACTATCAAGCTAAATTTTTTAGTACCACCAGAACGAAATTTTGTATTAACTTGTAACAAAAAGTGTATTTTTCGTTTTAGGGTAATTCTGAATTCTTAAGTTGGTGGACATGTGACAGTACCCCTATTAGGGCTAGTTTGCATCTTATGTGGTGAATTTATAAATAGTGAAAAAGAGCCCTACATAAATGGGACTCTTTTACTTCAAGTATTAATTTACTCGATACGCATTAGAACCAAGATAACGTTCTTTTATAATTTGTAGATGATGAAGTTCATGTCCAGCTATGATGTATGCTAATGCACGAACTGTAACTTCAGATTTGTTCGCATTTCCTCTTTGTAACCAAGTATCTTTATGTAAGCTTTTCAGTAAATTCACGGTAGATTGGCGAACAACTATTAAATTCTCAAGAAGATCTTGCATAGATTGCTTATTAAAAGCAGCTTTAAGAACATACATATCATCGTTATAACCTGGAAGTTCTGCAGTCTCGCCTCGAGCAATAGATAATAAGCGATACGCCATAATACGTTCTGTATCTGCAATATGGCCGATTACTTCTTTTATACTCCATTTAGTAGGAGCATATCGAAAAAGTCCCTCACTATCAGAAATCTCTTTTAATAAAAGATTCGTTTCCTCTATTTGTTGTTCTAAAATTTGTATGATATTTCCGTCTGATACTAAGTTAACATACGTTGCATAATAAGAGTTATATTCACTTGCCTTTGGTCTAATTTGCATACGAATCATCCTTTATAATTAATCTTTAAGTACAGCTTATCACAAAAGACTTTCAAATTAATCTGAAAGTTCGAAATTACAATTAAAAAATTCACCTACTACCTTTGTTAAAATTGTGTACTTTCACATCAATTAACAAATAGAAAAAGGATTTTTGATTTAACTCTTAGAATATCGTTCTATTACGAGTTCTTTGATATGAATTGTTTTTTTGATTACTTTTGATGATATCTAGGAAATAAAGAAAGGTTGTGAATTTATTTGATGGGTTATAAAGCTATGCTGTTTGATTTAGATGATACGTTACTTAATAGGGATATGGCAGTAGATACATTGTTTTTATTTGTTTTAGAAAAGTGTTATGAAGATGTTAGTGATACAGTTAAAAACAATATGCTACGGAAATTTAAAGAATATGATAAAAGGGAATACGGCATGAGTGATAAAACAATAGTTTTAGAATCATTGTTTGATGAATTTCCGCCGAAGTATAGGTTGCAACGCAATTATATCCAAGATTTTTGGAATAATAATTTCCCTAAATGTTTTTCAATAGACAAAAATACTATTCATTTCTTAAATCATATAAAAAAGCACTTTGAAGTTGGAATTATAACAAATGGCTCAACTCAGAGGCAAAAGGCTAAAATAATTAACACGAATTTAAACAATTACTTTGATACGATCATTATTTCTGAAGAAGTAGGATTGAGTAAACCGGATAAACGTATATTTGAACTAGCATTAAATAAACTTGATGTGCAACCAGAAGATGTATTATTTGTTGGAGATGACTTAGAAAAGGATATTGCTGGTCCTCAAAATGCAAATATAAAAGGTGTGTGGTTTAACCCTCAGAAAATCAAGAATACCACCAAAATACAACCATATGCCGAGATTAACACTTTGGATAGCTTGTTAAGTTATGTTACGCCACAATATTTTTTTAACAAGTAAAATTAATTTCATTGACCGTATTAGTAATAAAAAATATATATTTACAATAAAAAACAGAGGCGATTTTAATATCTGCGGCTAATTTAATCTATGATTAATACGAAGTTTTGTAAAACAATTTTACTCATACTGTTAAATTATAAAGAGGTGGGACTATGGAAATAAAGAAAGTAGTAATTGACGGAATAAATATTGCAATCATAAGAAATGATACGGTGCTAATATCTGATGTTCAATCTGCATTAGATACTATGGCAACAGTTCAATATGAGGTAGATGCCAAACATATTATTATCCATAAATCTTTGATAAGCGAAGATTTCTTTAATCTAAAAACACGTCTTGCGGGCGATATTCTTCAAAAGTTTATAAACTACAAGGTAAAGTTTGCTATTGTTGGAGATTTCTCTATGTATACTAGTCAAAGCTTAAAGGACTTTATTTATGAATGTAATAAAGGTAAAGATATTTTTTACTTAGCAACTGAACAACAAGCAATTGAAAAACTAAGTACATTAAAGTAATAACAATACCGCAGTAAAATTCCCCTCTTTTTCACATCGATTATTATTTATAACATATAAGAACTGATGTTTGTGTTAAACTAAGAAATGAATAAAGGGGGAGTTTTTTTGAACAATTATAATGATACGATACGAAATTTAAACAATATAGTTTACAAACCTAACAATTTAATGATTTCGAATGTAAAAGAAGAAAAGCAAAACGCCGAATATGAAGGATATATATTTCATTTAAATAACAAAACCATTCGTTTTAGAAAATCAAAAATTACACCTAATAAAACTGGTCAATTTGTTTCTTTTTGGGAGAAAGATGACAATATGCAAAATCAAGCTTTTTCTTATGACGCTGCTTCGGACTTATTAGTTATCACTTGTATAGATGATAATAAACTAGGACAATTTATTTTCCCGAAAGAGATTCTTCTTAAGGAAAAAATTTTGAGAACACAAAATCAAAAAGGCAAGATGGCTATGAGAATTTATCCTATATGGGATAACCCTGTCAGCAATCAAGCTAAAAAGAGCCAACTGTGGCAACTTCAGTTTTTTGTTGATTTAAGCGATTATAATAATTTACCTATAGACAAACTATTACATTTGTATTCGTAGTTTCTTATCTTAAGTAATCTTGTTGGTTAGACTTTTTGTACCGGTACAGTTAAACGAAATGTACATTGTTTCAGTACCCCTTTAAATTTACAATCAGCATATACTATTTTAACTTATACATTTTAAGGGGTGCTGACTATGACAAGTCTACAACATAAGCTTTTTACAAGATTGAATCTTGCAAAGCGTACTGAAGTGAAATTTGAGGAATTAAATACAATTCTCTTTGCATTTGCACACACTATACCATTTGAGAATTTAGATGTAATAGCACGTAATACGAATGCAATTACTACGGAAAATTTACAGGATAAAATTTTAACTAGATCCCGCGGTGGACTTTGTTATGAATTAAATACTCTTTTTTACTACTTTTTAAAAGATTGTGGTTATAATGTACAACTCGCATTAGGTACCGTATATAAAAATGATATAAACGCATGGGCACTTGAGGATGGACATATAACGATTATTCTAAATTATGACAACGTACGATACTTAATTGATGTAGGTATTGCTTCATTAGTGCCTCTAGTCCCTGTACCTTTTACTGGTGAGTCTGTTTCTTCTAAAAATGGTACGTATCGAGTGAGACGAAAAGATACGAGTAAAGGGAATTACGTTCTAGAAAGAAAAGATACGAATGGTGAGTGGAAAGTTTGTCATGCTTTTTATAATCGTATCATCGATGAGGCAGTAGTGAATGATGTTCAAAAAAGAGTAGTAGAAGATGAGAAATCTATTTTCAATAAAGGGCCAATTGCAGTCAAATTGACGGAATCTGGTCATGTCTCTTTAACAAATACTAGTTTAACTGAAATGATTCATGGTAAAAAAGCGAAACATGAAATTACAGAAGATCAATATAGAGAGCTTTTATATACTTTATTTGCTATTGAGTTGTGAATATACAAATAGATACAGCAATTAGAGTCGGAGTAAATGTAGAGGATTAATAAATAGGAATGCAAGAGAGAAACACGGTGATATATTGACTAGGCTTAAAATTGAGTCTAGTCTCTTTTTTATGTATAGAAAAAGAATAAAGAAATCATAGAATTTAATGAAGTGACATTTTTAACTTAAAACAACTATTAAAGTTTGATTTTCTTAATAGATATAATACACTAGAACAGTATGAAGAAGTATAAACAATGAATTTTGAATGTAAAGGAAGATTTTTATGTCAATAATCGATAAATTAAAGCTTAATAAGTATACAAATATGGTCGTAATTAATGAACCAAGTAATTATGACATTTTTACCGGGAAAGAAACTGCATTTTCAAAAGAACATGATGCTATTTTTATTTTTGTAGAAACACTTGATGAAATGGTACAACAAACGAATTATATTATTAATAATGAAGAATTACTAATTGAAAAAGGATACATATTCTTCGCATATCCGAAAAAAGGTAATTCTCGCTACAGTACGTTTATTCACCGTGATGAGATGTTTCCAGCATTAAACGTTGGAGAAGATGGATATGTGGGAGAAAGCGATATTAAATTTGCGCGAATGGTAAGTATGGATGACATCTTTACTGTTGTAGGTTTAAAGCGTGAAAAGAAAAAAGCGACGAAAACGCCTGCAATGAGCCAATGTGTAGCAGATTATGCAGATCGCATTCAAGATGTTGAAGCTTTATTGACTAATTATCCAAATGAACTTAAGTTTTATCAAAGTTTAACACCTGGATACAAAAAAGATTGGGCACGTAATCTTTTTTCTGTAAAACAAGAAAAAACACGTGAAAAACGTCTTGAGAAAATGATTGAAATTCTTTCACAAGGATATAAAACAATTGATTTATTTCGCAAAAAGAAAAAATAAGATTTGGAAAGTCACAATGATGCAACAATTAATTGCGATGAGTACATTGAAAAAAGTATTCCTTCCATTATACTAAGGGATGTTCTTATATTTAAATAATTAGCAAAAGAGAAAAGGTGTTTGAAATGAAATCGTATATTGTAGTTGGGGCTGGTATTTTAGGAGCATCTACTGCTTATCATCTTACTAAGGCTGGCGCGAACGTTACTATCGTGGATCGTCAACAAGTAGGTCAAGCAACAGATGCAGCAGCAGGTATTGTCTGTCCATGGCTTTCGCAACGTCGTAATAAAGCATGGTATAAAATCGTTAAAGGCGGTGCACGTTACTATTCTTCGTTAATTCAGCAATTAGAAGAAGACGGTGAAACGGATACAGGTTATAACCGTGTAGGTGCAATTAGTTTACATACTGATGAGAAAAAACTAGATCAAATGGAAGAGCGAGCTTATAAACGCCGTGAAGATGCACCAGAGATTGGTGAAATTACTCGTTTATCAGCTGAAGAAACGAAAAAATTATTCCCAGCACTATCAGAAGAATATAGTTCTGTTCATATTAGTGGTGCTGCACGAGTAAACGGAAGATTATTACGCAACGCATTAATCAGCGCTGCGAAAAAACATGGTGCAACTTTTATAAAAGGTGATGCAGTATTAGTCCGTGAAGGTAATCATATTCCGGGAGTTAAAGTAAACGATGAAACAATTTTAGCAGAGAAGGTTATTGTAACTGCAGGTGCATGGGCGAATGAAATCTTAAACCCATTAGGAATTAATTTCTTAGTTACGTTCCAAAAAGGACAAATTGTTCACCTACAAATGGAAAATATAGCAACAGAAAATATGCCAGTTGTTATGCCGCCAAATGATCAATACATTTTAACATTTGACAATGGTCATGTCGTAATTGGTGCTACCCATGAAAATGAAACTGGCTTCGATCATCGTGTTACGGCTGGTGGTTTAAATGAAGTATTCCATAAAGCATTAACAGTTGCACCTGGCCTAGAAAATGCTACTATGCTCGAAACGAGAGTTGGATTCAGACCATTTACGCCAGGGTTCTTACCTGTAATTGGCCCACTTCCTAACTTTGAAGGTATTCTCGTTGCAAACGGATTAGGTGCTTCAGGTCTAACGGCAGGTCCATATTTAGGAGCAGAACTTGCTAAATTAGCGCTGGGACAAACAATTGAATTAGATTTAAACGATTATGACGTTGCAGGCGCAATTGAATAACATCAGGTATGAAAAAATACGCTAAACAAATTCGATAGAAAATAAGTAGTTTTTTCTCCGTAAAGAATAAGACTGTTTATGAAAAAATAAAATTCTTAAAAAATAGAGGGCTGACATCATAAACTTGCATTATTAATGTAGAATTGTGATGTTTGCTCTTTATTTATATTTAATTAAAGCTTATTTTCGAAAGGAGGTTAAGCAATGAGAGCACCATATCAAGTATTGATATTTCCTTATATAAAAATTGACGATTCTATTCAATATGCGATCTTTAACCGAAGTGATTATGGTTATTGGCAAGGAATAGCTGGTGGTGGAGAAGACGGTGAGATTCCTATTGAATCAGCAAAACGGGAAGCGTTTGAAGAGGCTGGTATTACAAAAGAATGTTCATATATACAATTAGATTCTGTATCTTCACTACCAGTAGAGGATGTAGTTGGAGGATTCCTTTGGGGAGATGAGGTTTATGTAATAAAAGAATTTTCTTTTGGAGTTAACGTCCCTACAAAAAACATCTCATTATCAAAAGAACACTTAAATTATAAATGGTTATGCTTTGAGGAAGCCGTAATGCATTTGAAGTGGGATAGCAACAAAACAGCATTATGGGAATTAAATAAAAGACTATTAAAACAATAAAAGTGTTAGCTAACAATGATAGTAGTAGAAAAAGAATTGAACAATCCCCCCCTTGCTACACGGCATTTGTAGCAAGGGGGTTTCTTAGTGTCATTTTTATAAAAATCAAATATGGATTTGGCATGGCCAATGAACAAGAGAACTTGCACTAGGAAAGCTCTATACAGTTGCCTCTGAAAAAATGAAAATAGTTAGAAATATTTTTAAGTTGTATGGTTTTGGGCTATGAATAGCGGAATACATATTAAGTATTCAACAGTTAAAATAAAACGAGTCATCTTTTTATTTTAAGAAGAAAGATGACTCGTTTTATGCTAAAATTCGCTTAGTGTATATTTTCGTTAAAATGTGGGTAAGCCCCTTTTAGCAAAACCGGAGTGGAAATGATGAGTATAAATAGTTTTGTGGGATTGATAAAGGACGAATTATTAAAAGAGGTAATCATAAGAAGTGAGGATGAATTCGAGCCTGTAGTAGTTAAAGATATTCCTAGACTTTGGAAGTGTTTAGGGAAAGGTAATTATGCCGCAGTATTCATGCATAGCAAATACAAAGATTGGGTAGTGAAAGTTTACGCGCGAGAAGGAGAAGGAATTGAAAAAGAGTCAGAAGTATACCGCAGAATCGGAAATCATCCTTCTTATTCAAAACTTATATATAAAGGAGAAAATTTTATAGTATTGAAACGTTTAAAAGAAATCACCTTATACGATGCTATTCATAAGGGGATTAAAATTCCTAAGCAGGTGATCCTTGATATAAGTAAAGCTTTAGAGTATGCAAGGAAACAAGGATTAACTCCTTGTGATGTTCACGGGAAAAATGTGATGATGGAAAAAGGAAGAGGATATGTAGTCGATGTATCTGATTTCTTAAAAACGAAAGAAGATAGTAAGTGGAGAGACCTAGAAAAGGCATATTTTACATTTTATTTGCCTTTCATTTATAAATTGCCTTTCCCTGTTAAAATACCGTATTTTATGTTAAACATTGTTAGACATTCTTATAGAAAATATAAGAAGCTTAAAAAGAAATTCGAATTGTAAAAGGATCACATACTTATAAGTGAACCACTAGCAAACAAAAGGACCGTACATTTTAGATATGTCTAATATGTACGGTCCTAAATTTATAACTTCATGTGTAAAATGACAATAAAGTTGTTTGAAAACAGATAAAGTTATTTGAAAGAATGGAGTGGAATTGGGTTTTTGTTCCACATTATATTATGTTTTTGTATAATAAAAATATCAATATTCTTTAATTGTAATTAGGAGGGGGATTTTATTGGAAGATAAAAAATGTGAGAAATGTGGGAGCGATAAATTTACAGAAGCTACAGATTATATACCTGTAAAGCCAAGTAAAGGTTCATTTAAAGGCTCTAATAAGATTTACTCATTTTGTTTAAATTGTGGTGAAGTTGATTCAATTCGTATAGAAAATACAACGATTTTTAAAAAGTAAGGGGCTATTCTTAAAGTTGACCTTCCATAACTAAATAATCTTATTATTTCTACACATCATGAAGTAATTAGTAAGCTTTACATTTTCTTCTTCAAGCCCTTTATTCTTTTTCTCTAACCCCATAAATAACTATAGAAAAATTAAAGATTTTGTTTAGGGGTACATCAAGACCTTAGCTTGCCGGGCATGTGGTACTACCCCGAAATATAAAAAGATTAGGAGTAAATCCTAATCTTTTTATTTATACATATTTTTGTTAATTATATCACTATCAATTCCAAAACGGTTTATTTTGAATAGAAATACGACTGATAAAATAATAACAACAGCCTTCAAACTGCCCCAATATGGATAAATAGCATGATTTGTTAGATTAGCATGCTGAAAAATGTTCTCTAATCCAAAAATCCCAATAATGACTGCTAAAAGAAAAGCAGCTTTTCCAATAGTTGTATTACGATAGAGTGTAAATAAATATAGTGCAATTATAAGTGGTAAGATGATTTGTAGTAAAAGTGTCATAAGTAGCCACTTAGTTTATTTATAATTATATTATATACAAAATTGTAATAAAAAGGAATGCGACTTATTTGATACTAATAAGATCACTCTAATCATACTCTTCTATTAAAAAGAATATAAAGGGGTGTAAAGTTAATTGACAAAAGTTAAGGTTCGTTTACGACCCATTGTTCATAACATAAATTTACCCACTGTAATAAAAACAGCTATTCTTCCAGGTGATTCGGCTGAAAGAATATTTATTGCAACCCAATTAGGGGAGATTTTCTACATAGGAGATGGAGTCATAAAAACATTTTTAAATATTCGTCCGCGAATTATTAAATTAGGTACATTTGAAGAAGATGTTGCTAGTAGCGGCTATGATGAACGTGGATTGCTTGGACTAGCATTTCATCCGCGATTTTATCAAAACGGTTTATTTTATCTTCATTATTCAGTAGCTGGAACTCAAGGACCTGGTGCACTCTCTGAACAATTTAAACCGAATCCTTGTGACCCGAAAACGTTAAACTTAAAGTGGACAAATAGAGATACGCAATATGATCATACTGATACAATCGAAGAATGGATTTTACAATCAAACGGTCAACCTCAAAAACGAAGAACATTACTTAAAATAAAACGCCCATTTTTTAATCATAATGGAGTAAATACTTTAAATTTTTCTCCAGAAACGGGAAAACTTGTGTTTACAAATGGAGACGGTGGTTCAGGTTATGACCCATTTAATTTAAGCCAAGATGATTTAGAAATAGCAGGTAAAATACTTGAAATCGATGTGAGTAAAAATACATTCATAAATAATCCTCCAGTCGTTACACGCTTTAATGAACTTCCTCTATCTATACAAGAAACACTAACAGTAATTGCGAAAGGTGTTCGTAATATAACCGGTATTTCATTCCAAAGGTTTTATAATCAATATATTAAATATGCCGGAAATGTTGGACAGGATATTGTAGAGTCTATTTTTTCATTTGTTCAATATAAATCAATACCGGTTACCGAACTTGTTCAAATGCATGTAATGAGACTCACCCCCAATCAAGATGGATTTATTAATTTTGGTTGGAGAGGATGGGAAGGAGAATTACCTACTTCTTTTATAAAACACTGTTCTGAGAATCCTACTTTGGATGAGAGAACAATAGCTTATTATAATGAAACAATAGAAACATCAACGAAGCGAATTCAGCCACTAATTAGTTATTTTCATAAGGACCCTAGACCGGATAAGTTTGGAGGAACTTCCCTAACAGGAGTTCAGCCATATATGGGAACTGCAATCCCGAATTTACATGGTAGTGTCGTATTTACTGACCTTGCTAAGAAAGAAGAGTCTCTGTCGCCAGTTAAAGGTGTTTTAGCATATACTAGAGCCGGTACAGACGGTAAACATACTGATTTTCATGTTATTGAAACCGATTATGATTTTGGTACGCAAGCAGCTTATTTTATGAGTTTAGGAACAAATTTGGATCAAACTAGTTTATATTTAGGAGTTTACGGTTCTATGAAAGTAACTGATTTTAACAAAGGAACCATTTTTGAAATTATTCCTTGATACGATATACACTCGCGATTTAGAAATATAAGGAATGCATTTTATTTCAGAACGCATAATTTGTCCCCCTAAAAGTCTTCTATGTATAAACTTCTATTGTATAGGTATTCATATTAAGCAGAAAGTAACTCATAAACCACTAGTATATGAATAATATAGAAAGTGATGAATTAGGTATCTTTAGGGGGAATTTCGATGAATCGGTTTGTACGTTATTGGTGTCAACTTATGGTAGATAATGATGCGGACTTTGTTCATAAAAGAAAATTGTCTCTAGCAAATAGGTTAGTGATTACAGCTTTAATGAGTGCTTTGGCCACCATGTTTCAAGCTGCGGGGAACTTAATTCCTGGTATAGGGTTATTCATTAGTCCTTTTGCGACGTTACCAATTTTTTTGGCTATTTGCTACTCTATTCGTGAGGGAGTACTTTCTTATCTTCTTACTATTTTCCTATTATTTATTATTGAGCCTAGTGAACTAATTGTATTTCCCTTTACTACAGGCTTATTAGGTATAGCTTTAGGATTTTCCTTTATACAATTCAAGAGGAGAATTTGGGTGATTTCCTTTTCTGCGATTTGTCTACTTATAGGAATTATGATTGTTCTAGATCTTTTCCGTTTTCCAGTACTTGGTCCTACTATTCATACAACTATGGATATGAAAATTAGTTTATCAATATTTATACTGAGCTTTTTATACTGCTGGATCTATGCAGGGCTTTGTAGAATATTGTTGAATAGAGTATATAAAGTATGGTTTTAACAATTGCATAGAATGGAGATTTAAATTATGTATAACGTTGAAATTAGGAGACCGAATTCGGATGATTTAGAGGAACTTCACTTGTTTTTCCGTATAGTCATTACAAATACATTTAAAGAAGAAAGATTATCACATTTACTGGACGACATAGAAAATGAAATTAACACGAAAAAGCGATATTTAAAAAATGATTTTGATAGTAATGGAGAAAATCGTTATTTTTTATTAGCAATTGATACAAATAACGATAAAATCATTGGAACAATTGAAATCGGTCTAGCAAGTACATTGATTAATAGTTGTACAGGTGGTGTGCTTAAGGATTTGTATGAAATAGGAACTGTATTTATACTTCCAGAGTATCAAAGAAAGGGTATCGGGAGTTTACTACTAAATGCAATGTTTCTTACGTTACTTAGCAAAGGAATAACAGAATTCTGTTTAGATAGTGGATATAAAAAAGCGCAAAGTATATGGAAAAAGAAGTTTGGAGAGCCTAATTATGTACTGAAAGATTATTGGGGAGAATCAAGTGATCATATGATTTGGAAGAAAAGTTTACATGATACACCTTTAATATTTGAATTATAAAATGAAATATGCCTTTGAACATAGATTTTCTTACATATGTATGCTATTATTTATCTTTATAATAAAAGAGGACGTGAATGAACTTGATTAAAATTAATATTCCTGAAGCTGATGTTTCAATTACTGAACGTAAACAAGTTATTAAAGGAGACGAGCCAATCATTACTCCAATTAATGGATTTATTGATTTCCACTTGTTCCCTAGAGATAAAGGCGGCATTTTCATGTTTTACAATATTAATGACGAACTTCTTTTCGTAGGTAAAGCTCGTAAAATTAGACAACGTATTAAGAAGCATTTTGAAGATAATGTTTCTCCAATCAAAAACCACCGTGATGAAGTATATCGCATTGATGCATGTATCGTAGAAGATCCAACAGAAAGAGAAATTTACGAAACATATATCATTAACGAATACAAAGCGAAATATAACGTTGATAAAGTATTCTACAAATAATCAACATTAATAAAAAACAATCCTAGGTAATATGCCAGGATTGTTTTTTTGTTTAGCGTTATTCTTCATATTTTTCCCCTTTCTTTAAATGATTTGCAGCAATAAAACAGACTACACCTATACATATAAGAACAATACCAAGTGTTTTATGCTTTCCCTCAAAGAAGGGAATATCTGAAATCACATTTGTCATACATAACCCTACAAACACAAGGATAGGTCCCACCCAAAGTAATACATTGCCGAATTTTGTGTGCTTCCACATATTAACCCTCCTCAACCCTCTTTACATATATATCCATAAAATAAAAGTAAATTCATAGAGAAATATAGTTTTTTTCATATCGAAAATTTAACCTTCATATATTGGTACAAGCAAACAAGAAAGGGGACCATCATGAATTGGTTAGAAGCTTTTATATTAGGGATCATACAAGGTTTAACAGAGTTTTTACCGATAAGTAGTACAGGTCATCTTTATTTAGGAAGGCATTTATTTCAATTAGATGAAGCAGGATTGTTTTTAGATACGATGTTGCATATTGGGACTTTACTTGCGGTGTTTATTTATTACAAAAAAGAATTTATATATTTAATCAAAAAACCATTTTCAAAGCTGATGTTATTACTTATTGTTGGGACGATACCCGCAGTTATAATTGGCTTGTTATTTAAAGACTTTTTTGAGGATATTTCCAAAACAGGTATTACGATTGGTTGGGAGTTTTTAGTGACAGGATTCTTTCTCTACATGGCAGATAAACAAAAAAATGGTCGTAAAAAAATGGACGACATTACATATAAAGATGCATTTATCATCGGTTCATTTCAAGCAGTGGCTATTTTTCCGGCTATTTCTCGTTCTGGTATGACAATCGTCGCTGCATTATGGAGGAAGTTAGACCGCGAAACTGCTGCTTACTTTTCTTTTTTATTATCAACGCCAGCCATTGTCGGAGCTATCATTTTGCAATTTGCAGATGTTTTTCAAGGGAAAGCAGAATCTATTTCTAGTACATCTTTAATTGTCGGAACGTTATCAGCTGCGTTTTTCGGTTACATAGCTGTTTCATGGATGATTCAATATTTAAAACGTCACTCCTTAAAAGTATTCGCGTATTACGTATGGGGATTAGGCATTTTAATTTTAACATTGCAATTTACTCATGTGTTTTAAGTATAATGATAAAGAAGTTAGTTAGTTTAAGATCCTGTTTCATTCATACAAGGCAGGATCTCTTTTTATTAAGGGGGAAAATATGTTTAATAAGGCTATCGTTATTGGCGGAAGTATGGCAGGAAAACTCGCAGCAAAAGCATTATCCAGTGCTTTTAAGGAAGTAATCATTTTAGAAGCAGGTGAAAGATGGGATGGAAAAGCTTCACGAAAAAGAGTTCCACAAAGCAATCACCCTCATGTGTTATTAAAAGGTGGAGAAAAAGCAATTGAGGAATTGTTTCCTAATATTACGAATGAATTAATAGAAGCAGGTAGCATCGTAAATAACTTTACTCGTGATTTGAAATGGCATCAATTTGGTTTATGGAAACAACCATTCATCGGGGAAGTGCATATGATTCAGCAAAGTCGTCCTATGCTAGAATCACATATTCAAAAACGAATTGAACGCGTTTCAAATATTACTACAAAGTATGAAACATTAGTTGAAGCATTACTAGTAGATGAAAAACGTTACAAAGTGTGTGGTGTAAAAGCAAGATATTTAGATACAGGTCTTTATGAAGAATTTCATGCAGATATTGTAGTTGATGCAAGTGGATTCGGTTCAAAAGGTATAGAGTGGTTACGAGAATACGATATTGAAGTGCAAGAAGAAAAGGTTCGTATTGATTTATTTTACGCTACTAGAATGTTTAAGCTTAAAGAAAATGAGAAGTTAGATTGCTGTAATATGATGATGTCTCCAAGTTTTCCGGAAAGCCCTTACGGTGTTCTTATTCAAACAATTGAAGATAATCGTTATTTTGTTACTTTCAGTGGATATGCTGATGAGAAAGCACCGCAAACAGATGATGAGTTTTATAATTTTGCGGAAAATTTATCAATACGAAATGTAACAGATTTCCTAAATAGTGCTGAGGCAATTACTGATATTAAAATATACAAAATTCCTTTTCAAGTACGAAGACGATTCGATCTTGTTACAAATATGCCAGAAGGATTGTTAGTAGTTGGAGATGCACATTGTCGTTTTGACCCCGTTTTCGGTCAAGGTGTGTCAGTTGCAGCTATGGAAGCTCACCAGTTGCAGTTACTTTTACAAAGGAGTAAGAAGCTTGATAAAGCATTTATACAGCAGTTTTATAAAAAGACCGCTAACATAATACAAACTCCTTGGGAAATGACTACAACGGAAATATCACGCCATCCACAGCTAAAAAGAAAATTAACGATAAAGCAAAAATTTCAGCTTTGGTATACGAAACAAATATATCAACTATCTGCAACTGATTCTGACGTTTATATTCGATTAGTAAAAGTGATGAATTTAATTCGTAGTCCATTTCACCTATTTCATCCAAAAGTGCTACTTGCTGTGTTACTGAAACGAAAGAAATAGCAGGAAAATAGTTGATTAAAAAAGAATATATAACAGTTAGTAGATATAGAAGGGGTAATCGAGATGAACATATACATAGAACAATTAAAGAAACACGATGCTAAGGATTTATTTGCGTTTGAACTTACGAATAAGTCTTTTTTTGAAACAATGGTACCCAATCGTGGCTCGCAATATTTTGATTTTGAATATTTCCAAAAACTACTAGATGATTTGTTAATAGAACAAGCGAATGGAGATTCTTATTTTTATGTAATTCGTAATGAAGAAAATGAAATTGTAGGACGAATAAATTTAGTAGATATAGATTCGGAAACTCGAATCAGTTCGTTAGGTTATCGGGTCGGAGAAAAATTTACTAAAAAAGGAGTTGCAACTGCAGCTGTAAAATTAGTTTTAGACGAAGCGAAGAATAATGAAATTAATGAAGTTCACGCTAAAACAACTACTAATAATCTCGCATCACAAATTGTACTAGAAAAAAGCGGGTTTTCTTCGTATTCAAACGAAGCAGATACAACATCTGTACAATTAAACGGAGAACATGTGAAGTTTGTTCATTATATTTGGAGAAATACTTCGCGCTTAAAATAAGGGGGACTTACTCATGAATGATTTACGTTATCCAATTGGCCAATTTACATACAAACGTCCTATAACTGAAGAAATGATTGATACATGGATTCAAGAAATTGAAGATTTACCTAATGAACTAACGAAGGCTATCAAAGATTTAGATCAGAAGCAGTTAGACACACCGTACCGCGTTGGTGGATGGACAGTTCGTCAAGTAGTTCATCACGTTGTTGACAGCCATATGAATAGTTACATACGTTTTAAATTAGCGCTAACAGAAAAGAATCCAACGATTAAACCATATAAAGAAGAGAAGTGGGCAGAATTACCTGATTCTAAATTACCAGTAGATGTTTCACTAGTAATGTTAGAGTCATTACATAAAAGATGGGTGAACCTTTTATATTCTTTAGAACTTGAAGATTTAGAAAAGACATTTAACCATCCAGAGACTGGTGAAACAAAACTTGCTGTTGCAATTGGACTATATGCATGGCATGGTCGTCATCATACAGCTCATATAACTTCATTAAGAAAGCGACTAAATTGGTAATATGGAGATTACACTAGAGAAGGCGACAGAAAGTGATGCAGCAATTTTATTTCAAATGCAAATAGACTCATTTAGCCCTTTATTAAATAAATATAAAGACTATGAAACAAACCCAGCAAATGAATCTATTGAAAAAACTATATTTAGAATAAATAATCCCAGTAGTAATTTTTATAAGATGATAATAGATTCGAAA
Source organism: Bacillus dicomae (assembly GCF_006494425.1). Taxonomy (GTDB): domain Bacteria; phylum Bacillota; class Bacilli; order Bacillales; family Bacillaceae_G; genus Bacillus_A; species Bacillus_A dicomae. Next base: position 77,891 of record NZ_VHIV01000003.1, on the reverse strand, counting down.
CTTGTTGGAGCAATATGTATATCCCAAAAAGAACTACCTTATAGATTTTGGATTAGTCCAATGTTTATTCATCCAATCTATCAAGGGAAAGGAATTGCTCAGAAGGTACTTATTTTAATGGAAGAGATGTTTGCAGAAGTACGAAGTTTTGAACTTGCTACGATTTTAGAAGAAGAAAAAAATTGTTTTCTATATGAAAAAATGGGGTATAAAAGAACAGAAGTAATAAAGAAGTTAAATGATAAAACTACACTTATTTATTACAAAAAAGAAAGGTAAAGCATTTGAAATACGCTTTACCTTTTTATGTTATTTTAGATTAAATATACAAGATTAATGTATATCCTTCCAAAATACTCGGGATAGTAATTTCAGAAACGAATAAATATGCATGATTTAACTATTTTGTCGTATATGTTACCAATGCTTTTTGAATGCTTAAAATACTATCGTCACCTTTAAATTCTTTCGTAATTGGCCCACTCATACTAGACACCCAAATTTTAAGTTCTGCATCTAAATCAAAATGTCCAGCTGTTTCGATACTAAATTGTGTAATGCTTTTATAAGGGATAGAATGATACTCAGTTTTTTTACCTGATATCCCTTGTTTATCTACTAAAATAAGACGGCGATTTGTGAATACGATTAAATCGCGAATTAATTTATAAGCATGTTCAACTTTCTCATCGTCTAACATAATCTTCTCTAAATCACGTTCTACACTTTCTGTACTCGTATTTGATGCATTTCCTAAAATACCGCTAAATAAACCCATAGGAAATTCCTCCTCCATTATTTGTGGAATGTGTTACTTATATTGTACCATGCTATTTACTAAGAAATTATGATATTACTTTAGTAGTTTCTGGTTATTGTTGCAATTCATTTATATAACTTCATCTTAATATCTTATGCTAATATGAAATTAAGAAAAAAGAAGCAGAGGGATATAGCATGAAGAATATCGGTTTAGTATTAGAAGGCGGAGGAATGAAAGGTTTATATACTGCGGGAGTACTCGAATATTTTATGGAAAAGAACTTATTCTTTCCTTATGTAGTTGGCGTATCCGCTGGAGCTTGTATGGGAGCAACCTATTTGTCGCGTCAAAAAGGGAGAAATAAAAAAGTAAATACAGAGCTAGTTGCAGATCACAGGTATATATCTTATCGAAATTTAATTCGAAAACGCGAATTATTTGGAATGGACTTTTTATTTGATGAAGTACCTAATAAAATTGTCCCATTTGATTTTCAAACTTTTTTAAACTCAAATGAACAGTTTGTTATAGGGACAACTGACTGCGAATCAGGACAAGCTATTTATTATAATAAAGCAGAACACGGAAATGATATTTTAAAAATCATTCGTGCATCTAGCTCAGTACCGTTTATAGCACCTGCTGTAGAATACGATAATCGAAAGTTGTTAGATGGAGGAATTATAGATCCTATTCCGGTTTTAAAAGCTCAAACTGATGGTTATCAAAAGAATGTTGTAATTATGACAAAACCAGCAGGATATGAGAAGCAGCGCAATAAATTTTCTGGCCTAGCTAAAATTTTATATAGAAAATATCCGAATATCGCAGAATCTTTAGTAGAACATTATCGTTATTATAATGAGACAATATCTTATATGAATCAAATAGAACAAAAAGACAATTTCTATGTGATTCAGCCTAGCTTAGAACTTCCCATAAGCGGAATAGAAAGAAATAAAGAAAACCTCGTTAATTTTTATAATCTTGGCTATACAGATGCTCAATATCATTATGAAAACTTATTAAATTGGATAGAGAAATAAAGGGGTGGAAAGTTGAAGTTAGGAAAAAGGGTTATTTTTAATGAATTGCAGAAAATGCCTAGTCTGCTGTATAAACCGTTTCCGAATTGTGACATTCGAAAAATACGAAAAGATTTTAATAATATGTTTACAGAAGATGATTGTATAAGCGCTGATTTAAATTATTATTGGATGCATACAGCAGGTACTTTAAGTTATGTGCTTAATAATAATGAACAGGAGATTGTGTTTAATCAAATAAAGCGGCTAAGGATATCGTTTTTCGAGTGGTTTCCGCAATATCGTTTTCTAGAAACAGAAATTGTTAAGTATCCCATTTTGTATAGAGATTTCGTGAATTATGAAAAGACCCGAAAGCTATTACTTTATTACCTTACAGTTTAAAAACGTACAAGTTATGCTGCTTGTACGTTTTTTGTTCATAAATTATACAATATTAACAACTTGTCCATGTAGGTATTTTAACGAGAAAAAAGAAGTACATATAGAATGGTGCAAGAGAGGAGAGAGAAGTTCGTTAGCTGTTTCCCTTTAAATTCATGTCCAACTCAAATATTTCGAGTAAAATTCGTTTCTTAATGGTATTATCAAATACCAAGAAAACTAATTTAGAAATGAAGAAGGGACAGGTTTAATATGGAAAACGTATCAAATGTCGATAGAGTAGAATCAATAAAGTCTTTACAGTCAACAATCCGTAAACTTGAAAACGCCTTATCACAGATGACTCAAAAAGGCTCAAACACTACTTTAGTGAAAAAAAGACTCAAAGCAGCTAGTATCGGCTTAGCTATGTTAGAAAGTATTTGGAATCAAGAAACCCATCATTACACACAAGAAGATTTAGCAGACGCTCGAAATGTTCTAATTGGTTTGCTTCCATCAATTGAAAAGGTTTATGTTAAGTCAAAGCTTGGGAGTCCTCAAAGAACACTTTTAGAAAGAAGAATAAAATCATTGGAACTTTCTATTCAAGCAATTGATCATTTTTCTAATCAATAACTTCTCTAAACACATAACTTACGACTACTTTTATATAGGGATTCTAATGAAAAAAAAACTACATATAGAATACTACAAAGGAGGAAGAGGGGTGACTACAATAATCAGTCCTAAGTTAGAGAAGCTTAAAAATCACTTAAAAAATGGAAACGAAAAAGCTCTTTATACTTTTTTGCATGAAATAAAGTCAAATCATACACCACTAATAGAACAATGTCCTGTAGATAATCAGTATCGGCTTATAACGTATATATGGCTAGGGGACCTAAAAACTGAAAACGTTTATGTATTCGGTAGTTTCCCTGGTTGGGATCTGTCTGTAAATCAATTACAACGATTGTTACAGACAGATATTTGGTATGTAACGTTTAGGACGGATAAGAGTTTTATTTCAACTTATTATTTTACAGTAAATGATTTTTTTGAAAATAATTGGATAAAGCGTAGTGAACAGTACCAACTAGACCAATTTAATGAAAATGTATTTGGAGAAGGTGCCAATAAAGCGTCTGTGTTAAAACTAGGTATGGACGTGCAGTATAGCAGTCGTTTTCCTTCAAATGATTATCGATCCGGGAGAATTGAAACATATTCTTTTCATAGTTCGATTTTAAATAACACACGTAACATTCATATTTATACGCCTCATGATTATTCTCACACTTCACATCTTCAAGAGCTTCTCATTGTATTTGATGGGAGTTCATTCATTCATAGCCTTTCAATTGAAAAAACACTTAATTATTTAATTTACGAAAAAGAAATCCCACCTTGTATTGCTGTTGCTATAGATCCTGTTGATCGATTAGAAGAGTTAACTTATAACGATAAAATGAATACATTTTTAACGAAGGAATTACTTCCGTGGATTCAAGCTCAGTATCACGTATATCGAGAAAAAAATCATACAACAATTGCTGGTTTCAGTCTTGGTGGCTTAGCAGCTTTTTATGCAGCACTTCAAAATCCACATGTTTTCGGGAATGTGTTGTCAATGTCTGGATCCGTACATTGGAAAAAGGATGACTATGAAAATGCAATTCCTTGGATTGAAAATCAAATTTCATTTATAAATTCTAATGCGACTCATCTCAATACTTACATAGCAGTAGGTGAGCTTGAAAACGAACCTCTTTTAACGGCTAATAGACGTCTATATAAAGCTTTAGAAGAAAAGAAATGTCAAACCACTTATGAAGAGTTTCAAGGCGGTCATGATAGCGTGTGGTGGCGAGAAAAGCTATTCGATGGATTAAGAGCATTGGAATTTACAAAAACGACACTGAAAAATAAAAAGGAGAGAGAATCTATGAATCAAGAAGAGCTAGATAAAAAACTAAAAAAGCAAGAGATTTTAGTAAAAGACGAGAAAGTTTGGTCCTATACGTATGAAGATCATATTAGTTCTATCGTTAAAGAAGCAGAAAAGAAAGGGTCTTTTGATCATTTACCTGGTAAAGGGAAACCTCTTAACCTTGATAAAGACCTTTCGTACAATCCTGAAAAGCAATTGTATAGAACTTTGAAAAATAATCATGTTTTACCTAGGTGGATTGAACTTTCAAAGGAAATTGATGACTTAAAAGAAAAACTAAAAGAAAATACAAATACTGCAGAAGCAGCAGATTTAATTCGAACTATTAATAAAAAGGTTTTAGAACATAACTTACTTTGTCCACCAAGTGCGCAAAAAACAAGGGTGAAAACGGACTTTTAACAGTTTTCAATAAAACTATCTCTTGCTATATAATTAAGTAAGGCATTTTCAATTCATTATGAAAGGAAGCCAAAAATGATGAAGAATACGTATCAACTTCAAATTCCGAAAGAACTAGAGAAGTATCGTAGTATTTTAGAAGAAAGTGTGAAACCGTATATTAAAGTGGCTGGAACATTAGCAGAGACAACGCTTTTTGAGAGTAAGTTTGGTGGTTATCCGTATTTACCTATAGATCAAGAGCATCCTAAAGATTCAAATGGACAACCTATGATGTTACTTGCGCAGCTAAACTTTGAAGAAATACCGTATGTTGAATATATGCCTCAGGAGGGAATGTTACAGTTTTTTGTAAGTGCTGATGATGAGCTTTATGGAGCGGATTTCGATCATCCAACAATACAAAAAGATTTTCGAATTATTTATCATTCTACAATTATAAAAGATTTAAATAAGGTAATTACTGATTTTAGTTATTTAAACACTTTAGAATTAGAGGACTTTATTATTCCCGAAGCAGCGAAATTAAAGTTTGAATTAGGTTATCAACCGGTAACATCAAGGGATTATCGATTTGAAAAGATGTTTAGTGAGGAAATTGATTGGGAAGAAATTGTTGATGAAGAAAACAATACAGAATTAGGCGAACTGTATGATGATTTATGTGAAGATCAAGGACATAAAATTGGTGGTTATCCATTTTTCACACAGACAGATCCAAGGGAATGGGAAGAAAAATACCAACAACATGATATATTATTACTGCAAATTGATACAGACGATTCATTAAATATTATGTGGGGAGATTCTGGTGTTGCAAATTTCTTTATAAAAAAAGAAGATTTGTTAAATCTAGATTTTTCCAATGTTATTTACAACTGGGATTGCTACTAAGAAGATACAAACGACATACTAACAAGCTAAAAAATCTTCCTGAAGGTGAGGGAGATTTTTTTATATTAAAAATAAACGTTATGTTAACTAGAGTGCAAAACAATAGGAATAATAAAAGTCAAGCGTAAATAACAGAAATAACAAGAAATAATGTAAAGTTGTAAAACGTGTGTAAATAGCAATAAATTTATAAAGTAAAACATAAAATAAAATTATTAATTTATATTTTGTAAAAAAGATTTTTCCGCATAAAAATTTCTTGCTGATCAAAAAATGTTTTTGATTGGTTAAATCTTAATCAATCATCGATTAAGATTTGCTGTGATGAATTTATAACTAAAAAAAGATAAAAAACTGTATAAATGCGTTTAAATAAGATTTTATGTGAATCTCACTAAAAATCTCCGTTTCGTCTCATTAAGTATAGTTTACTTGGGTTTTGATACCTGATATTACTTTGTTTCTATAACTGCCTATAATATATATTATGTCTACTAGTAAAAAGTAGTAAACTTATTATAAGTTAGTTACGTTTGGTATCCTTCCCTTTTCTTTATTTATTAGTGAATAGTTCGTTGATGCTGGATTAGCGTAAATAATCATTAATAAAACATAATAAAAAGCAACTTGTTTAATTATTAAATTTAAACAAGTCGCTTTGAAATTGATTAAACTATATTTATAATTTGTTTGCTTTAGCAATTACTTTGATTTCAATTAATAATTCACCGTGAATTTTAATTTTATAATTGAACTTTTTTGTGAATTATTCAATCATCATTACAATTATTCTTTTCTTGAAAAATATTGTATTTACGCTTTAAATGCAAACCTTTATCTTTATAAATCCACTGTGAAAATTTATTAACATTATTTTTACCACTTAGGTAAATACGATATTGTTTTTCTTTGTCAACAAAACTTAATTGGAATTTATTATTCTCAAGGATATCTTTAAAAGAATTCATAAAATTATATGATCCTCCAACAAAGCTAACAAAGTATTTATGAGAGTTAACATGACCATCCCCATCAAAATACCCACGAACAAAGTGATGCAAATATTCTTCTGGTACAAAAGGAAATTCGATGTTAAATGATTTACACGGCCTGATTCCATGTATGTTCATAAGATCGTCTTTTATTGTTTTGCTATTAATATTTAGCATATATACACCTGTTTTTTTGTTTTGATATAGCGGCTGATTTGTTTTTAGTTCTTTTTTTATATCTTCTAAAATATAACTTTCTTTTTGTGATATACTGACACATTGATTTTCTTTTGGTATAGCACCATCAGCTACTATAAACCCTAAAATATAAGCCATATTATTTGACCACATTTTAAAATAATTTTCTGTTATGTCATACTTTCTCTTCCAACTCCCTATAGCGCGCCTTGGCACGTTGCTGTCTGATAGAACCATACGAATATATCTCGCAGACACATTAGCAAGCATAGCAATTTCTGAGGTACTCTTCCCTTCTGCATACAAATGAATGATTTCAGATTTTGATAGTTTACATTTTGAGTTCTTTTTTCTTTCTATTTGCACTTACATCCTCTCCTTCCTTTTAATAATTTGAGACATATTTTCTTCTATAACATATAACGAAACGTATGTTCTTTGTCGCTTATAAGAAGAACTTTACAAAATTAAAATATTTTACATATACTTCATATTAGTTTCATCTGCTGCTGTATAATTTACATTTTATATATAAGAATAATGAATTTGACAAATTTATGAAATGTACTGCATTTAAGGTGAAGGATAAAATGATTTCGTTTAAACTACAGATAGTTACAATAACAACATACGTATATTGTTAAACGTAAAAAGGAGAACGAATGAAAAAGAAATATGTAAATCAAATTCATACTGATGTAAGTTTTAAACCGAAAGATATTATAGGTTTAATGACTGATTACTTAAAAATGAAGACAAAGCTGCGTCCTATAAAGAATTTACCGATCGTTTTATCAAATAAAGATAATGAATCTTTAGAGAGTGTGACATGGTTTGGCCATTCTGCTTCTCTTTTAAAAATAGAAGGTAAAAAATTGTTATTAGACCCGATGTTTGGAGATGCCTCTTCCCCGTTTCCTCTGTTTAATAGTAAACGTTATAGCGGTACGTTTTCTTTAGAACGTGAAGACCTTCAAGAAATTGATGCGATTATCATTTCTCATAATCACTATGATCATTTAAATTATAAAAGTATTATGCAATTAAAAGATCGTGCAAAACATTTCTATGTTCCGACTGGAGTTGCACAATATCTTATTAAATGGGGTGTTTCACCTAATAAAATTAGTGAACATAATTGGTGGGATGAAATTACGTTTGATAATATTAAGTTAGTATGTGCTCCTGCAAGACATTTTTCTGGACGAAGTATGACAGATAGAGATTGTTCATTATGGTGTTCATGGCTTATTCTTGGTCAAGAGACTAAAATTTTCTTTAGTGGTGATAGCGGTTATGCCCCCCACTTTAAGGAAATTGGTGATAAATATGGTCCATTCAATCTTACATTGATGGAATGCGGACAATACGATCCGAGGTGGTCTGCGATTCATATGTTGCCTGAAGAAACGGTACAAGCTCATATTGACGTGAAAGGAGAACTGCTTCTTCCAATCCATTGGGGTGCTTTTACATTAGCATTACACGAATGGAGTGACCCGATAGAACGTGTTACAAAAGAAGCTAACCGTTTAGGAGTTAAAATTACAACGCCTCAAATTGGCGAATCTATTACGTTAAAATCTACAGACTATCCTTCATCAGCTTGGTGGAGAGAAATTTAATTATAAATAGAAAAAGAGCGAACTCTCTTATAAGGAATTCGCTCTTTTTCTGTTTTTAAACTTACTTCACTACATTTGATTTCCCGCTATCTAAAATTCTATTTGCTGGTACACTGGACATTTCAATCACTGTATTCATACTCTTATCAGTTAGTTCAACGAGTTCGTTTTCGTGATTGATTTTTGGTAAATCCCACACCATTCCATGGAACTCGTTATGCTGTCCACTTACCTTTACAATACTTTTCGTTTTATTTGTAGGTTGTATTTGAAGGTTTGTAAATAGGTTACCACTAATTTCATTTGGCGTTGTTACATTACTATCCATATAAATCATATTTACACAATCTTCGAGAGAGAAATTCATAAAACGGTTGGCATTTATCCATGCATGTCCAGATTGTGGTTTCTTTGCTACTAATTTCACCCCAGTTTCCATTCCTACGACTTTTATATTTTCAAAATTAATAAATGAAATTTCATTTTCCTTCCCACCAGAATACAAAGAAATGCCGGTACCTTTATTCGTTTCTGTCCAATTGATAATATTTATATCTTTTATTTGTGTTTTGTGCCAAGTGTTATAATACTTATTTTTTCCGTCTAAATATATAACTTCAGAATTAAATTTAGGATCATCTATAGCTATATAAGCTCCTTCAATAGAAGCGTGTTTTTCTAATTCTAGAACTCTAAAATTACCTTCAACAACAAATTGTGTTCCATAACCAAATAATAACTTTACACCCTGTTTCACTACGATTGGTGATGTAATTTTATACTTCTTATCATCAAGCAATACTGTTTTAATTTTACTAGATTCTGCTTTATTAATAGCAGATTGTATTTTGTTTGAATCATTTTTACCTTTAAAGTCTTCTACATACACCTTATCATTTTTAGCTAAACCATCTTTTTTGTTGTATTGATAAAAAGCAATAGTAATTAGAACGATACCTATAAGTAAAATAATTATTTTCTTCATCACACTCATCCTCATATAAATTTTCTCCTTAGCTACTCTTCGAATAATCTATGGCTTTTATATTTAGGTGATAATTATTTTGCTGTGTATGATAGATTAAGATTCTTACTTTTTATAATGGAATTATATTATATATAGAGTTGTCCTGCTTAGCTAATTCTTTATTCCTATAATCTATTAATTTATGATTAGATAAAATAAAATTATGCTCTAATATTAATTCATTGTGGAGCACTTCAACTAAAAATTTAGGTATCATCTCTCCTACGCCGTAATTATAGTCACTAAGAATCCAAGAAACCTCTTTCCAATCTAAAATTCCTTCTGAGACTTTTTTTGGAGTGTGATATGTAAATTCATGAAGTAACTCTACTAGATAAACATACATACCGCCAGAATATGAAGAATCCTGCCATTTAATAATCCCTTTAAATTGAATTTGGTCATACGTAACTTTTATATTAGTCTCTTCCTTTATTTCACGAATCGCATTTTCTAAAGATGTTTCTCCCTTTTCTATCTTTCCTCCTACCCCATTCCATAATCCTTTTACCGGATCATATTCTCTATTTAACATAAGTATCTCTTCGTTTCTTTTTATAAAACATAATGTGTGCTTGTACATAATGTAATTCCTTCCTACGTTTTTAATAAGCTCTTACTGGAGATATAAGATGTACTGCTGCAGATTGTGCCCCTGCTTCAATTAATATCGGTCTCATAGAACCGCTGAAACTTAAAGTAACCGTTTCTTCTTTTATTGCCCTTAAAGCATCCAACATAAATCGTCCATCGAAAGATATATTTAATTGTTTTTCACCTTGAATTACATCTACCTGTTGTGTCTCTGATATTTTTCCAATCTGAGAAGCATTAGAAGAAACTTTAATTGTAGATTCGTTTACAATTTCTAAGTTAACATTGTTATTTGCCCATTCACTTGCTAATAAGCTTGATCGATCTACTCCTTGTAACATTCTTTGTCTATCTATGTTAATGACGGTTTGAAATTCATTTGGAATGAGAGTAGAAATATTAGGATATTTCCCTTGGATTAGTCTTGAATATAACGTAGTTGTGCCGAATGTAAAAATAATGTGGCTTTCTGATAGATAAATAGAAACGAATTCTAAATTGCTGTTCATTAATTTTAAAAGTTCATTAATGGTTGCACTTGGTACAATACAATTCGCTTTCATATTAGTAGAAATTAGCGTTTCACGTATAGCTAGTCTATGAGAGTCAGTTGCAGCGCATATTAATTTGTTGCGGTCTAACTCAATATGTACTCCGGTAAGAACGGGCCTAGATTCATTTTTCGCTACTGCAAAGACTGTTTGTTTAAACGCATCAATCAATTGTTTTGTTTCTATTTGTATTTCTGCATGATCATCCATTTGTGGTACGTTAGGAAATTCATGCGCTGGAAAGCCATTTAAGTTCAATGTGATTTCTTCTGATTGTATGGTAATTATTTGCTCATTCTTACTTTTTATTAATACATCGCTTGGCATTTTCTTTATAATTTCAATGAAATATTTTGCAGGTACAACAATAGTTCCTGCTTTTAAGATAGTCGTAATTTTTTCGTCATCTATAGAACTAGGTATGAATTTTTCAATGAAAATATTTGAGTTACTTGCGATTAAAGTAATTCCAGATTGGTCTGCAGTTATTTTTATGCCAGATAATATAGGAATTATAGTTTTAGTAGATATAGCTTTACTTACTTCTGAAAGTGCTTGCGTGAAATGTTTGTGATTAACGATAAACTCCATTTTTTTCCCCACCTAAAATGAAATGATATTTTATGAAGATTGATGAACAATAGTTCCGTTAAAAAAGTAAGGTACTGTTTCTTTCCTTTGTAAAATATTTAGTAAGTGTTCTGGTATACGTAAATGCGGTGCTGCTATATGTAATTCCATCCAAGTAATCTCTTCGATTTCTTTTGATCTTGATATATATGTCTCTCCGTTGCTTATTTCACCTAAAAAATTAAAGAAAATTGCATGATGTCCTCTCTCTTCAAAAAAAGCTTCGCTAATGTAACAAATACCATTTACAGTTATATGTAGACCGGTTTCTTCTTTCACTTCCCGAATTACTGCCTCTTCTAACGTTTCTCCCAATTTAACTGCCCCACCTGGTAGTGTGTAATAAGAACCATTCTTCCCTTTATTTTTTACCATTAAGATCTTTTCGTTTGTTTTATCGTATAAAAGTGCATATGTAACATTTACTTTTTTCATCTAAGTCCACCTCTAATAATGGGAATTTTCTATCTTTGTTACATTCTACCATTTATTCTTTTTAAAATATAAAAAAGTTAATAATCGATAGTCCTTCATTACAAAATAAAAAAGAGCCCATTATGAGGACTCTTTTTAAAATCAAGCTACTTTCCGATATATATGTTTTGTTTCTTTTCTCTTTTCCACTTTTGGTGGACGAATTAATATCGAAATAATAAAGGAAATAACGCTTAAAACACCGATTGTAATAAATGTCGGTTGAAATCCACCAAGTAATGCTCCGATGAATGATCCTGCAAGAGCACCAAATCCGAAACCTTGATAAACAATTCCGTAATTTGTACTATGGTTTTTTAGACCGAAGAAATCTCCAACAATGGCTGGAAATATAGTAATGTTACCACCGAAGCAAAAGGCAACACTTGCTACACACGCGAAATAAACCCAATAATTTAGTGGGATGAAACTTAAAGTAAAAACTGACAATCCAATAATAATAAACGTTGCAGAGACAATTTTCATTCGGCCAATTTTATCTGATAATGTTCCAAGAATAATTCTACCTACTGTATTAAAAACTGCAATCATTGCGACGGCATTAGCAGCGGTTGCTGCGCTAAGTCCAACGAGCTGTACCCCAATATCTTTTACCATACCGATTAAATACAAACCACCCATACACGATGTGAATAGCATGAAAAACAAGAGATATACTTGTTTCGTTCGTATCATTTCACGAGGCGTATAATCATTGTGTAATGTTTCAGTTACAGTGTTACTTACAACTGCTTCACGTAAGAAGAACGATCCGGTTAATACTAAAAGCAAAACAATGATGCCCCAATATAAAAATGCTTGTGATACACCAAGACTATCGATAAGACTTCCGTTTATATATCTAAAGATTAAGCTGCCCATTCCATATGCAGAAACAGATATACCAGAGATAAGTCCTTTCCGATTTGGAAACCATTTAATTAAATTAGATAGTGATGTAATATAAGCAGTTCCATCTGCATAACCAACAACGACACCAGCTAATAAATATAGTAATGGTAAGGAAGAAACTTGTGAACTAAGTATTAAACCTAGTCCCAGAACAATTCCTGCAGTAGCAATGAGTTTACGAAGTCCTAATTTTTGCTGCAACTTTCCTGCAAATAAGGTTGAAAATGATAAAGAAAAGCTTGTAATGGAGAAAGTTATCGCAACGGCATTGAGGTTCCATCCAAACTTACTGACAAGGGGCTGATTAAATAAACTCCATGTATAAATTGTTCCAAGGCCAATTTGAACAATGATTGTACCTAGAACAATTAGTAACGGATTTATAGAATTTTGCTTCATACTAACTGTCCCCTTCTTTTATCATGACATGAATTTTCACAGTTAGTATATCCATCATAAATTGCAAGATACTGTACGGAAAATGGTAATTAAGTTCATATACACAAAAAGACACTTCATAAAGAAGTGTCTTTTGCAGGTTATATCAGATATTTCTAAAGAAAGCTTTGTTAAGATAAGACATTTTCAAATGCTTATGTATATATGTTATCAAATAATTTCTTATATGTGATGAGACTTAAGACGTATTTTTCATTCATCATATAGTCGGATGAAAAATTAATATTCGATTTCATCAAAATCCTTCGGCTGCGGTATAGTTTGCATATTAGCTGCATCTTTTGGATCGCTGAAAATCGCATTTTGTTCTGTATTAACTTCTTTTATATTTTGTTTTTTATTTTTTTTCGCGTTTTCTTTCACTTTAGATCACTCCTTTTTGTTATAGGAGTAATTATTCCCTATTACTGCTACTAAATGTATCAGCGACTAAATTACTAAATTCACGTAAATAATATAAATAATTATCACCACCGTAGTTAAATCTTTTATTATACATTTTGGCAACAACTACATTATATTCAGGTATTACTAAAATGGTCGGTCCAGTAATCCCTAATATTTGATACGATCCTTTCGGAACTCGTTCACCAAGCTCACTTAAAAGCGCAGGTTCATTTTGAACGAACCAAAACAACCCGTTTTGTGGTAGTTCATTGTTTATAAATGTAGGACTATGCAAACTTGTCGTAATTTCTATCACTTCTTTTGGAACAATTTGTTTACCGTTTATCATACCTTGATTTAAATGAAGATTGCCCCACTGTGCAAATTCTCTAGCCGAGACAAACAGATTTTTTTCAGTACCGTCATCTAACGTACCAATTTCACTAATCGCGTCTTCATTTGGATTATTAACAACGTCAACTAAATTTTCATCTTGCTGAACTCTCCAACCTGTTTCTTGAAAATTAGCAGGTTTAAACACACGCTCTTTTAATAATTCTGGAAAACTTTTATTATATAGCTGATAAATAAGACGTGTCATCATTCTTACATTAATATCTCTATACGCCCATGCTTGTCCAGGTTCAAATTCACGAAAAATTGTTCCGTCATCCGTTTCTCCTAATCCGTGCGAATGTGTTACTAAATGTCTTATCGTTGTTTTACCAAGCAATGCAGGATCAAAGTCTTTAAAATATTTTATCGCTTCATCATCAATAGAGTTTATTTTCTCCTCATAAAGCGCATATGCTATCATTAATCCTAAATAACTTTTTCTCGCAGAAGCAACGTTAAATTGTGAAGATGCCGTTACTTTCTTACTTGTAGATGCATTTGAGTGATAGCCATTATAATGTTCTAGTACGATTTTGTTATCTTTTATAATACAAAGTGCTGTTGCAGAACTATGATTTTCTTCTTTTATATTCTCTACCCAAGAAATCAACTTATCGTAAATATACAAATAAATCCCCCTTAATACTATTAAAAAATTAAAACATGAAAGAAAAGTATAAAAGAGTATTTACACCTTTCTTTCATGTAAAATATTATTGGTTTACTATACTTAAATGATCCACCAATTCCAGCAGTTAAAACAACCGAAACAACCAGCGCAACCGAAACAACCTCCACATCTTCCGCCGCCACATCCGCCACAGCGTCCACCACAACCTCCGCATCCGCCACAACGACGCGCATCGTCTTGAATGTAATAGTATGGATATTGATTTTGTTGTAGTTGATCCCAATACACAACATTGCCAGTTTGATAATCATTAAGGTTTAATGATTGTAGTTCTTGTTGAAACTGATTCATTATAAAACCCTCCATTTATCAATATAAATTCCGTCCAAATATTAAAGTTAATAAATTTTTACAAACAAAGTAGAAATAAGGCTGTAGACTAAATGCGTACATCAACAAAATATGAACTTACACTAGGTGATGTACCTTGTTTTTTAGCCTATTTTCTTTATATTCATTCGATGGACGTATTTACTATAAATAAAATGATTTAAAAATTACTAATCCAACAATTTAGTAGTTCATCACTTAATTTTCTTTCTAGTAACTCTTTAACTGAAGGTGCTGGCATGATTTTATAAGTATGTAAAGCTTTTTGATTATAATCTATCCAGTGAAACGCTAAATGAGATTCTTTAGATTGTGGTATGAAATCAATATGTAGCTCTTGTGAATCAATCTCAAAAATATGATTGATTTCATGGTGAAGGACTTCTCGATCTTGCCATTGATTTTCTATGACTCCTAAAAATTGTTTTATACTACAATCTACTCCGAGTTCTTCTCGAAGTTCTCTTATTAATGCATTCTCAGCTGATTCGCCAACTTCAACATGTCCACCTGGTAAAAAATAATGATGGCCAATATATTCAGCCACTAACAATTTTTTATCCTTAATCATAACAGCTCGTACAATATGATGAAATTTACTTTTCAATTGTTGTTCCTCCCAGTCATTTACTTTATATTTGATTAACATAGTTATTTACTATCGAGATAATATAAAGCATCGGTGTTTCATACGGATGAATTTTGTGAATGACTTCAAGTACAGCCTTTACAATTTCCTGTTTACACTTTATTTCAATTTTAGATTCTTGCCCTTCGCATATTTAACCAATTTCCCCGTTAAAAGGCGATGCATCTTCTAATAGTCTCCAGTATCCTTTCACAGAACTATAGGACAGACAATAATCATATTCTCCCGTTTTACAAGCACCAATTTTATTTAACTCATTCCTCAACATTTCAATGTATTCTTCAGGGATAAATACTTTCATTTTTACTTCAGTAAATTGCATAATTCATTTCATAACTTTACTACATAATAATTAAACGTATAAATGATATACTTGTTCACCATCATAATCATGTCCCAATGATTGAAAACCATAACGTTCATATAGTTTCTTTGCAGAAATATTATCTTTATGTACTGTTAATCTAATTTCTTTACACACCTTAAACGTATTTTTTATTAAGTATATACTTTCTTGTAATGCCGCTTTTCCATAACCTTTACCTTGCTGCTTTTGATCGATAATAAATCCGTTTATCCAGTACATATTAGTTGTTTCTCTTACAACAGCATGCATAATAAAACCAACGATAAGATCACCATCGTATATCGCAAATGGTATGTACTCCACATTGTCACCATCTGGTTTAATATAAACTTTAGCAAGTGAAACTGCTACGGGTGGAACAAATTTCAACTGATTTTCTTTTACTTGTAGCTTTAATGCTTCTTCCCAATTTTCTCTCGTAACAACCTTTAACTGGACATTCAATATTTTAAACTCCTTTATTAAGAATATATTTACATATTCAACGTAGTGAAATAATTCCCTGTTTCTTGATTATAAAAAACAGGGAATTATCACTTCTAAATAAAAGTTATCCAGTTATATCGCTGTACTTTTCACTTCGAATATCTTTCTTTAATGATACATGCGCTATTAAAACTCCAAGTATAGTAATTATCCCACCAACTACCGAAATAAAAGTAGGTACTTCACCTAACCATATCCAAGCTATAAAACACGCAATTACTGGAGTTAAATATAGAGAACTTGTTGCCTCGGAAGCACCTGCATGAGATATAATATATGCCAATGCAATATACGGGAGTACTGTTGGAAATAAACCTAAATATATAACGCTCAAATTAACTTCAAGAGGAGCCGTTAATATTTCTTGATACATTCCCGGTAAGAAAATAAGCATACTTACAGTACTAGATAAAATTGTATATATGGTAAATGGCAAGAAGCCATACTTTTTCAAATAAGAAGTTTGGAAAACGAAAAATAGACTTTCTGAAATCGCTGCTAATAATATGAACAATCCCCCGCTATTCAATTGAATAGTATCTCCTTGACTGAATGATATGAAAGCAATTCCTATAAAACTAATTACACCACCGATCCAACCATTTAATTTCATTTTTTCATTCAAAAAAACAGAAGCAAGAATTGCCGTTACTATAGGTGTGACTGAAACAATTAAACTTGCAGATCCAGCATTTACTGTTTTTTCGCCGTAGTTTAATGCAATGTGATAAATAGTAAACCCTAAAGTACCAAATATAAAAATTGCTGGGATATCCTTTAAATCCGGTAGTCGTAGTTTGTATATAAATGAAAATAACAAAAGTATAAATGAGGCGATTAATAAGCGTAGTAAAGTAAGGTGTTCAGGCGTATAAGATTCAAGCCCCATACGAATTGCTGGAAAAGCAGTCCCCCATATTAGAATTGTAAAAGCATGAGCACAAATAATTCGAAAATCCCATTTTTTATTATTCATGTTTTCTCCCCCTCTTTAAACCAACCATTTTATAATTACCAATTATTTCTTTTCATCATATTTAATAGTTGATACAATGTCTTCAACCAGTTATTTAATAAGAAAACCAACCACTTTTCATTTTTAAAGTAACCGAGGGAGTTTTTTATATGACAACGAATAAAAAACTGCCTAAATATCGGCAGTTAATAGATTATATGAAAGAGAAAATTGAAAATGGTGAATGGCCAATTGGAAGCAAAATTCCTAGTCAAAGGCAGTTAGCAAAATTATTTCATGTAAATCGAAGTACTGTAATAACTGCGCTAGATGAACTAATGGCGGATGGCTTAATTCAAGGACAAATTGGATCAGGAACAATTGTAACGAATAATACATGGTCATTATTAGCGACGAATCCTCCGCCTGATTGGAGTGAATATGTTAAGGCTGGTATTCATAAACCAAGCAAGTTAATGGTACGAGAAATAAATGAAGCAGAAGCAAATAAAACACTTATCCATCTAAGTAAAGGTGAACTTGCACCTCAACTTTTTCCGCTAGAAACGATGCAGTCGATTATGAAAAGCGTATGTGAGGAATTAGATTATTTTGGATACGAAGAACAAAAAGGTTTTTTACCGTTACGTGAAGCAATAAGTAAATACGTAAAAACATTTGGAATACATGTATCGCCGGGGTCTATATTAATCGTCTCCGGTGCATTACAAGCATTACAATTAATATCAATTGGTCTTTTGCATAGAGAATCAACTGTTTTACTTGAACAGCCTTCTTACTTATATTCACTTCATGTATTTCAATCAGCAAATATAAATCTATCTGGTATATCTATGGATCATCACGGTATTTTACCTAACGAGTTATTAAAACGCATTAAATATAGTCAAAAGAAAAACATTTTATATTCTATCCCCAGTTTCCAAAACCCAACAGGGATATTAATGTCTGAGGAGCGAAGAAAAGAAATAATAAAAATATGTGAAAAGGAACAGTTACCTATTATTGAAGATGATATATACCGCGAGTTATGGATTGATGAACCACCCCCAGCTCCTTTAAAATCGATAGATAAACATGGACATGTATTATATATTGGTAGTCTCTCGAAAACACTTACCCCAGGACTTAGAATTGGATGGATTATTGGACCAGAACCAGTTATTGATAGATTGGCAGATATAAAAATGCAAACAGACTATGGATCGAGCTCTTTATCTCAAAGAGTTGCTGCTGAATGGATAAATAAAGGTTTTTATGAAGAACATGTAGCGAACGTAAGAATTCAACTAAAAGAACGAAGACAAATAATGATACGAGCTTTAAATGAGTATTGTGCAGACGTTGCATCGTGGGATATTCCTACTGGTGGATTTTTTATATGGCTAAAGATTGTACCTAGCATTCCGATGAATAAGTTATTTTCAGAGGCACTATCAAAAGGAATTCTTTTAAACCCGGGACGTATTTATGAAGAAGAATCAGATCTATACATTCGTTTATCATATGGATATGCTTCTCCAGAGCAACTGACTAACAGCATTAAATTGTTGAGTGAATTAATCCGTAAGTTAATGGCATAACTAAAACTCCTCTTTTTCTTTAGAGGAGTTTTGTGTATCGTATTTACCACAATCTCATTTCCTGCCCTAACAAAATAAGTTCCTCATAAGGATCCCCGTCAATGTTTAATACTTGAGCAAAAGCAGGTTCTGTTTTCAAACCGTTCTCTTTTAAGCGAATAATTTCTTCTCTTATATGGGGATGCTGCATTAATAGCATGTGCTCTACTATCATATGTCTATATGCATTTTGGTTACGAACTGGTTTAGGCTGAGCAAATAATTCAAATTCAAAACCCGCAAATTCAAAATTCACCTTTATCGATTCGGTATTTTTAATTTTTTTCTTTTTTATTTTGAATCCTTCATAAGAACCATATAAAGATCTCATTTCCTGTTCAAAAACATCAAAGTTATGTACTTCCATTACAATATCTAAGTCAGATTGAGGAATATCAATTCTTATAGGGATTGTCCCGCAAAGAACGGGACTGTATAAAGCTAAATCCTCCATTAAGTTTAGTTTATTCAAAACATCATATACTTTTTGTTGCTTTTCATTCCCAGATTGTAAATATGTAATAGATGTAAACATGGAAGTCTCTCCTTCATTTCACGTAATACGTGTCTCACTAAAAATTTGTCCGTTTAAACTCGTTCTAGGAGCTCTTTTATTTCAATATATTAAGGTGAATAATCAATATGTTTTCAACTTTTCTCCTATACTGCAATACTATAAAAATAAAAAAGGAGGAATTATTATGAGCATTTTCAACATTCTTTTAACCATCCACATAATATTTGGAACGATATGTTTAATCACCGGTATTGTAGCGATGGTTGCTCAAAAAAAGAGAGGGAAACATACGGAATGGGGCGAAATATATCATGCATCCTATGTTGTCATCACCCTTACTGCAATTATATTGTCCATTATAAACTGGGATAAAATCGCATATTTATTTTATGTAGCAATTTTCTCTTATTCCTTTGCGATTTATGGCTACCTGGCACGAAAAAAACGTTGGAAAAATTGGCTCCATCACCATATTAGAGGTATGTTAGGTTCTTATATAGGTGCGGTAACCGCACTTTTAGTAAACGTCGGTATTCATATTCCCATAATTAATTTACTACCACCTATATGGTTTTGGTTTTTACCTACACTAATCGGTATTCCTCTCGTAGCCAGTGTATCAAAAAAATATAAAAAGCGTAGTTAAAATTCATTACATTTTCGTTACTTTCTGATTATTATTATGAAAAATCATGCTCAATGTAATATTAATAAATTCAAAATCGTATTGATTTAAGTTAGTCACTTAGGGCTAAATAAAAAGAATCCAATATAAGTCTTGGATTCTTTTTCGAAATTCATTTTAATGTCGGCTCTATGTATTCAATGATATTACCATCTGGATGACGAACTATCATTTTCATACCTGTCGGTACTTGTATTGGTTCAGTAATCATTACGCCGTTATAGTTTAAGATTAGTTTTCTTACTTCATTGAGATCATCAATTACGATCGTTGCAGCAACATGATTCTTAATTGTTTCATTTAATTCTTCAATTAAAAGTGAATTTGTAAATCTAATCACATGAGTTTCATTCATTTGGAATTCATGTGGTGTTTCTTATTCCAATAGTATTTTGTAAAATTCTAGATGAGTTTGTAAGTCTGAAACATATAGGCGTGGAACAACAGCTAATATATTCATCCTACATACACTCCTTTTTAGTTTAACTAGATTAATTTAAGTATATATTACTCGAAAACCTCTATAAACTATTACGTTAAAAATAATATCTTTTAATTAAGACTTTAATAATGAATGTAAACGATCCGGATAATTCGTAAACATCCCGTCAACTCCCCATAATAGTAACTTTTTCATGTCTGTTTCATTATCTACAGTAAATGGATGAACTTCTAATCCATGTTTCTTTATTTTCTTTACATAAGCTGAATCAATATATTTGTAGTTCATACCAAGACCGATGCAGTATGTTTTATACTTTTTTATCTCTGATTCAGTTAATTGAACTACCTTTTTGTAAGATAGTAATTGGACTAGAGGTATATTAACATGTAAACTATGTAGCTTTTGCAGACTTTCTTCACTAAATGATTGAATAATAACTCTATCCTGTATTTCGTAGTGATTGATAATTTCTAATAACTTTCCTTCTATTCCTGGATATTCATCAGGCGATTTGGTTTCAATATAATAGTTCGCGTGATGCCCAAACATTTCAATTATTTCTTCTAGTGTTGGAACTTTAGCATTTTCATATTCTTTCTTTGCTAAAGTTGGATGTTTTTCATTAAAAAAAGAACCTGCATTTAATTGCTTTAATTCTTCTAATGTATGTTCCTTAACTAGCCCTGTACCGTTTGTAGTACGATTTACTGTTTCATCATGCATAGCTACTAAATGTCCATCTTTTGTCATTTGAAGATCTATTTCTATATAATCGCCCTTCAATTGTTGTCCTAATTTATATGCTGCTTTTGTATGCTCAGGCGCATACGCAGAAGCACCTCTATGTGCAATGTTTTTTATATGATTCGATTGATTAATAGCTTTTGTGTACTTAAGTTCATTTACTATACGAAAAACAAAAGTACCTATTACTATAAAGACGCAAATGATTGTAACGATATATATCTTTTTCATAATAATGTATTAACTCCTACATGAAAGCAATTTGGCTTGGATAATTTATTCAAATAAATGTCGATTTTCAAATACAGTCATTTGTCCAACAGATTGAAAACCAGCCTTTTTATAAATATTAATCCCATCAGGTGAAGCTTGTAATACGCATTGAGCAACGTTTAATTCCTTTGCTTCTTGCAGCAAGTAATTAAACATAATAGAACCAAATCCTTTTCCTCTCATTTCTTCTTTAGTTGCTATATCATAAATACCAATACTATATTGTGTACATACTAAAGAACCAACCGATACAACTTCATCTTTATAAAACCCTAAGTATAGTTTTATATTTTCACTATTCCATAAATGGAAAGAAGCAGTTTGATTGTAGAATACTTGTACATATATACCTTCCTCTGATGTACCAAATAGACTAGCTAACGCTTCTCCAAACTTTTTAATTTGTCCTGACGAAGATGCTTTTTGTATAGTAAAACCTTCTGGCAAGTTTATTGTTGGATGTATTGTATGTAAGTTTGCTACCATCGCGATATTTTGTTCTGTTTCTTTTAATCCAAGCTTTATTAATTCATTCTTTATATTACCCTCTAGCTTCTCGTCCCAAAACCAAACACTCATTGGATATTTCTTTTGATTAAAATATTCTATCTCCTTATATAGTTTCTCGAAACCTTCCGTTAAATGATTGTCTAGTAAAGTAATGATATTAAATGTATCTGCAGGTAAACCACAGTCGACAGCGATGTAATCCTTCGTTTCTTTTACATGCATTCCCTGTGCCTGCCGCGCAATATATGAAGTTTTATATGTAAAATTATCTATTAACAACTGTTTAAAATTCATTCATTTTTCTCCTTTCATAATATTTGTATTCGAATACTTCAGTATTAAATATAACATATAAGAAATGTACCTATTTCTATAAAAATATCTCTTTACATCACTCTTTACGCCCTAAAAGAATTAAAAATGATATAACGTTGTCGGAATGAAAAAAGTGGTATATAATAAATATTAACATTACTAGTAATTATTTTAGGTATTCCTAGAATAAAGGAGCGATACATATGAAAATTACTATTTATTTCGGAAGTCATGAAGATCAAGATGTTCGTACTATGGACTGTCATTTAGATGTAGAAGATACAGAAGAGATTGTTTCTGTATCATAATATAAATTGTTGGGATGAACCCTCTTCCCTGCAGCGTTTAAGGCACCTTTTATAGGTGTCTTTTTTGTTGTTTTTTCCTCAAAAACCCTTTACTTTAGAGCGTTTTAATAGTAAAATATAAATATACGAACAAACGTTCTTTTTATTTTAAACGTACATGAAGGGATGATTTTAAAAATGGCTCCATTAAAGCGCAGAGGAAGAAAAAAGCAAACACCTATTATTTCAAATACAGGCTTTATCGGCTCTGTCTTTATTGATACATTGGAGTTACAAAAGAAGTCCTATTATTTCGCTCGTAAAAAACTTCAAATTGTTCATCATGTATTAGACGGTCTATCTGGAGCAACAAGTTCCTTATTTAAAGAACATAACATTTCAGCATTTATGTCATGTGTGTA
This sequence comes from Bacillus dicomae, assembly GCF_006494425.1. Lineage (GTDB taxonomy): Bacteria > Bacillota > Bacilli > Bacillales > Bacillaceae_G > Bacillus_A > Bacillus_A dicomae. The sequence goes on along the minus strand of NZ_VHIV01000003.1, from coordinate 54,905 downwards.
TTTACATAAACAAAAGAAAATTGGATTCGTTCTTTCGACGAAACCATTTGAACAAAGTGATGGCGTTGCTTACTTTATAAATTATTTAATCGAAAAGAATTTTTATGGTAACGAGGAAATAGAATATCAAGAAGTATTTAATACGGGTTTTATCGGTGTAGTGTTCGCTGATTTATGCAGTATAGATCGCTTTAATTTCGAGTTTGAAATGGGTATGTTAACGAAATTAATGAAAGATATGATTATTCCGGTTAAAGAACTCTTTTTACGCCACAATGTACCGGCCTACATCTCGACTTCTCATTTAGAAGAACAAAACAAATTAGGTTTCGTTCTATCTATAAAACCATATGATGAACGTGCAGAAGCAGATTTATATTTTGAAGCGTATTTAAAAGAACGCGGGTTATTTATTGGTGATGAAGAAGATGATATTGATAAGATTGTTATTAGAAAAACAGCTGAATTACGATAGAAAAGTGCAGGATGGTGATCCTGCACTTTTTAAGTTAGGTTAAACACTATAATCTTTTGAATGAATTTCTAAATTCAACTTATTTGAGTAAGCCTTATTCAAAATAAGAAATACGATCCCTCCTCCAATTGGAAGCGTGTAGGCTGGAATATAATTTAATAATAGACCTGATAATGCCAGTGCTATTGGCTGCATCATCTTACCTATACTTAATCCAATACTAAGCACTCTGCCCCTATATTCATCTGGAATCTCTCTTTGCATAAAATAAATTAAAGGGATATCGATTAATGCTATCATTAGTCCTAAAAAGAACATAATAGCGCAATACATAGTAACGAATACAAATTTATTTACTTCAATACTTTTGAATAAAACAGGGATACCTGAAAGTATCATAAAAATTGCCAACATAAAACTTATTTTTTTCAATAGATAGGAATAAGAAAAACGATCAGTTATCTTTTTTACTAATATTGCACCAATTATCATACCTACTGGAAAAGTCCCTTGAATCATACCAAATTGTTTAGAACTAAGATTGAGAACTGTATTAATAATGTATGGCAATGGAACAGTTACAGCAAAGCCTAAGAAGAAATTAAGTGCAATTAAAATAAGAAACGTATTCTTTAAACTTTCCTTTGCAAGCAAGTAAGAAAATCCCTCTTTTATATCTTTAATAAAATGCAGTTCTCTAATTGAACATTCCTCATTTATGTTTTGCTCGAACAATTTAAAGTGAATAAACAGTATGGATATACCTGATAGAATAAATGAAATACCGTTTATAATTATAAAAATTTTAATATCAAAGACTGCAAAAACAATGCCTCCTAACATAGGACCTAGAATTAAAGATATGGAATCAATAATTTTACTTATAGAGTTAATACTCATTAGTCTCTCTTTAGAGACCATATTTGGTTTTGCAGCTTCTAACCCTATCCCAAAAAATGTTGTAAATACTGTCATAAGAAAGGTAGTTGTATAAATGATGAATAAGTTTAATCCATAACGGCTGCTTAATATATAAACAGCTATTAATATGCTGCCACTTAGTAAATCCATACAAACAACAAGTTTCTTTTTATCAACCTTATCAGCAATTACACCGGCAAATGGATTCATAACAATCATTGGAATTGTTCCTAATATGAGCGTAATCGCAAAATTTAACGCGGATCCGGTTATTTCTAAAACATACAAGCCTAATGCAAAACTATAAATAGAGCTACCGAATAGCGATACTGTTTTTGCAATTGAATATAAACAAATATTTCTTAGTTCTTGGTTATTTTTTTTATTTTCTATATATAGTCGTAAACTTCCCATCACTTTTCCCCCTGCCTAACTTTATGTTACGTAAATTGTAAGTTCTTGGGTCAACCCAATAGCAATATGTACGATTTGAAAAGTTTTAAGGAAAAATAAATAAAAGATGGAGTTAACCCCATCTTTTTCCGAAAAATGAATATGTATAAATTTCTTCTCCTTGAACAAAGAAATCCTCGTATTTTCCGCCACGTTCCAAATAATTTGACGTTCTTTCATCAATGGATTGAAACTGTAGATTTTGGATTTCTTTCTTTACCTTTGGAAGTATAAAATTCTCTCGAAACCTAGTTATAATTTGGCTATTTATGCTGAATTTATTAAATAAAATAAATGAGCTTAATAAATAACAATCGTGTTTAAAAAGCGGATTTAATTCGTGTAATAAAAACTCCTCATGTTCAAAACTATAATTACTTGTACCAGACTGATCAATTACAATATCAACAGACTCTTTTTGAATAGGTATGTTTAAAAAGTCAGCACAGATAAATAAAATGTTTCTTTTAGGATTTCTTTTTTCAATTACATCTTTTAAAAGTAAAAGTTTATTCAAATTTCGATCAACAGCAATATATAAACAATCTTCCGGTAGTTTTTCATAACTATTCCGTAAAAAGAACCCCAGGCCAGAACCTAATTCAAGTAGTATCTTATTACTTAAATCTAGCTGCATTAGTTTCTTTTTCGCCCATTCTCCTCCTTTTTGTATATTCTCTAAAAAAGCAGTATCCGTTTCATGAATATAATCCGAAATAGTATCTTCAAGTGACGTTCGTTCATTTGCTTTGAATAATTTACCAGCAGTTATAATTCCTGAAGTAATATTGTATTCTTTACCACAATTACAAATTAACTTCCCCTCTGTAATTTGATTGTTAGTAATTATTCCATCTTGAAGAATTAGTTTTTTGCTACACTTAGAACATGTAAGTAAATGTAGTACACTTAAATCTAGCCCTATAACTGTATTGGAAGTTTCGTTTGTTAATAATAAATCATGTAACACTCCCTTTAATTTGTCCCGTTTCTTCTTCAAAAGTTCTATTTCCTGTTCCATCTTGTTATATTTCAATTTAAATAAAGATTGGTAGAAAATATCTTTTTCGTAATTCATAGATTTCGCTAAATTTTTATAAAAAAATAGTTCTTTAATTTCATTCAAACTAAATCCTAAATCTTTGTAATGTAAAACAAGTTCTAAATCTGTTTGACAATACTCATCAAAAAAATAGTGTCCTCCCTTTTTTTCAGGAATAATGAGACTAAGATCCATATAATGTCTAATTGTATCAATACTTATGTTATTTACTTCTCCAAACTTACCGATTTTCATAATATCCCTACCATTTAAATATTTTTTTATATAGATTTCTATTTTTATATTTAAAATCCTTTTACCTTTTGTATCAACATTATTTACGGAATGAACAAATGGTATTATTTATATTGTTGTTCCTAATAATATAACATGCAACTTTTGGTTTTATAAATGTCGAATTATCGGTATCAAAATTATTAAACCTCAATAAATTTATTACTTTCTACTTAATAAAATGTACCTATAAACGGACATTATGGCATTACTTTATTGAACTATTGGAGTAGAATTACTGTAGAAGGTTACATAGGGGTAACGTTAGGAAAATGCCGATTTACAACGATAAAGGAATTCTAAATTAAAAAGCTCAATTTCTCTATTTTGATTTACAGAGAAGTTGAGCTTTTTAGTTATTTCATTTATTTATTGAATTCATTAACTGGAAGAAGTATTCAGGTTTATGAGTCTTATTTAGGTTATACCATGAATGTAATGCATCTGGTGTAAATACATCTATTTTTTTCAGTACCTCCATAGCAAATTCCAGAGGAGCTATTCCTGATGCAGTAACTAAATTTGCATCAGATACCGCAGATCCCAACTCATAGAACTTTTCTCCTTTATAGTTAGGACATACCATTTTAGTATATTCTAAGTTATTACTTGTATGCTTTCTAGTATCCAAGTATCCCATATTCGCGAGGGCATCAGTTGCACCACAAATTGCAGCAACAATAGTCCCAAGCTTTAAAGAGTGTCCAATTTTTTCTAAAATAGGTTGATGAATTTCTTCACTCCAAGTAGTCCCTCCTGGTAAAATTAAAAGATCTTTATTCTCAAGAGTACATTCATCAAGGGAAATATCTGGTTTTATGCTCAGTCCTCCCATAGTAGTAATCATTTCTTTATTAGCTCCTACTGTAATTACTTTTAAAGGTGCTAAATCTTTTTTGAAATATCTTCCTGAGTTTAGTTCAGCAATTAAATATCCATATTCCCAGTCCGACATTGTATTAAATACATATAGAAAAGCTTTTTTTATTTGCATCCAATAACACTCCAATCACAATTTATATAGCTATTATAATATAACTTCCCTGACAGTTAACGTCAGGGAAGTTATCATACTTGATGAAATTTTATTAATTCTGACAGAACTTCAATTATTCTATTCTTAAGACTTATTGGCTCAATAACTTTAATAGATTTATTGTACGGTAAAAGTAAATAAGGTACATATTTATGTATCAGATCTTTTTCAAAAAGAAAAACTGCTTGATTTGAAGTCCGTTCTTGTAAATAATATCCTAAAAACCAATGTTGGCAAATATCAGCCAATACACTTTTATCCCCATTAATAACCAAAGAAATAATACTTTCCTTATCTTCTATAGGTGGAAGAAGACTTTTTATAAAAAAGTCACGTGCTGAAAAATTTTCTGGTTGGTTAAACTTATTTTCGGTTAGCATTAGACTTTCAATTCGATCTACTCTAAAACTACGGATATCATCCCTAAGGTGACAAAATCCAATCACATACCACTTATTATTCCAATAGATAATTCTGTATGGATCGACCAATCTATAATTTAATTGCTTTTCTCCACTTTTATGGTAAAGAATTTTTACTGAGTACCCGTCAGCTACGGCCTGCTCCAACTCCTTCAAAAAAGTTTCTATAGAGAGTGAGCTTAATCGACTTATTACTTCAAGACTAGTTAAATGTTGGTTTATCTTTGTTTCCTGCTCTTGATTTGAGTATTTACTTAGTTTTGAAATAGCCCTATTTAGTGCTTCACCTCCATAATATCCGGCTTCTTCCGCAAAAACAGCTGCGTGAAAGAGTGAAGTTTGCTCCTCAAAATCAAAAAAAAGAGGAGCTTCAATAAAATTGTTCAATAAAGAGTATCCACCGTTATGTCCTGGTTCTGAAATTATAGGTACGCCACTTGTTGAAATTGTATCAATATAACGATACACAGTCCTTATATTCATCTCTAACTTTTCTGAAATTTGTTTTGCGGTAATTTTTTCACCTGAACGAAGCATCCATAGAATTGCTAACATATTGTCAATTTTAGGCATATAATTCCACCTCTATATGAAACTTATTTTCTATTATATATTTTTGATTTTTGGTATAACTCATCAACTGTTCCTTTCCGAAAGCTTTCCATATAATGAGGACCTAGACATATTTGTAATTTCACAAATTTGATTTGCAGTCCTATCTCCCTCTTTATAGAGCTTTACTACATAATTCATTCCTGCATGATTTTTATGGTACTTCTTTAACCGACCTTTAAATTTTCCTTTTTACTCCGTATGTTATCGATTAATTCAAATAAATCTTGTGTACTACGATTAATCTGAGTTAATTCCGTAACATAAATGATGTCACCTTCTTGTATATCCTCTAACATTTTTTGAAATTACTCACGACCTTTTGTTGCTCCGGAAACTTTTTCTCCAAAAATAATATCCATTCCGATTTCTTTCAGTTGTTAAAATGGCCTTAAAGAATTCTGGTTAATTGAACTGACACGTATAATTGCATAAATGGTATTGCAAACGTAACTAGTTTCTTTACTTTCATATTAACCTTTGCCCCTTAAAACTAAAAAGATACATACCTATGCATATAAAAAGATATATCTTTTATATGTTATTGGTTAAATTTGGATGAATGCATATTATTTTATATTGAAAAAATAAATACGTCAAAATTATTTTACGGAAATTATAAAAATCATATGATTTATTGATTGCCGACAATTTATATATAGATTAGCAAGCTAATGAAACAATGCCCACTAAAAACGAAAACATGTTTCTATCTGTGAATTTATAAGAAAGGATGACGTTTTTATTTCTATTTGTATGTGTAATGAATTACACCTATTTCCTTGAGAATTTTAAAGATTCTCAAGGAAATACCTTACGAGTTATTGCTACAGACCTTGGTTTTGTACAAAAAATTGATAGAAACCAAGAAAAAGATTTTGTATCTTTCTATGTTTAGAGGAGTTAAAAAATCACTACACCTCCTTCATATGCGTGTAATATACAGGGATTTATAACTTAATATAGAACATAAAAGGAGATGCTTATTTTATAAATAAACTGATATTCATAAGTGGAGGGTTAGAAAATGAAAATTGCAATAGTCTGTTTCGATAACTTTACTGATATAGATGTTTTTCTACCATGGGATTTATTAAATCGTGTACGTTTAGTCGGTAGTATTTCTGATTGGGATGTCCAGCTTTTAGGAACGGAAGAAACTCATATATCTATGTCTGGCTTGCGTATTCCCATGACAGGAAGCATATCTGATATCCCTTTTGCCGACGCTGTAATATTTGCAAGCGGTAAAGGTATACAAGATTTATATAAAAATCAAGAATATATTAATAGCATTCATGTAGATCCTCAAAGACAATTAATAGGATCTATGTGCTCTGGTTCACTACTATTAGGAGCTAAAAAATTGCTAACTGGCAAAAAAGCAACTACATATCCATCCGTAGTAGAACAACTTAAAGAATATGATGTAGACGTTATTGAACAAAGTTTCGTAAACGAAGGAAATATTTCAACTGCTGCTGGCTGTTTTGCTGCCCAAGAACTCTCAGCTTGGATTATAAGAACCCTAATTAATGAAGAAATGGTTGATATTGTGCTAGAAACTGTTCAGCCAGTAGGCAAAGGTTTATATTTTTAATTTTAAATCAAGTCGAGTGATCGGTTAATCCCGGAAACGATAAATGAATTCTATTGCTTAATGGAGACATAATGTACCCCCATCTTCAAATAAAAAACCCGCGAATCATTCACGGGTTTTCTTCTTAATAACTAATTGCAATTGTACCTTCACCTGCATGAACAGCAAATGAAATTGGTAATGGATATAATTTGAAATCCATTTCAGGGAATGCTTGTCTTATATCTGCAATCCATTCTTCAGCTCCATCTTTATCGTTAGCATGGAACATATGAAGTACTTTTGGTAATTCTTTTTCAAGCTCATTTTTAATGTATTCTCGACATTTTTGGATTTTACGAACTTTCTTTTCAAGTAAAAGTTCTCCACCTTTTACTTCTAATATTAAGTTGACACTTAATAAACTTCCAAGTAAAAATTGAACTCCTTTTACACGTCCACTTGCATACAGGCCCTTTAAACTCTTTGGAAATACGTGGAAAGGTCTTCTTTTTTCATCTACTAATGTTTTGTGTATATCTTGTAAAGTCATACCATCATGGTATAACGATTTCGCTTTTCTAATTAGTTCATCCATTGGATAGCTTGTTGTTTCACTATCTAATACTGTTAATGGGAAACCTGCCATTTCTGCAGCTAATTTCATGTTTTGATAGGTTCCACTTACTTTTCCGCTAATAGCAACTGCAAATCCCTCTTCATATTCTTCTTTACATTTCGAAAATAACTCTACCATTTCCCCTATGTTAGGCTGTGATGTAGTGACTGTTTTACTTTCATTTAAAGCGTTATAAACGCGCTCACGCACACCTTCTTCACAATCTTTGTACGACACGCCATCAATAATAACTTCAATTGGGATAACAAAGTTATCTCCTTCTGTTGTAAAACTCGCAGTTGTACTATCAGTAATCCAAGCAACACGCTTCATGTTGTTCCTCCCTTAATTCAATTCCTCTTTTCTAATTTTTCTATATATTTATGTTACGAAAAGAGAATATCCCTGTAATAGTAACAGGACTTTATAGTTTTGGCTATAGTAGATAGATAATAAATGTGAATATTTCTTGTCTTTTTCACAAATTAAAAAGAAAATCAAGTAATTTGCTCGATTTTCTTTTTATCATACATTATTTAAAGGTTTCATTATCTAAAATTACAACATAATCATTCGTCAATTGCCCGGCTTCTTTCGTATAACTAACAAGTCTTTGTACGTTATCGCAGCTAAGTTTTGCACCCCATACGAGTAGTGGTACACCGATAAAGTCAATATGAAATCTTCTAGAAAACAGACCACCAAAAGTCATTGGTAAAGGCACTGTTGGTGATGTATTAGAAAAAATAATCTTTTCATGGCTGTGACAATGTTTTTGCAGAATCTCTCCTAAATGCTTCATCGCAGGTACAACGACTTTTGATGCCCCGCACCCGATTGTATATACAGGATTCCCATATTCATCTTGTCCATGGAAAATGAGCTTTCCCATATCCTCTGTTTTCAATTTATTAAAGTAATCTACATTTAATATTTCTTCTTTCGTTAACTTACGATCCGTTGGTAATTTATTTAAATGATAGGCTGCAGCGAGTGCAGTTGAATGTGTTCCGCCGAAATCTGTGTAAATGAATATCATATTATCATCCCTTGTTATAAAAGTTCAATGTTATTTAGTATTACCGTTCACAGCATCGATAAACAAGGGATGAATGTATTTACACTTTTTTATTAATTTATTATGCATTTCCGATTATATTATTTTCCGTTTATTATGATACCCTATGTAATAGCCATAAGCTTATTTATAAAAGTAAAAAGACGTACTTTTGACTCGTACGTCTTTTAGCATCTTTATTCAAAACAAATATATCCTTTAATCCGTTTGAATTGTTAGTTATCAATAAATTCTATACCTTTAGAAACATTCTTATTCAATATTTGGATGTTAAATTTAGCAGCTAGCATTATAGTGATTTTATAAATAAAGTATCCAACAATACAACCTATAACGTTACAGATTACATCATCAATATCAGTAATTCGTCCCACTCCACTAAATAAAGACTGAATTAATTGTATCAATTCAATACTAGTTGATATAGAAAATCCTAATAAAATTGTATTTTTGGATTTTTTATATTTATCCCATAGGATTGGTACTAAAAATCCTAAAGGCATTAATAATAAAATATTCCCACCTACATTTCTTACAATTAGACCAATCATAAATAGGGCATCTCCATCATAAGCACTACCAATTTGATTGATGTCTTTAATAATTGATGCAAATGGTATTATATTGACCGAGCGATTCAGATTTTCAATATTAGAAGGAAAACCGATTGGTAAAGGGAATAAAGTTACTGCAACAACCATACAAATGTAGACCAAGAATAAAAAACTTACTATTTCTTTCCACCAAATCACATGTTTTTTATTTTTGGTACCAATTAATATTCCACGTACAATTAAATAACAAATAACCCCTAAAATAATAAACAAGCTACCGTTGATCATATACAAATTGTTAACACATCCTTTCATATGAATTAATAATTAAAATTTATAACTATATAGTAATGTTTTTAAATTTGAAAATCCATATAATCATATGTATTTGTACAGAATTAGAAAACCCTTTATTTAGTAAATAAAGGGTTTCTCGTTAACTAAAATACTTTTCAAAACAAAAACAATCATGAACTCGTTTAAATCGTTTTCTTATGTCTTCTTTATTTTCACCTGTATAATGAGCGAATGTTTGAACTGGATATAACTGATCTATATTACTTTTCATTACACCTTTTATCTCGTCTGTATGATCGGAATACACGTGTAAATATGAATCTACGTTTACAAATCCGTTATTTTCGTACCATCCATGTACCCATAGGTTGTCTCTAGTCCATGCTTCCAGGCGATTTAGGTTAAGTTCTTTCGCTAACTTTTCTGCCTCATTTAATAGTTGATTACCAATTTTCATTCTACGGAAATCGGGATGAACTGCAATATGCCAAATCATGCCGCCAAGGCCAGTTCCTCTTGAACAAACTGTACGTTCTTCTAATTCATATTCGATATCTATTAAACCTACAATTTGATTTTCATATATAGCTACTAATTCAATAGCCGGATGTTCATATCTTTCCTTTTCTCTAAATACGTTATCATAATAAGCTGTATCTAAAAAAGATAACACACGGCAACGTACCCAACCGGTTTCATCCTCTTTTCTATACGTTCTAATTTCTATATCCATATAATTAAAAAGCTCCTTCTATTTCTGTCATTAATTTTTCGGGTCCTGCTCCTTTATTTGACGGAATAACTAATGTAATTCCTAAGTCTGGATATACGGCCGAGCGAAAACTGACGCCTGGGTCATATCCCATTACATGATATTTGAATATCTTGTTTTCTCTTGTTTCAATCCATATTCCATAGCCATAAGATTGATTATTATTTACTTGGATGTGAGGAGTTAAAAGTATTTTTGTATATTCTTGGCTTATGATTTCATAGTTAAATAACGCTTCCCAAAACTTCAGCATGTCTGGCACAGTAATAAAAGCTCCACCATCAGAACCACCTTTTATCGGAATAGAGTAAGCATTTGTTCTCCATGTCTGGCTAATTTCATCTTGTATATATCCAAGAGCTGTCTGCCTTGGTAATCTATCTAAAGAAAAATAGCCAGAATTATTCATACCAATTGGATTAAATATGTTTTTTTCTATATACTCTGTAAATTTAAGTCCTGTCTGTTCTTCGATTATTAATCCCAGTATGATAAAACCTGCATTGTTGTAGTGAAACTTACTTCCTGGTGCATACATCATATCTCTGTTCTGAAATAATGGTAAAAAGTCTTTTAAACTTTTTAATAAATACATAGGTGTTTGTTTCCAAAGATCCTCGAAGTTATCCATAATACTTTCATCAAAATAATCTGGAATACCCGAACTATGCGTCAAAAGGTTATGTATTGTAATATCTTCATTAAAGTTTGGAAAGTTAACACTTAAACACTCTTTTAACTTTGTTTGAAAAGTAATTACCCCATTTTCAACAAGTTGACAGATACCGATAGCTGTGAATATTTTACATCCGGAGGCAATTCCAAACCTAGTTTGCAGCGTATTGTTTATACACTCATTTCGATTTGCATAACCAAACGCTTCTTCATAGACTATGCCCTTTTTTTCTTTCACTAAAATTACCCCAGAGAAATCTATATGACGATATGTTTCTTTTATAATGTTATCTATTTGATCTTTTGTTTTCATTACAAAAATCACCCTCGTTTATCAATATTGTTCTCCCTTCTTACATTTCCATATATAGGAGGGTTACCCCTCCTATTCAACATCGTAAGACTTAAATTAAAACTAAGAGAACTATTTCGAATGTATTCATTTAGAAGAATGCACTTTAGAATGTGATGGCAATAAAGTAAACACACACAAGATGATAGTAATAAATAACATTACTAAAGAACCTACAATAACTACGAGTTGTATAGAAATAAATTGAGTTGCGACTCCGAACAAAATCGTAATTAAAATGGTGATGGCGGCAATAACTAGCCCATATATACTCCCAATCCGTCCCATTATATGGACAGGAACATTATTTTGATAAAAGGTATTAAACCTTGTATTTGCATATGCCATAGAAAAAGATAAAATAAAGAATCCGATAGCAGCTATTAAAAACTCATTTGAAAAAGCATAAATTATATAACCGATTGCGATGAATAATGATCCTATTCCAATTAACAATGAAGGTGTTAGTTTTGTTGATAAAATTGTATTTGTTATAGCTCCTAAAATAAACCCGGCTCCAGCGATACTAACTAAAAAGCCATATTAACCTTATCTGGTACTGCATTTTGATTCATGCTTATACCATAGCTCTATAACGGGAGCTCCCGTCACACCATCCCCTAATAATAGGTTCCGATGCGCTGCTCAGAGGCTTGGTTCAATAAAGAATTTTTACTCCTTTTCAGCTAAATGGAGCTCTCTGTGAAAAATTCATCTTATTTACTCTTCTCTTCACTGCATTTGATTTTTTCCATATTATCACAATTTTATTTTACTGTAAATATAAAATAATCAGATATTTACAATTGCGTCATTTTTGCTTTTCGGCCAATTCGGCATACGAAACGCATTAGCTTTTTATGAAGATAAGGAAATAAGGTAAAGAATACGTCCATTGTTTTTTTAAACGGCATTGGACATATCACTACTTTATTTTTATGAATAGCTTTCAGTGCAATTTCCGCAAACTTGTCTGCTGAAATCGGCTTATTCGTTTTTAGTTGTTTTATAATTTGTCCCTTATCCATATGAATTGCAATTGATTTTTCAAATATGGGTGTATCTACAAAAGTTGGACAAAGCACACTTACATTTACACCGAATTCTTCTGCCTCATAATGTAATGAAGTGGTTAAACCTACGATAGCATGTTTGGTAGTTGCGTACGCGGCACAAAGTGGAGCAGGTCCTAAACCGGTTGCAGACGCAGTATTAATGATATAACCAAATCCTTGCTTTTTCATGAATTGGTAAACCAATTGTGTTCCGTAAATTACTCCTAATAAATTTATTTCAATAATATGCTTCCAATTATCCAAAGACATATCAGATACTTCTCCATACATAGCAATTCCTGCATTATTAAACATATAATCAATTCTGCCAAAGTCATTAATTGTTTTTATAATAAGTTCCTCTACGGATTCAGCGTTAGTAACATCTAAATATTCAAACCTAGCTAGTTTATTATTATTTTTTATATTATTCACAAGGTCTTGACCACTTGTTTCATTAATATCTGCGATAATTACAAATATATCTTTATTTGCTAATTGAAGAGCTAAAGCTTTACCGATACCAGAAGCTCCGCCAGTTATAATTGCGACTCTTTGTTCATCCATATAAAAAACCTCCTGTTGTTAATACATCTAATGCAAACGGACGAGTGTAAGGATTTGAACAATCGTTCTAATTCGCTTGTAACGCTACACATGTTTGTTTGAAATAGAAAGTAAAAAAATTGTAATGGTTTCATCAAATAAAACTTCTAATTTCTCTGTTTCAATTGAATGAATGAATTGACATAAACCACCAAGCCATGAACCTAATAAAAGACTTGAATCTTCAACATTTTCTATATAAAATTCGCCGCTTTGTATACCTTCATCCAAAATTTTTTGATATGCCTTTAATGGAACAACAGCTAAACCATAAAGCTGTCTTACTGTAGACGGATTCGTGCTCGGATCAGAGGCAAGCTCTTGCCCTGCCCTTAATAACGGCGTTTTGTAATTATAAAGTACAAATTTAGCCATTCCATATAATTTCCCAGTAGCGTTTGTATACTGTTTTTCTGCTATCTTCCATTTATCGTGCCAGTTTCTCATACTGTCTTTAGCTAAATAAACAAATAATTCTTCTTTATTTTTATAATGATAATATATATGTCCTTTACTATAACCAGAGGCTTTCGCAATGTTATCAATTGAGGTTCTTGTATACCCTTTTAAGGAAAATAACTCTATCGCTTTCTCTGCTATTATTTCTTTGGCTAAATCGCTATCGTATCGTCTTTTATTCAATGTAGACTCCTTCCATCGTTTAGTACAAAAAAATTGAACAATCGTTCTAATTTCAATATATGTCAGGTTTTTAATTTTAGTAACTGCTTAAAATTTTGTTTATTATTTTTTCTGAAAATTACAGTGCGTGAAATTTCTAAAATCTATAGAAAAAAAGGCCTATTATATATAGACCTTTCACATTGCCAGAATTAATTTGTATTTGCCTCTGCTAACGGTTGTAACGGTGGTTCTAATTCTAGTTCTAATGCATCGCCTTCTTGTATAGCTTGTCCTTTTTCGATACTTTGACTTGTTACATATCCCGTACCTGAAGTTTTCAAATCTAATTTTAATAGTTTAGAAAAATACATAACATCACGCATGGACCACCCTAGTAAATTGGGCATTATTGCGTTGTTTCCTAATAAAAATATACGATCACCTTCACTCATTACTTCACCAGACTGCGGATATTGTTTTATTATTTTTCCTTCTCCTAAAGTTATAGGTTGGAGTTTCTCTTTTTTTACATTATTCGCTACTGTATCCATTGATTGATTAACATAGTTTTTTACTTTTAATTGGGACCTTTTCGTTGCATCTGCCATTTGTTTTTCTGTGTAGGGTCTCACCTTTAAATATTCAAGGCTATTTTTCACAACTGGTTTAAATATTTCAGCAAGCGGCTGAGCTCCATACTCGTCTCCCTTTAACTTAGGTTGTTTAATTGCCAAATATACAATTAGCTCCGGGTCATCAATTGGAGCCATACCTAAAAATGAAAAAATATAATTCTCTTTTCCTTCCATGTATCGTCCATTTTCAGGATTCGGAATTTGAGCTGTTCCTGTCTTACCTCCTATTGGGTAACCATCCACTTTATACATTGTACCAGTCCCTTTTGAAGACGTAATAACACGCTCCATTAAGTCTCTTACCTTGTCCGCTGTCTCTTTTTTTATCGGATTCCCAATTTCTTTCGGTTGATTTTCCATAATAACTTGTTTGTTTGTTGGATTTACAACTTTGTCAACGATATATGGTTGCATCATTTTCCCGTCATTAGCTATAGCAGTAGCCGCTTGGATTAATTGAATCGGAGTTACTGTAGAACCTTGTCCGAAAGAAGTGGTGACTTGTTGAATTTGTGTATTTAATAATAAAGTATTTTTACTTTCACCAGGTAAATCTATTCCGGTTTTTTGGTTAAATCCAAATTCATTCATATATTGCTTAAATTTATTTGGTTTCAATAACTGATCTTCTAAAATAGAAAAAGCTACGTTTGATGACCTTTCAAAACCTTCATCAAATGTAATAGATCCCCATCCAAATCCACCATTATGATCTTTTATATCAGACGAACCAACGGAATATTTTCCGGATTGGAAATATTCTTTCCCATTATATACACCTTCATTAATTGCTGCAGCTAACGTAAATACTTTCATCGTTGAACCTGGTTCATATGCATTTGCAATTGGATCATTTAAAAAGTATTCAATATCCCCTTTATTAGGGTTAAAACTAGGTTTACTAGACATAGCTAAAACCTTCCCCGTCTTTGGATCCGCTATGATACCTACTAACATAGAAGGATCATAGTGCTCTTGCGCCTTGTTCATCGCTTCTTCTAAAAAACTATTAATTTGTTTATCAAGCGTAAGATATACGTTATTTCCATGTTTAGCGGGTTCTATTTTTCCTATATCATTTGTAAGCGGGATACCTCCTCGCGCTCCCACATATTCTATATTCCCATTTGTCGAGCGCAAATATTTATCCAAACTTTTTTCAAGTCCAAATTTCCCTTCTGTATTTCCTTTATCGTCTGGTCTAGCAAAACCAAGTATATAAGATGCAAAATCTTCATTTGGATACACTCTTGCTTTCTCAGGCATAAAAGAAACACCCGGGATTTTCAATTTTTTAATTTGTTCTTTCTTTTCCCTAGACAAATTCCGGCCAACTTTTCCAATTTCAACTTGCGTACGCCCCTCATGGAAATTTTTTAATACGTCCTCTTTATCAATTTCAAGCGCAGTAGCTAATTGCTCTGCAGTTTCATCTTTATTTTTCAATTTGTCATTACCTTTCAAATTCACAACAACACGATACGTTGTTGAATCTTGAACGAGCACTTTTCCAGTTTGATCATAAATCGTGCCACGATTCGCTTCCAAAACACCTTTTTTATTATGTTGTTCAATTGCAAGATCCTTTACATCCACATTATGCACGAACCCTACTGCTTGAATATAGAAAAAACGCAAAAGCATAATAAGAAACAAAACAATAAAAGCAATCATAAAATACCGCGCGCCTTTATTCGTTTGAAGTTTATGCATATTTCGCTCCTTTCTTTCACAATTAATTACTACAAAGATGTGTTAAAAAATATGTAGTTTTGCTTTCAATACTATATGTTTCGAACATTTCCTTTTAATTCCTTTAAAACAGCCTGAAAGTAGCTACTGTTTCTGTTTTTATTTTATTTATCTATTTACATTACGGTGCGTGAAATTTACGAATATTCCGTCGTAATATGGTTGATTTATTGTAAACTACAAATCTAATATGAGCTTTTAATACTGACTCTGTAGTTGTTTTTCACTTTATTAATACAAATACTATTATCTTGTTTAAAATAAAAAGTTCCCCTCTGGATTTCCAAAGGAGAACTTTAATATAACACCTACCGATAATTATTTATAAAAATTAAGCTATATGATTATATTTCGCTAAAAAAGGAATTCGTTTTGCTACTAATGCGTACATTTTGAATACAAATTTTGCTATCGGCTCAAACGTACGTGTACTTTGCATTACTAAGCCACTCGTGATAAATGTTAAGAATGCAGCACCAAGTATATCTAGAGGATAATGAACACCCACATACATACGTGATACACCAACTAATACTGCCCAAATAAGAGCAATATATTTTAGTTTTTCTCCTCTAAGTAAAAATACAAACGCTATGGAAAATACAAGCACTGAATGATCACTAACAAATGAAGAGTCTGCTGCATGTGGTACTAATTGATGTACATCATGTGATACAAATGGACGTGGGTGGTAATATACCGCATGTATCACAACATTTACTAATAATGCGATAATGACTGAAAGTGTCGTATATAACACTGTGTATTGTTTTTTAATTGCATTGACTTTTTTTCCATTATTAAACCATAAGATAAACATAAACAAAATTGCTACATATACAGCACTATTTGTAATAGCAATCATTAGCGTATCTAATAGTTTGGACGATCCAGCAAAATTATTAAACCATTGAAATACTGTGTAATTCATAATTTTCTCTCCTTAAATAAAAGCTTTCTTGATTTACACAGTATACAACATCAATATGAAAATGGGCTTAAACTTTTCTCATCTAATTCTCATTTTACTATTACTCATTTGACAATATTGAGACTAATTATAACGGCTAATTATATATAAAGCTGAAAAACCTTTAAAACAATACGAATCACATATTTTTCATATGTAGAATATGTAACATAGTTACTTAAATATACTTGTTGCGAAATCATATTTTTAATACATACGAAGTGCAATATTACCGAATTGTTCGCCTTGTTCCATACGTCTTAACGCTTGAATGGTTTCTTCTAACGAATATACTTTATCAATAATTGGTTTAATTTTATGGCTATCTATAAAATGAATCATTTCATTAAATTCCTCACGGCTCCCCATGGATGTTCCCATTATATCGATTTGATTATAAAATAACGCTCGTAAAGGTAATTCAATTTTATCTCCAGTGCTTGCACCAAAATTAACAATTCTCCCATTTGGTTTTAATACATCAAAATATTTTAAGAATGTAGCTGGACCTATACTATCGATTATTAAATCTACTTTTTCTCCGCGTAAACTTTCTTCCCAGTTTCCAGAACTATTAAAAGAAAAGTCTGCGCCATATGTTTCGGCAAACTTTCTTTTGTTCTCTACCCTTGAAGTAACACTTACTTTTGCACCAATTGCTTTTGCAAATAACATGGCAAATGTCGCTACACCACCGCCTATCCCCGGAATTAAAACATGTTCTCCACACTTTAATCTACCCTTTGTAAAAAGCGCTCTATATGCTGTTAATGCCGATAAAGATAAAACACCAGCCTCTTCCCAAGTAAGATATGACGGCTTTGCCGCAACATTTCCCGCTGGCACAATAGCATATTCAGCAAATGTTCCATCTTTCGGTCCACCTAACACCTCTGGTAACTCCGGTATTTCAGCAATATTATTCCATCCAATACTAGGATTAATAATGATCTCTGTTTGTAATAAATCACCTGAAACACCTTCTCCAATTTCCGTAACAATACCTGCACCATCTGATCCTAGAACTAACGGTAATTGCATTTCTTTTCTATTATTCATTATAAATAAATCTCGGTGATTTAAACCGGCTGATTTTAATTTCACTTTCACTTCTCCAGCGCTCGGTTTTCTCTCAGGTAATACTTTATATTCTACCCCTTCAAATCCTACTTTATATTGTTGTACGATAGCTTTCATTTTTATTCCCCCTTAATAATTCTAATGTACTAGAAAATTCAAAATAAGCAAAATGATTTGACCGTAAAAAAGAAGGAATGTAAAAACATCCCTTCTTTTCAATTTATGAAAGTGACACAGTAGGCAGTGTAATCGTAACGGTTGTTCCTTCGTCTTCCCTACTCTCTATTTGAATAGTTCCACTGTATTTCTCTACAAGTCGTTTTGCAATGGACAAACCTAAACCGTTTCCGCCTTGTTTGCGACTTCTTGCTTTATCCACTCGATAAAAGCGGTTAAGAACAAAAGGTAAATCAGCTTCGGGTATCCCTGCTCCATGATCTATAATACGAATGTTAACTTTCCCCGATTGTACAATAGATTCAATACAAATATATTGATTAACTTCTTTTGTATATTTCACTGCATTATCCATTACGATAATAATAATTTGTTCTAAGTAAGATGAGGGTATGGAGACGTATGCTGCGTCTCCATCCAATCTCATATCAAATTGAAATTCAGTTTGAAGTACGGCAAAGTTTTGTGTAACTTGTTTTAATATGCTATTTACATGGACTGGCTCAGCTGCGATTGGATGCATCTGTTCTGATTCAGCTCTTGATAGTTCTAGCAATTCTAAAACTAACTTATTTAAACGATCGACTTCCTTTAAACTAGATTGAAGCGATTTATCTAGAACTGCTGCATCATTTTTCCCCCAACGATTTAACATTGATAAGTGTCCTTGAATAATTGTTAATGGGGTTCTCAGTTCATGAGATGCGTCTTCCACAAATTGTTTCTGTTGTGTAAAAGAAGTTTCTACATCATCCATCATTTCGTTAAAAAGAAACGATAATTTTGCAAGTTCATCATTATTTTCACGTACTGGAACCCTTTCATTTAACCCATTTTTCTTAATACGCTTCATTGTATCCGTTATATTTTGAACACTTGATAATAGCTTTTTCGTGATTAGTACACCACCTAAAAAACTGAGAATTAATCCACATATTCCGGCAATAACCATTACCACTAAAATAATTTTTAATAAATGATCAAAAGTCTCTAAGTTTTTCGTAAGTTCAATAGTACCAGTGAACTCTTTTGTTTGAATTGGTATACGCTTAACTAATATACGATCTTCTAAATGTCGTTTTATAAATGACTCCTCTTGTGTAACTTGTTTTGGCTGTATCCATGTTTCGTTAAAATCTCGCGAAACAGCAACAATTGGTTTTCCGTCCATGCCGATAATACGAATCATTTGATGCTTATCAATCATATTATTTAAAAAATCTTTACTGTTTTGAAACGTGTTACTCGAAAGGGTATCACTTTTATCTTGGAAATATGCCGCTATTTCTGTCACTTGCCTATTTATTTGTTTCTGTTCATAATCTATAGTCCACTTATTAATTACAATAAACTGCAAAGCGCTATATAAAATGAATAAAATAAATACTAGTGTAGTGGACCAAAGTGTTAATTTCCACTTTATAGGTAGATTTCGAATTCGATGCACAATATTTTTAATCATTTCATTATATATCCAGCACCGCGGACCGTTTGGATATATTCCTCCTTATCCACACTATGTAACTTGTTACGTAAATAACGAACGTATACATCAACGATATTCGTTTCAACCATTGCATCATATCCCCATACTTGATTTAATAAAACATCACGGGTAAGTACTCTATTAATATTTTTCATAAACATAAGCAAGAGTTCAAATTCTTTATTTGTAAGTTCGATTTCTTCATTTCCTTTTGTAATAGTTCGAGATTCAATTTGGAGCTGTAAATCTTTGAACGTAAGAGATGAAACATGTTTGTTTTCTATATGTTCTTCTCGTCTAAATATAACTCTCATACGTGCTAACAGCTCTTCAATCGCAAATGGTTTTGGAAGATAGTCATCGGCTCCGCTATCTAAACCTGTCACCCGGTCCATAATACTATCACGTGCAGTCAACATAATAATCGGTGTATTTTTAGTTGCCCTTAATCTACGACACACTTCTAGTCCATTCAATCCTGGTAGCATTAAATCCAGTAAAATAAGGTCATAATTTGTTTCAAGCGCAACTTCTAAACCCTTTCTTCCATCAAACTGTATATCGACTTTATATCCTTCATACTTTAATTCTAACTCTAAAAAATCAGCTAAACTTTCTTCATCTTCAATAATTAATATGTGTTGCAACAATAATTCCTCCTATACAGTTAAATGAATGAGTAATCCTATTCCAAATATAATGGCAATGATTTGATGTGCTTTTCTATACAATATCCAGTTTGTTTTTTTATTATATCTCTGTAAGAAAAACCCAATAATTCCTAGTGTGATTAAGATGATCAGAGAGAATATACCACTATAAAATATAAGTATATGCCGACTTCCTTTTAATAAAAAATAAACACCATGAGTAATTGATACAGCTAATACAGCATATCCAAATAATACGTGGAATTTTTTAATGAAAAGATATAGATTCATTATCAAATTAAACCCAATTATATTTTTCTTTTTAGAAAACAACCATACATGACGTAAAAACCATAACGATGCAGCAAAAATTGCCCCATATTCACCGAGAGAACCTAATTTTTTATTTAACCATTTTACATTTAATACGTTGCCGTATATTACATTAATAAATAACAATGCGATACTACAAAAAATAATAGTAATGCCTATCATTTTAACATACAAATGAAAATACTTATTTCTTAGTAGCTTCTCCAATTTATTTAAGCCCCCTCCTTATAAATCTTCTGTAACAAGCAGAATATCAAATAAAAAAGAAAGGAACATGAGAGAAAGATTAAAATAAAATGAGAATTTTAAGATCACTTGAATTTTCTAGCGATCACTTTTAGCTACTTTTATTATATTTTGAATAAACGGTGCTTTTGCATTTGTATATGAAGCCCGATCAAAAGGATATGCGGCTGCGAGTTTCTCTTTTAATTCTCTATATTCATTACGTGCCCATTCATGTTTTGTTAGAAAATCTCGGAATAAAAGATTGTTATTCCATTCATCACTATTATAAATATAAACGTGCAAATGATGGGTACCCGCTCTCCATTTTCCCTTTCTAAAAAAACACCAATTAGGTGAATTTTTTGGAACATACTCATATCCAATTTTTAATAGATCATCAATCCACTTTTCGGTAATTTGTAAATCTGTTACGCCAATCATCATATCAATTAAAGGTTTCGCTCCTAGCCCTTGTACAGAAGTGCTCCCTATATGCTCAATAGCAATACATTCTCCTCCAAATAACGAAATAAATTTCTTCTTTTCTATCAAATACTCTTCATGCCAATTTCTTTCATATGGTTTAATAACGATTTTTCGTTCCATATATTCACCCTCCTATAAGTGTTCATCATTATATTTATAAAATTTTATATAATTAGCATAGGATTTTTACAAAATATGTCGAATACTGAAATATACAACTTAATTATAATAAATGCGAGGTATATTATGGAAGCTAAACCAGTTGAAATTCAGTTAAATCAAATAACATTCCGATTAAAAGAACATCAAAATTTTGATTGGCTTACGAAATTAGGAACCGTATTTGCGGTTTATGATCAGCAAGATTCAGGTAATCTATCTTTCGGTGTAGAAAGAGACGGTCATAAGAAATTCATTAAATATGCAGGTGCACAAACAATTGCATATGAGGGAACAACGGATGATGCTATTGAAAGGCTAAAAAATTCAGTTACTATCTATGAAGATTTAAAGCATGAATCGCTCATAAGACTAATTGATCATTTTCCAGTTCAATCTGGATATGTATTAATTTTCGATTGGTTTGATGGAGAATGTCTTCATTCGCATTGGAATTTTCCTCCTCCTGAGAAATATAAAAATCCAAACTCTCCATTTTATAAATTTAAGCACTTATCTGTTATGGAACGCATTCAATCCTTAAATTCTATTTTTTCTTTCCATACATATATCGAAAAGAAAAATTATGTAGCGATAGATTTTTATGACGGTAGTATTTTATATGATTTCCGTACAAATGAGACAAAGATTTGTGATATTGATTTATATTCAAAAAAACCATTTGTGAATAAAATGGGAAGATTATGGGGTTCCTCGCGTTTTATGTCTCCTGAAGAATTTGAATTAAACGCTATAATTGATGAGAGAACAAATGTATTTAATATGGGGGCAATGGCTTTTGTACTTTTAGGCGATGGAAAAGATCGCTCCTTTACAAAATGGGAAGCGAGTAGCGATTTATATGAAATAGCGTATCGCGCTGTAAATGAAAACCGAACTGTACGATATGCATCAGTTGAAGAATTTTATGAAGAGTGGCTAAACGTGGTAAAAGCTGAAAAGATATAAACTTATAGTATTAAAAGCAAAAAGTTTTTACTATAATCATGTATAATATATATGAAAAGGAAATTCAAAATAATGAGGCAAATATTATGGACTTTGTTTATATTAATCAAAACGTATTAAATAATCTTCTTTACATTTTAAGTAGTATATTTATTTTTTATTTCATATATGATAGCGGGCGTCATTTGAAGAAATATAAAAAACTACTTATTATACTTTGTACGAGTATCCCTCTTATTTTATGTATGCGGTACCCTATCTATATGGATGAAAATTGCATTCATGATTTAAGACAAATACCAGTTATAATAGGCACGCTTTATGGTGGCTTCCCTGTCGGTATCATATTGTTTGCTATTTTATTAATTACAAGAGTTTCATTTTATGGATTTAGTCTGTTAACAGTACTAGTTTATGGAACAATGTTTATCATTACAGCATTCGCATCCGCAAAATTTAATACGTATAATAGAAAAATAAAAGTAGCTTATGCAATGTTTTTAACATTTTTTCTTGGAATATTCACAACTGTAATTGTATTAACTTTATCAAATTTTGAAGTGAATAATTTGTACATTATTTATTTCATAATATTACCAACTATTTTAATGTTGTTTGTAGTTTATTTTAATGAAGTTTTAAAAGATGCAGTGTGTATGCGATCTAAGTTGATTAAAATGGAAAAAATGGAGATTGTTAGCCAACTTGCTGCTAGTATATCACATGAAGTAAGAAATCCTTTAACTGTCGTAAAAGGATTTACACAACTTTTAAAAACACCAAATTTAGCTCCAGAGTCAAGAGATGAGTATATTGAACATATACTTGAAGAGTTGCATCGCGCCCAAGAAATTATTGATGATTATTTAACGTTTGCCAAACCTGCTTCAGAAAAATTAGATCATATTTCAATAGAACAAGAGTTAAATCGAGTCATTAATATGATCTTACCATTATGTAATATGAATACAATACATATTACAAAAGATTTCTCTACTGCAACAATAGTTGGTAATAAACAACACTTTCAACAATGTTTTTTAAACTTAATAAAAAATGGTATTGAAGCAATGCCTAATGGAGGTACTTTAAATATCTCCTCCTCTATTAGTAATAATAAAGTTATTATACGAATTGAGGATAGTGGCATTGGTATGTCACAAGAGCAAATAAACCGATTTGGCGAACCATATTTTAGTACAAAAACGAAAGGTACAGGTTTAGGTACAATGGTTGCTGTTAAAATAATTGAAACGATGCAAGGTAATTTAAACATCCGAAGCGTTGTCAATAAAGGTACCACTTTGACAATTACATTTCCGAAATGTAATAAGAACTCACATGAAAACAAATAAAAAAGGAGCTATTATGCTCCTTTTTTATTTGTTTCGATACATAAGTATCTTCTATGTTTTTTTAGTTTACATTTGTGGAGACTAATTAGAAATTAATACCCTCCGCCCCAGCAGCTGCATCCAACGATAATTAATAAAATAAATAACACAACTAATAAAGCGAAACCTCCACCAAAACCACAAGAACCACCGTAACTCATATTTTCTCCTCCTTTTGGTTTGAAAACTAATAGGTAGTTGATCATTTTAACTGGTTCGTATTATACATTATGTAAATCTCCCTTTTTTGAGCATGTCTACATAAAAATAAGTAAAAGCACTCATTAAGAGTGCTTTAAAATGGATACCAAAAGTTTTGAAATACATTTAACTTTAAATATACTGCGGCGATTAAAATAAAAACACCTACAAATAAAGCAATGAAATCTCCGTTTTTTGCTTTATTTATATAAAACCACGTACGTTTATCCTTCTTTCCAAACCCTCTTAAATCCATTGCATTTGAAACTGTATCGATTCGTTCTAGAGAATGAATAATTAAGGGCCAGAAAATTAAGACACGGTTTTTCATACGAATCCATAAACTTGCTTCTCCTTTTTCAAAAGCTACTCCTCTCGCCTCTTGGGCATGTTTAATAACTTTATATTCGGACTGAATGTCAGGTATATAACGTAATGCAATATTTATTGCATAAGTAATCTTATAATGAATTCGAAATTTACTTAAGCTACTCACAAATTCGCTTGGATGAGTCGTATAAATAAAAATAAGTGTAAATGGTAATAACGTAAAATATTTTAGCGAAAGTGTGGCTGCATAAAATAATGTTTCATATGTAATTGTTGCATATCCGATATGTAAAAACGAAGTATATGATCCGGTTAATTCAGATCCATGGGTTGGTGTAATAAATAAAATCATGACAGAATTTAACAAACTAAATGTAAATATAACACTAAAAACAATTAAAATTTTACGAAATGGAATTTTAGCAACTAAAAGTCCAATACAACCAATCATAAATACAAATAGCAGTATGCGAAAATCAAAAAACAAAAAAGTAAGTATCATACAAAAAATAAATAACAACAATTTCACTGCTCCATCCATGCGATGAAAATATGTACTATACACCTTCCTCCCCCCTAATAACATCAAAATATAGTTCCATAAACCTATCAGGATATGCAATTCCACTAAATGTAATGAGTTTAAATAAAGAATTTTCCCTTAGGTTCGCTCTTTGTAATGTTTCTCGATGGCCTAATACGATAGACGGGGTGTTATTCGCAATAATTTCACCTTCATGTAGAACTATCGCCCTGTCTGCATATTCCAATGCGAGATTCATATCGTGCGTGATAAAAATAAAAGAGATCCCCTTTGTAGCTAATTTTCTAATAAACGACATAAACTGTTTATAATGATAATAATCTTGTCCCGCTGTTGGTTCATCTAAAATGATAAGTTTCGGATTTGTTGTTAGTACAGATGCAATCGTTACTCTCTTTTTTTGTCCATAACTTAATGCCTGAATTGGCCAATTTCGAAATGGATACAAACCACAAATTTTTAATGCTTCTTCCACTCTTAGCTTAATTTCTTCCTTTGCAATTTTTTTTAATTTTAACGTGAATGACACCTCTTCTATAACAGTAGGTTGTGTAATCATATGATTTGGATTTTGCATCACATAAGATATAACCTCACCACGTTTACGAATAGACCAAGAATTGATATTTACTCCCTCAATTAAAATCCTATCATTTTTTGTTTTGTTTATCCCTATAAGACTATGAGCCAATGTTGATTTTCCAGCTCCATTATGGCCCAAAAGTGCTACAATTTCACCTTCATTTATTGAGAAATTTACATTATCTAATACTTTTGGTTTATTAGGATATGAGAATGACAAATTCTCTACTTTTATTAATTCTTTTTTTGTAGGAGTATCTTTACAAAAAACTTGCTGCTCCATCCACTCTTTTATTACGTTGTTAACACTTTCCCTCTGAAGATTTTCAAGTGGATATATTGCATCATTATTACTATCAAAATGTAATCTCTTTAATACTTCTATGTACATAGGTTCTCTTAAACCGATTGATGGTAATATATTTGACGATAAAATCTCTTCTGGTGTGCCTATCGCAATAATTTCACCTTCATCCATTAATACAATTTTATCTAAATCCAGGTATAACATTTCTTCTATCCGATGTTCAATAATTACAATTGTTTTATTAAATTGCTTATGTATATCTTTCATAAGTTCTATCGTTTGTAAGCTACTTTCTGGATCTAAATTTGCTAACGGTTCATCAAATAATAATATATCAGCATTTGTCGTTAACAGACCTGCTAAAGAAACAGTTTGTTTTTGCCCTCCTGATAATTCATGTGGACTTTGTTTATGAAACGTATGCATCTTTACCTTTTTTAATGAGTCAGATACAATCCTTTTCATATCGTCTTGATTTACACATTCATTTTCTAAATTAAAAGCTACATCCTCTTCTACTGTAAGGCCAATAAATTGAGCATCTTGATCTTGCAAAATTGTTCCTACCTGTTTACTCTGTTCAAAAATACTCTCTTTCCTCGGGTCTTTTCCCGCAATTAAAATATTACCAGTACTAATTCCTTCATAAGAAAATGGGATTAGCCCATTGATACAATGAGCTAACGTTGATTTCCCCGAACCACTTCGTCCCGCAATTAATACTTTTTCCCCAGGATATATATGAAGCGTAATATCTTTTACAGTAGGCTGCGCTGCATGCTTATATTGAAAGTTGAATTGTTCAAAAGAAATAATTGGTTGCATGTTAACATCCCTACTTTTCAATTTTTAAATGTGTATGTTTCTTATTAGATTTAACTAGACCTATTGTGATTGGCAATCCAAGGACTAAAAATACTATAACATCCGCAATTGTTGCTCCTAATACTTGTATAACAATTTTGTCAAACGGTTCTCCCATCACAATAATATCGAATGCTCCAGCAAATATAATAGCAATGACAATACCAAGTAAGCCCGTAACGGCTAAATAAGAAATATCTCTCTTATTATACGTCCCGTTTTTCACACTAAAGCCAACTCTTTTTTGAATGAGTCCCATTGCAAAGCCGATAATTCCTGAACTAATAACCCACCCCCACCAAATACCCCAGCCAGCGATCGTATCTGTTACGGTATGACCGATAAGTCCTATTAGCAGTCCTGCTACCGGACCAAATAACGCTCCAAAAACAGTTAAAATAACTAATGCTGGTTTAATAAATGTATTTGGTGCAATAGAAAATCCCCAAAGACCTAATATCCCGTATAATGCTGCTCCAATTCCAATTGCTACTACTAATTTTGTTGATAATTTGTTCATTTCAATTCCCCTTTCATTTAGTCAACTTTTACTACTCTATATTTATTTTAAAAATGAATTATGCATCGCCACTCCCTTTCTATACAACAAAAAATGACCCCTTACATAAGAGGTCATTTTCTTTCACGTTCAAGAATCCTCTTATCTTCCAAAAAACACATCGTGTCCTCTGCGGAATTAGCACCTTCCTATAAATGTACATAGGGGTTGCTGAGGTTTCATAGGGCCGTTCCCTCCACCTCTCTGGATAAGTATTAATTTGTAATTCGTATTATGGCACTAAGAAACATAAATTACAATACTTTTCTAATTATTTTTATTTTTCGCTAAATGACGCGTTTAAATCATTGTATTCTCATCGGAATTATGAAATAATGAACTCAAAATAGTTACGGGAGGAATATACGATGAAAGTAATCGGTTTAATTGGTGGGCTTAGTTGGGAATCTACATCGTTATACTATAAACATATAAATACACTTACACTCTCTCAATATGATCAAAATGCAAAGCTTGTTTTATATAGCATGGACTTCGGTGAAGTAACTACTTTATTACAAAATCATCAATATGAAGAAGTGAAAAACGAATTAGTAACCGTTGCAAAAAAGGTCGAAAAGTCTGGGGCTGAATGTTTATTAATGTGTTCCAATACAGTACATCTATTTGCTGAAGAAGTAGAGCAAGCAATATCCATTCCACTCCTTCACATTGGTGATGTAAGTGCAAAGAAAATGGTAGAACATAATATAAAGCGTATTGGACTATTAGGTACGAAACAAACAATGGAACAAGACTTCTATAAATCACGTTTAGCAAATTATAACATTGAGACAATCATCCCAATTAAAGAGGAGAGAGATTTTATTCATCATGTTATTTTAAATGAATTAAGCAAAGGAATTATTTCAGAAACATCAAAAGAAAAACTATTACAAATTACAAATTCATTAATTCAAAACGGTGCAGAAGGTATATTACTAGGCTGTACGGAAATTCCTTTGCTTATTTCCCAAAACGACCTTACTGTACCTGTTTTTGATACTGCTCTTATACATGCAAATACTGCTGTGCAGTTTGCGGGATAATAATATGAAAGCATAAAGGTGAGTACCTCTATGCTTTCATATTATTACAACTATTTATTTAAAAGAGATTCAATAACTGCAATCGCTTTTTTCGAACCACCACATTGTAAAAAACTATCTTTAAGTTTTCGTATACCATGTTTATACTTTTCATTTGAAAGTACGTCTGTTACCGCTACTTTCAAAGTTTGCACATTAACATGTTCTTTCAATAATCTATGTGCTGCTTCCAGCTCAATTAATCTTTGTGCTATCATTGGCTGATCTTTATCATGTGGAATTATGACGAATGGCACATTAAAATAAATAGCATCGTGTACGCTATTCATACCGCCATGTGTAATAAAAACATCTGCTTCACTTAAAATTTCTGATTGAGGAACGTATGAAGCAATGATAAAATTGTCTGGCGCTTCCTTAATTTTGGAACGATCATTTCTATCACCAATTGCCATTACGACTATCCCTTCAAAATCTGAGAAAGTATCAATACAAATATTAAAGAATGGTTCGAGTCCTTCAAGGAGTGTCCCCATTGAAATGTAAATAACTTTCTTATCTTTAAGCAATTCAAGTGGAAACTCTACATTTGTTTTACGATTTGAAATACTCGGCCCAATAAAAATGTTATCTTCTCCAAATAAATTGCTATTAGGTTGGAAGTAACGACTTGTATACACGAGAGAAATATCTCCCTTATTATGCATAAATTGAAGATTATTTTTGGGCCCTACGCCAAATTCATGTTCCATTTGATATAGTAACTTTTCAGAAAGTTCATCGGGTTGGAATATTATTTCTGCATTTGGATGAAAAGGTAAAGTCTCTAAAAATTCTGGAGGAATTAAAAATATAGGAGAAGAAACTACACCTGGAACTTGCAAATACTCCTTTACTAACTCTCCAGCGCCAAATATATCATAAATTACGAAATCAAAATTTATGCTTTTACATAATTCTTTCGTAATTTCTAATATATATAAAGAGGTTTGAACATGTACATAAAAGAAAGAATCCAGCCCATTTGAAGTTTCAGTATCAATAGAAATCTCCTTTAATAAATCTGGATGGGTATATACATTAGCTCCCAAATCTTCAATTCTGTCTTTAAAGTGTTCTGTAGTAATATAATGGACGTGATCACCCCGTTCCGTAAAGGCTTTGACTAAACTTAATGTAGGATTCACATGTCCCTCTGCTGGAAAATTAACCACTAAAATATTTAGCACTTATTTCTCACTCCTTACATTTCACTTTTTTAATTCAGCATACTGTTATTTGTACAAGTAATCTTCTCCTAATAGTCCTAATATGCTTGCTACATTCTGTTGATAAATAATTTTCAGTCAACAACAAAAAAAAGCATCTACCTATGTAGATGCCTAACCGTGATAAGGAGTGTTCTGTGAGGTTAGAACAAGCTTTTCTGCTTGTCCTATGCTATCAATATATGATTTTTTTTATAAAACGTGAATAGTTAATAGAATTATTTCATCCATTTCTTTTAGAATAAATTGCTTCATATATACCTCTTTTCTAATCCGTACCTATGTAAAACGCCTCTAGTTTACAGGAATGCTAGAGACGTTTCGTACATATTAATTCTCTTTAGAATCATCTGTTTTTGGCGCTTCACCAGTTAATCGCTTATTTTTCAAATCAAAATAAGCATCTAGAACTTCTTTTCCAATATCGGAGTTAATGCCCGATTTATCATTTATAACCCACGGTACTACAACAGAAAATGCTACTTCTGGATCATCATATGGCGCATATCCTGCTAATGTTAAGTTATAGCAGTCTCTTCGATCGCCCTTTTCATTTCTTCCAATATCATTTTCTCCACCGTATACAGTCTGTGCAGTACCTGTTTTACCAGCTGGTTTATACGATGCTTTTTGGAACGCCCTTACTCCCGTTCCATCACCTTCTTGGAATACCCTTCTAAATCCTTCTTTTACTTGATTTATATATTCCTCTTTCATATCTATCTTATTTAAAACGATTGGTTCTATTGAATGCACCACTTTACCAATTTCATCTTTTTGAACAGTCTGTTCTCTAATTTCTTGAACAATTTGTGGTTTCATACGAAAACCACCGTTTGCGATAGTCGAAATATACTGTACAAGCTGAAGCGGTGTATACGTATCATACTGACCGATTGAGTAGTCTAGTAAGAAACCAGGTTGATTATCTTTTTTACCAATTTGTCCAGCTGTTTCATTTGGTAAATCAATGCCCGTTGGAACACCTAATCCAAATTGCCTGAAATAATATCTCATTTTATCAAAACTTTCCTGTTTAATATTTAACGAGCTATTTTTCACATAATCTACACCTGCAATTTTTAATGCTGTGTTAAACATATAGACGTTAGAAGAAACTTGTAAAGCTCTTAGATCATCTATATTTCCAAACGCTTTCCAAGATTTTTTCTCCCTAGTTCCTTTAAACTTCATAGGTGCATCATAAAAATAAGTACCTGGTGTTATTGCTTTCGTTTCAAATCCAGTTAATACTGTTGCTCCTTTAACTGTTGACCCAAGCTCATATGAACTTGTCATCGTTCCTAAAGCATAATCTTCAACCTCCATTTTCCCTTCTTTTTCTACAAGCTTTTTCCCTGCCATTGATAATACTTGTCCATTTTTCGGATTCATCATTACAACGAAAGCACGATCCAACATAGATTCAGACCCTTTATATGCCTTTAATATTTTTTCTATGCTCTCCTCTACTTTTTTTTGCAATTCCATATCTATTGTTAAAGTTAAATTTTTACCGCTTTTCCCTTCAGTAACAGTTTCCGTTCTAATAATATTTCCTTGTTTATCAGCAATGCTTCTTACTTCTTTTTTTGTACCATGAAGTACATCTTCGTATTGCTGTTCGATATAACTTTTGCCGACCCTATCATTTCGGCTATAATCACGCACTAAATAATAATCTAATCTTTCACGTGGCAATCCTTCATCAGCATTTGAAACGTTACCAAGAACAGAACGGAATAGACCATCATTTACATAGATTCTCTCCCAATCAACTGATGCGTCTACCCCTGGAAGGTTCGCTAAATTTTCACTAATCACCGCATACTCCTGTTCACTAACGTCCTTTTTAATAATTTGAGGTGCCATTTGAAAACCTGAAGTCATTTTACTTTTAATAGCTAACACTTCTATATCTTTAGCCGTTAGTTCTTGAAGATTTTTATCTGTAACGCGTTTCCTTTTTAAACCTTCTATTTTTTTGTCTAGATCTTTTCCTGTAATATCCTTATCTCGAAACTTATCTATTTCTTTTTTTGATACTAAGTCTTGAGTAAGTTTTGGATTTAATTGCATCCAAAAGTCTTTCATATCAGTCTCTGTTAACTTATCTATATCGTCTTGTGGCATTTCTATTATGTCTGCAAGTTGTCTTGCTGTTTTTAATATTTCTTCTTGTTTTACACCTTTCACCTTTGTATATGTAATCGTACGTAAAGATTTATTATCAACTACTGGATTTCCTTCACGATCAAATATTTTCCCACGTGGTACAGAAAGGCCCACAGTTGCATTTTCTCTCTTCTCTACTTCATTTTTATATGTTTCTCCATCAAAGATTTGCACTTTCCCTAACTGAATAATGATGCCAGAAAATAATAAAAATACACAAAAGAATAATATATTTAGCCGAAGAGATACTACCCTACCATTTTTCTTCTCTTGCTTTTTCACCTCGTTATATTCTCCCCCTTACAATATTCCAAATAATAATCACATTTCTATATTAAAAAAATGTACAATTGCCATACATTTCTTTATACAAATATTAATATAATACTTAAAACTTAATAGAAATTAAAACAAAGGTAAAGAAAAGGTAAAGATTACTAAATTAAATATAAAAATACCCAATAACAAAAAGCTTAGCTTTCACTAATCGCTTTGTTATTGGGTATTAAAGGACTTAAGAATTACTACTAGTGCGTATTGCTATACATTGATCGTCACAATTCGAAAGAGATTGTTTACTTTGCACTTTCGGTAAGTAAATAGTTACTGTTGTTCCGACACCTACCTCACTCATAATACTTATTTTCCCTTGATGACTTTCAATAATTTTATAACTTAACATTAATCCAATACCGGTACCTTTTTCTTTTGTACTATAAAATGGCTCACCTAATCGCTTAATTCTTTCTTCAGGTATCCCTATTCCTTCATCAATTACATGAAGAATGACCCCTTCATCTTTTACCTCTTTTATATGAATTGTAATTTTCCCACCATTTGGCATAGCTTCGATTGAATTTTGCAAAATATTAATAAACACTTGTTTCAATTGATTTTCTGAGCATTCAATACTTATATCTTTGGTGTCTGTATTTAGTTCAACTTGAATATTCGTCATAATTGCTTTTGTATTCATTAACGAAACGACATTTTTATAAATTTGATAAATATTTTTTTGTTCTGTATTTATTTCATCTGTTTTAGCAATTGATAAAAACTCTTGAAGAATCGCTTCTATTCTTTCAATTTCAGAAAGCATTAAATCAAAATATTTTTCTTGATCTTCTTTATTAATTTGAAATAACTGTATAAACCCTTTAATGACTGTTAATGGGTTCCTCACTTCGTGAGCAACACCAGCCGCTAATTGGCCGATTGCTGCAAGTGTATCTGATTTATTTAGCAATTCTTCTGTCTTTTTCCGCTCTGTAATATCGCGTACAATGATCATAAATTTATCATGTAATAACGGTAAGCATCTAGCCTCAAAGAAATTAACACTCCCATTAATTGTAAGTGGGTATTCAACAATTACATTCGTTCCTTTTTCTTTTACTTGACGAACGGCTTCCTGAAACTGCTGCGCAACTGGAGATGGTAATACTTCGAAAAACTTTTTCCCCATAAAAGCTTCTGCTGGTACGTAAAATTTTGTAGGAGACCCTGCTTTATAATCTATAATTGTGCCATCATCTTCTGTTAAGAAACATAAATCTGGTAAAGCCTTAAAAATTAATTCTAATTCAGAAGTTTGTTGCTTTAACTTCTCTTCTATCGCTTTTAAATGTGTAATATCTACACCAACAGCCCAGTAGCTATATCCTGTTACAGGAAACTGTTCTGATATATTAGACCACATAATTGTTTTGATTTCACCATTTTTACATGTTAAGTGCATTTCCCAATCTCTGAAATTTTTTCCACAAGTTAAAAATTTCGTTTGTATTTGGTGACGATAATTAGAATCTGGATACAATAATTGAAGTGCATTTGGATTCCCTATTATTTCTTCAGCGGTATAACCTGTTACAATTTCACACTCTCGATTCCACAAAACAAAATCTCCATTATAATCAAGCGCATCTACCATAATAGGCATGTTTTGTAAAATCGTATGTAGTTCTTCCTCTTTACGAGAAAAAAACGTTGTATTTTTAATTTGAAATACTTTTGTTGCCCCATCTATAATTAGATTTGAAAGCATTTCAAAGTATTTTTGACAATTGAAAATTTCGCTTTTGTTTGACCATACTACAAAAGATCCTAAATGTTGATTGTATAAAAAAAAGGGGATTTCAATTTTGGGAAGTTTACATATTTTCGTCTCATTTATTCCAAAAGAAAATATACATTCTTTTTCAGCATCAAGAAGTTGATGTGATATGTTGGTTAATTTATAAAATTGTTCTGCCATGGTTTCTATTGTACTCACATCAATAAGTTCCATTAGCCGCGCATTCATTCCTTTTTCACCTCAATATGTAAAATTAATACAAATTCAAATTTTATACTTCTCCATTATACGAAGAATGTGCCTTTAGGTATATAGCTGTAGAATAATTATTCGAACAAATTTTATTTTTCAATTAAAAAGAGAAGCATTTACTTATAAAATGAAACTTTAATCAATATGCTTTTGTTCATCACACAGCAATTCTAATTTGACGAACAACCTGAGTCGCAGCTTGCTGCATACATCTAAATTTCATATGAGAGTGATACACATCGATTGTAGAAGTATAAAAATACAAAAAATAAAGTTCATAAAATTTTCACAATTTTTATGAAAAATATAAACATTTATTCCAATATATTCTATATAATAAAAAGTAATAAGGCTTCTATGAATCTCATAGAATACCTTACCCCTAATAAAAAGAAAAAAAGAATCTATTTAGATTCTTTTTTTCTTTTTATATTACATTACATATTTATATAAAGCATGTGCAACACCGTGTTCTTCATTAGTCAATGTTTCGTATTGACACATCGCTTTTATTTCTTCAACTGCATTTCCCATTGCAATTGATAGATTTGCTTTTTCCATCATGGATACATCGTTTAGCCCATCACCTATCGCTACAGTATTTTCAACTGGAATATTCAGATGTTCTGCTAAAGTATATAGTCCACTTCCTTTTTGAGCGTCTCGATGATTAATCTCTAAATTATGCCAATATGAAGATGTAATGGCTAAATCAGTATTATGCAGAAACGTTTCTTTTAACTTTTTTAATTTTTCCATATCATAAGAAAATGGTAAAAGCTTATGCACATGTATATCTGTTTCTACAATCGGTTTACAACTTTCGGCACTATGAAATGCTGTATGTTCAAGGTATAATGCTGCAATCGTTTCTAACTCTTTCAAGTCGATATTTTCATTTGAATTTTTCACATAATCGATTTCATTGCGTACACTCTCTACTCCATATTCCGGTACGT
This sequence comes from Bacillus dicomae, assembly GCF_006494425.1. Classification (GTDB taxonomy): domain Bacteria; phylum Bacillota; class Bacilli; order Bacillales; family Bacillaceae_G; genus Bacillus_A; species Bacillus_A dicomae. The sequence continues at coordinate 19,956 of NZ_VHIV01000003.1, read as the reverse complement.
ACACACCTTTATCAGTATAAAGCTGATAATATAAACCATTCTCTTCAAGATATTCTACAATCTTGAGTGCCTGCATATTTTGAATTGGATATCTCTTCATCATTTTTTTATCTTTATATATAAGCGCTCCGTTTTCAGCAATAATTGGACACTCTAAATTAACTTCTAATAATAATCGTTCAATATCGACGATAGAACGACCTGTACAAATTGCTACAACATGGCCAACTTCCTGACATTTTCGAATTGCTTCTGCATTCTCTTTACTAATCATTTTGTTCCCCGAAAGAAGAGTTCCATCTAAATCAATTGCGATTAATTTCATTATTTCTTCACCACTTTCTATATATACACGAGTTCTCCTTAAACAAAAGGTATCGTTTTCATACTGACCTCGTGAAGTACTCCTTATTTATAATTTATGAAAAGCGTTTCAGGTCAAGAAATATTTATAAATAAAATCCAAAGCTTTTGCTTTGGATTTTAAACTATGAATTATAACTAATATATTTTGTCTCACACATGTACACATTTTTTTCTTCAGTTGGGACATATACTTTAAACTTTTCTAAACGTTTTCCGTAAACATGAATAGTGATAACGCTTTCATTTTCCGCTATTTCAAGAATATGACAATCAGCTGGTGGAATAACTTTATCTGTTTCTCCTTCTCCCAAATAAAGATTTCCTGTATGAGTTAAATAAACAAGTGAATCTTCAAGGTGCTTAGTTTGTATAAAGTTCTGCACCATTATCCTTCCTGTAAAAACGCCTTCTACTCCCCATGTACCATCATGATCATGTAAAGGTGTAGATTGTCCATCCTTCCATACAAGAGCTAATACTTCAAAACGATTTAAAGGATCTTCATATAGCAAGTGTCGTGCATATTGAGCCGAATTCGCCTTCTGCTTTTCTGCCGGAAGCCATGTTTTCTCTTCTAAAAGTTCTTCTAGTAATTTTTCAATCGCACAAACAATTTGCTTTTCTAATAAATTACTATCAATTAAATCCGTTACAGCTTTAATAAATGTTTGAAACGTTTTACTTCCATTACACGTTAACATAAGCATCCTCCTTTACTCTTTTTCACACACTTCCATAATAAATAGCCTGCTAAAAATTTACAATTGAGAAATAAAAAAACAAGGTACAGTAATTTTGTACCTTGCTGCACATCTTATTGAGTTGTTAAGCGAATAGGTAAGAATTTCAAAGTTTGTTCATTTTCCAATATACATTTTTCTAAATTGAAAGATGAAGACAACTCTATTTTTTCAAAAGCATTTATAAATGTTTTTAATGCAATCTCAGCTTCTAATCGTGCAAGTGGTGCCCCTAAGCAAAAGTGAGGACCTTTACCAAAGGTTAAATGCTTTTCATTTCCGATTCGGTGTAAATTAAATTTAGAAGCTTGTGCAAACTTTTTCTCATCTAAATTTGCTGCACTAACCCACGCAACAACCATTTGATCCTTTTTCATAAAAGGTCCAAATATATTTGTATCCTCTGTAATCCTCCTAGCTAATGTAACTGGAAAGCGATAGCGTAGTACTTCCTCAATCGCTTTTGAAATTAATTTAGGTTCTTCCCTTAATTCTTTATATGTTCCAGGTGAATCCACTAAGAAACAATAAAAACTATTAATAATTAAATTTGTAGTTGTTTCATTGCCAGCCGCTAATAATCCTAAAGAAAAAGTAACAATTTCTTCATCGGTTAACCGTTCTCCTTCATATTCAGCTCGTATTAAATCTGAAATAATATCGTCGGTTAAATGGAATCTCTTTTCTTGAACGATTGGTAGAAGATATGCTTTAAATTCATTTAATGCTATCCCTTTCTCTGCATCCAGATCATTAAACTTTTCTTTACTATACGGCATAAATAGAATATCAGACCATTCTTTAATTTTTTTACGATCTGTTGTGGGTACGCCTAATAAATCAGAAATAACGGTAACAGGTAAAGGTGCAGCGAACTGTTCAACAATATTAACTTCACTACATTTTTCAAGTTGCTGTACAAGTTCATCTGCTATAGCCTGTATTCGAGGTTTCCATTGTTCTAAACTTCTTGGAGTAAATGCTTTAGAAACAATGGAACGTACATTGCGGTGCTCTGGTGGATCAGTAGCGTTTATATTTATTCTAGTTTCTAAAGGAGGGATTGAGAATTGTCTGCGCTCCCTTCTACTTGAAAATAAACGGTAATCTGATAAAACACGATTTACATCATCGTATAAAAAAACATTCCATACATCCTGTTCTTCATCATAATGAACCGGGTGATTATCCCTCATAAAATGATACCACTCATATGGGTTCCACAATTCTTCTTTTGTTTTCAGCTTTGAAATTTCATGAACTAAAATCACATTTTCAGGCGAAGCCATAGTTCTTTCCTCCCTTTTCTTTTACAATAAAAGTGATAGGTCGGTAGTTCAAAGTTGTATAATGTAACATATGTTATTTTAACATATACTAAAGGGGATTTTCCGCAGGAGAACTTGAGAAATAAATAAGGGGGATTTTTATGTATGTTGATATTTTATTGCTCGCAGAATTGACGTCAGGTCCAAAATATGGATATGAAATAAAGAAAAATATTCAAAATCGGTTAGGAGAGAATTTTGAATTAAATCATAATATGCTTTATCCTTCTCTTCGACGTTTTGAGAATATAGGGGCTATAACGAAAAAAATACATACACAGGTCGGAAAGCCAAACCGAAATATGTACGACATTACTGAAACAGGAGAAGAAATTTTTTCTGAAATGTTACGTGAGTTTCCCGAAAAACTCGCGACAAACAATGTAGAATTTCTTGTTCGTATCGCGCTATTTGAAAAACTTGATTATGAAGCTAGAAAAGAAGTTTTAACAATACGCCAAGGCGTACTACATAAACAACTTACTGCTATTCAATCTCTAGATGCTAGCTCATCTTTTATTACAGAAGTCATTGAATTTAGTAAATCACGTATTGAACATGAATTGCTTTGGATTACGTCACTTATGAAAAAAATATGAAAAATAACAAAAAAAATGAATGAAAATGAGATTTATTATCAATACTATAATTAATAAAAGGGCAACCACGATTTGGCTACCCTTCAAAAATTTATATTTCTGGATCAAAAGTTTTGCAATCTGTTTCTTCTGTAGTCGATGCTTGTTTTCCTTTATGACTTACTACATAAATTGCGTCTGCGCTACATTTATTGCCGTTAGCCCAAAATTTACAGTTGTTTACTTCACATAAAACGTCTTGTGCCATAGTATCACACCTCCTTGTTCTATTATCATTAACAAAATTCGGAGGTATGATACTCTTTGTTATGCATTTTTTATTCCCTTTTTAGCTTTCTTAATGGCTCTATATCCCCTTGTACAATAGCATCTATATTTTTAGTTATTTTTTCAATGTCAAAATGCCACCATTGAATTTGCAATAATTCCTCTATTATTGTATTTGTAAATCGGTCCTTTATTTTATTTGCAGGGTTTCCGCCAACAATTGTATATGGTGCCACGTCTCTAGTCACAACAGATTTAGCAGCAATGATTGCACCATCACCTATGTTTATCCCAGGCATAATCGTTGTATCCATACCAATCCAAACGTCATTTCCTATAACTGTATCTCCTTTGTATGGTAAATCAGTCAAACTAGGTGTATACTTCTCCCACCCATTTCCAAATATATTAAATGGATATGCCGAAAATCCATCCATCCGATGATTCGCTCCGTTCATAATAAAGGTAACTCCATTTGCAATACAACAAAACTTTCCAATAATAAGGTAATCTCCAAGAAATTCATAATGATGTAATACTCGATCTTCAAATGTTTCTCCATCTTTCGCATCAAAATATGAATAGTCTCCGGCGAGTATATTAGCTTTCGTTATTGTATTTTTTATAAAGTGAACATTTTCATTTCCTTCTATAGGGTATTTAACATTTGGATTAGGATTCATGTTGCACAGCACTTCCTTTACTATTCATTTCACTTTCTACTGCTATAACTGGCTTTAAATTGTATATAGGTAAAATAAATAATAATCCAATTATAAATAGGAAAGCTGTTCCCTCATACATCATACTGAGTGAAAACATTTCTTTTAATGAACCAGCTATACTCATTGTTACTACCATTGAACCGGTGAATAGTGGACTTAAAATGCCATTTACACGACCAATAAAATCTGTATCGCTATTTTGAATAATAAGCGTATTAATACCTATTTGGATACATGGAAGAGCTAACCCACTAAAAAGTTGTGCTGTGAGTGTTACCCATAAATTTGTGGAATAACCTATAATACCGATGCCGATTGCCTGACCGAGCATACCGATAATTAACATTTTTTGCGGCGCAACGTTTTTTGCAAATACCATCGCTAAAGCACCGCCAACAATCATTCCTGCACCATTTACTGTTAGTAACCATTGTAAACTCTCTTTTGACAGCCCTAACTGCTCAGTCACAATAAATATACCTAGTGGCTGAATTAATCCTATACCTAGTCCTGCTGCCATAAAACAAAGCCCTAGTAAAGTTAATGCCTTTTTCTTTTTTACGTATTTAATACCGTCCAGCATTTCCTGTAATAAAGTGATTTCTTTCTTCTCATTATCATTCTCAAGATCTTTCGGAAGAAATAACAACACAGCTGCTGCAAGTAAAAAAGCAATACCTGTAATAATAATTGAAATATAAATTCCAAAACTTTGAAAAATAAATGTTCCAAGAATCGGTCCTAACACCATAAATATCGCAAATATTGTTTGATAAATAGACATCGCTAATTGAATTTGTTCTGCCGATAAATGCTGTTTAAATAATTTCATTCCAGATGGTTGAGAAAACTGCGAAAGGATTGCAGAAATAAGCGTTACAAAAAATACGATTTTCCACGTTCCAAACATTAGAGTAATTAATACAGCAAATACTGAAATAGAACTTAACGTTTCACACCATATCATCGTCTTCTTCGGCTTCCACCTATCAGCAAACGTTCCACCAATAAAGGAAAAGATGAAAATTGGAGCAAACTCCGCAACTGAAATCATCGAAATAGCAAAAGCATCACCTTTTGTCATTTCCATTACATATAGTAATACGGCAAAGTTCCGAACCCATATTCCAATTTGTAAAAATAATGCTGAAGCTAAAATTCCCTGTACAAATCTATTCTTCAATACTTGTGATACCCCATTATTTTGTTTCGTTTCTACATTTGTCGACATAAAAAAGCCTCCTATTTCATGTTCTGAACAGGAGGCAGCACAAATCATATGAAAAGACTATATTTTTCGCAGAGCGAAATACATCCCTTTTCTATAAATGTACAGACTAATCCTATTCAGAAGAATATTTCGTTTTTTAACGAAGATCTCTTACAAATAGAATTAGTTGATCATTGGGATGTTTTCACCCTTCCGTTTCGAATTTAAATAACACATACATACTCTATGTAAATCATTTTCTATGTATGCATGTCTTACAATAAATATTCTAGAATGTTAATGGTAATTCCTCTAAAGAACGCATTAAATAATTACCTTGCCATTTGATTTCTTCTCGATTCCCTTTTATTTGTAGTTTAGGCATTCGATTAAATAACGTAGTAATAGCAATTTTTGCTTCCAACCTAGCAAGCGGTGCTCCTAGGCAGAAATGACTACCATGACCAAAGGCAATGTGACGGTTGTTCTCCCGTGTAATATCAAATATTTCTGGATTTTCAAATACTGTTTCATCACGGTTCGCTGAAGCCAATGCGATAATAACCATATCTCCTTTCTGTATTGTTTGATGGTGAATTTGAAAAGGTTCCGCTGCCCATCTTGCAGTTGTAACCTCAACTGGAGAATAATAACGCAATCCTTCCTCAATAGCCGAATCAATTAGTTTTGGATTATCTTTCAATAATTGTAATTGATTTGGATTTTCAAGAAGTGCTAATACCGTATTTGTAATTAAATTCACTGTCGTCTCATGTCCTGCGACAATTAATAGCATTATCATTGAATATAGTTCCCGAGCGCTAAGTTTATGCCCTTCACTCTCTGCAAGTATTAAAGCACTCACCAAGTCTTCTTTTGGCTCTTTTCTTTTAATATTAACTAAATATTGAAGATATGTAATAAACTCAGATAGTTGTTTTTCGGTCTCTTTTATTTCTTCAGGTGTTTCTGGTGACGCAATAACAGCATGAGACCAAATTCTAAATTTCGCTTGATCTTCTTTTGGAATACCGAGCATCTCACTTATTACAATAATCGGTAATGGAAATGAATAATCATCCACAAGATTTAATGTACCTTTTCGCTCTATATCACTTATCAACTCATCTGTTATTCTCTGAATTCTTCCGTCTAATTGTGCAATCATCTTCGGTGTAAAAGCTTTTTGAACTAAAGATCGTAAACGACTGTGGTTAGGTGGATCTGAATTTAGCATATGTGTTGTTAAGTGGTCACTATTATCAACGGAAAGATACATGTTCTTTGTATCTTGAGAAAACACATTTGTCCAATCTTTTTTTAAACGATTATCTTTTAAAAGTGGCAGAGCATCTTCATATCTAGTAATGAGCCATTCTTTACCGATTTCAACTTGGTTTACAAATAATATAGGTTGTTTTTTTCGCGATTCTTTATAAATTTCATACGCATCTTCTTTAAATTGAGCTGAAGCTAAATTAATGCCATCCTCTATTTTTAGTCCAACTTTGTTTTTCATTGACATTGTATTCCCTCACTCTCATTTGTTTTTGAAAACCAACCCAACATATGCATTATACTCTAATAAAAACGTGAAAATTGTAAATTTTTAATCAAAATCTTACTTCGCATATTGAAAAATAAAAAAGTGAGAGAGTAAAATCGTTTCACTCTCTCACTTCTCTTTATGCGAAGCACATAAAATTACTAATTTGTTGATAGCGGTAACTTACTTTACGACGACGACCACCTTGCCACGTGTAACCTGACACTCCATTTCTTCTCACTTCAGTCGGGAAGAACCACAAATCCCTTCCGAAAGGACCAGGACGATGTAAGCGTAAATAGCCCCATCTTCCTAGACAGTTACACATCCATGATTTCATATTACCTGGTTGTGCCGGAGAAGCAAATGTAGACGGTAACGACGGCGCTTGTGACGGAGGTGGTGACGTTGGAGCATCTTCCGCATCATCTGGTCTGTAATCTTCTTGTTCAATATCTCTCACTTCATTTGTAGGTTCATACCCGTAGTTTTGTGGATTATAATACATCGCTTGATCATATGGATAATTTTGTTGGTTATACATATTAACAAATCACCTTCTTTTCATTCATTACCTTTACCATTCATATGTGATATGCCCTCTTTGTGAAACTTATGTATAGCCCAAATTCAACTTAAAAAGCTCGTATTATTAAAAATACGAGCCTTTCAAAAATAGAATGTGTTTATTATTTCCTTAACTTCACACTATAAAAACGCATTTCATCTAACGAACCTTCAAATTCAAATACTTCTTGTTTAATTAATTGTTTCAAGCGATATTCTAAGAAAGTATCTCCAACCAATTGTTCAACAAGACCAAGTGCTTCACCAATTACTCTAGGAGCTTTGAGGAACTCTCGATCAGCACCTACACTTTTCGCACATTCAATTATAAATTGATCAAAATAATCTTCTTGTACAGAATGCACTTCATTGTCTGTCCAAACTCTTAAAAATTCCGTACTCTTTGATAGACTATCCCACTCACATTCAAACGTCATTCGCTTCTCTACAGTTATATACGGCAATTCTACAAAACTTTTTTGAATTAGAGCTAAACTTTCAGGCGCTAACTCTCCAGTTCCACGAATATCATACTCTTGTTTTAATATTTCTCTACTTGCTTCAGACGTATTTATAACTCGAAGATTTTTCCTATCTTTTAATTGCGCCAATACAAAGCATAGACCTACATGTTCGTGTGCGTTATTTGCTTTCCAAATTGTAATAGGCGTTTCAACAGGAATAATGTGTAGTTCTTCCATAGTTTCAATAAATCTTGGTAAATACTCCTCTTCAAAATAACTATCATAAGCGGTTAAGTTGTTTACTAACCACTCTTTTCTTGCTAATTGGCCTTTATGCGTATGTAATTGATGTATGGGACCAATTGAAAAGAATTCAGAGAATGAAACCACACTCTCCTCAAGTAACCCTTCCTGTTTCAACATATATTTTAAACAACCAGCTGTTGAATCATCAAAAGCGATATGAATGTGTGTACTTTCTTCTAAATTCTTTTCCAGAGTTGTATGATTCGTCAATTGCTTAGGGATACTCGTTAAATTTTTTATCATATCTTCGTTATAATTCCCGTCTAATACATCTAGCTGTATTAGAATACTTTGAAGTAAATGTTTTGCTTCATCTTCATGCATATCCTCAACAACGTTTTTAATTTTATCTATCACGTAAATCCCTCTATTCATTTCAAAAATAACGTAGATTATAGTGTATCATTTTAGTATAGTTCTTTAAAAGTTTTTTTAAAGTAAAATCATTTATTACCCAGATTACTACAGCCATCTACACTTCCAACAAAATCTCTCCCTAAAATTCTTAATTACTAAATACCCTTTGTAAATCATTTTATTTAAATGTATAATTATATAGAAAATAAAAAATATAGGAGCTATATGTATGGAGAAAGTATTTACTACTTATAAACATTATTTGAAAAATTGGAGATTTATATTTATTTGTATATTACCTGCTGCGGCTTTATTATATACACTTGATGTTACCTTTGAACTACTGTTTCACCAAAATTTCTATTTGTCTAATTTAATTATTGCTGTCATTTTATTCTTAATATTTATGAACGTAAAAGATAAATTTAAAATCAAAGGTTAAAGAAAACTATAATTGAAACGAAACCGTTGTAGAGCTACATTTTTCATAAAAAATAAGAGCACCCTTCTATTGGATGCCCTAGAGTGATTAGAGGTTTTTTCTGAGTATTGATTCGGACACGAAGATCTTGTCCTACTATTTAATATATGCTTGTACTTATTTTATGGTGCACATATGAAGTATCACTAAAAATCCTACTCAAATATCTATTGTACAATTATCCTATTAATAAATAAAAAAACATCCCTATGGATGTTTTTTATGTACACACTTTTAAGCTTCCATAAACTTAGCCGGTACACCAATTTTTTCAACTACAGAAGATATATTAGTAGGATTAATCATTACATTTTCAATACTAACTAATTTATTTTCTAGTAGCCCATTCTCTGTAGTAATAAGTTCTTCAAATCGAGCTAAAGTCATCGAGAATTTGTGTTCACTTCCACCATTCATACAGACCTTTACATACTTCATAGTGTCACCGCCTCTCTTAATTATCTATAATTCGATAAGAATGCGCTTACATCCTTTTTTATTAAATTATGGTTTATCACATCCCATAACACGTTTAAAATGACTTTAAGAAAACAACCAATATACACCTCTTATTCCTTTTATTAAAATTACAATCAAACGTTTCTAGCATTCTACATCTTTAGAAAAAATTATATAATAGTATTGATTAAATATTAGGAGTGTTATTAATGGCTGATATAATTCGTCTCTTAATTATCATACTTATTGCTATTTTTTTATTTTCATCTATTATTATGGAATTTAAAAAGCCTCAAAAAAGTATGTTTTGGTTCTCTATTGAAGTCTTGTTTCTGCTTGGAATTATACTTTTAATTAAAGAATTTTTTATCAAATTTTCCGCATAAACCCTTAAGTAAAATATAATATTTTATCAGAAACGCAGGAAAAATTATAATTTTGAACTCTTTTCACTAAAGTTAAAAATGTAACTTCCAATAATTATCCTTTATTAATAATTGCTTTATTAGCTTCTGCTAAGTCTTATTGGTTTATTAACATTAAGACTAGAACAAGCATGCCTTGTCATATATTAAAAAAGATAGGGGATGTGATAACATTGAATAACAATAACAATCAATTTGTTTTTTATGTAGTAAAAGGTTCGGCAATTAAAAAATTTATTATTATCGATTTAATTGCTGGAACAGGAATTTATTGGACCGTAAATTTCATTTCTTCAAATGCATTACTCGCAATTATTAGTTGTATTTTTGGGACAAAGAAAATGAAGAAAATGCATCATTCATAAAACCCAAAAGCATATCCCACTTCTTTCCTTTCAGTTATGTCCCTTTTATATTCCGCGTAATTGTGTACTATTCATTATCTTCTTTCGGCTTTTTTTACTGATTGACTGAATAATTTCATATATACCGCAATAGATACATTCCACTGAAAGCAGGTAGATTCTTCACTTTTTGCTCTTCTTGACATGGGAAAAGAAGCGTGAAAAGTTGGCTCATTTATTAGATTCTCTAGCAAACAACACTTTTACTTGTCTGCTTTTGTATGAGATTTTTCGTTTTACATATACTACTTTTGAACCTGCATACCAATGCAAGCCATTTTGGTGTTTTGGATTTCCCTTCCTGGGATAAGTATTTTTTACTTATCCCTTTTTTGTATAGACATATATATTTAGGGTAAAACTAATTACAAGCAGTTTTTCTGTTTATTCGTAGTTCTTAATCAAAAGACTTTTCTCCTTTTAAGGACAGCAGATACGACTGCTTGTCCTTTTTTATTTACATTTCACACGACATTTTCCGACCAATTCTAAGCATTCTAATACTGATTCCAAATAGCCGATGTTTATATTTATTCAAAATAAGCATTTTCTGATACTTTCCTTTTTGAGTTACACAACACGATTCAAATGAACTTATACATTTGAATCCATGTTTCCTATCTCAAAAGCTTTTCTACATAAAGAAAAAAGAACACCTTAAGTAAGTGTTCTTTTTCTTTATGTAAGCGAACATACAGATAATATTAATTCTCCAAATGTCACTGTTCCTAGTACTCCTAATATAAATCCCGTTAAACAAATACAATCAGCAAGACAAATAGAAGATTGCGATAATGGCACAAATGACCTACTTGTGCTCGATCCATAATGTTTTATTTTCTCATAATTTATATCTAACATTAAATGTAGAGACGATATACAACCCTCAATAGTTTGAAGAGATTCATTTTCTAATCGCTCCAATAACTTGTTATTTAAAGCAAGGGGTAGAGGAAACTGTTTATCTAAGTTCATATTTTGATAAATTAATTGTAAACGAGTTAGCATACTATTTTCCTTTTTTTCAGATACAACTGTACATTTCATATTATTAAATTCATTTAATAATAGTGTCAATTCATCCCTGGTGCCGTATAAATCCCTAGCTATTCTTCTCTTTAGTTTGTATGAATGGATAATTGATTTAATCTCAATCATTTAATTACACTTCCTAATTAAATATTATTTATCTTTATAGATAAACAGTACTTTTAAACCATATTAAAAATACACTCAAACACTTTAATTTACTATCGATTATCATTACGTAAACCTTACATTATTGTAATAATTTCTTTTGCTACTTACCAACTAGAAACAATCCATCCTCTTAATTAGAGTTGTATACATCTCTTTACTTTGTAATACAGTATTAAAATATTGTTGGTTATATTTTTGCAATAAAATGTAACCACACAAAATAAGCGGCTTCTGATTGCACAGAGGCCGCTTATTTAACATTCATATATTTATACATTCACGTTACAATTGCTAATAAGAAAGATAAAGATAGAAATGCACAAAGTGGTATAAATAAAACAGTATCCATTCTAGCAAAATGCGTATCTTTTTCGCGTTTAAAAATACCAAAATAACGAAACTCACCAATTACCCTTATGAAAAAAACAAACATACAAACCCAGGATCCTATTTGAATAATAATATTTGGAAATGCAAAATGAACTATATTTGTTTGTTGCAATAAAATCATTGCTGCCATACTTAATAATAACGCAATGAACAATGTCATTCCTAAACCTGGTGTAAACGCCTTTTCTCCAGATTTTGTTGGAATGACACTATTTGTCGCCCACTTACCTCCAAAAGCCCAATAAACATGTAAAAAGCTAACTAAGAATAATATGCAGACGGAAATATATGTAATAAAAAGCATTTTGTCCTCCCATTATTTTATTTAAGTCCTCAACTTTAGATTATGCTATGAATTCCTCATTAGCAATCTATATTTAATTACATAAAAAACCCTTTAATGATTTATTAATTCAATGATAAATCATTAAAGGGTTAACTGAAATTTCTTATGCATTATACCTGTTTCTACGACGTTCCATCCTCGTTTGTCCTTGCGCAGTACCTTCTTTATATTGATGTATTTGCTCTGGCGTTTCATATGTTGCAGCTGGAGCTGGTTCTTCGTAATTATGCTCACGTATTTTTTCTGGTGTTTTTCGTTTTGATACTTTTCCGCCAAACTTAAATAATTTCATCTTAAATTTCGGTAATCTTGGAAATGGAATCTTAAATGATAATTTTTTGCGCTTCTTTTTTTGTTGAAATAGATTTATATTTTGTTTATTAACATCTTTCTCTCTTCGGTGAATTAACATCGCAAGTAATCCACCTAATATAAGTCCACCAACTAAAAGCATAATATATTTGAAATTGCTTGTCATTAAACTCGACATACGTTCAAGTATGACTAACGACTGTACTTCTTTAATATCCCATAGTAAAGCGGCCCATAAAGAGACTAAACCGAATGTAAGTCCATATGTACGAAAACGGAATAGACATGGAATTAAAGCGATACAAGCGGCAATTTTCGCGTTCGCTATTATTGAACTTATTGAAATATCTTGATACCAAATGACTAACAGTAGTGTTATAAATGGAGCATACGCTATCCAGCTACATATGCGTGAATATATTTTTTTCGCAAAATAACTACCGAAACTAGTAAAAAATAAAAGGCCCCCAATATATAAAGACTGTTCTAGTGGGATTTGCTTTATAATTCCTGCAACTGGAAAGAGGCCGCTCAATAACATTAATAGCACATCTAATTTCTTCACAATTCCTCATTCCTTTCAAATTTCTTTTGAATCAATTCATACTGCTTTTCCGTTTGATGTAGTTTTTTATTTCTAAAAAACATCTTAATCCTGTATGTAAATAAAGTAAATACGTAAAAGAAAAGATACATGACAAAAGATATCCTTATTTACATGAAAAAATGACAAATCCTGACCGATATAATGAGCAGGATTTGTCTACTATTATTTAAAGAAGAATAATTGAATCTTTCTTTTCTATTTTCATTATATCTACATCCAATTCATCATCAAACTCTTTAAACTCTCTTGCATCTATATCAGTCATATAGCTTTTTATAACTTTCGCCATATGCATGGAATACGGCATGTGTATATTCTTTTCCAAAAGCATACTTGAATTACAGCACATGTAATGCACCATTTTGGCAATATAATTCCTTTCTACAGCTTTTACACCTAGCGGTAAAATTTCGAGTATGTTTCGCTGCAATGTTTCACTACCATTAAACGAATACTCACCAGTGCTATAATACATTCCTTTTTGATCTATATATAAACTCGTACTATCCAGTATATCATCACATTCTATCGCACCGTATTTTGGTACATCAAAAGATGTATTTATTCTTATAATATTTAAGTTTGGAACCTTTAACACATCCGGAACAATTTCAGGGAAAGTATCTATATCAATTTTTTTATTTTGCAATTCTTTTATCCAATGTTTTCTTACATTTGCATCTATAATGAAGTATACTTGCCCATTTTGCTCTTTTGCATATTGTAAAATTTCCGCTAATGTTTCAGAAACAAATTGTTTAAATTGAATTCCCATGTCATTTCTTTTTGAAGGCTGCGGCAAAAAGGTATTATGTTTATTTATATTTAATAATAAACGATCAATCGTTTGCCACTCTGTATTCCCATATAATTTATATGAAATTTCTTTTCCTTTTATTTGTGAAATAATAGGTAAGAAATCAAATTTCGAGATTCGTTCAATTGATAAATTAACATATGTACAAGGTAAATTTATCTTATTCCAACTACGTTTCAAAAATCCTTTTTGTTCTAATAAACTCAAAATACCATCTATAATAGTTTTACGAGATACACTTTGGCCTATAAATAAATTAATAAATGCTGAAATACGGTTTGTTCGTGCAAATCCTTCTCTAACAATTTGCTTTGGATCAATTTTCTCACGCCCATCACAATTTTTCATTGCAATTAACGCCAATGTCGCATCATTGCGCTCCCCCGCAGTATAATAAACCGCTTTCATAACATTCTCCACTAAATTCACTTTGTATTTCTGGCAATACTGCATTTTATATGGGTTTTGCAATACTTTTTCAATATTATACCTTACTATTTTTAACAATACTGAAGAATCTGCATTTAATACATATGATGACTCACCAATTTGCGCTATCACAATTTTACTTTCAAATAACGCTTGTTCTACTTCCATCGATATTTTTTCAGACCATATTTCTAATGTTATAGTCTCTAATCCTTTCGGTGCAATTAAAGGGAATAATTCATTTTCATCATTTGTTGCTATTCTTTTACATTCTGGTAGTATTGTGAAATAAGAGAATTTTTGCTGGAACCCTATAAATAGATCCTCTCTTTCTTTTACTTTTATACCAGGTTGTATTTTAGTACCTTGAACTTTATATATTCTCTCATTGTATGGAAGCAACACCCTAATATTTGTCCCTAACATATAATCTTTCGGATATTGAAGAATATGCTCTAATTCAACTTCTCCACCTATACGAAAATCATCTTTTAAATTTCTAAATATCTTAATCCACTTTATACCGTTTGTAGCTTGTTGTACTTTTAGTTTTACAAACCGTAATTTTTTATTATTCAATGCAAATTCTGGAGTAGAAATTAATACCATGCCCCGTTTTCGTCTTACTAGCAAAGGAATGTCTGGATGGTTATATTCTTGATAAAATCTCCGAATTCCTATTGAAACATTTAATAATGGAATGTTCTCTCCTCCGCGCGTTATATACTCGAACCGATATACATAGGCAAAATAATCTTGTGTTTTTTCATCTTTAATAGGTTCAGACATCGCCTCACAAATATTTTGTGATCTAAGAGGAGAAAAATATATATCTTCTTCATTTATATTTTCTAATTGTACGGGACGTTCACAAAAAATATGTGAAATTAAAGCGGGCACCCACTTAGAATATACTTCTTTATCATGTAGTACTGTTAAATTAGAAATCAAATCGTAATGCCATTCATATTTTGGCGATTCTATTAATTTATTAGGTTTCCAATCATGAATAACCTCATACCAACTTTGAAAAATATAATCGAGTTGTTCTTTTCTAATAGGTTCTTTCGATACAATCCATGGTGTATTTTCATTTAATACATATGGATTATGCTGAATAAATAATATATCAGAAAACATATCATATAATCTTTCATTCAATCGTTTCAACTTACTCGTTAATAAAAATGTCTTATAATGTATCTCTACAATATCGAGCCATTCAATAGGAAAATATATAAATGATACACTTTCGTTTAAAAGAGGTTCTACTATATTTTCAAATGTTAATAACCGTAATTTTTCCATAAAATGATTACTTCCTTTCTTCATTTTTCTTGATCATCAAAAACTAGAAATTAATTACTTAATCTAATCAATTTAAACCAAGTATTTAAAAGAAAAGTAAAAACTATTTATCCAAATAAAACATTATCAAAACGACTCTTTAAAAATTAAAAGTAGTTATCATATACAGCACCTCCCGAATCATTAATTTCATACATTCTAATTATATAATATATATGATGTATTGTATTTATCATTTACAATAACTTTACAATAAAACTAAAAAAGAACATCTTAAGTCGGTGCTTTTCTTACAAATTTCAACCATTATGTAATTGAACATATAGATAATATTAATCTTCTAAATGAATTTTCTCATAATTCATATTTAACATTAAGTAAAGACATGTTACACCTTCCTCATGCGAACGATCTAGCTCAACTGCATGAAGTATACTTTCTTCATCACGAAACTTCACATCAGGAACTATTTTCTTTTTCTCTTTGTTCTTTATATAACGTATATCCGTTCCAATCTGCCAATCGTCCGGACAAAATAAATGCAACCATGCTGCATTCCATAATAGTGCATGAGCTAGTTTTCCTCTCGACACAACTTTCCCATCATCACCGAACATGGCATGCCCTTCTTTGTTCAAATAATATACGTATTCCTTCCCTTACATTGTTTTACTCACTTATGGTTTTAAATCTCACATAATACGGTTTGCATTTCGAATACCGCCCATATCATGAACACTCATCAAATGTCTCCTTGTTGCAAACTGAAGCTTTCTAATCGTCGCAAGTATTGCAAATCTGACGGTTGATTTTCATGTGACTCTGGATATTCATGTTTTTCCACCTCATATTCTTTTAGATGTTCCCACATAACCTTGTCATCGATATACGGCACTTGCAATACGGTGAAGTTTTCCTTCATATATATAGCTCTTCCTGGAATAGATGGTAGTTGTTCTAATCCGGGCTGATCAATAACAAATTCTGATGCAGTACGAGTCGGTAAACGGAAACCAAGTTTCGCATTCGCCATTTGTTTTACTACCCTTGGCAATGTATCTCCTGTCGGATATTGCGTACAGAAGACAATACGAAACCCTTGTGCTCCTCCAACACGCGCAATGTGACTAAGCATGTATTGACACTCTTCCAGCATTTTATTATGAGCCCTCGGTAATCCTTTTGCAGGCGCGAGTACCGCCCCTTAAATACCGGTCTTTTTCTTTCGTATGAACAATATTCTTGATGCCACGTTCTTTCATGTACTTCCCACGCTCATGCATTTTCTCCATTACTTTTAACAGCATACCATGTGCTTGCTCTGATGTTTTTGCGATTTTTTCAACTTGTTTTAGCTTTTTATATTCGCTAAATTCGAGTCCTTCTTCTTTTAAATCAATTAAATAAAAATGAGCATGATTTTGATTCGCTAACGATAAGGAAGCAAACATGTTTTTAAGAAAGACAGTTTTCCCCATGCGAATTAATCCACCTATAGCCATATGCGGCCTCACATCAAAATCGTGATAAACAATTGTTTCTAAACTCTGGCCAACTGGAATACGCCATTTTCCTTTCGTTACTAAATCCATTGACCATGACCAGTTCTTCGGTATTTCTCTGCAGAATACACGAATATTCAATTTATAATTATCGTACTGAATCCGTACTGGTTTATTTAGTCCCTCGCTTACCACATCCTCTACCTTCTGAATAATTTTACTGGGCATGCCAAGCGGTAAAGTGTAAACATAGGTCGTACTACGATCATCATCAATTTGTTTTTGGAACTTTGGATATCGCAATTTTTATTCATTATTTCTTTTAATCGCAATACCAGCTACTTCAAAAAACACCTGTATTTTTCGCTTATCATCATTTTTACTTTTGGACTTTTCACCGAGTAATGCCACTGTTATACCTGCAGCTGGAACGAGTAATAATTCAATCATTTTCTCCACTCCCCATATACCCTTTATTAGGGTATATATCCCTTATTTTCGGAATACTCCCGTACACGCTTTATGCCAACGACCAGTAAATGTCCTAAAATTCCACGTTGGTATTCCCCTATAGAAACGCGAAAAGAACATAACGTAGAAGATACAAGAACGAGCCTGAGAGCGTTGTGTACATGGTCATTCGTGGAAGCCAACGTGGAACACTCTGCCCCATTTTTTCTGCAACCTTCATCGTAATCACTGACAAGCCTGTTGCAGTCCATACTACTACCGCTTCACCAACGATTGTCAATTGAATCCCTCTTTTCGAATGAGTTGTAATCCCTTAGGTGTTCTCATTAATGACATCTCCCCACTCCAGCACTTCATCCTCATCTTCATATAAATCATCCATAATATCGTTGGATAAACGGTAATAGCCTTTATATTCACGATTGTTAAAAACCTCATGTCTTTCCATGTGATCCACAATTGCGTTTGTTTGTTTCTTTCTTGCCATTAGAACCCCAATACATATTTCTCAACTCTTTCGATGGATATAGGTAAGGCGTTTCGTTTAAATTTGAGTATTGCCAACGCATATGCGTCCTCTCCCTTCTTGATGTCCTTGATTCCACTTGGTATTCCTCATGGTCTTGATAAAGGTATATGACCTAGAAAGGAGGATTTTGCCTGTCCTTCGAGAAAAAATTCGTAGGACAACTAAAAAAGGGTGATGATATGGAAAGTCGTTTGAAAGAAATTTTGGATGCACGTGGAATTAAATACAGCTTTATTGCTAAAAAAGCTGGGATTGCAACATCCACAATGACTAATTTAATAAAAGGTGGACTTCCAACCTTACCTGTAGCCTATCGCATTGCACGTGTATTGGAAATGAAATTAGAAGAAATTTGGATTGAAGATGAAGAAATAGAATAATCATCATTTGGACATACTCATACTGAGGTGAATTGCATGATTTGGGCAATAGCATTGCTTGTAGTTGTTTTCCTAATTGGTGCAATAACAAAAAGTCCGCACGTAACACCTGAAGAAATTAGAACCGAGCGAATCAAAAGAAGTGCAACTCGTAGCAATTTAGAAGTAATGGATCCGAGGGAATTTGAATATTTTGTAGCTGATGTCTTTCGTTCTCTTGGTTATAAAGTTCAAGTAACTTCTGGCTCTAACGATGGCGGCAAGGACATCATTCTTTATAAAGGGAATAAAATGAAATTCGTCGAGGTAAAACGCTATACGAAAAACTCCATTGGAAGACCCTTTATTCAGAAGCTTCATAGCGCAATTGTGGATGCTGATGCTGTTGGAGGATATTTCGTAACACTAAGTCATTTCAATAAGAACGCAAGACAATATGCAGCAAATAAGAACATTGAATTAATTGATGGCAACTCGCTTATCGACATGCTAAATTCATAAAAATATAAAGCCCCATACTTTTGAACGGTGGTTTTTCGTTACTAATTCACGCTTTAAACAGAACTTATGTATACTTACCGTATATAACGTATGTCGGAATAGTTCGCAGGAATTTTTGAAATACTAATCGATTTAAATAAAAATCCGAAGCCAACAGTTACAGAAGATATACAAAAACAACTTAAATGAGAACTTATACATTCAATGCAATCTCAAGAAGAAATATTAATTTCATATTACCACGATAGCTGTATATCAATATGGATACATAACTACTATCCATATTGATATACAAATTTATCTTAACTTGAGAGAGGAGTTTCCGCATCACCAATCGCTTGAATCATTTCAATCTTTATGGTAATTCTGTTTGGTGATTCTATAATATTATCAGCTGAATTACTTTCTACTTTTAAGTTTGGTCCAATAATAGTAACTAGCTCTTCGCTAATATGCAGTATAAAGCCTTTGATATGAATACCTTCTAAAAATAATACAATGTATAAATTAATTAATTGATAATCATATAGTAATTTTTTAATTTCAATTTTTATTTCTTCAATATTATTAGATGTATCTATTTGGTAATAAGATTCTTTTTGATTCAATAATAATTGCGAATTATCTTGCAATAGTATAAATTTTTTGGAGGTTAGTGAAGTATTAAAAGTATCACTTAATTTTAATAAAACTCGAGAAGATTTTTGGGTTTTTGATGATTTTGCAGAAATACCAGAGTTTTTTTTGGATCTAATTGTTTGTGTTGAGGTATTAGGTGTTTCTTGAGGTCTAATTGTTTGTGTTGAGGTATCAGGTGTTTCTTGAGGTCTAATTGTTTGTGTTGAGGTATCAGATGTTTCTTGAGGTCTAATTGTTTGTGTTGAGGTATCAGATGTTTCTTGAGGTCTAATTGTTTGTGT
>NZ_VHIV01000028.1 GCF_006494425.1 Bacillus dicomae | reverse complement strand
AAATTTCTGTGGATCAATATTTGCAGCAGTCAGAGAGATTAGAACTAATTCGCCTTTGTGAATCCTCTTTCCATGTATTGTCATATCTTCAGCAGCAAAACGGCTACTAAACATAACTGGGCCAGCATAGCGTAATAGTTCGTTGACAGCGGAAGGAATCAGGGAAGGATCTTTCCTTAGTAAATTCATTTGCTCGGGATGTTGAAGTAATGCTAGTATACCATTACTGATTAGATTAACTGTCGTTTCATGTCCAGCGATAATGAGCAGCCAAATTGTCGAAAGAAGCTCGTTCTTACTCAACTTGTCTTCTTGCTCTTTTGCTTGAATTAGCCCGCTTATCAAATCGGCATCAGGATTTAGACGCTTTTCGTTTAACAATACTTCGATGTAATGAATAAACTTTTCAAGTGTTGCTGTAACTGCAGTTCCCTGACTTGGATCCACAGAGGCGTTCATGAGTTCTTGTGTCCATTCGCGAAACTGGTTTCGATCGGTGGCGGGAATCCCGAGCATCTCTGAAATGACAATAATGGGTAGTGGGTAAGCAAAATCCGCAATAATTTCCATTTTTCCTTGTTTCTGTACAGCAGCCAACAATTCGTCGGCAATTTGCTGAATACGAGGACGAAGGTCCTCGATCATACGTGGTGTAAAAGATTTAGAGACTAGTCGACGTAGGCGAGTATGATCAGGAGGATCTACCGTAAGCATATTCGGCATATTCATCAGCCATTCAAACAGTTTACTCACAGCTGTATTCTCCTCAATGGGATTCTGCTTATCATGAGGCGGTGTGAATTTACGTAAATCTTTGATAAAACGGGGATCTTTCAGAATGGTAACCACATCATCATAGTGCAATGCAACCCATGCCCCTCCCATGCCATAAAAGTCATCAATGTGAAAGAAACGCTCTTGTTGCTCGATGAGGTTTTTATAGAACAGTATGGGATTTCTCATAGTTTCCAGCGAGTTCAAATCGTTAAATGTGAGTTTTTTCATTAGTTTCCTCCTAATTAGTATCACTACTGAATGATCTGATATTTACACTCTTCTTAACTGTAATACTCTATGACCGTTCATGTTACAAAATGATACATCTGATTCTTAGACCGCTTCTGTTGCAAAGTTTCTCAAGAGATTGATATAGGAGTTCAACCCCATCG
>NZ_VHIV01000027.1 GCF_006494425.1 Bacillus dicomae | reverse complement strand
CATATTATATGGTTAAGTCCTCGATCTATTAGTATTCGTCAGCTCCACATGTCACCATGCTTCCACCTCGAACCTATCAACCTGATCATCTTTCAGGGATCTTACTAGCTTACGCTATGGGAAATCTCATCTTGAGGGGGGCTTCATGCTTAGATGCTTTCAGCACTTATCCCTTCCGCACATAGCTACCCAGCTATGCCCTTGGCAGAACAACTGGTACACCAGCGGTGCGTCCATCCCGGTCCTCTCGTACTAAGGACAGCTCCTCTCAAATTTCCTACGCCCACGACGGATAGGGACCGAACTGTCTCACGACGTTCTGAACCCAGCTCGCGTACCGCTTTAATGGGCGAACAGCCCAACCCTTGGGACCGACTACAGCCCCAGGATGCGATGAGCCGACATCGAGGTGCCAAACCTCCCCGTCGATGTGGACTCTTGGGGGAGATAAGCCTGTTATCCCCGGGGTAGCTTTTATCCGTTGAGCGATGGCCCTTCCATGCGGAACCACCGGATCACTAAGCCCGACTTTCGTCCCTGCTCGACTTGTAGGTCTCGCAGTCAAGCTCCCTTATGCCTTTGCACTCTACGAATGATTTCCAACCATTCTGAGGGAACCTTTGGGCGCCTCCGTTACACTTTAGGAGGCGACCGCCCCAGTCAAACTGCCCACCTGACACTGTCTCCCGGGTCGATAAGACCCGTAGGTTAGAATTTCAATACAGTCAGGGCGGTATCCCACCAGCGCCTCCACCGAAGCTAGCGCTCCGGTTTCAAAGGCTCCCGCCTATCCTGTACAAACTGTACCAAAATTCAATATCAGGCTACAGTAAAGCTCCACGGGGTCTTTCCGTCCTGTCGCGGGTAACCTGCATCTTCACAGGTACTATAATTTCACCGAGTCTCTGGTTGAGACAGTGCCCAAATCGTTACACCTTTCGTGCGGGTCGGAACTTACCCGACAAGGAATTTCGCTACCTTAGGACCGTTATAGTTACGGCCGCCGTTTACTGGGGCTTCAGTTCAGAGCTTCGCTTACGCTAACCCCTCTCCTTAACCTTCCAGCACCGGGCAGGTGTCACCCCCTATACTTCGCCTTACGGCTTCGCAGAGAGCTGTGTTTTTGCTAAACAGTCGCTTGGGCCTATTCACTGCGGCTTTCCGTTAAGAAAGCACCCCTTCTCCCGAAGTTACGGGGTCATTTTGCCGAGTTCCTTAACCAGAGTTCTCTCGCACACCTTAGGATTCTCTCCTCGCCTACCTGTGTCGGTTTGCGGTACAGGCACCTTTTATCTCGCTAGAAGCTTTTCTTGGCAGCGGGGAATCAAAGACTTCGCTCCATAAGGAGCTTCCCCATCACA
>NZ_VHIV01000026.1 GCF_006494425.1 Bacillus dicomae | reverse complement strand
GTATGTTCTTTGAAAACTAGATAACAGTGTAGCTCATATTTTTTAATTTTTAGTTTGGTTAAGTTAGAAAGGGCGCACGGTGGATGCCTTGACACTAGGAGTCGATGAAGGACGGGACTAACGCCGATATGCTTCGGGGAGCTGTAAGTAAGCTTTGATCCGAAGATTTCCGAATGGGGAAACCCACCATACGTAATGGTATGGTATCCTTATCTGAATACATAGGGTAAGGAAGACAGACCCAGGGAACTGAAACATCTAAGTACCTGGAGGAAGAGAAAGCAAATGCGATTTCCTGAGTAGCGGCGAGCGAAACGGAACATAGCCCAAACCAAGAGGCTTGCCTCTTGGGGTTGTAGGACATTCTATACGGAGTTACAAAGGAACGAGGTAGACGAAGCGACCTGGAAAGGTCCGTCGTAGAGGGTAACAACCCCGTAGTCGAAACTTCGTTCTCTCTTGAATGTATCCTGAGTACGGCGGAACACGTGAAATTCCGTCGGAATCTGGGAGGACCATCTCCCAAGGCTAAATACTCCCTAGTGATCGATAGTGAACCAGTACCGTGAGGGAAAGGTGAAAAGCACCCCGGAAGGGGAGTGAAAGAGATCCTGAAACCGTGTGCCTACAAATAGTCAGAGCCCGTTAATGGGTGATGGCGTGCCTTTTGTAGAATGAACCGGCGAGTTACGATCCCGTGCGAGGTTAAGCTGAAGAGGCGGAGCCGCAGCGAAAGCGAGTCTGAATAGGGCGTTTAGTACGTGGTCGTAGACCCGAAACCAGGTGATCTACCCATGTCCAGGGTGAAGTTCAGGTAACACTGAATGGAGGCCCGAACCCACGCACGTTGAAAAGTGCGGGGATGAGGTGTGGGTAGCGGAGAAATTCCAATCGAACCTGGAGATAGCTGGTTCTCCCCGAAATAGCTTTAGGGCTAGCCTTAAGTTTAAGAGTCTTGGAGGTAGAGCACTGATTGGACTAGGGGTCCTCATCGGATTACCGAATTCAGTCAAACTCCGAATGCCAATGACTTATACTTAGGAGTCAGACTGCGAGTGATAAGATCCGTAGTCAAAAGGGAAACAGCCCAGACCGCCAGCTAAGGTCCCAAAGTGTGTATTAAGTGGAAAAGGATGTGGAGTTGCTTAGACAACTAGGATGTTGGCTTAGAAGCAGCCACCATTTAAAGAGTGCGTAATAGCTCACTAGTCGAGTGACTCTGCGCCGAAAATGTACCGGGGCTAAATACACCACCGAAGCTGCGGATTGATACCAATGGTATCAGTGGTAGGGGAGCGTTCTAAGGACAGTGAAGTCAGACCGGAAGGACTGGTGGAGTGCTTAGAAGTGAGAATGCCGGTATGAGTAGCGAAAGACGGGTGAGAATCCCGTCCACCGAATGCCTAAGGTTTCCTGAGGAAGGCTCGTCCGCTCAGGGTTAGTCAGGACCTAAGCCGAGGCCGACAGGCGTAGGCGATGGACAACAGGTTGATATTCCTGTACCACCTCTTTATCGTTTGAGCAATGGAGGGACGCAGAAGGATAGAAGAAGCGTGCGATTGGTTGTGCACGTCCAAGCA
>NZ_VHIV01000024.1 GCF_006494425.1 Bacillus dicomae | reverse complement strand
CAACCTGCAATCGTCAATACGTTTTTATAAAAAACTTCATTTTTTTTAAAACCCTATATACATACCTCCTCTATAAGAATATATAAGCAACCCATATAATACTCTATGGGTTGCTTTCCATCATAAAAACTATTGTTCTTTTGAAGGTACCGAACAACTTTCATCAGTACAAAACATATCACTTCCACCTTCTGAAGAAAACTCTTGTAACTTAGGTACAGGATTCTCTTCTTCCCATACTTGCTGAAGTGCACCAACAAAAGTTTCAAGTGGTTGCGCACCCGAAATAGCATACTTTTGATTAATAATAAAATAAGGTACTCCCGAGATTTGATATTGCTGAGCAATCGATTCATCAATTCTAACATCATTGGCATACGCATTTTTGTCATTAATAACCTGTAAAGCTTCTTGCTTATCTAAACCCGAAGCTTCAGCGATAGTAGCAAGCGTATCCACATCGCTTAAATTTTTCGATTCAGTAAAATATGCAAAAAGTAGATTTTCCGTAATCTCTTTTTCTTTCCCTTGATCCTTTGCAAATTTCGCAAGACGATGCGCATCAAAAGTGTTCGTCGGCTTCATCTCATCAAAATTAAAACTTAAACCCATACTAGCTGCATGGTTGCCTAGCTGTACGTTATTACGTTTCGCTTCTTCAATACTAATCCCATACTTTGATGCAAGTACTTCATTAATACTTGTTCCAGAATAGATTGGAGCATTTTGGTCTAATTCAAAACTTTTAAACTCAACTTCAACATCCTTCTTATGAGGAAATTGCTCTAAAGCCACTTCTAATCTACGTTTCCCAATGTAGCAAAATGGGCATACAAAATCTGACCATACTTCAATTTTCATAGAAACACCTCATTAACATGTAGTTTCCAATCATTGTAGCACTGAGATTAAGGAATTCAAAAATTTTTGCTCTACCCCTTCATATAGTAGATACCTAATTAATAAAAAAAACGATAATCAAAAGAATAAGCTATTATCCCTCTGATTATCGTATATAAACATGAAACAACCTTTATTATGCTGGAATATACTTCCCTACGAACTTCCATACAGTATTCCAATATTTATTTGAATCTACTTTCTCCGCTTCTCCATGTCCAGCACCTGGAACAATTAATTTCTCTTTTTCTACTTTTGCAGCATTATATACTTCATCTAGCATTTCAAAAGGAACGAATGTATCCGCATCCCCGTGAATGAATAGCATCGGTGTTTTACTTTTTGCAACTTGTTTAATAGCTGAAGCTTCTTCTAAATCATATCCAGCTCTTAATTTTGTAACTGTATTTGCCGCATTCATAACAGGAAACTTCGGCAAATGGAATAGATCTTTTAGTTGATAAGTAAATTCACCAACAACAGTTGAGTATCCACAATCTTCAATAATAACTTTAACGTTAGAAGGTAAATCTTCACCTGAAGTCATCATTACAGTTGCCCCTCCCATTGAAACACCAAATAGTGCTATTTCAGCATCGGGGTCTTTCTTTACAATTTGTTGAATCCAAATCAAAATATCTTTACGATCATGCCAGCCCATACCAACATAATCTCCTTCACTATTTCCATGCCCACGAAGATCTGGTGCTATGACATTATAGCCTTGTTCATAAAAGTTACGAATATATTTCGTCATTTCTGATGCCCTACCATTGTATCCATGAACTACAATTGCCCATTTATGACTAGATTGTTCATTCATATATTCATAACCTGTTAAATTCAGTTTATCGAAAGAACGTATAGTTAATGTGTTAGGCTTATACTTTGATAAGAAGTTCGCATTCTTCTCTTTATTTGTAGCCAATACATCTCCCGATGCATTTACCGTCTCTACTAAATGAGGGTTATCTTGCAAAAATTCTTTTTCTTGTTTCGCATTTAACGCATAGTTATAAAAATAATTCCCGACTAACATATACACAATCGCTAGAAGGACTAAGATTACTATAGTAATTATACCTATCTTTTTCATATTATCTCCTTTTAAAAAATTAAATCTCCCTATATTAAAGTACTTCAAAAAACAACTGTATTATTTTAACACACCGATAGATTGCTTCCACAAAAAATAAAATAGAAAATCTTAAACTACACATCGAAAATGATGAAAGAAATTGAATATAAAAGGATAACTTGAGGCTGATAAGAGTTTAG
>NZ_VHIV01000023.1 GCF_006494425.1 Bacillus dicomae | reverse complement strand
TTTACCTTTAGTCATCTTATAGAGAGAAAAGAATGAAATAGAGACTATTTTAAATGAATTTTGAACGATATTCTCGTAAAGGGTTATAAAATAATACGTTTAAATATTAGTTCAAGGTAAGAATTACCTTCTTATATAATTAAGTTGTAGAATGACTAGAAATATATGAAAACGTTATGTGAAAAATAACTATTCAGTTGTTTTTCACATAACGTTTTTTCATTTTTAAAGGATTTCGCATAAGAAAAAATCTATAATTAAGATAGTTAACATATATTTTTGATGGGTGTGGGGGATTATGAAAGAAATATGCATGTTATTAGTGGCTGTTATATTATGGGGGACAGCCATTGCACCAACAAAGTGGGCGCTAGAATCTATGCAGCCATTTACTTTGTTATTTATTCGCCTTTTCTTCGCGGGTGGAATCTGTTTACTATTCTCATTTAAACAATTAAAAAGATCGGTTGTACATAAACAAGTGCCGTGGAAAAGAATGAGTTTACTATCTTTTACTGGTGTAGCTGGTTACTTTATGTTCACATCCTACGGTATTTCTTTAACCAGTGGATTGCATGTTAGTATTATTGATGCTGCTTTACCTTTAGTTACAATTTTGTTTTCTGCATTCTTTTTGAAAGAAAAAATTCAGATTAATTATTGGATCGGTATTGCACTCGGGGCTGCCGGAGTACTTCTTATTACAATTCCAACTAGTAATGTCGATCAGGAAGTATCTTTAATAGGAGATATCCTTATTTTATTAAGCACCTTCTTATTTGCTGTCTATACAGTATTGTTGAAAAGACCAAAACAAGAACAGTATCTATCAAACAAGGTTTTTACAACACTAACTTTAATTATTGGGGCTGTTATTCTATTACCATTTGCAACGGTAGAAATTTTTTATTACGGTTTTCCAAAGGTTGAAACATGGAAGGCTGGACTAAGTGTAATATACCTTGTTATCGGGGCAACAATTTTAGCGTATTGGTTTTGGAATAGAGCACTAGAGACAGTCTCAGCATCAGTAAGTGGATTATATTTAAATGCATTACCGTTAATAAGTATTGTTGCCTCAATTGTTTTATTAAATGAGGCTTTAACTTGGAAGATAGTAATAGGAGGATGTTTAGTTTTAATAGGGGTAGGATGGGCAGATAGACAGAAGATAAGTAAGTTATTAAAGAAGAATAACTTGAATAGTAAGGAATGCTAAGTAACATATTGTATATAGTTTAAATATAAAAAAACACCTAATATATTAGGTGTTTTTTTATATTTGGCAAAGATAATAGATTGAAATCAGTATAGGTATTCTCTACTATATTTATACGTATTGAAATCATTTTGAAATATTGTTTGAACGAGTTGTATACATTCGGTATCATAAAAACTTTCGAAAGTAGGGTAGCGAGGAAATAAAGGGTCAGTAATATCGGCTTCGCTAAAATTCCCTTTATAAATCATGGCGGGAGTTTGATGATGCCATGATGTTGAGAGCTCATTTATTGGTGCAGTTTTTAATTCGAAACGCATTTCTAATGCCTTCATTTCCTGATCAAAGTTTTCTAAGTATATATAATTGGTTACATATTCTTCTTCATCAGCTATATATTGTTGTGTAAAATGCGGGTTAATATCATTTCCTTGAGCATCATTAATAAATAGATAGTATAGAAATTGTTTAAATGAGAGGCCTTTGGAGGAATTTTCATCTTGATATAGAAACTTTCGGATGGGCTTCCATTCGGGATTCTCTATATAGGGAGGTGCGATTAAGGATACGAAAGAGCTCACTGCTCGTCTATAAGGGTTACGAACAAGTTTAAAAGTTTCTTTTTGTTTTTCTCGTAATGCTATACCTAGTCGTACACTATAGGCAGGTGTACTTTTGTATATATCATATTCATAATTATGAATGAAAGGACTATAATTTAGAGCTGTCTGTAATAAGTTAATCTGATAAAAGAACCACTTGGCAAGAGAAGTACAACCACTTTTTTGGCTCCAAAATAGAATGATAGGAAAATTCTTATGATAATGTGGAGTTCTTGAATGGGCATTGATGATATGTAATAAGGGAGGATCGAACAATCTCTACACCCCTTTCAGGTATTTTAATTATATGTATGAAAAATAAAGAGGAATATGAGTAGATGTTTCATCTTTTCTAAAAAAGTGAAAGATTAATATTGACTATTATTGAATAGGGGTGTAATATAGAAAAAGTCGCCGATGACAACAACATCGAAAGCGGCAAACGAAATA
>NZ_VHIV01000022.1 GCF_006494425.1 Bacillus dicomae | reverse complement strand
GAAGGAAACGAAATCCAATATACAGTAAGTGAAGTGAAAGTTGAAGGTTATGAAACAAAAGTAGACGGAACGACAATCACGAATACGTATAAGAATACGGACAAAACAGAAGTAAGTGGTAAGAAAGTCTGGGAAGACTACGACAACAAGTTCAACACACGACCAGGAAATATCACAGTGCAATTGCTTCAAGGTGATAAAGTAATACAAGATACAAAGGTGGAAGCAGATAAAGAAGGCAACTGGAACTTCAATTTCAAAGATCTACCGAAGTATGATGGAGAAGGAAACGAAATCCAATATACAGTAAGTGAAGTGAAAGTTGAAGGCTACGAAACAAAAGTAGACGGAACAACAATCACGAACACATACAAAAATACAGAAATAACAGAAGTAAGTGGTAAGAAAGTCTGGGATGATAACAATGCAACAGATCGTCCACTATCCATCAAAGTAGATTTATTACAAAACGGAAAAGTTATTGACACGAAAGAAGTAAGCGTGGCAACAAACTGGAAGTACACGTTTGAAAAACTACGAGTATACGATGCAAACGGAGTAACGTATAAGTATGAAGTGAAAGAACAACCAGTAGCGGGATACAAATCCGAAATAAATGGTTATGACATCACAAACACAAAAATCAAGGACGAACAACATACAGATCCGAAAGATCCAAGCACAGATCCGAAAGATCCAAGCACAGATCCGAAAGATCCAAGCACAGATCCGAAAGATCCAAGCACAGATCCGAAAGATCCAAGCACAGATCCGAAAGATCCAAGCACAGATCTAAAAGATCCAAGTACAGATAAAAATAGCGATTCACAGGTCCCACCTACTACAGAAAAGGATAAACCAACATTACTTCCTAACACAGGAGGAACATCAACAGAAATGATTTCCATTCTTGGAGGTATGCTATTGTTCCTTTTAGGTGGAAGTCTAATCGCTCGTCGACGAATAAAATAATAAAAGCTTTAGATTATTGATTACACGGTAATCTTAGTAGGACAAATAAAAAAATTACTATTAATATTGCTCCCTTCAGGCAAGTATTCAAAAACACTTCATGATAAAGTGAATGGAAGAATGCTACCTGAAGGGTATTTTTATAGAAAAAGAGAAATAGTTTCAAGATAGGCTCTATGAAGGCTATTATCCAATAGAATCAAGCTTAGAATACGGTGCCTCATGTGATTTAGGATTAACGTTTTGTTCCATTCAGTTCTTATTGAATGCATTGTCACTTTTATAGTTAATTTAGAAATAGTATTTCGTAAAGCTGGTTTCTTCTGTAGTCGCAACCATATTTATGTCAAGAATAAAAATATTAGTTCCTGAAATAAACATTAAAGTTAACGCAACTGTCGGAGTAATTTTTCCATGATAGAAAATTTTATTTGTTAGATGTAAAATTTTTGTTTTACATGCTAATATCATTTAATGGTATAGTTGAATGATTATATTACAATTTATATTATAAGAGATAAGTCGTATTAATGTAAATGTAATTATGCATATATTAGGATTTTAATTAAGGTAATATTGTTATGTAATAAAAAACTACCGATTAATCGGTAGTCTGAAATAGTATTAAGCAGCTTTCTGTTCTGTTTGCGTAACAGGTTTTTGAAGTGTATTATAAACACCTGTCCCGATAACCTCTAATGCCATTTTCATACGTTCAGGTGAAATGTTTTCTAACACATTATCTTGAGGTGTATGGTACACCTTCTCAATATGATAGATTAATGGATTCCAACTATCGACACCCATCCAAATAAATAGAGCGGCAGGAATACCAAATTCAGCAAATGGCACGTGATCACTAGAGCCGAATTTACCTTGGAGAACAAGATTATTATTTAATTGTTTACCTGCTTGCAGGGCAGCATCTGTTACAAGGTTTGTTGAACCGTCAGGAGTCATTGCGTATAAATTCTTTGCTTTATCGTAATTTGTTGCAACCATATCTGCGTTAAAGACACCTAAAATTCGATCGCGTTCTTTTTGGGAGAGACTATTAACATAATAATCAGAGCCAAGTAAGCCAGTTTCCTCAGAACCGAAAGCAATAAAACGAATTTCTTTATCCGTTTCTATATTTTGAAAAGTACGAGCTAACTCTAATACTAAACCTGTACCAGAAGCGTTATCGTTTGCTCCAGGTGCTCCAACGACACTATCGTAGTGCGAACTTACAACGACAGCTTTTTCATTACCTGTACTGTTTTTTGGTTTCTTTTTAGCGATGACATTTAAGGATTTTAAATTAGATTCATGTCTCGCTTTTAGGGAAAGGATTGTTGCCCCTTTTTTAGCGATTTCTTCTTTAAATGCATTTCCTTGCGCATAAGCAAGACCAAAGACAGGGACAGATTGCTTTTTCGTTAGGCGAGGGTTGAAAGTTTGTCCGTAGTTTCCACGACCACCAATTAAGCTGTATAAAAGAACACCTTTTGCTCCTTTGCTAACAGCATTTTCAACTTGTTTATTGTAGTCCGCTACTGTTGTTCCTCTTTCAAATAGAACAATCTTTCCACTTACTTCATTTGGAATATCCTCTAATTTTGTTCCACCTTGAACAAAGATAAGGGGGGCTGTAACAGCTTCTGTAGAAATTAGTGCGTTAGGTGCAGCACCAGCTTGCCAATTACGATTTTTTGATAATGGTGATTCAATAAACCCGACGTACTGATCTGGCACTTGAAATGGCTGATATTCAACTTCATATCCCATTGATTTAAGCTGCATACCAACGTAACGAGAAGCCCATTCTTCTGATTTTGTTCCACCAGGGCGAGGACCGATTGTTTCGGATAAGAAACGGATGTGTTCGATGGCGCGGTTTGCATCAACTTGTTTTGTGATAGGTGAAGTCTGTGTGATTTCTGACGTGGAATCAGCTTTAGCTTGTCCAATTGGAGCTAAACTAACAGCGAGTGATACAGCAAGCAAAGAGCTTACTATTTTTTGTTTTAAAGATTTTTTCATTTTTTCCTCTCCTATTCTTCTATTCTCTCTGACTGACAAAAGAAGACGGATAACGACTTTATCCCGCTTTAATGGGCAGTAAGACCCCCACCTCAAAATTCAGCGAAAGCAAAGAAGTTAGGTGGGGGATCAACTGCCCATAAAAGTCCGATTGGTTCAACTAATAATCAGTGGGGGATGAAGAAAACCCCCACTGATTAAA
>NZ_VHIV01000021.1 GCF_006494425.1 Bacillus dicomae | reverse complement strand
CATTTCGTTTATCGCTTTCGATGTTAATGTCATCGGCGACTTGTTCTATATTACACCTCTATATACTAATCGTCAATACCTTTTTATAAAGTTATTCAACTTAATATTTTTACACTCTCTAACCTAGAAAAGAACCTAGAAATATTGCGTTATCTGAAAAACCTCTTCGACCTCGCTTAATTTCTTCTTCCAGAATATATTCAAATTTACTTATACCATAGACTTAATTTGTACGAAAGTTTTTCCCCAGCGAAACTAACAACCTTATTTTAATAAATACTAATATGCAATTAAGAAGTTAGCATGCTCCCTAACACCTCTTTGTTTATCAGGCACTCTATTAGAAATGATTGAAGATATACGTATTTTTATAACAGACAACGATACAGAAATTCTTATATACTACTCTAGTTATAGAGTTCCACTTATATGAAGTAATCGTTACTTACCTGTTCACCCGTAAATACATAGAAACACACTAATATATTTACTAACTATCCCTTTGTCACTAAAATAGCAGACCATCTTTAGCGGCATCCATTTCCATATGGCCTAGCCGTAATAATTTTTATATCCTCTTAACAAACATTTAAGATACACAACTAAACTATACTCGGGGCCATAACCAAGTTACTAGCATTTCTTTTTTAAACACATCTAACAGATTAAAAATACGTAACTCGATTGATCGAGTGTACTCAACACACCGATGAGGAACATTCGTTCTTTTTTTATCACATTTAAGAATGTTTATCCTATACCTATTATTTACGTTTTATCGCTAGAAGAGCGAATCGAGTTACTAACAAAGCATGTAATTTTATTGTTTCTATTATGTATCCCCCGTTTTGAAATACATATAGAATCACAAATTCATTTATTTCTAGCTACAAACCTAAGAATACATAACAATAAGAAACCACAAAAACAAGTTCTGCAACAAGGTATACTTTGGCTGCACAATTATAAATCATAATCTTTTCAAAACCTATAGAAGTCCTGTCAGTATTTAACGCAAATATAAACTAAAAAGTTTCAATATAAAATGAGCCGTGATTTCTAATCTAAAGAAAATCCGACTCTTTTTATATTGGGCCATAACCAAAAAAATTTTTACATTTAAGATTAAAATGTCTCTTTAATATTCCCCACTCTGCTGCGCTGAAGATGGATGTATCATATCTGTCACTGCACGATATAGATTTTCTGGATGTTCAGCTATTCGATGACATAAATACAAGTACCACTCTTTCCCATAAGTCAAATATACTCTGGCGTTATGTCCCTTATTTTTCAAATCACTTAACATATCCGGACGAATTCCATATAGCATTTCTATTTCTACATTAGATTGACTAAAATATTGACGTTGCTCCATCTCTTTAATAAGAATTTCATCATGTGTAGCTATAGATACAGGGTGATTGTTTTCAACTAGTCGTTCTACAATCTGAAGATACTGCTGATTTAAATCCGTTGACCTAGGCATAGCAATATCTGAAGCTTCTTGATAAGCACCTTTTACAACTCGTATTTTCCCTGGATAATCTAGGAGTTCTTGAATATCTTTGTTTGAGCGATATAAATGTGCCTGAATCGTTATCCCTACATTAGGATATTGCTCTGTTGCTTTTTTATAGATGGAAAGAATGTCCGATGCTTTAGATGATTCTTCCATACTTATCATAAGAGTAGTTCCATATACTTTTGCCTTCTCTGCCAACTCCATTAAATGAATATAAGATATTTCTGGATCTATAGATAATCCAATATGTGATAAATCGAGTGATACTGTCTGTTTTATAGATAAAGCACCCATGTCCCCAATAAGATTCAAAAACTCATTTTTTACTTTATAACATTCCTCTATATCTAGAATATTTTCACCTATGTATTCTAGTGAAGTATGATAACCTTTTGTAATTAGTTCTTTTGCTGTCACAATCCCCTCACGTCTCGTTTCTCCGGTTACAAAGCGGTTCGCGGCTTGCAATAATAACGCATAGAGTTCGGTAGATTGTTGTACATAGGATTTTATATGTTCATTTCGTGCAATCGATTTAAATGCCTGAGCTACTTGGAGTTCTGGTTTAGTCATCACATTTTTCATCTCCTTTAGAACTATTTGTTCCAACTATAGCATGCTAAAATGGTTTGTATTAGTACCATTTTAGCCATACTTTTATAGTACCAATTTTGATGAAGGGAGCATTTATATGCTTTGGATGCCTATTGATCGATCGTTAGATATAAGTTTAATTCGACAGGTTTATTACCAAATACGTGAGCGAATATTAAATGGAGAGCTACAGTCCGGAAAAAAGTTACCATCAACACGGGAATTATCTTCTGAGTTAAACGTATCTAGGAATGTAATTTTAGAAGCTTATGATCAATTATTTTCTGAAGGTTTTTTGGTCGCTCGACAGGGAGCTGGAACATTCATTGCCGAAGGGACTTATTTAGAACAACGTAAAAAATTAACTCTAATTGATTCTTTATCTTGGTGCGAAGAAATAAACAAAGACAGTAACATCATTAATTTTCGTTCAGGGATACCAGCATTAGACTTATTCCCACGCAAGAGATGGGCAAATTTGTCTCACACAATATGGAATGAAACACCTCCCTCTACGTTTGGATACGATATTCCCGAAGGGCGTCCCGAATTAAGAAAGGCTTTATCACGCTATTTACTAAAAACAAGAGGAGTTTTTTGTCATCCAGAACAATTAGTGATTACTTCTGGTGCAACTCAAGCTTTAACACTTGTTTCTAAATTACTTTTGTCAACGGGTGATGAAGTACTAATAGAAGATCCTATCACCAATGACATTCAAACAATTTTTAAAAATTCAGGAGCCTTCCTTTATCCTATACCAGTTGATAGTAATGGGATGGATACATCTTTGCTACCTGTAAATAAAAGCCCAAAATTTATCTTCATTACTCCTTCTCATCAGTTTCCTTTAGGTGGAACGTTATCGATTCAACGACGGGTTCAATTGATTAACTACTCAAGAAAAACAAATTGCTACCTCATTGAAGATGATTATGACAGTGAATTTCGATATGAAGGCTCACCCGTAAGTTCATTACAGGGATTGGATCCCGAGCGTGTTATATATATAGGCTCATTTAGTAAAATCTTATCACCGGCCCTTAGGATGGGATACTTAGTTCTTCCCTCACATCTTATTGAGAAATGTCGCAGGGTAAAATGGTTTTCAGATCTACATACACCTTCTTTAAATCAGCTTGTTCTCGCTAAATTTATTACCGAAGATCATTTAGAACGGCATATTCTAAAGATGAAAAAACTCTATAAAAACCGAAGAAACTTCCTTATCCAGCAATTAAAATTAGCATTCTCAAATAAGATCAATATTTTCGGCTATTCTACAGGATTACACTTGATTGTTGAATTCAATCAAGTTCAATTCACAAAAGAAGTACTTGAGGAAATTCAACAACTCGGAGTAAAAATATATCCCGTGGAAGACCACGCCATTAAAAAAGGAAAACATCATAATCAAATTATTATAGGGTACGGACATTTAACAACTGAAGAAATAAAAGAAGGGGTGAACAGGCTACAGAGGGCATTATCTTGTATATATTGTTGTTAACAAATAGACAGTTTAACCAACTTGGCCATATTTTTCTGAAGGTACACTATTTAAATGTGAAATCATAATAAAATCAAGCTGTTTCTTGTTAGATAAACGTACTCATAGAGCCGACATTAATTACAAGAGTACTCTATT
>NZ_VHIV01000020.1 GCF_006494425.1 Bacillus dicomae | reverse complement strand
TCCTATCCAGAAGAATTGAATATTTCACGGGAAGAGAATAATCATTTAGCCTTTGGAGCTGGTATACATCACTGTTTGGGAGCTCCATTAGCGCGACTAGAAGGAGAAATTGCATTAGGCACTTTGTTACAGCGGCTTCCTAATCTTCGCCTAGCAATCGAACCGAATCAATTAAATTATAACCATAGTAAAATTCGTTCTCTTACTAATCTACCAGTTGTTTTCTAGCCTATGATTTCAATGGGCTTAAACTGTTTATTTTTTCTTGGAAACATTCGTTATTTTTAAATTTTATAGTACACTTAGAACGAAATATCGTGCTAATTTGTAACAAAAAAGCACAAAATTTCGTTTTGTAGTAATTCTGAATCCTTAGCTTGATGGGCATGGGATAGTACCACATTGCCATCAAGCTAAGGTTTTGAAGTCCCCCCTAAATGAAAAAATTCTTTCTCTACAGATAGTTACTTTGAAAAGTCAGCTCATTTTTTCGTTTTGGAGGCATTATAAAGTTCTTAAGTCGATGGGTATGTTGTGTGGTGACCTCTAATAGTTTAAAAGTAAAATTGTAATTATCAAATACAATAAAGAGGGATAGCATCAAATGCCATCCCTCTTTATTAGGTTATCTATAAAATTGATTGATGGAATTAGTAACACTAGTAATAAAATGATTTTTGTCTGCCGCATAGAAGCTAATAGGGTAAGACCCCACAAAATTTTGATAAGCATCTACGTATTCTTGATAGCGTTTTTGAAAAACAATCTTATCCAAGTTATTGTCTTTGTCGCCCCAACTTATCTTACCATCAATTTCCATTTGGACTCCAATACGGGTTTTATTATTAGTTAATTTAACTGCTGCAGGCTTACCATCGCGGAAAGTTACTTGCTGTTTGTCTATGCTGTGTTTTACTCCTTTTAAATTTAAATCAGGAGCTTGATTTGCAGCTTTTACCTTACCTTTTCCTGTTCCATTGAAATAGTAGTTAGGTTGTAACAGAACTTCATTAAAAATATCTGTCCTATTTGCTACATAGCCTACACGCTTAATTGTATCGGCTGCGATAGATTCAGCGTTAGAGTAGGTTGGTGCCCATATGAAATCGTAACCTTTTGATTTAACATAAGAAGATAAATCGCTAGCTAATTTAACTGTCTTATTGTTCATGAGATTATTATAGTCGAATGTTGAATTTGGGTTATTATACATATACTCGCAGTTAAAATAAAATCCGTTTACGGATCTGCCAAGTTCTCTATCTATCTGATTAATAAAGCTTTGAAGTTTAGGGGATAGCTTGTCAAATGGAGCGTTTGCATAATTAAGTCCTGGTAGTCCGATGATAACAGGTTTAGGGTTACGTGATTGATTAATGGTATTGACAAGTTCTTTGATATACGATGCGGCTTTAACATATGAATCATTAGAACCATCCCTGTACGCTTCCCAATGTGGGGAAGGTAGAACGACAAATTCATTAACATTTGTCAATTGATTGATATCCGTAATACTATATTTAGCATATACACCCCCAAATCCTGTATCACCTACATAAAGGAATACACGTTTTGAATCTGGAGCTGCTTGTACATCTGTAGAACCATAAAAAGTGAAACTAGTGACGCTTAATACTAGCATGATAAATAGATATAAGCTCTTTTTAACTAGTTGCATAAAAACCCTCCTTTTAAATTTTATAACTATCAAATAAATCATAAACTATGTTTATAACAAATGTTAATATTTAGTAATTTTAGAAATAAGAAACTTTTTATTGTGAATATTTAATTATTATATGTTCTTAATTAATAATGATATAAAGTTATCAGGATATATAATATTTAATTGTTATGAAATGAATCTTTAAAGAAGAACATCCGATAGATTACTATGTCTTGAGTACGTATACACGAACCAATACAAATACCTTACAAAAAAATAAAGCGTAAAATCTGGCAAAGATGATAGCGCTTTTGAGTCCCATAGTGATTTTTTAATACGCGAATTTTATGCCCACCTAACGAGCGTATTTACCACAGACAAATAAAGAGGATATGAGAAATGAGAATGTGGAATCGTGTAGTATTAGTAATTGAGTTTGACGTGATTTACATGAGTTTGAAGTAACAAAAAAAGAGGATGTAAATTGCTACGAATACATTATTAATTCTTGATAATTTGCATTCTGCTTCTATATTTACCTTTGCCAGTTCTTTAGTTGTCCGCAAATTGAAGCTCAGACGACTCCAGAGGTAATGCGCCAAACATATATTGAATCGAATCTAAAATTTATAGATAAACATAGAAAGCATGTATTAGCTGTTATAGAAATTGTTTCAAATGAAAGGACAGATGAAGGGAAACTTCTGTTTGCAGCAGACCATGATAAAACTATTTTTCTTCCTATTAAAAATATTCTACGTTTAGGGATGTAAGAGGGGGTGTTTCGAGAATTTTTCGAAACAGCCTTAAGGGGGATGGCGTTAACAATCAGGCATGCCATAGACGGATTTAGCCTCGAGCTAATAAGGAACCCCGATTTAAACGTTAAAGATTACACTAAGAACTTATTACAATCTTTGAACGGACAACTCAAAAGTAACATATCACCCTGATAAGGGGGAAGGTCATCAATATTTCAATTAATTAAGTTTAAGGTACCTATTAGGTTGTATTTAGCGATTTTAAACTTTCTAATGTAATTGTATTAAATTAATTTTTATGTGATGTTAGAAATGAAAATAAAGACTCTTTTTTATTTAAGGTACTAATTTTTTTCTAAAGGTGAATGTAAGATAATACATTTTTTGTAAGTTAATTTATATATTTCAATTCTGTATTTTTAGAATTATTTTTGAGTTACATTTTAATAGATGAAAAAAATATGACTTAGTTATATGTTTATAATAACCTAGTACTTATGGATGATTTAAAAATAGGGAAATATCTATTTTTCTATAAATAGATATTTCCCTATTTTTAATAAGTGAAGAGGTTATTATATAAACTTGTAAGTTTATTATGGAAGGTACTCATGCTGAGTGTAGAGAATACCCGTAGAAAGAATAATAAATTATTTATGTATTAACCTAAAATAAAGGTTGATAACAATGAAGCCCTACGAGGTTTTGATGGAATAATATTCAAGGTTCTAGTTTTCATGGTAGCTATCAAGACGATATCACAGGAGTATTTGTAGCTGCGGAATTGAAGTTGAACAGACGATGTATAGTAAAAAATAAAGAAAGAGAAGATAAACAGATGTGAGTTGTATCTCCATAGTTAAAAATACATAATGAATTGTGGCACCCAAAAGAATATAAATTCCTCCTCTTAATCCTCATTATCAGTGATAAACGTTAGGATAGTAATCTTCCTCGTTTAATTATACTTATTCTTTTTGTCTTTTGTGGAGTGTATGTAGAGAAACAATTTAATCGTTTGAAAGGATATATAGCTTGTGATGAAGTAAGTTATTGTTTTTTTAGAAATAGGGAAATATCCACTTTTAGAAATAGGGATTTTTCCCTATTTCTAAAAGTGGATATGAATTTATGCTTGGAAGGTTCTTTTAATAAAAGAAAAGACACCTTAGGGTGT
Organism: Bacillus dicomae; assembly: GCF_006494425.1. GTDB lineage: Bacteria > Bacillota > Bacilli > Bacillales > Bacillaceae_G > Bacillus_A > Bacillus_A dicomae. The sequence goes on along the minus strand of NZ_VHIV01000020.1, from coordinate 679 downwards.
CTTCCTGCGACTTGAACCATCTTAATTTTAATAATATTAATACGTATTGGACTCCCATCCAATCATAATTTTATCACACTTTTCCATAAATGAAAACGCATTCATTAACCTACTTAATAGTTTTATCCATAACTTCTTTATATTTATTAAATTCGGCATCTTCCATATCACCATTCATTTGTAAAAGAAAATTACCTTTTGCATATGTATGAGAGAATAGCATTTGATTTCCATTTCCTAAATCATCATAGTACTTTTTAGCTTGCTCAAGATCTTCTTTGTTTTTAAATTCGAATAATCTGCCGCCACTATCTTCCCCTAAAGCTGGTACTAGAATACGTTTTGCATCTTTTCTAGTATTTCCAAACTCTTTTTGTGGTAAATCAGTAGGCCTTTCTGCTTCTAATCCAGCTCCTTTAAATTCTTCAATTACTTTACCAATTGTAACATTACTTGTCATGGATTTAATACTATCACAAGCTGTTAAACCAAATAATAGTAGGATGCTAATAAGAAATCCTGATAACTTTTTAAACATAGTAGTTCTGTCCTCCTAATGTAAGTAAATACTTAATTAGGAGGACAGAACTATATATAGGGATATTGTAATATTTTGTCGAAAGGAGTTAAAAAATAATTGAATTCTATTGTTATAAAAAAAAGTGGAAATATCCCTTTT
>NZ_VHIV01000019.1 GCF_006494425.1 Bacillus dicomae | reverse complement strand
ATTGCAATATCTTGCGATTTGATTCACGTTGTTCCCAATCGCATTCAATTCTTTAATAATTTGTAGACTGCTTTCTTTATCAAATTTCGGTTTCAAAATGCGTGCATTTTGTACCTTCATTTTTGCAAAAGCCGTCACACTCATACTCAAATTGTCAGCTGACGCTTTCAATTTTTCGTAATCGTGCTCATTCACTCGAAAGCTAATTTGTATGCTATCTCTTCTCCTTGGTGTTTTCTTTTCCACCGGAGAATTGCTATCTACTGCATCACGCTGCTCGTTCATTTTAAAACCCTCCAACCCCGTATTTGAGGATTAATATTTTGCCTTTGGCTCTATATTAATCGCTATACCTCGATATATTGATATCTCTAGCATAGCGTAACCTCAAACACTTGGCAAGCGACGTATTTGCTAGCCACTCACTTCGTTTCGTGCCTGCAAATACGGCTTGGTCATGCTTAGCATGACACCCCCCAACCCCCTACAGGGGGAGTTAAAACATACATCCCTTGGATGCTTTTTTAAAATCAAGGAACGGGTAGTATTTTTTGAGAAACCCACTCAAAAAATCTCCACCCCTTGCTCTTTTCAATCGCATCCTTGATTTAAAAAATTCGGCACACTTTTTGGTACTCACCAAGCTGAAGACCAAAAAGTGAAAAACTTTCCCCATCAGCTTGTTGTACCATTTTAGTGTGCCGAAACGCATAGTTCTAACGATCCAAAATTAGATTTTTTATCATTTTTTTACACGCTAAGTTCGTGCGGTTTCGCCCGCACACTACGAACCAGCCTCTACCAAAAAGCGAAAAAACCATTAAAACACAAGTGCTTTTTATTTCGGACCATATTTCTTTCTTAATTCAACCAATTCTTTTTCTAATTGTTCTACTTCAGGTTTCCAAAACAAACTCATATTTTTGGTTTGTTTCAATGGGATAATCCTTCCCTTTTTAACCAATACATTTAATCTAGCACGATTTATATTTAATGCTTCCATTGCTTCTGAAGTTGTTAAAACATTCTCGTTTACAAATTTCTCTACATCTTCTTTGTTTTTTAATTCGTACATGCTCCATCACCTATCTTTATAATCGTTTTTTTATAAATGCTAAAATTAATCGTATTACTAGAAGTAGTACATAAATAGTAGTTGTTGTGATTACTACATAATCTAATATTCCTAAATCACTCCAGTTAACAAAGAATGTTAAAACTATTGCTAACATGAGAAGAATTACAAGCCTGCTGTTTAAAAATTCTAGTATTTTTTTCATGTATTATATGGATTGGACTTTGTGATATAATTTTGGTAAGGGAGTGTTAATACTCTGGTATTCCCAGAGTATTAACCTTACTTGTTCTTACGTCCTGTAGTTCGTCTCGACTTTGGTAGGTTACGGCGAATGACAGGGCGTTTATTTTGTTGTGTTATTCCTCCTTGTTTCATCCTCTCTCTTTTTTCACTTATGTCTAACCAATCCTTGTATACTCCTAATAATTCTTTTACCATAGGCAAGGCTGTTTTGATTACTGCTCCGATAATTACTAATACTGCTGTTATGTTCATTTTTTACCTCCAAAATATGTAATATTGTCCAATCCATTTTCTTACCTCCCTTACATAAATAATTATACCACAGGACTAGACGAAAGTCTACCCCTTTACTGTTATAAAATTACTAAATTGGATTGTTTTTCTTTTGTTTTTTTAGCGAAACATAGGGATTTTTGACCAAGTCTAGGGAAGCTTTAACTCTCTTTATCATCATTTCATAGCAAGGCTCTACAAGATTCCTGATATTTTTTCTTTTGGTTAGGGAAACTTGACGAAGACAATAGGATTTGTAGCCCTCAGAAGGCTCTCTAATTGTTTTAAATTTGTCCCGAATAGAAAAACACCCAAGACCTCTTATAAGCCATTTTGAAAGCTTATAAGAGGTCTTGGGTGTGAATGGTTTGATTCTCCTTGTTTTTGGGTTGGTGGTTGGCTGGGGTGAAGCGTAGCGAGGGGCTAGCCCCTCTTAGTGTCACTAAAACATAGAATGAGGATTTTTTAAGAACAGTAGCACTGGCGGTTCGGCTGGTATAATTGCTAGTCCAAGTCGAGCAACTTAACCTCGTTTTTGGTCTGTTCGGCTTGGCGAAAGCTAAGAATCAGCCGAATTTTTCTATGCAATGGAGGAAAAGTGGAGATTTTTTGAGTGGGTTTCTCAAAAAATACTACTTGACCATTGCATAGAAAAAAGCTACGTATAGAGAGTGAGAGTAAACTAACTTTATTTAGGTGCAAAAACGTTGTTATATCAAGGGTTTAAGAGCATTTTACCTGTTACCAGATTAGATAACAACGAAAATAGCAAAGTATAAAGAATTCCATATCGATCTCGATATGGAATTCTCGAAGTTGCCTTGGCAACTTCGAGAATAATCAATCCCCCCTTTTTTGGGGATTGATTATAGAAGAGAGGAAAGTTTTCATGAAAACACCCCTAAACCCAGTTATATCAAGGGTTTAGGGGGTTTAAGGCACTTAACTTTTCTTTAGTGTTTGCTTAACATTTGTTTAGTGATAAACCAATTTATATTTTAGTGTTTACTTAATTTATAATTTAGTGTATATTGTGAATTGTTAAGTGTTTACTAAAATCAAATTTAAGTATGAAAGGTTTGAAGTGAATTATGACCGAGTATGATAAAAGTTTAGATTACCAATCTGAAACTCAAACTTTAATTGGACAAAAGAAAAGAGAATTAATCGATGCAGAAACAGGAGAAGTCATTCACGTAGACCAAATAACAAAAAGAGTTTACGGAACTAAAAACTTTTGGAAAATGTACTTAATGGATTTTTTAACCGTTTTAGGGATTATAGACAATAAACAATTAGATATTTTTATTTACATAGCAGAAAACACAAATCAATCCAATAACTTATTTATTGGGACATATAAACAAATCGCAAAAGATGTTGGAGTTTCCGAACCAACTATCGCCAAATTAATGAAAAAATTACAACAAAATAATTTTATTAAAAAAAAGATAAACGGTGTTTATATCGTCAACCCTAATATCATGATGAAAGGTAATGACACCAAACGTCAAATATTATTAAGTTATTACGAAGAGGACAAGCCTTTAAATTCTATTGAAGTCTTAAGAGGGAAACAAAATGCATTACCAGAAAAAGAACATTCTACAACATCTCAATTACTCGAAATAAAAGAATAGGAGTAAAAAACAATGAATAAATACGTAGCTGAATTAAACTTTGAATATGAAGATGATGATTTTCAAATTCCTTTAACTAATATTCAATTACAAGCCATTTTTAAAATTTTAGGAATGAAAATTGACACCGAAGAACAATCTGTATCAGCTTATGGTGAAAAAATGTTAGTCAGATTTATGAGTGAGGAATATCAAAACAATCCATTTCATTACAAAATTTCTAATAAACCCGAAATCGTTGATGAACGAGGAAAATAAAAAGAGATGCTATCAAAATAGCATCTCTTTTTTTAATAAAGAATATCTTGGCTCTGGAATTTGCTCCCACTCTATTTCTTCGTAAAACTCTCTTATCCCGATCATGACCGCTTTATGTGGTTTTCCATATTTCATCACAATTTTATCTGTATCTGAAATCATTGGAAGTGCTTCTTTTTCAAACTCAACGCTCTCTTTCTTCGAAATATCGTTTCCGTTTCTCTCTAATTTTTCTACCCGCTGCAAGACTGATTCCATCCAATTTTGTTGGTTTTTCATCAAGTCCATAACTTGACTTACCAGTTCGACCACTATTGTATTTTGCTCCGTCGATTTTCTTTCGAGTTCGCTCAACTTTGTTAGTAAATCTTGTTTCAGCATCTCTATTTGACGTATCTCTTTCTTGTTCTGTATTTCGTCTCTCAAACTCACCCTCTATACCTTCTTTCGTATACAACTCTCCTAATTTCTTCCCGCGTACTTTTTTATTTTCGTTCATGTGCATGTATGTAATGGTCTTTCCACGAACAGTAACACTAACCCCATTCTCTTCTAAGTACTCAGAAAAACCTTTAAAATCACTTGTTTCCTGCTTCGCCATATCAATAGTTTCTCTTACTTCATCTTTCCAACTTCGCTCGTTCTTCTCTAATAGTGACCGCTCTGCTAACGTATATCTTATTTCAGCTTTTTGGCTAGCAACTGATAATCCATTTTCTTCGCAAATTCTATCATTTTCGGATTTAACTAATTTAATTTGGCTAGCATTACTCTGATATTTTCTACCTGTTTCCATATCTACAGAATTGATAACAATATGATTATGAATATGTTCTGTATCATTGTGCGTGTAAATAGCAACCTGATGTCCTTCAGCAATTGATTCTGCTAATTGCCGTCCTAAATCATTAGCTTGTTCAGCTGTCACTTCTCCAGGCTTAAATGATTGAATTATTGTATGTGCCTGGACGCCTGTATCTTTTCCATGTGCCATTCTAACTGCTTTCATTTGTGTCTTTGCGTACTCAGGCATACAATTAACACCACTTTTAACAACCGCACGTTTCTCAGCATAATTAATGACTTTAGAACAACTCTTTGAATTCCCTAATTTAGTTGTTGCCATAAGGCTTCCAACTCTCTTTGAACTTCCTTCAAGTTCTTTTCAATCATACCCTCTAATGTCGCTCCGCTAAGTCGATTAGATTGTCTCAT
>NZ_VHIV01000002.1 GCF_006494425.1 Bacillus dicomae | reverse complement strand
AACAGCACCTACTACCATAATGCCACCTACCCACGCTGTATGAATTAACCCTAATGAGTTCGTGACAATACCGCCTAAATAAGCACCAAGAGCAATCCCAGCATTAAACGCCGCAATATTAATTGCCGATGCAACATCCACAGCACTCGGCACAAATCGTTCAGCTAACATTACGACATATACTTGTAACCCTGGAACATTCATAAATGCGAATAGCCCCATGAAAATAATTGTAATTAACCCAGCTACTTTAAATGGCGCTGTAAATGTTAAAACAAATAATATAATCGCTTGAATAAAGAACATGTAAAATAGCGCTCGAATTGGATTATGATTCGATAATTTCCCGCCAATCACATTCCCTATCGCAATGGCGATTCCATACACTAATAAAATGATCGTAACCGTATTGGTTTTAAATCCTGTTACCTCTTGTAATAACGGAGATAAATACGTAAATGTTACGAATGTACCGCCGTATCCAAGTGCAGTAATAATGAAAACAAGTAACAGTCTTCCGTTCGTAATCAGTTTAAATTGATCGCGAAATGATACAGACGTACCTTTTTTCATATTAGATGGAATGAGAATACTATTTGCGATTAAGGCAATAATTCCAATTACTACAATTGCTAAAAATGATGTTCTCCAGCCAAATTGTTGACCAATAAATGTTCCAATTGGTGCACCTGTAATAGTTGCAACTGTTACGCCAGTAAACATGATTGCAATCGCGCTAGCACGTTTATTTTCTGGTACAAGTGCCGCAGCAATCGTCGAACCAATTGACATAAACACACCATGCGAAAGTGCAGACACAATTCTCGCAATAAGTAATACAGTGAAGCTTGTTGCGACAGCTGCAATTCCGTTACCGATAATGAAAATAATCATAATCCACATTAATAACGTTTTTCGTGACATATTAGCTGTTAATGACGTTAATACTGGAGCACCAAATGCTACTCCTAACGCATATAAAGAAACTGTTAAACCAGCTGTTGTAACCGACACATCTAAATCTTCCGAAATAGATGGTAATAAACCGACACTTACAAATTCAGTTGTCCCAATCCCGAACGCACTAATTGCTAGTGCTAATAACGCAAATATACTTCTTCGACTTGTCTGAGCTTCTGAAGATGATGCTGTATATGAATTCAATTGATTTCCCCTCTTCCCTATAATTCCTATCATAATAGTGCGATAAAAAGGCCCTTTTATCTTTCAAAAAATATATTTAATCTCTACAAACGCTATTATGAATGGTTTCATTCTCTTTTTAAAGAACGCACTTTAAAGTACTATAGGCACTTTTTAGTACCGTAAAGCTTGTCTCTCTCTTACATGTACTATTATGAAATATATTTAACATAATGAATAGTACGTACTTTAAAGTGCTGTAGGTACTAAAAAGTAACATAGTTAATTACTAGTACCGTAAAGCTTGTTTCTCTCTTACATGTGCTATTATGCATGATATTGATCCTAATAAAAAGTACGTACTTTAAAGTACTATAGGTACTAAAAAGTAACATTTACATAACCTAGCTTATTTTGCTCAAAAATTGAAATATACATTCCATGAAAAAGACTTTCAAATGAAGAAATACACTTTCCCGTAGAGGCAACTTTAGAGGACATTACTTAAACATATAAAGGATCATGTTCATTACCACAGACAAATAATAAAAGAGGCAAAAATGAACAGAAATATGTTCATTTTTGCCTCTTTATTTAACAATTAAAATGTACGACTTTTAGAAAGGAAGTCTGCATTAGCTCCCGTTACACCACTTTGTCCCCAGTTTCCCGGAATCATTTCACGAATAAGAATTAGCACTTTATCCAAAGGTGTATGCGTATATTTAGATGTTACTTGTGTAAGTTCGTTTACCCACTTATCCTTTGTATCTTGATCAAATGTATTCCATATATCAATCTTAATGATAGCCATTCCATCAACGCTACTAGCCGGTGTATCGTAAGACTCTTTTGTTTCCCAATTGGACACCCTACTTTTCTCAGCAAAGGTAGCATCACTTGCTATAGCTCCCGCTTTCCCCCAATTTTCTTTCTCAAGTTCCGTGATCAACACTTGAATTTTGTCAGGGACAATTTTCAATCGTTTTATTGTAAGTTCAGTTACTTCATAAATGAATTCCTTTTTTTCTTCTGTTGACATCGTTGGCCAAGTATTTAGCTCTATTAATGGCATAAGTATTGCCCCCTAAAATTAATTATCTATTCACTAGCTACAACTATTGCTTCAAATGATTTTTAACTGCCCTTATTACCAATTCGTGATCTTCTTCTGGTGGTAATCCTGAAACTGTTATCATTCCAATAACCCCTACGTTTTTTATTCTGATAGGAAAACATCCACCAAACGCAGCATATTCCGAAGTATCTAAAAGATATTTTTCATTATAGGAGATTCCAGTTATTTCACTTTGTATCTGCATATAATATGAGCTACGATCATGCAGGGAAACGACTCGTTTTTTACGCTCAATCCATTTCGTATTTTCCTCATTTGTCCCTGTCATCTTGAAATGAAATAATTGCACACCGTTTTTTGTTATATCAACAGCAATTAATTTACCCTCTCGCTTTGCTGTTTCAACGATAAATAAACCTAATTGCAAGGCATCTTCATTTGTAAAAGAGGTAAATTGAAGTGTTTCTTCCTCTTTTAAAATTAGTTTACTTATTTCATTCAAATTTGAATTAGTCATATCTTTAACCTCCATAATCGTTTTATGCCACTCTGGTATTTCGGGCAATTATTGAATTCTAAAGTATCAACTTTCAATCAATCTGAATCTAAATAAACTGCTGTAACATCAAATAGCTAGTACCGTAAAGCTTATTTTCTTCTTACAGGTGCTATTATGAATGATATTCAAGGTGATAAAAAGTACGCACTTTAAAGTGCTATAGGTACTTTAAAGTACTATTCTACTTATCCCCATCTTACAGAGACTATTATGAAATATATTTAACTTATTAAAAATGTATGTACTAATGACTAATATTTTTAATAACAAACTCTTTTTGCTCAATGGTTGTAATTCAAATCCATCAATTTTTCATTAAGACAAATAAAAAATAAAAAATACCTAGTCGATACTAGATTCTTTTCTAATCAAAAAACATTCTTATATTTCTCTTGTCTTGTTACAAAAGACATAGAATAGAACTTCTACTAAAAGCTCATTTTAATTACAGTAAAAGATTGGTGAAACGAATACATTGCACCACCTAAAAAATAGGAGGAAACAAAAATGAGTGAAAAAACAGCAGGCTTCTCACAAGTAAATCACGTTGGAATTACAGTAAGCAATCTAGAAAAATCTATCGTTTTTTATGAAGCATTAACAGGTAAGAAAGTATCAAACATCGATGAAATTGGCGGAAAAAGAATGGCGCAAACTCAAGGACTTGATGATACTCGTATTAAATATGCCAACCTTCACTTAGACAATTTAAATATCGATATTCTAGAATACGTTGTCCCTAAATCAGCTAAAACATCTTACTCAAATGACCAAATTAGTGCGATGCATCTTTGTTTTGAAGTAGAAGATATCGATGCTGCTGTAGAACGTCTAAAAGCAATTGGGGTAGAACCAGATGGAGAACCAATTGTCTTTCAAGAAGAAGACGGCTTGAAATCTGGATTTGGTACAGGCGTTGCTTACTTCCGTGATCCAGATGGTACTAATTTAGAGCTAATTGCTCCAAAAGGTCCATTTAGACGTGACTAATTCATATAAATCAAGATGGTTACAAGTCCTATAATAGCCTTGTGAATAGATACTACATTTTCTCATGTTAATACTAAAACCCACCTTTTATAATAAGGTGGGTTTTAGTATTAACATGAGGGTAATTCCGCTGAACATAAGGTACAACAGGAAGAACTATATATATTCATTTATTTAATAGAATAATATCTATACCTTTTTAACAAACTCAGATTTTAATTTCATAGCTCCAAAACCATCAATTTTACAGTCAATATCATGGTCTCCATCAACTAATCGGATGCTTTTTACTTTTGTACCAATTTTTACGACTGATGAAGTCCCTTTTACTTTAAGATCTTTAATTACTGTTACAGAATCACCATCGTTTAAAATATTTCCATTTGCATCTTTAATTACCTTTGTATCTTCACTATTTTCAGTTTTTGATTCTAAAGTCCACTCATGAGCACATTCTGGACAAACAAAAAGATTTCCATCTTCGTAAGTGTATTCTGAATTACATTTTGGACAGTTTGGTAAATTTGACATATTTTATTTCCTCCACATTCTCCAAAGTAAACTTTTTAATATTCTAATGCATTTGCTTTATTCTTTCTTGTATTCATCTCCTGAGAAAGCCCGGTGCATTCATGAAAAGCGAAATGCTTACACCCTATACATTTTTTTGTATTCAAATGTCTTAAAGCACAATCAATAGCTTCTCCTGTGTGATCAAAGAAATTTTCTTCCCCAATCTCAGCATACAATCCGTTCTTATCTAGAGCTATTTTTAACTCCGATTGAATTCCTGAAATAAGAAGTACGCCACCTTGTTTTTGGAAATGCTGAACAATATTCCTAAAATACGACTCTCCTGTCGTATCAATAAAAGGAACTTTTCCCATACGTAAAATTAAAACTTTAGGTTTATAATGAATAGTTGCTAAAATATTTTGTTCAAATGTTTGAGCAGCCCCAAAGAATAATGGCCCTTCTATTGTATAAATACTAATTTGTGGGCAATCATGAGCTTTATTTACAACATGTGGTAACAATTTTTCATTCTTTTTTGTATGATCAGGAAGCACTTTAGATATAACAAGCATATTACTCATACGTTTTGTAAACAAAATAACAGCTAAAATAAGACCGATTTCCACAGCTGTTGTTAAACTAGTGAATACAGTAAGTAAAAATGTTACTAGTAATACAAGAGAATCTCCTGTCTTCATTTTAAGGATGTGATAAAAATGTTTTTGCTCGCTCATATTCCAAGCTACCACCATTAAAATAGGAGCCATACTAGCAAGAGGAATATGTGAAGCATATGGAGCTAACAGTAAAAGTGTCAATAACACAAATCCCCCATGAATAATACCCGACATCGGAGATACAGCCCCACTTTTAATATTAGTCGCTGTACGAGCAATTGCTCCAGTCGCCGGAATTCCGCCAAATAACGGGGTAACAATATTGGCAATCCCCTGACCGATAAGCTCTTTATTACTGTTATGTTTACTATTTGTCATACCATCTGCTACGACAGCGGATAAAAGAGATTCAATCCCGCCAAGCATCGCAATAACAAATGCAGGACCAATTAACTGTTCTATACGTGCTAATGTAATTTCTGGTATATCAAACTGCGGAAGTGTATTTGGAATCGTACCGTATGCTGTACCAATAGTAGGTACATGGCCTGAGAAAAATACAGTTGCAATTATAGTTGAAATAACAACGCCTACTAATGAACCTGGCACTTTCGGCAAAATCTTTGGTGTTGTGATTATAACAAAAAAGCAAATCAAAGCAGTTATAACACTATAAAAATTGGTAGTATTAATATGAGTGAAGAGTTCCTTCAGATTCGCTAAAAATTCCTCATGCTTTTTTATACCTGTTAAACCTAAAAAACTAGCTATTTGTCCCGTAAAGATAATAACAGCAATCCCTGACGTAAAGCCAATTGTTACAGGACGTGGAATAAATTTAATTAAAGAGCCTAGCTTGAAGATTCCCATAAGACATAAAATAATTCCAGCCATTAAACCCGCGAGTAGTAAATTTTCGTATCCATAGGTAATTACAACTCCTAAAAGAATCGGAACAAAAGCACCTGTAGGTCCTCCAATTTGATACTTCGAACCACCAAACATTGAAATAAGTATCCCGGCAATACAAGTTGTATAAATCCCATACTCCGGCTTAACGCCAGAAGCTATAGCAAAAGACATAGCAAGTGGAATCGCAACAACTCCAACAATCATTCCCGAAAGAAGATCCTTTTGAAAATGCCCTAATGAATAGCCTTCAAACCTTCCCGTAAATAAACCTCTCATTACAAACCCTTCTTTTCTATTTTAATCAATCCGGATTGCAAATACATTTCTCATTCCTTATACATGAAATCTTCATTTTTACAAAAGATTAATATTCACTATACGTTTTGCTTAAATGGCGCTCTAATTTACCTATATCGCCACCTTCTTGTACATAGGATTTCAACCTTTCCGCTAGCTGTTCTCCATCACGGCTATCTAGCTTCTTCGTATCAATAAACGATGTAATCCTTACCGTATCTGGAGTACTATCTCTACGAAACATTTGTCCTGGAATTTCACTCCAAAAACGATCCCATTCATCTAGTAATCCTATTTGGTCAAATAAAAAACCTTGCATCCCACACAACCAAGCTGTACAAGTTGTATTCCTTTGTTGACATCCAACTCCATCTTGTAAATGCTGGCATGAAAAACAACAAGAATTCCCACTGTTAATACAAACTTTACAAACGTGATAAGCTCCTGATAAGCGAAATATTTCAATCCCATGTTGGATGATGTCCTCTTTCTTTACTTCAATACTCAACCTATCCCTCCTTGCTTATCAGTTCACCTTCTACTTCATCTAGCTCCTCTAACATTGAAATCGTATCGATTAAATGATTGTTAAAAATCTTCCGTGCAACAACCAATAAATCCACAATGATAGGATCTCGTAAAGAATATAAAACTCTTTTCCCATCTTTCGTACCAACAACAATATTTTTTGAGCGTAGTACACTTAACTGCTGAGAAACAGCTGATCCTTCCTTATTTAAAATAGCTTGAATTTCATTTACGCTTTTTTCACCTTCTGACAATAATTCTAAAATACCTATTCGCAAAGGATGTGCTAATGCTTTAAAGAAATCTGCTTTAAATTGTTGCATTTCGTTTCCCATTCAAACCCCTCCATTACCTATCCTCATTTTTTAAAAAGTATCATATACATCTTCAAATGTTTGAATATGTATATGATACTTTTAAAACTTCAGATTTTCAATACACATTTTGAAATATTAAATAAGACCCAGGTAGAGACATATACTATTCAATTACTAAAGATAAAAGCGCCTACCATATTATGTGTGACTAATATGGTAGGCGCTTAGTACTTTAATTTTTTTAGTTTTAGATCTTGAAACTATTGGATGAATAAAATTATTTATATAAATTTAATTCATTACAATAGTGAATTAGAATAATGACTTAATACTTGCTAAAACAGTAAGTACACCTACAATAATAACAAATACGTTGCTCATTTTCCCTTTGTATTTAGCCAGTACTGGTACTTTTTGAATCGCATACATCGGTAATAAACATAAGATAGCAGCAACTAATGGGCCACTTAGAGAATCAATAAGTCCAAGAATACTTGGATTTGTATAAGCAACAAACCAGCATGATAATACAACAAAAGTAAGAACGATTGTCTTAATTGTTTTTTCTTCAATTACTTTTCCACGTGATTTACCGAACTTAATAATCATGTCACGCATTACTTCAAATGCTCCGATATAATGGCCAAGGAAAGATTTTGTAATAGCCACAAAAGCAATGATTGGAGCTGCAATTGTGATTACAGGTGAATTAAGTTCATTCGCAAGATATGAAAGGATTGATAAGTTTTGCTCTTTCGCCATTTTTAAATCCTCTGGAGTCAAGCTTAGTGCACTACTCCAAACGAAGAACATAACTACAACGAATGTCATAATATAACAAACTTTTTGTATTTGCGCACATTTAGCATCAGTAGCTTCGATTCCATACGTAGCTCTCTGTTTCACAACAAATGATGAAATCATAGGTGAATGATTAAATGAAAATACGATGATTGGTAAAATCATCAATATCGTTCCAAAATATCCTGTTCCTGTTGAAGCAGTAGAAACAGCTGAAAAGCTAAGCATTGACGTATTCCACTGTGGAATTAAAGATATTGCGATAAACAGTAGAGAAACTATGAAAGGATACACTAGCATACTCATGACCTTTACAGTAATATCTTGACCAAAATTCAGTATAGCGATAAGACCAAGAACTAATACAAGTGATAAAATAGCCCTTGGAGGCTCTGGCATGTGCAATTGATGCACGATAAAACTACTTGCAGTATTTGTAAGCGCAACCGAATACATTAGTACGATTGTATAAATTGAACCGAAATATACGATGTTAAAAATGATACTCGCTTTATTTCCGAAATACTCTCTAATTGTACCTGTGATCCCCTCATCAGCAGAATTAGAAGCGTATATCATTTTAGCAAGTGCCCTATGTGAGTAATACATAACTGGATATGCAAGCAATGTAATTAGTAGTAATGATAATAAACCACCTGAACCTGCATTAATCGGTAAAAAGAGCACCCCTGCTCCAATTGCAGTTCCAAATAGACTGAGTGCCCATGTGGTATCCTGCTTATGCCACTTTTTCGGATCTGCATATTGCTCATTTTTTAGTGCGGTATTTTCAGCTTGAACTTCTATTTTCTTTGCAGTATTCCCGTTCATATAATAACTCCCCCTTGTATCTATTCCTGCATCTCTCTTATAGCTAACGAATATCTTCCTTTTTGGGAAAATGAATTCCTTACAAGTTGCCCCACATTGTATGTCCTTCATCATAATGAATCCAAATTGAAACATTCGCTAGTTAGCGGCCTAATATAATTGTTAGCGTTAACAAAAAAGTTTAATCGAAATATCCGCTCTTTATATAAAGAACCCTTAAGAGAACAATATAGAATAGACTTCATAAATACGTTGCAACATTTCTAATAACAGTGTATTACTTTAGTGGTTTCTCTTTTTTTACTTATAACAGTAAATTCAGCTAAACCGGCCTCTCTTCATTTATGAGGCATTTCTTTCTCAATTCTACACATCACTTTAATAACTTCGGCAGCATTTATGGTATTGATTACATAAGCCACTGAAGTACTTTACATACATCTCGCCTCTAATCACACACCTTTCTTACTAAGAATCGCATTTTTTATATTTTCTCCAGAGATAATAAAATTTCTCTCGACGCCCTCATTATAACGTGTATATTTATAAAATTAATATTTTTATATTTTCAGAAATATTAATTGGATATAATTTTATATGGATAATATTTTACAGTTCGCATGCAACCCTTGTTCCTATCGCTTAAAACTGAATGAATTAGCATAAAACACAGTCATATATTATTTATCCAAGTTACTCATTATAAAGATACTTATATTCTCCTTTGTCAAAAAATTTCATTTTAATTAAAAAAGATATTCTAATAAATAATTAATGTGGTTAAAAAGAAATATCTTTTTGAATATACAACCCAATTTTCAGGATATATATTATCAACATTGCATTCATATACATTTTTAGGAAGATACGCTTTTTTCTTGATAGCAATAAGAGGACTGCTACCATTTTACAAAAACCTACGCTAAATGAAAAAATAAAATAAGCTGCCCATATCAGGCAGCTTATTTACATAACAATTATTATCAGAGATGTGCAATCAACTCAATACAATGTCATCTTAATTCCAGTTTTTTTAACTCTTCTTCAGGAACATCTCTACGTTTATAATGAATCGTTTTTACATCGTTTCCCTTTATGCGAAAAGTGATTGTATCCTCTCCATAAGGCGGATTGTGTGCACCCTCAAAGGTTTGAATTTGAACAGTTACATAGAAAATAGAGTTTATTTCGTCTTTTTTTATTTCAAGTATTTTTTCAGAGCCTCGATCCCATAGTTTTGGTTCCTTATAATAGTTTTCAACTTCTTGACTTATCGGCTCTAATAAGAGATTCATGACTACTTCTTTTAAAAACTGTTTTGGTACAGGTATTCTGTTGATTTTCTTTCTTTTCACATCTATAATTTTCCAAAAATCACCGCTCTTTTCAACGGTATAAAGAACATTCGTACCATCTGCTTTCCAAAGATGAAAATAACCTTTATTTCCCTTAATATATAATCGTGGTTCATCAATCCACTCACCTTCTGTTTGGACTATCCCTAGAAACAGTTGAGTAAGTGATGTTATCTTATAACCTAATTGATTAAAATCACCAAACGAATAAAGTTCATAACCGGTTAAATCTATGTCAAAGCTTTCATTTCTATTATTTTCTATTTTTACAATTGCTTGAGCGGAAATACAGGGTAATAAAAAACTCAGAAAACATATGATGCTAATTATTTTTATTTTCATACCATCAATCACCTCTTTTATTAAAATGCAACAAAAGAGATAATATTATTGCTTATTGCACGTTTCAACCTATTAAAAGCAAATCATGTAATCTTTAAAACCCTTCATTAACTAGCTCTTTTATCGAGTTTAATTTTGAAGAAAGCTCAATAAACCATTCTTCGTCGCCTGTTAATAATGCAAGGTCTATCAGATAAAGGATTTGCTCCTTATTTACTACCTTTGACTCAGGGAGTTTGTTAACGTGTTTACTATAAAGTGAAATTGCTTCATTCATTGTATACTTGTTGTCACGTTTCACAATAATAACTGTGGCTATATCTTCTACATCATCAAGTGATGCAATGTAACCAACTATTAATTCACCTTCATTCGATACTCCTCGAACCCAATCTCCTACTTTTAAAACATGATTATTATTTGACATCATACTTTTTCACCTTCTTACAAATTATTTTTAATGATGATAAACAAGAAATAAAAACAAAATTAAACTGTAATATTTTCTATTACATTTATTTTATAAAAACTTACGAATATATAACATTTAAGCAGTTTAACGTTCTTGATTGATAAGATCAACAACTTCTTTCATTGTATAATTCTTTAAATATTCACCTAGATGTTCTTCCGCACCTAAGAAAATAGTGAAGAGAACTTTTTTCATATTCAAACCTACAATACACTGGTCATTTGATTCTGGACACTTAGGTTGCAAAGCACCATCAGAGGTTATTTGATAAATATGCCACAGGTTAATTTCACTTAAATCCCGAGCGAAAATAAAACCTCCGCCAGTACCCTCTTTTGATTGAATAAACTTATGTTTTTTTAACAAACTTAACACTTTTCGAATACGTACTGGGTGAACCCCTGCACTTTCTGAAATCGCATTACTTGTTGACATTCGGTCTGGCTGTAGAGCTAAATAAGTTAAACTGTGAATGGCCAAGGTAAAGTCGCTGCTCATGGTTTTCCTCCTACGATAAAGAATAATGTTTCTCGCATAGTAACTTACTGTAGCCATAAATATTACAGATACGTTAGTCGAACATTAAAATATATAAGGTTCCTTCTTAATATAAAAAATAACTCCCATTATATTTTATCCGAACTCACCTATATCCTATAACTCCATTTAGCTTTTTAAATTAAAAATACATTTAAAGACTCCATTGTTTTTTCACTTGCTCTTCTGCCAACTGTTTAATTTTTGTCCATATCGTATCTTTATTCACAATAACATTTGTTTGATAATTTCTATCATTAAAATTAACTGTAACGCATACTTCTATCATCTTCCGTTTCCTCCTTTCAAAAAAATTTCTGTTTTATATTTAATTGCTAAAAAGTCTTGGATTTAGTTATACTCTCTAACTTACAACTTCATTTTTCAAATAATCAAATTTAAAAATCCCACTGTTTTTTGACTTGTTCTTCTGCCAATTGTTTAATTTCTGTCCATACCGTATTTTTGCTTACAATAACATTTGTTTGATAGTTTCTATTCTTATAATTAACTGTAACGCATACTTCTATCATCTTCTGTTTCCTCCTTTCAAAAAACTTCAATTTCATACTATTACTTATTAATTAGCCAACTTTTGCAGTTCAATGTTCAAGAATGTTCGAACGCTACGTGGTAAAAATTTGCGAATTTCTTCATCATTAAAACCGATCTGTAATCTTTTCTCGTCCAGCATAATTGGGCGACGCAACATGAGTGGATGCTCAATTATTAATTTATAAAACTCATTCAGCGAAAGCTCCTCAATATTTATATTTAAGTCTTGAAAAGTTTTTGATCTAGTTGAAATAATTTCCGTAGCACCCTCTTCCGTTAAACGAAGAATGGATTTAAGTTCATCCACTGTCATAGAATTGGATACGATATTTTTTTCAGTATAATCAATTTGATTCTCCTCCAGCCACGCTTTCGCTTTTCGGCATGAACCACAGCTTGCTGTTGTATATAAAACCACCATATTTCACTCACTCCTTTAATGTTCTTTATGGAACGTACATTTTAATTGTCGGTTATGGAAATGTATTTAAAAAAATTACAGTTTAGAATCAAATACACGTAATGTTAGTTATTCTGCAATGTTTCGGTTATCTCTACTATTCGTTTCTTTTCATGCTTCTTTTATAAAATGATTGAAACTAAATTTTACAGACGATGACAACCTACTTCTTAAACCTATACTGTAATTTTAAACTTTACAGTTCTATTAATCAAATGTTAAGTCTTGGATTAATTAATCATTTTTTGTATGAATGTCTCCATAGTATTATGCTAACCAATTTCAAATGCACTTCGAAGTACATTTTACTCATTTCTTGCTTACAAGTGCTATTATGGATTATATTTAGCCTAATAAAAAGTACGCACTTTAAAGTATTATAGGTACTAAAAAGTAACATATGAATTTTCTAGTAAAGTTCTGCTTACTTCCCTCTTACAGTGGTTATTATGAACGATATTTAGCACAATAAATAGTACGCACTTTAAAGTGTTATAGGCACTAAAAAGAAATAAATTTAGTATTAAAACGTTTGTAGGTCCAAAACTACAATCTAAATTCATCAAAGGAGTTTTTTTATGAAAACATACAATATTCCTGTAGAAGCGACTTTAGAAGTTATTGGTGGAAAGTGGAAGGTTGTTATCCTTTGCCATTTAAAAAAAGGAACAAAAAGAACGAGTGAATTAAAACGTTTAATGCCTGGTATTACACAAAAAATGTTAACACAACAATTACGTGAACTGGAAGAAGACGATGTAATCCAAAGGAAAGTATATGACCAAGTGCCACCGAAAGTAGAGTATTCTTTAACGGATTACGGTTCATCTTTAGGAGCCATACTCGATTCCCTCTGCACTTGGGGAGAAGTTCACCTTGAAAAAAACGGGAACACATCCATGCTTATTACAGCCGATGAATAGTAGCTGTTCCTACTATATTGAAGACCAAAAATAGGTTGAGGCAATACGTGCCCCAACCTATTTTTTATGCCTCTTTATAACTTTTTGCAGTAATAACTGTTTCAAATTCAAAGGTTTCTGGCAGGTGATCAGCATAAGAGTATTCAAAAGTTCGTCCATCCGTTAAGTAGGCCACTTGTTCAACTCTCATTAGGAAATCTTGATTTGTTAAATTCATAAATTGCTGTTCTTTATCATCTGGACGAACCCCTTTGACCCTAACAACGGATGTGCCCACTTCAAGACCAAGTTTATTTTGAATGTGCAAATATATCGACTCCTCTAAAACGGAAGCTTCAACACCTGGGATGACCGAAATAGGCATCCAAGTATGCTCCATAATCGTTGGAATACTGTGAATGATACGAAGGCGAATGATTTTATAAACAAAATCCCCCACTGAAATCCCTAATTTTTCAGCAATAATTTCATCGGCTCCGACAATCGTAAACTCGATAATTTTACTTTCTACCTCACTGCCGTAAACAGCTTTCGTACCTGTTAAAGTTTGAATCATTCGTGCCTTTTCCTGCTGACGCCAATCTTGAACGACTGTTCCACTTCCGCGCCGACGGATGATGTATCCATCTCTCACTAGCAGATCCAGCGCTTTTTTAATAGTAAGAGCTGAAACACCGAATTCTTCAGCAAGGACGAGACTGCTCGGGATTTTTTCATTAATTTTATATTCACCATCTAAAATTTGTTGTTTAATTTTTTGGTAAATGCCGAGGTATTTTACTTGTGTTGATCCACTTGCCACTTCCCAACCTCCTTTTATATTTAACTACCTTCTATTCATTCCAATTTAAAGCTTCAAGTTTGTATACTGAAGGTGATGGCGCAGCAAATCCGTTTTCTAAGATTTCAATATTCGTTACCGCTTCTTCGTCTTTCACAAGTTTTGGTGCACCATTTACGATTGTTTCATACGCTGCATCATAAAAACGACCGTAATCACCAAGCGGCGTTTTAATTTGTTTTTCGATCCAATCACCGTTTGCATTGCGATATTTAGCAACTCCATAGTACATTGGCGAATCTTCACCAAATCCTGCACTCTCAGGCATAATACCCGCTTTTAGATCGTTTTCCTGCTGATCTTCACCGTATTTAATAAACGATCCGTTTGTTCCATGAACGATAAAGCGCGGATAATCTTTCGCTACAACATGGTTCGTTTTCAGCTTAATTTTCAGCTGATTTCCGTAATGTAGACCAACATCAAAATAGCTATCAACTGCACCTTCCACTTCGTTATTACGAATATCGTATGTTACCGTATCTGGACGGCCAAATAGTGAAATCATACGATCCATCGTATGAATACCTAAACTGTAAAATGACCCTTCTTCTTTTGGAGCTTCATGAGAGATTGAACCAGGACGGAAATAATCAATATGTGATTCAACCTCAACAATATCACCAAGGAATCCTTGTTCTACAACTTGCTTCACAGCTAAGAAATCACCATCAAAACGACGGTTTTGATAAGGCATAACTACTACACCTTTCTCTCGTCCTAAAGCTAATAATTCTTTCGCATGTTCAACTGTATCGCAAAATGGTTTTTCAACAATAACTGACTTCCCAGCAAGTATAACTTGTTTCGCTATTTCGTAATGCGTGTGTGCTGGCGTACAGATTGTCACTACTTGGATTTCTTTGTCGTTCAATAATTCGTCCAAATCAGTAGTGAAGTAAACACCTTTCTTCTTATATGGAGCCGCTAATTCTTCACTAATTTGGCGACCAAAAATTGTTTTTACTTTTATATTTTCACGTGTATTTACATACGGTAAGTGATAGCGGTTAGCTGATTTTCCAAATCCAATAAACCCCATTGTTAATGTCATATCCTTCAACTTCCTTGCTCATAAATTTTAGTTTCTATATTTATTATATACCTTCAAAACAAAAAGTATATAGTTTTACTTTTAAAATTATATATAAAATAAAAAAATCCAGGATAGAAATCATTTTCGATTTTCATCCCGGATTTTTTACTATACCTTATGGACTTACATATTCATTTATTGCTATTAGATCACATGCTCTTATTCATACATATAAGAACGTGTCATCGGGATTGTATCGTTAATACCTTTTGTAAAGACAAATTGATGTAAATCAATATTACCAGTAAAGAATGAAGCTGCACATGCATTTAAATATAAGCGCCACATACGAATGAATCGCTCATCTTTCGTTTTGCGAACTTCCTCCAGTACGTTTTCAAAATTCCGAGCCCAATGTTGTAATGTTTTCCCGTAATGTCTACGTAAGCTTTCCACATCAACAATGAAAAATTGTTCGTTTGTCATGTTCGTGATTAATTCGTTAACAGCAGGAACATATCCGCCAGGGAATATATACTTTTCAATCCAACCATTCGTAGCACCACCATTGGCTGGAGAAGTAATACAATGAAGTAGAGAAATCCCACCATCATTTAGTAGTGTATTAACTGTCTCAAAGTATTGCGTAATATTGTCTTTTCCTACATGTTCAATCATACCTACACTAACAATTTTATCAAATTTACGATTCTTAATATCGCGGTAATCAAGTAAAGATACTTCAACTAAATCCGTAAGTCCCTCTTGTTTAATTCGCTCGGAAGTCTTAGCATATTGTTCCTCACTTAACGTTACTCCCATCGCTTTCACACCGTACTGCTTAGCGGCAGCTGTAATGAGCTCACCCCACCCGCAACCAATATCTAATAGCGTATCACCTTTTTTAAGGTTCAACTTTTTCAAAATATGATTCACTTTATTATGCTGAGCTGTCGTTAAAGAATCTTGCTCGCTTTGGAAATATGCACAAGAATACGTCATCGTTTCATCAAGCCATAATTTATAGAAATCGTTCCCAATATCATAATGATGAGCAATATCATCTTTATTTTTTTGTTTAGAGAAATTCCATTTACTTTTGAAATATTGCAACTTACTATCCCCTAAAAAGCTATCCTGCCTTTTATAAATAGATTGAATTGCTTTTTCAAGATTACCCTCTATTTCAAGATCTCCATTCATATATGCTTCACCGAATGCGATAGAAGGATCCTTGGCAATCTCCTTCTTTGAAAGCGGCTTATGGAATGTTACATGAAATTGAGGTTCCCCTTCTCCATATTGGATTGTTTCACCATTCCAAAGTGTAATTTGAACTGGATCCGAAAAAAGATTTTTGAGTATTTTTTTATAAAAAAGTTCTTCAACCATATAAACATCTCCTACTAAAAAATTGAACAAAAAACTATTCTAGTTAATAAGTTTTTTTGAACATAGCTTAAAACCATTATGACTTCTTGCTACGAGTGTCATTATAAAACGATTATATTATGAAGCATAGTACGTACTTTAAAGTGATGAAGGCACTTTTAAGTACCTATGATGAAGGATAAATTAAACATTCACCCTAGCTAAAACAGTGGTTGATATAGTATAAATCCTTACTTTTCACCATAGTAACTTTCTAAAGTTTTATACTGAAAAAACACCACCTCATCAATAGGTGGTGTTTCAATATTACATATATAGATTTCATTTAACTTTACTATTTTTTCTATCTATGCATCGTTCTCCCCATGCGGTTAATTGGTTTAATACGTTTTGTAAAGACCAACCATAATCAGTTAAGGAGTATTCTACTCGAGGTGGAATTTCTTTATAGATTTTACGTGTAATCACACCATCTTCTTCTAACTCACGTAATTGTTGCGTTAACATTCTAACAGAAATTTCAGGAATCAAACGTTGCAACTCACTCGTTCGCTTCGTTCCTTTCGTTAAGTGACATAAAATGACGACCTTCCACTTTCCACCGATAATTTCTAAAGTTGCTTCTATCGGTATATTATATTGTTTCACGCGATTTCCCCTCCTTTTTTCTATATTCCTTCTCTATTGTTGCGTAAAAATAAATAATTTTCTATACGGCACATTTTAGTTCCTACAGCACAAAAAAGTACCTATATTACAAAAAAGTAATTATGCCACTTAAAAATCTCCCTCTATATAAAAAGAAAAAACGAACGTATTCTCGTTCGTTTTTTCCTTCTTTATTCAGCTGCTGTTATAAGCATAGACGTGTTACCATTCTTTTCAAGATGATTTTCTCCCCAGTTACAAAGAGAATCAAGTATAACATCTAAAGAATGACCGTAATCCGTTAAAGAATACTCTACTTTTGGCGGCACTTGATTATACACTGTTCTCTCGATTACACCATCTTCTTCTAATTCACGTAATTGTTGCGTTAACATCTTTTGTGTAATACCAGACATTAATTGCTTTAATTCGCACGTTCTCTTTTTGTCTTTCTTTAAATGACAAAGGATAACTACTTTCCACTTCCCACCGATAACCTCTAAAGTCGCCTCTACAGGAATATTGTATGTTTTCATATAAAAATCTCCTTTAATAATGTTATAAGGCAATTAAGCTAAAGATTTAAATATTACTTTTAAGTATCTATAGCACCTTAAAGTACGTACTTTTTATTGTATTAAACATGTTTCATAATAGCATACGTAAACAGCAGATGAGTAGTACGGCACTAAAAAGTACCTGTATTACTTTTTAGTATCTATATCACTTTAAAGTACGTACTTTTCAATATGTAAAATACATTTCATAATAGCATTTGTAAGAGTTGAGTGAGTCATGCAGTGTTAGAAATTAACTATGTTACCTTTCAGTGATAACATACTTTCTTAACTGTTTATATACTTTTATCATGCCTTTTATCAGACGATGAAATGACATATATTGATTTTCACAATCATTAATTAATTTTCAAATACATTTTAGGAGGATATTTATAATGAGTAAATTACTAAAAGAAAAAATTGGTTTTGGTACAGCACCACTAGGAAATATGTACCGTAATATCCCAGAAGAAGAAGCGATCGCAACAGTGGATGCGGCTTGGGATAATGGTGTTCGTTACTTTGATACAGCTCCACTTTACGGTTCTGGTTTAGCAGAGATTCGCCTTGGCGAAGCACTGTCAAAAAGAAATCGTGATGACTACTTCTTAAGTACGAAAGTCGGTCGAACGATTTCAGATGAACTAGAAGATCCATCTGCACGTGATTTAGGTGAAAAAGGCGGACTTTTCGAATTTGGTCGTAAAAATAAAATGATCAATGACTATAGCGCAGATGCAACACTTCCTTCTATCGAGCAAAGTTTGAAACGTTTAAAAACAGATCGTCTAGACTTTGTTTTCATTCATGATTTAGCACAAGACTTTTATGGTGATGAGTGGATTTCACAATTTGAAACAGCTCGAACAGGAGCATTCCGTGCACTTACTCAATTACGTGATGAAGGTGTAATTAAAGGCTGGGGGCTTGGAGTAAACAAAGTAGAATCAATTGAACTTATGCTTGATTTAGAAGAAGCGAAGCCAAATATATCCTTACTAGCTGGTCGTTATTCATTATTAGATCACGAGCACGCATTGCAACGAGTAATGCCTGCTGCTGTAAAGCATAATATGGATATTGTTGTTGGTGGCCCATATAGCTCAGGTATTCTTGCTGGAGGCGCTCACTTCGAATATCAAAAAGCATCACCAGAAATCATTGCAAAAGTTGAGAAAATCAAAACTCTTGCAGATCATCACGAAATCAGCATTAAAGCTGCTGCATTACAGTTTTCACTAGCAAATCCAGCAGTTGCTGCTGTTGTTCCTGGTGCAAGTAAACCAGAACGAATTGTAGAAGACCAAAATGCATTAAACACAGTAATTCCAGCAGCATTCTGGGAAGAAATGCGCGAACAAAAACTAGTAGCATCTAATGCACCACTACCAATCAACGTAAAATAATTTGAAACCTTAATCAGTGGGGTCATCCCCACTGATTATTTGCTCGCAAATATCGAGATAAAAAGGAGCGTAATGAGCATGGCACATACTACTACATCTATGGAAATTTTCGGTTCACCTGAACAAGTATGGCAATTAATCGGAGGTTTCAACTCCCTTCCAGACTGGTTACCTTATATACCTAGCAGTAAATTAACGGAAGGCGGTCGTGTACGTCATCTAGCTAATCCAGATGGTGAAACAATTATAGAACGCTTAGAAGTATTCAATGATAAGGAACGCTACTACACGTATTCAATCATGAATGCACCATTCCCAGTCACTAATTATCTATCTACAATTCAGGTTAAAGAAGGTACTGAAAGTAACACATCGTTAGTAGAGTGGTCTGGTACCTTTACTCCTGTAGAGGTTAGTGATGAAGAGGCAATTAATCTGTTTCATGGTATTTACAGTGATGGACTGAAAGCATTGCAGCAAGCATTTCTAGACTGACTACTATAAACAATGAAAAGCAAAGCGATATCGCTTTGCTTTTTTATAAAATCCCTTTTAACTTTTCACCAATTAACTTCACTACATACTCATAGCCTTCTGGTCCAAAGTGTAATCCATCTTTTTCATCATTTTCTACAAACCTTTTATAATTCCGTTCTTGAATCATTTCAGCATACAAATTTAGAAAATAACTTCCTGTTTCTTTCGTCACTTCCTCTACCACGTCTGCATACTGACCGAGCACTTCATTTGTTCTATTATGCTGTCGTTCTTCATCAACTGGTGCAGGACTAATCAGTAGTACTTTATTTGATGAAATCTGTTTCACAATCTGCTCTAAGTTTTCTTTGTATTCCTGTAGTGACGCTTGTGAAAAAGAAACCGCATCATTCGTACCAAGAAAAACTGTTACGAAATCTGGTTTATATGATATTACATCTTCTTCAATCCTATTTAATGCATCGAATGTATTATCACCTGGAACACCTGCATTCACCACTTCCCAATTTGGGAATATCCTTTGTAACCTTGGCGTTAATCTAGGTGTGCCATCAAAAAATACATCATCAGCTGTAATACTATCTCCAAAACATACTAACGTTTTCATTAGACTTGCTCTCCTTTTACGTATGAAACAACTTTCCTTCTACCGCCTTAATATATCTTTCAGCAGAACGTTCCACTGCCTCATTTGCATTTTCTTTTACTACACGATGAAAAGCGTTGTATAACCGATTAAACTGTAACGGCTTCACTCGATTCGCCATTTCTTCCACTTTTCTCGCTGGTAACGGAATTAAGTTTGGATAGCTGTACATGAAGCTTACCCACTGTTGATCTGCTACCACTTGAATAATATCCCCTGTTAATAAAATACCTTTTCCATCATTACCTTCTTGCCAATGTAAGACGGATCCTCCTTTAAAATGACCACCTAAACGATGAATGACCAATCCATCCGCTAATTGTAAAGACTCACCGGACCAATAAATAATACGACTACTCGGGCGCATTACCCACTCTTTATCATCTTCGTGTATATAAATCGGTACATCAAATGTCTCAGCCCATTCTACTTGTGTTGAATAATAATGCGGGTGAGATAATGCAATTGCATCTAATCCACCAAGCTCTTTTATTTTCGCAATTGTCGTTTCATCTAAATAAGTAATACAGTCCCACAGTAAACGATATGACTCTGTTTTCACTACATATGCCGTTTGACCGATCGCAAATCCTGGTTTTGTCGTAATACTATAAAGCCCATTTTCCTCTTCGATTATTTCATTTTTATATGTCTCACTTGTTTGTAAGCTTTCTAGCGTCGTCCAAGACTGCCCATTCGGATTCACATATTGTCTCTCTTCATCACAAATATGACAACTCACCGGTTCTTCTACACTCGCTGCATACTGCACGCCACACGTTGTACAAACGAAATTTTTCATCATAATTCCCCCTATCCCTAAATTTTTATTAAGCTGATTTTTGTTGATACTGATCTACTTTTTTGTTTTCAATTAGTAAACTTATAAAAGTAAGTAAATAAACAACTGTAACCGATAATGGAATTACAGTGAATCCTTTTTCTGCAAAAAGAATCCCGCAAACTGACGTTACAAATACAGTCCCTACTGACAATAAACCATAACTTTTGCTTTCGTAAATCCATACGTATGGGATAAAATGAACACCTATTAACATTGCTACTACAAAAGGTAACCATTCTGGAAATTGAAAATAGGCAAGTAATACAAGTGGAATATTCAAAACATTTATCCCACCAATTAATCCTGCCAAAACCCCTAACGGATTTCCTTTCGCAAACATATCAATTTTCAATATAGCAGCTATCATTAAGCCGAAAGGAAACACACATCCCATACCGATTAAATATACCCACACTACTTGTTTTTCAGAAAGAACAAAGCCCGTTATACTCATAGCTATCCAAAATAAAACGCCAGCTAATATAATTGGCAAGCCTCTCTTCGTTTTTATTGCTAAATCCTTTTTCGCTTCTGAAACATTCATTTCACGATCTCCCCCAAATATTTGTATTATAAAGTCACCTCAACCTCGCCCATCCAATAACGCCAAGCTGCTAAATAATCTTCTAAATCTTTCGGGTGATGTCTTAAACACGTATCTATACGCAAATATAATCCTATAACTATTTCTTCATATAAATCACGTTCTTTTTTATGAAATACACATTGTTTCATTGCATATTCAATTGTTTCTTTCGTTAAATCTTCCGGGGTTGAACAAAACGCATAAATTAAATCGTATATAGGATCTCCTAACACTGGTAAAGGATCAATTACACCGTGCAGCTTATTCCCTTGAAATATAAAATTATGAAATCCAAGATCACCATGCAATAAAAACGGCTGATTTATTCCAGCGTCCCTATTTGCTAACTTAAGAACCGTTCTATACTCTTCTTCACTTATGTAACGTTTTACATTTTCATGAGCTTCCATCACATTTGTCGTTAAAAATTCATTCCAAGATTGAACCGGACTTTCTTTCCATCCCCAGCCATCTATACGCGAAACTATTTCATACTTATTAATAACTTCTTTTACAAGTGTACGAAGCGTACTTCGTTTATGTCCTTGTTCGCAAGAAGTACTACCTTCAAGAAAAGAATACACAATATATGTATGGAAAGGTTCCTTATACAAAAGCTTTGAAAACAACGTATTCCCCTCATAAAAAGAAAGAAAATTAGCTTCTTCCCGTATTACTTCCGCTTCATTCAGCTTTACAACATATTCTTCATCCAGCAAATACACTGTACTTGTCGTTCCTCCGTTCAACACTTTTATGCTATTTGGATAATGTGAAATCACTTTCTCCTTAACTAGTTGTGCAATAATTATTGAAATGTCCATTCCTTCACCCTTCAATTCCGAAGATTCCCTCAATTCAAAAGACAACTTTACTATTATTTGACAAGCAAATGGTAAATCCCTTCAAAAATCTTAATATAACAAAAAATCATTTACTTTTATATTTCAAAAATAAGGAAATACTAACAACAACATTACATACATATAGGAGGACAATATGAAACCTGAATTTTTAAAAGCGGTACATGATGCGATTGGAAATGTCGAACACATTCATATAGAAGAAAGCGGTGCTGACAGTTTACTTATCCATCATGATGATGCACAGCAGTTACAACAAGTTGCTGAAACGTTAGAAAATAACAATTTTCGCTCTGCTTTAAGAACAACTGGAGATGCTTCGTATATTGAAGTATTGAACAGATAATAAAAGTCCGGATGTATGCCGGGCTTTCTTTTTTTATATTAAAACTTCAAACTCTTCCACATATACCGCTGTTCCAGCAATATCAATTTGTAAATTATCATTTTCTACATGTTTCGTTACATAAACTGTTACACGACCATCCTTATTTATCTCCTGTCCTTGTTCAACGATTAACTCTATTTCACGGTCAAAACCTTTCTCCAAATACATCGCATAGTACGCTCCCATTACACCTGAAGCTGTTCCTGTCACTGGATCTTCAATCGTTCCAGCATAAGCCGATGAGAAATGACGCCCATGCATTTGTGCCTGTTCATCATAAGTTTCTAGACAAACTGGATGAATAGAAGCATTAGGGATTTCTTTTAATACCGATGGAAACATCTCATTGCTAGGCTTCATTCTCTCACATGCATCTAGATTTTTAATCGGTACAATTACAGTCCAGTTCCCCGTACTTCCATATACAATCGGTAAACTTACATCTAAATCATTTACTTCTAAACCGATACTATGAGCTAATTCTTCTTTTGAACCTGTAAATTCTTTAAACTGAGGTGCTGCCTGCCTCATTTTAATAAAGGTTCCTTCCTTTTCATTTACATCTATTTGTATCGGTAAAATCCCTGCCTTCGTTTCAATCGTAAGGTTATTTTTCTCTTCTAATAACCCTCTTTCACGCAAAGCAAATATTGTTGCAACTGTCCCATGACCACATAAATCCATTTCATAACCAGGTGTAAAATAACGCATTCTTATATCTGCTACTTCTGAGGAAAGAACAAAAGTTGTTTCGTTAAATCCAACTTTTTCAGCAATAAGCTGCATTTCCTCTTCCGTTAATCCATCTGCCTCTAATACAATACCTGCTGGATTACCCATATTCGGTTTATTCGTAAATACGTCATAATGAAATACGTTCATAGTCTTCATTTTCTTTTCTCCTAACCTTCTTTAAAAATTTTATAATAAAGCTCTATCTCCGTTTTCAACGAACAATTATTTCTCCAAAATATTCTCTGCATCTTTTCATTTGAAGTATGTGTGCTTCCAATGTAATAAGTAGCCCCTATTTCCTTTAACATATGTAAAGATTGAAGATGCAGCCGGGAAGCAATCCCTTTCCCACGATAATAAGGCATTACCCCGAAATAAAATAATCGTCCTTCACTTTCTGTTCCAGTTTCTATATGCGGTATGGACATACCAAGCGGCTCATTTTTATCATAAAAAACAATACATGACTTTTCCCAGCCCTTACCTAACTCTGTTTGTACAGAATAAAAATGTTCATCGATAGTTAAAATTGAAGTTTGATTCCCTGAACCCGACATACATTGTTCCCAAGTATGTTTAAATTCTTTTTCCGATAACGTTCCTTCTGCTATTGATCGATATGTATATTGTCTTTCAAGCTCTTCTATATTGTTCAATTCTCTACATACTTCTATCTTTGCGGCATACAAAGAAAAACCGGCATCAAGTAACACTTTTGCACTTGAGTTATAACTACTAAACCTCTTGTTTAATACAATACTCGCTCTTTTTAACTCCCAATTAAAACAAACCTCTTCAAATCTACTTATCTTTTCTTTATATGTTTGTACGTTATACAAAACGTCTTCTTCTATCTCTTCAATTGTTACTGCATTTGGTAAACCATTTAATACTTTTTTAGAAGGACCAAACAGATTCTGAATGATTGCAAGTTCGTATATCACCACTTTAATTCACCTACACCTGGCTCAATAAACTTCCCTGAAACATCCTCGTTTGAATCTATTACCCAATCATATATATTTTTTGCTCCTTCACCCGGAGTCATATTCGCATCAAAGGCACCAATATCAGTTTTTAATTTTCCTGGGTGAATGGCAGTTACACTTATTCCTTTATTCTCAAACTCTTGTTGTAAGCAAAGTGTTAACATATTTTGCGCAGCTTTAGCAATTCGATATGAATATGAGAACTGGCCTTGCGGAAACTCTTTGTTCGCCATTTTATGTAATGATCCTAATCGAGAGGACACATTTATGATTCTCGGATGATCCGATTTAGTTAACGCCACATATGTACCTTTTACAGCCCGAATTACACCTAAGCAATGAATATTAAATAAGTCCGTTAACTCTTCTGAATTCGTATGTAAAACCTCAGTCTCCTTCCCAGTAATGCCAGCGTTATTTATAACTAGATCAATATACTCTGTATATTCCTCAAGCTGGTTTTTAATTTGCTCTTTACTCTCATCAGCCGATAAGTCTACCAATATAGGAAAACATCTACAACTAAACATTTGCTTCAATTGCGTTACCGCAACCTCAGTTCTAACTAACGGATAAACGATATGTCCATTTTCATGAAATACTTTTACTAACTGTAACCCTAATCCGCGATTTCCACCTGTAATTAGAACTCTCATATATTCATCTCCTTATTTTTAAAATAAATAAGAAAATCTATCCACTTACCATTCTCTAATGAAAACGCCTCTCTCTTGCATTCAAATGAAAAGCCTGCTCTTTCCGCAAGACGCATTGATGGCTCATTATCAACACGTATATGTAATTCGATTCTATGAAAATCAAGGCTACTAAAAAATAACGGTAACGCAGCTTTCACACTTTCAACACCATATCCATTTCTCCAATATTGATTATGTATGGAGTATCCCATCATCGCCCACTGATAGTCCATACGTAAAATTTTAATCAGCTCTAGCTTACCAATATTAGCTCCGTCTTCTTTACGAAAAATACCTAATACATACATCTCATCTCGATGTGCTGCTTCATCAAAGCCTCTTATCCATTCCGTAAACCATTCTTTAGTTGATGATGCCATAACTTGATAACCATCGTCATATTTATACTGCGATGGTAACCTCTTATTAAATCCATCTAACCAACTTTCATAATCATCATTTTGGAACGGACGGATCATGAGTCTCTCTGTCTCTATCTGTAATAGCGGCAGCTTCATTTATATCTCTTCCCTTAATTAATATTTGAATATTCTTTATTATCTTACACAAAATACAAAATCTAGTAAATTATTATGTTTTTGATAAACATGGTTCTATTAAAATACAAAAGGAAACCCTGTTCTAAAGGGTTTCCTTTTGTCATCATACTTTTAAAACCTTGTATTCTGTCTTTAATATTCCATACACATCAACATCTTCATATGTATTTAATAAAAGTCTATTCTGTCTTAATGTGCCTTCTTTACGTAAACCCGACTTCTCTAATACTTTAATCGACGATCTATTTCTGGAAATGGCAGATGCCCAAATTTTGTTTAGACCTAATTCGATAAAACCAAATTGAATCATTCTGTTTACGGCCTCAGTTGCAAAACCCTTTCCCCAATAATTCTTACCAATCCAATAACCAAGTTCACCTCTATTGTTACCCTTGTCAATTCTTAATGTAATTGTACCTACAATTTCTCTCGATTCTTTAAAAACGATTCCTAAAGGATATTCGATTCCTGATCTTATAAGTTCTGGTTGCATATCAACCCAATTTTGCGCAAACTCCAATTTATATGGATGCGGAAGCCCAAGAATATTAGCTAATTCCTTGTCATTAGCCAATTCTTTAATTCTAAAAACATCCTCATTGGTAAAAGGTTCTATACATAAATGCTCAGTTTCTAATTTTATAACCATCTTTTCTCCCCCTCGTACTGAAATTAATTAGCTCCCTTTATTTTCAATATTACACCAAAAACACAAAATTTTTAAAATCTTTATGATATCTACTAACAGAACCATAAACAAAAAATCCAGTTATGCTTTGTACATAACTGGATTCCTCATTATCTAATCGTTTTTTATTTTACAAGTACATTTTCTCTTAATTCCCTCTTCAACACTTTTCCTAAAGCATTTTTCGGTAACTCTTCTAAAAATACCACTTCTGGAATCTTGTAACTTGCTAACTTCCCCTTACAATACTGAATAATACTTTCTTCTGTTACTGTTGTTTCGCCATCCTTCACAATGCAAGCTCTTGGAACTTCTCCCCAAAATTCATCTGGTACTCCAACTACTGCAACTTCTAACACACCATGTATTTCATGAATAACATCTTCTACTTGGTCTGGATATACGTTGTCACCACCGCGTATAATAACGTCTTTATATCTTCCCATAATATGCAGGAATCCGTCGTCATCTATCATGCCAGCATCGCCCATGTTAAACCAATTATCTTTTACTACCTTCTTTGTCGCCTTTTCATTATTCCAATACCCTTTAAACATGTATGGACTTCTTACATGAATCTCTCCAACTTCATTTGTTGTTAGTTCATCACCTGTTTCTGGATGAACAATTTTCACCTCTACATTTTTCAAGGCTTTTCCTACAGAAGACATCTTTTCTTTCCCCATCATTGGATGCCATGATGTTACAACCCAACCTTCTGTACTACCATAGCCTTGCACCATATAGATTCCTTTTTCCATATATTTTTGGATGAGTGTTTCTGGCACTTTTGTTCCACCGCTTTGTGCTACTTTAAAGGTTGAAATGTTACGTTCTTTTTTATTTAGTTCATCAAGCATGTAGCTATAAACAGCCGGGAATGCAAGCATCGTAGTAATTTTCTCTTCTTCAATCTTATCCCAAATAAGAGTAGGATTCGAATCAGCTAAGAAGATCATCGTAACACCATGATAAATACAATTTAAAATAGAAAGCACGCCACTCATATGAAACAATGGATGCACCGATAAAAAGCGTTCACCTGCTGGAATTTCTCTTTGTCCAGCAATCTCTGCAAAATAATGATGTAAGTTTTTATGTCCAATTACACATGCTTTTGCCTGTCCAGTCGTTCCTGAAGTAAATAAGTAAATCGCATCATCATCTTCCTGAACTTCTACGTTCGGTTCTGTCGTTGGCTGTTCTTGCAATTCTAATTCAAATGAACCAAAGCCTTCTTTTGTCGTTTTAATTACATAAGGAATTTCTTTAACGGCATCAATTTTTAATAAAACTTCACTAAATTCTTCATCAATAACTAACACTTTTAATTTCGCTTCTTTTACAATCGTTTCTAATTCATAAGTAGTAAGCTGATGATTTAGCGGAATAAATACCGCTCCAATTTTTAAACTTGCCATCATAACGCTTGGAAACGGATGATTATTTTTGCACAGTATTCCTATACGATCTCCTCTTTGTACACCGTTATGTAACAAATAGTGTGCAAGCTGATTTACTCGTTCATTATACTGTTGAAACGAATACCTTTTCCCTCCGCCTACAAGCGCTTCCATATTTGGTGATTGCATTGCTCTTTTTTGTAATAATTTTTGCATCGTTCTCAAGTAAAACTCCCCTTTATATATGTTAGATTTTTTATTTTACCAGATTAACTATTAATTTACTAAAGATTACACTTAGTGAATATAAAATAAATAAAGAAACAGTCATTTACTTCACAAGTAAATGACTGTTTCTCCTTATATATTAGAATACGCCTTACTCATCACATATTGCACATACTCAGGTGCACTTTTATCAATCTCTTCGTCACTTAATTTATATTCGGCACCATATAAATAAAATGAAGGTATAAATTTCATGTCTGTATATAAGCAAGTAGCTTGAAATGGTTTCGTTAAATCATCCATCGTAATTCCACTATTTTCATAATCTTTTTCTAATCCACCTATAGAAATAGCCACACCAAATTCTTTCCCTTTCACTTTATCCCCTTTTGATCCGTACGCAAATCCATATGTTAATACATCGTCAAACCATTTTTTCAATAATGGTGGGGAACTGTACCAGTAAAGCGGAAATTGGAATATATATCTGTCATGTTCTACTAATAACTTTTGCTCTTCTTCAATATGAAACTCCCAATTCGGTGCCACTTTATATAATTCATGCACCGTAATTTCATCCGAATGTTTCTCAAGTTCTTCTATCCATCTTTTATTAATTTGTGATTTTTCAATATCAGGGTGTGCTACAATTACAAGTGTTCTCATCATTTTCCATCCCCTTTATAAATGAATCAATCCTTTACGTATTAGTATGAATGAGTTACATATAATTGAAAAGTACGTACTTTCAGGTGCTATAGGAACCTTGAGGTACCTTTGGAGGTGTTATATGAATCAAAATGATAACTGCCCAATTGCAACAACACTCGATGTAATCGGCGGAAAATGGAAAGTTTATATTTTATGTGTTTTGATGGATGGAAAAATGCGAACAAATGAAATTAAACGAGAAATTCCAAACCTTACACAAAAAGTACTTACACAACAACTTCGGCAACTTGAAGCAGATGGGATTATCCATCGTACTGTATATCAAGAAGTACCACCAAAGGTTGAGTACACACTAAGTGAGCACGGAAAATCTTTAATGAAAATTATGAATGAACTATTTGAATGGGGAAAAGGTCATCAGATCAAAAGATTACATGACTAAAAAGGCACTATATACTTTGTTTAATCCTCTATGTTTATATTTTGTGTTTTTATAAATTTTATTTTTATCGTTTTTGGGCTAACTTGTTTTCTTAGATTGATGGACGTGACCCCACATCCATCAATCTAAAAAGATATAATTAGAAAAATGAGATTTCTATACAGTTTCGCATATAAACACTACTTCCGCCTCATTAAACACTTGCCCGACTTTTTCTAATCTCAATTGTACGTAAACTATAAAGGAGCACCCCTAAACCGAGAATTTTTTCATTATTAGACGCATTAGAACCTAAGGTAATAGTAGGTACATTTAAACCCATAAACCTTTCACTCCATTCTATAGGCATATATCCCTGCTTACCAATTGCTAATGTACGTCCATCTATTGTACGGAGAGTACTTTGAATAAAATCAAACTCAACTTCTACATCTGACAATTTTGTGGCTTTATCTGTCATCAAAGTACCACGTATCATAGTAAATCCTTGTATCATTTTTTCTTTAAACATACCAATTTGGTTATAATTCGAGTCATAAATTACCCAATCATATCCGTCCACTTCAGTATGAAAATAAGCTAGAATTTCCCCGCTACTCGTTTCTAATCCGTAAACATCTTTATTATGTAAAAAGGGTATTACTGAAAAAAGAATATTTAATGAAACCATCTTTGTTCCTGCTATATACTTACCATCAGGATGATATAAACCAAATTGCTTGTTTCGTTTTGGTAATTCTAATACAACCAAAGTATCAACATCCCAAAATGTTGCATTACTTTTTATCATATTCTTTTGTATCAACTTTCCTTTTCTTAACTGCCAAAATCCAATTCCAAAAAAGATAGAAGTAGCGATAACAAAAAAGATAAACTGCCCCCAATTAATATGTCCCCAATCTTCATATACAGCGCATAAAGCAAGAATAAAAATACCCGTCCCAATTAACAGTTTCATCTTTCCTTTTCGCTTATAGTAATCAAATAATTCCATTTCTATATCTTCACCCCTTATTTGTGGTTCCTAACTATTAATATATCAAAAACATAGAATGCCCTCTATTCAAAAGTATGAGTTTCACTGCCTAGGTAATTTGTTACTCTTCATAATTATTAACTTAATAAATTTTATTTCTGTCTATTGAGTTTTCATAAACTTTGTAGATAAAGAACAGATAACTTAGTGAAAATGAAAGCCTTTTACCAACAAACTAAGATGAAATGTTATAATATATGTAAAAATCAATTTTCAAAAAATTACGTAAAGTGATGTTTAAGATTAATAGTATGTTAGAAATTCCAAATAATTATAACGTTACCAGTTCAAATATTAATAGAGGTGAAATTATTGAAAAATCAATATATAGAAACACTTGTTGAAATCATGTTAAAGCATATACCCAATGCAGCCAACAAATCAATGTTATTTGCATTTTACAATGGGGTTGTCACGACGTATAGTTACTTTCATTATGAATCTATGAAGGTATTTGAACATGGCTCAGAAGGACTTCCGTCTAATGAAATTATGGACAATATTCAAAGAGTACGCCATACTGGGGAATCCAACTGGACTGCCTTTGTTTTAACCGTTAAAAGAAATGGTTTATTTGAAGTTGATTATTATGACGATTTAAACCCTACTTTAGAGTCCGGTTCTGCACTACTTTTGCTTGCATACAACCATTATCATATTGAACCAACCTCTGATTTTAGTAAATCACAACTAAAAAGCGCTATTAAAGCAGAGAGCTTTAAGAAAACGTTAAACTACGCGTGTATGAGGAATGACATAGAAACAGTTAAAGAAAAGTTAATAAACATTAAATTGTCTACATTAAATAAAAAAGGACCTGATAGAAAAACGCCCCTTCACATTGCTTGTTTAAATGAAAATATTGAGATAGTTACATTACTAGTTGAAGCAGGAGCAGATTTGAAGATTAAATATCATGGAGAAACACCTTTTGCCCTAGCATGCAGAAAAGGTAATGTAGAAATTATTAAATACTTAATTTCTCAAGGTGAAAATGCAAATGAAATCATGGTCGGAAAAGTCACTCCTCTTCATTTAATTAGTAGTTCTGGCAATCAAGAAATTGTTCATTATATTTTAGAACGTATTACCAATATAAATGCGGTGACAAACAGAAAACGTTCAGCTCTCCACTACGCAGTGGAGGATAACAATCTTGAAGCAGCAAAGGTTTTAATAGACAACGGTATTGATATGGAATTACTAGAAGAATACAAAAGGAGTGCATTAAGTCTTGCTTGCGACCGCAATAAACCAGAGATGGCAGGGCTGTTGTTAGAAAATGGAGCTAACATTCATAGTACAGGACAAGGAAAAGTTACACCGTTACATAGTGCATGTGAACGAGGCTTTATTGAAGTAGTTCGAGTGTTACTACAACATCAACCGAACTTGCATGCGAAAGCAACATTATACAGTATGCCAAGGAATGAAAATTTAAAAGAGACCCCCATCGAAACAGCTAAACGCCTTGGATACGATGAGATCGTCGAGCTTTTGAGCTCAAAATTATGAGAAAGAATGAAAGCAAAATCAATATTTTTATATTTTAGAGATAATACCATATCACCATCAAGCTAATAAAAAGATACTCCTTAAAAATAAAAAACGCTATTCTCTCTGTAAAATCATAGAAAAGAATAGCGTTTCTTATTTTGAAATAGAAGTCAGCATTTAAACTAAACATGCTAATATTGATTTTGTGCGATTGTCAGTTACTTCATAATAAATTTCTAATCCTTTCCGAGTACCTGTAACCATTTTAGCAGCTTTTAGTTTAGATAAATGTTGACTAATTGTACTTTGAGGCATTTCCAAATCCCCATACATTGTTGTTACATTAGTAGGACCTTTTGCAAGCATTATTTTCACTAAGGATAAACGAACAGGATGCGCCAATACCTTTAGTACTTCAGAGATTTCTTCAAACATTTCTTTTTGTTCTTTCATCTTATTTCTCCCCTTTTATATACACATTTATGTTATCCATATATATAATTCGAAGGTATATACGATTTTATGTCCGTCATTTTAAAAAAATATAA
This sequence comes from Bacillus dicomae, assembly GCF_006494425.1. Classification (GTDB taxonomy): domain Bacteria; phylum Bacillota; class Bacilli; order Bacillales; family Bacillaceae_G; genus Bacillus_A; species Bacillus_A dicomae. Next base: position 1,441,810 of record NZ_VHIV01000002.1, on the reverse strand, counting down.
AAAAACTTTTTTCCGAAACTAAAGGAGTATCTTCACATAATGTCTCACTATTAGAACTCTTATAGATACAGATGTATGTACTCTACACTCAGCTCACTAAAATCAATGAAAAAGAGAGCAGATAACCTGCTCTCTTAAGATGCCTCCTTTTGTTCCGTGGAATGTTTAACACTTCCCATTCTCTTTAGCTTATTCCACCCTACAGCTACTCCTCGAATCGATGAGAATATAGATTTAATGACAACATAAGTCATAAATTGACGATAAATAAAACGTTGTAAAATTAACCATGCTAGTGGTTTTGGATTCTCTTCCTCTAATTTAAATGCAAACAGAGATGCGAAAAGATCCATTAAAAAGAACACAAAATAAAATCCTAAAACTTTTAGTGGATCACTACTAAATAGCCCTATAATCATTAATATATCCGCAAAAGGAGCAATGAATTGCAGAACATATTGGAATAACCACATATTTGGCAATGCAATAAACCCTAAAGTTTTATGCTTTAAATTACATAACGCTTTTCGATGTTTCCAAAGACATTGAAGTGTACCATATGACCAACGATATCGCTGTTTAATGAGACTTTTCACATCTTCAGGTGACTCCGTAAAAGCATAAGCCTTTTCTTCATATACAATTCTATGTCCTTGACGTAAAAATGTAATAGTAAGATCCGTATCTTCTGCTAATGTATCTTCGCTTAAATATCCAGATTCAACTACATTCTTCTTACGCCACGCCCCAATAGCTCCTGGAACTACTGTAATACAATTTAACTCATCAAAAGCTCTGCGTTCTAAATTAAACCCTGTAATATATTCAACATGTTGCCAAGTAGTTAACAAGTTTCGTCTATTCCCCACTTTGACATTACCTGAAACTGCTACTACATTTTGATCTTCAAAGTGTCTAACCATGAGAGAAATGGCGTCTTGCGCAATAATAGTATCCGCATCTAAAGTGACAATGATCTCTCCTCGCGATTGTTGAAACCCTAAGTTCATTGCCGATGATTTCCCGCCGTTTTCTTTCTGAATGAAACGAACTTTAGGGTGTTTATAAAATGTTTCTTGCATTACTTTTGACGTACCATCTGTCGATCCGTCATCCACAACAATAACTTCAAATTCTCCATACTTACTATCCAAAATTGAGCGAATCGTCTTAGCTATCACCTTTTCTTCATTATATGCTGCTATGACAACACTAACAAAAGGTTGGTAGGACGAATTAATAGTGCGAGTTAGCGTTTTTCTTTTTTGCTTCCATGCAAAATAAATTAAGAATAAGAATCGAAAAATCCCTAACCCAATAGCGATATAAAAAATAGTTGTTAATATATGTTTAAAGTATCCCGCCCCTGAAAAGACAGCTTTATTGTAAAGTAAATATTGCTTTCCCTCAGAAGAAACTGGGGGCATAATTTCATCTCGTTCTTTATTCATCAAATCTGAAATTGTTACAAAACTATATCCATGCTTTTTAAGCTCTTTAATAATGATCGGCAACGCCTCTACCGTATGGGTACGATTCCCTCCCGCATCGTGGAGAAGAATAATATTTCCCTCTCCCTTATAAACAGGATTAAGAGCACGCTTTACTAATTCATTTGTTGATGGTGTTGCCCAGTCCTCAGGATCCACTTTTTCTGCTACCATTGTATAGTTCATATTTTGTGCCCGTAAAATAGGCAATATTTCATTTGAGGAATCCGGGTTAGCATCCGCTTCGTATGGTGGCCTAAACAAAACTGTAGAATGCCCAGTTATTTCTTGGATCAGACGTTGCGTCGTATTAAGTTCTACTTTTGTTCGTAGTAAAGACGTATCAGCTACGTTAGGATGCTTGAAAGTATGATTGCCAATTTCATGCCCTTCATCGTATATTCTTTTTACAATACTAGGATTTAGTTGCGCGTTTTCACCAAGGACAAAAAAAGCAGCTTTTATTTTATTCTCTTTTAATATATCTAAAATTTCCGGCGTATATTTCGGGTCTGGTCCATCATCAAATGTTAATACTACTTGTTTCCCTTCCGGTTTTCCATATCGTTGCGCTTCGTATGTAGATGGTAAGGATTGATATACTTCATCTGTAAGATAACCATCTTTGCCTACTTTAAAATCTCTCAATCCATTTTGCTTTTCATTCTCAATCTGTAAAATTTCACCTTGTCCAGAATAATTCACTTCATCTAAACTAGTGATTTTATGTAATACATCAGGATTTTTTTGTGCCTCAATCGGATTTTTTAAAACTTTCCATATTGTAGGATCTTCTGCTCCTAATCTCCATAACGCAAACCCCTTTGCATTGTTGTCCATTGCGATTTTCACTTGATTATAGAGAGTAACGCCGTCTAAGAACCAAGCAGTATGTTCTTTATCTCCTGTTTTATATCTAAAATAAGGATTTCCACTCATCTTATCCCATTGAATATTCATATCTGAATTATGAGCCATTGCCATAACTTTTGAAAAAGTTAAAGATATCGCCGGTTCCTTACTATTTACTTTCCAATCATATCCATAGTTACCGAAAGCAACTATAAGTTTACTAGACGGAATATTCAGTTCTTTTAATGTGTGTTGAAACCATTTATTTGAAGCAATTGGTCCTGGCTCTCCCGCTCCATAGTGCTCATCGTACATCATTACAATCATTCGATCTATTATTTTTGCTAACGCACTATAATCAAAAGCCTTATCATTAACTGGAACATCTTGTGTAACGAGCAAATCATGTTTATGAAAGACCGTAGTAAGTTCTTTCATAAAATTTGTTAAGTTTTCTCTATCACTTTCAGGTACGGCCTCAAAGTCAATATTAATACCCGCAAATCGATTCTTTTCAACTTGCTTTACTAAATCATTTATAAACTTTGTCTTTACATCATTTGAGGAATTCAGTAACTTATGAATTAGCCCACTATCAGGACCAGAAGCTTCCTCAGTATAGTTAGTAAGTAAAGGCATAATTTTCACTTGATTTTTTTCTGCTAACTTTACTATCTCAGGTTTTATCTCACTTCTAATCGTTAAATCTGCTTTTAAATGATACCACTCTGGTACTAGCGTGGTTAATGAATCGATATTTTCTTTTAAAGAAGCGGTACTATTTCCATCCCAGTTTACATAAAAACCATATACTTCTTTACGTTGTTTACTATCCTTCGACGAATTCACCAAATTTTTATTATCCTTCGTTTCGGTATTTGGTTTAAACTCTTCCTTCTGTAACTGCTGATCACTAAGTTTTTGATTAATTGGTACAAGTTTATTATCTTGTTGTACAGCGGTATTCATATTTGGAATTTCTGGTGTTGAAAAAATACTTTGAAAGAAAAAATAAAATACAATACTTACGCTAACTATTGAGATACATAGAAACGAAATAAAAGCTATGTTTCTTCTTCCTTTCGGATCATAAAAAACAGGTTTTACTTTATCTTTCTCTTGTTGAATGTTTTTCTCCATTATATTTTTCACATACTCCTTCTTAATAGAACTATAGAATAATAAAGTGCAACTTTAAGCAGCCCAACTCCCACCTAACCTCTTTGCCCTAGCCAAATTTTGAGATGGGAGTTTTACTGCCCGCAATAGTGAGATAACTCCTTTTCACTTTAAAATGAATCTCCCACTTCTATATTTCTATTGATTCTTCTTTTCATTCCCTTGCTGGTGGCCTCTATTTTCTTGTTGAGACCCCCTACCATTGTTTCCTTGCTCGTTTCCAACATTTTCTTTTTGAGACCCTCTTCCATTGTCCACTTGCTGATCCCCATTATTTCCTTGTTGAGATCCCCTACCATTGTCACCTTGTTGATTCCCATTATTTCCTTGGGATCCTCTTCCGTTGTTCTCTTGCTGGTGCCCATTATTTCCTTGGGACCCTCTTCCGTTGTTTCCTTGCTGATTCCCATTATTCCCTTGGGACCCTCTTCCGTTGTTTCCTTGCTGATTCCCATTATTTCCTTGGGACCCTCTTCCGTTGTTTCCTTGCTGATTCCCATTATTCCCTTGCGACCCTCTTCCATTGTTCTCTTGCTGGTGCCCATTATTTCCTTGCGATCCTCTTCCGTTGTTCTCTTGCTGGTGCCCATTGTTTCCTTGTTGGGATCCCCTACCGTTATTCTCCTGCTGATTCCCTCTATTTTCTTGCTGAGATCCTCTACCATTGTTTTCTTTTATTTGCTTCGTTGGCTGTTCCTCTATTTTCTTTTGTTCTTTATGCTCTGGCTTCTCATATTTTTTGTCTTTTACAGAAGACAAATCTGGTGATCCATCAGGAGATGACTCCGGCTGTGATTGCACCTCTTCTTCGTTTTCCACCGGATTAGACGGCGTGACGGGCGGCGTAACTGATTTGTTCTTCTCATTCTCTTGCATTATATAGACACCTGTACCAATTCCAGCTTTTCTAGCATTCTCTCGTACTTGCATTGTGCTACTTTGATATTCGACTGTAATATGTTTTAGATCATATTCTTTCTTTAATTCTTTCATTACCTTTTCCAACTTCGGTTCTAGCAACTTATCCTTTGCAATAGCGGTTAGCATAACTTGCTTATCATTCGTTAAATATTTATCCTCTTGACTCTGCTTTATAATTGTACGTATTACGTCTTGCAATTGTTTATTTTCCCATTGCTTCAATTCTTTTAAAATACGCCTTCCATCATCATTACAAGCTTGTAAATCTATAACGCGAAGATCCTTCGTTACGCTCACTTCTAAACTTGGATTTATATCAACTGAAACGTAAGCAAATACTTTTTCTTCCGGTTGGTTGTAGAAAAATAACAGCGCACATAGAAAACAAGCAACAAGTAATGATGCCGGCTTTAAGAAATAAGGGATTGAAAAACGCGATGCTTTTTGTTCTTGCTCATCAAATGAAATTTCCTCTCCAATCATGCAAGAATCCCCTTTTCTTTTACACGTAATAAACTCTCCATTTGGCGTTAAAACAACTACGCTATGTTTTTTTATATCCATCACAATTCCTTTATTCATCATGCTTCCCTCCCCTTATATAATCAAGAATGTATGTATAGTTGTTTGCGAAGATAATACACATTGCAATGATATATTTTCTATGCCGCTCCAACGTTTTACGACTTACCCTAACACGCGGTTCAATATGTTTAAGCGGTAATTTTTTCTTTCGGAACAGCTCTTCCATCATTTCCTCTTCTTTTATAATCATCTTTACAATTTCTATTAAGTGCTCACGTGTATCACGATGCTTAGGAGATTCTTTAGCAAGCTCTAGAAATGTGATTTTAAACTCAGCTAACACACTTTGAAAATGGAGAATTTCTTCCTTACGGTTACCATTTTCTATTTCCTTCATATACTCCGTAAGTGATACTTGCATTTCTAACATTTCCTCTTGCTCATCTTCTTTTAAAAAGACAAGGTTATGCTTAGACTCCTTGCGTATATAGTCAATTACATCTCTTTTTATAAGAAGATCAGCAAACGCTAGAAAAGATTTTCCTTTTTTATATGAATACTTTTCAATTGCTTCGTTAAACGCAAACAGTCCAATGCTATATTCATCATCCTGTTCTGTAATATATCGGCGGCAGACAGACGAAATTGATTTTCTAATAAACGGCTGATACTGTACGATAAAAGCTTCTTTATCTTCTTCGTTATTTTGTATGTTACATACGATATCTTCTATTTTCGGTTTTCTTAAGATCTTCATTACTAAACTCAACACGGGTAATCTCTCTCCCTCCTTCTGCTTTAAATAGAAAAATGGCCACTAAACAAGTGACCATTCAACCACATTTTCTTTAGGCTTGTCTTCTTGTTGTTCATATTTTTCAAAGCCAACTTTTCTATCGTTCTTACAGTTAGGCTTACATTTCACTCTACTTTCTTATTTTCTTCCGCTTGTTTTGCTTGCTCTGTTTCTATTTTATCTGCAATCCTTGAATAACTCTTCTCTATATCATTGGTAATTTCACCCTTTTATTTCGGATGCCCCACTTAATCTAGTAATTTTATTAACACGTCAGTATTCTTTCATAATCAGTTTTCTTCTATTTATTTTCTTCACTATACATATTCGGAGGAATACAAAGTTTTATGGGGGTCAAAAAATATTTTTATAAAAAATAGATATTTATTTCAAAAATAAAAACCATTGATTTGAAAAAGGACTAATCAAATCGATGGTTTTCTTATCATATCTATTAAATTAAGTTAGGCTCTCATTATGTATAAGAAAATCTGCTGTTCTCACTATTTCCTGCCGCTTTTCTCTATCGTTATCTTTCTTGATTATCATAATATGTCTTATCTGCATATTTTTGATCATTTCCTTTTAGATAAGCTAATATTACTTTTGGATTTTTAAGTAAGGCCCAGTCTCCATATGTATCAAATCTTCTGCATGAAGTTATCATTCCATTTTTAATGGTACCGAATTTCTTATTATTTCGTTTTCCCCATTCTTTTAACCGTTTCGCGAAATCTGCATCTTCTGCCATAAGCATGTTTTCATTAAATCCATTAATTGCCATAAAATCTTTTCTATAACACCAAAAAACCCCCACAGATATAGCTCCGTACTTAAAAAGTAAGGGAATTATAATTAGAATTGCAGAAAAGAATATTCCAAAAGACATTCTTTCGAACTTCCCATTCACCCCACCACCAATATATTTACCTGAAGATAAATATTTATCTACATTAGATAACAAAGACTCTGTCATTATCGTATCAGCATCTATAGTAACGATTATTTCTCCACTAGCTATTTCTGCTCCTGCATTTCGGATTTTAGATAAGTTTTTATCTTCATTTTTTAATGTGATACAATCATAAGATTTTGCTATTTCCTCTGTTTTATCTTTGCAACGATTTAAAACAACTATAACTTCCGTTTGCTCTTTATATGCCTCTGATGCTTTTGCAATTGAATCCAAACATTTTCTAATGTACTTTTCTTCATTATGTGCAGGGATTATAATAGAAAACTTCACATCTTTTTGTAAATCGATTCCTGGAGATTCGTTTATTTCAGTCATAATATCCCCCCCTTATTTTAGATAAATATATGTTATACATAACATATATTAAAATTGATTAAGTTTTATTATAAAAAGAGTACTTAAAACAATATAGACATATTATTTTAATTGTAATAGGGCTACTATTAAGCTAACAAAATAAAAATTGACGTTGTATGAGCTTAACTTGTTTGCGAAGTGTTGGTCCCCTATATAAAAAAACCACAGTTTACACCCAAACTGTGGTTTTTTGAAGTACAAGGAATTACATAAATCATAAGTCACTGTCTAAATTATACTCCTCATTTATCAATATCTGTATCTAGTCTTCAACTTCGTAACAGAGCTAAGTTTAATTTCTTACAGAATGAAACCAAGGCAATTGTTTAATATATGTATCGCCATGACATATGCAAGGGATCTTTTAGAAATAAGATACGCCGCAGTAAGTATCACTGCACCAGGTAAATAAATAGCAATATCCGAAAGCTGGTTCGTATGAAGAAGTGTAAAAATTATAATCGAAATGATAGATGCAATAGCAGTACCAATATAATGTGAAAAACGATTTAATATTATATAACGAAATATAATTTCTTCAAGTATTGGACCTAGAATACCAAATACAAGCAATGTAAATATAAGAGGTATCTCCGCGCCCGTTTCAAGGAGCTGTTCTTGGTTCTCTGGCTGACCAGTTGCTAGAAAACGCATAACAATCTGTTCTACAATTACCGTAAATAAAACCACCATAGGAATACTTACTATTTTCAAAATTGTCTTCTCTTTAAAATAAGTAAAACTTTCAATAATTTCTTTCCTAAAGAAAATTATTCCTACAATAGCAGGTACAGTCAAGCCGATGGCACTAAGAACAAATTCTGATTCAACTAAATTGCTATTAGTTAAAAGTGATATGCCAAATAATATGAACAAGCCAATTTGAAGTAATGCAAACATTGTATAAACTATTAGCATAATAAGTTCTTTAGTATTCATTTTAATAAAGTTCACTTTATTACCTCCATAATGAAATTACTTAAAATCTTTGATTTTTCTTTCTGCATAACGTTCTCCTTCTAAATATACTTATATAAAATTTCAGACCGGACGGTTCGGTCTGAAAAACTAATGATACTATAAGTTTCTAGTTTTTTAAACCCCTTTATAAATTATTAACAAAATCAAAACGGTAAAAAGCAAATAAATTTATATTTCAGTTTCTGATTTACAATCAAATTCCAGTACTCATTCATTATTAACGATTAATCTTTTATAGTATGAAGTGATACGACTTTTAACCACAAGATATCCTAATTAAACGAAGTGAAAATCGGAGTAGTTCAAACATTTTAGCTAAACATATTAATTAAAATTATATATAATACTCATATGTCTATACGATAAAATTAGTTATATAATATGACTGAATTAACCAACTGGTCATATTATTTTTGACAGAAAATTCATTCGAATAGTATAGACAATACAGTTTGAGGTTTCCATCAGATAGGAATTGATAAGATATTTTTGCTCCAAACTTATTTATACTTACAAAAAAATTAAGTAAATAGAGGGTAAACATTACCTGGAATATTAAGCTCGTTTTTATTAGGAGGACTACAAAGCATGACTAAAGTTGATACGGTAAAAGAAAAGATTATTGAAACATCTTTATATTTATTTAATACTAATGGGATAACTCGCACATCCATCCAGGATATAATGACAGCTACTGAACTACCTAAAGGATCTATTTATCGTAGATTCAAAAATAAAGAAGAAATTGTCCTTGCCGCCTACGACAAAAGTGGTGAGATTATGTGGAGTCATTTTCATAAAGCAATGGAAAATAAAAAGACAGCAATCGATAAAATCCTTGCAATTTTCCTTGTATATCAAGATGCAGCTAATAACCCCCCTATTGCTGGAGGCTGTCCATTGCTTAATAGCGCAATTGAAAGTACTGGAGTATTTCCAGAATTACAAAAAGCAGCAGCAAAAGGCTATGATGATACAGTAATGTTAATGGCTTCTCTCATAAAAGAAGGAATAGAGAAACAAGAACTTAAAGAAGATATAGCCATAATATCGCTCGCTTCTTTTCTTGCCTCTTCAATGGAGGGCGCTATTATGGCAAGTCGAGTATCTAACGATAATATACACCATCATTATTTTATTGAACAAATAAAACATCATCTTTTCTCTTATTCTAAATAAGTGAGAACTTGCATTGCTTTCATTCAATTTTTATAGACTTAAATTGAATAAACCCCTCACATAAAGAATGCTTTCTATTTATGTGAGGGGTGAATAGTTTTTAGCAAAGGTAGCTTTTTAGACGTTGTATATTATGCATACAACCAATCTATTTTTTTACATACCTCTCCTCACTATCTTGACGTGGATTTTAGGTTCTTATTTGTTACTGGATTAACCAAAAACTTTATAAAATCTCACATGTTCTTAGCTTGATAGCGATGCGCCGCTTCCCTATTTAAAAGAATGTAAAAAAGGCCAACAATTCAAGATTGTTAGCCTCCATATTCCATAATCGTGCATTTTAAAATACTACAAACGACTGGATTCTTCAACTTACACTATATTCTCCTTTAATTACAAAAAACGAACCCCGAATTGTTCCAGCTAATTTAGACTTCTGCCTAGCAAACTTAAATTTCTCTGCCAATTCTGTTGGTACCTCCATTCCATCAGAAAGCTTAAATCCAACAGCCCTCTTCTTCGGGTTATCCAATGTATACATGACGTTAATCACAAGACCATCTTCATAAAAGACGTATGCAAACTTAATATTTTCCACTTGAAAATACGATGTTTCTAAAGGTTTCGCCGCAAATTCAATATCACGTTCTTCCTTCAAAATGCGGTTCACATAATCAAGAGTCTTCTGGCTTGCACTAGCTGGTACAACTATAAATTCATGCTTGTATTTATTCATAAAGTAACGGGCTTCATGAGCACGTAAACCAGCTAGCGCTTCTACTATAGGTGAAGACTCTAAACCAACTGTAGTTACATTTTTAAAATCAACGATACAGGACAATTTCATCTCTCCTTTTAACTATTTACTTCCTAACAACCGGAATCCACATTTCACCAAATACTAAGCCATCTCTCTGTCCCATCTCAACTGTTGTATTTGGCCCACCAACATAAGCAAAATCCGTTGCTTCTCGTAAAGCCTGACCGAAGGCGATGCCAGTCAGCTTATTACTTAGCTCTTCAGCCGTTTCGTCTTCCCCTTTTACTACTAAGTATTCTCCCTTAGGAAACTGTATCACTCTAGATTCTTCTTCTATTTGTGCTTCTGTCATGACACCAGCATAATACATCATCTTGTTATTCACCGCTTCGCTCACAGAAAAAATGTATTCGTTTGTAGCTAGAGCTTTTAAAGTGTCCAACCTTCCATCTTCTTTAACAGCTGACCAAAAGTCTGTCTTTTCTTTATTTATTCCAGCAAAGTCTGTATAGTCACTCTTAATTTCAGTTCCAATACCTAACACAATAAAGCTATCTTTTTCTTCTATCGTATAATTTTTCATATTCAATACCTTCCTTTTTTTAAAATGAATCAAACGATTTATCTTTTCATCTGATGAGTTTATAATATCTTTAAATCATGTCAAAAAATGATACTGTTTAGGAGAACAAAATGAAAAAAGTTGAACGGATTAATACAATTATGCGGTATATCAACAACCGCTCCCACTTTACAATTTCAGAAATCATACGAGAATTTAACATATCACGATCGACAGCTATTAGAGACATTAGAGAAATTGAAGCTATGGGGATGCCACTTGTCTCTGAAGTTGGGAGGACTGGAGGATATTTTGTTATGCATAACTCTATCCTGCCCGTTGTTCGCTTTACTGATAACGAAGTGAAAGCTCTTTTTATTGCTTTTATGGCCACAAGAAATCAACAACTTCCCTATCTAAAAAGTCGTCAGTCTTTGGCTGAAAAACTGTTAGGACTCATTTCAGAAACCCAGCAAGATGACCTTGTTCTTTTAAATCAACTCTTGCTGTTTGAAGGGACTAACCCTCATAATCCCGACCTACTTGAGCTTTCTGACCTCCCCCATCCTATGTTAGAAAAACTCATTCAAATGCTTCTTTTGGATAGCCATTTATTAATTACTACCAAAGAAGATGAAAAAATTAAATCTTATCCAATTTATCTATTACACCTGTATCAAGAAAAAAGCCAATGGATCATTGAAGGGTTTGACATAAAAGAAGAAAAGAAGAAGATGTTTCCTGTCGATCATCTCATCAATATCGAACTATACGCTACGAAAAAAAAGCTAAATAAGAAAAAGATTTTAGAAAAACTAAGTAAGAAGGATGAAGCAATTAATCTTGTACTTGAACTTGGTCCAAAAGCAATTGCCCAGTTCAAAAAATACCACCCTTTCAAAATTTCAATATCTTATACAAACCCTTACCAATCTACGGCTATTTTAAAAACTTTTATCAATGTTAACAATTCCGATGAAGTGACGGAAATAGCAAATTGGGTGCTTTTCCTAGGGAAGGATATTACAATTAGGGAAATACCTGAAGATATATTAAAAGGTTTACAAGAGCGATTATGTTTATATTCCCCATAAGCATTGATTGGTTAAACCTTAAAATATGGACAACAAATAATAAAAGCACGGAAAATCTTCCCGTGCTTTTTCAAAGTTATATATTATTTCGGATGATTTATTTCACTTATCCTAACTGACGTTTAAATGCTTTACTAGCGAAAATGTAAGAGATAATCATTATACCTACGCACCAAGCGAGTGCAATCCAAATATCGTTGCCAACAGTTCCTTCATATAATAGGGCACGAATCGCATTCACGATTGAAGTTACAGGCTGATTTTCTGCAAATGCACGAACAATTTTTGGCATCGTTTCGGTAGGTACGAAGGCCGAACTAATAAATGGAAGAAAAACTAGTGGATACGAGTATGCTGTTGCCCCTTCCATAGACTTCGCTTTCAAGCCTGGAATGATAGCCAACCATGTTAGTGCTAACGTAAACATCCCGAGTATCCCAGCTACTGCAAGCCAATCTAGAATATTAGCACTCGAACGAAAGCCCATTAAGAGTGCAACGAGGATAACCACTACGATAGTAAGTACATTAGCAACGAGTGAGGTTAATACGTGAGCCCACAATACTGACGAGCGTTTGATGGGCATAGTAATGAAACGTGCCATCAGCCCACTCTTTATATCCGTAAATAATCGAACAGAAGTGTACGCCACACCGGATGCGATAGCCATTAGCAAAATTCCCGGCAATAAATAATTAACGTAGTTTTCCGTTCCTGTTTGTATAGCCCCGCCAAATACGTAAACAAACAATAGCATCATCATAATTGGGGTAATCGCTACTGTAATAATTGTATCTGGACTACGCATAATATTACGCATTAAACGACCTAGTAATACACCTGTTTTGCTTTTCATTTACATCTCCTCCTTTTTGCCAATGATTGCAAGGAATATTTCTTCCAATGTCGGCTGCTTCTCGATATACTCTACTTTTGCTGGCGGGAACATCTCTTTGAGTTCATTAAGAGTACCTGTCGTAATAATTTTTCCATCATGCAAAATAGCGATACGGTCCGCTAGTTGTTCTGCTTCCTCCAAGTACTGGGTTGTTAATAAGATGGTTGTGCCTCCATCAGCAAGTTCCTTCACCGTATCCCAAACTTCGATTCGCGCTTCCGGATCAAGCCCTGTCGTCGGTTCATCAAGAAAAATAACTGCTGGCGCCCCAATCAAACTCATCGCGATATCAAGCCGACGCTTCATCCCGCCTGAATACTGATCTGCCCTTTGGTTTGCTGCATCAGTCAGGCTAAATCTTGTAAGTAGATTGTCAGCAACTTGCGCGGGATTGGAAACACCACGTAACCTAGCGATCATTATCAAGTTTTCCCTCCCAGTCAGCATGCCGTCTAAAGCTGCGAACTGTCCTGTCAAACTAATGCTTTGACGAACATAATCTGGTTGACGCTGGACATCAAATCCGCAAATACTTACTTCACCGCCATCTTGTTTCATGAGCGTCGAAAAGATGTTGACTATTGTCGTCTTTCCCGCTCCATTTGAGCCTAGCAGCGCGAAAATTTCACCGCGCTGTACCTCAAAATCCACTCCCTTTAAAACTTCCTTGTCTTTAAAAGATTTTTTTAGCCCTTTTACAGAAATCGCTGTATTACTCATACTTTTCCCCCTTATAAAAATAGATTACGTACACCCACTATTTAGTATCACTTATATTCTGTATTACTTAGTAGTAGTTTAAAAATATAACTGAATAGCGATGGTGGCAGCTCACATTTATAACCAGCTAATCAGTCGGTATTACTTATTACATTTATTTTTTTTTCAATTTCTTCATAATACTTTCATTTAAATCTTCTCGATACTTAGAGACATACGTTTTAGCGTTTGCCACTAGTTCGTCAGCAAAGGAAGCTACATCATCCCCAGTAATTTCAAGCACTTGTCTTCCTTCCGCTGCACCAGCTTCAAACAAATCGATTAATTCATACTGTATGTGCAGCATATCCATCCCGTTGCCAGCCGAAAAATTCCACATGTAGTTTTGAATTTTCTTAAACACAAACTGATAGTCCTCTGGCAGTGCTTCAACACGTGCCATCATCATTTTGTACTCTTTTTTATCACCAATTAATTTTTTGAACATTTCCAACATCTTATTTCCCTCCTTTTTATAAAGCAGAACAAGAAACTCTCCAAATATGAGCCGGAACATTTTATATTATGAGGCTAGTTTGACTTCAAGACGTTAATTTTTGAAGATACAAAATCCCATTTTTTCCAAAACAATTCAAGCTCCTGACGGCCATCCTCATTTAATGAATAAAACTTACGAGGCGGTCCCATATCTGATGGTTTCTTTTCAATATTCACAAGCTTTTTCTTTTCTAATCTTACGAGGATGGTATAAACCGTTCCTTCCACGACTTCGGTAAACCCAAGATCATTCAGGTGGCGAGTAATCTCATAGCCGTACGTTTCACGGCGGCTAATGATTTCCAGTACACACCCTTCCAGTGAACCTTTCAGCATTTCAGTTAAATTTTCCATGTTATGATCCTCCTTTACCCCCTATTCTGTCTGACTTATATTCAGTATCACAGAGTACTAAGGCGAATTTTTACTGAATAGCTTTTGAGTAAAACTACACTATTCAGTATTACTTATTACAACTACATTGTATGACTGAGTAGATAGAATGTCAACTTTATTTTCAAAAAAATTTAAAATCCGCTATATCCCAATCGGATACAGGCTACTTTTTTTATGTTGAACTATCCATATAACTAGTAAGTTAAAGAATGCTCTACAACAAAAACATATACATTTTCTGTTGTAAGGGCCATCAAACTAGCAAAACAGAGCTGATTCAAAGGGTATTTTAAATCTGCTCTGTTTTATTGTTTTCATACCGTTATATCTTGTTTTTTCACGATACAAATTGTTTCCCACTACCATTCCCATTGCATATAAAGCATAAAGGCAAGTGCGGTCAGAGAAAATTTCCAGAGATTATCCGTACATGATACGAACCCCTAACTAAAATACAATTCTGTTAGAAATCTGTTCTCTATATTCTCTTTTATTTTATTTCTGATAGTTGATTCACAACACTATCTAAAAATTTTTCTACCTTTTCTTTTGATGTATCCGGCGCATGATAACCGATCGTAAATGTAAGCCTTCCATTATAAGAGCTTGCTCCCATTGAAAAGAATGGTGCATACATAATAGGTGATGTCATATACCCATCCTCAGCTTGAATTTCACCAAACTGAATAGGTTCATCAGCGATTACTCCCAAATTTGTCAGTAACGGCAACGCCATTCCCATCTGTACAGCCTGTTCATATTGCTGATTAAACATTTCCTTCACTGTAGATAGCTTCATTTCTGCTAGTAGCTCCATTCCTGCTGCTGAAGAAAGACCTGGATTTTGAGACTTTATTTTATCCATTGATTGTTTAACTCGAACAAGAGTCTGCTTAAATGTTTCATCGTCTTCCATTTTAATCACTGGCATTTCCATACCGGATAAGTTGCAAATAGCACCAGTTGTATAATTAGGCAGGTATCGACGTAAATCAATTGTCAAACCGATCATTTTTTCTACGGTGCGAGGTTCTGCATACACAGTGAAATGTGATAAAGCTCGGAAGTATGCAGCCATGATTACATCATTCAAGGTAGCCTGTTGTCCTTTTGCCCATTGGGTTAGACGTAGTGTTTGCTCATGTCTCAACCGTCGTACGGACATTTGGGGGAATTTATTTTTATTAGGTTTAGATGGAAAAGACCATAACGATGCCTGTTGTTCTTGGTTAGGACGATACGCACTTTTTATGTCCGATATTCCAGCATATTTGAATACATGTGATTGATCTCGAAAACTCTCATTTTCCTTACCAAATTCCTTTATAATTTGATTCTTAGATCGTCCCAAGGAAAGTTGAGTATAAATTGTTCCAAGTAAATTAATATATTCCTTGACTCCTGTACCATCTGAACATAGATGAGATAATTTCACAACTAACATATCTATTGTAGTGCCTCGTAATAATTTTGTTTGAACCATAGGCCCATCAATACGATCACCAGGTTCCTTAATAAAATCCATTGCCATTATTTCAAGTTCTTGATTATTTCCTTCTGCAAAAAAGCAAATAGATGCGTTAGTGTCAGATGAATGTTCCTCCCAGTAAGGAATATCATCTTCTACAAACCTGCTGTTCAAAACTGGCTGCAATTGTAACGTTATCCTTACTGATTCTTCAAGTATGTCCTTTGATATACCTACAGGAAAATAAAGAACTGCATTAATTTGTTGATCTGCAGAATAAAGACCTAATACATAATTCATTCGATCTTGAGGTGTTACCAAATACTTTCTTTGTTCCATAATTCCGTCCCCCTTTAGGACTTTTTGTATAAACCTATTTTCCATATGCTTATAACTTTTCTAGCTATTTTTCTTCAAGACCTAATAACGCTTATTTTTCAAATTTTTTAACGAAATGCTCTTCTCCGTATTGGTTTCATTCTCTTTGCAGGTGATATATTCATCATTTTATTGTTATTAACATTACTTAATCTCTCCATTAAAACTAAACGAAAATAAAATACGTTTATATATACATAAACATTTTATAATAACATCTACAAATTATCAATACAGCAAATGAATCGTTTTTGTGTCTGTCAATAAAAAAATATATTCAAGGGCCACTTTATAATAAAAGATTGATGGGCATGCCAATAAACAAAGTAAAATAAGATCGAAATATCTCAATCTTATTTTTACTTTGTTATTAGAGATCACCATATCGAAAATAGAAAAATGGTGTACATATGTGTGTTGTGTTGAGTCAAAAAAGAACGAATTCTTGACGTACCCCTGATAGCGATGTGGCAGGCCCACTAAATCAGCATCTCCAAAACAAAGGGATGTGCAGAATTAAAAAGAACAGACTTTTCTTTTTTGAAAAGTCTGTTCAAAAATAAATAAATTTAAGTAATTACCATCCAAGCCAAACAGTGCCTTGGTGCCATGAACCATCTGTATTTACTAGAGTTACAACATAGTTTCCTGCCTTCATAGGACCAAAGAAGCTATAAACATAATCGCTACCACTCATTGGCCCTCCTTTTACATTATGGGTTACGGTGTTTCCTGATGATAAACTTTTTACTACAACGTTAAAATTAAAATTTTTATTATTTTGAATAGCTACTCCAATAGTTCCGTTGTCTGCTACAGATACAGTTTTTTTCACTTGAATTGATGTAGAAAAATTATAATTACCGGAATATCCCCAATTAACTGCTGCAAGTGCTTTTTCTCCAATAAGATTATTTTTATCAGAAAAATTTGGTACAAATGGTCTTTCGACTTCATTTGTATTTTCAACTATACTTTCAATTCTATCAGCTGAAATAGGTTTTACTGTATCAGCTGATGCTGCACCAATCCCCCCAGTTAATGCAATACCTGTTGCTAATGCTCCGACTACTAATTTCTTGAACATAAAAAATCCCCCTTTAATAGTTTTGTAACTCATATCCCAAATGTATCATTTTTCACAAAAAAGAAAATACTTGGAATTTATAGAAATATTAGTTTCATTATTAGAAATATTCAGTCTTAAATTTATCAAAGTTTACATGCGTAAATTACTGTAAAATAATAGAATTTTCATTTGGGGGATACTTGAAATTACTAGCTTGATGGGCATGGGGACTTCAAAATTTTAGCTTGATGGGTATGTGGTGTTACCCTATCCCCATCAACTTAAGATGGAAAATAAAATGAACGAAAAAAATTCAAATATTTTGTATCCTTAAAAATGAACATACCAAATAAACCTAGATAGGTATCATTTTTAAAACTTATGCTACTTTCTTTTGTTTTCCAAGTCCACTATACTCATAGACAACACCCATAATATCAAGGACTGTCTTTTTCTCATATCTATGAGATTTCCGTCCGTTTTTCTCTAAAAGGTTGAACAGACGTAGGAAAATCTTCGATAATTCTTGGGTCCCCTTTTGTAATACTTGATAAAACAATAGATAATAATTCTTTATCCGACATTCGTTCCTCTTCAGCAATAAAAATTCTCTCTTTAAAGTCCTCAAATACTAAAACTTCTTGTCCTATTTGCTTCGCTAACTGCTGAAAAGTTAGAATTGAACGATTGTATGGACTTGAGGTAACAACGTCGATTACCTTGTAATGCATCTGTTATTCGTTGAACATCTAATTTTCCTTTTTCAGTTAATCCTCTTGTTTTTTCTTTTCCAGATTTCGGTTATCCCCCATATATATGGAAGTTTTCGTAATTCCCTCCATTTTTTAAAATTTATTTACGATTAGGAGATTTATGTATTCATGATTTGGGTTATTTTTCATTGGTAGACTTAGATCAAATGGATCAACGAGGTACATACTATTTTTCTCGCTTGAAATTAAACACGAATGTATATGTGAAAAATCTAAACCTGGATATCCCAGTCAGTAGTCGGGATTAGATTAGATTTGGCTTACTACGTTGGGGAAAATCTCCAAATCAGTAAATAGTGGAATAAATCTCAATAAAATATACACAATAAACATATTGAAAAGTCTTTTCGAGGGGAGTCTATGTTGTGTTTCCTATTTTTAAATTTTTGAAACAAGGACGTTATTCTATAGATAATCAAGACAATAGAACTTCAAATATACAGAAAGAAAATGTAGAGAATCATAACATCAACTGTGACTTATTCCAAAACATAAATAATCTTCAAAAAAATTTTCAACAAGCTCCAGATCTGGTAATTCGTCAATTTCAACTAGTAAATAAATCAGAAGCTGCTCTAATATATTTATCAGGATTAACAGATACACAATCTATTCATAATAATATACTGTCCCCTTTGATGCATACAACGTTTGAAATTAGTAATGGTCTCCCTGTCACAATAGGAGAAGTTCAAATAATTAATACTTGGAATCAATTCGAAAATGCTATTTTTCAAGGGGACAGCATATTATTAGTTCATGGTCTAGACGCAGGATATCAACTAGATACAAAAGGGTGGCCACAAAGAGATATAACAGAACCTAAAAATGAAATCTCTCTAAAGGGGACTCATCAAGGATTTGTAGAAACGTCTAGTCAAAATATAGCTTTAATACGAAGGTATATTCCTAACAGAGAATTAGTATTAAAAGAGGTTTTTATTGGTAGTAGAGGAAAGACCAAAGTATCTATTTTATATTTAAGAGATGTAGCTTCTGTAGATGTACTTAAGGAATTGGAAACTAGAATTCAAAATATTGAGGTGGACTCGATTATTAATACTGGTGAAATAATTGAGTTTATTGAGGATAACCCTTATTCACCATTTCCACAGTTCATCTTGACCGAAAGACCTGATTCAACTGTATCTCACATTCTTCAGGGGAGATACGTCATTGTTGTGGATCGAAGTCCAAATGTATTGATTGCCCCCATAAATTTCATTTCTTTCTTTCAAGGGATAGATGACTACAACACACGTTGGTTAGTATCTTCCTCTGTTAGATTACTACGTTTTATAGGTTTTTTTATAGCTTTATTATTACCTGCAACATATGTAGCGTTTATTTCATTTAATTATGAAGTTATCCCTGTACAGCTCTATTTATCAATTGCAGAATCAAGAGAACGTGTTCCGTTTCTTCCAGTGATAGAAGCTTTACTTATGGAGATTACCTTAGAAATGATGAGAGAGGCTGCCCTTCGTTTACCCACTCCCATTAGCCAGACCGTAGGGATTGTTGGAGGTATTGTGATTGGACAAGCTGCTGTTCAAGCAGGGATTGTGAGTAATATTATGATTATTATTGTTGCTGTTACAACTATAGCTTCTTCTATTGTTCCTAATTATGAAATGGGTTTGGCAATAAGATTATTACGTTTTCCTATGATGTTATTAGCTGCTTTATTTGGAATTGTAGGAATTATTATCGGCTGGATGACTATAATTGCACATCTTGTAAGTTTAGAATCCTTAGGTACTCCTTATGGTAGTCCTTTGTCCCCTTTTCACATTTCAGGTATGAAGGACACGTTCGTTCGCTTTCCTTTGTGGTCAATGAAGAGAAGATCCAAAAATATTACAAAGAATCACAAAGAAACTAATCCTGATAAAGGGTGAAAATATGAAAAAATATGCACATAATGACATCACTGTCATGCAATATATTTTTATTATTAATGCCTCACAAGTGGGAACTGGAGTCCTATCCCTTCCAAGGGTACTTGCAGAAAAAGCTGGCACAGATAGCTGGATAGCACTATTTATTGGATGGTTTTGCGCTATGACCGCCAGCATTTTACTAATTCAAACAGCGAAACACTATCCAAATGATACCTTATATGAAATTCTTATTCGATTTTTTGGAAAAATCATTGGTAGCATAGTAATTATTCTTTATATGATATATTTTGCTTTTTACGCATGGACAGTTCTAATTAATGGCATGCTTTATATTAAGGCCTGGCTTCTTCCAAAAACAGCCGACTATATTATTTTGTTTTTGTTCTCTATTCCAACCTTTCTGGTTGCACGCAATGGTGTTCGGATAATAGGTCGATACTGTGAATTATGTTTTTATATGACAATGTGGATTCCATTTTTTTTCTTCATACCATTAAAAGATAGCAATTGGTTACACTTTCTTCCATTATTAAAGGAGGGTTGGAAACCTATATTTTCAGCTGTTCCATCTACTATCTTTTCCTTTATAGGATTTGAAATGGCATTTTTTCTGTATCCTTTTTTACAAAAAAAGCAATATGCAACGCAAGGCATTATTATAGCAAATACCTTAACATTTATATTTTATCTATTTACTATAGTTATTTGCTTTTTATACTTCAGTCCAGATGCAATTTTAGAGTTTAATCAACCCGTACTAAACTTACTTAAAGTTATTGAATTTCGTTTTTTAGAACGGTTTGATATGATTTTATTATCTATTTACTTACTTGTCGTCTCTACTGCATGGATTCCTTGTGTATACGGAGCTGCTTTTTGTTCTAGTCGACTAATTGGAAAACAAGATCATACTCTTCAAGTATCTATTTTATTATTGGCAGTAATTATAGTAACGTTTTGGATTCATCCCTCATGGAATGAATCTGAACTATTTCAAAATCTCACATCGAAAGGTGGACTTGTATTAGCTTTCTTATTCCCTGTATTTTTATGGATATATAACTTAATCTACAAAAAATACTTTCGGAGGGAAGCACATTGAAGCAAAAAATATTGTATTGTGTTTTAATTCTGCTACTGTTACTCACAGGGTGTTCAGATTTAGACCAAATGAATGTAGAGGATGTTACACTCACGCTTATACTGGGTTTAGATTTGGATGAAAATGATAATTTGAAAGTATACTTATCCAGTCCTGTTTTCAATAAAGAGGCTAAGATTAAAGAGGAACAATATGGTGTAAAATCTGTTACTGTGCGAAACTCTCGTGAAAAATTTGATACCATGGTTATGGCCTTGACATCAGGGAGCAAGACACAACTTATTTTGATTGGTAAACGACTTTTAAAACAAAAGAAGTGGGCTGATTATTTAGATCCTTTTTATCGAGATCCTAAAAACACGGTTACTTCAAAAATTGTTGCTGTGGATGGATCTGTTTCAGACATAATTTATTATGCTCCTAAAAATAAACCTCGTCTTCCTATATTTTTGACAAAACTAATTGAGACTGGACATAGAAGAAATATTACTGTAAAAACGACTCTTCAAGATTTTCATAACCAAACAAAAGAAAAAGGAATGACAGCGAGTGTAAGTGCACTTAAAAAGGATAATAATTTAAAGTTGACAGGTTCTACATTACTTGATGAACAGAATAGATATAAGCTAACTATTACACCAAAAGAAAATTTATTATTAAGCATTTTACAAAATAAGATACAGGGAGAATTTCCATTTACTATTGCCGTACCGCTACAATCTGAAAGCAAAGAAAAACATTGGTTAAGTTTTAATACTCAAGGTATCAAAGTAAAAACAAGCGTACAATATAAAAAAAATTTTTTGTTTAATATAAATGTACATACGAGAATTCTAATTTCAGAACGACTGTTCCCTTTTAATGTTAGGGATAAAGCGGAGAGATTAGAAAAAAGCATTGAAAAGGAGTTGGAAAGTGATTTAGAACATTTCATAAAGAAAATACAAAAAGCAGAAATTGACCCTATAGGATTTGGAGTGTATGCACGAGCGTATACATATAAGGATTGGAAAAGGGTCCAAAAGCAATGGGGAAAAGCATTATCGAAGGCTGATGTTAAAGTTAATGTACATGTTAAAATTGGTGGAATGGGTACAATCAAGTAAGATGAACTCAAAATAATAATTTTTAAGCACTTCTTGGGTAGCACCACATTACCATCAACTTAGGAAATACGCACTTCTCAAAAACGAAAAAAATGAGCTAAATTCCCATAAATAACTGTAGAGATATAAAATTTCCGTTTTGAGGATATATTAAAACCTTTGGTTGATAGGCGTGTGGCGTTACCCTTTAAAAGCTTTATAAAATCATAAAATTTATATATAAATAATACCCTCTTTATTAATAAAACAAATCATTTGTATGGTTTACTCACGCACATACAAATGATTTATAAAGCCACAATTAAATGAAAACATCTTTTCTGTTACGATAACATCATAGCCATGTCTTCTGCTGCATTTGAAATCAGTTTTAAACCGAATGTTTCTTGTAATACATCAAGTACGCCAGGTGAAATAAATTCAGGAGCCTTTGGACCGATGCGAATATCTTGAATTCCAAGACTAAATAGCCCGAGCAAAATGGCAACTGCTTTTTGTTCAAACCATGATAGGACAATACTTACTGGCAATTCGTTCACTTCACATTGAAAAGCATCTGCTAAAGCGGCCGCTATTTTTACTGTAGAAATCGAATTATTCCATTGTCCTAAGTCAATGTAACGCGGAATTTCCGTGCCAGGTACCACACCGTAATCCACATCATTAAAGCGGAATTTCCCACAAGAAGTTGTTAAAACAACTGTTTCTGGTGGAAGTGATGTTGCTAATTCACGATAGTATTCCCCACCTTTCCCTGGTGCATCACAACCTGCGATGACAAAGAAACGTTTAATTTCCCCTTCTTTTACTGCGTCAATAATTTCTGGAGCTAATGATAATACTGTATTATGATGAAACCCTGTTACTAACTGCTCATCCGACTCCATATGTACTTCTGGAAGTTCTAACGCTTTTTGAATCAATGGTGTAAAATCATCATTTTCAATTTTTTGTACACCCTCTAAACCTGCAATGTCATATGAAAAGAATCGATCAGAGTATGATCCTTTAATTGGCATAACACAGTTCGTTGTAGCTAATATGGCACCATTAAATTTTTCAAAAAGACGTCTTTGATCATACCATGCCTTACCGATGTTTCCTTTTAAATGTTTATATTTTTTCAGCTGCGGGTATCCGTGTGCTGGTAGCATTTCAGAATGCGTATAAATATTAATGTCTTTTCCTTCTGTTTGCTTTAATAGTTCTTCTAATGCAAATAAATTATGGCCCGTAACTACAATTGCTTTACCTTCTACACGATTTTGTGTAATTTGTACAGGTTCTGGCACACCAAAATGATTCGTATGTACCTCATCCAATAACTCCATCACCCGTAAAGCTGATTTCCCAACTTTCATAGCCATATCAATATGCTCTTGTTCGTTAAAATTAGAATTTGTTAATGTCATATATAAAGCTTCTTGTGTTGTAGCATCTACAAATGCATCCGTATACCCTAGCTGAGCAGCATGAGTACGATAAGCCGCAATTCCTTTTAACCCAAACACAATCGTATCTTGTAAACTAGCAATCGTTTCATTCTTGCCGCAAACACCCATTACTTTACAACCGCCTGTTGGCGTTTGTTCACATTGATAACAAAACATATCATCCCACCCTCTCCCAATCACTCATTACACCTTAAGCATAATACCCATTGAAAAAAAGGGATGTGATATCAATCACAATAATATATAAAGATTTGTGACAGTCCATATTGTTGACATAATATTTTTATTGACACCATATATAGAAGCAGGTACACTTCTGTCAATACTTTCAAATAGCTAGATAATTAATTTAGAGAAATGTATATAACGAATTTTTTTTTGAATCACTTATGCAAATAGTTGCGATTTATCAGATATAGGAATAGACATACAAAACTCCATCCTTTTCTATCATTCAACAGAAAGAATAGCGTATTTTTTATTAAAACCTTTATTTACAATACATTTACACTATCTTAACATTATTTACATTATTTATATGATATATTTAAATAGAACCTACTTAAGAAATTTCATGTATATTGTATCTTTATGATCTCTTATCTGATTGATAAAAAGATCATGTTATATTTTTATAGCAGGGGTGAATTAGGATGACTGAAACTTTAAAAACACTTATAATGCTTGATGCTACTTACGTTATTATAGCAATTATGACGGTACTAGTATTTGTATACTTGGAATTAAAATCTCAGTAATATACGCTGGCGTAATCGACAGATTCAGCATTTTAATATAGTTAGAAGAAAGCGAGGAGAAAATTATTTCTCCTCGCTTTTGTATTTCTACAATTTCTTATTTTAATAAATCCAATGTATGTAAAAGTAATCCCCTGTCTCCTACTTCCCCGTGACCAGGTACTACCAAATTTATATTTCTATATCGCTTCAGCATATTCTCAATCGATGTGGACCATTCATTTACGTACGCATCCGCAACATTTCCTAAATTTTTAGCTTCCGCAGATTTTACTAAACAGCCTCCAGCTAAAATTTGATATTGTGGCAACCAAACAACAATATTATCCTCTGTATGTCCTTTCCCTGGATAGAACGTTTCTACTTTTGTATTGCCAAACTTCAAATTCGTAACTGTTTGTAAATCTCCAAGTGGCTCTTCATATCCACTTTTCTTTGCTAGTTCTGCGGTTAATGCTGTACTATGCGCTTTAATTCCTCTTTCTTTCAACGTTTTTATTCCGCCAATTCGATCAGCGTGCGCATGTGTAATAATGACATCCGTTACACGCTTCTGAAACCTCTTTTCTACCATTTCTATTAGTTCCTTCGTTAATTTGTCATCCCAAGAAGAATCAACAAGTACTAGTCCTTTAGCAGTATTAAGAACTAGACCGTTCGAAGGAACTGCTTCTCCATTAAAATAACCTAACTCCGTATGAACCCATATATTGTTGTTTAACTGAGATATTGAAATGGTTCCCGTCTCATTTTTTATTACTGTTTTCTCTATCTTTTGTGATGCTTGTACAGAAGAAATTGTGCTAACAAATTGAATTGTTCCTAGTAAACCTACACATAATCCTACTTTTAACAACGTATTCTTTTTCATGTTATCAACCCTTTCCTTCAAGCTAAATAGTTATTACCTATATTAGACAATTCATCTTAAATGTTTGTTCCATATAATTGAGCACTTTATAATCGCGGCTTATGTAAATACACGCATGGTGCAGTAAAAAAGATCACCCAAATGGATGATCTTTTTTATAATTTATCAACATATTGCTTCGCTTCTAGTAAGGAAAAACCAAAATCTTCTCTTACTCTCTTAACTGCTGTAACCTTTTTGCCTTCTTCTACAAGCTGGCGTAGTTCTTTATTAATTTCAGGTTCTCTTTCTACAATTCCCATTTCTTTCGTAATTAATTGTAATCTATCTTCAATTCTCTTTAAACGCGCATCATTTTTCTTTTCAATTGTAGCTAATTTTTCAGCGATATAAATGAAACCAAAGGCTACTATCGGTATAACCATCCAGAATTCCATGAATGTTCCCCCTTACTAACTTTCATTTGTTTTATTTCACTAACTTATGTAAATTTTACCACAGGAAACATTTACTGTATAATACCACTATATCAAACTGTTAATAAAACCGATTATTTTAGGGGGACACTTTATGAAAAGCTTTTTAAATACGTTACTTCAATTTGTAGTTCTTTCAATCGTGCTACATTTATTATTTGATATAGTTGGTTGGCTTGTTTTCAATGCACCAATTAAAAACAAACAAATCATCATTTCTTTAATAACAATCTCATGGGTTATGTACATGTACCGAGACAAATTTTTTCAAAAGTTCACTTCAAACTAACTAAAAAAGAAAACACTTCATTGGTGAATGACGAAGTGTTTTCTTTTTTTTACTACTGTATAATAAAAATAATATTCTGTCTTTAAAGGAAGGAGTCACCATGAACTTAAAAAGTAGCAATATATACGAGAAAATGAACCAATATTCCGTTGCAGGTTTAAGCCTCGCTGTTATATGTAATGGCAAACTAGATGAAGCGACTGCCCTTGGAACACTTGAAGCTGGAACAACTAGAGCTGTTACTACAAATTCTCTCTTTAATTCTTGTTCTATCAGCAAATTCATCACTACAATGCTCGTACTAACATTATTAGAGCAAGGTATCGTATATTTAGATGAAAACGTAAATGATAAACTCACATCTTGGAACATTCCTACTAATCTATTTACTTCACAAAAAAGCATCACTTTGAGAAACTTATTAAGCCATCAATCTGGACTCATTGATCCACCTAATAGTTTTGAACATTATACACCTGCAAAAGGCTTACCTAATATGTCTGAGCTCCTTTCCGGTAAAACACTATATTGCCCCGTACCTATAGAGGTAACTTATAGACCAGAAAGTGAATTTCACTACTCAGACGCAAACTTTTGTATAATCGAACTACTACTTGAAGATATTACAGGAAAATCATTTAGTCAGTTATTAGAAGAACATATCTTCCAGCCATTACAAATGAAAAATAGTACACTTTTTTCTACAAAAGACATAGATAAAACCGATGTTTTTGCTTGCGGACATAATAAAGATAGAACTGTAACAAATGAGAAGTATCCATTTTATCCATTTGCAGCTGCTTCAGGTATTTGGACAACACCAACTGACTTATCAGCTTTAGTTATTGAAATCATTCATTCCTTACAAGGAAAGGGCAAACTAAAACTTTCTCAAAAATTAGTAATAGACAGGATTTCTCCTCAAGGTTGCTCAAAATGGACTGGATTAGGTGTTTTTCTAGATGATTCTAATGGGAAATTACAGGTTTATTCACTCGGATGGGGCGTTGGATTTCAATGTATGATGGTTTGTTATCCATACTGCGGGAATGGTGCTGTTATTATGACTAATTCCGATTTAGGTGTTCATCAAATGGAAGGGATCATTGGTGAGGTTGTAAAAACGTTATCCTTATAATGAAAATAAAGAAGCTGTTCCTTCCAGCTTCTTTATCTATATAACATTTTTCGCAACAATTTTTATATGTTCTGGTGCGATAATCTCCGTTATACTTTCTTGGAAATCTTCCCGCAACATTTCTTCAATATGTTCTAACTGCACTTCAACATGTGTGCATTCTAAACTATGTATATTTAATAGTGCATAATGATCTTTTTTCTTTATTACTAAATATTGATTTTCCTCTGTTACAAGTACCGACCCTAATCGTACTCCTAGTAGGCGTTGATCATCAAACTTCACAATCGCTTCCCCTTTCTACTTTAAAAATGTGATGACTACAAAAAACCAATTTAAGGAAATAAATCCTATATAGACTATATCACACTTTAGTAAAATATAAATATTATATTTCCTTTTACTAAAACCCTCATTCTTTTATATATTTCGATACAAAAAACTTTCTCAACATAAAATTAGAATTTTCAGTTTTTATTCTTTTGAAAATCTATTATAATAAAGTTAATAAATGTTTGACCTCTCCTAATTCATGTACATATGGATGATCAGTAGTCGCTGCTACTGATCTATTTTTTTGATTTCAGAAAGCAAATACGCTGCATCCTTTCCTACACCACAAATAAGTGCAGAACCCCTTTGAGATTGCCACGGCAAACCGATATAATACAATCCTTTTACTGGACTTATTCCCTTTACATGATTAGGAAATCCATTCTCATTCACTGCCTTTTCTATTTCAATCCAGTTATAATTCTGAATAAAACCTGTTGACCATATAATACTTTCTGCACTATACGTGCTACCATTTTGAAACATAATGCTATTTTCTGATGCACTTACTACTTTTTCCTGCAGTTGTATTGCTCCATTACGAATGAGTTCCTTACCTTCAAATCCAAAAATGGGGTCCTTTCTCTTTTGAAACCACTTTCCCCTCTTTGTATTTATTTCAGCGTACAATAAACCTATCTTTTCTAACCTATTAAAAATACTTTTTCCAAATAAATGTAACGGTAAAAATGTTAACGGATGACTGGTAGCCATTGTAACTTCATGAGTTTTTGCAAGTTCTACTGCAATTTGCATTCCTGAATTCCCGCCACCTACTACTAGTACTTTCCCCTTAGGAATTTGTGAAGGTGATTTATATTGTGATGAATGTATTTGAAAAACATGTGATGATAGATTTGCTGAAACTGAGGGAATAAATGGTTGCTGAAAACCACCTGTTGCGATAATAACTTTTTTCGTTTGTAGAATTTCTGTAGAAGTATGTAATTCAAATATATCTCTTTCTTTCTTTATTTTAAAAACTTCGGTTTGCAATTGGACCGGTAATTGAAAATGCCTTGCATATTCTTCTAAATACATTGCAATTTCATCTTTACATGGAAATCCATTTCCTTCTCCTTTTAATATCATACCAGGCAAACTACTATATTCCCTCGGTGTGAAGAGCTGTAAAGAATCATATCGATTTCTCCATGAATCACCAACTCGATTTCCTGCCTCAAGTAATAAAAAATTATACCCTTCTTGCTTCAAGTAATACCCCATTGTTAATCCAGCTTGACCCGATCCAATAATAATTAGGTCTTTCACCCTAATCCCTCCTTCTCTTAAACATATGAACATTTGTTCATATGTTCATATGTTCATATGTTTCCATAATGATAACATTTTATTCTTATATAATTCAATATGTACTCAAAATAAAAAAGAGCAGTTTACTATAAAGTAAACGCCCCTTTATTCTACCTTACCAGTTCTTAACGCCTGAGCCCAATCATGCCTTTCCTGTTGAGCAGCTAATTCAGCTGCTTCTTCCCAATTATAAGGAACTGAAATTTGTTCAATTGTCCATTCTCCAAAAATCTTTTCTATCACTACATATTTTGCATGCGGAGTTCCTGATTCCATTTTATGCATAACAGGTAACTCATCTTTGTATGCTGGAAGTCCTACACTTCCTGGATTTATAATGATCTTTCCGTTCGCTAAATAAACAACTCTAGGAATATGTGTATGACCACATACTATTATTTTTTGTTCTATATTTTGGAGTTGATCCATTATATTTTTTTCATTCTTTAATATTGCACCATTCTCATTCATCTCTTCTAACAAATACACTTCATCTGAAGTTGGCGTACCATGAAAACATAACATATCTTCTATAATAAATTGTGAAGGATTTTGTTGTAACCAATCTATATGATCTTTTGTTAATTGATTTTGGACAAAAGTTAGTGTAGCAGACTCCTCTTGTATAGGTTCCCAAAGCATGCGATCACAGTTTCCCTTAATATGTATCATTTCGTTCTTCATTAATATTTCAATTGTTCCTAAAGGATCTAACGGCCCATACACGCTATCCCCTAAATTTATTATCATGCCGGCCTTACGACGTGCAACATCTTTTAATACCGCTTGTAAAGCATGACTATTTCCGTGAATGTCTGAAATTATTGCTATTTTCTGCTCCATTGTTACCCCCTATTTTCATAATTTTTTTCTAAACCAGTTCCCCATAAAATATAATTCTATTTGAAAACGGATCAATCACAGTTAATTCAATTGTACCCCAAGTTGTTTTTTCTATATTTGGCTTCGAATAAGCATATTCTTTACTTAATAATACAGAATGATAATCCTTTACATCATCTATTTTGATCCGAATCGCACCACCCGGTGAGGCATCACCATGATGTTCTGATAAATGTATCACAGCATCATGTAACGAAATTTGCATATATAATGGCATATGCTCCTCATACCGATGTTCCCAATCCAGTTTAAATCCTAAAAAACCTAAGTAAAATAGTTTTGCTTTTTCAATATCAAAAATTCTAAATATAGGTGTTATCATTTATACTCTCCTCCTATTTATAAACATCTGCCGCCAATTCTCTCAAAACATCCACATTTACTACCTCAAAGCATCCATCGTTCTTCTTTATGATCTCTTTATCACAAAAAATATTTAATGTGCGCAACAAATGCCGATAGCTCGTTCCTAACAATTCCGCTGTTTCCGTTAAATTCCCACTAAATACAATTCTATTTCCGTGCTGCACCGCTCGTTCCCCTGCTGCTAACATGTAACTCGCCAGTCTATTTTCAAGTGGATATAGTAAATTAATGGTACTATTTTTTGAAAGCCGGTTTAATTTATGTGCTAACGATCCGCAAATACATCGTAAAAATTTCGCATCATGAAATAGTTGATTTCTCACTTTTCCTAAAGGTAAACCAACACAATATGAATCTGCCATTACTTGTACATTTGAAGCAGTCTTTTGAGAATGAATTAACTCCACATCTCCTAACAGCTGCAAACTATCATAAAAACATAACAATACAGATTTCCCGTTACTTAATGTATTAAACGCTTTCGCTTTTCCTTCTACAAAGAAATATAAGTAGTCTATCTCTTCATTTTCTCTACAAATAAACTCATTCTTTTTAAAAAATATAAGTTCCATATACGGCTTCATATCATGACTAAAAAATGAGTCAATATTATTTTGTTTCATATACTCTGCTAATTTAATAGAATTACATACTTTCTTCATAATCCCCCACCTTTACAACTCATCCCCATTGTAATCAAAATTTTCTCCTTCCACTATGACATATGTCATAGTAATACACAATTTCAGCATGATACATTCATTACAAATATGAAATATAAAGGGGATTTTACATTGTATAACTTTCTTTCTGTCTTTATTGGCGTGCTTATCGCCATTATGCTGCCTTTAAACGGGATTTTATCTGAGTTAATTGGCAAGTATACAGCAAGCGTTGTCATCCACCTTGTTGGTTTAATTGCAGTTATTTTCGTTTTAATTATAAACAAACATAAAATCCATTTTGATAAAAGTATTCCACTTCTTTTATATAGTGCTGGAGCGATTGGGGTATTCACTGTTCTTTTTAATAATATAAGTTTCTCCGTCCTTGGTGCCTCTATTACGATCGCATTAAGTTTACTCGGCCAATCCATCGCTTCCATAGTTATTGATCATTTCGGCTTATTAGGAATGAAAGTTGCTAAATTTGAAAAGAAAAAACTAATTGGATTATGTTTCATCTCTTCTGGAATTATAATCATGACAATTTATTAATGGAGGCAAGAAAATGTTATATATTACGATCGCTATTTTAGCTGGTGTTTCTATCGTTGTTGCTAGGATAATAAATGCGAATTTAGCAAAAAAAATCGGGAATTGGGAAGGCACATTTTTCAATTATATTACTGGATTATTTTTCTCTATGTTATTTTTAATTTTCAGTTCAGATTCATTGTATATTCCAATGCATACGTTACAATCCATACCTATCGCTGTATATTTAGGCGGATTAGTAGGCGTTATCGTCATTTCATTATCGAACTATATTACTCCTAAAATATCAGCATTTTATTTAACGTTACTCATCTTTATCGGACAATTATTTGCAGGAACTATCATTGATTTCTTCCTGACAAATGAACTCTCAACTGGAAAGATTATCGGCGGTGTTTTCGTATTAATTGGGCTTACTTACAATTTACTCGTTGATCGCCCCCTGAAAACTGTTAAGAATAGCCACGTTCAACTATAATACTTTACGCTTACCTATCATATATTAATAGAAACGCTCTTCATACGAAGTAATAGAGAGGAGAATAATCTATTAAGAAAATTATTTTATTTCTTTGTAGCACATTGATTATTTGTGGAATCGTATGGTTTGTAAACTCTGGAAAATCTATTCAAGATTTGTATACAGAAAATAAGCCAAAGAAAAAAGCTACTATTATTTCAACTCAAAGAGATCCAAATGAGCCCCCTGTCTTTTTAGGAAAACAGGAAATAAAAGATATACATGTCGAATCCATTAAAACAAAAAAGGATATCTTCCTCACAAAAACAGATGAATTAAAAACATTCATTAATAGTATGGATACCGCAAAAAAAGGAAAATTAACATTAGATGAAGAAGGTTCAGATTTAATAGACTGTGATATGTGGATTACTTTTGAAGATGGGACTTATAAAAAATATTTCATATGGGTAGTTGACCATCACAGTAACGAGGTAATGATTGCACAGCAAGATACTCCTGATGATGTAAACCTTACGTACTATCAATTAAATGAAGATAGTTCCAAAAAAGTTTATAACTTATTTAAAAAAATTATTTAATCGAAA
The DNA here is from genome assembly GCF_006494425.1 of Bacillus dicomae. Classification (GTDB taxonomy): domain Bacteria; phylum Bacillota; class Bacilli; order Bacillales; family Bacillaceae_G; genus Bacillus_A; species Bacillus_A dicomae. The sequence goes on along the minus strand of NZ_VHIV01000002.1, from coordinate 1,409,597 downwards.
AAGTCATGAGCACGTAAGCTCATGACTTTTTGCACTATATATGTTCCGGGAACACTTTACAACCCTTTTCCTGCTCTATATCATGTCCAAAGAAAACAATCGGCTTCTCTTTCATCACAACTTCTTTTAAACGTTTAATTGATGATAAAGCTAATTCTGGATCAAATCCAGCAAACGGTACTTCATCTTCAAAATTCTCTTTCGTATAAGATGCATCAATCGTTAATAATATAGGACCGGATTTTTCTGTCTCAATTAATAGTGACTGATGCCCTGGTGAATGTCCTGGTGTATACAATAGTTGAACACCTGGTACAACTTCATAATCCCCTTCAATAATTTTGTAGTTCAAATTCGGCAGTATACACTCTTTCAAATATTCCTCTCTATACTGCGCTGCCTCATATTCAGCACGCTGTATAATGATTGGAGTATTAATAAAAGCACCATTTCCTCCTGCATGATCAAAATGCAAATGTGAACTAATAATATATAGGAGGTCATCTGGCTCATACCCTGCACGTTTTAAAATAGCTATTATTCTATCTTCTTCAGTCATTTTCGGTAAAATCTGTCCTTCTGCAAATGTGCCTTTAAACAAGTTTTCATTATTAACCGCACTTTCTGGCATACCTGTATCTACTAAAATAGGTCCCTCTTCTGTCTCCAAAAGATAACACCATACAGGTAAGTTCAATAAATTCCCCGGCGTGAGTGTACTATTCACAGAAGAATGATCTAACATACACCGACCAGCTGGAAGGAAATAAAGCTTCTTTACTGTCATTATGTATCCACCTCTACATTTAATTTGGGATAAAGTACACAGTAAAAAATTCCTCCTGTTAGAAAAAAACTCCTTCTCTTCTTTCATTGTTTCAATGATTATTTTTGAGTCATTCACAAATTCTCCTTACATTGTTAATTACTATTCGTTATTTTCCTAAGAATCGAGAGTAATAAAACAACTGTTTGTATTTTGAAATATACAAAGGATACACACTTAACCGAATGTTACATATAAAAAAACCGACTACCTACATGTTGAGAAAAGAGTCGGTTCTTTTTTTATTTATTATTGCTCTTTATGTGTGGCGAGCTGAGATTATAAAAGGTAATATGCTATTGTTTTTTCACTTTAATATTTCCGTTACGTGTGTTTAACTTAATTACATTTTCTCCCTTTCCAATAATCGTATTTCCGTTATATTTATCCAGTATATTCGCGCTGCCATTGTGGACAGAAACATTAAATTGAACATTTGTTGGTTCTTTTTCGGTTTCAATATTGATTTTTCCATTGTGAGTCGTGAAATTGAGATTTCGATCCAGTTCTTTTGTTTTAAGAGTAAGACTTCCATTCTTAGACTGTCCCTCTATTTCACCGTCAACATGCTCTAGCATAATTCTCCCATTATTGGATTTCACATGAATATTTTGCGCTATTATATCTTTAAATTCCATAATTCCATTATTTGTTTCCGCGATAATTTTTGGCGAATTGATTTCTTTTAATTCAACACGTCCATTGTTTGTATTGGCATTTAAATGCGCTGTGTTTAATTTTTTTATAGAAACGAAACCATTACTATTAGAAACTTTTAATGAATCATATTGTTTTTCAGGTAGATACACATTTAATGTTAATGGCGACAATACTTCAGAAATATTAAAGTTGAACCAGCTCTGTTGTTTTTCTTTATAAGAAATAAGAAGCGTTGAATCTTTCTCATCCGTAGCTAATGTTCTTTTTACGTTTAGATTAACCTCACCATCTAATTTTACTTTCACGTTACTATCTGTTGTAGGATTGATATTAACACGAACATTATTCGTATCGATAATAACGCTTGACACATTATTATTAATGACCTTTTCTTCTGAAATTGGTACCGTAGCAATTGAACGATAAGTGAATAAACTTCCGATAATACCAATAATGAAAATAATACCTGCAATGATTGAAAGATTCTTTTTATTTATCATGCTTCAAACCACCTTTTACTAGTGCTATATTGAATTTTAAATAACGAACAAATCCATTCTTTGCTAGCTTCGTTAAAAATAACATAGCAATACTAATGAAATATCCAAGACCACAAAGTGCTAAAGAAACGAAAAGATTAAATAGCAAGAATGTATTTGGATGTATAATAGTATCAACTAAAACAAGTAATGGTGCACCTAAAAATGAGATACCTAGAACCCAACCTGAAAAAAGCAATGCCGCTAAAGTAATTGCAGGTCCAAGTACGATTAACAAATTAAAAAAACCTAATCCAACTACTGCCCAAATTGCCCGAAAAACATTTCCTGTTGTTGCACTTGTTGTTACTTTCTCAATATGATAATCTGCTAATAACTCTTTGGCGATTTGAGCTGGAGAACCTAATGAAGCTGCAATTTCTTCTTCGCTTTTCCCTTCCTCTAATCCGAAAGTAAAATGTTCTTCATAATCTTTTAAAATATCTGCACGCTCTTTATCAGATAATCTTTTTAGAGATGCATTTAATTGTTGTAAAAATTTATCTTTCGTCATTACGTACACCTTCTTTAATTAATTGATTGACACCTTGTGAGAACTCATTCCATTCCTCCAAAAGTTGATACAAATACGTTCTACCTTTATCCGTCAGTGTATAATACTTCCTTGAAGGCCCTTCTGAAGACTCCTGTAAATACGTTGTAAAATATTCTTCTTTAGTTAATCTACGAAGTAGAGGATAAACAGACCCTTCTGATATTTCAATTTGATTGGAAATACTTCGAACTAATTCATACCCATAACGGTCTTGCTTATCAAGTAAGACAAGAACACAAAGTTCTAAAACTCCTTTTTTAAATTGTACATTCAATATTCATTCACCCTATTCTAATTGACATCCACTACTATTTATTATTCAGTACTGTTTTATAATAAGTAACTACAAGTATAACATACCACTTGGTATTGTTCATTGCAAGGTACACTGGAAAAATAAGTATAACTTTCATCCGACGCCTATAAAACCAAAACGATGGCTGATCCTCTCCAGTTACACAGTACTACATGATGCTGAAACAGACCTTTTACAAAATTGAAAAGACTTAACTTTTTTACATAATGACACTCCACCTACTATAATAAAAGAGTAAAGGACTCTTACTTTAATGGAGGGAATACAAATGAAAGCAATTGGTTTACATGAATACTTACCTATTGAAGAAGAAAACAGTTTAATTGATATGGAAGTTGAACGACCTGTTGCTACAGGAAGAGATATACTCGTTAAAATTAACGCTATTTCCGTTAATCCAGTTGATACAAAAGTTCGATCTCCGAAAGATAAAAAAGAAGATGTAGCGAAAATACTTGGCTGGGATGCGAGTGGTGTTGTTGTACAAACCGGCGAAAATTGTACGTTATTTAAAGATGGCGACGAAGTGTTTTACGCTGGAAGCATTACGAGGCAAGGTACATATAGTGAATACCACCTAGTTGATGAAAGAATCGTTGGTAAAAAACCAAAAACGTTAAGTGATGCTGAATCTGCAGCACTTCCTTTAACAGCTATTACAGCATGGGAAGGTTTATTCGAACGTTTAGGTATTGATTATAATAAGAAAGATACGAACTCCTTTAAAAACATTTTAATTATCGGCGGTGCTGGTGGTGTTGGCTCAATTGCCATTCAATTAGCAAAATGGGCTGGACTAAATGTAATCACAACTGCATCCCGTAATGAAACGATACACTGGGTTGAAAAATTTGGTGCTGATTATATCATTAACCATCACCAACCTTTACAAGAACAAATATTAGAGTTCGGGCTAAAAGACGTAGATTATATTTTCTGCTTAAACAATACAGATCAACATTGGCAAGCAATATGTGACCTCATTAAACCACAAGGAAAAATTTGCTCTATCGTAGAAAATGAGCACCCTCTTGAGATGGGTATTTTAAAAAGTAAAAGTGCTACACTCGTTTGGGAGTTTATGTTTACAAAAGCGATGTATGAAACTGGAGACATGATCACGCAGCACGAACTATTAAATAAAGTAAGCGAACTACTAGATGAAGGCATTTTAAAGACTACTTTAAATGAAACATTCACACCAATTAACGCTGAAAACGTAAAGAAAGCACATGCACTACTTGAAAGCGGAAGTACAATTGGGAAGATCGTTTTAGAAAAGTTTTAATAACAAAAAGTCCGATTTCCAAATGAGAAATCGGACTTTTTACTATCTTTATTTACTTGAAATCTCTTGATCATTTGGAACATCTAACGGAGGTCGTTTCCCTATTCCGAAAGCATAGAAACTAATTGTTACGATAGCTAAGAAAACAATACCTACAACTAGTGAAATACGTGTATCATCGTTAAACCACATCCCGATTAACACCATTATTAAAAAGGCGATCGTCAAATAGTTTGTAACAGGAGCAAATGGCATTTTGAACGGATGATCCTTCATCTCTGCCCCTTTTTCTTTTCTAAAATTAATTTGACTAATTAAAATAACGAACCATGGTACCATACCAGGAAGTACACTCGCACTATATACATATACGAATAAGTTTTTCGGTGCGATATAACTTAAAACAACACCAACCGCTAAACCGATAATTACGCCAACTGTTCCGAATAAAGGTACACCATTTCCAGAAAGTTTCGTGAAATATTTAGGTGCTTGTCCATTTACACCTAATGTATATAGCATACGACCAGCACTATAAATACCACTATTACAACCAGACATTGCTGCTGTAATAACAACGAAGTTAATAAGTCCAGCAGCTGCCGTAATACCAACTTTCGCAAAAGTTGCTACGAACGGACTACCAATTGTACTTAATTGATCCCATGGATACACAGTTACAATAACGAAAATAGCACCAATATAGAAAATTAAAATACGCCAAATTGTACTTTGAATCGCTCTTGTAAGTGTCTTCTTCGGATCCTTCGCTTCACCAGCAGTAATACCGATTAATTCCACACCTTGGTATGCACCAACTACAAGTGATAATGCAAAGAAGAATCCTGAAAAACCACCTGTAAAGAAACCGCCATTTGACCAAAGATTTGATATACCAATCGCTTCTCCACCGTTACCAATTCCAAAGAAAATAAGTCCAAATCCCGCAATAATCATTAATAGAATCGTAACGATTTTAATCATCGCAAACCAAAATTCAAATTCACCAAATGACTTAACAGAAATTAAGTTAGCTGCGCCAAGAATAACCATTGCAATTACACCTGGTATCCAAGCTGGTAAGTCAGGGAACCAATATTGCATATACGCCCCAACCGCGATAATCTCTGACATCCCAACGATAACCCACTGGAACCAGTTACTCCACGCTGTCATATAACCAGCTAACGGGTGAATATACTTATGACCGAATGTCGCAAATGAGCCTGTACTTGGCTCCATATACAACATTTCTCCCATGGCACGCATGATGAAGAAGATAAAAATACCTGCAATTGCATAAGCAAGCATAACCGACGGACCTGTCCATTTAATCGTGCTGGCTGACCCCATAAACAAGCCAACACCAATCGTTCCGCCTAAAGCAATCATTTGAATATGACGTGCTTCTAAACCTCTTTTCAATTCCTTGTTTGCCACTTCACTTCCCCCTCTTAGATGATTCATAGCCGCATTTTTAAGTAAGATGCTTTCCCCTAATTCCTTTCGGCCCTGAAAATGATGAAGCAAACGTCATTTTACACTAGCTTTAAAGCTATCCTAAAATCGTTTTGTGCTCCTAATAAAATTCTCAAAACCTTTCATCTTCCAATATTCTATAAATCTTAAAATTACTTACCTTATATTAATTTATTAATCTGAAAAATTCAATTATTTTTTCAATAAATTATTATACATAAGTCTGATTAATTTTTAACTAAATTAACAATAAAATACATCTATTCAATATGATTCCGGTATGAATATTATTACAATATAAATAACCGAGGAGATCCTATCCCCCTTGGTTATTTCACTACTTATAGTTTGTACTGTAATTGCTTACACATGCAATTAACGCACCACGCCGAGATTTAATATATTAATAGAACTACAAAGTCACTAGCTTCTGCATCTCTTATTTATCCTATCTCCTACTTTAGGAAAAATATAACTACACTTAAAACAATCAACAATACACCGGAAAGTGGAAAACTCTTCTCTTCAGCTTTTATCTTTTCCTTAATAATACCTTTAATTTCTCCCTTCATATTATCTGGGCGTTTTCTAAATAAAATATTAGTTGTATGTAATGGCCTATTTAATATTCGAATTTTAACAGGAGAACCTAATAAATATATATTATTTTTATCCAACTAAAAACCATAACTATACAAATTTGTTATACTTTAACATTAATTATATATTCATACCTATAATTAATGTTAAAGTATAAAAGAGTCTCATTAAAAAATGAGACTCTTTTATACATAAACTTACGGTTGTTGTAAAAGTAAACTATTTTTTCTATACTCAAGTGCCAAATCATGTACCCTTTCCATATTTTTAAAGTAGAATACATCTTCTTCATTGAGCCCTACTAATGTATACGCGATTTTCAGTGCATACGGTGCAATTTTTTTATTTAGTTTACTCCCTACAACCAATGCAGCTACTACACCGAACACTGTACCAACACCGGGTGCTACAATTGAACCTAGTGATGATCCCACAACACCTAAAATTGTATTGATGCCAAACCTCGAAAACAGAATTAAAGCTTTCACTGCCCCTAGACGTGCTTTATCAGTAGATTGCACCTGTTTAAAATCCCTATTCACCGAGGCTAGATCAAAGAGTAGTTTTATCCCTAAAACTATTTCTGTTGAATATGGTGCTAACGCAAAAACTTCATCTGGTAAATCAATTCCTAAGTTTTCCCTCAATGTTTCCAATCCATCTTGTACATCTTGTGTAAATTCATAACTTGAGATATCAATTGGAATAAATTGTTCCTGTAATTCCGGTTTTGCAGCAAGAATTTTTTCTCGTATTTCTGAACTAGTAGCATAATAAACATCTGGATTAGCTTGCATAATATTAGACAAATGGTTTGCTTGCGCAGTATCCATCATTTTCACCTGAATTAACATTTCTTCCCCGTTTTCTTGGCTAATACCTTTTATATCCCATATAGGTTGGTTGGCACTCTCTGCAATAGTAAAATCATAGTCCGGATATCTTTCTGATAAATTATTTTGGACATAATATTCAAATTGCTTTCCTTTAACCCCATTTACAAAACCAGTAATAGAACTTTCTCCCTTTTCATAAACTTCTACATACTTTTCATAAAGAGATACACCACTACTAGAAAGTTGTGGGTACTGGGAAGCATATGCATCAAACAACTCATCCGGAACATTCCTTGTTTCAAGTATTTGATAACCTATTATTGATGAATAAATGCCTGCTTGTAGTATAACATCCCTATCTTTTAGTGTTTCTAAATGAGAAAACATCTCTTCTTTTGATAAATCACTTGATGTGGATGCTGATTTCGGTATCTTTTTTAATGACTCCAACATTTGATAAGATTTCATACATACACCTCATAAAATAATTGCAATAATAGATAGTATTATTGCAATTAAAACACCTATATTGACAGCTACATTCCCTTTATTATTCCCTGTAACTCCTACACTTTTATTCACTTTTTCCAGAACTTTTTTTACCTCTCTAATCTCTTCCTCTTGATTCATCAACATACTTTTCATCTCACTAATATGTATATCTTGTTCTTCTACTTTAGCAGTTAATTCACTTATTTGTTCCATCCGTTTAGATGATTCGCTTTTTAACTTCTCATGTAAACTACTAATCTCCTCATCATTTTCATCTATATTTTCTTGTAACAAAGACATTGATATTAAATTTTTATCAAATTGAGTTGCCAAGTCTGTAATCATTTCATGATTTTTAACAACTCTCGGTATTAATTCTTTATTTATTTGATCTTGCTCTTCCCAAAATTTTAATTTTTCGGCTATTTTAATTTCTTTAGATACTTCACTCAAAAAACTTTCGCTCCTTCTAATATATATTAATTCGAATATATAAGTAATTATAATAAAGGAATATCCTCATCACAACTACATTACCCAAAAAATGTTAAACTTAGGAATCTATTTGAATGAAAAAACTATTTTAGATGTGCTAAAACAAAAATGCTCTCCAAAAAAATTTTGAGAGAGCATTTTTATCTTTATACTTAAGGGTTAATACCTTTACACAAAATAACGATTTGTTCCCATTTTATTTTCAAATCGTTTTTGAAGTTCGTTTACCTAAAATAAAAACTTTAGTAAACACCATCATGATAACGACTATAGCTAGAAAATAAAGTGGCATCACCAGTAACGATCCTGTATGCAGCTGACTCATTCCCCATATTGTCATCGTTACAATTACATAGTACCCCAAGCTAAACAATGCTCCCGCAGTACCAATAACATCTTGAAAATCTACTAACGCTAAACTTAAACAGTTAGGTAGCGCTACTCCGATTCCTAATAACAATATAAACATCGCTATTAAAAATCCAATCATATATATTATGTTTGGATTTGATCCAACAAACGTAATAACAGATAAAAGGATAGCTCCTCCTGTCATTACGAGACAACCGATATATATAATTTTCTCTGGTTTATAAATAGCAAGTAAACGTTTTGAAACTTTCGCTCCAACAATAGAAGCAGACGCAACAACAATTCCTAAAAATCCATACATACTAGGCGATAACTGAAAGTATTCAATAAAGATAAACGGTGCTTCTGCATAATAGCTAAACAAAACACCATTCGCTCCTCCAATTAATAGCCCATATGTTACTACTTTCGGATTGGTAATTAGCCTTTTCAAAACTGAAAACACCTTAATTTTATTCGTTACTGAGTCCGCTTTTGTTTCTGGAAGAGAAACAAACGTATACAGAAAAATCCCGATACTCATAACTACTAAACTCAAAAATACGATTTTAAATCCAAACATTTGATCAAGAAAGCCACCAATTAATGGTCCTATCGCTGGTGTAAAAGCAATGACTGCCGAAATTTGAGCAAACATAACATGCCTCTTATGGCCATCTACACTTTCCCGAAGAATCGTTTGTGTAACCACGGATCCTGCACTTGCTCCAAACGCTTGAATAAAACGACTTACCAATAAAACTTCAATGGAATTTGCAATAAAGCATAAGAAACTCCCCACGCCATATACAACAATTCCAAATAACATTGCCGGGCGACGGCCAATTATATCTGATAACCACCCAATAAAAAATACACCTAACGCAAATCCAGCAAAATACACACTAAGTGTTAACTGCACCTCATTATTACTTACCTGTAACGCCTTTGAAATATCCGGTAAAGACGGTGTGTAAATCGTTTCACTAATTTGCGGAAATGCAACAAGAACAATCATTAACAAAAGTGATGGTACTGAGACTTTTTTCATTTTTCATACCCTCCTATAACTTTGAAAATCTCAGAAATAAAAAGACTTTCCTAAGCTACGGAACAGGAGGGGCCATTATAGAAATTCGTTCGTAAAACAACAAAGAAAACACCTCAATTACGCATGTTAATACTTATAGGAGGGTAATATTAACATTGATTTTTTAAATATACTTTTTCAATTATATTACATATTACATTTCTTTTTCTAGTATTGAGCCTTGGGGGATTGGTTAAAAGTATAACTTGATATCATCACCTTTTTATGGAATAATTAGAAAAAGTTTGAATTCGTAAATTTAATTATTAAACGATAGACTAGCATATTTTAATGTCACCAGCTTACAAACAGGAGGACTTTCGTAATGATTGAAATTTTAAGGACAGTAATAAACTTCCTAATCTCTCTATTCTCAGGAGAATTACCAATTGTATATTATGTATGGATTATTACCCTATTCCTAATTCAAATAACCCAATCTACTCTGAACTATAAGCTTTTTAACAAGAAAAATAATTTCAGCACTTATATGTCGGAAGGATTACTCGCTTTTATTGTTTTATTGTTTGGAGGCATGTTAGTATCTAAGTTACTTGCTTACATCATAGACGATCCTACTATTAGTATGACAAATGTAACACATTATTTTATTTCTCTTATCATATTAACTATATTTGTCGTAATAACCTGTATTAAAGACTTTATAGAGGCATCTATAAAGAATAAAAATATATTACTTTTTAGCTATTTAGTAATTTCCTTCATAACAAGTATACTTTCATTCAAGTTTTTATCACCTTTAATTGAAGGTTCTGTTTCTCTTTCTAAATCTTTTATAACCACTTTAATCATTCTTGTAACTATATCAATTCCTCTATTAATTTCCTTAGAAGATAAATATACAGATGAAAAAGAAACAGAAAATGTATAACTTCTCATTTACATAAAAGAAAGAGGGAGCTCCCCTCTTTCTTTTAAATCATTCCTTTTAATATCAATCCTAAAACTGACACTATTATCGCACTAATAATAATTCGCAAAATCTAAGTTGTGTTTGTACTTATTTTTTCTAATTGATTATTGATTGTTGCTATATCTTTCTCATTAATAGTAGTACGCGTTTCTAAAGCACGAATGTCTCTCATAATTTCTTTTTGCTCCGCCTTGAGACTGTCAATTTCAGAGTTAAGATAATATACGATTAAGATAAATTAAAATTTAAAAAGGAACCCCTTGTTTATTTAACAACAAACAAGATGCAGTCCAACATCCGGGAGCACCTACGATAATATCTATTGTTTCCATATTTACAACTCAATATAATCAGTATGATTTTCTGAAGAAGCCACTTTTTGAACTGCTTAAAGTATACTAATATGAATACGAAACAGCTGTATTGATAAACTCTCTAAAACAATAAATATACTAGCTGAAACGAACCTATACCCCATATTTTTCCCAGTAACATTAATGGTTATTTCTGATAAATTCATTTGTATGTCATTGTTTTCAAAAATTTCATCCTCAACCTTTACAATATCTGCTTCACAATCTACTTCTTTAAAAGTTTTCAATAATTTTGCTTCCAATAAACTACAATCAAAGTTCTCATCTTTTATTACGGCAAATTTAACCTTCATATTGATTTCCCCATTTTTAACAAACTAGAATCATTAAATCAATATAAATATATATTATTCTATTAAATAATTCAAAATATATGTTTCTTACAAATCATTACTAAATATCAGTTCTAAGGATTGTAATGCCATTTATAGATTTCCCATCAAAAATAGAACTTAATCCACGAATAATCACGTGTTTCAAATGCAATATCTTTATCTGTTGAACGACCTTATCTCTCCTTAAAAAGTCTTGTTCTTACCCTATTTCTTAACAAGGACTTTACCTCAAGTTGTCTTTTCTTTATAAAAAATAGCCTACCTATTTCCATAGGCAGACTATATCTTTATTACACCATAAAAAAGTATACTCTCTACTCCACTCGAACTTTATGTAATGATACAGATTAAAAATAAATTATTATCTTTTCTATATTCTTATCATTCATTTTTTGTTCATAAATTCGTAACACATATATATGAGTTACCATGCTAAAATTAGTTTATTCAAAAGAAGTTATTCTTAATGAATCGATAATTTTTAATACCCTGTTTAAAGCCTCGCCCCCCTGCGAGGCTTTTTCCTATTTAACTAGAATAGTAGTTATTAACTGTTACTATGCTGCTACACATCCCACCTTTAGCTATTCAGCATCAGCACACGTAAAATTCTTTCCCCCATCATTTGATTTACAAACTGTATTTATCAATTTTCCGGTTATTTTTTCACTTTCATTAGAAACTTGCTCTAAATCCATTCGATATACTTGTTCCGGATTCTCTTTTGAATTCCCTTCAATATGAATTGTCCGATCGAACATCTCAGCCGTGAAGCTGCTAGATGTATTTATCATTTTCACTCCATTATTTTCACCTACATAGCGTTCAACTACTTTTTCAGCTTCTTTAAGTTGTTGAGATGTAGGATACGGTATAGATTCCGCTAAAATAACTACACCTACTAAATATGTAAAATACAAACCACCTGCAATCAAGATAACTTTCTTTACTGTTTTATGAATCATGCTCTAACTCCCTTTTCTTTTTTTGCTATTAAAATATATAACTTTTCTAATTGTTATCAATTTCTTTTTAGTACATAACATTCGTTTTACATTTTATAAAAAACACCTCTCTTACTAATTTCCAATTTGATATTAACATGTCATTTATCGTTTTTCAATAAATAATTATTATTTAACAATTTATTTTTACTATTTTGAGTTCTGATCCAATATGAAAACAACCGACTTATTTAATTCCACTACATCATCAGCAAGTTTGAAAATTTGTTAATTAATAAAATAAAAAGGGCAACTATATGTAAATCTCCCTCGTTATATTTATATAGATCATTAGTTTAGCTTCAGCACTCACCCTATTCGAGAATACTTTACCGAATATTCAATCTAATGATAAAATTGACCTAATTAATATTTTCGTCCATCACTGTATAAAAAATTACAATAAAAAAATAGCACTCTCACAATTAAGTAAACGCAAGCTTTTTCTTCTATCTACTTACTATTTAAGGTTAATGGTAATATAACCAAATTAAAAAAATTCGACTTAAATTCATTGATGAATGGAGAGGTTTATATGAAATTAAAAGACAAAGTAGCAATCATAACTGGTGGTGCAAGTGGAATTGGCGAATCTACTGTTCGTCTTTTTATCGAAGAAGGTGCAAAAGTAGTTATTGCTGACTTTTCTGAACGTGGAAAAGAACTATCAGATGAATTGAATGCACATGGATATAATACGTTATTTATTAAAACTGATGTAACAAAAGAGGCAGATATTAAACAGCTAATTCATGAGACAGTAAGTACATACGGTAAATTAGATATTATGTATGCCAATGCCGGCGTTGCTGATGATGCACCGGCAAACGAATTATCCTATGAAAAGTGGAAAAGAACTATTGATATTAATTTGTCTGGGGTATTCCTTTCTGATAAATATTCGATTGAACAATTCCTTAAACAAGGTACAGGTGGTGTCATCGTTAACGCTGGTTCGATTCATAGTTTTGTTTCATTACCTACCCCAACAGCATACTCCTCTGCAAAAGGTGGTGTGAAACTATTAACTCAAAATTTATGTACTGCCTACGCTAAATATGGAATACGTATTAATGCGGTGTGCCCCGGTTATATTGACACCCCTTTACTTGGTAGTGTTAATCCTCAACAGAAAGAATATTTAGCTTCACTTCATCCACAAGGCAGACTTGGAACACCAGAAGAAGTCGCTAAAGCTGTCTTATTTTTAGCAAGTGATGATGCTAGTTTTGTTAACGGTACAACACTTCTTGTTGATGGAGGCTATACTGCACGTTAATTTAAAAATTTTGAAGCACCCTAAGAAATATATAGTCTTCAACAAGAAAAAGCGCCATCACAAGTGACGGCGCTTTTTCTATGTAAGAGCTACTAGAAGGTTCCCTTCTAGCCTACTCCCATTTATAAGTCCAAAACTGTTCAAGTTGCAGCCATTTTAATGTTGCTGCATCTTTGTTTTTTATTTTTGCATGCGTGTCTTCAAGCATTGCTTCTGTTTGTGAACGGTGCGCACCTAATGCAGTTAATTTATGATCAAATACTTCACTAATATTATTTACAACATCCGGTTCTCCTAATACTGCTTCACGATTTTTCGTAATCGCAACAGCATGGATAACTGGGCGCTCTTCTTTTGGCATACGTGATACAGCGCGAACGACAGCACGACCAAATGCATTATGATCTGGATGTACACCGTGCTCTGGATAAAATGTAATAATTCGAGATGGATTTACTTCTTGAATGATTGCTTCAATTTTGTCTGCAACGAAATCAACATCTTCAAATTCTAACGTTTTATCATGGAAGCCAAGCATTCTTAAATCTTTAATGCCCATCGCTTCACAAGCATCTTTCAATTCTTTCTTACGGATATGTGGAATCGTTTCACGGTTAGCGAATACGTTCTTACCCATATTACGTCCCATTTGTCCTAAAGTACCACATGCATATGTTACAGGTACTCCTTGATCTGTTAATAAGCGAATTGTTCCTCCCGCAGCATATGCTTCATCATCTGGATGAGGAAATACAACAAGTACATGTCTCTCCATAAGTTTCCCTCCTTCTTACTTAAATGGTGTTAAGCTTAACTCAAGTGCAACTGCTAAGCGACCTAAATTATCATGTCCAGCTAGTAATAAACGCTCTTGATCGTCTACTTCCCAGTGCGTAATACCTTCAGCATATACCCAACCGTGATCCATTTTTAGACCAACTCGATATGGATTTGTTCCAGTTATCTTCCCGCGTTCAAAACGGATAATTGCATTTCGAATGAAAGCACCAACTGTCATCATCTTTTCATTTATGTGTGATGCATACGCTCCGTTTGTTGTTTCTAAATGAATATATACATCTTTATTTACAAAACGTTCAATTTCATTTTGAATAAGAGAACTATCTTTTACTATTTCCATCGGAATTCACCTCTTTAAACCATTTTACGCAAAAATAATGTAAATTGCTATCTCTATATTAGAGGACAACTCTCACTTTTCCTAATAATTTGCACTGGGTTTCTTTATTTTTTTATATCATATGTAAAAAACACATTTTTTCCTTCACTTTGTTAAATAGTTTTCTTTCTTTTTTGAATTTGCTACAATATAAATTATGCAGAAGGATGCATGTTTACAATTGAATACATACTTTAAAGAAGGTGACATGATTGGAACAATCAGCACATGAAGTAACAAATTGGCAATATTATTTTGCAATTGCCGTATTTTTAGTCACGTACGGATTTATTATTTCTGAGAAATTGAATCGTGCTGTAATCGCACTATTCGGTGCTGCTATTATGATTATTTTTGGAGTTGTTGAATTACATACTGCTTTCACATCACATATTCAATGGGAAACGATTACCCTTTTAATTGGGATGATGATTCTCGTACATATTACGAGTCAATCAGGCGTTTTTGAATTTGTGGCCATTAAAGCGGCAAAAGCAGCTGGCGGAAAACCAATCCGTATTTTATTATTGCTATCCCTATTAACTGCTGTCGGATCAGCATTTTTGGACAACGTAACAACCGTATTATTAATCGTACCTGTTACACTATCCATTACACGTATTTTAAAAGTTAATCCTGTTCCTTATTTAATTTCAGAAGTATTATTTTCAAATATAGGGGGAACAGCAACATTAATCGGTGATCCACCGAACATTATGATTGGATCTGCAAATAAGCATTTAGACTTCAATGCCTTTTTACTTAACTTAGCTCCTATCGTAATTATTATTTCTATTGTGACACTTGGCATTATTTACTTCATGTATCGTAACAAACTAAAAACAACACCTGAGCAAATCGAAAAATTAATGGCATTAAATGAAAAAGATTATATTAAAGATCAAAGCCTCCTTTTAAAATCCATTTCGATTTTAGGACTAACTATTTTAGGCTTTGTACTTCATTCCATTATTCATGTAGACGCTGCGGTAATTGCAATGACAGGTGCTACACTTCTTATGTTAATTGGCGTGAAAGAACATGATATTGAAGATGTATTTGCCCACGTTGAATGGGTAACCATTTTCTTCTTCGCCGGACTATTCGTTCTCGTTGGTGGTTTAATTGATATCGGCCTTATTTCTTCACTCGCAAAAGAAGTAATCGACGTTACAAATGGAGATATCGGTTTCGCTGCGATACTTATTTTATGGGTATCAGGTATCGCATCTGCAACAATTGACAATATCCCATTTGTCGCAACGATGATACCACTTATTCAAGACTTAGCTACAGGACTCGGACTATCTGTTGATTCTCCGCAAATCGAAGTACTATGGTGGGCATTATCACTTGGAGCTTGCTTAGGAGGAAACGGAACATTAATCGGAGCATCAGCAAACGTAGTCGTTGCTGGTATTGCAAAACGTGAAGGACATGGCTTCTCTTATATGGACTTCTTAAAAATTGGTTTACCATTAACTATTGTTGCACTCTTGTTATCACATGCTTATATATATTTACGTTATTTAATGTAAAAGTTGTATTGCATGAAATTATATCGTCACATACAAAAAGGTTTGCAGCATCGTGCTGCAAACCTTTTTTCATCACCAAAATATACCGATAATTGCTAACCCACCTAAAATCATACCACCAATTTGTCCGACAATTGTTGGTGATAGTTGAACACCTTTTCTCACTTCAACAACTGGTCTTTCGTGCCTTAGTTGCTGCACCTCACTTTGAAGTTGGTGCACACTTCCGTGTAACTCTTTAATAAGTTCTTTTAATTCGGCGACCTCTTCATTTACTGGTTTTGCCTTTTCCAAATTCATTTTGCATGACTCCTTATAAATTCAATCAGTACAATGTAAATTTTCGCCAATTACCATTATATCTCCTGCATACTACATATATAATTTCGAATGTGCTTTCTAACCTTGCAGCTCCATCCACTCATCCCGCAATATCCCCATAATGATACGATCAAAACACTTCCCATCTCTTTGAACCGCTTCTCTCATACAACCTTCCATTTGAAAACCCATCTTTTTATACAATGCAATGGCAGGTTTATTATACGAAATAACATCGAGACCGATGCGGTGTAAATTCAATTCATTGAAAGCATACTTTAGAATAAGATTTATTGTTTCTTTCCCATATCCTTTTCCTCTATCATTCGCATCCCCTATACCAATAGCTAATAAACCTGTTCTGTTATTCCACTCTATACCATGAATCGCCACAAAACCAATTAAGCGATCATCTTGAACTGTCCTTACCATAAAAGAAACACTATTCGATCTCCTTCCCTTTAATAGACCATCACTTGCTATTTCCTGTAAAGGTTGCGGGAATGCTACATCTGTATCGACATTTCTTACATACTCACTATCTTCTTGCCACATAGCCATTACTTCAGCATCTGCTTCTCTCATAGCTGTTAATTTAATCGTTTTATTTTGAAAAAGATTCATTGTCATTTCAAACTCCCCTTTTTTTAATAACGGGGATAATTATTAGCCTATCTATCCCCTTGTTCCATAAACTGCTTTATAAACGGGTTACTTACAATAAGCGCTGACATTGGCACATCTCCTCTGCATTAAATTACGTTCATTGTATAATTTTTTATTTATTCTAACAATAAAAAAAGATCCTCAAAATTTAGAGGATCTTCCTAACAACGAATCGATATTATTTCGTAAACATTTTCTCCGCTTCATCCATTGCCATTTTGTTACCTAAAGCAGAATAGTCAAGCCATGGTTGGTCATTAATAATGTATACGTGCTTACCTTTAACAGCTTTTAAGTCTTTCCAAATTGGTGTTTCTTGAAGTTGCTTAAATGCAGCTTTTGCCTTATCATCTCTGTTTACAACAACGAAAATAGCATCTGCATCAAAATCAGGTAATACTTCTTGTGAAATGACTTCGAAAGGACGGTTTCCATCAATTTTCTCTACACCGTTTGCAGGTTGTAATCCTAAGTCTTGGAATAAAATTGGTCCCATCGGTCTTTTCGTACTAAATACACGTAATTCTTTTGCAGTAACACGAATTGCCATTACTTTTTCGTTATTACCTAATTCTTTATCTATTAAACTTTTTACTCGTTTTGATTGCTCTTCATAATCTTGAATATATGTATCCGCTTCTTTCTCACGGTTTACAAGTTTACCAACTTGTTTTAACTGCTCTCTCCACGTACCTTTGTCTAAATTGAAAGAATGTGTTTTTGCAATTTTTTCGTATTTCGCTAAATCTTTGCCCGCGTATTTTTCATCCACATAAATGTCAGTTGGCTTCAATTGAAGTAATGCTTCCATATTCGGATCTGTTACAACACCAAGTTTCTTCGTATCTTTCAACTGCTCTTTTGCATGCGGTAAGAAATCTTTTAAATCTCCACCAATAACAGAGCCTACAGGTGTAATTCCTAATGCCAATAAATTATTCGTTAAGTGAATGGACATAGAAGCGATTTTCGGATCATTACTTTTTTCAGTTTTTTTCGTTGCCTCTGCATTAGATTTCGTTTGACCACATGCTGCTAATACTAAAATACACATGATGCTAAATAAAATAGTAAGTTTCTTTTTCATATGTTCTCCTCTTTGAAGTATTTATTTTATTTTTGTAAGTAAATAAAGAAAATAAGGTGCTCCTAAAGCTGCCACTACTACACCAGCTGGAATAGAATTTGGCTCAAATATAGAACGACCTATCGTATCTGCTAGTACTAAAATAATCATTCCGATAATACCAGCCAGTGGAAGGAAATGTTGATAGGTAGTACCTACTAACTTTCTTGCAATATGCGGAGCAACTAAACCGATAAAACCAATCCCTCCTGCCATCGATACACTCGCGCAAGATAATCCAACCGCTGTAGCTAAAAGAAGTAACCGTTCTTTTTGAACAGGAACACCAAGTCCTGCTGCTACACTATCACCTAGTGACAATGCATTTAACGTTTTAGATTTTAGCCATGCATACGGGGTAAGTATGCAAATCCAAGGTAATAACGCTAGGACATGAATCCAATCCCTTCCCCACACGTTACCAACTAGCCATCTAGAAGCGAATGTATACGTCTCATCATTTAACTTCAGGGAGAAAAATAACGAAATCGCACTAAAGCCAGCTGAAACAGCAATACCAACGAGAATAAGTCTAATAGGAAGTAAACCTTTTGATCGATCACTCGCAAGCATAATAATTAAAAACGCAGCTAGTACTCCCCCGCCAAATGTAAATAACGGTATTAAAATCGATGCCTTCTCACTAATAGAATGAAAGAAAGTAACGAATATAATTAGCCCGAAAGATGCACCTGAATGTAACCCTAAAATACCAGGGTCTGCAAGTGCATTACGTGATAACCCTTGTAAAATCGCACCGGAAATCCCAAGGCCTATACCAGCTAACATTGTGATTATAATTCTTGGCATACGATAATCGTATAGCACTGTTGCACTCTCAAAATCACCATAACCGAAAAGTGTTTGAATTACTTTAAGTGGCGCTATGCTTAGTGTCCCTGTATTTAAACTAATTAAAATGACAGCGATACTAATACAACCGAAAATTGCAGTTACAGTAATAGCTCTCTTTTTATCCGTGTTCAAAAGACCCTTCACTTATAGCTCCCTCCCAACTTTACGTGCTATATAGAGGAAGAACGGAACTCCAACGAGAGCTACCATAATTCCTATCGCAAGTTCTTTTGGAGGGTTTACTGTTCTTGCCCCTAAGTCAGCTAAAACTAATAACATAGCTCCTAAAAATGCTGACATAGGAATAATGAGTCGATAATTCACACCAACTAATTTTCTAGCAATATGCGGGATAACGAGTCCTACAAATCCAATAGAGCCAACAGCTGAAACAGATACCCCTGCAAGAATGACTACTATAATCATTCCTAGCATTCTCGTTCGGTTCGTTTTTACTCCTAAATTCGTAGCAACATCATCCCCCATTGATATGAGTGAAATAGACCGCCCTAACACTGTCGCAAAAACAATTGTTATGAGAATAATAGGAACTAAAAATTTCAAGTGTTCCCACTTAACCCCTGCAACACCACCAGCGTACCAAAACGCTAAATCTTGACTTAAATCATAATAAATCGCGACACCTGAACTTAACGAATGCAAAAGCGCGGCCATAACTGCCCCGGCAATCGTTAACCTCATCGGTGTTAATCCGCCTGATGTTGCTGACCCGATAATAAAAATGAGTACTGTACTTAAAACCGCTCCAATAAAGGAAACAATCATTAAATAGGAATATGGCATATGCGGGAAAAAGGCAAAACTAAGTGCAACTACAAACATCGCACCTGCATTTATCCCAAGCACACCTGCATCAGCTAAAGGGTTTCGTGTTACTCCTTGCATAACTGCCCCTGCGACTGCAAAAGCTGCTCCTACCACCGCTGCGCCAATTACTCTTGGGAGCCTTAATTCATAAATAATTTGGTGCTGCGTTACTTTCGGATTATAATCAAAAACCGCTGCCCATACAGTTTGCAAATGGATATCCTTTGCACCGAATGCAATAGCTAAAAATATAGATCCGATTAAACATAAAATTGTTAAGCTCATGAAACATACGAACTTAATATGTATCCAGCGATTATTGCCAGCATGTACAGCAGACTTATGTAACATGTTTCATTTCATCCTTTATATTCAGTTGTTTTTTATAATTATTTTTAATTTATAATCATTACTGATAATAATTATCATTTTCATTTAGATATTATATCCCCACTTTTTTTAAATAGCAAACTATTTTTTTACTTTGTTAAATATTAAAATACTTATTACGATTTCTATCCAAAACTTACAAATACATGCAAAATAGACTACTGGAATATTTTTTAAATTGTAGTATACTTAATCATTATTTTGAGTTTTCTAACAAAATTATCGAAGGTGACACAATGTTCTATTTAAAACAACTGCTATACTTCACTTACGAGCAAGCATTATCTTGCTTATTCCCAGTTGTTATTTTCTTAACACTAGCCCTATCAAAAAACATTTCTATCCCAGGATTATACCGCTACGATTTCATACTCATCGTATGTCTTCTTATGCAGTGGATTATGTACAAAACTGGACTTGAAACGAAAGACGAATTAAAAGTAATTACTGTCTTCCATCTCATCGGCTTTCTACTAGAAATATTTAAAGTACATTTCGGTTCATGGAGTTATCCAGAAGAAGCATATTCAAAAGTTTTTGGAGTTCCGCTTTACAGTGGTTTTATGTATGCAAGTGTTGCCAGTTACATATGCCAAGCGTGGAGAAGATTGCATTTACAAATGTATCTCTGGCCGAGGGCTATTTTTGCCGTACCGCTAGGAGCAATGATTTACTTTAATTTTTTCACACATCATTTTCTATATGACTTTAGATGGGTATTAACTTTACTATTATTCATTGTTTTCTTTCGGACATTTGTGGAATTTTCATTACGAGGCGTTACATATAAAATGCCACTCGTTCTCTCCTTTTTCCTTATCGGATTCTTTATTTGGATTGCCGAAAACATCGCAACATTTTTCGGAGCATGGCAATATCCAAATCAACGAGAAGTATGGAATCTCGTTCACTTAAGCAAAATTAGCTCATGGTTTTTACTCGTTGTTATTAGCATTATGATCGTTACACAACTTAAACATTTGAAGGCGTCGAAAAGATAACGCTGATTATGTAAAAACAGATAGCCCATCACTCATTAGAGAGTAATGGGCTTTTTTATTAATATTTTTTAAACCGTTCGTTATAAATTCATCGTAATTTACAAGAGCATAAGCATTTGCACATTATGAACTACTACTAGCAGAAGAGGTTGCTGCAGATGAAGCGGCAATCGTTGCCATCATAGCTGCCTGTTGCGCTTGTATGAGGACTTCTATCATTGTTTGTAAGCCTGTGTTGGTAGCTTTACTTTCTTCACCTTTCTGACTTACGAACAGTTGAATAGCAATAAGAATGTTCGTCTCTGTATGCCAACGGAACAATTTCTCTCCCTGCAATTTTTCAATGAACGCTTTAATAGAATGAATCTCTTTTTCTCCATCCTCAAGTAATGCTAGTAGCCCGATAGCTGGGTAATGCATCTGTTTCACTTTTACCTTTTCTTGCTTTAATAAATTCCATATGTTTGTGCATGTTGCAACTAATATTTCTTCACGAACATCCTTCTTTAATGAAAGAATATGACTTAAAAATTGAAGATCATTCCCTTTACGTAAGCCAGCTTTCGCTAGTTTCTGATAGAGACGTTCCACTCGGTCCATAAGTGTTTCTACATTCTCTGATTGTCCTGCTAGTAAAACCGCGAGCGGATAATCATTTGTACCTGTTAGAAAAAGATGATCCTCTTTCATTCGTTTATATACTTGCATCGAACGCTGAATGTGCGCGCCATGCTGTTCATTTTCTTCTGTTAAAAGCACAGTTGCAGCGAGATACGTAAATATACTCCGGCTAAAACCACCAGCGACCAGTTGTTCATATAAATCTAAAAACCTCCGAAAAGCTTCCTTGTAATCTGTAAAGTGAATATGTAATGTTGCGGCCACCACAAAGCGATGATAAGACTTTAAGTATGAAAACATCCCTACCTGATTTTTAATATAACTACTAATTTCTAAAAAACGTCCGAGATCAAATAATGTATCACTACCTGCATACATAGCAGCAATCATCATACCTGTGCGAGAATCACTCGTTTTCCATTTTAGTTCTCGCTTTAACTGTGCATATATATGTGTGTATTGCTCCAATTTTTGTTCCAATGTAATCATAGTATTCACCCCTATTTCTAGTTCTTCTCTATTATTATACGTATATTCCATATTTAGGAATACTATAATTAATAATCACAACATAAAAAATCATAAAATTCCCTTATCTATATATATTGTTTTCTTACCTTTTTTCATCAGCATCACGATGATAATCCCTAATCCTTCAAGAAGTTATATAAAAAAAGGTAGATAATAATTTATCTACCTTTTTTGTATATATTATTTAACATTACACCTGTATTGCTTGTTATATGCAATTAAGACTAAAGAGCTTTAATAATACGTTCCATCGCCTTCATTTGCCCAATATGATCAGCTTCATGATAAAGCATCATACCGTAAAGCTCTCCTAATGTTTCTAGTCCTAAGAATGGCTCTGGCAGTTTATTCTCAAATGCTTCTGCTGGAATTTCGTTAATACGCTTTGCTTGTTCTTTTAATTGGGCCGTTAATACTTCTAATGACGGTCCTTCTGTTTTCCATTTAGATGGTCTTGATCCATATCCAAACATACCTGGATATTCAGTTGGTAATTGTTTGAATTCTTTTCCAAACATGAAAACTTCTGCTGCCGTTAAAACGTGACCGATATGCCAGCGGATTGTATTATTAAAACCATTCGGCTGCATATCCGCAGTTTTATCGTCTAGCGTCTCCATAAATTTAAACAATTCCCCACGCGTTATTTCAAATTGTTTTAAACCAACTAATCTATTCATCTTATCCTTCTCCCTCTTGATGCACAATTTATTATGAGCTAAGAATGTTCAACTTATTAAAGTTTCACCTTGTATAATCTATCAGAAACAATGAAGAAATACACCTAATTTGCTTATTAAAAATAATAAAAAGGTTCACTCCTCGTAAATATAGAATTACTTACTGCACAAATATTTTAGTAAACAAAAAAGGAGTGTTAATTTCATGTTACATGTTTTAAAACAACAATATAATCTTATTAGCTCTACAAGAGAAACTCTATTTTCATTTTTGGAAGAAATCCCATTAGAAAAATTACATAGTACTGTTCCGAATTTTGGAAACGGTAGCATTATAAAGACCCATATTCATGTAGCCGATTGCTATCGATACTGGCTTGGATCATTTGCATTCAAGCAAAAACGAGCAGATTTTTCATTCGCTAATGATTATGAAATTGAACATGCAGATGTTGCGAAAGTCCGTGATAGATTTAAGTTAGTAGATGAGACTGTACAACGTTTTTTAGATGAATACAATGACCGATGGCTCGAAAATATAGCAAATGAAGTAAAGTGGCAAAAAGAACCTTGGAGTACAACTCCGCTATGGCTTTTAACTCATACGGAGACACATGAGTTTCATCATAAAGGACAAATCGTATCTATGGCTAGGCACCTTGGATATGCCCCTCCTGATACAGACCTTAGTTAATAAATTCGTGTTCATTTAAAAGTGGAATGAGCAGCAATAATAATAGTATTATCAAAAAACTCATTGATACATTTTGTTGTGTATAAAACTTTTATTATTTGTTTTAGGTATACCATACCATTATAAAATTCATGTAACATCGAATTAAGATTCATATTTTTTATGTAACTCATTGAAGAAAGTTTAAGAATTACTAACTAAAGGAGAAATTTATAATGAGATTAGAGAATGAAAGAATTTATTTAAGGCCTCTTTGTCAGCTAGATGCTCCTATTATGTTACAAAGTACAATGGATGATGAAATAAGATATATGACTGGAACTAAGTCTACTTTTTCATTGGAGCAAATTACGAAACATATAGATCATATAAATAATGATTCAAGTCGCTATGATTTCTCTATTTGTTTACAAAGTACTGACGAGATGATTGGAGAGTTGTCGATTTTAGATATCGATGAGGAGAACAAAAGAGCAGGATTCAGAATATCAATGCTTTCCATAGCATTAACAGGACAAGGCTATGGAACTGAAGCTATTAAAATAGTTTTAAGATTTGTTTTTGAACAACTATCATTAAATCGTTTACAGTTAGAAGTATTTAGCCATAATTTACGCGGAATTAAAGCTTATGAAAAAGTTGGTTTTGTAAAAGAAGGAACCTTACGTCAATCATTATTTTATAACGATACATACTCAGATGAAATTATTATGGCCATACTTAAAAGCGATTATATAGAGAAACCTTTGTAAATAAATATACTTAATCTATTAAACAATTTTAAAGAACCTTACCACAATAAAATGCAGTAAGGCTCTTTCTTTTTTTATATCAAATAACAGCTCTTAACACATGTATAATCGTATTAATACCAAATTGTCTCAGCATAATTATATGCATCACTATTTGGTATAGCATGTTTCCCCTGCGCTTGCGCTTTTCTTGGATCTAAATCATATACCATCGGCGTATAGCATGATGTTTGCCCTTTATTTACAACACCATTTCCTCCAGCACTTCCGCAAGTGTATGCCTTTCCATCTGTTTTTCTAACAATCCTTGCATCAGCTTCATTATTATAAACTGCTGCACGGGTTACAGTAACTTTTGCCCATGCTGTCTTACACGTCGTGCTAAATTTTAATTCCACATAAGAATTTGAATCAATCCACTTCTTTTCTTTCGTTACTGCTGATTGATCACAACTATTGTAATACGGACTTTTCCCATCATACGAATGGTCTTCTGCAAATGCTTTATCCTTATTGGTCGTACTAAACACACTAGTTACGACGAGCAATGCCAGACAAAGACATGCGCTTACCTTTTTAATAAGTTTCACAGGATTCCACTCCTTTATTAATAACGTCCAGTTTTCCCGTAACCATTATTAATCGTCACCGCTTCAGCGTCAGCTGTATAACCAAAATCAGCAGTTAAATCAAATACCATCCCTGTATACGTGCTCGTTTGACCCGTTTTAATTGCTCCATTACCACTATTAGAATCTACTGATTTTTGGAATACACCATTTTTATATTTGTTAATAACAGCGTAAGCATATACTCCTCCAGAAACAGAAGGTGCTGGTTGATCTAAAACAAGCTTAGACCATGCCGCATGACATGTATTACTGTAACGTAAATACACTGTTCCTACTTTTTTACTACCTTCATAAACTGCTGTAGACTTTGCATTAAATCCATCTGCATCACATGTTGTACTGCCTCCATATACTTTCGTTGTTGCTGGATTTTTCCCGTCATAATAGCTACTCAGATCGGTAGCTGCAAATGTACTTCCTTGAAAACTAAATAATACCCCTACACTCGCTGCACTTAACACACATACTTTCATTAGCTTTTTAAACATTGTAAATCTCCTCCCTCAAAATAAGTACGTATAATAAAGACAATCTATCCCCTATGTACGCCCCTCCTTTCATACTGCCTAGAGGCATCTTACAGAAACGAATAAAAGTTGTAAATTCCCTTACGATTATTGGAATATACGAAGAAATTTACGTATCCGTCTAAGAAAAAAAGTTGAGAAATACACATTTTATAACATCCTTTATTTCAACCATAAAAGAACCGATACTTGTTACATACAAGCATCGGTTCTTTTATACAAAATTGCCATTTTTTCTTTTATATAAAATAAATATTTCTCCACTTAATCTGTTGTAAAAAACTCCCTCGTTACATCAATAAATTGCTGCAGTGGCACTGTCATCCATTTGTCTTTATGCCAAGCAATTTGTGTAAAAATTGGATTGATAGTATTTTCTAGATGTAACTCTTTTATCGTCCCCTCTCGTATATCTTTTTCTACTACTATCGCTGGCAAAACTGCTACACCTAAATCTGCAATAACACATTGTTTAATTGCCTCTACACTAACAAACTCAATCTTATTTGCTGGATACACATCTTGGATGCGAAATAACTCTTCAAATAAAGTTCGATATGAACACCCTAGTTCTGTTAATAAAAGTGTTTCCTTCTCTAAATCTTTTATAGAAACGGAAGTTTGCTGGAGTAAATGATGCCCTGGAGCAGCTACTACTTTTAATTCTTCTTTCATAAGCGGCTCCACATGTAAAGCATCTTCTGTTTTACATTCATCCAAAATAAATGCAAGATCGACTTTTCCCTCCATCAATTGTTCCTTCGCATCTTTATTAGAATGTGCTGGTTTAAATATAAGCTTTATTTTGGGGAATTGTATTTTAAACCTCTTTAATATAGAAGGCAGTCTGTATGTACATTGACTTTCTTGTGCACCAATTATTAACGTACCTGCTATTTCCTCATCATCTTTCACGGCCGTCTTTGCTTCGTTACTAAGTGCGATTATCTTGTCCGCATATAGTTGAAACTTTCTTCCTGCTTCAGTTAAGAAAAGACGTTTCCCTAATCTCTCAAATAGTGGTGTACCGAGCTCAGCCTCTAACGTTTTAATTTGTGCTGTAACGCTCGATTGAGCAAAGTTTAATTTCTTCGCAGTTTGTGTAAAGTTCAAAGTATCTGCCGCTACTTTAAATGTAATTAATTGTTTTATCTCCATTTATCATCCCTCTTTTCAATCGGTGTTTCCGATTGATTTCATCGAAATAATCTTCTTTTTCTATCGATATTTGTATTGTATGATAAAGAGCATCTACAAACAATATAAATGGAGGTATTCCATATGAAAGCACTTTGTTTCGAAACATTCGGAGATGCTAATGTACTTCAATATAAAGAAATCTCTGATCCAATCATTAATCCAAATGAAATTCTTATTCGTACGAAAGCAATTGGTTTAAATTTTGCTGATATTTATAGACGCCGCGGCGATTATCATCTCGCTGGTAATCCGCCCTATATATTAGGCTATGAAGGCGCTGGTATTGTTGAAAAAGTAGGAGCTAATGTTACTACTATCAGCCCTGGAGACCGTATTGCATTTGCTGACGTTCCATTTGCAAATGCAGAACTAGTTGCCGTCCCATCAGAAAAAGTAATCCCACTACCAGATTCTATTTCTTTTGAAACAGCCGCTTCTGTCTTATTACAAGGATTAACAGCACATTATTTAACGAAAGATAGCTATCAAATAAAACAAGGTGATATAGCTTTAGTACACGCTGCAGCTGGTGGCGTCGGTCAACTTCTCGTTCAAATGATTAAACTATATGGCGGAAAAGTAATTGGCCTAACGTCATCAAAAGAAAAAGCAAAGATAGCTACATTAGCTGGTGCCGATCACGTATTTTTATATACCGAATCATGGTATACGAAGATACTTGAAATAACTCACGGTATTGGAGTAAATGTTGTATATGAATCAGTAGGTTCTACATTAGAGGAAAGTTTTAACGCTACTAAAATTGGCGGTACTGTCGTATTTTACGGAATGGCCGGTGGTAATCCTGCGCCTGTTGATCCACGTATGCTTATGGATACTTCAAAAACTTTAACTGGTGGAGATCTTTGGAACATTCTTACTACGTATGAAGAACGCAAAAAACGCTCTACTCAATTATTTGATTGGATCGCAACTGGAAAATTAAACATTGCGAGTCCTACTACATTCTCTTTACAAGACGGTGCTCTTGCTCATGAATTATTAGAGAGCAGAAAAAGTACTGGAAAGGTTTTATTAATTCCATAATTGTTCCAATAAAAAAAGAAGCTTTATCAAGACCTAAATTGAAAAAAATTGATAAATGAAAGGAGATAACATATTTTATATGACTAATATGTTATCTCCTTTCTTCTTCAAATAACGGGCCAGTATAGCTTTCGAATAAATTCTGATAATTTTTGTGCTCCTTGCTCAATTAAAACGCTCTTTAATTGAATATGGATTTTTTTATTTGTATATTGCTAGGAAATTATCATTTCATTTTTGAATAAGATTACGTACGGATTTATGCTAAAAACTAGAATTCGATCCTATAACGACTGTAGCGTCTAGTTCCTCGTCTCTAGCCACTCTTGTGGTAAGCCCAGCACCAGCAAAGATTTCAAAGGTCTGAGTTGCCTGCATTTTACTCGTCTCTATTAAAAGATGCCCTCCCGGTGCGAGCCAGAGAAATGCTTCTTTTGCTACTCTTCGCTGAATGTCGAGTCCATCCTCTCCTCCGTCTAGCGCCACATTCGGTTCATGTAGGCGGGCCTCCTGTGGAAGCAGCTTTATTGCCTCGGTAGGAACATAAGGTACGTTGGCAACTAAGGTGTTCACATGGCCTTTAAGTGCGTGAGGCAAAGCTTTATACAAGTCACCTTCAAAAACATGGCCACCGAAATTTGTTACGTTGCGGCTAGCACATCGTACTGCGACAGGATCAATGTCAACAGAATACAATTCAACTCGTCCTAAAGCTGCCGCCAGAGCTACACCGACAGCACCTGAACCGCAACATAGATCAACGACGATATCACCAAAGCATAACAGAGCTTCTGCTTGGTGAACAAGAAACTCGGTACGTTGACGAGGTACGAAAACACCTCGGTCCACTTCTATCCGCAACCCACAAAATTCTGCGTATCCAACAACATATTCAAGTGGTAAACCATCGGCTCGCATTTCCACCATTCTCTTGAGGTCCTCTGGAGTTCGGGCTGCTGAAATAAGTAACCGGGTCTCTTCTTCTGCGAAAACACAACCCGCGCTCTGAAGCCTGTTAATTATACATTTTTCCGTTTTATTGTCCAAAAGGGAATTACATTCTTTTCCTATTTACCTCACCACTTTTTCTTATTTATAACCCTGTATTCGCTAAAAATTGGATGTATCCTTTTTAACAAAGTGGTCCTATTCAAAAAAATACGCCCTTATTCAATTAAATGACCCAATTGTTGAACAAAGAAACACTCTACACAATAGAAAAGCTTACCATAACATCCCAATATAACCTTATAAATGATGTACTAAAAAAATGAAAAGGAAGCTAGATTTCTCTACCTTCCTTTTCTTATTTTTATATTTCCACACTTTCTTTCCCTTTTGCAACATAACTCATATCTCCAACCGACTCGACGGTGTATGTTCCATCTTGATATACAATTTTTGTCACACTAGCATTTTCCACTCCAAGTTTTGTTTTACTACTATCTAGCATTTCTATTAAGGTAGTAATCAACAGCCCATGAACGACAACTAAAACGTTACCGCCACCATTTCCAGCAGCTTCTTCACTAATTTTATCAATCTCTGTTTTTATACGAGTAGAAAACAACTCCCAATCTTCCGCCTGCTTCGTAGGATCTGCTGCTCTAATAAGGTTAATCACTTCTTGAATAGAAAACTTCATAAGTTCTTCTGGTGATGCAACGCCTGCAGCTTTTCCAACCACATCCCACATATTTTCAAGCTTTTCACCTTCAAAAATACCGAAATTTAATTCTCGCAAATCTTTTCTTTGCTCAAGTTTCAATTTTGACTGTTCACTATATTTTAATACTAAATTAGCAGTTTCAATCGCGCGGCCGCTATCACTACTATATGCATTCATAAAATGAATATCTTTTAATCCTGTTCCTAAATTTGTGGCAACTTCCACACCTTTTTCTACTAACGGAGAGTCTGCCCACCCTTGCGCGCGATGATTCGTATTTAATATTGTTTTACCGTGTCTTGTAACATATAACGTAACTACATTGCTATCTGTTTCTCGATTCTTCATTCGTTTTTCTCTCCCTTTACATTTCTATCTCAATTTTAACACCTCAATTATTCATTGAGCAAAATATATGTAAGTAGCTTCGCTTAATAAAAAAACGCTACCTTTCTGTATATCCATACAAAAAGATAGCATCTTTTATGATTATATTTCTTAACCGATACTCCTACTCAGCAAAAGCACTCGAATATTGTACAACTCCTTCTACACCTTCAAGAGCATTCTCCCTTAATTCCACTACCATAAATACCTCTTCAGGCACTTCAAATGGCGCTTTTATATTCCACTCACTTGCTTTTTTAAAACCAAATTTCGGGTAGTACTCTGGATGCCCTAATACTACAACTGACCCGTATCCAAGTTCTATCGCTTTTTCTAAAGCAGCTACAATAAGCTCTCTACCAATCCCTTTCTTCTGATGACCCCTAGCAACTGATACTGGTGCAAGCGCTAATGAATCTACAGAAGCTCCATCCTTTTCTATCTTAATTTTCGATAACATAATGTGACCAACGATTTCCTCATCTATCGCAACAATTGATAACGCCGGAACAAACGCATCACATTCTCTAATACGTTTTACAAGTTCATGTTCCTTTTTATCACTAAATTCTTCATTTAAAAATGCTTGTTGTACAACTTCTTCTGTTTTTCTATAATCATTTTTTTGTTCTTGTCTAATCATTACCACTCTAGATTACCCTCTATTCTTTCTCATTTCTTTTTGAATTTTACGAAGTGCTTTTTTCGATCCGCGCTCTATATCATGCTGCATTTTTCTTTCTTTATAATCGACAAATAGTGTATTTAAATCGTATCCCTCTGGATATAATTCCTTTGCTGCTACTTCTAAAGTAATACGTTTTACATTCACTTCAATGAATTCACCGCTATAATATACAACGACATTATAGAAGTTATCCTTTTCCTTATAGATGATACCAAAATCATCATAATCTAATAAATTTACTCGATCGCCGATTTTGTACTCATAATGAGACTCTCTTTTTTCTTGTACGAATTTCGGTTTTCTAATTTTACTTTCATTCACTTTTTCTAATGCGTATTCTTTATTTCCCATGTACTCTTTCGCTCTTTTCAGTACATGTTCTCTTACGTTCATTTTATTTGCAATCCAAAGTGCATTACTTTCACCTGATCTACCGATCACTAATTTATATAGAGGTTCTAACGTTTCACTATTAAATTGCATTGCTGCATTCATAAAGTCATCATGCATCTCCGAGAAGCGTTTAATTTCACCGTAATGCGTACTCGCAACTGTAATACATCCTGCAAGATAAAACTCCTCTAAAATAGAAATTGCAAGTGCTGCTCCTTCATTCGGTTCAGTCCCGCTTCCTATTTCATCAAATAATAACAACGTATTATTATTTGACATCCTCATAATCTCAGAAAGGTTTTTCATATGAGATGAAAATGTACTTAGTGCGTTTTCGATGCTTTGATTATCACCAATATCTACAAATATATTTTCGAAAATAGCGAGTTCTGTATCTTTATCTCCTGCAATATGCAGACCTGACATTGTCGCTAATGTTAGTAGTCCAATTGTTTTTAATACAATTGTCTTCCCACCCGCATTCGGCCCTGTAATAATTAAACTACGGTAGTCTTGACCGATTTCAAAGTTTAACGGTACTACGTTCCCACTTAAAAGCGGATGCTTACAATTTACTAAATGAACATAGCCGTGATCATTTAACTTCGGCTCTATTCCATCGATTGATTTACTAAACTTCGCTTTCGCAAATACCATATCGTATTGACTAATTAATTCCATATTAATTTTTATATGATAAATATTTTCTACTACTATCCCTGATAAAGTCGCTAAAATTTGATACTCTTCCATCGCTTCTTCTGCTTTCAAACTTGCGAGTTCTACATTTAACTTTGTAACTGTATGCGGTTCTACAAATACAGTAGAACCTTTAGCGGACGCTTCAACTATACTTCCCGCTACTTGATTTTTATAAGAAGATTTAATTGGAATCGTATACCTATCATCCTTCTTACTAATAAAGAATTCTTGAATATACTTCTTATTTGCACTACTATTTAAAAATTTCGTTAAACGCTCTTTTATTTTTCCGTCTACCGAATCAATATTATTTCGAATTCGTTTTAACTCTTTACTCGCAGCTGCATCAATACTGTTTCCTTTTATTGAAAAATTAATTTCCTCTTCAATGCTTTTAAATTCAGTCATTGAATTTGCATAAGAAGCTAATACTGGCGCAAAAAATTCTTTATCTAACATAAATTTTTTAATCTTTCTACAACCGCGTAAAAAGTCTGAAACACTTACTAACTCTTCAGGATCTAAAATCATCCCTTTTTCTAATTTTTGAATTGTACTAGCAATATTTGAAATACCGAAGAAAGGAACATGCCCTTCTGCATCTAATATAGCTCGTGCTTCCGTCGTTTCATTCAAACGATTCCTTACTACTTTTATACTCGTACTCGGCTCTAATTTATTTAATAATTCCTTACCTAATCCACTTACACAATAAGATTTCACTATATCCTTTAATTCGTTATATTGTAATTTTTCAAAAGTCATTGTATTCATTTTGTTTCTCCTCACTATGATTGATTTTTATCATAAATGAAGATACCTACTCATTAGATTCCAATGAGCCCTACATTATTCAATTACCATTTTTATACATTAAAAAATTATACAAAAAAGCTGCGGGGATACCGCAGCTTTTACATTTACAAGGCATGTGTAATAACATATGAGGAAATAAGCCATAAAAACTGATGGCAATCCCCTTATTACACGCTTTATAAAGTATTGTAGGTATCTTCATAGGTATCGAAATAAATCCATGACAAAATTAGGGGTATGATATACATAAAAATCCCCTGGTCTTATCCGATTTATTTCATTCAATTTTTCCTATTTAGTACCTACCGCACTCACAAAAAGCACCTCTCATTAATTTATATTATAGTCATTGAAATCTAATTTACTGAAATCATCATACTATATGTATAGCAAGAAGTAAAGGTGTCATACTTTAGTCGTACGCACATATGCAGATGTTTTCTTCTTAATGATTCGATATAATTTATTTAGAACATATTTTGGAGGGATTTCTATGACCAACTTTCAAAAACTTTTTTTTGCAAGATTAAATATAGAAGAAAAACACAAAGTTTCATTTGAAGATTTACCTAACATTATGTACGCAATGGCACAAACTGTCCCTTTTGAAAACTTAAATATTCTTGAAAACAACTTTACACAAATATCAAAAGAAAATCTAAAAGAAAAAATTTTAGTAAACAACCGTGGCGGTCTTTGTTATGAACTCAATCCTACTATGTATTACTTCCTTAAAGACACTGGATTTGATGTCCATCTCGTTTCAGGAACAGTTTATAACGCTGCAAATTCTATATGGGCCGTTGATTCTGGACATATCGCAACCGTTTTAAAACATCATAATGAACTTTATTTAATTGAAGTAGGATTCGGATCATACTTACCTCTTGCACCCGTCCCTTTCTCTGGTGAAGTCATTCACTCCGTTACAGGAGATTATCGTATTCGTAAAGAAATGACCGAAAAGGGAAACTACATGTTAGAGATGCGTAAAAACAATGAGTTTTTGGATCAATCTTCTACGGATGATTGGACGTTAGGCTATGCATTTTATATAGAAGAAGTAGATGAAGAAAAAGCAAATGCAGCACAAAAAATTATCGTTGAGCATGAGGGCTCACCATTTAATAAAGTACCTCTTATTGTAAAACTAACTGAAGATGGGCATGCATCTTTAACGAAAGATAGTCTGACAGTAGCAAAAAACGGTGCAAAAGCAAAAGAAACCGTTACAGATGTACAATATAAAAATCTTTTACATTCAAAATTCGGAATTACATTATAACTTTTGAAGCCTTGCTATTTTAGCAAAGCTTTTTAATTTCCAGCAGGGATTTTTTGCAATTTGTTGTATTTCATAGTTATATAGGAATATAACTACATATTTAGAAAGGAAATGATTATGACAGAACTTAAAGATCGACTACAAGTAACTGATAAAGAGAAATGGGATTTAACGGATATTTATCATACAATTGAAGATTGGGAAAATGATTTCCAAAAAATCGAAGTGTTAACGAAAGAATTACACGAGTTTAATGGAAATATTTACGATGGTAATAGCTTATTAGCTTATTTAACAAAGAGTGAAGAAATTTCTAGCATCCTATCTTTAATGTTCGCTTATGCACGATTACAATCTGATCTTGATACACGCGATACTGACGCCCAATCCCTTGTCGATAAAGTATCACAATTACACGTGAAAGTAAGTGCGGCTAAATCTTTCTTTTCCCCATTCTTACTTAGCGTAGATGAAAACACATTACATTCTTACATAGAAGAAACAGAAGGCTTACAATATTATAAAGAAGACTTATTTGAACTATACCGTTATAAAAAACACGTATTGAATAAGGACCAAGAAGAGATTTTATCCCAAATGGGTGAAGCACTTTCCTC
This sequence comes from Bacillus dicomae, assembly GCF_006494425.1. Lineage (GTDB taxonomy): Bacteria > Bacillota > Bacilli > Bacillales > Bacillaceae_G > Bacillus_A > Bacillus_A dicomae. The sequence goes on along the minus strand of NZ_VHIV01000002.1, from coordinate 1,374,997 downwards.
TCCTCAGCATACATATGGCATGTTAAATAATGCAGATATACTATTTGGTGAAATTACGACTGATGATGGAGAAAAAGTTACTTTAACGCGCGGCATGTATGCAAAATTAATAGAAAATGAGAATCGCGAGAAACGTAAAGAAGCCTATAAAGCTTATTACAAGCCATACGTTCAATTAAAGAATTCTATCGCTTCAACTTTATCTGCTGCTATTAAAAATAATGTTACTGTTTCAAAGCTAAGAAAATATCCATCAGCTTTAGAAAAGTCATTATTTGGTGACATGGTTCCGAAAGAAGTTTATGAAAATTTAATTGAGACGACGAAAAAAAATATTCACTCACTACATACCTATAATGAACTTCGAAAAGAAAAATTAAATGTAGATGAACTACGCCAGTACGACTTGAGCGTTGATTTAGTAGCGGGTGTAAAACAAGACATTCCATATGACAAAGCGTTTGACATCATGATTGAATCACTAGCTCCATTAGGTGAAGAATATATTGAAACATTAAAAAGCTTTAAAGATAAACGTTATATTGACGTGAGAGAAACGCCAGGAAAACGTTCCGGCGCTTATAACTTTGGTGTATACGGTGTTCATCCTTTCATTCTTTTAAATCATCACGATGATTTAAATAGCCTTTTCACTCTTACTCATGAATGTGGACACGGTATGCATACACATTACTCACACGGATACCAACCAAGAATTTCTGCACACTATACTATTTTTGTTGCAGAAGTCGCTTCTACAGTAAATGAAGTGCTATTAATTCATCATTTATTAAAAGAAGCAAAAGATGCTAATGTACGTAATCATTTAGTAAACCATTTCATCGAGAAATTTAAAGGCACTTTCTTTACACAAATCATGTTCGCAGAGTTCGAAAAAATCACACATGAAATGGCGCAGCAAGGTAAACCATTAAATGCCCAAGTCTTTAGCGAAGTTTATGAAAACTTATTTAGGGAGTATAATGGCAACTCCCTCGTATTTGACGAAGAAGTAAAATACGGATGGGCTAGAATACCGCATTTCTACCGCCCATTTTACGTGTACAAATACGCAACTGGTTTCGCTTCTGCAATCCAAATTGCTGACAAATTATTAAGCGGTGATCCAAATGCACAGAAAAACTATATTGAATTCCTTAAAGGTGGAAGTTCTGACTATCCACTAAATCTACTGAAAAAAGCTGGTGTTGATTTAACTACACCAGAACCAATTGAAAGTGCATTAAATCGGTTCAGATCACTTGTTGAAGAATTTTCAGCATTATAAAAAAAGAGCCTCTCGTTAGAGGCTCTTTTTCTTTTAGGCTTCTTTTCCTTCTATTAAATCACTCGCCATTTTCCTAAACTCTTGATTAAATGCATCATTCATACCATTTTGGACATTAGAGAATAATATGACAAACGTTCTTTTATCCCAGTTAAAATTATTAAAAGTATTCCAACCCGCTAATACGCCGTGGTTATAATAATAATCTGGATACGTATAGAAACTAAATCCATATTTTCTTGCAGGTGATGGAGTAAACATATCTGCTACACTTTGTTTAGATAACAGTTTTCCATCCATAATAGCCTCATCTAATCTTTTCATATCTTCCACAGTCGTATACATTTCTCCACATCCATATAGCCAGTTCATTTTTAAGCGGGGGGTAGCTATTAACTCATTATCTTTTCTCGTATAACCTTCTGCTAAGAAAATATCTTCAGGAAGAGTTGCCCCCATTCCAGATTCATGCATCTCAACAGGCGTAAAAATATTTTCTTTCACATATTCAGCGAGCGGTTTATTCGTAATTTTTTCTACAATATACGCAAGCACCATATAATTATAGTCTGTATATTTCCACCCTGTCCCTGCAGGAAATTGTAACGCTTGCGAACCAATCCATGTTACTAACTTTAAACGAGAAGCTGCATCAACACGACCTTGCCCCTGATCTGGCAATCCAGACGTATGTGTTAATAGATTTCGTAACGTAATATTTTTCTCTGCCGGAAAAGATGGGATATATTTATTTACATTGTCTTCAATATTTAATTTCCCTTTTTCTTTTAGTTGCATGATAGATATTGCAACGACTGTTTTCGTAATAGAACCAATGCGATATTTCGTCCTTGGTGTTGTTATTACTTTATCTTTCACATTCGCATACCCATAACCTTTTCGTAAAATCACATGATCTTTACTAGCTACAAGAACACTCCCATTAAATCCTTTATCTTTTAAATATTGATCTAGTTTTCCAGCTACAACTTCATAGCGTTTTTTCTCATTCGCATCAACTTCTTGCATATCGTCCTTTAGCTTACTATTTACATTAGAAAATGCCTTTATATCATATTTCTTACCTTTATTTGCATGTATGAGTGCAACGAAACTCCCACAAAAAATAGTAAAAATAAAGAAAACAATTAACCATCTCTTTAGCATAATAGGAACCCTCTTTTATCTAGTTTAACTTAACGCGCATCCATTCTATTCTATATCTGTTAATTTTTAAATACTTTATATTATTACCTATCTATTATTCACCTAATTAAACTAGATTCCTTTTTCTCGTATTCAGTTTTTGGCTACTCTCTATTGTATTTCTTTCTTGCAAAATTTCCACCTTACAATCGGATGCATCCTATTATAATTTCAACATCTTATGTAACATTTGTTACACATTAACAAAAAGGCGTTATAAACACGAAAAATACTGCTAGACATAAGCGATTACATGATATGACATTTCTTTACAGAATAATAAAAAACATAGTTTCAATTGAATATTACATAAAACAGATTATCATGTTACAAGAAAATAATGCTGAAAAAATTTAAAACAAAATGCATCATGCACATAACGATATAGAAAAACAACTCATTATTGCTAAAGTTACAGGCAATTTCAAAAGAGGTAATGAACGTCATTGAAAACGAATCTCATTTATATTTTGATTATACAACATATAAAAAAAGAAATGTCGCTCATTCGACATTTCTTTAGACTTTCTTCATAAAAAATTTACATTGCTAACTTTCTTTTATTTTTTGGTTTTTCTATATAAACTGACCGCCGATATACTTAGCAATACAACTATATACAACCACGCATACTTGTATCCTTTCTCATCTACAATATAACCAAATAAAACAGGTGTAACAATAATAGAAATTTGATTTAATGTAAGTGCCAAACTCACTGTTATTCCAACAGATTCTTCACTTGCACATTCAGCAACTTCGGCTATAAAAAGACTAAACCATCCAATTGAAAAGAAGCCTAACAAGGCGCTTATACCATACAATACTCCACTCGTTATTGTATGTATGTGTATGCTCATTACTAACAATAAAATCAAGCCGATAGAAGCACAGACAGCTATAAATAAAGGTGTTCGCCGATTCCCCTTATAAAACACATCGCTAATAGCTGCTAATGCAACACGACCGATCATTCCAGAAAAGAACATAACGGAAAATATTGTTCCAGCTACAATAAATGTAATGGATTTTTCCTTTACTAAAAATTTCATGAAGTGCCCAACTAACACCATTTGTAGTGAAATCATGCAAATACCTGTTATATAAATTGGATACAACTCTTTTCTGCATATCACTACTTTTAGCTCCGCCCAAAAAGAAATTTTAATATGTTCTTTCCTTGCTTCCTCCTGTACATATGACTCTTTATAAAACACAAAAAATAATAATCCTCCAATTATACAAATACATGCAATACTATTTATCGCGTAAGTCACATTATATTTTATTGCAAGAAACGGGATTAGCACTCCTGCTAACGCACCACCAATCGGTATACCAGCTTGCCTTATTCCCATCGCTAATCCGCGATTTTCTTTTGGGAACCATTTTAAAATCACTTTACTTCCTCCTGGCTGGGAAACACTATAAAACATTCCTATTAATAAAAGTACAAATAATAACCCATTAAATCCACTTACTATTTTAGTCAGTAAAAGCGAACTCCCTAGCAAAAATGAACTGATAGAAATTAATATTTTTTCATTATATTGATCAAGTAGCCAACCGACAAAAAGCATACAAAATAACGGTCCAACATTTACAACACTTACTAACAATCCACTCTCCATATTCGTAAGCGCATATTCTTCTTTCCAAAATAAAGAGAAAGCTCCAACACCATACGTTATAAGTGTCGCTGTTGTTTGAGCGATTGTCGCAAAAATTAACATAACCCACTTATAAGTACTATTCATCCTTTCTTCGATTAACACAATAATCCCTCCATCCCCTTCCATTGTATGAAAGTTCTGATATCATATAAAATAAAGATTCATCATATAATCCATCAAAAAAATTGATATCTTTTCGGAGGAATGATACGTGGACATAAAGGATTTAACCGTATTTTACGAAGTTGCGAAAGTAAATAATATTTCTCACGCTGCTAAAAATTTGAACTATGTACAATCAGGCGTAACGATGCGTATGAAACAACTAGAAAATGAATTAGGTGTGCCTTTATTTTACCGTAACGGAAAAGGTGTAACTTTAACTTCTAACGGTGAAATTTTATTAACATACGCCAAACAAATTATCCACTTAATGGATCAATCAATAAAAGCAGTTCAAAGTAATGGAACCGAGCCAAAAGGCACTTTGAAAATTGGATGTACAGAATCTACAACTGCGGTAAGGCTTCCTTCTATATTAACGGCCTACTATGAGAGGTACCCAGAAGTCGAATTGATTTTAGAAACAAATACGACCGAACAACTAATGAGGCTTGTATTAGAACGAAAACTGGACGGAGCGTTTATAGCTGGCTCTACTCAGCACGCTGAACTTCATACAAGTGCATTTCGTGAAGAAGAATTAGTTCTCATTAGTAAAAAACCTTTATCCTCTCTTACAGACATAGAAGATATGAATTTACTCGCTTTTAGTCACGGGTGCTATTATAGAAGTTTATTAGAAGACTGGCTTCAAGAAGAAGACATCTCGCCTAAACGAGTTTTAGAATTCGGGACAATCGAAGCGATACTTGCATGTGTAAAATCAAGTATGGGCGTAGCGATTATAATGAAATCAATTTTAAAGGGGCATGAACATGACGTATCATTCAATCCTTTACCAAATAGCTTCAAAAAAGTTCCTACTACTTTCATTACTAGAAACGATATATTTCGCTCAGCTGCATTACAAAAATTTATAGAGGTGACTCATAATGCATAAAAAGAAAATACGTGGGATAAAACGAAAAACAAATCTTAAAAGGGGTACTTTCAAATGAAAAGCTTCCCTTTTTTCACTTAATAAAATCGCTATATAATGAATTTATCGTTTTACTATATAGGAGGTTTTCAAATGGTAATACCTAAATATCCTGATGTCCCTACTCTTACGAAAAAGCAAATCGATCAAATTACAGAAATCGCTTTTCTAAAAGAAATAACACCACAAAAATGTGATGCAATTTTCGTTTTCGGCGGTTCTCATCCTGGCAATTGGCAAGCTCCTCTAGAAGCTTATCGACAAGGTTTAGGAAATCAAATTATCGTTACAGGTGGTACTAGTTTGCATGGTATGAAACATCCGAGCTGGAATTACGGAGATTTGTCAGATGCAGAAGTAATTGTAAATAAATTAATTGAACATGGCGTACCAAATGACGCTATCATGTTCGAGACAAACTCCCTCCATTCTATCGCTAATGTAATGGAAGCGAAAAAGATTTTTGATTTCACAAAGATTAATCGGCTACTATTTGTATGCAAAAGCTTAGGCACTGGTCGGCAATATCGAGTATTAAAAAAACATTTACCTACAACTATTACTTGTATCCCATATACATTTGATACAAGTTTTGATGGTGAATTTATAATTAATAGATACAATTGGATGGAAAATGAAAAGAGTCGCTCTATGATTTTTGGAGAATACTTGAGAAATGTTTGCTACGGTAGAAAAGGTGGTATTGAGCCACCTGAAAAAGAGGTTCAAGGTTTAGAAGAATATGTATCCTACTACTATAATTTAGCATAATAGAAAAAGGTATACCTAAAACACCGGTATACCTTTTATGCTATCTTACTTATTTTTCTTTTAACACACTATGTAATCGATCAGGGTAATTTGTAAACATTCCTGTAGCACCCCATTTAATTAACAATCTCATATCTGGTTTCTCATTAATTGTATAAGGGTGAATTAACAGTCCATTATTTCTAGCCATTTTCATATATGACTCATCAATAATTAGTTCTCCGTTATCATTGCGTAAGTTCGGTCCAATACCGACTGCATACTTTTTAATTTCTTGAAAATCTTCATTCGTTACACTTTTCGGCTCATGTGTAATACCAGACCATTCAACAATCTCATTGTTTTCATTTGGATAATACCAAAGCAACTGAACTAACGGAATATTTTCATTCATACTATGAATCTTTTTTAAACTATCTTTACTAAATGATTGAATCATAACACGGCTAGAAGACATGTTTTGACCTATTAAATTATATTTTTCTAATAAAGCTAATAATTTCTCTTCCATTCCTGGATACACATCTGGTGATTTTGTTTCAATGTAATATTTCATGCTTCTTCCGTACTTTTGGAAGATTTCTTCAAGAGTCGGAACTTTTTGACCAACATACTCTTGCTTAGCCTTTTCTGGATAAGCTTTATTGAACCACGATCCTGCATCTAAACTCTTTATTTCACTTAATGTTTTATCTCGTACTTCCCCTGTTCCATTTGTAGTACGATCAACTGCTGTATCATGCATTGCAATCAACTGGCCGTCCTTAGTTAACTGAATATCTAACTCCAAATAATCCGCTTTCATTTTTTTCACAAGATCATAAGAAGCAAAAGTGTGCTCAGGTGCATGTCCACTTGCTCCGCGATGTGCAATATTTAAGAACTTATTCGTATTCCATTCATGTTTCCCTTCTGCTTTCGCATGAACAGCTCCCCCTGCAAAGATACTCCCCGTCATAAAGAAAATAACTAAAACGCTAATAATCTTTCTCATCCTTCTAACCCTTCCTACGTTGTAAATTTCAACAAGTTAATGAGATTTACACGAAATAGAAGATATATTTTCATTATTTTTATAAGCTTATATTAAAATTTCAGTCTTACGAATATACTTTCTCTATGTTATTAATATAGAAAACTATTTATTTTCTATTCCCCTCCTTTCCACATGTAAATTCCCTATTGTGTACGGTTCATCCAATAAAAAAAGCCATAAATTATTTAGAGGACACTTCTGTATCCCTAAATAAATTTATGGCTTATCTCAAATATCTCCGGCCTCGATTAACTTGTCGAAATTAATCATACCAAACCTATTAAAATTTGTGAATATTATTTTTTCAGTAAAGTGAGACATATAAGAAAGTATTTCCGTAGTTACTTAAAAATCACATAATACATTTCTCATTGCCTCTTCCAGCATTACATCTGGATTGACCACTGCTTTTGCCGAACGCCATCCTATAAAGCCATCTGGTCTAATTAATACAGCTCCTCCATTCTCTATTCCATATAATTTGCTAAAAATATCTTCTTGAGCAATAAAATCTCCACTTAAACCAACGCGATACATTTTTATATTTACTCCTAATTTAGCTGAAACAGTATGTGCTGATTCAGCCCAAGAATCATTTTCTGCACCAGTAAGTAAAACAAAATCGTTACCTAATAAATCAAGGACAGAGACTTCTTTTCCCTCATACATTCCAACAAAATGTGGTGCTCGCGTTCCAGGTCTTCCATTCAACTGTACTATATCCATTCTATGTGGAGTGGCTGAGTCATCTATTATTGCATCTGAACTATACTGATACCCAACAGTCACAGCTAAACCATCCATCTTATTCAAACCGCCTTCCTCTCTATTCGCAGCACGAAACAGTAAACTACTTGCATAAGCTGTCGTTAATTTTGCAACAGGATATCTCTCTTTATGATATGTTTCTAACAATTTCGGGTTTGCTTTTCCTTTTATAACAGCCGCTAACTTCCAGGCTAAGTTATGCGCATCTTGTATTCCTGTATTCGAACCAAACCCTCCAGTTGGCGGCATAATATGCGCTGAGTCTCCAACTAAAAAGATTCGATTATCTTGAAATTTTGTAGCAGTACTTTCAGTTGCTTCCCACGGTAAAACACTTACTATTTCCGACTTAACATTTGTGCTTCCAATTGCTGTTTGAATAATTTGTTTACAACGTTCTATAGTGAAATCCTCTGGCTCCTCTCCTTTTAATGGGTCGTAGGATACATGGTAAATCCATCTTCTTTCGTTATCAACTGGAATAAGCGCACCAAGAACTTCTGGATGGAGTACCATAGAAAAACCGAATGCATCTCCTTGTATAAATTCACTTAAATCCGCTTCAAAATAAATATTCATATAATAACCACCAATTGTTCCACGGCCCTCGGTACTAATCCCTAACTGCTCACGTATTTTACTTTTCGCTCCATCTGCTGCAATTGCATAGTCACAATGAATAATACTTTCTTCTTCCGTTTCGCGATTCCGAATCGTCGCTATTACTCCGTGCTCATTTTGCTCATAAGAAACTAATTCATGATAAAAAGATAGTTCTCCGCCTAATTTTTTCGCTTCTTGTAACATCATCTCTTCTAAAATTATTTGATAACAAGCAGTTTGTTTTGATGGGCTAATCTCTTCTATTTTTCGAAGTAACTTTTCATCGTTTCCATACTGAGTCGCCCTCATTTGTGACAATTCTTCCTCATTCGCCTCAGCTATTGTATGAACCGCTATTCTTCCTCGGCAATTTTCTAATGTTTTACCCGCCGATCTAATTCTTTGTTCTAAACCTAATTCTCGAAATAACTCCATCGTACGAAAAGTGATTCCACCTGCTTTCGGATGAATAGCAGTAGATGGATGCCTCTCAATAAGTAAATAATCAACATTATGTTTTGCAAGGAATAGCGCAGATGCTAATCCTGATAATCCTCCTCCAACAATTAAAACCGGTACATCATTCGATTTCATATATTTACCCTCCACATCATTGTTCTGAGCTCAGTAACATAAATATAATCAAAAAAACAACAAAGATATAGACTTATATTTCATTTTAAATTATCATATAGATAGATTACGCCCCAAATTACTTTTACTTTTTCATACATCTATAATCTGTTTGAATTATGCGTGAATGAAAGAGTAAAACGAAATAACTCACTTTATTAGACACCAAAATAATAAAAACATGATAAGCGGTTGTAACCCTATAAGTTATTCAGGGTACGACCGCTTATTTTTCAAAAAATCCTTATCCTTTATCCTCAGTAAACAACATATTATTAAAGCCTTTTCTACCCCCTACCATTTTCAACTCATAAAATTTCATTCGTCTCGATTTTCTTTCCCAATATTGCAGCCCATTCAACAATCATGTAGCATTACCATATCGATGTAATGGTTCATCATCTTAAACCTTTCGACTAATTAGCAGGAGGTAAAGTGATTGAAATGAATAAACAAGAACAATTAAATGTTATAAAAAAAGATTTTATTGATTCTCAAAAAGTATTATTGGCAATTGGCGATGAAACACGTCAAGCTATTTTGTTAGTTCTCATGGAAACGGAATGTCAAACAGGATTACGTGTAGGAGAAATTACGAAGCAAACACACCTTTCTCGACCAGCGGTATCGCATCACCTTAGAATTTTACGAGAAGCCGGTATTATTTTAATGCGAAAAGAAGGTACAAAAAACTTTTATTATATTGATATACGTACAAAATTAAGTTTATTAAAAAATCTTGTATTAGATATTGAAAAGCTATTACACAACTTTTATTGAAATTTGGAGGTATAAGAAATGAAAGCAATGATAATTGATAAGTACGGAAAAGTCCCAATGCGTATGGCAGAGGTACCTACTCCTAAAATAAATGAGTATGAAGTGCTCGCAGAAATTCATGCAGCTAGTATTAACCCAATTGACTTTAAAATACGCGATGGAAAAGTAAAGATGTTACTGAAATATGAAATGCCCCTTATCCTTGGGAATGACTTTTCCGGTGTCATCACGAAGGTTGGATCAAAAGTGACTCGTTTTAAAGTCGGTGATGAAATATATGCTCGTCCAAGAAAAAATAAGATTGGTACGTTCGCGGAATATATAGCCATTCATGAGGATGATATAGCTTTAAAACCAAAAAATTTAAGTTTTGAGGAAACGGCGTCGATTCCTCTCGTTGGCTTAACATCCTATCAAGCTTTACATGACATTATGCAATTACAAAAAGGTCAAAAGATTTTAATCCACGCTGGATCTGGTGGTGTTGGTACTTTCGCAATTCAGTTAGCAAAGATAATGGGTGCTACCGTTACAACAACTGCTAGTGAAGCTGGTGCAAATTTAGTAAAGTCTCTTGGCGCAGATGAGATTATTAATTACAAAACAGAAAAATTTGAAGAAATACTAAAAGATTATGATGCAGTATTTGATACAATCGGCGGTACAACACTTGAAAAATCATTCAATATTATAAAAAGCGGCGGCAACATTGTTTCCGTTTCAGGTATGCCGAATGCTCGATTCGGCAAAGAATTCGGTTCAGGATTTTTCAAAACACTCTTATTTTCATTAGCAAGCAAAAAACTTACTGCACTTGAAAAAAAGCATAATGCGCAATATTCATTTTTATTTATGAAGCCAAGCGGAGATCAATTACGTACTATCGCAAACTATATTGAAGCCGGAAAAATCAAACCGATAATCGATCGAGTTTTTTCATTTGAAGATGCTCAAAAAGCAATGGAATATTCAGAGGCTGGAAGAGCAAAAGGAAAAATAATCGTAAAAATTAAGTAATAATAAAAACTCCATTTTTTAAAATGGAGTTTTTATATTTGCTGTTAAATAGACATAGTGCAGTGAAGTCCTTACAATAGATTGCAAGGGGAAATATCATATTATACTTTTAGCTAATTTTACAAAGAATACATACGTACAAATACATAATAAAAAAATAAACAAGGAGGAGATAAAATGACTAAAAATAATGAAGCAGGTTGGAATTTAGATAATAGTTATGCTACTTTACCACAATCATTTTATACAGAAATCCCCCCTACTCCCGTAAGTTCACCGGAGTTAGTTAAACTAAACCATTCATTAGCAATATCTCTTGGCTTTAATCCTGAAGAATTGAAAAAAGAAGTTGAAATTGCTGTTTTTGCTGGTAATGCGCTTCCAGAAGGAGCTCATCCATTAGCACAAGCGTATGCCGGTCATCAATTCGGACATTTTAATATGTTAGGCGACGGTCGTGCCCTTTTAATTGGTGAGCAAATTACTCCTTCAGGAAAACGTTTTGACATTCAACTGAAAGGTTCTGGCCCTACTCCGTATTCACGCCGCGGAGATGGTCGTGCTGCACTCGGTCCGATGCTACGCGAGTATATTATTAGTGAAGCAATGTATGCACTTGATATTCCGACTACTCGCAGTTTAGCAGTTGTCACAACTGGTGAACCAACATATCGTGAAACAAAGTTACCTGGAGCAATCTTAACTAGAGTCGCTAGCAGTCATATACGTGTTGGCACATTTCAATATGCTGCAGCTCGTGGTTCTGTCGAGGATCTTCAATCACTAGCTGACTATACGATAAAAAGGCATTATCCAGAAATTGCAGTTCATGAAAACCGATATACTGCATTACTACAAGAAGTCATCAAAAAACAAGCAAGCCTCATCGCTAAATGGCAACTTGTTGGATTTATCCACGGTGTAATGAACACTGACAATATAACAATTAGCGGAGAAACGATTGATTACGGTCCTTGTGCATTTATGGATAGTTATAACCAAGGAACCGTATTTAGCTCTATTGATACACAAGGTCGCTACGCATATGGAAATCAGCCATATATGGCCGCGTGGGACCTCGCTCGACTAGCAGAATCTTTAATACCGATTTTGCACGAAGATGAAGAAGAGGCATTAAAAATTGCTCAAGACGAAATTTCCAAATTTAGCGTACAGTATGAAAACCTGTGGTTCCTTGGAATGAAAAAGAAATTAGGACTATTTAGCAACGAAGAACAAGATCAATCACTTATTGAGCAACTTTTAAAAATGATGGAGAAATATAAAGCAGATTACACAAATACATTCCGTTCCTTAACTCTTGATACTATCGAAAATATCCCTCTATTCGATAGCCCTGAATTTAAAGAATGGTACAAACTGTGGCAATCTCGATTAGAACGACAAGAAGAATTGAAAGAAAATGCCTACGAAATGATGAAAAATAATAACCCATCCATCATTCCAAGAAACCACCGTGTAGAAGAAGCACTAGAAGCAGCTGTCACAAACGGCGACTATAGCGTAATGGAAAAACTTCTTGAGGCTCTAGCAAATCCTTATGCGTATTCTACAGATCAAGAAGAATACTGCGTTCCGCCTGCGCCTACGAATCGTCCTTATCGTACTTTTTGTGGGACTTGATTGTTTAATATGTAAAAAGGGTATGTTCATACAAATTGTGTGAACACACCCTTTTTATATTCTCCCCTCTAAACTAGAACTTTAAAATGCCCCTCCCCGATTCCCTTTCTTTACTCCAAAACAAAATTAACACTATTCCAATCGGTTTACTGAAAAGTTTGTTAAACAAATATTGAGAAATAAAAATCATATTTCTAAATATTTTTATTTTTGATACTATATTTTATAAGAATATTCAAAAAGCGAGGGGATTTCATGAACGTTCAACTACAAGGTAACGAACAAATTACAAAGTTATTTAATGATTGGTATTTATCTATGCTAAAACAAGATGTGTCCCAGGCAACAAACTTAAAGCATGAAATTGAGGAAAAGGAACTAAACTTTGAAGAAGATGAAAACTTAGCATTATACTATTCTCTACTAAATTTTCGTTTCCAAGTTTTAACTGATGGTTTAAGCATTACAAAAGACAGTTTCAACAAAATAGATTCTTACGCGATTTCACCTAATCACCAACTTTCTTACTACTATCATTTATTTAAAGCGATTCATGCTACTTTAACAACAAATTATAATTTAGCATGTGAACATTATGAAAGTGCTGAAAAGCTATTAGTTAATGTTTCAGATAAACTAGAGGAAGCAGAATATAATTACCGATTCGCTATCTTTAATCAACATTTTTATAAACCGATTGATGCAATTCAGCAAGCAACAAAAGCCAGAAATATTTTCATGACTGAAAATGGGTTTGAGATAAAGTTAGCACTTTGCGACAATATAATAGGTTCATCATGTGTATTTCTAAAACAATATGAACAAGCAGAGGAAAAATTCAATTCTGCTCTTTCAATTTTACAAAAACTAAACGAAAAGGATTTAGTATTAAGCGTTCGCAATAATCTAGGTTGGCTCTATGCAAGTCAAAACCTGTCTTCTCTAGCGATTCGACATTTATCAGAGGTAACAACCAAAGTGCCTACACACTTTAAAGCACTCTTTTTACAAGCCAGAGAGCATTATAAACTTGGTGAAATAAACATTGCTGAAGAACTTATTAAAAAAGGATTAGAAGTTTGCACAGAACTAAACAATGTTGAATATATACTTCATTTTAAAATTTTAAATTCCCTTAACAATAATGAGACAACTGAAGATCTAGAAAAGATTATTCTTGAAGGAATTACGTATTTCGACAAAGAATCTTTATATAACTACACTCAAGAATATTCAGAGAAATTAGCAACTAAATTTTATGATGAAAATAATCATGTGAAAGCGAGTGAGTATTTTCATAAAGCGTTACAAGCAAAAGAAAAAACGTTTGAGAAAGGAGCTCTAAAATGATTAAAAAAATTAGTTCTGTCGTTCTAGGACTGTCTGTTATCGGTATTATTTCTATTGGGATAAATAGTTCTTTTACATATCAAGCAAGTCACGCCGATCTCCCTGCACCACAAAGGCCTGACCTTGTTCAATCCGTTGACGTAAGTAAAGACTACAACTCAACAACAGTTGAAGAAACACTTTAAAAAACAAAAGACCTTCTATTAAGAAGGTCTTTTTAAATACACTTATTTAGAATGGTTCCCTTTCAAGTAAACTCTACTTTCTCATCAACCCTGCAATCCCTCTACTCCCCTCACTACCAACTTTCTCAAGTTTTTCCACGACTAAATTTCGTCTCTCTCCAGAATGGTTTTGACTTAACTTCGCTTTTCCTTCTATTTTATTTATCTTTATTTTGAACCCAACTATTCCCTTACTTAATCCTGCCATATAATTCGGATCTACATCGTTTAATGAGTACGTGCTCTTTGAATCTTCATATTTATGTACTAATTCTTGAAGAGAGTCAATTAATTCCTGTTCATCCTCAACAATTTCTAATTCACCGTATACATGTACTGCAACGTAATTCCAAGTTGGCACTGCATTGTTTGTTTCATACCATGACGGAGAGATGTAGCTATGTGGTCCTTGAAATATAGCTAGCACTTGCTGATCCCCACTATCTTTCCACTGTCCATTCGGCCGTGCGAAGTGACCATGTAACGTGAGTGTTTCCCTATTTAGCAACAACGGTAAATGCGTTGCATATGGTTCCCCGTTATGTTGAGAAAATAACGTTGCAAAGCTATTTTGTTCAATTATTTTGTACTTCATTTCTTCATCATGTATTATGAAATATTTTGGTATGTACATACGCTCCCTCTTTTCCGGTCTTTTATTTCTCATTATATTTAAGTCTCGTAGCATTCAACAGGGCCAGTTTATATTTGTTTTATAATGGCAGCGTTCTATTTCAAAAGAATAGGCAGCATGTATTCCATGCCGCCTTAGTTTATTTCTTCTAATATATTTGTAATAAATTTCGTCTTACCTTCACTATAGCTCGTTCTACTTTTTGACTCTCTTGCTAACTCTTCCTTTAAATGTCCATATTCAACAGCAACACCGTCATGTTCACGAAGGTAATCACGAAACGCTATATGTCTTCTTAACTCTTCACTTTCTTTATCACACACATACAAATGATGTTCCATCCAATCTGTACTTTGTCCGTCCCATGGAACGAAAGCGTCCTTTCTGCCAAACGCCTCTCTCCCTTTGTAACTCCATTCTGCCTGATGATAGTATCCTATCGCTTCAAGCTTTGTTACTACTTCAGGAAAGATTTCATAATCTTGTATTACGATATCAATATCTAATATTGGTTTTGCTGCAAGTCCTTTAATAGATGTACTCCCAACATGTTCAATGGCTAAAATGCGGTCTTCCATTACATCGTTAATGAAAGTGTGTAGCTTATTAAATTCACTTTCCCATTTGATGTTATACTCTTCGATAGTAATTCTCTGTTTCAAAGTATCCCTCTCCTCAAAAGCAATTATAACCTCTGAATATGAGTATCCTTAAAATCTGTCTCATATTTCAATCCATATCCAAACATTCGATCCATTCCGATATGTGCTGTCCATATTAAACCAATCATAATAACTGTATCTATCTTAAAATAGGCACCTATGATAACAATTAATATCGATATAATATATGTGTGAAATAAATTATAAATTTTAGCCCCAACATGATTATTGATCCCGTAGGCTAACATAGATAAATCCGGCGCTAATAGAAATACCAAAAATATAATCCAACTAAATTCATATAGTGCATACGTATAAATCGCCGCTAAGAAAACAACCAGTCCTTCAAAATGTAAAATACGCTTTTGCATTCTTTACCATCCCTATTTCTCTATATTTACCGATACATTTTCATCACTGAAAGTATTCTGTGCATTTTTGGACCAAATGGTTGCTAATATCGGTCCTGCAATGTTATGCCATACTGCAGCTAATACACTTGGAAGTGCAGCAGCTGGACCAAAATGTGCAGTTGCTAGTGCAACACCTAAGCCTGAATTTTGCATTCCTACTTCTATTGAAATAGCTCTTCTTGTCCCCTCGTCTAGTCCAAGTACAAACGCTGTTATATAACCGAGTAAAAAACCGAAAGCATTATGGAGCATAACTGCAATAAAAATCAGCAGACCTGAAGAAGTAATACTAGTTACATTGGCTGAAACAACCGCTGAAACTATAATAATAATTGCTAAAACTGATATTAAAGGGATAACGGTCATTCCTTTCGTAACAGTTTTAGGGAAAAACTTCTTCACCACTAATCCTAAAATAATCGGTATGATAATGACTTGTACGATAGAAAGAAACATGGACATAGCATTCACTGGCATCCATTGTCCTGCAAGTAATAATAAAATAAGAGGTGTAGCAATTGGTGCTAGTAACGTTGATAATGACGTCATTGCAATAGACAACGCTAAGTTCCCTTTTGCTAAATAAACCATAACATTTGATGCAGTGCCACCCGGTACTGAACCGAGCAACACTAATCCAGCTGCTAATTCAGCTGGTAACTTCATAACGTAGGCTAGTACGTATGCGACAAGTGGCATAATAATAAACTGAGCACATACACCGATAATAACTGGCAATGGTTTTGTAGCAATGATTTTGAAATCAACAGCCTTTAATGTTAATCCCATCCCAAACATGACAACCCCGAGTAAAATCGTTATGTAACTAGTTAACCCGAGAAATGGAGCAGGAATAAAATATGCAATAGCTGCAATACAAATAACCCAAAATGCAAAATACTTTCCAGCTATATTACTTATCGCTTCTAGTACTTTCACCTAATCAGCCCCTATCCTTTAATTGAAACACCTTATTCGGATTCAAAATATTTTTCGGATCAAGAGCTTTCTTTATTTTTTCCATTACGATTAATGCCGCCCCGTGTTCTTCTTCTTGATACTTACGTTTCCCAATTCCAACACCATGCTCTCCTGTACACGTTCCCCCTCGTTTAAGAGCATATAGAACAATACTTTCATTTATTTCATCCGCTTTTTCCACTTCTTCTTTATCGTTTGGATTAACCATTAAGAGCACGTGGAAATTCCCATCTCCTACATGACCAAGAATACCACCAACAAGGCCAACCTTATCTAATGTCTCTTTCGCATGTTGGATTGCCCCAGCTAATTCTGAAATAGGTACACATACATCTGTACTCATAAGCTTTTTACCAGGATAGCTATGAACGTAAGCGTATGCTAGATTATGCCGTGCATCCCATAATTTATTTCTCGCTGCAGTTTCCGTTTCGAAAGCAACTTCTTTACATTTATGATCAAAAACAATTTCCTTCGTAAATTCAATATCTTGCTTTAGCCCTGCTTCATTACCGTGAAACTCTAAAAACAATGTAGGTTCTTCTCTGTAACTTGTTTCACTGTAATGATTGACTTGTTTCATAGATAGTTCATCAACGAGTTCAATTCTCGCAATTGGAATGCCAGCTTGTAGTATATTAATTACAGCTTCTACTGCATCATTTATAGTTGAAAACGATGCTCTTGCTGCCATAACATGCTCTGGTATGCCGTATACTTTTAATGTTAATTCCGTAAAACATCCAAGTGTCCCTTCTGAACCTACGAAAATACCATTTAAATGATAACCTGATGATGACTTCGCTGCTAAATTCCCGGTATGTATTACTTCTCCATCAGCAAGAACGACTTCTAAATCACGAACTTGATCACGCATTACCCCATACTTAACCGCTGTCGTTCCGCTCGCATTTGTAGCAGCCATTCCCCCTAACGTTGCATCTGCTCCTGGGTCTACAGTAAAAAACAATCCATACTTTTTCAATTCTTTATTAAGCTGAGAACGAGTTACTCCTGGCTGTACTCTCACTAGAAAATCCTTCTCTCTTATTTCGAGTATTTTATTCATAAGTGAAAAGTCCATTGTAATTCCTTTTTCATATGGAATAACATGCCCTTCTAAACTAGAACCTACCCCAAAAGGAACGACAGGTTGTTTATGCTCACTCGCTACTTTCATTATTCTACTAACCTCTTCTGTCGTTTTCGGAAAAACTACTACATCAGGTAAACTACTAGCATGATAAGATTCATCTTTACTATGTAACTCTCTTACTGTCGTATTCACAACTACTCGATCTTCGGGAAGTACACCCTTTAGTTCATTTACTAAGCGCTCTACTGTTATTTCCATTGTACACTCTCCTACTTTCTATAAATTTGAATTACAAAATATGTTAACTATTTTATACATAATAATCCGAAAAATTAAATAATTCAAGTTTTACATATATAAAATTCACTTCCTACTGTCGAATAAACAAAAAGAACTTGCAACAATTGCTGCAAGTTCTTTTCTATAAAGTGAAACTTTAATCAGTGGGGTTTCATCCCCCACTGATTATTAGTTGAACCAATCGGGCTTTTACGGGCAGTCCGACCCCTACCTAACTTCTTTGCTTTCGTTGAAATTTGAGGTGGGGGTCTTACTGCCCGTTAATGCGGGATAAAACTACATTTTAAACGACTTCTTTATTAACAACATAAACCAAATTAAAGTAACTGCCATTAATGAATGGGAGAACCCTACAATATAAGTTAACCCTTTAAAGTCCGCTCCATTTAGCTGAAGAAGCCCTCTCGCTGCTAGCGAACCTAACATTAAAGTTAATGCGATATTATGTACAACAAACCACTTATTAAAACTTTTCGCTTCATGAAATGCGAATACTTTTGCTAATCCTAAAGCAATTAAGAAGAAGAAAAAGCCGAGTACAAGTGTATGTGTATGCAAAAGATTTAACAAAGTGGATCCTAAAATCCCTTTATACTTACCATACTCCCTAGCGAAAATTCCGGATAATAAACCGATAATCAAATACGTAAACGATGCATTATATAATTTCTTCATTATGTACCTCCTTGAGTAGAATGTGTAGTGTGTCATATTTAGTAATAATGATAGTTATATAGTAAAAACTCCTAGTCACCTAGGAGTCATTGTATAAGCATCTCACTCTTTACAATCAAATCTAATTATAAAATATCCTTTTATACAAAACAAACGAACTTTATGTGAACAAACAAGGCCACATTAAAATATGTTGCACTTTTGTATTTCTCAATCCATACTAATTGTTATAACTTTTAAAGGTGGTGCAATAGATTGATAGTTCTTGAAACTGAACGGCTCACTCTTCGTTGGCTCGATATAAAAGATGCTCCGTTTATTCTTGAGTTAGTAAACGATCCTGCATGGATTCAGTTTATCGGTAATAAAGGAGTTAAAAACTTGCAAGATGCAAAAAATTATATTGTAAATGGACCAATCGATATGTATGACAAACTCGGATTTGGCCTTTACTTAGTTGAACGAAAAGAAGATCAAACACCAATTGGTATGTGCGGCCTTATAAAAAGAGATTCATTAGAAGATGTTGATATTGGCTTTGCCTTTTTAGAAAAATTCCGTTCAAAAGGATATGGCTACGAGTCAGCTTCTGCTGTAATCGAATACGGTGTACAAAAACTAGGGCTGAAACGAATTGTAGCCATTACTACTATAGATAACATCAATTCAGGAAATCTTTTAGAAAAAGTAGGATTGCAGTTCGAAAAGATCATTTCGGGCTCAGGGGAAGATTTAAAATTATTTGGGTATAACGCATATTAAATTGACAGAGTACTCTTTTAACCTAATCAAAAAATATTTCTTCAATATATGAGTAAAATACTCATCTGTTTTTTAACGATATAGCAACGCTAACATTTAAATCACAACCCTAATTTTCAGTACTGTATTTATTCTTAAAAAGCCTCTATCTTGTTCTTAAATTTGTCAAAACTCTTATGTAGTTACATGAAAAGTTTATGCTAATATGTTACTAAGAAACTATGCGTTCCCTTAACCCTGTATCCGGCCCTGTATTTTTTACAGGGCCTTTGTTTATTTAATTTACTTATCACGTGCTTATACACATTAAAAGCCATTTCAAATGTAATAAACAATAAATAATAAAATAATTTAAGAATGAAATGTCCAAAAAAGCCTAATTTCTCAATGTATTGTAGAGAGATTAGGCTTTTTAATAAGAAAATTAAAATTCATAAACACTGAATAATTTACATGTTAGGCTTATCTGTTAAAGCAGAAATAATCCTGTTCACTAAGTCTTCTGGCATCCATTCATGATTTGTATCATTCGTTTCATTTGGTCCTAAAGAATCAATGAACTTTTTAAACTTTGGAAATAAAACAATAGAAGTGATCCAATGTATCGTATGATTTATGGAGAAAAAATGAAAAACTCCTTGTTTTTCACCCTCCTGTAATATTGCTTTTAACTGTTCAAAATTACCTATGAAATAAGGTTTAATCTTTTCTAATCTTGCACTTTCCTTAATAATCTCCTCATATGCCAATACTCCAATTTCAGGATTTTCTTTTATATGTGTAGTAAAGACTGTTAAATATTCTTTAAGAGCATTAATAGGATTAAATTGATTCTTCTCAAGAAAATTAGGTAACTCATTAGCAAGGCCATATTTCTTAAATACCTCATAATACAGGTTTTCTTTCCCATTAAAATAGTATGAAGCCATAGCGACATTCACTTTCGCTTCTTTTGCAATTTCTTGTATGCTCGTACCTTCGTAGCCACGCTCTCCAAATTTTTTCTTAGCAGCCTTCAAAATATTTTCCATCGTCTGCTCTCGAGATTTCCCCATTTCACACACCTCAAATAATATATATTTCACTTCAAAAATCCAATAAGGACTTTGAATAGAGTATCTTTTTAATGAAATTTAATTATATATTTAAAGTAGTAACTTAACAACCGATGAAGTTTTGATTACTTTAAATAATATCCCCATGCTTAGCATCCATAGCTTTCAAATACTTTACGTTCTTTTCTAATTGAGTATAAGAACGAACAAAAAAATAATAAGGACCAGAGTTTATCTGTAAAAACAGATAAACTCTGGTCCTTTCATTATATTATATAGATTTAAAATAAACCTTTATACTCATATCTTGATGAAATAATTATCCATCAGTTGTACCTCATTTACTGATTAGATTTGTTTAATCTCAATATAAGGTCCTTTGATGTTTAATTTGTTAATGTCATTTGAGATATTTCCTACAGTTGTTTTTTCATTAAACGTGTAGACCTTTTCACCATTTACAAAGATACCCCAATTTTTACCTTCGTAACTGATACCATAACCAGCATTGCTAGATGTCGCTTTGAGTTGGTTTCCATTCATTGAAAAAGATAATTTCCCTTTTCCTTTGTTAAGTTGGTTATTCACATTGTTGATACTACTCATTTGTTCTTCAAGAGCTTTTTGGTTATCAAGAGTAACTTGATGATTTTTCCAGTCTAATTTATAGTTGTTTGTAAAGAATTCATTATATGTATCTTTATTATTTGTTCCCCACCATTTTGAACTTACCCATTCAATATTGTACTGATCTGAAATTCTACGATTTGTTATTTTTAAATCAGATGTAGATTCTGTTTTATCTGCAGTAATAACTGCTACTACATTAGGAGAAAAACCATATCCTGTTAAAGCTGGCACTGTATCTTTTGAAACAAAATTATTCGTTCCTTCATTATAACTACGTGATTTCATAAATAGTTGATTACCGTAGAAAGTATTAAATGAATCACGATTATAAATTCCCCACTCCGGGTAATTAAATGATTGGAATCCTACTTTCCAATTTAATTTTTTATCCGTGTGAGTCTCTAATACCGTTTTATAGTCTACTTGATCGTAAGATACACTTTCTTTCCAAGCAAAGCTACCTGTAATACTCGCATCGGCATTTGGCCCTTTATCATTTACCCCAACTTTAACACTTCCGCCAAGTGTATACCCTACTTCAGAAGTAACCTTTGCTGAAGTCATTGTATTCACTGGGGCAGCTTTATGAAATTGAGCGCTATCACCACTTGTTATTTCTGCTTCCGTATGATACGCCGATGGCCATTTTAAACCTGCGTTATAGTATCCGCCATTAATTGTATATTTAGCATCTATATTACTACCATCAGTGGTAACAATTGCAATCTTTTTATCTGCGTAAGGATCCTCAATAAAAGAAACCTTTATTGAATTTTTAATATTCTGCTTCATGTCATAAGTAGTTTTAAAACTATTATAGACTTTTCCACCATTTTGAAGATTTTCTACAGTTCCTTTAGAATCTGCAAATGCAGATGTTGCTTGTAAACCAAGTGATCCAGACATAATAACGGACGCTACCGCAACACTTTTAGCTATTCTATTTGCTTTTTTCATACAGACATCCACTCCTTTTTAAACATTTAAAAGATATAAACGTATTATTTTTAGCTCTCAATACTAGAGATAGATTCATAACGTTACAATGTAGAAATGTATTAATCTTTATGACAATAACTATCAACACTTGTTTTGCTAATTTCCATCTCTTTTCACTGCTAACTATTATCAACATTATTAAAACACAGAATAACGATTTAAACAAGAATTTTAAATACAAATTTAAAATTCTTGTTTAAAAAAGCGCAAAAAAATTATAGAATTCTTTATTTCGAGAATTACTATATATTCATTTACCTATTGCAACCTATATTCAGATACATTATTCCCTTTCCATTCATAATAATCTAAAATCCCCTCATAAATGGCTTCTGCTGCAATCTGTCTTCCGTTTTCTGTAGATAACTTACTGTAATCGATACCATTATCTATAAAAGCAAGTTCCGTTAACACAGCTGGCATGTCATTTTCTCTTATAACATGAAGATCTCCATGTTTAACACCTCTATCACGTGTTTGAAGTGCGTCTACTAATCGTTCTTGAATTTTTTCAGCTAAAACACGACTTTCTTCCACATGAGGATTTGTTTTTTCAGATTTAGAAGATTTATAGTAGTATGTTTCTGTCCCTTTTGCATTACCGTTAAAAGCATTTGCATGAATGCTTATAAAGATATCACCCTGATTTTGCTTAGCAAACTTAACACGTTCCTGTAAAGAGCTTTTTTGATCATGTCCAGGTCTAGTATCTGATTCACGAGTTAGTAAAACTGTAAATGGAGTATGTTTTTCAAGCAATTGTTGAAGACGTAAAGAAGTGTCTAGTACAATCTTACTTTCAGATAATCCCTTTGTGTTTTTTCCAGGATCTTCGCCGCCATGTCCGGGATCAATAATTATTGCTTTATTTTCTAAAGGATTACTTTGACTATATTGAAGCATATCTGTTTTTGCGGTTAGTTGTGCAGCTTCAGCGCGTGTTATGAATCTATTTGGTTGCCAACCATTATCGGTACCAACTGAAATTTTTAAATCGATTAAGATATTTGCGAACTTTTCACCCCAATGTCCCTTTAAATCTTCAAATTTACTTTGTCCATTGTTAATGCTTTTATTTTGTAGTTTATATGCATTCACTAGCATAGTAGCCATAGCAGCACGAGTAACTTTTCCAGAAGGATTAAATATTCCATTTCCTTCACCTTTAATTATTCCTGCCTTTTCAGCTGCGGCAATATAAGGAGTTCCCCAGTGGTTTTGTGAATCTTGAAAAGATGGTTTTGCATTTAAATCAATGTGTATACCAAGAGCCTTTGTCATAATGGTTGCTGCAGAAGCTCTATCTAATGTGTCATTTGAACCAAAAGCTCCATCTGGATAACCATTCAATACTTGCTTATCAACTAAATAAGTAACGGATTTGTCAGCCCATGCAGGAACATCTGGGAATTTATGAGTATCTGCAAAAATACTAGAAGAATAAGATAGTAGACTTCCAGCAAGAATTCCTGTAGCAATTAATTTGTTTTTCAAAATTTAGCACCTCTAAAAAGTTATTACAAGTTAGTAAATATATCATTTATAGTTAATCTTTACACAATACTCCTTAGAATAAAGAATAGATTAAGTTGGCACTAACACTATATTACAAATGAATATTTTTAAATCGAACTATTATTCCGAAAAGAATCTTCAGACGTACACTTATAGATTGAAACTATTAAATATATTTACCAACATCGTGTAACTAGTATAGTTACTTATATATATAAGTGTCAATTGAAATAACCTTACAATTTTGTAAGGTAACCAACTTAATAATATATTAAGTAACTATTAAACAATATAAATAATTATCTTTTATTTTAAGCACACTCCTTCTAAATTATCATTGATGCCTCTTTCCAGCCTAAATGCACATTTTAAAAAGAGTACTTTTGAAAAGTACTCTTTTTACTTTACACACCACTGATTCTATTAGGAAACTTTTTACGAATTGTGAACCTACAAACCTAGAATTCTTACAATCTGGCGAGCCTTAGCATTATCAATATAATAATGCATCTCTAATCCTCGTCTTTCTGCACGGAGCACGGTTCCCCTTAATTTTGATAGATGCTGTGAAACAGTGGATTGCGGGAGCCTTAATATTTCTGTCAACTGTGTAACATTACACAGTTTATGATGCATTAATTCATTTACAATTTTTAATCGAACGGGATGTGCCATTACTTTTAATACATCTACATCTTCCTCTCGAATTTTAGCTAGATCTCTATTAGATATTAATGTTGTCATTTCGCATTCCCCTTTATTATTAATTTCTATTTTCCAATTATCCTTATAAGTAGTACTTATAGCTATTTACCATTTATCCTGTTGAGAAAATATATTCTCGTTCTTAAACAAAAAAAGACATCAATTCTATAAACAGTCTTTACTGTTCCAATGAATCGATGCCCTCTAATTTTTAGCCAAACTATATTTTGTTTTAAAAGGATTATTTTATAACTTTGAATGAGACTTAACATTCTTCGTTGCATAAAAAGTAATACTTTTCTCTCTTACTTAAAGTACAAATTAAAATCCCGATTTCCCTTATACATATTGTAAAATCCAAAAGAAATGCTTCTTCGTTTTATCTTATACAGCATATATTATGTATTTCTCAACACCAATAAACGTAGCTAAATCCCCTATAATGATACCTCTATTTCGTAACTGTCATTCCTTGTTAAAAGATACCTGTCTTTAATAACAGGGTCTTTTAACTTTCCCCAATTAAAATATGTTTTTTATTTCATTTTCTGTTTAACCTCAATGATATGTAAACCTCTTTTAATCTATTAATCTCCTACTAAACTTCTCCATGTAGAGATAAAGGAGACTTCTCGTTCAAATAATTAATTATGCAACATTGCATTTGATAATCTTTTTCATTGTAACTATAATGATTACAGGATTACTGTTAATCCAAATATTCCACGTGGAGGTTTTATTATGTTAAAAAAAATCATTGTATCTTCTATGGCGCTTACTATGTTTGGTGGGGCTGCAACTATGCTAGAAACACCTACCGCTCAAGCGGCTTCTTATAACTCAACATCATCTTCTTACTTTGATGTTACTCCTGAAGGAGCGGCTGTTTTTTATCAATCCCAGGACTATAAAACATTAAAAGCCTTTATGGATGACTTTGAAGCTAGAAACCCTTATGTTCCTGGCGGAGGCTACGCTCAAGGTAGTGTTCGTATGCAAAAATTCAATGATGCTCTTAGAGATGCTAAATTAACAAATGTATACCAAGAATTTATTAGAATTTCGTACTACAATCATTATCCAGAACCAAAATAATCTAAACAAATAAAATGCTTATTACTTTAACTTAGCCTAATTTTAAATGTATAGCCTAAAACTAGAAAAACCACTTATATAAGTGGTTTTTCTAGTTTCTTATGTAATTTAACTGAATTTCAAGTCACCTTCACTTTAAGATTTCTCAAAATCGACATCCTCGTTTTTACTTTTATGTGTTATTCTCACTTCAATATAGTTTCTTTCCAGTAAGTAAAGACTAAATTAACTTATAAACAAGGCGTTTTAAATTTAGTTCATAGATCTTACTGCAACTTGGAATTGTCCCTTAGAACCATCATCATTTGAAACGTAAATACTATACGTTCCAATTGGTAATGGAGATAAAGCATTCCGTACATTTGTAACATTAATTTGTTGTTCTCCAGGTTTTATATAACCACCAACAATTAGCTCCATATTTGGACCTTTTACACTATATCCCATTGTATGTTGACCATTATTTTTCATAAAGAAGCTTAAATTTTCACTCCCACTATATACAAAAGAAGTTATAGCCTCTCCACTATAATCCATTGTTTGAGTTAATAATATGTCTGCAGGAATATGTTCAACTACATGAATTGTATCATTCATTTTGTTTATTTCTTCAGCATAAGTATTAGTTCCTAACACACTAAGTGTTAATGCTGAAATTACTCCACAACTAAGCACTAGTTTATTTAACTTCATTTTAAGTTCCCCCTTGATGTTTGTAGTCTATTACCATCATACATTCTTTTGTAAGTACGTTTTTATGTAATAATTCATATCTTTAAACCTATATATTTTAACTTTCTGCATTTATGATTAGTGAGAAACTGATATAGAGAAGGCTACAGTATTATGCTTCATAAAAAAACATGTAAATTTCAAGCTCTTTTTCTAACAAGAATTCATACAAGTAAGTACCAAGACACTCAAATAAATAGCGTTTCCATTTCAGATAAAATATACTAATAAAAAATTTTGAAATTTTCACTTTGTAATTTGATATATTCCATGTTAATATAACGAAGGCTACACAACAGAAGTCACCACATATATTATCTTCACAGAATATTCACACTTAAAAAATCATTATTTTATCAGTAACTCAATCCAAATTTCACCTATACAAAAATCAATTTCTAGTTTCATATGTATAAATATCTAAGTAGATTTTTTATCTATTATTTCTTCTAACTTCCTTATCAATTCTAATACGAGTAATATAATAGTACTTTTTCAAGTGCCCTTCTTTTTTTAGATAGAAAGTCTACTGATACTAAACATCTAGGTTTAACTCATACATAATCCAATATACAAACTATCGGAGATGCAAAACTATGGGAATTTCTACTCTTTTATTGAATACCTTTATAATAATAATTTGTATCCTTAGCTACCATGTATTTTGGCTAGAATTTAAAGAAAAAATAACATGTAATCATATATTGATTTCTATCCTTTCCGCCATTGCTATTATTTTTTGCATGACGTTTCCTTTTCATTTACATGCTGGATTTATTTATGATTTACGTTTTATTCCTATCATATTAGTTTTTCTATATGGAAATACAAAAAATATTATTTTTATAGGAATTTTATATCTTTCTTATCGATTTTACTTAGGGGGAAATGGCGTTCTTCCATCATTTATTATCTTTACTATTATTTCTGTTATAACAATGTTCTTTCGTTACGTATTACCTATGTATGTTAAAGAAAAAAAGCTATTATTAAGCTTGCTTCTTATTTTAGTATGTACAACTTCACTTTCTATCTGCGGTTTTGTAACCCAAATAAATACAGGTGGTAAAGTAGACTCTACTCTCATAGAATTTTTATTAAATTATATAATCATTAATATTTTCACAGTACTATTATCAGTTTATTTAATAGAGGAAATGATTGAGAAATATAAAATGAAAGAAAAGCTGCAACGGGCTGAAAAATTTTATATAGCTAGCGAACTAGCTGCGTCCATTGCACACGAAATTCACAATCCACTAACCACAGTACACGGATTCACTCAATTGTTAAATGAAAAACATGCCTCTAAGCTACCTCAGGATCAGTACTTAGAAATCATGTTAATTGAAATGCAGCAAATACAATCTACTATTAATAACTATTTATCTTTAACAAAACCACAGAACACCCTAAAAGAAAAAATAGATATTAATCATATTTTAAATCAAGTGAAAGACACTATTTCACCACTCGCTCTATCATATAAAGTTGAAATAAAACAAAATAGTACAGATTCCTTTTATATAAATGGAGACCCCGAAAAATTCAGACTCTGTCTAAACAACATCATACAAAATGGAATTGAGGCCATGATAAATGGTGGAGTATTACAAATAAATATAAAGAAAATCAAAGGTAATATTATAATCGATATTATTGATTCAGGGATTGGAATGTCCTCTCAACAAATAAAACGAATTGCTTTGCCATTCTATTCAACAACAGAAAAAGGAACTGGACTTGGCACTATGATTGCTTATAGCATTATTAAAGAATTAAACGGAGATATAGAGATAGAGAGTGAATTAGGTAAAGGGACACGCTTTTCTATTAGTATCCCCTGCTAATATGACGGAATTATTTAAATGATAAAATTTTCACTACTTAAATTATTAAACAAATTTTAAAAAAATCGTGCTACTTGACTCATTAGTCATCTTGATTTCTTAAATGAATTAAAAATAATAAGGAGCAGAGTGTATCTGTTTTTACGGATACACTCTGCTCCTTTAATTAAATCAAACATACTTAAATTTTATTACTTTGCTTACATCTCTATGAAATAATAATTTATAGATTGTACCTCATTTACTGATTAGATCTGCTTAACTTCAAGATAAGCCCTCTTAATACTTGATTTCTTAATATCATTAGATACATTCCCTACAGTTATTTTTTCATTTAAAGTATAAACTTTTTTAATATGCATAACGATACTCCAGTATTTATTTTTTGTAACTGATATCATTACCTGCATTATTAAATATAAGCTTAAATTGATTTCCATTCATTGAAAGACAATTTCTCTTTTACTATTTTACTTCAACCGTATAATTCCCTGTTCCCCCGCCATACTGATACACATGTAAATAATATTTTCCTGGATACGTGTAGTAACTTCCTACTAACTTATTCCCTTCTTGCTGGGCATACGTAACATAATTATTTAAATCTGCTTCTGAATAAAGAACCCAGTTTACTCCGATATTATTTTCCTTCGTTACATTAATTTGTAGGTTTTTCGCCGTTTCTATATTAATTTCAAAGTAATCACTCGTATCACCATTTCCTAAACTAGCACGTAAAACTTGATTTAACTGCAGTTTATTTGCTGTTTGGAATGAGTTATTCGGCTCTTTTTCTACACTGTTATCTTCTTTCTTTTGAACAGTTACAGTAGATGTAGCAGTATTAGTTGCTCCTTTATCGTCTGTTACTGTTAATTTCACCGTATACGTTCCTTCTTTTGTATATACGTAAGTCGGATTTTGTTCATTACTTACTACTCCATCGCCAAACTCCCATTTATACGAAGTTATTTTTCCATCTTCATCTTTTGATCCATTGCTTTTAAACGCAATTGCTTCATTTACATTTCCGCTATATGGACCATTTATAACCGCAACTGGCGCTTTATTCACAGCGCCTTCTTCAGTATTAATACCGTGGAATACAACGTCATATTCAAATTGTCCTGATGCATTCACACGGTAATTTACGAAATAAGCTGTTACTGTTTTATAGCCTGTCCATTCTTTTGCACTTAAACGTTTTAGCGTATCATTCACGTTTTGTGTAATTGTTTTCCAGTCTTCATATTCCCCTTTTGCAGTAGTACCCGTGTACGTCCCTTGTAGTGTAAATGTATTAAAGAACTGTGATTTATTTTTCTTAACTGATACATTATTTAATTTTGCTTCTGCTGTAATTTCTGCCGCAATATCTGAGACTGGTTTCGGTGCGTGAGTTGCTAAATAATCATCTGATACTAATGGAACATTATATTTCTCACGGTTATCTACTAACATTTGCATATAGTCTTGATACTCTTTATTTAAATTCGCATCTTTACTTAATGCAGAGCGGTATGCATCATATGCTGTTACATCATTTTTTCTAATAAGATCATGAACTTTGTCAAACATATCATATCTCTTATTGTACATGTACGATTGTAAAGCGAAGGAATAATTATAGAAATCCCACGTTCCATACTTTGCATTTAACGTTCGCTCTGCCGTATAACGCTCTGTTGGATTTGAAGAGATTCCTCCTATAATGCTCTTTCTCGGTACAACATTATCTGTTCTCGTTGCCCCTGCAAAAAACTCTGCATTTCCTTCTTCAAACCAAGATAATCTCTCATTCTCATAAATCTTACCCTGTCCCCAAAGTCCTGGCACTTCATATCTACCTTGTAAGTAGTGCGTGAACTCATGTCGGAACAATTCTTCCAAACTATAAATACTTTCTTCTGGCGTACGTTCATAAGTAAAGAATGTACCTGTTCCTTCTATATAAAGACCACCGTTATTCGTTTCATATCCGTACAATTGACGGTTAAATTGATATTCAGCTGGACTATTGTAAATAACCATCGTTAATACATCATCAGGATTCCCTTTTTCTAAAGGCTGGTCACTTTCAACCGTACGATGGAATTGCGCCTTCACTTCTTTTGCCGCCCAATATAGACGTTTTACTTTTTCTTCTGTCACTTTATCCCCAGCTTTTAAAACAATTGCCCCATCGTCAAATGTATACGTTTTTGGTAAATATTTCTTCTTTCCATCTTCTCGTATTTGATCTAAATTAACAACGCTTCCATTTGCATCTTTCCCGCCATAATTCGTCGTGATTTGCTCAGCTGCTACGAAATATTGCTCCCCTAAATACGGATACATTTTCATCGCATCTGTTACAACTTGTAGCCCTTTCGTTCCTGTGCTATGGAACATACCAAGTCTACCTGTATAATAAATACCATTATTAATTAACCAGCCATTCTTCGCTGTCACCGTTCCAATTAAGGCGAAACGACTTAATTCATCGATATAGCTATCAATTTTTTGGTACCATACTGTATCTTTCGGTGCTTTTCTCGTATCGTACAAATACGATTGAATATCGTAATCAACACCTTGCATAATATCGTAAATCGCATTTCCAGCTGAAAGATTATCTACCAATGTAGAAGAATTATCATTATATTGTTTAAAAATCTTTGCAGCTGCTGTTATCGTTTCCACATCACTCGAAGCATTTCCTATTAGTTTCCCATAAGAGGCTACAACTCTATTTTGTTCTAATGTACCAAGTTTGAAATTCGGATTGTTCGCAATCATCTTTAATGCAGGTAAGCATTTATCGTGATAGCTCCGTTCATTTAGTTTGCTTAATTCTGTATTATAAAACCCTAAATAGAAACCAGATCGCAATACTTCTACTAAAGTCTCAATCCCTTTTGAATCATCTTTCGTATAAGTTTGTCCTTGTTGCTTCAATTTATCAATAATGGCCTGCATCCTACTATCATTTTGATAGAATGCAAGACTATCCTTGTTAAACTGAAATAGCCCCGTAATTTGCTCCCAATCGATTGTTACAAGTAAATCCACTAACTGCTGATTGCTC
This sequence comes from Bacillus dicomae, assembly GCF_006494425.1. Lineage (GTDB taxonomy): Bacteria > Bacillota > Bacilli > Bacillales > Bacillaceae_G > Bacillus_A > Bacillus_A dicomae. The sequence goes on along the minus strand of NZ_VHIV01000002.1, from coordinate 1,343,731 downwards.
AATTGATTTAATTCAGCAATTGTATAAGTTTTTGCTGCAGCTAATTGCTTACTCTCCTTTTTCAATTCAGGCGGTCTTTGCGACAAATCAGCAAATTGTAACCTCTTCTCAAAAGACTTATTTTCAAGTACTTTTGATGAATGAGCTAATTCTTGTACTGGAAATTGTACACCAACTGGCTCCACTTTGAGCACATTCCGATAAGAAACTTGCTCTCCCTTTGTGCCTTCTGCCAATGTGCTCCCTTGAAAACTCCCTAACATTAAACTAGCAAAACTTACCCCTACTAACACTTTTTTTGAATAGCCTTTCATGCTCTCCCCTACCTTACATTTTTTAGTGTCCCGCACCATTATTTTACTATTCTTACTTTTTATTCTGTATTGAGAAAAAATAAGGGAACGTTCACATATGTATCTATATCGCTCAAAATTAACACTTGACTTTTCGTGCATTTTATATCAAAAAAAGATAGATAATAGCGAAATTCCTGCTACATCTATCCTCGTTTTCAATGCTATGATTTTAACTTTATAAACGTAACTTCCGGTAATGTTTGCATACGCTGAATAAACTCATTCTTTTCTTCTGACGATATATTTTTCAGCTGCATCCCTACCTTATAAACTATTTCTGCTTCTTGCTGTAAAGCTTCCACTTCATATGAAAGTATTGAAATGCCTTTCACTTGTAGTGTTTCTAATATTTGTTGTACCGCCTCATGTTTATTTATATACATTTGCACCGTTATATTTTGCGGAAATAAAAATTGCACCTTAAAAATACGACTAACAATTTCTAAACCAATTAAAACGAGAATCGTTGCGCCAATCCCTACTACATACATGCCAGCCCCAATTGCTAATCCAATTCCTGCTGTGGCCCATAAACCAGCTGCTGTCGTTAATCCTTTCACCGCCTGCTTTTGAATAATAATTGTCCCTGCACCTAAAAAACCTACACCACTAACAACTTGTGCTGCAATACGGCTCGGATCAAGTGCCATATGTTCTTCATTCATAATATCTGAAAAAGCATATTTTGAAACGACCATTATTAACGCACTCCCTACCGCTACTAGGAAATGTGTTTTTAACCCCGCTTCTTTTGATCGAATTTCCCTTTCAATACCAATTATTGCTCCCAACAAACCCGCAACACCGATTCGTATAATTAAATCAAGATTTACACTCACGAAGCCTTCCCCCTTTCATTCATTATAGATAGATAAAACAAAAATTATCACACACATCCATGTATCGATATGAAGGAATTTCACTAAAATACACTTAATAATCCGACCGTTTTATGTTAATATTTTAAATATTAACATAAAACAAACAATTAATAGGTTTAAACCTCCACTCATTTTCTTTAAAAAACAAAGTAGAATTAAATGAAATGATGTTGAGAAAATAAAGAAAACGCTTTCATTTTGTGTCGTGATTTTTTATACATACTACATAAATAAAGGAGCTTATTAACAATGAATGTCTCTTTGCTTACACCTACTACCGATTTACAAGACGAATATTTAGATTTTTATAACGAATGGAAAGATAGCGGTGAAACAATGATTCCCTGGGTTATTACAAAGGATCCTTCTAACTTCCCAGCTATGGTGCAAGAACTACTTGATGCACATAACGGAATAAATCTTCCTGAATCTTGGGTACCAGATTCTACGTATTGGCTCGTTACAGATAATAATAGAATTGTAGGAGCTGTTAATATACGTCATAGTTTAACTGAACATTTATTTAACGCTGGCGGTCATATCGGTTATGGCATTCGCCCTTCTGAAAGAAGAAAAGGTTATGCTACGAAGTTATTAGAATTATCCCTAGAAAAAACTAAGGAATTAAACATCACGAGAGCACTTGTCGTTTGCGATGAAGTAAATACTGCTTCAGAAAAAACAATTTTACATAACGGCGGGCTTCGTGATGATGATTTCACTGAGGAAGATGGGAATGTAGTCAGAAGATTTTGGATTGAGCTATGAAGAAGTCCTCCAATGAAAATAATCTTGTTATAGAGAAGTATAGTAGAAGTAATGAGCTACAAGTAAAACAACTTATTGATTTATATAATGAAGAATCGTATCTATTTCACTTATTACGAGATAATAAAACACAATGCGCGTATGTTGCCTACTATAAAAAAGATGTAGTAGGCATCATTTTCGCCTGGGGCAATAACTTCCATCCATATTGCACATACTTTCGAATATATACGAACCCTCTCTATTCAGAGCTACACATTGAAGAATTTTTATTAAACGAGATTTCAAAAAGAGAAAAATTCAAACTACCATTACAAACCTCTATATGGGAAACGTCAGTTCATTTAAAATCCTATTACGAAAAACAGAATTTTAAGGAAATCCGAAGAACATATATGCCGATATTAGACGTACGAAAAATAGTTTCTATCGATATAGTCCCTAATTCAAATTATCATTTACAAACTTTATCAAACATCTTATCCGATAATAATTTACTAGAAAAACTAGCCTACTTAGTAAAAGAAATTTACGAGCAAACCCACTTAGCAAATCCAGTTGCCTCATTCCCGCTACAAACTTGGAAAGAAATGATCTTAGCTGAAGATGTGTTACTGGATGGGAGCTTTCTAATTATAAGTGAAGAGAACGAAAGTATCGGGTACTCTTTCCTCCATACATTGGAAAATGATAATACATTAGAACTAGGATGGTGCGGCACTCACATTATAGATGATTTACCATTACTGAAACTACTCGTTTTCAAACAAGCTATGTATGCAAATAAACACGGCTATTCTTTCATTCAAGGTGAATTCGATTCAACGAGTATATATGCAATGGAAGTATTAAAATCCTTTCCTTTTAACCCTTGTGCTACTTGGATTACGTATCAAAAAGAAGTCGGAAAGTGATTATACACCTTCCGACTTCTTTTATGCTGTTTCTATTTCAAACTGCACTGTAATACCACTTGGATCTACCACCACAAACCCATTTGTAGTTTCATTTATTTCATGTTGTTTTTCTATTAATCTTTCTTTCACTTCATCTAACGCTTCTTTATGCGGTAGTACAATCGCATATACCTTTAGTCCAGTTGCATGTACTGGTGGATGTGGATTGTTTACTCCGTTCCACGTATTTGCACCAATATGGTGATGATATCCCCCTGCTGAAATAAATAAGCAATCCTCTTCACGCTGTTGTACTTCAAAACCTATTGTTTCGACATAAAATTCATGTGATTTCTCTACATCAGCTATTCGTAAATGTACGTGCCCAACGACAGTATTAGCAGGTAATCCATCAACCCCATAATCAACGAGTGTTGCTAATTCTTTTAAATCAAGCGGGGTACTTCCTCCCGGTCCTTCTCCCCATTGATTGCGCGGACGGTCTGCATAAATTTCTATACCATTTCCCTCTAAATCTTGTAAATAAAACGCTTCGCTATACGTATGATCACTTGCACTATTAAACCTTGAAATTGGTAAAATTTCATTTGAATATGTATAACGCCCCTCTTGCTCAGCTGGGCTATCAATTACGTTCTTATTACGAATTACACCAAACAATGCCGAAGCAAAAGCCTCACGAGTCGGAACTAAAAAGGCTACATGATATATACCAGTCGTACGCGGCTCTTGCAGTACCCCGTCCTCTAACTTTTCAAGAACAAGTAATGTGTTCTTTCCACCTTTTCCAGATAAATATGCTTTATTCTCCTCTTGCTTAATTACTTCTAAGCCTACAACATTCTCGTAAAAGGCAATTTGACGTTCTAAATCTATCACCTTAAATTCAACATGACCAATACGTGTTTTTGAATGAATTTGTACCATGAATAACTCCATCTCCTTATCCTTATATATTTCCAATACATATAACCGTTACTATGAAGGATACAACTAAAATCATCCTATGTAAATAAGAAAAGTCAGAATTTATAATCTTTTTGTTTTCATAATAAAAAAGCCACCTCTTCTAACTTTCAGAAAAGGTGACTTTACAAAATAGTTTGTTATAACTCTTATCGCATTTTATGTACTTCAGCAACTAACTTTCCACCCTGAATACCCATGTAAAGTTTCACAGGTGCATCATTTGTATTTTCAAATACTAAATCTAAGTATGGGTATGCAATTGTAGCATCTCTTCCTTGTGGAACATAGCCTACTGTTTTAGAATGTGTAGTTCTCTCCACCATTTTTAAACCAGCTTGATCTGCTGCATTGTATAAAGTTGATGATGTTTGACAAACACCACCACCGTATCCATCTACTAATTTACCATCTACAATTTCTTTTCCTAATTGATATCCTTTATCTGGCGTTGTATCACCAATTAATGCATTGAAAGAGAAACGGTCTCCTTTTGCTAATACAACTCCATTTATGCTCGCTGCTGACAAACGAATATTTTCAATACGGCCACCTGTTGAGCCACCTAAATTCGTTTCATATCTACCAATTACCGTACCACTTCCTTGCGCATCACTTAGTGTTGCAGTAGGCTTTTTCTCAACAATAGGTAATTGATATGAAGAATCCCACATACCAACGTTTAACAATTTATCTACTAACTCTTTTTCCATCAATTCATAAGCAGGTTTTCCTTCTTGCCAACTCCCATCAGACGCTAAACGTGAAGGAACCATCTTTTTGTCAACGCTTTTCCCAACCTCGCTAGCAACCTTTGTTACCGATTTTTTAAATTTTGCTTCGTCTTCAAAATAACCTAAACTCGATAAATCTAGCTTTTTCACTTCCGTACCTGTACGACCATCTACTAAAGTAATAGAATCCTGCACTTCTGCTTTAGCCTCTACCGCGTGGCCACCAATATCACTTACTAATGCAACATCACTTACTTTTGTACCACAACCACTTACTACAGCTACACATAAAACCCCAACTAATATACCCTTTACTTTACGGAACAATATACTCTCCCCTTTTCCCCAATACTACTTTTATGTATTATTTCATTTTTATGTATGTTTTGTTACAATCATTTTACAATATATTTATAAATTGTTACAAGTTATTTTTTACTCTATATAAATTACTCTTTTCTTTTGTAAATGTCCACACTTATTTACATAAAAGTTTGAGTTTGATAGAATTGTAACCTTTATGTATCCCCACCCTATTATCCAGTATATACCATACGACAAACGAAATACAAATGCAAAAACTACACATTTATATTTATAAAGAAACATCTCGTGAACGTAAATAGGTATTTGCCGTGCCACACTCCGCTTTTACACATACATTATGGTGAATTAACCTATTTTAAAGAAACGGAGGATGTTTTTATGTATCCCTACAATCCATACGATCCATATAACCAAAATGGTTATCAGCCTCAATATGATTTACAAGCACAATACCAACAATATATAGATCCAGCAGAGCAAGTTAATCCATATGATCAAAATCGACAATTTCAACTCCCAATCTCTTTTCCTGGTACTGGAAATCGCCAACTAGAAAGACGAGTAAATGAGCTTGAACAAAGAGTACGTCAATTAGAAAACACAGTTGAGCGTCATACACGTAGATTAAACCGCTTAAACCAACGTTTACGTACAGTAGAAAACAGACTAAATATTCCATTTTCAGCATTAGAAGACGGATTTTAATTTTAAAAGTAAAAAATATATAAAGGAAGGGGCTCCCCCTTCCTTTATATAAATTGACGAAAGTTTTTTCCATCTCTATACTGATAAGAGTTAATGAAATGAAACAAGGTGATAAATATGGATTTTGAAATAAATTATCTTTCTTTTTATGTTGTACAAGTAGAAGGAAAAGGCGAAGCAATTGATAAACGCTACAAACATTTTCAAACGTTAGATGCTGAAGAGTATGAAGATAGCTCCTTAAAAGAATTTTTGAATGGTGAATTATTAAAAATTTCAAAGCGAAAAGTAGAACGTCATGCAAAGACAGAACAAGCCCCGACAAAGATTGGTCGCTTCATTGTAGAAGAAGGACACGAACTTGATTCAAATCCTCATTACAACCTATTTAATCGCATTCGCTTTGCAGAAACAAAAGAAAACTTCAAAGATATGAGTGAGCCTCTCGTTTATACATATCTTGACACAAGTGCTGTACGCGGTGGTGTATTTCTAATCGCTCAAGCAAAACTACGCAAATACTTTGATGATCCATTCGTTTTCGTTATGAAATGTGACTTCGAACCGAAAGTTGCTTCTATTTCAGATGAATCCACACTGATTCGTAACGTTGAAATGGCCATTACAACAAAAAACATGAAATCTATTCAATATCCGTACATGCCTGAAGAAGGTATGGTGGAGCCTGGCGAACTAAAAATACACCAAGCATCACACGCCCGCTACTTTGAAGACTTCTTAAAATTCGTCGAGTATGAACGCTCTATGCCTGAAATTATGAAAACACAAGTAATGGACATGGTATACGACCAAATTGAAGACGTATTTGAAGAAGGTACGGAAGAACGCGAACAATTCGACCAAGCGATGGAAGTATGGGCTGCCAGTCCAAAACGCGAAATTATGGAACAATTTTCAACCGAAGAAGTAATGGAAGCTACCGCTCAAATCGTCGAGCATGCTCCTGAAGTGGAATTGAAGCTAAAAGCGGATCATATCTCTGTGAAAGCCCTGCTTGCTGATTTTGGAGATCAAATACATATTGCGAAGGTAAATGATCGATATGTGCTTATGATAGAAGCTGATACACTTACGTTTGAAAAAGGATTCTCTCCAATTGAGTTTCTGAAGCCAGATGAATTGCAAGATGTGATTGAGCGGATTGAGAATAAGCAGCAGTATTCTTATGATCCGCACGGGATGGAATAAATGCTTCCATATAACTATTTTTACTGAGCGCTGTTAACAAGCGCTCTTTTATTTTGAACTTAGTTGATGTTTATATTAAAAACCGATTCTACTAAGAATTGGTTTTTCTGCTTTATAATAAATTATGCTCATGTTAAAAATTTTTTCGATCCAAGATGACATTTGTTGCAGAATCAAGCAGGTTCCTTCCTTGTTATACAAGCATACTTCCGTTAGAACTGTCTGCTTCAATATCTCTAGTTGACCAAGTCTTAACACTTTCCTTTTAGTCACTATGTATGTTCTTAAAATGAAACTTTTACTTTACTACCTCAAATTTATTGTACTCGTAAAAAGATAATTGAAAACGATATTCCGGATGCTCTCTCACCCAATCGTAGGCTTCTTCTAAAATTTCCATTTTGTTTTGCAAGTCATTAAGTTCACTACATTCGTTCCTTTTCTGTTTGCACAGAGGACAGAATCCATTCACTATTTCAGCACTCGTCGCCCTAATCGTTTTACTTTCTAAATCAACTACTAGACGAAGAATAAGAGAATGTTCTTCTTTTGTAGTCACCATCATTTCAGCAATCCCATCTTCATTCCAAAAGACACCGTTTAATTCCATCTGTACATTGACATCGTTAATATCCAAGTCTATCACTATCACACCTCCCTTGTACAAAACTCTTATCTTACTCTTTTATTTTAATCTTTAATACACCACGCTTTAAAGAGATATTAAGCTTTTTCCAGTTCTTCTTCTTCGCTATGAAAGGAAGTGTAATGAGTGCTAATAGTGAAGTAAATATTATCCCAAAAACTAAAGCTATTAAAATGTTAAAGATTGCTTCCATTTAACTCTACCCTATTTCATTTCTATAGGCCCTTATTCTATTAATATGTTTTAAAACCCTTAATACACCTTAATTTTCAAAGCAATTATAATATCACAACAAATCAATTACTATTTAATATGAATATTTTATTCACCTATCAATACAATGACGTAAAATTTATGTAGCTAAAAATAGAGAAGAATATCATTTTACCTCTGCATTCTTCTCCATCTCAGCCAAATACCGAATCTGTCTTTCCGCCTTTCTAACCGCCGTACGAAAATGCTTTTTCAATAGTTCTATTGTAGATTCGCTTATATAGTATCTTTCCGTTATATTTTCCCACGTGTCACTACTTTCAAATGTACTCCAAACGAAAGGACGCTCTGTATTTTTTCTCATTTCTTTAAATACCCATTTTCGCATCTTTTTTTTCGCTTTTTCTGTTAGTTTTCCATTCTCTACAAGTTCAAGTTCACCATGTCTTTTATACCTTTTAGTAATATCTCTCTCGTTATATGCTTTAAGAAGTATGTTCGCTGTATTCTCAGCATCCGCTAAAGCACGGTGCTGCTTTCCTTCCCATGTTAAACCGAGTTGTTCTACTGCAGATTGTAAACTTGGTGTATGCTCAAATAAGTCTTCATAAGCTTGGAAAACAAATTTTTGCAAATCAATTCTTCTTTCTTTGTCCATACATGGGCATTCTACACTATGTAACGTACAATCATGAGATAGAAACCGATAATCTTCTTTTCCCCATGTAACAAATATAGAATCTTCTCCGATAAACTGAACAAATTTCTCTATAATTTGCGGGAATTTCTCTACACCAATTAAATCTTTCTTTGTAATTCCCGTTAATTTTGTCGTATGACGAGTAAGTCGTGCACCCGGTTTTACTAACTCCGAAAATTCTCCAATTACCTTCATTGTACTTGCTTCTATTTTTACAGCTCCGATATCAACTATCTCTGACGGATCTTCTGATTTATACGGTCTAAAATTTCTCTCTATATCAAACACAATAAAATGTGTAGCGTTTTCCAATTTATTTACCTCTTTCTACATTCCTTTTCACACACATACTTTATTTTCAGTATTTATTTATTCATACACTTTATGCATGTAATACTTCATCTAAAAAACGAAAATTCAATCTCATTATGCTATGTACATAGGAGGCTATTCAATAAAAATGCAAAAAAAAAGAAGGGCAAGCCCTTCTTTTTTCCACAATTACTTCTTGTTAACGTTTGTAGCTTGAGGTCCACGGTTACCTTGTTCTACTTCGAAAGTAACTTCTTGACCTTCTTCTAAAGTTTTGAAACCTTCGCCTTGGATAGCTGAGAAATGAACGAATACGTCTTCTCCGCCTTCAACTTCGATGAATCCGAAACCTTTTTCTGAGTTAAACCATTTTACTTTACCGTTTTGCATGTAAAAAATCCTCCTACAATGTACCTATATGTACATATTCATTTTCAACCACTTTACAAAAATAAGTCAGACATTAAAAAAACTGCAACTCTGAGGAGATTTAACATTGCTATCCCCCTCGGAAGTTACAGCTCATTTAAATCTCTATATTATTAAAAGTAAAATGGTTTAAATATAATATATCATATCAATATAATAAAAGCAAAGTTTTTTTCGCTATATGACTTTTTTCTTCCACTGCATCGCTTTTGATTCACCTGATCCAGCTACAACATAGCCTTCTTTTTCGTTAACGATGCGCCAGCCATGCCCTTTAACTGAGTCACATACTGTAACAATTCCTTCGTCTAGAAGTACACGACAAACAGTACTAATCCCCGCCTTATTTTGCGTTGATGTTGTATATAACACATGTTGATCTACACTTAAGTCTAAATAGCTACTTGCTTTCTGCTCGCTTTGACATGTGTGCCAATATGTTTTTTCACTCTCAATACTTTCATCTATTTTACAAAAAGAAATATTCCCGCTAATCCCTTTGCACGATCCACTGGCTGCTACTAAATAAGAGTTGTGTAAAGTCAACGCTGAGATCATTTGATTCATCACGATTTTAATCCTCTTTAATTTACGTGTCTCCAAATTAAAGAGCCAAACACCACCATATTTAGCATGTATTTTCGTACCGATAAATAAGTAATGTTTATATAAAAACAACGATCGAATAGATGGTGCCCCGCCACCATACTCAAGAAATGGATGAATGGTTTCCCATGTCGAACCAAAATCATTAGAATGATACAACGTCTTATCTCCATGAGCAATGACAGTTCCTTGTACATTACTACACACATTCCAACTCGTTTCCTTTGTTGGAAAACGTTGAACCGTCCAATTCTCTCCACCATTCATACTACGAATAAAAATTCCTTCGTCACCTACACCATACACTATACTACCTTCGCTATGTAAATCCCTAATTCGTTTTTGGAAACCATTTAATATTGGTTTCCATTCTCCGTCTTGTTCAATAAATAAGCCATTATATGTAGTAGCTAACATAAGCTTTCCATCTCTTAATTTTGTAATAGCGGTCGCACTTAGCATTGTCTCCACGTTGACACTCCCATTCTTAGAACTTCTCAGCAAATGCAATTGCAAAATTACTGCATTTTTCAACATCCTCTTCATCTTCTGGAGCTAGTTCAATTTTCAATCCTTCTTGTACAAGCTCTGCACCGCGCTCTACAAGTCTTTCTTCAAATATCGTTACCGCTTCACAAAATAATTCATATGCCGTATCACCTGATCCGAATACCGCTACTTTCTTCCCTGATAAATCTATATTTTCTAATTCATCATGGAAATCTTCCGCTTCAAATGGTAATTCCCCATCCCCCCACGTATAAGATCCTAAAATGATTCCATCATAGGCTAGTAATTCTTCAACATCCATGCCTTCCATTTCTTGCAATACTACTTCATGATCAAAGGCATCTAAACTCACTTTAATTAAATCAGCAATACTCTCTGTATTTCCTGACATACTCGCATAAGCTATTAAAATTTTCGCCACCTTGGCATCCCCCTCTAACAATAAATGATTATCATTCTCATTATATTAATAACGAGAATCAATTTCAATTATATTTTTCGTTTTTATTTATTCCATATAAAAAAGCACAGATGACTATACAATCATCTGTGCTTTTTTATTACTTTTTAAAAATACCAAACGGCTTTCCAACTGGTAAAACAACTTTTCCAAAGTGTGTGTTTAACACTGCTGCTGCTGAACCATAGAAAGATAATAATGAAATAAGAAGTTCAGAATATGCTGCTAAATTATGCATTGCATGCGGCATAACACCTAAAGTACTTAATGAAAGACCGATAAATAAGAAATCAATAAGGACGAAAATCATAAATAATACTTTATGTGTTTCCATTGCACCAATTGTCATAAAGATTGTAAAAATCAAATATCCGATAAAGGCTATACCAAGCTGTTTTGAATCTGCAGCTTGTGCTAATTTTTCGCCAAATACTCCAAGTTGAATTAACCAAGTCATTCCAACACCTAGCCAAAATAGGCCGTAAGCACCGAAAGCTGTTGTACCGAATGTATTGTTATGCTTTGCATCGTGAATGCAAGCAAAGATTTGTGCAAATCCTCCTAAAAAGATTGCCCATGGTAATACTAGTGAAACGCCATCTGTTAAGCCTAACTTTTGAGATGATGCTACAAGTGTTACCATCGCTAATCCAAATAGACCAATTCCAGATGGATCTGCTGTTGTCATTTTCACATGATGTGTAGTAGTTTGATTGCTCATATAAACCTCCTGATTATAAACATACTCGAATACAATACTTAAATCAGAAGACTATGTCAATGGTTTTTTTTGTATGTTGTCAGACCTTATATTTTATAATGTTCTAATATACTTTCAACCACTTCATACGGTTTTATATTCACTTTTTCCAACTCTTGTATCGGTAACCACAACGGAACATAACTCCCTCTATCTTTCAGTTCGAATTCTTCAGCTTTACCACTGCCGAAAACCCCACCTATAATATGGGTATTAAAATAATACTCCTTCCCTTTAAACTCGACCTTCGTAATAAGATTCCCCACTTTTATATGTATACCTAATTCTTCATAAGCTTCTCGCTTCGTTGCTTCTTCAATTCCTCCGCCTGGAAAAACATAATATGTTTCCCCTTCTCTAATACGTTTTATAAGAGCAATTCTCCCTTCCTGCACAATGATCGCCACGCCGCGATTTCTTATCATTTTATTACCTCAATACCAATCGCAACCGTTCCCCACTGTTTTTCTTGTTCTTTCGTATATATTTTGTATGTACTTTCTAACATTTCCCCTAAACTATCATTTTCACAATCCAATAATTTTTTATCAATTTGTTCGTACATTGCTGTAAAACTTTCGTATCGTTTTATTTCTGTTACTTTTACAGTCATCGTTGCTGCTGTCGTAAGGTTCGTAAATACAATATGATCGCCTTGTTTTATGAGTTGACGTTTTTTATCGTATAAACGTACTTCATATACTTTTTTTCCAGATTGAATTGATTGAAAAGGTTTATTATATAAACCCATTTCGTATCTCATACAGCCCACTCCTTTTTGTTCATTTCACCTATTAACACAGCTCACCTTGCTACACCTTGCATATAATATTCCATACGTATCGCTTAATTGAGAAAGGAGGCTGAAGAATCATGTTATATTTAAATCAAAAACCTGAATATAATAAATATGATATTGGTGATTATACTTATAGTAAAGTAGGGCCAACCATTTTTTCTTGGAACGATGAAACGAAATTAAAAATAGGTAAGTTTTGTTCATTAGGAGAAGAAGTCGTTTTCATACTTGGCGGTGAACATCGCGCAGACTGGATAACAACTTACCCATTTAATGCACTTTTTGATGAAGGAGCACATATTACTGGTCACCCTTCTTCAAAAGGTGATATCGTAGTTGGTAATGATGTATGGATCGGTTATCAATCCTGCATTTTATCTGGTGTTACAATTGGTAACGGTGCCATTATTGGTGCAAAAAGTGTTGTTACAAAAGACGTCCCTCCATATGCAATTGTGGCTGGTAATCCAGCAAAATTTATTCGATATCGTTTCCCGCAAGAAACAATTGACAAACTAGAGAATCTTGCATGGTGGGACTGGGACATTTCTGTTATAAAAGGAGCTATTCCATTACTACTCTCCGACAAAATCAACGAGTTTTTTACCTCGTCCGAAAATGAATCTATATGATAAAAACAAAAAGAGCATCCTATTCTAGATGCTCTTTTTGTTTTTATTTTTTATGTCCGTGCAAGTGATTACACGGAGAACATTGAAATGGAATTTTATCTAAGCAATTAAAATTAGTTTCGCAAATTTGTTCAATTGTTGGAACGAATGGAATGACAACTATGTTACTTTCTACTATTTGTGTAACAGGTGGCAATACTGTGCCTACTTGATGTTCGAAACGAATACTCGCTTGATTAATATAATTTCCTGAACCACTTGGCGCGCTCTGAACTACTACTTGGAACGCAACTGTTCGTGCTTCACCTGGATTTAAATTCCCTATAAGAAATCCTGATACTGGATTTACATTTGGCACTGGCGTATTATCAACCGTTACACTTCCAAGGACAAATCGAACACTACTATCTAACATATCTTGAAAACGAATATTTTGCATGACAGTATCGCCCGTATTTGTAATAACTGTCGTAAACGTAATAACATCTCCTATTGTTGCTGCCTGTAAATCTGCAGTTTTTACGACTGTCGTTGAAACATTTTGAGGAATAAACGGGATAACAACTGTATTGCTATCCCCCTCAACTACTACTGGCGGCTCATTCGGATTTACAATTGCGAGCCCATTTGCTATAGCAGTATTTGTAACTAAATTATTTATTTGTCCTCCTGTTATTACAACTTGGAAATTAATAATTGCTGCATCATTTGGCTGAAAATCACCTAACGGGATACCAGTATTCGGATTGGCAAATGGAAGAGGTACATCATTTACCGTTACCGTGCCATTTATAAATAACGTATTCGGATCAATGATATCTGTTAACACAATGTTGGTCACAGGAACTGTACTATCATTTATAACGGCAATTCCGTAAGTGACAACATCTCCTACCATTGCTACTTCAAAGTTTGCTCCTTTTGCAACAAATAAGATTGCAGTATTTACCGTTACTATAACTGTATTGCTCGTATCCATCACTGTAACTGGTGGCTCTCCTGGTACTAAATTATATTCTGCTAACGCCCCTGCAACGTTCACTACTGTACCACCATCTGGAAAACTTGTAATCGTAGCTTTATATGTTACAAGTGCGGTCTCACCAACTGGAATATCTGGTATCGTAAATCCGGCCTGTGGATTTACCCCTGGCTGCGGAACTCCATTAATTGTTACACTATTTGGTACAAAAACAGCCTCTGGAGATAGTACATCGATAAATTGAACATTCATTGCATCAGCAGTACCAGTATTTAATATACGAACAGTATACGTTACCGTTTCCCCTACTCCAACAATTGAATGATCTACTTCTTTCAGCATATCTAAACTGCCTCTATTTACTGGTGTGACTGTCGTATTACTTGTATTCGTAATTGTAAACGGAGGTTCTCCTGGAATCAATTCGAAATCACCCGTTACTCTCGCTGTATTCATAATGCTACTAGAAGACGGAACCGAGATTACATTTACTTCAAATGTAATTAATACGCTATCCCCTACAGCAAGATTCGGTAATGAAAAGCCTACAAATGGATCTAAGCCTACTTGCGGAATTCCATTTATTTCTACACTTCCAGGAACGAATTCTAAACTAGATGATGGAACGTCAATAAACTGAACATTCGTCGCTGTTACCGTTCCCGTATTTGTAACTTGCACACTATACGTTAACGTATCTCCTAATCGCGTTGCTTGTTTATTTACTGTTTTTATTATATTGAAGCGCCCTCTATTCACCCTCGTTATTGTCGTATTACTTGGCTGATTTACTATAACTGGTGGCTCTCCTGGCACTAAAGTAAAGCTTCCTGTTATATTTGCAACGTTCGTAATTGTTCCTGATGACGGGATGCTTGTAACTGTCGCTTGAAACGTCACTATAACTGTTTCACCAACTGAGATATCTCCAACTCCAAATCCAGTAATCGGATTTAAGTTTGGTTGCGGGGCTCCATTTATCGTTACACTATTTGCTACAAATGACGCACCTGTTGAAATCGTATCAATAAACTGAACATTATTTGCTGTTACTGTTCCTGTATTCGTTATTTGTACTGTATACGTCAATATATCTCCCACTAGCGTAGCGGCTCTATTTACTTGTTTAATAACATTAAAGCGTCCTCTATTTACAGTTGTAAGTGTTGTATTGCTCGGCTCTGTTACTATAACTGGTGGTTCTCCTGGTACTAATACAAAACTTCCAGTTACATTTGCCGTATTAGCAATTGTTCCGTTTGACGGAATACTAACAACAGTTACTTGGAATGTGACTTCTACACTTTCACCTGGATTTATATCTGGAAGCGGGAATCCATTATTCGGATTGAATCCAGGTTGTAACACACCGTCTATCGTTACACTATTCGGTACGAATGTTATAGAGGATGGTAATACATCACTATATTGAACATTCGTTGCTGGCACTGTCCCTGTATTTTGAACTACTGTTGTATATGTGATTGTATCGCCTACTGCAACGATCGGTTGACTTACTGACTTTAACACATTTAAACCAGACTCATTTATTTCCGTTAATGTCGTGTTACTTGTCGTCGTTTCAGTAATAGGCGGTTCTGTTTCACTTACAGCAAATGTCGCAGTAACGTCCACGAAGTTAACAATCGTTCCACCTTTTGGTATGATTATTACCATTTCTTGATATGTGACACGTACAAAACCACCTACAGGTATATTTGGAACTGTAAAACCACTGAAAGGATTTAATGCTGGTTCTGGTACCCCGTTGATGCTCACACTTCCTGGTACAAATGCTACACCAGCAGAAGTCGTATCGATAAATTGAACATTGGTCGCTGGCACTGTTCCGAAATTAAAGATCAATACATCATACGTTAATATTTCTCCTACAGTCGCTACTTCTTTATCTACTATTTTTAACGGAAAAATAGACGCTATATTAATTGTCGTAACGACTAAATTCGTTAATATCGTTTCCGTAATCGGTGGTTCCTGTGGATTTGGTTGTGAAGTAAATGTAACGTCAGCATCATTTAATATGACTTCATTATCTGGAACCTCTGTAATCGTCACTTGGAATGTTACCGTAATACTTCCACCAGCATTTAATAATGGGCTAACTGTAAAACCTATTTCTGGATTCAAACCAGGTTGTTGTATTCCACCTATCGTTACACTGTTGTCAACAAACGTCGTCCCTTCTGGAATGACATCTTGGAAGAGTACATCTGTAACAGGGATAATTCCTACATTCGTTATTAGCACTGTATACGTTAATACATCCCCAACAGCCCCAGTTGCAACATTTACTGTTTTTGTTGCTGTCACTTCACCAGGAGGAGGTAACGGTATTGTAACTACCGTTGTATTACTTGAGTTCGTTGTTGTTACAGGTGGTTGTAAAGGGTTCAATAAGAAAGTAGCTGTAGCAGACGCTGTGTTTAGAACTGCCCCAAGCGTTGATGGTGCAACAACTGTCACTTGGAACGTTACTGTCAATGATGTGCCCGCTGCAATATTAGGAAGCGTGAAACCTACATTTGGATCAAATCCAGGTTGAGGCGTTCCATTTATCGTTACACTATTTGCTACAAATGTTGTTTCTGGAGCAATCGTGTCAATGAAAGAAATATTTGTCGCTGCAACTGTACCTGTATTTCGTATAACAACTGAATACGTGTAAGTCTCTCCAAGTGCTGCTTGTTGTACAGATGAAGATTTTTGTATAGTTAGTCTCGCTGTATTCACTTGTGTCACTACAAAATTACTATTTGTAGTAGTCGTTATAGGAGGTCCTGCTGGATTTATAAGAAAACTGGCAGTAACGTTCGATTGGTTTCTAACATTTCCACCGCTCGGAACACTCGTCACTGTAACTTGAAACGTAATCGTAGCCGTTTGTCCGACCGGAATATTTGGTACTGAGAAACCTGCCATAGGATTCGCGCCTTGCTGAACGACTCCGTTGATTGTTACACTATTTGCTACAAACGCAGTACCGGACGGAATTGGATCTTGAAAAATAATATTCGTTGCAGGAACAGTTCCTGTATTTTGAATAAGAATCGTATACGTTAACGTATCCCCTACTCCTGCTTGTGGTGTATTTACACTCTTCATTACATTAAGTGATCCTACATTCACTCGCGTCACAACAATATTACTAATCGTTACAATTGTAATTGGTGGCTGGAGAGGACTTACTTGGAAATCAGCAGTTACATTCGCATTATTCGGAAGAACTCTATTTGGTGGTACACTCGTGATTGTCACTTGGAAAGTAACTGTTACCATCCCTCCTACTGGAATATTAGCAAGTGGAAATCCAGTTGTCGGGTTTAAACCTGGTTGAGGTGTCCCGTTTATTGTTACACTATTCGCTACAAAAGTGGTTCCAACTGGAATCGGATCAAGAAATGATACATTTGTAGCTGCTACTGTTCCACTATTTTGTATACGAACTGTATACGTTAACGTATCTCCTACACCCGCTTCAGTAGCGCTTACACTTTTCATTACATTTAATCCTGAAGAATTCACGACTGTCATAACAGTATTACTTGGTACTGTTACAGTAATTGGTGGTTCTGTTGGATTTACTAGGAAATCTCCTGTAACATTTGCATTGTTTACAACATTGTTTCCAAGCGGAATTTCATCAATCAATACTTCAAATGTAACAATTACACTCGCACCAGTAGGCAAATCATTTAACGGGAATCCAAGTTCCGGATCTGCACCTTCTTGTAAAACACCATTAACTACTACACTATTTTCGATAAATAATGTCCCTTGTGGAATTGAATCTTGGAAAAATACATTTGTAGCTGGTACACTACCTGCATTTATAACTTCAATTGTATATACTAAAACATCTCCTACCGTCGCAACATCCGTATTCACTGATTTCACAACTTCAAAGTTCCCTGATTGTACTGTTGTATTCACAATGTTACTCGGAACATTGATTGTCACTGGTGGTTCACTCGGATTCACTTGAAAACTTGCTGTTACATTTGCCTGATTTAAAATATCTTCATTTTCTGGATTCTGTACAATTACTACTTCGAATGTGACTACAACGGTTTGAGCCGCAGGAATATTCGGAAGAGAAAATCCTGTATTCGGATTCAATCCACTTTGCGATACTCCATTAATTGTTACAGAATTTGCAACGAAGGAAACAGCGGAAGAAATAGTGTCTTGAAATAACACATTTGTTAGCGGAACGTTTCCTGTATTTTGAACGGCAATCGTATATGTTAAAGTATCTCCTACTGCTGCTTGCATTGTATTCACTTCTTTTATTACATTTAAACCGCCTGTATTAACTTGTGTCACAACTGTATTCGTTTGTCTATTAATCGTTATCGGTGGCTGATTCGGAATAACGACGAAATTAGCAGATACATTTCCGCGATTGGCAATCGTACCTCCTGACGGCGTAGATGTTACTCGTACTTGAAATGTAACTGTCCTAGTCCCACCTGGAGATATGTTAGCAACTGTAAACCCAGTTGCCGGATTTGCCCCAGGTTGCGAAATTCCATCTACAGTTACACTATTTGTGATAAAAGTCGTTCCAGTTGGGATTGGATCTTGAAAAATAACATTCGTCGCAAGTACATTTCCTGTATTTTGAATTGTTACCGTGTACGTAAGAACGTCGTTAACCGTTGCAAAGGCTTTATCCACTGTTTTTCTCGTTGTTATATCAGCTATATTAATAGTAGTAACTACAGTATTACTTGTCGCTTGCCCTGAAACTGGTGGTTGACCAGGCACTGGAGTAAAGTTAAATGTTGCACTCGCACGGTTCGGAATTGGATTGACCAGAGGATTAGATGTTACTCGAACTTGAAAGCGCACTACAGTCGTTTGCGAAGCATTAATACTTCCTAGATTAATACTACTTGCTGGATTCGCTCCTGGACGTGCTACTCCATTTACCGTAACGCTGTTTACGACAAATGTTGTTCCTGCAGGAATACTATCAACAAAAATTACATTGTTTGCAGCAACATTCCCATTATTTGTGACATTAACCGTGTACGTTAATACATCATTAAGTGTCGCAGTCTGTAGATCTACAGATTTTTGCATACTTATAGTTGCTTGATTCACTGTCGTTTGTACTGTATTTGAAGAAGATGTACTTGTAATAGGAGAACTACCAACAAAAGGACGGAATTGATATGACACCATTGCACGATTTGGAATAGGGTTTGGGTTCGGAAACGATGTTATTCGTACTTGAAATGTAACAACTCTTTGCGTGTTATTTGGGATTGTTCCTAAATTAATTCCATTAGCAGGGTTTGCATTCGGCTGTGTTACTCCCCCTACCGTTACACTACCTGCTACAAATGTCGTTCCGTTCGGAATACTATCACGTAATACAACGTTTTCTGCACTTCCTGTTCCTGTATTCGGGACCGTAATCGTATAAGTGAGAGTATCCCCTACCCCTGCGACTGTTCTATTAACCGATTTAACTGGATTAATAATCGGACCTGTCGCATCAATTTGAACACCAAAACCAGCTGCAGCGTATCCATCTCCATTTGTCACGAAGCGAACAGTTGCTGACGTTTGGTTGTTTACTAAAGATGAGGAGGCATCTACATTCGTAATATCCCACCCTTGCCTTCGGACAGCCAAAGCTACCCCTAACGGCTGATTCAAATCTCCAAATGTACCACTCGTATCTAAATTCCCACTGTCATTACAAATTTGTGACTGAAAAAAATTATTTGCCGGATTTCTCGGTCCGAATAATGCAACTGTAGCATTTGGGTTTGGTCCAAAGCGAAGTTGATCTCCAGAAATGTTGGAATCTCCCTCTTGAACAGTTACGAGCACTCTTCCTGTAACAGCCCCTGTAGCTGGTGTAGCAAATCCTGAAATAGTAGCATCAACTGGCGGGGATGAAGCATCAATAATTTCTTGGCCTGCATATACTGACAAATTTCGAAGTGGTAAACTTGCATTTTGATACACAACCTCAAGCGTCCAGCCAGCTGAACGGCTAATTGTTGGGTCGGCTGAAGTTCTTGCAGCAGGCACAGCACCTGTTGTATATGTGCCTGCCCCACCTGCACTAACAAGATTCGTTACATTGGCAGAACGAGCATAATAAAACTGGTTTCCTACCGAACCTTGCTGCGCAGTAGCAGGATCTGGCGTAACAGAAAACGTCCCTGCTGGCGTTGTAAATGTAATGCTATCATTTAAAAATGGTAAAACATCCTCCGTATCAGTCCGGAAAGTACCAGCCCAAACTAATTCTGCATATAACACACTGCTTCCCGCTGGAAGATTTAAAATTGCACTTGAAGAATTCAATTGCCATTCATCTGTTGTCCCTGCTGGGAATCCTGGTACTTGCAACGCTGTATTTACTGTCGTAAACACAGCAAGTGTACCAAAAATATTACCTGGTGCAGGTGATGTAGGGCTAAGTCCCAGCGTATTACCTGTAAACGTGACGGCACCAGGTACTGTTGTCGTAAAACGATTTATAAAAGGCACACAATCATCTCATTTCAATTATAGTAAAAAGTGCTCTATACTATAAAATGTAGACAAACTATATAATGTACGTTGTCCAACAAAATTCCGCACATATGAGAGGGGTTTATAAAACTATGCGCTACGTTATCATAACAGGAACTTCACAAGGTTTAGGTGAGGCTATCGCCACGCAATTGTTAGAAAAAAATACAACTGTTGTCTCTATTTCTAGAAGAGAAAATAAAGAGCTTACGAAACTCGCAGAACAATATAATAGCAATTATGTTTTCCACTCCTTAGATCTTCAAGATGTACATAATTTAGAAACGAACTTTAACAAAATCATTTCATCTATTCAAAAAGACAGTGTATCTTCTATTCATTTAATTAATAATGCGGGTACAGTTGCTCCTATGAAGCCAATTGAAAAAGCAGAAAGCGAACAATTCATTACAAACGTTCACATTAATTTACTTGCACCTATGATTCTTACATCTACTTTCATGAAACATACGAAAGAATGGAAAATAGATAAACGTGTTATAAACATTTCATCTGGTGCAGGAAAAAATCCTTACTTCGGATGGGGCGCCTATTGTACAACAAAAGCTGGTGTAAATATGTTTACACAGTGCGTAGCAACCGAAGAAACAGAAAAAGAATATCCAGTAAAAATCGTCGCTTTTGCACCTGGTGTTGTTGATACAAATATGCAAGCACAAATTCGCGAAACAAATAAAGAAGACTTCACAAATTTAGATCGATTCATCGCATTAAAAGAAGAAGGAAAGTTATTATCACCCGAATATGTTGCGAAAGCTATTCGTAACTTACTAGAAACCGAAGACTTCCCTCAAGGCGAGGTTATTAGAATTGATGAATAACAAAAAGGCGTGCTATTTTAGCACGCCTTTTTGTTCTACTTCTCTAAAAATATAAGCACAGACTCCGCAATTTGCTCATAACCAATTTCTTGATAAATTTTATTCGATGTCAGATTCGCTAGATCAGTATATAACGTAGTTGTCTTGTAACCTTCATCCAACATACGTTGACTAAGTGCCGCTACACAATTAGATGCATATCCCTTCTTCCTTGCTTCCGTCGGCGTATACACGAAATTAACTGTTATATTATTTTTAGTTGGACGTGTTTTTGCAGCTACAGAAACAAGTTTCCCGTCTACTTCTAGACCAAATAAACGATGATTAATGATTAATGTCTGTGCCGTTTGTTTTGCTTCTTCTTTCGTAGTAGGAAGCTTCACATCTTCGCAAAATTGATATATCCATTTTTCTATTAATGGTATCTCATCACTATTTATTTCTCGAAAGACTCCATCTCCGTTCCACTTTTTCTTCACTTGTTTTAATTCATATACTCCTTGCTCCATCGCAACATTAGCTTTCTTATTTTCTAACACCGCAATCTCTGCCGCTAATTTCTGTACAATTTTCTTATTACCGATCAATCCAGGAATATCCGGATATACTTTTGTTAACTCTTTTGCAAGTTCCTCAATAGTTACTCCCGCAATTTCAGAAGTTGCAACAATGATTTGTTTCTTCTCTTCTGTTTGCAGAAATACAACCGCAATTTCTTCTCCTTGTTTCGCTATTCCCATAAATATCGGTTGTTGAACCATTTGTAATACACCTAATATGAGATTGTTTTCCTGCTCATTCTTTTCTAGAAATGGTGTAACATCTTCTTTAAAATGAAAAATCTCTTCATATACATGTAATTGAATCATCGACAATGTCTTCTCTCTATTTATATTTTAATTAAGTATTGGCGACTAATTCATTAAATCCCTCTTTTATGATTCAATAATATTCAAAGCTAACGTATTCAAATCATTTTCAACTTGTAAAACCCTCTGTCTTTCCTGTTCAAATACCTCTTCTTCTTTCCGAAATGACTCTTTTCGATTTTTAATCATACGCTCCATTTCTTTTTTACTCGGTCCACCATATACCGTTCTTTTTTGAATAAATGCTTCTGACGATACAATTTCTTCCCACTCTTTTTCTAATAAATGTATTTTAAATTTTTCTTGTAAGTATATATTTACATCTTTGAAATGTAATTCATGTAACTCCTTTTGCTGTTCCAATGACATACTCGCAATAACACTTGCCGCATGATGCGCATGCCGAAATGGAATGGCATAGTTTCGTGTTAAAACATCTGCGAAATCAGTTATCGTAATTGCATGCTGATAGGAACGGTTTTTCAACGTTTCTTCTTCTACTTTCATCGTTCGAATAACTGCATTCATAATAGAAAAAACACGAATAGTCTTTTCAATCCCTTTATATAAATACGGCTGCAAGTCATCTTCCGTATCGACAATATCACCAAATGGCGTATTATGAATCATTTGAAATACTGTAAATGCTTCTCCTAATGCGCTACTCGTAATCGCACGGGCATGTTCAATTGAAACTGGATTTCGCTTTTGGGGCATAATACTACTAATTTGTACATATGGTTTTGCAACAGTAATACCATCATATTCTTTCGTCGCTAATAGTAAGAAGTCATGAATCCATCTACTCGTATTCGTCATCATTACCATAAGTAACGAGCTAACCTCTAATAAATAATCCGCTCCAGCGACAGCATCATATGAGTTCTCAATTACATTAGTAAATCCAAGTAAATCAGCAACTCGCTCTCGTTTAATTGGGAAACTTGTTGTAGAAAGAGCAGCAGCTCCCATTGGCGACTGATTTAACAGTTTGTACGTTCTTTTCATTCTTTCTAAATCTCTTTGCATCGTATCATAAATCGCTAACGTATAATGACCAAATGTTGTTGGTTGTGCTGGTTGTGTATGTGTATAAGCTGGCATGATCGTTCCCTTATGATCATCGGCAAGTTGTAATATACTCTCTTGCAATAACAAATGATGTTCCATTAATCGTAATACATACCGTCTTAAACTCATGCGATACATCGTTACACCCATATCATTTCTACTTCTACCAATATGCATATTACTTACAAAATCGCATTTCGCTTCTTGAGAAATTAAATGTTCCACTAAAAAAAAGAGATCTTCATGCTGCTCTGTATAGAGCAATTGCTCTTCTGGAATTCCCTCTACCTTTTTTAATGCTTGTAGTATAACTTTAGCTTCTTCCTTTTTCATTAAATTTTCTTCCATCAGCATCGTAATATGCGCTTTATGCACTTGAAACATATCTTTCAATAAGTAATTTCGTTGAAAATCAAATACATGCTGTAATACGCAATCCACATACGTTTTCCCAGGGAAATCAGCGCCTTCACTCTTTATAAACTCTTCCTTACTTTGTTTCATCACCTTTTCCCCCCTCACCTAAGTATTATTACTACCCATCATACCCAGAGATGGCAAAAAAGTGCTTATACATAAAAATAAACTCGGCGCTTTAAGCACCGAGTTTACTTAATAAAAGTCGCATCATACTTATCACTTTGCAACACTTGGAAATGTAAGTTTGCTAAATGTTTCCGTATTTCTGCACTGTCGTCCTCATTTAAATTATTTGCTAAGAACACTATTTCTGTACAGTTCCCTCGTTTATCCATCGCATAAACTGCTTTTGTAACTGTCCACGGCGTATAACCATTCTTTTGCCCTGCATGTCTAAATGTTTTACGATATTTCTTAGCACTCATATCTGTCTCAACGATATTCGCCCATACTTTTTCTTCTGCTTCTGTCAGGCCACCTTTATGATTTGCCTTCTGAAGCAGTACCATATAATCGTTTGCAGAAGCAGCTGGTAATCGATCTGACCAAATTTTATCGTAACGTTCCTCTAAATAAAGAGGAATTTCCTTCTGTAATAATGGTCCCTTCTTTTTTAAGCGCTCATGAATAATCATCGCATATTCACGATATTGCTCTTGAGACATTTCTTTTAACTTTTTCTCTATTTTATATTTCGGAACATGTAATTCTTTATGCAAATATCCTGGAATGTATAAAGATGAAACAATCGGAAATAGTGGTTGATGTGCAGGAAGCGATAAACTTTGTAAATTTCGATTAATGTTATCTAATCCTAACATTTCCATTAAATATTCAGCATTTGCATTCGAACTAAACTTAACCATTCCTTTTGCCACTTCTTCTAAAGAAACCGCTCCTTCAGTTATCTTTCCTGTTTTCTCCAAATACTTTTGCCATCTATCTTGCGCACCACCATCTGTATTCGGCACATAATACCGATTCACATCATTAATGGAAACGAAACTAGACGAATCAATTTTCCCTTCTGTAACTTGTTTCGTATATTCAAGGGCCACAATTAGTTTCATCGTACTAGCAACTGGTAATACAACATTTGGATTTACAGAATAAACAATTTTATCATTTCTCTTTACTAGGAGCGCACTATTTTTTTCATCTTTATGTTCCTCAATAAAGGTTGCGATATACTGCGCATCATCATTATTTGAACTCCATACTTTTTTCACTAAAAAGTTACCCGATATTAGCAAAACAAAAATACCCACAATTACTGCGCATACTATAGTTTTTTTCAAGTAAAATTCCTCTCCTATTGTGTAACTTTTCTCTATCTATCTCTTACAAACAAAATAATGGAGATGATTATTTTAGTAATCATCTCCATTATTTTAACTTGTATTCTCCCATTATGTCTACGTCATAATTTTCACGAAGTCTTCGAGAAATTTTTTATAATGTAATGACCAACCGATTCGCACCCAATTCTTTAAAGCTTTCGAGTCAGGTTGAGGACGGAAATCAGCAATACTTTCACCCTTTGCAATTCCAACTGTATCTACATCGACACGGCGATATACATAATCTAACAGGGAGGGATTTGCCGCAACCATCATTGTAACTACGTCATGTACTGGACTACCTGTTATTTTCGGATTTAACTTTTTATAAGCTTTATAATAATACGTAAATATCGGCTCGATTAACTTATTAAAACTCGTTTTAGAGTGTTTCGTAATATATTTTACCATCTCCGGTGTAATAATAGCTTCAGATGTAACGTTCAGTGGCACCAATGTCACATTCTTGGCATTCTGCATCACTAATTGTGACGCAATAGGATCACCATGAAAATTTGCTTCTGCTACCGGTGTAACATTACCAGGCATTAAGAACGCGCCGCCCATTATATAATATTCTTTCACGTACTTCATCATCGGCTTTTCTAAAATAAATGCTGTCGCTAGCGTCGTTGACCTACCAGCATCGACTATTATTAATTCTCCTTTATACTGTTCAAGAATATCAAAAAATGAACAAAAAGGTTTGATATTTGGTGAAAAGGTTTTTGGTGGTTTAATTGGCCCTAATCCATCTGCTCCATGGATTTCCGGATAATACGTTGTAACATCTCCGGATAAAGGAATTTTCGCACCATTAATAACAGGTATATCTTCCCTTCCTGCCATTTGCAATAAATATGCCGCATTACTTGTCGCCTTTTCTTGTGTTACATTTCCATATCCTGTTACAACACCAACAATATCAATATCAGGATGCATAATTCCATACATGATGGCTAAAGAGTCATCAATTCCCGGGTCTCCCAAAAATAGCACTTTTTTCATAGCCCTCAACTCCATCCCCTCAATTGTTATTAATTTATGAATAGCCATACATATACAGAATAAAAAAGAACAAATTTATACGAAAAAACGCAGTCCTATAAGGACTACGTTCTCCCTTTAACCTATACTGTTTTTTTCACAGAACTCATACTTCCAATAATGTAAGCGATAAAAGCAAAACAAATCGGAAAGACAACTGTATGTATACCGAACGGATTTGGATAGAAAAGGTGAATACACATATATGAGCCTACCCCAACTAAAATGGAAGCAAGCGCTCCTGTTGCATTTCCTTCCCTCCAATATAACCCTAGTACAATCGGCCAAATGAATGCTGCTTCTAATCCACCGAAAGAAAATAAATTTAACCATATTAAAAAATCTGGTGGTTTAATTGCTGCTGCATAAACGAGCAGTCCTACGATGCCAGTAATCCACAAACTTCCTTTTCTAATCGTACTGTCTGCTGCTTCTTTATTCACGTAATTTACGTATATATCTTTAATAATTGATGAACTTACAAGTAACAATAATGAGTTTACTGTAGACATAATCGCTGCCATTGGTGCAGCTAAGAAAACTCCGGCTAACCAAGGTGGCAATACTTCCATCGCAAGTAACGGCATTACTTTATCCGGAACCGTTATACCCGGAAGTACGACTCTTGCAAATACACCTGTTAAATGCATACCAATCATAATTGTACCTACAACAATCGTTCCAATTATTAAGGCTTGATGCATCGCTTTTGAATTTTTATAAGACATGGCACGCACGCTAATTTGCGGTAAACCGACAACACCAATTCCAATTAAAATCCAAAATGATGTCACATATGATTTCGTTAAACTACCGTCCGCTCCGAATGGCGTAATTAAATTCGGATTGATTTGAACAAGCTCCTGCATAATCTTTTCAATTCCACCACCGGCAATGACAGTAGCAATTAAAATGATTGTCGTTCCAACCAACATGATAATACCTAGTAGTGTATCTGATAGCGCAACTGCACGAAATCCACCAATTAATACGTACACAAGTACAGAGAAAGTAAATAAAAATAGTGCTGTTGTATAAGATAAACCCGTTAGCGACTCAATTAATCGTCCACCGCCAACCCACTGTGCTACTGTTGCTGAAAATAAAAAGATAATAATACATAACGCAGAAAGGATCACGACTGCTTTATTATTGTATCTTCCCTTTAAATAATCGATAAGAGTAATGGCTTCCATCTTCCTAGCAATAATTGCAAACTTTTTACCGATAACCGTTAAAACAATATACCCTGTTACAACTTGAATCGCAGATAGCAGTACCCAGCCCATCCCCATATTGTAAGCAATACCAGGACCACCAATAAAGCTACTAGCACTACCGTATGTAGCAATCATTGTCATCGCTAATAATAAACCGCCAAGCTCACGCCCACCAAGAAAATATTCTTGCAAAAATTTATTATGAGCAGTTGCTTGCACGCGTCTTGAAGCATATACACCAATTAAAAATACAACGATAAACGAAATTATCATTGGAATGATTACATACCAATTCATCTATTATTCCTCACTTTTTTCTTCCTCATCGAGTGAAATATCTTGAAATACAAAACGAACAACTAAACTAAGTAAAATAACCATAACGATAAATCCAACGATACAGCTATAAAAAAACCATGCTGGAAAACCGAATACATATGTATATTCACTTGGATTTTTACTACCAAGCCCATAAGCAAATCCGTACCATATTATAAAATTGATAATAGCGAGTCCAAGACCAATTAACGCTTCTCTATGGGCGATTCGAAAGCGTGGATCATCATGATAATTCTTCATTTTCTCCCTCCTCTCACGATGTATTATTGTACCATTGTTCTTCTAGTTTTTCCTACTAGAAAACAAAAACAAGCAGGATTTTTTATAATCATATAGAAGTTTCTCTTACATTACATATTTTTTACAATTGTAACACAAATGAAATTTGAATTTTCAGTATTTGTTAATTATGATTTAAATTAGAGGCTTTCCATCTAGTTCCTACATCCTTGATTTCGGAATAAGCGCCGTCTCGTACTGCGTTTACATTATATTTTCAAGGGGGTTATACAATGAGTCAACTAGCTGTAAATCTTCATGAAAAGGTAGAAAAGTTTCTTCAAGGTACAAAAAAATTATATGTGAATGGTTCTTTCATCGAAAGCGCTTCCGGCAAAACATTTAATACACCTAATCCAGCAACTGGCGAAACACTTGCCGTCGTGTCTGAAGCTGGTCGCGAAGATATTCATAAAGCTGTAGTTGCAGCTCGCATGGCCTTTGACGAAGGTCCTTGGTCACGCATGAGCACTGCTGAGCGAAGCCGTCTTATGTACAAGTTAGCTGATTTAATGGAAGAACATAAAGAAGAGCTTGCACAGCTTGAGACGTTAGATAACGGAAAGCCAATCCGTGAAACAATGGCAGCAGACATACCACTCGCAATTGAACATATGCGCTATTATGCCGGCTGGGCTACGAAAATCGTTGGTCAAACAATTCCTGTTTCTGGTGATTATTTTAACTATACACGCCATGAAGCTGTTGGTGTCGTTGGTCAAATTATCCCTTGGAACTTCCCGCTTCTTATGGCAATGTGGAAAATGGGAGCAGCGCTTGCTACAGGATGTACAATCGTTTTAAAACCTGCAGAACAAACTCCATTATCTGCTCTATACTTAGCTGAATTAATTGAAGAAGCTGGATTCCCGAAAGGTGTTATTAATATCGTACCTGGATTCGGTGAATCAGCTGGACAAGCTCTCGTTAATCACCCACTCGTTGATAAAATTGCATTTACTGGTTCTACTCCAGTCGGTAAACAAATTATGCGACAAGCATCTGAAACATTAAAACGTGTTACTTTAGAGCTTGGTGGTAAATCACCAAACATTATTTTACCAGACGCCGACTTATCTCGCGCAATTCCTGGTGCACTTTCTGGTGTTATGTTTAACCAAGGACAAGTATGCTCTGCTGGATCACGCTTATTTGTTCCGAAGAAAATGTATGATAATGTCATGGCTGACCTCGTCCTTTATTCTAAAAAATTAAATCAAGGTGCTGGTCTAAGTCCAGAAACTACAATCGGTCCTCTCGTTTCCGAAGAACAACAAAAACGTGTAATGGGCTACATTGAAAAAGGGATTGAAGAAGGCGCTGAAGTACTTTGCGGAGGAAGTAATCCATTCGATCAAGGCTACTTCGTTTCCCCTACTGTATTCGCTGACGTTAATGATGAAATGACGATTGCAAAAGAAGAAATTTTCGGTCCAGTTATTTCTGCAATACCTTTTAACGATATTGATGAAGTCATTGAACGTGCAAATAAATCACAATTCGGCTTAGCGGCTGGTGTGTGGACAGAAAATGTTAAAACAGCACACTATGTTGCAAGTAAAGTACGCGCTGGTACAGTATGGGTAAACTGTTATAACGTGTTTGATGCAGCATCTCCATTTGGAGGATTTAAACAATCCGGTCTTGGTCGTGAAATGGGATCTTACGCATTAAATAACTATACAGAAGTGAAGAGCGTTTGGCTTAACTTAAATTAATGAGAAAGAACCTGACCTATCCGGTCAGGTTCTTTTCATTATGTATTCCTTTAAACTTGCAGTCCTCCGCTCACATTTAATACTTCTCCTGTAATATAGGATGCGTATTCTGATGCTAAAAAGACTGCTGCGTTCGCAATATCTTCTGGCGTTCCAATTCTACCAACTGGAATCGCGCCAACCATCTTTTCTTTCACTTTATCTGGTATCGTTTTTGTCATATCTGTATCCATAAATCCTGGACAAATCGCATTACACGTAATACCGAAACTTCCAACTTCTTTCGCTGCCGTTTTCGTTAAACCTACAACTCCTGCCTTTGTAGCTGCATAATTTGCTTGACCTATGTTTCCTTCTCTACTAATTGAAGATATATTAATAATGCGTCCATACCCCTGTTGTCTCATGTAAAGAAGCGCTGGTTGCATACAATAAAAAACACCAGTTAAATTCACTTGTAATACTTGTTCCCAAGCAGACTTCTCCATTTTATGTAACATTGCATCTTTTGTAATCCCAGCGTTATTTACCAATATATGTAATGTGCCGAATTTTTGAACCGCATATTCAATTAACGACTTCGCTTCATTTTGATTACTCACATCACATCGATATGAGCACACTTCATATCCTTCGTCCGATAACTCACGTGTCGTTTTTTGTAGCTTCTCTTCATTTACATCGCTAATTAATACTTTCGCCCCTAGTTTTGCATAAACCCTTGCAATCTCTTTTCCAATTCCCTGCGCAGCTCCTGTTACAACAGCTGTTTTCCCATTTAAAAATTCCATCCCTATCCCCCATTTCTATTACTTATACTGTATATTTCGGCCTTTTACTTCCCAATCCCTTTTTGTATAAAAAAGTCTATTTGTGTCAAACTAACTTTGCAACGTCGCATAAAGTGAAACTTTAATCAGTGAGGGATTCTTTATCCCCCCACTGATTATTAGTTGAACCAATCGGACTTTTATGGGCAGTTGATCCCCCACCTAACTTCTTTTGCTTTCGCTGAATTTTGAGGTGGGGTCTTACTGCCCATTAAAGCGGGATAAAGTGCAAGGAGATTGTGTCGAATGAACAAAAAAAATTTCAAACAAAGCAAAGCTACTGATGGCATTGATGTTGAGTTTTCTCGTGAACTCGCTGACCACGATGACTTAGAAGCAAACGCACGTGCAAATGCCGCTGATGCACGTCAAAAACACCAATCAACAGAAAAATAAGGAAAGCACAACCTTATTCTTTTCAACAGGGACCTACTACCCAACAAAATAAACCGAGAGATGTCTCTCGGTTTATTTTTGATATTTTTTCGCATAATGTGCCAATGTAAGTAGCGGATATATATGGGCATAGCTATGGTAACGAATATAAAACCCTCCTGGTAAACCTGTTCCAGTAGGATATTTTTCATTCATATAAGGATTCGCAAGCAAATATGAAATACCTTTTCGAATAGATGGCGTTTCTTTATCATAGTAAGAAATAAGAGCATCTAACGCCCATGCTGTTTGGGATGGTGTACTGAATGGTAAAGTAACAAACCTTTTCTCCACACTACTGTGGCATGATTCTCCCCACCCACCATCTTCATGCTGTATATGTTCAAGCCATAAAGCTGCTCGTTTCAATGAAGGATTGCTAGATGGAATTCCGAGTGACCGTAACCCTGTCATAACAGCCCATGTGCCATATATATAACAAATCCCCCATTTCCCAAACCACGATCCATTTTCCTCTTGTACATTCATTAACCAATTTACCGCACTTTGTTTTTGTTTTTCGGACAATTCATTTTGCGCATATGTCCCGAAAAACTCTAACACTCTCCCTGTAATATCTGGTGTAGAAGGATCTGTTATCATATCGCTTGCATTCTCGATTGGTAAATTTGCTAATACGTTGCTCGTTACACCTTTTTCAAACGCTCCCCAGCCACCATCATTATTTTGTAACCCCTTAACCCAATTGATTCCTTTTTGCCAAGCATTATCTACCTTTTCGTTTCCCCTACTTCGTGCCAATGCCCTTAGTACAGCTGTTGTATCATCAATATCTGGAACTGTCGTATTCACATCCGAAAAACCCCAACCGCCTGGAGTAAGCTCCGGAGCATGTACGCTCCAATCAGCTGTTTTTTTATGCTGTTTTTTTAACAAATATGCTACTGCCTGTTGAATCATCTTATTATCTTTCAGAACGTGAGCCTCTTGTAACGCATAGCTGAGTAAGGCCGTATCCCATACAGTTGAGGGAGAGTTTTGCAAATGATTCCCTCTCTCCGTCTTCCATATATAAGTTGTGATTCCCGTTATTGCCTTCTGAATTATTGGAGATTGAACGGAATGTCCTAATGCCAATAAAGCATAAATCATATAAAATGATGCACTTGCGTAACTATATAACGTTCCATTTTCATCGATACGCTCTTTCATAAAACGTTCGATTTCCTCATATCCTTTATGATGTAAAGACAGTGGGTAAGTTATAATTTTCTGCACATCACTTAATAACGTTTGAAAAACGGGAGATCGATCCTCCCGGAACCATTCCCCGCCTCCGCCCGCAATGTGATTTAAATTTGGTAATAACTTTTTTCCTACTTGAAATCTTTTATTTAAACACAGCATCATCGGAATTAAATGAATACGTGCTGAGCTACTCAATTCAAATATACTAAGGGGAGAATCATTCTGTAGAAACATGATTGGTGTTGGTAAATGAAAGAATGAAGGATATTCATATTCTCCATGAATTGCTAATAAAAACTTCGTCATAAAATGAGCACGCGCTACCCCTCCGCGCTCATTTATAAACATTTCCGCTCGCTTCATATTCGCATCTTCTTTTGTATATTTTTTCGATGCTAGCAGGGCCGCATAAGATTGAATTGTAGCAGATAAATTCCCTCCAACTTCATCTTCATACAATTTCCATGTTCCTTCATTTGTTTGGAGTGATGCTAATCTTTTTACAAACGGTTCTATCTCTTTATCTCTACCTAATAATTTTAATAAAAAAATC
This sequence comes from Bacillus dicomae, assembly GCF_006494425.1. Classification (GTDB taxonomy): domain Bacteria; phylum Bacillota; class Bacilli; order Bacillales; family Bacillaceae_G; genus Bacillus_A; species Bacillus_A dicomae. Next base: position 1,311,089 of record NZ_VHIV01000002.1, on the reverse strand, counting down.
ATATGGCAGTCTGTTAATGGTGCCCCTTCAAAACAAAAACGCCACGTTCCATCTCGCTGTTGCATCGTTTGAAGTGCCGTTGTTCGCCTCGCTATTTCTTCATGCACTTTTTCATATAATAACAACTTACTCACCCACCCTTTCGAAATCCGTATAACGATATTCAAAAAAGTAGCTGAATATGTATGAAAACAAAGAAAAGCAGAACATATAAGATGTTCTGCTCATAAACAATATCCTACTCCGACAATAATCCCTAATAAAGCACCAACTACTACTTCATACGGTGTATGCCCGACAAGTTCATTTAACTTCTTATATTCTGTTTGTCTACCGTGAAAAAACTCATTCAATATTTTCGCCTGTTTACTTACTGCAAGCCTTACTCCTGAAGCGTCATACATAACTATAATGGCAAAAATAACAGCAATTGCAAATAAGGTACTTTCCACCCCTTCCACAACACCAACACCTGTCGCCAGTGCTGTAACAGTTGAAGCATGAGAACTTGGCATCCCACCTGAAGCGAAAAACTTTGCAAAATCAAATTCACCCGTTTTGAATAATTTAAAGACTACTTTCGTTAATTGTGCTAAAAACCATGAAATTACAGCGGCCATAAGCGGATTGTTATGTAAAATTGTTTCCACGTTCTCAGCTCCCTACTAGCTATAATGGAAATCCTATAGTATCAGTATAAAGAAAAATGCGTAGAAAATACTACGCATTATGATACTTTTGCTGATTTATTTTTTATAAATTTCGGCTGTTTCTGCACTAAGAACTTTGTTTTCGCTACCGAGAATACAAATAATGCAACCCATATACAGAAAAATGCAATCATATGAGTAGAGGTGAAATGTTCACCAAATACGAATACACCTAAAATCAAACTAATTGTTGGTGCAATATATTGTAAAAAACCTACCATATAAAGCGGAATAAGTTGTGCTCCTTTTGCAAAATAAAAAAGTGGTAACGCTGTAACAATACCTGCTCCTATTAATAGTAACGTTGATAACATGGAAATAGATCCAAATGAACCGAAGCCATGTACTCCTGTCATAATGAGATAAATAACCGCGAACGGCGTCACTAACATCGTTTCCATCGTTAGTCCAATTGTCGCATCATAATTTAACAATTTTTTCGTTAATCCATATAACCCAAATGAAAGGGCAAGTGATAAAGAAACCCACGGAATAGCCCCGAAACGTACTGTTAAAATGATAACTCCTACTCCAGCTAAACCAACTGCAACATATTGCCAAAAGTTTAACTTTTCCTTTAAAACAACTGTACCAAGTAAAATACTAATAAGCGGATTAATATAATAACCAAGACTTGCTTCAATGACATGATTATGATTAACGGCCCATATGTAGACAAACCAGTTTCCGCTAATCAAGACTGAAGCTATTGTTAATGACATTAATAATTTAGGTCGTTTAAAAAGATTCACAAACTCCCCAATAAACTGGCGAAATCTCTTCGTAACACCTAATACAAGTAACATAAAAACGAACGCCCAAACAATGCGGTGTGCTAATATTTCGTCTGCTGGGACTTCCTCGACCCATTTCCAATAGATTGGTAGGATTCCCCACATCGTATAAGCACCAGCCGCATATATGATCCCTTTTTTTTGCTGTGCTGATTGACTCCCCATCTTCCTTTTTCTCCTCTTCTCATTTTTCTCCATTATACGGTCCTACATGCCCACTTTACCAATATTCAATCTGCATTTCTTTCGACATTTCTCATACAGCCAAAAATAAACATACTGTTATAACGACAAGTAATGGTATACCAAAAACAAATTTCTTTTTATGTGTTTTATGGTGAAATATATACATACCGATCCAAGCACCAATTGCGCCCCCAGCTGCTGCTGATAAAAACAACGTACTCTCTGGCGTTCTCCACTGTTTCTTCTTCGCTTTTCGTTTATCAAGCCCCATAAGGCTAAAAGCTATAATGTTAATAATAATAAATAAATCCATTTCATCGCTTTCTCTCCCTATGAAAAATTCGCTTAATGGTAACATGAAAAAACGATGGAAACAACTGAAGAACATTTTTTGTCAAACTAGTTTAATTTGTTGCCTTCATATTTATATAACCAATTAAAATCGCAGTTATAGCAATTAAATAGAAAGATGTTATGAGCAGGCTCTTATATCTCATTCCATTCACCCACTACCATCTTATCGAGAAAACTTCTCTCAATCACTTTCTCATCAAAGTGAAGAACTACAATTAGCCCTATATATAAAGAAACGAAATTTAAAAACCATTCCCCGTTATCATCTTTCTTAGCTAAACATTTAAATATCTCTTGAAATTGCATACGCTCATCTGTAGCAACAACCGGACGTACACCAAAATATTTCAATACAAGATTCAGCTTCAGCTGCACGGATAATGATAAAATATATTTTAATAGCTCCGTATAATTAGCTACATTTTTTTGGCTATATAACTTCACAAGCTTTTGATGTAAATGAGAAATCGATAATTCTTCATCCGTCACTTTTGTTACTTCTATCGTTTCAATCATTTTCTTCATATTCATTACATTCACCCCTCTTGTAAAAAACAACCCCAAAGAGTATTTATCTTATAATCAGCAATAATCGTACATTTCTTATCTCTTGTTCTTCTTCACCAACTAAGTCATATTTTTTTAAAAGATGAAATACATCATTTAATATTTCTTGTGAATGATTACCTTGTAAAAATTCTTTTAACCCTTTAAAAATCTCTTCAGATAAAAAACTCTTTTGACTTTCAAGTTTATTCATTACATCTTCAATAGAATGATCGATATTACACGCCATAAAAAATCCCTCCTTTATCCTTTATAAATAATATCTTCCGCTAACGATGTAAACACTTCTCCAACAAAAGAATCTTCATCATATACAGATGAACCATTATTTTCTTCACGTTTTGCAAAAGGTATTTTGGCAATTACTTCTGTTTGCAATTGTTCTGCAAGCATTTCACCACCGCCTTTTCCGAACAGATAATTTTTCGATCCATCTTGCTCTTCGTAATAAGCCATATTTTCCACAATACCTAAAATCTCATGCTTCGTATGTTTCGCCATTACGCCTACTCTAGATGCTACAAATGAAGCTACATTATGTGGTGTTGTAACGATAATTTCTTTCGCCTGCGGAATCATTGCTGCAACATCAATCGCAACATCTCCTGTACCAGGTGGTAAATCAAGCAGTAAATAATCTAATTCTCCCCAGTGCGTATTCGCAAGGAAATTTTGAATCCATTTATTTAACATCGGTCCGCGCCACATAACCGGATTGTTTTCTTCTGTGAAAAATCCCATCGACATGATTTTAACACCGTGACTAATGACTGGAATTGCTGTTTGATCAATCATCGTTGGTTTTTGACTCGTTTCCATCATAGCTGGAATGCTAAAACCATATATATCTGCATCTAATATCCCCACTTTTTTGCCCATACGAGCTAAAGCCGTTGCAAGATTAATTGTCACAGTTGATTTTCCGACTCCACCTTTTCCGCTCGTTACAGTAATAAATCGTACCCCTGAATCAGAACGAAGCATGCTCGGCATACCAGTTTCTGTTCTAGTATTTTTCTTTAACTTCTCTGTTAAGACTGCACGTTCTTCTTTTGTCATAGAACCGAATGTTAAATCCACCTTAGAGGCACCAATTGCGTGAAGTGAATCTTCAATATCTTGTTGAATTTTTGCTTTTAACGGACAACCTTGAATCGTTAGCACTACTTCAAGTTTAACCTCTGTTCCATTCATTTGTATATTTCTGACCATGTTTAACTCTACAATACTTTTGTGTAATTCTGGATCCTCTACATGTTTTAATGCATTCATTATTTGTTTTTGAGTAATCATAGAACTCATCCCTTCTCGTATTCTAATTTATATACAACATCTTCTTGTCATTGCGAGAAACACTTATTATCCACCACTAACGGGCGGGATAAATGCGACGATATCTCCAGCTTTTATCATCTCTTCATTCGTTACAAACTCTTCATTAACAGCCACCATCACTTTATCAAGCGATTGTAAACCATAGCTTTCTTTGAGCCATTCTTTTAATTGCTGTACTGTCAGTTCTTCTTTTTCTGAAATTACTAATCGATCCAATCCAACTTCCTCACGTAAATTTGCAAATAATAAAATTGTAATCATTTTCTCATTCTTCCTTCTTCGGTTTTCCTGCTGGATAATGTGTATTTTCAAGTTGATCTCCAATCCACATCGTCCCATCTTCCCAAAATTCTTTTTTCCATATTGGGACGATTCGCTTTATACGTTCAATTGCGTATTCATTCGCTTCATAAGCTACTTTTCGATGCGGTGATGAAACTGCAATGACTACCGCAATATCCATTATTTCTAACCGTCCTACTCGGTGCGTAATTGCTACTTTTGCATCCGGCCATCTTTCACTAATTTCTTCACCAATTCTCATAAGTTGTTTTACTGCCATCGGTTTATATGCTTCATACTCTAAATATAGCGTTCGTTTTCCTTTTGTTAATTCTCTCACTGTACCGATAAAAGTTGTAATCGCACCTGCTTCTCTTCTTGCCACTTTATTCGTTACTTCTTCAACTACAATCGGTATATCAACAATCTCAAATAGCACTTGTCCCATTGGAACCACCTCTCACTTTGCGAAATGTCCAAGGCCATTCACTACCTTCGTTATCTTCCAATAAAAGAACATCCACAAACATATCTTTTTTATATCCTCTTGTCCCGCCTGGTAATACGATAAAAGCATTCGATTCTGCTAATGAAGAAACCGAGCTAGATTTATCAAACCCTGACGGATAAGCAATTAACTGCCCTTCGTTATATGTCAGTTTTGCTCGTACAAATCTTGTAAATGGATTTGGCTTTAGAAAATCTTCTCCTAATAACGCTTTTTCTCTTTTTAAATGTGCTTTTTCACTAAACATATACGTCCGAATACACGGTCTTACGAATAATTCAAACCCTACGTAACAAGCTGATGGATTTCCTGACAAACCAAATAATAACTTGCCATTTAATTGTGCTATAGTCGTTACACTTCCTGGCCTCATTGCAACTTTATTGAAAAGAACAGATGCACCTAATTTTTCATATATAGCTGGTAAATAATCGTAATCCCCTACTGATACACCGCCTGTTGTAATGAGCATATCTACTTGGCTTAACGCTTCTTTTACAGCTGTGAAACATGTATGAAAATCATCGCTACACTTCCCAAAATATTTTACTCTTCCGCCCGCTCTTCGAATTTGAGACAATATCATATACGTATTACTGTTTCGGATTTTCCCTGGCTGTAATGAATCGTTTACATCCAGTAATTCACTGCCAGTCGCTAATAGTCCAATTACAGGCTTTCTAGCCACCGGTACCTCGCTATACCCAAACGTAGCAAGAAGAGCTGAAATGCCTGGATTAATGTATGACCCTTCCTTTGCAAGAACCGTTCCTTTACGAGCATCTTCACCTTGAAAAGAAATATTGTCGCCCGTTTTGAATGATCGCTTCACTTCCATATATTTGTTGCCATCCTCCTCATATTGACGAGTTAGCTCTAACATAACAACCGCATCACACCCATTCGGAATTTGCGCTCCTGTCATAATTCGAACCGCTTGAAATGGACCTACTTTCTCATGGAACAGCGAGCCTGCACCGATTTCACCCACTACTTCAAATACAATTGGCGTTTCATAACTTGCTAAATCCGTATCTTTTGCTCTAATAGCAAATCCGTCATACGGCGAACGATTAAATGAAGGTACATCATGGTCAGCTACTAAATCCTCTGCTAATATACGTCCATAAGCTAATTCAATAGGTAGTAGCTCCTTTAAGCCGTTATGAGCAAATCTCATTACTTTACGAACAGCTTCTTCAACCGTAATTGGCACTCTTCTTTCCATTATTAACAACCCTTTCTATTAACCGAATACACGATAATATAATTGTTTCGCTTTCGAAATATCATTTGTACCATGAATAAAAACACGACCATCCCGAAAAACAACGATGCGGTAATCATCTAATTGGCAAGATAGTAAATACGGATTCCGATCTACTTTCCCCAGTTTTTTTAATACTTTTTCTACATCATCAAAATTGTACTGTCTATTTTCTACCGATCTAATTTGAACTGTATTTCTTCCGCATAAAGCGGCTACCTTCGTTTGGTTTTCGTATGATAAATAAGGATACATGCGATTCAAACCGCACGAATGGCAATCGTCTGTCTTGATTTTCCCTAGTTTTATAAAATGGTTTTGATTACTCCATATATCAAACATGAAAAATGTTGTTCTAATTGCTGCAAAATCTTCTACTAAAATTTTGAGTGCTTCCGCCACTTGATATGCTGCGACGATTTGAACAGTCGGGCTAATAATTCCAGCGGTATCACACGTCACACCTGTAACTGGAACATTCTTCAGCACACAATGTAAACACGGTGTCTCTTGCGGAATAATTGTATAACTCATACCGTACGAGCCAACGCAAGAACCATATACCCACGGGATATTATGTTTTTGTGATAAGTCATTTATTATAAATCGGATATCGAAATTATCTGTTGCATCAATTATTACATCAACATTTTCTAATAGCCCTTCCAAGTTTTCTACACATGCATCCATTACGAAAGCATGTATTTGTACTTCCGAATTAAGTTTTTCTAGCCGATTTTTAGCAGCGATTGCTTTTGGCAATTTCTCTCTTGCATCTTTTTCAGAGTACAATTGTTGCCTTTGTAAATTACTCCATTCAACGTAATCACGATCTATAATCGTCAACTCGCCAATACCTGCACGTACGAAACTTTCGGCACTTGCACTTCCTAATGCACCTGCTCCTACAATTAACACATGTTTATTTCGAATTTTTTCTTGCCCTCTACTCCCAATTGGTTTGAACAACTGTTGTCGTGAATACCGCTCAGCCATTACATACCCTTCCTCTCACGAACACTATTTCATATTAGAATGTTGTTTTTGATAACAAGCAAAGTACGCAAATCCAACAAAGCCAGCTCCGCCAATTACATTTCCGATAAAGACAGGAACAAAATTTCTAGCAAGATCCATCCATGTCAGATGACCTGCAAAAATAACTGCTGAGATGACAAACATATTCGCTACCACTTGCTGAAATCCAATCACTACAAATGCCATAATCGGAATCCAAATTCCAATTATTTTTCCGACAAAATCACTCGTCCCATAAGCGAGCCAAAGCGCCAAACAAACGAGCCAATTACACCCAATTGCTAAAATTAAAGTTCTCCCAAATGATTCATGTAACTTTCCTTCTGCTATCGCTACCGTTTTATTTAAATAATCTCCCTCTGTTAATCCGCCAAGATGACCGAAACAATACGCTACGAAAATAGCTCCTACAAAATTCATGAAAGTAATCCAAACCCAGTTATTTAGCACACTAACCAATGTAATTTTCTTTGCATATAGCGCCATAGATAGTGACATCATATTTCCGGTAATTAATTCTCCTCCTGCTAATACGACGAGCATGAGTCCAACAGGAAAAACCGCTCCTCCTAAAACATTTACTAAACTCCCCCAGCGCTCAGGCAAATTACCTAAAACGCGAATGTTAAGTAAAAAACCTAACGAAATAAACGCTCCTCCTAAAAAACCGAGAATAAGCATTGCTGGCAACGTCTGACTTACTTTTTGAACACCGGCCTCAATTACAAGCTCAGCAATTTGTTCCGGTTTATGAAATGCCATTACTAATTCCTCCATCTTCTCCAAATAAAAAAGCAGCTTCAAAAAACCTCCTCAAAATAAAGGTTTTTGAATGCTGCTTAATTTCTCTGCACATCTTTTACAGAGATATCAATCATCACTTTTACTATAAAATAGAAAATCTACAACCGTTGCACATATTCCATTTTGTATATACTCCATCATAGTGTCACACTTATATATCATCCACCAATATGTGACATTTCAATTTTAGGTGCTCTTTTTTTACTTGTATGACTTAAGCGTTCATCTGAATAACGATCTTCTCGGTTGTTCCATATATTGCTTACGATATCTGTTATTTCCTCATCATTGTATCCAGATCGAAGCAGTTCTCTCAAATCATTTCCTTTAGAAGCGAACAAACACGTATATAATTTTCCTTCTGCAGAAATACGGGCTCTCGTACATGATGAACAGAAAGAATCCGTTACTGATGAAATAATACCTATTTCTTCATCACTGCCTATATAACGATACCTAGTAGCCACTTCACCTGGATAATTTGCTTCTACACGTTCTAATGGCATAACTTTATGAATCGTATTTACTATTTCTTGTTTGGAGATAACTTCCCTTAACTCCCAACCGTTATAATTTCCGACGTCCATATACTCAATAAACCGAAGAATATGCTTATTTTCTTTAAAGTATTGCGCCATCTGTATAATATCTTGTTCATTTTTCCCTTTTTGTACGACCATGTTTATTTTAATTTTCATACCAACTTCAGCTGCAACCTGTATTCCTTCCAAAACCCTTTGTACTTTGCTTCTATTACCATTTAAATAGAAAAACCGCTCTTCTTCTAAGGAATCTAAACTAACTGTCACACGTGATAAACCCGCCTTAAATAAATCAGGAGCAAACTTTTTAAGTAACGATCCATTGGTTGTTAAACCGATATCCTCCACACCATCTATTTTATTAAGGCGCTCGATAAGCTGCGGAAGACCTCTTCGAAGTAACGGTTCTCCGCCTGTAATCCGTAATTTTCTAACACCTAAAGAAACGAAAATACGTGTTATCCTTTCAATCTCATCAAAAGATAAAATTTTATCATTAGACAAAAACGAGTAATCAGGACCAAATATTTCTTCTGGCATACAATATCGACAGCGAAAATTACAGCGATCAGTAACTGAAATACGTAAATCCTTTAAAGGACGTTGTAGTTTGTCTAATGTGACAGATTTCATATTTATTGCCTCGCTTTTACTTATTTTATATTTAAAACACGCTCTGGATGCGTATATACATTTAAGGATTGATTCCGAATAAATCCTATCGTAGTAATACCTAATTCTTCTGCTAGCTGCAAAGCCAACTCAGTTGGAGCTGATTTGGACAATATGATTTCACAACCAATTTTGGCAACTTTCAATAATATTTCCGAAGAAATACGACCACTAAAAACGATGATTTTATCGCTTATAGAAATATTATTTTTTAAGCAATACCCGTAAATTTTATCTAATGCATTATGTCTACCGATATCCATTCGACTTAACAAAATACCATTCACATCACACAAAGATGCATTATGAACACCGCCTGTATGTTGAAATGTCTCTGCAGATTGCTGCATTTCTTTCATTAATCGAAAACAATCTTCAGCACCAACCTGTACATGGACACCATTCATTTTTTTCGCACTTAGTGCATCATTTGCAAAAACAAACCCTTGTCTACTCATACCACAACATGAAGTGATATAACGTTTATTTTGCATTTGTTCGTAATATGGGTTTATTTTTTTCGTTGTGACATGTACAAATCCTTCTTTCTCTTGTACCCATATGTCATCAATATCTTCATATTTCCGAATGATTCCTTCAGATGCTAGGAAGCCTATTACCATATCCTCTATATATTCTGGAGTACTAACCATTGTAACAAACTCCTGTCCGTTCATTTTAATCGTGACTGGAAACTCTGTTACAATGCTGTCCTCTATATGTTTAAACGCTCCTTGTTCATAACGAAAGATTTCTCTTTCTACCTGTATCGGTTTCACGATCAGTATCCTTCTCTCACGTTATATTTTTATCAAAAACAAATACCGAAACTGCAATATCTTCTTCTACTTTCATATCTGAAAATAGGTTCACTAATTTCGCTCCAACAAGTTCCTCCAAATGTTCACGGGAATTCGCAGCATATACTTCTTGAATCATTTTCGTTCTAGCCATATGAACCATTTCCGCACCGTCCATCGTACTAGAAATGAATTTTTCAGTAGGTGTTAGGTTTCCATAAAGAGTCGCAATCGCCATATTTTCAGCAAAAACAGTATGAATTCGTTCTGGTCCTTTTCCGAAAAGTTCCTTTCGAAGCTTTCGAATCATATCATTAAATTCATGTACTTTTTTTGACATACAATTATTCCTCCCAAAAATCCTCATTTTACTTTATTATATATTTTACCAAAATGACCCTTCCGCCCAAACTATTTTGTACAAACATTTGGGCGAAAAGATTCACTTCATGAAGTTTATTCTTCTTTTAATCCTTTTCCCATACCTTTTAAGAAATGAAGCCCAAACCCGATAGCACGGTTAATATCTGGGTCTTTCAACACTTTCATAAGATCGAATACCCCTACTTTTTTATTACTCTCTAGATGTTCATTACCTTCTTCTAGCCCTACTAATAAGCTACCTATAAGCTTTTTTGTAAGCTCCGGATCAAGTTCTGTTAAAGCACCCGCAGCCCCCATCATATTATTAATTAAATTTGTAACAGGCTCACGAGTCACTTGGCCAAGAACAATTTTTGCAATTGGTTCTTTCGCCTTTAGCATAGAATTTGCAGCTTCTAGCATTCCGATGTCATTTAATTCTCCGACAATATTAAACATTTGATTTAAAGCTTCTTCATTATTTGCTAGAAGCTCTTTTAAATCATCTAATTTTTGCTGTTTTATTTCTTCCTCAGTTAATTCTTGTTTTTGAATTATTTTTATAGGTGCAGCCATATTTTTCTCCTCCTACTTATCCGTTAAATGCACATACCCTGGACGTTCCCACTTACGATGTACCTCAATACCAGCTTGAGGGTGACGTTTTTTATTACGTGGGTTCGCTTTTGGCATCGGATTTTCGCCATCAACTTCTAGCACTTCCATACGCACTTTCGTCTGTTTATAAGCAGGTGTGTTCGTACGTATGTCAACTGCAGGACCTGTTAAGAAATTAATTGCCGTTTCATTATCAGTAGAGTTCATCGGTAAATATAACTCATTCGCTTTTACACGATCTGTTACAAGTGCACGTAATTTTAATGCTCCAAAAGGAGAAACAAGACGAACTAATGAACCTGTTTTCACTCCACGTTCTTTTGCAAGTGCTGGAGAAATTTCAACGAAAACGCCAGGTACTTTCGTTTGAATACCTGTTGATTTATTTGTCATATTTCCTTCATGGAAATGTTCAAGCATACGACCGTTATTAATGTGAAGATCGAACTCCGCTGGGAATTCAGCCGGACGTACCCAGTCAGCAATCGCAAAACGAGCTTTTTTATCAGGGAAGTTAAATCCATCTTGGAACAGAAGCGGTGTATTCGTTCCATCAAAACTTCCCCAATGGAAGCTATTCCATCCTTCAAGTACCTCATAGTTTGCTTGTGAGAATAGTGGTGATAAACTTGCCATTTCAGCAAAGATTTCACTTGGATGACTATAATTCCAGTTTGCACCTAATTTATTCGCAACTTCCTGCACAATCCACCAGTCCGGTTTTGCATCTCCAAGAGTAGGAAGAACTTGATATAATCTTTGAACACGGCGCTCTGTATTTGTGAAAGTACCTTCTTTCTCAAGAGACGGTGCTGCTGGTAATACAACATCTGCATATTGAGCCGTTTTAGATAAGAAGACGTCTTGGACAACGAAGAAATCAAGGCTTGATAACACTTCATGTACATGGTTCGCATTAGAGTCTACAAGAGCCATATCTTCTCCGACAAGATACATAGCTTTCATTTTCCCCTCATCAATTGCGTGAAGCATTTCAATATTATTAAGACCTGGTTCACTATTAATTTTTACTCCGTAAGCCATTTCAAATTTCGCACGTTCCATATCGTTCGTAACGTGCTGATATCCCGGAAGCCATCCTGGTAAAGTACCCATATCACAAGCACCCTGTACGTTATTGTGACCTCGAAGTGGATATGCACCAGCACCTGGACGACGATAATTACCTGTTGCAAGTAGTAAGTTTGAAATCGCAGCGGAAGTATCAGATCCGCCTGTATTTTGCGTTACTCCCATACCCCAAAGGATACATGTACCATCTGCATCACGAATCATTTCAGTCATTTGAATCAGTGTTTCTTTTGAAATACCAGTCATTTCTTCTGCGTATTCAAGTGTATATTCTGTAAGACTCTCTTTGAAATCTTCAAAGAAGTTTACATTCTCATCAATAAATTGTTGATCATGCCATCCTTGATCAATCATATATTTCGTAACAGCCATTAACCATACTTGATCCGTCCCTTGTTTTGGACTAATAAAGACGTCTGAACGCTCTGCCATTTCTGTTTTACGAAGATCAGCCACAATTAATTTTTGTCCGTGTAATTTATGGGCACGTTTAATACGTGTAGCTAAAACTGGATGACCTTCTGTCGGATTACATCCTACAATAATAACAAGACCGGATTTCGCAATATCTTTAATCGTTCCAGCATCTCCGCCCATACCAATTGTACGGAATAATCCGTCTGTCGCTGGTGATTGACAATAACGTGAGCAGTTATCAATATTATTCGTTTCAAATACTTGTCGAGCTAATTTTTGAATCACATAATTATCTTCATTCGTAATCTTAGATGAAGAAATAAAACCGATAGCATCTTTACCGTACTCTTCTTTAATCGATCCTAATTTACTTGCAACTACATTCAATGCTTCTTCCCATGTAGATTCAACAAACGTTCCATTTTTACGAATTAAAGGTTTCGTAATTCGTTCTTTAGAATTTACGAAATCCCAACCGAATTTCCCTTTTACACAAGTAGAAATTGCGTTAACTGGCGCATCAGAAGAAGGTTGTACTTTAAGAATTTTACGTCCTTTCGTCCACACTTCAAATGAACAACCTACACCACAAAATGTACATACTGTTTTCGTTTTCTTCGTACGAGTATCACGCATGGCCGCTTCCACTTCTGATACCGCAAAAATACCGCTATATCCAGGCTCTACTTCTTTAATTAAATCTACCATCGGTTCAAGAATATCTGGCTTTAGTCCCGTCATAAATCCAGCTTCACCGAGCATCGTTTTCTCCATTAAAGCGTTACAAGGGCAAATCGTTACACATTGACCACAACTAACACATGAGGAATCATTAATATTTACTCCTTCATCCCAAATCACTCGTGGGCGCTCCGCTTCCCAGTCTATCGATAATGTTTCATTTACTTGTAAGTTTTGACACACCTCAACACATTGACCACATGCAATACATTGATTAGGATCATAGCGATAAAACGGATGCGTCATATCAACTTCACTTACATCTACTTTCGGTTCATAAGGATATTTTTGATGTTCAATTTCCATTAATTCTGCTGTATTATGCAGTTTACAGTTCCCATTGTTGTTGTCACATACTGTACAGTATAATAAATGATTTTCTAGTAACCGATCCATCGCCTCTGTTTGTGCTTCTTTCGCACGAGTAGAATTACGTTCAATGTTCATACCTTCTGTCGCTACTGTCGAACAAGAGCGCATTAACTTTCCGTCAACTTCTACAATACAAGTGTCACATGTTTGAATAGGATCTACTTCTGGCACGTAACAAATTTGCGGATGTTCAATCCCGTTCTCATTCATAACACCCAATATCGTTGAACCGGGCTCCGCTGTATACTTTTTTCCGTCAATTGTAATATGAACCATGTTGTTATTCATGGTCTTTCCCCCTTTTTGAGAATAAAAAAACTCCACCACGAAAATATACGCACCACATTTCGGCACGTTATTATCATGGTGGAGTAGTTTATTAGCACATCTTGCTAAAATACCAATCCATTTATTCATAAATAAAACGATAGAGTCATAACAGGTCATATCACGATTCCATCTTTAACACTATAATTATAGCGTTAAAGATGGAAATATACAATATAAAATTTAAACTACGCATACGTCAGCTTGGAACTATCCATAATAACCCATATAAAACATAACAAGGAGAAAATGAATACATGGGGTCTTTTAACAAATGGATTCGTGGTGAAAAATCTTTTTCTGTACAAGAGCAAGCTGATTATACATTAAAAAAACCTATTTCTTCTTCTCTTTCACTTAACCTAAAGCACTTGTCCAAACTGTTTAGCGGTATTCCAGAATTAATAACACGCACTTTTCCATTAAGAAATGGACAAGAAGCTGCACTTATTTATATGGAAGGACTTGTAGACAAAACTGTTATTAACGTAAACATTCTTCGTCCTCTCTTATTTAAAGAATGGAATGAAGAAGATTTTTGGGAATCCTCTGTTTCTATCGGAAATATAAAAAAAGTGCAACAGTGGGCAGACATTGAACAATCTCTTTTACACGGCAAAAGCATTTTATTTATAAACGGGCAACTATCCGCTTTAGAGCTTGATACGCAAGCGGCACCAAAAAGGAGCATTGAAGAACCTACAACAGAGAGCTCCATAAAAAGCTCACACGAAGGATTTAATGAAGTAGCGAGCGACAGCCTTGCACTTATTCGTCGATATATTCCAAATCGCGAATTGAAAGTGAAGGAATTCACTGTTGGTGAACGAGCTACTTCAAAGGTTTTTTTGCTGTACTTAGCAGACATTGTAAACGAAGATGTCGTACAAGAGATGGCATGCCGCATCGAATCAATCAAAGTAGATGCCATTCTTACTACCGGAGAATTAGAAGGGTTTGTTGAAGATAATTCCTACACTCTCTTTCCGCAATTATCAATAACTGAACGCCCTGACACAACGGCACATCATATTCTGGATGGACGAATCGCTGTTGTTGTAGATCGTTCACCAGGCGTATTAATAGGACCTATGACCTTTTCAGCTTTTTTTCAGACGATAGATGATTACAGCTTCAGACCAATGATTCCATCTTTTATACGATTACTTCGTTTCACTGGATTATTTATTGCAATTTTTGCTCCTGCTCTTTATATTGCTATGATTTCCTTTCATTATGAAGTGATTCCACTTAAATTATTGTTAACGATTGGAGAATCTCGAGCTAAAATTCCTTTCCCCCCCATATTAGAAGCACTTTTGATGGAATTAGTACTTGAAATGCTCCGCGAAGCTGCAGTTCGGCTTCCTGGTCCCGTTGGACAAACGATTGGTGTCGTAGGAGGGATTGTAATCGGACAAGCTGCAGTTCAAGCAGGAATAGTAAGTAATGTCATGGTTATCGTCGTATCTATTACTGCTGTCGCTTCTTTCATCATCCCTAACCTAGAAATGTCTGCAGGAATTCGACTTCTTCGATTCCCAATGATGATAATTGCCTCTTTATTTGGTGTCATTGGAATTATGGTTGGGATGGCAATCATTATTATTCATATACTTTCCATGGAATCTCTCGGTGTTCCTTATGGTAGTCCTTTTTCTCCTTTATTTGCTTCGGATTTAAAAGATATTCTTGTACGTTTACCATGGAAAATAATGAAGAAACGCCCACTATCCCTTAACTTAAAACAAGAGAATCGACAACGCGATATAGAAGAAATGGAGGAAGATAAGTGACAAAGCGCGCTAAGAGGGAGGTTAGTTTATTTCAATACATTTTAACGATTAGTGGTGTTCAAGTAGGATTCGGTGTCCTAACACTTCCTCGTGAAGTTGCACAAGGAGCGAATACAGATGGATGGATTTCTATTATTATTGGATGCGCTATCACTACTTTAGTCAGTCTATGTGTTGTGAAAATTATGGAGAAGCATCCTGGATATACTTTACTTGATGTGCTGACTCGTTATCTTGGGAAGTGGCTAGGAAGAGTAGGAATGATTTTTTGGATTTTATATGCTGTCCTTGCAGCTATTTCCTTAATTTTTTCCCTCTTATACGTTATTCACATTTGGATTTTACCTAGAACTCCAATGTTTTTAATTATGATTTTACTATCTATTCCAATGTTGATGCTCGCATGTAAAGGCGTTCTTATTATAAGTCGCTACGCTGTTTTCACTGTATTTTTCACACTGTGGATGCCTTTTCTATTGTTTATTCCGCTTAAAGATGGGCATTGGATTTATCTTCTTCCTCTTCTTAAAGAAGGCTGGATACCAGTTTTAAACACAGTAAAATCAACTATCATTGCGTTTCTCGGATTTGAGTTTGCATTTGTCCTTTATCCTTATCTCAGTAATAAATCATCTGCAAAAAAAGGAATTGTTCTTGCGAATTTGATTACGCTATTTATTTATCTTCAAGTCACGTTTGTCTCTTTTGTTTATTTTAGTCCAGACGGTATAACAAAGTTTTTATGGCCTACTCTTTCTCTTGTTACACCATTTCACTTTTCATTTCTTGAACGGTTTGAAATTATCTTTTTATCTTTTTATCTCTTCATTATTTTTGATTCTTGCATTCCTTATATTTTTACTGCTTCAGATGGAATCAATCAATTACTTAACAAAAAAGAGAGCTCATTACCTGTTTGGTTTTTATTATTCGGGTGTATTTTCGTTCTATTCTTTTATATCCCTTCCTCTTACCAAATAAGTGCGCTGCGAGAATTTTGGGGAACTGCAAGTTATTTTATCGTTTTTCTATTCCCAGTCGTATTTCTCTTATACATGACACTTTATCAGCATTGGAAAAGGAGAAGAGTTTAAATGAGGCGCTTTATTCATTTCACTATACTTTACTTTCTCATAACCTTTTTAACAGGCTGTGGAGATCGACTCGACTTAGAAAAACAATCGATTTCATTAATTTACGGCTTTGACGCAAAAGCAAAAGGAAAATTAATTGTGTACCACGTAAATCCTATTTTTAATGAAGACGTAGAAAAAAAGTACGAAACACATGAAGCGAAAGTACGTACACCTCGAGAAGCAAAAGCAACGTTTAATAGTTCAAGTGGCGGTTTAGTATCTACAGAAAAGTTACAGCTCATTTTATTTAGCACAAATTTTTTAAAACAAGAAGGGGCTATGCCTTACCTTGATGTTTGGTATCGTGATCCTAAAAACACTGGAAACATGCGCATGGTTGCAGTAGACGGTCCAATTTCTTCAGTTATATATAATAACTTTAAAGATAAGCCTGCCCTTCCCGAGTATTTAACAGATTTAATTAATACGAACAAACTGTACAATCGGACCGTTTTTACGACATTCCATGAATTTCACAGACAAACTTTTAATAAAGGTATAACACCTGCTATTTCAGAAATAAGAAAAGGTAAAAAAGATGTTATCGTTACCGGTTCCGCGCTATTAACTTCTCGCGGAATTTATAAAATGTCATTAAATCGTTATGAAAGCGCCCTTCTTCTTTTGTTACAAAAAAAAGCGAATACACCGGTTTCGCTTACATTGAAAATCCCTTCTACTTCAGTTGAAAGTAATAGTGATTTAAAAGATACAGATGGCGGCGATTTCGTAACAATAAATGTTCTTAGCATGAATCGTGATATCCATACAGACTATAGCGATAACCACTTCAAATTTAATGTTAAAATGGATTTAAAAATTGCTGTATCTGAACTTACATTCAATATGGATATAGACAAAGATAGAAAGAAATTAACTTCTCTTATTACAAAACAACTAAATAAAGATTTGAACGATTTAATCCACAAAATTCAAAAACAGCAACTTGATCCATTCGGATTTGGTGATTATGCGAGAGCATTTCAATATAAAGAATGGAAAAAAGTTGAAGACGATTGGCCGAGTGCCTTTTCAAAAGCTAACGTGAAAGTAGCACCTACTATTAAAATTTTAGAAAATGGAATTATTAAATAGCAAAACACGCTACTTATACGTTTAAAGAATAAGTAGCGTGTTATCATTTTTATTTTGAAGCTTCCTATGCAGTTACGCTTCTGTTTCTGGTTCTTCGTTTTCCGCTTGTTCCAATCTTTGTTGCTCTGCGAGTTCAGCTGAAATCATTCCATAATAAATTTCTGGATACAATCCAAATATTTGATATACACTTCCTAAAAACGGCATCGGAATCCCTCTTTTCTAAAGTTGTATTGCCACTTTTAAGGATTCCCTTTTCATTCATTATACATTCGTTTTTGGCGTTTCTTCTTCATCATGAACGCTTAATAAATTTTGCCATTTTTTATAAGGCGCACTATTTGGATCTACATACCCTTTCGCGTACGAACGATCCCATAATTGTTTAATAAACATTTCTTTCTCTTTCTTTGCAACCATATCCGCACCTGTACCGTAATAGTTTTGGAAATATAACTCAATTTCATCAAGGAATAGTCTTAATAATTCATCAGAAGTTTCTTCTAACGTTGGATCATATTTCGCTTCACGGTCATACATTAAAATCATATCTAAAATATTATGGACATGCTCTTTACGTAGCCATCTAATATCTTGAGCACCTAATACAAATGGATGTGTATATAAATGTCCACCTTGTATCATCGCCTTTTCTTGTTCTTCTTCAAATCTTGACAAGATGTTTTCATAAATAAATGGGTTATGAAGCAATGCTCTGTGTAATTTATAACTTTCGCTTGAAATATTTTTCCCCATCGACTGAATTAAGAAGCTACGTCCAACGCCGTTATATTGATACACGAACTGGCCATCAACAGCAACTAAACTTATCCAGCGATACATATACGCGTATAGAAGAGCTCGATTACATTTATCATAATCTAACTTCGTTTGCGTTGCATTTAAGTCTGGCATGAATGCCGGTAAGTGCCAATACTTATCTAAATGCGGCGTTAAACTAGATTTTTTACTATTCAACTTATTTACTCGGCGATAGTACGACTGAAAATAATCACCTTTATCATTCATAAATCCATTTGCAATATGTCCAGATGAAAGCTTAGGAAAGTCTTGCAATGACAAACCGTAATGCGCACGATAACAAATGACCTCAAATGGTGAAAAAGCTTCATTTACTGTATCTTTTTCTTTAAACATTTCTTGTATTAATTCTTCTTGCAGTTCTTTCTTTAAAGATGGATGTATACCCCAATATTGTAATTCCCTATGATGAGAAACTTTCGGAACGAATGGACTTGCTAAATGGAACAAGTCTTCAATTTTTTCACGAACATATTCATCACGATCACGCTTCTTATAATCCGCTTCTTTTCGTAATGCCTCAACGATATTAAGCTCTAATTTATCGCGATAGCGTATTTGTAATTCATCGTAACAATAGCTTAGTATGTGCTCACGATAAAAGTCTTCTACCTTTTTCGATTGAATCTCTTCTGTTTTCGCATCCCGGCAATATTCCCCGTATAAGCTCATATAAATTTCCGCACATATATCTTTCGGTAATACACCTAAATTTAAATGTTGTTGCATATCTTGCCATATCTTTTCTTGTAACTTCTCTTCAGCTAATACGTATACATTCGTTGGGTTTGTTTTCCCTTCAAATTCCTTGCTTCGTTTTTGAATTTCGAACAATAAATTTTCACGTGTTTCATGTAGATTATCAAAGAATCTTTCCCAATATTGAATCATTTTATTAACTGCTTGATATAGCGATTGATAAACGAGTTCTAATAGCATTTCTTTACGGTATTCGTTTAATTTGTGTACGTACTGCGTTACAATATCTTCAAATTCCTTTTTAAATAAACGCTGCTGATTATTAATCATTTTTCCAAACCAACCTTGTTGCTGCGCAATTTCCACTCGGCGTACAGCTGTTACCGTTCCATCAATGTTACTCACATTAAATTTCTTATCGTAGTTTTGAATTAAATTACGCTTTTGCTCATTATTTTCATGTAGTCGATTCATTTTTTCGACTAACTGCTTTCGAATTTCATACAACATAAAACGTGCTGATACTGGATGAACTGGGTCTGTTTTCTTTAAAAACCATGTATTTAATTGATATGACTGTCCTTCAGAACCACTTGGTGAAAAACGGTCTGATTCAATCATGTCATATAAAAGCGTCGTTACATGTTCATGTACGCGGCTCGGAATCGCATATGCATATAAACGAACCGCATGATCCACCCTTGCTACTTCACCTTTCATTTGTTCCACCATTTTCAGCTTCGCAGCCGAAATTTTACACTCATGCTGCAGACGATTTAATTCCTCGTCTTTTTGTACCGTACGCTGTACATAGCTTTCTACAGCTTCTAAAAACAGTTTAGATTTCGCAACACCGACCTTACCACCCTCTGCTCCTTCACGCGTTTCATTATACATTTGTCTATAGAAAATATGTGCCTGCTCTGGACGAGTAGCAAGATGTTCTAAATCTTCTAAATAACTCTTCCCACGCTCTGGTTTTTCACGCTGCATACCACGTTTTACATCTTGATCGTATCTTTGTTTCTTTTCTTGAAACAATTGATCTAAATGCAGCCACGATTCGTCTAATCCTTGCACTGCCCATTTTAAGGCACAATATTTTAACACATGCTCATATGGATAAATAATCTTTGCCGTTCCTGCCCCGCAATATCGCCCTTTCCCGCTCGATTCTGCTAATTGCTGAATTTGATTATCTTCCTGCGCAAAATGATTTGCAGACATCGGACTAAATAACTGTAAATAAATCGTATTTGCCATTTGCTCCATATAATCCGATAAATTATGCAGATGGTGTCCATGTAGGTTTTCGTAATCGTATAAGAAACAATAATTGTACGGTAAATGATGTTGTTTAATCGTATGATTTGTTCTGCCGTCTTCATCTACTTGATCAGGTCGATACTCTAATTCAATAGTAACGCCACCGCGTTTAGATAATTCCCCCGTAGAACCGAGTGTAATCGCATGTAATTCTTTTAACGATGCATAGCCGTTTGCTTGCACCGTTTCAAACTCTTTCGCACTAACCGTTCTTGTCTTCACTAACACATCCGGCATTAAAAATGCACCGCGTATTAAAATGTTGTGATGCTGCAGTTTTTTTCGAAGCATTTCACGTAAATATAATGCAATTTGTAGAAACATTCCTGAACCTGTTCCGCCCGCTAGTGATGTTACTATAATGACACGCACTCCATATTCCGTTTGATCGCTTGTAACCGGAAAAATCTTCTCGATTTCTTGCCAAAAGGATGTGAGTTTATCTTCTTTCATCGCAGCACGTAACGCTAAGCGGGAAATGACGCGTAACTGTCCTGCCCCTTCTGTCAGTGGTTTATCAAGTATAGTTGGGTCCATTGGAAACCATTCTGGAATCGTTGGATCTCCCGCAATATACTCCCTAGGTGTTTTGCTCGAACTCGTTTGCGTCTTAAACTTTCGAATATGATCAAATTTACTTAATGTATTCACATCTGTATCAAATACGTGCATTGCTACTTTTTTTCGGCGCTCCTCAGGCAGCCTTTCATATATTTGATGTGTCACAGTACTACCGATTCCACCTAAACCAATTAATATCGTTGGAACTTGTAACGTCATGTGAACCACCTTCCTATTCTTGCTTGTTTGAAAAGAGAGGGAAAGATAAAACCCTCCTCTTTTTCCCATCTACTATTCACACTCGTATTTGTAAACCTCCTTACCATATCCTCTATCAATTACTAAAAGTTCGTTTGGATATAGTGTCTTATGTTCCATTCCAACCTCATCCTCTGTTATAAACATCCCATCAATAATCATTCCTACTACTTGTGACTCTTTCGCTACAAATATCGATTTCGATCCTTTCTTTGCTATAAACGTAACGGATTGTACAGTCTTCCTTTCCGCTCTAAATGGAATACCAAAATAATGTTTCCACCATTTATTTTTAAGTAACTCTGGTTCAGATTGATACAGCCAATCTTTCGCTACTTCTTGATCCCATTCATAATACAATAGTGCTTTTCTGTGAAATCTTGGACGGACAATCCATCCTAAAACGATTATTCCTACTACTAACAATAATAAGGTAATAGGAATAACAAACTTAAAAATAAGCGCATACTTTTCATAAAACGGCGCATTTTGAATATGAAGTGTTATATTTTTCTTTACTTCTTGCAACTTTGAATCTTGCACTACGATGGTAGCTTCTACGGTGCCGGTATCTGTAAAATTGAATGTGTCGGAGTAATGAGGGCGAGGATAAATATAAATTTGATTACCATGTTGTTTTATTTCATAGTTGATTGATTGTTTAGATGTGACACCAGTAGATTTTAATAGTTTCTTTACAGCCTCTTCTGTCATCGGCTTACCATCTAACTGTGGTTGTATAATAAACGGTTTACTATTCTCTAAATTTGTTACTTTTTCTTCATAATCTTTCGTGACAGTTTGAATTGATAATTCAGGCTTTTTCGTTGTTTCGATTTTAAATTCTTTCGTCTGTCTGTAAAATCCCTTTATGTTCATATGGACTTTCCCGCGTACTAATCCTTTAGTAAGCTTCGTTTCGTAATAAAACACATGTCTTTTATCGTCCCACTTCATCGCATATTGCTTTCCGTCTATTTCTACTTCTGCCTGAAAGTAAGAAGACTGAACTGGTAACTCAGTAGGTTTTGCTTCAATAACAGCTGTCACACCTTCATACATTTCCTCAACATTTTTTCTATCCTTATCCTCTTTGTCATAAGTAGAAACAGTATAATTAAGTGCCGGTTCGACTAGTACTTGTAACCCTTCTTTCTCAATATCTCGGTCCACTTCTATCGTATAAGTTCCTGGTTTAATAACTTCCTCATTTTCCGTACTTATATGAACTATATTTCCGAATAATTTCGCTTCTCCTGGTGCATGTATGGAAAACGAAGATTTTAATTGTAATGGTTTAGAAATTTGTGTGACCTGATAATCGGGCAGAGAAGGAGATTGTCGTACAAGTGTCATACGTTTTAACGGAAATGGTGTTGTAATCTCTACTTTCTTCCCTACTACTTTCGTTTTTACAATCGATTCAACGGAAGAGAACGGATCACGATTTGCAACTAATGCTGCCACTTGATTGACGCTTTTTACAATACCATCCTCTCCACTAGATGGCATCGTAACCCCGTTGAGCTCTTTCTTCCATATTTCTTTAAACGTATTTAGCTGTGCTTTTTCTTGTTGCCCTAAATCCTCTTCCATCGTAATTAAAATCGGATGTAGCGATATCTTTTTTGCATCCATATCCTTCTTAAACTGTTCTAACTTCTGTGTAATTTGTTCTTTTCCGCCAACCTTATCTTTCTCTAAATCATTAAATGCCCCGTCAGTTAAGACAATAAGCCAAAATTCACGTTTCCCATCTATATCTGCTTCCTTTTTTATAGATTGTATCGCCGTTTCTACTGCGCTAAACGGAGTATTTAAATACGTTTTCCACGCTCCAATTCCCTCAATTTCTGTTTGTCTCTTATCCTTCGTTAACGAAATGTTTAATGGATCATTCGGCTTGCTCATTGGAACGTAAGAAAATTTATCTTTTTCATCTAATAGCGCAACTAAACTTTGCAAAGCGTAATTGGCATATTTCCAGCGATCGTTATTTCTCATGCTGCCCGAATCATCATATACAAGTGAAACGACCCTTTCCTTTGCCTCCTCTCCTTTTGCAAAAGTCCAAAAAGGATGTAACCATATAAATAGAAACAACATGAATGTGGCACAAATTCGAATTTTCATGATGAGGCTTCGCCACCTTTGTAGACAAATTCCTATGTTTAAATTTATGAGAGGATACAAGATATATGACTTGTATTTTAGGACAACGAACATAGCATAACTTTATTATGTAAACAGTTTTATAAGCTGAATATTATTCTTTCTAGCATTTTCTATCCGGTAATGTAAGTAAAAAAGCCTGTTTAAGCTTTACACTTAAAACAGACTTTTCCTACTTTTTATTTTAAAAACACATAACAAAAAGTTTGATTTTTGACTTAACACATCACTTCTATTGTAAATCCACCAGGTGCTTCAACGTAAAACGTATACGCATGTGCACGTTTAGGAGCCTCAACCAAAAACCCATCTTCCTTCAATCTTTGATTTATCTTATCTACTTGTTCTTCACTTTCTTGTGGAAATCCTACATGAAATGTTTTTGGATACTGAACTTCTTTTCCTTTCATTAAAGTTAGTATAAATCCATCATTATCACGCATAACTGCAAAGCCATTTCCCCTTGTTCCGCTACAAGTTAAGCCAAAATACTTTTCTAAAAACTCTCTCGCAGCTACTACATCTGCAACTGTTAAATTAAGATGTTTAATTTTCAAACCATCACCATCTTTCTTAATTTTCTAACATTTTACCATATAAAGTGAAACTTTAATAAGTGGGGGTTGTTCCCCCCCGCTGATTATTAGTTGAACCAATCGGGCTTTTACGGACAATTGATCCCCTGCCTCCCTTCTTTGCTTCCGCTGAATTTTGAGATTGGGGATTTTACTGTCCGTTAATGCGGGACAAATAAAAAACACGCCTTCACAGCGTGTTTTATTGCTTCACATACACTTCAACAATTGGATTCTCTTTATTATCCGCATGCAAGCGTATATTCTCTTCACTTGTACTATAAATGCTAGCTAATAACATAATCGTTAACACATTAGGAGTTTTTGCATCGCTCCCGTATTTCCTTTCCAGCGTTTCCTTATACTCAAAATCCAAGTCCCCCTGCACATATGTATACACCTCAAAACCATCTTCTAAATTGCAAACGACTGTATCAATAATATCTGCCCCTACTTGCTTCTTCATTTCCTCTCTCAACGCTTTAATAAACTCTTCCCACGGTACTTCGTATGTCTGAAACTGATCTGTAGATTTCATGCCTTTTCCTCCTTATATATCCTCTTACTATATTTCCCCTTTCCTATAACAATTATGATAGTTAGGGCATTCGTACAAGCCGCACTTGTCCCCTTTACATATCGTATTACTGTAATGGGAAGGAGAAGAAACATGCATAGACAAAAATGTTATGATACATGCCGACGTTATTTCGGTAAAGTCGTTCGAATTGAAGATCGTGAGGGTCGCATCCATTTAGGCAAAATAATTGATGTGACAAAAGACTCTGTATGGATTGAACCTGTGCAACAGCACTCATCTTTTGATTCAGGATTCGGATACTATGATGCATATGCAAACGGTGGTTGCGATCTTTGCGGCGGCCTTAGCAGATGTGATAGTTGTGGATTTGGATGCGGTGGTGGATTTAGTAGCTGTGGATGTGGCGGTCGTGGTTGCGGTAGTTGTGGTGGCGGCGGCTGGGGCGGCGGCGGTTGTGGCGGCGGTTGTGGCTGGGGCGTTGAACTCGGATTTGGTTTCATCTTCGGAATTACATTAGCTGCGTTATTTTTCATTTAACATAAGTAAAGAGTTGACTATCTTTAGCCAACTCTCTTTCTTTATTTTTCACATATAAAAATACGATGACCTAAAATATGTTGGTACATAAGTCTTATATTTTCATGCTGTACCCACGCTTCATATAACTCATTCGGAATAAATTGTGATACATTCCATTCTGGCTCTTCTATATAGCTAGAGATTGTTTCTGCAATTGTGCCACCGCCAGCAATTGTAACCCGCTTAAAGTTTGCTTTCTGAAATAATTGTATCCACTCACTCTCAGTTAATAGTTCTTTCATGCCATATAATTGGGCAATTTTCTCTTCCTCTTCCCTCCCAATGTGGGCATTAATAATCATTTCAATTACAACTAGTTTTCCGTTCTTCTGTAATACACGATAGCACTCCGATATAACCCTTTCTTTCTCTGTAAAAGCAAGTATCGATTCTCCGAGTACGAGCTCAAATGATTCATGCAAACAAGGTAATTGCTCTACATTCCCTTCAATTAATTGTATATTTAATCCTTCAGACAACCACCTATCTTTCGCCTTTTGAATCATAATTTCATTCTTTTCCACCGCTGTTACTTTATATCCAAAATTCCTCGCCATATATGCTGCGGTTTTTCCCGTACCACAACCTATCTCTAGGACATTCGCTCCATATCTAAAAGGCAGTTGTGCTAACAATTGTTTTGTTAACGTAAAACCACCAGGATGAGCACTCCCTATTCCGTAATAAGCTAGGAAATCGATGTAAGTATTTCGTTTCATAGAATTCTCCTTTAAATTTTCTATAATACATATATTCACCCATCAATAAATCGTGCACGTAAAAAAGCATTTCCAAGTGCTATACCTCACTTGAAAATGCTCTTATGTTTTTTTATTTCTCTTCTACATACGCCCATTTGAAGCTATATTCCGGACTAATATTATGTTTCACAATTCCCTTTACATTCGGTTTCATAACATATGATTTAGCACTTTGATATAAAGGTACAAGTGCTACATCTTCCTCAAGTAACAATTTCTCTGCCTTCCCTAGCTCTGTCCAACGTTTTTTTGCATCAGCCATCCATTCTGTCTTACTTTTAGTAATAATGTCATCATATTTTGAATTTGAGTAGCTCATCTGGTTCTGAGAGTTTTTCGTTTCAAACATATCAAGGTACGTCATTGGATCAGCATAATCTGGATTCCAGCCACCATATGAAAAATCATAATCTTGATCTGATTCTAATTTTAGTTTTTGCTTAAATGGTTGCAGTTTAATATTTACTGTCACACCTTTTAAATTCTTTTCAACTTGATCTTTTACATACTCCCCAACTTTTTTCGCATTACCAGTATCATAATTCAGCAGTTCAATTGTTACTTGATCTTTTCCAAGTTCTTTTTTCGCTTCTTCCCAAGCTGCTGCTGCCTTTTTGGAGTCTTGTTTTAATCCATTCTTGAATGTTTCTGCGAAATCTTTACCGTCTGGTCCACTTGCTAAACCTTTTGGTACTAAGTAATCCACTGGTTTTGAACCATCATTTAAAATGACATTCGTTAAAGCCTTCTTATCAATTGATAATGCAATTGCTTCACGTAATTTTTTACTCTTTAGAGGTGTATCTTGCCCACCACGTTTTTGATTTAGACGTAAGTAAAACGTACTTGTTTCCGAATAGGCCCCAAACTCTTCTTTATTGTTTCTATACTTATCCACGAATTCACCTGATAATAGCGCGAAATCAATTGCACCTGTATCATATAAATTTACTCTAGTAGCTGGTTCTTTTACTACACTATAGTTGATTTCCTCTAGTTTTACAGTCTTTTTATCCCAATACTGATCATTTTTCTTTAATTTCCAGCCTTGCTCATGTTTCCAGTCTGTAAGCACAAATGGACCATTATACAGTGTTGTATCAGACTCTAAACCGAATTTATTTCCTTTTTCTTTTACGAACTTTTCATTTAATGGATAGTATGACGCAAATGCCATTAAGTTCAAGAAATATGGTACAGGTCTTTCTAGTTCTACTTCAAGCGTATAATCATCTACCGCTTTTACACCTAATGTAGAAACCTCTCCTTTTCCTTGATTAATCGCTTCTGCATTTTTAAGATAGTAAGCAATAAATGCATACTCAGCAGCTGTTTTTGGATCTACTAGACGTTGCCATGCAAATACGAAATCTTTCGCTGTTACAGGATCACCGTTTGACCATTTTGCATCTTTCCGTAATTTAAATGTATATTTTTTGCCATCCTCGCTTTTTGTGCTAGATTCCGCTACAGCTGGGATTGGCTTATTATCTTTATCAAGGCGATATAAACCTTCCATTGTATTCCCTAAAATTTGTGAGCCAAGTGTATCTGTATTTTTTGAAGTATCCATCGTCGGAATTTCATTCGTTTCTGTACGATTTAGCACTTGCTTTGCCGCATATTTAATATCAGATTTCTTCTCTTCTCCACCATTATTAGATGTCGTTGTCGTTTTCTTCTCCCCACCAGAAGATCCAGAACAAGCTGTTAACGCCATACTCATCGCTAAAACTGGTGCTACAACCGCCGTAAACTTTTTCATCTTTTTCTTCATTCTTGTACCCTCCCCAATTTATATGTACGAAACTAACTTTGAGAGATTTCTAATTTAAATTATCAGAAAATTATTACTAATTATTATTCTACTAATTTTTCTTGATTTGTAAAGTATTTTTAAAAATATTCATAATAATTAATTTATTTAATTCAATAACAATCTATTACTACTATACGAATTCTCCCCCATCTACTATATGTAAGTACCACTTTTCTTATTCTTCTCTATCTATTTAAATTTAATTGAATAGTAAAAGAGCGTTTTAAAAAATAAATAATATATTTTTCAAACGCCCTTTTTTCTTATTTCTCTTCCGTTACATATGCCCACTTAAAGCTATATTCAGGACTGATGTTATGTTTCACAATTCCTTTTACATTCGGTTTCATTACATATGCTCTTCCTGTTTGATATAAAGGAACTAATCCTGCATCTTCTTCAAGGAATAATTTTTCTGCTTTCCCTAACGTTTCCCAACGCTTCTTCGCATCACCCATTAATTCATTACCTGCTTTTTGTACCATTTCGTCGTATTTTGCATTTGAATAACTCATTTGATTATATGGGCTCTTCGATTCAAACATATCAATAAATGTCATTGGATCCGCATAGTCTGGACTCCAACCTGCATAAGAAATTTCATAATCTTGTGCAGTCTCTAATTTTAATTTTTGTTTAAACGGCTGAATTTTTGTATTAATTGTTACACCTTTTAAATTTTTCTCAATTTGGTCTTTAACATAATCAGCAATCTTTTTAGCAGTTCCATCATCATAGCTTAGTAATTCAATTGTAACTTGATCTTTTCCAAGTTCTTTTTTCGCTGCTTCCCAAGCTGTTGCACCTTTTTTCGGATCATATTTCAGGCCATTTTTAAATGTATCTTGGTAATCTTTACCGTCTGGTCCTGTCGCAAGTCCTTTTGGTACTAATTGATCTGTTGCTTTTGAACCATTATTTAAAATAACGTTTGCCAGTCCTTTTTTATCAACCGATAATGCAATTGCTTCACGAAGCTTTTTGCTCTTTAACGGCGTATCTTGTCCGTTACGCTTTTGATTTAAACGTAAGAAGAATGTACTTGATTCTGCATACTCGCCATATTCTTCTTTGTTCGATTTATATTTATCTACAAACTCTCCTGATAGTAGTGTGAAATCAATTGACCCTGTATCATATAAGTTTACTTTCGTCGCAACTTCTTTCACTACACTATAGTTAATTTCTTCTAATTTTACAGTCTTCTTATCCCAATACTTATCATTTTTCTTTAGCTGCCATCCTTGTTCATGTTTCCATGAAGACATCACGAACGGCCCGTTATACACCGTTGTATCTGCTTCTAAACCGTACTTATCGCCTTTTTCTTTTACGAATTTTTCATTTAACGGATAGTATGACGGGAATGCTAGTAAATTCAAGAAATATGGTACTGGCTTTTCCAATTCTACCTCTAGTGTATAATCATCTACTGCTTTTGCCCCCAAATCTGTTAGAGGTTTTTCACCTTTATTAATTGCTTCTGCGTTTTTAATATAGTAAGCAATAAATGCGTATTCTGACGCTGTATTTTTATCAAGTAAGCGCTGCCATGCAAATACGAAATCTTTCGCTGTTACAGGATCACCATTCGACCATTTTGCATCTTTAC
This sequence comes from Bacillus dicomae, assembly GCF_006494425.1. GTDB lineage: Bacteria > Bacillota > Bacilli > Bacillales > Bacillaceae_G > Bacillus_A > Bacillus_A dicomae. The sequence continues at coordinate 1,281,548 of NZ_VHIV01000002.1, read as the reverse complement.
GTAATTTAAATGTATATTTTTTTCCATCCTCGCTTTTCGTACTAGATTCTGCAGCAGCTGGGATTGGCTTATTATCTTTATCAAGACGATATAATCCTTCCATCGTGTTCCCTAAAATTTGTGACCCTAACGTATCAGTAGATTTAGACGTATCCATCGTCGGAATTTCTTGATTCTCTGTACGATTTAATACTTGTTTTGCTGCATATTTAATTTCGGATTTGTTCTCTTCCCCACCACCATTAGACGTCGTAGTTGTTTTCTTCTCCCCACCTGATCCAGAACACGCTGTCAACGCCATACTCATCGCTAAAACTGGCGCTACAACCGCCGTGAACTTTTTCATCTTTTTCATCTTTTTCTTCATTTTTGTACCCTCCCCAATTATATGTACGAAACTAATTTTGAGAGATTTTCTAATAACTAGTTATCAGAAAATTCTTATTAATTAATATTCTACTAATTTTTCTATTTTTGTAAAGTTATTTTTAAAATATTCTAAAAATTATTTTTTTGTGATAGTAAAACATATTTTTTACTATTGTTGCTATACAAATTTCCCCCATTTACTATAAACGTACCATTCCTCTTGTGCTTGTTGGTTTGTTTACATTTAATCTCATAATAAAAAAGCATTCCAAAAGTAGTCTACTTTCGGAATGCTTTTTCAACTTATTATTTTTCAGTTACATAAGCCCATTTAAAGCTGTACTCCGGACTAATATTATGTTTAACAACTCCTTTTACAGTCGGTTTCATTACATAAGATCTAGCATTTTGATATAAAGGTACAAGTGCTACATCTTGCTCAAGTAATAATTTTTCAGCTTTCCCTAGTTCTTCCCAACGTTTCTTCGCGTCACTCATTAACTCTCCGCCAGCTTTTTTAACCATTTCATCATATTTCGCATCAGAGTAGCTCATTTGGTTGTGAGAGTGATTAGATTCAAACATATCTAAATATGTCATTGGATCTGCATAGTCTGGGCTCCATCCACCATATGAAATATCATAATCTTGCTCTGTTTCCAATTTCAGTTTTTGCTTGAACGGCTGAAGTTTAATATTAACTGTTACACCTTTTAAATTCTTCTCAATTTGATCTTTTACATATTCTCCAACTTTTTTCGCATTACCAGTATCATAGTTTAGGAACTCAATTGTAACTTGATCTTTTCCAAGTTCTTTTTTCGCTTCTTCCCATGCAGCAGCTGCTTTTTTCGCATCTGGCTTAATACCATTTTTAAACGTTTCTTGGAAGTCTTTTCCGTCTGGTCCATTTGCTAGCCCTTTAGGTACTAAGTAATCAGCCGGTTTCGATCCATCATTTAAAATAACATTCGCTAAATTCTTTTTATCAATCGATAAAGCAATTGCTTCACGTAATTTTTTGCTCTTTAACGGTGTATCTTGCCCACCACGTTTTTGGTTTAAACGTATGAAAAACGTACTTGGTTCTGAATATGTTCCAAACTCCTCTTTATTATTTCTATATTTATCAACGAATTCTCCAGTCAATAGAGAGAAGTCAATTTGGCCACTCTCGTATAAATTCACACGAGTTGCTGGTTCTTTTACAACACTAAAGTTAATCTCATCTAATTTCACAGTCTTTTTATCCCAATATTGATCGTTTTTCTTTAGTTTCCAGCCTTGCTCATGCTTCCAATCAGTAAGAACGAACGGTCCGTTATATACTGTCGTATCAGACTCTAAACCGAATTTATCTCCTTTTTCTTTTACGAATTTCTCATTTAACGGATAGTACGATGGGAATGCTACTAAGTTTAAGAAATATGGTACTGCTTGTTCTAATTCAACCTCTAAAGTAAGATCGTCTACTGCCTTTACTCCTAGTTCCGTTACAGGTTTTTCACCTTTATTAACAGCTTCTGCATTTTTAATTGGGAATGCGATAAATGCATACTCTGCAGCTGTTTTTGGATCTAATAGACGTTGCCAAGCATATACGAAATCTTTTGCTGTTACAGGATCACCATTTGACCATTTTGCATCTTTACGTAATTTGAATGTATATTTTTTACCATCCTCACTCTTCGTGCTTGACTCTGCCGCAGCTGGGATTGGTTTATTATCTTTATCTAAACGGTATAAACCTTCCATTGTGTTCCCTAGCATTTGAGAACCTAAAGTATCTGTACTTTTCGAAGTATCCATTGTTGGAATTTCATTTGTTTCAGTACGATTTAGTACTTGTTTCGCTGCTAATTTTTCTTCTGATTTGCTATCTCCGCCAGAGCTAGAGTTTGTGCTTGTCTTCTTATCTCCACCTGATGTAGAACATGCTGTTAATGCCATACTCATTGCTAAAACTGGTGCTACAACTGCTGTTAGTTTTTTCATTTTTTTCTTTTTCACTTTCTGTACCCTCCCTAATTCTTAACGCTCTCATTTAAGAATTTTCTGATAATTCTGTTTTTCTTTATATATTTATCAGAAGATTCTTATTAACTATTATTCTACTAATTTTTTGAGTTTTGTAAAGTGTTATTATTGAAAATTTTTAAAAAATTATTTTTTTACAGTAATATTCATAAAAATTCCATAATCTTTTAAAACACTATACCTCATTGAATTATATGTACTGATTTAATAGTCTTTATGTCCCTTCACTATAAAACACTTGTAAATTATTGTTAATAAATAATGTATATTATAACAAACCTCTTTTCTACAAAAATAAAAAAGTCAGCAAAGCTGACTCTTTATCCGACCAATTTCTCTCTTTTCATTTCCTCTACTACTTTCATATACTTCTCATTATCAAATTCATTTTCACTTTTTGCAACAACTACAGTCGCAATACCATTACCAATTAAATTAACGATAGCACGTGCTTCTGACATGAAACGATCTACACCAAGTAATAGCGCTAGCCCTTCTAACGGAATAACATTCATTGCTGATAAGGTAGATGCTAGTACAATAAAACCTCCACCTGTTACTGCCGCTGCTCCTTTAGATGTAACTAACAAAATAGCTATTATAGTTAATTGTTGACCTAGTGAAAGATCGACGTGAAAAACTTGTGCTAAAAATATAGTAGCCATTGATAAATAAATTGTTGTTCCATCTAAATTAAAAGAGTATCCTGTCGGAATGACTAAACCTACTACCGGCTTCGAACATCCAAAGTCCTCCATCTTTGTCATCATTCGCGGCAATACTGATTCTGATGATGATGTCCCCAGAACAATAAGTAATTCTTCTTTAATATGCGCTAAATATTTCCACAAACTAAATTTATACAGTTTACAAATAAAATTTAAAACAATAAAAACAAATAATGCCATTGTTACATATACACAAATCATTAATTTACCAAGTGGAATAAGTGTACTTAAACCATATTTACCAATTGTAAACGCCATTCCACCGAATGCCCCAACCGGTGCTAATTTCATTACAATTGATAAAATGTTAAAAAATACTTTCGATACTCTTTCAAAAAAGTCGATTACCGGTTGTCCATTTTTCCCTAACATCGTTAACCCAGCACCAAATAAAATGGAAAAGAACAGAACTTGTAAAATATCACCTTTTGCAAATGCTTCAAACATGTTAGACGGCACAATATGTAAAAAGAAATCCATCCATTTCATTTCTTGCCCGCTTTGTACATATTGTGAAACATCTCCTCCTTTTAGTTTTGAGGGATCTAATCCATCTCCTGGGCGTACAACATTCGCTACGATGATACCAATAATTAAAGCCGCTGTTGTAACAATTTCAAAATATAATAATGCCTTTCCGCCAACACGACCTACCTTTTTCATACTTCCCATACTTGCAATACCAAGCACAATTGTTAAAAAAATAATCGGTGCAATAACCATTTTAATCATATTGATGAACGTTTCACCAATTGGTTTCATCTCTTGTCCAACACTCGGCCAAATTGCTCCTACTGTAATACCACAAATAATGGCCACAATAACTTGAAATGTTAAATTCTTTACGATTCTCATTTTTGATACTCCCCTGTTTCTTTCATTTCTCCCATACTATTTCAATAATTGTTAATCATATATTCTATGCAATAGTCCTCCTATATAACTTAAAATATAACTTTATGTTACACTATTATCTTAAATTTTAAAATAGTATATAACATTTATAAACAAAATACACACTATTTAACATAATAAAAAAGCAGACATTACATCTGCTTTAATTCTCTTCAATCTGCTTTTCACTTAATCCTAGATGTGTTCTAAGCGTATTACTCAAACTCTGTAGATCTTTTTTATTAGGATTATAATAATATACACGTTGCCCATTTGGACCGTTAGGTAAATATAAATCATCACCAGCCAATTGTATTTTTTCAACTGAACCGTTTAATCCGTATTTATAAAAAGATAAAATATCATCCATTACTAAGTTTGTCTTAAAATCACCGTCAACCGCCTCAACCATTTTTTCTAGTTTCGTAATCGAACCTACACTTTTTAATTTACTTAACATCGCTTCAATAACAAGCTGTTGACGCTGCCCTCTCATTGCATCACTATCAATATGACGCGTCCTTGCTAATGCAAGTGCTTCTTCCCCTGTTAACTTTTGTAGTCCTTTTTTCAAATGGATTGCGTCAGGTTCATCTTTACTATTTTGCTCCGTAAATTCAACCGGAACATCTACTTCAATCCCATCTAATCCATCAACAATTTTAGTAAATGCATTAAAATTAAACTTCACAAAATAATCAACAGGCACTTGTAACAATTTTTCTACCGCTTCCACTGAAGCTTGCGGCCCTCCATCTTTACCATTTTTAACGAAACCACTTCCATATGCATGCGTTATTTTATCTTTTTTCTTTTCAACTGGAACATATGTGTATGTATCACGTGGTATGCTCGTTAATTTCACTGTCTTATCATCTTTATTAAAAGTAGCTAGCAGTAGTGCATCTGTATGAAATGCACCATTATATTCCTTTTGTCGTTCTTGATTTTCATCAATTCCCATAATTAAAAGTGAAACATTATTTGCAATTGGTTTTACGGCGTTCTCACGTAAATTTGATTTTTCACCACGCGCTAAATTAACATTTGATTTTTGTACGAGATTAGAAGTTTTCATATATACGTAAGTACCATATCCAACTCCGCCAAATAGTAATACTACTAACAGTACACTTATTATCATTGTCTTCTTATATTTTCGTTTATTTTTCTTTTCTCTTGAAGAAGAGGTATTCTCCATATCGTTCCCTCCGTTTTCTATTCATCTAATATATTTTTCAATTTTTCATACTTAGCACTATCCTTTTGAAATACATTCTCTTTTAACCCCTTGTTTATTTGTATCCATTCAGTCGTAATCGAATATTGAATCATACCTTCGTGGAAACTAAAGAACTTTAGCATAATCCCTGTATTTTTCTCTACAACCATTTCAAATTTCCCTCTTAAATCTTCAGATGTACTTACAGGCATTTCTATGTCTATTGTCCCTTCTATTTTGTAGCAATCAAGTCCAAGATACTTCGTTTCTTTATAATTCCAATCTTTATATCGAATGAGTAGATCAGCAAATTCTGATTGAATACTATACTTCGCGAATCCTATATATTCATCATCATACCTTTTTTTCTCGCCTGATTTTCTCAATAATCTTTCCGTAGGATTTAATTTTAATAGTTCATAGTTTCTTCCTTTAGGGCTCCATTTCGTCTCTTTATATGTATACTTCTCATCATCAAATTCTTTTTTCTTGCCCTCGTTATATATAATTGTTCGTTTTTTCGTTAGCTTATCTTCTTTCGAAGAGATACCACTTTGTTGCTCTGTATCAATCGCATATTTGTATGTTGTAGCAATTCTTGACGAACTAGAATATTCCTCAAATTGTCCTGAAATATTTTTAAAATGATCAATGGAATCAAGCATCTTTTCATGAATCTTTTCTTTATCTGGATAGTTTACGTTCGATTTTATTTCTTCTTCATTTTCATAATCAGAAAACGCCTTTTTCTTTACATATTCAAATACTCCGCCGTTTTGAGCAAAAATTTGATTAGAAAACTCCGACATAGATACAATTGAAAGTGCTAGAACAGCAGCACTTATAACCATCATATACACTCTGTAGCCTTTCTTTTTTACCGGAAGATTATGTAGTGTACGATTAATCTTTTCATTTAACTCTGGTGGCACTATAACATTCTCTTCTTCTATTCTCTTTTTTATTTTCTCATCAAATAATTTTTCGTTATCCATCCTATACACCCCCTATTCCATCTTTAATTGTTTTTGCAGCTGTTCCCTCGCGCGCGACAATCTCGATTTCACTGTTCCTTTTGGCACTTCTAAAAGCTTCGCTATACTCTCTTGATTCATATCTTCATAATAATAAAGTACCGTAACAGCTCTTAACTCTTCATGTAGCGATTGAATCGCATTACACAAATCTATATCTTCATACTGATCGCACGCACTCATATTGTAATCATTCTCTTCTGTCACAATTACCTTTTTATACGCTCTCATAATATTGTTACACTCATTTATTAAAATTCGAATTAACCATGTCTGAAAAAATTCTTCTTTCTTTAATTTTTTTATATTTTCATAGGCTTTTAAAATTGTTGCCTGTATCGCATCCTCTATATTTGTTTCATCACGTAACATAGCCTTTGCTATTCGATACATCTTCACTTTTTCTGTATGTATAAGCGTCATAAATGCTTCATGATCACCTTTTTTCGCTAAGGAAACATCCGTTTCTTCTTTTACAATCATTTTATATAAAGGGATTACTTTCACAATTGCTCCTCCTGTTTCATCCTCACTTCAAATTTAACTTTACATGTATTAGACGGATGAGCCTAGAAAAAGGTTCATTTTTTTGAATATTTTCATAAAAAAAGGTAAACATTTTTCATGTTTACCTTTACTTAGACGTAATTCTAAGGAAATATCCATCTGGATCCGCAACTTTAAATCCTCTCATCTCCCATGGATAAGTTTGAATTTCTTCTTGTATTGTGCACCGATTCTCTTTACAACGTTCATATACTTCTTCAATTCGATTGACAACAATAATTAGTTCAAAGCCATTCCCCTTCATCTCTTTTCGAGTGTAAAAATAGTGATTTTCATTCAATCTTGAATCACTAACTAGTAATAAAGAAAACTGGTCATGATTAAAACGAGCTCCATGCATACTTCTTTTATACAGCATTAAACCAATTACTTCTTCATAAAACAATAATGACTTTTCTATATCATTTACATATAGCTGCACCCGGAACAAATGATTCATTCGTTTCCTCCTCCTCATCAAAAAAAGCCCACTTGCTCAGTGGACTTTCTACTTTACAACGGTAAATCCCTCTTTCTAAACACCACAATTGCTATGATGAAAATACAAAGCGCTCCCGCAGTTAAACCTATACTTACCGGCCATATATTATACGTTCCTTCAGCAATTTCTTTCGGACGAAATAACGTAAATAATGATATATTTCTCATCCACTCTAACTTATCGCTTAATTTACCTACCATATCTGTTACGAAGAATAAAATGGTTAAACTTGCTGAGTAGCTAAGTGCCTTTCTTTCGTCATTACATATACAAGAAAAGAAAAATGAATAAGCACTAACGACTAAAAATATGAGCCCTCCTACTATATTTATCTTCAGGAATAATTCTTTATTTAAGTTATTATCTTGTAAAAACCATTCTGCACCTACTATACCCGCTACATACGTAACAGTTACTATAATTAGTAGTCCCAATATGAGAATAGACGCTTGTGTAATAGCAATTTGCACTCTAGATACAGGTGTTGCTAGCAAGTATGCCATCGCACCTTTATCTACATGCCGTGCAATTAAATGCGTTGCAACTGTTACGCAAAAAATCGTTAAAATAATAATAAACAATAGACTATAATATTCGCCAGCTAAAAAATCCATTACGTTTTGAATCGGACTTTCCATGCCAACAATTTTTTTCACACTATCAGGCATAGCACTTATTAATTCATTTAACCCTTTCGCTGATACCATTGATGGGAATATCCAAATTAATAACCATAAATAAAGGGCTGCACCCGTAGCATAACTCAAAATACTTTTTTGCGCTTCTTTCAAACTAGCTAAAAACAATTGCTTATTCATGCTTTACCCCTTCTTTCTTATCGTAATAATGCATAAATAAATGTTCTAAATCCATTGCTCTCGTTTGAAGTGCCGTTACATTATAGTTTGAAAGTATTTGTAAAACAGTTTGATAGTTTCCTTGTACAATAATAGATGCCTCTCTACCTTTCACCGCTTCAAATTGCAAATTACATTGTGTAAGAGATTTAATCTCTTCCTCTGATGATACGGTTACATCTATCACTTGTCGTCTCATACTTTGTAAATCATGAATATTTTCAACCGTTACAAGGCGACCATCTTTAATAATCGCTACTCGATCACACGTACGTTCAATTTCAGTAAAAATATGCGACGACATAAGAATTGTTTTTCCTCTTTGCTTTTCCTCTACTATTAAATCTATAAACACTTGCTGCATAAGTGGATCAAGTCCTGATGTTGGTTCATCCAAAATTAACACTTTCGGATCATGCATAAAAGCCGCAACAATGCCTACTTTTTGTTTCATTCCTTTAGACATTTTTCGAATCGGTGTTTTCACATCAAATTGTAGACGTTCTATTAATTCATCTCGTTTTTTCGTATCCTTTAAACCACGCATTCCTTGCATTAACTTCAGAAATTCTAATCCGTTCATTCCTTCAATAAAAGAAATTTCACCCGGCAAATAACCAACTTCCCTTTGAATTTTCGCTGCTTCATTCCAACAATCAAATCCAAAAATTGAAGATTTTCCAGATGTCGGTTTTATAAATCCCATTAAATTACGAATTGTTGTGGATTTCCCTGCACCATTCGGCCCTAAGTAACCGAATACTTCTCCTTCTTTTACATCAAAGGTTATATGAAACAAACCTTTTCCATTTGAAAATTTTTTTGTGACATTTTGAACTGAAATCATAATTCCACCTCATTTTTTGAAATATTTAACATATGATATTTCAAAATTATTGTACTCCTCATTTTTCATATTCGCAACAACTTTTTGAAATATTTATATGTCCATATTTCAAAATTATTGTTTTCCATTATTTTTTCTTGTATATTTTAATTGAGGTGATTGCATTGAACGGCTTTGAAAGAGTGAAAGAAAAGAAAAAACGTGCTATTAAAGAGGCAGCCTTCTTATTATTTTCAGAACGTGGATTTAATGAAGTGAAAATAGAACATATCGCAAAAGAAGCAAACGTTTCTCAAGTTACAATCTATAATCATTTCGGAAGTAAAGATGCGTTATTTAGAGAACTTATACAAGAATTTATCATATCTGAATTTCAATATTATAAAGAGCTTGCTGAAGAAAAATTACCTTTCCATGATATGATGCAAAAAATGATTGTAAGAAAAATGAATACTGGCGGATTATTTCAGCCTGATATGTTACTACAAATGATGCAAAGAGATGAAGAGCTCCGAGATTTTATTTATAGTTATCAAAACGAAAAAATCTTGCCTTGGTATTTAGAAATATTAGAACAAGCACAGCAAAAAAATGAAATCAACCCCCACCTTACTAAAGAAATGATGTTACTTTACATTCAAATGTTCACTAAATTAGGTGATGATTTTGGAGCACAGCTTCTGGAAGGAGATCGAGAAAAACATATACAAGATATCGTTACGATGTTCTTTTATGGACTGTCCGTTCCAGAAAAATAATTGTTTCTAAAAAACAAATAAAATCACCAAAAAGCCCTTTGAATATTTAAATCTCAAGGGCTTTTTCATATCAAATAAATAGCTAAAACTAACTTTATCTTAAAGAAATTAAATGCTGCTTTATAGATAACACTTTATTATAGATTAACTCTTTTAGCATAACAGGCTGAATTGAAATAATCGTTTCACCGAAATTCAGAAAATAATTTGAAATAAAATCAGATTCTTGCTTGTTAAAATAGCCTTTTATAATGTAATTTTCATTTTCCTTTTGCATCCTCATGGAAGGGTAATTCTCTTTATCAAAAATGTCTTTTCCTTTTTGATTAACAATGACAGTAAAATCAATTGCATCAGGCTTTCTGTGAAAAGTAGTAAGATAACTTAATAATTCTTCAAGATTTTTTGGATTAGTATTGCTCGTTTCCACAATAGAAAGAATTTTATCACATCTAATTATTTGAACATTATTTGTCTCAAAATTAAAGATTTTAGCATACCACTGGCCAAATTTAGATTCTATCCGAATAAATTGGGCAACCAATGCTTTCTCCTCATCTTTTTTTACATATGTTAAATGATAAACTCGCTCAGCAAAAATTCCCTGTAAAATTTCTTTTAAGAACGGACTAAAATTACTATGATTTGTTACTTCAAAAGAAAGCGTTTGTTCCATAATTGAAATATTTTTACGCACATTATCAGGTAATACATGTTTAAATTTATTTTCAAGCGCAATACTTTCTATATTGAATGGTTTTGTCTTGTATCCATTTAATGTAAGAATCGAAAAGTATAACGCATACATTTCATCCACACTAAAATAAATTGGTGATAACACACTGTTTTCTATAATTTTATAACTTCCATTTCTACCTAGTTCAGAATATATTGGTACACCTATTTCTTCCAACGATTGAATATCTCGTAACGCGGTACTTTTAGAAATAGCATATCTAACCATTAAATCTTTTAAATTAAAATATCTTTTATTATTTAAGAAAATAAGCATATCATTTATTCGTTCCGTTTTTTTCATATTTCCCTCCTCGAAAGGTGTCATGTATTGAAACCTTTTTAGTCTATATTATAAGTATTAACTAGTAAAGGAGTTATAAATTTATGACATTAGAAATAGCTATTTTTCTTTCAATGAATGGGCAAGCAAAGGAGGCAATTAATTTTTATACACGTAATTTAGAAGCCAAAAAGTTAATGATGGTTACGTATGAAGAACTGGCGAAAAGAGATAGTTCTTTTAAAATTACAAGTGAAAATAAAGGTCATATTGCTCACTCTGTTTTACAAATTGGGAATACAAAGCTAATGATAGCAGAAGATACAATGAATCCTAATGAACTTTATAACATTGGAAATAACATGTCACTTTGCATTCAAAGCGCTAATTTAGAAGAAATACAAAGATTTTATAATAATTTAATTTCCGATAAGCATGTGAAAATAATCTCTCCGCTGAAAAAAAATGTATTTAGTGAAGCATACGGGATTATTGAAGATCCTTACGGCATACAAATCCAGTTAATGTATGACAAACGATTAAACTAAATAATTAGTCATAAGCGTACATTCCTAATAAAAAAGACACGAAATTCGTGTCTTTTTTATTTTAAATTGATAACTCTACCCGTTTCACTACTTTCAACCGCTAATTGAATCAGTTTAATAACTTCTAAGCCTTCTTGCGCTGTTACAGGTGGTTTTTCACCATTTACAATGCTATCTTTTACACCTTTATAGTACATGTCGTAGCAACCGACTTCTGTTGGAATACGTACTAACTCTTCTTCTGTTTCTAGAGTAGCAAAATTTTCTTCAACGTCTGCTCCGTAACCGTTATCGCCTGGCTTCATTCCATTTTTTAATTGTTCTTCCTGTGAATCCATACCATACTTCACGATAGAACCTTTATCTCCATGCATTGTAAAGTGTGGACCTGCCTTTTTCACATAACTGCTACTACGTAAAATGATACGTTTAACTCCGTAGTAAAGTACTATGTGGAAATAATCATCAATCTCTGCACCAGGTCGTTGTTTAATTACATCTGCACGTATCGCATCTGGTTTCCCAAATAATGATAATGCTTGGTCAATTAAATGTGACCCTAAATCATATAATATACCTGATCCTGGTAAGTTCTTTTCTCTCCAGCGATCACGTACATGTGGACGGAAACGATCAAAATGCGCTTCATATACGTATAGATTCCCTATTCTATTTTCTCCTAGTAATTTCTTAATCGTTAAGAAATCATTATCAAAACGACGATTATGATATACACTTAATACCACATTATGCTTCGTTGCTAATGAAATAAGCTCTTCTCCTTCTTCAATTGAAACAACAAATGGTTTCTCTACAACTACATGCTTGCCGTGTAAAATTGCTTCTTTTACATATGGAAAATGTGTTGTATTCGGTGAAGTGATTACAACTAGTTCAATATCAGATCGTTTTACTAATTCATCAATTGTACCAACGACAGTAGCGTTTGGTAATGTTTCTTTTACTATCTCTTCTTTTGAAGATAATACTGCACGAATATCGTATTCTTCTATCGTTTGTAATAATGGGATGTGGAATGTTGTACTAGAAAATCCAAACCCTACAATCCCTACACCTATTTTTTTCATGTTACCCTCCATTTATCCCGCTATTTGTTGCCAATAAGATCCCCACTGATTAAAGTTTCATTTTATGAGAACGATTTCATTCAGTTATTATAACAAGATTATTATTATTTACATAATAAATTGCCTAGAAAAAAGCATCTTGCCATTATTCATAGCAAGATGCCTTTTTTTACTCCGGTCGTTTTTTCGTCCACGTTTCAATAACTTCACCAGTATCATTAACATCTAACACTAAGCTACCGTTACTATACCGGTCTTTATTTCGATACGCTTTCGGATCAATCTCTTCTACAATGTGTTTCTCTGTCTTCATGTAAACTAGTTCATCGTCTCGAACTATTTCAATGCCGACAATGCGGTATGGATTACGTTTTAATTCTTTGAAAATAACAAGACCTCGCTTCGCCCTCGTTGATTTCTCAATTTCTGATGCTTTTAGGCGTTTTACAGCACCGCGCTGCGTTACGAGAATAAGTTGATCTTTGTCACCATTTAAAGGTTTACCAGAAGCGACATAGTCATCTTCTTTTAAATTAATTGCTTTCACACCAGCCGCTCTTACACCGACTGGACTTACTTCATCTTCATGGAAAATAAGTGCATATGCACCGTGTGTAGCAAGAACGATATCACTCGTCCCATCTGTCGCAAATATATCAACAACTTCATCATCTTTTTTCAAGTTTACAGCCACGAACGCTCTTGAGTAACGCTGTACTTTATATTGGTTTAATTCTGTCTTCTTAATCATACCATTCTTTGTTACAAATACGATAAATCGCTTTTCTTCCTCAAAGTTCGGTACGACAGTGGCCCAAATAATGGTTTCATCCCGGTCGAGTGAAACGATATTAGCAACGTGCTGACCTAAATCTTTCCAACGAATATCTGGCATTTCGTATACTGGCAGATATATATAGTTCCCTTTATTTGTAAATAAGAGGACCGTCTCTGTCGTATTCGTATCGAATCGTTCAAGTAAGATGTCACCCTCTTTCATACCGAAGTCTTTGCCATTTGAGGCATTATGTGAGCGCCATCCAGTACGTTTCACATATCCTTCTTTCGTTACAGTAACGATGACATCTTCTTGTGGGATCATCACTTCTACATCGATTTTAATTTCCTCGATTTGATCTTCAATAATCGCGCGTCGATCATCACTATATGTTTTCTTAACTCTCTTTAAATCTGTTTTAATTACTTGAAGTAATCTTTTTTCACTTTGTAAAATTGCCTGTAGCTCAATAATTTTCTTATTAAGCTCATCTGCCTCTTGTTGTAGTGCTGTAATATCTGTATTCGTTAAACGATATAATTGCAAGGATACAATTGCTTCCGCTTGTGCTTCTGTGAAACCAAATTTCGCACTTAAATTATCTTTTGCATTACGCTTATCTTTTGAAGCTCTAATCGTTTCGATTACTTGGTCTAAAATCGATAATGCTTTCTTTAAACCTTCTACAATATGTTGACGATTTTCTGCTTTTCGCAATTCATATTGTGACCGTCTTGTAATGACTTCTTTTTGATGTCCAATATATGCATCTAAAATTTTTGGTAATGTCATAAGCGTTGGACGACGATTATTAATCGCTACCATATTAAAGTTATATGGTATTTGTAAATCTGTATTTTTATATAAATAATTTAAAATACCTTCAGAATTCGCTTCTTTTTTTAATTCTACGACAATGCGAAGACCTGTACGATCTGTCTCATCACGCACTTCAGCAATGCCATCTAATTTTTTATCTAGACGTAACTCATCCATTTTCTTAACAAGGTTTGCTTTATTCACTTCGTAAGGAATTTCAGTGATTACGATTTGCTGTTTCCCACCGCGAACCGTTTCCACTTCTGCTTTCCCACGAATAATAATTTTACCTTTACCTGTTTCATACGCCTTTTTAATACCATCAATCCCTTGAATAATACCACCTGTTGGGAAATCTGGTCCTTTCATAACTGTTAATAAATCATCAACAGTACTATTCGGTTTATCAATACGCATCATTGTCGCATCAATAACTTCTCCAAGATGATGCGGAGGAATTTCTGTTGCATAACCAGCGGAAATTCCTGTAGATCCGTTCACTAATAAGTTCGGGAACGCTGCTGGTAATACAACTGGTTCTTCACTCGTATCATCAAAGTTTGACACGAATTCTACTGTTTCTTTATCAAGATCACGTAATAACTCAGATGCAATTGGTGATAATCGGGCTTCCGTATAACGCATTGCCGCTGCCGGATCCCCGTCAACACTACCGTTATTACCATGCATTTCAACTAAAACATTACGTACTTTCCAAGTTTGGCTTAAACGTACCATCGCCTCATATACAGAGGAATCACCATGCGGATGATAATTACCAATAACGTTACCGACTGTTTTAGCTGATTTACGAAACGCTTTATCATGTACATTACCTTCAACATACATAGAATATAAAATACGTCTTTGTACTGGCTTTAAACCATCACGCGCATCTGGAAGCGCGCGATCTTGAATTATATATTTACTATAACGTGCAAAGCGGTCACCTAACACGTCTTCAAGCGGGAGGTCATGAAACTTCTCTGCTTGCATGTTATTCCACCTCCGTCTCCATAATCATTTCGTTTTCTAAAATATTTCCTTCTTCTTGCATACCAAACTGTACATTGCGCTCAATCCATTTACGGCGCGGTTCTACTTTATCGCCCATTAACGTTGTTACGCGGCGTTCTGCTCTTGCTGCATCATCAATTTTCACGCGAATTAACGTACGTGTTTCGGGATTCATAGTCGTTTCCCATAATTGATCTGCATTCATTTCACCAAGTCCTTTATAACGCTGTAACATATAGCCTTTTCCAACTTTTTTCGTTACACCATCTAACTCTTCATCTGACCAGGCGTATTCAATTACTTCACTCTTACCTTTTCCTTTACTTACTTTGTATAAAGGTGGAAGTGCGATAAATACTTTACCAGCTTCGATAAGTGGTTTCATATATCTGTAGAAGAAAGTTAGTAACAATACTTGAATATGCGCACCATCTGTATCAGCATCGGTCATAATGACAACTTTATCGTAGTTAATATCTTCAACATCAAATTCATTTCCTACGCCGCCGCCAATCGCATAAATGATTGTATTAATCTCTTCATTTTTAAATATATCAGCAAGCTTTGCTTTTTCTGTATTAATTACTTTACCACGTAATGGTAATACCGCTTGGAAACGACGGTCTCGTCCTTGTTTCGCAGAACCACCAGCAGAGTCACCCTCTACTAGGTATAGTTCATTTTTCTGCGGGTTACGTGATTGTGCAGGTGTTAACTTACCACTTAATGTACCTTCTGATTTCTTTTTCTTTTTACCAGTACGTGCTTCCTCTCTCGCTTTACGAGCCGCTTCACGCGCTTGCGCTGCTTTAATTGCTTTTCTCACAAGAAGTGTAGCTACATCCGGGTTTTCTTCTAAAAAGTAAGCCAAATGCTCTGATACAATTGCATCAATTGAAGAACGTGCTTCACTTGTACCTAGTTTTCCTTTCGTTTGTCCTTCAAACTGAAGTACTTCTTCGGGTACACGTACAGAAACGATAGCCGCTACACCTTCACGAATATCTGTACCTTCTAAGTTTTTATCTTTTTCTTTTAAAAGTGAAACTTTACGCGCATACTCATTGAACACACGCGTCATTGCTGTTTTAAATCCAGCTTCGTGTGTTCCACCATCTTTTGTACGTACATTATTTACAAACGAAAGAATGTTTTCTGAGTAGCCATCGTTAAATTGAAATGCTAGCTCTGCCTCAATTCCATTTTGTTCACCAGTGAAATATACAACCGGATGGATTGAATCTTTTTCTTCGTTTAAGTATGAAACGAAAGCTTCAATTCCTGTTTCATAATGAAAAACATCCGCTAAATCATTTCGCTCATCTTTTATTGAGATTTTCATCCCTTTTAATAAAAATGCAGACTCACGTAGTCTTTCACATAATGTTTCATAATTGTAATTTGTTGTGCTGAAAATCGTTGTATCTGGTTTGAAATGCATTGTCGTACCAGATTCTTTCGTCTTTCCGATTTTCTCAAGCGTCGTTACAGGAACACCACCATTTTCAAAGCGTTGTTCATAAATATTCCCGTCACGTTTAATCGTTACGACTAACCATTCTGATAAGGCGTTTACAACTGATGCCCCAACACCGTGTAAACCACCACTCGTTTTGTAACCACCTTGACCAAACTTACCACCGGCATGAAGTACAGTTAAAATAACTTCAGGTGTAGGTTTTCCAAGTTTATGCATTCCCGTAGGCATTCCGCGCCCTTTATCAATAACGCTAATACTATTATCTTTATGTATTACGACAGAAATTTCGTCGCCAAATCCCGCTAACGCTTCGTCAACGGAGTTATCTACTATTTCATATACTAAATGATGCAATCCACGGCTGTCCGTGCTCCCGATATACATACCCGGGCGTTTTCGAACGGCTTCAAGTCCTTCTAACACTTGAATCGCATCTTCATTGTATTGGAACTGATGCTTCGCCAAACTCCTTGCCCCTTTCCTAATCAAAAATTAGAACATATGTTTCTATTATAGAATAACGCCTCGACTATAGTTTTGGCAAGTTATCTTATCTCTTTTATATACCATTTTCAATAGAAAAATCCTTGTTTTTTCACAAGGATTCCTCTAGGCTACTATTTCAGAAAAATAATCGTTTGTCAACGAGAAATGGATATGTATACCAAGATTACACATTCCAAACCTTTATTATGATCCAAATGATCAAGATCCAAAATGGGATAACAAGTAACAATCCCCAAAAACAGCCTTTAAAAAATCTCATGATGAACACCTCGTTCATCGGCCCTACTTACCTATAATAAGGGCTGAATCAATCTTCCTACCTTTACAAATCTATACTATTTTGTCATCGCATGTTCTACTTTTATACAACGATCCATTATTACAGTATAGTCTTTTTCTTTTAAAAGTTTGTATGTATCTTCATCTTGTACTCCTAATTGTGCCCAAAAAACATCTGCATCAATCTCTACAAATTCTTTTGCAACATCCATTAAAAATTCTGAACGGCGGAATACATTTACAATATCAACATGTTCCTTAATATCCTTTAGTGAAGCAACTGCCTGTTCTCCAAGCACCTCATCTACTGTTGGGTTTACTGGAATGATATGATACCCAGCATCTTGCATTGCTTTTGAAACCATATACGATGTACGTTCTGGCTTATCCGATAATCCAACAACTGCAATCGTTTTGCTTTTCTTTAATACTTCACCAATTTCCGTACGAGTTGGGTTTTCAATTGTCATAATTTATCCCTCCTATTCCTTTAGTATAGCCGATAAAGAAAGTCTCTTTCAATATGAAAGAGACTTTCTTTTATTCCGATTATTGATTCTTTGTAGCTGAGTTGTCTGCTAAAGTAGCTGTTTTCGTCATTTTTTGACCGTTACGGTAGAATGTAACTTCCACTTTCTCGCCTACTTTTTTCTTCTCATACAAATATTTACGGAATTGAAGTGAATTTTCTACTTTTTGATTATCTAATGCTACTACAATATCATATTGTTCTAAACCAGCTTTTTCAGCAGGTGATATTGGGTAAATTTTACCTAATACAACACCGTTTGTTACGTCTTTCGGTACTTTCAATTGATTTACTGCATAAGCTTGCACATCTTCTAATGAAACGACACCTACTCCAAGAGCTGGACGTTTTACTACTCCGTCTTTTTCAAGTGATTCAATAACTGGCTTTGCGATGTTAATTGGAATAGCAAATCCAATCCCTTCAACTTCTTGTTGTGCAATTTTACTTGAATTAATCCCAATTATTTCACCGTTTTGGTTAAATAACGCACCACCACTGTTACCTGGGTTAATTGCTGCATCTGTTTGAATAACTTGTGCTTGCCAATCTGGTCGTTTATCCCCATCAATATCAACTGGAATTTCACGTTCTTTACTACTAATAATACCTTCCGTTACACTTCCATCAAACCCTAGTGGGTTACCGATCGCAATTGCTTTTTCACCCGCACGGATTTTACTAGAATCACCTAAAGTAGCAACTTTATTTACATTAGAACCGTCAATTTCAACAACAGCTAAATCTAACCAAGGATCTTTTCCTACAAGCTTGGCATCTACCTTTTTACCATCACTTAGTTTTACAGCAAGTTTATTTGCTCCATCTACTACATGATTGTTCGTTACAATATATGCTTTATTTCCTGCTTTTTTATAAATAACACCTGATCCTGATCCAGCTTGTTGTTCTTGACCTGTCGGTTGCATTGCAAATGGATCAATGCTTTGTTGCATATTAATAACACCTACAACAACATCTTTTGCGCCTTCAATCATACCAGGTAAATCAGTTTCATTTTTTGCTTTATTGACAACAGGAACTACAGTACCTTCAACTTTTGAATCCGAACTGAATGATGATACAGTCGCTCCATTATTTTGAGCCCATGGCATATATGGTGCCGCAAAACTAATTGAAACAGCCCCAACTACAGCTCCGACTAAACCTGTGAAAAAATACCCTTTTTTACTACCTGATTTTCTCACTTCTCTCGTTTCACTATGCTCTTCATTTAAATTTGGTCCGTCGTAATATCCCATGTTTTATTTCCCCTCTCTGGTGAATTCGTATTTTCAGTATAGTCACGTTTTGTGTCCTTCTTGTGAACTCATCGTGAAATCCAATTAAAAAAATACTCTTATCTAACATTGTAGACAAGAAAAATATTTTTTGTACATTCCACCTACAAAGGAGAGTATATTTTTGCTATATTCTCAAGCTAAAGTGCATAATAACCTTTAAGATTATTCTTCAAATTTATAACCAACTCGAATAACGGTACCGATATGCTTCGCTTTATCTCCTAGCTTATTTCGCAGTTTTTTAATATGTGTATCAACCGTTCTGTCATCACCATAGTAGTCATATCCCCATAACTGATCTAATAAATGTTGACGTGACAACACAATTCCTTTGTTCTCCATTAAATAAACAAGAAGTTCAAATTCTTTATGTGTTAATATAATTTCTTCTCCATCGACTAAAACGGTTCTAGATAGACGATTCACTTCTATTCCAGCTAAAGACATAGCATTTTCTTCCGCTACTCCTACCACGCCATCCGCACGTTTCAATAACGTCTTCGCGCGAGCTACTAACACTTTCGGGCTGAAAGGTTTCGTTACATATTCATCTGCACCTAATTCGAACCCTAGTAATGTATCATCCTCATCCGAACGTGCTGTCAACATAATAATTGGTACCGCTGACTCTTTTCTAATTCGTCTACAAACAGACCATCCATCTATTTCTGGTAACATAATATCTAACATAATTAAATCAATTTCATGCTCTGCAAATAATTCTAGCGCTTTTTTTCCGTCTTCTGCTTCAATTACTTCAAAGCCTTCATTACGAAAATAATCACTAACGATTTCACGTAATCTTCTTTCATCTTCAACAAGTAATACTGTTTTATTCATATAATCTATCCCGCCTTTTTACTCTTTCAATCGAATAATACGTTGATTGGAGCTTCCGCGAAATGGAAGTGTTAAATCTTTTTTTTCGATTTCAAATCTTCCATCGACTAAAACATCCCCATAATGTAACAACTCTATCATATCATTATTTTGAGAACTCTGTATCTCTTCTAACGTATAACCTGTGTACATCCATAGATTTTTTTTCAAATCTTTCACAGCTTTTGCTACTTTTTTCACTTCAGCAGCTTGAAAAAATGGATCTCCACCTGAAAATGTTACATCAGTTAATGGATTACTTGCAATCTCTTTCACAATTTCTTCTACTTTCATTTCAGTTCCATTACAAATATTCCACGATTTCGGATTATGGCAACCGAAACAACGATGCGGACAGCCCGCAAAAAACACGACTGTCCGCAACCCTTCTCCATCTACTACACTATCATGAATGATGTTCATCACTTTCATTTATGCTTCACCCGATCCATCTCTTCACTACGCTTCGCACTATTCCACTTCGACATATCTCCTACAAGATAACCTGTTATGCGGCGAATTCTTTCTATATTAGACTCGTCTTCATTTCCACAGCTTGGACATTCATTTTCAATAACTCCGTGATAGCTACAACATTTACAACGATCAACTGGATGATTAATTGAACCGTATCCAACGCCATTCTCTGCCATCGCTTGTACAATTTGTTTTAACGCCTTCTTGTTATGCATAGCTGCTCCGTCTAGTTCAATATACGTAATATGTCCCCCGTTACATAAAGCATGGAAAGGTCCTTCTAAACGAATTTTATTTATCGCTTGAATGTTATAATAAACCGGGATATGGAACGAATTCGTATAATAATTATGGTTCGTTATACCGCTAATTACACCAAACTCTTCTCTATCTTTTTTCACAAACTTACCTGATAACCCTTCGGCAGGAGTTGCAATTACTGAGAAATTAAGTTCATGTTCCCCTGTCGCTTTATCCATTCTCTCTCTCATAAAGGAAATAATTTCATACCCAAGTTTCCATGATTCTTCATCTTCTCCATGATGCTTTCCTGTTAAAGCTACTAAACACTCCGCGAGACCGATAAAACCAAGACTTAACGTCCCTTGCTTTAAAATAGACGCTACAGATTCTTCAGGCTGTAACTTTTCTCCTCCGCGCCATACACCTTGTGAATATAAAAATCGAAAATCTCTTGCTCGCTTCGTACATTGGTACTCAAATCTCTCTAATAGTTGCTTAATTCCTAAATCTAAGTAATAATTTAACGCTTCAAAAAATGCTTCTTTTGAACCACTAATTAACGCTAACTTTACTAAGTTAATAGACGTAAATGATAAATTACCTCTTCCAATTGCTGTTTCTTCTCCATGTATGTTAGACATAACACGGGTACGGCATCCCATATAACATACTTCACTTTCAGGGCTTCCATCATAATGCACGGCATTAAATGATGCATCTAAAAATGAAAAGTTAGGGAATAATCTTTCAGCCGTTGTCTCTAGCGCTAATTCAAATAAATCATAGTTGGGATCACATTCTTCAAAGTTCACGCCTTTTTTCATTTTAAAAATTTGAATAGGAAAAATTGGTGTTTCCCCTTTACCAAGACCAGCTTGTGTCGCTTTTAAAAGCTGTCTAACTAATAATCGTCCCTCTTTAGACGTGTCAGTTCCGTAATTAATTGAAATAAACGGTACTTGGCCCCCGCCCCTACTATGCATACTATTTGAATTATGAATGAAAGCTTCGCAAGCCTGATACGTATCATTTTCTGTTTCTTTCCATGCAAATTCTACTATTTGTTCTTTCGTAAGCGGATATGACTGTAATCGTTTCT
Source organism: Bacillus dicomae (assembly GCF_006494425.1). GTDB lineage: Bacteria > Bacillota > Bacilli > Bacillales > Bacillaceae_G > Bacillus_A > Bacillus_A dicomae. The sequence continues at coordinate 1,259,689 of NZ_VHIV01000002.1, read as the reverse complement.
TATGTCTCTCTACTGTTTTTCTCACATATGGAGCTAAATCAACATCAAAGAGTGCAAACGATTGACCACCGTGCTGCATATTTTGATTCGCTTGAAAAATAATAGACGAAAGAGCCAATGCACTTTTAATGTCTTGCGGTTGTCTCATATGTCCATGTCCAGTATGAAAACCGTTAGCAAGCATTTGCGCTAACGGAATTTGCGAACAAGTCGTTGTTCCAGTCGCATAAAAATCTAAGTCATGTGGATATAATATATTTTGATTTATCGCTTTTTTCACTTGATCTGACAATAAATTTTCAACCGCATAATATTTCGCACTCTCTGATGCGAACGTTCCCATTACTCCCATTGGAGAGCGCCCATCTACATTTGCATTTTCTTGCATTAGGTCTTGCTCACTACCGTGAACAATCGTCTCAAACACTCTCATTAATTCTTCTCCACGTACATTTCGTTGTAACATTTATAACCCTCCACCAATATGTTGTTGTCTGTTGGTTAAAATGTTACTACATATAGTCTAATTGTTTCTGTGAGAAATGTAACATTCCTGTGAAATTTTTTTCACGAAATAATGAATTTTTCATTTACAAAAAAGAAATGTGCTCTTTACAAATGTATGGTACAATATACGGGAAAAACTCTTTTTACCCTTTATCAACACATTTGAATAAAGGAGACTGAACTTATGGTTACTACATATCTTTTATTTATCGTTGCCTACTTACTTGGCTCGATTCCATTTGCACTAGTCGTTGGAAAAATCGGTTATGGAATCGACATTCGTGAGCATGGAAGCGGTAATTTAGGCGGAACAAATACATTCCGCACACTAGGGAAAAAAGCAGGTTTTATCGTTACAATTGCTGACATTTTAAAAGGTACATTAGCAACGAGTCTACCGATTATTTTCGGGTTAGATGTTCACCCACTATGGTTTGGATTAGCAGCTGTTCTTGGACATGTGTATCCGATTTTCGCGAAATTCCGTGGTGGTAAAGCAGTTGCAACTTCTGCTGGCGTGTTATTATGCTACTCACCAGTTGTTTTTGCAATATTAGCTGTTGTCTTTTTCAGCCTTTTATTTACAACAAGATACGTATCACTTTCTTCTATGGTAACAGCTGTCGTTGCCGTTATCGCATCAATTGTTAGCGGGGATAAAATTTTCATTATTGCGATGTGTTTATTAGCAGGTATGGTTATTTATAAACACCGTGCAAATATTGGACGAATTATAAATAAAACTGAACCGAAAGCAAACTTTTCAAAAAAGCAAAAATAAGATCGTAACCCACATAACGCAAAAAGAAAACGTGAAGCATATTAATAGCGTCTTTTTGCGTTATTTTTTATACTAAAGAAAAAGCAACATAATTTGGAGGAACTATACATGAATCTTTCCGTAACAAAAGAAGCAGCACAATGGTATAAAAACGAATTAAACTTACAATCAGGTGAAACACTACGCTTTTTCGTACAATACGGTGGTTGCAGTACTGTGCAAAAAGGACTTTCTTTAGGTATTCGTAAAGATGATCCTGCACATCCTGCTGTTCAAACTCAAGAAGAAGATATTAACTTCTTTATTGAAGGCGATGATGAGTGGTTCTTCGATGGTCATGATTTATCTGTTACATTTAACGACGGTGATGATTTCCCTCAATTTAATTATGAAAAATAAAAAAGCGTGGCAGATGCCACGCTTTTTTATTTTTTCTTAATTTCCTCATATTTCGCATACCACTCAGGATAAAACTTTTTAAATGACACGGGCCTGAATCCTTCTTTTTTTGCACAAATATTCGTCGTACTTGCAGTAATACAAAGGTCTCCATCACCATTATAAATTTCATATCCGTATACAACGCGAAGCGGGCTCACAGTGTCCACCCACGTTTTCACAATTGCTTTTTCACCGTAACGCATCGCTTTACGATATGAAATTTGCAAATCTAAAACAGGAGAAATAATTCCCTCTTTCTCCATTTCAACATATGAAAACCCTAAATCTTGTATAAGTTTCGTGCGACCTAATTCAAGCCACACTAAATAGTTTGAATGGTAAACAACACCCATTTGATCTGTTTCCGCATAACGGATTTCAACTTCATGTTCTGCTACAAACATATGTATTCGCCTTCTTTCACTTCTGGTGCCTTACATACATTTAATCATAATACAGCGGAATCAAAAATAAAATAAAAACAGTGAATCTTTTACCGAAAGGAGCAAGCATATGATTCAAATTGTAACAGTTCGTAGCGGTGATAGCGTATATAGCTTAGCATCTAAATATGAATCAACACCTGACGAGATAGTAAAAGACAATGGACTCAATCCAGCTGAAACACTCGTTGTTGGTCAGGCACTAATTGTGAATACGAAAGGGAATAATTATTATGTACAGCCTGGCGACAGCTTATATCGAATCTCTCAAACATATAACGTTCCTCTCGCTAGTTTAGCTAAAGTGAATAACTTATCTTTAAAATCCATTCTCCATGTTGGACAGCAATTATATGTACCGAAAGGGACGAAACGAGCAGTAGAATCCATCGCTTATTTACAACCTTCAACTATACCCATCAAAGAAAGTTTAGTTAATGCTACGCGTGCTATTAATCCATTTTTAACATATTTAGCCTACTTTAGTTTCGAAGCAAAAAGAGATGGTACGTTAAAAGAGCCAACTGAAACAGCTAAAATCGCTAATATTGCAACGCAAGGCAACACCATTCCTATGCTCGTTATTACAAATATTGAAAATGGAAATTTCAGTGCCGATCTGACATCAGTTATTTTACGGGACGCAACAATCCAAAATAAATTTATTACAAACATTTTGCAAACAGCTGAAAAATATGGCATGCGAGACATTCATTTTGATTTTGAGAGTGTGGCACCAGAAGACCGTGAGGCATATAATCGCTTTTTACGAAATGTAAAAACACGGTTACCTAACGGATATACATTAAGTACAACACTTGTACCGAAAACAAGTTCAAATCAAAAAGGTAAATTTTTTGAAGCTCACGATTATAAAGCACAAGGACAAATTGTTGATTTCGTCGTCATTATGACATACGACTGGGGTTGGCAAGGCGGGCCACCGATGGCCATTTCTCCTATCGGCCCTGTAAAAGAAGTACTTCAATACGCAAAATCTCAAATGCCTCCCCAAAAGATTATGATGGGGCAAAATTTATACGGATTCGATTGGAAACTACCGTTCAAACAAGGTAATCCACCAGCAAAAGCAGTTAGCTCTGTCGCAGCTGTTGCACTAGCTCGCAAATATAATGTTCCTATCCGCTATGATTTCACAGCTCAAGCCCCACATTTTAATTACTTTGACGAAAACGGCGTACAACACGAGGTTTGGTTTGAAGATGCGAGGTCTATTCAAAGTAAATTCAATTTAATGAAAGAACAAGGTATAGGCGGTATTAGCTACTGGAAGATCGGTTTACCATTCCCACAAAATTGGCGTTTACTCGTTGAAAACTTTACGATTACGAAAAAGGGCTGACAAAAGTCAGCCCTTTTTGTACATTTTGTTAAGATTCATCTTTGATTTCACTTTTTAATGAGTCAATACTTTCTAAACGTCTTTGATTTTTTGCTTCAATAGCAGCACGATCTTTTTCATTAGAAAGTTCCGCTGTCTCTTTTGCTTCATTAAAGTTATCAACTGTATTTTGCACCATTTCTTGTAACTTTTCAGCGTTGTCACTTCGATTATCTGGATTTGGCATGTACTTCCCTCCTAATATTGTATATACACACTATCTTAAATTACCTATCTTCCCTCAAATTTATACATAAAAAAGGAGAATGTAATATTCTCCTTTTCTTTAACCGTTATCAACAATCGGTTGTTTACCCGTTTGATCTTGCATTTGTTTTCCTTTATTGCCACCAGCTTTTTTTGATTGTGTTCCAATATGATTCGGTGCAAAGTCTTTTGAATTCTTTTTCGGATTACCCATTACTATCGCCTCCTTAACACTAGTATCGTACTAGTGTTAAGAATTATTCAGCTTGCTTAAAAAGTTTCATTTCATAACGTTTTTCAATACGCTCTTCAATGCGATCAATTGCATCGCGATCGCTTAATAATTGTTGTTTATTTTCTTTCACAAGTTCGTCAAATGATTTACGGCGACTTCTTCTCATGGTGTTCACCCTCTCTCCTTCGCTTTCTTATTACATAGTATGAGCCAAGGAAAAACTCTTTAATCAGATTTGCAAGAAAATTTTATGTTTTAGTACTCCTAAAAAAATTCCGCGTACAATACATTGTACACGGAATTTTTTATACCATAATATTTAAATACCCTTTTAGCTTTTCATCTGCATTCATTTCACTTTGTTTATAATCACGCAGCGCTTGCAGTACGAAATCATACTGTTCTAAAATATAACTTTCTAATTTCAGGACATCCTCTAAGCTATTCAACATAATTCTCGTATTACCAACTTCACTTTTTAACGCTGGTTCACAATTTAAACTCGTACATATTTCTTTCACATCATCTTCTAATATGTCTGTTAATATGTATTTCTTTCGACCTTTTACTTTTACTCTCATAACTGGATAAAAGGCTTTTATATCTAAATAACTCCCTACGTTCATACAACGAAGCCATTCTACATTACGTTCATTGCGGGCAAGTATTCCTTTCACTGCTTCGTATACCGCAGGTTCATCAAGTTCATCATTTGGTGCTTTCCGCTTCCCTTCTTCTTCAATAGATACACATTTTTGATACACAGCTGCACACGTAATACAATCATCAAATGCATTATGTGAACTTAAACGAATTCCAAGCATTCGCTTTAACGTTTCAAGTTTATGATTAGGCGCGTGTTTCATATATTTCTTTGCTAAAAATACAGTATCAATTACTTTATTTTTCGGTTCCGGTAACCCAAGCATATTCAGATTACTTTTCAAAAAGCGCATATCAAAAGATGCATTATGAGCGACAATTACATTTGTATGTAAAAATGCTAAAAATAAAGGTAATACTTCTTCAATTGTCGGTGCATCTGAAACACGATAATTTGTAATACCCGTTAAACTCGTTATTCGGTCCGGAATTGGCCGCTCTGGATTCACGTATGAAACAAATTGATCTACTAGTTCATGATTACGATATTTTACTGCTGCCACTTGAATGATTTTGTCATTATAAGGGTTAAATCCTGTTGTTTCAAAGTCAATTACAACATAATCTAACGGTAAGGATATATTCCCCACTCCATACACTCCTTTATCTCTAAACGTTTATATTTCTTTTATCATAACATGCTGCTATCACTACGTGAAAAGGAAAAGGTAGGAATGATTATATTCCATCCCTACCTTTTCAACATTATTTTAATTTAGCAATCCGTTTCTCCATCTCTTTTTGCGTCATCGGTCCAATAAACTTATCTTGAATGACACCTTTTGTATCTATAAAATACGAAGTTGGGATCGTAATTACTTTATATGCTGTTGTCACATCAATGTTCTTGTCCAATAAAACAGGAAAAGTAATGCCTTTTTCCTTAGCAAAATTGCTTACCTTCTCTACTCCCCCACCTTTTTCTGAAGGCGTATAATTTACCGCTAAAATTTCTACGTTTTCTTTATGTTCTTTATAGAAAGCCTCCATATCAGGCATTTCCTGCTGGCAAGGTCCACACCAAGTTGCCCAAAAATTTAAAATCACTTTCTTTCCCTTTAAATCCGATAACTTTACATTCGTTCCATCTAACTTCATTAATTCAAAGTCTGGCGCACTTTTCCCTATTTCAATACCATTACTTGCAATCATCTCTTTCATAGCAGCTTCACTTTTTTCTTGCTTCCTTTGTACTACCTGATCTTTTCTTCCAAACTGTTCATAAGCTGCATATCCTGCTAAACAAAGTAACACTACAATAATTGTAAGCTTTCGCCACATTTTATATCACCCTAACGTGTTTGTCTTCTAACATATTCACCAAAATGCTATATACCTTATTTTAGCTTATACGGACAAGCTTGGAAATATTCACAGTCAAAATAATTAGAATATTCTCATTTGGAGTGCGATTTTTTCCTTTTTGTCATATAATTAGAAAAACAAATGAAATGTTGCTTATCTTCTTATGGACCCATTCACCTTTTTACTCTCGTAGTTATATAGCCTTCAACAAAAGGGGGATTGTGTATGAATTCATTCGAAAAAACAACATTATATATTCTTAGTTTTCTTTTATACCCAATCGGTATTATTACATGGATCATCTCACTCTTTAGTAAAGATCTTGAAAAAAAGAAAATAGGACGTATTTGTCTCTACGTCTCTCTTGTCTCATTCGTCCTCTTCTTAATTCTTGGGATTGCAACTTTGCTTATGACTGCTACTTTTAACGTTGATCTGAATCATTCAGAATCTATCGAGTATCAAATTAATGACGCTGAATAAAGATAAGGGCAGTGCTCTTATCTTTATTCACATCTCTTAAAAAACGAATGACTATTTATTAATTTTTCAGGGCTTCCACATGCTACAATACTTCCTTCTTTCATGATGACAACGCGATCTGCTAGTATTACTTTCTCTACATCATGTGTCGCCACAATTCTCGTGACCTCGCTTCCTAGTCCTTCTATCATATTCCAAACAAATTCTTGATTGCTCGGATCTAATCCCGCAGTCGGTTCATCTAAAATAATAAGATTCGGATTTGAACTAATTGCTCGCAATAATGCAAGACGTTTTCTTTCTCCTCCCGAAAACTCTTCATCGCTTTTATGTAGTACAGTTTTAATCCCTTCAAGCAATCCACTAATAATCGGCGTTACGTTTACAAGTTCAGCATTTTTTTCTAATTGTTTTTCTAAGCCCTCTTCTCCAAAATACATATTCTCTTTTACTGTCGTCCGAAAGAAACGAGGTTCCTGCCACACTGCAGTCATTAGGGCCTTTTTACCATAATAAACAATGCTACCGTTAGATGGTTTATACAAACCTGTCATTAATTTTAAAAGCGTTGTTTTTCCTGCACCACTTTCTCCTACAATCATAACGAGTTCACCAGGATGAATTTGCAAATCAATATTATGAATTCTACGTTTCTCTTCATCACTCTCCTGAAATGAAACATTTGTTACCATCATCCCCATCGATTTTTCTCGATTACTATATGCCACTCGTTTATCTAAAAAAGAAAAAACTCTATTTGCTGAAGCAACTGCAACTTGTGTCATCATTAATAAATCGCCCACGTAACGGACGGGAAAAAAGAGCATTTCAATTGTGGCTAACACTGCAACGAGTGAACCAACTTCTATTTCCCCCTTGATTATTTTTTGCGCACCTATAATGAGAACAACGATATAAGCGCCTGTTTCAATCACTGTTCCAACTACTCCAATGCAGTGTTGCATCATCGTCTTCTTTACTTCCGATTTATAAGATTGTGCCGTTACTCCCTTAAATAAGCGAATGGCCCATTTTTCTTTTTGCAAACTACGTAAATCTTGTGCACCTTTTACAAACTGTGACACCATCTCTACAACAGTTGATTGATTTTTTTGAGCAATACTGGCAATATTTCTTACCTTCTTCCCCAAAAGCATTGGAACCGTTGCACTTAAAAATAAAAACGGAATTACCCACAATATAAACTGTATATCTATATGTTGTAGTGCTATGAACGCACCTATGAATTGCGCAATGGCATGTATATATTCTATTAATATAGAACCATATAATCTGACCCAGTTTGGAATATCGGATACGACTAACGTTTCTAACTCTCCTTGTTTGATTTTCTCACTCTCTTCAAACGGTAATAAGAAAAAATGACGCAATACCTCTATACGCTTCTCTCGTAATATTCGCTGACTCGCTTTTGAACTTACATAATCAAATGAAAGATTGTTCACCCACATCAGCAAGCGGCTAACTGCAAACAAAGTAATATAAAGATACGCACTCTTTAACTCCCGCTGAATCAGATTGTCTACAATTAACCCCATTAAAATTGGTCTAGATAAATTTAAAATAGCAGCAATGGATCCACTACATACAGCTGCTATTACTAATATTTTTTCTTTCTGTAATGGTAACAATATTCTTTTATATTCTTTCATGACGTTCCCTCCATTTTTTATAGTAAAAAGAAAGGGATGAAACCAAATGGTTTCATCCCTTTTCATAAAATAAGGAAGCTAACAGTTGTTAGCTTCCTTCTCATTCATTGCAATTATTTAGTTCGACACTTTAGACTCTTCGATTTTCTCACGAAGAACCATTTGCAGAATACCACCGTGACGGTAGTAGTCAATTTCAACTTCACTATCGAAACGAGCTACTACTTCAAATTGTTTTTCGTTGCCATCTAGATCAGTTGCAACTACTTTTACAAGATCTCGTGGTCTAACTGTTTTGTCGATTTGAATTTCAAATGACTCGTTACCAACAAGACCTAATGTTTCAGCGTTTTCGCCATCTTTAAATTGAAGTGGTAATACACCCATTAATACTAAGTTACTGCGGTGAATACGTTCGAAGCTTTCTGCGATTACTGCTTTAATACCTAATAAGTTAGTACCTTTCGCAGCCCAGTCACGAGAACTTCCCATACCGTAATCTTTACCAGCAACAACTAGAAGGCCTGTGCCATCTTCTTTATATTTCATAGCAGCATCATAGATTGATGTTACTTCACCAGTTGGCCAATATGTTGTATATCCGCCTTCTGTTCCTGGTGCGATTTGGTTTTTAATACGGATGTTCGCGAATGTACCACGCATCATAACTTCATGGTTACCACGACGAGAACCGTAAGAGTTAAAATCAACTGGTTGTACACCGTTTTCTAATAAGTAGCGTCCAGCTGGTGTGTGCTTACCGATTGAACCTGCTGGTGAAATGTGGTCTGTCGTTACAGAGTCACCAAATTTACCAACTACGCGTAAGCCTGATAATGTTTCAACTTCACCTGGCTCTTTAGATAAACCTTCAAAGAATGGTGGATTTTGAATGTATGTTGAATCATTATCCCAAGTATATAAAGCTTCGTTTGAAGTTTGGATTTCATTCCAACGCTCATTGCTATTAAATACTTGTGCATATTCTTTCTTGAACAGTTCAGATGTAACAACACTTTGAACTACATCTTCAATTTCTTTAGCTGATGGCCAAATATCATTGAAGTAAACAGCATTGCCATTTGCATCTTTACCGATTTCATCATTTTTCAGGTCAATATCAACAGTACCTGCAAGTGCATATGCCACGACAAGTGGTGGTGATGCTAAGTAGTTTGCTTTTACAAGCGGGTGAATACGACCCTCAAAGTTACGGTTACCAGATAAAACAGATGTTACTAATAAATCGTTTGCTGCGATTGCTTCTTCTAATTCCGGTGCTAATGGACCAGAGTTACCGATACAAGTCGTACAGCCGTAACCAACTGTTTGGAAACCTAATTGATCTAAATACGTTGTTAAACCTGATTTATCTAAGTACTCAGTAACAACTTTAGATCCTGGTGCTAATGATGTTTTTACGTACTCAGGTACCACAAGCCCTTTTTCAATTGCTTTCTTCGCAACTAAACCTGCCCCGATTAATACGTATGGGTTTGATGTATTTGTACAACTTGTAATTGCAGCAATCGCGATTGCACCTGTTTTCATCGTTACTTCTTTATCTTCTAATGTAACCTTCACTTCTTTATCGAACTCTTGCTCATTAAATCCAAGTCCTTGTGTTCCAACTGGTGCTACAACAGCTTTGTGGAACGCATCTTTCATATCTGAAAGTGGAATTAAATCTTGTGGGCGTTTCGGTCCAGAAAGGTTAGATTCAATTGTATTTAAATCAATTTCAACAAGATCAGTGTAAATTGGATCTTTGCTGTCTGCCGTATAGAATAATCCGTTCGCTTTACAGTATTCTTCAACAACGCGAATTTGCTCTTCATCTCTACCTGTTAAACGTAAGTATTCTAATGAAATTTCGTCGATTGGGAAGAATCCACAAGTTGCGCCGTATTCTGGTGCCATATTTGAAATTGTTGCACGGTCAGCTAAAGGCATGCTCTTTAGTCCATTACCGAAGAACTCAACGAATTTACCAACTACACCTTTTTGACGTAATACTTGTGTTACTTTTAATGCAACGTCTGTCGCTGTAGTACCACTTGGAAGTGTACCAGTTAATTTCACACCAATTACTTCAGGTACTGGGAAGTATGAAGGCTGTCCAAGCATTCCTGCTTCTGCTTCAATACCACCAACGCCCCATCCAAGAACGCCGATACCGTTAATCATTGTTGTATGTGAGTCTGTTCCAACTAATGAATCCGGGTATGCAACTAACTCACCTTCAGCATTTTTCACTGCGTGAACAACTGGTGCTAAATATTCAAGGTTTACTTGGTGTACAATACCTGTAGCTGGTGGAACTGCACGGTAGTTGTCAAATGATTTTTGTGCCCAGCTTAAAAATTTATAACGTTCTTCATTACGTTTAAACTCTAAGTCCATGTTGAATGCAAGCGCGTCTGCCGTACCCGCTCTATCAACCTGTACAGAGTGATCAATTACAAGGTCTACAGTAATTTCCGGATTAATTTTATCAGGATCCCCGCCCATATCTGCCATTGCTTTACGAAGCGAAGCCAAATCAACAACAGCTGGAACACCAGTGAAATCTTGTAAAATTACACGAGATGGTTTAAATGGAACATCGATATCTTGCACATCTTTCGTTCCCCATTTCGCTAAATTTGTAACATGCTCTTCTGTGATTACACGTCCGTCTACTTGACGAAGTACTGATTCAAGTAAAACTTTCACGGAATATGGTAATTGAGATACGTTGCCAACCCCTGCATTTTCAAGCGCTTTCAAATCATAATAATGATACGTTTTTCCATCTACTTCAAAAGTTGCACGTGATTGAAATGGATTATGTTTGACCATTATGTTTCCCCCCTGTTAAACGTGACTAAGTTGTCTGAATATAAAATGTAGACAAACTTTTCAATACCTTACGATAATATCTTATTACAACTTTCTAAATAAGTAAATAATAAGAAACTTATAGATTATCATAAGTTTTCTTTATGTTTCTAAATTTGAATAGCTTTCATGCTCCTTATGAATACTATTACCATAAAGTAAAGTGCTCTATTAGCGCTTTACTTACAGTTCATACATATTATGAACTGATCAGCATTCAACTTACAAAAAAAGTTATAGAGGTGAAATAAAATGGGTAAAAGAAAAGCAAATCATACTATTTCAGGAATGAATGCGGCATCTGCACAAGGACAAGGTGCTGGTTATAACGAAGAATTTGCAAATGAAAACTTAACTCCTGCAGAACGACAAAATAATAAGAAACGCAAAAAGAACCAGTAACGAAAAATCCCAAAAGGAACATTCACCTTTTGGGATTTTTTCTAATGTTTATAACGTAGTAATTCCGAAACCGTTACAAATCGATAGCCTTGTTTTTTTAGCTCAGGCAAAATTTTTGCTAGCGCTGCTACTGTTTGACTACGATTATTTCCTCCATCATGTAACAATACAATATCGCCACTTTTAGCATTTTTCACTACATGATTTACAATGGATTCAACCCCTGGATTTGCCCAATCACGCGGATCTTGATGCCACGACCATAGAACAGTTTGATAACCCGCTTCTTTCGCTGTTTTAAATACAGCATCGTTAATATATCCCCCAGGTGGACGGAATAATAAAGGTTCTTTCACCCATTTTTCGAAAAATTTCTTTCCATCTAAAATATCATTTTCTAATTTTTCATCTGATGAATTACTCGCATACAAATGGTTCATCGTATGATTTCCAATTTCATGTCCCTCTTTTAACACTTGTTTCACTAAATATGGATTACGCTGCACTCGAAATCCAATCATAAAAAATGTCGCTTCTGCCTTATATTGACGTAATAAATTTAATATTTGCGGTGTATAAGTTGGATCCGGTCCATCATCAAATGTAATAGCAATAATCTTTTCATTATTAGGTACTTCCCACGTTACATAGCCAGTTGGTTCTAGCTCTTTTCTGAGCAACATTTTCGCTTCCACTTTTTCAACTTGAAATATATGTACTGCACATAATAAAGAAAAAACGAGTAGAAAGATTTTTTGTTTTAGCATAATATTCGTTAAAGTAATGAGGTTGTCGAATACACAACAACCTCATTTACTTTTCTAATTGATCTACATGCTGCATAATATTTTGAAGGTTACTTTCGTATTGCTCAAGTTGTGGGCGTTGTGTTTCCGAAGCTACTTCTAGTGCATTTTGAATCTGTTCATAAGCTTCCTGAACCTCTTGGCGTAATTCTTTTAAATCATGACCGTAGTTTGGATCATTTTTCACAATGTTGTTAAATGCATTTTCTGCTTGTGTAACGCCTTGCTGCGCTGCTTGAAACGCTTGTTGTTTATCTTTATGATATGGCATTATATAATCCCCTTTCCATAATAGTTAGTCCCATTTATCTTTACCTATTTTTCTAAAAACATTCTCGTATAAATTTGCAAACTTCTCTCATTCTAAAGAGAAAGAGGAGGTGTCACATACAATGGGAAAAAACAATCGTGAAGCAAAAGAAAAAAAGGGACAACCTGAACCGTTAAGCGGATCTCATAAAGTAAAAAACCGTAACCATTCACGCCAAAAAAATCATGCACATCATGACATGTAAACCAAAAAATGCACACTAGCTACCTTTTCCACATACAATGTTTATATTTTTCCATTTATTCTTCACCCCTACTTCATTCATGCATAACATAGTATGAATTGAGATTTTACGGAGGGTGTCTTACATGGGCAAGAAAAAGAAGGATTGTCTTTTTCATGTTGATGGTTTCGAAGAATGGATGGATCAATTTTGTTCTGATTCTTGTAGCAACTTTAGTTTCCCAAATCAAATTCATATTGACCTTTGTGAAACGGAACAAGAATACATTTTGGAAACAGATGTACCAAATGTGACAGAACAAAATGTAGTCATTGAAAAGATGAAGACAGGCCTAAACATTTGCATACTTCATAAAAATATTTCTTTGCAGAGGATCATTCCTTTACCCGATAATATTATTTATAAGAAGATGCTAGCCTGCTTGGAGAATGGATATTTAGCCATTCATATTTCCAAAAATGAAGTAGCTGATAAACATGAAAAGCAAGTTCTTTTTTCAAATTAAGAGTTAATATAATACAAACATAAGCCCCAGTTGGTAACTGGGGCTTATGTTATTTCGCATGTACTTTCATATTAGAATTTCCATCATATCTTTTTTTCGATAAACCTTTTGTAACTAAAAGCACAGGAAATGCCACAGTTGAAAATATAGCTAATGCTGAAAATACTGCAAACCCATTTTGATAGCCGTAGTAATCAAGAAGTACTCCTCCAAACCACGGACCTATTACTGCTCCAATTCCCGAAAAGCCCATCGCACCGAAGTATGTTCCTTTTAGATGCGCAACAGCAATATCATCAATAAATACATCCGTCATTGAAAACATTAAGACTTCTCCAATTGTAAAAATAATTGTACAAACGGCAGCACCTAGCATAGATTCTACTATTCCAAAGCCAAATAATCCTCCGCTCACAAATAAAGTCCCCACCATAATTGATGTTAACGGTGTATACTTTTTGCACATTTGAATAACAGGGTATTGGATAATCACTACAACAATTGCATTTAAAGCGAGCATATATGAGAATAGCTTCACTCCATCCTCAAATATATGTGCATTTGCAAAATATTGAGATACTGTCGTCGTTAAATGTGAAAAACCACAATTACTCAAAATAATACCGACTAAAGCAACTAAAAATACTATATCTTTTCGCAATATACGCATTGCATTTAGCATTGTAACAGGTTTTTCTTTATTCACTTTCTTTTTTTCCATTGGATACTTCTTAAATTGGAACGCTAATATAGCTGTATATAGAATATATACCCCAGCTGCTACTAAAAAAGGAATTGTAGATTTTGCGCTTCCGATTTGTAATCCGACAAGTGGCCCAATTGCTACTCCAACATTGATTGCACCGTAACGCAAATTATATACGAGTAAACGATACTCTGGTTTCGTTAAATCTGATAATAATGCTCTTGACGTCGGTTCAAAAAAGGACCTACATAATCCATTCAAAGCGTTTAATAAAAAGAAACTTAAAACATGATCCGCAAGTGAAAAACCTATAAACACAAAAATCCAAACGATCATGGACCAGAGCATAATCGTTTTCCGGCCAAATCGATCTGATAAATTCCCTCCGATAAAACTAGCAAAAACACCTACAAGTGCACTCGTTCCAATAATAGCACCAGTCATTCCAGCTGATACACCTTTAACAGTCGTTAAATAAATCGCTAAAAAAGGGATACTCATTGAAGTAGCAAACCTAGCAAACAATGTCCCTAAAATAATACTCATTCCAAGCGGATGAATATGCTTTAACTTTCCCTTCATCTTTAAACCTACTCTCCCTGTTCTTACAAAAAAAAAGAAAGCAAAGGACCTGCTTTCTTTTCCTTTTCTATACTCGAGCTGTTCTTGTGATATCCATATCTATGCCATATGTAAACTGTAATTCTTTACAAACATCTTTAATTAATATTGCAACATTATACTTCTCATTAAATTGTAAAACAATGTTCTCTACTTCTTCATATGTATACTTATATTCGCCTGTAATGACACTTTTTAGATCAAAGCATTCGTTAATACAAAGTTGTACAAGTAGCTGGTCATATTTCTCTATTACATCTTCTTTCTTCCAAAGTAACTCTTTTACATATAACCGATCAAACTTCACACTTTCGCGATTACAATCCGTTAAAATCCGGGTCATTTCATTTAATTCTCGATACAATTCAGAAATATTTTTGCTTAAACTAAGCAGTTTATCTACGCCGTTTTCATATAACATATTCATTCCACCCCCGCATTTTCTTCTTATTATAGCAAGAAAATTCTAAAAATAGTTTCTTTCTTCTGAAATATTAGGAAACTAATTTCAATTGCTTTACAATGAAACTAGTTAATGCGAGAGGAGAAAGAAAATTGGAGCACAAATTATATTACACTGACGCTTATAAGCAAGAATTTACTACTAAAATTATAAAGCAAGATTATGATAAAGACGGTAATTTATACGTTGTTTTAAACGAAACCGCATTTTATCCGACTGGTGGCGGACAACCACATGACACTGGAACTTTAAATGGTATTGCTGTATTTGATGTTGAAGAAGTCGACGAAGAAATCCGCCACTTCATTGCAGAACAATTACACACAGAAGACGTAGAAGGTAAAATCAATTGGGAGCGCCGGTTTGATCATATGCAGCAACATGCAGCTCAGCACATTTTATCTGCCGCTTTTTGGGACTATTTCAACATACCTACGATTGGATTCCATCTTGGAAAAGAAACGATAACAATTGATTTAGAAACAGCAAACTTGCCTACAGAAACGGTTGAAAAGGCAGTACAAATTGCCAATAAAATCGTTTTTGAAAACCATCCAATTCGTATCCAGTGGATGGATTTAGAAGAAGCAAAAACATTACCTCTTCGTAAAGAACCAACTATGACAGAGAATATACGTGTTGTTATTATCGAAAATTACGACTACAACGGCTGTGGTGGAACCCATCCGAAACGCACTGGTGAAGTTGGTCCTATTCAAGTACTAGGATGGGAACGCAATAAAGGTGGTATACGCTTAACCTTTATCGCTGGTTGGCGTACACTTAAATTAATGGGGCAACAGCAACAAATTATGAAAGATGTTTCCAAACAATTAAACAGTAGCGAAACTGATATCCCAGCAAAAGTAGCACAGCTTCTTACCTCTCAAAAGGAAAACGAAAAAACAATACAAACAATGAATGAAAAATTATTATTTGCAGAGGCAAATGAATTACTGCAACAGTCTATAGAAATACATGCTGGCATACTTATTTCTAAAATGTTTACAAATCGTTCTATGCAAGAAGTCGCAAAGCTTTCTGCTATTATTACAGAGCAACAAGAGCACGCCATTACATACTTCGTCATTGAAAATGATGACAAGCTACAATGCATCCTCACTTGCGGAAAAACAGTCACGCTCGATATGAATGCTCTTTTAAAAGAGGCACTTCCTACAATTGAAGGAAAAGGTGGCGGAAATAAAAAGAGTGCTCGCGGCGGCGGGAAAGTGATTATGAGCGGAGATGAATTTTTAAATCAACTTGTTTCTTCTTTACAGTCGGCGGTGTAAAATATTTTTGTGAAGGATAGCTAATAGCTATCCTTCCTCTATATTTATAGGCCAATATTTTGTTTCAATCCTTGATAACTCCCTGCATTCGAAAAACCTGCACTGATAAGAGTAATAAAAGTTTCTGAAAAACCATAATGACTTAATTTTATAGTTGGCACCATTTGTACATCATGAATTGGATTATGATCAAACTCGTTAGAAGGTAACGTAATTTCACCTTCAATCCTTTCAAGCAGAAATGTAATATGTAATAAAGAAGGGAAAGCATCTGGTTTATCACAAATATAGAGTAGCTTCTTAATTTTAACTTCTAATCATCGCCTCTTCTAACGTTTCACCATTCTCTACTCTTCCCCCAGGTAAAGACCAATTACGATTAGCCACTTTTTTCTTTACTAGCAATACTTTTTCATCTTCAATTAAAATTCCCGTAACACGAACTTGCATTATATTTTCCATATGTAATCTCCTCTTCCCATTATATTTACAAATTAATCCTTTCACAAAAAGAACATACGTTTTATAATTAAGGGAAATTATAGAAGAAAGAAGTTGTTACATTCATGCGTCCACCTTTAACAAAATCTATATTACTTGCAGATTTCCAAAATTATTATTGGTTAAAAGCAGAACTCCAAACATTTTGTCGTGAGCATGGTTTACCAGCCAGTGGCTCTAAAACCGAAATAACCGAGCGTATCTCACATTATTTAACTACTGGAAAAATATTAAAAAACAGTTCTGGTCAAAAGGTGAGTAAAGCTTCCCTATCCCATAAAGATCTTTCCCTTCAAACTGTTATTAATGAAAATCACCGCTGTAGCGAAGATGTTCGTGCTTTTTTCAAAGAAAAAATCGGTGCCAACTTCCGCTTTACAGTAGCTCTTCAAAAGTTTTTTAAAGAGAATGTTGGAAAAACATATGAAGACGCGATAGCTTTTTGGCATGAAGAAAACGAACGAAAAAAAGACCCTACATACAAAACAACTATCAGTGCGCAGTTTGAATACAATCGCTTTACTCGCGACTTTTTTGAAGATCCAAATAATAAAGGCAAATCGAAAAGTGATGCTACCGCTGCTTGGAACGAAATAAAAGCAAAACCTGGTAGCAATGCTTATGTTCCTCAAAAAGTAGAAAACTAGTTCCTTTCTAGTCTTCTACTTTCTCAAATAATAAAGCAAGCCCTATTCCGCCCCCTATTCCTAATGTCGTGATTCCATATTTTATACGCTCTCGTTTCGCCTGATAAAACAAACGTGTTACAAGCATAGCCCCAGATGCACCGTACGGATGACCGAGTGCAATTGCACCACCATTTACATTTAATTTTTCATATGGAATTTGTAACTCTTTTGCGCAAGCAACAACTTTTGAGGCGAATGCTTCATTTATTTCAAAATAATCGATGTCCTCTACTTTTACATTCATTTCGTTTAATAATTTGTTCACCGCAAATATCGGACCAGTACCTGGAAGCTTGGGATCCACTCCCACTACAGCACTATGAACGAAACGAAGGACAGGTTTATAACCTAATTTACGAGCTTGTCCCTCTTCCATTACAAGAACAGCACATGCCCCATCATTTACACCACATGAATTACCTGCCGTTACTGTACCATTTTGTAAAAATGCGGGTTTTGTTCTTTTAATGATTCGTTCATAATTCATTTCTGGATTTATAGATTCATCTAATAATCCATTAAAAGACAATATTTCATCATGTATATATCCTTTTTCTAGCGCTTGCAGTGTCCGTTTATAACTCAGACAAGCGTACTCATCTTGCATTTCTCTCGTTATGTTATAACGCTCCGCAACATATTCAGCCGCTACCCCCATATCAGGATCACCAATTGTTTCAGGTGAAAATCGTGCTCTTTTTTGAAAAGGTGACGTACTTGTACTCTCTACTCCCCCGGCGATATAGAACTTACCTGCACCGCCTTGAATAAGATGACACGCAGTGCGAATTGCTTCTAAACCAGCACCACATTGCCGATCAATCGTTACACCAGGAATATGATAGCCAAGTCCTGCCTCTAAAGCAGATAATCTTGCAACATTCCCTCCCGGTCCAACAACATTACCTAATATGACGTCATCTATTTTCCTCTCAATCCCTTTACCTAGAAATGAAAGAAGTGGTGCTGCTAATTGCTGAACTTCATACTCTTTTAACCTCCCATTCTTCTTACCGATAGGTGTTCTTTTCGCCTCTACAATAACTGCCTTCTTCATATGTTTTCTCCCGGTTTTCAATCATACTTTTTGCTTCCATACGAGCAATTTTCCCACTATTTGTATAAGGTATTCCATCTACAAAATGCCATTCTTTCGGTATTTTAAACGAGGATAATCGTTGTAAGCAAAAACTCTTTAATTGTTTCCTCGTAGCACTTCCTTTTACGATCGCGACAGGCTTTTCACCCCAGTAACTATCTTTCACACCAATTACAACTATTTCATCAACAGCTGGGTGTTCATGTAATACACTTTCTATTTCTTCTGGATAAATATTGATTCCTCCAAATAAAATCATATTCTTCTTTCTACCGACAATATATATAAAGCCTTCTTCATCTTCATAGCCTACATCTCGCACTGTCATCCAGCCATCTGCATTCAACTCCCATGCTAAAACCCCATCTATTATGTATCCCATAAAAAACTGATCACTTTTCACATAAACAGTTCCTATCTCGCCTTTCGGTACTTCTTTTCCTGCTTCATTACATATTTGAACCTGCACATTGTGACAAGGTTTCCCTACTGAATTTGGCTTTCTTTTACTTCCTTCATCGACTAGTGCTGTTACAAAACTTAGCTCTGATGCACCATAAAATTCATATCTTTTTGCATACGGAAATATATTCTTTATTTTTTCTTTCGCTTCAGCTTCCCATTTCGCTCCTGACGAAATAATTTTCATTTTATTTTCTATTACTCTATTTTCTTTATATAAAGATTCAAGCATTGTCGGAACTGTATACATAACTGATATATTTTCAGTTTCTAACTTATCTAACACTTGATTTGGAATGAACTTTCTCATAATGTACACCGTTTGTCCTACATATAATGCACTTATTGCCCCGTATAAGAAAAGAGAATGAACGAGCGTTCCAGCTATTAAAACCGAATCCTCTCTTTTCATATGAAAGTCATGTACATTACAATCAAAACTATGAACCCACGATTGTTGCGCACGTAAAAATGCTTTTGCCTTCCCAGTTGATCCTGACGTAAATCCCATATAAAAAGGAGCATGTTGTACATTTTCTACAGGATGATACGTAGGGAGATAGTCTCCTATCATTCTTTTCCATTCATCAATTTCAATTACTCTTTCTTCTTCATCCAATAGATCATTTAACTTATATTGCTCTGTCACAATCATATCCGGATTACTGATTGCAATTCTTTCTTTGAGCTCATCTTGTTTCCACTTTATATCTAATGGCACACAAACCCATCCGGCCATAGCGGCACCTGCAAATAGTTGTAAAAACTCCATGCGATTTTCTAATACAATTGCTACTCTTTTATTCTTCGATTCTGTTGCGTGCAACCAATTCGCTACTTTACATACTGACTCGTACCAATCTTCATATGTTAAAACTCTATCATTTTCCTTAATTGCTATTTTATTTGCTTGTAAAGAGGCATGCTTTTTATATTCTTTTGTAATCCCCATATGAGACGTCCTTTCTTTACAAAATTAATAAAAAGAAACACGCAATGAACGTGTTTCTTCCCTTTATCATCCCGCATTTGTATATTTTCCATTCTTTAAAGCGGGCGTAATAATATGTTTCATTGAACGATGTAATTTTGTTACGAGAACTGCCGCAATAATTGCTTTTATACAATCCCCTGGTAAAAACACAACACTCACTTTCATCGTCTCCCATACAGAAATATCCATTAAGAAAGCTTGTACAGTGATACCACATACATAAACGACGAAAATACCACCAATTATATTAATACATAATACTTTTATAATAGAAACTTCACGTAAACGCTCAATTAAATAACCAATAACAAACGCTCCAATGATGTAACCAAGTAAATATCCTGCACTTGGCCCAACAAATACACCAAGGCCACCGCGTCCACCAGCAAGTAATGGTGCTCCAACTCCTACTATAAGTAAGAAAATAAGCTGACTTAATGCACCAAGATGCGAGCCTAACAATCCACCAGCAAGCATAACACCGAGTGATTGTAATGTAATCGGAACTGGTGTAATAGAAAGAGCAATTGGGGGTATTAACCCTAACACTCCCATAATAGAACTAAATAAAGCGACGAGAACTAAGTTTTTTGTATTCATATTTGCTTCTCCTATTTGTAAACTTAAAATGATTTTTAGATAACATATTACAGGAGTTATATTAGCTTTCTATCTAGCGTTTGTCAACTTCATTTCATATTAGGTTTACAAATATAAATTCCATTATTTCTCTTTATGCAAATGCTCAAGTTCTTTTCGAAGCGCCTGTTTTAAAAACTTCCCAACAGATGTTTTCGGTATTTCTTCCATAAATACAATATCATCTGGTAACCACCACTTCGCAAACTGTGGTTTTAAAAACTCATATATTTCTTCTTTTGTTACTGCACTATTTTTCTTTTGAACAACGCAGGCAACTGGTCGTTCTTGCCACTGCGGATGAGGAATAGCCACGACAGCTGCTTCAAATATAGCATCATGTGCCATTAAAGCATTTTCAAGATCAACTGAGGAAATCCACTCGCCTCCGCTTTTAATCACATCTTTCGTACGGTCAACGATTTTCACGCAGCCTTCCTCGTCAACTGTAACGACATCTCCTGTATATAACCAACCATCCCGAAAACCTTCGACAGTACGCTCATCGTTATAATAGCTTTCAGCAATCCATGGTGCTCGTAAACATAGTTCTCCCATCTCCTTACCATCCCATTTCACTTCACCATTTGTACCGACTACTTTCATCTCTACCCCAGGGACAAGATACCCTTGTTTCGAACGAACTTCTAATTGATCTTCATACGATAATTCTGTTTCATAACTTTTTAAACGTGCAAGTGTTACGAGCGGGCTCGTTTCAGTCATTCCATATGCATGTATGAAAGGAACATTATGTTTTTGTTCAAATGCTTTAATAACACTTTTCGGTGCGGCTGCACCACCACATAGTATTCTCGTCATACTAGATAAATCGTAACTATTATTTTCTAACTCTTGTAATACACCAAGCCAAATTGTCGGCACACCGGCAGCTAACGTCACTTTTTCAGATTGGATCATCTCTAATAAAATTTTCGGAGTAAACATCGGTCCTGGAAGAACTTGTTTTGATCCAAACCAAGTAGCAGCGAAAGGAAGTCCCCAAGCATTCACATGGAACATCGGTACAATCGCCATTGCCGCATCACTTTCCGATAATGCAGCTGTATCTGCTAAACCGAGTGCCATACAATGCAATACAGTACTACGATGCGTATATACAACACCTTTTGGATTTCCTGTAGTCGCTGACGTATAACACATGCCAGCAGGTGCATTTTCATCAATATCTTTTACAAATTGGAAATTTGGATCGCCTTCTTCTAATAGCTTTTCATAATGATATACAGGTTCTAGCGTAGTATTTGGAAGTTCATCTTTATCAGTCATAATAATGTAAGCTTGTACAGTTGATAGTTGTGATTGAATTTTTTCAACGAGCGGTACGAGATCTTCATCAATAAGTAGAATTCGATCTTCTGCATGCTGAATAATGTATGAAATATGTTGAGGAGATAAACGAATATTAATTGTGTGTAAAACGGAAGCAATACCAGGAATAGCAAAATACGCTTCCACATGCCGATGATGGTTCCACGCTAACGTTCCTATACGCTCGCCTTCTTTAATTCCTAATTTTTTTAACGCACTGGAAAGCCTTCTCGTCCTTTCACCTAACTTCTTATACGTTAACGTCGTAATTGTATCATGTGTCCGTGAAACAATTTCTTTCTTTGAAAACAGTTTTTCTGCTCTTTCCATCATAGAACTAATTGTTAGCGGTACATTCATCATCATATTGGTTATATCCCCCTTTAAAGCGTTTTCATTTTTGTTTATTATAACAGACTTCTACAAATAACCACTATATTTTTCTGTATTTTCTGAATTATTCCTTTGGAAATAATTCAGAACTATAAAAAACATGTTTTGAATACGTTGATTCGAAACATGTTTTTTATTTTTTATAAACTATCTACCTTTTTCCTTACCTTCTTTTTCATTTTAAAAATAAAACGATTACTGTATTCTTTATTTTCTACTAAAATTCGATACATCTCCCACACTCCTACAACACGAACAAAAAGATAAACTCCGATAGCAATAAGTACAACACAGTACGGATAATACTGCACTAATTCTCCTGAAGTGATATGCTTTTTCTCAAACAAAAACGGGATTGCACCTGCGGCTATAAAACAAAATCCAACAATCATCACTGCAGCATACTTCTTCTTAATAATCGCATATCTTTTTGTCAATTCTTTTAGAAAGTTTTGATCAAATAGTAGTTCTTCTTTTTTCAATACATTATATCGACTCTCTTCTATCGTTACAGGTACCATCATTGCTCCAATTCCAAGGACAGCAATAATAATAACAAGGAATGTCGAAATTGTTGCACTTTCTTTAAATAATAAATACGGTATTGTAAATAATATGAGTAAACTAAATCCTAACGCAATATATTTAGAAATTTTTTGCCCATACACTATATACCCTTCTGCCATTTCCTGACTTACGTAATAGCCCTCCACATTTTCATTACTTTGCTCTGCAGTTTCTTTTAATAAATAGTCGAGTGATAATTCAAAAACATTTCCAATCATTATTAACTTTTCAGTTTCAGGAAAACCTTGACCGTTTTCCCATTTACTAACTGCTTGCCTTGTCGTGTTTAGTTTCTCAGCTAATGCTTCTTGAGAAAAACCCTTTTCCTTCCGTAATTTAAATAACTTCTCGCCAAATCCCATATGTGTGTCCCCCTTCGTTTTCTTACCTAAATTGTATGTAAACATTGCCACTATCTCTATCTTCCTGCAGTTGCACTTTGTCAACTTACGGTTGCGATTGTGTTATATAGCGGTTTTCCATAAGATTTAGCTAGTTTTCTTCTATGATTATGGCGTTAATGAACCACCATCTCTTAATAACCAATTATAACAATTAGAGGTAATTTTTGTTACGAAAAAATAAAACTCCCTTATTCATTTAAAGGAGTTTTTGACATGAAATATTCCAAAAGGACTAATTCCTCTTCTTCATATTGATTCACAATTTCTTCTATATATTTTTATGTATTATATAACGAACTATGTACAGTATATGTTTTCATCTCTTTATCTGAGACATACTCATATATATATGTAAAATATTGCTCTTATTAACTTCCCTAATAAAACCACTTCTCAATAATCATAACGGCTTCTGCTTAAACTTTTCATAATGTCGTACTTTTAATAAAAGGATATTTCCGCAATCTGTACAAATATAAGCATCTACTGGAGATGATGTGAACATCGTCTCCTTTTTCCGTATTTGTGCATAACCGACAAACTCACCTTCTCCTATGTTATGAGAACCACAATTAGAGCATGTCTGCACGTCTTTCTGTTTCATGAGAGCACCACCTTTAATCTGTTTCTACTCCCTTCGACAGTTCACTTCCATTTCCCTTCCAAAAAACCTCTTATCCTCTTACATTTCAACAGGAATCTCAAAACAAACATCGTATATGTACTATGAAATCTATTTATTGACGGAGGAATTTTATGACTACTGTTATGACACTCAATACGGCACAAGAAATTGAAAACGCAGAAATACATATGCTTTCTTCTAGATTAGCGCTACTGCAAGCAATACGTGGAAAACCAATGCAAGTACAAATGAAACAATTCGGGAGTGCCACTGCCTTTTCATCAAAAGTAATTATTAGTCCTGCTTTTAACACAGTAAAAGGTGTTACCTTTACAACTACAGGTGAGTTAGATGAAATTATCTCTTATTATCAATCACTACAAATCCCGTGCCGTTTTGAAATTACACCCGCGCAAGGCACAGCTGAACTATTTCAATACTTATCTCAAAAAGAATTTTACCAATCTAGCTTCCATACCGCTTTATACAGTATACCGAGAGAAGATCCGTCCCCTCTTCCTACTAACATTTCAGTACGCCAACTGAAAGAAAATGAATTCGATATTTTTGCAGACATATATGTACGTGGCTTTCATATGCCATCCTTTACAAAAGATGGCGTGCGACAAAATAACGAAATTCTTTACAATAAACCAGGATGGCATTTCTTCATAGCTGAAGTTCAAAATACTCCTGCGAGCATTGGTGTCCTGTATATAAATAATGGGATTGCCTCATTAGCTGCTTCTGCTACTTTGCCAGAATTTCAGCGTAAAGGCTGTCATACTGCATTAATTCAAAAACGAATAGAAACAGCTATCACATCAAACTGTCATTTAATAGTTGGGCAAGCAAGGTTTGGTAGTAGTAGTCAAAATAATATGGAACGTGCCCATATGAAAATTGCTTATACAAAATCAATCTGGACCACAAAAGACATGTAATTCACATTCTTTCTCTTCTCATTACAACTTTATACACTTTATGACAATTCCTTTTCAACTCTATTAATCATTTGAATATTCAAACTAGATTTGTTACGCTATTACTAGATACATCATTCAACTTGCAATATGAAAAGAAAATTCTAATCAAACTACAAGGAGGAGAAATGTATGACTAAACATGATCATGGTTTAAAAGAAAAAGTAGAAGGTGCCATTGATAAAGTAAAAGGAGAAGTAAAGGAAGTTGTTGGGAAAGTAACTGACAATAAGAAATTACAAGCTGAAGGAAAATGGGATAAGGTAAAAGGCACTGCTAAAGATACGGTTGGTAATGTGAAAGAAAAAGTACATGAATATAAAGAACATAAAGAGAATAAATAAAAAAGAACGAAGATGTATGGTTGTGTAAGTAGTAAGTTACTAAAGTTTGTATTTTATATTTGCCCATAAAATCATTTTAAAGCGACAAAAAGATGCCTGAAGGCATCTTTTTGTCTATAAACAACTATTTTGTGAAATTTGGTTTTAGATCACCTGTATACGGTTCATGCTCAACGAAGATTTTTATATCTTTTCCATTCGCATCTTTCCCCATTCTTGTATACGTAAATTTCTCTTTATTTAATTCTGTAAGTTCAAGAACTGCACCGTATTTATTATTTCCTAACGAAACGTGAGCTCTTATTTTATTACCATGTACAACATCAAAGAAACCATAGTCTCCACGACTTTCTCCTGTATTCATATTGAAAAACTCATATTTATTTGTATTTTTATCAAATTTTGCCAGACTGATTAAGTTTGAGTTATATTTTGTTACATTATTACCCTGTTCGTCTAATACCACGGTTCCGTTCCATAGTGTACTAGATAAAATTTCATCTCCATCAACGTCTGTAACTATTTTCCCGGTCGAGCTTTCTAAGTTTTTATCAGGTCGAGTGAAAGATAGCTCTTTTTCTTGATAAGGAACATGTTCAACAAATACTTCTACATCGTTCCCTTTTGCATCTTTACCCATTCTTTTATATGTAAATTTCTCCTTATCTAATTGCGTTAATTCAACAACTGCTTGATAATTTTGCGTTTCAGAAATTAACACTCTTTTCTTTCCATCGTTTGTTATAAAAAAGGTACCGCTATCATTACGACTCTCCCTTGTATTTGCATTAAAAAATTCATACCTCGCCGTTTTAGCATCATACTTTGCAAGCCCAATGAAATTTTGATTTTCTTTCGTTAAATCATTATGATCTTTGTCATAGACTTTTGTCCCTTGCCAATTTGTTTCACTAAGTATGCTAGCTAGTTGTTGTCCTTTCGTTTGTTGAGTTTGCTCAGTTTCTTTTATTGCATTGTATAAAAATTGTGCATATTGTTCACGCGTCACATCCATATTTGGAGCAAAATCCCCTCCGCCTACTCCTTTTGCAATATTATTTGTTTGCACAGCACTAATTGCATTTCTTGCCCATGAGCTCGTTGAAACATCATTAAAAGTGTGATCACTCTTTGCCTTTAAATGAAAAGCATTTGTAAGAACCTGTGCCATTTCTGCACGTGTTAAGGAAGCCTTCGGTCTAAAGTTCCCATGATCGTCACCCTTAAAAACACCCATTTCTGTTAAAGACAAGATCTCCTTTATATAGCTTGTCGACTCCTCACTCACATCCCCATATGGGTTCTCATAATTTTTGCCTTCTGCCAGATTAAAATAACGATATAGTAAAGCTGCAACTTGTTCGCGTGTCACGTTATCTCCAAAACCAAATCTCCCATCATCATAGCCGAAAATGATTTTCTCATCTGTTAATTGCTGAATCGCCTCATATGCCCAGTGCCCCTTTGGAACATCTTTGAATACACCAGTGTGATTCGTTTGTGATGTAATCTCTTCTGCTCTCACTTCTCCATTTAATAGAACTCCACCTAAAACTGCTGATATGATACATGTTTTTAAAATTGTTTTATTCATAGCCTTCCAATCCCTTCCTTCATTTAACAAAGAATTACACCACTTTTCTTTCAAAAGAAGATTCTATGTGAGCAATTCATGTTTTAAATTTTGATTACAGCTAATTGGATACAAAGTGTTACACCTCCAAAGTTCTTTTTCGTAGTATCCATAGCTGCTATATATAGGAATTATAAATAGGAACTATAAATTGCCCATAAACAAATTATTAAAAAAAGATAAAATTAAGATAATATATTTTTAATCTCAATCTTTTTATAAAGTGAAACTTTAATCAGTGGGGGTTTTCTTCATCCCCCACTGATTATTAGTTGAACCAATCGGACTTTTATGGGCAGTTGATCCCCCACCTAACTTCTTTGCTTGCGCTGAATTTTGAGGTGGGGGTCTTACTGCCCATTAAAGCGGGATAAAAAACGTTCCTTTTGGCAAGAAGATGGCTTGAAATTAAATATTCATTTCATTTTTTTGTTTATGTTATTATGGTAAAAGAAAGAATTTTTAGAAATAATAAACCAGAATTTGGGCAGAAATGAGGAAAAGAAATTGAATATTGAGCAACAATTATATGATGTGGTGAAACAGTTAATTGAACAAAGATATCCAAATGGTTGGGGTGGAGCCGCAGCGATTCGTGTAGAAGATGGAACAATTTATACAAGTGTTGCTCCGGGCGTAATAAATGCCTCAACAGAACTTTGTATGGAAACAGGTGCAATTTTAGAAGCCCATAAATTTCAAAAGAAAGTTACACATTCTATTTGTCTTGCAAGAGAAAATGAGCATTCTGAATTAAAGGTACTCTCGCCTTGCGGTGTATGCCAAGAACGTTTATTTTACTGGGGACCAGAAGTACAGTGTGCGATTACAAATGCTAAACAAGATATTATTTTTAAACCTTTAAAAGATTTGCAACCATATCATTGGACAGAAGCATATCATGATGAAATGGCAAAAGAATGGAGTACGAGATAGGGGGCTAAGTTTAATTATTTGCCTGCTGAAACTAAAACAACTTCACGGCCTTTTCCAACCAAAACATCGGAAAGAAGCCGTGACATAATACTTATTTTATAATTGGCGAAAGTTTACTTCCCTTCACTCTTCTCTAACACATACAAATCTTCTTCAATATTAGATAGTTTCTCTGTTACAAGCTTTCTAGCATCTCCAATTGCTTGATTGTATGCAAATGGTCCAATTAATTTAATCATTTCTTCTATTAAACGCTCTGCTTGGAAACGTCCAATTTCATCTAAATCTTCTTCCATAAAAAATTGCTGAATTTGTGCTACAAGCTCTTCTTTTTTATCATTTGGTATTTTTATATTCATCATCGTTGTTACTCCTCTATATTTAAGATAGTACCTTCCTCAACTCTACCATAGAAAAACGATTACCAGGACAGCTTTTTGTAACTCCTTCTAACTCCCTATGACCGAGTATATTTTCTTTCTTTATAGCAAACTGCCTCATAAACATTTTACATAAAGAATACAATGCATTCATTTGTACAGGAGTTGGATCATAGTTATCAAAATTACCAGTCATACATATTCCTATTGTATCTCTATTATGATCTTTCGCATGTGCTCCAATATGTAAACCTCGCCCTTCGACTACAGTTCCATCTTCTTCAATAAAATAATTGTAACCGATCCCACTCCACCCTCTTACTTTTTGATGAAATTCATGTGTTTTATACACATCCCATCCATCTTCAGATGTATGGTGGATAATCAGTTTATTTACTGTTTCTAAAGGAACTAATTCATCTTGAAATGTTAGATTGACACATTTAATTTCCATTTGAACATCCTCCTTTAAAAATCAATGATTATAATTGTTTTATCATCTGGCCTTATTCTCTTTTCCCCTTCTAATTCTTCAATAATTGCTACATATTCATTTATACTATTCTTTTTTATATATGCAACAGTTTGTTCGAGTGACCAATCTGGATGGAATAATCCATCTGAACAAATAAAAATCCCGCTCACTTCATCTATATGTAGTTCACCATGCTGTAAATAATGTATCGCTTCTTTCATTCCATTTGCAACGGAATACCCGCCCTGCATATTTGCAAGATAACGATTATATTTTAACTGTTCTCGTACATCTTGAAAAACATGCTCTTCTGGCACAGATAACCCTTTTTTACGATCTTCTTCTCTCTTCTTTTTTGCTCGTTTACTAATTCCTTCAACAGTGTCCTTCGTTAATACTTGCATCGTTCCATTTTGAAGTATTGCGACGATCATGCAGTCCCCTAACTGTACGTATTCAATTTTCTCATCATCTATTTGAACTGCTGCAATACATGTGCACCACAAGTGCTCTTTTTTTCTCGTATCTACTTTATATTCTAGCATTTTGCTTTGCAATGCTTCATTTGCTTTTGCAACGGCAACTTGTAAACTATGATTTTCACGTAAAGAAGCAAAATAACTTGCAAATAAATGCGAAGCGATGTATGCTCCATTATGTCCCTTTTCATCACAAAACGGGACGAGCGGTGTTGCACCATCACATACACCATAAATCTTTTTTTCTTCATTACAAAAATAAGAATCCTCACATTCTTGCTTCAATGGGCTTTTCTGTTGATATGTTTTTATCCTCACAACTGTATCCCCTTTCAAATGATAAAATACTCGAATTCTTTTGATTAATCTAATTTTCCGAAATAAACTGTTTTTACCCAAAACTTTCAATATCATATATAATCTTGAAATAATATGAATTTTTCAGTGAAGGACGGGAAAGAGATGGTCAGATTTCTTGGTGTTATTATTGGTTCTATTATTATTGCGATTGCCTTTAATCTTTTCCTTATCCCCCACAAAATTTTAAGTAGTGGAATTGGCGGCATTGCTATTATTTTAGGGATTGTAACTCCTGTAAACACAGGTATTATTAACTTTGTATTAAACTTACCTATCCTTATTTTAGGATACATAGGTCTTGGAAAAAAAGTCATTTTTAACACGATTATCTCTGTGATTGTATTATCTGTTGCATTATACTATGTTCCAGTGAAAGTCGTAGCAACAGATCCACTTTTATCATCTATCTTTGGTGGTGTTATTGCCGGAGCCGGTATCGGTCTTGTTTTTAACTGTAATGGCTCAACTGGTGGATTTGATATTATCGGTATGTTGTTATCTCGCAAAAGAGATATTAAACTTGGCGGATTCCTTATTATTTTAAATGCAGTCGTTGTAATCATTGCAGGATTCTTCTTCACTTGGGATGTTGCTCTTACAAGCTTACTTTCTATTTATGTAACTGGTAAAGTCATCGATGCTATTCATACGAAACATCGGAAGGTTACACTTATGATTGTAACAAATGAAGCAGAAAAAATGAAAAAACAACTTCTTTCAACTGTTGTACGTGGAATTACATTACTTGATGGCGAAGGTGCTTATTCTAGCGAAAAGAAACGTGTACTTATGACAGTCGTTTCTCGTGAAGAATTAGCAAGTATGAAATTAACAATTTCTGAAATTGACCCTCATGCATTCGTTAACATTACAGAAACGGTTGAAGTATTAGGTTTGTTTAGAAAAGGTTAAAAAACTAGGTGGACATCCACCTAGTTTTTATTTTCCATAAATTCAATTCGATTTCCGAACGGATCTGACACATAGAATCTAATTACATCTGGTCGTGCATGATCATCTATTACTTCAATACCTTGCTTTATTAACTCTCGTTTAAATTCATTAATTTTTAAAACATAAAAAGCCGGATGTGCTTTTTTAGCTGGATTGAAGTTTTGCTCAACTCCGATATGAATCTCTTGATTTCCACATTTAAACCAGCACCCACCACGCTTCTTTAATTCCTCTGGCTTCGGAATTTCCTCCATGCCAATTTTATTACCGTAAAATTCTCGTGCCTCTTCTTCACACCCTACAGGCGCAGCTACTTGCACATGATCAATCCCTTGAATATAGTTTCTCATTTTCTCTCCCCCTCTTCTACCCTAATGTTATAAGGAAAACCTACTCCTGTAACTTACAAATGATTTATAAAACAATATAAGCTCCCCTTATTACCACCCTATACGCACTTTTCCAAAATAAAGAAAACAAAATTTATTATATAACTTCCATTTTTTATAGAAATACACATTACATCTATATTATAGTTATGAATAGACAAATCTTTTTAGATGCTATTTGTACGGAGGAACTATTATGAGTCGTAAAAAATATTCATCAACTCAAAGAAAACGTCATCCGAACATTTCTAGACGTTTACGCAACCATATACAAGATTGTTCATTAACAGAAATGTATGCATCTCTGTTCGAACACAACCCTGATGGTATTATTTCATTAAATTTAGAGGGAATTATTATCCACACTAATCCTTCTGCCGAAAGAATACTAGGTTACACTTCTTCAGAATTAGAGCGAAAAAGCATTACCTCTATTTTAGAAGCTCATATTTCTGAGCAAGTATTACAAAATATAAAAACTACTAAAGCGGATAATCAACAAGAGTATATTTTATCTATTTATCATAAAAATGGATTCTTATTAGACGTCGTGACAAAACTAGTTCCTATTTTTGTACAAAATCGTCTAACTGGCGTATATGCCATTATGAAGCCTCTTGAAAAATCAGAAAGAATTGAGAAAATGCTTAAAGAAAGTGAGAAGAGGTTACGTACATTAGTAAACTCCATGCCTGCGTTTGTTATATTTAAAGATCATGAAGGGCGCTGGCTTGAGGCAAATGACTACGCACTTTCTTGCTTCAATTTCCATCATGTACCTTACCGTGGTAAAAAAGATAGTGAACTCATTCAATATAATGAAGCGTACCGAGAAGCTTTTTTACATTGTGAAGAAGTCGATGAACTAGCATGGCAACAAAGACAAATTCTTCATGGTGAAGAATTTATTATTCATAGAGATGATTTCGACCTAATCTTAAGTATATCGAAAGTTCCTCTCTATCATCCTGACGGCTCCCGTAAAGGTCTTATCGTAATGGGCAGAGACGTTACTGAGTTAAAAGAAACGGAAAAGTTATTACGAAAATCAGAAAAGCTCGCAGTGGTCGGACAACTGACAGCTGGAATTGCTCATGAAATTCGAAATCCACTCACTTCTCTTAAAGGTTTTCTAACATTGCTACTCCCTGAAATAAATGAGGAGCAGAAATGGTATATCGATGTTATGTTAAGTGAAATTTCACAAATGGAATCTATCACAAGTCAATTTATGGCGATGTCCAAACCACAAGTATTATCTATTCAAACGTGCAACATACAAACTTTAATTGAAGAAGTAGTTACATTTATTTTACCAACTGCTATTATGCATAGCGTTCATATCATTATGGATCATTTTGATTATGTACATGATATTCAATGTGACGGTAACCAATTAAAACAAGTTTTTATAAACATATTAAAAAATGCGATAGAAGCAATGCCAGATGGAGGAAATATTCTCATCCAAACAAAACCATTAGAGGATGATTTTATCTTAATACGAATTATTGATGAAGGCTGTGGTATCCCAGAAGATCGTATCTCCCGTTTAGGCGAACCGTTTTATAGTTTAAAAGAAAAAGGAACAGGACTAGGACTAATGATGTGTTACAAAATAATTGAAGAACATCATGGTAAATTACACATTTCAAGTGAAATAAATAAAGGTACAATCGTTGATATTCAATTACCGCTTTCTTCATCCCATCTTGCAATTCAATCTTAAATAATAAAAGAAGCATCTGCTAACGATTAGCAGATGCTTCTTTTATTATTTGTCCTTATAGAACTGTTTTTCCATACCATTCTTTTGCTTTTTCTACTTCACCCATCGTTAATTGATGCCCTCTATTTTCCCAATGCATTGTTACATTAGCGTTTGCATTTTCTAATAGTTGCTTCAATTCCTCTGATTCAGAAGATGAACAAATTGGATCATTTGTCCCAGCAGCAATAAACACGGATTTCCCAGCTAAATTAGGCAATTGTGTTCCTCTTCTAGGCACCATTGGGTGATGAAGCACAGCACCTTTTAACGCATTTTCGTAGTGGAATAATAAGCTTGCCGCAATGTTTGCTCCATTTGAATAACCGATAGCAACAATGTTATTTCTAGCAAATCCATATGTTTTTGCAGCTTCATCTAAAAACTCATTTAATTCCTTCGTACGGAAAATAAGATCCTCTTCATCAAAAATACCTTCTGCTAATCGGCGGAAGAAACGTGGCATCCCATTCTCTAATACATTTCCCCTAACGCTTAATACCGACGCTTCCGGATCAATTATTTCTGCAAGTGGTAATAAATCTAATTCATTACCACCTGTGCCATGAAGTAATAACAACACTGGTTTTGACGTATCTTTTCCTTTTTGAAAAACATGTTTCATCATAATCCTTTTCCCCTTTCAATCACTTTAATCTAAATTTCTCACTTCAAATGGTAAAAGCGTTTGTTCAATCTGTTTTCTATGTTGTTCATATTGTTCCGGTAACTTTAATTCCTCACCCATCGTCTCTAACGATTCATCATGAGCAAAACCGGGAGGATCTGTTGCAATTTCAAATAAAATTTCACCGTGTTCTCTAAAATAAATTGCGTTAAAATAATTTCGATCTTGTACAGGAGTTACGTGGTATCCAAAACGGGACACATGCTCTTTCCAGTCTAGCTGATCAGCATCGTCACTCGCCCTCCATGCAATATGGTGCACTGTACCAACGCCCATTTGGCCACGCCCGATTGTCGATAACTTCAAATCGATAATATTTCCAATATCAGCAGAAGAACGGAATCGAACAAATTCACCCTCTTCTCCAATTTTCTCAAGACCCATGATATGTTCTAACAGTTCAGCTGTTTTTTGAGGCTGTGCCGATAAAAGAACCGCACCACCAAATCCTTTAATTGCTACTTCTGGCGTAACTTCTCCAAAAGTCCAATTATTTAATTCGCCCTCTTCTCTTTCTACTAATTCTATATGCAGACCATGTGGATCATCAAATTCTAAATACTGCTCTCCAAATCGAGTCATCTTTGTATACGAAATATCGAATTTTTCTAATCTATTTTCCCAAAACTCCATTGCCCCTTTTGGTACAACATAAGAAGTGATCCCTACTTGACCGTCACCAATAATTCCTTGGCGAGCACCTGCCCACGGGAAAAACGTAATGATTGTTCCCGGTTTTCCACCTTCATTACCAAAATAAAGATGGTACGTACCTGGATCATCAAAATTCACTGTTTGTTTCACTAAACGTAAACCTAATACACCAGCATAAAAATCTACATTTTCTTGTGGGTGTCCTACGATTGCTGTAATGTGATGAATTCCCATCGTCTTCTTTTCCATTTTCTCCGCCCCTTTTTCATTTCATTTAAAAACCGCTATACATTAAAATTCATTATTCATTTTGTCCATATTACAAAGTAAAATCCGCCATTTTAATTTTATCTCGAAACTGGGATATCAACTGTAAAATTACACATAAATAAATGTTCAACCAAAATTATCTCGAATTCAAGATAATTCACAAAAAATATTTGTTCAATCTACAAGCAGAACAAATCATTATTTATCTTGAACTCAACACTTATTATAAGTTACTTACTTTTCTTTGTCAACAAGTTACTTATTTCATTTAAAATGAAAAGAGAGTAAACGCTATTCACCGTTTACTCTCTTCGCTAATTATTTCGTTTCCTCTTCCAACACTGCTTCCATCTCATTAAATTCACGATGAATTGCTTTAACTGGTTCTTCCGTTAATAAACTTACAATAATAACAGCTAATAAGCTACAGAAGAACCCGGGTACCATTTCATACATAGTCGCTTTTAAATTTGGAATTTGCACCCAAGTAATAACAACTACAGCACCGACAATCATTCCAGCAAGAACGCCCCATTTGTTCGTTCTCTTCCAATATAAACTTAATAAAATAGCAGGCCCGAATGCTGAACCAAATCCTGCCCAAGCATAACCGACAAGCGTTAAAATTGTATCACTTGGATGATACGCTAAAACCACTGCAATCATAGCTACTACTAACACTGACAGTCTACCGATACATACAAGTTCTTTGTCACTTGCGTTACGGCGGAAAAATGTTTTATAGAAATCTTCCGTTACTGCACTTGAAATAACAAGTAATTGTGAGGAAATACTACTCATAATCGAAGCCAAAATAGCTGATAATAAAAATCCAGTAATGTACGGATGAAATAAAATGTTTGAGAATGTTACGAAGACCATTTCTGGGTCTTGTAATGTCGCATTATTTTTAGCGTAATATGCAATACCAACTAGACCAGTAAGCATTGCACCTATAATTGAAATCGTCATCCAACCGATACCGATTCTACGAGAAGCTTTTAAATCTTTAATAGAAGTAATTGCCATAAAGCGGATAATAATATGTGGTTGACCAAAATACCCAAGACCCCATGCTAAAAAGGAAATAATCCCTAATATTGTAGTCCCTTTAAACATATCTAAATGCGATGCATCAACTTGCTTAATCGTATTGAATGTTTCTTTTACACCACCGACATCTGTAAAAGCAACAATTGGCACTAATACGAGAGCAATAAACATAATACACCCTTGCACAAAGTCGGTCCAGCTTACTGCTAAAAAGCCACCGAATAGTGTATAAGCAACAACGACACCGACAGTTACAAATAAACCTATTTTATAATCAAGGTTAAAAGAACTTTCAAACAAACGTCCACCTGAAACTAAACCAGCCGACGCATAAAATGTGAAAAATACTAAAATGACGATAGCGGAGACAAAACGAAGTATTTTCGTACGATCCTTAAACCGATTTTCTAAAAAGTCCGGAATCGTAATTGAATCATTTGCCACTTCTGTATACGTTCGCAAACGTGGGGCAAGAATTAAATAGTTTGCATAGGCCCCTATTAATAAACCTATCGCAATCCAAACACTTGATAACCCTGTTGCATACATCGCACCAGGTAATCCCATTAGCATCCAACCACTCATGTCAGAAGCACCGGCTGATAAAGCTGTAACTGCTGGCCCCAGTCCCCTTCCGCCTAACATATAATCTGATAAATCGGACGTCTTCTTATAAGACCAATAACCGATATACAACATACCTGCCATATAAATAGCAAGCGAAACCATAATCTCAATCTTCACCAAATCTCTCCCTTAGTTACATAAGCCATTCAAAATTTCGAAAAATGACTTTTTCTATTTTCTTGTTTTCGCTTATGGTTCCCTACCTTAACAAACATTTTTTGTTCTTTCAAGTGAACAAGCACTTTTTCCTACATGTGAAAACCTTTATAAACGCCTTTATCCCAGCGGATTACCCGGTTTTTAAAAGAAATTAAAATATAAATATTCAGAAAATAAACCACCTATTTTTTAATGAAAAAAAGCCATACAAATGTATGACTTTTAGCTTACTGGCACCGTACTTTTCTCTTTCTCTACGTATACTTTGCGAAATTTTATATAGCAGCCAATTCGCCAAGGTACTATATAACAAATCGCAAGGGTGTA
This sequence comes from Bacillus dicomae, assembly GCF_006494425.1. Taxonomy (GTDB): domain Bacteria; phylum Bacillota; class Bacilli; order Bacillales; family Bacillaceae_G; genus Bacillus_A; species Bacillus_A dicomae. The sequence continues at coordinate 1,223,171 of NZ_VHIV01000002.1, read as the reverse complement.
GAAAAGAATGCCTATTGACTTTGGATCTAAACCTTGTAAATGTCTTCTAAAATACGCACGTAAAAGTACAATAATTAAAAATGTAGCAATAAAAGCAATACTTTTTCTTGCATAAATTTGACCATCTCCTCTCACTTCATATCCAGTTAAAATAATAAGTGGAATTGATAATAACAGTCCAATCCCAGCAGCTATCCCAATTTGCCAATCAGCAAGTTGTATCGGTGCCGCATATAAAGAAAAACCTGGCAATAAAAAGAATAATGGAAATAATAGTCGTCTTCCTTTATTTTTAATTGGTCGATTCATAGAACGCATACGTCCAAATATAACGAGCCCTATAACGAGTAAAAAAATTGTAATACTGTACGAGCCTTGATCCAAGCGAATCTCTCCCTAAAAATAGTCATTTTTAAAAACCTTTTCCATTATACTCTTAATATTTTCTAAATAATATGATTATCCCTTCAAAAACTTACATCTAAAATATTTTTTTAGTTTTGATTTATTGTTGGAAACAATTCCGAAAGAGAAACTACCCGCCCCATCTCATCCTTAAACACAATATGTTCTCTAGTTAAATGACGCGGACTCTTTACTCCTGCTGCCGCTGCAAGTGAGAACAAACTATATCTCATACTAACAACATAATTCATTACGCGCCATTTCTTCTCATACGGATCTAGCGCTTTTTGATAGTGCGGATTCGTCGTGGCAACTCCAGATGGACATTGTCCGGAATTACATTGAAGCGCCATTATACAGCCACTTGCCATCATAAATCCGCGTGCTGAATTTACGGCATCTGCACCGATAGCTAAAGCAATTGCCACTTTATCTGGTGTAATTAATTTTCCCGAGGCAAACACTTTGAATTTGTCCCGAACACCATAATAGTTCGCTGTATCAATACATGTCAATAATGCTGGAATAAGCGGCAGTCCCATACTATCTGCCATCGATTTATAAGTTGCTCCTGATCCACCTTCTGAACCGTCAATTGTAATAAAATCTGGATAGATGTTTAACTCTTTCATCGTTTTGAATAAATCTTCCAACCGCTTCTGCTGTCCAATTACAATTTTCATCCCGACTGGTTTACCACCGTTTTCTTGCAAACGCTGAATAAAATAAAGTGTATCTGCTGCATTGTTCAAAAATGAAAATCGATTTGGAGAATTAATCGTCTCTCCTACTCGTACATTCCGAACAGAAGCAATTTTTTCATTTACTTTTTGCCCCTCTAAATGACCACCACGTATTTTAGCACCTTGCCCAAATTTCAATTCAAATGCTTTAATATTACTTTCTTTCACTTTCTCCATAAATTTCTCCATCGAAAAATTCCCGTCCTCATCACGGTATCCAAATAACCCCGGACCAATTTGCGCAACGATATTCGCTCCTGTATGTAAATGTTCTGGAATAACGCCCCCTTCACCAGTATTAATCCACGATCCGCCTGCCATTTTCGCTCCAAAGCCGCTCGCTAAAATATAATTTTCGCCAATCGCACCGTAAGAAGTTGCTGATGCTCCAAACATGCCATACAGTTTCCATGGATATTTACGATTTTCACCGACGATAATTGCATCGTCTTCTTCGTATAACCAAAGATTCGTTGTATCCGCTGTCAATTTTTCTCTCCGTGAAAATAATCCTTCTTTATGAATCACATACTTTTTTCCTTCACGTTCTTGCGTTACGTTCACACTTAATTCTTCTGTTAATACCGGAAACAACGTATTAGCAATATAATAACCAGATGCTTCAAAATCTCGTTTCGACCCAAAACCAAGTATTTCAGAGCGATACTTCGCTAAAAACATAACACTTTGAAAGTCGTAACGTGAAAAAGGTTTTCCATCTGTATCGTGATCAAACCAATATTGCCGGAATTCCGGCCCTATCTTTTCCAGTAAGTAACGCATTCTTCCTAAGTATGGATGTAGTTTTAAAATAGAATGATGCGTCCGTTTTTTTATAAAAAATGTGATAATAAAAAAGACGATTAAAAGCAACATTAATAATAGTAATATACTAATAATAACGAGTAGCGTTTCACTCATCTCGCTTCCCCCTATGAAATTCCATAATAAAAGGAGAACACTCCATGTGTTCTCCTTTTATCTTTATTCAAATTAATGTAGCAAGATGCTCTTTCGCGTCATATTCGACTAAACTTTCAGCATGTTTAATTCGATGAACAAAATCTGGGTTAGCAATTAACGGTCTTCCGAATGCAGCTACGTCAATTGTTCCTTCTTGCAGTGCTTCTTCCGCCTCTTTCGGATTCAAATTCCCTACTCCTACAATCGTACCATCCCAATATTTTCTTACTAATTGATGAAAGTTCTTTCCGTCAGCAATCACTGTCGTATAATTCATCGTTGAAGGGTGAATCATCGTTAATCCAACTTCTTTGAACATATTTACGAATGTTTCAATTGCCAGCTCAGGGTTTTCCCACATATAAGTAGGATTATCACCTTTGAAAGCAGAGAAGCGGAGAAGTGTTTTATCAGCTCCAACTGCTTCTATTACAGCCTCCGTTACTTCTTTCATAAACGTTAACCTTTGCTTTAAGTCACCGCCGTATTTATCAGTACGCTTATTTGCAAACTCATAAGTAAATTGATCGATTAAATATCCGTGTGCACCGTGAATTTCTACCCCATCAAATCCAGCTTCAATTGCATTCTTCGCAGCTTGTGCGTATTGACTGATCACTTCTTTTATTTCTTCTAACGTCATTGCTTCTGGCGTATCAAACGGTTTACGAAAACGCGGAACATTTCCCTCTGCAGCGATAGCAGACGGTGCTTGTGGCATTTGCCCACCAATTATTTCGTGATGACTCATACGGCCAACATGCCATATTTGAGCAATAATCGTTCCGCCTTCTTTATGTACTGCCTCTATAACAGGTTTCCAAGAATCAATTTGTTCTTGTGTATAAATTCCTGGTACTCCTGGATTACCTTTCGCTCTCGGACTAATGACAATTCCTTCTGTAATAATTAATCCAACTCCATCAGCAGCACGTTTTCGGTAATACTCTACTACGTCAGCACCAACTACACCAGTCTCATTATTTGCAAAGCATCTTGTCATCGGTGCCATTGCAATACGATTACGAAGAGACCAAGATCCAATTTGAATCGGATCAAACAACTTCGTTTCTTCAACCTTTTCAAAAGATCCCCAAGCGTTTACATTTGTTCCCTCATAAATACTTGCCACTTTATTATTAGAACCTGCCATTTTTCTTCCCCCTTAAAAATTCTTACTATAATCGCATCATACTTACTTTTAAATAGTAACGTCAATTTATACGACTTTTCCATAAAACATTCGAATATCAAAAAAATAGAATGCTATAAATAAAATTAAAAAGGTTTCCTTAGTAGGAAACCTTTTTTAGTTGATCATATATGGCTGTCAATTTCTTTATCTCTTTAATATAAAGAATCCCTTATCAATAGAAGTGAAAATGGTTCAGTATTCTTCTAAAAACAATAACTTATATACCTAAAACAATGAAAGCCCTACCTCTCTTTCATCCTTACGGCTCCTCGTCCGTGCCAGTGTGAATCAGGATTGCAAAAATCAAGTAACTATTTTATCGAAGTATTGAATTAAACTTCGAACATTTGTAAAAGAAATTTAAAATAAAAATGGATTTGATTGTAGTAATAACAAAAGAGGTTAATGCTCTAAAAGTGGTTTGAAAGAGTTGAATGTCTTTGAAATGATTGATTGTCTATAATTATGTTCCCAAAAAATTCAAAACCTTTTTTGGGATGCAATATATTATTTGTAATGAACCTTAACAAAAGCTTTTTATTTGATTTTCTGTGATACCTTCAATTAATCCCAGTTCACTAATCAAAAATTCATGTGCGTTATCTAACATTTTCTTTTCGCTTGCATTAAGTGCCTTTTCTTTCTGTATACGCATTAAATCACGCACAACCTCAGCACCTTCTTGCATTTTACCCGTTTTTATTTTATCAGTGTTCACTTTGTACCTTTGTTTCCACGTAAGTAATCTATCTGATTCTCCATGCTGAAAAATATCTATTATGTGTATTAATGCCGTGATATCCGTAACTGGTCGTATATTTGAATTCAATATTTTCCCTTCAGGAATCATTATTTCCATATTACTAGCCGACATTTTTATAACATAATACTGTTGTTTTTCCCCTGCGATTTCCTTCTCTTCTATGGCTTTAATTATACCTGCTCCTTGCATTGGATAAACAATGTTATCGCCAATTTGAAACAAATAATCCACCTCCATATATGGTAACCTTCTCAATCTTAACACATATTCGTTTTTTTAGCAAAATTTTTATTTTATCATAAAATTATTTTTCATGTCAACCATTTCAAACTAAGAAAATAAATTCATAAAACATCACTAAAAACCCGCAATCTTATTAACTTTTCCACACATATATACATTCTAATTTCACCTTCTCTTGTTACATAAAAACACATTACTACATATGAGTAGTAATGTGTTTTTTACGACATCGGTAAATATTATCTATTAATTTCACGCCTATATACTAACCTGCTTACGAGCTGTTTCCCTCGTCAAAAGAAAACTCATAATCACTTGCGCAGCTACTCGGCTCGTCATATCTCTGAAATCAAGGGTTGGATCAATTTCTACAATATCCATCCCTTGAACGAGTGGTTCTTTACCAAGAAATTCAATTGCATCAAGTAAAGTCGTACTGTCCATTCCACCAGGCCCAATTGCTGGACAACCTGGCGCAAATGCTTGATCAAGTACGTCCATATCAAGAGAAATGTAAATTGAAGTCACGCCTTGCTTTCTTAAAACTTCAATACTTTCCGTCATAATATCTTTTATTTCTCGCTCTCGTACATCTTTCATTGTATACACTGTCACACCATGTTCTTTTGCATATTCATGGTACGCTCGTGCATTTGAAAAATTACGAATACCGATTTGAACGAGCTGCTTTCCTGTAATGACACCATTTTCTAGTAAACTACGGAACGGTGTACCATTTGACGGACCACCATCATCTAAATTACGTAAATCATGATGGGCATCAAATTGAATAATACCGACCTTCCCTTTACTGTTTGCAAATCCTGTTATACTCGGAAAACTAATGGAATGATCACCGCCAAGAACGATTGGTATCATGTTCGGATTTACTTTCGTTATATGACCAACTGTTTTCGCAATTCGGTTATGACTTTCTTTTATATCCGTCACATGCATCGTAATATCGCCGCAATCATATAAGACACTTTCTTTCATATCGTGTTCTTCTGTAATTGCGTACGTGCTATATGCATCTAACATCGCACGAATTGTTTTTGGTGCAAAACTTGCTCCCGAATGACTAATGGACGGTTTAGAAAGGGGTGCTCCAATTAAGGCAGCACCGAATATTTCCACGCCTTCCTCCCAATCTTTAATCATTTCACTCCATTTCGTCACTTCACGATCAATAAACTTTGCATTTTTCTTTAAATAGTGGCCGTACTCCACGATTGTTCACCTCTTATATATGCGATATTACCATTCTTCCATACTGTATTTACATGACTTACGCCGTAATGATACGGTACATAAGCATAATTGTAAGCATCCCATAAAACTAAATCTGCCTTACGGCCCACTCTAATTTTCCCAGCTACATCGCCTCGATTAATAGCATAAGAAGAGTTAACTGTTACTGCATTCCAAACTTCTTCTGGTGTCATTTTCAGCTTTAACATTGCGATGCTCATAATAAGCTGAATGTTTTCAGTTGGACAGCTGCCTGGGTTAAAGTCTGTAGCTAACGCAACTGCAACACCTTCATCAATCATTTTACGACCGCGAGCAAAGCTTTCTTTATTTAAATAGAAGGTTGTTCCTGGTAATAAAGTGGCTACTGTATTAGAATTTGCAAGCATTTCAATTCCTTTATCAGAAGCACCAACTAAATGGTCCGCTGATGCTGCACCAATTTCAGCCGCGGCTTCCGCGCCACCAAGCGGATCAATTTCATCTGCATGAATTTTCACGTCAAAGCCAAGCTCTTTCACTTTTAATAAAAACTCTTTCGACTCTTCGACAGAGAACACGCCTGTTTCGCAGAAAATATCAACGAATTCAGCTAATTGCTTCTCTTTCATTTCTGGCAGTAGGTCTAACATCCATTGTAAAAATTCTTTTGATCTACCTTTATACTCTTTCGGAACTGCATGAGCACCTAAAAATGTAGAAACTAAATCGATTGCATGCTCTTTTTGTAATTGTGCAGTTGCCTCTAATTGTTTCCATTCCGTCTCATCATCTAATCCGTAACCACTCTTTGCTTCTACAGTTGTCACTCCGAAAGATAGCATACGGTCTAAATGGAATTTCGCTTTTTGAACAAGTTCTTCTTTCGATGCCTGTTTCGTTGCATTTACAGTTGAAAGAATACCTCCGCCTTGTTCTAAAATTTCTAAGTACGGAACTCCTTGTAATTTTAGTGCGATTTCATTTTCACGAGATCCACCAAATACAAGATGAGTATGCGGGTCAACAAGACCAGGAGAAACCATTTTCCCGCCGCAATCAATAACTTCTTTCGCTTGTAATCCTTTCGCTTCTTCTGCTGTTCCAACGAAAGTAATTACACCGTTTTCAATTCCAACCGCACCATTTTCGATAACAGGAAGCGTGTTCATCGCTTCCCGTCTTAACAAGCCATCTTCTTGATCCATTGTTAGTAATTGACCGATATTTATTAGTAAAGTGTCCAGCATGTTTTCTCCTCCTTATTTCATCATTGGAATGTTAACGCCTTTTTCTTTCGCAGTTTCCACAGCTAAGTCATATCCCGCATCCACGTGACGAACAACACCCATACCAGGGTCAGAAGTTAATACGCGCTCAATACGTTTTGCTGCCGCTTCTGTTCCATCTGCAACGATAACCATTCCAGCGTGAAGTGAATAACCCATACCAACGCCGCCACCGTGGTGAACAGATACCCAGCTCGCACCGTTTACACTATTAATTAATGCATTTAAAATTGGCCAGTCAGCTACTGCATCACTACCGTCTTTCATCGCTTCTGTTTCACGGTTTGGAGATGCTACTGATCCACAATCTAAATGGTCACGACCGATAACGATTGGTGCTGATAATTCACCATTTGCAACCATTTCATTAATAATGCGACCAAATTTCGCACGCTCACCGTAACCAAGCCAACAAATACGTGATGGAAGGCCTTGGAATTCAACTTGCTGACGTGCCATACGAATCCAGTTACATAAATGCTCATTGTCAGCGAATTCACGTAAAATTACTTCGTCAGTTTTATAAATATCTTCCGGATCACCAGAAAGTGCTACCCAGCGGAACGGTCCTTTTCCTTCGCAGAATAATGGACGGATAAATGCTGGAACGAATCCTGGGAAATCAAATGCATTTTTCAAACCTTCATCGAAAGCAACTTGGCGAATGTTATTTCCGTAATCAAATGTAATTGCGCCTTTTTCTTGCATAGCAAGCATTGCTTCTACATGTTTTGTCATGCTTTCTTTTGATAATTGTACGTAACGCTCTGGATCTTCTTCACGAAGTTTTGCTGCTTCTTCTAACGTGTAACCTACTGGAATATAACCGTTTAATGGGTCATGAGCAGATGTTTGATCCGTAACTAAATCTGGCGTAATATTACGCTTCACCAGCTCTGGTAAAATTTCTGCCGCATTTCCTAATAAACCAATTGAAATCGGTTCTTTCTTCTCTTTATACTCGTTTGCAACCGTTAATGCTTCTTCTAACGATTCTGTATACATATCACAGTATCTCTTTTCAATACGACGATCGATGCTGCGCTTATCAACATCAATAGCAATAACAACACCGCCGTTCATCGTTACAGCAAGAGGCTGAGCACCACCCATACCACCTAAACCAGCAGTAAGTGTTAATGTACCTTTTAATGAACCATCGAAATGTTGACGAGCTGCTTCACCAAATGTTTCATATGTTCCTTGTAAAATCCCTTGCGTTCCAATATAAATCCAGCTACCTGCTGTCATTTGCCCGTACATCATAAGACCTTTTTTCTCTAGTTCACGGAAGTGATCCCAGTTCGCCCACTTTGGTACTAAGTTTGAGTTCGCTAAAAGAACACGTGGTGCATCTTCATGTGATTTAAAAATGGCAACTGGTTTTCCTGATTGAACAAGTAACGTTTCATCACTTTCTAACGTTTTTAATGAATCTACAATCGCATTGTAGCTTTCCCAGTTACGAGCTGCACGGCCAATTCCACCATATACAACTAACTCTTCTGGTTTTTCAGCAACTTCAGGGTCTAAATTGTTCATTAACATACGAAGTGCAGCTTCTTGAACCCACCCTTTCGTTTGTAACTCTGTACCTCTTGGCGCGCGAATTGTTTGTTGTACTTTTTCCATTTCAATCTCTCCCTTTTCTCATTTTATAGTGCTGCGTTTACATCTAATCTTTCTTTTATCGAATAATTCGTTTTTAACCAATGCGTAATATTTTCAATATCTGTTGAGAATATACGGTCATTTGTAATAGAAGGTACTTGCTGACGACCTTGATGGTAGAAGTTCTTCGTCACTGTACTCATATTTTCAATACCACGATATTCTGCTGCTTGCATCGCACAAATCATCTCAATTGAAAGAACACGTCTTACATTTTGAATAATTTGATGTGCATGGCGTGAAGCGATTGTTCCCATACTTACGTGATCTTCTTGATTAGCTGACGACGGGATTGAATCAACACTCGCCGGATGTGCTAACGTTTTATTTTCAGAAACTAGTGACGCTGCAGCGTATTGCATAATCATTGCACCAGACTGCAGTCCTGGTTCTGGGCTTAAAAATGGAGGTAAATCATTTAATTGCGGATTTACTAAACGCTCAATACGGCGCTCTGAAATGTTTGCAAGTTCCGCCATTCCTACTTTTAAGAAGTCCATCGCAAACGCAATCGGTTGACCATGGAAATTACCACCTGAAATTACTTTTTCTCCGCCATCAAAGATTAGCGGATTATCTGTTGCTGCATTCATTTCAATTTCTAATTTTTCTTTCACATAATTTAAAACTTGCCAAGAAGCACCATGTACTTGCGGGATACAGCGAAGTGAATATGCATCCTGTACACGTAGTTCTCCTTGTTTTGTTGTTAATTTACTATCTTGAAGGATGTCACGAATTCTGCTCGCTACTTCCACTTGCTCTTTATAACCACGTGCTTTATGAACATTTTCATCAAATGCATCAATAATGCCTTGTAACCCTTCAATTGTCATCGAAGCAATTAATTCCGCTTGATATGCAGTTGCTTCTGCTTCTATATAAGAAAGAACTCCTTGCGCTGTCATCGCCTGCGTACCATTAATTAATGCAAGCCCTTCTTTCGCTTCAAGTTCAATCGGTTCAAGACCTTCTTCTGTAAGAGCAACCATCGCATGAACACGTTTCCCCTTATAGAACACTTCACCTTCGCCTAATAATACGAGCGCAAGATGAGATAAAGGCGCTAAATCGCCACTCGCACCAAGTGAACCTTGTTGCGGAACGACTGGATGAATTTTACGATTTACAAATTCAAGAAGCATATTTACAACGAGCGGTCTAACACCAGATACTCCTTTAAGCATCGTGTTCGCTCGTAAAATTAACATACCGCGTGATACTTCTTCAGGGAATGGATCACCTATCCCGCATGCATGTGACTGAATTAAATTGTGCTGAAGTGCCTTTACATCATCTTTTTGAATTAGCACGTCACTGAACTTCCCAAATCCAGTTGTAATACCGTAAACGACTTTTCCGTCCTCTACAATTTTCTCAACTACTTCGCGGCACTCTGCCACCTTTTGCATACTATTTGGACAAGCTGTTACACCTTCCCCTTCAAGTAACAACCTCTTCATTTCTTCAATTGTCAATGTATGTCCTGTTAATGTAATCATTCTTTTTCCTCCTTAAAAAGGCAAAAGGGGGCCTTATCTTTTTAAGACAGACTTCTGTCCTAAAAAAAGTAAGGCCCCCTTCTAACTAATAGACTATGGGCAAATCATATGTGATTAATTCCTAAACCAATCGCCTCATGCTCAGATCCTTTTACAGGTGCACCAATCGTTCCATATAATGCAACAGCAACCCATTCTCCTTCTTTTTTTCCGTCGTATGGTGTACCGCGCACAATCGCAAAACGAAGTCCTACTGTACGAAGAACGTCTGCTAACTGAATTTGACCTCTCGTCACTCCGTACAAAGCTTCCATAATTGCATGATAAAGTGCATGTGTTTCTCTGTAAACGTCTGTTTCAATAACTTGGTTGCTCTTAGCCGCTGTTTCCATTGCTGCGACAACCTTTTGCGAATTCATCGAACCCACTTTCCCCGTACAATACTTCCAACCTTTTGGGATAGATAATACAGGGCTTTCATTCTCATCCGCAAGTGCCAACAGCATGGCCATACGACCAATTCGATGTGTTCCTTGAAGAAGCATGTGACTCTCTCATTTCTTTTAATTATTTGAATATTTCTTAATTTAAGAATATATGAAAACGGTTAAATCGTCAATAGCTTAAACTCACATTCAAACAATTTTTTCATCTCCTCCATTTGTGTACACAAATGATTTACACAAATTTTTCAGGCGTGCTATAGTCTCACTAACAGATGCAAGGGGGCGAGATTTCAATGACAAAGCGAAGAGAAATTCATTTTCGAATTGAAGAAAAATTACTTGAAAGGTTTGAATCTGCACTCCATTACGAAGGTTTAAAGAAAACCGACGTATTAACACATGCGATTCAAAAACGTTAGCCATTTATCGATGTCAAAAGAAAAAAGCTAGTATTTGCTAGCTTTTATACATTCTCAGGCAAAAGCTCCTCCATCATCACATTCCCCTTACCACTGTAAAAATTCACATTATGTTCGTTCGCTATCCCAAAATAAGAGGCAATCGCTATTCCAAATGGTACAAATGCATGCCCCTGTGCTGTAATAATATTTGAATGTTGCACAACTTCTTCATACACAAAATTTTCTACTGGAAAACACTCTAATTTTTTATAATCCATAGTCACTGTATACGAGACTTCTTTGAATATGCCTGCTTTTGCTAGTGCATACGGTCCCGCACAAATAGCAGCTACTAATTTTTCTTGTTCGTGAAACTGACGGATGACTGAAAAGAGTCCTTCAGCCTCCTTCATATGTATTGCATCTCCGCCCGGGATAATAATCCCCTCATATTCTTCTACACGCACTGCCCTTAATTCTATATGTGGTTGCACTTGCAAACCTGTTTCACTTATAATCATTTCTTTTGTTAAACCTGCTGTAATGATTTCATATTTGTTTTTCAGCAATGCCGTTGCTACTGTTATTTCAAACTCCGCAAATGTTGGATATACGAATAATAGTATTTTTTTCATAGCCCTCTCCCCTTTAACCACTTCATAAAATATACCTCTAATGCATCTGCTGATAATCTATTCGTGTCCACATAAGTTACAGGAAATTGTTTATACCAGTCTTTTTCAATTTCTGCTAATTTAACTTGCTCCTCAAATGTACTTCTGTTTCTTGTTCTATCATTATTTTTTCTATTATATAAATTACTTTCCGAGCTATCTAAATAGAAAATCGCATCTGAACGGCATTCTCTTAATTTATATAATTCATCTTTTAATTCAGTTTCTATATCCCACACTTTTCCTATCGTTGTAGGATAAAAGATTGTATAGAACTCAATATCTTCAGGTCCACGATCAAAAATAAAGACTGAACCTTTCACATTTTGAAATTCCTTTATTTTTGCTTCCATAAACATTTTTTGATTTATAATAAATCCTTCTTTTGAATTCATATCCAAATTTAATTGTTTTCGCTTTTCTATAATTGGATAAGGATTTTCATATATAACTGAAAACCCATATCGCTCTAACCTTTTAGCCAATGTTGTTTTTCCGCTTGCCATCGGTCCTTGGAGTGAAATTACATATGTCATTCCTCTCATTCCCTTGCATTTTAGTACACTTATAATATACAGAATTTTGAAAACTATCAACAAAATATATATCATCTTGTTTCTTATTCTTATCTAACTTATAATAAAAAATAGAGATTATGACGGACGCATCAATAATGTAAGCTTGGAAATCCGAGCTTACATTATTTTTTGCTTTCCCTTTTCTAATAAAAAGAGTATACTAGTTTAGAACGTATGTTCTTAATGATTACATACAGTAAGGAGATAGAACAATGGTATACGATACAAAAGCAATTTCTTGGAATGAGTCTTTAAAACAACTTCAACGCCGCTATACAAATAAACAAGTTGACCGAAAAGAATTTGAGGATATTGAACTGATGGAATTCTTCCGCGATAACGACTACATTTCTTTACCTACACATATAAGCGGCCTATCAACAGCACGTTTTACTTCTTACTCTATTTTCACAACTGAAGATAAAGATCGTAAAGTTGGCACATTAATCATCGAATATGTAGAAGATGATAATAATAATTTATGTGTTGAACAACTATACTTTGTTTAAATGATAACGCTTGGTCAAAATGACCAAGCGTTCTTGCTTTCTATGAATCTCACTGTTTATAATATGAATAAAAGAAAACCGCAATCATTAAGGGGGGATACGCTTGCTCGAAGGATGGTTCAGTTGGTTTATTGTGCTATGGACTGTTATTTTATTAGGACTTATGTCTATCGGTGGATACTTTATGTTCAGAAAATTTTTAAAACGACTACCAAAAGAAGATGGTATGTCTATTCTAGATTGGGAAGAGCACTATATTAATAAAACTAGGCATTTATGGGATGACGAACAAAAACAATTGTTAGAAGAGCTCGTAAGTCCTGTTCCAGAACTATTTCGCGATGTTGCTAAATCAAAAATTGCTGGCAAAATCGGTGAACTGGCATTACAAGAAAAAGCCTCTCAAATTACACAAGATTTAATTATTAAAGGATATATTATCGCTACACCGAAGCGTGATCATAAATTTTTAGTAAAAAAACTACAAGAAAAAGAAATTGATTATTCTCATTATCAATCTTTACTAAGAAAATCCACCTCATAAAAAAAGATTGCTAGCTTATAGCAATCTTTTTTAACTTACAGTTACTGATTTTGTAGCAGTTAAACGTGCCTCCGCTAAATCTATTTGTAAACCGACAGCACCAGCGTAAATATAATCAAATGTATTTGGGATATTAACCGTAGTAGAAGTAGATCCGGCTGTTAACACGCCATTTGCAGGTACATTTGTCACATCAAATTCTGCACGCCGATTAGTCGCAGAAGTACCAATTGGCATATTTCTATCCCCAAAACTTCCAACTGTATTTAAATTTCCCAAATAATTATTTACTTGTGAAGCAAAAAAGTTATTTATTACATTATTTGGCCCCGAAAGCCCCGTACCATTTAAATTAAAATTGTCACCCGTTGCATCTGTATCACCATTAATCGCCATTGTAAATACACGAGCATTAACTGGTGCTACAGCTGGCGTGATAAAATTTGAAATCGTTGCTGTCTCCCCCAATGTAGAAATGAGTAAACCAGTATATAAACTAACATTCCTAACAGGGTATGAATTATCACGATACACAATAACTAATGCCCATCCTACTCCTGTCCCTTGCGCTGGTGGATTTGCCGTTGGTATTCTTTCTACAAAATAATCTCCTGTCGCTCGGTTTGAAAGTCCTTGCAAAATACTTGTTACATTTGCAGCACGTGTATAAATGGTACCTTGAAATGTTCCACTTGATCTCGTCTCTCCCCATGCAGAAACACTCGTAATTGTATGAGTGACCCCATCCGGTGTTTGTAAAGTAGGCACGTTGTTATTTACTACAGTTTCTGTCACAGTTGCACTCAATGTTCCTTGCCAAACTAACATAGCAAAATCTACAGTTGTTGTTGCTGGTACATCTGTTACTGAAGGATTAAGCCTTGCCCAAGAAGCATTTAATGTCCAATCATTTGTCGTTCCTGCAAAAGTTAATGGATCTACCGAAGAAGGAACCCCTGCAAAACTTAAATTTGTATCTCTTGTTATTAATGCGTTGTATTGATACGCTGTAGCGGTTGTAATACCACGCATGCCAACTGTATTCCCTGTGTGTACCATAAATAAAGAGTCCGTTTTCGTATATGTTTGTACAAAAGCCAACAATTCCACTTCCCTTCCATATAAAATAATTATTTATTCGCTATTTCATTTAATGCAAACAAATAAAAAAAGTTACATTTGTATATGCACAGACTAATTTGGGCAAAAAAAAAGCCTTTGCCTATTCCTATTCATTTAAATTTGAATAGGATGCAATGACGAGCTCATTTTATACTAATATTTACACATAGTATTATTTCTAGGTTACTAAATAATGCTGTTTGTAAATGTTCCATGCCTTGACCGGATTTAAATTTATACAGAAAGGACGAATCCAATGGCAATAGCAACGATAGGAAGTCGTTTAACTTATACAATCGTTGTCCAAAATACAGGAACACTTCCTGCCCAAAACGTTACATTTACAGACCCAATACCCGCTGGCACTACTTTCGTTCCAAACAGTGTTACAGTTGATGGTGTTGCAACAGCAGGAAATCCTGCTACGGGTATTCCCATTAGCAACATTCCTGCTGGTGGCTCTGTGACAATTACCTTTCAAGTAGATGTTACAAGTGTCCCTACCCCACCAGTTGCAAGTAACGTAGCATCCTTTGGATACACATTTCAGCCAGCACCTAATGCACCCACTATTAGTCGAATAACAACAAGCAATATAGTTAATACAGATATTTTCACAGCTAATGTTGCATTAGTAAAAACCGTTGACAAAACAATTGCTACCATCGGTGATACGATTACGTATACCGTTACCGCAACGAACCAAGCACCATTAGCTGCAAATAATGTTATCATTACAGATATACCTCCTGCTGGCACTACTTTTGTACCAGGTAGTGTTACAGTTAATGGTACTTCTACTACAGACAATCCTGCTACTGGTATAAACATTGGAACGATTGTAGCTAATGGAAATGCAACTATTACTTTTAAAGTTCAAGTTAATAGTTTACCTGTGCAAAATCCAATTCGAAATAGCGCTTCATCAAGCTTTCAATATAATCCACCTGGTCAACCTCCTATTAATAGAACGTCAACTAGTAATATTGTAGAAACATTAATTAATGCCGCTATCATTAATCCATCAAAAACGGCAAACCAACAAATTGTAAATATTGGTGACATTATTACTTACACAATCACAATCCCAAATAACGGTAACATTTCAGCAACAAATGTTTCAATTACTGATCCAATTCCTACAGGTACTACTTTTATTCCTAACAGCGTTACAGTTAATGGCACTACACAAACTGGTGTAACCCCGACAAATATTCCAATCGGTACTGTTGCAGCTGGTCAAACGACGACCGTTACTTTTCAAGTTCAAGTCACTTCCCTTCCAGCTAACGGAACGATTACGAACGAAGCAAACGTAACCTATACGTCACAACCTAACCCAACTGAACCTCCAACAACTACTACAACTACACCACCTCCAACTAACACTTCTGTACGAACTGCAATTGTAAATCCTACAAAAACTGCTAGCCCACAAGTTGCTGACATCGGTGACATTATTACGTATACGATTACATTGCCAAACACGGGAAATATTCCTGCTACAAACGTAATTGTGACTGATCCCATTCCTGCTGGAACCACTTTCGTCCCAAATAGTGTGACTATTAACGGGGTGACTCAATCCGGTATTATCCCCTCCAGCGGGATACAAGTTGGAACTATTAATGCGGGTTCAACAGTAACCGTTACTTTCCAAGTTCAAGTCACTTCCCTTCCACAAAACGGGGTAATTCGCAATGTAGGAAATACAACCTTTACTTATCAGCCTGATCCAAGTAAACCTGCAATTACAACAACAAATCCGACACCACCTACTACTGTTCCTATTAATACTGCTATTATTAACCCTATAAAAACAGTTGATAAATCCGCTGTTGATATTGGTGACATTATTACGTATACCATTACATTTAATAATGACGGAACCGTTCCTGCTACTAACGTAATATTTACTGATCCAATCCCTACTGGTACTACTTTCATCCCAAATAGTGTAGTTCTAAATAATAATCCTGTTCCAAATTCGAATCCTGCATTAGGGATTACTGTTGGTACATTGAATCCAGGCGAAACAAAAACACTATCATTCCAAGTTCGTGTTACACAAATTCCTGCTGGTGGTACTATTACAAATGAGGCTTCAACAACTTATACGTACCAACCAGATCCTACCTTGCCACCAGTAACAACGACTGAACCAACACCACCTACAAGTGTAACTGTCAATACAGCAACAGTGAACCCAACTAAATCTGCCGATCGAGCTTTTGCTGATATTGGTGATATTATTACGTATACCATTAGTTTACAAAATAACGGAACTGTTCCTGCTACTAATATCGCCCTCACAGACCCTATTCCAAATGGAACTACTTTCATTCCAAATAGCGTGACTATTAACGGAATTTCACAACCAAACACAAACCCTTCCACAGGTATAACAGTAGGCACATTGGATCCTACTGAAGCAGCAACTATATCTTTTCAAGTTCAAGTTATTAGTGTTCCACCAAATGGTTTAGTTGAAAACCAAGGTACTGTTTCATTTACTCATATTGTAAATCCTAATGAGCCCCCTGTGACAAAAACAAGTCCTACCCCCAAAACAGAAACAGCCGTTAATACTATTATTTCAACTCCAACTAAAACTGCCGACAAACAATTTGCTAATATAGGTGATATCATTACGTACACTATCACCTTTCGAAATGGTGGAACTGTTCCAGCCACTAACGTTTCACTAACAGATCCTACCCCTAGTGGAACCACCTTCATTCCAGATAGTGTGACCATTAATGGCGTTACCTCTCCGGGATCAAACCCAGCACTTGGTATTCAATTGGGTACTGTAGCTGTTGGAGAAACAAAAACAATCACCTACCAAGTCCTCGTTTCAAATTTCCCTCCAAATGGAATAATTGAAAACCAAGCATCGTTCACTTATCAATATCAACCAAATCCAAATGAACCCCCTGTCACTTCAACTACACCAACACCTAATGTGAACGTATCTATTAATAATCCAAATCCAACAACTACAAAATCTGTGGACCTTCAAGTAGCTGATATAGGCGATACAGTTACTTTTACTGTTACTTTCCAAAATAAAGGAAGCGTCCCTGCAACGAATGTTATTGTGCAAGATCCGCTTCCGCAAGGTGTTTCATTCGTTCCAGGTAGCGTTGTTATTAATGGAATATCTCAGCTTGGCGAAAATCCCGAAATTGGCATACCGATTGGAACTGTCAATCCTGGTCAAAGTATTACAGTTACGTTTCAAGGTATCGTAAAAAGTATCCCACCTGGTGGAGTCATTAGAAATAAAGCAAATATCACATTCACATATGAACCAAATCCTAACGAGCCTCCTGTCACAACTACCATTACAACTCCTGAAACGGAAACAACTGTTAATACAGCCACATTGAATCCGCAAAAAACAGCAAATCGTTCCTTCGTTGCATTAAATGACATTATTACCTATACTCTTTCTTTCCAAAACGTCGGAACTGTTCCTGCTACGAACGTAACTATAACAGACTCAATTCCAGCTGGTACTACATTTATTCCAGATAGTGTAACTATTAACGGTGTTACTCAAGCAGGAATAAATCCAGCATCAGGAATTCCAATCGGTACGCTAGCACCAACTGAAAGAGTTACTATCACTTTCCAAGTTCAAGTCGTTAACATTCCACCGAGCGGAATCATAAATAACCAAGGAAGTGCTACATTTAATTATCAAACCGACCCTACCCTACCTCCCGTGACGAAAACTGAAACAACACCAGAAACGAATACTCCGATTCAAACCGTAGTAATAAGCCCAACAAAAACTGCTAATTTAACATTTGCAGAAATAGGTAACACTGTAACTTATACTGTTACATTTACAAACCAAGGCACAATACCTGCTACAAATGTAACAATTACAGATGCTTTGCCTCCGGGTACTTCTTTTGTTACGAATAGCGTAACCGTAAACAACGTTACTCAACCTGGCGCCAGTCCAGTCACAGGTATTATTGTCGGAACAGTTAACCCAAGTGAAAAAGTTACAGTTACATTCCAAATTCAAATAAATGCTATTCCTCCTAGTGGAAAAATAGAAAACACAGCAAGTGTTACCTACACTTCTCAGCCTAATCCAAGTGAACCTCCTATCACAACAACAGAAACGACTCCTACCGTAACAATACCTGTTCGTACCGCTAACCCGAATCCACAAAAAACAGTAGATCGTGAGTTTGCAAGTATTGGTGATACGCTCACCTATACAATCACTCTTCAAAATACTGGTAATATACCTGCAACTAATGTCATTATTACAGATTCTATCCCTACTGGAACCACATTTATCATTGGTAGCGTTACGATTAATGGCATTCCACAACCTAATTTGACCCCTGAAACAGGAATCCCGGTTGGCACATTAAACCCTAGACAAATAGTGACTGTTACTTTAGAAGTACAAGTAACAGCTTTACCACCAAATGGCATTATCTTAAATGAAGCAAATGTCACTTACACATCTCAACCAGACCCTACTCTTCCGCCCATCACAATAACAACACCTACTCCAATTGCAGAAACAATTGTACAAAATGCAGAGTTAGAGTCAACAAAAACAGTAGATTTGCAAATTGCTAACATTGGAGATGCACTCACCTATACGATCACCCTTGAAAACACTGGAAATATTCCGATGACAAATGTATCTGTCATCGACCAACCACCAGTAGGCACACAATTTATTGTAGATTCTGTTACAGTAAATGGTATTTCACAATCAGGTGTTGATCCAAGTATTGGGATACCTATTGGTACAACACAACCAAATCAAATAGTAACCATCACGTTCCAAGTAACGATTACAAATATACCTCCTAACGGGGTTGTTACAAATGTTGGTTCAATCAACTTTACCTCTCAACCTAATCCAAATGAACCTCCTATTACAAAAAAAGAGACAACACCACCCGTTAATACTGAGATCATTAACAGCATTATTAATCCAGCAAAAACAGCTGATCGAAACAACGTTGATATAGGTGATATCATTACGTACACCGTTACCTTCCAAAACTTACAAACTGTCCAACTAACAAATATCATTTTCACAGATCCAATTCCAATTGGTACTACTTTCATTCCAAATAGTGTAACAATTAACGGTATCCCAACTAGTGATGTTGATCCCGCTCTTGGTATTCCTCTTGGCACATTAAACCCTAGTCAATCAGTTGTTGTAACGTTCCAAGTTCGTGTTGTTTCGATACCACCTAACGGAATTATTGTAAATGAAGCTACTATCACCTACACATTCCAACCTAATCCTAGTGAACCTCCAGTAACAGTGACTACTCCAACGCCCCCTACTACTACAAATGTCAACACGGCAACAACGAACCCTACAAAATCTGCTGATAAAGTATTTGCTTTATTAGGTGACACAATCACTTATACAATCTCCTTACAAAATACAGGAACTGTCCCTGCAGGAAATGTACTTGTAACCGATCCTATTCCAGCTGGTACTACTTTCATTCCGAATAGCGTTACGATTAATGGGGTTACACAACCAGGTATCGTTCCTAGTTCTGGAATTCTTATCGGTACATTAGCACCTAGCACTTCAGCCGTCGTGACTTTCCAAGTTCAAGTAACTTCGATACCGCCGACAGGTTTTATTGAAAATGAAGGGACCGTTTCATTCAAATATCAACCAGACCCTACTAGACCACCTGTATCTGTTACTACGCCTACACCTACTACAAAGACGCAAGTAAGTGAAGTTACCACTAATCCTAACAAACAAGCTAGCCCTCAAGTTATTAATCTTGGTGATACTGTCACATATACAATTACATTCCTAAATATTGGGAATATTAATGCGACAGATGTTATTATTAAAGACCCTACTCCTGCTGGTACTACTTTCATTCCGAATAGCGTTACGATTAATGGCGTCTCTTCGCCTGGAGCAAATCCAAATAATGGTGTCAATGTCGGAACTGTTACTTCAGGACAAATTATTACGTTAACTTATCAAGTTACTGTAACTGCACTCCCGCCAGACGGTATTATTAAAAACACAGCAACTGTCACTTACACATTCCAACCAAATCCTAGCGAACCTCCTATTACAATTACAGACCCTACTCCAACTGTTGAAGTATCCGTTATTACTCCTACCCCTAATCCAACGAAGCACGCCGACAAACAAATTGTAGATATCGATGAAATCATAACTTATACAGTAACGTTCCAAAATCGTGGATCGGTCCCTGCAACTTCCGTGATTATTACTGATCCTTTAGCAGCTAATTTAGCATTCGTTCCAGGTACCGTTTTAGTGAATGGCATTCCAAACCTTGGAGCAAATCCTGTAATTGGTGTATTCATTGGAACAGTCAATCCAAACGATACCGTAACCGTTCAATTTCAAGCGAAAGTAACAAGCGTGCCACCTGGTGGTATCATTCGAAATCAAGCAACTGTTACTTTCACATACGAACCAGTTCCTGGTGAACCTCCAGTTACCATTACAGACCCTACTCCAATTAACACAACGAATGTAAATACAGCTATATTAAATCCACAGAAAACAGCTACTCCGGAAACAGTTACATTAGGTGATATTATTACGTATACAATTTCTCTGCAAAACACAGGTACCATTCCTGCTAACAATATACTTGTAACTGATACAATTCCTGTCGGTACTTCATTCATCCAAAATAGTGTCACAATTAACAACGTGCCGCAACCAACTGCAAATCCATCCACAGGCATTCCTATTTCAACACTTGCTCCTTCTGAATCCACAACAATTTCTTTTCGCGTCCTAGTTACCTCAATTCCACCAAATGGAAAAATTCAAAACCAAGGTAGCGTTTTATTCCAATACCAACCTGATCCTACTAAACCACCTGTATCCGTTACTACACCTACTCCTACTACAATTACTCCTGTAAACGTCGGGACTATTAACCCTATAAAAACTGCTGATAAATCTGTCGTTTCAGTAGGTGATACAATTACGTTTACTATCACCTTCCAAAACGAAGGCACGATTCCTGTTACTAGTATTTCTATTATAGATTCGCTTCCTGCAGGTACAGCATTCATTCCAAACAGTGTCACAATTAACAACATTCCAGTTCCAAATGCAAATCCATCCACAGGCATTCCAGTTGGAACTCTTAATCCATCAGAATCAGTAACTATTTCACTCCAAGTACAGGTTATTATACTTCCTGCTAATAGAATGATTACAAATATCGCATCAGTTACGTATACTTCTCAACCTGATCCTACTAGACCGCCTGTCACAACAACGACAACAACACCACCAGTCACGATAGAAGTAAATCCTAATGAGCCAAACACATTCATTAAAACAGCAGATGTTAATAGCGTTCAGCTCGGTGACTTCATAACGTATACACTTACTTTTACTAACAATGGCACTATCCCCGCAAATAATGTACTTATTACCGATTCACTACCTCTTGAAGTTACTTTCAATCCGAATTCAGTAACAGTAAACGGAGTAGCACGTCCCGGAACTAACCCAACTATTGGTATTCTTATTGGAACTGTTAATCCAGGTGAATCCGTTGTTGTCCGTTTTATCGTCCAAGTAACAACAGAGCCACGAGACGGTCTCATCCGCAATACCGCTCGCATTCGCTATACACTTCAACCTGACCCTACTAAACCACCGATTTCTATTGATGAGACTTCAGAACCAAACATCATTCCATTTATCCGTCCACTCGTATCACCAAATTTAAATTGCTATTTTAACGGTAAACATTTTATACGCCGCGGCTGGAATAGAAGATGTTAACAATATAAAATAAAAAGACAGCGTCGAAAAACGCTGTCTTTTTATTTTATACATATACAGTTTTCAAGTTAGTTTCATATCTTTTTCATCATAAAAACCATCTTCTTTTTCCATTTCCTTTTGTAATTTCGTAAAGGAACGGTACATCGCAATTCTCCATGACACAATCATCGCGAACGCAAGCAAGAAGAACATACCACTAAGTTGTCCTAAATCAAGAGATTGACTTAAGTATGTTTTAAATACAATTCGTACGACAAGTAATCCAATTAATATAAAAACAAATGCTTTCGAACGCTTCAAATAAATCTCTTGTCCTCTAATTTCAAATTTAGATGTTTTAATAAGAAAAATAGAGAAAAACAAACCGACGCCAATTGCTTCTAGCATTTCTGCTGGAGTTAATCGAAATTCAGGAAAAACATACATCAATGCTCCCGTGCTCATAAAAAATGGCGGAAGTATAATTTTTTTCAATGTTGCAGGTTTCTTAGCTGCTTTTAAACGAATAAACATCGCACCAACAGCCATACAAACAGCAACGATACTGGATAAAACAACTATGTTCATATTTTCTCATCCTTTTTTGTGGCTATATGCAAAATATACTTTCATTATATGCTTTTCCGTTAGTATTTCCAACATTTTCACAGAATAATACTAAAAACCAGTAAAACCACCAAATAAACTTGAGAAATATACGATAATTTTCGTCATCCAGTTAAAGTATAAGAAAATACCCATGATAATCATAACGTATCCCCCGATTTTCATGAACTTCATACTGTTTCTTTTAATCCAAGACATTTTCGTAATAAAGAATGATAGCACGAAAAATGGGATAGCAAATCCAAGTATGTATGCGATCATATAAATCATTGCGGATTCTGGATTTGTTGCTGCTAATCCAATTACAGACACTAAAATAGGTCCCGTACAAGGCGTCCACCCTGCTGCAAAGGCCAATCCAATTAAAACAGATCCAAAATAGCCACTAGGACGATTTTTAAACGTAAATTTACGGTCTTGCATTAAAAACTTTGGCTTAAATACACCGACAATAATAAGACCGAACACGATAATGAATATACCACCTAACTGCCTAATTAAATCTTTATAATTTGTAAAGATACCTCCAATAAAGCTTGTACCAAATCCAATTGCAATAAATATAATTGAAAATCCAAGTAAGAAAAACGCTGTATGTATCATACTTCTTTTGCGAAGCATTGCATTTTCTTCTTTCAACTCAGAAACCGACATACCTGTTATGTACGATAAAAATGCCGGATAAAGCGGTAAGCAACATGGGGAAATAAATGATAAAAACCCAGCACCAAACGCTAAAAAAATACTAATATCTTGCATTATTCCACTCCTCTCCTTACATATTGTAGCAAAAACACGTAAAAATACTATGAACAATTCGTGAAATCACTTTTCCAACGTGATAATAAGAAAAACCACCCTTTCACTCACTTTCTAAAAAAACGTTTTCATTTCCTTCTATTATATAGAAAAATCTCAATTTGATTATAAAACTACTCTAATTGTTATTAACATAACAAAGGTAACATAGTTTCTCAAATGATTAGCATGTTATTCGTACGCCTATATACATATTATTAAAAAATATTTTTTTCAAATGCTGCCTTTATACAATAAAAAGCTGATTTTACAATACTTCTATTATTACTAATTTCAAGATTATGCATAAATATCATACTTTTATTATTATTCTATAAAATGTCACACTTTTCTTTTATTTGACCCTTTATTTTTAATTTTGTATACTTCCCTCTAGTTATATATGTCCGTTACGGAACAATTTCATATAGATGGGAGGAATTTTTCATGCTTCGTTATTCTCTTTTAGTTTTATTAGGAGCGTGTAGTTATGGGATTTTAGCTATTTTCGTTAAACTTGCATATGCAGAAGGATTTTCACTTGGAGAGGTAATTGGCAGCCAATATTTGTTCGGTTGGATTATTTTGCTTGCTATTACACTTCTATTTTCTAGACATCGTGTTCCATTAAAACAAGCGTTAATTTTATTCGTTGCAGGAACATCTGCAAGCTTCACTGGAATTTTTTATTATGCTTCATTAAAAACTGTACCAGCATCTATTGCAATTATACTTTTATTCCAATTCGTTTGGGTCGGAATTATTATTGAAGCAGTCGCAACAAAAACATTACCTTCAAGAGAAAAAGTTATTTCCGTTATTTTCTTACTTGCAGGTACATTTTTATCAAGTGGTTTACTAGAAAAATCAGCAGGTGATTTCAATACGACTGGAATTATACTAGGCCTATTATCTGCTGTTACATTTGCAACATACATTTTTGTGAGCGGAAAAGTTGCTGTTGAAGTACCTTCATTACCACGCGGTGTTCTCTTAATGGCTGGTGCTTTAACTTTAGTAATGATCGTATTCCCTCCAACATTTATTTTTAACGGTGCCCTTTCTGAAGGACTTTGGAAATACGGTTTAGGTTTAGGAACATTTAGTATCGTTATTCCTTCTATCGCCTTTACAATCGGTATTCCAAAGATTGGTTCTGGCTTAGCGACTATTCTTGGTGCTGCAGAACTACCAGTTACAACAATTATGTCTGTATTCGTTTTAAAAGAAGCTGTGCTATCTTCACAATGGTTCGGTGTATCACTTATTTTAATCGGTATTGCAATCCCGCAAATTGCCTATGCAATGCGTGGACGTTATCGTAAACATCATTCACACAAAAAATTGGCAGCATAAACGGGAGAGGATTTTCATTCGAGAATCCTCTCTTTTATTATTGTATACTTAATATAAATACTTTATTTCAGAAAGAAGGCATTATAAGTGGCAACAAATCTAGAGCAATTAACTGAGACGCTCATTTCTATTCGTCGAAATTTACATGAGCATCCAGAATTATCATATGAAGAATTTGAAACGACGAAAGCTATAAAAAATTGGTTAGAAGAAAAAAACATCACGATTATAAATTCTAGTTTAGAAACAGGCGTTATTGCTGAAATTTCAGGGAATAATAGCGGACCACTTATAGCAATCCGTGCTGATATTGATGCCCTGCCTATTCAAGAGGAAACAAACTTGCCATACGCTTCAAAAATTCACGGTAAAATGCATGCTTGTGGGCATGATTTTCATACAGCTTCTATTATAGGTGCTGCTTATTTATTAAAAGAAAAAGAAGCTTCCCTTAACGGAACCGTTCGCTTTATATTCCAGCCAGCTGAAGAAAGTAGCAATGGTGCTTGCAAAGTAATTGAAGCCGGGCATTTACATGGGGTGCAAGCTATTTTCGGTATGCATAATAAACCTGATTTACCAGTAGGTACAATCGGTATTAAAGATGGTCCACTGATGGCCGGCGTTGATCGATTTGAAATTGAAATTCACGGAGTCGGTACACATGCAGCTGTACCAGACGCTGGGGTAGACCCTATTGTCGCGTCCTCTCAAATTGTTATGGCACTCCAAACAATTGTAAGCCGAAATATAAGCTCTTCTCATAATGCCGTCGTTAGTGTTACAAACATCCATTCAGGAAATACGTGGAATGTTATTCCCGAAAAAGCTACGCTGGAAGGAACCGTTCGCACTTTCCAAGCAGAAACACGCGAAAAGATTCCTGCTCTAATGAAACGTATTATTCAAGGAGTTTCTGATGCATTAGGTGTAAAAACAGAATTTCGCTTTTATCCAGGTCCTCCTGCCGTTCATAACGATACATCTCTAACAAACTTATCGGCTCAAGTTGCAGAAACTATGAATTTAAATATCGTCTCCCCTAGCCCGTCAATGGCCGGAGAAGATTTTTCTTTTTATCAACAAGAAATACCTGGTTCATTCGTCTTTATGGGAACGAGTGGTACACATGAATGGCATCATCCAGGTTTTACATTAGATGAGAGAGCATTGCCTATAAGTGCAGAATACTTCGCTTTGTTAGCTGAAAAAGCACTTAAACAATTTGCATAAAAAAGGAGCCGTTAAGAAATGCTTAACGGCTCCTTTTTATGTTAAATCACGTTTTAAAAATACTGTATAAGAAATGCTTAAAAATACAAATAAATATAGCAATAACATACATGAAGCAAACGGGAATGTTACTCCATCAATAAAACTTCCATTCTTTGAAATACTGTATAAATCTGTGTTTGCTGGCAATAAGTACTTCGCCCAATCATATCTAGTTGCTGCTAGTAATGCAATGTTTCCTGATAAGGCAAGAAATAGTGAAATACCAATCGCGCCTCCGCTAGACCTCGTTAACACAGAAATCATAAATGCAAATGCTGCATACACAAGAGTCGGCAACCACGATAAAATATAATACTTACTAGCTTCTACAAAAATATTTTGTTTTATAATATTTCCATCTTGGAAAATAAACTCACTCCATGCAGGCTGTTGGAATTTATAAATAACAAGTCCACATAAAGTAGAGAGAATCATATTAAATATAAACAATAACGCTGCAAATATTACGATTGCTAAAAATTTTGCTGTTAAAATTTTAAATCGACTTGCCGGACGGATCGTTAAAAATTTATATGTTCCCCAGCTATATTCATTTGCAAAAATTGTACTTGCATACACAAGGATAAACGGGAGCAATATTGGAAATACGATAAAACCTGTATCTCTCATGAAAGAAAGCGGTGAACTGCTTGCCGGTGCTGTATCTGTATCTAAATGCTTCATCTTAAGCTGATATTCCTTTACAAGCTCGTCCCCAGATCGTTCCCCTAAAATAGCTTCTTTTTTCATACCAAGCTTTTTCTCAATCTCTACAGTACGTTCTGTATAATCCGCTTTCCACCCTTTTGTTTCCGGTTCTAAATACTTGACCGTAACCCAACCTAGTCCAATTATTAATACTGCAATAACTGCAAATGGAATAATCGTTCGCTTTCGCTTAAATATTTTATACAGTTCGTTATATACTAAATTAAACAATATCTTTTCCCCCTGTTAATTCTAAAAATTGCTCTTCTAACGTTTTTCTTTCTTCATATACACGATACACTTGAATATTTTTCTCAAGCAATGTACGAATCACATTTGGGATTTCTTCATCTTTTACATGAATAAGTAGATCATTACCTTTTACTAGAACATCTTGGTCTAATATTTCTGCTGCTGTTTTCGCATCATCTACACGTATACGGATTGTCTCCATCTCTTCACTTTGATGCTGCTGAATATTTTGCGTCGCCACATATTCTCCATGCTGAATAATGATAACTCTGTCACACATTAATTCAACTTCTGAAAGCAAATGACTAGATACAAGTACCGCTTTTCCTTGTTCATGTGCAATTTTCTTTATATACATTCTCATTTCATGTATTCCACTAGGGTCTAATCCGTTCGTTGGTTCGTCTAATATCAATACATCTGGATCATGAATAAGCGCTTGAGCTATTCCTAAACGTTGTCTCATGCCGAGTGAATATGCTTTTACTTTGCGATCAATTACTTGTCCCATCCCTAACAATTTCACTACTTCATCGATACGTTCTTCTGTCACGTTACCATTCATTCGTCCGAAATATGTTAAATTTTCATATCCGCTCAAAAAAGGATAAAATTCCGGTGTCTCAATTACTGCTCCAATTTTCGAGGCAGTACTTTCAAATTGCTGTTTGACAGATTGACCGTCAATCCAAACTTCTCCCTCTGTCATACGAATCATGCCGACCATCATTCTCATTAAAGTCGTTTTTCCAGCACCATTTGGTCCAAGCAAACCAACTACTTCACCTTTTTTAACTTCGAAACTAATATTTTCTACAAGTGTCTTTGAACCAATTCGCTTCGTTAACTGCTCAACCTTTACAATTGATTGTTCATTTGTCATTCTATACAACCTTTCCTTCCCATTCTTTGTCAGGTCTTTACACTGTAACATGATTATTTTTATGTGTAAAATAGGAAAAGACATGATTTCTCATGCCTTTTCCTTGAAATGAAATGAATTTTTATCTTGTAAACTTTGAAGAAATCGGAAGCATTGCAACATTGATAATAGGACGATAAAGCTCATAATTATACTAACAACTACTATTGCATATACCGTAATCGGTGCACTATTTATCCCTTGTATTCCTGCTATTTTCATAAATATAATCGTAAATAATTTCAAAAATAACATCCCATTAACTAATCCAAAAACAAATGCTGCGCCATAAATGAATAATTGCTCCTGACATAATAAACATAGTGCGTTCCTATTCTCTGTTACATAAGATTTAATTTCCTCTTTCCTCATTTCCAGAAGAGAAAACGTTATTTTATATGTGGTAAAAGTACATATAAAAATGAATATAAGAAACAGCGTGTAAAAACACATTTGAAATAAAAGTGTAACCCCTAATTCCTCAACAACTACTTCATTAAATTGAAGCGATATCATAAAAAACAAAATCATGGTAATCATAGCAACCCACATAAATTGCTTCATCCTTTTGGCAGCAAATGTTCTTATATTTTTTCTCACTAACTGACATAAAGACATATGTTCTTCCCCTACCTTACTTCATACCATACTCATTCTATAGTACTAGTGTATAAAAATATGACATTTTAAACATCGCACCACAATCTGAATTTTTTCTAAGTCTTTAGTCCTAGAAAATAAAATGGTAAAAAAACAAACGAAATTGTAAATACAGCTACCTCACATTTTCAAAAAAAGAAAGTAAAGCTTTCTTTTTTACCACCTCAATCCCAACTAGATAAAGATATACAAGCGCAAAAACACTGGTATGTTAATATTGAAGGTAGTTCAATGCTCGTTCCTGAAGAAGCACCTCCAAGTATAAATAGCTCTGCATCTACTACTCTTCAATCTGCTATAAACTTAAAATATAATCAAAAAACGACTTTAGCGGTTATAATAAAAACGAATAAAGAAACCATAAGAGTTCCAATGCTTGAGGAAAAAAACGCTATTGACCAACTATTGCAAGAAAATGAACATGTTTATCTCTTTAGTATAGAACTAAAAAAGAACACTAAAGCGGAAATGCAATAGTATTGCATTTCCGCTTTAGTGTTTAACGAGGTGTACTTTTAAATAAATTAATCAATATCATCCTCAACTTCTATTCTTTTCTTCTCTCTTGCAATTTTTAAAAACTCTAAAAGCTCTGGATTACTATTCATTTTTTTGTAAGCTACTGACATTTCTGCAACAAAATTAGAATCATATAGTTCTTTATATACAACTTCTGTTTTATACAATTTATTTGCCGATACTGGGATCACTGTAATTCCAATCCCTGCTGCTACAAGTCCCATAACTGTTTGATATTCCGTTGCTTCTTGCACAATACGCGGACTAAATCCAACTTCTCTACAAAGGGATAAAATTGTATCATACAAAGCTGGCCATACTGGTCTCGTAATAAATACGAACGGTTCCTCCCGTAAATCTTCTATATGTATTTCATCTTTCTCTGCAAGTGGATGAGCCTTCGGTAAACATAACGTACAAGATAGTTTTTGAATTGGCTCTAATTCTAATAATTGTGTTGGGATTGGTGGACGCAAAAATCCAATATCAATACGATTATCATGAAGTGCATGCACTTGATCTGGGGTAGATAATTCATGTAATGCAACAGACACTCTCGGAAATTTCTTTCTATACTCCCTTACGATAGATGGTAAAATATCATATATCGCCGCACCTACAAAACCAATTGAAAGTGAACCCACTTCTCCCCTTTGGGCACTTTGTGCGATTTCTACTGCTTTTTCAATTTGTTCGAACGCTTTTTTTACTTCTTTTAAAAACATTTCTCCAGCTTCTGTTAATTCAACCTTTCTCTTCGTTCTTGAAAATAACATAACTCCCATTTCTTTTTCTAATTGCTGAATTTGTTGACTAAGCGGTGGTTGTGTCATTTGTAAACGAGCAGCTGCTCGTCCAAAGTGTAACTCCTCTGCCACTACAACAAAATATTGCAAATGCCGTAATTCCATTTTGGACACCCTTTTCCATTTCAATTAATACGTCTTATATATTAATAACATATAATTTATATATTAGACAAACTTTTTGAATGAACGTATAGTAGAAATTGTTAATTCTTTTTTACAATTTTTATGTAAAAAAAGAAAGAGGTGGTTACTGTATGAAATGGTGGAAATTAAGCGGACAAATTTTACTATTATTTTGTTTCGCTTGGACAGGTGAATGGATCGCAAAACAGGCACACCTCCCAGTTCCAGGAAGTATTATCGGTATTTTTTTATTATTAATTTCATTAAAATTTAACCTAGTGAAAAAAGAGTGGATACAGGACGGAGCAGACTTTTTATTAAAAGAACTTATTTTATTTTTCATTCCTTCTGCAGTCGCTGTCATACGCTACAAAGATACACTATCACAATATGGAATCGATCTCATTTTAATTATTATGATTAGTACACTTTGTGTCACTCTCGTTACAGGACTCTTAACAGAATTGCTACTAAAGCGGAAAGGATCAACACAATGATCGGCTTTCTTTGTTTATCATTAACACTATTCACATATTGGATATCGAAGAAAATGTATCAACGCTGGAATTGGAGCTTACTTTCTCCCCTTCTCGTTTGTCCAATTATTTTAATTGCTTTATTACTCGGATTAGACACACCTTATGAAACATATGAAACAGGTGGTCAATGGTTAACAGAATTATTAAAGCCTGCGACAGTCGCTTTTGCATGGCCAATCTATAAATACTTTGATTTACTCAAGAAACATGGAATGGCTATCTTGCTTAATGTCATTGTCGGTTCATTTTTATCAGTTATTACTTCAGCACTACTAGCAAATTATTTTCAAATTGATTCATCGTTAGAACATAGTTTAGCACCTCATATTGTAACGACACCAATTGCAATGGCTATTTCAGAAATGATTGGTGGAATGTCACAATTAACAGCCGTATTTGTTGTTTTAACTGCGTTAACAGGGGCACTGCTTGGCCCTTCCCTCATACGCATATGTCGCATTAAAACAGCACTCGCAAAAGGCATTATGTTAGGCACGAGCGCAAATGGAACCGGTACATCAAAAGCATTCGAAATCGGTCCTGTAGAAGGAACGATTGCAAGTTTATCTATGCTTTTAACAGCGGGAGCTAGTTTAGTTATCGTTCCGCTTTTCTTATCGTGGATACATTAAAAAAGCAAGTGTTTAAACACTCGCTTTTTTATTTATATATGTATTTAAAATCTCATAATCCTCTGGGAAAGATAGCGTTAGTTCCTTCATTTCATCTATCCCTTTCCAAGCAATTTCATATATTAGCCCATCAGGATCTTGGATTTTCATATTACCGCCTATTTGTTTAACAAAATAATAATGAACATGCACGGGAACACCGTATGTAATACCTTCCTTTTCATATATTTTGCTTATAACTTCCACATTATAACCAGTTTCTTCCCAAACTTCTCGGATACAACATTCTTCTAATGTTTCTCCCTTTTCAAGTCCGCCACTCGGGACAGTCCACCTTTTTGCTTCTCCCTCTTTTCCTTGCAACACCATTAAAACTTCATTTCTTTCATTTACACATACTGCTGCACTACCTATCCATTTTTCCATTTACATCCCTCCTCTACTACTATTCGTCTTCTTCTTTATTTTTCCCTTGAAAAAAGAGGAAAAAAGGAAAACGATGACGAAAACTTACATCAACTTCATAGACAATCCCTTCTTAGAAATTAAAAATGGAAGGATGAAAATATGATTTCTAAATATGTTGTGGAATGTGTCTTTTGTGAAGAAAATCGAAAACCTCGTCAAGCTATCGTCACAGTTCCCGCCACTACCCAGCTACTTGCCATTGAAAAAGTGCGCGCGGAATGTAAACGTCGTTTCGGAAAAGCTTTATTATTGCAAACAGAAATTAAAGAAGAAATAGTTTTTGAACAAAAAGAAAGCTGACCGTAAATTGGTCAGCTTTCATATCCGATCATATTTTCACATGAAGATTAGGGGCATCCTCTTTAAGGATCGGGATTTTCCCATTATGTACGTTCCATAATGGTCATCGAACAATATATTTCTATGCAATTTAATATTGAATAGAATAGGGCAAAACTTGTTCGCATTTTTAGAAAAGGGATAGGGATATAATTCAAGTAGTACTTCGAATACTCGAACTTTACACTCATTATATTAAAGCAAATCCTTTTATATGGGAAATATGAATTACCTACATAATTCATTCGTAAAACATATTAGTTTGCTATATTATTTTTATCCCATCAATAGCATGCATCCAACTAAACCTGGTGTCATAATCATTGAAAACTTCAAAAGCACCCTGGACGGATGCTCTTTATACTTTCAAAATCGATAATATGTACTTAATCTTGATTAATCAAAATAACCGCGGGACCAGCAACTACTACTCCGGCTACTTCTATCTTTTCAAATTCCTTTACTGTGATAGATATAACGCCTTCTCTTTCCATCAATTCTTTACTCAGGACATCAGTCGGTATTGCTTTCACCGTCTTACCTCCTTTTCATCTATACAATATGATACAGTGAAATTTTAATCAGGCTGCCTGTTTATGCACGATAAAAATAACCCAATGCATATATATATATGTATCACCTCCGCTTTCATTCCTTATTCCACTCAAAAACCTTCACTCCCTTCCGTAACATATTGAAAAATAAAAAAGCACTCGCCAAAGCGAATGCTTTTTCATTATTTACTTTCTATTACTTTTAACATTCTATTAATAAATGCCGCCGATTCCCCACGCGTTGCAGAACCTTTCGGCATAAATTCATTATTTTCATTTCCTTTTACAATACCTAATCCATAAACACGTTGAACAGCTTGTTTATCATATGCTAAATTTTGATCCGAGAATGGTAACGGAACTAAGTTACCTTTAATTTTTTTATATTGCAGTGCACGGTCAATCATGATAACAACTTCATCTCGTTTAATCGTATCATTTGGAGCAAATATCCCATTTCCTCTACCACTTATTATCCCGGCACTTGCCGCACGATTAATACCATCTATTAACGATGGATTTGCTGTATTTAAATCATTAAAATTCGATGATCCTTCTGGTAACTGCAATGATCTTGAAATTAAATTCGCAAATTCACCACGTGTTACAAGACGATCTGGCCAATAAGAACCTTTTCCATCTCCAACCATAATGCCGCGTTGATCTAATTCACGAATGTCTGCTTCATACCAACCACCCGTTATATCATCTTTATGGTTCGCATCATAATACACTTTTGTTCCTTGTAAGAATGGTTCCCACGCATTGTTTTTAATCATAATGGCTGGACAATTTTTACCACTCCAAAATTGATGCTTCTTTACATTTTCTAAAGGAATATGTAATTCTCCCATTAAATAAGCTGCTAGTTTACGAGCATTTTCAACAGCTTTATTATAGTCACCATCTGCGTTTACAGCAATTTCAATTGCAATTGATTCTCGATTTCCAGTTCCTTCTGCTCCATCTCCAGCATGCCAAGCATTTTCGTTTAATGGAAGATGTTGATAAATCTCTTTATCGTCCACCGTAAAGTGCCAAGAGGCTGAACGATCTTCCGTTCCCGTTGCTTGGTTATATAAATATAGTGCATGATTTTTAGCATTTGCCCCAACACTGTAATTATCGGTCTCATGAATCGTAATATACTTTGGCTTCATCGCGTAACCCGGACGAATATTTTCATTTCCTTTCGGTACAATCATTTCTTTTAAAGTTACACCATAAATATCTGTTGTTTTCTCTTCTGTTGGTGCGGCATACATAACTGCTGCACGTTTTGTACGCGTTGGTGTTGTGCCTTGAATAAGCGAAGCTTTTGTTCCTTCAAATTTTGCTGAAGGTGAATAAATCCATTTGATTTCATTATTTATTTTGACTTGGAACCATTCTCCCGCCTGTCCAATTGCTTGAACTGTTTGTGGCTCCAATACATGATCTTCTTTGTATGAAGCAAATGGTTCAGAATATGTAGCAGCTTCTTCATTAACAACTAAGTTTTCACTTAATAACGGGTGAATTTCTTTAACCTCTACATTCCCCTCGCTATGTTGTATCCATCCCGTTCCAGATGTAGTTCGAACAAAGTAAGCGTTTCCTTTTCTCTTCTCAGCTTTTACGACTTGATTCGAAATATGAACCCCTGTCTCTTTTTGAAAATTACTAGCATCGTATAAAGGTACTTCTTTCACTATATGTACAAGAAACTCACCTTGCACTTCATTTTTTACTCCTTTATCTTCTCCCCGACCATCTTCATCCTTCATATGGTTTTCAATACTTTTTAAAGCTTGTTCATCAGATGAAACCGTAACAGTTTTTTCAAGTTCGTTAGCATAGGAATAATTTGGAATCGTTATCATACTAAATACAATTGATGCAGCTAAAACATTATAAAATCCTTTTTTCATCATAATTCTTAACACGCATATCATTACATCCGTGTTAAATTCTCCCTCCTCAACCAAAATATAGGTTATCTAGTAAACTATTAATCAACATAACCTTTTACAATATAACAGAATCTTCCCCATTCGTATAGATAGGAATGACTACTATTTGCCTATATTTACTATATTGGAATATGAAAAAGAAGCTATAATATATAGCTTCTCTACGTTTCTCTAATCCCTTTGTACCGTATATTCCGCAACTCTACCGTCTCTATCAAATTGTAAAACAAGTTGTTCACTATCTATTGGAATAAAGCCACGTTCAGCTCCAAGATAGTACAAAGTAATAACCCCTTCTTCCCCGTTTCTCGTTTCAGTCGGAGCTCCTAACAATTGTGTAATTTCTTCATTTGATTTCCCTATTAATTTATATTTTTGTATTAGATCATCTACCATATGCACCCGCTTATCTGCATAATTTAGCCATCTTTTTTGATTAAACTTTGATGTATATCCATTTACACCTAATTGTACCGTGCACACTATTAATGGAATGAGTGCTACTATTAATACCCCCGACATTTGCTTCTTTTCTTCATTACGATTTTTAGAAACATATAAGATAGACTTTTGAATTATGAATAATAAAACAAATGGCATCACTACTACAAAAATACTCGTTACACTTAATGACGTATGAGCCATACCAATAATGAAAATAAACACAAGATACATTAGTATATACAAACAAAAATAAATATACAAAATCCCCTTCAATATAGCACTCAGACAGCCCACCTCTTTTTAATTCACTCTATAACTCATCCGGCTAATGATTTCTCGAAGTTTTTCTAATTCTTGACCTGTATATATTACTTTCCCCGTTAAGATTTCATTTCTGAAAAACGTTACAATTTGCTCTCTATCTTTTAATCTCGGCGTTTTTTCTTCAGAAAGATCTAGCAGTTCTTTCCCACTTTCATTATAAAAATATACAATTGGCTTTATGTTTTCCTTTACGATATCAACTTGCAATTCTTTCAAACAATTGTATAGAATATGAGATAGTTTCTTCGCTCTATATACTGGATTCCCTTCATTTTTCATCTGTATCGTTAATGAATCTTCACCTGTAATATATTCAAACGTCTCTTCTTTCTCTATCTCTTGTTGATACTTGCCAATTTCATCAATCATAAATGAAAATATACTAGCATTCTCTTTCGTTAAACCATGAATTAATTTCCCTGTCCATTCTTTCGTCTCAAGTAGATACATACCCGTTTTACTTAAGACGAGATGATGAACCCGAAAATCATTTCCTCCGTGCTGATTTCTAATAAAAATATTCGGCATAATATGAAATTCATTATCTAGTATTATGCCTTGATCTACGAAGCCACGCTTCATATAATGTAATGTTTCGTGCGTATTCACTTCAGCTCCATTTTTCGTATACTCTCGCAAATTTGCAATTAAGTTTTGAAACATATGTATCTCGTTACTATGCTTTTCTTGCATTTCACTACGTTCTTTACTATGCTGCATAGCTAATTGATTTTTCATCATACGCATATTTTCAAGTTCTCTAGCTGCACTCAGTTGTAAATCATTGTATTTCTTCTGTTCCATATTTTTCAATGTATTTTGTTGTTCTTTATGCTCTGTAACCGTAGCTGCAATTTCATTTTCATACGTTTCAATTGCTTGTTTCTTTTCGAATTCTACTTGCTGACTCTCTGATTCTAGCTGTTTATTTTTATAAAACAGTACAAACACTACAGCTAATAATATTAAAACGAAACCTATTAGCACATAATCCATATTTTTACTCCTTTATTTCATTTTTAATTATTTTTTATAAATATCCATTATATTATACTATGCTTTCAATATACACTTTGTAAAAATTACATATTTATAATAAAAGGCACCTCAGGCGAGATACCTTTTACGCTCATTTTATTGTACGCCATACTGAATATAACTTGGATCATAATATATCCAGCCATTCCCACCTAAACCAAGCCATCCATCTTGCTTACACCATACTCTATAAGCCTCACCGTGATGTAACTGTCTTATAACATTTCCATTTAATGATGGAGCATCCCGCAGATTCACATTATTACCAGTAATAGTCGCCACATAATGTTTATATTGAACGTAACTTGGATCATAGTATATCCATTCGCTTCCACCTAAAGCAAGCCAGCTATTTTGTTCGTCCAAAACTTCATACGATTCTCCTCTATTTAGCTGGCGGATTACACTAGATTGTAAAGTTGGTCCACTCCGTAAATTTACATTATCGCCATTAATTACAGCAACACCATAGACTGCAGTAGCAGTACTAGGTGGGGAAACATTTCCACCACCATTGGTTCCATTTCCTTGTAAAGCCTCTAATGAAACCGCTGCTGATACATCACAATTTCCTACTACACCTGAAATTTGACCAGAATCTGTGTATTGCCACGCTGTCCACTCTGTCCATCCACCAGCATCAGCAGGCGGCGTACTAGAGTATTTAGAAATCCAAAGTGGAAGATCACTTAGTCCGTTAATTCCAAACTCATTAATATACCAAACTCCTGTATATAACATGACATCTTTTCCAGTAGCCTGTTTCACATAATTTATGAAACTTCTTGCCCAATTAGATATAGCAGTACCAGTTAAATTACTATTATTCGAATCTACCGGCGATTCTAAATCTAGTACTGGCATTAAGTCTGTCTGATTGCTTTGTAATATGCTCACAAAATGTTTCGCTTCTGAAATTGCATCATTTAGTTCTGGATGTGCAAAATGGTATGCACCGATTAATACATTCGCATTTCGCGCTGCTTGTACATTTTGAACCAAAGTAGGATCAAGATTATTCACACCTTCTGTCGCTTTTGCATACGCCGCTGAAATACCGGATCCCTTCACTGCATTCCAATCAATATTCCCTTCCCAATGAGACACATCGATAAACGTAATATTTGAACTAGATCTATCTTGCATATAAAAGCCCCTATCAATTTTTTCATTTCGTATACATACAATATGTACAACTTTCATAAAGGGTCACGACGTTTATACTATAGAAATAAAGAGCAAACATATTTTATAAACAAAGTAAAAAAGCCTTGTAATTACAAGGCTTTTTGTAAACTTCCTTTATTTTGTAGTAAATACATATTATAATACAACCCTTGTTCACTCAGTAATTCTTGGTGTGTTCCTCTTTCTACTACCTCTCCATTATGCATAACGAAAATTTGATCTGCATCTTGAATTGTAGATAATCTGTGCGCAATGGCTATAGTCGTTCTCCCTTTTCGCATTTGCTGTAACGCTGTTTGGATCGCGTCTTCAGTTTCTGTATCAATATTAGCTGTTGCTTCATCCAATACTAATATTTTCGGATTCGTTGCTATCGTTCTAGCAAAAGCAATTAATTGTCGTTGACCACTAGAAAATGCTGCTCCTCTTTCTACTACTTCTGTTTCATACTGCTCTGGTAATTTTTCAATAAACGTATTCGCTTGCACAAATTGCGCTGCCTCTTTTACTTCTTCATCCGTTATTCCTTCATTGTACATACGAATATTTTGTTTTACATTTCCTGCAAATAAAAATGCGTCTTGCAATACGAGCCCTATTTTTTTTCTAATTTCTCGTTCTTCAAATTTCTCTAAATCTACACCATCTATTACTATATTTCCGGACTTAATATTATAAAATCGCATTAACAAATTCATAATGGTACTTTTTCCGCTACCAGTGTGACCAACGAAAGCAACCGTTTGCCCTTGTTTCACGTGAAAAGATACATTTTTTAAAACATCACGTTTTCCATCATACGAAAAAGTAACATTTTTAAATTCAATATCCCCATTCACGACTTGAGGGTTTCTATCCCCTTTTTGAACTGGCGCTAAATCTTTCTCGTCCATTAAATGAAATACACGTGATGATGAAACAAGTGCCTGTTGGAAAAATGATAGTTTCATCATCATCTCATTGACAGGCTGGAAGAAACGATGTATATAGTTAACAAATGCATATAGAACGCCTACTTCAACAGGACTCTTTAAAGCATCAATCCCAAATAAACCAAGTACTAATGCAATAGCTACAATATGTACTAAATCCGTTGCTGGGCGTAAGAGTAACGCGTCTAACTTTAAAGTTCGTCGCCCTGCACTATAATGTTTATTATTCACTTCTTCAAACTCTTTTCTCATACGCTTTTCTTGTCTAAACACTTGAACAATATTCATTCCTTGGATAGACTCATTTAACTTTGCATTCAACACACTTAATTGATTACGTACTTCTAAATAAAAAGCTGCACTTTTCCGGCGATATAATACCATAATTGCAAACATTATCGGAATTAATACGAGCGAAAATAGAGCTAATTTTACATTTAATAAAAACATCGCTACTAAAATACCTACTAAAAACACGATATTTTTAACAAATGTTGATAATACACTAACATAAAAATCTTTAATTGCTTCCGTATCATTCGTTATGCGCGATACGAGCGTACCAATCGGCGTACGATCAAAGAAACTTAATGACAACTTTTGAACATGCTCATATACTTCAACACGCATATCTTGAACAATTTTAAAAGCGATATTTTGAAAATATAATAAGTCTAAATAAGTAAATAATACTTTTAATAAGTGAGCAACAATATACACTACAAATAGAGTAACAAGTGCTGATTGATCAAAGTTACGTGGTACTAAATGTTCATCAAGAAATTGTTTAATTAAAAAAGGACCCATCATTTCAGTTACAGTTGCACCAACTAGAAATAAAAATGCTAAAGATAACAACCCCTTATATGGCCTCATATAAGAAAGCAATCTTCTTAAATCGCTCTGTTTTTTCTCAGCCATCATACGCCTCCTTTCTCGACTAATGCCTCTAACTGCTGGCTCTCATACATTTCTTTATACCAACCATGTTCTTTCATTAATTGCTCATGTGTACCTCGTTGCACAATTCTACCTTCATCCACAACAAGAATGAGATTGGCATGCTGAATTGCACTTAAACGATGAGCAGTAATAATCGTTGTTTTCCCTGCTCTTTCCTTCTTTAAAGCATTTAAAATTGTTTCTTCTGTTTTTGCATCTACTGCTGATAAACAATCATCTAAAATTAAAATTTCAGCATTCGTTAATAAAGCACGTGCAATAGAAATTCTTTGTTTTTGACCTCCAGATAAAGAAACGCCTCTTTCCCCAACTACTGTTTCATACCCTTCTGAAAATTGAAGGATGTCATTGTGAATACAAGCAATCTCTGCAGCACGGGTAATTTCATTATATGTAGCATCCGCCTTTCCAAAGGCAATATTCTCCCCAATACTCGCTGAAAATAAAAAATGGTCTTGCGGCACATATGAAATGGCAGAACGGACACCGTAAAGTGTTACATCTCGAATATCCCGCTCTCCAACTTTTAATTCACCATTAAAATGATCATACTCACGGATTAAACATTTTAATAAAGTTGTTTTCCCTGCACCTGTACGTCCTACAACTCCAAGCGTTTCTCCCTTTTTCAAATCAAAGTGAATATCTGTTAAATGTAACAGTTCATTTTTCTTATACGAAAACGAATCGACCGCAAATGAAACATCACCACTCGCTATTGTATGCACAGCATTTTCTCTATTTACTACATCTGATTTTTGCGAGAGGATTTTTTCTACACGGTCATACGAAGCACGCCCACGCTCCATAATATTAAACAACCATCCAAACGCTAACATTGGCCAAACGAGAGTACCTAAATACGTCGTAAATGTAACGAGATCACCTACTGTTAATTCACCTCTCACAACTAATACTGACCCATAACATACTGCGATTAAAAATGAAAATCCTACGATAAGAGCGATTGTTGGATCAAATAATGCATCAATACGTGCGACTAACATATTTTTATGTACGACATCTTCTGATTTTTTTCGAAACGCTTGTAAATCTTCTTTCTCCTGTCCAAGCGATCGAATTACCTTCATCCCACTCATACTCTCTTGCACTTTATCATTGATTTCCGAAAACGATTGCTGCGCTTTATGAAACCTTTTATGTAATAAAGTTCCGTAATAATTTGTCGATATTGCTACAATCGGCATCGGAATTAAGCTTAACAATGTTAACTTCCAACTAATTGTAAAACCCATCGCTACGAGTACACATCCCCCAACAGCTAAAGAGTCAACTAGTGTTAAAACACCTGCTCCAGCAGTTTGCTGAATCGCTTGAATATCATTGGTCGCATGTGCCATTAAATCACCTGTGCGATTTGACTGATAAAACGATGGACTCATCTTTGTAAAATGTTCATACAAATTTTTCCGTAATTGGCGAGCCAACTTTAATGAAGAGCCAAAAATCATAATACGCCATACGTAACGTAATATGTACATCGTAATACCTACAATTACTAAGAGTACAACCCCTTTTAGTAAATTATCAGTCGTTAATGTTCCATCATTAATTTCATCTACAACAATCCCAATCACTTTTGGTGCTACAAGTTCTAAAAGTGCAACGCCAAATAATAAAATAATTCCGGTTATGTACGCTCGTTTTTCTTGTTTAAAAAACCACGCTAAATTCATAAACACTTTCATTTTTTTCCTCCTCCCTTAAAATGAGCGATGTTTTCAGTTTATCAAAAATACAGAATTTTTAAAAGTTTTAAACTCTGTAACTTACAAAAAGAAAAGACACTCTTAGCGAGTGTCTTTTAGCGCTTATTTCATTTGTTGTTTGTTCATCGCGCTCATCATTTGATTGATTTTCTTTTGGGAAGGTTTTTGTCCCATTTGCATCATCATCATTTTTAACATTTGTTCGTTAATTGGTGGATTTTTTTCTAAGTAGTTCATCATGTATTTGCGGGCAATGAAAAATCCTAACGCCACGCCTGCTACTAGTGCTACTACGCCCACTAGAATACCTAACCAAATTGGCATATATTTTCCTCCTTCATGTTGTCTACCTTACAGTGTACTAAAACCTTTTCAATAAGACAAGATACAATTCGACATTTTTTACACATATGTTCGTACTTGTTTTAGAGGATTCAGCCATCCGTACTTTGTATTTTCATAATCCATAGCTAAAAATGTTAATTCACACTTTCGAAGCACCTCAAAAAACGTCGTTTCCATAGAGACATTTCCAGATGTATTCATACGAATATAGTGTGGTTTCACCATTATTTCGCCATATTCCGCTCCTGTAAAAAGTGTATGTGTATGATGTGTTCGATCATATTTACCAAGGACGCGCAAAGCTTGCTCTAATTTATGATGAATTTTCATTACTTGTAATGGCATCGTTATATACATCATTTGTTTATATAACACTTTTTTCTCCGAAAGGGACCCAGATTCTGAAAATCGAGCAAATAAATCAAAAAACAAATATTCACGACCAAAGTAAGCTTTCGCAATATCCTCTTGAATTAAATACAATTCATACGTTTTCATCTTTCGCCTCCCAATCTGGACAACCTTTTCTCTTCATTATATAGAAGAAAATTTGCAATGATTGTCTGACTGCGGAGAGATAAAAAACTTTTTCTGTCGAAAAAACTCATTTACATAGAAAAACCTCTCCATGCCGGAGAGATTTTTCTGAAATCATTAAAGCATTTCTTTTACTTTACGAACAACGTTCTCTACAGTAAATCCATACTCTTCCATGATTTTCTCACCAGGAGCAGAAGCACCGAATGTATCGATACCTAACACATCTCCTTCAAGACCTACGTAACGGTGCCATCCGAATGTAGCACCCATTTCAATTGCGAAACGTTTTGTTACTGCTTTTGGTAATACAGATTCTTTGTACTCAGCAGTTTGAGCTTCAAAGCGATCCATAGATGGCATGCTGACAACAGCTGCGTCAACGCCGTCTACTGCTAAAGCTTTTTGAGCTTCAACAGCTAGACTTACTTCAGATCCAGTTGCAAGTAAGATTACATCCGCTGTTTCTTTCTTGCTTGCAGAAACTACATATGCACCTTTTGCTACTTTTTCATACGTATCGTCTTTTGCGCCTTCTAATGTTGGAAGATCTTGGCGAGTTAATACTAAAGCAGTTGGTTTGTTTGTAGATTCTAGCGCTAGTCTCCAAGCTGCAACAGATTCGTTACCGTCAGCTGGACGAATAACAGATACATTTGGCATTGCACGAAGCGCTGCTAATTGCTCGATTGGTTCATGTGTTGGACCATCTTCACCAACAGCGATACTGTCGTGTGTGAATACATACGTTACTGGCAATTGCATTAATGCTGCAAGACGAATTGCTGGACGTAAATAGTCAGAGAATACGAAGAACGTACCACCGTAAGTTTTTAAACCGCCATGTAGTGCAATACCGTTCATTGCTGCACCCATTGCGAACTCACGAACACCGTACCAAATGTTTTTACCGCTGTAATCATCTCTTGTAAAGTCTTTTTCGTTATTCATGTATGTTTTGTTAGAACCCGCAAGGTCAGCAGATCCACCGAAGAATGATGGTACAGACTCTGCGATTGCATTAATTACAGCACCTGAAGAATTACGAGTTGCTGCTTTAGATCCTAATTCATAAGTTGGTAGGTTTTGCTCCCAACCTTCTGGAAGAAGACCATTCATTGCTGCTTGCAGCTCG
The DNA here is from genome assembly GCF_006494425.1 of Bacillus dicomae. Lineage (GTDB taxonomy): Bacteria > Bacillota > Bacilli > Bacillales > Bacillaceae_G > Bacillus_A > Bacillus_A dicomae. The sequence continues at coordinate 1,179,923 of NZ_VHIV01000002.1, read as the reverse complement.
TTTGCTAATTCTGGGTATGCTTGTGCATATTCACCTAGCATCGTGTTCCACTCAGCTTGTGCAGTTTCACCAACATCTTGTACTGTTTTACGGAAGTTGTCATATACTTCTTCTGCTACATGGAAGTCTTGTTCAGCAGTCCAAGCGTATGCTTCTTTCGTTAACTTTGTTTCTTCTACACCAAGCGGAGAACCATGTGAAGCTGATTTTCCTGATTTGTTTGGAGAACCGAAACCAATTGTCGTTCTTACTTCAATTAGCGTTGGGCGTTTTTCGTCAGCTTTCGCTTCTTCGATTGCTTTCGCGATAGCTTCAATATCGTTTCCATCCTCAACACGGATTACTTGCCATCCGTATGCTTTGTAACGATCTTCTACACTTTCAGAGAATGAACGATTTAAATCGCCATCTAATGAAATATCGTTTGAATCGTAAAGCACAACAAGACGACCTAATTGTAAATGAGCAGCTAATGAAGATGCTTCAGCAGAAACGCCTTCCATTAAATCTCCATCACCACAAATAGCGTATGTATAATGATCTACTACATTATACGCATCACGGTTGTATTTAGCAGCTAAATGTCTTTCTGCCATTGCCATACCTACAGCAGTTGAAATACCTTGTCCAAGTGGACCAGTAGTTGCGTCTACACCAGCTGTATGACCGTACTCAGGATGCCCCGGAGTTTTGCTTCCCCATTGACGGAAGTTCTTTAAGTCATCCATTGTTACATCATAACCAGATAGGTGAAGTAGGCTGTATAATAACATTGAACCATGACCTGCAGATAATACGAAACGATCACGGTTAAACCACGTTGGGTTATTTGGATTGTGTTTCATAAATTGAGTCCATAATGTATAAGCCATTGGTGCTGCACCCATTGGCATTCCTGGGTGACCAGAGTTTGCTTTTTCAATCGCATCGATGGATAATGTGCGAATCGTGTTGATAGAAAGTTGTTCGATTGAATGTGACATGCTATTCTTCCCTTCGCTTATATTAGTAAACGTTTTATACATTTATATGATAGCTTCCCACGCAAGATTATACAACATGTATCGACAAATATGTTGATGTTTTTTTGATTTTTTATAAAAAAATCAATGATTCCGGGAATGTATGGGCATTCAATATGACATACTTTTTCATTGTTTTTATTTTGAAAAGAAAGGGAATTATCTGTATATTTATTCATCAATTTCAAATTCCATAATGTAAAATATACCCTTCCTCATTTTTCCCTCTGCGAAGCAACTGAATAAACAACTTTAGATCTTGGCATAATTTATCTCGATCAAATACATATCTTTCATATTTTCCATCAGTATTATTATCATTTTTCCATTGAAATTGTCCTGTCAGTTCGATGGTTTCTGGTGCTAAAGAAAACATGCTAACTAGCGAACAAAATAACTGTTCTGCTATCACTGCGCCTTGCTGTTCAATTTTTGTAATACCATAATAATGAATTCCAAACCCTTCTGCTCTTTTCGCTGGATAATAGACCGGAATCCATTGAATAAAATCTAGTAGATATACGATTAACTCATCACTTAATACAATACACTCATCTATCGTTGCCTCTTCTTTATATAAAAAACAAAATTCAATCCAATCTACATCTTTAAAATCCAATCTTTTTTCATTCGAAATAAATACGAACTCGTGCTGCAAAGTCAAAATACCCCTCCTATTGCCCACGTTCATTATTCTTATTATATAAAAAAGCACCTTTTATAGGTGCTCCGAAAATAAATTATACAATTTTCTTCCTTATCGAACTTGAAATAAAATCAATGATAATTACCATTAAAATGATGCCCAATAAAATAATCCCTACACGAGACCAATTCCGTGAACTCAGTGCAAAAATTAGTGGTGTACCAATACCACCAGCTCCAATAACGCCTAATATTGCAGCGGATCGCACATTAATTTCAAACCTGTATAACGTATACGATAGAAAATCCGGTAACACTTGTGGTAATACCGCATACCAAAGAATTTGAAAACGGTTTGCTCCTGTAGCAATTAGCGCTTCAGTCGGTCCCTTATCTATATTTTCAATCCCTTCTGAATATAGCTTCCCTAACATCCCGATAGAGTGTAACCCTAAAGCTAGAACTCCGGCAAAAGAACCTGGTCCAACAGCTTTTATAAATAAAAGAGCCATAACTAATTCAGGAAATGTACGGACAAAACTAAGTATAAATTTCCCAGTTCCTGAAGTTAATTTTCCACTGCTCATATTCGTTGCCGCCCAAAAAGCAAATGGAACAGATAAAAAGGCAGAAATAAATGTACCTAATATCGCAATTGCCAATGTATCAATTAAACCATGTAGTAAATCTTCACCATCTGGCAAAGATACATACGACCAATCTGGATTCACTACACCTGTCATAATTGCTTTTGTGATTTCTCCTGCCGTATCCTTTATTCCTTCTAGTGGCACTCCTGAAAAAGCCCATACATAAACAAATGTAAGTGCTATAAAAGTTAACCATCGATATACACTCGGTTTTTTCGGTTTTGGTACGATTACCGTCGTTTTACTCATTATAATTTCTCCCGCAACAATGTACTTACATAATCAATTAACAATACAACAATAAGGGTATATATAATAATAGATGCCGTTTGTTGATATTGTAAAAATCCAAGTGTACGATCATAATATAATCCAATACCACCCGCTCCTACTAAACCTAAAACCGCTGCTGCACGTACGTTTACCTCAAATGTATAAAGAACATAGGAGACAAAATGCGCTTTCACTTGCGGAATTACCCCATAAACAATCCATTGCACTTTATTTGCTCCTACTGCTGTCATCGCCTCTAATGGACCTGGATCAATTGATTCAATTGACTCATACAACAATTTCGCCACGAGCCCAATTGAAAAAAAAGTAAGAGCCAGAATACCTGGAAGTGGCCCGATTCCAAAAATCGCTACGAAAATTGCTGCTAATAATAAATCTGGTATCGTTCGGATAAAATTTAATATCATTCGAGCTGGGATGTATAAGAATGTACGAGTAAATACATTACTTGCCGCAAACAGTGCCAGTGGAATGGATAAAATCGCACCTAAAGTCGTCCCAATAATCGCCATACGTATTGTGTCTAACATCGCTGTTGTAATAACTTGAAAATAACTCCAATCTGGCGGCACCATCTCTTTTAACAAATCCATCATATTAGGAAAACCAACTACTAGTTTTGAGAATGATGCGTCGACCTGTACACTACTTCCCCACAACAGTAAAATAATTAGGATAACCGTTAACATATGTTTCAACTTACTCGGCGGCTTCGGTATCGATTTCGAATATATCGTCACGTCATTCATTTAGCTGCCACCTCTAATAATTCACTTTTCTGCGCTACATCACCATAAATTTCAGCAAATTTCTCATCCGTTGCCTCTTCTACTAAACCATCAAAAACAATTCCGCCTGCATGTAACCCAATAATACGTGTCGCATATTGCCTAGCTAAATCAATAGAATGTAAGTTTACAATTGTTGTAATTCCAAAATCTTCATTAATTTTTTTCAAATCATCTAATACTTGCTTTGTTGTTAGCGGATCTAACGATGCAACAGGTTCATCTGCCAATATGATTTTCGCTTCTTGCGCCAATGCTCTAGCAATCGATACACGTTGCTGTTGTCCTCCTGATAACTCATCAGCTCGCGCATATGCTTTTTCTAAAATATTTACCCTTTTTAACGATTGAAAGGCAAGCTCCAAATCCTCCTTTGGAAATAGACCTAACGTTGTACGCAATGTCGAATGATACCCAACACGCCCAGCTAATACATTTTTCAATACCGTTGATCGCTTTACAAGGTTAAAACTTTGAAAGATCATACCAATATCTCGGCGCATGCGGCGTAATCCTTTTCCTTTCGCAGCAGTAATAGACTCACCATCAATCATGATTTCACCTTCTGTAATCTCATGAAGGCGATTTACCGATCTTAGAAGTGTAGACTTTCCAGCCCCAGACAGCCCTACCATTACAATAAACTCACCTTTTTGAATTTTTAAATTAATATTATTCAATCCTTTTGTACCATTCGGATACACTTTGGAAACATTTCGAAACTCTATCACACATCTTACCTACCTTCTATGAATTCAAAACGGCAAACTAACTGAAAGCATACCCTTCCAGTTAGCTACCATTTCCATATGTATTATTGCGTTTTTACTTTCTTACCGTAGTCACGAACGATATCAAATTTACTATCATCAGATTTAACATATCCTTCATGTGAATATACTTCTTTAATGATTTTGTGACCTTCCTCATTCTTTCCTATTTCAATAAAAGCATCCTGTAATTTCTTGCTCCACTCTTCATCTAAATCAGAGCGTACCGAAATCGTATCGTTTGGAATTTTCTCCGTAAATTTCACTATTTTCGTTTGATCGAATATATTCGGATAATCTTTTTTTACAATATTACGAGCATCTTGGAATACAACAGCTGCATCTACATCACCATTCAAAAGAGCAATAAGCGACTGATCGTGACCTTTTAATGTAACAGGTTTCACATCTTTTAACGGATCAACGCCTTCTTTTAACAGTACAGCCGCAGGCCATACATATCCCGCTGATGACGTTACATCTTGATAACCAATTTTTTTACCTTTTAAATCTTTTACACTATTAATATTTGAATCTTTCTTAACAACAAACTCAGATTTATAAAAGTCTACCAAATCCTTTGTAGGAGCTCCCGTTTCATCATCTACTCCAAAACGTTGTGCTTGTAAAATTACGTTTGCAGCCTTTTTCTCATGTGCTAGCACATACGCTGTTGGGGGTAAAAATCCTACGTCTACTTGCTTAGATGCCATCGCTTCTACAATTGTATTGTAATTCGTTGAAATACTAACTTTTACCGGAATATTTAATTTATCACTTAATAGCTTTTCTAATGGTTTTGCCTTCGCCTCTAACGTATCTGCATTTTGAGAAGGAACAAATTGAACATTTAAAGTCTTCGGTACATACCCTTTTTTCGTATCTTCATTTTTACTTGCACTTGATTCCTTCGTTCCACAGCCACTTAATAATCCCGCCGCTAGTACAACTGTCGTACCCATTGCAAAAACTTTTCTTAACATATTAATGCCTCCATTTGTGTTGTTATAAATTACCTTCCGTAAACATGAAGAAATATATCACACATTTTCACGAATAATTGTTTATTTACAGAATCTTTACACATTCTATACATTCTCATTAAAATTCTCTTCATATATTTGATATGCTTAATTAGTAGATAACAATAGAAAAGGTGAATGATATTGAATCAAAATCAAATTGTAACTTTAAACATCTTATTAACAAGTGATATACATGGTACTGTTTATCCAATTCACTACCAAGATAACTCTCAAGCTGAAATTGGTTTAGCTAAAATTTCTACTCTTATAAAACAAGAACGTTCCCAAAATAGAAACGTTCTTTTAATTGACGACGGTGACTTCATTCAAGGAACACCCTTTACTTATCATTACGCTACATATGAAAAAGAGAAGAAAAATCCAATGTCCCTATTAGCCAACTATTTAAAATATGATGCTGCAGTTATTGGAAATCATGAATTTAATTATGGAATGGATGTATTAAATAATGCTATTTCTACTGCAAACTTCCCGTATCTATCAGCAAATATTTTAGATAAAAACAGTAAAGAACCTTATTTTGGGAAACCATATATAATAAAACATATTGAATCAAATATAAAAATTGCTATTTTAGGGGTGACAACGCATTACATCCCTAATTGGGAACAACCCCATCACATTAAAGATTTACAATTTGAAGATGCATTAGAAACAACCAAAAAGTGGGTTTCTTACATTCGCGAACACGAGAAACCAGATTTACTAGTCTTAGCGTATCATGGGGGATTTGAACGGGATTTACAAACCGGGGTACCGACTGAAGTATTAACAGGAGAAAACCAAGGGTATGCAATGTGCCATGAAATTGAAGGTATAGATATTTTGCTAACAGGCCACCAACACCGGGAAATCGCTCACACCGTAATAAATGGTGTAACAATTTTACAGACAGGATGCAATGGACACTACGTCGGAAAAGTAACAGTAACATTCGAAAAAAAAGAACAAAAATGGGTAAAAAAAGAAAGTTATTCACAATTATTGTCAGTGCAAGGAATTGTCCCGGACCAAGATATTCTTTCCTTGGTTACTAATTATGAAGAGAAGACACAAAATTGGCTCGATCAACCTATTGGACTAATCTATGGAGACATGCAAATTTCAAATGCTATGCAAACTCGTTTGCAAGACCACCCTTTTATTGAATTCATAAATAAAATACAGATGGATATAGCTAATGTTTCCATTTCTTGTACAAGTTTGTTCCATAATACATCTCCAGGTTTCCCGGAACATGTAACAATGCGTGACATCGTTTCTAATTATATTTATCCAAATACATTAAAAGTAATTAAAATAACTGGAGCGGATATAAAAGAGGCTCTCGAACTTTCTGCTTCTTATTTCACATTACATGCAGATGGATCTATCATCGTAAACCTTACCTTCATAGAACCAAAGCCGCAACACTATAATTACGATATGTGGGAAGGAATTTCGTACATATTAAACATTTCCAAGCCAATTGGCGAAAGAGTAGAATCTTTACAGCATAAAGGCGCACCTCTTAATATGGATGAAGAATACGACGTCGTCATGAATAATTATCGCGCAAGCGGCGGAGGAAACTTCTTTATGTTTCAAAATAAGCCCGTAATAAAAGACATACCAACAGATATGTCGGAACTTATCGCAAATTATATATTGAAGAATAAAAAAATAGAGGCAACAGTAAATAATAACTGGAAAGTTATTAAATAACGAATGTAATAAATAAAAAAGATGGGCTTCGCCCATCTTTTAGTTTAATTTTGCATTATCTTGCTTTTTTAAAGCTTTTAATTTCGCCGGTGTAACATCAGTACCTTGTTCGTTAACGACCTTAATTCCTTTAAGTTCGTTTAACATATTTTGACGAAATCCTTTTAAATATTGTTCACGTAGCGACTGACGCTCACGTTGTTCTTCTTCAGTTAAACCTTCAGCTTTTGCTTTTTTCGCTAAGAAGTTAATGCGTTCAACGAGTTCGTGACTAAGCATCTCGAATCCCCCTTCTAATCAAAACTGATTATTATCATACAATAGTTACTCTTCTTTATCAAGCAATTGCTTTGTATGCTCTACATATCTACGATGTACAGTAGCTTTTGAAACATTATGTCCAAAGCCGCGAAGCGTTGCTGCAATTTCCTCGAAAGTAAGTTCACTCTTACGCAAACGTACAATTTCCTCAATCGGTACTTCTTTCTTCTCTCGTCCTACGCTTAAATTACGATTTTTTAAATTTTTTTCTGGACGATAGCCTCTTTCTACTGCACGTTGCATACCACGTTTAATTTTCAAATTATGAATCTTTCTTTGATACTCTTCAACAATACCAATAATATCTAAAACCATCGAATCAGAATCCGACAATTGTAATTCTCCATTATGCGTATGCGTGTATACTTTTATTCCCTCTTTATGTAAACAGTGCATTAATGCAATCTTTGCATTTCCCCTACCAAGGCGCGTTTCATCTTGTATGAGCAACACATCAATTTGTTCGTCTCGAATTGTATCTAGCACTTCTAATATACCATCACGTTCAATTGTATAGCCACTAGCCTGCTCTTCAATCACCTTAGTAACATTCATTTGATAGCGCTCAGCTAAATGCAACAATTCATCTTTTTGACGTAATAATGACGTTTCTTGCGCTTCTTTTGTTGTACTCACACGCGCATAAATAATTGCATTCATTATGAACCCCTCTTTCTCACTATTATTTCTCTTCAGTGTAACATAAATTCGCCTTTTGTTCGAACTTATGTTTGTAGAATGTTTTTTCGCATGTTATACTTATTAATAAGAAAAATGAAAGAAAACGAGGTGTTAGAAAACATGGAAAAGTTAACGAAACGCCAGCAAGACATTCTCGACTTTATTAAGCTAAAAGTACAAGAAAAAGGATATCCGCCTTCCGTACGTGAAATCGGTCAAGCAGTCGGCCTCGCTTCTAGTTCTACAGTGCACGGACATTTATCAAGATTAGAAGAAAAAGGATACATCCGACGCGATCCAACAAAACCACGTGCAATTGAAATTTTAGGTGATGACCGAATGGATACAGAAACACAATCTGTTATTCAAGTTCCGATTGTCGGAAAAGTTACTGCTGGATTACCGATTACAGCAGTAGAAAGTGTAGAAGATCACTTCCCACTTCCAGCTAGCATTGTTGCTGGAGCAGATCAAGTGTTTATGTTACGTATTTCTGGAGATAGTATGATTGAAGCTGGTATCTTTGATGGTGATTTGGTTGTTGTTCGCCAACAACAGTCTGCATATAACGGTGAAATTGTAGTCGCTTTAACAGAAGATAACGAAGCAACTGTTAAACGTTTCTATAAAGAAAAAGACCATTTCCGTTTACAACCGGAAAACTCTTCATTAGAACCTATCATTTTAAAACAAGTGTCAGTTATCGGAAAAGTAATTGGCGTTTATCGTGATTTACATTAAGAATAAAAAAAGAAGATAATTACCTTATTTATATACGGTAATTATCTTCTTTTTTATATTTTGATAGATTTTATTTCTTATGAACGCGTTTCAATTGTCACATCACCAGCAGCTGTTTTACCGCTAATCTTTTTACTACCATTTCCTATAGTTATATTTTTATTCTCTTCATTAAAAATCATCACGTCACCAGCAGCGCTTTGCCCAGTTATAACTGCATCTTGTGGCTTTTCTGATAAAGTAATATCTACATCGCCAGCAGTTGAACTTGCCTCTACATCATACTTAGGATCATGATCCATAATATGCACTTCCCCACTAGCTGTTTTCGCTGTTACTTTCCCCATTACCTTTTTAAAGTTTACCTCACCAGCTTTTGAAGCTGCCTCCACACTCTTAGCTGTGACATGTTTCAAATCGATTTCTCCAGCGAGTGTTCCAACAATTACACGATCACTTTTCACATCACTCATTTCGATTTGTCCGGCAGATGAATTTACCTTTACATCTTGGTAAGAGCGTTCAGGCACAAGAAGAGTCACTGTAGACGTTTGAAACCTAAAATCGTAAAAGGAAAAATCAAATGAAGCACCTTTTTCTCTCTCCCCAATAATTTTTAATGTGTCACCATCTTCAGCAATACGAATTTCTTGTTTACTTACATCTCCTGATTGCTTTACATAAAAAGAAGAATCAGGAGATTTTTGGACAACAATATCCCCAGCATCTAACTTAACTTCTATATTTTTTAGTGTTTCGTTTTTAATTACATTTTCTTTGTTTCCTTCTTCTGCAGTTTGCAACGCTTTTTCATATGTTTGTGAAATTCCTATTACTCCAATAATGATACAAGCGATTGCTACTAACAATATTTTTTTCATCATCTACTCCCCTTTTATCATTTTGAAGTTCCATATTACATAACGTACACATAACCTTTTAAACCACTTCGTACTATAATAAGCGATAATACATAACAACAAACCTACCCCAACAAACGTTATACTAACGAATAAATCCAACCATATAAAAGTACCCACAAAAACTTTTCCAATAACAAAAAATGGTGTCACTACACTAGCAATCCCACCGACCCAAAAAGAAAATATAAAAGCGATAATTGCAACTAAAGGGCCTAACACAATAATAAAATTAAACAAACTAAGTCCAATCGCTGCCATGACAGCTCTTGTCACATTTGAAGTTGACGGGTCTTTTTTCATTTCATCGAAACGATATAAAGCGAGTAATTCTTTTGCAATTGCTTTCGGAGAGCCAAGCCCCTTTATTATTTCCGATTCTGTTTTCCCCTCTTCTATCCCAAACTGAAAATGCTCTTCATAATCAAATAAAATATCTTTCCTCTCTTCGTCTGGTAACTTTCTAAGATGACTTGATAACTCTTTAAGAAACCGCTCTTTACTCATCCCATTCCACCCCTTCAATAATTTCTTGTACGCCTTTTGCAAAATCACGCCACTCTGTTACTAACACATTCAGTTGCGTTTCCCCTTGCTCAGTTAGTTGATAATATTTACGAGGCGGACCCTCTGTAGATTCTTTTAAATACGTTTGAAAATATCCTTCTTTCGTTAAACGACGTAATAAAGGATACACTGACCCTTCCGATATTAAAAATTTATTTGAGATTTGCTGAACAAGTTCATAACCGTAACAATCCTTACGTTTCACAAGTGCCAAAACACACAGTTCTAACACACCCTTTTTAAACTGAACGTTCAAGGACAATCCCCCTTTCTCATTTCAGTACTGTCCAATACACGGTACCAATTATATCCATAATATACCACTTGGTATTGTTTATTGCAAGGTACTGTATTTTTTAACACTCAATTTTCTCATTACATACATCCGCGCCACGAAACAATGAGCACAACACATATTTCAATCTCCACATTTTCATTCATAGCTAGCACGCATTTTAAGTAACCCTCATGATTTTGTTCGAGCGTTTTGCCGGCACCCATCCAATTCATTCCGCAAACCTCTATATTATTCACAAATAAAAAAAGCCTTGATACCGTAGTATCAAGGCTTTTCTCTCTCTTAGTATAGAGACATATACTGATCGCGTTCCCATTGGTGAACTTGCGTACGGAAAATATACCTTCCTATTATATGGTTTCATTTCATTTCACACATCACATAAAATACGCGTTCATCTGATAAGTTTTTTTTACAATATCACTATTTGTTATTAATTCGTGGCTGTTTTGTGGCTGTTTCACGGTTGGTAATGTGGCTGTTTTTATTCAATCTAAAATTCACCTTTACATGCACACTACTCTCTTCATTCACCTTCATCCAGCACTCTATCTCGGCTGGATGAAGCATGTCCTAAAAATAGATACACCCGTTTTTTTTGATTTTTTACCATTGTAAATACCTTGTTATATCAGCATTTTTACTCATGACCTTTTTCAAATGTTTTCTATCTTTTTATATAAAGCGGGGCAAAGGTGGGGCGTTACTAAGAAAAAGAGGGGCAAAAATGAATAATGGTAAATCCCCTTATTTCAATGGGATTGTAAATAACTTAATGGACAAGTTCTATTTTGATAAGGAATTTATGAGGAACTTACACGTATAAAATTATAAACATAACCTTTATCCCAATCTCTTCCTTAAAATACATTTATTTATCTGCTATACTAAATTCTAGAATATATATTAGGAGGAAGAAATATTGGTAAAGAAATCACTATTTTTTTTAATGTTGATATCCCTTACGGTGATATTAATTTCAGCATGTAGTAATGCTGATAATACTGCTGGTAGTAATGCTGATAGTACTGCTGATGGAAAAATTTCTAAAGAAGAATTTAAACAGATTAAAAAAGGAATGAGTATGAAAGAAGTTGAGAAAATTGTAGGTGGAAAAGGGGAAGAAAGCGTTAATCAATACAATCAATCACTTGTTGAATATAAATATCCTGCATTGGATGGCGCTGAGAAAGATGGATATGTTTACATACTGTTTAATGACAGCAAAGTAGATACTATTTTAGACTTTGGATTGTTGAAAAATAAAGAACAGCTTGAACAAGAACTCGCTGCCGCAAAAGAAAATGTTAAAACAGTTGACTGGGGAAATAAAATTAAAGAAGTAGCATCCAGTGATAAATCTACAACTGAAAAGTTTGATGAAGTAAGTAAATATGCTCACGATTACAAACCATCTAGCGATGAAGTTAAACAGTTTGGTAATGACATCATTAAAGAATATAAGGATAAAAATTATATTAAAGATATCTCTAATCATGAGTACATGTTAACGAATATTTTCAAATCACAAGTTGTTGATGGAAACGCATCAGAAAAGCCATTAAAAGATTTTGCTTTCGACTTTTGGCAAAACTCTAAATACAACTACCGCGGTGTAGAAAATGCATCCAGTAGTGCTACACAGGCGAACGAACGCCAAATGGATAAATCTTTAAGTAAAATGAATAAATAGAATCACCATTTTTTAGGAGGGTATATTATGAAGGCTGTACGCTCTATATTCAAAGGATTTCGTTTATTAGGTTTAATTGTAAAACCCGTTCTTAAAGCATTATCTAAAAGCAAATTTTAAATCTCATAAAAATAAAAATCCCCTTCTGCATATAGGTGCAAAAAGGGATTTTTTCAAATTAATCTATTCGTTCTACAGATAATGCTCATAGATAAATAAGAAACGGTGTATATTTACACTAACATCTATAAATATGAAAATCAAGATATAATTATCTACATGTAGAATCAGGTAACAATTTTTATTCATAAAACTATTCTTTTGTAAGAAAATATTTAACATATATAGACTTCATTTACAATTAAGCAGATTCTATTTCACGCGAATATTATTATATTAATCTAAAGTTTCCGTATTTACATTTTTTTCTTTTTATCTCATAATTTTAATTGGGGAAAGGGAGGAAAAAAATGGTCCAAATCAAAGTAACACCTGAAATGCTAGAAGAAGTTGCTAATCGTGCAAATAATACCAGAATCGCATTAGAATCTATACATAATAATTTATGTAATGAAATTGATCAATTGTGTTTTCAATGGATTGGTGCCTCTAATCAACAATTCGTTCAAATGTTCAATGATGCGAGACCAAAAGCTTTTACATCTATCAATTCAATTATACAAGTGGAAGAAGATTTAAAACGAATTGCTGAAAAATTCCGTAACACAGATAATCAAGATGTTACAATGGAAGAAGGGGCAATGTGTGGTAAGCCTTCTTCGGAAGAAAAAGGCTTTGATGGTGGAAAATTAGCCAGGGATATAGCTGGAGAAATAAGTGGTGAGTATGATATTCGTCGTGCCTGGCAGGGTGTTGATCCATCTACTGGTGAAAAACTATCGGCTTGGGAAAGAGTTTTTGCTGGAGGAATGGCAGTAGCTGGACTTACACCAGTTGGAAAAATCGCTAAGGTAGGAAAAGGGGTAAAGATGACTGCACATGCGGTTGAAGCTGCAGAAACCGCTAAAAAAACGACTAAGATTGTAGACACAGCTACGGATGCAAAAAAAGTGAGTAAGCAAGCAACCGAATCTATAAGCGATATCACCAAAGACCCAAGGTATTATACTGAATCTGGTGAAATTATTTGGCCGCCGAACCGAGGATTTTTAGGGGAACCTGAAAAAGTAACTTTACCCCCAGGTACAAAAGTTGATAGATATGGATACGAAGGCGGGACATTCGTTTCACCTGAAGGTATTCCTTATGAGCAAAGAGCATTAGCTCCAGGAACAAATAAAAAGCCCTATAATGTTTATGAAGTAGTTAAACCTGTAGATGCTATGGGTGGAAAAATTGCACCCTGGTTTGGCGAACCTGGTTTGGGAGTACAATATGAATTTAATAAAAGTATTAAGGAATTAATTGAAGAAGAATCATTAAGAAGGGTAGGATCTAAACATGCAAAAAAATGAGTTAGAACAGAAATTATTACAAGAAGAGATACCAGAGGATTTATATAGTTTAAAGGGTGGATTACCAAACGAATCGTATTGTTTAAATGAACAGAATGGAGTATGGGAAGTATATTATAGTGAGCGAGGAACAAAGAGTAATCTTAAGACATTTAATTCTGAGACAGCAGCATGTGAATACTTCTATACTAGTTTAATTGAGATGTTAAAAGGAATGGGTGTAATCTAAACCGGAAATAAAAGGGCATCTCCAACCGGAAATGCCCTTTTATTTTACTAACTTTATTCCACATACACATAGGCTTTACTTGCAGTAATATAGTACGTTTTACCTTTACTATTGTGCACTTTATATTGTGGGGATCCATTTACGTTTATTTTTGCGTCAATTGTAAAACCTAAATCTGCATCAACAGAACCAGCAACATCTTTATCCTGCCAAGATGGAGCATCATAGAATCGTAGGTTATTAACTTTAGAAACAACACGCTTCCCTACAATAGAGGAATCCACTGTGCTTTTCTTACTAAACTTTACATAAGATGAATCATTTTTAATCCATTGCTCACCGCCAAGGTTTAACCAACCATCTTTTTCGCCCCATACAATATAAGATTCTGGTTTGTTTAGCTGACGAATCTTAGAATAGCTTGTACCTGACCCTTTACGTAAGTTCACATTATAACCTTCAATATAAGCAATACCATCTGTTACAGCCGTTGGAACTTCTGCTGGTTTAGATGGATTCTCAGGCACGGAAACTTCCACGCTAGAGTTATTGTATGCTCGTTGCACATCAGCGCGGAATTGAGCTTCTGAAACACCATGAGACTTTAAGTAATCAAGTGGGTCTTCATGATCTGTACCACCAAGATATTTCGTCACATCGTAGTGAGTCCACAATCCTTTTTCTACTGATAATCCACGGTCACGTAAGATTTTAGCTAATAACTTAACGTATTTATCATAGCTGCGTTTGAATTTCTCATAATCTCTCGTTTCGCATAATTCTACGTGGACAAATCGTTTATTTGCTCCTGGTCCAGCTCCATAAGCAATGTATTTCGTATCGGCAATTTGGATTGTTTCATTCCAATCAACTGCATAATGTACGAATGCTGAACGCCATGTACGAGACTCATATTTTTGAATATTAATAGCTGGTGCTTCTGGTGTTGCTGTAGAATGTGCTACAACGCCCTCATAAGCACCTACGCCATAGCGGTATGACTGTTTTGGTAAATCAGAAATAATAAGTGTTCTATCCGCAAAAGCACTTGTTGCGACAGACAAAACTAAGATAACAGCAAAGAGTACAGAAGAAATATGTTTTAACGTTTTTTTCATTTTATATCAGCATCCTTTTTCATAATTTTTGTGTGGTCAAATAATCCACTTGCTGATAGACCAATGATGATTCCTTGAAACACGTTTGTTTTGATATCTCCATCCAAAAATAAAACGCCTAGCACAATGCCAAGCGTTAAATTCAATAACGGAACGTATTTTGTTTGTAATCCAATTGTTTTTACGATCTGTGAAAGACCAACTACAATTCCAATCATTACAGCTAAACTCACCATTACATACCACCTCCTTTCATTAAGAAAGTGAGAATGCCTCCAACAATTCCACCAACTATAAGTCGTAAAATCCAGGTAGTATTGGCACCGATTTTATCTAACTGTTTAGTTATATTAATAATGTCTTTCTCGTTACCCGTTGTTCGTATTTCTAAGCTTTTTACTTCTAATCTTATTTCTTTAATTTCTTGCTTTATTTCTTGAACATCACTTCTTACTTCTTGTAACCCTTCCACTTTGACCACCTCATTTCAAAATAAAAAGAGAGACATCTATTTGTCCCTCTTTTCTTATAAAAGCCGTATTTTGTGCAAAATAAAAACAGCTTATGGCTGCTCTGGTTTCTTATCAATTAAATTTTGAACTAACAATTGTTCTAAAACTTCAATTCTACGGTTCATTTGTTTATTCTCTTCTTTTAACTCTTCAATCTCAGCATCTTTAGCATGTTTTTCTTCTTGGAATGCTTTTATTTGAATTGCTAAAGAAGAATATATTTCAGCTGCATTTTTTTCTTTTGTAACGAAACATCCAGGAGTGTTTTCATCATCCGCAATCCAACCATAGTGAGTTTCTATATCGTTGGTTGTTAGGATTGGATCACTCTCAATACGATTCATTCGTTTCTCGTACAGGTCTTCTATATCTGTTTTCAAGTTGTATTGTTGAATTTGGAGCGCCATAATTTTTTTTATTGCATCAAACTGTACATCGCGAATATTTGTTTTGTACTCGCGTTTCGATGCTGTTTGAAATGAAGATGCTGTAACAGCATTAAAAGCGTTTCCTGTTCCATCTTTAACTTGAAGTGTTTTGTATCCATCAACATTTCCATTACGCAAAGTTACTGTTTGGAAGCGAAGATCCGTTTCAGCGTTGGGCGTTGCAACTATATCAAGCATATTTTTACCCTTTAAGTTGAAAACAATAGACGACTGACAGTCCATCCATACTGATTTAGATCCTCCTTTTAATGTGACTCCGTCTGTTGCTTCTGCCCAGAACGAACCGCCTTTTGCATAATGACCTATACCTTTACCAGAGTTAACAGTTACATTCCCATTCATTCCTGCGTTAAGGTTCAAATCACCTGATCTTTTGAATATAACTGAGCTTACAAAATAAGGGTCTCCGTTAGAATCTTTTCCGTTTATTACTCCTAAGAATCCTTGCGTTGGTTGTTTACTTAAGACAACCGAACCGTCTTGGAAATCAGAATCTCCCCCTAATACAACTGTTGGTTGAATTTGGCTTGTGCGATCTTTATAGTATCCAAGGTAAACCCTGCTTATATTTGACTCCATTAAACGGATGAATTGCTTTTGAATGTGAACGTAATTAACACTACTATCTGTTCGTATTGTAGTCCCTTTAAGTTCCTGTGCTTCTAAATACTTTGCTATAGTTGTTCCATCTAACTCTATTTTACCCGCTTGAATTTTAATAGTTTCTGCTGTTTGATTGATAGCTGAAATGATATCGCCTTTTTTTACAGTACTAAGGATATTGGTCTCAGTAATGTGAATACGTCCTTCTAAATCTCTTACATAGGAATCCTTAGCAAATTGTCCATCTGCTTGTATCCTCGTATATACTTCTGTCCTTTTTGCTGCGGCATTGATACCCTGTTCATTGATAGTAAAACGGTTATCAACAAGAGTCATCTTCTGATTAAATTGTTCAGTTGCAAGTTTGTTAGCTAATTCATCTAATAAAACTTCTTTATTTTGATTAACAGTCTGCTTCAACTCAGGTATCTTAAACCCAGCAACATAGTCCTCTACTTGTTTAAGCTCGACTTTCGCATTGATTGCTGTTGCTTGTTGTTCGATTTTTGTATTTGCTTCAGTAAGTTTTTTCCCTTGATCAGATACTATATTATTTAAATTACTAACTGTAGAGGATAATCCGGTTGCTGTTTGCTCCACAGTAGACATACGCTTTTCGAATCCAGCTTGGCTGTTTTGAACATTTGTTACAGTGGTTTTTACGCCATCCACACTTTTTTCAATCTCAGTTGTTTTCTTACTGAATTCATCTGTAGAGACATTCTCTTCAGGTGCCGGCTGCCATTCAGTAGCAATGTTACCTATTTCAATTTGAACATTCTTAATATATCTTTCACCTTCGTTTCCGGTGTGTCCATATATATAAAAATGAGCCCCTTTAGAAACATCATACTTATCATGTAGTTTTAAAGTTTGTGAGTATCTAACCCACTTCTTCATCTTATCTACACCTATTGAGAATTGACCACTATGAAACGTTTGATTTGAATTACCTTCAATGAAATGGTATAGACCACCAGTAATATTATTTGATCCACTTTCTGTCCAAATATCCATACTAATAGTTATTTCTTTTCCTGCGATGTCTCCTTTTTTGAAATCATCTATAATAGGTTGATTCAGTCCTAACCAACGACCAGGAAGACCAATAAAGCTATTCTTACTTATCATAGCTAGTACAGGGTATCCGAATTTTTTCACATCTAAGTGAGCGTGATACCCCTTTTCAGGTTGTTGAACACCACCGTTAAATTCACCCTGCCAATTTGAAAGTTGTAACGTTCCGTTTAATGCGTTGTCCCATCCTCTTTTATCGTTAGTGATATATCTTTTAAAATCTGTATTAAGTAGGAAGTTACGACCGCCAGGTTTTAAGTTAGTAACTTTCCCTGTAACTTCTGTTAATTTCTCGCTAATCTTCCCTGCTTCTGTCTTTATTTCAGATGTAACTTTAGTGAACGTATTTGTATCTGCGTAATTATCATCAGACTTTTTATAATCACTAAGTATTTTTCCTCTTTCAATTTGTGGTCTCATAGCATAGAACACTTTACCTTTATTACCATCTTGGCAATAAAAAGTTACAGTTCCATTGTTGTTTTTAGTTGTAACCTCAAATGTATATTTGTGCCTAATCCACTCATCTGTAAGTTCCATAGTTATTGATTTAGGTAGATTAGTAGCGGCTTCGGCTGTAATATTAACCTTCATCCCTGGCACACCCTTTACCCACAAACTAACTGTGTAAAAACCTAAAGGTAACGGAACTATTGTATTAATGCCTTTTCCGCCAATTCTTTGATAAAAACCACAAGCGGTATCAACTTTAGGCGTTACTACCAATACACCATGATCGTTTTCTTCTGAGAAAGTAAGATCTGCGTTTAGTGTAGCCCAACCAAAAGGATTTTTTTTACCATCAAACTCTGTATTGTAATATAGGTTAGTTGTACCAACTTGTAAATCATTCATATTCGTTTCAATACGTTCGATTGTTTGTTTCGTTCCATTAGCATCTTGTTCAACTGTATTTAATTTATTACTAATTTCAGTATCTTTTTTCGTTAAAGTCTCAATAGAAGTTTTAAATCCAGCTGAGGTTTGTTCTATTTGAGTCACTTTTTTATTAATATTACCTTGTTCGTTTTGCACATCAGAAATTGTACGACTGACACCTTGTAAGGTTTCCTTCACTTCATTGACTTGTCCTGTTGCTTGATTTTGCGCTTCTTGTACCTTTTGATTTAACTCTGTTTTTGTGGACTCAATATCTTTATTGACCTGTTCAAGTGTTTCTTTCTTGAATGATTCCACATCAGGAACTACTGGGTCCCAAATACCATCTTTCCACAGTTTTAAAATACCAGGCTTACCGTTAGAAATATCTAACCATAATGTTTTTCTATCTTTAAGCCCTGTTATCGGTTGGTACTTCGATTCAATGATTTCAACAGTATTATTTTTAATGTTCTCTTGTACCTTTTCAGCAAGTGTTTTTGCTGCTTCTGATTCTTTCTTTGCATTACTAGCGGTTTCGTTAGCTTCTTGAACCAATTTATCTAACTGATCTATCATTTCCTGTTTATTGCCTAGCGAACTAAGGATACGATTGTAAATCTTTCTTAATTCTTCATTTGGATCAACAATTTCATGATAATCTCCAAATACATATTTATCTTGCAATGGATTTTTATATGATTCATCGCCAGCAATCGCTCTTGCTTCTAGATACAATTTAGGTGTAAATCCTGTATCTTTTATTCGGATTGTATCTCCATCATTAATTAACTCATGATTTAGCCCAAATACACGACCAATTGATTGTGCTTCAACTTCATAAAAAACAGAAGAATTCACACGTTTTTTTAACTCTGTATTCATAAGAGTCATTAAACGTTTTGAATCCATGTCTTCGTTTTCTGTCTCAGGACTATAGAATCCAAATTTATGTTGCCCTTTTTCATTCCACCTTTGAAATGCATCGCTGTCCACGAGGTAAGGGACACCACCATTTATTTCTGTAATAGTAACAAACTCTCCACCTTCTTTTTTCACAAAACCTAATAAGGCTGTACAAATGTTTTGAGAGTTTTCAATCCGTTTAATCCCCAACAAATCTTTACCAAGGGTTATTTCTTTTCCTGTTTCTCGACCACGCTTCTTTACCATATCTACATAACGCCCAACGATTTGAGAGCCTACAACTTCAGCACGGTATTGTATTTCTAGTTCGAATAATGATGCTATCTTTTTTAGAAAGCTTAATGGATCAATAAATTCATCAATAGTCATAGAACGGAAGCTAGCATATTCTAAATTTCCTTTTTTCCACTTCGTACCCGCAAGAGCTATATCCATCATTTCTATTACAGTCTTACCTTCTAATCTTTGTGGAGGGATAATTCCAGCTTTAGCAAGTTGAATCCATTCACCAGATGCATAAGCGATTACTGATCTATCATCAGAATTCTTTTCAATTTCAGTAATTACATAAGGAACGATACGACCATCGCGCACTTCTTTTAATACTAAGTTTTGCTGCATAAGTGTGGATGAATGCCTTGTATTATCAAATACTCGAAACTCTAATGTATCAATGTTATTTTTGATTTCCCAATGTCGTTTATCATCCCAATAATCTGCGGGTTGAATAGATGCTACAATTTGTTCTGTTTTAAAATCAACAACATGCAATTCACCACTTGGCGTTCTCATCTGTATCGCTCCCTGTAACTAATTGTTGCTGTAACATTTGGTGGCATAATATCAATACGATTATCTCCACGTATGATCTTAGGAAACTCACTAAATATATCTTTAATATTGATAGCATCTTTCCCGTTAATCGTAACAAGACTTCTTTCTGTATCAATAATCACTTTGTCTCCCGCATCAAAAATATAAGGTTTCGTATTTGAAGGGACTTTGTTTACCTTCCATATCTTTAAATCTGTTATGCACATATTATCTATAGCAGGATGATTATCCCATTTGCACACTGCAATCATTACTTGTGCGATTTTCCGAGTTGTCATTGGATTACTATTGTCAACATCATTAAATTGTTCCACAAGAGATGCCCCGTCTGTGTATGTACCATCGATAAATTTAGCTACATACACAGACCATTGTTTTCCTCTTCTGGCAATACGCAAACGTCCTCGGAACTTATTAAATGTAGTCGAATAACCTCCACTTGTATCTACTAATTTTCGTATACTATTAGGTGTTCCGTTATTACCAACTCGCATATATGCCTTCGCAATTTCAGCATCCGCATATAAATCATTCATATTAATTCGGGCTACTACATTACTCGCATCATCTAAGAGTAAGACTTCCACACGTCCCATTTCCTCTCTGTTTTTGGATTGCAGAGTCACCCATGCTTCCATTTCAAAATCTTGAATAGGGCCACCAGGGATGTTTTTCTTAGCGATAGCTCCATAAAAACCACTAGTTCCTTCTTCTCCATATTTTTCACAATACAGAGCATGTCCATCTTTAACCTTGAAACTACCTGTCCCTTTCATTTCCTCAACTTGTCCAGTAACAGGAGTCCAACCTATAGGCGAGGCCATTTCATCCCATAACACACGCTCACGCTCTTGTACCGTTGTTTCCTCCACAGTTAAGGGGTAACCAATACGGAAATAGTTTCGTTCTAAAGGATATTTACCAAACCATACATCTAAAAAACTGCTTGGTTCTTTTACAGTCATTTCAATTAATGCCGGAGCTTCTACACTTCCTTTATTCGTGAACTCAGAGGTAATTTCAGTGGACCAACTTTGAGTGAATGTGTGAGTTTTCACTTTTCCTAGCTTATAAGGAATTGGACAAACAAATTTTATTGTGCCGATTCCAAGTGTTACAAATTCATCTGGATCAAAGCTATCATCCACAACAGCTAAATATGTTCTATTTGGTTCTACATCGAAAATAAGCTCTGCCGGTTGCTCTGTAATTAACCAATCTGCAATTTCTTCTTTTATGATTTCTAAATCAGATCCATCAGGAACGATAATTCCTACAGGAATAGATAAAACACGCATTTCTGTTTGTGTGTTTAATAATCTTGCACCTGGATATCCAGGAACACTTAAAAAATTCCTTTTTAACGGCGCCCAAGCTGGTCTTTTCCATCCTTTTGCAATTTGAATATAGTTTTTACGTTCCTTGTTAAATGTAAAAGAACTCACTTTAACACCCCATTTCTTTATAAAATAAAAGAAACCCAAACCTAAAAGTCTGCGTTTCTTTTTGCCTCCCTTTCTTGATATTCAGTTGTATAGCGGTAAGTACCGCGTGCCACATCTCGCCCATCTAAAACAACAGGAACTTCTACTACTAAGTCACCACCCTGCATTGGACTTACCCTATTATCGGATGATCCAGGAGAATAATTGAATACTTGATTTGCAACGCTGCTGGTCATAGCTTGTCTACTATCTGACATATTTCCATATACGCCACTCATAACAGTCTTTAGACCTGACAACTGACTCATAGAACTAGCCATCATTCGACTCATATCCCCCATCAATTGATTCATTGTCCCTGTTATACCAAGCGATTTTTCTTTTGATGATAAAGGTGTAACCGTAATTGAATTACCTTTCTTAGTAAATAATTCTGGTCCGGCTTCTCCGGTAATAAATGAACCATCACCTACAGGTTTTCCACCTTTAGCAAGCATCGGTACATACGGAATCGTAGGAGCGCTCACACCAGGAATTCTATTTAATAATTGTGCTGGTGTATTAAATGCATAAATGAATTTATTTATCATATAAATAAGTCCATTTATAGCTGCTTTTATACCACTTTTAATTCCATCCCACACAGCGAGTATAGCTGATTGCATACCTTGGAACGCGCCAATAACAGCCCTCGTTACCCAGTTTACAGGTGTCATAATTGCATTTGTCAATCCACTCCATATTGATGCTGCTGTATATCTAATCCCTTCCCAAATACTTGCAAGAGTAGATCTAATGCCATTCCATACGCTGACACTTGCACTACTAATCATATTCCAAACTGTTGAAATAGCCTCTTTAATGTTATTAAAAATAGCCCTTGCTGTTGAAACCATTGAGTTCCATAAACTAGATAAGTAGTTTGTTACAGCGCTCCATACTGCACTTGTAGTAGAACTAATCGTGTTCCATGTATTTATAATCCATTCTTTTATTGAATTAAAAATTGGTACCACAAAAGCAACTATTCCGTTCCAACATGATTGCAAGAAATTCTTAACTGCATTCCATACATTCGCTGTTGTTGTACTAATTGTATTCCACACTGCAATGATCCAAGACTTAATTTGTTCAAAAATCGGCACAACAAATGCTACAAGCCCATTCCAACAGGAAACTAAGAAATTCTTAATCGTTTCCCATACAAAACTTGTAGTAGAACTAATCGTATTCCAACATTCAGTAATATAATTCTTGATACTTTCAAATATTGGTGTGGCAAAGTATAGAATTGCTGTCCAAATTGCTTGTAAATATTGAGTAATGAAATTCCATACGATTTGAATAACTGTTGAAATTCCATTCCAAATCATAGAAAAGAAATCAGCAATTCCTTGTAGTACAGGAGTTATAAAAGCAACTAGTCCATTCCAGGTGTTAATGAAAAACTCACTAATCGCTGTCCACACTTCAGAAGTTGTTTGTTTAATACTGTTCCAAGCTGCTGATAATGTCTCAATTACACCATTCCAAACTCCGGTTAAGTATTCGGCAATTGAACTCCATATTTCTGTAGTATTTTCAACCATCGTATTCCATGTTCCAGTTAATAAATCACTGATTCCATTCCATAGCTCTATTAAATATTCTTTAATTGAATTCCATATGGATGATGTGGATTCACTAATACTATTCCATGTATCACTCGCCCATTGTGCTATACCTTTCCATATTCCTACTAAGAAATCTCCAATTGCATTCCAAGTATCAATTGTCCATTTCGTGATAGAATCCCAATTTTTATAAATAACTACACCTAAAGCAACCACAGCGGCTACAATCAAAGTGATTGCTGCTATCCATCCCATCATTGCTGCCCCTATGGTCGATATGACAACAACTATTGGCGCTAAAGCCATAAATGCTCCTGAAATTACACCTATAGCTACTGCTATAGCTGCTAATGTAGCTGCTAACTTTGGATTATTAGAAATCCAATCCGCAATTTTAGCAACAACATCAGCTATAACTCCAAGAACAGGTTTGAGAGCCATTTGTAAATCTTGCATTGCTTTTTGGAATTTAACTGCTGGGTTTGCATCCATTTTCTTAATGGAATCATTCAATTTATCCTGTTGTTTTCCAAAATCAACTGTTTTCTCTTTTGCACCTAGCAAAGTATTAATGATGTTTTGCCCTTGATCCTCATACATTGTCATTTTGTTATCGTAAAGGCTTTTTATCCTCTACTTCCGGGGATTTCTCCGCATTATAGGATGTTAACTCATCCTCGGTTCAGCATATATTTTCAACCCATAGGGTTGTCGTTCACTCGTGGGAGTATTTTATTCTGTAATACAGTTTCAACTCCTATGCGTTACGGTGAGCCACATCTTTTAAAATGTGCTTTACCACGGTATCGGCGTATGAATTACAACAAAAAAGAGCACTTATGATAAGTACTCTTGATTGCTTTTAAATGTTATAAATTGTTGTCTTGTATTATTTCTCAGACCATATATCAAATGAAATTTGTTATGACAATTATCACAAAGTGTAACACCATTATCCAAATCGATTCTTTTTTCTACACACCAGCTATATCCATCCAAATGATGAGCTACTAAAGTTCCACCTTTGCTATAACCGCAGCATTGGCATATGAAATTATCTCTTTCATAAACTTTACGTCTCCACACACCATAACCTTCTATCAAACGTCCACTCTCTCTGTCTTCGTTTGTTTTGTTAGGATTATAATTGGGGTTATCTTCTCCAAACCTTTGCACTCCATACATCCCATTATTTTCCCCGCTAAAATCCAATGTAGAAAGGATGTTGGGATTTTTATCTGTGCGAAAGTTGTGTTCCATGTGACAATCAAAACAAATTTTAGAATGTTTATTTGCAGACGTATATCGTTTCTTGCATATTCCACATTCTTTATTGTATTTTAGTTTGTCTCTTTTTCGTTCACAGGACTTACAATAACTCCAATGTTTGCGTTTCCCTGCCTGTAACCTTATGTTAAATTCGTTCAACTGCTTTTCTTCTCCACAACTTGCACAGTATTTATGGCCGTCTTTGGGTTTGGGCTTTAATGGTGTCTTTCTTCTCTTTAGATTTTCACAATACTTACATCTATTTCTGTGTCCATCTTTCTTACTCTTGTCCTTAACAAATTCATTAATATGTTTGGTTTCATTACATGTTTTACAAGATTTATACATAATAATAAACCTTTCCTTGTTTCTCTTTTAAAAATTTACGACTCATCAATTTCCACATTATAACATATATGAATGTATTTCACTTAGCTTCTACCGTTTTTGAACGATTTTACTTCGGCACAATTTATCATCTACCGAAAAATTTAACACCTAATTCATTACGTTTTGTTTCATCATCAACCTCTGATAAAGCCTGTGCAATTTCAGTCATAGCGGCTGAACCTGCTTTACCACCGTTAGCTACAGCTTTCCCCCATACCTCAACTTGTTCTGCTGAAATTTTTGTACCTTCAAGAGCTTCTGTCATAGCTTTATCGACACCTTGACCGAATTCAGCCGCTTTGATACGACCTTCTTTCAAACCGTCTAAGAGATTATCAATCATTTATATTCAACGTGATTCGCAACGTCACGCCCGTTCTCTTATGAACTGCTATACGTCACCGCATAGATTAGACTATATCTTCAACTACTTGAGTTGCTCCCCATTTCGAGTGTCATTTGCTTACACCCTACGTCTTTCGACTAGTCGTTGCACGTTCCTTAACTAAAAGGCTTCGCTCAGTATTGTCTCATTTGAGAGTTTCACTGAATTAAAGGAGTTTTTCATTGTATGTCGCCATACAAGGGAACTATAATCTAATTCCAGGTTCCTGTATCAACACCAGCTTCCATAATTGCCTGTACTTCTTCAGCGCTATATCCCGCTCGTGTCAGTTGCCCACCATATTCGGCGATAATATCTAATTGTTCTGGTGGAAATCCTATTCTAAGTAAAGCATCAGCCATACCAAGAGCGCCATCTTGCGAAATTCCTAACTCATTTCCAATTTCATTTGTTTCTTGTATTAGTTCAGTAAAATCTATTCCTTCATAAGATTGAGCAATTGCCGCTGCACCTTTTACGATTGCTGCATTCGCTTCATCACTTACGCCTTTATTTAAAGCCCATTGTCTTCGTACACCTGCAAGAGATTCCTCAGCATCTAATCCATAAGCGGAAATACCTCTTATAGCTTCTTCAACTGATTTTTTCGATGACTCTGGAACATCAAAAGCGATATCAATCTTTGTTTGTAGCTTTGACATATCCATCGATTTTTCAATAGCGGCTGCAATTCCGCCACCTGCTGCCATTCCACCGATGACATTTTCTAATCCTATTTTTAACCCCTCAAATTTCTTCTCGGTTCTACCAGCTTCTTGCTGTAAGTCCCTTAATTCATTTCGTACTTGTTGAATAGAATTACCAGAATCTACAGATCGTAGCGCTCGCTGTAATTTTTCAATGTCACCTTCCGCTCCTAACGCCTCACGACCAATAAGACCAATGGCTTGGTCTAATTGTCTACTTGTTGCTGTTCCGCTTTTAATTGCATTCACAAGACGATTCCCTAATGCTCCTGCAAAATCATCAACACTTTTCCCAGTTGCGCTAAACAATGTTTCTAATTGCCTTGTGGAACTCGCTACATTATCTTGTTCAGCCTTCATGTTTCCAAGCTTATTTTTCAGTCCATTAAGAGACCCTTCTGTAAATTCAATCTCACGCCTAAAAGCACGATATTGTTCTTCAGAAATTTTACCGTTTTGAAATTGGGCTTGTACTTGTTGTTCCGCTGCCTTTAATTTATCTAATTTCTGCGTTGTATTTTCTATTTGTTGTGTGAGTAACTGTTGTTTTTGCGCTAATGCTTCCACATTACCAGGATCAAACTTTAGTAACCGTTCAACATCTTTCAACTCTTTTGTTAAATCATTACTACGTTTATTTACGTCTTTTAAAGCATTTTGAAGACCTGTAGTTTCACCACCAATTTCAATCGTAATACCTTTAATTCTTCCTGCCATTTTCTCACCCCTTTCTTAGAATGAATCGAAGTCTTTTTGATTTGCTTTTCTAACTTTTTCTTTGTCCGGATTCTCCATTTCGGCGAATTCAGCAATGTAGTCAAAGCAATCACCAATTGTCATATCTTCTAAATCCCAACTTGTTAGTTTCGCTTTATAACAAAGAGCAAGGAACGTATCAGTGGTTAATTCTTCATCACTGAAAGTCCCTTTCTCTCCATTACTTTTCTTTATTTTTTTTTTGCACCCATCGTACTTTGAATCATGTCCATAATTTCTGGAAGAATCTCAGAGATAGGGAACTCATCAAAATCGTCTAACCATGTAATTGGATCAGCAATTTCTGGATTTGCCGCTTTCGCATATAGCCAAACTAGATCATAAACAACCTCAAAATCTACTTTACTTAAATCTGCATTTGCTAAATCAATAGTAGCGCTAGCTTGAGGATTTGAAGGAGCAATAACTCCTAATTTGAACATATCTGCAAATAAATCACGTCTAAATTGTGCTTTATACTTTTTAACTGTTGCCGCTGTACTTTTTAATCTGACTTGTTTTCCGTCTATTGTAATTGTCTTTTCCATTTGCTATTACGCTCCTTTTGGTAATGCTGGTACTTTTGTATAAACTTTTTTGTACCAATTATCATAAATTTCTTGTTTTGATTTAGTTGTAGTTTTCGTTTTAACCATACGTTTTCCATTAATATCAATAGGGCTTGATACAAATTTAAGCTCATTTGTATTTGGCTCTGCTGAATTAGTTTTCGTTTTAGATGCAAGTGTTGGACGACTCGCTGCACAGTTAAACATTACGTGTCGTGTCGCTCGTACATCTCCGTCAAATTCGAATAACAACGCAAATGGTTTTCCTTTCGCGTCAGCTAATTCGTTTAACACGCCATCTTCTTCGTCTAATTCCTCTCCTAATGCATCGATTGCAAATTGTTCTGGAATAGTCGCAATGGATAGCGTTCCATCATAACCTTGGTTATTACTTGCTGCATAGTAAAGCATGTCATCAGCGTAAAATTCAATTAAATCCCCTCGTGGATCAAACGTTAATTCAACTGCACCTGGTAATCGAATCGGTGTACTAAAGGTAACTACACCATCTTTAATGTCATAAAGTGCATAGTGGACGTTTTTCAGACCAAAGGCTACTTTGTTTTCATTCATTTATATCAACCTCGTTTCGTATATTTTTTGATACATTTTTTCAGATTCAATAAAAGTCCCATACGAGTCATAAGGAATCTCATGATCGTCTAGGACTTTTTCAAGTTTGGCTTCTGCAACTAAATCTTTTTTAGTTGTGTAAAGCTCAATATTTGCATCGTCTATCTTATGATAAACCTTGTTATCAGCCATTAAATTTGCTGATCCATCCACAAGGATACAAATATAAGGTGGCGCTGGTACTGGCTTACCTGGCGTTGCTATGAAATGCGAATAAGCCACAGGATAACCTGTAGCTTCAAGAATTTTTGTTAGTTCACCTAATGTCATTATTCTAGCGCCCTTTCAACCCGTCTTGGTAATTCATTAATTACATACTCTTCAACCGGACGAATATGCACTTGAGCCGGAACACGTCCACCACCAGCCTTTGCATGACCATTTTCCAACAGATGCGTTAGTTGTCCTTTTGTATTATGGACGACAACACTATTACCTTCTTTTTTCTTACGCCATCCTTTACGATAAGCACCTGTTTTTTTAGGGCCACTTTGTCTTAATTTACTTACAGCAACATCAGCAACTTCTTCTTGCGCTGTTAGTAATTCTTCTTCCACAACATTCGCATATCTCTGTAATTCTCTAGCAAGTTCGCTCGCAAAATCGTTCATATTAAACATGCTCCTTTGCGATAATGGTCAATGTTTGATACATTTCATCATCATTCATTGGCGGTTCAATAATATCAAAGATACGACCTTTCATATTGATTTGCATTAATTCTGTAATACCTGTTGTATAAGGAATTACAAACCGATAAATTCGTGTAGACTGTGAAGCTGAAGCTTCAATGTATTCCGATCCTTTTACCGTTTTTATCATCGCCCATGCTTTTTTAACTTCTTGCCAATTACCTGTTTCAACTTCTTGATTCAATTCATCTTTTATTACTTCAGGTTGTTCAATGATAATTCGATTCCTACAATCACCTGTATTCAATGGTTTCTTGTACTGAAAAGGACGCATATTAATCACCGTCCAATTTAATTTCTTCTAAAGCTTTTGCAATACCAAAACTATTAATTTCGGTTAAAAAATTCTTAGTAAAATACTCAAGCGCATCATTATAAACATAACGAGAACGCTCAAAAACTAATTCTTTGAACGTCTCATCTTCGTTTATGTCATATGCTCCACAATCTTTTATTAAAGCTTTATTGGATGCAAAAAGGATGCGTCTTAGGTTATCATCTTCATCATCACCTAAGTGCATCCTATCTTTGAATTGCTGTAATATTTCATTTGAAATTACTGTATCCATTCACATCACCCTTGTGTCGGTGGGGTTACTTCTTCAAGTTTCAATGTGTAAACTTGTGAAGTGTATTTATCCTTTGGTTTACCAGTAGCATATTGTTTGGCGATATAAAGTGTTGCATCTTCTAAAGCGAGTGTTTCATTATACTTTTGAATTGGCTCCGTTCCACCCATCGCTGCAATGTATTCCCCTTTAACAAAGAACACCACTTGTCCTTGAGGTACAAATACAGATTCTGTTGGGATTGGATTAAAAGGTAAGCTCGTTACATATACACCTGCCGCATTTTGAATTGTAGCATTTGCTTGAATGTCAAAAGTATCGAATGGATTTGTTACCATAACTACTTTACCAGCAATATTTTTTGGTCGATCTGCATCTGTCTTACCATCAGGGTTTAATTTTTTAGCCAATAATTTGACCACGCCTTTTAATTCATTAATTGTTTTACGACCAGGCTCAAAAGTTAAAGTTCCAGCAACTTTTTTATCTGGATATACTCCATTCGTGACACTTCCGCTAGGGTCTTTTAATAATCCAATAGGTTCATTTTTACCCGTACCAGCTACAAAACCACGCTCTAAACCTACTGACATTGCTTCTGTAATCATAGTACGAACATATCGCTCCACCCATACTGGACCAAGCTTCAACATATCATTTGCTAACGGAATAAATGCTGTTAATTTCAGTTGAGTAATTGATTCTTTTCGGAATGTAGCATTTAATTGCCCTTTAATATCACCAAATAACGGTCCCCATACAGCTGCACCCTCTGGATCTCCATAAATAAACTCTGTTACGGCTCCTAAATTCTCTAAACCGATATGTTCTAGCAACGGATGACCTTGAACTAAATCATCAAAAATTCTCTCTTGTGTTGTTTTAGGTAAAGTTTCAGTAGACTTAAATCCGCCTTCTTCCACAACTGCATTAAAGTATTTCATTTCTTCACTTGTTAGTACATTGGCTCCACGAGATTGCATAATAGAACGATCTACCATAGATTCATTTACTTGATTTAAAATATCTGCTCTTACATCTGTAGCAAGTGCTTCAATCATGGAGTTTAATGCTACTGTTTGTTCTTCTGCTGTACCTTCCTGCGTTGCTTTCGCAAATGCTAATTTCTTTTCTTCAAAGTTATTGAATTTAATCACCATATTTTATTTTCCTCCTAAATTTAAAAAGAGCGTACTCAGATTCTGTTTTGTATTAACAGGTTCTTGAATAGGCTCTTCTGGATTTTGATTATTTGGTTGTTTCGTATACTTAGCTACTAACCCTTCTTTGAAATTTTCTACAACTTCCTCTTCTTCATCTTCTTGTGTATCATCAATCTCGATTTCATCAGCAATTTCATCAGCTAAACCAAGAGCAACTGCCTCCTCTGCTGTTAGCCAAGTTTCATCTTTTAAAAGTTGTTTTAATTCTTCGTCTGTCCCAACAAAACGTTTCTTATAAGATGCGGCTAAAGCTGAATCAATCTTTCGTAAATCTCGTGCTGTTTTTTCAAAAAGGTCTGCATTTCCGTATTCAATAGTGCTTGCTTGATGAATCATCATCATAGTATTACTAGGCATAATGATTTTATCACCTGCCATTGCAATTACAGACGCGGCACTAGCTGCCCAACCATCAATATGAACTATAATTTCTGCACTATGCTGCTTTAACAGATTACAAATTGCTACACCATCAAAAGCTGAACCTCCACCAGAATTAATATGAACGTGAATTTTTTCTGCTTTAACATCTTGAATTTTTCTTCTTACTGCTTCAGCATTGTTTTCACTAAACCATCCACCAATTGACCCATAAACAGTTAATTTGTATTCATTTTCACCTTTAGCTTCAAAACGAATATCTCGCTTTAAATTCAAAAGCTTATTCATACTCACGTGTTCCATCATTTCTCACCCCCTTCAGATTCATTTAATTTTGTATAGTTCTTCGTAATATGATGGATATTTAGATTTGGATCATCCGACTCTTCATAATCTACTTCTGAACGAATTTCATTTCCTGTAAATGCACTTGAAGAAATGAGTTTATCAATACTTGTCGCAAGATCAAATATACTTTGATAGGAAACAGCCTTAACCTCAATTTTTCGTCCTAAAAGATATTCACTCATTTCAAAGAATTTAACGTTCGCTTCATCAGATAGCTTTTTTAATAATGGTCGTACTGTGAAAAGCATATAATTTTTCGTTTGCTTCTCTACATCAGCCATTTCTCCATATATCAAAGCTATAGGAATACCAATTGCCATAGCTACTTGATTTAAGAAACCATTTGTTACTTTATTAATTTCTTCCACACTTGGACCATTCGCAACACCATTGTATATCTCGTTATAATTAATGCCTTTTTGCTGTGGAACAATAGCTATATCTTTCGAACCAATTGACTTATACATATTGTCTATAAACTCTTGTAACTTTGCTATTTGTTCCTCAGTTTTAGCACCGATCATATCCATATCAACCGTGCCACGAACTTGATTTTTACGTTTCTGTGAGTTTAATATCCTACCAAATAAATCACCGTAATCTGCAAATAACCCATCAATAAGTGGAGATAATTTATCATTCCGATACTTCAAATGAATAACTTCGCTTTGCTTAAAACTTCTCTTAAACGTATAATCCTTTACCCTTACATCAGTAAAAGTATCTTCAAACACAGCATACTCATTATGTTGAAATCCATCTGCAATAAGTAAATCCCCATCATCTGCTTGTATAACTAAACACTCATTATCATAAATAAGTTTGCGAACAAACCTTTCCCAAAAGGTACTTGCGGTCATATTCTTGTTTGGTCTTACATTTAATCGATAATAAAGCTCATCCTTCTTAAATGCTTTACCATTTCTTACTCTAAATTCAGATTGACTAATTGTCCTTCCTAAAAATGATACGCATGTATCAATCGCCAAACGTTTCATATGAAGCCTGTTTGCTGTATCAGTTATTATGTCTAGATCCAACATGAATTCTAATTCTTTATTTCTTTTAAATACTGAACCTAACCATCCAATGGTTATCACCCCCTTTATTAGAATTTAATATTACCTATAACAAAGTCAGTAGCTTCTTGTATTTCGTCCGCCCGATAAAGAGCATGAACAAAACACTGAAACCCATCTGTTTTTCGACGAACAGGCTCTTTCTTTTCATATATTTTATTTCCATCAGCTTTGATAACAACCAATACATTTTGTGTATACCAACGCATTAGCGGATTATCGTCAAACACAATTTGTTTATTTGCAAATGCCATTTCAATACGTGGAGCCAATAAACTATGGATTGCTTTTGGATTTCGTATTACTTCTATTTCAAACCCTTCTGCTACTAATAGTGGTCTTATTGCTTCCATACGGAAGTTATCAGCTATAATTTTTTTGATTCCATATTGCTCGCGCATTGCTACAAACCAATCAACAATGTGTTGAGGATTAATTGTTGGTTCATCCACAACAGTTAACAAACCTTGTTCTTCCCATTCTCTAATTGGTGCATATTTCTCTTTTTTAAATTCCTTTGCTTTTTTGGAATATCCATAGTAAATATCAACAAACTCTTTCCGAACAAACGAATGAGTTTTGAAAATATATTCACCATCTACCCTAAATAAAAGACCACAAGCAGCGAAATCTCTAATGCTTGCAAAATCTAAAGCTCCAATACATTCACGACCATATAAATCAGGGAATGGACGATTTGTAGCAACGATTTCTTCCCATTTTGCAACCGAACGTTCTAAATCCGAAACAGGTAAATTCATTCGTTTTGTCATGAATTCAATTCGGTTGTCTGGATCGTCTTCTAGATCTTCATATTCTTCCTTCATTGTTTCAAATAAACCTTCAGCATATTCGCTTAATGGTTTTGATAACATAGGATTCGCAAGTTCCCATTTATCTAAATCATCAACTTCTCTTTCATCATTTAGCTTACAAATAAAAGGAAAAACAGCGTTTGGACGTGCTTCACCTCTTAAAACTTTCATTGCCTTTTCTTTTAATTTATCTAAGAAACCATCTCGTACATATCCATCTGTACCAATATAAAACTCGCGTGGATTCTTTCTTTTCCCCAAGCCGCTGATGTGGACGCGGACATCTTTATTGCTTTCATATCGATGTATTTCATCGAAAACAACCGCACCGTCTCGCAAACCATCTTTTGTATCTCCGTTTGATGTTCTAAACTTCAATACGCTTGCAGTAGCTCTTGAAGTAGTTTGTGTTTCAGTTGCTTTAAAAGCCTTTTTTAATGTTTCATGTCTGCGAACCGTTTTCTTTACTTCATCAGGGCTTGTCTTCGCTTGTTCTTCACTATTTGCAACAACAGATATGTTATATTCATGTATCCCATGCAATTCACTAATTAAAAAATGAGCGATAAC
Source organism: Bacillus dicomae (assembly GCF_006494425.1). Taxonomy (GTDB): domain Bacteria; phylum Bacillota; class Bacilli; order Bacillales; family Bacillaceae_G; genus Bacillus_A; species Bacillus_A dicomae. Next base: position 1,146,236 of record NZ_VHIV01000002.1, on the reverse strand, counting down.
CGATATTAAACCGTTTTTACCGCCGCCGCGCCCTAACATCCACAAAAACTTACGATAAAATACACGGCCATTCTTCTTATAAAGTAAAAAAACGAATGCTATTAAGAATTTTTGAAATGGCTGCAAAGGAAAATACCACTTCTCACCAAAGTTGATACAGTCCTGGATCATTTCATCATCAAAATACAAATCGTCTCTGTTTAAAACGTATTTTTCTAGATAATTAATTAACAGTTCTCTTTCTTTGTTGAACTTTACTTTACCGTTTCTATAAAGTTCAATGTATTCATCTACATATTTTTGTCTAATCATACTAAATCACTTGGGCTATATCCCGAATTAGAAGCACCAACTTTAGGCGTAAGTTTTATATCTCTTCCCAAAGCAATTAATGAACTGTTAATTTTATTCCTCTCACTTATAAGAGGGTGGGCTTTAACAAAAACTTGAGAACCGTTTTTTATCGTTACGGACTCGCCTTCTTTATTAATAGTTTTATTTATTTTTCTAAATGCTTTTACAAGATCAATATATCTTTCTACCTTTTCAACTTCGACTAAATCTGTAATATCAATACTATTCATGAGCTGTTCTTTTAACCTCACAATACTAACAGCCATCTACCCACCCCCCTTACGTGCGTAAAATCGAAAAAAACCTGACAGTTAACCCCCTCCTCCGGTGCCCCTTAGAGCATTTTTTGATGAAATTTTTTAAGGGGGGGTATTGTTTCTGATTCTTTTTTACCACTTTTCATCATTTTCCCATTTGTTCGGTTTCTTTTCGAAGAATCTTCCGTGCTCTTTATTATGGCAATCCACACAGGCTGTTTCTAAATTATCTTTTTCTAATGCAAGTTCTGGATGATACTCAAGCTCTTTGATATGATGGACAACCAGCTGTATCTTCTTACGCTTGGCACTCTCACTGTACTCATTGGTATCTGTTTGCACTCGACCATTGCGCTTACACTCTTGGCATTCATAGTTGTCTCGCTTCTTTACTTGCTCGCGTATACTCTTCCACTCACCACTGTCATAGAACTTACGCTTCTGTTGTTTGGTTTTGTATTCTTTCATAACCGATAAAGCTCCACCTGGTCTTCCACAATAGGATGATTATGCTGAATGATTTCAGTATTGCAACGCTTATTATCAGATGGTACATGTTCAATATGAATGTATGTCCGATTAATCTTATCAATTGATTGTGATTCCCAATCAAATGCAACACGTAACTTTCTATCTATCTGTTTACCTTTGTAATGAACTATTGGTTTAGCATCTATATCTGATAATGTAATTGTTAATAAAGGTTCTACAGTCTCTTTAGATTGTTTGTACTTCTTTAACTTAAACATATCTACAAAAGCGCCATTACATTTAGGGCAAACAGTAACTTCTTGATATTCATCTTCTGGTGCTTGATACGTTTTAATTTGATAGTCACAAGCTAAACAACATCTAGAAACATTAGGCATCTACCCTCACTCCTTACTATTAATGAATTCATCCATTGTCTTACCAAGCAAACTAATCATCGCTTCTCTCTTTTGCTTTGGTGTTGTGTTATCTTCCAACTCGTTAAAGATAGGAATTGCACTTTCTAATTTCTGTTTATCAATACGATCACTTACAATGTCCTGTCCTAACATGGCAATGAATGTACCAATTGCAACCGCCTGTTCATGTTTATTTAGTTTCATTTGTTCTCACTCCTTTTCCAAAATAAAAAGCACTCCATAAGGAATGCTTTCATTAAAGGTTACTTCTCTATTTCTCTTAATTGTTCAGGGTATAAATGTTTCGATATAATTTTTAACGTTTTTCGCTTTTCACTTATAATAGCGGCATAGAATCCATCAAAATGACTATAAGCATTAAGTATACTCGCTAATTCATCACCTTCCATACTTACATTAAATTTTTTAATAGTATTTGTTAGTTGATGGTTAATCTCTTTAATTAATCTAGAAATTTCATCTATTACTTTTGCCTCTTCATCATTCAAATATACTTTTATTAATTCTAATGACTCTTGTAATTCTGCTACCAATGTTTCCATTTCTCTAGCTTTAGAATTAGTCAATTCAATATAATCCTCTTTATTTTTCTCTGTAATTTCTCTATAATCAAATTTCCATACTTTAGGTTCTTGATAAGGATTAGCATATTTTAAATTTAGAGATTCTTTCATTTCGGATCTACCGGTATCCCCACAAAAATATTCTATTACATTGATAGTCTTTGCTAAATTTAATTGACATTTACTTATGACATCAACCTTATTCTGTAGAAAGGAATTACTATACCACTTCATTCTTTCATTCTTGCTATTCAGCTGATTATTCTTATAGTTCATAACAGCCGTCACAACCGCACCGCTGATAACTCCACCTGCACCAATTAAACTGGTTATAATAATATTATCCAATTAGTATTCACCTTCTATTCGAAATTTTTGTTAGTTATAGGTTTATTATATCGCCTAAATCACTTTCAATAAAAGTTACTTTTATGACATAAGTAAAAGAGCAACCATATATTAGTTGCCCTTTTGTCAAAATCTAATGTTATTACTATACATCCGGTAAATGAAGTTTTATTCTTCTTCCAATCACCTAATGTTGTTTATATTTAACTATCACAACATTATTAAGTAGCTGGAAGAAGAGCAAAAGCTCTCCTTAATAACGGTATCATCCAATCGTTACCATCTGCCGGTTTCGGATTTTATATGCCGTCATAATGAAGCCGTTTAGAATTTTAGAAACAACATAGTGAGTTGTGTTTTCCGCCACTTCTCACAATACAAATATATCACGGTGATTCCAAAACAACCGGCACATTTCCTGCCAAAAAGCGGTCACAACTCTGCCACCTTTTCCGCTTCACGCATCTTTAAAATGAATTCTGGAATACCAGTTTCTAATTCTGTTTGGATGAATTCTTCTCCCCGTTCTTTTTTTAATTGATTATATTCTTTTACAACGACCTTCACTAAGTTATCTACACTCTCATAACCTACTATTGTTTTATGTATTTCTTCTATAGCTAATGCCTCAACATATTTATGTACTGCATTTAAAAGATCTCTACTGGCATATGCTGAGTTATTTAATACAAATTCTATTAAATACACATCGTTGAGATATTTAGGTTTTTCTTTTGACCAAAACATCATATCTGTACAATTGTGGTGTTTCATGATTGGTTTTGAATCATATAGTTTAGCAATAATCATTGTGTATAACGGAGCGTATAAGGTTTTAAATCGTTCCTCTCTCTTTTTTTTCCTTTCTTTTCTAGGCTCAATAATATAATGCAAAATTAAAAACAAAGTAACAGTTGAAATTACCGTTGCTGGAATAGTTAAATCGAATTTCATTACCATGTCCCTCCCTACCTTTACATCTTGAAAAACTAATTTATTATAACACGACTTATCCATATCTTATATTGTGTGTAACTGAGTCTATCACTGAATCTATTGGTATCATTGATTTCATTTAACTTTCTTTTTTGAGTTACACAGTATGAAAATTATGAGTAACTGTATAGGGATACCACCAGCATTTTGCAAAATAACCTACGCTATGCGGAAAAATAAAATAAGTTGCCCATATGGACAGCTTATTTACATAATTATCGTTACCAGAAGTAAAATTTAACTCGAAAACAGCTAATTTTATCAGTTGTGGAATGTCTGAAAAAAATCAAACCAATAATATTGTTGAGATCCTTTGGCAATTTCTTGCTGTGATGACTATCATAGTGACTTTTTCTCCAGCAACAACTATTAGTATCTAATTACCATAAGGACTTATTTTTGAAATTTGCTATTTTTTAGAAAGTGTGTTAATTTAAGAAAGACCTATTTTTGTTTGGCTTGAGATTAAGAATAAATTTTGTTTTTCGTCTAAGGTATTTGAGCAAGGGTAGTAACATATGTGTGGGTATCCACACTAGGAGGCAACAATTATGGAACAAGGTAAAGTAAAATGGTTTAATGCAGACAAAGGTTTTGGATTCATCGAGCGTGAAGGTGGAGAAGACGTATTCGTACATTTCTCAGCTATCCAAATCGACGGTTTCAAATCTTTAGACGAAGGACAAAGTGTAACGTTTGAAGTAGAAAAAGGACAACGTGGCCTACAAGCTACTAATGTTCAAAAAGCTTAATATTAGCTGATGGAAGACCCTCTTGTAGGGTCTTTTTTTATTTTGTTACAATATTCCGAATACAACTTTTTCAAGGGGATTTTGGGTGCTTAACTTTTAATAAAAAAGAAGATGTTGGAAATCATAGTTTTAGCATTATGGGCTTTTTCTTTTAGTTATCTTGCAATTATATTAGGAATACCCAAAAACGGATTATATATAGTCGTAGCATTTTTAATCTCATTTGTTGATGGAATTTTGATTGTGCATCTATTTCAAAATAAGAATAGAAATGGAAAATAATTTTGTTTGATTGTATATCTCATACACGTCTAGTTAACATGACGTCTCATTATTGGTAGCAAGAAACCTTCTTTTTTTGTTCTATGAATCTATGTATTTTTTTATACATTCCTATCCCAGCGCGGTTTTATAGTTCTTGTTTGTTACTGGAACTGTATAAAATCTTGCATACTCTTAGCTTGTTTTTTTCAAAATGCTGCGATACCCCTAGATTTAAAAAGAAATAAGCAATGATTAGATTTTAAACCTAGTCATTGCTTTATCCATTGCATCTTGGTTTACCCCTATATAACGTAAGGTGACCTTCTCTGACGAGTGATTGAATATCTCCATGAGTAATGCTATGTTTTTTGTTTGCATGTACATGTGATACCCATACGTCTTTCTCAATGTATGTGTGCCTATTTCATCTAATCCGAATTCTGCCGCTGCTCCACTTAATATCTTATATGCCATGCTACGACCGATTGGGCGATTTCTACCTTGTCTACTTTTCAATAGGTACTCACTATCTTCTCTTTCTTCAATAAACCATTTGAGCTCTCTTTTCAATGCTGCAGTAATTTGTATTCGTTTCTGTTTCCCTGTTTTCTTTTCCCTCATGGATATATGACTGCCTTTAACATCTCCTACCTTCAGTTTTAAAATATCCGAGATTCTCAGGCCTGTATTGATTCCCATAATGAAGAGAATGTAATTACGTAAACTCTTTTCCTTAAAATATTCTTTTAACTGCTGTATTTGCTCTGGATCACGTATCGGTTGAACAAAATTCATTATTCATTACCTCCAGTTTCTTCAGTCTCATAAACTTCTAATCTAAGAGCAAAAGCAAGTTTATAAAATACTCTAGCCTTAACACGTCGATAAGTACGCTCACTCATGCCGATTTCGTTGTATACCATATAGTCACATACATCTTCATCTTCTAAATAACGCTTAATGATGATGTTTCTTTGATCCTTTCCTGCACGTCCATTACCCAAACGACTAAGAAACTGGTCAATACGAAATGATGTTTGCTTAATCCACTCTTCTCGTTTACTTTGTTGAATGTTAGCCATCGCTACATCTTCTAATGGCTTTCCTACATCATTTGTAGGTCCATGATATCTAATTTCATAAGAAGGAGTGACTTTCATTTCTTCACGCATCATTCCAAACTGTCTATATAAACGTACACTTTCGAGAACACCTTCTAATTTTTTCTGCGTTGCTACTCTATCAATTTTTGGTAAGAAAGATAATTGTTTAGTCATGTAAGACCACTCCTTTTTATTTTTAAATTACTTTTGTCTTAATGCTCCACGTCTGCGTTCATATCGTGGTCCACGAATCCCCATTAAATCTTCAATATCACGAGTACTTAATTTCTCTTTTCGTTTTTTCTTATTTTTCTTCTTTGCTTGTTTCAATTGCTTTTCCCACTCACGTAACTGATCTCTTAGCACCTTCATTTCCCCATCTCCCTTTTCAATATAAAAAGGACACCTATTCCTAAAACAGCTGTAATTGCTGCTTTAATGAATTGGTGTCCTCTAGTTTTCTAGCCGGACTATATTCTGTTTGCTTTACTTTAAAAGGATTATTTTGTTGTATTTCTTAGAGAATTAATTCCAAACCCTCGTTCCTTTCCTTGAATAAAATTCAATATTCCGTTCATACTATAAATACACTTGATTTCTGAACTTCCTTCTTAACGTTTTTTTCAGAGAGCAGTTAGCTTTTGCTAGCTGCGCTTTTAATTGCACGTTTTTGTCTTAATACTCATATATTATTGAGAATCAAAATATGATTTTGTATTTAAGGAAAAGTATTCTTTTTCATTACTCCACTCCCTCTTTAAAGGGCGTCGTTTGAAGAAGATCTTTAAAGAGGGAATACATTTAATAATCCTAGTTACACTGTAAACCGGATCTTGAATAGCCAATTTTACTAATACCCACTCTATGTCTATTACCTTGGACCGAGCAGTTAGCAAAAGCTAATTGCTCTTTTATATTGAGTTAATAATAAAATTTAGGTCTTATTCCTTTTCTACATCATATACTTTTAACCTAACTATCCAGCTCAAAGTGTTACCTCCTATCTTAAAGAGCACTGATGCATGGTGCTCTTTTTTAGTTCCCTGATTTCTACAAAATGAAATTTTTATTAGATTATTTTCGCATAACATTTACAACTCTGTTCATACTATAGTTGTAATTCGCAATTACAACAGCACCATTTGCTAAGCACCGTTTTCTTTTTTTACCAGGACAGCTAGCTAATCACGCTAGCTGTTTTATTGTATAAAATGAAGTTTTTATTTTTTACATAACATTTTCGCTTCTGCTCATACTATACTTTGTAACATAAGGTTACAAAGTATAGTGGGGATCGTCATTGTTGGACAAAAAGTAGTTAGTTCATTGAGCTAGCTGCTTTTTTATTTATGGAACAGTTAGTTGTCACTTTTTAGTTAAACGCTCATATATTAACTTTGAACAATGGCCAATTGGATACTTGACCTACCTCTCTAAGAGCACATTTATATGTGTGCTCTTTTTTGGTTCACTTTAAAATAACTATTTTGTTATATTCCTTGCACCTTTATATGAGGCTAGCATATGTTGTAGTATTATGTTTTATCGCTTATAGGAGCCTCCTTTTTTCAAGAGTACATATTTGATATGTGCTCTTTTTTCATTTCCCTTTACGAATAATCTTTTTTACCTTACACATACTATCCTCAAGTCAGCTTCCCACAGCTACTCTCTTTTAAATCGGAGTTCGTTACACTCCGTATCGTTTGTTGCACGGCAGGTAACTTAGTCAATTACCTGCCATTTTCAATTCAAATAACGCTTTTATTTATTTTTTTAATATGCTGTTCCCAAAAAACATGTACTACCCCATCGCCATCAAGTTAAAATCTAATAGATTCCCAGAACGAAAATTTTAACTTTCTTGTAACAACGAAGGTCTGTTATCGTTTTTGGAATACTTCATAACCTTAGCTTGATAGGCATAGGGCGAGACCCCTAATTTAGTAATTTACGTAGTACGTGCCGTAACCAAATCTATTAATCTAACATATTGTATAAAAGTAACTTTAAACCTATAAAAAAGTTGCTAAGGAGGTTAATATAAAATGGCATCATTTGAAATTGGAGCAAGATCTCTTTTCAATTTTCGAAACCAACGTTTTTTCTTATTAGTTGAAGATGAAATTACAATTCCAGATAAAGGTGTAGAAATTGATCCAGTTAATATCTACGAAATTGACGAGCAAACTTTCAATCTTATCAGAGATGAAGGTGATACACCTGTAATTGTACCAAGTGATGAATTTCCAACTGTACCACCTGGATTTAAATTAGAACGAAAATGTATTTTTACAGTCGATAATGCATACTTTGTAATCTATGATTTAGAAGATGGAACTGATAACAACGTCCTATTAAGAATCAGTGCAGCATTATTTAATTCATTAAGAAATTCTGGTGTTCGTGAATGTTTTCCTCAAATTTTCATTTAAGAACTTAAATTAATTAGACCTCAAATGGAATACTCTTTGAACAATTTAACCCCTCGTAGTTTTCTACAAAGGATTAAATTGTTATGTAAAAAGTTTTTTTAATTATTAGTAGTTTTTAGCGGTTTGGCAGGTACAATTGCTAGTTCAAGTCGAGCCACCTATTTGGGTTAGCTTGATGGGTATGATGTACTACCCACAAGGCGTTTTGCTAGTGTCCCTAACCTAGTAAAACGCCTTTTTACGAATTACATTCCCTATCTCTCTTTCTTAATAAAATTCAAATTGTATAGCAATCTACTAAAACAACGATTTTGTAGAATTTTTTAAAATTTATATATACTTATAATAAATAATTAGTTATACTATGAAAGTTCCTTACAGTCATAAATATGGAATCGACAATTGCAACAGCTTTACTGCCTTGAGTCCTTGAGTGAAATGCTAGGACTTTTTACTTACCTTCTTAATACCCGTTATTCTGACGTTGATGATTTACTTCGTTCTTCTTGCAATATCCTTGTTCAATTTCTTCAAATGTGAATCCTAATTTCCTACCTAATCCTAAGAATGAGTATAGTAACTCTTCATACAGCTCAATATCTTGAATTGCACGAAATTCAGATACAGCTTCATATACATTATTAAATTGGTTGACTAGCGAATTCGATGCGTAAACTCTTGATTTAAGCTCCAACATTGCTAGGTTATAATTTTCAGGTTTAAACCCAATACCATTTCCTATTGATGCTATAAAATGCAACCCGTCTACATATTCCATTAAAATGACTTCTCTTTCACTAGGACCTTTATTGCTCCAATGCTTAAAGCATCTTGTTTCATTTGCAAGTTCTCCAATTTCAACCTGTAAAGCAAGAATCATATTGTAAAATAAATTTTGCCCTCCCAAACCGTGTTCCTTGATGATTCTTGTATCTAACACCTTTTGCATTTCGAATATTTTAGTTAAGTTCATTTTGTTTTCCCCTTCCTATTTAGCAAATTCCTAATCCTATCGGACGATTTTCAATTAAATACTTATCAGCCTGATCTATTACAAGGAGCGCAACCTCCGCTTGGTGTCTCCTTAACGCTTCTGCCATCTTTGGTAAACTCATACCTTGACTCCACATTTCACGAAAACGAACTACATCTCTTTCATCCCAAATGAAGTTAGCTTCTTCTAAAGCGATGTAAACTTTCAACCTTGATTCCTTCATCGCCTCATGATTTCTTGCTACACTCATAAGCGAACCTACTTTCTAAAAATGATTATTTTATCTTTTCAGTAAACTTAGTATCCACACGATCAACTTTACCGTTTACCCAAACTGCGACTTGCTCACCAAATCCGCTCATTGGTGGATTTACCGCCGTTACATTTCCATCCTTCACTATTAAAAGCTTGTTGCTGCTAACATCAATTTCTATTTTTTTCATATGTCTCTCTCCCTTTTACTACCGCATGTACTCGACAACATCAGGTTTAAAACCACTTCCTAAATAAATCCTTACAGGAATGATTTCTTTTCTATCTCTTGCTGCCTTACATAACTCTTCCGCTGTATCCCAACTAAAAAACTTATCTACAGCGCGTTGGAATCTCCAAATTGCCATTACATATTGTTCAAATATGTCATAACGATCATCTTGTTTAGTTGTGCGCGGTAACTCATCCGTACACTTTGCATTCTTTGGAACATGAACGCGTACATCTGCATATGAAGTGCGTCCAGTTCCCCTTTTTACATTTGCTTTCATTACATCAAACTCGCAAATCGCTGGCTCTACATCGAAAATATTTAATTGCTTATGCATGTACCTTCACACTCTTTTCAAGAATGTCCAGCAATTCAGTTGCCCCTTCCTTGCTCAAAAACATTCGTCCGTCCAGCAATTCCATGTTTGATTCAGAAACTTCACCTGTTACAAAGCATGACTTTTCTTGTTTTCTTAAAACAATGTTTTCACCCTCAACATGAAAGCCTAGTGCCGTCCCTTCATTAATCCCCAAATTCCTGCGTAACTCTATTGGAATTACTACACGCCCTAGCTCGTCCACTTTTCTTGAAACACCTGTATTTTTCATAGCTTTCTCCCCCTTGTTAACTAACTTTTTGTTGTTTGCTTCTTTCTAATTCTTGTTTCATTGATTCAAATTTTATTAACCATGCTTGCCAACGCTTATCATTTTCTTCTTGCTGTTGCTTTGCTACTTCACAATCACAACCGTTCGTTTCAATTACACCTGGATAAATTTCTTTACGAATAATTCCTGTATTACGGCATAATACACACACATTTATCACTCCTTTTTAGAATCTTTTCCCACTTCAAATCTACTATTTTGGTATAATCTCCCTTGAAGGGTAGGTGATTTATATGAATTTCTCGATTTACCTAAAACTACTTATTGCATGTACTTTTGGTAAAGTTAAAATTCGTTCCACATACAAACATATTGAATATATGTTTGAGAATAACTTTATTCACCCTATTTACGATGGATTTACTGAAGTCGCTGGTTTTCCACTGCAAACTCACAATGATTGGTATACTATTACCAATGATGGAAAAAAGGCTATGTGGGATAAAGGTAACCTTTTAATTACGCGAATAATCTCATTGATGGCATTACTTATTAGCTTTTTAGCATTATTGATTAACTTCTATAAAATGTGAATGCTAGGACTGTTATTGATATCAATAAGGAAAATATAGATGTATATAATGTTTTCTTAAACTCATTTACATACCAATCATCTTTCTCCTCAATTGTTACCTTTTCAACAGTTGAGGATTTTTCTTCATATTTTGTTTTCATTTCTATTCCTCCTTTTTGAAATTTCGTAAACTGTAATTCTCACCGTTCATTTTCAAAACTTGTGTATCTTCCATAACCCGACTAAACTCACGTTCTCCATACATTCCAGCTAACTCCATAACTCCAAAGTTTGTTGTAAATAAGTTTGTTCTACCTAACCTGCGTTCTAGAATGTCTTTTGTTTTCGTTTTCTTCCAAGTAACTCCCTCAGCATCTTTTTCAGTAAACTCGGCTCCAAAATCATCTAATACAAGTACATCCACATTTGCGAGAATAGACATTAGCTTGTCCTCTGTTAACTCGCTATTTTTATTCCATGTAGATGTTATTTTCGTAAAGAGCGCGTTCATTTCTATAAACATTGCGCTGTAGCCTTTTCTCATAATTTCTTTTGTAGCTGCAACACATAAATGACTCTTTCCGACTCTATAGTCACCTGTGATTACAATGCTTTCTGACTTGTTAGGATCAAAGTTTTTAGCAAAATCCATCATTATTTCTTTAGCTTTTGTTAATTCCTTTGTAGGTGGTTCATAGCTATCAAATGTCGCCTTTTTCAATTTAGGATTAATAAGGCTGTTATCTGAAAACGAATCGTATAAATGAATAATTTCGTTTTTCTTCTTAATAGCTAATGTTTCTTTTGCAAGTTGTTGGTCTTCTTGCTCTACCGATCTACATTGCGGACAAAATTCTTCATTTGTTTTTGTATCTATAAGTAAACGTTTATTACAAACATCTTTAATTTTGTCTTTTCCGACCAAGAAAACATTTGTACATCTATTAGGAGACAACACATAACTTTGAGCGAATTTACTCAAAATCGTATTTTTCGATGAAGCTACTGTTTTTCCTAACGCTTGCATTGTTTTTCTCTCCTTTTTTACCTTTGTTTTTAAACTCTATTTCTGCTACATTCACATCAGCTAAAGTACGAATGTTTTTATTAATCCACTGTTTTAAAATGCCCTCAGCATAATTCCATTTCTTCTGCTGTTTTAAAGCACGTTCCATAGCCGCTTGTACAAGTTCCTCGCTTGTATCGTTTACCCATTCCGAAATACTTTCAGCTATGAATGAATTTAAAATACCGAAATTATTTTCGTAGAAAGAGAAGATGCTACTACTTTGTATATTAGTACTTAGTTCTTTAGTATTTAGTTCTTTAGTACTTAGTAGCGTTGGATTTTCCATAAATGGAAGTTCCATTTGTGGTTTTTCCACTTGTGGATTTTCCATATGTGGATTCTCCACTTGTGGAACTTCATAAATAATCGTCTCCCAGTTAGTTATCTTTCCCTTTTCGTTTTTCACAGGAAACCTTCTAACATAACCGAATTTTTTCAGTTCTTTCATCCCTACCCTTAAACTATCAATTCCATCTTTCGCATGAGTAGATATTTCCTCCATGTAAAACACCCAATCATCTGGTAACGATAAAATGTAAGCCAATATTCCTTTTGCTTTCCAACTTAAACGTTCGTCTCGAAGACCTGTATTATTAATGGTTGTGTAATTTTTACTTTTATTAACTCGAAACGTTGCCATATAGTTACCTCCTCGTACAAACTGCCACATATGCTTGTCCACTTTTGATTATTCGTTGAATTTCATAATGCGGATAACCAACTTTGAAATACTGTTCAATCATTTCATTTAATTCATCTTCGCTCTCTGCTAAGTTCCAGAATTTATTAGGTAATAGCACTTGATATTCAGTTAAACGCATGTACTATTTCCCTACTTTCCGTGATATACTTATAACAACTTGTTTTTTCTAAAGGACCCACTGCCATGGGTCTTTTTATTTTGTTTTACATCACTCCAAGCCCATCGTTTTATTGGTTCGTAAGTAATGTAAAGTAGCAATATACTAAATGCGATAAACATTGCGAATGCTACTAATGATGTTGTATCTTCCACTAGATCACCTCCTTATCTTTCAGATAGCCATTGCAACAGAAACTCTTTAGCTTTTTGAGATGGAAAGTACCATTTTGAACCAACTTTAAATTTGGGGAACCTTGGATCAAAGAAAAACTCTTTTTGAATTGTGTTCCAACTCATACATGTTCTTCTTTTTAATTCATTCGTGTCCCAAAATACTAATTCCGCGTCGACAGTCCTTACTTTTTCTTCGACTTTTTCTAAGTAGATTTTTCTAACTTCTTTTTCATCAACTTGTACACTAATCATTTTTCACATCTCCTTTTCTATAAAGTATCTATTAAGAAATGAAATCATCTAATGCACCAGGTCTTTCTGGCGGATACCATCCTGCGATAAATCGCATAGCATTTTGATAATATTCCCTTGGGATTTTATCGTATTTAGCTACACCAAAATGTCTTTTCAGTGCGCCATATATGCCCTGATACGATGCATTGACATAACCTTCTTTTTTAAGTTCAAAAACACGTTGTTTTACCTTGCGCTGTATAACTCCTTTATGTTGCTCGGTAAGCCATAGTTCGTTATCTACTAAAAGTTTCATTTTGTTCATTTCTTCTTCTGTATGATCTTGTCGTGATTTTATTTGTTTTAGTTCAGTCATACTGTAGATAATTGCATCCTCAACACTTTTAGGTTGTTGCTGTAACTTTTGGATGTGTTCTTTCATGCGATTGAATTCAGTAATGTATTTCATTTTGATTAACATAGATTTTTGTGTTGTGTAACTCATTGTCACTAGCATGAATGCATCGAAATTAAGAATGTATTTATGCTGCAATCTATTACGGCTATCTTGATATTCGATGAGCTCAAATTTGAGCGTATTAAAATCGATGCCTAATTGTTCAATTTCTTCGTTTCCTCTCAGCTCATCTAATTTAGAAATCGTTTCAAAAATGTCTCGTTTCACATTCTTGTGTTCTTTATCAAACATTTGAGAAACTGTTAAACTATCTGTTACTACTTTGTTTCCCTCCATAAAAACAAACTCACTTACTGGATATTGCACAGCTTGTAATTGATTCAATTTCTTTTCCCCCTTTATAGTTACCCTTGGGGTAACTATTAGTTAAAAAAAATTAGACTTTCATTTTCTTTTCTATTAATTCGTCTATCGTTACACCAAAAACTTCTGAATAAGCACATAAAGTTTGCAAGCTAGGATTTTTAACTCCATTTTCATATCTAGAGATCGTTTCTTTAGCTTTATTAAGCTGTTCTCCAAGTTCTTGCTGTGTCATTTTATGCTTACGCCGAAGCTCTAAAAGTAATCGATGTTTAACTTTCATTTATGATCACCTCGTTTACATTTTTTATTATACACATAAGTTACCCTCAGGACAACTATTTTTAATAAAAAAATAAAATTACTTTCAATCAAGTTATAAGAGTAACAAAAATAGGATAAAAATATAAAAGGTTTTATTTTTTATTCCTTTTTTAATGTTTACTTATGAGAAACATTCGTATTAATATATAGTTAAAGGTTGACCCTATGGGTAACTTTTTTCTAGGGGAGGAAAAATATAAATGTTTAACGAGCGATTAAAACAATTGAGGATAGAAAAAAATTTAACTCAGCAAGAATTAGCTGAACTAACCGATTTAACTAAAGCTTCAATCTCAAGATTTGAAGGTAATAAAAAGACTCCATCTAGAGAGTCTGTAACTAAATTGTCCAAAGTACTCAATGTAACTACTGATTATTTATTAGGATTATCTGACGATCCACAATTAAGTAGTGAGCAATATTCAGACTTACGAAAAAAATTCGATGTATTACTTGAAAAGCTAGAACAAAAACCTAAACATGAACAAGAGATGCTTTATAAAATGATGCAAGCAGCCCTTGGATCAGATGATTAAATGATTGTCAGCGAGATGCTAGCAATCATTTTTTTTTGTTCATAATATGTAACTCTATATTAGAAACTTCTTTTTTCTTATTTTCATCACTTGTGATTTCTCCCATAACAAGTGTCTTCCATAGTACCTCAGCTAAGCTCTCTTTTTTCATCCCTAAAACCCCCATTATTTTCTGTATAGTTTGTGAAAAAATCACAATGTATAACTAATATTCATTTTTTAACTTTTAGTTAATACCCTTATAAACGACGAATGCGATTGCCTCATTAGTGAGACAATCGCATTCAATCTATTTATATTAGAACCTAGGTGTCTTAGTATTAACCAATTCCTGTCCCAGGATCCATTCTTAACATAATTTGTGTTTGAGCATCCTTTGCTACTTGTTTAGGTTGCTCTTTTTGGTCTTTAGCAGGAGAAACATATAGCGCTCCAGCTAATGCCAATGTTGTTAATAAAGCTAGTACTTTTTTCATTTAGCATCACCCTTGTATATTATACCATATTTATTAAATTCTTCTAATATTTTTCTAGGTAATCTGCAATAAAATTTGCATCCCTCACTAATAAAACCTTCTATCGACTGTTCTAATAATGACCGATTTTTGAGTGCCATTCCTAAATAGCAAAGTTTCATTGGGGTAAGCTTACCTTTTTCTTTTTCCTCATTTCTAAGTAATCTTACTGCTTCTTTTCCATTTCCATTAACTATGTGCCTTAAGGCTTCTTCACCAACATCATATATGTCTAAATCATGTAAATCTTTTTTGTTTATTAGTCTAATATAAGAGCGCATATTTAAAAAATTTCTATTCCGTTCTACCGCTCTATCAGAATGACATTTATTCAACAAGTCTATCCCTTTATTTAAGTACCACAATGACTGTTCATAGCTATCGAAACTGTATGACTCACCTAAACATCCTAAAGCAGATACTTTTAACATGTCCAAATATCCGAAATTATCTTCTATATTCAATATTTCATGACAAATATCTCTAGACTTTTCTATTTGCTCATCCATTAAACTTGCATATGCAATGATTTCTTGTATTCGCGCTCTATATAAATCGCGTGTAAAATAATCACTTATTTTTTCAATTTTAGGTAATAACATTTCCGAATAACTAAATAACATTTTGTATTCTCTAGATTCGTAAAGAGTGTAGAACGTGATTATATCAAGCATTATTTTAGTCTCATCAGATTTAACTGTACGGTTCTTCTTCCGCTCGTTCAATTCTTCTAACAGAGATTTATCACTTAAAAATCGTTTTAACCGGATTAATACCATTTCATACACAAATGCCCATTCTTTAGTTTTTGTATTGTTAGAATTGAACCCTTTTTGTACAGCTATACTTAATAATTCGAAATCACCTATTGCGTTTCCATATTCCATAGCTATTTTTATATTCTTCTTGCTGTTCATCTTTTTGCAGAATTCTCTAACCATAAAAGTTGATTCGATATTATCTTCATACAAATATTTTACTAACTTAACCATATTCAGAAAATTCATCTCGGTTTTTCCTGATAAGTTTTTTGAAAAAGCGGGGCCACTGATTCCAAGATATTTAGCAACGTCTTCTTGGCTTTTTCTTTGAAAATCAATTTCATCAATAATTTTAGCTAACCAATATTTCATTTTGCTCCTCCTTGCCGGAACAAAAAGACACGTAACCCCAATTTGTTACATATAAAGGAAAACGTGTCACTCTCTATCTAAGATATGCTATAATATGTATGTACAAGATCCGCGACAATGTTCCCTAGTCAGGTAGGGGGCAGTGTAAGAGTGCGACCAACACTACTTACACCGTGGGTCTTTTTTACGTCCGTTTATTTTATTATTATCATAATATCACATTTTTTCCAAAATTCAGTCGTGTAGTTATCAGATAAATATTGAGAAAGTTGAAAAAGCGCTATATATCGACACTTTTTAAGTGACATAAAATAAAATATACAATTATGGATATAACGTCTGAAGACCTCATATGCATATTTTACCACAAAACCGAACCTTTGTTCTATTTTAAGTTTTAAATAGTTTTTCTATCAATATAACATAAATGACAGTAAATCTATCATTTATAGTATATCAATATACCTATAATTATACTTGTACTATGAAGACGTTTAGTGAAACTTTAAAAACGTTAAGAAAAAGTCGTTCGTTAAGGCAAGAAGATTTAGCTCATGAACTAAACCTTAGTAGAAGCCAAATAAACAATTACGAAAATGGTTTTTCTGAGCCTGATCTCACTACATTATTTCGCCTCGCTTCCTATTTCAATGTAACACTAGATGTGCTTACAGGTCGCATTGATAATTCGGATGATGAAATGTTACATAATACCTTGATTGGCGTTCAGAAAACATATGGGGTGTTATCTGAAAATCAAAGAAAAAATTTCTGCAAGCAACTAGATTATTATGTACGTTTCCTTGGTGAGAATAATGAAATACTTTGATTTGATTTCATCATAAAAGAAATCATTTCCAATTTAAAATTGTAAAATTTTCTTCTTTTTACAATTTGAGAAAGAGGGATGAATAGCTCTCTTTTTTTATTTTTTCATTTAATAAAATATAAAATTTTAAGAATTAATAATTTCCTATCATAATGTGAAAATCTTACATTTATCAACAAATTATTATTGTATTTTCAGTTTTCAGAATGTAGAATATTTAAATGTAAACATATACCATTTAAGGGGATGAAGAAATTCATGAAAAAACTATTAGCATCAGCTACAGCATTTACACTATTAACTGTTGGGTATAGTTCCGCTGCATTTGCAGCCAAAAGTCCTAATGACACAAAAAACTGTGGACATTTTAAAAATCAACAAGAGGCTCAAGCTTTTTGGGATCAAAACGGATATGGTATTGGAAATGATCCAAATCGTTTAGACAATGATAAAGATGGCATTCCGTGTGAAAACTATAAGTATCAAACAAGTACAAATACTACAACAGACAATAAAGAAACTGCTAAACCTCAAGAACAGACTAAGCAGGAAAATACACAACAAAATAACCAAGTAACAAATAATAAACAACAAACTGAACAAGCAGCTGTAAAGGCTGAAACAAAAAAACAAGGTGAAAAATTACCTAATACAGCATCTAACGGTGTTACAATGATGCTTGCAAGTGCTGCTTTAGTATTAGTGGGTTCAATCCTTGTATTCCGTCGTAAAAAAACGAATGCCTAAACTAATACCTAAAACGACAGGAATATTCCTGTCGTTTTTAATGTGGGGTGATAATCTTGAAAAAACTTGATTGGTTGGGAGTTTTATTAATTACTATAGGCTCTTTTGCTTTTGTTTATTACTTTATAGATTGGTATGATGCAAGAAAAACTGTTGAAACCTTAACTAGTACTGAAATTCAACAATATAAAAATATACCACCTGTCACTAAAGAGAAAAAAGATATCAACAATGAATCAAATAAAGAACAATCCCAACATACTTTACCACATCAAGAATCCAATCTTGCAAACACTAGTGAACTATTACCGGAATTACCAAAACAGATTCCCGCTTCTCAAGTTCAACATCAAATGGGAGAACAAATCGCTTACATGGTTATACCGAAAATCCAACAAAAATATCAAGTTTATTGGGGCGCTGATGCCAAAACTCTAAAAAAAGGGGTAGGAATGTTTGTTAGTGATATTACGACTACTCCTTCTGGTAATGGACATACGGTTTTAAGCGGACATCGTGACACAGTATTTACTAAGTTGGGGGATTTACAAGAAAATGACTATATTTTAGTTGAATATGATAAAAGAATATACATATACCAAATTCAAAAACACTGGATTACAGGTGCCTATGATCGTACTGTAATTATAGAAAAAAATACGCCAACATTAACATTAACTACATGTTATCCATTTAACTATATTGGTGATGCCCCTAATAGGTACATAATTGAAGCTTCTTTGGTTTCTATACAATAAAATACTGCTTTTATTTATAAAAAGACACTTTAAAAGTGTCTTTTTGTTATACCCTAGTGCCGGGTCCAAATAAAGATGACCATCCACCTGGGTCACCAATAAAACTCCTCATCTTTCCATCCCCCTTTCTTATTCTGAATACAGAATCATTTTAGCACGTACGTTCTATATATGTAAGTTTTCTTTTACAGTAATTAGGTTAACATGCTATTATTCAATTACAATTAATGTACAACCTGTATGTTAACTGTAATTTTAAATAAGGAGGATTATTATGGCTAGCTTTAGAAAAGTGAGCAACGGTTGGCAATATAGAATCAAATTCAAAGACCCCTATACTCACCAGTACAAAGAAAAAACTAAACGTGGCTTTAAAACAAAAAAAGAAGCTCAAATTGCGGCTACTGAAGAAGAGCAAAAGATTTTAAATGGCTTTGAGATTGAAAATGTTCCAACGTCTTTAAAGTACTTTTTAGAAGATTGGCTTAAAGTGTACAAAGAAAATACTGTAAGAAAAAACACATTCATCCTACATAAACGAAACATTGAAAAACACATCATCCCGTATTTTAAAAATATTAATTTAAAAGATTTAAAGCCAATGATGTATCAAAATTTTATTAATCATCTCACTGATCAAGGATACAGCAAGGGAACTGTAAAAATAATTCACCGAACTATGAATAATGCAATGTGTAAGGCCGTTAGTTTAAAAAAGATTGGAACAAACCCTTGTAATGATGTTGTAATTTCCAACAAAAACCAAAAAAAAGAGGAAGGTCTCAAGTATATGCGTACAGAAGACATTCCACGATTCTTAAAAGCATCTTATCAATATAATTACATCTATTATATCTTTTTTAAGACACTTATCAATACTGGAATGCGAAAAGGTGAAGCTGCCGCTCTTCAATGGAGTGACATCGATTTTAAAGAACAAACAATAAATATTACAAAAACATTAGATTTCCACGCTAAGATGGGTGAAGAATTATTTGGTGACACAAAAACATTTTCATCCAGACGAACAATTATGATTCCAGCTCCACTTGCTAAAGACTTGTTAAATCATAAGAAATGGCAAAATGAAAATAAATTAGTATTACAAGAAAGTTATAAACATGATTTAGATTTAATCTTCACCAGAACAGATGGTAATTTCTTACCGAAATCAACTTTATTCAACGCCTTTTCAAGAATTTTAAAAAAGGTTAACATACCTAGTCTTGATATCCATTCTTTAAGACATACACACGCTGTTTTATTATTAGAATCAGGCGCTAACTTAAAATATATACAAGAACGATTAGGTCATAAAAGTATTGAAGTGACATCCAATGTCTATTCACATATTAGTGATAAAATCAATAAAGACTCTATTTCTGAATTTGAAAAGTATATGAGTAATGTTTTAGAGTAGAATTTTTTTTGGTGTTTTTCGTGGCTGTTTTGTGGCTGTTTTTCATTTCGCAACCACATAACATTGTGATAAGAGGCAAATAAAAAACCCTTGATACCAGTCGTATCAAGGGTTTAAGTCTCTTAGTATAGAGACATATATTGATCGCGTTCCCATTGGTGAACTTGCGTACGGAAAATGTCCCACTCAATCTCTTTCGCTTCGATGAAGTGCTCAAGTAAATGATCTCCTAATGCACCGCATACTACTTCATTAGCTTGTAATGTAACTAATGCTTGCGCTAATGTTGCTGGTAAGTCAATGATACCTGCTTCTTCGCGCTCTTCTTTTGTCATTACATAGATGTTACGGTCTACTGCAGCTGGTGGAGTTAATTTGTTTTTAATTCCATCAAGACCTGCTGCTAATAATGTAGCCATTACTAAATATGGGTTTGCAGCTGGGTCAACACTACGTACTTCTACGCGTGTACTAATACCACGAGATGCAGGGATACGTACTAATGGGCTACGGTTTTGTGCAGACCATGCTACGTAGCAAGGAGCTTCGTATCCAGGTACTAAACGCTTATAAGAGTTTACAGTTGGGTTTGCCACCGCTGTAAATGCTGGTGCGTGTTTTAAAATACCTGCGATGAAGTGACGAGCATCATCACTTAATTGTAAATCACCGTTTTGATCGAAGAATACGTTCTCACCATTTTTGAATAGTGATAAGTTACAGTGCATACCTGAACCGTTCACACCGTATAATGGTTTTGGCATAAATGTTGCGTGTAAACCGTGTTTACGAGCAATTGTTTTTACAACAAGTTTGAATGTTTGAATATCATCACATGAGCGAATTGCACTTGCATATTTAAAGTCAATTTCGTGTTGACCTGGTGCAACTTCATGGTGAGACGCTTCAATTTCAAAGCCCATCTCTTCTAGTTCAAGAACGATATCACGACGACAGTTTTCCCCTAGATCCATCGGCGCAAGGTCGAAGTATCCACCGTTATCGTTTAATTCTAATGTTGGATTTCCTTTTTCATCTACTTTAAATAGGAAGAATTCTGGTTCTGGTCCAAGATTGAAATCTGAGAATCCTAAAGCTTCCATCTCTTTTAACACACGTTTTAAGTTGTTACGTGGGTCTCCATCAAATGGAGTGCCATCCGCATTGTAAATGTCACAAATTAGACGAGCAACTTTACCTTTTTCAGCAGTCCATGGGAAAATTACCCAAGTATCTAAGTCAGGATATAAATACATATCAGATTCTTCAATACGTACGAAACCTTCAATCGAAGATCCATCAAACATCATTTTGTTATCAAGAGCTTTCGTTAATTGTCTCACTGGAATCTCTACGTTTTTAATTACTCCTAAAAGGTCTGTAAATTGTAAACGGATATACTTTACATTCTCTTCTTCCGCCAAACGGAAAATATCTTCTTTTGTGTACCTAGCCATTATAAATTCCTCCTTAGTCCCTCTAAACACCTTCAGAATCAGTTCTCTTTAGTGAAAAAACCTTGAAATATCCCCTTGTCGCAATGAAGTTCGATTAAATCTACCTGTATGTTGTAGTTCGTCTCGAAGTATTTTGCGAAGCTCAGTTTTTGAAATTTCTTTCGTTTCTTCTTTTACTTTCACTGCTTCTGTTTGATTTTCTTTCATTAGTAACACTTGTTTAATACCAGCCATATTCAAGCCTTGATCTAATAAATCTTTAATCTCTAACAACTTATCTACATCGTTAAATGAAAATAATCTACGATTCCCCTTTGTACGGGTTGGAGAAATAAGATTATGCTCTTCATAGTAGCGAATTTGACGTGCAGATAATTGTGTTAAATCCATAACAATACCAATAGGAAACAGCGGGGCAGAACGTCTATCTTCTTTCATTATTTCAGTTCCTCCTTCGCCTTAACTGCTTCTCATTTTATACCATGTTATGTTTAGTGTCAATAGATGTTAGCTTTTCTTACATGATTTTTTAAAGAATTTTTTCATTCTTTTTTCTAATGAAACAAATCATTACTTTCACACGAAAAAAAGCTGTCAAAATCGACAGCTTTCCTTTAAGAGATTGTTAATAATTCCTTTTCAATTAACGCATCAATTGCAGAACAAATCGCAATCTTCACATGTGAATAAGTTAGCCCACCTTGCACATAAGCAACATAAGGCGGACGAATTGGACCGTCAGCCGACAATTCAATACTCGCACCTTGAATAAACGTTCCCGCAGCCATAATTACATCATCTTCATAACCCGGCATATAGTTGGCATATGGAGTGAAGTGAGAATTAATTGGAGATGCATATTGAATCGCTTGGCAAAATGCAATCATACGATCTTTGTCATCAAATTGAACAGACTGAATCAAATCTGTTCTTGGTGCGTTCCATGCTGGTGATGTATTCATTCCTAATTTTTCTAAAAATGCAGCTGTAAAAATCGCACCTTTTAGTGCTTGTCCCGCTACATGTGGCGCTAAGAAGAAACCTTGATACATTTCTTGCAAACTATATAAAGATGCCCCTGCTTCCGCACCAATCCCTGGAGATGTTAAACGATATGCACACGCTTCAACATACTGTTCTTTACCAACAATATAACCACCCGTTTTAACAATGCCACCACCTGGGTTTTTAATAAGTGAACCCGCCATTAAATCTGCACCAACATGACACGGCTCTTGTTCTTCAATAAACTCACCATAGCAGTTATCTACAAATACAATAACATTAGGTTTAATTTCTTTAACGAACGCTATCATCTCTTTAATTTGTGCAATCGTAAACGATGGACGGGTAGCATAGCCTTTTGAACGCTGAATACCGATCATTTTCGTATTACTATGAATAGCAGCCGCAACAGCTCCAAAATCCACAAGTCCCTCTTCAGTAAGCGGGACTGCATTATAACCAATGTTATATTCTTTAAATGAACCTACACCTTTTCCGCGCACACCAACAATTTCTTCTAAAGTATCATACGGCTTCCCAGTGATGTACAATAACTCATCTCCTGGGCGTAAAATACCGAATAACGCTGTAGAAATAGCATGAGTACCTGAAATAATTTGCGGACGAACAAGACCAGCTTCCGCTCCAAATACATCTGCGTACACTTTTTCTAACGTATCACGGCCAATATCATCATAACCGTAACCTGTCGTCGGAATAAAATGCGAATCGCTAATTTTATGTTTACGAAAACTTTCTAATACACGAAACTGATTACTCTCGATTACTTCATCCGCACGTTTATGTACTTCTGTAATCTGGCTCTCTACTTCTTTTACGATTGGAGCAATTTTTTCTCCATTTTTCAAACGATCAAACATTTTTATTTTCTCCTTCTTCCACTAAAAATCTCTTTAATTGCACATTAAGCGAGGAATGCGCAAAAATATATCCAGTACAATCATATACAAATTTATCTTCCAGAAACTCCATCTTTGTTAATAGTGTTTCCGTTTTTAATAGTGTTAACAGCTTACCTTCATTTGGAGGAACTTCCACTTGATAACGATTCATTTCTTCCTTCATCTTCGTTTCTATCGCTTCTTTTATATGTAATAGATCATTCTCTTCAAAAGCACTAGTCATTAAGAAGTCACTTTTCGGAAACGGAATAAAGTTTTGATGTAATTCATCTTTTTTATTATATAACGTAATAATAGGAATATGATTAATTTCAAGCTCTGACAATAATTGTTTTACTGTTTTCTCATGCACTACATAATTAGGATCTGCAGAATCAACAACATGTAAAATAACATCCGCTTCACCAGCTTCTTCTAATGTCGAACGAAAAGCCGCAATTAATGACGTAGGTAAATCTTGTATAAAACCAACCGTATCAGTTAGTAATACTGTATAACCAGAAGGTAACGGCATCTTCCTCGTCGTCGGATCTAGCGTTGCAAACAACAAGTTTT
The DNA here is from genome assembly GCF_006494425.1 of Bacillus dicomae. GTDB lineage: Bacteria > Bacillota > Bacilli > Bacillales > Bacillaceae_G > Bacillus_A > Bacillus_A dicomae. The sequence goes on along the minus strand of NZ_VHIV01000002.1, from coordinate 1,122,271 downwards.
CTTCAAACGTATCCGCTTCCGTTAATCTATTAAACAGTGTAGATTTTCCCGCATTCGTATATCCTATTAACGAAACTTGAAATACTTTATTATCTTTTCTTCTCTCACGATATCTTTTTCGATGTTCCACAACAACTGCAAGTTGTTTCTTTATTTCATCAATACGCGATCGAATATGACGACGGTCCGTTTCAAGTTTCGTCTCACCCGGTCCCCTTGTCCCAATACCACCACCAAGGCGTGATAAAGACAATCCTTGCCCCATAAGGCGCGGCATTGTATATTGCAACTGAGCTAATTCTACTTGTAGCTTACCTTCCCTCGACTTCGCACGTTGTGCAAAAATATCTAATATGAGTTGCGTTCGATCAATTACTCTCGCATCTAATACTGAGGATAAATTCCTAATTTGACTCGGCGTTAATTCATTATTAAATACGATAACATCCGGTTCTAATTCTTCCGTTAACAAGGTAAGCTCTTCTAGTTTACCTTTACCTATATAAGTCGCCGGATGGAACTTCGGCCGTTTTTGCGTTGTAGACAGTAACAATTCTGCTCGCGCAGTTTTCGCTAGCGATGCAAGCTCTTTCATGGAATGCATAAACTTTTCATCATCATCTTGCGGCAATTGACAGCCCACTAATATGACTTTTTCTTTTTCTTCCATCAAATATGTTCACTCATCCTTTTCGAAATTTAAACCTTCTAATATAATAGCAGAGGAAGCACATTTCATCTAGTTAGCGGGGGAGAAAATTCATGGCATGGGAGATTTTTAGCATCATAGGCACAATTGCTTTCGCACTAAGCGGAGCCATTGTTGCAATGGAAGAGGATTATGATATTTTCGGGGTGTATATTTTAGGAATGGCGACCGCATTTGGGGGAGGTGCCCTTCGTAATTTATTAATCGGTTATCCGATTGTCGCGTTTTGGCAACAAGACATGTTATTCCAAATCGCACTTTTATCAATGACTATTATTTTTCTTTTTCCAAATAAATTAATTAGACATTGGAAAAAGTGGGAAAACATCACTGATGCTATCGGCTTATCAGCATTCGCCGTACAAGGAGCATTATATGCTCAGAAATTAAATTTACCAATTAGTGCTACAATTGTAGCAGCTGTTTTAACTGGCATTGGCGGCGGTATCATCCGCGATCTTTTAGCCCGCAGAAGACCTCTCGTCCTTCGAGCTGAAGTATATGCTTTTTGGACGATTTTAGCCGGTTTCTTAATCGGCGCTCAAATTATTGTTAGTGATTGGGCTTTATACACCTTATTCATTTTAATTGTTTGCTTCCGCATGATTTCTATTCATTACAAATGGCATTTACCGCATAGACGCATCGACACAAACGAACGTTCAATGCATAAATAGCATTCCAACCTCTTTACAGATCGTAAAGAGGTTTTTCTTTTCTAATGAGTTTTTCTTTACATAATGTTTATACTAATCCTCAAAGCGAGGTGAATACAAATGACAAACCATGTTAATAAAGGTGCTCAAAAAAGCTCAGTAAACCAATTTGGGCACGACCCTAATTCAGCACACGAAAAAAGCGCTAAAATGGAACATTTCCATAAAGCACACCAAGAAAAAGCAAAAAAAGAATAAACGAACTTATACACAAAAACAGACGCACAGTTTACGTACTGTGCGTCTCTTCTTCAAGCATCAAATCACTACTCGATATCCCAATTAAATCATATTTATCATACATATCCTCTTGCAACAACCTCATAGCCTGTGTACGAATTGATTTTTCAACAATATTCCTCACATATCGCCCATTACTAAACGATGTAATTTGCGACGAGTACTTTACAGCATGTAAATGATCTCTAAATTTCCATTCAGCCTCTTTCGATAACTGATATTCACGTTCCTCATACATCCTCTTGCCAATTTCCAACAGCTGATTTACTGAGTAATCCGCAAATTCAATTATAAACGGAAAACGGGATTGCAGTCCCGGATTTAACGAAAGAAAATGATTCATCTCTCTTGAATATCCTGCTAAAATCAATACAAAACCGTGTTGTTTATCTTCCATATGTTTTACGAGCGTATCAATTGCTTCTTTCCCAAAATCTTTTTCTCCCCCTCGCGCTAATGAATACGCCTCATCAATAAACAAAATACCTCCCATTGCTTTTTTTATTAAATCTCTTGTTTTTTGAGCTGTATGGCCGATATATTCTCCTACAAGATCTGCACGTTCCGCTTCAACCAAGTGCCCTTTTGACAAAATATTCATCTCAAACAATAATTTCCCTATCATTCTAGCAACAGTTGTCTTCCCTGTACCTGGATTCCCTTTAAACAACATATGGAGTACTTGCTTCTCAGACTTCAACCCTATTTCTTGTCTTTTTTTATTTACATAAATCCAAGCATAAATTTCTTTTATTATCTTTTTTATATCATCCATCCCAACAAGCTTTCCCATCTCTTCTTCAATTCTTTGCAACATCTCGTGTTTCGTAGTGGTTTCACTTGAAATTACTGTTTTATTTTCTGCGGCCGGTAAAGAAATTTTCTTTCGATGATTTAACACAATGTTAATTTGATTATTATTTTTCTTTCGCATCGATTGTTCCATACAATCACCTCATTTTATCCACTCACCAAATATTATTATTCCTGCCTCCCTTGCAAATGACTATTTTCAGAAAAGTTTGCTATAATATAAGAAATAATGAAGGTGGTGGGACTATGGAGACAACGGAATTCCATGATACAATACAAGCCTTTTCTATTTTTTTATTGAATAAAGGCCGAAAACCTTCAACCATTAAACGTTATGTTTATGACATTGAAGATTTCGGACATTGGTTAGAAAAAAACAAAAAGCTTCCTTCCAGTAATATATGGGCTACACTTTGTACAAAAGACTACGAAGATTACTTTTTCGACTTAAAAAAGAATCGACATTACTCAGAGAAAACGATGCACCGTGTATTTATTGTACTAAATAGAATGCATCACTTTCTAAACATCCCTAACCCATTAAAGAACATGGAAATTTCTATTCAACCAGATCGCACACTTCGCAATGAAGATTTCATTTCATCTGATGAAGAAAAAAGATTAAAACATATAGTCACTTCATTAGAAGGACTTTCAGAAAAACAACGTCCTGTACGCCCTTTATTGATGGATCGTAATATCGCTATTTTAAACTTATTAATCGACTATGGATTATCCTTACAGGAACTTACAGCATTAACTATGCATCACGTCCACTTTGAAACTAATACATTATCTATCCCCGCAACCGCAGGGGTAGAAAGAACAATTACATTAACTACTGAAGACAAAAAACAACTATACACTTATTACAAAAGCATCCCTGAACCCGTTCGTCCAAAATACCATAGTAATGATCCATTATTTATCGCATTTGATTTTAATCGCGGAACATACAGATGGGTATACGAAAATGATGCACCAAAGGGACTAACTGAAATCGCTATCCAAAAAATGATTCGTCTTGAAGTATCTAGAGCTAATTTACGCAAAGGAATCTCAGGACAACACTTTCGTAACACCTATATTTTAAACTTAATAAAAAAAGAAACCCCCGAGTCAGAAATTATAAAACTAGCTGGTTTCAAATCAAAAATTTCACTAAAAAGATATTATCAATACGCAGAAAATAGAAAAAACGCCTTATCATAAGGCGTTTTTTCTATTTTTTCTGTAAACAAACGATTTTACTATGACCATTTAACTAATTTTTGCATCTACTATGATGAGTTTCGTTCCTATCCTCATTAGAAAGGAGAGATTTAATGTCTCATTATAACGACAGTCAAAACAAATTCTCCAAACCATGCTTTCCAAGTAGCGCTGGACGAATCCCAAATACCCCATCAATCCCAGTTACTAAGGCACAACTTAGAACATTTCGCGCAATCATTATCGATTTAACAAAAATAATCCCAAAACTTTTTGCAGATCCATCTCCCCAAAATATTGAAGATCTAATCGATACATTGAACCTACTAAGTAAATTTATTTGTTCACTAGACGCTACTTCCTCCCTGAAAGCACAAGGGTTAGCAATTATTAAAAACTTAATAACTATATTAAAAAATCCAACCTTCGTAGCAAGCGCTGTATTTATCGAGCTTCAAAATCTAATCAATTATTTACTATCCATTACAAAACTATTCCGAATTGACCCTTGCACACTTCAAGAGCTTCTTAAATTAATCGCAGCATTGCAAACCGCCCTAGTTAATTCTGCTTCATTCATTCACGGACCTACTGGACCTACCGGGCCAACAGGCGCTACCGGACCTCGAGGTAACACGGGCGCTACTGGTGCCACTGGACCTCGAGGTAACACAGGTGCTACCGGCGCTACCGGACCTCAAGGTAATACAGGTGCTACCGGCGCCACTGGACCTCGAGGCAACACAGGTGCTACTGGTGCTACCGGCGCCACTGGACCTCGAGGCAACACAGGCGCTACTGGTGCCACTGGACCTCAAGGTAACACAGGCGCTACTGGCGCTACTGGTGCTACCGGCGCCACTGGACCTCGAGGCAACACTGGCGCTACTGGTGCCACTGGACCTCAAGGTAACACAGGTGCTACTGGTGCCACTGGACCTCGAGGTAACACAGGTGCTACTGGACCTCAAGGGCCTCAAGGTAACACAGGCGCTACTGGTGCTACTGGCGCTACCGGCGCCACTGGACCTCAAGGTAACACAGGCGCTACTGGTGCTACTGGCGCTACCGGCGCCACTGGACCTCAAGGTAACACAGGCGCTACCGGTGCCACTGGACCTCGAGGTAACACAGGCGCTACTGGTGCTACTGGCGCTACCGGCGCCACTGGACCTCAAGGTAACACAGGCGCTACCGGTGCCACTGGACCTCGAGGTAACACAGGCGCTACCGGTGCTACTGGACCTCAAGGACCTCAAGGTAACACAGGTGCTACTGGTGCTACTGGTGCTACTGGACCTCAAGGGCCTCAAGGTAACACAGGTGCCACTGGCGCTACCGGTGCTACCGGACCTCAAGGCGTTCAAGGTAACACAGGTGCTACTGGTGCCACTGGACCTCAGGGTGTTCAAGGTAACACAGGTGCTACCGGCGCTACTGGGCCTCAAGGACCTCAGGGTGTTCAAGGTAACACAGGTGCTACTGGTGCCACTGGACCTCAGGGTGTTCAAGGTAACACTGGTGCTACCGGCGCTACTGGACCTCAAGGCGTTCAAGGTAACACAGGTGCTACTGGTGCCACTGGACCTCAGGGTGTTCAAGGTAACACAGGTGCTACTGGTGCCACTGGACCTCAGGGTGTTCAAGGTAACACAGGTGCTACTGGTGCTACTGGGCCTCAAGGACCTCAGGGTGTTCAAGGTAACACAGGTGCTACTGGTGCTACTGGTGCTACTGGACCTCAGGGTGTTCAAGGTAACACTGGTGCTACTGGTGCTACTGGCGCTACTGGACCTCAGGGTGTTCAAGGTAACACTGGTGCTACTGGTGCTACTGGTGCTACTGGCGCTACTGGACCTCAGGGCGTTCAAGGTAACACTGGTGCTACTGGTGCTACTGGCGCTACTGGACCTCAGGGTGTTCAAGGTAACACAGGTGCTACCGGTGCTACCGGCGCTACTGGCGCTACTGGCGCTACTGGACCTCAGGGCGTTCAAGGTAACACTGGTGCTACTGGGCCTCAAGGACCTCAAGGTAACACAGGTGCTACTGGTGCTACTGGCGCTACTGGACCTCAGGGCGTTCAAGGTAACACGGGCGCTACTGGTGCTACCGGCGCTACTGGACCTCAGGGCGTTCAAGGTAACACTGGTGCTACTGGTGCTACCGGCGCTACTGGGCCTCAGGGCGTTCAAGGTAACACTGGTGCTACCGGCGCTACTGGACCTCAGGGCGTTCAAGGTAACACTGGTGCTACTGGTGCTACCGGCGCTACTGGGCCTCAGGGCGTTCAAGGTAACACTGGTGCTACTGGTGCTACCGGCGCCACTGGACCTCAAGGTAACACGGGCGCTACAGGCGCTACCGGTATAGGAGTTACCGGACCTACCGGACCTTCTGGTGGGCCTCCTGGACCTACTGGACCTCAAGGTAACACTGGTGCTACTGGCGCTACTGGACCTCAAGGACCTCAGGGTGTTCAAGGTAACACTGGTGCTACCGGCGCTACTGGACCTCAAGGACCTCAGGGTGTTCAAGGTAACACTGGTGCTACCGGCGCTACTGGACCTCAAGGACCTCAGGGTGTTCAAGGTAACACTGGTGCTACTGGTGCTACTGGACCTCAAGGGCCTCAAGGTAACACAGGTGCTACTGGTGCTACCGGCGCTACTGGACCTCAAGGCGTTCAAGGTAACACAGGTGCTACTGGTGCTACCGGTGCTACCGGCGCTACTGGACCTCAGGGCATTCAAGGTAACACAGGTGCTACTGGTTCCACTGGACCTCAAGGCATTCAAGGACCAACAGGTGCCACTGGCGCTACTGGTATAGGAGTTACTGGACCTACTGGACCTTCTGGTGGACCTACTGGGCCTACTGGGCCTACTGGGCCTAGCTTCCCTGTAGCAACAATTGTTGTAACAAACAACATTCAACAAACAGTACTACAATTTAATAACTTTATTTTCAGTACTGCAATTAACGTAAATAATATTATCTTTAATGGCACAGATACAGTTACAGTTATCAACGGTGGTATTTATGTAATTAGCGTATCTATTTCTACAACTGCGCCAGGATGCGCTCCTCTCGGAGTAGGAATTTCAATAAATGGATCAGTTGCAACTGACAACTTCTCTTCAAATTTAATAGGCGACTCACTTTCATTCACTACGATCGAAACGTTAACTGCCGGCGCAAACATTTCTGTCCAATCTACTCTTAACGAGATTACGATCCCCGCAACAGGAAACACTAATATTCGTCTAACTGTATTTAGAATCGCTTAATTTTCACGATTTATTATTTATGGCAAATAAAAAAAGAGCGAGAAACTCGCTCTTTTTTTGTTATGTACAATAATTCATTACTACTCTAATTCAATGGAAACATTTTTTTGTGGAACAAATGTAGAAATTGCATGTTTATAAATAAGCTGTTGCTTACCTTCTGTTTCCAGTAGGACTGTAAAATTATCAAATCCTTTAATTAATCCACGAAGCTGGAAACCATTTAATAAGTACAGCGTAACAAACGTATTCTCTTTACGGAGTTGATTTAAAAACTGATCTTGAATATTGATTGATTGCTTCATGTCGAATCCTCCTCTTTTTCTCTACTTACTATTATTCGACTTTAGTTGTAACTTTCCTTCTATGTATCGTAAAATTTCCGACGTTTTTTCACCGTCTGTAACATCAAACCATGTGACATCCATCTTATTACGGAACCACGTTAATTGACGCTTTGCATAACGACGTGAATTCGTCTTTAATTGTGATACCGCTTCTTCTAAAGAGACACGATTCTCAAAATAATTATATATCTCTTTATACCCAATCGCTTGAATAGATTGACAATCTCGTATCCCTCTATTATACAATCCTTCTACTTCTTCTAATAAACCTTGGTTCATCATTATATCAACTCGTAAGTTAATGCGATCGTATAGCATTTCGCGATCCATTGTCAAGCCAATCAAGGAAACGTCGTATAATAACTCGTTTTCTTGTTTTTCAAGTTGATCACTCATTTTTTCACCCGTCGTGTGGAAAATTTCTAACGCTCTAATAACACGGCGTACGTTATTTGCATGAATACGCTCGGCGCTTTCTGGGTCTACTTCTTGTAATTTTTCATGTACATATTCCACACCACGTTCTAATGCTAACTGTTCCATTTGTTCTCGGTATATAATATCACCAGCGTCATCCGTAAACTGATAATCGAATAAAACAGATTGTATATACAGACCAGTTCCACCAACGATAATCGGCAATTTACCACGCTCTGTAATCTCTCGAATATGCTCACGAACACGTTCTTGAAATTCGGCAACAGAAAATGACTCTTCCGGATTTTTTATATCGACCATATAATGTGGAATTCCGTCCATCTCTTCTTTCGTCACCTTTGCAGTTCCAATATCCATCGTACGATAAATCTGCATGGAATCTCCACTTATAATTTCACCATTTAACGCTTTGGCAAGATCAATACTTAACTTTGTCTTCCCAACAGCAGTTGGCCCAATGATGACAGCAACTTTTTCACGTTGCACTTCTCCCATATTATTCAACTCTCTTTATGTAATGTACTCCATCTATTGATTATATCCAATCTTACCAATTTTAACGGCATGATTGCAAGTTCTTTCATTTCGGTACATGAAATTATAAATAAAAAAGAGCATAGTTTGTCCAATTCCGCATATACATGATTAAAAATACCTTCGAGAGGATGAGTTGACTATGAAACAATCTACCATCAATTTTTCATCTTTAACAAAGGACCTCATTTTAGCTACTGCTACAAAAGAACAAAATTGTTCACAAGAAGAATTATACTTCGCCTTAAATTGTTTGTTACGTTCTTTTCATTCCACTCTACAAGAAACAACATTACATCCAGAAAATAAAAATACAGAGTATATGCAAAATCAATTTTGCAGTGCATATAAAATTATTACAGGTAAAACTATTTACCCTTTTCAATAATCCATAAAAGGCGGTTGCTTACATACTTTCAAGCAACCGCCTTCCATATTAATACATATACACTACTCTATAACCTTCACTTTTACAGATTTGCGCCCCCAGCTATTAGCACTACCATCTGAACCGACTAATACATCAATACGATTCCCTTTAATCGCACCACCAGTATCTCCAGCAATCGCTTCTCCATAACCTTCTACCCATACTTTTGATCCAAGCGGAATTACTTTAGGATCAACAGCAATTACTTTCATATTTGGATTTGCTGTTAAATCATGACCCATTGCAGTTAGTACACGACCACCATACGTACCATTCTCACTTGGATGTGCTGTATACGCTGTCGCTTCTACTGTTATTTCACGTCCACCAGCAGGTGCACTTGTTTCAGTAGATTTCGCAACTTGTTTCGCAGTTGGCTTCTCTTGTGCCACAGGTTTACTTGATTCTATATTCTTAACAGACTCTTTACTCTTAACTACTTTATTATTCTTAACCGGCGTATTTACTTTTACCAGCGCTTCTTCTTGCGTTACAACTTCTTTCTTTTCAATCACAGGTGCCGTCCCTGTTAAAAATGGCACGTGAACATATCCTGTTTTTCCATTATAGTCAAATTGTAACCATTCATTTTGAACTGGATTTGCCGTTTCAATTACATCATCTTTATTCAGTTTACCAAGAATTTCAGAGTCAGTATTCGCTCCAGCACGAACATTTAAAACGCCCGCCGTTACATAATATGTACTTTTTGTAAATTCAGCACTTACAAACGCTTCTTGACCATTTAATTTAATTTTTGTCCATCCGTTTTCTGTATTTATAACATCTAATTTATTTCCACTTAACATTTTACCTACAAGCTTTGACTCTACAGTTGGGTTTTCTCTAACATTTAATACGTCTGTTGTTACAATCGTTTCCGCTTTCGCAGAACTTGCAAAAATCCCAAGACCAAAAACTGCCGCCGTTGCTATACCTAATAATTTTTTCATGAATAGCCTCCATTTGCTTTGTTTTCGTATTTTCATTATAGCAACGGATTTTTAAGATTTTTAGAAATCACACAATTACAAACCATTCGTAATATACGATTAATGAGTTGTAACATAAATTTCCATATTAATAAATTACATTTCCAATAGAATTCCCAATAGTTTTCATATATTTTCCACATACAAGCACCTGAATTTTTTTCCAGAAAAAATTACAGTATTACTTTTTTGTTACAAAAAAAAACCATATTTCATTACATCTTTTACCAAAATTCATCATTCTCCAATTATTAACCTCCTTTTTTGTAATAAAAAGGAGTAGCTTTTATTAGCTACCCCCTTTACACGTATTATTTAACTTTCTTTTTCCAAATTCCCATCATAAGAGCAGAAACTACTGCCCCTATCAGTATCGAGAAAATATACAACACTGGTTTATTTACTAATGCGATAACAAACAATCCACCATGCGGTGCCGGTAATGTAATTTTGAATAACATAGATAATGCACCTGCGATACTTGAACCAACAACACAACTTACTATTACTCGAACCGGATCTGCAGCTGCAAATGGAATCGCACCTTCTGTAATAAACGATGCTCCCATAATATAATTCGTTAAACCAGACTTACGTTCCGCTTCTGTAAACTTCGATTTAAAGAATGTAGTTGCTAATGCAATTGCTAGCGGCGGTACCATACCACCAGCCATAACCGCTGAGTGTACCCCAAAGTTCTGTGCTTCTATTGCAGCAATACCAAATGTAAATGCTGCTTTATTAATTGGACCACCCATATCAATTGCCATCATCGCCCCTAAAATAAGACCTAGTAATATAGCATTTGTACCGTTCAAACCATTTAACCATCCTGTTAACATTTCATTCAATGCTACTACAGGCGGAATTACTACTTTTTGCATAACAACTCCTGTAATCAATAATCCAAAGACTGGATATAACAAAACAGGTTTAATTCCTTCTAACTGTACTGGTAACCCTGAAAATATTTTTTTCAATCCCAAAACAACATATCCGGCTAAGAAACCAGCAATTAATCCACCTAAAAATCCAGCATTCGCATGTGCCGCTAAAAATCCTCCGACAACACCAGGCATAAAACCAGGACGATCAGCAATAGAACTTGCAATAAATCCAGCTAAAATTGGTACAAGGAATAAAAACGCCCCTGTTCCCCCTCCTCCAATAGACATGAACAATTCAGCTAAAGGACCTTCCGCCTTTATACCACCAAACGAAAATGCTAATGCAATTAAAATCCCTCCACCGACAACAAATGGAAGCATATTACTTACGCCGTTCATTAAATGCTTATAAATTCCTAATCCTTTTTCTTTCTCCAGATTTTCTGCCTTTCCATCCTCTTTTACACCTTTAAAGATTGGTGCATCTTGTTTTACAGCTCGATTAAGAAGCGTCTCCGTTTTTCTAATCCCATCAGCGACTGGCACTTGAATAACATGCTTCCCAGCAAAACGGTTCATTTCTACTTGTTTATCTGCCGCAACAATTATAGCCGTTGCGCGCTCAATATCCTCTTTCGTTAAACCGTTTTTTATACCTGTTGATCCGTTCGTTTCAACTTTAATTGCAATTCCTAACTCTGCTGCTTTTGCTTTCAAGCTATCCGCAGCCATATATGTGTGAGCGATTCCAGTTGGACACGCTGTAACAGCTAATACGTACGGTTCATCCCCTTCTGGTTTCGCAACTTCAACGCCCGCTTCTTCTTCTTTTTCATTTTCTTTTTCATCAAATAAGCGAAGAAGTTCCTCTTCATCCTTTGCTTCTAATAATTGCTTACGAAATCCTTCATCCATTAATAATGTAGATAGGCGAGACAACGTTTCTAAATGGGTATTATTTGCTCCTTCGCTCGCAGCGATCATAAAGAATAAATGCGCAGGCTGTCCGTCAAGCGATTCATAATTGACACCGCTTACACTTCTACCAAAACAAATCGCTGGTTGCTTAACAGCTTTTGTTTTCGCATGAGGTATTGCAATCCCTTCACCAATGCCCGTTGTACTTTGTGACTCCCGCTTTAAAATAGCTTCTTTAAATTCAGTTTTACTATTTAAACGATTTGCTCCGTTTAATTTCTCAACTAATTCATCTATGACAGCTTCTTTATTTGAAGCTGTCAAATTCATAATGACTGTATCCCTTTTTAATAGTTCTGTAATTTTCATATGTTGCTTCCCCCTATCGCTTAGTTACAATTACTTGCGACAATAATTCTTCTACTTTTCCCTTTTTACATAAATCTGCTGAAAATGCTGTTGCACTCCCTGTTGCAACGCCATATTGAAATGCCTTTTCAATATCTTTTGTCTGTTCATATTTCCCTACAAATCCCGCAACGAGAGAATCTCCAGCCCCAACCGAATTAATTACAACACCTTTTGGAACAGTTGCTTCATATATACCTTCTGTCGTAAATAATAAAGCTCCATCTCCGGCCATTGATACGATAACGTGCTCTACACCTTGCTCAATTAATTTTCTTCCATATGGTAAAATATCTTCTACTGTTGAAATCTCTACTCCGAATAACTCACCCAGTTCATGATGATTTGGCTTTATTAAAAATGGTTTATTTTTAACTACATGCTGCAGCGCACTACCACTTGCATCTACTACTACGCGAATGCCTTTTTCAGCTCCGAACGCTGCGATTGATTCATAAAAAGTAGTTGGGATAGACGCTGGTACACTTCCAGCTAGTACAATATAATCTCCCTTTTGCATACTTTCAATTTGTTTCATTAATTGTTCAAATTGTTCATTTGTCACACTAGGACCTTGCCCATTTAATTCTGTTTCTTCTTGCCCTTTTATTTTAACGTTAATTCGAGTATCTTCATTTACTTGGACGAAATTTGTTATTACCCCTTCCGTCTGTAATACATCTTTAATAAATCGACCGGTAAATCCACCAGTAAATCCAAGCGCTACATTTTCAACACCTAAACGATGAAGAACGCGAGAAACATTAATGCCTTTTCCTCCAGGGAACTTCATATCTTTCTCTGCTCGATTTACTGCGCCTAAATCTAAGGAATTAACTTGTACTACATAATCAATAGATGGATTTAAAGTTACTGTATAGATCATTGTTTATCAGCCTCAATTACATTGGTTTGTCTTTTATATTTTTCTAAATCAATTTCTAAATGGTTTGTAATAATATTTGCCTCTTCAACATTGGCAATTTTCGCAAACGCAACTTCTGAAAACTTACTTTCATCAATTAAGAAATATCCTTCGTTTGCTAATGTTAATGCCATTTGCTTTAAAAGTGCCTCTTCTGGATCTGGTGTTGTAAAACCAAGCTGTTCATGTACACCATTCGCCCCTAAAAAACATTTATCAAAACGATACTTCTGTATACTTTCCTGCGCCATTGCACCGATTAAAGCTTTCGTCCTACTCTTCATCATTCCGCCTAGTAAATATGCACGAATATTATTTTCAACTAAAGCTTCAATATGCATAAGTCCATTCGTAACGACAGTAACATCTTTATTTATTAAAAATGGGATCATTTCAAATGTCGTACTTCCTGCATCTAAATAAATGCAATCACCTTGTTCAACTATGTTAGACGCATATTTCGCAATTTGTTGTTTTATTTGAATGTTTTTGGATGATTTTTCAACCATCGTTGGCTCTTGTCCTTTTCCTGTTAAAACAGCAGCACCACCGTGAACTCTTTTTAATAATCTTTGCTTTTCCAATTGTGCTAAATCACGACGAATTGTTGATTCAGAGCTTTCTGTTCTTTCTACTAATTGTTGTAACTTAACAACCTTCTGCTCTTTTACAAGTTGCAATATCATTTGATGACGTTCAGGAGTTAACATTTTATTCACCTCTTCTTTGATTACAGTATAATGAAAACGACCACACAAATCAACCATAAACATTCATAAATAATCAAAAACAGTCAAAAACGGTTATAGACAATAAAAAAGAAACCCATTTGATCGTTATATCAAATGGGTTTCTTTACTCAATTCACTTATAAGGAAGCTTTATATATGCTTAAAACATCATCTTTATTTAATTTTTTAAAGTTACCAAATTCGCCATAAGCCATCGCTTTATCCGCCATTAAATCAATTTCATTTTCTCCAATAGCGTAATCAGATAACTTTACTGGTGCCTCAATTGAAGTCCAAAATTGACGTAAAGCCTCAATTCCTTCTAACGCAATTTCTCGATCAGTCTTTCCATCTGTTTCTACATCGAATACACGAATAGCGAACTGTTTAAAACGACTTACATTTTCATCTACAACATGCTTCATCCAGTTCGGGAATAGAATCGCAAGGCCACCCCCGTGTGGTATGTCATGAACCGCAGAAACTGCATGCTCAATATTATGAGTTGCCCAGTCTCCTTTTACCCCCATCGCTAAAATGCCATTTAACGCCATAGTACCGCAATATAAAATGGTTTCTCTATGCTCATAATTTTCTAAATCACTTAACAGCTTAGGAGCTGTCTCAATTACTGTTTTTAAAACAGATTCACAATAACGATCTTGTAATTCTGTATTTGTTCCATGATGGAAATATTGCTCTAATACATGTGACATAATATCTACCATGCCGTAAATTGTTTGATCCCTCGGCACAGACGCAGTATGAACTGGATCTAAAATCGAAAACTGCGGGAAAGTAACCGGGCTACCCCAGCCATATTTTTCATTCGTTTCCCAGTTTGTAATTACAGAACCAGCATTCATTTCAGATCCCGTTGCCGCAAGAGTAAGCACAGTACCAAATGGTAATGCCTCACTAGCAAATGCTTTTTTCGTTACAATATCCCACACATCTCCATCGTACTTACTACCAGCAGCAATTGCTTTCGTGCAGTCAATTACACTTCCTCCGCCAACTGCTAAAATAAATTCAACACCATTTTCTTTACAAATTTGAATTCCTTTTTTTACAGTTGATACACGCGGATTCGGTTCCACACCTGTCAATTCAAATATTTCTGCATTTATATCCTTTAAAATAGAAATTACATTATCATAAATACCGTTTCTCTTAATGCTGCCTCCCCCGTATACGAGAAGAACTTTTTTACCAAACTGTGGAATTTCAGTTTTTAACTGTTCTAATTGACCTTTACCGAAAATAAGTTTCGTTGGATTACGAAATACAAAATTTTGCATATTCCTTTACCATCCCTTCTATATGAAAAGCAACTATACTTTTGTATACCATATTTTTTTCATTTCACAAAAATATTTGCTTAATAAAAAAATCCCAGCCTACAGGCTGAGATTTTTTATTGGTAATAAGGTGAGATCATTAAGTAAACAATAACACCAGATAAACTTACATATAACCAAATCGGCATCGTCCAACGTACAATTTTACGGTGACGTGCTAATTGATTTGTAAAGCCAAATACAAGTGAAAATAATGCAAGTGGTACGATAATTGCTGCTAGGATAATGTGTGTAATTAAAATGATAAAATACACATATTTAATAAATCCTTCTCCGCCAAAATGTGTTGCTGGCGCTAAGTAATGGTACGATAAATACGAAACACAAAATAGCAACGTCGTTGTAAATGCTGCTAAGATGAAACCACGGTGCATTTTCACATTCTTCTTAATAATAGAGTATAAAGCTGCTAATAAGAATACGAACGTAAAGCTATTAAAAATTGCGTTTAACATTGGTAAAATCGTTACATCAAAATGTAATTCTCCTTCATAGCCAACAGGTCCAAAGAACAAAAATAAAATAATCGCATTTACAATTACAGAAAGCGTTATCACAATAGGAGCATAGCTTTTCTGATTTGTTGATTGATCCACCAAAATGGTCACTCCCTCTTCCTTCAAATATGTATACGTAACCTCACTATTTTAACATACTATTCACAGTGTAAATGTGACAATAGTTTGACACAGCAAGACAAAACAAAGAAAAAAATCCTTCTTAATAAAACTTCTTAAGAAGGATTTTATCGCTTTATTATTCAAATAGCAATTCGATTAGTTTTTGTTAAAAAATGTATCGCTATATGCTTGAAAAATTTCAGACACTTGATATCCCATTAAAGAAATTGCTGTTAATGAAAAGAAACCAATCATAAGAAATCGAAACCACATATAAATCTCCTCCTTGTATTTAGCTAAAAAAAACATTCGCTATATTACAAGTTGAGTGGCACTCTTCATCGTCACTTTCCTTTTTCTTTACAATTGCTGTAATAAATCGAATCATAAAGAAAACTACAAAAGGAAATTGTTCGTAATTTACCTTGGCATAGTTTGGCAACGGCTCGCGTTGCACATCGAACGGGGATGAGAAGGAATAGAACATACCTTGCTCTTCCATATATACAATTACAATCTTCATACAAAATACGATTCCTAGAAACGAAACAATATCTTGCCATTCTGTCGTATATAACAGGTTATACAGCTCTAATACGTACTCTTCCATCGTCATCCCCCCTTCCTTTTTTACCATTTTGCTCGCCTTCGTATAAAAAGTCAAGAAAAAAGTTTATATTCACTATGACAATAGTAATTACTCTTTCTTTACTTCTATATGAATCTTTTCTACCAATGATTGGATGTAGCATTTCTTAGAAAACAAGAAATTAGAATCGAACAGATTCCTCATTCTTCCTTTTAGTATTCAACACTGTACTATTTTTATTTCTATTAAAAATAAAATAAGAAATGATTATAAGAACCGTAACAAACATCGTCAAAAGTGCTTGTGAACGTAAAGATTCAATTGCAAGCATCGCAATTAAAACTGCTATAATAGCGGCAATTGTAACATATGTTACGTACGGAAATAACCACATTTTCACTTTCAAATTTTGCTGTTCTACTTTCCGCATTTTTTTACGAATTTTTAAATGTGAAACCGCTATAACGAGATAAACGAGTAATGCAATCCCACCAGATGCATTCACTAAAAATAAAAATACTTTATCTGGAGATATGTAACTAAAAATAACTCCAATATAAGCAAAGAAAGTTCCAAATAAAACCGCTCGAACTGGAACACCACTACTGTTCAATTTCAAAAATGCCTTTGGAGCATCTCCTCTTTCTGCCATCGAAAAAAGCATTCTTGAGTTTGTATATAAACCCGAATTTAAACAAGAAAGTACGGCTGTTAAAACGATAAAATTCATAATTTGCGCCGCTGCCGGTATTCCAATATGTTCAAGTACCGCTACAAACGGACTTTTTAGTATGTTCGCTGAATTCCATGGAAGAAGTGTAACAACTACAGCAATTGATCCAATGAAAAATACGAGAATACGCCAAATGACACTATTTGTTGCTGTTTTGACTGCTTTTACAGGTTCTGCCGATTCACCAGCAGCTACCGCAACAATCTCTGATCCCATAAATGAAAATATAACGACAGTGATTCCAAGTAGCACCGAACTTATACCATTTGGCATAAATCCTCCTTGCCCTACTAAATTCGAAGTGCCAGGTGCTTCCGTTCCTGGTATAAACCCTAAAATAACAGCTAGTCCAAGACAAAGGAACAAAACAATACTTATCACTTTAATAAAAGAGAACCAATATTCAAACTCACCAAATGATTTCACCGAAAAAACATTCGTCAATGTTAATAAAATCGTTAATATTAGGCTTAATAACCAGAGTGGGATATCTGGAATCCAGTATTGAATAATACCAGCACCTGCTGTGGCTTCTATCGCAATAACAATTACCCAGAAAAACCAATATAGCCATCCAATTGTATAACCTGCCCATGGACCAATTGCTTCACGTGCATATGTTGCAAATGAACCACTTGTCGGGTTAATAGCTGCCATTTCTCCTAGCATTCTCATAACGAAAATAACTAGTAGACCTGCTAAAGCATATGAAACAATAGAACCAGGTCCTGCAGAATGCACAACCGCACCACTCCCAACAAACAAACCAGCTCCTATTACGCCGCCAATTGAAATCATCGTAATGTGACGTATTTTAAGATCTTTCTTAAGATTTTTATCCAACTCTTGTACATCCCCTTCCAAACTTAATTTTGAAATTTATGTAAGAGTACTATGCGAAAAATCTTGTCCTATACTTTAAAATATATCAAAATATTCTGAAATTAACAATTGTAATGCAAGCTCCTACAGAAATTATTTCATTAGATTTAATAATTTCCCATAAACAATTGTTGAGAAAATTATAGTCACCTTACAAAAAAATGAATTTTCAGATATTATTAAACAAACAAGATTATACATCTAGACAACTTTTTGTATGGGAGTGTTGATATGTTTAATAAGTTCAAATTTATTTGTTGTACGTTAGTAATTTTCTTACTACTACCGCTAGCCCCCTTTCAAGCACAAGCAGCAAACAATTTAGGATCAAAATTACTCGTTGGATACTGGCATAACTTTGATAACGGTACTGGCATTATTAAATTAAAAGACGTTTCATCAAAATGGGACGTAATCAATGTGTCTTTCGGTGAAACTGGTGGTGATCGTTCCACTGTTGAATTTTCTCCTGTTTATGGTACAGATGCAGAGTTCAAATCAGATATTTCTTATTTAAAAAGTAAAGGAAAAAAGGTAGTTCTTTCAATAGGTGGACAAAATGGGGTCGTTTTACTTCCTGACAATGCCGCTAAGCAACGTTTTATTAATTCCATACAATCTCTGATTGATAAATACGGTTTTGATGGAATAGATATTGACCTTGAATCAGGTATTTACTTAAACGGAAATGACACTAATTTCAAAAACCCAACTACTCCTCAAATCGTAAATCTTATTTCGGCTATTCGAACAATCTCAGATCATTACGGTCCAGACTTTCTATTAAGCATGGCTCCTGAAACAGCTTATGTTCAAGGCGGTTATAGCGCATACGGAAGCATCTGGGGTGCATATTTACCAATTATTTACGGAGTAAAAGACAAACTAACATACATTCACGTTCAACACTACAATGCTGGCAGCGGTATGGGAATGGACGGTAATAACTACAATCAAGGTACTGCCGACTACGAGGTCGCAATGGCAGATATGCTCTTACATGGTTTTCCTGTAGGTGGTAATGCAAATAACATTTTCCCAGCTCTTCGTTCGGATCAAGTAATGATTGGTCTTCCTGCAGCACCAGCGGCAGCTCCAAGTGGTGGGTATATTTCTCCAACTGAAATGAAAAAAGCTTTAGATTATATTATTAAAGGAGTTCCTTTCGGGGGGAAATATAAACTTTCTAATCAGAGTGGCTATCCTGTATTTCGCGGTTTAATGTCTTGGTCTATTAATTGGGATGCAAAAAACAACTTTGAATTTTCTAGTAACTATAGAACATATTTTGATGCTCTTCCCTTGCAAAAATAATAAAAAACAACAATAGGTTATAGGACCTATTGTTGTTTTTATTATTGAATAGACTAGTTACTATTTTGCTTTAACACAAATATTGAAAGTTCCGGTACACTCCAAAATCTAACAGGCATTCGGGTTGTCCCAATACCACGATTTACGTATAAATGTAACGGCTTATTCTTCCCTTCTAATTCATACATACCTTCCACATGACTCTCAGCTAGTTTTGTCGTAATTAATGGGCCTATAAAAGGAATTTGAACTTGTCCTCCATGACTATGGCCTGACATTTGAAAATCAACTGGGTAACTTGCTACTTTGTCTACAACATCTGGCTCATGTACTAATAGCATATTGAAATCTTGTTGTCTTATATATTTTAAAGTCGGATCTATTTGTGGCTTCCCTAATAAAAAATCATCCAAACCTGATATTGTAATATACTTGCCGTTTTCCGCTTTAATTTTCTGCACTTCATTTACTAACACAGTGAAACCAGCTTCCTCCATATATTTTTTATAAAATAAACTACCTCCCCCGCCTCTATCATGATTCCCAAACACTGCATATTTCCCTAAGGGCGCATGTATTTGCTGTAATATGCCTTTTGCTTCTTCTTTTTCGGCTTGATACGATCCAAATTTATCTATTAAATCCCCTGTAAAAACTACTATATCTGGATGTAACGTATTCATCTTCTCCACCAAATTTTCTAGTTGTTTCAGTGTGAATTCTGGTCCTAAATGTACATCTGAGAACTGCAATATTTTTTTATTATGAAACTCTTTAGGAATTGTAGAAGCTTCTATTTCATTCCACGTAACTGTTACTAGTTTTCGTTCTATTTCTGTCGCATAGAAATACAAACTTATAGAAATCATTACTATACTTATGAAACTGATTATAAATATCTGGACGATTGATTTTTTCTGTTCTTCTTTTACATGATGCATATTCATGTTCTCACCTCTAGACGTACTTTAAAGCCTTATTGTTACATGAATGTGACAACACGAACAACATTAGTTATATCCAATCCCATCCTTGCTTCCTTTGACAAATTTATACAGAAGTCATAACATGTTTTTATAATACATAGATTCTTAAAAATGTTCCTTCTATTCATTCTACCATTTTATTAAGGAGAGATTATTCATGTCTGTATTTACACCAGAAGAAATTACGGAACTTGCTGCTAATTCCGGAAGAAAAAAAGCTCATTTATCATTACTCCCTATGCTAATTCTCGGCTTTTTTGGCGGTGCTTTCATCGCATTAGGGTATTTACTCGATATTCATGTTATTGGAACAATGCCAAAATCTTGGGGATCATTTACTAGTTTTCTAGGTGCTGCTGTATTCCCTATCGGTCTTATACTCGTTATTCTTGCAGGTGGGGAGTTAGTAACTGGCAATATGATGACAGTTTCTATGGCTTGGCTCCACAAAAAAATCGATTTATTTCACTTCATTCGAAATTTAGTTATTGTTACTTTTAGCAACTTCATAGGTGCTGTATTCGTTGCTTATTTTTTCGGTCATATCGTCGGATTAACAGAGGGAGCTTTTTTAGCGAAAACGGTTTCTATTGCGCAAGCTAAACTACAAGATACACCACTACAAGCTTTCATTTCTGCAATCGGATGTAATTGGCTCGTTTGTTTAGCTGTTTGGCTCAGTATGGGAAGTAAAGAATTTATCGGAAAAATTATCGGCATTTGGTTCCCTGTTATGACTTTTGTTGCGATTGGATTTCAACACGTTGTAGCCAATATGTTTGTCATCCCGGCGGCAATTTTTGCCGGTCATTTAACTTGGATTGAATATTTTCCAAACTTCATTTTTGTTTTCTTTGGAAACTTAGTAGGAGGTATGCTATTTGTAGCATTACCTTATTTCATATCTTATAATAAGAAACTGCCTCTAAATAAAGAGCATACCGAATTAAAGAAAAAATCTGTATCCGCTTAAACTAAATGTCTATAAAGTGGCTCTAAAAAATATTACAAATTTCATTTTTTTTGCGAATATATGTACGTACACTTGTTCTCGAATGTTTTATACGTTATAATAACAACTTAAATAGCATTATTTACATATGAGGTGAAAAACATGAACAAAACAGAATTAATTAAAAACGTAGCACAAAATGCTGAGATTTCTCAAAAAGAAGCTACTGTAGTTGTACAAACTGTAGTAGAATCAATCACTAACACTTTAGCTGCTGGTGAAAAAGTACAACTTATCGGATTCGGTACATTCGAAGTTCGCGAAAGAGCTGCTCGTACAGGCCGTAACCCACAAACTGGTGAAGAAATGCAAATCGCAGCTTCTAAAGTACCTGCTTTCAAAGCTGGTAAAGAACTAAAAGAAGCTGTAAAATAATGAAAAATAGCCTTCTCATTTATGAGAAGGCTATTTTTTTCATTACATAATTAATAAAAATCTGACCATTATGCTGTTTCTTTTGTTCCTTTATGCAAATAAAACCTTCAGTTTCAAAGAAAGGTTTTGCTGTAATACTCGCCTCTGTATATATCTCCCCATGCCCCAAGTTCACTGCTTCTTTTTCTAACTTCTGTAGTATGTATGAAGCTATCCTTTTCCCTTGATAATCTTTATGTGTAAATAAACGATCTACGTAATGATCATCATTATAATCGCCAAATCCCACTATCACACCGTTATAATCCGCTACATAACTAATATTCTTCTCTAAAGAATGTAACCAACTTTCTCTATCTAGTCGCTCTGGTGCCCATGCCTGTAGCTGTAACACCTTATAATCTTTTGCATTAATTGTATGAACTGTTTCATAGAACAACTGTAATACTTGTTCTAAATCCTCTTTATGGAATGTTCTAATGGTCATATCTTTTAACATATATGAACCTCCTTAGTACACTATCATTTAACTTTTCTACCATCTAAGATTCACTGCTTTATTATATCCTTTTTCTTTCTATATAAATAAAAAAACAATACTTATTTCAAAGTATTGTTTTTTTATAAAAGCCTATGCAATTACTCTATAGATTTAAAGTTTTATTATTTTAACTTCACTCTTTGCAATCGTAATGCATTTAATACGACCGATACAGAACTAAATGCCATAGCCCCTCCTGCAACCCAAGGTGCTAAGAAACCGAGTGCTGCAATCGGGATTCCTAAGCCGTTATAAGCTAGTGCCCAGAATAAATTTTGCTTAATATTTCTTATTGTCATCTTACTCATAAAGATTGCATCAGCAATACTATTTAAATCACCACGAATTAATGTAATATCCGCCGCTTCCATCGCTACATCCGTTCCTGTTCCAATGGCCATACCGATATCTGCCGTAGCAAGAGCAGGAGCATCATTAATTCCATCTCCAACCATTGCTACTTTCTTACCTTGCGCTTGAAGTTTTTTCACTTCTTCTGCTTTTCCTTCTGGTAATACTTCTGCAATTACGTAATCAATACCAACTTGCCCCGCAATTGCCTGAGCAGTTTGTGTGTTATCTCCTGTAATCATCACAACGTCTAGACCCATTTTCTTAAGTCTTGCGATAGCCGCTTTTGAAGTATCTTTTACAGTATCTGCAACGGCAACTATACCAGCATATTCTTTATTGATCGCAATAAGCATTGCTGTTTTGCCTTCTCGTTCTAACTCTTCCATTGATTTAGAAACTTCTTCAATATCAATATTGAATTTCTTCATTAATCGGCGTGTACCAATTAATAATTGTTTCCCTTCTACAACTGATTCGATACCGAATCCAGGAATCGCTTCAAACGTTTCTGAACTTGGAATATCAATTTTCTTTTCTTTAATGCCTTCTACAATCGCTTCTGCAAGTGGGTGTTCAGAATTTTTTTCTGCCGCACCTACTAAACGTAGTATTTCTTCTTCGTGGAACCCATCTGCTACAATTACATCTGTTAACACAGGCTTCCCGTTTGTCACAGTACCTGTTTTATCTAGAATAACTGTATCTAATCGATGCGTTGCTTCTAAATGTTCTCCGCCTTTAAATAAAATACCATACTCAGCTGATCTTCCTGATCCAGCCATAATAGATGTAGGCGTTGCAAGACCTAATGCACATGGACAAGCGATAACAAGTACTGCTATCATTTTCTCAAGTGCTCCGCCAAAATCACCTGGTGTAACAAATATCATCCACACTGCAAATGTAATAATAGCAATCACAACTACAACCGGTACGAAAATACCTGAAATTTGATCTGCTACCCTTTGAATAGGAGCTTTTGAACCTTGAGCCTCTTCTACTACTTTAATAATTTGGGCTAATGCAGTATCTCTTCCTACCTTAGTTGCTTTCACTTTTAAAAATCCATTTTTATTCATTGTAGAACCGATTACTGCATCACCTATTGTTTTATCGACCGGAATACTTTCACCCGTTAACATTGATTCATCAATTGCTGATTTTCCTTCTACAATCTCACCATCTACCGGAATTTTTTCACCAGGTTTTACATAAACGATATCGCCAGCTACTACTTCTTCGATTAAAATTTTCATTTCCGTTCCATCTCGCACAACTGTAGCTGTCTTTGCTTGTAAACCCATCAACTTTTTAATTGCTTCTGATGAACGTCCCTTTGCTTTTGCCTCAAATAATTTACCTAAAATAATTAATGTAATAAGTACCGCACTCGTTTCAAAATATAAATCTGTCATATGTTCCGAAGAACCGATAGATTGAATGCTTAAATATACACTATAGAAATAGGCGGCCGATGTTCCAAGTGCCACAAGAACATCCATGTTTGCACTTTTATTACGTAACGCTTTATAAGCCCCAACATAAAACTGTCCACCAATGATAAATTGAACTGGAGTTGCAAGAGCTAGCTGCACCCAAGGATTCATAAGCATATTAGGTAAATAAATAAACGATGTAAATGAAAAATGACTTACCATTGCCCATAGTAACGGGAATGATAAAATAAACGAAATGATAAACTTCTTCTTTTGTCGCTCAATTTCTTGTAAGCGATGATCAATTGCTCCGTCTTGCTCATCTGATTTCACTTCCAATTTATATCCTAATTTTGTAATTGCATTCTTCATTTCATTTATATTAATTTCATCAGGATTAAAATCTACTGTAGCCGATTCCAAAGCGAAATTTACTGTCGCCTCGTTCACACCTTCTAACTTATTCAAACGCTTTTCTACTCTATTGGCACATGCTGCGCATGTCATTCCTGAAACAGTAAATTCAGCTTTATCACTTACAATTCCATATCCTAACGATTCAACTTTTTCCTTAAATTGTTGCGGATTTGTTTTTTGGGGATCATACATTATTTTTGTTTTTTCAAGTGCAAAATTTACATTTGCATCATGAACACCTTCTACTTTTTTTAGACCTTTTTCAATTCTATTTGCACATGCCGCACATGTCATTCCTGATATTTGAAGATTGGCCTCTTTTTGTTCATTCATGTCTCTCACCTCTATATACCCTTATGAGGTATAATTATTAGCAAAATAAATCGTACTTCCTATAAAGTACGATTTATTTCCATATTTAAAAATAATTATTGAACATCGTATCCTTGATCTTCAATTACAGCAACGATATCTTTTAGTGTTACAGCAGACGAGTCGATAGTAACTTCAACAGTTCCTTCTGCTAATTGAACTTTTACTTGTTCAACACCATTTAGCTCTTTCACACTGCTTTCGATAGCATTTACACAATGTCCACAAGACATACCTTCAACTTGTAATGTTAACTGTTCCATTTAAAATCCTCCTCTTGTTTCTTCATTGTTTGTTAATTACAATTACATCTTACCATACCCCCCTAAGGTAATCAATGGTTTTATATCATGATTTTTCAATTATTTTCTAAAAGTTTATTTTATACACACTTTTTCACACCAATACCTCGAAATCCTATATAGAGGTAAATAAAAAAACAAGCCAGTTACATACTAGCTTGTTCTTACGCTTTTGAAAAACGTTCAAATACTGTCATTAATTCTTCAATTGCTTCGTCACCATTACCGTTTTTAATAGCACCCGAAACACAATGACTCGTATGGTTTTTGAGAACACCCATCCCTACTTTTTTCATTGCTGCATTAATCGCTGAAATTTGCACTAAAATATCCACGCAATAACGATCATTTTCAATCATATTTTGAATACCACGAACTTGTCCTTCGATTCTCTTCAATCTATTTATAATTTGCTCTTTTTCTTTTTCTGATCTATGTGTTACTGATTCATGCTCTTTATGATCCATATTATCACCTTCTTAAAAGTTCTCTTCATCCAATAAAACAATTGATTTTATGAGTATACCAATTATAGCATTAAATATCTATGCATGATACCCCATATGAGTATATTTCCACTTTATGATTATTCTTAACACATTGTTAGCTTCTCAGTCTCATTTTTCATTATACCCTTTCCTTTTTTCAAAAAACAATAATAAGCGAGGATTATCCATCCCCGCTTATTATTCATCCCAAAATATAAAAGTCTCAATCTTCACACGTGTAAATTGAGACTTTTTTCTTCCTATATATAATTATTGCTGATCACATACTTTTGTATCATTCACTACTGAAGTTCCTTCAACGGTTACCGTATGAAAACAATCATTCACTCGAACTGTCACAACATTATCTTGCCGATCAATGATATGATATTCATTAAAATTTTTATTTAGAGCACTGCGAATTTGTTCTCCTTCATAAATTGGAATGCCATGTGATAAAACCCAAATAAGTCCAGCGATAGCAAGAATAGTTTTCATACGATCTACCTCCTTGAGAATATAGTGAACTTTTCATCCATGCTTTTTCAGCTCTACAAATCATGATTGGAATGAAACAAGCCTTTTTGGAAATAAGTTCATTTCGTCTATTTTATGTTTATGCTAATTGTGACCGAATTGTGACAACTTTTTGTCTCTTTAGACGAAAAATTGAAACAAAACTTTCAAAAAGGACAATTCTACTTACGCAAACAAAAGGCTATGGAGAATTTCCCCATAGCCTTTTGTTTGCATTTTATTAGACGATCATTTTATAAACTAACCTAAAAATGTGGATTCACTCAAATCACTAGCCTTTTAGTCGCTGGATACATGACTAACAAATCTTAACCCTTTACTTAAAGAAGTCGGTACAACTGACGCATGATTCTCCCCTTCAGCCTCATAAAACGTAAACCTAAACTGATCGTGTTTTACTTGGAGAAGACGCTCTGACAATTCATTTGCACCTACAACCATATGCTCTCGCTCTAATGAACCAACTGTAAGAAATACTCCTGTTTTAACCTTTGCATTGTTTAATTCATTTATAAGATTCTCTTCTTTTTCAAGTACAGATTGGTTATTCCACCAAATAGATGGACTACTAATAAAATAATTTTGAAAGGCATTTACGTTTGTAAATAGTATATGTAACGTAAATAAACCACCTAGCGAATGCCCAAATAACGTTTGTTTTCCTTTATTAATTTCATAATGTTTTTCAATTTGAGGTTTCAGTTCTTCTTCTATAAAAGTAAAGAAGTTGTGTGCTCCCCCTGTTGTAGGCCACGGTTTTCCATCTGGTTTTAAAGGGGCATCTTTTGAAATTACGCTAGGCGTAAAATCATAGCATCTTTCTTCACCTGAAAACGCCCCTTCAATTGGATAACCAATACCTACTATAACGGCTGGTAAAACACCTGTTTTTTCTGCTCTAACTGATTGTATTTTAACCGCTTCATGGAATGTTTGAAAAAAAGCATTGCCATCTAGTACATATATAACAGGATATCCTGCCTCTGGTGCTGGTTGCCTCGGCTTTGAAATATGAATTTGATATTCCTTACCTTCTAATTTAGAATACATTTTCCATTGTGCGGTATTAGATGTAATAATCTGTTGTTTTTCAATTGTACTATTCATCCTATTCCCCCCTTTTAGCTTGTAACATATATTTCTACTTTTTCTTCTTGAGGTGCAACACTATCATAACCGAAGCAAACAGGAGCCCCATTATACGGATCAATCATGACACGCGCATCAATATGAAATACTTCTTTTAGTATTTCGTTTGTAATAATTTCTTCTGGACTACCAGTTGTAACGATTTCCCCTTCCTTCATTGCAATAATTTCATCTGAAAACCTTGCTGCATGGTTAATATCATGCAGTACCATAACGACCGTACAATTATGTTCTTTATTTAATTTCTCCACAATTTGTAATACATCTAATTGATGAGACATATCAAGGTATGTAGTTGGCTCATCTAATAGCAACACTTCTGTCTCTTGTGCTAAAGCCATCGCTAGCCATACCTTTTGTCGTTGACCACCTGATAAATTTGCAATTTGTCTCGTTCGAAATTCAGAAGTTTTCGTTATTTCTAATGCCCAATCAATCATTTCTTTATCTTTTGAAGTTAACTTATTTACGTTATTTCGATGTGGATAGCGTCCATAAGAAATTAACTCTTCTACTTTAAGCTCTCCTGGCGCAATTGGAGTTTGCGGAAGTAAAGCTAACTGCTTCGCAATTTCTTTCGTTGGAATTGTATGTAAATCCTGTCCTTGCAAATATACTTTACCACTCTTCTGCTTTAAGATTCTTCCCATTGTTTTTAACAATGTCGATTTACCGCACCCGTTTGGCCCTATAATTGTCGTTACTTTTCCTTCTTGTATTTCCACATTTAAATCGCGAAACACTGTAAGCTTTTCATAACTCGTTTCTAAATTTTTTGTACTTAAAATACTCACTTTTATTCCTCCTCTTACGCTTTCGCCTTATAAAGTAAATATAAGAAATAAGGTACACCGACAATAGAAATAACGATTCCAACTGGTAATTCTACAGGTGTGAAAACTGTTTTTGCGATAAAGTCTGAAGCAATTACAAGGAACATTCCAATTACGCCGCACGTAGGAATGATATGCTTATGCTGAATACCGACAAGTCTTTTCGCTATATGTGGTGCCATTAATCCAATGAAACCAATACTTCCTGAAACTGCAACACACGCGCTCACAAGTCCGATACTACTTAATAGTAAAATTGATTTCTCTCTTTCTACTGAAACACCTAAACTTGTAATACTCGTTTCTTCCAATTGAAATAAATCTAATAAATAAGCTTTCTTTTGTATGAGAGGAATTAATATGATAAGCCATGGTAACATTGCAACAATATACTTCCAGTTTGCACTATATATGCTTCCAGACACCCAAACTGCAGCCATCTCAAAATCGGTTGACTTCATTTTGAGTGATAAATACATAGAAAATGCTCCAAATCCTGATCCAATTGCAATACCTGTTAATAAAAGACGTTGCGAGTCTAGCTTACCGTTTTTCCAAGAAAACAGATAAATGATAATAGCTGCACCTAATCCGCCAACTAAACCAAACATTGGCATCATCATAATAGAAACCCAGTCTGTGCTCTTTAATTGTCCTTGAAAGAAAAACATAAAAATAACGATCGCTGTTCCTGCCCCCGCATTCACTCCTAAAATACCTGGGTCTGCCAATCCATTTCTCGTAATCCCTTGAATAACAGCACCAGCAACGCCGAGTCCTAATCCTACTAACCCAGCAATTACAATGCGTGGAAGACGAAAATCAAAGATAACTAGATCATGTTCTGGTACTGGATCAATTCTAAAAAGTGTTTTAAATACATCCGTAATCGTAATATCAAACGTGCCGTTCGTTAAACTAATATAAATAGCACCAAAAATTAAAAATATAATAATCCCCATTGTCATTCCAAAACGTTGACTTGAACTTTTAGGCATGTCTCTCTCCCCCTCTTGTACGGATTAAATAAAGGAAGAAAGGAATTCCAATTAAAGATGTAACGACACCAATTGGCGTTTCAAATGGATAATTTACAAATCTACTTAAAACATCACATAACGCTAAGAACACTCCACCAATAACGCCTGCACAAGGTACAATCCACTTATAATCTACGCCAATTATAAAACGAGTAATATGCGGAATAATTAAACCTACAAAACCAACTTTCCCAACTAAAGCAACTGCCGTTCCTGTTAAGAAAATAACTGATAAAATAGCCATCGCTTTAACTAGTTTTGTACGTTGTCCTAGATTAATAGATACCTCTTCTCCTAAAGAAAGAATTGTAATAGATTTTGATATTAATAATGCTAAAGCTATCCCAATTATCCCAAAAGGTATCGTAATTTTAATTACATTAGGGTCCACTTGATCTAACTTTGCATTAAACCAAAAACTAACATTTTGAGAAATTTGGAAATATGAAGCCATCGCAGCAGATACGCTGCTTAAAAATGTTCCAATCACTGTCCCAATAATTGCCAACCGAACTGGTGATAAGCCATTTTGAAGAAGCGAACCAAAACCAAACACGATACCGGCTCCGAGTGCAGAACCAATCATTGAACATAAAATCATACCAATTGAGGACATTCCCGGAAGAAAAATCATACAAAGTGTAATAACAAAGGCTGCCCCATCCGTCACACCCATAATAGAAGGGGATGCAAGATAGTTTCTTGTCATCCCCTGCATAAGTGCTCCTGATATGGCTAGAAATGCTCCGACTAAAAGAGCTGCAACTACCCTTGGTAAACGTGAAGTAATAATAATATTATGATTTACATCACTTGAATCAAAATGAAACAATGCGTTCCACACCGTTTCAACATCAATACTTTTCGCCCCATACAAAATAGAAAGTATAACTGTAAATAAGATGAGTATGGGTGCTATACATAATATGGTTACTGGTACTGCATTCGTTTTCTGCATATCATTCAACGCACCTTACTTATTGTATTATTTAGATAAATTTTTCACTGCTTCTTTTAAGAATGCTGTTTTACTCCAAGCTGTACCACCTTGTGCCATTGGATCTACAACGTTTACAAACACTTTCTTTTCTTTCGCAGCATTCATACTTTGCCAAATTGGATTCTTTTCAATGTCTTCTAACACTTTCGGTTTATTATTTTCACTTGCCTCGTATTGTAAGAAGATATAATCAGGATTAACTTCAGCTAATTTTTCTAAAGAAATCTTTTCTTGTGCTTTTACCGTTTTAAGTTGTTCTGGAGCAGTTAGTCCAAGATCTTTATAAATTACAGGGTTAAAGTATACTCCTTCTGGGTATAGGAATAAGTCGTTTGCTCTTAGTCTTATGACAAGTACTTTTTTGTCTTTTAACTTATCTCCTAGTTTTGCTTTTGCTTTTTCAGCATCCGTATTGTAATCCTTAATAATTTTTTCTGCTTTATCTTTTTTACCAGTTAATTCTCCCATTAGCTTTAAGTTATCTTCCCAATTTGTTGAAACGTGTGATACCGGGAATGTAGGAGCTACTTTCGTAAACTTTTCAGCTGTTTCTGCTGGGAATTTCGTACTTGATGTAATAATATCTGGCTTTAATTGTAGTAATGTTTCAAAATTTGGTTCCATCTTCTCACCAACAGATTTCGCACCTTCTAAATCTTTTTCAAGATACTTTGGTAATTTCCCACCAACAGTAATGGCACCAACTGGTTTAATTCCAAGTACTGCCGCATCTTCCATTGACTCTAAACTAGCTGTCGCAATTTTATCTACTTTTGCTGGCACTGTATACTCTTTACCTAAATATGTGATTTTTCTTTTTTCGTCTTTTTTCGTTTCCGTAGCTTTTGTCTGTTGCTTTTGCTCCCCAGAAGTTTTATCAGCACTATTACACGCTGCTAATCCTACACTTAATACTGTAACCATCCCTAATGTAAATAACTTCTTGTTCATCTTTATATATCTCCTCTCGAATTTTCAAACTATATTCTCAATAAAATTTAACTATATGAAACTTGTCCCACGCATATATTTCATTAGATTAATAATTTTATCCAGAACTCATTCTCGTTCACTTCCCCTAAACTATAGTTCTTTTACCCTTCCATCATTTGATAACAATTATCATTGATAATGATTATCGTTACTAAGTATATATTTAATATACAATAATTTCAAGAATGATTTGAAAAATTTTAACAAACTGAATCAAAAAAAGAAATATCTCCCGCCAGGAAGATACTTCTTTTCTTTTAGAAATTCATCTGTAATTCAACTGGGCAATGGTCTGATCCCATTACTTCACTATTAATTTTGGCATCTTTGACTTGGTCTTTCATTCTTTCCGAGACAACAAAATAATCTAAACGCCATCCAATATTTTTTGCTCTCGCTCCCATACGATACGACCACCAAGAGTATGCTCCTTCTTGATCAGGATATAGATGACGATACGTATCAATAAATCCTTCTTCTAAAATACGAGTAAACTTCTCTCGTTCCTCATCAGAGAATCCAGGATTTTTACGATTACTTTTCGGATTTTTCAAATCAATTTCTTTATGAGCAACGTTTAAGTCTCCGCAAAAAATAACTGGTTTTTTCTCATCTAATCCTTTAATATACGCCCGGAAATCATCTTCCCATTTCATTCTGTAATCTAAACGTTCTAATCCTCGCTTAGAGTTTGGTGTATACAGTGTTATCAAATAAAAACCATCGAATTCCAATGTAATAACGCGTCCTTCTTGGTCATGCTCTTCCATGCCTAAGCCATAAGTAACAGAAAGCGGTTCTTTTTTCGTGAAAATAGCTGTTCCTGAATAGCCTTTTTTCACAGCATAATTCCAATATGTATAATAACCCTCTGGATTTAAATCAATTTGTCCATCTTGTAATTTAATCTCTTGTAAACAAAATATATCAGCATTTGATTCCTCGAGATATTCCAAAAATCCACCTTTTGCGATAACTGCTCGCAAACCATTTACATTCCATGAAATGAACTTCATTTATAGCCCTCCTCTTGATGTTTATTTCCAAATTTCATGCTATCACAAAATAGAAAAACAATCATATTTTCACCTTTGTAATCTTGCTCTTACATTTGTGAATACATACATACGTACATTATTCAGGTTATACTAATTTTAGAGGTGATGTTCTTTGTACAATGAAAGAGTTACGTTAACAAATGTGCATTGGCAAGCAATTATTCATAATGATTCTTCCTATGATAGCAAATTCTTTTATGCTGTGAAATCAACCGGAATCTTTTGCAGGCCATCATGCAAATCAAGAATACCGAATAAAAACAATGTACGAATTTTTCATCATGCAGAGCAAGCATTAAGTGAAAACTTTCGCCCGTGCAAACGTTGTAAACCAAATGGGCTCACTTTGCCTAATGAAGAGTGGGTAGAACAAATTAAAGATTATATCGAAAAGCATTATGACGAAGCATTAACTCTCGACATACTAGCGGAAATGTGCCATGGTAGCCCTTTTCATTTACAACGCACTTTCAAAAAAATGACAGGAATAAGTCCAATAGAATATATACAGCAGTTCAGAATTGTTAAAGCGGCAGAACACCTTTTACAAACAAATCAATCCATTAAAGAAATTAGTACTGCTGTCGGGATAGAAAATCCAGAGTATTTCGCAACTTTATTTAAAAAGAAAACCGGATTTACTCCTACTGAATATCGAAAAAAGAACGAAATGAAAGAGGGATACAATAATGAATTCCTACAAAAATAAATTTATATATTGGACACTATTTACACATAAAAATTGGCAGTTTCATATTGCTGCAACCGAAACTGGACTATGTTTCATTGGATCTCAAGATGAAAACTTTGAAGAGCTAAATATATGGGCCAGAAAAAAATTACCACAACATATATTAACCTGTAATCCAGATTAGCTACAAACATATACGAAAGAAGTTATCGAGTATTTAGAAAGTAAACGAGAAACTTTTACATTCCCTATCGATGCTTACGGAACTGATTTTCAATTATCTGTTTGGAATACGGTACGTGAAATTCCTTATGGAAAGACATATTCTTATACAGAAATTGCCGAAAGAATTCAAAAACCTAAAGCTGTACGTGCCGTTGCTTCTGCTATTGCTGCCAACCCTCTTCTCATTACAATTCCTTGCCATCGCGTTATAGGGAAAAATGGCAAACTAACTGGTTTTAGAGGCGGATTAGAAATGAAGAAGGAATTGCTTGCATTAGAAAGGTTACAGGTGGGAGTCTTATGACAGCCAAATATAGTAACGCATTAACTTTAACAGTTCCAACAGAATTTAGTTTCCAAGAAAATTTGCGTTATCTATCACGTTCTAACAATGAATGTATGTTTCACATTGAGGCTAACAAAATTTATAAAGTTATCCCTGTTCACGATGTAAATCCGTTAGTTGAAATTAGTATGAATTCGGATGATACTATTCAAATATGTTTTTTAGGAGAATCCTATATCTCTGAAAAGTGGATATGCAATGCTGTCGCTAACTATGTAACTGAATGGTTTGATTTAAATACTGATTTGGCTCCCTTCTATCAATTAGCTAAACTTGATCCACTCCTTCGAGTTCCTGTTCAAAAGTTTTATGGACTTCGAACTTTAGGGATTCCAGATTTATTTGAAGCACTTTCCTGGGGAATTATCGGTCAGCAAATTAATCTCACATATGCTTATACGCTAAAAAGAAGATTAGTTGAGCAATTTGGAAGTTATGTAGAATGGGACGGTAGAAAGCATTGGATATTCCCATCACCTGAAACAATTGCAAATCTACATGTAGAAGATCTCCAACAATTAAAAATGACGACTAGAAAATGTGAATATTTAATCGGTATTGCGAAGCTTATTACAGAGAGAAAACTATCAAAAGAGGATTTACTGCAAACACAAGATGTAAAGGTTGCTGAGAAACAATTAACCGCTATCCATGGTATAGGACCATGGACTGCCAACTATGTTTTAATGCGCTGTTTACGATTCCCTTCAGCTTTTCCAATTGACGATGTTGGTTTGCACAATGCAATTAAATGTATAACAGGTTCAGAAAGTAAACCGACTAAACATGAAATAAAAGATTTTGCGGCAAATTGGATCAACTGGGAGTCTTACGCAACTTTTTATTTGTGGCGAGTACTATATTAAAAGAACCAAGTAGTACATTCATACTACTTGGTTCTTTTTTAAGCTTGCTCTTCAAATCGTCTTGCAATTTCTATAATAACTTGAACAGCTTTTTCCATAACATCTACCGAAACATACTCAAATTTACCGTGATAGTTTTCACCACCTGTGAAAATGTTCGGCGTTGGTAATCCCATATACGATAATTGTGATCCATCTGTTCCACCGCGAATCGGATGAATATTTGGTTCGATATTTAAACTTTTCATTGCCTCATATGCAATATCAACAATTTCTCTCACTGGTTCAATCTTTTCAAGCATGTTATAGTATTGATCATTCATTTCTAAAACGACTGCATCTTGTCCATATTTTTCTTGCATTTGCTTCACAATATTTTCAACGTTATTTTTACGCGCTTCAAAGTTTTCACGATCAAAATCTCGAATAATATAATACGCTTTACTTTGCTCAACATCACCGTTTAAAGAAAGTAAGTGATAGAATCCTTCATAACCCTCTGTATATTCTGGTGCCTCTTCTACCGGTAAATAGCTATTAAACTCCATCGCAAGTTTAGTTGCGTTACGCATTTTATTTTTCGCTGTTCCAGGATGTGTATTCGTTCCGTTAAACGTTAATTTAGCGCCTGCAGCATTAAAGCTTTCATACTCTAAACCACCTAATGGACCTCCATCCATCGTATAAGCAAATGATGCACCAAACGCTTCTACATCAAAATGAGCTGGGCCGCGGCCAATTTCTTCATCTGGCGTAAACGCAACTCTAATTTTCCCGTGCTTAATTTGCGGATTATGTATTAAATGGTTCATTGCAACCATAATTTCTGTAAGACCAGCTTTATCATCTGCTCCTAGAAGTGTTGTACCATCAGTTGTAATAATGGTATGTCCTTTATATGATGGTAATTCCGGAAACTGCTCTGGTGTTAACACAACATTTAGCTCTTCATTTAACGTAATTGCATTACCATCAAAATTTTCATGAATTTGTGGTTTGACGTTTTTCCCTGTAAAGTCTGTTGCCGTATCTAAATGAGCTAAAAATCCGATTACAGGAACATCCTTATCCGTATTAGCTGGAAGTGTTGCCATTACATAGCCGTTATCATCCATCGTTATCTCTGTTAAACCAATTTCTTTTAGCTCTTCCACTAATAACTTACCAAACTCAATTTGTCCTGGTGTTGTTGGTACTGTATGGCTTTCTTCATTTGATTGTGTATCAATTTTTACATATCTCGTAAACCTTTCAATAAGTTCTTGTTTCAAGTTCATTCACTCCCTTTTATGTTTCTCTCTCCATTATAATCCTTAAAACGAAATATTTTAACTTTTTTGACTGTGAAGATGTATATTTCATTTACATCGTTAACACTTTTAAACGAATGATAAAAAGACATAATATTTGTACATTAAAACCGTAACAGGTAACATACATAATTATAAAATATAGGAGGTTTTAAAAATGAGGCTAACTCTCTTTCGCTATTTTCTTTTTTTCTTAGGATTAATTTTCTTTGGCCTTGGAAATGCTCTTGCAGTCAAAGTTAAATTTCTCGGCTTACATCCTTGGGAAGTTTTAAACATGGCTCTCTACCAAAGATTTGGATGGACCATTGGTACGTGGAGTGTCATATGTGGGTTATGTCTCGTTCTCATTTCTTTACTAGTAGATCGAAAATATATAAATGTGGGTACATTTTTAAATGCACTACTTATCGGTCCGATTATGGACTTTTTCTTACAATCAAATATTCTGCCAAACGCTAGTGATTATTTATGGTTAAACTTACTCATTTTATTTTCTGGTATCGCCATTACAGGTATCGGGGGAGGTATGTATGTTGCGGCTGGAATTGGCGCTGGACCTCGTTATGGATTCATGCTTACTATTTCTGACAAAACAGGACTGTCTATTAGCCGTGCTAGAATCATAGTAGAATGTGTTGTATTAGTTATTGGATTTATACTCGGTGGTCCTGTTTTCATCGTAACTTTTCTATACACCTTTATTCAAAGTCCAATTTTTCAGCAATCATTTAAGGTGTTTCAAACACTTTTACATACTCTACATAACAAAAAGAAAATTAGTGAACATATTTAAAGTACAGCTTAATACAAATAAATCCACCCTATTTACGATTCTCACCGCAAATAGGGTGTTGCTTTTTTCATCTCACGATTTAAGAATATATATTACTCATTCACAATAAAAGTATATATATCGTCATAAATACAGCCATTTACTTTAATCACATACTTCCCTGGTTTACTAAAACGAATTGTGTATTTATTTAGATGAATTGCTTCTTTATCTCCAGAAAGAACATCAATGCTTCTGCCACTTAATACATATAATTCATTTAAATTCATCGATACATCAATTGCATTGAAATTCTCCTCTTTCACTTGCTGTGCTTCCGCAGCGCTTACACTTGGTTCTAAAAACAGTAGTCCACTTAATCCAATCGTCCCCGCTAAAGCAACTCCCGCAAACTTTTTAATCTTTTTCATCACCATTTCCTCCTTATAAATTTTGTGTAAAGGTAGATGATTTTCCCCTTTACACCACAAAGCCTATATGTAATGAAATGAAAAGTAAACGGGGACCGTAAGACAAAATTCTACATCTTTTTCTCCAATTGAATATAAATCCATCGTTTGGAATTTTGTCACATTTAAAATTGTTTCCTTAATCCAACTTCTAATTACATTATTCAGAAACTGAATAATTACTTATTAATTTAAGATTCTAAAAATAGTTGATAAAGATTCTTTCTATAAAAATAGAGTATGTTTTAAAAATATCTATTAAAACATACTCCATATATGAAGTTTCATTCTCCTATCCATAATCTTTCTACATTCATTAATTGCTCATCTTTAAATTCCAACTTATATATGTCAGGCTTTGATGTATGTATTAAAAATCCAAACCCATATTGATTATCAAAGTAATTCATCATTAATGTCATGACAAGCCCATGTGTACCAATTACAATTTTTTGCCCTTGAAAATCCATTAAGATTTTTTTTAATACTTTCACTACTCTTCTCTGGCAATCCATATATGACTCTCCTTCCGTTCGTGCAAAGTCCGGATTAGAGAACATCTTCTTTACAAGTGGATATACTTCTTTATCTGATATAACTTGATCCCCGCTGGAAAACATACACTCT
Organism: Bacillus dicomae; assembly: GCF_006494425.1. GTDB lineage: Bacteria > Bacillota > Bacilli > Bacillales > Bacillaceae_G > Bacillus_A > Bacillus_A dicomae. Next base: position 1,084,979 of record NZ_VHIV01000002.1, on the reverse strand, counting down.
TTAAGGTTTTCATATATTAATATTTCTTTTTCATAGAAATTGGCTGTTTTTTCTATAGTTAATACAGCCCTCTTATACGGACTTGAAATGAAAGTATCGATTCCCTCTGTTTTTAATATATCTGTTACTCTATGAGCGTCTAAACTTCCCTTTTCAGTTAAACCACGTGTTCTTTCACCCCCTTCTAATTTTGGTGATTCACCGTGCCTAACCATATAAATATATGTATTCATACTTCCTCCTTGAAAATATTCATTCGTTTTTTATAAATTTTGTTGTTTTGTTCGTGTAATCCATTCTCCTACTAAACTCTCGAATAATTCAGGCTGTTCAATTTGCAAATTATGTCCCGCCATATCAAGCACCGCTAATGTTGCTCTCGGATGATCTTCAATAATTTCTATAATATCTTGATAACCTACCGATATATCTTGTCTTCCGGCTAATAAAAGAACGGGTTTCTCATATTTCTTACGGTGAAAATCCAGAGTAAGAGAATAATTTTTTTGCATCCTTTCAATAAATTCATAATTAGCAACATCTAACCCCGGCTTAATTTCTTCTTTAAATCGCTTATATGTATATTCATTTGCTACTACTGCTAACTCACAAAATCCCTCTCTTTCGGTAGAAGTTAACGTATTTAAAAACTCCTTATCTTGTACAATTATCTGTTTATCCGGTAAACGTCTTTCTTTTTGCAGCGCAACAACAACAGGACATACTAATAATAATCCATCGACTCTCTCAAACATTTTTGAAAGTATCCCTCTAGCTAAATATCCGCCGAAAGACTCTCCTACTAGTAAAAAATCTTTCGTTGGAATGACTTCTTCAATAAATGTAGTTATCACTTCTAATATATGATCTGAACTATTTATCCAATTTGGAGCGTTCGACTTTCCCATTCCAGGTAAATCAATATATATTCGTTGATAACCTTCATATTTTTGAAATACCGATTCCATACATTTCATCATTAACCTATGGTCAGGACCACAGCCATGTATAATAAGGACCGGTTTACCCTCTCCAACAATTTCATAGTATATTTCCGCATCTTTAATTCGCCATAACATAAAAGGCCCCTCCTTATTTATACATTCCTTTTGAATAGAAACACTATCAAACTTATAAGAATATACGTTCTCACTTTACATCTCCCTATAATTAATTGTCAAATAAAAATTTTCAGATTATAAAACAAAAAAAAGCTTACCCCTATTTTTATTACATAGAAGGAAGCTGATCTATTTGTATCCTATCATAATTTGAAACCTTGTTCTTATTAGTTTCGTTATCCTCTATTCTTCTATTTTCATTAACACGATTCTCCAGCCATCTGGATCCTCTATCGTTATCCCCTTCTCTTTCCAATATGGATTTTCTGGTTCAACTTCATCATATCCCATTGCCTGTAGCCTTTTACTCACTCTTTCTATTTCAATATCTTCTCTTATATAGAATACAAGTAAATTATCTTTCGTTGGAGCCGGACAAGGACTTCCATCTTTATGCTTTGTAAATTCTAAATGGTACTCTTCATCTGGTAGTCCAAACATAATCCCGTCATAACCTTCATGATCATAAAATTCACCAATACGTTTTAAACCTAATCCTTTTTCATAAAACACTGTAACCTCTTCAAACTTATCCGTCGGACGTGCAATTCGAAACTTCACCCAATTTTTCATACTCTTCCTCCCATACTAAAAATTTTATACATGATTACGTATTATTGTATATACGTAACATCTTTTTGAAATCCCTCATTAGTATGAGAATAGATGCATACAAAAGTTTAGTTCATACTTTATAACAAAGTATTTTATATAAAATGGAATTTAATATCTTTATGCAATTTTGCATCTCCACTTTCAAATCAATAAAAAACCTTTACAATTCAAAGGATGACTAAATATACAATTTCTTTTTAAAATCTTGATGTAATACATACTATCAAACGCAATATTTTTTAATTTTAATAATTATTAAACTCTTCAATACTTTCCTTATAAACAAGATTTTCACAAGGAAATCTGATACAATTCTTAAGTAATATTATTATGTATAGATATTACGAATATAGTGCATAATTAAAGAAGGTGATTTTATTGAAACTAAATAAAAATTTACAACTATGTATATTAATTGGAACATTAATATGTTATTCAATCTATTTTATGTTTTTCTATCTGTTCCCCACTCATTTTTCAAAATCAGATGTACGCTTCGCTTCACTTATTGTTGAAGCCATTACATTTGTATCACTCATTTACTCTATATATTCTAAAAAGGTCAGTTCAAATCCGTTTTGGATATGTATCACGATAGCAATTGGTAGTTTTTTATTAGGAAAAATAGTATATACATATCAAGATAGCTTCTTCGAAATTCCAATACATCGTTTTACTATTTCTGATGTATTTTACATGTTTTTTCTACTCTTCTGTCTTATCGCTTTCTGCTATAAAATCTTAAAAGAATGCGATAAATGGGAAAAAGCGTTCTTTATTTGTGATATATGCATAGTACTTACTTCCATATTCACATTAGAGTGGTATTTATTTAATCAACCAAATTTAAATATATTCTCTCTTTCACTAGGAGATGTTTTCCTTTCATTTCTATATCCAATTGCAGATTTATTATTTCTTCTACTAGGTGTTAGTCTCTTTTTCCGTCCAACCATTTTTAATTCCAAACGGAAAATTTACATCTTTATTTTTGTATTAATAAGTTCTGCAACTTTTAACTATATTTATTTTCACCTAAATAATCATTTATCAACTGAAACGATAACATTATTACGTCTTTTATATAGAATACCTATATTACTTATTGCAATAGCTGGATCTATTTCAGAAGATCGTAATAGTGATAAAAATTATTTCATTGTAAACCCTATACTAGGAAAAAAGGCTTTAGTTGTATTTCCCTATCTTGCTGTTGCAATACTAATCGGGTTTACATTAAAAGAACAAACAGCATCTTCAACTCTCATTACAGGAAATTGTATTACTTTCATTTTCGTACTCATTCGTCATTCTATTGTACGTATGCAAAACAATTCCCTAACTAAACGTTTACAGGCATTTAATGCTCAACTAGAAGAAAAAGTTACTTTGCGAACTTCTGATTTAGTTTATAAATCAGAGGCTCTATCTCAAAAACAACAAAAATTCAAATCATTATATGAATATCACCCTGATCCTATTTTTACAATTGATTTAAATGGAGTATTCTTAAATGTAAATAAAGCTGGAAGTATACTACTTGGAGCACCAACGGATGATTTACTCGGTGAAACTTGTTTTTCGATTATTTTAGATGAAGACAAATATAAACTAGCATCAGCATTAGAAAAAGTGGCACAACAAGAATCGGCATCCTTACAACTACGTTCTCAATATAAAGATGGCTTTACTTATTTTTTATACGTTACCATCGTCCCTATTATGATAGACGGGCAAATTTCAGGAAGCTATATTATGGTGAAAGATATTACTGCACTAAAAAAACAGCAAGAAGAAATAAAATATTTAGCATTCCATGATACTGTAACGAAAATTGGGAACCGTGCCTTTTTCCATAAGAAATTAAAAAGAGTTATAAAAAATGCTAAAACGGCAGAAAGCGAGTTTGCATTATTATATTTAGACTTAGATCGCTTTAAAGCAATTAACGATACACTTGGACATTCGGCAGGAGATCACATATTAGAAGAAGTAGCAAAGCGATTCCAATCATATCTTCCATCACATACCCATCTGTCAAGAATCGGTGGCGATGAATTTACAATCTTAATCGAAAACTATACTGACGAAGATTCCTTATTCGAGTTATGCAACCAGTTATTTGAATGCATGGAAAAACCATTTGTCATACATGAGCATACATTAACTTTATCACTTAGTATCGGCATCGCTATTTATCCACATTCCGGAATCGATACCGCTACACTATTAAAAAACGCTAATGTTGCAATGTATGATGCGAAAGCAAAAGAGCTTAACTCTGTCTCTATTTATGATGATGTAATTGCTAAAAAAATTGAAAGACGATTACGATTAGAAAAAGATTTACCAAACGCAATACAAAATGAAGAATTGTTCCTTTTGTACCAACCTCAAGTTGATAGTGAATCTAATAAAATTATCGGTGCAGAAGCTCTAATTAGGTGGAATCATCCTAAATTAGGTGTTATTTCTCCATACGAGTTTATTCCGATTGCTGAAGAAACACTACAAATCATTCCAATAGGGAAATGGACATTGCAGCAAGCTTGTGAGCAAATGAAACGTTGGCATGCACTCGGATATTCACATTTGAAAATAGGTGTAAATTTATCTGCTAAAGAATTTGAACAAGAGGATTTTGTAAAGTCTATTTCTTCTACATTAGCAATTACAGGTTTACCAGCAAGTTCTCTCGATCTTGAACTAACAGAACGAATTGCCATGATGGATGAGCGAGAAACATTGATAAAACTACGCACACTAAAGAGTTTAGGAGTTCACATTTCAATCGACGATTTTGGTACAGGTTATTCTTCACTAGCGTATTTACCTTTATATCCAATAGATACGTTAAAAATCCCAAGAGAGTTTATTACAATGTCTGAAACGTGTGAAGATGGAATGGAAATTATTAAAACGATTATCACATTAGCACATACATTAGAAATGTCTGTCATTGCTGAAGGTGTAGAAACGGAAGAACACGTGGATTTCCTTCAAAAAAATAAATGTCAGTTTATTCAAGGTTACTATTACAGCAGACCTATTCATGCTGATTCATTTTCTATTCTTCTCAAAAAAGGTGTTCATTCTCTGTAACTTCACGTTATAATCTTTAGCGCAAATACATACAAGAAAAGGAAAGAAGTGTCCATCTCTTCTTTCCTTTTTCTGTACTTTGCAACTTTTCACTTCCTTCACATATCATTTATGTAAGTAGTTACTAATACATTTATGATAACAGACTGAAATAGGAGGGATTTACATGTACCACGACAATCCAAATCATAAACATTATAAGAACATTCCTCTATCCCTCTTCTCAATAAAAAATGAGCTAAAACAAAAATGCACCAACGCAAATAGCTCCCTTTATCCCCTTTCGAAAGAAGAAGAAATATTAATACATACAATTAAAGAAAGAACAAAATTATTAAATCGAAATAATGTGACAAGAACTCGTGCTTACTATCAATTTTACAAAAGATACCCTGAAATACAGTGGGCATTACTTGGACATATGGTTTCGCGTAACGGCGGTTGGAACATGACAGATTTAAAGGGGGATTTATATACGAAGTTGTTATCTGAGAAAGATCAATTTACTTTCTTTTCTTTTTTAGAACGGGGAAATTGGCTTATCTTTCAAGATGTGTATCCACAATTCTTGTTATATGAACAGAGTGTAAAGAAATCCAAAAAATTTTTTCATCTCCTTCCTCATCTCAATGTGTCAACATTTATGGAAACGATGTGGAACTTCTTTTGGAAAACTGGAAACAAACAACTACTAGCAATCGCCACTATTATTAATGAGCAAAACTACTTAGAAAAAAGAGTAATTCAAAATAAACACTTCAAAAAAAATGTACTAAACAGTATTGGATTCAAACTTTTTGATTTCTTTCAATTTAATCACATCCTCTTCCCTTTCTGTGAAGAAAAACCTATACAAAAAACAATATTAATTGGTGATACAATGAAACATTTCACTTCCTTACACGAACGAATTTTGCTCGGAAAAAGATTATATGCATTATTATTTCATGATGATCATGTTTTAGCTCGTATACTACAATGGGCTGACACTCATCCACATACCGGATCACGAAAAGATTATTGGCCACATTTATTTTCAAGTGTAAATGAATCCTTTTCAAGAGAGTTTTATAAACGAAGAATAAAAAAATGCCAGTTAAAAAGTGATGCCTACCGTATATATAGCCCTGCACTTATATACGCATGGAAAAATATAGCGCATGAAGAAACAGAATATGCTGATTGGTTTAACGACTGGCAAGTCATACATTATTTAACTGATAAGGAGGAAAAAATACATGGAAAGATTACAGAAGACTACTGTAAAACACTCGAAAAAATTGAACTCGCAATTCTCGCAAAGAAAAATGTCCTCCTCCGAGAAGAAGAATGAGTTTCTAGCATTAGTAGTTACAATCTTTCTCTCTTCTATTATTGGAACTTGCTTAGATGCTTTTTTTGTTCATAGACAAATATATTCCTTTCCGGTTAGACCATTCTCATCCATATTTTCAGTTAACATTGGCTTTACTTTGTTTGTACTACCGATTTTAACAATGATTTTTATACAAATTTCAAAAACATTATCTGCAGTTTCTAGAATTCTATTTATTATTTCAATAGGTATTTGTGCCAGTATTTTTGAACAGATTGCTGAAAGATTAGGTTTCTTTATTCATAGCGTAGATTGGAATCATACATATTCTTTATTTGGCTATATGATTTTCTTTTCTTTTATTTGGAAAGTATATCATTTCATACAAAAATAAAGAGACCGTTATAGGTCTCTTCTTAAGCATACTCTTCGGTCATTGCTAATGGTGCAAGAGTTTGAAGACTTTTTGAACGTAAACGATAGGCAACGATTTTCTTCTTATGTTGCTTTATTACATCAACATGTTCCTCATGGCTATATAGAGAAAATCTGATCTCTTTATTCCCTTTCTTCGTATCAATAACAATTGGTGTTCCTTCCTCGTGCGGCGGAAAATAATGTTTATCTAAAAATAAAGCCTCATTAAATTCATGAATAACTTGTAGTTTCATTTTTCCCTCTATATTCTTTCCATCTATCGATATATAGGTATTCTCTTTCTCAAGTTTTTGATGTAATTCAAATCTACTAATAATTGATTCTACAACAGAAGTTGGCATACTAGAAACTAGTACTTTAATAGCTCCAAAAATAAATAATGTAACTATAAACCATGTTGTCATTTTCATCATCTCCATTACATTTTAAAATATAAATTTCGTTCCATACGGTATGAACATACTAATGAGTATTCCAGTTACAATCATCGTCGCCTCTTTCTCGCCTTCCTTCACGAGGCGGCTCACACCGATAATATGTGACGCGCAGCCCATTCCCACTCCTTTTCCAACCGTACCTGTTATTCCTGCAACAACTACAAAACTAGCAGTCATAGATGGAATACTCCTTGAATCCACGTACCAACTAAGCTAAATACATATAGCACGCCTACTTGAAGTAAAAGCGTCACGCACTTCATTTCTTTCCCTCATTTCAATATTACGCATTACTATTATGAAATCTCATTTAACGTTTCCGCAAACCTCGTCATTCCCAGCTGAATTTGTTCGACATTTACTCTCCCAAAAGTAAAACGAATATATTCATTCTTAGTACCTAAAACACTTCCTGGGACAAACGCTACACCATTTCGTATAGATTCACCTAATAAATGATATTCATCAAACGTTCCTTTCACTTTGCACCATAAATGTATTCCACCCTCTGGAACAAAAAATTCAACCTGATCCCCTAATATTTCTTCAAGCTTTCTAATTAACGCATTTCTTCTTTCTTTCAATTGTCCACGAAGCATTGTAATATGTGTATGAAAATCTTCTGATTCTAAAAATTGATTTGCCACCCACTGTGTAAATACGCTATGGCCAAAATCAACTTGCTGCTTCGCATCCGCTAAACGCTCTATTACACGCGTAGGGCCAATTACCCAGCCAATACGTAATCCTGATGCAACAACTTTTGATAACGAACTTATATAAAGAACATTCCCGTTTTGATCCATTGATTTTAATGTTGGATTCACTTCTCCATTAAATGAAGTTAAACTATACGGATCATCTTCTACTATCGGTATACCAAATTCAGAAGACAACTCTAAAATCTTTTTACGCCTTGCTAATGAAAGCACAGTTCCCGTTGGATTTTGATAATCTGGATTCAAAAACACCATACGAATACGATGTTTTTTATGCAAATCAATTAAGTCATCTGGATTCATTCCATGCTGATCAACAGGTAAATGGAATATTTTTAAGCCAGCAGATTTAAACATCGGCAATGAGAAACAATACGAAGGGTCCTCAATTGCAATCGCATCGCCAGGTTTTAATAAGCATTGTACGATGAGATTAAGTGCCTGTTGTGCTCCAGATGTAATAAGAATAGAATTCGAATCTGCTTCAATTTGTTTATATTGCTGAACATGTGCTGCAATTGTTTTTCTCAACATTTCATTTCCAAGTGGATGGTCATAACCTAGGTTTTCCATAAATGTTTTCTCCGACAAAATCGTTTGGAATCTATCACTCGGAATTAATTCTGGTGACAATTCACCACTCGCTAAATTAATTAAGTCATCTTTTTGTGTTTCCGTTCTAATTTGTTGAACGAGTGGTACATTAGGTAAAAATGATCCATCCTCAACGTACCTACCCCAGTTCGGTATACGTTTATGTGAAACACCCCATATGTCTGTATTCACCCGTGTTCCGCTTCCTTTTTGCCGTTCTACTACTCCAAGTGATTTTAGTTCTTCATATGCAGCTACTATTGTACTCCGATTCACCTGTAATTCTCTTGCTAACATACGCTCAGAAGGTAACTTACTGTCAGAAGGAAACTCACCTGAAGAAATCCCACTTTCAATATAATCCGCTATTTGTTTATATACAGGCGTCTTATCTGCACGATTTGGTTTCCATTCCACCCTGTTTCCTCCTCTCAAAACGAACTATCCCTTATTCAAGTAATGATAGTATGAATCAGTCACATTTTCTTATCCTTAAATGGGTATATCCATAACGGCTCTTCCTCTAACCATTCGACTGTTTCTCGCACGCCTTCTTCATACTCTCTTTTCAGTTCCTTTACTTTAGTCGCAAATTTTGATGCATGTGCTTGCAATGCTTCTAGCTTTTTGGGAACATATTCTTTTACTTCATTTTTAAAACGTGGCTTTCTTTTTTTATCAAAACAATACTCCTCCTTCACTTTCAATATTAGTCTTTTCAAGCAAATTACTACCGCATACCACGTTACCCCAACAAGTAGTACGAAAAGAAGGATAATATAAATAGTTGATAAGTTTTTCACATTTCTCTTTGTAGACTTGCCGTAATTCTCCTCTACATTTCGTGCAACTAGTACGGTCCCAAACAGCGATACAATGACAATAATAACCACTAGTAAAATAGCAAAACTCATTGTATATTCACCTCTCTAAGCCCAGTCTATTTTCATTAAGAACTTCCTCTTTAAAACGTTGATAACATACTACCTTTCTTCTCTTATCATAATAGATGTTTGCAAAAAACGGACCAACCACTTTTATGTTTTTTTACTCATCCACTTTAATAATAAAAAGCAACTGATCACTTATGATCAGTTGCTTTTTCGCAAGGTTATTTAAGCTAATTTTCATTTGAAATTAATTCGATTTAAAAGTTTAGCCTTTTCATAATGAAACATCGATTGAGATAACTCGAAAATTGTTCCATTTACAAGATACACTGTATTTTCAATAAGAAGCGACGTATTGTATCGCTTCTTACTCTCATCATCTTTATTCTTTTATTAATGACTTATTCGCTCTTATAACTTCTTGATACAATAATGGTGACCACTTTTCATTTATGTAGTCTTGAATTACCCAGCCTACTCTCGCAGGATTCTTTTGTTTTATATGGTTTGCAATTTCAGGATTTATATAAGAGGCATAGTAATATGGACTATTCCATGCTGTACCACCAGAAGACAGACTTGTAAAATTAATATATAGATGATGTAAATCCTCACTATTGTTCATCGTTTCATTTATCGTATCTTTAATAGATTTTACTTTCTCATCATAACTCACTTTATATTTATCTTGTACGATTACATTTACATTTTGATTTATAGTTGTGGTAAACGTCTCATTATCTGGCCAATAAAAATTATTATACCCTCCAGTTTCATTGCTACCACCATATCTTTTTAGTAGTACAATTTTCCCACGAGCATCTCCCAGTTTTATATTTCCTTCTGTTTTTAAAAAGATAGGATCAACAAAATAATTTTTTTCAAACGTACTACTAAATGAATCTTCTGCCCCTTTCATATCCTCATACTCTTTTTTTAAAGACATAATAATCGTTTCACTCGGGTTATCTCTTAAAAATTGTTTCGCTTCGTTTATGAATTCATGCAGTGTTACATAAAGGTATAATGGCCCATGATGAAGAACTATCGTATTATCATCTGTTAAACGTCCTCTTATATCAAAAATGCGAGCTCCATGGTCCATTTGATAGCGAAAATCATATTCTTGCGTCATTCCCCACACTTGCTTAATTGGATTTTGTAATTTGAACGTCCCACTATCGTGTGTTCCTGGAATTGAAATTCGTGCTAACGGGATATTATCAGGTATAGGTTGCATCCATTTTGACCAATTTTCAAGCTCATTAACAGAGCTAGCTGCAACAACTCTCTTATCATGTAAAGCAAATACAAATGTGATAAATATTGTACTACATATGAATAATTTCAAAATTAGCTTCTTACTGCTCATTATTATCCCTCTCTTTTTCTGTTTTTATATCAAACTTATTGAATATAATAAAAGCTAGTTCATAAAAAATAAATAACATTTCAGCAATATGAAATATTGCATAGAAGTAAAGTTAAAAAATCATTCACATATCCTAAATTAGAAAAATTTAAAGGAACTTCATCTGAAGTTCCCTTTGCTTATTTTATGTTCAATACATATGAACCATCTTTATTCTCATATTTATAGACGTATAAATAATATTTACCTGGCTTTGCATTATAAATTCCTTTAACTACATTTCCTTCATTTTCACCATATGCTACATAGTTATTTAAATCTGATTCATGATGAAGTACCCATGTCATTCCAATGTTTTGTTCATTTAGTAGAGATATATTAATATTTTCTGGTGAGTCAATTTGGAAAGTAAATACATCTACCTTATCACGATTATCTAGTTTTCCTTTCATTGGTGTATGAAAGGAGACTTTATTTGCCTGTCTACGTTCATTATTTGGTTCATTTTCTGTTACTTGTAACTCATTCCCACCGTTCGGTTCTCTTTGTCCATACCCTAAGTTTACTAGTATAGACTTCAAATCTGGTAAAACACCAATTTTATCTGCATATGGATCTTTAGATTTCGTTCCTGTGTTATGGTTGCTTAATATTGCTCTTAGTTCACTCGGTCTATATGATTGTCCTAAATTTTCTTTAGCAATGCTTTGTACTAAAGTCGCTGCTCCGGCAATAATAGGCGAAGCACTCGACGTGCCACTAAAGCTAGGTGTATAAAGATTTATAGCACTTCGACTTTGCTCAGCTGTAGTTGTATCTACGTTTTCTCCCCAACCATACACATCAATACGGCTTCCATAATTCGAAAACCACATACGCTCATGAGGGAAAGATGAAGAGCCCGCTCCTACCATAATTGCACCTGAATCTTTAAAATCTTTACTATTACGATTTAAAATTTGTTTACCATTTCTATCTTTAAATTGATCTAAATCATTCCAACCATTTGCTCCAGCTTCTATAATGACAACACCTTTATCTGTACCAGCACGAATTGCATCAAAAATATCTGGTTGTACCTCAACAGGTAAATATTTATCACCATATCCATCAAAAGAAGCTTGTGCCTCTAATAATAAAACATCCCCAGCTTCTAACTGATTCACAGCACTTAATATTGCATCAGCTGTATTATACTGTCCGTTATCTCTTATTTGAGAAATCACCTTTGCTTTCGCTTTTGGCGCAATCCCAATATTCCCAACTTCATTGTCCTCAGAGGATACAATTCCTAGTACAGACGTCCCATGACCGACATGTTGATCCATATTTCTTCCAGACATTAATTCAATATTTTGATGTACTAAATCCTCATGATTTAATAACCATCCATATTCCATATCAACAAAGGTAACATCACTTCCATTACCACCTCGGACTCCCCAGGCGAAAGGCGCATTAATACCATATGGTGCTGCTTCAAGATAACCTTGTTTTTCATATCTAGGATTGTTATTAGGATTAAAAGATACACTTAATGGCTGTACTTCCGGTGGTGTTATTTTTTCTTGTTTCTTCATATACACATCTTCTATTAAAGAAGATGTCTTTAACTTATCTACTAGTTCTTCCTCTTGCCCACCATTTTGAGTTTGAAGAATATAGTAGTTTAATAAACTTGTAGATACATTATTAGGCGCTTTCACCTCAAGATTTTGTATTTGTTCCGGGCTTACAGATGTGAATAAACGAGTAAATGTTACATCTGGGTATTCTGCCAAAAGATCTTCTATTACTTTATCGTTCGTTTGAGATTGTATTTGTTTTTCAATACCATCTTCATATGGAAATTTCAAATCCGCTTTAAATTTTACAATGATTTGCTTATCTGTTTCTTGTTCTATTCCTAATTTACTCTGCTGTTCTATAGAATCAGCATGTACACTATTGACAGTGCCTCCTATTCCTAAAAGTGTTGTAATGATTACAGTTGACGCACACATTTTTTGAAATATTTTCATTACATCAATCCTCCTATTAATCATTATATTAATCTATAATGATTTTATTTCTATAACATATTCCCTTTCTACTAAATAGATTATAGTAATCACCAATATGAACTTCAATGTATTTTTATATGCAATATTTCATATTTGGGCTCTACACTACATGAATAAGAAACTTATAATGATTGTTTATTTCCTATGTGTTAATATACTTACATTAAGATATTACGTATAGATATTCCGAACTACATTACTTAACAGTTTAACCTTATTTTTCCTAGGAGGATTTATAATGAAATTATTAAAAATAAAACATATACTCCCTTTATCTGCAGCTGTAATTACATTCGTATGTCATCAAAGTACAGCTGAAGCGTCTACCATTCATACAGTAAAAAAGAATGATACACTTTGGGGCATTAGTAAACAATACGGGGTTTCAATACAATCCATTAAACAGGCTAATAATAAAGGAAATGATCAAACTTTCATTGGCGAACAGTTACATATTCCAGGTTCCGTCAACTCAAATGAAATCACTGTTCGCCAAAACAACAAACCGGCGAACATTTCTGAGCAAATTATTTATCAAGTACAACCGGGAGATTCATTGGAAACGATAGCAAAGCGTTACAATGTTACCGTTCAATCTATAAAACAAATTAACAATACAGTCGGAAACAAGCTTTATACAGGACAACATTTGAAAATCAACTCAAGCATTTCAGAAAAAGAAAAAGACTTAATGGCACGCTTAGTTACTGCTGAAGCAGGTGGCGAATCGTATAAAGGAAAAGTGGCTGTAGCAAAAGTTATACTAAACCGTGTAAACGCAAAAGGGTTTCCAAATACAATAACAGGCGTTATTTATGAATCTATTAAATACGGATATGCCTTTACTCCTGTTACAGATGGAAGAATTAATCATCCTGCAAGCCCAGAAGCAAAAATGGCTGTAGAAGAGGCTATCTCCACAAATGGAATACATTCTGATTGGCTTTATTTCTATAATCCAAAAACATCAACAGACAAGTGGATTACAACACGTCAAACAGTAGCAGTAATCGGTAACCACGTCTTCGCTAAATAAGATTTAAATTCATTAACAGACCTCTTCACTTAAATTGAAGGCGATTTATTACGTTTCTCAGAAAGTAATAAAATTAAAACTGGCGAAGTACAAATTAAAATTAAAGAGACAGAAAAATAATGTATATATGAAAAGGGAGCAACTCATTACAGTTGCTCCCTTTTATTCTCTTATAAAAAAATTGATATATTTTACTTTTATTCTACACTAGTCTCCAAAGCTACATCTGTATAAGTATGATCATCACCTACATGTAAAATCACTTCACATTGACGTAATCTCAATTCAAAGAGCATGATAGAATCATGATAAACTTCAGGATTTGATTTCATTTTATGTAACATCTCTTGTTTTTCTTGTATTTCTAATTGCATATTTTCTACAGCTTGTTTCAAGGAGTTAAATGGATTCCTAAAGAATATATGAATATCTCGCTCTTGTGTGTTTTCAAACAGCTCAAATTGCAAGAAAAATTTCTTCATAATAGAATCCGTTACCTCGGTATAATCTTCATTTTCTACATACTGTTTGTATTTGTTATATAGCATACTTTTGTTTTTAGGAAGAACTCCAAATAATTTGCCAGCACTTTTCAGTAAAAATTGCGCTGGCGTAAATCGACGTAAAATATTTACTTCATCCATTTGTATTCTAGTCGTCATTCTGTCAGTATCTCTGCGCCAGTCATCAAGCACTTTAAAATCACATTCTAACTGTATTCGATTTTCTCCAAATAAAGAATTAAGTCCTTCACTAAGTTCTTCTAAGTACGATTGACTTTGAAGGAGCTCATTATGAGCAGTTGCAATCCAATTTTGCATAGAAAGAGCAAGATTAGGTAAAACAGTTTGTTCTAAGTATTTATGAACTCTTTCATTCATCGCTTTATTTAGTTCCGTATCCATGTGACCGAAATCGCTTTCTTCACTCATTAAATCAGAACAACTCTGTAATATTTTCGGAATAGTTTCAGTAAGATCATTCGTAATTTCAGTTTTCATTGTACGATATGATTCTGTAATGAAATGAATTTTTTCCCTCTCAAATGCAGAAAGGTTATTAATGCTACCGTTTAGTTTCACTAGCATATCTTCATTCCAATTAATAGCATCTACTAGATTGTTTTCTTTCTCAACACGTTTATCCAAAAGATATGTAATTGTTTTTCGAATGAAATATAATAACTTTTCAGTACGTTCTACATCGATATTTTTATGATTAAAGTTAAAATGAATAAACTCAGTTAAATCATTTAATTGTTGACTACTTGTATATAACGAAGAATAAGGGAAAATTCTCGCATGCGGGAAATATGTGTTTATTCTCGTTGCCGTATCATGTAATACCCTTTTCACTTCTGCTTCACTGTAAATGTTATCGATTTTATTTAATAAGAAATGAATTTGTAAATTTGGCGTATGTTCTTGAATACTTAATAGAATGTCACGTTCTTTATCAGTAAAAGGTGAATCCGCATTCAATACGAATAGTAATTCGTCTACAGAATTTAAATATTCGAATATTTCATCTCTAGTGTCGTTATTCCTATTAAAGCCAGGTGTCACTACAAATGTAAGTTTATTTTCATTTAAAAATCTGCATGGTAATTTAAATTCAACACACGCTCTATCTCTATATGTTTGATGGTGCTGAGACATCATATTATGGTAATCAGAGACATCTTCCGTTGTTGTAATTGCTGAGTCTGTTATAGCGTTTATTTCTATATGAGCATCATTTTTTAAAACTACTACATTTGAAATTGATTTTTCTAATATGTTTTCTCCTAATATAGAGTTAATAAATGTAGTTTTTCCGTTTCCTGAAGTTCCCGTTACTAAAATACGATTTGTTCTTAAATCTGCGAGCTCGTCAACTAGCCATTTAAATCGGTGACCTATTTCTATATTTTGCTTTTGTGCCCACTCTGTAATAGATTCAAAAAGATGTAAACTATACTCTAAGCCATTCACATGATTAATAGAATATGACAGTAAGTTCTCCGCATGTTTTATATTTTCTGAATCAATTTCGGAAGGAAAAATCTCATCCCATGCCAATACGGCTGCTGATGGAAATACAGCATAAGACGGATTAACTACTTTCAACCAATTTGTTAACAGATTTGGAATGATATCGTGTAATTGTCTAAGCATATATTGTCCTTGAATTAATGCAAAGTAAGTTTCTTCGTAAAGAGAAGAAACTTTGTCCCATATATCGGACGAATGTATTTCAATATGTAAGAAAAACTCATTTATTGTGTTAAGCCATAGTAAGTAATTTTGTTCATTTTTATAACTGTTCCAAAGTGATGAAACCATTTGTGTAAATTGTACTTGATCTACATTATTTAATGTAACTAATGCATCATAAAAATAATCTGGTGAAATATTTTTAGTAAAGCCTTTATCGATATATCCTTTTAACACCTCAAACCATGGATAAGATTCTGTTCGAATTAACTCATTCACAGCAAGCTCTACTGCACTATCAAAATCTTGCTGCTCCTCATAAAAGGAACGGGCAATTTTTGTGACATTCGGATAATCAGGATTTAAAGAAACTGCTTCTTTAATAACAGCGAAAGCTGAGTCAAAGTTATTTTGCTCAATGTAAAGAGAAAGTAATTGCAGTCCAATTTCGGTCATCAATATTTTATTATCAGTAGTAATGGCAGTATAAACATTTTCAGCAACTGATAATTGATTCAGTTCGAAATAAGCATCCGCGATATTTTTTTGTGCCCATGGTGCTAATTCATTACTAACCTTCTCCCATTTAAAAATAGCTGCTTCAAAGTCTTGATGGCGATAATAAAATTCACCTTGCGCAAAACGAATATAAGATCCATCAGAAACCTCATTTTTTTCTTCGTTTACATAAGCTTGTCCAAGTACGTCAAGAGCTGATTTTGTTTCATTCTCCATTAGAAATGTTTCATAATACGTCTTTTTTATTAATTGTTTTTCTATTCTCATCTTTTCCCCCACTATATCTTGAAAATACATTTTTAAGATATGTCAACACTTTATTTATGTATGCTTTTTATCTTAACAAAGAATATCTTTTGGAAAATTTCATTTTCCTTTCATTTTTCAAGTTAGATTGAATTTTTATGAGAAAAGTTTCAGTTTTTTTTCAATTCCCTTTCAGTTATGAAACAGCATTAAGTGTTCCTAATAACATAATAACACTATAATCTCCCGCATTATATTATCAAGAAAACCCTATATAAATCATATTATAAAAACAATTTATAGCGAATATATATGCAAAATTCACTTCACCTATAATTAAAAGCACTCGTCACATAGTAGGCTTACGATATTTTTCTCGAATTGTTTTCCTTTAAAATACTTCAGTAGTTACGTAATTAAATTCCATTAACCTCTATAAATAACTAGTCCAAAAAAAATCTATATGCATATCATGTTATAGTAAAGAATTCAGGAAATCCTAAAAGGAGGCTTTTTCATGTTTGAAGATAAATCTAAAATAAATTACCCATATGAATTTACAGAAACTACAACAGTTCCTCTAAAGAACCCCATTGATAAAAAATTCAAGAACGGCTCTGGTACACATACTTTCCCAATTAAAAAACACTATAAAGAACAGGTGTTATATACGGAAAAAATTAATAATAATAAAAATAAATAAACGTATAGATCCTTATAACAATTAACCAAATAAGAATCTATATTTAACCTTGTATAGTTATATTTTTAGTAATGTATAAATATTTTTTATACAACTCATGTACTTTTAAAAAGTGCTGATATACAGCGCTTTTTTATACATAGATAATAGAAGAACAAAAAAGGTATGGATATTTTCCACACCTTTTTTGTTCTTTACTATTTATAAATAAATTCCACCATCACTGCTCCTTAGCCAATGCTCATACCAGCAAAATTCTACTCGTTGGAGTCATTGGGGAAAGGAGTAGATCTATGATGAATCAAAAAGTTAAAGAAACACCCAAGAATGATATAGGTCATTATTGCTCTATTATATATTCGAAAATTTACCAAACATTATTTCAAAGCTAATTAGTTTTCATAAAATATTTTTTGTTTCCGTTGGAATGGATAGGCTTTAACCTTATCTGTATCTAAATTTTCATGAAATAAATGAATGGCTATAATTTGTCTACAATCGTAAGTATGATAATAATATGTTCCGGACTCCATACACATTACGCTTGTATAGATGGTATTATCTAATGCACCTTCTTCTGTTATGACTCCGCCTTTAGGAACCTCGCAATTTGATAAGATATGAAAAAGGGCTGATACTCCCTCTTCTTCGTTATCTATACCTTGAATGTTTTGTTTGCCATATGCTGCCCGCACAAACCTTGATGGCGGGGTGAAATCCCCTGGAAGTCCCATTGAGCCCGAGCCCTGGCCAAAAGCACTTAATGGTAAATTACTCCACTCTGTTGGCGCGAATGGCTGTGATTTAAGGCCGATATATTGTCTTAAATTTTGTAAATGCCAATTAAACTCCGGACTATTCGTCATCACTCCTAGTGGGTTGTCATACATTTTTAATCCTTCATTTGTCGGCTCCAGTACAATACAATCTCCCCATTTATCCGCTAAAATCCAATGTAGTGGTGGGGTAAGTCCCAAATCCGGTAATGGTATATCTAAAAAGGTAATACTATCTACAGATCTCTTTAACTCTTTAACAGAATTGAATTGTGTAAGACTCCAAGCTACAAAATCAAATGGTGCCAAATTCGTTTTGTTGTCATCTATGCTTTGGCTATAAGTAGCGAATCCTGGAAAATAGAGTGTTGCACATGTCATACCTGCTTCATTTACTCCGTCTGCCATAATGATCCTTCCTTGATGCTTAATTCCCATCCCGACCGTAGCATATTTCGTATTAATAATTTCACCAGTTATATTATTCCACTGATAATGTCGAGGAATGATTATTACTTCTTGATTCATATCTAATGTGAAGTCCATCGTTCTTGCAAAAAGATGCTGACCGTTTTTTGTCTGTAATGTCAAACTAGTACACATAGATAACACCCCATTTTATGGTTTTATCTACACTTTACATAATTCTGATAAATCTGTAAAATAAAAACCTCTTTCCTTACAAAAAATCGAGAAAGCACATATAAATTGTAAATCGGTTGAAGTTATCTCTAGTTTATAAATGAATTTTTAACATATAGTTGTAAAAGAATTATATTAAAAAGGAGCGACTTGTTATAATCTGCACCCTCTCTACTACGCTAATATTTCCAAAACAACTTTTGCACCGTGCAGCTTTTCCGAATTACTTAAGTAAATGTTTCCACCGTGTTGCTTTGCAAAGCTTTTAGCAATGTATAACCCCATTCCATGATGATCTTTGGAGTTCCTACTTTTATCTCCCCTATAAAACTGCTCTGTAGCTGAATGCATTTCCTCTTCTGTAAACCCTCTTCCCGAGTCCTCTACAATAAATTGCAGTTTTTCATTAATCATTTCCACTGAAAATATCAAGTCACCCTTTGTTGGAGAATATTCAATTGCATTCATCATTATATTCATAATTGCTCTTTTCAAAGCGGTCTCGTCAATAGGAATAAAATTTGGTATGTCCTGAACATTTTCAATTAGATTTAACTGTTTGCCTAAAATACAAATTGCACTTTCTTCTATAATATTACGAATAAAGTCGCAGAGATCTGTTTGCTTGAATTGAAGTGAAGCGCCTTCCTCACATTTCGTAATATCGAGTAAAGATTTCATATATATTTCCATCTCATCAATACTTTTCAAAATATGCTCATTACATTTCTTCTGATTTAAATCTAGCATTGATTCATTTAATAGCTCTGCATTCCCTCTCAATATCGTTAATGGCGTTTTAATGTCATGTGCCAAAGCAGCAATCTGCTCTCTTCTATTTGTTTCCATATTCCACTGTGTACGTAACGAATGATTTAATTCATCTTTCATTTTTACTAAAGAAGTTAATACTTCATTCACTTCTTTTATTTTAGATTGTTCCACTTGAAAATCTAAATCTTCCTTTTGAATTTTATCCGTTACATTTCTCAAAATCAGCATTTCCTTTGCCAGTGATTTACCAAAATAGCGAGATAGAAATATCACTTCAGCAACAAATAATAGAATAAAAAGGACAATTTCACAAACTTCCGGACTTGGTAAATACTTCTGTAAAAAAGGAGTTTTAAAAGTAGCATGTAACGTATATAGAATGACACAAATATCTTTATCACGTTCTATAACTGCATAGTAGTACTTACTATCACCTTTTTCATCCTTATGTATGTTATTCCAAATTTGCCCTGTATAATCTTTATTAATACTCCCTTGAATAACGTTTCCTGAAAAATCATACACAGCATATTTATATTGTTTTAAAATTTGATCATCGTCCTGCTTCGCTTTAACTATAGCATCTCTTTGCGACTCAATCTGCTTTTCATAATAATTTGCTGGCAGGATTACCTCTGCGTTAACTCCAACTTGGAATAAAATCATAAAAAAAGTAACTAAAGCAATCGTCCCTATTGAAAATGCAAAAATATACTGTATTAAAATCTTACTAAGATGGACTTGCTTTTTCACCTTCTCCATTTATAACCAATTCCCCATACTGTTTCTATTGGATTCATGCCATACTTAGATAATTTATGACGGATATTTTTAATATGTTCCACAATTACTTGGTTATCACTTTCTCCCTCATAACCAAAAACATTTTCGTAAATCTTTTCTCTTGAAAATACTTGTCCATGATTCAAAGCTAAATATTCGCAAATTCCATACTCACTTTTCGTAAATGCGATAGATATATCGTCATGCCATATTTCTTTACATGACAGATGAAATGTAAGACCTGACAGGAAAAATGCATTTTGCTTTTCTCTATGCTCACGCCTTACATGTGCGGACACCCTCGCACGCAATTCTCCAATTCCAAAAGGTTTTGTAATATAGTCATCTCCACCGAGACTAAGCCCTGTGATCAGATCCTTCTCCATTGTTTTGGCTGTTAGAAACACAATTGGACTATCAACCAAATCCCGTATTTCCTTACAAAGTGTAAATCCATCTATTTCTGGCATCATGACATCTAATAGAATTAAATCATAATGACAAAATTTCTCCTTTGGTATAGTAAGAGGATTACTAACAGCAGTTACCTCATGACCTTCTTTCTCTAAAGCACTTTTTATAATATAAAGGATGCCTTCTTCATCATCAATTGCTAATATTCTTGCCATATAGAATCCCTCCTCTCGCTTCCATTATAATACAAATGAACTTACATTTCTTTACGGCCTTCATAAAAGGAAAACCATACAAGAGAAATAACAAATGCAATGATCGTGAAACAAACACAAATCACTGCTCCAGTTGCTGCTTCTACTGGTAAGACACGAATAGAACTAGGACTTAATTTGTATCCCAAAAAATAATTGCATAATCTCGCGCTCCATGCACATGGCATGTATTTCCAAATTACATCCCCCATCCCTGTAAGCATTAAAGCTGCCAGCAAGCTTTCTATAATTCCAATCCCAATGGAGGCACCTTTACTAAAGCGAAAATTTAAGAACAGATGCCATATATACATAAAGATTTGACAACTAAAAAGAATGAAGGAAATTTCAACATACAAAGCAAATGGAATTTCATTTTGTCCTAACAGAAAATGAAAACCTGTCGCAAACCCAACAACTGCCAACATAGTGGAGCAAAACCCACAAATTAAAAGTAAACATACTTTACTAATTAACGCTTTACGTCTTCCGTATTCCGTTGATAAAAGTTCTTTAAAATTTCCTGCCAAAGCTTCCTGTTCCACGACAGAAGAACACACTATGCTAATTAGCAACGGAAAAGATATCGATAATACTTGCATATAGCCTGAAACTTTATTTATAGGATCAAATTTTGAAAAAGAATAATAACTTAAAAAAAGAGCAATACCGATGATTGGCATCGCTATATGTATCCAGAAAAAAATCGTGCGTTTCATTTTTATAAAATCAGCTCTTAATACCCTCGACAAAACCGCCATATTATTTTGCCTCCTGCTTTTCAAACCACTTTGCCGTCACATAAGTGAACAATAAGAACAACACAAGAGAAATTATTATGCCTGGCAGAATTGCATCGTAGGAAAGGAGTTCTGGTTTAAACGTTACACTTCCTGTTTCTGCATACAAACCATTTGGTAGTATTTTTAAAATAGGAATCATAAGTCTACTTGGATATGTGTATGGACTAATCATCCAAATATTTTTTGTTGCCAATACAACCCCAAAAATTCCATTTGCCCCTATATTCAACAGAAGCGTCGGAAATAGACCTATTTTGTTACCTAGAAACAAGCAGATTGGAATTTGCCACATAAAAGTAACGATTAAAAGAACGCTTCCTAATAGCGCATTTATCGTAGGAATGATTCGGAAATTCTCTTTATTTACTAGTAAACTAGATAACTCGATTCCACAGAAAAAAAGTATGCACGAAAAGCTCAAGATCCCTAAAATTAGTACTATTTTAGAAATCCATACTCTTTTTAATGAAACTGGTAAAGATAAGATGGAACGATTATTCATTTTTTTATCTTTCTCCGCAAGAAGTACACAACTTAAAGAAACCATTCCCGGAAGCATCGTAATGTACCACCAGTTGTAACTAGATAGCTGAAAATAATCCGCCGATAATAAAAAAGCAATTAATATTGTAGCAAATGGAACTAACCATATAAGTTTATTCAAAAAAGTATGTCTAATTTTAATTTTTTCAGATGCAATATATAGGTTCATTTCTTATACCTCCCTTCTATACTTTCCAGCCACTTGTACAAATAAATTTTCCAAGTCATCATTCTTATTCAATTTCCCCTGATACCCCAATACACCACCTGATATAATCCCAACATGATCTGCAATTTGACTTACTTCGCTTAAAATATGACTCGATAAAATGACCGTAATTCCTTTTCCAGGAAAAGAAAGAATGAGTTTTCTTAATTCCTGAATCCCAAAAGGATCTAGTCCATTCATCGGCTCATCTAATATTAAAAACTTCGGATGATTCAGCAATGCAATCGCAATTCCCAATCGTTGCTTCATCCCCATAGAAAATTCCCTCGCTTTTTTCCTGTCTGTATTCTCTAGCTCCACAACATGCAATACTTCATCAATCCTTGATTTAGGCAAACCTAAAACAGTCGTACGAACCTGCAGGTTTTCTCTTGCTGTTAAATTTTCATAAAGTGGAGGAGACTCAATTAAAGCACCAATAGAATGTAAATCATGACGCGTCCATTTATGCCCATCAAAGTAAATCTCACCAGAAGTTGGTGTAAGCATGCCTGTTATCATTTTTAAAGTAGTCGATTTCCCCGCCCCATTAGGACCTAGCAATCCATAGATTGCATATTTCGGTACAGAAAGTGAAATATTTTGCACCACACTTTGCTGTCTAAATGTTTTGCAAAGATTTTTTGTTTCTAACATCATCTCAGTCATCCTAAATTTCCTCCTCGTATATTGTAATTCTAGAGTAAACGACAATTATAAGGATTCTATAAGGAAAATGAAAAAACATAGAGAAAAAAGTTTTTTCAAATGCAATATATTTGAAACTACGAATTTATATAATTTTTCTATAATTGCTTACTGATGAAGAATTTATAAAAAAACGCTTTTAAACTAAATCCAAACAAAAAAGAAGCGATTTATTTCATCGCTTCTTTTTATTAGATCATATTATCCCTACATAACCCTCTTAAACATCTTCTCCAACTCATAAGTAGAATGATGCACAAGAATCGGTCTTCCGTGCGGGCATGTGTATGGGTTTGTTGTTGTACGAAGTTCTTCCAGTAAAGCAAATATTTGATCGTTCGTTAAATATTGATTTGCTTTAATGGATGCTTTACAGCTCATCATGATGGCTGCTTCTTCACGTAACTTTTTAATATCAACTTTTTTTAGTTTGACGACTTGTTCCATCATTTCATCGATAATTTCTGTTTCTTGCCCTTTCGGGAACCATGTTGGATGCGAACGAACGATAAAGGATTGATGGCCGAATTGCTCCAAGAATAGACCGACTTTTTTTAGTTCTTCTAGCTGCTCTTCGACACGTAAAAATTCAGTAAGAGATAAGTCAATACGGTATGGTACGAGTAGTTCTTGTACTTCTTGTGCCACTCGTCCTACTTTATCACGGAAGTATTCATAATTAATACGTTCCTGCGCGGCATGCTGGTCAATCATATATAAGCCTTTGTCATTTTGAGCGAAAATATATGTTCCGTGCATTTGTCCAATTGGATAAAGCGGCGGTAAATCATTACCGTTCATCTCAATCTCTTTTATTTCTCGAACTTCTTCTTCCAATTCCTCTAATTCAAAGTCTTCATCATTACTGTTCCACGATTTCTCTTCTCGAATCGGTTCTTCTATTATCGGTTTAGTAGACGGTTGCCAACTTTGTTCTTCTCTTATGAGCGACTGTGGTGGTTGCCATTCTTGCTTCGGCGGTTGCCACAGTTGTGCTGGTTGTTTCACAGCCAGTGGTTCGTCTCGTTTTTCATCCATGCCCGTCGGTAAAATGATGTCTGGCATAGATGGCTCTTTCGGCTTCGCATGCTCAAACTGGAATTGTTCTTGCACACTTTCATCTTTTTCTTTTTTCTTCGTTGTTACACCTGCATCTGGAATGAGCTGTATTTTTTTGAATGCTGCTTGCAATGTTTCTTCGATAAGCTTTAGCAATTCTTGTTCTTTACTAAAACGAACTTCTAATTTCGCTGGATGTACGTTAACGTCAACAAGCATTGGATCCATTTCAATCGATAAGAAGCCGATTGGGTATCGTCCGACTGGTAATAATGTATGGTACCCTTGCTGAATGGCTTTCATTAATACGAAATTTCGAACGTAACGGCCATTTACAATTGTTGACATATAGTTTCGAGATGCTCTCGTTACTTCTGGTAATGTTACATAGCCTTTAATTGTGAAATCTAAAGATTCAGCTTCAATTGGAACAAGCTTCTTCGCAACTTGAATGCTATAAATCGATGCAAGTACTTGTCTTACATCACCATTTCCTGATGTATGAAGCAATTTCTTTTCATTATGAAACAATTTTAACGATACTTCTGGATGTGACATTGCAATACGATACACAATATCTGTAATATTCCCTAGCTCTGTATGAATGGTTTTCATATATTTTAGACGAGCTGGTGTATTAAAGAATAAGTTTTGTACTGTAATATCTGTTCCTTTTCGGCTCGCTGTTTTTTCCTGTTTTATAATGTCTCCACCTTTAATAATAAGGTGTGTACCAGGTGCATCACCTGTACTAGTGATTAATTCTAATTCACTAACCGAGGCAATACTCGGCAATGCCTCACCACGGAAACCGAGTGTTCTTATGCGAAACAGATCGTTTTCATCTTTAATTTTGCTCGTCGCATGTCGTTCAAAAGCGACGATACAATCTTCTTCTGCAATGCCATCTCCATTATCAATGATACGAATTTTTGATAAACCAGCTTCTTCTAAGTGGATTTCAATAGATGTACTATTCGCATCGATAGAATTTTCCACAAGTTCTTTTACGACTGAGGCAGGGCGCTCTACTACTTCCCCTGCCGCAATTAAGTTAGAGAGTTGGTCATCGAGTTTGCGAATTTTCCCCATCTACTTACTCATCCTTTCTTTAACTTTTTCTGTAAGCGATACAGTTCATTCATCGCTTCTAAAGGTGTCATATCAAGTAAATCAATTTTTTTAATTTGTGCAAGTACTGCCGTTTCTTTTGCATCTAGAACTGGCTTGTCTTGTTTTTTCGAAGACTGTTCTCCACCAAAGAATGATAATTGTGATTCTTCTTCATTCTCTACTTTCCTCTCTTGTACTTCTACTGGCTCTTCTTTTACAACTACAGGTTCTGGAATAACTTCTTGCTCCTGCACTTTCACTTCTACACGCTTTGGAATAATAATTTCTTCCTGTCCTTCTAGTTGTGCTAACACTTCTTTCGCACGAGCGATTAAGCTATCTGGAAGCTCCGCAAGTTGCGCAACGTGAATTCCGTAACTTTTATCAGCTGCTCCATCTTGAATTTTGTGAAGGAATACCACTTTTCCGTTCTCTTCAATAGCTGAAACGTGTACATTTTTCAGTTGATCTAAACTTTCTTCTAGCACCGTCAATTCATGATAATGCGTAGAGAATAACGTTTTCGCACCAATTTGATCATGAATATGTTCAATGATTGCTTGTGCAAGTGCCATACCATCATACGTAGATGTACCGCGTCCAATTTCATCAAATAAAATTAAACTTCTTTCTGATGCGTTTGCAATTGCATTTTTCGCTTCTAACATTTCGACCATAAATGTACTTTGACCTGAAATTAAATCATCCGCTGCACCAATTCTCGTAAAGATTTGGTCAAATACAGGTAATACTGCTTCTGTCGCTGGTACGAAACAACCGATTTGCGACATAACCGTTACAAGTGCTAATTGTCTCATATACGTACTTTTACCAGACATGTTCGGTCCTGTAATTAAAAAGACATCCATATTCTCTGGCATAATACAATCATTCGGTACATACAATTTGCCGTTCAATACTTTTTCAACGACAGGATGACGACCATCTTTAATAAAGATTTCGCGCTTCGTTGTTAGTACAGGTTTTACAAACTGTTCTTCTTCACTCACTGTCGCGAAACTTTGCAGTACGTCTAATTCACTAATTACTTTCGCTAAATGTTGTAATTTCGGAATAAATACTTTTACTTCTTCACGAAGTGCTGTAAATAAATCATATTCTAATTGTACGATTTTTTCTTCTGCTTCTAAGATTAACGTTTCTTTTTCTTTCAGTTCATCTGTAATGAAACGTTCAGCATTAGCAAGCGTTTGTTTACGTTCATAGCGACCTTCTGGTAATGCTCCAAGATTCGCTTTCGTTACTTCAATGTAGTAGCCGAAAATACGGTTGTACCCGATTTTTAACGATTTAATTCCTGTAATATCACGCTCTCGTTTTTCAAGCTCAGCAATCCAAGTTTTTCCGTTTTTACTCACGTAACGATATTGATCAAGCTTGTCATTATAACCGTCTTTAATAATATCTCCATCTTTAATAGAAAGCGGTGGGTTTTCTTGAATACTTCTTCCTAGTAATTCTGTTAGGCTCTCACATGGATCTGCACCTTGAATTAATCTCGCTGCATATGCATTATCTAACAAACTAATGGCTTCTAAAATAGCTGGTACTTGCAGTAAAGATCGTCTTAACTGTAATAAGTCCCGTGCATTCACATTACCAAAAGCAACTTTCCCTGCTAAACGTTCTAAATCATATACTTCTTTTAGCTTTTCTTTTAAATCTTCACGTAAGAAATAATCATTTACAAACGTTTGAACCATTTCTAGACGCTCTTCAATTCGTTCTTTCTGTATAAGCGGACGTTCCATCCACTGTTTTAACATACGACCACCCATAGCTGTTTTCGTCTTATCTAATAGCCATAATAGTGATCCTGTTTTTTCTTTCGTTCGAAGTGTTTCTGTCAACTCTAAATTTCGCTTTGAGTGCACATCAATTTTCATAAATTGATTCGTATAATAAATCTCCACTGGCTGTAAATGATCTAATGAACGTTTTTGTGTTCTTATCACATAGTTAAATAAGCGCCCAACTGCTTTAATTAACTTTGCTTGTGAAACGTTTTTCACAAGGTGTTCTAACCCTTCAGGAATTGCCGTTGCATCTTCATATGAAATCGTCATTTTTAACGTTTCAGTTAATTTATTTAATTCATCTTTAGAAAATGAAGAATCTACAACAATTTCTTTTGAGCCAGTTGCATACACTTCTAATAAAATATCTTCTACTGAACCAGTCAATAACGTTACAGTATTTTGTCCAGTCGTTAAATCGTTACAAGCTAAAGCATACGATCCATCTTCAAAATGTGTTAATGCAGCTAAGAAGTTATTTTCTTTCTCATCAATTGTACGCCCTTCCATCATCGTTCCTGGCGTAATTAATTGTACTACTTCACGGCGTACTACACCTTTAGCTGTTTTCGGATCTTCTACTTGCTCACAAACCGCTACTTTATATCCTTTTTCAACAAGTTGTTCAATATAGTTTTTGGCCGCATGGTATGGTACACCACACATCGGTATACGTTCACTACTGCCACCATCTCGGCTCGTTAATGTAATTTCAAGTTCGTGAGCTGCTTTAACAGCATCCTCAAAGAACATTTCATAAAAGTCACCTAAGCGGAAAAATAAAAAGGCATCTTGGTAGTCTGCCTTAACTTTTAAATATTGCTGTATCATAGGGGTATATTGCGTCATACTTCTCCTCCATAATTCTTACATAATAATCTATATTCATATATGTCACATTTCACGGACATCCATATCTCCTATTTCAGGAGTCTTTCTTCATTATAGCACATTTCATAAGGAATCATGTTCATTCAAGCATCACCTATGTAAAGTAAAAAGCTAGGAAGAACTTCTCCCTAGCTTTCTATTACTCTTCTTCTGCGTCAACGATAAAGTTTGGATCTAATTCTTCAAACTCATCATCATCAACTTGGAAATCATCATCTGATTCCACGCAACCTTCAGGGTTTACACTTACACAAATTTTCGTTTCGCCAACTACTTCTGTTACAAATTCACGTTCTACAGTTACAACAATTTTATTACCATTTGGTGATACAAGAGCTTCTAAACAGTTTGGTGGCTGAATAACACGAGCAATAATTTCTAAATCGTCACCAGAAAAGTTTTTATCACGATACCCAATACTTACTTCATCCGTGTAGTTCACACGTTCTGTTACAACTTCTGTCTTTGTATTGCCATCAAATGAATACCAAGTGTTCACATCATAGAAACCTTCAATTTCCACATGTTTTCCATTCTTTCTTGCTTCGTACGAGTGGTTAATTACCCAGCACCCTAAAATACTTGTTGGCTCATTATTCGATTCACATGTATGCGTTGACTTTGTATACTTACGTCCTTTTCCAACCACTGCTTTTGTAATAATCTCTCTAAATTCGGACATTCGTAACCCTCCTCAATCACTATTCACTTAATCATATGCGTGACAATAGCGGAATGTGTCATTCTTTTTTCGAGAAGAACTTACGTTTAATCCACTAAAAAAAGAGATGTCAATTCGACATCTCTTTAACAACCACAATTTCCTTTTTTACTTTCTACTTCTGCGCCTGTTTCACCCTTCAATACATCGCCATTAGTTGAAATTAATATTTCATCTGTTACGTTGTTAGAAATCGTACTTGCAACTAGCTGTAGTAAGTCATTTACATATGTTTGTGAAGATTTAAATTCTTGTACGACTGGAATACTGTCTAACTTATCTTGCAGGGCATCAATTTCAGCTTCTACTTTTTTCAAAGCTTCCCATTTCCCGTAATGTTGCAAGTTTACTGCTTGCTTTTGCAATGCTTTAATTTCATCAATTGCACGCTTTACATTTTCGTTTTTATGAATTTGCGCCTCTGCTTTCTTAAAGAAATCAACTTCTTCTGTTTCAGAAATCATTTTTGCTAATTCTTTCGCTTGTTCAACAATTTCATCTTTCGAATATACTTTCATCTATTATTCCACCTCAATCGGCTCTTCAACTAATTCTCCGTTAAGAGACCAAGTTTTTGCATCCGTTACTTTTACTTTCACAAGCTGACCAATTAAAGATTTTGAAGCAACGAAGTTTACAAGTTTATTCGTACGAGTATAACCTGCAAGTACTTCAGGATTATTTTTACTTTCCCCATCGACTAACACTTCTACAATTTGTCCTTTATAACGATCATTCTTTTCAATTGCCAATTTATTTACTAGTGTATTTAAGCGTTGAAGACGTTCTTTCTTCACTTCCATCGGTACATTATCTTTCATTTTCGCAGCTGGTGTACCTTCACGCGGAGAATAAATAAAAGTAAAGGCAGTATCAAATCCTACTTCACGATATAGCGACATCGTTTCTTCAAATTGCTCATCTGTTTCATTTGGGAAACCAACAATAATATCTGTTGTTAATACTGCATCTGGAATTGCTTCTTTAATTTTTCTTACAAGCTCTAAATAATGCTCACGTGAATATTTACGCGCCATAATTTTCAACATATCTGTGCTTCCAGATTGAACCGGTAAGTGAATATGTTCTACTAAGTTTCCGCCTTTTCCAAGCACTTCAATTAAGTGATCATCGAAATCGCGTGGATGGCTTGTTGTAAAACGAATACGAGCTATATCAACTTTACGGAGTTCGTCCATTAAATCGCCAAGACCGTATTCTATATCTTCAAAGTCTTTACCATATGCATTTACGTTCTGTCCAAGTAACGTAATTTCTTTATAACCATTCGCAGCTAAATGACGAATCTCTTGGATAATGTCTTCTGGACGTCTGCTTCGCTCTTTTCCGCGTGTATACGGTACGATACAATATGTACAGAACTTATCACAGCCATACATAATATTTACCCAAGCTTTAATATCGCCACGGCGTACTTTCGGAAGGTTTTCAATTACATCCCCTTCTTTTGACCAAACTTCAACTACCGTTTCCTTTGAGAACATTGCATCTTTTAGAATATACGGTAATCTATGTATATTATGCGTTCCAAACACCATATCTACATGCTGATTTTTTTGCATAATTTTATTTACAACAGATTCCTCTTGAGACATACAACCACATACACCAATTAAAAGATCTGGATTTCTTCGTTTTAGTGATTTTAAATGACCTAGTTCACCGAATACTTTATTTTCAGCATTTTCACGGATTGCACAAGTATTTAATAAAACTACATCTGCATCCTCAGTTGAAAAGGTTGGTTCATATCCAAGTGCAGTGAAAATCCCTGCCATCACTTCAGTATCGTGCTCATTCATTTGACAACCATATGTACGAATATAAAACTTTCTTCCGGTGCCAAAATTGCGAAACTCTTCAGGTAAGCCAAAATCCCGTTCAATTTTAACTTCTTCTTTCCCTCGTTTTTTCGCATCTTTTAAGGAAGGTGGTTGGTATACACTTTCAAAGTATTTGCTATAATCTTTCTCTTCTTTTTTCGTAGAGGAATTTGCTTGTTGACTTGCTAATCGTTGTTGCTCGTTCATCGGTAATCTCCTTTCACCCTTAACTATATACACTCTATAGTCCATTTCAATGCGCTTAGACCCACCTCAAAAATGGTTAGATAGCTTGAGAGATAACTTGTCCTTTGAAACTTGAGTAACCAATCTAATCATTCATAAGAATGAAGTCTTCCCCACACAAATAGACATTCCCTTTTCGTATTTCTTTTTGCCCTACTCAAAAGCATATTGCTTTATCCCTATAAACATTACCATAGTATGAAGCGTTTCGCCAATTTTTACAAAGAAGAAGACTTATCCTATTATTACATTTCTTAGTTAATGAACATGCAATTTCCATACAACGACTTATATATTATTTTACCATTCTGAATTTTCTAAGTAAATATTACTACCTTATATTTTTCCTCATTAAAAAAGGTTGCCAAATGGCAACCTCCTCTTCTTACATTACATAAATTCAGCAACAAGCTCATCAAACATTTTCTGATCCATATTTAAATCAGATTGTACTAAAGGCTTCTCACTATAGCCTTTTACAAGTTCTTGGTATGAAGGTTGTGCTGTATTTTGATAAATTAAACCTGTTACTAATCCGTTATTTTCCATTAACGTTTGCATAGCCATCATGCGATTAGATGGATCATATCCTTCTACTGTACTTAGTTTTGTTAAATTCTCTTTAAACCAATCGTAAGTATTTACTTTATTGTAAGTAACACATGGGCTGAATACGTTAATTAATGAAAATCCTTTATGGTTAATACCAGCTTCAATAATTTGTGTTAATTCTTTTAAATCACTTGAAAAGCTTTGCGCCACAAATGTCGCACCAGCTGTTAAAGCCATTTCCATAACATTTAGTGACGGTTCAATTGAACCTTGTGGTGTACTTTTCGTTTTAAATCCAGCTTCACTACGTGGTGAAGTTTGCCCTTTTGTTAATCCGTAAATTTGGTTATCCATTACGATGTACGTAATGTCGATGTTACGACGAATAGAATGGATTGTATGTCCCATACCAATCGCAAATCCATCACCGTCACCACCTGATGCGATAACTGTTAAATCACGGTTTGCCATTTTCACACCTTGTGCAATTGGAAGGGCACGACCATGAATACTATGCACACCATATGAATTAATATAACCTGAAATACGACCTGAACAGCCGATACCAGAAATAACAGCAAGTTCATCTGGATTTAAGCCAACGTTAGCTGCCGCACGTTGAATTGCAGCTTGCACTGAGAAGTCTCCGCAACCTGGGCACCAGTTTGGTTTTACACTGTTACGAAAGTCCTTAAATGTTGCCATTTAATACAACCCCTTTTTTGCATTCGTTGTAAATCTCTTTCGGCAAGAATGGGTTCCCATCATATTTTAAAAGACTA
This sequence comes from Bacillus dicomae, assembly GCF_006494425.1. Taxonomy (GTDB): domain Bacteria; phylum Bacillota; class Bacilli; order Bacillales; family Bacillaceae_G; genus Bacillus_A; species Bacillus_A dicomae. The sequence goes on along the minus strand of NZ_VHIV01000002.1, from coordinate 1,052,684 downwards.
GAAATTTTCTCACCGTTACCAAGATTCATTTTCATAATGTTAGCAAGTTGACCTGTTGCATTGTTTTCTACCACTACAACACGCTTCGCATTTTTCACAAGTGGATCGATTTCAGCTGTTGGGAACGGGTGAATTAAACGCACATGAGCATGGTTTACTTTCATACCCTCTTGTTCTAAGCGCTCCATTGCTTCTTCGATCGCACCACGAGTTGAGTTAAATCCAACAAGCAATACGTCTGCTTCTTCATGCTTAACATTTTTATAAACAGGGGTATTAAACTTCAAGTTCTCCATTTTACGGAAACGTTTGTCCATTTGATCTTTACGGTTTATTGCTGATTCAGATGGTTTACCAGTTTCATCATGTTCTACACCTGTAACATGGTGAACACCATTTTTCATACCAGGTAAAACACGTGGTGAAATGCCATCTTCTGTTACTTCATAACGCTTGAAGTATGCTTTATTTTCACGTTCTGGTAATTCCACTTCTAAATCAAGCTTACCGCGACGAATTTCCACTTTATCTAACTTAAGTGGTTCTACTGTTTGTTTTCCTAAAGAAAGCTGTAAATCTGTTAAGAAAATAACAGGTACTTGATATTCTTCAGATAAGTTAAATGCTTCTACAATATCATAGAAAGCTTCTTCAACTGTACTTGGCGCCATTACGATTTTTGGAATTTCACCGTGCGTACCGTAAATCATCGCCATTAAATCAGACTGCTCTTGTTTCGTTGGTAATCCTGTACTTGGACCACCACGTTGTGTATCAACAATTACTAATGGCGTTTCTGTAATACCCGCTAAACCAATCGCTTCCATCATTAAAGATAGACCCGGACCAGCAGATGCAGTTAATGTACGAACACCAGCATAGTTTGCACCGATTGCCATTGTACAAGCTGCGATTTCATCCTCAGTTTGGATTACTGTCCCGCCAACTTTTGGCAATTTTTTAATTAAGTATTCCATAATTTCAGATGCAGGTGTAATTGGATATGCAGACATAAAGCGAGCACCACCAGCTACCGCACCAAATGCAATTGCATCGTTCCCAATCATAAACATGCGCTTCTGACCATCAGCTTTTTCAAGCTGCATCATGTTTACTTTCTCACCTAGTAACTCTTTCATATATTGAGAGCCGCGCTTAATTGCGTCCATATTCTTTTGAACAACTTGCTCTCCTTTACGACCAAAGATCTCTTCAACAACATCTAAATAAGCTGTTTCATCTAACCCTAATACCGCACTTGATGCTCCAACAGCAACCATGTTTTTCATTAATGATGTACCTAATTCTGAAGCAATATCTGTAAACGGTATCACATATAGATTTACATCTGTATTGTCCGGTATTGTCGGATTAAATTTCGCATCTGCAACTACAATCCCGCCCGGACGTAGTTCGTGGAAGTTAAAATCAATTGTTTCTTGATCAAAAGCAATTAAAATATCTAAATCATCTGAGATCGCGCGTACTTCTGTTGTACTTACACGAATTTTATTATTTGTATGGCCGCCTTTAATACGTGATGAGAAGTGGCGGTAACCGTATAGATAATAACCTAATCGGTTTAATGCAATACAGAAGATCTCTCCTGTACTTTCAATTCCTTCACCTTGTTGGCCTCCAACTTTCCATGAAAGTTGACTAATCATCTCCTACACCCCTTTTGGCTGCATTCATTGTAGTGTATTTTTTTACAGTAATAGTTTAGCATTTTTTATGCAAATAAACTACAATGGACGCAAATTATGCCTCTTCTGATTTCCCTGAATCTTTAGTATAAAGCTATTTTGTTTTTCATTCTAGTATTAGGTCTTAAAAAACGCAATAATATCAAATGAATTAATTCTAATTTTTCTGGATTTTTAAAACAAAAATCTTAAAAGCCGATATGTTCAACAAAATTATCATATAAAAATCGCTCTACAGTAGATGCAGCATAGTGTTTACAAAGCTCATTCATTACATTTTCATAATCTCGATACGCTGATACATTTACAACTGTTTCTACTATCCCATCAAAATCTGAACCAAACCCTATATTGTTCTCTCCACCTAATGAACAAATATATTCGATATGTCTTACTATATCTGCTACATTCGCTTGTTTTTCATTTGTTAGGAACTGTGGTACAAAAGTGACACCGATCATGCCATTTCGCTTTATAAGAGCTTTAAGTTGTTCATCGTTTAAATTACGTGGGTGCTGACAAAGTTTCATACAATTTGAGTGGGAAGCAATAGGATTTTTTGCAATTTCTATCACATCCCAAAAACTTCTTTCATTCAAATGAGACACATCAGTCCATACATGTAACGCATTCAGTTCTTGTACAACATGTTTACCAGAAGTCGTTAAACCTGCCCCACGTGTCTCTAGCGCACCGTCAGCTAATAGATTGGCATAATTCCATGTTAGTCCAAAAGAACGTACTCCCAAGCGATACAACAACCGTAATTTCATTGCATCTTTTCCAATTGCTTCGCATCCTTCTAGTGTTAATATCGCTCCAATCTCGTCCTGTTTTAACAGGTTAATATCATCTTTTGTCTGAATAAACTTCACACCTGGTAGGGATAAAATTTCATTATAAAAAATATCTACCATTTGCAATGCTACTTCAAATCGGTTTTCATATGCCACTGTTTCTGGCACATATATAGCAAAACATTGTATACTTCCTTTTCTGTTCTTTAACTGTTCAAATGTAATATGTAATTGCGAATCATGTTTAAAATCCTTTTTCCCTTGTGCACTCCATAACTGAAGAAGCACATCACAATGAGCATCAAAAATTTTCATTTTCATTCCTCCATTATAAAAACAACCTGTTTGCATACTGCAAACAGGTTGTTTAAACTTAACGAGGTTCTACAATTAATTTTATTGCTGTACGTTCTTCCCCATCAATCATGATATCCGTAAACGCTGGGATACAAATCAGGTCCAAACCACTAGGCGCTACAAATCCTCTTGCAATTGCTACTGCCTTTACCGCTTGGTTCAATGCACCTGCACCAATGGCTTGAATTTCTGCTGTTCCGCGTTCGCGAATAACACCTGCAAGTGCACCAGCTACAGAATTAGGGACCGACGTTGCTTTAACTTTTAATATTTCCATTCCGCGTTTCCTCCTCGTTTCTATAAAAAGTATTAGCAATTATTTCACTTTAACTTATATTCACGAGGAATGACACGTATTCCTGCTAAATTTCTGTAATTTTTCTAAAAAATTAAAAAATAATAACTTATCTAAATTTTAACAGAGATTAATCAAAAAATGGTTGATCATCATTAATTAAAATACGCTCAATTTTCTTAGCTTTTCCTGTATTAGGATCCACATCAATTAGCACTGCGCTTAATTGTGTTCTACCATTTGTCACTTCAAATCGCACTGGTAAGTTTGTTAAAAACTTCTTCAATACTGCTTCTCGGTCCATGCCTAAAATTCCATCGTACGGTCCTGTCATACCAACATCTGTGATATATGCCGTCCCGCTTGGTAAAATGCGATTATCTGCTGTAGGAACATGCGTATGTGTACCTACTACCGCTGTAGCACGACCATCTACATACCAACCTAACGCTTGTTTTTCACTTGTAGTTTCCGCATGGAAATCAACAAAAATAATATTCGTACGTTTTTTCGCAATGTTAATTAATTCATCCACTTTACGGAATGGACAATCAATTGGAGGAAGGAATGTACGTCCTTGTAAGTTAATAACTGCAACTTCTGTTCCATTACAGTTCACAAAAATAAGCCCTTTTCCTGGAGTTCCTTCTGGGAAGTTAGCTGGTCTTGCAAGATATTTTGCATCATCGATAAATTCAAATACTTCACGGTTATCCCAAGCATGGTTTCCAAGTGTAACCGCTTGTGCTCCGCATTCTAAAAAATTTCGATATATTTTTTCTGTAATTCCACGTCCGCCTGCTGCGTTTTCTCCATTAATGATTGTTACTGTAGGTGTATATTTTTTCTTTAATGCCGGTACGTATTGTTGAATCATACCTCTACCAGGAGATCCTACTACATCCCCAACAAATAATATTCTCATATGTCTTACCCTTCCTATGTACTACATTTTTTATTATTATAGCTTTAAATGATTTCCTTACAATATATTTATTATAAGTTTGCTTCACTTATATGCTAGGTATAACTAATTTCCTTTATTTTAACCAATTCCAACACAAAAAAATAAAGTGGTGTTTCACCACTTTATTTTGCGTATTCCACTGCACGTGTTTCACGAATAACAGTTACTTTAATATGTCCTGGATAATCCAGTTCATTTTCAATACGTTTTCGAATATCACGAGCTAAACGATGAGCTTCTAAATCATCAATTGTATCTGGTTTTACCAGAATACGAACTTCTCGTCCTGCTTGAATTGCGAAAGATTTTTCTACGCCTTCATAAGACTCTGAAATCTCTTCTAACTTTTCAAGACGACGAATATAGTTCTCAAGCGTTTCACTACGAGCTCCAGGTCTTGCAGCTGATAATGCATCTGCTGCTGCAACTAAAACCGCAATAATAGAAGTTGGTTCTGTGTCCCCATGGTGAGATGCAATACTGTTTATAACTACAGGATGCTCTTTATATTTCGTTGCGAGTTCAACACCAATTTCAACGTGGCTACCTTCTACTTCATGGTCAATCGCTTTACCGATATCATGTAATAGACCAGCACGTCTTGCTAGTTTTTCATCCTCACCAAGCTCTGCTGCCATAAGTCCAGTTAAATAAGCAACTTCCATAGAGTGTTTTAAGACGTTTTGTCCGTAACTTGTACGGTATTTTAAACGACCTAAAATTTTAATTAAATCTGGATGTAATCCGTGAACACCCACTTCAAACGTTGTTTGCTCTCCGACTTCGCGAATGTACTCGTCCACTTCACGTCTTGATTTTTCGACCATCTCTTCAATACGCGCTGGGTGAATACGTCCGTCCTGTACTAGTTTATCAAGAGCGATACGAGCTGTTTCACGACGAATTGGGTCGAATCCAGAAAGAATAACCGCTTCTGGTGTATCATCGATAATTAAGTCAATACCTGTTAACGTTTCTAACGTACGAATATTTCGACCTTCACGTCCGATAATACGTCCCTTCATTTCGTCATTTGGAAGATTTACAACCGAAACGGTTGTTTCAGCAACATGATCAGCTGCACATCTTTGCATTGCAAGAGATAAAATCTCTTTTGCTTTCTTATCCGCTTCTTCTTTCGCACGAACTTCACTTTCTTTTACCATTACGGCAATTTCATGAGAAACTTCACTTTCTACTTTACCAAGAATAATTGCTTTCGCTTGTTCGCGTGTCAGATTGGAAATGCGCTCTAATTCTGTTTGTTGCTTTTGAACTAACTCTCCCACTTTGCTTTCCAACTCTTCAATCTGTTGTTGTCTCGCTACAAGAGTATCCTCTTTCTTTTCTAACTGTTGCTCGCGTTTGTCGAGCGTTTCGTCTTTACGATCAAGGTTCTCTTCTTTTTGCATTAAACGATTTTCTTGTTTTTGTAATTCGCTTCTACGGTCACGAATTTCTAATTCAGCTTCTGTACGAAGTGTATGAATTTCATCCTTTGCTTCTAAAAGCGCTTCTTTCTTAAGTGCTTCAGCCTCACGATTCGCTTCGTCTAGAATACGTTTCGCTTCATTAGCTGCACCATTAATCTTCGCTTCAGCAATAGACTTTCGAACAAAAAAGCCAACAACTGCACCGACTGTTGCAAGCAAAATGGAGATGAGTATCCAAACTGTACTACTCATGATTTCACCTCCCCTTGCTATGAATGAAAAAAGACTGTCGGCATGTACATTGAATACCAACATACAGCAAAGACCGTCGTCCCACTTTTTTAAGGGACTTTCTTCATTTCACAATTAAAATGTCATATTATTATTTCGGCAAGATTTAAGTCTTACTCCGAATATTACTTCTCTTCTTGAGAAGAGTGTTTCGTATATAAGAAAAAATATACATTCTCATTGTATCTATCGCAATTTTCATTGTCAAGCGTTGTCTACTTTTACTTTCTTTACCTTCAACCCTAATTCATATATGAATTTAAAAAGCAGACAGCATATTATCCTGGAAAACCTTAGTAAATTCCAGTTTATTCATATAAAACATGCATATATTCCGTATTATACATTGCCTTTTAGTTAAATTAAATATTTTATCTCCAACGATATGCAACGCTTTCATAATGATTAAAAATAAAAGACACGGGACCGTGTCTTTTATTTTTAATCTTGAAGAGTTGAATCTTCCGTGTCTTCCACACCAGAGTCTTCACTAATTCCGTGATGGTCACGTACAAAGAAGGCAATTTCCTCTCTTAAATCCGTATTCTCTTTTAAGAATTGCTTCGAATTTTCACGTCCTTGCCCTAAACGCTCTTCATTATAAGAGTACCAAGCACCACTCTTTTGAACGATATCAAGTTCAGAAGCCATATCTAAGATTTCACCTTCTCTTGAAATACCTTCTCCGTACATAATATCAACTTCAGCAACACGGAATGGTGGTGCCACTTTATTTTTAACTACTTTTACTTTTGTTTTATTACCAACGATGTCGTTACCTTGCTTTAATTGCTCCGCACGACGCACTTCAAGACGAACAGTTGAATAGAATTTCAGCGCACGACCACCTGGAGTTGTTTCTGGGTTTCCGAACATAACCCCAACTTTTTCACGAATTTGGTTAATAAAGATTGCTATTGTTTTTGATTTATTGATTGCACCTGAAAGTTTACGAAGTGCTTGAGACATTAAACGAGCTTGTAGACCTACGTGTGAGTCACCCATGTCTCCTTCAATCTCAGCTTTAGGTACAAGAGCTGCTACAGAGTCAATTACGATAATATCAACCGCACCACTTCGTACAAGCGCTTCTGCGATTTCTAAACCTTGCTCTCCTGTATCAGGTTGTGATAATAGTAATTCATCAATGTTAACGCCTAGTTTTTGTGCATATACAGGATCCATCGCATGCTCCGCATCAATGAACGCTGCTTGTCCACCTTGACGCTGTACTTCAGCGATTGCGTGTAATGAAACTGTTGTTTTACCTGAACTTTCAGGTCCGTAAATTTCAATAATACGGCCACGTGGGTATCCGCCTACCCCTAGTGCCACATCAAGTGCTAAAGAACCACTTGAAATTGTAGAAACTCTACGCTCCGCTTGTTCTCCTAATTTCATAATTGAACCTTTACCGAATTGCTTCTCTATTTGTTTTAACGCCATATCTAATGCCGCTTGACGATCACTCATTCAAAATTCCTCCTTAACTGAATTGCTAATCTTATTATACCTATTTTCAATTCATTTTGCCAACAAAAATCGAACATTTATTCGATTTTTTTATTTTCCAATTAATAAAACTGCATTTAAGCATTAAAAAAAGCTAGAAGAGACTCACATCTCTTCTAGCTTTTTATACAAATGATAAAATCCATATTTCGCCGAACGTTCCCTAATTTGTTGACGACTTCCACTTAAATGAAGAGGAAAGACTACAGTTGGTTTATCTTTAATCGCCAATCCAACAAATACTGTTCCCGGCTCTTTCTGTTCTGAAGCATCCGGTCCTGCTACCCCAGTGAAACTAATTCCGATATCCGCTTTTAATAAACCCTTAACATTTTCAGCAAGATAACGAGCACATTCTTTACTAACTGCACCATCAGTAAATAACACTTCCTCAGGTACATGTAAAACATGTTGCTTCACATCATTATGATAACAAATGACACCACCTTTAAATACTGAAGACACACCAGCACTTTCGGTTACTTGATTTCCGAAGAGACCACCTGTTAAACTTTCTGCACACGCTAAAGTTAATCCTTTTTTCTTCAATAACTCTATCGCCTTATAATGTAGAAACTCTTGGTCATATCCATAGAAAAATTCTCCTACTCTTTCTAAAATCAAATCTTCCATATGCTGAATGAGTTTCTCTGCTTCATGAGCATTTTGATGCTTGGCAGTTAAACGTAGTGTCACTTCTCCATCATTCGCAAGGGGGGCAATCGTCGGGTTCGTTTGTCCATCAATTAAATCTTGAACTTTTACTTCTAATTGAGATTCCCCAATCCCGAAGAAACGAAGTACACGAGAATAAATGTTTTCTCCTATTGTAAAGTTACGTAAAAAAGGCTCTACGTAGCTTACATACATCGGCTTCATTTCTTTCGGTGGCCCTGGTAATAAAATATATACTTTTCCGTTCTTATTTAACCCCATACCAGGTGCCATGCCATGATCATTCGCAAATACAGTTGCTCCATTCAAAACGAGTGCCTGCTTTTTATTATTCTCCGTGAACTCACGGCCTGTACGCTTAAAGTAATCGTTTATCAATGCTAATGCTTGTTCATCATACACAAGCTCTTCACCCAAACTAGAAGATATCGTTTCTTTCGTCAAATCATCTTTTGTCGGGCCTAATCCACCTGTGAAAATAAGCATGTCAGCACGTTCTTCCGCAACTTCAATCGCCTGCTGTAATCGATTGTTATTATCGCCGACTACAGTATGGTAGTAGACGTTAATTCCAATTGAGGCTAACTTCTCAGATAAAAACTGGGCATTTGTATTTGCAATTTGTCCAAGTAATAATTCTGTTCCAACCGCAATAATTTCAGCATTCATCCCAATTCCCCCATAAACTTCTATTTTGAGTTTACAAAAGCAGCTCTATTTTTCCAGAAATAATCCCATCCTGAAATAACAGTAAAAATTAATGCAATCCATATAAAGATATCAGCAACTGGAATATGGATTAAATTTAAAGGTACATCGTGTAATAAGTATGCCGCAATCGCGATGATTTGTGTCCATGTCTTAATTTTCCCTAGTTGATTTGCCGCAACTACTTCCCCTGTTCCAGCAAGTACAAGACGTAAACCAGTTACCGCAAACTCACGGCTTATAATGACAATAACGATCCAAGCAGGTACGTATTGCATCTCCACTAACGTGATAAGTGCTGCTGAAACAAGTAATTTATCAGCTAACGGGTCAAGAAATTTCCCTAAATTCGTTACAAGATTATACTTTCTTGCGTAATGTCCATCAATCCAATCTGTAGCCGAAGCAATAATAAAGATAAGTGCCCCTACTAAATGTTGAATTGGTAAATCAACATCACCAATTGTGTATGAACCCCAATCAAAGGGTGCTAACATAATTACCATAAAAATTGGAATTAAGCAGATTCTAGATATTGTAATTTTATTTGGTAAATTCACAGCTATTCCTCCATCATATCAAAAACATTTGTTCATTGAAAAAAGTCATCGAAGCGATGACTGTTATTGTGCAGGTTGCTCTATCCCTTGGTTTTTTATCACCAATCTTTGGTGAAGTTCTTTTTCTGGATCCAATGGGTAAGCGACCACTTGGCCATTCAGTTTAACTTCAACATTCGTCGCATTTCCAATATTAAGTCGCACTTCTTTTGCTGTTGATAAATCCCGTTTTTCTGTTTGACCATTTTGTACTGTAGTGTTTAAAATTTCGTTACCTGTATCATCTTTAACATCTACATAACTCGCACCTTTACCCGATATTTCCAGTTCTAATGTTTTATTATTATGAATTTCCAAAGTAGATACTTTACCAGTTGTTCCAACTACTTTCACTTCTTGTTGCCCTGTTGGCTGTGCTGGCTGTTCCTTTTTCTTTGGTTCTTCTTTCTTTGGTTCCTCTTTTTTCGGCTCTTCCGCTTTTGCTTCTTCTTTCTTCGTATCTAACGGAGAGTTTTCCGCTTTTTTAACTTCAATTTTCTCACTTTGAGCATTCGGAACTTTCTCATCACCTTTTCCAGTTAACGCTTGGAAAACAAACCAAATTACCACTCCAAAGGCGATTACTAACAACGCAATCAAAATTTTCGGCATATGATCTGCAATTGGCCATGATGAAGATTTTTGCATTGTTTCTTGTGTTTTTTGTCCAGTTGATACTTGCGGAACGTCGCGCTTTTCAGATTGTGGTATCGTACTCTGATATTCTACAAGCAGTTCCTCTCCATTTAATCCAACCGCATCTGCGTATTGTTTAATGAATGCACGCGCATAAAAAGCTCCTGGCAATACATCATAATTGCCTTCCTCAATCGCTACTAAATGGCGTTTTTGAATTTTTGTAATCTCATGCAGCTGATCAATAGACAAGCCTTTCGTTCCTCTTGCTTCTTTCAGCTTTTGTCCTAATTCCGTCACTACTAACACCTCAATATTTCTTTAAAAGTCAAACATAGAGAAATTATTTTGCGTACCTTGCTCAATTTCATCTACTAAATTATATTGAATTTCTTCATCATAATCGTTACGCAACTCGATAATATAATCAAAATCATCCAATGTGTATTCTGACTGACTTACAAATACGTCAGGATGTTCCACAACTTTCGTTGCAGGTAATCTCATAATTTCACGAACAAGCTGCCAATGCCTTTCGTTAGCACGCTTTGTTGACACGATTCCATCTAAGATGAAAATATTGTCGTCGCTATACTCATCTTCAATCAATTGACTACGAACAGTTTGCTTAATAAGAGTAGATGATACAAATAACCATCTTTTATTTGCACAAACACTTGCGGCAACAATGGATTCTGTTTTTCCGACACGAGGCATTCCTCGTATCCCGATTAGTTTATGGCCTTCTTTTTTCATGATTTCAGCCATAAAATCTACAAGTAATCCTAATTCATCACGTACAAAACGAAACGTTTTTTTATCATCTGCATCTCGTTGTATGTACCTACCATGTCTAACCGCTAGCTTATCCCTTAGCTTTGGCGGACGATATTTCGTTACCGTTATGTTATCCATCGTATTTAAAATTGATTCAAGTCTAGAGATTTGCTCTTGATTATCACACATAAGGAGTAATCCACGTCGTGCATTATCTACACCATTAATTGTGACAATATTAATGCCGAGCATACCGATTAACGAAGAAACGTCACCAAGCAAGCCAGGTCGGTTTTTATGTATTTCATATTCAAAATACCATTCAATCATCCAAGATCACTCCCCTTGCTTACTTTACACCTACGTACTATATTATATGATTTCACCTTAATAGGGAAGCTAAATGTATAATCTATCCCGCGTTATTATTATACAAAAAAAATAGAGAGGAGAATCTCCTCTCTATTTTTTACTTATGTTGTACAAACTTCACCATTAAGTTTGCGATTGTATGCTGCTCTTGTTCATCAGCAACTTTCCAAAGCTCAGACAATAATTTCTCTTGATCGTTGCGCGCTTCTACTTCATTTGCTAAATAATCACCAACGCGGAATGCCATATCTGATACAGCACCACCATCAAGACCTTTTCCTGATGCCTGCTCTAAACGTTCTCCTAAAAAGCTCTTCCATTGATCAAAATTATCTAAAACTGACATGTGTAAGCACCTCACTACTTAGTAATAGAATCATGCTTAATTTGCACAGTTTTTCATTTTTTATGTAAGAATTTTTTTTAGCAATACCAACCGCCATTTACTCCGATAATTTGCCCAGTTATGTAAGACGCACCTGGTGATACGAGAAATGACACTGTTTTCGCTACTTCTTCTGGTAGTCCCAATCTACCTAACGGAATCTCTTCAGCGATTTCATTCTTATCATCTTCTGAGAATACATTTAGCATTTCCGTTTCAATTGCACCTGGTGCCACCGCGTTCACTCTTAATCCACTTAATGAAACTTCTTTTGCTAAAGCTTTCACATATGAATTTTGTGCGCCTTTTACCATCGAGTAAAGCACTTCACATGACGCACCAATTTGTCCCCATATAGACGAAACAAGTACAACATTACCGCTTCTCCGCTGAATCATAGATGGTAGTGCCATTGATAATAATTTATAAATGCTCTTCACTTGAAGTTCTACCATATAATTCAATTCATCGTTCGTTACATCTGTTACGAGTCCAAAGATACTCTTCCCGGCTGCATATACGATAACATCAAGAGGTTGCTCAATTTGTTCCCACAATCGCTCTGCCCCATCGCTAGAAGCTAAATTCGCTTGAACAGGAATCACTGCCCCCCATTCTCTCTGCAACTCACTCACTTTCTCTTCACTGCTATTATAATGGACATACACTGTATATCCATCTTGAATTAATTGTTTTGAAATAGCAGAGCCAATTCCTCCGCTTCCTCCAGTTACTAATGCATACTTTTTCATAAATTTCCTCTCTTATCTCAACAAAATCTTTTTCCTACAAATAAATAATACCCTCATCTTACCATTTATCAATCATAAGATGAGGGCATTATTATGAAACCTTTTATTTTTTCGGTAAAACTTGACAAACACTCATTTTCTCTTCTGATAATAATAATTTAGCTACTTCTTGTAAATCTTGAACAGTTAGACTTTCTAATACAGTCAATGCATCAAACAAACTCGACTCATTAAACGCATATCGTGTGAATTGATTTGCAATATATTCCGGTGAATTCAAGGAGCGTAAAAAACCACCTATTTTCTTTTTCTTTACTCGTTCTAATGTCGCCTCATCTAATTGATCATAGTTTGTATTTAATAAAATACCTTTTAAACGCTCTTCCAGCTCATCAGGTTGCTTCGTATCGCCGCCAACCATTGCAAAACCAAAGTTATTCTCTTCCGTATAATCATACGAGAATGAATCATCAATAAGCCCTTCATTATATAAAGATTCGTAATGAACAGAGCTTTTTCCAAATAAATAATCTAAAAGTAACGTAAGCGCAATTTCTTGTTTTAAAAGGGCTTTCCCTTTTTCTTTTAAATTTGTCGCTTTAATACCAACTAAACATTTCGGTGTTTGTACAGGCATTGAAATAATTTTCTTCTTTTCATTTACCTCATCTGGTTCTTCTTCAAATGAACGTACAATTTCTGGCTGGTTTTTATAATCTTTTTTCGCTTGATTTTCACGTACTAAATCCATTGTTTTCTCTGGATCAATTGCACCCACAACGAATAGTAACATATTGCTCGGATGATAAAACGTTTCATAACATTCATATAGTAAGTCTTTCGTAATTTTACTAATAGACTCGATCGTCCCTGCAATATCGATTTTAATTGGGTGCTTTACAAACAAGCTATCAATTAATCCAAAGTATAAGCGCCAATCTGGATTATCTTGATACATTTGAATTTCTTGCCCGATAATCCCCTTCTCTTTTTCAACCGTTTTTTCAGAGAAATAAGGCTCTTGTACGAAATTTAACAATGTATTTAAATTTTGCTCTACATTGGATGTACATGAAAAAAGATACGCTGTTCTTGTGAAAGATGTGAAAGCATTTGCCGATGCTCCTTGTTTACTAAACAATTGGAAAGCATCGTGATCTTCTTTTTCAAATAATTTATGCTCAAGAAAATGAGCAATCCCATCAGGTACGCGAGTCATTTCTTCTTTACCTAGTGGTACAAATGTATTATCCACAGAACCATATTTTGTCGTAAACGTTGCAAATGTTTTATTGAATCCTTGCTTCGGTAAAATATATACATCTAATCCATTAGGAAGTTTTTCATAATAGAGTGTCTCTTTTAATTGCTCATAAACAATTTTCTCCATTTATTCTCCCTCCGTTCCTTGTAAAAAGTAAATTGTATCTAGTTCAATATTTTTAGCAACTTTCACAATCTCTTCTTTCGTTACACTTTCAATACCTGTAAGCCATTCTTCAACCGGACGTGTACGGTCTGAAATAATACCGTGATACAACATTTCCACAAATCCGCGCGGTGTATCAATCGCTTCTAATATTTGATTTTGAATGACACTTTTCGTTTGATGCATCTCTTCTTCAGAAAAATCACCATTTTGCATCGCAAGCATTTGCTCTTTAATAATCTCAACAGCTTTTTCATAATTTTTCGCTTCAATTCCTGACATGACAAATAATAAGCCTTTATGACTTTCAAAGCGGGATGCTGCATAGTACGCTAAACTATTTTTTTCACGAACATTAACGAATAGCTTCGAATGAGAAAATCCTCCAAACAATCCATTGAACAATTGCAGTGCAAAATAATCTTCGTCTTTATACGTAATAAACGTACGATAACCGATGTGTAATTTACTTTGTTTTAATTCTTGTTTTTCAACAACTTCTTTTTCTTCATTATTTCTCTTATGAAGAAGTACATTTCTCTCTTTCTCAGGACGCGCTGAAATAGAAAAATACTTACTTACAAGATCAACTGCGTTTTCCGAAATATCACCAATAATATATAGATCCATTTCGTCTTCCGCTAACACTTTTTGATAATATTGATACAAACTTTCATTTGTAATAGATGCAACACTCTCTTTTTTTCCATTTGCACTTAATCGATACGGTTCTACTTTGCACATTTCTTCAATTAAACGCTCGTTTGCATAGCGCATTTTATCATCATACGTAGCTTCAATTCGTTGCAAGAGCGCTCTCTTTTCACTCTCTACGATAGAAGGTAAAAAACCGTCCCCCTCTGTTGCTGGATGTAAAACGATATCCGACAACATAGAAAGTGCTTTTTCAAATAACGGCGGCGCATCATGTAAATATACTTCATTTGCAATGTCCACATAAATAGAGATGATATGGTCTTCTCCTTTTTTACTTACATCTACCGCCAAAGAAGATCCGTATAATTCTTCTAAATATTGACGAAGACGAATTACAGAAGGAAGCTTTTCTGTCGCACTTTGCAATACGTATGGCAATAGGGCACGCTCTGTCACCGTCTCCTCATTTAAAGGTGCTTTAAAACGAAATACAAAAGTATTTGTTTTATATTTATCAGTTGGAATAATATGTACTCGCAAACCACCTAACTCATGTAACTGTTGTTCCATCAGTTTCATTTATAGCCCTCCTTTACGTATATAGGAATATTCCTCTTCAATATACAGTTTTTAGAAATGAAAAATCAAATTTTCTTCCTTACTATACTTACATTAGGCTCTTTCTAAAAACTGTAATATGTAAGGAACATAGTAAAATTCCGTATTAAATATATTCTATGTAAAAAAGCCCGCACTAATGTGCGAGCTTTTTTTATACTTATCGTTTTCCTTTTTCATACGGAGTTCCTAATGCTTTCGGAGCTTCAGAACGACCTACAAAACCAACAAGTGCTAATATTGTGAATACATACGGTAATATCGTTAAGAATACACTTGGAATTTCTTTTAGTACCGGAATTGTACCACCTGTTATTCCTAGTGATTGAGCAAATCCGAAGAACAGAGCCGCTCCAAGAGCACCGAGTGGATTCCACTTACCGAAAATCATAGCTGCTAATGCTAAGAAACCTTGTCCAGTAATTGTAGCACCTGAGAAGTTACCAGAAATCGACATAGCGAAGACCGCTCCACCTACTCCTGCAAACATTCCAGATATTGCAACTGCAATATAACGCATTTTATATACATTAATTCCCATCGTATCCGCTGCCATTGGATGTTCACCGACCGCACGAAGACGAAGACCGAACGGCGTTTTATAAATGACATACCAAACGACAAACGCTAAAATTATAGCAATATATGATGTTAACGGTACATTTGAGAAAAAGATTTTTCCGATTACCGGAATATCCGAAAGACCCGGAACATCGATTTTTTCAATACGGTATTGAATGAAATCAGTTTGTCCTTTGCCAAAGATTTTCTTAATCGCAAATACTGTTAAACCAAGAGCTAAGAAGTTAATTGCTACCCCGCTCACTACTTGATCCGCACGGAATGTAATAGATGCTACCGCATGAAGAAGTGCAAATAACCCACTACCAATTGCTGCAAATAATAGTGCAATCCAAGGAGTCATCGATCCCCACGTATCACCCATTAATAACGTTGTAACAATACCAATAAACGCACCAAATAACATTAAACCTTCTAACGCTATATTTACAACTCCAGAACGCTCACTGAACACTCCACCTAACGCCGTAAAAATAAGTGGCGCTGCCGTATATAACGTACCCGTCACAAGAATGGCTAAAATATCTAAAAAGCTCATTTATTTCCCCTCCTTGCTCATGCGTGTAAGTGCCCAGCGTAAAACATAACTGCACGCTACAAAGAAAATAATACATGCAATAATAACGTTAATTAACTCAGAAGGTACATCTGCTTCAAAATTCATTTGTGGTGCTGCACTTTTCAAACCACCAAACAGTAAAGCTGATAATAATATACCAAATGGATTATTCCCTCCTAAAAGCGCTACCGCAATCCCGTCAAATCCAATACCAGTAAACGAAGACATTGCCGTCATACTTTGAAATGTCCCTAATCCTTCCATAGCTCCACCAATTCCTGCAAAAGCACCAGCAATTGTCATAGATAGTACAACATTACGCGATACTTTCATCCCTGCGTATTGAGAGGCATTTTGGTTAAAACCAACCGATTTCAACTCATATCCTAACGTTGTTCTATCTAATAAGAACCACATTACAATTGCAATGATAATAGCTACAACAATTCCCCAGTGTAAACGAGATCCATCTGTCAATGAAGATAACCAATCAGAAGCTAATGAAGCACTTGCTTGTACATCATAAGATTTCTCATTACCTTCATGAATAAAGCGTTTAATAAGATCATACGTAACATAAAGTGCAATGTAGTTCATCATAATTGTAACAATTACTTCATTTACTTTAAGCTTTCCTTTTAAATATCCAGGTATAAACCCCCATAAACCGCCAACAATTGCCGCTACTAAAATAGATAACGGAATATGCAAAATTGCTGGTAACGACACTGCATATCCAAACCAAACAGCAGCAAGCCAACCGACTAATAATTGCCCTTCTACTCCGATATTAAAAAGACCTGTACGGAATGCAAATGCTACAGAAAGTCCTGCTAATACAAGGGGAATCATCGTACGCAATGTTTCACCAATTGCTTGCGGATTTCCAACCATCCCTTCCCAAAGCGCGGCATATCCAACAATCGGATCATATCCACTAAATAACATTACAATGGCACCAACAAGTAAACCGAAAACTACGGATAACACAGGTACTAAAATATTGATTGTTCGCTCTGTTAAAAACTTTTTAGCCATTTGTGTTCACCTTCTCTTTCCCTGTGCCGCCGGCCATTAATAACCCAAGCTGCTGTTCATTCGTTTCTTTCGCATTCACGATTGCTACAATTTTCCCTTCATATATAACAGCAACTCGATCACTTACATTTAAAATTTCATCCAATTCTAAAGATAAAAGCAATACTGCCTTACCATTATCTCTCTGCTCAATCAATTTTTTATGAATAAATTCAATAGCACCTACATCTAAACCACGTGTTGGCTGCGCCGCAATTAGTAAGTCTGGATTACGATCTACTTCACGTGCAATAATTGCCTTTTGTTGATTACCACCTGATAGAGCGCGAGCTAGCGTTTGTTCACTCGGCGTACGCACATCAAACTGTTCAATAAGCGCTTTTGCTTTTTCTGTGATTTTACTAAAATTTAAAATCCCTTTCTTTGAAAATGGATTTTTATAGTATGTTTGTAAAACAATATTGTCCCGAACAGAAAAATCAAGCACAAGTCCGTGTTTATGACGGTCTTCAGGAATATGACCAATCCCCTCTTCTGTTATTCTTCGAACAGGCCAATTTGTTATTTCTTTTCCTTTAATTGCAATAGAACCTGACTCAACTTTTCGTAAACCAGTAATCGCCTCTATTAATTCACTTTGACCATTTCCATCAATCCCTGCAATCCCAACGATTTCTCCTGCACGAACAGTTAAGTCAAGGCCTTTTACAGCAGGTAACTTGCGCGTATCATGAACAATTAGGTTTGCAATAGATAGTACTTCTTCCATTGGTTTAGCTTCTATTTTTTCTGTTTTAAAATTCACTTGACGTCCGACCATTAACTCTGCAAGTTTATGCTCATCCGTTTCCGCTACATCAACAGTACCAATCCCCTTACCTTTACGAATAATTGTACAACGATCGCAAACTTCCATAATTTCTTTTAACTTATGTGTAATAAGAATGATAGATTTCCCCTCTTGCACAAGCTTTTTCATAATTTGAATCAGCTCATGAATTTCTTGAGGAGTTAGCACCGCGGTTGGTTCATCAAATATTAAAATCTCCGCACCACGATAAAGCGTCTTCAATATTTCCACCCTTTGCTGCATTCCAACAGAAATATCTTCAATTTTCGCATGTGGATCAACAGCTAAACCGTACTGTTCAGATAATTGCTTAATTTCTTTTGCAGCCTCTTCAACAGCAATTTTTCCGTTTTTCTTCGGCTCATTTCCTAGAATAATATTCTCTGTAACTGTAAAATTATGAACAAGCATAAAATGCTGGTGGACCATCCCAATACCAAGATCGTTCGCTATATTCGGATTTGTAATTTTAACAGGCTTTCCTTTAATTTTAATTTCACCCTGTTCTGGTTGGTACAAACCGAACAGCACATTCATCAGCGTTGATTTCCCTGCACCATTTTCTCCGAGTAAAGCATGTATTTCTCCCTGTTTTACTTGCAGCGTAATATCGTCATTCGCTACAATGCCTGGGAATACTTTTGTAATATTGTTCATCTCAATTACGTATTCCATTTTGTTCCTCCTTTTAGCAGGGAACACTCCCCAATTACACTCTATTAAAGGTATTTTTATATATGCAAAGGTTAGTTCTACGAACTAACCTTTGCTATTTCTCTATTATTATTTCTTTAGAGAAGCTTCATATGCTTTATATTCTTCGTCAGTTGCAGGTACTTTAATTTCACCAGCAGTGATTTTCTTCTCAAACTCTTCTACTTTTGTTAAAATTTCTGGGTTTACTTTTTTCACGTTATCAGTTGTTTTCGCGATACCAACACCATCATCTTTTAAACCAAACTCTTCTACTTTACCGCCTTTTAACTTACCATCTTTCGCTTCTTGTGCTACTTTTGCTACTGCAATATCAACACGTTTTACCATAGAAGTTAAAGTTACGTTTTCAGGCATACCTTCTTGATTTTGGTCACGGTCAACAC
Organism: Bacillus dicomae; assembly: GCF_006494425.1. Lineage (GTDB taxonomy): Bacteria > Bacillota > Bacilli > Bacillales > Bacillaceae_G > Bacillus_A > Bacillus_A dicomae. The sequence goes on along the minus strand of NZ_VHIV01000002.1, from coordinate 1,033,589 downwards.
CGATTACCCAAACATTTTCACCTTTTTTCTTACGGTTTTTCGCTTCTGTAAATACACCGTTACCAGTTGCACCTGAAGCATGGTAAATTACGTCAACACCTTGACCGTACATCGCTGAAGCTAATACAGATCCTTTTTCTGGCTTATCAAATGCATCAGCATATTGTGATACGATTTCGATATTTGGATTTACTGCTTTCGCTCCCGCTTTAAAACCTGATTCAAATTTTGTAATTAATGGGCTCTTTACACCACCAACAAAACCAACTTTATTTGATTTTGTTGTCATTGCTGCTACAGCACCAACTAAGAATGAACCTTCATGGTCTTTAAATGTAATACTCGTTACGTTCGGCTTTTCTACAACAGTATCTACAATTGCAAATTGCTCTTTTGGATATTGTTCAGCTACCTTTGTAATTGATTTTTCCATTAAGTATCCAATACCAAATGTTGTGTTATAGTGATCTTTCGCGAACTTCGTTAAGTTCGGGATATAATCAGAATCTTTACTTGATTGAAGATAACGATATCCTTCATTTTTCTTTAAGTCATTGTCTTTACCGAATTTCGTTAAACCTTCCCAAGCTGATTGGTTAAATGATTTGTCATCAACGCCCCCAACATCTGTAACCATACCAACTTTAAACTCTTTTTTATCGCTACTCGCTTTATCCGAGTTACCACATGCACCTAAAACTGCGCTTGCTGCTAATGTTAATGATAATAAAAGACCTGTTTTTTTCTTCATACTAGAAACCCCTCCTGAAATGATTTATCTATTTTTTTATACGCTGCTGTCCCTAACTTCTTGCTGTCACCTCCCTAAAAAGGAACTTACCTACATACGTTTTCTTAGTACGTGGAAGCTAAACTTATCAGCTCTAAAGTAATTGATAGAATATAAGATTGGCTCATCATTTTGATCATAGTGCATTTGTTTTAATACTAGCAGTGCTGTTTCTGGCTCACATTCTAAAATCGGTGAGATTTTCGGATGATAGCCAATTGGCTCAATATGAGCAACCGCATATGTTATGCGCTTATGCGTGTTATTATGTATCACCGTTAGTAATGATTCTTCATTGTATCCCGATAAATCCGGCAATATTTCTTTTGCAAGTTTATCGATACAATATACAACAGGTTCCCCATCTGCTGTACGTACACGCTCAATCATCACTGCATTAAAACCATCTTCACTATTAAACTTCTCTTTTTCTTCTTCTGTTAAACTTGTTGTAGATGATGATAAGAAGATAGTTCCTGGTGTTTTCCCCACACTAGAAATCATATCTGTAATACTAGAAAGTTGTTCAATCCCAGAAGAAAATAACGGCTTTGCATTTACAAATGTTCCTACACCATGTCTACGAATGACAACATTTTCTTCTTCTAAAATACGCAGCGCTTCCCTTAAAGTCGCTCTACTTACGCCAAGTTCTTTCGCTAAATCAAACTCTGATGGTAACTTTTGTCTTTCTTTGTAAGCCCCATCTTTAATTTTTTCTTTGATGTGATCAATCACCCGTAAATATAGGTGACGACTATCGGATTTTACTGACATAAGACTCCCCCGCATTTCAATTATTCGACCTCTGATGTAAGACTTCTTTTCTCTTTTTTCAACTTACAACATAATAAAAATTGCTAAATACTAAAATAGGCATAATTGTCGAATAAATATTAATAATTTTTTAAGATGAAATTTTCACTCTTTACTGCATAAAAAAAACTTTGCACCATAAACATTCCTCATAGCGAGAAAAAGTTCGGCACAAAGATCTCTTACATCCTTTGTTACACACTTTTCCCCTCATAGTCCAGCAATTCATGGTTGCCAGGTAGAAACTTATGGACCTTATCTCCAAGATTATATGAGGCAGTGATTCTTTTCGAAGTAATCTTACCACTTGCTCCCATACGTGTCAACAAAATTTAACATTTTTCTACATTAAATATCGAACATTCATAAAAAACCACATCAAAGTATTCGTATTCTAAAGAACCACTCCGAATGTAAGCCCTTTCTTAATCGCTGAATATAGTATATAACAAAACCAGCATATAAAAAAGCCTAATTGTAAAAACAATTAGGCTTTTTTTTACGAACTTTTTTCTTGTACATCATTAATGAGCACTTCTCTCGGTTTACTACCTTCATACGGACCTACTACACCATTCATCTCCATTGCATCAATTAAACGAGCAGCTCGCGTATAACCTACTCTAAATCTACGTTGCAACATAGAAACAGATGCTGTTTGCATTTCCACTACGAGCTGAACTGCTTCATCATATAATTCATCTTCTACTTCCTGCTTCGTATCAGGAACATCTTGCGGGATCATATCTTCTTGATATTGCGCTTTTTGCTGACCAATAACATATTCTACAACTCTCTCAACTTCGTCATCTGATAAAAACGCACCTTGTACACGTACAGGCTTCGATGCACCAATTGGTATAAATAGCATATCTCCACGACCTAGCAGTTTCTCTGCACCACCACCGTCAAGAATTGTACGAGAATCTGTTTGAGAAGATACAGCGAACGCAATACGTGATGGAATATTCGCTTTAATAACTCCCGTAATTACATCAACTGATGGACGCTGCGTTGCTATAATTAAATGAATACCAGCAGCACGAGCCATTTGCGCTAGACGCATAATCGCATCCTCTACATCCGATGAAGCTACCATCATTAAATCTGCTAACTCGTCCACAATGACTACAATATAAGGTAATTCTGGTTGTTTCGCTTCGGATTGACTATTATGTTCTTTAATATGATCATTGTATCCTTCAATATTACGCGTGCCACTATGAGCAAATAGCTCATAACGACGCTCCATCTCACTCACAACTTTTTTTAATGCTTGTGATGCCTTTTTCGGATCAGTTACTACTGGTGTTAACAAATGAGGCACACCGTTATATACATTTAACTCTACCATTTTCGGATCAATCATCATTAATTTTACTTCATGTGGTTTTGCACGCATTAAAATACTAACAATAATACCATTAATACATACACTTTTTCCGCTACCTGTCGCACCGGCCACTAGTAAATGGGGCATTTTATTTAAACGGGCTAATACAGCTTCACCTGTAATATCTCGTCCAAGACCAATTAACAACTTCTCTTCTGGATGATTATTAGCTTTAGAATCAAGAACTTCTCTAAGCGTTACCATAGAAACTTCTGAGTTCGGAACTTCAATCCCTACAGCTGATTTCCCGGGAATAGGTGCTTCAATACGAATATCTTTCGCAGCTAAAGCAAGTGCTAAATCATCACTTAAACCGACGATTTTGCTTACCTTTACTCCCATATCAGGATACACTTCATATTTTGTAACTGCAGGACCTCTATGTACTTTTGTTACTTTCGCTTTTACTCCAAAGCTTTGGAATGTACGTTCTAATTTACGAGCATTCTCATAAATTTCCGCATTCTCATTTGTAACTTGCTTATTCTTTGGAAACTTCAATATATCAAGTGCAGGAAGCTTATAATCTTTATTTTCTACATTTGAAAATTGCATAGGAGGTGCTTGTGTTTCACCCTCTAGCGATTCAACAATTTTTTCTCCACGCTTTTTCTTCGGCTCTTCAATTGGTGCAGCCTCTTCGATAGACGGTGAAGTGATTAACTCTTCTTGCTCTACTTCAATTCGTTTATCCTCTTCTTCATTTACAGGATAATTCTCAGTGAAATTTGAAATAATTGGAGGATCAATTGAGATTTCTTCCATCGGTTCAATAATTTCTTCTTGTTCTACAGCACGTTTGCTTCTTGTACTTCTTGTTGTTTTTTTCTTTTCTGTTTGTTCAGCCGTTCTTTTCGCTCTCCAATCTTTATAATCCCCTTGCATCACTTCAAATTGTCTTCTAAGAATTCTACCAACTGGCGCTAACACTTCTCCAATATGCTTATTTGTTATACAAAGTATACCAAGAATAACTAAAATAATACCAATAATATAAGCCCCTACTTCGTCAAATAAAAAGTAACATGTAGCAAACATAAGTGCACCAAACATGCCGCCACCTAAATGAACACTATCTGGTCCTTTTTTCATTTCAAGAAAGAAATTATCTTTCGTACTCACAATAACAGAAGTATTTTGCACTGCTCCATCTTTCGTAAGAAGGTTAAATAATGTAATATGACTAAACATTAATATTGCCAATACTATTAAATAAAAACCGATTAACCGTTTGTTTAAAAGGTTCGGCCATCCACGTTTTATAACGAATGAAACAGATAAAGCTATTACACCTAACACACCAATTATGTACCACTCACCAAAGAAGAAGCGAAAAAATAACACAAACGATTTCCCTACAACACCTAGCTGTAAAATCGTAATGATTGAAAGTGCAAAAAGAGTTAAACCGACGATTTCATAATACAAAGTTGGCTTTATCGTACGTCTTGCCTTTGCCTTCGTCCCTCTTTGCTTTTGTTTTGCCATTTCTTCACCTCGTGTTCTACATATAAGTAAAGCCCCCTAAAAACTCTACTTATATGTCCGTTTTCTCTATTTTTCAGGTCTTTATATCTTCTATTTTTACACTTCTTGTAAAATGTTAAATAAACAGAAGAAAGCAGCCCTCTCATGGCTGCTCAACCGTCTTGTTTTTTATATTATACCATAGCTTCTAAACAAAATCCTTCTTTTTGCTAAAAGGTTATTTTCTGGCCAGGCTCAAACTCTAAGTAGTGAAGCGGATCCGTACTTAACACACGGACAATCGAATACTCCCCATGTTCTTCTTCAGAAACCATTAATTCAACACCATTTATATTAACGACCTTTTGACTTTCACATTGTGAATAATCGGCTGGATACACAAGTTGCTCTGGCATAATTGTATATAAAATCATTGTAGCATTGTCCCTTCTGCACTATCATTCCCGCGAGCATCTATTAATTCGTTTAATTTTCGAATCGCATTTCCAATACCACCGACATCATCTATAAGACCATACTTCACTGCATCTCCACCAATTACATTCGTACCAATATCCCGCGTTAAATTTCCTTTCGCAAACATAAGCTCTTTAAAACGATCTTCCGTTACTTTCGAATGTTTCGTCACAAATCGAATGACTCTTTCTTGCATTTTATCTAAATACTCAAATGTTTGTGGCACACCTATAACAAGACCTGTTAGACGAATAGGATGAATTGTCATCGTCGCAGTTTCCGCAATAAATGAATAGTCCGTAGAAACAGCAATTGGTACACCGATAGAATGCCCTCCACCCAGAACAAGTGATACTGTTGGCTTTGAAAGCGAAGCTACCATCTCAGAAATTGCTAGCCCTGCTTCAACATCACCTCCGACCGTGTTTAATATTAAAAGTAAGCCTTCAATTTTCGGGTTTTGTTCAATCGCAACAATTTGCGGAATGATATGCTCATATTTTGTTGTTTTATTTTGCGGTGGCAACTGAACATGACCTTCCACCTGTCCAATGATTGTTAAACAATGAATACGTGATTCATTCATTTGCGGTACATTTGTTTGTCCGAGCTGTTGAATCTTTTCTACTATTGAAGCCTCTTTCCCGGTTTCTTTCGGCTCAGCCTCTTTCTCTTCATTTATGTAACGATCGCGTTCTGTCATATCGCATCCCCTTTCATTCGTATATAACTATTATTTCTTAAGTTATAAATTTCATTCGATAGAGTTAAAAAGAAAAAAGATCACCCGTAAAGGTGATCTTTTTTATACTTCCATAATAATCGGTAAAATCATAGGCTTTCTCTTTGTCTCTTCGTACAAGAACTGTCCTAATAATTCACGAATATTTTGTTTTAACATAGACCATTCAATTGAATATTCTTTAATCGATTGCTCAACAATCATGCGTACAATCTCTGTAGATCTGTCAATTAACGCTTCTGATTCACGAACATATACAAATCCACGTGAAATGATTTCTGGACCAGAGATGATTTTCTTTTCATCTTTACCAAGTGTTACAACAACTACTAATATTCCATCTTGAGATAACATTTTTCTATCTCGAAGAACGATATTACCAACGTCACCTACACCTAGTCCATCAATTAAAACATTACCAGCTTGCACTTTGCCAACTAAGTTTGCTTCATCGTCACCAAAAGCAATTACATCGCCTTTTTCTACGATAAAGATATTTTCTCTTGCAATACCTACATCTTCAGCTAAATATGCATGTGCTTTTTGCATACGGAACTCACCATGTACGGGTACAAAATATTTCGGTTTCATTAAATTTAACATTAATTTTAATTCTTCTTGGCTACCATGACCTGAAACGTGAACTTTTCTTTCACCGTAATAAACAACCTCAGCTCCAGCTCTAAATAACAAGTCAATAATTTTCGATACAGATATTTCATTACCCGGAATTGGAGAAGCCGCAATAATAACCGTATCACCTTTACGAATTGAAATTTGTTTATGAGCTTGCTTTGCCATTCTAGAAAGGGCTGCCATCGGTTCACCTTGGCTACCTGTCGTTAAAATAGCTACCTTTTTCTCTGGGAAATTGTCTACTTCTTGTAGTGAAATAACCATGCCTTCTGGAACATCTAAATAACCAAGACGTCTTGCGATGTCTACCACTTTCACCATACTACGTCCTACAACCGCTACTTTTCGTCCTGTTTCAGCAGCTGCATCAAATACTTGTTGAATACGATGTACATTCGATGCAAATGAAGCAACGATAATACGTCCTTCTGCGCCGTAGAACACTTTAGAAATTTCTACACCAACTTCTTTTTCAGAACCTGTATAGCCTGGACGCTCAGCATTTGTACTATCAGATAATAAGCAAAGTACGCCTTCATTTCCGATTTGTGCCATTTTCCCAATATCTGCTCCACTATTTCCAATTGGAGTTTGATCAAATTTAAAGTCTCCCGTATATACGACAGCACCTTTTGATGTATGGAAACAAACACCAACAGAATCTGGAATACTATGTGTCGTTCCAAAGAATGACACCGTTGTAGTGTTAAACTCTACTGTTGAATTTGAATCGATTGTTTTTAAGTCTACACGGCCTAACATGCCCGCTTCGCCAAGTTTTTCTTGTATAAGTCCTACTGTTAATTTCGTTGCATACACTGGAATAGATAATTTACGAAGTACGTAAACAATACCACCAATATGATCTTCATGACCGTGAGTAATAAATAAACCTTTTACTCGCTCTTGATTTTCCACTAAATATGTAATATCAGGAATAACGATATCAATTCCAAACATTTCATCTCCTGGGAACATTAACCCTGCATCTACAATAAAGATTTCAGAATCAATTTCAACACAGTACATGTTTTTCCCGATTTCACCTACTCCACCAAGAGCAAATACTTTAACAGACTCATTCTCTTTTCTCTTCATGTTGTTGCCTGGTTTAAAAATCTTTCAAACACTGATTTCACTAAAATTGCAGAGACACCAGGGAAACTCTACAACCACCATATATTCACCGTCCAAGACGAATGTCCTTACCGTTATGCGATATCATGTCCTTGTTTATTTTTTAAACCAGGTTTCACCTCTCTTTCATTATATAAATCAAATATCTTATTCGATATGATATGAAAATGTAATCAAATTATAATTTTTACCAATTTTGCTAAGCATACCCGTACTAAGCTACTTAGCCATATTATACCTGATACAAGAAATAGAACACAAGTTAAATCGTGCGAAAGAAAAAGTAAAAGAACGGAATTACAGCAAAAGTATCAAACGTATTTTCTTTATATTTACTACGACTTTATACTCCATATTATTTTGAAGAAATAGTCATAAATACTAAATTAATTTCATAATATGGATTTTCAAGACTTATTTTTCTAGAATCAAACAAAAACACTTACAAAATGTAGTTTTTGTTTGATTTCCGTCACATTTGAGACAATTTCTCTAATAAACAAAATCGATAGTTTATTACGTTTATACAAATGTTTATTCTAAAACAACTATGATTTTCCGATTCATTTAAAGGGATACGATTATTTTCTTATACATGTTGCAATACGTAGTGAAGAAGCTATGATCTTATAAGAACATATTTAGATGAGAAAAAAGAGGAAAAGATTTTCATACCATAAAAAAATGACCTAGTTATACACTAGGTCATTTTTATTAACGAGGAATAGATTGCATAACCGATTGTAACGTTACTCTTTCTTCTTCTGTTAATGGAAGAAGTGGTAAACGTACAGAACCTACATCTAATCCAACCATTTGTAACGCTGTTTTTACTGGCGTTGGGCTTGGCGCCATAAATAATGAATCCGTTACTCTTACAAGTAATTGATGTAATTTTTGCGCCTTTTTAAATTCTCCTGCCTGGAATGCTGCAATCATTTCTTGCATTTCATTCCCGATAACATGAGATGCTACAGAAACGATACCTTTCGCTCCAACTGCCATAGCTGGTAACGTTAAACCGTCATCACCGCTGTATACTGCAAAGTCGTCCGCTGTTTTTTCAATGATTTCTGTCATTGTTAACACATCGCCGCCTGCATCTTTAATCGCAACAATGTTTTCTATTTCTGATAAACGAACAACTGTATCAACGGAGATTTGTACAATAGATCGTCCTGGAACGTTATATAGCATAACCGGAAGCGGCGTGCTTTCAGCAATTGCTTTAAAGTGCTGATACATTCCTTCTTGGCTCGGTTTGTTATAATACGGTGCTACTAGCATTACTGCATCAACACCAACTTCTGTTGCCTTTTTAGTTAAGTCAATAGAAGCATGCGTATTATTACTACCTGTTCCAGCGATTACGGGCACCCTTTTATCGACAACAGATACGACATGGCGATATAACGCTACTTTTTCTTCTGAAGTTAATGTAGGAGATTCTCCTGTCGTTCCTCCTACCACGATTGCTGTTGTACCGTTATCTATTAAATAATTTACCAATTTCGTTGTCTTTGCAAAATCGATATTGCCGTTTATATCAAACGGTGTTACCATCGCGGTTGCAATTGTCCCAAAATCTATCATGATCTCACTCCTTATTGTTCCAGTTGCTTTTCTTTTGAAAGCTCAAACGCACTATGTAATGCATTTACAGCTTCCACTAAATCAGTTTCTTTTACAAGAACCCAAATTGTCGTATGGCTATCTGCCGATTGCAGAATTTGAATACCTTTTTCAGCTAAAGCTGTAACGATTTTCGCAGTAACACCTGGGTATCCTGCCATTCCAGCTCCTACAATGGATACTTTTGCACAATGCTCTGTCACAATTGGCTCATATCCGAGGTTTTGTAATAATTCAACTGCACGACTTGATACATTATCACTCACCGTATAAGCTACTCCAGTAGGTGAAATGTTAATTAAATCGACACTTATTCCTTCATTCGCCATTTCTTTAAACACATGCTGCTGCAAATCATATGCTGTTTCTTTTGCAAGCACTTTAATTTGCGTCACATTTGATACATGTGCGATACCTGTAACAGGACGTTCTTCTACATCACGGCCTTTTGTAGCACCGTCAGATGCTGAAATAAGGGTACCTTCACTATCAGAATACGTAGAACGTACACGAAGTGGTACTTTTGCATGCATCGCAATTTCAACCGCACGTGGATGAACGACTTTTGCACCTTGGTAAGCCATGTTACAAATTTCGTTATAAGTTACAGTTTGAAGGTGACGTGCATCTTTTACGATACGAGGGTCCGCAGTCATAACACCTTCTACATCTGTGAAGATATCGATATATTCAGCATGAAGCGCAACACCTAACGCTGAAGCTGAAGTATCGCTACCTCCGCGTCCAAGTGTTGTCGTATCTCCTTTTTTCGTTTGCCCTTGGAATCCTGTAACGACGATTACGTCTACATTTTCTAACTCTTCATGTATACGATCGCAATTCATTTCAATAATCTTAGCATTTGTAAAATCATCATTTGTTACAAACCCAGCTTGTGCACCATTTAATGCAGCTGCTTTTATACCATTCTCATTTAACATATTAGAGAAGACGATTGCTGAGATTAATTCTCCGCATGATAATAACAAATCTTGCTCACGATTAGAAATGTGAGACCCCTCTTGATTTACAAGATTTAACAAAGTATCAGTTGCATATGGTTCACCTTTGCGGCCCATAGCAGATACGACAGTAACTACTTTATAACCCGCATTTAGCGATTTTTTTATATGATGAAGCGCATGCTTACGTCCATTTTCATCACGTACGGATGTGCCACCAAATTTTTGAACAATAATTTTCATATTTTGCACCTTCTCTTAGCCGTTTACACTAATTGTAATTTTACTAAGCGCTCTGCAATTTGAACAGAATTCCATGCAGCGCCTTTTAATAAGTTATCAGATACGACCCAAAGATGGAATCCTTTATCGTTATTTAAATCTTTACGGATTCTTCCAACGAATACTTCGTTTTTACCTACTGCAGTAGCTGGCATTGGATATAACTGCTCTTCTGGGTTATCTTGCAGAACGATACCTTCCGCATTTGCAAGTAGGCTCTTTAACTCTTCTACTGTTACGCCTTCTTTTTCTACTTCGATGTAAACAGACTCAGAGTGACCTGATACAACTGGTAAACGTACACATGTTGCCGCTACTTCTAATTCAGGCATATGCATAATTTTTTTCGTTTCATTAATCATTTTCATTTCTTCAAACGTAAATCCATTATCTTGGAACTTATCAATCTGTGGAATCGCGTTGAAAGCAATTGGGAAATGTTTCTTATCACCTGATACAGGTAAAACATTCGCCTTCACTTCTTCGCCATTTAAGATTGCTTGTGATTGTTCATGAAGTTCTTCAATCGCAGCCGCACCAGCACCTGATACAGCTTGATATGTGGAAACGATTACTCGTTTTAAACCATATTGCTGACGAACTGGCTCAAGAGCTACTACCATTTGAATTGTAGAACAGTTTGGATTTGCAATAATACCATTATGTTCTTTTAAGTCGTTTTCATTTACTTCAGGTACAACAAGTGGCACGTTTTCTGTCATACGGAATGCACTTGTATTATCAACAACAATCGCACCGCGCTTTGCTGCTTCTGGCGCTAATTGTTTTGATACAGATCCACCAGCACTAAATAGTGCGATATCTACTCCTTCAAAACTTTCAGGAGTTGCCTCTTGAACTGTAAATTCTTCGCCTTTAAATACAAGTTTCTTACCTGCAGATCGTTTAGATGAAAGTAACGTTAACTTCCCGATTGGAAATTCTCGTTTCTCTAAAGTATTTAACATTTGTTCACCAACTGCGCCGGTTGCTCCAACTACAGCGACATGAAAAGTTTTTTGCTTTTCCATCACTATGCCCCTTTCTAGATACCAATCCTTCTATAACTTAGAATGAGAAGGAGTATAGAATACCCCTTCTAATCTTAATAACGTTAATTTTATCATATTCTACAGGAAGAATGATGGTTTCATCAAAAATTGTCCGTTTTTTTTCGTTTTTTAATTCATATATCTGAATTTTTCTACGACAACCGGCTGCAATTGCTTTCCTTGCAGCGCTTCTAACACTGTATCTTCCAGTAACTCCATACGAGCTACCATGGAGTTCGGTTTTTTCTCTGGCGCATCTTGACCGAATGGGACGAAGTAGATGTTTTTTGTGGCCATTAGGCGCATGAGGTTGACTCCATTAAGCCCCAATGCATCATTCGTTGAAACAGCCAATACGACAGGCTTGCCATTTCTTAGTGTCGCTTTCGCTGCCATTAATACTGGAGAGTCTGTCATTGCATTTGCAAATTTACTCATAGAATTTCCTGTTAGTGGTGCAATTACCATACAATCTAGTGGAATTTTAGGTCCTAGTGGCTCTGCGCCAACGATTGAATTAATTGCTTTAAAACCTGTTACTTCTTCAATCTTTTTAATCCACTCTGCGCCCTCACCAAATCTCGTATTTGTTGATTGAACAGTGTAAGAAACAACGGGACGTACTTCTGCTCCCTCAGCAATTAATTTTTCTAAATGAGGCATTACTTCTTCGTACGTACAATGTGAACCAGTAAAACCAAATCCTATTCTTTTCCCTTTTAAATTCATTCCCCATTCTCCTTTCTTGCTATTACGTCTTCTGCTAGTAACTGAGAAAGAACGTTTGCTAAAATTTGTCCTGCTGTTTTTGGAGCAACAATACCTGGTAAGCCAGGTGCTAACAGCGCTTTGACTCCTCTTTTTTCCGCATATCTAAAGTCGGTACCGCCTGGTTTAGAAGCTAAATCAATCACTAACGTATGGGCCGGCATTTTTGAAATGACATTCGCTGTCACAACGAGATGCGGAATTGTATTAATGACAATATCGATATCCCCTACTTCTTTCTCAATGTCTTGCATATGAAAAGGAGAAAACATCATTTCTGTAATACGTGCAATATGTTCCGATCGTCTTGCTCCAACTTTGACATGGGCTCCTAATGATTGAAATGCTCTGGCAACACTCATCCCTGTTCTACCAAATCCTAAAACCATTACATTGGAGCCATGAATTGTATAGTCGGTATGTTGAATTACCATCATTAATGTACCTTCTACAGTTGGAATAGAATTGTAGATTGCCACATCATCACGATCAAATAATTTAATAAGTTTGCGGTTTGTAGTAGATACGAGATTTTCCAAGTAAGGCGTACCAATACCTGAATATATAGTAAAGTGTTCTGGTGTATTTTCAATTTGTTCTTTCGTTATAGAAACTTTCTCGTTTGAAAAAATAGTATCTACTTCTCCCTTAGCGTTTGTACCTGCAACTGGCAAAATAATTGCATCTACAGAAGTGAAATCTAAATTTTGTATACTTTCTTTTGCTGCCCCTGTGAAACCATGATCTAACTGGTCAAACCCTATCAATGAAAGTTTCGCATCCAATTCAACTAGCTTGCGAATTACTTCTAGCTGTCTTGCATCTCCTCCTATGACAGCAATATGCATCTCAGTCAACATTCCCTAATTCACCTTCTTTTTCTGTCATTTATAAGAAAAGTGCCTACTTTTTCTTTTTCCTCCACATCTTATGTAATGTACGAGTTTTAGGTGATTGAAAAACAAAAAGCACGTATGATTTATCCCGCTCTTTGTATGCCGTAAAACCCCCACCTCAAAATCCTGCATTTGAGAGGACATTATGCAGGATTTTAATTGCCGGTAAAAGCTCAATTCATGTGGGCTAAAACTCAGAGGGAGATGAACAAAAAAAGATGACCACAACGGCCATCTTTCACTTCGAATTTGAACGATCCGTAATATCACAAAGGATCATATCATGCCCAACTTTCTTAATTTGACTCCACGTCACTCTTACTTCTTGTGGTTCCTTTTTAAAACCTCCCCATTTCCCAGCAGGTATAATAAGAGCCTGTATTTGGCCATCACTCTCATCAATCTCTAAATCCACGTAGCCTAAAACCCCCATTTTTTCTGCTCTTTCTAAATTCACTATCTCTTTTCCACTTAATTCACTCAATCGCATATACTCTCCCCCTACCGAAATTATGAATGTAAGTTATCCATAATTAGTACCTATTCTGTATATCCCAAAAAAATAACCGTATCTCTTTTAAAAGAGATACGGTTATTCTTACATACTTCATATAAAGCAATTATAGTTTTATTCCTTTTGGAAGTTTTCCATCTGGACTAATTAATGCTGCAGAGAATTCATCTGTAAACATGTTACGAATTAACCCATCTACATTTTCTTTTGTTACAGTGTTTACACTTTCAATAATCTCATCAAGTGAACGATGCTTACGAAGTAGCAATTCATTTTTACCATTACGGCTCATACGGCTATTCGTACTTTCTAAACTTAACATTAAGTTTCCTTTTAATTGCTCTTTACTATTAATAAGCTCTTTTTCTGTAATACCTGTATTTTTCAATGTTTCTAATGTTTCCTGCATTGTTTCATACAGTGTATCTAATTGTTGGCTACCTGTTCCACCATACAGTGTTAACATACCTGTATCTTCATAAGAAGAATGGTAAGAAAATACTGAGTACGCTAACCCGCGTTGCTCACGTACTTCTTGGAATAAACGGCTACTCATACTACCGCCTAAAACGTTATTTAATACAATTAAGTTATAAATATCTTCGTGTCCCATTTGTAAGCCTTTATATCCTAAACATAAATGAGCTTGTTCTGTTTCCTTTTTACGTGCTACCTTATTAAAATGGAAAATTGGACTATGTACTTGTTCACGGTTAGTCGTTCCTTCATAGCTACCGAAATATTGCTCTACCGTTTGTAAAAAAGCTTCATCAATATTTCCGGCAACTGAAACAACTACATTTTCAGGTGTGTAATGATCTTTTATATATTGGCGTAGCGTATCACCTGTAAACGTATCAAGCGTTTCTTCTGTTCCTAAAATAGGATATCCAAGCGGATGCGTTTCATATGTTGCTTTCGTTAACATATCATGTACAATATCATCTGGAGCATCTTCGTACATTTTAATTTCTTCACATACGACATTCTTCTCTTTTTTCAGTTCTTCTTCATCAAATGTTGAATTAAAGAACATATCTGCTAATACATCTAAAGCATATTTAGCATGCTCATCTAGCACTTTTGCATAGTAACAAGTGTATTCTTTTGAAGTAAAGGCATTCACTTGCCCACCAATGCTATCAAATGATTCTGCAATTTCGCGTGCACTACGTGTTTCCGTCCCTTTAAAGAACATATGCTCTAAAAAGTGAGAAATCCCGTTATTTTTTTCATTTTCATTTCTTGATCCCGCATGAATCCAAATACCAATCGCAACCGATCTTACAGTTGGTATATTCTCCATAACTATTCTTACACCATTTTTACAAGTATATTTTTTAATCAAAAACTTTCCTCCTACTGCCAGTTTCTCTAAATAAGTGCTATTATTTAATGATAACAAGTTTAAGGATGAATGTCATGCAAATGTATTTAATCCACACGTTTTTCATCCAGTAATTCTGTTATATTCCCTACTTTATATCCTTGTTCCTTCAATTTTGTAATCATTGTATCTAATGCTTCTGTTGTTGATGAAGTTGGATGCATTAATACGATAGCACCTGGATGTATTTTTCTCATTACTCTCTGTAATAGTACATCTGGATCAGGTCGCTTCCAATCAATGGTATCGACAGTCCACATGATCGTTCCCATTTGGAAATCATCAGCAATTTTCACGACTTCATCCCGAAAACTTCCACTCGGCGGAGCAAACCATCTCACCTTTTGATTCGTAGCAGCTTCAATCATTCGATTTGTTTTTTGTAACTGATCTCGTATTTCATCAGACGATAGCGTTTTCATATTAGGGTGTGTGTAAGAATGATTTCCAACTTCTTGATTTGCATCGACAATCATTTTTGCAAATCGTAAATTTTCTTTCACCCAACGTCCTTCTAAAAAGAAGGTCGCCTTCACATCATGTTTTTTCAATATCTCTAATATACGCGGCAAATACTCGTTTCCCCATGCCACATTTATTGTTAATCCCACCATCTTTTTATTTGGATGCCCCCTATAAATTGGAGCTGGTGATAAATCTTTTAAGTGGACACTCGGTGATACTTCCTTGAATTCAAGATTTTTTTGATCAAATTTCTTTAACTTCTTCATATTATTATAGGATGCTTCGATATCAACTTGTCTTCCATTATATCCTGGTGTTGCTTTCCATATTTTATCAATCATCGCATTTTGAGGTGCAATCTCATATTGTTTTGCATGTTTTTGAATTTCTTCATACAAGTTATCCTGTGCAAAAACGGAATAAGAGCCTACACTGATATATATAAATAATATACATATGTATGCCAATATACGAGCTTTCATATAAACCCTCCCATTAACTATATAAAAACCATTTTTCTTCTTATCTTTGTTAATTTGAGCGTTATAATGAAAACTATACCTATACTGACATAAAAAAATATATATAAATCATATTTTTTACATAACAAAAAAAGCCAGCTAAACTGGCTTTTACTTACTGCTGTTCTTGTTTGTTTTCTTCTTTAGCAGCTTCTTTTTCTTGCTCTTCTTTTAGCAATACTTTTCTAGATAGATTCACACGACCTTGCTTGTCAATCTCGATAACTTTAACTGTAATTACATCACCGATTTTCACAACGTCTTCTACTTTACCTACACGCTCAAGTGCAAGTTCTGAAATGTGAACTAATCCATCTTTACCGCTAAATAATTCAACGAAAGCACCGAATTTCTCAACACGTTTCACTTTTCCTTCGTAGATTTCACCTACTTGTACTTCGCGAACGATATCTTCAATAATTTTCTTAGCTTTGTCATTCATTTCTTGATTTATTGAAGAAATGAATACTGTACCATCTTGCTCGATATCAATTTTAACGCCAGTTTCTTCAATAATTTTATTGATTTGTTTACCGCTCGGTCCGATAACGTCACGGATTTTATCTGGGTTAATTGTCATTGTAATAATCTTTGGAGCATAAGCTGATAATTCAGTACGTGGCTCTGCAATAACAGATAACATATGATTTAGAATGTGCACACGACCAACTTTCGCTTGTTGTAATGCTTCTTCTAAAATTTCACGAGATAGACCATCAATTTTAATGTCCATTTGCAGTGCAGTTACACCTTGTGCAGTACCTGCTACTTTAAAGTCCATATCACCTAAATGATCTTCCATACCTTGAATATCAGATAAAATTGTGTAATGCTCACCAGTTTTAACTAGACCCATTGCAATACCTGCAACTGGAGCTTTAAGTGGAACACCAGCATCCATCATTGCTAACGTACTACCACAAATACTTGCTTGTGAAGTAGAACCATTTGATTCTAAAACTTCAGATACAAGACGTACTGTATATGGGAAATCTTTTTCAGATGGAATTACAGGCTCAAGAGCACGCTCTCCTAGTGCACCGTGACCAATTTCACGACGACCTGGTCCACGCATCGGTCTTGTTTCACCAACACTAAATGATGGGAAATTGTAATGGTGCATAAAGCGTTTTGATTCTTCTACACCAAGACCATCTAAAATTTGCACATCGCCTAATGCACCTAATGTACAAATACTTAATGCTTGTGTTTGTCCACGTGTGAACAAACCAGAACCGTGTGTACGAGATAAAATGCCAACCTCTGATGCTAATGGACGGATTTCGTCACCTTTACGGCCATCTGGGCGGATTTTTTCAACTGTAATAAGACGACGTACTTCTTCTTTTACAATTTTATATAAAATCTCATTTACTTGTCCTAATGTATCAGCGTCAGCTTCTTGCGCTTCATAATGCTCAATTACACGCTTTTTCACTTCGTTAATTGCATCTTCACGTGCATGTTTCTCATGTACTTGAATTGCAGAATGCATATCCTTTTCAGCCATTTCACGTACAGCTTGGTTAAGATCAGCGTCAACTTCATAAAGTTTCACTTCTGATTTCTCTTTACCTACAGCTTGTACAATCTCTTCTTGGAATGCAATTAGACGTTTAATTTCGTCATGACCAAACATAATTGCTTCTAACATTGTTTCTTCAGGCACTTGATCTGCTCCTGCTTCAACCATGTTAATTGCATCTTTCGTACCAGCTACAACAAGGTGAATATCACTTTGTTCTTGCTGTTCTACTGTTGGATTAATAACAAATTCACCGTTAATACGACCAACTGTTGCACCCGCGATTGGGCCTTCAAATGGAATATCTGAAATCGATAACGCTAATGAAGAACCAAGCATAGCTGCCATTTCAGAAGAACAATCTTGATCAACACTCATTACAATGCTGACAACTTGTACTTCGTTACGGAAACCATCTGCGAAAAGTGGACGAATTGGACGGTCGATTAAACGACTTGCCAAAATTGCTTTTTCACTTGGACGACCTTCACGTTTAATAAAACCGCCAGGAATTTTTCCGACTGCATATAAACGCTCTTCATAGTTTACTGTAAGTGGGAAGAAATCTACATTTTTTGCTTCTTTTGATGCAGTTGCTGTAGATAGAACCGCTGTATCGCCATATCTTACTAATACTGCTCCGTTCGCTTGCTTTGCAAGCTGACCTGTTTCAACTGTTAGCTGGCGACCAGCTAAATCTATCGAGAAGACTTGCTTTTCTTGACTCATTTAAGTACCCCTCTCAATTTAAAGTATTCAATTCTTCTATGTAAATGGATAGTATATCACAATATTCTACCTCTAGTATTACCGAAAATGAAGTAAGCTATAAAGGGTAGAAGATATATTTTTACCTAACAAAAAAGCGGGAATATTCCCGCTTCTTTGACTATCGACGTAAGCCAAGCTTTGTGATTAATTCACGGTAACGTGTGATATCGCTATTACGAAGGTAAGTTAGTAAGTTACGACGTTTACCAACCATCTTTAATAGACCACGACGTGAATGATGATCTTTCTTGTGAGTACGTAAGTGCTCGTTTAGAGTGTTAATTTGCTCCGTTAGGACAGCAATTTGAACCTCTGGAGAACCAGTATCAGTCTCATGAGTTCTAAATTGTGCAATGATTTCATTTTTACGCTCTTGTGTTAAAGCCATCCTATTTCACCTCCTATTAATTAAACCCCCAATTACCTAGCAAGCGTCGGTGAGTCGCAATGCCAAGCAATGGTTGTCATAAAGTACATAACATAGAATACTACTTTTCATTTGAAAAAGCAAGTATATTCTTTTCGTTCGCAAAATATTCTTGTGCTGTTTTCTTATCTTTTGCGATTTGTTCAACTAACTCATCGATGCCATTGAATTTCTTCTCTTCTCTTATACGCATATGCCACTCTACTGTAACATTTTGATCATATATGTCTTTGTTAAATTCAAATAAGTGCACTTCAATAGATAATTGACGCTCATCTTCTTTAAAAGTTGGTTTATATCCAATATTACATACACCATCGTACCATTCATCGTGAACTTTTAATCTCACTGCATAAACCCCTACAGGTGGCAATAGATACTCATCACTTAAACCTACATTGGCTGTAGGAAAACCGATTTGACGTCCACGCTTATCACCGTGTACAACCGTTCCCCCTACTGTATATGCTCTACCTAAAATAGATGGAATTTGTTCCATTTCGCCATTTCGAATTAACTTTCGTAATGCTGTAGAACTTACTTTCTCTTCTTGAAATTCAACTTTTTCAATCACAGTCTGTGTAAACTCCCCTCTTGCATGAAATGGTAAAGTCTCCATCTTTCCTTTTCCTAAACGTCCATATGAATAATCAAACCCTGCTACTACATGCTTTACATTTAAACCAATAATATAATCATCTACAAATTGTTGTGGTAATAAACCTGCAAATGATTCGTCAAATTTAACAACATATAATATATCGATTCCTAAGTTTTCGACTATTTTTTCTTTATCACACATTGGTGTAATATACTCTGCATGCGCTTCTTTTTTTCCTAAAACAACAGATGGATGCGGATAAAATGTCATAACTGCACTTTTATATCCTCGTTCATCCGCTATTTGTTTCGCAGTTCGAATCACACATTGATGTCCTAAATGAATGCCATCAAAAAATCCTAATGCCATTACAGTAGGTGGTAATTCTAATTTATTTTGTTCATGTGGATGAGTTAAATGAATAAGTTTCACGCTTGAATTCACCTTTTTCTGTAATAATCCTTCCAATAATTCATTATAGCTTTAGTTCTTGATTATTCACAAGTACTTTCATCGGCTTTAGCATACCAGGATGTTTTGGATGATGCTCATAAATTGCAAGGCAATGATCGTTTTTATCAAACACTGTTATAAATGGCGCCGTTATTTCCAATTCATTTTTTAAGAACATACCATTCTTTATTTTCTCTGCTTGCTTTTCATCTACAACCATTTTCGGGAACTTACTTAATGCTTCATCAATTGAAATAAAGATAGACTCTACTGTTCCATTTTGCACGTTTTCTTCAATTTCTTCAAATGATATGCAATCTTCTAATAAAAATTCACCAGAAGCTGTTCTTACAAGGTGAGACATATGTGATGGAAAACCAAGTTTTTCACCAATCATTACTGCTAACGTTCTTACATATGTTCCTTTACTACACGTTACACGGAAACGAAATGAAATATTTTCTCCTTCAAAAACTTCACGGTCATCTAGTAATACAAATTCATGAATTGTAATTGTACGAACTGGACGTTCCACTTCCTGTCCTGCTCTTGCATATTCATATAATTTTTTTCCGTTAACTTTTACAGCTGAAAACATTGGGGGCATTTGCTCAATCGTACCTGTTAATGCCATAAGAACCTCTTCCACTTCCTTACGAGTAATAACACGATCTACATTTTTCGTTTCCACAACTTCACCAGAAGCATCTTCAGTTGTTGTTGAAAATCCTAATGTCACTTCACCTTCATATGTTTTTGTTTCACTTGTTAAAAATTGTGCAATCTTCGTTGCTCTTCCAACACAAATAGGTAATACTCCTGTTACATCTGGATCTAATGTTCCTGTATGACCAATTCGTTTCTCACGCAATATCTTTCTTAATTTAAATACACAATCATGTGATGTCATGCCTTTTGGCTTATGTAATAATACTACACCTTCCATATATGTTCACCTCATCATAATTCTTTCATAGTAAATGTCCAAAATTTATTTTGCATTGAAAAAATGGATAGACAATTGTCTATCCATTATTCTTCACGTTTGCCTTCTTTATTAATTTCATGTAAAAGTGTATCAATTCGATGACCATATCCGATAGACTCATCAAATTCAAAGGAAATTTCCGGTGTTTTACGAAGACGAATACGCTGGCCAATTTCTGAACGAATGAAGCCTTTTGCCTTCGCTAAACCTTTTAATGTGCTTTCTTTCTGTTCTTCATCACCTAAAACAGAAATATACACTGTAGCAATTTGTAAATCTCCACTCACTTGTACATCTGTTACTGTAACAAATCCGACACGTGGATCTTTAATTTTACGACTGATAATGTCGCCTAATTCTTTTTTCATTTGCTCGCCTACACGGTTTGCACGTAATTTCATAACTCTTCACCTCATTCAGTACCATTCCAATTGTGTTATCGTACGTTCAATTTCAGGAAATGAATCGATGTACTCAAGTACACGATTCATTTCTTTTTCACAAATAACACGATTTGAGGATACGGAAACAATTGCAATTTCTGTACGTTGCCATACATCTTGGTGCCCTACTTCTGAAACAGCAACGTTATAACGTTGCTTCACACGAGTTAGCACCCTTTGCAAAATTGCTCGTTTCTCTTTTAAAGAATGCACATCGTAAATCATACACTCGAATGAGAGTGAAGCGATAATCATCGCTTCACTTCTTCCATAATGTACGCTTCAATGATGTCCCCTTCTTTAAGATCATTATATCTCTCAATTGTAATACCACACTCATAGTTTTGTGCAACTTCTTTTACGTCATCTTTGAAACGTTTTAACGTATCAAGTTGTCCTTCGAAAATTACTATACCATCGCGGATAATACGAACGCCACTATCACGTGTAATTTTACCGTCTATTACGTAACAACCTGCGATTGTTCCAACTTTTGTTACTTTAAACGTTTGACGTACTTCTGCTTGACCGATTACTTTTTCTTCGAATTCTGGATCAAGCATACCTTGCATTGCTAATTCAATCTCTTCGATTACTTTGTAGATAATGCGGTGTAAGCGAACATCAACATTCTCTAATTCAGCTGTACGCTTCGCATTCACATCTGGGCGTACGTTAAATCCAATTACAATTGCATTAGATGCAGAAGCTAAAATAATATCAGATTCTGTAATCGCACCTACGCCTGTATGGATAATTTTAACTTTAACACCTTCAACATCAATTTTACGAAGTGATGCTGCCATTGCTTCTACAGAACCTTGTACGTCTGCTTTCACAATTAAGTTAATTTCTTTTACATCGCTCTCTTGGATTTGTTGGAATAAATCTTCAAGACTTAATTTAGATTTCTCACCACGTTGTGCAAGTAACGCTTCTTGTGCACGTGATTCACCGATTTGACGAGCTTTCTTCTCATCAGCGAATGCCATGAAACGATCTCCAGCCTGTGGTACTTCATTTAAACCTGTAATTTCAACAGGAGTTGATGGACCAGCAACTTTTACACGACGACCAATATCACTTACCATTGCACGAACACGTCCGAATGATGTTCCAACAACAATTGGATCTCCAACTCGAAGCGTACCGTTTTGAACAAGTAATGTCGCGATAGTTCCTTTACCTTTATCAAGCTGTGCTTCAATTACAGTACCAGTTGCATAGCGGTTTGGATTTGCTTTATATTCTTCTACTTCACTTACAAGAAGAATCATCTCAAGCAAGTTGTCAATTCCCTCGCCTTGAATTGCAGAAATCGGTACGAAAATCGTGTCTCCGCCCCAAGCTTCTGGAACTAATTCATATTCCGTTAATTCTTGCATTACGCGATCAGGATTTGCTGCTGGTTTATCCATTTTATTCACAGCTACAATAATTGGTACTCCAGCTGCTTTCGCATGGCTAATCGCTTCAACTGTTTGTGGCATAACACCGTCATCAGCTGCAACAACAAGGATTGTAATATCAGTTACTTGCGCACCACGAGCACGCATTGTTGTAAATGCCGCGTGACCAGGTGTATCTAAGAATGTAATCTTCTTATCATTTACTTCAACTTGGTATGCACCAATATGCTGAGTAATTCCACCTGCTTCGCCAGCAGTTACTTTTGAGTTACGAATAGAGTCAAGTAATGTTGTTTTACCATGGTCAACGTGTCCCATGATTGTAACTACAGCTGGACGTTCTTTTAAGTTCTCTTCATCATCTTGCTCATCGATGAATGTTTCAAATTCAGTCTCACTTACAATTACTTCTTCTTCTACTTCAATGCCGTAATCAGTAGCAATTAACTCAATTGTATCTTTATCTAAGTCTTGGTTAATTGTTGCCATAATTCCTAGCATGAAGAGTTTCTTAATAATTTCAGACGGCTCTTTGCTTAATTTTTTAGCAAGCTCACCTACTGTAAGGCTTCCAGAGAAAGTAATTTTATCTGGTGTTTCTACTATTTGTGTTTGTTGTCTTCCAGTAAAGTTATCTTGACGCTTGTCTTCGTTACCTTTACCTTTTTTCTTTTTCTTATTGCTGTTCTTTTTACTACGAACAACTTTTTCTTCTACTTCAAACTCATCTGCAACAGAAGGTTTTTCAGCTTGATACTCATTATCTAATTTGTTTACTACTTCATCGTCTAACATTGTCATATGATTCGAAACCTCGATATTCATTTCTTTTAGTTTTGTCATAAGATCTTTACTTGAGATATTATGTTGTTTTGCATATTCATGCACTCGAATTTTACTCATACCTTCACCCCCGGTAATTTGTATCGAGCATGCTACGCAGCTTTTTCGCAAAGCCTTCATCTAACACAGCTACAACGACTCGCTCATCTCTCCCAATCGCATGCCCTAATTGTTGTCGATTTTCGACCTTTCTCATTGGTACGTTGTAATACGTCGTTTTATCCGAGATGCGCTTTGTAGTATTTGCTGACGCATCTTCAGATAGCAATACAAGCTTTGCTTTGCCACTTCGTACTTCTTTTAAAACGAGTTCTTCACCCGAAATAAGTTTTCGGGCCCGGTTTGCTAGTCCTAAAAACGATTTCCAATCGGACACTTATTTCGACTCCTTCTCAACAAGCTCAAGAAGCTCTTCGTATAGAGAACCGTCGATTTTCGCTTTTAGATGATGTTCCAAAACATTCTTCTTTTGAGCTTGAAGGATGCTTTCTTTATCTTTTGACAAATAAGCACCTCGTCCTGATTTCTTTCCAGTTAAATCAATAGACACTTCTCCCTCTTTGGAACGAACAATGCGAACTAGCTCTCGTTTTGATTTCATTTCTTGCGTTGCAACACATTTTCGTAACGGAACTTTTCGATTGCTCATACTCATCACCCCTATTCGATTTCGTCTTCAACTGAATCGAATCCGAATGCGATTACGCTATCTTCTTCTGTTACAATACCAAGTTGTTTCGCATCAGACTCACTCTTAATATCAATTTTCCAACCTGTTAATTTAGCTGCAAGACGTGCATTTTGTCCACGCTTACCGATAGCTAATGAAAGTTGGTGGTCTGGAACAACAACTGTTGTTGCTTTTTCTTCCTCATCTACAAGTACTTTAACAACTTGTGATGGGCTTAAAGCATTTGCAACATATTCTACTGGATCATTTGACCAGCGAACGATGTCAATCTTTTCGCCTTTTAGTTCGTCTACAATGCGTTGTACACGTTGTCCTTTCGGTCCTACACAAGAACCTACTGGATCAACATCAATGTTCTCTGCATGTACAGAAATTTTAGAACGATCGCCTGCTTCACGTGCTACAGAACGAATTTCAACAGTTCCATCATAAATTTCAGGAACTTCCATTTCGAATAAACGTTTTAAAAGACCAGGATGTGTACGTGATACGTAAATTTGTGGTCCCTTAGTTGTTTTTTCTACTTTCGTAATGAATACGCGAATACGATCATGTGGTTTGTACTGTTCGTTTGGCATTTGCTCACTGACAGGTAATAAAGCTTCTACTTTCCCTAAGCTTACATAGATGAAACGAGCATCTTGACGTTGTACGATACCAACCATGATATCTTCTTCACGGTCACTAAACTCGGAGTAAATAACACCACGCTCTGCTTCACGCACTCGTTGTGTTACAACTTGTTTTGCAGTTTGTGCTGCAATACGACCGAAATCTTTTGGTGTTACTTCAATCTCTAATACGTCACCATCTTGATAGTTTGGATTAATTTGTCTTGCTTCTTCAACAGAAATTTCAAGACGTGGATCAAACACATTATCGACAACGTCTTTACGTGCTAAAACTTGAATTGTTCCCACTTCTGGGTTAAAGCTCACACGAACGTTTTGTGCTTGGTTAAAATTGCGTTTATAAGCAGAGATTAACGCTGCTTCAATCGCATCAATAATAATATCTTTGCTAATTCCTTTTTCTGACTCTAATACGAGCAAGGCATCTAACAACTCAGTGCTCATGAAGATCCCCCTTCTAACTAAAACGTAACAGCAAGTCGCGCATTTGCAACTTTGTCCATTGGAATTTGGATTTCTTTTTTACGTGTTTTAATTGTTAATAATAGTGTAATTGTAGTACCATCGTAGGAAAGTAACTTTCCTTCAAACATCTTTTCACCATCAATCGGCTCATATGTTTTAATTGCTACTTGTTTTCCTACCGCTTGCTGGAAGTCTTTTTCTTTCTTTAATGGGCGTTCCGCTCCAGGAGATGATACATCCAAAAAGTAAAGATGAGGAATTGGATCCTCTTTATCTAAAGCTTCGCTTAAACGTTCACTTACCGCACCGCATTCTTCAATGTCGACTCCTTTTTCAGAATCGATGAATACGCGTAAGAACCAGTCCTGTCCTTCTTTCACATACTCTACATCTACAAGTTCAAGATTTAACTCTTCAACGATTGGCTGCGCAAATGCTTCTACAACTTCTGTGACTTTCTTATCCATAAACAGCCTCCTTCCTGCCGCCATGTACCATTTACAAGAAAAGACTCCGTCCATAGAACGGTCTATCTTATTCTTTCTCGTTAGCTAACAAAAGCCCCTGCCGTTAAGCAGGGAATATCTGTCTTAGTATTACCAAATTTAAGAAGTAAAACTTGTAACAAAATATGTATATACGACAGAAATTTCTAACCTCTCCACATCAATAAAACGTAGATAGTAACACGAAAGAGTGGGTTTCCCCACTCTTTTTTTTACACAATATACATGACATGGTTATCTCGGTTAATAGTATACCATAGCAAATGTTGATTTGCAAAGACTTTTCCTACCCACTAGAACAGTGATAACTGGTTTTGATCAGGTAGATCTCCTAAGCAACCTTGACTATCTAGATACTCAATAATTGTTTTTGAAACCTTACTGCGCTGCTGTAAATCTTCTTTTGATAAGAAATCTCCATTTTTGCGTGCTTCTACAATACTTAAAGCTGCGTTTGTACCAAGACCAGGCACCGCATTAAATGGCGGAATTAAAGTATCACCATCAATAATAAAGTCCGTTGCATGCGATCGGTATAAATCAACCTTTTGGAATGAGTATCCACGCTCACACATTTCAAGTGTCATTTCTAGTACTGTTAATAAACTCTTCTCTTTCGGCGCCGCATCCAAACCTTTTTGCGCAATTTCATCAATTCTTGCACGTATAGATGCTGAACCTTTCGCCATTGCCTCTACGTCAAAGTCATCTGCACGAACCGTAAAGTATGCCGCATAGAATAGAAGCGCGAAATGCACTTTAAAGTATGCAATACGCACAGCCATAAGTACATAAGCAGCCGCATGGGCTTTAGGGAACATGTACTTAATCTTCTTACATGAATCAATATACCAACCTGGTACATTATTACTTTTCATGTCCTCTTCCCATTCTTCTGGTACACCTTTACCTTTACGAACCGACTCCATGATTTTGAAGGCTAATGATGGGTCTAAACCTTGATAGATTAAATATACCATGATGTCATCACGACAACCGATAACTTCACTCAGCGTACATGTACCGTTATAAATTAACTCGTTTGCATTACCAAGCCATACGTCCGTACCATGTGATAGGCCAGAAATTTGGACTAACTCTGAGAATGTCGTCGGTTTCGTCTCTTCTAACATCTGCCTTACGAATTTCGTACCAAACTCTGGTATACCAAGTGTACCTGTTTTACAGTTAATTTGTTCTTCCGTTACGCCTAACGATTCTGGCCCAGAGAAAATTTTCATTACTTCTGGATCATCCGTTGGGATTGTTTTCGGATCAATACCACTTAAATCTTGTAACATACGAATAACGGTCGGATCATCGTGTCCTAGTATATCAAGTTTCAATAAATTATCATGAATCGAGTGGAAATCAAAGTGTGTCGTTCTCCACTCAGCCCCTATTGAATCCGCTGGATACTGTATTGGTGAGAAATCAAAGATGTCCATATAATCTGGCACAACGATAATACCACCTGGATGCTGCCCGGTTGTACGTTTTACACCAGTACATCCTGCTACTAAGCGGTCAATCTCTGCATTTCGAATCGTTAAATTGTGATCATTTGCATAACCTTTTACATATCCATAAGCAGTTTTTTCTGCAACTGTACCAATCGTTCCAGCACGATATACATAATCTTCACCGAACAGCACTTTCGTATAGTTATGGGCACGTGGTTGGTATTCCCCAGAGAAGTTCAAATCGATATCGGGTACCTTATCTCCTTTAAATCCAAGGAATGTTTCGAACGGAATGTCATGTCCATCTTTTACATATGGAATATTACAAGCAGGACATTCTTTATCCGGTAAGTCAAAACCAGAACCTACAGAACCATCATTAAAGAATTCTGATTGCTTACACTTCGGACATACATAGTGTGGTGGTAATGGATTTACTTCTGTAATTTCCATCATCGTTGCAACGAATGATGAACCTACCGATCCACGCGAACCTACTAGATATCCGTCTACTAACGATTTTTTCACAAGCTTATGTGAAATTAAATAAATTACGGCGAATCCATGCCCGATAATACTTTTTAATTCTTTTTCTAAACGTGCTTCTACAATTTCAGGTAACTCTTCACCATAAATGCTACGCGCCATTTTATAACTCATATCACGAGTTTCATCATCTGCACCTTCAATTTTTGGTGTGTATAGATCATCTTTTACTGGATGAACATCGCCAATTAATGATGCAATCTTTTGTGTATTCGTTACGACAATTTCTTTCGCTACGTCTTCACCTAAGAATGAGAAACACTCTAACATTTCATCCGTTGTACGGAAATGTACAGGCGGTAATGAATGTCGGTTTAACGGGTTGGCTCCGCCCTGTGAACTAACTAAAATTTTACGATACATTGCATCCTCTGGATCTAAATAATGCACGTTTCCGGTAGCGACAACTGGTTTATCTAACGTCTCACCTAGTTTTACTAAATTCGAAATAATTGTTTTTAATTGCCCCTCATCTCGAACGAGTTCACGCTCTACTAAATGACGTAACACCTCTGGAGGCATTACTTCAATGTAATCATAGAACTGTGCAATTTCTTCTACCTCTTCAGGAGCCTTTTGCATCATTGCCTCAAATACTTCACCTTTATCACAAGCCGTTCCTACTAAAATTCCTTCACGATATTTTTTTAAGAGTGACCTCGGTACACGTGGTACACGGTAAAAGTAATTCAGGTGAGAATATGAAACAAGTTTATATAAATTTTTCAATCCAACATCTGATGTAGCAAGTAATGTCATATGACTTGGACGTCCGCGCTTATACGCATCCCCTTGTCCCATGCTATCGTTTAATTGATCGTGATATTCAAATCCTTTTTCAATTACATCTTTTAACATTTTTACAAGTAAGTATCCCGTTGCTTCTGTATCATAAATCGCACGGTGATGTTGCGTTAATTCAATATCAAGCTTTTTACACATCGTATTTAATCGATGGTTTTTCATTTCCGGGAATAAGAATCTTGCAAGTTCTAACGTATCAATAACTGGGTTATTCGTTTTTTCTAGCCCAGCCTTTTTAAAACCTACGTTAATAAAGCCCATATCGAAACTTGCGTTATGAGCAACAAGTGTATGGTCGCCCATCCATGCCTCAAACTTTTTAAACACTTCGTCTACTTCTGGTGCATCGGTTAACATATCATCTGTAATACCTGTTAATTCAATAATCGTCGCAGATAATGGTTGATGCGGATTTGCAAAAGATTCAAAGCGGTCAATTATTTCGCCACCTTTTACTTTTACAGCAGCTAACTCAATAACTGTATCGTATACAGCTGATAAACCTGTCGTCTCAACGTCGAAAACAACATACGTTTCCTCTGCAAGTAAACGATGCGCTTCGTTATAGGCTATTGGTACACCGTCATTAACTAAATTCGCTTCTACACCGTATATAACTTTAACTCCAGCCTTTTTACCCGCAGAATATGCTTCCGGGAACGACTGAGCCACAGCATGGTCTGTAATGGCAATAGCCTCATGTCCCCATTTACCTGCTTGGGCAACAAGTCTAGAAACAGGAGTAACAGCATCCATTTGACTCATTGGAGTGTGAAGATGCAGCTCTACACGTTTTTCGCCTTCTGGTGCTTTATCTTTACGAGACGGTCCTGTTATTTCATTAATATCATTTGCAATCATTACTAAATCTCGAACGAATGTATCATTTTGGACAGAACCACGAGCCTTCACCCACATTCCTTTTTTCAAGGATTGTAGCATTGGAATATCTTCTTTATCACGTGAGAACATTTTGATCATAATAGAATCTGTATAATCCGTTATTTTTAAAGTTAATAACGTACGTCCACTACGAAGCTCTTTCGTTTCCACATGGAAGACATATCCTTGAACCGTTTTTCTTCTTTCTTCATCTTGAATTTCTCGCATCGGTGTAATCTCTTCATCCGGCTTAATAAGATACCCAAGTGTAATCGGTCCTTCATGCACAACGCTGCTTTCTTCAGCTTGCTTCTTCGCCATTTCTTCCATAGCTTGTATAACACGCTCACGGTCTTCTTGCTGCGTTTGCTCACGAAACTTTTGCATTTCTTCTGTATTTTGCTGTATATGTGTGTCTAACTGGAAACGCGGGAATCCAAAAGCCTCGTATTGATCCCCTACTGGTTTCGCAACGTTTTTCTTTAAAGCAGTAGATTCCAGCTCATTATTCACATTTATAAGTAGCTTCACTCCATTCACCTGCGGAAGCTGCTTCTTTAAATAAGCAAACATAGGTGAAAATGTAATTCGTTCCGTACAAAGTGGCCAATACGCCCTCACTTCTTCTTCAGTAAATTGTTTATTCTCTGTTTCTAATGCAAATGTTGTTCTTGCAATATGAGAAAATGATTGCTTAAGCTTTGTTTCTAGCAATTCATATAATTCTGTAGGCAAAATACGTGGCACTTGTAAATCAAAATGCCAACTTTTATTCGCTTTATCAATAACGAGCCTTTCAATACCACCGCCTTGTAAATATTGGTTTATAAGGTCGTCTGGTATTTGCAACTGCTGGAGCAAAATTTGAAATCGCTCTTGTTGTTCATTTGTTAAAGACATAAGCACTCTCCTTCCATTTGCTATTATAAATTGAAACGTACTACAAAGAAAGATTTCTCCCTTCTTCTTTTACAAAATACGTTTACAAAGAAAGAGAAGGTACCCCATTACGAGGTACCTCTTCTTATTTTAAAATATTAGCAATATATGTTTGAAGTTCTTCTACTTTTACTTCTTCAGACTCGCCTGTAGCTCGTATTTTCACTTCTACAATACCTTCGTCTGCTTTTTTACCAACTGTAACGCGAACTGGAAGACCGAATAAATCTGCATCTGCAAATTTAACACCTGCACGTTCTGCACGATCATCTAGTAATACTTCATATCCTTGCTCTTGTAATGAGTTGTAGATATTTTCACCCATTTCACGTTGTGCATCAGATTTCATATTTACTGGAATTACATGTACATGAAACGGTGCAACAGCTTTTGGCCAAACTAAACCGTTCTCATCATTAAACTGCTCTGCAATTGCTGCCACTGTACGAGATACACCAATGCCGTAACAACCCATAATAAGTGGTTGGTTTTTTCCGTTTTCATCTAGGAATGTTGCGTTCATTGCTTCACTATAACGAGTTCCTAATTTGAATACATGACCAACTTCAATTCCACGTGCGAAAAGAATTGTTCCGTTTCCGTCAGGAGATTGGTCTCCTTCTTGAATGAAGCGTAAATCTGTATATTGACTTACTTTAAAGTCACGTTCTGGATTTACATTTACATAATGGAATCCTTCTTCGTTCGCTCCTGAACATCCGTTAACTATTGATGCTACAGCGTGATCAGCAATAATCTCGATATCACCTGTTACACCAATAGGTCCTAATGAACCAACTTCACAATTTAATAATTCTTTTACTTCTTCATGTGAAGCAAGCTCAACAACTGAAGCGCCATATACATTTTTCACTTTCACATCGTTTACTTCGTGATCGCCACGAACAAGTACAACTACTAATTTCTCATCTACTTTAAATACCATAGACTTAATGCACTTGTCAGCTGCAATGTTTAAGAATGCAGATACTTCTTCAATTGCTTTTTGGTCTGGTGTTGCTACTTTTTCAAGTGCTTTTTCTGCTTCATCGCTCTTCGTATACGTAGCTACAACAGGAGCCATTTCGATGTTTGCTGCATAATCAGATGTATCAGAGTATGCAATTGTATCTTCACCAACATCAGATAATACCATAAATTCATGTGTATCTTTTCCGCCCATTGCTCCAGAGTCAGCAATAACTGCACGGAAATTCAAGCCACAACGAGCAAAAATGTTAGAGTATGCTTTGTATAAGCGATCGTACACTTCATCTAAGCTCTCTTGTGTAGCATGGAAAGAATATGCGTCTTTCATAAGAAACTCTCTTCCGCGTAATAAACCGAAACGAGGTCTTTGTTCATCACGGAATTTTGTTTGAATTTGGTATAATGTTAACGGTAATTTTTTATATGATTTCACTTCATCACGCACAAGATCCGTAATTACTTCTTCATGTGTCGCTCCTAATGCGAATTCACGAGCATTACGATCTTTCATACGCATTAATTCAGATCCGTAAGAATACCAACGACCTGACTCTTGCCATAATTCTGCAGCTTGCATCGCTGGCATTAATAATTCTACAGCTCCTGCGCGCTCCATTTCTTCTCGAACGATTCGTTCTACTTTGTGTAGTACTTTTAAACCAAATGGTAGAAAACTATAAATACCAGAAGCATTTTGACGCATAAAACCTGCACGAAGTAATAACTGATGACTCTTAATCTCAGCATCAGCTGGAACTTCACGTAATGTAGGACTGAATACCATACTTTGTTTCATTTATTCGCACCTCTTCATTTTACTCTTACACGCAGTAAAACCCCTCACCTCGAGTTAGGTGAGGGATTTTATTCTACGAGCTCTATTTCATTATAAGTTTCACTTTATTTTACAAGAAAAACTTACGAATGTCATTCCAAGTTACAACTAACATAAGTAGCATTAATAATGCAAAACCAATAAAGTGAACCATTCCTTCTTTTTGACGGTCAATTGGTTTCCCTCGTAACGCTTCAATTAAGAAGAAGAACAAACGTCCACCGTCTAAAGCAGGAACTGGTAGTAAATTAAATAAACCAAGGTTAATACTTAAAACTGCTGCTAAACTTAATACACGCGTAAATCCATAATCTACAACTTGATCTGTTAGATTATAAATTCCTACCGGACCTGACAACTCATTAATAGAGAATTGACCTGTTACTAATTTTACAAGAGACTCAAAAATTAGTTTCGTCCATTGGTATGTTTGTTCAAAACCTGATTTAATAGAACCTATTACCGTTTTCTCTACAGGAGAGTAAACACCAATTCTACCAACTTCTTCTTTACCTTCTTTATCGAGTGTTGGCGTTACTTTTACATTAAACTGTTCATTATCACGCTTTACTTGTAACGTAATTTCTTTATTTGGGTTTTCACGTACTATGGTAACAACATCTTTCCATGTACTTGTGTTTTTCCCATCAATTGCTTGAATTGTATCATTTTCTTTTAATCCAGCTTGCTCTGCAGCACTATTTCCCATTACTTTTCCGACCATTGGCTTGTCAACGGGAACACCTTGTACAAATCCAAGAATCACAAAAATAACAAATGCTAAAATGAAGTTCATTGCAGGACCTGCAAAGATTGTTAAAGCACGTTGACCCAATTTCTTAGAGCCGAACTGCCTATTATACGGAGCAATTTGAATTTCTTCACCAGCAGTAATAATGCGAGCCTTTTCGTTTACTCGGAATGTTTGAAGCTCTTCCTCATACTCTTCATAGCCCGAAATTGTTAGGTTGTGCTCTAAATCAGCTTGTTCGACTTCAATAACGCGAACATTTGGATACTTTTCATATCCATCAAAAACTAATTTTTTAACTTCGTCTTTTTCATTTAATACAAGGCCAACCTTTTTCCCAGGCTTTAACTCAACTGTGTCTGCATCCTCGCCAGCCATTCTTACATAGCCACCAAGGGGCAGTAATCGAATCGTATACACCGTTTCATTCTTTTCAAATGAGAATATTTTCGGACCAAAACCAATCGCAAACTCACGGCATAAAATACCTGCTCTTTTTGCGAAATATAGATGCCCTAGCTCATGGAAAAATACGAGTGCACCGAAAATTAATATAAAGGCAATCGCTGTATTCAATTCCATACCACCTTTGCTAAATTTGTTCCATCACAAACCGTCTTGTGGTTGCATCAATTTCCAGAATTTCCTCTAAGCTCGGACGTGCAATGACATTGTGATGGTTCATTGCTTTTTCAATGAGGTCTTCCACTGTTAAGAAACTAATTCTCTTTTGTAAAAAAGCTTCAACAGCTACTTCATTTGCTGCATTCATTACAGCTGGCATACTTCCACCTGCTTTTCCAGCCTCATACGCAAAACGTAAGCAGCGGAAACGTGCTTCGTTCATTTTCTCAAAATGCAATGTACCCATTTCCCATAAATTTAACTGCTTTGTGTCTGAAAGTGGTAATCGATCAGGATATGTAAGTGCGTATTGAATTGGTACTCGCATATCAGGTGAACCAAGCTGTGCCATCACACTACGATCTTCAAATTCAACCATAGAATGAATAATACTTTCTTTATGTAAAACAACATCGATTTGCTCATAAGGGATACCAAAAAGCCAATGTGCTTCAATTACCTCTAGCCCCTTATTCATCATTGTAGCAGAATCAATTGTAATTTTCGAACCCATTGACCAGTTTGGATGTCGAAGCGCATCTTCTACGGTCACATGATGCAATTCATCTCTCGTTTTATCACGGAAACTTCCACCAGAAGCCGTAATAATTAATCGAGAAATTCTTTTTTCATTTTCACCATTCAAACATTGAAAAATAGCTGAATGTTCACTATCTACTGGAAGTAACGAAACATTATGTTTTCGCGCCGCTTCCATTACAAGATGCCCTGCAGTTACTAACGTTTCTTTATTTGCAATTCCAATTGTTTTTTTCGCCTCAATTGCACGAAGTGTTGGTAACAACCCTACGCTACCTACAACAGCATTTACTACAATCTCCGCATCTGGATGTAATGCTACTTCTAAAAGCCCTTCACTACCATATACAATTTTTGTATTACCAGAAACAGCTTGCAGTTTTAAAACATCTTCCTCTCTTTGCACAGAGACGATTTGCGGAGAAAATTCTTGAATTACCTTTACTGCGTAGTCAATATTTTTCCCTACAGAAAAAGCAACGAGACGGAATTGGTCTGGGTGCGAGCGTAATACATCTAAAGTTTGTGTACCAATTGATCCGCTTGCACCTAATAAACTAATGTTTTTCATGATTCCAACCCCTCGTTCATTCATTAATTATATTGTAATAAGAAGTAGAGAATTGGTAAAACGAATAACCAACTATCTGTTCGATCTAATATGCCACCATGTCCAGGTAAAATTGTACCTGAATCTTTTACGCCATAATGACGCTTAAATGCAGATTGTACTAAATCACCAATTTGTCCAAAAATAGAAATGATAATTGTTAGCACAATTAAAATTAATACATTCGATTCAACTGGGAAGAACACGTTGTATACAAGTGCCACAATAATTCCACAAACGATACCGCCCAATGAACCTTCAATTGTTTTATTTGGACTAATTTCTGGCCACAATTTTCTTTTTCCTAATGCTTTTCCTACGAAATATGCGCCTGAATCAGTAGCCCATATAACAAATAATGCACAAAACACATATTTAATTCCTAATATTCTCGTTTCATTCAGATATAAGAATCCCATTGCAACATATGTTGTTGCCATTAGTAAAAATGAAGCATTGTCAAAAGTAAATGTATTCTTAGAAAGGACTGTATATGATAAAAGTAATAAAACAATCACAAATGTGATTTCTAATTTACCTAATCCAATCCAAGTAAACAGTTCTGATGCACTACTTGGAATTAAAATAACCCATAATAATACTGCAGCTAAAACTGTTGGTACTGAAATAAGCGTAAGCTTATTCATACGAATTAATTCATATAAACCTATAGAAGCCAGTGCATACACTAAAACCGTAAAAGGCACGCCACCGTAAATTACGATGGGAATGAATAGCGCGGCAGCAACCACTCCAGTAATAATTCTCTGTTTCACTACCAAACCCTCTCTTTCTACACGCCTCCGAATCTGCGCCCTCTATGTTGAAAGTCTGTAATTGCATTTAGCAAATGTTCTTCAGTAAAGTCTGGCCAATACACATCTGTAAACCAGAATTCCGAATATGCTATTTGCCATAACATGAAATTACTAATACGTAACTCTCCACTTGTACGGATTAACAACTCAGGATCAGGTAAAGAACTCGTCATTAAGTAAGAAGAAAGCATTTCTTCACTTACATCTTCAACGCGAACCTTTCCTTCCTCACTATCTTTCATCATACGTTGCACAGCAGAAACGATTTCATCTCGACTTCCATAGTTTAACGCGAAATTAAGAATTAATCCCGTATTCTCTTTCGTATCTTCCATGGCCTTCTCCATCGCTCTGCGTGTATGCGTAGGAAGACGATCTTGTTGCCCTATTACTCGGACTTGTACGTTCTCTTCAATCAATTCTGGTAAAAATGTCCCTAAAAATTCTTCTGGAAGCCTCATTAAATAATCCACTTCCTTTTTCGGTCTTTTCCAGTTCTCAGTTGAAAAAGCATAGAGAGTTAATACTTTCACATTAAGTTTGCTTGCAAATTTTGTAATTTTCTTTACAACTTGCATACCTTCATGATGTCCCGCAATACGAGGCATTGCTCTCCTCTTCGCCCATCTTCCATTACCATCCATAATGATAGCAATATGTTCTGGGATATATCCTTTTTTCACTTCTTCAACGAGATGATCAAACGATGTGTCCTTTTTACCTTTAAAAAAAGGAAAGTTTTTAAACATCATTCATACCCTCCAGCAAGCAGACGTATGCCTAAAAGTGTAAAAAGACCCCCTTAAGAAGAGGGTCATATTTGCGAAAGTATCGCTATTACACTTCCATGATTTCTTTTTCTTTGTTTTTTGCGATTTCGTCAACTTTTGCAATATATTTATCTGTTTCTTTTTGGATATCTTCAGTATATCCTCTTAAATCATCTTCTGTAATCTCACCAGCTTTTTCAAGCTTCTTAAGATCATCATTACCGTCACGACGTACGTTACGAACAGCAACTTTTGCTTCTTCAGCATATTTTTTCACAACTTTTACAAGATCACGACGACGCTCTTCTGTTAATGCAGGGAATGCAATACGAATTACAGTTCCATCATTAGAAGGGTTTAAGCCTAAATCTGCTTTTAAAATTGCTTTTTCGATATCACCGATAGAAGTTTTATCATAAGGTTGAATTACTAGTAAACGTGCTTCTGGAACTGTAATGTTCGCTAATTGCACAACAGGTGTTGGTGCACCATAGTAATCAACTTGTACTTTATCTAATACAGACGCGTTTGCACGGCCAGCACGAACTGTTGCTAATTCACGAGAGTAAGCAGCAACTGCTTTTTCCATTTTTTCGTTTGAAGACTTCAATACTTGTTGTCCCATATTTATTTCCCCCTTACAACTGTTCCGATATTTTCGCCTAAAACGGCACGTTTAATATTACCTTTTTCCATAACTGAGAATACAATTAATGGAATATCATTATCCATACATAAAGAAGAAGCCGTAGAATCCATTACACCTAAACCTTCTTTTAATACATCTAGGTAAGTAAGTGTTTCGTATTTCGTAGCTGTTGGGTCAATAGATGGATCTGCATTATATACGCCATCCACATTATTTTTTGCCATCAAGATAACATCAGCTTCGATTTCAGCTGCGCGTAATGCTGCCGTTGTATCTGTAGAGAAGTAAGGGTTACCTGTACCTGCTGCAAAGATAACAACACGTTTCTTCTCTAAGTGACGAACTGCTTTACGACGAATGTATGGTTCTGCCACTTGACGCATTTCAATTGAAGTTTGTACGCGAGTTTGAATTCCAATGTTCTCCAAGCTATCTTGAAGAGCTAAAGAATTCATAACTGTAGCTAACATGCCCATGTAATCTGCTCCTGCACGATCCATGCCCATTTCACTTCCGATTTTCCCACGCCAAATGTTACCGCCACCGACAACAACAGCAACCTCTACATCTAGTTCTGCAATTTCTTTCACTTGTTCCGCAACTGACTTAATAACAGCTGGGTTAATTCCAAATCCTTGCTCGCCAGCTAAAGCTTCTCCACTCAGCTTTAAAACGACACGATTATATTTCGGTTTACTCATAATGAACCTCCAATTGCTTACATCTTTATTTTAAAAAAGGGAACACAATGTGTTCCCTAATCTGTATTAGTTACTACCTTTTACTTGGTTCATTACTTCTTCAGCAAAGTTGTCTTCGCGTTTTTCGATACCTTCACCAACAGCGTAGCGAACGAATCCTTTTAATGTTCCGCCTTTAGACTCAACGAACTGACGAACTTTCATATCAGGGTTTTTAACGAATGCTTGGTCAAGTAAGCAAATTTCTTCGAAGAATTTGCCAAGACGGCCTTCAACCATTTTTGCAACGATTTTTTCAGGCTTGCCTTCGTTTAATGCTTGTTGTGTTAATACTTGACGCTCATGCTCAACTTCTTCAGCTGTTACAGCATCGCGGTCGATGTATTTAGGGTTAACTGCAGCGATGTGCATTGCAACATCTTTAGCAGCTGCTTCATCAGTAGAACCTTCAAGAACTGTTAGAACACCAATGCGTCCACCCATGTGTAGGTAAGCGCCGAATGCATCTGCATCAGTTTTTGTTACGATTTCGAAACGACGAAGTGTAAGTTTTTCACCAATTTTAGCGATTGCTTCGTTGATGTGCTCTTCAACTTTTTTACCGTTTTCCATTGTTTGAGCCATAGCTTCTTCAACGTTAGCTGGTTTGTTAGTTAATAAGTGAGCAGCTAATTCTTTAATTAATGTTTGGAAACCTTCGTTTTTCGCAACGAAATCAGTTTCAGAGTTTAATTCTAAGATTAAACCGTCGTTACCGTTTGTTTCGATGAAAGTTAAACCTTCAGCAGCGATGCGGTCTGCCTTTTTAGCAGCTTTCGCAATACCTTTTTCACGTAAGAAGTCAATTGCCTTCTCCATGTCGCCGTTTGTTTCTGTTAAAGCTTTTTTGCAGTCCATCATACCTGCGCCAGTTTTTTCACGTAATTCTTTTACCATTTGTGCAGTGATTGCCATACTTTTCATCCTCCTAAAATATGTATTTATACCTTTTATAAAGGTGTTTATACCTTAAAAAAGGTGATAAAAGGCCGAACCCCTTATCACCTTTCCAACTTTGTTACGCAGTAACAGTTTCTTCACCTTGTTTTGCTTCAAGGATTGCGTCTGCCATTTTAGATGTAAGAAGTTTTACAGCACGAATTGCATCATCGTTTGCTGGGATAACGTGATCAATTTCGTCTGGATCACAGTTTGTATCAACGATACCGATGATTGGAATGTGTAATTTGCGTGCTTCCGCAACTGCAATACGCTCTTTACGAGGGTCTACTACGAATAATGCACTTGGAAGACCTTTCATATCTTTAATACCGCCTAAGAATTTCTCAAGACGCTCTAACTCTTTTTTAAGTTGAACAACTTCTTTCTTAGGTAGTACTTCGAAAGTACCGTCTTCTTGCATTCTTTCGATGTCTTTAAGGCGCTTGATACGCTTTTGGATTGTTTGGAAGTTTGTTAAAGTTCCACCTAACCAACGTTGGTTAACGAAGTACATACCAGCACGAGTTGCTTCTTCTTTAATAGCTTCTTGTGCTTGTTTTTTAGTACCTACGAATAAGATGTCTCCACCTTCAGCAGCGATGTCACGCATCGTTCTGTAAGCTTCCTCAACTTTTTTCACAGTTTTTTGTAAGTCGATGATGTAGATACCGTTACGCTCTGTGAAAATGTAACGCTTCATTTTTGGGTTCCAACGACGTGTTTGATGTCCGAAATGAACACCAGCTTCAAGCAATTGCTTCATAGAAATTACTGACATAATATAGTTCCTCCTAAATGGTTTTTGATATCCTCCGTTTACTTCATCTCTAAGCGAAACTACAAACGTAGCACCAACACTTAAATCGGTAAACGTGTGTACTTTGTACTGACACCACTGCTTACTATATCATACTGAAATATTACAATCAAGTCGAAAATGCGAACAATGTAAAACTTTCTTTGTTCATACTCGAATTCTAGTATTACCAACCTGTATTTCTTTTAAGCAAAAAATTGAAATTCAATTCATAGCTTTTCAAAAAAACACGATGATAGAGTTATTTACAAACAACATCAATCTGTTATACACAAAAACTCTCCTCAAAAAATGAGGAGAGTTTTATAAATTAGTTTGTTTTTAATTTAGCAAGTTCCTGTAGAAACTTGTCGTTTAGCACTTTAATGTATGTTCCTTTCATACCTAAAGAGCGAGACTCAATAACACCAGCACTTTCTAATTTACGTAATGCATTTACGATTACAGAACGAGTAATTCCTACGCGATCAGCAATTTTACTTGCAACAAGTAATCCTTCTGTTCCATTTAATTCTTCGAAGATATGCTCGATTGCTTCTAACTCACTGTAAGATAATGAGCTAATCGCCATTTGAACAACAGCTTTACTACGTGCTTCCTCTTCGATTTCTTCTGCTTTTTCACGTAAAATTTCCATACCTACTACAGTTGAACTGTATTCAGCAAGGATTAAATCATCATCTAAGAACTCTTGACCAAGACGAGCTAACACTAATGTGCCTAGACGCTCACCGCCACCAACGATTGGTACGATTGTAGTTAAACCTTGACCGAATAATTCTCTATTTTCTACTGGGAATGCTGTGTAAGCACTATTTACATCTAAGTTTGAAGATGTTTCTGTAATGTTGAATAAGCTTTGTGTATACTCTTCTGGGAATTGACGCTCTGCAAGCATTTGTTTCATACGCTCATTCTCAATTTGTTGGTGAATTGCATAACCTAGTAATTTACCACGACGGCTTACTACGAACACATTCGCTTCGATTACTTCACACATTGTGTCAGACATTTCTCTAAAGTTTACAGGTTTTCCTGCTGCGCTCTGTAATAACGCATTTAATTTTCTTGTTTTTGCTAATAATTCCATTTCAAAAGTTCCTCCTACATGTTACTCACATATTTTTTCATCACTTGGAAACTAGGGCGAGTCACCTGATGACACAATTACAAAATAAACTGGCTCACATCTTTATTTTTAGCAATCGTTGCTAATTTCTCCTCAACGTATTGAGGTGTTATCGTTATTTTCTCTAACGTAATTTCAGATGCTTCAAACGATAAATCTTCAAGGAGCTTCTCCATAATCGTATGAAGTCTTCTTGCTCCAATATTATCTGTATCCTGATTAACTTGATAAGCAATCTCAGCAATC
This sequence comes from Bacillus dicomae, assembly GCF_006494425.1. Taxonomy (GTDB): domain Bacteria; phylum Bacillota; class Bacilli; order Bacillales; family Bacillaceae_G; genus Bacillus_A; species Bacillus_A dicomae. Next base: position 992,803 of record NZ_VHIV01000002.1, on the reverse strand, counting down.
TTACGAATAGCTTCGTCTGAAAATTCAATTTCTATACCTTCAGTCGCTAATAAAGCCATATATTGTTTAATTAACGCATTGTCAGGCTCGATTAATATTTTAACAAAATCATCCGTCGATAATTTTGTTAATTCTACTCGAATCGGAAATCTCCCTTGCAATTCCGGAATTAAATCCGACGGTTTAGACATATGAAATGCTCCAGCTGCAACGAATAAAATATAATCCGTTTTTACTGATCCGTATTTTGTCGCAACATTCGATCCTTCTACAATTGGTAAAATGTCACGTTGCACACCTTCACGTGATACATCTACGCTATTCGACTGCTTACCAGCAATTTTGTCAATTTCATCGATAAAAATAATCCCGAGCTGTTCAGCACGATAAACAGCCTCTTGTGTAACTTCATCCATATCAATTAAGCGCTGTGCTTCCTCATTTGTCAAGACTTTTCTTGCTTCTTTTACAGAAAGTTTACGTTTTTTTGTTTTTTTCGGCATAAAACTTCCTAATGCATCTTGGAAATTCATTCCCATTTGTTCCATGCCAGTTCCTTGTAACATATCGAACATGGAAGACTGTTGCTCAGTCACTTCAATCGATACAATTTCATCTTCAAGAAGTCCCGCAGCAAGCTTTCTTTCCACATCTTGGCGTTTCTTTTCAATTTCAACATCTTCCTGTGAATCAGTTGTTTGATTTGAATTTTGAGCACCGCCAAATAACATTTCTAATGGGTTTTTAAATCCAGATTGCTTCTCCGGACTCGGCACTAAAATTTCAACAAGACGTTGGTTCGCTTGTTCTTCTGCTTTGTCTTGTACTTTAACTACCATTTCTTCTTTCACGATACGAACTGACGTTTCCACAAGGTCACGTACCATCGATTCTACATCTCTACCTACATATCCAACTTCTGTAAATTTGGTAGCTTCAACCTTAATAAAAGGTGCTCCAACGAGTTTCGCCATTCGTCGTGCTACCTCTGTTTTACCAACACCTGTCGGTCCAATCATTAAAATATTTTTAGGTGCAATTTCATCACGTAGATTTTCAGCTAATTTACTTCGGCGGTATCGATTTCTTAAAGCTACAGCAACCGCTTTCTTCGCATCTTTTTGACCGATAATGTATTGATCTAATTTTTCCACAATTTGACGCGGAGTAAAATGTAAATGCATATAAAATGCCTCCCTTACGATTCTACAATTCTTCCACAATTATGTTGTGGTTTGTATAAACACAAATATCGCCAGCAATTTCTAAACTCGCTTTCGCAATTTGCTTCGCCGTTAAATGTTCACTTGCATATTGTTTTAAAGCACGACCTGCTGAAAGCGCATAATTTCCGCCAGATCCAATTGCTAAAATGCCATCATCCGGTTCAATTACTTCTCCTGTACCTGAAACAAGGAGCATCGTTGTTTTATCCATGACAATGAGCATCGCTTCTAGTTGACGCAACATTTTGTCACCCCGCCATTGTTTTGCCATCTCAACAGCAGCACGTTGCAAGTTTCCATTGTACTCTTCTAATTTCCCTTCAAACATTTCGAAAAGAGTAAAGGCGTCAGCAACCGAACCTGCAAAACCAGCTAAAACTTTCCCTTGGAAAAGCCTACGAACTTTACGAGCTGTATGTTTCATTACAACAGCATTTCCCATTGTCACCTGACCATCTCCAGCCATTGCACATTCTCCATTATGATGAACTGCAAATATCGTTGTAGCGTGGAAATTTCCCATAGAAAAAACTCCTTTATATGTTTTTATAGCTTTAAAAGCAATTTATGCCCGTGGGTGATGCTTCATGTAGACCGAACGCAATCTTTCTTTAGAGACATGCGTATAAATTTGTGTCGTTGACAAATTCTCATGACCGAGTAGCTCCTGTACAGTACGTAAATCCGCCCCTTCATCTAACATGTGTGTAGCAAATGTATGCCTTAACATATGGGGACTGATCCGCATTGTCAGTGAAGCCTTCTTAATGAGTTCATTTAATACATAACGTACCCCTCGACTTGTCAGCGGCGTGCCTTTCGCATTTAAAAATACCATATGAGAGTGTTCTTCGGTTTTGTGGGCTAACTGTTTTCTCCCGTTCTCTATATAAGTAATTAAAGCATCTTGTGCGTAGCTCCCAAACGGAATATATCTTTGTTTTTTTCCTTTTCCCATTACTAAAATTGTTCCCACCGCGAAGTCAATATCGGTAAGCTGTAAATTGACACATTCACTCACACGGATCCCAGTCGCATACATCAACTCTAATAAAGCTTGATTCCTTTGACCTAGCGGCGTTTCCGTGTCAGAAACTTCAAATAATTCCTCTAATTCTTCAGCATATAAAAACTTTGGGATTGACAATTCTTTTTTGGGGAGTGACGCAAGTGCAAACGGATTATCTTTCCGATAACCTTCACGCATCAAAAAACGATATAAACTTCGTAAGCTTGATACTTTTCTTGCGACAGATTTACGGGCTAACTTCTCATCGTGCAACGTCGTTAAGTACAAACGAACATCCGCGTATGTAATATCTAAAAAAGAGGATATACCTTCTCGCTCCATAAATTGCACAAAATGTTCTAAATCATTTTGATAACTTGCAATTGTATATTTTGAATAATTTCTTTCAATTTGTAAATATCCAACGAATAATTGTAACAATTTCTTCACATTCACACAATTCACCTCAATAAAGGCTACTAAATCGTATCACAACTTAGTAGCCTTTGCAAGAAATTTAACTAAATATTTACAAAATTTTGAATCGTTTCTAAAGCGCGTGTTGCATAGGCTTCATTACGTTCTGCTTTTTTCTTAATTTTCTTTTCTAACGGTGCAAACAGACCGAAGTTTGCATTCATTGGTTGGAAGTTTTTCGCGTTTGTCGCAGTAATATAATTCGCCATACTTCCCATTGCAGTTACAGGTGGTAACACAACCGGCTCTTCACCTTTCACAAGTCGAGCAACGTTAATACCTGCTAGCAATCCTGAAGCCGCCGATTCAACATATCCCTCTACTCCAGTCATTTGACCAGCGAAGAATAAATCATCACGTTGTTTATATTGATATGTTGGACGAAGTAAGTTAGGTGAATTAATAAACGTATTACGATGCATTACACCGTAACGTACAATCTCTGCGTTTTCCAGCCCTGGAATCAACTGTAACACTTCTTTTTGTGGTCCCCACTTTAAATGCGTTTGGAAACCTACGATATTGTATAGCGTTCCCGCTGCATCATCTTGACGTAACTGAACAACAGCATACGGCGTTTTCCCTGTTTTTGGATCTTCTAATCCAACAGGTTTCATCGGTCCAAATACTAGCGTCTGTCTTCCTCTACTTGCCATAACTTCTACCGGCATACAACCCTCAAAGAAAATTTCTTTTTCAAATTCTTTTAAAGGTACTGTTTCAGCAGCGATTAAAGCCTCGTAAAAACGGTCAAATTCCTCTTCCGTCATCGGGCAGTTTAAATATGCCGCTTCACCTTTATCGTAACGAGATTTTAAATACACTTTATTCATATCAATGCTGTCTTTCTCAACAATCGGCGCTGCAGCATCATAGAAATAAAAATAGTCTTCACCTGTTAATTCTTTCAATTGCGCAGCAAGATCAGGAGATGTAAGTGGACCTGTCGCGATAACAGTCGGCCCTTCTGGAATTTCAGTGATTTCTTCATTCATCACAGTTACGTTCGGATGATTTTTCACGTATTCCGTTACCTTCGCCGCAAATTCATGACGGTCTACAGCTAAAGCTCCTCCTGCTGGTACAGAGCACTCATCAGCTGCACGAATAATAACAGAATCCATTAAGCGCATTTCTTCTTTAATAACACCAACAGCATTTGTTAATGTGTTTGCGCGAAGCGAGTTACTACATACTAACTCTGCAAATTTATCTGTGTGATGAGCTGGCGTTTGCCTTACCGGTCTCATTTCATATAATCTTACTTGGACACCACGTTTTGCGATTTGGTAAGCTGCTTCACTTCCTGCAAGACCTGCGCCAATGACGTTTACTACTTGTGTTGTCATATATATATCACCTTTCCTTTTCTTCCCGAAAAAAATGTGAGCAGTTACGCTCACATTTGTTGTTCTTCTTCATAATCACACGAAATACATTGTACTTGCACGCCTTTTTTCAACTTCTTCTCTACAAGCATACCTTCGCACTTCGGACATTTACGGCCAATCGGCTTATCCCAAGATACAAAGTCACACTCTGGATACGTACCGCACCCATAGAAAAGACGTTTCTTTTTATTACTACGACGTTCAATAATTTGACCTTTATCACATTTCGGACAAGTAACACCAATTTCTTTCACAATCGGTTTTGTATTTCGACAATCTGGGAAATTCGAGCAAGCCATAAATTTCCCGTATTTACCCATTTTAAAGACCATTGGGTGATTACATAATTCACAGTCTTCCCCAGCTGGTTCATCTTTAATTTCCACTTCACGCATTTCTTTTTCCGCTTTTTCTAAACGCGGTTCGAAGCCTACGTAGAAATCATCAACAATTTTTACCCAATTCGCATTTCCTTCTTCTACTTCATCAAGACTTTGCTCCATGTTAGCAGTAAATTCAATGTTAATAATTTCTGGGAAAAACTCTAAAATAAGTTCAATTACGATTTCACCAAGTTCAGTTGGAACGAAGCGTTTATTATCCAAACCTACGTATCCACGTTTTTGAATCGTTTCAAGTGTCGGTACGTAAGTCGACGGTCTTCCAATTCCAAGCTCTTCAAGTGTTCTTACTAAACGCGCCTCTGTATAGCGCGGCGGAGGTTGCGTAAAGTGTTGCTTCGGTTCTAAGTCCTTCGAAAATACTGTTTCCCCTACTTCTAAAGGTGGTAACATCTTATCCTTTTCTTCAGCCCCGTCATCTTTCGACTCTACATACACTTTCATAAATCCTGGGAACTTTACAACTGATCCACTTGCACGGAACTGAACATTGTTATTAATGAGTCTCGCTGTCACAGTATCCATTATAGCAGACGCCATTTGACTTGCAACAAATCGCTCCCAAATCAATTTATACAATCGAAGTTGATCACGACTTAAGAAACTCTTTAGTTCCTCTGGCTTTCTCATTACCGAAGTAGGACGAATCGCCTCATGCGCATCTTGTGCGTTTGACTTTTTCGTTTCTTTCTTCTTTTCTGTTCCTATGTATTCCGCACCAAACGCCTCAGTAATGTAAGTACGCGCCTCTGTTTGAGCTGTTTCTGAGATACGTGTTGAGTCAGTTCTCATATACGTAATAAGACCTACAGTTCCTTGTTTTCCAAGATCGATCCCTTCATACAATTGCTGCGCAAGCATCATTGTTTTCTTTGCTCGCATGTTTAACTTACGTGCTGCCTCTTGTTGCAAGGATGATGTTGTAAATGGTAATGCAGGATTACGTTTTCGCTCTTTTCGCGTTACATTTTCAACTGAAAACGCATTATCTTTCAGTTGTTCAATTATTTCATTCACTTGCGTTTCATTCGTTAATTGAACTTTTTCACCATCTACACCGTAAAAGCTTGCTTCAAATGTGTCTTTCCCTTTCACAAATTCTGTCTTAATTGTCCAGAATTCTTCAGGCTCAAAACTTTGAATTTCTCTTTCACGTTCGATAATTAAACGAACTGCTACAGATTGTACGCGTCCTGCACTTAATCCTTTTTTTACTTTCTTCCATAATAAAGGACTAATATTGTAACCAACAAGACGATCTAGTATACGTCTTGCTTGTTGTGCATCTACTAAATCCATATTAATCGCACGAGGATGTTTAAATGATTCTTTTATTGCATCTTTTGTAATCTCATTAAACACAACTCGGCAGTCTGATTCAACGTCCACATTTAGCGTATTTGCTAAATGCCAAGCAATCGCTTCCCCTTCACGGTCTGGATCGGCCGCGAGATAGACTTTCTTTGCTTTTTTTGCCGCTGATTTTAAGTCTTTTAAGACAGGACCTTTACCACGAATGGTAATATACTTCGGGGTGAAGTTGTTCTTTACTTCTATCCCCATTTGGCTTTTAGGTAAATCGCGAACGTGTCCCATAGACGCGACAACTTTGTATTTTTTCCCTAAATATTTCTCAATGGTCTTCGCCTTAGAAGGCGACTCCACGATTACGAGGTAATCTGACATGCTAGTGCCTCCTTAAGAGGTGGATTCAAGTCTTCATTAATCTTATTGATTTCTCTTGTTTTTGTCAATCAAGAATGAATATACCATACAGTGCCTATCTACCATTTGTCAATAATTGTTTAATAAAAACATAAAAATATACGGTTAATTTAAAATCTCTTCTAGTATATCTTCCGCATTTCTTACTAGTTTCGCTCCTTGTTGAATTAGATGATTTGTTCCTGATGCACTCTCTATAAATATTGGTCCAGGAAGTGCAAATACTTCTCTATTTTGCTCTAAAGCAAGGTCCGCAGTAATAAGTGTGCCACTTCTCGATTTCGCTTCTACAACTAAAACCCCTTTACTTATACCACTAATAATTCGGTTCCTTTTTGGAAAATACCATTTTTTCGGTGCATAATGCGGCGGATACTCTGTTAATAACAATATATATTCATTCCACGCTTCGTATAAAAAGCGATTCTCTTTTGGATATATATACGATAATCCATGTCCTAGTATCGCAATAGTTGGGCAATGCCGTCTTACTGTAATTTCATGAGACATTGTATCTATCCCTCTTGCAAATCCACTGACAATAAGCCATTCCTTTTCTAATAATGGATGTAAAATAAATTTTAAACTCTCCTGTCCATATAAAGTCGGTTCTCTCGTTCCAACAACCGCTAATTTATTCGCTTTATTAAGAAAATCCTTCTCCCCTTTTCCATATAACACAAAGGGAGGATCTTGTATTTCACGTAATAATTGCGGATAATCTTCATCCCATATAGTCGTATAAAAGATTCGATTTTTCTCTAAGTAAGATATATATTTCGGGAGATTTGAATTTTGAAGAAAATTTACTAATTCTGAAGATTTCTTCGAGGATATTCCAGTGTAGTTCTCAATTTGTGTTGCATTAAAAGTGTATATTCCCTTCAATTCCGGATCGGCATATAATAGTCTTTCCATCGCCTTCCAATGGTCTGCTAACAAGTAATGAAGATGTAATAATCGTTCTCTTTTCATCTCAATTCTCCTTACCCATAATTTTTATTATGTAAACAAGAAGTGTAAAAAGACACCTTCAAACAAGAAGGTGTCTTTCAAAAGATTAGTAGTTTTTACAAGTCTCAAATAGACCTTTTTCTTTTAAGACAGAGATTAACGTTTCACCCATAACCGCTGGAGTTTCCGCTACTTTAATACCACAAGCTTCCATCGTTTTAATCTTTTCAGCAGCAGTTCCTTTGCCGCCAGAAATGATTGCCCCAGCATGGCCCATACGTTTGCCAGCAGGCGCTGTTTGGCCACCAATGAAGCCTACAACAGGTTTTGTCATATTAGCTTTCACCCATTCAGCTGCCTCTTCTTCTGCTGTACCACCGATTTCACCAATCATAATTACAGCATGTGTTTCTTCATCTTCATTAAATGCTTTTAACGCATCAATAAAGTCTGTACCATTAACAGGGTCCCCGCCGATACCTACAGCAGTAGATTGGCCAATACCTTCTTGTGTTAATTGATGTACAGCCTCATACGTTAATGTACCAGAACGAGATACGATACCTACATGGCCTTTTTTATGAATGTACCCTGGCATAATACCAATTTTACATTCATCCGGCGTAATAACACCAGGACAGTTTGGTCCAAGTAAACGTGTATGTTTACCAGCCATATATCTCTTTACGTTTACCATATCTAACACAGGAATTCCTTCAGTAATACATACTACTAAATCAATTTCTGCATCCACAGCTTCCATAATTGCATCAGCCGCAAAAGCGGGTGGAACGTATACAACTGAAGCGTTTGCGCCTGTTGCCTTCACTGCATCTTCTACAGTATCAAATACTGGTACACCTTCAATATCAGTGCCACCTTTACCTGGCGTTACACCACCGACAATTTTCGTACCGTATTCAATCATTTGTTTTGTGTGGAATAACCCTTGAGAACCTGTAATACCTTGAACAATAACTTTTGTATCTTTATTAACTAATACGCTCATTTTTCTCCCCCGCTTTCTATTAGCCCACTAGTGAAACAATTTTTTGTGCACCGTCTGCCATAGATTCTGCTGCAACAATATTTAAGCCAGACTCATTTAAAATTTTCTTACCTAACTCTACGTTTGTACCTTCAAGACGTACAACTAAAGGTAATTCAAGACCTACTTGTTTCGTTGCTTCAATAACACCTTCTGCAATAACATCACACTTCATAATGCCACCAAAAATGTTAACGAAGATACCTTTTACATTTTTGTCAGAAAGGATGATTTTGAATGCTTCTGTAACTTTTTCAGCTGTCGCACCGCCACCAACATCTAAGAAGTTAGCTGGATCGCCATGGTAATGTTTAATGATATCCATTGTAGCCATTGCTAAACCTGCACCATTAACCATACAACCGATATTTCCATCTAAAGGAATGTAGTTTAAGTCATATTTAGAAGCTTCAATTTCTTTTGCATCTTCTTCATCAAGATCACGAAGTTCTAAAATGTCTTTATGGCGATATAAAGCATTAGAATCAAAGTTTAATTTCGCATCTAATGCCATAACTTTACCGTCACCTGTTGTAACAAGTGGGTTAATCTCCGCGATAGAGCAATCTTTTTCGATAAACGCACGGTATAAGCCCATCATAAACTTCACAGCTTGTCCTACAAGCTCTTTTGGAATATTGATGTTAAATGCGATTCGGCGCGCTTGGAATCCTTGTAAACCTACCGCTGGATCAATGTATTCTTTAAAGATTTTTTCAGGTGTTTTTTCTGCTACTTCTTCAATTTCTGTTCCGCCTTCTTCAGACGCCATTAAAACAACTTGAGAAGTTGCACGATCTAAAACAAGACCTACATAATATTCTTTTTTAATATCGCAACCTTCTTCGATAAGTAAGCGTTTTACTTCCTTACCTTCAGGACCTGTTTGATGTGTCACAAGTGTAGTTCCTAAAATGCTCTCTGCATATGTACGAACTTCATCTAAATTTTTTGCAACTTTTACTCCGCCAGCTTTGCCGCGTCCACCAGCGTGAATTTGTGCTTTTACTACACATACATCCGTTCCTAATTCTTTCGCTGCTTCTACAGCTTCTTCTACTGTAAATGCAACCTTCCCGTTCGGAACGCTAACCCCATAGCTTCTAAGGACTGCCTTACCTTGGTACTCATGGATATTCATGGTCCCATCCTCCCCTGTTTTCCTGTTTTACTCGAAAAGTTTTTTAATGTTTAAAAAACATTACATTGCCATTGTATAAGATGATTGGCACGCTGTCTACAATAAAGTGTCAGAAAACTGAAATCGCTTTATTCTTTTTTGAAAATAGTAATGTTTATATGTCAAAATAAAAAATAAGCTGTGAAAACACAGCTTATTTTTGAATCATATCTTTAATTGGTGCAAACGATTTCCGATGTTCTTCTAATATTCCGTGAGCTTCAATCGCTTCCAAATGTTGTTTCGTTCCATATCCCATATGTTGTTCAAATCCATATGCAGGATACTTTTCTCCAAGATCTTTCATCATACGATCTCTCGTTACTTTCGCAATAATGGATGCAGCTGAAATAGAAATACTTTTCGCATCACCTTTAATGATAGATGTTTGCGGAATTGGTGTAGGAAGTTTCATCGCATCAATTAATAAATATTGTGGTGCACAAGATAAATTCGCAACAGCATCTAACATCGCTTGTTTCGTCGCTTGATAAATATTTATCTCATCAATAACTTGTGGTGATACAATTCCAACTCCAATCGCAATTGCTTGTGCTTTAATTTCATCATAAAAACGCTCTCGCTTCGCCTCACTCAGCTTTTTCGAATCATTTAACCCTGGAATATAAAAATCTTCTGGAAGGACAACTGCTGCCGTCACAACAGGTCCAGCTAGCGGCCCGCGTCCTACTTCATCTATACCTGCGATATATGTGAACCCTTTTTCACGCAATGCAATCTCATACTTTGACATTTCGAAAAACTTTTCTTTTTCTTTCTGTGCTAACTCTTTTTGTTTATACCACTTCAAAACGAGCTTTTGTACCCCTTTTCGCTCATCTTTCATTAACATTTGAAAGCGGTCATCTTTTTCACTCATAATTTCTTGTAGTAATTTTTCGGCTTCTTGAATCGTCACTTTTTGCATTCACGCACACTCCCTTTATATACAAAAAAGAAAAGACGTACAAACGCACGTCTTATACTTCTTCTACTTTTTCTACATCTTCTGTCTGCTCTGCAAACTCTTCTGGTGTTTCAAATGTCATTTTTCCAAATCTGCCACCACGAAGCTCACGAAGTATAAGCTCTGATGTCTTATCATAATCAATCATTCCGCCGCCCATTAAACAGCCTCTATTTTTTCCGATTGCATCGAATAACTCTACAATATCTTCTGGAATCTCATTTAAATTATATCGCTCTTTCAAACGTTCTGGATAGTGTTTCTCCATAAAACGCAATGCGTAAACAGCAACATCTTGTAAGTTTAAAATTGAATCTTTAATTGCACCCGTTGTCGCTAAACGAAGACCCACTAACTGATCTTCAAATTTAGGCCATAAAATACCAGGTGTATCTAATAATTCCATTTCCTTCCCAACTTTAATCCATTGCTGAGCTGTTGTCACACCAGGACGATCTCCTGTTTTAGCAATATTTTTCTTCGCTAACTTATTAATTAACGTAGATTTACCAACATTTGGTATACCTACAATTAATGCACGAATCGCTCTTGGTCTAATACCTTTTGCAACCATTTTATCGAATTTTTCTTTCACCAATACTTTACAAGCTGCTGCAATTTCCTTCATACCTTGTCCAGCTTGCGCGTTAATTGAAATTGCCATATGGCCTTTTTCTTTAAAATATGCGATCCATTGCTTTGTTAAACGATCATCTGCCATATCCGCTTTATTTAAAACAACAAGCCTCGGCTTGTGTGTAATAATCTCATCAATCATTGGATTTCGAGAAGATAAAGGTAATCGAGCATCTACAAGCTCAATTACAACATCAATTAACTTTAATTTTTCTGTTACTTGGCGTCTAGCCTTTGCCATATGCCCTGGAAACCATTGAATTACCATGTTGCCACCTTCTTTTTCTTTTATTTCACAATACGTGCATCTTTTAACGGCCAATATAGTATATTTGCCTTTCCAATCACTTGGTCCATAGAAATTGTACCAATCGAACGGCTATCTTTACTAAAACGACGATTATCGCCTAAAACAAATAATTGACCTTCTGGAACAGTTTTCTTCCCTGTCATTTCTTCAAGAGTAAAATCATATGTAAGCGGTCCGTCAGCAATTTGTTTTTTCTGCTTGTCTAAATACGGCTCCTCATAAGCCTTTCCGTTAACATATAGTTTATCATTACGATACTCTATTTCATCGCCTGGCAGGCCGATAATACGCTTAATATAATCTTTATCTTCCGTCGCTCGGAATACGATAATATCAAATCGTTTCGGATCTCCTATGTGATAACCAATTTTATTAACAATCATTCGATCGCGATCATGTAAAGTAGAAGCCATCGATACTCCATCTACGAGAATTGGCGCAAAGAAAAACTGTCTAATAACACCTGCTAATACAACAGCAATCAAAATTGCCTTGACCCATTCCCAAAGTGAACTCTTTTCTTTCTTCATGCATTTCCCCTCCACGATTATGTAAGCTGTTCGTATTATATCAAAATTTTATATAGATTGGAAAAAGGGAGCTTGTGCATTTACAAGCTCCCATACATGTCTTATCGAATTTCTTTAATACGTGCTTTTTTACCGCGAAGGTTACGTAAGTAGTATAACTTAGCACGACGTACTTTACCACGGCGAAGTACTTCGATTTTCGCGATTCTTGGCGTGTGAACTGGGAATGTACGCTCAACACCTACACCGTAAGAAATCTTACGAACTGTGAATGTTTCACTAATTCCGCCACCACGACGTTTAATTACAACACCTTCGAAAAGCTGAATTCTTTCACGAGTTCCCTCAACTACTTTTACGTGTACACGTAAAGTGTCTCCAGGACGGAATGAAGGAAGGTCAGTTTTTAATTGGCCTTTTGTAATTTCTGCGATTAATTGTTGCATATTAAATTCTCTCCTTTAAACAGATGCTCTTATAAAGTCTTAATAAATTACAGCGGAACATCGTTAATACGGCCACTGATTTCAGTAGCACAAGTGTTATAATAGCATATTGCTAGGACTGTTGCAATAGAAAATATATCAAGCCCTTATTTGTCTTCTTTGATCTGTTCTAGCCATTTCTCTTCCTGCTTAGACAATTCTCGTTCTTCCAATAAATCCGGTCTACGCGTGTACGTACGACGTAGTGATTCTTTGTGTCGCCATTCATCAATATTTTTATGATTTCCTGACATTAATACATCCGGCACTTTCATACCACGAAAATCAGCTGGACGTGTATAATGAGGATGCTCTAATAAACCTGTACTAAACGAATCCTCAACTTGTGAAGCATGATTTCCTAGTACTCCTGGCAGAAGACGTACGACACTATCTGTAATAACCATAGAGGCTAACTCTCCACCCGTTAATACGTAGTCACCGATAGAAATCTCATCTGTTACGAGATGTTCACGAATTCGTTCGTCATATCCTTCATAATGCCCACATACAAAGATTAAATGTTCTTCCTCTGCAAGCTCTTCCGCTTTCTTCTGAGTAAACCTTTCACCCTGCGGACACATTAAGACAACTCTCGGCTTACGCTCTGTCTCTTTCGTTAAATCTTCTACAGCATCAAAAATAGGCTGAGGGGTTAATACCATCCCAGCACCACCACCATACGGATAATCATCTACGCTATTATGCTTACTTGTTGTATAATCGCGGAAATTGACAACACGAAGCTCTACCGCTTCTTTTTCTTGTGCTTTCTTTAAAATTGAAGATCCAAACACACCTGTAAACATATCTGGAAACAATGTTAAAATGTCAATTTTCATTACAGCAGCCCTTCCATTACATGAATGGTTACTAATTTATTCTCAATATTAACTTGAAGTACAACATCATCAATATAAGGTATTAACAGATCTTGACCTTTTGGACGCTTAATTACCCAAACATCATTTGCACCAGGAGATAAAATCTCTTTTATTGTTCCTAACGCTTCTCCTTCTTCTGTTACAACGTTGCAACCAATAATTTCATGATAGTAGTATTCACCTTCAGCTAGTTCGCCTAACTGCTCTTCTGGCACTTTTATTAAAGAACCTTTAAACTTCTCTACCTCATCTACATTGTTGTATCCTTCAAATGTTAATAAATCAAATGTCTTATGTTGGCGATGAGAAGTTACTTTCACCGGAAGATAGTCTGTACTTTTCTCATTCGATATGTATAAAGTGTTTCCTACTTTATATCGCTCTTCTGGAAAATCAGTACGAGAAATAACTCGGATTTCTCCTCTTACGCCATGAGTATTTACAATTTTCCCTACATTAAACCATTTTGTCATAAACAGTATGTCACCCCTGGTTTCTATATAAATTAAGCATCTCCATTTCATCTATGGAACATGCAATCTCTCTTTAAATGTTAAAAAAGGGAGAGGAATTAACTCCTCGCCCTTTTTACGTTTATTGAATTTCCAGTGTTACTTTTTCATCATTATGATGTCCCACTGAATACAAGAGCATTCGAATTGCTTTCGCAACTTTCCCTTGCTTTCCAATGACTTTTCCAACATCCTCAGGATGTACAGTTAATCGATACTTTATCTCTCCGTTGTAAAGTTCCTGTGTAACTTTTACATCTTCAGGATGATCGACAAGAGGCTTGACAATCGTCTCGACTAACTTCTTCATAGTCATTGCCTCAATTACTTACCTTGTTTAGATAAGTGGAATTTCTCCATGATACCTTGGTTAGAGAATAAGTTACGAACTGTATCAGATGGTTTAGCACCATTTCCTAACCATTTTAATGCTGCTTCTTCGTTGATCTTAACTTCAGCTGGTTGAGCAACCGGATTGTAAGTACCGATTTCCTCAATGAAACGTCCGTCACGAGGAGAACGAGAATCTGCAACAACTACACGATAGAAAGGAGTTTTTTTAGCTCCCATACGTTTTAAACGAATTTTAACTGCCATTTATAAAGCACCTCCGAATTTATTTCACACAGATAATTATATTAGCAAAAAGACTATTGCTTTGTAAAGTATTTTTTCTTAACAGAGCCATCTTTTTTTCCTTACATGAATGGAAACTTCAATCCACCTAGTCCTTTTTTCTTACCTTTTTGCATTCCAGTCATCGTTTTCATCATCTTTTTCATATCATCAAATTGCTTGATTAAACGATTGATTTCTTGTACCGTTGTACCGCTACCTTTGGCAATGCGTTTTTTGCGACTAGCATTGATTATTTCCGGTTGTTCTCGTTCTAATTTAGTCATAGAACGAATAATCGCCTCAATATGCCCAATTTGTTTTTCATCAACTTGTGCATTTTTCAGCCCTTTAATTTTATTTGCACCAGGAAGCATTCCTAACAATTCATCAAGCGGTCCAAGTTGACGCACTTGTCCAAGTTGTTCTAGGAAATCGTCCAGCGTAAACGAAAGCGTACGCATTTTTTGCTCAAGTTCTTTTGCTTTCTCTTCATCGACTGTAGCTTGCGCTTTTTCAATTAATGTTAAGACGTCTCCCATCCCTAAAATACGGGATGCCATACGCTCTGGATGGAACGCTTCAATTGCATCTAGTTTTTCACCCATACCAGCAAATTTAATCGGTGTATTCGTTACCGCCTTAATAGATAATGCTGCACCACCGCGCGTATCACCATCTAATTTCGTTAATACAACACCTGTTAAACCTAACTGTTCATGGAAACTTTGTGCAACATTTACCGCGTCTTGTCCCGTCATCGCATCGACAACAAGGAAAATTTCATCCGGTTTCGCAACTTCTTTCACTTTCGCTAATTCATCCATTAGTTCTTCATCAATATGCAGGCGACCTGCTGTATCGATTAAAACGTAATCGTGATGATCTTCTTTTGCTTTTGCAATCGCTTGTTTCGCAATTTCAACAGGACTTACTTGATCTCCTAAAGAGAATACAGGCATGTCCAATTGCTTCCCTAATGTTTCAAGCTGTTTAATAGCTGCTGGACGGTAAATATCCGCTGCAACAAGCATCGGTTTACGATTATGCTTTTTACGAAGCAAATTCGCAAGCTTACCTGTCGTCGTCGTTTTACCCGCACCTTGCAGACCAACCATCATTATAACAGTCGGTGGCTTATTAGCAACAGCAATTTTGCTTTGCTCTCCGCCCATAAGTTCTGTAAGTTCTTCCTGTACGACTTTAATTACTTGTTGTCCAGGTGTCAAACTTTTCATTACATCTTGTCCGACAGCACGTTCAGACACACGCTTTACAAAATCTTTTACTACTTTAAAGTTAACGTCTGCTTCTAAAAGAGCTAGACGAACTTCTCTCATCATTTCTTTCACATCGGCTTCAGAAACTTTTCCTTTGCCGCGGATTTTTTGCATTGTCTGTTGAAGTCGGTCGGCTAATCCTTCAAATGCCATATTGCCGCCCTCCTAATCTAATTTTTCGATAGCTTCAACAACTTGTTTCATTTCTTCATTCACATGCTCTTCTTCGCTGATTAGCTGTTTTAGCTTTGCAACAAGTCGCTGTCGCTCTTGAAACTTTTGAAGTAATACTAATTTTTCTTCATATTCTTCAAGCATCGCTTCAGTCCGTTTAATGTTATCATACACGGCTTGGCGACTTACATCAAATTCTTCCGCAATTTCACCAAGAGATAAATCATCTAGATAATAAAGCGACATATAACTTCTTTGTTTTTGCGTTAACAACGATTGATAAAAATCAAATAAATAGTTCATTCTCGTTGTTTTTTCGAGCATGTTGGATCATCCTTTGTTAAGTGATTTCCCTTTACATGAATTAGTTTACATGGAGTATAAAAGAGTGTCAAGTTTTTTTCTTAACATCACATATTTTTATAAAAAAAGAAGCGGAAATACCGCTTCTTTCACTTATATTTCTTCCGTTTCTACTACATTTGCAAATAAACCATACACATACTGTTCTGGATCAAACTGTTGCAGATCATCCATTTGCTCTCCTAATCCAACGAATTTTACCGGTACATCCATTTCATTTCGAATCGCTAATACAATACCACCTTTAGCAGTTCCATCTAACTTCGTTAAAACAATACCAGTAACATTCGTTGCTTCACGGAATGTTTTCGCTTGACTTAAACCGTTTTGCCCCGTTGTAGCATCAATAACAAGTAATACTTCGTGAGGAGCTCCTGGCACTTCGCGCTCAATTACACGCTTTACTTTCTCTAACTCTTTCATTAAGTTCACTTTATTTTGTAAACGTCCTGCTGTATCACATAGTAATACGTCTACCTTACGTGCTTTCGCAGCTTGTACAGCGTCATACATAACAGCTGCTGGATCAGAACCTGATCCTTGTTTAATCACTTCTACACCAACGCGATCGCCCCATACTTCTAATTGTTCAATCGCTCCAGCGCGGAATGTATCTCCTGCCGCTAATAAGACAGACTTACCTTCTGATTTAAACTTATGAGCCATCTTACCAATTGTTGTCGTTTTACCTACACCATTAACACCAACAAATAAAACAACTGTCAAGCCATCCTTTTGCATGTTAATTTCATTAGTAAAATCGCTGTCACCTTTATAAATTTCTATTAGTTTCTCGGAAATAACAGCTTGTACTTCTTTTGGATCTTGAATGTTACGGCGTTGCACTTCTTCTTTCAATTGATCAATTAATTCCATTACCGTCGAAACGCCAACGTCCGCACCAATTAAGATTTCTTCTAATTCTTCGAAGAAATCTTCATCTACTTTACGGTAACGAAAGACTAAATCATTTACTTTATCTGCAAACGAATTTCTCGTTTTTTCTAATCCTTGTTTAAATTTCTCTGTTACCGTATCTGTTTGTTTTGAAATTTTTTCTTTTAATTTTTTAAAAAAGCTCATACTGTCCCATCCTTCCTATTTGCTTGCAACTAGTTCTTCGCCATCATCTAAACGAACCGAAACAAGTTTAGATACCCCCGACTCTTGCATTGTTACACCGTACAATACGTCAGACTCTTCCATTGTACCTTTTCTATGTGTAATTACAATAAACTGTGTCTCATCACTAAATTTCTTTAAATACTGCGCAAAACGGGCAACATTCGCCTCATCAAGAGCCGCCTCTACCTCATCTAGTACACAGAATGGGACTGGGCGCACTTTTAAAATACCAAATAACAGTGCAATTGCTGTTAAAGCACGCTCTCCACCTGAAAGTAAACCTAAGTTTTGTAGCTTCTTTCCTGGCGGTTGCGCTACAATATCAATACCCGTATTTAATAAGTCCTCTGGATTCGTCATGACTAAATCCGCTCTACCGCCTCCAAATAATTCAGAGAATACCGATTGAAACTCCATTCGAATTCCTTCAAACGTAGTAGAAAAACGTTTTTTCATTTCTTCATCCATTTCAGTAATAAGTTGATGCAATGTTGTTTTCGCTTCTTCTAGGTCATCTTTTTGCTCTAGTAAGAATGTATGACGCTCTGCTACACGCTCATACTCATCAATTGCTCCTAAGTTTACTGTGCCTAACTCTTCAATAGATAGTTTAATTAATTTCACCTTTTTACGTGCATCCTCAGCAGGCATCATCATTGTATACTTCAGTTTTGCTGCTTCAAATGAAATCGTATACGTTTCACGTAAATGTTGTAATCTATTTTCTAACTCTACATCAAGTCGGTTTATTTTTACTTCTTGATCTTTTAACATCTCAAGAATGTATTTATGTTTACCTGTTGTTTCTTTCAGATTACGCTCTAAATGTTCCACTCTTTCTTGTAACGATACACGTTGCTCACGACGAGAGCGAATCAACTCCGAAGTTTGATTACGATCATATGCTTTCTTCTCAATCATATTCGTAATTTGCTCTTCACCACTTGAATTCGATGTCATTTCTTGTTTTAAGAATGCTAAATCCTCTTTCGTTTTGACAAGCGTTGCATCCGTTTCTTCTTTTTCCTTCGTCAATCGTTCAACTTTTTCTTTTTGATTAGATAAGCGTTGTTGTTTTTCAGCCGCCAACACTTTTAATTCAGTCATTTCTTTTTGAACTTTTTCTTTCGAAGAATGCTGCTCACTTTTTTGTTTTGTTAAAGCAACAATTTTATTATCTAATTCCGTTATCTCTGCTTGAAGAGTCGCTAAAATCTTTTCTAGCTCGTCTTTACGCCCTTGCATTTTGACTTGATCTTGCAAGAACCCTTCAATTTCTAAATCATAAATAGATAAACGATCATTAATACGATGTTCTTCTAATTCTAAACGACTAATTTCTTCTCTTAATTTCTGTTCATCTACACGCTCTGCTTCTCCAGCTTGCCTTAATTCGCGTATTTTCACTTCTTTTTCTTGAATCTCTTGCTTTACTGCCTTAACAAAGTTTTCTAACTTCGTTGTTTTTTCTTCCATATCAGTTAACTTACTCGTCCACTCTTCTAGTTCACGTTGACGTCCTAATAAAGAAGATTTCGCCTGTTTTACTGCTCCACCTGTCATAGAACCACCAGGGTTCACTACGTCACCTTCAATTGTTACAATGCGATAACGGTATTGTAGTTGTTTCGCCAACTCATTTGCCCCGCGTAAATCTTTTGCAACAATAACAGTACCTAATAAATTTGAAACTACATTTTCATATTTATTGTTATATTGCACAAGTTCTGCCGCCACACCTACAAACGATGGGTGTTGATTTACAATACGTAATTGCTCAAATGATAATGATCTACTTTTAATAACAGCTTGCGGTAAAAACGTTGCTCGTCCATGTTTATTTTGTTTTAAAAATGCAATTGCATTACGAGCATGTTCTTCTTTTTGTACGACAATATGCTGCATCGCTGCACCTAGAGCAATTTCCATTGCAATTTCATATTCTTTTGGTACCGTTAACAGTTCTGCAACAGCACCCTCGATACCTTGCAACCTATTTTCTCTAGCTTTTAATACTTCACGTACCCCTTGATAGAAACCAGAATAGTCTTCTTGCATCTCTTCTAGCATTTCTTTTCGAGAACGTGCCTGTTGTACAAATTGATACGCTTGATACAGTTTTGTTTCATTTTCACTATACTGCGTCTTGCATTTCCCAAGTGCCGCTTCTGTCTTTTGTATATTCGAAAGGATACCAGCTACTTTTTCTTTCACTTGTTCGTAACTTTCCACAAGTTTCGTCTTTTTCGCTGTGATTTCCATACGCATTTCTACATATTTCGCATTCTCTTCATCAAGACGTTCATTTTTTGAGTTTTGTTGTTTAGATTGTTCTTCAATCATAGATAACTCATTGCGATGACTAGCTTGTTGATTTAAAAGTTCAATATAGTCACCTTTTAAATTCTCAATTTGTTCCTCTAAATTATCAGCAAAAGTTGCAAGTAATTGCTCATTATCATGCAATTTTGTCTCCAATTCTTTTACTTGATTTAC
The DNA here is from genome assembly GCF_006494425.1 of Bacillus dicomae. Classification (GTDB taxonomy): domain Bacteria; phylum Bacillota; class Bacilli; order Bacillales; family Bacillaceae_G; genus Bacillus_A; species Bacillus_A dicomae. Next base: position 973,015 of record NZ_VHIV01000002.1, on the reverse strand, counting down.
AAATTGCATCAACACTTCTGTACTTGATTCTATTTCACCATCATAACTTGTAGCTTTCTCTGTTAATTCAACAATTAACTGTTCAAGTTGTGCACAATGCGTCGTTGCATTTTGCTTTCTCTCTTTTAATAGCTCACGCTGTCCTTCTAATTTCTCTAACTCTTTACTAGAAAGAAGAAGTACTTCTTGTAAGGAATCTACAGACTCATCTACTGCTTGTAATTGTCCTCGTAATTCTTCTAGCTCTTCTTCACCTTTTTGTAAATGCGTTGACATTTTAGCTTCTTCGTTTTTATTATGCCCAAACTGATTTCGAAGCGCTTCCCATTTCTCATGCAATTCTTCAATTTCATGTACAATAAGCGCTGCTTCTACTTTCTCTAACTCTTCTTTTTTCTCGAGATAATCTTTCGCAATAGAAGCTTGTCTTTCTAAAGGTTCTACTTGACTACTTAATTCGTGAATTATATCTTGTACACGATTTAAGTTTTCTTGTGTGTCTGCTAATTTACCTTCAGCTTTCTTTTTACGAAGTTTGTATTTCAGCACTCCCGCTGCTTCTTCAAATACACCACGACGTTCTTCGGATTTACTACTTAAAATCTCTTCAACTTTCCCCTGGCTAATTATTGAAAAAGCTTCTCTTCCCATACCAGAGTCCATAAATAAATCGATAATATCTTTCAATCTACATGATTGTTTATTAATATAAAAATCACTATCACCAGAACGAGATACTCGACGCGTTACACACACCTCATTATATTCAATTGGTAAACGTTGATCTTCATTATTTAAAGTTATTGTTACTTCAGCAACATTAACTGCTCTTCTCGTATCACTACCTGCAAAAATAATATCTTCCATCTTTGCACCACGTAATGATTTTGCCGATTGTTCACCAAGTACCCAGCGAATGGCATCAGTAATATTACTTTTTCCGCTTCCATTAGGTCCTACTACAGACGTTACACCTGGGACAAAATCAACAGATACACGCTCAGCAAAAGACTTAAATCCTGCTATTTCTAATCTTTTTAAAAACACGAAAGGCCTTCCTCCTATTCTCCGTTGCTATAAATGTTGTTTATACAAAAACAACATTTATACGGATTTACTTTCTTTTATTTACAAACGAAAAGAAAGTTTCATTCTATGCACAAGGAATCCCCCTCATTCAAAGGGGGATTCCTTATAGTTGTTCTTTTAACTTTTTCAACGCTTCTGCAGCAGCTTGTTGCTCTGCTTCTTTTTTCGACTTGCCACTACCAAGACCTAAAGCCACGTTATTTAACGTAACACGTGACACAAATTCTCGATTGTGGGCCGGGCCTTTTTCTTGCAAAATTTGATACTCAATATTGCCACTACCATCACGCTGAATCAACTCTTGTAATTGACTCTTATAATCCATCACATGAGAAAAAGCACCTTCATTAATTTTAGGGTATACAACTTCTTTTAAGAATCCCCATACTGTTTCTAGCCCTTGATCAAGATAAAGAGCACCAATAAACGCTTCAAAGACATCCGCTAATAAAGCTGGTCGTTCACGTCCACCTGTCATTTCCTCACCTTTTCCTAATAAAACAAGGCTACCAAATGACAACTCGTTTGCAAAACGAACAAGAGATGGTTCACATACAATAGCTGCACGTAGTTTTGTTAGCTCTCCTTCGCTCATTGTCGGATATTTTTGAAACAGATACTGCGATACAGTAAGTTCCAATACTGCATCTCCAAGAAATTCGAGACGCTCATTGTCTTCATGTGGTTTTTTTCGATGCTCATTCACATACGATGAATGCGTAAATGCTTGAATCAATAATTTTTCATCTGTAAACGTAATACCTATCTTTTCTTGAAATACTTTAAACGCTTCACGATATTTTGTTTCGTATTTTTTTTCTCTATATTTACGGTACGGCATAGGTCCCTCCAGATATAAGCCGAGAAGCCCCGCTAAAAAACGGGACTTCATTCAAGCATTATAGATGACTCTCTATGTAAGTCACAGCATCGCCAACAGTAGCAATCTTTTCAGCATCTTCATCAGAAATTTCCATTTCGAATTCATCTTCTAATTGCATTACAAGTTCTACTACATCTAGGGAGTCTGCTCCTAAATCTTCCTTGAAGCTTGCAGCTGATACTACTTCAGTTTCTTCTACTCCTAAACGATCAACGATGATTTTTGTTACACGCTCTAAAACATCTGCCATTCCATTCACCTCCCCTCAAATATTATATTAAATATTGTCCAAAAAAACTAGCTGAAATCGATTCTTTTATTACATTACCATACCGCCATCAACATTTAACGTTTGACCTGTAATATATTTGCTTTGATCAGAAGCAAAAAATGTTACAGCATTGGCGATATCTTGCGCTTCACCAAACTGGGCTGCCGGGATTAATTTTAACATTTCAGCTTTTATATTTTCATCTAACACGTCTGTCATATCTGTCGCAACAAACCCAGGAGCAATAGCATTTACAGTAATATTACGGCTCGCTAACTCCTTTGCCGATGTTTTTGTTAATCCAATTACACCCGCTTTAGCAGCAACATAGTTTGCTTGTCCTGGATTTCCTGTTATGCCAACAACAGAAGCAATATTAATAATACGTCCATTACGTTGACGCATCATATATCGAGATACTGCCTTCGTACATAAGAATACACCTTTTAGGTTTGTATTAATAACTGTATCCCATTCTTCTTCTTTCATACGCATTAGTAAATTATCTTTTGTTACACCTGCATTATTTACAAGAATATCGACTTGTCCAAATGCATCTACAGTTTGTTTCACCATATTTGTAACATCTTCAGCATTTGCAACATCTGCTCTTACTGCAATTGCATCCGAACCTAATTTCTTTATTTCATCAACTACTTCATTTGCCTTTTGCTCATTACCAGCATAATTTACTACAACATTTGCCCCTTGTTTCGCTAAATCAATCGCAATCGCACGACCAATCCCACGTGAAGCACCAGTTACTAATGCTACTTTCCCTTTTAACATCAGTTTTCTCCTCTCAAATTCGAAATGGTATCTTTTAATGTCTCTTCATCGTATATCGCATATGCTTTCACTGATGAATCAATCGACTTCATAAGCCCAGCAAGTACTTTCCCAGGTCCAATCTCAATAAATGTATCTACCCCTTGATCCACCATGTATTCAATGGACGGGTACCATAAGACAGGCGAGTAGAGCTGTTCAATTAACTTTTCTTGAATATGTGCACCACTTGTAATAACGTCTGCTGTTACATTTGCGATAACTGGAATATTCGTATCTTGAATTGTAATTTCATTTAAGACACTTTGGAATTTCTCCGCTGCTGGCTTCATAAGTGAAGAATGGAACGGTCCACTTACCTTAAGTGGAATTGCTCTCTTTGCGCCATTTTCTTTCGCTCTTTGAGAAGCAATCTCTACTCCTTGTTTTGTTCCAGAAATCACAATTTGCTTCGTGCTATTCATATTAGCGATTTGCACTGCATATCCTTCACTTGTTACTTCTTCTGTAACTTGTTTCAGCATATGTGGATCAGCACCTAAAATAGCCGCCATTGCACCTTCTCCGCCAGGAACAGCCTCTTCCATATATTCCCCACGTTTCCTTACAGCATATACAGCATCCTCAAAAGTTAATGCACCCGCCGCTACAAGAGCGCTATATTCACCTAAACTATGTCCTGCGACAAAGTCTGGTATAATATCATACTCTTTTAAAGCTGTCAAAATAGCAAAACTCGTTGTTAATAAAGCAGGCTGTGCATTTGTCGTTAACGTAAGCTTTTCCTGCGGCCCTTCAAAAATCACTTCTGAAAGTGAATCTTGCAATACCTCATCTGCTTTTGCAAACACATCTGCAACCTCTTTATTATTCTCTGCTAACTGTTTACCCATTCCAACTGCCTGTGAACCTTGGCCCGGAAAAAGAAATGCTAGTTTTCCCATTTCAAATCCTCCTCTTATTGGAGTGGCTCTTTCTCCATTACGCTTGAAATAGTAGGAATAACTTCCTTCGCTACCATTTCTCTCGTTTGACGAATCGCACTAAATATTGATTGGTCATTTGAAGAACCGTGAGCCTTAATGACAGGAGCTTTCAATCCAAATAAAGCCGCTCCTCCATACTCCGAATAATCCATTTTATCTTTTAATACCATAAGTTTCGGCTTTAATACCGCTGCTGCTAATTTGCTAGTAAATGAACTCATTAACTGTTCTTTTAACATAGAGAATAATGCAAGTGCTGTTCCTTCTAATGATTTCAGCGCTACATTACCTGTAAAACCATCACATACAACAACATCTGCTACACCTTGCAATAAATCTCTTGATTCAACGTTCCCAACGAAATTAATTGGGGCATCTTTAAGCATTGCAAAGACTTGTTTTGAAAGCTCGTTCCCTTTTCCATCCTCTGTTCCAACGTTTAAAAGTCCAACACGAGGATTTTTAATTCCTCTTACTTTCTCAGCATATACAGATCCCATTACTGCATATTGATATAAATGAATTGGTTTTGCATCAACGTTCGCTCCAACATCTAACATAACAAAACCTTCTCCATCAACAGTTGGCATTGTAGGGGATAAAGCTGGTCGCTCAATTCCTTCCATACGACCTACAACAAACAACCCAGCTGCCATTAAAGCTCCTGTACTACCAGCTGATATACAAGCATCCGCTACACCGTCTTTCACTTGCTGCGCTGCTAGTACCATTGAAGCTTGTTTTTTTCGACGAACCGCTCTTACTGGTTCATCTGTCGATTCGATTTTTTCATCTGTATGAAGTATAGTAATTCGTTCTTCACTCGTTAAGTATTGACGAATTTCCTCTTCTTTCCCTACTAACGTAATATGTAAATCAGAATATTCCTTAATAGCTTTCATTGCTCCTAATACGACAGCCTTCGGAGCATGATCGCCGCCCATTGCATCTATTGCGATTTTCATAAGTTGTTACCTTCCTCACTATAATTACTAGATCGATACATTTCAAAAGTGCCTGTGAAAACAAGTTCTTCTCCAACAAAGCTACGCACTTTGACAACCGTCCGTCCTTTATCATTCTCTACATCTTCAACGCGCGCTTTTGCAACAACACGCTCTCCTAATTTTACAGGTCGAATGTATCGAATGGTAGACTTTGCAGTTAAAGCTAATTCTTCATCAATAACCGCAACAGCTAGTGAGTTTGCTTGTGCAAACAAATGATGCCCACGAGCAATTTGATTTCTTTTAAATACATGTTCTACCTTCACTTCAAAGATAGAAATTGCATGTCTATCTAATTCTATATCGATAATTTCTCCGACAACCTCTTCTAACGGTAAAGATTTCACATCTTCTTCATGTTGCTTTGTAGCTACATGTTTAATTCTTTCTCTTAATTCAGGAATAGATAATTCCATACGATCAAGACGTACGGTTTGTATACTCACTTGAAATTTTTCTGCTAAATCTTCATCCGTAATAAAAGGATTCGTTTCTATAGTTTGTTGTAATAATTCTTGTCTTTCTTTTTTACTTCTTCTTTTTTTCATACCGCACCATCCATTTTTTATGACTAGGTACTAACAGTAGTATATAATCATTAAAAGTAGAATGCAACAAAAACTTTTGTTGCATCCCTTTAATCGAGCTTCTCTCCCTGGAACACACCCGTCCCGTCAAGATACGTACGCAACGAAGCATATTGATCATTGTGCCAAAACGCTTCTGAATCTACTAGTAACGCCGCATCTTGTCTAGCTGTTTCTAACGCTCGGTAATCATGTACCATATCAGCAACCTTAAATTCTGGTAAACCACTTTGCTTACTTCCAAAGAAATCTCCAGGACCTCTTAACTCTAAATCTTTTTCTGACAATACAAATCCATCATTCGTTTCGGTCATAATACGCATTCGTTCTTTTCCCGTTTCCGATTTTGGATCTGCGATTAATAAACAATACGATTGTTCACTACCACGTCCAACACGCCCTCTGAGCTGATGGAGCTGTGATAAACCGAAACGCTCCGCGTCATAAATAACCATCACAGTCGCATTCGGTACGTTTACACCTACTTCAACAACTGTTGTCGACACAAGAATTTGCACTTTATTTTCACTAAATTGTCCCATTATCTCTTCTTTTTCTTGAGATGATAATCTTCCATGCATTAATCCAACTTGACATTTCCCTTGATAATGATGAGTCAGCATACTATGTAAGTCGATTGCATTTTGGACATCAAGTTTCTCAGATTCCTCAATAAGGGGACAAATTACATATGCTTGTCTTCCTTTTTTTATCTCTTTCTCTACAAAACCGAGAACACGGTCCAACATATCATGTTTTGCCCAGTATGTTTCAATTACCTTTCTACCAGCTGGCATCTCATCGATTATAGAAACATCCATCTCTCCAAATGCAGTAATTGCTAACGTACGTGGAATTGGGGTCGCCGTCATAAATAATACATCTGGACTTTCCCCTTTCTCCCTTAAAACTCGTCGCTGCGCTACACCAAATCGATGTTGTTCATCAGTAATAACGAGACCTAACCTATGAAAGATAACTTCATCTTGAATTAAAGCATGTGTTCCGACAAGGATATCTATTTCTCCTTGTTCTAATTTCGCCAAAATTTCCCGGCGTCTCGCACCTTTAACAGAACTTGTTAACAATTCAACCTGCATACCAAAGTGCGAGAACGTCTCTGCGAGCGATTGATAATGTTGTTCTGCTAAAATTTCTGTAGGAACCATTAAAGCCCCTTGATAATGCGCTAATTTCGCTGCATAAAGGCCAATCGCTGCAACGACTGTTTTCCCAGAGCCTACATCACCTTGCAACAAACGATTCATCCGATAAGGAGATGTCATATCTTTCATAATTTCATCTACAACCCGGCTTTGCGCACCAGTTAACGGAAACGGAAGTGCATCGATAAACTCTTGCAATTCTGCTAAAGGAATTTCTTTTTCCGTCCCTTTCGAATTTTCCCTCTCCATTTTCCGTAATGTTTGCATTTTTAGCTGAAATAAGAAAAACTCCTCATATACAAAACGGCGACGTGCTTGTTTTAAATCTTCCTGCCCTGCCGGAAAATGCAACGCCCGAAGTGCTTCATAACGCGGCAATAATTTATACCTACTTAGCAATCCATTAGGTAGCACTTCGACTATAGAGTCTCCATACTCCTTTAACGCTTGTGCAATAAAACGGCGCATCTGCTTTACTGTAAGTTTCCCTTTCACCGAGTATACAGGCTCTACTTCTTGTTGGCGTACAACCGGTCCAAAATGAAGTTCTGATACAGCAATCGTTTGACGATGCTGATCCCATTTACCAGTAATCGTTACCGTTTCATCTAAATTTAACTTTTGCTTATAGTACGGTCTATTAAAACATACAGCTGTAATTAAATAACGACCAACGAGAACACGAACCGTAAGACGCGACTTCTTCTTCCCATAATATTGCAGCAAAGGAGCACTATGAACTTTCCCCTCAACTGTTACACGTTCATCATGCTTTACTTCAGCAAGATCTTTCATCGCGTAATCTTCATAACGGTACGGAAAATGTTCTAATAGATGAGAAACTGTATAAATTCCCATCTCGTGTAGTAATTCAGATGTTTCTCCTCCGATTCCCTTTACATCCGTAACAGGAACTTGTACAACTTCATTCAAGATTCTCACGCTCCGTCACATTATTTTCTTTGATTCATTATCCATCAATATGATTGCCATCTGTAATCGCTCTCTTTCACCCTATATATTCTATCATAGGCATTCTAAGAGAAACTACTCAAATCCCTCATAAGCAACACGAAAGAAAAGAGCCTCACTTTTAGCAGCAAGGCTCTTTTTTATCTTCAATATGCTAGCCTTTTGAATAAAAACTAGTAATAAACTTCATATTACTACTTCTTATCCATTAGCAAGTAAGTAATTCATTTATTTTCAAAACGAATTTTTTCTTATTCTACAGAGAAAATGAAAGAATACACTGGTTGGTTTCCAGCATGTACTTCTACTTCTGCATCTTCAAAATTCTCTTCTACAAATTCAACTAGCGCAGCTACTTCTTCATCAGTTGCATCTTCACCTTGTAGAATCGTTACGATTTCAGAATCTTCATCAATAAGTGCTTCTAGTAATTGCTTCGCAGCTCCTACTTTTTCAGCATTTGTTGATACGATTTTTCCATCTGCGATACACATGAAATCATCTTTTTGAATTGCTACACCATCAATTTCCGTATCACGTACAGCATACGTAATTTGACCGGTTTTCACATGAGATAAAGCTTCTTTCATGTTTTCTTCATTCTCTTCTAACGTTCCAACTGGATTAAATGCTAACATTGCAGCCATACCTTGAGGAACTGTTTTTGAACGAATTACAATCACTTCTTGATCCACAACTGATGCCGCTTGTTCTGCTGCCATCACAATATTTCCGTTGTTCGGTAAAATAATGATTTTTTCAGCATTCGCTTCTTCAATCGCCTTCACAATATCCTCCGTACTTGGATTCATCGTTTGGCCACCTTCGATAACTTTCGTCGCGCCAATGCTCTCAAATAAAGTTTTAATACCAGATCCCATAGCTACAGTTACGATACCATACGGTTGTTTCTCTTTAGACTGGCTAGTTGGCTCAGGCATAATAGTAGGCTCATCTAATAAAGCAGTATGCTGTTCACGCATATTTTCTACTTTAATCTTGATTAAACTACCATAACGCTGTCCGTAATTCATAGCGTCCCCAGGATGCTCTGCATGAATATGAACTTTTACAATTTCATCATCAGATACAACTAATAGAGAATCACCATACACACTAATATCTTCACGGAATTTTTGTTCAGAGAAATTATGTTCTTTCACTTTTTCAGCCTCTAATTTCACCATGAACTCCGTACAATATCCATACTTAATATCTTCTGTACTCAATTGGCTTTGTACACTACGGTGATGTTCTGCGCGCACCATTTCATTCATAGATGGTTGCATCGGCGCATCAGAAGAAATTGTTTCTCCCTTTAAGTCAGCTAAAAATCCTTCGTATACAACAACAAGACCTTTACCACCGCTATCTACAACGCCAACTTGTTTTAATACAGGTAATAAATCTGGCGTACGATTTAACGATGCATTTGCTTCTTTCACAACGTCTTCCATAAACAAAACAAAGTCGCGCTGTTTTTTCGCAACTGTTACTGCATATTTACCCGTTTCTCTTGCAACCGTTAAAATCGTTCCTTCAATCGGTTTCATAACCGCTTTGTAAGCCGCCTCTACTCCAGCTTCTAAAGCTGCAGCAAAATCAACTGTTGTTAATTCTTCTTTTTGTTCAATGGATTTCGAGAAACCACGGAACAACTGAGATAAAATAACTCCAGAGTTACCACGAGCTCCCATTAATAATCCTTTGGCTAAACTTACGCCGACCTTACCAGCATGTTGTGAAGGATTTGCTTTCACTTCACTTGCGCCTGATGTCATAGATAAGTTCATGTTTGTACCGGTATCGCCATCTGGAACTGGAAATACGTTTAATGCATCAACAAGCTGAACATTATTTGTTAAATTATTCGCTCCTTGAATGATCATTTGTGATAAACGTTTTCCATCAATTTTTTGAATTGACACAGATTTTCCTCCTTAATGCACATTACAAGTTTATTACTTTAACTCCTTGTACGTAGATGTTTACAGAATCTACTGCTAGTCCTACAGTTTGATCTAATGTATATTTCACTTTCGTCTGCACGTTATGTGCTACTTCTGAAATTTTCGTACCATAGCTCACAATAATATACATATCAATATGTACTTCATCTTCATCTTTACGAACAATAACACCTCTAGTGAAGTTTTCTTTTCGTAAAATGTCTGTTAATCCATCTTTTAACTGATTTTTTGATGCCATACCTACGATACCGTAGCAATCTACCGCGGCACCTCCAGCAATTGTTGCAATTACATCTGTACTAATATCAATTTGACCGTACTTCGTTTTAATTTCAATTGACATCTCGTTTTCCCCCTTCATAAATGGTGAAAGTGAGTTAGACTACTTTAGTTACTATCATATAATCTTTTTAAAGAAAATTCCATCGTTCTTTCTTTTCACTCTCATATTTTATGTTTTAAATCACATTTTTTATGATGAGCAAAATAGTCCATTGTTATTATACAACATGTACCACTATAATATGTCAAGCAATTTTTCTTGATTTCAACTTTTCATCATCGACATATGGTGTCAAGTAATTTTTCTTGATTTCTTTTTTCTACGGTGTTGCATTCTCTTTTTAGTTGTGTTAAATTATAGTAGTGTTTTTAGCATCGCATAAAAGACTAACATTGAAAAATTACGTATGGTAAGGTATCAAGGGAGGGAAATATAAATGGCTCGTGTTTGTGCTATCACTGGAAGAAAAGCTCGTTCTGGTAACTCTCGTTCTCACGCAATGAACGCTACAAAACGTAAATGGGGCGCTAACCTTCAAAAAGTTCGCGTACGCATCGACGGAAAAGTTCAACGTGTTTACGTTTCTGCTAGAGCATTAAAATCTGGCAAAATCGAACGTGTTTAATAATAAAAAAAAGAGCCGCTAGGCTCTTTTTTTACTATGACAATGGAAAAAGCACCGGTAATAGGTGCTTTTTTTAATCTTTTTTGAAGGTATTTAACATGGCACGAACAATTCCACCAAGAAATTTAGGTAACTTAATTGTATAAAATCTCATGGTTTCCCTCCTAATCCCCATTACTCCACTTGTTCACTATATGATGTAAGGAGCAAAATTGTTTCTTTAATCAGTGCTTCTTATCACCATTAATATGCCAGAAGTAAACGAAAAAGTACCTTTTTCCTCAACGAGTTCATTACTAATACAAAGTGTTGATCCCCATTCTATTGTTTTACTAGTTAGAGGATACTTAAAACCGAGTAATGTAATCCCTTCCACTATTTCAGTAACCGGCACAAAAGATACATAAGGGAAATTTTTATTATCTTCAATTATATGTGTACCGACTTTTTTCACGCTTATTTCATTTTTATTGTCTACAATACACATTTCTATCCCTACTTCTAATCCTCTTAAAAGCATCTGTATATTTGCTAAACCGTGATCCAGCCTTCCACCAGTGGCACCAAAAATACGAATCAATTTCGGATTTTGTTCTAACGCCCAGTTAATCGCAATTTCTAAATCTGTTTGATCTTTTTCACGAGGTACAATATGTAAGTCTTTTGTTTGCTGGCCCATCCATACTAATTCCTCTTCAGTAACTGAATCATAATCTCCAAACGCAACAGCTGGAGTAATTCCTCTTTTTAATAAACGATATACTCCTCTATCAACTGCCGCCCACACTACTTTCTCATTTTCATATCGGGAAAAATCTGCTAAATATTCCTCAGGTCCTCCCGCTAAAATATGAATAATCATGTTTTCTTCCCCTTCTATTGTAAAAAGGCAATCTGCCATTCGGTAGATTGCCTTTTTACATATTTTTTCTCTATCCTTTATACATAGTGAAAACTTACTACACTAGAAATTTCACTGGGATAAAGACTCGTTCATTCATTATCCACGAATGACACGAATTGCTTCACCGCGGTCTTTTTGATTGTATACTGCTGATCCAGCTACAAGTACATTTGCTCCTGCTTCCACACAAAGTCTTGCTGTTTCAGCGTTTACACCACCATCAACTTCAATTTCTACCTCTAGATTGCGCTCTTTAACCATTTCTGCAACTTGTTTAATTTTCGGTAATACAGAATGGATAAATTTCTGTCCACCAAATCCAGGGTTTACTGTCATAAGTAATACCATATCGATATCTTCTAATACATGCTCAATCACTGAAACAGGCGTATGCGGATTTAATACAACTCCCGCTTTAATACCATGGGATTTAATTAACTGAATTGTACGATGCAGATGAGGGCACGCCTCTACATGAACAGTAATAATATCCGCTCCCGCTTTTGCGAAAGTTGGGATATAGTTATCAGGATTTTCAATCATTAAATGTACATCTAATGGTAACGATGTAATCGGACGGATAGCTTCTACAATTAACGGGCCGATCGTAATATTTGGCACGAAATGTCCATCCATTACATCAACGTGAATGTAATCTGCTCCGCCTTTTTCTACATCTTTAATTTCTTCCCCTAATTTTGAAAAATCTGCTGATAAGATCGATGGTGCAATTTTAATCATAACTAATACCTCGGCTTTCTCTCTCTAATTTCTTCTACGAATTGTTTGTAATTCTTATAACGATATTCTGTAATCTTCCCCTCTTCAACCGCTGCCTTCACAGCACATTTCGGTTCAGAAAGATGTGTACACCCTCTAAATTTACAGTATTGGCTCGCTTCTTTCAACTCTGGAAAACAATATGTAAGATCTTCTACTTCTATATCTATGAAATCAAGTGAACTAAAACCAGGTGTATCTGCAACTAGTCCGCTTCCAATCGCAATTAATTCTACGTGTCTTGTCGTATGTTTCCCGCGTCCTAAATGCGAGGAAATATCATTCGTTTTCAGTTCTAACTCTGGACGTAAAACGTTAAGCATAGAAGATTTCCCAACACCAGATTGCCCTGCAACGACAGAAACACAACCTTCTAAGAATGGTTTTAAAATATCAATACTTTCCGATGTATTTATAGAAGTAAATAATACATCGTATCCCATCTCACGATAGTCATTTGCATAAGATTCAACAGTCTCTCTCATTTTTTCATCCACTAAATCCATCTTACTAATGCAAATAATCGGCTTAATGTTATGATATTCAATCAGCACTAAAAATCGATCTAACAGTCCCGGATTAAAATCTGGTTCTACTGCAGAGAAAACAAGAATAGCTTGATCAACATTAGCAATAGGAGGCCTAACAAGTTCATTTTTCCGATCAAATACTTCAAGCACATATCCTTCACTTGGATTATCAGCTTGAAAGACAACTTGATCTCCTACCAGTGGTGTAATTTTATTTTTTCTAAACACACCACGCCCGCGACATTGTGTAACCCCTTCTTCATGCTGCACATAATAAAATCCACTTAGAGCTTTTACAATTTTTCCTTCTGGCATATAATTCTCCTTTATTTTGTATACAGTGAAACTGTAATTAATATTGAATTTTAAATAATGATTTCAAAGCCCGTCATATATACAAGTTAATATATTTAATCTACCATCAAATTTAAAATATTATTTATAACAGTATCACTTTTATAGCTTTTTGAATCATATATTTTTGCCTGTTATACGGTCCACTATATGTAGACAGCATAACAGGCAAGAGTAATACATTCCATCCTCTCTGAAAGAAAATGGAATTCATTATTATTGAGTTGGGTATGGTACCTCTTTGTCGATAATCGTTACACCATCTCGTACAATTTTATAGTGTCCTTTTGTACCTTCTTGAATTACAAATTCTAATGAAACAGTTGCCGACTCTGAAATTGTTCTAGTTTCAATTGGTCTATCCATTTTTTGTTGCATATCTTCTTTATAAATTTCTATCGTTTGCGGTTTTTTCTCACCTATTATAGAAGATTCATACGGAATAGAAATATTATCCACTTTCACTGTTTTCGTTACTTTCGGCTTAGGACCCTCTGAGATAATAATCGTCACTTTATCCCCTTCTTTTAACGGCGTTCCTGGTTTTGGAGATTGCGAAATTACAAGTCCTTTATCAACAGTATCAGAATACTCCCGTTTTATATCTGGAGTTAGCTTTCTCTCATTCAAATAACCATTGACACTATTTTCAGTCCATCCTGAAAAATCACCAGGTCTAATTTGATAAGGACCTTTACTTACCCAAATTTTCAGTTCTTGTTCCGCCTCTACTACCATTTGATCAGGCGTGGGGATTTGCTCTACGATTTCACCTTTTGGCCTATCATTTTCAATATAATTTATTGTAACTTGTTTATATTTTTCTTCTAATTCAGTCCTTATACTCTCAAAATCTTTTCCTGTAAGATCACTCATCTTATTTTTCTTTTTTCCACCTGATTGATAGATGGTAATTTTAGAGCTTTCTTTCACGACTCTTCCTGCCACAGGGTCTGTTTTTATCACATCACCGGCTTCAACATCATCTGTATATACAATATTAGGTTCCGTGACCTCAAAACCCTTTTCAACTAATGTATTTACTGCTGTCGTATACTTCATACCAGCCACATCAGGGACTTTTACATCTTTTGGAATAAAGAATCCCGGAATAACAGTAAGTGCTAACGTTATTCCAATCGCTAAAAGTAAAAATGTTGTAATTAAAATTTTGAGCCATTTATTACTTCGTTTTTTCTTCTTATTTAAATCCGTTTCTTCTTTTCTTGTCTGTTCATCCACTTTACTTCCTTTTAAAACAATTGTTTCATCAGTTACATTTTCGAATAATTGTTCTTGTTGAATAATCGGAATTGCTTTTGTCGCTTCCATATCTTCCGGTATGTAAAATGGCTGCTCATTTATCCTCTCTGGATAGAGCGCAGTTTCAATATCTCGTTTCATCGCATTGGCAGATTGATATCGATGAAACGGATCTTTTGCAGTTGCCTTTAATATAATATTTTCGACACTTTGCGGAATATTTTCATTCCATCTTTTTGGAGACGGAATTTCACTTTGTAAATGTTTTAAAGCTATAGCCACAGCAGATTCGCCAGAAAACGGTTGTCTTCCTGTTAACAACTCAAACATAACAATCCCTAGGGAATAAATATCTGATTGTTTATTTGCTATCCCACCGCGTGCTTGTTCTGGTGATAAGTAATGCACCGAACCGAGTACTGAATTTGTATGTGTAATTGTTGTTGCACTTGTAGCTGTCGCAATTCCAAAATCTGTTACTTTTATTATTCCATCAGCTCGAATTAAAATATTGTGCGGTTTAATATCACGGTGCACAATTTCAAAATGATGGGCGTGTGCCATGGCGGATGTTAACTGCTCCATAATATCAAGAGCTTCTCCTATCGGTAACATCCCTCGCTCAATTATGTATTGCTTCAATGTTTGTCCTGGTACATACTCCATTACAAGATAATATATACCATCTTCTTCTCCGACATCATACATATTCACAATATTTGGATGCGACAACGTTGTAACAGACTGCGCTTCTCGATGGAAACGTTTAATAAACTCTTCATTATTTGAATAGTCGAGTCTTAATATTTTTACCGCTACATCCCGGCCCAGTATATCATCATGAGCTAAATACACATTGGCCATTCCACCGCCACCAATCATTTTCAGCAGCTTATAACGGTCATTTAAGCGTTTTCCAATCAGCACGTTGCACTTCACCTACTTTCGTTTGTCGAACCCGCATAATCAATAAGAACAAGGGTGATATTATCTTCCCCGCCACGATCATTCGCCAATTGAATGAGACGTTGCCCCTTAGTTTCTAGCTGTTCATTTACAAGTAAAATTTGTTGCATATCCGCAATAGAAACTTTGTTAGATAATCCATCAGAGCAAAGAAGTAACTGATCATCTTCCTCTAGCACCAATGTTTTAACATCCAATCCAACTTTTTCTTCTGTTCCTAACGCCCTTAACAAAACATTCTTTTTCGGGTGATATTCTGCGTCTTCTTTTGAAATTTCACCATGTCTCACAAGTTCATTTACAAGTGAGTGATCTTCCGTTACAAGCGAGATTGTCCCCTCTGATATCATATAACAACGACTATCTCCTATATGACCTATTGTCACAAAGTTTGGCGTACAAATCGCTATTATAAGTGTTGTTCCCATACCATTACATTCTACATGTTGCTTAGAGTACTCATATATACGCTCATTAATAATCCCAACACTAGTATGTAACCACTCTTCTACTTTTTTTGGCTCATTCATATTATGCGTTTGCTTCCAATAATCATGGAATAATTGAATGGTCATCGAGCTAGCTACATCACCAGCTCGATGACCTCCCATTCCATCTGCTACTACCGCTAAAATATTTCCATCTAAATTGTGAAAAACTCCTGCACTATCTTCATTATGTTGACGAACTTTTCCTTTATCTGATAGAAACACGGCTTTCATCTCGTCACCTCGTCTCTTCTTTGCGCTCCTTCGCACGCAACTGACCGCAGGCTGCATCAATATCATGACCTTGTTCACGGCGAATTGTTACATTCACTCCACGATCTTTTAACGTTTTTTCAAATAAGAAAATTTGTTCACGTGGCGTACGTACATAATCACGTTCAGGTACGTAGTTTACCGGAATTAAGTTCACATGACATTTTACACCTTTTAAGAGCGCAGCAAGCTCTTCAGCGTGCTCAACTTGGTCATTTTCTCCTCCAAATAGTCCATATTCAAAAGTAATACGACGCCCTGTTCTATTTACATAGTATTTAATAGCTTCCATTAAATCAGGCAACTTATAAGCACGGTTAATCGGCATTAATTTTGAACGTAATTCTGAGTTTGGAGCATGCAACGAAATCGCAAAATTAATTTGTAAGTCTTCTTCAGCAAACTTGTAAATTTTTGGGATAATTCCACTCGTTGAAACTGTCATATGTCTCGCACCAATATGAAGTCCTTTTTCATGATTAATGATGCGTAAGAATCCCATTAAATTATCGTAGTTATCAAATGGTTCTCCAATTCCCATAACAACAAGAGAACTTACACGTTCTTCTGATTCATCAAGTGCACGCTGCACTTCTACTACTTGCGCTACAATTTCTCCAGCTTCTAGGTTTCGTTTTAAACCGCCAAGCGTCGAAGCACAGAACGTACAGCCAATTCGACAACCCACTTGCGTTGTTACACAAATGGAATTTCCATATTCATGTCGCATTAATACCGTTTCAATAGAATATCCATCGTATAACTGGAATAAGAATTTAATCGTTCCATCCGAAGACGTTTGTTTTACTAACGTTTTTAAAGTAGTAATATCAAAGGAATTCGACAATTTATCACGCAATCCTTTAGAAAGGTTTGACATATCCTCATAATTTTTTACACGTTTTTTATATAACCAGTCAAAAATTTGTCCGGCACGGAACTTTGGTTCCCCTTGTTCCTTTAACCAATCTTGCATTTCATGAAGTTGTAAAGAGTAAATTGATGGTTTTTTCGTTTCTAAATTTTTCTTTTGTTTTCTCACAGTCGTTTCCACGATGCTACACCTTCTTCCTTAAACAAGCAATATAAAAGCCATCTGTTGCAAAATAATGCGGTAAAATTTGTACTTGCCCTTCATCAATATATGGACTTAGTTTTTCTGGCATACGCTCTTTTATCGTAGTATCCCACTCAAACTCAGGATGTTCTTGTAAAAATCGCTCTATTACTTGTTCATTTTCTATTTTCTCAATTGTGCACGTACTATAAACAAGGCGACCACCTTGTTTCAATAACGGTGCGATTTTTTCTAGTATTGCAAATTGAATCGTCGATAATCTTTCGCTATCGCCTTTATCTTTACCTAACTTAATATCAGGCTTACGTCTAATTACACCAAATCCAGAACATGGTGCATCCACTAATATTTTATCAAACGTTTCATTCGCAAAGTGTTCTTGCACTTTTCTAGCATCTAATGCTTTTGTTTCAACATTTTCTAGACCAAGTCGCTCAGCTTGTTGTTTAATTAAACGTACTTTGTGTGCATGTAAATCAAGAGACATGACTTGACCAGTTCCTTTTAATCGCTCTGCAATGTGCGTTGTTTTTCCACCCGGAGCAGCACAACTATCAAGAACTACCTCTCCCTCATTCGGCTCTAAAGCGCGTGCTACAAGCATAGAACTTTCATCTTGAATAGAAAGAAAACCTTTTTTGAACGCATCTGTATGCGCTACATTCCCTCTTTCAATTTGAATTGCATCATCTGATAAATCGCCACGCTTCGCTTCTATACCCTCACTAGCCAACAACTCAATTGCTTCTTCTACTGTTATTTTATCAACATTTACACGAGCTGTTGGTACAGGTGGTAACATGTTGACCTCACACATTTTCTCTGCAGTCTCTAAACCATATTCTGAAGTCCACTCTTGGACAAGCCAAACTGGATGACTTGTTGCAATTGCCAGACGTTCTACTGGGTCCTTGATTTCATCTACAGAAGGTACACCTTCTCTCTGAATTGAGCGTAGTACACCATTTACCATACCAGCAATTCCTTTATGCCCGCGACGCTTTGCAATCTCTACCGCTTCATGAATAGCCGCTCTTTCGGGCACTCGGTCTAAATAAATCATTTGATATAAAGATAAGCGAAGCAATACTCTTACCCACGCCTCAACCTTCTTTTTTAGAAAAGGCTGTAAATAATAATCTAATGTGTCACGACGTTGAATCGTTCCATATACAATTTCAGTTAATAAGCCAATATCTTTTCTATCAATTGTACTTTTTTCAATTAGATTATTTAAAAGTAAGTTACTGTACGCACCACTTTTTTCCACTTGAATTAAACCATCAAGAGCTAATTCACGAACATTTTGTCTCATGCATTTTCTCCTAACTTCGTTCCAATTTCAGGTTTTGTACCACGTAAAAATTGTGAACAACTCATACGCTTTTTACCAGACGGTTGCAATTCAGTAATTTTAACACCAGTTTCATTACCAGTTGCTACAACAAAGCCATCTTCTTCAACCGCAACAATCGTACCTGCTTCAGTCGCTTCGGTTACGGGTACTTTTTCTCCCCACCATACTTTAACAACTTGTCCTGCTAAAGTTGTATAAGCAACTGGCCATGGATTCAATCCGCGAATGTGATTGTATACTTCTTCACCTGTTTTTGTCCAATCAATTTTCTCTTGCTCACGTTTTATATTATATGCAAACGTTACTTCTTCTTCTTTTTGTTTAATTGGTTCTAACTTACCTTGAATTAGTAAAGGTACTGTTTTAGATAAAAGATGTGCCCCTGCTTCACTTAACTTATCAAATAACGATCCTGTCGTTTCACGCTCTTCTATTTCTACTTCTACTTGCGTTAAGATATCACCAGCATCCAATTTTTCTACCATATACATAATTGTAATACCTGTTTTTTCTTTACCTTCCATAATTGCATAGTGGATTGGTGCACCACCACGAAGTTCTGGAAGTAAAGAAGCGTGGACGTTAATACATCCGTACTTCGGTGCTTCTAAAATTTCATTTGGTACAATCTGACCGAACGCAGCTGTTACAATTAAATCTGGCTCTAATGCCAATACTTTTTCATATTCGTCTTTTTCACGAATTCTTAACGGTTGTAACACCGGAATACCATGTTTTTCTGCTTCAACTTTAACAGGTGTAGGTGTTAATACTTTTTTTCTCCCTACTGGACGATCAGGTTGCGTCACAACACCTATTACATCATAGCCATCTTCAATAAGACGACGAAGCACCGGCACTGAAAAGTCCGGTGTTCCCATAAATACTACTTTTATCATTTAAAAACCGCTCCTTCTAATACCTATTCTAATTCGTTTTCCTCATAATATCTTGTCACTTTCGATGTAAATAACACACCGTGTAAATGATCGATTTCATGTTGGATTGCACGCGCTAAAAAACCTTCTGCTTCTAGTAAAAACACTTTACCTCGGCGATTTTGCGCACGTACTTTAATATAATCCGCACGTTCCACTTCACCATAAAGTCCCGGGAAGCTTAAACAGCCTTCGGGACCTACTTGTTCACCACGTTTTTCTAGTATCGATGGATTGATTAACTCGATTTTTCCAGTATCATCACCGATATCAACTACCGCCACTTGCAAGCTCACCCCTACTTGAGGCGCAGCTAAACCGACTCCGTCCGCAATTAACATTGTTTCATGCATATCTTTCAACAATTTCACTAACTTTTTATCGAAGTTAATTACTCTTTCACACGGTGTTTCTAACACTTCATTTGGATGCTTTACTATTTCTAAAACTGCCATATTTCCCTCCGCTACATTAACATTGTTGGATTAAAATCAATTGAGATTTGTAGCTCTTTTTGCATTTCTGCTTGATAATGTTCATTTACCATTTTGAGCACGTTCTTTAAGTTTGGTTCCCGTTTGTATTTTATCATGCATTGATAACGATATCTATCTTTTATCCTTGGAATTGCTGAAGCAACCGGTCCTAACACCATCGTTTGCTCTGTGCAGTGTGATCGTAAATGACCGACAATTTTTTCCGTCACTTGTACTGCCTTTAATAATTCCGGGTGAGATACCGTCACAAGTACAACATAGTAGTAAGGTGGATATTGTCTCGTTCGTCTCATTTGCATTTCTTGGTCAAAAAACACATCATATTGTTGGTTCTTTGCTAACTCTATACTGTAATGTTCTGGCGTATACGTTTGAATTATAACTTCCCCTGGTAATTCATGTCTGCCTGCTCGTCCACTTACTTGCGTCAATAACTGATAAGTCTTTTCGCTCGCCCGAAAATCAGGTAAGTGAAGCATCGTATCTGCAGTTAAAACCCCGACAAGTGTTACTTTAGGAAAATCTAATCCTTTCGCAATCATTTGTGTTCCAAGTAATATATCTGCTTTTTCTTCTCCGAACGCCTTTAATAATTTTTCATGCATTCCTTTACGACTTGTCGTATCTACATCCATTCGAATAACTCGTGCCTCTGGAAATAGTTTTGTAATTTCTTCTTCTACCTTTTGTGTACCTGTACCAAAGAAACGAATATATGTACTTTGACAAGCAGGACACGCAGTCGGCATATTCTCTTCGTAACTGCAATAATGACATTTTAAGCGATGGTTCATTTTGTGATATGTCAGCGAGATATCACAATGCGGACACTGTACAACATACCCACAATCCCTACACATAACAAATGTAGAATGACCTCTTCTATTTAAAAAGAGCACCATTTGTTCTTTCTTTTCTAATCGATCTGCTATTTTTTCATGCAATGCCTTCGAAAACATGGAACGATTCCCGTCACGAAGTTCTTCGCGCATATCAACAATTTCTACTGTCGGCAAGGCTTGTTCGTTCATACGTTTTTCCATCGTTAGTAACCCATAAACACCTTTTTTCGCTCTTGCAAACGATTCAAGTGTCGGTGTTGCACTACCAAGAACGATAGGACATTTGTGATATTGTCCCCTCCACACAGCTACATCCCTTGCATGATACCTCGGATTATCTTCTTGCTTATAGCTCGATTCATGCTCCTCATCAATAATAATAATCCCTAGATTTTCAAAAGGAGCAAATACAGCTGAACGTGCACCAACTACGACTTTCACTTCTTTTCTTAAAATCTTTCGCCATTCATCATATTTTTCTCCAACAGACAGCGCACTATGAAGAACCGCAACTTGCGAGCCAAATCTACCTTTAAAACGATCTACCATCTGAGGCGTTAGTGCAATTTCAGGAACAAGCACAATCGCTTCTTTTCCTTTCTCAAGCACCGCTGCTATAGATTGTAAATATACTTCTGTTTTTCCGCTCCCTGTAACACCATATAGTAAAAATGGATTGTAAGTTTCATTTGTAATTGATGATAAAATAGGTGCAATAACTTGCTTTTGTTCCTCCGTAAGTGGGAATGGTTTCGTTTGTTCAAAATCATCATCGTCATACGGATTTCGATATACTTCCACATACTTTTCTGAGATTAGCCCCTTTTTAACAAGTGCTTTAATCGGAGCATCTGTTATTTGCAACTCTTCTGTTATTACTTTTAACGGCACACTTTTATAATTTTCCACAAAATAATAGAGTACATCTTGTTGTTTTTTACTTTTCAGTTCAAATGCTGCTAATTCTAATTTATCTTCTGGCAACTCCGGTTGAACGACTCTTTGTTTCTTCTTTTGCACTTTATCTTTTACCTGATAAACAACTTCAATTGTGCCATTTTTAATTTCTTGTTGAATCGTGCGGTATAGATGTGGCTGTGTCTCAATCACTTCCCAATCTATCGCTTCTTTGTCCTGAAATAAAACCAGTAGTTCAGGTGCTACTTCTTCTTGTTTACGAAGTTGTAGTCGCTTTTTATACGTTGCTTTTATCGCCGTTGGAAGCATAACCTGAAAAGCTGAAATCATATAACATAACGTTTCACTTGTAAGCCAATATCCAAGCTTTAATAATTCCTCATTTAAAACTGGTGTTACATCTAATATTTCATAAATCGCCTTTAACTTCTTACTTTCTACTTCAACCGAATCTTTGATCCCAATAATAAAACCTTGTAATTTCCTTGGGCCAAACGGAACTACTACACGCATGCCTGTCTGGACAATATCTTCCCATTTTTTAGGGATAATATAATCAAATGGTCGATCTGTCTGACGTGCAGGTACATCAACAATTACACTTGCAAATTTCATAGACGATCATCTTCTAACATCATTTCAATTTGCTTTAATATTTCACGAGCAACCTCTTTCTTCGTTAAAAGTGGCAACTCTATAACTTTTCCATCTTTTCTATACATTGTTACAATGTTCGTATCTGTACCAAATCCAGCTCCTTGCGCCTTTACATCGTTCGCAACAATCATATTCGCATTTTTCTCACGTAACTTTTTCGTTGCGTATTCCTCTACGTTTGTCGTTTCAGCCGCAAAACCGATAAGTAACTGTTTGTCCTTCATCTCACCTAACGTTTTTAAAATATCTACTGTTCTCTCGAGTTCAATTACAGCATCGCCATTTTTCTTTTTCATTTTATTATCATGAACATATTTCGGACGATAATCTGCAACTGCTGCTGTTTTAATGACAACATCTACGTTTTGATAATGTTGAAGAACTGCCTCTAACATATCTTGTGCAGATTCCACTTGCACTGTAGTTACATGTAATGGTGGATTTAACGCTGTCGGTCCCGAAACAAGTATGACATCTGCACCTAAGTTCGCTGCCACTTCCGCAATCGCATATCCCATTTTTCCAGAAGAAAAATTGGTCATAAAACGAACTGGATCAACCTTTTCACGAGTTGGACCAGCAGTTATTAATATTCTTTTTCCTTGCAATGGTTTTTGTTCTGAAAAAGCCTCTTCTAACCGTGCAATAATTGCTTCAGGTTCTTCTAATCGTCCCTTCGCTACATAACCACACGCTAAAAAACCTTCTCCAGGCTCAATAAATGTATATCCTAACGTTTTTAACGTCATCATATTTTTTTGAACAATTTTATTTTCATACATATGCACATTCATAGCAGGTGCAATCCACACTGGGGCTGTAGTAGCTAACAAAGTAGTTGTAATCATATCGTCTGCAATACCGTTAGCTAACTTTCCAATACAATTGGCTGTAGCAGGTGCAACAAGTACAACATCTGCCCAATCTGCTAAATCGATATGAGCAATAACAGCTGAGTCTTTCTCATCGAATGTATCCGTATATACATCATGGCGAGAAAGCGCTTGGAATGTAAGAGGTGTAACAAACTTCACTGCTGACTCACTCATCATTACTTTTACAATAGCACCAGCTTGTGTCAATTTACTCGTTAACGCAGCCGCTTTAAAGACCGCAATGCCTCCTGTTACACATAGAAGTATCTTTTTCCCTTTTAGCATATGGCTCGTCCTCTTTCTTTTTCAAACTTATCATACTGAAACAGAATTCCCAGCTCTTCAGTACCAATATTTCTTCCCTATCGTAAAAAAATAACAACCTACTTGTAAATAGGTTGTTACCGTTACATAGAAAATTATAAAGTCTATGTTTTAATTTGTCGAAAAGAATGTCTTAATCGATGATTTTGCCTTCGCTTGGTACATATTTTAATACTTCTGCATCGATTTCTTCTAGTGATTTACCTACACATTTATGAGAAACAGGTTGCTCGATAACACAGTTATTAGCAAGTTGCATTTCACGCGCACGTTTTGCAGCTACTGTTACAAGTGTATATTTAGAATCGATTTTTGTTAATAATGAATCAATTGATGGATTTAACATAATTATAGACCCTCCGTCATTTCTTTATAATATTTTGCTACTCTTTCGCGGCGGCAATGTTCGCCAACCACAATTGCTTTAATTCTTTCACAAGCTAATTCAACTTGATCGTTTTCTACAACATAGTCGTAAGCGTCCATCATTTCGATTTCTTCTTTCGCTACCGTTAAACGATTTTCTATAACATCTTCAGTTTCTGTACCACGGCCGACAATACGGTTCTTTAGTTCAGATAAACTTGGAGGTGCTAAGAAAATAAATACACCTTCCGGGAAAGCTTTCTTAACTTGAATTGCTCCTTGCACTTCAATTTCTAAGAATACATCTTTTCCTTCTTGTAATGTTTTTTCAACATAGTCAATCGGTGTTCCGTAATAATTACCTACAAACTCAGCCCACTCAAGTAATTTTTCATTACGAATCATTTCTTCAAATTCTTCTCTCTCTTTAAAGAAATAATCCACACCATCTACTTCACCTTCACGTGGCTTACGTGTCGTTACTGAAATAGAGTATTGAAAACGTGTATCCTCATGACTAAACAGCTCTTTTCGAACCGTTCCTTTACCAACCCCAGAAGGTCCTGAAAGAACGATGAGCAATCCTCTTCTACTTCTCATAAATATGTAAAACCTACCCTTCCTCACTTAAATCTTCTTTATTATTCAAACGATGTGCAATCGTCTCTGGCTGAATTGGACTTAATACAACATGCCCATCATCCATAACAATAACCGCCCTTGTTTTTCTCCCATACGTAGCATCAAGCAAAGCATTATGTTCACGTGCTTCTTGTACTGTTCGTTTAATAGGAGCTGACTCCGGACTTACAATAGCAATAATTCGATGAGCAGATACAATATTTCCGTATCCAATATTTAAAAACCGCATGGCCATAGTTTGCGCCTCCTAGTAAGTCTATCCGATTTCTCCACCACGTATAACTTTATATATTTTTTGAAAGCTACTCAATATTTTGTACTTGTTCACGAATTTTTTCAAGGTTATTTTTCATTTCTACAACATATTTTGAAATTGTTAAGTCATTTGCCTTAGAACCAATCGTATTAATTTCTCTATGCATCTCTTGCACGATGAAATCCATTTTCCTTCCAACAGGCTCTTCAATCTGCAGTGTTTCACGAAATTGCTCTAAATGACTTTGCAAACGAACTAACTCTTCATGAATATCACAACGCTCAGCAAAGATTGCAACTTCTGTTAGCAATCTTTGTTCATCTAGATCTTGATTATGTAATTCTTTTAAGCGATTTTCTAATCGTTCACGATATTTTTGTGTAACATTTGGTGCATGCGGAATAATTGCATTTACACAATTGTGAATCTCTTGTAAACGATACGCTATATCTTTATGTAATCGTTCTCCTTCGCCATCTCTCATCGTTTTTAACATATGAGCAGCTTGGCGAACAGCCTCATATAAACTGTTCTCAAATTGTTCATTTACATTTTCTACTTCTTCAATCGCCGTTACTTCTGGCATTGCCATTAATTGCTCGAGTGTAATAGAATCTTGTAATTGAAATTTTCCTTTTATATCTTCCATAATCGATTGGTACTGCTCAAGAAGCGACCAATTCACGCTTAATTTTCTTTCAACAAGCCCTTCACCCGTTATACTAATAGACACTTCAATGCGTCCACGTCGAACTTGCTGTGCAATTATTTTACGAATTTTGTCTTCAAATACCATCATTTGCTTCGGAAGTCGAATACTCATCTCTAGAAAACGGTGGTTCACTGATTTCATTTCTACTGTAATTTGAAAAGCATCATTTTCTACTTTCGACCTTCCAAATCCTGTCATACTACAAATCATTTTTATCACATCCAAGCCATGAAATAACTCAATGAAAAAGGTAATAGAGACAAGGCTCTACTACCTTCTGTAAATTATATCACATTTTCATATCATTGACTATTTCAAGTTTAATCCCTTCTTATATAATACAGGCTTTTCCTTCTTCCCCTTTTTCCCTGTTAATAAAGAACCTACTAATAAGAAGGTCGGAATTGATGACAAACCTCCAATTAACAACCAATCCCTTGCTTGTATTGGCATCGTGCTAAAAATCGGTTGTAACGGTGGATAATATATAACGACAAGCATGAGTAGTAATGAAATGATAACCGCTCCTACTAAATACACATTTCCAAACGGATTGCGGTGGAAAACAGAGTGTTCACTTCGGCAATCAAATACATGAATAAGCTGAGCAAGTACTAGCGTTGCGAATGCTACAGTTTGCGCATATTTCAGTTCATTTGGATGCTGATTATATGCAATAATAAACGCTACTAACGTCACTGCTCCAATTAGAAAGCCACGGCTTAAAATTTTCCACGCAAGCCCTCTAGCAAATACCCCTTCTTTCGGATGACGCGGTGTCCTCTTCATCACATCTCCTTCAGCCTTATCCAAACCTAGTGCCATCGCTGGTAAACCGTCAGTAACTAAGTTCACCCATAAAATTTGGATTGGAACCATCGGCAGCGGTAATGCAAGTAACATCGCAAATAACATGACTAAAATTTCTCCTACGTTCGATGCTAATAAATAACGAATAAACTTACGTATATTCTCGTATATATTTCTACCTTCTTTAATTGCCGATTTAATCGTAGCAAAATTATCGTCTAGCAAGACAAGAGATGAAGCTTCTTTCGCAACGTCTGTCCCTGTAATTCCCATTGCTATCCCAATATCTGCTGTTTTTATAGCCGGAGCATCGTTCACTCCATCACCTGTCATCGCTACTATATGTCCTTTATTTTGCAACGCCTTCACAATTTTCAATTTATGTTCTGGTGATACACGAGCAAATACATACGTATCTTCTACAACATTTTCTAACTCTTCTACATCCATACTTGCGAGTTCTACTCCTTCAACAACGCGTCCACCTGATGGTAAAACTCCTAATTGTTCCGCAATCGCCATTGCTGTCACTTTATGGTCACCTGTAATCATCACAGTTCGAATACCAGCTTCTCTGCACTCTTTTACAGCCTGCTCTACCTCTGGTCTTGGCGGATCAATCATACCTTGTATCCCAACTAACATAAAATCTTTTTCAACGTCTCTTTCATGCTCGATAGAATCTGTTACTTTTAATGGCTTAAATGCAACTGCAATTGTTCGCAGCGCTTGACTACCTAAACTATGAATAGCCGCCTGTACTTCTTTTCTATACAACTCACTTAATGGTTGCTGCTTATCTCCCCATAGAATCGTTTGACTCATTTGCAGGAGGACATCTGGCGCTCCCTTCGTAATAACAAACTTTTTCCCCTCTCGATCTCGCACGATAACACTCATCATTTTTCGAGTCGAATCAAACGGAAATTCACGAATAATTTCAAATTTCCCTTTCAGCGCCTCACGCGTTATTCCCGCTTTCATCGCTGCAGCTACAAGCGCTCCCTCAGTAGGATCTCCATCTAATACATACGCCTTTTTCTTTTGAATAATATTTGCGTTATTACATAGTGAACCAAATGTAAGTAGTTGATAAAGAGCTTTCGTCTTAGTTGGATTAATTTCTTTTTCACCTTTCATAAAAGATCCATTAGGTTCATACCCTTGACCTGTCACTTTCCACAACTCTCCACTTGACCACATATGTGTTACCATCATTTTGTTTTGCGTCATCGTTCCTGTTTTATCAGAGCATATAACAGAAGCACAACCTAACGTTTCTACCGCTGGTAACTTTCTTACAATTGCTCTCTTTTTTATCATACGTTGTACACCAAGCGATAAAGCTACTGTAACAATTGCTGGTAATCCTTCAGGAATCGCAGCAACAGCTAGCGACACGCCTGCTAAAAACATATGATACACTTCATTCCCTTGATACACACCGGCTAATACAACAAGCGCTGTCAAAATAAGAGCCACAATAATTAATATTTTTCCGAGTTGCTCTAATCTTCTTTGCAGTGGTGTTTCCATTTGCTCTGCATTTTGTAACATATTTGCAATTTGGCCCATCGCTGTATTCATACCAGTTGCTACAACGACTCCTGTTCCAGCTCCTCGTGTAATCATCGTACCCATAAAAGCCATATTTTTTTGATCACCAATTGAAATATCTTGCCCCTGCAAAGCTTCTACCTTCTTTTGCACCGGTACTGACTCTCCTGTCAAAGCTGATTCTTCAATATATAAACTTGATGCCTCAACAAGACGTACATCCGCCCCTATACGATCACCACTAGAAAATTTAATAACATCCCCTAAAACGAGTGCTTTAGACGGTGCCTTTACCCACTTTCCATTCCGCAGCACAGTAACTTGCGGGGCGGCTAGCTCTTTTAAAGCTTCCAATGACTTTTCAGCCTTTCTTTCTTGAAAAAAACCAAGAATGCCATTGATAATAACAATCGCCACAATCGCAATAGAATCAATATATTCTCCTAAAAAAGCCGAAACTATTGTTGCACCAAATAAAACAAGTACCATAAAATCTTTAAATTGCGCCAAAAATACCATCAGTGCAGAAGGCCTTTTTGCTTCATCCAATTCATTTGTACCAAATTTTTTTATTCGCCCTTCTGCTTCTTTCTCTGTAAGCCCAACCTTTACATTCGTATTCGTTCTTTCTTCCACTTCATGTGCGCGCATTCCATACCAGTTCATCCCGCTATCGACCTCCTGATTCCAGACATACTCTATTGAAAGCTTATTCAGCCTCGTCCAAAAAAATGCTATAATTAACTTTTAGTTAGAAAGGAGTGTTCATTTTATGGCATTCGATGGATTATTTACAAGAGCAATTACACATGAAATTGCAAATTCTCTTTACACGGGACGAATTTCCAAAATATATCAACCTTCAAAATACGAGATTTTATTACATATTCGAGCGAATGGAAAGAACCAAAAACTAATTCTTTCATCTCATCCTACATATGCGCGTATGCACTTAACGAATCAAAACTACGATTCGCCAGCAATACCGCCGATGTTCTGTATGCTTCTTCGCAAACATTTAGAAGGTGGATTTATTGAAAAAATTGAACAAATCGACTTAGAACGCATTATCCAAATTACAGTTCGCAGTCGTAATGAAATCGGAGACGAATCATTAAAAACATTAGTAATTGAAATAATGGGACGACATAGTAACATTATCTTATTAGATACGAAAACAAACGTGATTTTAGATAGCTTAAAACACGTTTCATTAGCCGTAAACCGTCACCGAACTGTTTATGCTGGTGCTGAGTACGTCGCGCCACCAGCCCAACATAAAATCAATCCTCTGCAAATTGAGACCGCAGATGATTTTATTAGACCGCTAGACTTTCTATCTGGAAATATGGATAAACAACTCGTCGGGGCTTTCATGGGAATATCCCCATTATTTGCAAAAGAAGTAGTAAAGAAAGCCGGTATGGTAAACGAGAAAGCATTATCAGAAGCGTTTTTCTCGATACAAACACCATTACTATCTCATGCATATACACCAGCAATGATTACTGCAAATGGAAAAGAATTCTTTTATCTTTTCCCTCTTACACACTTGCAAGGAGAAGAAAAAACATTCTCATCAGTGAGCGAATTGTTAGATCGTTTCTTCTTTGGCAAAGCAGAGCGCGACCGCGTAAAACAACAAGCTCATGATTTAGAACGTTTTATGCAAAACGAAAAAAATAAAAATGAGAAAAAACTCATTAAACTAGAAAAAACATTACAAGATGCCGGAAAAGCAGATAAATATCAACTATTTGGAGAGCTACTTACAGCCAATATGTACGCTTTGAAAAAAGGCGATAAAGATATTGAGGTCGTTAATTATTACGATGAAAATGGCGGTACTGTAAAAATCACATTAGATCCTTTAAAAACACCATCTGACAATGCACAGCGCTATTTCCAAAAATACCAAAAAGCAAAAAATTCAGTTGTTGTTGTAGAAGAACAAATCGAAAAAACAAATGAAGAAATTCTTTATTTTGATAGCTTACTTCAACAAATGGAAGCTGCTTCTTCAAAAGATATTGAAGAAATTCGCGAAGAATTAGCAGAAGAAGGATATGTGCGTAATCGTAAGACGAAAAATGCAAAGAAAAAACCTACAAAACCAGTATTGGATAAATATGTAGCTAGTGACGGTACAGAGATTTTCGTTGGGAAAAATAATAAGCAAAATGATTATTTAACAACGAAATTTGCCCGTCGTGATGAAATTTGGTTACATACGAAAGACATACCTGGCTCTCACGTTGTTATTCGTTCTTTAGAACCGGCTGAAGAAACTTTACTAGAAGCT
Organism: Bacillus dicomae; assembly: GCF_006494425.1. Lineage (GTDB taxonomy): Bacteria > Bacillota > Bacilli > Bacillales > Bacillaceae_G > Bacillus_A > Bacillus_A dicomae. Next base: position 942,698 of record NZ_VHIV01000002.1, on the reverse strand, counting down.
GCAAAAATTGCTGCCTATTACAGTAAAGCAAAAGAATCTAGCTCTGTACCTGTTGATTTCACAAAAATACGCCATGTAAAAAAACCGAGTGGTGCAAAGCTTGGTTTTGTTACGTACGACAATCAGCAAACCGTTTATGTAACACCGGATGCTGATATTGTAATGAAATTAAAAGCGTAAATAAAAAAATGCGTTGCTTGAAAGCAGCGCATTTTTTTATGCTGTTTAATTCGTATATCCATTAACTAATTCGTTACATCTTTCTTTTTTCATTTTATATATTTTCAAAAAAATTGACAGTGTCATTCCATATCTGTATAAATTCTTTTACAGTATGTAAATACAATACATCTCAAATTGATTTTTTATCCTCTATTCATTTAAAGCACTCTGGGTTTCATAAATGGCTCTCTTTCCACAAATAGCTAGCTATCTTTTATTTTTCATACAATATATATTTTGGCACGCTATTTGCTTTATTCAATACTGTGAATAGGGGGAATTAACATGACTTTAAAGATTAATAAAATCCAAAATCAACTACAAAACTATGAAATTGACGGGTTACTCATTACAAAAAAAGAAAATCGCCAATATGCAACAAGCTTTACAGGGAGTGCTGGCGTCGTCTTAATCTCTGCGGATCAAGCTGTTTTTATAACTGATTTCCGCTATGTAGATCAAGCGAAATCACAAATAAAAGATGCTGAAATTATTATGCATAAAGGTGATTTAGAAAAAGAAATTGCAAATCAAGTATCCAGATTGAACATTCAAAAACTTGGAATTGAAGAAAATAACATGACATTGCAACAATATAAAAAATTACAAAAATACGTACGTGCGGAAATGGTTCAAGTGTGCGAAATCATTGAAAATATTCGCCTTATTAAAGACACACCTGAAATAGAAACAATGAAAATCGCAGCTAATATCGCTGACGAAGCGTTTCACCATATTCTTACGTTTCTAAAACCGGGAATAAGTGAAAATGATGTACGAGACGAGTTAGAATTTTTCATGCGAAAAAAAGGAGCTACCTCCTCATCATTTCAAATTATTGTAGCTTCTGGCGTTCGTTCTTCTCTTCCTCATGGAGTTGCATCAAATAAAATAATTGAACTAGGAGACATCGTCACATTAGATTTCGGTGCACTTTATGACGGATATTGTTCCGATATAACTCGTACTGTAGCGATTGGGGAACCATCGGAAGAATTCAAAAAGATATACAATGTTGTACTTGAAGCATTAAAACGTGGAACGGAAGCCATTAAACCTGGTGAGACTGCGAAAAGTATCGATGATATAACAAGAGATTACATTACAGCGCATGGATATGGTGAATATTTTGGCCACTCTACCGGGCATGGTCTTGGTTTAGAAATACACGAACCTCTTCGCCTATCCCAAGAAAGTAGGGCTACTCTAGAAGAAGGTATGGTTGTTACAGTTGAACCAGGTATTTACATACCAAACTGGGGCGGTTGTAGAATTGAAGATGATATCGTCATTACAAAAGATGGCTATGAGGTTATTACAAAATCAACTCGGGAACTAATTGTTATTCCTTGTTAAAATCATGCCCCTTTTTAAAAGGAGTTCTTCTCTACACATAGAATTCTTTCTCTGGAGTCATCGTTTAAAAAGGGGGAATTTTAATTGAATTTTGTAATCGACAAGATAGATGGTTTACAGCCTGAATTTTCCAAACTTGTTTCCATGATGAATTACGCTCGCTATACAACAATGCAAGCGGTAGAAGGTTTAACAATGGAAGAACTTGATTATTTATATGATGAGGAAGCAAATTCAATTGGCATGTTATTGTACCATATGGCCGCTATTGAATTTTATTACCAGATTCATACTTTTGAAGAACGTGAACCAACGGAGACTGAATTAGAACGCTGGTTACCTGCTATTGAGTTAGGAGATCTTGGACGCGAGAAAATAAAAGGAAACTCTATAGAATTTTACATAAACACTTTACAAGAAGTACGTTCCAAAACGATCCAGACTTTTCAATCGTTACCTGATCAATGGCTATGTAAAACGACAGACTTTTGGTATGACAAACCAGCAAATAACTATTTTAAGTGGTTTCACGTATTTGAAGATGAGATCAACCATCGCGGACAAATTCGTTTAATTAAAAAGATGCAAAAAGCTCATTCTGTAAAGTAAGAAAATGCCACCGAATAAGGTGGCATTTTCTTTTATTCATTAACGAATAACTTTTCGTTTACTTTTTTAGCGACTACCGCTACCGAAATTAAAATACATATTAAACATAGCAATTTTACAATAAATAACCACCCTTGAAACATTACAGTGCCATCTATTATTTCATTTCCTTTCAATAACAAAAACGGAATCGTGCTAATTATAATGACGAACTCGATGCTAAAAATAATCTTCTTTTTTCGACTATATGCTTTCCACTCACCCCAGCGATACATAGGAGCAAAAATCAATACTCCTATACATAATATAACTGGTACCCATTCACTTGTAAGAAATTGCCCTGAAATAACTGATAATAGTAAACAAACGAGCACACCATAATATCCTATTTTCTCCCTCATTCGTATTCCCCCATTCTACTTCTCTTTTAATATATAACTTGCTATGCTTATGACAATTCTTAGAAAAATAACTACTACAATTACAATATAAAGACCTTTTGCAGAAGACATCCATTCTTGAAAAATAGACATTTTCTCCATCTGTTTCTGCCCTTCTATTAAAATAAACCCTATGAAAAATGAGCAAACAACAATGATACCTATCATAATTCCAATACTTTTCTTGTTATATTGTTTTATATCATCCCAGTTATATAGCAGTACAAAAACAAATCCGAAAACAGGTATAATACTGATCCATTCATTGCTTGTAAACAAATTTAAAATGATTAATAGACTACAAGAAAGGATAAATCCCCAAAACCCAATTATTTTGCGCATAAGCCCTCCTCAAATTCCATTTTTAGGATTAATTGTATTTTAACATCCATTTCCTCTCCTTACCATTACAGTACATGAAATTTCGCATTTTTCTTTTTCCTATACTCACATACTTTCACTGCTTTCATACAATAAACTACACGAACGCCTAAAGGATGTGAATGTTATGGGAGTTGAATTAACGCTGTTGCACGCTCTCTATATTCTTTGTTTACTCACCATTATTACCTTCTTTATTCTCAGGGAAGATACGACTATTATTTGTATCGTTTTTATCTTTTTATTAGCATTAACCGCTACAAGCTCTATCCCTCTTGCTATTAGCGGTATTTTTCAAAGTTTCATTTACGCTATTACTGAACTATTACCAACTATATTAATCATCTCCATTATCGTATCGATGAGCAATTTACTCGTTCATACCGGCATAAATGATACGATGATTTCACCATTTACAAAGATGATTCGTACCCCTACACTCGCCTACTGGATTATCGGCCTTTTAATGATGACAATTTCTTTCTTCTTTTGGCCTTCTCCAGCTGTCGCTTTAATGGGAGCTATTTTATTACCCGTCGCTGTACGCGTCGGTCTTCCGCCAATTGGGGTTGCGATTGCTATGAACTTATTCGGTCATGGGATTGCTTTATCCGGCGACTTCGTTATACAAGGCGCACCAAAATTAACCGCAGACGCTGCTGGTCTCCCTGTTTCCAGCGTCGTATCTGCAAGTGTTCCACTCGTTATCGTTATGGGCGTCGTTACAACTTCTGTCGCTTTTTTCTTCTTACGAAAAGAGTTTCATACAGGACTATCGTTACAAGACTCTGTTTCATCAACGGAACCATCTAAAACTACTATTTTATTATCTCCTCGCATAAAGAAATGGCTCGCTATATGTATCCCTATCGTATATATCATTGATATCCTCTGCATGATTCAATTTAAACTACAAGGAAGCGATGCAACTGCACTTATCGGCGGGACGACTGTTATTATGATTATCATCATTTCTCTCATCGCCTATAAAGGCAATGGACTGAATAAAACGACCGATTATTTTATAGAAGGTCTCCAATTTGGATTTAAAATTTTCGGACCAGTTATTCCGATCGCTGCACTCTTTTATTTAGGAGATAGCGGCTTTGTGAAAATTATCGGGGACTATTTACCGAAAGGTTCACACGGAATCATTAATGACTTAGGGATCGCCTTATCTCAAACTGTTCCTTTAAATCAATATGTATCAGCTGGAACTTTAACTATCGTTGGTGTCATTACTGGTTTAGATGGCTCTGGATTTTCTGGCATTTCACTTGCTGGTTCGATTGCCAATCTTTTCGGAACAGCACTTGGGCATGGAACAGCTACATTAACAGCACTCGGACAAATTGCAGCAATCTGGACCGGGGGCGGTACGTTAATTCCTTGGGCGCTTATTCCTGCTGCTGCGATTTGCAAGGTAGATCCATTTGAACTTGCACGCCGAAACTTTTTACCGGTTGTGATCGGTTTAATTGTCACCACTATCGTTGCAATGTTTATTTTATAACGTAAGCAAGTTTGCTCTTGCTTACGTTTTTTTATTGTTAAATCCATCATTTATTACTGACTTTCAAAAGGGATTATGTATATGTTAGCGAAATTATATTAGGAGAGTATTTATTTCAAAACGTTTACGAGAAACAGATTACTGTAATTAGAAAAGGGGACATACCTATGAATGAATTGATTTTCGTCTTATTAATTTGTCCATTACTTATTTTTATCGTTTCTGTTATGGGAACACGTAAGACTAAAACGTATTACGTAATGCCGATTGTAACGTTTGCTAGTTTTTTAATAATAGGTGTTATCGCCTTTACTCCAAAATTTTTCTTTTGGGTTGGCATGTACAGTATCTTCTCATTTATTGTTTCTTATGTGACTCTATTGTTTGTAAGAGGCTATGAAGTTGCTGAAAACGCTAAATAGTTGTTAGCAAGGAGACAGGAATATGATTTTCTTTGATATTGATGGAACTTTACTTGATTATGAGGCTGCTGAAAGAAATGGTATTATAGATTTTTTTCAAATATATAATAGTATTTTTTCAGGCAATGAATTAGAGGCAACGAAAGTTTGGCATGAATTATCAGAAGAATATTTCAATAAATATTTATCCAAAGAATTATCTTTTCAAGAACAACAAAGGATGCGAATGTATCATTTATTTAAAGCATATGGAGTAAACTTATCACCTTTGGAATCTCAGCATAGATTCCAGCAATATATAGAACTATATAAGAACAACTGGACCGCATTTGAAGATGTACACTATGCATTACAGACCTTGCAGCAAGGCGGTCACTCATTAGGTATCATTAGTAACGGTGACTATGAACAACAAGTCGAAAAATTAACTACCCTAAACATTCTACAATATTTCAAATATATATTTACTTCTAGTGTAATTGGGATATCGAAACCAGACCCTAAAATTTTTCAAAGAACTGTATTACAATCAAATCTTGAAATGAAAGATTGCTATTATATTGGCGATCGATTAGAAACAGATGCAATTAGTAGTACAGCAGCTGGAATGCATGGGATATGGTTAAATCGAGATAACTTGCAACTCAAGTGTGATGTTCCTACTATCTGTTCTTTACATGAAGTTTTAACAATAATATAAAAAACGACCGCGTTCCCCCGCGGTCGTTTTTTTCGTGTTACGCTGTGATCCAAGCTTCGTTTGCTGGATTTTTACGCCACTCTTGTAATTTTTTCGTTTCAGCTTGTCCGATCATACCTTTTTCTGCTGCAACTTCAGTTAATGCACTGTAATCACTTAAAGAATATGATGCTACGTTAGCTGCTTCTAGTTTTGTTTTTCCTGCTTCTAGCTCGTATGTGAAGATTGATACGATTCCTAATACTTCACAGCCAGCTTCGCGTAGTGCTTCTACACATGTAATAGCACTACCGCCAGTTGAAATTAAGTCTTCTACTACTACTACTTTTTGACCTTTTTCAGCTTTTCCTTCGATTTGGTTCCCTTTACCATGACCTTTTGCTTTACTACGTACGTAGCACATTGGTAAATCCATACGATCGCTTACCCATGCAGCGTGCGCAATACCAGCAGTTGCTGTTCCTGCAATAACTTCTACAGTTGGGAAGTGCTCTTTAATTAACTCTTCTAATCCAGCTGCAATTGCTTGACGTACTTTCGGATAAGATAAAGTTAAACGGTTATCACAATAAATTGGTGATTTCATACCTGAAGACCATGTGAATGGATCATTCGGTTGTAAAAATACTGCTCCAATTTCTAATAAATGCGATGCGATTTCTTTTTTCATACTGTTACACCTTCCCACTGTTGTTTTACTGTTTTATACGCTTCAAGCGGATTTTCTGCTTTTGTAATACTACGTCCAACTACGATATAGCTTGAGCCAAGTTCCCTCGCACGTTTCGGTGTTGCTACGCGCACCTGGTCATTTACATCATCGCTTGCAAGACGAATCCCCGGTGTTACTGTTACAAATTCATTTCCGCATACTTCACGTAATTTCGGAACTTCAAGCGTTGAACAAACAACGCCATCAAGTCCACTTTCTTTCGTTAGTTTTGCATAATGAGCAACCGCTTCTTCTAACGTTTTCTCAATACCGATCTCTTTTTTCATCATAGCTTCCGAAGTGCTTGTTAGTTGTGTAACTGCAATACAAATCGGTCTCTCTTTTCCTTCTTGCTTACCTTCCTCTAATCCCTCAATCGCAGCTTTCATCATACTGCTTCCCCCAGCAGCATGAACATTTACCATATCAACATCTAGACTAGCTAGGCTGCGCATAGCGCTTTTTACCGTATTCGGAATATCATGAAGTTTTAAGTCTAGAAAAATCTTATGTCCTTGTTCTTTTAAGTACGTAATTATCGCAGGGCCTTCTTTGTAAAATAACTCCATACCAACTTTGACAAATAACTCTTCCCCTTCAAAGTGGCGCAAGAATTGCTCTACATCTTGTTTCCCTGGAAAATCTAGTGCAACGATTAACGACTGTGACATGTTTGCTTCCAGCTCCTTCCTTGACATTCCGAAATGTGATCAAATCCTAATTCATCTAGTAATGCTGGTAACTCTTCAATAATTGTCGGACATACGAACGGATCGATAAAGTTCGCTGTACCAACTGCAACTGCGCTTGCACCAGCGTAGAAGAATTCAATTACATCTTCCGCTGTTTCAATACCACCCATTCCGATAATTGGAATGTTCACCGCTTGGCTTACTTCATGTACCATACGAATTGCTACTGGCTTAATCGCAGGACCTGATAATCCACCTGTACGGTTTGCTAAAATTGGTTTAGCTGTTTTTAAATCTAGACGCATACCAAGCAATGTATTAATCATCGTTAAACCGTCTGCACCTGCATTTTCAATTGCTTTTGCAATTTCCACAATGTTTGCCACGTTCGGTGACAATTTCACGTATACAGGTACTTCAGAAACCTCTTTTACTCGCTTCGTTAAATCAGCAGCAATTTCAGGATTTGTACCAAAGGCGATACCACCTGTTTTTACGTTCGGACAAGAAATATTTAATTCTAGCGCATGGACATTAGGCGCTTTAGAAATTTCCTTTGCAACCGCTACGTAATCCTCAGCTTGTGAGCCTGCAACGTTCGCAATGATTGGAAGATCAAATTGTTCGAGAAAAGGTAATTCAGAATTCATTACTTTTTCTAATCCTGGGTTTTGAAGTCCGATTGCATTTAACATGCCGCCCGGTGTTTCAGCAACACGAGGCGTCGGATTTCCATAGCGTGGTTGTTCTGTCGTTGCTTTAATCATGATTGATCCTAGTACACTTAAATCGTAAAACTGTGCATATTCACGACCAAATCCAAAGCATCCAGATGCCGGTATAATTGGATTTTTTAATGATAATCCTGGTAATTCAACTTGCAATCTGTTCATAGTACAACCTCCCCGATTGGAAATACTGGTCCGTCGCTACACACCTTCTTGTAAGAATGTCCACTTGGATCTTCTTGTAAGTGGCATACACATGCGAAACAAGCTCCAATACCACAGCCCATACGTTCTTCTAATGAAATATAGGCTTTTTTCTCTTTGTAACGTCCTTCTAATGCACGAAGCATCGCTAACGGACCACATGAATAAAGAATATCAAAGTCAATTCCGTAATGATCAATTACATCTGTGACAAATCCTTTTGTACCGTGTGTACCGTCTACTGTCGCAACGTACGTATCACCAAGTTCTGCAAATTTCTCTTCATAGAAAACGACATCTTTCGTTTGGAAACCTAAGATGTGAATCACACGTACACCCTTTGCAACGAGGCGCTGTGATAATTCATAAAGTGGTGGTACACCAATTCCCCCGCCTACTAGTAAAGCTGTCTGACCAGCTTCCGCTTCTTCTACAGGAAAACCATGTCCTAGTGGTCCTAATACGTCTACCATTTCACCTTGTTTTCTAGTTGCTAATGTTTTTGTCCCTTGTCCTTCTGCACGATATAGCATTGTAAATTCGTTCTTCTCTTGATCTACATTACAAATACTAATTGGGCGGCGCAGAAGGGGCGCAATGCCCTCTGCTACCTTAATGTGTACAAACTGCCCTGGTTCGTTCATTTGCTGTACTAACGTTCCTTGAAGCACTAATTCGTAAATGTTTTTTGCGATTTCTTTTTGATTAACGACGATCATATTTTGCTTTTGCATCATGCATGTACCACCTCGTGACGCTTTGTTTGCGTAATTTCTTTCATTGAATGAGCTGAGAATGTCATAGATTCTAATACTCGTAAGATTGCTCTCGTTGTATCAAGTGATGTTAAGCAAGCTACACCATTTTCTACTGATTCACGGCGAATGCGGAAACCATCACGTGCTGGTTGTTTGCCCTTTGTTAATGTATTGATTACAAACTGTGCTTTTCCTTGGCGGATAATATCTAGTAAGTTGTAGTCTTCAGAATCAATTTTGTTTACAACTTGTACTGGGATATTTTGCTCTGTTAACGATTGTGCTGTTCCAGCTGTTGCTAATAAGTTATAACCGATTTCGTGGAAACGTTTTGCAATTTCCATCGCCTCTTCTTTATCTTTATCCGCTACAGTAATGATTACTGATCCGTGCGTTGGGATGTTAATTCCAGAAGCAACTAATCCTTTATATAATGCTTTTTCAAGCGTTAAGTCTTTACCCATTACTTCACCTGTTGATTTCATTTCAGGTCCTAATGTTGTATCAACTGAGCGTAGTTTCGCAAATGAGAATACCGGAGCTTTTACATATACTTCTTTTTCTTCTGGGTGATAACCAGTTCCGTATCCTTGCTCTACTAGGTCTTGCCCTAAAATAACTTTCGTTGCTACGTTCGCCATTGGTACACCTGTAATTTTACTTAAGAATGGTACTGTACGGCTCGCACGTGGGTTTACTTCAATTACATACACTTGATTTTCGAATACTACAAACTGGATATTTAGTAATCCAACAATGTTTAATCCTTTTCCAAGTGCAATTGTATGTTCGATAATTTGTTCTTTTAATTTTTCAGATAAGCTTTGTGGTGGATATACTCCAATTGAGTCACCAGAGTGAACCCCAGCGCGTTCAATATGTTCCATAATACCTGGAATGAATACATTCTCACCATCTGAAATTGCATCTACTTCAATTTCTTTACCAACCATGTAACGGTCGATTAATACTGGATGATCTGCGTGAACTTTAACTGCATTTTTCATGTAGTGCAGTAGTTCTTCTTGACGGTATACGATTTCCATCGCACGTCCACCTAGTACGTAAGATGGTCTTACTAATACTGGGTAACCAATTTCTTCTGCGATTGCTACCGCTTGTTCTACAGTCGTTGCTGTTTTGCCAACTGGTTGCGGGATACCTAGCTTTGTTAAAGCAGCTTCGAATTTATCACGATCTTCTGCACGGTCTAAGTCTTCAAGTGATGTTCCTAAAATTTTCACACCATGTGCTTCTAATTTTGCAGCTAAGTTAATTGCCGTTTGTCCACCGAACTGAACGATAACACCTTCTGGCTTTTCTAAATCGATAATGTGCATTACATCTTCAATCGTTAATGGTTCAAAGTATAATTTATCAGAAATACTGAAGTCTGTTGAAACTGTTTCTGGGTTATTGTTAATGATAATCGCTTCATATCCAGCTTCTTTAATTGCCCATACTGAGTGAACTGTTGCGTAGTCAAACTCTACACCTTGACCAATACGGATCGGACCAGATCCTAAAACTACTACACTCTTACGATCTGTTACAATTGATTCATTCTCGTCACCATATGTGCTGTAGTAGTATGGTGTTGCAGATTCAAACTCTGCCGCACAAGTATCTACCATTTTATAAACTGGAGTTATATTGCTTTCTTTACGCATATCGTAAATTTCACGCTCTGTTTTATTCCAAGCAGCTGCAATGTAATGATCGCTGAAGCCCATTTCTTTCGCAGTTTGTAATACTTCCATATTGCCTACATTCGCTTTTAATTCACGTTCCATGTTTACGATGTTTTCAACTTTTTGTAAGAAGAAGAAGTCCATTTCACACCATTCGTTAATTTCTTCTTTCGTTACACCTTGGCGAATTGCTTCTGCTACAATAAACAGTCGCTCGTCGTCTGCTTTAATGATACGTTTTTTCATTGTTTCTTTATCAAGTTCTTTTAAGTGATCTAATTCTAAGTGATACACACCAAGTTCTAAAGAACGAACTGCCTTTAATAACGATTGTTCTAAGTTACGTCCGATTGACATAACCTCACCAGTTGCCTTCATCTGTGTTCCAAGCGTTCTGTTCGCTGATTCGAACTTATCAAATGGCCAACGCGGAATTTTTGAAACAACATAGTCTAATGCTGGTTCAAAGCATGAATATGTTTTTTGTGTTACTGGGTTTACAATTTCATCTAACGTTAAGCCTACTGCTATTTTCGCTGCTAATTTCGCAATTGGATAACCAGTTGCTTTAGATGCTAGTGCAGATGAACGACTTACACGTGGGTTTACTTCGATTACATAGTATTGGAAGCTATGTGGATCAAGTGCAAGCTGAACGTTACATCCACCTTCAATTCCTAGTGCACGAATAATTCGTAATGAAGTGTTACGTAACATTTGGTATTCACGGTCGCTTAGCGTTTGGCTTGGTGCTACAACGATAGAATCACCTGTATGAACACCCACTGGATCGATGTTTTCCATGTTACATACTACAATCGCGTTATCATTTGAGTCACGCATTACTTCATATTCAATTTCCTTACAACCAGCAATACTTTTCTCTAATAAACATTGTGTTACTGGGCTATGTTTTAATCCACCTGATACGATTTCAATTAATTCTTCTTCATTACTACAGATTCCGCCACCTGTTCCTCCCATTGTAAATGCTGGGCGAACAATAACTGGATAGCCAATTTCTTTTACAAATTCATGTGCTTCTTCTAGCGTATGGATAATCGTGCTAGATGGAATTGGTTCATTTAATTCCTGCATTAATGTACGGAATAAATCACGATCTTCTGCTTGCTCGATTGCTGATAATTTTGTTCCTAAAATTTCAACTCCGCACTCTTCAAGTATGCCTGATTTCGCAAGTTCAACAGCCATATTTAAGCCTGTTTGACCACCTAATGTCGGTAAGATTGCATCTGGACGTTCTTTACGAATGATACGGCTTACGAATTCTAGTGTTAATGGTTCTATATATACTTTATCTGCTGTTGCAGTATCTGTCATAATTGTTGCTGGGTTAGAGTTAACAAGGATTACTTTGTAACCTTCTTCTCTAAGAGATTGACAAGCTTGTGTACCAGAGTAATCAAACTCCGCTGCTTGCCCAATTACAATTGGTCCTGATCCGATTACTAAAATTGTGTTAATGTCTAGGCGTTTTGGCATAACTCTTCCCCTTCTTTCTTGAAGTTTTCAATCATTGCTAAGAAATCTTCGAATAAATCATTTGCATCTTCTGGTCCTGCTGAAGCTTCTGGATGGTATTGAACTGTAAATGCTGGGAACTTCGTATGACGAAGACCTTCTACTGTTCCATCATTTAAAGCAACATGTGTAATTTCAAGTTCTGTATTTTCAACTGATTCTTCTTCTACTGCGTAACCATGGTTTTGAGATGTAATTGCTACTTTTCCAGTTGCAAGATTTTTTACTGGATGATTTAAACCACGGTGACCAAATTTTAACTTACTTGTATTTGCACCTGATGCTAGAGCGAATAACTGATGTCCTAAGCAAATCCCGAATAAAGGAACTTTACCGATAATGTCTTTTAACATTTCAATCGCTTCTGGTACATCTTTTGGATCCCCAGGTCCATTACTTAACATAATTCCATCTGGGCTAAGGCGTAAAATTTCTTCTGCTGTTGTGTTGTAAGGTACAACAATTACATCACAGTCACGTTTATTTAATTCTCGTAAAATACCATGTTTCATACCGAAGTCTACTAGTACAACGCGATGTCCACGGCCTGGGCTTGGGTATGGGTCTTTCGTTGATACGCGTTTTACGTGATCTGTAAATACTGTCGCTTTTAATTGGCTTACAATATACTCTACATCTGCATCCATGTTACAAAGGCGTCCGCGTAATGTACCGTATTGACGAATTTTTCTCGTTAACTTTCTCGTATCAATCCCTGCTAATCCTGGGATGTTTCTTTCTTTTAAGTAGTCATTTAACGAAATTTCATTACGGAAGTTTGATGGGTGATCACAAATTTCGTTTACGATTAAACCATTTACAGATGGGTGAATCGATTCAAAATCGTCACGGTTAATGCCGTAGTTTCCGATTAATGGGTACGTAAATGTTACGATTTGACCGCAATATGATGGATCAGATAATGTTTCTTGATATCCAGTCATTCCTGTTGTAAATACAACCTCACCTGACTTTTCGATTTCTCCTCCGAAACCTTTTCCAATTAATACTGTTCCATCTTCTAAGATAAGTTGTCTTTTCATACTAATGCACTCTCCTTTTGCCATGCGATCTTACCGCCAACGATTGTCATTACCGGCCATCCTTGGCATTTCCAACCTGCGAATGGTGTATTTTTTCCTTTTGATAAGAATGTTGTTGGGTCAATCTCTTCTTCTTGTTCTAAATCAATGATTGTAATATCAGCTGTTCTACCTTCTTTCAGGCGACCTGCTTCTAAGCCGAATGTATCAGCTGGCTTTTCTGTTAAGAATTGAATTAACTGCTCTAATGTAATAATTCCTTTTTTCACAAGGTTTGTGTATAGAAGTGGGAATGCTGTTTCAAAACCAGTAATTCCAAATGGTGCTCTTTCAATTCCTTGTGCCTTCTCTTCTGCTGTATGCGGTGCATGATCAGTTGCAATCATATCAATCGTTCCATCTAATAAACCTTCAATTAGTGCCGCATGATCTTCTTTTCCGCGAAGAGGTGGATTCATTTTAAAGTTAGGATCAGCTGATGGGATATCATCTTCACATAACACTAAGTGATGAGGTGTTACCTCTGCTGTTACTTTAATCCCAGCACGTTTTGCATCACGAATTACGCGTACAGAGCCTTTCGTACTTACGTGACATACGTGATAGTGACAATCTGCTGCTTCAGCAAGCAGTATATCCCTTGCAATATGTACAGATTCACATACTGATGGGATGCCGTTTAATCCGTGTTTCTCAGAAAACTTCCCTTCATGTACACAACCTTTATTAATAAGAGTATTTTCTTCACAGTGTGCAACTACTGCCATATTTAACTTCGCTGCACGTTTCATAGCAGCTAACATCATGCTAGCATCTTGTACCCCTACACCGTCATCAGTGAAAGCAAATGCTCCAAGTTCTTTTAACGTTTCGAAATCCGTCATTTCAGAACCCGCTTGGCGTACTGTAATTGCTCCGTATGGTAGTACGTTAACATGCGCTTTTTCTTTAATACGATTTTGCAAATCTTCCATATGCTCTCTGCAATCTGGTACTGGACGAGTATTTGGCATTGCACAAATTGTAGTGAATCCGCCTTTTGCCGCTGCTAGTGTACCTGTTTCAATTGTTTCTTTATGTTCACCACCTGGTTCGCGAAGATGTACGTGTACATCTACTAATCCAGGTGCGATTAACTTTCCGTTCACATCGATTACTTCAGCATTATCTGCCGTAATATTTTCTGCTACCTTAGCGATTTTACCGTCTTGTACGAGAAGATCTGTTGCTACGATTTTTCCTTCTTCATTCATATAACGACCATTTTTAAACAAGTAATTCATGTTTCATTCCTCCTAATACATTTGGTAAGGCGCGTTTTAGTACAGCCATTCTTACGTAAACTCCATTTTCCATTTGTTTAAATATACGTGAACGCTCACACTCAACAAGTTCACTTGCAATTTCAACATCACGGTTTACAGGAGCTGGATGCATAATAATGCTTCCTTCTTTCATACGCTTTTCTCTTTCCACTGTTAATCCGTGTTTCTCATGATATTCCTTCATAATGTCTGTTTCATAATGATCATGACGCTCATGTTGGACACGAAGTAACATCATTACATCCACTTCAGGAACAAGTTCATCTAATGGTTTGTATGTTCCGAATGTGTTGTCTTCATCTTTCCACTCTTCTGGACTTGCAAAGTAAATTGTTGCCCCCAGCTTCGTCAATGCTTCTGCATTAGAACGCGCTACTCTGCTATGACGAACATCTCCTACTATTGCAATCTTCAAACCTTCAAATCTTCCAAACTCTTGTTTAATTGTAAGAAGGTCGAGTAGGCACTGTGTTGGGTGGTTTCCACATCCATCTCCAGCGTTTAAGATCGGGATATTCACCTGATCTTTTAGTTCATCGAAGTAGCGATCTTGCTCGTGGCGGATGACCACTGCTTTTGTTCCGATTGATTCTAGTGTTCTTATCGTATCGTATAACGTTTCCCCTTTTTGTACGCTAGATGCATCTGCTGAAAAGTTTAAAACATCAAGCCCTAATCTCTTCTCAGCAACTTCAAAGCTAAATCTCGTTCTCGTACTATTCTCAAAGAACAAGTTCGCAACAAAAGTTTGCTCTGTCGTTTTGCTCTCTTTCCCATTCGCAAAATCTTCTGCGTCTTTTAGGATTTCTGAAATTTCTACTTCCGATAATTCACTCATCGTTAACAAATGGCTCATCGTCATCCCTCATCTTTCTGATTTTTATGTTACCACTTTTGTATTTTTATAACAACCTTTGCATAAAAATACCCTAGTCGTGTGAGACTAGGGTGCAAGAAAGAAGACACCCTTTCCTGTCTCACAGGACTGAATTAAAAGGTTATTATTATGAAGCAATCTGCTTAGATTGTTTTATTTGTTTCGTTTCCGGTAGTAGTAGATTTAACAGTACACCTACAATTGCTGCTAGTGCCATTCCTTCTACTTGGAACGATTCTCCTACGTGAAGTACCGCACCGCCAATACCGATTACTAATATTACTGATGCAATCATTAAGTTGCGTTTGTCACTTAAATCTGTTTTATCGTCTACCATCATGCGTAATCCGCTTGATGCAATTACACCGAACAGTAAGATTGATACCCCGCCCATAACTGGTGTTGGAATCGAATGAATCAGTGCCGAAATCTTACCGATAAATCCGAACATGATTGCGAATACTGCTGAACCGATGAATAAGTATACACTGTAAGCTCTCGTAATTGCTAGCACACCGATGTTTTCACCGTATGTTGTATTTGGTGGCCCACCGATTAGTGATGCAATCAATGTCGCTACCCCGTCACCGAAGATTGAACGGTGTAAACCTGGTTTTTCAATTAAATCTCTTTTAATAACATTTCCTAGTACAATTTGATGTCCGATATGTTCTGAAATTGTTACTAGTGCAACTGGTACCATCAAGAGTACAATCTTCCATGAAAACTCTGGTGTGTATGTTACGAATGGTACTGTGAAATCTGGTACAACAAACCATTTTGCCTCAGCTACCGGCTTTAAGTCTACTAGACCTTGGAAGTAAGCGAAGATATATCCGCCGATAATGCCAAGTAGCACTGGTATGATACTGAAAAATCCTCTTCCGAATATAGAGCATATAATTGTAATTGCTAATGTTACTAATGCTACCGAAAAGTGTGTAAAGCTATATTTGCCATCCGCACCGTTCATTGCCATGTTAACTGCTGTATGTGCTAACGCTAAACCGATTACCATTACTACCGGTCCAACTACGATTGGTGGAAGTAATTTCATAATCCACTCTGATCCTGATTTCTTAATTCCGAGTGAGATTAAGATGTACACAAGTCCGGCTAGCAAACCACCGAGCATTGCTGCTCCAGGCCCACCTGCTGTTTTTGCTGTAATAATCGGTGCGATAAAGGCGAATGATGATCCTAGATAGGCAGGTACTTGACCTTTCGTTATAAGAAGAAACGCTAACGTTCCTAATCCACTTGATATTAATGCTACTGACGGATTCAATCCTGTTAAAAACGGAACAAGCACTGTTGATCCAAACATCGCGAACAAATGTTGTATACTTAAAAATAACCATTTTCCCGGTTTCGGTACTTCATTAACGTCTAACACTGGCTTTTGTTCCATTGTTACATCCTCCTTCAGTTTAATTCTTTGCAATAAAAAAACTCTTTGTGCCTGTGCACAAAGAGTCCTACACTTTCGTATGCCAAATTTGACATATGAAAGCCAAGACCCTTTGGCAGCCTCACAGGACTACATTTAAAAGGGCTTTACTTATCGTATATGCTTACTCGATCTTGTTGATCTGTCTCTTGCAAATCAACTTCGATACGCTCTTCACTTGATGTTGGAATGTTCTTCCCTACATAATCAGCGCGAATTGGTAGTTCACGATGACCTCTATCAACAAGAACGGCTAGTTGGATTTGTGATGGTCTACCTAAATCCATAAGAGCATCCATTGCTGCTCGAACTGTTCTTCCTGTATATAATACATCATCCACAAGGATAACTTTTTTCTTCGTAATATCTACAGGGATATCAGAACCTTTTACAAGCGGTTCTTTATTTTTCGATTGTAGTGTTAAATCATCACGATATAACGTAATGTCTAACTCTCCAACTTCCATTTCTTTTCCTTCAATTTGACCAATTCGTTCTGCCAAACGTTGTGCAATAAAAATTCCACGAGTTTTAATTCCGACAAGAACACAATTATCGACACCTTTATTTCGTTCCACGATTTCATGACTAATTCGTGTTAAAGCGCGGCGAATCATTTGGTCATCTAAAACGACAGCTTTCTCTTGCACGCTCTACACCTCCAAGCTTTTTTTCTTGCGTGAGAGTAATGGTATAAAAAAAGTCCTCTCAGCGTGTGCGAGAGGACTTTTGAAAAAGGGTACATCATACCCTATGTATTTCAAACCGTTACCTTCTCAACCTCACGGGGCTGTGTTAAAGGATCATTATTTAACTGTTGTCAGTATCTCAGTTTTTTTACGATTTGTCAATACTATTTTCGTAAAATATTTAATGCGTCTTCAAACACTTCTGGAATCGGTGCCTCAAACTGAATATATTCACCAGTACGAGGGTGGTCAAAGCCTAAAATACCTGCGTGAAGTGCTTGTCCATTCAAATCTAACGTTTTCTTTGGTCCATACTTCGGATCTCCTGCAAGTGGATATCCAATATATTTCATATGAACACGAATTTGGTGCGTACGTCCCGTTTCTAAACGGCATTCTACAAGTGTGAAATCTTTGAATCGCTCTAACACTTGGAAGTGAGTAACAGCGTTCTTACCATTTTCATCAACTGTCATACTTTGACGTTCTTTCTTATCACGACCAATTGGTGCATCAATCGTTCCCTTATCATGCGGGATAACACCGTGCACAATCGCTTTATAACGTCTTGTTACTGTTTTTGCTACAAGTTGATTTACAAGTGATTCGTGCGCCATATCATTTTTAGCAACCATTAATAGGCCTGATGTATCTTTATCAATACGATGCACGATGCCTGGACGCATTACACCGTTAATGCCTGATAAATCTGTACAGTGGTGCATAAGACCGTTCACAAGCGTACCACTTGTATGACCTGGCGCTGGATGTACAACCATACCACGCGGCTTATTAACAACAAGTACATCTGCATCCTCATAATAAATTTCTAAGTTCATATCTTCTGCTTGAATATCTAACGCTTCTGGCTCAGGGATCGTTACTGTAATTTCATCATTTTCTTTAACTTTATAATTTACTTTTACCGATTTCCCATTAACTGTTACAACATCATCTTTAATCCATTGCTGTACTTGTGAACGTGACCATTCACTGTTTATTTCTGCAACGAATTTATCAATTCGCTCGTTTTTTCGCTCTTCTGCAACTGTTACTTGTACTACTTCACTCATTCAATTACTCCTTCGTTTTCTTGCCTTCTAATAATGTTTGAATAATAATTAATACAACACCAATACATAATGCTGAATCAGCTATATTGAATACTGGATAGTTGTACGAGAAAATATACACGTGAATGAAATCCACTACTTCTTGTCTAAATACACGATCAATGAAATTACCAATTGCTCCGCCTAATATTAGACCTAATGAAATCCCTAGAAGCTTGTCTGTTTTTGCATATTTTTTCATATAAAATACGATAAATGCTACAAAAACGACTGTAATAATGTAGAAGAACCACATTTTGTTTTCTAAAATCCCCCAGGCAGCTCCTCTATTTCGATGTGATGTTATGTATAATACATTATCGATAATCGGAATGCTTGTACCCAATTCCATGTTCTTTACAATTAGCCATTTCGATATTTGATCGATGGCAATGACAAATAACGCTATTACATAATATATCATTTTCATTTCCCCCACAAAGACAGTGTACCTCAAAATTTTAGCATAGCTGCAACCTTTTCACAATGAACCTTTATAGAAGAATAAAATAAATTAAAAAAAGGTAATATAATATCGTTGTGCGCATTCATACATTTACTTTTTCATAGAAAAATTCATGTATGGTACGGGCAGTCGGCATCGTTTTCATTTGTTTTACCGAAATTACTCTCCCTGTTTCTTCACAAATACCATACATATCTATTTCCATTTTAAATAATGCACGTTCTACATCTTTTAAATCCTCTTTTATATCATGTAATAACAGTTTTTTCTTTATCTCTTCCTTAATTTCATATCCAAGCTCTTCGCTAAACTCTGTATTATATTTGTGCATGACCTCTTTAGCTAGTCTCTCTTGTAACTCTTTTCGCATCAATTGCAATTCTTCTTTGATTTCCATATACATTTCATTCACGTGTACATTCCTCCCAGTTGCAATGTACGATTAGTGTGTCCGAAATTTATATGCTTACCTCTCACACATTTTTCCTTCATAGGAAAGAGAGTGAAAGTTATTTCAATATACTGTTAACAAAAAAAATGACTGCACGTTACGTGCAGTCATTCCTTATTATTTTACATAATTTTCTTTAACAACTGTTGCACAACGCTCACATAATGTTTCATGTTCAGCATCTTTACCAATTGTTTCTGAAACTACCCAACAACGTTCACATGTTTCACCAGTTGCTTGAGCAACAACAACCGCTGTATGTTCATACTTCGGTGCATCTGCTGGAGCTTCTTCCATCAGACCACCAAGCTTATACTCAGAAACGATAAATAATTGCTTCAAGTCTTCGTTAATAGACTCTAACATAGCTTTCATTTCTGCAGTTGGATATAGCGTAATGCTTGCATTTAATGACTTACCGATTACCTTCTCATTACGAGCTACTTCTAACGCTTTTAATACGTCATCACGCAATGTCATAAATGCATCCCATTTTGTTTTTAATGCTTCTGCACCATCTAATTGTACAGCTTCTGGCATATTAGTTAATTGTACACTTTCTTCTGTTACACCTGGAATATATGGCCATACTTCATCAGCTGTATGCGGTAAGATTGGTGTTACAAGTTTCGTCAATGCAACAAGAACTTCATATAATACAGTTTGAATTGCACGACGATCTTCGTGGTTTGCACCTTCAATGTATAAAATGTCTTTTGCAAAGTCTAAGTAGAATGAACTTAAATCAATTGTACAGAAGTTATGGATTGCATGATATACAGCAGCAAAGTCGTATGTCTCATACGCTTCTTTTACCTTTGTAATTAAGTCATTTAATTTCACTAACATGTAACGATCTACTTCACGAAGTTCAGCTACAGCTACTGTATTTTCACTTGGCTTAAAGTCATCTAAGTTTCCTAATAAGAAACGGAATGTGTTACGGATTTTACGATACACTTCTGCTACTTGTTTTAAAATATCATCTGAAATACGTACGTCAGATTGGTAGTCAACAGAAGATACCCATAAGCGTAAAATATCTCCGCCTAATTGATCCATAATTTTCTTCGGTACGACGATGTTTCCAATCGACTTACTCATTTTACGTCCTTCACCATCTAATACGAAACCATGGCTTAGCACGCCTTTATATGGAGCTTTACCTGTTACAGCAACTGCTGTTGATAATGAAGAGTTAAACCAACCACGATATTGGTCAGATCCTTCTAAATATAAATCAGCTGGACGTTGTAAATCATCGCGCTCTTCTAATACTGCTTGGTGAGAAGAACCTGAGTCGAACCATACATCCATAATATCTGTTTCTTTACGGAATTCACCATTTGGGCTACCTGGATGTGTAAATCCTTCTGGTAATAGATCTTTCGCTTCACGCTCGAACCATACGTTAGAACCGTGTTCACGGAATAAATCTGCTACGTAGTTAATTGTTTCATCCGTAATAATTGGATCGCCATTCTCAGCATAGAATACAGGAATTGGCACACCCCATGCACGCTGACGAGAAATACACCAGTCACCACGGTCACGAACCATATTATGAAGACGAGTTTCTCCCCATGCTGGTACCCATTTTGTTTCCGCAACAGCTTCTAATAACTCTTTACGGAATGCTTCAATAGATGCAAACCACTGTGCTGTCGCACGGAAAATAATTGGTTTTTTCGTTCTCCAATCATGTGGGTATGAATGCGTAATGAATGTTAGTTTTAGTAACGCACCTACTTCTTCTAATTTCTCTGTAATTGGCTTGTTAGCTTTATCATAGAATAAGCCTTCAAATCCAGGTGCTTCCTCTGTTAATACACCTTTATCATCAACTGGACAAAGTACTTCTAATCCATACTTTTTACCAACAATAAAGTCATCTTCCCCGTGTCCTGGTGCTGTATGAACACAACCTGTACCTGCATCTGTTGTTACGTGATCTCCTAGCATAACTAATGAATCACGATCGTAGAATGGATGTTTTGCAACCGTGTACTCAAGTTCGTTACCTTTTACCGTTTTCACAACTTCAGCATTTTCCCACTCTAACGTTTTTGCAACTGTCTCAAATAGTTCAGAAGCAATAATATATTTTTCACCATTTACTTTTACGATGCTGTATTCAAGTTCTGGGTGAACAGAAATACCTAAGTTTGCAGGTAACGTCCAAGGTGTTGTTGTCCAGATAATGAATTTCTCATCACCTTCTAATACGTTCTTTCCATCTTTTACAGGGAATGCTACGTAAATAGATGCTGATTTTTTATCTTGGTATTCAATTTCAGCTTCTGCTAAAGCTGATTCACTCGTTGGAGACCAGTAAACTGGTTTTTGCCCTTTATAGATATAACCTTTTTTCGCCATATCACCAAACACTTTAATTTGTTGTGCTTCATAAGCTGGCTCTAAAGTAATGTATGGGTTATCCCAATCAGCACGTACACCTAGACGCTTAAATTGTTCACGTTGACGTTCTACTTGTTCATATGCATACTCTGCACATAACTTACGGAACTCAGCAACTGTCATTTCTTTACGCTTTACACCTTTATTTGTTAAAGCTTGTTCAATTGGTAAACCGTGCGTATCCCAACCTGGAACATATGGCGCAGAGTAACCAGTCATTGATTTATAACGAACAATAAAGTCTTTTAATACTTTATTTAATGCATGTCCCATATGAATGTCACCATTCGCATATGGAGGTCCATCATGCAGTACGAATAAAGGACGGCCTTTTGTATGTTCTTGTACCTTTTCATAAATATTCATTTCAGCCCACTTTTCTTGCATTGCAGGCTCACGTTTTGGTAAATTCCCACGCATTGGGAACTCTGTTTTTGGCATTAGTAATGTATTTTTGTACTCCATGCTCAATTCCTCCTTACATGTATAAAAGAAAAGACCTAAAAAACGGAATAAAAAAGAGACTTTCTCATCCCAAAAAGGGACGAGAAAGTCTCCCGCGGTACCACCCTAGTAGATCCTATACGTATGTATACAATCCTCTTTATATTCTTAACGCGAATATAACGCCTACGCTTACTCTATTTGTTCAGCGCGGAACTCCAGGGTGATATTCCCATTATCTCCTTATCCTGAGCTTACACCATCCTCAGTTCGCTATATAAGGTATAAAAAAGGTACTTATCCCTATCTTCGTTTTTCTTAATAAATATGTTGTTTAAAATTATATGTAATAATGAGAAAAACGTCAAGCTTACACTGTTTCTTCTTTTTTCAACAGCTCATCTACTTCGTCTTCTAACTCAATTAGTTTATCCCAATCATCGTTGTTTAACATTTCAAGCTGTGTTTCTAATAACATACGGAAACGAGTGCGGAATACTTTTGCTTGTTTCTTTAGCTCTTCAATATCAAATGCAACTTTTCTTGATTTTACTAATGCTTCGTTAATAATACGGTCTGCATTCTTTTCAGCTTCACGTACGATTAATTTTGCTTCTTTTTGCGCATTACGTTTTACTTCTTCCGCTGCTTCTTGCGCTACAACGATAGATTTGTTTAACGTATCTTCAATATTAGAGAAATGATCTAACTTCCCTTCTAATTGCGCAACTTTTTCTTCTAAAGCTTTTTTCTCACGAATGACTAATTCATAATCTTTGATAATTTGATCAAGAAACTCATTTACTTGATCCTCATCATAGCCACGGAATCCGCGACCAAATTCTTTGTTATGAATATCTAATGGTGTTAACGGCACAACGCCACCTCCAAGTAGTTATCTAAATTTCCTCTTTCAATTATATCTTTTCTTCGACAAAATAGGAGGATTTCCTTCTAAAAAACCAATCATTTTAGTATACCATACAAAATTCTCCATTTGTCGCGCTTTGTTCTACCTTCTACAGAAAACAATTTACTTCGTCCATATCCTCTCACTGAAAAAACATCTCCTGGATAACATTCATAAGAAGTTTGCTCCACTGTTTTCCAATTCACTTTTACTAAACCATTTTTTATGAAAGGTTGTACTTTTTGTCTGGATATATGTAACATTTCAGCTAACATAACATCTAAACGAAGTGAAGAAACCGTTCCAGATTTCTCTCCCCACGTTTCTTGCATCTGTATAATTTTTTCTCCTTGCGCTGGTGATAAGGAGACTTTCACTTTCCCTATAGATTGTAAGTTCATCTCAATATAAGATACAACTTCTTTCGCGACTACAATTTGGGCACGATCTTCTTGAAGCAAAATATCACCACATTTTTCTCTCGTTAAACCGAGAGACATAAATGTACCTAATATTTGTCTATGCTCGAGCGTATAAAACTTGGAAGGATAGTCAATTTCCAATACTTCTACTTGAAATTCCTCTTCATTTACTACTAGATAGTCTGGATAAATGAGTGCTCTTTTGCGCTCTGCATGAGCGGTTGCTCCATCAAATTGTACAGCAACATCCCCTTGGCCTATTACCATAGTAACAATTTGTTGTTGCCTTGGATCAAGGAAATCTGTTAATTTCACTTGATGGTACTCCGCTGCTCGCTTCCACTCTAACACTTTATCCACAAAGACCTCTTCATCAGGTCTGAAATGCTCGTAGATGCTCATACATATAACCTCTTACTATAAGAAATAGCCGAATAAACTTATTAAACCATTTGTCGCAAGTCTTAAAGCAAAGATCGCAACGAGTGGCGAAATATCAATCATACCAAGCGGCGGAATAAATCTGCGAAATGGTTCTAAATATGGTTCACAAATACGCGCAAGAAAATCTCCGAAAGTTGATTCCTTTGCACCCGGGAACCATGATAGGAGAATGTAAATAATAAGTGCCCACGAGTAAATCTCGATAGCATAAACCAAAAGTTTTAAAACTGTTTCCATGGCGTATTACCACCTCTTTATATTTGTTTCTTCTTCTTCACCGAATAACTCTGAAATTGCACCAACAATATCTACATTTTCAGGCGTACACATAAATGTTTTCGGTCCTATTTTTTGAATGTCCCCGCCTATAGCGTATACAGTACCACTTAAAAAGTCAACGATACGTACAGCTTGATCAGTAGACATTCGTTGTAAATTAATTACAACAGCTCGTCTACCTTTTAAATGGTCCGCAATCCCTTGCGCTTCTGAATATGTGCGTGGTTCTAATAAAACAACTTTTGAAGATTGCTTTGCTGTTTCAATGCTCACAACATTTTGTTTCGGTTGCGCTTTTGGAAACGTAACATCTTGTTGTTCTGGCGGATCTTGCTGCTTCTTCATGTCTGTTTGCTCCTTTTCATAACTATATTGAGCTGCTTCTTTTTCTTCCGGTGTATCAAAAAAGAAGTATTTTACTTTTGACCAACTCATAATAAGATTCTCCTTCCTTTTACGCTTTTCCTACTAAAATCGTCCCCAAACGAATATATGTAGCTCCTTCTTCAATTGCAATCGTGTAATCATTAGACATTCCCATTGATAATTCTTTGCATGGCGCATGTAGTAATTCTAGCTCCTGCACCTCTGTTTGTAGCATACGTAACTCCTTAAAACAGCGTCTGATTTCTTCCTCTTCCCCTGTAAATGGAGCCATTGTCATTAGTCCAACCACTTCAATCTTATCCAATTCTTGCAAACTTTGAATAAAAGAAACGGTTTCTTCTATTGCCAATCCTTGCTTTGATTCTTCAGATGATGTTTTCACTTGAACAAAACATTTCACTTTCTTATCCGCACGTTTTTGAATTTCTTTTGCAAGTGAAAGACGATCTAACGAATGTAAATAATCGATTTCATTAATGATTTCTTTTACTTTTCTCGTTTGTAATGATCCAATAAAATGCCAATTCACTTTTGAACCGAAATGTTCGTACTTCGGTAAGAAACCTTCATTTCTATTTTCACCTAAATCAATAATTCCAGCTTCAATTACTTCGCTTGTTTTTTCAATTCCTACTGTTTTTGTAACTGCAACGAGTTTAATCTCTTGTAACGAACGTCCCGCTCGTGCGCAAGATTGTTTAATTGCTTCGTTTACAGTTGTTAAATTTTTTTGTACTGTCACTTGTTTTCTTCCTCCTTAAAACCTATGAAACTCAACATTCTCCCTGTCTTACCTTGATCACGACGATGGGAGAAAAATAGTTGTTCTTCACAGCTTGTACAAAGAGATGACATTACAATATTCTCTTCTTTTATGCCTGCTTGTACACATAATATACGATTAACTTCTTTTAAATTAATTGCGTACTGCCCATCAGAAATTTTTTTATAAGGAACAGAACCATTTACTACTTGCTCTGCAGCTGTTAACACTCGATCATCAACAACATAACAACAAGATCCAATTGCTGGTCCAATTGCAACATGAATTTCATCACTTGAAATTCCTTCAGCATTCCACTTTTGAATCATTTCCTTTGCAATTTCTTTTACAGTCCCTTTCCATCCGGCATGCGCAAGTCCTATCATACCATGTGATGGCGCATAAAAATAGAGTGGAACACAATCCGCGTAACAAGATGTTAGAAGAACATCATTATTAGTCGTATATATGCCATCTGTTTTTGAAATGCCGTCTTTATAAGAATAGACGCCACTCCCTTTTTCCTGTTGTCCTACTTTTTCAACATGATGATCATGAACTTGTTCAGAGCAAATCCAGTTTTCTAATGGTTTTTGTAACTTATTTGCTAAAATGCGTCTGTTTTCATGAACGTTCTCCACGATATCATTCACATGTAATCCTAAATTCATCGCATGAAAGGAGCCCGTACTTACCCCACCATCTTTTGTCGTAAATCCAGCAGTAATGTTTCCAAGTTCTTTCCACGCTTGTAAATACAATATACCGTCCACATATTTAAATGGTTCTATCATAAAGATGCTCCTTTTAATTAAAATAACATAAAAAAGCATGGTACTTCCTGTCTATTTTACCATACTTTTATTTTTTCATAATCCCAACAGAAAAAAAAGAGGAATTTGTAATATTCTTTATGAAATTGTCGGTGTTTGTATTGATTCTGTTACAGAATTAACAGGATTTACTCTAACAAGTATGACATCTTCCCCAATTTTCACGATTTCCTTCCAAGGAATTACAATTTCTACATCTTTCCCAAAAATTCCTAACATACGTGCCTGTTTGGAAATAATAATAGACCCAATCTTCCCTGTGTTCATATCGATTTCGATATCTCCAATATTCCCAAGCCTTTTTCCGTCTGAAACATTGATTATATCTTTCATCTGCAACTCCGAAATTCGTATCACTTTCATCCTCTCCTTTATATATGACGAATTGAAAAAACATTGTTTCTTAAATTAACAGGAAGTACCCTCTACTAACCCCATATTATTTTCATTATATGAACACAGCTACCCTACTATGAGCGCAAACAAACTATATGACATATAAAAAGGTTTCACCATAAATGGTGAAACCTTATCCTTGAATCGTTTTATTCATTTGTTTAATAGCTGATTTCTCTAAACGTGACACTTGCGCTTGAGAAATCCCAATTTCTTCTGCAACTTCCATTTGTGTTTTCCCTTGGAAGAAACGTTTGCGAATAATCATTTTCTCACGATCATTTAAACGCTTCATCCCTTCTTTCAGCGCTAACTCTTCAACCCACTGCTCGTCCTTTTGTTTTTCATCACTTAACTGATCCATAACAAAGATAGGATCTCCCCCATCATTATAAATTGGCTCAAATAATGAAACTGGATCTTGAATTGCATCTAAAGCAAAAACAATTTCTTCATGAGTTACTTCAAGCACTTTTGCAATATCCATTGCCGTTGGTTCTTTTGAATTTTCTGCAATCAACTTTTCTCTTACTTGTAACGCTTTATACGCAATATCTCGTAATGAACGAGATACGCGAATCGGATTGTTATCACGCAAATATCTGCGTATTTCCCCAATAATCATCGGCACAGCATACGTTGAAAATTTTACATTTTGGCCTAAATCAAAGTTATCAATGGATTTCATAAGTCCGATGCAACCAACTTGAAATAAATCGTCAACATATTCTCCTCTGTTATTAAATCTTTGGATGACGCTCAGTACAAGACGTAAGTTTCCATTCACTAATTTCTCTCTTGCGCTTATCTCTCCACTTTGCATTTCACGAAATAATTTACGCATTTCATCATTTTTTAGTACGGGAAGTTTAGCTGTATCAACACCGCAAATTTCTACTTTGTTTCTCGTCAAAGTGTTCCCTCCTATCGGGAGTTGCTGTACAGTGTAAAGTATTTCCTTTGAAGGGGATTTTATGCATGCGGTTTTCTCTTCATTATTCATTTTAGTTGTCTCTCCTCATACAACTAATGAGAATAAGACCAGCCTACATAACGGCTGGTCTTATTCTTTACACCATTTTATTAAATTCTTTTCGTAATCTTTTTATGATTCTTTTTTCTAAACGCGAAATGTATGACTGTGAAATTCCAAGCATATCCGCCACATCTTTTTGCGTCTTTTCCTCTTCTCCAGCAAGCCCAAAGCGAAGTTCCATAATTTGTTTTTCACGATCATTTAATTGATGTAATGCTTTCATTAGAAGATGACGATCAACAGTAGCTTCTAAATCTTTTGTAATAATATCATCATCTGTACCTAATACATCTGATAACAAAAGTTCATTCCCGTCCCAATCAATGTTAAGTGGTTCATCAAAGGAAACTTCTGAACGATTTTTATTATTTCGGCGTAAATGCATTAAAATTTCATTTTCTATACAACGTGAGGCATATGTTGCTAATTTTATTTTCTTTTCTGGGTTAAATGTATTCACCGCTTTAATAAGGCCGATTGTTCCAATACTAATCAAATCTTCAATATTTATTCCTGTATTTTCAAACTTTCTTGCTATATATACAACTAGCCGTAAGTTACGTTCAATCAGTAACGATCTTGCCGCCTGATCTCCTTTTGGCAATTTATTCAAAAGAACTTCCTCTTCTTCTTTCGTTAACGGTGGTGGTAACGCTTCACTTCCACCAATGTAATAAATTTCATCGGTCTTAATTCCTAATTTCAGCAATACTTTATACCAAAGGTATACTAAATAAAATTTTAATTTCATCATATTATCCCGCCTCCCATTATTAAGCAATCACCATTTTTTGAGAAATTAACATTTTTGGATGTACAATACATTGATACTCTCCATTGGTTGACAACTGTTGTGTATTTAATCCAATCAATACTTTGTTCACGACGATAGAACTACCTTCATGATAAATTTGTACACTATCAGGCTTAATTGCCCATAAAAATTGACTCTCTACTCCTACTGCTCGGAAAGGAATTAAACGTAGCTTCGTCGCCCACCCAGAATCATTTTCTGGTATTTGAGGAATCTCTGTTTTGGAATAAATTTGTTCTGTTAACCAAGCTGGCAAGCAATGTTCTAATGATGAAATATGCATAATCATAACGGGTGTTTTTGTTAACGGGTCGTAGAGTTGGTTCCCACTATCAATTAATCCTGCGAGTTCTAGTTCCTCTTCAGCTAATCGAATTTTCAATTTCACAATTTGATCATAGTGTATTTTTGTAACCTCTACGCTTTCAATACGCTTTTTAGAAAAATAATAAATTATCGGAAAACCAAAAATAACAAACAACCAGCTAATTGGGTCACCGTAAGAAATTGATTGAGATTGAACCAATCCATTTACCATTTCATTCGTTTGCAAAAAGAAATGAGTGCCCATTAGCCCTCCGCCAACCATAAAGGTTACAAAATAAAAAGTAAAAACAGTTTGTGCATAATTTCTAAACGTTGTAAACCCAAATGCTGTATACACAATAAGTAACGAATACAGTAGTTTCATAATTGGATGTGTCATCATAGAAGCAAAAGGAGTAAAGGCAAAAATAACAATGGTTGAACCTATAAATGCCCCTAACACAAGCCTCCATCTTTTGATCTTCTTTTTTAACACGGTGGCTGTTAATAAAAGTAAAAGAAAATCAATGCAGGCGTTTAACAACCAAACAACGTCGGCGTAAACAACCAAACAATTCACCTCTTTTTTTAAGTTGAGACTAGTATAATGCATATCCAATAGGAAAGTGTGTCAATTTGCGGAGGTGTTTTTTTGTTATTTTGTGCTTTCTAGACATAATCTGTCGGTAAAAAATAAAAGTATATGTTTCATAGAATACTATACCTTTTTACTTATATATAAGTTGAACTATATAAAGTGAAACTTTAATCAGCGGAGCTTTTACGGACAACTCGCGTCCCCCACCTAACTTCTTTACTTTCGCTGTATTTTGAGGCGGGGGTCTTACTGCCCGGCAAATAACGGGATAAAATAAAAAAGACCTGCTTAGCAGGTCTTTTCCTTGTATAAAACAAAAAAGGAGCATGAAAGCTCCTTTTCTTTTATCGTCTACGACGATTACGTAAAAATGCTGGAATATCGATATCATCTGAATCTGAATGACGCTCATGTACAACCGGCTCTTCACGCTTCATTTCACGTTTTACTTCACGTTGTTTTGAAGGTTGAGCTACTGGCTGTTGCTGTTGTTGCGTGTGATTCACATTCGGACGGATAATTGGTTTTGGTGGTTGAGTTGCAATGCTATCATCAAAACCAGTTGCAATTACAGTTACAACGATATCATCTTTTAATCCTTCATTAATAACAGAACCGAAGATCATATTTACTTCTGGATCTGAAGCTGAAGCTACAATGTCTGCCGCTTCTTGTACTTCATATAAGCTTAAGTTAGCTCCACCCGTAATGTTCATGATAACACCTTGAGCACCATCAATTGATGTTTCTAATAATGGACTAGAAATCGCTTTTTTCGCAGCTTCAGCAGCACGATTTTCTCCATTACCAGAACCAATACCCATTAAAGCAGAACCTCTATTAGACATAATTGTTTTTACGTCTGCGAAGTCTAAGTTAATTAAACCTGGTGTTGCAATTAAATCAGAAATACCTTGAACACCTTGACGTAATACGTTATCCGCTTCACGGAATGCTTCTAACATCGGTGTATTTTTATCAACAATCTCTAATAAGCGATCGTTTGGAATTACAATAAGTGTATCTACATTTTCTTTAAATGCCGCAATACCAGATGCTGCTTGTGTTGCACGCTTACGTCCTTCAAATGTAAATGGTCGTGTTACAACACCTACTGTTAATGCACCTAATTCTTTTGCAACTTGAGCAACAACTGGAGCTGCACCAGTTCCAGTTCCGCCGCCCATACCAGCAGTTACAAAGACCATATCAGCACCACGAAGTGCTTCTTGGATTTGTTCTTTACTTTCTTCTGCAGCTTTTTTCCCTACTTCAGGGTTTGCACCTGCACCAAGTCCACGTGTTAATTTTCCACCAATTTGCATTTTTGTTTCAGCTTTTGATAGATTTAATGCTTGTGCATCAGTATTCACAGCGATAAAGTCTACACCTTGTACACCGTGTTCAATCATACGGTTTACAGCATTGTTTCCGCCACCGCCGACACCGATAACTTTTATATTCGCTAATTGATCTTGAGTAGTATCAAACTCTAACATGTCGAAATCCCCCTAGAACCTCATTTTTCGTGTCCAATTTTAATCCCATAAATAACGGAATACACGTTTTACTTTTGACATCATACGGTCATCATTTTGATTATTATTGTTTTGATTACGAGTTTTTTGTTTCGCAGGTTGTTGCTGTACCGGCGTTGGTGCTGGTGCTGGTACTGGTTCAAAATGCTCTTGTTTTTCCTGCACATTTTTCCCACGTAATTTAGCTTTTTGATAAGAATGTTTAATTAATCCTACTCCACTTGTATATTGTGGCTCACGCACACCAATATAATCAGGAGTTGCTATACGAACATTTTCATGTAAAATATCATATGCAAGATCAAGGACACCTGGCATAGAAGCAATTCCACCAGTTAGTACATAACCAGAAGCTACTTGCTTTACTCCTAACTTACGCACTTCATCTTGAACAAACATTAAAATTTCCTCTACACGAGCCTCTATTATATCCGATAATTCCAACTGAGAATATTGTTCTGTTTGATCGCTTCCCATAATAGGAACCGTAAACATCTCTTCTTCAGATGCTGTATCATAAAAAGCATGTCCATATTTCAGCTTAATTTGATCTGCATTTTCTGTTGAAGTTTTCAACCCAATCGCAATATCCTTCGTTATATGGTCTCCACCTAATGGTAATACGCTCGTCGCTTGTAACTCTCCATCTTTAAAAATAGATAAAGTTGTAGATCCTCCCCCCATATCAACAAGGGCAACTCCTCTATTTTTTTCATCTGAAGATATAGCAACTGTTGCAGCCGCTAAAGGTTGAAGACAAATATCAACAATTTCAAGACCTGCTTTTTCTACACAACGAAGTAGGTTATGTAGTAAAGTTCTCGAGCCTGTTATAAGTGTACCTTCCATTTCTAATCTTACACCGATCATCCCGCGTGGATCGTTAATCTCGTCAAGACCGTCTACGATGAACTGTCGAGGTACCACATCAATAAACTCACGTTCTGGAGCAATTGACACAACTTGTGCTGCATCTAGAACGCGTAAGACATCTTCATTCCCGATTTCACGATCTTCATTTGAAACAGCGACTACTCCGTGACAAGGAAGTAGCTGTACCTGGTTTGCATTGACACCTACTACAACTTGCTCAATGTGGATTCCCACCATGCGCTCAGCTTGTTCAATTGCTTTTTTAATTGATCGAACAGTCTCGTCTATATCAACTATCGATCCCTTCTTTAAACCATTTGATTTCACATTTCCAACACCAATAATGTTTAAGCTGTCATTAACCATTTCACCAATGATGACTTTAACATTGGATGTACCGATGTCAAGACTAACATATATTTCATTGCTGTTCATTCTTTGGCACCTCCTTCTTTATTTATACCATACAACTCAATATATGGAACAACAATCGCAACTTTACTATTTATAAGAAAAATATTCAACGTCTTTATACGTTTCCCTTTTTTAACCCTATATTTTTCTTATTTTTATTTAACATTCATTTAAGAATATCGCAGTAAACTATGAATAACTGCTTATCTTGAAATAATTCTATTTCAAGTGTAAAAATTACCGCCAAGTATAAGTCTACACTAAGATGTACTCATAGAAAAGTGAAACTTGTACCAATCCTAGTATGAATCTAAGAATTTTTACATCTTTTTCATCAAATGAACCATTCTTGTAAATTCAGACGCATATAGTAGAACATCTGTTTTGTTTTTTCTACGATAACGTAGTGAAAACTATCGTTCTATTCTTTTTTTTCTTCCGCTCCTAATTCTTTCGTATATGCCCCTACTTCTAAGTCAATTAATACTTTTTTGCCCGGCTCAATTGTTTTTAAGATAAGCGGATACGCTTCCATACGCTTGGCGAAATTTTGAATCGTAGTGCTCACTTCATACCCTTCATTCATATATAAAGTAAGATGGTCTTCATTCGCATTCGTCGGTGAATAACGAATTTCAGAAATAGACCTTAAAATAGTTGGTGTTAATTTTTCAAGCTCAGCAATTAACTCCTTCATTTTCTCCTCTTTAAAAGGTTCAAAAATTGGTGCTGCAACAGGAAGTTTTCCGTTCGGGAGTACATCAAGTGTTTTCCCATTCTCTAATAACGGTTGTAATTTCCCATCTTTGTTTATATAACCAATCGTTAAATATTCTTCAATATGAACGTCAATTTTATTTGGAAAACGTTTCTTTACATTTACTGCTTTAATTTCTTTTCGTTTCGTTAAGTTTTCTTCTGCTTTATGTGCTGTCACCCGGAAATAACTTGTATCGTATGTTACACCTGATTCTTTCATCACTTGTTCATCTGTCATATAATGATTTCCAAACACACTTATCTTTTTTATATTGCTAAGCGGAGACCGAAAATAAATTAAAAAGAGCACTAATAAAAATAAAATTGATATGTATAAAATCAACCGATGATTAACACTTTTCTTGTTTTTTTTCTGTTGATTTTTCAACTTTGGTACACGATCCTGTAGTTTAATCACTTTACTATTTTTCATGTACGATCCCCCTACGTAACATAAAGAACGGCATGTTCCTCATGCCGTTCTTATCTTCTTATTATAACATAAATGATAATGAGCGGGACGAATAACCGTTATCTTCCAATGATTTCTACTTCTGTATGCATTTCTACGCCAAATTTATCCTTAATTGTTTGTTTAATTACTGCAATTAAAGATAAGACATCTCGCGCGCTGGCTCCCCCAGTATTAATAATAAAATTCCCATGCATTTCAGAAATTTGAGCTCCACCTATTTGATAACCGCGAAGCCCCGCCTTTTCTATTAAATCTCCCGCAAAGTATGGAATTGGATTCCGAAATACACTTCCTGCACAAGGATGATTCCATGGCTGTGTTTCACGGCGGTAATCTTTATTCTTTTGCATGACATTCACAATTCTCTCGCGCTCTCCTATCTGCAATTGAAACTCAGCTTCCAAAACAATACCAGGACGTTTCGTTTGCAATACAGACGTACGATAGGAAAACTCCATTGCTTCATGCGTTAACCAGTCAATTGTTCCGTCTTCAAACAAAATAAGAGCTTTCGATAATATGTTTGATATATCCGACTTATGTGCTCCTGCATTCATATACACTGCACCGCCAACACTGCCTGGAATACCACTTGCAAATTCTAGACCGGCTAGCCCTTGACGACTAAGTAAAGTTGATAATTTAATAAGTGGATACCCACCACCAACTCTTACTCTATGTTTTTCGACTTCTAAGTGGTCTATTCCTTCTCCTAAACGAATAACGACACCTTCTATGCCTAAATCAGATACAAGAAGGTTCGAACCGCGTCCAATTACAGTCCACTTTGTTTTATATTTTTTTACTAACTGCACTGTTTTCTCAATACCGGCAACATGCTTTGGCACAATTAAAATATCAGCTGGTCCACCTATTTTCATAGTGGTATAACGTGCTAACGGTTCATCCACTAACACGCGACCAACATTTGCTTCTATTAGCTCATTTACTAATTGCTCCATAAACAATCTCCCCCATACTAAGCATCCTTATTACAGTAGTATGCAGGGCGTTCACCTAACGTTATTTTTTTACAAGCTTATTCATTACTTCATACAGCTTATTTGCTGCATCTGGAATACCTAACTGCCCAGCAGCTAACTTCATATTTTGTAATGTTTGTGCATCTAATAAAATTTCATCAATATCACGAATAAGCGTTTCAGCTGTTAAATCTTTTTCAAGCAACATTTTCGCTGCTCCTTTATCAACAACAGAACGTGCATTCTTTTCCTGATGGTTATTTGTTACGTAAGGGCTCGGAATTAACACGCTTGGCTTACCTAACGCAGTTAATTCGGCAAGTGTTGTTGCCCCTGCTCTTGAAACGACAAGATCTACCCCTGTAAGTACCTCTGGCATATTATGAATGAAAGGTTTAATAATAACATTATTCGGATTCCCTTTTTGCTTAACGGCTTCCATTACTTTTTCATAATGCACTTCACCTGTTACATACAATATTTCGTAACTTTTATTCCCAAACTGCTCAATTGCCTCTACGAAAGCATCGTTAATCGGTCTAGCCCCGCGACTCCCACCAAAAATAAGTACAGATTTTTTAGGAAGAGATAAACCTACTGAACGTTTTCCTTTCATTCCATTTTGATCCATTACTTCTGACGCTCGTGGATTACCTGTCATGACAACTTTTGACTGTGGAAAATGTTCTGCAGCTGCTTCAAAACAAACCGCCACTTTATCAACATAGCGACTTAAAAATTTATTCGTTACACCAGGTACACTATTTTGTTCATGTACAATAGTTGGAATACCTAATTTTGCCGCAGCATATACAACTGGTCCACATACGTATCCACCCGTTCCAATCACGATATCCGGATTAAAACGACGAATATATCGTTTACTATCTTGTACACCTTTTAGGAAACGCATAACCGTTTTCACGTTATCCAACGATATTTTACGCTTAAATCCACTTATAACGATAGATTGAAACGGTATACCTGCTTTTGGAACGATTGTGCTCTCTAATCCATTCTCCGTACCAATATATAAAAATCTTGCTTCCGGATTTAATTTTTTTATTTCTCCTATTAAAGCAAGAGCCGGATAAATATGACCTCCAGTGCCCCCACCACTTACTAATACACGCACTACTAACTCCTCCGCTTCTCTTTTCTTATTTCAGTCGTATTGATTTCTATATACATAATGTTTCTTCGCGCGCATACGAAAAACCCTGTCTTATAAAACAGGGTTTAGTAGCGAGAATGGCGACTTATATTTAATAATACACCTACTGCCATTAACATTAATGTCAAACTTGATCCACCATAACTTAAAAACGGCAAAGTAATACCCGTAACAGGCATCAATCCTGTTACAACACCAACATTAATCATTACTTGAATCGCAATCATCGCCACAATACCTACTGCTAAAAACGTACCATATAAATCTGGCGCTCCTAAAGCTATACGAATCCCACGCCATAATAACAGACTAAATAATAATAACACAAATGAACCACCAATAAAACCTAATTCCTCGGATAAGATTGCAAATATAAAGTCTGTTTGCGGTTCAGGTAAATAAAGAAACTTTTGTCTACTTTGTCCAAGTCCAAGCCCGAATAATCCACCAGGTCCAATTGCGAGTAACGATTGAATAATTTGAAATCCACTTCCAAGCGGATCTGACCACGGATCTAAATACGATGTAATACGTTTCATTCGATACGGTGCTGATGCAATTAGTCCTACAAACCCTGCTACACCAAGCAAACCAAACATTGCAAAGTGAAAGACCCTTGCTCCCGAGATGAATATCATAATGATACATGTGCCAACCATTACCGTTCCTGTACCAAGATCTGGCTGTAACATAATCATCCCAAAAGCAAGAAACACAAAACCAAGAGCCGGTAGTAAACCACGTTTAAAAGAGGTAATTAATTTTTGTCGTTCCGCTAAAAATTTCGCTAAGAAAATAATCATCGCAAACTTCATAAATTCTGACGGTTGAATGGAGAATGCCCCAATTCCAATCCAACTTCTCGCTCCTCCTCGAACAAGTCCTACTCCAGGAATAAGAACGAGAATAAGTAGAATGAAGCAAACTAGCAAAATTACTTTTGAATACGTACGCCAAACCCAATAATCAATTTTCATAATTAAAAACATAGCCACTACACCAAGACCCGCAAATAGCAATTGCCTTTTTGCAAAAAAGAATGAGTCCCCCATTTTATAAGAGGCCCAAACCGCACTCGCACTATAAACCATAATCATTCCGATTGTTAACAACGACAGTGTAACGATGATGAGAATAAAATCAGGCGTTTTCTTCATTACCCATAAACACCACCTCTTTAGGCAGAAACTTTTGCCCTATGTAACAAAACATCAGTAGGTGTTAGCCTACTGATGTTTTGATTTACTTTATATAAGTTTATGCACAGCTTGTATAAAAATGTCTCCTCTTTCTTCAAATGTTTTAAATTGATCCCAGCTTGCACATGCCGGAGAAAGAAGAACTACATCGCCATATGTAGAATGAGCATAAGCTTTCACTACCGCTTCATCTAAAGTATCGACACTTTCAATTATATCTAATCCCGCTTTTTCTGCAGCTCTTACTAATTTTGGAGCTGTTTGTCCAAATGTTACAATCGCTTTAACATTTTTGAAATACGGAATTAAATCATCGAATTCATTCCCACGATCAAGTCCACCTGCTAATAACACAATCGGTTGTGTAAATGCAGATAAAGCTTTCTCAGTCGCTAACATATTTGTTGCTTTTGAGTCATTATAAAACTTACGGTTATTAATCGTTGTTACATATTCTAAACGATGTTTTACACCTGTAAAACGTTTTAACACCGTCGTAATTGCTTCATTAGAAACACCTAATAATTTTGCGATACTCATCGCCGCTAAAATATTTTCTAAATTATGTTGACCAGGTAAAACGATATCGCCTACTTCAACAACTTTTTCACCTTTAAAATAAAGAGCATTATCTTTTATACATGCACCATCTTCAATTTCTTTCGTTGTTGAGAATAGTACTTTTTGCCCTTTACTATAAGCAGATAAAGCCATCACATCTGTATCATCTGCATTTATTACACTATAATCGTTTTCTGTTTGGTTTTTAAAAATATTTGCTTTTGCTAAACCATATTCCTTCTTCGTCCCATGATAATCTAAGTGAGCTTCAAATAAATTTAAAAACGCAGCAATTTTAGGTTGGAACCTTTCTACTCCCATCAGTTGGAACGATGAAAGTTCTGTAACTACAACTTCATTTTCTTTTGCATCCTGTGCTACTTCACACGCTACAGTTCCAATGTTCCCTGCAATTACAGGATGCTTTTGTCCTTCTTTTAGCATTTCAAATGTAAGCATTGTCGTCGTCGTTTTACCGTTAGACCCCGTAATCCCAACAAATGGCGCTTCTGAAATACGATATGCTAATTCAACTTCCGTAACAATCGGAATTTGCTTTTCTTTCGCAGCAACTAATATTGGATTAGAATACGGGATTCCTGGATTTTTTACTACAAGCGAAATATTTCTCTCTAACAATTCTAAAGGATGACCACCGCATACAACGTCCATTCCTTTTGCTTGTAGTTCTGCAGCAAGCACATTTTCTGCTAAAGGCTTTCCATCATTTACAATAACATTTGCCCCTAACTTTTGTAACAATGTAGCTGCTGCATAACCACTTTTTGCAATGCCTAACACAAGAATATTTTTATTTTGAAATTCAGTTACAGTTTTCAATTACATCCACACCCCGATATAAATTCCTAACACAGCTAATAAAAATCCTACAGACCAAAACGTCACAACAACACGCCACTCTGACCAACCACATAATTCATAATGATGGTGTAATGGACTCATTTTAAAGACACGTTTTCCTGTTGTTTTAAATGAAATGACCTGAATAATAACAGATAAAGTTTCCATTACGAATACTCCACCAATAATTACAAGTAACAATTCTTGTTTTAATAAAATCGCTACAGCTGCAATCGCTCCACCTAAAGCTAATGAACCTGTATCTCCCATAAACACTTTCGCTGGATTCGCATTAAATACTAAAAATCCAAGTACAGCTCCTACAACTGCCATACAGAATATCGCTACTCCAAATTGCTCTTGCGCTACGGCAATAATACTAAATGCTCCAAATGCAATAGCAGCTGTTCCTGATAATAAACCATCTAAACCGTCAGTTAAGTTAACTGCATTTGATCCACCAATAAGCATAAATAGTACAAGTACAAAATACGCCCAACCTAATTCAAACTTAACATCCGTTCCCGGAATCATGATGTATGTGTGGAACGCTTGCCCTTTCCCAATTAAAAAGAACGCAATAGCAATAACAAGCTGACCTACTAATTTTTGTTTTGATGTTAAACCAAGATTTCTCTTTTTAACTACCTTTATGTAGTCATCTAAAAATCCAATCAATCCGTAACCAAATGTCACTAATAGTAATAACGAAACCTCTGTACCTAAACGGTTAAACTTAATTGCCATAATAAGTGAAGTTACCATCATAGATACGTATATGACAATACCACCCATTGTCGGTGTCCCTGATTTTTTTTGATGTGACTTTGGTCCCTCATCACGAATACTCTGTCCGAACTTTAATTTTCTTAAAAATGGAATAAACAATGGCGAAAGGGCAACAGAAATTAAGAATGCTACCCCAGCCGTTACTAATAAACCTTGCTCAAGCACATGTAGTCCTCCTCTCACGTTGTTACTCTTCGTTGTTTAAACGCTCTGTAATTGCTTCTTTAGCAACTTCACGATCATCAAAATGATGAACGTCTTTACCAATAATTTGATATGTTTCATGTCCCTTACCAGCAATAATGATGATATCTTCAGCTTTCGCGTTAGCAATTGCATGATATATCGCTTCTTTTCTATCAATAATTACTTCATAATTATTCCCATTTGCACCCTGTACCATATCATCTAAAATAGCCCCTGGCTCTTCACTTCTTGGATTATCTGAAGTGTAAATTGCATGAGTTGCATATTTTGTTGCAACACTTGCCATGATTGGTCTCTTCGTTCGATCTCTATCACCGCCACAACCGACGATACAATATACGTCGCCTTTTGCAAACTGTTTTGCTGTTTTCAATACATTCTCTAAGCTATCTGGCGTATGTGCATAATCAACAATAACTGTATAATTTTGTCCACCATCAACCACTTCAAAACGTCCTGGAACACCAGCTAGGTTCTTTATCACATCAATGACCGTTTCTACACTTACACCGGAAACAAGTCCTGCCGCTGTTGCTGCTAGTACGTTATATACATTAAATTTCCCAATCAATTTCATCGTAACGTTTACACTTTCATACGGTGTTACAAGCGTAAACGTAGTTCCACCACTCGTCATAACGATATCTTTAGCCATAATATCACTTGATGTATCAATTCCATACGTTACAACAGTTGCTGCAGTACTTCTCATATATTCCGCTGTTACAGCATCGTCGTTATTCAGTACTGCGTACTTTTCACGATTATGATTATAACTATTGCCAAGTTGCGCAAATAGCAATCCTTTTGCATGTTTATATTCTTCCATCGTTTTATGATAGTCTAAATGATCTTGTGTTAAATTTGTAAACACTGCTACATCGTAATCACATCCGTGTACACGACCAAGATCTAAAGCATGCGATGAAACTTCCATTACTGTGCTATCTACACCATATTCAACCATTTTTGAAAACGTCTGTTGAAGTGTTAGTGCATCTGGTGTTGTATTTTTCACTTCAAATGTTTCATCACCGATTTTCATATTAATTGTTCCAATTAGCCCTGTTTTATGACCATGTGCGCGCATAATCTCATCCATTATATGCGATGTTGTTGTCTTTCCATTTGTACCTGTAATTCCGATTAAATGTAACTTGTGTGTTGGTTGACCATAAAAATAATCAGCTAAAACCGCTAACGAACGAAAAGTGTTTTTCACAAGTACAACTGGAACGTCAACATCAATTGGTCTTTCCGCAACAATAGCAGCCGCTCCTTGTGCCGC
Source organism: Bacillus dicomae (assembly GCF_006494425.1). Taxonomy (GTDB): domain Bacteria; phylum Bacillota; class Bacilli; order Bacillales; family Bacillaceae_G; genus Bacillus_A; species Bacillus_A dicomae. The sequence continues at coordinate 902,144 of NZ_VHIV01000002.1, read as the reverse complement.
TGCTTGCTTAGCAAAATCATGGCTATCAACCGTATATCCTTTCATACATACAAATAAGCTTCCTTCTTTCACTTTACGTGAATCAGCCTCTATTGATGTGATTTCTGGATTTTCTTTTGGAACAACTGGAAAATCATGCAAACATGATACAAGTGTATGCAACTTCATTTCACTAAACCCTCTCTACTTTGTGTATTTATCTCTTTTTTAATAAGCAACACGTTACCTCCTAATTATATAAAATAGGAGGTAAGTGCTACTTTCGTCTATAAATAGACCTATTTATAATTGAAACCCTTACGGCCTCGAATTAAGTAACTCTTCTATAAAGAACTCACTTCCACCAATTGTACCATAAAACGTACTAGGTTACCTTTAATTCCCGAAGTAAATTCTAATTTTTGAGCCTTCTTTTACTTTAGCTCCTGCTTCTGGGGATTGTTTAATGACTTTCTCTCCATCTCCGCTTATATCAAGCTTCAAATCGACGAGTTGCGTCTGTAAGTCTTTCTTTTTCATACCAATTAAATTCGGAACTTCCACAGTTGGTGTATCGCCCCATTTATATTCTCTCTCAACTTGTTCTTTTCTCGGTTTCACTCCCATAACAGGAAGTGCATCCCGAAGAATATTCCCAACAATTGGAGCTGCTACTACTCCACCAAATTGCGTTACACCTTTCGGATTATCAACAGCAACATAGACAACAATTTCTGGATCATCTGCTGGAGCAAAGCCGATAAAAGAAACTATATAATTATTCTCTAAATATTTACCATCTTTCACCTTTTGAGCCGTACCTGTTTTTCCACCTACACGATAACCGTCAATGAAAGCACCTTTACCAGATCCCTTTGCTACAACATTCTCTAATGCATACCGAACTTTTTCTGAAGTTTCCTTGGAAATAACTTTTCTTTTTTCCACAGGTGTCTTTTTACTTACAACTTGATTATTTTTCGGATCAATAAATTCCTTAGCTATATACGGTTGATACAATGTTCCACCATTTACAGCCGCTGCTACTGCTGCTACTTGTTGAATTGGTGTTACAGAAACACCTTGACCGAATGAAGTGGTTGCTTGCTCGACTGGACCGACTTTATCTAAATTAAATAAAATCCCACTACCTTCACCTTGCAAATCGATTCCGGTTTTCTGTCCAAAACCGAAATTACGAATGTATTTAAACAATCGGTCTTTACCAAGACGATCACCCAGTTCAATAAATCCTGGGTTACAAGAGTTTTGAACTACTTCTAAAAACGTTTGGCTACCATGGCCTCCTGCTTTCCAGCATTTCAATCTAGCTCCACCAACTTCAGCTGCTCCATCATCATAAAACGTATCTTTTTCTAAGTCTACTAAATTCTCGTTCAAGGCTGCGGCTAACGTAATGATCTTAAATGTTGAACCAGGCTCATACGTACTCCATACTGGTAAATTTCTATTATACACTTCTGGAGAAACACTTTGAAAATCTGCCGGATCAAAACTCGGCCGACTCGACATACCTAAAATTTCACCGTTTTTCGGATTCATCGCAATCGCAATCATACCATCTGGATTATATGTCGACTCTGCAATATTCATTTCTCTTTCCATGATTCTATTAATACGTGCATCAATTGTTAAGCCTAAATTCAAACCAGCTTCTGGTTTTTTGAAATCATCGCCAACATTAGGCATCCTTTGTCCTTTTGCATCTGCAAAAAAACGCACATGACCTTCATCACCATTTAGCTCTTTATCATAATATTTTTCTAGTCCCATAAGACCTTGGTTATCACTACCTGCAAACCCTAATACATGTGATAAAAAGTTGCCAAATGGATAGTACCGGATAGAGTCCTCTGCGATATAAACACCTTTCAAACTTAATCCTCTTACCTCTTTCGCTTTATCATGTGATATTTTCCTTCCGCCTTTATCTAACCTTACAATTGATTCTTTTTTTGTAATCCTCTTATAAATCTCATCTTTTTCCACACCTAATACTGCAGCTAACTTCTCTGCAGTCTCTGCTGGTTTTTCAATTTGCCTCGGTACAACAAAGACAGTTGGGGCACTTTTATTTGTGGCAAGTTCCACACCATTTCGGTCTAAAATTTTCCCACGTTCAGGTTCAAAAGTGATATTACGACTCCATGAATCTTTCGCACGATCCGTTAACATATTCCCAAGAAAAAATTGCACATATCCAAGACGAATATCGATGATAGTGAAAATAAGTATACCTGATATGAGTATAAAAATAAGTCGTTTTCTAACTGTTACATTTGATACACGCATATTGGAACAAGCCTCCCTTACGCCTAGCTTGTTCCAATATATGCTTGTACTTATTTAATTAGAACTTCTTCTCTTTTACCATTATGGTCTTTCGGCTTCTTGTTGTGGTTCGAGTGGCGGTACAAGTGTTACACCTAACTCTGTACCAGGTTGCAACAATGTTCCTTCTGCCACACTTTGCTCGGTTACGTATCCGGTACCAGTAGGTTTTAAATTAAGCTTTAATGTTTTTGCTAAATTCATAACATCACGCAGTGCCCAACCTTGTATATTTGGCATTGTAGGTTTATCTCCGACTAAGAAGACTCGATCACCCTTCAATGTTTGTTCAGTCGCTTTTGGCACTTGTTGCTGTACTTTGCCTTCACCTAATACAATTGGACGGAGTTTTGCTTTATCAATGGCTTTTTTCGCTTCTTCCATCGTTTTTCCGGTTACATCCGGAACAGCAGTTTGCTGCTCTTTCACATATTTTTTCGGATCTTTCACTTCATTAGGCTTAATCTTTAAATACTCTAAACTATTTTTTGTTACATATTTAAAAATATCAGCTAAAGGCTGCGCGCCACTCTCATCATCTTTCAATTTCGGCTGTTTAACAGCTACATACACAACAAGTTGCGGGTCGTCCATAGGTGCCATCCCTAAGAATGAGAATATATAATTCTCTCTTCCTGTCATATAGCCACCTTTTCCGTCCGGAATTTGTGCTGTCCCTGTTTTACCACCAACTGAATATCCATCGATTTTATAAGCAGTTCCTGTCCCTTTCGGCGATGTAACAACGCGTTCTAATAACTGTCTTACTTGCGCCGCCGTTTCTTTTGTAACAGGTTTTCCCACTTCTTCTGGTTTATGTTCTAATTTCACTTTTTCTGTTATTGGATCTACAATTTTATCAATTGTATAAGGCTTCATCATTTTCCCATCATTTGCTATAGCAGTTGCAGCCTGTACAAGCTGAATTGGCGTTACAGTAGAACCTTGTCCAAAAGCTGTTGTTACTTGCTGTATTTGCTGATCGAATACAATGGTATTTGAACCTTCACCAGGTAAATCAATGTTCGTTTTTTCATCTAATCCAAAACTATGAATATATTTCCGGAAACGTTCTGGGCCAAGTTTTTGATCCCCTAAAATTGCAAACGCTACGTTGGAAGAACGCTCTACCCCTTCATCAAATGTGATAGATCCCCATCCAGCGCCGCCGTTATGATCTTTTATTTTTCGGTTTCCGACTTGATATGTACCAGACTGATAATAATCTTGTCCCTTATACACACCTTCATTAATAGCTGCTGCTAGCGTGAAAATTTTCATTGTTGATCCAGGTTCAAATGCATTTGCAATTGCATCATTGAAGAAATATTTAATTTGACGATCATTTGGATCATAACTAGGTTTAGTAGACATCGCTAATATTTTCCCTGTTTTTGGATCCGCAACGATTCCTATTAAGCTTTCTGGTTCATAATGTTTACTCGCTTCTTTCATTGCGTCTTCTAAATAACTTTGAATACGCTGGTCAAGCGTTAAATATACATTTTCTCCATTTTTAGGTGCCTTTACATTCACTTTCCCGCCATCAAGAGATACGCCTCTACGATCGCCTGTATAAGCTACTTCTCCGTTAGAAGCACTTAAATATTTATCTAAGCTTTGTTCTAAACCAAAATAACCTACTGAGGTTCCTTTATCATTTGGTTTTGCATGTCCTATGACGTAAGATGCAAAATCACCGTTTGGATACACTCTTGCATTTTCAGTAATAAATGATATACCTGGCAATTTCAATGCTTCTATTTGTTCCTTCTGTTCTTTTGTCAAATCTTTACCTAGCGTTCCAAATTCGACCTGACTTTTATCCTTTTTATTTAACGTAGCTAAAATCTTCTCTTCATCTTTTCCGAGTACTCCTGCAATTTTCTTTGCAGTATCCTCTTTATTCTCAACCGGCTTCGCACCTTTTAATTCTGCTACAAGTTTATAAGAGTTTGCATCTTGTGCTAATACGTGACCGTTTTGATCATAAATCGTCCCGCGATTCGCTTCCAAAATTCCTGTTTTACTATGTTTTTGCTTAGCAAGTGCATCTAAATCCTGATTATGAACTGTTCCTGTCGCTTGTATGTAAAAAAATCGGGCTAATAACAGCAAAAAGAGCAGGAGGAATAAAATCATAAAATACCCTGCTCCCTTATTGGTATGAAATTTAGTCATATCTCTCTTCATTTTCCCTTCACACCTATTGCCTTATTTGAGGCCTTTCACATTATTCGCATTAATTTCTAGCCCGTGTTTTTTTGCAACTTCAGCGATTCGTTCATAACGACTTAACTTCTCTACTTCAGCCTGTAATTCTTGATTTTCTTTTTGTTGCTGCACAATTTTTTGTTCTATCGTCGCTGCTTCTACATTAACTTGATAAAGGCCTGCTTTATTTCCAATAAACGCTACACAGGCATACAATAAAAAGCCAATAAATGCTACATACAACAGTTTTTCGATTCTTGTAATCTTCGCTTTAGCTTTTGGCTGAACCAGCTGCTGTGGGGGCGTTTGAATCTGTACCTCTTCTTGCGCTTGTTGTTTGTACTTTACAGCTAAGTTACTCATACCTCTCTCCCCTTTTTATCGTTTTTCAGCGATTCTCAATTTCGCAGAACGCGCTCGATTATTTTCTTCTAACTCTATATCAGAAGGTAAAATCGGTTTTCTTGTAATAAGCTTTAATTTCGGCTTAAATTCATCAGGAATAATTGGTAATCCTGGCGGCAATTGTGGCGTTGTGCTATTTCGCTTAAACGTCGTTTTACAAATACGGTCTTCTAAAGAATGGAATGTTATAACACTAACCCTTCCGCCTGGCTTGACCATCTCAATTGCAGATTCCAAAGCTTCTTCAAATACTTTCAATTCATCATTTACAGCTATACGGATTGCTTGGAACACTCGCTTCGCAGGATGTCCACCCGTTCTACGAGCAGGAGCTGGAATACCCTCTTTAATTAGTTCTACTAATTCTCCTGTCGTTTCAATAGCTTTATTCTCACGATACGCTTCAATTTTTCTTGCTATTTGTTTCGAAAATTTCTCTTCACCATACTGGAAGAAAATTCTTACAAGTTGTTCATATGACCAGCTATTTACCACATCATATGCTGTTAATGGGGCATCTTGATCCATTCGCATATCTAACGGTGCATCATGATGATAACTAAAACCACGCTCTGGTGTATCTAATTGCGGGGATGAAACTCCTAAATCAAATAAAATACCGTCTACTTCTGTTATACCTAATTCGTGTAGTTTTTCAGATAAATAACGGAAATTACTCTTTACTGTTATGAACTGTTCACCGTATGAAGAGAACTTTTCTTTCGCATTTTGAATTGCTATCTCATCTTGATCAAACGCGATTAATTTTCCACCTTCAGTTAATTGGGATAATAAATAAGAACTGTGTCCTCCTCCCCCCAGTGTACAATCTACATATGTACCATCTGGCTTTATATCTAAGCCGTCTACTGTTTCCTTCAAAAGCACTGTTACGTGTTTAAACATTGTTGCACCTACTCTTTTTCCAATTAATTATGTTGAATGCATCTCCTCCTCTAAACGCATATTTCACGATTAGAGAACGAAATACTATGAAAGAACGACTCATTTAACTTGCCTACAAAGGCAGCATACTATACAAATCGCTATTTTCTTTTATTATATACTAAATTTTATCATCTTTTGCGGGAATTTAAACAAAAAACTGTCGAAAAAGATAATAATACGTTTACATTTTGTGCTATTTTGTCATATATTTAAGTATCCTGCATAATTAAGATATTCACCATTTTTAGATTAATAATTCAGAAAAATTTCACTTCACAGTAAATTCAACAAGGTAAAAATAAAATCCTGCTCCGAAGAGCAAGATTCTATAGTTTTATCACATGATGTTTTCCATCCCAAGAAAACGTTTTTTCCATTACACGATCAATGAAATCCAAACCGAACTGATTTAAATAATAACATACATTCCACACACGCTCTTGCGGCGCTCCTAATGGACGAAGCGCAAATTGTATGCGACGGAATTTATTTAACTGCACTTCATGTTTTTTCTCAACATTTCTTTTCAACATTCTTTCCAACAGTTCAATTTGTTCATTAATTTTGAATTCATTTTTCCCTGCAAACGCACTTAATCCAGGGTCTATTTTCTTCACAAACTGTTGTAATGACGTATGAATATCCATTATTTCTTTTTTAGCCTCTACAAATCGTTCATCTATCGGTTCCTCTATTTGATTAGATAACCAGTTTTCACGCAGCTTATCTACGTTATTTAAAAACGGGTCAATCTCTTGCAATTGTAAATCCTGTAAATCAGTCGCTATATCCCTCTCTATATAAGTGATTGTAATACGCGGAACGACAGGTGGCATTCGGAAACCGATAGTATGGAAGACTTGTTGCAATTCACTCCAGTAAGCTAATTCCCCTGGCCCCCCAATAAACGCCAACGTAGGAAATACATACTCTTGCATAAGAGGACGCGTGACAACATTATTACTAAAGCGTTCCGGGCTTCTTTCCATCTCTTCAATCAATTCCTCATATGAAAAGGAATACGCTCCATCCTTACCAACAAACTTCCCTTGATTATCTTCAAGTAACACTCGTTCATTATCAATTTCCATAAATATATGTACTGCATTAGACTTTGTTTCAATAATTGGTTTATATCCTAATTCTTTAATTACTTCCTGTTGGTTATGAAGTCCCTCTTGCATTTCTTTATACTTACCTACAATTTGTTTGAAAAACGGAACTTCTAATTTTCTTAATTCAGGATGATGCGAATCAACAAGAATTAAACCAGAATTCACGAACATCTTCATAATAAGATGACCAAAGAAATCTACATACGTATTCGATTTCCCCAAAGAATCATCAATAAACTGCAGTACATCCTTTGTGAAATTCGTTTCAGGATATGTTTTAAAAATTTCTTCAATCCACTTTCTACAGTCTTCCAAAGAAAGCTCCGACTCTGAAGCACTCGCCTTTTTCGGATTACGATCATGAAAAATAGTCTTTTTTACTTTTTTATTCTTCGTTACAAAAGTATGATTAATTTCATCCATATCATGGTCTTCACCAGCAATCCAGAAAACAGGAACAACTTTAACACCTAAACTTTCTTCCTTTTCCGTCGCAAGCTGTAAAACTGAAATAATTTTATGAATTGTATAAAGTGGTCCAGTTAATAACCCAGCTTGTTGTCCAGCTATAACAACATATGTATTTTCATCTTCAAGCGCTTTTATATTTCGAATTGTAGCTTCTCCCGCTTGTAATTTTGTATTATATTCTAATAAATGCGCTACTAAATCTTGGCGGAAAAACTCCCTCTCACGCAAATCTTGTACACGCTGTTTAAAAGCATCTTCTGTTAACATATAATCAAAACACGACTGTATCTCTTTTTTACCGTTCATATAGTCCGCTACAACACCTTGTTGCGGAACAGAGATTTCTTTTATCTCCATATAATTCTTCCTTTCGTATCCTGTTCTCTCACCAATCCACATTGTAGTCAATGTTTCACGTAAAAGCAAAGAATTACACTTATACTTTTACTTCTAATCCTTTTATTGCATCGAACAAAAATTGAAGTGTCGGAACGAATTGCTGCTGTTTCTTAGCTTCTTCTAATACATATCCAACAATCGCACCAATTTCCGTTTGTCTATTCGCTCTTATATCTGCCAGCATAGAAGATGTATTATGAGATGTTCTTTCACATACGTGACGTACCATTTCCCATACTATTTCTTTTTCTTCTTTAACAAGAAAAACGACTTCCTGAAATACTTGCCCCATCATCTGATAAAAAAACGGATTCGAAATCAGCTCGCCGTTCTGGACTTGTAATAATGCTGTCAATGGATTGATACATACATTCACTACTAATTTTTTGTGCATAACATCCTTCCAGTCATCTTCTATTTGAATCGGAAAATGAGGAAAAGGAAAACAATTAAATATTTCTTCAAAATGTATAGACTGACCGTGCACGATTCCAAACTTCGTTACACCTATCCCTGTATGATAAACGGTATCTCTTTCTTCTTTTTTTGCGCCATGCTCTACAATTCCAACTGCAATATTTTCATTCCCTATTTTCTGCATAGCATGAAGGTGCGACATTCCGTTTTGCAAAAAGATTAATGAGGATTCCCCTCGCACAAAAGGTAGTATGTCAGTTATATGATATTGCTTAACAGCAATAAATATATAGTCTAGATGCTGGTCTAGCATACTTTCTATTGGTAAAACAGGCAGGAATATCGTTTCACGTTTCCCCTCCCTAATACAAGTTACACCTGTTGCATTCAATTCCTCAGCCTGTTTAGTTGACCTTGCAAACAACGTAACATCTTGATTACTTTTTTGTAAATAAAATGCATACAATAGACCGATAGCTCCTGGTCCCACAACTCCGATTTTCATTCTCGCACAAGGAACTTATATGAACACAATACATAAGTCCCTTTTTCCCCTCCCTCTTTTTATCCCACAAATGTCCACTTAGTGCAGAATAATAATTAATTAAGGATGAACAAATCTCACCGATTAAAGTTTTACTTCATCTCCCTCAATTACATTAACATAGTTTACAATTTTATTGCTCTTTAATAAGCAAATGCAACCTCTTCCCTCAATATGTATATACCACTTATTAATATGCTTCTATTCTTAGTTTAGCAAATCCTCAAAAAAATAATAAAAGAAATATACTATCGTCTTCATAAAAATAAAAAAATGAGTTATAATATTATTATAAATATTTTTACTTTTCTGCATTCAACGAGACAAGAAAAGGATGTGATGTTATGGGATTCCCAAAAGTTGAGCGTTTGCTCATCAATTATAAAACATTAGACGAATTTAAAAAATTTAAAGGTTGCGGAGCTCAAGAGCTATCCATGTTAGAAGAATTACAAGCAAACATTATTGAAAACGATAGTGAATCTCCATTTTACGGTATTTATTACGGCGGATCACTAATTGCACGTATGAGTCTATATATGAAAAGGAATGGCGGAGAGCCATTCGAAATTACAGGTACTTACCTAGAACTCTATAAACTTGAAGTGCTACCAACTTTCCAAAAACAAGGATTCGGAGAAATGCTTGTAAATTATGCAAAGGGGCTACAGTTCCCAATTAAAACGATTGCACGTATCCATTCAGCTGGTTTTTGGGATAAATTAAATTTCCAACCTGTATCAGTACCTGATGGTGATTTTTACGTTTGGCACCCAGAAACAAATTTGAATGCGGTTACAAATGAAGAATCTGCATAAGAAATAAAAAAAACAGCTACATAGCAGCTGTTTTTTTATTTCTTTAACTTCTCTAATTTCCCATTCGATCGAGCGCTATTTCTTTCTGCTACTATTACACTTCTTTTTTGATCAATATAATCAAGCAATGTTCTATATTCTTCCTCATATACTGATAATCGCTCCAAGAGACGCTCTTTCTCTGTTTGTAACGATTCAATTTGCTGTTGCAACACCGTTAAAGAGTCTTCATCTTTATAATTTTGCAAGAAATCAATAACATCATTCAATGTAATTGACGTAGGCTCCAATACCTTTGTCTCTTTTACTTCATAATTTTCTACTTTACGCAGTTGCTTCGCTTCTTCAATACGTTCTTTATATTGCTTTCTAACGTAAGAATTCCACCTAAAGCCACATGCTGCTGGTGTACGAGATAAATGTCTTCCCACTTCTTTAAAGGCAGATAATTGCGTTCCACCTTCTCGAATATGCCGGAGTACTACTTCTGCCAGAAGCAAATCTTCATCATCAGTCCAAGCATCTTGTCTTGTTGTCGCCATCTCTCTAGTCCTCCCTATGCATTTTTTATTAAGCATATGCAGTTACTAGAAAAGATAGAATACAACAAGTAAAGAATAAGACAAAAAAAATAAACGTAGAAGATATCTTCTACGTTTATTTTCTCGCAATTACTTGCTGATTACTTCTTTACCTTTGTAAGTACCGCATGCTTTACATACACGGTGAGCTAATTTCGCTTCACCACAGCTTGGGCACTCTACCATACCAGGTACTGATAATTTGAAATGCGTACGACGCTTTCTTTTTACTGTTTTAGAAGTTCTTCTAAAAGGTACAGCCATTCTTCCCACCTCCTTAAAAGAAATAGTTATTTTCATATGAAGGCCTGAACCAGTCTTCCGATTATTTGTCAAAAAACTTTGCAAGTCCTGCCAACCTAGGATCAACAGGCTTTTCTTTGTTTTCTTCCGAAATCACTTGCCAGTCTTGACCTTGCGTCGGTGCTCCACCAGAAACATCATCACTGAAAATTTGCATTGGAATCTCCAAAAGTATATTTTCCTTGATTACAGGCAGTAAGTCAAGTACTTCTCCTTCTAAACAATGAATTTCAGCTTCAGTTTCAAATTCTTCTTGTGAAGTTTGGAACACCTCAGTTGTTTTAATGTCAAATGGTAATGTCACATCTACTAAAGAGCGAGAACATGGTAAAACCATGCTTCCAGTTATATGTAGATGGAACGTAAACTTACCGGAGCCAAAATCAACTCTTCCTGTTACGTGAACAGGATTAATTTCACGAATATCTTTCTCGACCTCTTTTAGCTCACTTACATCTACCATCTCATCCAATGTCAATCCTTTATTTCTCAATTTATTCAATTGATGGATGGACCATTTCATATCATATCACCTCAAGGCAACAAACAAAATTATAGCTAGCCATTTTATATTTGTCAATGTTTTTTCTTTACACTATAATGAAGTCATCATAGTAAATAATATATAGAGTATCACGTTTTCCAAAAAGATGCTACATCGAAAGGAGAGATTTCCATAAAAGCCAGTGGTATTGTTGTTGAATATAACCCTTTTCATAACGGTCATGATTATCATGTGCAACAAACAAAAAAGTTAACACAATCTGATATTACAATCGCTGTTATGAGTGGTCCTTTTTTGCAGCGTGGTGAGCCGGCACTCCTATCCAAATGGTATCGCACCAAAATGGCATTAGCATGCGGTGTAGACCTTGTTGTAGAGCTTCCATATGCCTTTTCAACACAAAAGGCTGAAACCTTTGCAAATGGCGCGATTTCTATTTTAAACGCTCTGCACGTTTCTGAAATTTGTTTCGGTAGTGAAGATGGACAAATCGAAAATTTTTATAACACCATCTCATCGCAACAAAATGAAGAAGAGGCTTTTAATCGTCTTGTAAAGCAATTTATGAATGCAGGTAATAGTTATGCAAAAGCTACATCTGAAGCTTTCCTACACATTTTACCTGCTGAAAAAAACATAGACATGTCACAACCAAATAACATTTTAGGTTTCCAATACACAAAAGCGATTCTGACGCAAAATAGTTCTATGCAAGCACAAACGATAAAAAGGTTTGCGTCTCATTATCATGATGAAACATTTAACGACCAACATATTGCAAGCGCAACAAGTATTCGCAAACAACTTTTTAGTAAAAATAGTTCCTTTACAGAAATTGAGCCCTTTATCCCAAAAACGACCGCTTCTCTTTTAGCAAGTTACAAACAAAACTACGGGATATTACATAATTGGGAACAATACTTTTCATTGTTCAAATACAAACTCATGACGATGTCTCCAGAGGACTTACGACATATATATGAAATAGAGGAAGGTCTAGAGCATCGTATTTTATCAAAAATACAAACTAGTTCCTCCTTCCATTCATTCATGGAGGCATTAAAAACGAAGCGCTATACGTGGACTAGATTACAAAGAGCTTGTACACACATTTTAACAAATACAACAAAAGAAGAAATACATAGCGCAAATATAGAGCATCATGCACCATATATTCGTCTACTAGGCATGTCACAAAAAGGACAAACTTACCTTTCAAAAAACAAGAAAAACATAGAGCTTCCAATCCTTACCCATACAAAAACATTTGACCATCCTACTTTACACATAGAGCGAAAAGCCAATTCTGTATATTTCTCCATCATGCAAGAGCCATTACGAACACTACTACTAAAACAAGATGCAACGCATCATCCAATTCGTTATGATGAAACAACTGCAAAATTTCTATAAAAAAACCTCTCTTTTTCAGAGAGGTTTATTTTTTATTACCCATTTTTTCCAAATACATTAATGCGTCATCCAACGTATCAACTGGCACAACTTTCATTTTTGTTTTAATATCTTTCGCAGCCTCTAGCGCATCTTTATAATTCGATTTCTCCGCACCTTTTTCATTTGGTGCAAAGAACACTTCAGCACCAGCATCACTTGCAGCGACCACTTTTTGCTGAATACCACCAATCGGGCCAATTTCTCCCTTTTCATTAATCGTACCTGTTCCAGCTATTTCATGTCCTTTTGTTAAATCATCTTCTACAAGTTGATTATATATTTCTAATGTAAACATTAGGCCTGCCGATGGTCCACCTATTTCATGAGAATCAATTTTCACTTTCGGATCTACCACTAATTCTCTTTCCGTAACGATAGAAACACCTATACCAACACGCCCATTTCCATTCGGAATGGTCTTAACATTTAAATTTTCTTTTAACTGTTTTCCATCTCGCTTGTACTCAATATTTACTGTATCTCCTTCTTTTTTCCCTGTCATATATTCAATAAATTGCTCCGTCTTTTCAAATGTTTTTCCATCGACAGCTATGATGACATCTCCAAGTTTAAGCTTTCCTTCTGACGGCATCCCTTGCGCTACACCAGCAACCAATACACCTTTATTTTCAAAAGAAACAGTACGATTGGCACGTTTATACGCATTATAGATTGCTGCATTTTGCGAATCTTTCATCGCATAATTTTGGCGAAATTGATATTCTTCATCACTCTCACCTTTTTGCAATATTTCTTCCGCTTTCGAAATATGTGTATATTTATTAAACTGTGCCGCTATTAAATTCACCACATTTGCTGGTCCCATCGAAACCGTAACAAGCATAAAATCACCAGATTCTTTCGTTCCCCCTTCAACTTGAACGTAAGGCTCTAATTTAGCAGCCATCCCTGGTTTTGTTACATAATATGGTAAACGCACGTAAACAAGTAACATCGCCAATATAACCCCTATTAAAATTGCATATATAAACCGAAAACGCTTAAACATTATGTTTCTCCTTCCACTGCTCAATTAATAAATAAATATTTGCAACATGTTTTTCCGCTTCTACTTCTCCAACTCGAATAATGTCTTCAATGTTTGTAAAAGCACGCGAACTAAATTGTTCTACAGCTGGTCGCATCATTAAATCCGATGCAATTTGTCGATTCATCACAAGCTCATGTTGCATAATTTCAATACTCTGCATAATTACATCATAAATAGACGTAACTTCTCCATTCACTTTAATCGGAGATACATCAACAGCAATGACAATATCAGCACCTAACTCTTTCACAACCGATACTGGAATGCGATCAATCACTCCGCCATCTACCAATAACCGTCCATCTATTTTTTCTGGTACAAATACTCCAGGTACAGATATGCTAGCTCTCACCGCCTCTGCAACAGGACCACTTGTAAAAACTACTTTTTCCCCCTTCAAGATGTCAGTAGCCACAACAGCCGTTGGGATATCTAACTCTTCTAAATTTTTATTATATGTAAACATTTTAATCATATCTTTGACACGTTTTCCAGCAATAAATCCCATTTTCGGAACCGTAAAATCTAAATAATATTTTCTCTTAAAAACATTCGCCAGTTTATACAGTCTTTCAACGTTTGAGCTCGCTGCATAAAATGTACCTACTAAAGCCCCCATACTACTTCCTGCAATCATATGAATCGGTATACCATTTTCTCTTAAAACTTTTATAACACCAATATGAGCAAACCCTTTTGCGCCCCCAGATCCAAGGGCTAAGCCAATTTTCGGTTCTTTCATTTTTCTCACCCTTTAATTTTTTTCATTCCTTTTTCATACTTATGGTCTAAATCCACTACGTATCCACGTATACTGAAATGAACGTTTTTTGGGACAAAGGGGGATTTACTTACATGTATGAAAAATGGAAAACGGCTTTTCTTACCATATCAACACTATTTTTAACCTTTTCTCTTGTACTCCACCCCCAAGCTGCTTTACAAGCTTCCATTCGAGGGTTAAATATATGGTGGGAAGTTGTATTCCCTTCACTTTTACCGTTTTTCATCATTGCGGAACTTCTAATTAGTATTGGTGTCGTAAAATTTATAGGCGTTATATTAGAACCACTCATGCGACCACTTTTCCGCGTTCCAGGGATAGGCGGATTCGTTTGGGCAATGGGAATGGCTTCAGGATTCCCTGCTGGTGCCAAATTAAGCGCTAGACTGCGTAAAAGTAATCAACTAACACAAATCGAAGCAGAGCGCCTCGTATCTTTTACTAACTCATCTAATCCACTTTTTATTTTTGGAGCTGTTTCTATCGGTTTTTTCAATAATCCGAAATTAGGAATCGTATTAGCTGCTGCACATTATTTAAGTAACTTTGCCGTTGGGTTGCTGATGCGTTTTTACGGCAATAACAACATTGCCACGCATGATAAACATACTACTAAGAAACACCCTTTTCAAAATCCTTTTTCAATCCTACATGAGACACGTATGCAAGAAAAAAGACCAATAGGAAAAGTGCTTGGGGACGCTATCGTTTCTTCTATTCAAACGTTACTTATGATTGGTGGATTTATTATTTTATTCTCTGTTTTAAATAAAATGATTACTGTATTTCATATTACAGCAGCCCTCTCTTTTATTATGCAACATATTTTATCATTCTTCCAACTAACTACCGAATTTAGTATTCCGATATTATCTGGCATTTTTGAAATGACACTCGGAAGCCAAATGATTAGTCAAATAAATGAAACACCCCTTCTGCAACAAGCTATGGTAACAAGCTTTATTTTAGCATTTAGTGGCCTTTCTATTCAGGCACAAGTTGCTAGCATATTAGCTGAAACAGACATCCGATTTAAGCCCTATTTTTTCGCACGAATTATCCAAAGTATTCTTGCTCCTATTTTTACTTTTATATTTTGGAAACCATTTTATGAAAAAGTAAGCTCTTTTTCACCTATGCAAAAAGATATCCCCGTCTTTTTATCGAATCATTCTTCTATACTGCATGAAATTTGGACATCTTTTGTACACTACGGACCGATATTTACATTATTTTGTTTATATGTATATGTTATCTTATTATTTTTTCGTAGCAACAAAGAAAAACCCCGTTCACTTTAACGGGGTTTGAAACTTTTCTTTTAAAGCACGTTCTACAACAGGAGGTACAAGATCTACTACACTCCCTCCATATCTTGCAACTTCTTTCACAATGCTCGAACTTAAAAATGAATATTGGTTGTTTGTCATAATAAAGAAGGTTTCAATGTTTTCATCTAATTTTCGATTCATAGAAGTAATTTGCATCTCATACTCAAAATCAGAAACCGCTCGCAACCCACGTAAAATCGCGTTTGCATTACGCATTTTCGCATACTCCACTAGTAGCCCACTATGTGAATCTACTTTTACATTTGGGATATCCTTTGTTGCCTCACGAATTAAATCTAAGCGCTCTTCAACTGAAAAGAACGGTTTTTTTGACGAATTGTTTAAAACTACTACGTATACCTCGTCAAACACTTTCGCTCCCCTTTTAATAATATCCAGATGCCCAAGGGTAATTGGATCAAAACTTCCCGAAGAAATAGCTATACTTGTCATTCTGTCTCCTCACCTTCATACTTATAAATCGATATTGCTGTAATTCCATAATTTTCAGCTCTTACTTTTACAAGATCCCCTATAGAATCAGGTAAAACCACATCATTACCGTGCTCTGACATAATTATTCCATCTCTATGTAGCAATCCATGTTGATCCATCACACTAATTAAAGATACAATTTTTTGATCTTTATATGGAGGATCTATTAGTATAAGGTCGAATGACATTTCACGCTTTATGAGTGCTTTGACCGCACGCTCTGCATCATTTCGATACACTTCAGCTTGTTCCTGTATTCTGCAACTTTCTAAATTTTGATGAATGACTTTTATCGCTTTATTATCTCGATCAACAAAAATTGCTTTATCAATCCCTCTACTTATTGCTTCAATTCCAAGGCCACCACTACCGCCAAATAAATCAAGAGCGATACCGCCATCAAAATAAGGGCCTATCATATTGAAAATTGATTCTTTTACTTTATCTGTCGTTGGACGTGTTGTATTACCTGGCACCGCTTTAAGTGGATGCCCTTTACATTTTCCTGAAACTACTCTCATCTGTTGTCACTACCTTTATTTCAATCTAACGAGCAATTATAGAAAACTCTTCTCCATTCGGTAACCGCTACCAAACTATACTGGTCCATTCATCTTTCAACGAAAACTAGGAGAACTTTGCTTAAAACAACCGCTCGAAATTTCTATATATTCATCTCACCATTCGCTAATACGAACTCATTATGTATATTCGTTTCACTTTACCTTTTTTATCCTATCATAAAATAAAAAAAAGAAAAATAAAAAGCCCAACATAAAATTTAATTTCATCATGTATATCTTCATTTAGATTGGACATAAATAATTATAACAACATCACCTTCGATGTTGTTGCCAACCGCGGAGAAGACTTACGTTTCCCCATAAGTTCTTCCTCCGGTTTCTCCTCTCCCTTTTCCTTCTTACTAGTACATGCTAGTATAAGAAGGGCCCTGCTTTGCAGGGTTTTTTTATTTGTCCACTTTTCATTTAAAAAGTGAGATGGTACAGTAAAAGAAAGAGGAGGAAAAAATATGATTCAACGCTTTATAGAACTCGGAGAAGGCTACTCTGATTTATATGAATTACTTGAAATTGCCAAAGCAAATCAAGAACGTATAACACATATGTTACAATTTGAAACGATTAAAAATGAAAAAAAAGTGTGCTCACTTGTTGTAATATTGAAACCAACTACTACTGGTGATTTCCAACCATTATACATATGTCGTGAAGGCATTCCTGTACTTGAAAATAAAAAAAGTAAACGCGTCATTTTATTTGAAGAAACGGCAGAACAACTAGGAAAAAAAGTAACTACCTTTACAGTAAAACCATCCACAACTTTCCCAGAAAAGGAACTATTTTTCAATCATTTAATTGGTATTTTACGAATGAATAATTTCATCCCTCCAATGAAATAAATGATTATTTCAAGTAAAAAAATCCCCCGCTAAAATTAGCAGGGGATTTTTCTATTAGCTATAATCGTATTCTTTTGCCCGATCAGGACGTGAATTTTCAAATTCCGTTTTTAAATACGGGCGGTACGACTGTTCTATCTTTTTTACAAAAGGAAGTTTGTTCAACTTTTGCATCATATGCTCAATTTGTTCCATATCACAATATACTACTGCATACTTTAGGCGTTTTGATATGTAATGTATGTTACCATATTTCCTTAAAATCTTGGCATGTTTCAATGAATGTAAATAAACAATCATACTTTGTCGTTGCCCGAACATAATCTTCTCCATCTTCTCCTTTTAAAAGCATATATTTTATATTTTATGAAAACCAATCAGAAATTTATGACATTACAGGACAAACTCTGTATACGTTTTCTTCTATCTTCTAAAAAACGGGGTGTTTTACCCCGTTTTTTTACAACCGCAACCTCCGCCAGTACCACAACCGCCACCACAGCCACCAACATCGAAAAATGGATTTCCTGTTGGAACTTTGATGGAAGAAGACACCTCAGAACCGATTGCTACACTAACTTCATCTAACAACTTTTGCAAAGCCGTTTCTACTCGTTTGAAAGCTGCAATCTTATCATGTAAGTCTACAGAACGTTTTAATTCCCTCATTTTCGTCGAAACGAAAGTATAGTCAGGATGGTATTTACCGAAACGTTGCACTTCCTCATATCGTTCTTTCATCGCTGTAAATTGCTGAATTAACGTCTGAACTTCCATATCTTCATGCAATTCTTTATAACACTTACGATAATCTTCTGCTATATCTGAACAGATGATCGCTTTTGCAAGCTGCTCTGCCTTATCTAATATTAATACGCTTTCCAGCGTCGCTACAATCATGAGAGACACCTCCGAGTATTCATCATACCACATTTAGAATAGAACTACTAATTGAAGTGCCTCACTAAATAAAAAGATATCATTCTAACTATTTTCTATATAATGTCAGCACATATTTATACATTAATATGTTCCGCAATATTATATTTAAGAACATCCCACTTCCCACTATTTTCGTTCACATAACTAATACATGCGTTTTTTAACGGTGTTTTAAACGAAATATCTTCCGGTGCAATTGCATGTAAAATTGCTTTTATCGCATGTGAATGGGCTACAATGATAATACGTTTGCCAGAATGAGTTGCTGCAACATCTTTTATAGCAGCAAAACAACGAGCTACAATCTCTTCATCTCGCTCCATACCTTCTACTTTACCTTCTGCAATTAACTCCCTAACAGTCGCAACCGGCTTTCCAGAAGCTTCACCAAAATTACGTTCAACAAATCGATCATCTAATAAAATCGATTGTAAACCCGTAGCCACTGCAATTTCCTTAGCTGTTTCTTGTGCTCTAATTAATGGGCTGCTTATAATTATATCCCATGCCTCCGCTTGCAAAGCAGCCGCGCTTTGGCTTGCTTGCATCTTCCCTACTTCATTAAGCGGTATATCTTCACGTCCCTGAATAATCTCTTGAAAATTCCAATCAGTTTGTCCATGTCGTACTAAACAAATTTCCGTCATGCTCATGCTGCAACTCCTTTTTAAATAATCCGCTTCTATTGTATCAAAAGTTCTGCATGACGGACATAGTTTTCCCTTCCAATTATGTTGTATTTTGCTGCTTCATATACTGAAACATATCAATCATAATGGAAGCAACTGCTAATTGATTTTGAAATTTCTCAACTTTATCAGGTATCGTTTTTTTGAAATGTTGCATAGCCGCTAACTCAAATGCCTCTTTTTCTTCAGGGTTTCGCGTTAGTTTTCTATACCAATATGGTTGCTCCCTAATATAGCGAGATAAATCCTCATCAGCCTTTATAAACTCAATAATTTCTGCTCTCATCCGCTTTCCCCCTAATCCTTCTGAAAGAAAAATGGATTATTTTCGGAAGTACTTTCTTCTTGCTGTGTGCGCTTTCCTTGAAATTGTTGAAAAACTTGTTGCACACTACCAATAGCACTCGTCACATTGGCTAAATGGTGTTGCATTTGTTCTACATCTAGCTTTTTAAAGAAAGAAAGCATTTGTCCCATCACATCAGCAGTTTTTTCCTCTTCAGTTCGATTATCTTTTTCTTTTTCTTTTTTATTTTCTTTTACTGAAGAAAAAGCAGACGCTCCATCAGGTCTAAAAGTTACCCATATTGGATCTTCTTCACCAAGTAAGTACCATTCCTCATAAAACTGTTGCCAAGTTTTGTGACCACTTCTAACTTCATGAACCATTTTAGGGTGATGGTTTACAAACTCTTTAAACTGTTGAACCGATGGATGTAACGGTCCTTTTGTTGTTGGCATAATCCTCACCTCTTCATGTATATCTACTATATAGTAAGAAAAAAAAGGCGCATGGTTCGCCTATTTTTAGACGATTCATGCACCTTTTTATCCTACTATTTGCATAGGGTAAGATTCGCACCTACAATTCATTGAATATGAAATAATTATCCTGAAGGTGTCCCAGCCATAACTTAAAGTTTCACTTTATTTCCGAATAAAGTTTTGTGTATAAAACTTATCGTATACTCCAACACCTAATCCTGTAAATTGTTCATTCAATAAATTCTTTCTATGCCCCTCACTATTTAACCAACCTTGCAACGCAGCAATCCCATCACTATGTTGCGCCGCTATGTTCTCACCAGCAAGTTGAAATCCTACTTGCCCTCGCTGTAAACGATCTCCTAACGTACCTAATGTAGGTGAATCGTGTGAAAAGTAATTATTATCCTTCATATCTTTACTATGGCCAATTGCCACATCTGCTGTTTGTTGATCCCAAGTTAACAACGGTAAATTATGATGACTTCGAATAATATTTGTTAAATCAAAAATTTGTTGCATATTCCCATTCTCTATTTGTTTCAGTTTATCTGGAGTCAATGGTTGTTCTGCCAATAATTCACCTGAATAAACAAGCTGATACGGTTTTTGACGTAATAATGTTTCGTCATCCATATAACGAACACCAACAAGTTCATGTGTAAAATGATCAAAATATAATTGTGCCCAACTATCTTCTACAGGTATTAACGGTTGTTCCATCACTTCGGTATCTGATAACTCAAATTGATAACTATTCTTCCCTCTTTTTAACGAAATCTCATGAGAGGGTGGATTCTTTTTATACACGTCTTCATATTTTTCATTTATATAATAAGGCGGTACCTTAACTTGCTCACCAGCAACATACGCCGTTACAACTTTGCGTTCAGCAACCCCAAATTGAACATACTGAGCTAAATCTTGATTGTATACCCACCATTCATATCCGTAAGCAGATGGCTCTATTCGAGAAGGTTCGCCCCATTTTGCTAATAAATTTTCAGGGTCTCCACCAATCATATTTAAAACTATATTTGACGAGTCTTCATTTACTTGTTTTTTCTTTTTCACAATTTTATTTTCTTGCTTTGATTGAGATGGGGTTAATATATATTGTGAAACGAGTAATTTCCCGTATAAATCAACAGCTAAAATTAAAAATGTAATCATTACGATACGCAATAATTTCTTCAATCGATATACCTCCTGCACAAAACATAAAATTGAGATATACACAAATCCTTTTCTTTCCTTTTTGTGTGTACCGTACTCTTTTCACTATATCATATTTTCACAAAAAAAGTCTGGATTATACCTTTTCTCTCAATATGAATTGCACTTTCTTATTATTCATACTATTATAAAAATAATGTTGTAACATTAAAAGAGGAGGTATTATATGCAATTTACAAATACGAAATTTAATGGGGCAGTCGTTGATTTAACACTATTAACAGAGATTATGGAGAAGAACCATTTCGTACTTGCTGGACAGTGGGATTACGAACGAGTTACATACGATTATAAATTCGAAATATTAAACGATGTTTATTATTTGCGTGTACAAGGTTTAGCAGTCGAAGGTGACATTGGTAGTAGACATGCTGAAATAAAGTTACTTCCTCCCTTATTAGGTAAACATTATTATCCTCACGGCGTTGAATATGGCGATGGCGAAACTTTCCCAACAAATGTACTACAAAAAAGCGAACAACTCCTACAAAACGTCGAAAAAGAGTTAAAAGAATTCCAAATCATTGAATAAAATAAAAGTGAGTGCATCATATTGATGCACTCACTTTTATTTCGTTTGTAAATACGGCGGCAATTGTTGCAACTGCTCTTTATCCTTTTCACGCTCTCGACGTGCCCACCGAAAGAATACATAGCCGATAATTGTACCATACACTATTTCCTGGACAATTTTCATAATAATGCCGCCTGTTTGTTGATCTTGTAAGACTGGCATCCAGTGTAAAAATTCTGGTCCAGTTA
The DNA here is from genome assembly GCF_006494425.1 of Bacillus dicomae. GTDB lineage: Bacteria > Bacillota > Bacilli > Bacillales > Bacillaceae_G > Bacillus_A > Bacillus_A dicomae. Next base: position 880,160 of record NZ_VHIV01000002.1, on the reverse strand, counting down.
TATTTAAATCTGATAAAGTCCCCGCTGGTACACACAGTTCCATCGCCTTCATCCAAGCAGCCGGGTCTGTATATGTTGCAAATAACGGCGCAGTCGCAAAAATGATTAACGCGCAAGCTGGTGTTAACAATATACCGTTAGCAAACATATAACCAAGTTTCTTTATATCACTTAACGTTTGGTATTCTGGCAATGGATTTAACATCGGCCACCACATCATGATTGCTGTAAAGAACAATATAGCGAGACAAATAGGATGCGCAATTTGACTTTGTTTTACTGTATCAAAAACAATTGGTAAATGATAGAAAGAAAACAGGCCATTAAATACAAGCAACGCAATAAGTGGTCTAGCAAATGCCTTTAATAAAATTTGAACGAACTTAAAAGAAGTAATATAACGATATAACCAAACCGGTATACCAAGCAACAATAATGGAGGAACTGCAATATACATAACTGCCATTTCAAACATATGTGCACTAAATATAATATGACCAATTAAATCAATAGGCCCTCCCTTTACAAAATACAAAAGAACAATCCCGGTCGTAAAATAAAAAACTTGCTTCTTACTTACCTTTGTCGCATGTTCAAATCGCATTCTATATGGCCCAATAATTAAAAAGTACCCAATAAGGATCGAAAGCATAAATAATAAAAAGATTGGACTCCATAGAGCTTGAAAACCAAATATCCACAAGTTACTCATTGTCACACCTACCTTCTTAAGGTTATCCTTTCACATAACATGAAGAGGGAGCTGTGACAACACAAGCTCCCTTATTCTTCACTTTTCAAATCCACACAATTGTCATAAAAGCTAAAATTGTAATTAACCCGATTAACAGACCAGAATAAAGAAAGAAACTTGCCGCTTCATGTCCTTTATGACTCATATGCATAAAATAATACAATTGAAAAATTACTTGTACCACCGCTAATAGCAAAATAAATGGCACTGAGAAAGTCGGACTAAAAGTTTTCGGATATGCCACTGCTACAAATGCAACTAATGTTAAAAAAATCATTAATGCAAATGTAATCACTTGATGTTTCATTTCCTCCGCACTTTTCCTCTTCCGATAAACAAGATCAACTTTAGGATTATTCGTTTGCTTTATCGCCATTGTTTATCCCACCATTCCCATTAAATATACTACAGTGAAAATAAACACCCAAACTACGTCAATAAAGTGCCAATAAATCGATGCAACATAAAACTTCGGTGCATTGTATAAATTTAGACCTCTCTTCGCATTTCTAAAGATTAATGTTAAAATCCAACACAATCCAAACAATACGTGAAGTCCATGTGTACCAACAAGAGCATAAAACGCGGAACCAAACGCACTACTTCTCATAGTATGCTTAAATTCATGCGTATAATGATAAAACTCATATATCTCAAACCCTAAAAACCCTAAACCTAGCAACACTGTTACTAGTAGCCAAAGTTGCATTTTCTTAAAGTTAAAGTTTTTCATATGATACATCGCATATACGCTCGTTAAGCTACTCGTTAATAAAAGCATCGTCATAATGAAAACGAGTGGCATTTGGAACATCTCTTGAGATGTTGGTCCACCATTTGTAGAATTCTTTAACGCTAAATATGTGCCAAATAAGGAAGCGAACAATACTGTTTCGCCTCCAAGAAATAACCAAAAACCGACAAACTTATTTTTCCCCTCAAGGGTTGCTTTTTCAGGCTCTGCTGGAAATGTTTCATTCGTTAATTTTTCATCTACATGCATTATGCCTTGCCCCCCTTATCTTCTAAATCTTCCTTATGAATATGATATCCATGATCATCGATTACTGAACGTAGGAACATTGTGCCAAATGTAATGATTAAACCAATAATTGCTACTAATAACCAAAACTTATCTTTTCCACCCTGCATATACATCGCACCGAATGCCGCTATAAACAATCCTAAAGAAATGATAAATGGTGAAAATGAAGGATTTGGCATATGGATATCACCAACTGGTTCCGCTGCTGTCATCTCTTTATTCCCTTCACGTTTTTCAATCCAAAACGGATCTAACCCGCGAACAAATGGTAATTGTTTAAAGTTATATTCCGGTGTAGGTGCTGGCATTGTCCACTCTAATGTACGTGCATCCCATGGATCACGACCTGCCTTTTCTTTTGATACTGTCGTTTTGATTACATTGAATAGAAGAACAATCGTTCCAAGAGCCATAAACACCGCTCCAATAGAACTAATCATATTGCCCATTTCCAACCCTTGCCCTTCAAGATATGTGTAGTAACGACGCGGCATACCAATCAATCCAAGGAAATGCTGAATGAAGAACGTTAAATGGAAACCGATAAAGAATAGCCAGAATGTTATCTTTCCTAACGTTTCATTCAATACTTTATTAAACATCAGTGGCCAATAATAATGAGCTCCTGCAAGTAAACCAAATACAACACCGCCGACGATTACATAATGAAAGTGAGCTACTACGAAATAGTTATCATGAAATTGATAATCAGCCGGTGCAGATGCTAACATAACACCTGTAACTCCCCCCATTACAAATGAAGGAATGAAAGCTACCGCCCACATCATCGGTGTCGTAAAACGAATACTTCCGCCCCACATTGTAAAGAGCCAGTTGAATATTTTAATACCGGTTGGAACCGCAATCGCCATTGTTGCAACTGAGAAAATAGCATTTGCAACTGGACCAAGCCCAACAGTAAACATATGATGCGCCCATACCATAAACCCTAAGAATCCAATTAATACTGTCGCAAACACCATCGATGAATAACCAAATAATCGTTTTTTCGAAAATGTCGCGAAGATTTCTGAGAATATTCCGAAAGCTGGGAGTATAAGAATGTATACTTCTGGGTGACCGAAAATCCAGAATAAATGCTCCCATATAATTGTATTCCCGCCCAGTGCTGGATTAAAGAAACTTGTTCCAAATAAGCGATCTAACATTAAAAGTCCCAATCCTACAGTTAACGGCGGAAAAGCAAATAATATTAATGAAGATGTTACAAATGTCGTCCATGTAAACATCGGCATACGCATATACGTCATCCCTGGCGCACGCATATTAATAATGGTTACAAGGAAGTTAATACCTCCAATTAATGTACCAATACCAGAGATTTGCAAGCCGAGTACATAAAAATCAACACCATGTCCTTTAGAGGCTAAAGCTAAAGATGCATAAGATGTCCATCCTGCATCCGGCGCTCCTCCTAAAAACCAACTTAAATTTAAAAATACTCCACCAAAGAAAAATAACCAAAATCCGAGTGAATTCAAAAACGGGAACGCTACATCACGTGCACCAATTTGAAGTGGTACAGCGGCGTTCATAAATGCAAACACGAGTGGCATAGCTGCGAGGAAAATCATTGTTGTACCGTGCATCGTTAATACTTGATTATAAGCATCCCCAACAAGAAAAGCGTTGTTAGGAATCGCTAATTGAAGGCGAATAAATAGAGCTTCTATTCCGCCTATTATAAAAAACAATCCACCTGCAATTAAATAGAGAATGGCAATCTTTTTATGGTCTACTGTCGTTAAATAATCCCATATGACAGCACCCATCCCCTGTTTTTTTGCTACAGAACTCACGTTTTCAACCTCCCCTTCGCGAATAATCCCTCTTTACTTTTCAACTTTTAACGTTTGTAAGTATGCATTTAATGCATCAATTTGATCATCCGTTAAGTTGCCATATTTACCAGTCATTTTATTTCCTGGTTTCATATTTTCAGGATCCTTCAGCCATTTTTTTAAGTTTTCTTCATTGTTTTCGGCAATACCGGCAACCATATCGCGATCCGCAAAGTTTGCTAAGTTTGGCGCGATACGAGCGGAAGGTGGTCTACTATCATTAGATCCAACTGCGTGACAACCAATACAGCTTTTATTAAATATTTCTTGGCCTTCTTGTGCCTTTGTTGAAGCTACTTCTTTCTTTCCATCAATCTTCTTCATATCAGCAAGCCACTGTTTGTACTCGCTTTCATCTAAAGCTTTCACTTTGAATTGCATTAAAGAATGTGATGGGCCGCAAAATTCTGTACAAAAACCATTATAAGTGCCCGATTTATCTGCCTTTAACCACATTTTGTTCACATTATCTGTATTTGTATCCATTTTCCCAGCTAAAGATGGAACCCAAAACGAATGTTTAATATCGGCACCCTTCAAATTCAAATACACTTTCTTACCTGTGGGGATGACTAAATCTTGAGAAGTTACTATTTTTTCTGATTTATAAGAAAATTCCCACCAATAAAGATTCGCTGTTACATCAACAACGATAGTATCTTTATCAATATTCTTTTTCTCCATCGCACTTACATCAGCAAGTTTGAATGTATATGTAACCGTCGGAACAGCTAAGATTAGTAAAAGAATAATCGGAATAACTGTCCATATAATTTCTAGTTTGTGATTTCCTTCAACTTGCTCTGGAATATAATCTTCCTGACCTTTCTTTTGTCGGAAACGCACAATTACATATAAGAAAATAATAGTAACTACTAGTACTACTCCTACCATGATCGCACTTGCTAGTAAGAGCAGATCATATTGCATTTTTGCTACTTCTCCTTGCGGAATTAAAGTAGATTGAAAGGCTTTACCGCATCCCCCTAACAGTAAAGCCAGCAGTGAAACGAACGAAAGCAGTCGCCACTGTTTCTTCATACAAACAACCCCCACTTTCCTTGTGAATTAGATTGTACTTTATAGTTAAGTAAAGTAAATCTCAACGTAAAGAAATCCAATTATGTCGTTGTCTTAGAAGAATGTAACTACAATCATTGATACAAATAAGATTGTTAAATAATTTAGGGAATAAACAAACATTTGTACAGACCATTTGATGTCATCTTTCTTACGGAAGCCATAAAATCCTAAAACGATCCATCCGATGTTAAGCAGTGTTGCAATTACCATAAATGTTATCCCTAGTCCACTCATATAAAATGGTAGTGGTAATAAACATACTGTCCAAATCATAATTTGGCGTTTCGTAATTTCAAATCCATGAACTACAGGAAGCATTGGAATTCCTGCATTTCGATATTCATCAACACGTTTCATTGCTAATGCAAGGAAATGTGGGATTTGCCAAATAAACATAATTAAAAATAGCATCCAAGCAATTGGATGGCCTAAAGATGGATCGATTGCTGCCCATCCAATTAAAGGTGGAACTGCACCAGATATACTACCTACAACAGTATTTAGTGTATACTTTCTCTTTGTCCATAAACTATATAGAACAACATATGTGAAAGCACCAATAAATCCCATTAAAACTGCCATTGGTGTTGTTAATAATAAAAATACAAACCCAAGTAGTAATATAACTAATCCAAATGTAAGTGCAAATCCTGGTTTATACTTTCCAGTAACCGTTGGACGAGTCTTTGTTCTTTCCATTAATGGATCGATATCTCGATCAATGTAGTTGTTTAAACAACATACCCCTGCCATAACTAATCCAGAACCAACGATTGTAAAAAATAACTTATCCAAATTGTCCATTACACTTAATCCATTAAAGTGTAATGCCAACCAAAATCCTGTAAATACAGTAAGTGTATTTGAGTTTACAATCCCCATTTTAACGAGTGCTTTTAAATCTTGTAACCGAGTTGTTTCCGGTACACTTGTAACAGCAGACTCATCATGCAGCTCACTTGTTGCATGGTTCATCACTTTAACCCCCTCTTAAAACTTTCATCTTTCTTTTTGCGCCTATTTCAAATGAAATATTTTGCTTCTATATAGCAATATTATTACAGTAGAAACATTGTTAACCCATTCTACTACTAATCTACGCCCATACTCCAATATATTAAATCATATTTCCCGAACATTTTGTGAAGAAAACATGAACTTTTTGTGTCGAATATAAAAAACTTAATTCTTACTTATCCTTATCATAACATGATGTCACCTTCTATAATAAACTTTTTTGTCATATTTAACACGTATTCTCCCCATTTCTTTTCAAAATAGCCTATTTTTCACCTAAAAATTCCCTTATATATTCTATTTCCACACCCATTTTCTCTCCCCTGTCTTCCCCCGCCATTTCTTTGCTATTTTATTATTTTTTATATATCATAGGAACTAGCGCGTTTTATTCTATACATAATGGAATGAAAATATTTCGCAATAACTTCATAGCAGAAAGATGGTGAACGAGATTGCAACGCTTTATTAAATGGTTAGCAGTCATTACAAGCCTTGATTTATTAATAGTTTTATTAGGAGGCGCTTTAGTTACAAAAACCGGTTCTGGTCAAGGGTGCGGTAAATCATGGCCACTTTGTAACGGTGAATTTGTTCCATCTAATTTATCAATGGAAACTATTATTGAACTAAGTCATCGCCTTACATCAGGATCAGCAGGAATTCTTGTCACTCTCCTTTGTATTTTGTCCTGGAAATATTATAAACATGTGCGCGAAACAAAAACGTTAGCAATTTTATCCTTCGTATTTTTAGTTGCACAAGCATTAATGGGAGCCGCAGCGGTTGTTTGGGGACAAATGCCAGCTGTTCTTGCTATCCATTTCGGTATTTCCTTAATTTCATTTGCTTCTGTCATTTTATTAACGTGTCTTATCTTTGAAATTGACCAGAAATTTGATGCACGTTCACTTATTATGGACAAAAAAATGAAATTTCATATTTATGGTGTAACAATTTACAGTTATATTGTCGTCTACACAGGGGCTTTAGTGCGTCACGAACGAGCTAGCTTAGCCTGTCCAGACTTTCCTTTATGTAGCAAAAATAGACCTATGCCAACTCAACTACATGAATGGGTTCAAATGGGACACAGAGTTGCAGCGATGTTAATTTTCGCTTGGATACTATACGCGATGATTCTCGCTATTCGCCACTACAAGCAGCAGCCTGTCGTATACTGGGGATGGATCATTTCATTTATCCTTGTTACACTTCAAGCTATAGTAGGAATTTTAGTCGTATTTACAAATGCTAGTTTAGCAATGGCATTATTACATTCACTATTCATTTCTTGCTTGTTTGCTGTACTATGCTATTTAGTTATGTTAGGTACAAGAAGTAAAGTGAATGCAAAAGAAGCTGCATCAACTTCTAAACAAACAAAATAAATGAAAATACCTTGCCGAATTGGCAAGGTATTTTTTCGTAATAAAAAAAGAGCTGTGTTTCCACAACTCTTTTTTATTTTAGTGATCTAATTCAATGAGTAAGTCTCCCGTTTGAATTGCATCTCCATCGTTAACATATACTTTTTTCACTTTACCATTGAACGGAGCTTGAACTGTCGTTTCCATTTTCATCGCTTCTGTAATTGCCATAGAATCGCCTTTTTTCACTTCATCGCCTTCTTTTACAACTACTTTAATAACCGTTCCTGGCATTGTTGCGCTAATGTGGTTTGGATTTTCACGGTTTCCTTTCACGCGTTGTGCAACTGTTGCTTTCACACTTTCGTCTTTCACAACAATCTCACGTGGTTGACCGTTAAACTCCAAGTAAAGAACACGATTTCCATCTGGCTGTGGCTCTCCGATTGATACTAGTTTAACCATCAATGTTTTACCTTGTTCAATTTCCACATCGATTTCTTCACCAAGTCTCATACCATAGAAGAATGTCGGTGTATCAAGCACAGATACATTTCCATAAAGCTCAGCAACTTTTTCGTAATCCATAAAGACTTTTGGATATAATGCATATGCAACTACATCAAACATCGTCACTTCGCGTCCAAGTTTATGGAATAACTCTTCTTTTAACGCGTCAAAATCTACTGGCTCTAATAATTCACCCGGTCTTACTGTTAATGGTTCTTTCCCTTTTAAAATAATTTCTTGTAACTTTTTCGGGAAACCACCATATGGTTGTCCTAAGTCTCCAGAGAACATTTCAACAACAGATCCTGGGAAGTCCATAGAATGTCCACGCTCTAAAACATCTTGTTCTGTTAAATGATTTTGAACCATGAATAATGCCATATCACCGACAACTTTAGATGATGGCGTTACTTTAACAATATCACCAAACATGTCATTCACACGGCGGTACATTACTTTCACTTCATCGAAGCGATCTCCTAAGCCAACCGCTTTCGCTTGTTGTTGTAAATTACTATACTGTCCGCCAGGCATTTCGTGCATATATACCTCTGTATGAGGAGCATTCATGCCACTTTCAAATGGTGCGTAGTATTTACGTACATCTTCCCAGTAATGAGATAGTTTTTCTAATGAATCTATATTAACATCTGGCTGTCTTTCGTTTCCACCTAACGCATAGTATAGCGTGTTCGCACTTGGTTGTGACGTTTGACCAGCCATAGAACTTACTGCTACATCGACAATGTCAACACCTGCTTCAATTGCTTTCGTATACGTTAATATACCATTTCCACTCGTATCGTGTGTGTGCAGGTGAATCGGAATCGATACCGTCTCTTTTAATGCTGAAACTAAATCATATGCTGCGTTTGGTTTTAGTAAGCCCGCCATATCTTTAATACCTAAAATGTGAGCTCCTGATGCTTCTAATTCTTTTGCTAAATTTTTATAGTAATTTAAATCATATTTATTACGTAACGGATCATGAATATCTCCTGTGTAGCACATTGTTGCTTCTGCAATTTTACCAGTATCTCGTACAGCATCAATTGCAACTCTCATACCTTCTACCCAGTTTAAGCTATCAAAAATACGGAACACATCAATTCCAGCTTGAGCAGAACATTCCACAAACTTTTGAATTAAATTATCCGGATAGTTTTTGTAACCTACTGCGTTTGAAGAACGAAGCAACATTTGGAATAAAACGTTTGGCATTTTTTCACGAAGATCTAGTAATCGTTCCCATGGATCTTCTTTTAAGAAACGATAGGCAACATCAAACGTTGCACCGCCCCACATTTCCGCTGAGAATAAGTTCGGTAACATTCTCGCTGTCGGCTCTGCAATTTGATGTAAATCCTTTGTACGAATACGCGTTGCAAGTAATGACTGATGTGCATCACGGAATGTTGTATCTGTTAAAAGTACACGTTTTTGATCTTGTACCCACTTTACTAATCCGTCTGCTCCACGCTCATCCAAAATTTGTTTCGTTCCATTTTGGATTGGATCTGAATGTAATACATTCGGTATACGAGCATCTGGGAAAATTGGTTTCTCTTTTTTCCCTACTCCCGGGAAGCCATTTACTGTTACTGTCCCGATGTAATTTAACATTTTCGTTCCGCGGTCTTTACGTTTCGGGAACAAGAATAGTTCAGGTGACGCATCAATAAATGAAGTGTCATATTCCCCTGATAAGAAGTTTTTATGTTTTACTACATTCTCTAGGAATGGAATATTAGTTTTAATACCACGAATACGGAATTCTTTTAAGTTACGTTCCATTTTTGCAGCAGCTTGTTCAAAAGTAAGCGCCCATGTTGTAACTTTTACAAGTAAAGAATCGTAGTACGGTGTAATAACAGCACCTTGGAAACTATTACCTGTATCAAGACGCACCCCAAAACCACCGCCTGATCGATACGCCATAATTTTCCCTGTATCCGGCATGAAATTATTTAGTGGATCCTCAGTCGTTACACGAGATTGGATTGCAAATCCATGTACAACAACTTCTTCTTGCTTCGGAACGCCTACCATTTTACTATGTAATACATGTCCATCAGCTATTAAAATTTGTGATTGAACGATATCTACCCCTGTAATCATTTCTGTAATCGTATGTTCTACTTGAACACGTGGATTTACTTCGATGAAATAGAAATTATCATCTTTTACAAGGAATTCAACTGTTCCTGCGTTTAAATAATTTACATTTTTCGTTAACTTAACAGCGGCATCACAAATACGCTGACGCAAATCATCTGAAAGCGACACACTAGGTGCAATTTCTACTACTTTTTGATGACGACGTTGTACAGAACAGTCTCGCTCGTATAAATGAACAACATTGCCCTCTTCATCTGCTAAAATTTGAACTTCTATATGTTTAGGTTTTTCAACGAATTTTTCTACGTATACTTCATCATTACCAAAGGCTGCTTTCGCTTCTGACTTCGCTCGATTATACGATTCTCTTAATTCTTCACTATTACGTACAATACGCATACCACGACCGCCACCGCCAAGGGAAGCTTTAATAATAATCGGGTAATCATACTTTTCAGCGAATTCTTTAACTTCTTCTAACGAATCTACTGGTCCATCACTTCCAGGAATAACTGGAATTTGTGCTAGCTGCGCTTGTGTTCTTGCTTTCACTTTATCTCCAAACATATCTAAATGCTTACTTTTCGGACCGATAAAGATAATTCCTTCTTCTTCACAACGTTTCGCGAATTGAATATTTTCTGACAAGAAACCATATCCAGGGTGGATTGCATCTACATGATTACTTTTCGCAATCTCAATAATGCCTTCAATATCTAGATAAGCATCAATTGGTTTTTTTCCTTCCCCAACTAAATAGGATTCATCGGCTTTATAGCGATGATAAGAACCACTATCCTCTTTAGAATAGATTGCAACTGTTTTTAATCCTAGTTCCGAACAAGCTCGAAACACACGAATTGCAATCTCTCCACGGTTAGCTACCAATACTTTTTGAATACGTTGCAGCTTTGTCATGATTTTCCCCCTCTACTTTCCTACCACTCTAGAGATAAAATATATACACACCTTAAAAAGCGTGAAGTTCTTCACTTTCCACATTATATTATACTTAGAAAGCTTCACTTTATTTTTATCCATCATACCTTATTTTTTAACAAATGATAAGTTTTCTGTGCAATTTGTTTCACAAAAATAGTATAGCATACCTCTTCCTTTTCTAACAACTTAATTGTATATCACATTTAATTAAATGTGATATATTTTTTAATTAAAACGGAAATTAATACATCACATTTAAAACTACTTAAAAATAAAAAAACACATCGCGCTCTAAAGCACAATGTGTTTTTATTTTACAACTACAAGATGTGGTCCACCTTGTTCTCTTTCTTTAACTACCTCATTTTGTTGTTTCTCTTGTCGTTTTACATAACTAGCAATATTTAATAATATCCCCATCGCGAGTAGATTAGCTAATAAGGAACTCCCGCCATAACTAACAAACGGTAAAGGAACTCCCGTAAGTGGTATTAATCCAGACATACCACCGACATTAACAAACGTTTGTACTCCAAACAAACTTGCAATTCCGATGGCTATTAAACTTCCAAATGGATCTTTACACTTTTGTGCAACTCTAAACGCCCGAATAATTATAAGCAATAAACAGACTAAAATAATAGCCACACCTATAAAACCAAGTTCTTCAGATATAATTGCCATTATAAAATCCGTTTGTGGTTCTGGTAAGTAACCATACTTTTGTACACTATTTCCTAACCCTCTACCATTTAGCCCACCTGAAGCAATTCCAATAAATGAATTTATTAATTGGAATCCATCCTTTTGCGGATCGCTAAATGGATCAAGAAACACAGTAAACCGGGCTTTTTGGTACAGACTTAATTTATAGTTCCCGAGGAAATACAACGCCGGAACCCATACTATAGAAGTTAACAAGAATCTTTTTATCCACAAGTTAACATTAACTCCTGAACAAAAGAACATAATTCCTACCGTTCCTGCAATTAACAAATCGGTACCTAAGTCATTTTGCTTTAAAATTAAAAACATGATTAAACCAACACCTAAAAGTACTGGTCCTGATCCTTTAAAAACAGACGTATTCGTTTCTTGCCTCTTCGCAAAGAAATGAGCCAATACGAGAATAACTGTTATCTTAACAAATTCTGCAGGCTGTATTCCAAATATCCATCCATTTGCACCATTTACTGCTTTAGCAAAGAAGGCAGCTGCTGCTAATAATGCTACACTAATTCCATAACTCCCCAATAAAAAGATTCGTTTTCTCCACACTTTATATGGGATAATAGCAAGAATTATTAATACTATTGTCCCAGCAGCTAAAGTAATTAATTGTCTTTTAAAAAAGAAATTTGCTGGTTTATCAAACCTCGAAATCGCAACAATGGAACTAGAACTATATACCATTATAACTCCCAGCACACATAAGATAACAAGAGGAAGTAATAATGAATAATCCATTGATTTCCATACTCTTTTCATTTCATTTCCTCTCTCTGTTTCAATTTAATTATTGTTGTATTCCATATGTACATTGATTCTTCCTGCTTTATTATACAAATAAAAAGCCCAAACTTTTTCAGTTTGAGCCCCCTTATTTGAACCCGTTATTGTTGTTTGTTTGTAAATGCTTCATGAAGTGCAGATAACTCACGTTCAAGCTCTCCTAACATTGCTTTCCCTTGTTCTTCTGCAATAAGACCAAGGCGAACTGCAAAATCGACTTCGCGGGATAGTCCAAACATTTGTGTGTCTAACACTTCTTCATATAATGGACATTGCGGCATTGTAAGATGGTCCATTTGCACCTTAATAAGTCTTAAAATCTTCTCCGCATCCGCTTGTAGAAGGGCTAGTGCCTTTTCCTGATGATTTGATACTGTCTCAGACGCCAAATTGATTCCCTCCGTTTCCGTCCTACTCTCTCCTATCTATTAATATTAGCGATAGTTTTAATAAATTGCAATAGAAACATTTTTTGTGACAATAGTGTCTAATACTATTATACTGAAAAGTGGGAGTATAACACAAATGGGGGAACAACAATGAGCGAAATTTTATTTATTAATGGAAAGGTTCGTTTTCCAATCACTATCGATCCAACCGTTTGGATCTTTGATGATCGAAAAGTAGATTTGACAACTTACTTTGATGAAACGAGAGAAAACACTTCAGAACTAGAAGCTTATTTAAAAAACACTTCAGAACATTGGGATCGCGAAATCCGTGATGGTGCTGCTTTCCCGCCGATACAACAAAGTGTAAAGAAATATAAAAAAGAACAGCTAATTACTGGAACCTTCGGTATGCCATTTCAACCTTTTCTTGCTAACGCCGAAATTTCAGATGACGCTACGCAAGTCGAGATTGAAACAGTAGATGATACAATAACGCTTCCATTAGAAACTGTCAAAAATGCTATTCTTGGTTTTTCAAAAGAAGGAAAACCATTAAAAGAGGATGGGCCTGTTCATCTATATTACAATGATGGATCTAATAGACAAAATCCAATCCGTAACATCCGTAAATTCACAATTATTTAAAGTGTATACTTGGAAGAAAAAAGGAGTGAGCTTCGGCTCACTCCTTTTTATAATAAATCAGCTGCTAGTTGAGCTAAATTAGATCGCTCCCCTTTAACAAACTTTACATGACCACTAATACGTTGCTCTTTAAACTTCTCTACAACATATGTTAAACCGTTATTATATTCATCCAAATACGGATGATCAATTTGCTGAGGATCGCCCATTAATACGATTTTACTTTTTTCTCCTACCCTTGTTAGTATCGTTTTCACTTCATGCTTCGTTAAATTTTGTGCTTCGTCAATTATAATGAACTGATCTGGAATACTTCTTCCACGTATATAGGTAAGAGCTTCTACTTCAATCGAGCCCATTCCAGCTAAAATAGCATCTAACTCTCCGGGCTTTTTCGTATTAAATAAATACTCTAGATTATCAAAAATCGGTTGCATCCACGGTCTTAACTTTTCTTCTTTTTCTCCTGGTAAATAACCGATATCTTTCCCGACTGGAACAATCGGCCTTGCAACGAGTAGTTTTTTATATAGTCCTAAATCTTCCGTTTGCATGAGCCCCGAAGCTAGAGCTAGTAATGTTTTTCCTGTACCAGCTTTCCCCGTTAACGTTACTAGCGGAATATCTTCCCGAAGTAACAATTCTAATCCCATAATTTGCTGCACATTTCGTGGTCGTATCCCCCATACTTGTTCATTGTGAAAAATAAGTTTCTTTACTTTCTTGCCTAAATGATCCACAATGCCAAGTGCTGAACTAGATCCCCCTAATGCATCTTTCATTACTACAAACTGATTTGGATAAAAAGGATGATTTGCAATTTCAGATAAAGGCAATTCACCTTTTTCATAAAAATAATCCAATTGTTCTTTTGATATATACCCTTCTAAAAATCCTGAGTATATATTTTCTACTTCAATTACGCGATCACTTAAATAATCTTCCGCCTTCAAACCAATCGCATCAGCTTTTACCCTTACGAGCACGTCTTTACTTACTAAAATGACAGACTTACCATCCTCTTTTTCTTGTTCTTCTAAAGATAGATTTTTCGCTACAGCTAAAATTCGATTATCATTTGTTTTTTCTACAAAAATATCTTGTAGCTGGACAAATGAACGATGATTTAATTCAATACGAAATGTGCCGCCGTTTTCTAGCGGAATACTTTCATGCAGCTTTCCTATTTCACGAAATTTGTCTATTAACTTAGATACATAACGAGCGTTTCTTCCTACTTCATCCATATAACGTTTTTTCGAGTCAACCTCTTCTAATACAACTGCTGGAATCACTACTTCATTGGTTTCAAATGAAAAAATAGATAAAGGATCCTGCAAAAGTACATTCGTATCTAACACATAAATTTTATCCAACCTGTTACCCCCTGACTCCACTTTTAAATTTGTAGAACAAGGGTTTCATCCATAAAATATGGACGAACCATTGTTATAATTATATGTACCGTATAAACGAGGTAGAATCGAAATTTATAGCCATTAAACCTTTTATTTATTTTTTATTCATTTCTATTCAATATATTACTTTTAATTATAATTATTAACATAAAATCACAATAACCGATTACAAAAGTTAATAACTGACTTTCTTATTTATCACATTTATAATTCTTTCATTCCTACCAACACTTGGTTATCGAGCTTTTTTGCTGCCCGAAGATCGTATGTTTTTTCATATGTTGGTTCAGTTGCAAGTTTTGCTCCATAAAACATAACATCACGTACTTCTTGCACATTTACTTCTATTACAGTTAATTTTAGAGGAATGCCTTCCATTCTATCAGTCAAAATTTCACCTGTGCCACTTATAGAAAATACGGATTCATTCGCCATTATAGTCAATACCAATCCAGTACTATGCCGTATATTTTCCACAATACGTGAACGTTGATCTACTGCAAATCGAATACTAGTTTTACTCACTGCATACACCCAAGATATAGCACTTACGTTAGGAACTTGTTTTTCGAAATCTGTTGTTGCTACCATAACAATGCACTCTTTACGTAACGTTTGTACTAGGTTATCTGTTAATGTAGGCTCTACTACATTCGCCATATTTTCACCTCCAAATAAACTTAATATATCCTTATCATAACCTATTTTTCGAATTGCGAAAATATTATTTTTTCCCGCTATTATTCAAAAACATTACACTTCCATGATATACTTATATTGATAGAATTCGTATTGAGGTGACGAAATGAGAGTCAAATGTATGATTTGTGATAAAAAAGATATGTTAGATGATGAAAATCCTATGGCAAAAAAACTGCGTAATCGCCCTATTCATACATACATGTGTACGGAATGTTCGGAACGAATTGCAGAACGTACGATAGAACGTCATGCAAGTGGTAATTTCCGATTATATCGTGATAAAAAAGTCGAAGACGATTGGTAAAATGCAAATAAGTCCTTAATCATATAGATAAGGACTTATTTATATTTTTCGGGTTCACGATTCATCTGATCCAAAAAACAATCTATAGCTTCTAATGGAAACCTTGCAGACTTTCTTTCCCCATTCATTTCATATGTAATCAAATACATTTCTTCGTTCTTTTGAACTTCTACATTCTTTAATTTATGGTCTTCATATATCATATTTTGAAATAACAAATACGTTTCTTTTGCGGCAATATCATCCGGACGTGCTTCGGCAACTGTTTTAATTGTTAACCAATTATATAATGCATCTTGTACTGAACGCATACAACTTCGCCTCCTCACCCTGCTTTTTGTTGTCTTGCTTGATGTAAACGCAATCTATAAATCCCAAGTACAATTGCAGCTACAACAAGTCCTTCTCCAACAGGTAAAAAAACTGCAAAGAAAGTTAAAACTGTACACCCAATCGCTAACGATATATATATCACTATATTTTTTATTATTGATAGCTTTCTTGCAAAACCTAGATTATACACAAGTGCACTTAATATAATAATGATGCCATACAGTAACCACATCCCTAGTTCTGGATTTTCATCAACTTTACATAATTTCGCGAAAAACGACATTCTTTCTAACACTATTTATCCCCCCTTCTCAAAAAAACAAATTTATTTATGTACTTAATACAAGAGTAACCCGCAAAAAAAATACTGTCCACTAAAAAGAGTAAATATTCTAAAAATAAATACAGTAAAAAAGAACAGCTATCTTTGAAAGATAGCTGTTCTTTTATTTTACGCTTCTACAGATTTCTTTTTCTTAGCAGCTCTTTCGCGCTCGCTCTTATCAAGAATCTTTTTACGTAAACGAATTGATTCTGGAGTTACTTCACAGAACTCGTCATCGTTTAAGTACTCTAATGACTCTTCTAAAGTCATTAAGCGTGGTTTTTTCATTGTTGAAGTTTGATCTTTCGTTGCAGAACGAATGTTAGTTTGTTGTTTCATTTTTACAACGTTAACTGTTAAGTCATTCTCACGAGTGTGTTCTCCGACGATCATACCAGCATATACTTCTGTACCTGGTTCAACGAAGATTACACCACGGTCTTCAACTTGCATAATACCGTATTGTGACGCTTTTCCTGTTTCAAGTGAAACTAGAACACCTTGGCGACGTCCACCAACTTGTCCAGCGTGTACTGGTTGGTAACAATCGAATGTATGGTTTAAAATACCGTAACCACGAGTTAATGTTAAGAATTCTGTTGTGTAACCAATTAAACCACGTGCTGGAACCATGAAAGTAAGGCGAACTTGACCGTTTCCGTTATTCACCATATCTAACATTTCACCTTTACGTGCACCCATAGATTCCATAATAGAACCAGTATATTCTTCAGGTACATCGATTTGTACGCGCTCTACAGGCTCACATCTTACGCCATCAACTTCTTTAATGATTACTTCCGGTTTAGATACTTGTAACTCATAACCTTCACGACGCATGTTTTCGATTAAGATAGATAAATGTAGTTCCCCACGTCCAGATACGATCCATGCATCAGGAGATTCTGTATTATCTACACGTAAACTTACATCTGTTTCTAACTGTGAACGAAGACGCTCTTCAATTTTACGAGATGTAATGTATTTACCTTCACGACCTGCAAATGGGCTGTTATTTACAAGGAACGTCATTTGTAGTGTTGGCTCATCAATACGTAATAATGGTAACGCATCTTCATGCTCAACTGGACATACTGTTTCACCAACGTTAATGTCTTCCATACCAGAAACAGCTACTAAATCTCCAGCTTTTGCTTCTTCAATTTCTTGACGTTTTAATCCAATGTAACCGAATAATTTCGTTACGCGGAATTGTTTTACAGTTCCGTCAACTTTCATTAATGCAACTTGCTGTCCAACCTTCATTGTACCGCGGAATACGCGTCCAACTCCGATACGTCCAACGTAGTCGTTATAATCAAGAAGTGCTACTTGGAATTGAAGTGGCTCTTCGCTGTTATCAATTGGTGCTGGAATATGTTCAATAATTGTATCAAATAATGATTTCATATTCTCTTCTTGATTTGCTGGATTTGAATCTAAGCTTGCAGTTCCGTTCATTGCTGATGCAAATACAACTGGGAACTCTAATTGATCTTCGTTTGCACCAAGTTCGATGAATAAGTCGATTACTTCATCAACTACTTCATCTGGACGAGCAAAGTCACGGTCAATTTTGTTTACAACTACGATTGGAGTTAAGTTTTGCTCAAGAGCTTTCTTTAAAACAAATCGTGTTTGTGGCATACAACCTTCATATGCATCAACAACAAGTAGAACACCATCAACCATTTTCATAATACGTTCTACTTCTCCACCGAAGTCAGCGTGACCAGGTGTATCTAAAATGTTAATTCTTTTATCTTCATAGTGAATCGCAGTATTTTTCGCTAAAATTGTAATACCGCGTTCTCTTTCTAGATCATTTGAATCCATTGCGCGTTCTTCAACGTGTTCGTTCGCACGGAAAGTCCCCGCTTGACGTAATAACTGGTCAACAAGTGTTGTTTTACCATGGTCAACGTGGGCAATAATTGCTATATTACGTAAATCTTGTCGTTTTTTCAACATGTCCAACTCCTAATGTCTTTTTAATCCTTCTCTATTATAAGAGCGAAGGGGATACAATAGCAATTAAAATAAAATCAAGAATGAAAATATAGTTGTATTCTTACTTTTGTGAAAGTAAAATGAAATTGGAGGGTGAAGAAATGGAACACATTCAATATCGCTTTTTATTAACTGCAATTATCGGTGTTATTTTCTTAATCGGTATCGGCATTATGATAGCTGAAAATAGTCCCATCGGTATTATTATTTGCATTATCGGCACATTTGTTACAGTTGGATACGGTTTTGTAACAAAAAGAAAAATGCGTAAATCGCAATAACGTCAAAAAGTAAGAAGCCTGTATACAGCCTCTTACTTTTTTTGTTACTCCGATATAAATTGTAGCACCTCTTCATATACCCCTGGTTTTGCAACCAATACGCTGCTCTTTTCTATAATAGAAAGTGGGGCTCCAGAGAATGTTGTCACCTTACCTCCAACTTCCTCTACTATTATCTGTCCCCCGCCAAAATCCCATGGTGATAACCTCGGCGTCACATATGCATCTATTCTTCCTGTTGCAACGTACACCATCTCTAACGCTGCACAGCCATATGATCTCGTGCCCCTTGCTTTCTTAACAAGTGCCATCATACTCTCCATATTAAGCAATGGATTGTCGGTAAGCCATATCGCATTTAAAGCTACAACACCTTGTTCTACAGTCCCTTTTTCTAATAAAGGTATTGGTACTTCATTACAAAATGCTCCAGCCCCCTTTAACGCATGATATAATTCATCATGAACTGGATCATAAATAAGTCCAATTTTTCCGATACCGTTCTCATAAATTCCAATTGAAATTGCAAAATTTCTTTTTTGATGAACAAAGTTCATCGTGCCATCAATCGGATCGATTAACCAAACAACCCCAGCAGAAGAAGTTATCTCATCTCCGTAACCTTCTTCCCCTAAAATATTATGATTCGGGAATGTTTCTTTAATTTTCCCAATTAAAAACTGTTCTATTTCTCGATCCATATTTGTTACTAAATCAGCTGCATTGGATTTCGTTTCTATAATAAGTGCTTTTTTCATTGAAGCAATTAAACGCTCTCCTGCATCTCGAATCAACTGTTTGGCGTGTGCATCGATGTCTTTCCATACTTCTTGCATGTTTAAACACTCCGATCTATACTGTTCACAGAAAAAACGAACCCTTTATAAGGTTCGCACCAACTAATTTTTTATACATATACTATTATTACGCTTCTAAACGGATCATTTCAAGTCTTAACACTTCTAACTTTTGTACACACTCTTCTTTTTTCTGTTTATCATTTTCCATCATCGCATCATATAAAGTCGCCAATTCATAATCTAGCTCCAAACGTAGCACCGGTATTCTCTTTTCAGCATCTGTTCTCTTTAACGCATTAATCACCTGTCTCATATTATTTGCCTCCTCCCAATATTCGTCTGCCCTCGGACTAGAATTGATTTAATTTTCTGATTTTTTGTTTTATACTATACTATGTTGGATAAATCATCTATGCAACAAAATTATATTTTTTTATTTAAATTTTTTTGTGCTGTTTTTTTTATGAATAGTACAAGCTATGCTAAAATAAAAGCAAAATAGGAGTTGGAGGAACAATCATGACACTACAAACATTCAAATCAACTGATTTTGAGGTCTTTACAGTTGATGGTCTCGAAGAACGAATGAGTGCAATTAAAACGAACATTCATCCTAAGCTAGAAGCTTTAGGGGAACAGTTTGCAGCGTATTTATCCAAACAAACTGATGAGAACTTTTTTTATCATGTAGCAAAACATGCACGTCGCAAAGTCAATCCACCAAACGATACTTGGGTTGCTTTTTCAACAAATAAACGCGGATATAAAATGCTACCACATTTCCAAATTGGATTATGGGGTACTCATGCCTTCATATACTTTGGTTTAATCTATGAGTGTCCACAAAAAGTGGAGACGGCTCACGCCTTCTTAGAACATTTAAATGATTTAAAAACAAATATTCCAAATGACTTCGTTTGGTCCATTGACCATACTAAACCAAGTGTAAAATTACATAAAACACTTGAAACAGAAGACTTACAAAAAATGATTGAACGTCTAGCTACTGTGAAAAAAGCAGAATTATTAGTTGGTATTCATATATCACCAGAGGAGTTTTCAGCAATGAGCAACGAACAATTCCTTGCTAAGATTGAATCTACGATGCAATCACTCCTTCCTTTATATGCACTTTGTAATCGATAGTAGAAAACGGACAATTTATATTGTCCGTTTTTAGTTGTTATCACATTATATCACTTCAGTTTTTATTTTTCAAAATATTTTTTACATTTTAACAAGCTTTTGTTCTTCGATTTCTTTAGCCCTTTGAATCGCACGGTATATAGAATACCCACTTACTTCTTGGAACTCTTTATCAATTTTCTTTTCCTCTGCTTTTGATGGAACAATCTCTTTAAAACGACGGTATAATCCCATTAATTCTTCTCTTATAATTCCTTTTTCATATGCTTTCTCGATTGCTTCATAAAACTTCACAATTGCAACCATTTCTTCATTTGACCAATCGTAATCTAACGGATATTGATATTCCATTTTGCACCTCATTTTTCATTTCTTCCTATTTCAATAGGTTATCTTAAAGAGAGTCTTTCTTCTTCATTATAGCCACTTTGCATTATACACTATTTATTCCTTATGATGGAATTGTCTTCCTCTGTAAGTAAATTTGAAATAATTATTTAACATATCCACTGTAAAAATATTTTTTTCTATACATCTATAATTATTGGTGATATAATGCTTTTGTTTTATAGAAAATAAAGTGAACCTCCCATCTCAAAAACGATTTTGTGAATGGCAGAAAAACAAGTCTCGTCCTAAAAAAGAACTTAACTTTTTTTAGAACAGGATTATATAAAACAAATAATACTAAATATTACGAAGAAGAAGGGGTGTATAGATTGTCCCAATACGAAACACCATTGTTTACCGCTTTAGTTGAGCACAGTAAGCGAAATCCAATTCAATTCCATATTCCTGGTCATAAAAAAGGACAAGGCATGGATCCTACATTTCGCGAATTTATTGGGCATAATGCATTAGCAATTGATTTAATTAATATTGCGCCGCTCGATGATTTACATCATCCAAAAGGTATGATTAAAGAAGCACAAGATTTAGCAGCCGCTGCATTCGGTGCGGATCATACTTTTTTTTCCATCCAAGGTACAAGTGGCGCAATAATGACAATGGTGATGAGCGTTTGCGGTCCTGGTGACAAAATCCTAGTGCCACGAAACGTGCATAAATCAGTAATGTCAGCTATTATCTTCTCAGGTGCAAAACCGATTTTTATGCATCCTGAGATCGATCCAAAACTCGGTATTTCACATGGAATTACAATTCAATCTGTCAAAAAAGCACTTGAAGAGCACTCAGATGCGAAAGGCTTACTTGTTATTAACCCAACATACTTTGGCTTTGCTGCGGACTTAGAACAGATTGTACAATTAGCACATTCTTACGATATTCCTGTACTCGTTGACGAGGCTCATGGTGTTCATATTCATTTTCACGATGAACTGCCAATGTCAGCGATGCAAGCCGGTGCAGATATGGCAGCAACAAGTGTTCACAAATTAGGTGGATCTTTAACACAAAGTTCTATTCTGAATGTGAAAGAAGGCCTTGTGAACGTAAAACATGTTCAATCTATTATTAGCATGCTAACGACTACATCAACTTCTTACATCTTGTTAGCATCCCTAGATGTTGCTAGAAAACGTCTTGCTACAGAAGGAACAGCACTCATAGAACAAACAATACAATTAGCAGGTCAAGTTCGTAATGCTATAAATGATATTGAGCATCTTTACTGTCCTGGAAAAGAAATGCTAGGTACAGATGCTACTTTTAACTATGATCCTACAAAGATAATTGTATCTGTAAAAGATTTAGGTATTACAGGCCATCAGGCTGAAGTATGGCTTAGAGAGCAATATAACATTGAAGTAGAACTCTCAGATTTATATAACATACTATGTCTTATCACTTTTGGAGATACAGAGAGTGAGACAAATACACTTATTGCAGCATTACAAGATTTAGCAGCAACATTTAGAAATAAAGCTGATAAAGGTGTTCAAATACAAGTAGAAATTCCAGAAATTCCAGTGCTAGCACTTTCTCCTCGAGATGCTTTTTATTCGGAAACAGAAGTCATTCCATTTGAAAATGCAGCAGGTCGTATTATAGCTGATTTCGTTATGGTTTATCCACCAGGGATTCCAATCTTTACTCCGGGGGAAATTATTACACAAGATAACTTAGAGTATATTCGTAAAAACTTAGAAGCAGGTTTACCTGTACAAGGTCCTGAAGATATGACATTACAGACATTACGTGTGATTAAAGAGTACAAGCCTATCAGTTGATAGGCTTTTCTTTCACCCTTTTTTCCCTTCCCTCATACGATATTAAGTAATGTAACGTATAGGTGGGGATACTATTATGATTGTAATAGGCCGTTCTATTGTACATCCTTATATCACAAATGAATATGAACCATTTGCATCTGAGAAACAACAAATTTTATCAATAATGGCAGGGAATCAAGAAGTTTATTCCTTCCGAACAGCTGATGAACTCAGCTTTGATCTAAATTTGAGAGTTAATATTATTACTTCTGCATTGGAACTTTTTCAAAGTGGATTTCAGTTTCGTACATTTCAACAATCCTTTTGTAACCCGCAGTATTGGAAAAGAACATCACGTGGAGGATTTGAACTCCTTCCAAACATACCCCCTTCCATTGCTATACAAGATATTTTTAAAAATGGAAAACTATATGGAACTGAATGCGCCACCGCTATGATCATTATTTTTTACAAAGCTTTACTATCATTGTATGATGTAGAAACTTTCAATCGTCTATTTGCAAACCTTTTACTTTATACGTGGGACTATGATCAAGATTTAAAGCTTATAACAAAAACAGGTGGCGATCTTGTCCCAGGTGATCTCGTTTACTTTAAAAATCCACAAGTAAATCCAGCTACAATCGAGTGGCAAGGAGAAAATACAATCTACCTAGGAAATTTCTTTTTTTACGGACATGGCGTAGGTGTAAAAACAAAAGAGGAAATTATATACGCGTTAAACGAGCGACGAGTCCCTTACGCTTTCATTTCAGCTTTCTTAACCGATACTATTACCCGTATTGATAGCCGTCTCATGAGCCATCACGCTTCTCCTAACACTCCACAGACATCCATAGGGTTTATTCCAATTAGAGATGATGCAATCGTTGCAACAGTTGGCCATACAACTACAATTTATTAAAAAAAGCACCTACATATGTAGGCGCTTTTTTTTAAGCTTTTGTATGTTCTTTATGGTCACATTCGCAATGAGATCCACATTTTCCGTATAGTACTGTTGATTTTTCATCTTCAAAATGTCCGATTGTTCCTTCACATACTTGGCATACGATTGTTCCCATTGTTTATTTCCCCCTGAGTTTTAATAGTAATCTACTTATTTATCATTAAGCTTTCGCATTATCTCTACTAGCACAGTCACAATTTGTTCCACATTTTCCGTAAAGTACCGTCGTTTTCTCATCCTCAAAATGTCCGATTGTTCCTTCACATACTTGGCATACGATTGTTCCCATTTTTCATTTCCTCCTAAGTTTATGGTCCTAAAAACTTTTAGCTGTCTATTTCCTATCCATTATTGGGCTTTTGTATGCTCTGTGTGATCACATCCGCAAGATCCACATTTCCCGTAAAGTACCGTTACTTTTTCATCCTCGAAGTGTGCAATTGTACCTTCACAATCTTGACATACGATCGTTCCCATTTTTCATTTCCCCCTAAGTTTATAATCCCAAAAACTTTTGTAACCGCTTAACTTTCTGTCTTTATTTTAATATGTTATACTTTTTACGTCAATAGGTTTTTAGTATAACACATTAAATATTTTTAAATTAAATTAGTATGCGATATTCAAACGAAAAAACAGCCGTAATTATACGTACGACTGTTTTATGTTAATTATTCTTCATATTCCGCATGCAAAGAAGTCGTTGGAACTAGAAATGAGAAAAACTGAGCTAACTCCGCCGCTTCGCCTTCTGATCCTAACTTGAAAATCTCCTGCAAATATTGAACATTCTCTACATCATCTCGTCCAAGTAAAGTAGACCTTCCTGTTTGCATGCAAACGATGAGTGGCTTTCCAAAAAACATATTTGTATAAATAACACCAAAATCATAACGAGTATCATGTGTCATAAATCCCAAAAATCGTACCTTCACACTTTCATGCTCATCATACAATTTTTCAAACATCGGTTTCCACCTTTCCACATCACCTTTCATTAGTATATTAAACAAAAAAAGGAATACTCCTTTTAATTGTCAAAAAATTCAGTAGGATGTAGAATGATAGTATTCTACTAAGTTAGGGGGAACTTATATGCAACATGCCTTTATTACGCTTGTACCTAAATCCAATCAACAATCTGTTTCAATAGATGATATAAAACAACTTTTTCATCATTATAAAACAGTTACTTCTAAAACTGGTGTTCAAATTAATTACGCCTATACAAATACCGCTTTTCCTTATGAAATTTTAGATACATCAGCAACAACATTAAAACTACAATCTACTCACGATCGATATGACTCCATTTATGTTGGTGTTGGTATAGAAAAGGAACAATCTTTTATTCAAATTTCTTTACCACCTAATGCAACATTTGGTGATAAAGGGAAAGCAAATGAATTTTGCCGTTTTCTAGCAAAGAAGTTAGAAGGAGAGTTGCAATTATTTAATGGAAGAACAATGTATTTCTATAAACGTTAATTTAAAAAATAGAAAATATAATTAAGAAAAGTATACAATTTGAACACGTAAGGAATAATGCCTGCTTTCTGATTTGCAATACAAAATATGCGATTACATATGCTAAATAAAGAAATACAAAAAATAGAATTACTTTGTAATGCAACTTATCACCATTTGACAATGATAATACAACAGAAAAACCACTCCATAATAAAAAATGATAAAATATAACATGTAATATTCTCATGGAACCTTCTCCTTTGACATGCTCTATTTTATTAATATATGGGCTTAAGTTTGAATCAATTACATATTATACGAAAGCATATATGCGGCTTTTGGATTCATATATGTTCTAACGATTCATTTAAAGTATTATATATTCATTCGACGAGTATATATAAAGACCTTGCAAGCCATTTTATTAAAATAAAAAATAGCCCATCTCTTTATGAGAGATGGGCTATTTTCATTACTTAAATTATTTTACAATGTGAATTGGCATTCCAAGAGCAACTTCAGCTGCTTCCATTGTGATTTCACCTAATGTTGGGTGAGCATGGATTGTTTGAGCGATATCTTCTGCAGTCATTCCTGCTTCGATAGCTAAACCAATCTCAGAGATAATATCAGAAGCGCCTGCACCTGCAACTTGAGCACCTACAAGAAGACCGTCTTCTTTACGTGTTACAAGTTGTAGGAAACCGTCAGTGCTGTTTAATGATAATGCACGTCCGTTAGCAGCGAATGGGAACTTAGATACAGTTACAGTCATTCCAGCTTCTTCAGCTTGTTTCTTAGTGTAACCAACAGATGCTAATTCTGGATCAGTGAAGCATACTGCAGGAATTCCGATGTAATCGATAGCTGACGCATGGCCACTAATTGCTTCAACAGCTACTTTACCTTCGTAAGAAGCCTTGTGAGCTAATGGTGGTCCAGGAACGATATCACCGATTGCATAGATGTTTGGTACGTTTGTACGACATTGCTCATCGATTTCGATGATGCCGCGGTCAGTCATTTTAACTCCAACTTGCTCAAGACCGATTTCTTGAGTGTTTGGACGACGACCTACAGTTACTAATACGTAATCTGCTTCTACAGTTTGGATTTCACCTTTAACTTCAAAGCTAACTTTTACGCCAGTTTCTGTTTCTTCAACGCCTTTAGCCATAGCTTTTGTATGGATATTTACGTTACCTTTCTTTTGAAGAGCACGTTTAACAACAGAGCTCATAGCTTTTTCAAAACCAGCTAAGATTTCGTCGCCAGCTTCTACTACAGTAACTTCTGTACCGAAGTTAGCATATGCAGTACCTAATTCCATACCGATGTAACCGCCGCCGATTACAACAAGTTTTTTAGGAATTTCAGGTAAGCTTAAAGCACCTGTAGAGTTGATAACACGTTTAGAGTATTTGAATCCTGGAATTTCGATTGGTGTAGAACCAGTTGCAAGAACAGCATTTTTAAACGTATAAGTTTGAGCTGCATCTTCAGTCATTACGCGTAATGTGTTAGCATCTACGAAGTAAGCTTCACCGCGAATGATTTCAACTTTGTTACCTTTAAGAAGGCCTTCAACACCGCCAGTTAATTTCTTAACTACGCCGTTTTTCCATTCTTGAACTTTTGTAAAGTCAACTTTTACGTTCTCTGCAGTGATACCCATGTCATCAGAATGCATTGCATTCTCATAACGATGACCTGCATTGATTAACGCTTTTGAAGGAATACATCCAACGTTTAAGCATACGCCACCAAGGTTAGCTTTTTCAATGATTGCTACCTTTTGACCTAATTGTGCTGCACGAATTGCCGCAACGTATCCACCAGGACCTGCACCAACAACGACTGTATCTAATTCAATTGGGAAATCTCCTACTACCATTGTTATTACGCCTCCATTACTAATAATTGTGGGTCATTCAATAGACGTTTAATTTGGTTTAATGCTTTTTGAGCAGTTGCGCCGTCAATTAAACGATGGTCAAAGCTTAGAGATAATGCTAATACTGGAGCTGCAACGATCTCACCGTTTTTCACAACTGGCTTCTCAGCGATACGGCCGATACCAAGGATTGCTACTTCTGGGTGGTTGATAACTGGAGTGAACCATTGTCCACCTGCAGAACCAATGTTTGTAATTGTGCAAGAAGCGCCTTTCATTTCAGCAGGAGCTAAACGACCTTCACGTGCTTTACCAGCAAGATCATTGATCTCGTTAGAAATTGTGAAGATAGACTTGCGATCTGTATCTTTAACAACTGGTACTAATAGACCTTTGTCTGTATCAGCTGCGATACCGATGTTGAAGTAATGTTTATGAACTACTTCTTGAGAAGCATCGTCTAAAGAAGTGTTTAACATTGGGTATTCACGTAATGCAGATGTTAAAGCTTTAACAACGTATGGAAGGTAAGTTAATTTAATACCTTTGTCAGCTGCAACAGCTTTGAACTTCTTACGGTGAGCAACAAGTTCTGTTACATCTACTTCATCCATTAATGTTACGTGAGGAGCTGTGTGTTTAGAGTTAACCATTGCTTTCGCAATTGCTTTACGGATACCACTCATTTTCTCACGAGTTTCTGGATATTCACCAGCTGGGATTGGTTGTGCTTTTGGTGCTTCTTCTTTCGCTGCTGCTGGAGTAGCTTCTACTGCTGCTGGAGCCTCAGTTGCTGCTACTGCTTGTCCACCATTTGCAAATGCATCGATGTCAGCTTTTACGATACGACCGTTTTTGCCAGAACCAGCTACTGTATGAATGTCTACACCTTTTTCACGAGCATATTTACGAACAGATGGCATAGCGATTACGCGCTCATTTACTACTTCTGCAGTTGCTGCTGGAGTAGCTTCCGCTGCTGGAGCTTCTGCTGCTGCTTCTTCAGCTTTTGGAGCTGCATCATGGTCGTCACCTTTAAATTTAAGGTTTTCGTATCCAGGAGCATCAAATTTAATTAATGTATCTCCTACAATTGCAACTGTTCCTTCTTCTACAAGTACTTCAAGTACTTTACCTTTAACAGGAGAAGGGATTTCTACTACTGCTTTATCATTTTGTACTTCAAGAAGTACGTCATCTTCGTTTACTTCGTCGCCTGGTTTAATAAACCATTTTACGATTTCACCTTCGTGGATACCTTCACCGATATCTGGTAGTTTAAATTCAAATGCCACGGAATTCAGCCCCCTGATTCATTTCTTTATTATGGAATATGGCAAAAGAAATCAGCATGTGCTGATTTCTTTTGCACATGAATAACTAAAAATTAGAAGTTCATTACTTTGTTAACAGCTTCAACAATATCTTTGTGGTTTGGTAACCATACGCTCTCAGCTTGAGAGAATGGGAATACTGTATCAGCAGCTGCAACACGTACAACTGGAGCTTCTAAGTTTAAGATTGCACGGTCGTTAATTTCCGCTACAACGTTAGCTGCAATACCAGCTTGTTTTTGTGCTTCTTGAACTACAACTACGCGGCCTGTTTTTTCAACAGAAGCGATGATTGTTTCGATATCTAATGGTTGAACTGTACGTAAGTCAACAACCTCTAAAGAGATACCTTCTTTTTCAAGTTCTTCAGCAGCTTTTAATGCAGCGTGAACCATAGCACCGTAAGCGATAACAGATACATCTGTACCTTCACGTTTGATATCAGCTTTACCTAAATCAATTGTGTATTCGCCTTCTGGTACATCTTGACGGAATGAACGGTACAATTTCATATGCTCTAAGTAGATAACTGGATCGTTGTCACGAATCGCAGAAATTAAAAGACCTTTTGCATCGTATGGAGTAGATGGAATAACAACTTTTAGACCAGGTTGTTGAGCCACTAATCCTTCTAAGCTATCAGCATGTAGTTCAGGAGTATGAACACCGCCACCGAATGGAGAACGAACTGTTACAGGAGCAGTCCAACGTCCACCAGAACGGTAACGCATACGAGCTAATTGACCAGAAATTGAATCCATTACTTCATAAACGAAACCGAAGAATTGGATTTCTGGAACTGGACGGAATCCTTCAAGTGCAAGTCCAACTGCAAGTCCACCAATACCAGACTCTGCAAGTGGAGTATCCATTACACGGTCTTCACCGAATTCAGCTTGTAAACCTTCAGTAGCACGGAATACACCGCCGTTTACACCAACGTCTTCACCAAACACAAGTACGTTAGGGTCATTTTTCATTTCAACGCGTAAAGCATCAGTGATTGCTTGAATCATTGTCATTTGAGCCATGGCTTACTTCGACTCCTTTTCTTTGTAAATTTCATATTGTTCAGCTAAGTTGTAAGGCATTTTTTCGTACATGATTTCCATTAAATCAGTAACTTTTTGTTTTGGAGCTTGGTCAGCCTTAGCAATTGCTTGTTTGATATCTTCTTTTGCTTCTTCGATTACTTTCTCTTCAACTTCTTGAGACCATAGGCCTTTGTTTTCTAAGAATGCACGGAAGCGTACGATTGGATCTTTTTGTTCCCATTCGTTCTCGATATCTTTTGTACGGTAACGAGTTGGATCATCACCAGCCATTGTATGTGGACCGTAACGGAATGTTAAAGTCTCGATTAAAGTAGGACCTTCACCATTTACTGCACGCTCACGAGCGAAAGCAGTTGCTGCGTATACAGCTAATGGATCCATACCGTCTACTTGAATTCCGTAAATACCTGCTGCTACTGCTTTTTGTGCTACAGTTTTAGCTGCAGATTGCTTTTCTACTGGAGTAGAGATTGCATAACGGTTGTTTTGTACAACGAAGATTGCTGGAGCTTTGAATGCACCCGCAAAGTTCATACCTTCGTAGAAGTCACCTTGTGAAGCACCACCGTCACCAGTGTAAGTAATTGCAACAGATTTTTTACCACGTAGTTTCATACCTAACGCAACACCAGCAGTTTGGATGATTTGCGCACCGATAATGATTTGTGGAGCAAGTGCATTTACGTTCTCAGGCATTTGGTTACCCATGAAATGTCCACGAGAGAATAAGAATGCTTGGTATAATGGTAATCCGTGCCATACTAATTGTGGCACATCACGATATCCTGGTAAGATGAAATCTTCTGCTTCAAGTGCGAAATGACTTGCTAATTGAGAAGCCTCTTGTCCAGCTGTTGGTGCGTAGAAACCTAAACGTCCTTGACGGTTTAAAGAAATAGAACGTTGATCTAGTACGCGAGTATACACCATACGGCGCATTAATTCTTTTAATTGATCATCAGATAATTCAGGCATAGCTGCTTCATTCACAACTTCGCCTTTTTCATTTAAAATTTGTAATGTTTCAAATTGAGCTGCGATAGCTTTCATTTGCTCATCAACATTAAATAGGGTCTTTTTTGTTTTAGTACCCATTCCGTTCACCTCTTCCTCTCTTGAACCATATTCTGAAACGCTTTCACTATCTATTAGCTAGACTGAAAACGCAACAATGTAAACCAACAAATTTATCTGTCGGTTGAGAATAATTTTGTGTACCTAACAATCTGTACTAATGTTTTTTCAGAAACATATTAATACAATCTTGATCACGTTTTTTAGTTTACAACTATTCTAATTACGATGTCAATTACTTTGAATACGTTTTTTTATAAATAATCTGCAGGTTTCTTTTACAGAAACGTGTTTTTATTTTTCACATCTGTATTAGTAAGCATTAACCTACTGTTATATTATTCCCTTTTTAACTTGTTTTTTCTCTTAGAATAATATGTAAACGATTTAATTCTCTTTAGTTTTTCTCTCTTCTTAGCAAAAATATACAAACTCTTCTTCCTTTTATAGGTAATTACCCATACATTTTTACTCCACTCCCCATACATTATAATAACCGCAGTATTAGCGGGAAATGATAAAGGAGGTCATCTCATGTACGGATACTCATATTGCTATCCAACTTGTTCATACCCTTCCTACGGTTATGGCGGTTCTTGTGGCGGGTCTGGACGCGGCTTTGCCTTAATCGTTGTGTTGTTTATTCTTTTAATTATCGTTGGTGCTGCTTGCATTCGCTAATGTAAAACGAAACAACTATGGAAAGAAACAGACGGCTTTGCCGTCTTTTCTTTTGATTACATACATATTCTTTAGTAGAAAGCTTTCCAAAGTGCTCCCCTTTACTTGGCGATGACTTTTTCCATCTCCTTTGGTAGACTAAGGGGGAAAGGAGAGATTACATATGCTTACAATGAAAGAGGTAATTCGCGAAGGAGATCCTATTTTGCGAAACGTTGCAGAAGAGGTAGTCATACCAGCGAGCGAAGAAGATACAAATACACTTCAAGAAATGATTGAATTTGTAATAAATAGCCAAGATCCTGAAATGGCTGAAAAATATAGTTTACGCCCTGGAATCGGATTAGCGGCTCCACAAATCGGTATTTCAAAAAAAATGATTGCGGTTCATGTAACAGATACAGACGGTACGTTATATAGTCATGCATTATTCAACCCAAAAATCATTAGTCATTCTGTTGAACGTACATATTTACAAAGTGGTGAAGGCTGTCTATCAGTAGACCGTGAAGTACCTGGTTATGTACCTCGTTACGCAAGAATTACAGTGAAAGCAACATCTATCAGGGGCGAAGAAGTAAAATTACGTTTAAAAGGTCTACCGGCAATTGTATTTCAGCATGAAATTGACCATTTAAACGGTGTTATGTTCTATGACCACATTAATAAAGAAAATCCATTTGCTGCTCCTGATGATTCAAAACCTCTAGAGCGATAATAAAAAAAGCGGGAGATAATCTCCCGCCTTTTTTTATTGTATGAAATGGGTTTCATATTCCCTTACAACAATCCAGCCCATTTTAGTCCATGGTATATACCGTCTTCACTAACATCCTTAGTCACATGATTTGCAAGCTTTTTCAAGTCTTCATGACCATTCCCCATCACAATACCTGTCCCAACTGCTTCAATCATTTCTAAATCATTTAAGCCATCTCCAAATGCATACACCTGTTCACGGTTAAACCCTAATTTTTCAATGAATTTCTCAATCCCTTTTGCCTTAGAACCACCATTTGGAATGATATCCATTGAATACGCATGCCAGCGAATAAAATGAAAGTCTGGGTACTGAGTAATAAATTTTTCCTCTTCATTCACTTCACAGAAAAGTAGTGTTTGATAAATATTACGTTTCTCATAGAAATTAGGTTCGTATGCTGGATGCTCAAAGTTTAAGCTTCCAAAACCTTCTTTCACATAATCATGATATTCCACTGATGCCCTCATATCTTGATGATCAAGATATACAAGCGGATACCCTTCTTCTTTTGCAAATTGAGTAAACTTATGAAGAGCATCTGGATGTAATGGATTATTAAATATTACCTCATCTTCAAATACCACGTACTGTCCATTAAAACTAACATAATTATGTATATTAAGTTCCTTACGAATATCTTCAAACATAAATGGCGCACGCCCTGTTGCGATTGCTACATGCACACCTTTCTCTTGCAATTCTTTTACTGCATCTCTTGTAGTTTGCGGAATTTTTTTATCATGATCTAATAATGTTCCATCAATGTCAAAAAAGACAATTTTATCATTCATTTGTCAAAATCCTTTCTGTTACTCTATATTCCTATTTTGATTATCACTTTTCAAATGCTAAAAAAAAGTATAACATATTAAACATCTGTGAAGAAAGCGTTCACTTTCTGACCTTATTTATGAAACCTGCATATATATATTAGTAAAAAATGTGGATACTTGCTCGTATGAATTTTCTTTTCAATTCTTTCTCATACTATACCTATAATTAACGGCTACTAATCGTTACTATAGAATAACTTTCCCTGTATGAGAAAGGACAAGATTCAACTTTCACTTTTGTCCTCTTTCTTATAGCAGAGATGGAATTTTCACTAGTAATATGCATGTTTAAAATAAGGAAAGGAAGGAGTAATCATGCTGAAGAAGCTGAAGAAAAAGCTTAAGCGTTATTTAAAAGATTTAGTCCGTCAAAAGACAATCGCTTAAATTGTGCCCATTTCGGGCTTTTTCTTCATTCTCATTCGAAAAAACATGAAAATCGTGACTGTTTGCTTTATAATAAGTAACAGATAATGCAAAACATAGACAAGGAGAGGTTTTCCAAATGATTTTTAAAGTATTTTATCAAGCAAAATTAACTGAGGTTCCGGTACGTGAAAATACAAAAGTTTTATACTTAGAGGCTACGTCTGAAAAGGATGTTCGTAAAAAATTAAATAAGTTCGCCTATAATATCGAATTCGTTCAGTCTGTGACTGGCAATCATCTTGAATATGAAAAACAAAACGCTGATTTAACATTAGCGGAAATCGTATAGTCATATGAAATTTCTAAAGAACGATCAAGCAGCCGTTTTTGCTTTAGGTGGACTTGGTGAAATCGGTAAAAATACATATGCTGTTCAATTTCAAGATGAAATTATTATAATTGACGCTGGAATTAAGTTTCCAGAAGACGAACTCCTCGGAATCGATTATGTAATACCAGATTACACTTATTTTGTGCGAAACGAAGATAAAATTAAAGGATTATTCATTACACATGGTCACGAAGATCATATTGGTGGAATTCCTTACTTATTACGTCAAGTGAACATTCCAATTTATGGCGGAAAATTAGCAATTGCACTAATCAAAAACAAATTAGAAGAGCACGGATTACTTCGTAAAGCAAAACTTTATGAAATTCAAGAAGATGATGTTATTAAGTTTAAAAAGACATCTGTTTCCTTCTTCCGTACAACTCACAGTATCCCAGATTCATACGGGGTTGTTGTGAAAACACCTCAAGGACAAGTGGTTCATACTGGAGATTTCAAATTTGACTTCACACCAGTCGGCGAACCAGCGGACTTAACAAAAATGGCCGAAATCGGAAAAGATGGTGTACTTTGTCTCTTATCTGACAGTACAAACAGTGAAGTTCCAAACTTTACAATGTCTGAGCGCCGCGTTGGTGATAGTATTCAAGATATTTTCCGTAAAGTAGAAGGCCGTATTATCTTCGCAACCTTTGCGTCAAATATCCATCGCTTACAACAAGTTGTTGAAGCGGCTGTTGAAAACAACCGTAAAGTGGCTGTGTTCGGTCGAAGTATGGAAGCAGCGATTGAAATCGGACAAAACCTCGGTTACATTCGTTGTCCAAAGGATACATTCATAGAGGCATCTCAACTAAACCGCCTACCGGCTAATAAAGTTGTTATTTTGTGTACAGGTAGTCAAGGTGAGCCAATGGCAGCACTTTCACGTATTGCTAATGGTACTCATCGTCAAATTCAAATCATTCCTGGCGACACAGTTGTTTTCTCTTCTTCTCCAATCCCTGGCAATACAATTAGCGTAAGCCGTACAATTAACATGTTGTATCGTGCTGGTGCTGATGTAATCCACGGAAAACTGTCAAACATTCATACGAGTGGACACGGTGGGCAAGAAGAACAAAAATTAATGCTTCGTCTAATTAAACCGAAGTATTTCATGCCAATTCACGGTGAATATCGTATGCAACGTATGCATATGAAGTTAGCAAATGATTGTGGTATTCCAGAAGAAAACTGTTTCATCATGGATAATGGCGATGTTCTTGCCTTACGTTCTGATGAAGCAAGCGTAGCTGGTAAAATACCATCTGGATCTGTCTACATTGATGGAAACGGTATTGGAGATATCGGTAATATCGTATTACGCGATCGTCGTATTCTTTCTGAAGAAGGGCTTGTTATTGTAGTTGTAAGCATTGATATGAAAGAATTTAAAGTTGCAGCAGGGCCTGATATTATCTCACGTGGTTTCGTTTATATGCGCGAAAGTAGTGATTTAATTAACGATGCTCAAACATTAATTACAACTCATTTAGAAAAAGTAATGGAACGTAAAACAACGCAATGGTCTGAAATTAAAAATGAAATTACAGATACATTAGCACCATTCCTATACGAGAAAACGAAACGTCGTCCAATGATTTTACCAATCATTATGGAGATATAAGAAAAAGGACAATACCTTCATGGTATTGTCCTTTTCTATTATCTTAAAAAGTGTTTAAAACGATCTACTTCATCATCATGACCAATTACAATTAATATATCTCCCGCTTGAATATTTTCCGTAGCTCGAGGAGACACAATAACTTCTTTACCACGTTTAATCGCTACAATATTCAATCCAAACTTCGCACGAATATCTAATTCGATTAAAGAATGACCATCAATTTTTTTATTTGCAATAATCTCTACAATACTATGCTCATCTGAAAGCTCAAGATAGTCTAATACATTACTTGATGCGATATTGTTAGCAATCCTTTTTCCCATATCACGCTCTGGGTGCACAATGTGATCTGCCCCTATTTTACTTAATACTTTTTCATGGTAATCATTTTGAGCTTTTACAGTAATATTTTTTACACCTAACTCTTTCAGAATTAACGTTGTTAAAATACTTGAATTTAAGTTGTCTCCAATAGCAACGACTACATGATCAAAATTACGAATACCAAGACTTTTTAATACCATCTCATCTGTTGAATCTGCAATTACAGCATGTGAAGCTATATTTGCAAACTCATTAATTTTATCCTCATCTGAATCAATTGCCATGACTTCCATACCTAATTGAGCAAGTTCCCGGCAAATACTTCCACCAAAACGTCCAAGCCCAATGACAGCAAATTCTTTCTCTTTTTCACCCACAGGAATTCCTCCAATAACATCGAATACTATGTATTTTTATTGTAACATACTTTAGATTTGCTACAAAAACCTGTATATCTTTCTTATTTTTGTTTTTGCATATAAAAATACTGTTGTAAATAAAATGCGATACTAAAAATTAACATACCAAATACAAATATATTTCCAAATGAACTAAATGTTTCAAAAACGAATAATAACGTTTCTTGACCGAAGAAAGCAAATAATAGTTGTATAAACGCGAATAGCAATGCCAGTATATAATGATGTTGATGGAATAAATAATGCGTTGCACCTAAAAAAGCGATAAACGAAAGGATGAAGATCCACCAATTTTCTAAAAACAGTTGCCAATTAGTAAAGTGATATCCATTTACTAATATCGCAATAATTCCTATAACCGCCATCGTTGGCACACTCCAAAATAACGCTCGTCCTCTAAAGAAGCGAGTTCCTTTAACATCACCTTTTTCATGCGCAATATATGTCAGTACTACCGTACTTATGTATAATACCGAAAGAATTGTTAAAACGATAATGAACCAAAAATGTAATTGATAATACTCATGCTCTATGTTTGTCACGATAGCCGCTAGCATACACGGGATTAACATTCCAGTCCAACCATCTACTTTTCTTTCATTCCAAAACACCGTGTTACCAATCCGTATTCCTAACAACATAAAAATAATGATACCTAGTACAAATAATGTCGTTTTATTACCTACTAAACTCGTTGAGAAAGCAATTAATCCAATAAATAAAAAGAGCACAAACCCATTCATAATCTCTAATACAGGTGATAAATATCTCTTCACCCATTTATATGTTTCGTCATATTCATGATTATCTACTAAACGGTAGGCATAAAAACTTATCCCAAAATAAACCGCCGCAATTATAACATACGCATATAAGACGAAACACAACATCGCACTGCTAATTTGCACGTAATCCCCCACCCTTTTTTCTATGTTTCACCTTGATTTTACACACTTTCTACACGAAATGTAAACATATATAAGCTAGTTAACTACTCATCTTCTCAATAAGCGATAATGAATAATGAGCAGCGGCTCAAAACCACTGCTCATTACTGTATCCATTTGTATGCAGATGTCTATCCCTAACAACTATGAAAGTTATTTTCACCTTGAAACTAAAAAATACCCACTTTAAATTTTTGCAAAGCTGGCGAGCATGCTCACTTTCTAGTTCCTTTCCACTTCACATATTGATCTAAAAATACGATTGCTCTCTCAATAACCTCTTCATCTGGTTTTAATTTTGCGTGGTGTAAACCATATTCTGAATTTACCCCAAGCCAAAACATAAATCCAGGAATCTCTTGAAGCATATAACCAAAATCTTCACCTGTCATTGCCTCAGTACATGTAATTACATTCATATCAGTTTGTTCACTTACAAATTGCATAAACTCTCTCGTTAATGCTTCATGGTTATATACTTGATGATACATCGCTCCGTAGTCAATAACCGCCTCACATTGGAAGGAAGCTTCTATACCTGCAACAATTGCCTCGATCCTACTTTTAACACGACTCATTGATTCCACTGATAACGTTCGGATTGTTCCTTCTAACCGAGACTTTTCTGCTATGATATTTTGAACTGTACCGCCTGTTATTTTTCCGATTGTAATTACTGCACTATCAAGAGGATTTACATTACGACTAATAACAGATTGAAGCTGTGTAACAAGGTGACTTGCTGCAACAATCATATCATTCGCAGTATGCGGGTAGGCTGCATGTCCACCTTTCCCTTTTAAATCAACATATAACTCAGATGTATTTGCAAATAATAGCCCCTCTTTTGTTGCAATTGTTCCTACAGCGTATTCAGGTGCAATATGCAGCCCAAGGATGATATTTGGCTTCCATTCTTTTAACTCTTCACTCTCTAACATAGGAAGAGCCCCTCCTGGCCCTTCTTCAGCTGGTTGGAATAGAAACACAAGGTCATCATCTATTCTTTCTGTTACAGCTGCCGTTAGAAGGCCTAAACCGATTGTTGTATGCACATCATGTCCACATGCATGCATCATTCCTTCATGAATAGAAGCAAACTCATATCCAGTTTCTTCTGTAATTGGCAAACCGTCTATATCTGCTCGATAACCTATAATTTTTTCTGGATTTTTTCCATTTACTTTAACAATGACACCCGTTTTCCATACTTTCACTTCCACATGTTCATTCGAAAGCGTCCCTATGTAATCTAAAATATATTGCTGTGTTTTCCACTCTTTAAATCCAACTTCCGGTATTTTGTGTAAGTCTCTACGAATTTGAACGAATTTGCTTACTGCCATTTTTGCACCTCTATCTATAAAAAGCGTAAGAGCCCGTTTATGCCCTTACGCTTTTTCGTTTTTATTTCTCTGGGTTTAATTGACGAAGCTCTTGTTTAATTTCAGTTTTTGCTTTTGTCTTCTCATCAATCTCTTTAATTACACGTGCTGGAGTACCCGCAACAACTGTATATGGAGGTACATCTTCTGTTACAACAGCTCCTGCTGCTACAACTGCACCTTTACCTACTGTAACTCCTTCTAACACAACTACGTTAGCACCAATTACAACATCGTCTTCAACGATAACTGGTTTTGCTGAAGGCGGCTCAATAACACCTGCAAGTACTGCACCTGCACCTACGTGACAGTTCTTACCAACAGTTGCACGTCCACCAAGTACCGCGTTCATGTCGATCATAGAACCTTCACCAATTACAGCACCGATATTAATTGTTGCATTCATCATAATAACAGCATTGTCACCGATTTCAACGTGGTCACGAATAATCGCGCCTGGCTCAATACGAGCTTTAATACCTTTTAAATCAAGCATTGGAATTGCAGAATTACGACGGTCATTTTCAACAACGTAATCTACAATGTGCTTGTTATTTTCATCAAGAATTGTCTTAATTTCAGACCATTCTCCAAATAATACACCAGACTTTTTATTTACAAATGCTTGTACCGTTTCAGGGAATGTTACTTCTTTTAAATCCCCTTTTATGTATACCTTTACAGGAGTTTTCTTTTCACTTTTTTGAATAAACGAAATAATTTCGTTAGCGTCCATCATTTTCATTCTTGTTGCCTCCTAAATCCATTTATAATGTTACTCTACCAAACGATAGAGCGAGTAGCAAGATAATAATCCTATTTTTCCAGTTGAATTTCTTCTATAATTTCTAAAAATGCTTGTACTTGCTTTAATTGTCTAGCTGATTCACTCGTCAATAACCATGTTTCTCTCGTTAATTGAACAGGTGTTTTATACATGTTTTCCTGTACTTCTTTTAAAACAGTAGAAGGTAAAAGAGCATAACCTATACCATTTAAAACGAGTTGTTTGCATGTCTCAATTTGATCAACCACAATCGTTCTCTTAGGTGGATTAGAAAATAAACCATACCACCAATTTTGTATTTGTCCATAATAAGTCGAATCACTTTTAAATTGAATAAATGGTCTATTCGTTTCCTTTAACATTGAAATATCTTTTATTTCTTTATCCACTAAATAAAGTTCATCTTCAAATAATTGTTGCTTCTGGCCTTTATATTCTTGTGATCCTCTCAGTATAGCAACATGAACGTCTCCTTCATAAAATTGCTTTTGTACTTCACTACTCCAACCAGTAAACAGCGATATTTTCACAGAAGGATACTTTTGCACAAACTTCTTCAAAACAGGCGGAAGCCAATATTGACCAATAACTGATGCAACAGCTATTTTTAATGTTCCGTGCGTTTCTGTTCTAAAAACAGCTAGCTCACTTTTAATATCCTCTTCTCTTTGTAGCATTTCTTTTGCATAATTTGCGACTTTTTCCCCTTCAGGTGTAATTGTCAATCCTTTTTGCGAGCGAATAAAAAACTTCATTCCCCATTGTTTCTCCATAGATTGTAATCGTTGACTCAGCGCAGGTTGTGAAACAAATAAACGTTCCGCTGCTTTTCTCATATTTGATTCCTGAGCTAACACAACCATCATTTGAAAATCATCAATTTGCAACTTTCTCCCTCTTTCCTTAGCTTCCATACACCTTATCTCAATAAGCTTTTCATCCTTAATTTAACTACATACTCTTATATTTTTTATCTTTTTAAATATAATACATACACAACTGATATGCACGAAAAAAAAGTGACTTCTCCGTTTCTATGAAGTCACTTTCCTCACATTATCGATTATGTTGTCTTACTTTTTTATTCAACAATTTTAAAATTGCTCGACGTGTTAAAATCCCCTCAAAATACCCCTCTTCATTGACAGCGCAAATAAAAGGATGATCAATTGTCATTTCTAAAGCTTTAGCAAATGAATCTTCTAACTTAAGAACCGGAATGTCTTCCTTCATCACCTGTTCTACTTTCATTTCGTCAAGTCTTTCAAACTCAATGCGTTCTAACCCTAACATACCGTCTAAAATCATAGCAGTACTAATTAACCCGTGCAATTTATACATCGGGTCCAAAACAGGTATCGCCGAATATCCAGATTTCACAAGTACTAGTAAAGCATGCTCTAAACCATTCCCTATTTGGACATGTGCTACTTTTTCTGATGAAATGATTAAATCTTTCACAAAAATTTGTTGAAACTCGTCTTTCGGAATACTAATCATGTTACATCCCCCATTTTCCCTTTTTCCTGCTTATAATTACCGGCTCTATTCACATTTTATGACAGCGTTTTCACATTATTATTTTGTCCTTACATTATTTCAATAAAAACAAAATTACACAGCTATTTTAGCATACAACACAAAAAAAAGACTACCATTCCGGTAGCGCTTAATACCCTTTATTTTTTAATCTGTAAAATAACCTTGTAATTTTTTTATATTGCATCACATCTGTCTTTTTTAAACCATTCTCAATATCTGTAAGTTCCACAGCTAAAATTTCACTCGCATAATTTTGCTGAAATAAAATATCTAGTAACAAACTTTCCTCTTCTTCCGTTAAAACAAATTCCCTTTTCATATACCCCTCTCCTTATACTCGCATCGTTACTCTTATTATATAAAATTTCTAGCCTATTTAATAGATGTAATATTCAGTTTTTAATGAAGGATATATAAAAATTATATTTATTTCGTATATCGATTTGCATAACTAAACGCCGCATAAGCATCTGGCTTAATTTTCGCTGTTAATCCCATCGCTTGAATTTTCGTTGTCATATCCAGAATAAATTCTTTTGTTAAACCGTCATTTCCGATATCCAAGTGAATTTCCATTATAAATCCAGCCCCGTCTTGCGCATATGGATGCAATAAATCCCATATTGTTTGTATATGATTTGGAGTAAATAGGCATGCGATTTCTTGACTAAACTGCGTCTCTAAATATATTTTCTCACGTAAAGTTGTTGGCTTATCTTTTACTGATTTATGGTGTAAACACCCCCATGCGCCTTTTCCAACGCGATGAATATGAATTGCCGTAATAAACCTCGTATCCTTTTGATGCGCTTGTGAGTCTGTCCCAATGGATAAACGATATAAATTTCGTGGATCCTTTTCAATGAAATTACAAATACGGGTAAAGACCATATCAAAATTTAAATGTCTCTCTGAAACATTATAAAATTTATGTTCACCGGCCACATAGTCACGTCCTTTCAATTAGACAGACTTTTCGTATTCTCATTGTATGGGACAGAAACAAAAATTATAACTTCCTACCCTTTATTCGTTTCAATATTCCGAATTACATAATGGCAAATTTGGCACGTATAAATTACATTTTGATTAGATTGAGCCGTTAATACATGAATAATCTCCGCAGCATTGTGACAATTAGGACAAATCACTACTGGTAAACGTTCCATACAACACACCCTCTCATTATTTTTATCCCGCTATTTACTATCCGTAAACACCCAATAGATGGTGGCTAATAAGCAGTATAGGAAGAAGACTCTCCACTGATTACAATTTCACTTTATTACCATTGTGGGAAAAAAGAAATGTCCCTATACATATATGCTAAAAGTAATAGCACTAAAAAAGGTGTTGCCATATGGCAACACCTTTTTTATATGTATCAAGAAATGATATCGTAAATCTCAATTGCAACCATGTCGATATTATCGAATTGATACACTTGAG
This sequence comes from Bacillus dicomae, assembly GCF_006494425.1. Taxonomy (GTDB): domain Bacteria; phylum Bacillota; class Bacilli; order Bacillales; family Bacillaceae_G; genus Bacillus_A; species Bacillus_A dicomae. Next base: position 838,097 of record NZ_VHIV01000002.1, on the reverse strand, counting down.
GTTTTTCACCTTGTTGATACACTTCTAACTCATACATTTCACTTTTATCGAAAAATTTCACGCTACATTTGCGCTCACCGTTCACTTCAAAATAGCGTTGTGCTACTTCACCGCTTTCAGCTTGTTCTTGTAGACTAACAAGTCGAGTTAAAATTCCTTGGAGTAGAGACATGAAATCTCTCCTTTCTCTGATCTTCCTACCAATAGGTTCTACAGCTATACTCATTCTATCCGTCATAACAGAAAAAATGTTCCACACTCTAGGATAAAGGTTATTGGCCAGAAACTCAACTAAAAATTTGTCGAAATACGAAGGAAAAAACAGAAAGAACATCTTTTCCCTTCTTTATTGCGATTTTTATACTGGAAGAATATAATAAAAAAACAGAAAAGAGGAGGAATTACAATGAAAAAAATTGAGGTTTACACACAACCTGATTGCCCGCCATGTGTCATTGTGAAAGAATTTTTAAAGCATAATAACGTTGTATATGAAGAATTTGACGTAAAAAAAGACGCCGCTGCACGCAATCGTCTGTTATATGACTATGATTCTTATTCAACTCCAACGGTTGTAATTGATGGAGAAGTTGTTGCTGGTTTTCAAATTGAAAAATTACAACAACTACTCAATATAGAATAGGAATAGGTAAAGACCTATTCCTATTTTTATCCCGCTATTTTCAGGAAGTAAACACCCGATTTTGGCGGCTAATAATCAGCGCGAGATGAACCCCACTGATTACAGTTTCGCTTTATAATTGTTGCAACCTTTTGATTTCACTTAAAAGTTCTTGGCTTTCATGATATCCTGCCAATTTCCATTTCCCTTGATCTCTTTGCAATGTTACAATTTGATATTGTCCACTTTTCGCCCGCTCATATACATATAAAATTTTATGTTCTTCATCATATGACATTTTCGTTTCTGAATTAAAAGAAAACGGTGCTTCTTTTGCTGGAAGTAAATATTCACCACTTCGTTTATCACTTCTACTATTTTCATCTGTAAATACTTGAAGGAAATTCTCTGTAAAATACGGTGATAAGTTTTCTATCATTTTATTCATCGGCAAATGCTTCCCACGAATTGAAAATTGGGTTTCATAGCCCTTTTGTATCGTTGTAAACACTTCTTTCCGATCAACTTTCACTTCCTCTTTTCCTAAAACAGTTGTAACACTATAACCAACTAGAAAGGCAACGCATACAAATAGCACTAACCATATTCCATATTTCCTCATCTTTTCACCTTCCTTTTAAAAGAACTTGTCTTTGTAGTATTCATTGTAACAATGATTATGCAAAGAAAGGACCCGTTTCGTTCGTAAAATCTTTACAACGATAGACAGCATTTTCATCACCATTTTCACTATTACCAATTTATGATAAAAACAAACAAAAAATGCACGAATCTCTTCGTGCATTAAAATAAAACATCTTCTTCATATAAATATTCATATGATAAATCTATAAATAAAAAGTTTTCATCATCAATCGGGAAAGAAAATGTTCGTACCATCTCACCAGTTTCAATATCAGCATATAAATCTGAAAGTCTTGCCTTATTCTCAAAACGCATTTTCATAATATTTTCTAGAAAATACGGACGCCAACTCCAGTTCTTCATATAATACTCAGGCATCACAATCCATTCCCCATCTTTTTTCATAACGTTTCCTGATTGCTGGAAACCATCTTCATTACAAATAAATATGCGGAAACTACACTGTGATACACTTTGACTAAATTGTAATAACCAATCATTTATATCTTCATTCTTTTTCTGTTTGGTTAGAACATCACCAATTCGATCACGCAACATTTCTGTTAAATTATAAATTTTTTGTAACTTTTTCTTCTCATGTTGAATAAATTGATGACACTCATTACCAAGTCGTTCTTTCAAAACGTTCGTTTCAATAAAATCAGGTAAGCATTCTTTCAAATAATTCCCTTGATAGTATCTACCACCGTTTTTCCAAGCATATTGTAGTTGATAAAAAGCATCTATTTCTTCATATAACAATGTCGCACCAATTCTTCTAGCAAGTAATGATAAAGAATATAAAATATCTTGATAAGATTGTAAAAGTGCAGTTTGCCTTAAGTTTGTTAAATCTACTTTTAAAATATCCGGTGCTAACACGCTAATACGTTCTAAATTACTTGTACCTGTTCCGACTTTATTAATCGAAATTTGGATACCATATGTACGATAATACATAAGCAAATGATTAAATTGCTCTATATCTTCTTTACATTCATGTTCTGTAATCTCTAACACAATGTGTTTCAAATTTAAACCTTGCTCTTCATACATCAATAAAAGCTGAAGTAAACTTTCATCATCATCGTTCATTAATACGTTCGCATTCCGATGTATAAATAATAATAGTTTTTGATCACTTTCTAAATAACGATTTAAAGCTTTTTCTACTATAATGTTATCTGCTTCCAGTTGAAACTCACTTGGAATAGAATCATCATGAAAGAAAGAAGCTAAACTTTGTATGCCCTCTTCTGTTTGAATACGTCCTACTACTTCATATCCAATTACAGTATGCTCATCAGCACTAAAAATAGCTTGATAATAAGGAAGGACTTTATCCAAGTTACTCATTACATCTAATGCATCTATCAACGTGCTTCCCTCCCTTTACTTTTCAAAAATTATAACATGATATTTACGGAAAAATAATAAAAAATCCCTTCAGTTTTCCTGAAGGGATTAGAGGGGTAAAATGCTAAGGGGAATTAGCAATTCTACTATGAAGAAAAAAGAGGTCTTAAATATAACGTATATATGACCTCTTGTAAACACTTTTCTTTCATATGTCACAATTCCGTCACATTTAACCTTAGAAAAATGAATTAAACATTCATTTTCTTATCCCTTTTAAAATGGATATTGGTGCAAATGTTGTCCTCCATCCATTGTCATGCAAGTTCCATTTATGTACGCAGCTTCATCTGAACATAAATAATAAGCTAGACCTGCGATTTCTTCTGGCGTACCCAGCCTTCCAAGCGGAACACTTTGTATCGTACGCTTAGCCATTTCTTCTGAAATCCATAATTTATCAGCACCACCCGTACGTTCAATTGGTCCTGGGGCGATAGCATTTACTCGTATTCCATATTTACGTCCCCACTCAACAGCAAGCGTCTTCGTCATTGCTAATACTCCAGCCTTCGCTGCAGCCGAGTGAATAACTCCTGGACCTGCATCCCATGCATATGTTGCTACCATGTTAATGATATTCCCTTTTATGCCTTTTTCAATCCAATATTTTCCGACAGAATGGCTACAATAAAATGTGCCATTTAACACAATATTAATGACCGAATTCCAGCCATTTACGGATAAATCTTCTGCTGGACAAATAAAGTTTCCAGCTGCATTATTTATTAAAATATCAATTCGTCCAAACTTCTCATCAATCTGTTCAATCATTTTCTGAATATCATCCGTATTCCTTACATCCATTTGTACAGGTAATATTTGTCCTGGAAATTGTTCAATTTCCAACTTTGTTTCCTCTAGTTTTTCCTTTGTACGTCCCGTAATAACTACTCGTGCCCCTTCTTTTGCAAAACGAGTCGCCATTCCTTTTCCCATTCCACTCGATCCACCTGTTATAATAACTACCTTTTCTTTCACATACATCCCCTCCAAAAAATGAATACACATTCATTTTATCATTTTATTTAATAGAAATCTTTATATTTTTAAACTTTTCTGATTTTTCAGCAGAAAAATGTTTCTTTTCATTCATTTTTTTCTTAATTTATGCTATTTTTTTATTATTCGAAATGTATTTCCAGTAAACTGAAAGGAGATTTGAGTAACCTGTATATGTAACAAAGACATGTGCTTTAAGGCACATAGGTATACTCATATTTTTATGAAGAAAATTACAAGAAGAAACTTTTTAAAAGTTGGAATGCGCACTTGTCTATATTCATTTATAACCACTAGCATCGGATACTATTACGCTAAATATATTGAGCCTCATTTACTCTCTTTTACAGAGCATACACTTACATCACAACTCATACCAAAAAGTTTTCACGGTATGAAGATTCTTCAATTTAGCGATTTACATCTCGGATACTATTTCTCGCTCCAACATTTAGCTCAAATCGTTGCTAAAATTAATGCTATAAAACCTGACATTGTTCTTTTTACTGGCGATCTCATTGATAATTATCAAACATATACTGACACTCCTTTCGTTGCACCCATTTTAAAAAATATACGAGCACCCTTTGGGAAATTTTCTATTTATGGTAACCATGATCACGGCGGATATGGAACAGAATACTACGAACACATCATGCGTGAATCTGGATTTGAACTATTACTAAATAGCGAAAAGAGAATCCGTCTATTGGATAATAGTGAAATCTCAATTTTCGGGCTCGATGATATACTACTAGGCAAACCCAAAATAGAGGAGACACTACAACACGTAAGGGAAAACACTTATAACATTGTTCTTGTTCACGAGCCAGATATTGCACCGCAAATAGCTAAATATCCAGTTAACTTACAACTTTCTGGTCATAGCCATGGCGGACAAGTACAAATTCCTTTTTTAGGCGCTATTATTACCCCAGCACTTGCCAAAAACTATGTTGAAGGTTTCTATACGATTCAAGATTTAGCTCTCTATGTCAATCGAGGCCTTGGAAGAACACGTGTCCCATTCCGATTTATGTCAAAACCTGAAATTACGATTTTCACGCTTCAACATTCGTAATAATTCGCCTATTTTCTTACATATCCTTTCTTGTACGCGCTCATCCACGTTTCGTTTACCATATGATAAAAGTGAGTCCAATAAAGGAGGTTTGTTCATGTATCCATATTATCAACCAATCCCAGTCCGCTCAGCACCTATTGGTCCAGTAGGCGACTCACGCTTCTTTCCGTTTTTTGGCGTTCCATTTTTAGCTGGTATTGCTGGTGGACTGCTCGGCGGAGCATTAGCTTTCGGTCCTAGACCGTTTTACCCACCATATCCACCACCTTTCCCACCGCCAGCACCTTATCCTTGTTATGGTGGACCTTGTCAACAACCATACTATTATTAATGTACCGCAACAATTCTACCAATGTTATTCCCTCTCTTAACCAATTCATGATCATTAACATGCTTACAATAAAAACTATTCTCTCTACGTATCCTTCTATTTTGAGAACGTATAATAAGTAGAGAACAAAGTAAAAAACCTCTAAAAAAGAGGTTTTTTACTTTGTTCTCATTATTCAGCATCCGTGTTTTGATACGCCATTTTAAACAACTTCACTTGGCTATCAATTTCTTCTGTACTACTATTAATAACATAGTAGTAGTCACCAGATTTATTTTGTTCACGTGTTTTCACATTATCAGCTAATGTAAGTTGTAAAATTGCCTTAACTCTCGCCTTCATTTCAATATCTAATATCGGGAAAGATATTTCTACTCGCTTCTCCATATTTCGAGTCATCCAGTCAGCTGAAGATAAGTATATTTTCTCTTCTCCATTATGATGGAAATAATAAATTCGGCTATGTTCTAAATATCTCCCGACGACACTAACTACCCGAATATTTTCACTTACATTTGGAATACCAGGCCTTAAACAACATGTTCCTCGAACGATGAGCTCTACCTTTACTCCAGCTTGTGATGCTTCATACATTTTTTTTATTAATGGTTTATCTGTTAATGAATTCATCTTAGCAATAATATACCCATTTCCATATTGCCTATGATAACGGATTTCTTCATCTATTAAATCCATAAATTGCTCTCTTATATCGAATGGCGCAACCGATAAATGATGAAAATGTGGCTTTGTTGTATAACCACTCAAATAATTAAAGAAATTTGTTGCATCTACCCCAAAGTCTTTTCGTGATGTGATATATCCGAAATCAGTATATAACTTTGCTGTTGCGTCGTTATAATTTCCAGTCCCAAGATGTACGAACCTTTCGATTTTTCCGTTTTTTCTTCGTACAACTAGCGTAATTTTACTATGTGTTTTCAAATGACTCACACCGTAAATAACATGACAGCCTGCCTTTTCTAACTCTTTAGCCCAATGCACATTATTTTCTTCATCAAATCTTGCCTTTAACTCAACTAATACCGTCACTTGCTTTCCTTTTTCAGCCGCTACCTTTAGCGCCTGAATAATCGGCGAATCCCCACTTACTCGATATAATGTTTGTTTGATTGCAAGTACATTCGGGTCGTCTGCCGCATCACGGACAAAATCAACTACTGGCTGAAACGATTCAAAAGGATGGTGTAATAAAATATCATGCTCAATCGCTTTTTCAAACACATCTTCCGCCTCCCCTAAATCTTGAGGTCGTTGCGGAATAAGAGCCGGATATACTAGATGTTCATATAAAGGAGCTAGTTTTTTATATAAAGAAAATAGACATGTTAAATCTAACGGTCCATCCATTATGTACACATCTTCATCTTTTACTTCCAACACCTCATACAATAGCGCTAATACTCTTTCATCAATATGCTCTTTGCCAACTTCTAAACGTACAGCAGCTCCCCACTTACGTTTTTTTAATTCTTTTTCAATTACCTTTAATAAATCCCTCGCACCTTCTTCATGAATTGTTAAATCCGCATTGCGTGTAATACGGAAACGAGTAACAGACGATACTTTATACCCTGTAAATAATTTATGAGTAAAACCACTAATTACATCTTCTAATAAAATAAATTTATGCTTTTGCCCTTCACTCGGTAAAAATATAAATCGTTCAAGTAATGAAGGAACTTGTACAATCCCTAACTTCGTACGGTTTTCTTCCTCCACTTGTTTCTCATCATATAAAAGAGTAGCTAAATTCAAACTTTTATTTAATAACATCGGAAATGGACGATATGCATCGATAGCTACAGGTGTTAAGACCGGGAAAATTTGCTCATCAAAATACTCTTCTATAAATTCTCTTTGTTCTTTCGTCAAATCATGGAATGTTAAACGCTCAATCCCCTCTAACTCCAGCGCTGGCAACACATAATTTTTAAACGTATCATATTGTATAGTCATTAATTCATGGGCCTTTATCGCAATTTTATTTAATTGCTTTTTGGGTGTTAATCCAGCCTTATTTTCTGGTTGATTAAACCCAGCACTCACTTGATCCTTCAATCCTGCCACGCGTACCATAAAAAATTCATCTAAATTTGAGCTGAAAATGCTAATAAACTTTAATCTTTCCAAGAGCGGATTCATTTCATCCTGTGCTTCCTGTAGTACACGTTCATTAAATGCTAACCAACTTAATTCTCGATTGTTATAATAAGCTGTATCATTTAAATTCACTATATTCCCCTTCAACATTTCCATCCTCTTCACACTTCCCTTGAAACTTTTTTACTATAATTTAGTTACTTTCATTTTAGCAAATTACAATATTCCAAAGTGTTAATTTTTTGTAAAGACATCCGTACAACTTAATGTTTTGATTCGAAAGATAAATTAATAGACATTTTCAATACTCTTTCCAGCTGTTTCTTTTGCTTTTCAGCTTGCAATTTTTCCGCCAATGCCGACTGCTCACATACAATTTTAAATGTTAATCCTTCTTTACTTTCTGTTATAGATATCGATTCAACAAGCGACCTTTGTCTTATATTTAGAGCTGCTGAAAATTGTAAAACAGCTCCTAATAGGCGTATTTTTTTTTGTTCGTTTTTATCAAACCATCCTTCAAATGGGGCCAAATGTTGTTTGAATAACATTTTTGATTTATAAGACGCGATAAGCGCTAATCTAACTCGCTCTTTGTGCATCATACCATCAATTGTTTTATTCGCTAATAAATAAAACGTATGTAAGCGGCTTGCTTCTTCATCTATATATTTACCTATATTAAATACTTTCGCTGCTTGATGGAATACTTCCCAGTCTTTTGTTGACATAGAAATCAGCCCTATTTCTTCAAGCTGTTGACAAATCAATCTTCCATGTTTAATAAGTTGCATTACAATTTCCATATCCATTTCATATTCATGTGATAATAAATACAAACTTTCTTCGACTACGTTCGGATAATATGAAATCCCCAAATCTTTTGTCAACTCTTCATAGAAAACACCTTCTCGTAATCCTTTTCTACTTAATACAAATGATGGTGCCTCTATAACATTAACAAGCGTATGAAAAACCTCAACTGCTGGAACAATTGTATCTGCTCGATCTTTTGCCAATCCTTCCAATTTTTGAAGTTCTATGAACGACAATGCTTCCAATTCTACTTTCACATTTTTAATATCTTCTTCTTTCATCTTGTATAAATGTACCCCTGCTATAGGATAACAAATTAAATTTTGATGAATTTTCACTAAGTTCCTCGCACTACCACCAATTGCGATAAGAGGCAATTTCTTACCGATTAACCATGGTAATGTTCGAAGTTGATATTCTAAGTACATTTTAATCTTTTTCAACTCGTCTTCAGTAGGTATATCCTCTTTAATAAATTGTTGCTTTAAAGAAAGTGCTCCAAAAGGAAAGCTATGGTACTCTAAAATCTCTCTATTTCGAAAGTATGTAACTTCCGTACTCCCTCCACCAATATCTACTGTAATTCCTTCAGAGAACGAAGTTGAATTCATAACTGCTAAATAGCCGTAACGTGCTTCCTCATATTCTGATAATACTCTAAGAGTAAAGTCTGTTTGTCCTTCAACAAGTTTTTTAATTGCTTCTTGGTTCTCAGCCTGTCTAATTGTTGCTGTTGCAACACAAAGTACATGATGCAACTGGTGGAATCGTGTACTTTCCTGAAATTGAAATAATGTTTGCAACAATACCTCTATTCCTTCTTCAATCAACACACCATCAACTAAGTAATTCCTTAACCGAGCAACCACTTTCGTATTTTCAATCTCTTTATAAAAACCTCCGTTTTGCTTTTCATAAATAACTAAACGCATTGTATTAGATCCAATATCTATAATGGCATATTGCTGTTTTAATATTTCTTTCAAACTTCTCACTCTTTCATTATCAAATTTCTAAAACACATTCTATTACTATTATACAAAATAGTTGTTTTTTGTAACAATATTGCTTTAATATTGAAAATATATACAATCACTTTTTGCATATAATAAAAATCACTTTTATTTATGGTATAATAATGAAAAATTGAAAGGAGATTCAATATGAAACCTTCACAACCACAATCTCAATTACAAGACCAACATCCTATTAATCGACTAGCTCAATCTATTTTCGTTGTGAATCGTCATGCTAAAGCTGCAACTAACCCGAAGTATTTATACTGGTTAAAAAAGACAGCTTTAGAACGCTTAATTGCTGAAAAAAAAGCTATTAAAGAAGGATTACATTTTTCTAGAAATCCACGTTTTAGCCAACAACAATCTGATGTTCTTATACGTTTAGGTGATTATTTTTTCCATATTCCTCCTACAAAAGAAGATTTTCGAATCCTACCACATCTCGGTCATCTTGAATCCTCCTATCGAAACCCGAAAACAACATTATCTTTAACAGTAGCAAAAAAAACACTTCAAGATTATATTGGTCCTGAAGCACTAAAACAAGAAAAGAAATTAAATGAACCTATCCCATGGTATAGTCGTACTTATACAAAAAAATAAAACAGTTTGGCCAAGTGTAGGCCAAACTGTTTTATTTTTTCTCTTCTTTAATTTTAATATTTGCTTGTTTATAAAAAGCTATTTTTTCTGTATTATAAGATTTCGTAAATTCATTAAACTTATCTTTTTCTGATTCAATATCTTTATAAGATTGATTTACTACTTTTACTTTTTCACTTATATCTTTTAATTTTGTACCTTTATCTTGTAACATTGTATATAATTCTTTTTCTTGTTTTAACGATTTATTATAGCTATCATACATCTTGTTAAATGAATCGTGTCGTTTCTCATATGTGCTTTTCACTTTATCGGCTTGATCTTTCAATTTCTTATCTTCAATTTTCTTCACATATTTATCTGCTGCTTTCACTTCTTCTTGTGCCTTATTTAAGGATTCTTTTTCTTTTTTAAGCACTTTTTCTCGTTCATCTGTATTTTTCACTGCTTGGTTCAACTTTTCCTTAACAGTTTGATTATTATCTTTTCCTTCTTGCACAATCTGGTTATATAATTCTTGTCCCTCTTTCTCTAGAGTTTCAAGTTTCTTCGCATCTTCAAACATTGTTTTTTCTTGCTTTGCAGCATTTTCAAACGCTACATATAATTCCTCTTCTGGTTTCGGTCCGAAACAACCAGCTAGTAAAATCATTGATAATGCAGTTACAATTGCTAATTTACTATATTTCAACATCTTTTCCTCCTACTTATATACGATCATCGTGTAAAAAGCTATGAAATTATATATCCTTCTATAAACTCCACACTCGCACCTTTTTTACGAAAATCATTCATATTGTTTATAATGCTTGTACAAATTGTATTACTTAAAATTACATGTTACGTTTTTGAACTCAATAGCAGTTTCATATCCATCTTTTACTTGGCACTTTTTAAAACCTGTTCATACTATGTATTACATAAAAGTACAACGGAATTCATCACAGCCATAATAATTTGAAGAACAACAGTAATAATTCACCTGATAAAAGATGTTCGTTGTTCTCTCACCTCTATCATTCTATCATTCCCTTTCCCGCTTTCTATCAAATAATCTCTTTGTTCATTTTACACAGTACAAACGCTACCTTGCAACAACTTACAATTATTCTTGTCATTCCCTAAAAAGGAAAAGTGTAGAGCATGCTTTCCTCTACACTTTTAAAATGAAACACATTGTGCAAAATGCATTGACACATCCATCATAATTATATGCTTATTCCATATATTTTTAAAGACTTTTATTACAAAAAAAGTTCTTTTTGTAATAAAAGTCAAAAAAATGTTACATTGAAAACTTCTTCATATCATATTTCTTTAAATCAAAGTTTTATTTATTTCCTTACAAATTCCTATGCTGGTACAATTGATTTTGTGCCTTTCTTAACAATTCTTCAAAAGTTTTTCCTTCAACTGGATAACTAGCAGCTCCAAATAATAAAGTCATACTTAACAAGCCATTTTCTATTTCACTTTCAATATTTTTTATTAATCGGTTTGTTATTGTCGACTTTTCATGTCCGTTATCAACTGCCACAATAACATACTTATTTTCATCCCACTTCGTAACGACATCACCTTTACGAATTGTCTTTACAATCGTACTCTCCAATTTTTGTACTAACACCTCCAATTTTTTTTCTTGCACTGTTTCTTTTAATCCTTTCCATTCTTTCACAGAAAGAATGTACACTGTAATATTATGAGAATCCCGTTCTGATAGAGCAGCTACTTTCTCAAAGAAATCAACTACAAAATCATTACTTGCCATGCCCCCTACTTCCGTATCCATACGCCCATTCGCTCTTTTATCATACCAATGTCCAAAATAATAGCTGAGTATCATTTGCAATATATAAATAACAAAGACGGTATAAAATGATCGCGAATCCAGTTTTGTAATTACATCCTGAAGCGCAATCCATTCTGTAACTGCCACTGTATTCCCAAGTAATAATCCACTAATTTTCCCTTTATGCTTCATACTTCCCCTCCTTTCTATACCAATATATGTTTCTATAACAATTATGTTTTTCTACAAAATAAAAAATGTACATATTGGGTGTACATTTTCACTTAAGTTTGTCTACCATTTCTATTCTAAAACGATATATGTACCATATATCGTTTTAGAAAGAGGTGACCTATATGCTACAAAAAGAAAATCTATCAGATATTATACGTTTACTAGCAGGTTTTCTGTTATCGTTAAAATTACTATTTAATTCTTTCAGAGGGAACTTTATTACAAATGATCAAATTGACGCTATTGTAAATGTTGTCTCCTTTCTTTTCATTCTATATTTTGGTTATAAAAACAATTATGTAAGAAAAAAGGGATCGAACAAAAAAAGGAACCTTTTATACAGGTTCCTTTTTATCATTGCCGCACAACAACTTCATTTGTTTGCAGTGGACCATATGATAATCCTTTATATTGAAATGTATATGTAGCCTGAAATAATGCGTTTTTAAGTGCTTTATCTTTATTTGCTTTTATTTTACAAATTAGTTCTACCTTCTCATTCGGTAATAAGTTTTCGATTCGCCACCTTACAAGCTGGAACAGAAACTCACTCATTCCCTTATCAGCTGTTAATGAGTTTGGAATATATGCAAAATAATCTCGAATCATATGACTTACTACAACTCGTGAAATCATTTCCATTCCTTTATTTTCAACTTCAATTCGAATAATAAGTATGTCATTTACATCATAGGTCAGTTCATATGAAAATTTTTCTTTATACATACTACGGATTTGTAATGTAACTGCTACATTAGGACATTCGTTTTGCTTTTTTGAGCCATCAATCCATAACACTGGTTGTAGCGGTATTGAACGCCTTCCTTGATCCGAAATTCGTTTCCACATTTTCATAATAATATTCACCCCATTTCAGATGCATCATCCATACGACCTTATTCTGCCTCTCTACACGATATTAATAAAGCTTGTTACAAAAGATATATAATTATTACTCTTCCTTTTATCCTATTCGACAATATAAAGAAAAAACCATTTTTCCTCTGTTAACAGACGGTATTCTTACTGAAATATTTTTTTACAATTTCCTTCATTGACTTTATACCAATATTAAGTATTACTCACTCTTTCGCTGTCCATACAACAGAATATTTTGACAGAAGAAAAAGTTTGCCTTTTAGTCAAATTTGACTATAATATTTTTATGGCTTTGTCAGTGCACTTGTGTAAATTGATTTGAAAGAACTATATTAATTTTTTTATGCGCTGCACTCAAAACTTAATATAGTGTACTTATTATTAAAGGAGGGTTATATTTGGAATCTCAATTATCAAAAAAAGACTCCAAAAAGACAAAATTTGTTGTTGCTGGTTTACTACTTGGTATTTTAATGGCAGCAATGGATAACACAATCGTTGCAACAGCAATGGCAACGATCGTTGGAGATCTAGGAGGATTTGACAAGTTCGTTTGGGTCACGTCTGCATATATGGTAGCAACAATGGCAGGGATGCCTATCTTCGGAAAGCTTTCTGATATGTACGGACGGAAACGTTTTTATATTGGTGGCCTCATTCTTTTCCTATTCGGTTCCGCACTTTGCGGAACAGCATCTAGTATTGAGCAGCTAAGTATTTATAGAGCAATTCAAGGGATCGGTGGCGGCGCTCTTATGCCTATCGCCTTCACAATTATGTACGACATATTCCCACCAGAAAAGCGCGGAAAAATGACAGGTCTATTCGGTGCGGTTTTCGGGACATCTAGTGTATTTGGTCCTTTATTAGGTGCTTATATTACGGACTATATAAGTTGGCATTGGGTCTTCTATATTAATATTCCATTAGGACTTATCTCCTTCTTCTTTATTACTAAATACTACAGTGAATCTCTAGAATTTAGAAAACAAAAAATTGATTGGGCCGGCGCTATTACACTTGTTATTAGCATCGTTTGCTTAATGTTCGCCTTAGAACTTGGTGGTAAAGAATACGCATGGAATTCCACTGTAATTATCGGCTTATTTACAACAGTTGTTATTATGCTTGTTATTTTCTTCTTCGTAGAAAGAAAAGCAACCGAGCCTATCATTTCTTTCCATCTATTTAAAAAACCTTTATTCGCAGCTAGCCAAGGCGTTGCCTTTTTCTATGGTGCCGCTTTTATCATCTGCACAGTTTATATCCCAATCTTCGTTCAAGGTGTTCTCGGCGGTTCAGCCTCAAATGCTGGATTGATTTTAACACCTATGATGGTCGGCTCTGTAATTGGAAGTCAAACAGGTGGACAGTTAGCTTCTCGAACAAGTTATCGTAACATCATGATGGCATCTGGAGTTTTCTTCGTTCTTGGTATTTATTTACTAAGTACTTTAACAATGGACACACCACGTGTACTCGTAACACTATTTATGGTTCTCGCTGGACTGGGTGTTGGTTTCTCATTCTCAGTTTTAAGTATGTCTTCTATCCACAAATTAGAAATGAGAGACCGTGGTTCTGCTACATCAACAAACTCATTCTTCCGTTCACTCGGTATGACTCTTGGTGTAACGATTTTCGGTACCATTCAAAATCATATTTTTACAGATAAACTAAACACCGTGTTCCCTCCTGAACTAGCGAAATTAGCCCCAAAGGGTGGAGACACAAGTTTCTTATTATCACCAGGTGCTACCGATAAAATACCAGCTGAAATATTAACTGGAATTAAAGAAGCTCTTGCTACATCTATTGCCAGTACATTCTTCTGGGCACTTATCCCGGCTGTATTAAGTATTATTTGTATTTTACTTATGGGCAATGAACGCCTCTTTACCGGACCAAAAACGAAACAAAAACAAAAGCAAGTAAGTTAGTATAGAAAAAAGAAACGGCATACCCTTTATGAAAAAGGGTATGCCGTTTATAATATATAGAGTAAAACTTTAATCAGCATAGAAACTTAATCCCTCACCAATCGGGATTAAGTTTCTATATACAGGAGTTGAAACAGCATGAGCATGAAATTAGTCATTCTCGGCTTGCTACTCGAAGGGGATAAACATCCATATGAAGTGCAGTACATCATGAAAGAAAGAAACATGGATTGTTATATTAAATATGCAAAAGGATCACTTTACTACGCCTTCGAGCAATTAGAAAAGCAAGGTGCAATTAGTATTACAACTATTGTTCGAGATACGAATAGACCAGATAAAACAATCTTTCATATAACAGAAGAAGGAAAACGGTTATTTCACACGTTACTATTAAAACAATTCGAGGCAAAAAATCAAATATATAAACCAATTTATTCAGCACTCTCTTTCGCTCATTTTGGTGATGATCAAGAGTTAGTTCCTATTTTAGAAAAGAAGAAAAATGATACCGTTCAATATTTACATAAAATGCAAACTATTTATGATTGTAGTAAAGGACAAATTCCACGTGCACAATTATATATTTTACAAAGCGTTATTGAACATATTACAGTTGAATTGCAATGGTTAAACACCCTTCTTACAGATGCAGTTGCAGGACGACTTTCAGAAATTGATATAGATGAAGGTTAAACTTATAAAGAAGAAACTGTAAAAAAACAATAAAGTTATTTAATTTTAAAACCTAAAACAAGCATAACCCCATTCTAAATTAGGCTGGGGTTATGCTTGTTTAATTTTCGATATAATATACTTCACTTCACGCAAAAATATAACAAGGATTTCTTCATCATCGGCATCCCATAACGGAAGATTTCCCCTTAAAATTCTATATAAAAAGGTTGTTGATTTTCATCCAAACTGTATTCAATTCTTTGTCTAAAATTCATAAAACTCACCATTTCTAACGCCTGTTCAATAGGATAAAACCCTACTTCCAGGCTTTCTGGTGTAGTCGTTAATTTACCGCCAACTGGTCTAGCTAAAAACAACGTATTACATATTGAATGGTTCACATTTTGAAATACTCCACAAAATTTTAAAACTTCAATATCAATACCCGTTTCCTCTTTAGTTTCCCTTATTGCAGCATCTTTCAAAGACTCTCCTTCTTCAACTTGTCCACCTGGCATTTCCCCCCCTCTTTTAGGTCCTTTGATTAATAGGATTTCTTTTTGTTCATTCATTACAATTGTCGCTGCTGAAACTATATGTTTTGGCGGTGAATAAATATTTTGTGTACTTTGTTCCAATTGAAATTCCCCTTTTCTATAAACTTAGTATATTCATCTTTATATAGCTATTTTGTTCTTTTTTTGTGATAACTTACTATTTCAAAAAGAACCATCCAATTCCCTTCCTTATTCCGAAATATGGACCAGTTGTTAAATAACATAACTAGCGTCCTATATCTGTACAGATACACACTTCTATATAAGTTTAATTCAATTTTCTTATTTTATTAATCAGAAAAATATGAATAATAAAAATAAAAAAACTTTAGAATTTTCTTATTTTAAAACAGTAGACAAAATTCCAAAAATTGTGTTAGAATTTGTTTCAATATCATATCGCTTGTTAAATTCCTTTCAAAAGGAAAATGGGTACACGAACATTTTGTTTCGTGTTTAAAAGGGAAGCTTGGTGAAACTCCAACACGGTCCCGCCACTGTAAATGCTGAGATTTCTTTTTGGTGCCACTGTGAAAACGGGAAGGTGAAAGAAATTATATGAAGCATAAGTCAGGAGACCTGCCTGTTTTAACAACACTGATAGATTCACGGATGATGATGAGGTGTTAAAACAAAAAGGAAGGCTTATTTTCTATGCCTTTATACTTTTTGTTATAGGTATTTCCTAGTAAACGGAAATGCTTACTTTCAATTAGGGAGGAATTTGAAATGGCAATTCAAACAAGTAATTTAGGTTATCCACGTATCGGACTACAACGAGAGTGGAAAAAAACATTGGAAGCTTTTTGGTCCAATAAAATCGGTGAAGAACAATTTTTAACAACAATGAAAGAAATTCGCCTACAACACGTTAAAGCACAGCAAGAAAAAGGGATTGAACTTATTCCAGTTGGCGATTTTACATATTATGATCACGTTTTGGATACTGCTTATATGCTAGGATTTATTCCATCACGTTTTTCTGAGTTTACATCTTACCTTGATGTATATTTCGCAATGGCGCGCGGCTCTAAAGATCACGTAGCTTCTGAAATGACAAAATGGTTTAACACAAACTATCATTATATCGTTCCTGAATATGAAGCGGGATTACAAATCTCTTTAAAAGATAATCGTCCACTTCGCTTATACGAAGAAGCAAAACAAGAATTAGGAGTAGATGGAAAACCTGTTATTTTAGGACCATATACTTTCTTAAAATTAGCGAAAGGCTATACACAAGAGCAATTTGCTACGATTTTAAAACAGTTAGTTGCACCTTACGTACAACTGCTTTCAGAACTACATGCAGCGGGTGCACAAGTCATTCAAGTTGATGAACCGATTTTCGCTTCTTTAACGAAAGACGAAGTTCAACAAGCAAAAGAAATTTATGAAGCTATTCGTAAAGAAGTTCCAAATGCGACTCTTCTCTTACAAACATATTTTGATAGTGTAGAAGAAAACTATGAAGAAATTATTACATTCCCAGTATCAGGTATTGGTTTAGATTTCGTTCACGGTAAAGAAGGTAATCTAAATGCTATTTCAAAATATGGATTCCCAGCTGATAAAACTTTAGCTGTTGGTTGTATAGATGGCCGTAACATTTGGAGAGCTGACCTTGATGAAGTTCTTACGTTATTTACAACGTTACAAAAACAAGTCCAAACGAAAGATTTCATCGTTCAGCCTTCTTGTAGCTTATTGCATACGCCAATCGATAAAACAGAAGAAACTCACTTATCGACTGAGCTATTTGATGCGCTAGCATTTGCAAATCAAAAATTAGAAGAGTTAGTTCTTATTCATTCCGCTCTGACTCAAGGTACAGAAAGCATTAGTAATGAGCTAGAAACATATAGAAACGTACATCATACAATTCGTTCATCTGCTGCACGTAACCGAGAAGATGTCAAAGCAGCACGCACAGCACTCAAAGAAGAAGATTTTTCACGTCCTCTTCCATTTGAAAAACGATATGAATTACAACAAGTTGCCCTGAAGTTACCGTTGTTACCAACAACGACTATCGGTAGCTTCCCGCAAACAACTGAAGTTCGCCAAACGCGAAAAGAATGGCGTAACGGTGTTATTTCAAATGAACAATATGAACAATTTATTGAAAAAGAGACAGAAAAATGGATTCGTTACCAAGAAGAAATTGGTCTTGATGTTCTTGTACATGGTGAATTTGAAAGAACTGACATGGTTGAATATTTCGGCGAGCGCCTTGCTGGTTTCTCATTCACTAAAAACGGTTGGGTACAATCATACGGTTCCCGCTGCGTAAAACCACCTGTTATTTATGGTGATGTAGCCTTTATTAACGGAATGACTATTAAGGAAACGGTTTATGCACAAAGCTTAACAGAGAAAGTTGTAAAAGGAATGTTAACTGGGCCTGTTACGATTTTAAATTGGTCCTTCGTCCGAAATGACATTCCAAGAAAAGAAGTTTCATATCAAATTGCATTAGCTCTTCGTCATGAAATTGAACTACTTGAATCTTCTGGAATTCGAGTAATTCAAGTCGATGAGCCAGCACTTCGTGAAGGAATGCCACTAAAAGAAAAAGATTGGGACGCTTATATTACATGGGCAGTACAATCCTTCCTTTTAGCAACTTCTTCTGTAGCAAATGAAACACAAATTCATACACATATGTGTTACAGTAACTTCGAAGATATTGTTGATGCGATTCGCGCATTAGATGCAGATGTGATTTCTATCGAAACATCAAGAAGTCACGGTGAATTTATTGATACATTAAAACATACAACATATGAAAAAGGCATCGGTCTAGGTGTATATGATATTCATAGCCCACGTGTACCAAGCAAAGATGAAATGTATAAAATCGTAGAACAATCTTTAGAAGTATGCGATCCTAAATATTTCTGGATTAATCCTGATTGTGGTTTAAAAACGAGAAGAACAGAAGAAGTTATTCCAGCTCTAGAACATATGGTGCAAGCAGCAAAAGATGCTCGTTCCCTACTAAAAACAAACGCATAAGAAAAATGGGTTATCCTTTTTGAGGATAACCCATTTTTTATTCTTTACTTTCAAAAAAGAATTCGTATTGTATTTTATATAATTCATCATCCGTTGGTTCTTCAAGAGGAGTTGCCTGTAATACAACTGTATACTCACCATTCGGAATAGGGATTTGAAATTTATTTGAAAGAATACTTGTTATAACGATACATTCATTTTCAACTGTAAAAGGAACTGTAACCGTTCTAATCACTTCTTCTTTCTCAATATGTTTCCCGCAAGTCACTTTTACTTCACAAGTATAATCAGAGAGTGCTTCAAAAATAACAGTTCCATCCGCCTTCGCATATCCTCTTTCAAAATCTTCATCCGTCCAGTCAACGTAAGGCTGCTCACCGTCATAGTTCATCAACATTAATTGCGAATAAGAAATGGTTAACTCCATATTTCATCTCCTCCTTCATTATGAAATATACAACTACTACTTTACGTCAAATTTCACACGCGTACCATCTGGGTATTTATCTAACTTATTTCCTACCCAAGACCCTGCTCCGCGGTTATCTGCCGGACTTATATATTCAATATGTGCTCCTTTTCCGCCTTCTTTACACATCGCCATTGGCCACTCATCACGATCATACCCTTTTTTTGATGGGTATGGGGCTAACGATAATTTTCTTCTATCCGCAGCACCACCACGGTCGATTGTACAAACTTCTGAATGTCCTTCTTTTATCGCATCCGTAATATGTTTTCCTGTCTCTGGATATCGCTCTTTCGGAAATTCTAGAACTTGATCATATGCATTTGTTTTTTTGATACTTGTTTCCTCTGGAACAAGTACTTCATAAACCGCTACTACAATAGAAAGAATTGCAATAATTGAAATGATAATACCTTTTAATTGCTTCATGTATACCTCCATGGTTCTACCAGTTTCTTTTCCTCAGTTATTATAACAAACTTCCCCTGTATATGTTTTCAGACATTATTTTAGCTCTTCTTCGTCATTCCGCCAAAAACTATCATTTTTCTTCACCTTTTCACTAATGCTGTAGAAAACTAATAACCTTCCGACATTCTTTTTCAAAGGAAGTCCTCATAAAAGATTGAAATGATATATACGATACTTTTTGGGGAGGAAATATCATGGAAGCTACCTATAAAACGAAAGATGTCACGAATAAAACAGGCATCCCAAAACATATAGTCCGCAAATATAGTCAACTGTTAGAGGAACACGGTTATATCATTTCCAAAACAGCCGATGCTCGTATTTATAAACTAGATGATTTAAAACTATTGAAATCTATACATGAAAGAGCTGCTACATTGCAAGAAGATATTTCAGAAACGATACCAATTATTTTAAAAGAAAAAAAGGCCCCACCTGTACCAGTTATACAAGATAAGCAAGAAATACAACCGAAAGAAAAAGAGGATGGGCGTAACTTTGAGGAGTTCATGTTAAAACTTGAGATGCTCGCTCAATTAAATGAAGCAATTATTCATCAAAATTCTACTCTTATTACCCAAAATCGTTTAAAAGATGAAAAGCTAGATGAATTGATGCAACAAGTTTATGTAAAAGAAGGCTCTCAAGAAAAAATGCTACAAGAGTTAGTAGATCATGCGGCTCAAACAGATGCCTTGCAAAAAGAAAAAATGGACTTATTAATGAATCATATGTATAAACGAGAATCTAAACAAGAAGAAAAAATGAATAAACTCGTAAATCAAATTTATAACAAAGACAGTAACCGTGATGCACAACTTATGCAAGTTATTCGTGAAATTCAAGAAACAAAAAGAATGGTTGCTGCCTCAAAAGAGCAAGGATTCTTGCAATCATTTAAAAGTTTATTTAGCCGAGCAAAACAAGAAAAAACAAATGAATAAACAATACAAAATAAAAAGTTACCTTCCATTGGTAACTTTTATTCCTTATTTCTTACAGCTGGCAATATAATAATCGCTTCGGTCCCTTTCCCACTTTCGCTTTTATATTCCAGTGTACCATTATGCGCTTGTAAAATACTAAATGTTACCATAAGCCCTAATCCTGTCCCTTTTTCTTTTAAAGAATAATATGGTTGTCCGAGCCTTGCTAACTGTTCTTTCGTCATTCCAACACCACTATCTTTAACTCTTATTACAATCGTTTCATCTTTTTGCATAGCCGTTACTTTTAAATATCCTTTATTTCCTTGAATGGCTTCAATACCATTTTTAACAACATTCATAATTGCTTGCTTCAATTTTGTCTTATCACCGATTGTATAAAGGCTTTCAGAAATCTCAACTTGTAAATATACACCTTGCATAGCTGCAAATGATGACATAAGTGTAGTCATTTCTATTAATTGTGCCGATAAGCAAATGTGTTCCTTTTTCTCAATTTGTGGCCTTGCTAAATTTAAATAATCTGAAATAATTTGTTCTGCTCGGTCCAATTCGGCTAGTACGAGACGCATATAATCCTTATTCTTCACATCTTCCGTACTTTCTAGCAATTGAATAAAACCACGAACAACAGTGAGCGGGTTTCGAACCTCATGTGCAACACTTGCCGCTAACTCACTTACAATATTAAGCTTTTCTGACTTTTGCATCTCTGTACGTAGTATTGCATTTTCATTTAAATATTCTGTTAAGTACACCTGAAATACCATTGTCATAACCATAATAAGCGAAGCAAATATATATCCGCTATATAAGTGCGAAACATACGGTGTAAACCCCGTTTCTAACAGAACGTTAATCATGCCAATCACTAAAGAAACAAGCACGTACAATGATGAAATCATAAATGCTAAAATTAGCTTCTTATCCCTTGAAAATAGAGACCATTTCTTTGATAAAAACAATGGAACTATCAATAGGAATATTACTTCTATGACTGGGAGAAGGCTCATTCCTTTTAGCACCCATTCATATGCAACAAAAATAACGGCCGGAATTAAACCGACAATCCCACCATATAGTAAACCACTAACAATCGGGATTGGGTGAAAGTTATACCCACAAATGTCACCAAAACAAATAGAGTATGTCATGGAGAGAATGAGTGTAACGCTAGATAGAAACATAATAAAGTAGCGGTTCGGCTTCGGAGGCATTTCTTGATAACGATTTAGACGAATCGCTTCATATAAAAATAGTGGCAAAATAATGATGGCAATTTGGATCATTAAATCACGGATCAGCTCCATAGCCTCTCATCCCCTATATGTATTTTGATATGATTATATCATTTTACGGGTGGATTTGTTTTAAAATTTAGATTTTTCTTAACATGTTTGTTAATTCTTTGTTAACAACACATAATAATTGTTACAGATTTTCGAAATGAATGTAAACCCTGTACCAAATTTCTGCCCGGCAGTATACAATGAATACGGATTACAAAGAAAATAAAAAATACTTCATGAGACGGACAACTATAGCAAAATACAGCATATAATCCATACTATCTATGTTTACAAATAAGTGATCATTATTTTAGTAGGAGGAAGATAAATATGGCGGGTACTACGCTTGTTTTAAAAGAAGAAAATTTGGTCGTTCTAGAAAATGTTGAGAAATCAGTATATGAAGAATTACAGCATAAAACAGGAGAAGAAAATTGTACATGTGCTGTGAATGAATCAGTCGTTAACCTTGGCAAAGTATCCTCTGTACTTTGGAATGAAGATGAAATAGATTGGGAATACGGATATTAAAAAGTCGCTTACAGCGGCTTTTTTTCTATTAACCCTCTCTTTCTACATAACATATACGCAAGCGAAATCATAGAAAATATGTTAAAATGAACTTAATTTTCAAACGGAAGAAAGGGAGATACAATGGAACAATTCATTAATCCTAGAGTGAAGGACATCCAAATTTCTGGAATTCGTCAATTCTCTAACATGATTCAAAACTATGATAATCTTATCTCTTTAACAATTGGACAACCCGATTTCCCTACACCTTCTCTCGTAAAAGAAGCGGCAAAACGGGCTATTACAGAAAATTATACAAGCTATACACATAACGCTGGTTTACTAGAATTACGCAAGGCAGCTTGTAACTTTGTAAAAGATAACTACGATTTACACTATTCACCTGAAAACGAAACCATCGTTACAATCGGTGCCAGTGAAGCAATTGATGTTGCATTTCGAACAATTTTAGAGCCAGGAACAGAAGTCATTTTACCTGCCCCTATTTATCCAGGATACGAGCCAATTATTCGATTATGCGGCGCTACACCTGTTTTTATCGATGTTCGTGAAACTGGCTTCCGTTTAACAGCAGAAGCACTAGAAAATGCCATTACTGAAAAAACAAGATGCATCGTACTGCCATATCCTTCTAATCCAACTGGTGTAACTTTATCAAAAGAAGAACTACAAGCTATTGTAGATGTTTTAAAAGATAAAAACATTTTCGTCCTTTCTGATGAAATTTATAGCGAACTTGTATATGAACAAAAACATACATCTATCGCTCACTTCTCAGAAATGCGAGAAAAGACCATCGTTATTAATGGTTTATCCAAATCTCATTCGATGACTGGCTGGCGCATTGGACTATTATTCGCACCAAGCTATTTAGCTGGACACATATTAAAAGTTCATCAATACAACGTAACGTGCGCTACTTCAATCGCTCAATATGCTGCAATTGAAGCATTAACAGCTGCTAAAGATGCACCGAAAATGATGCGCCACCAATACAGAAAACGCCGTGATTACGTATATAATAGACTTACTCAAATGGGCTTAACAGTCGAAAAACCGACAGGTGCATTTTACTTATTCCCATACGTGGGGCATTTAACATCTTCATCATTTGATTTTGCACTTGATCTCGTAAAAGAAGCTGGGCTAGCAGTCGTTCCTGGAACAGCATTTTCTGAATATGGTGAAGGCTATCTTCGCTTATCCTATGCATATAGTATCGAAACTTTAAAAGAAGGCTGTGACCGTTTAGAAGCCTTTCTACAACAAAAAGCTAAGAGTTAAACTCTTAGCTTTTTGTTGCATAATGATCACAAGTTTGACGCTTCAGTAATTTATGTGGAATAATGATACACTTTGCAGTAGACTCCGCATTCTCTACTTTATCAACTAAAGCTTTTGCTGCCTCATATCCTAGTTGATATATATTCACATCAACTGTCGAAAGTGGCGGACTCGCAATTTCTGATAATAAAGCATTGTTAAAACTTACAATTGAAACATCCTTCGGTACAACGAATCCTTTTTTAGAAAGTGCACTTAGCACACCAAGTCCAATCAAGTCATCCGTTGCCATAATTGCTGTCGGCGGTTGCTGTAGCCCCATTAATTCCTCCACGGCTTGTTGACCACTTTCTCTTGAAAAATCAAAATGTAAAATATACTCTTTCGGCAATATAATATCCGCTAATTTCAAAGCATCACTCATACCAGCCAAACGATCTCTCGTTACAAGTAAATCAGATCCACCGCCGATGAACGCGATTTGTTTATGACCTAATGAGATTAAATACTCTGCTACTTCCCTTGCAGCTGTATAATTGTCATTATCTACATATGTAATTTCTTCTTTTCGATCATACGGTTTTCCAATTAATACAAACGGGAAATTTTGTTGATGTAAATATTGAATAATCCGATCATTCTCTCTTGAATATAAAAGAATAATGCCACCAATTTGGCGCCCCTGCACCATCTTTACAACACCATTAAAAATTTCATCTTCCGTTTCACCTGTCGACATATAAAGTGCATATCCTTCCATATGTGCAAACGAACTAATTCCTCTTATAACTTCTGGGAAAAATGGATTTTGAAAAGCTTTACTTGCAGAACTTGGCATAACAAGACCAAGTGTTTTTGTTGTTTGGTTAGCTAGGTTTCTTGCGTTTAAATTTGGATGATACCCTAATTCACTCATTACTTTCCGAACACGACGCTTTGTTTTTTCACTTATACTTGGATTATCAGCAATTACACGAGAAACAGTAGATGGTGCTACATTCGCCTTCTTCGCCACATCTTTAATTGTAACTGTCATAAAAATCCCCCTCCTCTCACTTCTCTGCCATTTTTTATATATTTTAATCTTGCACCCGTTGCAAGTAATAGGAGAAGTCATAAACTTTCATTGATTCTATCTTGCAAAACCTATCATATTCTCCCTCTCCATGTATTGTAAGGGATATAGCTCTTTTTTCCTATACTATAATATACTATTTATTTCACTTCTTTTCATATGTGATGTCAAATCTCTTTTCATCTCCCTATAAAATTTTTTATAGGGAGATGAAAAGAAAAATGGGACGTAATGTCCCATTTTTCATCCTTTCGTACCTCCAGCAGTTAAACCAGAGATAAAGTATTTTTGTAGTGATAGGAATAAAATTGAAATTGGGATTGCAATCAATACGGAACCCGCTGCAAATGTTGTAAATTCATTACCAAATTTCTTCGCTACCATTTCATATAATCCAACTGCTAACGTATAATTTTCTGGTGTGCGCAAAATAATACTCGCTAAGATGAAATCTGTAAATGGACCGATGAAAGTGAATAACGCTACAACTGCTACAATTGGCTTTGCAAGTGGCATAATGATTTGCCAAAAAATACGGAAATGTCCTGCTCCATCCATACGAGCTGACTCATCCAATTCTTTCGGAATCGTATCAAAATATCCCTTCATAAGCCATGTATTCATTGGGATTGCCCCGCCTACATAAATTAAAATCAATGCAAGGTGCGTATCAATTAATCCTGTTAACTGCGCTAATACGTATAGAGCGATTAAAGCTGCAAAGTTTGGAATCATTTGCAGAATTAAAAATGTTAATAAACCATTTTTTCTTCCAACAAAACGATATCTCGAAAACGCATAAGCAGTAAAACTAATTGCTAACACTGAGAAAATCATCGTTAAAACACTTACTTTTAACGTGTTTTTATACCATAGTAAATAATTACTATTCTCTAAATCTAATAACTTACGATAATGATCTAACGTTGCATTTTGTGGAATAATACTTGATCCAGATAAACTATCACCCGGATTAAACGATGAGCCAATAATCCATAATAATGGATAGAAAATGATGGCACACATTACGAAAATAACGAGATAACTTAATGAGAGACGTAACATCTTTTGTCTTTTAATATTCATTTACATCATATCCTCTTCTTGGAATGATTTTGTTCTCTTAAATTGCCATAACGCAACTGTAATAACGATTAACGATAAGATCATTGTAAGAGCTGCTGCTTTTCCGTACTGCGCTGAAGTCATCGTTAACTTATAAATCCATGAAATTAAAATATCTGTTCCACCTGCGTCTTGTCCAGCTACAGCAGGACCTCCGCCGTTAAATAGATAGATGATACTAAAGTTATTAAAGTTAAACGTATATTGCGTAATTAATATTGGTGCTGTTGCATATAGAACAAGTGGCAATGTAATTTTACGAAACTGTTGCCAAGCAGTAGCTCCGTCTACTGTAGCAGCTTCATATAACTCTCCTGGAATCGATTGCAGTATACCTGTTGTCATTGCAAAGACGAACGGGAATCCAAGCCACGTTTGAATCATAATTAAAGCAATCTTCGCCCAAAATGGATCTGTCATCCAAGCAATCTTTTCAATTCCAAATAAAGCCAATACTTGATTGTTAATTGCTCCAAATGTTTCATTAAACATACCAGAGAAAACAAGAATAGATACGAATGCTGGAACTGCCCACGGTAAAATGAAGATTGTTCGAATAATTGCCTTCCCTTTAATACCAGGCTGATTTACGATAATTGCTAAGAAAATACCAAGCGCTACTTGTAATGTCGTTGCAACAAATGTCCAAATGACAGTCCAAGAAAATACACTTAGAAATGTCTCTCTCCACATCGGTAATGTAAAGATATCAATAAAGTTTTTAAACCCTACCCAATCTACTAATTTAGCTGGCGGCGAATGATATAAATCATAGTTCGTAAATCCAATTAAAATTACGAAAATGATTGGAAATACAACTACAAAGATAAGTAATAAAAACCCTGGTGAAACCATTAAATATGGAAAACCTTGATCTAGTAAATTACGGTATTGCTCTTTTACAGAGTTTAACGGTGTTCCTATATCACGTTTCTTCCCATTTTGGTATGCATCATATAAATTAAATGCATATATTCCGAGTCCAAACACGATAACAATGAGTGCCAAGATTCCTTCTACTAATAAAAAGACAGAATGGTCACGCGGAACTTCTGTACCAAGCGTTACAATTCCCCATAATCCCATATTTAATAAATCAGCAAAGGCTACAATAAATGAACCTGTTAATACTAGAAAAATAAGACCTTTTACAAATTGTTTATTATACATTTGGCCTACGCCTGGAATGATTGATAACATGGTTGCCATTTTCCTATGTTTTGAACCGTTTAAGCCATTTGCTGGTTCCATAGATGTTTGCATGTTCCTTCCCCCTTTTTTCTTGGGAGAGAATTCGTGCCTCCCATATTAGAGGCACGAATTTCACCTTATTTTTTCTTACTATGATTTGCCTCAATATTACCTTTAATTTGCTTCACTGCATTATCAAGTGCTGCTTTTGGTGCCTCTTTATCCGTAACAACTAATTGAAGCGCATCTCCAGCTGGTTTCCATACTTCTTGCATTTCTGGAATGTTTGGCATTGGAATTCCATTTTCAGATTGTGTTGCAACTGCTTTTGCAGCTTCGTTATCTTTAATAATTGGATCTTCCATTACTGATTTTACTGGAGGAATTTCTTTTGTTTTCTCAAATCGAATTTTTGCGTTTTCTTCATTTGTTACCCATTCAGTGAATTTTGTAGCTAAATCATTTTGTTTAGAGAAGCTTGTTACATGCCATCCTTTAACCCCAACAAACGTTTTCATCGGTTGACCATTTGGTAATTTCGGCATTGGAGCAACGCCATAATCAATTCCGTTCTTTTCCATTGCTTGGAACGCCCAAGGGCCGTTCATGATAGACGCTGCTTTTCCTTCATTAAATAGTCCATCAGCAGCAGGTCCACCAGATTCACCGATAATACCTTTCGGGAATAACTTTTCTTTGTACCATTTTTGAAGATACTCAGCACCTTGTACTGCTCCGCTATTATTTAATCCAACATCACTAGCATTTGGCTTTCCATCTTTTTCACCAAACACATAACCACCCATACCTGCCATGAATGCATTAGCAAAGTAGAAGTTATCTCCTAATGCTAAAAATCCGTACTTACCATCTTTCGTAAATTCTTTTGAGAAGTTAAACAGCTCGTCCATCGTTTCTGGCGCTTTTGGCATTAGTTTTTTATTGTAAATAAAGACTGGTGTCTCAATTGCTTTTGGTAAACCATATAATTTTCCGTTATATGTCTGTGCTTCTATTGATGAATCAGTAAATTTACTCTTTACAGCATCATCAGCTTTCACTTCAGCAAGTAAACCTTCTGTTACTGCATTTCCGATTTGATCGTGTGGTAATGTTACAACATCTGGTCCCGTCCCCGCTGGTCCATCAAGGCGTAACTTCTTCACTTGGTCTGTCATTTGCATTTCAACAACTTTTACTTTTACTTTATATTTTTCCTCAAAGCTTTTCACTGCTGGTTCTAAACCAACACCTTTTTTATCATCTTCCCAAACGAGAAGATCGTAATCTTTCTTTGCTTTACTTTCTTCTTTTTCCCCTGAATCTTTCGGTCCACATGCAGATAACATACCAATTGATAATGCTGAAACCGTTAATAATGATAATGCTTTCTTCATCCCAAAAACCTCCCTAAATTGTATATGTACCTTACTAATTGAAAACGTTTGCATTTAATAGTTTAATAGAAGCGCAAACCATATCTCAATCTATGAAAACGTTTGCGCTATTTGTCTATCATTATACATTCTTTTATTCATTTTGCAAATATTAATTTTAAAAATATTATTACTGTACTCTTTGTACATTGACTTTATATGAAATGAATACTACTCTTATAAGCAATATTAAAGCTATGCAAAAGGCAATCGTTTGCAACATATGCTTTATTATTATACTTAAGGGAACAATATGCATAGAGATAGTAAAGGGGGATTTTTTATATGCTTAAAGAAGCCATCTACCATAGGCCAAAAGATAATTATGCATACGCTTACGATGAAAAAACGATTCACATCCGAATACGTACGAAAAGAGACGATGTTCAAAGCACCACTCTTATTTATGGTGATCCTTATGAATGGACAGACGGAAAGTGGATTTCTTCAAGTACACCGATGAAAAAAACTGGTTCTACTGCATTGTTTGATTATTGGTCCATTTCCATCGAGCCGAAATTTAAGCGCTTACGTTATGGATTTGAATTAAAAGCGGAGACAGAAACGCTTATTTATGCAGAACGTGGATTTTTTCCTAGCATTCCAAATGATGACGTTGGTAACTTTTTCTGTTTTCCATTTATTCATGCAAATGATGTATTCAAAGCACCTTCCTGGATTAAAGATACTGTTTGGTATCAAATTTTCCCAGAACGGTTCGCTAATGGAGATCGTACGTTGAATCCAGAAAACACCCTTCCTTGGGGCAGCACTGAACCAACTCCAACTAATTTTTTCGGCGGAGATTTTGCTGGTATTATTCAAAACCTTGATTACCTTGTTAAGCTTGGAATTTCAGGAATATATTTCACACCTATTTTCAAAGCACATTCAAACCATAAATATGACACAATTGACTACATGGAAATCGATCCGCAATTTGGCACAAAAGAAACTTTCAAAGAACTCGTTCAGGCATGTCATACACACGGTATAAAAGTAATGCTTGATGCCGTATTTAATCATAGCGGATACTTTTTCGATAAATTTCAAGACGTACTAGAAAACGGTGAACAGTCCACATATAAAGAGTGGTTCCATATTCATGAATTCCCAATTAGAACTGAGCCACTCCCGAATTATGATACCTTCGCGTTTACACCGTATATGCCGAAATTAAACACAGCACACCCGGATGTAAAAGAATACTTACTTGAAGTAGGGCGTTATTGGGTAAGAGAATTCAATATAGACGGTTGGCGCCTTGATGTAGCAAATGAAGTCGATCATAACTTTTGGAGAGAATTTCGAAATGAGATAAAAGCATTAAATTCTGAAGTATATATTTTAGGAGAAATTTGGCACGATGCACTTCCATGGCTACAAGGAGATCAATTTGATGCTGTAATGAGCTATCCTGTTACAAATGCTCTCCTTTCTTACTTTGCTAACGATTCCATTAAGGCAAATGAATTTATGAAACAAATTACAGAATCTCTACATTCCTACTCTATGAATGTAAATGAAGCAGCATTTCATTTATTAGACAGCCATGATACACCAAGAATATTGACAACATGTAACGGAAATAAAAATAAGTTAAAGTTACTTTATACATTCCACCTTTCTTTCATCGGCTCTCCTTGTATTTATTATGGAGACGAAATTGGTATGGACGGCGGTATGGACCCAGATTGCCGCAAATGTATGGTTTGGGATACGAAAGAACAAGATTATCTATTATTTACACATGTACAAACATTAATTTCATTACGAAAGCAGTATAAAGCATTTGGAGGACATGGTACTTTCCAATTCATTGAAGCAAATGATGAATATAATTATATTTCTTATACGAAAACATATGAAGATGAAACTATCTTTTTCGTTTTAAACCCGACTAATAGTGACATTACAGCTTCACTCCCTCTCCATGTTACTGGAAAGAAAATCATTAATATTTATACAAACGAAGAATTTTCAGCGGAAGCAAGTGTATTACAAGTTACACTTCCTCCATATGGATTCTCCATATTAAAATGGTAATCAAAAAATCCTTATACCAAAGTGGTATAAGGATTTTTCTTATTTCAATTTGAATACCATTGCTTCATACGGACGTAATGGTATGTTTTCTATCGGTCCATTCTCTACTTCGTAATTATGTATGAATAACTCTGCTTCACTATAACTAATGTCCTCAGGCAATTCAAATACACATTCTTCCGCAGTAAAGTTTGTAATAACAAGAAGTTTTTCTTCTCCATACGTTCTTACGTATGCAAAAATAGATGGATTATTCTCCAATATTAAATCATATGATCCATACACAACTATTTCATTATTTTTGCGTAGTTCAATTAATTTTTTGTAGTAATAAAAAATTGAGTCTTTATTTTGGATTGCTTGTTTCACATTGATTTCTTTGTAGTTAGGGTTTACCGTAATCCAAGGTTCACCTGTTGTAAATCCAGCATGTTCTCTATCATCCCACTGCATCGGTGTTCTAGCATTATCTCGGCCTTTTATATAAATAGATTCCATTACCTTTCCTTTATCTTCACCACGGTCTACCACTTTTTCATTGTACATATTTAAAGTTTCAATATCTCTATATTCATCAATTGTTTCAAATCGAACATTGGTCATTCCGATTTCTTCTCCTTGATAAATATACGGTGTTCCTTTCATCATATGAAGCACCGTCGCTAACATTTTCGCAGATTCAATGCGATACATTCCATCATTACCAAAACGAGATACAACACGAGGCTGATCATGGTTATTCCAATACAGACTATTCCAACCTGTATATTCTAATGCTTTTTGCCACTTCGTTAAATTCTCTTTTAAAGTAAGGAGTGAACATGGTTTTACATCCCATTTTCCGCCTTCCCCTGAATCTAAATCCATATGTTCAAATTGGAATACCATCTGCAGTTCTTTTCGTTCCTCCCCGGTATACAATTTCGCTTCTTCTGTCGTTACACCAGGCATTTCACCAACCGTCATAATATCATAATGAGACAATACTTCTTCATTCATTTCATGTAAATATTTATGAATGTTTGGACCGTTCATAAAATGCTTATGACCTGAAACATACCCCTCTTCTTCTGTTTCAACAGCTGGTAATCCCTCTTCTTTAGAAATAAAATTAATAACATCCATACGGAAGCCATCAATTCCTTTTTCTAACCAAAACTTCATCATTTCATAAACATCTTGTCTTACCTTTTCATTATCCCAATTTAAATCTGGCTGTTTTTTAGAAAACAGATGTAAATAATATTCATCTGTCATTTCATCATACTGCCATGCTGATCCACTAAAAGCTGCTCCCCAGTTATTCGGCTCTTTTCCTTCTTTTCCAGGGCGCCATATATAGTAATCTCTATATTTATTATCTTTTGATTTACGTGATTCAATAAACCAATTATGTTCATCAGAAGTATGATTAACAACTAAGTCCATCATAAGTTTCATATTGCGTTCATGCATTTCATGTAATAGCTTATCCCAATCTTCCATTGTTCCAAACTCATTCATAATTTTACAATAATCACTTATATCATAACCATTATCGTCATTTGGAGATTCATAGACTGGTGATAACCAAATCACATCAATCCCTAATTCTTTTAAGTAATCTAACTTTGAAATAATACCGCGAAGATCCCCGATACCATCACCGTTGCTATCCATAAAGCTACGAGGATAAATTTGATATACTACGCTTTCTTTCCACCACTGTTTTTCCATTATGCTACCCCATTTCATTCATAATTCGATTTTCTTTTTAAGGCGCAAACGTTTTCACTAATGAATGATAACAGATTCTATCTTAATTTAAAATAGCGCTTACAATTTTTATTCTTATTTTTCTAAGAAAATATGAGAAAATTACTAATATTCCTCCCATAAATGAAAACGTTTTATTTTTTTATTTATTTTTTGAATCTATTCGTTTATAATGAACTCAAAGAAAACGTTTGCATAAATTTTTCTAGGGGGAAATACCATGGCAGAATTGAAATTAGAAAACATTTATAAAATATATGATAATAACGTAACAGCTGTAACAGATTTTAATTTACACATTCAAGATAAAGAGTTTATCGTATTTGTTGGCCCTTCTGGATGCGGAAAATCTACAACGTTACGAATGGTAGCTGGACTTGAAGATATTTCAAAAGGAGAGTTTTCAATCGATGGTAAGTTAATGAATGATGTCCCTCCAAAAGATCGCGATATCGCAATGGTCTTCCAAAACTATGCTTTATATCCACATATGAGTGTATATGATAATATGGCATTTGGATTAAAACTTAGAAAAATACCAAAAGATGAAATTGATCGTCGTGTGAAAGATGCAGCAAAAATTTTAGGACTGGAACAATATTTAGATAGAAAACCGAAAGCGTTATCTGGTGGACAACGTCAACGTGTTGCGTTAGGGAGAGCAATCGTTCGAGACGCGAAAGTATTCTTAATGGACGAGCCATTATCTAACTTAGACGCTAAATTACGTGTTGCAATGCGATCAGAAATTTCTAAGTTACATCACCGCCTTGGAACAACAACAATTTATGTAACACATGATCAAACAGAAGCAATGACAATGGCTTCCCGTCTTGTTGTTATGAAAGACGGAAAGATTCAACAAATCGGAACTCCAAAAGAAGTATATGAAACACCTGAAAACATTTTTGTTGGTGGATTTATCGGCTCTCCAGCGATGAATTTCTTCCGTGGTAAATTAACTGAAACCGATTTCGTTATAGACAATGCTGTAAAAATTAAAGTAACTGAAGGAAAAATGAAGATGTTACGTGAACAAGGCTATGTAAATAAGGACATTGTTTTAGGTATTCGTCCTGAGGACATTCATGATGAACTATTATTTTTAGAAGCTTCACAATCTACTGCCTTCACAACAAAAATTGAAGTTGCTGAGTTATTAGGTGCTGAATCTATTTTATATATGAAACTTGGAAATCAAGATTTTGCAGCACGTGTTGATGCAAGACATACATTTTCACCTGGTGACCAAATTAAACTAGCATTTGATATGAATAAAGCGCATTTCTTTGATAGCCAAACCGAACAACGCATTCGTTAAAAAAATAATTTTCATACAAAAAACCGTCCACATATATTGAGGGCGGTTTTCATTATTATACGAGGGCTTCTACTGTATGAAATGATTGTCCTTTCGTGCCAATAATACCGAAAATCGGTAAGTCACTCAGCACCACTTCTTCTTGCTGTTTCATAAAAGATGACGTTAATTGTTTTATCTCTATCCATACGTCATTAATACAAAGCACATTGGAATCGTTCTCTTGTTGGCGTGAAAAAATAGAATCTATTTTATATAAACCAGCATTTTGAAAAAGCATATCAATGCGACTGAATGCATTCAAAGTAATACTGATAACGCGTTGCCAATCTCCTTGCTTTCCCATATCATAGGATACAAAAAGTGCTTCTCCGCCTAGATTCGTAATTTCCTCCACTGTTGCTTGTCCACTTTCTTGATCAATGTCCGTCACAATTACTTTTGCGCCTTGTTTAGCCAACAAAAGAGCTGTATTACGTCCAATACCGATGCCGCCGCCAGTTACGATGGCAACTTTTCCTGCAAGCTTCATTTTCATTACCCCTTCTATAAGTCTTACCATCATTCAGTATACTGCTTTATGAGATTAGTCTGCAAGCAAGAAAAGTTGCCCGTTCACTTGTAAGCGATTACTTTTTTACTCCTTCTTTTTTCTTACTATTACGCTGATCAAAAACTAAACCGATGAAAATTAAAATCCCCCAAAAGATTACGCTACCTCCAGTCATTTCAATTTCCCCCTTATTATATAAAAATATTATTTTAATCATTATAACATTTTCTTAATTTTCAATCTATTAAAATCAAAAATGATATCAGGTAACCTTTTCTTATTATATACCCTGTAAAATATATAATAAGAAAAAAAGACCTTTTTATAATATATATAAAAAGGTCTTTTTCTTATACAAGACTTATCACTTTCGTTTTTGTAATTAAATCTTGAAAACCACAATTATCTTTGCGGAATAACATCATATATACGTTACATAATATCGGAATTCCAAGTAGTAATATGTTCGGTAATAACAATACAAAAAATCGTATGATTAATGTTTGTAACGTTATCTTTTCACTCTTCAATGAAATTAATTTTATTCTCGTTACCTTTTTACCAAGGGTAACACCGTTCCAAATAAAGGGTAATAAAATAAAATATATCGCCATTAATATAAAAACTACTGCAAGATCATATCTATAATCGCCAAAACTAATATTAAAACGATTAAAAATAGCACTATAATTTCCGGTCATA
The DNA here is from genome assembly GCF_006494425.1 of Bacillus dicomae. Classification (GTDB taxonomy): domain Bacteria; phylum Bacillota; class Bacilli; order Bacillales; family Bacillaceae_G; genus Bacillus_A; species Bacillus_A dicomae. The sequence goes on along the minus strand of NZ_VHIV01000002.1, from coordinate 803,139 downwards.
ATAGCTACTACTGCACCATACATAACCGAGATTAAAAACATGTCAATTAGGGAAGCACCTATGCGATTCATTACAAGCGCTGGACGATGCATCTTTAACTTCATTTTATGTCGACTCCTTCATATCCTTCTTTACCCGTCTCATCGTACCACTTCTAAAAAACATTGTAAACTAGCGTTTCTCTTACTTTTCTTGTACAATGTGTTACAACAGCATTGTAAAGGAGGTTCCCATATTGAAAAAATGGATAATCCTATTCGTCGCTTTTCTATTAGCCGGTTGTACTGGAAATACAAATCATATAACTTATACGATTAACGATGAATATGAACTCATACGTACTTCCGGAAATGCATTTGAACTTTTCCCCACGCAAGATGCTGTATATGCCACACAATACATTCCTGCAAAAATTATAGACATAGCTTGGGATGATAAATACATTATTGCAAAACAAATTGAGGAAAAGTCAGATCCGAATAATCCTGACGCAGCAATTGCAAACAAAAAAAGTGAGCATTATTGGATTATTGACGTAAAGCATAATAAACGTTTTGGCCCCTATAATGAAAAGCAATTTAATGAACAAAAAGATGCATTTAAAATTAAGGTTCCTTTTCAAAGTGTAGATTCATACATAAAAGAACAAAAAAAACAGTCAGCATAATATTGTAAGTGCTGACTGTTTTTTCTTACATGTTTTTAAAAACATCTTACTCAGAAAGTGAGATGTTAAAAATTTGTTGCTCTTTTACAATATCTTGCGTTTCTGTATCTGCTGCGACTACATTATCTGTTGTAAACTTAATATCCTTTACCTTTTCTTTTCGATCATCAAGTATTAAACCGATAATACCATCTCTTGTTTCACCAGGCTTATAGTCTTCTCTTGATACATTTTTTGTGCCAACGAGCGTATCTTCATCATATAAAAAGTTTTGCGTTGCTACTTTAAAATGTTGCTTATCATTAATCGCCACATCATTCATAGAGAAAAATTGCATATTTTTATTCCCGCTATTTTCCACTTTATATGTAATTTCAACGTAGCGAATCGTATCGCTAATCTCTGTTCCACTTAGCGATGCATATAGATCCGCATCTTCTTGACTTACTTTATCTCCTAATCTACGCTTTACTTCTTCAGGAGTTAATGCCGTATATACTTTTAATGTATTTTTTGCTTCTTTACTCATCTGTGATAATGAGATTACTTTCACATCTTGTACGTGAATTTTCATTGGTGCTACTTCAAATGTTTGATTCACAGAATGAATCTGTTCTAACTTAAAAGTACCCCACCCTGTTTCTTTCACTTTTTGTCCTACCTTTTTCAGCTCACGCCCACCATACTCCTTTGTTTCAGGAATATCTTCTTTCTTCTTCGGTTCAGCTTTCTTTTCTTCTTGATGGAAGCAACCACTTAACATAAGAAGAAAACTACATAAAACAAAAATACTTTTCCATGCTTTCATCATATAATTTCTCCTAACACTATCATTCATTAATATCAATTAGTCCTTTGCTTTGTAAACTATAGAAACAATGAGAAGTCCACAAAACGAACTTGTCAGTCCAGATACTATTATACCTCCAATTTGAAAAATATGAAAATAGGGATTTGCGAACGCGTGAACGATCAATATAAGAGCTGCCACAATAATTGCTGAAACCCAATACTTCTTTTTTTCTGAAGCTATAATAATATCTTCCCCTGTTTCATCTTTATACTTCCATAGTACATATACTAGTAATAATAAACCAACACATGTACTCCCGTGTTGCATATATTTATACACTGGAATACTATATAATTCTCTTTGTAACGATGGTATTTGCATAACGAAATAGCCCGTATTATGAGTAAACGCATCCCAAACGACATGCGTGAGCATACCAAATAAAGCGGAGTAGCAAAATACAAAGAAATCCTTCCAAGTATAAAGCCCCCACCTTTCATCTACTGCATATATATAGTAGCCAGCAAATGGTTTAGGTAAATGCGTTATAAACGGCTTTTTTAAAATGTAATGATATATGTATGCTAACAAAAATACGAGCGGTAAATTTAAATATAAGAACCCAAGCCATGTATGACCAATAATACCATACGGTCTAAAGTGTAAAAAATATTCAAAATCAGGCGCCATACTCCCTAATATAAGAGCCGTTACTGAAATAAATTGGGACTGTTTCTTCATAAAAGGAAGAACTGCTGCTGGATGTGCAAATGTAAACGGCATGTTTTAACCCCTTTTTATAATTACAATAGATTACATACTATCATAACGACATGAATAATCTTCATGCAATACTTATTTTCACATTGGAATATGATAGTTTAAATGATATAATCCACATAAAATATTCAGAAAATAAGAAGGAATTCATGTGCCATTAACAATTGTATTTGCTGCTTTTTTAGAATCAAAATCCGTTATGAATTGAGGTTTATATATTGATTGACGTACCCTTTTTAAAAAATGTCACATTAAAAAAAGAAAATATCCCTAGTTTTTCCGTATATCCTTACTGTCTACCCGCTATCCGAACATTACAATCACTAGCTTTCCACCCAAATGTAACATTCATTATTGGAGAAAACGGAACGGGTAAATCAACATTACTCGAAGCGATTGCAATTGCTTTAGGATTTAATGCAGAAGGTGGAACGAAAAATTTCCGATTTAGCACAAATGATTCACATTCATCCTTACATGAATACCTTCGAATTTCCAAAAGTTTCAATACACCAAACGACGGTTTCTTTCTTCGTGCTGAATCATTTTATAACGTTGCTTCTTATATTGATGAAATAGATGCTGCTCCAGAAGCATACGGAAAGCCAGTTATTGATTCATATGGTGGTATCTCATTACACGAACAATCACACGGTGAATCATTTTTCTCCTTATTTATGAATCGTTTTTCAGGACAAGGTTTATACATTTTAGATGAGCCTGAGGCAGCCTTATCTCCGATGAGACAACTTTCCATGCTCATTCGAATGCACGAACTAGCGGAACAAGGTTCACAATTTGTTATCGCGACTCACTCGCCTATTTTAATGGCTTATCCTGAATCCACTATTTATTCTTTAACACAAGAAGGAATTCACGAATCCACATTAGAAGAAACTGAGCATTATCAAACGACGAAACTTTTCTTTGAAAATCGCGATCGATTATTCCATCATTTATTTGAATCGTAAAAAAGAAGCAGCCATAGCTGCTTCTTTTTTATAGTGCTTCTATAAATAATGCTACTCCAATACCGCCGCCGACGCATAGAGAGGCAATTCCTTTTTCTAACCCGCGTCTTTTCAATTCATGAATTAAACTTACAGTGATACGAGCTCCTGTACAACCGATTGGATGCCCAAGTCCAACACCACTACCGTTTACATTCACCTTTTCGCGGTCTAAACCTAATTCTTTCTCTACAGCTAAATATTGCGCAGCGAAAGCTTCGTTAATTTCCAGTAAATCTGCATCTTCTAATGACCAATCTACTTTTTCTAATCCTTTACGAATTGCTGGTGCTGGTCCAATCCCCATAATTTTCGGATCTACTCCAGCTACTGAATAGCCAACAATTCTAGCTAACGGTTGTAAGCCTTTTTCTTTCGCCTTTTCTTCGCTCATTAATACTAGAACTGCGCTTCCGTCATTCAGGCCAGATGCATTACCTGCAGTTACTGAACCGTCTTTACGGAAAGCTGGTTTTAATCCAGCTAATTTTTCTGCTGTAATATCAGCACGTGGATGTTCATCCTTCGAAAATACTACTTCTTTTCTACGTTCTTTTATTGTAATAGGAACAATTTGATCGTCAAAATATCCAGACTCGATTGCCTTCAGTGCCAATGTATGACTGCGAAGCGCAACTTCATCTTGTTCCTCTCTTGTAATTTCATATTGTTCAACTAAATTTTCCGCTGTTTCCCCCATCATAATATGATGAATCGGATCTTCTAACACTTCCCACACCGTATCACGAATTTCTCCGTGTTGTAGGCGTTGTCCCCAGCGGTGTTGTTTCAATGCATAAGGGCTTGAACTCATTGCTTCTACTCCACCTGCAACGACAACTTCACTTACACCTAATTGAATTTGCATTGCAGCGGACATAATTGCTTGCATACCTGAAGAACATTGGCGTTGGATTGTATAGCCCGTAACTGTGTCAGGAAATCCTGCCGCTAATGCAGCCGTTCTCGCCGTATTTGCTTCATCAGTTCTTTGAATACAATGACCTAAAATCACTTCATCAACTTCGTGTGGTTCTACCCCGCCTCGTTTTACAGCTTCCTGAAGTACAGGAACAGCTAATTCTACTGGCGTTACATTTTTTAGCGCTCCCCCAAAAGTTCCAATTGGCGAACGAACTGCAGCTGTAATAACAACATTATGCATTTTGCACTTGCCCCTCTCTTATGTACCCTAGTCAGTTTTTAGGTGAAATTCCATAAGATGTATGTCTACACCTATCATACTATAAACATACTAAAAAATCAAAATATTTAATATAATAAAAATAGAAGGAATTAACCTTCTATTCTGTTAATGCATATAGGAATTTTTGTAAAATCTTCTCTGTTGTTTTATTCAAATTCGGTAACTTATCTACCGGAAAATATTGAAGCTGTAATCCTTCATGGTCAAGCCTTACTTCTCCACTCACATGATGCCCCTGATACAGATGAATGACATTAAAAATTTCATCTCCATTTGGATATTGGAAGTACACTTCTTTTCCCGAAAGAACCCCGATAAATTGCATAATTTTCGCATTTAGTCCCGTCTCTTCAAACAGTTCTCTGCGAGCAGTTTCTTCCGTCGTTTCTCCTAGCTCCATTGCTCCACCAGGTACACCCCAATCATATGTATCTGAACGATATTGAAGCAATACTTCTTGATTATCATTTAAGATAATAATTGCTGACCCTACTAGAATAAGCGGCCTTGTACCAACGACTTTGCGTAACTCTTCAATATACCCCAATATGTAAACTCTCCTTTCCTCACCCTCCCTTATCATAACAAAATTTTTCTCCTTTTGTTGATGTAATTTTAAAGAAAAAAAGGAAGCTTTCGCCTCCTTTTTTCACCTTTATTTCTTAAAACTTTCATATTTTACAGCTTCAAAAGCTTCTTCAATTTCATCATTACGATAATGAACATATGTAAAACGCCCTAGTTCTACTAATCTTGCTATTTCTTGTAACGCTTTATGCTGGTCATATGTTTCCTCCAGCTTAATATGTACATAAAATTTCATTAATGGATGTTCATATAAAGGTTCTCCTACCTCTACATATACATCTTCCACCCCTTGCACAACTCTTACATAACTTGCAAATTGATAAAGTGCTTCTCTGTCTGAAACGATTTTTAATGTATACATATATTCTCCCCCTTTCCCTTACTATATCAAAAAGACGCTCATACTACGTTATAGAACTATGAAATTTTTTCGACTTCTAATCTACATATTCGTGTAATAAACAAGGCGTTTATCCATACATAGTACCTTTTTCCCACATATATTATAGGAAGAATTTCTTCAGTTGAGGTGTTCCTTATGGATCCATACGTCAATATATGTATTTGCATTACTCCAGGCGCCGATATTTCTGATGACCGTATCGCAAAAGATTTAGCAGTTGCAGAGTCAATTTGGCACCCCATTACATTTCAAATTCAAGAAGTAATTGTTTTAAATGAACTTTTCCGTTTTTCTGACCGTGAAATTAGTTATAAAAATTCTATTCAAAGCCAGGAAAAATTAGCATCCTTTTTTCAAACGTGTGTAAATGAAGCTCCTACATGCGACCTTTATATTTGTTATATTGGCAGTGATTATTTCAAAGAAACAGCAGTAATTGCCTGTGCTTACTCTTTAGCAAAACAACAGCAACTTACTGGTTATATCGTTTTAACAAATTCAGCTGCTCCTATAAAAAATATATATACGCTCGCTCATGAAATTGGTCATATTTTATTTACAAGACGTGTTCACGGAAAACTTACTCATGCAGATCCTCATTCTCCAACTGGCTCGGAACACCACCCATCTCCAACAAACCTTATGTATCCAATAGTCCCGCGCCCAGAAAATGTTCATATTCAGTCCCTATTAACAAACGAACAAAAAGCACTCTCTTTACAAAGCTCTTTATTACAAAGAAAAAAACAGTAACGACCTCGTTACTGTTTAAAACAATATATTCCGATCCACAAACCAAATTCCGGCTGCTAGAAATAAAAATAGGCAACTAAACGTAAATGTAATACCTCTAATAATCCCCATATAATATTTCTTTGGAAATAATTTTTTGCATATCCAGAGCAGCCCTTTTCCTATTAAACCGAAGAACAAAACATAACCCGATGTGTCATCTAATAAAGTATATAAATAGTCATCATGTACCTTTTTTGAAAAAGTTGTATATAACCCGAAAATCGCTAAACCTAAAAATATACTTTGCATGTTTGTTCTCCTCTTAATAAAAATTAGCATTCAACTAGTTTACACTTTTTCTCTCTTCAATTTTTAAAGACCATCTCATTAATCCATATAAACTTCCGTACAGAAGTAAAGGCTCTAACATTCCCAAATAAGGGTTTTGCTTCCCTAATTCTTTAAATACAAACATAATTAATAGCGGGACAATAACAGCTAATATCCCAATCCAACCAAGTATGTACGCCTCACCAATTAACAGTACTAATAAGATAACTCCAGCTAGTATATAACTTTGCATAGTCGTTAATTGCAATACTGGTGTTCCATACCATTTATTCATAAACAATAATAATACTAGTAATAAAATTGGTAACAAAGCTGCTACATAAATAATACTAAATTCTTTTATTTTACTTTTAAATGATGACATTTTAAAGGCAAAAATAGTCCCTACAATCGTAATCATTAAAACAATTGGGTATCCAATCAATTGTACATTCGTTAATGTAAATTCATGATTCGGACTTTCAAATAAAATATTTGTAAGTAGCCAGTATCCACCTATTCCAATTATCATCCCTAAAATAGTCTTTATACTCCCGCTTTTATCCTTCTCCATCTCTTTCGCCAATTCTTCTGCATACTCTTTTGGCGAATCACCAAATATATCGCTTACCGTCTTTCCCTTTTTCTCACCTTCTATTAAATGAAGTTCTGCATCTGCTAGAAAGGCATCCACATCTTCTTCTTTAATTCCCTTTGTTATTAAATACACTTTCGTATCAATTAAAAACTTTTCTCCTTCTTTAGAAACCTTCACTATAACCCCTCCCTTATTAAACAGCTTCCCTTCTATTCATCTTCATCATAATTTCAAGGAAAATTAAAATAAACAAACTTCCGTATAAACATATAATTTGAAATAACATTGGAACAAGGTCTTCTGATGTAAATATTTTAAACAATAACATAATAGAAAGTGGAATAATTAAATATAAGTTTTTAAACCATCCATCAAAATATATATTTATCGCTACTGTGATGACAAATATACCTCCAGCTAATATATAGCTTTGCGTTTGAGTGAATATAAACATTTTTGTAGGATATATCACATCTAATATCGTTACAGCCCCTATTAGAAACATTGGTACGATCATGACTAAAGACCACATAGCAAACCATGTTTTTGTAAAACTTGTTACGAAGGTCATTTTACGAAGTAAAAAATTAGGACCCATAACAACTAAGATCAAGGAAAAACTATACCCAATGCACTGAATAAGTGACATCTGTAATAATCCGTTATTCACTATTATGATAGAAGCAATAATCCAAAACGAAACGATATTCATTACTGTAAAACCAATTTGCTTCCACGTTTCTTTCCTATCTCTTTCCATCACTTTTACAAGTTCATTTGCATATTCTTTCGGTGAGCTTCCGAAAATTTCTTCTACACTTTTCCCCTCAGTCTCACCTTCTATTAAATGAAGTTCTGCGTCTTCGATAAAACTTTCAATATCGCTTTCTTTCACACTCTTTGCCGCTAAAAATAATTTCATATCTAATAAAAACTTTCGTGCTTCACTGGATAGCATTATTTTTTTCTCCCTTTCCCTTCAAGTAGACGCTCTACACTACTTTGCATCGCTTCCCAGCGATCCATAAATTCATTAAGTGCTTCCTCGCCTTTTCCTGTTAATGTATAATATTTTCGCTTTGGGCCAGATGGAGATTCCTTCATTACACTTGTTATTAATCCTTCCTTTTGCATTCGTATTAATAACGGATAAATACTTCCCTCACTCGCCATTGTAAAGCCATACTTCGCTAGCTTTTCACTCATTTCATAACCGTATATTTCACCTTCAGAAATAATAGCAAGTAAGCATCCTTCTAAAATCCCTTTCAGCATTTGACTTGTCGACATAATTCAAATCCTCCCACTATCTTGTTTTACAAGATAGATAAGCGTAAGTATCTTGCTTTACAAAATAGTATAGCAAAGACTATTTTGTAAAACAAGATAGCTAACGATATTTTTCCAAATCTTTGCAGGATTTTTATTATCCATTCTCTAAATAGAGCAATATAAGAACTTTATTATGAAGGGATGTTTTTCATCGTGGTTACAAATCGAGTTGTTTTTTTAACAGGCGCTGCAAGTGGTATTGGTTATGAAATGGGAAACGCTTTTGCAAAAGAAGGTGCAAAAGTTGTTATTACCGATCGTCTTGAAGAACGTGCAAAGGAAGCTGCTGGACAACTACAAAAAGAAGGCTATCAAGCTATCGGCTTAAAATGTGATGTTACATCTGAAGAAGAAATAGAAACTTCCATTTCCAAAACTGTTAATCATTTCGGTTCATTAGACATACTAATTAACAACGCAGGAATGCAACACGTTTCACCAATTGAAGATTTCCCGACCGAAAAGTTCGAGTTACTAATTAAAATTATGCAAATCGCTCCTTTTATCGCAATTAAGCATGCCTTCCCCATTATGAAAAGGCAAAAATATGGTCGTATTATAAATGTAGCTTCCATTAATGGTCTCGTTGGATTCGCTGGAAAAGCTGCCTATAATAGCGCGAAACATGGCGTAATTGGATTAACAAAAGTTGCCGCTTTAGAAGGAGCTACTCACGGAATTACTGTAAATGCCCTTTGTCCTGGTTATGTCGATACACCTCTCGTACGTAACCAACTACAAGACTTAGCTACTACACGAAATGTACCACTGGAAAATGTTTTAGAGGATGTCATTTATCCACTCGTACCACAAAAGCGTTTATTACAAGTACAAGAAATCGCTGATTATGCGATATTTTTAGCGAGCGAAAAAGCAAAAGGTATAACGGGTCAGGCCGTTGTTATCGATGGTGGTTATACTGCGCAATAAAAATAAAGTTTGCTCACGAAGAGCAAACTTTACTTTTTATCGCGAGGATCATCACACTGTAATAATTGCCGCGGCAACTTTTCTATTGCAACAATTACCCCATCTAATTTACTTTCAATCCGATGGAGTAAATATAATGTTACAACAATCGGAAACCCTACATTCCCTATCAACTTGATCCACTCGTCCATCTTTTTCGCCTCCTTTCATTATATAAATAAGAGAAAAGAAAACATTTGGGCATAAAAAAACAAGCTATTATGTATTAGCTTGTTTTTTTAAACAATGATGCAATTTCTCTCTTATAATCTCCACGTATAATACCTTTCTCCGTAATAATACCTGTAATTAATTCATTCGGCGTTACGTCAAATGCAGGGTTAAAAACATCAGTTCCAATTGGTGCCACTTGTTTCCCAAAAATTTTCGTAACTTCTGTTTCATCTCTTTCTTCAATAACAATTTCGGCACCTGTTTGTTTCGTAATATCAAACGTGGATAACGGAGCTGCAACGTAAAATGGGATATCGAAATGTTTTGCTAATATAGCCAAATTCATTGTTCCGATTTTATTTGCTGTGTCTCCATTTGCAACAATTCGGTCCGCTCCTACAATAATCGCGTTTATTTCTTTCGTTTGAATAGCATGAGCTGCCGTATTATCTGTAATGAGCGTTACATCAATATCTACCTGTTTTAATTCCCAAGTCGTTAAACGCCCACCTTGTAAAACCGGTCTCGTTTCACACGCATACGCATGTAAATGTACACCTTTTTCTTTCCCAATATAAAACGGTGCTAATGCAGTACCGTATCTAGCAGTTGCGATACTGCCAGCGTTACAAATTGTTAAAATGTTATCACCATCTTTAAAACATGTTAAAGCATGTTCACCAATACTTCGGCATACCGCTTCATCCTCTTGCTGAATAAGAAGTGCTTCTTCTTCTAATATTTTTTGTGCTTCTTTTATTGTATTAATTTCTTGAATGGATTCTCTCATACGATCGATTGCCCAAAATAAATTGACCGCTGTCGGGCGTGACGTTCCTAAATAATTACAATCTCTATTAAACTTCTTTTGAAATTCTTCAATATGTAAAGTAGTATATTTTTTCGATGCCAGCGCCAAACCAAATGCAGCTACAATCCCAATTGCAGGTGCTCCGCGTACTTCTAACATGACAATACTTTTCCATACCTCTTCAATTGTCGTTAATGTTTTGTATTCTGTGCTATGCGGCAACTTCGTTTGATTTAATACTGCAATAGCATCCCCTTTCCAACTGACAGACCTCGGAATCGTAACAATTGTACTCATGCTTTTACGCCTCCAGAAACCGTCTGTTGAAATAACGCTCGGAACAATTGAATATCAGCACTCTTAGATTCATATTTTATTAGTTCTTTTCCTAAGGATAGTGCTTGTTTCTTAACTTGAACTCTCGTTTCTTTATTTGTTATTTCATCTAAATCAGCTACATGCGCTAGGCCAATTGTTCTACGGATAAGCTCACATCCGGCAAATCCAACGGCATCTGTAAAAATAGTTTGCAAAATAATTGGCAACCATTGTTTCTCTTTCGTATATGCTTCTACGCCTTCTCCAATCCATAACTTCGTAAAAGATTCTACAAAATAACTCCATGTTTTCTCAATATGGAAAAATAGCACACTTCTTTTTTCCTCTTCACGTGATAACGCATTTAATAATAAATTTGCAATAAATTGACCAAGATCAAATCCAAATGGACCATATGTTGCAAATTCTGGGTCAATCACTTTCGTTTCAGAAGGTGATGAAAAAATACTGCCAGTATGTAAATCACCGTGAATAAGTGCTTCTTTTCTCGTTAAAAATTTATATTTATACTGTGCGACTTTTAACTTTAAAGTTTTGTCACTCCACAATTCATCAACCGCTAGTTGTAACTCCGGCTCATAATCATTCGTATCGTAATGACCGAACGGATCTGTAAACACTAAATCTTCTGTGATTTTGCAAAGGTCTGGGTTTACAAATGTACCTTCTAGTACCCTTTTCTCTTCTGACTGTAAACCGAAATCTGAAGTATAAAATAAAACATGCGCTAGAAAACGGCCAATATGTTGGGATAAAAGTGGATACTCCTCTCCATCTATTAATCCTTTCCTTGCAATTGTTAGCCTTGATAAGTCTTCTATGACTGTTACTGCTAATTCTTCATCATGACTGTACACTACCGGCACATAATCTGATACATACTTCGCAAAAATCTGTAACGCTTTACTTTCAATCGTCGCTCTTTTTATAGATAATGGCCAGCTTTCACCAACTACTTTCGCATATGGCAGTGCCTGTTTTATTATAATAGACTTCTCTCCATCAGCTAATTTGAACACGTAATTTAAATTTCCATCTCCAATTTCATGACAAACTACATTTGCTTTCTTTTCAAAATAACCGTGTTCTTTCGCATATTGTATAGCTGTTGTTTCAGTTAATGAATAATATCCCATCGTCTTCTCCCCCTTTTTTTAATTCAGAGGTTTTTCTAACATAGAAAAACCTCTTTCCACTAAGAAAGAGGTTTGAAGTTTATCTTCTCCCCTCTTATCTGCCAGAAAGTAAACTTTCTGCTGGAATTAGCACCGTGCCTTTTGGCGTCATAAACGCCCCATTTCACAATGGTATTACGGTCGGTTGCTGGGCTTCATCGGGCCAAATCCCTCCACCTGCTCTTGATAAGAGTTGTATAATTTTTTAGAATTTTTAACTTTATGTTGAAGACTATACCAAGAATAAAAATCACTTGTCAACATTTTATTTGTATAATTCTGGACGACGATCTGCAAAAACAGGAATTCCTTTGCGTACTTCCTTAATTTTCTCGAATGTAAGCTCTCCAAATAAAATTGATTCTTCTTCATTTGCTTCTACAATAACTTCGCCCCAAGGATCGACAATTAAAGAATGACCAGCAAACTCATTATTAGGATCCTTTCCTGCCCTATTACATGCAACAACATAACACTGATTTTCAACTGCTCTTGCTTGCAATAGCAAACGCCAATGTGCTAAACGAACTAATGGCCATTCAGCTACAACAAATAATACTTTTGCCCCTTTAGCAGTATGAACACGCATCCATTCTGGAAAACGAATATCATAACAAATTGTTCCAGCGCATTCAACATCATCTAGCTTAAATTCGCCCGTACCATTACCAGCTATTAAATATTTATGTTCATCCATAAGCTGAAATAAATGTACTTTACTATATTCATTGACTAGCTGACCTTTATTAGTTACAACATACATTGTATTTGTAACACCTTGCTCCGTTTGCTTCGCTATAGAACCACCAACAATATGTACATCATATTGCTTCGCCCATTCTATTAACTTTTCTTTCGTTTCCACTCCATCCCTATCTGCAATTTCAGAAAGTCTCGTTAAATCATATCCTGTTGTCCATAGTTCTGGTAAGACGATAACATCTGGCCTTTCCTTCATAGCTTCACTTATTTTATTTTTAGCATTCTCAATATTTTTTTCTACATCTCCAAAAACAATATCCATTTGAATACATGCGACTTTCATTTTTTCAGCCCCATTCTTATTTTTCTCTTTACAAAATACTGGAAAGATTATATCATTTGTCACTAGAATTGTAACAACTTTCAAAAGAGGTGGAAAGTATGAAATTATTTCAACCTTCTGAGATAGTAACATCATTGCCAACACAATTTTTCGCTTCACTTGTTGCAAAAGTTAACAAAGTCGTTGCAGCTGGTCACGATGTTATTAATCTAGGTCAAGGTAATCCAGATCAACCAACACCGCAGCATATTGTAAAAGCTTTACAATATGCTGCCGAAAAGACCATTCATCATAAATATCCGCCATTTCGCGGACATGAAAGCTTAAAGGAAGCCGTGGCTACATTCTATAAACGTGAATACGGCGTCGAATTAAACCCAAAAACTGAAGTTGCTATTTTGTTTGGCGGAAAGGCTGGACTAGTAGAATTACCGATTTGTTTTACAAATCCTGGTGATACGATTCTCGTTCCGGATCCAGGTTATCCAGATTATTTATCCGGGGTTGCTTTAGCAAAAGCACACTTTGAAACAATGCCGCTTATTGCAGAAAATAACTTTTTACCAGATTATACGAACATTGATGACTCTATTGCAGAGCGTGCAAAATTAATGTTTTTAAACTATCCAAATAATCCTACCGGTGCTACTGCATCAAAAGATTTTTTTGATGAAACCATTCACTTTGCTAATAAACATAATATATTAGTTGTTCACGATTTTGCTTATGGCGCTATCGGATTTGATGGTCAAAAACCTGTTAGTTTCTTGCAAGCAGATGGTGCGAAAGATATAGGAATTGAAATTTACACATTATCAAAAACTTTCAATATGGCTGGCTGGCGCATCGCCTTTGCTGTAGGGAATGAAAGTGTGATTGAAACAATTAACCTATTACAAGATCATATGTATGTTAGTATATTCGGTGCAGTTCAAGATGCTGCTCGAGAAGCGCTATTAAGTTCACAGTCTTGTGTAATAGACCTTGTAAATAGTTACGAATCTCGAAGAAACGCTCTTATTTCAGCCTGTCACTCAATTGGTTGGAATGTAGACATTCCAACAGGATCATTCTTTGCATGGCTTCCTGTTCCAAAAGGATATACCTCTGAGCAATTTTCTGATATTTTACTAAAAAAAGCACATGTCGCAGTTGCTCCTGGTGTTGGATTTGGTGAGCATGGCGAAGGGTATGTCCGTGTTGGTCTCTTGCATACAGAAGATAGATTACGAGAAGCCATTAATCGAATTGATAAATTAAATTTTTTCAAAAAGTAATTGACAACACGAAAAATATCTGACAAAATTCAGTTATCTTAAAAATTTAAACATTTCTAAATACTTCTTATCAAGAGCAGGTGGAGGGACGAGCCCGACGAAACCCGGCAACCGATCTACAATTGTAGACACGGTGCTAATTCTCGCAGCATTACGCTGACAGATAAGGAGCTGGTTGTAAAAAAACCTCTCCTTAGCTGAGAGGTTTTTTTATTTAACTAGGAGGTTATAACAATGAGCGGAATTATAGCGACGTATTTAATCCATGATGATTCACATAACTTAGAAAAAAAGGCCGAGCAAATTGCACTCGGTTTAACAATTGGCTCTTGGACTCATTTACCACACTTATTGCAAGAACAATTAAAACAGCATAAAGGCAACGTGATTCATATTGAGGAATTAAATGAACAAGAACATATCAATTCATATTTACGTAAAAAAGTAAAACGCGGGATTGTTAAAATCGAATATCCTTTATTAAACTTCAGTCCAGACTTAGCAGCAATTTTAACAACTACATTCGGAAAGCTATCACTTGATGGCGAAGTGAAATTAATTGATTTAACTTTTTCAAACGAGTTAAAAAAACATTTCCCTGGTCCAAAGTTCGGCATAAATGGTATCCGAAACCTTTTACAAGTGCATGATCGTCCCCTTTTAATGAGTATATTTAAAGGAATGATTGGACGAAATATCGGGTATTTAAAAACGCAATTACGCGATCAAGCAATTGGTGGTGTAGATATAGTAAAAGATGATGAAATATTATTTGAGAATTCCTTAACGCCACTAACAAAACGTATTGTATCTGGAAAAGAAGTTTTACAATCAGTATATGAAACGTACGGCCATAAAACGTTATATGCCGTAAATTTAACCGGACGAACTTTTGATTTAAAAGAAAATGCGAAACGCGCAGTGCAAGCTGGAGCTGATATTCTTTTATTTAATGTATTTGCTTACGGACTAGATGTACTACAATCACTTGCAGAGGATGATGAAATCCCAGTTCCTATTATGGCACATCCTGCTGTAAGTGGTGCATATTCAGCATCGAAGTTATATGGAATCTCGTCCCCATTATTACTCGGAAAGCTACTACGTTATGCTGGGGCTGATTTTTCTTTATTCCCATCTCCATATGGAAGTGTTGCGTTAGAAAAAGAGGAGGCTCTTGCTATCTCAAAATATTTAACTGAAGACGATGCATTTTTCAAGAAGAGCTTTTCTGTTCCGTCTGCTGGTATTCATCCTGGTTTCGTTCCCTTTATTGTACGAGATTTCGGTAAAGATGTTGTTATTAATGCTGGCGGCGGGATACACGGACATCCAAATGGAGCGCAAGGCGGCGGTAAAGCTTTCCGTACTGCAATTGATGCTACTTTGCAAAATAAACCACTCCATGAAGTAGACGACATAAATTTGCATAGTGCACTACAAATATGGGGAAATCCCTCTTATGAGGTGAAATTATGAGTATTCAAGTATTTTGTGATTTCGATGGCACGATTACAAATAATGATAACATTATGTCCATTATGGAAAAATTCGCACCACCAGAAGCCGAAGAAGTAAAGAATAAAATTTTATCACAAGAACTATCCATTCAAGAAGGTGTTTCTCAATTATTTCAATTAATACCTACTAATCTGCACGATAATATTATTCAATTTTTAATAGAAACTGCTGAAATCCGTAGTGGTTTTCATGAGTTTATACAATTCGTAAAGGAAAATAACATTTCTTTTTACGTGATATCAGGTGGAATGGATTTCTTCGTCTATCCACTCTTACAAGGAATCATTCCAAAAGAGCAAATTTATTGTAATGAAACAGACTTTTCAGCAGAGTTTATTACAGTTAAATGGCCTCATTCTTGTGATGATCATTGTCAAAATCATTGCGGATTATGTAAATCATCATTAATCCGTAAATTAAGTGATACAAATGACTTTCATATTGTAATTGGAGATTCTATTACTGATTTACAAGCCGCGAAACAAGCTGATAAAGTATTCGCTCGCGACTTTCTTATTACAAAGTGTGAAGAAAATCATATTGCTTATACACCGTTTGAAACATTTCAAGATGTGCAAGCTGAATTAAAACTTTTGTTGGAGGTGAAGGCATGAAACAACTTTTTCGTCAATGGTATGACTTAAGCGAGATAAAAAAAGAGTTAACAACACGAAATTGGTTCCCAGCAACAAGTGGTAATATTTCTATAAAGGTTAGTCATGAACCACTTACTTTTCTTATTACAGCAAGCGGTAAAGATAAAACAAAAACCACTCCAGATGATTTTCTATTAGTAGATCATGTAGGGGTTCCCGTATTAGAGACTGAATTACGCCCTTCAGCAGAAACAATATTGCATACACATATTTATAACAATACGAATGCTGGGTGCGTACTTCATGTTCATACGACTGATAATAATGTCATCACAAATTTATATAGTGATGCCGTCACCCTTCAAAATCAAGAAATTATTAAAGCTCTTGATATTTGGGAAGAAGGTGCAACAATTCACATTCCTATTATCGAAAACCATGCCCATATCCCAACGCTTGGAGAAAACTTCCGAAAGCATATACAAGGAGATTCAGGAGCAGTACTAATCCGTAACCACGGTATTACTGTATGGGGGCGAGATAGCTTTGATGCAAAGAAAAGATTAGAAGCTTATGAGTTTTTATTCCAATTTCATATAAAACTATTATCAATTCAAGGAGGCGTTTCTAATGGCGCAAATTCGTATTCATGAAGTAAATACTCGCATTGAAAATGAAGTGGAAGTATCTAAATTTCTACAAGAGGAAGGCGTTTTATATGAAAAATGGAATATTTCTAAGCTTCCTAATCATTTAAATGAAAATTATTCGTTAACAGATGAAAACAAGACTGAAATATTAGCTGTGTTTTCAAAAGAAATCGCTGATGTTTCAGCACGTCGGGGTTATAAAGCACATGATGTAATTTCACTTTCAAATAGCACGCCTAACCTTGATGAATTACTAATTAATTTCCAAAAAGAACACCATCATACTGATGATGAAGTTCGCTTTATTGTTAGTGGGCATGGCATCTTTGCCATTGAAGGAAAAGATGGGCAATTCTTTGACGTTGAACTTGAGCCAGGTGATCTCATATCTGTTCCTGAAAATGCAAGACACTATTTTACCTTGCAAGATGATCGCCAAGTTGTAGCTATTCGTATTTTTGTTACAACTGAAGGCTGGGTTCCAATCTATTAAGGTAGTTAGTTGAATAAAAGGAATTGGACCCCCTTTTCCAAACTTTTATTCACTCTACATATATACATCCTCCTATGGAACAGGCTTATTTCAAAAAATGAAATAAGCCTGATTTTTTCTTTTCTCAAACGTATGAGTCCTTCCGTTCAAATGCAATCTTCTCCTTCTAGTTTTCAAGTGTATTTCTTAACACTTTTTGAACATTTATCGAACTTTTTTTGATTTTTTCTGAAAATTCTGTTTTATATATGATATACTACAATTAACTAAGAAGGAAATGAATATCGCAAGCAGAGGGGGATAATCATGAGTTTACTTATCGCACTTATACTAGGGGTTACGTGTGGAGCACTTCCTGTTATTCTAGGAGCTATTATGGAAGAGTTAGAAGTTGGTGTTTTAGGTTTTGTTGCATCTTGTGTAAGCGCTTTATTTTTTGGTTTGTTCGGCGCTATTCCTGTTTCAATTCTGTGTGCATTTTATATAGTACGACATGCTCGTGCAAAACAATTCGGTCCTAATCATATCGCGCAAGTTATTCCATTCCCAACTGAACGATGCCGCCGTGCTTCTAACTTATAACTATACGGTGAAACTTTAATCAGCGGGGGGTTTTGTTCATGCCCCACTGATTATTAGTTAAACCAATCGGACATTTACGGGCAGTTGATCTCCCACCTAACTTCTTTGCTCAAGCCGAATTTTGAGGCGAGAGTTTTACTACCCGTTAATGTCGGATAAAGTGAAATTTTAATCAGTGGGGGTTTTCTTCATCCCCCACTGATTATTAGTTGAACCAATCGGACTTTTATGGGCAGTTGATCCCCCACCTAACTTCTTTGCTTTCGCTGAATTTTGAGGTGGGGGTCTTACTGCCCATTAAAGCGGGATAAAAATTAAACACGCTTGCCTAAATAAAAAAATCCTCAAATGAGGATTTTTTTATTTATTTTCTTCTAGAAATTGAAACAATTCTTGTAAGTGTAAGGTATCTTCACTATAACTAACAGATACATGAAACACACTTTCAATCTCGGCTTGCATATAAAGATCAACTTCATCTCGATCATATTTCAATGCTAAATAAAACTCCATCTCTTCTAGCATCTTTTTTGAAGTCCGAATAACGTAATGCCCTTTCTCATCTCTTCCATATTCAAATTTCGGTTCAAAATCATATTTTTGTTTAAAAGCCTCTTTTTGTTTTTCATTAATTTGTATACAAGTTGCTCGTTGTACAGCATCAATCATCTCATCAAATTTTTGAAGATTCATCTCATTTACCCCCTTATGTACTTTTTATATAACACTTGTGTTCCGCTATTCTCTTCTCCATCTTTCACTAGCTCTTCATACAATTCCTTCGCCAAACTTAAACCTGGTACTGGTAATTGTAATTTTTCAGCCTCATCTAAAGCAATCTTCATATCTTTCATAAAATGCTTTACATAAAACCCTGGTTCAAAATCTTCCTTTAACATGCGAGGAGCTAAATTACTCAATGACCAGCTACCTGCTGCCCCCGTTGAAATACTCTCTAATACTTTATCTGGATCTAATCCAGCTTTTTTCGCATAAGCAACTGCTTCACATACTCCAATCATATTAGAAGCAATCGCAATTTGATTGCACATTTTTGTATGTTGTCCACTTCCAGCTGGTCCTTGCAACTGAATATTTGTTCCTAGCTTTTCAAATAACGGTAAACATTTTTCATATATTTCTTTCTCGCCACCGACCATAATTGCGAGTCTTGCTTCTTTCGCACCTACGTCTCCTCCAGATACAGGCGCATCTAACGTATATATATTCTTACTTTTACCAGTTTCATTAATACGTTTTGCCAATGTCGGTGTAGATGTCGTGAAATCAATTGCTATCGTACCTTCATTTGCATTCTCCAAAATTCCATCTATCCCAAAGTACACTTCTTCTACATCATGTGGATATCCAACCATAGTCATTACAACATCAACTTGCTTTACTAATTCTTTCGGTGTATCACACCAATTTGCACCATCTTGCACTAAAGAATCTGTCTTAGCTTTCGTTCTATTATATACATATACTTTATGACCATCTTGCATTAAATGAAACACCATACTTTTTCCCATTACACCAATACCGATGAAACCTATTGATAAATTTTTATTTTCCATTTTCTCATCCCCTTTGTTCTAATAAATCACTTACCATCTTTCGGAACTCTTTATTAAAATCATCATCCATACTATTTTTCACATTTGAAAATAAAATAACAAAAGTCCCTTTTTCTTTATTAAAATTATTGTAAGTGTTCCAACCTGATAGTACACCATGATTATAAAAATAATCCGGGTATATATAAAAACTAAATGCATATTTTCGTTCTGATGAAGGTGAAAACATCGCTTGTATACTTTGTTCAGAAAGAAGTTTTCCATTTATAATCGCTTCGTCTAATTTCTTCATATCTCCAACTGTCGTATACATCTCACCGCATCCATATAACCAATCCATTAACAATTTCTGTGCAGGTTCAAGTTCATTCTCTTTCTTTACATATCCTTTCGTAAAATGCTGATCTCCCTCAGCCATATTTCCCATACCAGATTCATTCATTTCAGCTTTAGTAAATATATTTTCTTTTATGTAATATCCTAAAGGTTTTTTTGATATACTTTCTATAATATAGGCAAGTACCATATAATTATAATCCGTATATCTCCAACCTGCGCCTGGTGGAAATTCTAATGTTTGACTTCCAATCCAATTTATTAAATTTTTGCGGGAAGCCACATTTACTTTTCCTTTTCCACTTTCCGGTAAACCTGATGTGTGTGTTAACAAATGATATAAAGTGATATTTTTATCTACTGGAAAAGAGGGAATATACTTATTTACATTATCTTGAATATTTAGTTTTCCTTGCTCCTGCAACTGTAAAATAGATGTGGCCACAACTGTTTTCGTAATAGAACCAACACGATATTTTGTTTGAGGCGTATTCTCGATCTTATTTTGAACATCAGCGTAACCATATCCTTTATTCAAAATAACATGCTCTTTATCTGTTACTAAAACTGTTCCATTAAATTGCTTTCCTATTAAATATTGATCTAATTTTTGAGATATACTAGCATAATCAATTTGCTGTTCTTCTTTTTCTTCTATATTCTCTTGTACTTCTGATTCAATAGTAGGGTTCACCTTAGTTGTTAATACAGTGCTTTCCTTTATATTGGTATTATAGAGAAAATAGTATACTCCACCACAAGCTACAGCAGACAGCAAAGCTATCGTCATTATTTTTTTTATCATGTTGCTCCTCCATAATTCCTTCATTCATAATCCCCCCATCTTCTATTATCAAACAATAAAAAAAAATCGCAACAATTTGTTGCGAAAAATTACTTTTTTTCTTTTCTATATACACACACTTGATTTTTTCCATTTTTTTTCGCTTCATATAATGCAATATCCGCTCTTTGCATTAATTCTTCTCTTGTAATTCCCTGTTCATATAATGCGACTCCAAAACTCGCTGTTAATTTTGAAATCCCTGAGAATTGCTTTGTTTCAATGAAAAATCGTAATGATTCCGCAACTTGAAATGCTTCTTTTTCTACTGTATTCGTTACTAATATAATAAATTCTTCTCCTCCCCACCTTGCAAATACATGTTGCTGCTCCACTTTAGATTTCATAAGTTCTGCAAGCTGAATTAATGCTAAGTCACCAAAATCATGGCCATACGTGTCATTTACTGTTTTAAAATTATCTATATCAAATAAAATAAGTGCTATGTTTTCCTTGTTACGCATCGCATTATCCCATTCTGCCTCTAGTATTTGTTGGAACTTCAAACGATTATAAATTTCTGTTAGCGAATCTATCATAGCAAGCCTTTCTTGTTCTTGATAGATTGCATCTAATTCTGTAATCTCTGTACATTTCACAATAAATCTTGATAAATCTTCTGGCAACGGTGTTGCACGCAATAAAAAAGTTGACACTTCCCCTTCATAATTGGACATCCTAATTCTTCTATCATATGATAATGTGTCATCTAACCATGTTATATCATGAGTTGTTGAATAGTATCCATTTTCTCTAATGAGATGTTCAGCAAATACTAAGTGTTGCTCACGATAGGCAAACAAATTTTCATATCCGAAAAACTCTAAAAAATTTGTATTACAATCAACAATCTCATCGTCTTCTACTATAAATAATAGGTCATTTTGAAAATCAAACATCGTTTGAAGTAGTTCTTGTTGCAAACTTACTTGTCGTACTAAAGAAAGCTGATACAAGCTTTTATTTACTTCCTCTAACACCATTTGCGGAGTCACAGGGGCTATCACAATATTACGAATTCCTAGCGTAAGCACCTCTGCAAACTCGCTTGTTATCTGTTGATCCCAAATGACAATAAAAGTACTCTGTGGATTATACATATTCTTTATATATTTTATTTGAGAAAAATCCGTTACATACATAATTACAATATGTGGTTTAGTCCTCTGAAATAACAATTCCCCTTCTTCAAAACTATTTGCTATAAACATACATTTTGGATGGATATCTTCTATCGTTTGTTGATGTGTGCATCCATTTTCTATATAAAGGACATTTAACTGAAGATCTTGTAATACATTTTGGAAAACCGTATTCTCTAATAAAAAATGTAGTATGTTCATCACTAGTCTTCACTCACTTCATATATCTTGTTCTACTGAATTCCTCACAAACATTTTATAATAGACTGTACTCTAAAAACTTTAATAAGTGAGGGATACATATTAACAAGCTAATTGAGAATGTTCTCTTTGCTTTTTCACTCTATAAATTCCTTTTTTAGTGTATGATTATAGAAATTATATCGTTTGTATGAATGCCCTAGCTTCCCCTTTAAAACTTGACAATTAAAATAAAGATATTATATTCTTAAATTCGATAACTTACAAAATGTAAGTAGAATATATTGCATATATTTTTTCATAATTTGATATGTAATTTGGAGGATATATAATGACAAACGACAACTTTTTTAATGTTCTATACGAACGCACATCTACACGTGCATTCAACCCAGAGAAAGAAATTTCATCTACAGAGTTACACGAGATTTTAAAGGCAGCTGCTCAAGCACCTTCTGCTTGGAACTTGCAACACTGGAAGTTTCTTGTATTCCAAGGAGAAGATGTACAGAAACGATTACATCCAATTGCTTATAACCAACAACAAATTCTTGATGCTTCTGCTGTAGTCGCTATTTTAGGTGATTTAGAAGCTTATAAAAATGTTGAACCAGTTTATGGTCCAATTGTAGAACAAGGATTTATGAAAGAAGAAGCAAAAGAGCGCTTAGCTAAAAATATTGAGTCTGCATATGCTCGTGAACAATTCCCAAGAGATGCAGCCTTTTCAAATGCATCTTTAGCAGCAATGCAACTTATGCTTGCAGCTAAAGCAACTGGCTGGGATACTTGTGCCATTGGTGGTTTCAACCCACAAGCACTTACAGAAGAATTCAATGTTTCATCTCGTTACGTACCAATTATGCTTATTACAATTGGTGAATCAACTTTAAAAGGCCACCCTGCACCACGAATGAGCGTAGAGCAAGTTAGTGAATGGGCAAAATAATAAAGTGAAACTTCAATCAGTGTGAGGTCTTACTGCACATTAATACCGTCTAAAAAAGAAACGAAGGTAATTTCATTACCTTCGTTTCTTTTTGTTCTGTCACACATCCGTAATATTACAATGTATTATTCGACATCAACACATAAAAAAATAGTAAATTTCATGCTATTTCCATACACAAAAATGACGTTTTGTGTCGAATTTTGTTAAAGTATCGAAATATAACCGTGTATTTTTGTTACAATTATGATACAATAATAACAAATAGATAACAAGAGAGGGATTTTCATTGAGTTCATACGCAAGCTTTATCGCACTTTTATGCTACATAGTAACTGTACTGGTTCTATATTTTATTGGCGATGCTGCAAACATTTCAGTATTACAATTTCCAAAAGAAGAAGCATTCCAATTGGAGTCAGAAAAACATACTGCACGATCCATTGTACCACTACTCTTAGCTCTTCCTGTATATATCATCGTTTTATATAAAAGCAAAAAAGTGTAAAGGCTACCTATTTCATTCATTTCGGTGGTCCTTACACTTTTTTGTGATATCTATCCTATTTTAAACATCATCCCGTAATAAACACCCAGCTAGTCATTTAAAATGAGAAAATCCCCTAGAAAAAATTCCACTCTCTGTCCAGTCACTCACTACCGAACTTACATAGATTATAAGTGTGAAGGGGGTGATGAGGATTATGTTTGGATCATTTGGATGCTGTGATAACTTTAGAGACTGTCATCATCATGAAAGAGAGTGCAGACATCATGAGAAAGAGAAAGAGAGAGAAGTAGTTAGACCACAACAACCAGCTGTATGTAACGTACTTGCTAACATTTCAGTTGGAACAGAGCTTTCTCTTTTAAGCATTAGAGGTAATGGCACTTTCAACAATGTAATTTTTGAAGGTTTCGCTAACGGTGTTGCTCTTTTCTCTGCTTTAGCTCGTAATGACAAAGATAACAAAGATAACAATAAAGACGATAAGAACAATCAAAACCGTAATACTTTTACTGGTATTTTACGCGTATGCCCAACTGATATCGTTGCTATCGCTATCTAATTCCGTTCCTTATCCTCTATAGTAAGAAAATAAGATTTACTTTTCTCATAGAAAAAACCTGAGACCGATTTCAAATCGACTCAGGTTTTTTTATTGATTATATGCTTTTAACTAGTTCAACAACTTCTTCAGCAGTTGACATCATTAATGCTTTTTCTGCTAATGTTTCCATTTCTGCTTTTGACAACTTGCTTAGTTGTGTTCTTGCAGGAAGAATAGATGTTGCACTCATACTGAACTCATCTAAACCTAATCCTAATAATAATGGGATAGCAAGTGAATCTCCCGCCATCTCACCACACATACCAGCCCATTTGCCTTCTTTATGAGCAGCATCGATAACCATTTTTACAAGACGTAAAATAGATGGGTTATATGGTTGGTATAAGTAAGATACTTGTTCGTTCATACGATCTGCAGCCATTGTGTATTGGATTAAATCATTTGTTCCGATAGAGAAGAAGTCCACTTCTTTTGCGAATTGATCAGCTAATACTGCTGAAGCTGGGATTTCAACCATCATACCAACTTCAATAGAATCAGAAATAGTTGTGCCCGCTTCTACAAGTTTCGCTTTCTCTTCTAATAAGATCGCTTTTGCTTGACGGAACTCATCAAGAGTTGCAATCATTGGGAACATAATTTTTAAGTTACCGTATACGCTAGCACGAAGTAATGCACGAAGTTGTGTACGGAACACATCTTGCTCATCAAGACATAAGCGAATTGCACGGTATCCTAAGAATGGGTTCATTTCTTTTGGTAAATGTAAGTATGGAAGCTCTTTATCTCCACCGATGTCAAGTGTACGAACAACAACAGGTTGACCTTCTTTTACACCTTCAAGAACTGCTTTATACGCTTCGAACTGCTCTTCTTCTGTTGGAAGATTGTCACGGCCCATGTATAAGAATTCTGTACGGTATAAACCAACGCCTTCTCCGCCATTATCGATAATACCTTGTACATCATTTGGTGTTCCGATATTTGCAACAAGCTCAACGTGATGTCCATCACTCGTTACAGTAGCTTGGTCTTTTAATTTTGCCCATACAGCTTTTTGCTCTTCAAACTTCGCTTTCTTTTCTTCAAACGAACGAAGAGTTTCTTCTGATGGATTTACAATTACTTCTCCATCTAAACCGTCGATGATTACGATATCGCCATTTTGGATTTTCTCCATAACAACTTTCGCACCAACAACAGCTGGAATTTCCATAGAACGAGCCATAATTGCAGAGTGAGATGTACGTCCACCAATATCAGTAGTGAAACCTTTTGCATATTTGCGGTTTAACTGAGCTGTATCAGATGGTGTTAAATCTTCAGCAATGATGATTACTTCTTCGGAAATTGTACCAGGATTTGAGAAGTTAATTCCTAGTAAATGTGCAAGAACACGTTTTGTTACGTCACGAATGTCCGCAGCACGTTCTTTCATATATTCGTTATCCATGTTTTCAAACATAGAAATAAACATTGATGCAACTTCATCCATTGCAAATTCAGCATTTACTTTTTCACTATTTACTTTATCTTTTACTGGGTTTACTAATTCTGGATCATTTAACACTAATAAATGTGCTTCAAAGATCGCAGCTTTATCAGCACCTAGCTCAGCAAAAGCGTGGTCCTTAATAGCTTCTAATTCAGTTTTTGCTTTCTCAAGCGCAGCGTCTAAGCGTGCAATTTCTGCAGCTTCGTTTGTAATTGATTTCTTTTCAATGTTAAATTCAGGATTCTCAAGTCTGAAAGCCTTTGCAATAGCAATCCCACTTGATGCAGCAATCCCTTGAATGTTAAGAGTCATTATTCTCCTAATCCTTCGTTTTTCATAGTTTCTTCGATAGCTGCTAGTGCTTGAGCTGCATCATCACCATTTGCAGTGATTTTAATTTCTGCGCCTTGTTGAATACCTAAAGACATAACGCCCATGATTGATTTTAAGTTAACGTTCTTTCCGTTATACTCTAAGTTAATGTCAGAACCAAATTTGCTTGCAGTGTTTACAAGTAGAGTTGCTGGACGAGCATGAATTCCTGAGTCGCTAGTTACTTTAAAGATTTTTTCCATGATAATTTATCTCCTTTAAATTACAGTATTTTTTAGTTGTATAGACGTGAGTACTACATCATCTATTGTATATAATAGGCGATGTTCGGTCAACCACATCGCCTATTATAATTATAAACATTTTGCGTCAAATTCCTACTGAATGTCAATAATAGCGTTTTCGCCCTTCTTAACATTTCCATCTTTTTTCAATTCGACTTGTTGCCCTTGTTGTAAATTCGTAAATACAATTGGTGTAATGATAGATGGTGCATTTTCTTTTACAAATGCAAGATCTACTTTTAATAATGGTTGTCCTTGTTTCACTTTGTCGCCTTGTGCTACAAGTGCTTCAAAACCTTCACCATTTAATTTTACAGTATCAATACCGAAGTGGATTAAAATTTCTTTTCCGCCTTCAGATTGAATTCCAATCGCATGCTTTGTAGGGAATACGTTCACGATCTCACCGTTAACTGGAGAAACTACTGTTCCTTCTGTTGGCTCGATTGCAAATCCGTCTCCCATCATTTTTCCTGAGAATACTTGATCAGGTACTTCTGTAATCGGTAAGATTTTCCCTTCAATTGGTGAAACGATTGTTTCGTTTGCATCAACTTTTTGAGGAGCTTCTTCTACTTTTACAGGCTCTTCTTTTTCAACATGAGGTGTACGACCTGACATAATATCATGAATTTGTGATTTTAATGTGTCAGATTTCGGTCCAAAGATTGCTTGAATGTTGTTTCCAACTTCAAGTACACCCGCTGCTCCAAGCTCTTTTAAGCGATCTTTATTTACATTCTTTTGTTCGTTAACTTGAACACGTAAACGAGTAATACAAGCGTCTAAAGAAGCAATGTTTTCTTTACCACCAAGTGCTACTAATACTTCACGAGGAAGTTCACCTGCTTCTGCTTTTCCAGCACCGTCATTCGCATTTGCTACTTCACGACCAGGTGTTTTTAAATCCCATTTACGGATTGCAAAGCGGAATCCGAAGTAGTAAATAACCGCTAGTACAAGACCAACAATAATTACCCACCACCATGCTGTACGGCCTGGTAGTACACCGAATAACATAAAGTCGATTAAACCACCAGAGAATGTCATACCAATTTTAACACCTAAAATTTGCATTGTCATAAATGATAGACCAGCGAATACGGCATGAATTCCGAATAATACTGGTGCTACGAATAAGAATGAAAATTCAAGTGGTTCTGTAATACCTGTTAAGAAAGATGTTAATGCAGCAGAACCTAAAATACCCGCTGCTAATTTTTTATTTTCTGGACGTGCTTCATGGTACATTGCTAAAGCTGCTGCTGGAAGACCGAACATCATGAACGGATATTTACCAGTTGTAAATGTACCTGCTGTTAATTCTACACCGTCTTTTAACTGTGCCATAAAGATTTTTTGGTCACCACGGATTAATTCGCCAGCTGCATTTGTATACTGACCAAATTCGAACCAGAACGGTGAATAGAAAATGTGATGTAATCCAAATGGAATTAATGAACGTTCAATTAAACCAAATATAAATGCTGCTAATGTTCTATTTGCATCAATCATTTGATGTGAGAACGTATTTAAGCCACCTTGAATGTATGGCCAAACGAAACACATGATAATACCTACTACTAAAGAGAATGTTGCAGTTGCGATCGGTACGAAACGCTTACCTGCGAAGAAACCTAAGTATGATGGTAATTCAATGTTGAAGTATTTATTATAGCAATATGCCGCTACTATACCGACGATAATACCACCAAACACTCCAGTTTGTAGCGTTGGAATTCCTAATACGTTTGCATATGCTGGATCTGTAAATCCAATTTTTACTGGATCTGCTCCAGAACTTGTTACTTTTACTAGCTTATCTACTTCTAAGAACACACTCATCGTTTTGTTCATAATTAAGTAGCCGACGAATGCTGCTAAACCAGCTACTCCATCTCCACCAGCTAAACCAATTGCTACCCCAACTGCGAATAATAATGCAAGGTTAGCGAAAATAATATCACCAGATTGTTCCATAATTTTTGCTACCATTACGAACCAATCTGCTTTTAATGCAGGAATAACATTTGTTAACTGTGGATTTTGAAATGCATTACCAAATCCAAGTAAAATACCTGCTGCCGGTAAAATCGCTACTGGAAGCATTAACGCTTTTCCGACTTTTTGAAGAACACCAAAGATCTTCTTAAACATGGAAACCCTTCCTCTCTTATCTATATTGATACCTTCCGACAAACGCCAAAAAGACATGAGGAAAAAAAGATAGAACGATAGCTATACAAAGGGTAGTATATCCCTTTCTCTAGCTTACATTCCTTACTTTTCTCCACTCATGCCTGATCGAATCAGTAACACGTGTCAAAAATAGGTTTACGTATAAGTTCACTATAATTAAGGCAAACGTTTTCGTTATTTACCTTAATGTGTTTGTCGAAAATTGTATAACTTTGCAATAGTTATTATACATAACTATTGTAAGCGATTCAATGATTTTTTTTAACGTTTTCATTTTAGACAAAAATATATGTCTTTTTACACATGCTCTGCTTTCACTAGGCGTTGCAGGTGCATCGTTAAATATATGCTTTCTGCTTCATATACAGGAAGTTGTAATTCTTTTTGCATGACCTTAACTAGCTTCCAAGCTAAATTATAACAGACAGGATATTCCGCCTTTAATAACTCAGCAAAACTTTGTGATTCCTCTACTTTCTCTCCTTTTTTCACTCGTTCAATAGCATATTGCAAATGACGAATAAGGCGTAAATAGTGGATACTCTCTTGGTCTAATGTAATTTGTAAGTTTGTCTCAATTAAAGATACAAGCTGTGCAATGAGACGGGAGTTTTGATTAACTGAAGATAAATCTGAATTTGTAAGTGAACTGTAAATATGGAGTGCAATAAAACCAATTTCTCCTTCTGGCAATGTAATTTGCAAACGAGAATTTAAAAGGTTTA
This sequence comes from Bacillus dicomae, assembly GCF_006494425.1. Taxonomy (GTDB): domain Bacteria; phylum Bacillota; class Bacilli; order Bacillales; family Bacillaceae_G; genus Bacillus_A; species Bacillus_A dicomae. The sequence goes on along the minus strand of NZ_VHIV01000002.1, from coordinate 773,906 downwards.
CAACACCTTCAGCAATTTTATATTCCTCTGGATAGAGCATTTTCGTTTCAACTAAAAAAGGATTATCAATTGTAAGCCCTTGTTTTAAACGCTTAATCGCAAAAGAAATATGATCTGTTAAAGCGATATGAATATGTTCATTCAATGGAGATTTTGCTTTTTCTTGAATATAGAACATAATATCATTCATTAATTCAATTAATTTTTCACTCACATGTGGAACTAACAGTTTGTATTGTTCACGATCACGTTCATTTTTTAAAACAAACATTTTTTCAATTTGTTCTTGCTCCAATACATCTTTCGCTTTTTTCCCAAATCCAATTCCTTTACCAATCACTACTACCTCCTCGTGTTCAGGATGGCTAGCAATGATGACATTATTATTTAAAACTTTTTTAATTTCTAGATAATTACTCATATAACACCACCCTCGTACTTAAATAGCCTGCTTTTATGTTACAGAACATTCTTCTTTGTCGTCAATGTAAAACATCTACCATTTCATAAAAATTCATTTTTTAGACATGTTTATATATGATGCGTATAATGTAAGAGCAACTGTACATAGAAAGGAGATAACAACATGATTAAAATGTTTGTAAGTGATATCGACGGTACAATGATGCAACACGGAGGTTTAATTGACGAACAGGATATTGTAGCACTTCGCAGTCTCGCTGAGCAAAATGTTATTCTTTGTTTCGCTTCTGGCCGACTTGATAATGAAATTGCAGACTTAATGAAAGCTGTAAATACAAATTTCCATCGCATTAGTGTTAATGGTGTTTTTGTATATACAAATGAAAATAAGCAGCTATTATCTGCAACTTTTGATTCCAGCATTCTTCCTGAGTTGTTAGACATGACGAATGAAGATCCTTATTTCCGTTACGTTAGTGATGAACATAATTACTACATTGAAGAAAAAACACCGTTTATTCATGAACTTGAGCAACAAGTAACGATGACTTCTGTTGAAGAACCAAATTTATTACAGAAAATAGATGATACAATTTTTCCAAATAAAATTTCTGTCGGTGGAACAAAGGAGAGCTTACAACTCCTTCAGAAAAAAATTGATGAAAAATTTCATGGAAAAGTTAGTACCTTCATTTCAGCAGAACAATGTTTAGATGTAATGCCACCTAATATTAGTAAAGGTTCTGCTATTTCTGTTTTATTAAAAGAGTTTCAATTACAACCAGAGGAAATTGCTTGCATAGGGGATTCTTATAATGATATTCCAATGTTTGCTTTAACTCCTCACAGTTTTGCTATGGCTCAAGCAGATGAGGCAGTAAAAGAACACGCTCACTATGTAGTAAATACAGTTAAAGATGCTGTGAACCACGTAATTGCTCATAATAAAAATACGACTCACTCCTTGTAAGGATGAGTCGTATTTTTTCTTTACATGTTAAACAATTTGACATTTACTGTACTTCACAAACTGAAATATATTATTTATTACGTGCGATGTTTGTAATAAACTTATAACGATCCCCGCGATAAATACATTTCACATACTCTAACGGTACTTCACCTTCTGAATATGACCATTGACGCATTACAAGCACTGGCGCCTTTTTAGGAATATGCAGATGTTCCGCTTCATTATCCGTTGCAATTGAAGCTTCAATTGATTGAGTAGCGCTAACAAGTTTAAAGCCCAGTTTTTTCTCTAAATGTTCATATAAAGATTGTTGCAATATTTCTTCGTTAATATCTTTTACAAGAGCTGGCGACAAATATGTCGTCTCAAAAGCAATCGGTTCATCATCAGCTAAACGAATACGCCTCACTTCATAAACCGATTCTCCCTCCTGTATTCTCAACCGGTCTGCTATTTTCGCAGTAGCTGGAACTAGGCGGAAACTAAGTAATTGACTACTTGGATTCATCCCACGAGAAATCATATCTTCTGTGAATCCTGTCATTCCTTGCAATTTTTGTTCCACTTTCGGAAGTTGGACAAACGTACCGATTCCACGTTTCCGATATAAATAACCTTGTTCCACTAAATTATTAATCGCCTGTCTGATTGTCATACGACTCACTTCGAACTTATCGCAAAGTTCATTCTCAGATGGGATTTTATCTCCCGGCTTCCATTCGCCGTCCTCAATTAGCTGTTTCACCCACTCTTGAATCTGATAATAGATCGGAAATGGTGAATACTTGTCGATGTTCATCAGCAATCGCCTCACTGCATAAAGATAGAGCTTCTTGATCAGCGATTACGGTTACATTCGGATGACGTTGTAAAACTGTAGCAGGACACGCTTCACTATATTCACCTTGCAATAATTCTTTAACAGCTTCTGCCTTTTTAGACCCCATAGCAACAAGTAGAATTTGTTTCGCTTTCATAATGCTTCCGATTCCCATTGTAATTGCATGAGTTGGCACATCTTCTTCTTTTTCGAAGAAGCGAAGGTTTGCTTGGCGTGTAGATTCTGTTAATTCAACAATGTTTGTTGGAGAATTAAACGGTGTTCCTGGCTCGTTAAATCCGATGTGACCGTTTTCACCGATTCCAAGAATCTGTAGGTCAACTGGGTTAGCAGCTAGAATGCCCTCGTAACGCTTGCACTCTTCCTCTAAATCACTTGCCATCCCGTTTGGTACATAAGTTTGTTTAAATGGAAGATGATCAAACAACTGTTCTTGCATGAAATAGTGATAGCTGTTTTTATCTTCATGTGGTAAATTTACGTACTCATCTAAGTTTACAGTGGTTACACGGCTTGTATCAAGTTTATTTTTTCGCATTTCTGCATAAATACCTAACGGAGAGCTTCCTGTAGCCATTCCTAATGTTGGATTTTCTTTTGTTTTTACAACTTCTTCAATTAATTTATAACCTGCTTCTGCTAGTTCTTCTGGAGTTTTTACAACAAGAATATTCATTTAATTACTTCCCTTCCTTCATATGAATTCCTAAACGGACCGTATCATATACATGTAAATCTTCATTCATCACAACAAAGTCTGCATCTTTTCCTACCGCTAATGCCCCTTTATTATTTAATCCAAACTCTTCTGCTTGGTTAACTGATGTCATCAGTACTGCATCTTCGATTGAACAACCTGTAAATTCAATTACATTTCGGAAAGCTTGATCCATTTTTAGAATACTGCCAGCTAACGTTCCATCTTCTAATCGAGCACTACCGTCTCTTACATGTACTGGCTGTCCGCCAAGCTCATATAATCCATCTTCAAGACCTTTTGCACGCATTGCGTCAGTAATAACACTTACTTTTTTCGGTCCTTTTAATTTATATGCTAATTTCACCATATCAGGGTGAATGTGAATACCATCTGTAATTACTTCAACCATTACATCTGGATTTAATAACACATGACCAACAACTCCTGGTTCACGGTGATGTAATCCACGCATTTGATTGTATAAATGCGTTGCATGTGTAATGTTTCTATTTTTTAGTTGCGCATCAATTGCATCTGTATGTCCCATTGTGCCGACAACACCAGTTTCAGCAAGATACTGCTCAAACTCTAACGCACCATCTTCTTCAGGTGCATATGTTACTAATTTAATTAGATTCCCGCTTGCTTCCTGCCATTGTTTAAATTGTTCAATATTCGCAGGAACAATATGTTCAAGTGGTTGTGCACCTGCACGTTTTTTTGAAACATACGGTCCTTCTAAGTGAATATATTCGAAATGTGCTCCTTTTTCTTTCGCTTCCTTCGCAGCATGTAGTGCTGCTTCGATTGCTTCTGGAGCTTGTGTCATTGTTGTTGGGAAGTAAGTTGTAACTCCTTCTTTTAACATTTCTTTACCTAGAGTTACTAACCCATCGCTATTTGCATCCATCGCATCAATATCGTATCCACCATGAATATGAACATCAATCATACCTGGAATCACAATCTTCCCTGCCGCATCTAAAACCGCTTCATTTTCTTGTGATACATATTGAGCCATCAAACCAATTTCTTTAATTGTTTCTGCGTAACGAATAAATCCGTTTTCTATTACTTCTTGACCTGTATAAATTTTGGCATTGATGACAACTTGCGTTTTCATTTTCATCGATCCTTTCCCATGAAATACCTACTTGTTATTATTACCTTATTCGCCTAATTCCATCTTAATATATGCACGAGTAGTTGTCTATACATTCGAATGAAATTTCCTCTTTGTTTAACAAAAAGGAAACTTAGTACGTCTCTTACAATTATAATATATGTTATTCACTTTTCCAAAAAGGGAGAATATCCCCTTATCATATTACTCACTTCAGTAATGGCATTAATCCGCTAGACCCTATTGTAATATGTTCGCCGTCTGTTTCCATTTCTACTGTACGTCTATTTGTTCCATACATCATTATACCACGCTGTTTTAATCGTCTTACTACACTTTGATGCGGATGTCCATACGGATTTCTGCTACCATAAGAAAGAATCGCGAACTGTGGTTCTACCTTCTTTATAAACCTTTCACTTGTTGAAGTATATGAGCCATGATGTCCCACCTTTAACACATCTGCATGTACATCAAATTGCTTTAATATTTCAGTTTCCGTCCGCACATCAGCATCGCCCATTAATAAAAAATCTGCCTTACCATACCGAACCTTTAATACAATTGAAGATTCATTATTTTCATCTTTTGACTTCCCATTGTTTAATACTTGTATGGAAACATGCGGATCTAGCGGTATGTATTGGCCCTCTTTTACTGAAATGAAAGGGATTCCCCTTTTCTTTATATTATTTCGATACGTATGATAAGTAAGAGAACTATATGTTTTTCCACTATCTAATATAAGTGATACCGGCATTTGCTCTACAATCGGAATGAGTCCTCCTATATGATCCATATCAGGATGAGTACTGACGATAGCATCTAAATGATTAATCCCTTTTTCAATTAGTTTTTGAATAATAACCTCTCCGGCTTCATATGGTCCCCCATCAATTAACATCGTTTGTCCATTTGGCAATGTAATAAGCGTTGCATCACCTTGCCCAACTTTAAAAAAACTTACTTTCATTTTACCAAAATGTTGCCGCTGCATATGTAAAGGAGACGCGGTATGAATAGACATCATATATCTTTTGGCCGATGCACTATTTAAAGAAAAGCATAACAAAACAGAAACTAATAATAAAATACTTCGTATACCTCTCATAACTCGTCTCCTTTTTTCAATTAGTATGGCACGGTATATAATTGATATACAAAAAAAGCTTAGCAAAATGCTAAGCTTTTATTTCGATATCTCTTGTAAAGAACCGAAGAATAAATCTGCTTCATTCATTTGTTCGTTCTCTTCAGAAAGCGGTGGTAAATCATCTAATGTTTTTAATCCAAACGTGTCCAAAAATTCTTTTGTCGTTCCATATAAAATAGGACGACCTGGCCCTTCTGCTCTTCCCATTTCTTTTATAAGTAAGTGTGAAACTAACGTTTGTAATGCCTTATCAGTTTTCACCCCTCTAATCTCTTCCATTTCAGTTCTTGTAATTGGTTGACGATATGCAACAATCGCTAACGTTTCTAGAGCAGCCTGAGAGAGTGAGGCAGCTGTTGGGATATCTATTAGTTTTTGATAGTACGATGCATGTTCTCTCTTTGTAGCAAAACGATATACTTTTGCATACTGTACAATTTGCAAACCGCGGTGTGCACTTTCACATTCTTTTTGCATTTCTTCTAAAATATCGATTACTTCGTTTCCTTCAATTTCAAGGACTTTCGCTATTTGTTCCGGATAAATCCCTTCATCACCAGATACAAATAAAAGCCCTTCAATGATTGATTTCTGTTCTGTTCTATCCATTTTACGAGCTTCCTCCTGTTTTCTCCATAAAAATACACATCAAAAAACCGAATCACAATCAATGCGTTCGGTTCAATATTTTTTCTCTTGTTCCAAACGATACATTCAAACCTAGCATGAGATATAATATTTCTATCCCATTTTCCATACTAACTCTATGCAGATTTAGTAGAGCTTGATACGAAAATTTCATCAAAATTATGTTCTTGTTCAATTATGATTTGTTGATTTTTCATAAGCTCAAGAACCGCTAAAAATGTTACAACCATTATTTCCCGTTCATCATCAACAAACAAATCATAAAAACTTTGACGACCACCTTGTATTTCTAACTGTTTTAAAATATCAGTCATGCGCTGTTCAATTGGTATTTCTTGACGGGTAATACGTGTTGTTACAGGTTTCTTTGCTTTTTTACGGCGCATTAATTTTTGAAATGCCGCTAGCATATCATATAACGTAACATCAAGAGGCAAGTTCGTTTCCTCTTCTTGTTGCAACGATGTAAAATCAATTGGCGGACGTGTATATAGCTGTGCTCTTTCTTGTTCTCTTTCTTTTAGCTCAGTAGCAACTTGCTTATATTTCTTATATTCAATTAACCTCTCCATCAATTCTTGACGAGGATCATCTATAAAGTCATCACCGTTATCAAGTACATCTTCTTCATGTTTCGGCAACAACATTTTACTTTTAATTTGTAATAACGTTGCAGCCATTACTAAATACTCACTTGCAACATCTAATTGTAGTTCTTTCATCGTATGAACATAAGATAAATATTGCTCTGTAATTTCCGCTACAGGAATATTATATATATCAATTTCATAACGATGTATTAAATGTAACAATAAATCTAAAGGCCCTTCAAAAGCCTCTACTTTAAAATTATACTGCACAAAGCATCCCACCACATTTTTTCTATAACAACATAAGTATAGAGCATACTCATGTTCTATCCAACCTTTTTAAGAAATTTAATTAAAAATAGACCGATGCCTATGTCATCATGCCCACCACTTCATATGATAACAGTGTAGTAAGAACAATGTAGGAGGTCAAAAAACTATGGGTCACGTTGATTGCGGTTTTAGCGGTGGGTTCGCTTTACTTGTTGTATTGTTTATTTTACTAATTATTGTAGGGGCAGCTTGCTTCTGCTAATATGAACAATAACGGCTAGGGAAAATTCCCTAGTCGTTTATTGTTCATATTTCTATGGTACACTTGTATTTATAACCGTTAAACAGGGGTGAAGAAAATGTATCCTACCGAATACATACAATTTTTAATTCATTTTCACGGAGATTATGATTATTTTGAATGTCACGAAATACTGGAAGAATATTGGAAAACAAAGCCAAGAGGAGATCGTGATAATTATTTAGTCGGTCTCATTCAAATTGCAGTTTCTTTATACCATCAAAGACGCTCTAACTGGAATGGTGCAGAGAAGATGATGAAAAGCGCCATAACGATTTTAGAAAAAAACAGTACACCTTTACTACATTTAGGAATAAATCAGGCACAACTTCTATTCTTACTCAAGGATAGATTACAATCTATAAAGAAAGAAGAAAATTTCACACCGTTATTTTTACCATTATCGGATACAGCATTAGAAAAGCACTGCATGGAATTATGTCAGAAACAAAACCTCCCTTGGAAAGACGTAAATACTACTTCTAATGAATATATAATACATAAGCACACATTACGTGATCGAACAGAAGTCATTGCTGAACGAAACGAACAATTACAAAAAAGAAAGCAGAGATAATAAACTACTTATCTCTGCTTTCACGAATGTATATTTTGTTCAAGCCCTTTACACTTTTTGCAAAAACTTGCTGTTTGCTCATTCCCACAAATTGTAAACTCAAGAAATTTACTCTTTAACTCTTGAACCATCTTCGTCCCAATGCCCATATGACGGTGAGATGGGTTCACACTCAAATGCTGAATTTCCAAAACTTGATTCTCTTTTTTTACAATTCCCATTATCCCAACAAAATCTTCATTTTGTTTCCACAAATACAATTGCCAATCATCCTTTGCTTCATAATCCTTCATAGTCAATTGTAATTTTTTCACATCTTTTTCCGTTGGCATAAATGAAAGAAGCCCCATTGCAATCTTTTCATAACTTTTTTTAAAACGAATTAACATAACCCTTATCCCTTCTTACAAAAGTTACAAACTATTAATCCCCTCAACCACTCTTTTCATATCACATTCATTTTACAATATTTTCAACAGAGTGAGAAGGGCTTAAAACAACTTGATAATCATACAAAGCGAAAAGAAGAAAGTCAAATATATGTTTCAGTACTATTTTTTCTAAGTAGATAATAGAAGAAACGCTGTTATATGAAGTGAAAAGAAACATCTACCGCTCATTATCACTTCACTATTCATCACCTTAGAGCAGATGAATTCTAGCAAAATTCATGTAATAAAAAATCTTTATTGAAACGGGTAATCTAATGTATTCTATGTAATTTGTTAAAATTTTGTTCTCATAAGCGACATATTTTCACTACAATCACATTACTACTTGTATCATGTACCGTAAATGAAATACCCATTCCTATTAAAAATAAAAAAGAGAGCAATAGCTCTCTTTTCTCATTAACTTATTCTTCCCAAACTTTAACTTCTTTCATTACATCACCTTGACGCATGTTTAATACTGTTTCAATACCGCTTGTTGCTTTACCGAATACAGTATGTACACCATCTAAATGCGGCTGTGGCTCATGAACGATAAAGAATTGGCTTCCGCCTGTGTTACGGCCAGCATGAGCCATAGAAAGTGATCCTACAAGGTGTCTATGAGGATTTCCATCAGTTTCACATGCGATAGAGTAACCTGGGCCACCTGCACCTGTTCCTGTTGGATCTCCACCTTGGCTTACAAAACCAGGAATAACGCGGTGGAATGACACACCATCATAAAATCCTTGCTCTGCTAATTTTTTAAAGTTTTCTACTGTTTTTGGTGCCTCTTCTGGGAAAAATTCCAAATCGATTTTTTCACCATTTTCCATTAATATGTATCCTAAAGTTTTCATACGTATATGTCTCCTTTCAACTATCTCAGCACTATATTACCACATTCATGACTAGAAACAAAAAGAATCCGACAATCTACATACTTCTTTTTTGAAATGTGGAAAAAGCTAGGTGACAAATAAGAAATATATACTATAATAACTGTGTTGCCCGAAAATTTTAGAAAGAGAAAGGGAGCGATTTTTCGTGAAAACGAAATTACTAGCTCTGCTATTAGCTGTAGCGGTATTTATGATGCCAACAGCTTCATTTGCAGACATCATTGAAGGAGAATCAATTGTTACACTAGGAGAAAACTTGTCTGAACAACAAAAACAAGACCTGTTAAAAGAAATGAAAGCACCAAAAGATGCTACCATCATTACTGTGTCTAATGCGGAAGAACATAAATTTCTAGAAGGGATTGTTCCAAAAGCTCAAATTGGTACGAGAGCAATTTCCTCTTCTATGATTACATACACAAAGCCAGGTTCTGGCCTTATTGTACGTTCAAAAAACATTAATTCGATAACAGATGCAATGTACACAAACGCACTTATTACAGCAGGTGTGAAAGATGCAGAAATTCAAATTACTGCACCATTTAAAGTTTCAGGAACCGCTGCTTTAACCGGTTTAATGAAAGCCTATGAAACAACATCGAACAAAGCAATTCCTGAGGAAGTAAAAAAAGTAGCCAATGAGGAAATGGTGCAAACAGCCCAGCTCGGCGATAAAATTGGTGAAGAAAAAGCAGTTCAACTTGTTGCAAAAATTAAAGAAGAAATTGCCAAAGAGCAGCCAAAAACGACTGAAGATTTACGTTCATTAATTAAAAAAATTGCGGATCAACTTGGTATTACATTAACAGATGAACAGTTAGATAATTTAGTTGCGCTATTTGATAAAATGAAAAATCTTAATATCGATTGGAATCAAGTTGGCAGTCAGTTAAATAAAGCAAAAGAACATGTTTCTGCCTTTTTAGGATCTGAAGAAGGGCAAGGTTTCCTAGATAAAGTGAAAGATTTCTTCTCAAGTATCATTGATTTTGTTAAATCGTTATTCAAGTAAAAAGAAGCTCGTCAGTGACGAGCTTCTTTTTTTATACGAGTAACGGTAATTTCATAACAGCTTCTTCAACCGAACGAACAATATGATTTGCCTTCTCCTTCACATATGGATGAGCATGATGCAGAGTGAATGAATGCGGGGTTACTTCAAACATGGAAATATCATTGAAAGAATCTCCAATGCATGCAACTTCATTTGCTTCAATTTGCAAATGTTCCATTAGTCGCCTTAAAGCATTCCCTTTACTTACTCCCCTCGGCATAATGTCAACATAGCGTTTACCAGACATAAATACTTCCGCTTCGCCCTGAAATGTATCTCGTAATTCTTGATCTAATGCTGCAATTGTCTCTTCTTCCCCAAAAACAAATAATTTCGCAGGATGTACAGTCTTACCAAATTCTTCTTCTAATGCTTCTATCTCAGCAATATGCACGCCCATATACGTTTCAAAATTATGATGATGTTCATTCTTTCTTTTTGTATACCTTTGCTCATTTGCACAAACAATATCTGCTAGTCCCTTTTTATGGATATATCGATATATTTCCTGGGCAATCCCACCTTCAAAATTTGATTCATGAAATATTTTTCCATCCGGCAGTAACATCGTCGCTCCATTTAAACTAGTTGTGTAATACGGGAATGCAAACCTATTTACAACTTCATCAATTCGATGAGTAAAGCGGCCAGAGGCAAAGCAAATATTTGTCCCTTTTTCAGCTAACCAACAAAGTGCCCGTTCATCTTCTTTTTGCATATGATTCACATTGTAAACGAGCGTGTCATCTAAATCACTTACAAATAATTTAATCATGTCCTCTTCCCCTTCCATACACAATATCTACTCTAAGTGTACACAAAAAATGTTTGATTTTTGTTAAAAAACAATAAATTTTTAATAAAAAAAATAAACGGGTATATAATCCCGTTTATTTTTGTCTTTTTACATTTTGAGGTCGTACAATACTTGGTCGTACTTTTAAACTAGACATCGTCGGACGGAGTAATATTTTTGTTAATGCGCCCCAATCAAATGGTAAAAACGGCCATAAATAAGGTGTTTGCAAACTTTTTATAGACGTTAAAAATAAAATCAGTATCGTCATACCAATTACAAAGCCCATCTCATGGAAGAGACCTGTTAAAATAATAACAAATAATTTTCCAACCTTATTCCCTAGCCCTAATTCATAACTCGGTGTTGCATATGCACCGATCATAGAAACTGCTACATATAAAATAACTTCTGGTACAAACAAACCTACATCAATCGCAATTTGACCAATTAATATGGCGGAAATTAATCCCGCTGCAGATGATAACGGTGTTGGAGTATGAATGGCAGCCATCCTTAAAAATTCAAGTCCGACCTCTGCCATTAATACTTGTAATAAAATTGGTAAATGTGTCATCTTAGTCGGTCCAATAAAAGCAAGATTTGCCGGTAAAAGGGTTGGATCAAATACAAACACTAACCAAAATGGTAGTAAAAACAAGGAGAATAAAACACCTAAAAAACGTACCCAACGTAAAAATGTACCGACAGCTGGATTTTGTCTAAACTCTTCTGCATGCTGTAAATGATGGAAATATGTTGTTGGCGTAATCATAGCACTCGGTGATGTATCAACAAGTACTAGTACATGCCCTTCTAATAGATGATTTGCTGCTACATCTGGTCTTTCTGTATATCGAATAAGCGGAAATGGGTTATAGCTTTGCTTTACAACAAATTCTTCCACCGTTTTATCCGCCATCGTAATTCCATCTACATCAATGTTATTTAATTCTTGTTTTATAATCTTTACTAAATCTTGATTCGCAACATCTTGTATATATGTAATACAAATATCCGTTTGTGATCTATCTCCTACTCGAATAATTTCATTTCGAAGACGTGGATCTCGAATTCTTCTACGAATTAACGCTGTATTTACAACGATGTTTTCAACAAATCCATCTCTCGCACCGCGTACTACTTTTTCGGTATCTGGCTCTGTCGGTGTTCGTCCTGGATAGCTACGAACATCTATCGCAAACGCTTCCGTTTCTCCTTCCACAAATATAATAATAAGTCCCGATAACGCTTGGACCATGACTTCATCCATCGTTTTCACTTTACTTACTTGCTGATGAATTAAACGATTTTCTAAAAGCTTTACTGTATCTTCTTCAACATCTCGAATTTCATTTGTATCCACGGCTTCTTCTAAAATAGGAATGATATAATTTGTATCACAAAGTCCATTTACAAATAACACAGCAATTTCTTTATTCAAAATTTGAAATTTACGAATACCAACATCAAATGTAACGCCTAATCCAACCGTTTGTTTCAAATAATTTTCATTGTCACTTATGAAAGTTGAAATAGGGATATCTACTTTTTTAGGCTTCGTCATAAAACCCACTCCTTTCCAAAATTAACTGAATTGCTTTTTTCGTAATTGGTGATCCTCTCTCCCATTCATCATTTCCACACATCTTACCAATATCACCAACTCCAACAATGACAGGAACATTCAAGTCATCTAAACAATAAATAGTATCTCCGCTAATTCTGCCAATTTCCCCATCTGGAAGTCCAAATTTATCAACACCGTATTCCGTTAAATTCCCATTCCGATCTACACTTACATCTACGCGCGCCCATTCCCAATGATGTGTATTAGATGCTACTGCCAAAATCCCCAGTACATCAATTTGTTTATGCGTGGCTACATATTTTAAAGCCTTTTCACCAGATCCTTCTCCAATAAATCCACTGTCATCAAACATGACAAATACAGGGTCATATGGCGTTTGCATAATAAGCTCAACAACTTTTTTCCCTGTCAATTTGGTTGGATTACTTTGTGATGCTGAAATACACCTTCCCCCAAATTCCTTCGTTAAAAGCTCAATTGTTCGCTTTGCATATTCATCTCCATCTGTGACCAAAACAACCCTTCGTCTCATTTGATTTATCCTTTCGGTTTACATATAAGTGCTACAAAAAATGAAAATAATATCGCTGCAGAAATGCCTGCAGACGTTAAACTAAACATACCCATACCAATCCCTATATATCCGTGTTTTTCTGCCGCATGCATGGCCCCATGTAATAGTGAATGTCCAAAACTTGTAATAGGAACTGTCGCACCAGCACCAGCAAACTTTATAAGCTTATCGTACAATCCGAATCCATCTAAAACTGCTCCTATGACTACAAAGGTAGACATTAAATGGGCTGGTGTGAACTTTGCAAAATCTAACAATAGTTGTCCAATGACACAAATAGCGCCTCCCACAAGAAATGCATATATAAAATCCACAATTCACTCTCCCTTCACTCTCTCAAATACGACACCATGTGCAATTGTTGGAATCGTTTCTTTCTGTTGCATCATCATTGGGCTTAATAGCGCACCAGTAGCAACGACAAAAATTCGTTGTAAATTCCCTTTTTGCATCTCGCTTAATAAATGACCATATGTGACAACAGCTGAACAAGCACAGCCACTACCACCTGCAAATACTTCTTCTTGATCGGAATCATAGATCATTAATCCGCAATCATTATATATATGCCCAAGATCATAACCTTCTTCCAGTAAAAGCTGTTTTGCGATTGGTGTTCCAACAGCTGATAAATCACCGGTAACAATTAAGTCATAATCAGCTGCACTTCTCTTCAAATCTTCAAAATGTTGTTGAATTGTATGAGCAGCAGCCGGCGCCATTGCCGATCCCATATCTAAAGGGTTCGTAATTCCTAAATCTTGCACTTTTCCAATCGTAGCTGCTGTAATTTTAATGGCGCTTTTTTCTTTACTAATTAATATGGACCCTGCACCTGTAACAGTGGAATTTGCTGTTCCTGGTTTTTGTCCTCCATACTCTGTTGGATAACGAAACTGTCTTTCAGCCGTTGCATTATGACTACTGACCGTCGCTAACACACGATTTGCGAATCCACCGTCTATAAAGGCTGACCCGACCGCTAAAGTCTCCATCGAAGTCGCACAAGCACTAAACATTCCTAAAAAAGGAATCCCCCATTTACGTGCAACATAATTTGCTGTCACTGTTTGATTTAATAAATCACCCGCTAAAAAGAAATCAATTTGTGATGTTTCTACATTTCCTTTTTGCACGACTTGTTGAATGGAATCTGACATTAATCTTCGTTCAGCAAGTTCCCAGTTTTCCTCTCCGCAATGTAAATCATCATATGAAATATCAAAATCCTTTCCAAGAGGGCCTTCAACTTCTTTCGGACCAACAGCAGTACCGGTTGCATTTACATAAATATCATTTTGAAATACCCACGTTTGGTTTCCTGTCAACCTCATACTAACCCTCCTTTAAGACATTAAAATTTTAAAAGTATATCTTATTAACCCAATAATGTATGCACCAACGACTCCAAAAACGATAACACTTCCCGCAAGCTTAAACATATTTGTAGCAACACCAAGCACAATTCCTTCACTCTTATGTTCTAGCGCAGCACTCGCCATAGAATTCGCAAACCCAGTAACTGGTACAGACGATCCTGCTCCTGCAAATTGACCGATTTTATCATATACACCACAGCCTGTTAAAATCGCCGATAATAATACAAGCGTTGCAACTGTCGGATTTCCTGCCTCTTGTTCACTAAAATGAAAATAATGTATATAAAATTTCATCAATGCTTCTCCGACAGTACAAATAAGTCCACCTACAAGAAACGCCTTGACACAATTTATGAAATAGTTTGGTTTTGGATGGTACTCCTTCACTTTATTTATGTAATCATCCTTTAGTTTTCGCCCTGTCATTTATATATTGCCTCCTACTTTACGAAATAAATCCAGTGAAACAACGAGCCTATTACTTTTCCAAGTACAAGAGCAACGAGTAAAACAACAATTTTCCCCTCTACCCCTACTCGTTTCGCTAAAATAGGTAAAACATTTAACACCTCTGTTAATGCGGCAGCGAGCATTCCAATGAATGTGCCGCAAAATATTCCTAATATAACAAGCCAATATTGCGACGTTTGAAATGTAATGTTTTTCAAACTACACCAAGCTCCTGTTAACGTACCTGCAATAACTGCCCACTCAAAATATTGAATGTGCTTTCCACTTCTCGTTAATTGAGCTAGACGAGGGATTATACCAAGTACGGCTAAAAATGCGACATATCCGCTACCTACTGCAATTCCTCCTGCTAAAGCAATTAAAATAACAAACCCAGATTCAATCATCGGCAAGTTGTTTCATATTGTCCTTGTTTTCATGAACAATTACATATTGGTCAAGTGACTGCTGGTATTGGAACATCTCTACTTCTAACGGACTCGGCTCTTCATTAATACGCTTTTGAAATACATGATTAAAAAATAAAACCATACCTAACCCAAGACCTAATGAATAAGGAATTTGAAATAAAAGTGGTTGCGCCTTAAATTCTCCCGTAATCATGTAATATAACCGTTGGTGCACTTGTTGCATGCTTACATCTTCATGAAAATAAATGATCGCAAGGGCCGCTCCAATAAAAAGTAACAACCATACAAGTCCGAAGAAAATTGGATGTACTTTCTTTTTTTCATATATAATTTCAACAAGAGTTTGTCCAGAACCGAGTAAATTAATTTGTATATGGGCCGCTTTTTGCCTAATAATCTCAATAATTTTCATAACATCAATTACAACATGCGTCTTATCATGCGCTGTTATTTTGTAAACTACCTCATCCTGTAACGACTGAACCACTAAAGCATCTCCGGCAAGTTGAGCAACATCACTCAGCTTTACTTCATACGTAGGAGAAACTTTTAATCGATTACGCATTTTAATATAAATTGTTTGTTCCAATTTCCATTCACCTCTTTACTCTTCCTCGTAGTTGTAGTATGGTTATTGAATTTTTTTCTAATACAATTTTTTCATAAAAAAACATCTGTACCATTTCGGTACAGATGTTTTTTAGTTTATGCCTTTTTCTTAAATAAATTTGCAATACTTAATGCGAGTCCTCCCCAAATGACTACCATACCAATAACCATCATCATAATCGCTGATCCACTCATTATGAAACACCCCGATCTTTCCATTCTTTTTCAAGCTTAGCAGAATCTGAATGTATTTGTGCATTCCATTTCTTTAAACTAATGATTAACGCAACGATAAGGAACGCTGCTGCAATTGACCAACCATACGTTACGACAAACTCCGTTGGGTAATCTCCATAGTTCTTTTTAATATTTTGGATTGTACCATCAATTAACATGTACCCTAACATAAGCGGAGTAATAACGAGTAAACTTACTCTCCAAAACGTCCCTAACTTAATATCAGATACGAAGTTTGCGTGGTTTTGATAAACTGGTAAACGACGTAAAATGAGCCCTATCGTAACTACTTCCGCTAGCGCAATCGTAATTAATCCGAAGTTATTAGCGAAGTAATCCACAACATCTAGGAATATAAGACCACCACGTGTCGCAAAAACAAGAGAAACTAGTACGAGAAGCGTCCCCATAATTCCAATTGTTTTTTGGCGACTTAAGCTAAACTTTTCAGATACGGCAGCAAAACATACTTCCGCAAGCGAAATGAGGGATGTAATTCCAGCAACCGTTAATGATAAGAAAAATAATACGCCAAATAAAGGTGACATTGGTAATTCATTAATAATTTGCGGGAATACTACGAACGCAAGCCCTACACCAGCACTTGCTACTTTATCAACTGGTACTCCCATATTGTTTGCCATAAATCCAAGAGCCGCAAAGACCCCAATCCCTGCTAATAATTCAAATCCTGAGTTTGCAAAGCCCGTAATAAAGGCGTTATTTGTTGTATCTGAGTTTTTCGGCAAATAACTTGAATACGTAATCATAATTCCAAATGCTAAAGATAAACTAAAGAAAATTTGACCGTAAGCAGCAAGCCATACTTTCCCATCAAAAATACGACTCCAATCTGGTTTAAAGAATGCATCTAATCCTTGCATCGCACCTTCCATCGTCACTGCACGAACTACGATAATAAGGAACATAACAACTAGTAAAGGGATGAAAATACGGTTAACAACTTCGATTCCTTTTTTTACTCCTTTAAATGCAACACCAAGCACAATAATCCAAACGAGAGCTAGCGGAATTAATACTTCGGGTACGAGCCCTCCAAACTGCCCAGGCTTATCTGCAACATGCAAATACTCTTTAAATAAAAATGATTGCGTGTCTTTCCCCCACGCCCCAGTAATTGCAAAATACGTATACGAAATAGACCAAGCAATAATTACTGCATAATATGTTGAAACGATAAATGTTACGCACATTTGCCACCATCCGATGAATTCAGCACGCGGATGAATACGGAAGAACGTAAGTGGCGCGGAACCACGGTGACGATGCCCAAGAGCAAATTCAAACGCTAATAATGAAATACCAGTCGTTAATAATGCGAATAAGTACGGTAAAAAGAATGCGCCTCCCCCATTTTCATACGCTGTATAAGGAAAACGCCATATGTTTCCTAATCCAACGGCAGAGCCGACTGCTGCGAAAATGAATCCAGCCCTCGTTCCCCATTGTTGCCTCGTTTCCATATTTCCTTCCCCCTTTGTGACAAGTTCATACTTGGATTATATTTTAAATTTACTAAATTATCAATAAATTCTGTTAATTTTTACGAAAGTTTACAATCTCTCCTAATTAAAAGCATAAAAAAAGATCGAATAGCTATTCATCTATTCGATCTTTCATCTGTTTTAATATTTTCTTTTCAAGTCTTGAAACTTGTACTTGCGAAATGCCTATTCGCTCCGCTACTTCCGATTGGGTTTGGTCTTTATAGTAGCGTAAATATACGATTAAACGCTCTCGCTCATCTAATTCTCTAATTGCCTCTTTTAAAGCAATTTTATCAAACCATTTCGTTTCAGATTGATCTGCAATTTGATCTAAAATAGTGATTGGATCCCCATCGTTTTCATACACCGTTTCATGTATAGATGAAGGAGCACGACTCGCTTCTTGCGCCAGAACAACTTCTTCTGGCGTTAGTTCTAACGCCTCGGCTACTTCATTAATCGTTGGAGCTCTTCCGAATTCTTTCGAAAGCTCGTCTCTCATCTTCCGAATTTTGTTTCCTGTTTCTTTTAATGACCTACTTACTTTCACTGATCCATCATCACGTAAAAATCGCTGTATTTCGCCAATAATCATTGGAACTGCATATGTTGAAAATTTCACGTCGAAAGATAAATCAAATTTATCTACCGATTTTAAGAGCCCAATACATCCAATTTGAAATAGATCGTCTGGTTCGTATCCGCGGTTAAGAAAACGTTGCACAACCGACCATACGAGACGCATATTACTTTGAACAATTGTATCTCTCGCTTGTTGATCTCCATCTTGACTTTTTTGAATTAACGCTTTTAGCTCGTGGTCCTTTAACTGAGGTTTCTTCTTCTCATTTTTGACCTCTATGTCCATAGGCTATTCTCCTTAATTGCATAGAGCGTTACTATTTGATAAGTATTTTGTCAAATGGATTGTTGTCCCGAAAGATTCGTTTGAAATAACTTCTACTTCATCCATAAAATTTTCCATGATAGTAAATCCCATTCCGGAACGCTCTAATTCAGGTTTAGTTGTAAAAAGGGGTTGTCTTGCTTCATCTAAATCAAAGATGCCAATCCCTTCATCTCGAATCGTGAGTTTCACCATTGCTTCTTCCAAAATTACAGAAATATAAACAATACCTTCTGCATTTCCTTCATACCCATGAATAATTGCATTTGTAACCGCTTCTGATACAACTGTTTTAATCTCCGTTAATTCTTCCATCGTTGGATCTAGTTGCGCAATGAAAGCAGCTACTGTAACACGAGCGAACGATTCATTTTGACTTAATGCTGAAAATTGAAGGTTCATTTCATTTCTCATTTATGCCACCCCCAACGTCGCGAGCGCGTGCGCTTCACTTTCTTCTAAGCGAACAATTTTGAATAAGCCCGACATTTCAAACAAACGCTTAACAGGTGGTGAAATTGCACAAACAACCATTTCTCCACCTAATCCCTTTACATGCTTATATCGGCCTAATATAACACCTAAACCAGAACTATCCATAAATGATAAGTTCTCTAGGCTCAAAACAATATGATGAACACCATGTGTCTCAATCATATCTGTTACTTTCGTTCGCAACTCTTCAGCAGTATGATGATCTAATTCACCCGCTAGTCTCACACATAGGACGTCACGTTTTACTTCTAATTGCATGGAAAGACTCACACGATTTCCTCCTTATGCTCAAACTTTACTCATTCACATACATAAAGATTTTCGTGATACAACATAAGAATCCTTCCTACTGACAAAAGAAGAACTATTTCGCCATAAAGTGAAACCTTTCAGCATTATTCACTTACATATGAATAGAAAAACGGCAAAATATTTGCCGCTATTTTGATGTTGAAAACATCCCAAAACTTCTTTTAAATAACTCCCACCAGCTCGCTGCTGCTACATCTTCTTTTGCTACAATCGTTTGTTTTAATAAAACATCTTTATCTTTTTTAATAACAAGTGTACCAAGTGCGTCGCCCTTTTTAATCGGCGCTTTCACTTTCTTTTCAGCAATTACTTCATGCTTTACTTTGTCCATATTTTCGCCTTTCTTCATAAGAAGAGACACATTGTCTGACGCAACTAAATCTACTTTTTCTTTTTTCCCTTTTCCTACTTGGACAGTCTTAATTTTTTCGCCTCGTGTATACAATTTCTTTGTCATATATTGACCAAATGCGTAGTCAAGAAGCTTCGTTACTTGATTGTTCCGTTCTTTCGATGTAGGTGCTCCCATAACCACTGAAATAACACGCATCCCATTCTTTTCAGCCGATGCTGTTAAACAATATTTTGCTTCTGTCGTAAAGCCTGTTTTTACACCATCTACCCCAGGATAAAAACGTACTAACTTATTCGTATTAACGAGCCAAAACTTCTTATCCGTATCTTCACGTAAATAATCTTCGTATTTACCTGTGTATTTGCGAATAAGTGGATACTTCATTAATTCTCTCGCCATTATAGCCATATCATTTGCTGTGGAATAATGATCTTTAGCCGGAAGACCTGTTGGATTTTGGAAATGAGTGTTTTTCAGTCCTAAATCTTTCGCTTTTTTGTTCATCATATTTACAAAACCTTCTTCTGAACCAGCGATATGCTCCGCTACCGCAACAGACGCATCATTTCCAGATGCAATTGCAATACCTTTTAGCATTTCATTTACAGTCATCTCTTCACCAGGCTCTAAAAAGATTTGTGATCCACCCATTGAAGCTGCATGCTCACTCGCTCTCACTTTATCGGTCAGTTTTAGTTTTCCTTTTTCAACTTGTTCCATAATTAATAGCATTGTCATAATCTTCGTCATACTAGCAGGTGGTAACTTCTCATTTGGATTTTTATCAAACAAAACTTTACCTGTATCTTGTTCAATTACAATTGCTGACGACGCTTGTTCCGCTAACTTCGGCGTTGTTTCTTCTGTTTTCTCCTGCTTCGTTTTCTCAGATTGTGCGAAACTAACTGAAGTACCAGAAAGCAATAACATGAAACAAACAAGTATTCCAAAAACTCGCTTCATGACTAACCCTCCATTCTATATCAGACCTATTTTTTCCAATTTTTTATTTTTTAATACCATATTTTTCTAATATTTTCAGTTGACAAATACATTCATCACCTATATTGTATTAAGTGTATTACATGAAGTAGTACACTTAATACAAGTCAGAAAGGAGACATTGCTCTTGCATATTCAACTTGATCCAAGAAGCAACACTCCGATATGGGAACAAATTGTTCAAAATATAAAAGAACTCGTATTAAAGAACATGTTAGCTCCAAGTGACAAACTACCTTCTGTACGCGAACTCGCTTCTTTACTCGTTATCAATCCAAATACAGTGAGTAAAGCGTACCAAGAGTTAGAGCGACAAGGGATTATTGAAACATTACGAGGAAAAGGAACATTTGTATCCCAATCGATTACCCCAACATTAGACGAAAGGAAAATCACTATGGTTGAAAAGCAATTTCATCAATTACTATTAGAAGCCTCTTATCTTGGTGTTACGAAAGATAAAATTCATGATTGGATAGATTCATATTACAAAGAGATTGGAGGAAATGCAGATGCTGAAAGTGACAAGCTTGAAGAAAACGATTGATAATCAAATAATTTTAGATGATGTTTCTTTCACATTACATAGAGGAAGTATCATCGGATTACTTGGAAGAAACGGTGCAGGGAAAACAACTTTATTACGAACGATGGTAGGCATTTTAGACCCTGATGCAGGGACTGTTACATATGAAGATACAAACATTCATCAGTGTCCTGAAATAAAGCAAAAAATCGTATATGTTCCGGATTCTACTAACATACTGAACGGATATACAATAAAAGAAATTGTAAAGTTTTATAAAGCTGTTTACACAGCATTTGATGAAGCATATTTCTATGAGCTGCTAGAACGTTTTAACTTACCTAGCAAACGAATTCGTAGTTATTCAAAAGGCATGAAAGCACTGCTTGCAATCATTTTAGCCGTTTCTACAAAAGCAGAATATATCATTTTAGATGAACCAACAAATGGACTTGATCCTATCGTGAAAAGGCAAATTTTACAGTTTCTCGTTGGAGAAGTTGCCGAAAAAGAGATTACCATTTTCATCTCAACTCACCATTTAGATGAAGTGGAACAAATTGCAGATACAATCATTATATTAAAAGGCCATACTATATCTTCTATTACATCACTAGATGATGCAAAATCACGATTTGCTAAAATCCAAGTAGCTTATGAACGTTCACTACCTCAAAAACTAGAAAACTTAAGCAATATTAAAATATTAAATCAAACAGGAAAAGTATATACAATCTTAATTGAGGGAAATGTGGCTACAACACTGGAGAAGTTTTATAAAGAACAACCTATACTCATTGAAGAATTAACAATGTCACTTGAAGATGTCTTCGTTACGACACTGGAGGAGGATGGGTATGTTTCATAAGGCGTTGTGGATGTGGAATTGGAAGCGCGGGAAATATGCTGCGTTACTCTTCTTCTTTAGTTCGCTTTACTTGTTATCTTTTGGCTACTATAAAAGTGCTCAGAGACAACTTGCTGAGTATTACGAATTACAAGAAAAAGGTAAACAGTATTATTATTTTTATGCCTTTTCGCCAGGGGAAGGTAATAGTTTTTGGTTAACTGTTCTTGTCATTGCTTTAGCCTGCTTATTGATAGGATGGGAACGTAGCAACCAATCTAATACACTACTTATGATGATGCCTTTTAAAAGAAAAGATGTCTTCTTATCTAAATGGGCTTTTGGTTCCTTTTGTATTTTGAGCTCGTTACTTATAAATTGGATTCTTATGTATGTGATTTATAGAACAACTATTCATTTTGATTATCAATCATTTAGTCCATTTCATCGATACTTTCTTTATGCGATTGTTTCTTATGCAGCAGTATATACAGCTGCACTATGCATCGGTACTTTTACTGGAAGCGTTGTTTCGCAGGTTGTTTTTTGTATTCCTTGGTTACTAATGGGGCTTACATTTATTCCACTAGTGTACACTTTTACGATAAATCACTTAGAAGCTACCGATACTAAAAATTATAAGTTATATGAACAACTTTACGAAATTACTCAAAAAACAAATATAGTTGCACCAATATATAATTTCACGATTTATTACCATTATGATCCTGAATCACGTAAAAAAGAAAAGGACTCAACTACTTTAAGAGATCCAGCATCTTATCACTATTATTCAGCTAAATCGATGTTAGTCCCTATTTTTTATACAATAGTTTACTTACTACTTGGAACATATTTATATACACGATCACCAAATGAAAACAGTCAAAAGATATTTATTTTCCAAAAACATTTACGAATATGTATATGGGGGACAACCATTTACTTTGCATTACTAGGTGGCTATAAACTAAATCAATTTCATTTCTTACTTAACTACTATATTTGTTTGTTTCTCGCTGGAATCATTACTTATGTTATATTATCACGCCTAACAAATTATAAAGTTTTTTAAAGGAGAGATCCTATGTTTCAAAAAGCACTGTGGCTAAGAACGTATCAACAAAGTAAATATGTTGTATGGTTATTTTGGCTCGTCAGCTTCTATACTTTGTCATATAAATACTATATGACTTCTATTCAACAGCAATATTTTCTAAATATGAACAAAAAATGGAAAGCTATATATCATTACAGTTTTGATTTAACACTTCTAGATTCTATCATGCTGTTAGGTAGTTTGCTAATCGTTCTAGCTTGTACGTTAATTGGATGGGAAAGACAAAATAACGCTAGCGACTTGTTATGGTCTATGCCCTTTAAACGTTCGCACCTCTATATAACAAAGTGGTTGTTTGGAATCTGTAATATCGCCGCTGTTGTCGTTCTAAACTGGGGACTATTTGCTATTATGAAAAAGTTGACTTTTCATAATAAATATCAAGTATTCTCTCCCTTTCATCGTTACTTTATATACATGCTAATTGTATTAATTGCTATTTATACACTTGCCTTATGTATAGGAACAATCGCTGGAAATGTGATATCGCAAGGATTTCTTACTGCAGCTATATTAATCTTCCCAGCGTTACTTCCATCTCTAATATCAGGAGTCATTGCTGTTCACTCGAATGCCGACTTTCATGAGAACAATGGCATTATACATGATGTTATGGAAAACATACGTATTTCTAGTCCAGCAGAAGATTTTAATATTAGCTTTAATTACGATCCTCAAAACGCTTATACTGATAAGGATGGAATACGTCATAATGAACCAAACTTTACAACAATCCCTTCGGCAAAATTATTGATTGCACCTATTACACATATCATTATTTTATTACCACTCGGTATATATTTATATGCCCGTTCAGTCAATGAGCGAAATGGTAACTACTTATTATATCCAAAACTACAAAAAGTAGTTTTAGCTTGTGCGATTTTCTTTGGAGGGATCGTTGGAGGTTTAATACTAAGTCGAGCGCACTCATTGTCCAGCTTTTACATCGGATTTTTAGTGACTAGTTTCATTACGTATTTCTTCCTACCTAAAATATTAAAATGGAAAGTCTCTTGGAATTTTAAATAAAATAACCTCCTCTTATTGAGGAGGTTATTTTACATTCTCTCTTCTTTTCCCATACTCTTTTTCTTGCTTCATTCCAAACCCGTCACCATTTGCCACAATTTGATCTGTTGGAGCAACTATACTTTCAGCAATTCTCCATTCTCCCCCTTGCTGAATAAACACTTGCATAAAATAATTCATGCCATTTAGTTGGTATGGGTTCTCTTTTTTCACTTCATAGCGAGCTGCAACATAATACACTTGCACATTCTCAGCCTCAAACTTAGAAATATATTGTGATAATCTCGGGATGTACTGCGATGCTTTCTGAAGTGGAAGTTGTTTCACTTTTACAAGAGAAGACTTTGTTACATTGCTTATCGTATCTTCATGCCGAATGTTATCACTGTGATGAAATAAAATAGCATTCTGCATTGAGCGAATCCATAGTTTTGAATATAAAATAGGTTGCTTATTTGAAATATGTTGTAATTCTTTCTGAACGACTTGAAGAGGTGTTGCGGCGTCCGCAAATTGATGAAAGCAGAAAAAACTTCCAACCATAATGAAAAGCGTACAAATACGTTTCATAATTTTTCACTCCGATTCTTTTTAATTAAAGTATTGGAGTTTCAAAATGTTTTTATTCAAAAGAAAAAGGATAGGAAAGCTTCGCTTCCTATCCTCATTTATTATAATACGCGGCCAAATAGCTCTAACACCATTTCTATTTCTTGGTCGCTCCAACCTTTAAATCTCTCTTTATAATATTCTTTACGCACAGCTTCAAGTTTTTCAGTTACTTTTCTTCCGTGTTCTGTAATTTCTAAGTACACGATACGACGGTCTGAATTAGAACGTTTTCTTTCTACTAATCCTTTTCGTACGAGACGATCAGTAACAGCTGTAATATGACTGGAGGTTACGTTTACTTCACTCGCAATTTGCGAAGCCATCTGTGGACTGTTTAAAAATAACGCGCGTAATACAGAAAATTCATTATATGGCATATGTTCTGCAAAACGTGTATTAATATCATTTTGTAATAAACGTATCATCTTTCGAAATGATCCGGATAACTCTAAAATCAGTGTTTCTCTTTTTTCGTTCACTAGCCTCGTCCCTTTTTTATCATATTTACACATATTATAATCTATAAATACCCTTGTTGTATATCCTTTCTTTCCTCAACATTCTCATTTATGTAACTTTTTTCATATAAATTTCTTTTTTGTTCACACATATACATATAAAAAGGATGGTGATGGAAAATGCAGGGTGGAATGAATCCTTATTTACACAATGTACGCACAGCTAATACTGGTAAAGAAGCGACTATTACTGTACAAGGTGAAGGTGTTGTCAAAGCGAAACCAAATGTTGTTATATTAACACTTGGTATTCGAACTGATAGTAAAAATGTGAAACAAGCGCAAGAAGAAAATGCAGTACAATCAAAACAATTGCTGGATGCACTTAAACAGCTTGGTATTGCTGATAAAGATATAGAAACGATTTCTTATACGATCACTCCTCAATACGAGTATGTAAATGATAAAGCATTACTACAAGGGTATCGTGTGGAACATTTGTATGAAATTACCGTTTTAAATGTACAAAAAGCAGGGGAAGTATATGATATAGCCGTTTCAAATGGAGCAAACGTAGCAAAAGGTTTACGTTTTCGAATATCTCATCCAAATAAATATTATGAGCAAGCTCTCATTCAAGCTCTACAACAAGCGGTAGAAAAAGCTCGTGCTATTGCGAGTACATACAATTTAAATATTAATCCTGTTCCACTCTCATTCGTTGAAGAATCTGCTCAATTACCACGGGAAGTTGCGTCCTATGCTACTTTACATGCACAAGCATCTCCTCCCATTCAATCGGGAGAATTAGAGATCATCTCTACAATACGGGCGATTTTTACTTATTTATAAATAATTTTATTTATAAGTAAACGTTATCATTTTCCTTGTTGTAAAAACATGATGTTCTGATATAATAAAGGACGGTGAGCTCTTACAAAAGAGATATCACGGGTGGGAGAGGGATATGAAAAAGAAGGTTTAACATGAAAGGAATACTTGAAAGAACATTTAAATTAGGTTTACACGAAACATCACCAAAACAAGAAGTTTTAGCTGGAGTTACGTCATTTTTCACGATCGTATATATTATGATTGTAAATGCATCCATTTTATCCGATGCTGGCATTCCGCTTGAAGCTGGAATTTTAGCAACTGTTTTCAGTTCATTTGTCGGATGTCTGCTCATGGCATTTTGGGCAAATGCACCTGCTATTCTTGTCCCTGGTATGGGTGTAAATGCATTCTTCACGTACACTGCTGTGCATACGCTCGGATTAACTTGGCAGGAAGCATTAGCAGCTGTCTTCATCTCTGGTATTATTTTTGCAATTGCTGCGTTTACACCAATCGCTCGCGTGCTTTCAGTATCAATTCCAAAGTCATTAAAGGAAGCTATTACTGTCGGCATCGGATTATTTTTAGCATTTATCGGATTGCAAAAAGGTGGTTTAGTCGTTTCGAATCCAAATACCGCTGTTGCAATGGGGAAATTAAGTAGCCCTGTCGTTCTTGCGACCGTGCTTACTCTTATCGTTGCACTTGTATTATTTATTCGTAACGTACGTGGAAACTTTTTATGGACGATTGCAATAGGAACTGGTATTGCATGGCTATTTGGCCTTGTTGATACAAGTCAAATCGGAAATAGTTCATTCTCATTCGCTAATTACGGCGATGTGTTTGGAGCTATGTCATTTGGCAAACTTTCTTCCTTACCGTTTTGGATTGCAACATTCTCCTTAAGCATGGTGCTTATTTTTGAGAATATGGGACTTCTGCACGGTTTATTAGAAGATGACCGTAAATTCCCACGTGCTTACCAAGCCAATGCAATTTCAGCAATGACATGTGGTCTATTTGGCACAAGCCCTACCGTATCAACAGTAGAGAGTGCCGCAGGTATTACTGCAGGCGGAAAGACAGGTCTGACGTCTATCGTTACAGGGTTGTTATTCTTCGCGTCACTGTTTGCACTTCCGTTTGTCAAACTAATTCCTGATAGTGCCATTGCACCAATCTTAATTATTATTGGCGGCCTGATGATTACAAGCATTCAGCAAATTCCTCTGAACGATTTTTCAGAAGGATTTCCAGCGTTCTTAATTATCGTCATGATCCCGCTCACATATAGTATCGCTGATGGCATTGCGTTCGGATTTATCGCTTATCCTATCTTAAAAATTGCTCTTGGAAAGCGTAAAGAAGTCGCACCGTCTATGTATATCGTTACATGCTTATTCTTAGCCATGTTCGTATTACATGCTATCGGTTAAGTAAAAAACACCGAGGAATTTTCCTCGGTGTTTTTTATTTAAACCATCCTTTTTTATAAAACCAAGCCATCATGCCACCGCCAATTAGCGCCATGATAAGTAAACAAATAAAATAACTATATTGTCCACCAAGCTCTGGCATATGCGTAAAGTTCATTCCGTATACTCCCGCAATAAATGTTAATGGCATGAAAATAGTCGAGAACACAGTTAATGTTTTCATAATGTTATTCATATGATGTGAGTTTAATGAAAAATAACTATCTCGAATATCTGCCGTTAATTCTCGGCTTGCCTCAATCATTTCTGTCAGTTTAAGCAAATGGTCATGTATATCTTTAAAGTAAATCTCATGATCACTTATACCGTAAAAACGAGTCGAATTTAAAATACGATACAATAAATCACGCATCGGAATGATTGTACGCCTTAGCTTCGATAAATCTGCACGTATATCAAATACTTCTTCTAGTACACTGCCTGCTGTCTCACCCGTTAAATTATCATCAATTGCATTTAGGTGATCCTCAATGTAATATACAGGCGCAAAATAGTCATCTACAATTTGGTCGATAATTGTATGTGCTACGTGTAAAGGACTATTCTTAATACGCTTCTTTTCTCCAAGTGTTTTCCATACTCTTTCAATTGCATTATTATGAGAAAAATGGAAAGAAACAATATAACGATCACTAATAAATAAGTCGATCTCGTGCGGTTCTAGTCCATCCTCACCAAATGCATGAAGAACTAAAAAGTTATATCCATCATAAAAATCAACTTTTGGCCTCTGTACATATTCTATACAGTCTTCAATTGCAAGGGGATGGAACTTAAAATGATCTTGCAAAATGTATGTATACTCTTCTTTCGTAGGCTTATATAAATCTAGCCAATACCATACAATATGGTCTTTCTTTGTTTCTTCTAACGAAACATCATATAATACTTCATCTGTTTTTGTTATTGCACAAATTCTAATCATAATTTCACCCATTATTATTATAAACAAAAAATAGAAAAAAAAGCCAAGGAGAAATACTCCCTAGCCCTTTTTTATTATTCAGTAACGATGCCGTGCACTAATGTTGGTGCATCTACATGTTCGTTAGCAATCTTCATATTCTCATAAATTTTTGCTTTTACATCTTCCACATTTTCACGGTTTGCGTAAATTGTAACAAGGGATTCACCTTTTTTCACGCTGTCCCCTACTTTTTTGCGAAGCATTAAGCCAACTGCTAAATCAATTTCAGATTCCTTCGTCGCACGTCCTGCTCCTAAAAGCATGGCTGCTGTTCCGATTTCATCTGCAACGATTTCTGATACATAACCGTCTTCCTTCGCTTCTACTTCAATTTTGAATTGTGCTTGTGGCAATTTAGAAGGATCATCAACAACAGATGCATCTCCGCCTTGCGCTGATAAGAACGTTTTAAATGATTCTAGCGCTTTACCGTTGTTCATTACTTCAATTAATTTCTCACGCGCATCTTCTAAAGATGAAGCTTGTCCAGCAAGGTATACCATTTGACTTCCAAGTGTTAAACATAACTCTTCTAAATCTTTCGGTCCTTTACCTTGTAATGTATCAATTGCTTCTTGTACTTCAAGTGCGTTTCCAATAGCTTCACCAAGTGGTTGACTCATATCAGAAATAACAGCCATCGTATTACGACCGACGTTATTACCAATGCGCACCATTGCTTCAGCTAAACGTTTTGCATCTTCATCTGTTTTCATAAATGCACCTGCTCCAGTTTTTACATCAAGAACAATTGCATCTGCACCAGCAGCAATTTTTTTACTCATAATCGAGCTTGCAATAAGCGGGATTGAGTTTACTGTTGCCGTTACATCACGAAGTGCATATAACTTTTTATCAGCAGGTGTTAAGTTCCCACTTTGACCGATAACAGCAATTTTGTTTTCATTTACAAGACGCATGAATTCATCATTTTCGATTTCAACATGGAATCCTGGAACTGCTTCTAATTTATCAATTGTACCACCAGTATGTCCTAACCCACGTCCAGACATTTTTGCAACCGGTACACCTAAAGCGGCTACTAATGGACCTAATACAAGTGTTGTTGTATCACCAACGCCACCTGTTGAGTGCTTATCTACTTTTACACCTTCAATAGCTGATAAGTCGATTGTATCACCGCTATTTACCATTGCCATCGTTAAATCAGCACGTTCTTGATCGTTCATATCTTGGAAGAAAATTGCCATTGCAAGTGAACTTACTTGATAATCAGGAATATCACCATTTGTATATCCTTCAACAATAAAGTTAATTTCTTCTGTCGTTAATGCATGTCCGTCACGTTTTTTTGCAATTAGGTCCACCATTCTCATTGTGAGGTCACCCCTTCATTTGTTTTACGATTGCTTTTACTAATGCTAAGAAGTTAGCTTTAACACGTTCTGTCGTTTCGATTACTTCATCGTGGTGAAGTGGCTGATCTAAAATACCAGCTGCCATATTTGAAATACAAGAAATACCAAGTACTTTCATACCAGCGTGGCGCGCTACAATTACTTCAGGCACTGTTGACATACCAACTGCATCTCCGCCAAGTGTACGAAGCATACGAATTTCAGCAGGTGTTTCATATACAGGACCTGTCATTCCAACGTATACACCTTCTTGTACTTTAATATTTAAGTCTGCTGCAACTTGTTTCGCCATTTCGCGAAGCTCTACTGTATATGATGTAGACATATCAGGGAAACGTACACCCATTTCAGAGTCATTTGGTCCGATTAATGGATTTGTACCCATGAAGTTAATGTGGTCTGAAATTAACATAAGGTCGCCTGGTTCGAATGATGTATTTACACCACCAGCTGCATTTGTTACCACAACTGTTTCTACACCTAGTTCTTTCATAACACGAACTGGGAATGTTACTTTTTGCATGTCATATCCTTCATAGAAGTGGAAACGACCTTGCATTGCTACTACTGTTACACCTTGAAGTGTACCGAATACTAGTTGACCTGCATGACCTTCCACAGTTGATACTGGGAATTCAGGGATTTCACTGTAAGGTACTGTTACTGCGTTCTCGATTTCATCTGCTAATACACCTAGTCCAGATCCAAGGATTAGTCCTACTTGTGGTGTCTCTTGAAATTTCTCTTTTAAGTATGAAGCTGATTTTGTAATAAGTTCACGATTCATTTGTTTATCCCCCTATTTCTTTAGCTCATTTAAGAAGCTTGTTCCGTATTCTGGCATTTTCACACCGAAGTTCTCTGCTACAGTTGCACCAATATCAGCAAAAGTTTGACGTAGTGGTAACTCTTGTCCGCCTTCTTTCATGCTTGGACTATATGCTAATAACGGTACATATTCACGTGTATGGTCAGTACCAGGGTGAACTGGGTCATTACCGTGATCTGCTGTAATTAATAATAAATCATCTTCTTTTAGTTTTTCGAATACTTCTGGAAGACGTGCATCATAGTCTTGCAGAGCTTCTCCATATCCTTGTGGATCACGACGGTGACCGAATAATGCATCAAAGTCAACTAAGTTTAAGAAGCTAAGACCTGTAAAGTCCATATTTAATGTATCTACAAGCTTATCCATTCCATCCATGTTAGACTTCGTACGAAGCGATTCAGTTACCCCTTCACCATCATAGATGTCAGAGATTTTTCCGATAGCAATCACATCATAATTACTATCTTTTAGTTCATTCATTACTGTACGGCCAAATGGTTTTAATGCATAGTCATGACGGTTTGGTGTACGTGTAAAGTTTCCAGGCTCACCAACGAATGGACGAGCAATAACACGACCTACCATGTACTTCTCATCTAACGTTAATTCACGTGCAATTTTACAAATTTTATATAACTCATCAAGCGGTACTACTTCTTCGTGTGCTGCGATTTGTAATACGCTATCCGCAGAAGTGTAAACGATTAAAGAGCCTGTTTCCATTTGTTCTTGACCAAGTTCATCAAGAATTTCAGTTCCAGAAGCTGGTTTATTACCGATGATTTTACGGCCTGTTTTTTCTTCTAATTCATCAAGTAATTCTTTCGGGAATCCTTCAGGGAACACTTGGAATGGAGTATCAATGTAAAGACCCATAATTTCCCAGTGCCCTGTCATTGTATCTTTACCAGTAGATTTTTCTTGCATTTTTGTATAATATCCAAGTGGTTTTTCTACTTTAGAGATACCTTTCATTTCACGAATGTTACCAAGACCTAATTTCACCATGTTAGGCATTTGTAACCCATTCATATGTTCAGCAATGTGACCAATTGTGTCAGATCCTAAATCACCAAATTGTTCAGCATCTGGTGCTTCACCGATTCCGACAGAGTCCATTACGACTAGGAATATACGTTTATATTTATTCATAACTGCGACCTCCTATAAGTTCAGTTCTACTTCTTGTAGTATGTTCAAAACGCTATAAAGTGAAACTGTTCTCCATAAGAATTATCTTCCGTTCTCATTATCAAACAGTACTTCTTTAAATCATTCTCTAACCTATTTCGTTTCTTTTGAAACGCCTCAAAAACATTTCTAGTTTTTTCTAAGTCAGATGTCAGACATCTGATACTGATATCATAACATGTTTACGCTTTCTTTTTAATACATTTTCGTAGAATTTCTCATTTTCTTCACACTTCTATTGTAATCCATTATGCAAAGAAGTGCTAATTATTTTATGATTTATTTCTTTATATAAAGTGAAACTTTCATTAGCCCGCAAATAACGAGATAAAAATAAAAAGCAGCTCTAAAGAGCTGCTTTTTATTTTACTTCTACCGTTTCTTCTTTATGTTCATGCAGTTCACCTTTTCTAACATGAACTTTCACTTTGTAAGAACCGTTCTCTTTGAAAGTATGCTTCGTTTCATACTCTCCTTTATTTCCTTCTTTCGCTGGAATAAATTCGTGTTTTTCAACACCATCTTTCCAAATCTCAAGTTGTACTTCAGCACCAGTTAACGTTTCTTCTTTTTGTTTTAAATGAACTTTCATTGTCGATTCAGCATTTGCTTTTATGTCACTGGCCATAAGGTGGATCATTGTATCGCTTTTATGATCGCCATGTCCTGCACCGTGATCACTATTTTCTTTTTTCGCATCTTCTACTTTCGCATTTCCTACAGCCACTTTCACTTCTGGCATAACATGCATCTCACGCGCATTTGTGTGAGCAATAATATGGTATACTCCGTCCGTCTCGAACGTTTTCTCTACAGCATAAACACCTTTTCCTTTATGCTTACCATCTAACATCTCGTGCTTTTCGTCGCCAGCTTTCCAAATTTCAAACTTTACATCATCAGCATCTGTTACTTTTTCTTTTCCTTGTGTAACAAGTGCTTGTACTTCTGCTTTTTCACCAGGTTTAATTTCTTTCGGATTTGTTTGAACTGCTACTTTTACAGCCTCTAATTTCTGTTCTTTTTTCGGTTCTTCTTTGTTTGTATTACAGCCAGCCAATGCTAGCATCGCGATAAATAAAGTCATAATAAGTTTTTTCATCATCATTTCCTCCTTCATACTTTATTTAGTATAGAGGAAATACATTGTAATATTCTAGTCTTCTGCTGAAAACAATGTACGAAATGTTTGTGAAGTTTCTGTGAAATTCTATAACCTTTTGAATCTATGAAAAAAGAGCATAGTAACTATGCTCTTGGATGAAACTGTTTATATACATCTTTTAATCTAGTTTTTGAAACATGCGTATAAATTTGTGTCGTTGAAATATCTGCATGTCCAAGCATTTCTTGCACAGCACGCAAGTCTGCTCCATTTTCTAATAAATGCGTAGCAAAAGAGTGGCGCAACGTATGAGGTGTAAGCTCTTTTTCAATATTTGCTTCTTTCGCCAATCGTTTTAAAATTTTCCAAAACCCTTGTCTTGATAATCGATTCCCATGATGGTTTAGAAAGAGTGCATCTACTACCTTTTTACCCATCAATTCTCTTCTTCCCTTTTCAATATACTTTTGAATTGCTTCCGTCGCTAAACTTCCTAGTGGAATAATTCTCTCTTTATTCCCTTTACCTATGCAACGAACAAATCCCATCGTTAAATGTACATCTTCTAAATTTAATGCAATTAATTCCGAAACACGAAGTCCTGTTGCATACAGTAACTCTAGCATCGCTTTATCACGAAACCCAAAAGCACTTGTCATTTTTGGTGTCTGAAGTAACGCCTCTACTTCATCAACTGATAATACTTTCGGTAATTTCCGTTCTCCTTGCGGCGTTTCAATATGTACGGATGGATCGTGCTCTACCGCTCGTTCACGAAGTAAAAATTGGTGGAACGAACGAATCGATGCAATATGACGTGCTAATGTTTTCGAAGATTTTCCGTTTTCTTTTAAGTGCTGCAGAAAATTAACAATGTGCAAGCGTGTCACTTCATGAAAACTTTTCGCTTGTTCTACATTTTGCAAATACTTTACATAACTTTTTAAATCACGTTCATAAGATACCACTGTATTTTTCGCTAGCCCTTTTTCGACAACCATATAATGAATAAAATCTTTTAATTGATCTTCCAATCTACACTACTCCCCATTTTCATAGAAAAACATCATTCTATTTACGAAAGCATCCTTTGCCGGCTCTTCATTCCCTGATACTTTTTCTACAGTCTCTTCTTTTGGCTTTTCATAACGATGATAGCTTTCATATTCTTCATTTATCCATAGTATAGCGAAATAAAACAAAATCGTACAACTTGTAAATAATAAAAATACTTTTACTCCATCAAAAGTTAATTTTAAAGCTCGGCGCATTGTAAACTCCTCCAAAATATTAGTTATTACAACATATGCCAAGCTTTCACCAATTTATACCTTATTCAAATAAAAAACCTCTTCCTAGTTAAATAGGAAAAGGTTATTTTTCATCCGTTTCATTTTCTTGACAATTTTTACAAATCCCATGGAATGTTAAACGATGATCCTTCACCTTAAAGCTCCAGTCATGTTCTACTTTCCTTTCCACTTCACCAAGTAAATCTTCTTGTATTTCTTGTACAGCACCACATTGTGTGCAAATCAAATGATGGTGGAAACGCTGCGCACCTTCTTGGCGTAAGTCATAGCGTGAAACACCGTCTCCGAAGTTAATCTTATCGACAACTTTTAACTCAGATAATAGTTCTAAAGTTCGATAGACGGTTGCTAATCCGATCTCTGGCGACTTTTCTTTTACAAGGAGGTAAACATCTTCTGCGCTTAAATGATCTTCTTCATTCTCTAGCAGCACACGAACTGTTGCTTCACGTTGCGGTGTTAATTTGTAGCTCGCTGCATGTAATTGCTTCTTAATTCGTTCAATTCTTTCTTCCATTCGGTACTACTCCCTCCTCGCCACTCTTACACCATTATATCAGAAGAAGGGCTTCTGTC
Organism: Bacillus dicomae; assembly: GCF_006494425.1. GTDB lineage: Bacteria > Bacillota > Bacilli > Bacillales > Bacillaceae_G > Bacillus_A > Bacillus_A dicomae. Next base: position 738,974 of record NZ_VHIV01000002.1, on the reverse strand, counting down.
AAAAGAAAAACAATAAAAACAAATTGATAATTATTCTCATAAAGTATTTATTGTTTATTAATAGCCTCAACGACTTCTTTCATTAAAACAGGTGATGCATAAGCTTCTACACTAGAAGCAAGAGCTAACACCACTCCAATTACAAGAAAGAAGCATGTATAACGAATTAATAATGGTAATAGCGGCTCGGTTATTTTCCTGATAAATTGATGCCTTATCATGCGTAAGGAAAAGCTTGCAGCAATTGTTGTCATAACGAGAAATACTGGAATGATAATGAGATTTTGTGGCAATACAGAAACAAATGCTAATAATAATCCATTCCATCCATGCTGACTTACTAAAAAACCTACTGTAAATCCGACAACTACTCCTTTTACAAATAATAAAATAAAAATAAGTGGCAACCCAATAATTGAAATCCCTAAAATCCAAATAAATCCAATGTATTTTAATTGTGAAAAGTAACTTTCTCGAAACATTTCGCCTGCAATAGCAAATTCTCCTTTAGAAACTTGTCCAAAAAAACGTTGTAAATAAAATGATAAATCTTGTTTTTGATTTAATTGTAAACTATTTACAAGAATCGCTCCAAATATTACTCCCATCAATAATAAAACAGCATTAAATATATATAATGAAGAGTTTTCCTGTATGTGAGACATTACACGGTCTTGCCAAGTTTTTCGCCACATTTTTCTTCCCTCCGTTCACACTCTTACTAAAAATGTATGAAAGAAAGAAAAAAGTATGACGAATTAACATTGAAATTCCGCTCTACTTTGCTAAACTAAAAAGTAGAGAATAGGAGGGATTTCTCTTGAAACCATTATTATTAGATTTTCCAACATTATTTCAAACTGAACGCTTACAAGTTCGTAAGCCATTTCCAGGTGATGGTGCAGAAGTGTATGAAGCAATCCAAGCTTCTCTAGAAGACTTAGTACCGTGGATGCCAATTAACGCTGAAACAGAAGACAGTGCTGAAGAAATCGTTCGTAACGCTCACGGACAGTTTTTACTTCGTGAAACACTTGATTTTCACTTATACGATAAAGTATCAGGTACATTCATCGGAGCTATAACGCTCAAGCCTGAAAACTGGGATATTCCAAAGTTTTCACTTCACTTCTGGCTGCATAGCGCTTATACAAAACAAGGCTATATGACTGAAGCTGTTAAAGGTGCCATTCAATTTGCCTTTGATAAGCTAAGTGCTAGAAGAGTTGAAATTCGTATTGATGCAACAAATACAAATGCATGTAACCTAGCAGAACGTTTAGAATTTATTCTAGAAGGTACAATGGAAAATGATTTCATAGCACCAGATGGTAGCTTACGTGATGCACGCGTATATGCAAAAATCAATTAAAAAACACTCGCCTTTGGCGAGTGTTTATTTTTGTAGTTGTAAATATTGTACTGCAAACATCGTCTTCGCATCATGAATACGAAGGTCTTTCATAAGAGTAATCGCTTCTTCTAACGATACTTCCATCAATTCCACAAACTCATCTTCATCTAACTCAGCTTTATTTTCTTTTTTCGTCAAACCTGTCGCTTTATATACATATAAAATTTCATCTGCAAATCCTGGAGATGTATAGAAAGAAGTAATAAGCTCCATATTTTCACATACATATCCTGTTTCCTCTTCTAATTCACGAACTGCTGTCACCTCAGGTTTTTCACCAGGTTCTAACTTGCCAGCTGGAATTTCTATAATCGCCTTTTCAAGCGCTTTACGATACTGCTCAACAAGCACAATTTTCCCCTCATCAGTAATAGCAATAATAGCAACTGCACCAGGGTGATTTACAATTTCACGTTTACTCATTGCTCCATTTGGTAATACTACATCATCAACACGAACTTTTATAACTCTACCATCAAAAATCGGTTCAGTTTTTACTGTTCTCTCTGCAAGATTACTCATACTACTTCATCTCCCTGTTCTATTTCCTATTCTTTCCTCATACATTTTACCACATTGAAAGGAGCGTGATAGAAATGAAAGTTTATATTTTACCAAATCGCGTCACTTTAGTCGGAAAAGCCTGGCAAATTCGCCATAAGCTAAAACAATATGGCAAAGAGTATACAACTGTACAAGAGTGGATTACAGCAAGTAAAAAGTAATCGTTTGTCAACCTCTTTTCCCTTGCGTACAATAAAGGTAAGGAGGTTGACCTATGAAAAAACGTCAATTAGGAAACTCAGATTTATTTGTTACAGAAATGGGACTTGGCTGCATGTCTCTCGGTACATCTGAAACAGAAGCCCTGCGTATTATCGATGAAGCAATCGATTTAGGGATCAATTTTTTTGATACAGCGGATTTATATGATTATGGATTAAACGAAGAATTTGTTGGAAAAGCCTTAAAAGAGAAACGAGACCAAATTGTTCTTACAACGAAGGTTGGAAATCGATGGACAGAGGAAAAAAACGGCTGGTCTTGGGATCCCTCTAAGGATTACATAAAGGCTGAAGTGAAAGAAAGTTTACGTAGACTTCAAACTGATTATATTGATCTTTATCAACTTCATGGCGGGACGATTGAAGATCCTATAGATGAAACAATTGAAGCCTTTGAAGAATTAAAAAAAGAAGGTATCATTCGCCATTACGGTATTTCTTCTATACGTCCAAATGTCATCCGTGAGTATGCAAAACGTTCAAATATCGTTAGTGTACTAATGGAATATAGCATGTTAAATCGTCGCCCTGAAGAATGGTTCCCACTTCTTCATGAACAGCAAATTAGCATTATTGCTCGTGGACCACTTGCAAAAGGCATTCTAACTGACAAGAATACAAGAAAGATAGAAAGAGTAAAAGAAAAGGATTACCTTTCTTATTCTTACGATGAATTACAGGCGACACTCGCGAGTGTAAAAGAAATAATCGGAGAAAGATCGTTAACAGGAACTGCTATTCAATATTGCTTACATAACGAAACTGTTGCAGCTGTTATACCTGGTGCAAGTTCTGTTCAACAATTACAGGAAAATATACAAGCTAGTAAACAAACACCATTAACGAAAGAAGAATATATACAGCTTCAGCAAATTGCTAAATATGATACCTATGCTTTACATCGTTAAAAAGACGCTACCATACTGGTAGCGTCTTTTTATAGCGTATCATATTTATCAGGATTCGTTCCTACATGTAAATTACGATCTAACGTATTAATTTGATTCATCTCTTCTTCTGTGAGTGAAAAATCAAAGATAGTAAAATTCTCCTGAATACGAGATGGTGTAACAGATTTAGGAATCGTCACTACCCCACTTTGAATATCCCATCTTAATATAACTTGCGCAGGTGTTTTGTCATATTTAGTAGCAATAGCCTGAATAATCGGGTGCTGGAATACTTCTCCGCCCCTCATTAATGGACTCCAAGCTTCCATTTGAATTTGCTCGCCTTGACAGAAATTACGCAATTCAAATTGCGTTAACATTGGATGAAGTTCCACTTGGTTTACCATCGGCTTCACCTTACAATTTGGTAATAACAGTTCTAAATGATGTTTATGAAAATTAGAAACACCTATCGCGCGCACTTTTCCTTCTTCATATAATTTTTCTAACGCACGGTACGTATCAACATATTTCCCTCTTATTGGCCAATGTATTAAATATAAATCTACATAGTCCATTTGTAATTTCTTTAAACTTTTTTCAAACGCCTCAAGTGTCTCCTCGTATCCTTGATCGTCGTTCCAAACTTTTGTTGTAATAAAGATGTCTTCCCTCGGAATCCCTGATTCACGAACTGCTTCTCCGACACCGCTTTCATTTTCATATACAGCTGCTGTATCAATCGAACGGTATCCAACTTCTAACGCTGTTTTTACTGCTTGTTTTACTTCGTCGCCTTCTTTCGCTTTATAAACGCCTAGGCCAATCATCGGCATTTTTACGCCATTATGAAGTGTAGTTGTTGGAATATGCACACTCGTTCTCCCTTTCATTGTTACATTTTTTTATAAGCCACCACCTTATTTCAACAAGATTCAATCAAAAAGTCAAAACATACGTACAGTTTACATAATAAATTTATACACCTTCAAAAAATAATGCGAACTCATTCATTCACGTTACTTTCTATCCATTTCTTCGCTTTTTCATCCACATTACGTACAAACTCAGTTTTCCCTTCCGAATATAACATACCATCATATGTATATTTTTCAGCTAATTCTTTCTTTAAAGTTGCATACGCCTCTGCTTCTTCACAATGAGCCATCATATAATCACGAAACGCTAAATGTCTTACTATCTCTGGATTCCCTTTTTCAAACACGTGTAAATGATACGAACGTTTTTCCTCCGTTCCATGAATAAAATATCGGCGTCTTGAAATACCATTTTCTCCTTTTACGATGTAACCAAGCTCTATAAATCGTTCATTCCACCTATCTACTCTTTCGATACTTTCTACTTCCATGATCATATCAATAATAGGTTTAGCTGCCAGTCCCGGCACTGACGTACTTCCAATATGATGAATTTTCACCGTTTCTGGCATCGCTGACTTCAATCTTTCAGCCTCGAGTTGAAATTTTTCACCCCAATGATTTTCATATGGAACGACTTCAATCTTTCTCATTCTAACTCCCCTTTTCTTACAAACTCGTCAAAAAATGATCAGTGTTATTCCACTGATCATTTTCGTTATTATTTAAAGTCTTTCCAAGTAAGGCTACTTTCACTTAGCAGTTCTTCAAATGATTTATTCTTTTCACGTTCTTTTTGTTCTTGGCGCTTTCTTTCCAATTCAGCTGCCTCTTTTTCCTCTTCTCTCACTTGCAACTCTTTCTTCTTACTCTTTAATTGCTGCATAAGTGAATCATTTAATTGATCGCCTAATGTAAGTGTTTCTTTCTTTGGTTGATTCACTTGCGATTGTCTTTGCATTTGTCTTTGTTTCTTTTTCTTCATGCTACTCACCTTTTACTTTTTTCTCCATTATAGTAGATACACCATGAAATCGACAATAAAAAAGGGCTTTACTCTATTATTCACCTTTTGTAAATATGTTAATTTTTCGAAAAAAACTAAATTTTTATATAGCTATAATCCTATGAATCTATTAAAATTATGTCGTATGATGTCAGATTATAAAAAAAGGAGACATGAATTATGTGGAAAAAAATCATTCCTGCTGTTGCTGTTTTAAGCACCATTACTTTTTCAAGCGTATTTGCCGCTCCTCCATCTCAGACTCCAACTGAACAACACCGCTACGTAGACGTACAAATACTTGGTATTAATGATTTCCATGGGCAACTGGACACTGTTAAGAAAATTAATAACAAAGATGCTGGTGGCGCTGATTACTTAGCCACTTATTTAAAAGATCGTAAAAAACAAAACCCTAATACACTTCTCGTACATGCTGGCGATATTGTCGGCGCTAGCCCACCAGTTTCAGCATTACTACAAGATGAACCGACAATTGAATTTTTAAATGACTTAAAGTTCGATGTTGGTACAATCGGAAACCATGAATTTGATGAAGGCATCGATGAAATGAAACGCCTCATTTACGGTGGATATCACGAAAAAACAGGGAATTTCAAAGGTGCTAACTTCCCTTATGTCGCTGCTAACTTCTATAATAAATCAACGGGGCGCTTATTCTTACCACCATTTACTGTAAAAATGATAGATGGTGTTCCTGTAGGATTCATTGGCGTTGTTACAACTGATACACCAAATGTCGTTATGCCTACTATGCTTAAAAATGTACAGATCACTGACGAAGTAGAAGCAATTAATAAATCAACGCAACAACTAAAGCGTCTCGGTGTTAAATCCATCGTCGTTCTTGCCCATGTCGGTGGAACAACCGATGAGTCTGGCGTGACAAATGGAGACCTTACTCGAATTGCAAATGAAACTGATCCGGAAGTTGATGTTATTTTCGGTGGACATAGTCACACGTATGTAAATGGTACCGTAAATAATAAACTAATCGTCCAAGCAAACTCTTACGGAACAGCTTTCTCAGACGTAGATGTAACAATTGATCGTAAAACAAAAGACATCATAAAGAAAAAAGCTGAAGTTATTACAACATATCATGCAGGCGTAGAACCTGATAAACAAGTAAAACAAAAACTAGATCAATATAAAGAAAAAATCGCACCACTTGTAAATGAAGTTGTAGGAAAATCTACAGCACCTATCGACCGTAAACAAAATGATGCTGGTGAATCTACTCTTGGGAATGTAATTGCCGACGCACAGCGTCAAACGATGCAAGCTCAAATCGCACTTATGAATCCTGGTGGTATTCGTAATGACTTAGATGCTGGCGATATTACATGGGGCGAATTATACGGTATTCAGCCTTTTGGAAACCAATTAATTAAAGTAGATTTAACAGGCCAAGATATTCGTGACATTTTAAATCAGCAATGGCAAAAAGGAACGACGAGAATGCTTCAAATTTCAGGTATTCAATATACGTGGGATGCAAACAAACCAAACGGCGAAAAAGTTACAAATATACGTTTAACAAACGGTGAAGAATTATCTCCATCTAAAACATATAGCGTAGTAGCAAATGCCTTTTTAGCTTCTGGTGGTGACGGATTCGTATCATTTAACAATGGTAAAAATGCAGAAACTGGTCCAAACGACTTTGAGGCGCTAGTCGATTATGTAAAACAATTAAAAGAACCTATTCAGCCAATTATTGATGGTAGAATTCAAAAAATAAATTAAGTACGCTCATAACAAACAATCTTAATTTTTCATCGTAAAAGATGTGAAATCTAAAAAGGATACTCGTTCTCACAATGAACATAGTATCCTTTTCTTTAGTTATCAAAATTTGATGTTTTGTTAAAATCATATTGTTGTAAAAATTGTTGTAAAGCTTCTTCTACAAGTTTAGATTTCTGAATCCCTTTCGATTCTGCTATAACGTCCAATTTTGCTAATATTTCTTTATTAATAGAAAAGGTACGTTTCTTTTTTTCTGTACTTATACTCATAATTGGTGGAATTACTTCTTCTCTCTTTCTTAATAATTCATAAATGCTTTGTAATTGTTCATAAATTAATAATTGATAATCCGTTTTCGCATATTGAAGGGCTGTCGCTTCTTGGAGCTGTAAGTGACGCGGTTCTTCTCCATCTCCTACAAAAATACGCTTCTTCTGTTCTCCATCATATTCGTATCCAATCAATCTTAATTTCTTTGATAATGTATACGGGCTTATTTCAAGACGTTTCGCTATAATAGCGATGGATTCACGTCTATTTAAACAATCTATAATTTCTCCAATCGTCACAATTTCCCACCTCCTGTGTTGAAATGACACTAGTATGGTATGTTACAATGATTTTCTAACAGTATATGCAAAACGAATAGCCTGTGCGATTCATACGATTTCAGAAAAGGAGGTTTTCAATATGCTTTTTCGTAGCTATACCCCGCAGTTTTATAATGAAAATAAACAACTCATTCCTAATAGTATCGCTACGATGGAAAGCGTTATGATTAATAATCGAAAACAAACTCTCCTTATGCGCGGGCAAAACGTAGAGCAGCCTATTTTATTATGCTGTCACGGTGGACCTGGCATGGCACAAATCGGATTTATTCGTCATTTTCAAAAAGAATTGGAAAAACACTTTATCGTTATTAATTGGGATCAACGCGGGGCAGGTAAATCCTTTTCAACGAAAGATTTCGGGGCAAATTTTACAATTGAACAATTCATTTCCGATGCAAAAGAAGTAATTCAATTTGTACTTAAAAAGTTCAATAAACAGAAACTATTTCTCGCTGGTCATTCCTGGGGAAGCATTATTGGTCTTAACATAGCACATCAATATCCACAATATATCGAAGCTTACATTGGTATTGGGCAGATTGTACATATGAAACAAAACGAGGAATTGCTATATCAACATTTAATTCGTTCTGCCAAAAAACATGATCATAAAAAAGCATTAGCGTCTCTTTTAAAATTAGGAAAACCACCATTTTTAGATACGAGACGTCTTATTATTCAAAGAAAGTGGCTTGGCACATTCGGAGGAGCAATCCAAAATGGATCTTCCTTTTCTTTCATACGAAAAGGCTTCTTTTCTCCTGAATATACGCTATTAGATTGGTTCAAGTTTCTCGCAGGAAATTTAAAATCTGGCGTTTTATGGGAAGAAATGTTGACAATCGATTTCTTTTCTTCTATTACGAGTTTATCTATTCCCGTTTATTTTTTTTCTGGTCGCTATGATTATCAAACTCCTTATGCACTCGTTCAGGAATATTGTGATGTGATAGAAGCACCCATAAAAAAGATGATTTGGTTCCCAAATTCAGCACATTCTCCCGATTTAGAAGAACCAGAATTATTCGCTCATTCTTTACAATCAATTAAACAAGAGCTAGCTTTTCAGCATTAATAACAAAACGCGCTTTTACATTTCATAGAAAACAATTTATAATAATATGTCGCAACTATGTATAAATCTAGCAAGGTGCTTCATATTTACTTGCCTTAACACAATAAAATTTTGGGGAGATTACATTTATTATGAATGCTGTACTCGTCGCAGTAGCAGTTATGCTATTGCTTAGTTTGTTACGTGTCCAGGTCATTGTCGCCATCATTGTTGGAGCTTTAACAGGCGGAATTATCGGCGGACTCGGTATTTCAGAAACGATTAACACTTTTACAACTGGTCTTGGAAACAGCGCTCCAATCGCTTTAAGTTATGCAATGCTTGGCGGTTTCGCTATTTCCCTTTCCAAAACAGGACTTCCAGATGCCATGATTCAAACTGCATTAAAATGGATCGGTAATGAACAAGACACGAAAAAACAAATTTATTCTAAAATACTTATTTTATTCATCATTTTAACGATGGCTTGTTTCTCACAAAATGTCATTCCTGTTCATATCGCTTTCATCCCCATCTTAATTCCAGCACTTTTAAAAGTATTAAATGAGCTGAAAGTAGATCGCAGACTTGTTACATGTATTATTACATTCGGATTGATTACTCCTTATATGTGGATTCCAGCAGGATTCGGAAAAATTTATCATGACGTATTGCAAACAAATGCTGCGCAAAGCGGTCTTACATTTGATGTCGCGCTTATTCCAAAAGCAATGACTATTCCAGCAATCGGTATGATTATCGGATTATGTGTTGCGGTATTTATTACGTACCGAAAACCTCGTACGTATGAAACAGAACAAATTCATACTACCGAAAATGAAATCGTTCCCTATACAAAACGAAGCATTACTTTCGGGCTAGTATCTATCTTAGCTACATTAACCGTTCAATTAGCAACAGAATCAATGATTTTCGGTGCTTTAGCGGGGATTATCGTCTTATCAATAAGTGGTAGTCTTCCTCTTAAAGAAGCTGATGCGATATTAACAAGCGGAATGCGCATGATGTCCTTTATCGGTTTTGTTATGATTGCTGCCGCTGGATTTGGCGCTGTTCTTCGAAAAACAGGACATGTTGAATCTCTTGTGCAAACGAGTGCACATATAATTGGAAATAATAAACCACTCGCTGCATTTCTTATGCTTGTGATTGGACTTCTCGTTACGATGGGAATTGGTTCATCCTTTTCAACTATCCCTATCTTAACAACAATTTTTGTTCCTCTTTGCATGCAACTTGGGTTTAGTCCAATGGCTACAATTGCAATTATCGGTACAGCCGGAGCGCTAGGGGATGCAGGATCTCCAGCATCAGATAGTACACTTGGACCAACATCCGGTTTAAATGCTGATGGTCAACACCATCATATATGGGATACGTGTGTACCAACTTTTCTGCATTATAATATACCGTTACTTATCTTCGGCTTTATTGCCGCAATTACATTATAAAAGGTGCGTTTTATACGCACCTTTTACTTTTTTATTTTTCCTTTTAATTGTTGCAAAGCTATTTTCCCATTTTCTTCGACAAAACCTTCAATTTTCATAAGTGATGGGCCTATCCATTCACTATCTATACTCCCGTTCAATCCAATAATTTTCAATTTATCCGGTATACGGATATTTAAATTTTTCGCTGCTCGAATTAACTCAAAAGTAACCTTATCACTTAAAGTAACAATTCCATCTATATACGGATAAGTTTGCAATAATGTAATAAACTGTTTATTCGTATACCCTTGTACACATACTTCTCGATAAGAGATTCCTTCCTCCCAAACAGCGTCTAAAAATCCTGATATGTGCTCTTCCGTTTCTTCACTATCTTCTCCCTCACCGAAATAAGCAAGAAAGTGACAGCCTTTCTCTTTTAATAAAGCAACCGCTCTTTGTCCACTTTCATAATCATTTGCATTCGATTTTTTTTCATCAATTACAACAAACGGAAGTGAAATTTCTCCTATATTTTTAAAAACGGACCTTGTCAAAATAACACCTGCAACGTTATTTTCCTTCAACATATGTATGTATCTATCTTTATTCTCTATATTACAAACAACAATTTGATATCCTTCTTTATACGCTATTTCCTCAATACAATGTAGCAAAGTGATGTTTGATGGGTCATATAAGTTATCTACAAGTAATGCAATTATCGTTGAATTCTGTTTAAACAATGGCTTTGCTGTACTATTTGGCCTATAACGTAATTCCTCAATTGCTTCCTTTACTTGTTTCACTGTGTCCTCATGTACGTATCCTTTTTCATTCATAACTCGTGAAACGGTTGCGACTGAAACACCTGCCAATTTTGCAACATCACGTATAGTTGCCACATCGTCACCCCTTAATATGGTAATAGATTACAATTTTACGGTAACCTAAATTACAATATTCGTCAAGAATAATAACTTATATTTCTGAAAATTGTTACATCATTTTATTAAACGATACCCCAACTGAATTTCATGTAAAATTGGGATATTATCATATCCAACACGCGGAATTTCTTTCTTTATTTTTCGTGCCTCTTCCGCCGCATTCACATATAAATGAGTCATCACAAAATTACGTTTTTGGTAAAAACGTAACGCATTCATATTATCATTTGTTGTTATAAGCCAAACCTGCTCGCACCGTTCTTCTTCTGCGACTTGTAATACACAATCTACAAGCTTCGTCCCTATTCCTTTTCTTTCTTCAAAGCTATCTAACGATACAATCTCGCACATATTTCCGATTACTTCGTATGTTATGATTCCGATTATTCTGTCATTTAAGAGCGCAACAAATCCTGGCAACTCTTCTAATTGATGCTCCTTTCCACGTGAAACCATCAATGAGCTCCCCCAGTTCTTACACATGAACATTCGGATTGTTTCTTTCATCACTGGTGTAATTTTTTGTATATGCACCATGTCCTATTTCTCCCCTTTTCTATCATTGTGATACAATATAAGTGTATCACATGTAACGGTATTTGGAGGATGAGGTAAAGTATGAAACGTTTTTTTGCAGCATTGTTTACTATACTAGGTGCGATAACTGCCCTTGGGATTTTCTTTACAAATAAAGTGATGTACTTAAAGAAAAAAACAGAGGAAGAAGTACTCGAGCGAGAAACGAAAAAACATTTTCGTATAGAGGATTTTGATGCTCTTCATAAAGAAGAAATTCATATTCCTTCGCAATTCGGATATGATCTTCACGGATATTACATTCCTGCCGGTCATTCCAACAAATTTATGATTTTCTGTCACGGCGTAACTGTAAATAAAATGAACTCTGTAAAATATGCAAACTTATTTTTAAACAGAGGATACAATGTCGTTATTTACGATCATCGTCGTCATGGTAAAACTGGCGGTAAAACAACAAGCTATGGATACTATGAAAAGTATGATTTAAAATCTGTAGTGGACTGGCTAAAAAGTCGTTTTGGAACAGATATAACACTCGGTATTCATGGTGAATCGATGGGAGCTGCAACACTTCTTCAATACGCAGGACTTGTAGAAGATGGTGCTGATTTCTATATTGCAGATTGTCCTTTTTCTGATTTCTACGGGCAATTACAGCACCGTTTAAAGGTTGAATTCCATTTACCGAAATGGCCTTTATTACCTTTAGCAAATGCTTTTTTAAAAGTGCGTGACGGTTATACGATTCGTGAAGTTTCACCAATCGATTGTATAAAAAACATTAACAATCCCGTCCTCTTTATTCATAGTAAAGATGATGATTATATTTTAGCTGATATGACGAAAGCACTATATGAAGCAAAGGAAAACAATAAACAACTTTATATTGCAGAACACGGCGCACACGCTTGCTCTTATAACGAAAATAAAGAAGAGTATGAAGCAGCCGTTGATCAATTTTTAAACACATATGTGAAAGAAACAAAAAACAGGCTTGCATAAGCCTGTTTTTTTTATTGCGCTAAAACGTCTGTAACTTGTTCCATATTTTCAGAAATCCATTGCATTGCATCATCTAACGTTGGAAATTCTGTCGTTTGAAATGTTACTTCATCTTGAAGTAACCAAACATCCTTCGATTCTTGTCCTACACCTGCAATGGACCAATGTAACAAACTATATGGATGATTATCATTCAAAAATGATGCCCACGTGCGCTCATCTGCAATATTTCGTAATGTACGTAATTGTTTATCCATCTTTCGTCACCTTACTCTAGTCAGTTATAAAAAACATTATAACACTCTCTTCTCTTTCGAACAAAGTGCTCTTTTTGCCCCGCTATTTGCGGGCAGTAAAAATCCTACCTCAAAACTCGGCTGAATCAAAGAAGTTAGGTGTGATAGTAACTGCCCCTAAAAGCCCGATTGGTTCAACTAATAATCAGTGGGGATGCCTCCCCCACTAATTAAAGTTTCACTTTATATTGTCAAGTACTTCCCTTGATTATATGATGGAATTAAGCGTTTGGGAAGGAGGGATAGTGTTGGCAAAAGTACAAATTAAAGTAAATGACAATGGCTCTTTTCGCGTTACAGGGGACGTGGAATTAGTCGACTCACAAGGGAATGTATTCCCAGCAAAACCGGCATTTTCTTTATGCCGCTGTGGTTTATCAAAAAATATGCCTTATTGCGATGCTTCGCATAAAGGTAAATTTGAATCTGTTGTTAGAGCACCAGAGGCGGAATAATTTCACATGTAACATGCACATTTTTTTGTGCATGTTTTTTCTTTTTATCAACTCCGCTATATCCCTTCTCCTTACAACATTTCTAATACTTTTGTCTTCCTTCCAGCCCACATGTATTTTCACACAATTCTTCACATTCGAATATTTTTTACTAGCCTTTTATTTTTTTTGTGCTATAATTTGACCAAACAGCATCCTTCGGGGTCGGGTGAAATTCCCAACCGGCGGTGATGAAGTGCAAACTTCTAAGTCCGTGACCCGTTTTCAACTCGAAAACGGTGGATCTAGTGAAACTCTAGGGCCGACAGTATAGTCTGGATGGGAGAAGGATATGTTTTCTAGTAATTTTATATAGCGAATACACTTTTATTTCAGTATGCATATTTTTAAAGTTTCATTTTGAATCTTTATATATGTTTTATTTTGTATACTTATCTTTCTATACTGGAATAAAAAGATACGACTAGCGTTTGAAAAATTTGATATTTTTGCTAGGTTTTTTCCTTATGCCAAAATATCAATCATCGTTAGGTTTCTTTCCTATACTCTCGTATTCGAACTATATTTCTAGAAATCACGTCTCCCAAACCCCAAGGATATTAAATCCTTGGGGTTTTTTGATTTTTTTAGGAGAGGTGAAGAAAATGACAGATCAAGAATATATGAGGATTGCCCTGCAGTTAGCCGAAGGAACATCAGGACAAACAAGTCCAAATCCTATGGTTGGTGCTGTTGTTGTAAAAGGTGGAAACATCGTCGGTATGGGAGCTCATTTACGTGCTGGTAAAGAACACGCAGAAGTTCATGCTCTTCATATGGCTGGTGAAAAAGCAAAAGGAGCTACAGTCTATGTCACACTTGAACCATGTAGCCATTTTGGAAAAACACCACCTTGCTGTGATTTGCTCATCAAAAAAGGAGTCAAACGGGTTGTAATTGCTACTCTTGATTGCAATCCTCTCGTTTCTGGTAATGGAAAAAGGAGTTTAGAAGAAGCTGGAATCGAAGTAACTACCGGTGTCCTTGAAGCAGAGGCAATTTTATTAAATCGCTACTTTTTTCACTACATGAAAACGAAACGTCCATTTGTAACAATAAAGACAGCGATGAGCTTAGATGGAAAAACAGCAACCATAACTGGTGAAAGTAAGTGGATTACAGGTAAAGATGCACGAGCTGACGTTCATCAATATCGCCATACACACGATGCAATTCTTGTTGGAGTGAATACAGTTATAGCTGATAATCCGCATTTAACAACAAGAATTCCTAATGGGGGTAAAAATCCTATACGCGTTATTTTAGATACTCATTTAAAAACGCCACCATCTTCTCATGTCATAACAGATTGTTTAGCACCGACATGGATTATGGTTGGTCAGGATGTAAATAAAGAGAAAATAGCTTCTTTTGAATCTGAAAATATAGCTATATTCCAAATGACAACGAAACAAATTGAAATTCAAGATGTTTTAGACCTACTCGGCGAAAAACAAATCCTATCTCTTTTCGTTGAGGGTGGTCAAACGGTTCATGCAAGTTTCTTACAAACAAATAATTTCAATGAAATTGTAACTTATATAAGTCCAAAGTTAATTGGCGGGAAAGATGCCCCTACTTTATTTGGCGGAAATGGTTTTTCAAAATTACAAGATGCGCTTTCCTTAAAAATTCAAGAGATGAAACAAATTGGCGATGATATAAAAATCGTTGCGAATGCCCGAAACGAGGTGACGAAATGTTTACAGGAATTGTAGAAGAATTAGGAACGATAACAAATATGCAACAAAGCGGGGAGGCAATGAAGTTAACGATACATGCAAATGAAATTTTATCAGATGTTCATTTAGGCGATAGTATATCGGTTAACGGTATTTGCTTAACTGTAACGAGCTTTACACCTACTTCATTTACAGTTGATGCAATGCCCGAAACGATGAAATCAACATCACTTCGCCTGCTCAAATCACACTCTAAAGTAAATCTAGAGCGAGCAATGGCTGCAAACGGACGATTCGGTGGACATTTCGTTTCAGGACATATTGATGGCATCGGGACGATATTAAACAAAAAACAACACTATAATGCCATCTATTACAAAATAGCTATTTCGGATGAACTGCTACGCTATTGTTTGCATAAAGGATCCATTGCTGTTGATGGAACGAGTTTGACAATATTTGATATAGACGAATCTTCCATTACAATCTCACTCATCCCGCACACAGTAAGCGAATCTGTTATCGGAGAAAAGAATGCCGGTGACATCGTAAACATTGAGTGTGACATGATTGGTAAATATATCGAACGCTTTATTACTAAGCCTGTAAAACGAAAAGGTTCAATGACCGAAAGCTTTTTACAAGAAAACGGATTTCTATAAGGGGGAAGCATTATGTTTCATCGTATTGAAGAAGCTCTAGAAGATTTAAAACAAGGAAAAGTCGTTATCGTATGTGATGATGAAAACCGTGAAAATGAAGGCGATTTTATCGCTTTAGCAGAGTATATTACGCCAGAAACGATTAACTTTATGATTACACATGGCCGCGGTCTCGTTTGTGTACCGATTACAGAAGGGTACGCAGAACGTCTACAATTAGAACCAATGGTTGCTCATAATACAGATTCGCATCATACTGCATTTACAGTGAGTATTGACCATGTTTCTACAACAACAGGGATTAGCGCTCATGAACGTGCGACTACGATACAAGAATTGTTAAACCCTGCATCAAAAGGTTCTGATTTCAATCGTCCTGGACATATCTTTCCATTAATCGCGAAAGAAGGCGGTGTACTGCGCCGTGCAGGTCATACAGAAGCTGCGGTTGATTTAGCACAGCTTTGCGGAGCAGAACCGGCTGGCGTTATTTGCGAGATTATTAATGAGGACGGTACGATGGCACGCGTACCTGATTTACTACAGTGCGCAAAACAATTTGATATAAAAATGATTACAATAGAAGATTTAATTGCTTATCGCCGCCACCATGAAACACTTGTGACGAGAGAAGTGGAAATTACATTACCTACAGATTTCGGTACTTTTCAGGCAATAGGATATTCTAACTCATTAGATACGAAAGAACATATCGCCCTCGTAAAAGGTGATATTTCAACAGGAGAGCCTGTACTTGTACGCGTTCATTCAGAGTGCTTAACCGGAGATGTATTTGGCTCATGCCGCTGTGATTGCGGGCCACAACTCCATGCTGCACTTGCTCAAATTGAACGTGAAGGAAAAGGCATTCTTCTATATATGAGACAAGAAGGAAGAGGCATTGGGCTTCTTAATAAGCTTCGCGCTTATAAATTACAAGAAGAAGGATTCGATACTGTAGAAGCAAATGAAAAACTCGGATTCCCTGCTGATCTTCGTGATTACGGTGTCGGCGCTCAAATATTAAAAGATTTAGGTTTACAACATTTACGATTATTAACGAATAACCCACGAAAAATAGCTGGCTTACAAGGTTACGATTTAGAAGTAGTCGAGCGTGTACCGTTGCAAATGCCAGCAAAAGAAGAGAATAAAACTTATTTACAAACGAAAGTAAACAAATTAGGACATTTACTAAACTTATAATTAAGGGAGAGATTTATTATGGTATTCGAAGGTCATTTAGTTGGTACAGGTTTAAAAGTTGGAGTAGTTGTTGGACGTTTTAATGAATTTATTACAAGTAAATTACTTGGCGGCGCTTTAGACGGATTAAAGCGTCACGGTGTAGAAGAAAACGATATTGATGTCGCATGGGTTCCTGGTGCATTTGAAATTCCTTTAATCGCTAAAAAGATGGCTAGTAGCGGAAAATATGATGCTGTTATTACGTTAGGTACCGTAATTCGAGGTGCTACAACGCATTACGATTACGTTTGTAATGAGGTAGCAAAAGGTGTTGCATCTTTATCACTTCAAACAGACATCCCAGTTATTTTTGGTGTATTAACGACAGAAACGATCGAGCAGGCGATTGAACGTGCAGGTACAAAAGCTGGTAATAAAGGCTATGAATCCGCCGTTGCTGCTATTGAAATGGCTCACTTATCAAAACAATGGGCATAGGAAAAAAAGAGGCTGCGGCCTCTTTTTATTTTTTTACCTTTTTTTGTACATCTTTTATTAATTCATTCATCGTTTTTCCTTCTGTTTTTATATGAAGAGCTTGTGCTGTTCTCCATACATTCTCTCTTTTTTTCGCTTCTTCTATAATATTAATTTCTTTTCGAACTTCCTTTAAATCTTTCCCTTCTGTTTTCAATCCAAAATGTTCAGCTTTCGTTCGAAAGTGTTGTTCAATTCTTTGTTGCATCTCTTTTTGTTCAGGATTTTCAGCTACCTTAACTGGATCAGAACTTATTGCTTTTATTAAAATTAAACAAGTCATAATCGCTAATATGTATTTGTACATGTAAAATCCTCCAACCCAATATAAATTACATATTTACTATGTACAACTAGGGCTTGGAAAATTCGTCCACACAAATTCTTTTTTTGCTCAAAAACCAATAGTATCAAGGGCTCTAAACTATTTATTACATTTTATTTACAAAAAAAGCAAACTCTTTTACAAGTTTGCTTTTTATCTATCTTATAATGCACATTCTTCAATCTCAAACCCTAAATCTTCAATCATCCCCCAGTCTGCTGTCGGTTCTTGTCCAGCTGTCGTTAAATAATCTCCAACAAAAATAGAGTTTGCTGCAAATAAACCGATTGGCTGTACAGAACGTAAATTGATTTCACGACCTCCTGAAATACGAATTTCTTTCGTTGGGTTTACAAAACGCATCATCGCCAGCACTTTTAAACATTCTACTGGTGTTAACTCTTTTTGTCCTTCAAGCGGCGTACCCTTTACAGCAACAAGGAAGTTACATGGAATTGAATCTGCATCTATACGTTGTAATTCAAATGCAATTTCAGCACGCTCTTCTATTGTCTCCCCCATTCCAAAAATCGCCCCAGAGCATGGTGAAATACCCGCTTGTTTCGCCTTTTGAACCGTATCAACACGGTCGTCATACGTATGAGTGGAGCAAATACTTTCGTAATTATTTGCATGTGTATTTAAATTGTGGTTATAACGATGTACACCAGCTTCTGCTAAACGTCCTGCTTGATCTTCATTTAAGAAACCTAAACAACAACAAATCTTTAAATCTGTCGTTTCACGAATCTCCTTAACTGCTCCAATTACGTGATTCACCTCTTTATCTGTTGGGCGACGACCAGATGCTACAATACAATATGTACCCGCTTTACGGCGAATCGCTTCGTGTGCTCCTTCTACAATCTTTTCCTGCGTTAGCCATGCATACTTATCAATCGGCGCCTCTGAAATAATAGACTGTGAACAATATCCACAATCTTCAGGGCATAATCCAGATTTCGTATTAATAATCATATTTAATTTTACTTTCTTCCCAAAGTGATGATAGCGAATGATATATGCCGCATTCATAATTTCTAAAACTTCTGTATCGTCAGCCTCTAATATCGCGATCGCATCTTCTTTCGTAATCATTTTCTCTTCTACTACGTCGTATGCAAGTTTTTTCCAATCCCTTTTTGTTTGTACTTGTTTCATTTCATCTCTTCCCCTCTTTTGTTATATGCATAAACAAAGCGTGATACGTCGCCATTATCCCTTCATTTTCCGTGAAGTCTCTTTCGTATATGCGAAGCATCGCACGAAAGAGTGAGGGACTTTGACAATATGATTCTTCATTACTATTGGTCGCTCCTACTTTTCGAATAGAGTGTAGAAACTCCCTAACTTCTGTAAATCTCTCTATGTAACATGTTTCAGAAACATGCACATCCCCTGTTTCTATCTCACATATATGACGCAACTGATTTTTCGAATAAAAACGTTGCCCAATCGATGTTTCATTTTGTATATTTTTTTCTTCTTTCGCCCGCTGGAACGAAGCATGCAATTCTTGAAATGTTTCATGTCCAAACGTTGAAAAGAGTAATATCCCATCTATAGACAAATGCTGAAATAAATTTCTTATCACTTGTTTTAAATCATTTAGCCATTGAAATGTGGCATTCGAAATAATGACATCATATGTCTCTTCTAGTCGTAATCGTTCGATATCCTCACAGTAAAACGCTACATTTTTCACGTTTTGTCTAGTTTTCGCAACTGCAATCATACTTTGAGCAAAATCAATGGCTGTAATATGTGCTTTCGGAAATAAGTTTGATAATTGCTCTGTAACATATCCTGTCCCGCATCCAAGTTCTAAAATACGTATCGATGAATTTGCACTATACCGCTCCCTCAACGTAGAAAGTAATGAATGTGCCATCTTTTTTTGTACATTTGCATATTGATCGTAAGATACGGCTGCCACGTTAAACCGTTTTTGTAGTAACGTTTTGTTGATCATGTCGTATCCCCTCTACAAATTGAATTATCTCATTTCCGCAATATTCAAAATCCGTTACACATAATGCATGTCCAGCCTTACTTACTACCTTGAGCGCGGTATTCTCATTCTCCGCCATACTACGAGCTGCAGACAATGGACATATTACATCTTGCTCTCCATGAATAAGTAGTATAGGTACTTTAACTTCTTTTAGTTCTTCTCTCATGTCTGTTTCTATTAAATAATCCAAACCTAATTGTAAAGACTGAATAGAATCACCTTTAAAATGTTGTACGATGTCTTCAAAACTCTTATTCTCTTTCAACTCATCTTCTGTAAACATATTTTCATAAAACCGCTTCAGCATGTTTTCTTTCTTTCTAGCCAAATTCTTTTTCAGCCGTTCTACATGCAAAGTATTCCATCCACTCGTATAATCACTCGCATTAGTAAATTTAGCAGTACCACCAATTAGTACAATACCTTTTGCCTTAACCTTTTTTTGAGCTTGAACTGCCGCTAAAGCTCCTAGTGACCATCCAACTAAAATTACATTTTCATCCTTTGCTACATCTATTATTCGCCTTGCAAATTCACTTTGTTCTTTCACATTACGCCAATTGATACATTGAACAGAATATCCTTTAAAATACGGCAGAACTAAAGTCCAAATACCTTCTTCCATTCCCCACCCAGGAATAAAAATAATCTTTAGCTCTTTCATACTAAAAACCTCTCTTCCTTACCAATGCGTATAATATGCTGAATAGCCCATTTTAAATCAGCCATTGTATGTTCGGACGTAACTGCAAAACGGACCCGTGAACTATTAACTGGAACTGTTGGTGGACGAATTGCAATGGCTGCGATACCTACCTCTTGCAACCTTTTACTAAACCGTAAAGCATTTTCATTTGAACCAACTACAATCGGTACAATATGAGTTGAACTATTCCCAATGTCAAAACCAGCTTCTTGCAAATGTGTCCTAAAATATGCCCCATTCTCTATAAGTCTTTCTCTTCTTTCATTATCTTCTTTTACAATCTCAATTGCTTTTTGCGCTGCTCCTAACGTTCCTGGTGGTAAAGCTGTAGTAAAAATAAAGCTTCTCATCATATTTTGTAAATATTCTATATAAATTGCATCACCTGTCAAATACGCACCATAACACCCTAGAGCCTTGCTAAACGTCCCCATATGTATATCTATTTTTTGAGAAATCTCTTTTTCTATATGAGCTAATCCAGCTCCGCCAATTCCATATATTCCACTCGCATGCGCTTCATCAACTATAATAATTGCCCCGTATTTCTCTTTCAGCTCTACTAACTCCCTTAAATACGCAGTATCACCATCCATACTAAAAACAGTATCTGTTACGATTAATTTCCGTTTTTCAGGTGACGCTATTTTCAACAACTTCTCTAAATGATCTAAATCATTATGACGATACCTTTTATGCTCCGCTCCGCTTAATATAATTCCATCAACGATGCTTGCATGATTTAATTTGTCACTAAACACAATATCGTGACGACCAACTAATGAAGAAATCGCTCCAACATTCGCGGTATATCCACTATTTACAACTAAGGCTTTTTCAGTACCTTTCCAATCGCATATACTTCTCTCAACCTCTTCGTACAGTGAATAGTTTCCTACCACGAGCCTTGATGCTGTCGCCCCAGTTCCATATTTTCTTGTGCATGCGATAGCAGCTTCTTTTAACCTTTCATCTCCGGCTAACCCTAAATAATTATTTGACGCTAAATTTAGCATCCTTTTTTCATCTCGAATAAGCCATGTCTCTTCTGCTTGTTCTATTACATGTAAATTGCGATACTGATCCTGCTCATGTAATTGTTGTAATTTAGATTGAAGATGTGTGCGCCACAGTTGATTCATTTCCGATAAGCTCCCCTAATTTTGAAATCATTATATATTCTTTAGCAGATTCCAATACTTCTTCTTTTGTAAACTCACCTTCAAAGAATGGTAATAAACCTAAAACCGGTACCCCGCTCAGCTCTTCAATCATTTCTTTATTTTCTTGTACCCTTTCCATTTCACATTCTTTGCAGCCAGATAAAATGACACCTGATACCGTTAAGCCATGTGCCTTTGCATAAGCAATCGTTAAAACTGTATGATTTACTGTGCCTAATGTAGGACGAGCTACTATAATAAGAGGCAGCTGTAATGCCTTTGCGAAATCAATTACTAAAGCGTCTTCTGTATATGGAACAGCTAGTCCACCTGCTCCTTCTACAATGAGGCTATCAAACTCTTTTAATAGCTTTTTGTAGTGCGCCATAATATCTATTAACTTTACTTCTCTTCCAGCTCTTTTCATGGCAAGCCTTGGAGCAAGTGGTTCTTCAATAGAATAAGGACAAATTTCATCTTCTTTTGTCGGTACACCTGATACTAATTTTAACCTTGCTGCATCTCCCTCTGGGTTGGATGCAATATGTCCACTTTGCAACGGTTTATATACCCCTACGTTATATCCTAATTCTCTAAATACACCTGCTAACGCACCTGCAACTACAGTTTTTCCCACTTCAGTATCTGTTGCTGTTATGAAAAAACCACTCATTATTCTCCCTCCGTAACATCCGAGATTGCTTTATATAAAATACGTAACATATCATCAATCTCATCAATTGTAGAAGCAAGAGGAGGCATAAATACAATCGTGTTGCCGAGTGGGCGCAAAATCATACCCAGCTCTCTTGAGCGTTTACATACTTGAACACCGACTCTCTCTGTCCATTCAAACGCTTCTTTCGTTTCCTTATTCTTCACAAGTTCAATTCCAACCATTAACCCACACTGACGAATATCTCCTACATGTTTATATGCAAAGAGCGCTTCTAATTGCGCCGCCACATATTCTGTCTTACGTGCCACTTCTTCTATTAAATTTGTTTTCTCGTATAGTTCTAGATTCGCAATTGCTACCGCACACCCTAATGGATTCCCTGTATAACTATGGCCGTGGAAAAACGTTTTTTGTTCTTCATAGCCCCCTAAAAAGGCATTATAAATTTCATCAGTCGTTACGGTGATTGCAACTGGTAAATATCCGCCTGTTAAACCTTTTCCGGCTGTCAAAATATCCGGCGTTATATTTTCATGTTCACATGCAAACATTTTCCCGGTACGCCCAAACCCAGTCGCTACCTCATCTGTAATAAATAAAACATTATATTTTGTGCATAAATTACGCAGTCCCTTTAAATATCCTTTCGGCATTGTAATCATACCGCCAGCACCTTGCATTAAAGGTTCTACAATAATAGCTGCAATTTCTTCATGTTTTTCTTTCAGCAGTTCTTCCATTTCTTCTAAATGTTTTTGGACAATTTCCTCCTTATTATTTCCATAAGGAGAACGATATGTATATGGATAAGGCATTTTAATTGCCTCAAATAAAAGTGAACTATACACTTGGTGAAACAAGTCTATTGCTCCTACTGAAACGGCTCCAATTGTATCACCGTGATACGCCTCTTTTAATGTAACAAATCTTTGTTTTTTCGGTTTTCCTTTATGCTGCCAATATTGAAAAGCCATCTTAATTGCAATTTCAACGGCGCTAGAACCGGAGTCTGAATAGAATACTTTCTTCAAGCCTTCTGGTACAACTTCAATTATTTTTTCGGCTAATAAAATAGATGGAACGTTAGCAAGCCCTAACATAGTAGAGTGGGCAATTTTATTTAATTGCTCACGAATTGCTTCATCTAATTCCGGTACTTGATGTCCATGAACATTTAACCAAATAGACGAAACACCGTCCCAATATTCATTTCCATTTACATCGTATAGCTTTCTTCCCTCTCCACGTTCAATAATGACAGGATCTTCTTCTAAATAATCCTTCATTTGTGTAAATGGGTGCCATACATAGGCTTTATTTTTTTCCGATAACTCTTCATATGTATAAGATGGTTTGTCAGTCGTACTCTTACTAAAAGTCACAATTGTCACCCCTAATGTTAACTTTTTTATAAATATAGTTAACATTAAATCCGAATGACTGTCAATTATTTTCAAATGAAGTAGTTCTTAAAAAAGAACAACTTATCATACGATAAGTTGCTCTACTTTCCGTGTTGTATCTTGCCGATTTCTAAAATAATCTCTTCATCTTTTTTTCCTTCTGTATCAATGCCAAGTTGTTTTGCATGTTCAATCAATAAATCATGACGCTTCTCAAACCTAGCGGTATTTACTTCTTTAGTAACCTCTTCTTTTGTTTTCCCCTCAGTAGAAACTCCTAGTTTTTCTGCTGTTTTTTCCGTGGATTTCTTCTCTTCTATTTCTTTTACTTTCTTCACTTCTGACTGTTGTATTTGCTTTTGTTTCAACTGCTCTGATTCAGCCGCAAAAGCTGTGTAAATGCCAGCACTTCCGCCAATGACTAGTAAGGTGGTAAAAAGAATTATTTTTTTCTTCACTCTTTCCTCCCCTTTCAAATTCATTATAACGCACATTTTCCAACGTTAAAACCTATCTCCTTTATTTCCCTAAAAAAATATCACACATTTATATTGACATGTATGATGAATATATGATAAAAATTTAACTAACATCATATGAATCGGCGTTGATAGGATTTAGTAGTATTTCGATTTCTGATTTCAGAGAGCTGGTGGTCGGTGCGAACCAGTACAGAGCGAATTATGAATTACCCCCTGGAGCTTCTTTTACGAAACGTAAGGAGTAGTGAAAGACGGTTATAGACCGTTATGTCTAAAGAGTGGTGAAACGAAACTGTTTCACAATTTAGGGTGGTACCGCGAATTTTTCGTCCCTGCATATATTGCAGGGGCGTTTTTATTTTATTAGCGCATATCATACGACCCTTTATTTTGTGATACATTCATTTCACAAGCTAGGGTGGTACCGCGATTTCTTCGTCCCTGCATAATTATATGCAGGGACGTTTTTTTATCCAATCATTTCCGCATCATATTGAGATATGGACAATTACCGGTAATTTGTCACAAAATTCTAAATTTTAGAAGGAAATAAATAATATTGGCGAATTTTATATAAAAAAGAGCTATTTTAGATTACTTAGGAGGGGAAAACAATGGTTTCAAAAATTGAATCTGTTCTTTTAACATTTTTTATCTTTTTCTGTATTGGTTTTAGTGTTATCAAATTAGAAGTTTCACCACACATCCCAATTTTATTTGGTATCGTTCTTTTATTAGCATTTGGATTTATGAAAAAAATTGATTGGTCTACTATGGAAAAAGGAATGATAAGTAGTATTTCAGCTGGTATTCCATCTATTTTTATTTTCTTACTTGTAGGCGTATTAATTAGTGTTTGGATCGCTGCTGGAACAATTCCAACTTTAATGGTATACGGCTTCCAGCTTGTATCTCCAAAAATTTTCATTCCAACTGTTTTTGTTGTTTGTGCAATTGTTGGAACAAGTATCGGGAGTGCCTTTACAACTGCTGCTACTGTAGGACTTGCCTTTATGGGCATGGGTAGTGCTCTCGGATACGATCCGGCTCTAATCGCTGGTGCAATTATTTCTGGTGCATTCTTTGGAGATAAAATGTCTCCTTTATCTGATACAACAAACTTAGCGCCAGCTGTAACGGGTGTAGATTTATTTGAGCATATTCGTAACATGCTTTGGACAACAGTTCCTGCCTTCATTATTGCTTTTATCGCATTTTTCATTTTAGGAAGTGGAACTAGTGGAGACGTTGACTTCACAAACTTCATTAGCACATTAGAGAAAAATGCAACGATTTCTATCGTTACACTTATTCCAATTTTATTACTGTTCCTATTCGCATTTAAAAAAGTTCCAGCAGTTCCAACATTGCTTGCTGGAATTATAGTAGGGATCATTATTCTCTTTATATTTAAACCTAGTACTTCTTTAACTGATTTAATGAAAATTATGCAAGACGGTTACGTTTCTAAAACTGGTATAAAAGATATTGATAGCTTATTATCTCGCGGTGGCCTGCAAAGTATGATGATGTCGATTGCCCTTATTTTCCTAGCTCTTTGTATGGGAGGATTATTACAAGGGATGGGTATTATCACGCAACTAATGAATATCATTTCTAGCTTCGTAAAAACTAGTACACGCTTAATCATCTCTACTGCTTCAACTGCAATCGGTGTAAACTTCTTACTTGGTGAGCAGTACTTATCCATCGTTTTAACAGGACAAGCATTTGCTAATAAATACGATGAAGTCGGTTTAGAACGTCGTAATTTATCACGAGTACTAGAAGATGCAGGTACAGTTATTAACCCGCTCGTACCATGGGGAGTAAGTGGCGTATTCTTAACAAACGTCCTTAGCGTTCCAACATTTGATTACCTTCCATACGCAATCTTCTGTTTAGCTTGTCCAGTCGTAACGATTATCGTTGGCTTTACTGGATTTGGCCTGTCATGGAAGAAAGAAAAAGCAGTAACAATTTCATAATATAATAAAAAGGATTACCTTAACCGGTAATCCTTTTTATATTTATCGATTATCTATTTGCTTTTTTTCTTCTAAATAACAGAAGGAATCCCGCTCCAATAAACGCCAACCCAGCTCCAATTGTAGAAGCAACACTTGTACCTGTTTTCGGTAAATCACGTTCTTCTTTATTCTCACTTACAGTTGTTGTTTCTTTTGCGTTTTGATTATCCGTTGTAGTTTGTCCTGATCCTGCATTATTACTTTCATCTGTTGGCGGTGTCGTTGGATTTCCTCCATTATTTCCTTCACCTGTTGGCGGTGTCGTTGGATTTCCTCCATTATTTCCTTCACCTGTTGGCGGTGTCGTTGGATTTCCTCCATTATTTCCTTCACCTGTTGGCGGTGTCGTTGGGTTCTCTCCACCAGTTTCCTTATCATCATCGTTCTTCTTCGTTAAATCAATTGCATATTTAGCAAATTCATTTTCAGATGGTCCAACATATGATATGTTCCCATCTTTCTTTATATACTTTTGTGCATTTGGTGAAGAATCAAATGTTGTGTTTAATTTATCTGCAGCAATCGGTTTAAATGCCCAATTTTTATCTGCTGCCGGATCAATAACTGGTGTCTCTTGCATATACTTCACAATGATTTGACGTGTTTCATCTTGTGATTGGTATACAACTTCCCCTTTACTTACACCCGGGAACGTTTGGCTACTTCCACGATAATTATTTGTAGCGACGATGAACTCTTGATTGTCAGCTACTGGCTTACCTTCATACGTCATATTTATAATACGATTCGTATTTGCATTTACAACTTTTCCGTCTTTATCGTATTTCGCCGGTTGTGTTACATCAATTTCGTATTTTAAGCCATCTAAAATATCGAAGTTATATGTAGGATAGCCTATATTTACTAACGGTTGTTCTTCTGTTTTCTTTGGATCAATTTGATTAAACTGACCTGCAGACATTTCAAGCCATTCTTTCACTTGTGCCCCATTTACTTTTACAGCATATAATGTATTTGGATATACATATAAATCTGCCACGTTTTTAATTGCTAACGTTCCAGCTGGAATATCCGTATAATATGTAGCACCGTTTCGGCCACCTGCTTTAAATGGTGCACCTGCAGATAAAACTGGAATTCCTTTATATTTGCTATACTGTCCATTTTCAGCAAATAGCTTTTCTACATACCATTTCTGTGCATTTGTCACAAGTTGTACAGAAGGATCATCTTGTACCAATGAGAAATAACTATTAATTGGCGCTGTCGTTTTTCCTACAGCTGTATTCACATAATCAATTGTCGCTTGATGATCATCTTTAATTTCATTAACTAAATTTTGATCAGATTGTACTAGTGGGTTTCCTTTACTATCAGCAATCGGACGAAGTTGCGGCTTCGATTGCTCTTTTTGCACTTCCCATTTTCCATTTACTTTTTTCAATTGCATATCAATAATACCTAAGTTACTTCCAAAGACACCAGGCATTACAACTGGAACACCATTAAATACGTCCTTCACTTCAGTATGTGAGTGTCCCATTAATACTGCATCTACATCAGGAACCTCTGTTAAATAATACGATGCGTTTTCCATGCCAACGTTGTATCCACTCTTATCAACACCGGAATGCGCTAGTGCAACGATAACATCTGCACCTTCTGCTTTCATTTTTGGCACCATTTTCTTCGCTGTTTCAACTATATCTTTTGCTTTCACTTTTCCTTCTAAATTTGCTTTATCCCAGTTCATAACTTGAGGTGGAACAAATCCCATTACGCCAATTTTCACTTTTTGTTTTTGCCCTGATTCATCTTCTACTTCTTTTTCAAAAACATGATATGGTTTAAAGTAGTTTTGATCGTTCTCTTCATTATTATCTTTATCATCTTTATAGACGTTTGAGTTAATAACCGGGAACTCTGTTTTACTAATTACTTTGTTTAAATAGTCTAAACCGTAGTTAAATTCATGATTCCCAAGAGAGATGACGTCATACTTCATTAAATTCATTAAACGATATAATGGATGTGTATAGCTAGGATCCACAGGCTTCTTCGGATCATTTATTTTATTCGCTACATAATCTCCAAGCGGTGTCCCTTGTAATGCATCCCCATCATCAAATAGGACAGAGTTCTTCGCTTCGTCACGCGCTTTATTAACAAGTGTTGCAGTTTGCACGAGACCTACCTTATTATCTGTTTTCGTTTGATAATAATCATAATTCATTAAGTTAACGTGAATATCTGATGTTTCTAGAATTCGTAAGTTAACTGTACTCTCCCCAGCTTTCTCATCCGCATGAGCTGTTGTTGGCAATACTTGCGGCGCTATT
This sequence comes from Bacillus dicomae, assembly GCF_006494425.1. Classification (GTDB taxonomy): domain Bacteria; phylum Bacillota; class Bacilli; order Bacillales; family Bacillaceae_G; genus Bacillus_A; species Bacillus_A dicomae. The sequence continues at coordinate 710,653 of NZ_VHIV01000002.1, read as the reverse complement.
ACACCAATAGCAAGAGTTGCTCCAGCTAGCATTTTTTTTGACTTTTTCACAAAAAATCCCCCTTATACAATTACCAAAGAATAATGAAATGAATTTCTATCAGTCTCTAACCACATACCTTTTTTCTTCTATTAGATACACGATTTTCATTTCATCCTGCGCTAACGAGTAGTCTCCTTAAACAATCAATTGATGAAGACCAGCAATTAACGGGAGATAAAGCTCCCACTATGTAGAATTTCACCTTATCTGACATTATCATATATAATGTCCTTTCATATCGTCAATATTTTTTGACATACTTCTACAAATTTTCTGTGAAGTTATTGTAAACTTTTCATAAACATATAATATGCCCTTACATTGTTAATACTGCTGAATATGATACAATTACCAATTACAAGGAGGATGAATTTATGAAAAAAGTCATCTTAACAATTGTTTGTCTCCTCCTTCTAATCATTTCTTATTCTTATTTTGAAAAGAACGATGAGACAAAACAAAATGAACCCGAAGAAAAAACAGAAAAAACATCTACTCCAAGTTGGATTGATAAGCAAACAAACGATTCCTTTTATCATCTCGTACTAGGTGATTCGCTCGCCAAAGGATATGGATCGACACAAGGTGGATTTGCTGAATTAGCCTCTAAACAAATAGAAGCACAAATTCATAAACCAATTACTGTAGAAAACCTTGGGATAAACGGTCTTACAACAGATCGTCTCGCTAAAAAAGTTCAATCAGAAGATGTAAAGCAAAAAATTAGAGCAGCAAATATCATTACAATTAATATTGGGGGAAATAATTTATTTCGCTTAAATCGTGATGTCGGTGTTATAGACGGTATTAAAATGTTAAATAAAGAAAAAGCTCATTTTGAAGCAGATGTAAAAAATATTGTAAAGACAGTCCGAGATCAAAATCCGGATGCTTTACTCATTCTTTCTGAACTCTATAACCCGTTACAACTCGATGACTCCATCGCAAGTTATGCAGATATGTTTTTAGACGGCTGGAATGAATCCGTTTATTCCATTGCAAAAGCGAATCAACCATCTATCGTTTTGCCAATTCGTAAATTAATATCGAATGATAAAAAAGAATTGCTCTTTGACCAAGTACACCCAAATGATAAAGGCTATAAGATTATTGCCGATTCATTTACAAAAAAACTGTTGGCCTACAAATATTAAAATTCCCATGAAACAATTCTATTTTTATAACATGTCTTTTTTGTTACAATGAGAGTGGAAGGGGGCCTTTATATGGAATCACGCGAGTGGGAACGTATTGTTGATCATCTTCTTTCGCTAGTGCCTCTTTTTTATCGCAAATTTATGCTTCCTGGAGAATTTTCTTCTCAAAGACATATGCCGCCATCACATACACAAGTATTACTGCTTCTGCATGAAAATGGCACATTAGCAGTTTCCGAAATCGGCAAACGGCTAGCGATTTCACGGCCTAACATGACACCTCTATTAAACAAACTGATTCAAGAAGAACTAATAGAGCGTCATTATAGCGAAAAAGATCGACGGGTCATTTTAATTTCCCTAACAGCTGAAGGGAAATTGTTAGTAAATCAGTATCAGCAATTCATTTTAGACAAACTAAAAGAAAATTTTCAAACATTATCTGAGGAAGAACGTGAAAAGCTCATTCACTCTCTTCAAACCATTCAAAATTTAATTTTGAAAACAAACGCATAAAGCTGCTTCTAAATAGAAGCAGCTTTATGATTCGTAATAATTACCATAATATACATTTGAATATGGCCATGTCGTTAAATATGGTTTTTGATCTTGCGTAGGTTGTTGCGATGGTATTTGCGGTAGTTGTTGTTGTCGATATAATTCGTATTGCCTACTCGTGTCATAAACCGGATAATAATTTACATATGGATATACTTGAGATACGTAATAATAATACATTCATTCTCTCCTCCTTTTTCTTAAACATATTCAAAGGAGAAAATGAGTGTGACACTCTTTATATTTGCATGAGTGGTTCTCTCACTCTTTTCTTTCTGTTCTTCAAACGTAACTTACGGTTCTTTTCATATAAATAATGCACCACGAAATATGAAACTACACCAAACACAACCCCTAAAATCGTCATTCCAATTAATACATACACTTCACTCTGTAGTAAGCTCTTTAATATCGTAAAAATGTGACTTGAAAACAAGTCCGATATCGTAAAGGGTTCATGATGTATTTTTTGTACATGAAATGGATAAATCATTTTCCCTAGCGCATACGCAAGCGGAAATAAAACTACTGGGAGAAACGATATTTTTCCAATAATATTGCCAATAACCGCAGCAGGAAAAGATCCCTTTGCTAACCTGACGATTGGATAAAATATTAAATAGACGAGCGATGCCGTATATATAACCAACATCTCTAAACCAAAACCAATCGCAAAACCTAACGATACTTTCTTCGCTCCTTCTGGTGATCGAAGCAACTTATAATATTGAAACTTTAATATTCTCCACATCCGCTGAAAAAACGAATATGTTTTCTTAGTTGTTTTCACTCTCATCATCTCTTTAACTATATTTTTATACCTAGTATGCCCTTACACACTCCGAAAAACAAATTTCATTTTCTCTTTTATTATAGATGATATCGAAATGGTTAACTAAATATACATATGACATTTCAATAAAAAAAATACACCTCCAATTGTTATTTGTGTCTCACAACTGGAGGTGTACATCATTTAGGAAAGCTCTTCTACATTTTTAAATAAACTTACTAATAATGCTTTTTGCGCATGTAATCGATTACCAGCTTGCTCAAAAACGATAGACTGTGGTCCATCTATAATTTCTCCTGTTACTTCTTCTTCACGATGGGCAGGTAAACAGTGTAAGAAACGATATGTTTGCTTTGCATGCATAACAAGTTCTTGATTGATTTGGTAAGGTTGAAATAAAGTATATTTCTCTCCTTCTCCCTCTTGCCCCATGCTCATCCAAACGTCAGTATAAATGAAATCCGCTTCATTCACCGCTAATTCAGGGTTATGCAAAATTTCAATTTCAGCTCCTGTTTCTTCAGCAATCGCTAACGCTTTTTTTACAATTCCCTCATTCGGTTCATATCCTACAGGTGTTGCAACAGTCATATGCATTCCGACTTTTGCACTCGCTAACAACAATGAATGACATACGTTATTCCCATCACCTACGTAAGCCAATTTAATTCCTTTAAATGTCTTCACTTCTTCATAAATCGTCATTAAATCTGCCAATGCTTGACAAGGATGATGATCATCCGTTAATCCATTAATTACAGGTATGCTCGATTCTTTTGCAAGCTCTTCTACATCTGCGTGTGAGAATGTACGTATCATAATCCCGTCAATATACTGCGATAATACTTTCGCAGTATCTGAAACAGTTTCTCCTCTTCCCATTTGCATCTCTTTCCCACTTAAAAACATACCATGTCCCCCGAGCTGCACCATTCCTGCTTCAAAAGATACACGAGTACGAGTTGAATGTTTATCAAAGATAAGCCCTAATATTTTTCCTTGTAATAAAGGCTCCTGCTTATTCTTTTTTAAATATATAGCGAACTCAATTAATGAAATGATTTCTTCTTGCGTCAATTCTTCTAATGTTAAAAGATCTTTCGTATTTAATTTCGGTACTTGTACAGTTGACATAAAATTTCCCCCTTATATGATTGATACTTTTTTTGTACAAACTACTTTTTTTATCCTATATACTGCCTGTTCTAGTTCTTCATTCGTTACAATGAGTGGCGGTAATAGTCTTATCACCTTAGGACCTGCTTGTAATACGAGAAGTCCCCCTTTTTCTAGTTCTTCTATAAAACTTGCAACTTCATGCTTACACTCAATTCCAATCATTAGCCCCTTACCACGTATATTTTGAATACATTCGACATGTTGTAATTCCTCTTGTAACTTTTCTAATACGTACTCGCCCTTTTCCTGTACTTCTTTTAAAAACGATGGTTTCTTACTTACTTGCAATACTTCTTTCGCTGCAGCCATCGCAATATAATTCCCGCCAAACGTTGAACCGTGTGATCCTTCAGTGAACGACGTTCCAAGTTCTTTCCGGCCAATCATCGCTCCGACAGGAATCCCGTTTCCAAGTGCCTTTGCGACGGTAACGATATGAGGATTTATTCCCATTTGTTCGTAAGCAAATAATGTCCCTGTTCTTCCAATCCCTGTTTGTACTTCATCTATAATAAATAAGGAACCGAACTTATTACATACTGTTTCAATCGCTTTCAAAAAAGATAGATTAGCAGGTATGACTCCGCCCTCTCCTTGAACAACTTCTACCATTACCGCCGCCACTTCTTCATTCATCGCTTCCTCTAACGCCTTTATATCGTTAAAAGGAATATGTAAAAAAGACGGAAGGAGCGGACCAAATCCTTCTTTCACTTTACTTTGCCCCGTCGCACTCATCGTTCCAAATGTTCTACCGTGAAAAGACTGCTCGCATGTTACGACGAGAGATTTTCCAGTATGCTTACGGGCTAACTTCAAAGCGGCTTCATTCGCCTCTGCTCCGCTATTACAGAAAAACACATAATCTAAAGCTATATTTTCTGTTAATAATGACGCGACTTCTTCTTGTAAGCTGTTTGTAAATAGGTTAGATATATGCCATATATCATCAAGTTGCTCCTGTACAGCTTTCATAACAGTAGGGTGACAATGTCCTAAATTACATACACCAATCCCTGATGTAAAATCTAAATATTGTTTACCGTTATTATCAATAACTTGCGTTCCCTTTCCCTTTACAAACTCAACAGTTCTTCTCCCATATGTTTGAAAAAGATGACTTGTCATACGATGCTCACTCCTCTCGTTACCGTCGTTCCGATACATTCTCCTGTATCTTCAGTAAAATCTTTTGTGCCATTTACGATACTTATCTTTTTCACTCCCATTTTTAATGAAACTAGTGCCGCCTGTACTTTCGGAATCATCCCGCCTGTAATAACTCCTTTTTCTATAAGAGTTGTAATTTCAGACTCATCTATTTTCTTTACCAATTTCCCTTCACGTAAGATCCCATCTACATCCGTAATAAAAATGAGTTCTTTTGCGGATAGTGCGGCCGCAATACCAGCTGCAGCCGTATCCGCATTTATGTTATAAATCTCATTATCATGTACCCCGACCGGAGCAATAACAGGAATATAATTCATATTTATTAACCCTTTTAGTAAGGATGTTTCTACATAACTTACTTCTCCCACATATCCTATCTCCTTGCTGACAGGTTGAACTTGAAGTAAATTGCCGTCACACCCTGAGCAACCTACCGCCAGTAAATTCTGCCTTTGCAAATTCATTACAAACTTTTTATTCGTATTCCCGCATAGCACCATTTGAACAATATCCATAACTTCTTTCGGTGTCACTCGTAACCCATCTCTTTTCTCCACTTTGATATTACAATCTTTTAATTTGGCATCAATTTCTGGGCCGCCACCATGGACAATCACTACTTTATACTTTTGTTGCAACTTCTTTATACAATCAAAAAACACATCATTTAATTGAGCCAACATACTACCGCCGCATTTTACTACAATATAATCGCTCATCTTCCCTCTCCTTATGTACGATAGCAAGCGTTTATTTTCACATATTCATAGCTTAAGTCACAGCCCCAAGCTGATCCCGTCTCTTCTCCTAAATGTAAATACACATTAATCATAATTTCATGTTCTTTTAATTTCTTTTTCATTTCCTCTTCAGAAAACATTTGAGGTTCACTATTTTTTAACACAGCGATAGATTGAAGAGTAATATCAATTGTGTTTGGATGAATCGCTACTTCACTTTGTCCAATACTGCTAATAATTCGCCCCCAATTTGGGTCTTCACCGTGTATGGCGGTTTTCACAAGACTTGAACCGACTATTTGCTTTGCAATTTTCTTTGCCTCTTCATTTGTTCTAGCTCCAAGCACATTCACTTCTATTAACTTCGTAGCGCCTTCACCATCTTGTGCAATTTTTTTTGCTAAATCTTCACATACCTTCTGTAAAGCAAATACGAAAGCTTCCCAGTCTGTATGTTCCATATTGATTGGTTTCGTTTCTGATAATCCACTTGCCATAACGATGACCATATCATTCGTAGAAGTATCTCCATCCACCGTAATTTGATTAAATGTATGATTCGTTATTTTGGATAATGCCATTTGCAATACGTCATGCTCTATATGAGCGTCTGTCGTAATAAAGCTCAGCATCGTTGCCATATTCGGATGAATCATCCCTGAACCTTTAGCAACACCAGCAATCGTCACTTTTTTCCCATCAATCATCATTTCATAGCAAGTCTCTTTCTTGATAAGATCCGTCGTTAAAATGGCTTCAGAAAAAGAATGAGCTTCACTTTCTTCCTTGGTCGGGATAAGAGTTGTAACTCCCTTACGGATTACATCCATCGGTAACGGAACACCAATTACACCTGTTGAAGCTACTGCAACGCAATTTTCTTTCAATCCAAAATGTTCCGCCGCTAATGCACGCATCTCGTAAGCATCTTGTAATCCTTTCATTCCTGTACAAGCATTTGCATTTCCACTATTGACGATAATAGCTTGTAATTTCTCCTCAGCCGCTATACTATCTTTCGTTACTTGCAAGGGGGCTGCTTGTATTTGATTAGTTGTATAAACAGCAGCACATGATGCCGGTACATCACAAACGATTGCTCCTAAATCCTTTTTCTCCTTTTTCAAACCAATTGCAGTACCAATTGCCGAGAAACCTTTCGGAGTTACAATCGAACCATTTTCTACTTTTATAATAGACGCTACTTTAATCATCATGTCCCCCCTTATAGATAAAGCGGCATATGTTGTAAACCTGTTGTTTCTTCTAGTCCCGCTACTATATTTGCATTTTGAATCGCTTGCCCAGCCGCACCTTTCATCATATTGTCTATAACAGAAACGACTGTCACTCTTCCTGTTCTTTCATCGTAAGCTATCCCCATATCACAATAATTTGAGCCTCTCACTTCTTTCGGACTTGGAAACTCTCCTTGCGTGCGAATTCGAATAAAAGCCGATTGTTCATACGTTTCTTCATATAACTTTTGAAGTTGTTCTATTTCCATTTCTCGTTTTACTTTCGCATACAGTGTAACCATAATCCCTCGTGATATCGGTATTAAATGTGTACTAAACGTGATTGGCTTCGTTTCCCTATCCCACTCTGCAAGCATTTGCTCAATCTCAGGAACGTGTTGATGCTCATTTACTTTATAAATACGCAAGTTATCGTATAACTCTGGAAAGTGAGTCATCGTTGTTGGTGTTTTGCCTGCTCCAGATACTCCTGATTTTGCATCGATAATAATTGAATCTTCTTTAATCATGCCGCTACGTACTAACGGCAATATCGCTAATAACGAAGCTGTAGCAAAACATCCTGGGTTTGCAATTAAATTTGCATTTTGAATCTCGGACTTTTTCCATTCACTTAACCCATATACAGCTTCACTAAGAACTTCTTCTTTTGCAGCTGCCCTTTTATACCACTGTTCATATATCAAAGGATCTTTCATACGAAAGTCTCCAGATAGATCAATTACTTTTAAACCTACTGCTAATAATTTTGGAGTTAACTCTGCTGATACTCCTGCTGGAGTTGCTAAAAATACAATTTCTGCTTCCTTCTCTATTTCCTCCGCATTAATTTCTTGTAACGTATGAACAAGAATATTTCGAAGATGCGGATATACATTTGTTATACACTCGCCAACTTGTGAAAAAGAATGGAGAGATGCTATCGAAAAATATGGATGTTGCTCTAATAACCGAATTAACTCAATACCTCCATACCCAGTTGCTCCAATAATCGCGACTTTCATATGCTCCTCCTCATATCGATTCTTTAAATTAAGTATGATTATAATATTGTATATTTATAGAGTCAATTAAATATTTATTAATTTTATAAACTTACAAAACTTAATTTTACTAGAAAAATAATATACACAACCGAATTTTTATACAAAAATAGTGCATAGTAGTTTTTTTATTTCACTTCAAGTACAATAAAACAATACATACGTACATACAGGCGGGGAAAACATGAATGAAAAATTAATTGAGAAAATGATTATAAAAAGTTTTCAGCAATATCAATGTAATCCTATGTCAAATGAGGATCAGGAAATGCTTGTTAAACATATTCAAACGATAATTCATTCAAATACTAAAATTGATGTATATGAGGCAGTTGAGGATATCGTTTACGATTATGTGACTGGAAAATAAAGTGAAACTTTAATCAGTGGGGGTTTTCTTCATCCCCCACTGATTATTAGTTGAACCAATCGGATTTTTATGGGCAGCCCGACCCCCACCTAACTTCTTTGCTTTCGCTGAACTTTGAGGTGGGGGTCTTACTGCCCATTAAAGCGGGATAAAAAAATAGGAGATTTCCATATGGAAATCTCCTATTTTTTACTTAATGATTTGCCTGCTACGCGTTCAAATAAACCTGGGAATAGAGCATAAAGTTTTGGACCAATGCCCATCCACTTCGGTAAGTTTACTTCACGCTTTTTCGTTTCCATCGATTTTACGATTTGCTCTGCTACATATGTCGGTTTTAACATGTATCGTCCCATATTTTTCACATATGTACCGGATTGATCCGCTATTTCAAAAAAGTTCGTATCTATCGGACCTGGATTAATCGCTGTTACGAAAACATTTGTACTAGACAACTCCATACGTAAACTATTCGTAAATCCTAATACAGCATGTTTCGTCGCTGCATACGCACTCGATTTCGGCGTTGCAATTTTCCCAGCAAGTGAAGCAATATTAATAATATGTCCTTCGTTTTTGTTTACCATATAAGGTAACACCGCTTTCGTACAAGCTACTAATCCAAATACATTTACTTGGAACATATCTCTCACTTCATCCATTGACGCATCTTCAAACGTTTTAAAAATACCAAATCCCGCATTGTTTACTAATATATCAATACGTCCTACTTCTTGTAATACCTTTGAAAAAACAGATTGTACTTCCATCTCTTCACTTACATCTAATACATAATAATAGCAAGGCGTATTATAAGTTTCTTTAATTTTGTTTGCTAACGCTTTTAATTTCTCTTCTGTTCTAGCCATTAATACTGGAGTCGCCCCCTGCTCTGCCACTTGCATTGCAACTTGCTCTCCAATTCCACTAGAAGCACCTGTAATGACGATTACTTTATTTTGTAAACGTCCCATCATTGCTGTCACCTACTTTGCATAATAAATCAATTGTTGCGAAGATTCATCAATCATCACTTGTTGATTATATGCTAAAAAGTCTAATTGTCCAACCGTTTCTGAAATAGTAAGTGGCAATTGTTCTTTATATAATACTGGAAATAGTTTTACACATACTTCAAATGCTGTCATTGGTTTTTCCTTTAATAACTCAAGCACTTTAAACGCACGTGTTTCTTGCTTTTGTAATCTCGTTTCAATAAGTTGTTTCACATTTAGAACATCTTCTCCATGTCCTGATAAAATGCGCGAAATATTCATTTCACTTAAACGCTTTAACGTTTGATTATATTGTAATAATGGGCGTGCCCTTTCTGTTTGTCCTTCATATGGTGGTTCTAATATTGGATTCGAAGAAATATGACTAATGAGAGCATCCCCGCCAATTAATATTCCATCAGATTCTCTATATAATGAAATATGAGTGGAAGCATGACCTGGTGTTTCAATTACTATAAACCCAGGTAAGGAATCAATACGATCTCCCTCCCTCACAGTATGCGTTAACGATCTATTACAAGAATATTTAAGTGTTTTTGTCGTTAATAGCGCTTCATCTTTCAAAAATGCTGCTGGAACACCAAATTGCAAAGCTGTCTCTCTAAAAAACTCATGATACCGCTTTAAAAATTCTGTATTTTGCGTAATCCAAGGCTCATTCCAAGGGTGTCCAATAATGTTCGTTTTCTCAGAAAATATATTTAAAAGCCCACAATGATCCGCATGATGATGTGTAATGACTACCGTTTCAATATCTTCTATCGTATATCCTAATGTACCTAATTGACTTTCTAACGCACTTCTTGCCCCTTCTGTATTCGTTCCTGTATCAATTAATGTTAATGTCTCCCCCTCAACTAAAAACACATTCACAGTTTCAACTGCAAATGGTACAGGAATCTCCATTCGGTGAATCGCCGTCATGCTTAGCCCCCCTGTCTCTTTCCGGTTCAAAAATGAATACTTCTTCAGTTTACAACTTCTATATATATTTGTCATTATTTTCAGATAAAAAGAGGTGTTTCCTATAAAAAAACGAATGTATGTACATTTATAAGAATTTCTAACCAAATTTAAAGGAGGAACATCATGTCTATTCAAAACATTTCCTTTCTCGGTGCAGGCTCTATTGCTGAAGCAATTATTGGTGGCTTGTTACATGCAAATGTTGTAAAAGGCGAACAAATTACCGTAAGTAATCGTTCTAACGAGACAAGGTTACAGGAGCTACATAAAAAATACGGTGTCAAAGGTACGCATAATAAAAAAGAACTACTTACTGATACAAATATTCTTTTTCTAGCAATGAAACCAAAGGATGTTGCAGAAGCACTTACCCCTTTTAAAGAAGATATACATACTGACCTGCTTATTATTTCATTATTAGCAGGTGTTTCTACTCACTCGATTAGAAACCTCCTTCAAAAAGACGTTCCGATTATTCGTGCAATGCCAAATACATCTGCAGCTATTTTGAAATCCGCTACTGCTATCTCACCTTCAAAACATGCAACAACGGAGCATATTCAGACTGCAATAGCTTTATTTGAAACGATCGGTCTCGTCTCTGTTGTAGAGGAAGAAGATATGCACGCTGTCACTGCATTATCTGGAAGTGGGCCTGCTTATATTTATTACGTAGTAGAAGCGATGGAAGAAGCCGCAAAAAAAATCGGCTTAAAAGAAGATGTTGCAAAGTCACTTATTCTTCAGACGATGATAGGTGCTGCGGAAATGCTAAAAGCGAGTGAAAAACACCCTTCTATTTTGCGAAAGGAAATTACTTCTCCTGGTGGAACGACCGAAGCAGGTATTGAAGTATTACAAGAACACCAATTTCAACAAGCTCTTATTTCTTGTATTACACAGGCTACACAACGATCACACGATCTTGGGGAAACATTAGAACAACTAACAAAAGAAAAATAAAGAAATGGAGCTCAATCTTACTTGAGCTCCATTTCTTTATAAACATATAGTTTTTACTTATTAGTCTTCCCAAAAATCTCTTCTTGCAGACGGCGACCAGTCGGTGTTGCTGCAAGTCCACCTTCAGCTGTTTCACGAAGTGCTACTGGCATCGTTTGTCCGATTCTAAACATTGCCTCAATTACTTCATCACACGGAATTGTACTCGTTACACCAGCTAATGCTAAATCAGCTGAAATCATCGCATTTGAAGCGCCCGCTGCATTACGTTTTACACAAGGTACCTCTACAAGTCCTGCAACAGGATCACATACTAAACCAAGCATGTTCTTTAATGAAATTGCCATTGCTGTAGCTGCTTGATCTTGTGTTCCGCCAGCCATCTCAACTGCAGCTGCAGCTGCCATTCCACTTGCTGAACCAACTTCAGCTTGGCATCCTCCTGCCGCACCAGAAATACACGCGTTATTCGCAACAACCATCCCGAAAGCTCCTGCTGTAAATAAGAATTCAATCATTTCTTCACGTGTAGGCTGTAATTTCTCTTTCAATGCAAACAGTACACCCGGCACTGTCCCAGCAGACCCTGCTGTTGGTGTTGCACAAATAATTCCCATCGCTGCGTTTACTTCATTTGTTGCAACAGCTTTACTCACTGCGTCCAAAATCGTATCTCCAGATAAGCCTTTTCCGCTCTTCATATACGCCTGAACTTTTACAGCGTCTCCGCCAGTTAAACCAGTTGGTGATTTCACACCGCGAATACCACGTTCTACTGCTTGCTCCATCACGACTAAGTTCTTTTCCATACCAGCAATTACTTCTTCACGTGAAATACTTCTTGTTTCCATTTCACATTGAATCATAATTTCTGCGATTTTTACATTTTGTTCTTTAGCTTGCGCCACTAGTTCCGCTGCGTTCCGAAACATGGTGTGTCCCCCCTGCAATTATTCCATAATAGTTACTTGACAAATATTTTGTTGCGCATTTATTTCTTCAATCACTTCATCTGCTAATATTTCATCTGTTTCGATGACCATCAGTGCTCTTCTTCCTTTTTCTTTACGAGAAACACTCATTGTACTAATGTTAATCTCGTGTTTCGCAAGAATTGAAGCTACTGCTGCAATAGCACCAAAGCGATCGTTATTTACAATAAGTAGTGCTGGACTCGTGCCTGATAATTGAAGATCGAATCCGTTTAATTCTACAACTTCAATTTTACCGCCACCAATTGAGCAAGCAACAACTTCAATTTCTTCTTCACCTTTATACAAACGAATTCTCGCTGTATTTGGGTGAGGTGCATTTGCATCTTCTTCAATGAATTCCACTTCAATTCCACACTCTTTTGCTATATCTAGCGCCTCTGGAATACGTAAGTCATCTGTTTCAAATCCTAATATCCCACCTATTAGTGCCACATCTGTACCATGCCCACGATACGTCTTTGCAAATGATCCATATAATGAAATGCTTACTCTTTCTGGTTCATGACGAAACAGCTGGCGAGCAACTTGCCCCATTCTTGCTGCGCCTGCTGTATGTGAACTTGATGGACCAATCATAACTGGGCCAATAATATCAAATACTGAGCGATACTTCATCATAACTCCCCCTAAACCTCTATGAAAAAAATTTTTACTATTCTATTAAGCTACCGAATCGGTTGCTTTTCCAGTTGTACCACGAATTTGTTCCGCTGTACGAATTGGATAGTTTTTAAGTAACAGTGAAGCAATATATCCTGAAATAATACCTGTTCTAATAATAAATAAGAAACTTAGCATTACCTTCATTTAAAAATAATATAAGCTAATCTACAATAAAGTCTGGTAGCAATCCAAAGTTTAACACAGAACCCCTTACAAGGATAGCATAAACAGGTGAAACTCCCATTGCTTTCATACCTTTTAATAATTTAAAGCTAAAAAGTGAAAAAAGACTTCGCACAAATAATAGTAATACTTTTCCTCCTATAATTTCCATGTTGTCCTCTCACGATTTATTCAGCTTCACTTGTTACGAAAAATGACTAAAACGCATGTAGCCTACAATAAATTATAATCTGCCCTCATTATAGCTTGTTTTTAATAAAACGCTTACTTTTGTTGAATTTTAAAAGTTCTGAATAACGATCCGTTTTTGCTATTTGTATCATTCGTATGTCGTCTGACTTATATAACAGTTTTTCTAAATAATCGGTATTATGTATTTTTATCCTATATCTTCACATCATTAAAGCTTTCTGTTTCATCCAATACAAACATAAAATGATAACAGTTTTATGTTAAATTTTTTTTAAAAATAAAAAAAATGGCAACCTTTCGTCGCCATTTTTTCACACCATTATTATCTTTCTACCGGAAATGATTTCAAATCCGTAGCTATTTCTGTATTTGAAAATAGTTCTCTTGCCTCTTTCAATAATTCCTTATACGTATCTCCTTGATAACGAGAACTAATATGAGTCAATATTAATCGTTTTGCGTTTGCCTGAAGTGCAATACTCGCAGCTTGCTTAGATGTGGAATGAAAATAATCATACGCTTGTTGTTCATCTTCTGCCGCAAAAGTTGCTTCATGAACAAGTACGTCAGCGTCTTGTGCCAGCTCTCTACTCGCTTCACAATATCTTGTATCACCTAAAATGGTAATAATTCTTCCTTTTTGAGGTGGACCAATAAAGTCTTTTCCGTTTAGTATCGTACCATTTTCCAATTCAACCACTTCACCATCTTTTAAACGTTTAAAGAGTGGACCTGGTTTCACACCCATCTCCAGCAATTTATCGACTAAAAGAGCGCCTTGTATATCTTTCTCTACAATGCGATACCCAAAACATTCAATACCGTGTGACAATCTTTTTGTTTCCACATGAAATTCATTATCTTCAAACACAGTACCTTCTTCTGTTATCTCAACAATTTCAAGCGGATATTTCACATGTGTTGTACTTACTGATAATGCTACTTCAATAAATTGTTTAATTCCTTTTGGTCCATACACTGTTAAAGGGGTCGTCCCACCTTGGAACGAACGGCTCCCTAATAAACCAGGTAATCCAAAAATATGATCACCATGTAAATGCGTAATAAATATTTTTTCAATGCGGCGTGGACGTACTGATGTATGTAATATTTGATGTTGCGTCGCCTCGCCACAATCAAATAACCAAGTCTGTCCTCGTTCTTCTAACAATTGCAAAGCAATTGCTGAAACATTCCTTCCTTTCGAAGGAACACCTGCACCAGTTCCTAAAAATACAAATTCCACTTTCTTTCCTCCAGCTCTTTATATAATCTACCTTTCATCTTACGGAATGTTATTTCAAATGGCAAATCGAATTTACATAACCAATCATCTAGACAACTATATATCACGAACGTTATACTCAAAAAACTTAGCAATCGTTCGTGTTTTATGTTAAAATGATTATACTACATTTTAAGGGAGCGTTTTATTATGAAAGAAGCATTTCGTTTACAAACTGATTTCTCATCTTCATTTGATCGCTGGGTAAGTTCTTTCGTGTCTGATCACCCAGCACAATTAGAATGGACGACTTTGAAAGAATTAATCCATGAATATACAACAACACATACAAATGATTCGTTACCAACATATATTTCTTCAGCTTTCACATATTACGCACAACGCGTTTCAACAACAAACAGTTCAGAAATTGTTATTTTTGAAAATGCTACAATCTCATAATCTATAAATAAAAAGCACTTTGATCAGTGCTTTTTATTTATGTTTATTACAGTATTTATTTTCCAAAATTATTTCAAAAAACTCCTCTTATTTCCTACTATATAGACACCATAAACCTATTTGAGTTTTCAAAAAATATATTGACACTATAAATTTACAGTGCTAACATTCAAATTGTAATTGAATATGGTCTCTGTTAGGTGAGGCTCCTGTATAGAGAAACGCTGCTGCCCAAAAATGTCGAGAGACGCCAATGGGTCAACAGGAAAGGTCGGAATGAAGGCCTTTTTTAACGTAGCTGGTTTCAGTACCTATGCTATACAGTGCTAAAACTCAACGAGGGAGAGGTGCGTATATTTTGTCATGCACAAAAACTGTTTTTATCTATGTTTATTAACAGTCTTTGTTGTGAACTCTTTTAACTGCGAATTCAGACCTTTACTCGTTTTGAGTAAAGGTCTTTTTACGTATTATGCACCTTACTATGAAACAAACATAGCATATTCAGAAACTACTAAATTGTACGGAGGTGAGGAACAGTTGGCTATTGATGATTCGGCCCGGATACCCATATGTTTTACGCTAATATTTCATCATGTAGGTAGGAAAGAAGCTGTTCCTCCTAATTTTAAATAGTCGAGTAACAGATTGTTTTCTCCTTCATGAAAAAAGGAGGAACTACCAATGTTAAATTTACAAAGACAAGAAACAAAACATTCATACGATCAAGATCGTATGAACACAAATAACGAATTATTAGTAGAAGTCGCAACACAAGATGCAAACAAAGCATTACAACTTTTAGAAACAACAAAAGATGGACTCTCTAAAGAAGAAGCGTCTCGTAGACTTTCTTTATATGGCTCTAATGAAATAGCTCATAATAAAACATCGCCGTGGTACATTCAATTTCTACTAGCATTTAAAAATCCATTTATTTTTGTTTTATTAGCTCTCGGCGCACTCTCTTTTTTCACAGATGACATACAAGGAACCATTGTCGTATCTGTAATGGTAATGCTAAGTGCAACAATTCGCTTTTTACAAGAATTTCGTTCTCAAAAAGCTGCGAATCAGTTAAAGGCTATGGTTCGAACAACAGCGAGTGTCTTTAGAATAGATGGATTTGTATACGAAACAAAAAAAGTAACAAATTTAAAGCAAAATTATACAACAGAAATTCCAATTGAAGAACTTGTACCTGGGGATATTATTTCCCTTTCAGCCGGTGATATCGTTCCAGCTGATGTGCGTATTTTATCAGCTAAAGATTTATTTGTGAATCAGTCTTCTTTAACAGGGGAAGCACTACCTGTAGAAAAGTACGAAAACTGCTATCATACAGAGAATAAACATATTTTACCGAAAAACATAAAGAAAAATTACAATCCACTCGATATGGAAAACCTTTGTTTTATGGGTACAAATATTGTAAGTGGTAGCGCAAAAGCTGTTGTCGTCTCCACAAGTATCGATACGTATTTCGGCTCTTTAGCAAAAAAAGTAATCGGTAAACGCGTAGAAACAAGCTTTGATAAAGGTGTAAATAAAGTAAGCTGGCTCTTAATTACATTCATGCTTATTATGGCACCTATCGTTCTTCTCATTAACGGGTTTACAAAAGGAGATTGGCAAGAGGCTTTCTTCTTCGCCATTGCTATTGCTGTTGGTCTTACACCTGAAATGTTACCAATGATTGTAACTGCTAATTTAGCTAAAGGTGCTGTTAATATGTCTAAACAGAAAGTAATTGTAAAACAACTGAATTCTATTCAAAACTTAGGTGCTATGAACATTCTTTGTACAGATAAAACTGGAACTTTAACAGAAGATAAAGTTGTTCTTGTTCGTCACTTAGATCCTAATGGAAATGAATGCAATCACGTCTTACAATTTGCCTATTTAAATAGTTTCTATCAAACTGGATTGAAAAATTTAATAGATAAAGCTGTTATTAAGCATACAGAGGAAAACCATAAATTTGATCCATCAGCTTTTCAAAAAATAGATGAAATTCCATTCGATTTCGCACGCCGACGTATGTCAGTCATTGTAAAAGGTATTTCAGGTGAACATACAATGGTTTGTAAAGGTGCCGTAGAAGAAATTTTATCAATTTGCAACTACACTGAAGTTGACGAGAAAATTGTTCCACTCACCGAGGAAATGCGCTCAAATGTCAAACAACTAAGTGAAACATTGAATAGTGAAGGTATGCGAGTTATTGCTGTAGCTTATAAAAAAGATAGAAAAATAAATGATAAAGAGTATGCAGTAAAAGACGAAACTGAGATGATTCTCGCTGGATATATCGGCTTTTTAGATCCACCGAAACCATCTGCCGCTGCTGCCATTCAAACATTACAAAAGCATGGTGTACAAGTGAAAATTTTAACTGGTGATAATGAAATCGTTACAAGAACAGTTTGTAAAGAAGTAAGCTTGAATATCGGTGAGCCAGTCCTTGGTTACGAGATTGATTCTTTACCAGATAAAGCATTAGCAAAACTAGCCGAAGAAACAACTGTATTTGCGAAGCTAAATCCAATGCAAAAATCTCGCATTATACGGGTACTACAAGGAAACGGTCACACTGTAGGTTATATGGGAGATGGCATTAACGATGCTGTTGCGTTACGTGAAGCTGACGTTGGCATATCTGTTGATACTGCAACTGATATTGCAAAAGAGTCTTCCGATATTATTCTACTTGAAAAAAGTTTAACGATATTAGAAGCAGGTATTTTAGAAGGACGCACTACATTCGGAAATATTTTAAAATATATTAAAATGACAGCTAGCTCTAACTTTGGAAATGTATTTAGCGTGTTAGTAGCAAGTGCTTTCATTCCTTTCTTACCTATGCTTGCCATTCACCTTTTAATTCAAAACTTACTTTATGATATTTCACAACTATCTATCCCATGGGACAAAATGGATAAAGAATTTTTAGAAAAACCGAGAAAATGGGATACTGCAAACTTACGAAACTTCATTATTTGCATCGGTCCAATTAGTTCCATATTTGATATCATCACATATGTAGTCATGTGGAACGTCTTCGGTGCAAATACAGCTAGCGAACAATCCTTATTCCAATCCGGTTGGTTTGTTGTTGGATTACTAACACAAACTTTAATTGTTCACATGATAAGAACACAGAAGATTCCATTTATTCAAAGTACTGCATCAGTACCAGTTCTTTTATTAACCGTTTGTATTATGGCAATCGGAATTTACATTCCATTCTCACCACTCGGAGCAGCAGTTGGATTACAAGCATTACCACTTAGCTATTTCCCTTGGTTAGTAGGAATACTATTAGGCTATGCTTTCTTAACACAGTTCCTAAAAAAAGTTTATATTAAAAAGTTTCATAGCTGGTTATAAAGTGCAACTTTAATTAGCCTGCAAATAGCGGGATAAAATGAGAATGAGCGGGTACTCTCCACTCATTCTCCAAAACATAACATGGACTTATATGTATGGAGGTGACCATGATGGTATGGTATGACATTGTATTAAGATTATTTATCGCAATTATTGTAGGTGCTTGCATCGGAATGGAACGGCAATGGAGACACCGAATGGCTGGTTTACGGACAAATGCTCTCGTATCACTTGGTGCCTGTACATTTGTCTTATTGTCCGTCATGCTTGATCATGATGCTAGCCCCTCACGTATTGCCGCTCAAGTCGTTAGTGGCATTGGCTTTTTAGGAGGCGGCGTTATTATCCGCGATGGTTTTAGTATTAGAGGGCTTAATACTGCGGCTACTTTATGGTGCGCAGCTGCCGTTGGTACCCTTACAGGCGCTGGCTTCCTCATTGCAGCTATATTAGGTGCAACCGGCGTTTTACTAGCAAATATACTACTTCGCCCAATCGCTCTCTTTATGAATCAGAAATCAAAAGAAGAATCGCCAGAACATACAAACTACTTACTTTCTCTTACTTGTTCAGAAGAAAATGAAGCCCATATTCGCTTTTTACTTATGCATATGGTAAGTTCTGAAGGCATCGGTTTAAAAGAATTGTATAGTGAAGACGTAGATTCTAATCAAAAAGTATGTATACAAGCTACATTACACTGCAACACTAATGCAGCAGTCTTAATAGAAAAAATAGTAAGTAGAATGCTATTAGAATCTGGCGTTACTGCAGCTGGGTGGAAAACTTCATTAAATTTAGAAGCAAGTTAAAAATGAAAGGTGTCATAATATTTACAGCTTCATGACACCTTCTACATAAATTTATTTTCTAATTTTTGTTGAAAAGACTTTTCTTGCTTACGTAATAATTGACTACCACGTTGTAAAAGCGGCATTCCATATTTATCATTAATTTGATCAATGACAGCAAGTAGTGGCTCTTCTTTCGCGTCTTCTTCAAATGAAAACAAGTCTAATTGTTTCACTGATTCTGTCTTCCACTCTATTTCAGTAGCCGTAACACCTAGTAAACGAACGGAATCACCGTCCCAATGTTGCTTCCATAAACGAGAGGCTGCCTGAAAAATATCTCGTTCTTCCCAAATAGCATTTTTCAATTGCTTACTCCGCGTTACCGTCCGCCTATCATGGTATTTAATCATAATTTGAATATTATAGCTGACAAGGGTTCGCTTTTGTAATCTTTTACTCACTGATTTGGATAGCCTTTCTAACATATCAAGTAATTCTTTCTCTTCATCCATATCCTTTGAAAAAGTCATCGAATTACCAACGCTTTTATGTTGTCCCATTTGGCTCGGATCGACTTCCCTATTATCCATACCTTTTGCACGCTGTTGTAAATCAACACCGTGTTTTCCAATTTTAGCGCGAATGATATGTTCGTTTCCTTTTGCTAGCTGCTCAATGGTTTGTATATGAATCTCATTTAACTTTTCAGCTGTTTTTTCTCCAATTCCATGCATCGCTCCAACTGGAAGTGGCCAAATCATTTCTGGAATATCTCGTTTTCGAAGCACCGTAATACCGAGGGGCTTTTTCATATCAGAAGCTGTTTTGGCTAGGAAAAGGTTCGGAGCAATTCCAATGCTACACGGAAGCTGTAACTCTGTTAATAACGCTTGCTGAATCATCTTTGCTATTTCAAGAGGCGAACCAAGTGCGTAACAATCTGTAATATCTAAATACCCCTCATCTATAGAGACTGGTTGTATTTTTTCCGTAAAACGAGAAAGGATTTGAAACATTTGAAATGAAGCTTCACGATAGAACGTGAAATTAGGACGTCTTACAACTAATTGCGGACATAATCTTTTCGCCTCCCAAAGAGGCATCGTCGTACGTATTCCATATTCTCTCGCCTCATAACTACATGTTATGATAATTCCTTTTCTTTCTTTTTCATTTCCAGCAACCGCTAACGGCTTCCCTTGTAGTGATGGATCATGAGCAATTTCAACAGATGCGAAAAAACAATTCATATCTACATGTAAAATAACACGGCCATTTTTTGGATACATTTCTCGCACAATACTCACCCTCCCAAGGAACGTTTGTTCCTTTATTATATCAAATTCATGTACAATATAATAATTTATTCTTTTTATCCTTATTTTTGCTATACTTTATATGAGGATGGATTTTATTGTAAAAGGAGTGATTTATTATGAAATCAAACAGTAAACTCAACTATACATTTCTCATTATTATATTAATCATCTTAATTAATTATTTATTACTCCCTATTTTTAATATTAACGTAGTGGGGATCCTTCCAAGTCTACTGGGCATTATAACAACTGATATACTACCATGGATTTTCTTATATTGGCTTATCCGCCTTGTAAAAGCAATCGAATCAAAATAAAAAGCGTGTAAATCAATTGTGATTTACACGCTTTTTCTATTACATTACTTCGCTACTTCTTCAATAATTGCTATAACTAATTCTGCTGTTTTTGCTAATTCTTCAACAGGAATCTTTTCGTTTGTTGTATGAATTTCTTCATAACCAACTGCTAAGTTAACTGTTGGGATACCATGTCCTGCAATTACGTTTGCATCACTTCCGCCACCACTTTGGTGAAGAGAAGGTGTACGACCAATTTTTTCAGCTGCACGTTTTGCAACTTCTACAACGTGATCGCCATCAGCAAATTTAAATCCTGGGTACATAACGTTTACTTCAACGTCTGCATGACCGCCCATTTCTTTTGCAGTTGTTTCAAATGCTTCTTTCATTTTCGCAACTTGTGCTTCCATTTTCTCATTGATTAAAGAACGAGCTTCTGCAAAGATTTGTACATGATCGCAAACGATATTCGTTTGTGTACCACCTTCAAAACGTCCAATATTTGCAGTCGTTTCAGAGTCAATGCGACCAAGTGGCATCTTCGCAATTGCTTTCGCTGCGATAGTAATTGCAGATACACCTTTCTCCGGCGCTACACCAGCGTGAGCTGTTTTCCCGCGAATAATTGCGTTCACTTTCGCTTGTGTTGGAGCTGCAACAACGATTTCACCAACTTTTCCATCGCTATCTAATGCGTAGCCATATTTCGCTGTAATACGCTCACGGTCTAATGCTTTTGCGCCAACAAGACCTGATTCTTCTCCGACTGTAATAATAAATTCAATTTTACCATGAGGGATATTTTTCTCTTTTAAAACACGGATTGCTTCGAACATTGATGCTAATCCAGCTTTATCATCCGCACCTAAAATTGTTGTACCATCTGATACGATATATCCATCTTTAATAGAAGGCTTAATTCCATTACCAGGAACTACTGTATCCATATGAGAAGTAAAGTAAATTGTATCAACACCATCTTTTGTTGCTGGTAAAGTACAAATTAAGTTACCTGCACCATGACCAGTTACAGCCATTGTGTCATCTTCAAATACTTCTACACCTAAATCTGTAAATTTCTTCGTTAATACTTTGCAGATTTCTGCTTCAAATTTCGTTTCAGAATCTACTTGTACTAATTCCATAAATTCATTTACTAAACGTTCTTGATTAATCATAAGACTGCGCCTCCTGCACTACCATTATGTATGTAACACTATTAATTATAACAGAATTTCGCAAAAGTTTCGAAATACAAGACAAAAAACAGATGGTTTACATGTCTAGATAACCATCTGCTTTCTATTACTCATTTAACAATACCCAGCGCATATGATCTTCCCACACGCCATTTACCATTAACATCTTCCTAGACACGCCTTCATATTGAAAACCTATCTTCGTTACTACTTGTATAGATGCTAAATTACGAGGCATAATCGGAGCTTCTATACGATGTAACTGAAATTCCCCAAAAGCAACTTGAATTGCTTTTCTAAGCGCTTCTGTCGTATACCCTTTGTTTAACTCTGCTTTATCTAATTTATAACTGAGTACACAAGATTGATAAATGCCACGAACGATTAAATTAAATGAAATACACCCAATTATTTTCGTATCATCACCCTTTTTAAAAATCCATAGTCTGATGATTTTCCCTTCTTCGAACTCTTTTCTATCCTTTTGCAACTTTTTCTTTTGATAATCTAGCGTAAAAAAATCATCCGGTCTATACTCTTCCCAAGCTTTTAAGAATTCACGATTTCTGTCGTAATATTGAAGAACTGTTTCAGCATACGACTCATCAATTTCCCTTAAGTATAAACGATCTGTTTCGTATATTTTCATCATCGTATCTCCATTCTTCAGCTTGTCCAACTAAAAATTAACAATATACCCTTTTACTATATTCTCTACACACTCTCAAATTTCCTGT
The DNA here is from genome assembly GCF_006494425.1 of Bacillus dicomae. Taxonomy (GTDB): domain Bacteria; phylum Bacillota; class Bacilli; order Bacillales; family Bacillaceae_G; genus Bacillus_A; species Bacillus_A dicomae. The sequence continues at coordinate 687,933 of NZ_VHIV01000002.1, read as the reverse complement.
TATATTTTGCAACCCCTTCCCGAATTTTGTCCTCACTCTCCCCTTGTCCATAATTTCATTTCTCGTTACAATGAAATTGTACTGATTTGCAAGGAGGTATAACGATGCATAAAAAAGCTCAAAAAGTTATGGTTTATGTGATGCTAATTTCTATGCTTGTAACAACATTACTTGCTGGCGCGAGTATGTTTTGGTAAAAAGGGCGATGTGTTCGTCCTTTTTTTACTTTTTACACATGACAAAATAAACCATCTCGACATCGAGATGGTTTATTTTATATAAAACACAATCGCTACAATACTAAAGGAAAATGACATTACAAGTGCTATTACAAAACTTGTATATTGTTTCTGCTGAAATGCCCCAATAACAAAAGTTAGATTAAGTAATGCCATACATACAATCGCTACAAGATAAGAACATATATTAAAAGTTGCCAATATGAATGTAATAACAAATAGAAATCCCATAAAAAACTGCATATACGAAAGTTTTGGATTCAAGTACATATGAGCAACCCCTTTATCTAATTTTATCTTTCTATACTTTCATTAACGCACGGTTATGTACACATGTCAAGACAACTTATTATAATAGAAAAAGCCAACCTTTTTGTTGGCTTTTTCATATGCAACGGCTCCTTTTTCTTTTGCCAATTGCTGAAATGATTTTTTCGATTTCACAATCCATACTTTCGTTCCAATTGGAATGCGATCAAATAAATACTCTACATCATTTTTCTTCATTCTTATACAACCTTGTGAAATATACTTTCCAATTGAACTCGGTTGGTTTGTTCCATGTATTCCATATTTACTTCCATCAGTTCCTCTTGCATTAAATCCAATCCACCTTGACCCAAGTGGATTTTTTGGCGATCCACCTGGAATATCCTTCGCAATGTAATACGGATCCTTTGCTTTCATTACAACATCAAAAGTTCCTTCTGGAGTTAATTCATTCGTTTTCCCTGTCGCTACTGGAAAAACTTTTTGAATCTTTCCATCGTCAATATAAGCTAATTTATTCGTCGCTTTATTTACAATAATGAAAGGATCTCCAGCACGCGGATTATCGCCAAGAGGCCAAATAGGCGATAAAGAAAGAAATAATATGAAAGAGAGAAGATACGGCATAAATAATTCCTACCTTCTATATAAGTTCTTTTATATTATCCTTTCCCTTAAAACGACTTTTAATGAGTAAATATTGTTCCATTTCGTATACAAGTTGAACAAGTTTCGCACGTATCTCAAATTCTTCACGTGTAGCTGGCAATGGCATATCTCTAAATAATCCTCTCATTTCTTGAAGCTGTCTTAAGGAAATAACCCCGGTACTCTGAGGGCTAATAGCATTACTAATGTTTTCAACCACATCCGCAATCATGTCAGCTTGTTCATATGTCCACGATAAAGAAGCTGCTAACGGAATCATTCGCTCTAAAATTTCAAATTGTTGCATGCGCATATTAAAATAACGATAATAATAGTCATCCTCTCGCATAAATGCATTCTCAAGTTTCTTAAACGATAAATCTCTAGCTTCATTTAGCATATTTTCAGTTTCAATAAGTTCTGCCCCGCTCCAACTACTTTCTCGGTTTCGTAAATACACAACCATTTCAAACAAAATCGTTTTAAAATTACTTTCAATTTTATCCTGATACTCTCTTAGCTTATTTTCACTACTTGGCATATACATATTCACTAATAAAGCAACGCTAATCCCTATCGTTAATATAGCAACTTCATTACCAACTATGAGCCATGTAATTTGTTTTAATGAATATAGATGCATAACAATAACTGAACTTGTGACAATACCTTCTTGAATTTTCAGCATCACTGCCGTCGGAATAAATGTAAGTAATAATATGCTAATTGCAAGTGGTGTATAACCAATCGTTTCAAAAATACAAAACGCGAATACCATCGATAATACACAAGCTAGAAAACGATGTAACGATACTTGAAGTGATTTACGTTTCGTATTTTGTACACATAATATAACTAAAATACCCGCTGAACTATAAAATTCTAATCCTAATAACTGAGCAATAAAAACGGCTGCGCCTGTCCCTATTGCTGTTTTTACTGTACGGTATCCAATTTTGAACATATCATTCATTACTCCTATATGTATAAACGTATTTACAGCTAGTATAAAAAAAGGATGACACAATGTCATCCTTTTCTACTTATTATTCACCTAACCTTTACATATTACAATATTTTTTGTAAAAATTGTTGCGCACGCTCACTTTTCGGTGCTGCAAAGAATTGTGTTGGCGCGCTATCTTCTATAAGCTTTCCACCATCTAAAAAGAGAACACGATCTGCTACCTCTTTTGCGAATCCCATTTCATGTGTAACAATCACCATTGTCATTCCTGTCGTAACTAATGATTTCATAACTTCTAACACTTCTTTTACCATCTCTGGATCTAATGCGGATGTTGGTTCATCAAATAACATTACTTCTGGTTCCATCGCTAGCGCTCTCGCAATTGCTACACGTTGCTTTTGTCCTCCCGAAAGACGATTTGGATACGTATCTTTTTTATCTAATAAACCGACCTTTTCTAAAAGTTTCTCGGCTTTCTTTTCAGCTTCTTGTTTCTGTACTCCTTTTACATTGATAGGAGCATACGTAATATTTTCTAATACAGTCATATGAGGAAATAAGTGAAAATGCTGAAATACCATTCCGACATTTTCACGAACGTGCATAATATTCGTTTTCGGATTCGTTACTTCTTCCGTTCCAATCCAAATGTGACCATTTGTCGGTGCTTCTAACACATTCATACAGCGTAAAAATGTCGATTTCCCTGATCCAGACGGTCCAATAATTGCTACTACTTCCCCTTTTTCAATCGTTGTTGTAATCCCTTTTAATACTTCGTTTTTTCCAAATGATTTATGAAGGTTTTCAATTTTAATCACTTTTCTTCATTCTCCCTTCAATTGCTTTTCCGACTAATGTAAGAATAATGACTAGCATATAATAAATGAGTCCAACAAAAAGTAATGGTTCAAGGTATTTAAACGTCTCACCGCCTACAATGTAAGCACGGCGCATTAAATCCGTCGCTCCTATTACTGTTACTACAGCCGACTCTTTCGTAAGTGTCGCAAACTCGTTCACAAGCGCTGGTAATATATTTTTTAATGCTTGAGGAAAAATGATATTTCGCATCATTTTTCCGTAAGGAATCCCTAAAGCCATCGCTGCTTCTGTTTGTCCTTTATCCACCGCTTGGATGCCGGCACGAATTACTTCTGACATATATGCACCTGAATTCAAACTAAATGCTAATACAGCCGCTAAGAATGCTGGTATTTCATAACCAATTATTTGCGGTACACCGAAATAAATAATCATTAATTGCAATACAAGTGGTGTACCACGGAAAATTGATGTATAAAAATCTGCCGCTATATTTAATGCTCGTATTCTAGCAATTTTGCAAAGTGCTAATAACATTCCTAAAATAAATCCTGCTAAAGCTGATACTGCTACAATTTTCAAAGTAACTTCTAGACCTTTTAATATATATGGTATCGAAGGCGTAATCGCCGAAAAATCTAAGTTCATTCTTTTCATTCCCCTCACAGAAAAGTGAAAGGCAGCTTATTTTTCGCTGCCAAACCATTTCTTCACTAATTTATCCATTTCTCCATTTTCTTGCATTTTTTTAATTACTTTATTAAATTCAGCTGTTTTATCACTGTTTTTCGGAAGGGCAATTGCTGCTCCTACTTCTTCTGGCGCTTCTTTAATTTCAATTCCTTGTAAATCTTTCATTTTCTCTACATAATTTTTAGCAACTGTGTCTTCTATAATTGCAGCATCAAAACGACCAGCTTTAATCTCTTGTACGATTTCTGGTATACGGTCACGTCCCTCAACTTTGAAATCTACTTGTTTTTTAAATTCTGCTGCTTTCTCTTCTTGAATAGATCCTGTTTGTACTCCTACTTTTTTCCCTTTTAAATCCTCTACAGATTTAATGTTAGAATCCTTTTTAGAAACGACCATGTTTTTCGCAACAAAGTAAATATCTGTGAAATCAACATTATTTTTACGCTCTGCAGTTGGCGTCATACCTGCCATTACGAAATCAACTTTTCCTGAGCTAAGAGATGCTAATAAACCACCAAAATCCATATCTTTCACTTTTACTTCATAGCCAAGTTCTTTTCCGATATATTTAGCAACATCAACATCAAAACCGATAATTTCATCACTTTTTGAAGCTTCCACGTATTCATATGGTTTATAATCTGCTGAAGTCCCCATAACCAGTACCTTTTTATTTTTTCCAGTAGCTTTTTCTTCCCCATTACTACAAGCACTGAACATACTTACAATTAAAATAAGTGCAAACGATATTGATAATAACTTCTTCATCTTTCTTCCCCCTAATAATGTATATTTAAAAGTTTAATAGAATATTTATTCGATGTTTGTATTGTATCAGCACTTTTATTTTTATGCAATATATAAAATAAAAATAAATAAAAAATCATTAAAGACAATGTTTGTCATGCATAAAACAATGCATAAATAAACCCATCAATGTATGTCCTATCACTTTGAATACTAAATAAAAAAAGGCGCTACACCCACTTAATTGTGAGCGTAGCGCCTTTTCAATTATTTATAGTTCTTCGCAATTCTCTTCGAAATACGATTGTAGTTTTGCAATAACTTGCATTGGTTCATGACCTTCAATTTCATGACGTTCTACCATCGTTACAATTTTCCCATCTTTTAATAAAGCAAATGATGGAGAAGAAGGTGGATACCCTTCGAAATATTCACGAGCTCTTGCTGTTGCTTCTTTATCTTGACCTGCAAACACCGTTACAAGATGGTTAGGACGTTTATCATAATGTACGGAATGCGCAGCGGCAGGACGAGCAATACCACCTGCACAACCACATACAGAGTTTACCATTACAAGTGTTGTTCCATTTCTTTTAAACGCTTCTTCTACTGCTTCTGGCGTCGTCAGTTCTGTATATCCAGCAGAGACAATCTCTTCACGCGCTTGGCGGACAACATCATTCATAAAAAAGTTAAAATTAATCAATCTTTTCCCTCCTCTAAAACTACCTATTTGTATCTTACCAGTTAATGTTTATGAAATACAAGTAAGTTTACTTGTATTTAAGTATGGAAAAGGTGTTAGAGCTCTTGCTCTAACACCTTTTCTTTAATGACCACGATGTTTTTGCTTTGCTTTTTGTACTTTAATTAAACGTCTTCTTTCTTTTTCAGCTTCTCGCTTCTCTTTAGACTGCACTTTCTTTTCTTGTTTATGCAATTCATAAGATAAACTAATTGCTTCTTGCGCCTTAGTAAAACGTTTAATAGTTGTTTCTTTTGCTGCTTGTCGCATGATACGCTTTATGTTTTTAGGACGCTGTTTTTCTTTAACTTCTACACCACATTTTGCAAAGTGCTGAAAATGCTCTAAAAGTGAACTAGTCACAAACATAAGCACTTCTTCATCTGATGGTTCCGCTCCAAAAATATACCTCGCTCCATACAATTTCCCTTTTTCTTTACATGTAATGATTCCAACAAAAAATTGGCCATCGTGATATACTGTCAAATCCATTGACAGCCCCTCCTTTAAAAAATTAGAAATACGGGACATCCCGGAGGGGAAGGTTACTGACATGAAATCATGCGTCTGGACTACCAACCAGAACTGTGTTTTTGTATTTCTTTCACTATTATTATATCTTTTTTTCCATAATCTTCATATATTCAACAATCATTTTTTTATGCGATCCTACAATATAGTCAGGTAGTTCTGTTACTGAGAAAAATTTAAGCTGAACTGCTTCTTCTCTATTCATAACAAAATCCCCTTCGTATTCATCCGTATAATAGGCGGTTGTTACAGATTGAAATTCATCACCGTTTGCTAATTTTGTAAAGTAGTTCGCTCCAGAAAATACATTGATTAGTCGCAAGTTCTTCACTTTTATTCCTGTCTCTTCATATACTTCACGATAAGCTGTTTCTTCTGGTGATTCACTAAGCTCCATTAGCCCGCCAGGTAGCCCCCATTTTCCATACGGCTCTGTCCGCTGCTGCAATAAAACATATCCATTTTTATTTATAACGAGTACAACAGCACCAACTAAAATTAAAGGGCGATGACCAACTATTTTTCGTAATTCTTCTACATATCCCACCGTATCGCCTCCTTTTTCGTTGTCCACACTATTGTATCATATGTACGAAATAACAAAATGCGTATATTTTTCATTTTTTTAACAAAATATTTATTTTATGTGATTCATCTACTGTAGCTAACATAATGGATTCAATTTCCGTACTCTCCTCTAAAAACTCTTTTGCCCACTCCTCTGTTTTTCCTATTAAAGCAAGAACGTCCTGCTGAATCCTTCCATCTTTCACTAAAATAAAAGAAACTGGAGACTTTTTCCCCGCCACTTTTAGATCACGCCGAGAAGCTGCTTCATATTCTGGATACTGAAATATAGAAACAACGCCACTCGCTTCCCATAATGCTAATTTAACCGTTTGAATATCGCTCACATTTCGCATGCGAAGTTCCGAAAATAAATATTCCGCCGTAATTCTCGCTTTTTTCAAATTGCTAAAATCAATGGAACCATTATGTATAAGAATAATAGGTGCTGGCTCTAAAAAACGTCTCCATCTATCCCATTTCAACATTAAAATAGAGCTTACAATATGAAGTACAACAAGTATAAAAGTTGTAATCATTGAACCAAGTAATCCGACCTTTTCATCAGAAAGTGCATTAGAAATATTCCCACCAAGCAATAATACTAATACAACATCTAAAAAGCGAAGCTGCGCGATGGACCTTTGCCCTAGTGCTTTCGCAACTAATATTAAAAATATGTACGCTATTATAGCCCGAACAACCCATTCACCAATCGAAAGATGCCTTGCTCCTTCAAAAATATGCATATGCATCACTTTGCACTCCTTACATCCCAAACTGCTAGTCTGTTTTAGTTTGCAACGTTTATGAGCATATATGTAAAAAAAAGCTGGTTCGTTTCAAAACGAACCAGCTTTTTTTACTTAACTGAAAACATATATTTTTTATACGTTTTCCGTACTGATAATATGAGCCCCATCATAATCATATTCGAGAATAAGGAACTTCCCCCATACGATAAGAAAGGTAATGCAATCCCTTTTACAGGCATTAAGCCAACGATCATACCGATATTTTGGAATATTTGAACCGTTAATATCCCAATCGATCCAGCACATAGTAATGTACCGAATAAATTATCCGCAGAATAACCGATAATAATTGTTCGATATAATAGTAATAGGAACAAGAATACAACTAACGCTGCTACGATAAATCCACCTTCTTCAGCAATTGTAGCGAATATAAAGTCAGTATGTTTCTCTGGAATATAGACGCTCCCTTCACGGAACCCTTTACCTTCCATTCCTCCACTACCTACAGCTAAAATCGATTGCTGTGTTTGATAACCTTGATCTGTATGTTCAAATGGATCTAACCAGCCTAAAATACGTGATTGTTGGTGAGGTTTTAATAAAGTAACTAACTTATTAAAGAAGAAATCCTCATACCTTACGTATATAAATATTAACGCAGATAATATGGTCACCGGAATAACTGTACATAACGCTATCAATTTTTTCTGGATACCTGACATAAATAAAATGCACGCAATGGCAGCAGCATATAAGAACACCATACCCGTATCCGGTTGGCTATATACTACAGCAATAGGCGGAAGGGATACTAGCATAATTTTACCTACTAGTTTTAAATCCGTTTGGAATGTCCTTGCCATATACTGTGCATTATGTTTCACTGCTATACTTGCTACTACGAGAAGCAATGAAATTTTGAAAAACTCAGACGGTTGAATTTGTCCAACTAATGGGAAAACGAACCATCTTTTTGCACCTAATTTTTCAGGTGTGAAAGTGGAAACCGGTAGTATTTTCAAAAGAATAAGTGAAGCAAACCCAACGATATAAAGCGGCCAAGACAATTTTTGCAATTGATCTAAGTCGATGCTTGCAACAAGTAATAACAATACAGCTCCAATTATGTAGTTCAAACCCTGTTTCATAGCAAAGTTTGCATCCCCATATTGTCCGGTTTGCTGACTGCTATATATAGCAGCTATACTCGTAACACATAATGCACACAAAATTAAAATTAATTTTACATCTAAACTTTTTAGAAACTCGGTACTTCTTTTCATGACATCCTCCTGAAACATTGTTACAGCAAAATAAAAAACCAGGAGTCAACATTCTTCATGTTTTGACGACTGATTACACATTATCTATAAAACACTTATATAGAATAACTCTCTTTTTCATACAATACAATATATTATACTACAGTTTCGTCAGTAAGATTTGCCAAAAAAATTATTCTTTCCTTATTTTATATCTATATACCATATATCAGCAATGTATTTTCGTAAATTCCTAATACATAATCGTTCATTGTAAGATTACTGGGAAAGGTATTATACATATAGTAGTATGCAAATGAAGAAATAAGATAATAAAAAGCTCGCCATAAGCGAGCTTTTTATTAGTATACAGATGTATTATTTTCTGACGTATTTTCTAAAATTTCTTTTACACGTCCTAAGAACTTACCACAAATTAAGCCATCTAGTACACGGTGATCAAGTGATAGACATAAGTTAACCATGTCGCGAGCACCGAACATACCATTATCCATAATGACTGGGCGTTTTACAATTGATTCAACTTGTAAAATAGCCGCTTGTGGGTAATTAATAATACCCATAGATTGAACAGAACCGAATGATCCTGTGTTATTAATTGTAAATGTTCCACCTTGCATTTCGTCCGCTTTTAACGATTTCGTACGTACTTTTCCTGCAAGTTCTGTAATTTCACGAGCGATACCTTTAATCGTCTTCTCGTCTGCGTGTTTAATTACTGGTACAAATAGTTCGTCCTCTGTTGCCACAGCGATAGAAAGGTTAATATCTTTCTTCTGAACAATTTTATCGCCAGCCCACATTGAATTAATTTGAGGATACTCTTTTAACGCTTGTGCTACTGCTTTTACGAAGAAAGCAAAGAACGTTAAGTTAAATCCTTCGCGTTTTTTGAAATCACCTTTAATTGAATTACGGTATGACACAAGGTTTGTCACATCTACTTCAATCATCATCCAAGCATGCGGTGCTTCGTGTTTACTACGTAACATGTTCGCTGCGATTGCTTTACGCACACCTGTTACTGGAATTTCGATATCGCCAGGCATTGTTGGTACAGAAACTGGTTTCGCAGCTTCTACTTTTTGTGCTACTGGCGCGGCTTTTGGTGCTTCTGGACGCGCTTCTACTACCGCTTCCTCTTTCTTCACCGCACCTGCTTGCGGAATATTTCCAGATTCCACTAGCTTTAAAATATCTTTACGAGTGATACGGCCGTTTGCTCCCGTACCTTCTACTAGATCTAAATCAACGTTATGCTCACCTGCAAGTTTTAACACAGCTGGTGAAAAACGAGGTTTTCCATCAGTTGGTTGTTTTGCTTTCGGTGCTTTTTCAGGCGTAGCTACTTCTGCCTTTGGTTCTTCTTTCGTTTTTTCCTCAACAGCTGTTGCTGCTACTTCATCTGCGCCTTCTACTTGAATTACACAAACTACTTCACCTACAGCTAACGTATCACCTTCACCAGCGATTAACTCTTTCACAATACCAGTGAAAGAAGATGGTACTTCAGCATTTACTTTATCAGTCATTACTTCCGCAAGCGGATCATATTTGTTTACGTGATCGCCAACATTAACGAGCCATTTACTAATTGTACCCTCTGTAACGCTCTCCCCGAGCTGAGGCATTGTAATATTTTCTACAGCCATGTATAGTCCCCCCGATTAAAATTCCGCAAGTTCACGCATTGCTTTTTCAACTTTATCTGGATTTACCATAAAGAATTTTTCCATTGTTGGTGCATATGGCATTGCTGGAACATCTGGACCTGCAAGACGTGCGATTGGTGCATCTAAATCAAACAGACAGTTTTCAGCAATAATTGCTGCCACTTCACTCATAATACTTCCTTCTTTATTGTCTTCTGTTACAAGAAGAACTTTACCCGTTTTAGAAGCTGCTTCAATGATTGCTTCTTTATCTAATGGATATACAGTACGTAAATCAAGAATGTGTGCAGAGATGCCATCTTGTGCTAGCTTTTCAGCTGCTTGAAGAGCAAAATGAACACATAATCCGTATGTGATAACAGTAATATCATCACCTTCACGTTTTACATCTGCTTTTCCGATTGGTAATACGTAATCATCTTCTGGCACTTCACCTTTAATTAAGCGATATGCACGTTTATGCTCAAAGAATAATACTGGATCTTCATCACGAATTGCAGCTTTTAGTAAGCCTTTTGCATCATATGGTGTAGAAGGGATAACGATTTTTAAACCAGGTTGGTTTGCAAACATCGCTTCTACAGATTGTGAATGATACAACGCACCGTGAACACCGCCGCCAAATGGCGCACGAACTGTAATTGGACAAGTCCAATCATTATTAGAACGGTAACGAATTTTTGCTGCCTCAGAAACAATTTGGTTTACTGCTGGCATGATGAAATCCGCAAACTGCATTTCAGCGATTGGACGCATTCCATACATTGCTGCACCAATTGCGACCCCAGCGATTGCAGATTCTGCAAGTGGTGTATCTAGCGCACGATCTTCACCAAATTGATCATATAATCCATGTGTCGCTTTAAATACGCCACCTTTTTTACCAACATCTTCACCTAAAACAAATACTTTCTCATCGCGTTCCATTTCTTCGCGCATTGCTAATGTTATAGCATCAATATAAGACATTACAGCCATGAAACGTTCCCCCCTATTCTGCGTATACGTGCTTCAATGCATCTTCAGGTGCTGCATACGGAGCATTTTCTGCATATTCTGTTGCTTCGTTTACGATATGCATAATTTCGTCTAACATTTGTTTTTCAGATTCCTCAGTTAACACGCCAACCTCTTTTAAATAAGCAGCAAATGTTACAATTGAATCATTTTTCTTCGCTTCTTCTACTTCTTCTTTATCACGATAAACACGATCATCATCATCACTTGAATGTGCTGTTAAACGATATGATACTGTTTCAATTAAAGTTGGACCTTCACCGCGGCGGCCACGGTCTGCTGCTTCTTTTACAGCTTTATATACTGCAAGCGGATCGTTTCCGTCTACTGTATATCCAGGCATACCGTATCCAATTGCACGGTCTGATACATTTTTACATGCTAATTGTTTTTCAACTGGAATAGAAATTGCGTATTTGTTATTTTCACACATGAAAATAACAGGTAACTTGTGTACGCCAGCAAAGTTTGCACCTTCATGGAAATCACCTTGGTTTGAAGAACCTTCACCGAATGTAACAAACGTTACTAAATCTTTCTTTTCCATTTTTCCAGCTAATGCAATACCAACTGCATGTGGTACTTGCGTTGTTACTGGAGATGAACCTGTCACAATACGATTTTTCTTTTGACCGAAGTGACCAGGCATTTGACGACCACCAGAGTTTGGATCTCCAGCTTTCGCGAAACCAGATAGCATCAGTTCTTTCGCTGTCATACCAAACGCTAGTACAACACCCATATCACGGTAGTATGGTAATGCATAATCTTTCTCTCTATCAAGAGCGAATGCTGCTCCAACTTGCGCTGCCTCTTGTCCTTGACAAGAAATTACGAATGGAATTTTACCAGCACGGTTTAATAACCACATACGTTCGTCGATTTTACGTGCAAGTAACATCGTACGGAACATTTCTAATACTTGCTCATCACTTAAGCCAAGCTCTTCATGGCGCTTTTCTTTTACTTCTGCCATTTTTCATAACCTCCTAAATCCACATTTTTATGCGTGTAACGCTTTTCCATCTACAGCTAATGCTGCTTCACCAATCGCCTCAGATAATGATGGATGCGGATGAATTGTATGTGCTACTTCCCAAGGTGTTGCATCAAGTACTCTTGCAAGACCCGCTTCAGAAATCATATCTGTTACATGTGGTCCAATCATATGAACACCGAGAATGTCATTTGTTTCTTCATCAACTACAAGTTTTACGAAACCATCTGATTCGCCGTATACAAGTGCTTTCCCGATTGCACGGAATGAGAATTTACCTACTTTTAACTTATAGCCTTTTTCTTTCGCTTCTTGTTCTGTTAAACCGACAGAAGCAACTTCCGGACTACTATATACGCATTTTGATACCATAGAATAATCAATTGGTGTAACTTCTTTACCAGCAATATGTTCTACTGCAACAATTCCTTCATGAGAAGCAACGTGAGCAAGTTGTAAGCCACCAATTACATCACCGATTGCGTAAATATGAGATTCTTTCGTTTGATAAAACTCATTTGTTTGAATGTATCCTTTTTCCACAACGATATCCGTATTCTCTAAACCAATATTTTGCGTATTGGCTTGTCGTCCTACAGATACAAGCATTTTTTCTGCTTTAAATTCTTTATTCTCACCGTTATGTTCAGCTTGAATTGTTACTCCATTATCTTTTACCAATGTTTCTGGTAATACTTTTGCACCAGTTACCACTTTAATACCTTTTTTCTTGAATAGACGTTGCATTTCTTTTGAAACATCTTGATCTTCTAGTGGTAGTATCGTTTTCGCATACTCTAATACTGTAACTTCTACACCGAAGTCAGCAAGCATAGATGCCCACTCAATACCGATTACACCGCCACCAACGATAATAATCGAACTAGGAAGCGTTTCCATTTTTAGGGCATGATCAGAAGACATTACGTACTCTCCGTCTAACTCTAAACCTGGTAATGAATTTGGACGAGAACCTGTTGCAATAAGTACATTTTTTGGAATTAACATTTCATTCTCTTCTCCACTTGCAAGTTCAACTGAAATTGTCCCTGGCATCGGAGAGAAAATAGATGGGCCAAGAATACGGCCAATACCTTCAAACACATCAATTTTACCTTGTTTCATTAAGTGTTGAACGCCTTTATGAAGTTGCGTTACGATCTTCTCTTTACGCTCTTGTACTTTCGCAAAGTTTAATTCTACATTACTTGCAATAACCCCGAACTCTTCGCTTTTTTTAGCAGTTGCGTATACTTCCGCACTACGTAAAAGAGCTTTACTAGGAATACATCCTTTGTGTAAACAAGTACCACCAAGATTTTCTTTTTCAACAAGTGCAGTTTTTAAACCTAGTTGTGATGCACGAATTGCAGCAACATATCCACCAGTACCGCCGCCAACGATGACTAAATCATATTCTTTTGCCATTATCTCAACCCCTAGCTACCGTTTCTTTTTCACGTACAATATATTCTTTTGGAGCTTCTTCTTCACGTAATACACGAAGTGCCCCTTCTGCTAACGCCTCTAACTCATCTTCCCCTGGATGTACGATAACATCCGCAATCCAGTCCACTCGTTCTTTTATTTCATCAACAAGAATTTTACTGTACGCAAGTCCACCCGTTAATACGATTGCATCGATTTTCCCGTGAAGCACAGCACTAGCCCCACCAATCTCTTTTGCAACTTGATATGCCATTGCTTTATAAATAAGAGTTGCTTCAGGATCACCTTTTTCAACCATTTGTTCTACTTTAATCGCATCATTTGTACCGATTAGACTTACAAGTCCACCTTGTCCGACAAGTTTTTTCACCATTTCGTCTCGGTAATACTCACCAGAAAAACACATTTCAACTAATTGTCCTACTGGTACTGTACCAGCACGTTCTGGACTAAATGGTCCTTCTCCATTTAAACCGTTATTCACATCGATAACTTTTCCTTTTTTATGAGCACCAACTGTAATACCGCCGCCCATATGTGTAACTAATAAATTTAAATCCTCGTATTTGTGATTTAATTGATTAGCTACTTTACGAGCAACTGCTTTTTGATTTAATGCATGGAAAATACTTTTACGTTCCATACCAGCAATACCGCTTATACGAGCAATTGGCTCCATCTCATCTACAACGACAGGATCCACAATGAATGCGGGAATATTTAACCCAGAAGCAATTTCATAGGCTAAAATGCCTCCAAGGTTTGAAGCATGATGACCACTAAATCCATTTTTTAAATCTTCTAACATTGCATCATTTACTGTATACGTACCGCCTTCGATTGGACGAAGTAATCCACCACGCCCACAAACAGCGTTTAATTTTGAAATGTTAATACCATGAGAATGTAGAACTTCTAAAATCGTTTCTTTACGAAACTCATATTGGTCTATAATTCGCTTATATTTTCCAATCTGTTCTACGTCATGACGAATCGTTTCTTCTAGAACAGGTCTTTCATTATCAAAAACACCAATTTTTGTGGATGTACTACCTGGGTTAATAACAAGAATTCGATTTACAGACAATGTTGCTACCTCCACTAATAAATTTAAAAGGAAGTGGAAACCTCATAAGAGGTAACCACACCTTTTGTAAAAGTTATATATGAATGATTAGCGACGGCTAATAATGTCGTGACCGTTGCGTAAGTATGTGCTACGAGAGTTTTTCAAGCTAGCAATGCGCTCTTCAGCTAGACGATCTGCTGCTACATAAGTTGCAATGCCATCACGTTTTGAAATTTCGATTACTTTTGCAATTGTGTCATAAATTGACTCAACGCGTTTTAATGCACGTTCTCTATTGTATCCATATAACTCGTCTGCTACGTTAATTACGCCACCTGCATTAATTACATAGTCTGGTGCGTATACAATACCCATTTCATGAATGATGTCGCCGTGACGATCTTCTTTTAATTGGTTATTTGCAGAACCTGCGATTACTTTTGCTTTAAGCTGTGGAATAGTTTCGTCATTAACTGTTGCGCCTAATGCACATGGTGCGTAAATATCACATTCAACACCGTAAATTTCATTTGGCTCAACTGCCGTTGCACCAAATTCTTCTACTGCACGTTGTACAGCTTCTTTATTAATATCTGTAACGATTAGTTTTGCTCCTTCAGCGTGTAAATGTTTGCATAGGTGATATGCTACGTTACCAACGCCTTGAACAGCAATTACTTTTCCTTCTAAATTATCAGTACCGAAAGCTTCTTTCGCAGCTGCTTTCATACCACGGTAAACACCGTATGCAGTTACTGGAGATGGGTTACCAGAAGAACCGAATGATGGTGAAATACCTGTTACAAAGTCCGTTTCTTCGTGGATAATATCCATATCGTCTACTGTTGTACCAACATCTTCAGCTGTAATGTAACGTCCGTTTAGTCCTTGAATGTAACGTCCTAATGCGCGGAACATCGCTTCGCTCTTATCTTTACGTGGATCGCCGATAATTACTGTTTTCGCACCACCCAGGTTTAGACCAGCTGCTGCGTTTTTGTATGTCATCCCTTTTGCAAGACGCAATGCATCTTCAATCGCCGCTTCTTCAGAATCATATGTCCACATTCTTGTTCCACCAAGAGCTGGTCCAAGTGTTGTATCATGAATTGCAATGATTGCTTTTAAACCAGATTCTTTATCTTGACAAAATACTACTTGCTCATAATCATATTTTTCTAAGTATTCGAAGATTTCTAATGTCATTGTCGTTTCCCCCTAATGTTTTACCCTTTTGGTTTATTTTGAAGCAGTGGCAACTGCCAATGCTAATGAATATACTTTTGTTTCTGCTGAATCAGCACGAGATGTTAAAACAATCGGTGCTTTTGCGCCAGCAATCATCGCTCCTACTTTTGCATCCGCAAAGTATACGAGTGATTTATATAGCACATTTCCAGCTTCAATCGTTGGGACGAGTAAAATGTCTGCCTTACCTGCTACATCACTTACTATGCCTTTATGTTCTGCTGCAATTTGTGATACTGCATTATCTAAAGCAAGTGGTCCATCAACGACACAATTTTTAATTTGTCCGCGGCGATTCATTTGAGTTAACATCGCTGCATCAATTGTCGCTTGCATCGCAGGATTCACAACCTCTACCGCTGCAATTGGTGCTACCTTTGGCAAATCTATCCCTATTGCCTGGGCAACTTCTACAGTATTCTGTATAATAGCAGCTTTTTGTGTTACATCAGGTGCAATGTTCATCGCTGCATCTGTAACAAAAATCAGACGATCGTAATTTGGAACTTCAAATGCTGCAACGTGTGAAAGTACGCTACCTTTACGAAGTCCCCACTCTTTATTTAATACAGCTTTCAAAATATTTGCTGTTGGGATGTTCCCCTTCATAAGCACATCTGCTTCGCCGTTTCTTACAGCTTTAACAGAAAGTTCTGCAGCCTCAGCACTTGATGCTGCTGCAATCACTTCAATATGTTCTGAAGTTTGTAAACCATGTTCTTGTAGCATCCCCATTATTTTTTCTTGATTTCCATATAGACGAAATTGAGCTAGCTGTAATGTAATTGCTTTTGCTACAGCTTCAATTACTTCATGATCTTCAGCTACTGCTACAGCCACAGTTTTTTTAGGCTGGCCTGCTGCTTGATCAATTAAGTGTTCTAACTTCATATTTTGTAATCAACCCTTTCCGTCGTCCCTCGTCTTTTTATTAAGCAAATACCGTGCCAACTTTTAAAAGTGGTCTTACCAATAATGAAAACGCATTCAAAATGCAGTAAAATCAATACTTTGGAAAATAACAAAAGATTCTGTCTTATTTTGTCACTTTTTGTATACCATGCAATAAATTGCACGGTACGCAATTTATTGCATGCTATTTTTTGCACACTCATACTTTTCTAGCTTGTAATATAAATTTCGAACCGAAATTCCTAACGCTCTTGCTGTTTGTGTTTTATTTCCACCAAATCTCTCTAAATATTCATGAATGATATTCCCTTCAAACTCCGTCACTAAATGCTCAAGTGGCTTTTCTTCTAACTCAGGTAATAAATGAGCTTGCTTTGACTCAACTTGCTCTTCGTTATGTAATGGCGGTAAATGTTGTACATCAATATAGGTCTCGTTATAATTCATAAAAATAATAGCTCTCCCCAAAATATTTTCAAGTTCCCTCACATTCCCTGGCCATTCATATGATTGTAAATATGAAATAGCAGAATTAGTGAGCCCCTCTATATTTCGGCCATAATCTTGGTTAATTTTTTGAATTAGTCTATCTGCGATTGCCGGTATATCCCCTTTACGCTGACGAAGAGATGGAATTTGAATTGGAATTTTATTTAATCGATAATATAAATCCTCCCTGAATTCTCCTTCTAAAATGGCTTTTTCTAAATTCACGTGTGTCGCTGCAATTACTCTAACATTAATAGGGATTGCTTTCGTTCCACCAACTTTTACAATTTCTTTCTCTTGCAACACGCGAAGGAGTTTCGCTTGTGTATTTGCAGATAGTTCTCCTATTTCATCTAAAAAGATACTGCCATTATTCGCTTCCTCAAAGAATCCACGCTTCCCGCCTCTTTTCGCCCCAGAAAATGCACCTTCCTCATAACCGAATAATTCACTTTCTAGCAATGTCTCCGAAATAGCAGCACAGTTTACACGAACGAACTTATTATACTTTCGATTACTTCCATTATGGATGGCATGCGCAAACAATTCTTTACCTGTCCCTGACTCTCCGCGTAGTAATACTGTTGCTGGTGTATTCGCCCCAAGTTTCGCCTGTTCAATAGCGGCCGTTGTTTCATCTGAATTTCCGACAATGTCATCAAATGAATATTTCGCTTCTAACGTTCGAATAATTTGCCTTGCTCTATTCAATTCATTTGTTAATTTTTGAATTTCTGATACGTCACGAATTACCCCGACGCTCCCTTTCAATATTCCATCCACAATGACTGGTGCTACGTTTACAATTACATCTCGCTTTTTCTGCCCAATCTTCATATGTATCCCTCGTACCGCCCTACGCGTTCGAAGTACTTTCATATGCATACTTTCACCTTCTACAATATCGGTTGTAGCTGGCTTCCCAATAATGTCCTCTTCTGTTAAACCTGTTAATTTCGTATACGCAGGGTTAATTACTAATCCTCTTCCTTTTTCATCCACAACCGAAATTGCTTCCTCAGACGAGTTGATAATCGCCTCAAGTAACGTTTGAATCTCCTTTAAATCTGTAACTTCTTCCGCAAGATCTACAACTTCTGTTATATCTTTAAAAATCGCAAATGCCCCTTGTACCTCTCCTCCCTCTTTTAAAATCGGAATACGGGTTGTAATAATTTTCTTTTCATTCTCCAGCGTCAGTTCATAATTTACTTCTATTTGTTTCGTACGTATAATGCGAAGCAACTTACTAGTCGGAATAACTTCTAAAATATATTTCCCTACTGCATCTTCTTTTTTATATCCGATAATACGCTCTGCACTTTTATTAAATAGGCGAACTTTTCCCTCTCGATCGATCACAATCATACCGTCATGCGTAGAATTTAAAATTAAATCACCTTGCTGGGTCTGCTCTTCTAACTTCCCAATTAAATCTTCCTTCTCATGTGCTAATCTCGTAACAATTTTCGCTATATCACCTGGTATAAGGAGAGTATCTTTATGTTTTTTCTTTAATAAATCTTTATGTAAATTATCGTCTCCTGTCATATCAAACATGACATCAATGTGCATAGAAAGAAACGGCGTTACACTCTCTCCAATTGTAACCCCGTATTCCTTAGCCATTTGTAACCCTTTCGCCATCGGATTTATATCGATAATCCCTATAATTTGAAATATATTCGAACTTTGCAACAGATTCAGCAGTGTACTACCACCTTCACCTGCACCAACAATTAAAACTTTTTGTTTCATATATTACACTTCCTCTCGGAGTATCCCTGCAAAATTTTTCACACCCTTATCTTACTCGTTCAGCCCCCTCTTGACAAACCCCCTTTTCATATAACATCATTAAAATAAACGAAATAATCTGAAAAGGAGCGTTTATATGCAGCGTTACTTTGCTCTATTATTAGCACTCATCCCTATTTCATTAGCTGTGTTTGGCATTAAGCTAATGAGAGATACTGTATTTGGGATTCTATTCCCTCCACTCTCTATACTATGGTTACAATTTTTAATTGGCGCTCTTTGCTTCGCGCTCGGGTTTTATATTTTTGGTGGCTTCGTCCTACACCGAGACCGTAAACGAAATAAAGTACAAGCTCGATTTAGAAGGTAGGAAAACCCCACTATGTATAAATAAAAAATGAGACCGTTACACACGGTCTCATTTTTTTATTGGCAATAACGTTCTTGCCACTTCAGGGTAATCAGTAATAATCGCCGAAATATTCATATCAAAATATTTACGCATAAGCGTTTCTTCATTAATTGTATAAGGCCGAACCTCTACACCACTTTCCATCGTTAGTTCGGCAACGGCATCTTGAAGATAACGATAATTAGGATGTACTGCTGTAGCACCCATTTTTTTCGCATATGCCCACGGACTATGCAAACCTTCGCGATATAAAATCGCTGTTTGAATATCTGGAGCCATCATGTGGCACCGTTTCATACTGTAGTGATTAAATGAAGAGAATATAACACGATCTTCTAGATTAAATTTCCGTACAAGCGTTATAACTTCTTCCTCTAAACCTCTGTATGGAATTTTATTATTTTTCAGTTCAATATTAAGTAGCAACTCTTTTTTTTCAATCCATTCTAACACCTCTTCTAAAAGAGGTATTTTACAAAAACCTACTTTATCACCGAATTTATAGCTAGCATCTAATTTACATAAATCTTCATATAAATAATTTCGAACCGCACCTTTTCCATTTGTTGTCCGGTTCACTGTTTCATCATGAATGACGACAACTTTTCCATCTTTCGTTAATTGAACATCGAGCTCAATTCCATCTGCTCTAAAAGATTCAGCTGCTTCAAATGAAATCATTGTATTTTCTGGGTACGTTCCCGCTGCACCACGATGTGCAAATATAAGAGTCATCCTCACTCCCCCAATCTTATGCTATACTATACGAAAAAGGAGGTACTTCTATGAGACCATTACAAATTTCTCCAGACACTGCAGTCCGCCTATCAAAAGCATTAGGTGTTCCACTTGAACAACTTATGCATATGCCGCAGCACATTTTAATTCAAAAGTTAGTTGAATTAGAAAAACAAAATAAAGACGAAGAATAATATAGTCTTGTTTTGCAGGGCTTTTTATTATTTTCTATTATATCATGGATGACTTCCCTGCTAAATAAAATCCCTTATCGGATATACTACGGTTCCATTTAATCTTTTCTTCAAACTTTTATAATCATCTAAATGAAACCCCCTCTTTTAATAAAAGAGGGGGTTTCATGCTACTCGTTTCAATTACTCAAATTATACATTTTTCTGTTCTTTGTTAAAAATCGTAAACAACTTATACAATCCTAAAGAAGCTGGAATATTCATAAATGCAAATGCCTCATACGTATAATGTGGGGCTGTTTCCCATAGTAACAAGAAAGTAAATACCCCTAACGTACTAATCATCGCGATACGTATAACTTCTGATTCATTTTCATCTTTCTTTTTATAAAGTATAACAGCCGCCAGAACAGCTACATAAACAAATAATTTGATAACATACGAATATATGGTAACGATTTTATATTTTTCTGTACTGTAGTTCGATACGTAATTAGCTACCATGTTATTCTTCTGTTCAAACCATTGCCCAATACGGTACATGGAGAACTGACTTGATACCCATTCTCTAGTTATTTTTTCATTCAAATGTTGTACATAACCCATTACACCAAGTTCATTGAAACGCTGTACAATAACTTTTTTATTGTGTTCATTCAAATCCTTTGTATTCTTTATGTTTTCATCATCAATATAATCTGCATCTGCCTGATTCCAAACACCATACGTATCTTTGTTCAGACCCATTTTCACCCAATGAGTGTATGGAATTTTTTCAATTTCATTATCAGTACTGAGATTGAACTTTGTCGTTATACCTTTAAAACATATAATCAGGATTAAACAAAATACAACACTACTTAAAACCTTTACAGAATATTCCTTACGAAACTTAAAAATATTTTCAATTAAAATTGCTAACGACACGGCTAATGCTGTTGGTCTTATAATATAAGTACAAGCTGCAAAAACCCCTAATAAAATCCATAAAATAATCTTCAACCTTTTTGTTTCCGCCGTTTTCAAGCATAAATATGTATACATTGTTGCTGAAATAAAAAATATTACTAATGTATGCGTATAGAAAACTGGCGCCTGCCAATATATAAAAATATTTAGCACAGATAACACAATCGATATGTGAGCTACTTTAAAGTTTGTAATTTTCCTTACAATCAATACATTTAAAATAATACTACCTGTTATACATGCTATTGGTAATATTTTTATCGCTACATCTACGCTTCCTACCAATTTGGCAAAGTATCCTCCTAATAATACAATATGTGTATTATATGGATAAAATAGAAGCTGTCCCATTTCTAAAAATTGATTATCACCATTAAACACAGAGACAATCCCTTGTTTAAGGATGGCGTAATCTCCTATAACAGGGGTAAACGCTATAGAAGTAATCATTATTTCCATCGTCAAAATGATTACGATACCTAAAGCAATCATAATATTTGTGTACGTTCTTTTCATTTTATTAATAACCCATTTATAATACATAAAAAAGAGCGCGAATAAAAGCAACGTCGTCGCTATAACATCACCGATTTTTTTTGAAGTATACTCCTCAGTCGGATAAGGAAATTCACCACTCATCAAAATTGTTTTCGGGATAAAAAATTTGCTTACTATCATTGAAAATATAAATAAAAACACCGTCATAACAATGATTGGATAAGCTCGATTCACTATTTTTTTTAAAGTCATTCATCCATTCTCCTATTTCTCTACCTTTTCCCAATCAATGATACGTTATAGAGATTATGATGTCAAACCAACGTATTTCCTGTACATATCCTTATTTTCACTGCATTTTTCTATATAAATATACATTCCTTCAAAGTCCTTAAATCGAAGTAAATAAAAAGACCAACGAATTCTAACATTCATTGGCCATTAAATAAAAGGTTTATTGGTTTTAAAATTGATATCGAGTTTAAATTTCAAGAATGATTAAGCCTTACTAAAGCTTACATCCCTTACTACTTCTACTCTCAGCTAGCCTTATGTTCAAGCCTCAGCTTATCCGCAACCATTGCGATGAACTCGGAATTCGTAGGTTTTGCTTTTGACATGGATACTGTATAACCGAATAAGGACGAAATAGAATCAATATTCCCACGACTCCATGCTACTTCAATTGCGTGACGGATCGCACGCTCAACACGGCTTGCTGTTGTATTATATTTCTTTGCGATATCTGGATACAATACTTTCGTAATAGATCCAAGTAATTCGATATCGTTGTACACCATAGAGATTGCTTCCCTTAAGTACATATACCCTTTAATATGAGCAGGCACACCAATCTCATGGATGATACTCGTAATGCTCGCGTCTAAGTTTTTCGGTTTTCCATCTATTGTTGTTGCTGATCGGAAAGATGGAAGTGGACGTTTAATGGTAGCGTTCGCCTTACCGCTCACTTGACGAATATGACTCGTTAAATTCTCCATATCAAATGGTTTTAATATGAAATATGAAGCACCTAAGTCAACTGCTTTTTTCGTCACATCTTCTTGTCCAAATGCTGTCAACATAATTACGCTAGGCTGTCTTAGCCTTTCAATATGTCGCATTTTCTCTAGTACAGCTAAACCATCTAAATGTGGCATAATAATGTCTAAAACGAGTACATCCGGCTGCTTATCTTTTAATAAATTTAAACACTCTTGACCATTATAAGCAGTACCGATTACTTCCATATCATCTTGAGCAGCTACATAACTCTCTAGCATTGATACTAATTCTTTATTATCATCCACAAGACATACTTTAATTTTCTCCACAGCTTTTCCTCCCTTACCGAATCGATTCTCCGACATGTGTATCCTTCTAGGCTACATGAATTGTTCGACAATTGTGTGAAAATTCCCTTTTAAAGTTTGTTACTTTCCGATAAAATCACAAAAAAATATGTTTATCGTTCATTTATTCCCTTTCGCAACACATTCCATCATAGAAATACAACGAAACGTTCAACCCTTTTCTTTTATTTTACAACAAAAAACACCTCTTGCGGAGCTTTTACAAAATTTCAACGAATTTTTCAATAGAAAAGCGAGCTAATTATTAATTAGCTCGCTTTTCTTTCTTGATCATAAATGTTAATTCCGGCCTCATGTAACATCCATTCAATATGAACACCATATCCTGATGTTGGATCATTTACGAATACATGTGTAACAGCACCAATTACTTTCCCATTTTGTACAATTGGACTTCCGCTCATCCCTTGTACAATACCACCCGTTTTAGCCAATAAACGTTTATCTGTCACTTTTATTACCATGCCTTTTGTCGCCGGAAACTTTTGCGGTACTGTACTAACAACTTCAATATCAAACGCTTCGACTTTATCTTGATCAATAACTGTTAATATTTTTGCCGGTCCTTCTTTTACTTGATGAGATAGTGCAATAGGCATCGCTTTATCCATTACGCCATTTGACATATTCGTATTTAATTTTCCAAAAATACCAAATGGACTATTGATTGTAATATTGCCAATCACTTCACGATCTGGTGAGAACCTCGCTAATTTCTCTCCGGGGTTTCCATGACTACCTCTTTCAATTGACGTAACTGTCGAACGCATAATTTGCCCATCTTCGACTTGAATTGGCTTTTTCGTATCGTTATCAGAAATAACGTGACCAAGTGCCCCATATTTCATAGAATCAGGATGAACAAATGTCATTGTTCCAATTCCAGCTGCCGAATCACGAATATATAAACCAATACGGTAAGACGATTCCCCACTATCTTTTTGCGGTGTTAACTTAGTGCGGATATGTTTTCCATCTCTTAACAAAACAAGATTAAGCGGTTCGCCTGTTTCACCACTATTATGAATAAATGGTGCTACATCGCTCATTCTTTCAATTGTTTTACCATTAATTTCAGTAATCATATCTCCAATTTGCACACCAGCTGTTTCACCAGGAGATACTTTCCCTTTTTCAGTTTGAATTAAATGATGACCTACAACAAGTACCCCTTTTGTGTTTAACTTCACACCAATTGATTGTCCACCTGGAATAACTTTAAAATCTTTCAATACTTTCACATTTACTTTTTTTACTGGAAAACCAGCAAGCTGAAACACCATATCTGCTTCACCATTTTGATGAGAGTTTACCATAAGTCCTTGTTTTTGTTCATTTGAACTTACTGTAAACACATGACGATCTGTAGATGAAGCTTGAAAAACTGGTAACGAAGATATCTCTGATTGTTGTCCTTCAAAAACAACAAGTTGCTTCGGGGATGAAATAAATGTCCGAAGCGGTTTAAAACATCCAATAAAAACTAAAGAAACAAGGAGACAAATACCTATTATTTTGCGAAATCTTTCTAATTTCAATTTGTTCACTCTCCTCGCTCCTACCCCACATTCAGCCTCTTGGCTTCACTTTTTAATCTCTCCTTGCAATGCTTTATTTATAACCGGAAGAATTAAGAAATCATCATTTGAGAAAAAAAGCTATCCATTATTGGATAGCCTCTGCTGTCTGTTTAAAATGATGCGCTTGCGTAAGTAATTCTTTCGCATGTTCTGTCGTTAAATCTGTAATTTCCACACCCGAAATCATTCGAGCTATTTCTGTTACTTTATCCTCCATAGTTAAAACGGTAACTGACGTAATTGTTCGATCATTCGCCACTTGTTTTCGAATAAATAGATGCGAATCCGCCATTGAAGCTACTTGAGGTAAGTGCGTAATACAAAGTACTTGCGAGTTTACTGATACTCGATAAATTTTTTCCGCAATAGCCTGCGCAACCCGGCCACTTACACCCGTATCCACTTCATCAAAAATAACAGATGCAACACCTTGATGCTTAGAAAAAATACTTTTTAAAGCTAAAATAATACGAGATAACTCTCCGCCAGAAGCGACCTTTGAAAGTGGTTTTAGCGGCTCACCTGGATTTGTTGAAATATAAAATTCCACATGATCGTAGCCATCCGCCGTAAGTCTTACTGGTGCTCCCTCCACAAGAGGCTCTTCAGCATTTCCTTCTCGCTTCATAATTCTCACTTCAAATTTTGTTTTTTCCATGTATAATTCTTTTAATTCCTGATGAATGGCATTTGTAAGATGCTCTGCAAGCTCATGACGCATATTACTTAACAGCGTTGCTTCTTTCAAAATAACACTTTCTAATTCCTTTAATTGCTTCTTCGTCGTTTCAATATGAACGTCTTTATTTTCAATTGTAAAAATTTCTTGTTCAATTTTATCAGCATACGCTAAAATCTCTTCTACAGTATTTCCATATTTTCTCTTTAACATACGAATTTCATTTAAACGCGTTTCAATTTCATCTAAACGATTCGGATCATATTCCATCATATCAAGCTTTTCTCTCAGTTGATACGCAACTTCTTCTAATAAGTAATAGCTATTTGCAATTGAATCATGATTTTCTTGATACACTTCATCTAAATGTGTAATACTCTCCATTTGTCCCATTGCGCTTCGTATATTATCTAATCCCTGTCCGTCCGCGCTTAACGAACGATATGCATCGCCTAATGCTTTGTAAATTTTTTCGAAATTAGAAATTTGCAATCGTTCTTCAGTTAAGTCATTTTCTTCATCCATCTTTAAATCCGCCTTACGGATTTCCTCATGCTGGAATTGAATTAAATCTAAGCGATGCGCCATTTGTTGTTCATTTTCACTTAACGATTTTAACTGTTTTTTTAACTTCTCATAATCAGCATATACGTTTTGGTATATATCCAATTGTTTAACGATACGATCTCCATCAAAATGATCGAGCATAAATAGATGACGCTCTTCATTCATTAAATCTTGCGTTTCGTGTTGCCCATGAATATCAACAAGTGTTTTTCCAATTTCTTTTAATATACTAAGGGTAACTAGTTTCCCATTTACACGACATACACTTTTTCCGTTTGCAGCGATATCACGCTTCAAAATAATCATGCCGTCTTCAATTTCTATATCCAACTCTTCTGCCTTTTCAATACATGGATGCTTATCATCTTCTACATAAAATAGCCCCTCTATCTCAGCTTTTTCTGTTCCGTATCGAACAAATTCCGCTGAACCACGGCCACCTACAAGTAAACTAATCGCATCGATAATAATCGATTTTCCGGCTCCTGTTTCACCACTTAAAACCGTTAATCCTTTTTGAAAAGAAATATTTAATGCCTCAATAATAGCAAAGTTTCTAATCGATAATTCCGATAACAATGCCCCATTCACCTCGTTATAAACTAATCCCCTATTAAGGGCTTTTATCAGTTCTTTATTCAAATAGTCATACTATATGTTTGTATGTATAAATTACTTTTCTAACCGCTCCATTGTACCAAACATTTGTTTTACGGGTCAATCCACCTATTTTCTAATTTTATGCAAAGAAAATATTATATTACAATTAAAAATTCATCTTTTTAACCAATAAAAATATCCTGTTCACTTTCCACCTTACAGAGGAAAGCAAACAAGATTTTTTTGTTACAGCATATTTAAGAAACGATCAGAGACAACACCTGTATCTTCAGGTGTACGGCAAATAATTAAGCAAGTATCATCACCACAGATGGTTCCGATAATCTCATCCCACTCTAAATGATCAATAAGTGCCCCAAGTGAATGAGCGTTACCAGGCAATGTTTTTAGCACAAGCATATGTCCTGCCGTGTCTAATTTTACAAATGAATCCACTAGATTGCGTTTTAATTTTTGTAACGGGTTAAATCGTTGATCCGCTGGCAAGCTATATTTATAGCGACCATCATGTAATGGCACTTTCACTAAGTGCAGTTCTTTAATATCGCGCGATACCGTTGCTTGCGTTACATTAAATCCCTCATTACGTAAAATATCAACTAATTCATCTTGTGTTTCAATTTCTTTGTTCGCAATAATTTCCCTGATTTTAATATGGCGCTGACCTTTATTCATACATTTGCACCTCACACTATCTCTTACCATAGTTTAAACATTGGTATACTTCACTTATTTATGTTAACTTATAATTCGTTTCTTGTACACAATTGTTTTTACAATCATTATACAATTACAACAAAAAGAGGAACAACGTATGTTATTCCCCTTTTCCTTTTTGTTTTAGGACATCATGCGCCTCTGTAACTACTTGTTCAACAGAAACTGGAGAATGATTTTCGCCATTCTCACGTTCACCATGCCATTTCAGATGAATTAAAAATTCAATATTACCATCCCCACCCGTAATCGGTGAGAATGTTAAACCTTCTACGTCGTATCCTTCTTTTATAGCAAAGTCGACAATCATTTCCACAACAGCCTCATGTACTTTTCGATCGCGAACGATACCTTTTTTCCCAACTTGCTCTCTTCCAGCTTCAAATTGCGGTTTAATTAACGCTGCTACATCCCCATTAGGCATAAGCATTGTTTTTAAAACTGGCAATATAAGCTTTAATGATATAAATGAAACATCGATACTAGCAAATTGCGGCAAACCACGTTCTAAGTCTGCTGGTGTCACGTAACGGAAGTTTGTCCGTTCCATTACGACAACACGCTCATCTTGACGTAATTTCCACGCAAGTTGATTGTATCCAACATCTAATGCATAAGATAATTTCGCACCATTTTGAAGCGCACAATCTGTAAAGCCACCAGTTGATGAACCAATATCTATCATAACTTTATCTTGTAAATCCAGATGAAATGTCTCTAATGCCTTTTCAAGTTTATAACCACCACGGCTTACATACGGCATAACTTGCCCCTTCACCGTAATCTCTGTATCTTGTGGGATTTTCTCTCCTGGCTTATCAAGTCTCATCTCATTCGCATATACAAGTCCGGCCATAATGGCGCGTTTTGCTTTCTCACGTGTTTCTATAAGTCCTCGCTCTACTAATAGTACGTCTACTCTTTCTTTTTTTGCACTCATTTGTTACGCCCTTTTTTGTTTTGATGGAATCATTGTATGAATACGGTCTACAACATCATCTGTCGTTAAACCAATTTCTTCTAATAATTTTGTTACACTACCGTGCTCTATGAAACGATCTGGAATACCCATTCGTTCAATTAACGCACTATGGTATCCGTTCTCAGACGCAAATTCAACTACTCCCGTTCCAAAACCACCGATTAAACAAGCTTCTTCAATCGTTAAAATCGGTATATTTTTTCCTAAGAGATCATGTAAATATGCTTCATCCATCGGTTTAATAAAGCGAGCGTTCACTACTTTCACTGAAACTCCAGCCTTTTCAAGACGCTCAGCTGCTTCCATTGCCATCGGTATTGTCGTACCAAACGTTAAAATAGCCGCTTGTGTACCTTCTTTTAACGTTTCCCATGAACCGATTGGAATCGCCTTTAATTCTTCATCCATATGAACACCAAGTCCATTACCGCGCGCATAACGCAATGCGATTGGCCCATCTTCATATTGCATCGCCGTATATACTAAATGTTGCCCTTCATTTTCATCTTTTGGCATCATAAGTACCATATTCGGCAAGTGGCGTAAGAATGAGATGTCAAATACACCTTGATGCGTTTCACCATCTGCCCCTACTAAACCAGAACGATCGATTCCGATGAAAACATTTAAATTTTGGCGGCATATATCATGAACAACTTGGTCATATGCTCTTTGTAAAAATGTTGAATAAATCGCTAAGAATGGCTTCATACCTTGCGTTGCCATACCCGCTGCCATTGTTGTAGCATGCTGTTCTGCAATACCTACATCAATCATTCGATCCGGGAATTCTTTTTGGAATTTCTCAAGTTTCGATCCAACAGGCATTGCTGGTGTAATTGCAACGATACGCTCGTCCGTTCTCGCTAGCTTAAGTACTGTTTCACTCACAACAGCACTCCATGCTGGTGCAACCTCTTTCGGTTTAACGAAGTCACCCGATTCAATTTTATAAGGTCCTGTTCCATGCCAAGTTCCAATAACATCACTCTCAGCTGGTTTATAACCTTTTCCTTTTTTCGTAATAACATGAACAAGTACTGGGCCTTTTGTTTTCTTTGCATATTGTAACGTTTCGAATAACTTTTCATAATCATGCCCATCGACTGGACCTAAGTATGTAAAGCCTAACTCTTCGAAAAAGACACCGGATACTAGTAAATATTTCAGGCTATCTTTTATTTTCTCTGCTGTCGCAGCAACTTTCCCACCGACTGCTGGGATTTTCTTCAGTATATACTCTAGTTCGTCTTTTACCCAATGATATTTCCCTGCGGTACGTAGACGTCCAAGCACATTATGAAGCGCACCAACATTTGGTGCAATTGACATTTCATTGTCATTCAAAATAACAATCATGTCTGTTTTTTCATGTCCAATATGGTTTAATGCCTCTAAGGCCATTCCACCTGTTAAAGCACCATCTCCGATGATTGGTATAACATATTCTTTCGTTTTCTTTAAATCACGTGCTAGAGCCATTCCCATTGCAGCAGATAATGATGTCGAGCTATGGCCAGTTTCCCATACATCGTGTTCACTCTCGCAACGTTTTGGGAAACCACATAGACCTTGATATTGCCTTAATGTGCCGAATTCTTTTGCACGTCCTGTTAAAATTTTATGCACATAGGATTGATGTCCTACGTCCCATAAAAATTTATCTTTCGGACTATCAAATAATTTATGCAGAGCAATTGTGAGTTCTACTACACCTAAGTTAGGTGCAATATGTCCACCTGTTTGAGAGAGCTCTTCAATTAAAAACTTACGAATATCCTCACTCAATCCCTCTAGTTCACTAATAGACATATCTTTCAAAAAACTAGGGTTTTGAATTTGCGTTAGATCCACATGGATCACTCACTTTCATTTCATAATCTGTCAACATGTCAAATATTATAAAAACATTTACACAAAACAAGAACTTCTCTTTTTTTATGTTTCAACTTATCCTGCTATTATTAACCAGTCTACTGCGCCCTAATTCTATTATAAACCATATTTCTTTAGGCGATGAAAAAAATAGCCGCTAACACGAAGTGATAACGGCAATGTAATCTACATATATTTTTGCCAATAACAAGAAAAGAAAAACCTTTTCCTACATTTATATCATAAAATGATGAATGACTCAACAAATGAAAACGCTGTTATATTAGTTATTACGTTTTGCAATCAAATCGCAAATAGATAGTAAATATTCATCTTGTAATTGTAAGGAACCAATCGCATCTTTTGCTTTTGCAATTGTTTCTTCTAAAATAGCCTTTGCTCTATCTACAGTAAATAACGTCGTATATGTGCTCTTTTCGTTGGAAACATCACTACCAATCGGTTTTCCAATCTCTTCTTCGGTTCCTTCCACATCTAAAATATCATCTCGAATTTGGAAAGCTAGGCCTATATATTTTGCAAAAGCAAGTAACTTTTCTTCTTGTTCTTCTGTGGCATCAGACAGTATCGATCCTGCAAGTACAGCGAATTCAAGTAGTTTCCCAGTCTTATGCTTGTGAATATACTCTAGCTCATCAATCGTAAGCTGTTTCCCTTCAGCTTCCATGTCCGCCACTTGTCCGCCAACCATTCCTTCTGGCCCTGCCGCTTTTGCAAGCTCAAGTACAAGCCTTACTTTTTTCTCAGCAGAGATTTCCTTTTGTTCATATGCCATAATAACTTGAAAAGCATACGTCAACAAACCATCGCCTGCTAAAACTGCCATCGCTTCACCAAATACTTTATGATTTGTGGGCTTCCCTCTTCTTAAATCATCATCATCCATACAAGGTAAATCATCATGAACTAACGAGTATGTATGTATCATTTCAAGAGCACAAGCTGCACCGACTCCAAGATTTCTTTCTTTCCCAAACGCTTGTAATGTTGCAAATAAAAGTAACGGGCGGAGACGCTTTCCACCCGCTTCCAAAGAATATGCCATCGCTTCACGAAGTACATTTGGACATTGTAATTCATTTGCATAGCTTACAAGCTTCTCTTCTACGAAAGTTTTACTTTCTTTCAAAAAAGTATCAAAAGCAATTGTCACTATGCTTCATCTCCTAAAGCAGTAAACGGTTCAAGCTCTCCATCTTCCCCAAGAATAACTGCCATTTGTTCTTGTACGTTCTTCAACTTCTCATCACAAAGCTTAGATAATTCCATACCCTCTTTAAAATAAGAAATTGCTTCTTCTAAAGGCACGTCACCTTGCTCTAGCTTAGAAACGAGATGCTCAAGTTGCGAAATTGCCTCTTCAAAACTTAATTTATTTTCCATTATTCAATTCACGCTCCTCTATGCCTGATACGCTACAATCTAGTATTCCATCTTGTAATTGAACTGAAACAGCATCTCCAAGGCTGACATCTTTCACACTTTTTAACACTTGCTTCTCTTCATCATATACAAGCCCGTACCCTCTCATCATTACTTTAAGCGGACTTAGCGCTTCAAGTTTTTGAGCAGCTCTTACGAAGGCAAATTCTTTCGTTTGAAGTAACGTTTGCATTTCACGTTGCAATTGCTTTTGCAATGTTTCAACCGCTACCTTCGTTTGCATAATTTTTTGAGATGGGTGGTGCTTCTCTAAATAAAATGAAAGCTGTTTTAACTGATTTACCTTTTTATCAATATAACGCTCTTTCGCTAAAACAAGCTGTTCTAACGCTCTATCCAATTGCTCTTCTTTTTGCTCATATACTTGTCTTGGATAACGAAACGCATAAGACTTTTGCAATACTTGTAGTTTTTCTTCTTTTTTATGTACTAACTCTCTCATTGCTCTTTGCAATCTTAGAGTTCTTTGTAATACCTTTTCTTGTAACTCTATAATATTAGGCGCTGCCAGCTCAGCCGCTGCAGTCGGTGTTGGCGCTCGTAAATCGGCAACAAAATCAGCAATTGTAAAGTCTGTTTCATGGCCTACTGCTGAAATGATAGGAATTTCACTCTTAAAAATGGCCCTTGCAACCATTTCTTCATTAAACGCCCATAATTCTTCAATAGAGCCTCCCCCGCGCCCAACGATTAGGACATCTATCTCTTCCATTTCATTCGCTGTACGAATCGCTTGTACAATTGAGGGAGCTGCTGACTCCCCCTGTACAAGTACTGGAAATACAATAATATTTCCAATTGGATAACGACGTTTAATCGTTGTTATAATATCACGAATCGCTGCCCCTGTTGGCGATGTAATCACACCTATTGTTTTAGCATAAGGAGGAATTGTTTTTTTATAAACTTGAGAGAATAAACCTTCTTCCTCTAAACGAACCTTTAATTGCTCGTAAGCTAAATGCAAGTTTCCGATTCCATCAGGCTGCATGTCTTGAATGTAAATTTGATAAGAACCGCTCGCCTCGTAAACAGAAATTTTCCCTTTCACGAGTACCTTCATCCCATTTTCAGGTCTGAATTTAATATTGCGATTATGACCCGCAAACATAACCGCTGCGATTCTTGCATTTTCATCTTTCAATGTAAAATACATATGACCACGGCTATGATTTTTAAAATTGGAAATTTCACCTTTTAACCAAACAGACTGCAAATGCGGATCATATTCTATTTTTGTTTTTATATAGCGTGTTAACGCTGTAACGGTTAAATATTGTTTCTCCATTTCTCTCTCCTCATAGCCGAATCAAATTATTTACAAACAACACCTGCACGTTTAGCCGATTCAACAGTATTATGAAGAAGCATTGTGATCGTCATTGGACCAACACCCTTTGGCACAGGTGTAATGTAACCTGCAACATCTAACACGTTGTCAAAGTCAACATCACCACAAAGTTTTCCTGTTTCTAAACGGTTTACACCAACGTCGATTACAACCGCTCCTTCTTTAATATAATCAGCTGTTACCATTTTAGGTCGTCCAACTGCTACGATTAAAATATCAGCTAATTTCGTTAACTCTTTCATGTTTTGCGTTTTAGAATGACAGTACGTGACAGTTGCATTTTCATTTAAGAACAATTGTCCCACTGGTTTGCCAACAATATTACTTCTTCCAATTACTACAACATGTTTTCCCGAGATATCAAGATTTGTTTCTTTTACTAATTCTACAATACCGTGCGGTGTACATGGAAGGAATGTATCTTGTCCCGTCATCATACGTCCCACGCTGATTGGGTGAAATCCATCTACATCTTTTTCTGGTGAAATTCTTTCAATGATAGCTTTTTCTTCAATATGTTTTGGTAAAGGTAATTGCACTAATATACCATTAATACGGTCATCGCCATTTAAGCGATCGATTTCAGCAAGCAAACGCTCCTCAGTAATTGTTTCAGGAAGTTCAATTAGCTCTGAATAAATTCCTACTTGTTCACAGCCCTTTTCTTTTCCTTTTACATAAGAACGAGATGCTGGATCTTCTCCAACTAGAATAACTGCTAATCCTGGTACAATCCCTTGCTCTTTTAACTTCACAACTTCTTCTGTTAATTGTGCTCGTTTTTTCTCCGCAACTTCATTTCCTTTGATGATTACTGCTACCATTTTAAGATTCCCCCTTAAAGAAATTACAGTGTATCTTTTATATTAGATAAAACGCCGTTAATAAAACGACGAGATTCCTCATCCCCAAATGTTTTAGCAATTTCAATTGCCTCGTTAATTGTTACGTTGTGTGGAATTTCTTCCATGTATTTCATTTCATATACAGCTACACGTAAAATACTGCGATCAACAATACTAATACGCTCCAGCTTCCATTTTTTTAAATTTTGACGAATCGCTTCATCAATCACTTCTTTATTTTCTACAAAACCTACTACAAGTGATTCTAGAAACTCATTTGTTTCTTCACCTTCATCTAGCGTGTTTTCCACCGCTACTTTCGGTTCTAATTCACCTGTAATATCCATTTGATATAATGCTTGCATAGCTCTTTCTCTAGCCGTCCTACGTTTCATTGTAACTCTCCTTTATGCTTCAAGTCTTTCCTTATGCTTTGTTATATTATTATAATTTATAAGCCGTCAATTCACTTACTCTTACAGTTTTCATTGATTTTCCAACCTTATAATACAATGATAATAACACAATTTATCGTTTCACACACGGGTTACAAGGCTGAAAAATAATAAAAAGATTAACTTCAAGTTCCATATCTTATCACAATGTACGTTTTTTGGAAAAACGAAACATCTTCTTCTTAATTTCTTTTTTTTTGAAATAGTATAATAATTAGAGGGTTTTAATTTGTGAAGAAATGAAACGATAAAAAAGATGCCTATGTTACTAGGCATCTTTTTCATTCTTACACTGGTTCGATTTCTGTTTTTTGTGTTTCGAATGTTACGCCAACGATGTGAACATTCACTTCTTTTGGCTCAAGCCCTGTCATTGTAAAGAGTGCTTGGCGAATGTTGTCTTGAATCTTTTGTGCAACAACTGGAATTGCTACACCAAAATACATCACAACATAAAGGTCAACGATAATATCTTCGTTTGCTAATTCAACCTTTACACCTTTACCATGATTTTTCTTACCTAACTTCTCAACAACATCTGTAGCAAAATTACCACGCATTGCCGCTACACCTTCTACCTCAGCAGCTGCAATACCTGCGATTACTTCAATTACTTCTGGTGCAATTTCTACTTTACCAAGAGTTGTATCTTGACCCATATCTAACATATGTTCAGCCATGAAAAAAACCTCCTTTAATGTATCACTGCGTCACAAGTTCATGCTCTTCCAAAAATTTCGTATTAAACTCACCTTTTACAAAATCAGGATGATCTAGCAATTGCAAATGGAACGGGATTGTTGTATGTACGCCTTCAATGACAAACTCACTGAGTGCACGCTTCATTTTTGCAATTGCCTCTTCACGTGTTTTTCCGTGAACAATTAATTTAGCAACCATCGAATCATAGAAAGGTGGGATTGAATATCCCGGATATACAGCTGAATCGACGCGAATACCAAATCCGCCTGGTGGCAAGTACATTTCTACTTTACCTGGAGATGGCATAAATTTTTTGGCAGGGTTTTCCGCATTAATTCGGCATTCAATTGCCCAACCATTAAATTGTACTTCTTCTTGCTGTAACGATAACTTCTCTCCAGAAGCAACGAGAATTTGTTCTTTAATTAAATCCATCCCTGTTACCATTTCAGTAACTGGATGCTCAACTTGAATTCTCGTATTCATCTCCATGAAATAAAAGCTTTTCGTTTTATATTCATAAATAAACTCAACCGTACCAGCACCTGTATAATCAACCGCTACCGCCGCTTTTACTGCTGCCTCACCCATCTGCTTACGCACATTTTCATCAAGTGCAGGTGATGGACTTTCTTCTAGTAGTTTTTGCAAGCGGCGCTGAATTGTACAATCACGCTCTCCTAAATGAATGGCATTTCCGTGTGTATCTGCCATTATTTGAATCTCAACATGGCGGAAATCTTCAACGTACTTTTCTAAGTATACACCAGGGTTCCCAAAAGCGGTACTAGCTTCTTGCTGTGTAATTTGAATTCCTTTTACAAGCTCTTCTTCATGGCGCGCAACACGAATACCTTTTCCGCCGCCACCTGCAGTCGCTTTAATAATAACTGGATATCCAATTTGATTAGCAAGTTCGATCGCTTCTTCGGTATTTTTAATAATTCCTTGTGAACCTGGTACAATCGGAACCCCTGCTTCTTTCATTGTATCACGAGCAACGTCTTTTGTGCCCATCTTTGAAATAGCTTCTGGACTTGGACCGATAAAAATTAAGTTACATTCACGGCATAACTCTGCAAAATCTGCATTCTCTGCTAAAAATCCGTATCCTGGATGAATAGCATCGCAGCCTGTTAACTTTGCAACACTAATAATGTTCGTCAAATTTAAATAGCTTTCTTTCGAAATCGTTGGTCCTACACAATACGCCTCATCAGCAATTTGTACGTGAAGTGACTCTTTATCTGCTTCTGAATAAATTGCGACTGTTTCAATATCCATTTCTTTACAAGCACGAATAATTCGTACAGCAATTTCCCCACGATTGGCTATTAATACTTTTTTTATCATCACAAAGACTCCCTTATTACGCTTTTACAAGAAATAGCGGTTGTCCATACTCAACAAGCTGTCCGTTATTAACAAGAATTTCAACAATTTCGCCATCTACATCTGCATCAATTTCGTTAAATAACTTCATAGCCTCAACAATACATACGATAGAATCTTTCGATACTCTATCTCCTACACTTACATATGGAGGTGTATCAGGAGAAGAAGAAGAATAGAATGTACCTACCATCGGTGATGTAATTTTATGTAGGTTTTCATTTTGAACAGCTGTTCTCTCTTCTTGTTTTGGCACTTCCACTTGTGCTTGCGCTGCCGCTACTGTTGTTTCAACTTCAACAGGTGCTACTGGTTGCACGGGTTGTTTTGCTACAGGTGCTTGTACTGCAACAACTTCATTACCACGCTTTTTCATTTTGATTGTGGTACCATCTTTTTTGTATTCAAATTCATCAATATTAGAGCTATCAATTAATTTAATTAATTCACGAACTTCTTGAATTTTAAACATGTAAAATCCACTCCCATACTCTTGTTTGTCTCGTTTTTACAGATTTCTCGTCACTAAAACTAGATTGACTGTAAAAATACGATGTACTCTATTAGAAAATGCATTTCATTTACTAATAGAAATAGTTACTATTTCCATCTTACGATAAATTTTTTAAACATTCCAATTTATATTTCTTTATAATAAATCGAAACTCCTGTAAAAATATTATTCCAATAAAAATTTATTACCTAGTAATAATACCAAGTTTCACACAAAATTGGCAAGACCACTTCCTAAAAAACATTCCTTACTTTTTCAAAACGCTACTCAGCAAACATATAATTACCGCTCTACCCTTCACCTCATCTATAGTCAATAACATATTTTTACCAAATATTATTTTTTTGTTTACACTTCGTTCATCATTCCTTCATACAAGAATAGTATGTTCAAAGTATAGAAAATATATCGTATCGAGGTGTGAACATATGATATGGCTCATTCTCTTCTTACCTGCCGTAATGATTTGGGCATTCGTTCTCTTCATCCACGTAAAATCAGGAAAAAGTAATCATCGCTACCATGAACCGCTAATCTTTTACTCACAACGTATTTCTCCGTTCCGAGTTGAACATAGTAAAAACCACTACAAAGACGAAACAGAAAAAAGCTATCGAAAATGATAGCTTTTTTCTATTATTATTTTTATCTAACTACTTTCAAATAATCCGATTGCTAAAAGCTAATAATCCGCGGGGTATTTCCCCGCGGATTATTAGCTTTTATTTTGTTGGTGGATCAAATTTTACACCTACATCTTTTGATCCGCCCTCACTTCTTACAAGTTGTATAATCTTATTCGCTTCTTTTTGTGAATGTTTTGCTGCTTTCACAGTTACTTTAATGTCAGTTCCATCAGCTCTTACAAGAGCATCTTTATATCCTCCTTGAGACTTAATCACTGTCTCAAGTAATTCTTGCTTCGTTTCCATTGTAGTGATTGCATCAAAATTTTCTTTCGCTTTATTCTTTTCTGTTGCTGAAGCTTTTGTTGAACTCATCACTTCTTGTAATTTTGCTTTTTGTTCACTGCGCTGATCGTCCATTTGCATACGTAACGCTGTGAAATTTTCATCACTTGATTGAACTGTTACATTAGCTTCTTTTTTGCTTGTTTCTTTTTTAGCACTCTCTTTTTTGTCTGTTTCTTTATTTGATGTTTCCTTACTTGTATTTTCTTTTTTTGGCGTTTCTTTAGGCGCTTCATTTGTTACTGCTTTATCAGTACCTTGTTTTTCTTGTCCAATCTTTTCACCCGTCGCCGGCGATGCTGTATTCATTTTATCTGGAGTCGTTACATAATACACAGATAGTACAACAACTAAACTTAACATCGTTAATAGCCAAACCGTTTGTTTTTTTAACACTTTATTTCCTCCCTATCAATTTTTCGGTGAAACTGAAACGCGATGAGCTGGTACATCTAGCAGCCGTATTACAGCTTCTTTTACCATCGCTTTAACTTGTATATTATCCACTCCCTTTGCTACGACAAGAACACCTCGTACTTTCGGTTTCTCTGTTCGTAAAACAACGGGAGTTTCTTTATCCCCTTCGCGTATAATGACTGTCTTTTCATCAAGAGACTCATCTTCTACTTCCCTCTTACCGCCTGTTTTATCTGTTTCACCTGTTGTTTGTGAACGTTTCACTGTATTTTTTTCTAATATTTTTTCTTCTGATGAATCTAAATTCACTTTAATTGTTACATCTTTTACTCCTGCTATTTCTTCTAAGGCTGCTTTTAATTCTTGTTCATACGCTTTTTCATATTTTTCTACATTCGACATATTATCATTATTTTTTTGGCCAAAAGTTGGTACGTCTTTTTCATGGTTTTGAGTTTTTTGTTCTTTAAATACAGGTACTTCATCTTTTTTACTTGAAAAGTAATTACTAGAAAACATAAGCAAAATCCCAAGTATGAGTAGGACAAGTAAAAACTTAGGTGTTACCTTTTTTCCCTTCTCATTGCTTTCCTTTTCATCCCCATTCAATAAGTTTCGAAAAAATGAGAACTTCGAATTTTTATCTTTATTGTCCATTTACTCTACCTGTCCTCCCTTCCATTTGAACTTGGATTTGTTTATTCTCTAGTTGCCACCTGCTTGAAAAGAAGTCTTTCATTTCTACATTCGTTTCCTCTACTTTTTTCGGCGGTTCTTTCGTGTTAATTTCAACTGGCTTTACTGTTTCGATTGCCTCATTTTTACTACGTTCTTTTTCTTTCAACGTCACAACAACAGATTGAATATCTTTCGCTGACTTTACTTCCGTTGTACTTTCCGCTGCGACTATTTGTATTTCAGAGACTGTCATACCATACTTTTTCTCGAACTCTTTTCCTACTTCTTTTTTCATTTTGGTAGCCATCTCTTCTAAACTATATGCACGTGTTAGAGCTTGTATTTCTTTTTTCTTCGAATCTATTGAATTTTTTACAGATCCTTCTGCTACGTACTTTTCTTCATTAAAATTTGCGATTACTTCATTTACATCTGTTTGCAATAGTTTAAAAAGGGGCGTTAAGATTAAAACAACTAATAATAGACTTACAACGAATTTAACGTACTTTTGTAAATTAGAATTTGGAAGAATAAGATGAAGCATTGTCGCTAAGAGTAAAAAAACGATAATATTTCTAATCCACTCTGTAACAAATTGCATACCCTTCACCTCCTACCGCATCATAAGTGTAATGTTCCCCGCAGCAATAATAATTGTGATACTTAAAAAGAACATAAATGATACGATAGCTAAGCAAGCAAATACATAAATGATGCTCCTGCCAATGATATCTAAACATTGAATAATTGCTCCGCCACCAACTGGTTGCAATACTGCTGCTGCGAATTTATAAATAAATGCGATACAAAAAATTTGAATCGCTGGAAAAGCGACAATTAAACACAGGATGACGAGCCCGATAATCCCAACTGTGTTTTTTAATAATCCCGACGCACTAATTACAGTATCTGCCGCCTCTGTAAACATCCTTCCAACTACGGGAATAAAGTTTCCTGTTACAAATTTAGCAGTTTTCACAGCGATTCCATCAGCAACAGCTGTCGCTGTTCCTTGTACAGATAATACCCCTAAAAAAATCGTTAAAAAGATACCAATAATCCCAACGCTAACGTTTTGCAGAAGCTTGGACAATTTCGTCACTTTATATTGATCACTCATCGTACTTACAATACTTAATATCGTTGCAAGTAATAAAAGTGGTAGAACGATATAATTCATCAAAAGCCCACTCGTATTCATTAAGAAGATGATAATTGGATGAAAAAACGATACAGATACAACACCGCCTCCAGTTGCTATGAGTGCAAGCAAGATTGGCAATAACGCTAATATGAAATCTACCATTGTTTGTATCGTTTCTCTTGCATATGTCATAACGACATAAAAACTATTTAAAGCGAAAATAATAAGTACCATATATACAACTGCATCGGCAATTTTACTTACGCTACTCTTCGAAAATGAAGACTGCAACGATTGCAACAATGCACTAAAAATTGTGAGCATAATGAGCGTCCCAAGTAACTTCCCATTTGCAACAAGCTCGTGAAATAAATACTTTAATAAACCTAGCATCCACTCTTTTATAGAAATTTCTTTTTCTCCCTTTACAAACTCCATAAAACTACCTTTTTGACTCTCCGGTAAGTAACCTCCATATTT
Source organism: Bacillus dicomae (assembly GCF_006494425.1). Lineage (GTDB taxonomy): Bacteria > Bacillota > Bacilli > Bacillales > Bacillaceae_G > Bacillus_A > Bacillus_A dicomae. The sequence goes on along the minus strand of NZ_VHIV01000002.1, from coordinate 647,424 downwards.
TGTAACAAGCCCGTCCCAAAATTGCTTCACATCTTCAATTCCGAGCTTATCCAATTGTTGATCAACGACGTTTGTTTCTACAGGAGAAGCTTGTACAACAACCGGTAAAGAAAAGAAAAGGAAGCAAGCAAATAGCAGCTTAGCTCCAAAGCCCCTCAACATTCACTCCCCCTTATCCCGTCGGTAAAAATCCGAGAATAGTTTCAATTACAACTGTCAAAATAGGAATCGCCATAACGAGAATTAAAATCTTTCCAGCTAATTCAATTTTCGAAGCGATTGCACCTTGCCCTGCATCCTTTGTAATTTGCGCTCCAAACTCAGCAATATAAGCAATCCCAATAATTTTTAGCAACGTTTCTACATATACGTTACTAACTTTCGCTTCACTCGCTACCCTCTCAATCATTTGTAAGATCGCGTGAATTTGATCGATTAAAATAAGAAACATTACACTACCTACGAACACAATAAATAATGACGTAATGCTAGATTTATGCTGATTCAATACAGCTGCTAAAAACGTAGCAACGAGGCCTAATCCGACAATTTGTATAATTTCGATTCGAACCGCCTCCTTTACTGGAAGAGAAAGACACTTTTTATCTTGTCGAATAGCGTATTAATTAAAAATGCGACATGAAATAAAATAACGACAAAACCGACGAGGATGACCCAATTTGCAATATCCTCACGCTTTAATTCTTTTAGTACAGTATGAATGAAAGCTAAAACAATGCCGATTCCGGCGATTTGAAATATTAATCCAACATCAATGGACATCGCCTTTCTCCCTCCTATAGCAGTAAAATTACGATAAGTAGCCCCGCTAGTACCCCTAAGCTCTTGATCATTTTTTCGTATTGCTGTTGTAATGCTTTCGCTTCTTCTTCTTCTCTCTCTAAATGTGTAATACATAAGCGAATATGTTTTTGTTGTGATTCACGATCATGTTGTCCGAGCGTTTCACCAAATTGCTGCAAAATCTCGTACTCAGTTTGTTGAAATGCTGTTAGCTTCCAATTTTCTTTCAAACTATCTATCCATGCTTCTCTTACAGTTTGTTCTCCGCTTTCTAACTTTCGAGCGAAACTTTGAAATATCCAATTAAGTGGCTTTGGCATTTGTTTTACTAATCGCTCAGCTGCTTCAGATAAAGGTGTATGTCCATACATAATTTCTGCCTCTAATGATTGAAGTGCCGCTTTTAATAATCTAAGTTGCCTTGGTCTCTCACTGTATCTTTTAGCGTATGAAAACCCGAAAAAGGTGCTGACCGCAACGATTAACACTGCACCAAATATTTTCACCATATACCCTGCGCCTTTCTATGAGGCAACACTGATTTTCCATATTTATCTTTCACTTGCATTACTGTCCCTGGACCTCTTGCTTTTGACAATTCTACAAACCTATCAAATACACCAAGTTCTAGCACTGCCTGTAATGATGGCCGCTTCACAACATCTTCATAGGAATATCCATGTGCACTTATGAAAAGCTGAACCCCTGCATGCACCGCCTCCACAATTGCTTCACTATCTTCTTTACGTCCAATTTCATCTACAATCAAAATGTCTGGGCTCATAGAACGAATCATCATCATCATTCCTTCAGCTTTTGGACATGCGTCTAACACATCTACTCGTGTGCCGAATTCATATTGCGGGATACCTTTCACGCAGCCAGCAATTTCTGACCGTTCATCAACAATCCCCACTTTACAAGAAGGAATTTCCGAAGCACTTACCCCTTGACTCATGCAGCGTGCTACATCCCTTAAAAGTGTTGTTTTCCCCGTTTGCGGTGGGCCAATTACCATCGTGTTTAACCATCGTGATTCATACAAATAAGGCAAAAGCGGTTCAGCAATTCCTATTTTTTGACGAGCGATACGAATATTAAAGGAAGAGACATCTCGAATCATTTTCACTGTGCTTTTTTCTGTAATGACTTTTCCTGCTAAGCCGATTCTATGCCCTCCTCGGAGTGTCACATACCCACGCTTTAATTCCTCTTCCATCGTATAAATTGAGAATTGACTTAATTTATTCAATAAGTAAATAGCATCCTCTGCTGTAACGATATAGTCATAAAAAAACACTTCACCATGAGCAATACACTCTAGCGGTCTTCCAATTCGAACACGAATTTCCTCTAGAGCATCGCACCACTTACAACTCTCCACTAACTGCTTCATCGTTTTCGGTAAAACTTCTAATACTTCTTTCATCAGCTTCTCCCCACTATACTCGACTTCCTTATTTCAACAACGCGATAAAAATGCAGCCAATTCCAAGCGCTAGAAAAAAGAGTTTCAAAAAAGAAATCTCGCTTGCCACACTCGCTATACCTATTGTCATTGTTAAAATTAATACGGTCGGTCCAACAAACGCCAACATACCATTTATAAACAATGCTTTCTTCGCATCATTCACATAAAGCATAAGCAAAGCGGCGAATATTTCCGCGCTACCTGAAAACAACCGAAGTAACCCCATTACAAGCACGGATGTTTCCATTGCCGCTAGCCACTGTTTCATTCTCCCACCTTCTCCCGTAACGGTTACTAATTTCATATTCAAAAAAAGAATATATTTGTACAACCATATGCAGGGGTTGTCTATTTCAGAAGTAAAACATAATTTTTTTCTTTAACACTTTTATTAAATCTGAATATTCTTATTAATTTATGGTATATTTAATTTAAAAGGGGTATAGACGGTGCAACACATTACTTTAGTACCACTCGATTTACGCTATGCAAATGTAATTTTTGAGCTATCGAGGGATCCACATGTAAAAAATGCATTAGGAATAAAAGTAGAAAAAATTGAAGACACAAAAGCATTCCTTCTTTTCGCAATAGAAGAAGAACGCAAAAAGAGGTCTTTATCGAGAATGATTGTAAATGAAGAAAATGAAATAATTGGTCTCACCACACTTAAACATATTAATTATGAAAAGAAACAATCTCACATTGGTAGTTGGCTCGGATATCCGTACTGGGGGAAGGGATATAATGAAGCTGCAAAAAAAGAATTTTTCAAAATCGCTTTTTTAGACTTACAACTTACATATGTATTTGCTGGTGCTAAAACGAATAATATCCGCTCGTTAAAAGCACAAGAGAAACTGCCTTATATCTCATTGCATGTGGAGGCTAAGTTTCCGAATGAACATGTTGCATTAGAGAAAGAAGTAAAATCACCTTGCGTACTGCATGTCGTATCACGCGAGAACTTTTTACATTGGCTGGACTTATAAATTGAGGGGGGGAAATATGAAGGTATTAAAAATTAGTTTAACCGTTGTAGTAGAATTAGCTCTTATTTATCTTTTTTCATTATTGGTCGGCTGGTCATTTATGGAGGCTTTTTTCCTTGGTAGTTTAGCGATATTCGGGGCAATTTGGCTCATTGCTTTAAATATAAACCAAAATAACAACATTGATCACACTATATATAAAACAGGTACGGTAAAACCTTTTCAAATGACATGGGGTCCTTATACAACAGGTGCTGCTAGTCTTACAGCTTTCAGTTTTATAATAACTACTATTTATTATCTGCCCTATTTTCTATAAAAAAAGCACTCGTGATCATCACGAGTGCTTTTTTACTATGCACGAGAAACGTATTTACCTTCACCAGTGTTGATGATAAGCATTTCGCCTTCGTTAATGAAGATTGGTACTTGTACAACAAGACCAGTTTCTAATGTAGCTGGTTTTGTTACGTTAGAAGCTGTATCTCCTTTAATACCTGGCTCTGTTTCTGTAACTTGTAATTCAACTGTGTTTGGAAGTTCAACACCAAGTACTTCGCCTTGGTAAGTCATAATAGATACTTCCATGTTTTCTTTTAGGAATTTAAGTTCGCGCTCGATTTGTTTTTCACCAAGTTCGATTTGCTCATAAGTTCCGTTATCCATAAATACGTGAGCCTCACCGCTTGCGTATAAGTATTGCATACGACGGTTTTCGATATGTGCTTTTTCTACTTTTTCACCAGCACGGAATGTTTTCTCTTGAACAGAACCTGTGCGAAGGTTACGTAGTTTAGAACGAACGAATGCAGCACCTTTACCTGGCTTTACGTGTTGGAAATCAAGTACTTGCCAAAGGCTATTATCCACTGAAATTGTTAAACCTGTACGAAAATCGTTTACTGAAATCATGTAAAAAAATCCTCCTGTGTATTACAAAATAATAAGTTCTTTTGGTGATTTCGTAATTACTTCATTACCTTCACTTGTTACAATGATATCATCTTCAATACGTACGCCGCCAATACCTGGAATATAAATACCTGGTTCTACTGTTACAGCCATACCTGGTTCAAGAACTGTATCAGAACGGAACGCTAAACCTGGTGCTTCATGGATTTCAAGACCGATTCCATGACCAGTAGAGTGTCCAAAGTATTCACCATATCCTTTTTCCGTTATGTAATCGCGCGTTAATGCATCCGCTTCACGGCCAGTTAAACCAGCTTTAATACCGTTTACACCACGTAGTTGTGCTTCTAAAACGATATTATAAATTTCTTTCAATTTATCAGATGGTTCACCAACTGCGATCGTACGAGTAATATCAGAGCAATATCCTTTGTAATAAGCGCCGAAGTCTAATGTAACGAAATCTCCTGTTTCTATCACTTTTTCAGATGCCACGCCGTGCGGTAATGCCGAACGAAGACCTGAAGCAACGATAATATCAAACGAAGAAGATGTTGCTCCTTGTTTTCTCATGAAAAATTCAAGTTCATTTGACACTTCAATTTCAGATACTCCCGGGCGAATGAATGATAGAATATGTTCAAAGGCAGCATCTGCAATCTGTGCAGCTTCCTTTAATATCTTAATCTCTGAATCAGTCTTTATCAAGCGTAACTTTTCTACAAGCCCAGAAGTTGGGATAAATTCAGCATCGATCGCTTCTTTATGAGCTGAATAAGAACTATATGTAAGAGTATCTTGCTCAAAGCCAAGCTTTTGAATTCCTAGTTCTTTCACTTGCTTTGCAACTTCATCGATAATTAATCCTGCATGCTGTACAATCTCGTATCCAACCGCTTGTTTACTAGCCTGCTCTACGTAACGGAAATCTGTAATAAACTGAGCACGATTTTTCGAAATCAGTACAACACCGGCTGTTCCTGTAAAGTTAGCCATATATCTACGACTATGTTCATTTGTTAACAAAATACCGTCAATACCAGTCTCATCAAATGCACTTCTTAATCTTTCGATTTTCTCCATTACTTTATGCCTCCCTCAATTTCTCCATTAATGCAAATAACGCTAACTTATAGCCATAAAAACCAAATCCAACAATTTGTCCCGCACAAACAGCTGCCGTCACAGATTCGTGACGGAACGACTCACGCTGGTGAATGTTAGAAATATGTACTTCAATAACAGGAATCGAAATGCTCGCAATTGCATCTCGAATCGCATAGCTATAATGCGTAAATGCTCCAGGATTTAAAATGATCCCTTCATATATATCTTCCGCCTCATGAATACGATCGATAATCGCACCTTCATGATTCGATTGGAAACATTCTAACTCCACTCCCATTGTTTCTGCTTCTTGCTTCATATCTGCTTCAAGTGTCGCTAGCGTGCCCTTTCCATATACATTTACCTCCCTGACACCGAGGCGATTTAGGTTAGGACCGTTTACGAGGAGTACCTTTTTCATATGCTTAAAACTCCTTAATATTAAATGTCTATACAACATTTTAACATAGGAGTTACTTATTTGAATAGTTTGTCTTCTCTTCTCCTTCTCGCTCGGCCTTATTGTTATTTACTGCGTAAGAAACAGAGTATGCTATAAATACACCATACAATATAAAAATGCATATCGTCGTCACAAGTGTTTCTTTTGGTAAATGGAGTGCACTTTTAATAGCAGGCGCTATTAACCCTACTCCGAAAAATAATAACGCCCACCAAAATAAACCATAAATCATCCCTGGAAGAATTCCTTCAAACTTTGCCAAAAACTCTTTATATAAAAAGGCAATTAAAATCGAAAGTAGTCCCATACAAACAATTCCTGACACATTGCCCCATACCCCTTCTTTCCAGCTTCCAAAGGCAAATGGTAAAAGTAAATAGTTCGGTCCGGCTTCTGTAAATGAAAATATATGAAGGAAATACCATATTCCTCCCCAAAAGAGTCCACCAAACAAACCAATTTGTACAAAATTCCTTGTTCCTAATTGTTCTTGACTCACATCAACACCTCCGCTCAATAGTATGCCCGAAACTATTTTGAACCATGTTTAAATACTGCGAAATTTGTCTATAAAAAGAATAAGAAATGTCCGACTCTCGTAACATTTTTCCTTGTCATATACTTGTATTTGTCGATAAAATAAAGGAAACTCGGTGATTGTCTTATTTCAAAATGACAGAACCCAGTATGACAATTGCCTCTTTTTCTACATAAGAGAGAAACAAATACAGGTTGGTGTTAACATGGCAGAAGAGTCAAAACAAATATATGGCGGGCAAGCAGTCATAGAAGGAGTTATGTTTGGCGGTAGAGAATATACTGTTACAGCGGTTCGTCGCAAAGATAAATCGATTGAATTTTATCGATTACCACGCGTTCGTAATAAAGCATTATCTATCCTAAAAAAAATTCCATTTTTACGAGGGATTGCCGCTATTGTGGATGCAAGCGCGAACGGGGCAAAACATTTAAACTTTGCTTCAGAACGATTTGATGTCCACCCCGAAGAAGACGAACAAATCGCAAATAACAAAGAAGAACAATCGAAATTAACGATGGTATTAGGAGTTGCAGCAGTTGGCGTTTTATCTTTCATATTTGGTAAAGTCATTTTCACAGCAGTTCCTGCACTACTAGCTGAATTAACGAGACCGATTTTCCCCTCTCATACAGGGCAAATCATTGTCGAAAGTGTCATTAAGCTCATGCTATTATTGAGCTATATATACTTTATTTCTTTAACCCCACTTATTAAGCGGGTATTTCAGTACCATGGTGCGGAGCATAAAGTAATTAATGCCTATGAGAATAATCTTCCAATGACTGTAGAAAATGTGCAAAAACAAACTCGCCTTCATTATCGTTGTGGCAGTAGCTTTATTATATTTACAGTCATTATTGGAATGTTTGTTTATTTCCTTGTCCCTACAGATCCACTTTGGGCCAGAGTCGTAAACCGAATTTTATTAATTCCAGTCGTTCTCGGCATTTCTTTTGAAGTGTTACAATTTACGAATCGATTACGCGACATTCCAGTATTACGCATACTTGGATATCCCGGATTATGGCTACAACTATTAACAACGAAAGAACCAACAGATGATCAAGTGGAAGTAGCCATTGCATCGTTTGAAGAATTATTACGTTTAGAAAACAAACAATAATTATTTAAAAATGGTGTTCAACTCCTTTCCTCATCGTTAATATACTATTTTTAATATATGTTTTTAGGAGGTGTTCCTTATGAACGGTCGTTCGTTTACTTTCGCTATATTTGTGCTTATTATCGGATTAGCAATATTCGGCCTTGTTTCATCTGTCATTACAGATCCAATGGGAGTATTAAGAAATATTGGTATCATGTTGGCTGTCGTTGGTATCTTTTATTTACTCTACAAAATGTTTACAAACTCTAGTGGTTCTGCAAATTCGCAAAGCTCTTATAAGCGTGCTGCAAAACAATCGAACCGCAAACATGGGAAACAAAATGTAGCACCCCTAAGCAATTCTTTCTTTAAATCAAACGCTTCTAATGACAAAGGGAAAAAAGGCACTCCTTCCACTTTGAAGCGTAAAAGAAAACAATCTCATTTAACTGTCATTGAAGGTAAAAAGACAAAAAAGAAAGACCGTGCTTCCTTTTAGGAAATACGGTCTTTTTTTATACTTTGAAGCACTTCTTTCAAACTTTTATCTTTCATACTTTCAATTCGAAGGTGATGATTTTCAAAGGGTAAATTCCGTGTTACATCATTCGGTACAACAACGCACGTTAACCCTGCCGCAATCGCTGCTTTCAATCCGTTTAATGAATCCTCAAATACAACAGCTTCAGACGGATCAATCCCTAACTCTTCTATTGCAATTTGATAAAGTGCTGGATCTGGTTTTACCTTCTCAACATCTTCTCTCGTTTTAATTACTTCAAAATAATCTCGAATTTGTAGCTCTTCCAAAAAAGGAATAACCCATTCTCTAGATGAACTGGAAGCTAATGCAATTTTCAATCCCATTTCTTTCGCTTCCTCCAAATATTCTTTTACCCCATCACGAGCTTCTGGTATTTTCATTTTCTCTTTATGTAAAGTTTTCACTTTTTCTTTTAATGCATGCTTATCAAACTTCTCTTTTAATTGTTCATTTAAATATGCATACAGTACATCATCTGTCGTTCCAATACATTTTGCAAATTCCTCTAAAGGTAATTCCCCACCATACTCACGAACGGTGTCTCTGAAAGAGTGAAACCATATTGTTTCTGTGTCCACAATTAATCCATCAAAATCAAAAATAATCGCTTTCATAATTCTCCCATCCTTTTCGAATTAAAATAAAAAAGGAAACGCATACGTTCCCCTTAATTACTTTTCTCTTCATTTGCTTTTTGAACACCACGAAGTGTTTCCACTCGAATCTCATCTTGTTCAAAGTATTGCACTAAATCACCAATGCGGTCAATTGCTTCCCAGCTTAAATGATGTTCAATTCCTTCTACATCATTGTAAATCTTACTTTCATCCACACCGATAATACGCATAAATTGCTCTAACAATTCATGACGATATACGAGGCGTTCTCCAATTTTTTTACCTTTTGATGTTAATACAAGCCCTCTATATTTTTCATAAATTAGATATTCATCTTTGTCTAATTTTTGTACCATTTTCGTTACAGAGGATGGATGTACACTAAGCGCTTCAGCAATATCAGATACGCGGGCATAACCCTTTTCATCAATCAACAAATAAATTTGTTCAATATAATCTTCCATACTAGGGGTTGGCATCGGTTTCCTCCATCCAATTTCATTTTGCTCATTCCGTACGAAGCAATCAATAAAATGATACACCAGAAAGAATAACGTGACAAGGTGAAAACAAGCCTAAATCTCTAAAAGAGAAAAGAACCTGCTTTTAAATACAAGTTCCTTTTACGTAAAATATTGAATTTCTGCGTTCGGAAAAAAGTGGTGAATATATCCTCTAATCGTTTCTTCCAATACTTCCGCATCATCTTTTTTGTATACGTATTTCCCGATGCCATATCGTCCCCATTTATATTTACGCTTCTCTTCATCCATTTCAAGCTTCGAATTTGGATAACGTTCTTGAATGACCTTTTTTGCTGGTTTTGTAAAGCGATGTTGAATTAATTCAAATGTTAAATTCGGTATCGATAAATCTTTTAATGCATTGTACAGTCGCTCAAATAGTTCACGATATCCTTCTTCCCATCCTTCATGCATATAAAGTGGCGCAACTATAAAGCCAAGTGGATAACCCGCGCCCGCTACTTTACGAGCAGCTTCAATTCTTTCTTCAAACGGCGATGTTCCTGGCTCAAAATTTTTAATTACATACCGTGAGTTAATACTAAACCTGAAACGAGTTTTCCCATTATGTTTTGCATCTAACAAATGATCAACGTGCGAATACTTCGTAACGAAACGTAAACGCCCATGCTCACTTTCTCCAATGAATTCGATCGCCCGCTTTAACGCATGTGTTAAATGATCAATCCCAACGATATCTGATGTACAAGCCGCTTCAAACCTTGTTATTTCAGGTGCTCTTTCATCCATATATTGCTTTGCTTTCTCAAATATTTCATCAAGATTCACATACACACGAACGTAAGGCTTACTCCCAAGTGTCGTCTGCAAATAACAATAATGACAATGTCCCATACATCCTGTTGCAAGCGGAATTGCATATTCAGCTGACGGTTTCGACGTATCAAACTTTAACGTCTTCCTCACCCCAACAACAAGTGTCGCCTTTGCATTACGATACTTTTGCAAATCATTTTCACCCGGCAAATTTCTAATTTGATTATGGGATGTCGTTTCACGAATCTCTAGTCCCATCTTCGTAAACTTCTCATACAGCTCTTTTCCAAGTGGATATTCAAGTGCCTTCGGTTCAAAGTAAACGAGTTTTGGCATAAATGGTTTCATACACTTCCCTCCTCTCGTTAGTATGGGAAACGTTGAAAAATTAACACGCATTAAAGTTTTCCACTTCAGTAACTTGCGTTGCAAGTTACTGAATGTTATAATTTGGATAACAGCTACCTTGCACAGCAAGTTACCTGAGTAAAAGGTGGTGAAATCATGCACAGCCAAATGTTAAAAGGTGTACTCGAAGGTTGCATCCTATACATCATTTCACAAGAAGAAGTGTACGGATATGAACTGAGTACAAAATTAAATAAACACGGATTTACATTCGTAAGCGAAGGAAGTATATATCCGTTATTGTTACGTATGCAAAAAGAAAAATTGATTGAAGGAACATTAAAAGCCTCCTCGCTCGGTCCAAAGCGAAAATATTATCACGTAACCGATAAAGGATTAGAACAGCTTGAAGAATTTAAACAAAGCTGGGGAATGGTTTCAACAACGGTGAACAATTTATTACAGGGGGAGTGATAGGGATGAAGACAAAAGATTTAATCGAACTAAATAACCAAAAGCGTAAATTATTGACTACAGAAAATGAAACCGCCTATAGTGACATGTTAATATACATCCGCTTGGCTAAAGTGCCAGAATACCATACGGAAGAACTACTAATTGAAATTCTAGATCACCTCATTGAAGCACAGCAAGAAGAAAAAACTGCTTATGATATTTTCGGCGACGACTTACAGGCATACTGCGACGAACTAATTGCTGCCCTACCGAAGCCAAGTTTATGGGAACAATTATCTATTCCTTTATTTATAACTAGTTATTTGCTAGCAATATACTTTGCAATTTCTTCCGTGATTGCATTGGTATTCCCCTTATTTTCAAATGAAACACGTTTTAAATTTGTACACATTGATTTCATTTATCTGTTTGCATTCATACTGTCCATACATCTCATCATACGTTTTATCTTCGACTTTATTAACACTGACTTATTTAAAAATAAAACAACTATTTGGAGGCACGTAGGAAGTTTTTTAATACGCCATAGTCTATGGGTACTATTAATCGGTATTTCCTTTTTATTTATGAAACAGCCCTATACTACATTACAAATCTCACCTTGGATAGGCACTTTACTGGCCATATCTTGCTATGCACTATATAAAGTCTTCTACAAAAAAGAACATTTAGCCTTTCAAAAGGAGTGACGATATGATGACTGAAAAAGAAATGGTTAAGTTGAACAATGAAAAAAGAAAGTTATTAACACCTGAAAACGAAGCTGCTTATGGAGATATGCTTATTTATTTACGCCTTACTAGCGTTCCGCAAAAACAAATGGAAGAATTACTTTTAGAAATATTGGATCATCTTTTAGAAGCGCAAACAGACGGTAAAACTGCACATGACATTTTCGGAGAGGATTTAAAAGCTTACTGCGATGAATTAATTAACTCTTCGGAACATCAAAATTCTTTCCAACAAGCTGCCGTTATTGGGTTTGCGGTTAGTTTATTATTAGCTGTTCAAATTGGATACGATACATTCACTACTCTTATGCAAAAACTATTTTCAAGTACAAACACTTCAGGAATTCCATTTAGTATTCCTGGAACAATATTATCTGCTATCGTTTTAACAATTGGTGCTTTTATAACTTTTTCTTTATTTAGACGTTTCTCTTTTACGATATTAGTTTCCTGGAAACAAAAAGCACTCCTCTTATTATCAGTATTTATACCTTTTGTCTTATCAGTTTTTGCAAACGTATTTTTCAAAACACAACCATATCTATTTTATAATTTGTCTATTTTGCAAGGTTCTCTTATTACACTTTCTTTTTATATTCTGTACAAATTCCTATATAAAAAATCAATTTTTTAACAGCCCGTCAAAAGGCTGTTTTTCTTCTGTCTAATTTTACAAATTGAAAAATTTCATAAAGAAAATAAGAAAAATGCAAAATAATTAAAGTTAATTGTTGACGTGATGCTTTTATTATCGGTATCATAAATCTTCGTGAGCAATTATTTTTCGTTATACGATTTTTTTATTATTACTGAATTTTTGAGAGGAGAAATTAGATGTCAGTTAAGAAGAAAACGCAAGTACGCACCGGCAAAATGGTACGTGAACTAATGTTAGCAGACGAAGATGTAAATGCTTCGCTAATTATGGTATATAGTGAAAACGGTGTAAACGCAGAAATTAAAATCGAGGGCTTAACGCCGAAATGTAACGAAGAATTATTTTTGAGCGGAAACGTGGATTGGAACAAGAGTGTTATTTATAAAATTGTTGATTTCACTGGAAACGCTGAAGTTGGTAAAGTTACATTAACAGCGATGAACAAAAACAATGTTTCTCTAGAAATTGAACGCGTTATGTGGAGCAAAGAAAATAAAGAAGCTGCTGAACAAGAAGAAAACGTTGTAGAAGCTACTCCGAAAAAAGAAGTAGTTGTAGAAGCTCCAAAAGCAGTTACAGCTGCTCCAAAACCTGTTACGCGAGTAGAAACACCTGCCGCACCTAAACCTACTCCGGTGCCAACGCCGAAGCCAGTAAGTGTAGAAGCAGCTGTAGAACTATCTACTCCAGCACCTGTGAAAAAAGCAGTACCAACTCCAGTTACAAAGCAAGAGACAGCACCGGTCGCTCCTGCAAAACCGAAGCAACCTGCTATGACTGAAACAAATTCAAAACTACAAGAAAATTATGTGAAACTCGTGAAAAAGACAATTGAAGTTTGTCAAGATTACGAGCTTGGCATCGACATAGATGATTCTATTGAAAGCTTAAAAGAAGAACTACAAAGCCAAGGTATTAGCGTTACATTTGACAAAGAAATTATGGACGTTGTAAATCGCCTTCGTTCTTTACAAGATAAAGGAATCAAAGTAGAAAAAGTACTTAATTTACTATAAAAAATAAGAGGTGGTAATTACCACCTCTTATTTTTTATAATTCCATTCCTTACTTTCATACTTCTCTTTTGCTAATGTTTGCACTTCATGTAATTGTTCTTCTGTTAATTCATACGGAACAAGCTCTACATCTAATCCTTTTTCAAAACCAACCTCAAACGCTTTAATTAACTGCTCGATTGTAAACGTGCGGTCTGTTAATTCATTAATCGCTACCGCTTTAGATGAGAACATACTCTTCATACGCTCTTTTACACGTTCATTCGGGAATAAAAACAGATCGTATAATTCATCTAAATCTATTTCTAACGGAATCGATCCGTGTTGTAAAATAACACCTTTTTGACGTGTTTGCGCACTACCTGCAATTTTTCTGCCTTCTACTACAATTTCATACCAAGATGGTGCATCAAAGCATACACCTGAACGTGGATTTTTTAAATTTTCACGATCTGCTTCTGTTTTTGGAATTGCATAATACGCTTCTAACCCTAACGCTTTAAAACCATCTAATAAACCTTGCGAAATAACGCGATACGCTTCCGTAACTGTTTTTGGCATATTTGGATGATCTTCAGACACAATAACACTGTACGTTAATTCTTTATCATGTAGTACACCCCTGCCGCCTGTTTGACGACGAACGAATCCATATTTCTTTTCGTTAACTACATCCATATTAATATCTTTTTCAACACGCTGGAAATATCCAACTGTTAATGTTGGTACTTCCCATTCATAAAAACGAATGGTTGGTGGCATTTTCTTTTCACTTTGCCAATTTAATAAACATTCATCTAACGCCATATTAAATGCCGGTGAACATTGACCAGAGTTAATATAACACCATTTTTCTTTTCCCATCCTGCACCTCATATAACCAATTATTTTTCACATTCTCTAGTCTACCAAATTCGACAAAATTTGTGAAAGAATACGAAATTTCTTCTTATATGCAAATGAATCTGTTGCATAAATACATACGGGCATTATAATATTGAAAGTAGGATAAGAAAAAAGGGAGCGATAGAACCGTGTCAACAACTTGGATTATTTTATTAGCCGTAATCGTAGCGTTCATCGGCTACACTGTATGGATGTATTTCTATCAGAGAAAATTAATTAAAACACTTTCAGAAGAAGAGTTTCGCGCTGGCTACCGTAAAGCACAGCTTATCGATATTCGCGAAGCAGACGAATATACTGCAGGGCATATTTTAGGCGCACGTAACATCCCATTATCACAAATTCGCCTTCGTCATAAAGAACTTCGTAAAGATCAACCAGTTTACTTATACTGCCAAAGTGGATTCCGTACTGGTCGTGCAGCTCAATACTTAAAGAAACAAGGCTACAAAGATTTCTACCAATTACAAGGTGGATTCAAAACGTGGACTGGAAAAATTAAAAAGAAATAATAACATACAAAAACTAGCTGAATCATTCAGCTAGTTTTTCATTCCATATTATTTGCAATGTATAATAAATTTTTCTTAATCACATCTTCATCATTCTCTTGCACATTACGATATAGCAGCTGATATTCAAGTTCTTTCTCTTTCCATATAAGCGCAGCAAATTCGTCTCCTCGCTCGAAGTCATCCTTATTTTTAAAATAAGCGAATGCTCCATTATTCAATTTCATTTGTTCTTGAAATCGTTTCTCTTCCACAAGATCCGGAAAACTATAAGGAAAGTTCGCAACATTTAACTCAATATACTCATTTTTACCTTGCTCCTGCTGTTTATATTTAATCATTAAGACAGCGTCCTTTTTTCCAATCGTTCTGACTTCTCCCTTCACATCACTCGTAATGTCATACGGTAAAAATGCCGGAACTTTAAATTTCACTGGAAAATATTTCGAAAGCTCCTTCAGCGGAATTGGATCCGTAACACGATCCATCGCCCCACCTGTTGTTCCCACAAAATTTTTTTCTTCCTGCATCGTTTGCTGAAACGAACATGAACTAAGTACTAGACTAGAAAACACGAAACAAATGATTCCTTTTTTCAATTTGTTTCCGCCCTTTCATACCGCTATCTTTATGAATAAAGTGTCTATATGCTCTTCATATTCGCTCCGTTATGAAACGCCTCCTTTGAAAATTTTCCACGTTATTCTCACACATTTTGACAAAACTTCTTTTATAGACGCAAAAAGACCCCTATCATTCTCACGCCCAAATAAAAAGGTTACGCGAACAACAGAAGTCATGTTTATAACATAGTTTGTGAAAAGCTTTTCAGGTCAAGATTTTTTCATTCTTATTATTTTCCCTTTATAATAAGGAGAGAGGTGATACATATGGCCAATATAAAACAAATTGCAAAAACCGCTGGTGTATCCATATCAACTGTTTCTCGCGTCCTTAATAATCACCCTTACGTAAAAGAAGAAAAGCGTAAGCGTGTTCTAGATGCTGTTGAAGAATTGAACTATGCCAAAAATATAAATGCTATTCATTTAATAAAGGGAAAAACATATACGATCGGTGTTATGCTCCCTTTCATTAACCTACCATACTTCAGTACCATTATTGAAGGCATCGGAAACGAAGCATTAGCAGCTGGATATCACATTAATTTATGTCAAACAAATTATGATAGCCTTGAGGAAATTCGTGTTCTCGAAATGATGAAAATGAAACAATTCGACGGGATGATTATTTGCTCCCGAACGAGTTCTTGGGAACAAATTGAACCTTTCGCAACATTCGCTCCTATTATTTCATGCGAAAAGATGAACCATCCCCTCATTTCATCTGTCTACGTAGATCATTATGAAGGCTTCCGTCTTGGTACTGCCTATTTACTCAGTAAAGGCCATGAAAAAATCGGAATCTGTTTAGCAAGAAAAACGAGCGCAAATTCTTTGGAACGCGAAAAGGCATTTGCTGATACACTTCATAACGAAGGCAAAACGTTACATCCCGAATGGATTTTTCATCAATGCTATACAATGCAGGATGGAGCACAAATACTTCATCGTATTTTAAATATGAAAAATCGTCCAACCGCTATTTTTACAGCGAACGATCAAGTTGCAGCTGGTTTATTAACAGAGGCCCGAAAACACGGCATTCGAGTACCTGAAGACCTTGCTATTTTAGGATTCGATAACCATGAAATTTCAAAAGCACTAGAAATTACTACTATTGAACATCCTGGTCTTACGATGGGATCTCACGCCTTTTCTTTATTCCATAATCAAATACAAAGCGAGAAAATTAATGGAAGCGCAGAAGAACTGCCCTTTCATTTAATTGAGCGAAAAACAATCTAAAAGAGCGTTTTACTATAACGCTCTTTTTCAGCTCTTCACCTATTGACTTTATATTTCCACTCACATATAATGAACCTAACGAACGGTAGGTAGGGGATGAAAATGACAGCAAACCGCATTAAAGCTGTAGCACTTTCTCATTTCGCACGCTACGGCTACGAAGGAACTTCATTAGCAAATATTGCTCAAGAAGTTGGGATTAAAAAACCATCGATTTACGCACACTTTAAAGGAAAAGAAGAGCTATATTTTATATGCTTAGAATCCGCTCTTCAAAAAGATTTACAGAGCTTCACAAACGATATCGAAAACTTTTCAGATTCGTCCACTGAAGCATTGCTATTAAAATTATTAAAAGGCTATGCAAAACGTTTTGGTGAAAGTGAAGAATCAATGTTTTGGTTACGAACTTCTTATTTTCCGCCCGATGCATTTCGCGAACAAATTATTACTAAAGCGAATATACACATTGAAAACGTCGGAAAACTTTTATTCCCTGTATTTAAACGAGCAAGTGAACGAGATGAGCTGCATAACATTGAAGTAAAAGACGCCTTAGAAGCTTTTCTATGCTTACTCGACGGTCTTATGGTTGAACTACTGTACGCAGGTTTAAATCGTTTTGAGACACGTTTAGACGCTTCTTGGAAAGTATTTTGGCGTGGACTTTCAAACTGACGGATTGCTCCTTTGCAATGCGTCGTTTTTAAGCCCCTTACCTAACGACTGGTAGGAAGGAGAAATGAAATATGGCATGGATTTATGTAATCTTAGCTGGTATTATTGAAATCTTTTGGGTAATTGGATTAAAACACGCGGAGGCTCCACTTGAATGGGCTGGTGTTGCATTATTAATTACAATTAGTTTCGTCTTATTATTTAGAGCTTATAAAGATTTGCCTGTCGGCACTGTATACGCAGTCTTCACTGGAATTGGAGCTGGTGGAATCGTTCTTACAGAGATTTTCGTTTTCGGAGAGCCGTTCTCTATCGTAAAAGTATTATTAATTGGTTTAATCTTCTTCGGCGTAATTGGTTTAAAACGAGTAACAGAAGAAAAAGAAGCGAAGGAGGCCGCATAAAATGGCTTGGGTATTTTTAATTCTAGCTGGTATTTGTGAAATTATTGGTGTACTCTTTATGAAAGTAGCCACTGAAAAGAAAGGCTGGGCGCCAAAAGTTATTTTAATCGCTAACTTCGGAGTAAGCTTCTTCTTCTTATCCCTTGCAATGAACACATTACCGATGGGAACTGCTTATGCGATTTGGACTGGAATTGGAACTGCCGGAAGTGCACTTCTAGGCATTCTTATTTTCCGCGAATCAGCGGATTGGCGTCGTCTTGCCTTCTTAAGCTGTATTCTATGCGGTGCTGTTGGCTTAAAACTATTAAGCTAACGTGAGGTGAATATCATGTGGAAAGAAAAAGGAAAGCAACTGTTAGGATGGATCACACTTGGTATCGTCATTCTATTACAGATAAGTTTTCATATAATAGAATCATTCTTTCATAAAGTTGTATCCATTCTCACATTCCTTCCTAACATGACACTTGAAATGATATCAATTGTTTGGTCCATTATTGCCTCCATTGCAATCGTCATTATATGGAGTATCGCCAAACTATGGAATAAATTATTTAAAAAGGACAGTACTTCTGAAAAAAAGTAACTGTCCTTTTTTGTATTCATTCATACTTTCTGTAGAAGTTTGATGCGATAAGACAAAGAAGACCAACTATGACAATACTTATACCAATTCCTTTATGCAAATTAGGAAATGGTGATGGTATGTCTGAATAAAAATTTGCTAATATGAGACCGATTGAAACGAAAAGTACCCCTATTCTATATAACCATTTTCTTTTGTTCATCATTCTCCCCTCCTAAAATTTTTCATACACTCCTTTCTTTTGGACATACTACCTAAAAAAGGAGTGGATAATATGCAAAATTCTATACATAAGCAAATCCTATTTTTATTTTTCCTCTTTCTTATTCTCGTTATCATTTTCAGCTTTATATTACATACTCCAAAAGATGTTGTACCGAGTAATCTCTCTGTTTATAAACTTTTACTTTCCTATTGTCGTTATTGAAGAAGGTGCCTTATATAAGGCACCTTTTAAAATTCTCTCTTCTCATACAATTTCACTGAAACGAAGATAGATACTATGAACATGCATATTGAAATAACGAATAACACACTGTTATATAGTTGTATTTGTCCCATGCTGATTTCAAAGAACATAGTACCAATTGCTGTCGGTGCTATTAGTATGAAAAACGTAATAAAAGTAGCTTTTTTGTAGCTAACCCAAAACAACATCGGTAAGACAAAACTTAAATATATAAAAACAAAGCCAGTAATCGTAATTACTGTTGTCGTTATAAATTCAACAGTTCCATCTTCAAACCGATTGATTACTACAGGACTAGACACTATCATACTTATAATAAAAATAATAAGTGCCATTATGTATTTAGCTAGCACAATTTGCTTTCTCGCTAGCGGTAAACTATTTACTATTACTTCACTATTATATTTTTTATCGTCATTAAATGTTTTTAAAATTGCTATAACTGGAATTATCGCTGACATAATTATGTAAAAACTTTTCATGTCTACTAATGTCATATACATGAAAAGAGGGTAGATCAAGTGCCATATTAAATACTTCCATTGCACGATAAAGTCTTTTATTATAAGTTGCTTCACAATCGCTCCCTCCTTATAAATCACGCTCATTATATAAGCTAACTGAAAGCAACATGGACATAATATACAAAAGAATGAGTCCTGCTATAAAACAAACATTTACGACTAGACTCGTGCTCCAAGCATTCTCTACATCTAACCAGACGTTACTTACAATTAGTCCGCTCAAATACCCCAATGCAAGCCCGGCGAACGGAGCAATTTGTTTTGCACTGCTATATCCTACTGAGAATTCAATCGGAAATACAATTATGCTACAAACAAACCCACCTGTTATACCGCCGAGAATTTCTCCCCACAGCATAAATCCAGCCATTTGTTCATTTTGTAACTGTATTAAACCAACCACTAGTGAGAAACATCCACCTAGAGCAACTAAAATACTTACAAATATGTATTTCCCTATGACAATATCTTTGCGCTGAAATGGTAGACTGTTTACTATCATTTCACTTTTATTTTTCCCCTCATAACTCATTGACAGTATCATGCCAAGAGCAGGTACAAACATACTAAATGTCATCAAAAAACTATCACTACGAAAATCAACAATGAACAGGAACAAGAAACATAGAAGATAAACAAACCCTAAATTTCTTTGCATCATCATATCTTTTAAAACTAATTGCTTGATCATGTATTACACCTCCTAATATGAAAATGTCTCTTCTATAACTCTGTCTCCTGAAACATTTTCATTGAGAGGATCATTGATATAAATATACTTACTAATACTCCAATACCAAGAACACCCATTGCTAGTGTAGCCTCTTGAGAGTGGAGTACCTTTAACATAATTGTTTTATCACCAAAAATATTGCACATAAGGCCAATCATACCCGTTAAAGGCAAAATCATAATCACATTCAAGACAGTAATAGCTTTATATCCTCCAATGTAATTAGCAGGTATCGTTACTACACAATAGATCAAGGTTGCTACTATTGCTGAAAATATTGCATATCCAGGCATAACTATATCTCTGTTCAATAAAATGTTTCCTAATATTACGACTATAAAAGTTGTACTCAAACCAGCCATAATAAATAATGTACTTGAAATATATTTAGCTATAATTATCTCTTTTCTCGTTATAGGCAAACTCACTAATACTTTTTCTACTTTACTTTTCTCTTCATAATAAAAAGAAATATATATAATCGTACTACATGTTATAAATAATCCTATTGCAATCCCCATTGGGTGAACGGGGTTCTTAGAAATAGAGAACATAGGTATTAAAAAATATAAAAGAAACATCTTCTTCTGTAAGAAAAACTCCTTCAAAATCAACTGTTGCATCTGAATTCTCCTCTCTATAAATCACGCGTTTCATAAATTTTAATTGTAAGGAACATAGAAGCAATATAAATACTAACTAATGTTATGAATCCAACTATAAATACACCAATATGCATAGGATTCATAATCCACTCAATGAATGAAGGTGCTGTTTCATTCAGCCCATCACTAATAAACATCCAAAAAATCACACCCACTCCCATTGATGCTGCTGATACTATACTTCTTACTATCTTCGATTTTGTACCGTAATAACTAGGGAAAAGTATCACAACAAAAAACAAGGCGTAAATAGCTCCATTTATTACTTCATACCATGGAATTTCAATGTATAGATTAGGATGATAGGCACCGATATCCCCAATGACCACAATGCCTCTTATAAGAAAAACAACTAACATCGTAGAAAGCATGCCACCTACAATGAATATTGCACAGGAAATATATCTAGCAATGACGATATCCTTTCGACTTACCGGTAAACTATTTATAACAATGTCACTTTTATTCCTTTCATCCATAAAGATTAACGTCATAACCGAGGAAAGTGTTATAAATAGACAACTCATCGGAAATAACCCTTCACCACTTGGATCTAACATAAATAACACAAGGGGCATAACAAAATTCACTAACCACGTTACCCGAAAAAAGAACAAATCTTTATATACGAGCTGACGCATAGGCACCTCTTCCTTTCGCGGTGTAAACGATGATATCGTCCAATGTAGGCTTTTCTAGTACAACCTCATTTCCAAACCAGTCGATAATTGCTTGTTTATCTATCGCTAAACCTTCAAAACCAAACTTATTTTTTCGTAATCCAACAAATAATTCTTTTCCTTCTCGATCTAATAACTCGTTACTCCCTTTTACGATTACGTAGTTCTCCATTAAATCGTCTTTTTCACCAGTAAATATAATTTCTCCATCGTTGATAAACGTAATATAATCTGCGATGCGCTCTAAGTCTGTCGTAATGTGCGTTGAGAATAATACGGATACTTCATCTTCCATTACAATTTCTTGCAACATATCAAGCAATTCGCTTCGAACAACTGGATCTAAGCCTGCTGTCGGTTCATCCATAATAATAAACTCAGCGTGATGTGAGAGTGCGATGGCAATCGCAAATTTCATTTTCATCCCTTTTGATAGTTCTTTAATTTTTTTATACTTCGGAACTTGCAATCTATGCATATACGATTGATACTGCTCTTCGTCCCATTTTTTATATAACGGTGCAATAATACGCTTCATTTGTTCGCACGTTAAATCTTCGTAGTAATGATTTTCATCATATACAAAGCCGATATTTTGTTTTATTTCCTTTTCGGCTTTCTTATTGTCCTTGCCAAAAATTTTTATATCGCCGCTATCTTTTTTAATTAAATTCATAATCATTTTGATTGTCGTACTTTTTCCGGCCCCATTCGGTCCGACAAATCCCATAATATATCCACGTGGTAATGTAAAACTTATATTTTTCACTGCAAAATCTTCATAACTTTTACATACATTTTTTAGCTCTAACACCCTTTATTCCCCCTCATATAAACACGCTATCATCTGCTGTAAATCTTCAAGCGAAAGCTGCAACGCTTTACTTTCATTCACAATCTCTTCCGCTTTACTTTCCAATAGACGGAGCCTTTGTTCTTTTAGTAGTTCATTATTTTTACGTGAAACATAAGTCCCCTTCCCGGCAACAGTTTCTATATATCCTTCTTTTTCAAGTTCCTCGTACGCACGCTTCGTTGTAATGACACTAATTTGTAATTCCTTCGCTAAGCTACGAATAGACGGTAATTGGTCTCCACCCTTTAAACCACCATTTAAAATAAGCTGGCTTAATTGTTTTCTTATTTGCACATAAATAGGGTCTTGGGAAGAATTCGAAATAATAATATTCATGTTTTCCTCCATTGTGTGTATATACTGTATATACCTTATATGTACAGTATATACACAACATCCTATTTTTGGCAAGAAAAAAAGACCAACATTTTCCTGTTGGTCTTTCGTATATGTATCACTTTTCAAAGCGATCTAACATCTCGTCTCTCATTCCGAAACTCACTACCGCAATTCCTACATACATAAATAGAAGGAATGCCGGATGAACTGTGTTGTACCAAGTGCTATCAACAATTAAATAAATCGTTAATGCTACAACAAGAACAAACGCTAAGATAAACATATAAAAGTGTCTTGTACTACCCATGATAAACTCCTCTCTTCTCACTTCACCATTCAACAGTATATTTTATCGAATAATTCGATATGACTCAAGGTTAACTTTCTGTTATGTAATCAAGTTCTACCTTTACAATGTCCTCACATGCTATTGAAATGATTGTTCCTTGCTTATCAATTGCCGTCACTTCTCTATTATCCATTACACGATGCGCTACTCTTTCTAGCACTTTTCCTTGGTCCCGGTAACAAAATTCTTTTACATCTTTAATTGTTTCTCCATTTTCTAAATGGTATACCATTCTATAACATCGATATCCCACACTTTCACCCCCGTCTTGCTCGTTTTTTCACATATACATAAAAATGAGTAATCTTTGCCTCATCACATCTTCTTAATTTCAATAAAATTCTAACAAAAATAAATACTTTTATCAAACTGACTTTTTCAACAAAACTACCTATAAAACTACACCTTTACACCATTAGGAAACAAAAAATATAATTTTTTAACATTTTCCTCACTATTTCTGCACAAATTCTCCATACAAAAAAAGAACCCGCCGCAGCGAGTTCTTCTTTTGTTATTCTAATCAAACTTGTACAGGGGCTGGCTTTGCATAACGTAAAACTGGTTTACGTGCAGCCATCGTTTCGTCTAAACGTTTAATGACTGTTGTATGCGGTGCTTCTTGTACAACTTCTGGATTTTCTTCTACTTCTTTAGCGATTTGAATCATCTTATCAATGAAACCGTCTAAAGTTTCTTTTGATTCTGTTTCGGTCGGCTCAATCATAATACATTCTTCCACATTTAATGGGAAGTAAATTGTTGGTGGATGGTAACCGAAATCAAGCAGGCGTTTTGCGATATCTAATGTACGTACACCCAGTTTCTTTTGACGACGACCTGATAATACAAACTCATGCTTACAATGTCTATCGAATGGAAGATCATAGAATGGCGCTAATCTTCTCATCATATAGTTCGCATTTAATACCGCATACTCCGTCACTGCACGTAGTCCATCTGGACCCATAGAACGAATGTATGTGTATGCACGAACGTTAATTCCGAAGTTACCATAGAATGGTTTTACGCGCCCAATTGCTTCTGGACGATCATAGTTAAAGTGATAGCCATTTTCCGTTTTCTCTAAAATTGGTTTTGGTAAGTACGGAATTAAATCAGCTTTCACACCTACTGGACCAGAACCTGGGCCACCGCCGCCGTGAGGACCTGTAAATGTTTTATGAAGGTTTAAATGCACAACGTCAAATCCCATATCTCCTGGGCGCGCTTGGCTTAATACTGCATTTAAGTTTGCACCATCATAGTATAATTTACCGCCTGCATTATGGACGATTTCTGCCATTTCTAAAATGTTTTCTTCAAATAAACCTAATGTATTAGGATTTGTTAACATAAGTGCTGCTGTTTCTTCATTTACAACACGTTTTAAGTCTTCTAAGTCAACAAGACCATGTTCATTTGATTTTACTGTAATTGTTTCAAAACCAGCTACAGTTGCAGATGCTGGATTCGTTCCATGGGCAGAGTCAGGAACAATTACTTTCGTACGGTTAAAGTCACCATTTGCTTCATGGTATGCACGAATTAACATTAAGCCTGTCCATTCTCCGTGTGCACCAGCTGCTGGTTGTAATGTAACAGTATCCATACCTGTAATTTCAATTAAATGCTCTTGTAAATCGTACATTAATTCCATTGCACCTTGTACTGTCTTTTCGTCTTGCAACGGATGAATATTTGCAAATCCTGCGAAACGAGCTACACTCTCATTAATTTTCGGATTATATTTCATCGTACAAGATCCAAGTGGATAGAATCCAGAATCAACACCGTGGTTACGGTTTGAAAGTGCTGTATAGTGACGCATAATATCAAGTTCAGATACTTCTGGTAGCTCTGCATCTTCTACTCGAATATAATCGCTCTCAAACACATCTTCTAGTTTCACTTCTTCTACATCTAATTTTGGTAAGCTATATCCTATGCGTCCTTCTTTACTCACTTCAAAGATAAGTGCTTGGTCTTGGTTCTTCATTGGATAGCCCCCATTTCGTTTACAAGTGTGTCAATTTCCTCTTTTGTACGAAGCTCAGTTACTGCTACAAGCATATGGTTCTCATGCTCTTTATAATCACGGCCTAGATCGTAACCGCCGATAATATTCTTTTGTAATAATGCATCGTTTACTTCTTTCACTGGACGCTTGCAATCTACAACGAACTCATTGAAGAATGGACCAGCAAATGTTACAGTGAAGCCTTTCGCTTCGAATTGACGTTTTGCGTATTGTGCTTTAGAAATGTTTTGACGTGCCATTTCTTTCACACCTTGTTTACCAAGTGCTGTCATTGCAACAGAAGCTGCTAATGCATTTAACGCTTGGTTTGAACAAATGTTAGACGTCGCTTTGTCACGGCGAATATGCTGTTCACGTGCTTGTAACGTTAATACAAACCCACGTTTTCCATCTGAATCTACAGTTTGTCCGACAAGACGTCCTGGAATTTTACGCATAAATGCTTTCGTTGTCGCAAAGTAACCACAGTGTGGTCCACCAAACTGCGTTGGAATACCAAATGGTTGTGCATCACCGATTACAATATCAGCACCAAATTTTCCTGGTGGTGTTAATGCACCTAATGATAATGGATTTGAAGAAACGATAAATAATGATTTTTGTTGATGGACGATTTTTTCAATATCAGCTAATTTTTCAACTTGTCCGAAGAAGTTTGGATATTGAACGATTACACAAGCAACTGTATCATCTACTTCACTTTGTAATACGTCTAAATCTGTTACACCATCTTTATGATTAATTTCAACAACTTCTAGATGTTGACCTTTTGCATATGTTTCAAGTACCGCTCTTGATTCTGGGTGCACTGCACTAGATACAAGAATTTTCTTTTTACGAGTATGGCCAGCCGCTAGCATTGCCGCTTCAGCTAAAGCTGTACCTCCATCGTACATAGAAGAGTTTGCTACATCCATTCCTGTTAATTCACAAATCATCGTTTGGAATTCAAAGATTGCTTGTAATTCCCCTTGTGAAATTTCTGGTTGGTATGGCGTGTAAGCTGTATAAAATTCTGAGCGAGAGATAACATGATCTACAATTACTGGAGCGTAATGATCGTATACACCTGCTCCTAAGAAAGAAGCGTATTCTTTTAAGTTCGCATTTTTACTAGCCATTTGAGATAACTCTTTTAAAAGCTCTGGCTCTGATTTTGCTTCTTTAATTTTTAAATCCCCTTTAAAACGAACACTCTCTGGAATATCAGAGAATAACTCATCAATCGTTTGAACACCGATCGTTTGTAACATTTCTTTTTTGTCTTCTTCTGTCATTGGAAGATAACGATGCAACATGAAATCTACCCCTCTCCCCGTTACTTTGAACGTTTATAAAATGGTGTTGGAACAACTACTGCTTTGACGCGTTTATTACGAATTTCAATTTCTACTTCTGTATCAACTGCTGCGTATTTTACATCAATTAGTGCTAAACCAATGCTTTTCTTTAACGTTGGAGATTGTGTACCACTTGTTACTTCCCCGATCTTTTCTTCTCCAATAAATACAGGGTAATGCGTACGAGGAATTCCACGTTCAATTACTTCGATGCCGACTAATTTGCGAGGCGCACCGTTTTCTTTTTGCTCTTTTAACGTTGCTTTTCCAAAGAAGTCTGCTTCTTTATTTGTTTTTACCGCAAAGCCAATTCCAGCTTCAATCGGTGTAATATCTTTTGATAATTCTTGACCATAAAGTGGTAATGTTGCTTCGAAGCGAAGTGTATCACGAGCACCTAAACCACATGCTTTTAAGCCTTCTTCTGCTCCAACTTCAAGAAGTTTCTCCCAAAGTTTTGCTGCATCTTCACTCTTACAGTAAATTTCAAATCCATCTTCACCTGTGTAACCTGTACGAGATACAAGTGCTGGAATTCCATCTACAAGAATATCGTTTTTAAATTTAAAGAACTTAATTTCTTTCAAATCTTCTGACACAACTTTTTGTAAAATGCCTTCTGCTTTTGGTCCTTGAATTGCAAGCTGTGCAACTTCACTAGAAACATTGACTACTGTCGCATCGCCAATTACATGGCTAGCTAACCATTCGTAATCTTTCTCGATATTTGATGCGTTGATAACTAATAAATAGTCTTCTTCACCACGCTTGTAGATTAATAAATCATCTACTGTGCCACCATTTTCGTAGCACATAGCTGTATATTGTGCGCCCCCTACCTTTAAGGTAGATACGTCATTTGTAACAACACGTTGTAAAAATGCTAAACTATCTACACCTTTTACCTCAACTTCTCCCATATGAGACACATCGAACAAACCTGCCGCTGTACGTACAGCTTCATGTTCTTCTTTAATGCTTGAAAATTGAACTGGTAACTCCCAACCACCGAAGTCGATTGTTTTCCCACCATACTTCGCGTATACATCAAATAACGGTGTACGTTGTAATGTAATCATGCTCTCTCCCCCTTATGCTCTGACAAATCAATAAAAGTTGTTTCCCTTATCTAAACATTTTCACTCTGAAAAGATAGGATATACGGAATCTCATTAGATTTTTTTATGAAAGCGTAAATAAAAAATCACTTTCTTGGATAAAATACGAAAGATTCCACACATTTCACACCATTATCCTAACATTATTCGCTATATTTCATCAATATTCTAGCATAAAAAATAATTTAGAATTTTTTATTCTTAATCTTATTAAATACAACTTTCAAAATTTAGCCCTTTATCTTTACCTATTCTTTAACTTTTAGTATGTGTAATAGCGCCTTGTTACAAGGCTTATATAATAAAGATTTTTTCATAATTAATTTAGTTTATAAAAGGTGGGAGAGTCGTAATGAATGTCGATATTTCCGTAGATCGGACGTGGCAAAACAATTTTTTAAATAGAATTGACGAAGATGGCCCTTGGACAAACTGGGATTTATATCATTTAGCTTATGAAACAGAAAAATCGTTACTTGTTCCTACTTTCGATGGACTACAAGCGCCGAAACATTTATCCCATTTCACACCGCTTCCTCATCAATTAGAAGTCGCTCAAAATGTTATTGAACAGATGAATGGTAAAGCGATTCTAGCAGATGAAGTAGGACTTGGGAAAACGATTGAAGCTGGACTTATTTTAAAAGAATATATGGTCCGCGGACTTGTGAAAAAAGTACTTATACTCGTCCCAGCCTCTCTCGTATCACAATGGGCATACGAATTAAATACAAAGTTTTTCATTCCAGCTGTAGCTCAAAAGAAAAGCTACTCGTGGGAACAAGCTGATGTGATTGTATCATCGATTGATACTGCAAAACGTTCACCACATCGTGATATTGTTTTGAACTTAGAATATGACCTTATTATTATTGATGAAGCACATAAACTTAAAAATAATAAAACAAAAAACTATGAATTTGCACAGCGATTAAAAAAGAAATTTTGCTTATTATTAACTGCCACACCTGTTCAAAATAAGATTGATGAAATTTTCAACCTCGTTTCTTTATTAAAACCAGGACATTTAGGCAATCAATCCAACTTTGAAGAATATTACGCTTCAAAAAATCGTTCAGCCGAATCTGATGAAGATTTAAAAGCTCTTATTAACAAAGTAATGGTCCGAAATCGACGTCATAATACCGGAATTGATTGGCCAAAGAGACATGTACGTACAATTTTTGTTGAGTTTAATGAAGAAGAGCAAGCTTTGTATAATGACATTGAAAATTGGCGAGGACAAGATGCCTTCACATCTGCTTTCTCATCGTTAACTTTAAAACGGGAAGCGTGTAGTAGTCGTGAGGCTGTTTACTATTCATTAAAAAAACATGTAGAAAAACGACAGAAGGAAAATGAACATTACGTAATAGATCCGCATATTGATGTGCTAATGGACAAAATTAATCATATTCCTTTTAACTCAAAAGCGAATAAAGCTCTAGAGCTTATAAAAGAAATTGACGATAAGGTCATCATCTTCACGGAATACAGAGCGTCACAAATGTACTTACAATGGTTTTTACAACAACATGGTATTTCTTCCGTACCATTCCGCGGTGGATTTAAACGCGGAAAGAAAGATTGGATGAAGGAACTTTTCCAAAACCGTGCTCAAGTATTGATCGCAACGGAAGCTGGTGGTGAAGGAATTAACTTACAGTTTTGTAGCCATATGATCAATTACGATTTGCCATGGAACCCAATGCGTCTTGAACAAAGAATCGGCCGTATTCACCGTCTTGGTCAAAAAAATGATGTTCATATCTATAACTTAGCTACAAAACACACTGTTGAAGAACATATTTTGAAACTGTTATATGAAAAAATCAATTTATTTGAGCGTGTTATCGGTGAACTCGATGAAATTTTAACGAGAATTAATATGAAAAACATCGACGCGCATATTCAAGAAATATTTGCGCAATCAAAAAGCGAAGGAGAAATTCGAATTAAGATGGAAAACTTAACATCTATTATCGACTTCGCGAAACGAAATGAAGCTGAGGTGCAAGGCTATGCAGCAACATGAAATTCATAATTACTTATACAATTTTTTTGAGGCGAATAACTGTGAAATTTTAGAACGTTCCCCTCATCTATTAGACGTACAGTTAACAATTGAGATGGATAAATTATTAATGAACCGCCCTTTCTATTGGCACTATCTTGAGAAAACAGGAGGCGTACCGAATCCGATGCGCCTTACTCTTATTACAAATCCAGAAAATGAAGAAAACGATGGTGAGCTTATTCACTACGGCTCACCACGCCTTCATCAAATTTTTCAAACGACAAAAGAATTAGGCTCTTACATACGCTTATATGAGGAAGTACGGCATAGCGGGGCGACACATACACCGCTTCATCCGTGGCTCGGTGTAAATATAAAAGTTTCCTATCAATGTGATCGAAAAAAAGATACCCTCCACTCCATTGGCATTCATCTTATTTCTGGCACAATGATTGCAAACTTTCATGAAACATTAACTAACATTAAACTTACACCGAAAATACCTGACTTTTGTTTTACCCTCTCGCCTATCATTAAACCGCAAAGCGGTTTACAACGTATAGAGGACGCTTTAAAAAATATAATTGCAGAAGATGACCATACGTGGGCGAAAGAAGCAAGAGTACGCTGGAATCACGATTTAGACCTTTTAAATCGTTTTTATGAAGAAAGTGATGAACTTCCCGAAAGCTATGAAATTGAAAAACAAGCACTACAAGAACAATATGAACCACGCATTACAGTGCAAATTATTAACGGTGGTCTTTTTTATGTTACCGCGAATCATTTTCTAGCTTAAAAAGCCCCTTCTGTTTTAGAAGGAGCTTTTTTGAGTTATCCTTTATCGCCATTACGCTCTTGTTGTTTTTGCTTTGCCAGACGCTTTTGATGCGCACGATCCTTTGCACTCACATGATTTGCATCAGTTGGAAGATTTTCTTTCGAACGACCAATTCCATTGCTCATCTTTTCCCCTCCTTTTTACACACTTTAAAATACACCCTTATTTTCCGCTAGAGGCACCATCCTTATACAAAAATAAGAGTAGCCATTGGCTACTCTTACTCACTCACATATTTTTGAAACATATCATGGATGCCTTTATTTACAAGGTTCGAGATCTGCTCGTCAGATTTATTCGGATAACGATCACGCAATCTGATAGATGCCTTCACCATTAAATTTTCTAATACAGAACGGCCACCTTCTCCATAAATAATTTCAGCATATTTAACAAGCCTTCCATCCTCTACTGTTGCTGGATTATGATTGAAGAAAAATTTACTCATTGTCTCCACCTCTCTATTTTGATAACGTTTACATTTATATAGATTATTTATGTTATTTATTTCACAATATTGTATGCATGTATATTTAATTAGTTTCATTATAAAGCAACATATCGATAGTAAATATGTGATTTTCCGTCCATTTTGTGAACAAACTAAAAATGAAAGCGTTTCCTTTATTATATACTAAAAAAACTTACTACGCTAGGGGCAATTTTTTTCAATCTACTAATCATATACTTTTTCTTTTTTCGCTAAACCTTATACAATTTTCAGAAATTATATTATAAAATATATGTATGACTTAAGGAGGATTTGTATGAATCAAAATAAAAAAGCTATATTAGATCTTGTCTTTTATCTCGTAATCCCATTCCTCATTTGGAAATTTGCAAAACCTTATATCGATCCTTATTACGCGATGTTACTTTCCTCTGTTCCGGGGATTATTTATACACTGTATATGTTTAAAAGGGAAAAACAGTTTAACGTGACAGGGTTCTTTATTTTAATTACACTCATCGCCAATACGACGGTAGATTTATTATCTGGATCAGCTGAACGAATGTTGTGGAACGATGCATATTATCACATCGTACTCGGCATTATCGTCATATGTACAATTTTTATAAAAAAACCACTTATGTTATATTTCGCAGCAGATATCGCAGCACTACAAGGCCATGACCGTGATAAAAGTCGTGAACTATATCGTGATAATCGTATCTATCCGGCACTACAATATTTAACGCTCTTTTTCGGGCTACAATTCATATTAAAAAGCTTCTTAAAAATTTATTTCATCTCTGTTTTCGGTGTAGATGGATACGGTGAAATGAGAGCAATTATGACCGCTGTTGGGTGGGGCATTTCCATTTGTATCGGAATTGGATTTGTCTGGGTGAATAATAAAATACATGCCGTTACGGAGGAGAAAGAATCCGTACAGTAAATAAAAATCCCCTAGTAGTATGATGCTACTAGGGGATTTTCATTTTGCTAGATATATTACGAAAGAGTTAACTTGATTTTTTTCTTTTATTTTTTACGTTTCGATAAAACAAAGCAGCACTTAGCGGCATAACACCAAACCACTTATTCATAAATGGCTCTTTTTCAGCACGGCGTTGTTCTTTCTTTTGTTTACGATCTTCTTTTGGAGCATCCATATACGACACAAACTGCTGTGTCACAAAGCGAACATAATCATTAGTAGACATATTATCATCACCTCTACTTGATTAGTATGTCCACTTTTTTATTCATTAATCTTTTCTTTTAATTCATTCATAATTTGCTTTACAGACTTATTCGTCGTATCGATATGAATATGAGCCTCTTCATAATAAGCTCGGCGCGATTCGAATTTCGTTACAAATGCGTCTATATCCTTCTTCTGAAATAGTGGACGTGTCGTATCTTCACGAAGCCTTTCTGCAATTACATGTGGATCACAATATAAATACACCACAGTTCCATTTTCCTTCATCCAATTTCGGTTTTCCTCTCGTTCAATGATTCCGCCGCCAGTTGTAATGATTACATTATGAACAGGTAATGAACGTAACATTTCACTTTCATAATCCCGAAAAGCCATTTCACCTTCTTCGGCAAAAATATCACAAATGGCCTTCTCTTGCTTCTCTTCAATTTTTTGATCTGTATCTATAACATCCATATGAAGTTCTTTACTTAATGCTTTTCCAATTGTTGTTTTCCCTGCTCCCATATAGCCGGTTATGTATATAGATTTCATATTCGTTCCTCTCAATCATCCTTAATTATTTGTTATTATAACGAAAGATTACATTATTGAATAAAAAAACGTCTTGTTCTCATTATGCAATGAAGAACAAAACGTCACATACATGCTTTTACTTATAAGTACCTCTTCTCACCCACTGCGTTGCAATCCATTTCTCACCTTTCGTTACAGGTGCCCCTCCGTGTAACGTAAGCTCATTTAGTGATTGGTCTTGATAAAAATACTCAAAGTATACTGCCATACCCTTTCTAGGGTGCACAGAAAGATTTAATTTCGGGAAGAACGTTTCTCCGCCTTCTTCTACATCATTTAAGTACATGACAAGCGTACTAATACGATTATTAGCAGCTGATCTACTATGTTCCGCAAAATAATCATAGTGCGCTTTATATTGTTGATCCACTTCATAATTTAAAATGTGTAATCCTTCTCCATGCGACGCAGGAACATTCATGATAGATGAAATTCGTTTTTCAATCTTCGCAGTAAGTTCATTATCATCTAAAAATGCACCCTTACTCGTTCGAATATCATTTACATCACGTGATGAACCAACTTTTGAACGTGCTAATTTATTTTTAGACAATTCGATTAATTCATCGCATTCTTCATCACTTAATACATTTCCTAACACGACAATAAGAGGTTCTTCGAATTTTGAAATAATTTGTATTTCCCTATCTTCTGTCATAATTGCATTTCCTTTATGATCAAAAATAGTTTGTTCCTTATTTTCACCTATTTGATTGTTATTTGTCATTTCCCTATTCTCCCTAAAAAAATATGTTTGGATAGCTTGAATATATCATATTCTTTCTACCTTTCTCTTTTTTGAGAAAATTTAAACTTTCAATTGTTTTATTTATCCATTTCCTTTAAAAAAACAGCCTATTTTCAAATGAGAAATCATGGTTTTTTATCCATATATTTTACATACTATCCTTCTATCCAATCGAATATTTTCTCATCCTTTTTTCTATACCGAAAGCTTACTTTATAGAAAACTTCTTGTTTTATTTTGCACTGCAATGAAACGAGAATAACGTCGTTTTCAAATACGTAATTTCCACTTGCTTCGCCCTTTTCATATGAAAAGAAAAAAGTGTCTTCCTTTTCTTTTTGCTGTAAGTCTTTTTTTATATTTGTAATAGATCGATTTAGTAGTTCCTCCAGTACAAACTTTTGCTCTATTTCAGTATAAAATTTTTTATCTATAAGCAACATATTCGTTTCGTATACAAAGAACGAAGTTAATAATACAAGAAAAATGATTGTTCCTGGCATTGTAAACCCAGCTTGTTTTCTCATGTATTGATTTCCATTTCGCTATATCTTACAGCTACACCTTCATATATTTTCCCACTCATATCTTTCACATTTATAAAAAGTAAATGAGGTGTTACTTCATACGAAACCATTACAACATTTTGTAATATAACTTCTCTTCCGCGCATATTCACTTTTCTTATGAGATGATTATTCAATTTTTCATACGTTACTTCATCTCCAGTACGAAGACGAAAGCGCAACATACTTTCTCTATTTTCAGGAACTATTTTTTCTACAAATGATACTTCACGAAACTCTAACTGCACTTGTCCTAAAAACACATCCCATTCCCAATCATTTAATCCTTTCAATTGTTTATTTTCCATTCCGATAAAATGTAAACGTGGGAAGAGTAAAAAGAACAGTGATAACAAAAAGAAACAGACGATCATTTCTATTAATGTAAACCCAGCTTCTAATTTATTTTCTCTCCTGCATAAAAGCATTGTTCCATCATTCTTCCTTTCACATCTTTCCACATCGCACAAACTTCATTTCCTCCCCAATATGTGTAATATACATTTCCGTTTATGACTTTTTCTTTCTGTTGTTTTTCCTCATTCCCATACATATATATAGCTGCTTCTCTTTTTAATAATACAAATGCCTTATAACGAATCTGTATATTTTTTCGTTCTTGCATAATCAATACTGTTTGCGGAAGTAGTAAAGATACCACCATCATTACTATACTTAATGACACAAGCATTTCAGCCATCACTGACCCTTTTTGACATTTCACGATACGTAAATCTCCCTCTTCCAAGCTGAAATACAATCTCGTATTTATAACTTCGATACGAAAGTAAAATTGTGCCACCTCTATTAATATTTCCACTCGGATTATATGTCATCGGATTAGGAAAAGTATTCAAATCAATTTGTATATCGCTATCATATTCTCTTTTAATAATAGAAAGATTTTTACTCGACTCCCCTATATAATACATATGTCTATCTTTATGCCATCGTAATGTATAATGTTTTTGGCGATTTATCGCTAATTGTTGCATATACAAAATATCATTTGAAAACTGTCTTAAAAATTGTTCAATTTTTTGTTTTTCATATAATGAATGTACGTTAAAATACGTGACCATACTTAGTACAGAAATTGCAAATAGAACGAGTAGCATTTCTAAAAGGGTAAATCCTTTTTGTTTCACAGTGTCCCAATTGATACCGTGCCATCATTTGAAATATGAATTGGTTCACCATTCGGACACTTATCAGCTGTAATATACTTCCCATCACTTAGTTCTTTTAGCGTAGGAATTTTATTATATTGTAATTGGTATACTTGTATTTGGGCTTCTATAGATTTCATATAAGCTTTACATCCTTTTCCTTCGACGGATGAACGCTGTGTAACTACATTTGGAATAATTAATAGTAATAATACAGTTATGACGACCATAACTAATAACATTTCTAAAAGGGTAAATCCTTCCTCATTCTGCATGTAAATACCTCCTATATAGAATTCATCATTTGAAACATCGGCATAATCATCGCTAAATACATAAGAACGACTATTCCCCCAATACACGTAAATAAAATCGGTTGAATGATCACTAACATACGTTTAACTTTGTGCTCCATCTTTTCCATAATAAGATTGCTATAGTCACCTAATTCAATCGCCAAATTACCGTTTGCTTGTCCATGCGTAATAATATAAGAAAGTTCTTCCTCATAATATCCACTTTTGGCAATAATAGATTGCAACGGCTCTCCGGCGATTAATTGCCTTTCAATTCGTCCCGCTTCATACTGAAAGAACGGATTATATTTTTGCTCCATTATTATTGTTAGAGCCTCGAGTACTGATAGTCCGCCGTGTAATAAACCGCTCAGTTGAATAGCGAAATAATGTGAATGCTTTAAAATAAGAAATGTTTTTACGAGGGGAATACGCAGCATAATTTTCACCTGCTTTATATGCGGGAATTTCCGAAAGTAAAACATATATAAACTACATCCGATCATAACGATAAAAAGAGTGATTAAAATAAGATAGGGTAGTAGCTTAATTGCACTTAATATTTGTTCTGTAAATAACGGTGCTGTAGAACCAAATGAACTATATACCTTGTCAACTTGCGGTAATAAAACGTGATTAAAAATTAAAATCATGATTATTAAAAAGAACGCCAAAAACATAGGATACTGCATTATTTTCATCATATCTTTTCTATACTTATCCTTTTTATAAAGAAGTGAGCTCCCTTGTTGCAATGCAAAAGAAATATCACCATGTTGCTCAGCATAAAATAAATAGCTTAACATCTCCTGATGAAACATTAATTGATGAAAAGAATCGTGTAGACTTTTTCCACCTTTTAATCCATCAATCATGTGCTGCAATTGTACTTTCTTTTCTAAAGATAATTGAAACTGTAAAAATTCTAATGCCTGCAAAAGGGAGTATCCTTTTTCTAATAGTTCTCCTAATCGTTTCAGTAATACTACTTGATCACTTAAACTCCATGTTTTCTTAAACATAAACATCCTCTTCTAAATATCCTAAAGCGTACCCTTTTCGTATCGAAGATTCTAATGTTTCATGCTTGTACGTGACGCATTCTCCGTTTGCTTCTTTAATCGCTTGTTTTAACTCATGCCCATATAACAACTCATAAATACTCGCTTGTCTTAGTTGCCTCATTGATTTACATAAAGTTGAGCACTTTCTCTTGCAAAACGGACACTTCAATTCGACAAGTCGCTGTGCAGCTATAGCCAATAAAGATTGTTCAATCTCTTGCCTCGTGATGCCAAAATCCATGAACCTGAGTATCGCCCCTTTCGCATCATTCGTGTGCAGTGTCGTCATTACTAAATGTCCCGTCAAACTTGCTCTTATAGCGATTTTTGCTGTTTCTTCATCACGAATTTCACCGACTAAAATAACATCTGGATCATGACGTAAAATAGCCTTTAGTCCCTCCTCATATGTGATTCCTGCTTTTTCATTTATTTGAATTTGTAATAAATCGTCATTTCTTTTTTCAACTGGATCTTCAAGTGTAACGATGCGACGTGTTTTCTTTTTTCTAATTACCTCTAATAAAGCATACATTGTTGTTGTCTTCCCAGAACCAGTCGGTCCAGTAAATACGAGTAACCCATGTGAATACCGTAAAAAAGAGAGTAGTTTTTTCGCTGTGCTTGGAAATAACGAAAGATGAGATAACGGCTGAATAGATGCTTGTAAATGAAGTCGAATAACGAGACTTTCTTGGTATACGGTTGGAAGCGTGGAAAGGCGTAAATACACTTCTTGTCCATCCATTTGTAAATACAATGAACCATTTTGTGGCTTCCGCCTCTCTCCTATATCCATAGATGCTAAAAATTTAAAGTGTGAAACAAGTTTTTCTCCAAATTCCTTTTCAATACGATGTTTCGTAATTAAATCTCTCCCTATACGCAGTTGAATCACTACGTCCTTCTGCCGGGGCACAATGTGTAAATCCGAAGCTTGTACCCTGCACGCCTCTTTCAAAATCGTATTTGCAAAGCTTTCAATTCCATTCATCATTTTTCCCTCCCCACTATGTATATAGCATGAAAAAACAGCTAAGAAAAATCAGCATTTTTGTATTTTCACTAGATAAAAAAGGAAAAATATGTTTGTGAAATTATGAACAATTTCTGAATTATTGTCTGAAATTACCTATACTCATGTTTATCTGTATTATAATGTTATTATCTTGGATAAAGTGATAAAGGTGGAGATCCTCATGGAACAAGCTTTAAAAATTACAGGTGTATTATCTGATCCAACTCGTTATTACATTTATAAATATATTTCTCAAAAACATAGTTACGTAACTGTACAAGAAATTGCAGATGAGTTTGAGATTCATCCAAACGTAGCGCGTTTACATTTATCTAAATTAGAAGATGTTCATATGCTGAAATCGGAAACAAAGAAAACAGGAAAAGGCGGAAGACCAAGCAGATTATATGTATTATCTGATGATGTTATCCAATTACAATTTCCATTCCGTGATTATCAATTGTTAGCAAAAATAGCATTTAATTCTTTACTTAGCCTTGGCGCTGCTGGTGAAAAAGCACTATACGAAACAGGAAAACAGTTCGGAGCTGAATTAATGCAACAACATATGCAGCGTTTAAATGTGAGTGAAGATGCTTTAACAGTGGCGCAAAAAGTTCAAATTGCAAAAGAGGCATTTTCGACAGCTGGCCTATCACCTGCATTTGAATTAAGTGCAGACGGAACGAAAATTTTCTATGATGTACACAATTGTCCATTTAAAGAAGTTGCTGTTCATCATCCAACTGAAATTTGTAACATGCACGGAGATATGATGAAAGGGATTTTTGAAATCCTATTCCCTAACACGGAATTAACACGACATGATAGTTTACTAGATGGATGTAAATCTTGTAATTATAAACTAACAATTTAATTTTTCATATAAAAAGAAGCCGATTATAATCGGCTTCTTTTTATATGAATGAATATTTACAATAGTAAGAAAAATAAACTATAATGAAGTGAGGTTTACTTTTTTTAGAAAAGGAGGGAGATGGCATGGAGCGCATGTTTCGCGTTCTCGGCTTTTGGACTGGAATTTTCTCGGTTATGTTTTACGTAGGGGATATGCATTCGACTGCACTACTATTTTTAGGACAAACAGGTTTCTTCGTACTTTTAAGCTATTTAAAATTAACAGAGCGTATGTATATATACGTATTCGGGGCATATTTAACTGTTTTCTTCATAGGATTTACATACTACACGACTTTTTTACTTGTCCCTGGGGCTGGACATTAAAAGATGGCATTTTGCCATCTTTTTTTTAATCCTGGAATTTCCTAGTTGACTTATAGGTTTTATTACCTTATATTCTATATAACAGATTGGAATTAGGGGGAATCAACATGAATACACTGCTTGTCGGAATTAACGTTGCAGTCATGCTCATTTTAGTTGGCGTATTATATTATATGCAACGTAAGCATGTATCTTTTAATAAACGCGTATTTACTGCTTTAGGAGTCGGAATTATATTCGGTCTTATATTACAATTTATTTATGAGCCAACTTCTAAAGTAATTATTGAATCAAATACTTGGTTTGGCTTAATCGGTAACGGTTATGTGAAATTGCTTCAAATGATCGTTATGCCACTTATTTTAGTATCTATTATTTCAGCCTTTACAAAATTACAATTAACGAAAAACCTTGGTAAAATTAGTGGTCTTATTATCGGAATTTTAATTCTTACTACTGGAATTGCTGCAGCTGTCGGTATCGCTGCAAGTGCAGGATTTGATGTATCTGCAACAGGCCTACAACAAGGTGATGCAGAATCTGCTCGTCTGAAGCTAGTTGAAGAAAGATTTACTTCTATTGAGAAAACAACAATTCCAGATAAATTATTAGAACTATTGCCTACAAATCCATTTCTTGATTTAACA
Source organism: Bacillus dicomae (assembly GCF_006494425.1). Taxonomy (GTDB): domain Bacteria; phylum Bacillota; class Bacilli; order Bacillales; family Bacillaceae_G; genus Bacillus_A; species Bacillus_A dicomae. Next base: position 608,409 of record NZ_VHIV01000002.1, on the reverse strand, counting down.
GGTGCTCGTCCAACATCAACAATTTCTGTTGTAATATTTGCAGCATTTATCGGTATCGCTTTTATAGGTGTAAAACGAAAATATCCAGAACAAGCAGAGCTATTTAAGAAAATGCTTGATGCTGTATATGCAATCGTAATGCGTATGGTAACGTTAATTTTACGTCTTACTCCATACGGCGTATTAGCTCTTATGGCAAAAACAGTTGCTGGTAGCGACATAAACGCTATTTTAAAACTTGGTAACTTCGTGTTAGCGTCTTACGTAGCACTTATCGTAATGTTCGTTATCCACTTATTATTAATTGCTCTATCTGGTTTAAATCCAATTCAATATTTAAAAAAGGTGTTCCCTGTATTAACATTTGCATTCACATCTCGCTCTAGCGCTGGTGCAATGCCATTAAATATTGAAGCGCAAAAAGAAAAGCTTGGTATTTCCGAAGGGATTGCAAACTTCGCAGCATCGTTTGGAGTATCTATCGGGCAAAACGGTTGCGCAGGTATTTATCCAGCAATGCTTGCAATGATGGTCGCTCCAACTGTAGGCATTGATCCATTACAACCGCAATTTATTTTAACTTTAATCGCTGTCGTTGCGATTAGCTCATTCGGTGTTGCCGGTGTCGGTGGCGGTGCAACATTCGCAGCATTAATCGTACTATCTACAATGAACTTACCAATCGGTATTGTCGCTCTTGTTATCTCGGTTGAGCCATTAATCGATATGGGTCGTACAGCTCTTAACGTAAGTGGTTCTATGACAGCAGGTCTTATTTCTAGTAAATGGCTTGGTGAACTAGATCACGACACGTACAATCAAGATGATACAAAAACTGGTGAAATTGCTTCATAATAAAAGAAAGACGCTAACATACAATTGTTAGCGTCTTTTTTATTCCGTTCCCTCTTTATAGATCTTATCTCGAGAATTATCACTCCAAGTATTCTTCTAGTTGCTCTTTTAACTCTTCCTCAATCTCATAACAAGATTCATCAACAAGTTCCCCTACTTTCTTACTCCCCAAAATATTGGATTGAATTGGCATTCCTAAAAAGATTCTTTCACATTTCCAAATTGAAATATTGTGAAATTCAATCCTCTCTTTTTCTCTTGCAAATCTCATATCTAATTCCATGTTTTTTCTATGTATAAATTCGAATATCCTTTAGAGAGTTTATGTGATATAATCTCTATTTCTTTTTCCATACATTGAAGTTTCTCTTTTAACTCCAATGTAAAATCTCGTTCTTTATACTTCATTTCCGTCTCCTTACACATAGAAAAAGAGAATACAATAATATATTCTCTTTCCTCAAATATATTTCATTATCTCACAGCCCGTCCTTTTCACAAATAACCATTTTGCTCGCACCATTTATGAAATTGTCCTACGTCTACTCCAACTAACACGATATCCTTTAGCTCTACATCAATGATTTGTTCTCCGATTACAATAGCAAACTGCGATTCTAATTTTGTCTCGTTTTTCTTTACAATTCCAATTCGGTTCCGATGCGGTCCATCTTTTATATATGCTTTTTGCCCTACAATATCAAAGTTCAAGATTTTCACCTCTTTTACTGCGCTCAAATTGGAAATACGATCTCCACCTCGGAAAATTTCCTTTCATTGCACTATTTCTCTATATATATGACGAAACAATAAAAGAGTCCTTCCTTCTTTACAATTATTTTTTCTTTGTTTCATTTTTGTGATTGAAACGTAAAGTTTATAATAAAATACACTTGGAAGCGCTTTCTATGTAATTTTTTATGTTATAATATATAAGTAGAACTTCGTAAAGAGGGTAAAAAAATGAATACAAAAATGATTAAAAAAGTAATTGAAGCATTAAAAGTATATGGATTTCAAGATGTATCATTCTGTGACAAAACGAAGCAATTTTTATTTCATAACGAAACCGATATTATGAGCGGCTATGCAGAAATAACATATAGTAGTCAATTTGAAAAATTCAACGTACAAATTCATCCTATTGAAACGCATCACCAAGGAGAGTTACAAGAGGTTGAAAGACATATACAAGCCTGTATAAGAAAAGTGGAATATTTAAACGCACTTCTTAGCGGACAAACAAAACTAGATGATAAAATTATTATAATGTAAAAAAAGAACGTGATAGCCTCACGTTCTTTTTTACATTATACGTTCATCTTTTCTTTCAGTTGTAATCCTGTAATAGACTCTAATACATCCATTGCTTCTCCAAATGTCATGTCAAAAATTGTTTTATCTTCTATGTATGGAAATTGTCTAAAACGCTTTTCTAACATTTTCACGGCATCCGACGTAAAGTGTGCACTATCAATGCCAAATTCTGTTTCAAGAAGAACGATCCAATCTAACACATGAAAACCTAATCCATTTACGAATGAAATAAGTTTTTCTTCTGGCTGTGAAGATAAGAATACGTATCGTTCCATCTCACTAAAAAGTTCTTCTCCTAAAATATCAGCTAGTTCATCATCATGTTCGCGGTCAATGATTTCTTCATAACCATAATCATCTACAAGCTCCTCAACTTCTTCACTATCTGCAAAAAGCAATTGGCTAAGAAGTGCCTCTTTCTTAAATTCACTATTTTGTACGACTTCTAAAAAGCTCGTTTCCCATCCATTTTCTAATTTCATATTATGTACTCCTTTATATATGTTTCTTATCATCACTGTACCCAAAAGATCACTTTTATAACCTTTTAGATCGTTACTATTATTTCACATGATTCATAACATAAGATGCAAATTCTGCTGCATCTCCTTCAAAAATATTTATTTCTGGCAAATGATAGAACGTTGTTTGGAGCGGATTCCCTTCATGATATACATATATCTTTTTCTCTAGCGCAATCGCCATTCCAAACTCTGTATGGCTTCCGTTTCCACCATCTAATATAAGCAAAAATATATCCGCTTCTTTAATAGCATTCTTTTCTGCCTGACCAATTTCTCTTAATTGCTCTTGATTCACAGCTCTTTCGTTTCTTGTCCAATCATATGTATGATGCCATCCTGCATGTTTCAGTTCATTTGCTATAGAACGTACAAGATGTTTATTTTGGAATCCTGAAGCGATATAAAAATTCATTTATATACACCCCTTCTTTATATACGGGAAACTCCTTTTTAGCGTTACTTGCTATAAACATAATAAAGAACGACTTCAAAAAAAAATCCCCATCTTTAAAACTTGTTCGCGTTTAAATGATGGGATGCTTCATGATCTTCTTTTATTTTTTGCTTTTTATAACTTTCATCAGCTAACATTTCTAATTCAGCTGTTATCTCTGATTTTTCAAGCTCTCTTTCTTGCGAAAATTTCCTTGAAATATAAACAATAACACTACCAACGTACAACACAAAGCATATAATAAGTGCAGTATTTTCATAGAGACTTAGCTCCAACACAGTCACTCCTAATCCATTCGTATTTTCACGCTTCATTAATTGGAATTTCCCTACTAACCATTTGCTCCCCCGCATTAACGGGCAGTAAGATCCCCCATCTCAAAATTCAGTGAAAACAAAGAAGTTAGGTGGGGGATTAACTGCCCGTAAAAGCCCGATTGGTTCAACTAATAATCAGTGGGGGTGAACCTCCCACTGATTAAAGTTTCACTTTATTGTAACATAAAAACACCGTTTCTTGGAATCTTTCAGCCTACTAAAAGAGACATGATTGTTTCATCATGCCTCTGAAATATGGTGAATGATTGTTTGAATTGCTTCTTTTCCATTATATTTTTTTAAGGCAGTTTTATACGCCTCATTATTATGAGATAACTCTTCAACATGCTTTATAAGAGAATTCACAGTCACATCTTCTTCATACAGTACGGAGGCATATCCTTGTCTTTCAAATGATTCCGCATTTAATATTTGATCTCCACGGCTTGCAAATTTCGATAGCGGAATTAAAACCATCGGCTTTTGCAATGTTAAAAACTCAAAAATAGCATTTGATCCTGCACGTGAAATAACAAAATCTGTTATCGCTAATATGTCTGGTAACTCTTCATGTACATATTCAAATTGTCTATACCCTTCTTTATTTTGTAAACTTTCATCAAGGTTACCTTTTCCGCAAAGATGAACAATTTGATATTTTTTCAGAAGTTCTGGTAACGCATCTCGAACTGTTTCATTAATTTTCTTCGCGCCCAAACTTCCTCCCATAATTGTAATCACTGGCTTTTTACGTGAAAAACCTAAAAATGCTAAACCTTTTTCACGACTTCCCTTTAATACTTCTTCCCGTACAGGAGACCCTGTATAGATTACTTTTTCTTTCGGTAAATGTTTCGCTGCTTCTTCAAATGTAACAAATATTTTCGAAGCAAAACGGAGCGCAATTTTGTTTGCTAGTCCTGGCGTCATATCAGATTCATGTAATAAAACTGGTACTCTATTTAGCCATCCTCCAATTACAACTGGTACAGATACGAAACCACCTTTTGAAAAAATCACATCCGGTTTTAGTTTTCGAATTCTTACATACGCATCCATAACACCCTTCATTACAAGAAAAGGATCTTTTATATTTTTCAAGTCAAAATAACGGCGTAGCTTTCCGCTGGCAATACTATAGTACGGAATGCCTTCCTTCTCTATAATCGTTTTCTCAATTCCTTGATGAGAACCAATATAAGAAATATCCCAATTCTGTTCTTGTAAATATGGAATAATGGCTAAATTAGGTGTTACATGTCCTGCCGAACCGCCACCTGTAAAGACTATTTTCTTCATACGTCTCCCCCTTCTAGACTATAATACACTAAAATATCTTGCCTCGGGGTGAGAAAATACCATAGCCGTTACAGACGCTTCTGGCTCCATCATAAATCCTTCCGTTAATGAAATACCTATTTCCTCTGGATGAATTAAGCGAAATAGCTTTTCTTGATCTGCAAGTTCTGGACATGCTGGATAACCAAATGACACGCGTATCCCTCTATATTTCGTACGGAAACGTTCTTCCATCGTCAGTTCAGGTGAATCTGGAATGCCCCAGCGATCACGAATGAGCATATGTGTTTTTTCAGCAAGTCCTTCCGCTAGTTCAAGCGCTAACGATTGAATGGCATGACTGCGTAAATAATCACCTTTCGCCTTCCACTCTTCAGCAATGTCTCGAACGCCTTCCCCAACTGTAACAGATAGGAAAGCAACGTAGTCCATTTCATCTCCAATTGGTCGTAAATAATCACCTAAAGTACGATATGGTGCTTTTCCTTGTCTCGGGAATGTGAAACGCTCTATAACACGCGTATGATTTTCTGGATCATATATTACGATATGTTGTCCGTCGCTTTGCGCTGGGAAAAATTGATACACTGCTTTCGGTTTCAACCAAGATTGTCCTTCCAGCAATAATTCGTCTATTAAATCATTTAATTCATGTGCTCTTTTATCTCCCTCTCGCAAAAGTTTCTTCACACTTCCTTTTAGGCCAAGGTGATGTCCAAGCAGCATTTGTCTATTTAGAAATGGTGCGAGATGTGAAACAGGAACATCTCTTAATACAATTCGTTTTGTTGAATCCGGCACCATAACCTCTGATTTTGGCAATGGCTCAATTACTGCTGGAATTTCTACTTTCTTCTCTTCTTTTGTTACGATTTGAAGATGACGTTCTTTTTTATCTTGCTTCATCTTCTCACGCTCTTCTTCTTTTTGAAGCTTATTAATAATATCAAGCCCGGTCATCGCATCACTTGCATAACATACGAGTCCTTTATAGGATGGCGAAATACGATTATCTGTAAACTTTCTCGTTAACGCTGCCCCGCCTACAACGATTGGGATATCAATATCCGCCGCTTTTAAATCTTCAGCAGTCGTTACCATTTGTTGAGCCGATTTTACTAATAAACCAGAAAGACCTATAATATCAGGTTTCTTTTCTTGTACTTCTTGAACAATTCGATCCGAACGAACATTGATTCCTAAATTGATAATCTCATATCCGTTATTCGCTAAAATAATTTCAACGAGATTTTTTCCAATATCATGCACATCACCTTTTACAGTCGCTAATAATACTTTCCCTTTTTTCGCACTATCACTAGATTCCATATGTGGCTCTAAATAACTTACTGCTGCTTTCATACTTTCAGCACTTTGCAATACTTCAGCAACGATAAGCTCATTATTATTAAATAATCGTCCTACTTCATCCATTCCTGTCATAAGTGGGCCATTAATAATATCCAAAGGTTTTCTTCCTTCTGTAAGTGCGAGGCTTAAATCTTCGTGTAACCCTTGTTTTGTCCCTTCTACAATGTAATTTGCTAGCCTTTCATCAAGTGTTAATGTTTCTTGGATAACGGCATCTTTCTTTTTTGCCACGCGATAGAAATTTGTAAATTCCTCTAATGTCTCTTGTGTCGTTTCAAAAAGCAATGCATCAGCAAGACGTTTTTCTTCTTCAGGAATTGATGCATACCGTTCTAATTTTTCCGTATTCACAATCGCGTAATCTAACCCTGCTTTCGTTGCATGATATAAAAAGACGGAATTTAATACTTCGCGTCCAGCTGGTGGTAAACCAAATGATATGTTACTTACACCTAAAATCGTTAAACACTCTGGTAATGCTTCTTTAATAAGGCGAATTCCTTCTACCGTCGCTGCCGCCGATCCAATATATTCTTCATCGCCTGTACCTACTGGAAATACAAGTGCATCAAAAATAATATCTGACGGGCGTATACCATATTTCGTCGTCAATAACTCATAACTTCTTTTCGCAATTTCGAGTTTTCTTTCCGCACTTACTGCCATACCGTCTTCATCTATTGTTCCTACAACAATAGATGCACCATATTTCTGAAGAAGCGGTGTCACTTTTTTAAATCGTTCTTCACCATCTTCTAAATTAATCGAATTAATAACAGCTTTTCCTTGAATATAAGTAAGAGCTCGCTCCATCACATTTTCATCTGTCGAATCAATCATAATCGGTACTTTTAGCACTTTCGTAACTTCTGCCAAGAAGTTTTCCATATCTTCTATTTCATCGCGGTCCGGGTCTGCCATACAAATATCAATAATATGAGCATTTTTCTTCACTTGCGCTCTTGCTACTTCAGCAGCCTCTTCAAATTTCCCTTCTGCTACTAATCGTTTAAATTTACGTGATCCAATAACGTTTGTTCTTTCCCCAACAAATAGAGGTCTCATAGAGTCATCATATTGCAGTGCTTCTAATCCACTCACCCCGTGCCCAGCTCTTTCGTGGTGTTCACGCGGATTAAGAGACGCTAATGCAGACTTCATTGCTTTTATATGATCTGGTGTTGTGCCACAACAACCACCGATAATATTAACCCATCCTTCTTCGGCAAATCGCTTCACTTTTTCAGCGAGAGAAGATGGAGATTCATGATAATGTCCATCTTCATCAGGAAGGCCTGCATTTGGATAACAAGAAATGTAACACTCCGACAAATCAGATAGTGAACGAATATGGTCTCTCATAAACTCCGGACCAGTCGCACAGTTTAATCCAACAGATAATGGCTTCATATGTTCTACCGATAAGTAAAAAGCCTCAATTGTTTGCCCAGCCAAAGTCGTTCCCATCGGTTCAATCGTTCCCGAAATCATGATAGGTACAATTTTATTTAGTTCGTCAAAAGCTGCTTGAATTCCAATATAAGCAGCCTTCACGTTACGCATATCTTGACTCGTCTCAACGAGTAATACATCAGCTTCTCCTCTCAACAATCCTCTTGCCTGCCGTGTATAGGCTTCAATTAATTGTTCAAACGTCACACCACCAGTAACACTAATTGCTTTCGTTGTCGGTCCCATTGCTCCCGCAACATATACTTCCTTCCCACTTTCTTTGACCGCTTGCTTCGCTAAACGTGCTGCCTTCTCATTTAATTCCTCATCTAAATGAGATAACTCATAATCACTTAGTACAATATTTGTCGCTCCAAATGTATTTGTTTCAATAATATCTGCTCCAGCTTCAATATAAGCTTTATGAATCTTTAAAATGACATCAGGCCTTGTTTCTACTAAATATTCATTACAGCCTTCGTACTCTTCTCCTCCGAAATCTTCTGCAGTTAAGTCCTCTTGCTGGATCATTGTTCCCATTGCACCATCTAATATTAAGATGTTATTTTGTAATTTTTCTTCTATACATTTCATCAATTAATACCTTCTTTCACTTCTTGCTTTTCTCTCACATATTTAACAAGATGTTCTGTAATTTCATATTTTAAAAATGGTGTAATAAGATAAATGCCATTAAAATATTTCATCGCCGCATCAATTAGTTCTTGTGAAATGCGAATCCCTTCCTCAATTGCTGCTTCTTTCGTTTCATGTCCATCCATTCTCTCTCTGACTTCTTCAGGAAGAGTAATACCTGGTACCTCAAAATGAAGAAAATCTGCATTTCTTTTACTTATTAATGGCATAATCCCAATAAAAATAGGCTGTTTCAAATGCTTTGTCGCTTCATACACTTCTTCAATTAACGCGATATCGTAAATTGGCTGCGTTAAGAAATATTCCGCTCCAGCATCTATTTTCCGTTCCATTCGCTTAACCGCTGCTTTTAAGTGTCTTACATGAGGGTTAAATGCGCCGCCTACAGAAAACCTTGTTGCTGGCCCTATCGATTTCCCTAAAATGGAACGCCCATCGTTCATTTCTTTAATCATTTTAATGAGCTCAATAGAAGACAAATCATATACAGAAGTGGCACCTGGAAAATCACCAACGCGTGCTGGATCCCCAGTTAAAGCTAGCACTTCTTCCATACCTAACGCTGATAAGCCTAGCAGGTGAGATTGTAGTCCGATGACGTTATGGTCCCTACACGTTAAGTGAGTCAATACCGGAATATCGTGCTTCGTTAATAATGCCCCCATTGCCATATTCGAAACGCGAGGCGATGCTAATGAATTATCTGCTAGAGTAATAGCATCTGCTCCAGCTCTTTTCAATGCTCTTGCACCTTCAAAAAAACGCTGCGTATCTAACGTTTTTGGCGGATCTAATTCTACTACTACTGTCGTTTGCTTTTTTGCTTTCTCTGCTAAAGTGACATGAGCTTTCGAACGTTTCTCATGTGTATGAACTACTTTCGGCCTTTGTATCGTATCCTTTTCTATTACAGGTGTAACATTTGTAATAGCACGTTTCATACTTTCAATATGTTCTGGAGTAGTTCCACAACAACCACCCAATAACCGAATACCTTGCTCAATAAATTTCGGTGTCATCGCTTCGAAATAAGCCGGACTTCCCTCATATACGTAACGTCCCTCCACATAATTCGGGAGACCTGCATTTGGATATGCTGACAAATAGCCATTTTGCGGAATCGATATCATTTTAAAAGCTTCCGTCATATGCAGTGGCCCGAGTTGGCAGTTCAATCCAACGACATTTGCACCGTAATCTAAAAGCTGTTTTAATATTTCATTTACATCATTTCCATTTTGAGTCGTACCTGCCTCATGTAACGCTAATTGAGCTACAATTGGAATATTCGTTTGTTTTCGTAGCACCTGAACAGCATGAAGTAATTCAAACTCATCATAGAAAGTCTCTAATAGCAGTCCATCAACCTGTTCTTCTAGTAAAGCACTTGCCTGCTCAAGTAACATAAATTCTCTTTCCATATCAGTCGTTGTAACAGCTCCAATATGTTTCATACCACCAATTGTTCCTAAAATTGCATTTCTATCTGTCACAGATGCTTTCGCCAGCTTTACTGCCGCTCTATTTATTTCAGTAACTTGATTTTCTAAACCATACATACGCAATTTCGCTTCATTTGCTCCGTACGTATTCGTTTGAATCACATCTGCCCCAGCGGCTACATATTGCTTATGAATCGATATAATTAAATCTGGATCAGATATATTCAATTCTTCAAAACTACTTTGCAAACCATGTGAATGTAATAACGTCCCAACCGCACCATCACCTATTACAATTCCTTTTGATAATAAATCTAGTAATTTCACAAATCTCCCTCATTTCTATCAATATAAAAACCCCCTCTTCACTTTGAAGAGGGGGACATAATCGTTCCTCCTCTTATCATGCAAAACATTCGTTTTGCAGGTATTAGCACCGTTTCAAACATTTTGTTTGAAGGTTGCCGGGTTTCACAGGGCCTTTCCCTCCACCGCTCTCAATAAGAGTTGTCTTTATTATTTTATTTATGTAGCTAAAAGGAAATGCGTTCCCCTTTTAACAATGTTTGTTAATTTTTTAATAAATTTAGCACGCACAAATGTAAAAGTCAATGACACTTGCGGGAAAATAAAAATTATTTAAAATAAAGTTGCAATTCAATTATCTTTTGTTGTAAAGTTAAAAACATAATAAAATTTCATACGAACATTCTTATCTAGAGAGGTAGAGGGACTGGCCCTATGACGCCTCAGCAACCATTAACATTTGTTAATAAGGTGCTAATTCCAGCAAATTGTGAAAAATTTGACAGATGAGAAGAAGACTCTATTCAAACCGAAAGCCTTCTTCTTAGAAGGCTTTTTTTATTTTACATTCACTTAATTGTTCATTTAAAAAGGAGGAATTTTTACATGTCAACTATTGAAACAAAACTAGCACAAATCGGAAACCGTAGCGAAACTACAACAGGAACTGTTAATCCGCCTGTTTATTTCTCAACTGCTTATCGTCATGAAGGAATTGGTAAATCTACTGGCTTTGACTATTCACGAACTGGCAATCCAACTCGCGGCCTTTTAGAACAGGCAATCGCAGATTTAGAATACGGCGAACAAGGTTATGCCTGTAGTTCAGGGATGGCAGCTGTTCTCCTCGTCCTCTCCCTATTCCGTTCCGGAGATGAACTTATTGTATCCGAAGATTTATACGGGGGCACTTATCGATTATTTTCTGAGCACGAAAAAAAATGGAACGTTCGATGTAGATACGTAAATACACAATCTATTAAACAAATCGAGCAAGCCATCAAAACTGAAACGAAGGCTATTTTCATAGAAACTCCGACTAATCCATTAATGCAAGTTACTGATATTGCCGCTGTCGCAACTGTAGCGAAAAGACACGGACTACTTCTTATTGTAGACAACACATTCTATACACCTTATATACAGCAGCCATTAACAGAAGGTGCCGATATCGTACTTCATAGCGCAACGAAATATTTAGGTGGACATAACGATGTTTTAAGCGGACTTGTCGTTGCAAAAGGGAAGGAACTCTGCGAAGAAATCGCTCATTATCATAATGCCTCTGGTGCGGTCTTAAGCCCATTTGACTCATGGCTATTAATTCGTGGTATGAAAACGTTAGCGCTTCGCATGAGACAACATGAAGAAAATGCAAAAGCAGTTGTTGCTTATTTAAATGATGAAGACGGAGTGACAGATGTATTTTATCCAGGACGAGGCGGCATGATCTCATTTCGTCTGAAAGATGAAACATGGATTAATCCATTCTTACAATCTTTATCCTTAATTACATTTGCTGAAAGTCTCGGTGGTGTTGAAAGTTTAATGACATATCCAGCAACGCAAACACACGCTGATATTCCTGAAGAAATCAGAACAGCAAACGGTGTATGTAATCGTCTTCTTCGATTTTCCGTTGGCATTGAAAATAGTAACGATTTAATTCAAGATTTACAAAAAGCCATTAAACTTGTAAAAGAAGGTGTAAGAATATGAGTTATTCTATAGATACACTCTTACTGCACAACCAATATAAACATGACTCGCAAACAGGAGCCGTTAACGTTCCCATCTATAACACATCAACATTCCACCAGTTTGATGTAGATACATTCGGGAAATATGACTATAGCAGGTCGGGCAATCCAACTCGTGAAGCTCTTGAAGATATCATTGCTTTATTAGAAGGCGGAACAAAAGGATTTGCCTTTGCATCAGGAATTGCAGCAATTTCTACTGCATTCCTCCTCCTTTCACAAGGCGATCACGTGCTCATTTCAGAAGACGTATATGGAGGTACCTACCGAATTATAACTGAAGTACTCTCCCGTTACGGTGTTTCACATACATTTGTTGATATGACTAATTTAGAAGAAATAAAACAAAACATTAAGCCAAATACAAAGCTCTTTTATGTAGAAACTCCTTCTAACCCGCTTTTAAAGGTGACAGATATTCGCGCTGTTTCTAAGCTTGCAAAATCTATTGATGCTCTTACCTTTGTTGATAATACATTTTTGACACCACTATTCCAGAAGCCTCTTGATCTTGGAGCAGATGTCGTTCTTCATAGTGCTACAAAGTTCATCGCTGGTCATAGTGATGTTACTGCCGGATTAGCGGTAGTAAAAGATGCCGAGCTTGCTCAAAAACTCGGATTTTTACAAAATGCATTCGGCGCTATTTTAGGCCCTCAAGATTGTTCGCTTGTGCTTCGCGGTCTAAAAACATTGCATGTACGTCTTGAACATTCAGCTGCAAATGCCAATAAAATTGCACATTATTTGCAAGAGCACGCTAAAGTTCAAAATGTTTATTATCCTGGCTTACAAACACATCTTGGATTTAATATTCAACAATCTCAAGCTACATCAGCCGGAGCTGTCCTATCTTTTACTTTACAATCAGAAGACGCACTCCGCCAATTTTTATCAAAAGTAAAATTACCTGTCTTCGCAGTTAGTTTAGGAGCTGTCGAATCGATTCTTTCCTACCCAGCTAAAATGTCACATGCAGCACTGTCCCAAGAGGCTCGTGATGAAAGAGGTATTTCTAATTCATTACTTCGCTTATCCGTCGGCCTTGAAAATGTTGTCGATTTAATATCCGATTTTGAAAATGCCCTTTCTTATGTAGAAGAACCTGTAAATGCATAAAGAGAAAAGAAGATATGAAATTAAGTTATCATATCTTCTTTTTATGCTGTTGCGTATATTTTACTTTTCGTATAGTTCATAAAAAAACAAAAGAGCACCATCTATTTCCAAATAATGAATCAATTGATATATTAAGAAGTAAAAAAGGAGCAAAAATAATGGATACATGTGCAGATGTTTTAATCGTTATCGATTTACAAAATGGAGTATGTTATAGCGAGGAGCATTTATTTGATTTACAAAATCTACTTACAAAAGTAAATAAAAGAATTTCTTCATACAGAAAATCAAATAAACCAATCATTTTTGTTCAACATTGTGATGATGATTTAGTACCCGAAAAAGAACTTTGGGCTATTCATGCTGATCTAAATGTTCAAGAACAAGATTTTTTTGTAAGGAAAACACATGCAAATTCATTTTATAAAACAAACTTAAAAGAGATTTTAGATCAACTATTTGTAAATCGTATTGAATTTTGTGGTGCCCAAACAGAGTACTGTATGGATGCTACGATTAAATTTGCCCATGGACTAGGTTACGAAAACTTCATGATACAGAAAGCAACGTCTACGTTAAATAATCCATTTATGTCCGCAAAAGAGACAATTTATTTTTATGAAAATATATGGAACCACAGATTTTTAAAGTTGATAAAAGAAGAAGGCTAGAATACATTACTAATTTCTTGGTAATTCTAAGATTTATCAGCTATGCTCAAATATTTTGCTATCACCATAAAGGAGCTGATTATATTCAGCTTCTTTTCTTTTTAACCTGTTTTATATTCTATATATATCATTACAATTCCTTTGTCATATTATTTTAAAAATTTTGTATATTCATTTGAAAGAATAAGAAAATCATGATAAGATTGTGTTACAAATATATCTATATCTTTCAATTTTTAAAACGCATCGAAATTTTCACCCAAAAATGTCATTTTACAAAACCGTGCTAAATCATCTACTTTATTTACATCAGGGTCTCTTTTCTTACAATTTCTTTACTTTAGGACTTTTTTTCTGCAACAACTGTTTTCTTTTCTTTAAATTTTTGGTATGAATAGTATGGTATAACAGCTCACACGGAGGTGGAAAAGAACATGTTAGAAACCTTTCAAAAAGAAATAGAACTATATGAAAGCAATGCAGAATTATTGAAAGTACTTGCTCATCCTGTTCGCTTATGTATTGTAAAAGGATTAATTGAACGTGGTCCAAGTAACGTTTCTACAATGTACACTGGCTTAAACATGCCACAATCTACAATTTCACAGCATTTAGCAAAGTTAAAAAGCGCTAAAATCGTTTCAAGTGAAAGAAAAGGATTGGAAATTTATTACAAAGTAGAAAACGAGACAATTATTCAACTCGTTCGCGTATTATTAGGTTAGGGACTCATAAACAGAGAAAAAGGACGTATTTTATATTTTTCATCTCATATCTTTAATATAAATATATATCATGAGAGAAAATATATGATGCTACATAAGTCGTATTAAAAAACAAGACACAGAAATATACTGTGTCTTGTTTTTTATATTTTTAAATACCGATCCAAGTGGAACTGTTGCATATGTTTCGTATGTATAACAACATCAAATGCACTCCCTAATCCTTCGCTCAAAATCATAGAACGAACTGCACGATTTTGTTTTTGTGTTTCAGAAAAAGGATTCCTATCTTCATGATCCGTAAGCTGGTCTAATATTCCTGCTGCTAACAAAAACTCAGATTGCTTCTTATGCCATACTGTATGCATACCTTGCAGGCTAAATATCTCTTTCAGTTCGTCCAAATGAATATGAGTAGTAAGATCCATTTCCCCTGGGTATGCTAAAGGGTTACGGATTAACTTATGCTCGTAATACCCTCGTAAACTTCCTTCTTGATGTGCAGGATGCATCCATTCTTCTTTTGTATATCCATAATCAACTGTAATACATACCCCTCGTTGAAACCATTTCGTAATTTCTTTTATATATTCTTCCATCGCCAGCGGCACTTCAAAACGCTGACTTTCAGCAAGATGAATATTATATTTCAATAAGTATCGACCAATTCTTTTATGTAACGGTCTATACACTTCTGCAAGTTTACCTTCCTCCGAGTACGTAACACGTACTTCATACAATATTCCATTTCTCTTCTCAATTACTTCAACAGGAAATGCATCAAATAACTCATTCGAAAAAAGAATCCCTTCAAACGATTCTCCTATTTCACTATGCGACGTATAATATGACACATTAGAAAACGAACAAAGATGTTTCTGCTGTAATTCTCTATGAAAAGGGCTCATTTCAATCATTGAATAGTTTAAATTAATAAAGGTTTCTGGAGATACTTGCTTCCATTCTTGTAAAACATCATAGGCAAACCTTCCTGTTCCCCCACCAATTTCACAAATATTTGGAGCAACTTCACCATTTTCAACAAGACGAATAAAAAACTTAGCAAAGGTCTTTGCAAAAACAGAGGAGACGTTGCTACTTGTAAAAAAATCCCCTTGTCTTCCAATTTTCTCACGTTCTTTCATATAATATCCATGTTCCTCTGCGTATAATGCGAGGTTCATATATGTACTGTATGAAATCGAATAATCCTTTTCTCTTTCCATCCATTTTCTAAAAATGAACTCCATCCCCATAATGACTCCTTACTGTAAAAATGGATTATTTTCTTTTTCAAAACCAATACTTGTTTCTGGGCCATGTCCACATAGCACCGCTGTTTCATCAGGTAATACAAATAATTTTTCTTCAATACTTCCAATCAATTCAGCAAAACTCCCACCAGGTAAATCTGTTCTTCCGATGCTCATTTGGAACAATACATCTCCAGAAAATACAGCATTCGCCTCTTTACAATAATAAGAAATACTACCTGGAGAGTGTCCCGGCGTCTCAAAAATTTCAAAATTAAATGAACCAATTGCTAATGCACCTTCTGCATCAATAATATGATCTGCTGGTTTCGCTGTGATGCTACGATTCATCATAAAAATTTGAGAGCCATTTACAGTTGCATCGCCTAACCAATCCGCTTCTTCTTTATGTACGTACACAGGAATATGAAAAGCGTCTCTTACCGCATCAACAGCGCCAATATGATCAAAGTGGGCATGCGTTAATAAAACAGCCAGTGGCTTTAATTGTTCTTCTTGTAAATATGTAACGAGCTTCTCTCCTTCATGACCAGGATCAAAGATAATACACTCATTTTGATCATTCGTTAAAATATAAGCATTCGTTTGTAATGGGCCTAACGGCATTTGTATCCATTTCATATGAAAATCTCCTCCAATTATTATACTTACTTTCAATGATACAACATTTTTTTCTCTTAGGAAAAGAAAGGATGCTATCTCGACAATCATTTTTAAAACATGTACAATATAAAAGAGTAAATATTCTAAAAACTCATATTAAGGAATGAGTATACAGAGGAGGATATTGTATGGGCCTTGTTATTATTTTTACGCTTGTCACTCTGTTAGGTGTATTTGCTACGCTTAGAACACTTCGCGAAAAGAATTTTTTCGCGGGCGGCTTTGCAATTGCAACTGTACTCGTTTTCGGATGGTTTACAATCATGACTGTTCTATATAACGGGTACCCACCATCAGCTTAATTCATTTACATGTAATTCTTCATCAAGATATCGCACAAAAAGAGGAAGGGTTGCCCCTTCCTCTTTTCATTATTCACAGCTTATATCATCTTCGCTTCGTATTTGTGCTTTTTTACAAGCCAAGCTCCTCCGATAACACCTGCATCATTACCAAGTGTTGCAATAGCTAACTTCGTGCTCTTTACAGCACGTGAGAAAGCATATTGCTCGAAATAACGTTGAATTGGTTCTAGTAGTGCATCTCCAGCTTTAGAAACGCCTCCACCAATAACAATTTTCTCTGGGTTCAACGTGCTAGAAAGGTTCGCTACAGCTAATCCTAAATAAGAAGCTACTTTTTCTACTACTTCACCAGCTAGTTCATCACCTTGTCCATGTGCTTCAAATACGTCTTTTGATGTAATACGCCCTTCTTCTGCTAACATAGAACGTAACATACTCTCTTTATCAGTCTCTTGTATTTTTTGCATAGCAACACGCACAATACCCGTTGCAGACGCTACAGTTTCTAAGCAGCCAGACTTCCCGCAATTACATGGGAAAGCATTCTCTGTAACTACTGTAATGTGTCCAATCTCACCAGCAGCACCGCTTACGCCGTGTACAATCTCGCCATTAGCGATTACACCGCCGCCAACACCAGTACCAAGTGTCATACAAATTAAATCTTTTGCTCCTTCACCAGCACCTTTCCACATTTCACCAAGCGCTGCTAAGTTTGCATCATTATCAATAACAACAGGTAATCCTGTTTCTACTTCTAATAAGTCTTTTAACGGATAGTTTTTCCAACCTAAGTTAACCGCTTCATAGATCATTCCAGACGCCACGTGTACAGGACCAGGAGCTCCCATACCAATACCGATTAACTTACTCTTTAATTCACCTAATTCTTCTAACTTTTTATCAATAGCTTTCGCTACATCAAGCGTAATATGTTTTCCTTGCTCATTTGTATTCGTAGGAATTTCCCACTTATGTAAAATTTCACCGTACACATTAATAAATGCTAATTTAATCGTTGTACCGCCGAGGTCAACACCAACTAACCATTTCTCTTCCATATTGCTTACCTACCTTTATCTAATTCTTATTTAGCTCTTTTTGAATTTCTTGCTTCAATAAAAATAAAGCTGTTTGATAGTCTTGTGGATCGATTAGCTGTGATTGATTTAATTCACGCAATTCATCTTGCATTAATTGTAAATCTGCAATTCGATCTCCCGTATAAATAATCGTACCAAATTTCTTTAGCAATTGCTGAATATCATAAATAGATATCATTTCATCACCCTCTATGCTCACTTACTATAAAAATTATAATAAGAAAACGTTCACATATTTTATTATAATCAAGAAGAAAAAGTCCCGTCAATTTTTATTTGTCTATACAAGACCATTTATAACCATTGTTCCTTTTTCTGTAATAATTTTTTCTACATTTTTATCAAATGGCTCTACTGGAATATGTTCCACCACTTGAAAACTATAAGCTAATGATAGCGTTTTCCCTTTATAATGCACGAGATAACGATCATAATAGCCACCGCCATATCCAATCCGTTCTCCTCGTCCTGTATAAGCTACGCCTGGCACGATTTGAAGATCAATTTCAGCCGCATTCACTTCTTCCGTAAGCGCTGGAATTGGTTCACGTAAATTCATATACACTGTTTCTAATTGATCAAAATTATTAATTTGTCGGAAGGACATTGTTCGTGTTCCTTTATTACACTTCGGAACTACAACATTCTTTCCTTCTTCCCAAGCTTTTTCAATAATAGGATATGTATTCACTTCATTTTCCATTGAAAGAGTGATTCCAATTGTTTTAGCTTCAACCCACTCTTTTTGCGCATACAACGAAAATGCAATTTGCTCTGATAAAGTTGTATACCGTTCTTCTGATAAAGAATTCATGTGTTCTATTATTTGTTTACGCAAACTTATTTTCTCTTCTTTCACACATTTTCCCCCTCAAAGTGATACTTTTCTCTACGATGATAGTGTATCACTTTTAACAGAGGAATCGAATAAAAAAAGAAACAGTAGGAAAATATTCCTACTGCTTACTTTGTTTCACGGTGTAACGTAGACTTCTTGTCACGCTTGCAATACTTTTTAAGCTCGATACGCTCAGCGTTGTTACGTTTGTTTTTCTTTGAGATATAGTTACGATCTCCGCATTCTGTACATGCTAGAGTAATATTTACACGCATTCTTATTTCCCTCCAGTACTAATAACTTAAATCAGACTATACTATAATACCACTTTTAAAATAAAAATTCTACACCTTTTGATATTGTCTAATTTTTTCTATAAGATTTTTCATGTTTTCCCTTGCTATTACTGGGTTTCTAGCATGTGAATACACTAAAAATTTCGGTTGTTTTGTGTCAGAAACGATATAAGACCACTCTTTTTCGGTATATTTAAACTGTACTCCTTCAAATATACCCTCTTCCTTTCTTTCCATATCAGCCAATAATTTCCTCATTACTTTCCCTTTTTCATTCCATGAACATACGACTTCATCGCAAAGTAAATAAAGCGGAGGTGATTGCTCTACAATGCTGAGAAATGTTTTTCCCTGCAATGCTATTAGCTCAAATAATTTCCCTATTCGATATAAAATATCTCGCTTCCATCTCGCTTGAAACGACTTTTTTTCATCCTGCGTATAAAATAGAAGATAACATTCTCCTAATTTCAAAGACATTGGGTAAATATTACCTGCCGATTCCAATAATAAATCTGGAATATCTACCTCTTCAAAATCTGTTCCTTGGTAAATGTTACTATGATTATCATATAACTCAAAATAGTTTCCTTGCTCAGAAAACATAAGTGCCATATTTGCTTTACTTGATTTCATCAAGGCTTTCACATGATCCTTTTGTTCGCCCGCATAAATCCACGTAACTGTGCATCCGAGCCTTTGCAAAAAGAGCATAAGTAAATGTTGCAACATGTCATTTCTCTTATTAATAAGAAGATGAAACTTCTGTTTTTGTATTTTCTCAATATCAATGCGCTCTAATACAGCCTCTATATAATCATGTAAAGAAACATGGACTAGCGTATTCCGCCCCATTTCTTTCTCACATACGTAATAAAACGACTCAGACATATATACTTGTTCTATCGCTTTTTGCTGCTTATACGTTAATTGTACCCCATCCTTACCATACAACTTTATAACGACCTCTTTTTCATTTTCCACTTGAATGAAAACTCCACCTGCACATCGCAAATCCTGAATGCTATACTGAAAAAGCGACTCGTTCATTTCTTTGCATTCCATCGTATGAACCCCGATGCCATGAATCGCATGAAGAAAGAGATTTTTATAAGAAGTTGTTTCTATATGTTCTTGACTCCCGATTAATATACTTTCTCCTTTGGCAAAAAGAGATCCATATGCCATCGCAACCTTTACAATAAATTGAGGAGTAATCTCAACATTACCTCTACCTACAATGCGGCTTTTTTGCAACCACCCTGCACTCTTTTCATTTTCTTGCACACCAGCCGATCCTACTACCGAATAACTGTCAATTGCCTTATATGGCCATAGTTTTCCCTTTTGCTTAATTACCGTACTTTTTCCTATATGACAATGATCTGCTACGACGCTTTTTTGAAACAGCGTAACATCATCTTCCACCATTGTATGCTCTCCTATTGTCGTCTCTAATAACTCGCAATACTGCCCAATATGCGCATTTGCAAAGACAATACTTTTTTGAAGATGAGAATAACTTGAAACAATACTTTTTTTCCCGATAATAGAGTACGGTTCAATTATCGCTCCAGCACCAATTTTTGCTCCTTCTCCAATAAAAGAAGGGCCGTGAATTTTCGTTCCTTTTCCAATCGTTACACCTTCTCCCATCCAAACCATCGGCAATACTTCCGTGTAAGGAATAGGTACTTGTAACTTTTTTGTTAACAAATCAAATTGTGCTTGTCGATATTGCTCAAAGGTACCGATATCTAACCAATAACCTTCTGACAAATATGCAAATAATGCGTTCTTATTTTCCAATAAAGGAAACACATCTTGACTGAAGTCAAAAAATTCTCGGGGAGGTATGTAAGAAAAAATTTCTGGCTCCATAATATATATACCTGTATTCACAATATTAGAGACTACTTCATTCCAGCTCGGTTTTTCTATATATCGTGTAATCTCTTGTTCTTTGTTCATTACAACTAAACCGAATGAGAGTGGGTTCTCTACTTCTTTTACAAACATAGTTACCATTCTTGGCTTTTGTTCATGAAACGCAATTCCTTCTGATAATTGAAAATCAGTTAATGCATCCCCACTTATGACGACAAACGTTTCGTCTAAAAATTTTTCCGCTTGTTTAATACTCCCTGCAGTTCCAAGCGGAGGAGAGTCTTCAAAGTAGTACAAATTAACGCCCCATTTGCTGCCGTCACCAAAATATTGCTTAATAGCTGTACTCATATACTGAACAGTAATTGCAATCTCACGGATACCATGCTGACGCAATAATTCAATATTGTATTCCAAAACTGGCTTTTCTAATAATGGCAACATCGGCTTTGGAGTATTACATGTTAATGGTCTAAGGCGTCGTCCTTTTCCTCCAGCTAAAATAACCCCCTTCATATACTTCAGCCTCCACTTATATAATGTTCAGTAACTCCATATACGATATGTATATTATCTACTCCGCATTAACTAGCAGTATAAAATAAAACTTTAATCAGTGTGATTTCACTTCATCTCACACTGGTTATTAGCCCTGACCACTCGGGCTTTTACAGGCAGTAAAAATCCCTATATACATGTACCTTTTAAACCCCATGAAAAGAAAGCGCTTACTATTGGATTAGTAAAATATTACTCAATAAACGAACAACATATATGTCCTATTTTTTCCATTATATTATGATACATCTTATCATCATAAACTAAAGGAAACAACGAGCTTTTTTTGTCATGTTTTGACTAAAAAAAGCAGGTGATGTTTCACCCGCTTTTTTTCTTTATTCATTTAATAAGTAATGCTTTCCTTTTACTAAATAAAAAACATTTTCAGCAATATTTGTAATATGATCTGCTACACGCTCAATATATCTCGCCACAAAGGATAATTGTGTAATTTGTGTAATGGCTTCTGGTTGTTCTGGAACTGAAGATATAAATTCGCGAATCGCTTTCCCATATATTTCATCAACAGAATCATCCATTTCAGCAATTTGTTTCGCAAAAGTTAAATTTTCTTGCTCATATGCTTCTAACGCTAACTGCAACATCTTATTTGCAATTGCAAACATTTCATCAAGATTGTGCAAACTAATAGCTACTTCTTTTTCCCCAAGACGAATTGTTGATTTCGCAATATTAACAGCATGATCCGCAATACGCTCTAAATCTGTCGCTGTTTTAATTGAAATGAAAATCCTTCTTAAATCACTTGCTACAGGTTGCTGCTTCGTAATAAGCATAAGCGCAAGATCATTTATCTCCTCTTCTAAATGATCCATACGATAATCACCATCTATTACCTCTAACGCTTTCTCTACATCCTTTGTATGAAGACCTTCCATAGCAAGCAATAAAGCTTCCCTCGCTAGTTCGCCAAGCTCAATTACCTTTTGCTGTAACGTTTTTAAATCACATTGAAACTGTTCTCTTACCATTGTTTCTTCCCCCTCAACATTATGTGCCATTATATATAAAGTGAAACTTTAATCAGTGGCGCGTTTTTCACCCCCACTGATTATTAGTTGAACCAATCGAGCGTTTATAGGCAGTTGTTCTCCCAACTAACTTCTTTGTTCCAGCCGAGTTTTGAATCGGGAGTTTTACTGCCCGTTAATGCTTGATAAATTTCCTACTTAGCCTCTTACCTCCGTAATAAGCATTACGATAGGAGAAATATTCCTTCTGAGTAAAATAAGAAATACCCTCTGTTAAGAGGGTATTTACTCTTAGCCTTGCTAGCGACATCAACCGAATCGGCCTGTAATATAATCTTCTGTACGCTTATCTGACGGTGTCGTAAATAATTTATTTGTATCTGTATACTCCACCACTTCTCCACTTAAGAAGAAAGCAGTTTTATCTGAAATACGTGCTGCTTGTTGCATATTATGCGTTACGATTACAATACTAAAGTCTTTCTTTAACTCTTGAATTAATTCTTCTACTTTTAATGTTGAAATTGGATCTAGTGCTGATGTTGGCTCATCCATTAAAATAACGTCTGGTTCAATTGCTAAGCAACGTGCGATACATAGACGCTGTTGCTGTCCACCAGATAAACCGTATGCATTATCGTGTAAACGATCTTTTAACTCATCCCAAATCGCTGCTCCACGTAAACTTTTTTCAACAATTTCATCCAACGTTTTCTTGTCACGAATACCATGGATTTTCGGGCCATATGCTACATTTTCATAAATAGACTTCGGAAATGGATTTGGCTTTTGGAACACCATTCCTACATGTGTTCGTAATTCTTCAACTGGATATGATTTATCAAATATATTGCGCTCTCTATATTCAATTACACCTGTAGTTCGCACGATTGGTACTAACTCTACCATACGATTTAATGTTTTTAAGTACGTTGATTTACCACAACCACTTGGCCCGATGATTGCTGTAACTTCATTCTCATGAATGCTTAAGTTAATATCTTTTAAAGCATGGTCTTCTCCGTACCATAAATTTAAGTTTTTCGTATCAAATACTACTTTCTTTGGCGCAGTCTCGATTTTCTCCTCGTTTTTCACCTGTACATTTACTACTGTTGCTACCATTTGAATTCCCCTTTCATCCATTTCCAACTTATTTTCGATTTCGTAACCATAAGACAAATATATTGATAAAGAGCAACAAACCTAACAAAACAATCATCCCAGCAGCTGCTACATACTGAAATTCTTCTTGTGGCCTACTCATCCAATTAAAAATTTGAATTGGTAAAACTGTAAATCTATCAAACATACTAAATGGAACATAATTTGCAAATGCAAGTGCCCCGATAACTAATAACGGCGCCGCTTCCCCAATCGCTCTTGATATCGCTAACGTACAACCCGTTATAATACCTGGAAAAGCATACGGTAATACAATTTGATACATCGTTTGCCACTTCGTAGCACCTAATCCGTAAGAAGCTTCTAATAATGAACTTGGTACAGATCGTATTGCTTCCTGACTCGCTACAACAACTGTTGGTAAAACAAGTAAACTCATCGTCAGTGCTGCCGCAATGATACTCTCACCTAAATGAAGAGCATATACAAAAATAGTTAAGCCGAGTAATCCAAATACAACTGAAGGTACTCCTGCTAACGTTTGATTATTAATTTCTATTACTTTTTTAAATATAGATTCCTCCGCATATTGCTCTAAATAAAGAGCAGTTCCGACCCCAAATATAAAGGAGATTGGTATTACAATACTCATAAATAATATTGTTCCTGACAAAGCTGCAGCAATCCCAGCTTCTTTCGGATTACGCGAAGCAAAGTTTGTAAAGAAATCTAACGAAAGGTAACTTATACCTCTTTCAAAAATTTGAAAAAGTAAAATAAGCAGTATGACTATCGAAAACAAAATAGCTATATAAAATAACATTTTGTAAACTCGATCTTTTAAAAAACGTAATGCCATATTTTCTTGTATTTTTTTATGATTCAACATTCGCATATTATGTCACCCTCCTAAAGCGGCGTATAATAGACTGCGAAATGATGTTCATTATAAAAGTAAACAAAAATAACGTTGCGCCTACAGCGTACATACTGTAATAAGTAATTGTTCCATGCGGAGCATCACCTAAACTCACTTGCACAATATAGGCTGTTAGCGTTTGAATAGAGTGTGTCGGATCTAGCGATACATTCGGTGTAGATCCCGCTGCAATTACAACAATCATCGTTTCACCAATTGCCCTGGAAGCAGCTAATATAATCGCTGCCATAATCCCTGTAAAAGCCGAGGGAAACACGACTTGTTTTACCATCTCAAGCCGAGTTGCTCCAAGTGCTAATGAAGCTTCTTTCGTTCCTTTCGCTACAGCCCTCATCGCGTCTTCAGACAGAGATGCAATTGTAGGTATCATCATAAAGCCAATCACAACACCTGGACTAATTGCATTAAAAAACTGTAAATCTGGTATAATCCGTTGTAAAAGCGGTGTGACAATTGTTAATGCAAAAAAGCCATATACAATTGTCGGGATACCTGCTAATAGTTCTAACATAGGCTTTAATACTTTCCTTGTACCGTTTGAAGCATATTCGCTTAAAAATACGGCACACGCTAAACCGATAGGAGTTGCTACGAACATAGCGATTGCTGTTACAAGGGCCGTTCCACATATAAGTGGTAATATACCGAATTTAGGATCTTCAAAAAACGGTAACCATTCTTTCTCCGTCAAAAAGGAGTGTAATGGTATTTTTTTAAAAAACATCATCGTTTCATTAGAAAGCGTAAAAATAATTCCAAGTGTCGTCACAATAGACACGCTAGCAATTATTTTTAATAATAACGGAACTATTTGATTGATTCGCTGCGTTTTTTTTCTTTGTTTTGTATTTCTTTCAATCAAATGTTGTACAGAAAGTGTAATTTGACTTTTGTCATTATGAGCCAAAGATGAAAACCCCTTTCCACCCTGACATTACCTTTTTATTTCTGTTAACATTCGCAGCTGTTCATCATATTTTTCTTTTGGTAATTTCACATATCCTACCTCTTCAGCAAGATTACCAACATGCTGAATCATAAACTCAATATAACTTGCTACATTCATTTTATTTCGGATAGATGCATCATTCACATAAGCAAATAGCGACCTAGATAACGGCTTATACTTACCTGATTGAATGGTATCTTTCGTTGGAAGTACACCATCCACTTTTATTGCTCTCACCTTATCTCGATTGGCCATATAGTAAGCATATCCTACAAAAGCAATGGCATTTTTATCATTCATTACCCCTTGCATAATAACTTGATCATCTTCAGACAAAGAGACTTTTTTTACAATGCGACTATTTTGTAAGATGACATTTTGAAAATAATCATACGTACCAGAGTCTACACCTGGCGCATAAAACTTCACCTGTTCACGTGGCCATGATGAATGAATTTGTGACCATCGCTTTTCGCTTTCATTTTCACTCCATAATAGACGTAACTCGTCTACCGTCATATTGTCTACCCAAGTATTTTGGCGATTCACAACGATCGTAAGACCATCGTAAGCGACTTCAAACGGTGTAAACTGAATGGAGTTTTTCTTCATTTCATTTTCTTCCACTTGTTTCATTACTCTCGAAGCATTATTTACATCCACTTCTCCTTTACTGAAACGATTAAACCCTCCTCCTGTTCCAGAAACACTAATGGAAATTTTCACGTTCGGATGCACCTTTGTATATTCCTCCGCTACTGCTTCTATAATAGGAAAAACTGTTGAGGATCCATCAACTCTCACTTCTCCCATTTCATTCACAGCAAATGCAGTAGACGTGCCAACGTAAAGGAAACTTGTCGACAGTATGAAAACTTTAATCGATGCACTTATCCATTTCACGTGTTCTTCCTCCTAGAAGTAACCGGAAATAACAGGATTACAGATATAAGAATACTGCTAAACTATTAATTCGGTTTTAATTGTTTGTAAAAGTTTTGTAAAGTTCCACAAGAATCAAAATTAAGTAAAATTTTAATCCGTAGCCACTGTCCCTCTTCACTGTTGATTGGTCTATAAAGTGAACCTTCATCCCCCACTGATTGTGAGTTGAACTAATCGGTGGGGAATAAAACCGTTATCCCTCCAAAGGAGATACATAAGTATCATTCATGAGGTCCCTTAATTTTCCGATATAATATGCTTGTCCACCTTATTAAAACGTATGCATAAATCATAAAAAAAGCACACTATCTTTTCAGATAGTGTGCTTTTTTACAACTTTTTTATTCATCATCTTGCTTTTTATTTTTCTTATCTATTTCCTCTTGTGTAGCTTCGCCATTTTCTACTTTTTTCAAATCAAAGTACGCGTCCATAATATCACGACTAATATATCCGTTAATACCTGATTGATCATCTACCCAAGGTACAACAACAGAAAATGCTACTTCAGGATCTTCAAGTGGCGCATAACCTACTAACGTTAAGTTATATGTTTCTTTACGCTCACCGTTTGCCTTTCTACCAATCTCTTTATCTCCGCCATACACAGTTTGAGCTGTACCTGTTTTACCAGCGGCTTTATATGGTGCACCTGTAAAGTATTTCGCAGCTGTACCACCAGAATCGTTAAATACTTGTCTAAATCCTTCCTGAACACGTTTAATTTGTGATTCAGGCATATCAATACGGTTTAGAACTTTTGGTTCCATTGAATGAACAACTTTTCCAACTTCATCTGGTTTCACTGCCGGTTGACGAATTTCTTTTACAACTTGCGGCTGCATACGGTAACCACCATTTGCAATTGTTGAAACATATTGTGCTAATTGAAGCGGTGTATACGTATCGTACTGTCCAATTGATAAATCTAATAGGAAACCTGGCTGATTTCCTCTACCTGTTTGGCCCGCTGATTCATTCGGTAAATCAATACCTGTTTTCACACCAAGTCCAAACTGTCCGAAATAATAACGCATCGTATCGAATGCTTTTTGTGGTATATCTAACGTACCACCTCTCACATATTGAACACCTGCGATATTCATCGCTGTTTTAAACATATATACGTTAGAAGACATTTTTAATGCTGTTAAATCATTAATATATCCCATCGTCTTCCAAGAAGATTTTTTCGGTGTTCCTTTCAATACGATTGGTTCATCGAGTTGAGTGGAACCCGGTTGAATTGCATGTGTTTGATACCCAGTAAGTACTGTCGCACCTTTTACAGTCGATCCCATCGGATACGAACTCGTCATCGTTCCTAAGGCGAAATCTTGTACTTTCGTTTCACCATTTTCATTCACTAACTGCTTCCCAGCCATAGATAAAACTTCACCATTTTTTGGATTCATCATTACAACGAATGCACGATCTAAAAGAGGTTGCCCGCCTTTATATCTCAATAAATTTTTTGTGATAATTTCTTCTACGCGCTTTTGTAATTCCATATCGATTGTTAAATTCAGATTGTTACCACTTTGCCCTTTTGATACATTAATCGTTTCTAAAATATTACCGTTTTTATCTGTAATATTTTTCACTTCCGCTTTATTACCGTGCAAACTATCTTCATATTGCTGCTCTAGATAACTTTTTCCTACGCGGTCATTTCGATTATAATCACGAACAAGATAGTAATCTAATCTTTCTCTCGGTAAACCTTCATCAGATGTTGACACCCCGCCAAGTACACTTCGGAATAAATCATCATAAACATATTTTCGATCCCAATCAACATTCGTATCTACGCCCGGTAATGACGCTAGGTTTTCACTAATAATCGCATATTCTTGTTCTGTAGCATCTTTTTTAATAACTTGAGGTGTCATCGCATATCCGCCGTCCATTTTGCTTTTAATCGCTAGTATTTCTAAATCTTTTGCGGATAATTGATTCACTTCTTCTTCCGTCACGCGGTTTCGTTGACGCTCATCTAATTCTTTATCATCAATTTTTTTATCTTTTAACTCTTGACGATCTTTATTCGTAATTTTTTCTTTCGCTTCCTCTTTATGCATAGCAAGCCAATAATCTTTTTTATCGCGATCTGTTAATTTATCCGTCGGTACTTCGATCAAATCTGCTAGCTTTTTCGCTGTTTCTAAGCGAGCTTCTGCAGTTGATCCTTTCATTTTTGTAAATGTAATCGTACGAACAGCTGCATTATCTACTACAGGTCGCCCATAACGGTCAAATATTTTCCCACGTGGTACAGGATTACTTATCGTCGAGTTTTCTTTCCTCTCCACTTCATTCTTATATTCCTCACCGCGAACAATTTGTACATAACCAAGCCTTACAATAACCGCGGAGAACATTAAAAACACGCAGAAAAACAGCACGTTTAACCGAAAAGGAACGTGAGTCTTTTTCTTTTGTTGTTTCTGCTTCTTACCCATACAAACCCCCTCTACCAACAGCTATGTAATGTGAAAGGGACACCTTCATACAGGTGCCCTCACTGCTGTCTTACATCTTTTTCTATTCTAGCATAAAACAAACGAGAAGTTAACCTTCTGGTTCTGTTTGATTCTGCGTAGTCGCTTGCGCTACAACACTTGTTTTACTCGCATTTCTCTCATCATATTTGACATTTTTAACTGCAAAATAAATAAGAAAATGTCCAGCACCTAAAATACATAATAAGTAAGGTAAACTTTTTTCAGGGGAAAAGAATATTACAGCACACAAAAAACTTAAAATCGAGCAAATTCTTCCTGCATTTAACCATAATTCTCGAACAACCACATATTCTACACGCCACTCTCTCGCATTTTTCGCTCTACCAATTACATCATATGTCATGGACCCGTACGGAACGAGCAAAATAGGGTATGCAATTGCGATACACGCTGCATAAATAAGTAATTTTGTGTATGTAACATTGAATATAACTAAAAATACGACAGCATATAAAATAATGCCTCCGAGCAAAATTGCTTTTTTTCGCCACTCTTTCTTTAACATACGGGTCACTAGGTAGTAACATACAAATGATACAGCAGAATTTACTAAGCTATATTTCCCTAAGGCGAGTTCGCTATCAGTTGCTAAATACACGTACACTGAAATAACAAAAATAAACGTTCCCTCTCTCAGGCCTTGGAAAAAATGAGCTCGTGTAATTCGTCCCCAATTTTTATCAATCTGCCGCTCTTTCAACACTTGTACAACTTCATACCGTCCTTCACATTCTCTCTTAGATACAAAAAAGCTTAAAATGACAGCAATTGCAAATAACAGTAACGAAAGAAAGAATATGACCGTATAGCCACTCCATTTTTCCATACGTGAAATTGTGTATCCAGCTGCTATCGGCCCAATCATGCCAGAGAATGATGTAAGAAGTCCAAGAAAACCATTAAAGAAATCTCTTGTTTCTGGTTCTGTAATCTCAAATGTTAATAAGTTAAACGCGAGCCAGTAAAAACCATACCCGACCCCTAACAGAGCCCCCATTAATAAAATATAGTGAGAAGCGCTTTTTCCCGCTACTAAAACAACGATAAAAAAAACAGCTAACGTACCTACGCCTATTCGTAACAAGATTGAGCGATCAATACGCTTCGCTAATTTCCCACCTATAAGAAATGTGAGAGGCTGTAATACAACGCTGGCCAAATTATACAAGCCAAGATTCACATAATTTTGTGTTTGTTTCCATAAATAAATGTTAACAAACGTATTCGATAAAGAAATTGCGAGCGTGTATAAACCTCCAATAAGGAGCAATAACACTAAATCCCGATTCACTTCAACGTCACCAATTATATGTTTCCACTTCATACACAACTCTCCTTTACTTCATGTTCTAGTCTTCCAAAGACAAGCCCAATTATGTAAAAGGAAAGCATAGAAAAAAGCTAGGAGAATTCTCCCAGCTTTTTTTCTATAATTATTTTGCTTCTTGGTAACGTTTTTCAGCAGCGTTCCAATCTACAACGTTCCAAAATGCACCGATGTAGTCTGGACGACGGTTTTGATAATTTAAGTAGTAAGCATGTTCCCAAACATCTAAACCGATAACTGGAGTTTTACCTTCAGTTAGAGGTGAATCTTGGTTTGGCGTGCTTGTTACTTCTAACTCACCATTGTTTACTACTAACCAAGCCCAACCAGAACCGAAACGAGTTGCGCCAGCTTTTGCGAATTCTTCTTTGAATGCATCGAAGCTACCGAATTTCGCTTCAATTGCAGTTGCAAGTTCGCCTACTGGTTGTCCACCACCGTTTGGAGATAGGATTGTCCAGAAGAATGTATGGTTAGCATGTCCGCCACCATTGTTACGTACTGCTGTACGGATTGCTTCTGGTACTTCGTTTAAGTTTGCAACTAATTCTTCTACGCTTTTGTCAGCTAATTCAGCATGACCTTCTAAAGCAGCGTTTAAGTTTGTAATGTACGTGTTGTGATGTTTTGTATGATGGATGTTCATTGTTTCTTTGTCAAAGTGAGGCTCTAAAGCATCATACGCATAAGGTAAATTTGGTAATTCGTGTTTTGCCATTGTTATATTCCTCCCAGTTTATGTATTGCCACTTAAGTGACATACAACTTCATTCTACCCTAATTGCCATAGGGTGCAAACAAATAAATCACATTGTCTTGCTATCATTAAAGTAGCAAAATTCCCACTTCTTTTCAATTAAAATGCTCATATATTCCGTAAAAAAAGCTCCCTTCTACAAGGAAGCTTCCTGCTGACGTAATAAACATGTGAAATGGATATGGACCCTGTAGGACTCGAACCTACGACCGGACGGTTATGAGCCGTCTGCTCTAACCAGCTGAGCTAAGGGTCCACAATTATTTATGTAACAATAGATCAAATAAAGGAATTCCTATCGGATATATCCTTTAAGAAATGTAAGATAAATTTACCATATGGAAAAGAAAAGTGTCAATTGTATTTTTCTCATTTAAAAGAAGAAAATTAATAAAAAGAAATTTAGTTATCTCTACTATATGCAAATATAATATATCTTGAGATTCCCTAGATTCCTACGTTACAATGATTTTATACATACATAAAGGAAGTGAATCTATGTCCATATTTACCCAATTAGCCAAAAGCGTATATTCCCCTAAAGATATGGCGCTATTCCGTTTTCAAAAAATCGGAAAAACCATTTTGTATATTATGCTACTTTGTCTAATCACTACTATTCCAAGAACATTCTTTTACGGTAGCTTTATCCAAGATAGTGTTACTATGGTAAATCAAGCAATTGAAAAAGATTTGCCTGATTTTAAAATCGAAAATGGTGAACTAAAAGCTGATATTGAACAACCTATCGAAAAAGAAGAGGGAAATGCACTTTTCGTATTTGATCCAAATACAACAGATATCGAAAAATATCAAAATAAAACTGGTTTATTTATTTTAAAAGATAAAGTAGTTTCTATAGGAAATGGTCAAACACAAACATACTCCTATAATGATTTATTAGGGACATCTCTGGAGAAGAAGGATTTGCAAGATTTCATTTCTGTATTCGATAGTATTTATCCAATTTTACTAGCTGTTATCGGCGTGTTAGTATACTTATTCCAATTATTTATTACTTTCTTAGGAATTACTTTACTCGCGTTTATAGGTTCTGCTATGAGTGGTCAACGTAAATTATCTTATAAGCAAGTATGGACGTTAACTGCTTACAGCTATACAATTCCAACAATCTTCTTTATGATTATGGATTTATTCAAAATCGTTGTACCTGGTTCAACATTCATTTATATCGCAGTTGTTTTAATTGTTCTATACTTAACGATTAAAGAAGTTCCAAAACCGAAAGAAAAATAAAAACGAAAAAAATGCCTAAATAGGCATTTTTTTTTGGGACAAGCATATATTCCTAGCAAAGGAGTGAAGAATATGAAGAGATTAGGTATATTCTTATTCGTGCTTGTTCTTGGTTATATATTTTATTACGATATAAAAATCGGCACTTTACCGATGTTAAGTTCATATAAAAAAACAACCGCCGCCCAAACGATAAAACAAGAAAACACAGATACAAAACAAAATAAAGAGAACAAAACAGAAAAAGAAACAGATGTCACTTATAAAACAATTGAAGTCAAAACAGGTGATACGGTTCTTTCGATTACAGAAGCGATTAATAAGAAGAAAATTCCTTCTATCGAAAAAGTAATTGATGATTTTAAACAATTAAATAAAAATACGTCTGCTACAAAAATACAAATTGGAAAGTCTTATAAATTCCCGTTATATCAATAAGCAATTACTTAATCCTTGTCAATTACATGAAGGCGCTGATACAATAGTAAAAGTGAAACCGAGCACTTCGGTTTCTATAGCCCTGTATCACGTATACTATCATTGATATAAGGGACTAAATAAGAAACTTCTTTTATAAGGAGAGCGATCTATTCGTGAATGAAATGACTCATCGTACAAAAACACGTCCAGTTAAAGTCGGTAATTTAACAATTGGCGGTAATAATGAATTAATTATACAAAGTATGACAACAACAAAAACACATGATGTTGAGGCAACAGTTGCTGAAATTAAACGTTTAGAAGAAGCTGGCTGTCAAGTCGTGCGTGTTGCTGTTCCAGACGAACGCGCAGCAAATGCTATTGCTGATATTAAAAAACAAATCAACATTCCACTTGTTGCTGATATTCATTTTGATTATCGCCTTGCTTTAAAAGCAATTGAAGGTGGCATTGATAAAGTACGTATCAATCCAGGTAACATTGGTCGTCGCCATAAAGTAGAAGCTGTTGTAAATGCAGCAAAAGAACGTGGTATTCCAATCCGTATCGGTGTAAACGCAGGTTCATTAGAGCGTCACATTTTAGAAAAGTACGGATACCCAACTGCTGATGGTATGGTTGAGAGTGCCCTACATCACATTAAAATTTTAGAGGACTTAGATTTCCACGATATTATCGTATCTATGAAAGCCTCTGATGTTAATTTAGCAATTGAAGCATACGAAAAAGCTGCACGTGCTTTTGATTACCCATTACATTTAGGTATTACAGAATCCGGAACTTTATTTGCTGGAACTGTAAAAAGTGCCGCTGGTCTTGGAGCAATCTTAAATAAAGGCATCGGAAATACACTACGTATTTCGTTAAGTGCTGACCCAGTTGAAGAAGTAAAAGTTGCGCGTGAACTTTTAAAGTCATTCGGTCTTGCATCTAATGCAGCAACACTTATTTCTTGTCCAACTTGTGGTCGTATTGAAATTGATTTAATTAGCATCGCTAACGAAGTGGAAGAATACATCTCTACACTGCAAGTACCAATTAAAGTCGCAGTACTTGGTTGCGCTGTAAATGGTCCTGGTGAAGCGCGTGAAGCTGATATCGGTATTGCTGGTGCACGTGGAGAAGGATTATTATTCCGTAAAGGGCAAGTCGTTCGTAAAGTACCAGAAGAAATAATGGTAGAAGAACTAAAAAAAGAAATCGACGTAATTGCTGCTGAAATGGCTGCAGAACGAGAAAAAGAAAAAGAAACACAAGAACAATAAAAAGAAGGTTGCCCACAATATTTGTGAGCAACCTTCTTTTCTACGTAAAAAAGCTCTTCAGTTATATAACCGAAGAGCTTTTACTTTGCACATTTGGGACAACGACCGTATATTTCAAACTTATGACCTGTTACTTCATAACCGTTAAAATCTTTATTCATAAAATCCATTGGGCAGGAAGTAATCTCTTTCGTTCCCCCGCAATCTAAACAAATGAAATGATGATGATGTTCCATAATAGAACACGTAAAACGAAAATGTTTTTCACCATTTAATTCTGTTTGTTCTAAAACACCGATTTCAGCAAACACTGTTAAGTTACGATAAATCGTATCAAAGCTAAGACCTGGATAATCGTCCTTCATATGCTCTAAAACGTCTTTTGCCGTTAAATAACGATTGTGAGCTGCAAATAGCCTGAGCATTTCTTCCCTTTTCCCAGTGTGTTTGTATCCTTTATCTTTCATTAGGCGTAAAGCTTCTGTTAGATTCATATCTATCCCTACTTTATGCAGTTTTTTTCTTTTTCCATAAAATCGCACCAATTAAAATAAGAACTGCTATCATAACAATTGTACCACCTGGCGCTAGATCAAGTTGATACGAAGCAAACATTCCACCAATCACTGCAATTTCACCAAATAAAATGGAAAAGAAAATTGTTTGTTTAAATCCATTAGCAATACGAATACTTGCTGCAACTGGTAATGTCATTAATGATGATACGAGAAGAACCCCTACCACACGCATTGATACTGCAATGACAAGAGCAACCAATATAATGAAAATAAAGTGAATCCACTTTGCACTCAAACCGGTTGATACAGCGTATTCCTCATCAAATGATAGTAAAAATAACTCTTTGTATAATAAAGTAATCGTTACAATAACAACAATTGCTACAATGCCGATGATTATTAAATCCGTACTTGTTACAGCACTTACACTACCAAATAAATAACTAAATAAATCTGTGTTAAATCCATTTGCAAGTGAAATAAAAATAACGCCAATCCCCATTCCTGCTGAAAGAATAATCGGAATTGCTAATTCTTGATAATGTTTATATACAGTACGTAATTTTTCAATAAGTAACGCCCCACCAATAGAAAAAATCATCCCCATATATAACGGATTTAAAAATCCCCCTGTGAAAATTGTTTTTTCTAGTAGTAAACTTGCAGCAATACCTGATAATGTCACGTGGCTTAATGCATCCGCAATAAGCGACATGCGTCGAATAACAACAAATACACCGATAAGCGGCGCAACAAGCCCTATTAAAATCCCCGCATATAAAGAGTTACGTAAAAAGTCATATTGTAAAAAATCTTGTATCATTATATCCTCCCGTGATGCCCATGCTCATGTTCTAAACGATGAACATGATGTCCATATAAGACGGACATTTCTGCATCTTCTAACTCTCGGAACTTCTCTACACTTCCATGGAAATGTAAATGTTGGTTTAAGCATGCAACATGTGTTACTTTCTCGGTAACAGCTCCCATATCATGCGTAACGAGAATTAATGTGATTCCTAGCCTTTTGTTTAAATCCTCTAATATCTCATAAAAACTTTCCACATTCTTCACATCGATTCCAACAGTGGGCTCGTCCAAAATAAGTAATTCAGGATTACTAACGAGCGCACGAGCAATAAATACACGCTGTTGTTGCCCACCAGAAAGTTCTCCGATATTGCGCCCTTGAAACTCACTCATCCCTACATCAGCAATCGCTTGTTCTACCTTTTCCTTATCGTTTTTCGTAAAAAAGCGAAACAGCCCTTTTTTCGAAACGAGTCCCATTGACACAACTTCAAAAACAGTTGCCGGAAAACCAGAATTAAAGCTATTTGCCTTTTGCGACACATAACCAACTTTGTTCCATTCTTTAAACTTCTTACTATCAACACCAAACAAACGAATACTTCCCTGTTTTGGCTTTAAAACGCCTAATAAACATTTTAACAAAGTTGATTTCCCAGAACCATTTGGCCCAACTAAACCTAAAAAAGCTCCCTTCGGAACTTGCAAATTAATATCTTCTAACACATTTCGATCTTCATATCGAAATGATAATCCTTCTATTTCTAATATATTATTCATAGCATCTCACCTATTTTAATTCAGAATGATTCCGATTTATATCTATTTGAATTATAGTACAGCTTATTATAGTTGTAAACCAATCTGCCTAAAATATATCTACTTTTTCAAGAAACCTTACTATTATAACAAAAAGCAGAGAAAAATTCTCTGCTTTCAAAAGATATTACAATTAATTTTTTAGTGAATAGCCGATTTAAACTTACCACCATTTGTCTCTTGTGTACTCATAATCGTAACAAACGCATTCGCATCAATTTCATACACAATTGATTTTAACTTTGTCACTTCTAGACGCGTTACAACGGCATAAATAACTTCTTTTTCTTTATCGGTGTAACCGCCTTTCGCTACAAGCTTTGTAGTTCCACGACCAAGACGATGTAAAATCGCATTTGATACTTCCTCATATTGATCTGATACAATTAAGACTGCTTTCGTTTCATCTAAACCTTGAATGACTGTATCAATTGTTTTGAATGCAATATAGTACGTCATAACAGAATACATAGCTTGTTCAACGCCAAATACAAATGCTGCCCATGCAAAAATAAATAAGTTCACAAACATTACAAATTCGCCAACAGAGAAAGGTAATTTCTTCGTTAATAAAATACCCATAATTTCTGTTCCGTCCATTGATCCCCCATGACGAATAACGAGCCCTACACCAAGACCTAAAATAAGCCCACCAAACACTGTCGCTAAAATTGGCTCTGTTGTAAATGGTGGGACAGCATGTAACGTGGATTCAATAAAAGCTAACGCTACAATACCCAACGCCGAAGATAGCATGAACGTTTTTCCGATTTGTTTATAACCCGAATACATAAACGGGATATTGAGAATAACGACTAAAGTAGAAAAACTTAACCACCAAATATTAGGAGTAAGATAATCTAATATAAGAGAAATACCAATAATTCCACCATCAATAATTTTATTTGGCATTAAAAATAATTCAATCGCTACCGCTGCGCATGCCGCGCCGAAGATAATCATAACTAAACGATAAATAAGATGGATAACACTTTCTTTTCGATGTTGCTTTTGCTCCATAAATCCTCCCTATACTCTTTTTCTATAGTTTTGTCCTTTTATTATAACATACGCTTCTTTTTCTCATGAAAAAAGAAACTCTATACGAATATGTACAAGCTATGTACTCATATATTTCGATAGAAGAACGTGTAAAGGAGGATAACTCAATGAACCTCATTAAACAACTTGTAAACAAAAAATTAAATCATATTTCTACAAAAGAGTTATTGAAATATAGTAAAGAATATGAAGTTCCAATTACAACTGCGCAAGCTGATAAAATTGTTGTACTTATGAAAGGAAAGAATATTAACATTTACGATAATGACGAACGACTAGAGCTCTTAAAACAAATAGCAAAAGTAACCTCCCCCGCTACCGCCCAACAAGTAAATACTTTATTTCAGCAACTACTAAAATAAGGAGGGGGAAAATCCCCCTCCTTATTGCTTATTGCTTATTGCGCTTTAATTTTCTCAAGAAGTCCTTCATCAAAAGTACCATTTTTCAACATTTCGATTTCCAATTTATATGGCGGCTTCTTATCTTTTTTATCTTCACCTACATATGGCGTTTCAAGAATTTTTGGTACGTGCATTAACTGCGGATGATGCACAATATGATGTAACGCTTTATAACCGATATGACCAAAACCGATATTTTCATGACGGTCTTTTCCTGCGCCGCGTACATTTTTACTATCATTAATATGAAGTACTTGTAAACGGTCAATACCAACAATCTTATCAAATTCGTTTAATACACCATCAAAGTCATTTACAATGTCATATCCTGCGTCGTGTGTATGACATGTATCAAAGCATACTGATAGTTTTTCATTATATGTTACACCATCAATGATCTTTGCAATTTCTTCAAAGCTACGACCGCATTCTGTTCCTTTTCCTGCCATCGTTTCTAACGCAATATTAACCGTCTGCTCTGGCGTTAATACTTCATTAAGCCCTCTAATAATTTGTTGAATACCAGCATCAGCTCCTGCACCAACGTGCGCACCTGGGTGAAGAACGATTTGTTTCGCCACACCTAATGCCGATGTTCTTTCAATTTCCATACGAAGGAAGTCTACACCTAATTGGAATGTTTCTGGCTTCGTCGTATTCCCGACATTAATAATATATGGCGCATGGACGATAATTTCCTCAATACCGTTTAGTTCCATATGTTTTCTTCCTGCTTCTATGTTCAATTCTTCAATTGGTTTTCTTCTTGTATTTTGCGGTGCACCTGTATAAATCATAAACGTCGTTGCACCGTATGAAACAGCCTCTTCACTTGCTGCTAATAACATTTTCTTACCACTCATGGAAACATGAGAGCCAATCTTCAACATATAATCACCTCTTCAATATACAATAGTTATAATGATAGCATAATTTGTAGAAATATGTAGTGAATTGTTTGTTCACAAAAAACGCACTATACATATTTATCACGCATTAACGAGCAGTAAGACCCCCACGTCAAAATTCAGCGAAAGCAAAGAAGTTAGGTGGGGGGCGGGCTGCCCGTAAAAGTCCGATTGGTTCAATACTTTCTATCCATATTGATTACGCCTCTCGCAAATAGCTGGGTAAAAAAAAGATAAGGGAAATCCCTTATCTTTTTTTATTGCTATATTTTTTCTTCACTTTGTCACGTTCAGTTGCAAGTTTTCGTTTATAGTTCGGTTTTACTTTTTTCGGCTTTTTAATAACTTTCGTTGCCATAACATCAAGTTCATCATTTGGTTTTTTACGGCTCTTACGACGACGACGTTCACCTAAGTCCGCCCACTCATCTCCACGTAAATCTACATGTTTAAACTCGATATGACGTTGTTTTTCTAAGCTATCTAGCGCTTCTTCGTTTGCTGGATCATAAATTGTCACTGCAATACCTGAATGCCCTGCACGTGCTGTTCTACCAACGCGGTGAACGAAGAAATCTAAATCTGATGGAAGCTCATAGTTAATAACATGGCTAATCCCTTCAATATCAATACCACGCGCTGCTAAATCAGTTGCAACAATATATTGGAATTCTAGGTCACGAATTTGTTTCATCATTTTTTTACGATCACGCGGTGATAAATCCCCGTGAATTCGTCCAACTTTTAGACCACGTTCCATTAATCCGTCAGCAACCTGATCCGCCATCTTCTTCGTATTCGTGAAAACAACTGCTAAATACGGTTTAAATTGTAGCAACATTTTATTCACTAAATCAATTTTGTTACGATGTTTAGAAGGTACTAAATAATGCTCAATATTTCCAGCTGCAACTTGTTTTGGATTGATATGGATGTGCTCTGGATTCTCCATATATTTCTTCAGAAACGGTTTTAGTTTTTGAGGAATTGTTGCAGAGAAAACTAGCATTTGCAAGTTTTTAGGCATGCGTGCTGCAATTTTGTCTACATCATGAATGAATCCCATATCAAGCATTAAGTCTGCTTCATCGACAATAATTGTATTTGCTTTATGAACAAATAGTGCTTGCTCTTCTACTAAGTCTTTAATACGTCCTGGTGTTCCAACTACAATATGAGGTTGCTTTTTCAACTTTTCAATTGATCGTTGTTTATCAGTTCCACCAATTAAACAACGTGCTGTAATCATTTGATCTTCTGCACAAAACTTTGTTAATTTCACGATTTCTTCGTAAATTTGTTGTGCTAACTCACGAGTAGGCGCTGTAATAACAAGTTGTACTTCTTCACGACTTGCATTAATTCTGTTCAAT
Organism: Bacillus dicomae; assembly: GCF_006494425.1. Taxonomy (GTDB): domain Bacteria; phylum Bacillota; class Bacilli; order Bacillales; family Bacillaceae_G; genus Bacillus_A; species Bacillus_A dicomae. The sequence goes on along the minus strand of NZ_VHIV01000002.1, from coordinate 568,793 downwards.
GTAGGAAGTAAGTATGCATGTGTTTTCCCAGAACCTGTTTGGGATTGTCCAATTACACTTACACCTTTTTTCACGACTGGGAAAATTTTCTGTTGAATTCCTGTCGGCTCTGTAAAGCGTAGTTCACGAACTGCATCTATTAAAAATGGTTTAAAATCATACTGTGTAAAAGTTTGTTGTGTCATAAGTTACACCTTCTTTCTAAATTTCTACTGCGCGCACAAATCAGTCAAGTCTACATTATATCGAAGTCTACAAGTAAAATCCATCTTTAGTTTAGGTTTTCACTTCAAAAACTAACCTTCTTCTCTCTTATTGCATATTGTATGTGTATATACCTAACTGAAGAAAGGAGGATTTCTCATATGTTTCCAAAATCCCCCATGAGACAAATGTATCCGAATCCAGGACAACAACCTTATACACCATATCCAATTCCACAATTACCACCGATGGCACAAAAAAAGAAAGGCTTCCTTGCTAAACTCTTTAAAAAACACGATCCAACCGAATCTTTCATGCAAATGGTTCCGCCTTATCGACAAATGGAAGGGCCACCGCCAATGATGCACCAACACCAGCAACCACCACCCCAATATCGACAGCAATATCAGCAGCAATACTCACAGCAATACCCGCAGCAATACTCACAGCAATATCAACCATACATGCAGCAGCATCCCGAGCAAATGATCCCTCCTCAAATGTATGAATCAAACGAAACGCGCGGCGGTGCAGCAACTACAGCCGCATCAAGTAGCGGCATCGGTAGTTTTTTTTCGAATTTAATTTCGAATCCAACTAATATGATAAATAATATTGAAAAAGTATCACAAGTCGTTCAATCTGTAAGCCCTGTCGTCGAACAGTATGGTCCTATTATGCGTAACTTACCAAGCATTGTTAAAATCCTCACCTCTGGAAAAAATACGGAAGAAGCTCAAACCGAAGATCAAACTGAAGACTTAACAGAAAAGGTTGAAGTAGCAACTCCACCTCCTCCACCAAAAAAAAGAAAAAGAAAAAAAATAGTGATTGAGCCAGTCATAGAAAAGGAAGTAAGAGAGGAGCCTGTTCAAAAAATAGCAACAAAACCAAAACTATATGTGTAACAATCCTTTGTTTTCTATCCACTCCTCCTTTATAATGTAAAAGACTATGCACAAAAGTATCCCTTGTTTAGAAGGAGAGGATTACTCATATGAAAATTGTTAAAATTTCCCCTCGTGGTTATTGCTACGGTGTTGTGGACGCGATGGTTATTGCACGTAACGCCGCATTAGATACATCATTACCAAGACCTATTTATATTTTAGGTATGATTGTTCACAACAAACATGTAACAGATGCATTCGAAGAAGATGGTATCATTACATTAGACGGTCCAAGTCGATTAGAAATTTTAGATAAAATCGATTCTGGTACTGTTATTTTCACTGCACACGGTGTTTCTCCAGAAGTTAAACAACGTGCAAAAGAAAAAGGTTTAACAACAATCGATGCCACTTGTCCAGATGTTACAAAAACACATGACCTTATTGAAGCAAAGAAAGCTGAAGGTTACCATGTCATTTATATCGGCAAGAAAAATCATCCAGAACCAGAAGGCGCAGTTGGTATTGCCCCTGATATCGTTCATCTTATCGAAAGAGCTGATGATTTAAAAACATTAGAAATTCCAACGGATAAAATTTTAGTTACAAATCAAACAACAATGAGCCAATGGGATGTTCAACATTTAATGGAGGACATTCAGAAGAAATTCCCAACAGCAGAGTTCCATAAGGAAATTTGTTTAGCAACTCAAGTTCGCCAAGAAGCGGTTGCCAAACAAGCTGATGTTGCAGACTTAACAATTGTTGTTGGTGATCCGAAAAGTAATAACTCAAACCGTTTAGCACAAGTATCACAAGAAATCGCTGGTACGAAAGCATACCGCGTTGCAGACGTAAGTGAAATCAAATTAGAATGGCTACAAGGTGTAGAAAACGTAGCTGTTACAGCAGGTGCGTCTACTCCAACGCCAATTACAAAAGAAGTTATCGCTTTCTTAGATCAATATGACCCAATGAATCCCGCTACATGGGAGAGAGTTCGAAAAGTACCGTTACAAAAAATATTACCTCGTGTAAAAGTGAAAAAAGAACAATAATAAAAAACCGTTGCCTATACGAGCAACGGTTTTTATTTTTCTTATACAAATGTAAATGGATCTGTATGTAACTGCGAAGCATGAATATGTACGCTGAGTTTCTTTGCATCTACTTTTTCTTGCAATTGCTTTTGCACACCTTGCTTCATTACTTTTTCAACGTTATGTCCTGGGTCAACTATATTTAAACCGAGCATCATCGCATCATGAGCCACATGATAATACATGTCACCCGTTACATATACATCTGCTCCTTTAAATTTAGCTTGATTGATGTATTTGTTACCATCGCCACCAAGTACAGCTACTTTGCGCACTTTATCATCTAATTTCCCAACAACTCGTGCACCCTTTACATCTAATGATTGCTTTACATGTTCTGCAAACTGCCCAAGTGTCATTTCTTCTTGTAAATATCCTATTTTTCCAAGCCCTAACGTTTCACCTTTATTATCAAGTGGATATACATCATATGCTACTTCTTCATATGGATGTGCCGTTACCATTGCTTTAATCACTTTTCGCTGTAATGAAGCTGGAATAATCGTTTCGATTCGCACTTCTTCTACGCGTTCTAACTGCCCAGTTTCCCCGATATAAGGATTTGTCCCCTCTTGAGGTATAAACATGCCTGTACCCTCACTGCTAAACGTACAGTGGCTATAATTGCCGATATGACCAGCACCTGCATCTCCTAATGCTTTTCTTACTTCTTCTGCATGAGTTTCAGGCACAAACACAACAATTTTTTTCATTTCTTCCGCATATGTCGGTGCCAAAACTTCTGTATTTTGCAACCCTAACGCCTCAGCAAGTAAATCATTTACCCCGCCCTTAGCAACATCCACATTTGTATGTGCGGCATAGATTGCAATATCATTTTTAATACACTTTTCAATAATTTTCCCATATGCCTTATCTGTATGAATCGCTTTTAGCGGGTTGAAAATTAAAGGGTGATGCGCAATAATGACATTAGCTCCTAATTGAATTGCTTCATCCACAACTTCTTCCGTTACATCTAACGCAATTAATACGTGCTGCACGGGTTTATTAAGCGCTCCAATCTGCAGGCCAATCTTATCTCCTTCCATCGCCAAATGCTTCGGATACATACTTTCAAACAAAGAAATAATTTCATGGCCATTTGGAATTTTACTCATGATAAAACCTCCCCTATCATTTTCATTTTCGCTTCTACTTCCGCACGCTTTGCTTTTGTTTCTTCAGAATCAGCCGCACGTTCTAACTGCTTTAAAATATTTTGGAAGTTTTTTAATTCTCCTTCCCACTTTTCAACGAAAGCTTCACTTTTTTCTTTTATTAAAAATGGTCCCATAAACAATTCAGCTTGTTTATTTTCAGAATAAGGAACCGTGATATTTCCTCTTTCTCCTACTAAAATCTCGTAAATTTTCCCATCTTCTTTTACGATTTTTTCATGGATAAGCTCCCATCCATTCTCCATAAACCATTCACGAATGTGATGCGCTGCAATATTCGGCTGTAAAATTAAACGTGTTACACCTTCTAATTTTTCTTTACCACTTTCTAAAATATCACGAATTAACGCTCCGCCCATTCCGGCAACCGTAATTACATCTACTTCTCCTGGTGCGATAACAGCTAATCCATTCCCTTTACGCACATCTACTTTATCTTGTAAACCACTTTCAGCTACAGTTGCTTGCGCAGAGCGAAACGGTCCATCTACAACCTCTCCTGCAACTGCTTTTGTAGCAATATTATTTATAATTGTATAACACGGTAAATACGCATGATCTGATCCAATATCAGCAACTGTAGATCCTACTGGTATTTCACGCACAACTTCTTCTAATCGTTTTGAAAGCTTTACTTCATTCATGTATTTCCATTACTCCTTCTCTTGTCAGTCTGTCTCCATGATAATGAATTTATAGTAGTTGTTGCAAGCCCATAACAACAATTCACATCTCTATCATTCATCGTATTTTAGAAAATATAGAAAAACAAGCCCTTTGCATAAGCAAAAGGCTTGTCATACGGAACTTTATTTTTTCTTTGATAACCAATCAGCTACTTTAGCGGCTTGATCAGCTGGAACTATATTTGGTGGCATATTGCCTTTTCCTTTCGAAAGAATTTCTTTAATTTCATCCTTTGAAAGTTTTCCACCAATTTTTTGTAAATTAGGTCCTACCGCCCCTTGTAACTGATCACCGTGGCAGCTCGTACAGCTTTGCTTCACAATATCCTCTGGCTTTGATGCTGTTTGTGCTGGCTTCCCGCCATTTTTTGCATCAGCTAACTCTTTAGATTTATTTAGCCCCTGAAATGAAAATACAAACATAACGATAATACCCAATGCTGCAATAAGAGCGAACGGAATCAGCGGATTACGTTTCATATCTCTTCTCCCCCCTCTATACCCCTAAATAGTTAGATGATTCAGTCATTTCCATTGTACTTGAAAACGCTCTATCAGAAAAGAGTAAACTACTAATCATTAAAAATATTCCATAAATTCAGTTTATTGTTTTTTATTGTTATATCGCTTATTATTTCGATAATTATTAACGTTTCTCATCATATTTTTCACTTTTCTACATATATTTTTGTATAGAATAAACAAAATTAATCGAAAAATCGAAAAATGAGCATTTGCAAATCAAAAGACAATTCTGTAAAATAAATTACAAGAAATTGTAATCGTTGCTGGTAGCTAAAGTTTAACAAAAATTAACAAAATAAAAAAGTTTACTTCACAAAGGTGAAGTAAACTTAAAGGTAGCCTATTCTAAGAAATCCTTAAGACGCTTACTACGGCTTGGATGTCTCAATTTACGAAGTGCTTTTGCTTCAATTTGACGGATACGTTCTCTCGTTACGCCGAATACTTTCCCAACTTCTTCAAGCGTACGAGTTCGTCCATCATCTAAACCAAAACGAAGACGTAGAACATTTTCTTCACGATCTGTTAGTGTATCTAACACATCTTCTAACTGTTCTTTTAGCAATTCATACGCTGCATGGTCCGCAGGCGATGTTGCTTCTTGGTCTTCAATGAAATCACCTAAATGGGAGTCATCTTCTTCACCAATTGGTGTTTCAAGAGAAACTGGCTCCTGTGCAATTTTTAAGATTTCGCGTACTTTTTCTGGAGCAAGATCCATTTCTTCACCAATCTCTTCAGGAGATGGTTCGCGTCCTAGATCTTGTAATAATTGACGTTGTACACGAATTAACTTATTAATCGTTTCAACCATATGAACTGGGATACGAATTGTTCTTGCTTGGTCTGCAATCGCACGTGTAATTGCTTGGCGAATCCACCAAGTTGCATACGTACTAAATTTGAAACCTTTACGATAATCGAACTTTTCAACCGCTTTAATTAGACCCATATTCCCTTCTTGGATTAAGTCTAAGAAAAGCATACCACGGCCCACGTAGCGCTTTGCAATACTTACTACAAGACGTAAGTTTGCTTCTGCAAGACGACGTTTCGCTTCTTCATCGCCTTCTTCAATACGCGTTGCAAGTCGAATTTCTTCTTCTGCAGATAGTAAGTCTACACGACCAATTTCTTTTAAATACATACGAACAGGATCGTTAATTTTAACCCCTGGTGGTACACTTAAATCATTGAGGTCGAATTCTTCTTCCGATTTTGCTATTTGGCGATTATTAGGGCCTTCGTCGTTGTCATTGTCGCCAACTAAGTCAATCCCTTGTTCACCTAAATATTCATAGTATTCATCCATTTGATCGGATTCAATTTCAAATCCATTCATGCGTTCTGCAATCTCTTCATATGTAAGAACGCCACGTTTTTTTCCGAGCTCAGTGAGTTGTTCTTTCACTTGCTCAAGGGTCATTTCAGTTTCAATTTGTTTAGAACGAGCTGGTTTGTCAGCCATCTGTTCCCCTCCTTACGCGAGATACAAACATTCATTATACTAAAAATTTATCAAAAAAGCTATTTTCTCGCTTTTTGATTTTGTAAATATGCTACATAATATTTAGCAGCCTCTACAGGATCTGTTTTTTCCATTTGTTTTACCTTAAAGATGATCTCCATCTTTTCAAGTTTTTCTTGATGACGTCCAAGCGTCTCCAAATGGCCTTGCAACACTTCTTCTGTGTATTCTGGATTAATAAATTCATCCGTCGAAATATCAGTGATAATATTTTTCAACTTTTCATCAGAGAGCCAACTTAAAAATGTTCCGACTGAAGGTTCATTTCCCTTTTCATAATATGCGTATAGTTCATATAAAATCCCTTTATGTTCTTCTGTATGAAAATCTTCTATGTGGGATTCCATACGAACAGCCACTTCTGGACTTTGCAACATATGGTAAATAATTTCTCTTTCTGCCCTTTCAAAACCTGTTAACTTCGGTTTTGTTTGAACAATTTGAGACGGCTTAGAAACCTGCTTTACTTGTTTTTGCTGTACCTTTTGTTCTTTGCGATATTGGTGCAATTGATTCAAAAGTGTTTCCATTGAATAAGAAAATTCTTGCGATAATGACTTCAAATATGATTCCGCCTGCATCGCATCCTGTAGCAACGATAACTCTTTTAAAACACTTTTCACATACTCTTCTTTGCCAGACTCATCTTGCAAATTTTTCCCTAAACGCAAATAATTTATTTTAAAACCAACAAAACTTATACTTGATTTCACAAGATTTTCAAAAGCAGTTGTCCCATATTGTTGCACATATTCATCAGGATCAAGCTTATCTGGCAAGGATGTAACTTTCACTTGGCAACCAACTTTTAACAATAATTGCCCTGCTTTCATCGTTGCTTCTCGCCCTGCTTTATCACCATCATAGCAAAGAACAACAGTTTCAACGTTACGTCGCAGAAGTTTTGCTTGTTCTTCAGTTAAAGCTGTTCCCATTGTCGCAACAGCTTCTTCCACACCACTTTTCACCGCAGCTAGTACGTCGGCATATCCTTCAAAAAGGACCACCTGTCCACGTTTTCTAATAAACGGTCTCGCTTGGTGGAAGTTATACAACAATTTACTTTTGTGAAAAATCGGTGTTTCAGGACTATTTAAATATTTCGGAGTGTCATCTCCTAACGCCCTTCCACTAAACGCTATCACTTTACCTTGTAACGTATAGATCGGGAACATAACCCTTCCACGGAAGCGATCATAATGACTACCATCCTTCTCGCTTCTTATGAGAAGACCAGCCTGTTCCATACTTGACAGCGATAAACCTCTTTTTTGCAAAATTTTCGTTGCTGCATCCCAAGCAGGTGATGCATAACCAATTTCAAACTTCTCAATCATCTCTTTTGTAATACCACGCTTTAACAAATACGAAAGTGCTTCATTTCCTTCTTCTGTATTTACTAATAAATGATGATAATACTTTTTCAAAAGTTCATGAGCTTGTTGCATGATGACAGTGTCATCAGATATGTCTTCTTGTTGTCCTTGCCCTGATGTATACTCTGCAACCGCAATTCCATTTCTTTCACCTAGCTTTTGAACAGCCTCGGTAAAAGCCAGTCCTTCCATTTTCATTAGAAAGGAAAATACATTTCCACCTTCTCCACATCCGAAGCAATGAAAAATTTGCTTATCAGATGAAACAGAGAATGAAGGAGAATTCTCACCATGGAATGGACAAAGGCCGAAATAGTTACGCCCCTGTTTTCTAAGTTGAACGTATTCACCAATCACTTCTACAATATCGGATGACGTCCGAATCTGTTCAACAACTTCTTCGGGAATTCTGTTCCCCATAACTCCATCTCCGTGTCGTAATTTGTATTCGATATAAATTTAAAAATTCCTTTATAATTCGACAATATTTTTTCTAAACTTATTAGAAAGTGTTGTCGATCACGTTATCAAACGATTTTGCAGGCCCTTTTCTGCGTAACTTCGCAGATACGTACCTACTATATAAAATTGTATCCATTTGCTCATCTATTACAAATGTACCTCCTAGAGACAATACATGCGCACTTTTTACAAGAAGACTAGCAAGCACTATATACTATGTGATCACGAGATCTGTTTCTTTTGCATGTTGATACATATAAAAAAATCAACTTTAGCTTATTCAGTATCTGCATAGATCCAATTTCCCTTGCTACTTTCTTAAACGATGAACATACGATGTGACAAACAAAATTTCGACATGAAATTCCGTTCCAACTTGCACAATTTTCAGCCTTCACAGTATATACATTTGCATCAACTCATACGATATTGATGTTTTGCATATTTCTGTATTCTACATCCCTTCTGCGAATCCTTCCATAATGTGCGTTTTCTTGTATAGATTTTGTCGATTTAACGTAATTACATGTCTTTTCATAAATCCTATCCCTAGTTTATTCTGAAAAATTAAAGTCTAAACGTAAAATATAGGTTTTTATCACAATTTTTTATTATAATATATTTTCTTCAACTACGCTACATATCCCTTTATTTTTTCATCTTCTATTTCAGGATAACGAAACCTTACCTTTAACATAATAAAATGACAGAAGAATATAAGTATAACCACTCTGCTATCATCTATTACGAAATCAACAGGTATTGTGTTTCTCTCGAGCGAAAAAAGCACATTCACCTTTGGTAAATGTGCTAAAACATTTTTTGGTTTTGCACTGCATTCACAATAATGTTAGCTGTTTCTTCAATCGCTTTATTCGATACATCAATTACTTGACAATTTATTTTACTAACTACGTTCTCAAAGTGATCAATTTCTTCTTTAATACGATTAATATTGGCATATGTTGCACCGTCACTTAGTCCAAGTGATTTCAATCGCTCTTTTCGAATATGATTTAACTTCTCTGGCGTAATTTTCAAACCGAAGCATTTTTCTTTAGCCACTTGATATAATTCTTCAGGCGGATCTACTTCTGGTACAAGTGGTACATTGGCAACTTTCAAACGTTTGTTATGAGCTAAATATTGAGAAAGTGGTGTTTTTGATGTGCGCGAAATCCCAATCAATACGATATCTGCTTTTAAAATGCCACGTGCATCTCTACCATCATCATACTTTACTGCAAACTCAATTGCTTCAATCTTTTTAAAGTACTCTTCATCTAATCTACGAACAACACCCGGCTCATATCTCGGTACTTGCCCTGTAATTTCTTCAATTTGATCAATAAGAGGCCCGATAATATCATATGCCTCTACGCCCTCTTTCGCAGCCTCGGTCACTAAATACTGACGCATGTCAGGCTTTACTAACGTAAAACAAATAAGTGCTTGATTGCTCTTAGCAATCGAAATCACTTCTTTTAATGTCCCTGTATCTTCTACATACGGTACACGTCTAATATCAGGAGCAAATGGGAATTGCCCCATCGCCGCTCGAACAACCAAATCAGCCGTTTCTCCAACAGAGTCAGATACGACATATACGATTTTATTATCCATTACATTACCTCACTTTAAACAAATTACACTTATTCGTTATTTACTAAGTTTACAAACGCACGTGTAATATTTGTTTTTGTAATTCGTCCAATCACTTCTAGACCTTGTTTCGTATCTTTGACAACTGGCATCGCATCAATCTGTCTTTCTATTAATTCCATCGCAATATCATATAAAGAATCTTCTCTACGACACATCGCAATGTTTGGCATCCTTGTCATGATAATATTAACCGGAAGAGAGGTTAAATCCTGCTTTCCTAGGCTAGCTCGTAATAAATCTTTACGAGATACAACGCCAACTAGTAGAGTCGATTGATCTACAACGAATAATGTACCTACATCCTCTAAAAACATAGTACAAATCGCATCGTATACTGATACATTTTTATCAATTACAACTGGTCTAGATTGATAATCTTGTACTTTAATTTTCTTAACAGCTTCAGATAATAGCTGCCCCCCAGTTTTACCCGTATAAAAATAACCTACGCGTGGGCGCGCTTCTAAATAACCAGCCATCGTTAAAATTGCTAAGTCTGGTCTTAGTGTTGCACGTGTTAATCCCAATTGCGCAGCAATTGACTCCCCTGTAATAGGACCGTGATCTTTTACAATCTGAATGATATGTTCTTGCCGTTTATTCAGCTCTATGATAATCACCACCTTTAATGCACAACGAAAAAAGTTATACTATCTCTTAAATATTATATACTAAATATGCTATTCGAAAAAGATAGGATGTAAAAAGGACCGTATACGGTCCCAAATTATATTTGAAACTTATCAAGTTGTTCTAAGAAACGTCTTGATTTCAAATAAATCCCGCAATATTCATCATAATATGTATTCAACACTAAACGTATTTGTTTTTTTGTGCTATCCTTCACTGATACATTGCCAAGTCTATGTAAATCGAAGTGGTAGAAAAGGCGCAATAATTTATGAACAGCTTCCCCCACTGGTATACGATACTGATCTTGCTCAGCATGACGCGAGCACAGAAAACCGCCTTCTCGAACAGAGAAGGCGACAAAATCTGTTTCTTGATGACAAATTGCACATGTATCAAAGTACGGGCGCATCCCTAATACCGGAAGCATTTTCGTTTGATAAATTAATGATAATACTTCTGGATCAACACCCTCACACATATAATGCAACGTTTGATATAACATTTCAAATAAATACGGATTATGTTTTTTATCTTCTGTTGCTTTATCAGTTAACTCAACAATAAATGATGCATAAGCAGTTAAAAATATATCCTCGCGAATTTCTTTCATAGTTGAAATAATCTCGCCTTGTTGCAAAGTTCCAAGTCCAGATCCCATTTGAATAAGAAAATGGCCATGTGTCATAAGTTGCGAAACTGATGCTAACCGACTTTTCGGTTTTTTCGCTCCTCTTGCCATTGCACTTACCTTACCCAATTCTCTGGAGAATATTGTAACAATCTTGTTCGTTTCTCCGTAATCTGTCGTACGGATAACGATGCCCTCAACTTTTTGAAACATGTTCGTCACCATCCAAGGTTTGAACAAAACGGGTCAAGAAATTGGAGAGTCTAGATGCGCTAGCTCCTCTTCATGTTGATCCATCTCATCGTTTACGTCTTTTTCCATTTCTTTCAAAAGCAAGTACGTCTCAATGCTTCCTGTTTTGGAGAAAAACTTCCAGGTAAAATCTAGCATAAGAATCCACCTTTCTCAATAAGCGTAGCCTATAAACCAATTTCCTTTGTTGTTATTAAATTGACCCATTTTGTCCATTTTCATGTGAGAAAAATTTTTCCTAATTTATCAAAACTCATAAAAACCAATAATCAGCGGATGAACAAAACATCCGCTGATTACAGCTTTACTTTATTTTAGTACTCGTCTTCACGGAAACCAAGATCACGAAGCTGAGACATTTTATTACGCCAATCTTTTTGTACTTTTACCCATACTTCTAAAAATACTTTAGAACCAAGTAATGCTTCAATATCAAAACGAGCTCGCTTACCAACTTCTTTTAACATCTTCCCTTGCTTTCCGATAATAATCCCTTTTTGCGATGGACGTTCAACAACAATCGTTGCATTAATATAAACTGCCCCACCTTCGCGTTTTTGAATTGCATCGATAACAACAGCCACAGAATGCGGCACTTCTTCACGTGTTAAATGTAGTACTTTCTCACGAATAAGCTCTGCAATAATAAATCTCTCTGGATGATCCGTTACTTGATTATCTGGGTAGTATTGTGGTCCTTCTGGTAAATACTTTTTAATCGTTCCAATTAAAGCATCTACATTATTACCGTCTAAGGCAGAAATCGGTACAATCTCCGCAAATTCATGTAGTTTGCGGTATTGATCAATTAACTCTAATAATTGCTCTGGATGAAGTTGGTCAATTTTATTAATGACTAAAAATACTGGTTGCTTCGTTTCTTTTAGTTTCTCAATAATAAATTCCTCACCACGACCAAAGCCTTCAACTGCATTAACCATAAACAGAACGATATCAACTTCTTTTAATGTCGTTTGAGCCATCTTCACCATGAAGTCGCCTAGTTTATGTTTAGGTTTATGTATTCCTGGTGTATCAATGAAAATTACTTGTGAATCATTCTCTGTATATACGCCTTGAATTTTATTACGAGTTGTTTGTGGCTTGTCACTCATAATAGCAATTTTTTGGCCGATAATACGATTTAAAAATGTAGATTTCCCAACATTCGGTCTGCCAATAATAGAGACAAAACCTGATTTATAACCTTTTCTATTCATGTAAATCCTCCGCTAAAAATGCTCCTGGTAACAATTCTCCGACTGTTGTCTCTTGAACGTCACCATGTAAGTTTGATAGGTATACTTTCGTATCCTGTTTACATAATTCTACCATAACTTGTCGACATGCTCCACAAGGAGGTACTGGACGCTTTGTATCCGCTACAATCGCGATAGCTACAAATTCTTTATCTCCTTCAGAAACCGCCTTAAATAATGCTGTTCGTTCTGCACAATTACATAAGCCATAGGATGCATTCTCAACATTACATCCACGATATACTTTTCCATCGCGCGTTAATAATGCTGCACCTACTTGAAATTTAGAATATGGTACGTACGCTTGTTTACGCGCTTCGATTGCTTCTTGAATTAATTGTTTGCTATTCATATTCCCGCATCCTTCCTGTTCACAGCTGTGAATAGATACACTCTCTTATTAAAGGCCTTTGCGGCACTCCCAAAGCCTAATAAAAGCTTTGGAATGCAACTATACCACATACGGTAAAAAGATAATAGCGCCAATTATAACGGCTATTATCACAAATAATAAAACCGCTCCCGCCGCAACATCCTTTGCAACTTTCGCAAACGGATGTATATCAGCAGTCGCTAAATCTACTGTTTTTTCCACAGCCGTATTTACCATCTCTAAACTCATTACAATTCCTATTACAATAAGCAATACTATCCACTCTATTTTTGTAATATGGAAATAAAAGCCGCAGCATATAACAATGACTGCGGCTAAATAATGAATTTTCATATTTCGTTCATGACGAAGACAAAAGAATATACCTGCTATAGCATATCCAAAACTATCTATAAGTTTTCCTTTTTTCATCGTCCTAATCCAAATGCTTCTAAAATTTCTTTTTGTCTTCCAAACATTTCTTTTTCATCCTCTTCTGTCATGTGGTCATAACCGAGTAAATGTAAAAAGCCATGTAACGCTAAAAAGCCAAGTTCACGATCGAAAGAATGTCCATACTCTTCAGCTTGTTCTTTCGCTCTCGGAATAGAAATAATAAGGTCACCTAACATACGCGGCATCTCTACACCTACAATTTCCATTTCCCCTTCTCCCATTTCTTCCATAGCAAAGGAAATGACATCAGTAGGCTGATCCTTATCTCGGTAATCACGATTAATCTCGCGAATGCGTTCGTTATCTACAAATGTTACTGATAACTCCGCACCATCCTCTATTTTTTCCATTTGAGCTGCTTTTCCTAATATCTCACGAATTAAATTCACATATTCTTCTTTCACTTCTTCTGTTTCATCAATAAAATCAATTAATAAACTCATTCTTTCTCCTTCTCTTCCGGCGGTTCCGGATATGTAATACGCGAATGGAAAATACCATTTAACGTTTCACATAACGTTTTTCCAACGATTTGTAGTTCTTTAAATGTCAAATCACATTCACTAAATTGCCCATCTTGCAGACGATCTTTAATAATACTTTGCACTAAATTATTAATTTGATCTGGCGTTGGGTGATTCATAGAACGTACCGCCGCCTCAACACTATCAGCAATACCAACGATTGCCGATTCTTTAGAGGTTGCTTTTGATCCTGGATAACGGAACATCTCTTCTGTATATTTTTCTTTATCTTCTTTAATCGCCTTATAATAAAAATATTTAAGTAATGTTGTACCGTGATGTTGTCCAGCAATATCAATAATTTCTTGCGGAATATGGTATTCTTCAAGCATTTTCACTCCATCCGTTACATGAGCAATGATAATATCTTTACTCGTCACAGGGTCTAATTTATCATGCGGATTTTCAATTCCCATCTGGTTTTCGATAAAGAACTGGGGTTGTACTGTTTTTCCGACATCATGATAATACGCCCCTACACGTGCTAGTACACCATTTGCTCCAACCGCTTCACAAGCCGCCTCAGAAAGATTCGCTACCATTACACTATGATGGTATGTTCCTGGCGCCTCTAACAAAATTCTACGTAAAAGGGGATGATTCGGGCTTGATAGTTCCATAAGCTTCATGCTTGATACGATTCCAAGTCCACTTTCTAAATATGGTAATATCCCCATAGCTAAAACGGATGAGATAATTCCTGAAAGGGAAGCCATCAATAATTGCGTACCAATTTCAAGAGGTGAAAAATTCCCGTTACGTAATAATAACAACGCCGCCAAGACGACTACATTTAAGATAGAAACGAGTATACCAGCTTGTAAAATCATCGTACGACGGTTTTTTTCTCTTAAGAAAATGCTCACTGATAATGAACTTAATAACACATAAATGCCTACACTATAATTTAGTGTACTTGTTACCCCTTCATTAAACATAATACTTCCGCACACAGAAAAAATCATACTTGTTAAAAATACAAATCGATCGCCAATCATTAGTTTTACAAGTATTGTTCCCATCGCAACCGGGACGACATACGCAATTCCTGCATATTCAAGCTTTTGAAACAAACTAATAATTTTCATTAAAACAATTGTGATAGACAAAATTGTAATATACGCTAAAATATACGGTCTATCTTCTCTTTTTCGCTGTAAAAATACTTCAAACTGCTTATGCATAAAGTATAATAACACACCAATGAGCACCGCTAATCCAACATAAGGCTGAAAACTATTACCCTTCTCTAATAAACCGACTAATTTCAACTGATTATACATATCACTTGAAATTGTTTCGCCTTCTCTAACGATAACTTGTCCTTGAAGGATATAAACAGGCGGAACTAAATCCTCTTCTGCTTTCTTCTTCTCTTTCGTTACAGCCGGATCATAAAAATAATTTGCTGTAATCGCATATGATCCTAGGGCATTTACAGCTTCCTTCAATCCGCTATTCACATTAAGGCTTTTCATTTCATTAACAAATCGCTCTTTCGCTGCCATTTCTTCGGACATTTTTATATTTCCGCCCATAATAACACTAACAGACGTTAAAGCCGCATTCTTTGCTAATTCTAATTGATCTGGTTCTGAATTAATAAAGTATAGTAAATTCTCATCAGATAATTCCTTTGTTAAATTAGTTGGCAACTTCTTCTTCAATTTTTCTAATTTATTAGCATCGGTCATCTTTTTTTGCTCTTCAGGTCCAGCAGCTTTCATCTCTTGAATTACTTCATTCACCTTGGCAAAAACATCATTTACAATATCTATTCTATTTTGTTTATATTCACTTCTATATGTATATTGATCCCCGACTTTTTGAGCGGCCTCTTGTTTTTTTCTGTCCGTTATAACCTTATCTTCAATTTTAATAGGAGAGTGAATTGTTTTTTTCGCAATAGAATACATATCAACATCTAATTGCTCTGGTTTCACATTATTCATAAGTGCAAAAAACAGCACAGCTCCTAATAAAACGTAAGAAATCCAACTTAGTTTTTTCGAATGTTGTAAATTACGAAACCACTTAGAAATTTCTTGAGATCTTAACATGATTTCAATACCTTCTCCTCTCTAGAAATAAAGTGAAACTATTTATAGCTTTCATTTCTTCTAGCCAACGATACTTTTAGGTAACATTTTTATACACCAGTACCTATAGTTTATTTCTCTTATCTTTTATGATAGTAAAAAATATGCCATTCGCCAACCTTAATACAAAAAGAAATGATCCTGACAAATAGGATCATTCCATTTTATCATATGCCTCAATAATACGTTGCACCAGTGGATGCCTTACAACGTCCGTTTGTTCTAATGTAATGAATGAAAGACCTGATACACCAGATAAAATGTTAGCAGCTAGCGAAAGGCCTGATTTTACCCCTTTTGGTAAGTCTACTTGTGAAGGATCTCCCGTAATGACCATTTTAGAACTAAAACCTAATCTTGTTAAAAACATTTTTATTTGTGCACCCGTTGTATTTTGCGCTTCATCTAAAATAACAAATGAATCATCGAGCGTACGCCCTCTCATATAAGCAAGAGGCGCGATTTCAATTACACCTCTCTCCATCATACGCTGCGTATATTCTTGTCCAAGAATATCGTGCAGGGCATCATACAATGGACGTAAATACGGATCTACCTTCTCTTTCAAATCACCTGGTAAAAAACCTAAACTTTCTCCAGCTTCTACAGCTGGTCTCGTTAAAATGATTTTCTTTACATATCCTTGCTTTAACGCTCTCACAGCCATTACTACAGCTAAATATGTTTTCCCAGTCCCGGCAGGTCCTATTCCAAATACAATATCATTTTTCTTCATTGCATGAATATATCTTCTTTGCCCCATTGTTTTTACACGAATGGATTTACCTTTTGCCGTTTTAAAAATTTCTTCTTCATATAACTCTTCAAATTGAGCAATTTTACCTTGTTGTGCGAGCTGAATTGCATACGCAACATCTCTTTCGGTAATTGATACACCTTTTCGAATCACAACAAGTAATTGCTGTAAGATTTTTTCTACGAGTGTCACAGTTTCAACCGCTCCAGATGCATGAACAGTTTCACCTCTAGTTACAATCGATACGTTCAGTTCACGTTCAATTACTTTCAAATGAGCATCATTGACTCCAAAAAGAGCGATTGCTTCGTTAGTATTTTCCAATTGTTGGTTCATTTCTACTAATTGTTCTGCCATTACTCAGTCTCCTTGAATATCGGATTCGGATATTGGTTGTGGCTCTGCAATATTTTCAATCACAGTATAATGCAGTGTGACTT
Source organism: Bacillus dicomae (assembly GCF_006494425.1). Classification (GTDB taxonomy): domain Bacteria; phylum Bacillota; class Bacilli; order Bacillales; family Bacillaceae_G; genus Bacillus_A; species Bacillus_A dicomae. Next base: position 551,755 of record NZ_VHIV01000002.1, on the reverse strand, counting down.
TTAGCTGATCCGCCTCAACCTCTTTACTCAAAATCTTATCACTTACAATCATAGCATGTTCATCCAATTTTTTCTTTAGTTCTTTTTCAGCCATCTCTTTTGCTACTTTCATTGCCTGTTTTTCTGTATATTCCCGGTTTGCTTCTTCCTCTTCTCGCACTATATCTTTTTCATATGCAATCGGCAGTGTAAAACCAAATAACTTCACATCATGCTTTACACTTTCCGTACGAGAGCGTTTATACTTATCATGTTGAAATCCCCATATTTTTATTTTTGTACTCCCAAATGTAAGGTAATGCTCATTATACGCATTGCCAGTATATACTTGAAATTGTGTCTTCAGCGGCACGTTCACCTTAGAGGTGTACCACGTTTCCCCATATACAATACCTTTCGCCGAAACAATTGTTGGGCTCTCCTCATTACCGTATACCCCTGATACGAGAAGCTGTCCTTTTTCTACATGATCATTTTTTAGGACGACTGGTTTTCCTACTTCAACAAATGTTTTTGTAACAATCGCTTCTTTTTTTGCCACTAAATTTTGCGGCCTTTGTTCCTTTTCTTTTTTCGGTTCGTTTTTTTCAACAATTTTAAAATGGTACGTTGTTCCTCTTATTTCTAATCCTGCCCAAGTAATCGCATTAATATTGTCTGTCAAATGACGTTGTACATCTTCTACACTAGGCATTTGGAATTGCAATTTCCCTTTTTTAATACCCATTTTGTCCAATTCTTTCATCAATATATATTCTGTTTCAGGTTTCGCCCCTGTAATTTCAATTTTCCAAACCATATTTGATAATGCAATCATACCAAAAAAGAAAATTAAGAAACCAATTAAAAATCCACTATTTTTAATTAAGCGCTTATTTAAAAAAGGAAAACCGTAACGCCCAATAAAATATAGTTTACATTCATTTTTTCTATAAATCGGCTTGATTTTTTTTACATCTCGTAATAACATACAAAAAACTAACGTTTCATCAGCAATCTTCTTAACATCCCAAACTAATAAATTCCTACGCACACATTCGTTAACGAACCGCTCCGCTCCCCTACCTTCAATTCGTACCTTTACATAGCCAAGCCACTTTATAAACCATTTATTTTTCATCTACTACCCTCACTACCTTTCCAAAAGTAGACACACTACTTTTCACTTTAATTAGCAAAATAGCTCGTACGAAAATGAAATAAAGAGTTTTATTGTCCATAAATAGCGGGAGAAACTAAATAGTAGGTTCAAGTCGTTAGAATAAAGAAGAAAAACTTCACATACGGAAGTTTCCCTCACTTCTCTTTCTTTTCGTCTTCTAAAAATGTCACTTGCTCAATTATCCCTTCAAGCAAAAGTTCTTCCGGAAGGATTGTTTTAATAACAAAGGATTGCCCCTTAATTAATAACTGACCATGTTTTAATAACAACCTTACTTCTTTATCTGAAAACACTAATAAACCTCGATGATTTTCTATATAGATATGCACTTGCCCAACAAGCGTGATCCGAGGTAGATCCATTAGCACATCCACTGGCAGGTCTATTTGCTTCGTTAACCAACTCTTCATTTGTTCTAATTTTTTCATCTCAAAAGACCCCCTCTCATCCCATATGTATGAAAAAAGAGCTTGTAATATCACGTCCAAACTGAAAAAAAGCATAAAAAAACGTCTCATACGAAATGAGACGTTTTTTTATGCTAATAGCTGGATAACCAACTTATTCACAAGTGCTCCGTCTGTTTTACCTTTTACTTTCGGCATAACAGCAGTCATCACTTTACCCATATCTGCTTTAGAAGTTGCACCAACTTCAGAAATAACTTGCTTGATTACATCAACCAGCTCTTCTTCAGTTAATTGCTCTGGCAAATATGCGCTTAAAATCTGAATTTCACTTTGCAGTTTATCAACAAGGTCTTCACGACCAGCTTTTTTAAATTCAAGGAGGGAGTCCTTATACTGTTTTACTTCACGAGCTAAAACTGTTATTTCCTCTTCTTCAGTAAGAGTATGTTGCAGTTTAATACCTTCATTTTGTAAAGCAGCCTTAACCATACGAATGACGGTTAATTTTTCTTTTTGTTTATTCTTCATCGCTTGTTTCATATCATCGTTTAAACGACCGAGAAGACTCATAACTTACACCCTCTCTTAGAATTTACGCTTTCTTGCCGCTTCAGATTTCTTCTTACGTTTTACACTTGGTTTTTCATAAAACTCGCGCTTTCTTGCTTCAGCAAGTGTACCAGTTTTAGAAACCGATCTTTTAAAACGGCGAAGTGCATCCTCCAAAGACTCGTTTTTACGAACGACTGTTTTTGACATTCTCTTTCCCTCCCTCCGAAACATCACACTTACATACTAACTTCAGCATGCAAAAAGAAACACTTCTTCAGCATGTCTTTTACGATTATAATACATTTTATCACTTCAGGTCAACTATTTGGCAGAATAAAAGAAGAATAGATGCTCTTCCTTTTTCAAAAAGTGTACAGATAGCTGTTATCTTTTCCCCTGAAGACAACTATATTTTATTATTACACCTTTTTAATGCAGGAATTTATGAAATAACTACTCATTTCGTAATTTTTCAGCACTTAACTTCTCCACTAAAAAAGAAAGCATGCAAATCGTTTCCGTTTGCATGCTTTTTTTATCCCGCTATTTACCGAGCAGTAAGAACCCGATTGATGAAATTGTAATCAGCTGGGGATGCCCTCACTGATTACAGTTTCACTTTATGCGCTTGCTGATTCTTTTTTCACATCATCTTCAAGAACACGAACAAATTGCGCTTCGTTATATGGATAACCAGCTTTCGTGATTTTCACTTTCACTAGTTTACCAATTAATTCTTCTGATCCTTCAAATACAATTTTCAAGTAGTTATCTGTATAACCTACATATAACCCTTCACGGTCGCCTTCTTTAAATTGTTCTTCTGGAATAATTTCAAGCACTTCCCCTTCAAACTGTGACGCATACTCTTTCGCTAATTGATTAGATAGTTCAATTAAACGGTGAACGCGATCGTTCTTCACATCTTCAGGAACTTGATCTTCCATGCGTGCTGCAGGTGTTCCTGTACGTTTTGAGTAAGGGAATACATGTAACTCAGAGAAGCGATTCTCTTTAATGAAATTGTATGTTTCCATGAATTCTTCTTCTGTTTCACCTGGGAAACCAACGATTACGTCCGATGTAATCGCAAGGCCTGGTAACGCTTCTTTCAAACGATCTAAACGCTCTTGGAAAAATTCCATCGTATACTTACGACGCATACGCTTTAATACAGTATTCGATCCAGATTGTAACGGAATGTGTAAGTGACGTACAACTACTTCAGACTTATCTAACACTTCAATTACTTCATCTGAAATTTGACTCGCTTCAATTGAAGAAATACGAAGACGTTTTAATCCGCCTACTTCCGCTTCCATATCACGAAGTAATCCAGCTAAATTATAATCTTTAATATCTTCACCGTACCCACCTGTATGAATACCTGTTAATACGATTTCTTTATAACCTGCATCTACTAATTGTTGCGCTTGTTTAATAACTTCTTTCCCATCACGAGAACGCATTAAACCACGTGCCCAAGGAATAATACAGAATGTACAGAAGTTATTACAACCTTCTTGTATTTTTAAAGATGCACGTGTACGATCCGTGAAGTAAGGTACATCCAGTTCTTCGTATACACGTGTTTTCATAATGTTACGGACAGCGTTAATTGGTTGACGCTCTTTGCGGAATTCTTCGATGTATCCTAACATCTTTTCACGATCCTGTGTACCAACTACAATGTCTACACCTGGAATCGCCATAATTTCCGCTGGAGATGTTTGTGCATAACATCCCGTTACACAAATAACCGCATCCGGGTTTTGACGGACAGCACGTCTAATAACTTGACGACTTTTCTTATCTCCCGTATTCGTTACTGTACACGTATTAATAACATATACATCAGCTTTCTTTTCATATTCAGTTCTTTCATATCCACCTTGTTTAAACAATTGCCAAATGGCTTCTGTTTCATAGTGGTTTACTTTACAACCTAACGTATGGAACGCAACAGTTGACATTGATCATCACCCCATCAATTCAAAATGATACGAAGCAGCACTTAACGCGTATAATGGCGCCGTTTCTGTTCTTAAAATTCTTGGTCCTAAACTACATGGTACAAATTTATGTTCACGAAGCGCTGTAATCTCTTCCTCAGCTAAACCGCCTTCTGGGCCAAATACAATCAATAGCTTTTGACCTGGTTTCATCGTCGTTAAAGCTTTCGCAAAGTTAGATTTCTCGCCTTGTTTCGCTTCCTCTTCGTAAGCAACAAGACAAACATCATATTCACCACTCATTGAAAGCAATTGTTTAAACGATGCCGGAGCATGTACTTCTGGAACTTCACTTCTATGTGATTGTTCCGCCGCTTCTTTCACAATTTTTCTTAAACGCTCAACTTTTTTATCAGCTTTTTTCGCATCCCATTTTACGATAGAGCGAGATGCTTGAAATGGTAAGAATGCAGCTGCCCCAAGCTCAGTTCCTTTTTGGAAAATTAACTCTAGCTTGTCTCCTTTCGGCAGTCCACTTGCAATCGTCACGAAAACAGGAAGTTCACTTGACGCCTCTACCCATTCTACAATAGCCGTATTAATAAATTCACTGGTAATTTCATCAATTGAACATACTGCAGTTTTTCCGTTTACACAGCAATAAATGTGATCACCAGCTGACATACGCATCACTCTTGCGATATGATGTACGTCATCACCTACAATACGAATACTTGTTTCATTTACATATTTCTCTTCTACAAAATAACGTTGCATATAATCACCTTAGTAGAGTTTCGTTCCTTTCGTAAGTCAACACTTACGAAAAGAACGAAACGTTATCATTTTTCATATAACAAAACGGCAAGTCCCTCACCTTATAGTGAGAGACTCCCCTTTTCATTATAAACTAAAATCTATATTACGCATTTCGTGCAATAATTGCTACCCAATCTTCCATTCTTAACACTTCTTCAATTGTAAATCCAGCTTTTTCTAGCGCCTCAGAAATTACTTTTTCCTTCGCAGCAATAATGCCCGATGTAATAAATAATCCACCTGATTTCACAACTCTTGCTGCATCTTCAGGGAATAAAAGAATAATTTCTGCTAATAAGTTAGCTACGATTAAATCAACAGGACCTTCGATACCTTCTAAAAGACTATTTTGTCCAACAGACACGACGTCATCTGTTTTATTTAAACGTACATTCATTTCTGCACTTTCAACTGCAACTGGATCTAAATCATACGCTTGAACGGAAGACGCACCTAATTTTGCTGCTGCAATACTAAGCACACCAGAACCTGTTCCTACATCAATGATAGTGTCACCTGGCTGAACTGTTTTTTCTAAAGCACGGATACACATCGTTGTTGTCGGATGAGTTCCTGTCCCAAACGCCATACCTGGATCTAACTCAATGATTTTTTCATCAGGAGAAGATGGTGTATATTCTTCCCAAGTCGGTACGATTGTGAATGTATCAGAAATTTGTACTGGATGGTAATATTTTTTCCAAGCAGTAGCCCAATCTTCTTCATTGACTTCGTTAACGGTAATATTTCCAGTACCAATTTCGATGTCGTAAGATGGAAGCACATCAATAGATGATTTTACACCTGCAATCGTTTCATGTAAAGAATCCGTTTGCGGGAAATACGCTTTTATTAATACACCTTCCGCCGGATATTCATCTGGGTTCAATGCATAAATTTCACCATATTGTTGCTCGCGCTCTTTCGTTAACTCCGCTGGATCCTCAATCGCAACTCCGCTAGCACCAGCTTCATGTAAAATATGAGAGACAGCTTCTACTGCTTCTTCTGTTGTATGAATACTAATTTCTGACCATTTCACAATTTACCAACTCCATTTTTTATTTCCATTATTCCCCTTTGAAAGCACGTTTAAGCTTTCCGAATAAACTATCATCCTGCTCTTCTTGTCCTGCAAATTCACGTAATAAATCTTTTTGCTGTGAAGTCAATTTCGTCGGTACAACAACACGAACGACTACATATTGATCTCCTTGGCCGTATCCACGTACGTTCGGAGCACCTTTTCCTTTTAAGCGGAATTCTGTTCCAGTTTGTGTTCCTGCTGGAATTTTCAGCTTCACTTTACCATGAACAGTAGGAACTTCCACTTCATCACCAAGCGCCATTTGCGCAAATGTTAATGGCATTTCGCAAATAATGTGATCTCCTTCACGCTCGAAGAATTCATGATTTCTTACATGAACGACAACATATAAGTCTCCTGCTGGTCCGCCATTTACGCCGGCTTCACCTTTTCCAGACACACGAATTTGTTGACCATTATCGATACCCGCTGGAATTTTAACATTGATTTTTTTACGTTTACGAACTTTACCTGAACCGTGACATGTCGTACATTTTTCTTTAATAATTTGTCCAGTTCCTGAACAATGACCACAAGCTTGACGGTTTACGATACGACCAAACGGTGTGTTTTGTTCTACACTCACTTGACCAGAGCCTGAACAATGTTTACATGTTTCTTTTGAAGTTCCTGGTTTTGCTCCACTACCTTTACAAGTATCACATGGATCTTCTACTGGAATTTCCACATTTAATTCCTTACCAAAAATAGCTTCTTCAAAATCTAAAGTGACTTGATATTGTAAGTCAGCACCTTGGCGCGGAGCATTTGGATCACGACGTCTGCCGCCACCACCGCCAAAGAAAGAACTAAATATATCTTCAAAACCGAAGCCACCGCCGAAGTCTCCTCCGCCGCCAAATCCACCGAATCCTTGATTTGCACCAGCATGACCAAATTGATCGTACTGCGCACGCTTTTGATCATCACTTAACACTTCGTATGCTTCTTGTACTTCTTTAAACTTTTCAATTGCATTTTCTTCTTTGCTTACGTCTGGATGGTATTTTTTAGCCAAACGACGATACGCTTTTTTAATTTCATCTGTTGAAGCGCCCTTGCTAAGTCCAAGGACCTCATAATAGTCTCGTTTACTCATAAATTTACAACCCCCGAATCTTTCACATAAACGTAATTTTAACACCGAAAGAAAGTGCTTTGCAACAAAGTTTCCTCACTTACAGTATGCAAAGCGAAAAACTTAAGATCCTCACACATCGCTTCTCATTCGTGAAAAAAGCCAAAGTCAAGGCACGCTTGACTTTGACTTTTTGTCATCTTACTTATTATGTTTACAGTTGAATTACTTGTCTTCTTTTACTTCTTCAAACTCAGCGTCAACTACATTGTCTTTCTTCGCGCCAGCGTCTTGTGCACCTTGCGCACCTTCTGCTTGACCAGCAGCTGCTTGAGCTTGCTCGTATAATTTAACAGTTAATTGTTGTACGATTTCTTGTAAAGCATCTTTTTTCGCACGAATTTCTTCAAGCTCGTTTTTCTCAATTGCAGCTTGTAATGCTTCTTTCGCTTCTGTTGCTTTTGCAACTTCAGCTGCATCTACTTTACCTTCTAAATCTTTTACAACTTTATCTGTTTGGAATACAAGTTGGTCAGCTTCGTTACGAAGTTCAACTTCTTCCTTACGTTTTTGGTCAGCGTCAGCATTTGCTTCCGCTTCTTGTACCATACGTTCTACTTCTTCATCAGAAAGACCTGAAGAAGATTGGATTGTAATAGCTTGCTCTTTACTTGTTCCTAAGTCTTTCGCACGTACGTTAACGATACCGTTCGCATCAATATCGAATGTTACTTCGATTTGCGGAATACCACGTGGTGCTGGTGGAAGGTCCGTTAATTGGAAACGACCTAACGTTTTGTTGTCAGCTGACATTGGACGCTCACCTTGTAATACGTGAATGTCTACTGCTGGTTGATTATCAGCAGCTGTCGAGAATACTTGTGACTTACTTGTTGGAATTGTAGTGTTACGCTCGATTAATTTCGTGAACACGCCACCCATAGTTTCAATACCTAAAGAAAGTGGAGTTACGTCTAATAATAGAACGCCTTCTACATCACCAGTAAGTACGCCACCTTGAACTGCAGCACCTAATGCTACAACTTCATCAGGGTTTACACCTTTATATGGCTCTTTACCAGTTTCACGTTTAATAGCTTCTTGTACAGCTGGGATACGAGTAGATCCACCAACAAGAATAACTTTATCTAATTCGCTTGGAGCAAAACCAGCGTCTTTTAATGCACGACGAGTTGGCTCTAATGTTCTTTCAACAAGACCTGCTGAAAGCTCTTCGAATTTCGCTCTTGTTAACGTTAATTCTAAGTGTAATGGACCAGCAGCTCCAGCACTAATGAATGGTAATGAAATTTGAGTTTGTGTTACACCAGAAAGATCTTTTTTCGCTTTTTCAGCTGCATCTTTCAAGCGTTGAAGCGCCATTTTATCTTGGCTTAAATCAATGTTATTTTCTTTTTTGAACTCAGCTACTAAGTGATCGATGATAACTTGGTCAAAGTCATCGCCACCAAGACGGTTGTCACCAGCAGTTGAAATAACTTCGAATGTGCCTTCTGCTAACTCAAGGATAGATACGTCAAATGTACCGCCACCTAAGTCATATACTAAGATTTTTTGTTCTTCATCTTGTTTTTCTAAACCGTAAGCAAGTGCTGCTGCTGTTGGCTCGTTAATAATACGCTCAACTTCTAAACCAGCGATACGACCAGCATCTTTCGTTGCTTGACGCTCTGCATCGTTGAAGTATGCAGGTACTGTAATAACAGCTTTCGTTACTGTTTCACCTAAGTATGCTTCAGCAGAAGCTTTTAAGTTTTGTAAAATGATTGCAGAAATTTCTTGAGGTGTATAATCTTTACCTTCAACTTCTACTTTGTAGTCTGTACCCATATGACGTTTAACAGACATGATTGTATTTGGGTTTGTAATTGCTTGGCGCTTTGCAACTTCCCCAACTTGACGTTCTTCATTTTTGAAAGCTACAACAGAAGGTGTTGTACGGTTTCCTTCTGGATTTGGGATAACCTTTGGTTCTCCACCTTCCATAACAGCTACACAAGAGTTTGTTGTACCTAAGTCAATACCGATAATTTTACTCATGGCGAATCCTCCTAGTTTTATGTAAATTATTGATTTACTTTTACCATTGATGGGCGAATCACACGGTCTTTTAGTTTATAACCTTTTTGGAATTCTTCCACAACCGCGTTTGATTCAAATTCACTATCTTCCACTTGCATAATAGCTTGGTGTTCATTAGGATCAAACTGTTTACCAACAGCTTCAATCACTTCCACACCTTCTTTAGTCAGCGCTTCTAACAATTGACGATGCACCATTTCCATACCTTGTAACAAGGATTTCGTTTGCTCATCAGTCGCTTCCACTTGCATCGCTCTTTCAAAATTATCAAGAGCTGGCAAAATATCTGAAACTAGACTTTGTGCTCTATATTTTTCAGCAGCCTGTTTATCCATTTGAACACGGCGCTTATAATTTTCAAAATCAGCTTGTAGACGTAATGTGCGACCTTCCGTTTCCGTTAGTTTCGCTTGTAACTCATCTACTTTTTCTTGTAAAAGAGCAGCCTCACTTTTTTCTTCTACAGTTTCTTCACTGTTTTCTGGCGTGACAGCTTCTTCAACTTGCGCTTCTTTTACTTCTTCTACCACTTGTTCGTTACGCTCTTCCACAATATTCACCTCCTTAAAAGGTATTAGGTATCATGCATAGCATGATTACCTAAGCATAGTTATATATTACACACAGCGATGTATTGTTCATCACTTGAGCGCATGTATTCTTTTTTATTTTTTTAGTCCATCTGTAATTTGCCTTGTAAATAACTGCAACAAGCTAATTACACGAGAGTATTGCATTCTCGTTGGACCTAAAATAGCAATTGTTCCAAGCTGTTCTTCTCCAATTGAATATGTTGCAGAAATTAAACTACAATCTTCCATGGCTGTCGCAGAGTTTTCCCTACCAATTTTCACTTGAATACCTACTTGTTTATGACGCAAAATGTCATAAAACTCAGCTTCGTTATCAATCATCGTCAGCAAGGATCTTACTTTGTGAATGTCATGGAACTCTGGCTGGGAAAGCATATTTGCTTTTCCTCCAAAGTATATCTTTTCCGATAAAGGAACTTGAAATGTACCATCTAGCATTTTTATTGCACTATCGTAATTATGAACATACCCACGCAATACCGTAACAATCTCCTTAAAGATTTTATTATGGAGTTCTGACATTGGTACGCCCGATAGCTTTTCATTTAAAATATTAACCATTTTTTCTAAATCTGATAAATCAACAGATTCCGGAACGGTAATCGTTTTGCTTTGTACATGCCCTGTATCCGTTACAATAATAGCGACTGCAGTTTGACGATCAAGCGGAACGATTTGTACGTTTTTAAGTTTATTTGTGCTTAACTTCGGTCCAAGAACAATGGCCGTATAATTTGTAAGCTCTGATAAAATTTGAGCGGATTGCTGCGCAATCTTTTCCGCTTCAAAAATTCTTTCAGCAAATAAATCTTTAATTTGTACAATTTCATCTTTCGGTAAATTTTGCGGCGCTAAAAGATGATCTACATAAAAACGATATCCTTTTTCAGAAGGAACACGTCCAGAAGAACTGTGCGTTTTCTCAATAAATCCTAGTTCCTCTAAATCAGCCATTTCATTTCGAATAGTAGCTGAACTAAATGTAATTTCATCTTTTTTAGCCAACGTCCTTGACCCAACAGGTTGCGCTGATCCAATAAAGTCATCAATAATTGTTTGTAAAATTAAGAGCTGACGTTCCGTAAGCATCTCATCATCACCTCTGTTAGCACTCTTTGTCTTCGAGTGCTAAATCTATTAATAACTTACCAAAATTGACATTCAATTGTCAACGGAAACGTCACGAAATAATGAAACTTTTTCACGTTTACGGAACATTTAATTAGTCAATCAAAAATGATTGGAATACTTCATTCCCTAATAATTTCCCTTTTCGCGTTAAACGAACATATCCATCGCTCTCTTCAAGCAATCCTTGTTCTTGGTTGCTTTGTATCTGCTTCGCGAAAACTTGATCCATTTCCACATTAAATTTATTGCGGAACGCCATTTTTGACACACCTTTTGTTTTACGAAGACCTAAGAACAACTCTTCTTCCATTTTTTCTTTCTCCGTCACCACATGAACATCTAAATACGGAAACCCAGTTTCATCGATTTTATTGAAATATTGTTTGAGCGGTCCTACATTTTGGATACGTTCTCCATTTACATAACTATGAGCCCCAGCTCCAAATCCATAATACTCTTCATTATTCCAGTATGTGAGATTATGTCTACTTTCATTATCACCTTTTGAGAAATTACTAATTTCGTACTGGTTATAACCGTATTTCTCCATTTCATCCATTACCATTTCGTACATTTTCGCTTCATGGTCTTCACCCGGAAGTCTTAATTTCCCTTTATTCATTAAGTTATAAAACACAGTTTTCGGTTCCACAATTAATGAATATGCCGAGAAATGTTGTACCCCAAGCGTAAAAGCAATATCTAACGTTTCTTTTACATCTTCTATCGTCTGCCCTGGCAGAGCATAAATAATATCTACATTTATATTTTTGAAGCCCACTTCCTGCGCTTCTCTAATCGCTACAAACGCATCTTCTCTCGTATGCTTGCGCCCAATTTTCTCAAGCAATTCATCTCGAAATGTTTGCACACCAAAACTAATTCGGTTCACTCCACCTTCTAGCAATACATGTAACTTCTCTTTCGGTAAATCACCCGGATTCGCTTCAAATGTTAATTCACAATTTGGCGCAAATGGACGTAAACGACGATTTATAATATCGAGTAACTTTTTTGTCTGCTCCATATTTAACGCTGTCGGAGTTCCCCCGCCGACAAAAATCGTTTTCATACTATCAAACGGTACCTTTTGAACCGTATTTATTATTTCTTTCTCTAAATACTCTAAATATTGATCGACCGGTTGGCGTTCAATAAACACTTTATTAAAATCACAATAGTGACAAATATGCTGACAAAACGGAATATGAATATATGCAGCTTGCACCAAATATAACTCCTACCTTTCTAAAAAGAAAACCTCCGCGCTCGGGAGGCTTCTTTACTTCTCTAACGTATTACGAATTTGTTCCATTCGCATTTTCCCCCAATCATACATCATTTCAACGATTGGTAAAAGCGACATGCCTAGTTCCGTCATATAATACTCAACGCGCGGAGGGATTTCTGGGTACACTGTTCGATCAACAATCCCATCCTCCATTAACTCTTTTAATTGATTCGACAAAACTTTATGAGAAATGCTTGGGAATAACCGTTGTAATTCACTAAAACGATGAGGACCTTCCACACCAAGATGCCACAGTATTACAACTTTCCACTTCCCGCTAATAATAGAAAGCGTCAATTCCTTTTCACAATTAAAATTACCCTTTTGTATTTTATCTTGAATATCTTTTCGAATATTTTCGGACATTAACAATCTCCTAACTCTGTATGAACTAAAAAGCTCTCTCACTATTGTAAATGAGAGCTGCTCAGATGTCTAAAAAGTAATTACAAATAAAAAAGAAGTCGCATAAACGACTTCTTTTTTTATTTCAAATATTAGTTGTCATCCATTTTCAGTACAGCCATGAATGCTTCTTGCGGTACTTCTACAGAACCAACAGACTTCATACGTTTTTTACCTTCTTTTTGTTTATCAAGAAGTTTACGCTTACGAGAAATGTCACCACCGTAACATTTTGCAAGTACGTTTTTACGCATCGCCTTAATTGTAGAACGTGCTACAACTTTATTTCCGATTGTCGCCTGAATTGGCACTTCGAACTGTTGTCTTGGAATTAACTCTTTTAATTTCTCTACGATTACTTTACCACGGTCATACGCTGAATCACGGTGTACGATAAATGATAGAGCATCGACTTGTTCATTATTTAAAAGAATATCCATTTTCACAAGTTTAGATGGTTTGTAACCAATTAACTCGTAATCAAATGATGCATATCCTTTTGTGTTTGATTTCAATTGATCAAAGAAATCATATACGATTTCTGATAACGGGATTTCATATGTTAATGTAACGCGTGTTTCATCTAAATATTGCATATCAATAAACGTTCCACGTTTACCTTGGCAGATTTCCATTACAGCTCCAACGTAGTCATTCGGAACCATAATTGAAGCCTTCACAAACGGCTCTTCTACACGATCGATAGACTGTGGATCTGGCATATTAGATGGGTTATCAACAATAACATCTTCACCATTTGTTAAATAAACTTTATAAATAACGCTTGGCGCCGTTGTAATTAAGTCAATTTTAAATTCACGTTCAATACGTTCTTGAATGATTTCCATATGAAGAAGTCCTAAGAATCCACAACGGAAACCAAATCCTAGCGCTTGAGATGTTTCTGGTTCAAACTCAAGTGCAGAATCGTTTAACTCTAATTTTTCTAACGCATCACGCAAGTCGTTGTAACGTGCAGAATCAATCGGATATAAACCACAGAATACCATTGGGTTTAATTTACGATAACCTGCTAACGGCTCAGCTGCCGGACGTTTCGCGTGTGTAATCGTATCACCAACGCGTGTATCACCAACATTTTTAATCGATGCTGCTAAGAAACCTACATCACCTACTGTTAACTCGTCACGTTGCGTAGTTTTCGGTGTAAATACACCTACTTCTGTTACTTCAAACTCTTTTCCAGTTGCCATCATACGTACTTTATCGCCAACTTTTACCGTTCCGTTTACAACACGGATATACGCAATTACACCGCGGTATGGATCATATAAAGAGTCAAAGATCATACATTGTAACGGATCTTCTGAATCACCTGTTGGTGCTGGTACTTTTTCAACGATTTGTTCTAGAATTTCTTCAATACCAATTCCAGCTTTTGCTGAAGCAAGTACAGCTTCTGATGCATCTAAACCAATTACATCTTCTACCTCTTGGCGTACACGCTCTGGGTCTGCACTTGGTAAGTCGATTTTATTAATAACCGGTAAAATTTCTAAATTGTTATCCAGCGCTAAATATACGTTTGCTAACGTTTGCGCTTCAATACCTTGCGCTGCATCTACTACAAGAATCGCACCTTCACAAGCCGCTAAACTACGTGATACTTCGTACGTAAAGTCGACGTGTCCTGGTGTATCAATTAAGTGAAGAATATATTCTTCACCATCTTTTGCTTTATAGTTTAATTGTACTGCGTTTAATTTAATTGTAATACCACGCTCACGCTCTAAATCCATAGAGTCAAGCAACTGAGCTTTCATTTCACGTTGTGTTAACGCGTTTGTTTTCTCTAAAATACGGTCTGCTAACGTTGACTTTCCGTGGTCAATATGAGCAATGATAGAGAAATTACGAATTTTGGACTGTCTTTTTGCTCTTTCTTCTTTGTTCATCTATGTTCTCAACTCCTAATAGTCTCGCCAATATACACTAGCACTGATTATATCAATAGAGCAGCAAAGATTCAATGAAAACTCGTGCTGCTTACAATACAAATCATTCTATCTATATCTTATGCGAACAAACAATAAGAGACAAACCTTTTTCAAATTAAAAAACGGCCGTCTTACAAATCTGTAAAACAACCGTCCTCCGTTTGACTCTTAACTAAAAATCCCTTTTACTTTCCCTACAACTATATCTGTTCCAAACTTTGTTATTTCATAAGTAACACTTGCTATCGCCATACCCATTCCTTCTACGATATTAAAACTTCTTAAGCTTTCTAATTGTTTTTGTTTTTCAGCAACAGAAAACGAACTCTCCAAAATTTCTGTTTCAATACCTGCACCCTCTGTTCCTGTCATATGAGCGATTTGTTCATACGACATTTGCTGATAACCTTTCATACTTTTCAAACCATGATTTGCAAGTGCCACCCCCGCTATCACCATAAGTAAACATATAGCCGCACTACATATACATAAAAGCGAAAAGTGACTTAAACGATGCGCGTCTCTTCCCATCAATGTGTATATGCTCCTGTATTATCTTGGTCAATTTGATGATGCAACGCTGCATTTAAACCACTTGCTATTACATTTGCCATATCCTCGATAAAAGCATCTACTTCTTTTGGCGTCACCATTAAATTATGCCCAAGAGGAGATAGCACTTCGTAAATTAATTTTCTCTTCTCTTCGTCTTCCAACGTACCTACAGCACCTAAAAACATATTCCGGCTCTTTTCATCCGGCATATCTTCTTCTGTTAATTTTTTCTTTTCTCCAAATGAAAATCCCGCAGGTAATAAAGATTTTGATGGCTTATGTCCCTCTTTCATCTCTCTTCCAAAGTGCTTCAAAATAAAATCAATTGTATCGCTTGTAATTGAGACAGCGTCGACCACAGTCGGAACACCTATTGCGATAACAGGGATACCTAATGTTTCTTTACTGAGTTCTTTACGTTTATTCCCAACACCTGATCCTGGATGAATTCCCGTATCAGAAATTTGTATCGTACTATTTACTCGTTCAATCGAACGGGCAGCTAACGCATCAATTGCAATGACAAAGTCTGGATTTGTCTTCTCGATGATTCCATAAATGACATCGCTCGTTTCAATTCCCGTAATTCCCATTACCCCTGGACGGATGGCACTAACAGGCCTAAACCCTTCCTCTACACTTTCAGGCTGCAATTGAAACAAATGTCTCGTTACCAATACATTCTCTACAACTATCGGTCCAAGCGCATCTGGCGTTACATTCCAATTCCCAAGACCGACGATTAAACAGCTCGCTTCTTTTGTAACACCAACCTCTTCTAAGAAATAAGAAAATTCTTTTGCAAAAACGCGCTCTACTTTTTGTTGCAGTTCTGTATCTTGTTGACGTATACCTTGCACTTCAAGTGTTAAATAATTCCCAGGTTTTTTACCCATCGACTCAGAAGCAACTTCATCAATCGTTACTTTCGTAATGGTAATACCTTCTTCTTCCCTCTCTTTTACAATAACTCCTTGTATCCCTTGTTTCTCTTCTTGGCGCTCTTGTAGCATTTGATGCGCCTCTACAGCAAGGTCAGTTCTAACACTATATTTACTTAAATCTAATGGTTCTTTCATCGTATCTCCTCCGTCATTCATAGTAAATATCGTTAGATTTCCCAAAGTTTTATAAGGTCATTCTTTCCTTTACGTGAAATTTCATTGATATACTATTGCAATTCTCTTCACCGTTTGATAGAATATCACTTGTTCTATGTTAAGAATCGAGTCATTCGATTGCACCAGGGAGGTGAAAAGTATGGCAAACATCAAATCTGCTATCAAACGCGCTAAACTTAGCGAAGAGCGTCGTGCACATAACGCTTCTATCAAGTCTGACATGCGTTCTGCTGTTAAAACTGTAGAAGCTTTAGTTACTAATAACGATCTTGAAAATGCTAAAGAAGCTTTCAAAACTGCTTCTAAAAAACTTGACAAAGCAGCTCGTAAAGGTCTTATCCACCAAAACGCTGCAGCTCGTCAAAAATCTCGCTTAGCGAAACAAGTAAACGCGTAAGGCGTTTAAAAAACGATCCATTTGGATCGTTTTTTTATATACAAAAAAGTTCATGTGCTAAGCACATGAACTTTTTTTGTATCACATATGATTTAACCGCATTAAGAAGAACTCAAGCACAAGTTTTTTATCCATTTTTCCAGTTTTCATACTATAATCAGCTTCCGCCAATTCTATAATCACTTTTTTTAATTCTTCAAAAGAGAAAAACTTCGTTTGATTCATCGCCAATTTTACACGGTATGGATGCACACCGATATGAGACGCAATTTGATTTTGTCCATAACCACGTTGCTGTAACTCCTTCACTTGATGCAGCAAGCGGAATTGACTCACTAATAATGCAAGCAATTTAATCGGTTCCTCCTGCTGCGTAAATAATCCATCCAAAATTTGCATCGCACCTGCGATATCTTTTTTCACTACCTTTTCTGTTAAAGCGAACACATTTTGTTCAACTGATTTTGGCACAAGCTCTGCAACAAGTTTCGGTGTAATCTCTCCGCCCATACCTACGTATAACGTTAACTTGTCCATTTCTTTCGCCAACATCGTTACATTACTTCCCACAAGCTCTAACAACAAACTAACAGCTGCATTATCAATATGTACATGCACTTCATCTGCACGAGCTACAATCCACTTTTGAACATCCTGCACTTGCATCGCATTCGCTTCTACTATATCCGCTGTTTTCTTTAATAGTTTTGTAATTTTTTTTCGTTCATCAAGTTTTTCGTAAGGCGCAACAAAAACAAGAATAGAAAACGGAGAAGGCTCCCCAATATATTCTTCTAAAATTTTTATATTTTGCTCTAACTTTTCTTTTTGTGAAGTTAAAAATAGTGGTGATTTTATTAATAACACTTTACGTTCTCCAAAAAAAGGAAGTGTCCGTGCATCTTCAACCACATCTTCTAAATACGCTTCTTCTAAATCATATGTCACAACATTAAACTCACGATCTTCCTCTTCAAGTGCTTCTGTTGTAATAAGCTTTATCGTTTCATTTATAAAAAACGCTTCCGTTCCATAAAGTAAATACAACGAAGCAAACTGCTTCTTTTTAATTTTTTTATGTATATCACTCATACTTTTTCCTACTCCCTAACTTGGCCATATATATTTATACTAATGCCCTAGCTTTTGTTTTACAAGTACAAAGGAACAGGCTGTATAACCCGTCCCTTTATTTATATTAAACGCCACGCAATAAGCCCCGGGTTTCTTATTGGTGTGCGGTAATCACCTTCCCTTTATTATTCACAATAAAAATTCGAGTATAAGTGCCAACTGTTAACATGCCTGGAAACAAAAAAACTCACGTTACTTCATGATTTAAAAACAGTAAAAACGCTCGATTTCTCTTCCTATGGAAATTGTAGATTTTTTTCTGACAATATTTTATACTAAAGTGGAATGTTGGGGAGGGATTCTAAATGAATGATTTTGAACAAAACGTTCAAAGTAAACGCAATGACGCTATTGATTCAGGGGTAGGATTTATCGTCTCATTTGGTTTTTTCGCAACACTTTTCATCATTGCAACTATTATTAAATTTATCGGTTCTTAAAGGCTGCTGCTTACTGGCAGTCTTTTTTTTATCTATTATGTGTTTCATCATATGTGATTTTGCTACGAAAGGTTCCGTGTTCCCCTTTAAAAACATAGGAAATAGCACCTTGCTTATCCGTGCGCCATATTTCAATCCCCATCTTCTCCAAACGCTCTATAACTTCCTTATGAGGATGCCCATACCTATTGCGCTCACCGGCAGAAATAATCGCTATATTGGGCTGTACGACGCTCAAAAAAGGCGCTATAGACGACGTATTACTTCCATGATGAGCAACCTTTAAAACATCCGCCCGTAAATCTGGATACGTAGCTACTAAAAACTTCTCTCCTTCCTCTTCTAAATCACCTGTAAATAGCCACGTCACCCCTCCTAATTTTGCCCACATTACAATTGAAGCATTATTTTCACTTCTTTCTCTTCCCGTTGGAGCTAGCACGAAAAATTCCGCTTCATTTACATTCCACTTCTCTCCTTCCCCCGCTTCGCTTATTTTCACTCCCTTTTCTAACGCCTGTTTCTTTACTACTTTTTCTAATACTGTATCTTGTTCCTCTCGGCCAAATACAACTTCTTTTACGGTTATGTTTGATAATAACTCTTGTGCAGCACCTATATGATCCGCATCTCCATGCGTTACGATTAATTTATCGATTGTTTTAATACCTTCCTTTTGTAAATAAGGGATTAAAATATCATTTCCGACAGAAAATTCATGCTTTTTCCGTTGCCATTCTTCCTTGTTTATACGAATTGTTCCACCAGTATCAATGAGGTAAATCTCTTTATCGTACGGAAGGCGAATTAATATTGCATCTCCCTGTCCAACATCAAGAAACGTTACACTCCCGCTTTCCCGAAAATACGGATACATATAATGACATGTACAAATAAAAAGAAATATACCCGAGGCTATAAACATAATCCCCTTCGACATCCGCTTTTCCCAAACCACCAATACACTAACAATACTCACACAATATAGGACCACCAGAAGTAGAGGTGTTTGCCCGAAATTAAGGCGGATAAAAGGTAAATTTCCACAGTAAATAAGAAAATCATTAGAAAAATTCAAACCTATGGATAGGACATTCGCAAGTGCTTTTGCAAGAAATGGGATGACCGGTATACATATCAAAATAACAATACTACAAGGCAATACAATGAGAGATAAAAAAGGAACGTATAGGATATTCAGAAAAATACTATATGGAGAAAAATAACCGAAGTGATATAGCAAAATCGGAGTGCTGACGAGCTGTGAGATAAGGGAAATATAAATAGAATTTCGGATCACTCCATTACTACTCTCTAGTAAAAGCGGGGCAGATAAAAGTAAAGCAAAACTACCAACGAAAGAAAACTGAAAACCAATATTAAACACAAGGTACGGATCAAATATAAGCATACATATAGCTGTTACACTTAAAGCGTCTAAGCTAGATAAACGGATAGAACACATAAAAGCAATCAACATTAAAACTCCTGTTATAGAAGCTCTTATAACAGACGGTGACGCTCCTGCTAAAATCATATACAGAGGAATACAGAAGATAAGACATACTGTTGCTATCTCCCTCGTCACACCACTTCTTAGCAAAATAAAATACACGATTACCATTAACAATACGATATGTGATCCTGAAATCGCCAACAAATGCACAAGACCAAATTGTTGATATTGCTCTTCAACTTCAAATGTCATTTGTTGTCTATCACCAAATACTAATGCATTCATAAAAGCACCTGATTGCTCTGGAAACATTTCTGTAACCCTCGAGATTGCTTGCTGTCTTAAAAGAAGAATCCATTGCACGAGCGACAATGATGTTTTATGGCATTCAGAAATATATGTAGCATCCAATACGTAATGAATATTTTGTTTATACAAATAATCACGATAATTAAAACCATGAAAATTCCGAGCTATTTGTGGTTCTTTCCTCTCACCTTCGAATATACATGATACTCCTGCATGTAATTGTCGCAGTTGTTTCTTTTCCGAGACTGATTTAATTTTGTAACTTAACTGCACTATATTTTTATACTGATCTTCAAATTGAAATGATAGGCGATCCCCGTTAATAAGAGGTGTATTTTGTACGATCCCTCTTGTAGCTTCGTAAGACTCCCCTAGAGGCTTGTTTTGCACTTGGACATGCGCAGTGTACATAGCGCCACTAAAACACGCTATCATACAAAAAAAGAAGGTTTTACGCGAAGTACGATATAAACAAAAGAAAACATACAGAACGAGACAACAAGTCAGCCATAAAACTGAAGAGGAGAAGGCAATTGCAACCCCTATTATAAATGAGATTGCAACGTAGCCCCATTGTCCATGCAACTCATACTCACTCCTTATAGCATCATTTTTGCTTTCGTGAATACATGCTGTAATTCTTCCATTGATAAGTTCTCTTTTTCTAAAGAAGCAAATAGGTCTTTTAACTCCATATGACGCTTTTGATCCTCTAATGCCGCAATATCATATTCTAGCGGAACGTGTTTCACCTTTACATTCGCTTTTTCAAATAACTCTACGGCATATGGATGATTTTTATAATCCTGCGCATAATAAACTGCCGTAATACCACTTTGAATAATCGCCTTACAACATTGTAAACAAGGGAAATGCGTAACATAAATTTCCGCTTCCTCCGTTTTCACGCCAAACTTTGCACATTGTAATAAAGCATTCATTTCCGCGTGAATTGTACGAACACAATGATTATCAATAACGTAGCATCCATCATCTATACAATGTACGCCACCTTTAATTGAACCATTATATCCACCAGCAATAATTCGTTTATCACGAACAATTGTCGCTCCTACCGCAAGCCTTGTACATGTACTACGTAAAGAGAGTAAATGGCTTTGCGTCATAAAATATTGATCCCATGAAATTCGTTCCATATTTTTCACCTACTTTTTTGTCTACTTGTAGTGTAGCGAATGAAGAAAAACTTCGTCAATCTTTTACGGAATAATAATTTGATCTTTTATTTTTTCTAAAGACTTCACACCAATCCCATCAATTTCTAACAAATCTTCTATTTTCTGAAACGGACCATGTTCCTCTCGATATTTCAAAATACTTTCTGCTTTCCGAGAACCAATGCCTGTAATTTTTTCAAGTTGCTCTTTAGAAGCTGCATTTATTTGAACTTTCCCCTCTCCCTTTGAAACAGCAGCTACTTCTTGTACTTGTTCGGTTTTATTCGGTACATAAAGGATCATTTGATCTTGTACCATTTGTGCTAAATTCACCTTCTTCTTATCTGCCTCTGGCAAAAAACCACCTGCCTTTTCAATAGCATCCTTGACCCGGTCACCTTCTTTCATTTCATACACCCCCTCTTTAACAACAGCACCTTTCATATCAATTACAATTATTTTTTTCTGCTTTTTTGCATCCGATATTTTCGGTTTACTTTTTTTCTCTATCTCTTTCTCTTGAACATCCGTTGCAATGACTGATCGCTCTGTATGCTCGTTCGTTTTCCAAAAAAGAAGAAAAAGTACAATTCCAATAATAGCTACTAATCCCAACCATTTCTTTGGAAAATCCCACATCATTTTTCACCTCTAATCATAAATTTGTAACATCATTCATATTGTTTAGGAGAAAGCTGTTCGAAGGAGGGATGAAACATTGAACATAGGAATTATAGGGACAGGGAACATGGGGAATATACTGATCGACGCATTTTTAGAAACCCGTGCTGTCAAACCTTCGTGCCTTACAATCATTAATCGAACGACCGCCAAAGCATATCACATAAAGGAAAAATACCCTTCTGTTCATATAGCCAAAACTATTGATGAGGTAATCGAACGATCACATCTTATTTTTATTTGTGTAAAACCGATAGATATATACCCAATCCTACAACAACACGCTGAACATTTTTCTGATGAAAAGTGCTTAGTTTCTATCACAAGTCCAATATCTCCATCACAATTAGAGACACTTGTACCTTGCCACGTTGCACGTATCATTCCGAGCATTACAAACCGTGCCCTGTCTGGCGCATCACTATTTACATTCGGAAGTAACTGCTCTGGAGAGTGGCAACAAAAACTATTTCGCCTATTCAAAAACATTTCTACTCCCCTTGTAATAGAAGAAGATATAACGCGCGTTTCATCTGATATAGCAAGCTGCGGCCCTGCATTCTTTAGTTATTTATTACAATGTTTCATTAACGCTGCTGTAGATAAAACCAATATTACACATGAAGAAGCCACTACTTTAGTAAGTGAAATGGTCGTTGGAATGGGGAAGCTACTGGAAAAAGGGATTTTCACATTGCCTACTTTACAAGAAAAAGTATGTGTTAAAGGCGGTGTTACAGGAGAAGGTATTCGCGTTTTAGAAGAACATGTTGGGGATATGTTTCATAAATTAATCGAGCGGACACACGAGAAATTTGATGAAGACTTACAATGCGTTGATCAGCAATTCAATAAACACACATAATAAATACGTCATCGTCATTCCAAATCCTTTTTATAAATACTTACTTTTTTTACATTATATTTTCACTTAAACTAGCATTTTCACACTTCACGTATATCAGCTTCTTATTATGCTAGAACTAAAATTACAGTTTCTTTACAAAACAAAAGCAACCTTCTCGGTTGCTTTTGTTTTACCCCGCTATTTGCCGGCCAGTAAGATCCCCACCTCAAAACTCAGCGAAAGCAAAGAATTTCAGTGGGGGTCGGACTGCCCGTAAAAGCCCGATTGGTTCAACTAATAATGAGCGGAGGGTGAAGACCCCCGCTGATTAAAGTTTCACTTTATCCGTTTTTCTTCGCCATGAAGAAAATACGCTCTGTTTGTTCTGTAACTTCAAGTCGTTCAAAATCACCAGTCACACGAATCACTGTAAAACCAGCCTCTTCAAGCCATTTTGTTAACTCTTCAACTGGATATGCACGTTGCACGTGACATTCGTCAAAACGATGGTACACATCTTCTTCTGGATCTTGAACAAAGAATGTTAAATCATGTTCTACACTATTTGATTCTTCACCAGGGAAGCAATTCCAAATAAGAGATATTTCTTCCCCATTCACTGTGTATGTTTCATTTTGAAATACATGATGGATTTTATATAAAGAATGTACATCAAATAAAAACAAACCATCTTGACGTAAATGGTGAAACACTCTTCGAAATGTTTCTTGTACCCCACCTTCTTGCAATACATAATTTAATGAATCACAAAAGATCGTTACACAGTCAAACTCACCTGGAACATCAAGCTCTCGCATGTCTTGTTGGTAAAAAGGAATAAAATGTCCTTCCCCGCCTAGTTTTTGCTGAGCGACCGTTAACATTTCTTCTGAAAGATCGACACCGATTACATCGTAACCCTTTTGTACAAGCGGCAGTGTTACATTACCAGTACCGCATGCTACATCAAGAATCTTCGCCTCTTTCATATCCGCTTGCTGTAAACTTTCCTCTGTGAATTCCACCCATTTATCATAAGGAACATCATTCATTAGTTCGTCGTACAACAATGCAAATTGTTCGTATTTCATTGGTCTAGCTCGTCTGTAATATCTTCACGCGGTACATCGCCCCATAGACGCTCTAAATTATAGTGATTACGCTCATCTTTATGGAATACATGGGCAACTACATCTCCAAGATCAACTAATACCCAGCGTGCTTCGTCAAAACCTTCCATACGTTGTACGTCGATTTGGAACTCATGTGCTTTTGACTTAATTTCACGTGCAATTGCTTGCACTTGCTTATCTGAGTTACCGTGACAAATAATGAAATAATCTGCAATTGGTGAAATACCTTGCATATTTAGGACAACCATATCTTCTGCTCTCTTATCATCAGCCGCTTTTGCTGCTAATACTAATAAATCTTTATCTTTCATTTACTAATTTCCTCCTTGATAACTGCATTGTATGTTTGGAATGTTAATGGATAAATCGTTTGATCTTTTTCCATTAAAAATTGAATTGTTCTCTTTAACGCAAATAATAAAGCTTGATTTATATCCGCATATGCGAGTTTACGAGCTTCCTCCACCCCTGGAAACTTTCGCCCAGGCTCAATGTAATCAGCTACATAAATTACTTTATCTAACATCGTCATTTTCTCATGACCACTTGTATGATATGTAATAGCTTGCAGGATTTCAGGATCCGTAATACCTACTTCTTTTTCTACTAAGTATGCCCCAACAGGTGCATGCCATAGCTCTTTATTATAACAAAGTAAATCTTTCGGCAAATCTTCACTTTTAATAATCTCTTCCATCTCCGAAATCGCTCTACACTTCGCATAATCATGGAATATAGCTGCAACTTCAGCCTTTTTTTCATCCACACCGTATAACTTAGCAAGTTCAATTGCTGTCTCCATTACACCAATT
Source organism: Bacillus dicomae (assembly GCF_006494425.1). Taxonomy (GTDB): domain Bacteria; phylum Bacillota; class Bacilli; order Bacillales; family Bacillaceae_G; genus Bacillus_A; species Bacillus_A dicomae. The sequence goes on along the minus strand of NZ_VHIV01000002.1, from coordinate 527,151 downwards.
GTGTGTATATAACGTTTTTCATGCATTTGTTGTTTGACAATATGAAGTGCTTTCTCACGATTCATACAACCCATTCCTCTCGATATATACCTGTACTTTTTCAGGAAGTAAATATTTACATGTTTTCTTCTCTTTATACCTCTCACGCAATAAAGATGAAGAAACTGCAAATTCCGGAATTTCCACCGTGGTGATAGGATAAGGTGTACGCAATGTATAACCAGGTCTTGCAACCCCAACAAACGTTACAAGATCAAGTAACACCTCAATGTTATACCACTTCGGTAAATACTCTACCATATCTCCACCAATAATAAAGTGAAACTGCACATCCGGATGCTTCTTCGTCAATTGTAGCATAGTGTCATACGTATAAGATGGGCCCTTCCTGCTTAGCTCTTCTAAACAAATAGAAAAATGTTCCTCTGCCTCAGTCGCAAGCTCTAACATTTGTAAACGACTTTCTACACTTGTAATATTTCGCCCTTGTTTATGCGGCGGAATTTGGTTCGGTAAAAACCATACTTCTTCTAAATTCAAAGCGTGATACACTTCATTTGCAATGAGCAAATGTCCATAATGCGGCGGATCAAATGTACCGCCAATGATGCCAATTTTTCTCAAAAGAAACGCCCCTTCCTTTTACATACAGCAACTCTCTTCATTTCTATCCAAAGAGAGTTCACTGTTAATAAAAGTTCAATTGGTTTCGCTCTCTACATCATTACTAACGATAAAAATAGCACATGCTAGTCTTTTTATCGAGGAAGTTTAATTTGCTTATTTTCTCTTGATTCTTTGTATAAAACGATTGTACTTCCAATTACTTGAACGATTTCAGCACGTGCACCTTTTGCAAGTTCTTCTGCAACTTCACGACGATCGAATTCACAGTTTTGTAGCACACTTACTTTAAATAACTCACGAGCTTCTAAAGTATCTGCGATTTGTTTAATCATGTTCTCATTTACTCCGCCTTTTCCTACTTGAAAAATTGGTGTTAAATGATGTGCTTGTGCACGTAAAAATCTTTTTTGTTTTCCTGTTAACATATATGTTAGCCTCCAAGCTTTTTTATAACTAATTGTTTCATTCTATCGATATTCGGTATACGCCCTGTCCACATTTCAAAGGCAAGCGCTCCTTGATAAACAAACATATCAATACCATTTTGAATCATTGCACCTTGCTCTTTCGCCTCACATAAAATTTTCGTTTCAAATGGATTATAAATTATATCTGATACAATTGTTCCTTTTTTTAACGAAGAAATTTGTAATGGCGTATGGTCGACGCGTGGATGCATACCTATTGTTGTCGTCTGAATGATAATATCATAATTCCCTTGTTCTTCTGTTGCCTTTTCTAGCGATAAAGCAACAGAGTTAACAGTAGTCATACATGCAGCAATAAGTTCTTTCGCTTTATCTACTGTACGATTAGCTACATCAATTTCTTTCACACCTACATCAGCAAGAGAAAAATAAATAGCTCGACTAGCACCACCTGCGCCAAGCAATAAAATACGTTTCTCTTGAAGTGGTTCACTACTAATTGACTGTAGGGCTCGGACAAAACCAATTCCATCTGTATTGTAGCCAATCAATTTTCCATCCTTATGAACCACCGTATTTACTGCACCAATTTGTTTTGCTAGTGGGTCAATCTCATCCAAATAATCCATAATCGCAACTTTGTGCGGAGTTGTTACATTAAATCCTGAAATACCCAACGCTTTTAAACCTCTTACTGCTTCCCCTAGCACTTCCTCTTTAACAAGAAACGCATGATAATGGGCATCCATATTCAAGTGTTCAAATGCATCGTTATGCATAACGGGTGATAATGAATGTCCAATTGGATTTCCGATTACACCATATAATTGTTTCATAAATCCCTCTCCATATTAAATTAAAGATTTACGCAATGAAACACTTACTCCCTTTGGTACGTGTGCAACAATTTTTGCTCCCGGTTCGTTCACAGTAACCCATCCTAATCCAGAGAATACAACATCCGTTTTTGGTTCACGAATATTAAACTCGTATTTCACTAGCTCTGGCATATTTTCTAATTCTTCTGGTGTTGGCGGGCTTAGTAAATCCCCAGCATGATTTTTATACAATTCATCTGCTTTCTCAAGCTTTGTACGATGGATTGTTAAACGATTTGAGAAGTGACAAGTAAATGCACGACGACCGCCACTCACATAATCAAAACGTGCCAGTCCACTAAAGAACAATGTTTGTTCTTCATTTAATTGGAACACCATCGGCTTAATTTCTTTTGTTGGTGTAATAAGCTTTAAGCTTTGTTTTCCAACATAATGAGCCATTTGATGGTGGTTAATAATACCTGGCGTATCATATAAAGAAGATTCTTCGTCTAACGGAATATCAATTAAATCAAGCGTTGTTCCTGGGAAATGAGATGTTGTAATTACATTTTCAGTCTCATCACTAAATTCTTTAATCATACGATTAATAAATGTTGATTTCCCTACATTTGTACATCCAACAACGTAAACATCTTTTCCACCGCGGTAATACTCAATCGCATCTGCTAGCTCAGCAATCCCTTGTCCCTTCGCTGCACTAATTAAAAAGACATCTTCTGGCTTTAATCCTAGCTGCTTTGCACTATAACGCATCCAATGCTTTACTTTATCATGTTTTACTGACTTAGGAATTAAATCAGCTTTATTCCCAACAAGTAATACTTTATTATTTCCCACGAAACGATGTAAGCCAGGTAACCAGCTACCATTAAAATCAAAAATATCTACAATCTTAACTACTAACGCATCCGACTTTCCAATTCCATTTAGAATACGTAGGAAATCATCATCTGTTAATGATACATCTTGAATTTCGTTGTAATGCTTCAAGCGAAAACAGCGTTGACAAATTACTTGTTCTTTCTCTAAAGATGAGGCAGGAGCATATCCCACTTCATTTTTATCTTCTGTTTGAATTTCTACACCGCAACCAATACATTTAATTGTTTCAGTCAAGCTTATTCCTCCCAGTTAATTAAACCTTTTTTCTTCATATTTCTCATAATTCTTCGTTCAATTTTTCGATTAAAGCGCGTTACTAATCCGTCCGTTTGTGCTACCGGTACAACTAAAATCGTATGAAGTCCCACTCGGTTTCCACCTAGCACATCCGTTAGTAACTGATCCCCAATTACTACAACTTCATCTGGTTGCAACTGCATCTCTTGTATCGCACGCTTAAACGCACGAACAAATGGCTTACGCGCACTATGAATAAATGGAATGCCTAATGGATCAGCAAAATCTTTTACTCGTTGCTCATTATTATTTGAAACGACCGTTACTTGAATGCCTTGCTCTTTCATTTTCAAAAACCATTCTTCAAGTTGCGGTGTTGCATTTGGACGATCCCATTCAATTAACGTGTTATCTAAATCAGTAATAACACCTTTAATTCCACGTTTCTTCAAATCTTCTGGTTGAACGTGATATACATTTTTCACATATTCATTTGGTAAAAATAGCTTCAATTTCTTTCACCTCTTTGAGGAGTTTTCATAAAAATTTTTCGACAACATATTTCGATATATGACCTGTGGATAAAATTGTACACATTTTCCACATTAATCTTTCAGTCAATTTGGAATTTACTAACAATCTATACACATTTTATCCACCTAGGTATGTGGATAACCACTCGTTTGTGACTGTCATATTTTTTTGGTACATTAAATGCAACAACGAATCAATCCTTATATTATTAGGAGGTGACTCACCTTGAAAACAAAACATATGGAACAGTTATCTACTGAGTTACTCACTGAGTCTTATTATAAAGCAAAAGAACTAAAATTAAATCCCGACTTCATTTTACTTATAAAACAAGAAATTATTAGACGCTCATTAGAGGACAAGCTTGTCAAATCGTCTTGATTACATATAAAGTGAAACTTTAATTAGCTAACTTGTAAAAAGAGCCATCCTGCGATGGCTCTCGAATAAACAAGTACTCCCATCTAGGGACCTTCATCATTACGCATCTTTGTCCATAACTCTTGCTTACAGTTATACAATCTTTTCTTTACTTATGAAGCAATTGAGTAGCAATTTTTTCACCAAGACGAAGCTCTTGTCCACTCTTCAAATTCTGCACTACTTCTATCATATCTTTTTCAAACAATAACACAACTGTTGAACCGAATGTAAAGTATGCCATTTCTTCACCTTTTTGAACAGTGTCTCTTTCATGCAGCAGCTCAATACTGTTAACAAACATAGCTCCTACTTTTACAAGCGCCATATGTTCGCCGTCACTATTTACTTCTGTAACAGAGCGATAATTTTTTGACAATGGTTCTTTCCCGTATTCCATACCAGCTGCATTTACCGGATATGATTTTCTACCGAGTACAAATCTTTCAGTCACAGAACCAGAAAGCGGACTATGAATACGATGATAGTGACTTGGACTTAAATAAATAACCATGTATGTACCACCTGCATATCGCTTTGCACGTTCTTCATTACCTAGCATATCCACAATCGAATAACGCTTTCCTTTAATATCAAATGTTTTTGTATCCTCAATAGGACCGTGATCAGCAAAAACACCATCAACAGGACTAACGATACTCGATGTATCTGTATCAATACTACGCTTTCCTTCTTTTAGCTTACGTGTAAATAATTCATGCAATGTTCTATATTCCTTCAAACCCTTTTCCATCTCATCTTGATTAATTTGAAAAATTTTCGCATACGATGGAATAATGATAGAGCTCAAACGAGATTGTGCAAATTTACGTAATATATAAGAAGTAAAACGACCATTTGTAAGTTCGATCATAAGTCGATATAATGTACGTCGCAAATTGCGGAACCTCCTAATCAGTCTATAACTTTAGCTTCCCCTTCTTTTCCTTCTATATCATATGTAAAATTGGTTCTTATTCCCACATATCATATAGAACTGTTTCATTATACATGCGGAAAACTAAGTATGGTATTATTCTTAAATTGTTTAGCACCCTCTAATATTACAGATAGAATCCGTCATTTTCAACAGTGAACATGGATTTCTTCTGAACACAACCCTTTTTCTTTCCTTATTTACAAAAAGAAAAGCAGCCTTTTTTGACATACGGCTGCTTGTAATGTACATTAGTCCTTCGCTTTTTTCTCTTTCTCTGCTCTTACAAATTCATGGAACATTTTCATTAAAGCACGTTTTTCAATTCTTGATACATAGCTTCTAGAAATACCGAGTGCCTTTGCAATCTCTCGTTGCGTTTTCTCCTTATCAAGCCCCAGTCCAAAACGCTTTACGATCACTTCTTTCTCTCGTTCGTCTAAAATATCGATATACTCTTTAATCTTTTCTAACTCCATACTAAGCTGGATCATATCGATTACATCTTCAGACTCTGATTTTAATATATCAATAAGCGATATTTCATTCCCCTCTTTATCTTGCCCGATTGGATCATGAAGTGAAACGTCCTTTTTCGTTTTTTTCAGTACACGTAAATGCATCAAAATTTCATTTTCAATACAGCGAGCTGCATACGTCGCAAGCTTTGTTCCTTTTCCTGCAGAATAGCTCTCAATCGCTTTAATGAGCCCGATTGTACCAATTGAAATTAAATCTTCTGCATCTTCCCCTGTGTTTTCAAATTTTTTAACGATATGAGCTACAAGCCGTAAATTATGTTCAATTAACAGATTCCTCGCTTGAGCATCACCTTGCTCCATTAGCTCTAAGTACTTTCTCTCATCGTCTGATGATAACGGCTGCGGAAACGCATTATTCTTCACATAAGAAACAAAAACAAACACTTCTCGAACCATATATCCAATTGCGGCGAATAGACTCAAACCTTTCACCTCCGCCAAAATAGTGGTCTTTACTAAGTGTATGTGGGCGTGAGGTTGTTTGTGTCTGTACAGTTTATTTATAAAACTCAACACTTCCAACATTTAAAATATTTTATTGTTATATTATAATTATATAAAATCGTTATTTATATATGAATATGCTATTAAAGGGGACACTATTCATGCTTACATTAGATCGATTATTAAATGTAACAATTTATTTAGGGGTATTTTTACTTTTCATTTCGTTCATTACTTTTGTTATTAAGAGAGGGCCTGATTTATTATTTTTTCAATTAGGAATTTCTTTGTTTTTTGGAGCTCAAATTATAATTGGAATGAAATTTTTTCATAACTATGGTTTCTCCTTTCACTCGAAACTAGAACTACTTATCTTTATTTTCTATGTAATTGGATTTATTACATGTATACTACTGTTCTTTCACTTTCCAAATTCCTATCGAATTTTTTTATTAATTTGTAGTTTTTTATTTTTAACTGTATCCAATTATTACTTTAAAGAAATAATAAATTTTAGTAAAAAAACTCCAAAGCAACATAAAACTTTTTTAAGTACACAAGAAGACTCTTTTCCAAAAGAAGTCCGTAAATTTTCAGAGGATTACAATAACATAATAAGGAATGATTTTTATGAAATACCGATGATTCCTACTGAATTACAGATTACAAGCAAAAAAGATTCTTCCCATAGTACATCTTTCTTAGTTGAACTTCATAATAGCGAGAATGAAACTACTGATGACTCTGTACAATTAACTCCATCAGACCGTTTTTATATATTGTTAAATACACAAAAAACAAAAATATCAAAAATAGTATATGAAGGGCAAAATTTTTTCACATTAACAGTCACACTAAAGGCTCTTAATTTACAGCAAGAGCCAGAAATTCATAATATGTTTTTAGAAATAGATAAACGTAGAGCAATGAATCTTCTTAATTTCGAAATTAAAGCCCATTCTAAAGAATGGAAAGTAACATTTAAAAGTGATAGTTCTTCTTCCAATCTTCCTATCACATTTACTTTTGAAAAACGAACAGGCAAATTATAAAAATAAAAAGAGTTATTTTCTTTGAAAAATAACTCTTTTTATTTTACTTACTCAAAATTTTCTCCCCAGTATGCGCATCAATATAACGAATTTCCCGACTACAACCGAAGGATTCTTTATGATTTTCATCCGTTGTTTGTTTATACAACAATTGATATACCGTTTCCTCTACATCATGATCTATAGACCATTCTAATTTAACTCGAATAGCCCCTCTGTATATTTCTAATGCTTTTTCTTTTGTTACTTTTGGTGTTGTTTCGTATGTGAGCAATTCTTTTATAAGATTGCTAGACTCTCCAGAGTAGTGCATCACAGCACCATTCTCTGTATTAATGTTAATCATAATATATTTTCCCTCTACATGAATGTCATTTACATATATTGAAAAGGAAAATCTCTCTATCCCCTCTTCCTCTTCATAATTATCCCAAAGCTGAACATACTTTGTTGCATTCGGGATAATATGCTCCAAAAATTGAAGTGCTTTATCTAAACATTGCTCTCGTGATAGGATTGTTTTCCTTTCTTGTTCATCCTTCCATATTAAACAGGAAAGTAATTGATTTGTTTTTTTATCTAAAGTAATTACAACGAAGTTATCATGCTTCAACATTTGAGAATACTTTTTATAAAACTCCTCCATTGAATATGAATCTTTCTCTTTTCTTTCTTTTTGTAATTCTTCATTCAGTACAAACTTCATCTTAATTTCATATTCATCTTCTTTTTCATCTATTTTTATAAATTTTTCTTTGTCCCAATCTAATAAATCGAGCACATCTTTTCTTTGACTGTTTTTTATCCCTTTAACAACTGGAACTGTAGAAGCTATTCTATAATGATCTGGTCCAAATAAGTCTTTGCCTGTACTTGCATCAATAAACGCATGACTTGGCTCTGGTTCATATACAAGACGGTACCCTTTTACTTCTTCCCCGTTTTCATCCTCACATGAAGAGTATGTTAAATCTACAAATACAAGTCTCATATCTTGTCTAGCTTTCAAATTTTCTAAAACGACTTTCTCCTCAACAATTTCACTTGGCCATGATGGTTTTTTCTCTATAGCTTTTTGTCCATTGTAATGGAAATTCACAGCATTCCCTGAAGAGTGAACTTGCACAACATATCCTGTATTCGGCAATGGATAGCCATTTACTTCTTGCATATAATTTACTTCTTTCCAACCGCGCCTGTCATCCTTAACAGTTACATATGTATAAAATTCATATCCTTCTTTTGTATATTTTTTTAAGAATACATTTGCAATCTCTCTTGCTCTATTCTCCTCTATCGCTTCCTCACCGCTCGAAAAAGCTTTTTCATCCTCTATCCTAAAGTCAATTAAATTACCAGTATGTCTATTCAATGTAATCTGTATTGTTCTCTCTTCATCCGCTTTATGTTCCCACCATAATAGATGATATGGGTCATCCACACCTTCTTGATCATCTACAACAAGCCTATAATCATCTGAAATGTTAATAATATGAGCCACTTGCTCTTTTCTTTCTTTATCTTTTTGATTCATCATACCGCTCCCTTTATTACAATTTAAGGTAATTATAACAAACAAAACCAAAGAAATATAAACAAAAAAAGAATAGAGATATCTCTATTCTTCTACTTCGTTTCACGATGTAACGTTACTCGCTTTAATCGTGGACAATATTTTTTTAGTTCGATGCGCTCTGGATTGTTTCGTTTATTTTTTTTAGAAATATAATTACGGTCACCGCACTCTGTACAAGCTAATGTAATATTTACACGCATATGTAATTCTCCTTTCTTTTAAAGATCGCAAACTAAAACGTAATGATTACGATTTAAATATTATATAACTTCATTCTATTTGTCAATTGCAAAACAAAAAGGCTCTAAATAGAACCCTTTTATTTCTAGTACTTTATACTTTTTATTAAAATGTCTCGTATGTAACAAACTCACTAATCGGCTTTCGATATCCTCGTGGGCGAATTTTAGTAGTATCACTTTTTCCTATCGTAATCATTAAAACAGGTACTACATGCCCCGGCATATTTAATTCATTTTGTACCGCTTTTTCATCAAAACCGATCATTGGACACGTATCATAGCCGTAATATTTAGCTGCGTACATAAATGTCATCGCACTTAACGAAGCATTTCTAATCGCTTCCTCTTCCATGAAGCGTTCTCCTTTTCCTTCATATAGCCCTTTCGTTTGCCTAATTGTATCTTCATACTCACATTCATCAATCATCTTTAAAACCTTCATACCGAAATAAATATTTTCGACATTTTGGTATGCTCTCTTGTCACCACAAACAAGTATTACCGCAGATGCACTTGATACTTTATATTGTCCGAAGGCTAATTCTTTTAATCTTTCTTTGCGCTCTTGATCACGAATTATGACATAATGCGTATGTTGCAAATTGTAACAAGATGGAGAAAGCTTTGTTAGCTCAAATATTTTTTTAAAATCTTCATCTGGGATTTCTATTCCTTGTACAAATTTCATTGCAGAACGTCTAGCAATTGCTAATTCTTCAAAATTCACCTTACAGCCTCCTCAATAATTATAACTATAAATTTAAATATACATTAATTTATACAAACGAATAAATCAAATAAAAACACTTTAAGTGATGGATAATAATGATGCTTCACAAAAAAAAGACAAAAAGCTGAAACAATTAGTTCATACGAAATTCACACGAATCTATTACTATAGGAATTGTACATAGTGAACTTATTAACAATCACGTTTATTCATATAGAATCTTACTCGAAAGGAGTTGAAAATATGAAAACTAAATATCGTTTTATGATTTCATCATTTGCTGCTTGCGCTTATATGCTTTGGTATTTAGTATAATAACAACCTCACTTGTAAATAGGAAAAGGTGTGTATATAAATGGAATATAATCAATCAACAGTTAACTATTGGAAAGCTTTTGTACTACCGTATACATTTGCTTTAGAAGAGTTAAAAACTAAATTTGAAATTATGAACCGGGAAGCTCAATTCTTAGAGGATTACAACCCGTTTGAACATATAAAAACAAGATTAAAACAACCTGAAAGTATTATTAAAAAGCTTGAGCGTAAAAATCTATTACCAACAGTTGAAAATGCACAAACACATTTACAAGATATCATTGGCATTCGTATTACATGTTGCTTCGTAGAAGATATCTATCATTTAAAGAATGTCATTCAAAAACGTGCAGATATGGAAATCATAGAAGTAAAAGATTATATCGCTAACCCAAAACAAAATGGCTATAAAAGTTTACACATGATTATTAAATATCCTTTATCACTAAATTCTGGTACAAAAGATGTATTTGCAGAAATCCAGTTACGGACGCTTGCAATGGACTTCTGGGCAAGTTTAGAACATAAACTTTATTATAAATATGAAGGGAAAATACCTGAGTATTTAAAAGATGAACTACATGATGCAGCAATGAAAGCTGAAGATCTTGATAATAAAATGGCAACCATTCGCCAAGATATTGATGATATCGAAGCATGCTCAAATCAAATTATGTTACCACTATAAAAAAGGTTCTCATCAATGAGAACCTTTTTTTGTACCATTTACGAAAAGTTCCACTTTATTTCTTCTCTATCGTGCGAACCTCTTCAATTTTCCATCCATCTTCTTCTTTTCCAAGTGCATACTGTACTTTCTTTTGAAGGATGATCTCTCCATCTATTTCCTTTTCTTTTGTTTCAACAACAACATATCCTGCTTTACTAGCTTTCATATCAATATGTTCCAATTCAATTTTCTTATTTCCCTTTTGAAAAGCTGCTTCTTTTTGTGTTTTCAAGTCTTCCGCACTAGGCATCTTCTTTGAAAATAACTCCATATGTTCAGTAAGATTTTTTTCATTTGTCGTCCGTACAAATTCCTCCATAACATCTTGAATCACTTTCTCTTCCTCTTTCGTTATTTGTACCTTTTCCTCAGCTTTTGTAATAGTAGATTTTTGTTCTATATGATTCTCCTTGGCTTGGCATCCAACTAGCAATAATACAAATACTAGAAGGGAACCTATTCCCCTGAAAAAAGACCTCATCTTTCCATCTCCTAAAAAGAAAAGTGAGGCATTTCGCCTCACTTTCATTTATAATTAGCGTCTTCCTTTATTCGGATCGCCACCGCCGATAATATCAAAGACACGTTTAGCGATATTTGTATTCTCTTGAACGCCAGAGAACAAGTATTTACCTGGGCCAAATGCATATACATTTACATCTTCCCCTGTATGTCCACCTGTTGTCCAACCTGTAACCGAACGCTTATTGAAAATATCCTCAATCGCATTATCAATCTTTGTTACATCTTTTGAAGGAGCAATATCATTTACCGCTTTAATTTCTTCAGCTGTTAATTGTAAATCAATATATCTTTTCAATGTTTCTTCTACATTTGCACCTTTTGCAATCTCATTTGCCATGAAGTCTGGTGTGCGTTTTGCAGCCTTAATTGGATCTACTTTAAAGTTATACTCACCATTTGCGCCTAAAGATAATCCACCAGTAGCGTGGTCTGCGGTTGCAACGACTAACGTATTTTTATCTTTTTTCGCAAACTCAATCGCTGCTTTAAATGCTCTTTCAAAGTCTTCCATTTCACTCATTGCACCAACGATATCATTATCATGTCCAGCCCAATCGATTTGACTTCCTTCAACCATTAAGAAGAAACCATTTTTATTTTTGTTCAAACGCTCAATTGCTGCATTTGTCATTTCTTCTAATGAAGGTGTTTTATCAGTACGGTCAATCATTTTATCTAAACCACCTGGTGCAAATAAGCCAAGAATTTGATCATTTTTATCATTTAACAATTGATTGCGATCTGTTACATAGCTATAACCAGATTTCTTAAATTCTTCTGTAAGATTACGATCTTTTCTAACAAAGTTATTTACACCGCCGCCAAGCATAACGTCTACTTTATGCTTCCCTTTAATTTTCTCATCAAAATAATCATTTGCAATTGCGTCCATATTTTTACGACTAATGTCATGCGCACCGAAAGCAGCTGGTGTTGCATGTGTAATTTCAGAAGTAGCAACTAATCCTGTTGATTTCCCTTTTTCTTTCGCTTGTTCAAGAACAGTTTTCACTTCTGCTTTATCATTATCAACTGCGATTGCCGCATTATATGTTTTAATTCCTGCTGACATAGCTGTTGCTGCCGACGCAGAGTCTGTGATGTTTTCATGTTCATCTTCTGGATATGTTTTTTGTGTTCCTACAAGATGCTTATCAAATTCTGTAGATTCCATCTCGAATGTTTTTGGATTATCTTTCATATAACGATGAGCCGTCATGTATGAAGGACCCATGCCATCTCCAATTAACACAATAACATTTTTGATTTTTGCATTGCTTCCGTTCTCATCTGCATTTACTTCACTAGAACGTGTAAAATTCCATGCTGCTACCGAAGTAACTGCTAATGATGCCACAACTGCAAATGGCCATGCTTTTTTCACAAACTTTTTCACTGTCTTGTCCCCCTAATTAGGTTATTCATTTCCCACTATCAAATTTAATGGAAGACTATTAAGAGAAAATTAGTTATATGTAAATTTTTTGTTAACTTATGTAAATATCAGTTATAATTTGTATAACTTTGTCTTTTCGTATCAACCATTATCTCCTTTACAATTCAAATATAAACAAGTTGGATTTCATTTAACGTAAATCTCTTATTTAACATTTCCAATCTACTTTTATGAAAATTAATAGAAATTTGGTGGACATTTATGAAAATAATAAAGCTAGATGAGACTTTTATTTTTGATTTACTGGACCTTTGCAAAGCTATTGGATGGTTACAGGATAAAGCATTTATGGAAAAACAATTCGAAATGTATCTATCTCTCGGTACACTTATCGGTTATATGCATGAAAATAAACTGATTGCAGCTGGAGGAGTATTTCCTTTTAAAAATAGTTTTTCTACTATTGGCATGTTAATCGTTCATCCTAATTTTCAAGGCCGAGGTATCGGGCGTATTTTGCTTAATCGCTGCTTCGAACACACTCACCCAAACAAACCAATTGCACTTATTGCAACAAAAGCTGGCGAGCCTCTTTATACATCGTGCGGATTTCAAACAGTAACGACGATTCATCGTTTTGAAAAACAAACGACTAATACGCATATTGCTCATGCACAACAAGTGAAAGAACTGGACCTTGTATCACTTATTTCTCTTGATCAAATTACAACTGGTGCTAATCGTTCTTTCCTTTATTCATTACTATTACCAAGAACCCACCACTCTTTTAAAATTGAGAGAAATAACTGTATAGAAGCTTTTTCCTTATGTATACAAAAAGGAACTATACTATGTATCACTCCACTTATCGCAAAGCAAGAGAAGGATGCTATTCAATTATTACAAAAGATCTGCGAGTGTTGGAACGGTACCGTAAGGATCGATGTCCCGCATTCACAATTTTCATTTCGTAAATTTCTTCAGACAGAAAATTTCCAAGAAACGCTCCTTTCACCTTTTATGATAAAAAACGGTAGCCAACTTCCTGGAAATCGTAATATGCTATTTGCTATGATAGATACAGCGTTATGTTAGAAAGGGGACACCTAATTGAAGCGATTTAGCTATTTTATGGTAGGTTGTCTTACTCTTACACTATTAGTAGGATGTAGTGCAGCAGAAAAGCCAGTAGAACAAGTAAAACAAGTTAAAAATACAATTACAGCGAAACTAGCTACCGAGGAAAAAATGGTAGAAATAGATGGTCAAACTATTTACTTCAAAAAGATTGGTAATGAGAAACCACCTTTACTTATGATCCATGGATTTGGAGGATCGTCAGATGGTTTTCAAAAGATTTACTCAGACTTAGCAAAAGATCATACAATTATTTCTGTAGATGCTTTAGGATTCGGGCGCTCATCTAAGCCGATGGATTTTTATTATTCTTTCCCAACTCATGCAAATTTGTATTATAAATTAATGAAAAAACTAGGTTACGATTCGTTTGCAATACTGGGCCATTCAATGGGCGGAGAAATTTCTCTTAATTTAACATATTTATATCCAGAAGCCGTTACCCACCTTATTTTAACTGATGCTACAGGCGGTCCTCATACACTTGTTAATAAACAAGGGTCACCAAAACCACAGTTGTCGAGTGATTTAAATACCGTCTCTGCTATTGCAGATTATGATGAAAGCAAAGTGAAATTTAAACGTAATGATGAAGAGCATTACAATAAAATGAAATTATGGCCTAGACGTCTTCAAATCAATGCAAATGAAATGAAACAACCGACCTTAATTGTATGGGGAAGAAATGATAGTAGCGTTTCATGGAAAGAAGGAGAAACGTATCATCAATTTTTAAAAAATAGTACTTTCCATATTATCGAAAAGGGTTATCACGCACCGTTTCGTCAAGAGCCACAAGAATTTGTAGATTATGTAAAAGAGTTCTTTAAAAATAATCCCATACAAGCTGAAAAATAACATAAACGGGTATCTCATTTTGAGATACCCGTTTTCATATATTAAGCAGCTTGCTTTTGGCGTTTTTGAGTCTTTGATCCTAATACTTTTGGGATAACGAAGCCGTCAATTCCAAATTTACCAGCATTCATACCAGAAACCAGAACGAACATAGATAAGATAACCATTTCAGGATTCACTCCAATTGACCCACTAAACATATAGGAAAAGTTCATTACAAGGCCAAAAAAGACCGCTGTTTTTGTTAAACAGCCTACAATTAAACCAATTCCGACTAAAATTTCTCCCCATGTTACAAGTGTATTAAATAGATCAACGTTTGGAATTGCGAAATCTTGTAAAAATGATGCCCACCAAGATTGAACAGCCGGTTGTGCTCCTTTAGATTTTTCAATTGCACCTTGTAAATAACCCGTTGCATCGAATCCTTTTCCTTGTAGTTTACCGATTCCAGCCATTAACCATGTGTAACCAAGATACACGCGGATTACTGCTAGCACAAAAGAAACTGCTTTGTTTTCTCTTAAAAATTGAATAACCATATCTTCCTCCTAAAGTTGTAATTAAGTCAGTTACAGTTAATATAATAACATCAGTTACTTATTTTACAAACGTTAATTATGAATAATTCGTGACATACGTATAAAACATTACAAGCTAACGTTTATATAGTAACTTTTATTACCTGTAAAAACTTGAACATATCATACCATAAGTGATAATCATTTTCATTAAAAAAATGTAAAAAAAGTGTGAGTTAAATGTGAAACACATTTATTCGAATATAGAATAAATGTGTTTCACACTACTTATAGAATCGAAATGTACGTGTCTCCTCATCCATTAAACTCGCTTCTTGAAAAGCATCTTCTAACGTTTTTTCATGGTTAATAACCCCGTAAAATAAGCGTATTGTAAACATAAGTGCTGCATTCCCATCTACATAATCTATTGATCCAATATACGATTTTGCTCCACTACGTAAAAAAGATTCTGCTAGTTTTTGCTCCCCTAACGTACACCCACTATTTACAATATGTGTATTATGCAATTTTGCATATTTATAAATTTCTGCTGCACCAAAGTATCCCCGCGGTTCATCTTGTTCATATATATCTTCACCTAACTCTTCCATGACAAACTTTCCTTCCTCACCATGAAAGCAAAAGACAACATAATTAATATCGTTATATAAACCCTTTCCAGAAAGAATATCGATGAATTCTTTCGGTCTACCAATCCAGTACGTTATAACTTTCGCCCCAAAATATTCAAGTGATGCTCGGATTGATTGTGCCTCTAAATCAGAATTAAAGCCAACTACTAGTGCAACATTCAATATACACCCTCCATCCTATAATTAGATTTCCTCAATCAAACTTTTAAGGGATACATCCATTTTATATATACCCGTTTCTTTCAAAAAATCAGATCTAGTTAAAACGACTTTCTGTAAATATTGCCGATACGCTGTAATTGTCCCGTCGTGAGATACAATGCAAATTCTTTCCGCCCCTAGCTCATAACACCAAAGAAGAAATTCATCTACTATTTGCTGAAAACGATTCTCTGAAATAGTATTTATACCTTCCGTCCATAACTGCTTATTTGTACTTTTCGCAATCGAAAAATGTGGAAATAAATTTGTTATTATTCCCTGATCTACTATGTGATCACATGGTAATGTTTTCGCTCCTTCTCGATAAGGAAAAATACGTGGGGATGCATATGGATGAACGATTTTTTGACAAGCCACTTTCTCACTCCATATCGCCGCCGTTTGTAAAGTTCTAAGTGTAGGGCTAGCGATTAATATATCTGTTTTCTGTAATGGTACATTGAATTGAATGAATCCAGCCTGATCCCTTCCCTCATCCGTTAATGATGGATTCAACATTTGTAAACTTGCCGGCAAATCCTTTGTATGTTCTCCTTCACCGTGCCGAACAAAGACGAGTTTCATACCCATCCTCCTCTCTCCATGAAATCCTTCAACATAATTTCTTCCCTATCTCATTCATTATTCCTGCTATAAAAAAACAATATGTAAAAAAGATTTGACATGAATAATAGGAAAATATTACAATTGCTTGTGTAAAATACTTTTTACAAGGGAGAGAGAAATTATAAATATGAAATGGATAACCATCTTAATTGGAATGATTATATGGGGATATATAAACGGATTTTTTAGTAGTGATAAAACTGCTAATCCTTGGATTACAGATGATGAACGAGAAACAAAAATTAAACAGAAAGCAATTATTGCAAGCTGGTCCGGTGTTTTTATGTTTTGTACCATTAATCTCTTAAACAAATGGTTAGGTGTAGAAACGAGTAATACATCACCTTACTTACCAACTTCTGTCGCAACTATTTTAAAAGAAAATGTAGAGTTACCAATTTTATTTATGCTATTTATTACGTATGGCATATTTTACGTATACTATCGAAGAAAACTAAGTGCTTAACTTTTTCACCTCATGATTATCCTCCTAAATGGTTATAGTAATTAGGACAAGATGAAAGGAGCGATAGAAAAATGAGTAACTCGAATGATTTTTTAGATACACTGCATGAAAAACAAGCAAAAGATGAACAAAATAGAAAACGTCAGGGAAACGGAAACCCAGCGAAAAAGAAGCCAAATAAAACACATAAATAAAAATAAAAAACCTGCCTAAAATTATCTTTTAGGCAGGTTTTTTATTTTTCTCTCACCGAGATAACATTTTCCCAATTCCATTTCTCGTAATACCACTCTGGTACGTCTACATTTTCAATCCACTTCTTTTCCTGTTTCCCATCACTATGAGCAATCCATACATTGGCTTTCTCACGGTCTGAACGTATCCATATTAATTGATTGCTCTTCTTCATAAGGATTGGATGATAATCACCTTGCTTATGAGGTGGCTTTGTGATTCGATGTTGTTTGTCGCTTGTACTATCGATCTCATATAAAGATGGTAGTGGCCTTTTTTCTGGGGGAGTTTCTATCCCTGCTTCTTTTGCTCGTGAAACGATAATTACGTTATCGTTCTTCCATACAAAATCCCAATCGACATATCCTTTCGGCGTAAATGTGTTCTGCTGAAGTGCTGGTAGTTCCTTTATTTTTAAATGTTTATTTTCTAATGCAACTCTCCCGCTTCCTTCAATATAGGCTAATATATTTTTTGATGGCGCCCATTGAAACCATTGTGTGTTTAATAGCATTTGATCTACTTGTTCAAACCGACTACCATCTGCACGAACTAAACAAAGCGTATTACTATCAGCTGACCATGAAGCTGTCGGTACTGCTAAAAATGAAATCCACTTTTGATTTGGTGACCACTGAAAGCCACTCGCAACGAATGCTAGGAAATCATCATGTTCATTTGGTAATGCATACAAATGCTTCATTTTGTGAGGATTCATATGTGCATCTTTTTGCACTTCATATAGCTGAGCCCCTGTCCATCCTGTTGGAAGTATATGCGCTTCAGATGATACAAGGAACTTCTTTCCATCAGGATACCATGCATAGTCACCTACACCTGCCGATACATTTTCAAAATCTGTATTCTTTTTTTTGACGTCAAACGTATTTAATGTATTCGCAAATACAAATGCAATTATATTCTCTTTCGGTGACCATTGATAATTCGATACTTCCGATTGAAACGATGCAACTTTTTTTCCATCTTTCAGCCGATACAGTTCAAAACGATTTTGTTTCTTTCCTTTAGCATAGGCAAGCCATTCTCCATCATAAGACCATTTCGGTCCTGTTATGTACTCACCTTTTGTTATTTGTTTTTCTTTTCCATCAATTTTAATCCAAAGATCATGATGACGAATAAAAGCAATTTTCGCTTCATTATTTTCTGCGCTAATATTAATAATTGAACATAAAAATACGATTAACATTGTACCAACGCTTACTATGAACCGTTTCATAACACCCCTCCATTTCCCTCATAGCATTCCTCAATGTCCACCTACAATATGTGAAAAATACCTATTCGACATAATCAGAAAGAATTTCCCAAGAAATTTTAAATTCATAGAGGATTGGTATGAATTATGTCGAAAATATAGTTTAGCTAACATCCGATTATATAATTCGAGATAAATTTGTAAGATAATTTTTTCGGAATATTAGCACTTTTTATTAGGGGGAGTTTCAATGAAAAAAACTACATCTACACTATTAAGTATGGCGCTCGTCTTTTCCAGTTTTGGAGCTTTAAGCGCACATGCTGAATCGCTGCAAAAGGAGAAGCAATTTAGTCCACAGTTAAAAGCGAATATTGAACAATGGGGAGAAAATAAAATTGCGCAAAGTGTTGAAACAAAAACATCAAAAGAAGTTTCAGTCATTGTAGAATTGCAACATGCTCCACTCGCTTCACAAAGTAACATTCAGCATGCTCCAGATTTACAAAATAATAATGCACAGTCTTATCATGCCGAGCTTAAAAAAGCACAAGAAGATACGACTAAGAAAATAAAAGAAAAAGCACCTAGTGCAAAAATTAAAGAGGTGTATAATACGTTATTTTCCGGATTCTCTATTTCAGTTCCTGGAGATCAAATTACCGCTCTTGCTTCTTTACCCGAAGTAAAAGCAGTCTACCCGAACTTAACATATAAATTACATGAAACATCAAAAAGCACTACTAATGAAGAAGCATCAAATATCGGCGGACCGACAATTGGTGCTCCTGAAGCATGGAATTTAAAAGACCCATCTGGCAAACCGCTTGATGGAAAAGGTATGAAAGTAGCAATTATCGACTCTGGTGTAGACTATACACATCCCGACTTAAAAGCAAATTATATCGGTGGATATGACACAGTTGATGAAGATAACGATCCAATGGATGGTAACGTACATGGTACTCATGTAGCTGGAATTATTGCTGGTAATGGAGAAATTAAAGGCGTTGCTCCAAACGCTTCTATTCTAGCCTATCGTGTAATGAATGATGGTGGAACTGGTACAACAGAAGATATTATTCAAGGGATTGAGCGCGCTATTCAAGATGGTGCAGATGTTTTAAATCTATCACTCGGTCAAGATTTAAATGTCCCTGATCAACCTGTAACAATGACGTTAGAACGTGCAGCAAAACTTGGTGTTACTGCAGTCGTTTCAAATGGAAATGATGGACCAAAGCCTTGGTCTGTTGATGCACCTGGAAATGCAAGCAGCGTTATATCAGTTGGAGCATCTACTGTTTCTATCCCGTTTCCAACGTTCCAAATAGCTGGTTCTAATAAATCTTACCAAGGGTTACCGTTATCAAAAGCAGATTTCCAAGTAGGAAACGATGCTCAGCTTGTCTATGTTGGCTACGGTAATTCAAGCGATTACGCTAAACAAGATGTGAAAGGTAAATTCGCCCTTGTTTTACAAGGCACTTCGAGTACGCTAGTAAAAGCAGAACAAGCGAAACAAGCTGGTGCTCTCGGCGTACTACTAATTTCTAACGAAAAAGAAATTAATATTATGCCCGAATACTTTGGACGTGAAGATGTAGCTCTTCCGGTTATGCAACTATCAAATACAAACGGTGAAGAGTTGAAGGATTTAATTACAAAACGAAAGAAAAATATAAAGATTGGACAACCAAACAAAACCGAACTTATTGGTAACTTCAGTTCCAGAGGACCATCACAAGGTAGTTGGCTCATAAAACCTGATGTTGTTGCACCTGGAGTACAAATTACTAGTACTGTACCAAGAGGCGGCTATGAATCTCATAATGGAACAAGTATGGCTGCGCCACAAGTAGCAGGAGCCGTTGCCTTACTACGTCAAATGCATCCTGATTGGACGACAGAACAATTGAAATCTGCTCTTGCCAATACTGCAAAAACATTAAAGGATGTCAATGAAAATACATATCCTGTCATGGCACAAGGATCTGGTTTAATTAATATTCCAAAAGCAGCCCAAACAGATTCATTAGTGAAACCGAACAATGTCAGTTTCGGTCTTATTAAGCCAAATAGCGGCACAGTGAAACTAACACAAAATATTACGTTACAAAACCTTTCTAGCAAAAAGAAAAACTTTTCAACTCGTATTGAATTATTAGATACAAAAACAAAAATCCAGACTTCTTTCCCTTCTTC
This sequence comes from Bacillus dicomae, assembly GCF_006494425.1. Taxonomy (GTDB): domain Bacteria; phylum Bacillota; class Bacilli; order Bacillales; family Bacillaceae_G; genus Bacillus_A; species Bacillus_A dicomae. The sequence goes on along the minus strand of NZ_VHIV01000002.1, from coordinate 506,565 downwards.
TATTAGTATGAAACCGAATAGTAATATTGAAAAACCTTTTACTATTACTGTAGATAGCTCCTTACCACAAGGCGTATATACAGGGAATCTGTATGTAAAAGAGCAAGGGAAAACTGATGAAATGCGTATTCCATTTACATTTAGCATCGATCCGAAAGAATACAAGCGTATTGATGGCCTTGAAATCGTTAATTCTACTTTCAGTCCAAATAATGACAAAATACTAGATGACAACCTAATCAATTACTATTTAGTTACACCAGTTGAAGATATAGCGTTTCATGCCAATTTAATTACGAAAGACCGTGTGACATATCAGGGCATGGTATATCAAGGTAAAAACGAAACACCTGGCTATAAATCTTTCAAATGGAATGGTACAAAAACAGACGGATCTCCGTTGCCTGATGGCTTATACCAAATCGAAGCTGTCGCTTCTAACTCTGGCGGAGAAACAAAACAAACAGGAGCTGTATTTATCGACCGAACAGCACCTAAGTTAACGCACGAAATTGATCAAGAAAATCTTATTATTAGAGGAAACGTTGATGATATTCTACTAGATTGGATGACAGAATCTGGTTGGATTGCACCTGGTATTCCAGTGAGAATACAATATGAGATTAACGGAAATGGTGTATGGGAGAGTGCATTCTTAAACACGTGGGAGAAAAACTACGAAATTTATTTCGATCGTTCTCAATTACAAGAAGGTAAAAATACAATTCACATTGTAGCAACCGATGCAGCTGGAAATACATCTAATTTAAATGTTGATTTAGAAGTGAAATAAAAAATTATTGTTGACAATTTTTTTAATATAGTTTTATAATACAAAACATAGTTTAGTTGAACGAATTATATATCGGCTTTGAAGGAATACCAGTAGCGACTTATATCCCTGTCTCAGAGAACTGATGGTTGGTGCAAATCAGTACATATACAAGCGTGAATTACAATTCTGGAGCTTCTTTCCCGTAATGCTTTTTATGCATGAAGAGAAAGACGGATCTTTCCGTTATCGTAAAGTGAGTGGTAAACAATTACTTGTTTACAAATAGGGTGGTACCGCGATTTTTATCGTCCCTATCGGATTTTCCGATAGGGACTTTTTTGCGTCCATCCTTTTATATAATTTCATAATATACGCGTTGAAAGAATCGCAGTAGTATCTTATATCCCTGTTACAGAGAGCTAATGGTCGGTGGAAATTAGCACATATATAAGTATGAATTACAATTCTGGAGCTTCTTTTTCGTAGTGCTTATGCTTATAGGCATGAAGGAAAAGACGGAATTTTTCCGTTATCATTAATTGAGATGTAAGTATATTTTCACTTACAAATAGGGTGGTACCGCGATTCTTTCGCCCCTATCGGATTTTCCGATAGGGGCTTTTTCTATTTCTCACAGAAACAGATGTTAAATAATTCCGAATCTTATGATAAAATTTTATAAGCGCTTACAATTTTGAAAGGGGGTGATACAAGCTATACGAAACCGATACTTAATTTTGTTTTAAAAAAGGAGGATGTCTAAATGACAAAGAAAACAGAAATTCCATCGCATTTAAAACCATTCGTATCCACACAGCATTATGATCAATACACACCGGTGAATCACGCTGTGTGGCGTTACATTATGAGACAAAATCATAGTTTCTTAAAAGACGTTGCTCATCCAGCCTATGTGAACGGATTACAATCATCTGGTATTAATATAGATGCAATTCCAAAGGTAGAAGAAATGAATGAGTGTTTGGCACCAAGTGGCTGGGGTGCTGTAACGATTGACGGGCTTATTCCTGGCGTAGCCTTCTTCGATTTTCAAGGACACGGATTATTACCAATCGCAACAGATATTCGCAAAATAGAAAATATCGAGTATACACCTGCTCCAGATATTGTACACGAAGCAGCAGGACACGCACCTATTTTACTTGATCCTACATATGCAAAATATGTGAAACGATTTGGACAAATTGGTGCAAAAGCTTTCTCTACAAAAGAAGAACATGATGCATTCGAAGCTGTTCGTACATTAACAATTGTAAAAGAAAGCCCTACTTCTACTCCTGATGAAGTTACAGCTGCTGAAAATAATGTACTTGAAAAACAAAAGCTAGTTTCTGGCTTATCAGAAGCAGAACAAATTTCACGTCTTTTCTGGTGGACAGTAGAATATGGATTAATCGGAAATATAGATGCTCCCAAAATATATGGTGCTGGTCTCCTTTCTTCTGTTGGCGAAAGCAAACATTGCTTAACAGACACTGTAGAAAAGGTTCCATTCTCTATAGAGGCATGTATAGGTACAACTTATGACGTAACAAAAATGCAACCACAACTATTTGTTTGTGAGTCATTTGAAGAATTAACAGAAGCACTTGAGAAATTCTCTGAAACGATGGCCTTTAAAACAGGTGGTAAAGAAGGCTTAGAAAAAGCAATTCGTTCTGAAAATCATGCAACTGCTGAATTAAATAGCGGATTACAAATTACAGGTACATTTACCGAGACGATTGAAAATGATGCGGGTGAATTGATTTACATGCGAACGAGTTCGCCAACAGCATTAGCAATTCACAATAAACAACTAGCGAATCATTCTACGTCTGTACACAGTGACGGTTTTGGAACACCAATTGGATTACTCACTGAAAATATTGCATTAGAAAATTGTACAGATGAACAATTACAATCATTAGGAATTACAATCGGAAATAAAGCAGCATTTACTTTTGCAAGTGGTATTCATGTAAAAGGAACAGTAACAGATATTGTAAAAAACGATAAAAAAATTGCGCTTATTTCCTTTATTAATTGCACAGTTACTTATAACGATCGTGTTTTATTTGATGCTTCATGGGGTGCATTTGATATGGCTGTTGGTTCAACGATTACTTCGGTATTCCCAGGTGCCGCAGATGCTGCAGCATTTTTCCCAATGGATGAAGAAATTCAAGAAATTCCTGCCCCACTTGTACTGAATGAACTTGAACGTATGTATCAAACAGTTCGCGATATCCGAAATGAAGGTATTTTACACGACGCACATATCGAGCAATTAGTAGCGATTCAAGAGGTATTAAATAAATTTTATGCGAAAGAATGGTTGCTTCGCCTTGAAATATTAGAATTACTTTTAGAGCATAACAAAGGGCACGAAACATCAGCAGCATTATTGCAACAACTTTCTACTTTCACAACTGATGAAGCTGTAACACGTCTTATTAACAATGGGCTTACACTACTTCCAGTAAAGGATGTGAGAAATGATGCTACGATTAACTGAAGAAGAAGTTCAAGAGGAATTATTGAAGTTAGATAAATGGGTAGTAAAAGATGAAAAATGGATTGAAAGAAAATATATGTTTTCCGACTACTTAAAAGGAGTCGAATTTGTCTCTGAAGCCGCCAAACTATCAGAAGAACATAATCACCACCCATTTATCCTTATCCAGTATAAAGCAGTCATTATTACTTTGTCATCTTGGAATGCAAAAGGTTTAACGAAACTCGATTTTGAGCTTGCGAAGCAATTTGATGAACTATTTGTCCAAAATGAAAAAGCAATTATAAGAAAGTAAAAAAGAGAAGCCTTTATTAGGCTTCTCCTTTTATTTTGAAATGGATACAATGTCCAAATGGATCCTCTACTTGTAATATTCCATCTTTGTACGTAGCAATTTTGCCAATATTTTTTAAACTTTCACATACTTGCTCTTTTTGTTTTTCATTTGCTAATACAATTGTGAAATATTTCAAGCCAACGGAATTTGGCATTTGCGGTAGTATTCCTTCACCTTGCCACGTATTTAAACCGATATGGTGATGGTAGCCTCCTGCCGATACAAAGAGCGCCCCATTACGAGCTGGTATCGTTACTTCAAAACCAAGACCATCCACATAGAAACGTTTCGCTTCTTCCAAATCAGCGACATGGAAATGAATATGTCCCATCACAGTACCAGCTGGAAACCCATTCCATTTACTTCCTTGCTGCAATAATTCTTCACCAGCTAACGGGTTACTAACAAATGGTAGCTCTCCATTCTCATCACGCCAAACTTCTTTTTGGCGATCATGATAAATTTCAATCCCGTTTCCATCTGGATCAGCTAAATAAAGGGCCTCACTAAAGTAATGGTCAGCTCCGCCGTGCAGTGGATATACCATTTCTACAAGATGACGAAGGATATTCGCTAAATCCTGTCTGCTCGGTAATAAAATTGCGTAATGATATAAACCCGTTCTCCCTCTTTGCTTTGGTAAGGCTTCTTTCTTTTCTTCAATGATAAGGAGTGGTTCGTTATTTTCATTCCCAAATGTAACGACCATTTCATCTTCTTTTAGTACTTTCATACTTAGTACTTCTGTATAAAACTCTAGTGATTTCTTTATATTTGATACATATAAATGAACAACATCAAGTGTTGTATCGGGATGAAGTTGAAAACTCATCTTGTTAGCCTCCCATTTAAATTAGTTCTTCTTTGACATTTTCTCTTTTAAGAAATTATCTACAAAACCATCCGCTTTCGCAACAAATAAGTATGCACCCATTGCTAGTAATGCAAGCTCTAATTCGAAGCCAGGATTTTTTCCATCTCCTAATAAACCAGCTGACCATTTTACTTTTACAATTGCTCCAACCATAACTAGTGCAAATAATAATCCAATATATCTTACACCTAAACCTAGAATTAATAATAGACCGCCAACTAATTCAAATGTTGCTACACCGTATGCAAGTCCTCCTGGTAAACCAATGCTTGTGAACCACCCTGCAATATTGTCAATCCCCGATTGGAATTTTGTTAAACCGTGCATAAAGAACGTTACCCCTAACACGATACGAATAATTAAGTTACCAATATGTTGATTCATTTCTTTCTCTCCTTTATGGTTTTCTTATACAAAACTTTTATTTATATTACAAAACATACACTAAATTTTTTTATTCGTCAATTCATTTTCACTGGGAAAATATATATTTTTTTTGCTATGATACAAATAGTTGTTTACAAAAAGGAGCTTGATTTTATGAATATTGGTTCTGCAATACGTGAAATTCGTCAGCGTAGAGGCATAACAATCGCGCAAATTTGTGAGGGAACAGGTCTTTCTAAAGGGTTTATGAGTCAGGTTGAAAATAATAAAACATCACCATCTATCTCAACTTTAGAAACGATCTCCAATTTTTTAAACGTTCCTCTTCCCTATTTATTGTTAGAACAAAAAGATCGATTGAAAGTTGTCAAAAAGGTAGAGCGTAAATATAGTGTATACGGAAAAGATGAACAAAGAATTGAACATGTTGCCGAGCAAGGTGGCCTTCGCCTAAATCTCGTAGAAATTCCTGCTGGGTTTCCGAAAGAAAACACACCAAATGCCCATGAAGGGGAAGAATGTCACCTTGTATTACGCGGAAAACTAGAAGTTCAACATGGAGAAGATGTTGCAATTGTAGAAGAAGGGGATTCTTTCTCCTGGAATGCATGTGTTCCTCATATCGTTCGTAATATAGGAGAAGAAACTGCATTATTACTCATCTCTAGTTATGCAGAAAATCGAAAACGTGTTTATTAAATAAAAAAGAAGCCTGTAAATCAGGCTTCTTTTTTATCCCCTTATAACTCCATAGCTTGTCCCAACTAGTACAGTCTTTTCGTGTTGATTGCGATAAACTGACTCGATTGAAACCTTTTTATATCCTTCCATCTGTTCAATATTTGTTAAAGTTAATTCACAAGTGATCGTATCTCCTGTAAAAACTGGTCTAATAAACTCACTTACTAATTCTCTTGCTATGTAATGTAATTCTTCGCCTACTTTCGTTCCAATACTAGCAGTCAATAAACCATGAACCATTAAACGTCCATTTTCATCATATTCCATATGATGCCTACCTTTATCCCCTGTAATATTTGCAAATTCAAAAACCTCTTCCTCAGTAAATCTTCTTTCATATTTAAATACATCCCCAACTTTTATACTCATTTTTATCCCCCTAATAATAAACAGAATTTTCTTTCATTTTATCATAAAATGAGTCTCAATTCATTTTCTATTATAAAAAATAATGAAAAATACTTATAGCTGTACCATTTCTTTGCTTCTCGCTCCTTTACCGATGCCCATCTCTTTTTGCGGCTTGGTATCCATAGTACGCACATGTTCCATTTCTCGATAACTCTCTCACCTCAAAACCACAACTTCTATAAAAATCAAAATTACTCGCAGAAGTATGCGCAAACCAGTCACCATGTGGCAATTTTTGCAAACAAAGAGCGACAAGTTTCTTACCTAATCCCTTCCCTCTATATTCACATTTCACAACTAAATTTACTATGTTCGCGACCATGATTCCATCAGAAATGACTCTAACCATCGCAATCATCTCTTCTTCATCCCAAATTGTGAATGCCCATGTTGAATTTTCAAATGCTATCGTGAATTTTTCAATTTGCCAAGAAGGGATATTATCATTGCTCCAACCGGCATCTTCGAATAAAGTCTTAATTGCATATGCAGGTACACCATTCGTTCCCTCACGAATAATAAGTCCATTATGATAAATATACATGTAATCCCCCCTTTATTTTTATATACCATTCTTCAAAAGATGTAATTTACCTTTTTTCATCCAACGCGCCTAATGGAATAAACGAGAACATCCATCCCATGAAATGAAGTGGTTTTCTCATAACTAAGCCCCGTTTTTCTAGCAACAAAGATTGAGGCGGGGTGGTCCGGATTAATAAGAGAAATTAATTTATTCATTCGTAACGCTTGGAAGCCATAGTCTCGAAATGCTGCCGCTGCTTCTTTCGCATACCCTTTTCCCCAATACTGAGGTAGTAGCCAATAACCAATTTCAATTTCCTCTTTTCCATCTATCTGTTGCTTTACTAATCCTGCATGACCAATTCTTATCCCTGTTTCCTTTTCAATCAATACAAATAAACCGAGACCGTTTTTATAGCTAGGAATCACCCACTCCTCCAAACTTTTTTTACATTGCATATATGTTTTTAACGTCCCATTCCCAATATAGCGCATTACCTTCTCATTTCCCCATAGTGAAGCGTAGAACTGTAAATCATCCATTGTATATTTGCGAATTTGTAAACGAGCTGTATGAAACATTTCTCCACTCCTTCCCACTAATTTGTTCTTAATTTCACGGTCATGTTTTATATGTATACGAAATGTTACTATCTATTATAAATGAACTAACATCAGAATACAGAATATTCAATCTCAAAAGAATTTAAAAAAGGCAGTAGACAAATATTGTCTACTGCATCCATATCATAACTAGTATTAAGAAAACTACAGTTGAGGGGGGTGTAGGATTTTCAAATATACTAGATACTTATCCCGTTCTAACGGGCGGTAAACTTTCCAAATTATATGAAAGTGAAAAGTTTACCGCACATAAGAACTCCCTTTGTTCATTAAGAAAGAACCGCTAAGTAATCATATACACGCTGTGCTTTTTCCCCACCCATTCGTGCATGTTGAAGAAGGGAAATGCCATGAGGACCAAAAGTACGCAAGGCTTCTGGTTGTGCTACTAAAATAGCTTGTACAACTTCTAATTCTCCAAGCATAGCGGCCACGAAAATATCCATTCGAGCACCCTTTTCTAATAAATAAAGGGCAATATCTTTACGACCTACATGCGCCGCTGCTCCTAACGCACTTTCCCAACCTGAGCCACCCCAGTTATAGGAGGCATGAAGTAAGCTTGGCGATTCAGCCAACAGCTCTTGTACTTTTTCTAGATCTCCATGAGCTGCCATAACAAATTCTCTTACTAACTCAATGGTAATGCATTCCTCTGTTCGCATCGCGTTTCTCTCCTTTTAGAAATTCGTTTCGGTGTAAAAAATGGCTTGTCGCTTCCTTGAAAAATATCTACCTCTATGCCGAACACACGTTGAAACATTTCATGACATAACACTTCTTCTGGTACACCGTCATACTGAAGCTTCCCTCGCTTTAATACGAGTAAACGATCACTATATTGAGCTGCTTGGTTAATATCATGTAAAACCATTACAATTGTCATACCAAACTCCTCGTTTAACCGTTTCACAAGTTCCATTACTTCCAACTGATGCACGATATCTAAAAAGGTTGTTGGCTCATCCAATAATAAGACGTTCGTACGTTGTGCTAACGTCATTGCAATCCAGGCTCGTTGTCTTTCTCCTCCTGATAAAGATTGTAAAAGACGATATTCATACCCTTCAAGATTTGTAACAGACAATGCCCAATCAACAATTTCTTCATCTTCTTTATTTAAACGACTGCTCCATGATTTATGAGGCCCTCTTCCAAATTCGATTAATTCTTTCACTGTTAAATCTAATTGATGATCATGCATTTGTGGTAACATCGCTAATTGCTTCGCTACATCGGCACTTTTCATCGTATGAATACTTTTTCCCTCTAAAATGATATCCCCTTCGCTTTGTTTAAGTAGCCGTGCTATTAAACGAAGCAAAGTAGATTTCCCCGATCCATTCGGACCGATTAAACTCACGATTTCTCCAGCTTTAATATGTACATTCATATTTTGCATTTGAAATCTTTCAGAATGTGCGTAAAACACTTTATTAACGGAAATCACGCTGTTTCCCCCCTCTATGAATTAAATATAAGAAGAACGGACCGCCTAAGAAGGATAGTAAAATACCGACAGGCAATTCAATTGGATCGAACCAACTTCGAGCTATCGCATCCGCTAAAACAAGTAATATTCCTCCGCCAAGGCATGATAATGGCAGTAAATATTTATAGTCATTTCCAACTAATAAACGTAACATATGTGGTACGACAAGACCGACAAATCCAATTAGACCAGAAACACTAACCGCAATTCCAGCTAATAATGTACTTACTACTATTAAATAAAACCGGCTTTTTTCCACGTTATGCCCTAATAATTTCGCCATTTCATCTCCAAGCATTAATACTCGAATATGTTTGATACCAAAGAAGGCCAATATAATAGCGAATATTGCATAATAAATAATCATGTTTAAATGTGCCCAACTTACACCACCAATGCCACCCGCTAGCCACGGTAACACGGACTGTACTTTGTCACTATGTAATAACATTAACGCTGACGTCGCTGCACCAATTAATGCATTAATTGACACGCCTACTAAGACAATTCTTGAAGGCGGTGCCCCCTTTTGCCATGATAAAGCATAAATGACCATCGCCGTTATGAAAGCTCCTAAAAACGCCCCGAGCGGTAAAAAAGCCATATACTGCGGGAATAAAATCATAATTACGATTGCTACAAGGCCTGCTCCAGATGAAACCCCAATTATACCGGGGTCCGCAAGAGGGTTTCTCATAACTCCTTGTAATAATGCACCAGATGCAGCTAAACATGTCCCTACTATAAATCCAACGAGCACTCTTGGTATACGAAGGTCCCATACAATTCGATGAACTGTTGAACCTTCATCTTGTATCCCTGTTAGAATATCTCGTAAAGAAAAGGATAAGCTTCCTGCGAAAAGGCCGTAAAAAAGACCTAAAATCGTTAATATAACTAAACTAACTGCTATGATCCATCTTTTTTTCGCAAAAGGATGTTCCTTCCCCCTTACTACTTCACTACTTTCCATACTTATCATTTCCTTACATCTTGTATACTTTTATACATAAAGTCCATTGCTTCTGTAACTTTTGTTCCAGGATTTGATCCAAATAGATCTGGTGGCAAAATTACTACGCGATTTCGTTTTACTGCATCCAAATTTTTCCACGATTCATTTTTCATCATTTCGCCTTCAAATGCTTTTTTCACACTATTTGGATCTCCATGTGTAATTAAATAAATCACATCTGGATTCGCCTCAATAATCCGCTCTACACTTAGCTGTGCATATTGCGGGTATTCTTTCATTTCTGGAAAATCAGAAGCAATATTTTTCCCGCCTGTTTTTTCTAAAATATCACCTGATAGAGATGTTGGTAATGCTGCTAAATAAGTGCCTGGTGCTCCATAAACTAGCAACGCTTTAATATCGCTCTTTTTCTCATATTTCTTCATTTGATCATTCATTTTTTGATTAAGCTCTTTTGCTTTATCTTCTTTCTTCATTATCGTTCCATATAGCTCAATATTTTTTTGAATATCTTGTATAGAGTTCGCAGAAGAAATCATTACTTTCGTTCCTTGTCCTTCAACCGTTGGAACGTTCTTTTGGAATCCATTGTTAGCAATAAGTACATCAGGCTTTAGACTAGCAATTTGCTCAAAATTCGGCTGATGTGCATTCCCGATTACTTGTATTTTCTTTATATCCTCTGGAAGAGTTATTTTTGCATCCGGACGACCTACTATTTTTCCACCTAAAGCATGAATAATATCCATGTCTCCTATACTTAACGTAGCAAAACTTTCTGGCGTCTTATCGAATGTTACCTTCCTTCCTGACAGGTCGGTAACTTCGATTTTCTCTTTTCCTTTTTCTGTTTTTGTTGCAGATGCTTTTTCGTCTCCTTTTGCACTGCAACCGATTAATAAGAAAAAAATAGATAAAATCGCTGTGAATAGCGTAATAGATTTTTTCATCCTTTCACCTCTAATTGATAATGATAATCATTAACTACTATTCTACTTTAATTGATAAGGATTATCACTGTCAATATAAAACGCATACAATTTCTAGAAAAAACAAAAAGCGTTACAAAAAGATTCCTTCTTTTTGTAACGCTTTATTTATCAATATTATTCACATTCGTCTCCCTCTAACTCGTCACGCATCACTTTTACACGTTGAAAGAAAAAGAATGATAAACTTAAAAATATAACGATGCTTCCCATCATAACAAAAGATTGTATCGTTTCTTTTGCTCCAGTCGGAATCAATAAGCCAACCATTAACAATGTACTTACAGCGAGAAGAATTTGTCCGAACCGAGTGTAATCTTCTATCTTTTCTTGTAATTCTTTCATGATATTCTCACTCCTCCATTTCACTGTATCATATTCTATTAAACTGAAAGACAAGTAAATACAGCCATTCTGGGAGATGTTTTCCAAAAGAAAAAGAGCCGCTTTATTGCGACTCTTTCATAAGCATTACTCACCTTTATATGCTTTCATATAAATTTCTTTTAGCTCTGAAATGAGAGGTAATTTTGGATTAGCTGTTGTACATTGATCTTCAAAAGCTCTTTCTGCCAATACTCCAACAACCTCTTCAAATTGGTCTTTCGCAACTCTTTGTCCTGCAATACTCATATTTATATTTAAACTTTTTCCAAGCTCAATAATTGCTTTGACGAGTGATTCCACACCTTCTGCCGCCGAACTTGCTGGAAGCCCGAGCATTCTCGCAATATGTGCATAGCGTTCATCAGCTACAAAGTTCTCATATTTTGGGAATAATGCGTGTTTTCTTGGCTTAATAGCATTATAACGAACTACGTGCGGCATAAGAATTGCATTTGCACGACCATGCGGAATATGGAATTCTGGTCCAATTTTATGTGCTAAGCTGTGATTAATACCTAGGAAAGCATTTGCAAATGCCATTCCTGCGATTGCAGAAGCATTATGCATTTTTTCTCGTGCTTCTTCATCATTTCCATCTTTAAATGCTCTCGGTAAATATTTAAATACGAGATCAATGGCCTTTAATGCTAATCCATCTGTATAGTCATTTGCCAGAACAGACACATACGCCTCGATTGCATGCGTTAATACGTCCATCCCAGTGTCTGCTGTTACATGTGGTGGTACTGTCATTACAAATTGTGGATCAACAATTGCTACATCTGGCGTTAATTCATAATCTGCGAGTGGATACTTTATATTATTTTTCCTATCTGTAATAACCGCAAATGGTGTCACTTCTGATCCTGTTCCTGATGTTGTTGGAATGGCAACAAACTGCGCCTTACTTCCTAATTCCGGATATTTACATGTACGTTTTCTTATATCTAAAAACTTCTGTTTAATGCCATAGAATGTTGTTTCTGGATGCTCATAGAAAAGCCACATCCCTTTCGCCGCATCCATCGCTGAACCACCACCGAGTGCGATAATGACATCAGGCTGAAAACTTCTCATCATTTCCGCACCTTTAAACACAGTTTCATCTGATGGATCTGGCTCGACCTCAAAGAAAACTTCGACTTTTACATCGTTTGCATGTTTACGTAAATAATGCGTAACCGTATCTACATATCCGTGTTCAACCATCCCTGGATCCGTTACAATAAATGCCCGTGAAATGTTAGGCATATTTGCTAAATATGCTGTCGCATGTTTTTCAAAATAAATTTTTGGTGGTAATTTGAACCACTGCATATTCTTTTTTCTATTTGCTAGCCTTTTTATATTTAATAAATGAGTCGCCGTTACGTTTTGGGAAACTGAATTTTTCCCGTAGGAGCCACAACCAAGCGTAAGTGATGGAATAAACCCATTATATATATCACCAATTCCACCTTGTGATGAAGGTGCATTTACAATGAGACGGCAAGCTTTCATACGTAACCCAAATTGTTTTTGTACTTCTTTATTTGTAGAATGGATAACCGCTGAATGCCCTAGGCCACCAAGCTCTAACATTTCTTCGCAATATGTAAATCCTTCTTCTAATGAATTTGCTTTTACACAAGCTAACACTGGGCTCAGTTTCTCACGAGATAGTGGATATGCTGCCCCGATACCCTTAATTTCAGCTACAAGCATTTTTGTATGTTCAGGTACAGTTATTCCTACTAATTCAGCAATATACTGTGCTGATTTCCCAACAATATCACTATTTACTGCACATGTATTTTCATTAATAACAAGCTTTTCTAATTTTTTTCTCTCTTCTTCTGTTACAAAGTAACAATTATTTGCAATCATTTCTGTTTTCACATCATCATAAATTTCCTTGTCCACAATAATTGCTTGTTCTGATGCGCAAATCATACCGTTATCAAATGTTTTTGATAAGATCAAATCATTAACAGCTCGTTTTACATGCGCTGATTTCTCTATATAACATGGTACATTACCAGGTCCTACACCAAGCGCTGGTTTTCCAGTAGAATAAGCTGATTTCACCATACCAGCTCCTCCAGTTGCCAAAACAAGCGCAACACCTTCATGGTTCATTAATTGTTTCGTTGCTTCGACAGAAGGTTTTTCAATCCACTGAATACAATGTTTTGGTGCACCCGCCTTCACTGCTGCATCATATACTGTTTTTGCCGCTGCAATGGAACAGTTTTGTGCGGAAGGATGAAATGCGAAAATAATTGGATTTCTCGTTTTTATCGCGATTAATGCCTTAAACATCGTTGTCGATGTTGGATTCGTTACTGGGGTTACCCCAGCTACTACACCGACGGGCTCCGCAATTTCTATTATTTCTTCATGAGGATCTTCGTGAATAATCCCTACTGTTTTATCTTTCTTTATGCTGTGCCAAATATATTCAGTAGCAAAAATATTTTTAATGCATTTATCTTCGTATACACCACGCCCTGTTTCTTCAACAGCCAACTTCGCAAGTGGCATATGTTGATCAACACCTGCTAATGCCATTTCATGAACAATGTTGTCAATTTTCTCTTGTGTAAAACTTTCTAATGCTTGTAAAGCCTTTCGACCGTTATTCGCTAACGTATCAATCATCTCTTTTACTTCCTGCATTTCATTTACAACTTTCTCTTTGACTACCATGTAAATTCCTCCTATTCTGCTATCTTGGACTAAATAAGACCCTATAGGTCATCATAAGTCCCGATTAGCGCAAAAAAAATAGAGTTGCTTTCCTACATGAACTTCATTGTTTGTGAAATATTTCACAAGTTTATTCGTGAGTAACACTTTCTGAATACAATATACATGAAATCATTTCATTTGTGTATGTCTATTTTGTGAAAGTTCTCACAAAAAAATAAAAAAAATGCACTGCCCTATATGAGCAGTGCATTTTTTTATGCTAGCGCTTGTGCTAAATCTTCAATTAAATCTTCACCATCTTCAATTCCGACAGAGATACGAATTAATGTATCTGTAATTCCTAATTCTTTACGACGATCTGCTGGGATTGATGCATGTGTCATTTGAGATGGAATAGAAATTAAACTTTCTACTGCCCCTAAACTTTCAGCAAGTGTGAAGTATTGTAATTTCTCAAGTACTTTATTTAATGTTTCTTCGCTATCTACATCAAATGAGATTATAGCACCAAATCCATTTGCTTGTTCTGTTGCTAGTTCATGGTTCTGATGTGATGCAAGACCTGGGTAATATACTTTATTTACTTTTGGATGGTTATTTAGAAACTCGGCAATTGCGCGTGAATTTGTTTCATGTTCTTCCATACGAATTCCTAATGTTTTTAAACCGCGAAGTAGTAAGAAACTATCTTGTGGTCCAAGAATGCCTCCTGTTGAGTTTTGTACAAAGTGAAGGTCTTCTGCTAATTGCGGGCTATTTACAACTACTAGGCCTGCAACTACGTCACTATGACCTCCTAAATATTTCGTTGCACTATGAAGTACAATGTCTGCTCCTAAAGAAATCGGCGACTGCCAATATGGCGTCATGAATGTGTTATCAATAATTGTTAATAAATCTTTCCCTTTAGCAAGAGTAGATATTTTCTTAATATCAGTAATTTTTAGTAGTGGGTTCGTTGGTGTTTCTACATAAATTGCTTTTGTATTTGGACGAATTGCTTCTGCAACTTCCTCTAGGTTTGTTGTATCTACAAATGTATGCTCAATACCGAAGCGGTTTAATACTTTCGTAATCACGCGATACGTTCCACCATACACATCATCTGTTAAAATAACGTGGTCACCTTTTGAGAACAACATAATTGTCGCTGTAATAGCAGCCATTCCTGAACCAAATGCAAAGCCAGCGTGACCATTTTCTAATACAGCAATCATTTCTTCTAAAGCTGCACGCGTTGGGTTGCCTGTACGTGAATATTCATATCCTTGATGCTTACCAACTGCTTCTTGTTTGTACGTACTTGTTTGATAAATCGGTACATTTACAGATCCAGTTGAAGGTTCTCCTATGCGAATACCATGAATTAACTTTGTCTTTGCTCTCATTTTTTATTCCCATCCTTTATATATGTCTTTACTTAAATAGCGCTCACTACTATCTGGAAAAATCGTTACAATATTTGTACCTGGCGCCGCTTTCTCTGCTTCCAGTAAACTTGCATGAAATGCTGCTCCTGAAGAGCTCCCAACGAGAAGTCCTTCCTTCTGCGCTAATTCCTTCACTCGCAAAAATGCATTTCGATCAGAAATTGTATGAATTTCATCAAAATAAGATGTTTTCAAAAATGGTGGGATGAATTCAAGGCCAATCCCTTCGGTCTCATGTGAACCAGCCTTACCACCATTTAAAATAGATCCTTCTGGCTCTACGATAACTGTTTTAATATCTATATTTTTTTCTTTCAAGTAAGATGCAGTCCCCATAAACGTACCGCCAGTTCCTGCTCCAGCAACAAATATGTTAATCTCTCCATTCAATGCGTCCCACAGTTCAGGTCCTAATGTTTTAAAATATGCACGAGGATTTGCCTCATTTGCGAACTGACTTGGAGAGTATGAATTCGGTATTTCATTTACTAACTCTTTTGCTTTAGCAATTGCACCGGTCATTCCTTGCTCAGTCGGTGTATGCACGACCGTTGCACCTAGTGCTTTCATTAACTCTTGTTTTTCAATACTAAATTTCTCTGGTACACAAACAATAACACGTAAATCATGTTGTAACGCTGCAAGTGCCAGTCCAATACCAGTATTCCCAGCAGTCGGTTCAATAATTGTTCCACCCTGGGTAACAAGCCCTTTGTCGAGCGCATCTTCAATTAATTCTCTTCCTAAGCGATCCTTAACGCTTCCGCCTGGGTTATAAAATTCAAGCTTTGCGAATAAACGGACCCCTTCTGGAAGTGAAAAACGAGTAATTTCCACAATTGGTGTATGACCAATTAACTCATGAACTCCACGATATACATTCATCGTGTTCTCCCCCTTATTTGCCAATAAAGAAAAGGCAACTGTATGTATTTTCTTTATATGAGACAGTTGCCTTTTTGTTACATTACTTTAACTCTTCTAAGACTTTTACAATAAAGTTTGTAGAATGAAGAGCTGCTTGATCTAAAAATTGATCAAATGAAACATTTGATTCTTTACCAGCAATATCAGAAAGTGCGCGAATGATAACAAACGGAACTTCATATTGGTGGCATACTTGTGCAACAGCTGCTGCTTCCATTTCTACAGCATAAAGATTTTCAAATTTATCACGAATTGCTGCAACACGGTTCGGATCACTCATAAATGAATCACCTGTTGCAATCATACCTTTTACAACTTGAATATTTTCTTCGGCTTGCATACATTTCTCAGCTAATGCAACTAACGTCTCATCAGCTTTAAATCCAGGCGGCATTCCTGGTACTTGACCATATTCATAGTTAAATGCTGTTACATCTACGTCATGGTGACGAACTTCAGTGGAAATAACTACATCTCCAACATTTAGAGAATGATGGAATCCACCAGCTGAACCAGTATTAATTACTTTTTCAGGCTTATATCTTTCTAATAAAATTGTCGTTGACATCGCTGCGTTTACTTTACCAATACCAGACTTTAACAAGATTACTTCATGTCCTGCTAATTGTCCTTTCGTAAATTCACAACCCGCAACCGTTTCTGTTTCTGCTTGTTCTAATTTGTCACGTAAAATACGTACTTCTTCTTCCATTGCTCCAATTACAGCAATTCTCAATCTAATCCCTCTTTCTATTGCTTAGTTGCCTCCATTACCCAAACGAAATGATTTAATCTCGTAAACGTTACATGGAAGCCATTGTTTCCAAAAATAGACTGCATAACTGGAATACGTGTATAATATTCCGTTTGCAAATCGTTTGCTAACTGATGAAAACCTCTTTGTTTTGCTGTTTCAACAGTTTTATCATATGCATCTTGATCTGCAAATATCGTATCAGCAAACACTATTTTACCACCTTTGTTTAGCAATTGACTATACTTCGCAATCGCTACATTTTTTTCATCATCTGTTAAATGATGAAATGCATAGGTGCTTACTATGGTATCAATTGAATTTGGGACTTCAAACGAAAGAAAATCACCTTCTGTAATGGAAAACTCTTTTGGCAATTTTTCTTTTGCAATCATGCGCATTTCATGTGACGGTTCTATACCGTAAACTGTGCGGCCAGCAAGTAATAATTTATTTGTTAAATTACCTGTACCAACACCAAATTCTAATACATTACCAAATGACTTGTTAACTACATCCTCTAGAATGTCCTCATAATGGGCGAAAACTTCTTTATATTGTATATCTTCGCCTTGTACAAATGAGTCGTACGTATGAGCCCACTCATCAAATAAACCATTAAATTCTGTACCCATAAAAATTCCCCTTTTTCTTATCGGTTTTATCAGTATGATATTCCCTCTTTCTAAAAATGTCAATTGAAATGTACATGGTATTTCCTTCTTTTCTTTGTTACACTATAGTTGATTACATAGGAGAGGGGCCGTCTTCATGTCATTTACCTTTGAAATGTTAGAAGATAAAGTAGAATTTTTTGAAGCGGGAGACTTAGCTTCTTTAGAACGAAAAATTAGTGAACAAATCGATAATAATAAAGCACTTATGCTTGAAGTTCATCACATCTCGCATCAAATGGTTATGGATCCCGAAAGCAAAAGACCGTATTATAGCGCGGTTGTTCATTTTAAATTAAAGAAATTACGCTAACTAAAAAAGAGAAGCTCCTAAGGAGCTTCTCTTTTTTAGTTTAGAGTTTGAACAAGTACTGGTTTCCAGCCCTCATTGTCTACCCAATCAATATTTACATAATATCTTTTACCTGATTGTTTATCTTGTACGTTACCATAAGCTTTATTCTTACCGTTATTTCCAATTCTATGGATAACTAATTGCTCTACTGGAACGTCAATTGCAGCTGAAATCGCTTGATTCATCTCATTCCAATCTGCTGTACCTTTTTTAAACGTCATCGCAGGTGTTGCACCTTGCTCTGTACCTACTGGCTTCCAAGAAGATTTCGTATAAGCGTCAGTTGCCTTTGGCTGTGTTTTTTCAGCTGGTACTTTCTCGTTAGCTTTCGCTTCTTCTTCAGCTTTTTTCTGTTCTTCTTCAGCCTTTTGCTTCTCTTCTTCCTTCTTAGCATCTGCCTTATCTTGCTCGTTCTTCTTCGTCTCTTCTTTGCCTTTAGCTTTCTCAGCCTTATTCTCTTTCGTTGTTTGCTGAGCTACTTTTTTGTCGCTAGAAGACGCTTGTTCTTTTCTTTCAGGAACAAACAATTGATATGATACAATAGCTACTAATATTAATACAATTGCGATTGCAATATTTAAAACACCGTTTTGACGACGTTTTTGTTGTTTCTGTTGGAATCTAGATCCTCCTGCCATTCTTCAAACCTCCATGCAGTTTTTCATACTTGCTATTGTAACATTAAATCTAGAAAGGTTGAACATTTACAATAATATTTTCACGAAATGCAAACATTTCACTATGAATTGCAAGATTACTTTTCGTTCTCTAATCGATAGATTGATTCTACGATCGTTTTGAAAATAGGTGTAACTGTATTTACTTTGCTATTTGTTTCTATATCTACGACAACTAAAGCATATCTTGGATTTTCATATGGAAAATAACCTGCAAACCAACGATTCTCTTTCGTCCCTTTCCCTGTTTGTGCTGTCCCGGATTTTCCGGCAACACTTAGTGGCAACGACCTGAATGCGGCTCCTGTTCCTTTCTCGGTTGTTACAACGCTCCTTAATAACCCTTGTAATGTTTTCACTGTTTCATACGAAAGCTGCTTTCCACCTAATGTATGGTCTTCAAATGTATAAAAGTCCGTTCCATTTTTATACATTATTTTTTCAACAGCTTTCACTTCCATCTTTTCTCCATCCCTTGCAATTGTCGCCATCATATTTGCAATCGCTAGAGGTGACATACGTACATCTTTCTGTCCAATTGCTGTTTGCGCTACCGCCTTTTTACTATTCTTATTTCCTTCATCCCCCCAAATCGTAGCACTCTTTTCCTCTTGCATTTGTTCAAAATGTGTTGTATGAAATACAGAACCTTTCCATCCAACCTTATCAGCGGCTCCTAAAGCTGCTACGTAAGTTTCTAACACCATCTTATCCTTTTGTATTAACTCGTTACCTAACTCTGAAAATGTCCTGTTACAGCTTCTAGCAAAGCTCTCTTTAAAACTAAGTGTACCCATCATAACTTGTGGGTGGTCTTCACCATATAAATCTTTATTACAATTAAATGTACGATTCGCCACATTTTCATTTTGATCAATCACTGCCGCTGCAACTATTGTTTTAAAAACAGAACCAGGAAAATGTGGTGTTAACATTTGATTTTCAAGTGTAGTTTTATACAAACTTTCATCTTTCACCTGTACAGATGGTTTACTGACCATCGCTAAAATTTCATTTTTCTTTACATCAAGTAACACTAACCCTCCCTTCTTTATTCCGCTTGCTTCAACTACTTCTTCTGCTCTTTGCTGTAATCCATTATGTAAAGTAGTTTGAATCGTCACTGGATAAAATGGATTTCCAGGCGACGTATATTTCGCTTGTTTCCCAAAAATTGGTTCTCCTTGTCGGTCCACTTGATACAATACTTTTGCCTCTCCATCGGTCAAAAGAAATTCATCAAATGATTGCTGTAATCCTGAAATACCAATTGGCGTTTGCTTTGAAATTGTCCTTACTTCTCCGTATCGTTTTTGAAACTCTCGTTCATTCTCACCCACATTGCCAATTAAATGATTCATCGTTCCTGTTTGCCGTAAACGAACTTCACCAGCTACAATACCTAATACATTTAATTGATTTACCTTCTCCATCTGCTCTCGTGCCAATCGAAATGGACCATTTCCCCTTTGCATTATAAATGCACTTTTCTTATCTTTCATTTGACCTTCAATCTCTTGTCTCGACACACCAATGATATGCGCAATTTTCTCTAACATGTCATTTTTTATTTGTAGAAATGGAAAAACAATTAAAACGGGATACTTTTTCTCCCCTATTTCCTTTCCGTTCCGATCTATAAAATGGCCTCGTCCATCATCTACCGTAATGGATTGCGTCCGTTGTATAACACTTTTTTCAATTAAATTAATCTTACGATCCGTAAATGATTCTGTATCTATAATTTGTATTTGAATTAAACGACAAAGTAATATAAACATGACACTTATAAAACAAATTAGAACAATTGTAATTCTCCGGTTTATTTTCATACAAAAACACCTCGTCTTCTATAGTTTGGACGGAGTGTTTCATCTTTTATACAAATAAAAAAATCACTCGCTTTTACACGAGTGATTTTTTTATTATTTTACAGAGATAATCTCTACTTGCATTTCTCCACCTGGAGTTTGGATTGCTACCTTCTCACCAATTTGCTTACCTAATAAGCTTTTTGCGATTGGAGAATCGTTAGAAATTCTTCCTTCAAATGGGTCTGCTTCTGCGCTACCTACGATTGTGTAAGATTCTTCATCTCCACCTGGTAACTCTTTAAATGTTACTGTTTTACCTAACGTAACAACTGTAGATTCTTCGCCGTTATCTGTGATAATAACTGCATTACGAATCATGTTTTCTAATTGTGTAATACGTCCTTCTACGAACGCTTGCTCATCTTTCGCTGCATCGTACTCAGAGTTCTCAGAAAGATCTCCGAAGCTACGTGCAATCTTAATGCGCTCTACAACCTCTTTACGTTTTACCGTTTTTAAATCCTCAAGTTCGTTCTCTAGCTTTTGCTTACCCTCTTGCGTCATAGGGTATGTTTTTTCTGTTGCCATATTTTCCACTCCTTTTATATACCAATCCCCCGAAAAAAAGAGGAGTTCCATATGAAAACTCCCCCGCTTATATGTAGAGCGGAGGTTTCTAGCACACCTGCACTAGCGGAGTTGTCACATACAACCCCGTATTTCCAATTCTTCTTTATATAAAGAAGATATGTATGGAAAGTTGATATAAATATGCCCTCACCTATATATAGATGAGGTTGCATGTTTCATTGTATTCGATAGGAAGGGAAAAAATCCCTTCCTATCGTATATCTTTTACTATGCTATTACAAATTTACTTTTTGTTCAAGAATTGTTGCAATTTTTGTCACCATAATATCAATTGCAACATGGTTTTGTCCACCTTCAGGGATAATAATATCCGCAAACTTCTTAGAAGGCTCAATAAATTGATTGTGCATTGGACGTACAACACTTACGTATTGATCAATAACTGAATCCATCGTACGGCCGCGTTCTTTAATATCACGCTGCATGCGGCGTAAAATACGAAGGTCAGCATCTGTATCAACGAATAGCTTAATGTCCATTAACTCACAAAGACGTGGGTCTTCTAAAATAAGAATTCCTTCTAAAATGATTACATCTTTCGGCTCAACTGGAATAATTTCTTCTGAACGCGTATGCAATGTATAGTCATATACAGGCTTATCAATTTGTTCATATGCAAGCAACTGCTGCAAATGTTCAATTAACAGATCATTATCAAACGCAAGCGGATGATCATAATTTGTTTTTAAACGCTCTTCCATTGGTAAATGGCTTTGATCTTTGTAATAATAATCTTGCTCCAAGATTAAAATAGAATGACCTTTAAAATGGTCAAAAATCGCTTTCGTTACACTCGTTTTACCTGATCCCGAACCACCAGCAATTCCAATTACAACAGGCTTATTCGTCCCCATTCGACTATCACTCTTTCTTATTGAAGTATGCTTTTGCGCATCATATTATTCACATACACTGGTTGATCCACTTTGAATTTCACGATTTGCAACGGATGTCTCGCTGCATCTAATTCGTTTCCATCCTCATCCCAAATTTTCTCCACCGTTTGCGTAAAGTTTTCTATTTCTGGCCCAAAGAACTCCACTTCATGTCCTGGTTTGAAATGATTACGTTGCTCAATCGTTACGATGCCCGTTTCTTCATTATAATCTAACACTAAACCAGCGAAATCATACGTTGTTTTCTTACTATGATTTCCAAACATTTGCTCTTGATGTCCTGGAACCCCTTCAAAGAATGCAGGAGCTGTATCACGATTTGCACATTTATCAAGCTCATCTAACCATTCTTGTTTAAACTCAAAGTTATCAGGATCCGCACAATACGCATCAATTACTTTACGGTATACTGTCGCTACAGTCGCTACGTAATGGATTGATTTCATACGTCCTTCAACTTTTAAGCTATCAATTCCAATTTCAATCATTTTCGGAATTGATAAAATTAAATTTAAATCTTTTGGACTCATTGCAAAGTGAGCGTCTTCTTCTTGGAATAGAGGAAGCTCTTTTGCATCTTTATGTTGTGATACTGTTTGAATTAAATCATAGTCCCAGCGACAAGATTGACAACAACCACCACGGTTAGAGTCACGCGCTGTCATATGGTTACTTAACGTACATCTTCCTGAATATGCGATACACATTGCACCATGGACGAATGCTTCAATTTCAATATCCACTTTTTCTTTAATTTCTTTCATTTCTTCATAGCTTGCTTCACGAGCTAATACAAGACGATGTAAACCTTCTTCTTTCCAATACTGTGCTGCTTTCCAGTTGGATAGTGATTGCTGTGTACTTAAATGCACCTCAACAGAAGGCGCTACACGTTTACAAGTCTCAATAATAAGCGGATCAGCAACGATAATTCCCGTTACGCCAGCTTTTTCAATCCCTTTTAAATATTCCTCTAGCCCGTCCATATTTTCATTATGTGCAAAGATATTTGTTGTTACATATATTTTTGCTCCATATTTCTTTGCAAATTCAACACCTTCTGCCATTTCTTCCAGTGTAAAGTTACCTGCATTCGAACGAAGACCAAATTCTTGTCCACCTAAATATACAGCATCTGCCCCGTAATGGATAGCTACTTTTAATTTTTCTAAGTTACCCGCAGGGATTAACAGTTCAGGTTTCTTCACAATAACGCGTTTGCCATCGATCACTCGTGAAATTTCTTGTACAGTCATTTCCTACACCCTCCTCGTTTAGTAAACCGTCTCTTTAAAGAAGAATCCTGTATCTAACGGACGATTTACTGGTTGCATTTCTTCTATCTCTTTATATAAGTCGTCTTTCACGTCATAATACGCATCACGATCTTCTACACATAAATCAATTGCTTTACGATATTTCTTTGTTACTTCGATAATGTATTCAGAACTTTTTAGTACACCATCAATTTTTAAGCTATCCACTTCAGCATCAATTAGTTCTTCTAATTCATCGATGAAACAAATATCGTTTGGACTCATAATGTGAGTACCATTTTCATCTTCATAAATTGGATATTTATTGTTACGCTCTGGGTCATATAAGAACATGTTCTCTTCATATTTTTTCTTTTCAATGTCAAGATTACGCCCTTGATACTCAAAGTAGTTTCCCACTAATGAACGCTTCGATTGGAACATACAAGTCATACCGTGAATTTGCACTTCAAGTTCCACTTCAGCATTTTCTTTTAATTCAACAATTTCATCTAAGCTAAGCTCACGAGCTAATACAGCACGTTTTGCTCCTCTTTGTCCCCAGTAGTTACAAGTAAACCAGTTTGTTGCTGTTGTCTCTGTATTCCAGTGCAATTGCATATTTGGCGCTACTTCACGAACCGCCATTAATACTGCTGGATCTCCGAAAACAATTGCATCTACATGTACTTCGTTTAAAAATGCAACATAATCTGTTAATTCTTCGACTTTATCGTTGTGGAACATAGCGTTCATTGCTACGTATACTTTTACACCATTTTCATGTGCAATTTTCACAGCTTGTTTCACATCTTCACGTGAAAATTCCCCTGCTAAACGTAAACCAAACTTCTGCTCACCGATCATTACCGCATCTGCTCCTGCTTTCGCAAGAGGTTCGATATCCGCCACCGCTTTTGGCGTTACTAACAATTCAGGTTTCTTCATACCTTGGTCACCCTCTCTTTTTACTAACAGCTACTCCATCACCAATTGGGAAAATCGTTGTATCATATCCTTCATGGTTCATAAGCCATTCATTGTACGTCTTAATACGACGGATTAAACCACGTGTACGTCTGTTTTCAATTTTCTCTTTTGTCGTTACAAGGCCATGGTACATCACATTATCTGAAATAATTACGCCACCAGGATTTAATAACGGTTCATATAAGTCAAAAAAGCGACGATATTGTCCTTTTGCTGCATCAATAAAAATAACGTCAAATGTTCCATGTTCTTCTACTTGCTCGCCTGTTTCTAACGCATCACCGTAAATAACGGAAATACGTTCTTTAACTGGTGAACGTTCTATATATTCAAGTGCTTTTTCATATCGCTCTCGATTGCGCTCAACTGTCACAATGCGAGAATTTGGAATAGCTTGCATCATACGAATACTAGAATAACCAATTGCTGTACCAAGCTCTAAAATACTTTTTGGTCCAATTAAACGTAAAAATTGCAACATAAATTCCATTCCAAGTCGATCCATAATCGGCACATGATTTTCTCTCGCATATTCTTCCATTTCAAGAATTAATTTATCTTTCGGATCAATAAATGATAATAGGTACTCGTTAACTGCATCCTCCATAATGGTCCTCCTTATTTACATGGAGAAGTGCCTCTATGACGTCTTTTCACACATAGAATGCAATAAAAATACAAGCCAGCTTCACCCTTAGCTTGTACGTCCCGTTTTGATATTAAAAACGATTCTTCTGCCAGTTTTTAACCCGATATATTTTACCACAAAAAAGAGGGATGTGCGACCCTTTTCGCTATCCCTCCCCATTTCACTGTTTTTTCGTAATATATTTTTGCTTTAATGCATTATGCTCTTCCAATGTTTTCGCATAGTACACTTCACCAGTTGGTGCAGCTAAGAAATAATAATAATCTGTTTGCGCAGGTTCTAGCGCCGCTTCCACTGAATGTTTACCAGAGTTTGCGATCGGGCCAACCGGCAATCCCTTCACAACATACGTATTGTATGGTGAGTTTATCTTTAAATCTTCATATAATACACGTTGTTTATGCTTTCCAAGCGCGTATAATACCGTCGGATCAGTTTGCAAAGGCATGCCTTTTGCTAAACGATTATAAAAGACACTAGAAATCTTTTGACGATCTGTAAAGCCTGTTGCCTCTTCTTCAATAAGTGAAGACAATGTTAAAAGCTGATGAACATCCCAGTTTTTCGCTTTCATTTTTGCCTCGTTTTGAACAATGATTGCATTCGTTTTCTCAAGCATTGGAATTACGATTTCTTCTAACGTCGTATCTTTTTTATAGAAAGAGTACGTCGCTGGATATAAATAACCTTCTAACGGATATTTAATATTACTATCAAAGATTTTATCCGTTAATAACTTCGGATACTTTTGCTGCATTTTTTGAATAAATGCTTTATCGTTTAATTGACGTACAACATCATCTTTATTCCACTTTAATTCGTTTGCAATCGTTTCTGCAATTTCGGTTACTTGCGCCCCTTCTTTTATCGTCACTTTATAAAGAGCTGGACGATGAACATTACCAGATGACATTTGTTCAATGACATCTTGTGCACTCATTGAAGGATTTAATAAATATGTACCCGCTTGTAAATTTTTAGATTTAGCCTTTGTATAAAAACTAAAAACTGTACCGTTTTTCACAGCACCTTTTTCTTCTAAAATCTCACCAATTTTACTAGTAGATGATCCCTTTGGAATTTCTACTTCAATCTCTTTTTTATTCCCGCTATCAACTGGTCCTAATGCGGATGAAATATACGCATAGACTGAACCACAAACTAAAAGCAGTGCAATAATCGAAAATAAAAAAATGCGTCTACGCTTCTTTTTTACTTGATTCTCTACCAAAACTCTTCCTCCTTATTCAATTGTAGGCCATATGTACATCTTTCTATACAACACGATGAAAAATCACAATAAACTTACCTATCATTTTTAACAGATACGTTATTTTTCTACAATCCGTCTCATTATACTACAAAGGATTACAAGGTTTCGACAAAAAATCTTTCATTTTACATATAAAAAAAGGTGGACGATATATCGTCCACCTTTTCAGCACTTATTATTCAGCTTCTTGCTCATCAGCTAGAGTGTTGAACATTTCTTGTACCATTTCCCACTCTTCTTCAGATTCGATTGGAAGTAAACTTCCGCCCTCTTCTTCATTTTGCTCGTAAGCCATTGCATCATAAATTTGGTCTCCATCTTCGTCTACTTCACCGATTGGAGAGAAGACTACATATGATTTTTTGCCAAATTTTTCAGCATCAAAAGTGAAAATAATTTCACATAAATGTTCGTTACCTTTTTCGTCTACAATTGTAATTTGATTTTCTTCCATTTTGGTCACCTCTTATTTACTATCTAAAAATCCTTGTAAGATTACGACTGCAGCCATCTTATCGATTACTTGCTTTCGCTTCTTACGACTTACATCAGCTGAAATGAGTAGACGTTCCGCTGCCATCGTCGACAAACGCTCGTCCCACATTACAACGTCTAATTGTAACAGCTCTCGTAGGTTTTCTGCAAATTGTTGGCACGCTTCACCACGTGGGCCAATTGTACCATTCATATTTTTAGGTAAACCTACTACTATTTTGTCCACATTGTACTGCTTTACTAACTCAGAAATACGATCAAAACCAAAGTGACCTCGTTCTTCGTTAATCTTAATTGTTTCTAATCCTTGTGCTGTCCAGCCCATTTCGTCGCTAATTGCAACTCCGACTGTTTTTGTACCTACATCTAAACCTAATATCCGCATAAACTACTCCTCACGATGATGTTTCAAGTAAGACTTCACAAGCTCTTCAATTAACTCATCACGTTCAAGCTTGCGAATAATGCTTCGAGCATCTTTATGGCGAGGTATGTATGCTGGGTCTCCACTTAATAAATAACCGACGATTTGGTTAATCGGATTATAGCCTTTTTCTTGAAGTGCATCATACACAGTTAAAAGTACATCATTTACATGGACACTCTGTTTTTCATCTTGAATGCTAAACTTCATTGTTTTATCAAAACCGTCCATTTCAAGCACCTCACTTATATAGTAAGTATAGGGAGAAGAACTTCTCCTCTCCCTACCATTGTACACTACTATCTCTTTATTTTGAAACAGATTTAACGTACTCTTGTACAAATGCTAAAGCTTCCTCAACTTGCGCTGGGTTTTTACCGCCCGCTTGTGCCATATCAGGACGGCCGCCACCGCCACCGCCACAACGAGAAGCGACTTCTTTCACAAGTTTACCAGCATGGTATCCTTGGCTAATTAAATCTTTTGTTACACCAGCTAAGATGTTTACTTTATCATCATTAACAGAAGCTAATACGACAACTGCTGACTCTAATTTATTTTTCAGGTCATCCATCATCGTACGTAAGTTGTTCATATCTGCAACATTTACTTTTGCCGCTAATACGTTCACGCCATCAACTGTCATTACTGAATCAGTTAAGTTTCCAGCTTCGATATTGCTTAATTTTGCTGCAAGAGATTCGTTTTCTTTTTGAAGTTGTTTTACTTCAGCAAATAAACCATCTACTCTTGTTAAAATATCTTTCGGATTTGTTTTCATTTTTCCTGCTGCTTCTTTTAATAAACCTACTTGATCGTTCATTAATTCGTATGCAGACTTACCAGTTACTGCCTCAATACGGCGAGTTCCTGCACCGATACCAGACTCAGCAACGATTTTGAAAATACCGATAGAAGCTGTGTTATCAACGTGACAACCACCACAAAGCTCTAAGCTGTAATCCCCAACTTGTACAACGCGTACAACATCACCGTATTTTTCACCGAATAATGCCATTGCGCCCATTTCTTTCGCTTCTTCGATTGCTTTTTGAGAAATCTCAACATCAATACTTTCCCAAATTTTCTCGTTTACAATACGCTCAATTTTTTCTAATTCGTCAGCTTGTACTTGACCGAAGTGAGAGAAGTCAAAGCGTAAACGTTCAGAAGTTACAAGAGAACCTGCTTGGTTAACGTGCGTTCCAAGTACGTCTTTTAATGCTTGGTGTAGTAAGTGAGTTGCTGTATGGTTTTTCACAACGCTGCTACGGTTTTTCGTGTCGATAATAGCTTTCACAGCCGCATCTTTCGTTAATGTACCTTCTTCAACAACAACTTTGTGTAAGTTTTGACCATTTGGTGCTTTTTGTACGTCTTTTACAAGAACTTTCACGCCGTCAGCAAGAAGATAACCACGGTCTGCAATTTGTCCGCCGCTCTCAGCATAGAATGGTGTTACATCAAGCATTAATTGTCCTTCTTCACCAGCTTGTAAGCTGTCTGTGTATTCGCCGTTTTTCACAAGTGCAACAACGTTACTTTCTGTTGCAACTGTACCGTAACCAACGAACTCACTCGCTACTTTCACTTCTCCAAGGACACCGCCTTGAACTTGCATAGAATCAACGTCTTGACGAGCAGCACGTGCGCGCTCACGTTGTTTTTCCATTTCATTTTCAAAACCTTCATGATCAACTGTCATACCAGCTTCTTCTGCATATTCTTCTGTTAATTCAATTGGGAAACCGTATGTGTCATATAGACGGAACGCATCTACTCCAGAAATAACAGTTGTTTTTTCTTCTTTTGCTTTTGCGATAACTTCAGCTAAAATTGCTTCACCATCATGAAGTGTTTCGTGGAAACGCTCTTCTTCGTTTTTCACAACTTTTGCGATGAAATCTTTCTTTTCAAGTACTTCTGGATAGAAGTCTTTCATTACTTCTCCAACAACTGGCACTAATTCAAACATGAATGGACGGTTGATGTTTAATTTCTTCGAATAACGAACAGCACGGCGTAATAAACGACGTAATACATAACCACGGCCTTCGTTAGATGGAAGAGCACCGTCACCAACAGCGAATGTTACTGTACGGATATGGTCAGCAATTACTTTAAACGCCATATCTTTTTCTAAGTCACCATTACGATACTTCTCACCAGAGATTGTTTCTGTTGCACCAATCATTGGCATGAATAAGTCTGTGTCAAAGTTTGTAGGCACATCTTGAACGATAGATGTCATACGCTCTAGACCCATCCCTGTATCGATGTTTTTCTTAGGAAGCGGTGTATATGAACCGTCTGGATTATGGTTAAATTGAGAGAATACAAGGTTCCATACTTCTAAGTAACGCTCGTTTTCTCCACCTGGATATAATTCTGGGTCACTAAAGTCATTACCATAAGCTTCTCCGCGGTCATAGAAAATCTCTGTATTCGGTCCACTTGGTCCTTCACCGATATCCCAGAAGTTTTCT
Source organism: Bacillus dicomae (assembly GCF_006494425.1). Lineage (GTDB taxonomy): Bacteria > Bacillota > Bacilli > Bacillales > Bacillaceae_G > Bacillus_A > Bacillus_A dicomae. Next base: position 477,087 of record NZ_VHIV01000002.1, on the reverse strand, counting down.
TCTAAGCGGATAATACGCTCTTTGGGAACACCCATTTTCTCATTCCAAATTGTGAATGCTTCTTCATCTTCTGGATGGATTGTAACGGATAGTAATTCTTTATCGAATCCGATCCATTTGTCGCTCGTTAAGAACTCCCAAGCCCAAGTAATTGCTTCTTCTTTAAAGTAATCACCGATTGAGAAGTTTCCTAACATTTCAAAGAATGTATGGTGACGAGCTGTTTTCCCTACGTTTTCAATATCGTTTGTACGAATTGATTTTTGAGCATTTGTAATACGTGGATTTTGCGGGATTACACGTCCATCAAAATATTTTTTTAATGTTGCTACACCACTGTTAATCCATAAAAGAGATGGATCCTCATGTGGAACTAGTGATGCACTAGGTTCTACTGCATGTCCTTTTTCTTGGAAAAAGTCTAAAAACATTTGACGAATTTGTGCGCCTGTTAGTTGTTTCATTGTATTTTCCTCCTTAAATATAAAAAACTCCCGCCCCTATAAAAGGGACGAGAGTTAACTCGCGATACCACCCTAATTATGAATTGATTACTATAACAATCAATTCATCACCTCATGGTGCCGTAACGTGGCAAGACGGCAGTGATTAGCTGCTCTCAGGATTAGCTTTCTGTTACCCTTCATTTAAAGCTTCTTTCAGCCATATGGAAGCTTCTCTCTATAAATGGACTGTAACGTACTTGTTCCGTCATTGATTTAATGTATTATATGACTAAATATAATAGAATTCTCTTAAGTTTGTCAATGTAGATAATCATTTATATTATATCAATCGCTTATTAATCATAGCTATTCTACTATTCATTCTTAACAGCCTTTTTATATATTATGCATGTATTAACAAATTGCACTACCCACGTCAACTATTCTGAATATTTTATTTTTGTTATAATTAAATTATTAATAATAAAGGGGCGATTATAATGACAACCTTATTGAATAAAGCTAAAAATATGTTAACGACTGACGAAACGATATTATTTTACGTAGCATGTTCATTAGACGTATTTATTTATCGTTCCGTCGCAAGGCCAGGCCTATTGATTTTAACGAACAAAAGGCTATTCTTTTATGGACCAGATGTAAGTAAGAATCCACTATTTGAAGAGTACTCTTTCGCAAAAATTTCTAACCTAAAAGAACAAAAGCGTCTTTTCAACAATCAAATTGTATTCATGTATGATAATGAATGGAAAAAAATAAAACATATTCAAACAAATGATGTGAGCTCCCTCATTCAAAAAATAAACGAGCAACTCTCTAAATAACGAAGGCCCTCTACTTATAAAAGTAGAGGGCCTCCCTATTACACATCTTCTTTTTTCCAAAGAGGCCTTACATGAACGATCACTGTACGAATGACCGCTAAAACAGGAACTGATATTAATAACCCTACAATTCCTGCTACTTCTCCCCCAACTAGTAGTGCAAGCATAATAATGACAGGATGCATGCGAAGCGATTTACCAACGATGTAAGGGGATAAAATGTTACTTTCTACAAATTGCAAAATAGCAATCGTAATCGCCGCCTTAATGAGCAAACTCGTTGATACCGTTGCTGCAATCATCAACGCTGGAATCGCCCCTAAAATAGGGCCGAAATACGGGATTATATCCGTTACCCCAATAATAATACCGAGTAATAATGGATATTTCATACCGATAAACCAAAAAGAAAGAACGGATACGCCTCCTAATACTAAACAAACAAATAACTGTCCTCGAATATAACTTCCGAGTGATTTATCAATTTCTTTTGCCAGCATTTGTCCCGTACTACGCCATTTACTCGGGACTAGTTTCCAAAAGATATGATAAAACTCACCATAATCTTTTAATATGTAAAATACAATGAACGGTATTAAGAAAATAATGAGCAATGAATCGAGTACACCACGAGCTGTACTCATTACTTTATTTAAAAGCGCTTGTATTTTCGTTTCTACACCACCAAAAATTTGTTTCACCTTTTCATGAATAAATGATGGGAAATTTGCCGTTTGTTCTGTAACACCGTCCATCCAAGAATCGTACATCTTTGTAAACTGCGGAAATTGTTCGTTGATTTCTTGTAACTGCTTAATAACGACTGGTGTTCCTTTGTAAATTCCATAGCCAATTCCACCAAAGAAAAGGATGTAAATGAGCAAAATAGCAAGCGTACGCGGCATTCCCTCCTTATGAATTTTTTCAATTAAAGGATGCAATAAATACGCAATAAAACACGCAATAAGAAACGGTGTAATCGCCACTTTACATACAAAAATAATCGGTGCCCATAGCGGCTTAATCTTTAAAAAGACGAGCAGACAAAGAAATACAAGTAATAATAACCCTAAACGATATATCCAAATGATTTTAAGATTCTTCACACGAAAAACCTCCTCCACCTTTATTTTGAAAATAAATAGGGTAGGTTATGTGCAAAAGTTTTAAAATCTTTTCTTGCAGACCATACTGTTTTGTAAAGGCGTACATATACATAACATAACAAGGACAACCACCCCTGAGAATGCAGCATGAAACAATATAATCAGGAGGGCTCATAATGGTTTTATTTATGCTCGTATTATCAGCACTTTTTATGATTCTTGAATGGGTTTGTATCGGATTTGGTATTTGGAAAGGTTTCTTTATTCGTTCCTCACGAAAAGAAAGAGCGAAGCAATTATTTCATTACGGAATGCTTGGCGTTGGATGTTACGGTCTATCTTATCTCTTCTCTGAAATTGGGCTTTTATATTTGCATACAAGTGCATAAAAAACTCCCTTATGATGAAGGGAGTTTTTTACGCTTATAAATAAGATTTAATCATCTTACGTGCTTTTTTCATATTACGTTTTGAAAATACATCTTGTTTGCGAGCATATTGATATGCTGCCGCTCCAACACCTAATGCGATTAATGAATTGCGTAGATTCAAAGTAAATCCCCCTTTTCGTTATCCGATCGTTCTTTCATTCTCATCAAATAAATCATCAAGAGAGCTTAATGAACCATCTTCTTCTACTTGATGCGTATGGATTTTCCCCTTTGAAACCGATAATTCGATATAACAATTCCAGCAATAAAATTGGTTGACACCTATTTTTCCAATGTCTTTCCCTTTGCAATTTGGACAAATGAACATATGGCTTTCATCTCCTTACAGTCTCCCAGATTCTATTCGCCATTATGTCCAAACCGCATTCATTTATACATTACTGGAGCCTTTCAACGTTATACGTTTGAAAGTTTCACTATATAATTTCACCTTGTTACATGAAATCATACGGTGAAATGTTTTCCACGTCCATTTCTTCGCCATTAACTGTTACCATCTGTACTTCTCCTTGTGATTCCTGCAAGCGATTAGCTAAAGTCGTTTGACGCATTGCATCATCAAGGCGATTTACACCAGACTGGAAAGCGGCTTCCTCCCCGCAAATAATAAGGAACTTCTTACTTCTTGTAATACCAGTATAAATTAAATTACGACGTAACATACGATTATAACTTTTTACTATCGGCATAATCACAATCGGAAACTCACTGCCTTGTGATTTATGAATCGAACAGCAATACGCATGTGTAATTTGATTTAAATCCGGCTTTGTATATGTTACCTCAATTCCATCAAATGAAACGATGATCATATCTTGTTGCTCAACGTTTTCTTTCGCATAAAACACCGAAACAATTTCTCCGATATCACCATTAAACACTTGGCTCTCAGGCTGATTCACGAGTTGCAGTACTTTATCTCCTCTTCGGTATACAACATCACCGTAAGCAATTTCTTTACTCTTTTCCCTTTTCGGGTTAAACACTTCTTGCAACGCTTCGTTTAATACATTAATACCGGCCGGTCCACGATACATCGGGGCCAATACTTGTACATCTCTTGCGCTAAATCCTTTTGTCTTAGCATTTTCACAAACTTTCTTAACAACCTCAACAATTTGAGCTCCTGTACAACCGATAAATGAACGATCTTTTTGATTTTGCGCTAAATCTGGCGGGAGCGTTCCATTTTTTATCGCATGGGCAAGTTGAATAACTGATGAGCCTTCCGCCTGACGATAAATTTCAGTAAGCTTTACTGTTGGAACTGCACCTGCATTCAATAAATCTTTCAGCACTTGTCCAGGTCCTACAGATGGCAATTGATCTTCATCGCCTACAACGATAACTTGAATGTTCGTCGGCAATGACTTAAATAGCTGATTTGCAAGCCAAATATCAACCATTGAGAATTCATCAATAATGAGCAATTTCCCTTGTACCGGATCCGTTTCATTACGCTGGAAAGACCCTTCTGGCGTCCAGCCAAGTAAACGGTGAATTGTACAAGCTGGAAGACCTGTTGATTCACTCATTCGCTTCGCTGCTCTTCCTGTTGGGGCCGTTAATAATATCGGAAATGGATTATCATCACTGTATTCATTCGGATTTAACGATAACCCGTGAAGTGATGCATACATCTCAACAATTCCTTTAATAACTGTTGTTTTCCCTGTTCCTGGTCCACCTGTTAATAACATCATCGGTTTATGAAGTGCCGTTTGAATCGCTTCTTGCTGAAACGGTGCATATTGTACGTTCAGTTGTTCTTCAATTTCACCTAATGTTTTTAACACTTCTGCTTCTGGAAATGAAGGTGTTTCTTCTTGATTCATAAGCCTGCGAATAGACTTTACAACACCTTTTTCAGAGTAGAACAGCGTTGCTAAATACACTCGCTCTTCTTCTATGATGACTTTCCCTTCACTTTGCATCATTTCAATACAGCCTACAACGTCTTCCTCAGCCACTCTTCCTTCTTGATTGTTTAAAAGTGACATCGTTTCTCTTACAAGTTGATCTTTCCTCATATAAACGTGACCAAGTTGCAGTGAAACATTCTCTAACGTGTAAAAACATCCTGCGCGTACACGGTCGTCGTGATTACCCGATATCCCTAACGCACGCCCTATATCATCCGCTCTTCCAAAACCAATCCCGTCCACTTCTTCGATAAGTTGGTACGGGTTATTACGAATCACTTCTAATGTCATCTCTTTATATTGCTGGTAAATCTTAATAGAAAGTTTCGTTCCAAAACCGTAGCCATTTAAAAAGCTCATTACTTTCTCTAATCCTTGATGTTCAACAATTGTCTCATATATTTCCTGAGCCTTTTGTTTATTAACAACACCATTTAATGCCTCAGGGTCATCCATAATTTTAGAAATAGCATGTTCTCCGAGATGATCTACAATTTTTTCAGCTGTACGCTTTCCTATTCCTTTAAATAAATCACTCGCTAAATATTGCACCATACCTGCTTTTGTTTGTGGCAATTCTTTCTTAAATGTTTCAACCATATATTGTTTTCCATACTTCGGATGGTCTTTAAAATGACCTGTCAATGTAAACACTTCATCTTCATGCATGCGGGGAAAATGACCGTTTATCATTACTTTCTTTTCGTCGTACGTTTCATTCGTTTCAATGACTTTCATACTGACAACGGAATAGAGGTTTTCTTCGTTGTGGAAAATGGTATGAAGAACTTGTGCTTTTATAAACTTTTTCTCTTCCTCAAACAAATCCATTGCATGTTGATTTCCCATCTTTCCTCTCCTTTCCGAATTCTTTTCACTTTAATGAGCAGTACATCCCCCACCTCTTTAGATGAGGGATAACTACCCATTAAACTATATGTTCATCTTATTCAGCTTCTTGCTCTAATAAACGAACACCATTACCAGCTAAAAAGTGATCCGGCTGAATGTCAGTTGCTTTCTTAAATAAAGCAAGAGCCTTCTCGTTATTTTCTTCAAATACGTACGCAACACCTAAATTATAATAGGCATCTGCATGCTCTTCATCCATTTCTAATACCTTTTCAAAATAAGGTTTCGCCTCTTGAATATGTTCTAATCGAGCAAAGCAAAGTCCGCACTGGAATACAGCCTCTACATCATTTTCATCTAATTCTGTTGCTCTTTGCAAAAATGGTAGTGCAAGACGATCGTTTCCAAGTTGCACATGTGTAATACCTAGCATAAATGTTACATCAGCTGATTGTAATCCAGCTTGCATCGCTTGTTCAAATACAGCTTTCGCCTCTGCGAATTGCTCTTGACCGTAATATACATTTCCTAATCCGTAATAAGCAGCCGCAGATTTATCATCTAGCTCTAATGCACGTTTATAAAATAAAACTGCTCTCTCACTGTCACCTAGTACATCTAATAAGTTCGCAAAATTAATGTATCCAAGCGCATCTTTCGGATTTTCTTCGATTGCTTCTGTGAAATTTTTAGCAGCTTCTTCCCAGTTTCCTTCTTGCATATATTGAATACCTGTTTCAAGTTTGTTTGACATGTCCTTCACCTCTACAACAAATTATAACAAAGAATGTATTTTCTAAGCGAACGAAAATTCGCCTTATGTAAAAGAAACCTCTAACCGCGAATCGGTAGAGGCTTCTCGTTTTATCCTAAATAATCCAATTTCTTACCGCTACGGTACACTTCATCAATTGTAGCACCGCCTAAGCACTCATCTCCATCATAGAAAACAACTGCTTGTCCTGGTGTAATTGCACGAATTGGCTCGTCACAAAGAATACGAACTGTATTTTCATCAACGATTTGAACCGTTACTTTATTGTCTTCTTGACGATAACGGAATTTCGCTGTGCACTTAAATTCTTTTTCTTTCGCTTCATTACTTACCCAGCCAACATTCGTAGCAATAACTTCGTCGCCATATAGAAGTTCGTTATGGAATCCTTGATCAACATATAAAATGTTTTCTTTCAAGTTTTTCCCAACAGCAAACCACGGATCACCGTTACCACCAATACCAAGGCCATGACGTTGTCCAATTGTATAGTACATTAAACCGTCATGCTTTCCTTTCACTTCGCCAGATAATGTTTGCATCACACCTGGTTGTGCTGGTAAATAGTTACTTAAGAAATCTTTAAAGTTACGCTCACCAATAAAGCAAATACCAGTACTATCTTTCTTCGCCGCTGTCGCTAAACCAGCTTCTTTCGCCATTTCACGAATTTGTGGTTTCTTCAGTTCACCAAGCGGGAACATTGTTTTTGATAATTGCTCTTGGCTTAATTGATTTAAGAAATACGTTTGATCTTTATTGTCATCAACGCCGCGAAGCATTTTATATTCGCCGTCCATATAAGCAACGCGTGCATAATGGCCTGTCGCTACATAATCAGCACCAAGGGCAATTGCATGCTCTAAAAATGCTTTAAATTTAATTTCTTTATTACACATTACATCTGGGTTTGGTGTACGACCAGCTCGGTATTCATCTAAGAAGTACGTAAATACTTTATCCCAGTATTGTTTTTCAAAGTTTACTGCATAATACGGAATACCAATTTGGTTACACACTTCGATTACATCATTGTAATCTTCTGTTGCTGTGCAGACACCATTCTCATCTGTATCATCCCAGTTTTTCATAAAAATTCCGATTACATCATAACCTTGCTCTTTTAATAAAAGAGCCGCTACAGATGAATCGACGCCACCGGACATCCCGATGACAACGCGTGTTTCGTGAGGTAGTTTGTTCATCATGTCACCTCCCATGCTAATTTTGTGTTAATCGCTTCACGATTTTCACTGTTTCGTACACCGCTTTCTCAACTTGCTCTTTCGTATTTCCAAGTCCGAAACTAAAGCGTACGGATGAACGTATTTGATCGGAGTCTTTTCCGAACATCGCCACTAATACATGTGATGGATCAATCGAACCAGCTGTACAAGCCGAACCACTTGATACTGCAATGCCAGCTAAGTCTAAGTTCACAAGAAACGGTTCAATGTTCATTCCTGTAAAACTAATATTAAGCACATGTGGTAAGCGATATTCTAAGTTTCCGTTTACCTCGAAAGTAATGTCTTCATTTTTGAAGACAGATACCATTATATCTTTAAACTCTTCATATTGGGCATTTTTTTGCTCACGAGTTTTTTCAGCTAGCAAAATTGCATGTTGCAAACCAACGATACTCGGCACATTTTCAGTACCAGCACGGCGTTTTCTTTCTTGCTCCCCGCCTATTAATAACGGTTCAAATTTCACATTTGCACCAGCGTATAAGAACCCGACACCTTTTGGTCCGTTAATTTTATGGGCTGAAATTGATAATAAATCAATGCCAAACTCTTTCACATTAATTTCTACTAAACCGTAAGCTTGTACTGCATCTGTATGGAAATAAGCTTGATGCTCTTTTAGCAGCTTACCTATGTCCGCAATTGGTTGCATCGTCCCAACTTCATTATTCCCAAACATAACGGATACGAGAATTGTCTCTTCTGTTAATGCCTTTTGTATGTCAGAAACTTGAACGCGTCCTGTTTCATCAACAGGTAAATATGTCACTTCAAATCCTTCACGCTCTAACAATTCACACGTATGCAAAATTGCGTGATGTTCAATTTGTGTCGTTATAATGTGGTTACCTTTATGACGGTTCGCACGCGCTACACCGATAAGCGCTAAATTATCAGCTTCCGTACCACCGCTCGTAAATATAATTTCACTCGGATTCGCATGAATGCTACGTGCACATGCGCGTCTCGCCTCATCTACTGCATGGCGCGTTTGACGTCCATAAAAGTGAATACTAGACGGGTTTCCGAATGTTTCTGTCATATATGGAATCATCTTTTCGACCACTTCTGGGTGAGTCGGAGATGTCGCAGCATGATCTAAGTAAATGCGTTCCATTAAATCTCCTTCTTTCCAAATCGTTTCACAAGGAATTAAATGTAAAACATATAGCCCCCGTGATTTTCTTCCTCATAACGTACTAAATCTTCTAACGTTGTACTATCTAACACTTCTTGCACCGCATCACGAACACGCATCCATAATTGGCGTTGTGCTGGTTCTTCTTCTTCTATCATTTCTACAACGCTAATCGGACCCTCTAATACACGGATTACATCCCCAGCTGTAATGTTAGCTGGCTGATCAGATAATACATATCCGCCATATGCCCCGCGCGTACTCTTTACTAGACGAGCATTACGAAGTGGTGAAATTAATTGCTCTAAGTAATGTTCCGATAAGTCATGTGCCTGCGCAATTGATTTTAATGAAATCGGACCTTCACCAAACTTTTTTGCAAGATCGATCATAATTGTTAAGCCGTAGCGGCCTTTCGTTGAAATCTTCATCTATTTTGCACCTCTTTTCAAATTTTCACTTCTATTGGTTATATCTTATTTATAAAAGAACACAATTTAAAATCCTATGAAATTATAGCATAATATAGTATTATAAGAAATTTCAACTTGTGTATCAAAATGATAACATAAAATCACATTGAAAAACTCGGAAATTATTACAATTGAAAGAAAAATGAAAATATTTATATTCATTTTTCCCACAAAACAGCATCCTATTTCAAATTCCACTAAAAAAAATGATACGATAGAAAGAGATTATACATTAAGGGAGACGGTAAAAATGAAACAACCACTCGCACATCGAATGCGCCCTACAAATATTCAAGAAATTATCGGACAACAACATTTAGTTGGTGAAGGAAAAATTTTATGGCGAATGGTCCAAGCAAATCATTTTCAATCTATGATTTTATATGGCCCTCCAGGCACTGGAAAAACATCCATCGCGAGCGCAATTGCAGGAAGTACCGGAACCCCTTTTCGCCTATTAAACGCTGTTACTCACAATAAAAAAGATATGGAAGTTGTCGTACAAGAGGCAAAGATGCATCGACACCTCGTTTTAATTTTAGATGAAGTACACCGTCTAGATAAAGCAAAACAGGATTTTCTATTACCTCATTTAGAAAGCGGGCTTCTTACTTTAATCGGTGCAACGACGAGTAATCCATTCCATGCTATTAATTCTGCTATTCGAAGTCGGTGTCAAATCTTCGAATTACACGCATTAACAGAAGACGATCTTTTAATTGGCTTAAAACGAGCACTTGAAGATAAAGAAAAAGGTCTTGAGGAATATGATGTAACTGTTACGCCTGAAGCATTACATCACTTCGCAAATGCATCAGGCGGAGATATGCGTTCCGCTTATAATGCACTTGAACTAGCAGTTTTATCTAGCTTTACAACTGATGACAAAGCTGCGGAAATCACGCTAGAAATCGCCGAAGAATGCTTACAAAAAAAGAGCTTCGTTCATGACAAAGGCGGAGATGCTCATTATGACGTATTATCGGCATTTCAAAAATCGGTGCGCGGAAGTGATGTAAATGCAGCACTTCACTATTTAGCACGTCTTATTGAAGCTGGTGATTTACAAAGCATTGGTAGACGTCTTCTTATTATGGCATATGAAGATATTGGACTTGCCAGCCCGCAAGCTGGACCGCGTACATTGGCAGCTATAGAATCAGCTGAACGAGTTGGGTTCCCAGAGGCACGCATACCACTTGCAAATGCTGTTATCGAACTTTGCCTATCACCAAAATCAAACTCAGCTTATAAAGCTCTTGATGCTGCACTACACGATTTACGTAACGGGCAAACAGGCGACATTCCAAGTCATTTAAAAGATAGTCATTACAAAGGGGCAGAGGCACTTGGAAGAGGCATTGGATACTTATATCCACACGACCATCCAAACGGGTGGGTACAACAACAATACTTACCTGATAAAATAAAAAACAAGCAATATTATAAACCGAAAACGACAGGGAAATTTGAACAAGCACTTTCTACTGTATATGAAAGATTACAAAGTTCGAATAAAATGAAAAATAAAGGGTAACATAAGCGAAAACGTCACCATTATGGAGGCTTCGCTTATGAAAACACGTCAAGATGCATGGACAAAAGAAGACGATCTCCTTTTAGCAGAAACTGTTTTACGACATATTCGCAGCGGCAGTACACAAATAAAAGCATTCGATGAAGTTGGCGATGCATTGAACCGTACTTCAGCAGCTTGTGGCTTTAGATGGAATGCTGAAGTAAGGCCAAATTACGAAGATGCAGTGCAACTTGCGAAAAAACAACGTAAAGAATTAAAACGTTCTGAAGCTAAAATAGAAAAAGATCATTTCACGAAAACGAAACAAATCGTAATCGATGCCGAGTTTTCAGAAGATATTACGCCAAGTAAACAAGAACTTACAATGCAAAGTGTCATCTCATTTTTGCAAAACTTAGAGCATACCAACCCTTCACTCGCAATGTTACAAACTGAAAATGACGTATTACAATCTCAGCTCACTTCCTTGCAAAAAACGAATCATGAACTTGAAGCAAAATTAGCTGTACTTTCAAAAAAACAACAAGCAATTGAAGAAGATTATGCAATGCTTGTTAGAATTATGGACCGTGCTCGAAAACTCGTTTCGGTTGAAGAACAAGAAGAACAGATCGCTCCGATTTTTAAAACAGATCAAAATGGAAATTTAGATATTATATATTCTGCAGAAAATTAAAAACAGGGAGGTCACTTTTTTTTGATTAAGTGACATCCCTGTTTATTTCTTTGATAAACATTATGCGTGTGTACATGTGTTGGTAAATGAAATTATATCGACGATTTTTCCAATATATCTATCATAACTTACAATATATCAACGATTCGACAAGGAATATCGATTTACCGACAAAAATTCACAACAATAAACCTTAAGTTCACACAAGGAAACAAAAGGAAATAATTGGATGTTCCCCACTTAAATGTTACTATAAACATTTATACAAAGGGAGATGGTTACTATTTCATTAATAGTCTTCAAAATAACACTCGGTGTTCTCGCCCTAACTTTAGCTCTTTTCACCATTAACAGTTTAAAAAAGACGTCCGCCTATAAAGTGAAACTTTAATCAGTGGGGTTTTGTTCATCCCCCACTGATTATTAGTTGAACCAATCGGACTTTTACGGACAGTTGATCCCCCACCTAACTTCTTTGCTTCCGCTGGATTTTAAGGTGGGGGTCTTACTGCCCGTTAAAGCGGGATAAATCAGATAAATATGATCATTACTTACTAGCTTTGCTTACATTTGAACTAGTAGTAATGCAAATATCCATATTTCTTTAGTACACATAAAAAAGCATACATCCGAAATGGATATATGCTTTCACTTTATTCTTGTCCTACACGCTTCACTTCTACGTTTTTAATACGTTCACGTACAACGTGACTTGCCATAATTAAGCCTGCCACAGATGGTACGAATGCATTTGATGAAGGTGGTAATTTCGCTTTACGAATTTTTGCATTTTCATCTGGTACAATTTCTTTACGTACTTCTTCGCGAATTACGATTGGGTTTTCGTCAGAGAAGACAACTTTTACACCTTTTTTAATACCCTCTTTACGAAGCTTCGTACGAATGACTTTCGCAATTGGATCTGTATGTGTTTTAGAGATGTCTGCAATACGGAAACGAGTTGGGTCCATTTTATTTGCTGCACCCATACATGAGATAATTTTAATTTTGCGACGTAAGCATTGTTTAATTAAATGAATTTTGAACGTAATCGTATCAGATGCATCTACTACAAAATCCAAGCCATGTTTGAAGAACTCTTCATATGTTTCATCGGTATAAAACATTTCTAGTCCAATTACTTCACACTCTGGATTAATGTCTGCAATACGCTCTTTCATTAATTCTACTTTTGAACGTCCTACAGTAGATACTAACGCGTGAATTTGACGGTTTACGTTTGTAATATCTACAACGTCTTTATCAACTAATACGAGACGCCCTACGCCAGAACGTGCTAACGCCTCTGCCGAAAATGATCCTACACCGCCAATTCCTAAAATACCGACTGTACTATTTTTTAATATTTCAAGTCCTTCTTTACCGAAGGCTAATTCATTACGTGAAAATTGATGTAACATTCAGCTCTACACTCCTATTACAAAAATGGTCTACCATGTATTCTAGCGTTTTTCCGACTATTTGTATAGAAAAAGTTATAGAATTCCTAAAAATACATATTTCGAGCATAAAAACATAGTGTAAACCGGATTTTAGTTCTTCCCAAGTATACGTTTAAAAAGGAGGATTTAGAGGGCCGAGCATACGTAACGATGAAATGCACCCGCCCTCTAAACCAGGCTTTTTAAACAATCTCTCAAAAAAAGTCTAGACGGCTATAGTATAACCATCTAGACTTTATTCTTACTTCTCTTCTTTTAAGCTTAATTTTAAGTTTAACTCGTCAAGCTGTGCTTCTGCAACTGGGCTTGGAGCTTCTGTTAATAGGCAGCTTGCGCTTGCTGTTTTCGGGAATGCAATTGTATCACGAAGGTTTGTACGGCCTGCAAGTAACATAACAAGACGGTCTAAGCCTAATGCGATACCGCCGTGTGGTGGCGTACCGTATTCGAATGCTTCTAATAAGAAGCCGAATTGCTCTTGCGCTTCTTCTTGTGAGAATCCAAGTGCTTTGAACATTTTTTCTTGTACGTCACGCTCGTAAATACGAAGTGATCCACCACCAAGCTCATAACCATTTAATACAAGGTCATATGCTTGTGCACGTGCTTTTTCTGGTGCTGTTTCTAATAGCTCAACGTCTTCACGGAATGGCATTGTGAATGGGTGGTGAGCTGCGAAGTAACGATCTGCATCTTCATCGTACTCAAGAAGTGGCCAATCCGTTACCCATAAGAAGTTAAATTTACTTTCGTCAATTAACTCAAGTTCTTTACCTAGACGTAAACGAAGTGCACCTAAGCTGTCTGCAACAACGCTCTTCTTATCTGCTACGAATAGTAATAAGTCACCAGCAGTAGCTTCTAATGTAGTCATTAACACGTTTGCATCTTCTTCACCGAAGAATTTCGCGATTGGTCCTTTTAAGCCGTCTTCTTCCACTTTAAGCCAAGCTAAACCTTTTGCACCGTATACTTTTACAAATTCAGTTAATGCATCGATATCTTTACGAGAGTATTTGCTCGCAGCACCTTTTGCATTAATTGCTTTTACTTGTCCGCCGCTTTCTACAGCACTTGTAAACACTTTAAATCCACAACCTGCAGCAAACTCAGATAAGTCTGTTAGTTCCATTTCAAAGCGTGTATCTGGCTTATCAGAACCGTAACGAGCCATTGCATCAGCATATTTCATACGAGGGAACGGTGCACTCACTTCTACACCTTTCGCATCCTTCATAACTTTCGTCATCATGCGCTCCATCATATCTAAAATTTCATCTTGTGTTAAGAATGAAGCTTCAATATCGATTTGCGTGAATTCAGGTTGACGGTCCGCACGTAAATCTTCGTCACGGAAACAACGTGCTACTTGATAGTAACGCTCAAATCCGCCGACCATAAGAAGCTGTTTAAATAGCTGTGGAGACTGTGGTAATGCATAGAATTCACCATCATGTACACGGCTTGGTACTAAATAGTCACGAGCTCCTTCTGGTGTGCTCTTCGTTAAAATTGGCGTTTCTACTTCTAAGAACTCTTCTGTGTCTAAGAAGTTACGAATTGTTTTCGTTACGTCATGACGCATTTTGAATGTGTTAAACATTACAGGACGACGTAAGTCTAAATAACGATATTTTAAACGCACATCTTCTGATGCATCTGTATCATCAGCAATAATGATTGGCGTTGTTTTCGCTGCATTTAATACATTTACTTTCGTTGCTTGTACTTCAATACGACCTGTTGCCATATTGTCATTAATTGCGCCTTCACCACGCTCAACAACTGTACCTTCTACGTGTAATACGTATTCGCTACGAATTGTTTCTGCTACTTCTAGCGCTTCTTTCGATGTTTCTGGGTTAAATACAACTTGTACGATACCTGTACGGTCACGTAAGTCGATAAAGATTAATCCACCTAAGTCACGGCGTTTTTGTACCCAACCTTTTAATTGAACTGTTTGTCCAACTGCTTCTACTGTTACTTTTCCACATGCATGTGTTCTTTCAGCCACTGTAAGTTCCCCCTATATTAATTTCTCTGCTACGTATGAAGCAAATACATCTAATGCTACTTCTTCTTGTTCGCCTGTTGCCATATCTTTTAAGTTAATGATGCCTTTATCTAGCTCATCTTCCCCTAATACAGCTACAAATTTCGCCTTTAGACGATCTGCTGATTTAAATTGTGCTTTCATTTTGCGATCTAAATAATCTTTTTCAACTGATAATCCAGCTTTACGAAGATCAAACGCAACCTTTGCAGCATGGTCTTTTGCTTTTTCACCAAGCGCTACAACGTAACAATCAATGCTATGTTCGATTGGTAATTCAATGTTTTCAGCTTTTAACGCCATAATTAAGCGTTCAATACTCATCGCAAAACCGATACCTGGCATTTCTGGTCCACCGATTTCTTGTACAAGTCCGTTATAACGACCACCACCGCTTAATGTAGTGATAGCACCGAAACCTTCTGCCTCACTCATAATTTCAAAAACAGTATGTTGGTAGTAGTCTAAACCACGTACTAAGTTCGGATCTTTTTCAAATGGAACGTCCATCATCGTTAATAACTCTTGAACTTTTTCGTAGTATACTGCTGAATCTTCGTTTAAGTATTCTGTAATAGATGGTGCTGTTCCCATTAATTCATGGTTACGATCCTTCTTACAATCTAAAATACGAAGAGGGTTCTTTTCTAAACGAGATTGACAATCTGAACAGAACTCACCAATACGTGGCTCGAAATGTGCGATTAACGCATCACGGTGCGCTTGACGACTCGCCGCATCACCTAAACTGTTTAATACAACTTTAATATTTTTCAAGCCCATGCCGCGGTAAAACTCTACAGCAAGTGCAATTACTTCTGCATCAATTGCAGGGTCGTTACTACCGATTGCTTCAATACCGAATTGTACGAATTGACGATAGCGACCTGCTTGCGGTCTTTCGTAACGGAACATTTGACCGATATAATATAATTTCGTTGGTTGTGTTGCGTCACCGAACATTTTGTTTTCAACGTAAGAACGTACAACAGGTGCAGTACCTTCTGGACGTAATGTTAAACTACGCTCTCCACGATCTTGGAATGAATACATTTCTTTTTGTACGATATCTGTCGTATCACCAACACCACGTAAAAATAGCTCAGTGTGTTCAAAAATTGGTGTACGAATTTCTTTATAATTGTAACGACGGCAAATTTCGCGCGCTTGCCCCTCAATATACTGCCATAACTCAACAGTGCCTGGAAGAATATCTTGCGTTCCGCGTGGGATTTGAATAGACATATTCAGTTCCTCCTCAAATTGTTTTAATCTTAATAAAAATAAAAAAACTCCCGCCTCTACTGTTTGAACAGTAGGGACGAGAGTATTATACCCGTGGTGCCACCCTAATTGAAGCACGTATGCTTCCACTTTTTTAATAACGCTTAAATGTGCGTTCATCCCTACTAAGCATATATGCCGTTCAAGTTGAAACCTCTAGAGTGTCATTCAATCAGTCATCATGCAGAAATGTTTTCAGCCTAAGACATTTCTTCTCTTTCCATGTGTGTCTCATTTACTCTTCTCTATCAACGGTTATATTCATATGTAAATATAAAATTACTATACGTTTGTTGAGTAGGATTGTCAAGTACTCTAAGAGCGTTCAATTTGCTTCTTTAGACGCTTAACATCTTGAAGAGAAATGCCAAATTCAGAAGCAAGCTCCATTGAAGTGTTGTTTTGCTCTTTTGAAATAAAATCATGAAAATTCACGTTAAACAGTTGATTTGCACCATTTGTAACAGAATGCCCTTTTTCATTCATACGCATACGTATATCCCTCACATTCAATATGGATCTTTTACTTTTTATTGTTCCATATTGATGAGAGAGTTATACATAAATGAAATCGCTATTAATTCCAAATAAATGAACAAAACATACAACAATGTATAAAAAAGAGAGGATCATATCATCCTCTCTTCTTAAGCAACACTATTTACTTTCCACAATTAAGGTCACCGGACCATCATTAATTAATGAAACATCCATCATTGCTCCGAACTTCCCTGTTTCTACGTGCAATCCTTGCTTACGAACTTCTTCATTAAAGAAATCATATAAACGCTCTGCATAGTCAGGTTTGGCAGCACCCATAAAGTTTGGACGTCTTCCCTTGCGGCAATCTCCGTATAATGTAAATTGCGAAATTGATAGAACTTGTCCTTCTACATCAAGTACGGAATGGTTCATCTTTCCGCTCTCATCTTCAAATATACGTAAGTTCGCAATTTTTTCTGCAATGTAAGTTGCATCTTTTTCTGTATCTTCATGCGTAATGCCAACTAGTAATGTTAAACCGAACGGAATTTGTCCTACGATCTCACCGTCTACTGTGACAGACGCTTCTTTTGATCGTTGTAAAACAACTCTCATCTTTTCTACACTCCCTATTAATGCATCATGCGTCGTACTGCATAAATTTCTGGAACACGTTTAATGCGTTCCACTACTTTTTTCAAGTGCTGTAAGTTACGAATAGAGATTGACATATTAATTGTCGCCATCTTATTACGATCACTTCTACCAGAAACTGCCGAAATGTAAGTCTTCGTCTCTGTAACAGCTTGTAGCACTTCATTTAATAAACCACGGCGATCGTAACCTGAAATTTCAATATCAACGTTATACTCAATTTCTTTTTCAGGGCTACCTTCCCACTCTACTTCTAATAAACGTTCTATAGCTTCTTCTGTATGAACGTTTACACAATCACGGCGGTGAATCGATACGCCTCGGCCTTTCGTAATATACCCAACGATATCATCACCCGGTACTGGGTTACAGCATTTTGATAAACGAATTAATAAATTATCCGCACCACTTACTTTAACGCCAGAATCCCATTTTCGAATTTTCATCGGTTTACGAACTTCTTTAACTTCAACAATCTCTTCTTCTTCGCGTTGCTTACGGAACTTGTCCGTTAGTCGCGTAACAATTTGTGACGCTGTAATTCCGCTATATCCAACTGCTGCAAACATATCTTCTTCATTTGCAAAATTGAACTTCTCAGCAACACGTTTTAAATTGTCAGGAGCTAACACTTCTTTCATCTCATACTCTAGACCACGTACTTCTTTTTCAACAAGTTCACGGCCTTTTTCAATATTTTCATCTCTACGTTGCTTCTTAAAGAATTGACGTATTTTGTTTTTGGCATGAGATGTTTGAGCAAGTTTCACCCAATCTTGACTTGGGCCATACGAATGTTTCGATGTTAAAATTTCAATGATGTCACCTGTTTTTAATTTATAATCAAGCGTCACCATTTTCCCGTTTACTTTTGCGCCAATTGTTTTATTTCCAATCTCTGAATGCACGCGATACGCGAAATCAATCGGAACAGATCCAAGTGGCAATTCCATTACGTCGCCTTTCGGTGTAAAGACGAATACCATGTCAGAGAATAAATCAATTTTTAATGACTCCATAAATTCTTCTGCATTAGAAGCTTCATTTTGCCATTCTAATATTTGACGGAACCATGTAAGTTTCTTCTCTAATGTACCCGTTGTTTCTGCTGTTTTTCCTTCTTTATACGCCCAGTGTGCCGCGATCCCGAATTCTGCAATTTCGTGCATTTCTTTCGTACGAATTTGCACTTCAAGTGGATCACCTTTCGGCCCAATTACAGTCGTATGAAGAGATTGATATAGATTCGCTTTCGGCATCGCAATATAATCTTTAAAACGACCTGGCATCGGCTTCCAGCACGTATGAATAATTCCAAGCACCGCATAACAATCTTTAATACTATTTACAACGACACGTACAGCTAATAAATCGTAAATTTCATTGAACTGCTTATTTTGCAGTGCCATTTTACGATAAATACTGTAAATATGTTTTGGTCTTCCAGAAATTTCAGGTTGAATTGCAACTTCGTCTAATTTCTCACGAATACCAGTCATTACTTCGTCTAAATACTCTTCACGTTCTGCACGTTTACGCTTCATTAAATTTACAATACGATAATATTGCTGTGGATTTAAATAGCGAAGTGACGTATCCTCTAGCTCCCATTTAATAGTACTAATTCCGAGTCTATGTGCTAAAGGTGCAAAGATTTCTAACGTTTCATTCGCAATGCGACGCTGCTTCTCTTGAGGCAAATGTTTCAATGTACGCATGTTATGAAGACGATCAGCTAGTTTAATTAAAATAACTCGAATATCTTGAGCCATTGCAATAAACATTTTGCGATGGTTTTCTGCTTGTTGTTGCTCATGAGATTTATATTTAATCTTTCCGAGCTTTGTCACACCATCGACAAGCATAGCAATCTCTTTGTTAAATTCCCGTTCAATATCTTCTAATGTAATCTCTGTATCTTCCACTACATCATGTAAGAAACCCGCTGATACTGTAGCTGGATCCATGTGTAAATCAACTAAAATACCTGCAACTTGAATTGGATGAATAATGTACGGTTCACCCGATTTTCTGTATTGTTCGCTATGCGCATCTCGTGCATATTCATAGGCACGTGCCACTAGCTCAATATCTTCATCCACTAAATATTGACTTGCTTTCTCGAGTACCTGTTCAGCTGTTAGTACCTGCTCATTTGCCATCGAATCACCTTTTATTGAAAATTGACTTTATCTTTATTAAATAGAATAAATTATATTCTATCATTATAACCCAATGATTGTGAATTGTGAAAAGGAAAAGATTTTACTGACATTTCACCATAATTTTTTGTTCAATTATACAAAAGTACCCGCTCCTCTCCAAGAGATTCACGGGTACTTTTTATCACCGTAGTTTTACTATATAGTGATTAGTATTTTTCTAATACTAATACATCGTAACCATCTAACATTTTACGACCGTCTAAGTAAGTAAGTTCTACTAAGAATGCAATTCCTGCTACAACTCCGCCTAGCTCTTCAACTAACTTAATTGTCGCTTCAATTGTTCCACCTGTAGCTAATAAATCATCTGTAATTAATACGCGTTGACCTGGCTTAATTGCATCTTTATGGATTGTTAAAACATCTTTACCATATTCTTTACCGTAGTCAACTGTAATTACTTCACGCGGTAATTTTCCTAATTTACGAACTGGCGCAAATCCTACTTCTAACGCATAAGAAACTGGGCAACCGATAATAAAACCACGAGCTTCTGGTCCTACTACAACATCGATATCTCTTTCTTTTGCATACTCAACGATTGCATCTGTTGCTGCTTTGTATGCTTTACCGTCGTTCATTAACGGTGTAATGTCTTTAAACACAATACCTTCTTTTGGATAATCCGGTACAATTGCGATATGTTGCTTGAAATCCATATTTCTGAATCCTCCTCAGATCTAAAAGGTTTGTAAATACAAATCCTTTACCCTAACTGTTCTACTTCTTTATGATTACGAATCGTTTCAAACCATGTATATAGTTGCTGATATGTGCTATAAACCAATTCTTTTTCTAATTGTAAGTGGTTCATTTTCTCACGATATGTGTTCGATTCAATTAAATCACGCTTTTGTTTTTTGTCTGCCATAAAAATGACGCCATCTTTTATTGTAACAAATTCTAACTCAAAAAACACCTGTGTCATGAAATTTACTGTATCTTTTGACCAACCTTTATGTTGACATAGTTGTGCACCATATTGTCTTAACGAAAATGGTGCTTTTTGGCTCAAGAACGAATAGTACCATTTAAAGTGTTCTCTTGTTGGAACGGTACTAAATAAATGATTATTCTCTTGATAAAATAGTGTATAAATTCGCGACGGGAACCCAACTTTAAATAGCTCTCGCAATTCATCTGTTCCTTTTGGTAAGTCAAGTAACACAACGTATTGATCATCTAACTCAGTTACTTCTGATGCATGCATAATATACTCTTTATAGCCTTCTAAAGAAAATTTATTCAATACTTCTTCAGAAAAATACACCATCGTTATTTTTTCTTTCGGAAGTTCTGCTAAATTCGCTTCTACGTTACGCATACTACGCCAATCAAATAATTGCCATGCTTCTACAGCAATATCTTGTACCATTAATTGTGGCTTCTTAAAATTATTCCATTCATTGATAGACGCTTCTCCTATTACAGATACCTTTGCAACTGGAGAAATTTCTTTCGCATATGCACCAAATCCGAATCCAATTGTATCCAGCGTTGCTTGTCCATCACGAAGAGCCATCTTTAAATGAGAACCATCTGATCCAATTGCACGAATACTTTCTAGCTCTGCATCTTTCACTGCAATACGTGGCTTTGGATTTCCAACACCAAATGGTGCTAACTTTTGCATATCTTCAATTGCTGCAAGTGTTACATCCTCCACTTTACAAAAGACATCTACGGCTGTAATTGGAATAAAATCTTCTTCCGTTAAAATTGTATCTGCCTGTTCATTCAAACGGCGGCGTAATTCATCTACATCATTCATATGTAGCGTCATCCCCGCTGCCATCGGATGTCCTCCAAAGTGCGGCAATAACTCTCTACAATCTGACAAGTTTGCAAACAAATCAAATCCTGCAATACTACGTGCTGAGCCTTTTGCTGTTTCTTTTACAGGATCAATGCATAATACAATCGTCGGACGATAAAAACGTTCAACTAATTTAGAAGCGACAATCCCAATTACACCTGGATTCCAACCTTCTTTTGCAAGCACTAATACTTTATTTTCTTCTGGCGGGAAATTATTCTCCACTTCAGCGATAGCTTCTTCTGTAATTTGCTTTACAATATCTTTTCGCAGTTTGTTCAGCTCATCAATTTCTTCAGCAAGCTCTTTTGCTTCTTCTGGATCATCTGATAATAAAAGATGTACAGCCGGCGTAGCATCTTCTAAACGTCCAACTGCATTAATACGCGGTGCGATTGAGAAGCCAATACTCTCTTCTGTGATTTCACTTTGCGAAACGTTAGCAACTTTAAATAGCGCCTTTAGTCCGATATTTTTCGTCATGCGCATATGTTTTAAACCTTGCTTCACTAGCAATCTATTCTCACCGTGAAGTGATACTAAATCGGCTACTGTACCAATTACCGCAATTTCTAATAAATGTTCTGGTACACGGCCCAGTAGTGCATGCGCAACTTTAAACGCGACACCTACACCAGCTAAATAGTGAAACGGATACACACCGCCATCTAATTTCGGATGAATAATCGCAAGTGCTTCTGGCAGTTCTGGCGGTGGCTCATGGTGATCTGTAATAATAAGATCTATCCCAAGTTCCTTCGCTACCTTCGCTTCATGTACTGCTGCGATACCAGTATCGACAGTAATGATCAGTGAGAATCCAGCGCTATGTGCCCAACGAAACGCATCTTCGTTTGGTCCATATCCTTCTGTAAAACGATTTGGAATATAAAATTCTACGTCGGCACCTAATTCTTGCAAAGCAAGATATAACACAGTCGTACTACTTACTCCGTCCGCATCGTAGTCACCAAATATTAATATTTGCTCTCCATTTTGAATCGCCTTATTTACACGTTCTACCGTTCTATCCATTCCTTCTAATAAAAATGGATCATGAAATTCTTGATTTTCTGTATTTAAAAAATCTAAAATCTTATCTTCTGTATCTAGTCCTCTACCGAGGAATAACGAAACGACAAGTGGTGACAATTGTAATTTACTTGCTAATTCACTCACTTGCTCGCCATTATATTCTTTTTCTTTCCAACGCGTCTTCGGTTGTAACACGAAATCACCCCTTAACCTGTTCATTATACAAGACAGATTAAGGGGTGACAATATAATGCAAACTACGATGCAATATCTATATACTAAAATGTTAACAATGTTTAATTTGGAGAATACGGATTTATATGTACAAACACATTTTGTACGTTATCTTGTTTCATAAGTGTTTCTTTCACATGCTTCCCAATACGGTGCCCTTCTTCTACAGTAATGTATGGATCTACAGAAACTTTAATATCTACAATAACGTAATGACCATGCTCCCTTGCATATAACGAACCGATTTTTTTCACACCATCTATTTGAAGCACTGCTTCTCTAAGCGGAATAACATCTTCCTCATGAAGAACATGATCAAGCGTTGCATGAATTGCTTCTGTCCCAATACTCCACGCCATTTTTGCAACAAGAAGTGAAACAAATAATCCTGCAATTGGGTCAGCATATACAAGCCAATCTAATCCGAATTTACCACCAATAATCGCTGCACAAATACCGATTAAAGCTGCAATTGAAGAAAACACATCCGAACGGTGCTCATATGCATTTGCAATAATTGCATCACTATTTACCCTTTTCCCTAATCGGAATTTATATTGAAACATTCCTTCTTTTACGATAATCGAAAGAACGACAGCAAAAATCGTAATCGCTTTCGGTGGTTCTAGTTCCTGCGAAAAAGCTTTTATAGACGAAATCGCTATCTCGATTCCTACAATAAATAATAATACCGCAACAATAATCGCTGAAATCGATTCCGCTTTACCATGACCATATGGATGATCTTCATCAGGCGGCTGCTTTGCTGCTCGCAATCCAAACAGTACAGCAAGCGAACCAATTACATCTGATGCAGAATGCACGGCATCCGCTAATAGCGCTTTACTGTTCCCAATATAACCAATTACCGCCTTTACAATCGCTAATATAATATTACCAACGATCCCGACAATAGCACCAAACTCGGCCTGTTTAAAACGTTCATCTTTTTCCATAATTAAAATCCCTTCTTTTCTTAACCTATCTTTTTATTGTAACAAAAACAGCGATAATCTCACCACTTTCTTCCATTTCCATTTTTAAAAGTTGCTATCTTATTGTATCCACAAACGAAAAAAGAGATGCCTCATAAAGAGACATCATCTTTTTTTATACTTGCGGTTCAGATTCTACTTTCTCAACCTTTTTCTTGTTTTTGCCCTTTTTCAAACGACGGTTTTCAAGCATTAACCAAATTTGAGAAGCAACGAAAACAGAAGAGTACGTACCTACAACTAATCCGACAAGTAACGCAAACGAGAAGTTACGTAGTGACTCACTACCGAAGATAAGTAACGCAATTACCGGGAATAACACTGTTAATACGGTGTTAATCGAACGACCAAGCGTTTGGCGAATACTTGCATTTACGATTTCTTCTAAGTCTTTTATATCGCGAACTCGTTTTTTCTGTTTGTATAATTCACGGTTTCTATCGAACGTAACAATTGAGTCGTTAATAGAATAACCGATGATTGTTAATACCGCAGCGATAAACGTTAAGTCTACCTCTAACTGGAAAATGCTAAATATAACAATCATAACAAATGCGTCATGTAATAATGCAAGTACTGCAGATAATGCGTACGTAAATCTGAATCGAATACTTACGTATAAAATGATAACCGCAGAAGCAATTAATACTGCGATAAATGCATTTCTTGCAATTTCTTTACCGATTGTCGGCGAAACTGTACTTACGTTTGGATCTGTACCATATTTATCGTGGAAGAATGTTTTTGTTTTCGCAATTTCATCTTTTGATAGAACACCTAATGTACGAACTGCGAACCCTTTATTGTCATCTCCAGTCGGTACAATATTTTCTTCCTTCACTTCAATGTTCAATTCTTTAAAATCTTTATGAACATCAGACACAGTAACTGCTTGTTTTGATTGCAAGTCGATACGTGTACCACTCGCAAAGTCAATACCAAGATTCAATTTGAAAATTGGTAGAATAATTGCACCTGCAATTACAACTACAATTGAGAAGACAAGGAATTTATGACCAATATTTACGAAGTTAATACGATCAAATCTTGTCGGTGGATGTACTACACCTTTTGTTAACGGAATAATATCCTTTTGTTTCACACCGAAATATCCTGGTTTTTTATCGAAGTAACGGCTCTTCACAAGTAAACTTAGTAAGAAACGAGTACCGAATACGTTCGTAATGAAACCGACTAAAATACTTACGATTAAACTTGTTGCGAATCCTTTTACAGAGCTATTACCGTAAACGAATAATACACCAGCTGCTGCAAGTGTTGTAATGTTCGCATCTAAAATTGTTGCTAATGAACGATGGTTACCAGCACGGAATGCTGACATCATTGACTTACCAATTTTCAGCTCTTCTTTCAATCTCTCGTACGTAATAATATTCGCATCAACTGCGATACCTACCCCGAGCACTAATGCCGCAATACCTGGCA
The DNA here is from genome assembly GCF_006494425.1 of Bacillus dicomae. Lineage (GTDB taxonomy): Bacteria > Bacillota > Bacilli > Bacillales > Bacillaceae_G > Bacillus_A > Bacillus_A dicomae. The sequence continues at coordinate 451,921 of NZ_VHIV01000002.1, read as the reverse complement.
ACGTAAGAACTGCATGCATCCAGTTAAAGACAAGTAACGTAACGAAAATGTATAGACCTAACATAATAACCGCTACAAGTCCTGGTAAACGGTAGAATACAAGCATAAATAAGAAAATAAGAGCGATACCAATCGCACTAGCGAAAATTGTTTGTTCTAACGCTTGTTGACCAAATTTCGCTCCAACAGATGTTGAATACATTTCTTTTAAATCAACAGGAAGTGCACCTGCATTTAATAAAGATGAAAGTTGTTTCGCACTTTCAACTGTGAAGTTTCCACCTACGATAGATACTTCAGCTTGGTTAAATACTTGACTTACTGTTGCCGCTGATAAGAATTTCGGATTCGGTTTTGCAGATTCTGCTTTATACGAATCTTTTCCTTCTTCAAAATCAAGCCAAATTACCATTAAATTCGTTGGTGGTGGCATTTTTGAAATTTTTTCAGTTACTTCACGGAATTTTTCAGCGCTTTTTAGTGTAAGACCTACGCTCGCACGGCCTTGCTCATCAAACGTTTGCTTTGCTCCGCCGCCTTTTAAATCCGTTCCGTCCATAAGAAGATTGTCATCTACATCACGGAATGTTAATTTTGCTTGTGTTGACAACATCTCACGTGCTTTTTGCTGATCTTGTACACCAGCAAGCTGTACACGAATTCGATCTTGCCCTTCGATTTGAATGTTCGGCTCACTTACACCGAGAACATTGACACGATTTTCAAGAGCACCTACTGTACTTACAAGTGCGCTATGATCAATTTTATCACCTTTTTTGGCTGGTTTTACTTCATACAGAATTTCAAAACCACCGCGAAGGTCTAGTCCTAGACTAATTCCTTTTGCTATGTCTTTTCCTGCCGCACCAATTACTCCACCGATTAATAAAACGATGAGGAAAAAGGCGGCAATTCTCGTACCACGCTTTGCCATATGTACCCTCTTTCTGCTACTAACACTTTAAATAAATCTCTTACGATTCACTTTACACGTGTGCATACGCCTAGTTAGTAGACTTCCTTTCTATAATTTTGCTAGTTCATCACCAGCTGTGTTGGTAAGTTTTTCACATTACCTACACTTTCATTATTTATTTTTCTCTTCACTACCCCCTTTATATATAATCTTAGACATAATTATTTCCTCATTATCAATACCTATCATTATACTGCAAAAGGAAGAACAAACCAATTGCAGTCGGTTATTTATTTTCATATTCATCAAATGACCAAAGCGGCGCTTGATATGCTTCAACAGTTAAATAAGTCATATATTCATTAGCACTTACCGTTAATACGTCATTAACTAATTCATACAATCTAACATCGCTGTCTATCTTCTTCCACTTTTTCACTTTAAGAAACTTCCAAATGTCATCATCTGTCACTCGGTCGTAACCGAACATGTGGAACTCTTCTACTTTACTTTCTAAAACGACTTGTAACTGTCCGCGGTACGATTCTACCAAAGCCTCTCTATCTAACATACACATAACATCTCCTTCTTATTTCAGCACGAAAAGTCGCCTTTAATCCCGCTCTAATGGACAGCAATAACTACTTTCAAGAGCACTATCATACTTCACTCTCTCAAATGCTTGTCATTCTTGTCTCGTACGTGCATATAAATTATTGTAAATCATTCCACTGATTTTGAGAAGGTAGGAGAAGACCATGACGAGACAAAGCTTTCTAAAAGGCGCATTTATTTTAATGATAGCCGGCTTTATTACCAAAATTCTAGGATTTATTAATCGCATTGTAATGGCACGTATTTTAGGAGAAGAAGGCGTTGGCCTTTATATGATGGCCGTCCCTACATTTATTCTAGCAATTACATTAACACAAATCGGTCTTCCTGTCGCAATCGCAAAATTTGTAGCAGAAGCGGAAGCTGTGAATGATAAACAAAAAGTAAAAAAAATATTAACAGTATCATTAGCCGTTACATCCGTTATTAGTATCATTTTAACAATTGGAATTATGCTCCTCACACCTATTTTAGCAAAAACATTATTAACTGATGAACGAACGTATTATCCATTAATGGCTATTTTACCTGTCGTTCCTGTTATTGCTGTTTCTTCTGTTTTACGTGGTTATTTCCAAGGGAAACAAAATATGAAACCTAGCGCTTACGCCCAAGTGATAGAACAGGTTGTCCGTATTACAATTATCGCTATATGTATTCAATTATTTTTACCTTACGGCGTAGAATACGCTGCAGCTGGCGCTATGTTATCAGCCGTTCTCGGTGAAGTGGCATCGTTATTATTTTTACTCACTTTATTCCAGCGCGAAAAACATTTATCTATACGCTCTGGATTTTTCACTACTGTAAAGGAAAGCAAGGGGACATTTTATTCTCTTATGGATATTGCACTTCCAACTACAGGAAGTCGTTTAATCGGTTCCGTTTCCTATTTTTTTGAACCTATCGTCGTTATGCAAAGCTTAGCGATTGCCGGCGTTGCTGCCTCCGTCGCAACTCAGCAATACGGTATATTAAACGGGTATGCATTCCCGCTCCTTTCACTGCCAGCCTTTATTACATACGCTCTTTCGACAGCACTTGTTCCATCTATTAGCGAGGCAATGGCAAAAAGGCAGCATAAATTAGTAGAACACCGCTTACAACAAGCTCTACGGATTTCATTAATTACCGGTGGGTGGTCAGTCGTTATATTATACGTATTTGCTTCTCCTGTTTTAACTCTTATGTATGGATCAGATAGTGCAACTGCATTCATCCAGCTTCTTGCACCTTGTTTTTTATTTCATTATTTTCAAAGTCCACTTACCTCTGTTTTACAAGCTTTAAACTTAGCACGAGCTGCCATGATGAATACATTTATTGGCGCAATCGTGAAATTAATCGTTATTTTTGTCCTAGCTTCAAGACCAGAGTTTCAAATGATGGGGGTTGCACTTGCTATCGCTGCAAATATAGTAACGGTGACATTCCTTCATTACGCCACTGTTTTAAAGAAAATTACATTTACCATTTATGCAAAAGACTACATTTTCGGCGGACTTGCCATCGGTATCGCAGGCTCTTTCGGTTTTTATCTTCATAAATATATAATTTTGTCGCATTCACTTGGCGTACAAACATTATGGGAAATCACTTTAACAACAATCATTTATATTATTCTCCTCTTCACTTTCAAACTCATTCGAAAAGAAGAGTTAAGCAGGCTCCCTATCATTCGAAAACTTTCATTTCTAAAATAAACAGGCTTACTATTTCATATAGTAAGCCTCTAATTTTCTTTCAAATCAACAAAAAATTGTCCATTTTGAAAACTGCAGTATAAAACTTGTGTGATATCGTTATAACCTAAGTTTTTTAATTTGCCAATGAGCCATTCGTCTGTATGTTCAATCATTTGTAAATGATTCGATTGGATTTCTCCATCAATAATTAACGGGAGAGTAAAAATCGGCGTATCATTTTTACTCTTTTTACTTTTTTGTTTTTGAAAAACAGATAACTTTCCTGATGGTTCTAAAATAGCATATTCTACATCCCGTACATCTCCGACTCCTTGCTCCCTTAATTGCATCATTAAATCATCTATATTATAACGTTGCTTTCTCATCTTCTTTTCATCAATTTTTCCCGCATTTACAAGAATAGCTGGCTCACCTTCTATTAAATGTCGAAAGCGTTGATACTTTAACGAAATAATTGACAAAATGATTTGTATACACATAAGAAAAGTCATCGGAACTAGTTGGTGCCAAAGTGATTTATCTGTATTTTCAATTGCAACTACAGCCATTTCACCAAGCATAATGAATACGACTAAATCTAATACACTCAACTCTCCAATTTCACGTTTACCCATGAGACGAAAAATAATTAATATGATGATATACAAAAGCATCGTCCGGCCAATTATTGATACCCATTCCATTTCTACATCTCCTTTTTTACTTATAGATTCCCCTTTAAAAAAGAAACTAGTCTAACTTAATCAAAATGAAAATATGCTTGTATTAAAAAGGGGGAATGTACAAATGGATGGAACGAAAAAATTATCAACTGCGATTGGCTTTGGTATCGTCACCCTATTAATTCTTGCATCAATTACTAGTATGGTTATGGCTCTTTTATTAAAATTTACAGATATGAATGAGGGGACATTAGCTGTTGCCATTTTTATACTAGCTGTTTTATCTATGCTTATATCCGGGTTTACTGCCGGTAAAAAAGCACAAGGAAAAGGATGGCTAGTAGGCTTTACAACAGGCCTGACATTCACCATACTCGTTTTTCTAGTTAACTATTTAGGCTTCTCTCAAACTTTATCGAACTCACAGTTACTTTATCAATTAGCATTAATGGGCGCGAGTACAATCGGTGGTATTTTCGGTGTAAACATGTCAAAACAAAACAACTAAAAAAGGCCCTGCACATTTCATGCAGGGCCTTCCTCATTAGTTTTTCACAACTTCACGAATCGCATTGCGATCGAAAGTTAAGTGTGAACCACCAGATTTAATAACGATTTTCGTATCATCTACTGATTCGATTGTGCCGTGTAAACCACCGATTGTTACGATAGCATCACCTTTTGATAACTCACTTTGCATTTGAGCAACTGCTTTTTGACGCTTTTGTTGCGGGCGAATTAATAAGAAATAGAAAATCGCAAACATTGCAACGATCATAACGATATTCATCATACCTGGATTCATCTTTTGTTCCTCCTTTTAAATTATGTATTAGAAGTTTTTAGCATTCGGTTTATTAAAGCCATACTGTTCAAAGAACTCTTCGCGGAAATCGCCAAGACGGTCTTCACGAATAGCTTGTCTCACCTGCTCCATTAAGTTTAACAGAAAATGAAGGTTGTGATAAGACGTTAAACGAATTCCGAACGTTTCATCACATTTCATTAAGTGACGAATATACGCACGAGAGTAATTTTTACATGTGTAACAATCACAGTTTGGATCAAGCGGACCGAAATCTCTTGCGAATTTCGCATTTTTTACAACTAGACGACCTTCACTTGTCATACATGTACCGTTTCGAGCGATACGAGTTGGAAGTACGCAGTCAAACATATCAACTCCGCGAATTGCACCATCAATTAACGAATCAGGAGAACCTACTCCCATTAAGTAACGTGGTTTATCATCTGGAAGAAGTGGTGTTGTAAACTCAAGAACACGATTCATAATATCTTTTGGTTCCCCAACAGATAAACCGCCTATAGCATAGCCAGGGAAGTCCATTGAAACAAGATCTTTCGCACTTTGACGACGAAGCTCTTCAAACTCTCCACCCTGTACAATACCGAATAAACCTTGGTCTTGCGGACGTTCATGCGCTTTTAAGCAACGTTCTGCCCAGCGGCTTGTACGCTCTACAGACTTCTTCATATATTCAAAAGTAGCTGGGAACGGTGGACACTCATCAAATGCCATCATAATATCTGAACCTAATGCATTCTGAATTTCCATCGCTTTTTCTGGTGATAAGAACAATTTATCTCCATTTAAGTGGTTACGGAAATGAACGCCTTCCTCTTCAATGCGACGGAAGTCACTTAAACTGAATACTTGGAAACCACCAGAATCCGTTAAAATTGCACGATCCCAGTTCATAAATTTATGCAAACCACCTGCTTCACGAACAATTTCGTGACCTGGACGTAACCATAAATGATACGTGTTACTTAAAATAATGCCAGAATCCATTGCTTTTAATTCTTCTGGTGACATTGTCTTAACTGTTGCAAGTGTACCAACTGGCATAAATGTTGGTGTATCAAATGAACCGTGCGGCGTATGTACACGTCCTAAACGGGCACCCGTTTGTTTACAAGTTTTAATAAATTCATAACGAATTGCTGTCATAATTTACTCCTTTTATTTGTTTCCCATTTTAGCGTGAGATGCAACGAACATTGCATCACCGAAGCTAAAGAAACGATATTTTTCTTTTACTGCTTCATTATAAGCATGAAGTACATTATCTCTATTTGCAAATGCACTTACAAGCATAATTAATGTTGATTTTGGTAAGTGGAAGTTTGTGATTAAACCATCAATTGCTTTAAATTCATAACCTGGGTACATAAAAATATCTGTCCAACCAGAAGCAGCACAAAGCTTACCGTCATGATCTGTCGCAATTGTTTCTAACGTACGAGTTGATGTCGTACCTACCGTAATAATACGTCCACCATTCTCTTTCACACGATTTAATAATGCCGCTGTCTCTTCAGACATATGGTAATATTCTGCGTGCATATGGTGCTCTTCAATCGTATCGACAGAAACTGGTCTAAATGTCCCAAGCCCTACGTGAAGTGTAATAAATGCTAACTCAACACCTTTTTGTTTTAACTTCTCCAGTAACTCTTCTGTAAAGTGAAGTCCTGCAGTCGGTGCTGCTGCTGAACCGATTTCTTTCGCATATACTGTTTGATAGCGATCGCGATCTTCTAGCGTCTCTTTAATATATGGAGGAAGTGGCATTTCTCCAAGTTCATCTAAAATTTCATAAAAGATGCCGTCATATGAAAATTCAAGCTGACGTCCACCTTGATCTGCAGTTCCTGTGCAAGTTGCTTTTAATTTCCCTTCGCCAAAAGAAATAACAGTTCCTTCTTTTACACGTTTCGCTGGCTTAACAAGCGTCTCCCACTTATCACCTTCTTCTTGTTTTAAAAGAAGTACTTCAATGTGTGCGCCTGTATCTTCTTTCACACCGTGCAAACGAGCTGGCATTACTTTCGTTTCATTTAAAACTAAGCAATCCCCCTCATGTAAGTAAGAAAGAATGTCCGTAAAATGTTTATGCTTAATATCACCTGTTTCACGGTCTAACACCATTAATCTTGATGTTTCACGATCTTCTAACGGGACTTGTGCAATAAGTTCTTCTGGTAAATGAAAATCAAATTGATTTATATCCATAACTATATCCACCTATTTCTTATTTGAATCGATTTATTATATACATAATAAAAGATAATACAATACTTAACACAATACATGTAATGATAGGAAAATAAAAGGTAACGTTTCCTTTTTTCACAAAAATATCGCCTGGCAGTCTTCCAATAAACTTCCAAACTAATCCAACAACGATAAGTAAGATACCTGCTGTAATAAGCAATTTTGGCATCTCCGTCATACTTTTGGTATCTCCATTCCGAAATGCTCATAAGCAAGTGGAGTTACGATTCGGCCTCTTGGCGTTCGTTGTAAAAAGCCAATTTGTAATAAGTATGGCTCATACACATCTTCAATCGTATGGGATTCCTCTCCAATTGTTGCCGAAACTGTCTCTAACCCGACTGGACCACCACGGAATTTCTCAATAATACCAAGCAACAATTTATGATCAATATGATCTAAACCTAATTTATCTACTTGCAGTAGTTCTAACGCCATTTGTGTAATTTCCATTGTAACTGTTCCGTTACCACGTACTTGCGCGAAATCTCGTACACGTCGTAATAAACGATTTGCAATACGAGGTGTACCACGAGCACGTCTTGCGATTTCTAGTGCAGCTAACGAATCAATTTCAACTTCGAATACTTCTGCTGTACGTTCAACAATCGCAGAAAGCTGATCTACTGTGTAATACTCTAATCTTGAAAGCACACCAAAGCGGTCACGAAGCGGTGCTGATAAGGCTCCCGCACGTGTCGTTGCTCCAACTAATGTAAATGGCGGTAAATCTAAACGTACAGATCGTGCTGACGGTCCTTTTCCAATTACGATATCAAGGCAGAAGTCTTCCATCGCAGGATACAATACTTCTTCAATCGATCTATGCAAACGATGAATTTCATCAATAAATAATACATCCCCTGGCTGAAGCGCTGTTAATACAGCTGCTAAATCTCCTGGTCTTTCAATTGCTGGACCTGAAGTGGTTCTAACATTAACGCCCATTTCATTAGCAATAATATTAGCAAGCGTTGTTTTACCAAGTCCTGGCGGCCCATATAGAAGCACGTGATCTAACGTTTCTTCACGCATTTTCGCCGCTTCAATAAACACCTCTAAATTATGTTTCGCTTTATCTTGGCCAATATACTGACGGAGCGTCTGTGGCCGTAATGAATATTCTAAATCCGCATCTTCATAGGCAGATTCCCCTGAAAGGAGACGTTCGTCCATTATACTCACCTCTTACCATTTAGTAAAAGACTAAGCGCCTTTTTAATATACTGATCCGTCGTTAATGATTCTTTTAATAATTCTGGTACAACGCGAGAAACTTCTCGTTCTGCATATCCAAGTGCGCGCAGAGCTTCCAGCGCCTCATCCAGCTCAGCTGATGAACCTTTCTTCTCATCGAAACGTTCTGTGTCTGAGAATAAATCAACAAATGCATCTGGTACAACGTCTGCTAGTTTTCCTTTTAAATCTAAAATCATTTGACGCGCTGTTTTCTTTCCTACGCCTGGGAATTTCACTAAAAACTTCTCGTCTTCATGTTCAATCGCTTGAACGACCTGTCCTGTTTGACCAGAAGCTAATATCGCAAGAGCGCCTTTTGGTCCAATACCAGACACACCTAACAACTTTGTAAATAATAAACGCTCTTCACGTGTTTTAAACCCGTAAAGTGCCATAATATCTTCTCTCACATAATGATATGTATAGACACGGATTTCTTGCTTACTTCTTTGAAATACATACGGATTTGGTGTGAAAATTTGATAACCAATTCCATTATGATCAATTACGACATATTCCGGTCCTACATACTCCACGTAACCTGTAACATATTCAAACAAAATACGATCTCTCCCTCTTAAATCATGTATTCCATTTTAACATATTTAATGATAGAAAAGCGAGACTGCCCCAACAAATGTTCTCTATTTAAACCTTCTGTTATTTTCCATTGACAGAAAGTATAAAGCACATTAATATACAGAAGTCGATAATGATTATCAATATTAATTAAAGGGGTTACATTAGGATGAAACAGAAGTTATTTATTTTATTTACTATTATGCTAGTTGTTCTTTCTATCGTTGGCTGCTCTTCTCAAAAAGAAGAATCAAAAGCAAAAGAACAACCGAAAACAAAAGTTGTAAAACACGCTAAAGGGGAAGCTACTATTCCAGTAAATCCAAAGAGAATTGTTGATTTATCTGGTTCAACAGAAGAATTATTACTTCTTGGGCACAAACCTGTTGGTACAGCAAATACATATAAAGATAAAATCCAAAAGCATTTAACAGAAAAATTAGATGGCGTAAAAGCAGTAGGTTGGTACTGGGCACCTAAAGTTGATTTAGAAGCTGTTACCGCTTTAAAACCAGACTTAATTATTTTAAATAATCGTCAATTGAAGATTTATGATCAATTAGAAAAGGTTGCACCGACAGTTGTTCTAGAAACAAACTTAGAAGATTGGCGCGGTAAGTTTAAAGAAGTAAGCAAGCTATTTGACGAAGAGAAGAAAGCTGACAAATGGATTGCAGACTACGATAAAAAAGCAGACTCTTTATCTAAAAAAATAAAAGAAAAAACAAAAGATGAAAATTTTATGTTCGTTGCAGTTACACCACAAAACTTCCGTGTATATGGTAGCTTCGGATACGGCGACATCATCTTTAATGACTTAAAACTTCCAGCAACAAAAGGTACGGATTTAAAACAAACGATGGCGCAAGTATCACTAGAAGGTCTTGTTGCATTCCAGCCTGACCAAATGTTCGTTGTAAACTTTGGCGGAGAAGCTGATAAAGTGTACAAAGACTATAAAAACAGTGCCGTTTGGAAAGACAATAAAGCAGTAAAAAACAATCACGTATATGAAGTATCAAATGAAGCGTTCAATACGAAAGCATTCAATCCAATTGGAAAAGATATGCTAATCGATGAAATCGCGAAACAAATTTTAGATAAAAATAAATAAGAAACAAAGCAGCTCACCATGAGCTGCTTTGTTTCTTATTTTGCACTGCGTATTGCTTCATTTTTTCAATTGTCTTCACAAAACCTTCTTTTGATTTAATCCGAATACCACGCTTCAATTTCGCACGCTCATAACTCTCAAGCTTTTTCATATCAATTTGAAAGAAGGAATGAATCGCATTATCACTTTTCGGTACACCTTTAAAAATTTGCAATATCCCTTCCTCTGAAACACCGAAATAACCACTCGTTTTCAATAAAGGAGAAATATCATCAACTTTCTTTTGTAATACAATTTGTACATCATCACGATCAACGAGCTGCCATTCTTTATATTGCTGTAAAAACTTTTCTAAGTCTGCCACTTTTTCTGTAAAGATTTCCTCACTTACTTCTCCATCAACATACATTCGCTCTAATAAAATTGTAACTTCAGGCTCTTTTTCTGTTACTTCTGGTACTGGCCCTTCCGCCCTCGCACTCGTTTCATAAACTAAGCAAAACATCATAACGAAAGCTTGCATTGTAATCAGTATCCATTTCATTTCCGTTCACCTCTTTTAGGCAAAATCAAACTTTCATTAATAGTTTTTCCGGAAATGGGGGTTTTATCCCTAATTCATAGAATGCTCACATCAAGAATTATAGAGTTCAATTATTCCTATTTATTTAGAAACGTATTGATTATGCGAAAGCTTCTTTATATCTTTATTGGATTGTACCGTTGCTATGTAAACACCAATTAACACAATTATCATTCCAACTATTTGTTGCCACGTAACAACTGCTCCATATAATACAACTGATATACCAGTGGCCACAATAGGAGTTAAATTTAAATACATACTCGCTTTGCTTGCACCTAGCTCTTCTACTCCTTTATTAAACACGATATATCCAACTAACGTCCCGCATATAACCATATACAACATTTCTATCCATCCCTGTAAAGAAAACGACCCAACTTTTCCCCATCCATCTTCATATAGAGAAAGGCCTGCTAAAAACACAGTACCCAATACCGTCATACTCATTGTAGTTAACAAAGGAGAGATACCACTCATAACTTTTTTTCCTGTTAAGCTATATAGCACCCCACAAATTAAAGCAGCTATAAATAAAAGATCTCCCTTATTAAATGACAGAGACATAAGCGTATTCATTGAACCGCTCGTAATAACAACTATTACACCGATAAGGGACAACATTAAACTTATTCCAACTTTTATACTCCACGACTCTTTAAAAAATAATATTGCTCCCAATGTTACAAAAACAGGCATTGTAGCAATAATAAGCGAGCCATTCAGAGTAGAAGTATAGTTAAGTCCCATAAAGAAAAAAACATTATAGCCAAAAATACCTGTTAATGATACGAATAACAGTCCTTTCCAATTATTTAATAACAAACTTGTATTCCACTCAGATTTCATAAAAACTATGCCTATTAAAATACAACCTGCTAAACCAAAACGAATTGTTGCCGCAGTAATCGGTGGAATTTCAGTAATAACATGCTCTGCTGTTGCAAAAGACCCACCCCAAAACAAAGGAACAAATAACATAATTACATACATACGATTTATTCTGTTCATTTTCATTACCCCTTTCACATAAACAAGTTTAAAAGTTTAAACTTGTTTACTCGTTAGTTAAAAAAAATTAATAATTTGACTCTATTGCTTGTAGTAAATCCTTCACCTGTTTTAAAAATTCTCCAGCTATTATAGAATAAAAAATTTCTTTTCCATGTCGATCCGCTACAATTAGTTCTGCTTGTCTTAAAATTTTCAAATGATGCGAAACAGCTGGTCTAGAAATCCCCATTTTATCTGTTATTTGCGTTACATTCATCTGTTTGTTTTCTAACAATAGCATAATAATTTGCTGGCGATTCTCATCCCCCAACGCCTGAAATATAGGTGTTACGACCTGAAATTTCTCTAAGACAACTTCTGTATTTCTACATTCAAAATTCTCCATATCCTATTCATCCCAACCTTTTATATCTAAAAAACATGTAATATATTACCATTAAATAGTAACTCTTTCATATACACTTGTAAATAACTTTATTTTCCGACTTTTATTCAAATAAAAAAGGGAAGACTGGATCCCTCCATTCTTCCCTTTACATTCATACAAAATGAAAGACGCCTGCAAAGCAGGCGTCTTGATGCGTTTACGGCGAGAGACCAGGCGACCACATTCGCGTGTTTAGCACTTAAGCATATCTCTCGTCTTACGTAAATTAGCTCATCGCTTTGCTAATATAACATTAATAAAGTATAAGTGCAACATGTTTACAAAAATATTTTATTTCCTCTTTCATCCAAATAGTTATATGTAAACTATAAATTGATAAATGCAATATATATGTTACAATGAGTGTAACAGCGAAATCATAATAAACAGGAGATGGATATTGTGAAAAAAATAAAAGATGAACGTCTTATTCTACAAACATTAAAAAACGTACGTATCGCCTTCCTTTTTCAATCACTTGGTATAATTGGAATTTTAGGCTATATCGGATTCACTGAAGGAGTAGATCAAATTACGAAATCTCCATTGTGGTTATTATTTATTCTTACAGGTATGGTACTCAGTTATTTACAGTTAAGCGTTTCTATCGATGTAGAAGAAAGCGAGAAAGAAATAAAATTAACTCCTTATTACAAAATTGTTTTACGTTCTTTTATTGTAGGAATCGTTATGGCTATTATTTATATCATTTTCAGCCCAGAAAGACCTCTGTTTGAAGCCGTTTTGACAGGTAGTATTCTTTTCATATGCTTTTTAGCGTCTTACTCCGTTAGTTATTTTATTAAAAAACGTCGTTTACAAGACGACGATGAATAAAGAGGAAGGGATCCCCCTTCCTCTTTCGTTTTGCTATCGTACTGTACCAGTTAAACCGTAACGAATATCTCGGAACATATTTCCTATGTCACGATTAAAGTCGTTTGTAACTGTACCGTTACGTAAGCGTGTACTCATTGCATCGACACGAGTAAACATATCATTTCTTACAGAAACATATACGTTTCTGTTTCCTACTTCATTTGAAACCGCTTGACGAATTTCGTTCGCCATTGCCGTTTCATTTGTCACTGTGTTACGTGGTTTTACCGCAATCGCCACATCGTTTCCATATACAACTGTAGACACACGGTCTACGTTATTCATACGTTTCACACGATTTGTAATTCTTTCTGCAGTTTTACCATCATTGTTAATGTATGAATTGTTCATTGTAATATTACGCGTTGGATGCGGATTAGCAATTTGACCGTTGTAATTCACATCACGGTAATAGTTATATCCTGTATCATTACGACCATTTCTATATGTTACATAGTCTGTATAACGATCGTTACGCGTCACATTATCACGATACTGGTGTGTATCATTATACGATGTACGCTCGTAATTGTAGTTACGTCCATCCATTGCATTGTTTTTTGGTGTACCACATGCAGCTAATGCACTAGTAACTAACAAAGAAGCAGCAATCACTTTTACTTTCGTATTCAATAGAAAAACCCCCTCTGTTAGAATGAACTTCTCTTCTGAAAAGCTCCCTCTTATGATGAGTAACAGAGAAGGTTTTTACACTGTTAATATTTCACTGGGGATTTTCTAACATTTGGTGTAAATCTTCCGTTTCCAGAACGAATCTACATACAAAAAAGGTGGGAATAATCCCACCTTTTTTTAAACTTCTTCTTCATCCTCTTCTTCTGAAACTGGCTCCCCAAATACATTCGGCGGATCTGGTTGATAATACATCGTTCCTGGTTGTGGTGCATATGCTGATTGAGTTGGTTGATAATATAAAGGATTCGCGTATTGTGGCCCTCCAGGTTGTGGACTATATAGCCTACTCTCTCCTCCGCATCCACAATCTTCCTCTCCTTGCACGAGCGGCGGCATATTATTATCTATCGGCATCATATTTGGATTTGGCATAGACGTATATTGCGGTCCAAACGGTGCTCCTTGCTGATATGGCATTTGATATGGATTTTGTTGTTGATAATAAGGATTCGGCGGCATCATAGGCTGTTGGTATGGCATCATATTCGGTGGTTGATTATTATCCATAATTGGCATCATATTTGGCATTTGGTTGTTATCCATAATTGGCATCATATTTGGCATTTGGTTGTTATCCATGATTGGCATCATATTTGGCATTTGATTATTATCCATGATTGGCATCATATTTGGCATTTGATTGTTATCCATAATCGGCATCATATTTGGCATTTGATTATTATCCATGATTGGCATCATATTTGGCATTTGATTGTTATCCATAATCGGCATCATATTTGGTGGTTGATTGTTATCCATAATCGGCATCATGTTCGGCATTTGATTGTTATCCATAATCGGCATCATGTTCGGCATTTGATTATTATCCATAATTGGCATGATGTTTGGTATTTGATTATTATCCATAATTGGCATGATATTTGGTGGTTGATTGTTATCCATGATTGGCATGATATTTGGTGGTTGATTGTTATCCATGATTGGCATCATATTTGGTGGCTGATTATTATCCATAATTGGCATGATATTTGGTGGCTGATTGTTATCCAACATTGGCATGATGTTTGGCACTTGAATATTTGGCGGTATTACTTGCGGAATAACTACATTTTCTTTCGATACATTTGGTGACATTATATTTCCTACATTTTCTTTCTTTACTTGTGGTGATATGATATTCCCTATATTTTCTTTCTTCACTTGCGGTGACACTATGTTTCCTATATTTTCTTTCTTTACTTGTGGTGATATGATATTCCCTACATTTTCTTTCTTCACTTGCGGTGACACTATGTTTCCTATATTTTCTTTCTTTACTTGTGGTGATACGATATTCCCTATATTTTCTTTCTTCACTTGCGGTGACACTATATTATCTTTTTTCGTTTGCGGAGAAATGATGTTATTAGGTTTCATTTTAGTAATTTGAGGAGCAATTAATTCGCTTCCTTTTTTAATTACATCTGAAATTTTATATTCTTTTTTCGCTTTTATTGGTGGTTGCGGTGGCTGTGGTAACACATTGATCGAAAACTTCGTATTTTCTTTCTCTGCTGGTTTTTGTTTTTCTATAACAGGTGGCTTTTGAATAACAGACGGTTTTTCAACTGGTTTTTCTATTTGAATTGGCTTTTCTTTTTGTACCTCTTTTTGTACCTCTTTTTGTGGCTTTACCTGTACTTCTTTTTGCGGTTTCACCTGCATTTCCTTCTGTGGTTTTACCTGCACTTCTTTTTGTGGTTTTACTTGCATTTCCTTCTGTGGTTTTACCTGTACTTCTTTTTGTGGTTTCACTTGCATTTCCTTCTGCGGTTTTACTTGCACTTCTTTTTGCGTTTGTTGCATAGCAGGCTGCTGTGTAATTGGCGCTGATTGATACGTAGCTTCTTCTTCATCTTCTATTCCAAGCGGCGTTGGCGTTGCTGCAAATTCTTTTTGTTGCACTTCTTTTACGTATTGTTTTGGAGGTGCTGAGCCTGCACCAGCATGTTGTTTCACGTGAACGCTGTTTGATGGTACTTTAATTTTCATACCTGGCATGATTAGATCTGGATTACTAAGCTGTGTATTTGTTTTTTTCAGCGTATCAAAATCCACTCCGTACTTTTTCGCAATTTTCCAAAGGGTATCCCCTTTTTGCACGATATGAATTTTCAAATTTTCCCCCTCCTGTATAACTTATCTATAAGTAACAAATCTCATGAAGTAACTCTTTCTGCATAACGTTAACTTCTTTTCACTTTCATCACTTCTTCGATTTTGAATATCA
Source organism: Bacillus dicomae (assembly GCF_006494425.1). GTDB lineage: Bacteria > Bacillota > Bacilli > Bacillales > Bacillaceae_G > Bacillus_A > Bacillus_A dicomae. The sequence goes on along the minus strand of NZ_VHIV01000002.1, from coordinate 436,182 downwards.
TTTGAAGTGGAATAAGCATAAAAAAATCGCAATGATTTCTTCAAAACAATGTATGCCCATTTCGTTCTCGTTATGATTATATGTACGAAAAAAAGCAACGGAAATCCCGCTGCTTTACACACGCTCTAACATACGATTTAATGCAAGAACCGCTTCTTCGGTTACTTGTTTATCTACGCTAATAACGTTAATTTCTTCTCCTCTTTCTATCGTTTCAAGTGCCCATAATAAGTGAGGCAGATCAATTCGGTTCATCGTTAAACATGGACACATAAATGGATTAAGTGACACAATTTCTTTATCTGGGTGTTGTTGAATAATTCGGTTCACTAAATTCATTTCTGTACCAATCGCCCATTTACTTCCAGATGGAGCCGATTCAATCATATCAATAATGTATTTCGTTGACCCTGCATAATCCGAAGCAGCTACAACTTCATAGCAACATTCCGGATGTACAATAATATTCATATCCGGATGATTTTTCCGTACGTTCTCAACGTTCTTCACTGTAAAGTTTTGATGAACAGAGCAATGTCCTTTCCATAAAATCACTTGAATTTCTTCTATATCTCCATCGTACTCTAATGAATCTGTATGCGGGTCCCATACTGCCATTTTATCTAACGGGATACCTAAATCGTACGCTGTATTTCTTCCTAAATGTTGGTCCGGTAAAAAGACGAGACGCTCTTTTTGTGTAAACGCCCAAGATACCATTTGTTTAGCATTAGAAGAAGTTACTGTTGCTCCTCCGTTGCGACCGCAAAATGCTTTAATTGCAGCTGTAGAGTTGACATACGTTAACGGAATCATCGTATCTCCAAATAATTTCGTGAGCTCTTTCCACGCTCTTTCTGTTTGTTCGATATCTGCCATATCTGCCATCGAACACCCTGCACGCATATCTGGCAAAATAACGATTTGATCATCTGTCGTTAACATATCTGCTGTTTCTGCCATAAAGTGTACACCACAAAACACAATATATTTTGCTTCTTTATTGCTCGCTGCAACTTGCGCAAGCTGAAGTGAATCTCCTGCTGCATCAGAAAATTGTACCACTTCATCTTTTTGGTAATGATGGCCTGGAATAAATAGTGTTTCCCCCATTTTTTCTTTAATCTCACGAACCCGCTTTTCCATATCTTCTGTTGACATCGTGTAATAACGCTCTGGTAACATCGTTTCAATCGGTTGCACTTTTTCTAAAATACTCATATTTCTTTCTCCCCCTCTAAGCCACTTTCCTTACGCCTCAATATTGAAACTAATATCAAGTGCTTTCACTGAATGTGTTAACGCTCCAAGTGAAATATAATCTACCCCTGTTTTTCCGTATTTCGATAAATCTTCAATGGTAATGCCTCCTGAAGCTTCTGTAACGATGGCACTCGGTACAATCTTTGAAAACTCTCGAATCTCATCTGGCGTACGGTTATCAAACATAATAATATCCGCACCAGCAGCTACAGCTTCTCTCACTTGCTCCTCCGTTTCTGTTTCCACTTCTACTTTTACCATATGTCCTAATTTCTCTTTCACCGATGTAACAGCTTTCGTAATAGAACCAGCAAAAGCAATATGATTGTCTTTAATCATGACACCATCATATAAACCAAAACGGTGATTAAATCCGCCTCCGCACACGACTGCATACTTGTCAAACATACGTAGCCCCGGCATCGTTTTTCGCGTATCACAAATACGCGTATGGCTGCTATCTAAAGCAAAAACAGCTTTATGTGTCATCGTCGCTATCCCGCTCATACGCTGAATAACGTTTAATATAACGCGCTCTGCCGTTAATAACGAAGCAATTGGCCCTTGGACAGTTGCTATTATTTCGCCTTTTTCTACAAGATCTCCATCTTTTTTATGAAGCTCCACTTCAATTCTCTCATCAATTAATTTAAAACCTTCTTCAATGACTAAACGTCCCGCAAAGACCCCTGTATCTTTCGCAAGAAACGTTCCTTTTGAAAGTAAATTGTCTGGAAAAATAAGCTGAGATGTTACATCTCTTTCTCCTATATCTTCTAGAAAAAATCGATTTAATGCTTCTTTAACCTTTATCGTATTCATAAAGCCCCTCTTCCCCTCTTTACACAAGTTGTAGTTTTCTTTTCACTCGAACGATCTCTTTTTTCACACTATTCCTATGTGGATAATCACTCCGATAATGGCCACCTATGCTTTCTTCCCTTTGCAAAGCTGATATGACGATAAGCTCACACACTGTTAACATATTAATAAGCGTTATCTCTTCATTTGTAAGAGCATCATGTTGCAATATCATATTTCGAACACCGTACTTACTAAGCCATCTCTTTGCATAAGATAGACTTTGCTCTGTTCGCACAATCCCAACATATTTCATCATGCATTCTTGTATTTCTTCTTTCGTCGGCAAATGATTCAGAACGATAAATTTCTTTTCCTTCTCAGTGAAGTTGTTCAATCTGTCTTTTGTCGCTTTCGTTAAAATATGTTGTCCTATTCTTTTTCCAAACACAAGACCTTCTAATAATGAATTACTTGCTAATCTATTTGCTCCATGAACACCATTACAAGCTACTTCACCGACTGCATATAAATTTGGAATAGACGTCTCTCCATCACAGTTTGTTTTCACGCCGCCCATATGAAAATGAGCACCGGGTACGACCGGAATGCGTTTTTCATTTATATGAACACCATTCTTTTTACATAGTGATGATACAGTCGGAAAACGTTCTTCGAAATTTTGGATGGGCTCGATATTCAAATATACTTTTTCACCCGCCAAAAGCTGTTCATGAATCGCTCTTGCCACTACATCACGCGGTGCGAGATCATGATCTGGGTGTATATCCATCATAAAACGCTGCCCTTTTCCATTTATAAGGACAGCTCCTTCACCACGGACAGCTTCAGAAACAAGGCCACAGCATCGCTCGCTCGCGTATAACATCGTTGGATGGAATTGTACAAATTCTAAATCTACAAGCTCCCCACCCGCGCGGTACACCATCGCAAGTCCATCACCCGTAATTGTTTTATCATTAGAAGTAAAGGCGTATAAACCACCAATCCCGCCTGAGGCTAGCACAGTATAATCTGCATCATAACGCTTCAGTTTCCCTTCACTATCTCGCGTTAAAACTCCAGCACATTTTTCGTTTTCTATAATAAAATCAAGCACCATTTCCTGTTCCACTACCGTAACGTACGGAGCTACTTCTTGAATGAAATGCTCTAATAAATTCTTTCCTGTTGCATCGCCACCTGCATGTAAAATACGACGCTTTCGATGTGCACCTTCTTTTCCAAGATGAGGACCCGTTTCATCTCCATCAAATTTCATTCCATTTTCAATGAGATGATTCAATTCTTTCGGTCCTTCTTCAACTAAATAACGGACCGCATCTTCCTTGTTATAATGACATCCTGCTACTAACGTATCTTCAAAATGCTCATTCGGATTGTCATAAGTAGCTACCGCTGCGGCAATTCCACCTTGCGCTAAATATGTATTATTATTACGATTCGTTTCTTTTGTGATAATAATCACATTCTTTTCGTGACAAATCTCTTTCGCAACACGAAGTGCCGCAACACCACTTCCAATAATTAAGACATCTGCACTTGGCATAATTGTTGCCTCCTACTTTACACTTTTCAACTGTCTTGACACCTATATTTACATAGTTTTAAAATAATGACAAGAGTTTTTTTATAATTCTTATTTTCACTACCATTTAAAAATAAAAGAAATGTAACTCTTACTAGAGAGAGGACCTTACATGATGATATATCTTGACTATGCAGCTACTACACCTATGAGCGCGGAAGCATTACAAACGTATATGAAAGCAGCATCGCAATACTTCGGAAATGAACAAAGTTTACACGATATCGGAGGAACAGCCTCTTCTTTATTACAAGTTTGCAGAAAAACATTTGCTGACATGATTGGCGGGAAAGAGCAGGGGGTATTCTTCACGAGCGGCGGATCAGAATCGAACTACCTTGCGATTCAATCCCTTCTCAATGCCCAAAATAAGAAGCATATTATTACGACACCTATGGAACATGCATCCATTCGAAGTTATTTTCAATCCTTACAATCAAAAGGGTATACAATTACTGAAATTCCTGTTGATAAAGGTGGACTCATTCGTTTAGTAGATTTAGAAGCAGCTATTACAGAAGATACTGTTCTAGCAAGTATACAGCACGGAAACTCCGAAATCGGAACCGTTCAAAATATCGCAGAGATCGGGGCACTTTTAAAAAAATATAACGTTTTATTTCATTCAGATTGTGTGCAAACATTTGGTAAACTTCCTATCAATGTTTTTGAGATGGGGATTGATAGTCTTTCTGTTTCAGCACATAAAATATACGGACCAAAAGGTGTCGGCGCTTGCTATATAAATCCGCAAGTTCGCTGGACACAAATATTTCCGGGAACCTCTCACGAAAAAGGGTTTCGCCCAGGTACAGTGAACGTTCCTGGCATCGCTGCTTTTTTAACAGCTGCTGAGAATATATTAAAAAATCAACAGGAAGAAAGTTTACGTTTTAAAGAGTTACGATCCTACTTTTTAGAGCAAATACGAACAATTCCGCTAGAAATTGAAGTAGAAGGTCATTCTACTTCTTGTTTACCACATATTATTGGGGTTACAATAAAAGGAATAGAAGGTCAATATACAATGCTAGAATGTAATCGCCGCGGTATTGCTATTTCTACCGGAAGTGCTTGCCAAGTCGGTAAACAAGAACCTTCGAAAACAATGCTTGCAATTGGAAAAACGTATGAAGAGGCAAAACAATATGTCCGCTTCTCTTTCGGGCAACAAACAACGAAAGATCAAATTGATACTACTATTCATGCACTACACACAATTGGAAATCAATTTTATAGAGGTGTTAAATCATAATGAAACAAAACGACCAAAAAAAGATTTTAGGTGAAGAAAGACGACAGCTTATCCTTCAGTGGCTTCTCGCTGCAAATGAGCCGTTATCTGGGAATGAACTATCGAAGAAGACAAACGTAAGTAGGCAAGTTATCGTGCAAGATATTTCCTTACTTAAAGCAAGAAACGAACCAATTATTGCAACTGCTCAGGGATATTTATATTTAAAACCACAAGAGAAACAACAAGCTTTCGAACGCGTAATTGTATGCCAACATAAGCCAGCAGAAGTACGTCAAGAACTTACAATGCTTGTTGACCACGGCATCACGATTAAAGATGTAAAAGTTGAGCATCCTGTATATGGTGACTTAACAGCATCCATCATGGTAAGCAATCGCTTTGATGTAGAGCAATATTTACAAAAAATCGAAAACACAAATGCTTCCTATCTTTCGCAACTAACGGATGGTATTCACTTACATACAATTGAGGCAGATTCAAAAGAAAAATTAGATGCAGCTTGCGAGGCGCTAGATAAAGCAGGATTTCTCGTTTATTAATGTAAAGCACAGAGTTTTTATCATTCTCTGTGCTTTTTTAATGCTATAATATTGTAATCAATCGTAAAGGAGATCAAATATGGGAATTGAACTCGTTCACTTTAGCATTGGCAAACCGAAACAAATGAAATATAGCGAAGATAAAGAAATGATTACCGGTATATGTAAAGAACTTACCGAAGAAGCTTTCCTATCAAAAGATGGCTTCCTTGGTGATGATGTAGCAGATTTAAAACACCACGGTGGACCTGATCGCGCAGTTTGTGTGTACTCACACGAGCATTACGCACTATGGGAAAAAGAATTCCAAACAACACTTCCAGCTTCCGCATTTGGCGAAAACATTACCGTAACAAATATGTTAGAGCATGATGTTTGCATCGGAGATACATACAAATTAGGTGAAGCGATTATTCAAGTAACACAAGCGCGCGTACCTTGTAGCACGATTTCAAAACGCCTCGGTATTCCTGGCATACTGCCGCGCATTGTAGCAACTGGATTTACTGGCTACCTATGCCGCGTTCTTCAAGAAGGTACTGTACGTAAAGATTCTAAAATTACATTAATAGATCGTCATCCAAACAATGTATCTGTTTTGTTCTCTAACGAAATTTATTTTCATAATAGAAAAGATAAAAATGGCATCGAGAAGATTCTTGCTGTTCCAGAACTAGCTGATATTTGGCGTGGTCAGTTAGAGGATCGTCTTGCGAAGTTAAAATAAAGTGAAACTTTAATCAGTGGGGGTCTTACTGCCCATTAAAGCGGGATAAAGAATCCCACCTTCTACAGGTGGGATTTTATTTATAGACTAGCAACTGAATTTATATCAACTTAATTACAAATACTCCCCTTTACAACCAATAAGAAGAATAACTCCCCAGCACCGTAACAGAAAAACCGAGTGCTTCAAGTTCCATCGTTACGCCTGGCAATAATACGTCATCGTATGCTTTATCGACATCGATTAAGAAAAAGTAATTTCCAAGTCCTGTTTTCATCGGACGCGATTCGATTTTTGATAAGTTTAATTTTCTCCATGCGAAAGCTGATAACACTTGATATAGTGCCCCTGCATAATCAGCCGGTAACGTTATCATAAGCGTCGTTTTCTCTCCGCGGTTTTCTCCATTATTTGAGAGTATTGCTTTCTTTTTCTTATGGAGCACGAGGAAACGTGTATGATTATTTTTATGCGTATGAATACTTCGTCTTACAATCGTTAATCCGTATTTCTCTGCAGCTGCTTCATTTGCAATGGCAGCAATTTTTTCTTCAGGATGTTCTTTCACATATTGCGCAGCAGCACTTGTTGATGTCATATCTCGAGCAGTTATCCCTTTTAATTCTTCATTTAAAAACTTATGACATTGGGCAATAGCGTGTGGGTGAGAATGCACTGCATATACTTCTTCCCACACTTCTGCATGCTGCGGATGTACAAGTAAATGTTGCTGAATGGGCACTGTAATTTCTCCTACAATAGAAAGCGGCTGCTCATGCACGAGATAATCAACTGTTATATTCACTGAACCTTCTATAGCGTTTTCTAGTGGTACCACTGCATAATCTACATTTCCATTTGCAGCTGCATCCATACAATCTGGAATCGTTCGATACGGTACATGCTCTGCTTCCGGAAAAAAACGACTCACCGCCATATTTGTAAATGTTGCTTCTGGTCCTAAATATCCTACTCGAATCATCGTCTTTTCCCTCTCTTTTTCGTTTTCTTACTGTTATACCACACTTTTTTATATTCTTCTATGTAAATTTCGAATATTTAAAAAAGACTAGCGTTCGCTAGTCTAAATGTTTCCTATATTCTCTTTGAGCGAAAAAGAAATAAATGATGCATGCAGCAATATAAAACAGAATAAACAAACCTACTTTTCGTAATGAACCATCCATAAAGATCGTATTATGAAACGTATACAACGCAACCGCACTATGCATACTCCCAACTATAATAGGCGCAAAAAATAGCATACACAATTGCCAACGGGAGACCTTCCAAACTTCTTCCTTCGTCATTCCAAGTTTAGAAAGTGCCCCGTATTGCTTTCGATCCGATGCAATATTATGAAACCATTTAAAATATACGATACTACATGAAGTAAGAAAAAATAATATACTAATGAATGAACCTACAAATAAAGTAATATCGCCAAATTCTTTCATATTCACATATAATTCCATATTACTTCGAAATGCGTTATTATCATCTTGTTTCATATGTTTCCGTAAAGCTTCATTTAATTTTTTCGTATTTTCGATATTTGGTAATGTGTATCCTCTATACATCATTTTTTCAGAATCCGGAACCTTATTTGCTATACTGTCAAAATCTTCATCATTCATAACGAAAAACAAACCGTTAATGTGCGTGAGGTGATAATTAAATCGCACCCCTTCTTTCTGACCGTTAAATACGAATGGATACGTTTGATTCATTACTTGTAATTGAATCTCTTTTTGATTATATATATTCGAGTGATTGTATTTATTATAATAAACGAGTGTAATCGTTCCTTTTTTAGGATGATACGTTTTCTGTTTTTGTTTTCTTGCCTCCTGATTGTATTCACTTTCTTTAATGAGCGGCGCTACTTCTGTTTCTCCCTTGTTGGACTGAAAAGATGCATACACGCCAACAAAACTCATATATTGAAAATCATCATATCCATATTGATGCAGTAATTGTTCAACCGTACCTTCCTCAAAGACTTCATGGGTAGAAACACCTTTTTCTATATATGAAAATGAGTGTGCGCCCCCATCTCGCCACATATCTTGCATGCTAGAAAAATATAAGAACACCGTACCTGTTGCCGTAACTACAAATGTCGTTGCCATAGAAAGCATAAAGAAAAAGCGACCATTTTCCTTCATTCGATATGACAATTGATTCACTATAAATAAATACGGATATGTATACATAATCTTTTTATTTCGTTTAATCATTTCTAACAATTGGATTGTACCGTGTGTAAAAGAAAAGTACGTTCCGAAAAAGACAAGTATAGACACAGGGAAAAAATATAATCCTATCGTTTCCATTGTCACTTGTAGCGCTAACGCATATCCTGTCCCTAAACAAATAAAGCCGAATATACAAAGCCACATTGATGTTTTCTTCTCTTTTTTATCCGTTCGAAATTCTTTCAATAACCGAATGATTTTTATGTTCCATATACGTACAGCACTTATAAAAGATAACAGAATAAAAACAACCATATATGTAATAAACGTTATCCCAATCGCTTTTACGTCAAATATGACAGGGAGTTCTTTCGGAAGACGCATTAGCATGCTAAACACCATAAAAAAGAGTTTCAAAAAGATCATGCCAATCCCTATACCAAAAATATTAGCAAATACCCCGATCAACATTTGCTCGGTCATAATTACACCAATTACGTTAGATTTCGTTGCTCCCATTAACATATATAATCCTAATTCTTTCTTGCGTGCCTCTATGAAAATAGAATTAGAGTACAAAATAAATATGACGAAGAAAGAAATGATTATAACATTACATATGACCAGTCCCCAGCTTACGTTTTGATACCACAGCGTCTCCTGCATATACGGATGTACAATGACAGACATGTATGCAAAAGACGCAAATATCGCAAAACAACTACTTAAGAAAAACACTTTATAATTACGCCAATTTCCTTTTATATTTTGTAGCGCTAGTTGTCGAATGTTCATCTATCGTCCCCCTATAACTTACTACATAGGCAAAAAGCTAGAGATTTCTCTAGCTTTGCACGTGTTTCAAATATCCTCTTTGCGCGATCATAAAGTAAATCGCGGAAGCTACAATGTACGATCCAATTACAATCGCACCTGATTTCCATAAATCGAGATAAAGCATTTTTCCTAACGTATGAAGAGCAAATCCACTATGAATGGCACCAATTACAATTGGGATAAAGAAGATAACGCCCATTTGTCGAATTGCAATTTGTCGAATTTCTTTATCTGTCATACCGATTCTCTTTAACGATTTAAATTGAATACGATCTTGTTCTTTATCGTTAAACCATTTAAAGTATGTCATACTACAAGCGAAGAAGAAGAATAGTACTGCTACAAAGAAACCGATAAACATTGTAATTGCCCCTGATTCCCTTATATTTTTATAAGCGAGCACTGAGTTGTTTAGTTCCCCTTGTTTATCTGGTGCAATTTCCTTTTTTAAATCTAACACAAGATCTTCCGTACTTTTCCAGTCTTCTATATAATAACCGTAATATTTCGTCTTTTCTTCATCCGGTACGAGCTTTGCGTATTTCTCAAAATCTTGATCATTTACAATGAGATATTCACTATCATTAAAAACAGAAAATGAAGTTGGGTCATTTAATTGAACAGATTGCTTTTGTCCGTTAATTTTAATTTCATGCGGTTTCGTACGATCTATCTTCATCATATCGTTTGCCATATCCGTTATGACCATCGTTGCACTACCAGGTGCATTATGAACTTCTCTAACTTGCTCTCTTTTTTGTTTACGTACTTCAGCGTTATATTCTTTTTCTGAAACAATCGCCATTGGCATTTCATGTTCACTGTTAAACATTGTAATTTTTTGAGTTCCAGGAAGTTTTACGTACGTTACTTCTCGCGCTTCTTCAAATCCGTGTTTTTTTATTAATTCTTTTGCTTTTCCTTCTTTGATGACATTATGCGTATGTATTCCCTTTTCCTCATACGAAATAGCATGCGGGGTACTAGTTACTGCCTTATAACTCATATCCTCAAAGAATACGTACAGCGTACCAACTGCTGAAGATACAACGGCTGTAATGATAGAAATTACAAATAGAAAACGAGCATTATCTTTCATTTTATAAATAAGATTGCTAAGTACGAACATATTTGGATATGTATAAAAAGATTTTTTTCGTTTTTGTAACGCCTTTAATACAACTGTACTACCTTGTGCAAACAGCAAATAAGTTCCGCCTATCGTCAGCCCTACAATCGGTAAAAACAGAATGATAAAATTCATAAATGTTACTTGGAAGCTAAGTACATATGCAACAATAATACATCCTATACCCACTACACATAACCATGTAAATGCAAAAGGTTCTACTTTTTGTTTTCTTGCTTCTCTTAATAAATCAATAATTTGCAAGCGTCCTACTGTCCAAACGCTAAACAATGATAAGATTAAAAATAAAATAAAGTATACACCTGCTGTAATCAAAACTGCTTTACTATTCCATACGAGTGGTAGTGTTTTATCTATTTTCAATATTACGCTTAATGCTTGGAAGAATAATTTTGAACAAAGCATACCAAGCCCAATACCTACTACAATTGCAATACTACCTAACATAAGCTGTTCTAATATAATCATTCGGCCAAGTTGAGATTTTGTTCCGCCTATTAATGTTAATAGGCCAAACTCTTTTTTTCTTGCTCGTAAAAATGTTGAATTTGCATATAAAATAAAGAGTGCTGAGAAGATGACTACAATATAATTCATCGATTCTAACCCTTTTGAAATCATCTCCCTCATACTAATATTACCACTTACGACATCTGGATGATAAATAAAGGAAGCATACATGAAAAATACGACAATCGATAAACAACTGCTAATAAGAAACGCTTTATAATTACGCCAATTTCCTTTTACATTATTAAGCGCGAGCTGGCGAAAGTTCATGATATTCCCCTCCTAGCATCGCAAGTACGTCCAGAATTTCTTGGAAAAAGGCTTGTTTCGTTCTTCCTTTATGTATTTCTGAGAAAATCTCTCCATCACGTATGAACAGAATACGTTCGCAATAACTCGCCGCTACTGGATCATGCGTTACCATTGCAATTGTTACTTTCTTTTGTTCATGCAAATCTTGCAACGCGCTCATTAATGATTTTGCTGACTTTGAATCTAAGTTTCCAGTTGGCTCATCCGCTAAAATTAAAGTCGGTTCATGAATAATCGCTCTCGCAGCTGCTGCACGTTGTTGTTGGCCGCCTGATACTTCATATACTTTTTTATTTAAAATTTCTTCGATGTTTAAAAACTTTGCAATCTCAAGCACTTTCGCATCGATTTCATTTACAGATTTCTTCGCCATGACAAGCGGTAAAATAATATTTTCTTTAATCGATAACGTATCAAGTAAGTTAAAATCTTGGAAAATGAATCCTAAATGTGTACGGCGAAACTCTGCTAATTTTGCAGCACGCATTTGATTAATTTCTTCCCCATTTACAAGCACATGACCTGAAGTTTGCTTATCAATTGTTGCTAATAAATTTAAAAGCGTTGTTTTCCCGCTCCCTGAAGGACCCATAATCCCTACAAATTCGCCTTCTTCTATTTTAAAATTTATATCGTTTAAAGCAGTCGTCGCTACTGAACCTTTTGATTGGTACACCTTCGTTAATCCTTTTACTTCAAGAACACTCATTTCTAATCCCCCTACGTGTTTTCTTCTTACATTTACTATAAGAAAAATAAGAAAAAGAAACGAGTGATTTCCCTTACAAAACGTTTTGTTATCTTACAGTTTTGTCATTTTTCTCATTAATGTATGATATTCTTCATCTTTTGCAAATTGGAACGTGAATGTTGTCCCTTCTCCTTCAGCCGATTGCACATAAATACCGTGATGTAAATTATCGCAAATTTCCTTCGTAATATATAAACCCATTCCAGTCGCTTCTCTCGTTTTACGGCCGTTTATTCCCGTAAAGAATGGGTCAAATATGCGCTTTACATCTTGCTCTGGAATACCGATTCCATTGTCCTTAATATGTAATAACACCTTTTGATCTTTCTCTTCAATTCGAAATTGAATTTCCTTTTTCTCTACTTCCGAAATTTTTGTATACTTAATTGCATTTACAACAATTTGCCCTATAGCAATACTGAGCCATTTTCTATCAGAGGCAACCATACAAATATCTTCTTCAAACATCACTTTCGGAAATACAGACGATTGAATGAAGGATTTTCGATTTTCATTAATAATACCTCGAATGATATCTATCACATTTACTACTTCTACTTTATAATCTTTCGCAAATTGCTCTAATCTTGCCATATGTAACGCTAAATCTAAACCATTAAGTATGCGGTTATTTTCTTCACGAATACTTTCAACAGTTGCTCTTGCTTCACGATGCTCTTTACCAAACTTCTGTAATAACAATTCTATAACCGAAACTGGTGTTTTCATTTGATGAATCCATTGGTTCATAAATATCATTTGCTGTTGTTCTTTTGCATGCTGTTTATGAACTTCATTCATATATTGCTGTCTTAATAACGTAAACGATTCAACGACCATCTCTTGCTCTGCCGTATAAGAGGTATCAATAAGTAATGAATCATGTAATGTATTTCCGCCAGTAACATACTTTTCGATCCTCTTTAGAAACACACTCCGTTTTCGGTAATCGTAAATGAGATATACAGTAAAAACAACTATCCCTAATAAAAGTCCGTATAACCACGTACTCCAATCAATCGATCTCTTTTCTAAAAGACTTTGCAACTGCAAAACGAGGCCAAATAAACAAAGGCTAACAATATAAGAAAGAATTAAAGAAAAACGGTCCATAAGGTAATTTTTAACCTTCATGCCCTTCTCCCCACTCTGTAAGAAGCGCGTAACCATACCCACGTTTCGTTACAATTGCATTTTTAATGCCTAGCTCCTCTAGCTTCTTCCTTACACGTTTTACATTTACGGTTAATGTATTATCATCAACAAAGGCTACTTCATCCCACAACGCTTCTAACAGTTCTTCACGCGTTACGTATTGATTCGCCTGTTTCATTAAACACTCTAATAAGTAAAATTCATTTTTTGTCAGTTCTGTTTGTTGTCCTTTCCACTCAACAACGTGCTGGGATGGGAATAACAACAATCCATTTACGCCTAAACAATCACTTTCTGCCGCAGAAGCATACTCGCCATACCCACGTCGAAGTGCACTTTTCACCTTAGCCATTACAATGTCTAAATGGAATGGCTTCGTAATGTAATCATCTCCGCCATTTTCGATTGCCATTACTTGATCCATTTCCCCCGTTCTTGCAGAAACAAAAATAATTGGTGCATTCGATATACTGCGGATTTGGCGACACCAATAGAAACCATCAAAATACGGTAAATTAATATCAAGTAACACGAGATGTGGATTTACTTTTACGAACTCATCTTTTATATGTCGTAAATCACTTGCTCTAAATGATTGATAGCCATACCTTTCTAAATGCTCTTCTAATATCCCCGCTATTTTCTCATCGTCTTCTACAATTAATATTTTATACATGTTCGTTTTCTCCCCATAAAAATTCTTATAAAACTACTCCTTTTCTATTATAAATTGAAAATTTAATTAGTGGGGATTTTTTCCTGTATAAATCAGACTTTTACGATATAAAAAAAGACTGCCATATTTCGGCAGTCTTAATCGATAAATTCAAATTCATATTCAAGAATTTTTACAATATCTCCGTCTTTTGCACCACGTGCACGAAGCGCTTCATCAATACCCATTCCGCGCATTTGACGAGCGAAACGACGTATAGATTCATCACGTGAGAAGTCTGTCATTTTGAATGTTTTCTCAATATCGTAACCAGAGATAACAAACGTGCCATCACTTTCACGTGTAATTTCAAATTTAACACCTTCCGTATCAAATTTGTACATTACACTTGTGTCAGACTCATCCGCAACATCATGTATTGGGAATTCAGGTGTTGTTTCTATTAAGTTCGCTACTTCAAACAGTAAGTCACGAACACCTTGTTTCGTTACAGCTGAGATTGGGAAGATTTTTACTTCGTCTCCCACTTTCTCTTTAAAGCCTTGTAAGTTCTCTTCTGCATCTGGCATATCCATTTTGTTTGCAACAACAACTTGTGGACGCTCAGTTAAGCGAAGATTGTATTCTTTTAATTCATTATTAATCGTGACGTAATCTTCATATGGATCACGGCCTTCTAAACCAGACATATCAATAACATGCACGATTACACGTGTACGCTCAATATGACGTAAGAATTGGTGTCCAAGTCCAACGCCTGCATGTGCGCCTTCAATTAGTCCAGGAAGGTCAGCCATAACGAAGCTGCGGTTATCACCAGTTTCAACAACACCAAGATTTGGAACGATTGTTGTAAAGTGATACTCTGCAATTTTCGGACGTGCTGATGATACAACAGATAATAATGTAGATTTACCTACACTTGGGAATCCAACAAGTCCAACGTCTGCTAGTACTTTAAGTTCTAGAATGACATCACGCTCTTGACCTGGTTCCCCATTCTCAGCGATTTCTGGCGCTGGGTTTGTAGCTGTTGCGAAACGTGAGTTACCACGGCCACCGCGGCCACCTTTTGCAATTACAGCAGTTTGTCCATGCGTTACTAAATCGGCAAGAATTTGCCCAGTTTTTTCATCTTTTACTACTGTTCCTGGTGGAACCTTTACAAGTAAATCTTCAGATTTACGTCCGTGCTGACCTTTACTCATTCCGTGCTGACCGCGATCAGCTTTGAAATGACGTTGGTAGCGGAAGTCCATTAATGTACGTAAGCCTTCTTCAACAACGAAAACAACATCTGCACCTTTACCACCGTCGCCACCTGCTGGGCCACCTTTTGGAACATACTTCTCACGACGATACGCAACCATTCCGTTACCACCGTCGCCGCCTTTTACATATATCTTGACCTGATCTACAAACATTATTTCACCACACTTTTTTCAATTGGTTGTAATATAACTGAGACTTCTTCGTCTCTTACTGTATAAGAAATGGAATACCATTTATTGTTTTGGGTCGCAAGCCAATTCTGTAGTTCTTCTACACTCGTTAGCTTACCACGAAAATCAAAAAAGAAACGAGCATTCTCCGCGTCACATTCAATTGTGATACAAACATAATTTTCAACATATACGTCTAAACTATGCTGAAGCATTGAGAAAAATTGATTCGTCCATGTACATACAGTCTCATCTAAATGAGATAAGTTATGTAAATTCCCTAATACTTCGTACTCCAATAAGCACGGCTGCTGTTTCCAATTATATGTTAAAATCCACTCTGAAAATAAAGGCATGGATAGCCCCATCAGATTGGATTCTTGTCTCGCTTCTTGGACAAAACGATCGATGAGCCTATGAATCTCTTCCACTTTTCCAAGGGAAAGGTTTCCTTTCACCATCTGCATACGATTGAGCCAATCATGTCTTGAATGACGCAATGCATCTATAATTGTCCATTTTTCATTCATTTAGATACCCCTTAATATAGAAAAACTCTAACCTGCACTCAGGTTAGAGTTTTCCGTGAGTTCTTATGCTTCTTGAGCAACAGGATATACGCTCACTTGTTTGCGGTCACGGCCAAGACGCTCAAAGCGTACTACGCCGTCAACTTTCGCGTATAAAGTGTCATCGCCACCACGACCAACGTTAACACCTGGATAAATTTTTGTACCGCGTTGACGGTAAAGAATTGAACCACCTGAAACCGTTTGACCATCTGCGCGTTTAGCACCAAGACGTTTTGACTGAGAGTCACGACCGTTCTTTGTACTACCTACACCTTTCTTAGATGCGAAAAACTGAAGATCTAATCTTAACATACGTTACACCTCCTGCACTTTTTCTATTAAACGGATATACTTTCCGTAATCAAGTTCGATCGTCTTAAGCGAAACAACCAATCCTTCTAAAAGCGTTTGTGCTTTTTCTGCTGCATGAACGTCTAAATCATTAGGCAATTCATACGTTAAGAATCCGCCATCACTTCCGAGTTCAATAGTTGCCTGCACATTACAAAGTTCTTCCACTGCATTTATAGAACCAAACACAACCGCTGTAGTTCCAGCACAGACAAGGTCTTGTCCATGTGGCGCATAATCGGCATGTCCAGTCATTTTAAATGATTGGATACTTCCTAATTTCGTGCGACTTATCGTAATTTTAATCATGTTAACCTGGATTAAGCGTTGATAGCTTCAACAACTAGCTTAGTGTAAGGTTGACGATGACCTTGTTTCTTACGATTGTTCTTTTTCGCTTTGTATTTGAAAACGATAATTTTCTTAGCGCGACCTTGTTTTTCAACTTTCGCAGTAACTGTTGCACCTTCTACAACTGGGCTACCAACTTTAACGTTTTCGCCACCAACGAAAAGAACTTTGTCAAAAGTAACAGTTTCACCAGCTTCAACATCTAATTTTTCAATGTAGATTGCTTGACCAGCTTCAACTTTAATTTGTTTTCCACCTGTTTCGATAATTGCGTACATACTTGCACCTCCTCTTAATTACTAAGACTCGCCAAAAACGAGGTAGACATAAATGCCTTTAGGGAACCTGTCTTGTGCGGTTGTAGCATATAGCCGTTTAGGTGCTATAAACTATAACATAAAGATGTTATCATGAATCATAGACGGTTGTCAATGAAAGTTCTACTAACTATTTTTTCCGTTCTACAATTTCTTTTTTACTTCCAAAACGGATAATTGCATACTTTTCGATCATATCATCTTTGAAATAAATTTCAAATGGAATATTTTTTTGTAATTCCTTTTGCAAAAATTGTTTTTGCAGTTCTTTAGGAGCAGCAATTAATACTGCCTCATCTTCTATATTGCCATATGTGATTAGTTCTCTCTCTAGCTCATATGCAATCGTTTCATACGACATTACATACCCTGTCGCTTTACACGGTACACACTCTTCTAATAGTACGTCACGTAAAGAATGTTTTTTGCGTTTACGTGTCATCTCTAAAATTCCTAACTCTGTAAACCCGAGCACTCTTGTATACGTGCGATCATTTTGCATAGCAGCCATGAGACATTCTCTTATCTTTTCTTTATCTTCTCTTCTTTTCATATTAATAAAATCAATTAATATCATACCACCGATATCACGCAGTCTTAATTGACGCGCTATCTCTTCAGCCGCCAATTCATTTGTACGAACAACTGTATCTTGTAAATTCTGTTTGCCAGTAAACTTGCCCGTATTCACATCAATTACAGTCATCGTCTCCATTTGTTCCACAATTAAATAAGCACCATTTGGAAGCCACACAATTTTTTGAAGTGCTTTCTCGATTTCGCGCTCTATTCCAAAATGATTAAACATTGAAGATTTTTCATTATAAAAAGACACTTTTTCTTTTCCGACTTTTTCTTCTAGTTCTTTTACTATACTTCTTGTATCTACAACTACTTTTTCAATCGTTTCAATCGGATTCTCTTGAAATACACGATCTAAAAAGGTCGCTGGCCGATGAAGTAGTAACGGTGCCTTTCCTTGATCCTCTTTTCTTTTTAGATCTTCATATAACTGCTGTAACCTTTGCACTTCAGCTTGTATTTCTTCAATTTCTCCTTTTTCAGAAGCAGAGCGGAAAATGTAACCACCTGTCCCTTCTACCTCAATCTGGAGTAATTGTTGCCTTCTTTTATTGTTCTTTATTTTCCGAGAAACCGCACGCATTTCATCATATGGCATATAAACGACATATTTCCCGGTAAATTCTATATTCGCTGTTAATTTCGGTCCTTTCGTATCAATTGCCTCTTTCACAACTTGTACGAGTACCGCTTGTCCTTCATGTATACGATAAGAAGATGGTACATCATCGTATGAAAGATACGCATGTTTTTCTAAACCGATGTTTACAAAAGCTGCGTTCATTCCAGCTATCGTCCTTACGATACGACCAACATAAATATGACCAACAATCTCTTGTTCTTCATTTCTTTTCCATAAAAACTCAACGATTTTTTTCTTCTCTTCAATTGCAACGCGTTTTTCCGATCCAGCGTAGTTCATATATAACGTTTTCAAAATTCTTTCCTCACTTTATAATCTTCTTTGCTTTTACAATAATAAAAGGTTAGTGCTAACGTCAACACTAACCGATTAATTCTTCAACAGATGAAGTTGTTCGTTTTTCAGTAAAATACGCATAAAGCAATTCATTTTCATCCAATGTGTAATGTTCATTATATTTTCCATGGACGATAATAGAGTGCTTATACCCTCTACGAAATTTCGTGAAGATTGTATATAAACGATCTTCTGTTTTCACCTCAATCGGTGCAATCTTTTCAATTCCTCTTTTGTTCCCATAATAACGTTCTAATAGAAAACGCATAAAAGCATACTGTCTTTGTTTCCATTCTTGATATAACGATACCGCTAAAAATATGAGTAGTACCCACATCATAATATTGTTACTATTCCAAAGTAACTGCCACACTAGTATGACACTAAAAAAAACACATGATAATTTCATCATCTTTTCATGTGCTTGTAAATAAGGAAAACGATATGATAATACGTTAAACAATACTTTTCCACCATCAAGCGGCCAAATAGGTAGTAAATTAAATGCTAAAATAATTATATTATTCCACATAAAGAAATAATATAATTCCGCATGAAGCCAACCAGCTTCAAACAACAAATAGCCTATCGCCATCATCCAAATATGTTGAATAGGTCCTGCAATTACGACAACAAGCTCCTCTTTCAATGACTTATTCCCATGTTCCTCAAGCTCAGCCACACCACCAAACGGTAACAGTTGAATCTTTTTAATACGCCAATTATAGTGTGCCGCTGCAAAAGCGTGCCCGAGTTCATGAATGAGGACGATACAAAATAAAAGTAGTAACTCTTTAAAACGTGCCGTAAAAATACCAATGACAATAATAACCCAAAACAACGGATGCACTGAAATCTTCGTTAAAACATCTCTATATTTAATCAAATGAAATCACCTGAATCGGGTCAATAAATTTTTCATTCTTTTTTATTGCAAAATAAAACTTACCATTTTTATTATTTGCATCATTATTCACCGTTCCAATTTTTTGTTTCTTTGAAACGTAATCATATAATTTCACTGACATATCATTTAAATTTGCATACCAAGACTCCGTACCATCTGCATGCTGAATTTGAACCGTATTACCAAGTTCCTCTTTCTTACCTGCAAAAACAACTAGCCCTTCATTTACGGACTCAACAGTTGCATTTGTAGCTGTTTGGACAAATACACCTTGGCCATTTTTTTGAAACCCTTGCATCACCTTTCCGGAAGCAGGAATTGCATAATCTTTTTGCTGAATAGTTCCTTCCTTTTTCTCATTAGGCGAATAGAACACGAGAGGTTTTCCAAACTGTTTTTCGTACCATTTCGCAACAGTAGCAAACTGAAATTCTTCTTTCATCACTTTTTCGGTAACAGCTTTAGCACCGTCAAAAGAAGAAGGTGCATTCTTATATAAAATAGCGACAGAAAGAACTAATATTGCTGATAATAAAACTTTGAAGAAAAATACTTCTTTTCGAAATAACGGATGAATTTCCTCTTCTCCATCTTCAATAAATACTGTTTCACTATCAAAATTCCCTCCAGCAAAATACTGCTCTTCCTCCATCCTTTCTTGCTCTGCCTTCCTTTTCGCAATCCGTTTTTTAATTTCTTCTACACGTCTATTCTTCATACTGTCTCCTTTCTTTCGTTCAGCTAATTTACATAGAAACAGTTGTATACAGTTTGTACATATGTATGAGCTAGGAAAGGAAGATATTCGTGTGAAGAAAAAAGAAAGCACTCCGCAAATATGCGAAGTGCTTTTAACGGATTCCAAAGAAGTTTTTCATCTTTGTAAATACCGATACCTTTTCTTGTTCAAATGCTTGTAATGGGACATTCTCACCCAACAAACGTCTTGCAATATTACGATAAGCTAACGCTGCTTTTCCGCTCGGTTGCAACGCTACAGGTTCACCTGTATTTGTAGCACGAATAACTTCATCATCATCTTCGACAACACCAAGAAGCTCGATTGACAATGTACGTACGATTTCATCAACATCTAACATATCCTGTTCATGAAGCATATGGCTACGCACACGATTAATAACAAGTTTCGGTGGTTCAATATCCTCTTTTTCTAAAAGCCCGATAATACGATCTGCATCGCGCATTGAGGATACTTCTGGCGTCGTAACAACGATCGCTTTATCCGCACCAGCTACCGCGTTTTTAAATCCCTGCTCAATCCCCGCAGGACAATCAATTAATATGTAATCATAATCTTGACGTAATACTTGTATTAATTCATCCATTTGTTCAGGTGTTACCGCTGATTTATCACTCGTTTGTGCTGCAGGTAATAAATAAAGATCATCAAAACGCTTATCTTTAATAAGAGCCTGAGGTAAACGGCAACGCCCTTCAACGACATCAACAAGATCAAATACAATACGATTTTCCAGCCCCATTACTACGTCTAAGTTTCGAAGACCGATATCTGTGTCAATTAAGCACACTTTCTTTCCAGATAACGCTAGGGCTGTACCAATGTTCGCAGACGTTGTAGTTTTACCTACACCGCCTTTTCCAGATGTAATTACTATTGCCTCTCCCACAGCTATACAATTCCCCTTTCTAACTTTGTTAAATTAGGTCTAAGATGAGTGAGAAGTTGCAGTCGATCGACAACAATGTGATTGTTCTCATTAATATACGCACATTCTGCCGCCTCCGCTCCGTCTTCTTTCTCTTCCGGAGCCCGCATTGCCACATCACTAATTCGAAGTTGCATCGGGTTCATAACAGATGCGGCGATTACAGCATCCGAATCCCCATAATACCCTGCATGCGCAATTCCTCTTAATGATCCTACGACAAAAATATTCCCCCCAGCGATAACCGTTCCGCCTGGATTAACATCTCCAATTAACAATAAATTTCCTTTTACATGTAAAACTTGTCCAGAGCGAACAATTTTGGAAATAGGGACAATTTCTGTTTCTTCTTTCCAAGCTATTGCTTCTGCTTTAGTTATAACATCACTTTCAATCGAATCCACAACGAGATTCTTTTTATTACGAATTAACGTACGAATCTCTTCTTGTTGGACTTCTGTTAAATAACGATTTCCCACTTTCACATGCACTTCAATTAAAGAGCGTCCATCACCATCATAGTAATGTGTAGAAAGCTTTTCATCCAATTCTTTCAGCAATTCAGAGAATGAACAACAATCATCTAAGTGAAGCGTTATTCCGTCTTTTGTCCCTTTTATTGTTACATTGTGTTGCTTTTTTTCTTCCACTAAAGTTCACCCCACCGATTCAATTCGACATAAAATTAGAAAATCCTTTTTTCTTTTTCTTCCATCGCTTTTGAAAGACGCACTAAATATCGTCTCAGTGGGAAACAAACTATCAATAAGAAAATTGCATTTAGCAATAAAGTAGAAAGGAGACGATCCGTGAAAAAGACATACGCCGACATATGAGTACGTCCTAACAAAGTTAAAAATCCATACACATAATACTCTAATGCTACAATGCTAGCTAGTACGATAGAAGAAACAATAAATAAATTCAATTGTAGTACCTTCATCACACTATAAACTAAATAAGCTAAAATCGGATACGCAAAAATATATATACCGACAAGTTCTGTGTATACGGTATCAAATAAGAAACCAAATAATAGTCCGTAATAAATCCCTTGGACCGGACTATAGTACACAGTAACAAAACATAACACAATTATAAAGAAATGAGGTGCTGCTATACTGTCTTTCCAAAAAACTGCTGTTGGAACAATAGTAGCAAACATATTTTCAAATAAAAAAACAAAAAGGAGCAAAAGAGGAAGAGCTGCTCTTTTTAAAATCTTCATCATCTCTCCCCCTCCTATTCTAATGGCGCTGAAGGCGTTTCACGTTTCGCAACCATAATATGCTCTACGTCATTTAAATCAGCGGCAGGTTTTACATAAGCTGTTTTTGTTAAACCGTATGGATCCGGCTGAACATCAACGATTTTTCCAATTACAAGACCTTTCGGGAAAATATCACCGAGTCCAGATGTTACAACTAGTTGATCGGTTTTTACATCTTCATCAGAACCAATCTTTGTGAAAAGAAGTAAGTGCTTTTCTTTATCGTAACCTTCAATCAATCCAAAGATTTTCTCATTCCCTTGTACGATAGCAGAAACACGATTTGTTCGGCTCATAGAGCTTAGTAACTCTACTGATGATGTAAACTGAGATACACTTTTCACTCGTCCAACTAAACCTTGTGAAGTTACTACAGCCATATCCTTTTTAATTCCTTGCTGTGCCCCTTTATCAATTCCAATTAAATCGTACCATTTATCTGGATTACGAGAAACAACAGTCGCTGGAATTTCAGTATAACCGCTATTTAACTTATCTTTACCCGTTAACTCTTGTAGTTTCTTTTTATCATCTTCTAATTGTTTTACTTTTCCTGATAGTTCTGCATAATTATCTAATTTTGCTTTTAATTCTTTATTTTCTTCATACGTGCGCTTTACATCCTCTACATTTTCGAAGAATCCAGCTACGTATTTCGCTGGCTTTTGGAATACACGTTCTACCACACCGACAGTGTCTTTAACAAACTGCTCTGGCCATGTTAAACTGTTCCGTTCTTTCAATGAGATTCCAATCAATGCCACGAGAAGAATAATACTAACTAACAAAACAATTAATCTTTTGTTTAAGAAAAACTGTGGCACGTTCACACCCTCTTAATTTCATTGATTTTTATTTTGCAATATTATCGAGCAGCAGTTTTGAAAAGATCGATATTGTCTAATGCTTTACCCGTTCCAATTGCTACGCAATCTAATGGGTCTTCTGCAACAAGAACTGGCATATTTGTTTCTTCACTAATCACTTTATCTAAGTTACGTAGTAATGCTCCGCCACCTGTTAATACGATACCACGGTCCATAATGTCTGCCGCTAATTCTGGTGGAGTTTTCTCTAACGTATTTTTAACAGATTCTACAATTGCATCTACTGTATCTTTTAATGCATCTGCAATTTCTTCTGGTTGAATTAGTACTGTTTTTGGTAAACCACTTACTAAATCACGACCGCGAATTTCCATAGGCTCGATACCTTCTGGCTCGCCTGCAGAACCGATTTCTAATTTTAATGCTTCAGCTGTTCTTTCACCGATCATTAAGTTGTAGCTTTTCTTAATGTACTGAATGATTGAATCATCCATATCATCACCAGCAACACGAACTGATTGACTTGTTACAATACCACCTAAAGAAATGATTGCAACTTCTGTTGTACCGCCACCGATATCAACAACCATGCTACCAGTTGGTTCCCAAACAGGTAAGTTTGCACCAATTGCTGCTGCAAATGGTTCTTCGATAGGATAAGCATCACGAGCACCAGCTTGACGAGTCGCATCGATTACTGCACGTCTTTCTACAGCTGTAATACCAGATGGTACACATACCATTACGTATGGTTTACGTGAGAAGAATCCATTTGATTTTTGAGCTTGTTGAATGTAATATTTCATCATTGTTGCTGTCGTTTCGTAATCAGCAATTACACCGTCTTTCATTGGGCGAAGTGCCACAACGTTTCCTGGTGTACGACCAATCATTTGTTTTGCATCGCTACCTACAGCAACGATTTGTTTCGTGTCAGTTTGTAACGCTACTACTGAAGGTTCACGTAAAACTACACCTTTTCCTTTTACATATACAAGCGTGTTCGCAGTTCCTAAGTCTATTCCAAGATCGCGAGTAAAGCCACCAAATCCAAACATATTATTTATCTTCCTTTCTTGTTTTCACGGACTCATTTTTTCTTACTTTATATTATAAAAACAGTACGTTTTTTATATCTTTATCCTTTTTGTAGATAATTTTCTACAAAAAACTCATAAATCACATTATAAAACAAAATAAGTAAAAAGCATAGTCTTAAATATGACCTTTTTCCTTTAAACTCACGAATTTATGGTCACCTATTATAATATGATCGAGCACTTCTATTCCGATAATTCGGCCGCATTCTACTAAGCGTTTTGTTACTTCAATATCTTCTCGGCTCGGCGCGGGGTCTCCTGAGGGATGGTTATGAAGGCATATGATAGAGGCTGCTGCACGGCGAAACGCTTCTTTAAAAACTTCTCGCGGATGTACAATTGAAGTATTTAAACTTCCAATAAAAATCGTTTGCCTATGTATAACTTGATTCTTTGTGTTCAAATAGAGACATACAAAATGTTCCTGTTGCAAGAAGCGCATTTCTTCCATCATATATTTCGCGCAATCTTCTGGGCTTCGAATGCTGTATCTATTTTGATACTCTAAACGCACCATTCTTCTACCGAGCTCAAAAGCAGCTATAAGCTGCGTTGCCTTTGCAATCCCAACACCATGTATACTGACAAGCTCTTCTAAAGTTGCATCTTTCAACATACGTAAACCATCAAAGTGATGTAAAATTTTATCTGATAACTTCAAAACTGATTCTTCCTTAGACCCTGTTCTCAGTAACACTGCAAGAAGCTCCCGATTTGATAAACTTCCAGCTCCCTCTAACAATAAACGCTCCCGTGGCTGTTCTTCCCTTACAACATCACGAATACCGTTCATCTCTCCACCCCTTTATTTGTTATCTCAAAGAAAATCCCATGCACTTTTACGCATGGGCTGTATCAGTATCAAATTGTTTTAATTCCCGAACGAGACGTGAAATTGGTAACCCGACTACACTATAGTAATCCCCTTGAATATGTTGAACGAAAATAGACCCTTTTCCTTGAATCCCATAGCTTCCTGCTTTATCAAGAGGTTCCTTCGATGCAATGTATGCGTCAATTTCCTCTTCTGTTAATTCCCAAAACGTAACTTCTGTACGTTCGTAAAAAGTGACTGTTTTGTCTTTCGCTATAATTGCAACACCAGTATACACTTCATGTGTTTTCCCTGATAATAATTGCAACATTTCTTTCGCCTCAGCCTCATTAGAAGGCTTTCCAAGAATACGCGACTCATATGTAACAATTGTGTCTGCACCTAACACAATATGATCACTGTTATTTTCTGCTACTGCAGATGCTTTTTGCAGAGCAAGGGACATAACAATATCCGCAGGTGATGAATACGCACCAATCGTTTCTTCTACTTCACTTACAACAATTTCAAATGGCACACCTGCTAATTCAAGTAATTCCTTCCTGCGAGGTGATCCTGAAGCTAAAATAATTTTTCTCATATTTTCTCCTTCCTTTCTCAAATGAAGCAGAATCATTTACAACAATCGTATCAAAGGAATAGTTTGTCCACAAATGAAAGAAATATTATTTTCTCTAAACAAAATAATACTTTTTCACTAAAATACGATTATATTCCTGCCATAGAGAAAGCACTTTGCTCTAAATTCAAAAGAAAAGAAAAGAAAGAAGTACCTATACTTCTTCCTTCGTCATTTCATTATCCTATCATTTCACTTTTTGCGAAACAATTTTTTCGTACGAAAGTATACCATCAATAATAACTTGATTTAATTTCGCCAAAGATTCCTTATCACCTTTTCCATCCTTCACTATTTGTACAGCTACTGATGTATACATATACAATTTCTTCGCTTCTTCCCGCTTCATACTTTTCCCGTCTTTTTCAATCGCTTTCCACTCTTTTTCAATCCCCCCTATATCTTTTACATTACTTTTTCCGCTAGCTTGTACGCTAGAAGCATATTTTGCTAAATGAGTATATAATGGCTGTACTTTTGTTAAAAACGCTCCGACTTCTTTATCATCTTTCAGTAACGCTTTATCTGTTATATCCCAGTCCTTTTTCAATACGGAGACATTATCATTTTTATACTGCGTCATTAATTGATTTATGCCTTGTTCATCGCTAGCAATACCAACAACTAATGCATACTTATCACCGCTCGGTTTTAAGGCTGCTACGCCTCCATTACCTTTCCACTCTTCAAGAGCGGCCTGTCCCGTTTCTTCGGAAGAATAAATTCCTCCTTGAACAAAGAATAACTTCATTGGATCTAATGACGTTCCCGTCTGCGCTTTTTGTTTTTCCTCTTTTGGTGCTGGTGTTTGTTCTACCGTTCCACCCGCCTTTGATTCTTCATTTTGCATATGCTTCGAAGCTGTTACTTCACTTCCACCTGTGGCACCTTGCCCTTTAAGTAACTGTAGCATTCCCATCCCAAACGCCGTACCAATAATAATTGCCGTTGCAACGATTGCAATTAACGTATTGCTCCACTTCTTTCGTTTTTTTTCTATAGACGTCAATTTCGCTTTTTGAAACGGAACAACGTTTTTCGGTCTTTCACTTTCTACTACCATCCATTCAAATTCATCTTTCTTCTTCTCCTCATACTTCGCTTCTGTTCCATTCACTTTCACTGAGATCGTTCGTGATTGCTTGTCCATACACTCACACCTCACCTCTTATCGTTGTCCGCATCATATCATATTCATTTCACAAAAAAACGAGATATTTGTCAGAGGAATTCGCCAAATAACCCTATATATTTATCTTATATGTATGCTTTTGACTTCATTTGTAGAACAAAAAAACTAGATAGCAAAGACTATCTAGTTTTTCTCGCGAATATATTTTCGAACTTCCGAAATGAAATAAAGAGAACCTGTTATGATAAAAACATCATTTTCTCCAATCATTTCAACTTTCGTATCAATCGCCTCTTTCCAATTTTCAAAAATTAGTTTTGACTCTTTCTTTGCATACGATGCAAGCTTGTCAGCAGAAATAGCACGATCAAAGGCGAATGTTGTAAAAATAATTTCATCGGCAATGGTTTCTAATTGACCTACCATATTATGTAACTCTTTATCACCAAGGGCAGTAAATAAAACTATTACATTTTTATCTTTGTAATGTGATTCTACTGTTTTCACAAGACTTTCGATACCTTCTGGGTTATGAGCACCATCTATAATAATATCTGGATTACTTTGCAGTTTTTCAAAGCGCCCAATCCAATAAGCTTCCTGTAATCCCGTTCTTATTTCTTCTTCCTCAATTAAAAATGATAAGTATGTTTTTACATACATGACTGCCATCAATGCAAGTGCTGCGTTTCCTACTTGGTGAGCACCTTTCATTGAGATTCTTACATCTTCAAAAGAGGCGAAAGGACAAGTGAAATCGAACTGTTCTCCATCTTCACTCGACTGTTTATGTAACGCTGTAAAATGGTTGCCCACCTCGTATAAGTTTGCATGATTTTCCTTTGCAACCTTTTGAATGACTTGCAACGCTTCCTCATCTTTCACACCAGTAATAACCGGGACACCAGACTTAATAATCCCCGCCTTTTCATATGCAATTTCTCCTAGTGTATTGCCTAAAATGTGCATATGATCATGGCCAATATTTGTAATAATTGTTAGAACAGGATGAATAACATTCGTAGAGTCAAAGCGTCCTCCAAGCCCTGTTTCAAATAAAACAACATCACAGAAATTAACTTTACCGAAATAACAAATTGCCATAACAGTAATAATTTCAAACTCAGTCGCTTCCCCTAAATCTGTCTCATCTAGTTTTTCAACGACCGGCTTTACCATCTTTACAAGTTCAGTAATCTCTTCATCTGCAATTGGCGTGCCGTTCACACTAATACGTTCGTTAAATGTTTCAATATAAGGTGAAGTAAATGTTCCTACCTTATATTTTGCGTCTTCTAGCATGTAGCGCATATATGTTAACGTTGAACCTTTTCCATTTGTACCAGCAAGATGAACACATTTTATGTGACGCTCTGGATTTCCGAGCTCTTCTAGCATCCATCTCATTCTTTCTAATCCCGGTTTAATACCGAATTTCAATCGGCTATGAATCCATCCTATCGCTTCTTCGTATGTATGTATCACGTATGCTTTCCCCTTTCAAAAGACAACCTTCATCATTCTATTATACGCAAAGAAAAGAGACTCACCAATATAGTGAGTCTCTAAAAAACATTTTTATTTTTCAAGATCCGCTAGACGTTGGCGAACTGCTTCGCGTTTTTCTAGGTAATCTTGCTCTTTCGCACGCTCTCCTTCAATAACTGCCGCAGGAGCTTTCGCTACGAAACCTTGGTTTGAAAGTTTCTTCTGTACACGTTCTACTTCTTTATCGAACTTCTCAAGTTCTTTCTCAAGACGCGCTCTCTCTTCATCAAGATTGATAAGATCAGCTAACGGTAAGAATAACTCTGCACCTGTTACGATTGCAGTCATCGCTTTTTCTGGCGCTTGTAAATCCGTTTGAATTGTTAATTCACTTGGGTTACAGAAACGCTCAATGTAAGAGCTATTTTTCGTAAGTTGAGCAAGTACAGCCTCATCTTTTGCTTTAATTTGCATTTGAACTTTTTTGCTCATTGGCGTATTTACTTCTGCACGGATGTTACGAACAGAGCGAATAATATCAACTAGAAGGTGCATTTCTGCTGCTGCTTCTGCATCTTGTAAATCTTCGCGAACTGTTGGCCATGCAGCTACTGTAATAGATTCGCCTTCATGCGGTAAATGTTGCCAAATTTTCTCTGTTACGAATGGCATGAATGGGTGTAATAGACGCATTGTTTGGTCTAATACGTAAGCTAAAATAGAACGAGTTGTTTTCTTAGCTGCTTCATCTTCACCGTATAGAGGAAGTTTCGCCATTTCAATGTACCAGTCACAGAAATCGTCCCAGATGAAGTTGTATAATGAACGGCCCGCTTCACCGAACTCATATTTATCCATGTTACGTGTTACGCTTTCGATTGTTTCATTTAAGCGAGTTAAAATCCACTTATCTGCAACTGATTTTTCACCAGTTAAATCGATTTCTTCATACTTCATGTCATCCATGTTCATTAATACGAAACGTGATGCATTCCAAATTTTATTAATGAAGTTCCAAGTAGATTCTACTTTCTCCATGCTGAAACGTAAGTCTTGACCTGGTGCACTTCCTGTTGATAAGAAGAAACGCATTGCATCTGCACCGTACTTCTCGATAACTTCCATTGGGTCAATACCGTTACCAAGAGATTTACTCATTTTACGTCCTTGCTCATCACGAACTAAACCGTGAATTAATACATCTTTAAATGGACGCTCGCCTGTAAACTCTAAACCTTGGAAAATCATACGAGATACCCAGAAGAAGATGATGTCATAACCAGTTACTAGTGCGTCTGTTGAATAGTAACGTTTAAAGTCTGCTGCATCTTCATTTGGCCAACCAAGTGTTGAGAATGGCCATAGCGCTGAACTGAACCATGTATCAAGTACGTCGTTATCTTGATTCCAATTTTCAATATCGGCTGGTGCTTCTGTACCTACATATACTTCACCAGTTTCTTTATGATACCAAGCTGGAATGCGGTGTCCCCACCATAATTGACGAGAGATACACCAGTCGTGAATGTTTTCCATCCAGCGTAAATATGTGTTTTCGAAACGCTCTGGTACGAACGTTACTTTCTCTTCTTCTTTTTGCTGAAGCGCTACTGCCTTCTCAGCAAGTGGAGCCATTTTCACGAACCATTGTGTTGATAAGTAAGGCTCAACAACTGCACCACTACGCTCACTATGACCTACTGAATGCATATGAGGCTCGATTTCTACTAATACGCCCGCTTCTTGTAAATCTTTTACTAACGCTTTACGACACTCGAAACGATCCATGCCGTTATACTTACCGGCTTTCTCGTTCATCGATCCATCTTCGTTCATTACTAAGATGCGTGGTAAGTCATGACGGTTACCTACTTCAAAGTCATTCGGGTCATGAGCTGGTGTAATTTTTACAACGCCTGTTCCGAAGTCTTTTTCTACGTACTCATCAGCAATAATCGGAATCTCACGGCCTACGATTGGAAGTGTAACTGTTTTTCCAATTAAATGTTTGTAACGATCGTCTTCTGGATGAACCGCTACTGCTGTATCACCAAGCATCGTTTCTGGACGAGTTGTTGCAAGACGAATATGTCCAGAACCATCTGTTAATGGATAGTTCATATGGTAGAATGCACCTTGAACTTCTTTATGAATTACTTCGATATCAGAAAGAGCTGTGCGTGTTGCTGGGTCCCAGTTGATAATATATTCACCGCGGTAAATTAAGCCTTTTTCGTATAATTGAACGAATACTTTATTAACCGCATCTGATAAACCTTCGTCTAATGTGAAACGTTCGCGAGAATAGTCTAGTCCTAAACCAACTTTCCCCCATTGTTGACGAATGTGAGAAGCGTATTCTTCTTTCCATTCCCAAGCTTTTTCAAGGAATTTCTCACGGCCAAGATCGTAACGTGAAATACCTTCTTCACGAAGCTTTCCTTCTACTTTCGCTTGTGTTGCAATACCAGCATGGTCCATTCCTGGAAGCCATAATACATCGTAACCTTGCATACGCTTCGTACGAGTTAAAATATCTTGAAGAGTTGTATCCCAAGCATGACCTAAGTGTAACTTACCAGTTACGTTCGGAGGTGGAATTACAATTGTATACGGTTGTTTCTTCTCGTCTCCTGTTGCTTCAAAATATTTGCCTTCTAGCCACCACTGATAAAGGCCTTCTTCAACGGACATATGATCATATTTAGTTGGTAAATTCTTTTCCGTGTTTGACATTATTTTCCCTCCTTAAAATAAAAAATGTCCCTCATCCAAAAAAAAGGACGAGGGACATCGCGGTACCACCTTTATTTACAAACAAATTCAGGAATTTGCTTATACTCTTAATTTGATAACGGACAAATCCGTCTTTTCCTAATGAGAACTATTCCGTTCAGAAAAGATGCTCCAGGGCTACCTTCTAACATAACTATCTAGAGAATCTCCCAGCTAATGATTCTCCTCTCTGAAGACGTTTCTTGTTATACTCTTCCCCTTCAAGGCATTTATATGATTGTTAATTATTATATACAATAGTGTAAAAAACGAAACCTTATTCGTCAAGATAAATTTAATACTACAGCTTTTCAGGCAAAAAAAGAAGATAAGTAGCACCCTCTACTTATCTTCTTTATCCGTTCCCTTGCTGGGCAGCTTGTAATTGCGAAAGGAAATATTCTATATTACTAACGAGCCAATGCGCTTGTTGCAAACTCTTTACTCCGAGAAGTTCATTTTCCTCATTACGACGCTCTCTTCTTTTCTTATAAGACTGGATTTGCCGAATAAATTGCGATGGATACGTCATATACGCAAACATGAGTAGTTGCTCTTCTTTCGTAAACGGGAAATTTTTTTGGTACATTTGATACCATTCAAACCGATCACTTCGCGC
The DNA here is from genome assembly GCF_006494425.1 of Bacillus dicomae. Classification (GTDB taxonomy): domain Bacteria; phylum Bacillota; class Bacilli; order Bacillales; family Bacillaceae_G; genus Bacillus_A; species Bacillus_A dicomae. Next base: position 404,542 of record NZ_VHIV01000002.1, on the reverse strand, counting down.
AATTGGGTATGTGTTTAACGACCGAGAATAAAACCCTACAATATCTTGCACAGGTGTTGCAAACTTCGATTTTTCTAAACTAATAAAATAGCCGTTCCGTTCATAATCAAATAAAAAATGATTCAATGATACGTTACCATGTACAAAAGTAATGCGTGTTGTCTCTTTTTCTTTCATCGCATCGTTCCACTCATTTAATTGCTTCGTTGCAAACTCACGCGCCCTCATTACATGATGATAGTACGTACAATATTGCAATTCAAACGGAGACATATACCACTTCGCTTCCGATTCTACAAGAAACTCTTCTAACATCTCGCCATCATTTTCCCAGCGATCGGATATATTTGTATAATGTTTTTCTAAATCCTCTTCTGTATACGTTTCTTCTTTTACCGTTTTTTGATGCAACGTTCCGAGAGTCTGAAACATTTTATGGTATTGATCATTATCCTCGCCGTTACCTTCCGCACGTTCTAACCAAGGCATTAAATAATAATTATACGTACCGTCGCTTAAAATATAATTTCCATCCGTCGCATGGTATATAGGTACATAGTTTGAAAAACCTTTCTCCTTCAAATATTGAATATGATGCAGAAAGTTATTCCGCTCTAACTTCCTGCCTTCTATTTTCTTGAGCGCATATGGACCTTGATTCGTATAAATTTTCGTTACGCTTCCGTGCTCTTCCATATGCTGCGTATCCAATCTATATTGCCTTACAATGGGTTCATAGCGATTTCGTAATTCCATATCCATACGAATAACCCTTTCTATTCAAAACATAGCCTTTAGAAAAATAAGTGAAAAACACTCACTTATTTCGCTTTTGCTCTTGAAACGGGAATATAAATAATTTGCCCTGTAGTTAAATATATATCTTCTGTTTGATTAACACGGTATAAGTTTTGTACAGACGTTTCATAACGATCCGCAACAGATTCGATTGTATCCCCTTCTTGCACGAAATACATTCTTAACTTTGTAAATTCCTCTTCCGGTTCTTTCGTAAATAATTTCGTTAAATAAAGCGCATTTTCATCTCGCTGTGAATACGTTTCTTCTTCTTGCTCTTCTTGTTTTTTCGCTTTTTCTTTCTTGAAATCTTTTCGTCCGAACAATTCAAATTGCGGCGTTGTTTCTTTCTCCTCTTCACGCTCCGCAAATTCATGTTCTTCTATTTCCTCTTCCCCTACTTCCTGCTCTTTTCTTTCTTCTAGTTGAAACGGCTCAAATGCGTAATCTTCCCACTCATCTGATTCCTTATAGGCTGGTTCTTCTACGTGCGGCGTTGGTCTATTTTCATCCTCTTGTACTGAATCATCTTCTAACTCAGCGTATGCCGTTTCTTCCTCTTCATCCTCAATTCTTTCTTCATCACATAACCCTGTAATAGATATATCCGCTAATAATTGTAAGCAACCATTTTCCTTTAATTCATAATCAAATTCCTCGATAGATACATATAGTTCTTCAATTACTTTCACACGGTTTCTTGGAATTGATATTTCAAGCGGAAAGGAATGAACAAGTTCATTAACCCCATCTTCTCTTGTTTCTACATAATCAATTGACTTCGCTGGTGATAGATCTCTTAATGAATAAGCCGAATCATCTTGCCGTGCAACATACTCTCCCGTTAAATCTAATTGCCCTCTCACGATAACTTCATGATCAAGCTCTTCTATCTCAACGTCTGGATCTAACGAAATTGACAAAAGTTCTTCGACTTCCTGTCCTTTTTGGAACCAAACAGATTCTTTTAATGAAAAACGTAATGAATGATCTGTTGCCACTTCTTTTCCCCCTCCCAAACTATATGTCATTACAGATTTATGTACGGAAAGCTGACTTTATGAATAAAAAAAATCGCTCCCCTTACGGAGAGCGATTTTCTTTATTCAATTAAGCTTTTAATTTTGACATTGCAATTTCAGCCGCTGCAATCGTCGCCTCAATATCTGCATCACTATGTGCTGTCGATAAGAATAAACCTTCGAATTGAGATGGCGGTAAGAATACACCTTGTTCTACCATTTCACGATAGTAAGCCGCAAAGAATTCTAAGTTTGAAGATTTTGCTGCATCGTAATTAATAACTGGTTCATCTGTAAAGAAAATACCAATCATAGAACCCGCACGATTAATATGATGCGGAATGCCATGTTTTTCAGCCGCTTTACGTAATCCCGCTTCTAACATTTCAGCTTTACGCTCAAATTCTACATATGATTCTGGCGTTAACTGCACTAACGTTTCATAACCTGCTGCCATTGCAAGTGGGTTACCTGATAAAGTACCCGCTTGGTAAATCGGTCCGCTTGGTGCAACTTGGCGCATAATTTCTGCTTTACCACCGTATGCTCCTACTGGTAATCCACCACCGATTACTTTACCTAAACAAGTTAAATCAGGTGTTACACCGTAATAACCTTGTCCGCAATTGTAAGCAACTCGGAATCCTGTCATTACTTCATCAAAAATAAGCAATGCACCATTTTGTTCTGTTACTTCACGAAGACCTTCTAAAAATCCTGGCTGCGGAGGAACAACACCCATATTTCCTGCTACTGGTTCTACAATTACACAAGCGATATCATCACCGAATTGTTCGAAAGCATATTTCACACTTTCTAAATCGTTATACGCTACTGTAATCGTATTTTTCGCTACACCTTCTGGTACACCAGGGCTATCTGGTAAACCTAGCGTTGCCACACCAGAACCCGCTTTAATTAATAACGAATCACCATGACCATGGTAACAACCGATGAATTTCAAAATTTTGTTACGGCCTGTATAACCACGAGCTAAACGTAGCGCACTCATTGTCGCTTCTGTTCCAGAGTTAACCATACGTACAATTTCAATTGATGGTACGCGCTCAATAACAAGTTTCGCTAATTTATTTTCAATTTCTGTTGGGGCACCGAAGCTTGTACCTCTTTCAGCAACAGACTTTAAAGCTTCAACAACACGATCATTTGCATGGCCATGAATTAAAGGCCCCCATGATAATACGTAATCGATGTATTCATTTCCATCGATATCATATACTTTAGAGCCTTTTCCACGCTCCATAAACAACGGATTCATACCGACAGACTTAAAGGCACGAACTGGGCTATTTACGCCTCCAGGCATTAAATCTTGTGCTTCTTCAAACGCCGCAATTGACTTATCAAACTTTTTCATTATTTAGCGCCTCCTTCTTGTAACCATCTTGCTGCATCTTTTGCATGATACGTAATAATTAAATCTGCTCCTGCACGTTTCATGCTAATTAATTTTTCAAGTACAACTTCTTTTTCATTAATCCAGCCATTTTGCGCTGCCGCTTTAATCATTGAATATTCACCGCTTACGTTATAAGCAACGACTGGTAAATTAAAGTTATTTTTTACATCTCTAACGATATCTAAGTAAGAAAGAGCTGGCTTTACAATTAAGAAATCTGCCCCTTCCATTACATCTGATTCTGCTTCACGGAATGCTTCCATACGGTTCGCTGGGTCCATTTGATATGTTTTACGATCACCAAATTGTGGTGCACCGTGTGCCGCATCACGGAATGGTCCGTAAAATGCTGATGAATATTTCACAGCATACGACATAACTGGTACGTGTCCAAAACCATTTTCATCTAATGCATGGCGAATTGCTGTTACGAAGCCGTCCATCATGTTTGATGGTGCAATAATGTCCGCTCCTGCTTTCGCTTGGCTTACAGCTGTTTTCGCAAGAACTGCAAGAGACTCGTCATTTAAAATAATACCATCTTCAATTACACCGCAATGACCGTGACTTGTGAATTGACATAAACATGTATCTGCAACTACTACTAGCTCAGGGAAATCACCTTTAATTTGCTTAATTGCACGTTGCACAATTCCATGATCACAATATGCTGATGATCCAACTTCATCTTTTTCAGCAGGTAAACCAAATACAATAACAGAACGAATACCCAAATCAACAACCTCTTGCATTTCAGCTTGCAATAAGTCTAAAGACATTTGATATACGCCTGGCATAGAAGGCACTTCATTACGAACATTTTCGCCTTCTAACACAAAAATAGGGTAAATAAAATCTTCCGTATGTAAAAACGTTTCACGCACAAGCGCACGCATATTACCGCTTTGTCTTAAACGACGATGACGATTAAATTGTAAAGAGTTCATAGATTTCTATCCCCATTCTTTTATTTTATAGATTCACAAACGCATTGTAGTAATGCTTCTACAGTGTACTCTTTTGGCACAATAACATGCGGAAAATAAAGGCTCGCCTCTTTTTCCGTAATAGGCCCTATACAAGCAATTGTACATTTTTTTGTCCATTCTCTCCAGTTTGTACTCTCAAGTAAACGAACAAAACTAGTAACAGTTGAAGGACTCGTAAATGTAATGATGTCTACTTTCTCTGCTTCTAACGTTTCTATAAGCTCTCGCTTTTTCTCTACATTTTCTTTCGTACCATATACGATTAGCTCATCTAGAGAAACACCCATTTCACGAAGTGCAACTGGAATAACATCTCTTGCTAAATTCCCTTTCGGAAATAAAATACATTCGTTTCCACTTAATTTTTTTACAAACTCTTCTGCAAATATTTCTGCAACAAATGAAGTTGGAACGAAGTCCACTTCATAGCCCCGCTTTTCTAACTCTAACTTTGTTTTCACGCCTACTGCAGCAATTTTAGTCGTTACGGGCATCTTCTTTCTCAAACTATCTAGAAAAAAAGCTACCCCATTTTTGCTCGTAAAAATAACCCAGTCATACGAATGCAGCTGCCCTGCTATATGGTGAATTTGCCTATGAGACATACCTTCCATACGCAAAAGCGGAATTTCCAATGGAATTCCGCTCTTTTCTTTCACCGCTACACTCATTTGTTTTGCTTGATGCTGGGCACGTGTAATCAATACCGTTTTGCCAGCGAGAGTGTTCATATTTATTGTTGCCCCTTATTTGCAGCAAGAATGAGTTCTTTTGCGCCTTGTTTAATTAAACGGTCCGCAGCCTCTAATCCTACTTCCTTTGGATCAGTTCCTACTACTGTCTCTTTCAATAAAACAGAACCGTCCATAGACCCGACAAGAGCTGTTAATTCGATTGCATCATTTTCTGTAAGAGTTGCATATCCAGCGATTGGAACTTGGCATCCACCTTCAAGTTTATGAAGAAATACTCGTTCTGCTGCCACTGCTCTTTCTGTTACTGCATCATTTATATGCGCTAACAACTGTAGTAAATCCGTATCATCTTCACGGCACTCAATCGCTAATGCACCTTGTCCTACAGCAGGTACACATAACGTCTCATCTAAATGTTCTGTAATAACTTCATCATCCCAGCCCATTCTTTGTAATCCAGCTGTTGCTAAAATGATTGCATCATAATCTTCTTCTTTTAATTTACGTAAACGTGTATCGATATTTCCACGAATCCACTTCACTTGTAAATCTGGTCTCGCAGCGAGTAGCTGTGCACTACGTCTTAAACTACTCGTACCTAAAATAGCACCTTCTGCTAACTCTTTAAACGATGCACCGTTTTTTGAGATAAAAGCATCACGAGGGTCAACACGCTTCGGTGTACAACCGATCATTAATCCTTCTGGAAGTACGGCCGGCATATCTTTCATACTATGTACAGCCATATCAATTTCTTTTGTAAGTAACGCATGTTCAATCTCTTTCACAAACAAGCCTTTTCCGCCTACTTTTGAAAGAGTAACATCTAAAATAACATCACCTTTTGTGACGATTTCTTTCACTTCAAATTCATATGGTAAACCTAGCGCTTTTAACTGATCAATAAACCAGTTCGTTTGCGTTAATGCTAATTTACTCTTTCGTGACCCTACAATAATTTTGCGCATAATTTTCTCTCCTCATTATAAATACCAAAAGTGGAAGTTGGATAAACTGCTTAATAGAAAAATATTAATTAGCATTACGAGAAATGCTCCAATGTTCCACTGCACGATTTTCTTCCCTTGCAACACATCTGCCGCTCGTAAATATAGGCCAGCACAATATACAAATAGTACGACAAAAGACCCAATCACTTTCGTATCATACCAATGGAAATTGTCCAATTTTGTATATCCCCATATGCATCCTAATAAAATGGCTAGTAAGAAAAATGGAACAGAAAATAAATTTAATCCGTAAGACATCGATTCTAGCTTCGGTAAATTCCCTAACCTTCTTAATCTCGCATTCCATTTTTTCTTTTTTAATAGGCGATATTGCAATAAATACATAATAGAAAAAATGAACGATACAGTGAATGTTGCATAAGAAATAATAGCCATACCGACATGTACGTATACAAGCTCCGAAACCAATTGCTCTGCAAGTACGGGCGACATCTTTCCGAGCGGCGTAAAAATAGAAAAAGCGCTTACGCCAAATGCGACAACATTTGTAAAAAAGACTAAAAAATCGATTCTCATAAATCGATTAATGACTAACGACATCGTAATCAATAGCCAAACATAAAAATAAATCCCTGATAATAAGGTTAAAAGAGGGTTCGTTTCTGAATCTGTAGCTCTAAGCAACATAAAAATAGAATGCAGAACCCATACAATCGAAAGTAACCAAAAAGCAAATCGGTTCGCCTTTCGGTTACTTTGGAAATAATCTATAAAATATAAACTAATGCTACAAGCATATAAAATAATTGCAATATGATAAATAATACTGTTATTTAAAAAACTCATCCGATCATCCTTCCAAATTATAAAGATGGAACGGATGGTGTCCACGCTCTTTTATGTTCTACTTCTTCCGCACGACTCTCTACGTCTTCCATTTCTAAATCGAAAATCTTTGCAAATAACGCTAATTTTTCGTCTGCTCCCTCTTCAACAGCTATTTCTTTCGCTACTAAAATTGGGTCTTTTAATAATTGATTAATAATACTTTTCGTATGCTTACTAATTACTTTTCTCTCACGATCACTAAGATTTGGTATTTTTCGTTCCAGGCTTTCCATCGTTTCACTTTGGATAGCAAGTGCCTTATCACGAAGAGCTGATATTAACGGAACGACACCAAGTGTACTTAACCACGTTTTAAATAAAACAATTTCCTCTTCAATCATAAATTGAATTTTCTCTGCTTCTTTCAAACGTTCAGCACGGTTCGCTTCCACTACCCCTTGCAAATCATCAATGTCATATAAGAAAGAACCTTCTAGCTCATCAATCGCTGGATCAATATCACGCGGCACTGCAATATCAACCATAAATAATGGTCGACCAGAGCGCATTTTCTCTACCTTTGTCATCATCTCTTTCGTAATGACGTACTCAGATGCACCAGTTGAACTAATTAAAATATCTGCTTCTAATAATGCACATTGTAATTCACTTAAAGGTTTTGCATGTCCCATATATTTCTCAGCCATTATTTCTGCTTTTGAAAGCGTCCTATTCATGACTGTTACTTTACGAGCACCGCTTCCATATAAGTTTTGCAGCGCAAGTTCACCCATTTTGCCAGCACCAAGAATAAGTATGTGACAATCTGTTAACTCGCCGAATATTTTCTTCCCAAGCTCAACGGCAGCATAACTAACAGACATCGCACTTTCACCAATTGTCGTTTCTGAGTGAGCACGTTTCGCTAATGTAATAACTTGCTTAAACAATTCATTAAAAATTGTCCCTGTTGCTTTTACTTGTTGCGCTTCTAAAAAGCTATCTTTTATTTGACCTAAAATCTGCGTCTCTCCAACTACCATAGAATCTAAACCGCACGTTACGCGGAATAAATGATCTATTGCACCATCTTGTTCAAAAATAGTTAAATATGGTGCGACTTCTTCTATTTCAAACTGAAACCAATCAGCTAAAAACTTCTTAATATAATACCGTCCCGTGTGTAATTGATCGACAACAGCGTAAATCTCAGTGCGATTACAAGTTGATACAATGACATTCTCTAACACGCTCTTTTGATTTTGTAATGTCGTCATTGCTCGCTCTAGCTCTGCTGCCTGAAATGTGAGTTTCTCACGAAATTCTACAGGGGCTGTTCGATAATTTACACTAACAACAAGAATATGCACGCAGCATGTCCCCCTTCACCCGTTTTATCACTTTATCTACTATCATAATACAACTTTCCTCTTATGAATCTGACAATCGTGTGAACAACCGATTATTTTTTTATTTATTCTCCGTATGTAATAAAGGAGATTCAGTCAAACGAATAAAAACTTTCTACTTTATAATGATTATAAATTAACAACTCTATTTGTACGTTACCAAAAAAAGCCCTCATAATCAAGTGATGGAAACTATTCCATATAAATTATAACATCATCTTTCCTATCTTCTTTCATCATGAAGGAAAATATGTATGATTGTTCCAAATTTTAGCACGAACTTTCTCAATACAATGTATTTGACATTGTATTTCTTTTTCGTTATATTGGTTTTACAAAATTAAATTGTGCACAACTTAATAAGAAAGGAGTTATGTATGGTAGATAATTCTTTACATCTAGATAACCAACTTTGTTTTTCTATTTACGCCTGTTCTAGAGAGGTTACACGCTTTTACCGACCGTATTTAGAAGAAATGGGCATTACGTATCCACAGTACATTACTTTACTCGTACTATGGGAGCAAGATGGACTAACAGTAAAAGAAATTGGAGAACGTCTATTTTTAGATTCAGGTACGTTAACACCTATGTTAAAACGAATGGAATCATTAAACCTTGTAAAACGCGTTCGTTCCAAAGAAGATGAGCGAAAAGTGTGTATTGAATTAACAGAACAAGGAAAAGATTTACAAGATAAGGCTTGTTCATTGCCGACAACGATGGCAACAAATTTAGGAATTACAGAACAAGAATATCGTTCTTTATTAATTCAATTAAATAAACTAATTGAAACAATGAAAACAATTAATGATAGAAAAGGGGAATAAACATGGATAAATTATATACTGCTTCAGTAACTGCTACAGGTGGAAGAAATGGAAAAGTAGTATCAGATGATGGCATATTAAATCTTGATGTAAAAATGCCGAAAGCACTAGGTGGTGCAGGCGGAGAGGCAACAAATCCAGAACAACTATTTGCTGCTGGTTATGCCGCTTGTTTCGATAGTGCATTACAACTTGTTATTCGTACAAAACGTGTGAAAGTAGAAAGTACGGAAGTAACTGCTCACGTTTCTATCGGAAAAGATACAGATGGTGGTTTCGGCCTATCTGCTGTACTTGATGTACATGTCGCTGGCGTTTCACATAGCGAAGCACAAGAACTTGTAGAAGCCGCTCACGGTGTATGTCCTTACTCTAAAGCAACACGAGGAAATATTGAAGTTACATTAAACGTACGCTAAAAGTGTATAAAGAAAAAAAAACGCGCGACATTCGTCACGCGTTTTTTGTTTTTGTCATTTTATGAATTGCTTTCCACGCTTCTTCTTTTCCAAGTCCTGTTTCAGAAGAGAATAGAACAATTTCATCGCCAATTTCAACAGCAAGTGTTTCTTTTACAACTTTTAAATGTTTTTGCCATTTCCCTTTCGGAATTTTATCGGCTTTCGTCGCAATAATAATTGTTGGGATTTCATAATGCTTTAAGAAATCATACATCATCACATCATCGCTTGTTGGTTTGTGACGTAAATCAACTACTAATACAGCTGCATCTAATTGCTCACGCGTTGTAAAATACGTTTCAATCATTTTGCCCCATGCCGCACGTTCTGATTTAGATACTTTCGCATATCCATAACCCGGAACGTCAACAAAATGCATCATCTCATTGATTAAGAAAAAGTTCAACGTTTGCGTTTTTCCTGGCTTAGAAGAAATACGTACTAACTTTTTACGATTTAAAATTTTATTAATAAAGGAAGACTTCCCGACATTTGAACGACCTGCTAATGCAATTTCTGGTAAATCACTGTCTGGATATTGTTCTGGTTTAACAGCACTAATTACAATATCTGCTTTTGTTACTTTCATTGTTTCACTCCTACTAATGCGTGCTCCAATACTTCATCTAAATGAGATGCAAGCACAAACGTAAGATTTTCTTTTACGCTCTCTGGAATATCATCTAAATCTTTCTCATTTTCCGCTGGTAAAATAATCTTAGTTAAACCTGCGCGGTGAGCACTTAATGTTTTTTCTTTTAAACCACCAATCGGTAATACACGGCCACGAAGTGTAATTTCACCTGTCATCCCCACTTCTTTACTTACAGGAATACCTGTTAGTGCAGAAATAAGTGCTGTTGCCATCGTAATACCTGCTGACGGTCCATCTTTTGGAACTGCTCCTTCTGGAACATGAATATGAATATCATTTTTCTCATGGAAATTCGGGTCAATTTGAAGTTCTTCTGCACGAGAACGAATATAACTAAACGCTGCTTGTGCGGATTCCTTCATAACATCCCCAAGTTTCCCTGTTAAAATTAATTTCCCTTTACCTGGCGCTACAGAAACTTCAATTGCAAGCGTATCCCCGCCTGCTGCTGTATACGCTAAACCTGTCGCCATACCAACTTGGTCTGTTTTTTCGGCTTGCCCATAACGGAATATGTGCTTACCAAGTAAATCAACAACATTTTTCTCCGTTACAACAATGCGCTTGCGTTCTGCTGTAACGATAATTTTTGCTGCTTTACGACAAACTTTTGCAATTTGGCGCTCTAGCGTACGAACACCAGCCTCACGTGTATAATAACGAATAATTTCAAGAAGCGCTTCATCACGTACTTGTAAATTACCTTTTCGTAAGCCATGCTCTTTTAATTGTTTCGGCAATAAATGTTCACGAGCAATATGAACTTTTTCAAGTTCTGTATAACCAGCAATCGAAATAATTTCCATACGATCAAGCAATGGACCTGGAATACTTGAAAGTGTATTCGCTGTCGCTACAAACATAACTTTGGATAGATCATACGGTTCTTCAATGTAATGATCACTGAAGTTATGGTTTTGTTCTGGATCTAACACTTCAAGTAATGCCGCTGATGGATCCCCACGGAAATCGTTAGACATTTTATCAATCTCATCTAATAGGAAGACTGGATTAACTGATTTTGCCTTTTTCATACCTTGAATAATGCGTCCTGGCATTGCTCCAACATATGTACGACGGTGACCACGAATTTCAGATTCATCACGTACACCACCAAGAGATACGCGAACAAAATTACGGTTTAATGAAGTTGCAATCGAACGCGCTAACGAAGTTTTTCCGACCCCAGGAGGTCCTACTAAGCAAAGGATAGGTCCTTTTAATGAATTCGTTAACTTCTGTACAGCTAAATATTCAAGCACCCGCTCTTTCACTTTCTCAAGACCGTAATGATCTTTGTTTAAAATCTCTTCCGAATGAGCAAGATCGATCATATCTTCTGTTGCTTCTGTCCAAGGAAGTGCTAATAGCCAATCCATATAATTGCGAATAACACCGCTCTCCGCAGAACTCGCTGGTAACTTTTCATAACGATCTAATTCTTTCAGCGCAGCTTTCATTGTTTCTTCAGGCATTCCTGACTGTTCAATTTTCTCACGAAGTTCTTCAACTTCCCCGCCCTTGCCTTCTTTATCGCCAAGTTCAGTTTGAATCGCCTTCATTTGCTCACGTAAGAAATATTCTTTTTGCGTGCGCTCCATTGAACGTTTCACTTTTTGTCCAATTTTCTTTTCTAAACTAAGTAATTCTTGTTCATCTTGAATAATTGAAATAAGTGTATGTAATCGTTCTTTCACAGATATGATTTCTAAAATCTCTTGTTTCTGCTTCGTTTTAATTGGCAAGTGAGAAGCAATTAAATCCGCTAATCTTCCTGGCTCTTCTACATCAGCTACTGTTGCAAATGTTTCATTTGAAACTTTTTTCGAAACTTTAATATATTGTTCGAAATGCTCGAGTAACGTACGCATAAGGGCTTTCTCTTCTAGATCATCTTCCACTTCTTCCGTTACCGTTTTAATAGAAACTTGCACTACATTTTCTTCTTCGATAAACTCTACTACTTCTGCTCTATGTAAACCTTCTACAAGGACACGAAGCGTACCGTTCGGCAATTTTAACATTTGCTTCACTTTCGCCACTGTACCTACACTATATATGTCATCTTCTTTCGGATCATCGATATTCATTTCTTTTTGCATTGCTAAAAAGATGATATTTTCATCCATTGCCGCCTGCTCTAGTGCTTGTATCGATTTATCACGTCCTACATCAAGATGCAGAACCATCGTTGGATATACGAGAACGCCTCTTAATGGTAGGAGGGGTACGATTCTTTCATTCGTATTCATACTAGACATAGCACCTCCATAATAAATTAAACTCCTGTTCAACCATTTTATATTACAATACATTTAGATGCAATTGCAGAGATTTTCCGCAATTGTAAATCCCTCGTTTTTTCTCCCTTATAAAAAGAAAAAAGACTCCGCTTAAGCATACAAACTTAAACGAAGTCTGGCAAATTTTAATATCGTTCCTTACATCGATTGTGCATCTGTTTCATCCGCATTAGTATGTATATCAAGCTCTCGATGCATATTTTCTTGCATAAATGTTAGCTCAAATACTTCTTTTAACTTACGAACAGGGATAATTTCAATCCCTTTTATTGTGTACAAAAATGGTTGCATGTTTTCAGCAGGAATGATGACTTTCTTAGCACCTGCTTTTTTCGCGGCTTTTATTTTTGCGTACACACCACCAATAGGTTTCACTTCTCCATGTATACTTATCTCACCAGTCATTGCTACTTCATTATTCACATACGTACGATGCACTGCTGAATATACACCTGTTGCCATAGCAATTCCTGCCGAAGGTCCATCAATCGGGATACCGCCCGGAAAATTAATATGTATATCGTATCCCTCTGGTAACACATCTAGCGAGCGAAGTACTGTTAATACATTATCTACAGAACCTTTCGCCATACTTTTACGGCGAATTGATTTCGTTTGACTACCAATACTTTCCTCTTCAACAATTCCGGTAACATTTACCGATCCTTTATCTTTCGCCTTGATTGCTGTTACTTCAATCTCTAATAACGCGCCTGTATTTGGCCCGTATACAGCAAGTCCATTTACAAGACCGATTCTCGGAATAGGATAAATACGTTTTTCATACTTCGGTGTAAGCTGACTAGAGTGAACAACCCACTCAATATCTTCATCTTTAATGAAAGGACGTTCTTCATTTATTGCCATTCCAGCAGAAATTTGTACAAGATTAATCGCTTCTCGTCCATTTCTCGCATACATTCCAATCATTTCAATACCATTTTCACCGATTTGCATTTCCACTTTATCAGCTGCATTCTTCGCTACTTTTTGAATTTCTTCTGTATCTAACTCACGGAAGAACACTTCTAAACAGCGCGACCGAATAGCAGGAGGAATCTCCTCTGGCGAACGTGTCGTCGCCCCAACTAAGCGAAAATCGGCTGGTAAACCTTTTTGAAAAATGTCATGTATATACGTTGGAATCATTGTATTCTCTTCACTATAGTATGCACTTTCCAAAAACACTTTTCGATCTTCTAGCACCTTTAACATTTTGTTCATTTGAATCGGATGTAGTTCACCAATCTCATCAATAAACAAAATACCACCGTGAGCATCTGTTACCGCACCTTTTTTCGGTTGCGGAATACCTGCTTGCCCCATCGCACCAGCACCTTGATAAATTGGATCATGCACCGAACCGATTAAAGGGTCTGCAATACCACGTTCATCAAACCGAGCTGTCGTCGCATCCAGTTCAATAAATGTTGCATTTGTGCGAAATGGAGATTTTGGATTTCGTTTCGCTTCTTCTAATACAAGACGTGCTGCCGCTGTCTTTCCGACACCTGGTGGACCATATATAATCACATGTTGCGGGTTCGGGCCACAAAGAGCCGCTTTTAACGACTTAATCCCGTCCTCTTGCCCTACAATATCTAAAAAGGATGTAGGACGCACCTTTTCCGCAAGCGGCTCTGTTAAAGAAATCTCACGCATTTTTCGAAGCTGTTCTAATTCTTTTTTCGATTCTCGATCAATTGAAACTTTTTGTGTTCGCTGATTTCGAAGTAAATGCCAAAAATACAATCCGACAATTACACCAAAAACAAGTTGAACAAGTAAAAATATATTTGTCCAGCTCATCATTTATTTCCTCCCGCAATGTTTTATCTCTTAGTATTTCCGCGGAGGAACATAGCTAAACATAAAGAAAAACAGCAATTATAAAAATTGCTGTTTCTTCTTCGCATTATGCAGATGTTTTTGTATCAAGTACAGTACCGTCTTGTAACACCAATTTTGGCGCTGCATTATCAGCTACTGTTTCTTTTGTAAGAATACACTTCTCGATATCTTTGCGAGATGGTAATTCGAACATTACCTCAAGCATTAAGCCTTCAATAATAGAACGAAGTCCACGAGCGCCTGTTTTACGTTCAATTGCTTTTTTCGCAATTTCAATTAGTGCACCTTCTTCAAACTCTAACTCAACATCGTCAAGCTCCAATAGTTTTTGGAATTGCTTAACAAGTGCATTTTTCGGTTTCGTTAAAATATCAACAAGAGCATCTTCATCAAGCGGCTCTAGGTTCGCAATAACTGGAAGACGACCGATAAACTCTGGAATTAAACCAAATCTTAAAAGATCCTCTGGTAATACGTGAGATAAAACATGCTTCTCGTTTACATCAGCATTTTTCTTCTCAGAACCAAATCCAATTACTTTTTCACCAAGACGACGTTTAATAATTGGCTCGATGCCATCAAACGCTCCACCACAGATGAATAAGATATTCGTTGTATCAATTTGAATAAACTCTTGGTGCGGATGCTTACGACCACCTTGAGGCGGAACGCTTGCTACAGTACCTTCTAAAATTTTCAGAAGTGCCTGCTGCACACCTTCACCAGATACATCACGTGTAATTGATGGATTTTCGGACTTACGTGCCACTTTATCAATCTCATCAATATAAATGATTCCTTTTTCCGCTTTCTCTACATCATAGTCAGCTGCTTGGATTAATTTAAGTAAGATGTTTTCTACATCTTCCCCAACGTATCCAGCTTCAGTTAAAGATGTTGCGTCCGCGATTGCAAATGGAACATTTAAAATACGCGCTAACGTTTGTGCCAGTAATGTTTTACCACTACCTGTTGGCCCGATAAGTGCGATATTACTCTTCGCTAATTCTACATCATCAATTTTGCTGTTAGAATTAATGCGTTTGTAATGGTTATATACCGCTACCGCTAGTGCTTTTTTCGCGTTATCTTGTCCGATGACATACTCATCTAAGATTTCACGAATTTCTACCGGTTTCGGTACATCTTTGAATTCTACTTCTTCGTCTTTCGCAAGCTCCTCTTGTACAATTTCAGTACAAAGTTCGATACACTCGTCACAAATGTAAACACCTGGACCTGCAACTAACTTTCGAACTTGCGTTTGTGTTTTACCACAGAAAGAACATTTTAATTGCCCTTTTTCATCATTAAATTTAAACATATTTTCACACCCCTTACAAAGTGCTAACCTCTTGCCTTCGTATGTACACGATAAATGTATCGTATGTAAATACATATTATGTCACTACGTGGCGAGAAATACAAATAATATGACTAGTTATGTACAAATAAAAAGTTTTTAAAACTTTTGAAATATGTATATTCGACTTATTAAGGAAGTTTTCCTTCTTCATCGAAAAGTTTTATAAATATATTTCTATATTTATAAAACAAGGCACGATTAAAATCGCGCCTTGTTATTTTATTATGCAGCGTTTTCTACTAAGAAGTCTACAGCTTTACGCACTTTAAGATCTTCAGCTAAAGCGTCTACGCTTCCAAGAGCTTGCTTGATAGCGTCTACTGGCATACCGTACATTTCAGCCATTTTTTCAACTTCTGCAGTTACTTCTTCTTCAGTAACTTCGATGTTTTCAGCTTCAATGATAGCTTCAAGAACAAGGTTGATTCTTACGCGTTTTTGAGCGTCTTCTTTCATTTGCTCTTTTAACTTGTCAGCATCAGTACCTGTGAATTGGTAGTAAAGCTCAAGGTTCATACCTTGTTGGCTTAAACGTTGCTCGAATTCACGAACCATACGATCTAACTCAGTGTTGATCATAGCTTCTGGAATTTCGATTTCAGCGTTAGCAGCAGCTAATTCTACTACTTCGTCACGTACTTTGTGCTCAGCTTCGTGCTTTTTGCCTTCTTCTAAGTTTGTGCGAAGTTTCGCTTTTAATTCATCAAGAGTTGCAACCGCTTCGTCTGCTTCTTTAGCGAACTCGTCGTTTAACTCAGGAAGTTCTTTTGTTTTGATTTCGTGAATTGTTACTTTGAATGTTGCTGGTTTGCCAGCTAATTCCGCAGCATGGTACTCTTCTGGGAATGATACTTCAACGTCTTTAGACTCACCAGATTTAAGACCAATTACTTGCTCTTCGAAACCTGGGATGAATGTACCAGAACCGATTGCTAGAGAATAGTTTTCGCCTTTTCCGCCTTCAAATGCTTCGCCATCAACGAAACCTTCGAAGTCGATTACAGCTGTATCACCGTTTTCAACAGTTCCTTCTTCTTTAACAACTAGTTCAGCTTGGCGCTCTTGTAAAGATTTTAATTCGTTCTCTACATCTTCGTCAGTTACAGTTGTTTCAACTTTTTCTACTGCTAAACCTTTGTACTCACCTAATTTAACTTCAGGTTTCACTGTAACTTTTGCAGTGAAGATAAGGTTAGCATTTTTTTCGAACTTCTCGATGTCGATTTCAGGATGATCAACTGGGAAGATACCAGCTTCATCGATCGCTTCACCGTATGCTTTTGGTAAGATAATATCTAAAGCATCTTGGTATAAAGATTCAATACCAAAGCGTTGTTCGAATAACGGACGAGGCATTTTTCCTTTACGGAAACCTGGTACGTTGATTGTTTTTACTACTTTTTTGAACGCAGCGTCGATTGAGTTGTTTACTTCTTTAGCATCAACTTCGATTGTTAAAACGCCTACGTTACCTTCTAATTTTTCCCATTTTGCAGCCATTTATTCTTTCCCTCCAACTATAATAATGTATGCACATACCTCTATAGATTAAGATCTTCATTATCTCTTTTTTGAAATAACAAAAGTACAAATAATCCTCTAGCAAAAGCTTTCAGATATAATGTTCCAATCTACTAATTGCCTAAAAGACAACTACGGTATATTTTGTTCGAGAATAATATGAAACATATTAAGTAAGAGAATTACACTTCTCTTCTCTTACAAACAGGCAGATTTCTGCCTTTTGCAACCCTTACATTATAACATAGAATATGCTCGTTTCAAGAACCGAACGATTCTTTTTCATAATTATACGGGCAAATATCCTTCTCTTTCAACACGTAATAACCATTGATAAGCAATATGAAACTCTTCTAATTCAATATTATACGCTGTCATAAGCTCTTCTTCATCAATAGGCAATCCGAAACGCTTTCTACCAATTCTCTCTAAAACAGCAGCCCAAATCTCGACTTTATCCATTAATAGAGCGAATGGGAAAATGCTAATTTGCAATTCTTTCCAATATGTAACCATCGCATCAAATATATCAGGATAATTTTGCTCTAATCGACTTGATAATGTATGTATAATGTTATCGGATTGCTCCTCATTATGACCTGTAAATGCTGGAATCACCTTAATCGTATTCCCAAACTTTTCTACCTCTATCTCTTCTTCTATTTGATTTTCTACCATTTTATACAAAATAGAAGTTTTCAAATAAGGGTGCTGTTTTTCGTCTATTAAAAATTTCTTTAAAATAGGTAATGCAAGATCCAAGTCTTTTAACGAAAGTTGCTGAATCGCTCGTAGCTTTTGCCCAAAGTTTTCTCCAAACATTTCATTAGTAAACTCATCTAAATCAAAATTCGAATCGACTAGTGACGTATCTACTTCATTTAACATACCTTCTGCAAATAAAGCGAGCTGTGCTAATTTCTCCTTTTGCTCAGGCATTATATCTTTCGTTTGCAAAACTTTTTCAACGGTTTCAATGACACCTTCATAATCATTTGTTTGAACTAAAATCGTCACATATGTTTCAAGAATATCACCAAATAATACAGCTCCTGTTTCAAGCAACTGTTCGCATTTGTCTTTCGCTTCTTCCATATGCTTTAACTCTAACAAACAAATAACCGAAGCTAGTTCCGTTTGTTCCGTTTCTGCATTATACTGACGTAATATTTCAAAGCAGCGCAATGCATCTTCGAATTTCCGCTCTTTCAGTGCTAAAAAACCTTCATCAATATATCGCTCTGATAGCTGCGGAAACAATACGACCGTATTTTCTTTTTTATCCATACGTCCGCCTCTTTTTCTAGATTTTAATTATCTTTAAAGTAAATATATCAAATGAGTAATGAGAACACAACATCCCAAAACCCTTTGTTTGAAATATGAAAATATTTAATTTTTCCATTTCAATATAAACAAATCCTTACTAAAAATTAAAAATGTACAAATAAAAACCCTCAGCAATGGAAGCAGAGGATCTATCATTAATGGAAAGCTTTTATAATAGTGGGGTATATAACAAGGGTAATAATTTGGAGAACAATAATTGCCATAACAATCATGCTAAAATAGAAGATTGGTTTACTTCGCTTCATTAAAAACATAATAATTAGCATCGTACAAGCAAACAAACTTAAGAAGAACAAACTCGTTGTCGAACTAAGTATACCACTTGGGACAAAGAACAATAACACTACACTACAAGTACCTATAATTCCAAATAACCATTCCATTCATTCACTCATTCCCTTTCCCTCTCATGGTAGTTTTCACTAAGCGATTAAATGTTTTACAACATCAACTACATACGTTAATTTCTCATACGCTACAAAACCAAAAGCCACTGTTAAACCCGTTACGATTAATCCCTTCATCGTTTCTTCCTCCTTGTTTTATCGTTGTTACCTTCATTATAGAGGATTAGCATTTTGTTACCATCGAACTACCTTACAGTTACCTTACAGAATTGTAAGATTTCAAAAAAGGATAGAAAAATACCTCCTATCACTTGAAGTGTTTTCACCAAATTTCTCTATAACCACTTGCAAAATTAACTTTTTTCTCTTGGTTATTTTTCGGAGAATCCACTCTTAAGCTAATAGATTTACTAAATAATTTTGGATTGAAATAATTATTCGTTCCTTTTCTTAACTTACCTTAAAATGTTTTAAATTTTAAGAAAACTATCCGTTGAAATCATGTTAATATATTTTTAATTAAGAATTTAATTTAAAAGGGGGATTATACATGTTTAAAAAAATGGCTGCCGATGTATTAGGACTAAGCGATGTAGGTTCTGTCATTACTCCGAAAGATTACGATAAAGTTGATGCTGATGATTACGTGATGCATGAAGATGGAGAAAAAATTTATTTTCTAATTAAATCCAAATCAGATGAATATTGTTTCACAAACAAAGGATTAATTCACCTAGATAGCACAAGTGCGACAAGTAAAAAACGTACACTACGCCGCTTTAGCTATAGTAAGTATCAGATTAAAAACGTAGCACTGGAAACTGCGGGAACGATTGATTTAGATGTAGAAATTAAATTTCAAATGGGAGATGAACATTATTCAATCGATGTTCATAAAAAACATATCGAGGAATTAAAAGATTTATATAAAGCTCTACTTAAAATCGAAGAAATTTCATACGACAACGACATTACCTTACAATATGCACATAAAAGTTTAGATATGGCATCTAACGCTTTCAGCCGTATTTCAAACGCACAAGTAAACTTAGCAGAGCAATTTAAAGAGATGAACGAGATCGCCTTTAACTGGCTTGTTGATACGAAGAAACAATACCATGTAAAAGATTATGGTTTTGTATTTGAGAAGTTTATTAATAACTAAACAGAAAACCTTGTTATCAAAAGATAACAAGGTTTTCTCAGCGTCCTAGGAGGGGTTCGAACTTTCAGCCCACTCATTTCCGTACTATTTTATATATTTTGATCGCAGTCTTAATATATCTTCTCCTTCTCGAATGCCTGCCGATCCCTTCCTTACATTTTTTACGACAGTCCAGTTCGGGTTAGTTTCATCACCGATGTTCTGTACTGTAAAGTTGCCATCACCATATTTCCGGTGACCTTCTGCCAATTTCTCCGTTAAATCATTCTCATTTGATCTCGCCATCTTTGCGCCATCTCCCTTTTTTATATAACCTTCTTAAACCTTCTAACCAATCACAGGTCTAGTCAATTGGAGATTCTCGTTTTCCGCTTCTATTAATTGTAACACACTGACAGGGATAAGTTTCGATAACGGCTGCTCAATCGTACTAGAATGGTATAAAGTTTTATAACATTGTAAGTGATTAATTAGGGGCATCTGGATATGAATTCGATTTCCATCATAAACCTATTGATTCTTTAAATTAAATACTATGAGGAACAGGGCGCATAAACGGCGCTCCTTTTATTTAAGAAAAAGAATTACATATACAACTGCTTAATATCGAAGGAAAGGTTACAGATATTAAGAATGAGCTACAATTATAACCCAAACTAGACGCGAAACTTATAAGTAATCACTTCTTGTGATAATCTTTCACTCGTATTAATTATGCTATTTCATTCCTACCCCCATCTCTTACACCAAAACATCAATTTTTAGCGTCCCAGGAGAGATCCGAACTTCCGGCCCACCTATTATCTACAATATATAAGCGATTCTTTCATCGCTTGTTTAACATACACCGGCTAATGTATAGATATGGTATAAATTTCTTGTGAA
Organism: Bacillus dicomae; assembly: GCF_006494425.1. Lineage (GTDB taxonomy): Bacteria > Bacillota > Bacilli > Bacillales > Bacillaceae_G > Bacillus_A > Bacillus_A dicomae. The sequence goes on along the minus strand of NZ_VHIV01000002.1, from coordinate 383,676 downwards.
AATATTATAGGAGAAGCTGGGATGGTATGGTACAAATAAAAGTAACACCTAAACGTCTAGAGCAAGTAGCCAAGACGGTAAAGAATGTACAGTACACCTTAGAACAAATACATAATGGTTTATACAATCAAACAGAACATATTGCCGCAAACTGGGCAGGAGCAACTAGCCAACATTTTCGGTTTAACGAAGCTAAACCGAAAATGTTCACTGTTTTAACGGAATTCGATAAAATAGCTGACGAATTAGAAAGAGCTGCGGAAAAATCCCGCACGGCAGACGCTGAGTACGACGATAATCTGGTTGAAGGTGAGATTATAGCTAATGCCCCTTCTTCGAAAAAAGATGGTGAAAGTTTAGAGAAAGTTACTAGAGACCTAGTGGGCGAGTTATCGGGAGAATACGATGTACGACGTGTTATAGGAGGTGTTGATCCCGATACTGGCGAAAAACTTTCATGGTGGGAACACACTGGTGCTGGTGTCATGGTTTTTGCGGGTCTTACTCCGCTAGGAAAAGGAATAAAAGTAGTTAAAGGCGCCAAAAAGGTAGCTGATGCCGTAAACAATATCGATAAGGTAAAAGAAGCAAAAGCATTATTAAAAGCTAAAAGACAAAAACAAATTGAGATTAATAAAAAAGTAGGGGATGACTTTGAAAGAGAAATGTTACAGACTTTCAAAAATGAAGGCAGTACAGAAAAGGTCTACACTAAACAGGTAACATTACAAACTCCTTCTGGTGTTCGTACCCGCGTAGATATAGCTTCTAAGAATTTAGAAACAAGTGAAGTTCATCTAACGGAGTTGAAATCATCTTTAACCGCACCATTAACAAAGAATCAAAAACTTGCATTCCCTGAAATTGAAAAGCACGGTGCAATAATTAAGAGTAGAAACAAACCGCCGTTTGATTATTTAGAAGTAATACCACCAACAAAGGTCAAAGTAATAAGAAAAGAATAGGGGGCTGTTTACGTGGCTTTACATGATACAGATAAAATCGATTTAGTTTCAATGGATAACAACAATGAAGATATTGTATATCTAACTATTTTTGACGCATTAGATTGGGAATATGAAGAAGAACACGCCCTACTTTTACAAGACAAAATTAATACTTATTTAACGTTTATTGGGAATGGTGAAATATATGACACCGTTCCCGAATTAACTAAAAAAAACAAATTTGTAGTAAGAGTAATTGCTAAACATGAACTCAATGAATATGGTACACAATTTTACGATTTAGTAAGAGATCAATTACACGGTGCTGGTTATGGATTACAATTTAATCACAGGACCCCAAACAACAAGTAAAGGTAGGTGTATGCATGAGTTTACGAGATTTAGATACAGTCGACTTTATGGGGTATGATGAAGATAAAAAAGTAGCGTATCTTATTATTGTTGACGAAGAAGACTGGAAAGATGAAGAAAAACACATTGATTTACTAGAAGAAAAGATTAATTTGTATTTAGGCTTTATAGAAAGTGAAGAAGTTTACGAAAGATATCCCGAAGTAAAAGGGTATAATTTTGTTATTAAAATCTACGGTAAATATCGTTGCACTAAATGGGGCAAAGAGTTTTTAGAAAAGGTTGATGAGGTTCTCGTTGAAGCTGGATACGGTTTTCAATACGTGCATAAACCATTTGATGAGCCTGAACAAACAAATAATATAACTGACTAGCAAAGAGCGTTTTTAAGCGCTCTTTTTAATGCACTTTAATCTGTTGCATATACTCATTATCATATATCCCGTTATAATATTTTTAAACCTCTTGCACATACATCAATTTGTAGACAAACAAAAAACCTTGTTATCAAAAGATAACAAGGTTTTTTTAGCGTCCCAGGAGAGATTCGAACTCCCGACCGTACGCTTAGAAGGCGTATGCTCTATCCGGCTGAGCTACTGGGACATGGAGCGGGTGAAGAGAATCGAACTCTCGACCAGAGCTTGGAAGGCTCTTGTTTTACCACTAAACTACACCCGCATATGTTATTTTATTTCCCTTCGTTAGCGCCGTTGCCCTATCGACAATATTTATTATATGTATAACCACACATAAAGTCAACACCTTTTTTAAAAGAGGATAATTTTTCTTATCCTCTTTTAAAAACTGCTTGTTCAACTAGCTGTCCGTCTAATGTTTCAAAACGAACTTCCATTTGATTTTCATCCATTTCTAATAAAGCAAATGTCTTTTCTACACGCTGACGTGGTAATAAAATACTACCTGGATTAATAAATAAAACGCCGTCGATTAATTCCGCACCTAATACGTGAGAGTGTCCGAAGCATGCAACTTGTGCTTCTACCTCTTCCGCACGGTACGCTAATGTTTGTAACGTCATTTTCACGTTATGACGATGTCCGTGCACAACTACGAAACGAACGCCATCTACATCAGTTACAATTTCATCTTGAAAGTTAGCATAATCACAATTCCCTTTTACGACATGGAAACCTTGCAGTTCTTCATGAGCAGGCGTTAGCTCTGAATCACCGCAATGAATCATGATATCTACTTTTCCTTCATACTTCTCTTTTAACTGCTGTAATTCCTTCACAGAGCTATGACTATCGCTTACGATTAAAGCTTTCATCAACCTCTCTCCCTTATTCTCCTAAAAACCATTCAGGGATTTTTTCTTCTAATTTACGAAGAGCACGTCCGCGGTGGCTAATAGCATTTTTCTCATCTGAACTTAGTTCCGCCATCGCTTTTTTATATTCTTCCACATAAAAGATTGGATCATATCCAAAGCCGTTTTCCCCGCGGCGCTGTTCTAAAATATACCCTTCGCACGTCCCGTTTACAATGACAGGCTTTTTATCACCTTCAGGGAAAGCCACTGCTAATGCACAGTAGAAACGAGCTTTACGCTTTTCAAACGCTACATCATTTAATTCTTGTAAAACTTTATCAATATTCGCTTGATCATCTTTCGGTTCTCCAGCAAAACGAGCTGAATACACGCCTGGTTTTCCGTTTAAAGCATCTACAATAAGACCTGAATCATCCGCAATTACGATTGCATTTAGTTGTCTACTCAAACTATCCGCTTTTAAAATCGCATTTTCTTCAAATGTTTCACCAGTTTCTTCGACTTCTTCAATATGAGGAAAATCGTGTAATGATTTTACTTCTAAATCAAATCGCTCAAATAACTCAGCAAATTCACGTACTTTTCCCATATTTTTTGTCGCTACAACAACTTGTTTCATATTTTCCACCTCTACTCTATATGAGATACGATGTCGCCTAACGCTTCTTTTTGCATGTCAATTAGTTGGAAAATGCCTTGTTCCGCAGCATCAAGTAATTCATTTAACTGCGCTCTGCTAAACGTCGCTTCTTCTCCAGTTCCTTGCACTTCAACAAACTGGCCTTTTCCAGTCATAATCACGTTCATATCAACGTCTGCTTTAGAATCTTCTGCATAGTTTAAATCTAAAACAACACCTTGTTCTTCAACAATCCCTACTGACGTTGCTGCTAAATAATCTTTTACTGGAATTTTAGATACTTTTTCTGCTTGCAATAACTTCTCGAAAGCTAATACCATCGCTACATATGCGCCTGTAATAGAAGCAGTTCTCGTTCCACCATCAGCTTGAATAACATCACAATCAATCCACACGGTTCTCTCACCAAGCGCTTCTAAGTCAACTACCGCACGTAATGCTCGTCCAATTAAGCGTTGGATTTCCATTGTACGTCCTGTTACTTTCCCTTTGCTTGACTCTCTTATTGTACGTTGTTCTGTTGCACGTGGAATCATCGCATATTCAGCTGTTACCCAGCCCTTTCCTTCTCCACGCATAAATGGCGGGACACGCTCTTCAATTGTCGCTGAGCAAATTACCTTTGTATCCCCAACTTCAATTAATACTGATCCTTCTGGATGTTTTAAATAATTCGTATGAATATGTATATGACGTAATTCTGTTTTCTCTCTACCATCTACTCGCATAAAAAATAACCTCCTCATAACTACTTGTTAGTATAGCCAAATTTAAATGTATGATATGTATACAATAAAAGAAGAGGAACCCAAAAAGCAATTCCTCTTTCTTACTTAAGTATATCAAATTATCGACGATTAAAAACTACCTGTATTCACGTTTTCTGGACGATCTACAGGTTTTATTAACTTTCCGCCCTTTTCATCTATAAGATTTGCTTTACCATTCACTTCAATAGAAACACTTTTCACGCCTTTCTTTTCTGTTAAAGATAAAACTAATGACTTCAATACGTAATTTGAAACCATATTTTTATCTGGGTTTATAAATATATTTTCATTAAAGTTTAATGTTAGATTTCCATCTTGTAATTTCGGATTCGTAATCAGCTTAACTCCTGGATTGAAATCATTCAGGAGCGATTGATGAATCGGCCCTTTTACAAGTTCATCTATAATGGCTGCATAATCATTTTCTTTTCCTTCTACAACGCGGCGCGTTACTGGTACGTAGTATTGCTGTTTATTATTATTTTGTGCCATAAAGTAAAGTGTAACTGGTTTTGTATTTGTGACATCCGCCACTTGTTCATCATCGAAGTTAATACCATCGGCACGGCTCACCCCTTCCCCAAGCGGTGTACCACCAACAGGCATCTTCGCCAATTTCTCACCATTTATTTGGAACTGCACTTGTTTTATCTCTTTAAATTGCGTCAACGTCCATGCAATAGATTCAACGATTTGACGTTCTTCCTCTTTCGCATAATTTTTCATTTCTTTAGAGAAATCAATGACTGCCGTCCCATCTTTTTTCACATTTAGAGTCATCGATGTATTCGCTGGAATGACTGCACGGAACCCATTCGGTAATAAATTCGTTACCGGTCCATCTTTCACAAGGTACTCTAACGTTTGCTGAATGACCTCATTTGCTTTCGGAGTAGGTATAGCTAACGTTTGCGGTACAACATAGCCATTTTTATCAACAAGGTACAGTTCTCTATTCACCGTTTGTACTTGCTTATCTTTCTTAGATACTTCTTTCTTCCCACCCTCTGTATACGTAACTTGTTTTGGTGGATCAATTTGTTCCGTTGCTTTCTCCTGATTTATAAAGCCACACCCTGTTAGTAAAACAGCGCTCACAGTAGCACCAACAACCCATTTAAAAGTGGATTTAGGCATGCCATTCCCCCCTAAAATCTAAGTTTGTACTATTATGTATACGAGCTGTTTCACTTTTTAGAACAAGCTGTGCTCCCTATAAACAAAAAACTCCTGATTTCTCAGGAGTTCACTTACATGGATTGTACTATTATTCTTTTTCTAAATGAATATGTTTCACATTTTCAATCGGTTGACCGAACCACTTTGATGCAATTTCTTTAAATAGGCCTATTTTTCCTGTTGTTAAGAAGAGATGATCACTTTGTTCCTCTCCCTCATTCAACATTTTACTATGATATAAAATTGTACTTACTTCACGCGCCGTTTCATCACCAGAACTAATTAGTTGCACTTTATCTCCCATTACTTTTTTAATAACAGGACCTAAAATCGGATAATGTGTACAACCTAAAATAAGCGTATCAATATCAGTATTCTTCAGCGGTTGCAACGTTTCTCTTACGACTTCATATGCCATTTCACTTTCGAAATTGCCACTCTCTACAAGCTCAACGAAAGGCGGACACGCTAAACTTTCTACCATAACACGGTTATTAATAGACTTTAGCGCTTCTTCGTATGCACCACTTTTCACCGTCCCAATCGTTCCAATAATACCAACATGATACGTGTCTGTCACTTTTAAAGCTGTACGCGATCCTGGGTGAATAACTCCTACCACTGGAATTGGTAATTGTTTCTGCATCTCTTCTAATACAACCGCAGTTGCTGTATTACACGCAATAACTAACATTTTAATATTTAAATCTAGTAAATGCTCCGTCATTTCCCACGTAAATTGACGCACTTCTTCTCGAGAACGCGGACCATAAGGGCAACGTGCTGTATCCCCTAAATATATAATACGCTCTTTCGGCAACTGACGAATTAATTCCTTCGCTACTGTTAAGCCACCAACTCCTGAATCGATAACACCGATTGCTCTATTCAATTTCATCACCCGTTTTCTCATTCATCATCTTATTTTATCATTATATTTTACACACTTTAAGTTCGCTCACTTAAACTGCTTCTGTATGAAAATTTTCATTTGTACCTGTATAGACTAGGACCTTTTTTATTTTGCTCCTTTTTTTCATAATTTGCAAGACAGAAAAATAACCGACCTTCTATAGGAAAGTCGGTTTCTTCTATTATAAATTACGGATTCATCGCGCTATCTTTTTCTGAAAAGAAGACATTCCTATTAATAAGAAGAAATGGGCAGAAATTAACATAACGATTAAAATAAAATTGAAACGATAACTATTTGTGGATTCCATAATTTTGCTCGCTATAGCTGGTCCAAATGCCATACCGAAAAAGTTAATTAAATTATATAAACCAAGACCGACTCCAACTTTAGCTGCATGTAATGTTTTCGGTATAAATGTGTTTAATGATACTTGAATAGCTGAATAGCTCATAAACGTTAAAATAATCGCCACTAAAATAACTATTAAATTCCCGTTCGGAACAATCCCTAAAATGAAAAAGCCAACAATCATAATGACAGACGCTACATAAATCATATTCACATTTCCAAACGAAGGAACAATCTTTCCAGTAATAAAACTAGACACAATACCGAAGAGTGATGCAACAAATAATACAATTCCGATAACAAATGGCGACAATCCGTGCACTCTACCTAACAGTAATGGCAATAATAATAAATTAGCACATAACGCCACATTAATTATAAATCCGACTGTTATTAAACGAAGAAATGCTTTGTTCGAAAATAACTCAATATCGATAAATGGATGTTCCACTTTCTTCATACGAATCGTGAATAAAAATAAAGAAATTATCGATAACACAAATAGCCAACTATTCATATTGACACCTAATAAAACAGTCGTAATAAATGCAAATAGTAACGCCGCTCCAATGTAATCAAAATGAAACGCTTCATCCGTATGCCGCGCTTCTTCTGGCATAAATTTTATAAGCAAGAAAATCCCCACTACTGAAATAACCATAAATAAAAACAAATATGGCCATCCTAGTGTATTTGTAATAGCCCCGCCAACTAAAGGACCAATACCAACCGCTAATGCAATAGAAGAACTAATCATCGCTAACGCACCAGGCTTCTTAGCAGGAGCGACTAATTTTGCTACCGCAATCATACTAAGCGCAATAAACGCCGCACCCCCGCTCGCCTGCACTAATCTTGCAAAAATGACAATCGCATAAGATTGATTTACAAATCCAATAATGGATCCAACTACAAATATGATGATTGAAATAATCAATAGTTTTTTTACACTATAACGATCAGCAAGCTTCCCATATATCATCGAACCAATACCGACAACTAAGGAATAACCTACTACAACCCAACTTACTTTCGATTGACTAATGGATAAATCATGAGCAATACCCTCTAACGCAACATTAAATAAAACCGCATTCATCGGTCCTAATAAAACGATAAAACATAATGTGAAAATAAACCATTTTGAATGGTTACTTATATCTTTCCCCATGTGTAACACCTCTCCTGATTGTAGTAATTGAAAACGAAAAACGAAGTTGTTTAGCTCCTCTATCATCACTAGACAACTTCATCAAATGTATAAATGTATCACGCGACAAATTGAATTCGAAACGAAACATGTACATTGTTCGATATTCATGGAACTATCATAGTTTCAGCATTACAGTTTGTCAACGAAAATTATACAAAGTAAACTAATTTAGCGTTTTTAGTTTACTTTGTTCAAAAATTGTTATACACTAATTCCGAATCCGATATAAGGAGGGCTGATATGATTATTCAAATTTGCAATTTCTAACTTAATAAAATAATGAACTTTTATATAGAAGAAATATTACAGGAGGATTATGATGAAGAAAAAAATGTTAGTCGTATTAACGAGCGTTGAAAAATATCCAAATTTAAATCGAGCTACTGGTCTTTGGCTTGGTGAAGCTGTCCATTTCGTTAAAAAAGTTGAAGAAGCTGGTTACGAAGTAGATTATGTTAGCCCACAAGGTGGTTATACACCGATTGATCCGCATAGTTTAGCAATGGCGGAGAGCATCGATTGGGAATGGTATCAAAAGAAAGAATTTATGAATCGTCTCGGTTCTACAATGAAACCGAGTGAGGTGAATCCAGAAGACTATGCTGTTATTTATTACGCAGGTGGTCACGGTGTGATTTGGGACTTCCCTGAAAATAAAGAACTCCAAATGATTAGCCGTAACATTTATGAAAATGGCGGAATTATTTCCTCTGTTTGTCACGGAGCTGCTGGTTTATTTCATATCACATTAAGTAATGGGGAACGTTTAATTAGCGGTAAAAAAGTAACAGGATTCTCAAATGAAGAGGAAAAACTAGCTGAATTAGATCAATTCGTTCCATTTTTAACAGAGGATGAACTTATTAAAAATGGAGGGCTTTACGAAAAAGCTGCACAGCCTTGGGAAGCTTTTGCTGTAGAAGATAATCGTGTTATTACTGGTCAAAACCCAGCTTCAGGTGGTCCAGTAGCCAAATTAGTATTACAACACATAAACAAATAACATGTAATAAAAAAAGCAGATTTTCCATTCATATAGGAAAATCTGCTTTTTTTACGAAATCATTTGCAAAATAGCCATAACTTCTTTTTCAATTTCCGAATCATCAATTGCTTCTATATACTCCGGTTTAAACAATTGGTACTTCTTTAGTTGATAAAAATCAAGTATCGCTTTCTTTAACGTAATATCGTACTGAATACAAAAAGAATGATCTATAATACGTCTTAACATTACATCATCTTGCACCATAAATAATTGTGCGTTCATTTTATTAAAGTAACCTTGTTCCATACCCGCTTCAAAAAACATTTGCAGATTATGATTACGATTTTGTTGTGCAGCGACTAGTTGATCAGATAAGTGAGGATATGCCTCTTTCAAATCTTGTAAAAAGACATCAGAAATGTATGTCACACATTTTAAAGAGTGGATAAACGTCTTTTGGAAACGTTCTGCAAAAGACATACTTTCATCTTGATTATCCGCATCTCCTTCAAGAAGATAGTTCATAAAATCTTCTACCACCGCTTCAATAATCTCATCTTTTGAAGAAAAACGTTTATATAAAGTAGCTTTACTTATATCCATATATTTCGCAATTTCATCTATTTTCAATTGGCTAAAACTCGTTTTTCTAATAACGGGCTTTATTTTATTAATATAAGTATTTGCACACGCAACTTTTCTCATTAAAAGAGCCTCCCCTTTTGTCCATACAAAATAGTATAGCAAATTCACGATTAATTATAAATGAAGTCATTATACTTGATACATCTTTTTAGTTTAAGTGGTTTTCAATTCACACTATAGAAAAATGCCCGCTACCTTTATAAGTAGCGAGCATTTTTTCTATAATGTATTTACAGCTCTTCTTATAGCTTTCCCTATTTCCATACTAGACTGCGGATTTTGCCCTGTAATTAAACGCCCATCTACTACGACATGCGGCGTGAAATTTGGAGCCACATAAAACAAAGCTCCTTCTTCTTTCAACTTACTTTCTAACAAAAACGGAACGCGCTTTTCTAAATGTACAGCTCTTTCTTCATCGTTTGTATAACCTGTTATACGCTTACCCTCAACAAAAAACGAACCATCCTTATTTTTCACACCGACTAAGGAGCTTACTCCGTGACAAACAGCCGCTACAATCCGGTTATTGTTATACATATTCTCAATCAAATTTGCTACATATGGATTACCTGGAAAATCTACAATCGCCCCGTGCCCACCACCAAATAAAACCGCATCATAATCCGAAAAATGAACATTTGAAATCGGCCTCGTATTTTGCAATAAAGAAGCTACGTGCTTGAATTCGCGAGGTATACCATTTGGAATAGACACTCTATCTATAGGTACTCTCCCGCCTTTTATTGACACAATATCAACATCAAACTTAGCCTTTTTAAATACATGATAAGGAGCTGCGAGCTCTTCAAGCCACAAACCAGTCGGGTGTCCATTCATATCATGAGCACTTGTTGAAACTAACAATATCCTTTTCAACATATCCCCTCCTTACTACCTATGTATGTACGGAACATTCCTATCATTCATATAGAGCATGAAACAAACAGAAAAATAGCCGACTCTTTATATAAGTCGGCTTTCTTTTTATAGTTCGAGCTCTCCCATGCGAAGAAGCTCAACAACTGCTTGTGAACGTCCTTTAACTCCTAGCTTTTGCATTGCGTTTGAGATGTGGTTGCGTACTGTTTTTTCACTGATAAAAAGTTCACCCGCAATTTCCTTCGTTGTTTTATCTTGAACCAGTAATTCAAATACTTCTCTCTCTCTCTTTGTGAGTAAAGGTTTAGATTGATACGCTTTTTCCTTCAACTGGTATAACCCTCCTTGCTTAAGCCAGAGCCGTGTATGTGTAAGTTGGGTGTTTATTTAGTCAAGATATTGTATGAACGAAATGTGCGGGTGGTGAATGAAAATGGGCTTTATTTCACATGTTATTTTAGACTTTTATACAGTGCGTACACTCTTTTTATCCACTTACTTTCCAACGCGCCATATTTGTTCTAGCAATATACTTACAACCGTACCTACAAATAAACCATTACCGAATATATATTGCATAACAGATGGCAATGATTGAAGTGCTCCAGACGGTAAAAACATAACGCCACTGCCAAATAATACAACAACGCCTAAAATTGTTACATTCCTTTCACTAAGTTCCACTTGTTTTATATTATTTAACCCAATTCCAATGAGCTGTACGAACGAAGCCATTAAAACCGCAGATGCGACAGCGGATGGTAACGATGCTAAGTAACGAATAATACTTGGGAACAGCGACATTACGACTAGTAACATACATGCTAGTAAGAATGATCGTATATATTTTTGTTTCGTTAAGCGAATAAATCCTGCTGTTGCTGGTAACGGCACGACACCTACAGTTGAAAATACAGAAGAAATGATGTGCGAAATCCCTCCAGCCCACGTACCATCTTTCAACTGTTTCTGTTCAATAGTCGCTTTTTGAATGGTAGCTTGATTAATTGCTATAATAGCTGCTACTGTATTTGAAACTAAAATACATACCATAACGAAACTCGATACAGCCATACCTGTATTCCACTTTGGAAGCCCCCAAGCAAATATTTGCGGAAATTGTACAAAGTGCGTTACTTGAGATGGAATCGCCACTTTTCCTGCAATGAGGAAAAGAATCCATCCACTAATTAATCCTATTAAAACCGCATAACTTTTGACAAAACCTTTTCCAAAATTAGATAGTATAATAACGAAAAGAAATATACTAAACGCAATTATCGCTGTAAATCCATCGATTTGAGAAGCAGTAGCAGTAATTCCTAGCATTCCCTTTAAAAATACACCACTTAATTGTAAACATAACAAAAGTAAAAACGTCCCTGTCACAAGTGGCGTAAATAAAAATAAAATACGTCCGATAAAACCAGTTACTCCTAGTCCTATCAAAATCACACCTGAGATTATCATTCCTAATTCTAAAATTTGCAATGTACTATGCAACTGATTTTGCCCGACAGTTGCATAAGCAAGTACGGTAAATACGCCAACCCAAGATCCAGCTGGTCCATCCGCAATTGGAAGTCTATGTCCAAGCCACCCTTGTAAAAAAGAAGATATACCAACTACAAAAAACGTACGTTGCATTAAATAAAATATTTCTTCCGTCGTAAGATGAAATAATCCGCCAACGACAATTGGTAGTGCGATTGAATTCGCCAATAAAAATATAAACCATTGCAAAGTTCCCATAATATGATTTTGGTTATGTTGATTGTCCAAATTTTTCATCCCTTCCATACATTTCACATAGAAATACACACTATACTATTACGTAGCTTTTCGAAACAACACTTTTTGTCCCTTCGATTTCTTCCCGTATCCAAATGTTGCAATATAAACTCCACAAACGATAAAAACAGCTCCAATTATTTGAATAGCTGTTACACTTTTCTGCAATATAATATAGCCTACCACCATCGTAACGAATGGTTCTAAATTTAAAAACATTGCTGCTGTTGATGCTTGTGCTTTTCTCAATTGATTATTCCAAACCAATGTACAAATTCCATGCATAAGTATTGCTGTCACAATGAGAAGCGACCAACTCTCTATAGAGTATTTCAACGTTATGTGAGAAAAGGTAAAAGTAAGAAACGGTAGCATAATTAAAAAACCAAAAATTGAAGAAAAGAATGTAATCAAAAACATATCATCTCTGTTCCCCAATTTCCGAATTAAAACGATAGATAAAGAAAAAGATAGCATCGTTATAAAAATCCATATTAACCCTTCTGAAAAGACGAACCTCTGCCCAACACCAATTACAAAAAACACTCCAAAAGTAGCAATTCCTCCTCCTATTACTAACTTAGCTGTTAACGGTTCGTTTAAAATAAATACCGCTAAAATAGAAGTCATGACAGGAGTAAGTGCTAATATTAGCGCCGCTGTTGTTGGATCTGCTGTTTGTAATCCTTCATAAAAAGACCATTGATTAATCGCGACACCTATGACCCCAATTAATAATACACTTTTCATTTCATTCTTTTCTATATATAAGTCTTTCTTACACATAATAGCGTACGCTAGAAAAAACAAATTAATAAATAGCAAGCGAAGTGTCGTTAACAACACCGGATGAAATGTATTTACTAAAATCGCACCAAATATAAAATTACTCCCCCAAACTACTACACATATAAACAGTAATATATATGTACGTGTCACCTATTCCCCTCCTTTTCTCGTAAAAAAGAAGGATTCCTATTCTTTCATTAGGAACCCTTGAAAAAATATATATAAAGTGAAACTTTAATCAGTGGGGGTTTTGTTTATCCCCCACTGATTATTAGTTGAACCAATCGGACTTTTACGGACAGTTGATCCCCCACCTAACTTTTTTGCTTCCGCTGAATTTTGAGGTGGGGGTCTTACTGCCCGTTAAAGCGGGATAAATTAGGGAGATACGTAAATTAAATCAATACACCTTGAACATGTTGCAAGGAACCTGCTACGATTTTCCCTTCTTTCATTACAGCTGGTCGCTTCGCTCGTCTAGCAATCGCTTCTGCTGAACATGTAGCTTGTAAGAAGACGAAGTCAGCTTTATCCCCTACTTTAGGCCAAACTTGATTTCCCTCTTGATCCAATGGCGTTTTTCCACCTGTAATATACGCTAAAGAAGAAGATAAAGACTTCTCATCAATCCAGCGATACTTTTCTGCTAAACGCCCTACTTTTTCAAAAATATCAGCATTGCCAAATGGGCCCCATGAATCAAACATACTATCGCAACCTAAAGAAACGGAAACACCTTTTTCTGTAAGTAATGGTACTGGCGGCATATTTCTGTTAATTGGTACTGTCGTAATAATAGACATTCCTCTCTCAGCTAATAAGTCTGCCATATCTGCTCCTTCTTCTTTAGATACATCGCCTAGACTAAACGCATGACTGACCGCAACACGCCCGTCCCAATTAGCCTCTTCTGTAAATTGAGCTAATTTTTTAATTGTATAAATACCTAAATGCCCTGCATCATGTAAATGCAAATCAACATCTGCATTTGCCTCTACAGCAATTTCCATCATATCAAAAAGTGATTTTTCAATGTTATTATCTACAGTAGCTGGATCTACACCACCTACTAAAGTTGCGCCCATTTTCATCGCTTCTCTCATAAGAGAATGCGCTTCTGTACGAAGTAAACCGTGCTGCGGGAATGCTACGATTTCATATGTAAACGCACCTTTCATATTCTCTAAAGTTTGACGGACAGATTCTAAGTTTTTAAGACCGATATACGGATCAATATTTACATGCGTTCGTATATGAGTCGAACCAGCATTTAAAATGTTGCTTAGTAATAACTCTGCTCTCTCTCCAGTTGTTTGAGCTAAAATTGGTAACTCCTGCTGTTCTAACTCTAATCTCTCAATAATATTTCTTACTGGTGTACATGCTTCCCATGGGCCACCAAGTTTTGTCTTATCCAGGTGAAAATGATTTTCCACAAACGACGGAAGAACAAGCAATTCTTTCGCATCTTTCGTTTCATATTCTGTTTGAAGCGGTACATCCGCAAGTACAATCTTTTCGATCTTTCCATCCTGTATGAGTAAATGATGCAAAGCTGTTTCTGTACCTGTAACTACTTCATTATTAAACTTGTAACCTGTTTCTAATCGTACATTCGTTAACCAATACACATTTTGCATTTCAATCATCCCCTCAAACAAGATTATTTATAGCCGCTTTTTGCAAACTACCAGCAACAACATTTCCTTTATATAAAACAGCACAGCGCTCTGTTTGTCTTGCTACTACTTCAGCTGAACATGATGCTTCTGTAAAGACGATATTTGCTTCATCCCCAATTTTTGGCCATTGACGATTCCCTTGATTATCTAATATAGATTTCCCACCCGTAATAAACTGAAGTGCTTTCCCTAAAGAGCGCTCGTCAATCCATCTAAATCTCTCCGCTAAACAATTTGCCTTTTGCAACATATCTCCTGTTCCAAATGGAGACCAATGATCAGTTATACTATCGTTTCCTAGTGAAACTTTTACACCTTTACGATTTAATAACGGAACTGGAATTACATGTCTACTAATTGGAACTGTTGACGTTATATCAATACCTAATGTCGCAAGTCGTTCAGCCATTTCCTCTGCTTCTTCTACAGATACATCTCCAAGTCCAAGAGCATGACTAATCGTAACTCTTCCTTGCCACCCTGCTTCTTCTGTTAATGCAGCTAATCTCTTCATTGTAAATGTTCCGAGTTGATCCGCGTCATGCAAATGAATATCAATATCTGAATCAAACTCTACTGCAATATCCATAATTGTATTTAATGATTTTTCAATATCACCGTCCACTGTAGCTGGGTCTACTCCACCTACTAAATGAGCTCCCATACGCATAGCGTCTTTTACAAGCCCTACGGAATTACTTCGTAACAAACCGTGTTGCGGGAATGCTACGATTTTTGCTGATAACTTGTCTTTATATGTTTCTAGCGCCGCAATCGTTGCTTCTAAATTCCCAAGACCAATTACAGGATCAATATTGCAATGCGTTCGAATATTTGTCGCTCCATTTTCAAGAAGTAATTGCAACATTTTCTCCGCTCTACTCTTTGCAGTTTCTAATTGCTTCGGAAGAATAGTTTGCTCCTCATGAATGCGAGTGAATATACTTTTTACTGGTGTACACGCTTTCCACGGTCCACCATAATACGTTTTATCAATATGAATATGCATTTCTTCAAATGCTGGTAATGCCAGTAAACCATTTGCATTTACTACTTCACCATCTTGTTCCGATACAATTCCAGGTAATATCTTCGTAATCTTTCCATCTTCAATAAACAAACTACAAATCTCTGTTTCTGTACTTGTAATTCGCGATTCCTCATATACGTGCCCACATTCAAGTTTCACATTCGTTAACCAATATTGTGATTTTACACTCACTTTGTCAATCTCCCTTCGCAATATGATTTTTCTACTTTACAAATGAAACAAAAATAGATAAAAATTTCTATCAGTGTAAAATAATATTTGATAATGATAGAATTTCCTATTTTACTGTAGTTCTACACCTTCCAGTCGCAAATACCCAGATGGATCAATCCAAAATCCTTTTATATTTTTCGTAGTTGCGGCAATATGATTAATCCCTCGTATTGGTACTAATAAAGCATCTTTTAATTCAATTTCTTGTAACTGTTTATACAATTCTTTTCTCTTCGTCTCATCTTTTTCTTTTCTAGCCTCTTCTATTAATTTATCTACTTCCGGATTACTATAGAAGAATTGGTTACCAGTTGCTCCGTGTGAACTAGAATGGAATAAATTATATTGATTATAGTCACCATCACCTGTTGCATTTCCCCATCCTCCAACAAACATCGCATGTTCTGATTTATTCGTTGCAGCTAAAAACGCACCATATTCCATAACTTTAATTTCTACATCAACGCCAATCCCTTTTAATTGAGATTGAATTACTTCCACTAACGCCATTCTAACTTTGCTGTCATTCGTCCAAATTGTTGTTTTAAATCCATTTGGATAACCAGCATCTGCTAATAATTTTTTCGCAGTATTAATGTCATACTTATATCCTTTTACGTCTTTCGTATAACCGAATACTTTAGGAGTCATTACGGAGTTTATTTCAGTCCCAACATTGTTATATACCCCTTTTAAAATCCCTTTCGTTTCAATCGCATGTGCAATCGCTTGACGAATGAGCGGGTTATCAAATGGCTTTTTCTGTACATTAAAGCCAATATATTCTACACCTAAACCTTCATTTTCAATTAACTCCATGGATGGTGAATTTTTCACACGCTCTACTTCAGTTACAGGTAAATTCTCTGCAATGTGAGCTTCACTAGTTTCAATCATCCCAATACGTGTTGCATCTTCTGGTACTACTTTGAATACAACTTCATCAACCTTTGATTTTTCGCCCCAATAATTTTTATTCTTTTCAAGTCGAATTTCTTCACCTGGTTTCCATGATTTAAAAGTATATGGACCTGTCCCAACCGGATGCTGCGCTAAGCCTTTTCCTTTTTCATCAATTGCTTTCGGACTTAAAATACTTCCTTCATTACTTGCGAAAATAGATAAAAGAGGTGAGTATGGGTATTTCAATACGAACTGTACCGTATAATCATCAATTACTTTTATTTCTTGAATCATGGAATAAACAGTTGCTCGATTTGAACCTACTTTCGGGTCTAATACACGTTCAAAGTTTTTCTTTACTGCCTCAGCATTAAATGGTGCACCATCTTGGAATGTTACGCCTTGTTGCAACTTAAATTCCCAATTTAAATCATCAATTTGTTTCCATTCCTTTGCTAACATCGGCTTAAAGTCCATGTTTTTATCTCGTTGTACAAGATTTTCATACACTTTATGGTACACAACACTTGCGGAAGGGATGTTTGTAATAAAATGCGGATCTAAATTATCAGCATCTGACAGTCTAGCAATTGTTAAAACGCCGCCTTCTTTTGTCCCTTTGCTTCCTGACCCTTCATTTCCTGTCTTCGTGTTAGATGAACATCCCGCTAGAAAAACTGAAAGACATAAAATTGTGATAAAACAAATCACAAGTCCCCTTTTGAATCTCATCGCCCTTCCCCCTCCACTTTCTTTTATCTCTATATCCTAAAGTGAAACCTTAAACCTAGCTTTCTATCCCCCTACTTTCTAATAACAGATCATTCCACCACCCTCTCTTTTTTCAATTTTGTCTATGTATTTGTAATTATAAATAACTTTGCGGAAAAAGTTTTTAAACATCTTTACTTCTATTTGCATTTTCTTTACTTATTGAATTTTCTGATTTTTTTGAAACATCTTTACTTCTATTTGCATTTTCTTTACTTATTGTTTTAAATTCGTTGACTTGTTTTAATTTTCTGATAATTTAATCATAAAGAAAGGGAGGTATGAAAAATGGAAGTTCGTCTTTCTAAAGAAGAAAATACTTCTTTACAAACGATTCAAACGAAGAACACATCGAAATGGATCATTAGCTATCGAAAACTAAAAAAAAATAAGATGGCATTTATCGGGGGTATTATCGTTCTTTTCTATATTTTAATAGCTATATTTGCCCCATTGTTAGCACCCTATAATCCGTTTGATATTCAGTTAGTTAACAAATTACAACCACCATCTATAGAACATTGGATGGGAACAGATGATAAAGGTAGAGATATTTTAAGCCGTCTTTTACACGGGACACGCCTTTCATTACTTGTTGGATTTTCTTCTGTATTTATTGGGGCATTGTTCGGCATTATTCTTGGTATCATTTCTGGTTATTACGGTGGATGGTTTGACACAATCATTATGCGAATCATTGATATTATGCTAGCTTTCCCGGGTATTTTACTTGCTCTTGCCATTGTAGGCGCACTAGGACCAAGTCTTGTGAACGTAATTATCGCTATTGGCTTTTTCTCAATACCTATGTTCGCTCGTATCGTTAGAGCTTCTACATTAACAGTAAAAAAATTAGAGTATATCGATGCTATAAGAGCACTAGGGGCAAATGATTTTACTATTATTATGAAACACATATTCCCGAACATCTTATCACCTATTATCGTTCAAGCTACTTTACGCTTAGCTACCGCAATTCTATCTGCAGCTGGATTATCATTTTTAGGACTTGGAGCGCAGCCACCTTCACCTGAATGGGGTGCCATGTTAAGTAATGGACGCGACTTTTTATTTACCGCACCACATATTGCAATGTTTCCCGGAATCGCAATGTCTACACTCGTAATCGGTTTAAACATGTTTGGTGACGGATTACGTGATGCACTGGATCCGAGACTTAAAAAATAGAAAGGGGCATTATACATGCTAATGTTTATATTTCGTAGAATACTACAATTAATTCCCGTTCTTTTCGGCGTTGTATTCGTTGTTTTCTTAATTATGCAAATGGTACCCGGTGACCCAGCTCTCCTTATCGCTGGTGAAGGAGCATCAAAAGAAACTGTCCAGCAGATACGTCACCAATTAGGATTGGACAAACCTTTTATCATGCAATATTTCTCTTATATCGGAAATATATTACAAGGCGATTTCGGGGTTTCAATTCGTTCTAACCGTCCAGTGTTAGACGAAGTATTAATCCGCCTTCCAATCACTATTGAACTCGCCCTGTGTAGTATCGTCATTACAGTTGTAATTGGGATGATTGCTGGCATCATCTCTGCTACAAAGCAATATTCTTGGACAGATGTTTCTATTATGATTATCGCCTTGTTAGGTGTCTCATTACCAAGCTTTTGGTTTGGACTTATGCTCATTTTCTACTTCTCTGTCCAAATTCAAATATTCCCCGTTTCTGGTTGGGGAACTTGGATGCACATGGTTTTACCAGCACTTACACTAGGTGCATCTGGCGCAGCAATTGTAGCACGTATGACTCGCTCAAGTATGCTTGATGTTATACGCCAAGATTATATACGAACAGCAAGAGCAAAAGGGGTAAAAGAAAGAGTCGTTATATATAAACATGCTTTGAGAAACGCATTAATTCCAGTTATTACTGTTGTTGGATTACAATTTGGTGCACTTTTAGGCGGTACAGTTTTAGTAGAATCAGTTTTTGCTATAAACGGACTTGGAAGGTTGATTGTAGACGCCATTCGAATGAGGGACTTACCAATGTTACAAGGGGGCGTATTAATCGCCTCAGTCATCTTCGTTCTAGTCAATCTTATTGTTGATATTTTATACCGTTATTTCAATAAACGTATTGAGCTTAATTAAGGGGGTGCACAAACATGAATAAACAGGAAGAGGTATTACAAGTTAAAGATTTAAAAACACATTTCTTTACAGACGAAGGTGTAAGCAAAGCGGTTGATGGTTTAAATTTCTCTGTTTCTAAAGGAGAAACTCTCGGCATCGTAGGTGAATCTGGTTGCGGGAAGAGTATCACTTCTCTATCCATTATGAGATTAATTGACCGAGAAAGTGGCAGTAAAATTGAAGGCAGCATTTTATTTAAAGGAAAAGATTTATTACAACAAAAAGAAGCTGAAATGCGCACAATTCGTGGAAATCAAATCTCAATGATTTTCCAAGAACCAATGACATCTTTGAATCCAGTATATTCTGTTGGAGAACAGATCGCAGAAGCAATTCGTATCCATCAAAAATTAAATAAAAAGGAAGCTTGGAATAAAGCCATCGATATGTTGAAACTAGTTGGAATTCCTTCTCCTGAAAAGCGTGCAAAACAAGAGCCACATGAACTAAGCGGAGGAATGCGACAACGTATTATGATTGCAATGGCACTTGCTTGCAATCCAGATTTACTCATTGCAGACGAACCAACAACTGCTCTTGATGTAACAATTCAAGCTCAAATATTATCACTTATGAAATCACTTCAAAAACAACTCGGTATGGGTATTATCATGATCACCCATGACTTAGGAGTCGTGTCAGAAACATGCGATAGAGTCGCCGTTATGTACGCAGGAAAAATCGTCGAATATGCAGATATCGAGCATATATTTACTAGCCCAAAACATCCTTATACAATCGGACTTCTTCAATCTCTTCCAAGACTCGATACAGACCAAGAAGAATTACAAACGATTCCTGGGTCCGTACCGAGTCCATATCATATGCCGAATGGATGTCGCTTTGCCGATAGATGCACACATGCAAAAGAACTATGTCACAATACTCTTCCAGAACTTCAACTCACGCGAGATGGAAGCGAAGTTCGATGCTGGATGTTTACTGACCTTTGGGATAAATCATCTTCAGAAGAATTGGAGGTATTATAAAATGTCTACTGCTACGCAAATAAATAAACGAGAGTTATTACAAGTACAAAACTTAAAACAATACTTCCCTATAAAAAAAGGAATTCTAGGACGTTCTATTAGCTATATTAAAGCTGTTGACGATATTAGCTTTACAATTTATGAAAAGGAAACTGTTAGTATTGTTGGTGAATCTGGTTGTGGAAAATCCACCACTGGGCGTGCAATATTGCGCCTTGATGAAGCAACAAGTGGAAAAATTATATTTCAAGATAAGGATTTACTAGAATTAAATAACTCAGCAATGCGAAAGGTTCGAAAAGATTTACAAGTTATTTTTCAAGATCCCTTCGCTTCTTTAAACCCTCGGCAAACTGTAGGGAGCATTTTAGAAGAAGCCATGGCCATTCAAAACGTATGTCCAAAAGGAGAAAGAAAAGCAACGGTTATTGAGTTACTTGGGAAAGTTGGTCTTCCACCTGATGCAGTGAAGCGCTATCCACATGAATTTAGTGGTGGTCAACGGCAAAGAATCGGAATTGCGCGCGCCTTAGCTGTTAATCCAAAACTCATCATTTGTGACGAAGCTGTCTCCGCTTTAGATGTTTCAGTGCAAGCACAAGTTTTAAATTTACTAAAGCAGTTGCAACAACAGTATGGGTTAACATATTTATTCATCTCTCACGACTTAGCTGTCGTTCGTCACATATCAGATCGCATCATTGTAATGTATCTTGGTACCATTGTGGAGATTGCCGATAAACATTCTCTTTTTAACAATCCGCAACACCCTTACACAAAAGCGCTTCTCTCAGCAATTCCTACCATCAGTGCAGGAACGAAAAAAGAGCGAATTGAACTTAAAGGAGACCTTCCCTCTCCTTTAAACCCGCCAACAGGCTGTCGTTTTCATACTCGTTGTCCGTATGCCATTGATAAATGCGCTACGCAGCAACCAAGTTTTCAATCTATAAGTGCAGATCATAAAGTAGCCTGTCATATCATTTGATTCGAGTCTGAATAATAGAAACATTTACAACACTTTAGTATAATAATAAAAAACAAAATTGAGGTATGTATGTTAACTTATGAAGCATTTGCTGTATTAATAACTATACTGGTCTTAGCTCCAATTTTTGGAGCTATTATTTTATTATGTTTATTTATTTTTGAAAAACGAATCGACTTACTAGAAAGTGAAAAGAAAAAAATAGCACTAGAACGAGAGTTGCAACAGTCTTTATATCATCAACTTACTCAACAAATTCAGCCTCATTTTTTATTCAATACATTAAATACAATTTTAAGCTTAGCTCGTCTACAGAGAACAGATGAAGTTGTCAAATCACTCGAGATCTTTTCTCTATTTTTAAAAGGAAAATATAAAACAACTGATTTATTAATTCCTATTTCTGAGGAACTAACATATACGAATTATTATATTGAGATTCAAAAAATGCGATTTCGATCGAGACTTTCAGTAAGCATTACTTCTTCTGAAGATTTACACCATGCTTATATTCCACCTTTCGTTATTCAAACGTTAGTTGAGAATTCCTTTAAACATGGGCTAGAAAAAAAAGCTGGTCAAGCAATTTTAAATATTCATCTATACAATACAAATAACCGAATTACCCTTCTAGTATTCGACAACGGTACTCAAAACGAACCATTTACTTCCCATACGGAAGAAAGTGGATACGGACTTGAAAATATAAAACAAAGATTTCAGTTATTCTTTCAAGAACAAACTACGTTCTCTTTCCTCTCTACAAAAGAGAACGGCACGAAAGTAGAAATCACATGGCCTTTCATCATAGAAAAAAACACAGAGGAGGTAATACAAAAATGAACGTGCTATTAGTAGATGACGAACCGTTAGAACTGGAGCAATTAGAATTTCTCATTCACCGCCAGTTTCCCAATTGGACACTACATCTAGCTTTAGATGCAGATGAAGCTTTACGTATAAATGAACAATTCTCGATTCATTTAGCACTTTTAGATATTCACCTTCCAGGTATATCCGGCCTACAACTAGGTGAAAAATTAAAAAGTAATAACTCTAACCTCGACATCATTATCGTAACCGCATATCAAAATTTCGATTATGCAAAACAATCTATTCGTCTAGGAGTTATTGACTACATAACAAAGCCAATTATAGAAAAAGAACTCATCGATATATTACAAAAGTACAAAGGAGATTCCAATACTCCTTCCTACTCACGTATTATTCAAGATACATTAGACATCATCCATGAAACTTTTCATGACAAACTACACTTAGCAGACATCGCAACTAAAGTACATACAAATCCGACTTATTTAAGCCGAAGGTTCCATGAAGAAGTAGGTATTTCATTTTCCGGATATATCATGCAATATCGGATTGAAATGTCACAGAAATATTTAACGGAACACCCACATTGGTGTATCTCTCAAATCTCTGAACAATCTGGTTTTAATAGCCAGCATTATTTCAGTACTGTTTTTCGTAAAATGACCGGAATGACTCCGAAAGAATATAGAGGCGAGGGATAAATTGTGAAGAAAAACAACTCAGCTTTCACACCTTTACAATTAGGTATCGGAACTGGTACCGTTCTTTTATTATCTAAATGGGTCGCAAGTATATCGACGCTCGCTTTACCTGAATCGATTATTAATTATGGGCTAATCGCTGGTATTCTTTATGCGATGATTGGCCCCTTTACTCTTATTTCATTGGGGATGTTAATAAAAAAAATACGTTCTACATTCCCAGAAGGAGAATCCATTCACGATTACTTATCTTATAAACTTTCTCATAAAGGATATATAATTGTATGCTCTTTCCTTGTTCTATTAAGTATAGAAAGTATGTTCATTCAAACGAAAGTTGCTAGTATTTTACTTAATGTTTTTTTCCATATTCCATATATATTGGGTTCTTTCCTTTTCATTACCCTTTGTACAATATTCGTAATATTAAGTAACGCTAAACTATTTACTAAAATGGCTATTATACAAACTGTATTAATGTTTTCTACCATGATCATTATTCCAATTTATTTTTTTGTGCAAGATGGCATTACCCATGTATACGATGGAATTCGCTTATATCACCCGTATTTGCTATTTTATGAAAATATAAACGGAATATATTTTCTTACTGCCGGTATTCTCATTGAAACAGGAAGAGTATTAATAAGCCCTGCATCTTGGGATAAAGCTTTCCGTATTCATCCTAAAAAAATCATTCCAACTTTTTTACTATCAGGATTTATATGGATTACCATCCCTTTAGCGTTTGCTTCTCTAATTATGATAGTTATCTTTAGTGGGAGCTTAGACCATTTATACGATCTTCTAGTCCAGCTTCCAAAAAAAATAGAATTTACCATTTTATTTTATCTACTCGTTATCGGCTCTTTAAGCGCAATAACTTCTAGTTTTATTTCTTGGATGCATGGATTTACTAAACTCATTCGAGATTTTATACCGGTGATACGTACAAAAATAAATTTCAAATTATATACCGCTCATTTTATTTCTATAACTATCGGATTTTTAGCTTTTTTCATTACAATTACTACAAACTATACTATTTTAGAAATTATTTTTTTCTTTGGTATTCTTTATACATCTCTTATCATCACAATATTATTCGTTATTTTCAGCAAACAAAAAATCAGCATAATTATACCGCTCATCTCGATTATTGGTACCCTTATCGGTTATGTAACTTACTTCTTAATCAGTCCTTTAACGAGCATTTGGGTTAGTATAGCGGTTACTCTTTCACTAAGTATTTGTTATATGTTTTCACATTGGATACATCAACAATTCAACTATAAAATGAAACAATAATATGAGGCCCTTTTGGTAGCTTAAATTTCGCTACCTAAGGCCTTTTTATTTTTATCGTAAACTATTGTACTGCGCTATAAATTAGATTCATTGTTTATATAATCACCTATCTAAATTGTAAAACACAGTTCACTTTATAAAAAATGTAATACATCCTCATAGTCTTCTCATAAAATCCCATATAGAATAGAAGTATATAGCTTGATATAAAAAGGAGTGGATTGGAAGATGTCAAAAAGATTATGCAAATCCGAAACTGATAAAATGCTATTTGGTATATGCGGTGGTTTAGGAGAATATTTTGATATTAGCTCTACTCTCATTCGCATACTTTGGGTCATTGCTGTTTTATGTTTTGGGACGGGGTTTTTAGTTTATTTTATTTGTTTATTATTTATGCCACGTTCGTACTAGCGGCATCATGCATATACTTAATCAAAATATAAAAAATCACCTATAGAATTCTATAGGTGATTTTTTCATGAAGAATATTTCATCGTTAAATGTAATACTGCCACTTCATCTTCTTCATTTTTATAACTATGTTTCTTATTCGCTTCAAATTGAATCGAGTCAAACTCATTTAATTCGTATACATCATTCTCTACTTGAATCGATACTTTCCCTTTCATTACCGTTACAAGCTCAATAGCACCTTCATGATGAGCTTCTGGTTCATATATACTATTTGATCGTAAACAAGCACGATGCATTTCCATCCCCGTTTCTTTCGTATAACGGAACATTGTTTCTAAATGCCATGCTTGTCCGACATCTACTGCAAATCCCTCTCCACAGCGCGCAACAGCTACAGGTTCTCCAACAACCATCAATCTCGATAAAGGAATCGATAATCCTTTCGTTATTTTCCAAATGACGGCTAACGTCGGATTCGTTTCGCCTCTTTCAATCTTCCCTAATGTTAATTTACTAACCCCTGTTTTTTGGGCCAATTCTTCTAAACTTAATTTTTGTTCATTTCGAATTTGTCTTAACAGCTGACCTACTTGCTGAATGACTTCTTTCGTTTGCATATCTTCATGTTCTTTCATCTATAAAACCACCTTAAAATATAAAATAGTTTACTTTTATAACCGTAAAGTATATTATACTATACATAATCATTGGATTTTGAAAGGAGTGCTATACTTCATGCGCGCAATTTTATTAGGCCTCTTATCATCAGCCTTTTTTTCTGCAACCTTTATTATTAATAGGGCAATGAATGTATCTGGAACGAGCTGGGCTTGGACAGCTTCCTTCCGTTTTTTATTTGCTCTCCCTATTTTATTCCTTATCGTTTTATTTCGCAAAAACTTTAACGGGTTATGGGAAGAGTTAAAGAAACATCCATTGGCTTGGATCGGGTGGGGTTCTGTTGCTGGTATTGGTTTCTATTCTTTATTAAGTTTTGCAGCTGTCTTTTCTCCAGCTTGGCTCGTTGCTGGAACTTGGCAAGTTACTATATTAGCAGGTTTACTACTCTCGCCATTATTTTTCGTTAAAATAGAAACGAAATCAGGTACGAAACTTGTACGCGGAAAAATTCCACTTCGTAGTTTATATGTCGCATTATTTATTTTACTTGGTGTAATTTGTATGCAAGCGACTGCAGCAGGTCATATTACAATGACTCAGTTCATTTCAGGATTTTTACCTGTTGTGGTAGCCGCTTTCTTATATCCATTCGGCAACCGAAAAATGATGGAACTTGTTGGTGGACGCCTCGATACGTTCCAACGTGTATTAGGAATGGCAATTGGGAGTCTCCCTATAACAATTTTACTTGGCATATACGGATTTTCTACTACTGGTATTCCAACATCCAGCCAAATGCTGCAAGGATTTTTGTTAGCATTATGTTCCGGCGTTATTGCGACAATGACATTTTTCTTTGCTACTGACTTAGCTAAAGACAATTTCGCTCTACTTGGAGCTGTTGAAGCAACGCAAGCTGGAACGATGGTCTTTACCGTGCTTGGCGAAATTATTTTCTTAAATGGCTCATTCCCTGGCGGTCTTTCCCTACTTGGAATGATTATTATTATGTTGGGAATGGTTGCAAATAGCATTTTAAACCGTTCTGTTCCAGTCGTTAAACAGAAAAAAACAGCATGACAAAGAGTGTGGTTCTATAAACAAAGAGCCACACTCTTTTTTTATTGTCCCCCTATTTCGCCTTATCAGAATAGTATTTCATTAGCTGTTTATACTAAAACTTATGTTATAATACGTTTCATGCGCAATAATAGGAGGTAAATTATGTTAAAAAAAGCAATCGCTGAATTTATTGGTACATTTGTACTTGTATTATTCGGAACTGGAGTAGCTGTCCTTGGCGGCGGAATTGAAGGAATTGGAACATTAGGAATCGCTATGGCTTTCGGTTTATCTATCGTAGCAATGGCATATAGCATCGGAACAATTTCTGGATGTCACATTAACCCAGCAGTATCAGTAGCTATGTTCATCAATAAAAGAATGAACGCTATGGAACTTTGTTATTATGTATTAGCTCAAATTTTAGGTGGTTTATTAGGAACTGCAACGTTAGTAACAATTTTAAAATCTGCTAAAGCACCTTTAGATAATTTAGGACAAAATGGTTTTGGAACTCTTGGTTTATCTGGAGCATTTCTAGTGGAATTTATTTTAACTTTCGTATTCGTATTAGTCATCGTTGCTGTAACAGGTAAAAAAGGAAGTTCTTCTTTAGCAGGATTAGTAATTGGTTTCACATTAGTGTTAATTCACTTATTAGGTATTCCGTTAACTGGAACTTCTGTTAACCCAGCTCGTAGTATCGCACCAGCTTTATTCGCTGGCGGAGAAGCACTTTCTCAACTATGGGTATTCATCGTTGCCCCAATTCTTGGTGGTATCGTAGCAGCTATTGTTGGTAAATTCATTTTAAATACTGAAAAATAGAATTTTCAATATTTCTGAATAAAAAAAGGCGAGCCCTCATTATGAGGATGCTCGCTTTTTTATTCTTTCATTTTAGACTTTAAATTTGTAACTAATTGATCTACCGTTACATTTGCAAGTACATTTTCCATCGCTTCTTGCGCTTGCATTAAAATAATTTCTAATACTGATTGAATATTAGCTCCTACTGGACATTCAATGTTGGGATTTTCATGGAAGGAAAATAGCTGTCCTTCTTCTACAACTTCCACTGCTTTATATACATCAAGTAATGTAATTTCTTCTAAATCACGAGCAAGTGTCGTACCACCTTTACCAGCTTGTACATCAACAAGTCCTGCTCTCTTCAACATTCCTGTAATGCGACGAATCACAACTGGATTCGTATTCACACTACCAGCAATCCATTCAGAGGTACAGCGAGAGTTTCGATCTATCGCAAGTAATGTCAGCATATGAACACCTACTGTAAAACGACTACTAATCCCCATCTGCACACCCTCCTTTTTATTCATTCTATTAAAAGACGACTCTTATTATTATATACTATTTTTAATTTATACATAAAGAAAAAGCATGATTTCAATAGGAAATCATGCTTTTCTCTCATTATTGACGCTTTATAAATTTCGCTAAGTCTTTAAATTTCACTTTATCTGAGTAATTCATTACACCGTTTACGTAAATACGGCTTGCAAGCATATTAACGATAACAATAGTCACTAATAAAATGACTAACGTCACAATAATTTCTACAGTGCCCGCTTCACCAGCTACAAGCCTTGAAAAAGTAACCATAGGTGTAAAGAATGGAATATATGAACTAACTATAGCTAATGTACTATTAGGATCAAATAGCGATTTAATACTAATGAAAAATGCTGCCATACCTAGCATTGTAATCGGGAATGAAAGAGATTGCACATCCTCAATTTTCGATACAACAGCACCCACTGCTGCATATAGCATTGCGTATAGTAAGTAACCCGTAACAAAATACACAAAGAACATACTAATTACTACAGCATCCAATTTAGAAAAATCTAGTGTGAGTCCTACTAAAGATGCATTATCTAAATCTACCCATCCTAATAAACGTGGTACAAGAAAACCGAAGGAGCCAATAACTAGTAATAGTAAAGCGCTAGAAACAATTGCTAAAATCTTGGCATGTAGCATTGTTAATGGTTTTACTTTCGGAAGCATTAACTCCATAACACGGGATGATTTTTCAGATGCTACCGTTGTTCCAATTGCAGCACCAAAGATAACAATAAACATATATAAAGCAAACGAGAAAACATAGCCAATCCCAAAGGAAGATGCATGATCCTTTACTGCCTCTTGTTTTAACGGAATTTCCATCTGTAACTGTTTTGCTACTTCTGCAGATACATTATTTTTTTCAATCATTATCGCTGTATACTGTTCCTTCAAATAACTTGCCATAAGTGTGGCCGTTGATTGGCTCGGAAAACCACTATACATATACGTCACTTCTGGAATACCATTCTTTTCTGTAATACGGAATAAACCGTCTAAATCCCCATCTTCTACTTGCTTACGTAGCTCATTAAATTTATCCTTACTTTCTACCGTTACTTTAACAGACGGAAGTAACTTTGTTACATCACTTTCTTGCACTTTATACGTATCGCTTTCCGTTACTACGGCAAACTTATCTTTTCCTTTATCTTTATCAGCTGTGAAATGATTAAAAGCAAAAAGGCCAAACACAACTAAAAATAA
Organism: Bacillus dicomae; assembly: GCF_006494425.1. GTDB lineage: Bacteria > Bacillota > Bacilli > Bacillales > Bacillaceae_G > Bacillus_A > Bacillus_A dicomae. The sequence continues at coordinate 354,616 of NZ_VHIV01000002.1, read as the reverse complement.
AATCGCACTCGTAATTAATGATTTTTTAGATAAAAATGCTTCCCTGAAATAAAATGAAAATACGTGAGAAAATTTACGCATCGTTATTTCGCCCTCTCTACAAAGATTTCGTTTAACGTCGGCTCTAACATTTTAAATTGTCGTAAGGTAATACCTTGTTCTTGCAACTGCTGCAAAATGTTAAGAGCTTCTGCATCATCTTGTACTTGCACATAAAGAAGGCCTTGTTGTTTTTCATACGATACATGTATAGCTTCTAATCCCTTCTCATTCTCTTCTGTATCTTCAATCGTTAAATTACGGAAACCGTATTCTTTTTTTATATCACTTAACTGGCCTTTTACGACTGCTTCACCTTTTTTCAAAATACATACATGTTGGCAAAAAGCCTCTACTTGTTCCATACGATGACTAGATAAAATAATTGTCTTTCCACTCTGTATTTGTTCTTCAATAATGCTAGCTAACATCCCAGCATTTACTGGGTCAAGTCCGCTAAATGGTTCATCTAAAATGAGAAGTTCAGGATTATGAAGAAGAGCAGCAATCAATTGAATTTTTTGCTGGTTCCCTTTTGAAAGTTCTCCTGCCGTTTTAAATTTATATTCCGGTATTGCTAATCGATCTAACCAGTGATCAATAGCAAGATCTACTTCTTTTTTCGCCATTCCTTCTAATCTACCAAAATATCGCAACTGGTCTATTACTCTACTTTTTGTATATAAACCTCTTTCTTCTGGTAAATATCCAATCGTTACCCCACTAGTCCCAAATAGTTTTCCATCCCATGTAATAGAGCCTTCATTTGGCGTTAATAATCCGAGAAGCATTTTGATTGTCGTTGTTTTCCCTGCACCATTTCGCCCAAGTAATCCTAGCACTTCACCTTTTGGTAACGAAATTTGCAAGTCGTTAACCGCTTTTGATTCCCCAAATAGTTTCGTTAAATTTTGAATTTGTAAACTCAAAGTATAAAGCCTCCCCTTTAGTATCATTCATACTCTCTTTCAAAGACTATGTTTATGCAGGATAAAATATAGCACTACACTCCATCCTCTTATTATGTAGTATCTCTCTAATCCATCATTTGTTTCATTTAGTTAAAATTGTAAATAAAATCACATGATTTGTCAATTATAATTGTCATTTCGACAATTAAACTTGTCAAAATAATTCCCATCATTTTTTCTCATCTTTCTAATATAGGACATACTACTATATATATAAAAGACAATATGCAAATGTTCATACAAAAAATATTATTTTTCGATATATAATATTAACTGGTTTTCTAACATCAAGGAGGGTACATATGAAGATGAAGAGGGGCATTACCACTTTATTATCTGTAGCGGTTCTATCTACATCGCTTGTAGCATGTTCAGGAACAACAGAGAAAACAGTGGCGAAAGAAGAGAAAGTAAAATTAACAGAACAGCAATTAATGGCTGATTTATGGTATCAAACAGCCGGTGAAACGAAAGCACTGTACTACCAAGGATACAATATCGGTCAATTGAAGCTTGATGCAGCTCTTGCAAAAGGGACAGAGAAAAAACCCGCTATCGTACTTGATTTAGATGAAACAGTTTTAGACAACAGTCCTCATCAAGCCATGAGCGTAAAAACAGGAAAAGGCTATCCGTATAAATGGGATGATTGGATTAATAAGGCTGAAGCTGAGGCCCTTCCAGGTGCAATTGATTTCTTAAAATATACAGAGTCTAAAGGTGTAGATATTTACTACATCTCAAATCGCAAAACGAACCAACTAGATGCAACAATTAAAAACCTTGAGCGTGTAGGTGCTCCTCAAGCAACGAAAGAACATATATTACTACAAGATCCGAAAGAAAAAGGAAAAGAAAAACGACGTGAACTCATTTCTCAAACACATAATATCGTCTTATTCTTCGGTGATAACTTATCTGATTTCACTGGTTTTGATGGAAAGTCTGTAAAAGATCGCAATCAAGCAGTAGTAGATTCTAAAGCACAATTTGGTGAGAAATTTATTATTTTCCCTAATCCGATGTATGGTGATTGGGAAGGCGCTTTATATGATTATGATTTCAAAAAATCAGATGCAGAAAAAGATAAAATCCGTCGCGACAACTTAAAATCATTTGATGCAAAATAAAGAGGATGGCATTCGCCATCCTCTTTATTTTGCATTCTCTGTTAAAGGCAAGATAAACACTTCCACACGTCTATTCTTTGCCTTTCCTTCTTGTGTATCGTTTGGAGCAATTGAACGGTATTCTCCGTAACCAATCGCACTAAATTTTTCTGGTTGTAATTCTTTATTTTGCAGTAATACTTGCATAAAATTAACTGCCCGCTGCGTACTTAATTCCCAATTCGATGCAAACTGTGCATTGGCAATTGGGACATTATCCGTATGACCGGATACTGTAATTTCACGGGGTGATGCTGAAACAAGTAAGCTAGACATCTCTTTTGCAATCCCTAAAGATTCTAATTTCACATCTGCTTTCCCGGAATCAAACAACACATTCTCTAATATTGTCACCATTAATCCCTTTTCAGTTAATTTAGTTTGAAAAGAAGAGGATAATTGTTTCTCATTAATATATTGATCAATCTTTTTTTGTAATGCTTTCAATTCATCCATTTCTTTTTTTTCTTTGGCTCTAGCTTCTTCTTGTTTTTTTGTTTGTTCTGCCTCAAGGCTACTCGCTGATAATTCCTTTTCATCATTTGGCTTCTGATCACTTAAAAATTCTTTGTTGCCTGTTCCACCGGCTAATTCACTTCGAAAAGCAACTGCCATCTGTTTAAACTTCGCAGCATCTATACTACTCATTGCGAATAAAACGATGAACAATGCAAATAACAACGTTAACATATCAGAATATGGAATTAACCAAGTTTCGTCGATATGCTCATCATGTTTTTTCTTTTTGCCTCTTCTATTTTTCTTACTCCGCATTGTTTTCTGCTCCTTTTTCTAACTTTTTACGCTCAGTTGCAGAAAGTGAACCTAAAATGCGGTTCTTCATAATAAACGGATATGTACCTTCTTGTAACATTAATAAACAATCAATGATTAAACGCTTTTTCTCGATTTCAGCTGCAGATTTTTGTTTTAACTTATTTGCAAATGGATGCCATAATACATAACCTGAGAAAATACCAAAAATCGTTGCAATAAACGCACCTGAAATAGCATGTCCTAACTTTTCAATATCAGTTAAATTACCAAGTGCAGCTACAAGACCGATAACAGCACCTAAAACCCCTAATGTTGGTGCATACGTACCAGCTTGAGAAAAAATTGCCGCTCCTTTTGCATGCCTTTCTTCAATTGCTTCTAATTCAGCTTCTAGAATCTGTTCTAAATCTTCTGCAGATACGCCATCAATCACAAATTTCATACCACGCAAAAGAAATTCATCTTGAATTTTGTCTAATTGTTGCTCTAAAGACAAAATACCGTATTTTCTACTTTCTGATGTCCAATGAACAAACAATTCTAGCAACTGTTCATAACTCAAATCCTTTTTATTTGAACCAAAAAGAACTTTAAATAATTTTGGAACCCTTTTTAGTTGATTCATCGGAAATGCGATACATACTGCAGCAAATGTACCGATAAAAATAATTAATGCTGCGGCAGGATTCAATAAGGCATTTACGTCAGCGCCCTTGACGACCATCCCTACTACCACTGCTACAAATCCTAAAATAAGTCCAATAATTGTTGCAAAATCCATTCCCATTCACTCCTAGTCTATACAAGAAGTTCTTTATTCTCGATAATCGCTACATCTTCTTATGTATATATATTACATAAAAAATTCATTTCATGAAAGATAAGAAATGAATTAAATGAAAAAATACTACAATTTCACACATTTTCTGACATTTTCTTTGCATTTCTATTACGTTACGACTCTTATATTTCTTTTTCAACAAACTAGACTTATAATAAAAACAATACATATTTTATTAAGAAAGGACTGTGATTACAAGGCATCATGAAAAAGTTAATAATTATTTCTGCCGCTACTATTGTAATCGGTATCACTTCTTTCGCTTACTTTGGTTCTAAATCACCACTACAAAACGGGGCGAAAGCTGTCGAAAGTCAACAGCATAGTAATCACCAAAAAGAAGAGATTCCTGCTTTTCCAAAAGCTGATCATAATGCAAAGAAGCTAGACAATGATTTTTCCGTTGTAACAAATCCAGAGTCTAATCTTGTCTTAGTTAATAAACATCGAAAACTACCAGATGGATACACACCTGAAGACTTAACAAGACCAAACGTACCCTTTACTAGTCCAAAAGATAAAGAAAAAACATTGCTGCGCAAAGATGCTGCAGATGCGCTTGAAAATATGTTTGAAGCGGCAAAGAAAGAAGGGCTTGAACTTACAGCTGTATCTGGTTATCGTTCCTACAAACGTCAAAAGTCATTACATAATACATACGTTAGACGTCAAGGAAAAGCTGAAGCTGATTCAGTAAGTGCCATTCCTGGTACAAGTGAACATCAAACTGGTTTAGCAATGGATATTAGTTCAAAATCTGCTAAATTCCAATTAGAGCCTATTTTTGGAGAGACAGCCGAAGGAAAATGGGTAGCAGAACATGCTCATGAATTTGGCTTTGTCATCCGGTATTTAGAAGATAAAACAGAAACAACAGAATATGCATATGAACCGTGGCATTTGCGCTACGTTGGAAATCCATACGCTACATACATATATAAACATCATTTAACATTAGAAGAAGCGATGGAAGACAAAAAATAAGAGAGCAAATTGCTCTCTTATTTTTCTTTCACTCTATCATTGTAGTAATTTTTTCTTCCACTCTTCAGGCCACGGTTCGCCTCTTCCCGTTTTTTTCGACGCTTGGACCATCATTCCACGACCAACTAAGCAAACTTCTCCTTCTGCATTCTTCACCATATAATGCAAATCTAATGAAGAATTCCCAACTGATCCCGCCTTTACATACACCTTCAACTGTTCATCAAAATATATTTGCTTAATAAAATTACATTGTAAATCCGCAACAACGATCATCGTTTCGGAAGATTCATGCGTCCATTCTTGCATAAATCCAAGTTCTTTAAACAATGCGATACGCGCTTCTTCAAAATAGGTAAAGGCAACGACATTATTTACATGTCCAAACATATCTACTTCACCAAAACGAACCTTTACAGGGTTGTAAAACGAAAAACCACTTTCCCATTGCTCAAAGTCTTCAATATAAGAAATCCTCTTCATTGTTCCCTCTCCTTTTCGCCCTTAAAATAAACAGAATAAACAGAAAAATATAGTTATAAATATTGCCTCTTCGATATGAAGAGGCAATATTTATTAATAGTTATTGTCGCTACCAAAGAAATCTTTGAACGATTGAATTGTTGTATCACGGTTTAACGCCGCAATTGAAGTTGTTAATGGAATACCCTTTGGACATGATTGCACACAGTTTTGAGAGTTACCACAGTTTGCAAGTCCTCCATCACCCATAATCGCACGTAAGCGATCTGCTTTATGCATTTCACCCGTTGGATGTGAGTTGAATAAACGAGCTTGTGATAACGGTGCTGGTCCAATAAAGTCCGATTTACTATTTACGTTTGGACATGATTCTAAGCAAACGCCACATGTCATACATTTTGAAAGCTCATAAGCCCACTGACGTTTCTTCTCAGGCATTCTTGGCCCTGGTCCTAAGTCATACGTACCATCAATTGGAATCCAAGCTTTAACACGTTTTAGAGCATTAAACATGCGACTACGGTCAACTTGTAAGTCACGTACAACTGGGAATGTCTTCATCGGCTTTAAGCGAATTGGTTGTTCTAATTGATCGATAAGCGCTGTACATGATTGACGTGGTTTTCCGTTAATCACCATCGAACATGCGCCACATACTTCTTCTAAACAGTTCATATCCCATGCAATCGGAGTTGTCTGGTTTCCTTTTGAATCAACAGGGTTACGACGTATTTCCATAAGCGCCGAAATAATGTTCATGTTCGGACGGTACGGAATTTCAAACTCTTGATCAAACGCTTGCGCGTCTGGTCCATCTTGTCTCGTAATGATGAGGCGGATTGTTTTCTCAGACATGTTGTTTATCCCCCTTCTCTTCGTTCTTAGCAGCTACATCGTGTTTTGAAGAATAATCACGTTTACGTGGTTTAATTAATGAAACATCCACGTCTTCGTAATGGAATGCCGGTGTATTTCCTTCTCCTTCAAATTTCGCCATTGTAGTTTTTAAGAAGTTAGCATCATCGCGATTTGGGAATTCAGGTTTGTAATGCGCCCCACGGCTCTCATTACGGTTATATGCGCCAATTGTAATAACACGCGCTAACTCAAACATATTTGCAAGTTGGCGTGTAAATGAAGCACCTTGGTTACTCCATCTTGCTGTATCGTTAATGTTAATACGTTTGTAACGAGCCATTAACTCTTCAATTTTCGCATCTGTTTCTAATAACTTTTTATTTTCACGAACTACTGTAACGTTATCTGTCATCCATTCTCCAAGCTCTTTATGAAGAACATACGCATTTTCGTTACCATCAAGCGTTAAAATATTGTTAAATTTCTCTGTTTCGATCAATTCATTTTGTTCATACACAGTAGATGAAACAGCATCTGATGATTTAGTAAGACCTTTCATATATTCAATTGCGTTTGGTCCTGCTACCATACCACCGTAAATTGCTGATAATAGTGAGTTCGCACCAAGGCGGTTACCACCGTGCATAGAATAATCACACTCACCTGCTGCAAATAAACCTGGAATACTTGTCATCTGCTTATAATCAACCCATAGTCCGCCCATTGAATAGTGAACTGCTGGGAAGATTTTCATTGGTAGTTTACGAGGATCATCACCTGTAAACTTCTCATAGATTTCAATAATTCCACCAAGTTTAATATCTAGTTCTTTCGGATCTTTATGAGAAAGATCTAAGTACACCATGTTTTCACCGTTAATACCTAGTTTTTGCTCTACGCAAACATCAAAGATTTCACGCGTTGCAATATCACGAGGTACAAGGTTTCCGTAAGCCGGATACTTTTCTTCTAGGAAGTACCATGGTTTACCATCTTTATATGTCCAAACACGTCCACCTTCACCACGTGCAGATTCACTCATAAGACGCAATTTATCGTCTCCAGGAATTGCCGTTGGATGAATTTGAATGAACTCACCATTTGCATAATATGCGCCTTGTTGATATACAGCAGAAGCTGCTGTACCTGTATTAATAATAGAGTTAGTTGATTTTCCAAAGATGATACCAGGGCCCCCTGTTGCCATAATCACGGCATCAGCTTGGAAACTTTTAATCTCCATTGTTTGTAAGTCTTGTGCAACGATTCCTCGGCACACACCTTCGTCATCCACAACAGCTCGTAAGAAATCCCAACCTTCATATTTCGTTACAAGTCCTGCTACTTCGTGACGACGTACTTGCTCATCTAATGCGTATAGTAATTGCTGTCCAGTTGTTGCACCAGCAAATGCTGTACGGTGATGTTGTGTTCCACCAAAACGACGGAAATCAAGAAGTCCTTCTTCCGTACGGTTGAACATAACGCCCATACGGTCCATTAAATGAATGATACCAGGTGCTGCTTCACACATTGCTTTAACTGGTGGTTGGTTCGCTAAGAAGTCCCCACCATAAATTGTATCGTCAAAGTGGATCCATGGAGAATCCCCTTCACCTTTCGTATTTACGGCACCGTTAATTCCACCTTGGGCACATACAGAATGCGAACGTTTTACTGGTACTAAAGAGAACAGTTCAACATTTACTCCTGCTTCCGCCGCTTTAATCGTTGCCATTAAGCCAGCCAAGCCACCGCCGACTACTATAAGTTTCCCTTTCATGCTCTCCCACTCCTTACTGGTTTGCTAGCTGTGGATCGATGAACGCTAATAATGCACTCACACCTACATAAGATAGACCTAAGAAAATAGCTAATGTTACATAAGTAGAGATTCTTTGTGAACGTGGAGACACTGTAATTCCCCAGCTGATGCAGAATGTCCATAGTCCATTTGCAAAGTGGAAAATTGTTGAAACAACACCAACTAAGTAGAATGCAAACATAGCTGGATTGTTTAAAATATCTGCCATCATATCATAGTTTACCTCTTTACCTAACATTGCTTGAATACGAGTTTCCCAGACGTGCCAAGAAATGAAAATCAGTGTAACGATACCTGAAATTCTTTGGAAGACGAACATCCAGTTACGGAAGTAACCGTAAGAAACCGCATTGTTCTTAGCTGTAAATGCAATATATAAGCCATATATAGCATGGTACAGTATTGGTAAAAAGATAATGAAAATTTCTAGCGCATACCGGAATGGAAGGAGCTCCATAAAGCCTGCAGCTTTGTTAAAAGCCTCTGCTCCTCGTGTTGCAAAGTTGTTTACAATTAAATGTTGCGTCAAAAAGACACCAACCGGGATGACCCCCATTAATGAGTGCCACTTACGAAACGTATACTCGCGGCCTTTCATGTCCCCATTACCCCCCTTGAATGATTGACTGCTGTTTTCAGATTAGTTTATGGCAATAATGTTTTTTCACTATTGGCATAAGAAAAACTGAAAAAATTATTCGAAATATTTCAGCATAATTTGATACCAAGTTCATTTTACTCCTATTTTTGTCGAAGCGTCAAGAAAACGTATACATAATTTGCATATAATTTGCCAATTCTTTTTTTCTTCTTATATATTCAGATTTTCCCAAAGAAAAATCTGTTTTTATAAATGGGAAATGTTATATAATAATCCCTATAGAAAGAGGGGAATATTGTGAGTAAAAATACAATCGATACAACATCTTTAGAAGATGTTTCATTGAACGCCTTCGCTTATGAATTGCTACGTGAAGAATTACTACCTGATTTAATTGGTAACGATTTAGATGGTATTTTATACTGGTCTGGTAGAAACCTTGCAAGAAAATATCCACTAGAAACAATTGAAGAAGTCATTCAGTTCTTTGAAAAAGCTGGCTGGGGCACTTTAAGCATTATTGAACATAAGCGTCGTGAAATGCAGTTCCAACTTAAAGGCACACTCATTGCTGAACGTCAAAAACAAAAAAGACATTCTTCTTATCAATTAGAAGCTGGATTCATCGCTGAACAAATTCAAAAGCAACGTAACGTCGTTGCTGAGTCCTACGAAGAAAAGAAAAAACGTTCAGACTCTATTACATTTCTTGTGAAATGGGATATAAAAGATCTCATTGAAGTGTAGCGTTACCTACAGTCAACTAGACATATAAGTTTAGTTGACTTTTTTGCATTTTCATTCAGATCCATTTGTTTTAAATCTTCAGAAATTATATCAAAAAATAGAAGACGTTGTAAACTACAACGTCTTCTTATCCGCTAAATAAGTATAAATTGTCTCTGCGACATTTTTCGGCATACCTGCTTCGACAAATTCCGTTACAGAAGCCTCTTTCATCTTTTTTAAAGATCCAAAATGTTTCAACAATACCTTTTTTCGTTTATCTCCAATTCCAGGAATGTCATCCAGTGCTGATTGAATGACAGATTTTCCGTGTAATTGACGATGGAATGTAATCGCAAATCGATGCACTTCATCTTGAATACGCTGCAACAAATAAAATTCCTGACTATTTCTCTCAAGCATCACAGGCTCAGGTGGGTCTCCAATAATTAAATGGGATGTTTTATGTTTGTCATCTTTCACAAGCCCTGCCATCGGAATATATAAACCGAGCTCATTTTCTAGAATATCACTTGCAGCCGCCAGATGACCTTTTCCGCCATCAATAATGATTAAGTCTGGTAAAGGTAAATTCTCTTTCAGTGCCCTTGTATAACGGCGTCTCACTACTTCTCTCATAGACTCATAATCATCTGGTCCTTGAACCGTTTTAATTTTATATTTCCTGTATTCTTTCTTAGCTGGTTTCCCATCGATAAAAGCAATCATTGCAGAAACAGGATTTGTCCCTTGAATATTTGAGTTATCAAACGATTCAATACGATAAGGTGTTTCAATTCCGAGCTGCTTCCCTAAATTCTCTACCGCTTTAATCGTTCGCTCTTCATCACGTTCAATTAAGTAGAATTTCTCTTCAAGAGCAATCTTCGCATTTTTATTTGCCAATTCTACAAGATCTTTTTTCTTGCCACGTTTCGGCTGTGTCGCTTCCACTTCTAAAAAGCGCTCTACTAATTCTGAGTCTATACTTCCTGGAACGACAATTTCCTTCGGCTTAAAATGACTGCTGTTTTCATAAAATTGACCGATAAATGTTAAAAATCCCTCTTCTGGTTCATCGTAGATTGGAAACATAGAAACATCACGTTCAATTAGCTTTCCTTTTCGAACGAAGAAAACTTGAACACACATCCATCCTTTATCAACTGCGTACCCAAACACATCTCGATCCACTAAGTCACTCATAATCATCTTTTGCTTTTCCATAATCGCATCGATATGCGCAATTTGATCACGTAACTCTTTTGCACGTTCAAATTCTAGTTTCTCTGAAGCTTCATACATCTTTGTTTCTAATTCTGAACGAACTTCTTTATGTCCACCATTTAAAAATTTAATAATTTCATCTACAATTTCTTTGTTTTGTTCTTCCGTCACTTCTTTCACACAAGGTGCTAAACATTGCCCCATATGATAATATAAACAAACTTTATCAGGCATATTTGAGCACTTACGAAGCGGATACATACGATCTAGCAGTTTTTTCGTTTCATGAGCTGATTGTGCATTCGGATAAGGGCCAAAATACTTTCCTTTATCCTTTTTTACGTTTCGCGTAATGAGTAAGCGCGGCTGTTTCTCAGCTGTAATTTTAATAAAAGGATATGTTTTATCATCTTTTAATTGAATATTATATTTTGGATCATGTTTTTTTATTAAGTTTAACTCTAAAATGAGAGCCTCTAGATTTGAAGAGGTTACAATATATTCGAAATCTACAATTTCTCCTACAAGCCGAAGTGTTTTCCCATCATGCGAACCAGTAAAGTACGAGCGCACACGATTTTTAAGCACTTTTGCCTTTCCGACATATATAACCGTTCCTTGCTTATCTTTCATTAAATAACAACCAGGTTGATCTGGTAAAATGGCCAACTTTTCTTTTAAATGTTCGTGCACTCGTTACCCTCCATTTCTACATGCTTAGCATTTTTATTTTCACATGAAAACATACTATGCCAAAACACCCAACATACGTTCTTTTATTGTAACGGAAAGGTGTAAAAAAGGAAAATAAAAAAAGCTACCAAATGGTAGCTTCTTTATTTTAGAAGTGTTTAGAAACTAATTCTACTAACGCTTCTTTCGGTTTGTAACCTAACGCTTGATCAACTACTTTACCGTCTTTTAATACGAAAAGAGCTGGAATGCTCATTACTTCGAATTGACGAGCAGTTTCTTGGTTCTCATCTACGTCTACTTTTACTACTTTTACTTTTTCGCCTAGTTCTGCATCAATTTCCTCTAATACAGGAGCGATCATTTTACAAGGTCCACACCAAGGTGCCCAGAAATCTAATAATACAACACCTTCGCTAGTTTCTGCTGCGAAGCTTTGGTCATTTGCGTTTACAATTGCCATTTTATTTCCTCCTTCAAGTATATTCTACCAAGAGTATATCATTAACTTATATACGTGGCGAATAATATGTATCGTTATGTATTGTAACAAAAAAATGTTCCTTTATACTATATAAAAATACGGATTAAATACTAAAAAGATGAGAGACAGGGGATCTCTCACCTTTTTCTATATATAGGGGTACTTCACTTGGAACTCAAGGGTACTCAAATCATGAATGTACTTTTAACTTTTTAAACTCTTCTGTTAAAAGAGGTACGACTTCAAATAAGTCGCCGACAATACCATAGTCAGCTACTTTGAAGATACTTGCTTCTGGGTCTTTATTAATTGCAACGATTATTTTTGAGTTAGACATACCAGCTAAATGCTGAATCGCACCAGAAATACCGCATGCAATGTATAGGTCTGGCGTAACAACTTTACCCGTTTGACCAATTTGTAATGAGTAATCACAATACTCAGCGTCACAAGCACCACGAGATGCACCTACAGCGCCGCCTAGTACGTCAGCTAACTCTTTCAATGGTTTGAATCCGTCTTCGCTCTTCACACCGCGTCCGCCAGCGATAATAACTTTCGCTTCAGAAAGGTCAACACCTTCTGCCGTTTTACGGACGACATCTTGAATGATTGTACGTAAGTCTTTCACATCTACCGTAATAGAAGACACATCACCACTGCGAGACTCATCTTTTTCAAGTGTTGCAATGTTATTTGGACGCACTGTCGCAAATAAGATGCCGTCTGTTACAATCTTCTTCTCAAACGCTTTACCAGAGTAAATTGGGCGAGTGAAGATAACATTTCCACCTTCAACTTCTAAAGCAGTTACGTCTGAAACTAGACCAGCTTCAAGTTTCGCTGCCAATTTTGGTGATAAATCTTTCCCAAGTGCTGTATGCCCAAATACAATACCTTCTGGATTTTCTTCAGCATATACAGCTAAAAATGCTTGCGCATACCCATCAGATGTATATGATTTTAATTTATCATTTTCAACTGTCACAACGCGATCTGCACCGTAATGAATCAACTCATTTGCAAAAGAGGCAACGCTGTCTCCAATTAGAAGACCTACTACTTCACCGCCTTCTGCAATTGTTTTTGCTGCTGCTACCGCTTCAAACGAAACGTTACGTAGCGATCCATCACGAACTTCACCCATTACTAATACTTTACGAGCCATAGATTTTCCCTCCTGCATATATAATTTCGTATTTTATTAGATTACTTTCGCTTCTGTATGGAGCAACGATACAAGTTCTTTTACTTGATCTTGCAGCTCGCCTTGTAACACTTTTCCTGCATCTTTCTTAGGAGGCAAATAGATTTCAATTGTTTTTGTCTTTGCTTCCACATCATCTTCTTCTAAATCTAAATCATCTAATTCTACTTCTTCTAGTGGCTTTTTCTTCGCCTTCATAATACCTGGAAGTGATGGATAACGAGGTTCATTTAAACCTTGTTGTGCTGTTACTAATACTGGTAATGACGTTTCAATTACTTCTGTATCACCTTCAACGTCACGTTCAATTTTCACGTTTGTACCGTCAATCTCAAGTTTTGTAATTGTCGTTACGTACGGAATATTTAACGCTTCAGCTACACGCGGGCCAACTTGTCCAGATGCACCATCAATCGCAACGTTTCCGCCTAAAATTAAATCTGCATCTTTATCTTTTAAATATTCAGCAAGCACTTTTGCTGTCGTGAACTGGTCACCATTTTCTACATCATCTTCAATATTAATTAATACCGCTTTATCGCAGCCCATCGCTAACGCCGTACGAAGTTCTTTCTCACTATCTTCGCCACCAACTGTTACGACAGTAACTTCTCCACCTTGTGCGTCTCTTACTTGAATTGCTTCTTCAATTGCATATTCATCGTAAGGGTTGATGATGAATTCCGCTTCGCCATCGTAAATTGCACCGTTTTTAATTACGATTTTTTCTTCTGTATCAAATGTTCGTTTCATGAGTACGTAGATGTTCATTCCATTTACCCCCTTGTTTTTCAGAAAGATTCTATCAATTTTAATTTTCTGTTAATTTATATTAAAAAAATAATTGAACTACCTGCCGCTAAATGAAGGCTTACGTTTTTCTAAAAACGCTGCTACACCTTCTCTTCCATCTTCACTCGTAAATACTTCACCAAAGATTTGAGCTTCGTGTTGTACACCTTCATAATAATGAGACGATTTCGTCGTTTGCAATAACTCTAGTACAGCACGAGTCGTCGCTGGGCTTTTTCCAGCAATCTGTTTTGCAACTTTAAGCGTATCATCTAAAAATGTTTCTTCAGCAAAAACTCCGTTAACTAGTCCCCATTTTAATGCTTCTGCACCAGTAATCGGTGTACTTGTTAACATCATTTCACAAGCTTTCGCTTTCCCAACATAACGTGGTAATCGCTGTGTACCTGCAAATCCAGGAATTAATCCAAGTGTTAATTCAGGTAAACCAAGTTTTGCACTTTCAGTTGCAAAGCGCATGTGGCAAGACATAGCAAACTCAAGGCCGCCGCCAAGTGCCGCTCCATGAATTGCCGCGATAACTGGTTTTGAACATTTTTCAACGCGCTCAAACGTAACCTGTCCAAGCTGCGCTAATTCAGTCGCTTGCTTCGCTTCAGTAACAGATGTAAATTCTTTAATATCTGCTCCCGCCGAGAAGAAGCGCCCTTCACCGTGAATAACAACAACACGAATGTTATCATCCTTCTCCACTTGATCAATTAATTCAGTAACGTCATGCATAACTTGTGAAGACATCGCGTTAGCCGGCGCATGATTTAACGTCGCCACCGCGATATGATCTTCAACTTTTACAGATAGGAATTTCAACATGATCCCTCCCATTATTGACGATAACCACAAGCTGCAATAAGTAGCCCATGTACCGTTTTTGAAAGTGCGACCAGATCATACTTATGATCGCTCATTACCCAATTGGTCACAACTTCATCTACTGTTCCAAAGATCATTTGCCTTGCCACGCGGACATTTAAATCCGCTTGGAATTCACCTTGCTTTATACCTGTCTCTAAAATTTCATCCATAACTTGTAAGTAGCCTTTTAATACTTCATTTATTTTCAGGCGTAAGTCTTGATTGGACTGTCTTAGCTCTAATTGCGTAACGATAGCAAGAGGATCATTTTGCGACAACAGCAAGAAGTGCGTTTCTACCAACATGAATAACTTCGATACAGCGCTTTCAATTCCTGCTGTTTTTTGACGAATTGTTTCGACAAATTCTCCCATCTTCTCTTGGAATAAGGATATTAATATATCTTCTTTATTTTTAAAATATAAATAAATCGTGCCATCAGCTACCCCAGCTTGCTTTGCGATTTTAGAAACTTGCGCTTGGTGGTACCCATTCTCCGCAATCACAATGACTGCTGCATCAATAATTTGATTGTATTTCGGTCTATTTTTTCTCACTTTACTGTCCCCTTCAAGAAGATGACTGAATGAATAGTCATTCATATTCTTATAATACTGACTATTTAGAAAAGTGTCAATCCTATTTTTTCAAAAAGAAAGGGCCTTAGCCCGTTTGCTCATCCTCATTCTTTCTTTTCTCTTCATCAATTAGGACACGGCGTAAAATTTTTCCGACTGTCGTTTTCGGCAGTTCATCTCTAAACTCATATACTTTAGGCACTTTATAGGCAGCTAAATATTTACGCGCAAACTGGTTTAATTCTTCCTCCGAACATTCCACACCTTCTTTTAACACAACAAACGCTTTGACTGTCTCTCCTCGGTATGGATCAGGAACTCCAATCGTCACTACTTCTTGCACTTTTTCATGCTCATATAATACTTCTTCTACTTCACGAGGATACACATTAAATCCACTCGCAACAATCATATCTTTCTTACGATCTTTCACATAGAAAAATCCATCTTCATCCATGTAGCCAACATCCCCTGTATGGAGCCATCCATCTTGTAACACAGCTGCTGTTTCTTCTGGCTTATTCCAATAGCCTTTCATAATTTGAGGGCCTTTCACTACAATTTCACCGATTTCTCCCGGTGGTAATGCCTCACCAGTTTCAAGCGACATAATCATTGCTTCTGTATCTGGCCATGGAACCCCAATACTACCTGGCACTCGCTTTTCCCATAAAAAATTACTATGTGTAACTGGAGATGATTCCGTTAAACCATATCCCTCTACTAGTTTACCCCCTGTAACTGTTTCGAACTTTTCCTGTACTTCTACCGGCAGTGGTGCTGATCCACTAATACAAGCACGAATAGAAGAAATATCGTATTCTTTTAAAAGCGGGCTATTTAAAAGCGCAATATAAATAGTTGGTGCTCCTGGAAACAATGTCACTTTATGCTTCTTAATCGCTTCAAAAACCATTTTCATATCAAATTTTGGAATAAGAACCATTTTGTATCCTTGCATAATACTTAAATTCATAACAGCCGTCATGCCGTACACGTGGAAAAATGGAAGAACCCCAAGAACGACTTCTTCTCCTTCTTTGCAATTATATAACCATTGAACTCCCATCAACGTGTTAGAAACGAGGTTTTTATGCGTTAACATAACGCCTTTCGGAAATCCAGTTGTTCCTCCTGTGTACTGTAAAAGGGCTAGATCACTTTCAGGATCACAAGGCACTTCAACATCCGTATTCACTTCTTTTTCTACTGAGTTCCAAAGATGAATCGTTTCACTCTCTGATACTTTTACAACTAAATTCGACTGTTTTTTCTGCACAAATGGATACAATAGATTTTTAGGGAAGGGTAAAAAGTCCGCAATACGAGTTACGATAATATGCTCAATTTTTGTAGCAGATTGAACATTCGTCACTCTCGGAAACACTAAATCGAGGCAAAGAATTACTTTTGCTCCCGAGTCATGAAGCTGGTATTCTAATTCTCTTTCTGTATATAGTGGATTTGTTTGTACTACGATACCTCCCGCAAGTAATGTACCGTAATAACCAATTACAGCTTGCGGACAATTCGGCAACATAATAGCAACTCGATCACCCTTTTCTACACCGAGCTTTTGAAGATAATTTGCAAACCTCTTCACCTTGTCATGGAAGTCTGAAAATGTAATATCCTTCCCTAAAAAGTGAAGCGCTTTCTTTTGTGGATAACGAGAAGCCATCTGTTCTACATATCCGTGAAGCGGCTGAATATCATAAGAAACCGTACTTGGAATTTCCTCTGGATAACTTTTCAACCATGGTTTTTCCACCTTCATTCCCCCTTCAAATACATAAAAAATAAATGAATGTTCATTCATGATGGTTGTTTTCATTATATTATAGTCGCCATAACGTTACAATCATAATATTCTGACTTTTATATAACTATGCTTTATCTCATTAACTTCTTATTATATGTAGAAACTCTCCTAACCTTAAAAGAGTAAGAGAGTTATTATTTAGCTTAATCTTATTATCGTTAGCACAGCTCCTGGTGTAGTTGTTGATAATGTTGCAACAGCTAACAAACCAAATAGTTGCAAACTAATCGCATCTCCTGCTGCAAGAGTTGTAATAATTGTTGCACTAAATGATGTAGTTGCTACAGCAGGAGCATTGACCGTCCCAGCAAGTTGTACTCCATTAATTGTAATCCGTGAACTGACTAATAATGAAGCCGTTATATTAATCGAATATGAAATATAATAATTCCCAGCATTTGCAACCGTAAATACTGTATTTCCCCCAGAAACAGTAATACCTGGACCTATGTTTTGATTATTCGGAAGCGGGACATTCGTTCCACCTAGAAGTACCGATATCGCTGTTCCCGACGTATTATTTGCAAATGCATAAGTCGCTGTGATACTTGTACCAGTTGCCCCGGTTGATCCTGTTGCTCCCGTTGCTCCTGTTGCTCCCGTTGGACCGGTTGCTCCCGTTGCTCCTGTTGCTCCCGTTGCTCCTGTTGCTCCCGTTGCTCCTGTTGCTCCCGTTGCTCCTGTTGCTCCCGTTGCTCCCGTTGCTCCTGTTGCTCCCGTTGCTCCTGTTGCTCCCGTTGGACCGGTTGCCCCTGTTGCTCCCGTTACCCCTGTTGCTCCCGTTGGACCGGTTGCCCCTGTTGCCCCCGTCGGACCGGTTGGACCAACCTTAGGCACTGTCCCATCACAACTAAAACAGCATGAATCAACATGTACACCATTTCGATGATTACAACTACAATATCCATTTGTATTATTGAGCCATGAAGACATGTTGATCACTTCCTTCAAATTCGATCTTTTAAGTACTAGTAAGTAATAAAAAAATTTATTTGGTGGGTATACACATACAGGTTTATTGCGTACATTCCAGTAATTATTACATGCAACAAACTCTTCTTTTGCTTGTACTTTTGCCTCCTTGATTAAACGAAATCCCTTTTTACATTTGCTGTATACAGCGCTAACATATCTTATTTTCGAAGACATTCTACTATTTCTATTGCAGCAAATGCTTAACTCAATATTTCTTATCGAACAGGGATTATATAATCTCTCACGAATTTAATCTATGAACAAAAATAGGAGGGATAACTATGTACCAAACTATTGAAGGTTTTTTACAATCATGGACATACGAGGCCGATTCTACTCAGAAAATGCTCGATGCATTAACAGATGAGTCTTTATCACAAGAAATTGCACCTGGGCACTGGACGTTAGGCAGAGTTGCTTGGCATATCGTGACGGCAATTCCTGTTATACTGTCTGGCACAGGGCTAAAGTTTGAAGGAGAATCGAAAGATTATCCTGTTCCAACATCTGCAAAAACAATTGCAGATGGGTATCGTAAAGTGAACGCGGCTTTCGTTGAAGCACTTCAAAGTAAATGGACTGATAAAGATTTAACAACTATTAATGACTTCTTTGGTCGCCCTATGCCGAATTCTATATTTTTAATGACACTTATTAATCATCAAAATCACCACCGTGGACAAATGACGGTTTTAATGAGACAAGCTGGCTTAACAGTTCCTGGCGTGTATGGACCCGCAAAAGAAGAATGGGCTGCTGCTGGAATGGAAGCACCTAAAATGTAACAACAGAAAAAGACAAGATGTTTACACATCTTGTCTTTTTCTGTAACTTGTTTCATGTGAAACTATTTTTTAAAAATGGTTGTTTTATGGAATATATAGGTTAAAATGAATACATATTACGAAGAGGAGTAACCAAATTGAATACAAAAAATAAAAAAATAGCTATGGGAACTATTTTACTAACTTCTCTTATTGGAGTTATTAGTGTATCTATTTATTTCGCCTATTATGGTACCCCTTGGGAAAAACAAGCAGCAATTACGGAATCAAAAGAGTATATTACTAAATATTTCAATCTAGATGCAGAAGTCAAAAATACTTCTTACGATGCTAAAATGAATAGCTATGCAATCTCCTTTGAAACAAATAAAGACGGAGAGTTTACTATCGAATATAAAAGTCCTAATAACTTTAACATTTCTCCAGGAGTGCAAAAGTATTTAAGCACACACTCTAAATTTACAGAGTAGTAACGAAGCGTACATATACAAAAAAGAGTTGGTGTAACGCCAACTCTTTTTTACGTATTCTTATCATACAGTTATATCTTCCTTCTCTATATTTTTTATTCCGTAATATGCAATTGCAACTCCAATTGCTGCCAATGCTAGTTGAAGCGGAAGTAAAGTTGCTGTAGGAAACTCTGGGTTGGTATTCATTGCAATTGTGACAACGATAAGAGATGAAACAATTGTAGTTGGCACGGAACGTTTACGCATTCCGAAATATAATGGGATTAAACTCATCCCCGCAGTTGCAATGGCTAAAGGAACTAGTTTTATTCCTTCTTGCACCAATTGATCTACTGTGAATGAATTAGGAAGAATTGAAAAACAACTATCTATCCCAAAGAAAATTCCTACTACTAAAATATTAGATACAATAACTGTTATAAATGTTACTATCGCTGTAATAGCCAACTTACTAGCCATCATTTTCTTTCGGTTAATGGGATAAGAAAACATGAGTAGTATTGTTTTATTTTTATATTCGCCAATTATTAACCTTGCTATTAATACACTACCAAAAATAATAAATGTTGCTCTTACTACTGTACTAGCCATTAACAAAATCATCTGCGGATCTCTTATTTCTGGATCTCCCTCTATTTGTGCAACGAAACTAACAAAGATTAATAATGCCAGTATAATGATATTTGCAATAACTGCTCCCCTCACATACCATCCAAACTTAAACTTCTTCAATTCTAGTTTCATAAGACGTAGCATGGTAGTCCTCCTCCCTCCTAAGACTTAATCAATATAAATGACTCCTGTTTCACTTAAAATCTTCGCTTCATTTTTTGCATCACCAATCGTTCCTACTTTTATTTTTTCTGTATTTTTATCTTTCTTAAGTCCTTTTAAATCCACTATTACGTCAGCTGAATTACTTTTAGCCATAAGCTTCAATGATGCCGGGACACCTTTATACCGTACGCCAATATCCCCTGATTTTGTTTCTACAAATAATGATTTTCCTTCTGTCATATCTTTTAGTAATGCTTCCCCAGATGTTGAAGTGATGTTCATATTTTCGTTTTTTACATTTTTCACATAATTATCGCCAGTAGTAGAAGTTATATTTACTTCTTGCAATGAACTATCTTTTAATACTAAATCTCCACTTTCGGATGTAAATTCACCCTTCTCTGCCGATAATCCTGTAATCATTTCATCTCCAGATTTTCCCTTTGTCACAATACTTTTTACTACTATATCGCTTATTTTCACATCACCCGAATTATTATTTACTACAATTTTATCTATTTCTTTCTTCGGAATAGCTATAGATATACTATTTTTCTTCCTAAACGTAAAACCATTAAAAAATTTGTTCACCTTTTGTTTTTGCTTAATCACAATTTTATTTTCGTCATTTTCTATTTTGACGGGATCTATCTCTTTATCTACTTGTTCACCTTGAGCGAAAATTACTATTTTATTAGCGTCTGTACTTTTAAATTCAATATTCCAATTTTCATTGTCTACTTCTATTTCTTTTATATTATTTATATCAAAAGACTTTTCTTTTTTAAAATCTTTCCCCTGAAATACCTTAAAACCAAAAACCGCACTAGCAATTGTAATTACTAATATTGCAATTACTATTATTTTTTTCACCATTCATACCCCAGTTCGTTTTTGTTTTAGGCTTGCTTCACGCCACATCGATCTTGTCAATTTTATGGAACGATAGATAGCTAATGAAAATTCCTAATAAACAGAGCACGATTGGGATAGCTATAAAATCAAACATACTTACTTGATCGTTTCCAGCACCAACGTTACCACTAATCAGCATACCAATTATTACTGCCGAAGTAATCGTTGTCGGTGTCGATTTCTTTCTCATTCCAAAAAATAAAGGAATTAAACTTATACCAGATATCATAAATGCACTTATAATAGTAGCTGGAACGATAGCTATTATTTCGCCTATCGTAGCAGGTGTTTCAATCAGTCCCATCATTGGACTCACAAAATATACGAGCAAACTAATAATGAAAGTAGCGATAATTGTGCTCACAAAACAAAAACAGAAAACAATTGTTAATTTCGCACTCATTAACATTTTCCTTTGTAGAGGATACATAAATGATAGTTGTATCGTTTTGTTCTTATACTCATCAATTACTAAACGTGATAAAATGACCGAACTAAAAATAATGAATGTTATTCTAATAAAAATATTTACTAAAGCCATGTTCTGTTTGAAGTCAGAGAAGAGCACGTCCCCCTCAGCTTTCATTCCCCATGCCATAAGGCTTACTACAGCGAAAATTGCTATAATACAAATTGCTACACTTTTAAAGCAACTAGATAATTGATGTTTCTTCCATTCGAGCTTCATTAATTTAAACATATAAACCACGCCTCCATTCTTTATATACCTGTCTCTACGCTGCTAACATTCTAATTCCAGCAGTAACAAAGCTTAACATTCCTATCACTAGTAGAATTAATAACCATTTCCGCTCTGGTTTTCTATAATATAAAATCCCACTTATGAACATTACGATCAATCCACTTACCAGGTTCAGCCACACCCCATTAAGCATGAATACCCTCTCCATCCATTACATTTAAGAAATACTCTTCTAAGGAACTATGTTTCTTATTAATACTTTCAATTTCCACATCGTTCATAATAAGTGCTTTTGAAATGGCCTGCTGCGTCACCTTCAATTCATACACACGAATCATATTTCCACTCATTATTTTGTAATTTTTTATACCAAGTTTATCTTCTAAAATATAAGCTGCACGTTTCACATCTGGAACAGTAATTTCAATGTACTCTGTTTGTTTTCCGTTAATACTCTTCATTGAAACTTCTTTTATTAGTTTTCCATTTTGAATGACACCAATTGTATCCGCCATTAGTTCCATCTCACCTAAAATATGACTAGAAACTAATAATGTAATGCCATATTCTTTGCAGAGCATTTTAAATAAATCTCTTAATTCTTTAATACCAATTGGATCTAAACCGTTAATCGGTTCATCTAAAATGAGAAATTCTGGCTTTGTCACGATTGCCCTTGCAATACCAAGTCGTTGTTTCATTCCCAATGAAAAATCTTTTACTTTTTTATTATCTATCCCTTGTAGCTTCACTAAATGTAAAGCATGGTCAATTTCATTTTTGTCGTAATAGCCCATATATTCACAATGTAATTCTAAGTTTTCTTTCGCCGTTAATTTATCATAAAAGATTGGATATTCAATAATTGTCCCCATTCTTTTTAATACTTCATAAGATGTGTCTGTTAACTTCTCACCGAAAATTTCAATCTCACCGCTCGTCGGTTTTATTAAATTTGTAATCATTTTCATAATCGTTGTTTTACCAGCACCATTCGGTCCTAAGAAACCGTATATCTCTCCTTTTTTCACATGCATGTTAACGCTAGAAATAACTTCTTTCCCTTTAAACACTTTCGTTAACTGATTCGTTTTTAATATATAGGTCATGTCACTTTCCCCTTTCGCACTACTTTATATTTCTATAATAGACAACGGAAATCTCTTTTTTCTTACCCGTTTCTTACAAATTCCTTACGCTGCAAAAAAGCTTGTAGAATCTACTTCTCTACAAGCTAAAACTGCATCTTTTTTAATGCAACTGTAAAAATTGTTTTTTCATACGGCTTACTAGAAAGATGAATTTTTCCATCCATCGCTTCCACCAGTCGTTTCGTAATCGTTAATCCTAGGCCGCTTCCTTGGTACAATCTATTTCTCGAATCTTCAAGTGTGTACATACGCTCAAACACTTTATCAATATGAGATTCATCAATTCCTTTTCCTTTATCCCATACGTCTATATACACATTCGTTTCATCATCTCTTAACGTCATACCCAGTGTCTTTCCATCGTCTCCATATGTAATCGCATTTGATATTAAATTATTCAATACCCTACCTAATACCTCTACATTTCCAAGTGCATATATATTTCTTTCTGGTATATCAATATGAACATGAAAACCTTTCGACGTCACTAAATCATAAAAAGATAAAATCTTCTCACGACAAACTTCATTCATATTCACTTTTGTCATCTCGATTGCTTTGTCACCAGATTCTAATTTTGCTAAGTCAAAAAACTTATGAATTAATTCCATTACTTCTAGTGTTTTCACATGCACCTTTTCAAGTAATATTTGCTGTTCTTCTTTATTCATTGTTTTATCCTTATTTAACATTTCTGTATATCCAAGAATAACTGTTAGTGGCGTCTTTAAATCATGTGAAATATTTGAAAGCATTTTTCTCATCGAAATTTCTACTTTCGCATGATCTGCATTTGTTTTCTGTTTTGCATCTAATAATTGATTAATTGCCACTAATAATTTTTGCAATTCTAGATCATCTGTCATAACGAGTAACTTCTCGCCTGTTTTTTCATTAACAATACTTTCTAATTTTTCATATGTGTATCTCAAATTTTTATTACTATTTTTCCTCATTTTATATTGTATATAAATGACACATAACAATATAAAAATAATACCTATTAACAAATTGACCATATTACAGCACTTCCAACTTATAACCGATACCCCATAACGTTTTAATGTATTCTGGATTAGATGGATCACTTTCGATTTTCTCACGCAATCTTCTCATATGAACATTAATAACGTTATCGTCACCGTAATACTCTTCGTTCCAAATTAGCGTATATATTTGTGCTTTTGTAAATACACGATTTTGATTTTTTACAAACAGTTTTAGAATCTCAAATTCTTTTAAAGTAAGTTTGAGAGGCTTCCCGTTTTTTTCCACAGTAAAATTAATTGGATCAATCGTTAAATCACCAATTTGAATCATCTTTTCTGTTGTTTCTGTAGCCGAATATTTCGTAGACCTCCGAATACCCGCTTTTACACGCGCGGCTAATTCAATCATAGAAAATGGCTTACAAATGTAATCATCTGCTCCAAGTCCTAATCCAACAGCTTTATCAACATCTGTATCTTTTGCCGACATCATTAAAATCGGAACGGCACTTTTTTCTCGAATGATGCGTACAACCTCTAAGCCATCTAGCTTTGGCATCATAATGTCGAGGATAATCAAATCAAATGAACCTTTTAAATATGTGTTTACCCCTTCTTCTCCATCAGATGCGATTGTAACTTGAAAGCCCTCTTTTATTAAATACTTTTCCACCATCTCTTGAATTGAGAGATCATCTTCAACTAATAAAATATGATGTGACATATGTCTATCCCCTTTTTACAAACGTTAACAACTCAATTGTATCGTAACTACTACAGACTGGAAACAATTATATGAATTTTCAAACCAACTTCCCTTCCTTCCTTAACAATGATATGATGAAATTCACTACGATTGTTCATAATTAACTTTATATAAAGGAGACTTATCATGTCAGAAAACAAAAAAGTAAGCTTAGCTGATTTAATGCGTGAACAACTTGCTAAGAAAAAGCAAGGAAATGGAAATGGTCAAAATGCAAAAAATCAAAGCCAAGAAACGAAAAAATTACAAAACCAACAAACAAAGAAAACAAACAACCAACGTAGACGTACAGGTGTGTAAATGAACGGACAAAAACGTTCTAATATCGCGCCCGGTCTTGAAGTTGATATTGTATTAAAACAAGATCAACGAACAGGCAAATTAACACGTGGAATTGTAAAAGATATTTTAACAAACTCCCCTTCCCATCCGCATGGCATTAAAGTGCGATTACAGGACGGGCAAGTCGGTAGAGTACAGAATATCGTTCAATAAGAAAAGGAGCTCAAGTAAACTCGAGCTCCTTTTCTTTATTAACCTTTAATTTTCTCGATGAAAACTACTTTTAAGTAGTCTCCTTCTTTAAATTGATCAATGGTACGGAAATCTTCTGGTAAAGAATGTTCTTCTAATATTTTATATTTGCCATTCATTTCTTTAAAGGCTGTATCGATAAAGCCTTTAAACTTTTTCATATCGAATGCGCTACAATTTGTAGAAGCAACGATAATACCGTTATTTTCTGTAATAGCAATTGTTTCTTTTAATAAATTTTTATAATCTTTTGCTGCACTAAATGTATATTTTTTTGAGCGTGCAAAGCTTGGAGGGTCTAATACGACCATATCAAATTTCATTTTTTTCTTCGCTGCATATTTGAAGTAAAGAAATACATCTTCTACAATAATATCTTGCGCTTCATAATCAACTTCATTTACACTAAACTGCTCAATCGTTTTACTTAAACTACGATTTGCAAGGTCGACACTCGTCGTTTTGCTCGCTCCGCCAAGCGCTGCAAATACAGAAAAAGCACCTGTATAAGAGAACATATTTAACACGGTTCTTCCCTTTGCATATTTATCACGAATTTGTTTTCGCACGTTACGCTGATCTAAAAAGACACCAACCATCGCTCCGTCATTTAAATATACAGCGAAGTTCACACCATTCTCTTTTACGATAAGCGGGAACTCACCGCGCTCTCCTGCTACGAAATCATCACCTTCAATGTATTTTCCTTTCGTATCAAAACGCTTCTTCTCATAAATCCCTTTAAAGCTTGCTACTTTTTGAAGAGCTGCTATAATCTCATCTCTGAAAGTATAAATCCCTTCACTATACCAGCTCACTACATAATAGCCGTCATAATAATCAATGATTAAGCCTCCAAGACCATCACCCTCGCCGTTCACAACACGGAATGCTGTCGTATCATTTGATTTGTAAAATGGCTTTCGTTTATGTAAGGCAGATTTGATTTTACTTTCAAAGAAAGATTGATTAATTTGTTCACTCTCTTTTCTCGTTAAAATCCAGCCGTATCCTTTATTTTGTTTTCCATAATAACCTTTGCCGACAAAGTTGTTCTTCTCATCTACTACTTTGATGATTGTTCCTTCTTCACGAACATCATTTAAATTTTGAATCGCATCTTTTAAAATAAGCGGATATCCACTTTTAATTTCTTTTATAAATTTCGGTTTTATTTTTACAGTTACCTCTGATCGCATATAATAACTTCCTTTCCATTTGCATGCTTTCTCTATAGGAAGCATTTCAAAAACGAGACTGAAAAACAGCCTCGTTTCACTATACCATATTATTGCTTTGCTAGTACAACTCGCTCGTTCTCTCGCTTAACCACCATATATTTACTACATTTTGAAATGGAAATCTTACTGTCCAAAACAATAAAAAACTTATTTATTTTACACTTACCGTTGACATTGATAATGATTTTCATTATCATTTAATGTATATGAATTCTCAAAAATAAAGGCAATATATATAGGAGGAATAAACATGATTATTGTTACAAATACAGCTAAAATTACAAAGGGAAACGGACATAAATTAATTGAACGTTTTAATAAAGTAGGTCAAGTCGAAACGATGCCAGGCTTTTTAGGGTTAGAAGTTCTTTTAACGCAAAATACAGTTGATTATGATGAAGTAACAATTAGCACACGTTGGAATGCAAAAGAAGATTTCCAAGGTTGGACGAAGAGCTCAGCATTTAAAGATGCTCACTCACATCAAGGCGGGATGCCAGATTATATTCTTGATAATAAAATCACTTACTACAATGTTGAAGTTGTACGTATGCCAATGGCTGCAGCACAGTAAACATATTTCTTTTTTAAAGTATAGAATATGAAAAGCGTTACCACTTCTCATATTCTATACTTTTTTATTTACTATCTTTTTACTAGTTTCGCATGTACGACTAACCTTCCTGCTTCCGGATCGAGTGCATAGTCACACGTCGAAAGTGTTACAATTTGATCACTTGCTGTCAATTTTGTATCCGTTTTGTACAGCGATTTTTCTTGAATTTTCTCCAAAAATGATGTGTATTCCGTATCACTACTAAAATCCGTTTCAATGTAATAAAAATCAGTTGTTGTTGTATACACCGAGAACACTTCAAGATCATATCCTTCAAATAATGTATCGTAATATAATTTACGATGCGACCTGAAGAACTCTTCATCTAACATTTTCTTTAAACTTCCAAACATAGAACCATCTTTCATACGATGACCATATAAAATAGTATTTCGATTTTGAGATTTCACATCATTACGATAGTCCATAAAGATGCTTCCTGCTCTCATATCTTCACCTTTATAATTACGAAATAAATAGTAATCATTGTCTTTCGCTTGAACGATTGGATAATTAATTTGTGTATCATCCATCGTAACCCATCCAACTATCTCTTGGTTAATTTGCTGCAGAGCCTTGAACTGTTTACGTACTTCCCCGTCTTGTGATTGCTCTTCCATCGGACTTTTTTCATAAATATTTTGTGCTTCGGCCATTACTTTACGATTTTCATAGTAATCCATGAAAATATCACCTAATTCATATACTGAATAGAAAAAGGTACCTAAAAAAACAACTGTAAGTATTCGTTGAAAAAAAGAATTCTTCTTCCGTTCTTTTTTACTACTCAAATTATCACCTCAAAACGGATTGTTCGCATATTTAAATACCCATTGGGACCATATACAACCCTGTATCTTCATCTTGCTTTACAACGACATCTACACCGTATATCGTCTTTATCATACTTTCTGTCACAACATCATTTGGCTTACCTTTCGTAACAATCTCACCATCTTTCATAACAATGATGTGATCACTATAGCGAATTGCCTGATTAATATCGTGTAATACCATGACGATCGTCAATCCATGTACTTCATTTAACTCTTTTACTAGCTCTAATATTTCAAGTTGATAATAAATATCTAAATAGGTTGTCGGTTCATCTAAGAAGAGCATTGGTGTTTTCTGAGCTAACGTCATGGCAATCCAAACACGTTGTCTTTCTCCACCAGATAAAGCATGAATTTCTTTATCACGTTTACTTAATAAATTCGTACATGCTAAAGCCCTTTCTATTGCTTCTCTATCTTCATCCGTTTGCGCGGAAAAAATATTTTTATGAGGCATACGACCAAAACTTGTTAATTTCTCTACCGTCATATCTGCCGGTGCTTCATTTTGTTGATGGACAACGGCTAACTTTCTAGCAAACTCTTTCGGTTTATATCGGCTAATCGCCTTCCCATCCAGTATGACCTCTCCGCTACGAGGATCATGATTTCTTGACATCACGCCCAGTAATGTCGATTTCCCGCAACCATTTGGACCAATAATTGTTGTAATTTTACCAATTTCTATTTCACTACTAACCGACTTTAATCGATCCGTTACATTATCATACGAAAAGGTTACATTTTTAATTTCCATGAACTTTATCACTCTTTCTAAGCAAGAATATTAAGAATGGGCCACCAATAACTGCCATAATCGTCGCTGCTGGAATTTCGTTAGGCGGCACAATTAACCTTCCAATCGTATCCGCCGTCAAAATTAATAACGCTCCGGCAAGAGCAGAAAATGGGATTAGTACTTTATGATCTGAACCGACTAGTTGTCTTGAAATGTGTGGAACGAGTAATCCTACAAAAGCAATAACACCTGCAATCGCTGTTGATACTGCCGCTAAGAGTACTGCAATGGCAGAAATAATAAGACGAACTCTCGTCACGTGCAAGCCTAAGTTTTTCGCAGTCTTATCTTGTAGCGATAATAAGTTACACCAAGCTCCTACGAACAGAGCAAGAACAAGACCAATTGTTCCATACGTAACCATTATTTCTACATCGCCCCACGTCTTCATCGTTATATTAGAAGTCGTCGTTTGCTTAATACTCTTAATGAAATATCCACAAATCGTAATGAACGATTCATTTAATCCAGTGAACATCGCATTAATAGCTATACCAACTAAAATAATACGAAGTGGACTTAACCCTGACTTCCATGAAAATGCATAAACGAGATAACATGCAAACGCCCCACCTAAAAAGGCAAATACGGGTGTCCAGAAAAAGAATTGCGGGAATAACGTAATAATAACAAGTGTCATAAAACTTGCTCCTGAAGATATACCGATCACTCCAGCATCAGCGAGTGGGTTTTTCATAACAGCTTGAAAAAGCACACCAGAAACAGCAAGAGCCGCCCCAGTAAACAGCGCAATAATAATACGAGGAAAACGCAAATCTTTAATTACTTCCACATCTTCATTAGCCCCTGTAAATATCCCTTGTACAAGGTCTACTATCCCTATTTCTAAACTCCCTTTCATCGCTGACAATGATGTCATAACAATAAGTAATACAGTAACAATGAAGAAACTCCAAGTTTTTTTATTCATTCTACTCTTCCTTTATATTAAAATGCATCACGGATACATCATTTTTTTCAATTCATCTAACGCTTCGATTGCTGCTAAATTTCCTGTCGTTCCAAATAAACGCTCTTCTAAATCGTAAACACGGTTATTTTTAACCGCAGCAAAGTGTTTCCAAATATCATTTGTTTTAAATTCTTTATCAAACATTTTTACAACTTCATCAGGCATACCATGAGCTGCTCGTAAAATAATATCTGGATCAGCTTTCTTTAAATACTCTGTATTAGAAGCTAAATATTCTACTTTTTCACCTTGCACAATATTTTTACCACCTAGTTGTTTCACTAAATCTCCAATATAAGAATGCTCTGTTGCTACTAAATAACTTCCAGGCACACCTAATAAAATAAGTACTGTCGGTTCTTTCTTTCCTTTTACTTCTTTTCGAATGCTAGCGACTTTTTTATCTAACTTAGTTACAACTTCTTCAGCCTGCTTTTCGCGTCCATATTTCTTACCTAAATCGCTAATAGAACTTTGCATTTTTTTTAAACTCGTTAAATCTAAAAAGTTTGCTTTCATACCCACACCATCAAAAACTGGCTTTAATTCATATTCAAGTGTTGTCACAGATAACACTTCTGAAGGCTTTAATGACTTTACCTTTTCCATATCTGGACTCATTGGATTCCCAACTTCAGGTAAACCTTTATATCGCTTCGGTAAAGTTTTAGAACTTGTTGGAACGCCGACTAAATCTACTTCTAACGCATCCATAATTTCAGTAACAGCCACTGTCGTTGCAACAATTCGCTCTTTACTCTCACTCTTTACCTGCTTTAGTGTTTCTTTCTTTGGTGATGAGCATCCAGCTATACTCATTAACAGAATGATAGCCATTAGCACACTTGCGATTTTCTTCACTCTCAATCACCACTCCTTTCCAAACAATATGAAACAAGTCTTGATGCATGCATACATGCATCAAGACTTCAAAAATTACAATCTACCAGCTCTATATTTACGAACTAGTAAAGCAAGTGATCCAAGCAGTAGCACCATGTATAAACCTAGTTGTGCTGTATCTGCTGTTTTTGAATTTTTTTCTTTTTTCGCACCATTATTTGTAGCTTCATTTTTCTTCTTACCATCTGCATTTCGGTTAAAATCAGGCGTAGCAATTGTTTTTACATTATCTACTTTCGGCGTAATTACCGGATTTTTCGGTTCATTCTTCGGCTCTTCTTTTACCGTTCCTACAGCACCAATCTTCGTCGTATCAAATTGGATTTGCACGTCGTAGAAGTGATGGTAGTTCATTGAATCGATATCTACTTTTACCTTTGCATTTAATTTTGCAAACAAATCATTAGCTTCAAATTCTACTACTCTTGTATTTGTGGCCTTATCTTCACTTACTACTTTTGCATCTGCAAATCTACCATTCTTTTCCGTTTGGAATTTTGTAATCCATTCACTATTTTTTAGTGTCATTGCAATATACTTCTTACCATCTTTCACCGTTAACCTTGCTGGACTTACAACATATTGATTCATCATTGAAATTTCTTCAGTCTTATCTTTTAACACTTTAAAAGCAATATCGTACTGACCATCCTTTAAATTTTTCGGATCAACTGTTGGATTTTCATTTGGATTATTCGTTCCATCTTGGTTATTGCTTCCACCTTGATTATTGTTATCATCTTGGTTGTTACTTCCACCTTGGTTGTCGTTTCCGCCTTGATTACCATTACCATCTTGGTTAGTATCTCCACCTTGGTTACCTAAAGATTTAATAGTTCCTTTATCAAATGCAAATTGAATATCATAGAAATGGTGATAATTCATTGAATCAATATCCACTTTCACTTTTGCATTTAACTTTTTCGATAAATCAGCTACTTCCACTTCTACTACTCTTGTATCTTGCTCTTTATTTGTACCTAATACTTTCGCATCGACGAACGCACCATTCTTTTCAAACTCAAACTTCGTAATCCATGAGCTATTTGTTAATGTAAAGGATACATACTTCTTACCATCTTTCACTTTTAACACACCTGGATTTTTTGTATATGTGTTCATCATTGAAATTTCTTCAGTCTTATCCTTTAACACTTTAAAACCGATACTGTATTCACCGTCTTTAAGAGCATTGGGATCAATTGTTTTGTTATCGTCATGGTTGTTGTTTCCGCCTTGGTTGTTGTTTCCGCCTTGGTTGTCGTTTCCACCTTGGTTGTCGTTTCCGCCTTGGTTGTCGTTTCCGTCTTGGTTGTCATTTCCGCCTTGGTTGTCGTTTCCGCCTTGGTTGTTGTTTCCGCCTTGGTTGTCGTTTCCGCCTTGGTTGTCGTTTCCGCCTTGGTTGTCGTTTCCGCCTTGGTTGTCATTTCCGCCTTGGTTGTCTAACGGTTTAATGCTACCTTTATCAAATGCAAATTGAATGTCATAGAAATGGTGATAATTCATTGAATCGATATCTACTTTTACTTTTGCATTTAACTTTTTCGATAAATCGTCTACTGCTACTTCCACTACACGTGTATCAGCCTTTTTATCTTCACTTGTTACATTTGCATCAACAAACGAACCATTTTTCTCAAATTCAAATTTTGTAATCCAAGAACTGTTCGTTAACGTAAATGATACATACTTCTTACCATCTTTTACTTTTAGCAAACCTGGACTTTTTGTATATGTGTTCATCATTGAAATTTCGTCTGTTTGATCTTTTAACGCTTTAAAATTGATGCTGTATTCACCATCTTTAATTGTTTCAGCATCTGGTTTTTTATTGTCATCTGGTTTTTCTACTTCTGGTTTTTCTACCTCTGGTTGTTTCTCTTCATTTTTAATTTGTTCAAGTTTATCTTGTTCAAATAAAAGTTGTACATCATGCGTTTGTTTATAATTTCTTGATGCCATCTCAATAAATACTTTTGTATTTAGTTTTTTTGATAAATCAGCTACTTCGAACTCTACTACTCTTGTATCTTTTTCTTTATTTTCACTCACTACTTTTGCATCAACAAATGCACCATCTTTTTCCGTTTGGAAATTTTTAATTAATGAGCTACTTTTTAATGTTACAATTGCTTTTTTCTTACCGTTTTCTACTTTTAATACTCCTGGATTTACCATGTAAGTATTCATCTTAGATTCTTCATCTGTTTGATTTTTTAACACTTTAAATGGAATGCTGTACTCTCCATCTTTAATTGTGTTAGAATTTGGTTGTTGATCTGGGTCAGGCTTTTGGTCGGGCTTCTGACTTGGATCCGGTTTTTCATTTGGATCTGGCTTATTAGCTGGGTCCTCTTTTTCATTTGGTTGTTCCACATGAATCGGTGTAATACTATTTTGATCAAATGCAATACGAACGTCGTACTCATGATGATAATTTAAAAAATCAATATCTACTTTTACTTTTGCATTTAATACCTTCTCTACATCTTCTACATCAAATTCTACTACTCTTGTATCTTTTTCTTTATCTTCACTAATTACATTTGTCGCAACTAGCTTACCTGCTTTTTCTGTTTCAAACTTCGTAATCCATGAACTATTCGTTAATGTAAAGGATACTTTCTTTTTCCCATCCTTCACTTTTAAAATCCCGGGGTTTACTGAATATTGATTCATCATCGATTCTTCATCTGATGTATCTTTTAAAACTTTGAACCCAATTGAATATTCACCGTCAGCCAACTTGGTAGCTGCTTGAACTGCAAGTGGTTGTAATGTTGATACGAATGTAAATATCATTAAAAACATAGCAACAATAATTTTTGTATACCTGTTCAATGGAACGACTCTCCCTTTTGAAAATTATTTAATACTGTTCCCATCAAATACAAAGCGAATATCATATGAAGCATTATAATTAATAATTGGAATATTAATTTTCACCTTGCCATTTAGTTTTTTTGACAAGTCAGCAACTTCAAATTCTACAACTCTAGTATTATCTTTTTTGTTTTCACTTAACACGGTTGTTTCTACAAATTGACCATCTTTTTCTACTTGGAAACTTTTAATAGAAGCACTATCTTTCACTTTAAATGAAACATATTGTTTTCCATTTTTAACTGTTAATGTTGCTGGGCTTTCAAAATAACTATTCATTCTAGACGATTCATCTTTATCGCCTTTCCATACAGTAAAAGCAATATTATATTTTCCATCAGCTAGTTTTGTAGCAGCCTTTGCATCTTGTAAACCTAGTGTTGCGATAAACGTAAATAAAACAGCAAATACAGCAATAATCATTTTAAATTGTTTAAACATATATTCATCACCCTTCAAAAGATTTATTTACTCAACTTCACTTTACGAATTAAGAAAGCACCTGAAATAAGAATTAACGCTGCAAACAATCCAATACGTGCTTCATCGCCTGTTTTTGGGTTATCTGTTTTTTCAGCTTTTCCATTTTCATTTTTTGTTTCTTTGTTCACTTCTTTAGCTGTTTCCTTACTCTCTACTTTTGTTTTCTCTTCTTTTACTTGTGTATCTGTTTTCGCTTGATCATTATTTTTTGTTGTAGCAGCTACGCCGTTATCGCCACCTACAGCTTTTACATTTGCATCAAAAGCAAAACGAATTGTGTAGTGGTGGTCATAGTTTGCATTCGGTACAACAACATGAATTTTTACAGCTGCCGGTTTGGATAAATCATCTACTTTAAACTCTACTGTTCTTTTATCTGCCGATTCATCTTTACTAACAACTTTCGCATCAACAAAATTCCCGTTCTCTGGTGCTTTAAATTCTGTAATCCAAGCACTATGATTCATCGGAACTTGTACTCTCATCTCACCGTTTTTCACTATTAATTTTGCCGGCTTTTCAAAATAGTCATTTGCCATTGAAGCTGAATCATTTTCCGCTTTTTGAATTACGTAATTAATATCGTAAGTACCATCAGCTAGTTTTGCTGAAGCATTCCCGTATGGCATTACAAGAAAAGCTAGCATACATACGAACGTTATAATAAAAGCGGGTAATACAGAAACCTTTTTCATTTTTCTTGTTTCCTCCTTGGTTATCTTTCATTTCACTTTCCCAAAAATGATAATTATTCTCAATTCATAAGAAAAAAATAATCTCTTCTACCCATTATTTAATTAGCATTCTTTTATGTAACATAAGTATTATTGATTATCATTCTCATTGAATATTAAAAATAATATCTCACCCTATTCCTTATACAAAGGCATAGAAACTGAGAAAAAATTATAAAACACATTTATTGATTATCATTCTCAATGTAAATCAAAAAAAATAAACTATCTCTTCTCCTCTTCTTTCACCTCTTCCCATAACAACACTATAGTTATAGAAACCCCTTTTCCCTCACTTTCCTTCCAATATTTCCACAACTAAGTCAATCTTAGCCTACTCATAATTTTTTTGTCAACTATATTATGTATAAAATTTTAAATATCTGAATCTCTCTATATCCGGCTTTTCCTACAAAAAAAGAGGCTTTCTTTCATAGAAAGCCTCTTTTCTCTATTTTTCTACAGCAATTTCCTGCTTTTGAAACTTTGAAACTATATAACCAAATCCTATACCGATTATACCTGGAACTAACCAACCAATGCCTACACTATATAATGGAATCTTATCTAAAATAGGGGCTAGCGCTGCAATTTGAAGGTTTGCATTGTGTAATCCGTCAAAGAAACTTATTGCAAATGCTCCTACAATCCCGCCCACATACATCGCTAATGGAAGACGAACGTAGTTTTCAACAAGTGATAATACGATAAGTACGATTCCAATTGGATAAATTGCGATTAAGATTGGTAATGCTAATGCATTTAACTGAGTTAACCCAAGGTTTGCTACCATAAATGCTAATACACAGAAGATGAAAACAACCTTTTGATAAGAAAGCTTTGGTAATAAGGAAGAAAAATATTCCCCACAAGCTGCAACAATACCTACAGAAGTTGTTAAACATGCTGCTGTAATTGCAATTCCTAATAATAAAGTTCCGTAACTACCAAATAAATGATTTACAACGTTTGTTAAAATAATTCCTCCGTTTGCCCCCATTCCAAGAGACACACTAGAAGCTCCAAGGTAAGCAAGCGCTAAATAAACAAGAAGTAATCCAAGAGCTGCAATAAACCCTGCAAAGATTGTTACTTTTGCAATGCTGTTCTTATTTGTAACACCTTTTGCTTTTAAAGCATGAATAACAACATTTCCGAAAACAAGTGCTGCAAGTCCATCTAAAGTTAAATATCCATCAATAAAACCTTTAAAGAGCGGAGCACTATATGCTTCTGTCGGTGCACCAAATTCTCCAATTGGTGTAATAAGTGCTTTACCTACGATAATTGCAATAACAGCTAATAAAATCGGAGTTAATACTTTACCGATGCGGCCCACTAATTTCGATGGGTTTAAAGCTAAATAGAAAGTTACGGCAAAGAAAATGAATGTAAAGATAACAAGTGGATACGATTGACCAGCTATCTCACTTGGTAAAAATGGTGCAACACTCATTTCATAAGCAACAGTTCCTGTACGCGGCACACTTACGAATACGCCTAAACATAAATAAATTGCAGTGATAAAAACAAGTGCGAATACAGGATGTACACGTCCCGCTAGCTCATTAATATCTCCCTTTAGAGCTATAACAATTACCCCTAATAAAGGTAATCCAACACCTGTTACGATAAAGCCAAACAACGCGATCCATACATCTGTTCCAGCACCTTGTCCTAAAGCTGGCGGAAAAATCATATTACCTGCACCGAAAAATAGTGCAAATAACATTAAACTTATTGCAAACATCTCAGAAAACTTTAAAGATGATTTCATTTCTACTAACCTCCTAATTTTTTATTTAACAAAATATTCTGAATCAAAATCCGTCATATATCCTCTTTCAAGCATACTTCCCCGTAAAAGAACGCAAAAAACACCCGTCCCTAACAAAGGGACGAGTGTTGAAATCGTGGTTCCACCCTTATTCTAATAAAATGAATTTATAACGAAATAAGCTCATTTTATAGCTCGTGTAAATTGATAACGGTTTTATCCGCCAAGAATTACAATGCATCATGCAGTTCACTCTTGAAGTTTAGAGGTGGTAAGTTTGTCTTTCCGTATTAGGAAGCTCACAGCCTAGGCTTCCCTCTCTGAGAATCGTCAAAAACAACTCATGTCCTCATCATTACTTTTATAAAATATCTTGTCGAAACTTGTTGTTTTTTATTATATGGGCTATTTTTTAAAAAATCAATAGTTTTATTTTTTCTGACAAAAAAATATAGGGAGAAAATTTTACCTCCCTATAACTGCCCTATTAATATTTCTAATTCCTCAGCTGTAACGCTCCGCCATTTTCCCACTTCTAGATCATCTAGCTCTATATTCATAATGCGAACTCGCTTTAGCTTAGTTACAGTAAACCCGAAAGAACGGCTCATTCTACGAATTTGTCTGTTCATTCCTTGCGTTAAAACGATGCGAAATGTAGATTGATCCACTCTCGTCACTTTACATGGCTTCGTCATTCCATCTTTAATCTTTACACCGCTGGACATCTCATCAATAAACCAATCTGTAAAAGGTTTATCAACCGTAACGATATATTCTTTCTCATGCTCGTGATCTCCGTGTAAAATTTGATTCGCAATCCCGCCATCATTCGTTAATAAAATAAGTCCTTCCGATGCTTTATCTAATCGTCCAACAGGAAAAATTCGCTCTGGATAATTGATATACTCAATAATATTATCTTCAATATGATCGGCTGCTGTACAAGTAATACCAACTGGCTTATGAAAGGCAATATACACCTTTTCTTTCTCTTCTTTTGCAATAACCTGTCCATCAATCGTTACAACATCACCATCGCTCACGAGTGCACCATGCGTACATATTTCGCCGTTAATAGCCACGCGTCCAGCTTTAATAAGACGATCTGTTTCGCGTCTTGAGCAGGATTTTGCTTCACTTATGTATTGGTTGATTTTCATAGCTTATTCCTTTTCGTATATATTAAAAGCGTCAATCTATGGCAATATCATTATGCCACGATTGACGCTCGTTTACTTCGCAAAAACAACTAAATAAATAACCCCAATCACCAAAAATATTCCGCAACAAGCTAACAATACTTTTGCAAGTTTGTCCATAAACATATAATGGTTTCCCCTTTGTTTCGTTGTTTTCTATTTTAATTCGACAACTGTTACGCCTAGGCCTCCCTCGCCCATGTCACCGTAACGGAATGTTTTCACACCACGATGCTTCTTCAAGTAATCTTGTACACCTTGACGAAGTGCTCCTGTTCCTTTACCGTGAATGATTGATACGCGAGGATAGCTTGCAAGCTGGGCATCGTCTAAGTATTTCTCAACGCGTGCCATTGCATTTTCAAATCGTTCACCACGAAGGTCAAGTTCTAATGAAACGTGATAGTCTCTACCTTTTACTGTTGCAACTGCTTTTTTCTCTGTTTGCTTCGGCGTGTTAATGTATTCCATATTAGATTCTTTTACTTTCATCTTAAGAATACCAATTTGTACGCTCCACTCTGTATCGCTTACTTTTTCAAGTAATTGACCTTTTTGACCGAACGTTAATACTTTTACTTCATCACCTGCACGTAACTGTTGTTTCGGCGCAGTGTTTTTCACATTTACTTTTTGTTTTTTCACAAGCTCTGGTGCTGCGCCTTCTAGACGGCTCTTCGCTTCAATTAGCTCGTGATCTTTTACGTTTGCAAGTTGGGCTTTACGCAATTGACGAAGTTCTTGAATAATGCCTTCTGCTTCTTTCTTTGCAGCTTCGACTTTTTCTTCCCCTTCTTTTTGCGCTTTTAACAATCGTTCATCACGCTCTTCGTTAAATTCAATAATTTGACGTTGTAATTCGCGATGCAGTTTTTCAGATTGCTTGCGAAGTGCTTCTGCTTCGTTCCAGTCACGCTCTGCGTTCTTTTGACTTTCTTCTAACTTCGCAATCATATTTTCAATTTTGTTTGTATCTGTACTAATGTGATTGCGTGCTTGCTCAATGACGCGATCAGATAATCCAAGACGTTTCGAAATTTCAAAGGCATTACTACGTCCTGGTACACCGATTAATAATTTATACGTTGGGCTTAACGTGTTCACATCAAACTCAACGCTCGCATTAATAACTTGCTCACGGTTATATCCGTATGCTTTTAATTCTGGGTAATGCGTTGTAGCAACAACGCGAGCACCGCGGTTACATACTTCATCTAAAATTGAAATGGCAAGTGCAGCCCCTTCTTGCGGGTCTGTTCCAGCACCTAATTCATCGAATAAAACTAAACTTTCAAAGTCAGCTTTTTCTAAAATATCAACAATGTTCACCATATGTGAGGAGAACGTACTTAAACTTTGTTCAATCGATTGCTCATCACCGATATCAGCAAAGATATTTTTGAATACACAAATCTCTGACTCATCCATTACTGGAATGTGAAGGCCAGATTGCGCCATTAACACACAAATACCAACTGTTTTCAGCGTAACTGTTTTACCACCTGTATTCGGTCCTGTAATAACAATTGTCGTGAAATCTTTACCTAACATAATGTTATTTGGCACGATAATTTCTGGGTCAATAAGCGGATGGCGCGCTTGTCTTAAATCCATGTAACGCTCGTTATTTACGATTGGCTTCGTTGCTTTAATACGTTTCGCATAAAATGCTTTCGCAAAGATGAAGTCAAGATTCGCAACTACTTCTACGTTAGATAAAACGATATCCGATTCTACCGCTACTTCTTCCGTTAACATGAATAAGATACGTTCGATTTCTTGTTTTTCTTTCACACGTGCTTCTTGAAGCGCGTTATTTAATTCTACAATGACTTGCGGTTCAATAAATAACGTTTGTCCAGAAGCTGATTGATCGTGAACAATACCGCCATATACGCCGCGGTATTCTTGTTTTACTGGAATTACGTAACGTTCGTTACGAATCGTTACAATCGAGTCAGACAACATCTTTTGCGCGTTTGAAGAACGCGTCATATTTTCTAACTTTTCACGAATACGGCTTTCCGCAGTACGAATTTGAGTACGAATACCACGCAGCTTATCACTTGCGCTATCGACTACTTCACCGCCATCACCGATGCAATTTGTAATTTTCTTTTCTAAATCATATAAAGATACAATTTGAGCGACATGAGTTTCTAAAATGGGAAGCTCGACACCATTATCAACCATATCCTCAATGAAACGTTTCATATTGCGACTACCGTACATCGTATTGGCAATATCAAGTAGTTCATTTGGACTTAACATACTTCCAATCTTTGCACGCTTCACATTTGAGCGAATATCCGTAATACCACCTAATGGTGCACTACCTTTTAAACGAATAACTTTCGCTGCTTCATCCGTTGTATCTTGCATTTCTACAATTTCTTCAAAATCAGTGCTCGGCACTAAATGCTTCACTTTGTCACGACCAAGTGAAGATGCTGTATGTTCAAGTAATTGTTCTTTTACTTTATTGTATTCTAATACACGCAACGTTCTTTCTAACATGTTGCAGGTCCCCCTTGTGTTACTTATTACGTTTAATATAGTCTAATAAACGTTCAATATCCCACGTGTTAATCACGTTATCTTTTTGAATCCAACCTTTACGCGCTGCCGCTACACCTGTTTCCATATCTTCTAACATTTCAAGTGTATGAGCATCCGTATTAATCGCTACTTTTACACCGGCATCTTGTGCTTGTTTTAATAATTTCGCGCTTAAATCTAGACGGTTTGGATTCGCATTTAATTCTAAAACTGTATTTGTTTCTTTTGCGAGTTCAATTAATAAATCTGTATCTACATCATAACCCTCACGACGTCCAAGAAGACGTCCTGTCGGATGAGCAATCATTGTGACATGCTTATTCTCTAACGCAGCACGAAGACGTTTCATAATCGTTTCACGGTCTTGTGAGAAGCTAGAGTGAATCGCCCCAATGACATAATCTAATTCTGCTAATACTTCATCATCAAAATCAAGCGAGGCATCCGGTAAAATGTCCATTTCAATTCCGCGTAAAATTGTAATGTCTGGATACTTTTCGTTCATACGTTCAATTTCTTTCGCTTGTTCACAAAGGCGCTCTTTCGTTAAACCGTTCGCTACTTTCAAGTATTGTGAGTGATCAGTAATTGCCATAAACTTATATCCACGAGCACGGCACGCTTGTACCATCTCCTCAATTGAAAAGGCACCGTCACTCCATGTTGTATGCATATGTAAATCACCTTGTATATCAGAGAACTGAATTAGGTTTGGATACTCTTTAATTAATTCAATTTCTTTTCCATCTTCACGAACTTCTGGCGGGATAAATGGAAGACCGAAATGAGCAAAGAATTCTTCTTCAGTCTCAAATGTTTTCACTTCACCTGTTTCCAAGTTCTCTACACCGTACTCACTAATTTTCTCGCCTTTATCTTTTGCGATTTGACGCATTTTTACGTTATGGTCTTTTGATCCTGTGAAATGGTGAAGAGTTGTAATAAACTCTTCTGGTTTTACTAGGCGGAAATCAATCGAAATATCATATTCATATTGAAGACGGACAGAAACTTTCGTATCTCCGCTCGCGATTACTTCAATCATATTATCAAATTGTAGTAAATGCTCACGTACTGCAGCTGGCTCTGTCGTTGCAATAATGAAGTCTAAATCCTTCACTGTTTCACGAACGCGGCGCAAACTACCAGCACGCGAGAAGCGAATTACTTCAGCAATATTCGACAATTTCTCCTCTATTTCCCCGGCAATAGGCAATACCATAGCAATTGGTAAACGCTCTGGACGAGATCCTACTTGATCGATTGCTTCTAATATTTTCTCTTCTGTTTTCTTGCCGAAACCAGCTAAAGCTTGTACTTTATTTTCCTCACAAACCGCTTTTAGCGATTCCATATCAACAACACCAAGTTCTTTATATAACTTAGCCACCTTTTTACCACCAAGGCCTGGCAATTTTAATAACGGTAATAAGCTACTTGGCACTTCTTTTTCAAGCTCTTGTAATACTTCAGATGTTCCCGATTCTATATATTCTTGAATAACGGCTGCTGTTCCTTTTCCAATGCCCGGAATCTTTGTGAAATCTTCAATCTCAGAAAGACTACGATCGTCACTTTCTAATGCCGCCGCCGCTTTACGAAATGCAGATATTTTAAATGGATTTGCGCCCTTTAGTTCCATAAACAGGCCGATTGTCTCTAATAATTTAATCACTTGTTTTTTATTTACTTTCATCATTGTCCCGCCTTTCTTTCATAGAAAAAAACTTCTCTTTCCGAAAAAAGAGAAGTTATACTCTGCTACCTGTCTGCCATAGTTCCTTCACCTTTTCAGAGAGAATCGGTGTATCGTCTACAATTATTTTGCTAATTGATGATTGTTGTAATGGTGTTTGTAATTGTTCAATCGGAAGAATGTTTCCAATGATAATTAAGACAAACAAAATAATATATACTTCTAAAAATCCGAGGATTGCCCCCGCAAACGCATTTACTTGCTTTAAAACCGGTATTTCTGCAAACATATTTAACAAATTACCAAGTAATGAAAGTGCAATTTTTGTAATAATAAACAATATGATAAACGCAAGCGCTTGATAAAATACTGTCTCAATATTATTTGCATCAATCCATTCTGGAACAGATACGTTTTTATCAAATGGATACGGAATAAATTTCGCAAGTGCTGGCGCTAAATCTTTACAGTACCAGTATGCAACAAGGTATGCGATAATAAAGCTTGTTAACTTTACAAGTTGCAGAATAAACCCTCTGCGTAAGCCGAGGAAAAATCCCATAACAAGCAGTAAAATGATAATAATATCAATCATGTTATTCCATTCCTTTTTTTGTCATACTTTCTTTCAATTTCTCATGTTCTTCTTTTAATTTTATGTAATCGTGTATGACGTTTACCGCCGTCAATACCGCTAGTCTACTCGTGTCAAGCGAAGGATTCTTGGCATTGAGTTCGCGCATTTTATCATCCACAATCGCTGCTACCATGCGGATATGACTTGTACTTTCATCGCCAACAACTGAATATTGCTGACCATAGATTTCTACATTAATTCGACTTTTCTTTCCCTTTTGTTGTGACAACTCACCGGCCTCCAATCACGTACAGAATCCTAAAGTTTATCATACCATGAACCTTCATAATATGGAAACAGAAAGAACAATCCGATATGATAAAAATAACAATATAAAAAAAGGGGTGACTCTTATGTCAAATTCTATCGTAATTCAAACAAATTCTACAGTAATTGAAGACATGAAACAACAATATAAACATTCACTTAGCCCGAAAATTCCACAAGGCGGAATCTTCATGGCAAAGGTGCCATCTTGCACAATTACAGCGTATAAATCTGGAAAAGTAATGTTCCAAGGTGGACGTGCTGAAGCAGAAGCTTCTCGTTGGCAAACTGTCTCTCACGCGCCGAAAACAGCTATAAAAAAATCTGTCGATTCACACCGTTATGCACCGCCCGCTTCCATCGGTACAATGTCTATCGTAGGATCAGATGAGGTTGGTACTGGTGATTTCTTCGGACCGATGACAGTAGTTGCTGTATATGTGGATGCAAAGCAAATTCCACTACTAAAAGAACTTGGTGTAAAAGACTCTAAAAACTTAAATGACGATCAAATTACTGCCATTGCGAAACAACTTCTACACGTTGTTCCTTATAGCTCTCTTGTCCTTCATAATGAAAAATATAACGAGCTATTTGATAAAGGAAACAACCAAGGTAAGTTAAAAGCTTTACTACATAATAAAGCTATTACAAACTTATTAACTAAAATTGCACCTACAAAACCTGAAGGCGTCTTAATCGACCAATTCACACAACCTGATACATACTACAAATATTTAGCAAAACAAAAGCAGGTACAGCGTGAAAATGTTTATTTCGCTACGAAAGGTGAAAGCGTCCATTTAGCAGTAGCCGCTGCTTCTATTTTAGCTCGCTATTCATTCGTCAAACAATTTAATGAACTAAGCAAAAAAGCTGGTATGCCGCTTCCAAAAGGTGCTGGTAAACAAGTTGATATTGCAGCCGCTAAATTAATCCAAAAACTTGGTAAAGAACGATTACCTGAATTTGTGAAAATGCATTTTGCTAATAAGGAGAAAGCGTTTCGCTTATTAAAATAGTATCGACAAAAACAGGAGCCTACAAACTCCTGTTTTTTTGTTTCACCCTACTATTGTCCTTATAGCTTTGTTATAATTGTAATATACAGATTATTCTAACACAGGAGAGGATTCCCATTGCTACTTCTACAAATTATTCTAAATATTTTACTAGGTGATCCACACGAGAGACAGTTTGAAATTAGAGAAAACATTCAGCTACTAAGTGAACAACCAGCGTTCAACGATTTAATAGAGCGTTATGGCCGATCTTTCTTATTAAACTTTCGGATTCGAAGATTTATCGGAAAACACGATGCCCGCTCGTTAATACATAATCCAGCAAAACTACAACACTTCTGTGAGGAACTTGAATGTATGATTAGAAAAAGGAGGTATTTCATATGAACGCTGTAAAAGTTAAAAAGGTATTATATGTTTTCGTACACCTCGTAGGTCCACTTTCTTACCTCACTATTTCTACCATTTGGGGCGCTTTTTTCACTACTAAATCTATATTCGAAAATATATCTGATAACCTCGGCGTGATGGCCATCTATTACGTGTTCATAAGTTTACTGTGGGTTTTCTATTTAGATCGGTTGGACAAAGATGTGGATAAAATTACAAAAGAAATTAACGATAATAAGATTTAACACATAAAAAAGGAGAGTTCTTAAGGCTCTCCTTTTTTATGTTAGCTTTGTTTCTGCTTCTTATTAGATGAAGATACTTTATGAGAACCTGTTTCATGTGTTGTCGTTCCTTGTCCTTCTACTTCTGGAGAACCTAGGCCCGATCTTGAATGATCTTTTTTCACTTTTTTACTCATTTATATTCACCCCTTCGCGTTACTTT
This sequence comes from Bacillus dicomae, assembly GCF_006494425.1. Lineage (GTDB taxonomy): Bacteria > Bacillota > Bacilli > Bacillales > Bacillaceae_G > Bacillus_A > Bacillus_A dicomae. The sequence continues at coordinate 310,130 of NZ_VHIV01000002.1, read as the reverse complement.
TTGCTACGGGGGAGTAAACTATACAATATGCAAAATAAAAAGCGAGAGGAAATCCTCTCGCTTTTTTTATATTTTAGAATTCAGAAGAACCTGGAGTTCTTGGGAATGGAATTACGTCACGGATGTTAGCCATACCAGTGATGTACATTAGGAAGCGCTCGAAACCTAGACCGAATCCAGCATGTTTTGTACCGCCGTATTTTCTAAGTTCTAAGTACCACCAGTAGTCCTCTTCGTTCATACCTAATTCTTTAATTCTGTCTACTAAAACGTCCATTCTTTCTTCACGTTGACTTCCGCCAATTAATTCGCCGATGCCAGGAACTAGAAGGTCAGTAGCAGCTACTGTTTTACCGTCTTCATTTAAGCGCATGTAGAATGCTTTAATGTCTTTCGGATAGTCAGTTACGAATACAGGGCGTTTGAAGATTTCTTCTGATAAGTATCTTTCGTGCTCTGTTTGTAAGTCAATTCCCCATTCTACTGGGTATTTGAAATCAGCACCTGATTCTTGAAGTACTTTAATTGCTTCTGTATAAGTGATGCGGCCGAAGTCAGAGTTAATTACGTTGTTCATGCGCTCAAGAACTGTTTTATCAACGAAGCTGTTGAAAAATTCCATTTCTTCTGGTGCATGCTCTAATACGTATTTCATTGCATATTTCAGCATATCTTCTGTAAGGTTCATTACGTCACCTAATTCAGCGAATGCAATCTCAGGCTCAACCATCCAGAACTCAGCAGCGTGGCGAGTTGTGTTTGAGTTCTCTGCGCGGAATGTAGGTCCGAATGTGTATACATCACGGAATGCTAATGCATAAGCTTCAGCGTTCAGCTGTCCACTTACTGTTAAGTTTGTTTCTTTGCCGAAGAAGTCTTTTGTTTCATCAACTTGTCCGTCTTCGCCTTTTGGTACGTTGTTTAAATCTTGCGTTGTTACGCGGAACATTTCGCCTGCACCTTCTGTATCACTACCAGTGATGATTGGCGTGTGAACATGTACGAATCCACGCTCTTGGAAGAATTGGTGAATCGCAAATGCTGCGATAGAACGTACGCGGAACGTTGCAGAGAATGCATTTGTTCTTGGACGTAAGTGAGCGATTGTACGTAAGTATTCAAACGTATGACGCTTCTTTTGAAGTGGGTAATCAGAATCTGATAAGCCCTCGATATCAATTTTTTCTGCTTTAATTTCAAATGGTTGCTTCGCTCCAGGCGTTGCAATTACTTTACCTTCTACTTTAACTGAAGAGCTAAGTGGAAGTTTTGCAATTTCTTTGAAGTTATCTAATTCTGTATCGAAAACGATTTGAACGCTTTTGAAGAAGCTACCGTCGTTTAATTCGATGAAACCAAATGCTTTTGAATCACGTAAGTTACGAATCCACCCTGATACTTGTACTGTTTGACCTGCGTATTTATCTGTATCTCTATACAGACTTTTTACTAATGTGTTTTCCATAGTGAAATTCTCCTTTGCTGATATATTTAAATACAAAAAAACCTTTCATCCATAAAGGGACGAAAGGTTAAACTTCGCGGTACCACCCAATTTGTCATAAAGACCAACTTTAACTCGTATGTAATACATACTTCCCAGTTTGTAACAGGCCGGATTCCCGTCTAAGTCTACTCTTGAATACAAGATTCAATTTCGGTTAGCAACTCCAAGGTGTTCTTCACATATACCGCCTCATCAGGCTCTCACCGTCCCTGACTCGCTTTGGATTATAGTATATACTACTTTTCCTTATCATCGTCTTTCATTTTGTTAAACTAAAATTAATGTACTACATTCGAGAGAAAGATGCAAGATGTCGGAAAATATATCAGTATTTTTCTTTTTTCAACAACATATATTTAAACGATTTCCATGAGAGACTAATTCTCTACCGTATTATTCTAATTTACTTTTAATAATTCTTTCATCTTCATTTCTGTATCTTCCTCTGTACGTGGCTGATAAATTGTAAGCTTTAATTCAGGTGCATCATAAACCTGGAGTGTAACATGATCCATAACTAACGTTCCTACGGCAGGATGTAAAAGTACTTTCCGACCAATAGGTGTTCCTTGCACTTCATGATTTGACCACCACATACGAAATTCACTACTTCTTTCCATAAGTTCCTCAATCACATTTTTAAACCACTCGTCCCCAATAAATTGTGTATATGTAGCGCGGAACTGTGCAATTAAACGCTGTGCATGATTTTCCCAGTTTTCAAATAGTTTACGGTATTCTTTTGATGTAAAACAACGCCACACCGCATTTCGATTTCTCTCATCCATTTCACCAAAATCACCAAATACAATGCTGGCAGCCTTATTCCAATGAACAATGTTAAGTTTTTCATCAATTACATAAGCAGGACAAAATTGTAATTGATCTAGTAATCCCTCTAAAACCCCATTTATATGTCCAGCAATCGGCTTCCTTATTTGAGAAGGTAGTGAAAGATTTGCCAATAAAATCAAATGGTTTCTTTCTTCTCCCTCCAACCGAAATACACGAGAAATTGACTCTATAACTTCTTGAGAAACTTGGATATCACGCCCTTGTTCTAACCATGTATACCATGTCAATCCAATTCCCGCTAATTGTGCAACTTCTTCTCGTCTTAATCCTTTTGTTTTTCTTCGCTGACCAATTGGTAAATTAAATTGCTCTGGAGTCAACCTAGCGCGGCGGCTTTTCAAAAAATCTGCTAGTTCCTTCCTTCTATCTGCATCGCTTAACATATAATATTCCCCTTTATTAGTGGTAGTTTTTATACCAGTATAAATACACTCCTATTTTCATTATAAACCTACCTTTATCTTAATAAGTAAAGGAGGTGAATTTTATGATAATAAAAAATATAGAAACACATTCTTTTGAACTAACACAGCGATTTGTTTTATTTATGGCGGTAATATGTGGTTTTACAGTAGCAAACGTGTATATAAATCAAACTCTTTTAGTAAGTGTAGCCCATACTTTTCATGTTTCAGAAACTAGAATCGGTATTGTTGCTACTGTAACCCAAGTCGGATATGCACTAGGAAATCTCTTCATAGTTCCTTTAGGGGATATACTTGAAAGAAAAAAATTAATTTTAATTTTATTGTCTCTCATTTGTATTAACTTAGCTTTAGCCGCTTTCTCAACAGATATGACTTGGCTAATTGCAGCTAATTTTATTCTTGGATTTGTTACAATCATTCCCCAGATTGTAATCCCTTTTGTCTCTCAATACGCCACTGATCGAAATAGGGGTCAAATTTTGGGCAATGTATCTATCGGTCTAGTTTGCGGCATTTTAGGAGCTCGATTAATTAGCGGATTCATTGATATTCACTTCGGATGGCGAACTGTTTATGGGATTTTTTTCATAAGTACTTTCATTCTTATGTTATTAGTGAAAATATATTTCCCTAAAGGAGATAAGCCTCATCACATGCAATATAAAAAGCTTCTCCTTTCTTTCATCCCACTCTTGTTGCAAGAGAAAATGTTACGAAAAGCTTGTTTAAGTCAAGGGATGGTATTTGGAGCTTTCAGTGTTTTTTGGACTACACTTATTTTCTTATTAACCACACATCCTTATCATTACGGAAGCTCTACTGTTGGATTAATCGGTTTAGTAGGAATAGCAGGAGCATTTGCAACACCTATTATTGGACGCATTATAGATAAAAAAGGAGCCATATTTGCGAACGCTTTATGTACGTCTATTTCATTTTTTTCTTTTTTACTATTTTTGTTTTCAGGGTACTGGTTACCAGGACTTATTGTAGGGGCTCTTTTACTTACAGCTGGCACTCAAGCAAATCAAGTAGCTTGTCAAGCACACCTTTTCCAATTAAATCCTGAGAAACGAAGTAGTTTGAACGGCATATACATGGTGGCAACATTTCTCGGTGGGTCTATAGGCTCATACTTCGGACTACTCGCCTGGAGCAAATGGCAGTGGACCGGAGTATGCATTCTTGGAATTTCCATGATAAGTATTACACTAATCTCATTTATAAAGAGGCCTCACTATACTAGAAAGGAAGATGTATGTAATGAAAAATCCTAGTGTGAATTATGAAAAAGGAATGAAAATTTTAGCAAAAATCGCTCCTGAACATTACCAAAAGATCGTAAATAACCTTGCAGATTCTGTTGCACCTGATTTAGGAACATTAGCTGTAGAATTTAACTACGGTCAAATTTTTGCCAGACCAGGTCTCGACTTGAAATCCCGATTACTTGCGACCGTTGCTGGATTAACAGCTTTAGGCAATACTGAACAACTGAAATTTTATATAAACGGAGCTTTAAACGTCGGATGGACAGAAGAAGAAATCATTGAAGTAATGATGCAGATGATTATATATGCCGGATTTCCTATAGCATTAAATACCATTTTAACGGTTGCTACCGAAGTTTTTACAGAAAGAAAAACAGGCACAATGTAATTAAAAACAAAAAAGGTTGAGTATCCATTAAAGGGTGCTCAACCTTTTTATTTAAAAATTACTTACGCAACTCCGCACCAAATTTCTCTTCTACCGTTGTTAATACACGGTTATGTGCTTCTGTTACTTCTTCGTCTGTTAACGTACGTTCTGCATCGAAGTAAGTCATAGAGAATGCAAGTGATTTCTTGCCCTCTTCCATTTTCTCACCTTCGTATAAGTCGAATAATGTTACGTCTTTCAGAAGTTCTCCACCAGCTTCAGCAATAACTTGCTTCATTTCGCCAGCTTTTGTTTCTTTCGTTACGACAACAGCCATATCACGTGTCATAGATGGGAAACGTGGAATTGCTGAGTAGTAAGTTTCTTCTGCGTCTGCACCGAATACTTTTACAAGAGATAGTTCGAATACGAATGTATTTTTCACATCCAATTGTTTTTCTGCTTCTGGGTGCAATTGACCGATGAAACCAATTACTTCGCCATCTAATACGATGTCAGCTGTACGACCTGGGTGCATACCTTCACGTTTTGCTGGTGCATATGTGATTTGGTTTGAAACGCCAAGTACGTCGAATAGTCCTTCTAGTACACCTTTCACAACGAAGAAGTCTACTACTTTCTTCTCACCTTGCCATGCATGGTGAAGAGCAAGACCTGTCATAACACCTGCAAGATGTTGTTCTTCTTTCGGAAGTTCTCCTGCTTCTGTCGGTAAGAAGATAGAACCTACTTCGTATAAAGCAACGCTGTCGTTTTTACGTGCAACGTTGTATGAAACTGCTTCTAACAATTGTGGCACTAAGCTTAAACGAAGTTGGCTACGTTCTTCACTCATTGGAAGTGCAAGGTTTACAGGAGCTTTTTCGTTTGGCTCAACCATATATTGCTTCGCTTTGTCAGCGCTTGTTAATGAATATGTGATGGCTTCATATAAGCCAGCACCTTCTAAGAAGCGACGTACTTTACGACGTTTCGTTTGTGCTGCTGTTAATTTACCACGAGTCATCGTTCCAGAAGGTAATGTAACTGGAATGTGGTCATAACCGTATAGACGGCCCACTTCTTCTACTAAGTCTTCTGAAATTGTAATGTCAGGACGACGTGCTGGTACATTCACATGGAATGTTCCTTCTACTTCTGTGAATGGGAATTTTAAGTTTGTGAACATTGTACCCATTTCACTTGCAGAAATATTTGTACCTAATACACGGTTTACCTTCTCAGCAGTAACAGATACTGTACGTTCTTGTACTTGTAAGTTATCAGCTTCTACTACACCTTCAAGTGCTTCTCCGCCAGCGTATTTCGCCATTAAAGCAGCTGCATGTTGAATTGCTTCAAATGTACGTGTTGGGTCGATTCCTTTTTCGAAACGTGCACTTGATTCACTACGAAGACCTAAGTCTTTTGATGTACGGCGCACTGTTTGACCTGCAAAGTATGCAGACTCAATTAAAACGTTTACTGTCTCATTTGTAACTTCAGAATCCGCTCCGCCCATTACACCAGCAACAGCTAAAGCTTTTGTGCCGTTTGTAATTACAAGGTGGTGGCTTTGTAATGTACGTTCTTGATCATCTAACGTTTCAATTTTTTCGCCTTCTTTTGCAAGACGAACAACGATTTCTTTTGAACCTAATTTATCGTAATCGAATGCATGTAACGGTTGACCGTATTCCATTAGAATGTAGTTTGTAATATCAACTACGTTGCTAATTGGACGAATGCCAGCTGCCATAAGACGAGTTTGCATCCACATTGGTGATGGACCAATCTTTACGTTTTTAACCATTTTTGCAATGTATAATGGGTTTTCTTCTTTTGCTTCTACACTTACAGAAATATAATCAGAAGTTTTTTCTGCTGTTTCTTGTAAGTCGATAGCTGGAAGTTTTACTTCGCGGCCATAAATAGCAGCTACTTCATACGCAACACCTAACATGTTTAAGCAATCTGCACGGTTTGGTGTTAAACCAAGCTCAAGTACTTCATCGTGTAAGTTTAAAATCTCAAGTGCATCTGCACCAACTTCAGCGTCACTTGGGAAGATGAAGATACCATCTGCATATTCTTTTGAAACTAACTTTCCATCAATACCAAGCTCTTGAAGAGCACAAACCATACCGTGAGAAGCTTCACCGCGTAGTTTCGCTTTTTTAATTTTGAAGTTACCAGGAAGTACAGCGCCAACTTTTGCAACTGGTACTTTTAAACCTTTTGCAATGTTAGCAGCTCCACAAATAATTTGAACTGGTTCTTCTTCACCGATATCAATTAAGCATTTGCTTAACTTATCAGCTTCTGGGTGTTTTTCACATTCTAATACGTGACCGACTACAACACCTTTTACACCTTTATTTAATACTTCAACACCTTCTACTTCAATACCACTTTTCGTGATTTTGTCTGCTAGTTCTTGTGCTGTTACATCCTTAATATCTACATACTCTTGTAACCAACGATATGATACGAACATACTTATCCTCTCCTTCCCTTACGCTCGTTTGAATTGTTGTAAGAAACGTACATCATTTGTATAGAAATGACGAATGTCATCTACGCCGTATTTCAACATTGCGATACGCTCTGCGCCCATACCGAATGCGAAACCTTGATATTCTTTTGAATCATAACCAGCCATTTCAAGTACGTTCGGGTGAACCATACCTGCGCCTAAAATTTCAATCCAGCCAGTTCCTTTACAAGTGCCGCAACCTTTGCCGTGACACATCATACAAGAAATATCCATCTCTACAGATGGCTCTGTGAATGGGAAGAAACTTGGACGAAGACGGATTTCACGATCTTCACCGAACATCTTTTTCACGAATACTTGTAGTGTACCTTTTAAATCACTCATGCGAATGTTTTTATCGATTACAAGACCTTCAATTTGCATGAACTGGTGTGAATGCGTCGCATCATCGTCATCGCGGCGATACACTTTACCAGGACAAATAATTTTGATTGGGCCTTTTTCTTTATTATTTTCCATCGTACGTGCTTGCACAGAAGATGTATGTGTACGTAGTAACGTTTCTTCTGTAATGTAGAATGTATCTTGCATATCACGCGCTGGGTGATCTTTCGGTAAGTTTAATGCTTCGAAGTTGTAGTAGTCTTTTTCTACTTCTGTTCCTTCAGCTACTTCATAACCCATACCGATGAATACATCTTCGATTTGCTCAACAACAGCTGTTAACGGATGGTGACAACCTGTTTCAACAGGACGACCTGGCAGTGTAACATCAATTGTTTCAGTAGCTAATTTCGCTTCAATTACTGCTTTTTCTAAGTTACCAATTTTGTCTTCTAGACGCGTTTGAATTGCTTCACGTACTTCATTTACTAATGCTCCCATACGTGGACGCTCTTCTGCTGATAATTTTCCCATGCCGCGTAATACTTCTGTAATTGGACCTTTTTTACCTAAATACGCTACGCGTACGTCGTTTAAGCCTTTTAGCTCTTTCGCTTCTTCAATAAGCTCTAACGCTTTTTGCTTTAGCTCTTTTAAACGTGCTTCCATTTTGGAACCCTCCTAATTTTAAAAATAAAAAAACCTCGCTCCCAAAAAGGGACGAGGTAAATTCGCGGTACCACCCTAAATTGACAGAACAAGTCTGCCCACTCATTAGTTATAACGATCAATTCTGACCGGAACGCCTTTACATATACATGGTCCTGGCGTCAACTCCAGAGGTGAATTCACTTTCGTCTACCATAAGAATGCTTTCAGTCTACGGCACTCTCTCCCTATATGGCGATTTTGTAAGCTACTCTTCTCTATCAACGTTTTTCGTTATTTAACTTTTATTATATGTTCATTACAAACATGTACTTCAACTTATTATAAGAAGTTTTTTATTTGTTCGCAACCGGGCTTTGCAAATAATACGTTAAAATCCCTGCTGCAACCGCAACATTTAATGATTCTGCCCCGCCGTAAATCGGAATATACAGGTTTTGATCCGTTTTTGCAAGAATTTCTTGGCGTACGCCATTCCCTTCATTTCCTACAATTAATGCAAAACTTCTGGCAGGCGTTACTTCACCATAAGGAACTCCATTTTCAAGAGCTGTTCCATATACAGGAACGTTATTTTCTTTTAGCTTGTCTACCCATTCTTCTAATTTCCCTTTTACGATTGGCAAGTGGAAAATAGAACCTTGTGTAGAGCGGAGTACTTTACTATTGTAGACATCAACACAACCTTCTCCAAGCACAACGGCATGAATACCAGCTGCATCAGCTGTACGAATAATTGTCCCTAAGTTACCTGGGTCTTGCAGGCCATCTAATAAAAGAAACTTCCCATCGGTAAGAGCTACTTCATTCTCGTGTTTCTCACAAACAGCAAATACACCTTGCGTCGTTTCTGTTTCACGAAGTACTTTTACGATTGCTTCAGGCACAATATACATTTCCACATCATTAACTGTCCAATCCTTCGGAAGATCTGTCTGATCTGAAACAATAAGTTCTGTTACAACTCCTGCCTTTAAAGCTTCTTCCACTAAGTGGAATCCTTCTACAAAAAATAAACCTTTTTTATCGCGCTCTTTTTTCGTCTGCAGCTTTTTCCACTGCTTCACACGCGGATTTTGTACTGAATCAATGTTTTTCATAATATGTATTTCCCTCTCTTCTTGTCTTATCATTATAGCCTATTTTTCATACATATTTACATAAAAAAGAACAAAAACTAACGTCAGTTTCAATTCTGAAGAAGAGGTGAAAACAATGAGTTTTAATTTACGCGGTGCTGTATTAGCAAATGTATCTGGTAATACACAAGATCAATTACAAGAAACAATTGTCGATGCCATTCAAAGCGGTGAAGAAAAAATGCTTCCAGGTCTTGGTGTTTTATTTGAAGTCATTTGGAAAAACGCTGATGAAAATGAAAAGCACGAAATGTTAGAAACGTTAGAGCAAGGATTAAAAAGATAAGAAATTTAAAAATCACCTTCGCATAAGCTAAGGTGATTTTTTTCTTTCCCTAAACATTTCTACTTTACTAACGCTACCCGGATGGAGTACAATGTTCAAAATACATTTAAACCGATCGTTTTTTTCACAGACACCATTAGATAAAAAGGAGTGAATGTTTTATGCACCGTATTACGCTTGAACAAATTTTTAAACACCATATTACACAAAAATACGTAAATCGTTCTGGGATGGTCCACGCGATTGCTGTCGCTTACCATGCGTTTCACTTAGCTAAAAAGCATCACGCCTCAGTCGATGCTGCGACAAAAGCTGGTTTCCTTCATGATATCGGACATCATACGTGGTACACAGGCGGCGAATGGGACTATGACTTATATAAAAAGAATGATATACACGCAATTAAAGGCGCTGAGAGAGCACATAAATTACTTATTAGATTAGGAGAACATCCGAAACTAGCAAAAGAAATTTCTATTGCGATTCTTCTTCATACAGATTCTTTCTTAGTAGAACAAGAAATTGAAAGAACATCTCTGCAAAACATTATTAAATGGGCAGACGAAGCAGATGAAGAACCGGGCGGAGCGCACCATTATAGAACGATTTCTTATGAAAAAGCATTAAAAGCAATTCAACAGTTAGACCGTTTGGTAGAGCGTGAATTACAAATAGAGCAATCGAAATCGAACAATAAGGCAGAACATAGTTATCAATGAGAAAGAGGCATCACTACAGGGTGATACCTCTTTTATTATTTTATGGAAAATACACCTTTGTATGTAATATTTAAACATTACACCCGAAAGGAAATGTTTTATAATTATATATATAAATATAAAGAGGTGATTTTACAAATGCAACCCGCTACACAACTTTCTAATGAACAGAAATACTCTATGTCATGGGGACAATTTATTAGCTCCGTTCTATTCGCTTTTTTCGGAACCGGACTTATTACTGTGTTCCTCGCAATGCCATTAACAATTTATACAGCAGGTCTTACAGATAAAAAACAAATTGCGCTGTATGAATCTATTGCAAATACCGCAAGTACTGTATTACAACTAGCCGTATTGTTATTCTTCATTTTTAAATTCGAACCCGCAAAAAAATTACTACTAAAATCTTTTAACTTTAAAGTACTGAAAGAATGGCGCACATACGTATATTTACTTCTTTTCTTCGTTATAAACATCATACTCAATTACATCTTGTTAAATTATGTGTTCCAAGATGCAACAAAACAGCAATCTTCCGCACTAAGCTTAGACGTCTTTAAGCAATATCAAATATTATTGCTTCTCAGCTTTGCCATACTCACACCCATTTTTGAAGAACTTATTTTCCGTGGTTTTATACTTCACTTCTTTTCAGAACGCTTTCCATTTTGGATCGCAGCCATCGTAACAAGTTTCTTCTTCGGTATCGCTCATACATACTCACTTGGGGTAATGGTCATTACTTTCTTTATGGGATTATTAATGGCCATTTTATGTAAAAAAACAAAGTCCATTATTCCAGCTATGTTATTTCATATTATGAATAACATGTTGGCATTCTTGAGTTAAAAAGAAGTATCATCGCGATACCTCTTTTTACTCTTTTATAACAACTTCAAACTCTTCTTCCGTTAGCACTTTTCGATAATTCGTTTTCTTTTCTCCTTCTTCACCAGAAGTTAGGACAGGCGTCAGTATAATTTTCGTTACACGATCTTCTAGCTTTCCAAATCGCCAACAACACATCATCCATACATTCCTCTTGCACATCTTGAAAAGAAGCTAAATGCTTCTGAATAATACTTTTTATAAGTCCGCCGTACTGGCCGATAATAAAATATAATGCTTTTTCATTCCTTTTCCTTAGCTGTATTGCAACGTTCTCTTCTGTAATTTTCATATGCCCCCTCCTCTCTAACATTCTCTATATTTATTAATTCGTATCGTTACTTCTCATTTCTATCAATTTATACATATTTATTAATAATATCCAAAATAAACCTCATGTAGTAAAATATAACTTAATTCACATAAAGGAGTTTACATATGTTCAGTATTATTTGGATGCTTTTCACGCCACTTCTCTTACTATGCGGGACTGCTGGTGGTATTTTTTTAATAGTAACAGGAATTAAATATCGGAAATTACTCGTTGGTTTAATGGGGCTACTTAGCCTATCCTTTGTCACACTACCTTTTGTTCTTTTAAGTGTAGGGATTCATATCGATACAATTTTCCCGATTCCAACCGCTCTTTATTGGACCCTATTTTCTTTAACTGGATTATTAGCAGGGATAAGTGGATTCCAAGCAAAAATTAAAAGTATACGTAATATGGGATTCATTATTTTTACCATTGGAATATTAGGGGTTATCTTCTGGGAGCTCATGTCTGTAGGTGATTCATTCTATATATAATATTTTTAGCAACCTACAAATCGGAGGGAATACAAAAGTGTTTGGAATATTAACTTGGATGATTTTAGCTCTTACTTTAATGTTATGCGCATTTATCGTTGGTATTTTTTTAATTATTGCTGGTATGAAGTGTCGTAAATCATTTACTATTATAGCTGGTTTAATTAGCATATCTCTTATCGTTGTTCCTATCATTTGTATAGGTTATGGAATAGACTTAGAGGGGATGATTCCAATTTCAGGAACTTTATATTGGGGTCTCTTCTCTTTAGCTGGACTAATAGCTATAGTAAACGGAAGACACATATCAAGTATTCGTTCTATGGGGACGATTTTATTTATAACAGGATTATGCTCTGTAAGTGGTTATCACCTTTTATATCTCACTCTTTAAAAGACAAAAAAAGCAGGGAAATTAATTCCCTGCTTTTCTATTTGGTTTATTGCCTGATTGTAAGAAGAATGATAACAGCCAAGCAATACCTGCGAGTATCGTTGCAATTAAGAAGGCATCGTTAATACCGTTAATTGCAGATAGCTTTGAAATTTGTGCATATAATAGTTGCGTGCTCATCGCATCTCCTGCTTGAGCTGATCCAGCTAAGGTCGCTAAGCTTTGACCCATACCGTGTACTTTATCAACTAAAATTGGATTTGATGTTGTTAACATGTTTCCATAATCTGCTACGTGAGCAGTTGTTTGTTGCGTCATAAGTGTGATTAAAATCGCTGTTCCGATTGAACCAGCTACTTGTCTTGACGTATTTTGCGTTGCTGTACCGTGAGAAATTAATTTCATCGGTAATGCGTTCATACCAGCTGTCATAATTGGCATCATAATGAATGACATACCAATTGAACGTATAATATAATCCGTCATAATAACGCTATATGGCGTATCCATTGATAGCTTTGTAAATTCATACGTCGCAAACGTTGTAATAGCTAATCCAACAATCGCTAACGGGCGAATTCCATATTTATCAAATAGTTTACCTGCAATAGGTCCCATGATACCCATGATTAATGATCCTGGTAGTAATAATAAACCAGATTCAATCGGCGTAAAGCCGCGAATATTTTGCAGATATACTGGAAGTAATAACATACCTCCGAATAATGCCATCGTAACGATTGCGTTAATTAATAAAGTAAAAGTAAATACTGGATATTTAAATACTTGTAAATCAAGCATTTTATTATCTGTTGTTAACTCTCTCCAAATAAATAACGCTAAACCAATTACACCGATAACAAGCGAAATAACAACTTCTGCGCTAGTCCAACTATTATTTCCAGCTTCACTAAATCCGTACAGCAAGCTACCTAATCCAATACTTGAGCTAATTACACCAAATACATCTAATTTCGTTTTAGACACTGGCTGAGCGAGTGTAAAGAATTTTAAAGATAGGAACGTAATAATTAAACCAATAATAAACATCGCATAGAACATTAAGTTCCAGCTATAGTTTTCAATAACCCAGCCTGTTACAGTTGGTCCGATAGCTGGTGCTAAAATCATTGCAACACCTAGTAATCCCATCGCTGCTCCGCGCTTATGAGGCGGGAATAATGTCATGAAGATATTCATACCAACCGGCATTAAAATACCTGCACCGACTGCTTGAATAATACGACCTGTCATCATCATTGTAAAGTTTCCTGAAGTAGCACAAATGATTGATCCTACAGTAAAGAATAACATGGCTGCTACAAATAATTTACGATACGTAAATCGTGAAACTAAAAAGGCACTAATCGGTACTAAAATACCATTTACAAGCATGAATCCTGTAATTAACCATTGTGCTGTTGAAGTTGATACGTTAAATTCATTCATTAACGGAGGCAATGCAACGTTAATGATCGTTTGGTTTAAAATAGAAACGAACATACCTAGAATTAATACTGTTACAACTGCTTTTACATTTACTTTCTCTATAGGCATAGACGTTTGTTTTTTCGGCATTTCTTTTTCTTGTTTTACTTCTTCTTGCTTGCTTGTTTCTAACTCAACTACATTAGAAATTTCTACTTCTTGCTTTTGTTCATTTTCTTTCTCTTCTGCTTCTAGCTTACTTACTTCTATTTTACTTACGGCTGGGACTTGTTCTTCTCCCACGTTCGTTTTTTTCTTTCGTAAAAGACGATTTACAAGGAAGAAGACGATTATACAAAATAGTGCATATCCTGCAATTGCAATTGAGGACATCTCATCTCCCCCTTACTTATGAATACGAACTGACACATTCATTCCAGGAACAATATTTACTGATTTACTATGATCTAAAGAAATTTTAACTGGTACAACTTGCTTTACTTTCGTATAGTTCGCTGTTGCGTTACTTGATGGTAACATCGAGAATGTATTTGCTGTTGTTAATCCAACTTGTTCTACTTTTCCTGTTAACGTTGTATCTGGGTATGCATCTACATATACGTCTACTGTTTGACCTTTTTGAACATCGTCAATCACTGTTTCTTCAATGTTTGCTGTTACCCATAAATTGTTCATATCGAATGCGTAAGCAATCGGGCTACCTGCTCCAACGAAAGCATTTGTTGTTGCATTTGATTGTACAACTGTTGCATTTTGCGGAATTGTTATATCTACTGTTTGTTCTCCATTAGCTGCCGCTACAGTAACAGCACCTAATTTATCGTTCTCATTGTAGTTCTTACCTACTTCAGCTTTCCAGTCAGTTAGTTTACCCGCTACTGGTGAAGCAACCGGAATTACCTTTCCATCAATTTTTGCATTGTCTGTTTTTAAGTAATTTTCCGTTTGGTTGTAATAGTAATAACCGCCAATACCGCCGCCAACTAGTACAATTAATGTGATAATGTTGATAATTACCATTCTTCGAAACTGATTCATTGCATTCCTCTCCTTATATCGCATATAATTTTTTTCTAAACTATTTATGTCCTTATTGTTTAGATTGTTTAATTGTTAATTATATTAACCTTTTAACAAAAAAATCACACCATCTGCAGCGTAAATCGAAATTTATCTACCTGCGAGCGGTGCTGATTTCTGAAGGACTATCGTTTATAATTATAAATAATTATTTCGAATCTACAACCGACAATTTACGTATGAAATGTTGCTTAAACAACAATATAATACCAATATGTTGTTTAAGTATAGAAAATTAAACGAGGAGAAGTAAAAATGTCTATTAAAAATACAAATGATCCACGTGTAAAGCGGACGAGACAACTCATACAGGATGCTTTTGTCGCTTTAGTAGGCGAAAAGGGATTTGACGATGTAACTGTTCAACATATCGCAGAACGTGCTCCTGTCAATCGCGCTACGTTTTATAGCCATTACCACGATAAATATGACCTATTAGACAAAAGCATCGAAGAAATGTTAGAGAAATTAGCAGAGGTTATTAAACCAAAAAATAGAAATAAAGAAGAGTTTCAACTTACATTTGATTCACCGCATCCGACATTTTTGGCTTTGTTTGAACATATCGCAGAAAATGTGAACTTCTATAACGTTATGCTTGGTGATAAAGCTGCCGGAAACTACTCTTATAAAATGATGAAAACAATACAAACTCATCTAACATTAAGCCTATCTATTTCACAGCCAGATGATAAAGATCTTATGGTTCCTCGTGATATTTTAATTAGTTATGTGACAGGAGCTCATATCGGGATGATTATGTCATGGTTAAAAAGAGGGATGATTTATACCCCGCATTTTATGGCCATGCAATTAACTCGTTTAATTATTTTAGGCGCTCATACTGCAGCTGGATTAGAAAGACCTTTTTGAAACATAGAAAAGCGAAGGAGAACCTCCTTCGCTTTTTCTATTAATTAAATGTAATGTTATGTACTGCCTCTTTATCAAGACGTTTAATAACTTCTACAATTAACTTCACTGCATTTTCATAGTCGTCACGGTGTAACATTGCCGCATGGGAATGAATGTAGCGCGTTGCAATCGTAATTGCCATAGACGGAATACCATTTACAGCAATGTGAATGGCACCTGCATCCGTTCCTCCGCCCGCTACTGAATCATATTGGTATGGAATTTGTAATTCATCAGCAACATCAACTACAAAGTCACGTAAACCTGTATGTCCAATAACAGAAGCATCATATAAAATAATTTGTGGTCCATCACCCATTTTACTTTGTGCTTCTTTTGCCGTTACACCAGGTGTGTCACCAGCGATACCAACATCTACTGCGAACGCGATATCTGGTTTAATATAGTTTGCAGATGTTTTCGCACCACGAAGACCGACTTCTTCTTGTACAGTCCCTACGCCATATACAACGTTTGGATGCTTTTCATCTTTTAATTGTTTTAATACGTCAATTGCAATTGCACAACCAATTCGGTTATCCCATGCTTTTGCAAGTAACATTTTTTCATTCTTCATCACTTGGAATTCAAAGTAAGGTACAACTTGATCTCCTGGTCGTACGCCCCACTCCATCGCTTCTTCTTGGCTAGAAGCACCAATATCGATGAACATGTCTTTAATTTCAACTGGCTTTTTACGCGCTTCTGGAGGTAAGATGTGCGGTGGTTTTGAACCAATTACACCTGTTACATCTCCTTTACGCGTTACAATTGTCACGCGCTGCGCAAGCATAACTTGCGACCACCAGCCACCAACCGTTTGGAAACGAAGGAAGCCTTTGTCATCAATTTGCGTAATCATAAAGCCCACTTCATCTAAATGACCAGCAACCATAATTTTCGGGCCGTTTTCTTCCCCTACTTTTTTCGCAACTAAACTTCCTAAATTATCAGTAGAAAGTTCGTCCGCAAACGGCTCAATATATTTCTTCATTACTTCGCGTGGTTCACGTTCGTTACCCGCAATACCACGTGCATCTGTTAATTCTTTTAGCATTGTCAATGTCTCGTCTAATTTTGTCATTGCCAACACCCTCCTTTTTCTTCAGTCACTTCATTATACAAAAGGAAATTGAAATATTCAAAAATTAAATTAGTATCCTTGTGTTTGACGCTGATGATTTACTTCATTTTTGTCTAAATACGCTTTTTCAATCTCTTCTTGCTCAAACTCAAGCGCTTGTCCAAGGCGAAGATAGCTTGTAAATAATTCAATATAGTTCGTAATAGATGGTTGATCTGTAAAACGAATTACCTTTGCATATGTGTCCAAGAAAATTTCTACTTGTGTTTTATTCGTTTGTGCACATTTATAGAATAGGAAGTTTTTATCAATACCTAAATCAATTCCGATTGATAAAATAAAATGCAAACCATCTACGTATTCTTCAAGTATTACTTCGCGTTCTGATGCTGGCTTATTGCTCCAATATTTAAAACAGCGTGTTTCATTTGCAAGTTCTCCAATTTCCACAAGAAGAGCTAACATTTTTTCTTTTAATAACTTTTTCGGTTGTAAGTCATGCTCTTTCGCAATACGGTCATCTAATTCTTTTTGTAATTTAAATAGTTGTAGTAAGTCCATTCTATTGTCCTCCTCCAACATCGCATTTTACGCAACAATGTTGTTTCATCTCAAAGTTCATTATTATTTTTCGCTTCTTATTAATAAGTCAGCCATTTACCTCTTTACAAAATAGCTTGTCCTTAATTTACAAATACGTTTCAATCATCACTTTTAGATTGTACACTCTGATTGGTGATAACTAATAATTATTCAGGGATTGCCCACTGATAAAAATTTTATTTTATCTGATGAAAGTTCCATATCATCTTTCCATTATAGCAGTGTCGTTTCAGGTAGGAAAGATACTCTTCTTTCCAAAGGAGTATAAATAAAAAAAGCCAGAAGGATTCTCCTAGCTTCATATGCATATTCTTCTATATTGCTATAGCTTTTATATTGTTTTTGTCATATCATTTAGAATTTCTCTTTACATACAAACAAAAAACCTTAGAAGAAAATTCTTCTAAGGTTTCAACTAATTAATTAGTTAATGTTGTTTTTTGCAACTGTTGCTAATTCAGCGAAAGCTTTTTCGTCATGAACAGCTAAGTCAGCAAGCATCTTGCGGTTAACTTCGATGCCAGCATTTTTAAGACCGTGCATTAAGCGGCTGTAAGAAAGACCATTCATACGAGCTGCTGCGTTGATACGTGTAATCCATAATTTACGGAAGTCACGTTTCTTTTGACGGCGGTCACGGAATGCATACATTAGAGATTTCATAACCTGTTGGTTAGCAACCTTGAATAATGTATTTTTTGAACCGTAGTAACCTTTTGCTAATTTAATTACTTTTTTACGACGTTGACGAGTAACTGTACCACCTTTTACTCTTGGCATAATATTACCTCCTAATTGTTCTATATATCAGCCGAACTTATTTTAAGTTGTCAAGCATTTGACGAATGCGTTTGAAGTCACCAGCGCTTACTACACCAGCTTTACGTAATTTACGTTTAGCTTTTGTAGATTTGTTAGCGAATAAATGGCTTGTGTAAGCGTGAGAACGTTTCAGTTTACCTGATCCAGTCTTTTTGAAACGCTTTGCAGCGCCGCGATGAGTTTTTTGTTTAGGCATAGGTATTTCCTCCTCTATCTATTACTTATCGTTTTTCGGTGCTAAAACTAAGAACATACTGCGTCCTTCCATTTTAGGCTTAGATTCAACTGTGCTAACTTCAGCACAAGCTTCTGAGAAGCGATCTAAAACACGTTGACCGATTTCTTTATGAGTAATGGCACGTCCTTTAAAGCGAATTGATGCTTTAACCTTGTCGCCTTTCTCTAAAAACTTGATAGCATTACGAAGTTTTGTGTTAAAGTCGTGTTCATCAATTGTTGGACTTAAACGAACTTCTTTCATGCTAATTACTTTTTGATTTTTGCGCTGTTCTTTTTCTTTCTTCTGTTGCTCAAAGCGGAATTTACCGTAGTCCATAATGCGGCATACTGGCGGTTTCGCATTTGGAGCAACTAATACTAAATCAAGATTAAGATTTGCAGCTAAGTCTAAAGCGTCATTACGAGACTTGATTCCAAGTTGATCGCCATTTGCGCCAACTAAACGTACTTCACGTGCACGAATTTGCTCGTTAATCATCATATCCTTGCTAATAGTAAGCCACCTCCAAGGTTTTCTCAGAACATATTTTGTAGTCATAGAACCCGACAAAAAAAGTGCGGGCATACGACACCCACACTTGTAAAATCTTAAGTAAGAAATACATTTACCTGCTAACTGCGAATGCGTCCATCAGGTGAGAAGCGGGTGCTTCTACTTGTTCCACAAAACAATATTCTATTATCCTTGATGAGTTTATCATAGGACATGACGTCTGTCAAGAAGACGCGATGTGTTTTACTAACAACAAGAAATATTGTAACAAACAACTAACATACTTGCAATACTTTTTTATGATAAGTGTTACATGGTTATTTTTTCTATTTTTCCTCACTTATATTACATAGAAAAGCCGCGGTATACCGCGGCTATTTCTTATCGTTTTCCTTCTACTTTAATCATGTCAACAAAAGCATCTAATGCGATTGTTTCTGATTTTTGTTCACCGTATTTACGTACGTTTACGCCGTTTTCAGTTACTTCGTTGTCACCTACTACAAGCATGTACGGAATTTTTTGCATTTGTGCTTCACGGATCTTGTAACCAATTTTCTCTTCACGAGTATCTAATTCAACACGGATACCAGCACGGCGTAATTCGTCTTGTACTTTCTTCGCATAGTCTAAATGTACTTGCGGAGAAACTGGAATTACTTGTGCTTGAACTGGAGCTAACCAAGTTGGGAATGCACCTTTGTATTCTTCAATTAAGAAGGCTACGAAACGTTCCATAGTTGATACAACACCACGGTGAATTACAACTGGACGATGTTGTTTACCATCTTCACCAACGTAAGCTAATTCAAAGCGTTCTGGAAGTAAGAAGTCTAATTGTACAGTTGAAAGTGTTTCGTCTTTTCCAAGAGCAGTACGAACTTGAACGTCAAGTTTCGGACCGTAGAATGCCGCTTCACCTTCAGCTTCATAGTAATCAAGACCCATTTCATCCATAGCTTCTTTTAACATACCTTGTGCTTTTTCCCACATCTCATCATCAGCATAGTACTTTTTAGTATCTGCTGGGTCGCGATAAGATAGACGGAATGAGTAGTTCTCTAGACCGAAATCTTTGTACACTTCTAGAGTTAAGTTTACAACACGTTTTAACTCTTCTTTAATTTGATCTGGGCGAACGAAAATGTGCGCATCATTTAAAGTCATTCCGCGTACACGTTGCAATCCAGATAACGCACCTGACATTTCATAGCGGTGCATTGTTCCAAGTTCCGCAATACGGATTGGTAGTTCACGGTAGCTGTGAATATCATTTTTATAAACCATCATGTGGTGAGGGCAGTTCATTGGACGAAGAACTAACTCTTCATTATCCATTTCCATTGACGGGAACATACCATCACGGTAGTGATTCCAGTGACCAGAAGTTTCATAAAGCTCTCTGCTTCCTAGTACTGGAGTGTATACGTGATCATAGCCTAAGCTTGCTTCTTTATCAACGATGTAACGCTCGATAATACGGCGGATTGTTGCACCTTTTGGTAACCAAAGTGGTAAACCTTGTCCTACTTTTTGGCTATTAGTAAATAATTTTAATTCTTTACCTAATTTACGGTGATCACGCTCTTTCGCTTCTTCAAGCATACGTAAGTGCTCATCTAATTCTGCTTTCTTAACGAATGCAGTACCGTAAATACGTTGTAGCATTTTATTATTGCTATCGCCGCGCCAGTAAGCACCCGCAACGCTTAATAATTTAAATACTTTAATTTTCCCTGTAGATGGAAGGTGAACACCACGGCAAAGGTCGAAGAATTCGCCTTGCTCATAGATTGAAATAACTGCATCTTCTGGAAGATCGTTAATTAAATCTAATTTTAACTCATCGCCGATTTCTTCAAAACGACGAAGTGCTTCTGCACGTGGTACTTCATGACGAACGATTTCTAAGTTCTCGTTCACAATTTTTTGCATTTCTTTTTCGATTTTCTTGAAGTCTTCAACTGTAATTGCTTCTTCCATATCGATATCGTAGTAGAAGCCATTTTCGATTACTGGGCCAATGCCAAGCTCAAGCTTAGCATCTTTATATAAACGTTTTAATGCTTGTGCTAATAGATGGGCTGTTGAATGGCGTAAAATGTATAAGCCATCTTCAGAATCTAACGTAATAATAGAAACTGCACCATCTTCTTCGATTGGTGTAACAAGATCAATCATCTCATCGTTTAATTTTCCAGCCACAGCTTTTTTCTTTAAGCCTGGGCTAATAGAAGCTGCGATTTCTTCAGTTGTTACGCCTTTTGGAAACTCCTTCACAGCTCCATCAGGGAAAGTAATTTTAACTACATCTGCCATCACTGGTCACTCCTCTTTTTCTCAAAATAAAAAACACTCATCCCGTAAAAAGGGACGAGTGTTGAATTCGTGGTTCCACCCTTGTTCCAATTAACCTTATTGTTAATTGCTCAAGTTCAACATAACGGTGTTGTCCGTTAGCAATTACTAGTAAAAACCGTTCACTGCTAAAGTTTAGAGGTGGTAAGTAATGATCCCGTACTAGGAAGCTCACACCCTAAGGCTTCCCTCTCTGAAAATCGTAGAAAACTACTCATGTCCTCATCATGACATTTCAATATATTTCATTTATGTAGGTAATTATATGCTCAAAAACTTAGAAAATCAAGGGCGTTACCTTTATTTTTTAAATTTTTCACATTGCGCTCAAACTCATGTAATCCATGTAATTGTACCCGTTCTTGAAATACATTTCGCAAAGTAATAATCATATTATGATCTTGTTCTTTCGTATATAAATAAATTTTTTTCGGCGAAATAGAAAGAAGTGGTGCAATTACTTTCGTATCAATATATACATCCTTTTGTTTCAATAAGTCTTCATCTATATATTGAACCAATTTCTCCTGTTTTAAACGTCTACCTTTATCATCATAGAAAATAAAGCTTTCATCAAAAATAAGATGCACACAGGACAATCGTGATTTCCGGCTACGCACTTGTTGCCGGAGCATCTCAATAAACATTTGATATTCTTGTTCCAACTTATACTCATCAATTGCCATTTCGGCAAGTGTAGCTACCATTTCCCTATATGTACGAAGACGAAAACGAACATATGATGAAAACGAGAATGAGAGCGGATCACAAAGCCAATTATTTAAAGAAGACTTAATATATGATTCAAATGTGTGACGTGTTAATTCACGAGCAACTCCTTTTCTTCTTCCTTTTAAAATCTCTTGTGCCATATGCAATATTTGATGACACTCTTCTTGTTCCTCATAAAAAAACTTTTCTTTTAAGATTGTATAAATCCACTCATTTTGCTTTACATTCACAATGAAATAGACCATTACTGGCAATAAAATCTTTTCAATATAATTCGATTCACATACTGGTATGTGAATCACCACTTTTTGTTCCTGTAAATACACACTCGTTTCCTTATATAACAGTTCGGCTCTTTTCAGTAGTTGTCTATAGACATGCATAGCATCATTTTTTTCTTCGAAGCAAATTTCAATCACTTTTGTCCCCCCTTTTATCCCTGCTCTAAAGGACTGTATCTATACGTTACAAATCCTATAAGAGTCCGTCCCGCGTGAAGTTCACTCTTAGTAGAATTACATTTCCTATCGTTAGAAAATCTACTCAATATGGCTTGCTAATTTTATATATATTAAGGGAGGGAGAAAAAAATGATACAAGCTACTATGAATTTTCCATAAGAACTGTTCGTTTTACAATTTAACTACTCTAAAAAGTATTCAAAACGAAAAAAAGCAAGCTTCTCAGCTTGCTCATTCATTACTTATGACGTCGGTTTTTCCCGCCAATTGTAATTGGCTTTGCTAAATATTTAATTCTTTCCATAATACGCGCTGCTTTCATTTGTTCTGCTTCACCGCGTTGTGTATACGTTAAATGATGTTCCAACTCTTTGAAATCAAAATTAGACGTAAAGAACGTTGGTAAGTTTTCTAACATACGGAACTGCAGAATGGCACCAAGCACATCATCACGTACAAAGCTCGACATCGCCTCTGCCCCAATATCATCCAACATTAATACTTGTACACGTTTCACCGCGTCAATCTTTTCTCCAATTGAATTATCTTGGATCGAACTTTTAATTTCACGTAAAAATTCAGGGAAGTATACGAGCATCGAACTTATTTTCTTTCGAGCAAGCTCATTCGCAATCGCTCCTAAAAGATACGTTTTCCCTACACCAAATTTACCGTACAAATATAAACCTTGTACCTTTTTACCAGGTTCATACGTGTTTAAAAATTCATTAGCTGCACCAATTGCATCAATACGCGCATCTAAATCTGAAGGATCTAAGTTTTCCATCGTTGCCTGTAAAATGTCAGTTGGCATATATACACTTTGAACGAGCTTTTCATATTTCTTCCTCTCGTCATATGCTACTTTTCTAACGCAACGATCGTATTGAATATCAATCATCTTCCCTTGGATAACGAGCTTTGGCTCATATCCTTGCAGCATGTTTTTACACGAACCTAGATCCGGACAATCTGCGCAACCTACACTTTGTCCAATATATTCGTATAACTTCACAAGACTGCGCTCAATCATAGAAGTTGTTACTTCACCTTGGTGTTCGTCTATAAACTCTTTCACACGCGGATGTGCCATTACTTCTGCCTTTAATACTTCATATCTATTTTTAAAATTTTCATTTTCCATTAACTTTGCAAATGAATTTTGAATATGCTCCATTTTCTCACCTCAAAGAGCGTTCATTCTCTTCTATTAATCACGCTTATATTTTTTTAACACTTCTTCTAGTCGTTTTCGTTCATCCTCTAACGTACTTGCACCTTTTTCAGCACTTACATCTTTTTTCACAATTTCTTTCTCTTGTTCTTTCGGCTCCTCTTTCAGCCAATCTGGTACCATTTCTTTTCGCACTGTTTTCTTCGATGGACGGCCTTTTTTCTTCGTCTCAGCCCATTCTTGATATTGACGGTTTTCTTCTTTCGCTAACGCCATTGCTTCAGCTACTGTACCGACCTTTTTACGTGCCCAATGTCCAGCAATCTTCTCCACATACGTTTTCGCAAGTTTCATATCTGAGCGTAGCATAACATAATAAATAAGTACATTCACAACACCTGGTGTTAATTTTTGATTGATCATTACATCTTCAACGATTTGCAAGTCCGCCTTCGTCGCCTCTGCGCCACCAGAAATTTCTTTCAATAGTTGTTTTGGTGAGATTTCCTCTAACTGTTTGATTAACATCTCTTCTTGCGTAGAAGGCTCTTTTTCTTTCATCATACGTGCAGCGTGCGGCTGTACTCTTTCACTTAATACAGGTAACGCTTGGCCGTTTTCGAACTGATACCAATCACGCGCTCCTTTTCTAAGCCTTTCGATATCAATTGTCTGCATCTCTGTCACCGCACCAAGAACGATATTTTGCATCGATAACACATCTACATCATACACGTAAGCAAGTGTAATGACACATTCTCGCACTTGATCTGTAATCGCCTTTTTAGGGACAAGAGCGGACAAACCGTCTACAAATAAGGAGAAATCAAAGAAATCATTCCAAACTTTTGGAGCGTCTCCCTTTTCATTACTTGGCATAGCTGTCGTTTTCGGAATACGAAGGTCTTCTTGCGCATGCTCAAGTTGTCCTGGATTAAACGAACCAAACACATCATTGAACGAACGCGTAACATTTTCATAAGAGGCAAAATCAAATTCTTCCTCTAAGAAATACTGCTTTACTTGATTATATTTTGTCCGACTCAATCGATTGTATAAAAAGATACTTAAAACAATATCATCAAAAAACTGCTTCGGAGATAAAGGCGGTTGCAATTCGTATATAAACATTCGAATATCTTTTTCTTTCTTAATATATACCTTTAAAAGCCCAATTGCCTCTAACTTCACTCGTTCCTCATATATTTCAGGAAGCTGCATTTGCATGGTTACCATAAGGGAATGATGTGTATTCTCTTTTCCAAACACACGATCTTGCTCTAACTCTCCCCATAGCGTCATGTACAAGCTAAAAGCTCTACTCCCTATTAACGGCTGATACAACATCGTTAACACTTTTCGGTCGTAATTATGCAGTAACCCTTTCGCACTTACTTTATAACGATCAATCGGCAATAGCTCCATCCATGACTGTTTTTCCATTCTTGCTTTTCCTTTCTCTCATCCAATCTATCCTCTACTTCATTCGTTCTATCTTCATTATATAATTTCTTAGCGAAAAAGAGCTATTAGCTTTCGCTTCTAGCTCTCTTATCCCATTACTTACAGTATGTAAAGAGAATAAAATATAGCTTCTACTCTCTTTCTTTTTGCAGTATATCTTTTAATTCTTCAATAAATACATTTAAATCTTTAAATTGACGATATACAGAAGCAAAACGTACGTAAGCAACATCGTCGATATCACGAAGCTCCTCCATAACAATTTCACCAATCATATCACTTTTCACTTCTGATATACCTAAATTACGAAGTTCACGTTCCACACTTTGAGTTACTTCTTCTAGTTGTCTTAAAGATACTGGTCTTTTTTCACACGCTTTAATTAAGCCGCGTAAAATCTTTTCTTTATTAAACTCTTCTCGTGTTCCTTCTTTTTTTACAACGATAAGAGGTGACTCTTCCACTCTTTCAAATGTCGTAAAGCGGCTTAAACAGCTTTCACACTCTCTCCTTCTTCGAATAGAGCGCCCCTCGTCTACCGGACGCGAATCTAACACTCTTGTACCATTATGAGAACAGGATGGACAACGCAATATATTCACTCCTTTACACTATACTCTTTATTTTTTCTCTACTTACTTCATCTGACAATATATATACATTATTATATAACTCATTTTAACTCTCTTACCACTTTAAGTTTAAGCGCATTATTTTCTCATCTCGTTTTTAAAAATCCGATGATAGAGGCGGTGTTAACTTATTCGTAAGAACTTCATTTATTCAACTAACGAGTACGTTATATTTTCCTTTTTTATAAACTAAAAAAGAGGTGCATTATACACCTCTTTACATTTTAAATCAATTATGTTCTTTTTTAAAGAGCTTTTGTTTCTCTCTGCTTAATTTCGAAGCTACCAGTGCCTCGAGGAAGCTCGATGCTCTCACGCGTTTTCGCGTTTAAACCTTCTGCAATATATTCTGCAGCAACATTTGGATCAATACGATCCCCACAAGTATAAACATCAATACTCGCGTAACCGTGCTCCGGAAAGCTATGAATTGTTAAATGTGATTCCGAGATAATTACTACTCCACTTACACCTTGTGGTGCAAATTTATGGAAAGCAACCTCACGCACTTCAGCACCAGCTCTTAGTGCTGCATCCACAAATAATTGTTCAATATACGGCATGTCATTAAGCTTGTCGAAATCGCAATCCCAAAGTTCAGCGATCACGTGACGACCCATCGTATCCATAGTATCCATTCTACAGTTCCCCCTTGTAAATTTATTCTAACTGTTCGAATTGAAAACTAATTTGCAATTTGGCTTGCTCCACTACCACGGGGGAAAGTTAGTCCAGAGAGGTCCTAACCCTTTAAGTAGTGACTACGTACCTCAGCTCTTAAGTTTACGAGTGTTAGTATACTTTGTTTATTTTCATTTTGCAACAACAGTTTTTTCGATTTTCTGTCATATTTTCCTCTTTACTTTTCCCTAAAAAAAATAAATGATTCACAAATACAGTAATCACAACGCTTCGTGGTATGTCCACTTCTAAAAATATACTTATATAATTTTTCCCCTTTTCAGAAAAAAATAAAAAAAAAGAGGGCAATATTCACTTGCCCTCTCCCTTATTCACTTAAATATGTTGCACATTTTCTTGTTTCGCTAATTCATCAACAACTAACGTTACAAGATCTACAACACGACGAGAGTAGCCCCACTCGTTATCATACCAAGCAAGTACTTTTACTTTACGATCACCCATTACCATTGTAGATAAACCATCAATAATAGCTGAGTGTGTATTTGTATTAAAGTCAATAGATACTAAAGGTTCTTCACTAAATTCTACAATTCCTTTTAACGCACCGTTTGCAACAGTTTTGAATGCATCATTAATAGCTTCTACTGTCACATCACTTTTTACGTCTACTACTAAATCAACAAGAGACACGTTTGGTGTTGGTACACGAAGTGCCATACCATGAAGTTTTCCATTTAAGTGCGGAAGAACTTTTGCTAGCGCTTTTGCAGCACCTGTCGTTGTCGGAATGATTGATTGTCCGCAAGCACGCGCTCTTCTTAAATCTTTATGTGGGTTATCAATATTTTTTTGGTCATTTGTATAAGCGTGAACAGTCGTCATTAAACCGTTTTCAATTCCAAACTGCTCATCTAACACCTTAACAACAGGCGCTAAACAGTTTGTTGTACAAGATGCATTTGAAATAACAGTATGTTTTGTAATATCTAATTGGTCTTCATTTACACCAACTACAATTGTTACATCTTCATTTTTACCAGGCGCTGTTAAAATAACTTTTTTCGCTCCAGCTTCAACATGCAGAATTGCTTTTTCTTTTGAATTAAATTTGCCAGTCGCTTCAATTACAACTTCAACACCAAGATCTGTCCAAGGCAATTCCTTTGGATCGCGGTTGTTTAAAAGGCGAATCATTTTCCCATCAACTAATAAGTGATCTTCAAATGCTTCTACTGTTCCGTCAAACTTGCCGTGAACTGTATCATATTTAATTAAATGTGCTAACGTTTCAGATGGATAGCTTGCATTGATTGCTACAATTTCGAATGCGCTTTCTTTTATTGCCTGACGAAATACCATTCTCCCAATACGTCCAAATCCATTAATTGCCACACGAGTCATAATATGTTATCCCCCTTGAATGCGTTATACTATTTATCTCCAATCCCAATAATAGTATAACACAAAAAGGGGATATGTCACTAAGCATTTTCACTAATTTCACAATTTTTTAGTCAATAATGTTCCATTTCTTTAAAATAATCTGCAATTGTGTTTTCGTTCCCATAATTGTGCCATCATTATTTATCACTTCATCTGCATGCTTCACTTTTTCTTCTAACGGCATTTGAGATTGAATACGGGCTATTGCTTCCTCTTCCGAAAAATTATTTCGTTTCATTAAACGTTCTAACTGTGTTTCTAGTGTAACAGCTACAACTAAAACGCGATCAACGAGACTTGTTAATTTACCTTCAAACAAAAGTGGGATATCTAACACAACCGCTTGCATCCCTTCTTTTATGTACAGTTCCTTTTGCCTATTCATTTCCTCACGCACTGCAGGATGAACAATTTTGTTTAACTGCAATCGTTTTTCTTCATTATAGAAAACAACACTTCCTAATTTCGGGCGATCCAGTTCTCCATCTTCTTGTAATACTTCCGTTCCAAACACTTCTACAATTTTGTTATATGCTGGTTTTCCTTTCTCTACAACTTCTCGCGCAATAATATCTGCATCAATAACTGGTATAGTTAGCTCGCGAAACATTTGAGATACTGTACTTTTTCCGCTTGCAATGCCTCCTGTTAATCCAATTACTACTGTCATCATATAATCCTCCTCATAATAAAAGGCGCGAAACTAATGTTCCACGCCCGTACTTACATTTTCCAAATTCCAATAATAATGAGTAATACCCCAGGCAGGAATGTAAATTTTTGCAACCATTTCATATTTGATAAAACCGTTCCAAGTTTCATCCCAATAAATAAAAACAAAGAACTCATCACTGCAACTAATATCGCCATCATAGCGGGTGCATACCCTAATAAAGATGCACCTATTCCAGCACCGAACGAATCCACAGAAAGAGCGATACCAAGAAGCAATGCTTCTCCTGCAGAAATGGTGCCTGATTTATCGAAATCTGCTACAGTCGGTTTCCGTAAAATTTGAATCACTAACCCAAGCGAGGCAATCTCTAATTTCCAAACCTTCTCCTCTTGCTTCGGTTCTTCTTTTTTCTCACTTCGAAAAAATTGATATAATACCCAAATTCCTATTCCAATAAGAACAAGCCCACCGATACGCGTTGCAATAACAGGTGAAAATATTTTCGCGATCATATGTCCAATTCCCATTGAAACAAGCATAACAGCCGCTGAACACATTCCGATAATTACAATTGATCTTAGTGGAATTCTTACGCTTCTTAAACCATATGTTAGCCCTACACTACAGCTATCCAAGCTTAATGTAAAAGCTAATAAAATAAGAGATAAATAAAGGTACATCGGTAAGCTCCTCCCTTATACATAGCTCTGCTGTATGTATATGACAAATGCCTATCCGATGTTATCTCTTTTCTATATTCTTGGCTGACAAATCGGGCAGTAATGCGTTCCTCTTCCACCAACAACCGTTTTTTCTAATATCGTACCGCAAGTCACACACGGTTCTCCTTTTTTTCCATATACATTTAGAAGTTCTTGGAATGAACCAATTTGCCCTTGCGAGTTAATATACGTTCTGATTGTACTTCCGCCACGTTTCACTGCTTCGCCTAGCGTTGTAACAGTCGCCTCGTAAATTCGTTCAATTTCTTCTGCTGTTAAAGAAGACGCTTCTCTTTCCGGATGAATTTGAGAACGGAATAAAACTTCATCTACATATATATTTCCAAGCCCTACTAAAAGACGCTGGTCTAATAATACAACTTTTATTTTACGATTTGTCTTTTGCAATCTTTCTTGTAAATACTGCGGTGTCAATTCAGCATCAAATGGCTCTGGACCTAAGTCGGCAAGAGGCATTTGATTTAACTCCTCACCTTTCTTAAACAAATGCATCGTACCAAACTTTCTCACATCTTTATAATGTAATTCAGTTCCATCTGTAAATAAGAAACGGACGTGCGTATGTTTATCAATTGGCTCACCCTCTTGATGCAGTAAAAACTTACCTTCCATACGCAAATGTGAAACAATGACATAATTCGTTACATATAAAAGCAAAAACTTTCCTCTTCGCTTTATGTTTTCAATCTTCTCGCCTCTTAGCATTTCTTTAAAGATTTCTACATCATCTGGTCGTTTTACTATTTTCGGATAGGTAACAATAACATCTTCAATCGTTTTTCCTGTTACAAGATTTTCAAGTGTCCGTCTGACGTTTTCAACCTCTGGTAATTCAGGCATTTCATCACTTCCTTATTTTGCGTCGTACCAAGTTGGACCGTAAGAATAATCAACTTTCAGCGGAACTGCGAGTTCAATTGCATGCTCCATTACTTCTGGTACAAGCTTCTCTAATTTTTCAATTTCTTCTTTTGGTGCTTCAAATATCAATTCATCGTGTACTTGCAGAAGTAGACGTGCCTGTAATCCTTCTTCTTCTAAACGATCTGCCATAATAATCATCGCTTTTTTAATAATATCTGCTGCAGTACCTTGAATTGGTGTATTCATAGCTGTACGCTCAGCAAAGCTACGTAAATTGAAATTACGACTCGTAATTTCTGGAATATAACGACGACGATTTAATAATGTAGCCACATATCCTTTTTGTTTCGCATCTTTTACGATGTCCTCCATGTATTCTTGTACACCAGGGAAACTTTCTAAATACTTTTCAATAAATTCCGCTGCTGCTTTTCTTGTAATTCCTAAGTTTTGCGAAAGACCATAATCACTAATACCATACACAATTCCGAAGTTAACAGCTTTCGCTTGTCGTCTCATATTTGAAGTTACTTCATCTTTTTCCACGCCAAATACATCCATAGCTGTTTTCGTATGAATATCCATGTCATGTTGGAATGCTTCAACTAGCCCTTTATCATTTGCAATATGAGCTAATACACGCAGTTCGATTTGTGAATAATCAGCCGCATACATAATCCATCCTTCTTCTGATGGAACGAATGCCTGACGAATCTTTCTTCCTTCTTCTAATCGAATCGGGATATTTTGCAAGTTCGGATCCGTTGAACTCAATCGACCTGTTTGCGTTAATACTTGATTGAAACGAGTATGGATTTTTGATGAATCTTCATGTACAACTTTTAATAAACCTTCAATATAAGTTGAATTTAGTTTTCCTAATTGACGGTAATGTAAAATGTTTGGAACAATTTCATGGCGATCCATAAGCTTGTCTAGTACATCAGCTGACGTAGAATAACCTGTTTTCGTCTTTTTAATAACTGGTAAGTTTAAATTCTCAAACAGAATAACACCAAGCTGCTTCGGTGAATTAATATTAAATTCTGTTCCCGCAAGCTTATAAATTTCCTGTTCCATTTCCTTTAATCTACCCGCAAGTTCTTCTCCCATATTACGAAGACGCTCTGTATCAACTTTTACACCTTTCACTTCCATATCAGCTAATACACGTGCAAGTGGTAATTCTAGCTCTGTAAACAGTTCATATTGCTCATTCTTTTCTAACTCTTCAACGAATGTTTGTTTTACATCATATAATACATGCACTTTACGAGCGACATGCTCCGCTACTATCTCTATCTCTGGAACAGCACGCTTCGCACCTTTTCCGTAAACTTCTTCATCGGATTTCACAGCATGCGTTTCTTTCATTTTCGCTACAGTACGGAAATCTTTATCCGTATCAGCCGGGTCAAGTAAATACGCAGCGATTAATAGATCAAAGTCAATCCCTTGTATATCTATACCGTTCCATTTCAGTGCAACGATCGCACGCTTCGCATCAAATGTATACTTTCTCATTTCTCCATCTGCAAGCCAATCTTTAAAAGCATCTGACTTAAGAGCAATGTCTGTCTGAATAAAGTAACATCCATTTTCATTTTGAATACCGAAACCTTGAATGTCTGCTTTATGATAGTTATCTTCTTGTACCTCAACGATAAGCGCACTATCTTGCTGCAGCATTTCTTCTGTAACTTCTTCCACAATATCAAATGTAATGTCATCTAATTCAGCGGGAGCCGTTTCTTCTGGTGTAACACCTAATTTATTTAAAAGAGATGTAAATCCTAAATTCTCAAACATAGGAATAACATCGCTCGGTTCATACCCTTTGTATTCCATATCATCTACATGCACAGTAATCGGCGCATCTATAATAATAGTAGCAAGATCTTTACTCATAAGAGCTTGTTCTTTATTTGCTTCCAGCTTTTCTTTTAATTTCTTCCCGCTTACTTGATCTATATTTTCATACACTTCTTCAACTGTTCCAAACTGTGTTAACAATTTAATCGCAGTTTTTTCACCAACTCCTGGTACACCTGGAATATTATCTGATTGGTCGCCCATTAAACCTTTCATATCGATAATTTGCTTTGGTGATAAGCTATATTTCTCAAATAAAGCTTCTTTCGTATATTCATCTACTTCCGTAATCCCTTTTCGAGGGATACATACAAGCGTGTTATCAGAAACAAGTTGCAGTAAATCTTTATCTCCTGAAATAACTTTTACATTTGCTCCTTGTTCACTCGCTTCTTTCGCTAGCGTTCCCATAATGTCATCTGCTTCATAATTTTCTAATTCATAACGCGGTACGTTGAATGCATCAAGCATCTCACGAATAAACGGGAACTGCTCTGACAACTCAGGTGGAGTCTTTTGACGTCCTCCTTTATACTCACTATACGTTTTATGACGGAATGTCGTTTTACCCGCATCAAACGCTACTAACATATGCGTCGGTTTTTCTTCCTCTAATATTCTCATTAACATCATTGTAAAACCATAAATTGCGTTCGTATGTATACCTTTGTCGTTATTTAAAAGCGGTAGTGCAAAGAAAGCACGATACGCGATATTATTACCATCTACTAATACGACCTTTTTTTCCAAATCAGAAACCTCCCCATACAAATTTGAAATGATTTTTTTCACAGAAAAAAACCGTTCCTTTCCTCTCTCTATATTAACATGACTAATAGAGAGAAGAAAAATAACGGCTATTTTCTATTATATATACAAACGTTTACTAATGTAAAAGGGAAGTGACGAGAACAGCATAACTATTCTCGTCCAAAATTACTCCTTGGATGAAGGGGTTTTCATGTATTATATTAACAGAGCTTTATTAATATTTAATTAAGCCATTGTTAATATATTGTAAACATGCTTCACCCTATTTTTCAGTTGCAGATTTTGGTAAAACAACTGTAAATGTTGTCCCTTCCCCTACTTCACTATCCACTGTAATCGTACCATTATGCGCCTCGACTAAATGCTTTACAATCGATAATCCAAGGCCTGTACCACCAGTATTTCTACTTCTCGCTTTATCAACTCGGTAGAAGCGTTCAAAAATACGCGGAATCTCATCTTTACTAATACCAATTCCAGTATCCGACACTTTTATATAAGCATTATATTTATCTTCTGCTAATTCTACAGAAACAACGCCTCCAGCCGGCGTATATACGATTGCGTTATTCATTAAATTAATAAAGATTTGCTTCAAACGACTTGGGTCTCCAATGACAGAGACACGTTTTAGCGCATTTACTTGTAAAGAGATTTCTTTTTCTCCTGCTTTATTATCAAGCACCATATGAATGTCTTCAAGAAGTCCCTTCATATCAACGGTCCCCATACTCAATTTAAATCCTTGTTGCTCAATCTTTGATAAATCTAATAAATCTTCAATTAATCCTTGCATACGTTCGCTTTCTTTTAAAATAATATGCAAGAAATGTTCGCAGAATTTCTTATTATCCATAGCACCGTCTAAGAGCGTTTCTGAAAAACCTTTAATAGAAGTGATCGGCGTCTTTAGTTCATGAGAAACATTCGCTAAAAAGTCTTTTCTCATTTGCTCTAACTTTTTCAGCTCAGTAATGTCATGGAATACAAGGACAATCCCTTTCCATTCATGGTTCGTCCCGATAATCGGTGCTCCATATACCTCGAAATGCTTTCGCTCAATTCCAAGTGGCAATAACATTTGTTTGCGCACTTTCACTTCTGTCATAAAGATTTCTTCCACAAGCTCTATAATTTCTGGATGATGAAACGACTCGTAATATAAACGATCTAAATATTCTTCATCTGTGACATGGAAAGTTTCCTTATACGAACGGTTTACAAGGTTGATATAACCGCGGCTATCAATTAAAATCATTCCACTTCCCATATTTTCAATTAACGTATGCAGACGATCTTGTTGCATTTCTTGCTCAAGCGTCATCTCTTGTAAATTACGGGCTAAAATATTAATCGCTTTACTTAACATCCCTGTTTCATCCGAATGACTTTCATAAGCGCGTGCCTTATAATTGCCTTTCGCTAATTCAATAGCCACTTTCGTAACGGATTCAATCGGTCTAATATATTGCCCTGTAATTTTCATACCTAAAAATACGACGACGAGACATGCAATAACAAATCCGATAATTAATAATCCCCACGTTTTTTGATGAACAGCTTTCAAAGGCTCAATTGTACTTTTCACCAAAATGTACCCTTGTTTCCCTGCTACATCTTGAACGAACACCGCATGATAAAATTCATTGTTCTGATCTGTTTCTTTCGTAATGACTTTATTTCTTTGTTTTGTTGTTTCAGAAGAAAGCTCTTTAATTATCCCTTGGCTAAACGCAGACTGTTCTCCTCCGCTATATTGAACTTTCTTTTTATCATCTACAAATGCAATAGAAGCCTGTATTTTTTCTTCTAACTTTTCAAATACATATGGATTTTTTAAAACATCATCAAATCCTTGTTCTTCTGCTAATACCGCAACATACTCTGTCTCTTTTACCATTCTCTCTTTTGCATGATCTATATAGTAGTTTTCAAACACGGTTTCCAGCAATAAACCTAGTCCGACTAAAATAAACACAATAAGAGAAACAAATGTAAAAAGAAGCCTGGAACGAAATTTATTCATCCCCTTTTGGCTCCTCTAATTTATATCCTAAACCACGTATCGTTTTAATGTACGTCGGTTTTTTCGTATTTTGTTCAATTTTATCGCGCAAATGGCTAATATGAACGTCAACAATTCGTGTATCACCAGCAAAATCATAATTCCATACAGCACTTAATAATTGATCACGTGTTAACACGCGACTTTTATTTTTCGCAAGATAAACAAGTAATTCAAATTCTTTTGGTGTTAATTCAAGCTTTCTCCCTTGGAAATAAGCCTCATAAAACTCTGGTAAAATTTTAAGTTCAGCAATTGTAATGCTCTCTTCATCTGATGTTTCTGCAACTTGCTCTTCTTGTTGTAATTTCGTACGGCGTAAAATTGCTTTCACACGCGCGACAACTTCCCTCGGGCTAAATGGCTTCGTCATATAATCATCTGCCCCAAGTTCAAGACCTAGCACCTTATCAAATTCATCATCTTTTGCTGTTAACATTAAAATCGGCGTCATAACGCGCTGCAATCGTAATTCTTTACATACTTCCATACCATCCATTTTCGGAAGCATTAAATCTAATATAATTAAATCTGGACGTTCTGTTGTCGCTTTTTGAAGCGCCATCTCACCATCCATCGCTGTTATCACTTCAAAACCAGCTTGTTGTAAATTAAATTCGATTAAAGTTAAGATAAACTCCTCATCATCAACTACTAAAATACGATTGTTCATTCTTTTCCTCCAAGTTATAGACTTGAAACCTTCTTCATCCTAGTATTTTCCCCGTTATTCTCATCATACTAGAAAACAAGGCCCCTCTCAATATAATTGTCTATTCATGGATTCAGATTGTGCCATTGTTATTACTCATTTACTTCCATTAACGTGTTATTATCCATACTTTATACACATCTATATTTTCATTCCATTCTACTTCCGTATGAATATTGAATTTTCGATTTTGCGCTAGAAAAAAAGAAAGAGCATACGCTATTTTATAATCTCGCGTTTCATATCCATCAAACACCCTGCCATACATTTCATTCGCAATTGAATCCGCCCATACTTCAGCTTCTCTTATCGTTTCAAAGATAACCGCTTCTCTTTTCCATCTCATCTTAAAAATCACTCCTTCCATTGACTTCAATTATCAAATAATAATATAGTAAATATTGTTAATCATATAATATAAATATAATGAATAAGGAGGTCTATTATGCGACTACTACTGCCTATTCTAACTTTAGTAGTAACATGCATCCTTACTTTCAACGCCCCAAGCTGGGATACGATTAAAACCGGGTGTTCAGATTTTGCTGAAGGGTTCGCACAAGGATTCTTTAACTAAAAATAGCGCTAGCACCCCTTATTAAAGGTATGCTAGCGCTATTCATATTTTCATGTTTTAAAAATTATCTAATGCTTTTTCCATAATAGAAACTGATTTGAAAGGCGGCGTTACTGTTAATGAACCTTTTACAACCGTTTCTCCTTTTTCATCATGGGCAACTACAAGCATATCAATTGTATGCTCCTCCTCAGAAACAGCCACAACTTCAAAGTGGATTTGTAACGTTTCATAATGGTGAACATGCTTCACGAACGTAAGGTCCTTCCTCGTAATATGACTACCTGGACCTGGTAAATATTTCGTAACTGCCGTTGTAATCATTCCAGTTAGCATAATGCTTGGTACAATCGGCTTTTCATACGGAGTTTGGGATGCGTAATCATGCTGAATATATAATGGATTGGCATCATTCGTTAACCCTAAGTACAATAACAAATCTTTATCCTCAATTTTTTCAGTGATAGATAATTTCTCTCCTACTGTAATTTCATCCATTTTACGACCAATTTGAACTTTTTTCTTTAACATGTTACAACCCCCTCCGATTTTTTCACCTTATTATCCTACTAAAAGCGATACCTGATCCGAAATTTATTATGATGAGGGCAATGTATAGTATAAATCTATAGTTTCATTATAGGATACACCAAATGATAGCGTTTTCATATTATTCCAAAAAAACATTTGTATAAATAGTAGAAAAAGATTCGGGGCCCCGAATCTTTTTCTACTTATATTTAATTATTAAACAAGAACCTTCATAACATTACGTACAGATTCTACAGAGCGATCTAACGCTTCTTTTTCATCTGCAAGAAGTTCTAATTCAATAATTTTTTCAATTCCGTTACCACCTAGAATTACTGGTACCCCTAAGTAAAGGTCACTATAACCATATTCACCTTCAAGGTACGCAATAGCTGGTAATACACGGCGTTGGTCTTTTAAGATTGCTTCTGTCATTTCAACTAAAGAAGCAGCTGGTGCGTAATATGCACTACCGTTTCCTAATAAGCCTACAATCTCGCCGCCACCTTTACGGGTACGTTCTACGATTGCTTCTAAACGCTCTTTCGGAATTAACGTTTCTAACGGAATGCCACCTGCATAAGAATAACGTACAAGAGGTACCATATCGTCACCGTGTCCACCAAGAACAAATCCTGTAATGTCTTTCACAGAAAGTTTTAATTCTTGCGCGATGAATGTACGGAAACGAGCTGTATCTAATACGCCCGATTGACCGATAACACGCTCTTTCGGGAATCCTGCTTCTTTAAATACAGAATATGTCATTGCATCAACTGGATTTGTTAATACAACAATAATCGCATTTGGTGAATGTTTTGCAATGTCGCGCGTAATACTTTTCATAATTTTAGAGTTTGTTGCTACTAAATCATCACGGCTCATACCAGGCTTACGCGCAATGCCTGCTGTAATAACGATAACGTCAGAATCAGCAGTATCTGCGTAATCAGATGTTCCAATAATGTTAGCATCAAAACCTTGTACTGGGCTCGCTTCTAACATATCTAACGCTTTCCCTTTTGTTGGATTTTCCAGTTGTGGAATGTCCACTAATACAACATCTGCAAGTTCTTTTTGTGCTAATAAGAATGCTGTTGTTGCTCCTGTAAATCCCGCACCGATGACTGAAACTTTCTTGCGTTTGATTGTCATAATTTACCCCCCACTTTAATTATGCGTTTTTGATTATCGCTACATCCATGTTTTTAATAAGTTCATTAGCGAACTCAGAACATTTCACTTCTGTTGCACCTTCCATTAAGCGTGCGAAATCATAAGTTACTACTTTTGAAGCAATTGTTTTCTCAACTGAAGCAGTTACTAATTTCGCAGCTTCGTTCCATCCTAAGTGTTCTAATAATAATACACCAGAAAGAAGAACTGAAGATGGATTTACTTTATCTAAACCTGCATATTTCGGAGCTGTACCGTGTGTAGCTTCAAAGATAGCATGTCCAGTCACATAGTTAATATTTGCACCAGGTGCAATACCAATTCCACCTACTTGTGCAGCAAGTGCATCAGAGATGTAGTCACCGTTTAAGTTCATTGTTGCAACAACATCGAACTCACGTGGACGAGTTAAAATTTGTTGTAAGAAGATATCTGCAATAGAATCTTTTACGATGATTTTTCCAGCCACTTCAGCGTCTGCCATCGCTTTATTCGCTACATCTTTACCATCTTTCTCAACGATGCGGTCATATTCAGCCCAAGTAAATACTTTGTCGCCGAATTCTTGTTCCGCTACTTCGTAACCCCAGTTTTTGAAAGCACCTTCTGTAAATTTCATAATGTTTCCTTTATGAACTAATGTAACAGAAGAGCGTTTTTCGTTAATTGCATATTGAATTGCAGCACGAACAAGACGCTTTGTCCCTTCTTCTGAAATTGGTTTAATACCAATACCAGATGTTTCTGGGAAGCGGATTTTATTAACACCCATTGCTTCTTTTAAGAAAGCAAGAACTTTTTCTGCTTCTGGAGATCCTTGTGCATATTCAATTCCAGCATAAATGTCTTCTGTATTTTCACGGAAAATAACCATATCAGTATCTTCCGGACGTTTTACAGGTGAAGGAACACCTTCAAAATAACGAACTGGACGTAGACATACATATAAGTCTAATTCTTGACGAAGTGCTACGTTTAGAGAACGAATACCACCGCCAACTGGAGTTGTAAGTGGACCTTTAATCGCGATTAAATATTCACGAATTAAATTTAAAGTTTCTTCTGGTA
The DNA here is from genome assembly GCF_006494425.1 of Bacillus dicomae. Classification (GTDB taxonomy): domain Bacteria; phylum Bacillota; class Bacilli; order Bacillales; family Bacillaceae_G; genus Bacillus_A; species Bacillus_A dicomae. The sequence continues at coordinate 271,260 of NZ_VHIV01000002.1, read as the reverse complement.
ACCACTCGCCTGTTTGGTTGAATGCTTTTTCCCCTGCAAGCACTTCTTTCCAAACGATTTTCTTCTCACCATCATAAGCTTTTTCAACTGCAGCTTCTAGTACACGAGATGCAGCTGCCCAAATATCAGGACCAATTCCATCTCCTTCGATAAATGGAATAATCGGATTGTTTGGTACATTCATAACACCATTAGTTACAGTAATTTTTTCACCTGTCGTCAATGTGATAACCCCCATGTTTGAAATTTCATATGTATGAAACTGAGGGAATGACCCCTCAGTTCAAACCGTTAGTCAAATTAAAATATTCTAATCATTACATCTTCCCAAAAAAATCAGACTTTTGAAAGCGTATTTTCACTATCAAAATAGTGTTATTCGCTTATCGTTGTGCAATTGGAACATACACTTGATGTGTTGGTCCATTATAATCAGCACGCGGACGGATTAAACGGTTATTTTCATATTGTTCTAGAATATGAGCTAACCAGCCTGACATACGGCTAATTGCAAAAATAGGTGTAAATAAGTCATGGTCAATTCCTAAACAATGGTATACAGAAGCTGAATAGAAATCAACATTTGGTGGAAGACCTTTTTCTTTTGTTACAATGTCTTCAATTTTGATAGACATATTATACCATTTCTCTTCTCCTAAAAGCACGCATAATCTCTTAGACATTTCGCGTAAATGTTTTGCACGTGGATCACCTTGCTCATATACACGGTGGCCAAAGCCCATGATTTTCACTTTATTTTGAAGAGCATTATGAATATATGATTCTACATTTTCTTCTTCGCCAATTTCAGTTAACATCTTCATTACATTTTCATTTGCCCCGCCGTGAAGAGGACCTTTTAACGCACCGATTGCTGCTGTAATACCAGAATATACATCTGAAAGTGTAGCTACACAAACGCGTGCAGTAAATGTAGAAGCGTTTAACTCATGATCTGCGTGAAGTACAAGCGCCTTATCAAAAGCTTCAATTTCAACTTCATTTGGCTCGCGATCATTTAACATGTACAAGAAGTTTGCAGCTAATGATAAATCATTTCTAGGCTCAACAACATCTAAGCCTTTACGGATTCTTGCGTAAGCAGCAACTAAAGTTCCCACTTGAGCCTGTAATTTAACCGCTTTCAAATAATTGGACTTTTCATCCATAATTTCAGCGCTCTCATCGTATAATGATAGCATGGAAATTGCAGTTCGTAAAACAGACATCGGATGTGCGATCTTTAAATCTACTTGTTTCAAATATGTTAAAATCTCACCTGGAACTTTATAGTATTCAGATACAATTTCATTAAATTCCGCTAGTTCTTTTTCATTAGGAAGTTTGCGGTGCCATAATAAGTAAACTACTTCTTCAAACGTAGCATTCTCAGCTAAATCATCAATATTATACCCAACATAAGTTAATGTATCATCAATAATAGAGCTCACAGATGATGTTGTTGCTACTACCCCTTCTAAACCTCGAATAACAGTCATGACATTCTCTCCTTTTCCTGAAAATTCTCCCAACCTTGCTCCTTATATCTATTTGCTCCCCTTTTGAATTATGAACGCCCGTTCACTCTTTAGGCAAGCAAAATGCACGATCATGCAAATTTGTTGCGATGTTCCCCTCTTATTGTCCATTGTCTACATGGAAAGCATGAGCGTGAATGTCTCCCCGAATCCTCACGCTCAAAACAACAAGTTAGTGAGGAAAATTAATTCCGAAGAGTTTTATGATAAAAACAACATAAAACAATATCATTATAAAATTGTTTTATGTTGTTTTTATTTTATCTGGTGTAAAGTCTCTGCTGTTATGTAACTTTTCAAAGTTTCTAATCCTATTATAAACAATTATCTGACTTTTGTGAACAGAAAGAATTCAAAAATTTTATATTACTATAAAATTTCTCATTTAAACATCTGTATAATACTCATAACTGCATAGGCAATTCCAGCCCCAATTAATGGACCTACAGCAACTCCATTAAATAACGCAACCGCTATAATTGTCCCGAAAACGAGCGCAGTTGTAATATGAGGATCCGTCGTTAATAATTGCACGCCGCCTTTCGCTAACAAAGCAACTGCTACCCCTGAAGCTAGAGCTATCCATGCATAATACGATTTCGCTGCTTCTCCAAGTTGTTTAAAACCTATTTCCCCCGTCGCAATCGGTACGAGTACTGCTATTGTAATAACCGTAACACCGAGGTTAATCCCTTTCGTTTGTAGATAAGGAAAGACTTTATCTCCTAGAAACGTAAATTTCAATAAAAATAACACACCAATAGCTACAGTAAGCGATTGATTTTTCGCAATAAGTCCTATAATAAGTAGTATGAATAAAAATAACGTTGACTGACTAATCATGTCTGCACTTCCTTTCTGAAAATAATGAACTCATTTCCAAACAAAAATACCTTTAAACCTATCGTTATACATGATATACGGATGGCTATTTCTCAATAAACCCTTTCATTTTTTCATACATTTTAAAATGAAAAAACGAGACTTTCACCAAAAAAATCAAAGCATGTATACATGTTTGAAAACGGTCGTCTCTTCTTTCCTTTCTAATAAGAAACAGGTAAAATAAAAAGAAGAGAAAATGAAGTTTTTACCATATAGCAGAAGCATTAACACCAAGCTTTTACAGCCACTCATGTACTGAAAAAGCAGGAAAAAATCCATCATTCCACTATAACATAAAGTGAAACTTTAATCAGTGCATCACACTCGTTATAAGTTGAACGAATTAGGATAATCCAAATTGGAATGGGAGGTATACATCTTTGAATCGAAACTTACTATATATGATATTGCGACTCATATTTGTCATTGTAGCGACGGTAGCTGGGTTCTATGCATTACTATATATGTCAGGACTTATATACCCTTTTATTATCGCTTTCGCATTTGCTTATTTGATTAATCCTGTCGTCAATTTTCTTAATCAAAAACTACAATTCCCTCGCGCACTAGCAGTACTCGTTAGCTTAATTCTTGTATTCGGAGCTATCGTCGGACTCGTTACATATCTTGTAACCGAAGCAATATCTGCCACAACATACTTACTACAACTTGTTACAGTAAAGCTTCCGGATATCGTTGCATTCGCAGAGCAGTTTGCACTTAATCATATTATGCCTCTCTATGATGATTTAATTTCTAAATTTAATCATCTTGGAGAACCGCAGCGCCATACAATTACACAAAACATTCAAAACTTAGGAACCGAAGCAACGACGCAAATGAAAGAACTTTTAACAGCTATTATAAGCGGGTTAACCAATTTCATTAGCGCACTACCAACAACTTTAACTGTACTTGTATTCGTTTTATTAGCCACTTTCTTCATTAGTTACGATTGGCATCATCTTGCTCAGAAAGTAAGAAAATTTTTACCTAACCGTGTTCATGGCTATGGAAAAACTATTTTTGTCGATTTAAGAAAAGCCTTATTCGGTTTTGTTAAAGCACAACTTACACTCGTATCTATGACAACTGTCATTGTACTGATCGGACTTTTAATATTACGCGTACCATACGCCATTACTATCGCGATTATTACAGGGGTTGTAGATCTACTCCCGTATTTAGGAACAGGAGCTGTCTTCGTCCCTTGGGTTATATACGTATTTTTCACTGGCGACACCGCTTTCGCCATCGGCCTTCTCATTTTATACATCGTCGTGATTGTCCAAAGACAAATTATGGAGCCTAAAGTACTTTCATCTAATATCGGCCTCGATCCATTAGCAACACTAATTGCTCTATTCGTCGGCTTTAAACTCTTTGGCTTCTTAGGATTAATTATCGGCCCAGTCACCTTAGTACTACTTAATACATTGCACAAAGCTCGTGTATTCCATGATTTGTGGAAATATATTAAAGGCTCACCTTCAAAATAATACTTTCTAATTCATATACAACAAAAAACTTACATATAATCAGTGGGAAATTCCCACTGATTATTCCTTATGCTTATTTTTCACACTCATTGCATACAACAAGAGAGTTACACCCAAAACAGGATAATTCTCTTGTTTTTTTGCATAGAAAACGCATATTTTGAGGTGTTTTTACATATTTATTCTGTTTATTTTATAATTATTACTTACATTTATTGCTTTTTATGTAAATGAATAAATATACAAAGTGACATAGAATGAGACTTAAACTACAATTCCTTTACTCTTATCTATCTCTCCCCGATACCAACTGATTCATTTTATACACAAAAACACACTTAAGTTCACAAGAATTTCCCTATACCACATTTATTAAGAGCTAATAACTCCTCAAATCAAATATCCACTTGAAAAACAAACAGCATAAAGTAAAACTTTACCCCGTATAAATTTTGTCCGCCACTCATTATCAACCTTCACCAATCAGACTTTTATAGTCAGTCCGATTTCTACCTAACTCCTTTGCACTCACCGAATTCCAAGGTATGATAAAACAAAGCTTTAATTAACAGCACTTTAACCACCCCTCACCCTTTTGCACATAAAAAAAATAGCGCTTAGATTGTTATAATCTAAACACTATTTCTGCACAATAATAGTAGAGTTCTTTCTAAACTTCCATTCCATCCACTTCATAACAAACGGCTTCAACAAAGCCCTCGTCATAGGGATAACAAAGATAAAACCCATTATATCCGTTACATATCCAGGAAGTACTAAAAGAATACCTCCCACAAAGATAAAAATACCATCCAGCACTGCCCCACCTGGCATTTCTCCTCTATTCAACTTAGATTGAATCTCTCCAAGCACTTTAAACCCTTGTCTTTTCGCCAAATATACACCTACAACACCTGTAAATACGATCATAGCGAACGTAGACCACAAACCTATTACATGACTCGACCCAATTAAGACGGTAATCTCAATAGCCGGTATTAAAATAAACAAGAATAGTAACCATTTCATAGTTCCACACTCCTATCACATATCATCACTTTAAACATCCTTACAACGCCCACATACACCATACACAAGCCAAATGCACTTCCGTATCAAACCTTATAATAAACAGCCTTAAAAATCAATTCCAGGCGTTTCAAGCTAGTTCTACCTCATTTTTGTGTAAAAAAAAGAGAAGGACTCCGATCCTTCTCTCCTTATTACTTATAGCACTTCCGCATGTCCATTATAAACAATTCCGCGTGCTGCATCAACTGTTACTTCTTGGCCATTTTTTAAAGTTGCTGTTACACCGTTTACACCAACGATAACAGGAATACCGATTGATACGCCTACAACAGCCGCGTGGCTTGTTAGACCGCCTTCTTCTACAACTAGAGCAGCAGCTTTTTCGATTGCAGGAATCATATCTTTATCAGTGCTTGTTGTAACAAGGATATCACCTTCGTTTACGTTCGCTACAGCTTCAGCAGCTGTTTTTACTACAACTACTTTACCTTTTGCAGCTTTACGACCGATTCCTTGTCCTTTAGCAACTTCTTCACCAACAACGTGGATTTTCATTAAGTTTGTTGTACCAGTTTCAGCAACCGGAACACCAGCAGTGATCACTACAGTGTCTCCAAGTCCGATTAGACCTGCATCCATACCTGTTTGAATTGCTGTATCTAACATTTCGTCAGTTGAAGCTGCGCGCTTCTCAGCCATAAATGCTTGTACACCCCAAACAAGTGCAAGACGACGTCCTACTTGCTCGTCAGATGTTACAGCTACGATTGGAGATTTTGGACGGTATTTAGAGATCATTTTCGCAGTATATCCACTTTCTGTTGGAGCTACGATTGCAGCTACATCAAGAGCAAGTGCTGTATGCGCAACAGATTGGCTAATTGCATCTGTGATTGTTGGAGTGAACTCTTTAATACGTTTCTTGAACATATCTTCGTATTGTAATGATTTTTCAACACGTACTGCGATGTTAGCCATCATTGTTACCGCTTCTACTGGGTATTGTCCAGCAGCTGTTTCACCTGAAAGCATGATTGCATCTGTACCATCGAAGATTGCGTTAGCTACGTCACTTGCTTCCGCACGAGTTGGACGTGGGTTACGTTGCATAGAATCTAACATTTGTGTTGCAGTAATAACTGGTTTACCTAACACGTTACATTTTTTGATTAGACGTTTTTGTACTAATGGTACTTCTTCTGGTGGAATTTCTACACCCATGTCACCACGAGCTACCATTAAACCGTCAGAAACTTCTAAGATTGAATCGATATTGTCGATACCTTCTTGGTTTTCAATTTTTGGTACGATTTGGATGTATTGAGCGTTATGCTCTTCTAGTAATTCACGGATTTCTAATACGTCAGATGCTTTACGTACGAATGAAGCTGCGATGAAATCAACTTTTTGCTCGATACCGAAGATGATATCTTTTACGTCTTTTTCAGTGATACCAGGAAGCTTAATGCTTACGTTTGGTACGTTAACACCTTTTTTGTTTTTTACAGTTCCGCTGTTAAGAACTTTTGTACGGATGTTTCCGTCAGCTTTTTCGATTACTTCTAGTTCGATAAGACCGTCATCGATTAGAATACGAGAACCTGGGTCTACATCGTCATAAAGACCAGCATAAGATACAGAGAACTTCTCTGCAGTACCTAATACTTGCTCAGTAGAAAGAACTACTTCTGCACCTGTTACAAGCTCAGCTTGTCCGTCTACGAAGTCGTGAGTACGGATTTCCGGACCTTTTGTATCAAGTAAGATACCAACTGTTTTACCAGTTTTCTTTGAAGCTTCACGAATGTTTTTAATACGAGCGCCGTGCTCTTCATGGCTACCATGAGAGAAGTTTAAACGAGCAACGTTCATACCTGCTTCGATTAATTGCTCTAATTTTTCAATACTTTCACTAGCAGGACCTATAGTACATACAATTTTAGTTTTACGCATATTGCACCTCCGAAAATTATGAAACCGTTCCCAAATATCCGACGTTATGCCGATTAGATGGATAATTCTTTAGATAATTGACACATATCTTTATCGATCGTATGTTTTTGAGCTAACGCTTCGATAATGTCATGGTCAACAAGTTTATTATTTTGAATACCTACACAACGTCCACCTTTACCAGCAATTAACAATTCAACTGCTCTTGCGCCAAGACGACTTGCTAATACACGGTCTTGTGCACTTGGTGATCCACCACGTTGTACGTGACCTAATACAGTTACACGAGTGTCAAAGTTTGTCGCTTCTTCGATTTGCTTACCGAAGTCAATTGCACTTCCAACACCTTCAGCTACAACGATGATACTGTGTTTTTTACCACGTTCACTACCACGTTTTAGACGAGCGATAACCTCATCCATATCATACTCTTCTTCTGGAATTAAGATTGTTTCTGCACCATCAGCTAAACCAGCCCATAATGCGATATCACCAGCATGACGTCCCATTACTTCGATAACATATGTACGTTCATGAGATGTAGCTGTGTCACGAATTTTGTCAATTGCATCAATAACAGTATTTAAAGCTGTATCGAAACCAATTGTGAAGTCTGTTCCAGGAATATCATTGTCGATTGTACCTGGTACACCAACACATGGGAATCCTTGTTCAGTTAATTTTTTAGCGCCTTGGTAAGAACCATCTCCACCAATAACAACAAGTCCTTCGATACCGTGTTTCTTTAATTGCTCGATACCTTTTAGTCGTACTTCTGGGTCTTTAAACTCAGGACATCTTGCTGTATATAATTTCGTACCACCGCGGTGGATAATATCGCCAACAGAACCTAGTTCTAATTTTTCAATGTGACCAGAAATTAATCCAGCGTATCCATGGTAAATACCATATACTTCAATATCATGGAAAATCGCTTTACGAACAACTGCACGAATGGCAGCATTCATACCAGGTGAATCTCCACCACTTGTTAATACACCAATACGTTTCATTTGTACTCACCTCATAAAGATTATTTGCCTTATAATAAAATAACACGAAAAAATACAAAAACACAATGGAGAAGATGTGTCTTTTCATAATAAAAACGTGCATTCGCGAAGAGGAACGCACGCTTTTCTTATTTTATCCCAATGGAAGCGTTTGAAAACGAAACTTGCCCAATTTTCATATATTTTTCATAACGTTTTTCGATTAATTCATCTTTCGAAATTCCGTTTAATTGTTCAAAAGTTTTTCTAAGCATTAAGTCTATATTTTCTGATTGTTTTAAAACATTACGGTGTGCTCCACCTTTTGCTTCTGGAATAATTTCGTCAATTACACCTAATTCTTTCAAATCTGCCGCTGTAATTTTCATTGCCTCTGCAGCTTCCTTTGCTTTTCCTGCATCTTTCCAAAGGATTGCCGCTGCTCCCTCTGGTGTAATAACAGAATAAGTGGAATTTTCTAGCATATGAATGTAATCCCCTACTCCAAGACCTAGAGCACCACCACTACCACCTTCGCCGATAACGATACAAATAACAGGTACCGTTAAGCCTGCCATTTCAAATAAATTGCGAGCGATAGCTTCACTTTGACCACGTTCTTCAGCAGCTTTACCAGGATAAGCTCCTTTCGTATCAATAAAACAAATAATTGGACGATTGAACTTTTCCGCCTGCTTCATTAAACGTAATGCTTTTCGATATCCTTCTGGATGAGGCATCCCAAAATTACGGCGAATATTTTCTTTCGTATCTTTTCCGCGTTGATGCCCGATTACAGTTACAGGCATCCCTTTATACTTCGCAATGCCGCCGACAATCGCTGCATCATCGCCAAATAGACGATCTCCATGACATTCAAAAAAATCAGTAAATAAGTGCTCAATATAATCGAGCGTTGTCGGTCGTTCTGCATGACGAGCAATTTGAACACGGTCCCATACTTTCATATTGCCGTATATATCTTCCTCTAAATTTTCTAGCTTGTCTTCCAAAATACGAATCTCCTCACTGAAGTCCATCTGGCTGTTTTTCGTATAGTCTTTCAGTTCACGAATCTTATTTCTTAGCTCAACAACTGGTTTCTCAAATTCTAGCTCTGCCATACAGCCATTTCCCCTCCTTGATGAACTTCTAAAATCTTGCGAAGCGATTCTCTCATATCATCACGATGTACCACCGCATCTAATTGACCATGTTCTAGTAAGAATTCTGCCGTTTGGAAATCTTCCGGTAGTTTCTCACGCACGGTTTGTTCAATTACACGTCTACCAGCAAATCCGATCAGTGCCCCTGGTTCTGCAAGATTATAATCACCAAGTGAAGCGAAACTCGCTGAAACCCCGCCCGTCGTTGGGTGAGTCATAACAGAAATAAATAATCCTCCTGCATTACTATGCTTTTTCAAAGCTACGCTTGTTTTTGCCATTTGCATTAAACTTAATATCCCTTCTTGCATACGGGCACCACCCGAAGCAGTAAAGATAATAAATGGAACTTGTAAGTCGTATGCCTTTTCAACCGCACGGGCAATTTTTTCTCCTACAACAGAGCCCATGCTCCCCATTCGAAAACGAGAATCCATTACTGCAACAACAACAAGCATGTCATCAATTGTTCCTTCACCAGTTACAACCGCTTCGTTCAATTCAGTCTTCTTACGATCGCTCTCTAGTTTCTCTTCGTAATCTGGAAACTCGAGTGGATTTAACGAAACCATTTCTTTGTCATACTCACGGAATGACCCTTCGTCCAATATACTATCAAGGCGTTCCCATGCATTCATAGGATGATGATATCCACAATTCACACATACTTTTAAATTTTTTAGAAGCTCTTTCGTATACATGATTTTTTTACATTTCGGACATTTTGTCATAACGCCATCAGGTACATCTTTTCGTACTTGTTCTGAAGGTATTGCAGCGTACTTTTTCTTTTTCACGAATAAATCTCTTAGCACAATTTGACCCCCTTCGTTGAGAGCTAAGGTTAGCGTAAGAAGAAAATTGGGCTAACACCAAAGTTTGATGTTAGCCTTATCTTCTCAATCTGTCTAATAACCTCACTCTTTACGTTTAACTTTAACCGCTACGCGATAGAATGTTTGTCATAACGTGTCATGGTCATTTCGACAAATTTTATACATTACGAGTGAAACTGTATATTCTCTACTAATTCATCGTAAATTTTTAGTGCATCATTTTCTTGTTTTTCTTCCAAAGTAGCATAAAGCTTTCTATACATATCGATAGAATCTCCTGAAACTTTACAAGAAAGAGTTGCTACGTAATCATTTACGATCATCCAAATGCGATATAGTAAATAATTATCGACTTGTTCAATAAGTGTTTTAAAGAACGTTTGATGAAGCGTTGGAATTGAGTTTTCATTTTCTACAAGCACTTGATGTAATTTACTTAGTACTTTAGAAAACGTTTCTTTCGGTAAATTACATACAATTCGAATCATGTCTTTCTCAAGCAATCGTTTTGTTTGTAATAAATCACGAATTGTTTTCTCATCTTGCAGCAAGAACGGAGCGATCAATTGTACAAGACCGTTATCGTAAAAGTTTCGAATAAATGTCCCTTCACCACGTCTCGTTTCAATCAATCCTACAAGTTCTAAAGCACGCAACGCTTCTCTTACAGAGGAACGCCCTACGTTTAAACGTGAACTTAACTCCCGCTCAGACGGCAAACGATCCCCCGCTACCAATCCATCCTCTTCCATGATGGAACGGATTTTTTTTACAATTTCGAGATATACTTTTGTGTTTGATGATGTCAATGGAAATTCCTCGCTTATTCTTTACCAATCAGCGCTAATTGTTTTGTTTTCTCAGCAACTTCATTTGGATCTACTTGACGGCGAGCTACTCCTGTCTCCATTGCTGCTTTCGCAACGTAAGCTGCCACTTGAGGCGCTACACGCGCGTCAAACGGTGCTGGAATGATATAATCTGCATTCAACTCATCTTCTGCTACAAGCTCAGCAATAGCCTGTACAGCTGCCATCTTCATTTCTTCATTAATTTGTGTCGCATGTACGTCAAGTGCACCGCGGAAAATACCAGGGAACGCTAGTACATTATTTACTTGGTTTGCGAAGTCAGAACGACCTGTTCCAACAACAGCTGCGCCCGCTGCTTTTGCCAATTCTGGCATAATTTCTGGAACTGGATTCGCCATTGCAAAAATAATTGCATCGTCATTCATTGTACGAACCATCTCTTCTGTTAATGCACCTTCTGCAGATACACCAATGAATACGTCCGCACCTTGTACAACATCAGCTAAAGAACCTTCGATACGATTCTTATTTGTATATTTTGCAACTTCATCCTTCACCGGATTCATACCTGTAGGACGACCATCATAGATTGCCCCTTTACGGTCACACATAATAATGTCGCGTACACCATAGCGATATAAAAGTTTAATAATTGCAATACCTGCTGCACCTGCGCCATTTGCGACAACTTTAATGTCAGACATTTTCTTTCCAACTAGTTTTAGCGCGTTCACAAGACCTGCTACTGTTACGATAGCTGTTCCGTGTTGATCATCATGGAAGATAGGAATATTTGTTTCTTTTTTCAAACGTTCTTCAATAATGAAGCAGTTTGGTGCTGCGATATCCTCTAAGTTAACGCCGCCAAAAGTTGGCTCCATTAATTTTACAGTTTCAACAATTTTATCTACATCGTTTGTATTTAAGGCAATTGGGAATGCATCTACACCAGCAAAGCTCTTGAATAATACAGCTTTACCTTCCATTACTGGAAGAGATGCTTCAGGTCCAATGTTACCAAGACCAAGTACAGCCGTTCCATCTGTCACAACTGCTACCATATTTCCCTTCATCGTATATTCATATACCTTACTTTTATCGTCATAAATTTCTTTACAAGGTTCTGCAACCCCTGGAGAATATGCAAGACTTAAATCTTTTGCATTTTCTACTTTTACTTTTGATACAGTTTCTAATTTTCCTTGATGCACTTTATGCATGTGAAGTGCTTCTTCACGAAGTGTTGACAAACTATCCACTCTCCTCAAATTATTCTTGCTGATATCAATTTCTCCAAGTGGTCTGACCACGAACACTACTACTATAATAATCGAAGTGTAGGGAAATTGTCCATTATATTTTCACAACTACATTTTCTTCCCCGACAATTTCACGAAGTGCTCCTAAACATTCTTCACCTGGATGAACCGATAAACTTCGAGATAATTGTACCATTTTATGTTCCTTTTCATAATAAATTAGTACTTTCGCAAAACCCGAATAGTCAAACAATATTTTAGTAACCTGATTTAAAAGCTTTTTCTCATATTGAGACGGCAATTTCACGTAAACAGACGCATCTTTCTTTTCTTCATATACATCCATTTCTTCTAGCGGATATAGTCCATTTACAATCCATTGCAACTTATGATTTCTAAGCTCAATCGTACCGTCAACTAAAACAATTGCTCCTTCTTGTAACTTATCTGAGAAATGTATATACGTTTCCGGGAAGAGAACCGCTTCCATTTCATCATTTTGATCACAGAATGTAATAAACGCCATCTTTTGCAACTTTTTCGTACGAATTACTCTCACACTTGTTATATACACAATAGCCCTCTGTACTTTTTTCTTATGTCGCATCGCCTGAGCGAGAGATGGAATTTCTAATTCTTTCGCTAACTTCACATACTGCGCTGTCGGATAGCTTGATAAATAAAAGCCTAGTGCTTCTTTTTCTTTATTTAACTGTTCAATAAAAGAGAGCTCTTCTCCTTGTACGTATTTTGATTTCGGAACCGCATCCCCTAACTCACGTGCAAGATTTGCGTACTCTAATGCCCCTTTAAGACTTTTCCATAAATTCGTTCTCGAAACACCAAAATCGTCAAAACATCCAGACCAGACAAACGCCTCTAAATTTCGCTCTGTTACAAACTTTGATGGCATGCGCAGACAAAATTCAAATAAATCTTCAAACATTTTTTTCTCTCGTTCTTCGAGTAAGGCTGTCACTGTAGCCATACCGATGTTTCGAATGGAAAGTAAGCTATAACGTATCGCATTTCCTTCTATTTGGAAGTTGTAACCACTTCTCTGAAGAGACGGCGGCAAAACGTGAAAACCTTTTCGCTTCGTCTCCCGTATATATTGCACAATCTTATCTTCATTTCCAATTGCACTTGATAATAGTGCTGTCATAAATTCCAGCGTATAATTCGCTTTTAAGTAGGCAAGCTGATATCCAATCATACTGTAGGCTACAGCGTGACTTCGGTTAAAACCGTAATTTGCGAATCTTACAATTAAATCATAAATTTTCTCTGCTGATGTCTCGTCATAACCATTTTGCAAACACCCTTGCACAAAATGCTTACGTTCCTGATCTAAAATATCACGATTTTTTTTACTCACTGCACGGCGCAATAAATCAGCTTCTCCGAGCGAGAAGCCCGCTAACTTCGACGCAATTTGCATAATTTGTTCTTGGTATACAATTACACCGTATGTTCTTTCTAAAATCGGCTTTAAGTCCGGGTGTAAATATTCAATTTTTCTTTTTCCGTGCTTTGATTCAATAAAGGTTGGAATTTGTTCCATCGGTCCTGGTCTATATAACGAGTTAACAGCGACAATATCTTCAAATTCATTCGGCTTTAACCCGCGAAGTACATTTCGCATACCACCTGATTCAAGCTGGAATACACCTGTTGTATCCCCTCTACCTAACAATTGGAATGTCTTTTCATCTTGAAGTGGTAAATTTCTTATATCGATTTCTTTCCCTGTTTTTTGCACAATAAACTTTATAATATTTTCAAGTAACGTTAAATTACGTAATCCTAAAAAGTCCATCTTGAGCAACCCAAGTTCTTCTAATGCATCAGCTGGGTATTGCGTAACATATACATCGTTATGTCCTTCTTGAATTGCAACACTTCCGGTTAATGGTTCTTGGCTCATAATAACGCCAGCTGCATGAATAGACGTATGACGTGGTAAGCCTTCTACACGTTTTGCAATTTCAAACACACGCTCATGCAAAAGATTCCCTTGTATAAACTCACGGAGTGATTGCGATTCCTCATATGCATCTTTTAACGTTATACCAAGCTTTGATGGGATAAGTTTGGAGAATATGTCAATATCTCGCGGCGGAAGCCCCATTACACGCGCAATATCTCTAATTGCGGCTTTCGCTGCCAGCGTCCCGAACGTTACAATTTGCGCAACACGAAGCTGACCATACTTATCTTTCACATATCGAATCATCTCATCGCGTCTTATATCTGGAAAATCGATATCAATATCTGGAAGTGTCACACGTTCGGGGTTTAAAAATCTTTCAAATAATAGATCGTATTCAATTGGATCAATATCTGTAATTTCTAATACGTAAGAAACGAGTGAGCCAGCCGCCGATCCGCGGCCTGGTCCTGTTAAAATATGATTTTCATGCGCATACTTCATAAAATCCCAGACGATGAGGAAATAATCACTAAACCCCATACTAGAAATCACGTTTAATTCATGATTCAAACGCTGAATATGTACTTCTTTCGGCGTACCATAACGTTTCTGCAAACCTTCTTCACAAACGCGGCGTAAATACATATCATTCGTCTCGTTAGCTGGAACAGGAAATTTCGGTAATTGATTTACATGAAACGGTATTTCTACTCTGCAACGTTCTGCAATTTCCACTGTGTTATAAATCGCTTCTTCTACGTGAGAAAAGAGTGCTTCCATTTCATCTGATGATTTTAAATAATATTGATCTGTTTTCAGCCTCGGTCTATCTGGATCTGTCATTTTCGTTCCACTTTCAACAGATAATAAACATTCGTGAACAAGCGCGTCACTTTGATTGATGTAACGTACATCGTTCGTTGCAACGATTGGAACATTTATCCTATTCATAAATTCAGGTAATTTCTCTTGCAGGAGCAGTTCATCTTGAATCGCATGATGCTGCAAACTCATATAAAAATTGCCGAACATATTTTGATATGTGCGAGCTACTTCTTCAGCCTGAATCTCTTTGTCTTCTAATAATAATTGTTCAATTTCCCCATCTTTACCTGGTGAAATGGCAATTAATCCTTTCGCATAATGAGCAAGCCATTTCTTAGGAATACCTTCTTTTGACTTCGTCATAATGCTACTAGAAATCTTTAATAAATTTTGATAACCTATTTCATTTTCCGCAAGTAAGACAAGCGGATAGGACTTTTCTTCTTCTTCACTAAAAATAGAAGCTGTTAAGCCGATAATAGGCTGTATACCATGCTTCTTACATGCTTTATAAAACGGAATAACGCCATACATGACATTTTCATCCGTAATAGCCAGCGATGAATAACCGAGCTCTTTCGCCCTGACTACAAGCTCATCAATTTTACAAGCACTTTTTAATAAACTAAAAACGGTTTGACATTGTAAATGCACAAACTTCACTGTTGTACCCTCTCTTTACCTATTTGACTACTTTTATTATAGGTGAAGAGGAAAGCGGAAATCAAAACATACTTCTTATACTTTGTCCATATATATGAAGAAGAAAGGGGAATGACGATGGATGTAAGAGAACATACTTTTTTCTCTCTGCTTATTATTAGTTATTTTATTGCCTTTGGGGTTATACTTGGTGGTTCATTAATTGGTGGATTTGGTGCATTTCTTATCGGAAAACCAACTCTAACTTACATTAATCAATTCGCCCAAAATTTAAGGATTTGGGCGCTCGTTGCAGCGATTGGCGGAACATTTGATACCTTTTATAGCTTTGAAAGAAGTTTCTTTGGCGGAGATATGAAAGATATCGTAAAACAAATTCTCCTTATTTTTTTCGCAACGGGTGGTATGCAAACCGGTCTTATTATTATTAAATGGCTAACGCAGGAACATGTATGAGAGTACCAAGTGCCAATACAGCGAAAAGGTGGTATTTAGTTTTAGCTGGTGCTGCTGTTGGAGGCGTGTTGAGCTGGTTTATTTTTTTGTACATATACGGTGTTTTTCAAGAAGAACAAGCTAGTAAAATAGCAGAACAAAGAGAAATTATAGAAAAACAAGAAGCAAAGCTCCACGTCCTTCTCGAAGATCAAGAAAAGTTGAATACTGAAAATAAACGGCTCTTAACTATTCAAGAGATTAAAATAAAACTTATAAATCGAGAAAAATACGATTTAGACAATCTTACACTAGAAAATATGACTACATCTATCCATAATGACCTCCAGCATCTTTTAACGAAAAACATACAAAGTATCGCAAAAAATAAAGACCTACTCAAAAAGGTAATCGAAAACAAGACGTACAAACATTACGATCGGCTATACCGTTTTAAAGTCGATACAATATCTTTTGATACCGTGCTTGAAATTAGCATTACTATAGAAAAAGAAAAATAAAGAAGGAGGGGCTCAGTGCCCTCCTTCTCTTTCGTCAACCATCCAATTTTATTTACACAGCTCACGTAAATCAGCAAAAAGACGATCTGCTTCTTCCCAAGAAGATGCTTTTGCACCAGAAGCCATCGGATGTCCTCCGCCATTATATTGCATTGCTAATTTATTTATCACTGGTCCTTTTGAACGAAGTCGAACACGAATTACATCGTCTTCCTCTAAAAATAAAACCCATGCCTTTAATCCATCAATATTACCAAGTGCTCCAACAACGCCAGATGCCTCAGAAGGAAGTACATCAAACTTTTCTAATACTTCTTTCGTTAATTTAATGTAAGCTGCCCCTTCTTCTACCATCGTAAAGTTTTGTAAAATATAGCCGTTTAAACGAGCAATCTTTTCTTTCGTCTTATACATTTCATTGTATAAATCCGTGAATTTCACATCCATATCAACAAGCTCACTTACGTAACAAAGTGTTTTCGCTGTTGTATTTGGGAATAAGAAGCGACCTGTATCTCCAACAATACCTGCTAAAATAAGACGGGCTGCTTCTTTTGTTATTTGTAATCCTTTATCTTTTCCATAACTGTAAAACTCATAAATCATTTCACTTGTAGAACTTGCTGTCGTATCTACCCACGTAATATCTCCGTATGGATCTTCATTTGGATGATGATCAATTTTGATTAACATCTTCCCTTTTGTATAGCGTTGATCGTCAACACGTTCTTGGTTTGCTGTATCACAAACGATAACAAGCGCATTTTCGTATACACTATCTTCAATATCATCCATTACTCGTAAATATGCTAATGACGGTTCATTGTACCCAACCGTATAAATAGTTTTCTCTGGAAACGATTCTTGCAGAATTGTACTAAGACCGCCCTGTGAACCTAACGCATCTGGATCCGGACGTACATGACGATGAATAATAATTGTATCAAACTCTTTAATTGCTCCTAAAATTTGCTCATGCATATGTATAATCTCCTTTTTACTCAACTTCTTCACTTTAACGTGCAGTAAAAGCCCAATTGGTGCGGGCTATTCATTAGCGCGAGGAAACATCCTCACACTAATGAAAGTTTCACTTTATCCTCCATTATAACGGAAAGTATTTCATACATGCGAACAATTGCTTTATAATAAAAATTAGAAAGTTTTGATATTTCTTTTTTCTCCACTATTATTTTTCAAAAAGCGATGGGAGTGTGCATTATGCCAGTATTAGTCTTCTGTATTATCGTCTCATTTATGTTGTACCTCTTCTACAAAACAAAATACTTTCGTACAAAACGCCCAATGGAGAAAGGTTGGCTCTCGGGAAAATCCGCAATGGCACTCGGTTCATTCGTCTTATTCTTCGGGATCAACCAATTCTTTTTAGAACTTTCAACCGCTCGCATTATCGTTGGTGTTTTATTTGTTCTATTTGGTAGTGCAAGTGTATTTAATGGATTTCGCCAATATAAACATTTCTTACCATTAGCAGTTAAAGAAGCAGAAGTCTATGAAGCAACGTAAAAAAGCATCAACATTGTGATGCTTTTTTACGTCCTCTAACTTTTAAAATCATATATGCAACAAAAGCAGAAGGTATATTAAATGGGTTCCCTTGTACGTGAAAATGTAATTGTTCTTCTTCAAAAGACATTTTTTCGTATAGTTCTCGCTGAGATAATCCTGTTCGTTTCTTTTTTTCATGTAATCCTTGTAAATATAAATATTGAAGCGGTATCATCACAAGAAAGTAAAATAGCGCGATTCCACCAAAAAAGAGCACTTCTGATGACATGTTGTATACCACCTTCCTGGAATCCATTTTCTTACAATTCAATTATAACACAGTCTAGAATTTAAATAAATTAATATTCTGTTTTTTATACAATTGTCTCACCGCATAATTCCTCTTCCGCATACTGAATATATCGGCGAATAAAAGCAACAGAATTTTTTCTAATAGGTTCAATATCAAGTCTTAATGGAATTTTCCCAGCCATATAAAACATTCTTGAAGCAGTCCCAAGCCGAATGGTTGCTTCTGAAATATTTTCCCCATATCCCATCATGAAGTTCCCCCATACTTCTTCTAACTGTCCCGAAGCAATTAAATGCAATCTCGGAACACCAATATCAAACTCTTTATACCCAAATCCGCATTCATCAAAATCGAGTAAATACCAATCCTCTTTATCTACAAGAACATTACCAAAATGCATATCACCATGAACGAATTGTTTTTCTCCTAGTTGAGTTGAATTTGTGAGTTCTAGCATTCTTTCTGCAATTCTCATGCACTTATTTTTATCCTCATAAGATAAAAACGAAGTATTTAATAAACATTGTAAAGGCTCGTGAATAATCTTTTGCTCGCTATATATAGGTCTTTCATAACCTTTCCAACCTTGTGGTACTTCCTTAAGTAAGTTATTTGCATTTTCATGAAACTTTCGCATTAATGATCCAAGTTTTTCATAATCTTTATCCTTCGGTTCTAAAATTTCGCTTCCGTTTATAAAACTAAAGACAACAAAATACTTGATACTCCTCTCATCTTTCCTAACAGATGTAATCCAATCTCCACTTTTATTTACAACTACTTCTGGTATTAACATTTGTTTTTGCAACGCTATTAACCAATGTATTTCAGCTTCTATTTGCTCGGCTGTATAACGTCCTTCTCTATACTGCCTAACTACAAGTTTATTTTTGTCCGATTCAAATATATATGTTTGATTTTCTCCCCCATGCAATAATGAAACTTTCGTAAAACTATTTAAATTATATTGCTTACATAACTGCTCTTTAATGTGAAAATCCATTCTTCTCCCCCTAGTTCGTATAGTGAAGCATAATAATAATTAATAGCTTATCTTATCGACTAATCACCAATTTTCTATCCGTACCGATACATATCCTGCTATTTTTTTACTTCTCTCCCAAAACTCTCACCAAGCTTAAGTAATAGCTTCAAAATCCAATAAAACAAAATAAAGTTAAAGAAAAAGCCTAATGGGTTAAACCAACATTCCCATCCACCATAATAAACAAACGTTTCAGCTGGTACACCAAAATAAAGAAAATCCGGCTTATTTTCTCCTGATATGGGAATAAAGGCACCTATACTAGTAAGAGTCAAACTTACAAAATACAACCTCTTTTTAAGACCATTCATTCTTCTATGCGTTAACACATGAATAATGACGAAACATACGACCACTAAAAAGAAAAGTATTCCACCCATTCGCTTCCTCCTTATCGCTATTCCACTTCCACATCTTCAAATTTTTTAGTATTTTTATTATAACTATGAAATGATACGCTATTTATTTTTTGTTTCTATCCTTTTAACAAAAAAAGATGGAACAAACCAAAACGATTTGTTCCATCTTTTTATTTATCGATTAATTGCACCATAAGTAATGCTTTCCCGACAACATTACCTTCATGATGCACCTCTACATCAACCTTACCAAATTTACGTCCAATTTCTAATACTTTCGGATGAACCGATACAACATTGTCAATTTGGACTGGCTTTACGAAATAAATCGTTAAGTTTTCAACAATTAAATCACTTTTCTTTTGCGCACGAATAACACGATTCGTTGCTTCCGTCACAATAGTTGCGAATACACCGTATGATAACGTTCCGATTGAATTCGTCATTTGCGGTGTCACTGAAAATTGATATAAATGTTCATTTTTCGCTTCTTTCGGCGTCATAAATTGATTCGTTACAATATCATCAATTGTTTCGCCGACTTGTGGTTGACGCTGAATCATTTGCAACGCCTGAAGTACATCTTGACGGCTAATAATACCTTGTAGTTTGTTTCCTTCATCAACAACAGGAAGTAACTCAATACCTTCCCACACCATCATACGCGCCGCAGCTGCGACAGACATTTTTCCATTTACCGTAATTGGATGCTTTGTCATTACTTTATCAATTGGTGTTTCTTTTGCAACACCAATCATATCCTTAGAAGTCACAATACCTAATACCTTTTTATTTTCATCAACAATCGGATATCTTCCGTGCATCGTCTCTTCGTTATACGCATGCCATTGCTGCACTGTATCATTTGGTTTTAAATATAACGTTTCTTCAATTGGCGTTAAAATATCTTCAACAAGTACAATTTCTTTCTTAATCAGCTGATCGTAAATCGCACGATTAATTAACGTTGCAACTGTAAATGTATCGTAACTACTTGAAATTATCGGCAGTTTTAATTCATCTGCTAATTTCTTCACATGATCTTCCGTATCAAATCCGCCCGTAATTAATACAGCAGCTCCAGTTTCTAACGCTAATTGATGTGCGTTCGTACGGTTACCGACAATAAGTAAGTTTCCAGCTTCTGTATAGCGCATCATCGCTTCTAATTTCATTGCCCCAATTACGAATTTATTTAACGTTTTATGTAGTCCCTCTCTGCCCCCAAGTACTTGACCATCGACAATGTTAACAACTTCTGCATATGTCAGCTTTTCAATATTTTCTTTCTTCTTTTGTTCAATTCGAATTGTTCCGACACGTTCAATCGTACTAACATATCCTTTATTTTCTGCATCTTTAATTGCACGGTAAGCTGTCCCTTCACTTACACTCAAATCTTTTGCAATTTGCCTTACAGAAATTTTATGCCCTACTGGCAGGCTATTAATATGTTCTAAAATTTGGTTATGCTTGGTAGCCAAATGGTTTCACCATACTTTCTTTTCCCTAAATTCTTCATGTGTTGTATTTTCAGTATACTATATTTTCAAAACTGTTACACTCTCTCTTTGTATATCTGTACTATTTTTTTTATAACAAAATACGCCTTACATTACACCACTTCTTCCATTACAACAATGTAATGGTATTGTCATCTCGTTCGATAGTTTGTCTAGCCGCTTCCATATACAATGAAGACAAGAAATAAAACAAAGGAGCGGATACATGATGAAAAAATTATTAGAAGTTGTAGGTGCTGTATTTTTAGCTTTCGTAGACGGAAAAAAAGTTGCAATGGAATTGAATGAAACACCTGAACAGCCACTTCCAAAAAGAAAAGAATCATCAAAACAAGTACAACCTTTAAAAGCTGTCCTACACACGTAAAAAAACCCTTCACTCGTCTTTTCAAATGAAGGGTTTCTTTTCTATAGTGTAATACTTTCTCCAACTTCTAATACTTTCCCTGTACAATTTTGTAGCTTTTCTACAAATTGATATGGATCTTGTTCAATTACTGGGAACGTATTGTAATGCATCGGTACAATAGTTTTCGCCTGAACCCATTCCGCTGCTAAAACAGCATCTTCTGGGCCCATTGTGAAATTATCACCAATTGGTAAAAATGCTACATCAATGTTATTTAGTTCCCCAATTAATTTCATATCAGAGAATAGAGCAGTATCTCCTGCATGGTACACAGTTTTCTCTTCTGCTGTAAATAAAATACCCGCTGGCATACCTGTATATGTAATCGTCTTATTTTCTTCATCAATATAACTAGAACCGTGGAATGCTTGTGTAAACTTCACTTTTCCGAAATCAAATTTATGCGAACCACCAATATGCATCGGATGTGTATTTACACCTTGCCAACTTAAAAATGTCGCTAGTTCAAATGGTGCCACAACAACTGCATTATTTTTCTTCGCAAGCTCTACTGTATCTCCAACATGATCACCATGACCGTGCGATAAAAGAATCGCATCTACTTTTACATCTTCAGCCTTTAAATCTGTTTTCGGATTTCCCGTTAAAAATGGGTCAATTAAAATAACTTTTCCATTCGCTTCAATTTTTACAACTGAATGTCCATGATAAGATACTTTCATTATTACATTCCTCCCCTTATTACATTCACACTTTTTATTCTACATGATTTCTTTATTCCCTGTCTTTTCTAACATCTATTTACTTGTCATAACGCTTTCATCCGATGTAAAGTTATATTTGTAATTAAATATCTCGGGGGTGCCAATCGATGAATGCTAGATTAGAAAATTTAATGCAATGGCTAAAAGAAAAAAACGTAGAAGCTGCGTTCTTAACTTCTACACCAAACGTCTTCTACATGACAAACTTCCACTGTGAACCACACGAAAGACTTCTTGGTATGTTTGTATTCCAAGAAAAAGAGCCTATTTTAATTTGCCCTAAAATGGAAGAAGGTCAAGCACGTAACGCTGGCTGGGCACATGAAATTATCGGATTTACTGATACTGACAGACCATGGGATATGATTGCAAAAGCAATTAAAGACCGCGGTATTAATGCAAATGCAGTTGCAATTGAAAAAGAACATTTAAACGTAGAGCGTTACGAAGAATTAATAAAACTATTCCCAAATGCAGCTTTCAAATCAGCTGAGGAGAAAGTTCGTGAACTTCGTTTAATTAAAGATGAAAAAGAACTTTCTATTTTACGCGAAGCAGCTAAAATGGCAGACTATGCTGTTGAAGTTGGTGTAAATGCAATTAAAGAAGATCGTAGCGAGCTAGAAGTATTAGCAATTATTGAGCACGAATTAAAAACAAAAGGCATACATAAAATGTCATTTGATACGATGGTATTAGCAGGTGCAAACTCTGCCCTTCCACACGGTATTCCAGGTGCAAACAAAATGAAACGCGGCGATTTCGTACTATTTGATTTAGGCGTAATCATTGACGGTTACTGCTCTGACATTACACGTACAGTAGCATTCGGTGATATTTCTGAAGAGCAAACTCGCATTTACAACACTGTACTTGCTGGACAACTACAAGCAGTTGAAGCATGTAAACCAGGTGTTACACTTGGCGCAATCGACAACGCTGCTCGTTCTGTTATCGCAGATGCAGGTTACGGCGACTTCTTCCCGCACCGTCTTGGTCACGGACTTGGAATTAGCGTACATGAATATCCAGATGTAAAAGCTGGCAACGAATCTCCATTAAAAGAAGGTATGGTCTTCACAATCGAGCCAGGTATTTACGTACCAAACGTAGGTGGCGTTCGTATTGAAGATGATATTTACATCACAAAAGACGGATCAGAAATTTTAACGAAATTCCCGAAAGAATTACAATTTGTGAAATAAGAAAAAAGGCAGCGTGAGTGCTGCCTTTTTTATTTCTCTACTATTTCAAATTTCTCCACAATCATTTTTGCTGGATAACTCTCAAGTGTTTGAGAAGACCATACTTTTATTTTATACCCTGTTTTTAATTGATTATATGCGCTTTTATCCTTAAAACTTAAAACCGTATGTGATGGATTTTCTTTATTCATTTGTTGTTCTATATAATTTTGTAACTCTACTTTTGTTTCAAACGTTTTATCATCGGCCAAAAACACTGTGTCATTTCTTAATATGATATACCCCTCTTTAGGTACATCTTTTACCGCTACTTGCTCTACTGATTTTGTAGTACACGCTGCTAATATGATTAGAACTACACCTAAAAACATGAACATAGAAAATTTCATATGCCTATCCATTCACAACTCCTCACTCTACGCTATTTCGGCTTTAAAACCATCTTCTCCTCATACTTATCATCCCATTTAATCACAATCTCTATCGGTTCATCTTTAGATAAAGGCGCGCAACTTACACAAGAAGACTTCATTTCAACCTTTGCTCCTTTATGATTTTCTGACGTTTGTGTCATTGTGCTAAAGGCTCCATTAATAGCAATCGCTAAATTCTTAAATTCTGTATTCCCATCTCCACCCTTATATTGAAACGTAAACACTCCATCTTCACTGTCATCCTTAATATGGCCTTTATATTGTCCCTTCCAACTCTTGCTCTCGCTAGAAAAAGTAACATATGAAATTGAACAACTTCCTAAAAAGAAAATACTAATGAAAAAGAATAATGCTCTCTTCATCATGCCCCTCCATTCAAATGCACTTATTTATTGTCTATTTCGTCCTCTTATTATACTATTAAAATACAGAATTTTCTAAAATAGGAGGTTTATATGTTACAACAACAGTTAGAAGAAATTCGCAATAATAATTACATACTGGATAACAAAATTAACATTGATTCTTTAAGTTCTAATATGCTTGAGCACATCGGTGTTACTGATAGCTATTTAAGGGATAAACTTATTTACTCTACTTTTTATCATCTCATTAAAAAGGAATACCTTTCACACACGCAATTACAGAAACTACTATTAGAAAGCATCGGTGAAAAATATCTATTGTATAAAATTCATTCAGATGACGAAGATGCGGTATTTACCCGAGCATTTACAACATTATTAATTGCGCTCATTATTGACGCTGATACAAATCATAATTTCTTATCACAGAATGATATTTTAACTGTAAAAGATCAATTAATTCTATATATGAACAACGAGCATGATTTCCGCGGATATGTGCAAGACCACGGCTGGGCACATAGTATCGCTCACGCTTCCGATACATTTGAGGCGCTTGTGAATAGTCCTAAACTGGAAACTTTATATTATGAAGAAATATTACAAACTTTATTAAACAAAGTTTGTGTTCATTCCATCTATTACAAATATGAAGAAGATGAACGTATCGTTTATCCGATTGTCGCAATGCTGCAAAATGGCCTAAAGGAAGAAGTACTCATATTAGCCCTTCATGATTCAGTCGCTCAATTACAAGTAAAAAAATCCACGCTACATATTGAATCATACGAATTTCTATACGGAAATATAAAATCTTTCTTACGTAGCTTATTTTTCAGACTACGTACACTGTCTATATGTAAAGAAACTGAATATGAAATTGAAAAATTGCTACAAGAGCTTCCAAAATATTATTAAAAAAAGAAGGCCACTTAAAAAGTGCCTTCTTCTATTTCACTAATATTTAATTGAAATTTCACGATCCAAACTGAGAAAAGGTGGACAAGAAGCGCAAACGCCATACATGCTCCGCTTAAAAAAGTTAGTATAGGATGCGAATACACGTGCCCTAATCCATAAGATATCGCCACGAAAAACATTGTTATGTAAATATAAATTGCTCCATGTATTTGCCTCATATAAACCTCCTTTTCACATAGTATAACATAAATTTTCTGATTATTCACATTAATAGACTGTAATTAATATTTCTCAACTGTTACACCTCTAACAGCCGCTTTAATATATGGTGCTCCTTGTAAACTTTGTAACTCCTCTGTTTTTCCTGTTACAACTACACCGTATATTGGTAGGTCTTTCGGTTCAGTGTTTTTTATTTCATCATAGTTTGTCCTAAAATACTCTTGATATCCCCCTTTATTTTCACTTAAAGATTTCATAGATCCAAGAAACCCCGCTGAGTTTCCTTTAATATCCTCATACTCATCTTCCTTCTTATCAGCATAACTCCCCTTAAAACCAAAAATATTCATCGATACCTCTGCATTTAAAACTGCTCCGGTTTCAGGATCTGCTAGTCCAGTATATGTCTCTGCCTTCGTTTCATCGTATGTATCTACCCAAAGCCACACAGGTCGTATTCCTTCAGGAAGCATTTTCACTACTTCCTCCGCTGTATATGCCTTATCAAAAGATAGTGCCACCTCTGCAACTTTATTCTGTAATTCACTAATCCTCTCTAAATCATTCACATAGTTTAAATACTTTACAAAAGGTAAATAAAACCGCATTTCTCTTTGCATTGTCTGTCTATTATAATCTTGCCTTGTCGCAAATTCTGATTGTTTATTTATATTCTCTTCTTCTAAACCTGTATTTCCATTATCATTTTTTTGACTATAACCAAAAATAGAATACTCATAAATTTCATCAATCCATTTAACTGGTTGTCCTTGAATGTTTTTATAAGAACTGTACATCATCGTACCACTAGCTATTCCCATACTTAGTTTTGTATGTCCATTAAAAATAATATTAGGCCCTTGAACACTTTGTCGTAAATATACCCTCTGATCCATTTCTCGCTTACTCTTCTCGTTAAAATAAATTAATAAACTGATACTACCTACAATCAAGACTAATGTCACAACTACTGAAATCACTAGATTTCTCCAAAACTGCTTCCTCTTCGCTTTCTTCATCAAAGCTTTCATCTGCTTATCATCCATATTCAAATCAAAGTCCTTCCGACTCATCATTTCTCCTCCTATACAATTTTTTAAATTGATTTCTTGCACGGTACAAACTTGTTTTTACTGTATCTTCTTTCATACTTAATAAAATGGCAATTTCCTTATAAGATAGTTCATATTCATATTTCAACAGTAAAATATGACGATAATCCTCCGTCATCGTCTCCAATATTTCTTGCACCTCGCCTTGTAGTTCACTTGTTAAAAGCACTTCATCTAATGACTTTTGGCCAATAAGAACAACAGATTCAATTGCAATGGGATTTAGTCTTTTTTCTTTCCGGTGTAAATCTCGGTGCTGATTAATTGCAACTCTAAATAACCACGGTGTTAAATGCTCTAACGGTATTTCCTCCATGAGCAATAAAGCTTTATACAGCGTATCTTGCACAATATCTTCTGCTTCTTTTCTATCTGCTCCAATCTTAATTAAGTATCCAAACACTACTTTTGATTTCTCTATTAATAACGATTCAAACGTATCATGGCTCATCTAGCTCTCCTCTCTATATACTCAACGTTTGAGAGCGTAAAATGTATACAGCTTTTCTAAAAAAATTTTAATAATAAAAAGCACATCTATTTTGATGTGCTTCCCTCAAACATACTATTCTATTATTTCATCGCTTCTTTCACAACATCTTGAATCATAACGACTTCTGTTTTCATATCAACAGACGGTGCTTCTTCATCGATACACTCATACCAAAATTCCAAGTGCTTTTTATCAATTTCATGATGAGAATTTTCGACAAGAACCCCGCCGTCTCCTTGCACAGAATACCAATATAAGTATTCTTCTCCATCTCTTATTTCCCGGAAAATTGTCTCAACATACATCTTTTCGTCGTTTAATGTCAACAGTACTTCTTTCATATTGTCATTAAGAAGCTGCATCCATTCATCTACACGATGACTTTTACCAGGCTTCACTTTAAATCTCGTTAATTCCACATTCATTTTTATTCCCCCGTTTTCTTACGTACAAATAAACTATATTCTACTGGATTGTGAAAACTTAATTTGTTAGCTAATTTTCGCGAAGATATATTGTCTACATAACAATCCCAGCATGGTGTAATATCATTTTGCATACAATGTTCAATAAACCGTTTTGCAACAGCTTGTGCTAATCCTTTCCCTTGATATGCTTTATGCGTCACAATATCAATTTCAGCAAATCCGTTCCCACTAAATATCGAAACACATTCCGCTACAATCATTCCATCTTGTTCTATATAAAATCCAAAACCATCGTTCAAAAACATTTCTTTTGATCCCCAATATTCTTTGTAGTACTCCTCTGTAAATTCATTGCTTCGTTCTATATCTCTTCTATCAATACGTTTCACTTCATATGTATTTTTGTTACAATCTCGTTTTCTCTCTTCAAAGGTTGCGCTTTGAAATTTTATTCGCGGGATGTTCCGAAGTACATTACTAAAACGCTCTTCTAACATCATTTCCCACTCTTCACTCGAAGTGAAGAGTGTAAATCTCTTCTCTGTTTTTTCAATAGCCGTTTTTAAATATGAAAATAACTCTTTGTTATAATTTTCATCTTGCTTATTACCAAATAAATAATAAATGCCGTTAGCTGTAATAATTAGTCCTGCTGTTAACTTCTCGTTTACAAAAATCTCACCATCTATCACTTGATCACATACCGCATAAGCAAAAGTCGTTGTTCTTGTATTGCCTTCTAAAATCGGAAGAATTTTTCTATACTCGGCTACAGATAATTTTTTCATAATCGCTCCACTTTAATCGTATCCGCCTCTATATTTTCAAAACAAAGATTTACCGTTCTCTTTAATGCTCTCGTTCTATGAATCTTGCATGCTGGAATTAAGATGGAATCATTGGGCTTTAATACCGCTGTTTCTCCATCTTCAAAATCAATAAGTAATTCTCCCTCTAACACAATGAATAATTCATCAGAATTAGAATGATAGTGCCAATCATATTCACCAGTAAATACAGCGATTCGTAAGCAATGATTATTCACGTTTGAAACGACGAAGTTTTTATGTTGATCTTGAATGTCCTTTGTTAATTGTAATAAATTCACAGTCTCCATATTTCGTTTCACCCTTTCATTAGTCGTTTTTCTGAAAAACTAATTTAGTCTCCACCACCTCCGCAATCTCCTCCACTATCACTTGAGCTGCTACAATCATTGCTACTGTAGTCACCGAATCCACTTGATGAGCTTGAAGCGTATGAAGATTTTTTGCTTCTTTTTCTATCTTTTTTACTTTCATGACTAGGCCACACTTTATCAAATAATATAAAGAATAAGATTCCTTCTACCATAACAAGTATAACGCCAAAAATACCTTCAATAACATTAGGGGTTATCCCCAAACTTTTAACCATCCCGCATAAAAACACACAAAAAATTACGTACAAGAACATACAAATATATCGAAATGTTTTTTCTATCATAAGGACTACTTTTTTTGAAAGAGGTATGTTCTGTTCCTGTTTTTTCTTTATATACTTTTGTCTTTTAGCTTGCTTTTTCTTCCTCTTTTTACTCCCCATTGAATCCCCTCTTTTTGTTATATAATTCTAAATTATCATAATAAAAATCGATTTACACCAATAAATAACAATTATTCACATATTATTTCTCCATAAAAAAAGACCCTCCTCATAAAGGAAGGTCTCAAGTTTGTCTCTATTATGATAAAGCAGGAGCTTTTTCAAGTAGCTCTTTTGCATCAGCGTATTGTAAACCGTGAGCTTCTGCAACTGCTTCGAATGTTACATATCCATCTAATGTGTTAATACCTTTTAATAATGCAGTGTTGCTTAGGCAAGCATCTTTATAGCCTTTGTTCGCAATTTGTACTGCATATGGTACTGTTACGTTTGTTAATGCAAGAGTTGATGTACGTGGAACTGCACCTGGCATATTAGCAACTGCATAATGAACAACGCCATGTTTTTCGTACGTTGGGTTGTCGTGAGTTGTAATACGGTCAGTTGTTTCGAAAATACCACCTTGGTCAATCGCGATATCTACAACGACAGAACCTGGTTCCATTGATTGGATCATTTCTTCTGTTACAAGTTTTGGCGCTTTTGCACCTGGAATTAATACCGCACCAATCACAAGGTCAGATTCTTTTACAGCTTCTGCGATGTTATATGGATTAGACATTAACGTTTTTACTTGGTTACCGAAAATGTCATCTAGTTGACGAAGACGTTCTGCACTTAAGTCGATGATTGTTACATCTGCACCTAAACCTACTGCAATCTTCGCTGCATTTGTACCAGCTTGACCACCGCCGATAATTGTTACTTTGCCGCGTTTTACCCCTGGAACGCCTGCAAGTAAAATACCTTTACCGCCCTTGTTTTTCTCAAGGAATTGTGCACCGATTTGTGCAGACATACGACCTGCTACTTCACTCATAGGTGCAAGTAATGGTAATGAACGATTGTCTAATTGCACTGTTTCGTATGCAATTGATACAACTTTGTTATCAATTAATGCTTTCGTTAATTCTGGTTCTGGAGCTAAGTGTAGGTATGTGAATAAAATTAAACCTTCACGGAAATAGCCGTATTCACTTGCTACTGGCTCTTTTACCTTCATAACCATATCTTGATTCCATGCTTCTTCAGCAGTTTCAACAAGTTTCGCACCAGCTTGTACGTATTCTTCATCCGTAAAGCCAGATCCTAAACCTGCTCCTTTTTGAACAAAAACTTCATGACCATTTTGTACTAAATGTACTGCTCCCGCTGGCGTCATTGCCACGCGGTTTTCATTGTTTTTAATTTCTGTTGGAATACCGATACGCATGATTAGTTCCCCCTTGAGTTATGAAATGACCCCTGAATCATTTTTTAAAGCGCTTTCTACGCTCTTATATTTTAACATAATATCTCAATATTTGACAAAAAATAATACAAGTTTTCCGATAGATTTAATTTTATATTAAAAGACAGTATTATCCGCACCTATCAGCATAAAGGATAAACTGTCCAATTATTCGAAACTTCACTTTATTTTTTCTATCGATGTCTATGAATGACATCTACTGCACCAGTTACTTCAATAATTGTACCGGTAATCATATCGGAATCTTCCTCACATAAAAACGAAATCGTTCTTGCGATATCTTCACCTGTTCCAGATCTACCAATTGGTGTGTTACGTTCTTTCAACTGACGTGCTTCTTGAATTGTCGCTTCTTTCATTTCACCAATAATATCACCAGGACATACCATATTTGCAGTAATTCCATATTCTGCTTCTTCGTAAGCAACTGTTTTCGTTAATGAAACAAGTCCTACTTTCGCTGCTGCAAAAGCTGAACGATAAATCCATCCCGGTGCACTATCTGCCCCTTGGAATCCGTAATTAATAATACGGCCAAAGTTCTGTTTTCTCATAACCGGAACGACAAGTTTCAACAAATGAAATACCGCTGTTAAATTACCCTGAATCATTTCATTCCATTCATCTTCTTCATAATCTACTAACTTTTTTCGTTCAAATACATATGGACCAGCATTATTAATTAAGAAATCAATTTTGCCAAAACGGCTTATCGCTTCTTCTACTATTTTATGTAAATCTTCCTTTTTCGTGACATCCGCTTGCACGAATTGTAGACGCTCTTCCACGTTTTTATATGTTTCTTTCATCGTTTCCATAGCCGCTATATCGCTATGATATGTTACTGTTACTGAATATCCTTTAGCCAATAACTTTTCTGTTACTTGCTTTCCTAAACCTTTCGTACCGGCTGTAATGAGCGCGTGTCTCACAAACATGCCTCCTTTTAAATTGCTATACTTCATATGTAACAAGTTCTCGCACCAATTACAACTAAAATGAATTAAAATAAAGTTTTCAAAATTCTGTAACGTTTCCGACAAGCACATTACCAAAATTTGTTTTATAATAAAGTTGTAAACGGTAATAAAAATGATTGGGAGGAATTTACTATGAATAATACATATACAAATATTTTAATCGCGGTGGATGGTTCTAAAGAAGCAGAAAAAGCCTTTAAAAAAGCAATTCAAGTCGCAAAACGCAACAATGCAACATTAACTATTGCTCATATCGTTGATGTAAAAGCATACTCAGCAGTAGAAGCTTATAGTCGTGCAATTGCTGAACGTGCAAATCTATTTGCAGAAGACTTATTAGAAGACTACAAAAAAACTGCACTTGAAGCTGGCCTTGAAAAAATTGAAACTGTATTAGAATTTGGTAATCCTAAATCAAAAATTTCAAAAGAAATCGCTCCAAACCATAAAGTAGATCTAATTATGTGTGGTGCAACTGGTTTAAATGCTGTAGAACGTTTCCTAATTGGTAGCGTCTCTGAACATATTATTCGCTATGCGAAATGCGATGTCCTTGTTGTTCGTGGTGATGAGGAGCAAGGTGATCTTTAATTTATAGATAAAACACCAAGTCCACATAGGCTTGGTGTTTTTCATTTCACATATTTCACTATAAATACAAGACAAGCCACAATAACAACAGTAATTGCCAATACATAAGGCGGAAGAAATTTCAAAGACCACAATGCCATCATAATCGTAGCTACCGTTAAATAAGATTGCCTTGCATCTTCTGTCATTTTTTTACGAAGGCAGAATACATACAAATAACCAATTGGCGGCGTAATAAAGCAAAGAACATATATGATTTTAGATTTCAAATACCATTTTTGTTCTCCAAGTTTCTGTATATCTTCTTCTATTCTTTTATGCTCTTTTTCTCTCGCTTCTCCTACAAGTGGATCTTCCTCTTCTCCTCGCTTTTCTTTCATATAAGGAAGAAAGTGCATGAAAAAATAGTATGCAAATACGAACGCTCCAAATCCAATATTTAATCTCTCTAATGGAACATGCTCACTAAAAAAAGCGGCAGCGATCACTAAAGAAAAACAATACGTTGTTATCCAAAATGAACGTTTTCTCTTTTTTCGTTCCATTTCTTTTTTATCTTGTACATGTTTTCTTTTCGAAAGCCATATCGAAATACAGCAATCTACTACAAATAGAATAAAGATAAATATCCCAATGTGTACTATTTCTACATCCTCAAATGAAAAGATATTTGGGAATGCAACGTGTAATACAATTAACGTATACAAAATTAACCCTATAGAATAAATACGTCTCATTTTCCATCCCTTTCTTATTTCCTAACTTTAGGTTAACATACATTTTTTAGAAATAGACGGACAAAATATATATGTTTAAAAAAGGAGGATGCTACATGGATGATTCTGAACGTATTATTTTAGATGTGAATGGGAAAGAACTCGAAATGCTAGATATGATCCGTACTCATTTTAAAGAGAAACATGGCGTGGAACTAAGTAATGGTGCATTGCTGCGAGATTTGATGGATATTGAGTATATTCGAATTACGGAAGATCGACATAAGTACGATTAATCGATACATTGTAAGCCTAGAGCAGATTGCTCTAGGCTTACTTACATCCACACGAAAAATGTTATAATTAGGAAAAACCGTGGAGGATGCGAAAATATGAAATCTGAAAATATTTCAAAACATTTTCATACATTACATGTACAAAGAAACGAGTTCCTTCCTCATCTCCATTCACTATCACAAGAACAACTATGGTATAGGAAAGAGGACAAAAAATGGTCTATTGGTGAACACTTTTATCACTTATATTTAATTGCAAGGATGCTCAAAGTAGCGATTAAATTCTCTCTCACTCTTATCCCTTATGCAAAGCTAAGAAAAAATGCCCCATTTGCAACTGACATACATGACATTTATGCCGAATATAAAGAAAAGCATGGTAAAGGAATGAAAGCACCTTTGATTTTAATTCCCTCAAAAAAAGTTTATCACTCTATGAATGTAACTGAATTAGAAGAATTACTTGCACGTGAAACAGATGAAATAAAAAAGCTCGTTCAAAATATAGAAGAAAATATTGCAGGGCATATCGTATTTTTAGATCCAATTGCTCACTACCCTAATTTGATTCAATCTATTCAGCTATTAGCGATACATGAGAAACATCATTTTATGATTATGAAAAATAATTATGAAATGATAAATACTCCTGTAAAAATCTAAATACAAAAAGGTAAGGTGCTTTCTATAAAAAGCACCTTACCTTCTATATACATCATTTAATTCCTACAAACTCTCCAACTAATCCTTTCGCCTTCTCCAAAGCTTTTTCAATTTGCTCAAATCCAGTCCCGCCAGCACTGTTACGACGCTTTACAGCTGCATATGGTGACAGCACTTCATACAAATCTTCTTCAAATAACGAACTCATTTCTTTATACGTTTCAAGTGGCACATCTACTAAATAAATTCCTTTTTGTGTGCAGTGTAGCACTAACTTTCCAACAATTTCATGAGCTTGACGGAATGGTAGTCCTTTGTTTGCTAAGTAGTCGGCGATTTCTGTTGCGTTAGAGAAATCTTGCGTTACAGCTTGCCCCATTTTTTCTTTGTTTACAGTCATCGTCTCTAACATGCCTGCCATAATATGAAGGCATCCTTCTACTGTTTTTACTGTATCAAACATTCCTTCTTTATCTTCTTGCAAATCTTTATTGTAAGCGAGCGGTAATCCTTTCATGACTGTAAGTAAACTAAATAAATTACCGTACACTCTGCCTGTTTTACCACGAATAAGTTCTGCCATATCCGGGTTTTTCTTTTGCGGCATAATACTGCTTCCCGTTGCATATTGATCGCTCATTTCAATAAATTGAAACTCTTGGCTACTCCATAAAATAAGTTCTTCGCAAAAGCGCGATAAATGCATCATAAGCATAGATGAGTTACTGAGGAACTCCAGTATGAAATCACGATCGCTTACTGCATCTAAACTATTTTCATAGATTCCATTAAATCCAAGAAGCTCCGCACTATATTCTCGATCAATCGGGAATGTTGTTCCAGCTAACGCTCCTGCTCCTAATGGGGAGATATTAATACGCTTTAACGAATCTTCATAACGATTTATATCACGCTCTAACATCCAAAAGTAAGCGAGAATATGATGCGCAAATGAAATCGGCTGGGCACGTTGCAAATGCGTATAGCCAGGCATAATCGTTTCAATATTATTTTCTGCTTGATGGACAAGAACAGTTTGCAATTGTTTTGTAGCTTTTATAATATGTTCTACTTTTTCTTTTAAATATAAATGCATATCAGTCGCTACTTGATCATTACGACTTCGGCCTGTATGAAGTTTCCCTCCTACTTCACCGATTTGTTCAATTAGCATCTTTTCGATATTTAAATGAATGTCTTCAGCCTCGACCGAAAAATGCAATTTATTTTGTTTTGCTTCTTCTAATAAATATTGAAGACCTACCTTTATTTTCTCTGCTTCTTCTTTCGTAACGATGCCTTGCTTTGCTAGCATCGTTACGTGTGCAATACTCCCGTTTATATCTTGATTTACTAATTGTTGATCGAAGGAGATGGATGCTCCAAACTCTTCAACCCACGCTTCCGCTTCTTCTGTAAAACGTCCGCCCCAAAGTTTGCTCACGCCTCCACCTTCTTTTGATTCACTTGGCTGTATACTTTCGTCGGTAAACCGAATAATGAAATGAATCCAACTGCTGCATCATGATTAAATTCATCCTGAGCAGTATATGTTGCTAATTTTTCATCGTATAAAGAGTACTCAGATTTACGTCCTTCTACAATTGCATGACCTTTAAATAATTTCACACGCACCATGCCTGTTACATTCTTTTGCGTTTCTTGTAAGAAAGCATGAAGCGCTTGTTTTAAAGGTGAGAACCATAAACCGTTATAAATAAGTTCTGTTATTTTTTGCTCAATCATCGGTTTAAAATGCGCTACTTCTTTTACAAGTGTTAAATCTTCCAGTTCCTTATGCGCCGTAATTAATGTCATTGCTGCTGGGCATTCGTATACTTCACGCGATTTAATACCAACAAGACGATTTTCTACGTGATCAATACGTCCAACACCATGTTTTCCAGCAAGCGCATTTAACGTTTTAATTAATTCTGAAAGTGGATATGTAGTGCCATTTAAAGTAGTCGGTACGCCTGCTTCAAAGCCGATTTCTACAAACTCTGGTTTATTCGGTGTATCTTCTAATGACAATGTCATCTCATATGCATCTTCTGGCGGCGCTGCCCATGGATCTTCTAAAATGCCACATTCGTTGCTGCGTCCCCATAAATTTTGATCGATTGAAAACGGGCTATCTAAATTAATCGGAATTGGTACGTCGTTTTCTTTTGCATAGGCAATTTCTTCTTCACGTGACCATTTCCATTCACGTACAGGTGCAATCACTTCTAAATAAGGATTTAACGCTTGAATAGAAACTTCAAAACGAACTTGATCATTCCCTTTCCCTGTACATCCGTGTGCAACTGCAGTCGCTCCTTCTTGCTCTGCAATTTCCACCAATTTCTTCGCAATAAGCGGACGAGATAGTGCCGAAACGAGAGGGTATTTCCCTTCGTATAACGTGTGCGCTTGCATCGCCATCAATGCATATTCATTTGCAAATTCTTCTTGAACATCAATCATATATGATTTAATTGCACCTACTGAAAGTGCCTTTTCTTTTACAAATGCTAAGTCTTTACCTTCCCCTAAGTCTAAACAAAGCGCGATAATATCATAATTCTTCTCTTGTAACCATTTAATTGCAACAGAAGTATCAAGACCTCCGGAATATGCTAACACAACTTTTTTCTTCTCCATTTTGCATCCCCCTAAAGAATAAATATTCATTTTCTTTTATAATAATTCACACTTTAACACCTTTTACAAAATGTATCAAGAGTCATTTTCAAATTTTTTCAAACAATTTCGTCGAACTTCTTTCTGTTTTTATGTACAATATAAGCAGGAAAATGGGGGTGAACTTATGGAAAAACATTTCTTATACGATGAACATCTCGGAATTGAAATTCCGCATTTACAAGAAGACTGGGAAGATATCCCCGAAAAAATGCAGCATGCTATTTTATTAAAATGGGAACAAGTTCGCGGGAAGATTCCTGATCGTATAAAAGAGCTCGAACATTATATTAATGCAAAACAGCATCATTTAAATAACGAAGAAGACTTCGAAATTTCTTGCAAACTTAATTCAGAAATTGCCGATCTCGCTTCCATCATTAATGACCTTTGGCTTTGGTATCGACTCACTCAAAATGTATCTGAGGGGAAAGCACACCAATGAAAAAAGCATGCCCCTCAATTACTTTGGGTCATGCTTTTTTGTCGTAACACGATTTACAATATATCTCTTGTGCTGTTTTTGCCAAACATACATCAAATGGACCGACTAATATACTTTTTTCTTTCGGCATCTTTACAAAAGCAACCAGCTCTTCTTCATATTGAATCTTTTTCTTACATGAAATGCATGCTAATTCTTTTCTTTTAAACATGTCTTTTAGCATAACTTCACCTTCCTTTTCATCTATCTATATTAATATACTCTCATAATAGTTAAGGTTTGTAAAAAAATGACACATTACGAAGTGAATGATTCATATACTATGTACAAAAGGAGGCCTTAAACTTATGCGTGCTTTCGTTATTATCGCTTTAACTTTTTTAAGTGTGATTAGCTGGGATGCGTTTTTTAAAGATAAAAGTGATGATAAAAATACAACTGAATAAAAACTCTTCTCTTCTTACTTATTGGACAAACTAAAAAATGTCCAATTCTGCGAAACAACTTAGGCTTTTCTACAAAAATATTTAAACATAACAATTTTTGTAGATTTCCTCCGTTTATTGTCGGTTTCCATCCGCATACATTTTTTGAAAGTATGATATAATAATATAAATCTTGAAGGAAGGGATTTTGATATCATGATCGCTCGAAGGAGCATGTGGCATCGTATTGACGAATCATACACGTAGCGTATTTTCCAGCTTAGATACTTTAGTCTAGCGAAAAAAATACGAGAGTGGGGAAATTATGATTGCCCGAAGGATAATTTGGCAAAAAAAAGACTCTTCTTACACATAGCGTTTTGTTTAGGACTTAATTGTTACTAGCTAAACAAAACAAAGAAGAGCAGGATTGCTAAATGAAGAATCCTACTCCACGTTTTGTTTAGTCGTTTTAAGACTTAAACTAAAACGAAGGTAGGGAGAATTGATGGACGAGAGGATTATTCGTTATTTCTTCAGCGACATATAGCGTAGTTAGTTTTTTCGTAAACTAACTGAAAGCTACATGTGAGCTCGTAGTTAGTTTACAACACAAACAGGACTACTAACTACGGAAAGAAGGAATAACGATGAGGAACATCCAAAGTCGACAAATTATTAAAGAAGTTTTTATGGTTTTAATCGGTTCATTTATTTTAGCAGCAGCGCTATATCACATTCACTTCCAAAACCACTTAACAGAAGGTGGCTTTGTAGGTATTGCACTATTCATCCAAAATTTTTATGATATTTCACCATCGATTTCAACTGTAATTATGGATATCCCAATTATTTTACTATGTGCTTCATTTTTAGGTAAAAAAATGGTTGGTTATTCATTCCTAGGTTCGATTTCATTCGGAGTATTTTATTCTCTTATGGAAAATTATTCTCCATTTACGGTAGATTTATCAAACAATTTATTTATAGCTGCAATAGTTGGCGGTGCGTTAGCTGGTATTGGACTCGGTTTTATATTACGATTTGGCGGTGCAACCGGTGGAGACGACATTTTAACAATTGTATTAAGTAAACGAACTCGCTTTACAATTGGGCAAATTTTCTTCGTCTTCGACGCGATTGTTCTTGCGCTTTCATTATATTATTTAAATTGGACAGAAATTGCTTTCACTATTCTTTCGATTGCCGTACAGGCAAAAACATTGGATTTAATTTATTATCCAAAAACAGAAAAAACAGCAGAAAAACAACCAGTATCTGTTCCAATGCCAAAAAAACATGCAACAAATTAAAAAAGCGAAAGGCTTCGGCCTCTCGCTTTTTTTATGCTCTTTTTTCTTTCTCAACTATATGACGCACTTGATAAAATCTATTAGCAAATTCAGTAACATTTCTTGTTAAACGATAATTTACTGTAGACCCGATTGCCATTCCAATTACCGGAATACCTTGGAATAATTTGCGACGAAGAGCATAAATCGAAAATGTTTTCAAAATTTGTTTTAAGATAATTTCAGTAGAAGCTGGTTGTAACACCGCTTCGTCTCCTTCGTAGAAGAACGAATCTTCTTGCTCCAGCTCTTGTAGTAAATTGTACCACGCGTATTGCTGAAGTCTTCCTGGTAGTAATGACGCATGAAATACCTTTAATGCAAGCATCATTTCATAAGGCTTGTTCACATCATGTCCAAATGATGTTGCAATAAGTTGGACAGCCTTCACATTTAACGCAATCATAACTGGAAAATCAGCTGTTAATAATAATAAACCTCCAGCACCTGTTGCTCCGCCTTGTACGAATGAATATAGGCGATGTCGTGCTGTTTGCTGCTCTGCTATGTATGTTAATTGATCAATAGATAATGCTTTTAAATCCTCTAGTTGTTCAATCGATTCATCAAATAATCTCGATGTTCCTAAAATACGATTACGCGCCTCTAACTGCGATTGTGAACTTTGAATCAATGCATGCAAATGAAAGAGCCATCCATCTGCTTTCGTAAAGAAATCTTTTCTTTTTTTCTCAGGCAATTTCGCAATTGTAGTATGTACCCATTTATCAAACACTTTTTGAAAGTCAGTCGCTTCTTGCTCAACTAATTGCGATTCCCATTCTTTTATATTGTCTAAAATGGCTTGTTCTCGCTTCGATCGCATCGTAACAACCACCTCGTTCGATTTTTTTCTATTGTAACATATTTCTGCTTATTCTTTGCAAATATGCTTGTCTATCTTTATTCACATACCATTTTTAGTAACATAAAATATTAGCAAAAAGGATGAGATGAATCACATGAATCTATCCGATATAAAAAAAGAATATCATGCCGTATTCAGCTTAGGACAAAACTGCTGGCCTGCTTGGGCTTTATATCAATTCAAATTATCACCCTTTTTTGGCGTTATTGATTTTATGCTAAGCCCTTCATTAGAAAAGGTGAACTTATTATTACAAAATCGATTTGACCGTTTTTTACAGTTCGAAAACTTATCTTTCATCTCATTTTGGGATGATGGTGCAAAATTAAGACTCCGTGACAACCTATATGAAATCGACTCCTGCCATGACTTTAAAACAGATGTAAACACACCAACTTCTTGGCCTTCTTATGCAGAAATCAAGCTAAATTATGAACATCGAATTAATCGTTTTTTAACTACAATTGAAACAGCAGGATCCATATTGTTTATTCGAACTGGAGGAACATATGAAGAAGCACGTTCCTTGGAGCACATTTTATCTCAAATAGTAAAATATAAATTCTCTGTTCTATTACTAATCCCTGCGGATGTAACAACTGTCACCCAAGAAGATTGGGTCTTACAAAATATTTGTGTCATAAAATGCCCTATTATGGATGTATATCAGTACAATGAATCCTTTTGGAAAGAATTATTTGATGGAATCACAATTCAACCACATTCTTAAATACACGACACTTTTTATTACACACTGCATTATAATCATCCTTATACAAAATAAAGTGAAACTTTAATCAGTGGGGGTTTTGTTCATCCCCCACTGATTATTAGTTGAACCAATCGGACTTTTACGGACAGTTGATCCCCCACCTAACTTCTTTGCTTCCGCTGAATTTTGAGGTGGGGGTCTTACTGCCCGTTAAAGCGGGATAAATAAGGAGTGATTCTATATGTATCCACGTGCAAAAGCTTTTGGCATTACTGTACATCACGGTCGGCTTCTCGTACAAGAATATCATACAGGCGATGAAACATATTACCGACCTCTTGGCGGCTCAATTGAACTGGGCGAAAAATCAGCACATACCGTTATTCGTGAATTTAAAGAAGAGCTTCATACAGAAGTGGAAATCACCAATTATTTAGGTTGCTTAGAAAACATTTTTCATCTTGATGGAGAAATTGCTCATGAAATCATTCAACTATATTCTTTGCGCTTATTAGACACATCACTATATGAAATGGAAGAAATGAATGTACAAGATGAGCAAGCAGTATCGTATGCGAAATGGATTCCCATTACAGCATTCATTCAGAAGAAAAAAGTACTATATCCAGATGGAATTTTAAACTATATACAAAAGAAAAAAGACGAAATCCTATAGGATCTCGTCTTTTTTCATATAGTATATTAACCAATGTCTCCAAGACGTAGTACGTCACGAGCGATCATAACTTCTTCGTCAGTTGGAATTACGATAATTTTTACTGGAGAATGTGGGAAGTTGATGAATGCTTCCTCACCGAATACGTTATTACGTTTTGCATCGAAGTATACGCCCATGTACTCAAGGCCTTCTAATACGCGCTCACGAATAATCGCACTGTTTTCACCTACACCAGCTGTGAAGATGATTGCGTCTACACCTTTCATACGAGCAGTGTAAGAACCGATGTATTTGTGGATACGGCTTACGAATACATCAAGTGCTACTTTCGCACGGTGGTCGCCTTCTTCTTCTTTCGCAATGATGTCACGTAGGTCACTAGAGAAACCAGTAAGACCTAACATACCACTCTTCTTGTTTAATACGTTAACCACTTCTTCTACTGTTTGACCTGTTTTTTCCATGATGTATGGAATTAACGCAGGGTCAAGGTTACCAGAACGTGTACCCATTGTTACACCAGCAAGTGGAGTGAAGCCCATAGAAGTATCGATAGATTTACCGCCTTCTACTGCTGCGATACTTGCACCGTTACCTAAGTGACAAGAAAGTAAGCTTAAGCTCTCAAGTGGACGACCTAATAGTTCAGCCGCACGCTCAGTTACATATTTATGAGAAGTCCCGTGGAAACCGTATTTACGGATACCGAATTTTTCATAGTACTCATATGGTAAGCTGTATAGGAATGCAGATTCCGGCATTGTTTGGTGGAATGCTGTATCGAATACTGCTACTGCTGGTACGTTTGGTAATACTTCTTGGAATGCTTTAATACCAACAACGTTTGCTGGGTTGTGAAGTGGTGCTAAATCGCTTAATTCTTCGATATCAGCTAATACTTCATCAGTAATTAGAACAGAGTCAGCAAATTTTTCGCCGCCGTGAACAACACGGTGACCGATACCGCCAATCTCATCTAGAGATTTAACGATTCCGTTTTCAGTTAATTTTTTAAGAAGCATATTAACTGCTACTGCGTGATCTGGAATGTTTGTAATTTCTTTTTGTTTTTCGCCATCTACAGTAATAGTGAAGATACTATCTTCTAAACCGATACGTTCTACTAAACCTTTTGTTAATACTGTTTCACTTGGCATTTCAAATAATTGGAATTTTAAGGAAGAGCTTCCTGCGTTAATCGCGATGATTTTTGACATCTAGTCTTTCGCCCCTTTTTCTCTTGGTAGTTGTGTGGATGTTTCCACAAACCGCTCGATTTTATCTGATCAAATTTACTAAATATGAAAACGTTTCATCATTAGCAAATTTTATACTCACGATTTTAATTTAAACATCGTACGACATATATTTCAAGTGAAAAAATTGTAACACCAAGAAAAAATATATATTACAGATTTCAAAAAAATTCAGTTAAATCTTGTATATATTTAAAAATATGACATATCATATAAAACTGTACTACATGAATTACTAACCCTGTTACATATACCTAGCCTTATTTATGCGTTGCAAACCAAGTATTTAATTGATCCATAATGTCCTCCATCGCCTTCATGTTGGAGAATTTAGGTAACTCCACTAA
This sequence comes from Bacillus dicomae, assembly GCF_006494425.1. Taxonomy (GTDB): domain Bacteria; phylum Bacillota; class Bacilli; order Bacillales; family Bacillaceae_G; genus Bacillus_A; species Bacillus_A dicomae. Next base: position 228,937 of record NZ_VHIV01000002.1, on the reverse strand, counting down.
TAATGCCTGTTTTGGCATCGTTACACTAGGGCCTTTCTTTTGGAGAACAAATATACTTTTTGCATTTTTCTCGTTTTTAAACATGGAAACAGGTAGCTGTAATAACCCCTGAATAAAGCATGTTTCTTTAATAAATGCATGTAATTTCGGTGCTTGATCACTTTCAAAAATGAAGTTCGGTACTAGGAAGAATAAGTATCCGCCTTCTTTCGTATGTTTCACACTTTGTTCAATAAATAGATGGTGGGCATATGACATTCCTTCATCAGCTTTTAACTTATATTCACTTGCACCAATTTCATTTGGATAGTAACCAATCGGTAAGTCTGAAACGACTGCATCAACTGGATCGATATACAGCGGTGCTAGTCCATCTTGATGGAAGAATTCGATTGCATGCTTTTGTAAATTCGCATTTACTAAAGCAAGTTTAATTAGCACTTCATCCACTTCTACACCAAATCCACTCATTGTTAGTCCTTCTTTGGCGCTATTAAACACTGTAGTCATTAAGTTACCTGTTCCAATAGCAGGGTCTAACACAGTAATTTCATTTTGACCTTGCATAAATTTATGGAATAAATAACTCATAAACATACCAACTGCATCAGGCGTCATTTCGTGATTCGCTTGTACGCCTTCTTTCATTCCTTTTAAGATGGCTAACTGAAATGCTTTACGAATTTCTTCACCTTTATATGTTTCTTCATTAAACGTACTATATTCACGATTCAGCCTTTCAATTGCTGATTCTGATAATTCCTCTTGTAAAATCGCTCCTTCAAACAAGTTATCACCTGTTTCTACAAGCGCCTCTAAATATGTTACATCTAATTCTTTACGTAAAACTACCGCAGAAGAATCAAAAATAGAAAATAATGTTTCTACTGTCTGACTCACGTACATTCCTCCTTCTCTCTTTTACACATAACTTATATCATACCACAAAGTGTTTTTTTCCAAAAAGAAAAAGCGACCTCCTGCAAAGAGCTCCCCTTTAAGTTATATATGGTATAACGTTTTTTCTCATATATCGATGCGGTTACAGAGCAATATATGAGAAAAAACGACCTCTTTATAAGAGGTCATTTCTTTCACATTATTTTGCAGCTTTAGCTGCTTCTAATGCTGCTTCATAGTTTGGATGGCTTGTACCTTCGCTTACGTATTCTACGTAAACTACTTTGTCATTGCTATCTACTACGAATACTGCACGAGCAAGTAAACGAAGCTCTTTCATTACTAAGCCGTAAGCTTCACCGAATGAAAGGTCGCGGTGATCAGAAAGTGTAACAACATTTTCTAAACCGTTTGCTGCACACCAGCGTTTTTGAGCGAATGGTAAGTCAGCGCTAATTGTTAATACTTTCGCGTTTTCAATACCTGCTGCATCTTGGTTAAAACGACGTGTTTGTGCATCACAAACACCTGTGTCGATTGAAGGTACAACACTAATTAATTTCACTTCGCCTTTGTATGTTTCTAAACTTACTGGAGATAAGTCATTTGCTAACACTTGGAAGTTTGGCGCTTGATCGCCAACTTTAACTTCTGTTCCAACTAAAGTCATTGGGTTACCTTTAAAAGTTACGTTTGCCACTTGGAAATCCTCCCTTATTTAAACAAAATATGTACAATGTAAATGATAGTTTGTCCCTATCGATAATGCAAATAAAATCGCTTTATTTACAAAAAAATTAAAGAAGCTAATCCATTGATCAGCTTCTTTGTTCGTTAAATTTGAAATTCAGGATCGTCTTCTTTTCGTTTATCCATCATTTCTTTCACTTTATCAACAGCTTGTGGCGCTAATTCAATTATTTTATCGATGACGTGTGTTTGCTTATCTAAATGCAACACTTTTACACCTTCTCCATTTATAACAAGAAAAGCAACAGGATTAATAGAAACTCCTCCACCGCTTCCCCCGCCAAATGGATGACGGCCTGAATGTTCTACTTTACCAAATTCACTTCCACCAGCAGCAAATCCGAAACTAACTTTCGAAACGGTAAGAATTACACTTCCATCTGCCGCTTTAATTGGGTCACCAACAATTGTATTTACATCAGTCATTTGCTTTAAATGCTGCATTGCGGTTGTCATTAAACCTTGAATTGGATGGTCCATTCTATATCCCCCCTATGCTTGAACAGATTTTTCTGTCATACCAGATCTTTGTTTCCTCATAAACATGAGTAATTTTATCGCTGTTTTTATAGTACGGAATATACGAAAAGATGCTGTTAACTCACATCTTGACGCAAATCCTTTCCCTTGAAAAACAGGGGTAATTTCAAATTCTGGTACGTCGACAATATGCATATATTGTCCTACAACTCCAGCAGCCATCCCTTTTGTCCCCCATGCATATCCGGTGACAATTCCAGTACTAGCTGCATCACCTGCACCAATTTGCGTGTGCCATCTCCAACCATTGATTTTCACTCGTTTGAGAAAATCTTTAACAATAGTATGAACTTCTTGCAGCTTTTTTATCAGCTCCCCAATGCTATCAAGTTGTGCCATAATTTTATTATCAAGTCCGCCGTCCTCTTCAGCTTTTTCGATTTTTTGCCCTGTTTTCTTCTGCTGTTTCTCAATTCTTTCCAACACATCAAATGTGTAGCGAATCATCCATATTTTCACTTGAAGCAAACATTGCTTTTCCATTTCTGAATATAAAAATGTCACTTTCAGCTTTATTTTCGACAATAGTATAAACAAAATAAAAAGGAGAAGAATTATTATTCCAATTACGAGCCACTTCATACGTATCATCCTTTCACTCCGTACCCATTATCGACAAGTTTATTCATCATTAAACAGAATTCCATAAGATTGAATATAAAAATTTTTCTAAAAATAAAAAGGTATTTTGACATTTTATATCGAAATATATTATTTGAGCATATCGTCAGGGAACGGACTCTAATGATATGTAGCACGAAAAACAGAAAATTTAACTGCAGTGGAGGGATACATAATGGCAGATCGTCGCAATTTATTTTTCTTTTATGGTGATGACAAAGCAACGCTCGTTGAAAAAATGAAACCAATCTATCGTATTTTAGAAGAGAATGGATTTACCATATTAGATCATCCAAAAAATGCAAACGCTATCGTCAGTGTTGGAGATGATGCAACTTTCTTACAAGCCGTTCGTAAAACTGGTTTTAGGGAAGATTGTTTATACGCAGGGATTTCTACGAAAGATGAAATTTCATTCTACTGCGATTTCCATATTGATCACATCGATACAGCCCTTCAAGAAATTACAAAAAATGAAATTGAAGTGCGAAAATATCCAACAATTCAGGTAGATGTAGATGGCAGCACATCTTTCCATTGTTTAAATGAGTTCTCGTTACGTTCTAGCATTATTAAAACGTTCGTTGTAGATGTTCACGTTGATAATTTATATTTCGAAACATTTAGAGGTGACGGTTTAGTTGTTTCTACTCCAACAGGAAGTACAGCTTACAATAAATCGTTACGTGGTGCAGTTGTTGACCCGCTTATCCCTTGCTTCCAAGTAAGTGAATTAGCATCTTTAAACAACAACACATACCGTACACTCGGTTCACCGTTCATTTTAAATCACGAACGTACATTAACTTTAAAACTAAGACCAGACGGTAACGATTATCCTGTTATCGGTATGGATAATGAAGCGCTTAGCATTAAACAAGTGGAAAAAGCTATTGTACGCTTAAGCGATAAACAAATTAAAACAGTTAAATTAAAAAATAATTCCTTCTGGGAAAAAGTACAGAGAACGTTTTTATAGCATGAAAATAACCGCCGATTATGGTAGCCCATAATTCGGCGGTTATTTATTTGTAGACAGTTCCTCTTAATATTTTACTGCTATTCTTGTCAGTGTTTGTCGGTAAGTCGATATATTCCGAAAATCGCTCATATAATTTTACGCATCTTTTCTATAGACAATCCGGCCATCAATTACAGTCATCGCTACTTGCACTTCTTTTATTTCTTCTGCCTCTATTTCAAAAATATCGCGGTCTAATATCGTAAAGTCTGCCTCGTATCCTTTTGTAATTTGTCCTCGTTTCGCTTCTTTTCCGATTGCATACGCACTCCCTGTTGTAAATAAAGAAACAGCCTCATATACCGTTAATCTTTCTTCTGGTATATAGCATACGCTGTCAATAAAACTTCTACGTGTAACAGCGCTATATATGCCCAAGAACGGATTTACTTGCTCAATAGGAGCATCAGAACCACCGTTACAATGTAATCCTGCCTCCAATAACGTCTTCCAAGCATACGCATAACGAAGACGATGCTCTCCTAGTTTTTCAATGACTGACGGAAAATCTGATGAAAGAAAGACTGGCTGTATATCAATAATGGCCTGCAAGTTTTTCATTCTTTCAATCAACTCTTCACGAGCAAGCTGACAATGAATAATGCGGTCACGTAACCCTTCTGCTGGCGGATACAATTCAAGTGCATCAATCACATACTCAAGCGATAAATCACCGATTGTATGAATAGCAACTGGCATATGTAAGTTTCGTGCTTTTCTCACTAACTCCGCAAGCTCTTCACGTGAGAAGATAGCAACCCCATTTGTTTCTTTCGCATCTTCATACGGTTCACTTAATAAAGCTGTTCTTCCTCCAAAAGAACCGTCAGAAAAAATTTTCATCGCTCCAAATTCAATATAATGCTCATTTTCATATTCTTTTCGTTCATGTGCTACTTCATGATGAACGAGTAAATGTGCTTTAAATGGCATTTCCTTTATAACGTGAGAAAACGCATTATGCGTTTTTCTAAAACCACCGTAATAATTTAAATCTTCCGTATGTCCGCCAACGAGTCCGTATTGCCAGCAATCTTTAATCGCTGTTTGCAGAGCTCTTTGTAAATAAGCTTCATCAATTTCTGGCTGAACGTGTTTAATTAATTCTTGCCCTTGTTCATATAAAAGTCCTGTTAACTTATTTGATGAATCCCTGCCAATTTTCCCGCCTTTTGGATCTTCTGTCGCTTCTGTTATATTCGCTTCTTGTAGTATGTATGAGTTCACCCATGTAACGTGGCGACAAACCCTCTTTAATAAAATGGGATGTTCTCTTGAAATAGCATCTAAATCTTTTGTATGAACATCTTTCGTATCTGTAAAGTTATTCTCATTCCAGCCTTCTCCAATAATCCAAGAACCTTTTGGTGCTTCTTCTACGCACTTCTGAACGAGAGTAAGTACTTCGCTATACGATGTGCAACCTGATAAATCTAGACGAAGTAATCTCTCCCCGTGACCAATAAGGTGCATATGGCTATCAACGAGACCTGGAATCATTGTTTTGCCTTCTAAATCATGCAGCTCCCCCGTAGCATATCGGTCTTCTAACTCTTCTTTACTCCCGACATCAACGACCACACCGTTTTCAACATAAACAGCGTCCACTTCTTCATTTTCTTCTTTCATTGTGTAAATGGTGCCGCCATACCAAATTTCTCCCATATGCTCATCCCCTTTTCTCTTTAGTCTACGAAATTCGTCCATATAAAAAAAGCACCATTTCATTTAAAAATGGTGCTTTTCCAAAAATTATTTTTGTTCAGTAGTAGACGTTGTAATTTGCCATTCAATATTAAATTTATCTTTTACTTGTCCGTATGCTGGGCTCCAGAATGTTTCTTGAAGTGGCATGATAACTTCTCCACCTTCTTGTAACTTATCGAATACTTCTTTTGCTTTTTCTGCATTACTAATTTGAATTGCAATTGTTACTTGAGATCCGATTGCATGCCCTTGACCTGGGAATGTATCAGAAATCATAAGATCCGTATTACCAACTTTTAAAGTAGCGTGTAAAACGCGCTCTTTCGCTTCAGCTGGAACCGGGTATTCTGGATTTTCAGGCATATCACCAAAAGTTTGCATGACTTCTACTTTTGCATCTAACGCCTCTTTATAAAACTGTACAGCTTCTTGCCCACTACCATCTAAAACTAAGTACGGATTAATACCTAAAATCATACGGACACCTCATTTTTTAAATTTATAAAATCGAACTCATGTTCGTTTTTATGATATCATATACTTAATACTTCATTCAACTATTTTTTCACTATTTTCAAAATTATTTTGACGGAATCTCCATCTCTTGTTTTCTAAGTTCAATACGGCGGATTTTTCCAGAAATCGTTTTTGGTAGTTCATCTACAAATTCAATTTTGCGAGGGTATTTATATGGTGCAGTAAGTTCTTTGACGTGTTGTTGGAGTATTGGAATTAATGTTTCTTCGTTCTTTTCTATATTCTCTCTTAATACGATAAATGCCTTCACGACACTTCCACGAATTTCATCAGGGCTTGCGACAACCGCACATTCTCTTACGTAAGGATGTTTTACAAGTGCATCCTCTACTTCAAACGGCCCGATTGTATAACCAGAGCTAATAATGATATCATCACCGCGCCCTTCAAACCAGAAGTAGCCGTCTTCATCTTTCTTCGCTTTATCACCAGTAATATAATAATCACCGCGGAATTGCATCGCTGTGCGCTCATCGTCTTTATAGTATTGTTTAAAGAGGGCTGGTGTTTCAATGTGAACTGCAATATCACCAACTTCTCCTATCTGTACCGGAATGCCTTCTTCATCTACAATATCAACGTGGTTGCCTGGCGTTGGTTTTCCCATTGATCCTGGTCTAATATCCATCCCTTTCATTACACCAACAAGCAATGTATTTTCCGTTTGCCCATAGCCGTCTCTTACTGTAATATGAAAGTGCTTTTGGAACGTTTCAATGACTTCTCTATTTAACGGCTCACCTGCGGATACAGCGCTATGTAACGCCTCTAAATTGTACTGGCTTAAATCTTCTACTTTTGCCATTAATCTATACTCAGTCGGTGTGCAACAAAGCACATTCACCTTATTATCGTCTAATAAGTTCAAGTACGTTTTCGGTTCAAACTTACCGTGATATACAAATCCTGTTGCCCCTGATCCTAGCGTTGCTAAAAACGGGCTCCAAATCCACTTTTGCCAGCCTGGACTAGCCGTTGCCCATACAACATCATTCTCTTCAATTCCGAGCCAATTTGGAGCACTCGTACGTAAATGAGCGTATGCCCATGCATGCGTATGAACAACACCTTTTGGATTTCCTGTCGTTCCTGACGTGTAAGATAAAAAGACCATATCTTCTTTATCTGTCTTCGCCATTTCTAACATGTCACTTTCTGTTTCTAAAGCTGTTTTTAAATTAATCCATCCATCTACTGACTGCTCGCTCAGGACGAATTTTCGAAGGGATTCCATCGCTTCTATATCATCAAACTGTCCAATGTACGGTTCATAACTTACAATTGCTTTTACTTCCCCGTGTCCAATGCGGTATTCGATATCCTTTTTGCGCAACATTTCCGAACTCGGAATTACGACAAATCCTGCTTTAATCGCAGCAATATACGTCATGTACGCCTCAATTAAACGCGGCATCATAATGAGGAGCTTGTCCCCTTTTTGCAGACCACTCTTTATAAAAGCGTTTCCAATTTTATTTGCGCCTTTCATTAACTCAGCGTATGTAACTTCTCTTCGATTCCCTTTATCATCTTGCCAAATTAAAGCAAGCTTCTCTTTATCACCTGTATATTTCTCTATTTCAGAAACTAAATTATAAGACGGTGGCGCCAACAATTCCTCTCTCTTCATAAACATCCTCCTTTTTCTTTATGCCTCCCTTATATAATAAAGAATTTTCTGTCAATTTTGAACCCTCATCTTTTGACAAATTTTTTAGTTGTGTCGAATATATCCAACACAACTTAGAATAGATCAACGAAAAGTTAAATATATCGACTTACCGACAAATGGTGACACAGCATAAAAAAGAAAGAGCGGGAGAACCCGCTCTTTCTAAGCCATCATATGGGATTATTTTTGGTAACCGCCTAATTGTTGCTCAGCTAGTGAAACTAGACGTTTAGTGATTTCACCACCAACAGAACCGTTAGCGCGAGCTGTTGCATCAGCTCCAAGTTGAACACCAAACTCTTGAGCGATTTCGTATTTCATTTGGTCTAATGCTGATTCAGCACCAGGAACCGCTAATTTATTTGTGCTACGTGACATGTTATATCACCTCCTTGTGAGTATAGAGTGTGATAAATAACATGACTTCATACACGTTTTAGATATGGTAATTTATGGTTTTAGAAAAGTTCTTCGAATTTTTCTTCTTCCGCTACTACTTCTACCGTTTGTAATACCATTGTTTCTTTGTTCGCTACCGCTTCATCGATTAATGGTGTAAAATCATATTTCGCTTCAAAACGATTCGCTTTTTCACGCTTTGGCTTCGTCGCTGGGCTTGCTGGTGTGAATACTGTACAGCAATCTTCGTATGGACGTATTGAAATATCATATGTGCCGATTTCTTCAGCGATTTTAATAATTTCTAATTTGTCCATCGTAATAAGTGGACGAATAACTGGATAGTTTGTTACTTCGTTAATCGTATGCATACTATCTAACGTTTGACTTGCTACTTGTCCAAGACTTTCACCAGTCGTGATTGCAAGTGCATTACGCTCTTCTGCGATACGCTCTGTGATACGCATCATCATACGGCGCATAACCGTCATTGAATAGCTAGATGGAATTTCTTTGTTAATCGTTTTTTGCACTTCTGTAAATGGAACAAGGTGAAGTGTTACACGTTTACAGTATTTCGTTAACTCTTGTGCTAAATCGATTACTTTTTGTTTTGCACGCTCACTTGTGAAAGGTGGACTATGGAAGTGAACTGCTTCCACAGATACGCCGCGCTTCATCGTTAAGTACGCTGCTACCGGGCTATCGATACCACCAGAAAGAAGTACCATTACTTTTCCGCCAACGCCAACTGGTAAACCGCCAGCTCCCATACGCTCATCGCACATAATGTAGCTGTATCCACTGCGGATTTCTACACGTACATTTACATCTGGATTATGAACATCTACTGTAATATCTTCTGTATTCTCTAAAATGTGTCCACCAATCTCAGGTAATAACTCCATCGTTCTCATTGGGAAATGTTTATAAGAACGGTGTACTGTAATTTTAAATGTTTTCACATCGCCTTTTACTTGTAAGAAAGCTGCTAATGCACCTTTTTTAATGTCTTCTAATTCTGATGGTACTTTCATCGCTAAGTTAAACTTATGAATACCAAATACATCTTTCAATCTTTCAGAAATTGCTTCATGATCTTCACCATTTAATTGGATGTACATACGGTCATGCGTTGCATCGATTTTAATATTTGGGAATTTTTTCAGTTTGAACTTCACGTTATCTTTTAATGTGCTTACAAATTTAGAACGGTTCTTACCTTTAGTCGTCATCTCTCCATAACGAACTAAAATATATTCATATGTCATCATATTCCTTTACCTCATCACTTCATATAATTTTGGCATTGTTTCTTTCACAATACCTTCAAATTGTTTTACTTCTTCCATCGTGTTTTCTGGCGCCAAACTAATGCGAATAGCACTTGCAGCAGCGGCATGCGGTACTCCCATTGACACTAACACTCTGCTCACTTCATTTGCTTTTGAAGAACAAGCAGACTTCGTCGATACATATACACCGTGTTCTTCTAAAGCATGAACGACCACTTCTGGTTTTAAACCAACAAATGATACATTTAAAATGTGCGGTGCTGCATATGCAAGCGATGTATTGATTGTGACATCTTCCATCTCTTTAAAGAAACGGACAAGCTCTGTTTGTAAACTTTGCAAATGAGCTACCTTTTCCTTCACTTGTTCCATTGTCATGCGAAGTGCTTTCACCATCGCTACGATACCAGGTAAGTTCTCTGTACCAGAGCGATACTTAAGCTCTTGTTGACCACCTGATAAAATCGGATCTAACCTTACGCCATCACGTACATAAAGAAGACCCGTTCCCTTTACACTGTGGAATTTATGTCCAGATATTGAACAAAGATCAATATGAGAAGCATATAAATTAAGCGGTACTTTTCCTATCCCTTGTACATGGTCCACATGGAATCTTATTTTCGGATAATTCGATAATAATGTTCCAATTTCAGCAACAGGCTGAATTGCTCCAGTCTCGTTGTTCACGTGAATAATTGACACAAGAATCGTATCTTCACGAAGTGCTCGTTTTACATCCTCTACCGATACAACACCATGCTCATTAACCGGTAAATATGTTACATCAAAACCGAGATCTTCTAATTGTTTATATGATTCAAACACAGACGCGTGTTCAATATTTGTTGTAATGATATGTTTACCGCGCGAACGATTCCTCATTGCTATCCCTTTAATCGCAAGGTTATTCCCTTCCGTTCCACCTGATGTGAAAATAATTTCAGAAGGTTTAACGTGAAGAAGCTGCGCTGCAATCGTTCTTGATTGCGTTAATAGACGCTCTGCCTCTCCTCCAAGCGAATGAATAGAAGAAGGATTCCCAAAATATTTCCCTGCAACCGTTACGTACGATTGAAGAGCTTCTGGATATGGCTTTGTCGTCGCACTATTATCAAAATAGATCATCGTTCTTCCCCTTTCAGCGCTATCACATCATATAATCATATCATAAATACGTGTCATTACGCTAAAACTACTCAAAGGTTCCGTTATATTTTAAAACGAATAACCTTACTGTATTCCGCTATTCATTATAGCAACATCGCTCTCAAAATTACACAAAAAAACAAACCCTTTATGAAAGGGTTTGTTCATTGTCTACATATTCAGCTATTTTTTGAACAACGCCTGGCTCAAGTTGCTCTAGTATAGAAGCCGCTTGTTCTAAAGCTGCATCGTATTGGTATTCACGGAATAATTTCTCCGCATAATTTAAGCTCTCTGCAAGGTTCTCATCATGACTGCGGTAACGATTACCATATTGGATTAATTTTTCAACTAAATATGCTTGCCCAATTAACTCTTCTGTCATTTCAGCTACACCATTAACAGTTGTGTAAGCTTCTTCTAAACTGCTATTTACAGCATTCATATTTAACGGCTTCACTTCTAATTGCTCATATACAGCTTGCATTGCCATTTGCCCTCTTTTTAAATCTTCCATAATACTCTCTGGAAGACCTGGCAAATTCGACTTTTGCATAAAGCGTTTCGTTTCGAAAATAGTATTTCGCATTTCCTGTAACTTCTCACGTGCTTCAAATTCTTCTTTGCGCATCGTTTGCAGCATTTCTTTATATTCTGCATGAAGTACTTTTAATGTTTCACATTGCTCATAAATCTCTTCTAATTCCTCACGAATAATAGAGAAGGCAATATCTTGTTCCGCAACGCGTAATTGCAGCATTTCAAAACGTTTCGTTAAAATGTGCATTTGTTTTTCAATTACTTTTTGAGACTCAATGTCTTTATCTTGTAACTGATAACTTTGTTTCACAAGTTGCGTTTCTGCTTTTGTTTCAATCGTTTCAGTGCGAATTTCTTCTAAGTCTTCATAAACAGAAAGTGTTTTTTGCTCCACATAATGTCTCGCATGTACTTCTTGTTCCAGTTGATCGTAGAAGCCGTCTAAGCGCGTTTTCAAGTTTTCTACTTTTTCAGCCGCTTCCGTTATGTGAAGCTCTTGTATATCCATTAAACATGTTTGTAGTTGTTTCGTCATATCGCGAACTTCTTTAGGGACTTCCAAATAATCTAATACATAACCTTGTCTTACCATATCATTATGTCCGTGTAATAAATCTTCCAGCTGAACTGGTAACGTCGCTTGACACTCTACCAATAAATCTGGAATTTGGTGAATAATGATTTCTAAGTCTGCTAAACCTTCTTCCAAACTAATAACAATTTCTCTCGCTTTTAAATAATCGCCATTGTTTGTTGCTTCTTCAAAGGTTTTAAATTTCTCAGATTCAGCGTCTAGCATCTCTTCGATTTTCTGCTCTGCTGCTCCATACATATGTCTATGAGCAAGAACACTCTTCTTCATACTACGATATGTATCACGTAACCCTTCGATTTCTGAGCTATTTTTTTCATGGCTTTCTAACAATTGCTGTAATTCATTTAAAATGTCTGTAATACGATTATCAGCGTCATCTAAACCACTTATGGATTCATTCATCGCATGCTTTGCTTTTCGGAAGGAGAATTGCGAGGCGAATTTTCGCGCTTGCGCTAAATCTTTGTCAGCTTTCGGAATGGTTGTTGATACAATTTCATCCCATTCTTCACGCCATTTACCAAACAGTTCTTCTGTTTGACCCGTCATATTTAAATCTTTCACCCGTTTTAGTTCATCTGCCACAGGTTTATCTTTTATCTCTTGTTTCCACTGCTCAAGTGCTTCAATATCTTTATATGAACGATTTCTTATCACAAGCTCTATCATGAGCAGCACTAGAATAGAGCTTACTACAATGATAACGATCGTCAGGATAGAATCCATGCAAAAAAGCCTCCTAGTTATATCTCGTTTTTTGTCCGTTCCGTTTATGAAATGGAAGGCATTATGTATAAAAAGGGAATTCCCCTATATTTAACAACTAACAATGTACTAATCATACCATGTAATGGTTTGTTTTTGACCTAGTTTTTTTTAAAATTTCATGTTTCTTCAATGCAATTGTAATCTTTCTCAATATTCCGTTTGGATTACCTCTCATCATCAAATGAATGCAATAAAGTGAAACTTTAGTCAGTGGGGTTGTTTCCCGCCCACTGATTATTAGTTGAACCAATCGGGCTTTTACGGGCAGTTGATTCCCCACCTAACTTCTTTGCTTTCGCTGAATTTTGAGGTGAGGTCTTACTGCCCGTTAATGCGGGACAAAAGGCCTTCTTCCATATGAGATGCGAAATAAATTTTGCGCACAAGTGGTGGTTCAATAGAAATCGCATGCACATTCCCCTGCTTTACTGCTTGCTCTACTGACATTTCTGGAAGTAACGTGATACCAAGTCCAGCTCCGACCATCGCAAGCATCGGTTCTGCATAAGAAGTTTCAAATGCAATAATTGGTTTCGCACCTATCCCTTGAAACATATTCGTAATCATTTTCCTTACATCACAGATTTCTGGATATACGATTAACTTTTCATTTTGCAAATCTTCCATTTGGATTACTGTTTTCTCTTTATAAAGATGATCATTTGAAACGACACAAACAATTTTTTCTTCTCGTATTTCTTTTATACATGTAGCGCCTTCTACTACTGAATCGATGAACATCGCTTCAATCTTCCGTTCTTTAAAGAGTCCCATCAGTACTTTCGTATGCTCAATTTTCCATTCTACTTCGAACCCGTCACCTAATACATCTTTCCATTTTGATATGTACTGTGCTGCTAAACTTGGCAATATGCCTATCGAAATGTTCCGCTTCTCTTGAAATTTCTTCATTTCAGCTTTCACTTCATGTATGTGCTCCAAAATCGGTAACATTCTTTTTATAAATAACTCTCCAGCACTTGTTAATTCCACTCCTTGCGCGGAACGCTTCAGTAAAGTAACTTCTAAATCGGCCTCTAACCTTTGAATTTGTTTACTAAGCGCCGGTTGGGAAATATGTAAAAGCTTACTTGCCTTCGATAAACTTCGCGTATTCTTTACTTCAATAAACGATCGTACTGCCTCTAAATCCATCGTACACACCTCTAACCAAAAGTTATAACTGTCATAAAAAATCGGTATTTCCTTCTATAAACAATTACTCTTTATACTTATTTCATCAACTTACTATAACGAAATGTAAAGGGGAAAGATACTCTTGAACAAAAAACAAATGCTACTCGGATCCCTTCTATGCTTACTTGCCGTAACGGCTTGGGGATTTATGTTTCCTGTCATGGCAAATGCCTTACAGTTTATTGATCCATTCTTCTTTACAACTATCAGGTACGGATCAGCAGCTATTATTTTTCTTATTTTGCTATTAATCACTGAAGGAAAAACTTCACTCCGTTTAGAAAAAAGAACACTTTCTTTATTCTTTTACGGAACTGTCGGTTTCGCTGGATATGGTTTTCTCATTTTTTATGGACAACAACTCGCTGGACCTTCTGGAGCCATCCATGCCGCGATGATTCAGTCTCTTATGCCACTCATCGCTTTATTATTACAGTGGGTAACAAAAAACAAACGCCCACAAAATTACACATTTCTTTGTATGTTCGTTGCATTGTTTGGTGTTATGCTTGTCATTTCAAAAGGAAATATTCACTTATTATTCGGAGCTGCCAGCCACGTCTCAACAAATTTACTTATGCTATGCGGCGTTACTTGCTGGGTCATTTACACGAACGGCGGTGCTCGTTTTCAATCTTGGTCACCACTCAGGTATACGACGTTAACTTGTTTATTCGGCTCGATTTCACTCATCGTTATTGTCACTTTCTTAACTTACACAAACATCGTTACTGTACCCTCACTATCTACAATTATGAGCGTTCGTTTTGAACTCTTGTATATGTCGATTATTGCAGGTGTTATCGCTGTATTTTGCTGGAACACAGGAAACCGCTATATTTCATCTATTAACGGCATATTATTTATGAATTTAGTTCCTGTACTTGCACTTATCGGTTCCATCTTTCAAGGTTATACAGTCGACAAAATTGAAATTGCCGGAGCCTCTTTAACAATTATTGCGCTATTATGCAACAATGTATGGCAAAGAAAAGAAAGCATAGAAATCCCCACCTCCGTTCGTTAGGTGGGGATTTTTCACATATGAACAGCTCTTGGCCATTCATAGTACATATTCGTTATACATAATGTTTGTTCCATCCATTGTTCAATTTCTTTCGTATACATTTCTAAGAAAAATGTTTCAGATGGAAAAGAATGCAGCACTTCTGATATATATTGCGGATATAAAAACGGCATATTTATCATGCCTTTTAATTGCGTCATAAACATTGTAAAAGATACCTTTTTAAATTCTTGCTTCATTTGTCCCTGTCTAATCATTTGCTCTATATAATATCTTTCTTTAGAAAAATAAACCGTCATCACTTCGCGAATCAATGTCGTATCAAGCGAAAGCTCTCGATAGAAGAAACGTGTCAGTTCCCTATTTTCAAATTGATATCGTAAAATTCCGCGCACCATTTGCACCATCACATCTTTAGCCGATAAATACTCTCTCTGTTCAAACGACATTTCAATCACATGAATATATCCTTCTAAAAAATCAGTAATGAGCTGTTCTAATAACCCTTGCTTTCCAGCAAAATAATATGAAATATTCGCTACATTCACATCCGCTCGCTTTGCAATGTCTCGCACCGACGTCCCGTCATAACCTTTTGTATTAAACAACGATATTGCCGCATCAATTACTTTTTGTTTCGTCTGTTTCATGCGCTCACTTCCTCTCACTGAACAGCTATAGTTTAAATTTCTTGACTTTTAAGACAAATTCCTTTAATTTTCTATCGACAAAGTCATGTGAAATACATCGTATTTTGCTAATATTTTACACATCTCGATAAAAAGGGAGTTGTTTCCATGTTCACTAAAGAAAGTTATGCAGGTTCTCGTGAAGAGCAGTATGAGACAGTAATTAAACAACTGGATGCATTATTAACTGGCGAATCAAACGTAGTCGCAAACTTATCAAATGCGTCCGCATTATTAAACCAATTTTTAGATCGTGTGAATTGGGTTGGCTTTTATGTAACTGAAGGAAATCAGCTTGTTCTTGGACCATTTCAAGGAATGCCTGCTTGCGTGCGCATTCCATTTGGACGAGGAGTTTGCGGCGCTGCAGCTGAAACGAAAACTACGCAGCTTGTAGCAGACGTTCATCAATTCCCAGGACACATCGCTTGCGACAGTGCTTCGAATTCAGAAATCGTCGTACCGATTATTAAAGATGGGGATGTTATTGGTGTACTTGATATTGATAGTCCTGAAAAAAATCGTTTCGACGAAGTAGATCAGCGCTATTTAGAAAAATTTGTGGAAACACTCCTAAAACATATGTAACAAAAAAGAGCTAGTTATCGATTGAGTACATTACGTACAAAACCGATAGCTAGCTCTTTTTTTATTGATTACTAACAGTAGATATTTTCTTTAGCGCTTGCTCTAAATCAGAAACGATATCCTCCCACGATTCTAAACCGACAGATAAACGTATTAAATTATCATAAATGCCCATTTCTTGTCTTAACTCAGCTGGAATCGCAGCGTGTGTCATCGATGCCGGATGCTGAATTAACGTTTCTGTATCTCCTAAACTTACGGCAATTGTAATAAAGTGAAGGTCATTAATAAACGCTTGGGTCTCTTCTTTCCCTCCCTTAATTGAAAAAGAAATTACACCGCCGCCCCGTTTCATTTGGCGAGATGCTAACTCCCCTTCTGGATACCAAACACCTTCTACTGCATCATGATTTTTTAGGAACGATACAATTTTTTCTGCATTATCACAATGGCGGTCCATTCTTACCGCTAACGTCTTTAATCCGCGTAACAATAACCATGCATCAAACGGCGCCATAATACCTCCAATATCTTTTCGCATCGGGCGAATTTTTTCAGCTAACGCTCTCGTTTTACAAATCGTTACACCCGCTACAACATCACCATGACCGCCAATATATTTTGTCGCACTATGAACAACCGCATCACAACCAAGCTCGAGCGGTCTTTGTAGATAAGGTGAACAAAACGTATTATCAACAACGACAAGTAAGCCATTTCGCTTCGCAACCCGAATAACTTGTTTTAAATCGATTAATTTCATCGTTGGATTAATCGGTGTTTCAACAAAAATAACCTTTGTATTTGGACGGATTTTGTTTTCGACATCATCCTCTGTTTTCATATCACAAAACGAATGCGTAATCATAAATTTCTCTTCTAACACTTCTAAAAATCCGTACGTGCACCCGTATAATCCATTTGAACAAATAATATGATCTCCAGCCTTTAAAAAACCGATTAAAGTTGCTGAAATAGCTGCCATGCCGGATCCGAAAGCAAGTGCTTCTTCTCCCCCTTCTAGCACCGCCATACGTTCTTCAAATAATTTTACAGTCGGATTTCCAAGTCTTGAGTAAATATAAGATGGATCCACTCCCGCAAAACTCGCCTCGCCTTGCTGCGCAGTCTCAAATGTAAATGTAGACGTTTGAAATAAAGGCGGTGTTAAACTTCCTTTATGTTCCTCAGATGTATAACCGTGATGAATTAACGCTGTCTCCATATGCTTCTTTTTCATAAAAACATCCCCTTTTATGTTTTTACTGCCGCATATTCATCAACAAAAATTTGATGAACGTTTTTACCACATTTTATGTAAGCGTTTTATTTGTGTTTCTATCTTTTCTTTTATATCGTTTTAAATTCCTTCTTGTTAATTTCCAAAATTTATATGCATAAAACAAAAACGTACTCGCTTGACGAAACTCTGGGTAAAAGATATAATAGCGTTTGTGTAAAATAAAAAGGCAGCCTTGTAATGTGAGTTTATCGTTTGTATTTTGTTCCTCTACGGAGGTGTATCTCGTAACTCCCTGCTGCTGGAGCGAAGGTACATGAAAACAAAATGCCCGTAAATATCGATTACGTCTGTTTTTATTTTACGTAAATAAAAACATTTTTAAAGGAGGAGTCAACTATGGCTCGTTATACAGGTCCAGCTTGGAAACTGTCTCGTCGTCTTGGAATCTCTCTAAGCGGCACAGGAAAAGAATTAGAAAAACGCCCTTACGCACCAGGTCCTCACGGTCCTAACCAACGTAAGAAACTTTCAGAATACGGTTTACAATTACAAGAGAAACAAAAACTTCGTCACATGTACGGCATGACTGAGCGTCAATTCCGTCGCACATTTGACCAAGCAGGTAAAATGCCTGGTAAGCACGGCGAAAACTTCATGATCCTTCTTGAAGCTCGTCTTGACAACTTAGTTTACCGTATGGGCTTAGCTCGCACTCGTCGTGCAGCTCGCCAATTAGTAAACCACGGTCACATCATGGTTGATGGCGCTCGCGTAGATATCCCATCTTACCGTGTAAAACCTGGTCAAACTATCAGCGTTCGCGAAAAATCTAACAACCTTGTTGTTGTTAAAGAAGCGATCGAAGTTAACAACTTCGTACCAGAATACTTAACTTTCGATGCTGATAAGTTAGAAGCTACTTACACTCGTCACGCTGAGCGTTCTGAGTTAGCAGCTGAAATCAACGAAGCATTAATCGTAGAGTTCTACTCTCGTTAATGACAAAAAGCCAATCCTGTGGATTGGCTTTTTTCGTTTATATAAAATAAAATTATTTATTTTCCTCTTTTTGAACATATACATAAGCATCTTTTTGCTCTTTATGTATATCAACCTTCGAATTCTCTGCAAGCTGACCCGCATTTAGCAAAGAAAAAATAATAAGCGCTTCTAGTGACATTTCGTTTTACCACTCCTTTCTAGTTGTTATACATTTATCATACCGCTTACATGTGATTTCCGTATGAACTCGAAAAGGAGATTACAACAAAAAGGTTACAAGCATATGAATGCAGGCTATAATAACCATAAAATAGGAGGTGGATTCTTTTTGACAATAAACCAAATGGTTCAACTCGGAAGTTCATTTATGCTATTTATTACTTCAGCACTTATGAGTTGGTATCAAGGGAGTAATTTAATAGATAATCCTGATGAATGGAAATATAGTGCTAAGTTTACGAATTACTTCAAAGGCACCGTTTCAAATTACCAAGATATTTATCAAGTCGATTTCTTTATATATGCAGCAAAATTTTATCCTGCAGCATTTATCGTTATGCTAATTAGTTTACTTTATATGCTCATATTAATTCTTTATATTCTATTTAAAAGAAAAGATCCGGCGATTTAAATCCATACATAAAAACCCCGAATCATAAACTTTTCAGCCTACAATTCGGGGTACTATTTGTTTATATTCGTTTCTGATTAGTAACGAATTAAGAAATATTTCTTTTTACCGCGGCGAATGATTGTGAATTTACCTTCGATGCGGTCGTTTTCTGTTACAACGTAGTCTAATGCTTGTGTACGCTCACCGTTTACGTAGATTGCGCCGTTCGTTACATCTTCACGTGCTTGACGTTTTGATGGAGAGATTTTGCTTTCTACAAGTAAGTCGATTAATACTGTATCTTCTGCAGTACGTTCTACAGATGGTACGTCTTTGAATCCTTGCTCGATTTCGCTTGCAGTCAGTTCTGCTACAGAACCGCTGAATAGTGCAGCTGAGATTTTAATTGCTTGCTCTAACGCTTCTTCGCCGTGAACAAGTTTTGTCATTTCAGAACCTAATGCTTTTTGTGCTGCACGTTTTTCTGGTGCTTCAGCTACTTGCTTTTCAAGCTCAAGAATTTCTTCATGAGATAAGAATGTGAAGTATTTTAAGTATTTAACAACGTCACGGTCATCTGTGTTAATCCAGAATTGGTAGAACTCATAAGGAGTTGTTTTTTCTGGGTCTAACCAAATTGCGCCGCCTTCTGTTTTACCAAACTTCGTACCGTCAGATTTCGTAACAAGTGGAATTGTTAAACCGAACGCTTTCGCATCTTCTTCTGATTTACGGATTAATTCAAGACCAGCTGTAATGTTACCCCATTGATCACTACCACCGATTTGCAAACGGCAATTATGGTGTTGGTATAAGTTTAAGAAGTCGTATGATTGTAAAATCATGTAACTAAACTCAGTGAATGAAATACCAGTTTCTAAACGAGATGCTACTGTATCTTTTGCTAACATATAGTTTAAACCGAAGTTTTTACCGATATCGCGTAAGAATGAAATAACATCTAAGTTACCAAGCCAGTCATAGTTGTTAGCCATTGTTGCTGGGTTTTCCACGTTTTCGAACTCTAAGAAGTTTGAAAGTTGGTTTTTAATGCTTTCTGTGTAGTAAGCAACTGTATCTTTCGTATTTAATGTACGCTCTGCTTTTTTACCACTTGGGTCACCGATCATACCAGTACCACCGCCAACAAGTGCGATTGGTTGGTGACCAGCTAATTGGAAACGACGTAACATTAATACTGGTAACATATGACCGATGTGTAAGCTATCCGCTGTCGGGTCGAAACCACAGTATAATTTAACACTTTCTTTTTCTAATAATTGCTCAAGGCCCTCAGCGTCTGTTTGCTGATTAATTAGACCGCGAAATTCAAGATCTTGTAAAATACCCATATCCTACATACTCTCCTTTAAGTTCATTACTGGCGTGAAGGTTAAAAACATAAAAAAATCGCCCCTTCAAATAAGGGACGATTTTGATTATCGCGTTACCACCCTAGTTGCAGACCAAAAAAGCCTACCACCTTATTTACATAACGGCTTAGCACCGTCTCTTCCCTTTTGAATACAATTCAATCGAAAAAAGATGCTCTAGGGGCGTAATTCGCGATCATCTATGTGCTGATTTTCACCGGCCATCAGCTCTCTAAAACAGGGAAATGATCACTACTTCTCCCTTTCCACGCTCAATTATTCATATACTTTTCTTTATACCATCATTTATATAGGCGTGTCAAATAGAGGTCAGGTTTCTCTCCTTGCCAATCCTTTACAACGCCATAAAGAGTATCGTAATAAGAGAAAGAATTGGAACCCCAACTAATAACGATACATGAAACACAACTGATAAATCATTCCCAATCGTAGCCTCCACAGGATCTTTCGCCGGGGAACCAAGAAACCTGATTAATCGATCGAATCGACTTACCGTTTTTGAAAAGTCTGGTATTTCTACATGATCACTATCTAAATGTTGCTTTAACTTATATTCACTCTTAAAGGGATTTTCGCTCAATTTCGTCCACCTCCAGCAATTGTTTCAATTTCTTTATTCCGTTATGAAGTCTCGATTTCACCGTTCCGACTGGAATATCTAATACCTCTGCAATTTCTTTTTGCTGCATGTCATGATAATAAGAAAGGATTAGGACCGCTCTTTGTTCTTCTGGAACTTTCAAAATTGCTTCTCTTACTGTGAGCCGATCTTCGTGAGAAAATTCTTTTTCCGGAATCGGCAATAAAAACGGCAAAAGCGTACGCCACTTTTTTCTTCTATTTAATTTATTAATCATAAGACGATAACCGATTTGAAATAAATACGTTTTTATTTTTCCTTTTTCAGGTTGATACATATGTTTCTTACGCTCTAGCGTCAAAAACGTATCTTGCACAAGGTCGATACTTAATTGTTCATCCCGGTTAAATCGATATAAAAATGTATATAGCGCTGGTTTGATTAAAACGTATAGTTTTTCCCCAGCCTGCTTATCTCCACTTTGATATGCAAGCATAAGTTCCTCCTCACTCCCAATCTGCGCCATGATTTTTGATCTCCTTTATTCCTTTTAACGTTAATGAAATACGGGAAATTAAATATGCAATTGCAATAAAAACCCACAATTGTGATTGATTTGTAAAAAATTGCACATATGGGTTTTGAATCGTAAATCCCATTGCAACTAAAATATTTAACGCTTGAACACATATGCATGCATACAACGCAAGACAGACACAAATAGTGTCAAATACATTCCAACGAAAATACACTTTTGTTTTTGTAAAATCAATTTTATATCCTTTTTTCCGTACTATATGTTTTCTATCAAACGGAATAATAATTGAAAACATAACACCCATTATAACTCCAGCTGTAAGCATTGATACTCTATATCCAATTGGTATCGGTAAGAAAAGACCACAAGAAAATACAACTATAATTCCAAGTAAAGCAAAAGCAAGAAGTAATTTATTAGACATAAAAAAGCCTCCCTCATCTATTCTTTCATAAATGTATACAGACGAGGAAGGCACTTCGTTCAAATATTATTTTATTTTTTCAGCCATAACCTTTTATCCAAACCAGTCCTCTTTAAATAGTACATAATGGTTTTCCAAAAATAGTTCATTGTATTTAGGGAATAAGCACTCCACTTGTTTCTCCAATTTAAATCCTATTTGCTCCATAGATCTGCATGAATTGATATTTTTATCCCAAGCCTGCGCACGGATCTCATCTACATCTAAAGTTAAAAATAAGTAATTATATATTAAATTCCTCGCTTCTCGATTGACACCTGTACGCCAAAATTTACGTGCAATCCGCTGAGCCTCTGCCCCCACAATTAACTTTTTATTTTCATCCACCGTTGGCACAGAGATCCAATATGTCCCTACCATTTCCTTTGAGTGTTTCATTATAATTGACCAAGCTATAATATCTTTCAAATTTTTATAAGTATGTAACAGCTCTTTCATTTCATTACTATCTTTCGGGATCGTATTCGCTGTCCAACGATGCATATCAGGATCTTTCATTACCTCATACCACTCAGTGTAATCCTTTTCCGGTTCTACAGAGCATAAGTATACGATGTCTCCTTCTAAATAAATTTGGTATCTTCATCTACATCAACTCCTTTACTATTTACAAAAAGAAAGGTCTGAACGTTGTTTCGTTCAGACCTTTCTCTCTTAATCTTCCATCGTTGATAAGTCACCTGTTGGTAAGTTTAACTCCCACGCTTTTAATACGCGGCGCATAATTTTACCACTTCTCGTTTTCGGTAATTTATCTCTAAATTCAATTTGTCTTGGCGCCGCATGAGCTGCTAGACCTTTCTTTACAAATTGACGAATTTCTTCTTTTAACTCTTCAGATGGCTCGTATCCTGCACGAAGCGCGATAAATGCTTTAATGATTTCGCCGCGAACCGGATCAGGAATACCTATTACACCAGCTTCTGCAACAGCAGCATGCTCGATTAATTTGCTTTCTACTTCAAACGGACCAACGCGCTCACCTGACGTCATAATTACATCGTCAATACGTCCTTGGAACCAGAAGTATCCATCCTCGTCCATATAGGCGGAGTCGCCTGATACATACCAATCGCCCGGCATAAAGTAAGACTCATACTTTTGCTCGTTATTCCAGATCCCGCGCATCATAGCTGGCCAACCTTTACCAATTGCTAAGTTACCCATTGTGTATGGAGGTACTTCATTTCCTTCATTATCAACAATCGCTGCTTTCACACCTGGAATTGGTTTACCCATTGAACCTGGACGGATTTCCATACAAGGGTAGTTACAAATAACTTGTCCACCTGTTTCTGTCATCCACCACGTATCATGAATACGAAGTCCAAATGCGTTCATACCCCAGCGAATTACTTCTGGATTTAACGGTTCACCAACGCTTAACACGTGACGCACTTGTGATAAATCATATTTTTTAATTGCATCTTGTCCAGCACCCATTAACATACGGAAAGCTGTTGGTGCGCTATACCAAACTGTTACACCGTAATCTTGCAGCGCTTCATACCAAGCTTCTGGACTAAATCGTCCACCTAAAATAACATTTGACGCTCCGACTAACCACGGTGCGAAAATACCGTAAGCAGTTCCCGTTACCCAGCCTGGGTCAGCTGTGCACCAATATACATCGTCTTCTTTTAAATCTAATACCCACTTCGCCGTTTGATAGTGCTGCACCATTGCGTTTTGCGCATGAAGCACACCTTTTGGCTTGCCCGTAGAACCAGATGTGTAATGTAGAATCAAACCGTCTTCACGGCCTAACCATTCAATATGTAATTCTTTTGAAGCTTGTTCAAATAAAGGATTGAACGCTACCGTTTTACCGCCTTCTTCTACATTCTCTCCAACAAGGAAGACTGTTTTTAAAGCAGGTAAGTCATTTAATGGTACACGCTCTAACAATTCAGGAGTTGTAATTAACACCTTTGCTTCGCTATCTTCTAAACGATCGCGAACTGCACCTTCCATAAATGCTTCAAATAGCGGTCCAACGATTGCCCCTAATTTCACTGCACCTAAAAGGGCGAAATATAACTCTGGGGAACGCGGCATAAAAATAAAAACGCGATCGCCTTTTTCTACATCTCCATAATTTTTCAGGACATTTCCTGCTTTATTAGAAAAATCCTTCATTTCCTTAAATGTATACTTCTCTTTTCGCGATCCATCTTGATAATAAAGGGCTACTTTATTTTTACGATCGGATTTCGCATGCTTATCAATTGCCTCATACGCCATATTCACTCGGCCTGTTTCATTCCAAGTAAAGTTTTTATTAACCTCTTCCCAGTTAAAATTCGCGTATGCCTCATCATAATTCGGCAAATTATTTATTCCTTTAATGACTGGAAGCGTTTCTACTTTCATACTTTACATCCCCCTCCTATGTATTCTATTATCTATTATAATGACATTATTTAAAATTTTCAGTATATTTGTTGATTTTTAGACAAATTTTTAATGACAAATTTCGATTCACATCGCATATATTATAAAGTACGATATTAATAGATTCACAAACCCTCAAGGTGGTGAGCAATTCATTGATCCATAAAAAAATATACAATGCCAGAAACTTAAAAACAGCGAAAGGCACTTTAATTATTGAAGGTCCTGTCTCTACACATAACTTAGAAATGTATGAATTCCATCCAGATTTAGTTGCGTTTCGTCCTGCCGAGCAGCAATATAAAGCAATTGTCGAAATTTCTAAATTACCAGAAGCTCGACTCATTATTGCTAGACATGACCAAACGATTGTTGGATATGTTACATACTTATATCCCGATCCACTTGAACGATGGTCAGAAGGAAAAATGGAAAACTTAATTGAACTCGGGGCAATTGAAGTTGTCCCAGCATTCCGTGGTTGCGCTGTTGGAAAAAACTTATTAGAAGTTTCAATGATGGACGATTATATGGAAGATTACATTATATTGACGACTGAATATTATTGGCACTGGGATTTAAAACAAACAGGCTTAAATGTTTGGGAATACCGAAAAGTAATGGAGAAGATGATGAATGCTGGCGGGTTACAATGGATGGCTACAGATGATCCTGAAATTTGTTCACATCCTGCTAACTGCTTAATGGTCCGCATCGGTAAACGCGTTGATACGGATTCTATTCAAGCATTTGATCGTCTACGTTTTCACAATCGTTTTATGTACTAATAAAGGGGGCAACTGGAATGATTGTAGAAGAAATTATGAATCAAGATGTAGTAACGCTACATCCAAACGATACAATCGAAACAGCAATCCGAACGATACGCACGAAAGGCATTCGGCACATTCCAATTGTCGATCAAAATAATCATGTCGTAGGCATTATTTCTGATCGGGATGTAAGAGATGCAAGTCCGTCTATTTTAGATGAACAAGTTTCACTCGATACGCTACAGCAACCGCTCGAACTGATTATGAAACATCCTGTTATGACTTGCCATCCTCTCGACTTTGTTGAGGAAATTGCTACTTTATTTTTTGAAAACAAAATAGGGTGCCTTCCTGTAACAAAGGCTGGAAAGTTAGTTGGAATCATTTCTGAATCCACTGTACTGCACACGTTAGTGAAATTAACAGGAGCACATCAACCGAGTTCACAAATTGAAATTCAAGTAAAAAACGAACCTGGTATTCTCGGTAAAGTCGTTGCTATTTTTAGTGATTTACAAATAAATATCGTGAGCGTTCTCGTCTACCCAGCAAAAGATGAGAATGATAAAGTACTCGTTTTCCGCATTCAAACGATGAATCCTCTAAAAGTGATTGATGCACTTGAAGCAGAAGGCTACCGCGTATTATGGCCGAACATCATAGGGATGCAAGCATGAGTAGCGCGTTTATTTATTCAGATGACTTTCGGGGCTATTCATTTAGCCCTGATCATCCTTTTAACCAACTGCGCGTCACACTTACGTATGACTTATTACAAAAGGGTGGTTTCATCTCTCCTTCCCAAATCATCTCACCACGGATGGCTACAGATGAAGAGATCGCCTACGTTCATACAGAGGAGTACATAAATGCGGTAAAACGTGCTGGAGAAGGTAAGTTAGAAAAATCAATTGCGATGACATACGGACTCGGAACAGAAGATACACCGATGTTTCCAAATATGCACGAAGCTAGCGCATTACTCGTTGGTGGTACGTTAACAGCTGTCGATGCTGTTCTTTCCGGGAAAGTAAAACACGCGCTTAATTTAGGTGGCGGCTTACATCATGGTTTCCGCGGCAAAGCATCTGGCTTTTGTATTTATAACGATAGTTCTATCGCAATGAAATATATACAGAAAAAATACGGTTTACGTGTTTTATATATTGATACAGATGCTCATCATGGTGATGGTGTACAGTGGTCTTTTTATGACGATCCTAACGTATGCACCATTTCACTACACGAAACTGGGCGTTATTTATTCCCTGGAACTGGCGCTGTAAATGAACGCGGACAAGGGAATGGCTATAGTTATTCTTTTAACGTTCCACTCGATGCTTTTACAGAAGACGAATCGTTTTTAAATTCCTATCGAACTGTCGTAAAAGAAGTGGCTGCATACTTTAAACCGGATATTATTTTAACGCAAAATGGTGCTGACGCACATTACTACGACCCACTTACACACCTTTGTGCAACGATGAATATTTACCGTGAAATACCGAAGCTCGCTCGCGAAATCGCTAACGAATATTGCGAAGGTCGCTGGATCGCTGTCGGCGGCGGTGGCTATGACCACTGGCGCGTCGTCCCAAGAGCTTGGGCGCTCATTTGGCTCGAAATGAACAACATCCAAAACATCTCAGGTTATCTCCCTCCAGAATGGATTGACGCTTGGAAAGGACAAGCAGAAACAGAACTTCCTCTCACATGGGAAGATCCAGACAACATGTATAAACCTATCCCCCGAAAACCAGAAATTGAAGAAAAGAATGCATTAACTGTAGCGAAATCCCTTGAAATTATTCGGAATAATATGACAAAATCTTTATACTAAATGAAAAGGAGGCTCGTGTTTGAATAGCCTCCTTTTATTTATTGTCGGTTTTTGTCGGTAAGTCGATATATTTTAATAATCGCTGATATATTTTGAGTTGCGCCGATATATTCTAATAATCGCTGATATATTTTTATGTACTAACGGACTTTATGAGGAAAGGTCGTGATATTATGTGGAAACAACAAATGATCAACACAAAACGCGGCACATTCGAGCTTTTTACTAAAGGCAGTGGCGAACCGCTTTGCATTACACATCACTATTCGCAATTTAATGAGACTGGTGATTACTTTGCGGATGTTTTCACTTCTACGCATCGTGTATTCCTCGTTAATTTACGAGACGCTGGTAACTCAGCAAAAGCCAATTCTGAAAAAGAATTAAGTATGCTTGAAACAATTCACGATTTAGAGGCTATACGAGAAGCTTTACAACTTCCAATATGGCATTTCGCCGGTCATTCAACAGGTGGTATGCTTGGACTTTTATATGCAATTACCTATCCAAATTCCTTACAATCATTAGTCGTCGTTGGAGCGGCAGCAAGTAACTATACCGAAACACCATTTTGCATTTATCACCCAGAACATCCACAGTTTCATTATATGCAACAGCTCATCGAAAACTTAAAAACCCCTCAACTTACAAGTGAAGAACGGGAAGAACTAGCTACTAAGAGAACAAAATTATCATTGTATAAACCAGAAAACTACAACTCTTATTTTGATAAGCCAATCAAAAAAATAATGTCTGCTAGCCGAATGAACGCTTTTTCTCACGAATATCCAGCATTTAATTTACGAGAACATTTACCTTCTATGAAAACAAAGACACTTATTATATGCGGAAGATACGATGTGCAGTGCCCGATTCAGTATTCTATCGATATGCATGAGGGCATACGTAATTCTATTTTTGTGACATTTGAAGAGAGTAATCATTATCCTTTTTTGGAAGAAGCTGCTCAGTTTACTTCTACTACTCAAACATTTTATAAATCATTACGCCAGTACCGTTATTATTAAGGAAAGCTCACAGCCTCTATGAGACTATGAGCTTTTTTCAAAAGAAATATTTCAACTAGTAACAATTAAAAGAAGAACACACAAAACCACTAAACCTAAATCAATATATACTGCCTTTTTATCTCCTTCTTTTAAACTTATCATAAAACTAGAAATTATTTTAATTCCAAAAAAGACCATCATAAATAACCCACCGAAATGATCATTCGTATAATCGTCATCATAAAACATTTGTATTGCACCAATAATTAATAAAATAAGTATGATATTCGTTCCAATCTTTAAAGCCTTGTTTGATTTATTATCTTTTAATGTATCTCCCAAAATGTAGCACGCCCTCTCATACTCTCCTATGTTATATCTCTCTTTATATTTTAACATAAATTACCTATTTTTCCTTTCGTTCAAATAGCATATAAAAAACCTGCCAATTACTCGGCAGGTACATTACATGTTAAAACGATAACCAGCTCCCCACACTGTTTCAATATATTGCGGGTGGGCAGGATCTCTTTCAATTTTTTCACGTAGCTTTCTTATGTGAACGACAACAGTAGCTAAATCACCAGCGGAATCTAATCCCCAGATGCGTTCAAATAACTGTTCTTTATTTAATACTTGGTTTGGATGCGTTACAAAAAATGTTAATAAATCAAATTCCTTCGTTGTAAACGCAATTTCTTCATTGTTTATAAAAACTTTTCTCGCCCTTTGATCAATAGAAATTCCGTGAATATATAACGTATCGCGTTGCTTACTTACATTTCCTGATAATCTTTCATAACGAGAAATATGGGCTTTTACCCTTGCGACTAGTTCACTTGGGCTAAACGGTTTCGTTATATAATCATCCGCTCCTAAACCGAGCCCGCGAATTTTATCTATATCTTCTTTTTTTGCTGAAACAAGTAAAATCGGAATATCTTTTACAGCACGTATTTGTTTACAAATTTCAAATCCATTCATCTTTGGAAGCATAATATCTAAAATAATTAAATCGTAGTCTTCTTGCAGGGCCATTTGTAAACCTATTTCTCCAGAGTGTTCTACATCAACTTGAAAATCACTAATTTCTAAATAATCTCGCTGTAATTCTGCAATGCTTACTTCGTCTTCTATTAGTAAAATTCTTTTCAAATTACTCACCACATTTCTCTACTTTTTCCAATGAGAAGAAAATACTTGTACCCTTCCCAAGCTCGCTTTCCGCCCAAATATTCCCGCCATGTTCTTCAATAATTTGCTTCGCTATCGCTAAGCCAAGTCCACTTCCACCTGTACTAGAATTTCGCGATTGCTCTGCACGATAAAACCGTTCAAAAATATAAGGAAGTGTATCAGATTCGATACCTGATCCATTGTCCATTACTTTTACAATAACTTTATTGTTATCACTCGATACTGTTACAGTAATTTTCTTTTCTTCTTTATCCATGTATTTCACACTATTATGAATTAAATTTGATATCACTCTATTTATCTTTTCACAATCAGCCGTTACATATAGTGGTGATGCATGTAATTGTAAGTTAACTTCTATACCTTCTTTACTTAAATCCATCTGCATCTCTTCTATTAATTCTTGCATAAACATATTTAATTCAACCGTTTCAAACTGAAATGGAACTCGATTCAAATCGAGCTTTGAAAATAAAAATAATTCATCAATGAGTGTATCCATATGTCTTGCTTTCGTATGGATAGTCGTTAAGTACTTATCCATTTTTTCTGGTGTATTTGCTACCCCGTCTTTTATTCCTTCTACATATCCGATAATCGATGTAATCGGTGTTTTTAAATCGTGAGAGATGTTTGAAATGAGCTCTTTTCGATTTTCTTCATATTGCGTTTGCATCTCTATCGACTCTTTTAATTTCTTTCTCATTTCTTCAAATCCTTGATTCAATTGCCCTATCTCATCGTGCGATGTAACTGGTATTTGAAAATCTAAATTTCCTTCTTTAATTTTCTCAGTCGCATCTTTCAATACAAAAATTGGTTTTATCACACTTCTTGAGACGAGATAACTTAATAATCCAATAAGCAACACGGCTAACAGTAAAAGTGATACAAACAAAATCGGAAATAATTTTTGTGTAAGATCTACAAATGAACTTTGCTTCTTTAATACAAATATACTCCCCTCTTCTTCCTGAGGAAAATAAAAATCAAACTTTACATATCGATAAAATGTATCGCCTAGTTCCGTTGTACCACGACTATTAATATTTGCTGATTCAAATTTTGGAAGAGCTTCTTTTAAAGATACACTTTCAAATACTTTTGTAGCATAAGAAATGGTTTCTCCCTTTCTTACAACTATTTTCACCCCTTCTTTTTCAAGTGATGAAACGAACGATTCATCTAATAGTTGAGATTGATGTTTCTTTGCTGCCGACTTCAACTCAATATACGCATTCTCTTCTTCTAGTGTAAGCGGCTTTTGAATGTAAGAACTTTTATAGAAATTTTTCACTGCTTCCAAGTCACCTGTTATCGCAAAAACGATTAAAAATCCCGCAACTAATATAAGCGTAATAGAAACGAGAATGACGGCAATATAAGAAAATAAAAACCTTGTTTTAATAGACATATGTTAAATCCTCACTTTACCCCGCTATTTGCCGGGCAGTAAGATCCCCACCTCAAAATTCAGAGAAAGCAAAGAAGTTAAGTGGGGGATCAACTGCCCATAAAAGCCCGATTGGTTCAACTAATAATCAGTGGGGGATGAACAAAACCCCCACTGATTAAAGTTTCACTTTATCAAACCTTATTATTTATAAGCATAGAAATATATGTTCAAATACTCAAGCGATTTTATAGTAATTTTAGCGTCAGTTTATGAAAATTTAATATTCTTATTTTACAGTTGAAATGAGGAGGTTGAAATTCCATGTTCAAAAAAACAGTAAGCATGATATGTTGCGTAATTTTTTTGCAAGGATGCTCGCAAGAACAAGAAGTTAAAAAGGAGATGACAAACATGGAGACAGCGTTACTAACAGCTACTGAGAAACAAGAAACGAATACTGTTATATCTTTACTCAAAAAAGGGGCCGACATAAATATAACTGACAGTAAAGGACGTACCCCTCTTATGATTGCTACATACAAAAATGATGTAAAAACCGCCAAAGCACTTATCGATGCTGGGGCCGACGTAAATATCCAAGATGATATAAAAAACAATCCCTTTCTTTACGCTGGTGCTGAGGGTTACTTGGATATTTTAAAACTAACGATTGATGCTGGCGCAGATCCAACGCTTACGAATCGATACGGCGGTACAGCTCTTATTCCAGCCTCAGAACATGGCTATATTGATGTTATAAAAGAACTCCTCACGCGAACAAATATCGATGTAAACCATGTAAATAACCTCGGATGGACAGCTTTAATGGAAGCCATCGTACTAAGTAACGGAAATGAAACACAACAACAAGTCATTCGCCTTCTTATTGAACACGGTGCAGATGTAAATATTCCAGACAACGATGGGGTTACCCCGCTAGAGCATGCTCGCGCTCATAACTTTAAAGAGATAGAGAAAATTTTGTTAGAAGGACATAAGTAACAAGCTAATTTTTGCCTTCCTCCCCCGCCCTATGCTACATTTAAGCCGTTATATCAATATGAATAGGGTGGGAATAAGCATGAACAAACCTAAAATTGGGATGATTGGACTTGGAAGTATTGCACAAAAAGCCTATCTTCCAACACTTACAAAAGAAACCGATTGGAATTTTGTAGGGGCGTTTACACCTAACGCGGAGAAAAGGAAACAAGTTTGCCAGCAATACCGGATTCAAGACTTTCATTCTATTGAAACGTTAGCTTCGGAATGTGATGCAATCTTCGTTCATAGTTCAACTGCATCGCATTATGAAATCGTTTCTGAACTTCTGAAAAAAGGAATCGACGTTTATGTTGATAAGCCGCTAGCTGCTACAGTGGAACAAGCTGAGAAGCTAGTCGAGTTGAGCGAAAAGTATAACCGAAAGTTAATGGTCGGATTTAATCGCCGCTTCGTTCCTATGTATGTTGCGGCAAAAGAGCAAGCTCATAATATTTCATGGATTCGAATTGAAAAACACCGTTCAAATAAAGTCGGGCCATATACGTACGACTTTACGATGTTAGATGATTACTTACATATTGTAGATACTGCTCGCTGGTTAGCTAATGATGAGCTTAACGTCGTTCACAATATGATGCAAATCAATGAAAAGAATGAACTTCTTTACGGACATCATACATATACAACTCCAAGTGGACTGTTACTTTCTACAGCGATGCACCGCCATGCCGGTACAAATTTAGAACAAATTGAACTTGTAACGACAGGGAAAATCATTCGTGTAAAAAATATGAATACATTTGAAGCTGAAGAGGAAAACTCTGTTTCACAAAGCGGTTCACCATCATGGGATACGACGTTAAAACAGCGCGGTTTTGAAGATGCTGTTCATCATTTTATTGACTGTGTACACGGAGATACAAAGCCTGTTGTAGATGGATTAGAAGGATTAAAAACGCAGCAATTGCTCCAATCTCTATTACAATCTGTAAACAAAAAGTAAAACGGATACATTTTTCAGAATTTACTTTCATTCCCATTTCCCCTTTATTTCTCTCGCAAATTTCTATAGAATATGTTGATAGGAATTATAAATTTCATAATGAATCGTGGAAAGGGTGGGATTAACACATGTGGAACGAGTTTAAAAAATTCGCATTCAAGGGGAATGTAATCGATTTAGCTGTCGGGGTTGTAATCGGTGCTGCATTCGGTAAAATCGTTAGTTCTTTAGTAAAAGATATCATCACACCATTACTTGGTATGGTATTAGGTGGCGTTGACTTTACAGATTTAAAAATTACATTCGGTAAATCATCTATTATGTATGGTAACTTTATCCAAACTATTTTTGATTTCTTAATTATTGCAGCGGCTATCTTTATGTTCGTTAAAGTATTCAACAAACTAACATCTAAAAGAGAAGAAGAAAAAGAAGAAGAACTTCCAGAACCAACAAAAGAAGAAGAACTTCTTGGCGAAATTCGCGACTTATTAAAACAACAAAACTCTTCTAAAGATAGAGCATAATTGAACGGATAAAAAGGCATGTCCCGAGGGGGCATGCCTTTTCTATATGCTATAACGTTTCCGAATTCATATGAATAAATAAAATAATACCAGCAACCATAAGTACCATAATACTACCTGCAAATAGTGTAATACCCATAAACATTAAATTTGTACTCATGTCCACTGATACACTTTCAATAAAAATAGAAATTACATACGTGATAAGGGCAATTCCTGCAAGAATACTTCCTGGAACAAATCGCTTTAAGCCATTTTGTTTTAACGTCATATATGCAAAAATAGCAGTCATACAAAGCGTAATTATCCAAAGAACGATCATCTTTTCTCCCCCCTCACAAGCCTTTTCTTTCTATTATACATGACATTGCCCTATAATAGTTGAATTTGCACTTATGTGACATATAACAAGGAATAATATACCCTATAGAGAAGTCTTCCAGATAAGCTATATACTAGGGAGGGTTTCAATTGGAAGATGATATTGTAGGATACTTTAAACAAGTAGAGCGATTCGATTATATTACAATTGACTTAGACAAAAAGTTTTTTTATATGGAAATTGTACAACTAGAAACAAATATAACTTTGCTAAAAATATCACTTAACTTAGATAAAGATGAAACTATTATTGCTGGCAATGTAAAACAATATGATCCTTCTAGGTTAGAACAATTCATACAAAGCTTTAAACACACTGCCCAAACATGCCTTGCACATAATTTACGAAGTCCTGAAGAACTTTTTGCCTTTTGGAAAGAGAATTAATCTCCCTCTAAAAAATGGTTATTTTTTCTATTAATTGATATAATTATCATATACAAATATTCTTTATAAGGGAGTGTTCATAATGATTTGGATTTCACTAATCGTATTAGCCTATTTCATCATTCTCGTTCCGATACAGTATAACTACATTAAAATACTCAAAGAAAAACAGAAAAAAATGAATATGTCACAAAACGAATTATATGACAACATGTCTTATGAAGAATCTCAAGTGCATTACCATTATCAAAGTAACGTATTTACAATACCTGCTTCACTTGTCGCAAGTATTATTTATAAGGTGAAACATGCAGCATAATATGTACGCTGTAAAGTTATTGTTCGAATCTGTTCATTCTGGTGAGCCTGATCCTACGAAAATGGATGAGCATTATGAAGAAAATCACGATACACTTTTTGAAGAAAGTATTATTCTTGTTAAGGCAAACAGTATAGAGGAAGCTCACGAATTAGGTGAAAAGATAGCTATACACTCTGAAGAATCGTACGATAATATGTACGGTGAGCAAGTAACGTGGACATTTCGAAAAGTATTGCATGTGTTTGAATTAGACGATACACCATTTGAAACGGGAAAAGAATTGTATGCAAGATTTTTACACGTTAAGAAAAATGAAACGGTAGATACTATAGTTCAAACAT
This sequence comes from Bacillus dicomae, assembly GCF_006494425.1. Taxonomy (GTDB): domain Bacteria; phylum Bacillota; class Bacilli; order Bacillales; family Bacillaceae_G; genus Bacillus_A; species Bacillus_A dicomae. The sequence goes on along the minus strand of NZ_VHIV01000002.1, from coordinate 194,512 downwards.
ACTATCCTGAATACAAAAAAAGCTCACAGCGAATGCTGTGAGCTTTTTTATACTTACTTCGTTGAATCTCTAAATTGGATACGGTGAGGTAAGATTACAGTGTGATCTTCCACTTTTTCTTTGTTCATATACTTTGTTAATAGACGCATTGCTACTGCACCGATATCGTACATCGGCTGTACAACTGTTGAAAGTTGTGGACGGACCATTAATGCAAGGCGTGTATTATCGAAACCAAGTACTTCTACATCAGTTGGTACGTTTAATCCAGCGTCTTGTGCTGCATGGATTACACCTAGTGCCATTTCGTCAGAAGATACGAAGATCGCTGTTGGCTTTCCATCAAGACTCCAAAGCTTTTCGAATGCTTCGATACCTGAATCATATGTGTAATCTCCATCGATTACAAGATTTTCATCATATGAAATACCTGCTTCTTCTAGAGCTTTTTTATAACCTTGTAACTTCTTCGCGCTTCCCGCTTTATCAATGAAAGGACCAGAGACGAAACCGATACGTTTATGTCCTTGCTCAATAAAGTGCTTCATTGCATCGTAAGCTGCTTGTGTATAATCAATATTTACTGACGGTGTTTCATTTTGCTCATCGAATGACGCTGCTAATACGATTGGTACTGGAGACTTTTTAAATTCTTCAATGTGAATGTCTGTAATATCTTCACCCATGAAAACAATTCCGTCCACTTGTTTTCCAAGCATCGTATTTAATAAATGGAACTCTTTCTCTTTGTTTTGGTCAGAGTTACTTAAAATGATGTTATATTTGTACATTGTTGCGATATCTTCAATTCCACGAGCAAGTTCTGCATAAAACGTATTTGAGATATCAGGAATAATAACACCTACTGTAGTTGTCTTCTTACTTGCTAATCCACGTGCTACCGCATTTGGGCGGTATCCTAAACGATCAATTGCTTCTAATACTTTCTTTCTTGTTGTAGGCTTTACATTTGGGTTACCGTTCACAACACGTGATACGGTAGCCATTGAAACGTTCGCTTCGCGCGCTACATCATAGATTGTTACGTTCATCTCATCGCACACTCCTTCTATTTTTGTTATCTATTTTTATGTATCGGTTACTTGAATGAAAAAAAGACATCAACTCTATTTGCAGATGCCACCAATCGTCCCGAGTTCTTCCTTTTACTAATGATACGATAAAAACGCAGGCTCATACAATATTTTCCCGCAAAAGTTTCGAAAAAATTCGCTTCTTTTCTCGTATTTTCGTATTTTTTATGAAAAAAAGGTCATTTTTTGTAAAAATATAGATATTTCATAAGTAGAAACCTTATTTTAAGCAGTACGCTAGCTAGTAATTGAAATTTATATCGGCGATGTTTTAAATATATTAACAGCAACTCGAAATATTTGAGCGATTTTCCAAATATATCGACCACAACTCGAAATATTTGAGCGATTTTTAAATATATCGACTTACCAACAGAAACCGACAATGGTAGTCATTTGATGTGCTGGATTTAGAGGTGCGCGGCGCCCTGTAGAATACGTTATATTAAGAACGACAGGGGTAACTTATATTTCTTCCTTTAAAATTGGCACAGCGGAAATATGACGCGTTCTTTCCCATCGTATATTTTCACGTACAATAAAAAAGACAGTTTAAACACTGTCTTTTTTTACAAGAAGGAAACAAACGGTTTATCGTTGTTTTTCTCTTTTATAACAATTGCCTCGATTTTATTCTCAGACTTTATCTGTAATTGCACTTTTGCATCTTTCGGTAATTGTTCTAACATACTTTGAGCAGCGAGTTGAGTAAGAGCCATTAATTCTGTTTTACCATTATATTTAATAACAATATCCATATTTAATGTATCCATTTGATCTTTCTTATAAGAAACTTTAGCATTTACTGGGATAAAATCTCCAGGAGAAAAATCTTTCATTGCCTTAGCAAATTTATTTATTTTTGTATTGTCTTCTCCATGTGCTTGTGTAAATTCATCAGAAGGATATGAATACGCTTTTTCTTCAATCGTATTCCAATTTCCAAGATTCGTATCATTTTTTTGAACAGTAGCACTAGCAATATACGTACCATTTTTTAAAGAACTTGTACTTTCTTGCTTAAAGATAGCAAACGTAATTGGGGATTTATTATACTTGTCATTTTTATGAATAGCTTCAATAAGTTGCTTGGCAACTTCAGTCCCCTTAGACATTGCTTCTTCATTGGATACACTTGAAGACATAGCTAACCCAATCACAACGCCAGATAAACTTAATTCATTTGAATTCTGCTTCCCGAAATAGTCTTGTTCTATAATATTTGTCAAAACTGGCGCTTTTACTTTCGCGACTAGTTCATCAACTAACTTCTCAGGAATATACTGATTTAATTGAAGCACATGATTTTCTGTATCAAATTGCTCTTTTGCAATATTCATTAAACCATTTTCATACTCTGCTAAATCTAATTTAGAATTTGTCGTTACATTAGCTGTATTTATAACCTTTTGTTCTTTTAAAGGGATTACAGTTCTATAATAATCTTTAGAAACAGCAGTTCTCGGGATCATACTTTTTTCTTTCGTATCCTTTTGTATAACTTCATCCTTCTTACTAATCGTATCATTACTACAAGCTCCTAGTAATAGACTTACGACCGCGAAAGATAATGCCATTTTCTTCATTACTTAAAACCTACTTTCAACAATCTAGTTATTTAGTTTGAACTATTAACAGTTTACCATTAAATATATTTCAACAAAAACAAAAAAAAAGAAGCAAGCACCTTTCGCTTGCTTCTTTTTACTTAATATTCTCTTCTAAAGCATCTTTTTTAATGTTCCAATGAGACGTATTCCATACTACCATCCCATCTTTTATGTATAACACTTGCGGAGATTCATGTTTAATGCTGTACTGTTCTGCGACACGATTCGAAACATCTCTCGCATCTTGTACGTATAAGTAATACGCTGGTACTGCTCTTTCTTCACTACAATATGCTTGAAATTCTGTATAGGCACCATGGCTAATCGGGCATGTCGTACTGTGTTTAAAAAGAACGTAAGGCTCATTTTTTTCTATTAGTACTTCAAGCTCTTCAATTGTTTCAAGTTTTGTCATATTCATCACGAATCACCTCTCATACGAAGTCTAGAGCGCTTCTCTTTCTTTTCAGCTTTCTTCTCAAGTCTTTCTAATTTACGCTCTTCTTTTTCAACCTTTTTCTCTTGTCTTGTCGCACGATAATGATTGTATACTTCAATTGCTGCGCTACTCCACTGTACAACTTGCGCTACTTTATCTGCATTATTTTCAATTTCGTCCGTAACAGAATCTGATACATTACGAAGTTTCGTATTTAAAGAATGGATTGTCGTTCCAATTCCATCTACACCCGATACTACTTTATTTAATGATTGTGACTTCTGTTGAATATCATCAGCTAACGCATTTGTTTTATGTAATAATTGCTCCGTCTCTACGCTAATCCCTTGCATTTGCTTTTCTAAACCTTCTAACGTACTTGCAACGTTTTCTAACGTCTTCTGAACCGACAACAACGTTCTGCATACGTACACTACTAATACAGCGAAAGCAACCGCAATAATAGCTGCACTTACATATAAAAGAACTTGCATTTCATCACTTCCTTTATCTTTTTCATACTTTCTCCTATTATACAATCATTTTCCGTTTCGTTCTAATCCTTATCTTTTCATTAGAATTTTCATACTTATTCGTTAACTGTAACATAAATGATTCAACAAATGCCACTAAGTAGGTTACAATAGGAGAGGATACATAATTAGTAGGGAGGCTTTACATATGAAAGATCCACGTATTGAAAAGTTAGCATACAATTTAATTAACTACTCTATTCGCTTACAAAAAGGCGAAAAAGTATTAATTGAAAACTTTGGCTTACAAAAAGAACTTGTAACTGCACTTGTAAAAGAAGCATATGCAGCTGGTGGTTTCCCATTCGTTTCTTTAAAAGATCATCAAGTAGATCGCTCTTTATTAATGGGTGCTACTGAAGAACATTTTGAACAAATCGCTGCATATGAAGCAAGCGTAATGAAAGATATGGACGCTTATATCGGTCTTCGCTCTGGCGATAACATTAACGAACAAGCTGACGTGCCAAGTGAAAGAATGCAAATTCACGGTCAAACAGTTGGTAAGAAAGTTCATAGAGACATCCGCGTTCCGAAAACGCGCTGGGTTGTTCTTCGCTACCCAAATGCTTCTATGGCGCAGCTTGCTAAAATGAGCACAGAAGCTTTCGAAGACTTCTACTTCGAAGTTTGTAACTTAGACTACGGTAAAATGGATAAGGCGATGGATAGCCTTGTTACATTAATGAATAAAACAGATAAAGTTCGCTTAACTGGCCCAGGAACTGACTTAACATTCTCTATTAAAGACATTCCAGCTATTAAATGCTCAGGTCATTTAAACATTCCAGACGGTGAAGTATATTCTGCACCAGTTCGCGATTCTGTTAACGGTACAGTTTCTTACAACACACCATCTCCTTACAACGGTTATACATTTGAAAATGTACAACTTAAGTTTGAGAACGGTCAAATCGTTGAAGCAACTGCAAACGATACAGAGCGCATTAACAAAATCTTCGACACAGACGAAGGCGCACGCTACGTTGGTGAATTCGCAATCGGCGTAAACCCATACATCTTACATCCAATGGGAGATATCCTATTCGATGAAAAAATCGATGGCAGCTTCCATTTCACTCCTGGACAAGCTTACGACGATGCATGGAACGGCAACAACTCGAACATTCACTGGGATTTAGTATGCATCCAACGCCCTGAATACGGCGGCGGCGAAATTTACTTCGACGACGTACTAATTCGTAAAGACGGACGCTTCGTTGTACCTGAATTAGAAGCTTTAAATCCAGAGAACTTAAAATAATAATAAAAACGCTCGAGATATTCTCCGAGCGTTTTTCATTTCTTGCCTATCATTTCTATTTTCACATGTGGATTCTCTTTCTCGATAAGCGCCAAAAACCCATTCACATCTTGCGGCATCGCAACCATATGTACTTTATATGCATTCGTCGTAATTTCAAGATACTTTCCAACTTGACGAACAATTCTTATATCTTTTAATACAACATCATCATTCAAAATACCGTACTTTAATACACCGTTTTCTACTTTATGCTTTTTAATAAATACTTCCCAAACGAGCGGAACATTTACGATGAAACATAATCCCATTCCAATTACCGCTGACATCCACTGATCTTTATTCGCGACAATCATAACAAGTGGATATACAAACATAAAAACTAACGTGAGACAAACGAAGATCACTACTGACTTACTTCTTTGAATTGGAAAGTTCATACACGCACCCCCTAACCTAAATTATACCACTCTTTCCATTTTACTAATAAAAAAAGGCCATTTTTAAATGACCTTTTACAGAATGTACCTATAGAATTTCTTATCTACCTCTAACACTGGAAAGTTTTTCGGCAACTCATCTATACTCACACTTTGAAAACCATTCTTTTCATAAAAGCGATGCGCCGCTAAAAATTTCACTGTCGTTCCTAAGTAAATATCTTTCAGCTTTTTATTCTCAGCCCATGAAATTGCTGTTTGAAGCAACATATGTGATGCGCCCCATTCTTTTCCGCGAAACTCTTTTTTTACGAACATTTTTCTTAGTGCTACTTGATCGTTCCCAATATCTAATAAGGCCACTGTTCCAACTACTTTACCATCATAAGTTGCTACCCAAAAATTACCGCAACTACTTTGATAGAACTTTTCTATTTCAAGTAAGTCAGGCTGGTCTTCTTTCGTAATGGGGACATCGTACTCTTTTTGCTGAATATGAACGATAAGATTTACTACTTCCTCTTGAAATCTACTTTCATACGGAACAATATGAATCTTCTCGTTCATCGAATCTCCTTCCACTCTGAAGCTAGTAAACTATATACAGCGACATCATGGAAATGATCATATAGCCATTCTTCATCTCTTAAAATACCATCTAACTTAAACTCTAAACGCTCTGGGATCGCGCGGCTTTTCACATTTTCAACACCGCATCTAATTTCCATTTTATTTAATTTTAAATTCTCAAATGCATAGTGAAGTACAGCCTTCACGCTACGCGTCATAATACCTTTCCCGCCAGCATCTTCTGCAAGGTAATATCCGAGACTTGCCGCTTTCTTCCCCCAACTCACTGGATGAATGCCTACCATCCCAACGAGCTTCCCTTTATAACGTATGCCACTTTCAAAACCGTCTCCCTCTGCAAACTTCTTTAACCACATCGGACAAATCTCATCATAAGCATCAGCAGATTTCGTCCCATCTACCCAAGGAAGCCATCTTCTTAAATGGTTACGGTTTTGATTTATTAATTGATATAGTTCCTCTTTATGATGTTTCTCTAATAACTGTAATTCAATTTCGTCGTCTACTCGAAGTGTGAACATGTTTTTTAGCCCCTTTTATTTTTCTTATTATTCTAACATTTCTGAGTGTAAAATGTTAAATATTCACACTTTCCTTTGTTTTTATTTTTATTTTTATAAAACCCGAAGAACACAATACTCCCGTAATAACTAATATCATCCCTATACATTGTACGATTGTTATATTTACTCCCTCTGCAAAAGAAATAATCATTGTAACAACAGGCACTAGATTAAAAAATAAAGATGTTCTCCCTGCACCAATTTGAGCAATCCCATTATTCCACCATAAGTAGCCGAGCACGCTCATTCCGATTGCCATAAAAAGAATCGCTCCCCAAGCTAATAGGGGAATCTCCAAAACTGGTACTATACTTTTTTGCGTAGAAGATATGGTAATAAAAGCAAGGGCACCAATAGTCATCGTATATGTCGTCGTTTGTATTGGACTGCCAGTTTTAATAAACCTTCTGCCTAGTACACCGTATAACGCCCAGCAAATATTTCCTAATAAAATATAAAAATCCCCTTTTGAAAAGGATAGATTTTGTAGTGTGGTAAACGAACCTTGCGTAAGCACAAAAACAACACCAAGTAATGCAAGTAACATTCCAATACCTTGGCGCCTCATTATTTTTTCCCGTAAAAGGACACTTGCTAATAATGTTGTAACGAGCGGATTCGTCGCCATAATAAGTGCACCATTTATAGCTTCTGTATGTTTCATTCCTAAAAAGAAAAAGAAGTTAAAACCGAATACACCAATAATACCTAACAAAAGGTAATAGACCCTGTTTTGCCTCCATACCTCCCCCTCAAAATTTTTTCGTATTTTTAACAGGCATAACATCACAAATGCAGCAATCCCAAAACGCCATGCCGCTATATGAAATGCTTCGAAATACTGCACCGCATATTTCGAAGCATTAAATGTCCCACCAGTAAATATCGCAAAACCTAATAACTGCGCATATACTTTATTTTTCATTGCTGGCCTCCAAGTCTTTTTCTTCTAGAAAACCGTAATAAATTTCTAACTTCTCTTCTGTTAGCTGGACAACTTTTTGCAATTGTTCTTGCTGTTCTTTTAACCTTTCTAAATGAGTTGTTAAAATTGAAATTCTCTTTTTTACTTTCGCTGGCACTTCCTCTGTCCTCTGCTTAATTTCCTCTATAATGCATCCATCACTTGCAAACTCGGCCATCTCTTCTAATGACATTCCAGTTTGTTTTAACGAATATAAAAATTTTAACAGGCGCACATCACCTTCTGTATATTGGCGAATCCCGCTATTTCGCGTTGGTGGTGGTAATAATCCTAGTTTCTCATAGTAACGCAAAGTATGAATACCCATCCCTGTTAATTCTGCCACTTCACCGATTTTATACATGGTCTCTCCCCCTTGTTTTTACATTTTTATCTTACAACCTAGAGTTAGCTCTAGGTCAATACGGAAATAAAAATCAACTATATATGATTGATATCTAGATATGAATCATATATAGTTGAAGTATGGAAAAAAATGATAATTTTATAATTCAATTACGTAAAGGTGTTTTTGATCTCGCTATTTTGTCTTTAATAAGTAAACAACCTATGTACGGATACGAAATTACAAGCTCATTACAAGATATCCCTGTATTTCATATCCCAAACGGTTCAATTTACCCTATATTAAATCGAATCACGAAAAACAATTGGGCCGTTTCCTATTGGGAAGAGTCCGGTGATGGCCCAAAAAGAAAATACTATCGCATTACAGACGAAGGGAGAGAAATTTTACATAATCGCTTACATGATTATGAGGCAGTGTATCAAGCTCTAATGTTACTAGCTAAAGGAGAGGATAAAAAATGAACAAGGAACAATTCTTTTCAAATGAACTCATTGCTTCTTTCTTACACGATTTTCAGAAAGGTTTAATGAACTTACCTACATCAGCACGCGAACAACATGTGCTAGAAATTAAATCCGATTTATACGAAAATGCATTACGTAAAGAAAGTGAAGGGATACCATTAGAAATCATCCCTTCACAAGTGATTGAAGAATTTCTTCCTCCAAAAGAATTAGCACAGGAAATTGCAGGAGAATATACAGATGTTATTCAAAATACACAGCAATCTACAAATACATTTATTAAATATTATTCCGGCCTATCTATCGGTCCACTTGGCGCTCTATCACTACCTATTGTACTAGGCTTCATCAATATTTCAGCTAATTTGCCATTTGTACTAGCTTTTATAGCAAGTAACATTTGGTTTATCTGTAGAGAAAACTATTGGAATACAGACTTATTAAAATACTTTAAAACAATAATTTCCATTAGCTCAAGGCTTTTAATCGCTCTTCCGTTTACTTTTTTCGCGATTCGTATCATCATAACAAAACAATTCGATATGTTTTCATTCTATTATTTAATTGGATATGTACTTTTTAGTTTACTGTATATCATTTTCTTAAAACAAAATTACAAAAAGAACAATACACACCAACATATCAACGCTTTTTAAAATGTATCGAACACAAAAAAAGACGCACAGCTAAGCTATGCGTCTTTTCTATTACTTCTCTGCAACTTGAACTTCTTTTACGTAAGCTGCTTCGAATTTTTGGATGTCTCCTGCGCCCATGAAAATGAGAACGCCGTTTTTATGTTTCTTTAATACATCCGTTGTTGTATCTGTAATTAGTTCTGCACCGTCAATACGCTTTTGCAGATCTTCGATTGTTAATTCACCTTTGTTTTCGCGCGCTGATCCAAAAATATCACATAAGTATACTTGGTCAGCTTTGCTTAGGCTTTCAGCGAACTCATCTAAGAACTTTTCTGTACGTGAGAATGTGTGCGGCTGGAATACAGCGACAACTTCACGCTCTGGATGTTTTTGACGAGCTGCTTCAATCGTTGCATTAATTTCTGTCGGATGGTGTGCGTAGTCATCAATGATAACTTGCTCTCCCATTGGCTTTTCATTAAAGCGACGTTTTACGCCTTCAAAAGTTGTTAGCTGATGCTTAACTGCTTCTACATCAACGTTTTCATAATGGCAAAGCGCGATTACTGCTAATGCATTTAATACGCTGTGGTTGCCGTATCCTGTAATTTTGAACGTATCATAGTACGTATTACGAACGAATACATCGAAAATAGTACCATCTGTTCTCTTTTGAATGTTACGTGCTTGGAAATCATTATCTTCTCCAAATCCATAGAAAATAACAGGTACTTTCGCTTGAATTTTTTGAAGTTCCTCATCATCTCCACATGCAATAATGCCTTTTTTCACTTGCAATGCCATCTCTTGGAATGCACTGAATACATCATTGATATCTGTAAAATAATCCGGATGATCAAAATCAATATTTGTCATAATCGCATAGTCTGGATTGTAAGACAAGAAATGACGACGATACTCACAAGCTTCAAATACAAAATACTTACTATTTTCTACCCCATGCCCTGTTCCATCTCCAATAAGGTAAGATGTAGGGTGTGCACCTTGCATTACATGGGCTAACAAACCAGTTGTTGATGTTTTTCCATGTGCACCAGTTACAGCAACACTTGTGTATTGGTTCATAAGGTCGCCTAAGAAGTGATGGTAACGATGTACTGGGATGTTTAATTCTTTTGCTGCTACGATTTCTTCATGCGTATCAGGAAATGCATTTCCTGCAATAATCACTTGTCCTTCTTTTACATTACTTTTATCAAAAGGAAGAATCGAGATACTACGCTTTTCCAACGCTGTTTGTGTAAAGAAACGCTTTTCATAATCAGACCCTTGAACAGTATGCTTCATGTCATGAAGAATTTGCGCTAATGAACTCATTCCTGTTCCTTTAATTCCTACAAAATGGTAAACTGTCATCTTAAAGAACCTCCAACATTTCGAACTAATACAACGGCCTATCTATAAGACAGTATATGAATCTTTTCTTATTTTGGTAATCATCATACATTTTTGATGTAGTGAAGTTATTCTTCCCTTCACTTATCAGGATAAACTCGTACGTACTTCTTTTTTATGTCCATAACAAATCCATTATAGCAAAAAAGAAGCCGCTATACTATGATAACAGAAAAACTGATAGGGTCAATCACCTATCAGTTTTTCTCTCTTTTACATATCTTCTCTTTTTTCTAATTGAACACGCTCTAGACGTGGGTTCGGACGATATTTACGGCCAGCTTTTGCTTCTGGTTTTCCATTTAATTCTACGTTATCACCAGTAAAGCCAATATTCATTTTTAATAAGCTACTTCCTACTCCGTATATATCAACAGGTACGTTTTGAGCTTCAAATTCACGAATACGCTTCTCATCAAATCCACCAGTCACAACGATGTCCACATGCTGGAATCCCTCTTCATCAAGTGCTTTACGAAGTGCGAATACAAGCGATGGGTTTACACCACGTGGATCGAATGTGCCAAGTACTTCTGGGTGGCGAATGAAGTATTGATCAATCATCGTGCGGGACGTATCTACACGTACACCTTTTAATGTTGATCCAAATTCACGAGCTACGCGAAGTGCATCTGTAATGACATCATTGTTGTAATCAATTAATACAACTAATTCATCTTCTGGGAATTTCTTATGATATGCTTTTGCCGCTTCCACAACATCACCATTAAACATTTGAATTAATGCGTGAGGCATCGTCCCCATACCACTTTTGCCCCACCATTCATTCATCGCATGCGTCGCTTGTGCGCTCATACCTCCGATGTATGCTGCATAACCGTCACCAGCTTGTTGTGTATAATGATCATCACGGTCTCCCATGAAAATAACTGGTTTTTCTTTATCTACGCTACGCGCAGCTTGGACAACGTTATATACGTTTGTCGCAACCGATGTACGACGAGCTAAAATCCCATCAATGACACCTTCTAAAAATCCGAAATTTTCATAAGGACCATGAATTGTTAACACTGTTTCAAATGGACTAATTTTATCGCCATCTTTTAAAGAGTTAATCTCAAGTTCCTCAGGATTTTTAGCAAATGTTTGTAGCAATGCAATGACTTCATCTGTTCCGCAAAGAACTGCATTTTCCTTTTGGAAAAATTGCATCGTTACAACACTTTTCGGGCGAAATTCTTCAATGATTTCTCTAGTCTTTAAAAAGTAAACGGCAGAGAACCAACCTTCTCCAACGCGTTCGTCAAATTTAAATGTTCTATTTGTTAGTCTATTTATTTCACCTTTTAATTTTAATTCAATTTCTTTCATGTCGCTTTACTCCCTACTTTACTATCCAACATTTTCTCTTAGTATACAGCAAAACCGTTTACTATACATTTGTTTCCTGCATAGCAGCAAATTCATCCTCAGAAATAAGGACGTCTCTCGGCTTCGTTCCTCTACCTTCAGAAATAATTCCTTGCGATTCCATCTCTTCAATGAGACGTGCCGCGCGATTATAACCGATGCGGAACTTTCGCTGTACAGAAGATGTGGACGCTCCCCCTTGTTCTACAACAAATTGACATGCATCAAGGAACAATTCGTCTTCCGACTCAGCCTGTTCTGTTTTCGCTAATAAATCCTCTTGCTTAAATAAGTAATTTGGCTTCATTTGCTTTTTCACATGATCAACTGTCTTTTCAATCTCATCATCCGATACATATACACCTTGTACACGAACTGGCTTAGATGTACCGTTCCCTAAGAATAACATATCACCACGGCCAAGTAATTTCTCCGCGCCCCCAATATCGATAATCGTACGCGAATCAACTTGAGATGATACTGTAAACGCAATACGCGTTGGAATGTTTGACTTAATTAAACCTGTAATAACATCTACAGATGGACGCTGCGTCGCTACTAATAAATGAATACCACAAGCACGTGCTTTTTGCGCAATACGACAAATCGCTTCCTCAACATCACCAGGTGCTACCATCATTAAATCGGCTAACTCGTCAATGACAATAACGATATAAGGTAATGTCTCTCCTGGAATTTCTCGTTCACTTACAATCGTATTGTAACGAGTTAAATCACGAGCACCAGCGTGCGCAAACAATTCATAACGGCGCTCCATTTCTTCAACTGCCCATTTTAATGCAGCTGTCGCTGCTTTTACATCCGTAATAACAGGTGCTACAAGGTGTGGAACAGAATTGTATGGTGCAAGCTCAACCATCTTCGGATCGATTAACATTAACTTCACTTCATGCGGTTTCGCTTTATATAAAATGCTCGTTAAAATTGCGTTAATACACACACTTTTCCCTGAACCTGTTGCACCCGCAATAAGTCCGTGTGGCATTTTTCGAATATCCGTTACAATTGGATCGCCTGAAATATCAAGTCCTAGCGCAACAGTAAGCGGTGATTCGCTCTTTGTAAACACAGGACTTCTTAAAATTTCACGAAGAAATACTGGTTTACTTTCTTTATTTGGGACTTCGATTCCAATCGCACTCTTCCCTGGAATCGGCGCTTCAATACGAATATCTTTCGCTGCTAAACTTAACTTAATATCATCACTTAAATTTGTTATTTTATTTACTTTCACACCTGGGTCTGGCTGCACTTCAAAACGAGTTACTGCTGGACCTTGCGATACGTTAATAACATGTGCACCAACATGGAAATTATTAAACGTTGTATCTAATAATTCTTTCTGTTCATCCAACCATTCCGTATTATCTAACGCCGCTTGCTGCGGAATCGATAGCAATGTTAAAGGTGGAATCGCATATGTCGGTGGTGTTTGCAATACATTTCGCATATCGTTCTCTCTTTGATTTACAACATATGCTTTCTCTTGTACTTCCGTACTTGAAATTGGCTTTTGTACTTGCTCTACCACTACTTGCTGCACTGACTTTTCTTCTACTTGTGGTTCTATCACTACTTGCTGCATTGGTTGTTCTTCCACTCGTGATTCTACCACTACTTGCTGCATTGGTTGCTCTTCCACTTGTCGTTCTACTACCACTTGTTGCATTGGTTGTTCTTCCACTCGCGGTTCTACTACCACTTGTTGCATTGGCTGTTCTTCCACTCGCGGTTCTACTGCCACTTGTTGCATTGGCTGTTCTTCCACTTGCGGTTCTACTGCCACTTGTTGCATTGGCTGCTCTTCCACTTGTCGTTCTACTACCTCTTGCTGCATTGGTCGCTCTTCCACTTGGGGTTTTACTACCTCTTGCTGCATCGGTTGCATTGCATTCGTTCTTGCTGCATGTCTTTCCATTAATCTTTTTCTGTCTTGTTTCAACATAACAACATTAAATGGTACGTGACGCTTTTTCTCACGTTTTGGCGCTTCTTCTGCGACTGGTGCTTCTTCTACAACTCGTTGCTCTTCTGCGACTGGCGTTTCTTCTACAACTCGTTGCTCTTCTGCGACTGGCGTTTCTTCTACAACTCGTTGCTCTTCTGCGACTGGCGTTTCTTCTACAACTCGTTGCTCTTCTGCGACTGACGCTTCTTCTACAACTTGTTGTTCTTCTGCAATCGGTGCTTCTTCTACAATTTGTTGTTCTTCTGCAATTAAAACATTCGCAAAGCTTTGAACATCTTTCTTCGTTTGTTCATCAGCCTCAGCAACATGTACGAAGTCATTCTTTTGTTCAATTACTACTTCTTCTGCCGCTTCTGTTTCTGCAACTACTTCCACTTCTTCTGGCGCTTCTGTTTCTGCAACTACTTCCACTTCTTCTGACTCTTCTGTTTCTGCAACTACTTCCACTTCTTCTGGCGCTTCTGTTTCTGCAATTACTTCCACTTCTTCCGACTCTTCTGTTTCCGCAATTACTTCCACTTCTTCTGGCGCTTCTGTTTCCGCAACTACTTCCACTTCTTCTGACTCTTCTGTTTCCGCAATTACTTCCACTTCTTCTGGCGCTTCTGTTTCTGCAACTACTTCCACTTCTTCTGACTCTTCTGTTTCCGCAATTACTTCCACTTCTTCTGGCGCTTCTGTTTCTGCAACTACTTCCACTTCTTCTGACTCTTCTGTTTCCGCAATTACTTCTACTTCTTCTGGCGCTTCTGTTTCCGCAACTACTTCTACTTCTTCTGGCGCTTCTGTTTCCGCAACTACTTCTACTTCTTCTGGCGCTTCTGTTTCTGCAATTACTTCCACTTCTTCCGACTCTTCTGTTTCCGCAATTACTTCTACTTCTTCTGGCGCTTCTGTTTCCGCAACTACTTCCACTTCTTCCGGTATTTCCACAATGATTGTTTCTTCAAGTTTTTCTTTTGCTTTGACAATCACTGATTCTTCTGGTGCTTGTTTTTCTACTTCAATAGTAGGTTGTTCTATTTCTGTATTACGTTTAATTTCTTCTGATAATATTGTATCCTCGTGCTCTACTTGAGAAACTATTAATTCTTCTTGTAGATTGTTTTCGTTTAACACCACTACATCTTTTTCTAGCTTAGCACTTTCCATCTGCTCAGCTACTGTTTTATGAAGTAATTCATCCGCTGAAACTTCCTGCGGTGTACTTATTTCTTGAACCACTTCTTTTTCTTCCACTACAGGCTCTTGACGTTCAATTTCATAACCGTTTTTCTCTAGCCACTGATCAACAACTGATTTTTCTTCCTTTTTTCTCTGTTGACCAACTGATTCATGACTAGGGGACGAAGACGTTGCTTGTCCTTCTGAGAAATCTGATAATGTATACCCTTTTTTCTCTAACCATGCATCAACAACTGCTTTGCCCTCTACAGATATTTCAAGATCTTCTCTTTCCTTTACTTCCTCCTGCTTTTCTTCCTTTTTCTCTACAGAAGGACGATTATATCCGTAAATTGGCGAAATCATTTCTGTTGGACGAAATGGTCTACGGTTACTTTCTTGCGCTGGTGCAGATGCCTTTTTAATGACAGATTCTCGCTCCGGTTCATATTGCACTTCCGGTTCTTCATATGTAGAAACTACCTTCTCCATATACGGTCGTCTGCTTCTTTCCACTTTTATTCCTCTTTGAATAGGCTGATCTTCATACGTTACCGTTTGAACAGAGTGTTCTTCAAAATGCCCTGTTTCTGTAACATCCTCTTCGTCGAACCCATTATCCGGTACTAATGGAAAACGGCATTTACCTGCATTCCTACTTGCCATTTGTGCTTCTCTTGCTTCAGTGTAGTGGTTTACACGAGGAATTTTCGGCTGACTTTCAACTTGCTTTGGTACTTCTTTATTCATCGCTGTTTGTTCTTCCTCTTTGTTAAACAGCTTTTTCATCCAATCTAACATGCTTACCACTCTTTCTACTAAATAGTAACATCCTTTATTGTATCAGCATTCGGCAAAAAGTGCAGGTAAAATTAAGCATGTCATATTTATCCATAATATTCTAATTTACGAGTGTTTTCATATGGAAAAACGCAGCCTTACATGTAAGACTGCGTTTAAGCTTTACTCTTCCGATATTCCTCCACACTATCCGTTACACTTTGCAATAAAGAATTTACATACTGCGGGTCAGATAATTTTTTATCTTCTTCATGGTTTGACATAAACCCAAGTTCTAATAGTACGCCAGGTACTTTGGCCCAATTAAATCCAGAAAGATCATCCCTGAATTTAATTCCATTTACTTTCACTTGATGATTCTCTCTCATTTTATTTACTATCGTTTGAGAGATTTGAAGACTCTCCGCATAAATTTCTTTCGTATACGGACTTTCTTTTGCTGGTGTTAATACAGCAAATCCACTTTGATTCGGATTTTCAGAACCATCTGCATGAAGACGTAAAAACAAATTCGCTTTATGATCATTCGCAAATGTCGCGCGTTCTTTATTACTCATATCCACATCTTGCGACGTTCTCGTCATTAATACTTGTATTCCCTTTGCCTCTAACTTTTCTTTTAATACGAAAGCCATTTCTAATACAAGAACAGCCTCTCTTTTTTTCGTCACAACACCAGTTGTACCATCTGTCACTTTATATTTTTGCGTCGTTGCTCCTGGTCCAATCGGTTCTAAATTTAAATTCGCTTTTTGCTGATGCCCTGGATCAATAACAACGAGAAACTTTCCTTGTTTTTCATTACTCTCTACTTTTTGTTCATTATTTTGCACTGGTTGCTCAGTTGGTTGCACTGACGTAGCTTCCTCTTTCTTTTCCTCGACCGGCGCTTCCTCCTGCTTTTGCTCCACTTGCTCATTCGTTTGAACTGCTTGCGGTTCTTCTTTCTTTTCTTGTTCTTCTTGCTGCTTTTCTACCGGTGCGTCTACCTTTTTATTTTCGTTTGTTTCTTTTATGGAAGATGTTGTTTCTTTTTTCGGCTCTTCTTGCGAACAACCTCCCATATATATTCCAATGAATGCAATCATGCTCATTATTTTTATATACTTCATGTTTTTCTCCCATCACTTTGCACCGGTCTCAAAGTTTTTCTTATAATTGTTTTATAATCTCATCCATATTTCCAATATGAACGGGTTGCCACGTTTCTGTACCACGCTCTGCAGTATAAACTAGATAAGCTTCATCAGCCACATTTACGAAAACCGGATCCCCCATATCTGTTTCATATCCGATAACAATCCATTCTTCTTTCCATTTTCCATGTTCTTCACTTATTAATGAATTTTTATGTTTATCATATCGATAACCGATTTGTCCTTTTTCTAATTCATTTTCACTAAACAAATATATTTCATAAGAACCTAACTCAATATCTTGCTGTTTTGAAGTTTCAATTCGTTTCAGAAGTTCTGCGATTTTTAGTTGTTGTTCCATACGTCTATCCCCTTCTATTTTTCTAAATTTTAACTAGATTGTTTATAAAATACAATATAGATTTTAAGAAATAAGGTGACATCCTTATAATATGAACGATTTTTTGAATATATCTGTCACAACTCGCAATATATCAACGATGTTTCAAATATATCTATCTTAACTCTAAATATATTAACGATTTAACACAAAATATCGACTTACCAACAAAAAATAACAAAAACAAAAAGAGAGGTCATCCAAAAGGACAACCTCTCTTTTCTTACATCAATTAAAATTTAAACTCTTGTCCAACTTCGAAGCTATCTTCTAATACAAGAATACCTTTTTCTTGTGGAGCATCTGGAAGCTCTAATTCACGTGCAGAGCAAATCATTCCAGAAGAAGGAACACCGCGAAGCTCAGCTGGCTTGATTAACATACCGCTTGGCATTACAGCGCCGATTTTTGCAACGACAACTTTTTGTCCTGCATCAACGTTCGGTGCGCCACATACGATTTGTAATGTTTCTGTACCGATTTCTACTTTACAGATGTTTAACTTATCAGCATTTGGATGTTTCTCTTTTTCAGCTACATAACCTACAACAAATTTCGGAGAAAGATCTGCTTCTACTGTTTCTTCAAAACCGTTCTTCACTAAAATTCCGTTGATTTTTTCTACAAGTTCTTTCGTTAATGTAAGGTTACCTGTTTCTGTTACTTCTAAGTAAGATGATGCATTAAAGATGTTGAATCCTGCTGTTTCGTTGCTTTCACGGTCATATACGCGTGCAACATCTCCTTTGCGATCAAAAGTACGGTTCTCTAAAGTAATATCTTGTAAGGCAACAATTAGAGTGTCACCAATTCCTTCAAGGTTGTAAAAAACATTCACTTCGTTCATCCTTTCTCTTTTCCATCTGTCTTCTTCCGATTCTTCGCTAAAATAAAGATTGGTTCAAAGTCCCCATCTTCATATACGAATGAAAGTGATGTAATCGGAACATGCCCTTCGGCAAAAAATTTCATTGTCATTTGTGCAATAATATCATAACCGATTTCGTTGACGATATCAGCAATAATTAATACATCTTGGTGAGGAACAGCAACAACCATGTCACCAGAAATCTTTTCACGCATCGATTGTAGTAACGATTCGTTTAAAATACGAGTCGCATCATACCCATCATTTGTGTTTAAAAAGTAAAATGTATTACCTGCTACTGTGTCTTGTTTAAATTCATATCCTAATGAGCGAGCGTTGAATAATGCCATTTCACGCACTTGTTGTTCTGTAAGCTCTAATTTTTGTAATAAACGCTCATCAATAAGTCGATACGTTTTATTAGAATCTAGCGCATAGTAAATACGTGTTTCCGCCGTATGATCCGTCATAATGAACGGATTTCCTTCTTCTGCTTGTTTCGGGAAAGAAGTAGAGCGAATAACAGGTAAAATTTTTGCCGCGCTATTTTCTTCCTTATGCATCGCAATTAACGCTTCTTGTACGTAATAAGCAACCTCTTCGATTGCTTTTTCTTTATTCACTTCCCATTTTGCCACAACTCCCGGAAGCGATACGTTAATACCTTTTTTCGAGTCTTTCTGTTCTATACGTAGAACCTCTTTCTCGCTATCATACTGAAAGTCCCATTCCGGTCGAGATAATTTCTTCATTAACTCGTCTTTCATCTTTTTACTTGTCATCTTCATCTCTTTTTCCTCCCTTCCAAAAAAATAACCTCCCCCGCGAAGGTAGAGGTTGTTTTACAATTCAATTGGCAAATTGCCTTATTTTAAACCTTCAATGAACTCTTCGATTTGTTCTTTTGTTTTACGATCTTTGTTTACATAGCGACCTGTTTCTTCACCTTTATTGTACGCTACAAAGCTCGGAATGCCAAATACGTCTAATTTAACGCATAGATCAATAAACTCATCACGATCTACATAGTAAAATGAAAAATCACTATATTTCTCTTCTACTTCTGGCATAAATGGATCTACAAAACGGCAGTCTGGGCACCATTCTGCTGAGAACATAAAGACTACATTCTCTTCATTTTTCAACTCTTGGAATTGCTCCATGCTTTCTAATGATTTCATCTATATTTCCTCCTCTAACGAGTGCATTTTTTCATGTTATAATCTTTCCTTTATACTACCATACATCGCGCATGGTGCAAGGTTTATGCTTGCTTTTCGTCATACTTATATTGCCCAACAAGTAACTTAACAACGTGTACAAATAATTCCGTACGGTCCACATAATCATCCGTAAAAATACCGATAGCACCTTCGTGACTACGAATATCTTTTCTTTGTACAAACTCTTCCATCACTTCACTTAACTCCTTGCCATCTTCAAGAGGTGCTAAAAAATCATCTGGTAACGTAATACGTGCCCCGCCGGCAACGAATGTTTTACCATCACTTGTTGCTAGCGCGCCCCAGTTACACATAAATAAACCGTGCTCCGTTTTCATTACGCCGCCTTCTAGCCCAATACCAATTTGAGCTTCTCCTTCTTGCATGGCTCGCTTCGCTCTATTAATCGCTCCTTGCATCGTCTCTTCATCTGAAAACGGCTGGTTTGCTACTCCTGAAGGAACAGAAAGGGATGTAATTATAGCATCTTTCCAAACCTTCTCCACAGCTCCAACCTTCGTTTTATTCTTTGATCCAACTACTACTTTCATCTCGTTCACCTCTATAAAAATTCATCATTTCGCCCTACTTAAATTAAACATCACTCACTACCATACATCACCGGGGCATCTATTCAACCTAAAAAAGAAGGTTGATTTCCTCACCATTACCGTTTTCGAACACAAAAACAGCCTTCCTCTCTTTTCCTACCCAGGGTCTTAATACACCATTCGGGCACTGACCGCTCCCACACATGGATGGGTCATCTATTCAAGCCAAAAAAAGAAAGGCTCTTCAGCCCTTCTTCCTCTCTACGCGTTATTCTTAATTGTCTCTAGCGTCGTTTTATCAGTTGCTCTTACAAGCTTCGTAATTAGCTCTTTTGCTGCCGCATAATCATCAACATGTAAAATAGAAGCATGTGTATGAATGTAACGTGCGCAAACACCAATTACTGCTGATGGGATACCTGAGTTACTTGTATGTACACGGCCCGCATCTGTACCACCTTGTGAAATAAAGTATTGATACGGAATGTTGTGTGTTTCTGCTGTATCTAAAATGAATTCGCGCATCCCTCTATGTGTTACCATCGTACGGTCGTAAATACGAAGAAGAGCACCTTTTCCTAATTGACCGAACTGTGTTTTGTCACCAGATGCATCGTTAGCTGGGCTTGCATCAAGCGCATAGAAAATGTCTGGTTGAATCATATTTGCAGCAGTTTGTGCACCACGAAGACCAACTTCTTCTTGTACAGTCGCACCAGAGTATAATGTGTTTGGTAATGTTTCGTCTTTTAATTCTTTTAGTAATTCGATTGCAAGGCCACATCCGTAACGGTTGTCCCAAGCTTTCGCCATAATTTTCTTTTCGTTTGCCATCGGCGTAAACGGGCAGATTGGCACGATTTGTTGTCCTGGTTTTACACCAATTTCAATCGCATCTTCATAGCTATCTGCACCTATATCAATTAACATATTTTTTATATCCATCGGTTTTGCACGTTGCGCGTCACTTAATAAATGAGGAGGGATAGAACCAACAACCCCAATAACAGGACCATTCTTCGTCATCACTTGTACGCGCTGCGCTAATAGAACTTGGCTCCACCAGCCGCCTAACGGTTGAAAACGAAGCATTCCGTTTTTCGTAATTTGCGTAATCATGAAACCTACTTCATCCATATGACCTGCTACAAGAACACGTGGGCCAGTTTCGTCCCCTTTTTTCAGACCAAATACGCTACCTAAACCGTCTTGTACAATTTCATCAGCATATTTGCTTAATTCTTGCTTCATAAAACGGCGTACATCATGTTCAAAACCTGATGCACCTTGTAATTCTGTTAACGTACGAAATAATTGTAATGTCTCTTTATTCACGAAGTCCCCTTCTTTCAAACCTTAGTAGAATACCTCTTTTATTGTAACGAAATTTTCGAAATGTTTCTAGTTTCTTCTTTTTTAGCTGTATTTGCTTTATAATTATTATCGGTACACTATTTTTATTTTATAGAATTGAGGTGAATATATGAGCTGGAAAGGTTTAGTAGCAGGTCTTGGCGTTGGTTTCGCAGCTGGTTATCTTGTTGCAAACAAAGTACAAGAACAATCCCATATTTCTTCAGAAAAAGCATTGAAAATGGTGAAACAGGCATTAAGTCATAAAGGTGAAATTACTGGCTCTTGGGTACATATGGTTCCAGAGACATTTGAAAAATATGATGTCGCGTATGAAGTATATCGCGGCGGTCTTACAACGATGTTAAATGATATACAAGAACGATTTGAATTTTTAGTTGATGCTAAAACAGGTACTATTTTAGAGGTTATAGCAGCATAAACAGGAGGGTTCCCATTAGGTGAACCTCTTATTTTTTAATTGTGGACAGTGATTGAAATTATATTGGCGATTTTTCGAATATATCGGCGCAACTCGGTTTATATCAGCGATTATTGAAATATATCGACTTACCAACAAAAAACGACAACAAAAAGGAGATTGCCCCAACAAATATTTTGGAACAACCTCCTATTTCTATGCTTCTATACTCGTTTTTCTCTCTATCTTTTCTACAATGTGCCCTTCCTCATTCCACTTTACTGCACGATAATACGCGTCATGATAAAACGTGAACCAAGCATCGTTTTCAGCACCATACTTCATCCAGTTTTGCTTATTTTCAATTGATGTCATCGGATAATCATCATATGCCATTACCCATAGTACATTTTGATGTGCATGCGTCGGCAATAGGTCTGCTAAATGAAGCATCGTTTCGCCTTGACTTTCTAAAGCGATAACTGCATGTCCATCACTATGACCACCCGTATGCGCCATTTTGATTTCATCTGTAATTTCTATTTCTTGCTGAAACGTAACAACTTGATCTACAATTGGCTCCCAATTTTCCTTCCAATACGTATTACGGGATCTAATATTTGGGTTCCTCATTTCATTCCACTCTGTTTCGCTTACGTAAACTTTCGCATTTGGAAAAGCTGGCACAAGGTGATCCCCTTCCCATTTTGTTAAACCGGATGCATGATCAAAATGAAGATGCGTCATTAAAACGTATTGGATATCCTCAGGTTTTAATCCTAGTTTTTCTAATGACTCATAAACCGATGATTCTTCTGTTACACCTTGATTTCGCTTCATCTTCTCATTCAATTTACCGTTTCCTATTCCTGAATCAATGAGCATGTTGCCGTCTTTCGTTTGTAAAAGTAACGGATCTGTTCGTAAATAAATATGATTCGTATCATTATGTTTATATTTACGTGACCAAAGTACTTTCGGCACAACGCCAAACATCGCTCCCCCATCTAAATGTGTGTTCCCACCTTTTAGCCACGTCACTTTTATATCTCCAATTTGTAACTGTTCCATTTTTCATCCCCCTTTCCTCTTAATACTAACATAAAATTCTGATTATTTTAGATACAAAAAACCTATGCATTACTGCATAGGCTCTGTACGATATTTTGCTTCTACTCGATAAATACGATGACCTTTACTAGAGAATTTCTCTTCGTACTCAGTCATAATGTTACCTTCAAAGTCGCTGTTATGAAGATCTAAGCTTAAGTAAGTTAGTAACATACCATACTCAGCCATACTCATAAGAGAATATTCAAATAAACCTTGGTTATCTGTTTTGAAATGAATTTCTCCGCCTTCTACTAACACTTCTTCATAATTGCGTAAAAACGTTTTATACGTTAAACGACGCTTCGTATGACGTTTCTTTGGCCATGGATCTGAGAAGTTTAAATAAACGCGATCAATCTCACCTTTTGCAAAGAAAACTGTTAAATCTTCAGCATCTTTATTAATTAACTTCAAGTTCGGTAATTCTTCTTCAATTAATTTATCAAGTGCATCTACAACAACACTTGTGAATTTTTCAATTCCAATATAATTAATATGAGGATTCGCTTTTGCCATATCATACATAAAGCGGCCACGACCTGTACCTACTTCAATGTGAATGGGCTGCTCATTTCCAAATACTTCTTTCCAGCTACCAGCGCGCTCCTCTGGGTTTCCGATTACGATATGTGAATACTCATTAATTCGATCCATTGCATATGGTTTATGTCTTAAACGCATAGATGTTTCCCTCTCTTTACATAGCTATTTTAAAGGAATAATTCCTTCTTTCTGTTTTAATCAATCTACCAAACAAAAAACCAAGTACGTACGAGCACTCGGTCCGTTTCTTTCAAGTATAAGATGTACCATTTTGATAAAAACTACATACAGCATTAAACATTCCATGACGAAACAGCTTTTTCTCTTACTTTCCTAAGAAGAGAAAAACAATCGAAAGGATGATCCGTTCATGCCAATTAATCAACAACATCAATTAGAAGTGCTGAAAGATATTTTAGTCAATCACCAAAGTGATTGTTGCGGGACAGTTTCTGAATGCGAGCAATTAGAGCGTCTCATTCAATCGTTACTCGCAAACGATAATATAAGTAGTGACGCTAAAGCAATGCTAAACGATGTATATTCTTATAGTCAATCGGGTAAATCTTCCTCTAATTTGGACAACCACATTTCCAATAATCAAGAACAACTTACTCAGTGGATTGCTGGAATGGACAATTTTTCTTAAGTATTACTCTGAAGCAAGTAGTTGCTGTAAATATTGATGCCAATATTCAGCTTCTGCTTGCTGCTTTTTTGTTGTATGCCATTGAATAGACAAAATCGTTTGCGCTATCACATACCATCTCATACGTTTAAGCAACGATTCATCCATTTCAACATCATAATAACCGAGCCACTCACTCCATTCTTGGCGCGGAATGTACCAATATAATAACATACCGAGGTCTAGAGCTGGGTCAGCAATTACAGCTCCATCCCAATCAATTAAAAACAACTCATCTTCATCCGACAATAGCCAATTGTTATGGTTTACATCACAATGGCATACAACGAATTCGTTGTATTCAATATCTTTTAATGAATCCATTAAATATTGAAGGCCTTGCTGAATTGTTTCCTCATCTCTTATATCTCCTCTTAAAACAAGTTGCAGTTGTTGTAATAACTCTTGTGCGTGAAGCGGCTGCTTCCCAAGTCTCTGAATCATCTGTACAAGTGCTTTAGAAGAGTGTATTTTTTTCAAAAGTTTCGCAACACGTTCTAGTTTCATATCCTCTGGCTCTAGCTTCTGTCCCGGAAGCCATTTTTGAGCAGAAATTACATCACCGTTCGTTACCCTTCTTGTCCAAAGTAATTTTGGAACAATTCCTTCTGCTGACAATACCGCTAAAAAGGGCGATGTATTCCGCTTTAAAAATAACTTCTGTTGTCCGTTTTGCGCAATATATGCATCGCCCGTTACTCCACCAGCCGGTACAAGACTCCACTCTTTTCCTAATAATTGTTCCAACCATTCCATATTCATTACCCGTTAACAAATCCTTATCTTTTATAGTTATGAAAAGAAAAACCGCAACATTTCTACACATGTTGTGGATTCATATATATTTTACTGTAAATGAAAAGAAAACTTGGCATAAGCCAAAATCTCTCTATTTTATTTTACAAAACCAGTCATAGAATGACAACTTATCAAAATCGTCACCTTTGTCAATTCTACATTTATTACATTCTCATCGTCAAGTAGCGATTTGTCACATTATCGTCAATATATACGTGCTAATCGGAGCGAGCCTAAGTTCCTTTCCTCTAAATGAAGAAATTGGCTCTATTTTCGCTTGCTTTTCGTTTACTAACACATGCCACGTTTCTTCTTTCGGAAGTTGCACCGTTTTCGCTTCTAAACCACTATTAAATAAAACGACAATCTCTTTCCACGGTCCAAATGATTCCGCACGCTCTAGGTGGTATGCAAGTACTTCTGGAGAGGTTTGCAAAAAAGTCATGTGCTTTTTTATTAGGTCTGCGTTTTGTAATCGGAATGCTCCGTGCTCTTTACGAATCGCAATTAAACCTTTTATATAGTTAACGGTCTCTATCTCTTTCTCTTTTCGATCCCAATCTAATTGATTAATTTCATCATTTGCATTATAACTATTTTCATTTCCCTGCTTCGTACGATAAAACTCTTGCCCAGCATGTAAGAAAGGGATGCCTTGCGACAGAATCACCATTGCAGTTGCTAATAGGTGACGTTTTTTCAAAATCTCTTTTGACTCTTCATTACTGCGCACTAGTTTATCCCACATCGTCATATTGTCATGACATTCTACATAGTTAATGCTTTGCACAGGCTCTAGAAACAAACCTGTTTCTTTCATACTCAAAAGGCTTCCTGCTGCTATATACTGCAAATGATTACAGTCTACATGCCCACCAAATGCAAAACCACGCTTATTTATATGAAAGGTACTCCCCTTTATTCCATCACGAAATTGATCATTAAATTGCGCAATATGCGGCATTTTCTTTGCATTATTTAGCGTTGCTTTTTCTTCAGTTGGAAGTGGTGTTTGTAGCTCCCACCCTTCCCCTAATAGTAATGCATCTCGTTTTATGTTTCGCACTTCTTTTTCTATTATGTTCATTGTATTAACATCTAAAATTCCCATTAAGTCGAATCGGAATCCATCAACATTGTATTCAGTAAGCCAATATAAAATAGACTCTACAATGAATTTTCTCATCATTTTTCGCTCAGATGCTATATCATTCCCGACTCCCGTCCCATTAGAAGGCATACCATTTTCACCATGACGAAAATAATATCCTGGGACAAGCTTTTCAAATGATGATAGCTCTCTTTCATAAACATGATTATATACAACATCTATAATTACTCTAATGCCTTGTTCATGAAACGTTTCAATTAACTGTTTACACTCTACGATCCTTTTATACGGGTCAGAGGGATTTGTAGCATAATATCCCGTTGGCGCATTGTAATATAATGGATTGTACCCCCAATTATAGGCAGAAGAAGGATTCGCCTCATCTACACCACCGAAACAATATAAAGGCAATAATTCAACATGTGTAACGCCTAAATCTTTTATATGAGACAAACCTGTTAACGTCCCATTTCGTCCTGTTGTTCCTTCTTCCATTAGCCCTTTATACGTCCCTTTTTTACTCACTCCACTGTTCGGATGAATAGTAGCATCACGAATATGCAGTTCATACAATATGGCATCTGTCATTGCTTGTAATGGTGGTAATTGCTCTCGTTTCGTTACAGTCGTCTTTTCTAAATCAATAACAATGCCATACTTCCCATTTACAGTTACTGACTTTGCGTAAGGATCCACCGCTTCGTTCCATATTAAATTAATACAAACAAGAAATGTATACTTTTCCCCGGCTAAATCGCCCTGTAATGTATGAGTCCAAACTCCATTTTCTCCTCTATACATTTCATAATCGGTATATTCTTTATCACTTTTATAAATTCTTACTTTCGCAAGTCTCGCAGTTGGAGCCCACACTTTAAATGTCGTTGCTTCCTTTTGGTGTACTGCCCCTAAATCGGTACCTTCGTAATAATACTTTTCATCAAAAATCGCTGTTCTTATGACAGCACCTATTTGTAAATCCGTTTCTTCATTCCGTTCATCTCGTACTGTATAATATTTCCCCACATCCAGCGGCTCTTCTATAAAACACTCATACTTCGTTGCATCCGGAAGCGCAATTGTATGAGCAATCGGTAAATCTTTCACGTTACTTCCTTCTTGCAAACGAAATGTCCGACTTGTTCCATACGCATGTGGGAGCAAAATTGTAATTTTATTCATTTCATCTAAATAGGCATCAAATGGACGTTTTACTTTCAACATAAAAAAATCACCATCATTCTTAAAGTTAAAATGAAACGAGCTGCAAATGATAAGGCTTTTTTTATCAGCGAAGCCCTATACAGTAACACATTGTTCTTTATAGTATATTCACCTGTATAAAAAACGTTTTCATACATTCTATTTTTGTAATTTTATTTCAGCAATTGCTTTATATTTCGGTGTCTCCTTCACGTGAGATTCGTATAAAGTAATTGTATCCGCTTGGAATGATATTTCAGGCACTTCTTTTATATGTTCTAACTCAAACTGTTCTTCTCCTACCCATTTACGGGCAACAGTAATATGCGGATGATACGGGCGCGCTTCTAAAGAAAATCCATTTCCTTCACAAATAGCGTGTACTTGCTTTTGCAATTGAAACAAATCGTGATTCTCACTTACCTTCGCCCAAAAAATACGCGGCCTATCTTCCATACCAAACGTTGAAAATCCTTGTAACGTAAACGATAATTCCTTCGTTTCTGTAAATGTTTGTAATCCATTCTTTATTCCTTCTAACTGTTCCTTTGTAGCACTCCCCAAAAATGAAAGGGTAATATGATAGTCTTCTTTATGTACCCATGAACGAAATGGTAAGTCCTCTTTCATTTCCTCTTTATAGTTAGACAGCACTTCTTTTATATGATTTGGTAAAGTGATTGCGACAAAATAATGCGGCTCCATATACATCTTCTCCTTCTTTCTATTGTTGCTTTTCTTTCTTATCTCATTCAATGAAAAAGAATCAAACTTTCCTACAAGTCTAACCAAGTTAAGATCACGCTAATAAATGAAATTATGTTGACGTTTCGACAAACAATATCAATTTAACAAAAAAACACAATAAGAAAAACAACCTATACGTAACAGAAAACCGTCCCAAAGTATTTATCGGGACGGCCTCTTATTATTTATATATCCATTACTTCGCTAATTCATGAATTGCTTGCGCGTAAATTGCCGTTGCTTTTAATAAGTCTTCAATTTCAATATACTCATCTTTTTGATGCGCAAGTTCTTCTTTTCCAGGGAATAGCGGGCCAAATGCAACACCAGCTTTTAATGAACGAGCGTAAGTACCACCGCCGATTGCTAATAGTTCTGCTTTTTCACCTGTTTGTTCTTCGTATACACGCTGCAGTGTACGGATTAATACATGATCTTTATCAACGTGATGCGGGCGAGAGTTCGAATAGTCTGCTACTGCAAATCCATGAGTACCAACGTATTCTTTTAACTTTGCAATCATTTCTTCAAAGTTAGTCGTAACCGGATAACGTACATTTAATCCTAAATTACCACCATCCTCTTTCGTATAAGAAAGGCGACCAACATTCACTGTTAACGGTCCACTAACTTCATCTTTATAAGCGATAGTAGCCTTTTCGCCAAAAATATCACCAGTAAATGTTTCTGTTGCAAACGTTGCAAATGCATTCGCTTTTCCATCAAGAGCAACCGTAGTTAAGAAGTTTGCCAGTAATAAACCTGCATTCTCACCCTTCTCCGGAGTAGATCCGTGAGCTGAAACCCCTTTAACTTGTAGCGTCACCGTATTACCTTCTACAATTGCTTCACCTATTTTTTTAGCAGTTTGTAAATACTCTTCATATGCTACTGTAAGTGCATTTACATCTTCTCCTGTAATAATCGCTTCTGCAAAATCAGGAACCATATTTAAACGGCGACCTGACTCAAATGAAACAAGTTCATATGTACCTTTCTTCTCTTCACTACCATTTTGCACAACTTGTATATCAGAAATTCCTTTTTCTGCATTAATAATTGGAAAGTCTGCGTCTGGCGCAAAACCGATTGTTGGCATTTCTTCGTTTTTAAAGTAGTGATCTACACATTTCCAATTACTTTCCTCATCTGTTCCTAAAATCATACGAACACGTTTTGAAAGAGGTAAACCTAATTCTTTCACAATTTTCATCGCATAATAAGCTGCCATTGTTGGGCCTTTATCGTCAATTGCACCACGTGCAAAAATCTTTCCGTCGCGAATATCTGCACTATATGCAGGAGTCGTCCAGCCATCTCCCTCTGGTACAACGTCAACGTGACAAAGAATACCTACTAACTCTTCTCCTTGTCCCATTTCAAGATGACCTGCATACCCTTCTAAATTTTTAGAAGCAAAACCTTCAGTTTCTCCCTTATGTAACATGAAAGATAACGCCTTTTCTACACCTTCACCGAATGGTGCGCCTTCTTTCGCCGACTCTTCTTCCCATACACTTTTAATTTGTAAAAATTGTTGTGTATCACGAATTAAATCGTCTTTTCGTTTTGCAACTTCTTCTGTCCAATTAATTGCTGACATCGCACATCCATCCTTCTCTATATTGTTTCTTTCATCATAACAAACCGAAATCCCTTATGCTATACACGAAACCTAAATACCGAACAATTGTAATATTTCAGATATTTCTCATTAGTTTTTCTTTTATTTTTCTAAAAAAATTTGCAGGAATTTGGCGTTTTACGTAGAATTTTATGTGTTAGTTGACTGACCATATATACAATGTCAACTACCAATATTTTTCTATATGAATATTTGTTAAACTTTTGTAAAATTTAAGTAGATTAAAGCATGAATTTTATCATGTAGAGTACAATGGTAGTAACGACCTTCTTTCCTGAATGGGGTCAAAAAAACTAGTAGAGGAGTGGTTTTCTCTTGAAACCTACAACTACTCGTATGCTAACACGCATTAAATCAATTTATATGTACATCAATGAAAACGGAACGGTAACGACGAAAGACCTTGTAGATGAGTTCGGGATCACACCGCGAACGATACAACGTGATCTAAATGTGTTGCAGTTTAATGAACTCGTGTATAGCCCTTGCCGCGGTAAGTGGACAACAACAGGAAAGAAAGTGAGAATGACCTCATAACGAAAAATAATTGTATGTAAATAAATACATACCCCTTTCTAACTCATTAGAAAGGGGTCTTTTCTGCACCTAAAAACAGCACTATTTCTCAGTATCTACTTGATATGTTTTTAACATTTCTACTTCTTCATCTGATAGCTCTCGGTATTGTCCAAGTTCTAACTCTTCATCTAGTACTAAAGGTCCCATCTCTGTTCTCTTTAGGTAGACTACTTTTTTTCCTACCGCTTCAAACATACGCTTTACTTGATGGAACTTTCCTTCTGTAATGACAAGCTCGATTTCAGAGATTTCATCGCTTTTTAATACTGTAAGTGCACCTGGCTTCGTTTCATAGCCATCATCTAAAATAACACCTTTAGCAAACTCTTTTACATCCTCTTCTGTTACTACTCCTGCAACGTGTGCATAATATTTTTTCGGCACGTGCTTTTTCGGGGATAATAATTGATGTGATAACTTCCCGTCATTTGTTATTAATAAGAAACCTTCTGTATCGATATCCAGTCGTCCAACTGGGAACGGATCAAAGATTGCATCTTCTAACTCTAATAAATCTATTACAGTTTCATGGTTATCATCTTCTGTCGCTGAAATAACGCCTTGTGGTTTATGCATCATTAAGTAAACAAACTCTTTATATTCCACAACTTCACCGTGAATCATAACTTCTTGTTCTTCTACATTTACATGAACCTTTGCATCTTTCACTGGCGTTCCATCAATTTTCACAACGCCGTCTTTCAATAATTTCTTTACTTCTTTTCTACTTCCATATCCCATATTCGCTAATAATTTATCTAATCTCACGTTTTTCACCTTCTTTATTTATCATAGAAAAGGGGACGTAATTACGCCCCTTTTGATTTCAACTTTATTTTAAATCTATTACCAAGTTTACGCTGGATTTTCTCTAGCGCTTCTCCGCCAAATACTCTTTCAAGTACTCCTGTGCGAATCGCTAACAATCCGTAAACAAGACCACCAATACCCGCACAAACCACAACTGTAATAAGAGCACCCATTCGGCCATCCGGCGAAATCATGAACGATAGAATCCATTGTGATAATTTTACAGTAACGACCATTACAAGTGTTAATACTGCAATTTGGAAAGTTCTCTTATATACAACACCGAATGAATAATGTGCATGTTTTTTGATTTGTCTATTCGTATACCATACGGAAGCTAAGAAGCCGACTGCAGTAGCCAAAATCGCTCCAACTGTACCGAAATAACGAATAAAGATTACGTTACATACAAATTTCAAAATAACACCCATTATAAGTGCGATAATCGCATGCTTTTGTTGGTTAATACCTTGCAAAATTGCCGCTGTTACTGTAAATAAAGCGAATAATAACGCAACCGGTGCATACCACATTAATACTTGTCCACCTAATGGATCTGAGTCATAAAACGCAGTATAAATTGGATATGCAAGTGATGAAATACCGACAACTGCTGGCAATGTTAAGAACATATTTGCCTGGAATGTTTGTGTAATTTGTAACTTTAAATAACGGTATTGTTTTTCAGTAAATGACTTTGTAATCGCTGGTACAAGCGTTAAACTAAACGCTGTCGCAAGTGATACAGGAATCATAATTAATTTATGTGTCCACATTGTGAAAATACCGAGAGCTCGCTCTGCAATATCTCCTTGACCAATCGCTTGCATAATTGAGTTAAATGTCAATGTATCAATTTGTTGATATAAAGGAATTGTTAACCCAATTACAACGTAAGGAATCGCATATGCAAATAATTCTTTAAATAATTGAACGGTACTCACTGTCGATTCTGGTACGGTTTGTTCAATTAAATATTGATCCAAATGTTTTTTACGTTTTAACCAGTACCAAATTAATACACCGAGCGCTCCAACTGCTGAAACGAACGCAGCAAATGTCGCTACCCCAACTGCTGTTGCAACTGTACCGCCAAGTACTTTAATAACGATAAAACTACCAGCTAATAAAAAGACGATACGAATAATTTGTTCAATAATTTGCGAAACAGTAGTCGGTCCCATCGATTGATGACCTTGGAAATAACCACGAATTAAACTCGCTGCTGGTACAACAATAAGCGCAAAACTTACAAGACGAATAATCGTCGTAACTTCTCCTATATTACTGTGTACACTTTGTTTACCAAGCATGGCTTCTGCAAACAACGGTGCCGTCATGTACAGTATTAGGAACGAAAGAACTCCTGTTACTATCATCATAACCATTCCCGAGCGGAACATTCTCCGGCTCGTTTTATAATCACCAAGCGCATTATATTTGGAAACGAATTTCGAAACAGCAAGCGGCACCCCTGCCGTTGCGATACTTAAAAAGATCGTATATGGAATGTATCCATATGTATAGAGCGTTCCGCCTTCTGTACCTACTAATGCATGAAACGGAAAGACGTAAATCATGCCTAAGAACTTTACTAAAAATGTCCCTAGCGTAACAATAAGCGTTCCGCGCAGAAATTTCGAATCGGACATACAAAAATCCTCCTACATCTACATAAAGTGAAACTATAATGAATTGAACTATTCAAGCATTCGAGAGCTATTAGACTTCCCCAAACTCTTAAGGTTTTAGTCTTATGGCCTACAAATAGCAAGATCGTGCTGAACTCTAACTTTTGTATTGTACCACAATTCTCTCCTTAAGCAGTACTTCACTCTATTTTTCTTTTAAGGGAAAACATGCTATTCTTTTAGGCAGGAAATGTAGAAAATGAGGTCGATATATTATGCATTATGATGTTATTGTCATCGGCGGCGGGCCTTCTGGGCTAATGGCTGCAATTGGTGCTGCAGAAGAAGGCGCAAGCGTCTTACTTCTTGATAAAGGAAATAAACTAGGGCGTAAACTTGCGATTTCTGGTGGTGGCCGTTGTAACGTAACGAACCGTCTACCACTTGATGAGATTGTTAAACATATACCAGGAAATGGTCGCTTCTTATACAGCGCTTTTTCTATTTTTAATAATGAAGATATTATTACATTCTTCGAAAAGCTCGGTGTAAAACTGAAAGAAGAGGATCATGGTCGCATGTTCCCTGTTTCAAATAAAGCGCAATCGGTCGTAGACGCACTTTTAACACGATTAAGAGATTTAGGTGTAAAAATCCGTACGAATACACCTGTTGAGACAATTGAATATGAGAACGGTCAAACGAAAGCAGTTGTACTAAAAACAGGCGAAGTGCTAGATACAAATCATGTCGTTATCGCTGTTGGCGGAAAATCAGTTCCTCAAACTGGTTCTACTGGAGACGGATATGCTTGGGCTGAAAAAGCTGGTCATACAATTACAGAATTATTCCCAACAGAAGTACCAATCCTTTCAAACGAACCATTTATTCGGGACCGTTCCTTACAAGGACTCGCTTTACGAGACGTAAACTTAAGTGTATTAAACCCGAAAGGAAAAGCTATCATTTCTCACAAAATGGACATGCTCTTCACTCATTTCGGCTTATCTGGTCCTGCTGCCCTTCGCTGTAGTCAATTCGTTGTAAAAGCACTGAAGAAGTTCAAAACGAATACAGTGCAAATGAGCATCGATGCGTTGCCAGAAGAAAATAGTGAACAACTATTCCAGCGCATGCTAAAACAAATGAAGGAAGATCCGAAAAAAGGAATTAAAAACGTGTTAAAAGGTTATGTTCCTGAGCGTTACTTCCTATTCTTATTAGAAAAAAATGAAATTGACGGTAGCGAACAAGCTGGACAAGTTTCTCACGAAAAGATTCGTGCACTTGTGAAAGACTTTAAAGAATTTACTGTGAATGTAAATGGTACGCAGTCAATTGAAAAAGCATTCGTTACTGGTGGCGGTGTATCCGTTAAAGAAATTAACCCGAAAGAAATGTCTTCTAAATTTACGAATGGCCTATACTTCTGCGGGGAAGTTCTTGATATTCACGGTTATACTGGTGGCTATAATATTACATCTGCTCTCGTTACTGGAAGAATTGCCGGAACAACAGCTGGAGAAAACGCGAAAATGCAGTATTAAAAAAAGAAACAGGGATCCCTGTTTCTTTTTTTATAGGTATATCAGCGATTCCAAAAAAACATATATCGACTCACCGACAAATGCTCATTCTCCTTAAATTCCTAGTGCTTTTTTATTGCTTTATATACCTTAGTACCTTTATATTTTATATTGTTGAATATTTGAAAAAGGGTAAGGGGAAAACATATGCGAAAAAAAGTCATGATGTCTTTAATGCTAATGACGTTTCTTTCTGCTGTAGAAGGAACGATTGTTAGTACAGCAATTCCTCGTATAACGAGTGATTTGTCAGGCGTCGAACTTGTTAGCTGGGTTTACGCAATTTACATGCTTGCCACAGCGGTTTCGACTCCAATATACGGGAAATTGGCTGATTTATTCGGTCGTAAAAAAGTTCTGCTTATCGGAGCTACAATCTTTTTAGTTGGGTCTGCACTTTGTGGTGTCGTTACATCGATGGAACAATTAATTTTCTTCCGCGCGCTTCAAGGTATCGGTGCTGGTGCTGTTATGCCGATCACAATGACGATTATTGGAGACTTATATAGCGAAGCGAAAGACCGCGCGAAAGCACAAGGTTGGATGAGTGCCGTTTGGGGTGTATCCGGTGTTATCGGACCATTAGTCGGCGGATTTTTAGTTGATTCTCTTTCTTGGCGTTATATTTTCTTCTTAAACGTTCCATTTGGAATTATCGCCTGCTTAATGATTGCCATTTACTACAAAGAATCTATTAAGCCTGCTAAGCACCATATCGACTATCTTGGTGCAACAGTCTTCTCACTGAGTACAATCGCTCTACTATATGCATTATTAACAGGTAGCAGCAAGCAAAACTGGGGAGACATAACAATTATCGGCCTATTAATCTTCGCCGTCGTTTCATTCATTATTTTCTTATTCATCGAGAAAAAATCTCCGGAACCATTAATTCCGCTATCACTTTTCTCTAACCGTACATTATCTACGATAAACATATTAACGCTTATTGCTGGCGCAATGATTATTAGTATTACAATGTACCTTCCAATTTGGAGCCAAGGTGTATTAGGAAAAAATGCGACAGAAGCCGGACTTATTTTAATGCCAATCCCTGTTATGTGGACATTTGGCGCTATTTTCTCTGGTAACTTAGTAGGCAAATTAAAAACGAAACAAATCATTTTACTTGGAGCTAGCATTTTATCAGTCGCTACGTTCTTATTATTTACACTATCAACAAATTCACCATCGTTCCTTATTTATGTAGCAGTCGGATTATTCGGCTTAGGAATGGGGCTTGTGACACCGATTTACATGGTAACAATTCAAGCCGCCGTACCAGCTCATACACGCGGAACAGCCGTTGGTTTAAACACATTTATTAATACATTTAGTCAAACGTTAGGTGCTGCAATATTCGGTACAATTTTCAATACGATGATTCACGCACGTGGTATTAAAAACCTTGATCTTGTATCTGGCGGACACGGCGGAACTACAGCAAACGTAGTGACCGAATCGCAATCCGCATTAGCATCAAGCGTACACGTCATTTATATGAGCACTTTCGTATTAGCAGTATGTACATTAATTATCGCTTGGCTTTTATTAAAGCCAGCTACACAAACAAGTGAGCAATAATAAAGAGGATGACCATTTTGGTCATCCTCTTTTTACTCTTCATTCTCCACAATATGTTTCAGCATGGACAATTTATTATCCCAAAAACGTTCATAATACGAGAGCCACTGTTGCAATTCCTCTAATGGTTCTGGATGCAAGCGATATATCTTCTCTCTTCCGCTTTTTCTTCCGCTTACTAAATTCGCTTCCGAAAGAATATGAAGGTGCTTTACAACCGCAGTACGACTCATCGGAAAATGATCCGTTATTTTGGAAATTGGTAACTCTTTGTCACTTAATAACCGTATTACTTCTCGGCGGGTTGGATCAGCAATTGCTTGAAATACATCATATTTCGCTGCTGATGATGACATTTAACCTTCGACAACCTTTTTCAGTTTTTCATTTACAATCGCTACCCATCCACCGCTCATTCTATCGCGAATAATAGAGCTCTTCGCATTTGGTTTTGGAAGAATTTCATCAGGATGTTTCCAGCCGCCGTGAATTAACGTAAATTCTGTTTTGTTATCTCCTAAGTCTTTCAGATTAAATGAAACGACCCAGCCATCTGTATCCCATGAGAAAGATAGCGAGTTTGGCTCATCAATTTCTAACACTTTACATGGTGATGGTCCAAATGGTGATTGCACATGAAATTCATGCCCTACCTCTAATTTAAAATCATTTGGCATAAACCATGACGCAATCCCTTCTGCAGTTGATACTACATTCCATACTTTTTGAATAGACGCGTTAAAAACGATCGTTTGTTTAATATCAGTTAATGTATTTTGTTGTTCCATTTTCATTCTCCTTTATTCGGCGTTCAAATATAACACCTTTTGGTTATACTTAGATAATATAACACCTTTTAGTTTCACGTCAATCCTGATTCTTTTTTACTGTTGAGAAATTCTCAACATTTTTTCAACAGGACAAACACCCTCTGAGCATTCCCTCATAATATACTCACAAAGGCAACAAAAAATAAAAACTTCTCTCAACATGAAACTCCATCATTCATCTTGAAAGAAGCGCCTTACGTATATCATGCGTATTTCGTCTCTCCTCCTTCCCTCAGGGACACTACGCGAGATACGAAAAATCAGAAGGAATATGCCCACCATTTGAGTCGGTAGTTATTTCTCTTCTCCTCAACATTTCCTTAGGAGCGAAATGACTACCGACTCACTTTTTTCAAACAAAAATATAAAGGGGTTGAACGCTATGTTCTATTGCATTAACTGCTCTGACATTCACCATGAAAAACACCCGAATGATAAAGTATTCAAAAACGGTTTTTATATTGATCCATTTTTAGGCGATCGTTATCACCTTGGTATGTGTAAAGATGCCCAAAACCATGAGACAGGGGAGCCTCTTTTAACAACAAAAAAATTAGGCACAACCCAATCTATTATGAACGTATTACCGACACATGTTGTCCCAACGTAAAACATAAAAAAGAGCTGGCTCATCCAGCTCTTTTTTATGCTTTATAAACAATCATTGCTGAAAAACAATAAATTTGATTTTCATCATCGTTAATGGAAACACCGACTTGGTACTTAATATCTACAAAGTTACTATCATCAATCTTTTTCAAAAAGACATTTACAGCGTCTTCTAAGTCTTTTTCATGACTTTCATCAAACACTTTTACACGAATCATGTTAACACCATCCTAGATCGCAGCCCTCCGCCGCTTGATTATTGCCACGGTGCGTATCTATGATGCGATAAAATTTTCCGTCTTCATATATATATCCGTCTTCTAACACATATTCTTTACCTTCAGTATAGACATAAAACTTACCTATCATAAATTTACTCGTATATAATTCCAAATAATCTGGCCTAAATTTAGCTACAACTTTATTTGTAATATCAATTTTTATTGTGCGCCCCACCTTCTCTCCCTCCTTTGCAAAGAACGGATTTAGGTATATTGTATTAGCGATTTTACATTTTATGCTTAAAAATAAGTGGATATGCCTTCTATCTTTACCTATACTATTTTTCTAAAAAAAAATCATTAATAAATAAGAGCAAAAAATATCAATAAAAAAGAGTTTTTACTTATTGACTACTATATTAATATTATGGTATCATATAAAATTTGACATTTTTAAACACTTGTGCTATCATTAAAGATGGTTACCACATATGGAGGTGGATGATTTGTTTCAAATTGGTGATAAAATCGTTTATCCAATGAACGGCGCAGGAGTCATCGAAGCCATTGAAGAGAAAGAAATATTAGGAACAACACGTCAATATTGTGTGATACGTATCCTCAGTAAAGATATGCAAGTAATGCTTCCAATGGATCAATTACAAAAATCAGGTATTCGTTATATCGTAGATAAAGGTACGTTAGATGATATACTTCTTGAATTTCAAAACGGGGAATCAGATACATCACTTTCCTGGAAACAAAGATATACAATGAATATGGAAAAAATGAAAAACGGCAATCTGCAAGATAGTGCAGAAGTTGTTCGGGATTTACTTCGCCGCAATAAAGAGAGAGCTTTAAATGCGAGCGAAAAACAAATGCTAGATAACGCCCGAAAGATGATGATTAGTGAAGTCGCACTCGTGCAAAATGTTTCTGAACATCAGGCAACAGAATATCTTCAAGATACAATTAATCACTAAATTTAAAATAGCTGGACGCTATTTTTTTTTTGTAAAAAAAGGACGAAGAGCATTATCTCTTCGTCCTTTTATATTACCCACGCCCAGCTTGAAACGATGGATATAACGTCATTCCACCATCTGCAAATAGCGTAATTCCAGTTACATAACTCGCCTCTGAAGAAGCGAGCCAAGTTGCTACTGCTGCAATTTCTTCCGGTTTTCCAATGTAGCCCATCGGTATCATACTTTCTACGTCAGCACGTTTTTTAGGATCAGCAAACTTTTCGGCATTGATTGGCGTATTAATTGCACCTGGTCCTATATTATTTACTCGAATACCTTTTGGTGCATATTCTAACGCTAACGTTTCTGTCATCAGTTTAATGCCACCCTTACTTGCTGCATAGTGCACAAATAATGGCCACGGAATTTTCTCATGAACACTCGACATATTAATGACAGATCCTTTAATATCATGTTCTACAAAATATTTAATCGCTTCACGGCTTCCTAAAAAAGCACCTGTTAAATTTGTGTTAATTACCCGATTCCAATCTTCAAGCGGCATTTCATGCGATGGTACCGCATTTTCGATCCCTGCATTATTAATCATAACGTCAAGCGTACCAAACTCTTTCACAGCAGATTGAATGAGATTCGCCACATCTGATTCGACCGTCACATCACCTTTTACAGCAATTGCTTCTCCGCCTACCTTTTTAATTTCTTCTAACACATCATTCGCTTCTGACTCCCGTGAGCGATAGTTAATCACTACCTTTGCTTTCTCCGCAGCAAACCTTACTCCCATCGCTCTTCCAAGACCACTTGCTGATCCTGTAATAACGACAACCTTTCCTTCTAAATCACTATACATTTCCATATACCTCCTTTAACTTTTTGCTATACCTAACATAATTCCAGCTGCAATAATAAAAATGATACCGATAACAATCCCTGTTAATTGGCGTTTCGTTTTTCTTTCACCTAATATAAGAATCCCGCCAAGCGTTGAAATAATAATTCCCATTTGTGATAGCGAGAAACTTGTTGCCACTCCAACACGCGGCTGTGAAATGAATAAAAACATATTTCCAGCTGCCCAAATTAATCCTGGAATAATATTTCGTATTGCATATTTATTAAATGGATGATGTTTAAAAGTAAGCAAAATCCCCCCTAACACCATACCAACTGCTTGCGGCAATAAAGCTGACCAACCATCTACTTTAAATAGTCTAATCACTACTACATAAACTAAATAACCGACTGTTGAAATCAATAAAATGATAATGCCCTTTTTAAAATTCCCCGCTTGCTCTGCACTCTTTTCTTCTTCACTTTGAAGCGATGTTAAAATAACACCGATAATAATACAAACGAGGGCCAAAACACCAAGGACGACTGATATTGTCGTGGACCATTCATGAAATACGATGACTCCGAATAAAGTCGTCGCAACTAATTGCAGTCCTGTTGAAATGGGCATCGTTCTCGAAACGCCCATTAAATCAATACTTTTTAATTGATTCGCCTGGCCAAGGGCCCAAAATAAGCCTGAAACAATTCCAACTCCAATAACAGTAGGAGTTAATACTGGCTTCACAAAAATATAAACAACAATCGAGAAAATAAGTGCGCCAAGCGTTGTACCGAGCGTTTGACTATATGGCCCCCCGCCCAGTTTCACGTTAAATAGCACAATACTTCCCCAAAATATAGCTGGT
Organism: Bacillus dicomae; assembly: GCF_006494425.1. Lineage (GTDB taxonomy): Bacteria > Bacillota > Bacilli > Bacillales > Bacillaceae_G > Bacillus_A > Bacillus_A dicomae. The sequence goes on along the minus strand of NZ_VHIV01000002.1, from coordinate 154,452 downwards.
AAAATCGCTAAAAATATATCCATCGCTCATTACCTTTCTTTACTAAATGTCATAAGTTATCACTCTGAATCAGTAGAGTGAGCTTTTATTTTTTCTCGTTCTCGTTCACAAACTTTTTCTGCAATAGCACCAGAAACATTCTTTTCTCGCTCCACTTTCTTTATCTTTACGTGATCTAAATGATCTTCCAAAGTAAGTGTAACTTTATCATTTGGCGGATTATGTGCACCTTGGAACGTAAGAAATTGTAACGTAATTTCAAATCTAGGAACGAACTCACCATTCTTACCGAGACGCTTTATATTTATAACTGAAGCACATTCATATTGATCTTCTGTCACTTGTCTAATAACTGAATAGTACCTATTCGATAATGCACTCTCTAAAAGTTGTTCTCTTGATTCTTTCGCGAAAGAATCACTTGGAGAAGAGAAAAAGGCCGCACATAGCATTGTCATAACTACACATATTTTTTTCATAGTTCCCTCCTTGTTCTATAGATTAGTGTTCTCAAAACTGCCATAAAAAAACGACTTTCCCTATGTAGGAAAGTCGTTTTAATGAATCCAATATTAACCACCACTCACTGGTGGGATTAGTGCAACAACATCACCAGATTGAATCGTATCATCTTCATTTGCATATTCTTCATTAATCGCAACCATAATTGGTGCCAATACTGGCACATTATATTCAGTTGCAACTATATCTTTTAACTCTGCAACCGTAATATTTTCTTTCTCTATTTGTAATTCACTTCTTCCTACCTCTTCTTGCAAATGCGCAAATAACAATACTCGAATCATACTTATAACTCCTTCCCAGGCTCTCCCGCCGGATATGGTGTTTTTTCTAATTGATCACCAATCCACGAATCACCGTCCTCCCAAAACTCCTTTTTCCAAATCGGAACAATTTGTTTGATGCGTTCCATAATATATTCATTTGCTTCATAAGCCGCTTTACGATGCGGCGTTGAAACAGCAACAACAACCGCGATATCAGAAATTTGCAGTGTACCGATACGATGTGTAATCGCAACATGTGTACCTGGCCATTTCTCTTTCACTTCTGACCCGATTTTCTCTAGCATCTTTTCTGCCATCGTTTTATAAGCGACATATTCTAAGTATAATGTACGACGCCCTTTCGTAAACTCTCTAACCGTTCCAATAAATGTTGTAACAGCACCGCATTCGCGGCGAATTACTCTCTTAGCTACCTCTTCAATTGAGATTTCTGTATCAATTACTTCATAATACGTATTTGTCATTTCGCACCCCTTACCGTTTGTAAAAACCAGCCTATGTACAATTCTTCTTCTGTTATATGAAATACTTTATATTCTTCTCGTAAGTTTGCGGGAGCATCATACCACGTAATAACTGCTACTATATTCTCTACTTTATGTAAAAGTTCAACGTCTTCCGCAGAACGAAGTAACACTACTTTCGGATAGCTCTCTTTTTTATAACCCTCAATTAAAATTGTATCTACTTCAAAAAACTCATATAAGCGAATAATTTCTTGCAAGGACCAGTCTTCTCTTAATGACGACAGTGAAAGTAATCCAGCGCCTTCTACACTACTTACGATAGCACCGGCCTTTCGGTGCCTTTCACTATCTTTTTGCGCTACCTCTGGAAAACCTCCATGTCCGTGATGTTTAATGGTAGCGACTTTCATTTTCCGTTCAGCTAATGCATGCACAACTTTCTCAACAAGTGTTGTTTTCCCGCTATTTTGATATCCTACTATTTGTAAGATTGAAGGGGCTTTGCCCATGGCCAATCACATCCCTCGCCGTGCTCTAACAATAATACAGATACTTTCATCCCTGCCTCAAATCCTCTCGTTCCTCCAGGCAACACAATAAAAGCATTCGCATCTGCGAGTGAAGATACCGCACTCGATTTATCTAAACCGACCGGCATCGCTTGTAATGCCCCGTCCACAATTGTCACCTTTGCTCTTACAAAACGAGTAAACGGATTTGGCTTCGGAAAATCCTTTTGTAAAATAGCATCAGCTCTATATACGTGAGGCTCCTTCGCATACAAATATGTTTTTATAACTGGATGCACGAATAGCTCAAAGCCTACGTAACAAGCTGACGGATTTCCTGATAAACCGAAAAGTAACTTTCCATCAACTTCAGCTACTGTCGTTACACTTCCTGGTCTCATCGCTATTTTATTAAAGAGTACATTCGCCTGTAACTTTTCATAAATAGCCGGTAAGTAGTCATAATCTCCTACCGACACACCGCCTGTCGTAATTAAAATATCAACTTCATTCATCGCCAATTGGACAGCTGTAAAACATGCATCTAACTCGTCGGCAAGTTGACCATAATACCGGACTTTACCTCCAGCTTTCATAATTTGAGCAGCAATCATATAAGAGTTACTATTTCTAATTTTCCCCGGCTGTAACGACTCATGTACTTCTAACAATTCACTTCCTGTCGTCACAATACCAACAACAGGCTGTTTTACAACTTTCACAGTACTATATCCAAACGTTGCTAATAAGGCCGCAACACCTGGATTGATTGCAACACCTTTCTGAACGAGAACTTGACTTTGTTTTATATCTTCTCCTTTAAATGACACATTGTCACCACTATTAAAAGGACGCTTTAACTTCATATATGTTTTTCCGTTCTTCTCAAAACTTTCCGTTAGCTCTAGCATTACGACAGCATTACAATCTTCTGGAATAGCTGCTCCTGTCATAATACGAACCGCTTGAAAAGTCCCTACGTCCTCTAAAAAAACAGACCCTGCTCCAATTTCTCCGATTACTTCAAATTCAACTGCATTTTCTTGATTTGCTTCTTTCGTATCTTCTGCTCGAATCGCGAAACCATCGTAAGGAGAACGATTAAAATGAGGGACGTCATGATCAGAGACAACATCCTCTCCAAGAATCCTTCCGTAACTTTCCGTAATAGAAACTTCTTCTACATCACCATGCTGCGCATATGCCATTACCCTCTCTACTGCCTCAGCAACTTGAATTGGAATTCGTTTTTCTACCATCGTTTCTCACCTCATATTTGCAATTTTTTTTATCTCGATTAAACTTTATATATTAAATAGAAATTACTTCAAGGAGGAATTCCATGTCTGCATTCACACACTTTAATGACCAAGGACGCGCAAAGATGGTTGATATAAGTGAAAAAAAAGCAACCGTTCGAACAGCAATTGCGTGCTCTAGCATTGTCGTTACGAAAGAAATTTACGATAAAATCTCTCACAATGAAATTGGGAAAGGTGACGTATTAGCAGTTGCACAAATTGCAGGCATTATGGCTGCAAAACGCACTTCTGATATTATCCCAATGTGCCATCCTCTATTATTAAAAGGTGTTGACGTTTCTTTCGATTGGAAACAATCCGAAGAACAATATCGATTACTTATTGAAGTAAAAGTTAAAACAGAAGGGAGCACCGGTGTTGAAATGGAAGCTTTAACAGCTGCTTCGGCTACCGCTCTTACTGTGTATGATATGTGTAAAGCTGTTGATAAAGGTATGATTATTGGCGAAACGTATTTACTTGAAAAAACAGGTGGAAAAAGTGGAGATTATACGAGAAAGTCCTAATCTTCTCTCTGTTGAACCTAAAGGATTTCCCTTTAGGTTCAACCTATGTATCTTGCATATAAACGTTTTGCTACATTTATATCATTCGTCCCATGAATAAACGCCCTACCATCTGTAAATAAAACAAAACGAAATTCCTCTACTAGAAACGATACTAAATACGGAGTAGCCTTTACATCGACACTTCTTTGTAAGCGCTTTTTAATTTCTTCTAAATTAAATTCATTCCGCACACCTGGACGGATCTGTACTGTATTTCGTCCACATAACACTTCTGTTTTCGTTTGTGCTTCAAATGTTAAACTCGGATATGTACGTAATCTCCCGCAAGATAAACACGTGTCTTTTTTCTGTCTATTCACTTTAAATGCCATCTGTTGATTATTCCAAAGATCAAACGATAACATCGTTTCGCGAAGCGCCCCATAGTCTTCTACTAATATTTTCAGCGCTTCTGTTATTTGATGCGCAACTACTAATTGTACTGCCGGCTGTATAATACCAGCCGTATCACATGTTGCTCCGCTCGCCGGATGCTCCATTAAACAGCGGAAACACGGTGTTTTTCCTGGTAAAATTGTATACGTTACTCCGTAGCTTCCAACGCAACCACCATATATCCACGGAATATTATACTTTTGTGAAATATCATTAATAAGAAGACGCGTTTCAAAATTATCTGTCGCATCTAATATTAAATCTACATCTTTCACTAACTCTTCCATTTCTTGCACTGTTACATCAGTCACAACTGGATTTATTTCCACCTCAGAATTAATCGCTTTTAAATGCTCTGCCGCTGCTACCGCCTTCGGTTTATACTGTTTCGCGTCTTCTTCTGTATATAACTGTTGCCTTTGTAAATTGCTCCATTCTACATAATCACGATCCGCAATTGTTATTTTTCCAACACCTGCTCTAACAATCGCTTCTGCATTTGCTGCGCCAAGAGCTCCCGCACCAATAATAAGCACATGCTTCTCTCTAATTTTTCTCTGCCCTTCTTCTCCAACACCAGCAAATAATATTTGTCTTGAATATCGCTCCTGCATACGATAGCCCCCTTTCTTATCCTCCTATATAAGACATTTCAATTTTCGGACGATTTTTTGCACTTTCTTCTGTCCGTTCATCCGAATACCTATCTTTTCTATTCATCCATACATCTTGTATAACGCTTAATAACTCATCATCCGAAAGATTTCCTCTAAGAAGTTCTCTTATGTCTAGTCCTTCTGTTGCAAATAAGCAAGTATAAAACTTTCCATCTGCTGAAATTCTCGCTCTCGTACAAGAGGAACAAAAGGACTCAGAAACAGAAGTAATAAAACCAACTTCTATATGTGTTCCAACATACCGATATCGTTTCGCAACTTCGCCAAAATAATGCGCTTCAGCAGGCTCAATTGGATACACGCTATGAATCATCTCAATCAATTCTTGCTTTGTAACTACTTGATCAAAATTCCATCCATTCGTACTACCAACATCCATAAACTCAATAAACCTAAGCGGAATTCCCTGCTCTTTAAAATACGCAGCCATCGGAAGCACTTGATGATCGTTCATCCCTTTTTTCACGACCATATTCACCTTTATATCAAGCCCCGCTTCTTTTGCAGCCATAATTCCCTTTATAACAGGTTTCGTATTAATGTTCCGGCCATTAATGTCCTTAAATACATCATCATCTATTGCATCCAAACTAACATTTACTCTATGTAATCCAGCTTCTTTTAATGCTTTTGCTTGTTTCGTTAAATGAATCGCATTTGTCGTTAACCCTATATCTAACAGCCCGTCAATTTTCACGAGACGCGCAATAAGTTTTGTTACATCTTTACGAAGTAGTGGCTCGCCACCAGTAAGTCTAATTTTTCTTACACCGATACTAACAAATAGTTTTGCCACACGCTCAATTTCATCAAACGTCAGTAAAAACTCATCTTTCAAGAAAGCATAATCTGGCCCAAAAACTTCCGCTGGCATACAATATGTACATCTAAAATTGCAACGATCAATGACAGATATGCGTAAATCTTGAAGTGGACGTTCAAAAAAATCTGTAACCATCTCCTGCATCGCCACCCTCCCTTTCTGCCAAATTTCTCTCTTTTCATTCTATTATAATATATTTTCGAACCGCGATGTTTTTGCTCATGTGAATAAAGTAAAACTTTCCTAATCAATGAGACTACATACAAATAAGAAGAAAACCTTGAAGCATAAAAGCCCCAAGGTTTTCTTCTTATTAACTTAATCTAATAATCGTAAGAGTCGCTCCTGGCGTTGCCGTAGATAATGTAGCTACTGCAACTACTCCAAATAATTGTAAGCTAACAGCAGCTCCAGCAGGCAAGTTAGCAATGATTGTTGCACTAAATGAACCAGTAGCCACTGTCGGAGCATTTATCGTTCCCGCAAGCGGACTGCCATTTACAGTTATACGGGAACTTACAAGTAAACCTGCTGTTAAATTAATTGTATAGGCTATATAATAATTCCCTGCATTTGCAACTGTAAATACAGTATTTCCACCACTAACAGTTATTCCCGGTCCAATATTTTGATTGTTTGGTAACGGAATATTCGTGCCACCTAACAAAACAGAAATAACACTTCCTGATGTATTATTCGCAAATGCATATGTTGCAGTTGTACTAACTCCAGTCGCCCCGGTCGCCCCAGTGGCTCCAGCTCCGGTTGGACCTGTATCTCCAGTTGGACCTTGTGAACCGGTTGCTCCTGTTGCCCCCGTTGGACCTTGGATTCCTTGCGGGCCTTGAATTCCTTGGAGACCTGTCGATCCGGTTGCTCCTGTAGCTCCCGTTGGGCCTTGAATTCCTTGTGGGCCTTGAATTCCTTGGGGACCTGTCGATCCGGTTGCTCCTGTAGCTCCCGTTGGACCTTGAATTCCTTGCGGGCCTTGAATTCCTTGTGGGCCTTGAATTCCTTGTGGGCCTTGAATTCCTTGTGGGCCTTGAATTCCTTGGGGACCTGTCGATCCTGTCGATCCTGTCGATCCTGTAGCTCCCGTTGGACCTTGAATTCCTTGCGGGCCTTGAATTCCTTGCGGGCCTTGTGGGCCGGTCGGACCTATGTCACCTTGCGGACCTTGGATTCCCTGTGGACCTTGTGCTCCGGTTGCCCCTGTCGCTCCTTGGATTCCTTGAGGACCTTGTGGACCTTGAATTCCTTGTGGGCCGGTTGGACCTATCTCTCCTTGAACACCTTGGATTCCTTGCGGACCTTGTGCTCCGGTTGCCCCTGTTACTCCTTGGATTCCTTGCGGACCTTGAATACCCTGTGGACCGGTTGGACCTATCTCTCCTTGAACACCTTGGATTCCTTGCGGACCCTGTAAACCCGTCACTCCGGTTGCTCCCGTTGCTCCTGTCGCTCCTGTCACTCCAGTTGAGCCTGTCGCCCCGGTATCTCCTGTTACTCCTGTCGCACCTGTTGCTCCTGTCGGGCCAGGTGGTCCACCTGATGGACCTGTCACTCCTGCCGGACCTGATGGCCCCGTTGGGCCGGTCGGTCCTGCTGGTCCTCCTGACGGGCCAGTCACCCCTGTTGGACCGGTTACTCCTGTTGGACCGGTAGTTCCTTCTCCCGTCGCTCCGGTTGCCCCCGTATCTCCTGTTACTCCCGTCGGACCTTGTATCCCTTGAATTCCTTGTGGTCCTTGCACTCCTTGCGCACCTGTTGCTCCTTGAATCCCTTGAATTCCTTGCACTCCCTGTGTCCCCATCGGACCGGTTGGACCAATCGCCCCTTGTGCACCTTGCACTCCTTGGGGACCCTCTGGACCCGTTGCTCCTATTTCCCCTTGTATCCCTTGAATTCCAGTTGCTCCTTGTGCTCCAGTTGCTCCCGTTATCCCTTGCACACCTTGTATTCCCTGTATTCCTTGTGGACCTTGTGGGCCTGTTGCTCCTACTGGTCCTTGAATGCCTTGTATCCCCTGAGGACCCTCTGGACCCGTTGCTCCAACTGGCCCTTGAACACCTTGTATTCCTTGCGGGCCCTGAAGTCCCTCTGGGCCTTCTGGACCGGTTGGACCTATCTCTCCTTGTATCCCTTGGATTCCAGTTGGACCTTGTGGCCCAGTCGGACCTATGTCACCTTGCGGACCTTGGATTCCCTGTGGGCCTTGTGCTCCTGTTCCCCCTGTCGCTCCTTGGATTCCTTGAGAACCTTGTGGGCCTTGAATTCCTTGTGGGCCGGTTGGACCTATGTCGCCTTGTGGGCCTTGAATCCCTTGCGGACCTTGATCTCCTGTGGCCCCCGTTACTCCTTGAATTCCTTGCGGACCTTGAACACCTTGTGGCCCCGTTGGACCTATCTCTCCTTGCACACCTTGTATTCCTTGCGGACCCTGTAAACCCGTCACTCCGGTTGCTCCCGTTTCTCCTGTCGCTCCTGTCACTCCAGTTGAGCCTGTCGCCCCAGTATCTCCCGTTGCTACTGTCGCCCCGGTTGCTCCTGTCGGGCCAGGTGGTCCACCAGATGGACCTGTTACTCCCGCCGGACCTGATGGACCTGTTGGGCCAGTCGGTCCGGCGGGTCCTCCTGACGGACCCGTGACACCTGTTGCTCCAGTTACTCCAGTTGGGCCTGTAGTTCCTTCCCCTGTCGCCCCAGTTGCACCCGTATCTCCTGTTGCTCCCGTCGGACCTTGGATCCCTTGAATTCCTTGGAGGCCTTGCACTCCTTGTGCGCCCGTCGCTCCTTGAATTCCTTGTACTCCTTGCACTCCTTGTGGCCCCATCGGACCAGTTGGACCAATCACCCCTTGAGCACCTTGCACTCCTTGGGGACCCTCTGGTCCTGTTGCCCCTATTTCCCCTTGTATCCCTTGAATTCCAGTTGCTCCTTGTACTCCAGTTGCTCCCGTTATCCCTTGCACACCTTGGATTCCCTGAATTCCTTGGGGACCTTGTGAGCCTGTTGCTCCTACCGGTCCTTGAATTCCTTGTATCCCCTGTGGACCCTCTGGACCCGTTGCTCCAACTGGCCCTGGCACACCTTGGATTCCTTGCGGGCCCTGAAGTCCCTCTGGGCCTTCTGGACCCGTTGGTCCAATATCACCCATCGGACCTTGTATCCCTTGAACTCCCTGTGGGCCTGTTGCTCCTGATAGGCCTGGTACTCCTTGTATTCCTTGTGGACCTTGATCTCCTGTGGCCCCTGTTGCCCCTTGTGGCCCTATAACCCCCTGTATACCTTGTGGACCTTGATCCCCTGTTGCTCCCGTTGCTCCTTGAATACCCTGAACTCCTTGGATTCCTTGTTCACCAGTTACTCCCGTCGGACCAGGAATACCTTGAATACCCTGCGGACCTTCTGGACCTGTTGGCCCAATTGGCCCTTGAATCCCTTGTATTCCTTGCAAGCCCTGTGCTCCCGTGCTTCCAGTCGGACCTGTACTTCCCGTTGCTCCTGTTACCCCTGTACTTCCTGTAGCCCCAGTATTTCCCGTTGCTCCAGTCGCACCTGTACTTCCACTCGGTCCACCGCCCGGACCTGTCGCACCAGTCGGCCCCGTCGGACCAGGAGGTCCTCCTGATGGGCCAGTGATCCCTGTTGGACCGGTTACTCCCGTCGGACCTGTTATCCCCTGACCAGTCGCTCCGGTTGTACCTGTATTTCCACTCGGCCCTTGCGTTCCTTGTATCCCTTGTGCTCCTTGTATTCCTTGGGGACCAGTTACTCCTGGTACTCCTTGCACGCCTTGAATTCCTTGAGGTCCCTCAGGTCCTGTCGCTCCAATTGGGCCCTGTAATCCCTGTATCCCTTGTATACCTTGTGCCCCAATCGCTCCGGTTGGACCAATCGGACCTTGTAACCCTTGCACACCTTGAGGTCCTGTCGCTCCAGTTTCTCCTTGTGGTCCTCTCAATCCTTGTGGCCCCTGCTGTCCTTCTGGTCCCGTTGCACCTATTGGTCCAACCGGTCCTTGTATACCTTGCACACCTTGAGGCCCTGTCGGGCCCCTTTCTCCCATCGGACCTTGAAATCCTCTTGGTCCTTGTGGGCCAGTCGGGCCTTGTGGACCGGTTGGACCAGTAATCCCAATACCAGTAAATCCCGTTGGAACGGGAGGAAAAGTGGGCCCAATAAGTTCTGGTGAAATTCTAAAATTAGGGTTTAACGAATGTTGTTGCCTTTTATTATCGCGCTCTCTCACACTTTCACCACCTGCACACCATCTTTTTTTACATGAAACAAACCTCTTCTTAATATGTATTTATAAAAACAAACTCAAAGACTATTTTTATTTGAAATAATAAAAACTCCCTTAATTCCTTAAGGGAGTCCAGCAACTGAATCCATATTATCTGTATTTGGCACCGCCTGCATAGTACTCGACACATTTGCACCTTGCCCCATATTTGTTCCCGTTACAGTACCAGTAGGAGTACCTCTTGTATATGTTGTCGTCACAGAATCTCCAGGCTGTAAACAAAGCTTCGTCTCCGTCCCTATTACTGTAACAACATCAATCCAAGTGCACCCCATTGAACCACTATACGATTTCGAAGCAGTAAATGAAGTATCACTCAGATTATCACCGGTAAATATATTCCCAGTGTTATTTACAATAACAAACTCTTTTATATGTGCTGGCATACTAACACGCTACCTTTCCTTTACTAACCTAATGTACGTGTACTCGTTGCTAATGGTGGAAGAAATACTGATGTTCGAATCACCGCTTCCGGCTGCCTTTTCCCATTTAAAAAAATAGCCGCACTCGACCCTCCAGCACCAGCATAAGCTTTTGATACAGCAAAAGGTGCGATATTATAACAGTCGCCGACATTAACAGCTCCTGTATTATTCATAATTTTTACTTTGCGCATGTTTATCCCCATTTACCTATCCCCCTTTTATACACTGTATGCAAAAGAAAAAAACTTGAAACAGACGCGTTTCAAGTTTTTAACTATTAACTATTTCGTTTCACCTTCATATTGAAGCATACCGCCAACCATATTTACCGTTTTAAATCCTTGCTCATTTAAATAATGACACACATTTTCACTGCGCATTCCCGAGCGACAAATAAAGATATATTCATTCTCTTTATCAAAGAAATCTACTTTATTTGGGATATCACCCATTTTAATATGTACAGCTTCTGGAATTTTTCCTGCTGCTACTTCTTCATCTTCTCTTACGTCTACTAAAAATAACGTTTCTCCATTTTCTAAACGCTCTTGCACTTCTTCTGTAGTAATTGTTTTCACTTCTGTCATATGTCGTTCCTCCTTATATACAATAAAACCTTTAGTTTCTTCTTTAAACAACCATTTCTAATTAATTTTAGCATGTGAAAGAAAGAACGCAAAGAACGGAGAATTTATTTCTCAATTTTCCCGCAAAACTTATTCTTTACAAACATAACTCGTGCATTGTATCCTCAATATACTTGTTTTATGAAAGGAGCCAATGAAAATGACACTTTTTCTTTTCATTACGGGCATCATTTTCTTAATCGCTGCAATTATTGCTCTTAGTATGAAAAATAATAAAAAGATAAAATCACCACAAGAAATATCATTCTTATTTCTCTTACTTAGTATAGCTTTCTTCGGTATAGCAATTGCCACATATATTTTCCGCCTACAAATCATGTAAAAAAAGGTGCCTACTACGTACATTGCACCTTTTTCACGTCATGTATTTTCTACACAAAACTAGATACTTTCCGATTTAAAAATTCATAAACTTTCTTTTCAAACAAATGAATATCAAATGCTCCAGCCATATGTCCATTTATACTTTCTATCTCATACACTTCCGCATATTTCCCCTGTTTTTGCAAAATGTCTACCATTTTATAATTATAACGTGACGGCTGAAGCAAATCTTGTTTACAAGGAATCATAAGTACATTTGCTTCTATGTTAGAAAGGGCCTCTTCTAAAGATAAAAATCCATGCGCAATATCATGTAATAAAACTGCTTTCGCAGTGTACATCCACGAATTTGCATCTATCAACTCTATACTTCTATATACCAATTTATTTATTTCTTTCTCAAATGACGTTAATGAAGAAAACTTTTCATAAGGCTCTATCTCTATACTGTTACGAGGAAATGCCGTTTCATAAAAATGCTCATCAAATGCGTTCATAAACATCATTCTATTTGCTAAATAAAGCCCCTTCATTGGCTGCTCTTCTCCATATTTTCCGTCCTTCCAACTTGGATCCAGTTGAATAGCCTCAATTGCATTTTGCGCTACATTTACCGACGTAATAATTGGATTTTGCGGGTTCGTAATAACGCCAATCATCCGCTCTACCATATGAGGATAGTGAACAGCCCATTGCTGCGCAATCATCCCGCCAGCCGACGGTCCCATTACAGCATGTAGCCTTGCGATTCCCATATCTTTTATCAACTCATATTGCATACGAGCTACATCAAGAAATGTAAAAACCGGAAAGTCCATCGCATATTCATCTCCAGTTTCCGGATTAATCGATTTCGGTCCCGTTGTAATTACATAAGGGTTCTTCACCTGCACATTACAAAGATTATCAGTGCATATAACAAAGTATTTATTTGTATCAATTGCTTTTCCCGGTCCAATTAAACCATCCCACCAGCCAGACTCCTCATCATACGCTGTATATTTTCCTGCAGCGTGACTAGTTGCACTAAAATAATGACAAACCAAAATCGCATTTGACCTTTCTCTATTTAAAGTACCATACGTCTCATACCCCATTTGAACAGGAATTGCCCTACCATTTTCAAATGTAAACTCCTTTAAAATAAACTTCTCCTTTTTTACAATTTGCACAAACTCGCCCTCTTCTCGTCATAATATGTACTGCTTACTAAAGGATTTTTTCTATGCAAACCAATCTCCTCCCTCTTTTCACAAATAAATGAATAATATACAAAATTAGCCACAAAATAGCACTATATTACACAATTAAAGAGGGCATACATATGATTTGGAATTGGCTACGCAAGAAAAAAAAATCAAATACAACAGAGAAAAAGGAAACAACTAACTCGGAGCAACAACCTAACAATCAAGAGGATGATAACAAAAAACAGACTAGAAGTATGAAACATAATAAAGATGGCAATGACGAACAACAAAAAGAGGAAAATAAGGAATCTTCCCAGGATCAACAACAACATTCTAAACAAGATGACTCGAATCAAGATCAGCAACAACATTCTAAACAAAGTGACTCGAATCGGAATAAGCAACAACACTCTAAACAAGATGTCTCGAATCAGGATCAGCAACAACACTCTAAACAAGATGAATCTTCTCAAGAACAACAGCAACATTCTAAGCGAGACAACTCAAATCAGGATCAGCAACAACACTCTAAGCAAGACAGCTCGAATCAAGGACAACAGCAACATTCTAAGCAAGACGACTCGAATCAGGATCAACAACAAGACTCTAAGCAAGACAACTCGAATCGAGGACAACAGCAACATTCTAAGCAAGACGACTCAGAGCAGGATCAACAACAAAGTGCTAAACAAGATGATTCGTCTCAAAGTAAGAAGCAACAAAACTCTAAAGGTAATAGTATTTACGATTTTACGAAACCAGAAAAAGATCGTATTCATTCTTTACAAGACTTAATAGAGAAGCTGAAAAAATCTAGTGATTTTATTAATTATCACACCTCTGACGATGAAACGATGCCTTATTGGATTTCTTACTATCGTCCTTCGCTTGATGGAGAGAAATTACAAAAGTATTTAATGCCTACTCTTTTAGAACGACCTAATGCTTCGCTAGAAGAGCTGAAAGAACATATTCCAATGAGCGGCATTACAATTACGAACGATTTACAAAAAATCGAGGATATGGTGTTAAAGGGGCATGCGATTGTTCAAGTAAATCAACAAGATCAAAAATGCATGCTTGCAAACATTGCAATTGATAATTATCGTGCACCAACTCCTCCTTTAAACGAATCGACTGTTATTGGTCCTCAAGAAGGTTTCGTAGAGGATATTGATACAAATATTAATTTAGTTCGAAAACGTCTTCCTGTTTTAGATTTACAAACAAAAGAAATGATTGTCGGGGAGTTTTCTAAAACAAAAGTTGTCATGATGTATTTAGACAACCTCGCAGAAAAAGATAATGTAGATTTTCTCGAGGAGTCATTACGTGCTCTTGAATATGATCAAATTAATGATAGTGCTTATATACAAGAACTAATGGGTGAAAAATCGATTTTCCCCCTCTATATCAATACAGAACGCACTGATAGAGTTACAAAAGCACTAATCGATGGTAAAATCGCTATTTTTGTGGACGGTTCTCCAAGTGTTTTACTAACACCTGTATCCTATTTCGATTTTTTCATTTCACCAGAAGACTACAACGTCTCCTGGATGTACGCTACATTTTCAAGGATTTTAAGATTAATTGCCGTTCTATTTTCAATTTGCGCTACACCGTTATACGTTGCAGTTTTAAATTATCATTATGAACTCATTCCAAGTGATTTACTTGAAACTTTAATTTTATCAAGAGCACAAGTACCATTCCCGCCTTTAATTGAAGCACTCTTTTTAGAACTTGCAATCGACTTGCTGAGGGAAGCTGGCGCGAGGTTACCGATGAAAGTTGGTCAAACGCTCGGTATTGTAGGCGGTATCGTAATTGGGCAAGCATCTGTACAAGCTGGTTTAACGAGTAATATTTTATTAATTATCGTTGCCTTATCAGCACTCGCTTCCTTTATTACACCTATTTATAAAATGGGTAATGCGGTTCGATTACTACGCTTTCCTTTTCTTATGTTTGCAGAAATAGGCGGATTGTTCGGGATTTCCCTTGGATTTATCTTCTTATTTACTCATCTATTCAGGCTTACTTCCTTACGTAAGCCGTACGCTTTATTTTATCCAACAAGACAACAATCCGTTAAGGACTCTTGGATTCGCTTTCCTTTAACGATGATTGATACAAGGGATGTACAAGCAAGGCCACAACATGTAAAAAAAGCAGCAAAAGGAATTTCAACAAAACATAGATCGGACTTTGATGATTAAGAAATGAGGTGCATTGATGAGTAAAGTTCAAGAAAAGTATCAAATATCTCCTGTCTTTGTTTTCTTCTTAATTCACGGTGCACAGTTTGGCGCTGGCGTTCTCGGATTCGCTCGAATTATTGCGAAAGCTGCTGGGTACGACGGCTGGATGGGCGTTCTAATAACAGGATTCTGTATCCATATTCTTATATGGATGATGTATGTTTTATTAAAAGAAACAAACGGAAATTTAATTGATTTACAACGGCAAACATTTGGAAAATGGATAGGGAATATCTTTAATATCATCTTTGCAGCTTATTTTTTAATCGTCAGTATTTCGGTTATTCGAACGTATGTTGAAATTATTCAAGTATGGATGTTTCCTACCGCTTCCACTTTTATGTTAACACTCTTTTTATGCTTAGTTAGCTACTATATTATCTCTTCTGGATTTCGTGTCATTACTGGCATTTGTGTCATCTCTGTTGGTGGTACATTAGGATATTTATTTCTAAGCTTATTCGTTTTGAAATATTCACATTGGGATAATTTACTACCTATATTCACGCATTCTTTTTCAGAGATTTTAAAATCCGCCCAACTGTCAATCTACAGTATGACCGGTTTTGAGATTTACCTCATGGTGTATCCATTTGTGAAAAAGCCTATGCAATCTCATAAATACGCTCAGCTTGGAGCACTATTTTCAAATCTTCTATATGTATTTAGCACCCTTTTAGCCTTTGCATTTTTTAGTGAGAAACAATTGTTAAAAACGATATGGGCCCAACTTTCTATGACCCAAGTCATTCAATTACCATTTATAGAAAGACTCGAATATATTGCAATTTCAGGCTATGCACTCGTTATTATTTCAAGTTTTATCCTCCCTTTATGGGCGTCAATGAGAGCAACTCACGAAATATTCCGTGTAAAACAAAGAGGTGTTTTAATCGCTTTTATCCTTATCACCCTCATTGTTTCGCAACTTTTAACAAACAGACAAGATATTAATAACTTTATTAGTAATGCATCGAAAGTTAGTTTTTGGCTCATTTATGTATACATCCCAATTCTATTTATTATTGTGTGGGTGAAAAGAAAATGGAAAAAATCAAAAGCACAAGCAAATTAATACTTATTTCTTGTATAACATTCTTCAGTTTAACTGGATGTTTACAAAAAAATATTATCGATGATGTACAACTTATTCAAGGAACCGTTTTTGATACAGCAAAGGATAATAAAGTAAAAGTGACATTCGTTTGTCCCATTCAGAAAAAAGGAAATAAAGTTCAAGTTTTTGAAGGAACTGCAAATGCGGTAAAACAAGTAAAAGCAAACACATCTTTAGAGTCTTCTCAACCTTTTGCTAGCGGACAAATGCGTGTTGCACTATATACTATACGACTTGCCAAAAAAGGAATGTCTACTTCATTCGATACATTACTTCGAGATGTGAATATAGGGAACGCTTTATATGTTGGTTTATTAGAGGGGAATGGTACTGAGCTTTTAAAAGGCAAATATACAACATCATACAACGTTGCAATTTATATAAAAAAGTTGCTAGAACATAATATGGAGACCGGTCCTTTACCAACGGATAATCTGCATGTAGGAGCATTCCGTTATTATCAAGAAGGGCAAGACTACTATATTCCCATTCTAAAGAAACATGGTGATAAAATAAAAATTACCGGAATTGGCCTTTTTAAAAAAGATAAATATATCGGTAAAATTGCGGAAAAAGATATGTTCATATTTAAAGGACTATTAGAGAAACATAAATTAGATTCACATGAATTTAAAACAGATTCTGCGTACGTAATGATTAATAATATTCGTTCTGTTCCAACTTACGATATAAAGATAAAAAACGGAAAACCTTCCTTTTTCATTCACGTCCAGCTTGATGCACGTATTCAAGAACTATCGAAAGCAATTAACTTAGAAAATAACAAGAACACAAAAAACATTGAAAAAGATATCCAAAAACAATTAAACATACAGGCTGCCAAATTAATTAAGCAATTTAAATCTTTAGGTGTCGACCCCCTCGGGCTAGGAGCAAAATATAAACACCATTATCGCCCATTCAAATTAGAAGAATGGAGACAAATGTATAAAGATGTTCCGGTTCATATAAAATACACCGTAAATATTACAAATTCTGGTGTAATTGAATGAGAAATGATTGAACTCCTCTCTCCAGCATGATACAACGGAAAGAGGAGTTTTTATTTTAGATAGAGAGAGAAGATATTTATGGGGGAGCTTATGTCTAAAAAATTAGTAAAGCCTATTTTAAATGGTATTTTATTTCTCGGCGTCTTTTTATTTGCTCATACATATTTAAAAAATGTTTCCTTCACACGTTATTTACTTGTCGTTATCCCTATGTTACTCGTTGGTATATTTGGCATCGATCTTATTTTATCCATTTTAATTAAGAAAGAAGAATAACAGGCGAGCATCTTATTTTCTATAAGATGTTCTTTTCATTTCATAATCACCTTATGTTACAATGAGATTCGGCACTAAGCGAGAAAGGATGAAACAACATGACAAACGAAAAAGGTTTAGATAAAGGGTACGAACTTGTTGCGAAAATGCACGAAGTATTCGGACATCCTGTGACAAATACTCCAACAAAATTAGCAGAAGAGCGCGCAAAAATTCGTGCGAGTTTTATGCAAGAAGAGCTAGAAGAATTTCTAGAAGCAACGACTGTTGAAGATCAATATGATGCATTGATTGACCTGATTTACTTTGCATTCGGCACGTTTGCCGAAATGGGCGTACGTCCTGATAAAGGATTCGAAATTGTAAATAACGCAAACATGGCAAAATTATTCCCTGATGGAAAACCTCGCTTCCGTGAAGGCGACGGCAAAATTCTAAAACCAGAAGGCTGGCAAGCACCTGAGCCACAACTTCGTGCTGAAATCGAACGTCAGCGCCAAGAAGCTGAAAAAAACTGCTAGGATTTCCTAGCAGTTTTTTATTATGTCTTTTTTTCTGCAATTCATTAATGACCCACGTGTCCCGCGTGTCCTGCTGCTCCACCAATACTAGCCGCTCCTGCCGCTGCCCCTGCTCCTCCTGCTCCAATTCCACCTGTCCAAGGCGAAGATTGTTGTTGTAGATATTGTTGTTGTTGATGGCCTTGTTGTTGATGACCTTGGTGTCCGTGATGATGTACTTGTTGTTGGTGGTGACCTTGATGTCCATGATGATGTACTTGTTGTTGGTGGTGACCTTGGTGTCCATGATGTTGGCCATGGTGGTGATGGCCTTGGTGACCTTGATGTGTTTGATAAAGAACAGCTTGCGGATGAATGTGGTGGTGACCTTGGTGATGTACTTGTTGTTGGTGATGACCTTGGTGGCCGTGTTGACCTTGATGGTGGTGGTGACCATGATGGCCGTGTTGGCCTTGATGGTGGTGGTGACCATGATGGCCGTGTTGGCCTTGATGGTGGTGGTGACCATGATGGCCGTGTTGGCCTTGGTGGTGATGGTGTACATGATGGCCATGTTGGCCTTGATGGTGATGATGTACATGATGACCGTAAATACCTTGCGGATATCCACCTACTCCTCCTGCTACAACACCTACTCCCGGTACAGGAAATCCTGTCTGTACTCCTCCAACGAAAGATGGAAATGCAGTTGGTACGCCTACTGGTACTCCTCCCGCTGCTCCGCCAACAAATGTCGGGATTCCAGTTTGCACTCCGGCTACCGATGATGGAAATCCTCCTGTTAATGTTGGAATTCCAGTTTGTACTCCAGCTACTGATGTTGAAAATCCTCCAGGTGTTCCGCCCATCCAGCTCGGAATTCCACCGTATCCTTGTTGGCCAGCTCCTCCCATTAACATCATTTGTTCATAACTATCCGAACCACCTCCGAAAAATCCGTGTGGTGCATTATTGTCCATCCCTTTCATTCCTTTCACCTCTTCTACTCAATTTAACCTACCTTTTTCATCATATTTCCTATAGAAAAATAGGTGTTTGTCTGTATTGGAATTCCGCTCTTTTATTTGTACGTAGTGGAATAATTGAAAACTTAAACTAAGGTGATCCAGAGATTATTTTCTACACAAAAAAGCTCAGAGCATAAATACTCTGAGCTTTTTACTTAAAATAAATTAGTTTGCAACAACGTTAACAAGTTTTCCAGGAACAACAACTACTTTACGTACTGTTTTCCCTTCAATTTGATCTTGAATTGCTTCAAGTGCAAGTTTTTCCATCTCGTCTTTTGATGCATCTTTACTCATTGTTAGTTTCGCGCGAACTTTGCCCATAACTTGAACAACGATTTCAACTTCATCTTCTACAAGTTTAGACTCATCAAATGTTGGCCAGCTTGCATATGTGATTGTTTCATTGTATCCAAGTTTGCTCCATAGCTCTTCCCCGATGTGAGGTGCAACTGGTGCAATCATTTTTACGAAACCTTCTACATATTCTTTCGGAAGTGTTTCAGCTTTGTATGCATCGTTGATGAATACCATCATTTGAGAAATCGCTGTATTGAAGCGAAGCTCTGCATAGTCTTCTGTTACTTTCTTCACTGTTTGGTGGTAAGCTTTTTCAAGTTCTTTATTTGGTGCGTCAGTAATTTTCTCACTTAATTCACCGTTATCTTGAATGAATAGACGCCATACGCGGTCTAGGAAACGACGAGCTCCGTCAAGACCATTTTCAGACCAAGCGATTGAAGCATCTAATGGTCCCATGAACATTTCGTATAAACGAAGTGTGTCTGCACCGTGGCTTGCTACGATATCATCAGGGTTTACAACGTTACCTTTTGATTTACTCATTTTCTCGTTGTTTTCACCTAGAATCATACCTTGGTTGAATAATTGTTGGAACGGCTCTTTCGTTGGAACTACACCAATATCGTATAATACTTTATGCCAGAAACGAGCATATAGTAAGTGAAGTACAGCGTGCTCTGCACCACCAATATAAATATCAACTGGAAGCCATTGTTTTACTTTTTCAGGATCTACAAGTGCTTCGCTATTGTTTGGATCGATATAACGTAGGTAATACCAGCAGCTACCAGCCCATTGCGGCATTGTATTTGTTTCACGACGACCTTTTTTACCAGTTTCAGGATCAACAACATTTACCCACTCATCAATGTTAGCAAGTGGTGATTCACCTGTGCCTGAAGGACGAATGTTTTCTGTTTTCGGAAGAACTAATGGTAATTCTTCTTCTTTCACAGCTGTCATTGTGCCATCTTCCCAGTGGATTACTGGAATTGGCTCGCCCCAGTAACGTTGACGGCTGAATAACCAGTCACGTAGACGGTACGTTACTTTTTGATTTCCTGCGCTCGTTACTTCAAGCCATTCAATCATTTTTGCGATTGCTTCTTCTTTATTTAAACCATCAAGGAATGCTGAGTTTACGTGAGCACCATCACCTGTGTATGCTTCTTTCGTAATATCTCCGCCTTTTACAACTTCCTTCATTGGAAGATTGAACGTTGATGCAAATTCATAGTCACGCTCATCGTGAGCTGGAACCGCCATTACAGCACCTGTTCCGTAAGTTGCAAGAACGTAATCAGCGATCCAGATTGGTAATTTCTCACCATTTACTGGGTTAACTGCGTAAGCACCAGTGAATACACCTGTTTTCTCTTTCGCAAGTTCTGTACGCTCTAGGTCACTCTTCATTTTTACAGAATTAATGTAAGCTTCTACAGCTTCTTTTTGCTCAGCAGTTGTAATTTCAGCAACAAGTGCATGTTCTGGAGCAAGTACACAGTAGCTTGCACCGAATAATGTATCAGGGCGCGTTGTGAAAACTGTGAACTTCTCATCTGTACCGTCGATGTTGAAGTGTACTTCTGCACCTTCAGAACGACCGATCCAGTTACGTTGCATATCTTTTAAGCTTTCTGGCCAATCAAGCTCATCTAGATCTTCTAATAGACGATCTCCGTAAGCTGTAATTTTTAACATCCACTGTCTCATCGGACGACGCTCAACTGGATGTCCACCGCGCTCACTCTTACCATCGATGATTTCTTCGTTTGCAAGTACTGTACCAAGTGCTGGACACCAGTTTACAGGTACTTCATCAACGTAAGCTAAGCCTTTTTCAAATAGCTTTAGGAAGATCCATTGTGTCCACTTGTAGTAGTTTGGATCTGTTGTATTTACTTCACGGTCCCAATCGTAAGAGAAACCTAATGATTTAATTTGGTTACGGAACGTATTAATATTATGCTCTGTAAATTCAGCTGGGCTGTTTCCAGTATCAAGTGCATATTGCTCTGCTGGAAGACCGAATGCATCCCATCCCATTGGATGAAGAACGTTATACCCTTGCATACGCTTCATACGAGATAAAATATCTGTCGCTGTATAACCTTCTGGATGTCCTACGTGTAGGCCTGCACCTGATGGATATGGGAACATATCTAGTGCATAAAATTTTGGTTTTTCTGTCTCATCTGGCGTACGGAATGTTTTATTCTCTTCCCAGTACCCTTGCCACTTCTTCTCAATATCTTGATGATTAAAGCTCATGAGATACCCTCCTTGAAATTCTATTTATTTTCACCGCCCAAAATACAAAAAACCTCTCATCCCTAGAAAGGGACGAGAGGTTATAGATTCCCGCGGTACCACCCTAAATTAATGTACAAATATACATTCGCTTAGATCCGTAACGTGGATTAACGGCAATTGCTACTATTAGTTTCACAACTGCAACTCAAAGGCGAGTTCATAACGAAACGTGGATTGACTTGCACCGACCGTCAACTCTCTAAACCAGCTTCTATTACTACTACTCCTTCTCACTGTTATTACAAATATGAGTTAAGTGAACTACCCTTCGCCTCGTATCTCTAAAGAGGTTACTTAAAGCGTGGCTTCTCGGTTAATCGTTACTCTTACTAACTAACGAATTCGTCTTAGGACAGCCGAGCTATCTCCCTTGTTCTAAAGGTTGTTTTATTTAAATATATTCTAAAACATGTTACATGTTCCGTCAAACTAAACTGCAATTTTTTCTTCAACTGTTTCTTCTACTTTTACTCGTTTATCATAAATGCTCGTTGCGATAAGCGCTACTACAAGCATTACCATGATTGCTATAAACAATACTTCCATATTGTATAAATCCACAATTGCTCCGCCAACGACCGGCCCGAACATTTTCCCTACAGTCGCCGCACTATTTACAACCCCTTGATAAAAACCTAACTTATCTTTTGGCGCAAGTATATTTGCAATCGTTGGAACCGCAGGCCATACAAATAACTCACCAATTGTTAATGTTACCATCGCAACGAGGAACATCGTAAATTGCTGCGCTTGACTTAGCACAATGAATGACGCCGCAAAAATGAAGATTCCGATCATAATTTGTTGTTTTAAAGAACGCTTCATCCAGCGAATTAGCATACTAACTAGCGGCTGCGCACAAACAATCATCGCTCCGTTTATCGTCCATAATAAACTATAGTGACGAAGGCTAATGTTTAATTCTTGCATATGTGTTGCAATCGCTCCTTGCCACTGTACGTATGTAACCCAGCATAAAGCATATGCTACACATACGATAAGAAGTGCTTTGAATCCAGGTGTAAGCGACCAACCCTTTTTCGTTTCAACCTCTTTTTGCACTCCTGGCTCTTTCTTATCTTCCATACCACGGAATCCAATAAAAGCAATTAAGAAGAAAACAAAGTATAAAATAAAATTTGCTAAGAAAATATAATCAAAACGATACGATGCAACTAATCCACCACACGCTGTTCCGATCGCAATACCAACGTTTTGTCCAACATACATCGCATTAAATGCTCGTCTTCCGCCCTCTGGCCAAACCGTACCAACCATCGCGTACATCGATGGGAAGACCATTCCAGAACCAAAACCGATTAACGCTAGCCACACAACATATAACGGCCAACCGTGGAAGAACACAAGACCTAAAATCGATACGAGTGTAATAACAATCCCTACTAAAGTTGATTTATAACCGCCCCATTTATCAAATAAAACACCGCCGAGCAAGTTTCCGATTACACCAGTAAGCGAGTTGATCATTAATACCATTCCGGCCACAGATAAAGATTTCCCTAGGTGATCATGCAAATAAATTGTATTAAAAGGCCATAAAAAAGAAGCACCTGTGACATTAATAATCATCCCAGCTACTAATAGCCATACTTTCCTTGGCATAGTCTCCCCTCCTATTCTATTTTTTCGTTCATCTATAACAGTAAAATTGTAGTCGTTTTTAAATAGGAAGGCAACTGATTAATAGTTGATGAAATTCAGATAATGGTTTTTCGGTAAATGAAATTATATTTATTACCATTTGAACATATATCAGCGATTTTGGAAATATATCGGCGCAACTTGAAAATATATCAACGATTATCAAATTATATCGGCGCAACTTGAAATATATCAGCGATTATTAGAATATATCGACTTACCAACAAAAAGCGAAAACAGTAACAATCCATAAAAAGAGGAGACTGCATTCACTTAATGCAGCCTCCTCTTTTTTATACTATCCAACTTCTTTTTCTCGCTTCGCACGTTCTTTAGCGCTCCATTTAAATATTTTATCTAGTAAGGAGTATATCCTCCCAGATTCTTTCGTTAACAAAGGTCCTAATGATGCTAATATTAAAACGTACAGCGCAGAAAATGGTTTGATTGTTGCCAGTAAGCCGCCCGCGATTCCAATATTCGCAACAATAATGGAAAACTCTCCGCGCGATACAAGGGTTAAACCGATATTCGTAGAAGCCTTATGGGATAACCCGGCTTTACGTCCCGCAACCATTCCAGCAGTAAAATTACCGATTAGAGTAATGAAAACTGCTCCTAATGCCAGCCACACTGCTCCTCCAAGCGAAAACGGATCTATGCTTAAACCGAAGCTGAAAAAGAATATGGCTCCAAAGAAATCACGGAATGGGACGACTAGCTTCTCAATCCGATCACTATGCTCTGTTTCAGAAAAAACGAGTCCTAACAATAACGCTCCAATTGCCTCAGCAACATGAATCGTTTCTGAAAATCCTGCTACAAAGAATAAGATGGCGAATATTACGATAATAAAAATTTCATTTGACGAAATATCTAATATTTTATTTAAGAACGGCGTAGCTTTTCTAGCGATTACAAAGAATAGGAGCATATACCCTACCGCGATTAACACCGATGTAAGAGCACCTACAAATGATGTTGCCCCACCAAGTACTAAACCTGAAACGACTGATAAATATACAGCTAAAAAAATATCATCAAACATAATGATTCCTAATATTAATTCCGTTTCTTTATTACCAGATCTTCTTAAATCAACAATGACTTTTGCGACAATTGCACTCGATGAAATGGTAATAATTCCAGCAATAATTAACGTTTCTAATAAGGGGAAGCCCATCACATATCCATAAAGCAAACCTAATATGAAATTAAGTGATATGTGGACAGTCCCTCCGAAAGCAATTGATTTTCCTGATTTAATTAATTTTTTTATTGAGAATTCTAAGCCTAAATAGAATAGGAGGAATATGACGCCAACACGGCCGAGGAAGGAAATAACTTCTCCGCTTTCAATAAACCTTAAATCGATAAGTCCTAAATCTGGGGCATGAGGCCCCACTAACATACCGAGTATAATGAGAAACGGAATAATCGAGAACTTTAACTTCGCAGCGAGGATAGCTGCAAAAGCTACTAATACTAACGCAGTTCCAACTTCAAAGATTAAAGTATCCATCGATTATGAATCACCTCCTGATGAAAGCAATTCATTAATAATTCTTTTCACTTCATGTCTTTCACCCGATAACACGAGCATATCGCCAGCTTCAATAATAGAGTCTGGACCTGGATTAAAGAATTTCTTCATATTCTTTTTTAAAATAGCAATAATCGTTACGTTATATGTTTTTCTAACATGTAAGCTGCCAATTGTTTTTTGTACGACTGGTGCATGATTCTCCACCTTAAACCATTCAATTGATAACCCTTCAAAAGCCATCTCAATTGTGTCTAACGCTTGCGGTCTATATACCATTCCGCCTAATATAGCTGCAATTTGTCTCGCTTCAGAATCGCGAAGAGAAATGCTTGAAATACTTTCATCATGATCTGCATCAAAATGATACATTTCTCTTCGGCCATCATCATGAATAACGATAACCATTTTTTCATTACCTTTTGTTATAACTTCAAATTTACATCCAATGCCCGGTAATTCACTCTCTCTAATATTCATAATTTCCGCCTCCTAAAGTTTTTAGTTACGGCTTTTACAAATCTACATCAATCTCAGTTTTAAACTTCTCATCTTTTGAGATTCCTAAATACTTAAGCGTCTCTGATGGAGTCGCGTGATGGAAATGCTTTTGCAATAGCGCAATTGCTATCCCTCTTTTATACGCATGAAATCCAAATGTTTTTCGCATTGAATTCGTTCCAATCTTTCCAACAATCCCAACCGCTTCCGCTGCGTTATGGATTACACGATACGCTTGTTGGCGTGAGATTGAATTTGTCGTTTTATTAGATTGAAATACATAGTTTTCTCTTTTCACATCAATAGATTGTACGTACTCTAAAAGTGCTTCTTTTACTTTTGTATTTAAATAAATATCTTGTTTAAACTTTTCATCTTTCACAGGAAGAGAGTAAAACTCTTTAACAGTTCCATCTTCATGTAATACCTCTTCAAATTTCATACTAAGTAGCTCAGTAATCTTTAATCCTGTGTTAATTCCAATAACAAATAAAAGATAATCTCGCTGTGAGTGCTCTTTTAAATACTTTTTCATAGCCTCAATTTGGCTTATATCTTTTAATGCCTCTACAACTTCCATACATGTATTCTCCTCATCTTATGAACGGTAATTTTCTCATCATGTTGTCCATTTTACCTTATCATGCTATGGGATTTCCATGTATTATCCATTATTTTTACAATATACTTTTAGCTCTAAAAATTTTTCATTTGGAAATTTATAATTGTGCAAATACAGTGGGGTAGGAAAAAATAGGGGATACAAGTTCAGCCTCTTTCTACAGATCGGATTCCTCCTTTCATTTTTCGATTGCTGATACTTACACGTTATGTTACTTATTTACATTATATTATACATTTCAGTAACATTAAAGTGTTTTTTCTGAAAATAATAAAAACCGAGCAGTTTCGCTCGGTTTTTTATTAATCTTCCTTAGGAAGAACAATTCCTTTATACAATTGAACTGTAATGAAGTAATAAATCGTGTAAATAACTACGAAAATTACAATTGGTACCCAAATACGGAAGTACGGATCGATTAAAATAAATCCGAAAATATTCATACCAACTAATACGTGTGCAATACCTATAATTGCTGGGAATAAGAAGACTAAGAATAACTCTTTATAAATTGATTTTGTTAATAATTCACGGCGCACCCCGATTTTACGAAGCATTTGATAACGTGTAATATCTTTTGATGCACCAGAAAGAATTTTGAACATTAAACAACTTGCCATCATTGCTAAGAAAGCAATTCCAAGGAAGAATCCCATAAACACTGTTCCGCTCGCAATTCCATAGAACATGTCGTAAGCTTGAGATTTACTATTTAATCTTTCAGCTGCTACATTTTTATATTTATCTAGTTGCAACTCGTCAAGTTTTTTCCATTCTTTTATATGTGCTTCAAAATCATCTGTTTTTCCAGTAAATACGATTCCTTCTTTACCATTTACAGTATCGTACATTTTTTGATCTACAATTTTAATTGCATGATCTTCATGTACGTAGAATGGCTGGATTGTTCTGAAAGCCTCGTCCCATTCTTCTGGAAGTGCTTTAGCATTCGCATCTTTTTCATTCATTTCTCGAGAAACTGCACCTACTGGCAGGTCCGCTGAAACTTTCTTTGTATTCATTAAATCCTTCATCGACTTCATATTTGACATATCTTTTACTAAAGGACGATTTTTCTCTAAATCTTCTTTTACATAGTAAACGTATTTATTATCAACTTTGTAACGATATTCATTTTTCTCTTTAAATGTAATACCGTCTAAAACTTTCTTTTCTTCAGCTGTTGGATTATGAACAACTGAATCGTAAATTACTAAACCATCAACCATTTTTATAACGTTATTTTTAAACGCCATACCACCTGAAATGGCACCGGCTCCAAGAGCAACTAACATCGCTACTGTTGCAAGTACCTTTGTTAAGCTATTAATACGGAAATTTAATTGTGCAAATGTAAAAGCGTTAAGTCCTTTTTCACTACGCTTTTTATTACCTTTTAACTTTTTAATAATAACTGGGAGAAGTGATCCAAACAGCATGTAAGTACCAGCTGTTGTTGTAATTAATGCAATAAGGATTCCCATTTCTCTTAGTTTTTCCATGTAAATCATTGATGCATAGCCAATTCCTAATAAAATAACCGCAAGGAATGCAACTACACCTGTCATTTTCCCTTTTACCGTAACACGTTCTGTTTGTGCATCTGCATGTACAAGTTGCAGTACAGAAATACGTGATAATTTAATACTGTTCATAATTGCTGATAATACAAATAGTGCAAAGAAGAAGATGCAAGTAACAGTCATTGATGGTAAATAAAATGCTTTATAGCCCTTACCAGCAAATTCTAATTGTTTCATTAATAACTGTCCGATGCCTTCTGCAAGGCCTACACCAACTATAATACCGATCGCAAGAGACGCAGCACCTAATACGATTGTTTCGATAAACATAAGTAATGTAACTTTATGCTTTTTTGCTCCTAACATCATATACATACCAAACTCTTTTTGACGAAGAGATAGTAAGAAAGAGTTCGCATACAAAATATAGAAGAACGTTATAATAGCTAGTAAAAATGAACCTGCTTGGAATACAAATCCAATTTGACCAATAGTAGAATTTTCCTTAAGAAAGGCCTCGTTTAACGCTAATGTTTGGAACATATAAAAAATTGAAATGGACATGACAAGACCAACAAGTAAGACGATATAATCTTTCAGCTTACTTTTTAGCCCTGACATGGAAAGTTTAAATAACATGCCCTAGACCTCCTTTCTTACGCTTTTTGTGTGCCTAAGTCTGCCAGCACATCTAAAATTTCTTTATAAAACTCTTCACGTGTACCACCACGGTGAATTTCTTTATATAGCTCACCATCTTGAATGAACAAAATACGCTGACAGTAACTTGCACTATATGGATCATGTGTAACCATCATAATAGATACGCCTTGATCTTTATTTAAGTTTGTCATCGCATCAAGTAAACTCGCTGCATTTTTAGAATCAAGCGCTCCTGTTGGCTCGTCCCCTAAAATAATTGCTGGCTCATGTACTAAAGCGCGCGCTGCTGCTGAACGTTGTTTCTGTCCACCCGATACTTCAGATGGATATTTTTGAAGTATTGCCGAAATGCCTAACATATCAGCTACCTTTTCTACTTTCGGTCCAATATTACGTGATGAGACACCTTGCAGAGATAATGGAAGTGCGATGTTTTCATAAATAGATAAGTTCTCTAATAAGTTAAAGTCTTGGAAGATGAATCCTAACTTTTGTGAACGGAAATCTGACAGCTCACCTTGCTTCATTTTTGTAATATCCGTACCCGCAATTTCAACAACGCCGCCCGTTGCTTTATCTAACGTTGAAATTACATTTAATAATGTCGTTTTACCAGAACCAGATGGTCCCATAATTCCAACAAACTCACCCTCTTGAATTGAGAATGAAACACCTTTTAACGCGTGTGATTGGTTCTCACCTTTTTTACCGTACACTTTTTGAACGTTTTTCACGTCTACAACTGGTTTCGTCATATATATCCTCCTACGCTTGTTTTTCCATTACCTATTTTGCGCCTTTTGGAGGTGAACTGCTATTTGTTAACATTACATTTACCTTACACTTTTGTAATATATAAAAGGTGTTCTTGTAAGCTTGGCTTTTCATAAATAGTCCGCTTTTCAACACAGCAAATCGGTAAATGAAATTATATCGGCGATTTTTCAAATATATCGACCGTAACTCCAAATATATCGGCGATTTTCAAAATATATCGACCATAACTCCAAATATATCAGCGATTTTCAAAATATATCGACTTATCGACAAAAGTTGACAATACAAATAGGCTGTTCCATAAAAGGAACAGCCCACTTCTCTCTTTATCCCACTTTAATGGGCAGTAAGACCCCCACCTCAAAATTCAGCGAAAGCAAAAAGGTTAGATGGGGGATCAACTGCCCATAAAAGTCCGATTGGTTCAACTAATAATCAGTGGGGGATGAAGAAAACCCCCACTGATTAAAGTTTCACTTTATTTCTTTAAAGGTGTTACCGTCCAGTACGTAATAACACGCCAAATCCATTCTAGTGGACCCATTTTAAAGATTTTCATCCAAATTACACTAAACACAATTTGAACTGCGTAAATTGCAATACATACATATAGCGTCTGCATGTACGTTAAGTTTTCCGCAAAATTAAATGCACTGCCTGCAATTAAAATCATTGCAGTTTGTCCGATATAATTTGTTAAAGCCATACGGCCATAGTATTTCAGTGGCGCTAACAATGTTTGGACTGGTTTTAATTGAAGTAATAAAATTAATGCTCCCACATAGAAAGCTGAAATAATAGGTCCCACTGTAACACCAATTTTTAAAAATTGGCCTGCAGCATCCATTGTTCCGTCCTCATTCATAAGTATCATATTCACAAATGGCTCAGCAGGCACGTGCCCGTATTGATACCATACAGCTGCGACACTTAAAACAAACATAATACCTGTAAAAATAGCGACTTTCTTTATGTTCTGCTTGAGATTTTCGAATACACGATATTGTCCTGCAGCAAGCCCTAATAAAATTAGGCCGAGTGGTAATAGTTCTTTAACACCCATTATGCTAAAGGCAATTGTTAAAATAAGGCCAATAATTAAGTTTACTTGTTTTTTCGCTTTATAAAATGGTAAAACGATTAATCCGCAAATTGCATATAACGTTAACGCTTCTCCAGGCTGAAACACGTAATGAATCAAACCAAAAATAAATAGTGCAACTACGCGGCGTAGAAATAAAATGTATCCATTTTTCCCTTTTGCAATTGCCCTCGTAATGAAGATATAGAATCCCACTCCAAATAAGAATGAGAAAATTGAGAAGAAACGACCTTCTACAAATAAGTATAGAAACCTTTGATAGCTAGCATCCACTGTATTAGGATCTGGAATTTTAATGTTAAGTAGTGCGAGAATATTTACTAAAATAATCCCCAGTAGTGCGAAGCCACGAATGTAATCTAACTCATCAATTCGTTTGTTTGTAATATTGTTCCCCATAAAGCAACTCCTTGTCCAAAATTTAATCCTTCCTTACTCTACTGGAGAAAATGGCTCGCAACTATCGACAAACCTTACAGGAATCTTACATTATTGTCATATAGCAAAATAAAACCAGGTCATATTGCGACCTGGTCTACTCTGATTGTTTCGATTTTTGAGGTTGTCCTTTTTTACTGTTACGCTGTTTCACTTGAACAACTGGATCAAGCTCATTCGAAAACTCTGCGTTATGTCCATTTTGCGTTTTTTGCTCTGGGTTATTTTGATCTGAACGTTTCGCCATTACATTCACTCCTTATTAGTGCGGTGTAATAATCATTTGATGTTGCAGTTGGCGAATTGCCATGCGTGCTCTATTTAACTGCTCACGTTGCTCATCATTTGCATGTTGTTGCATCGTTTGTAAATCGTTATATGCTTGTTCTAATTGTAACTGCGCATCCGAATACTCCATCGTATTGTAATGCTCTTGTCTCATACCAAGATCTAATTGTTCTTTCGCATATTCCACCGCTTGTTCCGCTTGTGTAATATACGATTCAAGTGATTGACGCTCTGCCATAATTGTCCCTCCTTGCTTCAATTCCCCTTTAGTGTGTCCCTTCCATATGAACCTTATGAGTATGTTATAATGGATTTTGTTTCATTTTGACTCGGCTTAGGAGGGAAAGTAATGAAGGTTCAAAACCCTTTTCCATATACGAACGACAATAAACGTTACCATACATGGAATTACCATTTACGAAATGAATTTGGTGAAAAAATCTTTAAAGTATCATTAGACGCTGGCTTTGATTGCCCGAATCGTGACGGTACAGTTGCTTACGGCGGTTGTACATTTTGCAGTGCTGCTGGATCTGGTGACTTCGCTGGTGATCGCCGCGATGATGTTATAACGCAATACCATGAAATGAAAGAAAAAATGCGCTCAAAGTGGAAAGATGGAAAATGTATCGCGTATTTCCAAGCGTACACAAATACACATGCACCACTTGAAGTGTTAAAAGAAAAATTCGAACCGCTTCTAGCAGAAAAAGACGTTGTCGGTCTTTCTATCGCAACTCGTCCAGATTGTTTACCAGATGATGTCGTTGAATATTTAGCGGACTTAAATAAACGCACATACCTTTGGGTTGAACTCGGACTACAAACTGTTCATGAACGAACTGCAAACCTTATTAATCGTGCTCACGATTATCCGTCTTATGTTGAAGGTGTAAATAAATTACGCAAGCATGGTATTCGAGTTTGCTCTCATATTATTAACGGTCTTCCACTTGAAGATTACGACATGATGATGGAAACAGCTCGTGAAGTAGCGAAGCTTGACGTACAAGGAATTAAAATTCACTTACTTCACTTATTAAAAGGAACGCCAATGGTGAAGCAATATGAAAAAGGACAACTCGAGTTCCTTTCTCTTGAGGATTACGTAAGTCTCGTTGTTGATCAACTTGAAATTATTCCAGAAGATGTAATTGTGCACCGTATCACAGGTGACGGTCCACCTGATTTAATGATTGGTCCAATGTGGAGCTTAAATAAATGGGAAGTATTAAATTCCATCGATGCAGAATTTGTACGCCGCGGAAGCTGGCAAGGAAAATATGCAAATGAGGAGAAACAAAAATGAAATTAGAACGTGTATTACCGTTTGCTCGTACTCTCTTGCAAACGGCAGTAAAAAAAGGCGATTATGCTGTAGATGCTACTCTCGGCAATGGACATGACACTTGCTTCCTAGCTGAAATCGTTGGAGATAACGGAAAAGTATTTGGATTTGATATTCAAAAAGAAGCGATTGAAAGTTCTACCATCCGCCTAAAGGAAAAAGAACTTTTCGAACGTACTGTTTTAGTTCACGATAGTCACGATACACTTCTATCCGTATTACCAGAAGAAGCAAAAGGAAAAGTAACAGGCGCAATTTTCAACTTAGGTTACCTTCCTGGCGGAGACAAACATATCGTCACAAAACCGAACTCAACAATCTCGGCAATCGAGCAATTATTAGACGTAATGGCACCTGAAGGTATCATCGTCCTTGTCATTTACCACGGACACCCAGAAGGACAAGTAGAACGCGACGCTGTTCTCAAATTTGCCGAAGAATTAGACCAAAAACAAGCTCACGTACTACGATACGGCTTCATTAATCAACAAAACAACCCACCATTTATTGTGGCGATTGAGAAACGATAAACTTCTGATTAATGCGGGGTAATATATCAACGATTTTTTCGATATATCGACGATTCGACACAACATATCGACTTATCGACAAAAGATAACAAAAAAAGACGTGCACTCACTGCACGTCTTTTTGTCATTCTCCTATATAATGGATATATACACTACTTAAAGAAAGAAGGATAGAACTTTGCTAGTAGAACTAAGGGGAATCCAAAAGAAGTATGGCAAATCACTTATACTAGACAACATCGATTTATCCATTCCAGAAGGAGAAGCACTCGCCATTGTTGGCGGGAACGGGACTGGAAAAAGTACTCTACTCAAAATAATTGCAGGTTTTATTTCACCTACGGCAGGGACACTTCAAAGAAAAGAACATATACAAATTGGCTATGTACCTGAACATTTTCCTGAAGGGATTCGTTTTACATTAGAGGATTATCTATATCATCTCGGCTGCATTCACGGTTTATCAACAAAATATGTAAAAGATAAAATTCCGATGCTCCTTGAATCTTTTCATTTACTTCATGCAAGGCATTCCGTTGTACGAAACTTTTCAAAAGGTATGAAACAAAAAACAGGCATTATGCAAGCATTACTTACAGACGTCCATTTATTAATTTTAGACGAACCGCTTTCTGGGCTCGATCCGAACTCTCAACAAGAACTAGAACATATTTTACTCTCATTAAAACAACAAGGTATATCTATACTCTTCACATGTCATGAAAAACAACTACTAGAAAACTTCGCCGATAGAATTGTGACGTTAGCAAATCATACAATTGCAGAAAATATCTCTGCACAAAAAGTAGCAGAACAAGTCTATATTGAGGCAATCGTTCACGAAACATTCTCAGCGATAGAACTACAAAAGCAATCCGGTTTTATACACGTTACACACAAATCAAATCAAAACCTTATTCAATTACAAATCGAAAAAGAATATACAAACGAAATGCTTCAGTTTTTATTACATAAAAAAGCATCTATCACACTGCTACAACCTAACTTTTAAATCGAAAGAAGGTTTATTATGTTCGCGCTTATTCGTTACCATTTTCTCGACTATACAAAATCGTATAAGTACATCCCTCCTATTGCGATGTACTTTGTGAGCTTGCTTTTTGTATATACATATAAACCGACTCCTATTGTACCGACATATTTAGAAACAGCACTCGCACTTTATTTATTATCTGCCTGGATTACGGTCACAATTTTTCATACTGAAGACCCTGTACAAGAACAAATTACTATTTCTCATACAAATAACATTTCCGCATTATACGTTGGTAAATATATTACGGCTCTTCTCATTTGTACTGTGTTATCTTTTATATCCGTAATCTACCCAATTATTTTGCAAATGTTTAATGAAGAAATGACAGTTTCTTTATTTTTAGTCGGATTTCTCGCTCACATGTCTTTCTCTATACTAGGAATTTCAATCGCAACGTTATTTACTAGAAATATAATTCAAAAAGCAGGCACTGCTTGGCTTAGCCTTACATTTATATTGCTTATAACGATTGCATCTATCCAGTTTAAAAAAGAGTTACTATGGTTTTTACCACCTGTCGAAAGTTTTCTAATGCTTGGGCAATACAAATATAATATATTGACTCACACGCTATGGCTCACAGCTTGGGCTATCGTATATTCATTTTTATTATTTACCTTATTCCTTTTTATCGTTCGCAAAAAACGTTTTTAATTACATATTAAAGGAGACGAAACAATGATCGGAATACTAGCAGGAATGGGACCAAAATCAACTGGGCCATTCGTCGATATAGTTGTAGCAGAGTGCCAAACAATATACGGAGCAAAGCATGATATGGACTTTCCTCATATGATGATTTACTCGTGCCCAACACCGTTTTACATGGATCGCCCAATTGATCACGAAGCGATGAAAAAAGCGATTATTGAAGGCGCACAAAAACTCGAGAGTACTGGTGTAGAATTTATCGCTATGCCTTGCAATACAGCGCATCTTTATTTTGAAGAATTACAGCGTTCTCTTTCTGTTCCAATTTTAAATATAGTCGATGAAACGTTAAAAGCAATTCCTGAAAATACAAAAAGAGTCGCTCTTCTCGCAACAGAAGCAACTGTTCAAGCTGGTATTTACCAAGATGGGATTGCAAAGCGGAATATAGAATACATTCATCATGAAACATGGCAGGAAATGATGAATCAAATTATTACTTGTATTAAATCTGGCGAGGTTGAAGAAGCCCGCGGATTGTGGAATGCGCTCGTTTTACAATTGAAAGATACAGTAGATACTGCCATTATCGCATGTACCGATTTGAATGTGGTGGCGAGTGAGGATTTTGTTGATTCTGCTCAATGTCTTGCTGAGGCGGTTGTTAGCATGTATGTAGAAAATATAAGGGGGGCCCAATGAATATACCTTTTGAAATGGGATACATATTTGATGAAAATCTTAGAGAAAAGCCTATATCCCTTGCTGAAATGAAGCAGGGGATTGTATTTTTGAAAGAGCATTTACATGAAAGATCGTTATATGGAAAAAACTGCGGATTAATCGGTGTTTATGAACGAATCGCTAGCAACCTTTCTGAAAGTAAACATTACTTACAGAAGGCAATTAAATATTACACACAAACAGACAACATGAAAGGACTTTTTATTAACAAACTTCGTCTCGCACATACATATCATTGGGAAAGAAATTTTTCTGCTGCAAATACAATCTTTGCCGAACTTCTACAAACACTACCAGACTTACCCGCTTATGAAGATTTTTTCTACCAACATTACGGAAAAAGTAAATTAGATGAGAATGACTTCCAAACCGCCCTTACTTGTTTTCAAAAAGCGCTTCAAATCAGGCTACAAAAAGGAGATAAAGTGAAACTTTAATCAGTGGGGGTTTTCTTCATCCCCCACTGATTATTAGTTGAACCAATCGGACTTTTATGGGCAGTTGATCTCCCACCTAACTTCTTTGCTTTCGCTGAATTTTGAGGTGGGGGTCTTACTGCCCATTAAAGCGGGATAAAGAGCTGATTCATTCAACTAAGCTTTGCATTACTTATTGTATGTCTCGCCAATAAAAATCCCCAAAACTTTTAACTTTCTTCACAATTCTTTCAAAGTATCCACACTTAATCTCGCTATATTAAATAAGTAGTTATTCATATAGGGAAGGTTAGGGGAACAGAGAGTATGAAAGTAAATCGTTCGCTTCATTACATTTTTTGGCGTTGGCATTTTTATGCTGGGCTTTTTATTACACCGCTTCTTATTACGTTGTCACTGAGCGGAATTGGGTATTTATTTCGGGAAGAGGTTGAAGATTTCATCTATAAAGATTTATATTTTGGGAAGAGTGCTCAAACAGAATCTATTTCGATGGCTGATTCTATTTCCTTAACAGAGAAAAAATATCCACATTATAGTGTGGCGAAAATTAGTGAGTTTAATGGGGATTATAATACGAGACTTACGATTGCAAATGAATATACTGGACAACAAAAATATGTGTATTTAGATAGTAATAATCAAATTGTTGGGGATCAAAATGCAAGTGAAACGTTTGCCAATATCATGCGGGAATTACATAGTTCTCTTTTAGTTGGTGGCACTGTCGTTAACTATACTGTAGAACTTGCGGCATGCTGGACAATCTTTTTAATTGTGACTGGGTTGTATATGAGTATACGCCAGTTCAAAAACACACCGGCATCCAATAAGCGAGAAAAAGCAAAACGACGTCATTCTATTATCGGTATTATATTTACAATTCCACTCGTTCTGCTAGTCGCATCTGGATTGCCGTGGTCAGGATTTATGGGCAACCAAATTTATAAAATTGCATCGTCGAATGAATCGCTCGGGTATCCGAAATTGTATATGGCACCACCTGAATCGAAGGTAAAAGAATTACCGTGGGCGACTAGAAAAGAAGCTCCTCCTGAATCGAATTCAAATGAACCGAAAGCAATTCCTGTCGATGAATTACAAAAAGGAATTGAGATAAAGAAGCCATATGTTATTTCACTACCAGCTGATCCGAAAGGTGTGTTCACTGTTTCGAAATCAAGCGGTTCCGGTATTACAGGTATGCATGTTGCACCAAATGAAGAAATAACAGCTTATTTTGATCAATATAGCGGAGAACTCATTTCCAAAACGGACTATCGAGATTATGGATTACTTGCACAATGGTTCACTTACGGTATCCCGCTTCATGAAGGTCATTTATTCGGATGGCCAAATAAAATATTATGCTTACTAACGACATTATCTTTATTACTTCTCATTTATTACGGAGTAAAAATGTGGTTAGCAAGAAAGCCGAAAGGAAAATTAGCAGCACCGCCAAAGCAAAGAGATAAGAAAAGCATCATCGTTTTCTTTATCATGATGGTTATACTAGGCGCTGTCATGCCTTTATTCGGAATATCTGTTTTAGTTATTTTCGCGATTGAACTTCTTATATATGTATTTTCAAAAATACGATCATAATGAAAAGAAAACCACTCAATATGAGTGGTTTTCTTCATCACTGCGCCGTTTTCTTTCGGTACATCTTCCCGTTCCAATAGAAGAATCGTGAAGTGAGACCACCGTATTTTACAATGCGCCGTGCCATTTTGTGCATATTCTTTTGTGCTGATACTTTTTGATCTGATAAGTAAATACCAAGTAATCCTCGGCTTATAAGGCGATGAAACTTCGCATGAGGCAAGTCACCAATACTTTTCTCTGCTTCTTCTACAAAGTGTTTCATACGATCTAATATAGCTTGCTCGTTTTCATAATAACTACAGAAATTCAAATCCCCACCGGCGCGGTCTTCTTCTTGATCGATGAAATAATCAAGTAAGATATGAAGTCCTTGCACGTAAGGGAAGTACCCTTGTCTAATTTTCGCAATATCTTCATCATGTAATTCATCATGAAATGCATATGCGACAAGACAGAAGATTCCAAGCGTAGAACCAGCACATGCTGAAAATTCAAACCAGCTCATCTCAGGTAAGTTTTCTTTATGTGCTTCAAACCATGTTTTTAAACGTGGTTCTCTTTCTTCTAACTTCACGTGTTTATGAATTTGCAAATCACAATAATAACAAGCAAGTTCATGAAGAACAGGAGCAATTTTGTCATAGTGCTTCGTTTTCTTTAAAACATCTTGGCATGTTTCAACAAGTTCATCTAAATAACCACCATCATCTTGATCATCACGATAGCGATAATAATTACCGCCACCTTCTACTTCAGGTGATAATGCCATTACCATCGATTCATGGAGTGCGGCAAAATCATTTGGATCAAGTGATGTACTGCGATCACATAAATTATCTAAGTAGTCACTAATCGTTTGATATGCGACGATAAAACGAATACATTCCTCTCGGTGTTCATTTGCTAATAGCGCTAAAATGCCACCGCCCTCGCAATGAAACGTTTTATGCTCAATACTTGCGATTGCCTGACTATGAAGCTCATCATTCGGAATATGGTAGGCACGCTCTTTCCACATCGCTAGCTCATGGTGTACAACCGGAAACACATCACGGTATACTTTCGCCATGAGCGTTATGGGATTACTCGGTACGTTCACTTCTTCCTTCATCTCCTCTATTCAATGTACAAATAATTTACTTATTTGTTTCTATTATGTTATTGATGCGTATTTCAGTAAATGACTGAATATAATTCAAAATTTCATCACGCTCATACTCATTTAATAACTCATGATAACAATTCGGCCATTCTTTAAAAGCCTTATCACTTATTTTAACATTATCAAACCAAGTGCGGACACGTATTTTATCTACAAGTTTATCCTCACAAGCTTGCATTAGCAAGAGCGGAACATCTGGAAAATCATTTATTTTCTTATGAGCCATTTCGATAGACTTAATCAATTCACTATACCAACGTACTGATACTTTACGCAAGAACAATGAATCGTTCTCCATCGCATCTCTCACTTCATGATTACGCGTTGACATTTCCACTGTAAGATTCGTTGCAAATTGTAACTTCGGAGCGATAATATTTAATATTTTTGAGGCAGCTTGAAGCGGTGCAGAAGGTCCAGCTAACACGCCTAAACATGGCGAACTTAAAATAATGCCGTCTACATCTTCTCTCTTCGTTTCTTGCATCATACGAATGACGATAAGACCACCCATACTATGACCAAATAGAAAGATAGGTAATCTGTACTTTCTTGCCTCTTTTACCCATAATTTAACTTCCTCTATGTATTCATCAAATGAATCAATATGTCCTCTATTTCTTGAAGTCGTTCCATGTGACGGAAGATCTCCCATCACGACGTGGTAGCCGATATGATTCCACATTTCCGCAACGGCCTCGTAACGTCCGTGATATTCCATTGCGCCGTGCACGATAACAATTACAGCCTTTGCTTCCTCAGCTTCATAATTCCACATACGGCTCTCCTCCATTTCACTCTTTCTCATAATTTGATACACTAAAACTAGTCTCTAGGAAAGGAAGGCTTTATATGATATATCCTTACAAAGAAAAAAATCCGAAAATTGCGAGTAGTGCTTTTATCGCTGACTACGTTACGATTACAGGCGATGTTTCCGTTGGCGAAGAATCAAGTATTTGGTTTAATACAGTCATACGCGGTGATGTATCACCAACAATCATTGGAGACCGGGTAAATGTACAAGACCAATGTACACTTCATCAAAGCCCACAGTATCCTCTAATTTTAGAAGATGATGTTACCGTTGGACATCAAGTTATTTTACATAGCTGCCATATTAAAAAAGATGCTTTAATTGGAATGGGATCTATTATATTAGATGGTGCTGAAATTGGCGAAGGAGCCTTTATCGGTGCTGGAAGCCTCGTTTCTCAAGGGAAGAAAATCCCGCCAAACACGTTAGCGTTCGGTCGCCCAGCGAAAGTCGTTCGTGAGTTAACCGAGGAAGACCGTAAAGATATGGAGCGAATTCGCACACAATACGTTGAAAAAGGTCAATATTATAAATCACTACAAAAATGATTTTACTGCTGCCATAATACTGGCAGCTTTTTATATAAAACCTAACTTTTTCTTTACAAAACATTATTACTCCCTCAACAAAATCTTATTAAAATAAAAGCTAATATCTCCATATATATGTAAACGAGGGAGGAGAGTTTTCATGAAGGCCAGTGGACTGTATAAAATAGAATGTTACATTTTCAAAGGAATTAACCGATACTTTGATCAAAAAACGTTAAATGTCTTTTTCAGCACTCTTACTCATATCGGTGGTGCGACTTTCTCCATCACACTCACACTGTTCTTTTTAATTTTCGCAAAAGGTACTTTGCATCAAGCTGCAATCGCAACGGCTATTTCTTTAGCAATT
This sequence comes from Bacillus dicomae, assembly GCF_006494425.1. Classification (GTDB taxonomy): domain Bacteria; phylum Bacillota; class Bacilli; order Bacillales; family Bacillaceae_G; genus Bacillus_A; species Bacillus_A dicomae. The sequence continues at coordinate 114,813 of NZ_VHIV01000002.1, read as the reverse complement.
AGCCATATTCCTGTGCAAATATTAAAAAGATGGTATCCGCGAAAACGTCCTTATTTAACAATTCAGGATGCGAAATATCCAGTCCATCCATTAAAAGACCACTCTTTCCCGTCTGGTCATACAACGGCTGTTTTCTCTGTCTTTATTCCATTTATTTGCTATAATCCAAACTTACTTATTTTCCTATTACCGCTAGCATTATGCGTCGGTATTTCTCGCATTTATTTAGGGCTTCACTATCCGTCTGATGTATTCGTCGGTATGTGCCTCGGCACTTGCTCTGGCATCATCTCTTTTTATCAATTCATCCCACTTTTCACATAAAGGAGTGATATGATGAGAGTCGCCATTTTTACCGATACTTTTACACCACAAGTCAACGGGGTTGCGAAAACTTTAGAACGATTAACACGTTATTTTCAAAAAGAAAAGATCGCCTATTCTGTTTTCGCCCCTCAGCATACTGCTGAAGATAATTTCGTAGCGAATGTGAATAAGATGAGAAGTATCCCGTTAACAATATTATATCCAGAATGTCGGTTTTCTTTTCCTACTCCGCGCATTAAACGAGAACTTCTTGCCTTTAAACCTGACATTATTCACATTGCCACACCTTTCAACATGGGACTTTGTGGACTGTATTACGCAAAAAAGTTAAACATCCCAGTTGTCGGTTCTTATCATACTGATTTCGATGCTTATTTACGCTATTACAAAATTGAATTTCTCTCCAATATGCTTTGGAACTATTTAAAATGGTTTCATAGTCATATGCAAAAAAATTTCGTTCCCTCCCCTGAAACATTACATCAATTAAAACATAAAGGCTTTCAAGCTCTCTCTATATGGGGACGTGGTGTAGATTGCACACTCTTTCATCCATCTTACAATACAGACCTATTCCGAAAAAAATATAATATTACAGCGAAGTATGTCCTTTCCTATGTTGGACGGATTGCTCCTGAAAAAGATATTGATACACTGCAACACCTTATCGTTAAAACAGCACATACTCGAAACGATATTCATTGGCTCATCGCCGGAGACGGTCCTCTAGCAACAAATTTACGTGAAGCTGTTCCGAAAACGAACATCACGTTTACTGGATATTTACAAGGTACGGATTTAGCTGAGGCATATGCTTGTTCTAATATTATGGTATTTCCATCAGCTACCGAAACATTCGGAAACGTCGTACTTGAATCGCTTGCATGCGGCACACCTGTCATCGGTGCAAATAGTGGTGGGGTTAAAAACATTATTACAGATGGCAAAACGGGAGTTCTTTGTCCGCCCAAAAATGAGGATTCATTCTTAACATCCATCTATTCTTTATTGCAAAATGAAGAAAAACTTATGCAAATGGGCATAGCAGCTTCATGTTATGCAAAATCAAAAAGCTGGAATGAAATCTTTCGTGGCTTACTTGACCAATATGAAGAAGTCCTTCAGCATAACGCATCAGAGTTACTTGCTTAAATAGAAAAACTCCCTTCAAAAAAACGAAGGGAGTTTATTACACAGTTGTAAACTTTACTTAAATAAAGTGAAACTTTAATCAGTGGGGGTTTTCTTCATCCCCCCACTGATTATTAGTTGAACCAATCGGACTTTTATGGGCAGTTGATCCCCCACCTAACTTCTTTGCTTTCGCTGAATTTTGAGGTGGGGGTCTTACTGCCCATTAAAGTCGGATAAATGATACACAAGGTGAAATATTACTTTATCCCTATATTCATTATAACAAAAATAAAAATAACTAAACAGACTTGTAATAAAAACCCATAAAAATTAATATATGGTTATACAGTATTTTAACTGTATAATGATTTTAAGAATTCCCCTTAAAATCAACTTACTCACATACCTTTATACAGTAATTGTTCCCCAATTTCTGTATACCAAAAAACCTTTCATTCATTTGAAAGGTCTTTTTGAGCCTGCACATATTCTTCTTTCGTATTCACATTTATAAACCATTTTGCATTTGCTTGCACATCTTCTCCTGCAACATATTTCACATTACATTGTGATAAAAGCTGACCCATACTTCTTTTTTCTTCTTGAAGCAAAGTATAAATCTTTTCTTTCACGCGGTTATGATATGCTGCAAGTAACGGTTGTTTTCTTCCATTAATAATAGGTACAACTGCATCATATTCATCACTCGTTTGCTCTAATAAAATGGTAAACCACTCATGCGAAACATTTGGCGCATCGCAAGGCATAATAGCATACCAAGCTGCTTCTATATATTCCATTCCTGATACAATTCCAGCAAGTGGTCCATTTCCTTTATAATGCGGAATATCTTCTATAACAGGTACTTGTACGAGTTGCTTTACTCGCTCTTTTATATCGGAATGACTAATGACTACAACTTCTTGGAGCGTGCTTGTCATCACTTTCAAAATATGCTCGATAAACGTACTACCTTGCCAACCCGCTAACGCTTTCGGCTCACCGAATCTACTCGACATACCACCTGCTAATACAATTCCAGCATACTTACTCATTGGCGATGCAGCTCAAATGTAATATGACCTAATTCCGGTAAAATTAATTTATTCATCGCAAGACGAACCGCTCCGCTAGACCCTGGCATCGAAAAGACTACTTTGCGCCCAATTGTGCCGCCGATCGCTCTACTTAACATTGCGCTGCTTCCGATATCTTCTAAATAACTAATCATGCGGAACAACTCACCAAATCCAACAATTTCTTTATGTAATAACGCTGATACTGCTTCAATTGTTACATCGCGCTTCGTAATACCAGTACCACCATTTGTTAATACAACATCTACATCTTCCCTATGATAACCAGCTAATACTGCCTGCTGAATACTTTCTTTATCATCTTTTACAATTTCATAAGAAGTTACTGTATGTCCTGCTTCTTTTAGCAATGCATGTAATAGTTGTCCGCTCTTATCAGTCTCTTCTGTACGTGTATCGGAAATTGTTACGATCTTGCAACGTACTTCTTTTGGAGCTTGTTTTTTATGTTCGGTTACGCTCATTTTTTCATCTTTCCTTCCATTTAACTTTATAAAATTATGTATAAACTAAAGAATCCAATATGATACAATAAAAGTATATTTATCCATATAAAGGAGCTTTACATGGTTCAAAATATGAAACGATACGTACCCATTATACCATTCCTAATTATATTATCTCTTTTTCAATGCATCGCTTACGGATTCAATCTTAACTTTCTAAAATTGTATGTGCTAATGCCTGATGGTGGTATTCGTTACTATTTAACTAGTACATTAATTCCTCTCGTACTTGCCTATATAGTTGATTTTATTTTTAAACGTTCTATCTCTAAATAAGGAGGTCTACCTATTATGGAACTTTATAAAAAATTAACAACAGCATTCATCCTCTTATTCGTCGCTTCCATCACTGTCGGCTTTTCTCTAAAAGGAGCAATTCCATACGCTACATTAATAAGTATTATATTCGCCACGCTATTTTTACTAAGCAGTGCCTTTTGCGCAGGTAAAGCACGTCACATGAAAGGTTGATTACATATGTTCCAGAAGAAAACAATCCTTTGTAAATCATGTGAAAAGGAAATACAAACGTATGAAAAAGCGTGGATTCATATGCCACTTCCGGCAAATGGCATGACGAATATGAAAAAATATATTGAACTAGAAGGACAGATTTATTGTAGCTCGTGTGTTGAAATAATGAACAAAAAATAATAAATACAAGAGGGGGACTTACATTGTTTGAATCAAACCGTATCCAGTTACGAAAGTTTTCCGAAGATGATATTCTAACATATTATAAATGGCATAATGATATAGACGTTATGGGTTCAACTACTCTCACTCTTGATAAATATTCCCTTCAAGACACAGAAAAACTTTGCCAGCAATTTATTCATTCTTCGGACTCTAAGAGCTATATCATTGAAGAAAAATCTACGCATCTTTCAATTGGTATTACTTCTTTAATTCATATTGATTCGTATAATCGAAACGCTGAATGTATTATTGATATTGGTAACAAGGATTACTGGGGACAAGGTTATGGGAAGGAAGCTTTCACCTTATTATTGGATTATGCATTTTTAGAATTAAATTTACATCGCCTTTCTTTACGAGTATTTTCTTTTAACGATAGAGCAATTAAATTATATAAATCGCTCGGTTTTCAACATGAAGGAACTTGTAAAGAAGCTATATTCCGCAATGGCAATTGGCATGACATTGAACTCTTCGCTTTATTCCAACGTAATTATAAATAAAAAAAGCTTTGCGCTCACTGCGCAAAGCTTTTTTTCATATATTATAGACCAGCTTGCTCTTTTAAAGCTGCAGCTTTGTCTGTACGTTCCCATGTTAGATCTACATCAGTACGTCCGAAGTGTCCGTAAGCTGCTGTTTGTTTGTAAATTGGGCGACGTAAGTCTAGCATTTTAATAATACCAGCTGGGCGAAGATCGAAGTTGTTACGAACTAGTTCTACTAATACGTCTTCAGATACTTTACCAGTGCCGAATGTATCAACTGAAATTGATACTGGTTGTGCTACACCGATTGCGTATGCAAGTTGTACTTCTGCTTTATCAGCAAGACCAGCTGCTACGATGTTTTTCGCAACATAACGAGCTGCATATGCTGCAGAGCGGTCAACTTTTGTTGCATCTTTACCAGAGAATGCACCGCCACCGTGGCGAGCGTATCCACCGTAAGTATCAACGATGATTTTACGTCCTGTTAAACCAGCATCACCTTGTGGTCCACCAATTACGAAGCGGCCAGTTGGGTTAATGAAGAATTTCGTTTCTCCATCCATTAATTCTGCTGGAACTACAGCCTTAATTACATGCTCTTTTAAATCGCGATCGATTTCTTCCCATGTAACATCTGGATGATGCTGTGTAGAAATTACAATTGTATCTACACGTACAGGTTTACCATTTTCATCATACTCAACTGTAACTTGCGTTTTTCCATCCGGACGTAAGTATGATAATGTGTCATCTTTACGTACTTCAGTTAAACGGCGAGCTAATTTGTGAGCAAGCGAGATTGGAAGTGGCATTAATTCTTGTGTCTCATTACATGCGAAACCAAACATTAAACCTTGGTCTCCTGCACCAATTGCCTCAATCTCAGCGTCAGTCATTTGACCTTCGCGTGCTTCTAGCGCTTGGTCAACACCCATAGCGATGTCAGCAGATTGCTCATCGATAGATGTTAAAACTGCACAAGTTTCTGCATCGAATCCGTATTTTGCGCGTGTGTAACCAATGCCTTGAATTGTTTCACGAACGATTTTTGGAATATCTACGTAAGTAGAAGTCGTAATTTCCCCCGCTACCAATACTAAACCAGTTGTTACAGTTGTTTCACAAGCTACACGTGCATTCGCGTCTTTTGATAAGATCGCATCTAAAATTGAATCAGAAATTTGGTCACAAATTTTATCTGGATGTCCTTCAGTTACAGACTCAGATGTGAACAGATGACGTTTTTTTGTCATGTGGTAAACCTCCCTACAGTAATTGTATATATTGTACGGAACTCATCCTTAATTTGCCACAAACTGCGACATACATTTATTCTCCCACAAGCATACAGAAAAACCTTTCCTATTTTACATAGAGGAAAGGTTTAATTTGCTACTTGCATACTGCTTTTTGCCCTTCGCTCTTATCGTTCGAGACCTGTAGCCTCGCACAGGTTTTAGCACCTATTCACCTGTATTTACCACTACAAGTGAGGTTGCTGGGCTTCATCGGGCCTGTCCCTCCGCCAGCTCGGGATAAGAGAGTATCCGTCCCAACCTATACTAAAGAAATGATATTCATTTGTCAATTAATATTCACATTTTCCTGAAAGTTTTTCTCAATACGCCTGGAATGAAATATTAATAAGGAAATAATGCATTCACACAAACAAAAAGAAAGAAATAGTATACATTATTTATATAATTGTGTTATACTCTTGTTGGGGATTACGAGAAATATTTCATTAAATGAAAAGGATGGTATATAAATATGAGTACTGTGAATGTCCAAATTGGTTTACACGAATTATTGAACGGAAGCAATGCACAGATTCAACTAAGTGTTCCGCAATTAGTGGAAAAAGTATTAATGCGAAATGAAGGGAAATTAACTTCTACTGGTGCCGTTTCTGCTTCAACAGGAAAATATACAGGACGTTCTCCTAAAGATAAATTTATTGTGAAAGAAGCATCGGTTGCTGACAAAATTGCTTGGGGAGCAGTGAATCAACCGATTTCTGAAGAACATTTTAATAAATTATATACGAAAGTTTTAGAATACTTAAAAGAAAAAGAAGAGTTATTCGTCTTCAAAGGATTTGCAGGCGCTGACCGCAATTACCGCCTACCAATTCAAGTTATTAATGAATATGCATGGCACAATTTATTTGTACATCAATTATTCATTCGTCCAACTGAAGAAGAATTAACAACTCATGAATCAGAGTTTACAATTGTTTCTGCACCGAATTTCAAAGCTGATCCAGCTGTTGACGGTACAAACTCTGAAGCATTCATTATGGTTTCATTCGAAAAACGTATCGTACTAATTGGTGGTACAGAATACGCTGGAGAAATGAAAAAATCAATCTTCTCTATTATGAACTTCTTACTACCTGAACAAGATATTCTTTCTATGCATTGCTCTGCAAACGTAGGTGAAGAAGGTGACGTAGCACTATTCTTCGGTTTATCTGGAACAGGTAAAACAACATTATCTGCCGATCCAAACCGTAAATTAATCGGTGATGATGAGCATGGTTGGTCTGATAACGGTGTATTCAATATTGAAGGCGGTTGCTACGCAAAATGTGTAAACCTTTCTCACGAGAAAGAACCACAAATTTTCGATGCAATCAAATTTGGATCTGTTTTAGAAAACGTTATCATTAATAATCAAACGCGTATCGCAGACTACAACGATACTACTTTAACAGAAAATACTCGTGCTGCATACCCTATGCATGCGATCGACAATATCGTACTGCCAAGTGTTGCTGGACACCCAAATACAATCATTTTCTTAACTGCTGATGCATCTGGCGTATTGCCTCCAATCAGTAAGTTATCAAAAGAACAAGCTATGTATCATTTCTTAAGTGGTTACACTAGTAAACTAGCAGGAACAGAGCGCGGCGTTACATCTCCGCAAGCAACATTCTCAACTTGCTTCGGTTCACCATTCTTACCACTTGATGCATCTCGCTATGCTGAAATGCTTGGTGAAAAAATCGAGAAACACGACGCGAAAGTATTCTTAGTAAACACTGGCTGGACTGGTGGCGAATACGGCGTTGGTAAACGTATGAACTTAGGTTACACTCGTGCAATGATTCAAGCAGCATTAAGCGGCGAACTTGCGAAAACTGAAACAGCTAAACATGACATCTTCGGTCTTGAAGTTCCACTTCACGTACCAGGTGTACCTGACGAAGTGTTAATGCCTGAACAAACTTGGGCTGATAAAGCTGCTTACAAAGCAAAAGCAATCGAGCTTGCTAACGAATTCAAAGCTAACTTTAAAAAGTTCGATAGCGTTTCTGAAGATATTATTAACTTAGGCGGCCCAATCGCTTAAGTACAAATTTTCTGTTGGAATAACCCTTTACTCATATGAATAAGTGCCGTGTAACCGTAAAGTTTCGCGTACTCACCGACAAAACCCAATGCGGCTTAACGGTTACACACACTTACATAAAAAAGAAGCTTACGTTTTTGCGTAAGCTTCTTTCTTTATCTTATATAAAGTAAAACGTTAATCTCTCATCTGTGATTTAGTTCGTTAATTTACAGAATTTTCCCTTTATAGTTATTTACTTTTAGTTTTCTATGATATAATTTACATATATAGGAAGGGGTGAAACCTATGAAAAACTTTTCTCGTACAGGAAAAATTTTATTCAGTTATGGAGCGATCCAAATGTTTTGGGGACTTGTAATGCTTAACGTTCATTTATTTGAGCATACAAGTGAAACGATAAAATATATTATTCTAATTATCGGAATAGTTTTTTGTATTATATCCAACTTTTTTAAAGAACCTAAAAGTCATACTCATACTTGATTTCATGTTAACTTATTGGAAGCAGATACCTACATTTTATTCAAAGTTTCACTTCCCGTTGTACTCCCCCTCGCAGAATCCCCTATTCCAGAATAACCTCATTTCCACACAGACAAATCACAGTTTCAAACATATAAATTATATCCCCACTCACTATATCCCTCTGGTTTCACAACGTATGGAGCTAAAAAAGGCTTTGACGGTTTCTATCCCTCGCCGGATCCCATACCCCAGAATAACCCCATTTCCACACAGACAAATCACGGCTTCGAACATATAAATTATATCCCTACTCGCTACATCCTTCTGGTTTTACTCCGCGTGGGGCTAAAACAGTCCCTAACCGCTTCTATCCCCCGCTGGATCCTCTATTCCATCTAAAAAGAGGCTTTTTATCTTTTTATCTTTTTATCTTTTTATCTTTTTATCTTTTTATCTCTTCGTTAATTCTTTCTCATCTTTCATACTATAGTATCCTAAATTAACAACAATTAAGAAATAACCGCCCATAATCCCTACTGCAAATGCCCACATAACCATATGGTGCTCAATTTCGTACATAATAATAGCACCTAAAATAGCAGCGGCAAAACGATTAAACATACCGAGCGTCGGTGCTTTCGTTTTCTTTACAATACTATCTCCAAGCTTCTCAATTCGTCTCCCTAAAAGCCAAACGCAATACATACTTACAATAAGTCCAATTCCAGCGCCTAAAAAATGTGCTGAAAAAGGTGTTAACATCCATCCTATTAACAAAATACCTAGTATATAATACGATTGAATTTTAAATGACCTTAATGACATACTAATCATGCTGTACCTCTCTTCATTCGTTCTTATCTATCCAACAAAATTTTCTTTCAAATCCATATTCCTTAAACCCATTTCATCCAAATTAAAAACAACATAAACAGTATGTTTATGTTGTTTGAATGTTTTTAGAAAATAATATTATACAAGATTTCAAACATCATATTCTCATAATTTGTGACGTTTTTCCAAACTTTTTCCGTCCATTTATGAAAAAAATGATATCAATCTATGAACATACGGATATGATGTAATAAGTACACAAATAAAGGGGGCGTCTAATGATTTATTTTTTAATGGCTCTCATCCACCTTATTATCCCTGCACTTATTGGACTTTCATTGTATTGGTACACGAAAAATCATAGTATTTTCTATGCTGTCCTCGGTGTCCTTCTTCCAGGTATTATTCTTATCACACTCTTCCGTATTCCATTTTTAAACTTAATCCCACTTATTACTGCTATCTTATTTCTCGTCTTCTTACCAAAAATAAAAAAATAGGAAAGCAGATCATAGGTGATCTGTTTTCCTATTTTGATATAGGTTCCCCCGCAATAGAATGAATTTTTACTTTCTCCGATTTCACAAACCATAGACCGAAAAAAATGATAATTCCACCGATTATTTGTTGAAACGATACATATTCATCTGCCCATACAGCTGCAAATAAAACAGCTACAAGCGGCGTTATGTACATATATACCATCGTATGTGACGCCCCAATTTTTTGAACACCAACATACCACATTACTAAACCAAACACTGTTACAAAGAAAATAGAATATAGTAAAGCGAATAGTGTCATTCCGTGTGTAATGTGAAATGGCATTATAAATACGTGTGGTCCACTTAACAATAAGAGCGGAATCGCACCAACTAATGCTGACCATGCGGTAACACGTAGTGCTGAATATTTTTGAATTAATGGACCAGCTAAAACAGGATAAAGCCCCCAGCATATTGATGTAATGAGCCCAATTCCATTCCCATAAAAAGAACTAGCAAGTGAATGCCCTGCTACTAAAACTAATGCTGCCCCACCAAAAGCAATCATAGAACCGATTAACTTTCGAGAAGAAAATTTTTCTTGTTTCAAGAAAATCGCAAATAACGTTGTAAAAATAGGTGAAATAGAAATGAGTAAAGAGGCATTTGTAGCGGATGTATATTTGACAGTTTCCATAAATAATGTTTGATACAGTATAATACCTACAACGCTAACGATGATTAATCTAGGTATATCCTTTCGCTCCATATAAATCGACTTTTCAATAAAAAATGTAAGAAGTAACATAAGCGGTGCCGCCGATATCATCCGAAGTGCAGTAAATTCAATTGCTGTAAATTCTAAAAGTCCGTATTTCGCAATCGTAAAATTAATACCCCAAATAATAACGACTGTTAAAAGTAATAACTCAATTCCCCATCTTCTCATGCGTATCCCCTCCGCAAATAAGATTATACAGAAAATTCAATCACATGTACATTTCATTATGTGAAAAAATCTTTGTATTATATGCAACGTTTTGGTACATGAAATTATATCGGTGATTTTCTGAATATATCAGCGCAACTCCGATTATATCGGCGATTCCCCAAATATATCAGCGATTTTCTAAATATATCGACTTATTAACAAAAAACGACAATAATAACGACTTATACAATAGAAAAGGTGGTTCCAAAATACATTTTGGAACCACCTTTCTTTACTACACTCGAACGTGTAACTTCATGTTTGGATTATAAAATTGGCTCGGACTCTTCAGCTGAAAAGTTCCTCCACCTTCATGCCAATCAACTGTTAACTTGTCATCCATAAATACAAGTTTTGTACGATCAGCGATAAAGTTCATTGTGCTGGATTCGATATCCACATCGCGCTCATCTTTTTCTGCTACAGCTACTAAATCGATAATTCCGCTCATTACACAACCACAACCTTCATTATCGTAAAATAACTTTATATATTTCGCTTCATTTGGAATCGTATCCATAATCTTTTTATATGCTGCTTCTGTTACAGTAACGTACATACGTTAATCTTCATCCTCTCTTCTCGTATCCTTCATATATTGTACCACCATTTTTCTTAAAAAATATATACAGAAAATTAAGACTAATATACAATGTATGTGATAAAGTGAAACTTTAATCAGTGGGGGGTTTCTTCATCCCCCACCGATTATTAGTTGAACCAATCGGACTTTTATGGGCAGCCCGCCCCCCACCTAAATTCTTTGCTTGCGCTGAATTTTGAGGTGAGGGTCTTACTGCCCATTAAAGCGGGATAAAGGAGGTTGTATTACTCATGCTCAAATTACTACGATACCCCATCTTCTTAGGTCTACTCGGTAGCTTTTTGATTTCTAGCGGAATGGTATTACAACATATACTTCCCTATTCTCCTTCTATTGGTTGGATTCTAGGCTTTATTTGTTTCCTATCCGCTTCCTATTTTGCTATGAAAAACAACTAATAGAACAAGAATCAGTTCAAGGAGGATAATACAACATGCGAGCTTTAAAAGACATAGAACAATCACTCAATCATTTATTCCAAATCGAAAAATATGGAAAAGATAGTGCCTTTAGCCGATTTATCCCATCTGTATATAATCCTATCCAATTTCCGTGGCAACAATTTTTCGAAACCAATTTTGTAGAGCTATTTAACGGTCTTATGATACGAGGAGCTGAAAATGTAAATAAAGTATTTTTAGCTGTTTTTCCTACAGATGACGTTCTTGAAACATTCATTTCACAATCTACATCTGGTGATTTACTTTTTATGCACCACCCACTTGTAATGGAATGCGGTGATCCGCTTGGAAAATCAGGGCGTGGCTTTATTCCAATACCTGAAAAATATTTACAAGCGATAAAAGAAAAACAACTTTCTATATATACATGTCACGGACCAATGGATGTTCATCAAACGCATGGAACAAGCATTTCAATTGCAAAGTCCTTACATGCTCATGTAGTTGAAGGTTTTGCATATGAAGGTCCAGAACAAGAGCCAGTTGGCCTTATTTGTGAAATAGATGAAACATCCACAGAAGCACTCCAAAAGCGTCTAAAAAATATCTTCCATATTCCTTATACAGACTTCGAAGGTAACCAACATGATTCCCTCAAAAAGATTGCAATTATCGCGGGATGTGGAGATGTCGTATCTCTCATGAAAGAAGCAGAAGCAAAAGGCGCTGAAGCATATATTACTGGAGAAATCCATTGCCATATCGACAATGATTACGGCAGGCATAAATACTCACTCATTATGGATTACGTAAAAGAAACGAATATGTCACTCATTGGAGTGTCACACTCTGCCTCTGAATATTTAGTGAAAGAGACAGTGATGTATGATTGGTTTACAGAAAATTTTGATGTGGATGTTACTTTGGTTCCACAAGAGAAATGGTGGTTATAAATTTTTAAAGAGATAGCTAATTTAGCTATCTCTTTTTACTAAACTTAAAATTTCATGAGGCGTTTGAAAAATATAATCAGCCTCTTCGAACCCTTTCTTTGTCTTCGCTCCCCACAGTGCTAAACCAAACTTTGCTCCCGCTTGTTTTGCACATTGTAAGTCATATACTGAGTCACCTATATATATCGCTTCTTGTGCATCTATATTCAATCTTTTTAAACATGTCACAAGTGGCTCTGGATGTGGTTTATGTTTCATTGTATCTTCCACACAAATAGAGTGTTCAAAATATGAATGCAATCCAAACGGCTGGAAATCATCGATAAACTCTTGGCGTGTTTTTGAAGTAACAATCCCTGTTCGAACCTTATATGAAGATACTATTTCAATCACTTCCGCAATTCCTTTAAATACTGTAATTTCATTCTTAAAATCTGCCATATTACGTATCCATTTCTCATGAACTGCTTTTATATTTTCCACACCGATTTCTTGTAACGCAGCCACACCAGGAATACCTAATGCAAAATGTAGCTTTTCTAATGAATAATTCATCCCTTCATCTCGCAACGTTCTCTGTAATGAATATAAAACTGCTTTTTCCGTATCTAACATTGTTCCGTCAATATCAAATATAATCTCCTTCATTTTTACGTCCCCCTTTACTTCACTCCAACGATTAGCTCAATTCCATATTCTTTCATTACTCTTTCTAAATCGCCAGGAATAACATCATTCGTAATAATTGTATCTATCGATTCTAATGACAGCGCCTTAAAGTTTTGACGTTGATTCATTTTTGTCTCATCGGCAAGTAAAAACACTTCATTTGTTTGTTTAACAATTTGACGCTTAAAATGAATATCTTCCTCGTACGCATAATAGACACCATCTTCTGTAAGACCGGGTGATCCAATAAAAACTTTATCAAAATGATAATCTTTTAGTTTCTCCATTGCAGAAAAACCTGTCATATAACGTGAGTGTTTATTTAATTCTCCACCCAAAATATGAATATTTACATTCTCCATATCCATTAAATGATATACAGTATCAATTGAATTTGTAACAACTGTTATGTTACTTGCTGTCAAAAATGAAGCCATACAGTTAACAGTTGTTGAAACATCAAGATAAATCACTTCATTATCTCCTACAAAAGAAGCAGCTTGCCTTCCGATAGATATCTTATATTCAATTTCTTTTTCCTCACGATTTACATAATCCGATATTTTACGGTGGAAAGATGATAAAGCTACACCACCATGAGTTCGTACTATTGTTGTTTCATTCGTTAACTTTACAATATCTCTTCTTGCTGTATCTCTGGAAACTTGAAATAGCTCACACATCATTTTCAAACTCATCGTCCTATGTTCATTCAAATACTCCATTATTTTTGTTAAACGTTCCTCTTGATTCATAATCTCACCCATTTTTATTTACTTTTAAGTATTTTTAAGTTATTTTAAGTGTATCACAACACAAACACATAAATAAACCTTAAAATAACTTAAAATAGGGGTGAGAAAATGCTACGTACAATTATTTTTGATTTTGATGGCACACTAGCTGATACCTTGCCTTTATGTTATTACTCGTTTCAAAACGTTTTTTGGCAGTTTGATAATAAATGTAAATAACTTACCTGCTGCTGTTTATACGATTAATATTTGCAGAAATATCCCTACAAACCTCACTGCTCCTACCTCTAGTTACATCCTATCTACTATCACTTTCACTACTACTGACAAAATTACAGGAACTATAACATTTTCGATTAAGCCTACGGATACTGGCTCTGGACAAATTCAAGTGTATAATCCTACCCCAGCGGTAGGTCCCGCTACTGTAACTTGGACTAGTACTACAACAGGAAACCCAGTTTCGAGAGGGGATGCGATATCAATTTATATTAATCCTGTCATTACTGAAAGTGCAGTATATTCTATTTTTCTAATCACTAATATTTAGTTCTCTCTTAAAAATAATTTATTTAACAAAAAAGAGATCACTCTCAAATAAGTGATCTCCCTTTTAAAAATAGTTTTTCATGATATCGGTAATGTAACCTTCACAGTCGTTCCAACCCCAACTTCACTTTTAAAACTCATTTTACCGTTGTGGTCTTTAATAATTTTTTCTGTAACTACTAAACCTAGACCTGTTCCCGTTTCTTTCGTTGTGTAAAAGGCTTCATTTAGCTTCGGAATTTTGTCTTTTGGAATGCCGCAACCCTCATCCTTGACTTGAATAATGATTGCTTCTTCTACAGTCACTTTAATCGTAATCGTTCCGCCAACTGACATTGCTTCAATCGCATTTTTAATTAAATTAAAAAATACTTGTTTTAATCGTTTTTCATCGCATGTAATTAATGGTATGTCTTTACTATAAATACCTTGTATGTGCACGCCTTGATTTAAAGCAGGCTTCCCCATAACTCGAATAACATAAGCGATAATTTCTTCTATATTATGAACTTCTGATTCTATTGATTTAGATTTCTCAAATCCACTAAGTTCTGTAGCGATTATATGAATTCGTTCTACTTCTTGTTTCATAATATCACTATATATTTTATCCTCTGGATATTTAATCGCTTGCTTATTTACAAATTTATCCAAATTAGCTAGTGGTCTTTTAATTTTGTAACCAATAACTGTAGCCATTTTCCCAACAGTTGCTAGCTTTTCTGTTTGTTGTATTTCTTTATCCATCATCTCAAGCGTACGAACGTAAGATCGAAACCTTAAAAACATAATCCAACATATGATAGTAAATATACTATATAATGCCATCGGAATTAAAACGAGTGACGAGTGAATAATGATTCCTATAAGAGCGTATTTTCCCACAAGTATGCTCGGAACTAACCAAAAATATCTTTTGTTCACAAAGAGTGGAGCAAATAAAACAAAAAATCCCTCTACTATATTCCCACCATCAAACTCAGCATCACTACCGTAGTAAATCATAAAATTATGGATAAAATCTAATAGATTATATCCAATTAGAATAATATATTTCACTGCAAATGGATTCTTCCATTTCATGAAGTATACTCCAATACAAAATAAGATCACCATCAGAAAATAAAGCCATAAACCTAAACCATCTTCAAATTGTCCTACTCCTTCTTGCTCTCCTCCTATTAAAGGTACAATAAATTCGTAGGCAAGATCGTATACAAAAAATATAATGAAAAATAAACTTAAAAATATTTTCAGCGCCTTTATTTCTTCATTTTTAAATATACCGTCTTTATTCATATGGTAACTCCTAGCTTTTCTCCCACTTGGATTTCACTATTTCCACGTTGTTTCGGGAGAATGATATCTATTCTAGTTCCAATATCTCTTTTACTTGAAATATGTAATTCACCAAGATGCTGCTCCGTAACAAGCCGATTCGCTACCGTAAGTCCCAAACCAATTTTATCTTGTTTCGTTGTATAAAAGGCTTCTGTAACACGAGCCAAATTTTCTTTCTTAATACCGTAACCATTATCGATTACACTTAGCATTACATAATCTTGTCCTTTATTTTCTAACCGTAACTCTAATGTGCCACCTTGCTCCATTGCCTCCAGAGCATTTTTTATGACATATAGAAAGACTCCTCTTATTTTCCGCTCATCACATTCAACTTCTATTA
Organism: Bacillus dicomae; assembly: GCF_006494425.1. Taxonomy (GTDB): domain Bacteria; phylum Bacillota; class Bacilli; order Bacillales; family Bacillaceae_G; genus Bacillus_A; species Bacillus_A dicomae. The sequence goes on along the minus strand of NZ_VHIV01000002.1, from coordinate 98,809 downwards.
TCTTTTCTTCGATATTAGAAATAAGCTGGACGCTAGATTCATTCATTTTTTCGCGAACAATTGCTACTGCTTGTAATACAATTTCACCTATATTATGTTTCTTATAAATAGAGGGTTTGCATGTAGCAACTTCCATCAATTCACTTATCATATTATTCATATTTTCTATTTCAAAAATCATCTGTTTGTAAATAGGGTCCTCCGCATGCTTCTCTCGTTGTAATTGCGTAAACCCTTTTAATGAAGCAAGTGGATTTTTAATTTCATGTCCCACTGTCGCTGCCATTTTTCCGATTACTGCTAATTTTTGTGATTCACTAGCAATCTTAATACTTTCCTTTACCGCTGAAAGGTATTGTATAAATCGATTTAAAATGATATATGCAGCTATTAATAAGAGTGTATACATAATGAGGAACATAAACCCTTTTACTTCCTCTAATACAAATAAATAAATCAAATATTTTCCTACAATAGTCGAAAGTACAACCACAAAATATTTTTTATTTAAAAATATAGGTACAAAGAAGATGAGAATAATTTCTATTATATTTCCCCCATCAAATACCGCCTCATTATAAAGCATATACGAAAGTATATTAGCAATCTCTATTCCTAAGTATGCAAATACACATGCATATTTAACGAAATTCGCTTTCTCTTTTTTTATTAAATATACATTCACACCGAGTATTGCAGTTCCGCAAATAACTTGCCAGAGTATGCTATATCCCTTATCCGTTAGTGATTTATTCTCTAATACGATTGCATAGAAAATTTGGTATGAAATAACAATGACATATAGCACCCACAAAAGGATTTTTGCATTCCTTTCTTCTTCTTTATATGATAGAAAACTGTCTTTCACTTCAACACCCCTTCAAAAAACATCTCGAAGTAATACCATTTATTATAATAAATGATTTTCTTAGACAAACAAAGAGAAATCGAACATTTGAGGTAAATCATTCCAATAGAGTTGAGTATCTTCAGGCTATATATAAGCATAAAAACTATAAACAATAATACTTATATTATGTAGAGAAATTTTATATAGGCGACAAAAATGAAGTGAAACTTTAATCACCCTCACCAATCGGGCTTTTATGGGCCGTTGATAAAGGATAAATAAATGAAATCTTTCACACGTAAGAATGAAGGAAAACCTGGTGTCTTACTAGAACAAAATCCTACGCCCCTGGCAAATGTATTTATTAAAGCTATAACGAAACAATGCTTTTGGGATAGAGCATATGAATAGGATAGGGGGCTAATTTATGTTTGTTACCGTCGAAAAAGATGTACATATTTTTGTGCAAGACGTTAATCCCGGACCCGGTAGTAAAACTGTGTTCTTCGTCCATGGCTGGCCTTTAAATCATCAAATGTACCAATATCAGCTCAATGTGTTACCACAGCACGGTTTCCGCTGCATCGCTATAGATATACGCGGAAACGGGCAATCTGATAAGCCATGGACTGGCTACACATACGATCGTTTAGCAGACGATATCGCCATCGTCCTAGAAGCACTTCAAGTAGAAAATGCTACATTAGTCGGTTTCTCAGTAGGTGGTGCTCTTTCTATTCGATACATGTCTCGCTATAATGGTCATCGTATTTCAAAACTTGTATTAGTCGACGCGGTTTCCCCCTCTTTCGTTAAAAATCAAGAATCTCCCTACGGTGTCCCAAAAGAACAAGCAGATACCCTCATTAATCAAATGTATGCCAATCTGCCTAAATTTTTAAATGATGTATCTTTATCATTTTTTAATAGAAACTTAGGATCTGCTACGTTAGAATGGTTTTCTTATCTCGGTATGCAGTCTGCTTCCTACGCTCTCATCAAAATATTACAAGCAGCCGCAAATGAAGATGTAACGAAAGATTTAAGTAAAATTAACGTCCCAACAAAAATATTCCACGGTGTTCACGATCAACTTATCCCATACAAAAGCGCTGAACTCACGCAAAAGTGGATTAAAAACTCGCAGTTACACCCTCTCACAAATAGCGGTCACGGCTCTCCAATCGATCAAGCGGATGAATTAAATGAAGAACTTATAAAATTTTTACGTTCATAAAAACCTATGCCAAATCGTATCGATAGGAACGCAGTTTTTGCAAATATTAAAATTCACACATTTCTCACAAATCAATTAATAAAACAATTACATTTTCATTTATACTAAATGTACAGGTAATACTCCCTAAACCCAGCTTGTCTGGTTACCCCGTTAAATAATATAAAAAAGAACTTGTATCGTTATACAAGTTCTTTTTGTTTTTCTATTTAAACAGTATATCTTTACTGTACTGCTTTCCAGCAAGTAAATCATATTGAATCATTTTATATTGCTCTAACATTTCTTTTTGTTTCTTTGTTAAATCTGTTATCTCTTCCCCGTCTTTATTAACCTTTAACTCATCTCTAAGAACCGGTATTTCTTTATGCATTTCCGATAAAAGTTGATAAAATGGTGATTGATTTAATCCTGCATAATCAAACACAAGGCTAGAGAAATAAATCGGGCTTACTAAACCTAAATTGTCATTTGGCAAATCGAAATTCGCATACATTAACAATGGTGTTTCTGACATAATTAATCTTTCTCTTACCGTCTCTTCATTTTCTATATATCCCGCTTCTTTATAAATGGATTTATTAGTACCTAACATAGGTAAGTGATCTCCAAAGAAGACTAATAAAGTAGGTCTGTCTAACTCATCAAGCTGCTCAATTAAATATTGCAACGCTTCATCCGACAGTCTTACACCTTCTGTATATGCTTCTAATTCTGCCTTCGATTCCTCTTCTGTTAATCCATTAATTTCTACTTTATTTTCTCCAAACATATTTGGCGTATATGGAAAATGATTTTGCATCGTCACCGCATGAATAAATGTAGGCTGTTTTCTCTGTTTTAATTCATCTATTATTTCTTTACTCATAGATAAATCACCAATATTATCTCCAACTGCTTCTTTATTTTTCATCGTGTCTTCTGCATTGAAATGATCGAACCCTAATGTTTTATATACATCATCTCGTTTATAAAACGATCGGTTAAAAGCATGAATCGCACTTGCATAATATCCTTGTTTCTTCAACTCACTTGCAATAGATGGAATTTCTTTCTGACTTGGGACAGCTTGTTGGTATGGTATAGAACCAGGCATTAAGAGACTCATCGAGTAACTCGTTAATGCTTCAAATTCTGTATTCGCTGTATTCCCTCCAAATGTAGGGGCTATCGTTTGTCCCCCTGGGAAATTCTCTATATAATGATGTAAATTTGGCACTGGATCTTCGCTAAATGAAAGATTCGTTAATTTTGTCGGATCCCAAAATGCCTCACTCATAATATATATAATGTTCGGCTTCTCTGCCTTTTTTTGCGCTTTTACTTTACCGCCATATTGCTTTTCTATATCCTTTGCAATTTGCTGTATATTTTCCTTTGAATACTTCTCTGGCTCTTTAATCACTGTCGTATCTAAGTTACTTAAAAATCCTATAACAAAACCATTCGCATTATAATTTCCAACTTGATTCCACGGGCGAATATCTACCCCGCCTTTTTGAAATACATTATTCATAAAGGTATTAGAATAATTACTATATGCGTACAACATAAATGCAGAGCCACATATTAAAATAATCCTCACAATAATATGTGATTTTATAACTGGAATATACCTTCTTATATACATAACTACAAATATAAAAAGAACAATACCAACTATTACAAGAAACATACTCCAAAAACTAAAGGAGTCCATAACCATCGGTATAACGGAATCCATATGACCAATCTGAGTGAAATCAGACGGATAGAATGGATCTCCTCTAAACATAATTTTAAAATGATTCACAAGCACAAAAATAAGTAAGATTAAACTAGTTATCGTTGTACTTAAGAAAATTCTTCCCAGCAAATTATACGCAAAAACGTATATGATATAAATAAATAACAGGCTTAAAATATACTGTCCATTTTGGAAATACACCCACGTATTTACTAATTGAAGATTCATGCCTTCCTGTATCATGATATACATCCAATTCATTGTATGAGCGATTAAAAATAATACGACATAAACTTGCATAGCCGGCCTAAGCTTATGACTAATACCTTTATTTAAATGAATGGTGTATAGTAGTACACCCCATAAAATAATAATGAGTATACTTAGCTGTATTGTCCCATTGAAAAACTCTTTCGTTTTCTCAAATTCGAAAGACCTTAACATAACAAAGAATAGCGTTTCTAAACAGATCGCCCACATTCCACTAAGAATGATAGAAATTAATAAGTTCTTGCTCGGTTGCTGAGCCGAAAAACTCAAATGGAATTCATCTCTTCTTCGTTGCTGTGTAAAAACATTAAAACGCAATTTATTCCCTCTTTCCTTTACCCCTTCGTCTCGCATCAACAAACATATTGTCCTATACAAAATAACATATTTGTATACAGTTAGTCTCCCTATGTGTTTGTATTATACACGTGTATCCTTAATTTCCCCTTAAAAAATTCAACTTCTTCATCTCTATATTCTAGTAGTATAAATGAACTACGCTTCACAAAATGATTACCATAAAAAAAGAACCTGCCGACACTGACAGGTTCTCCTTCATTCTAACAGATATGAGTAATTTTATTATAGAAGAGAATACATCCATACTTTCCATATAATACATACAAGTACGATAAATACAAAATCAAAAAGATCTAATCTCGGTCCTTTTTTCATATTCATATCTAACCATATATGAACCCATTTTATTTTTGTATATTTTTGAATGTTTTTCTTTGCAAATCGGTAAACAAGTACTTGTATAATAAAAAATCCGACTACGAAAATAAACAATAAAATGAGAAAATCGACCACAAAATTCCTCCCTATTTTTGCAGCGATTTTTCTACTAGCTGATGTCTCAAAACCCACTCTTCAAATTGAGCACTTCCAAATTCCCAGCTAAGATCACGAGCATGTACAGAGAAAACGTAATGACCAGCATATTCGTCCATAAATTTACCTGTCTCAATCTCGTCTTTCTGAAGACCATATGCCCCAAAATTAAAATACACATCCCACACGTCTTCATTCTTCCGCTTATAAGCAATCGATTCCATATCACATTCCGTTCCGAAATAATCAAGATGTAAATGTACGCTATCATCATATTCGTAATCCATTTTATCACCCCTTATATTTGTACTTCTTTATCACCAAAAAAATTCCTGCTATCTACACTCACATATGGGCACTTACCTACATATCATGCTTGTAGAGTGACTTCTAGGAGGTGTCATATAGTGAAAAAATTAATAGCTGTTTTTTGCATCATGTTACTAGCTGTTTTCACATTTACTGCTTGTAGTAGTAAAAAAGAAGGTACGAAAGAACAAACTCAAAACGTTCGCGTCGGCGAAGTTACCCATTCTCTCTTCTATGCCCCGTTATATGTCGGGATTGAAAAAGGATTTTTTAAAGATGAAGGATTAAATATTAGCCTCCAAACAACAGCTGGCGGAGATAAAACGATGACGGCTCTATTATCTGGCGGAATTGATATTGCTCTCGTTGGTTCTGAAACGTCTATTTACGTTCATCAACAAGGCGCAAAAGACCCTGTCATTAACTTCGCACAGCTTACACAAACAGATGGAACATTTTTAGTTTCACGTAAAAAATTAGACTCTTTCAATTGGAATGACGTAAAAGGTGTTACGTTTTTAGGACAGCGTAAAGGCGGCATGCCTCAAATGGTTGGAGAATACGTTTTAAAGAAAAATGGCATTGATCCTAAAAAAGATACAAACTTAATTCAAAACATCGAGTTTGCTAACATTGCCAATGCCTATGCATCTGGCACGGGAGAATTTGTACAGCTCTTTGAACCAACTGCAAGTATATTCGAAAAAGAAGGTAAAGGTTATATCGTCGCTTCGTTCGGAAATGAATCTGGAACTGTTCCTTATACATCGTTCATGGCAAAAGAAAGTTTCTTAAAAAAGGATAAAGCTGCTGCTGAAAAGTTCACACGTGCTCTCTACAAAGCACAACAATGGGTTGATACACATAGCCCAGAAGAGATTGCTGATGTCGTTTCTCCGTTATTTAAAGACACTTCAAAAGACATTACTGTAAAAGTAATTGAACGGTATAAAAAGCAACATTCTTATGCGACAAATCCACTATTAGATGCTGAAGAATGGAAACAGCTCCAAACGATTATGAAAGAAGCTGGCGAATTACAAAAAGAAGTTCCACATGAAGCGCTCGTCAATACAAAAATTGCCGAAAGCGTTATTAAGAAATAGAGGCGAAGTGTATGAGCTTTTTACAAATACGTAACGTTTCTCACTGTTTTTTCGCAAAAGAGAATGCCAAACTGATTCTCGAAGATATGAGCTTACAAGTGGAAGAAGGCGAATTTATTTCTATACTCGGTCCAAGTGGTTGCGGCAAAACGACACTCCTTTCCATTATTGCCGGGTTGCTCGACCCAATTGAAGGTATCGTCTTTTTAGATGGTGAGCCCATTACAACAAAAACTCCATCTATGGGGTATATGTTGCAGCAAGATTACTTGTTCCCTTGGAAGACAATTGAAGAAAATATAATGCTTGGGCTTCACACCCGAAAAATGTACGATGAACAGACGAAAGAACATACTTTACAGCTTTTAAAGCAAGTCGGCCTACATGATGTAGAAGATCAATACCCTCGCGAACTTTCCGGCGGTATGCGCCAACGTGCCGCTCTCGTTCGAACGTTAGCGACCGATCCGAAAATTTTATTGCTAGATGAACCATTCTCAGCGCTCGATTATCAAACGAAATTGAAACTAGAAGATCTCGTTTTCAGCTTACTACGCAAATATAAAAAAACTTCACTACTCGTGACACATGATATCGAAGAAGCAATTGCGATGAGTGATCGTATTTATTTACTACAAGCGAACCCTGGAAAAATTGCCAAGACATTTATCGTCCCAGAAAGCATCCGTTCCTTATCACCGTTAGAATCGCGCCACCACCATGACTTCCCATCCCTCTTCCAAGATATATGGAAGGAGTTGGAACGCCTTGGATAATATAAAACAACTACATGAACAGTTTCGAAAAAAAGAACGCCAGCGTGCATGGTTATCCCGGTCTTTACAACTTTTACTGCTCATTCTTTTCTTTGCACTATGGGAAATAGCTAGCAAAAAAGAGTGGATTGATCCTTTACTCTTTAGCTCGCCTTCAAGCATTTGGGAGCTCTTCCTTAGTAAATGGATGGACAATTCGCTTTGGGTTCACATATGGACGACATTACTTGAAACAGGAGTAGGCTTCATTCTTGGAACAGTTCTCGGTGCTATTATCGCGACTTTACTTTGGTGGATACCACTTCTCGCCCGCGTACTTGATCCATATCTCGTCGTCCTAAACGCCATGCCAAAAGTGGCACTTGGTCCTATTATCATTGTCATCTTCGGTCCTAATATTTCTTCGTCGATTGCCATGGGAGTAATCATTTCCATCATCATTACCATTCTCGTTATTTATAGTGCATTTCAAGAAGTCGATTCAAACTATATCAAAGTGATGGACACATTTGGCGCAAATAAATGGCAATGTTATAAGCAAGTAGTTCTCCCTGCATCCTTCCCGGCAATTATTTCAACGTTAAAAGTGAATGTTGGTTTATCATGGGTCGGTGTTATATTCGGCGAACTCCTCGTCTCTAAACAAGGACTTGGCTACTTAATTAGCTACGGCTTCCAAGTATTTAATTTCACACTCGTCTTACTGAGTGTACTACTCACCTGTGTCCTCGCAACACTGATGTATGTGTTTGTTGAAGCATTTGAAAAACTTCTAATTGGAAAACGAAAAAGAAGCTGACTTAGGGCGATACGCTATAGTCAGCTTCTTTTTCTATCTTTTATCACACATCTTTGTTTCATTTGTAACGTTGCCATTCGCAACCGTAACTGTATGGAAACAATCTTTCACACGTACTGTAACGACATTTTCTTTTCGATCTATCACATGATAATCATCATACTTTTTATTTAATGCACTACGAATTTGCTCCCCTTCAAAAATCGGAAAACCGTGAGACATTACCCAAATGAGACCAGCAACAGCAAGAATCGTTTTCATACGTTTCATTACCTCCTCGAGAGTAAACTTATAGCCCCTACAATATGCGCATTATAATTGTGTCTAATTTGTGACATTTTTATACTAATTCTATTTTATAACGCCAGTTCCTTCTTCTTTTTTAAGAAAAGACAGAATTTTCAATTTTATCAACATAAAAAAACGCAAAGAACTAAAATTCTTTACATTTTCTTAGCTAAAATATATAACTCGCATTAGTGTCCCCTTTGTTGTTCTATCGTTTTCGAAACATCATATAATCTCGACAACACTTCGGCTCTCATTTTTACAAGCTCAGGGAATTGATAGAAAAAGGCAATTTTTTTATACTTTAACTCCGATCCTTCTTTCACCTTTTTGGAATCTTGCAAAATAAACGCTGTAAATGTATCTGCAATATCTTCCGCTATATTTGTCGTTCCATACTGTGATACAAACTCATCATGCTTTTCTTTAAAAAATTCAATTTGAGTTTCTTCACTTTCTTCTACTTTCTTTTCTGTCCACTCCTGCTCAATAGGCTTCCAGAAAGAATTATAAAATTGATTAATATAAGATTTCTCCTTCGCACATCCCTCTTGTAAGAAAAGATTTCCACATTTATTTCGGTACGTTGAAATATCTTTATCCTCTTCAAAATCCTTTACATAGTTTTCATCTACTGGTATTTGCTTATGCCCGAGCGTCAACACATGAGCCGTCTCATGAATTAATGTTTTCATCACTTCATCGATATTTACTGCAGAATCAAGCGTATCTAAGCTAAGAGTCCATTCTTTCGGATTCTCTATACTAGGCATAACGTGAGCAACAACACCGTCATAACCATCCGTTATTAGATCAAATTCTGTTATATTCCCGCGATATTTAGCTGGAATGAGCGTACGATACATATCCCATAAGTCTTCATGATACCCTCTATCTTGACGTTGTTGTAGCACCTCTTCTTTCGCTTCTTTATCTTCAGCGAATACTTTATTTAAACGTTTCCGTTCTATTTTTTCAAAATAAGGATCTACAATTTCGTCACCATCAATATAATAAGAAGCTAAAAAGAAATAATTTTCATCATCATCTTCTTTTTTCTGCTCTACCTTTTTCATATCCGCACTTTCATGCTCTTCTATTTCATAATCTTCTACTGCTTCAAGCTCAGATAATCCATCTATTTTTTTATATACTTTTTGAAGTTTCTTATCTCCTATTCCCACACATTCTTCGTCTGTTTTACACACTTCTTTTTCTTTCACACTCTTCATAGAACTTTCGCATCCTGCTAGTAAGCCGATTGCAACGATAACCCCTACTAACTTGCCATACAGTCTCTTCATACAGTCCTCCATTATTCCATTCTAAAAAATATCATAATCACTTTTTAACGAATATGCGATAATGAATTATATAAAGTGAAACTTTAATCAGTGGGGGTTTTCTTCATCCCCTACTGATTATTAGTTGAACCAATCGGACTTTTATGGGCAGTTGATCCCCCACCTAAATTCTTTGCTTGCGCTGAATTTTGAGGCGGGGGTCTTACTGCCCATTAAAGTGGGATAAACTGTAAGGAGGTTCCCCATGATTCGGGCAGTCTTATTCGATTTAGATGGAACATTATTAGATCGGCGCCAATCTTTAGAACAATTTATTCATGATCAATATAATCGCTTTGCCTCTCACTTAATGAGCATAGAAACATTCGAGTATTGTTCTCGATTTCTTGCACTCGATAATAATGGCTATACGTGGAAGGATAAAGTATATGCTACTCTCCTTTCCGAATACAACATCACTACTTTAACGCAAGAGCAACTGCTGCACGACTACATTACAAATTTTCAACATCATTGTATCCCTTTCCAAAACATGCATGAATTACTTCAACGTTTAACACAACAAAATATTAAAATTGGTATTATCACAAACGGCTTTACTGACTTTCAAATAAACAATCTTCGCGCACTAAACATACATACGTATACAAATACAATTCTCGTTTCAGAAGCGGAAGGAATTAAAAAACCGCATCCTGAAATTTTCGAACGAGCTTTAAAAAAGCTAGATGTTAAGGCCACAGAATGTCTTTACGTTGGGGATCATCCTAAAAATGATGTACTGGGTTCTGAACAAGTAGGGATTCTTGGTGTTTGGAAAAGAGATTCATTTTGGGGTGATTTTGAGCATTCGCGTGTGGTGGATGATTTGTTGGAGGTGCTTTCTTTTTTAGAGATAGAGACAAAAACAAGACAATAGTAAAAGGAGGCTTCGTTTCCCGAACGCCTCCTCTTCCTTTATTACTCATATACTGTAAACTGCGGTTTACTCGGATGATCCTTAACTTGCGCATCATCTGGAAACTTTGAAACTTTTTGATATAAGGCAATGTCACCGATACAACTCGCTGTTAGTAAGATTCCTAAAAATGAGAGTGGCTCCAGATTCATAACTAATCCCAATACAATTGGCAAAATTCCAGTCGGTAAAAACGGTAACATTAACACTTTCTTCATTTGCTTTACTGTAATTTCTTTTTTAGAATGAGCGTATGCTACACCTAATTTCCAATTGACGCCCCATGTTAGTTCACTCCACGGAACACCTCCGATATAGCGAAACCCTATTAAATGTATCGCTTCATGAATACAAATGAGGACAATCATTCCAATAATCAAAAGAAACATAACGGGCAATGTAAATTCAAATTGAACCCCGCCTGAAAGAAATATATGCAAATAACCAATTCCAAACGCCAAAGCGAATATTATAAGAAATGCATAGATATTTAATTTAACCATCGAAACAGTAACAGTCGTTTCTTTTCTGTTATCCATCTTCCCCCTCCTAAAATGCAAATATATCTTCACAAAAATTGTATATTATATACATATATATATAAAGATGTATTTACATTTATTCTTACAAATAAAAAAGAAACCGGCCACTTTACTTCGTAAAACAGCCGATTTCTTCTATATGTTTCATCGTACGCGCCAATACATCGTCGCGCATTATAAAGCTAAATTTTCTATCCGTTTTAATGTTGTCAGGAATGTCTGTTAATAGGACAGATCCTTTCGTTTCTTCGTAATGCGTATGTTGTTCTACCGCACTAATTGTTGCAAAATAAATGTTTTTAATGATTATTTTGTCTTTTCCAGATACTTTATATTGTCCTAAGTAAGTTAAATCAGAAACTATGCCGCCGGTTTCTTCATGAACTTCTCGAACTGCCGCTTCTTCCGGTGTTTCCCCTAGTTCTACTTTTCCACCTGGAAATTCAAGACCGCGACGTAAATGATGCGTTAATAACCATTGATCCCCGTACCGGCATACAACCCAAACATGCTTTGGCTCAGGAGAAAATGGATAACGTTCAAACGATAATTGTACAGTGTTGTGGTAATAATCTTTAAATTTGTACATGCCATTACTCCCCTATTGATGGTTACAAGTTTTTCCTACCACAAATTGTAGCATATTCTCGCTTTTCTGCATAATATTATCCAATTATAATCCATTGATTATTCCCATTTGCGCGACTAATTCTTTCGTCTCATGATTTCCTAAATCGTAAATCATTTTATATGCTTTTTGTAGTTGTTCATCATATCGGTCATTATTTGAATCGTGATGATACTCAATAAATGGAACGTGGGAGCGTACAAATGACCCTAAATCCTCTACATACGCTTGATCAAAGTACTCTCTTAACTCCGTAATTTCCTCATCATTTGCGGAAATCTCAAAATTATACGTATCCGCTGTCTTCACTTGTGAAATTTGACCGTTTCCTATTGATATATAATATGTTTTTTTCTGCTCCATGTAACACCCTTCTTTCATCCTTTTAATTTCTATTGTTTTCATCAATTACAAAATTATGTAAAATAAAGAAAAGGAGGGATTTTATGCTCAAAATATTAATTATCGGCATTATAATCGTCCTAGTCATACTAGTACTCTCCGTCATGACGATTAATAAAGGCTACGCTTATAAACATTCTGTTGATAAACCAGAAGATAATCCTTATACAAAAGATAATAAGGAGAACTCATAGTATTCTTTGCATCGTAATCACACTCACTATGATAATTATGTCATCAATCGGGCTCGATACAGGTCAAAATAACTTTCTACCACTTTCACAATTTCTATTAGGAGCTTTACTGTTTCTTATTACCATTGAACTAATAAAGAAAGAGGATTCATTTAGCTTGTTCTCATCATTACCTACGTACAATAGAAGGAGAAGACCTTATATTAAAAGGATTGCGGATTACTTTTGCACTTATCACTTTATGTATAGCAACCTATAGTTTTATTAGCAGTAATAGAGACATTATGCCTTACATGTTCATTTTCTTTGGATTGATGGCTTTTACTATAGGTGGAGAAGAAATCAAAAAAGACAAAAAATCTAATGGTACATTTGCTTTCATAGCTGCATTTGGTGCTTTATTCCTTAGCTTCTCAGAAATATTCCGGTAAATACTCTATTTAAAAGGAGGATTATATGTTTAAAAACACTCGAAGTATACTCGCAACGATTGCCCTCATCCTCGCTTTATTTAGCCTCTTTGCAAATATCTCTATACTTTTGTCATTCGTATTCATCCTTTTGAGTATTATGTTTATCCTTTTTGGAATCGATGAAATAAAGTGAGACTTTAATCAGTGGGGGTTTTCTTCATCCCCCACTGATTATTAGTCGAACCAATCGGACTTTTATGGGCAGTTGATCCCCACCTAACTTCTTTACTTTCGCTGAATTTTGAGGTGGGGGTCTTACTGCCCATTAAAGCGGGATAAAAAAACAGGAAAAAGCAAAAGCATTTGTTTATTTTCTCGGTTCTGCCTTTGTTTTATATGTTGGTGTATCTAGTTTATTTTCATAAAAAAGAAGAATATGGTCACTCTTAACAAAATAAAAAAACTGCCCTTTCACAGGCAGTTTTTCTTTATCCAAATACTTTCTCAAGTTCATCTTTATCTTGGCTTAACCAGAAGTTCATTAAGCGTTGTGCTCCTTCTAAATCGTGAAGCTTCGCTTGACCACACTGCGTTTCATTTGCAGCTGGAATTTCTGTAATTTGAACCGCATCTTTTAATGTTAATTCTAATAAATCAATGATTTCTCGAACTGTCGGTGTTCCGCTTACTACAAGATAATATCCTGTTTGGCAGCCCATCGGTGAAATATCGATAATATCAAAATGAGGATAACGATCAATATATTTACGTAAATTAAATGCTAATAAATGTTCTAACGTATGAATAACATCTGGTTTCATTGCTTGTTTATTCGGCTGGCAAAAACGAATATCAAATTTATTTACAATACCGTCACTCCCTACGTTGTGAACTCCGCAATGTCTTACATAAGGCGCCTTTACAATCGTATGATCTAATTCAAAGCTTTCTACTGATGGCATACAACATCTCTCCCGCTTTTAATTTAATTCCGTTATATCCAATATGATATAACGGAAATGCACATTAGTAAAGTATTATGTACAGTCGTGCTATAATACTTTAAGAATATGCTGAAAAGGAGAGCATTATGAAACAGATTTTCATTGGCATTATACGCTTTTATCAAAAGTTCATTTCTCCAATGACACCACCAACGTGCCGCTTTTACCCAACTTGTTCTCATTATGGATTAGAAGCGTTTCAAAAACATGGTGCTCTAAAAGGATTTTGGCTAACTTGTAAGCGTATATTAAAATGTCACCCTTTCCACCCGGGAGGATTTGATCCTGTCCCAGATAAAAAGGATGACAAAGTAAATTCTTAATTGTCGTAGCCATTCACAACTACATCTAATTTTCCTGTGTCAGGGTGAATAACAAGACCATGAACAGGTACTTCTTCAGGAAGTAGCGGATGGTTACGAAGTACTGATACGCTATGTTCTACACTTTCTTCTACACTAGAGAAACCGCGTAAAAATTGTTCTAAATCGATTCCAGAATAACGAAGTGTATCTAATTTTTCTTCCGTTACACCGCGTTCTTTCATTTTCTCGATTGTGCTGCTCGCTTGAATTTTAGCCATACCGCAATCGTGGTGACCAACTACACATACTTCATCAGCACCAAGCTCGTATACAGCAACTAAAATACTACGCATAATACTTCCGAACGGATGTGAAATAACAGCGCCTGCTACTTTAATAATTTTCACATCACCGTTACGCATATTCATCGCTTTCGGTAATAGCTCAACAAGACGTGTATCCATACAAGAGATAATTACCATCTTTTTGTTTGGGAATTTTCCTGCTACAAACTCTTCATATTTCTTCTCTTCAACGAATTTTTCATTGTACTGCAAAATCTCTTCTAATGACTTCATAGTAAGAAACCCTCTTTTCTCTCATTTACACTACATAAATAGTGTACCAAAATATGAAAACCACAAAAAGGATATTGTTTTATAGTAAAAATAGGATATTTTCAGATAATCGACATAATTCTTTCAAAATATACACACAGCTTTGTAACAAGTCTCACATACTATAATCCTATTTTCACTATAAACTAATTGTAGATAATGTAAAAAAGGAGTGAATATTTATTATGTCCGACGTTCTGTTACTGAGTCGTTTTCAATTTGCAATTACTATTTTTTATCACTTTTTATTTGTACCTTTGACAATCGGACTTGTTATTTTAGTAGCATGTATGGAAACTCAATACGCCCGCACATTGAATCCAACATACCGAAAAATGGCAAATTTCTGGGGTAAATTATTTACAATTAACTTCGTCATGGGGATTATAACCGGGATTACAATGGAATTCCAATTTGGAACAAACTGGTCTGAGTACTCCAAATATATGGGAGATATTTTTGGATCACCTCTCGCAATCGAAGCACTCGTTGCCTTCTTCTTAGAATCTACTTTCATGGGAATATGGTTATTCGGTAAAGACAAAATCTCACCAAAATTCCGTGCCTTCTGTATGTGGATGGTTGCACTTGGAACAAATATTTCCGCCCTTTGGATTATTACAGCAAACGGTTTTATGCAAAACCCAGTTGGCTACGTCGTACGTAACGGCCGTGCTGAATTAAATGATTTCTGGGCACTTGTTACAAATCCATACGCTTGGAACATGTTTTTCCATACTGTAATTGGTTGTTATATTGTTGGTGCTTTCTTCGTTATGGCAATTAGTGCCTATCATTTATTACGTAAAAATGAAGTGGAATTCTTCAAAAAATCATTTAAGTTTGGTTTAATGTTAGGTTTATTCGCTGCAACAATTACACCATTTATGGGACATCAGTCTGGTGTATCAGCAGCTAAATATCAACCAGCTAAAGGTGCTGCGATGGAAGCTGTTTGGGAAACTGGAAAAGGACAGGGCTTCTCAATTGTTCAAATTCCTGATGTAAAAAACGAAAAGAATTTTGAATTCCTTACGATTCCAAAGTTAGGAAGTTTCTTCTATACAAATTCATTTGATGGTAAAATTGTTGGTTTAAAAGATATTCCGAAAGAAGATCGTCCAAATGTTAACCTCGTGTACTATAGCTTCCGCTTAATGGTTGCACTTGGTATGTTCTTTATGGCATTAACTTGGTATGGCTTCTATTTAAACCGAAAAGGAAAACTAGAAAACTCAAAACGTTATTTAAAAATTACAATATGGTCTGTTTTACTACCATATATCGCAATTAACGCTGGTTGGATTGTTGCCGAAGTAGGTCGTCAACCATGGACAGTTTATAAACTAATGCGTACAGCAGAATCTGTATCACCTATATCTGTCCCGCAAATTTGGTTCTCTTTAATTAGTTTAATCTTGTTCTACACTTTACTTTTAATCGCAGACGTATATTTAATGCTGAAGTTTGCAAAAAAAGGACCAGCAGCATTAGAGGAACCTGCTACTGAGGGAGGTGTAGCTCATGTCTCATGATATGCTTGCGATCATCTGGTTTGGTTTATGGGGCGTGATTTGGACGGTATACTTCATTCTTGATGGATATGCGCTTGGTAACGGAATGATTTTTCCTTTCGTTACGAAAGATCGACAAGAACGAAATCAATTACAAGAAGCAATTGGCCCGTTCTGGGGCGGTAATGAAGTTTGGTTAATTACAGCTGGTGGTGCAACATTTGCTGCCTTTCCAGTCACATATGCAAATATGTTTAGTTATTTATATACACCGTTATTCTTAGTATTACTTGCACTATTTGCTCGTGCTGCCGGACTTGAATTCATGCATAAAGACGATTCACCAATTTGGCAAAAAACTTGTAAATGGGCATTTACAATTGGTAGTTTCCTAATCGCCTTCTTATTCGGGGTTACGTTCGCTAATCTTTATTACGGACTACAAATCGGAAAAAATGGCTATGAAGGAAATTTACTTAGCTTACTAAATCATTACGGTATTTTAGGAGGTCTGTTCTTCACTGCTATATTCGTCGTATCTGGTGCCCTTTGGGTTATGATTAAAACGACTGGTGAAGTATCTGATCGTGCTTATAAAATCGCCAGACCATTTTCAATGGCAGCTGCTATCATTTTAGCTATCTTCTACGTAGCAACTGCAAATCGTACAAATTTATTCCAAAACTTCACAGAATATCCGGTACTATTCATTCTTCCGGTACTTGCCATGTTAATGAGTGTACTCGCACTCATTATGGTGTACAAACATAAAATCGGTCTTGCATTCACATTTGTTTGTTTAACAATCGCAATGTTTATGACAACTGGTTTTGCAGGCATGTTCCCAAGAATGCTACCATCTCGTATTAACGATGCTTATAGTACAACGTTATATAACGCAGCTGGTAGTCAATTAAACTTAAAAATTATGTTCTTCGTCGCAATGGTGATGGTGCCAATTGTTATTGGATATCAGCTTTGGAGCTACAGTATCTTTAAAAATAAAATTCATAAAGACTCTGCTAAAGGATATCACTAAGGTAAAAAAAGACACTTCGTTTGAAGTGTCTTTTTTACGTATGATTTTTGATAAGATGTTATATTTCTAATCTAACAACTATAATACAGAAGAATCATTAACAGCTCACAGCTAGATTGTAGCACAGGGCAAGTTCATCATTTTATGCAATTTTACATATTTCTCTATAAAGTAAACTGTATTCCTTGATCATTCACGTCGCTATCCCCTACATCCGCTGTACTAATACCACTAAATGTTTGTACTTTCATTCCTGTATTCGATGATCCCGATCCATTATAAGCTTTCGTTTTTTCAATTGGCTGCACGTTATATTTATCTCCTAAATTAATCGTTCCATTGCAGTTTTCAATAATAACACCTTCCACAACTGACGGCATTTTGTCACCTACTTTCATTTCGTTACTTTTACTTTATGAGAATCGCCTAGAAAAATAGCATGTTTCCATAAGAAAAAGCACTCAGACTGAGTGCTTTTTCTTATTTACCTTTTTTCTTTTTCTCACAAGCAATGCCATCACCATCACGGTCTAAATGCTTACCATAATATGGACTATCTCTTGTAATGTCATAATATCCCGCATCGTTTGCTTCTTTACAGTTAGCAAAACGCTTCGGATCTGGTTTCACTTCCGGTTTTACTTCTGGTTTTACTTCTGGTTTCGGTTGTGGTTGTTTTGCTCCTGGTCTTTCTTCAAGTGGTAACGTTGCATTATATAAGAACTGAACGTATTGCTCACGACTTACGTGCATTCTAGGTGCGAATGTACCATTACCAGTTCCAGCTGTAATATAATTTGATTTAACTGCAGTAATCGCAGGATTCGCCCATCCATTTCTATCTACATCAGGGAAATTATGATCCCCTCTTATTTGTAATTTGAATCCCTTTGTTAAAATTTGTGCCATTTCATCGCGAGTAAGTGAATCTTTCGGTCTAAAGTTTCCTTTATCATCACCAGCGAATACACCCATCTCTGTTAAAGCAAGAATCTCTTTTTTAAATTTAGTCGAACGATCCGTAATATCTTTATACGGATTGTTATACTGTTCTTTTACGACTGGCTTTAATTGACGGAACATAAGAGCTGCAACTTGCTCACGTGTTACATCATCACCAAATCCAAAAAGTCCATTTCCGTATCCAGCAACAATGTTTTTATTTGCTAAATCCATAATTGCCTTATAAGACCAATGATTGTTTGGAACATCTTTAAAATCTGCGCTTGCCTGCGCTGTTCCAATTGAAGTAAATGCTGTAGTTGCAACAAGTGCACCTGTTAAAATTAATTTTTTAAATCCCATGCTTAAGTCTCCTTCTCTTTACCATAATAACCATTTAACAATATAACAAATTATTTAAATGTATTTTGTCACATTATGTCGAATACAAAAAAGAATCCAACAGGATTCTTTTTTGCTAAGCATGAATGGCAAGTTTAGAGACAGTTGACTTCTTCAAAAATTTATTAGGGGTAATATTTTGAAAAAGAAAGCCTTTCATATATAGGTTAACACCACTGGAATATATAGTAAATTGATAATCTTTATACGGAAGATTGCTAATGTTTAGTATAGATAGTTTCCACTATGTAAACAGTAAAAACATTCTATACTAAACAAAAAAGGTGCCTTCAAAGAAGACACCTTCCATAAACAGACACTATAAAACAGAATTATTTATTGTTATACGATTGTTAGATACAAAAAGTAGAGGGAAAAGTTTGTATTAAATTCTGCTTTATAAAGTATGTCTACCACTTATATTTTAATCCTCTTCACTTGAAAATAAATATAATATGCATAATTACATACCAAAAAGAAAAGACACTCCATAGAGTGCCTCTTCAACCATTTTACTTTTAATATATCGCTTTGAATATATTGTAACATATGTATCCATATATTTTATTGAGAAAATTCAAAATCCTTTTTCTTTCATTTCCAGTTATAAAATCATGTAATATAAAAGGTATATCAAATTCTTATACAAGTTGAGGTGTACTATATTTATGTCTTTTGGAATCATTCCTCTTATATTGTTTATTATTTTTGTTATCTCCTATTTAAAAGATCCACGAAAAATAATAAATGGCTTTTTATTTAATGCCTTTTTCTGCTTTTTCCTTCTTTTTTGTGTGATTATATCTGTGAATTCAAGTAGTGATGTCCTACGCTATATTATAATTTTACCTATTTTAGCGCTTCTCATTATGCTTCCTTTCGGTTTTATTGCCTTAATGTTTGGGCTATTTCTGAATGCTAGAATTTTAATGAAGCGAGAAGGACGACGTTTCACTAACTGTTTAACACTCCTTGCTGCTTTAGGGATGTTACTCTGTATGTTACTCCCTATTATAAATCCAGCAAGTTTGTTCTCATCACATTTTCAGCCTATTTTTGCTGGTATTTCTCTTATAAGCGTATATTTCTTCATACACTTATCTAACTTCTTAAGCGCTTATTTTCTATATCAATTCAACAGACCAAGGCGTAATCAAGATTTCATCATCGTTCTTGGTAGTGGATTAATTAATGATAAAGTACCACCTTTACTTGCAAGTCGTATTAATAAAGCGATCGACTTTTACTGGAAACAAGCAGCTGTGAATACACCACCAACAATTATATTCTCTGGTGGTCAGGGTCCAGATGAAGGCCTTCCTGAAGCAGAAGCGATGCAAAAGTATGCTGTTGAAAAAGGTATTCCGATTGAACATACCGTACAAGAAAATCGTTCTGTCAACACATATCAAAATATGTCGTTCTCTAAAGAAATTATGGATTCTTTAAAACCTGAAGGTAAGTATAGAAGTATCTTTACAACAAACAACTACCACCTTTTCCGCGCTGGTATATACGCAAGGCAAGCCGGTCTTAATAGCCAAGGAATTGGATCAAAAACTGCCTTTTATTACTGGCCGAACGCGATGATTCGTGAATATGTTGCGATTGTCGTAATGGGACGTAAACGTCATATGAAGTTTTGCGGGGTTATTTTAGGATTCGCTTTATTTCTATCCGTGCTTAGTTTTATCATTTCTTAATAGCATCCCATCCTTTGAAAGGATGGGATTTCTTATACTTATTTCAAAAATATTTTAAAGTTAATATGGTCATAATATTCCCTGCATACATCCATTAAAGGAGAATTTTTTCAGATAAAATGTTAAAATAAATTTTAGGTGTGAATGACGTAACAAATAAGAAACTAGTTTGAAACGAGGAAATTACATGGAAAAAATTATCAAAAACAAGCCCAATAAGCTAAAAATCGCTTCAAAAGCTTTGATGATTATTATTGGGGCATTTATCACAGCGTACGGATTAGAAGCAGTATTAATTCCAAATAACGTATCAGACGGTGGTGTGACTGGTTTAAGTATCGTTAGCTCAAGATTATTTGGATTACCATTAGGAGCTCTAATCGCAGTTATTAACATTCCTTTCGTTTGGTTAGGATATAAGCAAATCGGTAAAAGCTTTGCGATTTATTCCATTATCGGGATTGCTTCATTAGCGATAGGTACCGTTGTCATGCACGGAATACCAGCTATTATTGAAGGCGATACATTATTAGTCACAGTTGTTGGTGGTATTATTATCGGTTTCGGTATGGGACTAGCGTTACGTAACGGCGGCGCATTAGATGGAATCGATATGCTAGCTGTATTGCTTTCTCGTAAGTTACCATTTGGAACGAGTGACCTTATTTTATTCTTAAACATGTTCGTATTTATTTTCGTATCAACTGTATTCGGCCTTCAAGGAGCTATCCTTTCGGCAATTGCTTACTTTATTGCTTCGAAAGTGATTCATATTGTTGAAGTTGGTTTAAGTGGTTCGAAAGCATTTAAAATCATTACAAAAGAGCCTGAATTGATGGTAGAAACCATTCGCGATCGTTTAGGCCGAAGTGCAACATATAACGAAGTGTACGGTGGTTATTCAAGAGAGAAATTCAAAGAAATTTCTTGTGTAATTAACCGTTTGGAAGAAAGTAAAATGAAAGAACTTATTAATGAAATCGATCCACACGCCTTTATTACAGTTTATGATGTAGCAGAAGTAAAAGGCGGTAACTTTAAGAAACGTGATATTCATTAATCGTTATGAAAGAAGAGGGTGTGCCAACATGTTGGCACACCCTCGTTTTTTACCATTGTCAGTTTTTGTCGGTAAGTCGATATATTTCAATAATCGCTGATATATTTAGAGTTGCGATCGATATATTCCAATAATCGCTGATATATTTTTACTCGCCCCATCTTCCCCCGCTTTTAATCCATGCTACGTATTTTTGAAAGGCGGGTACTTCCTGTTGAAAGCGCAGCGGAACATATAGAAAGAGAGTACATGTACATAGTATCCATAGAATACCTACTATAAAGTGAAATTTCATCGTTGTACTAATGAACAAACTCAAGAATAATACGAGGAACATAATTACACTAAATCTTTTATACATAGTCATACTATCCCCTCCTTATGTCTTAATTGTATCAGCTAAAAGGAATTGATTTCCATAATAAAAAAGACCGAAAAGCAAATTCCACTTTTCGATCTCTACACTATCTTCTCTTCGTAATTTTCCCAGAACCACCGACCCTTGTTTTCGGAGGAGATGTATTCCTTGGTGGGGTTTTAATAGATGATTTCGGCTTCACATCTGATCCACTCGAACCACCTGGATTTTTCGTTATTTTCCCTTTGCTCCCAGTAGAAGGTGGAGGCGTGCTGCTTCCTTTTTTCGTAATACTTCCTGTATCTCCTACAGAAGATTTCGAATCTACATTATCGCCACGCTTAATGATAGATCCTTTCCCTTCCTTCGTAATTGGAGGTGGGGTTTTCTTTTCTTCTTTCGTAGGTGGTCTCTCTGGAATAACCGGTTTATGACTTTGTCTGTCATTATATCCGCGATAATCACCGTACGATGATTTACGTGAACCGAATATATCATTTAATATACTACCCATAATATATCCTTGTAGGAAGGACGGTTGGTAATTTTGACGGACAAACTCTTTATTACTTATTTCAATTAACGTATCAGATGGTTTCTCTTTATCCTTTTGCAAGTTATAAATCTTATCAGAATAAACGAGGAACATTTGATTTTCGTCTTCTTTAGATGCTTGCTTCGGTTCTCTTTCATTAATGAGTTCCTTTGCGACTTCAGGAACTGACCGATTGGCGGCCCTATACACGTAAGATTCTTGTTTACCTTCTTTTGCGACAGATTCAAGCGGATAACGGTCTTGAATCGACTTTGTCTGCCCGCCTTGACAACCTGATAAGGCATATCCAGCAACAACAAGTAATATAACGATAGCAAGTATAGGGATCACGAACGATTTAATCATGGTAAACAATCGGTTTGACATGATTACGCCCCCTTACGTTGCTCTTATAATTTGTACATCAGCAGGAATAATTGCTTCTCCCTCATACATCATTGTGCGACCATTTTGCCATTCAATACGTAATAATTTTCGATTATCTGATTGGAATTCCCATACATGCTGTTCTTCTGAAGCAGAGAATGGTGTTTTTCCCATCACAACAACACGTCCGTTATACTGCTCTTCCATATGATACTCTGTATCATCCATTTCAATTGTCGTCGGAATTTCATCAATCGAATCTAAACGACCATCAATTGGTGTATATAATTTGTAATACGTATTTTCACGGTCTTCAATTTTCAAATAACGAATATCTTTCCCATCTTGCAGCGTTAAAACAATTTCTTTACGAGAATGCATACTCGTTTTCCCAGTTAATTCGTACATGACTAATGAAACTTCAATCATGTCACCAGGAGCTAACGTTAATAAACTTTTCTCAGGTTTCGGCGGCTCTGGGCTCTTCATTATATTTTTAATTCGTTTAAATAAACTCATAATCTACCCCTCCTTCTCTCTTTATAAACAAGCACCTAAAATAAGTGCACCAACGATATGTAATGATCCGGCCAACATCGCGTGAGCAACACTGCCTTCTTTCGTACCTTCTTCTAAATCTAAGCCAGCCATTTTCTTTAAAACAAATTCGATAAACATTTCTACTACTAATAAAATAACGAAAGAAACTGCTGATGCAAGTAGCGCTTGCCATAAGTCATTTGCTTTCGTTATCGATTGAGATAAAATGTACCCTTGCGCGAATAATTTCATAACGAAACGAGTTGTTACAGCTGTATTCCCATTTTTTATTTCTTTTAAATCATTGTATTTTGTAAAAATTGAATCAACCCACATAATTGCAAATAAAAGTACTGCACTCGCTCCAGTCCATACAAGCATGGCTAACACATTTGTCCATGTCATTGCAAAACCTCCTCAAAAAAATAATAGAAAACCGACATGAATTTATTTAGACATGTCGGTTCATTTGTCTCTATTCTATATTATTTCTCATACTGCTTCATAATACGAGCTAATTCATCGTCAACAGCAGAATTTTTGTTTAAGCTTGCGAATTCATCATCTAATGATTTTTCTTTTTTGTACACTTCACCGCTTGCTTCTGCTTCAGCCTCTAATTGAAGAGCTTTCTCTTCCATTCGGCTTAAACCAGCTTTTGCTGAATTTGAATCAAATCCAGACATCGCCTGATTAATATTCTTTTGTGCTTTCGCCGCATTTACACGTGCTACAAGTGTTTCACGTTTATTTTTCAGCTCTGTTAATTGCTTACGCATTTCTTCTAGCTTCAGGCGCAGATTATCAGCAGCAGCTTTGTTTTGCTCATAGCTTGCTTTATACTCATTCATCTTTTGCTCTGCGTTTTGTTTTTCTTCTAGTGCACGACGCGCAAGGTCAAGATTGCTTGCTTGAACAGCCATATGAGCTTGCTCTTCACGTTTTTTCACAAGTGCTTCTTGCTCTTCAAATAATATTTTGAATTTCTTCTCAAGTGCAATTTGAGCTGCTACACTTTTCTCAGCTTCTTGTACATCCGCTTGCATATCGCGTAAATATTGATCCGTCATCTTAACTGGATCTTCCGCTTTTTCAATTATTGAATACACATTCGACATTGTTAAATCTCTTAATCGTTTAAATACAGACATTCAAATTCCTCCTATGATATACCTCATATTTCAAATTCACTACTTGGAAAACTGAAAAATCTCCCTTTACAGTAAAGAATATTCATTTTTACAGCCTATGTGTTCATTATAACAAAACTACTATGTCCTTACATGTTATTTCCAAAATACAGCCAATATAATATGACATTCTAGATAAAACATTGTATTCCTAATATATTCTCATTAATCCTCTTCAAAATTGACTTATTTTTATGCACTTTCACTAAATTACACTATTGTAATGTTACTGTAAGCTAACTCGATAGTTACGTTTCCATATTTCTTATACACTAATACCAGAAGCAACAAACAAGCTTCTCATCATTTCAGAACTAATACAAAAATGTATTTACTATAAAACAGACAAAAGGAGAAATCATCATGAAAAAATTAGTAGGAATCGGATTAGCAGCAGCAATTTCATTCGGAGCATTATCAGGTTGTTCTTTATTAGGAGAAAAAGCAAACGGTTTTGTACTGTACGGAACAGAAGATCAAGTAACACAAATTGCAGATAAAAATAAAAAAGAAGTGAAAGAAAAAGACTTCTATAAAATGAAAATGACAACATTAGAAGGAAAAAAAGTTCTTGTCATGGATAAGAAAACTGGTGAAGAACTAGTAAAGAAAGAGTTACTTAGCACAGTGGATGCAAAAGATGACACGAAACCACTTGATAAATTACCAGCTATAACAACAGAACAAGGTGTATTATTCGCAAAAGAAAAAGTAGAAAATGCTACACTTGATGGAGCCAAATTAAAATACGAAGGCAACACAATTATTGGAAGTGGCCGTGCATATGCCGACATGTTCGCAATTGTTGATGATGCAACTTACGGAAATGTAAAAGGTGAAGAAAAATCTGTAGGTGTATTAAAATTCGATAAAGATCCAAGTAAAGAATTCCCTGGAAAGAATGGTGTAGAATCATCACAACTTGTAAAAATTAAAAAATAAAACAAAAAGGCTTTGCGAAATTGAAGTGCACCCCAATTGTTAGACACATAATTAACAATTGGAGGTGCATTTTTTATGGCTAAATTTTCTTCAAAAGATAAAATACAAGCAATAAAACGATATTTATATTCATTACTACAATTACAAAAGAATTAAAACAAAACTAAAAGGATTGTCCCCTGTGCAATACAGAGTTCAATCCTTAGTAGCTGCTTAATATATTTGTCTAACTTTTTGAGTTCAATTCAAATTCGAAAAGCTTTCTTCTATTTATGAGCAATTTGCTCCATATCCGGACTACAAGTTTGCGACTGACATGACTTATTTAAAGAACATGCCGCACACTTTCCTTTTTTACTTCTCTTTACAAAATTA
This sequence comes from Bacillus dicomae, assembly GCF_006494425.1. Lineage (GTDB taxonomy): Bacteria > Bacillota > Bacilli > Bacillales > Bacillaceae_G > Bacillus_A > Bacillus_A dicomae. Next base: position 73,260 of record NZ_VHIV01000002.1, on the reverse strand, counting down.
ACTAACGTGTATGCTGCATAACCAAAAATGATAGCTCCAATTATAATATTGACCACCATCGTAATACATCTCCTTCTAGAATCCGAGTAAGGATCCAACTTGGTATATAATGAGTGTTAATACATAAGCAACTACGAGTGGATAAACGACTGAGAAAATCGTCCATTTCGCTGATCCTGTTTCACGTTTAATAACAGCTACCGTCGCTAAACACGGAACATATAATAAAATAAAGAACATAAATGCATAAGCTGATAATGCTGTATAATGTGCTCCCATTACGTTTCCAAGCACATCTTCTTTAACTGCATAAATAATTGCCATTGTAGAAACGACAACTTCCTTCGCTAAAAATCCTGTTAAAAGGGATGCTGCAGCTTGCCACGTTCCAAAGCCAAGCGGTGCAAATAGTGGTGCGATAAATCCACCAATCATTGCTAAGAAACTGTCTCCCATATCAACACCAAATCCTGATGGACCTGCATAATTTAATAGCCAAATGACAACAGAACCACCGAAGATAAATGTACCTGCTTTACGAACAAATCCTTTCCCTTTCTCCCACGTGCTCAGCCATAACGTTTTCGCTTGTGGCACGCGGTAAGGCGGTAATTCAATTACGAAAATAGACTTCTCCGCTTTTAAAATCGTAAGAGACATAATTTTTGTAACTAATAACGCAAGAACAATCCCTGCAACATATAAAGAAAATACAACAGTCGCCTGACTATGCGGGAAGAATACGCCCGCAAATAACGCATATACAGGTAAACGTGCCGAACAAGACATAAATGGCGTTACAAGAACTGTAAGTAAACGTTCTTTTTCTTGTTCAATCGTTCTCGCTGCCATAATACCTGGAACATTACATCCGAAACCGATAATCATCGGAATAAACGCTTTTCCGTTTAAACCGAAGAACTCCATAATTCTATCCATAACAACTGCAATTCGCGCCATGTATCCTGAGTCTTCTAATAATGAAATGAAAAAGAATAGTGCAAAGATTTGTGGAACAAATACTAATACAGCACCAACGCCGGCAATAATCCCTTCCGTAACAAGTGCTTGAATAAAGTCAGAAGCTCCGACACTTGTAAGTCCAGCTGTCACCCAATCCGTAAGCTTTCCACCAAAAAACTCATCTAACATATCAGATAATGGTGTACCAATCCACGTAAACGTAACCTGAAAAATAAAAAACATAACTGCTAAAAAGATTGGAAGTCCTAAAATTTTATGTGTAATTAATCTATCAATTTTTTCTGAAAAAGGAATTTTCCCTTCTTTCTCATGCTTCATAACATTTGTTTTTAACTTTTCAATATACGCTTCACGAGTTTTGTAAATGTGCTCTTCCAACGTACAATCAAGTTTTCCTTCTAAGCGAGATCGAATGGCTACAAGTTCCTTATAAATTGGTAATGCTTTCATTTCTTTTTCTACTACTTCGTTATTACTTAAAAATTGAAGAGCTAACCATCTTGGATGCTCATAATTCGCTTTCTCTAAAAGAGAAATTACCTCTTCGATTCCTTCATCCATTTGTACACCATATGAAATAAGGAATGGCTTTTTCTCTTTTTTGTCATTTTCTTTAAGAGTCGCAAGTAGTTCTTCACAGCCTTTTCCACTTCTTGCAACGACAGGAACGACTGTTACACCTAATTGTTCTGATAATCGTTTTACATCAATTACAATTCCTCTTTGCTTCGCCACATCAACCATATTTAAACCGATTGAAACTGGCTTACCAAATTCAAGTAATTGCAACGTTAAATGCATATTTCGTTCAAACTGCGAGGAATCCACAATATTTAACATATGCTGAAATTCTTCTGTTAGTAGAAAGTTTGTTACAACACCTTCATCACGTGAAACTGGATTCAAGTCATAAACGCCTGGTAAATCAATTAATGTTCCTTGCTTATCTTTTAATTTACCGACCTTTTTTTCTACTGTTACACCACTCCAGTTTCCTACATACTCATAAGAACCAGTAAGTGCATTAAATAACGATGTCTTCCCTGTATTCGGATTCCCTAGCAAAGCAACCTTATTCACGCTAATTCCACCTTTATCATTTTCGCGTCACAATGACGAATACTAATTAACTGTCCACGACACTCCAATGTACAAGGACCTTTGAACATCGCTTTTTGTTTCATACGAAGTTCGCTTCCTTCAGAAAGACCGAAAGCAGCTAGTCTTCTCTTTAATAGTTGATCTAAAGAATGAACGCTTTTTACTAACACTTTCTCACCAATTTTAATATCTACTAAACTCATAAACTTCCCCCTCAGAAGAGAATGATAATTATTTTCAAAAAAATTATATCATACTCTATTTCACTTGGACTATAACTTTTTGCTTCATATTTATTAACATTTCGCTACAATTCTATTTCAATTATTGTCATACTGTATTCATTTGCCATTCTCATCCATTTCGCTTACAATAAACAGTAGCAAATAAAGAATCTCGTTATCACAGGGGGAGCCATGTCGCTGAGAGGGAACACTTCGTTCCGACCCTTCGAACCTGTTAGTTAATGCTAACGCAGGGATTGTGCAAACGTCCGAAATACATACTTCATTTTTATTTACGTATTTCGTATCCTCCTATGATATCTATTCTTTTTTGTACAACTTGGATTTAGGGGGAGACAACATGCGTAACACCAATTTACAAGCGATGATCGAATCTGCTATTCTTGCAGCCTTCGCCCTGGTCATCGACATTTTACCATTATCAATTAAACTTCCAACAGGCGGTTCCATTTCATTTGCTATGATTCCTATTTTTATTATTGCATACCGCTGGGGCTTTAAATCAGCCTTCTTAGGTGGTTTAGTTTGGGGACTATTACAAATTGTCGTAGGAGATGCTTACATTTTAACACCTGTTCAAGCATTCATTGAGTACTTCATTGCCTTTGCTTTTATCGGATTTGCTGGCTTATTCTATCGTCCAATTCAAAAAGCACTTTTAACGTCTAATGAAAATAACTTAGAACAATCAAATTTAGATAGCCGTAAAGACAACGCTTCTTCAAAACAAAACGAAGGTAAGAAAGTTCTTGGTTATATTATCCTTGCTACATTTATCGGTAGCTTTGCTCGCTATTTCTGTCACTTTATTGCCGGTATCATTTTCTGGGGACAATATGCACCGAAAGGTCAATCAGCTGTGCTATATTCATTAATCGTAAATGGTAGTACAATGATTGGTTCCTATATTCTATGTACCGTTTTACTTATATTTTTATTCCTTACTTCACCACGCTTATTCAAGAGCATCAATGCTTATCAAATAAATGCAAACAAAAAGGGCGCTTAATAAGCGCTCTTTTTTTTCATATCGTAATATCAATTAAAAATACTATAAATGCGCAAAAGAAAATAAATACCATTATACTTAGCCAATTGCTATGCACGGTTCATCGACTCCTTACATAACCTCATTTTCTAACCAGATTATATCGTTTGAAAATAAAGATTAGGTAAAGATACTATAAAAATAAATTAAAAAAGCGTAAATCATATTATCTACGCTTTTTTCGGTAAATAGAAGTAAAATAACACACCATTTTCTGTATTCTTTACCCCATATTCAGCATCATGTAATTCTAAAATATTCTTTGAAATGGCAAGCCCAAGCCCCGTTCCACCTTGCGAACGCTGACGAGCTATATCCACGCGATAAAAACGATCCCAAATTTTATCTAATTGCTCTTCCTCAATGTGAGTACCTTTATTTTCAATACATACTTTTATACGATTTTCCTCATCTATTGTAGAAATAATAATATCTTCTTGATTTGGTGTATAACGTATAGCATTCGTAATGAAGTTCACGATGACTTGTTCAATCCGACTTTGATTTGCAACTACTTCAAATGAACATATATTTTTATGCACATGCAGTTCTTTTTTCTCTATTTCCACAGAAAGATGTTCACATATATCTTCAATTACAGCATCAATATAAAATGCTCCCTTTTTCATTTTATATGTACCTGACTCAAATTTAGCTAACTCAAGCATATCCAAAATTAACGTATCCATTTTATCTACTTCTCGTTCCATTGCTTGAAAATAGTACTCTTTTTTATGCTCAGCTACTCCATCTTTTAAAATAGAAATACAGCTTTTCATAATACTCAGTGGCGTTTTTAATTCATGCGAAACACCAGAAATGAATTCTTTCCGCGTCTTTTCTAATTTTCTTTCCTTTTCAATATCTTGTTCTAACTGTCCAATATGGGAATGGAGTTTATTTGATAATACATTAATATTTTTCGATAAATCACCAATTTCATCTTTTGAAGTAATCGGTATTTGTTCTGTAAAATCTAAATGTGCTATTTTCTTCGTCGTATCATTTATTTTTAATAACGGTTTTGCAATTTGTTTAGAGTAATAGAACGAAGCTAGAAAAATGAGAACGACTACAAACGCAATGATGTAGATGTAGTAATCTTGCACCATTTGTACAGCTTCATCTACAGGCTGTAAAGAAGCCATTGCGTATATATAAGTTACTGATCCATCTTTTTCTTTTATCGGTTTCATTAATAATTTATATTTTATATCATTTTTTTCATAATCCATTGTTTGTACTGCATATTGCATGTGCTTACTCTCTTTTAATAATAACTCCGTTTGAAATTCTTTTATATTATCTAAAAAGATGCTATTTTTATAAATTTGATTTATAGACCCTCTTACATCTGGAAGCTGAACTTTCGTAATGGTCCCAGACATATTGAAATCTGAATTTTGAACAGCCTTCTTCTTTTCTAAATCACTCAAATTTCCAGCAACATTTTTTCTTTCCTCAGCGATAAGGTCTTGAGCAACTTTTGGTTTTTCCACACTTACCTTAGGCTCTTTTTCAGGTAACTTCTTACTTAAAGGTTTATTAGCCCAGCTCAAATTCAGCTCTTTTAATTGTAAATACAGTGTGATAAAACGTTCGTTTCTTTGCAGCCCACTAAAATAAACTGTTTCTCCTACAAAACTAGGTAGTGCTCCTCTTTCAATCTCATCTATATTCATAAGATAGTACAAAGGAATAACGATCGTTTTTTGTCCAAATTCCTTCTCTGCTCTTCGTTCTAAAGCAACCTCAAAATAAAAATCATCTGCATGCTTTAAATTCCCATTCTGATCTAATGTCGTAATCCACGTATTATTTTCTCTTAAAAAATCTTGCTCCAGTCGCTTAATTTCTTCTGTATTTCCTGCATAGTTTAAATAACTCTTCTCAAAGGAATTTAAATTCACTTTAATATCTTCCACTTTTCGATTCGCATAATATTGTTTGAAAAATATCGTTTGTCCAATAAATATTGTCGCTAAAATTAACATGCATAATGCTGTTGTGAGGGTAAATAATTTTAGTACAATCCCTTTTCTCATACATTTCCCTCAAATTTATAACCTGTTCGTACTACAGTTGTAATGTACTTTGCCTTCTCTCCTAATTTATTTCGCAAATTACGAATATGGCTATTAACGGTTCGGTCATCACCGGCAAATTCGTATCCCCAGATTCTTGAAATGAGTTGCTCTCTTGTTAAAACAATCCCTTGATTTTTCATAAAATACGTTAATATTTCAAATTCTGTATGTGTTAAATTAATATCTGTTTTATCTACAGTAACAGTACGCGATGGAAAATGGACATGAATACCATGAATTGATAATGTATCATCTTCATTCTCTAAAAGTTGCTTTGTCACTTTTCTACTTTCTAACAACCGTTTCGCTCTTGCTAATAAAATTGGCGGACTATACGGCTTCGTCACATAGTCATCCGCCCCAAGTTCAAATCCAAGTAACGTATCATCTTCATCAACACGTGCCGTCAGCATAATAATAGGCACCTCGGACGTCTTTCGAATTCTTCTACAAACGGACCACCCATCAAGTTCCGGCAACATAATGTCTAAAATGACTAAATCAATCTCTTCTTCCTCGAATACAACTAAAGCTTCCTTCCCATCCCTTGCTTCAAACACTACATATTGCTCACTTAAAAAATAATCTTTTAATATTTCACGTAATATATCTTCATCTTCTACAATTAAAATATTTTTTGACATAACTTATATATCCCCTCCTGCTTTCAAAAACTATCACTTTATTTTGAATAACTACCAGTTAACTTCGCCTCGATAATATATCTATCTGGTGCATCTCCTATATAATCAAATGGATAGCAAGTCGTCAGTGTTAATATCGGTTCTTCTTTTTTTATAATAACAGTACGATCATCCGCATGGGTAATCCATATCTTTTGAATTTCATATGTGTAAGTTTTATTATCATACTCTAAAACAAGAGTGTCTTTTTCTTTTAACTCTCCTAAATCTGTAAATACAGTATCCCGGTGCCCACTCAGTACCGTATGTCCCCCTCCAGATGGCGTTGTCGTTACATCACTAACGAACATTCCTACTCCTTTTTTCAACGTTGCTTCATTCGCTCCCCAATATATAGAAAACTTCTTCTTTATTTTCGGTATATTTAATAGGGCAACCTTTTCTCCTTCTTTATGTTCTGTTTGAGAAGAAGGTACTTGGGAAGTTACAGGTGTTTCGTTAGAAAGTTGATTATGTTGTATATTTTCAAGGTTCTTTAGTTCTTCTTTCGTTAATTGTTGGGCAGAGCTTTTTCCTCTATACCATTCCATAGCGTAATATGATCCCATACATAGTCCTATCGCCATCAATATGATACCGATATAATTGAGTAACTTCATGTTTCATCCCTCCATGCCAAAAATGGTAGGAATAACCTACCATTTTTAATATATGAAATTATTCCATTCTTTATAGGACATTTATTTACGCCTTTACTTTATTTCGACGTTTCAAACCAAATAATGTCCCCAACCCTACAAGACATGCACTTAGTGCCATCATTGCTACATTATTGGATGCTGTGTTTGGTAATTTTTCACCTTGTACAGCTGGCTTTGCTACTTCTTTTTTTACTGCACCATTTTTTTGTTGTACTTGTGCTGCCTCTTTTTTTGCCATATCATTTTTCAGCTGTTCTTGCGCTATTCTCTTTTTCTCTTCTTCACTTTTTTGCTGTTCCTTAATTGCGGCTTCTTTTTTTGCCATATCATTTTTTTCTTGCACTTGCGCTGCTTGCTTTTTCTCTGCATCACTCTTTTGTTGTATCTTAATTGCTTCTTCTTTTTTAACTTTATCTTGTTGCACTTGCGCTGCTTCTTCCTTCGTTACTGTTCCAGTATCAGCGCTTGCTACTGAAGAATATCCCACTGTTAAAAGTGCCATTGCACAAATCGGTAATAGTTTCTTTTTCATTTTATTTCTCTCCTTTTATACGTTTTACATCACTTCGTATCGGATGTATCACTAGAATAAACAAGAGTTATAAATATGAGATGCAGATGAAATATATTTTATTTAAAGATTTCATTATAAAAAATAAAAAAACACCGCAATATATACGATGTTTTTTCGGGTGTGTGTCTCAATATTTACATGTTACTTTCGCGTGATTTAGAAGTAGAATGGGCCGGAGCGATAACTAATTGTCTCGGCTCAGTTTTCTTTAAGTGATTTTTGACGTTACACTTACGACGTTGAACAACCCACGCTTTAATAGGGTTTGTCAAAATAATCTTTTGCTCTTCGTTAGGGGTCTCTTCTTCCAACCTACAACTATCGCTCCACTTACTCCATTTCATTGTAAATTTAGAAGAAGAATGATCGTCTTCTCGATCAAACAAGTGCAAAAAATCCATTTCGCCAGCTAGCATTACGGTGTTGCTAGTTGCTAAAAAAGAAAAGGTCGTCCAACGTTTCTCCATGCCCTCCTACTCCTTTTTCACATATAGAGTGCCTAAAACTTAATTTACCTAAAATATGCTTGCCTTTACCTTACACTTATAGTGTATCCAAAACACTACTATGCAACTATCGATTTGTCTTACAGCTACCTTACATTTTTGTAAGAAACGAAAAAACCTTCACTCAATATACGTGAAGGTTTCTTATTTCTCATCTATATGATCTTTCATATGATCTACTCCAGCTTCTTGCAGCTGCGACATCATACCGTGGGAAATTGCGCCTAATACTAAAGTCATTCCAATTAGTGAAACCCGAATTGCTGGTACATCTATTACGTAAGCTAAGCTGCCAAGAACAATTGTTAAAAGTAATGCTTTTATAAACGTTACACTTGTGTACTGTTTCTTCTTCATTGATAACCACCCTTTATGGAAGCGTTTTCTTAATGTGTTTAGTATATCATATCATCAGATGATTTTGTTCGTATTTTGTAAAAAATTACTATCTCCTTTGACTTTTTCCTTTCTATCCTTTACAGTCGAAATGTTCACAAGTTTTACACTGTAGGAGGACTCCAATGAATATTGAAATAAAAGACACTTTAATTTCTGAAGAACAATTACAAGAAAAAGTAAAAGAACTAGCACTTCAAATCGAACGTGACTTTGAAGGAGAAGAAATCGTAGTAATCGCTGTATTAAAAGGATCTTTCGTATTCGCTGCTGATTTAATTCGTCACATTAAAAATGATGTAACAATCGACTTTATTTCTGCATCTAGCTACGGAAATCAAACAGAAACAACTGGAAAAGTAAAACTATTAAAAGATATTGATGTAAACATTACTGGAAAAAACGTAATTGTCGTAGAAGACATTATCGATTCTGGTTTAACACTTCACTTCTTAAAAGATCACTTCTTTATGCATAAACCAAAAGCCTTGAAGTTCTGTACGTTACTTGATAAACCTGAGCGTCGTAAAGTGGACTTAAAAGCTGAATATGTTGGCTTCCAAATTCCAGATGAATTTATCGTTGGCTACGGTATCGACTGCGCAGAAAAATATCGTAACTTACCATTTATCGCTTCTGTTGTAACGGAGTAATCGTTTAACTTAAAAAAGTCGATAGTATATGAAATTTATATCGGCGATTTTCAAAATATATCGACCGTATCTTAAATTATATCGGCGATTTTTTAAATATATCGACTTACCGACAATAACTGACAACCTTAGCACCCTATTAATAGGAAGAAGCTGTTCTGAAATACATCAGAACAGCTCCTTTCTTTCCATTACAAACTACAGGGAGAGATGAAATATGACAAAGACAAAATTTGAAAAAGTACTCCTCATCGTAAATCCAAAAGCTGGACAAGGCGACTTACATACAAATTTAACGAAAATCGTACCACCTCTTGCCGCAGCTTTTCCTGACTTACATATCCTTCATACGAAAAAGCAAGGTGATGCAACAAAATATTGCCAAGAGTTTGCTAGTAAAGTAGATTTAATTATCGTCTTTGGTGGTGATGGAACAGTATTTGAATGCACAAATGGCTTAGCACCTCTCGAAACTAGACCTACACTTGCAATCATTCCAGGGGGAACTTGCAACGACTTCTCTCGCACACTCGGTGTTCCGCAAAACATTGCAGAAGCAGCAAAACTTATCACTAAGGAACACGTAAAACCAGTTGACGTTGCAAAAGCAAATGGACAACATTTCTTAAACTTCTGGGGAATTGGCCTCGTATCTGAGGTATCAAACAATATCGATGCAGAAGAAAAAGCAAAGCTTGGTAAAATCGGTTACTACTTAAGCACAATCCGAACTGTAAAAAATGCTGAAACATTCCCGGTAAAAATTACGTACGACGGACAAGTATATGAAGACGAAGCTGTTCTTGTCATGGTTGGAAACGGTGAATATCTTGGTGGTATTCCTTCCTTTATTCCGAACGTAAAATGTGATGACGGAACACTTGATATTTTCGTAGTCAAATCAACAGGTATTCAAGCATTTAAAGATTACATCGGAAAGAAACTATTTGAAGACTCAAATGAAAATGACATCTTCCACGTAAAAGCGAAATCCATTCATATCGAGACAGAGGAAGAAAAAGAAGTAGATACAGATGGAGAAAGTTCCCTTCACACACCTTGTCAAATTGAATTGTTGCAAGGGCACTTTACGATGATTTATAATCCTGCGGTTGTTTAATCAACACTTCATTATACTTTAATAATTACTAAACTTCGCATTTTTTTGAAAAATACAGTATAATTAATAAGTAAAAGGTTGTTAACAAAAAACGTTAACAACCTTTTTATTTTTTCAAAAAAACTTTTCACTTTAGAGGAGCGATCACATGTATTGGAGAAAAAATGATAAGCCTATAGAAGATCCCGAAGCGATAGCTGTATGGGAATGCACGGCAGAAGACTGCCTTGGATGGATGCGTAAAAATTTTTCGTTAGAAGAAAAACCAAAATGTCCATTATGCAAAAATGATATGAATAGTAGCGAGCGTTTATTACAAAAGCTCTAATTCCTGCTTTTCTCCACTTTAATTATTAAAATAAAGGATTATCTTTCTCCTTATCTACAAGATGTATTTCCTATATGTGAATCGAAAGAAAATAGATAATAGCGTAGAACATTGAAACAAAAAAGAGATGGTTTTGCCATCTCTTTTCTGTTTCAACTTCCCCTTATCAAACCCTAGTTATGCACACCTGATTTTAACTAATAAAAAACGAAAGACCTTATCACTATTTTCATTTACTAACAATCCCAAAATAAGCACGAACCGTCAACAAATAATAACCAATATAAATAACGCTATACACGCCGACGCTAATTAATAACGGAACTGCAATTTCATACGGAAGTACTGTCGATAATCCTGCTAATGCAAATAAAGTGTGTAATATACCAACTACTAAAGGAATGAAGAAGATAAATCTCATTTGTTTTGCGATTGCTTTTTTCATTTCTTTTTTCGTTACTCCAAGCTTTCGAAGAACGATGTAACGTTCACGATCTGCATGTGCCTCTGTTAATTGTTTAAAGTAAATGATCGAACCTGTTGCAAGTAAAAATACAAGTCCTAAGAACATACCACTAAACATCATTAAACCTGATACTTCAATACCATCACGGAAAATAGTATAGAAATCACTGAATTGTTCTCTTCCTTCTGCATCTTCTTCCGGTATTACTTTCTTTAAATTCTCCGTTAACAATTTACTATTTCTTTCATCTTTCACATTAATATTTTTCACAGTATGAGCTCCAATTGTCTTCTTCGCTTGCTCATACACTTCATCCGGAACGACAACTAAAAGTTCATATAAGTTTGTAATGTTTTTTGCTTGTACATCTATTACTTGTACCGGTGCTACTTCTCCAATTGGGAATATAGCTTTTCGATTTTTATATACGCCACTATCCCTATTACCTTCGCTGTACATGCCATCAAAAGCATACAATTCGTTCTTTTTTAAAGAAACAGTTTCTTCATTTAAATACTTTGCAATTTTATTAAATGATGATTGTGCGATAATTTCAGTTGTTCTTGAATGTAAAGCATCTTTATTTGAAATATCATCACCATATTCACCTATCACTTTTACCGTCTCTAACTCATATTGATGAATGACTTCATTCTTTCCTTCTTTTAAAATCCCACTCACTTTACGATCAAATTCTATATCTTTCTTTTCATATGAATAACTAACTGGCTTATATTTTTTTGCTTGCATATATGTGTTGTAATACATCGTAACAGACGTTCCAACTGCTGTTAACGTTACTGCGCTTAATACTGCAATTGTTGCTAACGATTTTGCATTTCCTTTAATACGGTATAGTAACTGAGATGTCGTCACCATTTTCATCCCGTTATAAAATGAAGATTTTTTATTTCGCGCTCTTTTTAATGCAAAAACAGTAAAGAACATAAATAATAAATACGTTCCAAGTACCGTGGCTAATAAAATGTAAAGTGCAAGTGGCATAAATTTATCGCTGCTTGCATTTTTAATAGCCGTTACTGACAAGAAATAACCCGAGCCAATTAATAATAAAGAAATGATAGCCATTATTTTTGAACCTTTTGGCATTACTTCGCCTTCGTTATCTGCACGGAATAGCTCGATTAACTTAAATTGATAAATAACGCGGTATCCTTTAAATGATGTATATAAAATAATGAAACAAAAAATAACTGTTGTATCTATAACCGCTCCAACCGGTACTTCAAAATGAACATTTACACCTAACTCCATCATATTTACAAGTAACTTTAGAAACCCTTTTGAAAGTAAACTACCAATGATAATCCCGATTACTAACGATAATAAACCCATTAACATATTTTCATAAAAAAGCATTTTACCTATTTCTTTTTTTCGAATACCAAGTAAAGAATAAAGACCTATTTCTTTCTTACGCTTTCGTGTAAAGAAACCATTCGAATATATAATAAATATTGCAACGAAAATAATGAGCATGACACTCGCAAGCTGGAACCCTCGTCCGATGTTATCTCCAGCTTCACTTATTTGTGAATTGTATTGCAACGCCTTAAACGTAAAATAAATGACGATGCTAAAAATCATAGAAGCAAAGTATATAAAATAATCTTTGAAATTTCGTTTTATATTACGAAGGGCAATGCTAGATAAGCTCATTTTTCGCACCTCCAGATATGGAAGACATCATATCAATAATTTGTTGGAAGAACTGTTTACGTGTCATCTCTTTACGGTGTAACTCTTTATACAACTTTCCATCTTTAATAAATACAACGCGTTTACAATAACTTGCGGCAAACGCATCGTGCGTTACCATTAAAATCGTTACAAGATCTTTTTCATTCAATGTCTTCATACTTTCTAGTAAGTCTGTCGCTGACTTTGAATCAAGCGCACCAGTTGGCTCATCTCCAAAAATCATACTTGGATTTGTTACAATCGCTCTTGATGCTGCGCAACGTTGTTTTTGTCCACCCGACGCTTCATACGGATATTGATTTAAAATATGCTCTATTCCAAACTTCTTCGCAATCGTCTCGACGCGAGATTCTACTTCTTTCGCCTTCACCTTTGATAAAGCAAGCGGCAAAGCGATATTTTCTCGTACTGTTAACGTATCTAATAAGTTATAATCTTGAAAAATAAATCCTAAATGATTACGTCGGAATAACGCCAATTCATCATCATTCATCTTCACAATATCTTTTCCATCAATTAAAATCTCGCCTTTTGAAGCTGTATCAATAGTAGAAAGAACATTCAAAAGTGTCGTCTTACCAGAGCCAGATGGTCCCATAATCCCGACAAACTCTCCTTCTTTCACCTGCAGATGAATATCTTTTAACGCCTCAAACGTATTCCCGCCCGTATTATATATTTTCGAAATCCCTTTCGCTTCTAACATTGTTTTCATCTATTTGTACCTCCTGTTATAATTCGTGATGTTCTCTTTAAGCAACAGAATTCAGTATAGATACATTTTCTTAACAAATAGTGATGGGGTTTCTTAATATTTTCTTAAAAAAATTCCATAATCAAAAAAGCCTGCAGTTGTTACACTGCAGACTTTCTTATGTTTAATAAATGGATTAAGCTAAATATGCTTGTTGTAACGCCTCTAAACCATCTTTATAAATTCCGTGGAATAGATTAATTGCCTCTTCATCAGTAACCTCTACAGGAGTGAAGCTACCAGACCATTCAACTAATGATGTGTTAGCATCTTTACCTTCTTTAACACGGATTGTAGATAAATAATTCGTTACAGGGAATGGTGCTTGCATAATTGAATATGTGTAGTAACGTTCTTTCTCATTAAATGCTTCTAAACGTTCTACAATCGCATCGCCATCAGGATTAGCTAAATGACGTACACGTCCGCCTTCCGTTACTTTACTACTAGGGATATACGGTAACCAATCTGGAAGTGCATCAAAACCTCCAATTAATTGCCATACTTGCTTAGGTGAAGCTGGAATTTCAATAGATGTAATAGTATTTGCCATTTTCATTACTCTCCTTTTTATTTAACGTTAATTGGTAGTGGTGCGTTAGCTGCAACTAGCTTTTGTTCACGCATTTCTTCCCAGAATGTTGCCGGAATTACTGTTTTCAATGCAGCTTGGTCTTCTGCAATTCGTTCCGGTTTACTTGCACCAGGAATAACAGCTGCAACTGCTGGATTAGCCAATGCAAATTGTAAAGCAGCAGCTTTAATGCTAATTCCATGACGATCTGCAAGGTTTTTCATTTTATTAACTTTTGCAATGATTTCTGGTGACGCTTTTTGGTATTCGAAGTGAGTACCTCCAGCAAGAACACCTGAGCTATATGGTCCACCAACAACAATGTCCATATTGTTTTTTACAGCCGCAGGCATTACACGTTCTAGTGCACGCTCATGATCTAATAATGAATAGCGACCAGCTAGTAAAGAAACATTTGGTTTTGCTTCTTCTAAGTCCAGCATAAGTTCAATTGATTCTACTTTATTTACTCCAAGGCCCCAGCCCTTGATTACCCCTTCATCACGCAATTGAGTAAGTGCACGGAATGCTCCTGTTCGAGCAATTTCAAATTGTGAAATCCACTCATCTCCATAAAAATCTTGTGCTACGTCATGAATGTAAACAAAATCTAGACGATCTGTTTTTAAGCGTTTTAAACTATCTTCAATAGAACGAAGAGTTGCATCTGCACTGTAGTCGTTGATGATTTTATTTTTACGACCAAATTCGAAAAGTCCGCCTTTTTCACCTAAATCACGTGTAGATGGATCTTCCAATTCATCTGAAATAATTCGACCTACTTTTGTACTTAAGAAGTACTCATCACGATTTCTTTTCGATAATGCTTCACCAAGACGAAGCTCTGCTAAACCAGATCCATAAAGTGGAGCTGTATCAAAGTAACGAACACCATTATCCCAAGCAGCATCCACTGTTGCGATTGCTTCTTCTTCCGGAATATTGCGGTACATATTACCTAGTGGTGCCGTACCAAAACCAAGTGTACCTTTTAATAGATCTTTCATTTAAAATCTCCTCCTAAAATTTATATAAAAATGATTAATTGATGTAAATAATGTGAAAAGAGATGAGCGATCAAAGCACGATAGTTATGGAAAATAACATAGATGCTTTTGAGTTCTACACTACTCATTTCCCTCTCACGTATGTAATTATGTCTCATCTACAACACAATAAAAAGTACGCACTTTAAAGTGTTATAGATACTAATAAGTAACAATTTTATGTTTCAATGTCTGTAGCTCCAAAATAAAATGATTTTATTTAAAAAATCCACTATTCTTGCGGAGATAACTGTAGAAATTATCAGTGAAACATAGAAAGTTTTTACTATTCTTCATTAAAAAAGGCAACAACGAACTGATATATGTTCGTTGTTGCCTTTTGACCTTCTTTAAAAGATTACATTACATTTCGAACAAAAAGGAGCAGAATTCCCTTTTCTAATTTTCGTATCACATTTTGGACAATATACATATCGATCTTCTATCTTTTGTCGTTCTATCATATGTAAAGATACTACCCTCATACTGCACATAATCCCAATTAATATAAGGCTAACAATGAGTAGCATATCTCTCACTCCTCCCCTCTAAATATTACCATAAAATAACAAACCCGATTCTCTCATCAAGAATCGGGTTTATATTTACAATCCTAACTTTGCCTTCGCACCGTCAGGAATTTTATCTATCGTTACTTGCACTTTATCATGTAAAAACTTCCCTCTTGTAAGCACATGCCAGTACGAACCTTTTTGTAATTCACCTACTCCATCAATCGTTACTTCTTTTTCCTTCCCGTCCATATCGTAAGCTTTCACCGTATATTCACGGCCTTTATTTCCGCCTAATTCTTTTCCATCCGTATCAATAATTGCATAATGATTCTCTATATTAAGAAATGGGTTCATCTGATCTAATAGCTTACTCCCATTTAATAAATATGCCGCACCTGCGACAATAACAATCATTGCTCCAAAAATAAATCTTTTCATCTATATTCCGCCTTTCATTATGTTTTCTTGAGCACATTTCTAAGTATAGAGAGTATTTCTTAATAAAAACTCGTACGGTTTCTTAACTTTTTCTTAATGTAGGGGAAATGTGAGATCACATCTAGGTACATGAAATTATAATCGACTTACCGACAAAAACTGACAGTAGATAAAACAAAAGAGGCTGTCCAAAATGTATTTTGGACAGCCTCCTCTATTTACTAACTACTGCACTTCTTTTTACATAAAACAAACTGCCAATCAAAACGACAACTACGCCAAAATACATGCCGTACTCTATCGCAACTGCTACAATCCTTTCAATATGTTGTCCAAATAAAGAACCGAGTATGAAATAAACGAGTGTCCAAACAAATCCTGTCGCATAGGAATACAAAGCATACGTCCGAAATGACATGTTATTCATTCCGACTAAATACGGTACGATATGTCTTACAACTGGTATGAAGTAACTTGTGACTAACGCATAATGACCATACTTCTCTATCATTTGTTGAGATTTCCAAAGATATTTCGCCTTTTTCTTTTTCATTAGCTTATGAAGTACTTTCGTACCAAATATTTTCCCTAATATATAACCTAAAGAAAGCCCTGATACAACGCCTAAATACGTTAATAAAAACGCAGGAATAACACTTAATATACCGAGTGAAGAGACAAAACCACCGCTCATTACGATCATTTCGTCTGGAATTGGCATACCGATAATACCTAACCATAGGCAGAAAAATAATGCCCAATAACCGTATTGCTCAATATAGGATAGTAATTCATGTAATTCCATTATGCATATGCTCTCCTTAGCTCTTTTTTACAGCTAAAGACGTAAGCTGGCGGGAAATTGAGCCACACTTTTTCTAGTGTAATTTCAGGGAAGAAATGCTGTATAAACCCTTTTTTCACAAGTGAATATTGAAATGTAATAAACTCACCTTTCTCATCTATCGCTTCCATTACATTGTTTAAAATGGACTTTGAAACTGCTTCTGGTAAAGATGTAAAAGGTAATCCCGATAAGACGTAATCAATGCGTTCTATATGGAACTCTTCCATATACTTCTTTATATTTTCAGCTGAACCGTGCACAACAATGACGTTCTGCTCATTTTTAAACTTTCTCTTTAACTCTTTGCAAAACACTTCATTAATTTCAATAAGAAGAAATATTGTCTCCTTCTTCTTTCTCTTCATAATTTCTTTCGTAAAAACTCCCGTACCAGGACCTAACTCTACAATGCATTTTGCTTTATTAAAATTAATTACATCGACCATTTTCTTTGCTAATATTTTTGAACTTGGCGCAATTGCACCAGTATGTTTCGGATGTTTAATAAATTCGTGTAAGAATGTTATGAGTTGCATATAAACCTCTCCTCATTCGTTCGATAGTTTTTAACTTGTGTCTAAGTATAACTATCGTTTCTTAATAAAAATTGAGGAAGTTTCTTAAGATTTTATGAAGAATAAAAAAAACAACTATCGCCTGTAGCGATAGCTGTCCCTTATTACTTCGCACTCACAATCTTATAATAAGAACGGACTGTTAAGAAATAATATCCAATATAAATGACGCCGTATACTCCGATACTAATTAGGAGCGGGATCATAATTTCAAATGGTAATATATTTGCTAAACCTTTTAGTGCAAATAAGCTGTGCAGAATTCCGATTACTAACGGAATAGCGAAGATAAAGCTCACTTGTTTTGCGATAGCTTTCTTCATCTCTTGCTTCGTTACACCAACTTTATGAAGGACAACGTAACGATCACGGTCAGCACTTGCTTCTGTAAGCTGCTTGAAGTAAATGATTGAGCCTGTCGCTAATAGGAAGACTAATCCTAAAAACAGTCCGATGAACATCATTAAACCTGTCGTTTCAAGCCCCATTTGGAATCCTGTATAGAAATCATGAAATGGTTTTAAAATTTCTGATTCACCAGCTGGCATAACACTTGCTAATTTTGCTGTTAACTCTTTACTATTTCGCTCACCTTTTACATCAATATTTTTTACAGTGCGCGTTTCGTTTACTTGTTTCGCTTGCTCATATGTTTGATCCGGAACGATTACAAATAGTTCATTTAAGTTTGTAACACTTCTACTATTTACACCTTTAATCTTTAACTCTTTTGATTCATTTCCAACAGGGAATACAGCTGTATTTCCTGTGTAAAGAGGACCAAAATCAAGCTTTTCAATATATAAGCTATCATATACAAAAGCTTCATTCGCACTTAAATTTACAGGTTCTACATCTAAATGTTTCGCAAGTGCATTAAAGTTTGATTGAGAAATAAGCTCGTACTGCTTCGTAACATTATAGTGTGTGTTCAGAACTTGATCCGCTCTTTCACCTTTAAATGTTCCTTTCACAGGAATCATTTCAACTTCTGCTTCATATGTCACTGGATGATTCTTCTTCTCTCCAGCAAGTATTTCATTTACTTTTTTATCTAATGCTTCATCTTTTTTCTCATAAGAATAACTATACGGTGCAGCCACTTTTGATTGCGTAAATGTATTGTAATACATCGTAACTGACGTACCAACCGCCGTTAATGTTACTGCACTTAAAATAGCAATTGTCGCAAGTGATTTCGCATTCCCTTTAATGCGATATAGTAACTGTGATGTCGTTACCATATTCATACCGTTATAAAACGCTGACTTATTATTTCTTGCACGTTTCAATACAAATACTGTGAAGAACATGAACAATAAATAAGTTCCTGTTACTGTCGCTAATAAAATGTATAATGCAACGACCATAAAGTCTGCATACATAACTGCTTTCATATACATTAACGCTAAGAAATAACCTGAACCGATTAAGAAAACTGAAATTAATGCCATAATAACTGATCCTTTTGGCATTGCTTCTCCTTCACGTTCGGCGCGGAAAAGTTCAATTAACTTAAAGCGATAAATTAAACGATATCCTTGAAGTGATGTATATAAAATAATCACAAAGAAAATAATTGCTGTATCAATAATGGCAGCCATCGGTACTTCAAAATGAACATTTAAATTTAATCCCATCATACTTACTAATAACTCAAGGAATAACTTTGAAAGGACACTACCAATCGCAATCCCGATAATTAAAGACATTAATCCCATTAACATATTTTCATAAAAGAGCATTTTACCAATCTGTCTTTTACGAATACCTAGTAAAGAATATAGTCCAACTTCTTTTTTACGTTTTCGTGTAAAGAAACCGTTTGAATATATAATAAACACCGCTACGAATATAATTAGCATGACACTAGAAACTTGGAACGCTCCACTAATTTTTTTTGAAGCTTCCGCTGCTTTTTCCATTTGTGAATTATATTGCAGTGCTTTAAATGTAAAGTAAATAACGATACTAAAAATCATAGATGCAAAATATACAAAGTAGTCTTTAAAATTCCGCTGTATGTTGCGGAGGGCAATGCTAGATAAGGTCATCAGCCATACCTCCGGAAATAGAAGACATTACGTCAACGACTTGTTGGAAGAATTGTTTACGCGTTAATTCATCGCGGTGTAATTCTTTATATAACTCACCATCTTTAATGAAAATAACTCGCTTACAGTAACTTGCCGCAAACGCATCGTGTGTTACCATTAAAATTGTAGAGTTATCATATTCATTTAACGACTTCATACTTTCAAGTAAATCTGTCGCTGATTTCGAATCAAGCGCTCCAGTCGGCTCGTCTCCGAAAATCATACTTGGATTTGTAACGATTGCACGCGATGCTGCGCAGCGCTGTTTCTGTCCACCAGATACTTGATATGGGAACTGACTTAAAATATGATCAATACCGAATTTCTTTGAGATTTCAAGAACACGACGATCAATCTCATTTGCTTTCACCTTTGATAACGCAAGAGGTAACGCAATATTCTCTTTTACCGTTAACGTATCTAATAAGTTATAATCTTGGAAGATAAAACCTAAATGATCGCGGCGGAATAACGCTAACTTATCATCATTCATTTTCACGATATCTTTTCCATCAATTAAAATCTCACCGTTCGTCGCATTATCAATTGTAGAAAGAACATTTAACAGAGTCGTCTTACCAGAACCAGAAGGTCCCATAATTCCAACAAACTCACCTTCTTTTACTTGTAAGTTAATACCTTTTAACGCTGCAAATTTATTACCACCCGTGTCATACACTTTTTCAATATTTTTTGCTTCTAACACTGTTTTCATCTCGACATCCCTCATTTCATCTATTCTCTATTTTCACTATATACATTCTCTACTCTTGCCACTATCGATGTTTCTTACACAAACATGACAGTTATGTAAGCCCGGTGAGCAAAGAAATCAAAATTTAACCTTATGAATCAAAGTACTTTGTTACTATAACATTGGGATAGCATGCCATCCATTCATTCTCCTTACAGGAACATTACAATTTTGTAAGGTAAAAAATGTACCCTACAAAGTTGTGCATGAAATGTCGGATGGGGCTATTTTTTTCCTGCTATTCTATGTACAGAGGAGGTCATAGTATGGATTCACTTAAAAACATGAATGCGGCAATGCAGTATATTGAAAACAACCTTACACATGAAATTGATTTTAAAGAAGTCGCAAAAATAGCTTACTGCTCCGAATATCATTTCAAAAGAATGTTTTCTTTCCTAGCTGGCATATCACTATCAGAATATATTCGCTGTAGACGTCTTACTCTCGCTGCTTTTGAACTAAAGAATAGCGATACAAAAGTTATTGATGTCGCTATAAAATATGGCTACAATTCACCAGATTCATTCTCTCGTGCATTTCAAAATTTGCATGGTATAACACCTTCTGAAGCCCGAAATAGTAGTCATTCTTTAAAAGCCTATTCACCAATGACCTTCCAACTATCCATTCAAGGAGGAAATGAAATGAACTATCGAATTGAAGAAAAAAACTCATTTCGGATTATAGGCATTACAAAACGAGTACCAATCATTTTTAACGGTGTAAATGAAGAAATTGCTTCTATGTGGAAAAGTTTAAATCCGGGGGCTATTCAAACATTAAAGTCCCTTTCCAACATGGAACCTACTGGAATCATTAGTGCTTCTACTAACTTTTCTGAAGGCAGAATGGAGGAAAAAGGTGAACTCGATCACTATATTGGAGTAGCCACAACGAAAGATTGTCCAGAGCAATTCGTGCAACTTGAAGTCGCAGCTTCAACATGGGCTATATTTGAAGCTGTCGGTCCATTTCCTGATGCACTGCAAAATGTATGGGGACGCATTTATTCCGAATGGTTTCCTTCTTCCAACTATGAACTAGCAGAAGGACCAGAAATATTGTGGAATGAGCAGAAAGATATATCTTCTCCAAACTTTAAAAGTGAAATTTGGATACCTGTTTTGAAGAAATAAAGAATAAAGCTGCTCTTCCTGAAAAGGAAAAGCAGCTTTGTTTTACATTTTTAGTTCTTTTTTATAAGCGACATAGGAATATCCCATCGTTAGTCCTACTGCACCGATAATAATGCCAACCATTACGAACGACTTCCATGCTACTGGTGCAAAAACACTTAGAATCATAATAATTCCTAATGTAACAAACACCTTTCCGCTAAAACGGTGTGTCTTTCTCCATACTTCCTCGTTACTTAATGTCCACGGTGTTTTTATACCTACAAAGTAATTTGGTTTACATTGTGGTAAATAATTTCCGATGACTATAAATAAAAGACCAACAAGAATAAGCGGTGTACTATTCATTGGAATGTCATAGCCTAACCCCACCCCAATTACAAGCATATTAACTAAAAATAATAATACTACTACGCTATAGTTTATTATCATATAACCTTTAGAAAACTTATCATAATTCTTTTTCTTAGGATCAATCTTTGGGGTAATGGTTAATAAAACGTAAGTAAAAATCATAATCCCAAGTAGCAACAGCATTGCATTAAACTTGGAAGCATAACCATTTACACCTTCCATTCCCCAATGAACTGCCATTGTGTCAGGCAAATTCGGCCATGCATATGCCCAAGCTAAACAAGTTATAACAATTAATAGAATTGCAAAAAGATGCTTTCTCATTTCCCCTCTTCCCCCTTATTCGTAAACGTAAACACCCAAGTTAATAAATCTTGAAAGACAGTTGTGTTTAAAGAGTACACAACGAATTGCCCTTTCTTTTCATCCTGAATAAGTTCAGCATTTTTAAGTGCATTTAAGTGGTGAGAAATACTTGGTTTTGTCATATTGAAATGTTCAGCAATCTCACCAGCAGTTAAATTGCCTTCTTTTAATAAGTCTAAAATTTTTCGCCTTGTTGGATCTGCTAATGCTTTGAATGCTTGATTCAATGTCTTTCTTCCTTTCGATAATTAGACATTTAGATATTTATCTAAATGTTAAAATGATTGCAGTTAATTGTCAATTATATACGAGGCCCTTTTTACTTTCTCCGCTTTTGACCTATACTGTTTACTAGCTTATCTTTCAACTTAATGAAAAGACACGAAACACATGATACACTATATCTACAATTGTTTTTTTAGGAGGAGTATACATATGTATAAAATTTTAATCGTTGAAGACGATCCTAATATTTCATCATTACTACAATCTCACATTCAAAAGTACGGTTACGACGCTGTTGTTACTGAAAACTTCGATGATATTATGGAATCGTTTAATGCAGTGAAACCACATCTTGTTTTACTTGATGTAAACTTACCGAAATTCGATGGATTCTACTGGTGCCGTCAAATTCGTCATGAATCTACTTGTCCAATTATTTTCATTTCAGCACGTGCTGGTGAGATGGAACAAATTATGGCGATTGAAAGCGGTGCGGATGATTATATTACAAAACCATTCCACTATGACGTTGTAATGGCGAAAATTAAAGGTCAATTGCGCCGTATTTACGGTGATTATGCCCCAAATATTTCAGAACGTATCGTTGAAGTAGAAGGTTTGAAACTATTCCCTGAACGTCCAGAAATTCACTTTGGATCTGAGCAAGTTCTTTTAACGAAGAAAGAAGCTATTTTAGCAGAAATGTTATTATCTAAATTCCCTCGTACAGCGAGCCGTGAAGATTTATTAGCTGCCCTTTGGGATGACGAGAGCTTCGTTGAAGAAAATACATTAAACGTAAACATTACGCGTCTTCGTAAAAAGTTCAATGAGCTTGGTATTGAAAATGCTATTGAAACAGTGCGCGGACTTGGGTATCGTTTTAACGCAACTTGGAGTGAATAAGCATGAAGCTATTTTTACGTGATCATTTTGCATTTTTTCTACTGTACGTATTAAACTTCGGTATTATCTTCGTTCTTTATGATGCAGTAGATGGATTCCAAAACAATAAATTTTACTTCGTCGTTTTAAGTTTATATTTATTCATTTGTTTCCTCGCTTATCGTTACGTTCGCAATCGTAGAATGTACCATAGATTAAGTGAGCAACCAGAGAAAATGGAAGATGCATTCATTGAAAGAGCAACTGCTCCGATGCCTCACGGTGTAAATGAACTCGTGCGTACGCAGTATCGTCTCTTCCAAAAAGAACTACAATCGTATGAAGTAAAACAACAAGAACATCAATTATTCATTAACCACTGGGTGCATCAAATGAAAACGCCCGTTTCTGTTATGCAGCTTATGGTGCTCGAAATGGAAGATGAGCATTTAATTCCGAAGTTTAAAAAAGAATTAGAACGTCTAAACCAAGGACTCGATATGGCTTTATATATGGCAAGGTTAAATAACTTCCATGAAGACTTCCATGTTGAGACGATTTCATTAAAAGATACAGTAACAAAAAATATTAACGGATTAAAAGAACTATTCATTCGAAACGGAGTCTTCCCTGTTTTAGAAGTTCATTCTGACTTAAAGGTTGCTTCTGATGCGAAATGGCTAAAATTTATCATCTATCAGTTAATGACAAATGCTGTTCGTTACTCTGGTGAGCGCGGAAAGAAAGTGTTCTTATCCGCTTACCGAAACGGAAAAGATATTATTTTAGAAGTTCGTGATGAAGGCGTTGGTATTCCGCAAGAAGATATTCGAAGAGTATTTGAACCGTTTTACACTGGAAAAAATGGTCGTATATTCGGAGAATCTACTGGTATGGGACTTTATATCGTAAGTAAAATTTGTGATTATTTAGGTCACTCTGTCAAACTAGATTCTGAAGTTGGTAAAGGAACGACGATTAAAATCATCTTCCACAATGCTGCGAGTAATCAAGCAGAGAATGTAGAGAAGGTGACTGAAGCATGATTGTAACATATGCTAGCAAAATGTATGAGAACTTACTCTCATACATTTTTTGCAATAAAACTACATATTTTCCTTCTAGCGGGAGGTACGTATTATGACATTTTGGCAGTTTGCCTTTAAAAATGTAACACGTAATTCCAGAGCTTATTTTGCTTATTTCATAAGCAGTTCCTTTTCCATTGCTGTTTTCTTTTCGTTTGCTGTTTATTTGTTTCATCCTAAATTACAAAACTTTGGCATGTTCTCTGAAATTTCAGGGTTAATGATATTTTCAGAAGTAGTAATTGTATTTTTCTCTTTCTTCTTTTTACTATATTCCATTGGCACTTTTTTAAAAGTTAGAAAAAAACAATTCGGCGTTTTGACCGTTTTAGGAATATCGAGAAAACAATTACATCGTCTCGTTTTTATGGAGAATATGTTAATCGGTATTTTATCTATCTTTTTCGGTATGCAATTTGGACTTGTATTTTCACAATTTTTCTTATTAGTCACAGCAAAAATTACGCACGTACCAGGCATATATTTATACTTGCCTATTAACGCGTTTATTTTAACGACAATTGTTTTTCTAAGTCTCTTTATCGTTGTATCTACATTCACACCGATGCTTATCCGTACAAAAAAAGCGGTACAACTTTTAAAAACAAATGCCGGAAAACAAAAAGAAAAAAAACCATCCATACTCGTTTCTTTATTTGGTGCGATTTGTTTATTAGGTGGCTATGCGTTAGCTGGAAATCCTAAATATTTCGTATCAGTAAGCCCGCAAGTAGGTGTTATATACATGGTTTCGAGTATTTTCGTTATCCCAATGCTTGTTACAATTGGAACATATTTCTTCTTTTCACAAATTAGTTTCTTACTTATTTATATTTTAAAGAAAAGAAGAAAGTTTTATATGAAACAGATTAACATGCTCTGGATTTCGGATTTAGCAAACCGCATCCGAACGAATATTAATATGCTTTTTATTGTAGCGATGCTCTCTACAATTGCTTTCACAATGATTACGTTCCTATATGGATTCGGGAAATTTATTAAGCTAGAAGTTAATAGAACTTCTCCTTTTCCAATTTCTTATTTTTCGTATGATGCAAATCCTTTTGTTACAGAGCATTTAAATTGGCTTGAGCAACAATTACAAAAAGAGCATTTTCCTTATGAGAAAATAAAGGCTGATATATATGAAACACCACTAAAAGAAGATAAAGATGTAGCTATTTATAATGACGTATACGCAATTAAGCAAAGTGACTATAACAAACTTGCAAGTTCTTTACGAATGAAACAACTATTTATGAACAATAACGAAGCATATGTGTTAACAGGAACATCTTATATAACTATATTCAACGAATTTGAGCAAAGTTATAAAAGAGATTACATTACACTCTCTAGTACAAATACAAAATTAAAAGTAAAAGGCTATGAACATATCAATGCAATTCCATCTGATTTTTCATATCAAACGATCGTGTTACCTGATATTGTCGTGAACAACTTACCTAACACGGTAAAGCATATATCAGCATATAATTACAAAATTCAAAACTGGGAACAGACGTATGAGATTGCTGATAATTTTATAGAAAAAGTGCAAAAAGATCGAAATAAATTCCAGTATGAAGGCCCTCTTATTCACTCCTTTGAATCAGCCGGATCGTTATATAAAATAACATCTGGTAGTGCCGCGTACTTCCTAATCGGGACATTTTTAGGAGTTATTTTCTTCATTGGAGCTGGTAGCGTTCTTTATTTTAGAATGTATACAGATTTGACGAACGAACAAGAGAAATATATAACGATTTCTAAGATCGGTGTGACAGATAAAGAGATGAAACGATCTGCAACCATTCAGCTTAGTATTTTATTTTTCGTTCCTTATATTATGGCATCCATTCATACAATGTTCGCAACGAAAATGCTACAAGATGTAATTGGTTTATCTTTGTTCAAAGAAGTTTCAGCCGTTCTTATTATTTTTGGAGTCGTTGAAATTGTATTTTTCTTATTCATTCGTTCACTTTATATGCAAAAATTATCACAGTATACGAATGGACAAATTATTTAAAACAAACTTGATGAAAAGAGTATTTCTTATACTCTTTTCATCTTCATCCCATTAGGAGGTCTAGGTGAATGACATTTTGGCAGTTTGCATTTAAAAACGTCACACGGAACGCCAGAGCTTATTTCGCCTATTTTGTAAGCAGTGCGTTCTCTATCGCAATTTTTTTCTCATTTGCAGTTTATTTATTTCATCCGAAATTGCATATGACAGACGTTAATTATGCTCTGAACATACTAATGACAATTTCAGAGGTTGTCATTGTGTTCTTTTCATTTTTCTTTTTACTATATTCGATCGGCACTTTCTTAAAAGTACGAAAAAGACAATTTGGAATTTTAACAGTACTTGGCATATCTCAAAAACAATTAAAGAGACTCATATTTCTAGAAAACATGCTAATTGGTGTCCTATCTATATTTTTTGGCATTCAATTAGGGCTAGTCTTTTCACAGTTCTTTTTATTAGTTACTGCCAAGATTACACATGTACCTGGTTTATATTTATATTGGCCTACAAGCGCCATTATTTTAACTATCATCATCTTCCTTGGACTTTTCATTCTCGTATCATCTTTTACACCGATGCTCATCCGTACGAGAAAAGCTGTACGTCTTTTAAAAGAAGGAACAAAACAAAAAGAAAGAAAGGCATCCGTGCTCGTCTCTCTATTTGGTGCGATATGTTTAATATCTGGATATGCGTTAGCCGCAAATCCATTATATTTTCTGTCACTAGGTGATATCATTGGGCTTTTATATGCCGTCTCTAGTATATTTGTTATCCCATCGCTTATTGCAGCTGGGACGTATTTTTTCTTTTCACAAATTAGCTTTTTACTCATCCGCATATTAAAAAAGCGCAGAAAATTTTATATGAAACGCATTAATATGCTTTGGATTTCTGATTTAGCATCGCGTATTCGAACGAATATTAATATGCTCTTTATAGTAGCAATGCTATCAACGCTCGCTTTTACAATGATTACATTCCTATATGGTTTTGGGAAATTCACAAAGTTTAATGAAATAAGGAAAAACCCTTTTCCATTTACTTATTTATCACATACTGAAAACACGTTAGGTGATGAACATTTAAAATGGTTAGAACAAAAATTTAATGAAGAACAATTTAGTTATGAAAAATTTAAAACGGATATATACGAAGTATCTTTAGCTGAAGATAACACGCAGCTCTATCATGTAATGAAACAAAGTGACTACAATGTACTCGCTAAAGTATTACAATGGGAACCTCTCACCGTTCATAACAATGAATCTTATATCCTTATAAAAGAAATAGATGATCATTTCATTGGAACTTTTTATGATAAAGAAAAGAAAGATAGTCTTACACTTACTCAAAGCTCTTTACATTTGAAAGTGAAAGATTATAAAAGTACTAGTCCGTTTCCAAACTGGTTAGTACCGAAGTTACTCATTATATCTGATGAAAATGTAGAGGCCTTATCAACTATTTCCAAACAAATGAGTGTATATAGCTTCAAAGTGCCGAATTGGGAAAAGGCATATAATATCGGTGCTGCATTTATAACAAAAATCAATAACGACAATGCATCGATTCAAGCAGAGCACCCACCATTCCATGCAAGTGAAGCAAGTGACTCTCTATACAAAACGAAATTAAGTGTAGCCTCATTTTTCTTAATCGGAACTTTCCTTGGTGTTATTTTCTTTATTGGTGCTGGTAGTGTTCTTTATTTCCGAATGTATACAGATTTAACAAATGAGCAAGAAAAGTATATAACGATTACGAAAATTGGTTTAACAGAATCCGAAATGAAGCGATCTGCTACCATTCAACTTGCTATTTTATTCTTTGTCCCTTACATTATGGCATCCATCCATACGATGTTTGCGACAAAGATGTTACAAGAAGTGTTAAATCTCTCGTTCTTCGCTGAGATTACAATCGTACTTATGATTTTTGGAACAGTTGAAATTCTATTTTTCCTTTTAATTCGTTCCTTCTATATGCAAAAATTATCACAACATATTAAGTTTTAAAAAATGGAAAGGTGATTACTATGGAAGAAGTATTACACATAAAAAACGTCTCAAAAGTGTATGAGGGAAAAGTCCCTCATACCGCTTTAAAAAATATAAATTTACACGTAGATAAAGGTGAATTTGTTGCCATTATGGGACCATCTGGCAGCGGGAAATCTACATTTTTAAATGTTATTTCTACAATTGATTCGCCTACTTCTGGGGAAGTCGTAATTAACGGCAAAAAACCGCACACATTTCGTAGAGAGAAGTTAGCTATTTTTCGCCGCCAAGAGTTAGGATTTGTTTTCCAAAACTTCAACTTACTAGATACACTGACAATCGGTGAAAATATCGTACTACCTTTAACTTTGGATAATGTTCCATTAAAGGAGATGGATGAAAAGCTTGATAACATTTCCAAGAAACTTGGAATTGATCATATTTTGGATAAACGTATTTTTGAAGTTTCTGGCGGACAAGCACAGCGTACCGCGGTAGCTCGTGCTGTTATTCATCACCCTTCACTTCTACTTGCCGATGAACCGACAGGAAACTTAGATTCAAAAGCGGCAATTGACGTAATGGAGCTATTTACAAAATTAAATAAAGAAGAAGATGCAACAATTTTAATGGTTACGCACGATCCGTTTGCAGCAAGTTATTGTAACCGTGTTATTTTCATTAAAGATGGAGAGCTTTACAACGAACTACACCGTGGGTTATATCGTGAGAAGTTTTATCAAGAAATATTAGATGTTTTAGCATTACTAGGAGGAAGACGTGGATGACATTTTGGCAGTTCGCATTTAAAAATGTCTCGCGTAATTCAAAAGCATATTTCGCTTATTTTGTAAGTAGTGCGTTTTCGATAATGGTTTTCTTTTCATTTACTGTATACGCGTATCATCCGCGCTTACAAATTATGAATAAATTGCATGAACAAGATCCGCTCATGAACTTAGCCGGAATGGCACAGTTTGTTATCGTTTTGTTCTCGTTCTTCTTTCTCTTATATTCTATTGGGACATTTTTAAATGTACGGAAACAGCAATTTGGCATTTTAACTGTTCTTGGTATATCTCAAAAACAATTAAAACGTCTTTTGTTTACTGAAAATATGATAATTGGAATGCTAGCTATTTTTGCTGGTATTCAAGGCGGTCTTGTTTTTTCTAACTTTTTCTTACTCGTTACTTCTAAATTAACAAACGCAAAAGGCCTCTATTTATATTGGCCTACAGAAGCAATTATCGTTACAACAATAACTTTTATTATTTTATTTCTCATCGTATCTACGTTTACACCAATGTTCATTCGTACTCGTAAAACAACTCGATTAATTAAAAATAATAAAAAGGAAAAAAACGAAAAAAGACCGTCTATACTCATTTCATTATTTGCCTTAATTTGTTTAGGACTATGCTATTATATAGCTGGTTATCCGCAAGGCTATATAACAGAAAAAAATTTACAAAACGGATCTGCGTTCCTTATTATTTTATCTATTTTACCGCTCGTAGTAGTGGGAACATATTTATTCTTTTCACAAACGTTTCTTCTCTTTATCTTTATTTTGAAGAAGCGCAGAAAATTTTATATGAAGCAAATAAATATGTTATGGATTTCAGATTTAGCTAACCGTACTCGTAGTAATATTAATGTACTCTTTATCGTTTCTATGCTATCTGCACTTGCATTTACGATTATTATCGGATTATTTGCTATCAATAATAATACGAAAGCAATGATATTAGAACGCTTTCCTATCCCCTTCACATATACGTCTACAGGGGAAAATGCACTTGAACAACAACACATTGCTACAATTGAAACAGAGCTTACAAATGCTAATTTTCAATACAACAAACATAAGTCTACATTGTTAAAAGATACCGCTTCAAAAGAAGACATTACTCTTATGAAAATGAGTGATTATAACACGCTTGCGAAACAATTAAGGAGACCAGAAATACATCTTGATTCCACACAAGTTTATATTATTTCTCGTTACTCACCAGAGCTCTTAAATCTTGTATCAAATCCATTTGCAAAACAAAATACAATTACAATCGGCTCTAATAAAAAAGAATTTCATATTAAAGGATTTATTAATAAATCAATTGAACCAGCCTTCGCATTCCCTTATTTAATGGTTGTACAAGATGACGTATTCAATAATATGATTCCTCATATTGAAACAACCATAGTGTATAATTACTTCGTTGAAAACTGGGAAAATGCGATTGCTCCTACGAAAAATATATTAAAGAATATTAAAAGTGCGGAATCTGCTCCTAACACCCCGTTTAATATTTATACAGCGGCCGATGACCTAAAATACAGCAAAGGAAATTCAATTGCTACTTTCTTTATTTGGGCATTTCTTGGCTTTATTTTCTTTATCGGAGCAGCTAGTGTTTTATATTTCCGTATGTATAATGACTTAACAACTGAGAGACAAAAGTATATTACGATTACAAAGCTTGGTTTAACAGAAACAGAAATGTTTCGTTCTGCAACGATTCAATTAGGAATTCTATTTTTCGTCCCTTACATCGTTGCTGGTATTCACACATTATTTGCGGTTAAATTTTTACAAAGCATGTTCGCTTTTTCTTTACTCAAAGAGTTATTAATTGTACTCACCTTTTTCGGGATTATCGAGATCATTTTCTTCTTCTTAATCCGCTCTCTGTACATTAATAAATTATCACAGCATATAAAATTGTGAATAAAATGGCCTTGTGCGTATTGCACAAGGCCATTTTCAATAGTTTTTAATTAGCAGCAATATCCGCCGTAGCCACCATATCCGTAGCCGCCGTAACCACAACCGCCGCCTCCGCCGAAGCAGCTAGCACCGATGATAATTAATAAAATAAACAATACGATTAGAAGCGCAAAACCGCCTCCGCACCCATGTCTGCGGTTACAATCATCATGTCTATGTTCACACTTTTCGCTCATTACTCTATTCCTCCTTTAGTATCATTCATAACAAGTTCACCTTGCTCTAAATGAGGGGATTCCATTTATAGTATGTTTTCAGGGCGAATAGGAAGCTTGGCTTACTTAAAAACGGGCTTGTTTTTAGAAATGGGCTTCATCAATAGACGAATTAGCCTTATCAAGATGTAAGCATAAAGCATTTGACATACTTGTAATTTTTTACTAAAATTTAATTGAACGACCAATCAATTTTTTGATTATACATTCAAATTATAAAATCAGGAGTTGAATAGCGTGACTGATTCTTTTATTGCGGAAGCTAGGCGTGAACAAATTATTCTTGCATGTATTGATACATTAGAAGAAGTTGGATATAACAACTTAAGCTTAACGAAGGTAGCAAAAAAAGCTAAGATTAGCACTGGACTTATTTCTTATCATTTTAACGATAAGCTTTATCTTATGAATCGGACATTACAATTTTTAGTTGATAAACAACATGAATTTATTAGCAATCGAGTGCTATTAGCCCAATCTGAAATAAACAAACTAGAGGCTTTTATTGAAGCACATTTGGCTTATCAAGAAACTCATTACAAAAATAATATTGCCTTAATTGAGATTGTCTTTAATGCAAGAAATGAGGAGAATGTTCCTTATTACAGAATCGAAGATGACGAAGAAGATGATGCTCTTAGAACGATGTTATTAGATATTTTGAAGACTGGTCAACAAAATGGAGCGTTTTCTAACTCTTTCCAAATTGACACATTGGCTTCATTTATTTTAGGAGCAATCGAAGAAAGAATGCTAAAGGCGAATTCATCGATATCTATAGAAAATTACTCAGATGAGCTCATAAAAATGGTGAAGAAACTCACTATTTAAATGCCCTGATTTTGAAAAAATATAGATTAAGAAAGGATGAACTACAAATGAAAAAGGTATCTGTCATTGGATTAGGTTTTTTAGAAAAGTTACTTGCTATAGTAAGTCCAATCCTTTTAGGCGTTATTGGATATTTTTCACCTAAATTAATAGAGATTATAAAAAAGATTCCTCTCTTTTCTGATTCAAAAATTATAGAACTTTTAAATTTTATTAACCCCTTCTGGCTTACAATTATCCTCATGCTCATTGGTGTTATTGCAGGAATTTTATTTTCTTTAATTATTTATAGTGAAGCTTTAAAAATGAACATTAATTCGGAAAGCATTCGCATGAATAAGGACGATCAAAAGAAGCAAATTACCAGGTCAAATGTAAAAGCCGTTTTTCTAGATAAGCGTCAAGTAGTTATCATTGATCAAGAAGACCGAGAATGGTTACGTGAAACATCTGACATTAACCCAAGCAAAATTAAAGATACTTTCGTAATGCACGGCTTCCCCTGGGTGGAACAAGATCCTTATAAACAAGAGTATAGCTTATGGAAATTGGAGGATGAGCGATTTAATAAAAGCATAAATACTATTTTGTATGAAAGACGAAATGCTCTTCGAGAAGGAAACTCGAAAAAAAAGAAGCATTTACGCAAAGATTTGAATGAGCTAGGAGTCTTTGTCAAAGACGATGGAGAAGATCAGTATGTCCGTTCTATTAAGTAATAGAAAGCATAAAAAAACGAATAAAACCTACAGAGAAATTACATTTCCTCTGTGGGCTTTATTCGTTTAAATCGGCTCTTCTCTCCTAAATAAAGTGAGACTTTAATCAGTGGGGGGATTCTTCATCCCCCACTGATTATTAGTCGAACCAATCGGACTTTTATGGGCAGTTGATCCCCCACCTAACTTCTTTGCTTTTGCTGAATTTTGAGGTGGGGGTCTTACTGCCCATTAAAGCGGGATAAACATATTCAATAAAAGCGCAAAACCAAATGCAATAAATGATAACAATGTCTCGAGTACCGTCCACGTTTTAAATGTTTCTTTTACTGTCAAACCTAAATATTCTTTTACAAGCCAGAAACCTGCATCGTTTACGTGAGAAAACATTAATGATCCTGCACCGGTTGCAATAACAAGTAACTCTAAATTCACACCAGACATGTGCTGAATAACTGGTGAAACAATCCCTGCTGCTGTCGTTAATGCTACTGTCGCTGAACCTGTTGCAATTCGAATTAATCCAGCTACCATGAAAGCTAATACAATTGGTGATAACGATATATGTTCTGCCATTTGCGCAATCGCTGTTCCAACGCCGCTTTCAATTAATATTTGTTTAAATCCACCACCAGCACCGATAATTAAAATAATTGAGCCCACAGGTAGTAAACTTTCATCTGTTAATTTTTTAATCATCTTTTTATTAATTCCTTGTCTTATTCCAAGTAAATAAAATGCTGCGAAACATGAAATAAGTAAAGCAATTACTGGGCTTCCAATAAATACAAAAAATTCAGTCATCTTTTTCGGTAATGAAATATATGGTGCAACGACTGATAAAATCATCAATACAACCGGTAATAAAATAATAAAGAATGAAACTTTACGACTCGGTAAATCTGTTGATACAGTTGTAACTCGAATAAGCTCTGGTTCATTTTCAGGTATAACCCTCTTATGTACCCACTTTGCAAATATCGGTCCTGCAATAATAGCTGTTGGTAACGCGATAATTAATGAATATAAAAGCACCTTTCCTAAGTTCGCGTTATAAATGCCGATTGCTGTCATGGCACCTGGATGTGGTGGCACGAGCCCGTGTACTATTGATAATCCAGCAATAACAGGTAACGCAATTAATAATATATTTTGCTTCGTCGTTTTTCGAATTGAAATAACAAGTGGTAATAAAATGACGATCCCCACTTCAAAAAAGACTGGAATCCCTATAACAAATCCTGCAAATAACATAGCCCAAGGTAGTTTCTTTACACCGAAAAATCGAATAAAGAAATCTGCCACTTGCATGCCGGCCCCTGAATCGGACATCATTTTTCCTAAAATTGTTCCAAGGGCTAAAATACCAACTAAATGCCCTAGTACACTCCCAACACCAGATTCATAGGCAGTCACTATTTTCGTTAAATTCAGTCCAGACATAATAGCTAAAAATAAACTCGCAACTGTTAAACTAATAAATGCATGCCATTTCCACCATGATACCCCTAAAATGACAATCGCGATTGCAAGTAACGTGACGATTAATAAGTATATATCCATCTCTCATTCTCCTTACTTTATAAAAAAAGAGGGAAAATCCCCTCTTTTTTATACGTCATAATTCACTACATAATGCTGCATTTCTGTATTGTAGTAGCCTTCGCTATATTCAATTACTTCGCCAACTTCATCGTAAGAATAACGCATACGTTTTAATAGCGCTGTCCCCTCTTTTTCACCTAATGCTTCTGCAACGAAACTAGGCGCAAGGCCAACAGCGAATTCATCTCTGAAGTTTTCTAAATGAATGCCTCGGTCTTCAACTAAATCGTAAAGCGATTGCAAGTCAAAGTCCGATAAATCTGAACTTGCCATTTTCGCTGAGAAATAGTGCGTATAATGAATGTACGGTGCATCATTTAACGTATATAAACGTTCAATACGAAAACTCTCCTTGCCGAATAATCGAAATGGCACTGTTCCTTCTTCATTCTGAACGATTTCTGCTTTTAGCAATTTCTTCTGTACTTTATATCCTTCTTCCACTAACACTTCAGTAAATTTCTTACCCTTTGACAGTTTTGTCGCAGAAGTGTTACGGATGACTTTCGTTCCTTTACCGCTTTTCTTTTCCAAATATCCTTCTTGAGCAAGTTCTTTAATTGCATTACGCACTGTAATTTTACTCACTTTGAACTCTTCTTCTAACTGTGGTTCGGAAGGAATATTCGTATGAATCGCATATACACCATGCAATATTCGATCACGAATAATGTTTTTTATTTGTAAATATAATGGTCCTTTTTTCCTCGTTACGTTCACCGTTACACCCACTACCTTTCTACATCACCTACTGATGCCGTCATTGCCCGAAGTATATCCTTCTCTGATGACATTGGCGTATCACCGACGATTGTATGTGCAAGCATTCCAGCTGCTGACGCAAATGAAACAGCTTTCTCTGGTGCAAACTCTTCTATCTCGCCATGAATAATCCCGCTCGTATAAGCATCTCCAGCACCTATTCTATCATATACAGAAAACGTAAGTGTTTTTGCAAAAGTGAACGCACCATCTTTACATATAAATCCGCGAAGCGAGTGTGTATTATCGCTATTAATAGAGCGATGTGTACCAGCGATTGTAGCGATATGATATGTTTCAGATACTTTTGGAATAAGATCAACAAGCTGCGCCTCTCGCCCCGTCTCTTCTGTTTTCATTCCTAGAACGAACATCGCATCTTTTTCATTCATCATTACAATATCAGCTAGCCCTAACATTTCTTCATAATGCGGTTTCGCCTGTTCATATCCGTCTTCTCCCCAAAGTGACGGACGATAGTTACAATCAAAAACGACAGTGCCTCCGTTTTCTTTAACAGCTTTCGCTAAAGATTTCATATGATGACGCACCGTATCATTCATCGCAAGTGTAATCCCGCAAAAATGAACGATATCAATTTCCTTAGCGATTTTTTCAAATTGGTACATTTCTTCACATGCCGTATTAAAGCTACTTTCTAATCGATTCGAATATGTAACGCGGCTTGCACGTGCTCCAAATCCATTTTCCAAAAAGTACATGCCGACATATTTGCCGCCTCTTGAAACAAGTGAGGTTTGCACACCTAACTTTTGAATATAAGATAATGCCGCATCTCCAACCGAATTTTCCGGTAAAGTTGAAATAAGAAGCCCTTCATGCCCGAGATGAGAAAGTGCTGCTGCCACGTTCACACCTGTACCAGAAAATGAGTATTTTAATGTATTAGCTTGTGATAACAATTCATATCCTGGTACTTGCAGGCGCATCATTACTTCACCGAATGCTGCAATTTTCTTACGCATATTGATCAACTAACTTCTTCACTACTGCTAATAATTCGCGAACATCTTCTGTTTTCGTATTGCCAGTTTCTTTATCAATAATAGAAGAGTACACGTGCGGGATAACTTGCTCTACATTTGCTTCAAGCGCAATACGTACAATTGTTTCAAAGTTTTCTTTATCAATTCCGCCCGTTGGCTCTAATGCGAATCCTTCTTCCGCACAAGCTTTCGCAACTGCGCGATATTCTTCTTCATGAGCTAACCCTTTCATTGGGAAGTATTTCAATGAATTTCCGCCCATATCACGTACAAGTGCAATTGCTGTTTTAATTGGAACGATTGCTTTTTCTTCTCCAGCTGCACTAATTGGACCAGTAGAAATATTTACGTATCCTACTTTTCCTGTTGGTGATACTAAACTATTAATCCAGCTATCTTTTCCACCAAGATTTGCACGCGTTGCTCCAACTGAAGGGAACACTTGGTTAATATGACTACCAGGATAATGCTTCACAATTTCAGCCACAACTGCTGCTTGACGATTATCTCCTGCGCCTAGTCCGATTGATACAGCATCATCAATTTCTTTTCCGTATGCTTTCATCGCTGTAACTGCTTCTTCTACTGTTGGATAATCTTTTGATAACACACCGACTACTACATAACCTTCTGCTGCTTCAAAAATATCTTTTGCATTTTCGATATTGTTCGCTAATACATTTAATGCTACGCGGCCTTTATAAAAACGTTTTTGAATGTTTGTCATTTTAGTTTCCCCCTACAATTTCTCTCAATTTTTCTTCAATCACATGTATATCATCACCTTGAAGTGGACGTGGATCAATATCAAAGAATCCTTGTCTTACTCCGTAATCACGTGTGTAGATTGCGATTTCCCCTTCGCGTAATGCTGTCACAACGTCTTTTGCTGATTTATTTAATTCTTTTTCGTTAATATGAATACGTGCTCTAAAGATTGCTCTTCCTGCTTCATCTTGAACGATCGTTACATTTACGCCGTTTAACTCTTTCAGCGGCATAAGTACTTGTAACAATTCTTTTTCTTGCTCGCTCTTATCTTCTTTTACTCCATACTCATCA
Organism: Bacillus dicomae; assembly: GCF_006494425.1. Classification (GTDB taxonomy): domain Bacteria; phylum Bacillota; class Bacilli; order Bacillales; family Bacillaceae_G; genus Bacillus_A; species Bacillus_A dicomae. Next base: position 35,996 of record NZ_VHIV01000002.1, on the reverse strand, counting down.
AGCGCTTGAAGTAAACCAAATGTTGTTTCTTTCCCAACTTTCATACTTCTTCCGATGCAATGTAACTGCACTTTCAGCCACTCAATATATTTTCGTTTACCGCCAACAATACCAGAAGTAGGTCCTTCAATCGCCTTTGAACCACTATAAATGGCAAGGTCTGAATACTTCACATATTTTTGAATATCTTCTTCAGCTGCTGCATCAACGATAAGTGGCACATTATTTCGCTGCGCTACTTCCCATGCTTCTTCAACAGAAATCATATTTTTTTGCACCGCATGATGGGATTTCACATACAGAATCGCCGCTGTATTTTCACCGATTGCATCTTCAATATGCTCTGCTTTCCCTTCATTTGCATAACCAACTTCAACGAGCTTTCCTCCGCCTAAATAAATCATCGTTTCAACAGGAGCACCGTATTGAACGTTATGACCTTTTAACATAATTACTTCGTTTTTCGCGATTACTTCTTGATGAAGTCTTTCACTTTTACGGCGATTTCCTTCCGTCACGATACCAGCGATAGAAAGCGCAATTCCACTCGATGCTGAGTTCACAACGACCGCTGCCTCTGAATCTAGAATTCTCGCAATATGGTCTCCCGCTTTATCTACTACATCAGCAATTTCCACATAATTTTGTCCACCATGTTTCATCGCATCCATAACTGTATCTGTAGGAGCGGATACACCTAAAATACTCATTCTACCGCTCGCATTAATTACTCTCTTTAATCCGTACTTAGCATTCAATGAATGACCCATTGATTACAACCCCTTTCGTATCAATTCTTCTTTCAGCAATGCGCTGATCCCCTTCTGAATCAATTAACGTAACCTTCTCATTTTTCACCGTAAATAAAGTTAAGTTTGCAATATCTCCCTCTTGAATGCGGCCAAGTTCTGGTTTCTTTAGCCACTCTGCTGCATTTTTCGTAACCGCATCAATTACTTCTTCTAGCGGATAACCTAAGTAAAGGAATTTCGAAAGAACGTGAGCCATACTATACACTGGACCATGTACACGATTCTTCCGATAAATATCTGTACTAATTGTATTAAAAGCAATATCGTGACGCTTTGCTGCCTCTGCTACTTTAAAAGAAAAACTAGCATTGCCATGACCAACATCTAAATGAACACCGCGCTTCACTGCATCTAATAAAACAGGTAGCGGTTTGCCTTCTTCATCAAATAAATTATTTTCTTTCCCGTTTAAATAATGTGTAATGACATCATCTTTTTCTAAAAGAGGTACAACTTCCTCAATGCGAGGCGGCGCTGAACCGATATGTACCATAATCGGTAATGATGTTTCGCGAGATAAAGAGCGCGCTACATGAAGCGGTTCAATTCCACTATCACAAACGACACTTTTACTCATTCTCGCTTTTAACCCAACGATTACATCTTTATACTTTTCTACTGCTTCTATTACTTTCTCTTTATCGATCCATTCCATATTGGATAATTCATCAATTCGTTTCAAACCGATACGAGAAATATTTAAAAAGGCAAATAAATTCGTTTTCGCCTGCTCTCTACTTTTTACTAAATCTGCAATACGATCAGCTCCGCAGCTACCCGCATCAACAATTGTCGTTACCCCTTGCTTAACGCCAATTTGATCCACCTCATCGCCATATGGATCAAACTCTGGAAAAGCATGAACGTGCAAATCAATCCAGCCACTCGATACGTAAGTACCAGAGTAATCAAGAACCTTTCCACCCTCGCCAGCACCAGCTTTCGTCACCTGTGCGATTTTATTATTTTCAATTACAATGTCAATCTCTTCCCCGTTCACACGTTTCACATTACGTAGTACGAATCGTTCTGTCATTGTATTTCCACCCTTTTCTATAAGAAGCCATAAGAATACGCTTACATTAAAGTTTCATTTTTATTTATCTCTTTCACATATTTAGAGTAGCATAAAAAAAGCGAGAAGTAAATATAACGTTATAATGTTTAAATGTGAAATAAAAGATACTCCTCAAAATGCTGATAGTACAGGAAATTATATCAACGATTTTTCGAATATATCTATCATAACTTACAATATATCAACGATTTTTCAATTATATCTATCGTAACTCAAAATATATCAACGATTCGACAAGGAATATCGATTTACCGACAAAAAACGTCAATTCCTTTCTTATATAAGAAAAGGCTGTCCCAAATGGCACAGCCTTTTTCTCTATTCCTGTACCGTCACAATAACCCCATCCATATTGTTCCCCGAAATTTCATACTGCTTATTTACTGGAACATTCACTTTCATATCCCCCGAAACTTTATAATAAGAAACCGTATATTTCTTACCTTCCACCTCAGTTGAAATTTCTTTTTCCGCTTTTAAAAACTCTAAATATTCCTCTAATGTAATTTTCTTTTTTTGCATAATCGCACTATGAGGTAGGCCGACATAACGGATGTGCCATGGCTCATATTGGATACCTGTAATGTTACTTTTATTTTTCGGATAACGTAAAACAAAGCCGTGCTTCCATACGTTCTCTTCAATCCATTTTCCTTCAGGCGCTTTTTCCATTTTCTTTTGCGTTGATCCAACGTCCAGTGATAACCCTAAATTATGTTCACTATATCCTGCTGGGAGTGCATAATCAGATCCCATTTTTTCATATAGCTGTCTTTGCTCTTGGAAATCTCGATAGCCGCTATTCATTAAGAAATGTTGTACGTCATCTTTTCCAGCCGCATCGACAACGTTCAAAAACTTTTTTACAACATCCTTTGATAAACGAAGATTTCTATCAAATATTACATAGCCTCTCACTAATTCACTATTATGATTTACATTTATAATGTCAGACCTAATGCTATCTTTTCTTACTGGGTAATCTTTATTAACTAATAATAGATCCCCTTTATAAATTTGTTCTTTTGTAACCTCTATCTTTTCCATATTTACATTCTTTACTGCACCATTTTCCTGGCCAATTTTCACATCAATTTCTTTTTGAAATAACGGCGATATATATAAGCCTACACAGATTGTGCATGCGATAAAAAGAGAAATAAATACCCACTTTTTCATTTCTAGTTCCTCCTTAACGTAACTTACGTATAGAATAGAAAAAACTATTAAAATAAAAAGTGGGGTAAAGTTTAAATTTTTATTAAATTGTTACGTTCTCGTCTTTTGGCAATCGCACTTCAAACATTGTTCTAACTACATTACTTTCAGCAGAAATCGTACCGTTATGCTGTTCAACAATATTTTTCGCAATAAATAGCCCAAGGCCTGTCCCACCACGGTTCTCAGTTCTCGATTTATCACCTGTATAAAACATATCAAAAAGATACGGTAGGTCTTCTTCTGGAATGCTATCTCCGTAATTCATAACTTGTACGACAACTTCTCCATTATCGATATACCCATTCAGATCAACAAATTGCCCATCATATCCGTATCGAACGGCATTTGTTAACAAGTTTTCAAATACTCTAGCTAACAATTTTCCATCACCGTTAATCGGTAAATGAGGATCAACGTTCAATCTAGCTTCTAAATGATGTTTTTCTAATAACGGATATAATTCCTCATCTAACTGTATAAGTAGCTCACTTATATCAATTGGCTTTGTATCCAGCTTTAACATGCCATAATTCATACGTGTAATTTCAAATAACTCATCGATTAAACTTTCGAGCCTTTGCGATTTCGTATATGCAATCGTGGAAAAATGCTTAATTTGTTCTTTCGTTAAATTCTCATCTTTAAGAATTAAATCTAAATACCCTAACACGGATGTTAATGGCGTTCTTAAATCATGAGCTAAGTTCACAACGAGCTGGTCTTTACTACTTTCAGCAAAGTCTCCTCTTTCCACAGCTTCTTTTAACTTTTCACTCGCGACATTTATTTCACGCGCGATGTCTCCAAACTCATCATTTGATGAAACTTGAACTCTATTCGTAAAGTTACCGTTCGCAAGATGGTAAATCCCGTTAGAAATCTCACTAAAATACTTTAAATACGGTTTTGTCAAAAAGAAGAAAAAGATAATAGATAACGGAATAAAGAAAATTAAAAAGAAGTTAATGTCTCCAAATTCCCTTACGATTGACCTAAATTGTGCTAAAGGCTCTTCGTAGCGAACCATCGTTTTATAATACAGCTGCAATCCTTTATAAATCATATAAGTGACAGTTGCAGCAAGCACCATACTTAACGCAAATAAGGCAAGCATTTTAAATCGAAAACTTTTCATCATGTTATCCATTGAAAGTATACCCTACTCCCCACACTGTTTTTATTAGCTTATCTTTTCTTTTATCTTCCCCAAGTTTTTTCCGCAACGTACGAATATGTACCATAACTGTATTTCCGCCTTCATAATAATCATCTGCCCATACTTGCTGAAAAATATTTTCCACATTATACACTTTCTTCGGATGGCTCGCTAATAAATATAAAATATCAAACTCTTTCGGTGTTAACTCAATTTGCTCTCCGTACACGTTCACTGTTCTTCGCTCAGGATCAATAGTAACTCCGCCTACCTCTAAAGCAGATTTATGCTCCGCTACTTTCGGCTGATTTAACGTAAGAAATCGGCGTAATTGTGCATTTACACGCGCAACTAATTCAATCGGCGTAAAAGGCTTCGTCATATAATCATCTGCACCTAATACAAGACCTGTCACCTTATCAAAATCAGACGTTTTCGCACTTAAGAAAATGATTGGCATATGGTGCTTCGCGCGAATTTGACGCGTCACCTCATACCCATCCATTTTTGGCATCATAATATCTAAAACCACTAAGTCGATTGGCTGCGTTTCAATAATATGAATTGCCTCTTCTCCGTCCGCTGCCTTCACAACATGGTACCCTTCTTTTTCTAAATGTATCTCAATTAAATCAGCAATTTCTGCCTCATCATCCGCTATTAAAATTGAAATGCGCTTCATTTTACTCCCCCTTTACCCCGCATTAACGGGCAGTAAGACTCCCACCTCAAAATTCGGGTGAATCAAAGAAGTTAGGTGGAAGATCAACTGCCCATAAAAGCCCGATTGGTTCAACTAATAATCAGTGGGGATACCCCCACTGATTAAAGTTTCACTTTATACGCTCGATTGTAAACTAGTCTATCCAATTTGTACAATACAAAAAGGCTACTCGTTAGAGTAGCCTTAGTAAATAAAATTATATCAGCGATTTTCCTATTATATCGACCACAACTTGAATTATATCGGCGATTTTTCAATTATATCGACCGTAACTCGAATTATATCAGCGATTTTTCAATTATATCGACTTACCGACAATTAACGACGAAATTCGCCACTATTTTAAAGACTCAACCTACCGCTCAAACACAATCCGCTGCTTCGTAATTTCCGCTAACCTTCCGCGGTCAACTTCATACTCAGCATCAATACTTTGCGGCACCACTACTTTCCCGCCCTCAAGCATCACTTCCGGTGAAATAATATCCCTCTCCCAATGTCTACTAGAAGCGGATATATCGCCAGGAATCGTAAAGTTCGGCAATGAAGCAAGCGCAACATTTTGCGCTCTTGAAATCCCCATCTCCACCATACCGCCGCACCAAACTGGTATGTTATGCTCCATGCAATAATCATGAATTTGAATGGATTCTGTTAATCCGCCCACTCGCCCTGGTTTAATATTAACGATGCGGCAACTGCCAAGCGTAATCGCAACGCGTGCATCTTCTAAACTATGGATGCTTTCGTCTAAACAAATCGGCGTTTCAATTTTTTTTTGCAACTCTGCATGATCAAGAAAATCGTAATCTGCTAGGGGCTGCTCAATCATCATCAATTGGAATTCATCTAGTCGTTTCAGACTATCCGTATCCGCTAATGTATACGCTGAATTTGCATCAGCCATTAACGGGATATGCGAAAACTCTTTACGAATTTCTTTCAATAACTCATAATCATGCCCTGGTTTTATTTTCACTTTAAAACGCTCGTATCCTTCTTCCGCGTACTTCTCGATTTGTTTTAACATAACCGGAATCGTATTAAGCCCAATTACAACACCGACTTCAATTTCAGCCTTCGTTCCGCCAAGCACTGTCGCTAACGATTTCTTTTGACGCTTCGCATATAAATCCCAAACAGCTCCTTCTATTCCGGCCTTTGCCATTCGGTTTCTTTTTATATGCTGGAACAAGCTCGGTACCTCATTCGGATGAGAAATTTCAGCCTTTAATAAATCAGGTAATAAAAAGTCTTGCAGTACATGCAGCGCAGTCTTCACCGTTTCTTCCGTATACCACGGTTCAGAAAATGCAACGACTTCGCCAAAACCAATGCACCCGTCCGTATCTTCTAATTCAATGACGATACTCTCACGCTTTTCATAAGTCCCGTAGCTTGCAGCAAACGGGATTACGAGTGGCATTTCCGTTATATAAAGTGTTGCTTTTTTTATCTCCACTTACATCTCCTCCACTAATTGTCTTAACTCTCGTCTTAACAATTTTTTCGAAGCATTTCGTGGTAATTCCTCTAAGAAACATGCCTTTTTAGGCACTTTATATTTCGCTAATTTCTCCTCGCAGAAGTGAAGAATTTCTTCTTCTGTTACCTCTCCGCTTTTTACAACAAAAGCAGCAGGTACTTGTCCCCATTTATCATCAGTCATACCGACAACACCAGCTTCCGCTACCATCGGATGAGAAAGCAGCACTTCTTCAATTTGAGCCGGATATATATTCTCTCCGCCAGAAATAATTAAATCACTGCGGCGATCTAATACATATAAAAACCCTTCTTCGTCTAAATAACCGAGGTCACCAGTATGAAGCCATCCGTTTTGAATTGTTTCGCGCGTCGCATCTTCACGGTTAAAGTAACCGCCTGTTACGTTCGGTCCTTTTACTACAATCTCGCCTTCCGCAAACGGCGGCACTACGACGCCATCTTTTTCAATACGAAGTTGGCACTGAAATAGTGGTTTTCCAGCTGATCCTACTTTTGTTAACATGTAATCAGCTGATAACGTACAAATTTGGGACGACGTTTCTGTCATACCGTACGTTTGATACACAGGAATTCCTTTTTCTACACACGCTTCTAATAGTGGTTTCGGCGCTGGTCCTCCCCCAAGTAACATACATCGTAAAGAAGATGGATATGTTCCTTCTCCAAGTCGTTCTAATAAATCGGTTAACATTTTAGAAACGACAGAAATGATTGTAACCCCTCTCGTTTGAAGTGCATTATGAATAAAGTCCGCATCATATTTCGGAACGAGTAAAATGCGCATTCCGTACATAATGTTTTTCATTAAAAGAGATAGCCCGCCAACGTGGAACATCGGCATACAAGCTAACCAGCAATCATCATCACGAAGCCCTAAATTAAACGACGAACCGACTGCGCTTGCCCAGTGATTACCGTACGTTAAAATAACGCCTTTCGGTTTTCCTGTCGTTCCAGACGTATAAATAATTGTCATCGCTTCTTCTAAAGAAAACTCTTCTTGTATAGAGGCTTCCGCCTTTGGTCCATTCATCACTTCAGCGAATGAATATACAGGAACATCTTTAGCATCAAAGTCTTGATCGGTCACTAAACAAATAACTTCAGCATCATCCATTTGCCAAAGTAGCTCTTCTCTTGAAAGACGCGTATTTAAAAGCACAGCTACCGCACCTACGTAAGATAGGGCGTGAATAACTGTAATCATCTCCATACCATTTTTCATCAGAACAGCCACCTTTTGCCCTCGCTTTACTCCAACATGCGTGAGGTGTTCACAAACAGATACTACTTTTTCATGCAGCTGCATAAAAGTAACTTTCTCTTCCTCTATTTCAATTGCAGTGCGCTCTGGTGTTAAAAATGCACGTTGCATTAACCAATTCGGCATCGTCTCCATCACTCATTCTCCTTTCATGAAAGAAAGAGACTTGATATGACATCAAGTCTCTTAGTTGTTTTGTTTCCATCCAGCTACAGCGGCTAGAACAGTCGGTCGTTTCACGCCTTCCTACGAGGCCAAAAGCGCCTCTACGTCAGGAGTTCCAACGCCCTCTTGTTCTAAGCGAGCCGCTTCCGCTTTTGATCTCATCCAGCTACAGCGGCTTGATCACGGGAAACGAGGGAATTGACCGAAGTCCGGACTGCGTTTTTCTTTGAACGCGTCACGACCTTCTTTTGCTTCGTCAGTTGTGTAGTACAATAACGTTGCATCTCCAGCTAGTTGTTGAATACCAGCTAGACCGTCTGTGTCTGCGTTGAATGCAGCTTTTAGGAAACGAAGTGCCATTGGGCTGTTTGCTAAGATTTCTTGTGCCCATTGTACTGTTTCTGCTTCAAGTTCTTCTAATGGTACTACTGTGTTTACTAAGCCCATATCAAGCGCTTCCTGTGCATTGTATTGACGGCATAGGTACCAAATTTCGCGAGCTTTCTTGTGGCCTACCATACGAGCTAAGTAACCAGCTCCGTATCCACCGTCAAAGCTTCCTACTTTAGGACCTGTTTGTCCGAATACAGCGTTGTCTGCAGCGATTGTTAAGTCACATACGATATGAAGTACGTGTCCTCCGCCAATTGCATAACCTGCTACCATTGCGATAACTGGTTTAGGAATTGCGCGAATTAGACGTTGTAAGTCTAATACGTTTAGACGTGGGATTTGGTCGTCACCTACATATCCGCCATGACCGCGAACTTTTTGGTCGCCGCCTGAACAGAATGCACGTCCACCTTCACCTGTTAAAATGATAACGCCAACATTTGCGTCATCACGAGCTTGTGCAAAAGCGTTGATTAACTCCATTACCGTTTTAGGACGGAATGCGTTATGTACTTCAGGGCGGTTAATCGAAATCTTTGCGATACCATTGTATGTTGAATAAATAATATCTTCGTAATTGCCTTCTTTTACCCATTCAATAGCCATTACAACTACCTCCTTGTATATTTCTGATCTCCTCTATTAGTGCAACTTCATTCTTAACCGAAAAAAGCATCACTGCATAGTTTTTAGAAATCCCTTTACTATTGTATCAAACTTTTCCGGTTGTTCCACATGAATTGCATGGCCAGCACCATCAATTTTGACAAATTTCGCGTCAAAGACGCATTTTTCGATGTTTTTTAATATGCGAAAGAACTTTTCGTCATGCTCCCCGTTCATTAAAAGAACAGGCATTTTTAAGTTTTGCAGCTCTTTCCACCATGAAGGCTGAGCCCCTGTTCCCATGCCACGCAAGCTATTTGCGAGCCCATTTGGATTGTTAGCAAGCCTTTCTTTTCGCACTGCTTTTTGTACATTTTGTGCTAAACTTTTTTGCGTTTCAAACAGCGGAATATTTTCCCACATCGCTACAAAACTTTCGATGCCTTCTCGCTCAATTTTTTGAGCAAGCCGCTCATCTTTTTCACAGCGTTTTTTTCGCTCTTCTTCACTTTCGAGCCCAGCTGTACAATTTTCTAATAAAAGAGAACGTACATATTCTGGATATAGGCATGCCATCGTAATCGCCAGTCTACCGCCCATTGAATAGCCGAGTATGTGCGCTTTTTCAATATGAAGATAATCTAGCAATTCTTTCATTTGCAATGCCACATTTCTAATATCATAATGCATCACATCTTCAGGACTCTCCGTTTTTCCGTGCCCAACAATGTCTACTAAAATGACTTGAAATTGCTTACTCCAAGAAGGAACGAAGGGACGCCACGTTTCCATGCTTCCCGTAAAACCATGAAGAAGTAGAAGTGGTTCCCCGCTTCCGACTACTTCATATTCATACGATACATCTTGCAGCGTTACATTCATTTTGACTCACCTTGCAATGATGTAGTAATTACGTCCTGTGTTTTTGCCCATAACGTACGGTGCAACGTTAAGTTTTCATCACGGTTCGTACAAATTTCCACAACATGTAAACCTTCTGTCGTTGCTCCCTTTTGTACTTCTTCACGGAATTGCTCCCAACCATTTACACGGCTAAATGAGCCGCCGTACATTGTAACAACATGCTCATAATCAAGCCCAATTGGAGTTCCAAATAATGATTCGAAGTGTTCCTTTTTCTCATATTGTGGTAAGAATGAGAAAATGCCACCACCGTCATTATTTACAACAACAATCGTTATATTTAATTCATGTAATTTTGCGGCTAATAATCCGTTTAAATCGTGATAAAATGATAAATCACCGATCACTAATACGAGCGGATCGCAAATAATGCTCGCTCCTAAAGCTGTCGAAATGATTCCATCAATCCCATTTACACCGCGGTTAGCCATCACTTGAATATTTTTATCCGATGTGAAAAAGAATGAATCTGTATCACGAATTGGCATACTATTACTCGCAAATAACGTTGCCCCTTCTGGTAATACGCGGACAATATCCGTAATGACCCTTCCTTCAAATGCAGTTTCATATGTTTCCATTTCACGAAGCGTTTCTTTCGTTTTTTCGTTTATATGTTGCCACATTCGGGACCAATCATTCTTTCTCATAACTGGCATTTTTTCTATTAGTACACTGCAAAACGCAATATCACTTGCTTGGACAACTTCTGTCGCAACGAGAGCTGGATCTCTCCATTGTCCTGATTCATCAACAACGATATGAACAGCTTTCGTTTGTTTTTTGATGAACTGCGTTAATGCTTTCGAAACAGGCATACCACCGAAGCGAATTAAAACGTCCGGCTTCCACGTTTCTTTTAACAGCTCATTTCGTAAAAATGTATCGTAACAGTCAATTACCATCGTTTTATCGTGGTGTCCGCTACGAATGTTAGAAAGTGGATCCGCTAATATTGGATATCCCGTTTTTTCAGCTAATTGTGCGGCAAATGCTGCGAGTTCTGAATGACTATCGTCTCCACAAATAATAAGCCCCTTTTCTATATGTGAAAGGCGCCCTACAAGAGAGTCTACATATTCACTCGGCATCGTCACATTCCCTTGCTGAACTACTCCTGTATATTCCCCGCGTCCTTTATCCCATAAACTTTCTAATGAGAAGTCCGGGATAAGCGGTTCGCGAACTGGAAAATTAAGATGAACAGGTCCTTGCGGCGCTAAACAAGCACTTGCTATCATGCGCTGCGTTGTCATGCGAGCATAGTGGTACATCGCTTCACTCGCTTCTGGAAGTGCCATCTCTGTAAATTGCTTCACAAATGTACCGTATAAATTAAATTGATTCATCGCTTGTGGTGCACCGACATCTCTTAATTCATGCGGTCTATCTGCCGTTAAGACGATAAGCGGCACTCGTGAATGAAAAGCTTCACATACAGCTGGGTAGTAGTTCGCTGCTGCCGTTCCTGACGTACATAATAATGCAATAGGACGTTTTTTCGCTTTTGCGATACCTAGCGCAAAAAATCCTGCAGATCTTTCATCTACATGTAAATATGTGTTCATTCCTTCATGTTGTTCCATTAGTAGAGCAATCGGTGTTGACCGTGAGCCTGGACTAATGACAACATCACATACATTTAGACGCGTCAGTTCATCCACGAACGCGCCTAAATAATATGATAATGCTTCTATATGATTGTTCATTTCATTAATTCCTCCAAAGCACCAAGCATCGGTCTAAACTTCAAACTTGTTTCTTCATATTCAAGTTGCGGTACAGAATCAATTACAATCCCGCAACCGGCAAATAAGGATGCTTTCTCGCCATTTAATAATCCGCAGCGAAGTGCAACCGCAAATTCACCATTTCCTTCATCATCAATCCAGCCAATCGGTGCACCATATAATCCTCTGTCTAACAATTCCACATCACGAATCAGTTTCATCGCTTCCAAACGAGGTGTCCCGCCAAGAGCTGGTGTTGGATGTAGTTCTTCTACCATCGTTAAAAGACTCGCATCACCTTTTGCCTCTACAGGCGTATATAAATGAATTAAGTTTTTCGTTGTTAATAGACCTGGGCTTTCCGGAATATTAACGGATTCGCAGTGCTCATTTAATACCGACCTAATCATGTTCACAACATAACCGTGTTCAGCTAAATTCTTTTCATCATGAAGAAGCGCATTACTATTTCGCTTACTTTCTTCTATAGATTGACCATGACCAGTTGAACCAGCAAGACACATTGAAGTAAACTTCTCATCTTCTTTGCGAATTAATCTCTCTGGCGTCGCTCCTAAGAAGCATGCTCCTTTATAATCAAAAGAAAATACGTAACAATCCGGTTGCCCAATACGAAGCGCTTCTAAAACAAGAGCGGAATCAATATGATGATTCATCTCTACTTTTAGCTCCCTCGCTAATACAACCTTCTGCACGTTCCCCTGCTTCATCTCATCTTGCACTTTCTCAATGGCCTTCATCCAGCCTTTCGGATCCACTTCTACTTTAGAAGTAACTGTTAATTTTGATCCTTCTAGTGCACATGCACTCTCCTCAAAAATTTTCTCTTCTAAAGAAACAATTTCGTTATAAAGAGTTTCTGCACAATCTGTTGCTGAAACGAATGTATTCATTGTTAACCATGCTTTTTCATTTTTTACAGTTAATAAAAATGCTGGTAGTGAAAATGTCGTATCATCAAATTCTTTCCATAAGTCTGTTTTCTCTTTTTCTTGGTCAAATGAAAATCCACCAAATAAAAGAGGACCTGTTCCAAATTCATATTTTTCTCTTTGTACAAAAGCTTTACCTTTTACTTTATCCCACTCATCACGAGTAGTTTGAAAGCGTTTGTGAGAAGAAGTTGCTATAGTGAAAACAGAGCCAATTCCAGCAAATATTACATGTTGAGCTGGGTCTGCAAAATAATATCTATTTTCGAATGGGATCCTTTTTCCCGCTGCATAAAACAGAAGCGGATCCATCCAGTCTATTTGTTTTACGAAGCTAACCAATATTTTTTCATCAGTTGCACGCTTAATGGCTGCACTCAGAACTTCTTGCAAGCCTATTTGTTTCGTTTGAATCACAATTGTCTCCCCCCTATGGGCGAAAAATAGTCATAATTACGCTTGATTTTAAGATACACCTCAAACGAAAGGCCTGTCAACGTTTAGCATTTTTGAGAAATTCACCTTCTCTTCCTAAAAAATAAACGTTGACACTAAATGATGCTTTTTCTACACTTAGTTGTGTACAATATGTGACCAAAGGAGGATTCAACATGGAAATGAACGTCGAAACGAATTCCTCTCCTACAGCGTCAAAGCCAAGCAAGCAAACAGGCTGGCGCATTTGGTGGAGTTTACTACGTCCCCATACATTAACAGCAGCTTTCGTTCCTGTTTTTATCGGAACAGCATATGCGATGCAGGTCGGAGGTATAAATCAAATACATCTCCCTCTTTTCCTTATAATGCTTCTTGCTTGTCTTCTCATTCAGGCAGCAACAAACATGTTTAATGAATACTTTGATTATAAAAGAGGACTCGATCACGAAGGTTCAGTTGGTATCGGCGGCGCTATCGTTCGCGATGGCATTCAGCCCAAAACAGTGCTTAACTTAGCATTTGGATTTTTCGGCATCGCAATACTATTAGGTGTTTATATTTGTATGAATTCTAGCTGGTGGCTTGCTGCAATCGGTCTTGTTTGTATGGCCGTTGCTTACCTTTATACAGGTGGCCCGCTTCCAATTGCATATACACCATTCGGAGAATTAACAGCCGGATTATTTATGGGTGTCATTATTATTGGAATTTCATTCTTTATTCAAACTGGAACTGTGACATCAGAAGTCATTTTACTATCTATTCCAAGCTCCATTTTAATTGGTGCCATTTTATTAGCTAATAACATTCGTGACTTAGATGGCGATAAAGAAAACGGTCGTAAAACGTTAGCAATTCTCGTTGGACGTGAAAGAGCAGTTGGTGTACTTGCTTCTATGTTCATCGTTTCCTACATTTGGACAATTGCTTTAATTATCGTCCACATCGTATCACCATGGATGCTTATCGTATTTTTAAGCGCTCCGAAAGCATTTAAAGCAACGAAAGGCTTTATCGGCAAAAGCATTCCAATGGAAATGGTACCTGCAATGATTGCAACAGCAAAAACAAATACAATCTTCGGTCTCCTCATGGGAATCGGATTATTACTTGGATATTTCTTATAGAAAGGAGCTGCTAACGCGGCTCCTTTTTCATATACGAATTTCAGCTCATAATTCCTACGCTCAACGCTCATACTATGTAAAGAAACTGAATTGTAGGAAGGTGGACGACTATGTTAACTCCACAACAAATAAATCAATTTAAATCCGTTTTAGAAAAACAAAAACAAGAACTAGAGCAAACGATACAAACACATGAAAATGAAGATCGTGCATCTGAACGCGATTCTGTTGGGGAATTATCTAGCTACGATAACCATCCAGCTGATATGGCAACAGAGCTATATGAACGTGAAAAAGACTTCGGACTTATTGAACTTTGGCATAAACAGCTGGAGGATACGAAACACGCCCTGCAAAAAATAGACGCGGGTACGTATGGCATTTGTGAAGTGTCTGGTGTGGAAATTCCATTTGAAAGATTAGAAGCAATGCCGACTGCTACAACATGCATACAACACACGACAAATAAGTTAAATCTGAATACACGACCCGTTGAAGAAGAAGTATTGTCTCCTTCTTTCCATAAACATGATGAAGATCATTCTGTTGAATACGATGCAGAAGATGCGTGGCAAGATGTTGCCAATTATGGAACATCTGAAACACCGTCTGATTTAGAAAGACGAGATTCCAAAAACTATAATGGCATGTACGTAAATAGTGAAGAGAATGTGGGCTATGTAGAGGATTTTGAAAACTTTATCGGTACAGATATGTATGGAAAAAATCCGCAAGTTTTCGCTACGGAAGAGCATGAAGAATATGAACAAATGCTTGATGACTTTGAAGAACGTACCTTTAAGGGCGAATTATCTTCAAATGAATCGAGTTCCAAAGAATAAAATGAGGGTTTCGACCATCCTCCACTAATTATTAGCCACACCAATCGAGCATTTGTGGAATAAAAAAAGCATTCCGAAAATCGGAATGCTTTTTATCGCTAGCTAATTAGTTTTTTGTAACGTTAGCTGCTTGTGGTCCGCGGTTGCCTTCAACGATTTCGAAAGAAACTTCTTGACCTTCTTCTAAAGTTTTGAAACCTTCACCTTGGATAGCTGAGAAGTGAACGAATACATCGTCTCCACCTTCAACTTCGATGAAACCGAAACCTTTTTCGCCGTTAAACCATTTAACTTTACCTGTTTGCATGTCATGTACCTCCTAAATAAAAATGAAACTATGAATCCACATGAAAAGGTGGATATAAAGGACATGAATGTATAACAAGCTTACAGCCTTTAATTCAACGTGCTTTATTTCCGTACCACATTATGTAGCTCAATAGTGATTTCACTATATCACGCCATGTCAAAAACGTCAAATGAGAACACTTTCATCCCACTATTTTTTATGATTTTAATATAATGTTGAATTTCCATATTCATATTTTATTTGAAAATTAACAAAACTAAAGTATTCTAATCCTATTAAATTCTGTACAATATAAGTATCTACTACATATGAGGTGAAAGAAATGAGAGCACACGAAATCGAATATAAACTATACGGCGATGATATGCAGTTCGTTGAAATTGAATTAGATCCAGAAGAAAGCGTTATCGCAGAAGCTGGCGCAATGATGATGATGGAAGATTACATCGAAATGGAAACAATTTTCGGGGATGGTTCCGGTCCATCTGGAGGTTTATTCGGAAAATTAATGGGCGCTGGTAAACGTCTCGTTACAGGTGAAAGCATGTTTATGACTGTGTTCACAAATACAGGTCACGGCAAGCGCCACGTATCATTTGCTGCTCCTTATCCTGGTAAAATCGTTCCTGTAGATTTAACAGAATATCAAGGGAAAGTAGTTTGCCAAAAAGATGCGTTTCTTTGTGCCGCAAAAGGGGTTTCTATCGGAATCGAGTTTACGAAAAAAATCGGAACTGGCTTCTTCGGTGGCGAAGGTTTCATCATGCAGAAACTCGAAGGTGATGGACTTGCTTTCATGCATGCGGGAGGAACTGTATATAAGCGTGAATTAAAACCTGGCGAAAAGCTTCGCATCGATACAGGTTGTCTTGTTGCCATGACAAAAGACGTTAACTACGATATCGAATTTGTTGGAAAAGTAAAAACAGCTCTATTTGGCGGCGAAGGCTTATTCTTCGCAACATTAGAAGGACCTGGAACAGTTTGGATTCAGTCCTTAACACTTAGCCGCTTAGCAGCACGTCTGACAAGCCCAGCAGCACAAAGTACTGGTGAAGGCAGTGTTTTAGGTGGACTTGGTCGTCTTTTAGATGGAAAAGAGTAATGTATAATAGTAGCAGGGATATAACTTAGTCGCACTCTTTGACTAGGTTATATCCTTTTTTATTTTCCCTTCCAACGAATAACATGCACTATTATAATAATTTCAATCAGCTCTCACGATTCGGACTTTTTCGGACGGCTCGACTCCCACAAATAGCAGGATAAACAAAAATAATGGTAGTGTCTTTAAGTACTCAGTACAAAACTCTTGCAAATTTAAACTGTAACATTTAAGATTACGTTTATAAGGAGTGAGACAAACTTGAATAGTGAATTTATGATTGCAGTACATTGTTTAACTTATCTGAATCATGTACCTGGAAATATGGCAAATAGTGAACAATTAGCTGATAACATTTGTGCTAATGCAGCACGAATTCGTAAAGTCATGCGAATGTTAAAAAAGAATGGTTTAATTTCTACAAAAGAAGGAATTAACGGTGGTTATATTTTCAAGCACAATCCTAAAGATGTTACGCTTGGAGACATTTATGAACTAACTTCAACTAGTTCTTTATCTTCTAATTGGAGATCTGGTGACATAGATAAAGATTGTACAATTTCTTCAGGAATAGGCGATGTCATGACTGACATATTCATCGAGGGCGATAAACATTATAAATTATTTTTAGACCAATTAAGTATACAAGATGTTATAAATAAATTATTTAAATAAAGGGTTTCATTTTGGTATACATACTTTTACAAATTATACCGAAATGAAAGCATATTATAAATGTAACTTTTAAAATTACATTTTACTTATTCAAAGCTCCTTACTAAAAATTATAGCTACATACGAAAGGAATGTTTATTATGTCTAACAATTTATATCAAAAAGAAAATTTACGTCATTTATCAAAATTATCTACACTTGCACCCGAACAAGCTCAAGCATTTCAAAAGTTTAGTAGACAAGTTATGACTGAAGGTGCTTTATCGAAGAAAGAAAAAGAAATCATTGCCGTTGCAGTAGCACATGCAACAGAATGTCCATATTGTATTGATGCACATACAGTAAGTGCAAAACGTGCTGGTGCATCCCTTGAAGAATTAACAGAAGCCATTTTTGTAGTTGCTTCTGTTGAAGCTGGTGGCGCAATCACACATAGTACACATATGCAAAACGCATTAGATTCTGGCGCTGACGATGTACTATATCGCCGATCAAATTTACAAAAAGTAGCAAACCTAAAACAATTTGCACCTGAAGGTTTTTCAGCATTTATGGAGTTTAACATGGCAGCAACGAAAGAAGGAACTTTAAGCAAAAAACTAAAAGAATTAATTGCTATCGCTATCGCACATACAACAGAATGCCCATATTGTATCGATGTGCATACAAAGTCTGCAACAAAAGCCGGAGCAACGAAAGAGGAAATAGCAGAAGCTATTTTAATTGCAGCTGCTTTACGAGCAGGTGGGGCCTATGCTCATATGGCTAACATGATTGAAAGCTATCAAAAATAGAAAAATTTGAAAAAGTATCCTCATACAACGGATACTTTTTTCTTTATCCCGCTATTTGCCCTCATAATCCACATCACGTAACTGTAGGTTCAAGCTTTTTTTCAAAAGAATGAATCAAGTACCTCACTGCATATATTGAACTATACCTTTTCGTAAGGAGGGCTTCCTTAATGCGTACTCCTTTATCCTTTGATAAAGATACTGCCATATTGTTAGCTTCTTGTTGTGAGTTAACATATGAACAATATAAACAAAATGGGATTTTCGAAATACCAGATGGTTTTCAATATGTACAAGGCTTTCAAGGAAAAACCATTCAAACGACAGAATGGTTCGGATTCATACTAGAATCTGAAGATACAATTATTGTAGCTTTTCGCGGGACACAAACAGATACAGACTGGATCATCGATTCACTCGTTAATCAAAAACCATATCCATATGCTTTAAACAGCGGAAATGTTCATAACGGCTTTCTTTCCATTTATGAATCTTGCCGAGATTCTATTATGGATATGCTCGTATCACTACCAGCCCATAAAAAACTTCTTGCAACAGGTCATAGCTTAGGCGGCGCGCTCGCTACACTACATATACTCGATGCGCGTATCAACACCGCCTTCGCACAATACGGTCTTTATACATTTGCCTCTCCAAAAGTGGGCGATATTGCATTTCGTAATTACTATAAACTACAAGTAGCTAGTAGCTTTCGTTTTGTTAATTTATTTGATGTCGTTCCTCTTCTCCCTCCGCGCAATGTCCATTTTAATGAACAAGACTGGGAATATGCACATGTTCATCACAACATGGCTTTTACAAAAAATACAAAATCTATTACAAATAATCACTCCATTACAACATACAAAACATGTCTGACTTCTCATTTTTAACCAGTAAACAATTGGAAATTAAATATCTTCATACTATAATAATATATGAATTTACTTTTGGATGAGGGGACCTTACATGCTAAAATTTATCTTTTCACTTTTACTCATTGTAATTTTTTCGTTTACAGGTTTCTTTACATTTTCATACTTTGCGACAGGAGAATATGGTGGAACAGGTATCATGTATACTACTATCCCATTTCTTTCTTAAGCAAAAAAAGAAAACCGAGCTTAATGAGATTAAGCTCGGTTTATTTATTAGTGGCAATTTTTGTCGGTAAATCGATATAGCTTAAAAATCGCTGATATAAAGTGAGACTTTAATCAGTGGGGGTTTTCTTCATCCCCCACTGATTATTAGTCGAACCAATCGGACTTTTATGGGCAGCCCGCCCCCCACCTAACTTCTTTGCTTTCGCTGAATTTTGAGGTGGGGGTCTTCCTGCCCATTAAAGCGGGATAAACTTCATATAGTCTTTTCCGACGTAGCAATCTCTTTAAATCTGTGTAACTGTATTACCAATACCCCAAATTTCATTACTATACTGTAAAATCGTCCGATCACTTGCAAAATGACCAGATTGTGCAATATTTAAAATCGACATTTCTAGCCACTTCGTTCGGTTTTCATAAGCTCTACCGACAGCTTCTTGTCTTTCCGCATATGGACCAAAATCCCGCAGAACGAAATATTCATCATTTTGAATAACGAGAGAATCATAAATCGCTTCAAATTCAGCTCCCGAATGTGAAAAGAAACCATTCGTTAACTGATCTACTACTTTTTTAATATGCATATTGTGGTGATAATAATCACTTGCACGATATCCACCATTTTGATAATAATGAAGAACTTCTTCCGCCGTTAAGCCGAAAATGAAACAGTTATCATCACCGACTCTATCTCTTATTTCGATATTCGCTCCATCTAACGTGCCGAGTGTAATCGCACCATTCATCATAAATTTCATATTACCTGTTCCTGATGCTTCTTTACTCGCAGTGGAAATTTGCTCACTTACATCCGCCGCTGGGAATATATCTTCCGCTAAAGACACTCGATAGTTTTCTAGAAAGATAACTTTCATATATTGACTTACGTACGGATCGCTATTCACTTTCCTTGCAAGTTCATTTATTAATTTAATAATTTTTTTCGCATAGTAATAGCCAGGTGATGCTTTCGCCCCAAAGATAAAAGTACGCGGATAAAATGTAAAACTAGCATCCTCTTTCAAACGGTTATACAAATATAAAATATGAAGAACGTTTAATAATTGTCGTTTGTAAGCATGCAGTCTTTTTACTTGCACATCAAAAATAGAATTAGGATCAATTGTAATCCCCATTGTATTATGAATACGCTCCGCTAAAATCTCTTTACGCTCTTGTTTTACTTCTGCAAATTTCTCTTGGAAACTCGCATCGTGTTGAACTAGTTGGAGCGTTTGAAGCTTAATCGGTTCTTTCTTCCACTCTGTTCCAATCGCCTCTGAAATAAGGTTCGTCAGCTGCGGATTCGCCTTCATCAACCAGCGTCTATGAGCGATTCCATTCGTTTTATTATTAAATTTATCTGGATAAAACTCATAAAACAATCGCATTTCACGTTGCTTTAAAATTTCCGTATGAATTTTTGCTACACCGTTTACGCTATGGCTACCGACAATTGCTAAATGAGCCATTTTCACAAGATCATGCGCAATAATCGCCATCTCTTCAATACGATGCCATTCATATGGATAACGTTCCCAAAGTTCATGACAGAAACGTTCATTAATCTCTTCAATAATCATATAAATTCTCGGTAATAACGGTTTAAAAATGTGAATTGGCCACTTCTCAAGCGCCTCTGATAACGTCGTATGATTCGTATAAGAAATCGTTTGCGTTGTTATGTGCCAAGCCTCTTCCCATGCTAATTTTTCTTCATCTAATAAAATACGCATCAGTTCTGGAATCGCTAAAACCGGATGTGTATCATTAATATGAATTGCAATTTTCTCATGTAATTGACGAAGGTCACCATATCTTTCTCTATGCATACGAACGATATTTTGCAAGCTTGCTGATACGAGGAAATACTGCTGTTTCAACCGAAGTATTTTTCCCTCATCATGCGTATCATCTGGATATAAAAACTCCGATACCGCCTCTGTTTCACGCTTATATTTCAAAATATCTTTGCAATTTTGCGGGAAAGGAACTGGTTCAGCATTCCAAAGTCTGAGTGTATTTACAGTACTCGTCTCATAACCTACTACTGGAACGTCATATGGTACTGCCATAATTACTTCTGCATTCGTATGCCTGAATTCTAAACGTCCATCAATGTAGAGCGGTTCAACACTGCCGAAATAACTTACTTCTACAGCTTGATCATGCCTTCTTACTTCCCATACGTTTTCATGAAGAAGCCACTGTTCTGGAAATTCAACTTGATAACCATCAACAATTTTTTGATCAAATAAGCCGTGTTTGTAACGAATTCCACATCCATGACCAGGTAAGTTTAAAGATGCAAGTGAATCAAGGAAACAGGCTGCTAATCGTCCAAGACCACCATTTCCAAGACCCGCATCTGCTTCCACCTCTTCTAATTCTTGTAACGAAATCCCAAGCTCAGAGAGTCCTTGCTCACATACATCCCTGATGCCTAAATTTAATATGTTACTTCCAAGCAAACGCCCAAGTAAAAACTCAATGGATAAGTAATACATTTGCTTTCGCTCTCCAGACCGATAGCTTTCATTCGTTGCAATCCATTGACTATTCATATACTCACGCACCATGTACCCAAGCGTATTGTATTGATCACGATTTGTAGAGTCTTTGAAACTTTTACCATACATCGTTTCTAACTTTTCTAGAAAAGCTGATTTGAAACTTTCAACATGAGTAAACATTTCTTCACCACCTACATGTTATTCCATGAGACTTTTATACAATTCCTTATAGGCAAGAGCTGATTTCTCCCAGCTATAATCTTCCGTCATCGCTTGTTTTACAAGCTGCTCCCATACCGGTTTATCATGATAAAACTCAATCGCCCGGCGAACCGTGTGCAACATGTCATGTGCATTAAAGTTCGTGAAACTAAAACCATTTCCTTCCCCAGTTTCCTCGTCATAAGATTGTACAGTATCATTTAATCCACCTGTCTCTCTTACAATTGGAATTGTACCGTACGCTAATGCGATAAGTTGTCCAAGTCCACACGGTTCAAATAGTGATGGCATTAAGAATAAATCACTTCCCGCATACACTTGATGAGCTAACTCCTCATTAAATCCGATATACACTTTTACCTTCTCAGGATACTCATATGCCATCCACTCAAAGAATTGCTCATATTCAGAATCGCCTGATCCTAAAATAATACATTGTACATCTTCTTCCATTATTTCGCGGAATACAGTACGTACTAAATCAAGACCTTTTTGCTTCGTTAATCTCGTTACCATTGAAATAATTGGTGTATCTTCTTTTTCTGGCAAACCAAAATAACGCTGCAATGCGCGTTTATTTTCATTCTTTTCATATAATGACTCCGCATCATACTGAGCAGTAATATACGAATCCGTTTCTGGATTATATACGCTCGTATCAATTCCATTTACAATGCCGCTAAGCTTATCATTATATTTTCGCAGTAATCCATCTAACTTTTCACCGAAAAACTCATATTGAATTTCCTCTTTATATGTCGGGCTAACCGCTGTAATTTGATCAGAAGCGATAATGCCACCCTTCATAAAATTCACATTTCCATAAAACTCTAGCTGCTCACTATGGAAATATTCATCGCCAAGCTCTAACAAGTCGTACATCACTTCAGGAGGAAATACACCTTGGAACTGCAAGTTATGAATCGTATATACCGTTTTAATATGCTCATATAATGGATTATCTTGATACTTTTCACGTAGTAAGAAATTAACCATAGCTGTATGCCAATCGTGGCTATGAAGAACATCCACTTCGAAATCAAGATGCGGAATACACTCTAAAACTGCTTTCGAAAAATAAGAAAAACGCTCTCCATCATCATAATGACCGTATAAAGAATCCCTCTTAAAATAATATTCATTATCTATTAAGTAATACGTAATCCCGTCTTGCTCACCTTTTAAAATTCCGCAATATTGGTTTCTCCACCCAAGAGGGATGTTAATTACTTTATGTAGCGTACATCCATCTCTTAACTTTTGCGGAATAAGACTGTAGTTTGGAAGTATAATACGAACGTCCACACCTAATTTTTTCAGCTCTTTTGGGAGCGCACCTGCTACATCAGCTAATCCTCCCGATTTAACAAATGGTACACATTCTGATACTGCAAATAAAATATTCACTTGTTGTCCCACTGCACGAAAAGCTTATACTCCTTTCCTTGCAGCTTCCTCCCTTCGAGTTTTCATTTGAATTAAAACTTGAATCAGTGGAGGAAAAACCCCCACTGATTTCTTAAGAATAACTATTAATCGTACTGTTTTGAACGCTTCCTTTTTCGATAACGTATGGCTCATCGGCGTTTCCTTTTAGTACAACACCATCACCAATTTTCACGTCTTTATCAATAATAACACCGTCTATTATACAGTTATCTCCAATTTGGCTCTTTTGCATAATAATGCTATTACGAACAATTGAACCTTTCCCAATTTTAACAGAACGGGAAACAACACTATTTTCTACTTCACCTTCAATAATACTGCCGTTTGCAATCATTGTATTTTTCACAGCTGCACCCTTTAAGTAACGAGTTGGTGGTTCATCTTTTACTTTCGTAAAGATTGGTGCTTCTTTCTTAAATAATTGCTTCCAAATAGCAGGTTGCAAAATTTCTAAGCTATGTTTATAGTAACTTTCAATCGAATCAATAATGGCTACATATCCTGTATGCTCATATGTAGCAATATGTAGTGATTTTCCGCGCTTTTCTTTCACTACATCGAATAAGCTATATTGTTCCACATCTTTATATGACTCAAATAGATCTAACAATAATTGTTTCTTTAACACGTATGTTTGAAGCGAAACCCCTTCATGACAAACTTCAGTAATATCAGCTGACGTATGTATATGTCGCTCTAACACCGCTTGAAAATTTAATGCTGTTACGAGATGGCTATTCGTAATAACGACATACTCTTCTCTGGCTCTTAGAAAATAATCAATATGTCTTCTAAAATGTGCAAAAGATCCAAATTCATCTTGGTCACATTGGCAATTTGGTGGGAATAAAAACAGCCCGTCTCGTTTTCTATCTAAATCCCACTGTTTTCCTGAACCAACATGGTCCATTAGTGAACGGTTTTTATGGCTTGTAAAAACTGCCACACTATGAATATTAGAATTCACCATATTTGAAAGCATGAAATCAATGAGTCGATAACGGCCCCCAAACGGTAACGCCGCTAGTGAACGATGCCCTGTTACTTTCTTTAAGGAAGGAAAACTTCCCGTTGCATTAATAATTCCTAACATTTTTTCTCCCATTCATTTCATCCCCCTTTTCTATTTCCCTTCAGCAATGAGTACTACATCGTCAACATTTTTTTCTGGACGAATGATTGTTCCATCTTCAATAACCATTTCCGATCCAACGATTGCTCTTTCAATCACAACATTTTTACCAATCTTCGCTCCTGGCATAACGACAGAATCAATAACCATACTACCTTCTTCCACCGTCACCCCTTGGAATAAGACAGAATGCTTCACGTCCCCTTCAATGACGCATCCTTCGTTAATAAGTGATTCTTCTACTTTTGCCTTTTCAGCAATATATTGAGGCGGCTCATTTGGATTGACAGAATAAATACGCCAATTACGATCGTTTAAATTCAGTGATGTTTCATCGCGCAGTAAATCCATATTCGCTTCCCATAAGCTCTTCACTGTTCCAACATCTTTCCAATATCCTTCAAACGGATACGCCATTAACTTCTTCCCTTCATCTAATAAAAGCGGAAGTACATCTTTTCCGAAATCATTACTAGATTCAGGATTTCTTGCATCCATCTCTAAATACTCTTTCAAAATTGCCCAGTTAAAAATATAAATTCCCATTGATGCAAGATTACTTCTTGGAAATTGCGGTTTCTCTTCAAATTCAACAATCTCCATCTCTTCATTCGTATTCATAATGCCAAAGCGACTCGCTTCATCCCAAGGCACTTCAATAACAGAAATCGAAACGTCCGCTTCTTTCTCAATATGGTAATCTAGCATTTTACTGTAATCCATTTTATAAATATGGTCGCCTGATAAAATCAGGACATGCTCTGGTTCATATTGACTTAAATAGTTTAAGTTTTGATAAATGGCACTTGCCGTACCTGTGTACCACTTCACACCTGAAGACTCCGCATAAGGAGGTAATACTGTGACTCCACCGCTTACTCGGTCTAAATCCCACGCATTGCCGATTCCGATATAATTATGAAGTTCTAGTGGTTGATATTGCGTTAAAATCCCAACCGTTTCAATACCAGAATTCGCGCAGTTACTTAGCGTAAAATCAATAATGCGATATTTACCACCAAATGGAACAGCTGGCTTGGCTAAATTTTTTGTTAATGCACTTAATCGACTACCTTTTCCCCCTGCTAGTAACATTGCTACGCACTTTTGTTTTTGAGCCATCTTGTTTTTTGCTCCCCTTTCTCGTCTTCACTGGTCGTAATATGGATACGCCAAATGGTGGAATTGTAATTTCTACATGTGCTGCTTGATTATGATACGGTTCTTGAATTGTCTTCAGACGTTTCTTATTCACTTGCCCCGATCCGCCATATTGCTCCGCATCACTATTTAAAATCTCGTTATAATACTCGAAATCTGGTACGCCTACTTTATAGTTTTCATATGTAGCTTTCGTAAAATTACATACGACAACTAACGCATCTTCTTGTTTATCCCCTTGGCGGATAAATGAGAAAATACTTTGCTCATGATTATTAGCATCAATCCACTGAAATCCTTCAGGCGAATGATCAAGCTGCCAAAGTGGTTTGGAGCGCTTATACAATGCTATGAGCTCTTTAAAGTAATCATGCATATAACGATGCATTTCAAAATCATGTAAATTCCAATCTAAATCTTCAAGGTCTTTCCACTCATCAAACTGCCCGAATTCTCCTCCCATGAAAAGTAATTTCTTTCCTGGGTGAGTAAAGAAATATCCATATAATAAACGAAGTTGAGCAAACTTATCCCAGTAATCTCCTGGCATTTTATTTAATAACGACTTTTTCCCATGAACGACTTCATCATGAGAAAGCGGTAATATGAAATTTTCAGAGTAAGCATATATTAAAGAGAATGTCATTTTCTCATGAATATACTTCCTGTACTCAGGCGCACACTCCATATACTTCAGCACATCATTCATCCAGCCCATGTTCCATTTGTAATTGAATCCAAGCCCACCTTCATACGTTGGGGCTGTTACAAGTGGCCAAGCTGTTGAATCTTCTGCTGTCATAAGAAAATCTTCATCTTCTGCAAACACCGCTTCATTTAACTCTCGTAAAAATGAAACAGCGTGCTCATTACTTTGCTCCTGACCTTCTTTATTCCAGTACAGCATATTCGCAACTGCATCCACCCTAAAACCGTCAATATGGAAATACCTCATCCAAAATAACGCATTTGAAATTAAGAAATTACGTACTTCCCTCTTTCCTAAATCAAAATTAACAGTTCCCCATACTGGATTTTCTTGCACATCTTTATCTTTATATTCATAAGTCGGTGTCCCATCAAACAAATATAAACCGTGAGCATCTTTACAAAAATGCCCCGGCACCCAATCTAAAATGACACCGATTCCATATTTATGACATTCATCGACAAAATGCATCAAATCATGTGGCGTGCCGAATCTACTCGTTGCTGCATAATATCCCGTCCCTTGGTATCCCCAAGAACGATCATATGGATGCTCAACAAGCGGCATAATTTCAATATGTGTAAATTGATGTTCCACCACATAAGGAATGAGTTCTTCTGCCATTTCCTTGTAAGAATACAGTGTTCCGTCTTCTTTCTTTTTCCAAGAACCGAAATGTAATTCATAAACCGTCATCGCTTCTTTATAAACCGATTTTTTCTTTTTCTTACGATTCCAGTTTTTATCATTCCATTCGTATCCCTTTATATCAAAAACTACAGATGCCGTATTCGGTCTTACTTCTGCATACACAGCATACGGATCCGCCTTAAGAATGACGTCACCAACCATCGTTTCAATCGCATATTTATATATTTCTCTTTCTTCAATATGCGGTATAAACAAGGACCAAATTCCTTCTTCTGTCACTTGTAGCATCTTATGTTGCTCATAATCCCATTCATTAAAATCTCCAACAACACTCATTGCTTTCGCATGAGGAGCCCATACTGTAAATCGTACACCTCGCACCTCATCTTCCGTCACAACATGTGCGCCAAAGATGTTATAACTGTCATAGTACTTTTCTGTATGAAACTCATCTCGTTTCACTTCTTCACAATTTATTACACTCAATATGTTCACCTCACTAAGATGACAGAATTTTTTATACTTTACCAATTCTGCGAAAAACTTAAATATCCTTGTTAATTTATAAAAAATATACGTTTTTTTCTTAAAAATGTTGAATTTTTTTCGCATTTCCGTATAAAATATCGAATTTTGACGAATATTCCTTGAAAACGCTTCATTTTCATTAGTCCTTCAACTTAATATTTATTTCTCAACCTCTATTTTATTAGCTTTATCCTCTTTTTCACGTTATTTTCCACTTCAAATCGTAACAAAATAATCTGTCATAAAAAAATGTTTCTCAACATTTTTTGTCACAATTTTATTGAAATAGAAAATTCATAAGCATATACTTGTTCTCAATAAAGAACATCGACTTTCCGTAACTATAATTCATAGCGGACTACTATGTTTACTTATTTATCCTTGTTACGAACGGTCACCAAAAACTTTAACTAGGGGGCTTTCTTATGTCATTAAAACAAAAGGTTGGAATGGGAGTTGTCACAGCTTCACTTGGCTTATCCCTTACATTTGGCGGTGTATTCGCCTATTTCAGTGATTCTGAAACATCGAATAATTCATTTCAAGCGGGAAGGCTAGACCTTTCTATTAATCCAAGTGTAATCGTTGATGTAAAAGATTTAAAACCTGGTGATTTTATTGAAAAAAACTTCAAGCTTGAAAATAAAGGAACGTTGGATATTGCAAAAGTAGCGCTCGAAACATCCTATGAAGTTACAGATGCAAAACAAAATAATGACGGCGAAGATTTAGGTGACCACATTATCGTTAAGTTTCTAGTGAATGATGGAAAACCATCTAATCCAAACGATGATCATGAAATTCTATGGGAAACAAAACTATCAGAATTAAAAACTATGAAACCCGAAGATGTAGCTACTTCTCTAGAACGTCATAACTTAATAGACGGCATCCCATCTGGTGAAACAGATTACTTACATGTGCTCTTCTCCTTTGAAGACAACGAGCAAGATCAAAACAAATTTCAAGGTGATTCCTTACAGCTAAACTGGACATTCCATGCAGAGCAAACACCAGGCACAGATAAAGTGAAACTTTAATCAGTGGGGGGTTTTCTTCATCCCCCACTGATTATTAGTTGAACCAATCGGACTTTTATGGGCAGTTGATCCCCCACCTAACTTCTTTGCTTTCGCTGAATTTTGAGGTGGGGGTCTTACTGCCCATTAAAGTCGGAGAAATAATTTTTAAAATATAAATTATCGGAGGCTTATACATGAAAAAGAAAAATCGTTTTGTTACCGGAATTGTAACGGCTGGCGTTCTGCTTTCAACTGCCCTTCCGTTCAATGTACTTGCTGAAAATCCTATTAACCAAATTGACTCGTCGAACGCCCAGTCTTTACTATCAAAACTCTCTAAAGAACAGCGTCAGGCATTACAAACGTTAGATGCCAACCCTGGTTTTACGATTTCACCAGATATTAATACGAGTAGTTCCGAGCCAATAAATATCATTGTAGAATTTCAAACTGCTCCAGTAAAGATTAATGAATTAAAACAAAAAGAAAAAGGGTTACAAGCTGCTCCTGAAAATATAAAAGCACGTATTGATCAAGAACATGAGGAATTCGAAAAAGGGCTAAAACGCCTTTATCAATTCAGCCCATCAGTAAAGTCAGGGAATTTCCAGTCTGTACAAATTAAACGTTCTTATAAACATGCCATAAATGGGGTTGCACTGACATTACCTGCAAATACAGTGGAAGAATTGTTACGAATTGGCGTTGTAAAACGTATTTGGAAAGATTATGAAGTGAAATTAAATTTACCAAAACAAGCAGAGCAAAAAGCACCTCAAAAACTAACCGATAGTATTCCGCAAATTGGGGTCGATAAGTTACATAGTGAAGGCATTACCGGAAAAGGAATTAAAGTTGGTGTATTAGATACAGGTATTGATTACAATCACCCTGACTTAAAAGACGTGTATAAGGGCTATCGCGCAAAACCTGGCGAAGATTCTAGCAAGGTAGATCCAAACTCCGTAAAAGGTTGGGACTTTATTAATAACGATGCAGATCCGATGGAAACAACTTATTCAGAGTGGCAACAATCTGGTGGAGCTCCTGAATTTGATGACCGTGGCTCTGCCTTCTACACATCACACGGCACTCACGTAGCAGGTATCGTTTCTGCTCAAAAGAAAAGTAAATCAGATTCAGCTGTAAAAGGTGTTGCACCTGATATTGAGCTGTATAACTATCGTGTACTCGGTCCTTACGGAAGCGGCGATAGTTCTGGTATTATCGCTGCAATTGATAAATCTATTTCTGACGGTATGAACGTCATTAACTTATCGTTAGGTGATGATAGCAACAATCCGCTTGATCCTACGTCTATTGCTGTCAACAATGCGATGCTTTCCGGTGTTGTTACAGTCGTTGCTGCTGGTAACTCTGGACCAAATCCAGCGACACTTGGATCACCAGGTGCTTCTCCCTTTGCTATTACGGTCGGGGCAAGCGATAGCTCTATTTCCTTACCGAAACTATCAGGTCATGCTGGACAATTACAATTTCCTAACTTAATTTTATTCGGAAAAAACTTCACTGATAAAATTGAGGATTTCAAAGGACAAT
Organism: Bacillus dicomae; assembly: GCF_006494425.1. Taxonomy (GTDB): domain Bacteria; phylum Bacillota; class Bacilli; order Bacillales; family Bacillaceae_G; genus Bacillus_A; species Bacillus_A dicomae. The sequence goes on along the minus strand of NZ_VHIV01000002.1, from coordinate 6,117 downwards.
CTCTCCCTATTGAATCTGTAGGAATCGGTACGCCTGACGAATTTAGTAAAAAGGATGTAAAAGGAAAAATCGCTCTCGTTGCACGTGGTACACTGTCATTTGACGAAAAAATTGCTAACGCAAAACAAGCTGGCGCAAAAGCCGTTATTATTTATAACAATGTGGACGGAGAAATTCCTTTCTACATTGGCGAAAGCACAAAATACATTCCAGCATTCCGCCTAACGAAAGAAGACGGTGAAAAACTAAAAGCTCAAATCGAACAAGGTAATACATCCTTTACTTTTGACGAACTTAGTTATATTCAAACAGAAGGCGATCATCTTGCAGACTTCAGCTCACGCGGCCCTGTTACATCAAATGATGATATTAAACCTGATATTACAGCGCCTGGTGTTGCTGTACTTTCAACAGTGCCTGAATATATTAACGATCCGCAAGAAGGCGAAAACTATGACGTTTCCTATGAGCGTATGCAAGGAACATCTATGGCTTCTCCGCATATCGCTGGCGTTGCTGCTCTTATTTTACAAGAACACCCAGAATACTCTCCATTCGATGTAAAGGCGTCTCTTATGAATACTGCTGACGATTTAAAAGAAAAGTATTCTGTATACGAAGTTGGAGCTGGGCGAGTAGATGCGTACAACGCTGTCCATACAGAGGCAAGCTTTAAAGTATTAGATACGACAAAAACGGTTGTAAATGATGAAGTAATTGAAGTACCAGAAGAAACTGGCTCTATTGCATTCGGTAAGTTTTATCAAAAAGACGGTGAAGCTCTTGAACAAAAACGAAATATAAAAGTGGAAAACCATAATAAACAAGAGAAGAAAGAATTTAAAACAGAAATTTCTTATACACCAGCTTCTCCTTCTATTAACGACGCTACCGCAAATGGTGTAAAAGTTTCTATTGCAGAAACAATTACTGTTGATGCTGGAAAATCAGATGAAATTGAAGCAAAAATTAATATTCCAGCCGGTGTAAAACAAGGCCGATATGAAGGATATATTCATATTACAAATACGAAAAATAAAGAAGAAACGTACCAAATTCCGTTCTCTATTCGTGTATCAGAGCCTGGTATTGAAGACGCGATTCTATCTAGAAAAGCCATCTCAACGGATACAACTAAATTTAATCCTTACCGCGAATCATACGTGCATGGGGCATTCCAATTAAATAGCGAACTTGAGACGTTAGATCTTATCGTGAAGGATTCAAAAACAAATAAAGCGCTTGGCTTCATTGGGACGTTAAACACGAGTGGACTGCAAACTGATGTTTATTACTACTTAGACTCATTCTTTAGCGGAAAAGTGTATCCTTTTACAAATGATCCTGCAAAACCAATTGGTGATGAGAAAATCGACTTACCAGAAGGCGATTACACAATTGAATTTGTTGGCTATGATAAAGATGGTAAAGCACGTGTGAAAGGTGATTATGTCATAATTGATAACACACCACCAGAAGTGAAATTAACCGGATTAAAACCTGGTATTTATGAATTAAATGAAGAAAATTATACAGTAGAAGACGGTAAAAAAGCGTTATGGATTAAAGGAAATGCGTATGATTCTAATGTTGACTATTTAAAAGGAAAAGGGTTAAACATTACGCAAGAAGCGAACGGCGTTATGTATTATGACTATTCTCCATACTTGCATAAGTTTTTACCTATTAACGCAAATGGTGACTTTAAAGTTGGCATTACTCCTGAATCCTTTAAAGTGGAAGGTCCAATGAATACAGGCGTATATATTTTCGATTATGCGACTGCAGGTCCTGACTATCCAAGCGGTGTAAATAACTATTGGTTTATCCCGCAAGGAGCTCAATATGCAAAAGCTAGTTATGATAAAAAAGAAGTATACAAAAATGATGAACTTACTGTAACCCTAAATGCGCAACACGTAAAACAATTTGTTGCTGGAGAATTTAACGTGAAATTCCTAGAAAAGAACTTCAAATTTGCAAATGCGAAATTTAATCCTGCTTTTGAAAAACTCCTTTCTGAAAAAGGGGTAACGGCAAAAGTAAATGAGCCGAAACTAGAAGCAGGCTCTGTTACAGCTGGCGGTGCTATCGATGACAAAAACTTCGCTGGATTAGATGGTGATTTCCCGTTCATTGATGTAACGTTCAAATTAGAAAACGATGAGTTTTATGAGGCAAATGCTCAATTAGAGTCACCAGTGTTTGTATACTGGAAACCAGGAGAAACAGAGCCAAATAGAATGCGTGTCCTTCAAGATCAATCATTCTCAGTAATGTCCTTAAACTCACTAGTAGAAGGAAATATTAAACCTGGTGCATTCTTAAATGAACGTGGATATTTAGATGAAAAGTTCGATTATACAAAGCTTGGCGTAAAAGTATATGCGACTGATTCTTACCGTCATAAGTTTGAAGGCTCACTAGATAAATACGGATACTTCAAATTAAATGGACTTCCTGTTAATAAACGCGACTACAACTTATATGTAGAAGTACCAGGGCATTTAACAAGCCGACTAACAACGAAATTAGGTACTGAAAAAGATGGTAAACTGCTCGGCCAATATTATTATGCACGCCTTGATGAAAACCTTGCAGGTGATGTAAATGGCGATAAAGTAATTGATATAAAAGATGCTGAAATTATCGCTAGCAACTATGGTAAAAAAGGACTATCTGTGAAAGACGGCGACCTTAACAAAGATGGTATTGTCGACGAAAAAGATATTCGCTTCGTTGAAAAGAACTTCTTGAAAAAGGGTCCAGATGCATCTAAATCACAAACACCTGTTGAAAAATCAAAAAGCGGTACACTGGCAGATATTTTAAAGAAATTAGGATTAACGCCTAAAAAATAATAATAATAAAGAGCACTCTACTTAAAGTAGAGTGCTCTTTTCTATAAACGACCCTGATCCAGCAAAAGGGGTATATTGGGGATATACAAGGGAAACCGGAAAAGGAATTTATATTAAATTATATGAATTCAGAGGTAGGAAGCAGTTTCCCGCCTCTGAACTATTTAGCAATTATTATAGTACTGGTGCCATTGTTTCTTTTAATACTTTTACAGAATGAGCGAATTTTGCTTTTTCATCTTCATTTAGCTCAAGTTCTACGATTTCACGTACACCGTCGCGGTTAATAACAGCTGGAACACCTACGAAAGCATCTTTCTCACCGTATTGTCCTTCAAGGTATGCAGATACAGTTAATACGCTGTTCTCGTTGCTTAAGATTGCTTTAGTTACACGAAGTAGTGACATACCGATTCCGTAGTAAGTTGCACCTTTACGCTCGATGATATGATAAGCTGCATCACGTACGTTTTCGAAGATTTTGTCTAAGTCTTCTTGTTTGTACTGTTCGTTGTTAGCTAAGATTGTTTCTAGTTTTTGTACACCGATAGTAGCATGGCTCCATACTGGAAGTTCAGTGTCACCGTGTTCACCAACAATGTAAGCATGAACGTTACGTGGATCTACATCTAAGTAGTCACCTAACATGTAACGGAAACGAGCAGAGTCTAAAGTAGTACCAGAACCGATTACGCGCTCTTTTGGTAGACCAGATTCTTTCCAAGTTACGTAAGTTAAAATATCAACTGGGTTAGTTGCGATTAAGAAGATTCCATCGAATCCGCTATCCATAATACCGCGAACGATTTGTTTAAAGATTTTTGTGTTTTTCTCAACTAAGTCTAAACGAGTTTCACCTGGCTTTTGTGGTAATCCAGCAGTGATAACTACTAAATCTGCATCTTTACAATCTGCATAGCTACCGCTCCAAACTTTTGTTGGTGATGGAGAGAATGGTACCGCATGGCTTAAGTCCATTGCTTCCCCTTCTGCTTTTGCTTCATTAACATCTACAAGTACGAATTCTTCAGCTACACCTTGGTTGATCATTGAGTAAGCGTAACTACAACCTACAGCTCCTGTTCCTACTAATACTACACGATTGATACCTTTTTTCATGGTAATTTCCCCTCTCTATTGTTCACATCTATTTTTTATGATTGTTTAAGTAATTAATTAAAATACTAATTTAATGTTGTTTAACTTCTTTACACTCATATTGTAGCACGTATCATTGTGAATTACTTCACAAATTATGACCTATTTGTGAACTTTTTCACATAAAGTGTAAAGTTATTGGAATCGGTGTGGAATCCATTTCAATGGAGGCGTTTTCTTTAGATTGTGAAAGGGTTTTTCTTATGTTTTTGTTGATAAGTGAAATTATATCGACGATTTTTAGAATATATCGACCGTAACTCAAATTATATCAGCGATTTTTGCAATATATCGACTTACCGAAAAAACTCTACAGCGTTAACATCATAAAAAAACTGTCTCCAGTAGATCACCTACTGAAAGACAGCTTTTCCTATATATTATTTATAATCGGCCGTAGCACCTAATACAACAATTCCAATATTAAAAAGCTCAATTTCTCAGTATTAAAATAGAAAAATTAAACTTTTTTGCTTCTCCCATTAAGGCATCCTTTGGTTAAACAACAGGTATTTCAATTTTTATTATTCAACTGTATCTAATAACTCTACAACTAATTCTTTAGGATCTTCCCAACTATGATATATTTCTAAGTGCCATTTCGTTAATGACCTTGAGTATCCCTTTTTTTCTATCCATTTATGTAAATCATTATAAGCATTCATAATTTTAGTATTTGGGCCCTTATACTGTAGTACGGCATACTTTTGGGCAGGAACCGTTAACATTACCATCCCCTTCGGAATATCTTCATACCCTTTAACTCGAACACAAACCCAATAACCTTCTTTTTCATTAGAACATTCATCTACAACAAAAGCGCCAATTTGAATAAATGGGTTTATTACCTGTTTAATTTCGTTAATACGTTTATTCAAAAGCATTGATGTTTTAGGTATTTCTTTTATAAATTGATCGCCTGGACATAATACCCGAAACCCTACTAACTTTACCTCATCCAATTCTTTAATCGCTATATTTTGTAATAATTTTTCAGACATAATAGGTAGACCTCCTTATTTTTCTGACTACCTCTTACTTTCATCAAATTTTTTGATTTTCCTTTTTTATGTTACATTTCTCCGATTCAACAAAATACCTCTTAAAATGAAAAAGCGCTATTCTTTCTATAAAATTATAGAAAAGGATAGCGTTTGTGTATGTCTATTTCTGTATCTAATGGGTATTTTGACACCCGGATGTATTTTCATCGGTTTATTTATCCAAGTGCAAGAGGCTACAGCCATACAGCCGGGATAAAAGTTCAACTTGAGTATGATTTGTTAAATAGATAGTTCCTTCATATTCATATAGGTTCAAATAAACAACATGAGCATAAAAAACAGACTATCCAAAGTCCACTTTTACACAACAAAAAAGAGATAGCAGATTATGCTATCTCTTTTAGTATGACCCGTACGGGATTCGAACCCGTGTTACCGCCGTGAAAGGGCGGTGTCTTAACCACTTGACCAACGGGCCAGTTCTGGCAGAGAAGAAGGGATTCGAACCCTCGCACCGCGTTCGCGATCTACTCCCTTAGCAGGGGAGCCCCTTGAGCCACTTGGGTACTTCTCTATAAATATGGCTCCGCAGGTAGGACTCGAACCTACGACCGATCGGTTAACAGCCGATAGCTCTACCACTGAGCTACTGCGGAACAATTATGGTGGGCCTAAATGGACTCGAACCATCGACCTCACGCTTATCAGGCGTGCGCTCTAACCAGCTGAGCTATAGGCCCATAATTGAAAGCGGGTGAAGAGAATCGAACTCTCGACCAGAGCTTGGAAGGCTCTTGTTTTACCACTAAACTACACCCGCATTAAATTGTAAATGGTGAGCCATGAAGGACTCGAACCTTCGACCCTCTGATTAAAAGTCAGATGCTCTACCAACTGAGCTAATGGCTCATTTTGAAAGTGGTGCCGACTAGAGGACTTGAACCCCCAACCTACTGATTACAAGTCAGTTGCTCTACCAATTGAGCTAAGTCGGCATGCGATTTCAAAATGGTGGCTCGGGACGGAATCGAACCGCCGACACGAGGATTTTCAGTCCTCTGCTCTACCGACTGAGCTACCGAGCCTTTATGTAA
>NZ_VHIV01000018.1 GCF_006494425.1 Bacillus dicomae | reverse complement strand
TCTAGCGCCGATGGTAGTTGGGACCTTGTCCCTGTGAGAGTAGGACGTCGCCAAGCACTAAAAACACAAGTCTATTGACTTGTGTTTTTTCGTGTTTAGTAAACAATATTATACTGTTTCAATTATAGACGAACGTTGTATTCTGATGTCTTAATGATGGATACAGGTTCATCCTATGCATTGAATATAAAACTATAATCGTTATTTGGCGATATTGGTTTAGTTTCTAATTCATAATAAATGTGATTGGGGCATATTGCTGTTTTTAACGCATCAATTACTAACTGTGCAAGATAATGAGGAGAATCACTAAAGTGCCAAGCTGTAACAGATCCTGGTTTTTTACGGCTTCACCAATAAGTATCCCAGTTACCGCACTTTAATAAATATTGTAGTCTCTTTATAATCCTTGACGGATGTCCTTATATGTTATGTCTTTGTACGCATTTAAAAATTGTATCCATGTTTTGTGAACTTTAAAAAATAATATGTGTGGAATGAATTTGGTTTATAAAAACGTTCGGTCCCTATATAGCATTGTTCAGTAGACATCCACATTAATAGAGGAGTATTTAATTTTTAAATTGTGCCGTACGGTAAAGGATATAGTTGCTTGAAGAATATTCAGAGCGATGTATTACCACTATGCCATATTGAAGTAAGACATACTAGAGGTGAAATATACAAAAAACCGATATTCTAACTTGAATATCGGTTTAATAATATGCGACTTATATGAATCTATAGCAATACGAAAAGTGTAAATAAGACAGCTAACAAAATGCGATAGTATGCAAAAGGTTTTAAACCTATCTTCTCTAAAAGCTTCAAAAAAGTTACTACTGCTAACATTGCGACTATAAAAGAAGTGATGAATCCTACCGCAAACATAGGGATATCATCGACGCGTAAATATTTCCAGCTTTTTAATAAGTCTAAGCCTGTAGCTCCAACCATTACAGGAAGGGCGATGAGGAAAGAGAACTCTGATGCAGTTTTATAATTTACTTTTGCTAATAGCCCTCCAGAGATAGTAGAGCCGGCTCTAGAGAAGCCAGGGTATACTGCTAAACATTGAAATAATCCAATTGTTAATGCTTGACGGTATGTTAAATCGTCCAGTGAATAGGCGGTTGCCTCTTGCTTTTTTACTTCTGCAAAGATCATAAGAATTGCTCCTGCTACAAGTCCAATCACAACAGTGTATGGCTGAAATAAGTAAGTTTTAATAACATCATGTAGTAGCAAACCAGCAACTACTGCCGGAAATACGCCAAGAAATACATGGAACGCGTTGAATTTTTTCTCTTTCCGTAGAAGAGGCTTAATATTACATAAAGAAACAAGACGTTTATGATATAAAATTGCAATAGCTAAAATTGCACCTAGCTGAATAACAATTTCAAACGTTTTTGCTCTTTCTCCTTCAAATCCTAATAAATGCCCGACTAATATAAGGTGACCAGTAGAAGAGATAGGTAAAAATTCAGCTAACCCTTCTACGATACCGAGTATGAAGGCAGTGATGATATCGCTCATAGTTTCACTCCTATAATTTAATGAATGTCTGCTCTCTTAAAATAAAGTAGTGTTGCAATAAATCCCGAAATAGCTGTTGCTGCAATGATGGTATAAGAATACTCTGGTGGATATGTGGATTGTAATTCATTATTTGCAATATCTAGAGTAGCGGTCCACGGAAATAAATCTTTATGTTTGGAGTTCACGAGCATGAGATTCATCATTGTAATAATGACTGTTAATATAATAGGTGGTACATAGCTTTTCATTACAAGAGTTAATAGCACAATAGGTGAAGACAATAGAAAGAGAAGTCCACCACATATTAAAAATTTTAGGAAAGAACCTAAAAGTAAAGTAGTGTTAAAACCAGGGAAGTTCCCCAATAGCCCTAATATTAAAGTAAGCGACCAAGCGACTAAAGTTAGCATCATAATCCAAAGGAAGAGAATGATGAATTTACTTATAATAAAGCTAATGCGCGACACGGGGATAGTTAGTAAATTTTTTAGTGTATCTTCTGCGTATTCGCGGGTAAACATATAAGCAACAACTACTCCGTATAAAGGGAATCCTATAACTAAAGTAGTATATAAGTTAGCGTCAGTGAATAACTGGTGGAACCAAATAGTCGGAGTTGGCTGTTTTGTTTTTATATGTATATAAGAGGCTACTACGACTAAGAAAGGTGCGACACCAGCCCCAATAATGCTAATTAAAAACATATTAGAGCGTTTTAGTTTTAATAGTTCTGTATAGAGTAGATTAACCAATTGTCCCGCCTCCAACTAGTTTGGTGAAATAATCTTCTAATCGGTCTTCACTGATCATCATTTTTAATACTTCAACATCGTTAAGAACAAACGTTCTGTTAATGTGTCCTTGTTGCCCAAAATGAGAGTAAATGCGAATATTTCCTTCATCATGTACCTCATAATCGAAAATTTGAAATTGATTTTCTAATAGCATCACAGCTTTATTGTCATTATTCACTTGGAATTCTATGTACTTACGGTTTGCTTTGCGCAGCGTATCAAGAGAAACTTCTTCTAGTAACCTTCCTTCGTGAATAATTCCGATACGATCGACTAACTGTTCTACCTCGGCTAATATGTGACTAGAAATGAGTATCGTTATATTCCTTTCTTGAGCTAAAGAATGAATGAGTTTTCGCATTTCTTTAATACCGATAGGGTCTAGTCCGTTAGTTGGTTCATCTAATATGAGTAGTTCAGGATAATGGAGAAGAGCGCGTGCAATCCCTAAGCGCTGCTTCATTCCTAAAGAATACTTTCCTACTAACTTTTTTGTTTCATGTTGCAAGCCTACTATTTCTAACGCTTCTTCAATAGCATTCTTTTTGTGAACCCCAATTATCTTTGCGTTAATTAATAAGTTTTCTTTTGCAGTTAAGTTTTCATAAAACCCTGGAATTTCAACGATAGAACCAATTCTACTTAAAATATCTTTTTGATTTTGAAATAAGTCTTCTCCGAATATTTCGATAGTTCCACTTGTAGGCTTTATAAGACCGAGTAGCATACGAATGGTTGTTGTTTTACCAGCACCGTTACGTCCTATGAATCCATAAATCTCTCCTTGTTGAACGTTAATATTTAGATTATCTACGGATTTTTGATTGCCATATACTTTAGTAAGATTAGTCGTTTTTATAATTGTATTTATAGGAGACACCTACTTTCTATAAGTTATTACTTACATGATAAGAAGGAAGGCTTAACTGCATATTAATCATTTCTTAACTATTTCTTAAAAGCATTGTGTTTTGGAATGGAAAAGCCGAAAGTGGTTCGTTCCCATGGATTACTTTCAACCCATATATGCCCACCATTCCTCTCAACGAGCGTTTTAGAAATAGAAAGTCCGAGACCGCTACCACCAAAAGAGGAGTTTCTTGATTGTTCGCTTCGGTACATTCGCTCAAATATATTTTGCAAATCATGTTTTGGAATACCAGGGCCTTTGTCCCAAATAAGAAGTTCATATTCTGTATCAGTTTCTAATAGTTCGATGCCTACTGTTTTCCCATCCTTTCCGTAATAAATGGCATTTTTCATTAAATTACCTATAATTCGTATAAGGCTAAGCTGATCTGCGATGATAGGACAAGTAGATTCTGGTATGAGAACTTGTAGTTCAATATTATGTTTTGAGAGTTCAGGTAAAAATTCAATCAAAACTTCTCTAGTAACTTCAGAAAAGTCGAGTTCTTCTTCTTTTAGTGGAAATTCATTAGCGTCTAGCTTTGCCATATTGAATATCTCATCAACTAGGTGCTTTAAGTTATTTGATTTCATATAAAGTATTTTAAGATATTCTTGCTTTTCTATTTCAGAAGCAGCTATTCCGTCTTTTAAAGCATCGATATATCCAATAATGGATGTGAGTGGTGTTCTGATATCGTGCGAGATACTAGACAAAAGTTGTTTTCTAGATTCTTCAGATCGTTTGGCTTCAATTCGAACCTTTTCTAATTCAGCTATTAGTTCATTTATTGAAAAAACAATATTATGTAACGATCGATCATTACTTGTGAATAATCTCGTTTGTAAATTCCCCTTTAGTACACGACTTAATTTAGTGTCCATTAATTTTCGATTTTGAATGAATTGTATTCTTGAAAAGAAGAGATACATTGTAATTAAGATAAGGGGAATAAATAAAGACATTTTCACCCTTGAGTCCATTTGTATATTTAAAAGCCCACAGATGATAAGTTGTAATGAAATAAGGAATAGCGTTTTATCAGTCTTCAAGCTTTTCACCTACAAACTTATAACCAATGCCCCATACAGTTTGAATAAATTTTGGATTGGAAGGATCGTTTTCTATTTTCTTTCTAAGTTTTCGAATATGTACCATAACGGTATTGTCATCTTCTATGTAATTGTCGTCCCACACATTTCGGAAGAGCTGCGTTTTTGTAAATACTTGTCCTGGATTTGAAGTGAAGAATTTTAATAGTTCAAGCTCTTTGCCGGTTAAGTTGATTTCTTCTTTATTTGTATGAACTGTGTAAGTATTTAAATCGATAGATAGTCCTTTAAAGCTTAAAGTTGATTTCTCTTGTGCATTAGTGTTACTTCCAAGAACTAAAAAACGCCGCATAAGAGCTTTTACTCGTGCAATGACCTCATGAATACTGAAAGGTTTCGTAATGTAATCATCAGCGCCAATGCTTAAACCTAAAATTTTATCAATTTCGTGATCTTTAGCGGTTAGGATTAATATCGGCACGTTAGTTTTATCTCTAAGCTTTCTACATACTTCGATACCATCTACTTTCGGCATCATAAGGTCTAATATAACGAGGTTATAGTTGTTTTGATTAAATAACTGTAGGGCTTCTTCGCCATTAATCGCGGTATCTACCATATATAATTCTCGTTCTAAATATATTTTTAATAAATTTCGGATTTCTTTATCATCGTCTGCTATAAGGATACGTATATCTTTCATATCTTCACCTGCTTCTAATAGATTTTCATTGATAGTACAACAACACTCTAATTATATACTAGTATTTGTTAAAATAAGGTTCCTGGTTTTATTGGAGGAAAAGGTCTGCACGTATTAAGTTGAGAGTTCAAAATGACTCGAATATGTTCTGGGAGAATAAATTAAAGAGAAGCAGAAGATGGTTTCCAGTAATGAATCTTTGTAAGGTTGTATATAGCTAAGAGAGCATAAAAATATTAACTTGAATATATTTATAAAAAGGTATTGACGATTAGTATATAGAGGTGTAATATAGAACAAGTCGCCGATGACATTAACGTCGAAAGCGAAAAACGAAATAAAAAACTTAGTTGACATTGAAAGATGAAAA
>NZ_VHIV01000017.1 GCF_006494425.1 Bacillus dicomae | reverse complement strand
AAGTCAAAAGACTTGTGTTTTTTTATTTCCCATGAAATAGGCTCGGTTCTGCTAGTAAAAAAGCCGAAATGTAGTAAGGAATTTTTTGAGCAGAAATAGTAAGAAATTGATAAATAAATGGGTAATCTTCAGAGCCATAGCTTCCAAGTAAATCATACCACCAATCTGTTTCGTATCTAGAAATCATACTTAAATTGTAGAGCAATAAATAATGAACAAGAAGTTCAGGTAATACGGGTTTAGGATTTCTAGGATCAGTCGTAAGTGGTAAGTAATAAGTATCAGCAAGATATTCGTAGTATAAAGGTGTACTATATATAGGATTCCACGATTGGATAGGAGCTGTAAAAAGCAAATTGGATGCGCTCGTTTTCCCGGGGACATGTTGCATGGATAAGTGCTTACAAATTGATTCGATGTAACGTGAAAATCTTTCTGTAGTCATATGAAGTCGATCTAGTATGTTGACTGAAAAGGAAAGTTCATTTGCATTTGTTGAATCAATTTTATACAAAGTGGCACCCCGTTGACTATAGCGAAATAAGTTTTGTAATTCAGGAATATTCCCCATTAAATCCAACATATTAAACTTTTCTGATTCTAAGTGTTTCATGTGAAACAGCTGTTCTGCAACATGAGTAAATAGTCCATTTTTTTGTACCTTCACCTCATCTTCTAAAAATTGATATCCCTGTTTTTTCCGTTTACGAGTCGTAACGCCATGAGCTAAAACAGTAGTGGATTCAGGATAGTTCGGATCAATAGTTAGTAAGCACGCTTTAAAAAGTTGGCTCATTCCGTAAAACAATAACATTGGCTGAATCGAAAAGGGAGCTACCTTATATAATTCATAATAATTTTTCCCATGTTCTAAGTAATAAATAAAGGGATAACAATTTTCAAAACTTTTTTTTTCAGCATCTTGTATGGAGGATTTTTCATAACAACGGGCAAGATAACGTTGTACATTTTGAGATGAAAAGAAGAAACTTAATTGCTGCCAAGTACAATGTTTTTGATGCATATATTACGCTCCTTTTATTGTCTAAAAATTCTAACATATATATACGTCCTTGACAGTATTTTAACCAATTGATAAGCTACTAATAATAATTTCTGGTATCATGGGGGGAACAATTATGTGGGAATCTAAATTTGTTAAAGAAGGTTTGACTTTTGATGACGTATTACTTGTACCAGCAAAGTCAGATGTATTACCAAGAGAAGTAAGTGTTAAAACAGTTTTATCTGAGAGCTTACAGTTAAACATCCCGTTAATTAGTGCAGGAATGGATACAGTAACAGAAGCGGATATGGCTATTGCAATGGCTCGTCAAGGCGGTTTAGGAATTATTCATAAAAACATGTCTATTGAACAACAGGCGGAGCAAGTTGATAAAGTAAAACGTTCTGAAAGTGGCGTTATTTCAGATCCTTTCTTTTTAACTCCAGAACATCAAGTGTATGATGCAGAGCATCTTATGGGAAAATACCGTATCTCAGGTGTACCGGTTGTAAATAATTTAGACGAGCGAAAATTAGTTGGTATTATTACAAACCGTGATATGCGTTTTATCCAAGACTACTCAATCAAAATTTCCGACGTAATGACAAAAGAACAGCTAATTACAGCTCCAGTTGGTACAACGCTAGATGAGGCTGAAAAGATCCTACAAAAGTATAAAATTGAAAAACTCCCTCTTGTTGATAACAACGGTGTATTACAAGGGCTTATTACAATAAAAGATATTGAAAAAGTAATTGAATTCCCAAATTCTGCGAAGGATAAGCAAGGGCGCTTACTAGTTGGAGCAGCAGTTGGTGTAACGGCTGATGCGATGACTCGTATCGACGCATTAGTAAAAGCTAGTGTAGATGCAATCGTACTTGATACAGCTCATGGACATTCTCAAGGTGTTATTGATAAAGTAAAAGAAGTTCGTGCAAAGTATCCGTCATTAAATATTATCGCTGGAAATGTTGCTACTGCTGAAGCAACAAGAGCATTAATTGAAGCAGGTGCAAACGTAGTTAAAGTTGGTATTGGACCAGGCTCTATTTGTACAACACGTGTTGTAGCTGGGGTTGGTGTACCACAATTAACAGCGGTTTATGATTGTGCAACAGAAGCTCGTAAACACGGTATCCCGGTTATCGCTGACGGTGGTATTAAGTACTCTGGTGATATGGTTAAAGCTTTAGCAGCAGGAGCACATGTTGTTATGCTAGGTAGTATGTTTGCTGGTGTTGCTGAAAGTCCTGGTGAAACTGAAATTTATCAAGGTCGCCAATTTAAAGTATATCGTGGTATGGGTTCTGTCGGAGCGATGGAAAAAGGAAGTAAAGATCGTTATTTCCAAGAAGGAAATAAAAAACTTGTTCCAGAAGGCATTGAAGGACGAGTACCATATAAAGGACCTTTAGCAGATACAGTTCATCAATTAGTTGGTGGATTACGTGCGGGTATGGGATATTGCGGAGCGCAAGATTTAGAATTCTTACGTGAGAATGCACAATTTGTTCGCATGTCAGGTGCTGGTTTACTTGAAAGCCATCCTCATCATGTACAAATTACAAAAGAGGCTCCAAACTACTCATTATAATGTCTTATATATAAATAGACGGAGATTTTATATCTCTGTCTATTTTTTTTTGATTATGTTAGAATAACGGTTATGTGAGTACATAGATATTGGGGGTAGCAAAAGTGAAAGGTATGTTTTGCAAAAGATTCATTGCGCTAGTAACAATGCTTACACTAGCTTGTAGTATGTTGTTACCATATAGCAATGCATCAGCAGAAACAGGATCTGCTTTAAACATTGAAGCAGGTGCGGCAATTTTAGTTGAAGCGAATTCTGGAAAAATTTTATATCAAAAGAATGCAGATGAATTATTATCCATTGCTAGTATGACAAAGATGATGAGTGAATATTTAGTTCACGAAGCAGTGGATAAAGGAAAGCTTAAGTGGGATCAGAAAATTAAGGTTTCTGAATATGCGTATAAAGTTTCACAAGATGCTTCATTATCAAATGTGGCATTAGAAAATGGTGGTTCTTATACAGTAAAAGAGTTATACGAGGCAATGGCAATCTTCTCTGCAAATGGTGCAACGATTGCATTAGCAGAAGCAATTGCAGGTAAAGAAGTAGATTTCGTAAAAATGATGAATGATAAATCGAAAGAACTAGGGTTGAAAAATTATAAATTTGTCAATTCTACAGGTTTAACCAATAAAGATTTAAAGGGAATGCATCCAGAAGGAACAACAGCGGATGAAGAAAATAAAATGTCTGCAAAGGATGTTGCAACTTTAGCACAACATTTAATTAAAGATTATCCCAAAGTGTTAGATACAGCAAAAATCCCGAAAAAAGAATTCCGTCCAGAAAAAGAGAAGTTTGCAATGTCAAACTGGAACTGGATGTTAAAGGGCTTAGTTAAAGAATATGATGGCGTAGATGGCCTAAAAACAGGCTCAACTCCAGAAGCGGGAGATTGCTTCACTGGTACGGTTGAAAGAAACGGTATGCGTTTTATTTCTGTAGTGATTAAAACAAGTTCTCATACAGCACGTTTTGATGAAACAAAGAAGCTATATGATTATGGATTTGCTAACTTTGAAATGAAACAAATGTATAAAAAAGGTTCTTCAGTAAAAGGACAAGAAACAGTACGAGTAGAAAATGCGAAAGATAAAGATGTAGCAGTTCAAACGAAACAAGCTATTTCACTTCCAGTACCAAAAGGAAGTAAAGACATTTATAAAACGGAATTAAAAGAATCAAGTAAGGGGCAAGAAGCACCTATTAAAAAAGGAGCTGCGCTTGGTCAAATGGTCATTACGCCAAAAGATACAAACGACCCTGGATTTTTAACTGGTAAGTCGTTGCAAGTGGATCTTGTAACAACATCTGAAGTAGAAGAAGCAAACTGGTTTACTCGTGCTATGCGCGGAATTGGTTCTTTCTTTAGTGGTATATGGAATAGTGCTGTTGATACAGTAAAAGGTTGGTTTTAAAAGCTCCTCATTGTAGGGGCTTTTTCTTATTCCTATTTTTCATACCGACTTTATGAAAAAGTAGTAGACAAGCATCTGATAGTTAGTGGTAGAATGTAAGAGTATTCTTAATTTTCGCCTTTAACGGGGAAAAGCAATTCACCTAGGGGGGTTTTTGTAACATGACAAATGTAACAGGGACAGAACGTGTAAAACGTGGAATGGCAGAAATGCAAAAAGGCGGCGTTATTATGGACGTAATTAACGCTGAACAAGCAAAAATTGCAGAAGAGGCAGGCGCAGTTGCCGTTATGGCATTAGAGCGTGTACCAGCAGATATTCGTGCAGCAGGTGGCGTTTCTCGTATGGCAGACCCAACAATCGTTGAAGAAGTTATGGGTGCTGTATCAATTCCGGTTATGGCAAAATGCCGTATCGGTCACCTTGTAGAAGCACGTGTATTAGAATCATTAGGGGTAGACTATATCGATGAGAGTGAAGTATTAACTCCAGCTGATGAAGTATACCATTTAAATAAACGTGATTACACAGTTCCGTTTGTATGTGGTTGCCGTGATATCGGAGAAGCTGCACGTCGTATTGCAGAAGGTGCATCTATGCTTCGTACAAAAGGTGAACCAGGAACAGGAAACATTGTAGAGGCAGTGCGTCATATGCGTCAAGTCAATGCAGAAATCCGTCAAGTTGCAAGTCTACGTGAAGATGAGTTAATGACATATGCAAAAAATACTGGTGCTCCTTATGAAGTACTACTTGAAATTAAACGCCTTGGTCGTTTGCCGGTTGTAAACTTTGCAGCAGGTGGTGTAGCAACACCAGCAGATGCAGCGTTAATGATGCAACTTGGTGCGGATGGTGTATTTGTTGGATCTGGTATCTTTAAATCAGAGAATCCAGCGAAATTTGCACGTGCAATCGTTGAAGCGACGACTCATTATGAGGATTACGAATTAATTGCAAGCCTTTCTAAAGGATTAGGTAATGCGATGAAAGGTATCGAAATTTCAACGTTACTACCAGAGCAACGCATGCAAGAGCGTGGATGGTAATTGAAGGAGAACTTTAAAATGGTGAAAATCGGTGTACTAGGTCTTCAAGGTGCAGTTCGTGAACATGTAAAATCAGTTGAAGCAAGTGGTGCAGAAGCTGTTATTGTAAAGCGTATAGAACAACTTGAAGAGATTGATGGTCTTATTTTACCAGGCGGTGAAAGTACAACTATGCGCCGTCTTATTGATAAGTATGCTTTCATGGAACCACTTCGTACATTCGCGAAGTCTGGTAAACCAATGTTTGGTACATGTGCAGGAATGATTCTTCTTGCAAAAACACTTATTGGCTATGACGAAGCACATATTGGTGCTATGGATATTACGGTTGAGCGCAATGCGTTTGGACGTCAAAAAGATAGCTTTGAAGCTGCACTTTCTATTAAAGGTGTGGGAGAAGATTTTGTTGGCGTATTTATTCGTGCTCCGTATGTTGTAAATGTAGCGGATGATGTTGAGGTACTTTCTACACATGGTGATCGAATGGTGGCTGTAAGGCAAGGGCCATTTTTAGCTGCTTCTTTCCATCCGGAATTAACGGATGATCATCGTGTAACAGCATACTTTGTAGAAATGGTAAAAGAAGCGAAAATGAAAAAAGTTGTATAAGTAACTTGCAACTTGTATAAGATTATAGTAAATTGATGGTAACAATTTTATAAAATAAGCGTGTTGATAGGAAGTAGTAACAAATGTCGTTTCTTATAGAGAGTCGATGGTTGGTGGAAATCGATAGAAACAGTTTGTGAATCCATCCTGGAATGGAATGTGGAATATCTTTATGATTAGTAAACATTCCCGGTGAAGAGCCGTTATTTCTACTTGAGAGGAAGGCGGTAATGCTTTCAACTAGGGTGGCAACGCGGGTTAACTCCCGTCCCTTTATATAGGGACGGGAGTTTTTTGTGTTTTATAAAATAAAAGGAGGAGTATATAATGCTTGATATTAAATTTTTACGTACAAATTTTGAAGAAGTAAAAGCAAAGTTACAGCATAGAGGCGAAGATTTAACTGATTTTGGTCGCTTTGAAGAGTTGGATACGAGAAGAAGAGAACTGCTTGTTCAAACAGAGGAACTAAAAAGTAAACGTAACGAAGTATCTCAACAAATCTCTGTATTGAAGCGCGAAAAGAAAGATGCAGAAGCTCTAATTTTAGAAATGCGTGAAGTTGGAGAAAAAGTAAAAGATCTTGATAATGAACTTCGTACAGTTGAAGAAGATCTAGAAAGATTGATGCTATCTATTCCAAATATTCCTCACGAATCTGCTCCAGTTGGTGAAACAGAGGATGATAATGTAGTAGCTCGCACTTGGGGAGAAGTAAAGGAATTTGCTTTTGAACCAAAACCACATTGGGATCTTGCTACAGATTTAGGAATTCTAGATTTTGAACGTGCTGGAAAAGTAACAGGAAGCCGCTTCGTATTCTACAAAGGTGCTGGCGCAAGATTAGAGCGTGCTTTAATTAGCTTTATGCTTGATCTTCATACTGATGAGCATGGATATGAAGAAGTATTACCTCCTTATATGGTAAACCGTGCAAGCATGACAGGGACAGGACAACTTCCGAAGTTTGAAGAAGATGCATTCCGTATTGAAAGCGAAGACTACTTCTTAATTCCAACAGCTGAAGTACCTGTAACAAATATGCACCGTGATGAGATCTTAAATAAAGATCAATTGCCTATAAGATATGCTGCATTTAGCTCTTGTTTCCGTTCTGAAGCAGGTTCAGCTGGCCGTGATACACGTGGTTTAATTCGTCAGCATCAGTTCAATAAAGTAGAGCTTGTAAAGTTCGTAAAACCAGAAGATTCTTATGAAGAGTTAGAAAAATTAACAAATGATGCAGAACGCGTGTTACAATTATTAGAGTTGCCATATCGCGTTATGAGCATGTGCACAGGCGATTTAGGATTTACAGCAGCGAAGAAATACGATATTGAAGTATGGATTCCAAGCTATGGCACATATCGTGAAATTTCTTCTTGTAGTAATTTTGAAGCTTTCCAAGCGAGACGTGCAAATATCCGTTTCCGTCGTGAGCCAAACGGCAAACCAGAACATGTTCATACATTAAATGGATCTGGTCTTGCAATTGGACGTACGGTGGCAGCTATTTTAGAGAACTACCAACAAGAAGATGGTACAATTATAATTCCAGAAGTTCTTCGCCCTTATATGGGAGGAAAAACAGTTATTAAGTAAATTTATAAATATTCATCGGTATGAGTGATTGGTAATTATGAGCGTTGTCAGTACTATAATGTAGGAGGGGAAAAGTAAAATTTTCCTTTCCTCATATTTTATTTTAGTAGGGTTGACTAACTGTTTTTCTTTTGATATTATATTTGATGTCAATATGGAGGTATACCCAAGTCTGGCTGAAGGGATCGGTCTTGAAAACCGACAGGCGGCGAGAGTCGCGCGGGGGTTCGAATCCCTCTACCTCCTCCAGATATAATTGACAACAGCGCATATAAGTGGAGATTGGAGAACTCGTTACCAACACGTAACGAGTTTTTATTTTAAAACCAATCATAAAGTATGGGGTAAGGCAATTTTGTCCTTATTACACACTCATATTCCGATGATTATCTTCATAGATATGAAAGGAGTCAACATGGATCTTATTATACAAACGTTTCCTTTAGATGGAAAAACTTTATATTATGTACAATGTCCTGTTTGTAAGAACAATAGAATTTTAAACAGTGGTGCGAACGTATCACGCATTATTAGCGACGATACATTCCGTAAACTTTGTGGTTGTACTTGTGATGTAAAACAAACTGCGACAAAAGTAGAGGCGCCAAAACAAGTTAAAAAAGAAGCTGTAAAGAAAGAAGCAGCTCCAAAACGTACAGGTAAAGTATTAACAGCAGTAATTAACGGGAAAGAAATGACTGTTAAAGAGATTGCTGAGACATACGATATTAGTACAAGTACTGTTCGTCAGCGTATTAACGCTGGAAAACCTGAGAGTGAAATTATTGCTCCAACAAAGAAGAAGTAATTTAATAGAAAAACCCGTGCATATGCACGGGTTTTTTATTTTACAAGTTTACGTGATTGTTTTAAAAAATGGCCAATTTTTTTAATGATTGGTTCGATGGAATCGCCATCTTTTAAAATATCGTATTCATTAATGTTTAATCGTAAAACAGGGCATGAATTAAAGTTATTAATCCAGTTTTCGTAACGCCCGTGCATTTCTTTCCAATACTCAATTGGTGTTTGCTGTTCCATCGGACGTCCGCGTTCTTGGATACGGTCAACAATATCATCGAACGAACCTTCTAAGTAAATTAATAAATCTGGATGAGGGAAGTAAGGAGTCATGACCATAGCGTCAAATAAACCTTTGTATGTTTCATAATCAGTTTCCGTCATTGTACCTTTTTCATGATGCATTTTTGCAAAAATGCCAGTATCTTCATAGATAGAGCGATCTTGAACAAAACCACCACCGTATTCAAAAATTCTTTTTTGTTCTTTAAATCGTTCTGCTAAAAAGTACACTTGTAAGTGGAAGCTCCAGCGTGTGAAATCAGCATAGAACTTGTCCAAATACGGGTTAGAATCTACCTTCTCAAATGATGTGCGATAGCCTAAAGCGTTAGCTAGTGCAGTTGTCATAGTTGATTTGCCGACACCTACTGTTCCAGCAATAGTGATTACTGCGTCATTTGGTATATCATATTTTTGCCTTAAATTCATTATTATTTCGACTCCTTTAAGAGAGTATTTTGAAGGGCAGATAAGATGACGTTTAAATCATCAGGATTTTTTACAAAATCCATATCGTCTCCGTTAAATTTTAATACCGGGATGTCTGGATGATCTTTTTTAAAAGTATCCATTGCTGTTTCGTAATCTTTTGTGAGCTGTAGTAAGTAATTTGGAGCCATATTTTTTTCGAATTCTCTTCCGCGCATTGCAATTCGTGTTTGTAATGTTTCCAAGCTAGCTGTTAAATAAACGATAACGTTTGGTACAGGCATATCTTGTGTAAGGATACGGTAGATTTGCATGTACTTGTCATATTGAGAATCTTTTAATGTACGGGATGCGAAAATTAGATTTTTAAATATATGATAATCCGCTACTACTGGCTTCCTTTGATTCAAATACTTTATGTTAATATCTTCTAATTGTTTGTATCTATTACAAAGAAAGAACATCTCTGTT
Source organism: Bacillus dicomae (assembly GCF_006494425.1). Taxonomy (GTDB): domain Bacteria; phylum Bacillota; class Bacilli; order Bacillales; family Bacillaceae_G; genus Bacillus_A; species Bacillus_A dicomae. Next base: position 5,409 of record NZ_VHIV01000017.1, on the reverse strand, counting down.
TGAAAACTCCATTCGTCGATGTCTTCATAGAACTTTCCTAAAAAGGGATTTTCATCAACAATCTCTTTCAGTAAGTGGAGTTGCATGTGAGTTGAAATTTCCTTCGCAAGTGAAGTTTTTCCAACACCAATTGGTCCTTCAACCGTGATAAATGGTACTCCGGTCACGCTGTTTCCTCCTTTCAATCAGTGATTTACCGTGACTACTAAAAACACAAAACAGAATTATTGTAGCACAAGAGGGAAGCGAGCGGGTTAATTTGATATAAAAAGTTAGAAAATAGATATATGTATTAATGAAATTTTATTTGAGACGATGGTACTATATTTGCTTTTAATGTGGTTTCCATTATTTTTAAAGCATGCAGGTTGTCCTGATCATGATTAGAGGCAATACAGTCCTGTGGTACGTACAGTGTATAATTTCTCATATGAGCATCGTTAGCTGTAAAGAGGATACATATATTCCCGGCGACCCCTGTTAATATTAGATTTTCTATTTTTAAATATCCTAATAAAGAATTTAAAGGTGTTTCATAAAAAGCAGAGTAATGTGGTTTAATAAAAATGTAATCATCAGAATTTGGAGCGATCTTATGAATGATATTTTCACTATACTCATTTGTACAATGAGTAATCAATTGGTCAATATCAGATCTCCAAAGTTGATAATGGTCATTAATATAAATTATGGGATAGCCAAAGAATTTCATTGTTTTCTTTAATTGTAAAATAGGATTGGTTATAATTTCGCATTTTTTGGCTAGGATGGGCCCATGTGAAAATTGAAAATCATTAATCATATCGATAATGAGTAAGGCAGTATTCTTCATATGTAATCCCCTCTCTTTTTTTCTTAGGGTGGATTGAATTTGTAAAAGTTATCCCATGGGTAGTAAATGGAAATAAGTGTACTTTATTTGTAATGAGAGGACTATATGTTATGGAACGTGATCAAGATATTTATTTTATGCAGTTAGCAATAGAAGAGGCTAAAAAGGCAGAGGCAATACAAGAAGTACCGATTGGTGCAGTTATAGTGTTAGATGGTGAAGTAATTAGTGTTGCTCATAATTTAAGGGAAACGGAGCAAAGATCAATAGCTCACGCTGAGTTGTTAGCTATTGATGAGGCATGCAAAAAATTAGGGACATGGCGTTTAGAAGATGCGACGTTATATGTAACGTTAGAGCCTTGTCCGATGTGTGCAGGTGGAATTGTATTATCACGAGTGAAACGAGTTGTATATGGTGCAAGCGATCCAAAAGGTGGATGTGCAGGGACATTAATGAATCTTTTAACGGATGAACGTTTTAATCATCAATGTGAAGTGGCAGCTGGTGTATTAGAAGAAGAATGCGGTACGCTGTTAACAAACTTTTTTAGAGAACTTCGTAAAAAAAGAAAAGCGATCAAGAAATTAGAGAAAAATAATGAGAATTAACGTATTTGCATTTTATAAAAAAACAAGGTATACTGATAGTGCCTTTAATGAAGGCAACCGAATATTGGTTTTAACTTTGCCGTGCTAAGCGGGGAGGTAGCGGTGCCCTATACTCGCAATCCGCTCTAGCGAGGCCGAATCCCTTCTCGAGGTTATGTCGCTGTAAGGCCTGCCTTAAGTAAGTGGTGTTGACGTTTGGGTCCTGCGCAACGGGACCCCGTGAACCTTGTCAGGTCCGGAAGGAAGCAGCAATAAGCGGGTTTTCTCGTGTGCCGCAGGAGTGCCTGAACCGAGCTAACTGCTTAAGTAACGCTTATGGTGCGTAATCGACAGAAGGTGCACGGCAGTTATATATGTATACAAAACTCACCTTAATACTAAGGTGGGTTTTTTGTATAGAAAATAACTTTTGGAATCTATAAACAGAATGGGTTATAATAAATAAGATAATAACCTTTGAGGGAGGCCGTATTTTCGTGTCATACCAAGCGTTATACCGAACATGGAGACCGCAAAAATTTGAAGATGTAGTCGGTCAAAAGCACGTGACAAAAACGTTGCAAAATGCCCTTCTTCAAGAGAAAGTTTCACATGCGTATTTATTTTCTGGCCCAAGGGGAACAGGGAAAACGACAATTGCAAAAGTATTTGCAAAGGCAATCAACTGTGAACATGCTCCGGTAGCTGAACCTTGTAATGAATGTCCCTCTTGTTTAGGGATAACACAAGGGTCTATTTCAGATGTATTAGAAATTGATGCGGCTTCAAATAACGGTGTAGATGAAATTCGAGATATTAGAGATAAAGTAAAATATGCTCCAAGTGCTGTAGAATATAAAGTATACATTATTGATGAGGTTCACATGCTTTCTATGGGTGCGTTCAATGCGCTTTTAAAAACGTTAGAAGAGCCACCAGGACACGTCATCTTTATTTTGGCGACGACAGAACCACATAAGATACCGCCTACAATTATTTCGCGTTGCCAGCGTTTCGAATTTCGAAAAATATCAGTAAATGATATTGTTGAGAGATTATCGACGGTTGTGACTAATGAAGGTACGCAAGTAGAAGATGAGGCGTTACAAATTGTTGCGCGTGCTGCTGAAGGTGGTATGCGTGATGCGCTTAGTCTTATTGATCAGGCAATATCTTATAGTGATGAGACAGTTACGACAGAAGATGTATTAGCTGTAACGGGTTCTGTTTCTCAACAATACTTAGGCAACTTAGTAGAATGTATACGTGAAAATGATGTATCAAGAGCATTACGTATCATAGATGAGATGATGGGTAAAGGGAAAGATCCAGTTCGATTTATGGAGGATTTCATTTACTATTATCGTGATATGCTTTTATATCAAACTTCACCACAATTGGAACATATGTTGGAACGAGTAATGGTAGATGAGCAATTCCGTATGCTAAGTGAAGAAATGCAACCGGAAGTAATCTATGAAATCATTCATACTCTTAGTAAAGGACAACAGGAAATGAAGTGGACAAATCATCCGCGAATTTTCTTAGAAGTTGTTATGGTGCAACTGTGTCAACAGTTTATGATGCAAGCAAACGGTGCAGATCGTTTGCAAGCAATTATGAACAGGATGCAGCAATTGGAGAAAGAGTTAGAACAAGTTAAAAAGAATGGCGTGCCGGCTGGTGTGCAGCAGGAAGTCAGAGAGACACGCGCAACACCAAAGCCAGTGCGGACAGGTAGTATGAAGATTCCTGTCGGACGCGTAAATGAAGTATTGAAGCAAGCAAAGCGTCAAGATTTAGAACAGTTAAAAGCTGTGTGGGGTGAGTTGTTAGGAAGACTCAAAGCATACAACAAAGTAGCGTTTGCTGTTTTATTAGAAAATAGCGAACCGGTAGCGGCTTCGGATGATACTTACGTTCTAGCGTTCCAATACGAGATTCACTGTAAAATGGCAAGCGAAAATCGAGAAGCTATGGATACAGTGGAACAAGCTTTATTTGAATTGCTAAGTAAAAGATTAAATATGATTGCCATTCCGAAAAGTGAATGGGGTAAAATCCGTGAAGATTTTTTACAGCGTGAAGGCGGGAATTCTGAAGAAAGCCCAGAGAAAAAAGAAGATCCTCTTATAGAAGAGGCGGTAAAATTAGTAGGACAAGAACTCATTGAAATAAAAGAGTAATAATAATTAGGAGGAATTAATTATGATGCGTGGCGGAATGGGAAATATGAATAACATGATGAAACAAATGCAAAAAATGCAAAAAGAAATGGCGAAAGCACAAGAAGAACTTGGCGAAAAAACAGTTGAAGGTACAGCTGGCGGCGGTATGATTACAGTTATTGCAAATGGTCATAAACAAATCCTTGAAGTGAAAGTGAAAGAAGAAGTTGTAGATCCAGAAGATATCGAAATGTTACAAGACTTAGTATTAGCTGCAACGAACGATGCGCTTAAAAAAGCTGATGAACTTTCAAATTCTACAATGGGTAAATTTACAAAAGGCTTAAACTTACCGGGTGGAATGTTCTAGGAGGATATTGATATATGCATTATCCAGAACCAATATCAAAACTAATTGATAGTTTTATGAAATTGCCAGGAATCGGACCGAAAACAGCGGTTCGATTGGCGTTTTTCGTATTAGATATGAAAGAAGACGATGTGTTAGGTTTTGCAAAAGCACTTGTAAATGCGAAACGAGACTTAGCATATTGTTCTGTATGCGGTCATATTACTGACCGTGATCCTTGTTATATTTGTGACGATTCACATCGAGATCAATCGGTTGTTTGTGTCGTGCAAGAACCGAAAGATGTAATCGCAATGGAAAAAATGAAAGAGTATCAAGGTGTATATCATGTATTACGCGGTGCTATTTCTCCAATGGAGGGAATTGGGCCGGAAGACATTAATATCCCGCAACTTTTAAAGCGACTGCACGATGAAACGGTACAAGAAGTAATATTAGCAACAAACCCTAATATTGAAGGCGAAGCTACAGCAATGTATATATCCCGCCTCTTAAAGCCGACAGGTATTAAAGTGACTCGTATTGCACATGGTCTGCCAGTTGGTGGAGATTTAGAATATGCAGATGAAGTAACACTGTCGAAAGCGTTAGAAGGTCGTAGAGAAGTATAAGAGGAGAAACAAAAATGTTCTTTCAAAAAAAGGGTAAATTGCGTAAAGAGTATGATGATAAGTTAATTGTACTATTAGAAAAGGTAAAGAATGAATGGTTACGTCAGAAGAGAATGGTTGAACAAAGTGTTGAACCATCTCAAGATGTACTTTGTTCTTTGAAAATAGCTGAGGCGAAATACTTCTTCTTGTTAAAAGAAGCAAAACGTCGCCCTGTAAAAATGGAACAATGGTAAAAGGTTCTGCTTAAAAAGCAGAACCTTTTATTTTATTCGTTAAATATCCAGTACTTACCTCGCATGGAAAGAATCATTAATGATTTTTATGAAGAGAGCTTTGTCGAATAAAGGATAATGAGATGAAACAACTGGAGTTGTATGATAAATGTTCTTTTTTATCTTCTTGTCCCATACAAATAAATGTGTATAGGTCATTCATAAGGAGGAAAAAATGAATTCTACAATTATTATTGTCGGTATTCTTACTCTAGTTTTTATTTTTCTTGTTTTTGGTGTGTCTTCTAAGCCATTACATTTTATAGGAAAAGCACTCTTTCGCGTTACTTTAGGAATAGCATTACTCTTTATCGTAAATGTAGTAGGAACATATTTTGATTTTCATATCCCAATTAATTTGGGTACAGCTACGATAACAAGCTTATTAGGTTTACCTGGTGTTGCTGCATTAGTAGTGATTAAACTTTATATTATGCCAAGATAAATTTATTTTGGCATTTTTTTAAAAAGTGTTGACTAATGAATGATTAATATGGTAAATTAATAAGCGTCGTCAGGAACGAAAGAAAAAAGTTGTTGACAGATTTAACGCGAAATGTTAA
>NZ_VHIV01000016.1 GCF_006494425.1 Bacillus dicomae | reverse complement strand
TATATAAAGAAAAGAACGAAACATGTTGTTTCGTATTTTTTTATTTGTTTTAACAAAAAACTAATAAAGACAGTCAAACTATCCTTAGGAAATCTCCTAAGGACTTTTTTATATATTCAAAACCTGTATAATAAAGAGCAGAGAACATTGTGAGTAAAGTAGGTGAAGTCTGTGAGTAAATATGAAATAACAACAAAATCTTCTGAGGAAACACAAGAATTATCAGAAAAACTAGGTAAACTTGCCCGTGCACAAGATGTAATTATTTTAGAAGGAGATTTAGGGGCTGGTAAGACGACTTTTACAAAAGGATTAGCAAAAGGTCTTGGAGTGAAAAGAGTTGTAAATAGTCCTACCTTTAATATCATTAAAGAATATAAAGGGAGATTACCGCTATATCATATGGATGTGTATCGCTTAGCAGAAAGTGAAGAAGACTTAGGTTTTGATGAGTATTTCTACGGTGAAGGAATTACGGTAGTAGAATGGGCTCATTTAATAGAAGCATATTTACCAAATGAGAAGTTACAAATTAGTTTATTCCATGCTGGAGATGACACAAGAAAAATTGTACTCGAGCCAATTGGAGATCGCTATATTAGATTATGTGAGGAGCTATTACAAGATGAAAGTACTAGCAATTGATACTTCAAATTACGTAATGGGTGTATCCCTTATTGAAGAAGGAAACGTAATTGGAGAAATCATTACAAACTTAACGAAAAACCATTCTGTACGTCTTATGCCAGCTGTAGAACAACTGTTAAAAGAGTGTGGTGTAAAACCGAAGGAATTAACTAAAATTGTTGTAGCTGCTGGACCAGGATCATATACAGGTGTTCGCATAGGTGTGACAGCTGCAAAAACATTAGCTTGGTCACTTCAAATACCGATTGTAGGTGTATCAAGTTTAGAAGTAGTGGCTGCAAATGGTGCTAATTTTGATGGATTAATCTGTCCTTTATTCGATGGAAGACGTGGACAAATTTATACTGGTTTATATACATATGAAGAAGAAGGTTTAACTTCTATAGAAGAAGATCGAATCATCCTTATTGTAGACTGGTTGCAAATGTTAAAAGATAAAGGAAAGCATGTTTTATTTATTGGTAACGATGTTAAACTACACAAAGAAACAATTATCGAACATTTAGGCGAGCAAGCTGTATTTGCTCCTTTCACGAAAAATAGCCCAAGACCAAGTGAGCTAGCGTTCTTAGGATTACAAAAAGAAGAACAAGATGTACATTCATTTGTTCCTAGTTATCTTCGTTTAGCTGAGGCTGAAACAAAGTGGTTAGAAAGTCAAAATAAGTAGGAGCTTGCAGAGGATGGATATGATATTTAGAAAGATGGAACTCGATGATATCGCTCAAATTGTAGCTATTGAAGAAGCATCTTTTTCAACTCCTTGGACTGCAGATGCCTTTCAACGTGAATTAACGATGAATGAACATGCACATTATGTTGTGCTAGAAAAAGATGGTCATGTAATTGGGTATTGTGGATTGTGGATAATTATTGATGAATCACATATAACAAATATAGCTATTTTGCCAGAATACAGAGGTCAAAAGTTAGGAGATGCTTTATTGAAAGCAGTCATTTCCGAAGCGAAAACTCTAGGGGTAAAAACGATGACACTTGAAGTACGTGTATCAAATGAAGTAGCAAAACAGTTATACAGAAAATACGGGTTTCAAAATGGTGGAATTCGTAAACGATACTATGCAGACAATCAGGAAGATGGTCTCGTAATGTGGGTGAATATATAATGGAAAAAAATACGATTATACTTGGCATTGAAACAAGTTGTGATGAAACAGCGGTAGCAGTTGTTAAAAATGGAACGGAAATTATTGCGAATGTCGTTGCATCACAAATTGAAAGTCATAAACGTTTTGGCGGAGTTGTACCAGAGATTGCATCCCGTCATCATGTAGAAGAAATTACAGTTGTGTTAGAAGAAGCTTTAAAAGAAGCAAATATCACATTTGATGATATTGATGCAATTGCTGTAACAGAGGGACCGGGCTTAGTTGGGGCGCTTTTAATTGGAGTAAACGCAGCGAAGGCAGTGGCCTTTGCTCACGATATCCCTCTAGTTGGTGTTCATCATATCGCTGGTCATATTTATGCGAATCGTCTTGTAAAAGAAGTTCAATTCCCACTACTATCGCTTGTCGTATCTGGTGGGCATACAGAGCTTGTTTATATGAAAGAGCATGGTTCGTTTGAAGTAATTGGTGAGACGCGAGATGATGCAGCTGGAGAAGCGTATGATAAAGTGGCGCGTACGTTATCTATGCCATATCCAGGAGGGCCTCATATTGATCGCCTTGCACATGAAGGAGAACCAACAATCGATTTACCTCGTGCATGGCTAGAACCGGATTCGTATGATTTCAGTTTTAGTGGATTGAAATCTGCAGTTATCAACACTGTGCATAACGCAAAACAACGAGGAATCGAAATTGCACCAGAAGATTTAGCAGCAAGTTTCCAAGAGAGTGTAATTGACGTACTAGTAACAAAAGCGTCTCGTGCAGCGGATGCTTATAATGTAAAGCAGGTGCTTCTTGCTGGTGGAGTGGCTGCGAATAAAGGGCTTCGTGCACGTTTAGAAGCAGAATTTGCGCAAAAAGAAAATATAGAGTTAATTATTCCTCCTTTATCTTTATGCACAGATAATGCAGCAATGATTGCAGCGGCAGGTACGATTGCATATGAACAAGGAAAACGTGCTACATTAGCTTTAAATGCAAATCCAGGATTAGATATTGAAGCATAGTTATACACAAAATTAACCACAGCTTGTGGATAAAACCCATGTTATCTGTTGATAATGTGGGTTTTATTGTGTATATGAAATGTGTATAACTTTTTTGTTTATTGTGGATAATGTGGAAAAGTTATTTTGTTGTTTATTTTATCAAGGTGGATATGTGTATAAACTTGTGGATAAATTGGATGAAGTCTGACCTTTGAGTATAGTCTTTTTCGGGAAATATAAACTAAGAAGATATTTCTAAAAAACATTTTGAAATATGCTCTTATTATAGGGAGCGCTAATATTGTCAAACTTTGTCGGTAAAACGATGTCTCGTATCATTTATACAATATGACGTTGATTTAAAATAGAAAATAAAGCGGATGTCGCATAGTCAAAAATCCTGACTTACGAGACATCCGCTTTATTCATATTCTTATAAATGCAATTCTTCCCATTCTGCCATACAAGCATCAAGTTGCTCTTGTAGTGTTTGCTTTTTCGTTGTAATTTCACTAGCTTTTTCATAATCTGCATATATTTCTGGTAAGCAAAGTTGATCTTCTAACGTAGCAATTTCTTCTTCAAATTGTACAATGTTTTGTTCTAGTTCCTCGATTTTCCGAGTACGTTGACGCTCTAATTTTTTGCGCTCTTTTTCTTCGAGGTAATTTAATTTTTCTTGTGCAACTGTCTTTTGAACTGGCGCTTCATCTTCTTGCTCTAATTCCGCACGTTCAATCATCTCATTTTTCTTTTCAACGTAGTAATCGTAATCCCCTAAATATTCCTGTGCACCTTCTGTTGATAGCTCAATAACAGTCGTCGTTACACGATTAATAAAGTAGCGGTCATGTGAAACAAATAGAAGGGTACCAGGATAATCAATTAAAGCATTCTCCAAAATCTCTTTACTATTTAAATCAAGATGGTTGGTAGGCTCATCGAGAATTAATAAATTCGATTTTTGCATCATAAGTTTTGCAAGAGCTAATCGAGCTTTTTGTCCACCGCTTAGAGAAGATACTGGCTTTAGTACATCATCTCCTGTGAATAAGAAGTTACCTAATATCGTGCGAATTTCTTTTTCAGGTTGCAATGGATATTCATCCCATAGTTCATTTAAAACTCGCTTAGAGGATGTTAAGTTAGCTTGTTCTTGATCATAATAACCAACAGAGACATTGGATCCGAAAGAAACATCACCATGTAATAGTGGTAACTTATTCACAATGGATTTTAACAATGTGGATTTTCCAATTCCGTTCGGTCCAACTAAAGCAACACTATCCCCGCGAGTTAAGCGCATAGTTACATGTTCAATAATTGGATCCTTATCATAGCCAATGGTTGCATCCTTTACTTGTAAAACATCATTTCCACTTTGTTTTTCGATATCGAAGTGGAAGGAAGCTGACTTAGAGTCACCTAACGGTCTTGTTAATAATTCCATTCGGTCTAATTGTTTCCGGCGACTTTGCGCACGTTTTGTTGTAGATGCACGAGCTATATTTTTTTGAACGAAGTCTTCTAGCTTAGCAATTTCATCTTGTTGTTTTTCGTAACGTTTCATCTCTTGCTCGTATAGTGCTGATTTTAAGTCTAAATATTTACTGTAGTTACCAACAAATCGTCTACTTTCTTTATTCGAAATTTCATATACTTGTGTAACAAGTTTATCTAAGAAATAACGGTCATGGGAAACAATTAGTATTGCGCCAGGATAACCTTGTAAATATTGTTCAAGCCATGTTAATGTTTCGATGTCTAAATGGTTGGTAGGCTCGTCCAAAATAAGTAGGTCTGGTTTCGTTAATAATAATTTACCGAGAGCTAATCTTGTTTTTTGTCCACCGCTTAATGTAGAAATCGTCGTCTGGTGCGTTTCAACTGGGAAGCCAAGACCACTTAAAATCGAACGAATATCTGCTTCGTACTGATAGCCACCTTGATCTTTATAATCTAATTGTAATTGGTCATAATCAGCTAATAATCTTTCATATGTAGCCTCGTTTGAAAAGTTTTCTTCTTTTCCCATCTCTTGCTCTAGCCTTCGAAGTCTTGTCTCCATTTGCTGCAAGTGTGTAAAGACGGTTAGCATTTCATCCCAAATTGTTAAAGACGTTTCTAAACCGGTATTTTGAGCTAAATATCCGATTGAGACATCTTTCGGTTTTATAATTTCACCACTATCATGAGATAGCTCACCCGCTATTATTTTTAATAATGTAGATTTTCCGGCTCCATTTCGTCCGACTAATGCGATACGATCTTTCGTTTGAACTTCCAATTTTATGTTTGCAAGAATCGTTTCTGCACCGTATAATTTCGAAAGCGCGTTTACTTGTAATAAAATCAATGTTTTCACCTCAAATAATTTCTTAACTTTGCCATGTTTATATTTCTCAATCATACTAAAAATAGTGTATAGTTTAAAATACAGAGAGAATACTTCTTCTTTCTATTATACAAGGAATTTAATAAGTGCTAAACTTCTGTATTTGATTAAAGCATATGAATGAAGATAGGAAGAGAGGAGAGGTTATATGGAGCAGCAGAAAATTCCACAAGCCACTGCTAAGAGATTGCCTCTATACTATCGATTTATCCAAAACTTATCTTTGTCTGGTAAGCAACGTGTTTCATCGGCCGAATTAAGTGAAGCGGTAAAGGTTGATTCCGCAACGATTCGAAGAGATTTCTCATACTTTGGAGCATTAGGGAAAAAAGGATATGGATATAATGTAAATTATTTATTATCATTTTTCCGTGAAACACTCGACCAAGATGATATAACACGTGTAGCGCTTATTGGAGTAGGTAATTTAGGGACCGCTTTCTTACATTATAATTTCACGAAAAACAATAATACAAAAATTGAAATGGCGTTTGATGTTAGTGAAGAGAAAGTTGGAACAGAAATCGGAGGCATTCCTGTATATCACTTAGATGAATTAGAAGAACGTTTATCAAATGATATACAAGTGGCAATATTAACAGTACCCGCTACAGTAGCGCAATCTGTAGCAGATAGATTGGCAGAAACAAACGTGCATGGTATTTTGAATTTCACACCAGCGCGCTTAAATGTGTCAGATAATATAAGAATTCATCATATTGATTTAGCAGTAGAGTTACAAACACTAGTTTACTTTTTGAAGAATTATCCACAATAAAACGCAGAGGAAGCGACCTCTGCGTTTTATTATTGTTTTTTCTTTGTGAATTTAATTAAGATGAGGCGAAGGGCCAAATTAAAATCAATCGTTGCCATAACTGCAAATAGTATCGTCCACATATTCCAAATTGTATCTGTTACGTTCGTAATGGCGAAGCGTGTAAAGATACATCCTAGAAGGAAGTACAATGCAGCCATGAACAATGGTGAGTTTCTCATACTAAAAATCCTCCGATAAATCCTTGCATTTTTTCAGCTTCTTTAATCATTTCTTGAATTTGTTCGTTACTCGCTAAAACTTGAGCAACTGCAACTAATGTATTCATTGCAACATGCGCTGCAATTGGAACGATAATACGCTTCGTTTTTACATATAAGAAGGCGAATACGAGCCCCATAGCAGTGTATACCAATAAGTGAGTAAAATCAAAATGAATGGCCGCAAATACAAGGGAACTAATGATAGCGGCAATAAAGAAGTTAAACTTCTTATAAAGTGTACCAAATAAAATTTTTCTAAATACGATTTCTTCCAAAATAGGTCCTATTATAGAGATGACAATAAGGAACCAAGGTGTCGTTCTTGCGATATCCATAAGTCTCGCTGTATTTTCAGATCCAGGTTTAATACCTAATACATACATTTCAATCATACCAGCAATACTTTGCGAGAAAAATGCTAAGAAGAACCCGATAAAAATCCAACCAATCGTAGCTGGAACAGTAGAACGCTTTTTATCTAAATGTCTGTCGCGAATATCTGTTCTAAGTAACCAAAGTACGATACATAATGCAATAAAGAAGCTAATGATTGCCCAGTGACCAGTTATGAGTTGAAATTTTTCTTCCCTAGTAAATCCCCTGTTATCATAAAGTCCAGTTTTCAGGAGAAGTGGTAATCCAGCAATTGATGATAACTGCATTAAAATGTATGTAACGATAACCCACCAATATTGTTTTTTCAAATGGTTTAACCATCCTTTCTAACTCTAGTGTATGAGATAAGGTAGGATAACATGTAAATATGCTACCTACGATATAAACCTTACTTAAATTATGTTTTTTTTGTAAATCCTTATTTGAAATTATAATAGAAGACAGGAGAAAGTTGTGTATGTAGCGAAAACAACTTAGGGTGTCCTTTCATATTGTAACATACGAGTAGTGGAAACAACGATTCATATAGTAAAGGTAGAAGAGGAACTCTATATAGAAAAGTTTATAGCTTAATTTGCGAAAAAATTATGATTTTTTTACTTGCAAAAGAAATTGAGATTATTTATTATTATAAGTGTGTTAGCACTCGGGTGACTTGAGTGCTAATAAATAAAATTTACATAACAAAATGAGGAGGTTATTGTTCATGCTAAAGCCATTAGGTGATCGCGTTGTAATTGAGCTTGTTCAAGCGGAAGAAAAAACAGCAAGTGGTATTGTATTACCAGACACAGCAAAAGAAAAACCACAAGAGGGTAAAGTTATTGCAGTAGGTACTGGTCGAGTGCTTGAAAATGGTGAGCGTGTTGCTTTAGAGGTAGCAGCAGGTGATCTTATCATCTTCTCAAAATATGCAGGTACTGAAGTGAAATATGAAGGTACAGACTACTTGATTTTACGTGAAAGTGACATTTTAGCAGTTATCGGTTAATTATATAAATCTTACAAAATCCAAGGGGGTCAATTATTATGGCAAAAGATATTAAATTTAGTGAAGAAGCACGTCGTTCGATGCTTCGCGGTGTCGACACTCTTGCAAATGCAGTAAAAGTAACGCTTGGACCAAAAGGTCGTAACGTTGTTCTTGAGAAAAAATTCGGTTCACCACTTATTACAAATGACGGTGTAACAATCGCAAAAGAAATTGAATTAGAAGATGCATTCGAAAACATGGGTGCGAAATTAGTAGCAGAAGTTGCTAGCAAAACAAATGATGTAGCTGGTGACGGAACAACAACTGCAACTGTATTAGCACAAGCTATGATTCGTGAAGGTCTTAAAAACGTAACAGCTGGTGCGAACCCAATGGGTCTGCGCAAAGGTATCGAAAAAGCTGTCGTTGCTGCAGTAGAAGAATTAAAAACGATTTCTAAACCAATCGAAGGTAAATCTTCTATCGCACAAGTAGCTGCTATTTCTGCTGCTGACGAAGAAGTAGGTCAATTAATCGCTGAAGCAATGGAGCGCGTTGGTAACGACGGCGTTATTACTTTAGAAGAATCTAAAGGTTTCACAACAGAATTAGACGTAGTAGAAGGTATGCAATTTGATCGTGGATATGCATCTCCTTACATGATTACTGATTCTGACAAAATGGAAGCAGTTCTTGATAACCCATATATCTTAATCACTGACAAAAAGATTTCTAACATTCAAGAAATCTTACCAGTATTAGAACAAGTGGTACAACAAGGTAAACCACTTCTTATCATCGCTGAAGATGTAGAAGGCGAAGCTTTAGCTACATTAGTAGTGAACAAACTTCGTGGTACATTCAATGTAGTAGCTGTTAAAGCTCCTGGATTTGGTGACCGTCGTAAAGCAATGCTAGAAGATATCGCAATCTTAACTGGTGGCGAAGTAATCACTGAAGAATTAGGCCGTGACTTAAAATCTGCTACAGTTGAATCTTTAGGACGCGCTGGTAAAGTTGTTGTAACGAAAGAAAACACAACTGTAGTTGAAGGTATCGGAAATACACAACAAATCGAAGCTCGCATCGGTCAAATCCGTGCGCAATTAGAAGAAACAACTTCTGAATTCGATCGTGAAAAATTACAAGAGCGTCTTGCAAAACTTGCAGGTGGTGTAGCAGTAATTAAAGTAGGTGCAGCAACTGAAACTGAGTTAAAAGAGCGCAAACTTCGTATTGAAGATGCACTTAACTCAACTCGTGCAGCGGTAGAAGAAGGTATCGTTGCAGGTGGTGGTACTTCACTTATGAACGTATACACAAAAGTAGCTTCTATCGTAGCTGAAGGTGACGAAGCAACAGGTATTAACATCGTACTTCGTGCACTAGAAGAGCCAGTTCGTCAAATCGCAATCAACGCTGGTCTAGAAGGATCTGTAGTTGTAGAGCGTCTAAAAGGCGAAAAAGTAGGCGTTGGTTTCAACGCAGCTACTGGCGAATGGGTTAACATGCTTGAAACTGGTATCGTAGATCCAGCTAAAGTAACTCGCTCTGCACTTCAAAACGCAGCATCTGTTGCAGCTATGTTCTTAACAACTGAAGCTGTAGTTGCTGACAAGCCAGAACCAAATGCACCAGCAATGCCTGACATGGGCGGCATGGGCATGGGCGGTATGGGCGGAATGATGTAATTCCGTTTGCTCGAAAAACATCCATTTCTATATAGAAATGGATGTTTTTTTATGTTTTTTAGAAAAGGAAATGAATTTCTGTAGAATTTTGTCGCTTTCTCTCTTGACCACATCGACACTTCATTGTTAGAATCTAGGAAGATAATATAAAACGATCCTTCATATATCCTCAAAGATATGGTTTGAGAGTCTCTACCGGGTTACCGTAAACAACCTGACTATGAAGGCAGTGTGTCTTATATTTATAAAGAACGGAAGACTATCTTTCTTTATAAAGCCAGACCCCTGCCTTTTCTTTGTTATGAGACTAGAGGCGGAGGACTGGCTTTTTTTATTATATTGGTAATGCTTTTCGCCTAATTGGTGAAAATATTTATATACGAGAACTAACGTTGGGGTGATTATTTTGAAGAAACAGCATGATACAATTATCGTTTTAGATTTTGGGAGTCAATACAATCAGTTAATAGCACGTCGAATTCGTGAGTTCGGTGTATACAGTGAACTTCATCCACATACAATTACTGCAGAAGAAATTAAAGCAATGAATCCAAAAGGGATTATCTTCTCTGGTGGACCAAATAGTGTATACGGTGAAGGTGCATTACATTGTGATGAAAAAATCTTTGACCTAGGATTACCAATCTTCGGTATTTGTTACGGTATGCAACTTATGACGCAACAATTCGGTGGTACAGTAGAACGTGCAAACCATCGTGAGTACGGAAAAGCTGTTCTGAAAGTAGAGAACGAATCAAAATTATATGCGAACCTTCCAGAAGAGCAAGTTGTATGGATGAGCCATGGCGACTTAGTAACTGGTTTACCTGAAGGATTCGTAGTAGATGCAACAAGTGAGTCTTGCCCAATTGCTGGTATGAGTAATGAAGCGAAAAACTTATATGGTGTACAATTCCACCCAGAAGTACGTCACTCTGAGCACGGTAACGATTTAATTAAAAACTTCGTATTCGGCGTATGTGGTTGTTCTGAAGGATGGAACATGGAAAACTTTATCGAAGTAGAATTAGAAAAAATCCGTGAAACTGTTGGTGACAAAAAAGTACTATGTGCACTTAGCGGTGGTGTAGACTCTTCTGTTGTAGCGGTATTAATTCATAAAGCGATCGGTGATCAGTTAACATGTATTTTCGTTGACCACGGTTTACTTCGTAAAGGCGAAGCAGAAGGTGTTATGAAAACATTTAGCGAAGGCTTCCACATGAACGTTATTAAAGTGGATGCAAAAGAACGCTTCATGAACAAGTTAAAAGGTGTAGAAGATCCAGAACAAAAACGTAAAATCATCGGTAATGAATTCATTTACGTATTTGATGATGAAGCGTCTAAATTACAAGGAATGGACTTCCTAGCACAAGGTACACTGTACACAGACATCGTTGAAAGTGGTACAGCAACTGCGCAAACAATTAAATCTCACCATAACGTTGGTGGACTTCCAGAAGACATGCAGTTCAAATTAATTGAGCCTTTAAACACGTTATTTAAAGACGAAGTACGTGTATTAGGATCTGAACTAGGAATTCCTGATGAGATCGTATGGCGTCAACCATTCCCAGGTCCTGGTCTTGGTATTCGTGTACTAGGTGAAATCACAGAAGAGAAATTAGAAATCGTTCGTGAATCTGATGCGATTTTACGTGAGGAAATTATTAAAGCGGGCTTAGATCGCGAAATCTGGCAATACTTCACTGCGCTTCCTGGTATGCGTAGCGTAGGTGTTATGGGTGACGAGCGTACTTACGATTACACAGTAGGTATCCGTGCAGTAACATCTATCGACGGTATGACAGCTGACTGGGCACGTATCCCTTGGGACGTATTAGAGAAAATCTCTGTGCGTATCGTAAATGAAGTAAAACACGTTAACCGTATCGTGTATGATGTAACGAGTAAGCCACCAGCAACGATTGAGTGGGAATAGTATTTATAAAAAGATCCATCTATTGCACATGCATAGATGGATCTTTTGTATTTTTGTTATTAAAACGAACGAAATTATAAAATTTTATAATTTCGTTCGTTTTTAAATTGACAAAAGCCCCTTGTCGAGTTAATATGAGTATGTAATTCAAACGAAAAGTGAATATTATGCCGTCGTATAATATCGGGGATATGGCCCGAAAGTTTCTACCTAGCTACCGTAAATGGCTTGACTACGAGGCGTTTTGATAAAGATGAGGGGAAACTTGTCTTTATTCATAGAACGCTTCCATGTATATGCAATGGAAGCCTTTTTTATTTTTAATAGATAAAAGAGGGCTAGGGAGATTACGGCGAGTAATCATATAACGGGGGAAACGTAAGATGAAACGCTATTTTCAGTTTGATGAACTCGGCACGAATTATAAAACAGAGTTCATAGCAGGTTTAACGACATTTCTATCTATGGCTTACGTACTATTTGTCAATCCTGCTACGCTGTCACTTGGAAATGTTAAAGGGTTACCGGAAGGTACAGGGATGGATCCAGGTGCAGTATTCGTTGCTACAGCATTAGCAGCAGCGATTGGTTCGTTAATTATGGGGATTTTCGCAAAGTATCCGATTGCTTTAGCGCCAGGTATGGGAATTAACGCGTTCTTTGCTTATACGGCAGTGTTAACGATGGGAATTCCGTGGCAGACAGCAATTGCTGGAACGTTAATGTCAGGTATTATCTTTATTATTCTTACAGCTTCAGGTATTCGTGAAAAAATCATTAATGCAATTCCATCAGAGTTAAAGTTTGCAGTAGCGGCAGGTATCGGATTGTTCATAGCGTTCCTTGGATTCCAAAATGCCGGAATTATCGTGAAAAATGATGCTGTTCTTGTTGGATTGGGGGATTTAACAAAGGGCACAACGTTACTAGCAATCTTCGGAGTTGTTACGACAATCATCTTCATGATTAAGAAAGTTAATGGTGCAGTGTTCTACGGTATGATTCTTACAGCAATATTAGGAGTAGCAACAGGATTAATTGATACTCCAAAAGCTGTAGTGGGAGCAATACCGAGTCTAGAACCAACGTTCGGTGCAGCGTTAACGCACTTCGGAGATATTTTCACTGTTCAAATGGGGATTGTTATTATAACGTTTTTCTTTATCGATTTCTTTGATACAGCAGGTACGCTTGTAGCGGTTGCGAATCAAGCAGGATTAATGAAGAACAATAAATTACCACGTGCAGGAAAAGCGTTATTTGCAGATGCGATTGCAACTGTAATTGGTGCCATCTTGGGTACATCAACAACAACGTCTTACATTGAGTCTTCTGCAGGGGTAGCAGCAGGAGGGCGTTCTGGATTTACAGCAGTTGTAACAGCAGGATTCTTCTTATTGGCACTATTCTTCTCGCCATTACTAAGTGTTGTAACGCCAGCTGTAACGGCGCCAGCTTTAATTATTGTAGGAATCTTGATGGTTTCTTCCTTAGGGGAAATTGATTGGAAGAAATTCGAGATTGCAGTACCAGCATTCTTTACGATTATCTCAATGCCACTTACGTATAGTATCGCAACAGGAATTGCAATCGGGTTTATCTTCTATCCAATTACAATGGTAGTAAGTGGTCGTCGTAAAGAGGTTCATCCGATTATGTATGTTATGGGAGTTTTATTCGTACTATATTTCATCTACGTTCGTAAATAAAAGGGGTTTTTGAAAGGTCTAGACTTAAGGGGAGTCTAGACCTTTTTTGCGTCTTCAGAAAATCTTAAGGATTTCCGAGCGTTTTTCTTCAGAAGTTTTCCTATAATAGAAGTTAGGGATTAAAAAAATGATGGGGGAGATATTGTGGCAAACGAAACAATACTTGTCGTAGATGATGAAAAAGAAATCAGAAATCTTATTACAATCTATTTAAAAAATGAAGGATATAAAGTATTGCAAGCGGGGGACGGAGAAGAAGGATTACGTTTACTAGAAGAACATGAAGTACATCTAGTCGTATTAGATATTATGATGCCGAAAGTAGATGGTATTCATATGTGTATGAAGGTAAGGGAAGAAAAAGAAATGCCGATCATTATGCTTTCTGCGAAAACGCAAGATATGGATAAGATTTTAGGGTTAACAACAGGTGCGGATGATTACGTGACGAAACCATTTAATCCGTTAGAGTTAATCGCAAGAATTAAATCTCAGTTACGCCGTTATATGAAAATGAATGGTTTCGCTATACAAAACGAGGACGAGCTAGAAATTGGAGAGATGAAAATAAACATCTCAACCCATAAAGTTATTGTAGAGGGGGAAGAAGTGAAACTGACCCCGAGGGAATTTTCAATTCTAGAATTACTAGCCCGTAATCCGGGAATGGTCTTTAGCGCAGAGCAAATTTATGAAAAGGTTTGGAACGAAAGATCTTTCCAGTCTGATAACACTGTAATGGTGCATATTCGAAAAGTACGTGAAAAGATTGAGGAGAATCCAAGGAAACCTAGATATATAAAAACAGTATGGGGAGTGGGGTATAAGATTGAAAAAGATATTTAATCCATTTACTTATATAAGAAAAATAAGACAATTGATTGAGAAATTAGTAAAGAGCGTACGAAAGAGTATAAGAATTCAACTGATTACTACTTTTGCTGCTTGTGCGTTATTAGGAGTTTTTTTTGCAAAGGGAGCTGCACCATTTTTTGAGAATGCGAATCGTCGAGCGACTGTCGATTATCGGTCTGGTATGCAACAAATTAATTACCAAGCTCAAAGAGCAGCAAATAGTTCGGTTCATGAAAATAAATTAGAAGCTATATCCAATATGATCGAAACGGAGAATCAAAATTTAGAGCGAGGAAATAGAGCTTTAAAAATATTGGTTACTGATGAAAGTGGTAAAGTTTTATATAAAACGAAACAGGCACAAGAAGAGCAAATCGATTTGCATAATACGATTCGTAATGCAGCATCATTTGCGATCAACTATTCAAATGGTCAAGATATATTTGAAAATACGAGAAAAGAATTTATAGCTTTTTCACCTATTACGATAGAAGATAAGAATTTATATATGTTCGTTAGTGGAATTCCAGATGGTGTAGTAATGTATGATACGCAAGAAGGGCCGTTTCCGTTTTTCATAGGTGTACTCGTATTCATTTTCTCTTTTTTCTATATAACAAAGAGAAAGATGAAGCAAATTGAAGCGATGGCACAAGGTGTAAAGGAAATAGAAAAAGGCAACTTAGCGTACCGTATTGAGAAGAAAGGTGAAGATGAGATTGCGTCTTTAACTGAGAATATTAATAATATGGCGGAAGAGCTTATGAATAATATAGAAAAGGAACGTAAATTAGAGAAGCAAAAGAACGAGCTTATTACGAATGTATCTCACGATTTACGTACACCGCTTACTTCTATTATGGGTTACTTACGATTACTCCGAGATTCTAAATATGAAAATCAAGAACAACACGATGAATATACGAGAATTGCTTTTGCGAAGTCAGAGCAGTTAAAGAATTTAATAGAAGATTTATTTGAGTATACGAAGTTAACGAATGAACAAGTTATATTAGAAAAACAAGAAGTATGTGTAAATGAGTTGCTCGAGCAATTAATAGAAGAGTTAGTACCGCAAGCGGAAGAGCATGGACTTACGTTTGTTAAGAAGTTTCCTGAGGAACGTGCCTATGCAGCAATTGATTCGGAAAAGATGGTCCGTGTATTTGATAATCTATTAATGAACGCGATTAAGTATAGTAAAGATGATGGGGAGATAAAAGTTTCTCTGCAAAGGCAGCGCCGGGATATACAAATTTTAATTGCGAATCATAGTGAAGAGTTTACGAGAGAAGAGCTAGCGAGTTTGTTTGAACGCTTTTATAAGAAAGATCAATCTAGAAGTAGAGTAACAGAAGGATCGGGACTCGGGCTAGCAATTGCGAAAAGTATTGTTGAGTTGCAAGGTGGTAGTATTCGAGCAGAATATGAGGATGGTATTATTCAGTTTATCGTCTCATTACCAATTATAGAAAAATAATAAACGAATAGAATGGTATATGATAAAAGGGCTTATTTTAAAAGAAATAAGCTCTTTTATATTTTTTTAGAAAAACATATTGACGATTGTAGGTTA
>NZ_VHIV01000015.1 GCF_006494425.1 Bacillus dicomae | reverse complement strand
ACTTTGTCGCTCAGAAGCGACTTTATTAATATAACATTTTGTTATATTTTCGTCAACAACTTTTTTCAATAAGTTGTTTTTCGTTTGTTTTGTTTGTTACCTTTCGTGGCAACGAATATAAATATACCAGTTTGATTATTAAAATGCAATAGTTTTTCTAATAAAATTTTTAACTTAGTAAAAAAGTATAAAAACAGCACTTTTCTTCTATATAAATATAATTTCTCACTCCATCAAGATCCACTATCTCCAGGCAACTCATACTCAAATAAAAAAAGCTTTGGAGAAATCTCCAAAGCTTAGTCTTGTTTATGACGCATAGCAGGGAATAATAGTACATCACGAATAGATGGTGCATTCGTTAATAACATAACAAGACGATCAATACCAATTCCTAGTCCACCTGTAGGAGGCATACCATACTCAAGAGCTTCGATATAATCATCATCCATCATGTGAGCTTCATCATTACCTTGTTCACGTTCTTTTAATTGCGCTTCAAAACGTTCTTTCTGATCAATTGGATCATTTAACTCAGTGAATGCATTTGCATGTTCACGTGCAACGATAAATAATTCGAAACGATCTGTGAATCGTGGATCTTCGTCATTCTTTTTCGCAAGTGGTGAAATTTCTACCGGATGACCATAAATAAATGTTGGTTGGATTAATTTATCTTCTACTTTTTGCTCGAAGAATTCATTAATAATATGACCAACTTCCATTGTATCCTTAATTTCTACATTATGTTCTTTCGCAAGTTCACGCGCTTCTTCTACGCTCATCGGATTCCAGAAATCTGCTCCAGAATGTTCTTTAATTGCATCTACCATATGAAGACGTGTCCATTCTGGTTCTAGATTAATTTCATAATCACCATATTGGATTGTTGTTGTACCTAGTACTTGCTTCGCGATATGAGCAACCATATTTTCTGTTAGTTTCATAATATCTTTATAATCAGCATACGCTTCATATAATTCAATCATCGTAAACTCAGGGTTATGACGAGTTGATACACCCTCGTTACGGAATACACGGCCGATTTCATAAACTTTTTCTAATCCACCCACAATAAGGCGTTTTAAATGAAGTTCAATTGCGATACGCATATATAATTCCATATCTAACGCATTATGGTGCGTGATGAAAGGACGCGCAGAAGCTCCACCTGCAATTGCATGCATCATAGGTGTTTCCACTTCAAGATAACCGTTGTCGTCTAAGTATCTTCTCATTTCACGAATGATTTTACTGCGAGTAACGAATGTTTCACGGCTTTCCATACTTGTAATTAAGTCTAAGTAACGTTGACGGTAGCGTTGTTCAACATCTTTTAATCCATGATATTTATCTGGTAACGGACGAAGAGATTTCGTTAATAGCGTAAAGCCCGTTGCTTTTACTGAAAGTTCTCCAACGTTCGTTTTGAACACTTTACCTTCAATACCTACTAAATCACCTAAATCTGCTGTTTTAAACAATTCGTACTCTTCATCTCCAACAGCATCTTTACGAACATAAATTTGAACTTGTCCATGTAAATCTTGAATATGCGCAAATCCAGCTTTTCCTTTACCGCGTTTTGTCATAATACGACCAGCGATAGAAACAGAGATTTCTTTCTCTTCTAATTCTTCTTTAGAGAACTCTCCATATAAGCTTAATAAGTCATTTGTTGCATTTGTACGTTCAAATCGTTTACCGAACGGATCGATTCCTTGCTCACGTAAGTTATGTAGCTTTTCACGACGAACAAGCAATTGGTCGTTTAATTCTTCGTGGTTCATGTTATCCATGGTATTGATATCACTCCAGCTCTATTAATTTTTACAATATATACAGTATAGCATTTTCTACTCAACTAGAAAAACTGCCAGCAACTAACTGGCAGTTCTTCTTTCTTTCACGTAATTATAGGAAGTGTATAGAAGAATGTCAATCTTCCCTTCCTATTATTAACCAACGTGAATTGTTTGTTGTTTCGCTTCTACTTCTTCTACAAATGTACCTAATACATTCGCAAGGTCTTCACGCGTATTACAAGCATTGATACCATTACGTACAGTTGCATTACCACGAATGCCCTTTAAATACCAAGCTGCGTGCTTTCTCATCTCTCTTACAGCGACATTTTCATTCTTTAAATCGATCAGACGATCTAGATGCAACATACATACGTCAATTTTCTCACGTACTGTCGGTTCCGGCATTAATTCACCTGTCTCTAAATACTTTACCGTACGATAAATCATCCATGGATCTCCAAGGGCGGCGCGACCAATCATAACACCATCTACACCTATTTCATCAAGCATACGCTTTGCATCTTGTGGCGTTGCGACATCACCATTTCCGATAACTGGGATATTTACAGCTTGCTTTACTTGTTTAATAATATCCCAATCCGCTTTTCCTTCATACATTTGTACTCGTGTGCGCCCATGAACTGCTACCGCTTGTCCACCAGCACGCTCAACAGCTTTCGCATTCTCGATTGCGAAAATATGATCCTCATCCCAACCAATACGCATTTTAACTGTAACTGGTTTTTCTACAGCATCTACAACTGCCGCTACCATTTCATATATTTTATTTGGGTCTAAAAGCCACTTTGCTCCTGCATCACACTTAACGATTTTCGGTACTGGGCAACCCATATTAATATCAATGATGTCTGCTGTCGTATATTGATCTACGTATTTCGCAGCATCTACAAGAGTTTCTTTCTCGCCACCAAAAATTTGTAAACTTAATGGCTTTTCTCTCTCATCGATATATAACATATCTAATGTTCTTTTATTGTTCAGTAGTATTGCCTTATCACTTACCATTTCGGCACAAACTAAGCCCGCACCGAATTCTTTTACTGTCAAACGGAATGCAGAGTTACACACTCCCGCCATCGGTGCTAATACAACCGGATTTTTCATCTCAATATTTGCGATTTTTAACACTCGATTTACTCCTTCCTTCATAGTCACTTTGGCATTAGCTCATCTATCGAGATCTTTAATGCTTTAGCAACTTCCACTACAAAATCTTGGGAAGGCGATCGATTCCCTCTCTCAACTTCACCTAAAACAGATACAGATACCCCTAGTTCTTTTGCAAAACCTTCTTGCGTATAACCTTTTAGTTTTCGAAAAGCACGAATGCGTCTTCCCCATTTTTCTGCTTCCATACCGTTACTCCCTCTCGCCTTTTCATTTCTTCTACTTGTGAACGTGAAATGTTTTGTTTTATATCTTGATTAATCTCTAACAACGGAACGATAACAAAAGCTCTTTCGAACATCCGCGGATGCGGAACAATAAGATTCTCTGCTTCAATATTTTCTTGATTATATAGTAAAATGTCAAGGTCGATAGTTCTAGGTCCCCACCTAATTTCCCTTTTTCTTCCTAGATCATTCTCTACTCTTTGTGTTACTTTCAATAATTCTTGCGGTGATAAATTGGTAGAAATTTTTATAACTAAATTTAAAAAGCAACTTTGGTCCGTATAGCCAACTGGTTCAGTTTCATATACCGATGAAATATCATTAACTTGAATATACGGGTTTTTGTTTAAAAATTGAATCGCTTCAGTTAAATATGTGTAACGTTCTCCAATATTTGACCCTAATGCAATGTAAGCTATATTATTCATGGACGTTCTCTCGTAATTTCTACCGCCACAGCACGGTAATGACCAGGTATCGGTGGGTCCGGTTTAATTACCTTAATGGTACAACGCAAAATACTCTCATATTGTTTCAATATATCTGTAGCGATATTTTCAGCGATACTCTCTACAAGCTTATACGTTCTATCTTCAACAACTTTCCTACATAATTCGAAAAGCTCTCCATAATTAACCGAATGCTCTAAGTCGTCACTTTCTCCCGCTCGTTTTAAATCTAATTCCACCGTTAAATCAACTTTAAATCTCTGACCTAATTTATTTTCCTCTGGGAATACACCATGATAACCGTAAAACTCCATATCATGAATATAAATTTTATCCAATTACTTTGCCCCCTTACCAATCATCGCATCCATCATCTTAGCCATACGCATCATTTCTTTCACATCATGAACACGAACAAACTCACAGCCTTTTTCAATACCAAGGCAAACAGTAGCCCCAGTTCCTTCAAGGCGCTCCTCCACTGGCAAATCTAGCACATGGCCAATAAAGGACTTTCTTGAAGTGCCTAAGAGAACTGGATAACCTAGTACGTTTAACTGTTCTAAATTACGCATCGCTTCTAAGTTTTGTTCAGGTGTTTTAGCAAAACCAATACCTGGGTCTAAAATAATATTTTCATCTCGCACACCAGCATCTTTAGCAATTTTAATACTGTCATATAAATCAGCAACCATATCGGCCATTAAATTGCGGTAATTCATGTTATCGCGATTATGCATTAAGATAATTGGTACATCGTAATGAGCTGCAACTTCAGCAATTTTCGGTTCCGCTTTCGCTCCCCAAATATCATTAATAATATGAGCACCCGCTTCTATTGCTTGTTTTGCAACTTCAGCTTTATACGTGTCGATAGAAATAGGTAATTGCACCTCTTTTGAAACCGCCTGAATCATCGGAACAACTCGTTTTATTTCTTCCTCCACTGACACTTTAGCGAAACCTGGGCGAGTAGATTCACCGCCGATATCAATAATATGAGCACCTTCATCTCGCATTTCTTTCGCATGGCGCACCGCAGCCTCTACCTCGTTGTAACTCCCACCATCAGAAAACGAATCTGGCGTTACATTTAAAATCCCCATAATTAAAGTCTTTTCATTTAAGTTCAATGTATATTCGCCGCAGCGCAAATCATAATCCCACTTCAAACTACACATCTCCTCTTCGCAATTCATTTCTGCTCCACAACTTCTCTCTATGCATTTCATAAAGATTCATAAATCTTTTTGTAACCATCCCTACTTTACCCGGGAAATCTCGTCCCTCTATACGATAAAGTGGAACAATTTCTTGAATCGAGTTTGTTACGAAGACTTCATCTGCTGAAAGTAATTCATCTTTTGTAAAGAAACCTTCCTTTACTTCTATACTTAGTTCTTCAGCAAGCTTTATAATAAACGCACGAGTGATACCATTTAAGATCCCCGTTTTTAAAGAAGGTGTATATAAAATGCCACCTTTTACAAAAAAAAGATTCGAAACAATACCCTCTGCAACATAACCTGTTTCAGTAAGAAAAATGCCTTCCTTGTTCACAACATTTCCAATTTCACGTTTCCCTAAAATATTATTTAAATAATGATGAGACTTCAAGCGAGATTCACCCTCTGGCGTATTTCGCACTTGCTTTAAAACAACCCCTTCTTTCTCCACTACATCTCCCGGAGCCGCTAAAGGTTTTATAAAAACAATAACAGACGGCTCTTCATACATTTCCGTTTGTAATCCAATTTCATCTATACCCGCCGATACATTAAAACGTATATATGCATGCTCTAATTCATTCTTAACGAGTAAATCCTTCAAAACAAGCAACACTTCATCCTTCGTCATTGTCCATTTAATTTGCAATGTATCCAATGCATCTATTAAACGATTATAATGATCATCCAATAAGAACGGATGACCATTATAAATACGAAATGTCTCAAAAACTCCAAGACCATATAAATAACCATGGTCATATGGAGAAATTCTCGCTTCACTTGCTTCTACATAATCACCATTTACGTAAATTAACATGATGTCATACTCGGACTGTATTTACGAATGAAATTCTGCAACAACTCTTTCCCATGAGAAGTCATAATAGATTCCGGATGGAACTGTACCCCTTCAATTGGTAATGTTGTATGACGAAGCGCCATAATTTCCCCTTCTTCAGTCCAAGATGTTACCTCTAAGCAATCAGGTAACGTCTCTTTCTTAACAATAAGCGAATGATAGCGCGTCGCAGTAAACGGATTAGGAATATCCGAAAAAATTGTCTTTCCGTCATGATGCATAAGCGACGTTTTCCCGTGCATTAATCGCTCCGCACGAACAACCTCCCCACCAAACACTTGCGCAATAGATTGATGCCCAAGACAAACCCCGAAAATCGGAATCTTCCCGGCAAAGTATTGAATAACCTCCATACTAATCCCCGCTTCATTCGGACTACATGGACCTGGCGAAATCATTAAAAAATCCGGCTTCATATTCTCAATATCTGAAATAGTCACTTCATCGTTACGTTTAATAACGAGCTCTTGTCCCAGCTCCCCAAGATACTGTACTAAATTAAATGTAAAAGAATCATAATTATCAATCATTAATATCATTTCTCTCACCTAACCGTTTCTTCGCTACGTTCTTTTGCACGCCATAAAGCAATCGCTTTTTTTAACGACTCTTTATATTCATTTTCCGGATTTGAATCAATTACTATTCCTGCTCCTGCTTGTACATGCGCTTTTCCATCCTTAGCGAGAAGTGTTCTAATTACAATATTCAATTCTGTATCTCCAGAATAACCAATCCAACCGATTGAACCTGTATAAATCCCTCGGCGGACAGGTTCTAATTCTTCAATAATTTCCATCGTACGTATTTTCGGGGCACCAGTAATTGTTCCCCCAGGGAATACAGCTTTCACTAAATCAAAAGCGTCTTTATCTTCTTCTACCTCACCACGTACATTAGAAACAATATGCATAACATGTGAGTATTTCTCAATTACCATAAATTCATCTACTTCTACAGTGCCATATTTACAAACACGCCCTAAATCATTTCGTTCTAAATCCACAAGCATGACGTGCTCCGCTCTTTCCTTTTCGTTCTCAATTAATTCTCTTGCTAAGTCCTCATCCTCTTGCTCATTCGCTCCTCTAGATCTCGTTCCAGCAATCGGTCTTGTACTTACTTCAGTTCCTTGTTTCTTAATTAGCAACTCTGGCGAGCCACTAACAATTTGAAAATCTCCAAGTTCCAAGTAACCCATATATGGAGATGGATTAATTTCACGAAGACTTGCATAAATTTCTAGCGGGTGTGTTTGTAACGTTCTTTCTTGTCTTGTCGACAAGTTCACTTGGAACACATCACCAGCACCAATATATTCTTGAATACATTCAACCGCCTTCATAAAGCTTTCTTCAGTAAAAGCAACTGCTTCACTGTTCTTTTCAGGACACGCAAACGGTATAGTCACTTCCGGCGCTTCTGTCATCCAAAGAAGCTTCCATTCATTTAATCGATCTTTTGCCTCTTCATGCTTATCTACATAATGTGTAATAATCCATAATACTTTTTCTTCTTGATCATACACAAACACATCATCAAATAATAAAAAGAATATATCAGGGATATTAATGTCATCCTCTGCAAGGGAAGGAAGTTTCTCAATATAACGGATGCAATCATAACTAAAATAACCAATTGCCCCACCTTGAAAAGGCGGGTACTCCGGATTATAGTCTGTTTTCCATCGCTCCATATATTCCTGCATTAAATCTAATGGATTTCCTTGCTTTATTGTTTCCTTACCACTTTCGCTTATATGTAACCTTTCATCCTTCCCTCGGATTACCGCTACTGGGTTTAATCCCACAATGTTATAACGACCGCCACGTCCACTCTCTAACAAAATGTGTTGTGGTTTATCCTTAGAAAGAAATTTATATTGCTTAAAGAAATCTAACTGATATGGAATAGAAAGCGCTAAAGATTTTCTTCGTTGCATACCAACACCCCGTCTTCTTTTATCCCACCCTCTTAAAATAACCACCTCTAACTACATTCGTTATGTATACAGAATGGCTATACTCGAAGGCTAGTGAAAATAAATTAATTATACTACCTCTTATTTTACATGAAGTTTTCTAGTCATTCACTCTTTTCCTATTTCCAATCCAAAAAGAAAAAGCATCCTTTTTCAAGGATGCTTTTTCAATCATATATAATTAAGACTCAAATTGATAAAGTGGTGTACTTAAATAACGTTCACCGTTACTTGGGATGATAACAAGTACCTTTTTCCCTTTACCTAACTTTTTCGCAACTTCTGTCGCTGCATAAATAACTGCTCCAGAAGAGATACCAACTAAAATACCTTCCTCTTTAGCCACTCTTCTTGCATATTCAAATGCTTGTTCTGTTTTCACTTGAATGATTTCATCATATACTTCTACATCCAATGTTTCTGGAACAAATCCCGCCCCAATTCCTTGGATTTTATGTGGACCCGGTTTTCCACCAGATAATACTGGTGAATCCGCAGGTTCTACTGCATAAATTTTAATATCTTTATACGCTTCCTTCAGTACTTCACCAGCACCAGTAATTGTTCCACCTGTACCAATACCTGCAATAAACGCATCTAATTGGTCACCCATTTGTTCAACAATTTCTGGCCCCGTTGTTAAACGATGAATTTCTGGATTTGATTGATTTTTAAACTGTTGTGGTATAAAGTAGCCATGCTCTTTTGCTAATTCAGTCGCTTGACGAATTGCTCCGCCCATTCCTTCAGGCCCCGGAGTCAATACTAATTCAGCACCGTAAGCACGTAATAAATTACGACGCTCAATACTCATTGTTTCTGGCATTACTAAAATGGCCTTATATCCTTTAGCAGCCGCTACCATCGCTAAACCAATTCCCGTGTTACCACTTGTTGGCTCAATGATTGTATCGCCTTCTTTTAATAATCCTTTTTTTTCAGCATCTTCAATCATAGCTAATGCAATACGATCTTTAACACTGCTCCCCGGATTCATAAATTCTAACTTTAAGTATATATCTGCGCTGTCTGATTCTACGATGCGGTTCAACTTAACGATCGGCGTTTTCCCGATTAATTCTGAAACTGATTGTGCCACTCGCATTCCTGTCACTCCTAACACCGAGTATTTTTATTGGTTTTGTCTATATTTAGATTTTGTCAGAAAATTCCCTGTTTGTCAATCTATTTAGAGAATGGATTCCTTCAATTTCCTTATTACAAATTCTCAATTAAATTTGTAATATCTTCTTTAGAGAACTTGTATCGCTCATTACAGAAATGACAATGAACTTCCGTCTCTTCCTCTTCTTCACGAACTTGCTCTAACTCTGTTTTACCTAAACTAATTAACACGCTCTCAATACGTTCGCGTGAACATGTGCAATTAAATTGAACATCCATCGTTTCTAACACTTTTACTTTATCTTCTCCAAGAACCGCATACAGTAACTCTTCTGGAGAAAGCCCTTGTTCAATCAACGTGGATACAGGAGGGATTTTCTGCAAACGATCTTCAATAAATGAAATTGTTTCTTCCTGTGCGCCTGGCATAATTTGAAGAATAAACCCACCTGCCGCTAATATGCTGTCATCTCCATTTACAAGAACGCCAACACCTACAGAAGAAGGTGTCTGCTCAGAAACTGCAAAATAATACGTGAAGTCTTCTCCTAATTCTCCTGAAACAATTGGAGATTGACCAATGAACGGCTCACGCATACCAATATCTTTAATTACTGTCACAAATCCTTCTGTACCTACCGCTTGATATACACGTAATTTCCCTTGTTCTGTGCCTTCAAAGTCAACGTGTGGATTCGTTACATAACCACGTACATCCCCATTTGCATGAGCATCTACTAAGATAGGACCAATTGGACCATTACCTTCTACCTTAATCGTTAACTTTTGGTCACCTTTTAACATTGCACCCATCATTGTACCTGCAGTTAAAGAACGACCAAGTGCCGCTGAAGCTGTTCTCCATGTATCATGACGTCTTTGCGCCTCACTTACTGTATTTGTTGTGCGTACACCATACGCACGCACTTCCCCATCAAATGCTAACGCTTTTACTAAATAATCTTTCATACTTATTTATTCACCTTTCTCATGCTGTAAATTTGCATTACGCTCGTATAACATATACAAACCTTTTAATGTTAAAAATGGATCTACAACATCAATTACATTCGATTCTTCTGAAATTAATTTCGCCAATCCACCTGTTGCAATAACTTTCGGTTCTTGTTTAGCTTCCTCTTTCATACGCTTAACAATACCTTCCACTTGTCCAACATACCCATAAAGAATACCAGATTGCATCGCACTTACCGTATTCTTTCCAACAACACTGCTTGGTTTTGTAATTTCAATACGAGGAAGTTTCGCCGCTCTACTATATAAAGCCTCTGCTGAAATCATAATTCCCGGCGTAATTACTCCACCCATATAATGCTTTTCTTCGTTAATATAACAATATGTAGTAGCCGTACCAAAATCGACAATAATAAGCGGACTTCCATATAAGTGGATTCCTGCTACTGCATTTACAATTCGGTCCGCGCCTACTTCACGTGGATTTTCATATTTAATATTTAACCCTGTTTTTATTCCAGGACCTACTACAAGCGGTTTAATTTTAAAATACTTTTCACACATGCGCTCTAAAGCAAACATAATTGGTGGTACGACTGAAGACACAATAATACCTTTTACATCTTCAAACGAAAGACCCTCGTGCTCAAGCAATTGCTTTACAAGCATTCCATATTCATCTTCTGTCTTATGACGATCTGTTTCCATGCGCCAATGTTGACGAAGTTCCCCCTCTTCAAACACGCCTAGCACAGCATTTGTGTTCCCTACATCCAATACAAAAATCATATTCTCACCACTTATCTTATTTAATCTATATTTGTGCAGTATGTATAAAACTTATAAAAACATCATATCACACATACTTATATAATCAGCTTTTCTATCCTCATCATTTTACAAAAAGATTACTCTCTATTTCAATTTTTAATACCAGTTTTATTCAAATTCTTTTTCCACTTCATTTCGTTCTACAAATAAAAAAGGAGTGACCATCGTCACTCCTTCGTCTCTTACTTATCTTCTGTATCTTCATCGTCCTTCTTCATGTTGATGTTTACTTTCACATCAGCTGAAGATGTTGGACGTTCTGGCAATCTGCCATAATCACATAAATGATTGATTTGCTCTGCATCTAACGTTTCTACTTCAAGTAACGTTTTCGCAATAAGATCTAGTTTATCACGATTTTCAGTAAGAATTTGTTTTGCACGAGCATAACAATCTTTCATAATCGTTTGCATTTCCACATCAATTTCGTGTGCAATTGCATCACTGTAGTTTTGTTCTGAATGGAAGTCTCTTCCTAAGAACACTTGACCACCTTGTGAGCTACCAAATTGCATCGGTCCAAGCTTATCACTCATACCAAATTCCGTAACCATACGTCTTGCAATGCCAGTCGCACGTTGGAAGTCATTATGAGCACCTGTACTTACTTCACCAAATACAATCTCTTCAGCTACTCGACCACCAAGTAAACCAGTGATTTTATCAAGTAACTCTGGTTTTGTCATGAAGTAACGATCTTCTTTCGGAAGCATTACTGCATATCCACCAGCTTGACCACGAGGGACAATTGTTACCTTATGAACGACATCAGCTTCATCAAGAACAACACCAATTACAGTATGGCCCGCTTCATGGAAAGCAACGATATTACGTTCTTTTTCAGAGATAACACGACTTTTCTTAGCTGGACCTGCAATAACACGATCCGTCGCTTCATCAATGTCACTCATATCAATTTTCTTCTTATCTTGACGCGCAGCCACTAAAGCAGCTTCGTTTAATAAGTTTTCAAGATCGGCACCAGAGAATCCTGGCGTACGAGTTGCGATTGCTCTTAAGTTGATATTCTCATCAAGCGGTTTATTACGAGCATGTACTTTAAGTACAGCTTCACGGCCATTTACATCTGGACGATCTACTGTAATTTGACGGTCAAAACGACCTGGACGTAATAATGCTGGGTCAAGAATATCAGGACGGTTTGTCGCAGCGATGATAATAATACCTTCGTTTGCACCGAATCCATCCATTTCAACAAGTAATTGGTTCAACGTTTGCTCACGCTCATCATGACCACCGCCAAGACCTGCGCCACGTTGACGTCCTACCGCATCAATTTCATCAATGAAAATGATACAAGGAGCATTTTTCTTTGCGTTTTCGAATAAATCACGTACACGTGATGCACCGACACCGACGAACATCTCTACGAAATCAGAACCACTGATAGAGAAGAATGGAACGCCTGCCTCACCTGCAACAGCACGTGCTAGTAAAGTTTTACCTGTACCTGGAGGTCCCACTAATAGAACACCCTTCGGAATACGGGCACCAACTTCAGCAAACTTACGAGGATCTTTCAAGAATTCAACTACCTCAACAAGTTCTTGTTTCTCTTCATCCGCTCCAGCAACATCTCTGAAACGAACTTTTTTCTTTTCGTCATTATATAACTTCGCCTTACTTTTCCCGAAGTTCATAACACGGCTACCGCCGCCCTGAGCTTGGTTTAATAAGAAGAAGAATAAAATGAAGATAATAACAAACGGAATGATAGAAGTAAAGAAGGTTACCCAAGCACTTGTTTCTTCTGCTGGTTGATACTTAACTTCAGCACCTTGCGCTTTGTCATTAATTTTCTTTTGTAATTCCTCAGTATTTGGTGCATAAGTAACAAATTGTTCTCCTTGGCTAGAGTTGTTAAATTGTCCTTTTACCTCAAATACACCATTTTTCGGTTGAAGCTGCACATTACGCACTTCACCTTTTTCTAGTTTAGTAATGAATTTATCGTAGCTAACTGATGTCGTTTTTTGTGTCGAACCATTAAAATAGCTCACGATTCCAATTACTACTAGGAATATCAGTAAATAAAAGATGGTATTACGGAAGATACGATTCATTCCTAACCTCCTCTCACGGCATAAACACTATAGTAAATCGTAACATAGAAAAACTTTCCTATACAATTGTGACGCCTGTATTTAATTAATTTGAGTAAACGCTTGGTTTTAATACTCCTACATAAGGAAGATTACGGTACTGCTCTTTATAATCTAATCCATATCCTACAACAAATTCATGCGGTACAGTAAATCCAACATAATCCGCTTTCAAATCTACCTTGCGGCCAGTTGGCTTATCTAATAACGTAACAATTTTTACAGACTTTGCTTTACGATACTTAAATAGGTCTACTAAGTAACTTAACGTAAGACCGCTATCAATAATATCTTCAACGATTAAAATATCGCGACCTTCTACAGAAGTATCAAGGTCTTTTAAAATTTTCACTTCGCCTGTTGAAACAGTAGAGTGACCGTAACTAGATACAGCCATAAAGTCCATTTCAAGATATGTATCTGTTCTCTTTAATAAATCTGCCATAAATGGCATTGCGCCCTTTAGTACGCCGATCGCAAGAGGTACTGTGTTTTTATAATCCTCTGCAATAATTGCGCCTAATTCAAGCACCTTTTCTTGTATTTGTTCTTCAGAAATTAATACTTTTTCGATATCTTGATTCATCATTTCATTATCCTCCCGGAAGACTCCTTGCTTTTGTAGTGAATAATCATATATTTATCCTTCTTTGCCGTCTCTTTCGAGATAGCAAATGCAGATCGTTTCAACAAGGGTATCCAAATAACATTCCCACTTGCATCACAAACGACCGGCCATTCTTCTCTTTTTTCTCTTGGTACTTTTGCTTCGATAAAAATAGCTTTTATCTTTTTGGTGCCCTTCATACCTTGTATTGACATGCGATCTCCATTTTCTCTAGATCGAATACGAAGTGGATATGATATATCATTATACTTAGCAACAAATACTGTTTCATTCATGTTACTTGGTATATCTTCGCTCACCTCTGCTACAAGCTTATCCCCGTTCGATAGCGTAATTGTCCCGGGTACTGATAAATCTTGTGAAAAAGGAGAAACAATTTCTTGTTTAAATCCAAAGCTACACTCCTCGTATGTGCGGACAATTTTTAAATCACCTGGGAAATCAAGTGAACCCGAAGGTTGTGTCCGCTTAAAAAATTCAATCACTTTGTCAATATGTATAGAGGAAATAGAAGATGGAATCTTATATTCATAAAGATAGTTTAATATTAGTTGAATCCCTCTTCTTTGTAAAGGCATAGACATGGATTCAAAGGCAGGAATTGATAAGCTAATTTGTTTATCACTTTTTTTTGTAATTACTTTATTCATTTTCTCAAAAGCTAATTCCTGCAAATACGCTTCATCCTCTTGCATCTGCATGCTAAATTTTTGAAATTTCTCATGCACTTTTGAATTTTCTTCTTTCAAATGAGGAAGAACATATTTACGTAATCGATTCCTTGTATATACTTCCTTTTTATTACTTGGATCTATACGTGGAATTATTTTTAGCTTATTACAGTAATCAACAATCTCTTCCTTCGTTACTCCAAGTAACGGCCTAATTAAATATCCATTATGAAAAGGACGCTTCACAGCAATTCCTGCATACCCTTTCGGAGTGCTCCCTCGTACAAGGCGCATTAAAATCGTCTCTACTTGATCATCACCATGATGTCCAAGAGCTACATATCTCGCATCATATTTCTTCATTATTCTTTCCAAAAATGCATATCTGCATTCTCTAGCAGCAACCTGTGCATTCATCCCGTATTGCTGTTGATATTGGGAAACATTAATCCTTATCGTTTCGCAAATAACTCCCAGTCCTTTACAAAGGTCCTGCACAAACTGTAGGTCCTCATGAGATTCATCACCTCTAAACATATGATCCACATGTGCCACTACAATTTCAAACTGTTTTGTTGCTCTTTTTTCTAACAAATAATATAGAAGAGCCAAAGAGTCGGGACCACCAGAAACCCCTACAACAATTGTTGAACGTTCCTTTAATACATCATGCTGCTTTACAAAGTCATCTACCTTTTCAACAAATGTATCTTTCAACTTCGTAATCACCTTTCATTAAACAAGAACAGCAACGTTAGTTACCTTGTTTATAATGGTACAACTTTTACAAACATTGTGCAAAAAAAAGATATACAAAAATTACATTTTTATCTTACATCATCCGTATATATTCACAAAAATAATATCATTACCTTTTAAAGTAAAAAAACCTAGGTATTCACCTAGGTTTTTAGAAAGAAAAAGCGATGGAGAAACATCACCCTTAATTTTTACTGTGCCTGCATTCCTACAATAGGAATTGTAGCCCACTTCGGCATGTTTTTCTTCACTTTCGCCACAACAATAGTCATGTCATCATTTATATAACCATCACAAGAGCGAATCACCTCTTCCATGATGATATCAGCGATTTCTTGCGGATCTTCGGTTTGTAACTCTTTAATTTTCCGCTTCATCCATAATTCATGATTCTCCACATGTTGCGCTCCTTCAAAAATCCCATCGCTCATCATAATAAGAATATCGCCCGTTTTTAATTGTTCACCCACTACATCCACTTCAACATCCTCAATAATCCCCATCGGCAAATTACTCGCCTCAATTTTCAAAATATTATTTGCGCGTTTAACAAAACTTGGCGTCGATCCAATCTTTAAAAACTTCGCACTTGCATCCCGCAAATCTACCATAGCTAAATCTAACGTCGTAAACATTTCTTCTGTTGTTCTTAAAGAAAGAATAGAATTGATAGACTTAATCGCTATTTCCTCATCAATGCCTGATTGAAGTATTTTTTGTAATAGTTTCACCGTTTCTTTACTCTCCATATGAGCTCTTTGCCCATTCCCCATACCATCACTAATTGCAAGTGCATATTTACCGACACTTAAATCCATCATCGCATAAGAATCACCTGAAACAAACCCACCACCCTTTGCAGCTGTGGCCAACCCAGTATCAAGAGAATACGTTTTTGCTGAACCAAATGATATTAAACTGTGGCCGTTTGGATAAGAAGATTTTTCTTCATGTTTAACAACTATATTTTCCTTTAGGATATCAGAAAGCATCGGTGCAACTAATTTTTCACACTCTCCATGTTCATTAGATGCAACTGGAATCAACATTTCAATATCGATACTTCCTCTATCTAAACAATAAATATCAACATGTTCTACTTCTACACCAAAATCACGAAACGCTTGCAGAATCTGTTCTTCCTGTACTTGATGATTTTCTCGTTCTCTTTGTATCTCCTTAGCAAAATCCTCCATAACTTTTGATACACCTAATAGTTGCTCCGCTACTATTCTACGATTTTCTTTCATTTGTTTTCGTAATTTTTGCCCCTCATAGAAGTGATCTAATTCACCTGCTACTAAATCCGTCACTTTCTTCCCTCTCACACAATGCTTGTCCCATTCACGAACTAACTTCCGATTATGCTGCAACGTCCCCTCTTCCGTTTCGCTCATTATTTGTTTCATATAATCATACGTTTTATCGAAATTAACTACCCAGCATTGGTCCTTTTTAAAGCATGTTTGACATGTTTTCGCAGTAATTGTACTTAAGAATAAATCTGCTTCTGTCTCTTTATCTTCCTCCTCCACATATCCATATACAGAAAAGCTATTAGATAAAGCAGCAAATACATTAGCAAATTGATTGATTTTACTCGCTGTAACATCACGCATCCTTCTTAAATACTGTTGTTGATCTTGTGAATGTTCCTGTGTGCCTGGCATAAATTTAGCAATACGATCCATAACAAGTTTCGGTGTTAATAAGAAGAAAACAATCGCCACACCAGATTCAATTAAAGTTGTCACAATGTTTGTTTGCTTGTCTACATACAGCGTAATCAAGCTCGTTCCAATTAATAAACCTAAACTAACACCTAAACGCTTCCCTTCTTTTAACAAACCACCAAGCAGCCCGGAAAAAGCAAGCAGACTCAGTTGAGACAAACTGGAGACATTGGCTAAACTTAATATTAATCCAGTGACGACCCCCACTGTGGACCCTGTAGCAGCCCCAGCGATAAATGCAAAAACGAGCACTAAATACCTAGTAAAAATATGTTGAATAGAAGCGTCGTATACGAACCAATCTGTTGTACCCGTTAAAACAGATGCTAGTAATATAATTAAACAAACAATTTCTTCTGTCTCTAACGCTTGTTGTTTCCCTTTTCTTTCTACTAAAAGCGGAACACTTTGTAAAAATATCATAGTTAATACGAAGCTAAGCCCCGCCTCAATCGTACTAACGAGTAAATCGTACATGGTGACGGTTTGTTGTGCAAAATATACAACAACTAAATGTGCAGTTAATGCGGAGATAAATACTTGGAATGGAACAAGTCCAACAGTTTTACGTGTAAATCGACTAAAGAAGATATTATAAATGAAGAAAGTAAAAATAGATGCAAAGGTAAAGAATAAATTATCTATCGAAACTGAAAGTGCGCCCCCCATTAGAGCCAAAAACGCGAGCGGCATTTTATCCCGCTTCATAACATAAACAGCAGCGAAAAACGGCAGTGCAAACGGTAAAATGTTTGTTAATATATATGCTCGTCCCAAAAGAAAACCAATAACAACAATAATAAATCCCCATCTAAAGAAAACTTGTTCAAACTTCATTCGCAACTTACTCGTCCACTTCACTGCTCCAAGCTGACTCTCATTCATTGCCAATGCACTTGTATTCATAGTATTCCTTCCTGCTTTAGGCATATTTTTAACACCACCTGCATAGTTTAATTACTGTCATTATAAAAGATGATTATTGGGATTTTTGTCAAAACAACAGTTTTCACTTTTATAATCGTTCGACTTTTTATTCGAAATAACTCTACATATATACACGGTACGTATTTTATTTTTAATATTTTAATCGAACATTCAGAAAATATAGGGTAATTTTGTAGAAGTGTTGTATGTCTTAATTTATTTAACAAAAAAAAGATCATGCAAATTTGCATGATCTTTTTAGATGACCCGTACGGGATTCGAACCCGTGTTACCGCCGTGAAAGGGCGGTGTCTTAACCACTTGACCAACGGGCCGTTAAATTAAATATAGCGGCGGAGGGGATCGAACCCCCGACCTCACGGGTATGAACCGTACGCTCTAGCCAGCTGAGCTACACCGCCATGTCGTCTTATTTAACGGACAATTAGTATCTTACCTCAGATATACTTTAAAGTCAACACATCTTAAAAACTTTTTTTAAAATATATTTTTACATATAAAAAAGCACCCCGAGCAATTGCCCTGGGCACCTCTCTATATACTAAGAATTAAACGTTATTATTATCCGCGACGTGCGCCACGGCCACCACGTTTAGATTCTGTGTTACGCTTTAAAGAAGTTAAACGATCTTCGCTATCCTTTAAGAAACGTGCCATCTTTTGCTCGAATGTTTCTTTTGGAGCGCGGTCGTTACCGCCGCCACGGTTATCTCTGTTGAAAGAACGATTACGTTGTGGACGTCCAGAACGTTGTTGATCGCCACCACCGCGTTGGTATTCACCACGTGGACGATCTCCTTCTGTTTTTTCACGCTCTTTCGCTTTTTTAATAGATAGACCGATCTTACCATCTTTTTCAACGTTAATAACTTTTACTTCTACTTGGTCGCCCACTTTTAAGTGATCGTTAATATCTTTCACATAATTATCAGCAACTTCACTAATATGAACAAGACCCGTTAAGCCTTCTGGCAGCTCCACAAAAGCCCCAAAATTTGTAATACCTGTTACTTTACCCTGTAACTTGCTGCCTACCTCGATTGACATAAAAAAAATGCTCCTCCTTAGTGGTTAAAAAGTCAAATTTTACTTTATTATATATAATCCTAAAATATAGTGTCAATAAGACATACTCTACTTAGAAACAGGAAAAATTATCTCCCCTTTTCCAGAGAAGAAATAATCCCTTCTAGCAATCTTTAATACGTACTCTTCATCATTTAACTTTTGAACTTCGTCTTTTAGACTCTTTTCTTTATTCGTTAATGAATCCAGTTCTTTTTTCATGTCCTTAACCTTTGCTTCTTTTGCTTTAATGGAACTGTTTTGTTGATAAAACGTTACACTAATACTCGCAATAATTGTAAAAGCAAAGACAAGAAAAACCGCTAAACGGCGATAAAGTCGCTTCCTGTTCTCATCCGTTTGTATTATATGCTCTTTAACAGGATTTGGACTCTGTTTTTCGATTGTTCTTTGTCTCAGTTCCCTCATTTCCGAGGTCCCCCTAACTTCTTTTTTATACGCTCCCATACTTGGAAGATATGTCCCTTCAATTTTGCTATATATTGCAGGAACCCTACATGTTTCATTATAAAAAGTTTAACACGATTAGGGAGAAGTTTCCATATGAGCGAAGCAATAAATCGAACAGGCCAGAAAAAAACTTTCCATATGAAAAGTAATATCCAAATCACCATTTTCCATAACACATGTCCAATTGAAAGCAGTATACGAAATAAGAATAATATAAATGCAATAAATAGCTGCGCTATAATAATAACAGGTTTTATCATCAGTAGCTGTATAATTTGAACAAAAAAGTGTGTTGTTTGCACAAAAATATAGATGAGAAAATTTAACAATCTCATGTACATTGCTTTCAATAAGCTTTGATATGCCGCAAAACCACATAATAATGCCAAAAATACATATATACGTAGTTCAGCTTCATTTACAAGAAGCAATACATAAAAAACGAATAATGCTTGGACAATCCAAAATAGTATATCATGTATAAATACAAGCCAACGTTTACGTTCCTGACGCTTTAAAAATCGTTGGTATGTATCTAAAGACGCTCCAATCCAAGCACCCATTCCGATCATTGAGAGCATCGTATACAACTGAATTGTTAGACTCATTTAAACAACTTACTAAAGAAACCTTTAGTTTTCTCCCCTTGATTCTCATCAATATACAGCATCTCATGAACTTTTCCTTTAATTGATACAACGCCTTTTTCTACATCTAAGTTCTTCATTTGCAAATTTTGACCACGAATTGTCAAAAAACCCATTACGGTCTCAAGTAAAAATTCTTCGCTATCAAAACTCTCTACCTGCTTTACACCGGTAATATCAATTACACGCCTGCCACGCATAATAATATCATGCTCTACAGAAACATTTTGTTGATTAGAAGACATAGGTGAGTAACCATTATTCACGTAAATCCCCCCATACATTTATACTAGCTAATAGTAATGTATGAAAGGATAATTGATTTTAGAACAAGCCTTCTTCAGCCTTCACTTTTTCTTCGCGAACTAAGCTATACATATTTGCTGCATCTTCTTTTTTAGTCGTCTCTTTCAATTCGTTTATTTTTACAGTTACTATTTTTTGACCGAAACGAATTGTTAATTCATCCGCCACCTTCACGTCTGAACTCGCTTTTGCTACTTGACCATTAATAGATATTCTTCCTTGGTCAGCTACTTCTTTTGCTAATGTTCTTCTTTTAATTAAACGTGATACTTTTAAAAACTTATCTAGACGCATATTAAATCCCCCTTATTAACGCTCTGTTTGTTTTGCCTCTTCCCATAAAATATCTAACTGCTCCAATGATAAATCTTGCATCTCTTTATTCATTTCAGCTACCTTTGCTTCCATGTATAAAAAACGACCGATGAATTTCTCATTCGTTGAACGTAACGCTTCTTCTGGATCTATTTTATAATGACGAGCTATATTAACAAATGCAAATAGTAAATCACCAAATTCACTTAACATCTTCGCCTCATCCATGTTTGTAACTTCTTGTTGGAACTCTTGCCATTCTTCTAAAGCTTTCTCTATCATCGGTTGTACATCAACCCAATCAAAACCAACCTTGCCAGCTTTTTTCTGGATTTCATAAGCGCGTAGTAACTGCGGCAAACTTTTTGGAACTCCATTTAAAACAGATTCTTTCACGAATCCTTTTTCTTGTTTTTTAATTTCTTCCCAATTAGCAAGTACTTCATCGGCATTATTTACATCCGTATTCCCGAATACATGCGGATGGCGACGAACCATCTTCTCAGATAAAGTTCGAATAATATCATCTACAGAGAACCAACCTTCGTCCTCTCCGATTTGGGCGTGCAACATAACTTGTAATAATATATCACCCAATTCTTCTACTAAGTGATCATCATCCTCTTCATCAATTGCTTCCAACACTTCATAAGCTTCCTCAATTAAATACTTCTTTAAAGACTGATGTGTTTGCTTTTTATCCCACGGACAACCATTCGGTCCACGAAGTTCTGCAATAATTTCTCTAAGCACATCAAACTGTTGATACAAGGACGCACGTTCCTGAACCGGTGGTACATATACACTCGTTAAATTATTTAGCTCCGTTTCATGATCTAACATGTACAACGGCACCTTTTTAACTTGTTCAAATGAAGTCCCTGCAGCTGTTACGATATACACTTCATAATCATCTGGCAATATCTCCATTAATGTTAATTTCACATCAGATGCAACGAATGCGTCATATACTTGGCAAAAGATTAAATGTTGGCGTAATTCTAATTGTCCTCTTTCAAATGATGTGGCGTCAATTAATTGGAATCCTTCAATCGGATCAATCTTTAGACTCGCAAACATCGGATCAAGGAAACTTTGTCCACCTTCAATGCGCACTTCAACATTCGCTACTTCACCTTTTTCTAACAGTAGCTGAACCGTTCTTTCCGCTACAAGCGGATGCCCTGGAACGGCATAGATAATTTCTGCGCCTTTAGCTTGTTCTAGCAACGTATTCGCAATTGTTTCATATACAATTTCAAATGTATCATGTGCTTCATATACGCTATCAAAGGCTGTATATTGTATATCTTCTTTCTCCAACTCTTCTATAACTGGATGTTCCTTCGTTCTAACAAACATGTGATCTGCTTCTTTTATTTTTCGATATACACCCATCGTTAACTGGTCTAATTCACCAGCACCTAATCCTAAAATAGTAATGATTCCACTCACAACCTGCCACCTCTATCCACTCTTCTTCAATGAACCTTCTTTTTTCTCTTTTTTCATCACGGTTCCTATTTCTGCTTTTGTAAACACACGTAATTTTAAAATTAAAAACATATATGCTAATCCACCGATAGCTACACCTAACAATGCCTCCAATGTTGCAATTCCTCTATGTTCCATATCAATTACTAATCCAGACAT
Organism: Bacillus dicomae; assembly: GCF_006494425.1. Classification (GTDB taxonomy): domain Bacteria; phylum Bacillota; class Bacilli; order Bacillales; family Bacillaceae_G; genus Bacillus_A; species Bacillus_A dicomae. Next base: position 26,272 of record NZ_VHIV01000015.1, on the reverse strand, counting down.
TTGCAATACACGCATAAACATTATTAATACAAATCCCATACCAATACCACTAATAATTACACTTAACATATTCCGTTTGTCGATAAGCGATTCGGATACAGCTCGCATAAGTAATACACTATTTAGTACAGAAATTACAATTAACGCAACTAAGGTTGCAATTGCAGCTCCCTTCACGCCAAAATACGGCATTAACATATAATTTAAAGCTAACTTTAAACAACCCCCAAATATAACGAATATTGCTGGTTTTAATGTTTGTCCTAACCCTTGCAAAATAGAAGCAGTTGTAATCGACAATGAACTAAATAAAATAGATAAGGATAAAATGGATAAAACATCTGACCCATCACTATTTTCAAACAACATAATATTCGTAGGCTGAATAATACAAGTTAATCCAATGGCCGCTGCAAATCCAATAACAAATGTTATTTTCATTGCTAACTTTACCTTTTCTCGAATAAAGGAAATATCTCCTCTTTCCTTCGCCGCTGTAATAATTGGAATAAGCGACAACGAGAAAGAGGTTGTCACAACAGTCCCTAATTGCATAAGCGGGATACTTCTGTCATAAACACCTTTTAATACCTTTGCACTTTCAGCTTGCTCTCCTGCCCCAATAAGTAAAGAATAAAAGGAAACAGAATCAGCCATTTGTATAAAAATAAGCACTAAATTACTAACACAAATCGCTAATCCCTGCCAAAACAGAATTTTAATGATTCTCTTTTTCCCCTTAATTCTCTTTACACTTTTGAAAAATATAGAACGAAAGTCATGACGCATATAAAGTACAAGTACGATAATCCCAATCAGTCCACCTGCGATTGAACCTAACATAGCACCTGCACCGACTGTATATAAATCAAATCCGTGAGCAATTAAGAATAGAGACAAAAATACAATAATAGAAACACGAATCGTTTGTTCTATCACTTGCGAAACAGCTGTTGGCATCATATTATTGAACCCCTGGAAATATCCTCTTGCTACAGATAAAAACGGCATCAATATGAATGAAAAGGAAATAACACGTAATAACTTATCTAAATGTATATCGCCCATGGCTATTGCAATTGCTTCAGCACCAAAGAACAATGCAAAAAAGCCTATGAAACCAATTCCTAATAAAAACCAAAAAGATATACAAATAATTTCTTCTGCTTCTTGTTGTTTCCCTCGCTCTAATCGTTCCGCAACCATTTTTGAAATTATAATGGGGAATCCATAAGTAGCTAAAATTAAACAAAATCCATAAAACGGATAAATTTGTTGGTAAATATAAAAACCAATATCACCCGCTATATTTTGATATGGAATACGGTAAAAAGCGCTTAATACCTTCGTAATAAAACTTGCGATTGTTAATATAATAGCCCCACGCCAAAAGGCTTGATACTTCTTCGATTCCATACAAGAAAACTCCTTTTTCTATTCTCACCCCTCGTATTATATCATAAAGAAAAGGACAAACTTCCTTACCTACACGAGTAATAATACGTTCGTGCAACGAAAAAAGGTAGCAAAGCGCTACCTTCATTCAATATACATATATCTCCAAATAATTGATTTCTCACGAAGAAATATCATAATTAGGAAAGATTGCTACTTCTAAAATTATACAACTTTACTGTTCCATTTGTTTCGCTAAGAAACTGGCAGCAGTATTGACCGCTTTGTGCTCTATTTCGCTTATAATCGCTTCCTTTGAAAAAATAATAACAGCTCCAATTGGGTCTCCATTTGCAACAATCGGTCCAACTGTATAAGAATGAACCTTTTCTGTTACACCATCAATAATGGAAATATCACTTTCGTCCGTCATAATAACAGACTTTCTTTCTTCCATCGTTTTTTCAATTAGATCGCCAACGCTTTTATTTAAGTATTCTTTTTTTGATACGCCTGATACCGCGATAATAGAATCTCGATCGCATACAAGCACATTATGTCCTAAGCTATCATATAAAGCTTCTGCATATTCTTTTGCAAAATCGCCTAGTTCGCTAATTGGAGAATATTTCTTTAAAATTACTTCTCCATCGCGATCAACAAATATTTCCAATGGGTCCCCTTCTCGAATACGTAAAGTTCTACGAATTTCCTTTGGGATTACTACCCTACCTAAATCATCAATTCGACGTACGATTCCAGTTGCTTTCATTCTAATGCTGCCTCACTTTCTACTGATGATGAAAGTGGTGAATTTACCTGTTCATGTAAAAATCACCAACTGTTAGACATAGTATTTTACACATTAGTTCTTCTATGCACGCCGAATTGCATTTTTTATTTTATATTAGGCATTTATGACTTCTTTTTTTACATCTGGTAGACCTTTTAATAAATTTTCAGCAATTGTTAACCACTTCGATGTCTCTAAACCATTTGTTTTCATAACGATTTTCAATTGTGATCCTTCCATTCCTAGACCAATCATACGTCCAAAACTATTTCCGAGCATGAATAATTTTCCACCATCAATATTTTGACTCGCTTGTTCTGAGAACAGAATTGTTACTTCAAATTTATTTTGCTTAATTAATTCAATTTGTTCTTTCATTGCCAATACTTTAATATTTGCAATTTGCAATAAGTAACCAACTTCTTGCGGGTAATCACCAAATCTATCTATCATCTCTTCCTGCAACTCTTCAATATCTTCAATCGCAGAAACGCCTCTAAATTGTTTATACATCATAATTTTTTGTTTACTATCCGAAATATAAGCATCTGGTAAATATGCATCTACTTCTAAATCAATTTCAACATTAACTGTATTTTCAACTCCGTCTGTTCCTCTACGCTGCTCAATTGCATCTTTTAACATTTGAGAATATAGATCAAATCCGACAGAATCAATAAATCCATGTTGTTCGGCTCCCAACAAGTTACCTGCACCACGAATTGATAAGTCTCGCATCGCAATTTTGAAACCAGATCCAAGTTCTGTGAACTCTTTAATGGCTTGCAGACGCTTCTCAGCAACTTCTGATAACACTTTATCTCGTTTGTATGCAAAGTATGCATACGCAACACGATTAGAACGCCCAACACGCCCACGAAGCTGATACAATTGTGATAATCCCATACGATCTGCATCAAATACAATTAACGTATTTACATTCGGAATATCTACACCTGTCTCAATAATTGTTGTACTTACAAGAACATCATGCTGCCCTTCTAAAAACGATAGCATAACAGACTCTAATTCACTTTCATTCATTTTCCCATGTGCATAAGTTACACGTGCGTCTGGAACTAACATCGAAATTTCATCTGCTTTTCGTTCAATATCCTCCACACGATTATATAGGAAGTAAACTTGCCCACCTCTTGCAAGCTCTCGTTCTATCGCTTCTCGCATTAATGCTGGATTATACTCTACTACATACGTTTGAACTGGGAAACGATTTTCTGGCGGCGTCTCAATAACAGATAAATCACGCACACCAAGCATAGACATGTGAAGTGTACGCGGAATTGGAGTTGCCGTTAATGTTAATACGTCAACATTTGCTTTCAATTGTTTAATTTTTTCTTTATGTGTTACACCAAATCTTTGCTCTTCATCAATAATCAGAAGTCCCAAATCTTTATAAGTAACATCTTTAGATAAAATACGATGCGTTCCGATTACAATATCTACCGTGCCATCTTTTAAGCCTTTAATCGTTTCATTTTGCTGTTTTCTCGTACGGAATCTACTTAACAACCCTATATTGATTGGATAATCTTGAAAACGCTCTCGAATTGTTTCATAGTGTTGTTGTGCAAGGATTGTTGTCGGCACTAAAATTGCAACTTGTTTTTCGTCCATAATTGCCTTAAATGCCGCACGAATAGCTACTTCTGTCTTTCCGTATCCTACATCACCACAAAGAAGCCTATCCATCGGACGTCCGCGTTCCATATCCTTTTTAATCTCTTCAATAGAACGTAACTGATCCTCTGTCTCTTGATATGGGAAAGAAGATTCAAATTCTTGTTGTTCTGCCGTATCTGGTGTATATGCATAACCCTTTGAAGCTTCGCGCTCAGCATACAGTTTAATTAGGTCATCTGCAATATCTTGTACAGATTTTTCAACTTTCGTTTTGACCTTCTTCCAATCATTTCCGCCTAATTTATAAACTTTCGGATCCTTACCTTCAGATCCTACATATTTTTGCACTTGGTCAATTTGTTCAATTGGAACGTATAACTTATCATTGCCTTGATATTTAATATTCAAATAATCTTTATGAACACCATTAATCTCTAATGTCTCAATGCCTAAGAATTTACCTATACCATGATTTACATGAACTACATAATCTCCAACTTTTAATTCCGAATAACTTTTTATACGTTCAGCATTCGATAACTTTTGCTTACGTTGTGATTTTTTAACTTTCTTATGAAAAAGCTCTTTTTCAGTAATGACAACAAGCTTTTGCATCGGCATTTCAAACCCTGCATGTAAATCACCTACAGCAATTTGTAACCTTCCAGGCAGTAATATATCTGTACCCTCTACAATATCTGCCTCAATATCATAATCACTTAAAATATGTTGTAGTTTTTTTACACGTTCATCATCTGTGCCGAGCACAACAGTTGTAAAATGCCCTTCGTTCCATCTATCAATTTCAGTTTTCAACAACTGCATTTGCCCGTGGAAATCTTGCATTGTTTTACATGTCACATTCACAATGTTTTGCGGATGCGTATGTGCTATATGACGTAAGAATAAAGTTAAATATACAAAACTTCTTTTTTTATGATGAAGAAATTCCTCAAACGAGTGGGAGAACGATAAATCTTGAATAATTGTCCCCTCACCAAGAAGTGATATATACCATTCCGCCTCTTCTGTTTCAAGATGTGATGCCGTTTCTTGAATACGGGAAATCTCATCTAAGATCACAACACCATCTTCTGGTAAATAATCTATCAGACTAGCAGGTTCTTTATAGAAAATAGATAAATATTTAAACATCTGTTCTATACTTTGCCCGTTCTTTAACATCTCAATTTCATGACTTACCGTCTCAAGCACTGTAGTCTTCAACTTATCATCAGAAAGTTTTTGCATCGTCTTAGTCAAGCCTTCTTCAAGATGCTTAATTCCCAATTTCAATTCTTCCTGTGAAAATAAAAACTCCGTTGCCGGACCAAATTTAACACTTTCTTTTTTATCTTGAGAGCGCTGTTCATCCACATCAAATAATCGAATAGAATCGACTTCTGTGTCAAAAAATTCAATGCGAAATGGTAACTCTTCAGTTAGTGGATAAATATCTAATATTCCCCCGCGCAAACTAAATTCACCAGGAGCTTCTACCATCGACTTACGCTCATATCCAATATGATGTAAAGTATGCAAGAATGTATCTAAATCAATCTCTTGCCCTAGACTGATTTCGATTTGTCTTTGCTTCCACAATTCTTTCATTGGTAAAAACCTACGTAGTCCTGCAACTGGCGCTACAATAATCCCATGCTCTCCTGCTACTAAACGATTTAATACTTCAATGCGTTGCGCCTTCAATTCTGGGCTTGCAACACCAAGTTCTGATGCTATCAATTCATTTACTGGATATAGCCATACATCTTTTTCACCAAGTAACGCTACTAAATCTTCATGTACTTTTTGTGCTTGATATAAATTATGCGTCACAATAAGTTGTGATTTTTTTGTTTTTTTATATAAGGCCGCCATTAATAACGAACGAGAAGAGGTTGCCATACCTGATACAAGTTGCTCTTTTAAACCATCTTCTAATCCATTAATGACTGATTGGATCTCTTCATTTTTATAAAATTGCTCTAATAAACCTATCATTTTCAAAACCCCTCTCAACATAAAGAGCAAGCCACTATATTTTATGCAAATATTTCGGAAAAAGAAAACAGAAAAATGCTTTGGACATGCCAAAGCGACAACATTTTATTGCAGAAATTTTTCATATTCATAATACTCAGGATAAGATGCGAGCGTTTCTTGACACAATTCACAAATCGTTTGTATATATATATTTCCATTCTCATGAAAATGAATCATCTCTACTACTTCTTGCTCTGTTAGTTGAAATAAAACGTCGCTATATACTTTTTCTGCAGTAACGGAGCCTACATTACTCCCGCAATGTCTGCAATAATAATACCCTTCCATACTAGCCTCCTAAAAAATCCAATTACTGCTAGTATGGGTAAAAATAAAACAAAATATTCCCAATCATACTCTTAACTATTAAAAGTATTCATGATTTGAAGAAAAGGTTTATTTAACCATTCTTCACATGCATCCGCTGCTTTTTCAATAGAATGATTAACATCAGGGATTTCTTCCGATGTAAAACGTCCTAATACGTAATCTACTACCTTCATTCCATTTTTCGGACGATCGATTCCCATGCGGATACGTTGAAACTCTTGTGTTCCTAAATGCGAAATTGTTGATTTCACACCATTATGTCCACCAGCACTACCCTTCATACGAAGGCGTAATTTACCTACAGGGATGTCTAAATCGTCGTATAGAACAACGAAGTCCTCTACATCAATTTTATAGTAATCCATTAGCGGACGAATACTTTCCCCAGATAAATTCATATATGTAAGTGGCTTTAATAAGATTACTTTTTCTCCATTAACAAATCCTGCACCAAATACTCCTTTAAATTTTTGCTCGTTTAAAGAAATATTCCAACGCTTTGCAAGTTCATCAATCGCCATAAATCCAATATTATGCCTTGTTAATTCATATTCTCTACCCGGGTTCCCAAGTCCTACTATCAATTTCATTCTTGTACCACTACTTTCTTTTTTCGATACGAAAAGACGTAACCAATCTTGGTTACGTCTCATTCTATCCAATTAATTGAATAATACACTTACAGATTCTTCTTCGTATACACGAATGATTGCTTCTCCGATTAGTGGAGCAACTGAAAGTTCATGTACTTTGTCGATTTTCTTCTCTTCCGGTAATACGATAGAGTTCGTTACAACTAACTCTTTAATATTTGAGTTTTGGATACGCTCAATTGCTGGACCAGATAATACTGGGTGTGTACAGCAAGCATATACTTCAGAAGCACCGTTCTCAACAAGAGCGTTTGCTGCTAATGTAATTGTACCAGCTGTATCAATGATGTCATCAATTAAAATTGCTGTTTTACCTTCAATATTACCGATAATGTTCATTACCTCAGATACATTCGGACGAGGACGACGCTTATCAATAATAGCGATTGGTGCTTTTAGGCGATCCGCCATTTTTCTAGCACGAGTTACTCCACCGTGGTCAGGTGACACGATTACGATATCTTTAAGACCTTTTGTTTCAAAGTAATCAGAAAGAATCGGTACACCCATTAGGTGGTCGATTGGGATATCAAAGAACCCTTGAATTTGTGGAGCATGTAAATCTAGAGTGATTACACGAGTTGCACCTGCTGTTTCAAGCAAGTTTGCTACAAGTTTCGATGTAATTGGTTCACGAGAACGCGCTTTACGGTCTTGACGCGCATAACCATAGTAAGGAATAACAATATTAATTGTTTTTGCAGATGCACGCTTTAATGCATCGATCATAATAAGTAATTCCATGATATGTTCGTTTACTGGGAAGCTTGTAGATTGAATAATGAATACATCGCAACCACGGATACTTTCTTCAATGTTAATTTGAACTTCTCCATCACTAAAACGATCAACAGAACATTTTCCTAGCCCTACTCCAATGTGCTTTGCAATTTGCTCAGCAAGTTCCTTATTAGAGTTTAAAGAGAATACTTTCAAATTAGAATTTAGATATTGAGTCGACATCTAGATTAACCCTCCACATTATGATTTTTTCTTATTCAGCAATTGATCAACATAGTCTTCTTTGTTAACTTGACGTGCACGTGCTACAGATAATGCTTTTGATGGAACATTCTCTGTAATTGTAGAGCCTGCTGCCACATAAGCACCATCTTCAACTGTTACAGGAGCAACAAGGTTTGAATTACATCCAATAAATACCCCGTTACCAATTACAGTCTTGAATTTATTCTTACCGTCATAGTTCACCGTAATTGAACCACAACCAAGATTCACGTCTTCTCCAACTTGTGCATCCCCGATATAACTTAAGTGTGAAGCTTTACTTCTATTACCAAAAACAGTTTTTTTGATTTCCACGAAATTTCCAACGCGTACTTCATCTCCAATAACTGAATCTGGGCGAATATGTGCAAATGGTCCAACCGATACTTCTGTACCAAGCTTACTATCATGTACAGTAGATTGACGAATTGTCGTACGATCTCCAATTTCACTATCGCGAATTACTGTATGCGGTCCAATTTCACAATCAGAACCAATTACAGTATTACCCTCAATAATTGTTCCTGGATGAAGAACTGTATCACTACCGATAATTGCATCAGCAGAAATATATGTGTTACTAGGATCAATAATTGTAACACCGTTTACCATGTTTTTTCGGTTGATACGGTTTTTCATAATAATTTCCGCTTGCGATAGAGCGACTCTGTCGTTAACACCTAACGTTTCATCGAAGTGCTCTGTTTGATAAGCTGATACGATATGACCTTCATTTTTTAAAATCTCAATAACATCTGGCAGGTAATATTCACCTTGTACGTTATCATTTGAAACTTTAGAAAGTGAAGCGAATAAAGCTTTATTATCAAAACAATACGTACCTGTATTGATTTCTTTAATAGCTAATTCTTTCTCATTTGCATCCTTATGCTCAACAATCTTCTCAACATGACCATTCTCATTACGAACGATACGACCATATCCAGCAGGTTCTTCTATGTAAGCTGTTAGCACCGTTGCCTTTGCCCCTGCTTCTTTATGTTGCTGAAGCAATGCTTCCATCGTTTCAGCAGTTATTAGCGGTGTATCACCACAAATAACTAAAGTTGTTCCTTCTTCATTTGCAAGTACACTTGCAGCTTGATCAACAGCATGCGCTGTACCAAGTTGTTCTGCTTGTAATGCAAACTCACTTACGTTTCCTAGCTGTTCTTGTACCATTTCAGCACCATGTCCTACGACTGTTACAAGTTTCTGCAATCCTAATTGAGATACTTGATCAACAACATGTTGCACCATAGGTTTTCCACATACAGGATGAAGCACTTTGTATAGCTTAGACTTCATACGTGTGCCTTTACCTGCAGCTAGAATCACTGCAAATCTGTTTGACATATAGACCCTCCATCGCAACCTATTTATCCATTAACGATATTATCCTAAATCATCATATATTTCAAGAAACACATTTTAACTATTAAATTTTACCATAATTCTTATAAGATGTTTTACTCTTTAGTATCTTTTTTAAGAAATAAGCTATACTATTTAAAATGATTTTGAAAAAATTAGAAGTTTATCTCTTCGCTTTGTTAAATTTAGAATTTTCCGAACAAAAAATGTATATAACCACAAAAAAACAAACCCCTGTAAATGCTTACAGGAGTTTGTTGCAAAATTATAGGGCTTTCTTTAAAAAGTCCTTTTCATTCGAATTTTACGAAGCACCCGCTTCTTCAAACTCAACCTCTTCTAACTCGCCTAAACGATGATACTCTGTTAAAACCGCATCTTGAATTTTAGAGCGTGTACCAGAATTAATTGGATGTGCAATGTCACGGAACTCTCCATCTGGAGTACGTTTACTTGGCATTGCTACAAATAATCCATTATTACCATCAATTACACGAATATCATGAACAACAAATTCATGGTCTAGAGTAATAGAGGCAATTGCTCTCATGCGGCCTTCTGTGTTTACGCGGCGTAATCTTACGTCAGTCACTTCCATCTTGTGTTCACCACCCTTTTCTAAATAAGCGATATATTTGTATAAATTCCACAAAATTTCTATTTTCCCTTTAATTTTTTAAAAATTTTTAAGATAAAAATTTTTATTGTAATTGAATATAGAGATTAGTGGAGGTTACCGCTTACAAAGAATTACTTAACTAGGGCAATTACTTCGATTTCAACTGAAACATCTTTCGGTAATTTTGCTACTTGTACACAAGAACGAGCTGGCTTATGAGTAGAGAAATAAGAGCCATATACTTCATTAACAGCATTAAAATCATCCATATCTTTTAAGAATACTGTTGTTTTTATGACTGTATCAAATGAAGCACCCGCTTCTTCTAATACCGCTTGTAAATTTTGAAATACTTGCTCTGTTTGCACTGTCACATCCCCTGCTACAAGCTCTCCACTTGCAGTTAACGGAATTTGTCCTGAGCTGTAAAACATATTATTTACAATAATTCCTTGTGAATATGGTCCAATTGCTTGTGGTGCATTGTTTGTTTGAACAACTTTCATATCTTTCACCCTTTTATTATTTATTTTTACTCTTTAAAAATAGTGCACGAAAAGCAGTTTGTCCATCTATTTTATAATTTATAAATAGAATAAAAAAAAAGATAAAGCTATCTGCTTTACCTTTTTACTCAGCCTCTACAAGCCCTTCATCAAATGGTGCCAGTGAATAATTCCCCTTTTCCACTTGAATTGCTTTTTCTTTCACATCAACTTCTGAAAGACGAATTAATGATACAAAATTATTAATTAATCTTTCTTCAATATCCGTGGATTCTACTAATACACCAATACCAACAACATTAGCCTTAAACTCTTCTAACATACTCATCATACCTTGAATTGTCCCGCCAGCTTTCATGAAGTCATCAATAATTAAAACATTTGATCCTTCTGGAAGGCTACGCTTTGCTAACGTCATTGTTTGAATTCGCTTAGAAGAACCTGATACATAGTTAATACTAACAGTTGGACCTTCTGTTACCTTATTATCTTTCCTTGCAATTACTACCGGTACATCTAAGTAATTTGCCACTGCATAAGCAAGTGGAATCCCCTTTGTTGCGACCGTCATAACCGCATCAATTGGTTGCCTAGCAAAAACAGAAGCAAACAAACGACCTGCGCCATTAATATGGCGAGGATTACTTAAAAGATCCGTCATATATAAGTAACCGCCAGGCAAAATACGATCTGGATTTTCAAATAAGCTACAAAGCTCACCAATAATTAGATCTGCCTCTTCCTCACTTATATATGGTATATATTTCACTCCTCCTGCTGCTCCTGGTACCGTTTGCAATGTGCCGACCCCTTGTTGTTCAAACGTTTGCTTAATAATAACTAAATCTTCACTAATGGAAGACTTAGCCGATTGATACCTTTCAGCAAAAAAAGTGAGAGAAACTAGCTGACGAGGGTTTTGTAACAAGTAATAAGTCATATCGACTAATCTTGTACTTCGTCTAATTTTCATACTCTCACCTCAAATCACGAATATTCTAAACAAATCATAACGTATTATACGTCTTTATTCAAGCGTTTCTCGCTCTCCCAATAAACGTACTGCGTATACTTGTTCACAAAATCCCTTTAATCCATTATATATACGATGCATTCGCGAATCATGATGCACAAGACCAAACACAGTTGGGCCACTTCCACTCATTAGTACAGCATCTGCACCAAATCGCTTCATCTGTGCCTTAATACGTGCAACTTCAGGATGCATCGCAAATGTTACATCCTCTAAAACGTTCCCAACAGTATCACAAATCCCTTTGTAGTCCCCAGCATTTATGACATCAACCATTTTATCTACATTTGGATGTGTAACTCGATTTAATTTTAAATTTCCATACACATCAGCAGTAGATACACCAATATGGGGTTTTGCTAAAATAACCCAACAAGAAGGCGGAGTTTTTATGTGCTCAATTTGCTCTCCTCTTCCAGTAGCAATTGCTGTCCCGCCATATACGCAAAACGATACATCTGATCCAATTTCTGCACCAAGCTCTGCTAACTGGTCAATTGTAAGCCCTAAATTCCATAATTTATTAAGACCACGTAATGTTGCTGCTGCATCACTACTTCCACCCGCTAATCCAGCTGCTACTGGAATCGTTTTTTCAATAGTAATAGACACGCCTTTTTTCACATTAAACTTCTCTTTTAATAATTTCGCTGCTTGATAAGCTAAATTTCTTTGGTCGTCTGGGACATACCGATTATGGGATAAAATTTCAATACGGTCTTCTGCTAATTCCATTAGTTCTAAACGATCCGCTAAATCAATTGTTGTCATAATCATTTTCACTTCATGATATCCGTCTTGTCTTTTTCCCAGTACATCTAACGACAGATTAATCTTTGCTGGTGCTTTCACTAGTAGCTTCAATCTATTCACCCACTCTATGTACTCAATCTTTTATCGTTTATTTTACCATAAATTTATAGTAAGACGATGACACTTCCCTAATTATAACGAAAAGCATTCAGAATGAAACTACTTATGTAAAATGATGGCACCTTTTATAGTACAAAAAGCCGAGGAATCACTCCTCGGCTACCGTAGCATAGAAAGTATCTTACAACTACTGGTTTTGTTTCATTAATTGCTGTTCTGCAATTTCTATAGCACGTTTCACCATGTTACCAGCATCTTTCGCACGAATTCCGCCCCAGCCTTCTTTCTGAACAACATCATAAAAGCCTAGCTCTTTTGCAAGCTCTTCTTTAAATTGATTTGACATGACACCTCTTCGTCTACTCAATGCAGAGTCCCTCCTTATTTTGCTACGGTATAGTTAGTATGCAAAATAATATAGCTTTTCATTTGTGGGAATATATGTAACGATACATGAATTATAAAATCACTTCATTATGAGGTTCACCATAAAATGTTAACTCTACTGTCTCTGTTAAAACATCCGCATAGCTATACGATACACGTTGCAACGCATCTTCTTGCTGATCCAGTTGTACAACAAAAACAGAACGATATGTTTCTGCAAGTACACCTGATTGTTCTACCGTTTTTCTTCTCCCACTGTTTGCCTTTAACATCAGTCTCTGTCCAAGATGGTGATCTAATTCGCTTTTAATTTCATCTAAACGTTTTGACATATTCTTCGTTACACCTCGCTGTAATTTAGATTGAACACTTAAAACACGATATATCTATCCCAATTATTAACCGCAACTCACAGACAATATCATTATAAAAGCATCATGCGTTCGAATAGATAGAAAAAATACTATATTGTAAAAGTATCATTATGTAGTCTGTGCGTTCTTGCCTCTTTTTATCCAAGCTGATTTAAATCCTTTCCATACAAAAAAGCAAGATACATATGTATCTTGCTTATTCTTCATAATGTTGAAAGGGTAATCCTGTTCGTAAAATCCCCCTCGTCTCAATCCCGCCAAGTCCCTTTTCGCCAGTAATCGTATTACGTACAACATCCCATACATTGACTCTCTCCATAAATGACGTAAAACTAATTTTACCAACCACATATACAGGATCTAGTGCGTGAATATTAATTCTAGATGGGGAACTAGCAAAATTAGCACCCGCTCGAATCAATGCTTCAAAGTGTGATTGGCATGCCCCAGCAAAAATAACGAGTTGATCCAATGATGGATATTTTTTTCGCACTTCTCGAACAGCCTGTACAAAATGCCTTGAATGCCTATATGCTGCTAAATCTCCCTTTACCCCTTTTGATTTTGTATATGCGTCGTGCCCTGTAATAACTAAAATGTCCGGACGAAAATGGTCTATTAAATCTACTACCTTTTCATGCATCTCCGTCTCTTTACAATGAATACCTTGTACAGGAACACCAATTTTATTATATAAATCTAGGCACTTGCGTAAATATAACGGGTCTCCATCTATATGCAATACACGCCCTGGCATTTGAAAATAATTCACTTCACTTGTGTATCCACCAGTTGAAGTATGTTCATGCCTTTGTTTCATTAATACATAATCTTGTTGAAACAAACGATACGTACGCTCCATTGTTTCTTTCTCACGCTTCGCCCTTTTTTTATGTTCTCGTTGATCTATACTAACTAAATCTTCAAGCGGTGCATCCGCCACCAGTCTAATTTCCTCTCCAAACAATATAGCTATCTCGCCTTTTATTTCGATAATACGAAAAAGAATATCCCTCTTATGAGAATATCGTTCAACTAATTCTCCAACATGTAAAGCCATTCTCCTACCTCCAAACTCATTAGGCCATCTTACCTGTTTTTAAAGTATGAATTTAGAAGGAGAAAGGTGACAAAAGGGACAGTTCAAGTTGAACTGTCCCTTTTGTATTCTTATGACAATTTATGAAGAACTAATGCATTACTTAATGTTGCAAACTCCTCAATAGATAACGTTTCGCCTCTTCGTTTCGGATCAATTCCTACTTCTGTTAAAATTCGATCTAACAGCTCTTTATCTTTTGGGAAGCCATTTAAATTATTTGATAAATTATTCATTAACGTTTTACGACGCTGTGCAAAACTTGCTCGTACTACTTCAAAGAAGAAGGTCTCATCTGTTACCTCTACAACTGGTTTCGGACGTTTTAGAAGACGGATAATTGCAGAATCAACATTTGGTTGTGGTACAAACACTGTACGTGGTACAGTCATCACTGTTTCTACCTCTGTATAATACTGAATAGCAATTGATAAAGAACCATACTCTTTCGTTCCAGGTTTAGCAGCTAAACGATCTCCAACTTCTTTTTGCATCATAACAACAAATCCACGAACCGGTAATTTCTCTTCCAGCAATTTAAATAAAATTGGCGTTGTAATATAGTATGGTAAGTTCGCTACTACCATTACATCTTGCCCTTCCTCAAATTGCTCACTAAACACCTCATGTACATCTGCCTTTAGTACATCTTTATTTATAACTGTAACGTTGCCATATGGAGCTAACGTCTCATCTAAAATCGGTAATAACCTTTGATCAATTTCAAAAGCCACTACTTTTTTAGCACGCTTCGCTAATTGCTCTGTTAACGCACCGATACCTGGTCCAATTTCAATTGCACCACTTTCTGAACCAATTTCAGCATGATCAACGATACGATTTAATACATTCGTATCAATTAAAAAATTTTGCCCTAAACTTTTTTTGAATGAAAATCCATACTTTTCAACAATGTCTTTCGTACGATTTGGCGTTGCGATATCCTTCATTTTCTTTCCTCCTGTATGACTTGCTTATAAGCTTCTGCAAATGATTCTTTTGAAACTTGAAACATTTGTAAACGTTTATGTAACTGTTTCGCGTTTGTATAACCAATCTTTAATAGCTTACCCATTCTTTCTCTGCGACTCTTTGCCATTTCTCCGCCCACTAAACCTGCATCGACTAGATCGCTCCAACTAATTTCACTTGTGTAAGCTTCCATTTCTTCATGTATATTCTCTAAAGCACGGCGAATTGATTCATTCGAAGCATGTTCAATTCCGACACCTTTTTTCCTCTTAGCAAGTGCTTCTTCCTTCGGTAAAAAAGCATGTTTACATCCAGGCACCTTATCAGAAATAATTTTTCGAATACGCTCTCCAGGATAATCCGGATCTGTGAAAATAATAACGCCTCGTTTTTGCAACGCTAATTTAACTTGCTCAATAACATGATCACCGATTGCTGAACCGTTCGTTTCAATTGTATCTGCATCAACAGCACGCTTAATCGCAACTGTATCATCCTTACCTTCTACAACGATAATCTCTTTAATTTTCATGCTTGCCTCCACACTCGTTTCGTCTCTACTTAGTAAAACAAAAAAATGACGACTTTTCCATTATTATTTTCCCCATTCTTATATTTTAAAAAATAGGATGTCCAAAACTTTGTTCTCTCTCCTTATTGTAACACTTACTCATTTACCCTTATCTTCTCTATCACTCCTACTATTTTTTCACAAAAATAAAAAAAGAATGGGTTCTCCCACTCCTTTTTATTTAACACCAAATAAAGCTTTTGCATTTTTCGTTGTTATTTCTGCTACTTCCTCATAAGAAATTCCTTTTAAGTTCGCAATTTCTTCTGCTACGAGTTTTACATAACTCGGTTCATTTCGTTTCCCTCGAAATGGATGCGGTGTTAAATACGGACAATCCGTCTCTATTAGCAATTTCTCTAATGGAATCTCTGCAGCAACTTCTTTCGGTTTTTTAGCATTTTTAAATGTCACTGGTCCGCCTAAAGAAATTAAAAAGTTCATATCAACACATCGCTCTGCTACTTCTACACTACCGCTAAAGCAATGCATAATACCTCCCACCTCAGCTGCATTCTCTTCTGCTAGAATATCAACGATATCTTGCGTTGCATCGCGGTTATGTATAATAATCGGCAATTTAACCTTTTTTGCTAATGCAATTTGTTTACGGAATACTTCCTTCTGTATTTCTTTTGGAGACTTATCCCAGTGATAGTCTAAGCCCATTTCTCCAAGTGCAACTACTTTAGGATGGGCAGCTAATTCTTCTAACCAAGCTAAATGTTCTTCTGTCATGTCGATTGCATCAACTGGATGCCAACCAACTGCAGCGTAAATGAAATCATAGGATTCAGCTAATTCAATAGCCTTTTTTATCGTTACTTCATCAAAACCAACAACAACTGTATAAGTAACTCCCGCTTCTTTCATTCGTTCAATCACTTCTTGCAAATCTTCTTCAAATTGCTCTGCATTCAAATGTGAATGTGTATCAAACAACATAATACATAACTCCTTTTATATTGAAATCAAATTTATTCTACACAAATAAGCTCTTTCATAACTTAACGATAACAATACTACAATCTTAATGCAAAAATAGAGAGTGTAAAAAGAAAAAAGACGCTTCACACATGTTACACGTGAAACATCTCTTTTCTTGTCTTAATTACTTGATTTTTGTACCATTTGGTAGATTTTGGTCAATCGATGCTAATGACAATACGCCATTCTCTTCACCCGCTAAAATCATACCTTGTGACAATTCACCGCGTAATTTTACAGGTTTTAAGTTCGTTACACAAATAACCTTTTTACCTTTTAGGTCTTCTGGCGAATAGAATTTTGCAATTCCAGAAACAACTTGACGCTTTTCTGTGCCTAAGTCTAATTGAATTTTTAACAACTTATCTGCTTTTTTCACAGGTTCAGCAGATAGTACTTCAGCTACGCGTAATTCTACTTTAAAGAAATCATCAATTGTAATTTCTTCTGCCTTCGGTTCTTCTTCTTTCTTCTCTTCTACTTTAGGAGCAGAGCTTTTCATTTGTTCTTTAATGTACTCTACTTCCACTTCCATTTCTAAACGAGGGAAAATTGGGTTTCCTTTTTCTACTTTTGTTCCAGCTGGAATACAGCCGATTGTAGATAGGCTTTCCCAAGATTTATGTGCTTCATTAGTAAGTCCAAGCTGAGCAAACATCTTGCTTGGTGCTACTGTTAAGAACGGCATAAGCATAATACCTGTTTGACGAAGTACTTCTGCTAAGTGAGCCATTACAGAAGCTAATTTTTCACGATCGCTCTCATCTTTCGCTAATACCCATGGTTGTGTTTCATCAATATATTTATTCGTACGGCTAACCAATTGCCAAATTGAGCTTAGCGCTACAGAGAATTCCATATTTTCCATTGCTTCTTCTACTTTTTTCAATGTATCTTTTGCAAACGTCACTAACGTTTCATCGAATTCCGTTACATTTGCTTTAAATGCAGGGATTTCTCCGTTAAAGTACTTATCAATCATAGCTACTGTACGATTTAATAAATTACCTAAGTCATTTGCTAAATCGAAGTTAATACGTTCCACAAATCCTTCTGGTGTGAATACGCCATCCGATCCGAATGGAACTTCACGAAGTAAGTAATAACGTAATGCATCTAATCCATAACGATCGATTAATGTAACTGGATCTACTACGTTTCCTTTTGACTTACTCATCTTTCCATCCTTCATTAAAATCCAACCATGAGCAAATACCTTTTTCGGAAGAGGTAAATCTAATGCCATTAAAATGATTGGCCAATAAATTGTATGGAAACGAACGATTTCTTTTCCAACTAAATGTACATCTGCTGGCCAGAATTTCTTATACATCTCTTCATTTTCTGTTCCATAACCTAATGCTGTAATGTAGTTAGATAATGCGTCAACCCACACGTAAATAACATGCTTTGGGTTACCTGGAACACGAACTCCCCAGTCAAATGAAGTACGAGAAACTGCTAAATCTTCTAAGCCTGGTTTAATGAAGTTATTAATCATTTCATTCTTACGAGACTCTGGCTGAATGAAATGTGGATTCTCTTCATAGAACTTTAATAGTCTGTCGACATATTTACCCATTCTAAAGAAATACGATTCTTCACGAACAAGTTCTACATCATGACCACTGTCTGGACTTTTTCCTCCAACTACTTTGTCACCTTCCATAATTGGATCTACTAATTGATGCTCCGTATAGAATGTCTCATCTTGTACCGAATACCAACCTTCATATTCATCAAGATAAATATCACCTTGATCTACTAGTTGCTTAAAGATTTTTTCAACAACATCTTTATGACGATCTTCTGTTGTACGAATAAAATCATCATAAGAGATATCCATCTTCTCCCAAAGTTCTTTAATTCCTGCAACAATATTATCCACATATGCTTGTGGTGTAATATTTAATTCTTCTGCTTTCTTTTGGATCTTCTGTCCATGCTCATCAGTTCCTGTTAAATAATGAACATTGTATCCTTGCATACGCTTATATCGTGCCATTGCATCTCCTGCTACTGTCGTATAAGCATGTCCAATGTGTAATTTTCCACTTGGATAATAAATTGGGGTAGTAATATAAAAGGATTTGTTTTCCTCTGTCATTGTTTTGGACCTCCCGGATAACCTCATATGTATTTATAAATAGTATATCAAAAACTTATATATAAAGTGAAACTTTAATCTGTAAGGGGTTTGTTCATCCTCCGCTGATTATTAGCCCACACCAATCGGGCTTTTACGAGCAACCCGACTTCCACTTAAATTCTTTACTCCAATCAAATTTTGAATTTGGGATCTTACCGCTCGTTAACGTGGGATAAAAACGAGCTAAGGCCTCGTATCTTTATCATCTATTACTGATATTTCAAGAAAATATACAGTCTTCGCTTGCAATTTATAAATTTTTCAGAAAATAAAGTGAAATAATAGTAGAAATTACTCACATTCTATTATATATAAGAAGTAAGAAGTCTATAAATCTTTTTAAAAAATATAGAATTTAAGAATTGACGGAAATGTAAATGATTGGTATCATATGTCCATAGGGTATTTTGTCGAAAAATGACGAATCTAGAAAATAGACTCGAAACTTATAAACTATTTCTTTAGGAGGAAAAGAATTATGAAATCTACTGGTATTGTTCGTAAAGTTGATGAATTAGGTCGTGTAGTAATTCCAATCGAATTACGCCGTACGTTAGGTATTGCAGAAAAGGATGCACTTGAAATCTATGTTGATGACGAGAAAATCATCTTAAAAAAATATAAACCAAACATGACTTGCCAAGTAACTGGTGAAGTATCTGATGGTAACCTATCTTTAGCTGAAGGTAAAATTATCTTAAGCAAAGAAGGCGCTGAGCAAATCTTAAACGAACTTCAAGATTATATCGAAACAGCAAAATAAGCTTCTCAATTATGAGAAGCTTATTTTTTATCGACATGATAGATTTGATATACATCGCGTTTCGACAAATCTCGATCTTTAGCGACTGTTTTTATTGCCTCTTTTGAATTCATACCTTTTTCGTTTATATAATGTTCGATATGATTATATACTGAAATAGATTCCCACCATTGTTCTTCTGGGGCAGGTTCTTCCGTTGAACCAGCTACTAAAATACAAAACTCGCCACGAACTTCATTTTGTTTCGTCCACTCAATTGCTTCTTCGATTGTTCCTCGAATAAATTCCTCAAATTTTTTCGTTAGCTCTCGACATAATACAATCTCTCTATTTCCCAACACTTCTTGCATTGAGATTAAAGTATCATCTAAGCGATGAGGCGCTTCATAAAACATCATTGTAGTTTGTACATAACGAAGCTTCTCTAACTCCATTTTTCTTTCTTTTTTATTTCTTTGTAAAAATCCATAGAAATAAAACTGTTTTGTTTCAAGACCTGATGCAATTAATGCTGTAAGTGCTGCATTTGCTCCAGGAAGCGGGATTACATAATATTGCTCGGCTACTGCCTCGACAACAATATCATAGCCTGGATCGGAAATACACGGCATACCAGCATCACTAACAAGTGCTACAGTCTTTCCTTCATCTAGCTTCTCTAATATTCTCTTACCACTTACTTCCTTATTATGCTCGTGGTAACTCATAACAGGTGTTTCAATTTCGAAATAATTACAAAGTTTTTTCGTTTGTCTCGTATCTTCAGCAGCAATTAAATCTGCTTCTTTTAAAATTCGGATTGCACGAAATGTCATATCTTCTAAATTTCCAATAGGAGTTGGTACTAAATATAAAACTCCCTTTTCATTTTGTTGAAAGCTTTTTTGTTGCCACATAAGGTTCTCCTTTTTGCATATATTCTTCTTTTTGTTTTCTATTTAATTGTTTAAAATAATACTCTGCTTGCATGGCTGTACGCTTATCTTTATGAAATTCTACGTATTTTAACACAACAGGAAGTCTAGCACGCGTATACCTAGCTCCCTTTCCGCTATTATGGGTCTGAATCCGCTTCTCTATATGATTTGTATATCCAGCATAATAACTTCCGTCAGAGCACTCTACTACATAAAAACAATGCTTATTCTTCTCCATATAAAATTGAACGAATCTCCTTTGTATATTCATTATTTTCTTCATATACAAAAAGGGGTGGCAATATTTTTAAATCTGCGTTTCCGTCCTTAATTCCTTCAATTAACAATGTATTTGCTTCTTTTCCTGCCTTAGGATAAACAAATCGTACGCGCTTTGGTTCAATTTTGTATTTACGCATTAATGTAACAATGTCTAGTAAACGACCTGGACGATGTACAAATGCTACTTTCCCGCCCTGCTTTACTAGCTGACTGCTCGCAGATACAACATCCTCTAATGTACACATAATTTCATGACGAGCTATTGCTAAATGTTCATTCATATTTTTCTCAGAAGTTGCAGGTGTTTGAAAATAAGGTGGATTACATGTGACAACATCATACTGATGGCGTCCAAGTTTCTCCGGCATATCTTTCAAATCCCCATGTATTAAGTGAATTCTTTCTTCTAACTTATTATATTGAACGCTTCTTATTCCCATATCATATAAACGTTCTTGAATTTCCACACCTGTAATATTCCCTTTCGTTCTCGTACTCAATAGAAGGGGGACAACTGCATTACCTGTACACAAATCAAGTAAATTACCTTTTTGAATTGGTACCCAAGCAAAGTCTGCAAGTAAAACGGCATCTAAAGAAAAATTAAATACCGATGGGCTTTGTATAATTTTCATTTCTTGCGCTAATAAGTAATCTAAACGTTCATCTTCATATAAATTCATATATTACTCCTTTTCTTACCCTTAACCTACCCTATTTCATCTTCTGCTAATAAAAAACATATTTCATTCTACTCTCATGTATAAAAAATTACCTTTCCAATTATCATTGGAAAGGTAATTTCACTTTTTATTTAAAAATGACAGGCAGAATAAACAATCTCCCTCTTTACGTACACTTCCATAATGCAGATTACAAATATGAAAACCTTCTTGATATAGTCTTGCTAAATTATCGTAGCCTTCACCAATATCAGTTGTCTTCGGCTTCACTTCTTTACGTTTTTGAGTTTTTTGTTTTTCCTTAATCTGCACTTCTTCAAAACGGTGTCGCAAATTTTCATTTTCCATTTTTATATGTTGGTTTTCTTCCAACAACTCTGCGAGATGTTGTTTTAATTCCCCCAACTGTTTGTATAAATGTCCAATTTGCTCTTCCATACTAGAAACCGATGCAAAAATATCCTTTTTCTCCACAAGCACCCACCTCATTAATCTGTGGTTTGACTCGAAACGACCCCTTTATTCACTAACTCATCTAACGTATATTCTACTATCCGTTCCTTGTCTACTAGTTCCACTTGAATTAATCTTTCTAAAATATTTAATCCGATAACACGGCCAGTACCATGCGGGGTTTGTATACGTTGATCTAAATCAGGAAGTTGTTCCTTTGCTGCCTCATATTCATCGTTCTCATATTTTAAGCAACACATTAAGCGACCACATAAACCAGAGATTTTTGCTGGATTTAATGATAAATTTTGATCCTTTGCCATCTTAATGGATACAGGTTCAAAATCTCCTAAAAAAGTAGAACAACAAAGCATACGACCACATGGACCAATACCACCAAGCATCTTCGCTTCATCACGAACACCAATTTGTCTTAGTTCAATTCTTGTCCTAAAAATTGCCGCTAAGTCCTTCACTAGTTCGCGGAAATCAATCCGACCATCCGCAGTAAAGTAGAAAATAATCTTATTGCGATCGAACGTATACTCTACATCTACAAGTTTCATATCAAGATTATGTTCTACTACCTTTTGCTGACAAACTTGATATGCTTCTTTCGCAGCATGCTTGTTCTCTTCAACAATGGTACGATCATTTTCATTAGCAATACGAATAACCTTTTTTAGCGGTAATACAACGTCGTTTTCATCAACTTGCTTTTTGGTAATAACTACTTTTCCGTATTCAATACCTCTTACTGTTTCGACAATTACAAACTCATTTTCAGAGATATCGAACTGATTCGGATCAAAGTAATACACCTTTCCGGCCTTCTTAAAGCGAACACCTACTACATCATACAAAACGGTCATCCCTCCTGCAACCGCAACACTAACTGTTCGAACACAAGCTGCGCATTTACATTAGCGTTGATTCTATTTTTTGCCTCTAATATATTAAAGAGAGCTGATACAATGCGCTTCTGAGCATAGGAGAAAGATTCAAAAGTCTCTTTCTGCTCATGAAAAACAAGACGATCTTCTTCTCCAAGTTGAACATATAATAAATCCTTATAAATAAGGAGTAACATATCTAAACCTTGCTGTAATTGTTCTTTCTCTCCAAAGTGTTTTCCCCATTTTTCTTGTACAAAAAAAATAGAGGCTTTATCTTTTTCGAGCGCTTCACATAATTTTATCACTAAAGCTCGTGCTTGTGCAAACCATTCATCACTACATAAAGCTAAAGCTTCATCAAAACTATTCGTGAGTTGTGCAGCAAGTGTCGCTAAAGACGCCGTAACACCTTCATCCTGTAATCTTCTAATTAAAGATTCCGTAGGTAATGGTCTAAATGTAACAACTTGACAGCGCGATAAAATCGTATTTAAAATTTGATGACTTTGTTCAGTAAGTAAAATAGCGGTTGTATCACTGCTCGGTTCTTCTAAAAATTTCAAGAGTGTATTTGCTGCATTTGCTGTCATGCGGTCTGCGTGCTCAATAATATATACTTTTTTATTTGCTTCTAATCCTGTTTTTGAAAACTCTTCTTGTAAATCATGAATTTGCTGCTTTTTAATAGATAATCCATCTGGTTTTACAATATGTAAGTTCGGGTGGTTACCTGAATCAATTCGCTTACAATTTGTACATACGTGACAAGGCTCGACCCCATTCCGCTGCGAACAGAGGAAACTCTTTGCCATTTGAATTGCTGTCGCAAACTTTCCTGTCCCTTTCCCTCCCTCTAACAAGTAGGCGTGGGATATACGCTCTTTTGCAATGCTATTCATCAACATTTTTACACCGATGGGTTGTATAGCAGAAAGCTGCTCCCACGTCTTCGTCATAATGCATACCTCACTTATTTCATTCTTTCCTTCTATTATAACAATTTATCTTCTATAACCTGAATAACTTCTTCTATAAGTTTTTCCATTGGTTGATCAGCATTTACTAATACAATACGATCTGAGAAACGTTCTACAACTTGTAAATATCCTTCACGCACACGTTTATGGAAAGTGATATCTTCCATATCTAACCGATTCACTTCACGTCCTGCATCTTTTGCAATTCGAGCTAAGCCAACTTCTGGCTCAATATCTAAGTAGATTGTTAAACTAGGCATACAGTCCTCTGTTGCAAAACGATTTATTTCAAATACTTTATCCATGCCTAATCCTCTTGCATATCCTTGATACGCTAAAGAGCTATCTATAAAACGATCACATAATACAAGGTAATCCTCATTAAGTGCCGGCATAACTTTTTCTACTAAATGCTGTCTACGTGCAGCAGCATATAACAGCGCCTCTGTACGTGCTTCCATCATCGTATATTCTTGTTTATGCAAAATCGTTCTAATATCCTCAGAAATTGCAATACCACCTGGTTCTCTCGTTGCCATCACCTTTAGTTCCTTTTGTTCAAAGTATGGCAATAAACCTTGAATTAACGTTGTTTTACCCGAACCTTCTGGACCTTCAATTGTTACAAATAATCCCTTCATCCTAAAACCTACTTTCTATATCATACACTTTCATATATTTCGTGCTGCCTTGAAAACGAGCTCCCACTTTTTCTAAATGCATAATTTGCTCTTTATGTTCTGAAGTAATTCTTTCCCCATACATAATCAATGGAATACCAGGTGGATACGGAATTACCATTTCCGCTGCTACCATCCCAACCGCTTCTTCTACAGATACTACTTTTGTTTCGTATTCTTCCAGTTGTTTATATGTATACGGTAAAGGAGAAATTTCTCCTTTATAAGTATAACGAATAGATTCCGTCTTGTCTTTCACCTCATAATATTGCAATGCCACTCGGATCATCTCTATAGCCTTCATGTATGACTTATTTACTTGCAAAGGCAAAATAAATAAGACATTATATGGATCTGCCATTTCTGTATATATACCGACCTTTTCAAAGACAGACTGTAATTCGTATCCTGATAATTGACAACGCGTCTGTACGGTAACCTTTAGCTCGTCTTGTAATGGATATTGTAAAATAGCTATTTGTGGAATAGCACTCAATTCTTCTTTAAATTCCCGTAAAAACTCGACAATTTCATCATGTCCCTTTTCTTTTATACGTGCTATCGTAAAGCGTGCAATATCAAGAGAAGCCATAATTGGATACGATGGACTACTAGATTGTAGCATACTTAAATAAGTAGAAACTTTTTCTTCTTTCACTAAGCAACTATTTATATGTAAATAGGATCCCATCGTCATTGCGGGTAATGTTTTATGCGCAGAATGAACTACAATATCTGCACCATATGCTAACGCTGACTTTGGGAATGCCCCGCCTAAACAAAAATGAGCTCCATGTGCTTCATCTACTAAAACAGGGATTTTATGCGCATGTGCATAAGCAATACTCGCCTCTAGATCCATCCCCATACCATAATAATTAGGATGCGTTAAAATGAGTGCTTTAGCATTTGGATATTTTTCAATTGCTTCCCTAATAACTTCATCATGAATTCCCACTGGTACGTTATAAGCTTCATCAATCCAGGGATTTAAAAAAATTGGATTTGCTCCCGCTAATTTCAAACCGTTAATAATTGATTTATGACAATTTCTTTGTACAAGAACAATATCATGTTCCCCGCAACAAGACAAAATCATTGCTAGGTTCCCCACTGTTGAACCATTAATTAAAAAATAACTTTTTTCCGCTCCATATACATTAGCTAATAATTGTTGCGCCTCATCTATACATTCAAACGGGCTATGTAAATCATCTAATCCTGACAACTCAGTTACATCGATAGATAGTATGTCTTTAAACTCCCCTACTACCTCCTTAGGGAAGTTTAAACCATTTTTATGGCCTGGAACATGAAAGGATAAGGGCCCTCTTTCTTTAAACCCTATTAGTGCCTCATATAAAGGTATGTGATTTTGATTCATCTATATCTCTTCCTTATTATTTCATTCTTTATCTATTATACAGAACAAAAAAAATAATAGGCATATGCCTATTTAAAAATATGATACTTCTAATTTCCGAAGTTGTTTTAAATAATATATATACTTCGGATCATTTGTCTCCGTGTTCACCATATCCTTTTCACATTCATAACATATCAAATTATTATAAACATATATACCTTCTTTTCTTTCCGTCTCACAAACAATACAAACTTCATTTTGTGATTTCATATCCTTCCCTCCCTATTTACATGGACATATTTTATACTCCTATTCCTTAACAATTTACAGAAAAATATACATCAATCTCTTATATAATATGATTAATCCTTGGGCAACGTGTTTGTATTATCATTACTTCTTTTTCCTTATTGTTTGAAAACACAAAAAAACACGAATCAAACGATTC
>NZ_VHIV01000014.1 GCF_006494425.1 Bacillus dicomae | reverse complement strand
CTCGCGGTAATCCCTAATTTAGTCTTGAAATTCTATAAAACTCGATGTATTATATTTTTGTGTTTTTCTCAGTTCCCAAGCCGAGAATACATCATCACTTATGAAAAGGACCCGAACTCCAGCGGGTTCTTTTTATTTACTTGAACTGATTTTCGAATTATTGTATTATATTTTCGGGTCTTGCTCTATAAATCATTATCAGGAGAATCTGCAGGTTTGCAGGTTCTTTTTTTGTGAAATAAAAAGGCAAACGTTTTTAAGCGTCAGCCTTTACTTCTTTCTTATCCTTCTTGAAAAATCCAATAATTTTAAATGTTAATAGTACTGGCCAAAAAGGACAGATGATAGCTACAAATAACAGTGTCAAAAGAAACTGTATTGCAACCGTCGCTCTTTCTTCTTCCGTTTTTTCGTCACTCTCTTTAACTAGCTTTCGCAATGGTCCATATGCTCCCGTTGATACAAACACCATGCCAATCACTATATACAATAAGAAATAAAGCATTTTTATCACTCCTCTATAAAATAAAAAGCATCCACTATATGAACGCTTCGTGTTATTATATTTAAGCTGTATTAATTCAGATTGATATGTAGGTGAAACTAATGGAGAATAAACAACCTGAACAAAAGTACGATCTAAGCAAGATATACACATACACAGAACATCCTGACAAAATCAGCGGTCGCTGTGATAATTGTGGGAATACCGCATTCAAAAGTTCCGTTAAAGATTTCATCTATTTAAGAGAATGCCGTAAATGCGGCATGAAGAAAAGTATCTAGCCCCGTATTGGGCTTTTTTCTTTATAAACTAAAAAAGCAGCTGTTAGGCTACTTTAAAGTTTGAAATCTATTATTGAATTATCCATTTTTCTTTGTAATTCTAATTCCTCTTCATGCTCCTGTCTAATAGTAGTAGCACTTTTCCACTTATCTATATACCTTTCCGTCTCATAAGTATAAACATTATCGTAATTTAGCTTCGGTTTTAATGTGTTAATGATGTAAATTTCATAAAGTGATAAATCAAAATATGATTCTTCATAGAATCCTACCACATAATGAAAATTATGATTATATCCTTTTAACGGATTACTATTAGCTGAGTTCATATGCATTTTTACACGGTTTCTGACATCCTTACTCTTCCCTGCGTACATAAGAATGCCATCCTCATTGTAAATCATATAAATACCTTGTCTCTTATCTAACAATTGACCATAATCCTCAGTCCGTAAATCAACTTTAAATTCATTATCTGGCACTTGTATGTTTATCATCCTACATAATCCCCTTTTCTTTTGCTCTCTCATAAAGAACTGTACGACTTACACCCGTAACTTCACATATCTTCTTAACTGTGTAGCCATTCTCTTCACGATTAGCAAGCAATTCTAAAGCGTGCTCCATTTTAGGATTTTTATCACCGTACTTCTTAGGTCTTCCCTTATATACGCCGCGTTGCTTAGCAAGGTCTATTCCTTCTCGTTGGCGCATCTTAAGTAAATCCCTTTCTAACTGGTTAACACCAGCCATTACAGTGAGTAGGAAAGTACTGTATGGGTTATCGCTAGTCGTATCAAGCCAAGTGTCTTTTATTGATTTAATTGAAGCTCCTTTTCCCTTAATAACCTCAATGAGTTCAAATAGATCTTTCGTGCTACGACTAATACGAGTTAAATCAGTAACTACAATCGTGTCACCTTCTTTTAAACTATCAAGCATTAATTGAAGTTCTTCTCTGTTCGTTGTTGCTCCGCTTGTTTTCTCTTCATACACATGATCACATCCATAATCATTCAGCTGTTTCAATTGCCTAGCTAAATTTTGTTCTTGTGTAGAAACACGAGCATAACCAATTATCATAATATCTTCCCCTTTGTCCGTTAACGTGTTCGGAAATTAACTCTAACTACATAATAACATTTATTTTCCGTACATGTAAACAGGACGTTGAGAATTATGATAAATTCGTTTACTCTTTTTCGTCCGAATAGGGTAGACCTAAACAGGACGTTATTGACTATCTCTATTTTTATTTGTTTTTTGTTACGAACTTCCTTCCAGTCTGTATATACCCATGTAAGGACTAATAAAGGGAGGAGTAGTCTCATGAACATCAAACTTGAATTTAATTTTTCACCAGAGCTTATTATTGCTATCAGTCAATTAATCACAGCTCTCCACCTAGCAGGGATCATTTGATTCTTGCTTTTCTTTTTCGTTCGTTGTGTTCGTTTGTTTTGTTAGGTTTTGTTCTGTAATTCAATGAATTTAAACTGTTTTTCCTTTCAATCGTCAGGTAACGACCGCCGTTTATTTTTTTATTTTTATCAATGATATCGCCGCTTAATAATACAAACACCCTTTAATTTATAAGACGTTCTTTTCATTTCAACATTTCGTCATGATACAATGAATTCGTTCAGAAATCAGCAAAAAACATATCGTCTCCTACAACGATATGTTTCATAAAGAAAGGCGCTGACAACTTTTTTGAAAAGCCCTTTATTGACATAAGTTTTAGAATGTTGTTTTATAGTCATTGTATTGAAAAAACCGACTGTCTTGTCGAAAAGTAAAAGTTAAAGAAAGAAAGAATTTATACATATATCTTGTGTCTTATTTTGAAACGTAATACGGTATATAGAGAATTCGAAACACAAAAAACTTTTCGTATTGGCGTACGAAAAGTTTAGAAAGTTGGTGATCTACATGATGGATGCAAACACCGTTACAGCAATAGGTACATTGCTTTTAGTTGTTATTGGAATGATTCAGTTAAGCAAAAAAGAAAACAAGTAATCTTTTTCTTTACTGGTCTTTTGGCGTTGGCGCGCTGAAAGACCGATTGCTTTACGAATCACTATACCTCTAATGTATATATAATGCACATTAGATTGCTTATGTCCATTATATATTTAGTATTCTCTAACTTTCAAGTCATAGAATTGTGAAACCTATTCAGTTCCCCTTTAAATTAAGGTATCTTTCCTCATTCCCTCACCCCTTATCTTTCCTTAACAACAAATAAGACACCACCAAGATCACAGCAGCGCCTACGATAATTGCTATAAACTTAATCAAACTCATTTATCCTCACATTATTTATTTCTTTGCTTCCATACCCCATTCTCTTTACGATAAGTATTCTTGCCATCCATGAATTCAGCTGTATTACCAGGAATGCTATATTTCTTATTCTTTTTCTTAGCCTTCTTCTTCAGCCTTTTCTCTTCTTGAATAGCTTGCAAATCCGCCTTCCATCGTTTCAACAAATCCTTTTCACGCCGCATCGAATTTGTACCCCTTGGATTAAAATATGAATCAAATAATTAGATTCTACCTATTTATATAGATATCCTTTAATCCAAATGCCCATTTTGTTCAACTTCGCGTTTAATGTGTAATTTCTATATAACAAAGAAAATTATTCTTTCTAAACCAGGGAACTAATACACGACTCAAGTAAATCGGCTAATTCCCGGTTTACAAAAAATAAAAAAAGCTCCCACCGAAGTGACAGCTTTCTTTCAAGGGGATGGAAGAGAGAAAACAAATGGCAAAGTTTCTCTTAGTTTAAGGCTGAGTACTCTCAACCTTCTCCAAGCCACCGCATCAACTAGTTTGGCTACACGCCCTGTGTTCGGTGACCTGGAGAAGACTAAGAATCTAATCTCAACTACTTCTCCTTGACCAATATAACTAACCTTATAAGATTTTCACCGCGGAATTATTGTTCTTATAAGCTCGAGTGCTAATCATATTGAACCAAGGAGAAACAGTCGAAACCATTTCTCGTTTATACTCCGTAGAGTTGGCTAATACTTCAGCTGTTGCCTTTGCAAGCCAATATCGAATTATAAAGGATTTATATCAAGACGTATGTGTTTCTTCCGACGCCTTGTTTTAACCAATACACTAGAGGGACGGAAGGGGAATATTTCCGCTGTATTGGCTTAAACAAAGAGCGGAACTCTTTGCCCTCGTTTTGGTCATTAATAAGAATCGTGAGTAATTACTAATGTACGAGATACGTATACTTTTTTAGACTTTTAGAACGGAATTCATTTAATCATGAAAACCATCCCCATTCTTAGAAATCAACATAACAGGAGTATTGAATTTTATATCAATATTCAATACAGAAGGTGGATTCTGTACTGATCGATTGATACAAATTAGAAACAGCATGACGAATGCGAGTTATCTCACCACACCCGCCACACTGGAATATGTCATTGTTATACATTCATTGGTCTTTTCGTCTTAACGCGGGTTCGTACCGCCGTGCCCGCCCTACTATGCGGTATACGTTACGTGACATTCTCGCATAAGAACGTTTCACTATAGGTGTACTAATCCTCTTCGATATGCGGTTGTCAAAGGGCTGTCCAAAAGCTCTTTAATGAGCTTGTAAGATAATAATAATTTGAAATACGCATTTGCTTATCCGCTCCTTTATCGTTAATTTATCCGCATTTTATCCGTGTTTCCCACCAATCTTTTCTACTCTAAAATCTACTCTTCTCTTCCGTATAACTCACAATCAACAAGGTAATCTCTTATTAAAGAATTTATATGGTCAATTGGTCCAAATCCATAATAATCGCCATTTAAATATAATCTATATCGTTGTTTCATTTGCTTCATCCCCACTTATATAATTCTTAGCGCCGTAGCAATTGCCATAATCGCATTTTTCTTCTGAGCATAGAACCAATTGTTTTCTAAAAACATTTGAGCTTTCACATTCTTATCGCTTACCATTCCGTTCTTCAGATATTTCCGCTCAATGATTTCCCTTTGCTCTGGATCTAAAGCATGTTCCAATGCTCGTTTAATCTGAATGTATTTGTAATCATTGATTTTCTTAGTGTCACGTAATTCAGGGAACAAGGAGATATTTTGATTTGAGCACTCTTCCTGATTCTGCATACGGACCCTTAAAACTCTGTAACTGAATAACTCTTTTGCTACTTCTTTTTGTATTAATTTATACTCCTCATTCGTGATTTCTGGAAAGAATGCTAATTGCTCCATCTGTAATCCCCCTATTTCTGAATTTGTCTTTTTACATTCACATCAGGTACGTGAAATTTTAATGTCTCTTTGTTGAATAAGGGAACGATGACTACAATACAGCCCCCACCACACTGTTAGTCATGGTTCCGCTATCCATTAAATCCAATCGATATAACTAAACTTAGCTGGTCTAGAAAAATATACATCTATAACTCTGTCATTACCTTCAATGCGGTCCCACACATATATTTTCGTCTTTGTCATTCGTTCAGCTCCTTTACAGTTACTTCAACACGCGGTTTCTCTGAATACCATTTACTTACCTTTAGATCCACTACCTGACTGTCGTCATTCCATATGACCTTGTTTAGTGCATCCTTCACGCCTTTAACATAATTATCGACATCTGGCTTTGTTATCGGTCTCAGTAACCCTTCTTCTGCTGCCAATGCTTTCTTTTTGGAGAAGGACTTGAGAGGAGGCTTGTACACCTTCACCTCAAGTTGTAATGGTCCTTCTAGTAATTTTTCTGGTGCATACTGTGAAGCTACTAATCCAACATACTGTTTAAAATTTCTTGATTTCATTGGATCTCTCATACTTATCTTCCCGTTACGAATACCTGCTCTCGGTCTACCTTGAGCCACGGGCTCCCCTAGTACTGTGAATTTAATCATGCTACGCCTCCATTTGTTCTTTACACTCTTCAAGAAAATCGATGACTTCCTGAACATGCTCCCTTGTTGTCATACTCTCCATCACATGTCCTTCATCGTTATAAACATTCACCTTACTTCCTGTAAACTCCATCCCGCACATTCCATCTGCGCCTAATAGCTTTACGTTACCTTCCATTCTTTTAACCTCGCTTTCTATTAAAAGGATTATTTTGTTGTATTTCTTAAAGAATTAATTCCGATTCCTCTTTTCCTATAAAACTCAGCTTCCCATTCATCTTTGTAAACTTCATGTAAATGACCGTATGAGTTTATAGTCATTTTCTCCCTCGCCATTGGTAAAGCTGCATTTATGCTAATAGGAATACTTATAGGCAATACGATTTGCATTTGTTTCACCTTTTCACTACATTTCACACAGAACTTGTCATTTGTCCCATCTTCCATGTCAATCCACTTGTGTTGGCATTTCATTTATCTTCACCCACATTCGCGCTAAAGCTAAAGAAACATAAACCAACGACAATCAGCAATAAGGTTATACCCTCTTTTGTCACAGGAATAACGTCCGTATAGACCAGAAAAGCAAGCAAGTACGCTATTAAAGAATTCACTATGAAAAACCACATTCCGAATTTCTTCATTTCCCTTCCTCCCCTGAATAAAACTCAATATTCCGTCAATACTGTAGACAACCCATTAAGTTACTTTCTCCTTGTTCCCCCTTGGAGATGAGCAGTTAGCTTTTGCTAGCTGCTCTTTTGTTTGAGATGAATATTATCTATCGAATAAACTTCTTATAATGAAGTAAGGCCAGAAAAAGATAATTGGAACTGCAAAACACAATATAATTCCTCCCCAGGAAGAAGTAGTTACTGACCAAACTAATAATCCTATTCCGATTACCAAATAAACAAGTACGCTGATCGTTATCCAAGTTAACATGTTTGTTTTTCACCTCACTTCTATACAAAATGAAATTTTTATACTAATTACATTCATCTCTCATAATCCAATTCAATCTCATAACTACCTGGTCCAATATACTTATTTGATTATTAACACCCTCACGATATTCTTCACTATGGATTCTCGAAAAGCCATAGTGGATCCGTTTTAAACCTGATTTTCTCCGTTCTAAATCAGTTATAAGTTGTTTAACTTCTTCAGATTTCAAACTACACATCCTTTTCTAATAAAATAGCGTTTTTGTTTAGTTTTTTATTTATTTATTTATTTATTGCTTGTCTGCAACTTAATATCTGGAATAATTTCTTCCGGTCTAAATAGTACTTTGTAATGGTATGCATCTTCGTACTTAGCATCTGTCTGTTCAATAAAGTAGCTTACGTTATCACTAATACCTAGATAGTGCTTCTTATACTGGTCCTTACCTGTCTTACATGTAACAGTTACCTTCTTAGCATCTGATGCGTCTAAGGCACATAATCCTTCAATAGTTAATAGATACTTATCTGTGATACCGTTAAAGAATACTACTCGACGCTGCACTTCAAATGAATCAGCCGATTTAGACATATTCTCAGAAACTACATCCGCCTCCGTAGCACAACCTGTTAAACCTACAATCGCCATGACCGACATTAAACCTGCAATTATTTTCTTTTTCATTTTCCGCTCCCCATTTCTTATAAAATTCAAATTTTGTCTTACTTTATCCCTGTACTCCCAAACCCGCGATTGCCTCTTTCTGAATCCGATAGCTCGTCCACTTCAACGAAATGGGCTGTTTCTACTGGCGCTATGACGCCCTGTGCAATACGTGTACCTTTTTCAATCAGTTGGGAATTCATGAATTTCCCTTTAACCGATTCAATATTATCGACCAGTACCCCAACTTCTCCACGGTATCCACTATCCACCGTTCCTAATACTACTCTTAGTTTTGTATTACGCGTCATACCACTACGCGGGCGCACCTGCATTTCATATCCTGGTGGAATCTCAAATGCCAATCCAGTTGGAACGACCTTCGTTTCTCCTGGCCATATAATTGTGTCTTCTGCTGCTACAAGATCAAAACCACTATCGCCGGGCTTTGCATACTTCGGCAATTCCACATCTTTCACTCGCTTAATCTTCACTCTTAAATTCATTCCGTTACGCCCCTTTTAGTAAATTGATAATTTTATTTTTGCGATCAACTAATTCTGATAAATTTCTTTCTGATTTTTGTTTCTCCAGGTTTAACATGTGGATATGTAACTTCGTGTTGCTAACATCACTTTGTACACTTTCTAATTCTGATTCGAGTTGAATTCTCGTTTCTTTTTTCATGCAATCCCTCCTACAGCCCTATCGCTGACATGATTTTCCCAATATTTTCATCAAATCCAATTAACGGTTTATAATCCGTCGAACCTTCTTCCGGGTTAATAAGAAACGTAGGCAACGAATTCGATTTTAATTGTTCCGTTAAAAATTTATAATCATGCTCATTTTCATCTACATTCCTTTCAATCAATTCAACATTTTCTTTTATTTCCGGTGGTAGGTTTTCCAAATTTGCTTTCGCTCTCATACATTTCGAACAAGAATTTCCTGTATACATAATGATCTTAGTTGCCATTCTCTTCAGTCTCCTTTGCATCGCTAATTAATTTAGTAATTTCATAAACTCCGTTTTGTAATTCCATCATTCTTCATCCGCTCCTTTTAATAGGTTATTATTTTCATATTTATTACCAATCACTTCTGCCCAGTGTCTCATTCTGTGAAGGTACCAACCGCCGCAACTCAGTTCCATATATTCGTTATGGTAAACTTCATAATTTCCATTTATATCAATCGATCCTTGGAAAGGGTGATCACTAATTTTTACAATGTCACCTTCGTAAATTTCGTTTCCTTTCGAATCCTTTAACCCTGTGTATTGCATAACTTCATATAAATCTTTACTTTTGTAATCTAAGGAATCATTTTGAAATAAATCACCATTTTGCGAAATGTAAAATCCATCATGAAACATCTTCTTAGTGTGTTTAGACCATACGCGAAACTTACTCTCTATCATTCTCCCCATCTCCTTTTATTAATTCGAATAGCTCCTTTTCATCCATTTCATACAGCTGACGACCTGTACTTTCTTCTTTGTAAATCCCTTTACGCAGTAGTACTTCTATGTAGATTCGCTTTTTGTTCACGATTGAAATACCTCTTACTTTTCACTACTGGAATTGTCATTGCATCTTCTTCGCTCCACCCTTTATGGATACGTTGGTAATATGTGTTTTCGCTTATTCCATTTTTAATTGCTATAGCCGCGTTGCTGCTTCTTTCGATTGACTTTTTCGTCGCTGCTTCCATTGGGTCAAAACCTAAATTCATAACCCTGTTATAAAACTTTTGATAAGTAATTCCGTTTTGTTTAGCTATTTCTAGTTCTTTCTTATATTGTTTAGAAAACTTTTTATTCTTTAATGGTTTTGTTGCCGCTTCATACGTGTTCATACCGCGTTCAACACGTTTGTAAAATGTTCTCTTGCAAATCCCATTATTCAAAGCCATTTCTAGTTCTAAAGACATATCAGAACGCTTTGTAGCCGCTTCGTGCAAATCCATTCCTTTTTTTATCCTTTTAATATACGTTTGGTAGCTAATCCCATTTTTTTCTGCCAGTAATACCATTGCTCTATTCTGTTTTCCTTTACTCGTTTTGTGTAATGGATGTGAAATAGCTTTTTCAATCCCCCAACCGTATTCATATACTCTTTGATCTACATTCTTTTTAGAAATCCCATTTCTGTTAGCTAGTAAGTAATGTTCATCCGTTACATATACATTTGTCATTTAGATTTCCTCCTTACTCTTGACGATATTTCCGCTGCTTCTCTCTTTGTCAATCGCGGTACAACTGCCGCTTCAAATGGTTCCCAACATTTATCCTGAACGCGTTGACGAAACAGCTTATATCCAATCCCGTTTCGCTCTGCTATCTCTAATTCTTTCTTATACTTTTTCGTAAATGATTCGTTCACCGGTCGTGTAATAGCTTTTAATATATTCCACCCTCGTATGATTCGTTGATCTACGTTGAATTTGTTAATCCCGTTGCTCTTAGCTATCTCATATTGTTCCCAAGTTGGGACTGGAAGGTAATTATTCTCCATCGTCTCCCCCCTTAACCAATTTCTTTCAATTCTCCGTTTTCATCGTAGCGATTCCCTTGCTTTCCTGGTGGCTTCTTAGCTGCTAAATGATATGACCAACCTCTTTTCAATCGGCTATAGAATGTGAAACGCGAGATTCCGTTCTGCTCTGCTACACGCATCCACTCTCCGTGTTTTCTATCAAAGTCCATTTTCTTTGTGCCAACTGGTTGTGTTGTCGCTCTTTCGATATCCCAGTCATAACGGTATATCCGTTCCTGCAACCTTCTTCTGTTAATACCATTTAATTCAGCCTTTTTATAATGCTCGTCCAAGATAAAGAAGTTCATCACTATTCCCCTTTCTTAATCCAATGCCATTATTTCTGCTAACGATCTATCTGATATATAAGTATCGATAACCTGAATCCGTCCGTATTTATCTTTAGCCATTCCCACGGCTTCGCTCTCCGACTTCGCTTCAAACCAACGAAGCTTCCATTTGCCATCCATGTCGTAAAACTCAATTGCATACGTTATGACGCTTGTGTCGCGTTGCAAGAACTTCTCCGATGTACTCTTTGCTGCGTAATCAAAACTTCCAACAACATCTTCTAGTGTTAATTGCTTCATGCTACTTCCCCAGCTTTCGCTAACTGTTGTAGACGATACGTTTCCTTCAGTCGCTCAATCACTTCTTGGCGTCTTCTATCCACCTCTTCAGGCGTAACGTTCGCCGCTTCGCAAATACATGGCCCAAACTGATACATACCCGTTCCAATGTCGTTCTGAATTACTCCCGTTCCGTTACATGCACACATCTTAATTCCCCCTTAGAATGGTAGTGCTTTTCTTCTGTAATCCTTTGTATCTTTGAAAACAAGTGCTTTAAAGTTATTGAAAATACGAGATACAATCCGTTCATCATATGCGCCTTCTAAACGTTCCCCTGTAAGGTTTGTCGTAAAAATAGTAGATTTACCTTGCCTTCCATCGAAAAC
The DNA here is from genome assembly GCF_006494425.1 of Bacillus dicomae. Taxonomy (GTDB): domain Bacteria; phylum Bacillota; class Bacilli; order Bacillales; family Bacillaceae_G; genus Bacillus_A; species Bacillus_A dicomae. Next base: position 39,691 of record NZ_VHIV01000014.1, on the reverse strand, counting down.
ATCGAATAACACCCTATTAATGAAGTTTGTCGCTTTTGTATTGGCATCTAATGCGCCTAACTCCGCTCCCAAATCATCGACTATTAATACTTCCGCTCTTACTAAGCTTCTTATAATTGCATCTTCAGTTAATGTGGAATCTTTACTGAATGTACTTTTAATCTTCCGTAGCAATTCACCGACTGTAACGAAGACAACTGATTTCCCTGCTCCTGCAAGCTGATCTGCGATAGCGTAAGCAAGATGTGTTTTTCCTGCTCCGCAATTCCCGGCCATAATCGTGTTAAAGATTTTTCCGTTGCGATAATCCGTTGCGATTACCTTTGCGAGTTCAAGGTTCTTCGCTCCTTCATCGCTAGTAGGCTGGTAATTATCAAAGTTAGCTTTCTTAATGTTGCTATCAGCAATCATGCTTTGTTGGTGGAACATGAACTTTTTCTCATTCGCTTTATCTGCATCATATTTCGCCTGTTCTTGCTGCTGAAGCTTCTTACTTTCGTTTTCAAGGAAGCATCGAGGGCAAACTACTTGTCCACCGAACTTCATCTTATTCATGCCATGTGTATCACACACATCAGAATCCATAGTCATATTCACCTTTTTGGCTATATCGGTTGGTATTGCTGCCGCCGCTCTCTGCATTGTTCTTCGCTCCTTTATTTCGTTGGTATTCAGCTTCTAAAACTTCTACATCACTTAAAGTTTTAATGTTTTTGTTAGCCCACTGTTTTAAGATGCCTTCGGCGTAATTCCATTTCTTCTGCTGTTTTAATGCACGTTCCATAGCTGCTATAACAAGTTCTTCACTTGTATCTTTAATCCACTGATCTATGCCGTCTGCCATGAATGGATTTAAAACTCCGATGTTACTTTCATAGAATGAGAAGGGGTTCTTACTACTACTACTTATTGTTAAATTAGTATTGTTAAGATTAGTATTGTTAGGGTTCACCTCGTGAACTCCCCCCCGTTCATCTCCTGAACCCCCCCGGTTCATTTGGTGAACTCCCCCGTTCAAATCGTGAACGTCATTGACGTAATAAACGTTGGACATATCGCCTTGTTCTTTAGATGAACGCTTCTCTTTTGTCACGTAACCTATTTCAATTAAAGTGTTTAAAGCCTTGATAACCGTATTCTTTGACATCCCGACTTTCTTTCCGATTGTTGGTAAAGAAGGGAAGCAACTCCCTGTTTCCTGATTTAGATGTCTGCAAAGAACCATGTATACTGCCATTTCCTTATGTGTTAGTCTTGCATCATCTACAATCTCGTTATCTATCATGAAAAATCCGCGTCTTCTTCTATCTACTAATGTCATTAATTTAATTCACTTCCCTTTCGCATATCGCGATACCATTTTTGACTTTCAATATTTTGTATCCTGGATAGCGATCAGGAGTAATGTACTCAATCGCCTTCGCTTTTATTTCTTGTTCATTTTTTGCGCCCTCGCTAACCCATGAAGGGAGGACGACTTTTGATTGATTTTTATCTAACATAGGCTTTCACTCCTTAATTTGTTTCTTCTACCTCTTCAGCCTTTTCTTTAGCCTCTACGATTTCTTTTTCAGCTAACTTAACCCATTTAGTTGATTTTTTAAGTACCTCTTCAGCTTGCTTTAACGTTAATTCAGCAACTTCTTTAATACTTAAATGTCCTTTAATCGTGTCTTCATCCACTTTCCGAAGAGTGGCCAACTTTTTAATGTTTAATTTTATTGCACCAACTTGTTGAGCAGTAATCATTTCTTCCTGTACTTCCGGTAGGTCTTCACCCGCATAGATGTATAATCCCAATCCGTGAAGTGCTATTGCCTTTACTAAGCAACGCTGAATACTAGTGTTAATATCAAAGCTATTAGGCTCTGCAATTGGCTTATTCTGATTGTTAAGTATTGGGTGAATCTGACTTAGTGGTATTCCTTGTACAGTTACTTCAACTTCTACAAAGTAACCGCAATCTGTTTTAAGGTAAGGCACTCCATCGAATCGTTTTACTTCCCATGTTGCTGTTGGATCTACTTCGCGAAGCTTTTTAACTGCCCACGCCCATGATAAATAGTTAAAACGCCCTTTCTTTTCAACGTGTTCCGTGCAATCTATTTGAGCTAATTTAGAAAAGTAATTTTCAGTTGTCATATGAATCTCCCTCTCTTTTAAAATGGTGCTAATTCCGTTTGTTTACTAGCTTCATACACTTCCGTAAGTGCTTGTAATCCATATTCATAAGCCACAACCATTGATGCAGCGTTAGGTTCTTTACTTTGCTTATATCGTTCAACTAAATTCATCATTATTTGAATTTCAGCTTCAATTTTGTTTTGTAGGCCCATCTTATTCACCTGCTACTTTCTCTGTAGAATGAGACTTTACGTATTGAGTAATGCACTCTGTTTCTGCATGTAGATAATCTCCGCCAAAATCTAAGCAACTTTCTCCGTAGTAGATCTCGCCTTCACAACCACAACATAGTTCAATGAAGTCTCTAGATGATGAATCGTGATGGTTTCCGATTAACATTCCGTTTTCAATCATTTCCAATTCCTCCTTGTTTACTGGAAGAAACGACCGTGTTATAATAGAGGTACAAATTATTGCGTCGTTTCATCAAACAGTCGATTAGGGGTAATCGGCTGTTTTTATTTTGTTTTGATGCTAGTTTTTAGCTGCGGATACATCGTTCTCACCCCCTTTCTTGATACTGTACGCATCATCATGACCAGAAACGAGGTGGAGGGGGAAGGGTGTCCGCTCCTGATCATGATGACAAGCACAACGCTTGTCCTATTTAGCTAGAGTGATAAACTCCTTATGCGTTTCCTCAACCTTATTTGCGCTGTTGTGTATCCCTCTAGCTCGTAAATCCTTTATGATCCATGCTAGTTTCTTTTGTTCGTATTCATCACGCTGTTCTTTATTTGTCATCCCGTGACCATCCCGTCCTTTTGTCCCATACATCTATTCGGTGTACTAGATATGCCCCTAAACAAATTACCGCTGCTACGATTGCTAGTGATAATGTGCTTTCTTCCATCATTTAAACCGCCTCCTGTTCCTGTTCTTTCTTCAGTCGGTCTATGATGTAGGCTTGTCCTTTTGGTGTTACGTATGTTGTTGTCCATGTGAATGGTTCTCCGCTTGGCTTCTGTTTAACACCTTGTGCAATTTCAAAGTATCCTTTTTCAACTGCTGCTTGAGTCGGTTCAGTGGATCGCTTAAACATTAAGTTCCATCCTCTAAGTTTTGCGAATAACTGACGTTGCCCGATTTTGATATTGTGTTTAGCTGCTAACTTAGCGACTTCGCTCACCTTTAGTGATTTATCCGACTGCATACACGCTTCTGCGAATGTTACGAGTGGTTGTTGCTGTACGATTTGTCGTTGTGCTGCTGCAAGCTTTTCTTTCTCTTCTTTTAATTTAGTGAGAAGACCGATTGCAAAGTCTGGATTAGTTACCGCTTGTTCCAATACTTGATCTGTCATGTATGCTCCGTGTTTTCTAATAGAAGGAAGCACTTCACTTGTTACCCACTTTTTGAATTTCTTTGCGCTTGACAACTTACTCGAAAGGATTAAAGAGTATAAACCAGATTCATTAATTACTTTCTGATTTCTATTTTGTCTGCCGTCCCAAATTGGGAGGTCAGCTTTTTCGTCTTCATCCACATGCATTTGAATAGCTTTCGAAGTATTGTTGTATCCTAAAACCTCAGCTACATCTTTCGCTACAAACCAAACATCTTCACTTTGTACCACCGTTCGAACTTGTCCAAACTCTTCATTATTGAAAACTTGTAATTGATTCATTTTCTTTCCTCCTTCATTCCGGTTACTGTAGGTAGTCGATAATCCCAAAAAAAATTCCACCTATAGTGTACTTTTTATTAGTAATTCATCTGTAGGGACACCATAAAGTTCTGATAATTTCCCTAATTTATCTATACTCGGTTGCCTAAAACCTCTTTCGATATGACTGTAGGCACTCTTATGACAGTTAAGGCGTTTCGCGACATAACCGTGAGTATATCCATGGTTTTTCCTTAACTCTTTGGCTCTTTCTGTATTCAACTTTATCATTTGAGTCATTTAAATCACCCTCGTTTGTTTCGTTGAATTCATAATAACACTATCGACTACTCATAGTAAACCCTAAATTTGAAATTTATTTAAAAAAATCGAAAAAGGTTGTCTTAGAGTAGTCGATAATGTTAGTTTATATATAGAATGGTATATAATTTATGTTTATAAAGGGGAATTTAAAGATGGAGAACACTATCGGCAAACGTGTTAAAGAAATACGTGCTGAATTAAAAATGAGTCAAAGTCAATTTGCAGAATCAATCGGAGTAAGTAAATCATTAATATCTCTTATAGAACTAGGTAGAAAAAATCCTTCAGTTGAAACGATCGATAAGATCGCTAAGAAAGGTAATGTAAGTATCGATTATATTATGGGAAGAACCGACAACAAGAATTCCAATGAAAACGATACATCTGAAGTAAAAAGCGAATTGGATAATGCTGTAGACAGAATTGAGAAGTTAACCGAAGAACAACAACGATTCATAATCAAAATGTTAAATGGCATGGTAGATAATATAGAGGATTGATAGCAATTATATGCTAACAATCCTCTCTTTTTTATTCACTTCTTCAAATTCACTTACATGACCGAATAACGTTTGTAAATCTGCTAAAGCTTGTTTATCCCCTTTGTTTGCTGCATTAATTAAAACCTCTAATTTTCTTTTTTCAACGTCGTTCAACATCTTTACTCCCCCTAATTTCTTTATAATAGTTTGTGAACTTTTCACATTCGGAACACTTTTGCACATTTGTTAAAAAGCGTTCCACTCCCTAAAAGCACGAATGACACTATCGTTGTGATAGTGTCATTCAAAATATCTATTTAATTAACCCCCGGCCCCACCAGGATCAACTTGCATATATAGTACAGGCTGTTCAACTTTTGCAACCTGTTGTGTATCTTCTGTTTTTACTGCTGTAAAAGAAAAACAAGCTACAGCGGCAATCGCTAAAATCGATTTAATGATCTTTGATTTCAATCATTTCACCACCTTTATGTATGCCTCCATTATATCATTTTAAGGCATATTTAGGTAGTGAAATGTAGAAAAAATCCCCTGTTTTTTCAAATTTTTCTATGGAAATTTCGAAATGTTTTTTGTTACCTGTCGCCAATCCCATATAGTATTCTTGCATAGGTGACAATGAACCGTTTTCCCTTTTGATTTTATCCAAAATAGCTATAGCTTCACTTTTGCGGTTACTTTTAATGTACAAAAAAGCTAATTCTGCTGCATGATGCGGTTTCACTAAGTCTAACTCTTCCCCCCAATGCAAACGCAAGAAATCAAGAGTATTTTCTAAAACTGCTTTTCTGATCATAAGTTTCTTATTTGTTGGGTTGTGGAGTAGTCTGATTCCTCTTTCTAAGAATGTTTTTGCTATCTTAAAATCTTCAAAAGAATACGTTTCCGCCAAAATGCAATAAGCGTTAGCTGTTGTACCAATATAGATATTCTCTTGATCATTAATTATCTCTTTGCACAACGTGCGAGCATCTTCTATATTATTAGTTCGATGGTTAGTGGTTGCTTCCATTTCTCTTGCTCGTATCAAGAAAGAGTGAGATAACGACTTATTCTTGATTTCATCAATATAAGTTCTTAATTCTTTTGTGTATTTTAATACCATTTGATAATTTTTATAGTCCAAGAATGAATAAATTAATGCGAAATCAGAAACTATACGTAGTTCATTACTGGTGATTTTCTTTTCTTTTCGCTTTTTCTCGACTTCTTGGTGAAAATCTTTTCGTGTAATTGTTTCATCACTTCTACGAAGCAATAATTCGTATACTTCAGCCAATTGTTTATTTACTCGATTTGAAGATTGGGCAGATTTTTCAACTAAAATGTTTTGTAAATCAAGTTCACCATATAAATTTAAAAATTCCATTCCTAATCTTACATTTTTAGGAGAAATTTTATTTATAAACCCTCTCAAGCATTCTCTTCGTAAATTAACATCATTAGGGTAAAGTATTTGTAATACCTTAACAAAATGAACAAAATCAAACTCCCTCTTGTTTGATAACATAGCATTAGTGGTTGTGTGGCTTACATCTAGTATTGTAGATAACTGTCTGTTACTTATTTTTTGTGCATATAGATCATCGTTTATTTTATTTAAAACACTTTGCATAACTTTGCTCCCCTTTTTTCGGAACAAAAGACACGTTATACCCATTTTTTAACTTTTGAGGAAAACGCGTCACTACATTCAAAAGATGTGTTATAATTTATGTAAGACTTGCAGTAAGTGTTTTCCCTAGTCTGGTTAGGGAAAGCGGTACTATGGTGTTCGCTGCACCTTAGTACACGCTGTGAGTCTTTTTTACGTCCGTTTATTTTATTATTTTCATAATATCACATTTTTGGCAAATTTCAGTCATGTAGTTATCTGATAAATATTGAGAAAGTTGTAAAACCGTTATATACCAACGTTTATCAGCTTACATGAAAATAAAATATGCAAATATGCATGGAATGTATGAAGACCTCACATGCATATTTTACCACAAGAAAACGAACTTTTGTTCTGTTTTTTAATTTATTTTTAGTTGCAAAACAACTAAATTACAATAAATAGTTAATAAAACAACTTATTATAGTAGTATGATAGAGCAATATTTATACTTATATTACTATGATAATATTTGGTCAAACTTTAAAACAATTAAGAAAGTCACGTGATTTAACGCAAGCTGAGTTAGCTGAAGCTCTTAATTTAAGTCAGAGTCAAATTAAGAATTGGGAAACCGGTCGATTTCAACCAGATATCGAAACTTTAGCAAGTATCGCCTCCTTTTTCAATGTATCTTTGGACGTCCTCGTTGGCTTCTCTAACAATTTTATGGATGAACCAATACAACAAGTCATTTCTGAAGCTAGGTCAACGTATGGGGCGTTAGACGATGCTCAGAAAGAGCGCTTTTGTAATCAGGTATTGTTGTTTATTCGAATGATTAAAGATAACCAAGATACGTTCTGATTTGATTCCATTGTAGGGGAAAACTTTTCCAATGAATAGTGGTAAAATTTGACATAATCTGACCATTCTTACCAGTGAGGGCTTCGGCTCTCTTTTTTTATTTATGTTCGACAAAATATGACAAAATAGTTGTAACTATATTTGTTATGCTTGGCTGAGAAATCTTACATTTTAAAAGGGGACAAATTATGGCTACTCAAAAATACACTAAAATAGATGAGCGTTTTGGCGTTATCGAATACCCAGTTACACTTGCAGAAATGGCTGAAATATCAAAGGAACTTCCGAAGACGGAGCGTAAATATTATCAATATGCTTTTGATGCTTTAAAGAAAGTTATGAAAGCTAAAGAGAATATTCACTACTTTGAAGTTGCTGATCCTAAGCTAACAAAAACAGGATTTATCGTGGTCGGAGAACATAACTTATACCTGGTAATGATGAAAGGCGGCTTGTTTGGTGGCGCTGAAGCTGAAGTTGTGAAGTATAAAGATATTAAAGAAGTGGATTTTGACATCATTCAAGGGCCATTTGGCATCTCGCTTATGAATACAGGAATTATTTATCTCGAAATGAAGAAGATGTTTGGGACTAAAAAACGTACAATCCGTAATATTCCTGACTACAATGTCGATGGAGTCTTAAAAGCGATCCGTAATAAATTAAAATAACTAATACATACTGGAGGCAACAATATGAAACGTAAATTACTTACAGCATTAGCATGTAGCGCATTACTTATGGGGATGGCTGCTTGTAGCTCTAATGATAAAACTGCAAACGAATCTAAGCCTAAACAAGAAGCTAAGAAGGCAGAACTAGTTACTACAACATTATTAATAAATGAGTTCAAGAAAGCTGGTATAGAAGCTGAAAATCCTACTGATCTACCACAAAAGGAATTCGGAAACATGCGTAAAGATGGAAAACGAATCCTTACTCCAGCATTAGGCCAAGATAAAGGTGGCCGTGTATTTGAATTTAGTAAAAAAGAAGATTTAGAGAAAGCTAAGAAGTATTATGATGAGCTAGGAAACTCTGCTCCAATGCTATTCTCACATACATATGCGAAAGGGAATTTCCTTTTACAAATGAATGGAGACATGAAAAATGAAGAATTTAATAAGTATAAAGAAGTTATGGATAAGGTAGTTAAATAAATGTCCATTATAAACGAAACGCATACGCAGCCTCTTACAAAAGATGAAGCTTATAAAATGATTAACTTATTGATTCCATTTCTTAACGATCCACAAAACAAACGTGAAATTGATGAATCACAGAAACAATATTTCATCACTACTCAAGAACCAGAAGTTTGGCGCAAACATCCAAAGTTACCTTTAGAAATATCATCATGGGGGCGTGTCTACCGTCTTGCATTTATTGACGCGGCGAATTGTATTCGTGAAGGGAAAATACTTAACTTATCAGATAATAAAAAGGGACACATTGCTATAAATTTTAAACGTGACGGCAAACCCAACAAAAGATTAAACGTCCGTAAACTCATTGAAGAAACTTTTTAACATGGTAAAATAATATTTGGATTGGCGTCCAATACATATTATTAAAATTAAAGTGGTTCAAGTCGGAGAAAGGCACCTTTGGGTGTCTTTTCTTTATGGAATTTACTAATAAAAATTATTTAATAATGTGCGCCACCCCTATTCTTGAAGTTATATTATATTGCATGATATAATTGACGAAATGATAAAGATAAAAAACCTCCCAGTACGCCAATACTGAAAGGCTTTTTATCCGAACTATTTGTTTTATTTTTGACTTAATTGGACAATTCCAATAACAACTAATAGCAATGTACCGATTGCTATTACAGTATTTGCATCTAACATATTTTCACCACCTTCAAAGCCTTTCGTACGCCAATACGATGGGCTTGTTTATTTAGTATAGCAGATGATAATATCGCTTTGTTGACGAATAGATAAAATACTTAGTTAAGTTTATAATCTTTTTTACTAACAAAAAAATATCTTACTTTCATCATTCTGCTTTTGTTTCTTTGACTGTTTCTACATATTATTTTTATTAAATTTCACGTACTATATCTGATTGATAAAACACAATTCAAAAACAAGACAATAGTCCTCCTGCTTGTTAACTACATATACCTACTTTAAAATATATATTCATTACTGTCGTTACCCAAAAAGTACCTTAACTAAATGTGAAGTATTAAAACACACATAATAAAAACCCCCTAAATAGGAGGTAAACATATATTGCTATTTAATTAAATTCTTTCATTACCATTTCAAGATCAACACTGGCTTTTTTAACTCTTTCTTCCCACACTCTAATGAAAGTCTTTTCCCAATTTAAACATGTAAATATAAAAGTATCTTTATCTCTTCCATCTATACAACTTAACAAAATATGATAAATATCATCTTCAAATTCTTTTTGTATCCCACTAGTAATTGAAACAGTATCAAACTCAGGATGTAAAGAATATAAGTAGATAGGGAAATACATAATGTTAGGTGTATCACTTTCTAAAACTATATATTTCTTAATAAAATCTTTCATTCTCTTCTTCATACCAGTTCCTACTTGAGCTGTTTTAATGCAATCATTTGTTATATCAGCATTATTAAAATTAACTTTCTTAACATCAGAGTGATAATCAGTTATAGCAAGATCATATAGTTTCCGTAAAAAATCCTCTACAGATAAATCACCATTCTGATACCAATCTAATATAGAAATACAACTAGCCATGAATAACCTCCAAAATAATAAGTAGTCCAAATAATAACAGGTTTAAGCAGACAAACCCTGGGACACTTTTGTAAATCAATTAGTTTATCGAAAACAACACACATATATTACGGTTTAAGAAGACATAGGGTGGGACACTTACTAAAGTTGTTTCATCAGTCGTCCTATAACTGATTTGGATAACCCTGTATGCTCGACTAACTTACGAATAGATGCACCAGGATAAAGTTCCCTAGCTCTTTTAAGTATAGTTAGCTTGTCCTCTGTTTTCTTTTGTTCTTTAGCTAAATACTCTTCACGCGTTGCGACACCTTCTTCGCGTCGTTTTGCACGTTTTCTTTCTGTATCACGTCGTTGTTTTTCGACTTTATCAATCAAAGTACTCATTTTTTCTTTTTCGTCTTGCGTAAAATCAATATTAAGCTTACGAATTACCGTATCATTTCGCATTGGTTTAATAATGTTCGGTGGTAATCCCACACGCTTATAATCATTCTTCGCAAATTCATCAAAGAAAGTCATAGCATCCTTGTACGCGTTCTTGGCTGTTCGCTCCACTTCTTTCTTCGGCTGTGGATCAGCAAGTTTCGCGTTCAACTGGAACGTCATTTCTAACGTCGCTGCTTGATTCTTAACAATTAAGGCCGTCGTAAATGAATAAATGTATGTTAAATCGTTACGATTCTCTATTACGCCATTTCTAAGCTCCACAATCATTTCTAAATCAGCTTTACGCTTCGTATTTAAACTGTAGAGGTCCATTACCCCTTTACGTGCTGGTAACGTCGTTATAGTGCCTTTACGCTTCGTCTTACGCTTTTTCTCTAGTGGTGGTACATATTCATATAGTTCTTGTAATGAATACTCTCTTTCCGTCCATAAATCCACTGTAATTTGTTGCCCCGTTTTACCATGAGTGCTATATGGCAAACGGAATACACGTGATAAGTCCGAACACGAACCGTCAGCACCTAATGGCATAAGCATTTTTACAAAGTGATTTGTTATGTATTGAGTTAAATACGCCATTTGTGGAGCAGCGCCACCACTTATGCTATAAACTAACTGCACCCCTCGACCATTCATAATGATATTTGGGCACGGTAATGATCCACTAAATACGAAATCATGTAGTTGTTTTATTACATACTCTTTTGAGAGTCCTATTTTATAAAAGTCCAAGTCTACGCCTATGTTTCTTATTTGCTTCAAATCAGCCGTTTTACGACTTCCGTGTTCAAATGCATTAAGAGATAGATAGACATCTTTTAGGCCACGTTCTGAAGCTTTTAACAAATGCTTCAAATCACGCAAGCCATACCAAATTTGTTTATGTTGCTCGTTACTTAAATCAATCGTAACAACATACCCTGATTTCTTCCGTTCTGATAAGTAACATTCATACCAGGAATCAATGAACGTTTCCTCTTGCGGCTTCCGAATTGCCACTGACATACAAATAGCCTCCTTATACAAATAAAAGGAAGCTACACAAGAATATATTACACTTTACCTGTCTAATAGTTTTTGATATTATATAGACAGAAGTTAATAAACACCAAGAAATTTCTTGTGTAACTATTTGAAGGATCCATTCTCAAACTTTGGTCGGGGAGAGAATGGGTCCTTTCGTCTTTTATTCCGTTTTTTCTACAATTATTGTAACGCAAGATTCATATACTTACAAGGACAGCCGACAAGCCAAACGCTTGTCTTTTTTTATTTTAATAGCAGGGAAACACTTGTTGTTACAGAATTGATAAGCAGTATGTTAAATTGACAAAAACAAAATGATATGTTTTCATTTTGTTATCATTACAACTACATAAAAATAATGTATAAATTACATTACGTTAATATTAACGTTAACATTAAATTAATGTAAAAATAACGGAGGTGCCTAAATGGCTTATAAATTAGCTTTTGTGCAGAATAAAGGCGGTGTTTTAAAGTCTTCAATGACAGTGAACTTAGCTGGTCTTTACGCAAAGCAAGGGAAACGAGTATTAATCGTAGATGCCGATCAGCAGGGTAACTCTCTTCTCTCTTTCGGTAAAAACCCTGACAAGTATCGTACAACTCTACATGATGTTTTAGTTAACTTTGCACCTGCTAGTGAAGCTATTGTAAATGTCTATAAAAATATTGATATTCTACCTTCTAACGAAATGATGAGTTTCTTAGATTTCGACATCCTACCAAACTTAGATAAATACATAAATCCATTTTTACTTCTAAAGGTAGCATTAATGTCAGTTGAAGATGAATACGATGTGATTCTATTCGATAGTCCACCAAGTTCAGGTTTAATCCAAAGTAATGTAATTTGCTGCACAGACAGAATTATCATTCCTTTCCAACCGGAACAATATAGTGTGCGTTCTTTAATTAAGATTATTGATGTAATAAATCAATTCAAACAGAAACACAACCCGAATTTAGATATCGCAGGAGTAGTTGCTACACTTGTTCAAAAAAATACGAAATTACATACTGAAGCAATTAAACAAGCGAGACAATTCTGCGAAAAAGAAAAAGTACATTTCTTTAATGCCAATATTCCAAGAAGTATTTCATTCGCAAACTCAATTGCTTATAACAAACTACCTCTTACACTGGCTAAAAAAGATACCGAATTCGCATTTTACTACAAAAGTTTATTTAAGGAGCTGAATGAACATGAGCAACCGCAATATAGCTGATTTGTTTGGTGATAGCGCAGTTAGGACGACTGAAGAATCAAAAGAAGAACAACATAAAAATAATGATAATGAAACGTTACCGGAACATATAGATAACGTTAATGTTAACGTTAATAAAACATTAGAAAACGAAGGGGAAACTAAGCTTCCGGAAGAACCAAAAGAAACTCCTACTGGAAAGAATGTCCTTGAAGTGCCTACAGGAGCAACACCTGGAGATACTGATCCTGATCCCGGAACACCTAAAGATCCAACTCCCATTATGAAGCAAGATGACATATTAGATTTCTTAAAAGTGGAACAAGAAAAGAAAGTAGTTGGGTTCCATTTAGATAAGGATGTAAGACAAGCATTCCAAAAGGTATTAGGTAAGAAACCTCAACGAGGGGCACAATCAGAACTTGCTAATAGAATTTTCCGTGACTTCTTTGAAAAGAGAGGATTACTTTAAACTCTACACTTTGTAGGGTTTATTTTTTATCGTTAAAACGTTTTATTAACGTTAACATTAACGTTAATATATTGTTATTTTAAATGTTTATTAAACGTTAAAAATATGTTTATACAACAAAGAAAAAAGCCTACTACAAGGCTTTTTATTCTATATCCTTATACGATTACATAACATAGATATTGTCTGTTACCCCTGTAACTCTTCCCAGCTTCTGCCGTACAACTGGGTGTGCTGTTTAGTTAGGGAAGAGTTACTATATTTCTGTTCAACAGGTGGTTTCATTTTGCAGATGAACGCATGTTGTAGATCACCGCCAGCTCTTACAGAAATGATTGCATGGAATCGTGGTAATCTTGCTGCATCATCAATTGAAATAGTTGGTTCCAGTCGATGTTGGGACAACTCAAATGTTTTAATGTGGTCGTTCGAGAAAAGGATTTGTTGCACTCCACCACCTTGTAAATTCTCCTGTAAAGAGTGCGGCAACTTATTCCAATGATGGAATGCATATAACGCTCCAAGTCGTTCCTTGCGCCCTTCTGTACCAATACGCCCCATTAATTTAGTTAGTCCCTCTGTCGCGTACTGCTCAGGTTCATTAAATACAACGAAGCATCCCCTGCTCTGTTCTTCTTTACTCATAAGCATCCTTGTCATAAATGTTTTCAATGTGATCCAGTGGACAAGCGTTTTAGATGCTAATTCACCTAGCTTGCGGTTTGGTATACGTATAATAACGACTTTCCCTTCCTGCATCCATTTAGCAAAATCCACCTCTTTCTTCGGTTCTTGCGAGAAGATATCATACAAGGTGTCGTTACCAAAGAAATCATCTAATCTATTTAACACCGCATCCGCTTTACTCCCTAACTCTTCGTTATCTCCCCAGGAAAGTAACTCTTCTGCTAATCTCTTATTTCCTTCTTGGAGGAGTTGTTCAATTATACTTACACGGAACTCTTCATCCTCTAGAATTCTCTTAATATTGAACAAAGAACCACCTGATGCCTTAGCTGCTGCTTTTAAGTAACGTTTAGAACGTGCCATTTTCTCCATATCTCCAAAGAAATCTATAACTTCATCAGCAAACCTGCTTGCACCTTTGCGACCTAACTTTGTAATTACTTCTGTCAGATCCATAGGAACAATGTAGTTTTCATCACTTAAATCAATATCTATTATTTTGTCAGAAGGCAGAGCATCCCTAATGCCGTCAGCCATACCACGCTCTCCAGCTTCGCAAATTACTTCAGGGATAATAGCGCTAATACCATGATTTAAACATCCGTCTACTACCCAGTTTTTAATTGCTGTATCTTTTCCATTCCCTTGCCCGCCAATAAATGTATAACCACGATACAATTCGTCAGGGTTTTTAACGGGAAAATAGATTGGTATTTTCTTATCCTTTAATTCACTCTCTCCTAAATGAATTCCGTTCGGATCGCATAATACACTTGGAATATCTGTTTCTGTTCTTTTCTTCACACTCAGCGCTTCTTCGTAACGTCGTTGCAGTTCTGCTGTAGGCATCTGCATTGCTAACTTAGCCATTTCATCAGTTGAGATTAAATTAACGTTACCATTCATTTTCGTACGTTTGGAGAGGTGTAATGTATTTAACTCTTGGATAACCTCTTTTTTTCTGCTTTTTATGTTAATTTTAACGCCGTGTAGTTCGTTATTATCCGCTATTTCACTAAATGAGAGGGATAAGGTTTCACTAATCGTTTCACGCGTTAGGCGGTCTTGTGAGTGTGCCACTATGCGTATATGACTTTTAAAAACAGGATTATTTAACTTTTCACGACTTGCATTACTGATATGGCGTGAGTTTATCTCGTCTTCCAAGCTAAACGGCTTATCAACTACTTTCCCTTTCTCATACGACTTATTACTTTTGAAAAAGGTATTTGATAAAGCATTAAACAAGTCCGTAATTAAGAAATTCACCTCATTCACGAAACCACCAAGTGCCTGTTTTGAAGCCCCTAGCACCATTCTGGAGTTTATTGTGGCTCTTTGAGGTACTTTTCCTTTAGAAAGCTTCTCGTAAGCCCAAGATGCGTTCTTTATCCATTTCTGACGGTTCTCTGCTTCATTACAGATACTCAGCCTTGCAAAGTCACCATCAAGCTGTAATTCGTCTATTGTGTTCATGACTGATGCAATAGGTGTCTTTTGCTCGTTTGCATTTGTGTTCAAGCTAAATATATCGTGTTTTAGATACTTTAACTCCTGGACTATCGTGTTTTCTTCTGGGACTTGTATTTGCTCGAGGGAAGTTTCTTTAATTGTGACACTCATCTTATTTTCTAATTTACGTTTTAACTTGGTTGCTTGATATTCTGATGTAGATACATAAAACTCGATTTTCTTCTGTCCGTCCTCTTGTTTAAATATCACATCGAACCAAAATAAATCCTTTTCGCGATATACAAAGCGGAGTCCGTCACGTTCCAGACGCGTTCCTGGTGCTTCATACATTTCGTACATCTTGTAAATCGCTTTCCATAATCGACGCGTGTTATTGGTAACATTACTGTGCGGAATAATACGATACACAACCATTTTATTTTGCTGCGCTTGAAAGAAATCCGACCAAGTTATTGTTTCAGTGCGTTTCCACCACTTCTTTTTCTTCTTTGGTATTTCTGCTGGCACACCACCAAGATAAATAGCAGGGTAGTAAAACTTCTGCTCCTGATCCGGTACATTCTCTTCTTTTTTCACATCCACTTCACACACCTCCAAGGATCGTAAGAGCAAGAATCAAAAGAGCTGTATACCAACTTACTGTCTTCATAAGGCTCCCTTTCCCTAACATGGATGAAATGATGATAAAGGCACCTGCTGCTATTGTTGTGTATCCCATCAAATCAGGAAGATTCACAATAAACCAATCCCAAAGTAATGCCCCACATTCTTTAAAGAAGTGACCAATCGGTTTTAAAATGAACTCTATTTCTGTATGAACAATGCTATCGCTAAAGTTGTTTAAAGCATCCATAAATGAACCTTCTTTTGCTTTTTCACCGATGTAACCACCTGCATTAGCTAAAACCATTTTTCCACCATCTAAGATGAATCTCATAACACTTCCTCCCCATCAGCAAATATAGGTGTATATACCTTTTCAGAGCCGTGTTTACAATCACAATCGTTGCATAAATCTCCACAAACTATTTCAACGCCGCACACTTCACAAAATTCTGCTCCCATTTATATATCCCCCTTATATCCCTTTTAGAAAATCGCGTATATCTATTGCGTGTCTTGCCAAAATATATCCACAAGACACGCCTATAAGGATTTCTAACGCCTTTGTACGATGCCCGAGCGCCCAGCTTGCTCCAGAAAACATAATGACAAGCACTACTCCTGCATCAAATCCGTTCATAATTGCCCCGTGGACGTTTCCGAAAGTGCTATTAACTGTAGCCGCAAACGCCGCTCTGGGTAGAATCATGATAAGTGAACCGCTAGTAGCGGTAATAACTCTTTTTAAAACGGTAATATCACTTTTATCCTTGTTTTTATAACTTCCATCCATAAACGAACGAAACGGTATTACCTCTGTTTTCGCCATGATGTACACCTCTCACATGTTATTTTTTTAACAGGACATACTAAAGATATATCCTAAAAAACGGAGGGATTAACGATGCACGTAGCTATCGCTGTAGCAGCAGGAGCGGTTATTGGTATGTTAGTTAATATTTTCGTGAGCTAGATGGCATAAATGGCAGTGGGCTTGGTGAGGTCTGCTGCTTCTTTGTTTGTGATTTAAGTTGTTGAATCCGTTCGGATGCAGTCGGTTGCGGTTTAGAAACAGGAGTTATCTTTTTCTCTTCTTTAATTTCTACATTCTCCATATTTGTCTGTTCAGATTGCTCTACATTCGCTTTTTCTATCTTTTCGAGACTCATAGCTTCCCAAAGTAATTTCTTAACGTATCCGCTAAAATTACGACGTTTAACGTGTTGTAGCATTAATCTATCTTTCTCATTCTTCTCGTTAAATGCTACTGGCTTACTGAATTTAGCCATCTGTAACACTCCCTTTTGGTAGTAGCGGTAATATCGCTTTGTTAAAAAGTATTTCGTACCGCTTGAACAATATGCCTAATCTATTTTGCAGTTGCGTATATTTTTTTGCATTTTGGACAAGGATGGTTAAAAAAGATTACGGAGGAGATTCATGTGTGGGGTAGAGGTATCGGGAGACACAAAACAAAGTTAGCTAAATTTCTAGCCAACTATGATTATTCAATACAGGAGTTTTCAAAGGCTAGTAAAGTGAACAGAAATACGTTGGGACAGTTATGTAACGATAAGGATTATGTACCTTCTCCAAATACCATGCAGAAGATCATGAAGATAGTTAGGAAACATGAACCAAGAAAGCAAGTTACTGACTTTTGGTCTATGTAAAACGATAGTACCGCTATTACCAAAATAGGCATAAAAAATAGCCCTACTTTGTTAGTGGACTTGTTGGTTAGCTATAAGCGCGCTGTACGCTATTAGCTATATGCGTGGGATATGATTTTGTTGCCTGTCTAAAATATTTTTCATTTATAGGGTCGTTCATGGGGGATTTGTAGTCCTGCTGTTATATTAGATAAGAACCAAAAGTTACTTAAGAAATAGGGAAGGAAAATAGCCTGTTGCTTCGCAGCTATCCATCAAGTAAGTAACGCGGTTTGGGTTACAATTAAATTAACAGATATTTTTCGAATCCATCCCAAAATATTTTAATTTTATAGTCGATATTCAAAGGTTTAGTCTAAGTTTTGTTATATTAGTAATAACCGGTTAATTTTAATGGATTGGAGGGCAGAGAGGAAAAAGGTATAAATCTCATTTTTGTTTTCGGAATATTTAATTAATTAAAAAAGGAGCAAAAAAACTATGAACTTAAAAACATTTGAACAATTTCAAAAAGATGCAGGTATTCAAGTTGAAGAGAAAATACATGAACATACCAAGGAGGTCATGTACGAATACATTGACGAAACAATAAATTCTAATGACATTTGGAAAAGTCCACACTTAGGAGCAAGATTGCGATGTACCAGACAACTGAATTGGATAATGCGTCCTAGTAAGGAATAACGAACTTTTTTCTGTTATCACCCTTTTAAAAGAACGTATGTTCGTGTATAATGAACATAAATTACACGAATCGGGGGATCATCATGGAAAATCACAGTTGGGGCGTACCAAAGATTAAGGGACGCGATATGATTAAGTGGCAACCGTTTGCCAGTATGCCAGAGCAATTTGCAGGAATTAGAGAGATAATGGGTGAGTTAAACAAAGTACCTAAACCGATGCTTACGCAGGATACAAAAGAACGTATAGAACGTGCTCTGATTGATTCCATGCAGAGGCAGGAAGATATACTTATTTCGTTTTATCGAGATGGATTTATCAGCAATATGTACATAACTGTTATACGAATTGATTTACATACTAATACGGTGCATTGTACAGATGCATTTAATTTACATACGGCATTTAAATTTGATGAAATTGTCGATGTCACTGAATAAAAAAAGAGGGATTCCCCACATTTGGGTAATCCCTCTTTTACCCTACTTCACATACACGTAGGCTTCACTTGCAGTAATATAGTACGTTTCACCTTTACTATTGTGCACTTTATATTGCGGGGATCCATTTACGTTTATTTTTGCGTCAATTGTAAAACCTAAACCCGCATCTACAGAACCAGAAACATCTTTATCCTGCCAAGATGGAGCATCATAGAATCGTAGGTTATTAACTTTAGAAACAACACGTTTACCTACAATAGAGGAATCCACTGTACTTTTCTTACTAAACTTCACATAAGATGGATCATTTTTAACCCATTGTTCACCGCCAAGGTTTAACCAACCATCTTTTTCAGCCCATACAACATAAGCTTCTGGTTTGTTTAACTGACGCATCTTAGAATAGCTTGTACCAGGTCCTTTACGTAAGTTAACATTGTAACCTTCAATATACGCGATTCCGTCTGTTACAGCTGTTGGAACTTCTGCTGGATTAGATGGCTTATTAGGTACAGAAACATCCACACTAGAATTATTGTATGCTCGTTGTACATCAGCGCGGAATTGAGCTTCTGAAACGCCATGAGACTTTAAGTAATCAAGTGGGTCTTCATGATCTGTACCGCCAAGATATTTCGTCACATCGTAGTGAGTCCACAATCCTTTTTCTACTGATATTCCACGGTCACGAAGGATTTTAGCCAATAGCTTAACGTATTTATCGTAGCTACGTTTAAATTTTTCGTAATCTCTCGTTTCGCATAATTCTACATGAACAAATCGTTTATTTGCTCCTGATCCAGCTCCATAAGCAATGTATTTGGTATCCGCAATTTGGATTGTTTCATTCCAATCAACTGCGTAATGTACAAAAGCCGAGCGCCATGTACGAGACTCATACTTTTGAATATTAATAGCTGGCGCTTCTGGAGTTGCTGTAGAGTGCGCCACAACGCCTTCATAAGCACCTACACCATAGCGGTATGACTGCTTTGGTAAATCAGGAATAATAAGTGTTCTATCAGCAAAAGCTCCTGTAGCAAAACTTAACAGGAGCAATAGAGTCATAAATACAGAGGAAGCTAGTTTGATTGATTTTTTCATTTAACATCTTCTCCTTTTTCTTCGTGATCTGTCCAAATACCAAGTGAGACACCTACCGCAAATACATAGGGAAGCAATTCTTCAAGGAAGTTCTTTGCTTCAGGCATTCCGAATTTAGTAAATAAAAATCCAACCAATGAAAAAACCGCAACCCAGGTACGCCAGTTGCGGAATCGTTTTTTGATATTCTCTTTTGACATATTACATGCCGCCTTTCATTAGTAATCCTAATAGGCCAGCTACAATTGCTCCTATAATAATTCGTAGAATCCAAGTGGTATTGGCGCTGATTTTATCAAGAAGCTTATTTATATTTACAATATCCTTTTCATTGACTGTAGTACGTGTTTCCAAGTTGCGAATATCACGCTGCATATCTTTCTGGTCTGACTTGATTTGTTGGATCTCTTGCTTTAAATCTTGAATTTCTTGCATTGGTTCAGCTCCTTTTTCGCAAAATAAAAAGGACATTTTTATGTCCCCTACTTAAAACAACTAACATCCATACCGAATATATCTGCAATATCATTCTCACTACGATCTGATAAATAAGATTCAGTTGTTGATACATCACTATGATTAGCTAGAGATTTCAGTTTCTCTAACGGTATGCCTTGTTCACGGAGATTATCAAG
Source organism: Bacillus dicomae (assembly GCF_006494425.1). GTDB lineage: Bacteria > Bacillota > Bacilli > Bacillales > Bacillaceae_G > Bacillus_A > Bacillus_A dicomae. Next base: position 19,410 of record NZ_VHIV01000014.1, on the reverse strand, counting down.
TCTAGAATGACGAAAAGCATGAGGGTTAATTGTAATAACTTTCCCTTCTCTTTTACTTAACATTTTGGATAAAATATCGCACCAGTAATTAAAAGTACTCTTATTGACTACTCGCTTTTCACCATTTCTATATGTCTTCACAAATAACTGATTGATACTGTCTTTGCCTCTACCTTCAATGTACTTCGAAATTAGAATTCTAGTTCTCTCGTTATAATATAACCTGAACTTTTTACTTCTCTTTCCAACTACAGTATTTGTGTAATATCGTTCTGCTAATTCCTCTTTTAATACTTGGTGTACTTCATTCTTTCTTGCTGCACTGTAATAAGAAATGGCTAGATAAACAGCAATGAGCGTCTGGTCCTTTTTATCCAGTTCATCTAACAACCATTCGATTTGTTCTTCTTTTAAAAATGTAATTTCTCTAACTGGATTTTTAGGTAATCCTTTCACCCTAGAACCGATATTAAACTCATATTCATAATCATCATCGTCAGCACAAAATTCTAACGAGGACCGTAACGCACTCATTAGTCCATTAACGCGAGCATTGGACATGTCCATCTCTTGGAATACGATACAAAGATTACGAATATCTTTTCTGGTCAATTCTGTAATATTTTTATTATCAAAATGCTGATAAATTAAAAATAAAATGATTCTTAAATCCCACTCATACTGTTTTAAAGTGCTTTTCGCCTTACCTTGTGCTTTCTTTTCAATCAGGAAGTCTCTAATTAGGTTTTTATTATCTAAGTTAACGTATTTCTCATAAATTTCAGGATCTACAATTCGTTTCACTACAACCACCTCCTGAGAAAAATAAAAAAAGCATGCCACTGCATACTTTTTATTAAAAGCCGTATTTTGTTTAAAGTAATTTTTTCCAATCGCTTGGTGAACTTGTACCGACTGAAATATAAGGAATTCCAGCTACAACAGCAAGCTGACCTAGTCCAAAGGGTTTTGAAGCTATTGACGTTAGTGTTTGATCCGTGTAACAAGATGCCGTTTCGATGAACCCATCATTACCTACTGCCCTTCCAGCTGTTAGGATGCGTGTAAGGTCGGATATGTTATTTTTCACGGAATTCATCATAAATGAAATAGAAGCAATAGTATCTCCCCCAACAACTACAGCGTAAGTAAGATCAGACATATTCCGTACCTTATTGCTTATAAAGTGTGATTTCACATTAGGGCGGATAAAAACTTGAGTGCCCCCGTCAAATTCATTATCAGTTACTGTTTGATAATCTGCATAGGCTATATAGAACGGTTGATTTGTACTACCTTTTACCCTGTTTTTTGTATAGACTGCTGTCCCACCGCTCGCGTTATGTCGTATTCCATTTATACAACTTTCAATATCGTTGTTCTCTGCGATAATATATTTATCTGTACTTGACTCGACACGTATTCCGTACATGCAATTTCGAATTTTATTATTTAAAATTCGTACAAACTTGTAACACGTATCAGTGACGTAAACACCATCTATTGCAGTAGTTCCCTCAATTTCCGTATTTTCAATAATACCTGAACCGAATCCACTAAAACGAACTACATGAACGCTCTCAGCACTTGCATTCCTCATCTTACTATTAGAAATAGTACAATGACTAGTCTGTAAAGAAACCGGAGTGTTCGTGGAGACCAATATACACTCTCGTAATTGGGAATAGTTTAAATTCGCTTTGTCCACATGGGCGTTTAAAGTTTCCCAAATACAAATGTTTTGACGATCAGTACGATCAACTATAATTTCATTTAAATAAACAGTATCAGAATAAGCAGCTATAATTCCGTATCCTCCCCCAACAAATCCTGGTAGATTTTGAATTATTAAGCCTTCAGCTCTGAAATTCCTAACACGATAAGCAACTATACCGCTGCAAGTACTCGTAGGGTTAGTAGTACTAACATTTCTCATATTACCGTCTAATATCAACTTACCTCTAAACGTTATATCCTCTTTCACAGGGACATTTGGATCATAATCGACAGTCAGCTTAGGGACACCATCTTTGTCTACCCTTGTTGTAAAGAACCCAATCCCATTAGCGTATGCCCCTTCTCTGATTAATATTGAAGCCCCATTTGAATCAATTATTATATTTGCAGGTAATATAACAGGAATCCCATCAAAAACATAATCGTTTTTAGGGATTTTAACTGTTCCTATTCCGTTATTTTTTGCATAATTAAACGCACGTTGAAATCGAGGTCTATCAGTTATTTCAGGAAAAATAATAGGGAATTGTTCTATGCTTATTTGCAAATTGTTCAGAATTTGAATTTGGGTTGCATTTTTCTGAAACTCGCCATCTAAGCGTGATTTTAAAGTATCATGAGTAATTCCTTCTGTATCTACCCTTGCTTGTGCAGCTTCTACTGAAGAATCACCATTCACTACCATGCTATTTATCTGTTCTTGTACACTAGCGGATAATTTATTCGCTTCCTCTGCTTGTCTTTGAGCTGATGACGATTCTATCGCAGCCTGTTCACTCTTCTCTTCTATTTCATTATGTTTTCTTTCTAAGCGATCCCAGTTTTCATTTGTATTATTTCTAAAATGTCTATCTTGTGCTGTGTTCGGCCAACGGTTTAATGCAATAGGCATAAATTTTCACCATCCTTTATAAAAAAATAAGAGAGTTATTAAAACCCTCTTATTTAATAACTAACTGGCACTGGGTCTAAAACCCCATTGATCATGACATTAACCGCATTTTCCGTTTCTTGTTGAATTAATAATTTATTCCCAGGATTCAGTACAATAAAAGTATCTCGTACATTATCTCCAGGTTTTACTTTGATAGTCATAATATCGATAGTATTAAGAGTTAAAGTCACTTTCTGTTCAGTTTCTAATGAATTATTAAAAATGATTTGTCTTACAGTAATTTGTTGGTCTGTTTGCACATCACATACTACTAGTTTTTCGATTTGAGGTTTCCCAACGTAAATTTGAACTGATTTCATAAATAATTCCTCCTAAAGTTTGTTTTATATAAAATTCGTTTTTAATAGTTTTTGTTATCCTTCTAACCACACACGGAATATCCGTGCATATGCTTTCTTTCCTTTTACCTTGTTCCTCATTCGTAAATAAAAGGCTTCTAATTCTCCAGTCGGTACACCTAAATCATATACAAGCTCAGCACCATCATTTTGATTAGGAGGTGATGATTGAGTCGATGTAGCTCTACTTCTTATGGTACTTCCATCACCATCAACTATCGCAATTTCAACTTCTCCGCCAGATTCGGTGAATATTTGGGCTGCCACTTTGACGTATCTTGTTTTATGCTCAAATGTATAAAACTGACAATTGTCTAGTTGATCATGTTCAGATATTAACCACCAACCATCTTCTATTACGTTAATCCCACGATATGGCGGATAATGTCCTGCAATATCAAAACCATACTGTATCTTGCCACCGATAATAGTCGCAAAACCATCCTCTCTCTCAACGCGAATAAGACCACGATGAACATCAAGGCCTCCTGCACCAATATGGACGTATCTATTTTTATCATTAGGATCTATATACCAAAAACCAGTGTTATCAGCGAAGGTTTCTGTGGTCATGTACAAGCGTTTTAACGATAAACTTAAATTACCTTCATCATCCATCAATTGTTGAATATCCCTTTGAGTCTGTTGGAATTGCGCTTGAATCGCACTTGCAGTTCGTAACGTTTTAAAAGTTGATAATTCAAATGTTGGTGAAATACTATTGTTTACTGGATCATCTATAACCTCAACGATTCGTATCTGAACAGCTACATCTGCCTCTTCATAAAGCATATACACATAGTCGCCATAATCGTATGGATGCATTTGCAAACCATTTTCGAATAAATCCGAAACAGATACATTAAATTTCGTTAGAGGTGTATCATTTAAATTATTTTTACATGCTTCCAATAAAGAACTCTCATACTTATAACGATCATCATCAATCGACTTTTGATGAATTTCACCGTATACACTTACTAATGGTGATTTATATTCAACGGAAAATTCTGTCTCGTCATCCCTTTTCCCGAACCCTCTAATAACTGTACAAAAGTTGGACATATCCGTTTCTTCATTGAAAGTTTGTAGATTATGTCCATACCTAAATTGTGATTCTGTAGTTTTACCTATCTCATTTTTAAATGTAATAATTTTATTCTTGTTATCAATGGAAAACTCAGATCTATACCTTTCTAACCCTTTTTGCAGCAATGCAAGCTTAGAATCTCTCCCGAAGTTTTCAAAACGCTGTGGAGCAAATGCACCGTTTATAATATATGTCCATCCGCTACCAACAAATAAGAAGTCGCAGAATTGTTTAAAATTAATGGTTCCGTTCAGTAATTCATATTTATGTTGACTGATAAAGCCATCAAGAAATACATGCATTGCGTTAATTCTTTTTCCGTAGTGCCCTACTTTAGATATACCAAGTACAATATATTCATCACCCGTTTCAGGAATTGTAACTATAGAACGTTTATCTAGCAATTTATACGCATGAGCTGCTTCCGGAGTGTTTAGCTGATAGAAATTAAGAGAGTGTTCTCCATTGACTCTTCGTTTTCTTCTTACATCCTTGAAGTCGCAAAGCATCTCTGTTTGTCCGTTTATTCCTGTGACTAATAACATAGCTTCACCTACAAATAATAAAATCGGAAATTAAATTCAATTTTGAAGTTACCTGAAGCGCCAGATAACACAAAATCATTCCAACCTGGTTTTAATGTGATTAACTTCCAATTCGTGTCCTTAAAGATACTACCTACGCCAGGACGATAAGACTTAACCCCATCTAATACAATTTGCGAACTCTCAATTACTGTGGATTTCCCATAACTCCATACATCGCCTGTTGTTAGATTTTTAATCGTTAATTGATCAGACCATCCTGTATAAGTAATCTTCAATGGCATTTCCTTTGGATCTATTTTGACATGCCCTGCGTTATAAATTCGAAATGATGTAGTATTATGTGTATACTTTGTATCCTCCGCGACTAATCCTTGCCCAATCTGCCAAAGGTTACTGTCAAAAGTGAAATTATCCATTGTAGTTCCAATTGATTCTGCAAATGGTAGTTTTACAGTTACAAAATCAATTTCAAAGAATCCATACTTCCAATTCTGCTCGATACTGTAAGGTGAACTATATTTTACAAGCCATCGCTTACCCGGATTTCGTTGATCTATGATATAGAAAGCTTCTCTACTATCAAATAGACGAAATACTTCATCTCGCAGTAACGCATAATCCCACATATCAACTGCTTTAAAATAAAAAGAACAGTTTATAGTACGTTGGCCATAAACTGTTCCTCTATCAATAGTTCCATTTCTATTTTCAACAGTCTCAAAGTTATGCACAGGCGATGGTGACTGCGGATTAAAGTCTCTTGTCATGATGCCTAGTTCTTCTAATACATACTTTTTTCCACTTAATGTTTGTACTGTCGTTCCTAATGTGATTACTTCAGACATTTAATCACCATCCTCCCTTTTGTCCCATAACAAATGATTGATTTACAATTCGTTTTCCCTGGTCTACGTCTATCTTGTCTCCAATTGCTCTAACTACTTCAGTGCTATCAATAACAATTACATTTTCAATAACAGCAGGAGTAGCATTTTGAACGATATTTGACGTTCTAGAATCATTTGTAGATTTACTTAAGGCTGCACCACTAAATCCAGAAGTAGCCGACACGTTCGAAATACTAGAAGGTGTTTTATAACCAGCAGAAACCATAGGAATTGCAGGACCTGATATAGCACCCATTGAAACATCACCAAGTGATATCCCTTCAGATAATGAATCAAATGCATCTTTAACAGATTCGGCCATTTCTTTTGCTGCTCGATACACCGGATTCTCCATGGATCCAATACCTTTAACTAATCCTTGTCCAGTGTAGATACCTAAGTCTCTCATAACACGAGAAGGAGAATGGATATCCAAGATTCCTGATACAGCACCAGCAATACTACTACCAAGTTCTTTTGCTGCAGCTACAGCGGAACCTATCATTGATCCAATACCACTAATTAATCCTTTGACAATGTTTACACCTATATCGAATAAATTTACTTTACTCAAAGAATCAATTATTTTAGCGCCTATTTCTACTCCAGCATTAAATACTGCTCCAATTAAACTAAGTATTCCTTTTATCAAAGCTTCTATCAATTGTACGCCTGCAGATAACAACTCAGGAAGATGTTGTATAATTGTAGCAAGTAATTTAGCCATTAACTCAATAGCCGCAGACACTAACTGAGGTAGCGCTTTTAAAATACCTTCTGCTAACTTAACTAAAATTTGAACGCCCGCATCAATTATTTGAGGTAAATTTTGAACAATGACCTCAGTAAATTTAGTTATAATTTGTATAACCGCATCTACAATTTGGGGTAACATTTGAATAATTCCTTCAACCAACTTCAGTAATATCTGTATTCCTGCTTCAAGAATCAAAGGTAAATTTTGCATAACTATAGTTATAAATTGATTAATTACCTGCAATGCTGTATCAATTAATTGAGGTAATATCTGTAGAATTCCTTGGATTAATGCCATTAGGATATTAATACCTGCATCAATGATTAAAGGTAAGTTTTGTACAATCGCATTCAACAGCGTCGTCATTATTTGCATCGCAGAATCTATTAACATTGGTAAAACCTGAATAATACCATTAATTAATGTTAATAAAATTTGCATACCTGCATCTAATAATTGCGGGATTAATTGAATAATAGATTGAACTAATGTCGTTATGATTTGGATACCGACCTCAATCAACATTGGCAATACTTGAGTTATCCCTTGAACTAACGTATTAATAATTTGAGCTGAAGCATTAATCATTTGTGGCAACGCTTGAAGCATTGCAGTTACTAAAGTTTGTATCAAGGTAATCCCCATAGTAACTATTTGAGGAAGTAACGTTGTTAATGTTGTAATAAATGTCGTCATTATTTGAGATATCGTTGTAACAATTTGGGGCAGCGCTTGTAACATACCTTGAATAATGTTGACGATAATCTGCATACCTTGGTTCAAAAACACTGGTAGCTGAGTTGAAACGAAAGTAGTAAACGTTGAGACAAGAGTATTCATTATCTCGCCAAATTTCTGAACCAGCACCTCTCCACTTACCCCAAACGCATCTGCCATATGAGCAAATAACGTCGAAACTCCAATCACTAATCCAGGAACTCCACCAAGTAAGACAGCGATAATACTAGGTATTAATTTAGCGAACAAATCTGTAATTTGCGTGAAATCTCCATGGAAAGCGCTAACTACAGCTTCTTTAATGCTAGCAAAAGCCTCTCGTAACCTTTCACCAAAGTTTAAAATCATCGTAATTAAATTATCATTAAGCCCCATAGCTTTCATGATTTCTGCGCCGTTATCGCTATTACCAGACAACGAAGCTACAAAACCTTTAACGACTGCTTTTACTGTATTTAAAGCACTATTGAGAGCACGACCAAAAGAGACAACCTTTTCGATTGCCCCCACAGGAATTCCAGCAGCAACAAGTAAGTCAATATCAGCTGTACCGCTTGCTTTTACTTCTTGCCCGAATGCTTTTAATAATAATTTAATTGAGTTTAGATTGTGGTTTACCTTTGCTCCTGCTTTTGTAAAAGCATTAATTGATTTATCAGATATACCAGCAGCTTTTAATAAATCGATATCAGCACTGCCTTGTTTTTTTACTTCTTGTCCAAATGCCCCAATTAGCATTTTAATAGCATTCAAGTTGTGACCGATTTTAGCTCCAGCACCAGTAAATGCATTAATAGCACTATCAGATAATCCAGCTGCTCGTAATAGATCCTTATCTGCACTACCTCGACTTTTCAACTCTTGCCAGAAAGCTTTAAATAACATTCCTGTTCCATTTAGAATAAAATGCACTTTATCTACAGCGCTCGTTAATTTAGAAATGGTATCATCAGATAATCCTGCCGCTTTAAGCAACTCTACTCCAGCGTCTTTTTTACCTGAAATTACCTTCCAAAATCCTTTCAACGCTTTTAAAACATTATTTATAGCATTGTGGAATGGTTCTATATTTTTATAAGCATAAGCGAATCCTACTGCTAGACCTGTTATCGCAGCAGCTAACGCCCAAGCTACAGGGCTTGCCATTGCTAAAACCAGTACAGCAGGCTTGATAATCATCCACAAAGCAGCAAAAGCAGCTCTATATCCTTTTAATAATCCCATTCCTGCCCCTAAGGGTAGCAATAGGAGCGTTAAGGCTGGAACAAGCATCATTGTTCCTTGAATAAACCTAGCTAAAGCTGGATGCGCCTCGTTAAACGCTATTACCATTTTTGCAATGGCGTTTACAAAATTGTATATCGGAATCATAAGGGCAGCAAAAGCATCCCTCATTGGCTTTAAAGCTTCAGTTATTGATTCCATCATATTCTTATAAGCTTCTGCATATTTTGGATTCATTTCCATATTAGCTTGATGCAGTTTGTTATAAAACATTACAGCACCAATACCAACTACTAAGAAAGCTTGTCCCATACCCATAACAGATTGGTTAATAATACGAATCTGATCATTAAGTTCTTTCATATTCGCATTAGGTCCAAGAAACTCTAAAGCTAACTGAGCAGCTGAACTTCTATTCGCTAGTCTCTCCATTGCATTAGTAGCCATCAAAGCTCCTCTAGAAACGTTATACAATGGATTTCCCATACGCTGTAAGTTACCTTGCAGTTTGCTAGAAGTCGTAGACATGTTGTTTAGCATACCAATTGTTTGTAATATACTAGCCTGCTTCATTCTATCTAGCTTCATTATCTCATCATTTGCAGCCTTCTCAGCCTTACCGATCTCATTAACTTGAGCAATTAAATCTTGAGCACTCCCAGTATAAGTTGCCATTCCCATTGCAGCATCCAAATACGCTAACTTGGTTCTTTTCAACTCTTCAATATGAGGTCTCATCGCTTCCCGCTGCTCATATTTCATTTGACGCAAACGTCGGCTATATTCGCTATTCGCATCCCCCATACTCTCAAGGCTTCGGTGGTAATATCGAGATGAACGAGAGGTTGCATTTACAAACTCATTCATCTCTCGTTGCATAGCCGCTAATTCTCTTCGTATCTGATCCGTTTCAGCACGAAACTGAACTACTAATTCTTCTTGTGTCGCCAAAATCTCACCTACCTTTCAATCAACCGAAGTTGAGATTTTGTAAGAATTGCATATCTGCCTCAGCTTGCTTTGCACGATTCTCAATGGATTTTTTCTTTTGATCATCGGTAACCATTTTCGATCTATCAAATAAATCTTTTGGTTTCATGCTCTTTTTAGGGTTACTGTGATAAACCGCACGCATCATGAGGGCAAATATACTATAGGTTTGCAGTTCATCTAGATACTGTTCATTTCTACCCGTCATCATATTTTGAAACTCACGAGGAGTTAGGTTCATTACCTCATTTGGTAACAAACCTAAATATCTAAATCCATCCTGCTGCACCTTGTCTATTTCTTCTCTAGAGAAGTCTGCGGTTCGTCGTCCGTTCCGTACATCTCCTCTGCAATCTCCTTGAATTCCGGATTCTTCGCTAATAATTGTTTCTTCATTCGTGCTTTGTACTGCTTCGTCTTCGCTTTGTAGAAAAAATTGTCCGCTACCACTTCATTAAGAACATCTTCAATGTATTGTTGTGAGATTTTTTCTTCTACAAACAATTTTTCAATAGCAGCTGTAACTTTAGATCGTGTAAACCCTTCTTCTGTATGCATTAATCCGAAGTATACCGCATCTTCAAATAATTCTAAGTCACCTTGCAAACAAGCAGCGATAACTTGGTTCGCTCCACCCTCATATTTCTTGTTTAGCTCTGCAATAGATTTATAAGTAAGTTTTAATTCATATTCTTTTCCTTCGATTTCAAAACGCATATATATATCAATCTCCTTTTAATTGGATGTTATTTTCAAATTTTAAAAGAGTAGGCATTAACCTACTCTTAAGAACCGGATGGAGGTGTTACTGGTGCAGTTTCTCCTGCTCCTCCTGGGATTTCTGTTAATGTCTCTTCGCTCACTGAACCTGAAAGTTTAACTTCCATGGAATAAGTTGCGAATTCCCCTGTAGAAGCAGTTTTTTCGAACGAAGTGATCATATACGTTCCTTTTTCCGCTTTCTTCGTACGTTTGTTAATCTCATAGAGCTCAATGTACTCTTTATTACGAACCTTAGCTTTTGCTGCATCAGGAAATGGATCTCCTTCAGCCATAATTCCCTCAAATGAACGTGTTTCTGAGATTTTTCCGTAATCAGAAATCGTTCTGTCTTTAGATTCCACTTCAATCTCATCCGCTTCAATCGAATGAGATGAGTCTGTTTGGTCAAACGGACGAACCATTTTCTCTTTTAATGGATCAGATGGGTCTGCAATAACCGCTGCAATTAAAAATTCATCACCACGGTACATTTTATTATTAGTTCCTGACATATAATTTCACACTCCTCAATTGGTATAGTTCTTTTCGTATTCAAAAATCATTGTTAATTGAGCTGAACCTACCTCAACCGGAGCGGTAGTCACTCTTCTGAAATAGACGGTATCAGTCGATTCACTTCCATCCTCATTCCGAAGATTTAATGTGTAACCGCTGCGTCTAATTAAGTTCGCAATTCTATCAGATAGCTCCATAGCTTCCTCTGTTGTTGCATTAAAAAACCTCACTGTCATTGTGTACAGTAAGGTGAATGTATCCTTTGTATTTTTCAAATCATTCGTTGATAGGTGCGGGAAGTACACTGAAGGTATCTTTATTTCTTCTGGAACCTGATCGTGATAAGTAAATGTACCTTGTGGCAGGTTATCGAAGACAAAAGCCTTCATAGAGCCATGTATTTGTGCGTACATAATTTAACCTCCATGTACCCATTGTCGGAACTGGCGGTCGAATGCAGTTTGGAACATGCGCTCATAGATAGCGATAGCATTATCCCAGTAAGGGCGACCTTCTATGAATTTAGCAGTTAGCATCATTCCTGTAGGTGCATGCGGATCATATTCGAAATTATGACCTTCCCATCTTCCTGGAACGAATCGTCTAACTTGTTGATGGCCGTCATTCACGACTTTAGCATAAGAAACCGAAGTCCCCACATCAAGCGTCAACCCACCGTCAGAGGAGCGCCATACGTTCTCTCCATCTCCTTTTGTGAATGAATTCAAAAGAAGCCTAGTATCCACAACCGCTAATGAGATGATTTGATTTTGTACCTCTTCTAGAAATTGAAAACCACTAGCTTCAAGCCATAAGGCAACATTCTGATCTAATCCATTTGCCATACGGTTCAACTTAGCACTGAACTCACGAAATCCTCTAGTCGTTATTTGGCTAGCCATGGTTCACTCTTCCTCTCCGCAGTGGCTTTTATATGTGAAATCTCACCAGTAAGTGGATGTACTACTGGGAAAGGATTACGTATATAGTAAACGACATTGGTATTTTTCTTGATTACCTTGTCATTATGTTTTATATCTGTACCAGGCATGAACAATACTCGCGTATGCTGTTCATTTAATTGATTTGGTGCAGACTGTATTGCAGTAGGTCTAGCAATCGCTACATTCTCTGCAAAGTAGCAGCTTTGTTCTGCTATATCAGGAGTATCCTTGTATAAATAAACCTCTTCTCCTGGCTGCCCGAACTTACCAGGCTTTGTTTCCTTCTGCAAATGGTAAATATCACATTCATGTACCATCATCCCTTGTAGAGACATTAAATCGTCCTCATTTTAAATGTGACTTTATTCTTTCCTGCATTCACTATGAATTTCTTTAGCAAATACAGAATAGATGGTTTTGTGATACTGGAACTATCCTTTGTATAAGAATAATCACCACTACCAATACTTTCAGACTTAATGCCCTTCATCGCGGTTGTATCAGCGTTTGTATAAGCGTAATACTGTGCCAATTTCTTGCACGCTAACTTCACTTCTGCTGGTACTTCAGGATATTTCGTCTTATCACCAAAATCTATTTTTGATAAATTATAAATCTCTGTTTCCGCCTCAAGTATGTCCTGCTCCAATAGAGGAACAGGACGATTCTTTACTTCAGGCAGTACAGTGTAATCAATCAATTCTTGAGCAGTAATAAGTGGCATACTTATCACTCCTCTCCTTTAGATTTGCTACCTTCTTTTCGAACTTCAAATTGTTCATTACCATTTAGATAATCATAGGTTTTCTTTGCAACTTTCTCTTCTTGGTCCAATAAAAAAAGACGTTCATGGACGTCATATGTTTTACCAACAATTAATTTAGCATAGTAGTTCAAAAGTCATCACTCCTTAACTTTGATAACTTTCGCTACTGCATCTTCCTCTTCAAATTTAGCATCCACTTTTGCAGTTAAAACAATGATGAACTTACGAGCACGGATATCTTTATCTACTTCAATTCGGATATTTCGGCTCATACCAACTACAATGTTTTTAGGATGAGTTAATAAAATGTCAGATACAGTATTTTCCCCATCATTATAAGGTTGTAACATCGCAATACCATCTACAGGAACACCATACGCTGAAGCTAAACCGCCTTGAAGTGAGAAGTCACCAAGGTTTGTTTGTCGTGCTGCAACTTGGTCTTTCCATTCAACTTCTAATCCATGCGAAGAATAGAATTTCCAATCTTTAGGGTTGCGAAGGTATTTCGCAGGTACAGCTTTATAAGCTTTCTTAAATACATCTTTAGAGAATGCACCAGCCGCATGATCAATTACATGTGAAGTCGCTTGTTTACGTAAGCCGTCTAGTAATGTTAAATACGTATCAGCAGAAGATTTGTCACCATTAATAATTAATTCTTCGATATCTAACGCCGCGCGCTCTGCAATCATCTGCATAATAGTGTTTTGAAGATTATTACCCTCGATATTATTTTCTAATGTGTCATATGTGATATGAACTTCAGCAATTACTTCTTTTGCATTTAATGTAACTGTGCTAGTTGTTGGAGCAGAACGATCAGAATCTTTTAATGGCGTTCCTTCTACACCTGGACGTAGAATACGAGAACCAAAGCCGTTTTTTTCAATTTTACGAGTATCTGAAGCCATTTGAACAAATCGAGAATCCTTTAAAATCGTAGGAGCACTTTGCACCATACGTAAAAATGTATCAGCTTGCTCAGGATTCATTAAACCGCCACTAGCTAATGTGGCAAGAGTAACGTCCGCTTTTTCAATAATCGTTTTGTTATTAAGTGTCATATATAAAATCCTCCTTTGGGCTTACAATAAGCCTTTCCATACGTTTTTTTGTACATCTGATTTTTGAACAACATCAGTATCCTGTTGGTTGCTAATGCCTTGAGATTTTTTTAACGTTTCAATCTCTTCACGTAGTGGAGCAGTAGCAGCTTCTACAGCTTTTTCTACCTTGATATCCTCTTCTGTTTTTTCTTCATCAAGGTTAAGGTGTTTTTTTACATTCGCTAACTCTTCCTTAATTGGACCTACAGCTTTCTCTACTGCAGCAGATAACGCTTCTAATTGTTCTTGGTTCATACCATCTTCCTCGCTTCCTGCGCCTTCCAATGAAGGTGTGACGCGTGTTTTTAAGTTTGCTAATGACTCAATAGCAGAATCAATGTCTGCCATGTTTGGAGCACTAATTTTCTTACCTGCTTTTTCTACTTCTTCAGCAAGAGATACAACAGGTTTGTTCTCCCATGCCTTCACAACAGTTTCTGTACCCTTCAATTCATTGATAATCTCAACAAATTCTAGTGCAGCTTCTTCAATACGATCTAAGTCGATAACATCAGCAGTAGGTGCATTCCAAAGAGATTGATAGAATGTATCTTCTAACGCAGAGAAGGAGGCATTTACATCACGACGATGTTTATTCTGGTTAAATTTATCTCTAACCTCGCCTTTTTCAACTTTTTCTCCACTAAAAAAGCCCTTCATCAATTGGAAGAAGGACTTCATTTGTTTCTCTTCAGTTTTCGTTACTTCTTCCTCAATCACTTCTGTTTCAGCGACTCCCGCAAGGGAATAACCTTGGAATTCGCCCTTCTTAACAGCTTCCCACGTTTCCTCATCTGCTTTCGTAGTGAGAATCCATGTACCTTTCTTTACAGGCTCGCCGTTAAGTTCCATATCAGCAGGTGCAATATATGATTCAACAACTTCTCCAACTCCTGCTACAAAGTCATGATTCTTATCGATTTGTCGGTACTTGAGCATAAACTCATGTGCTGCCTTTTCGATTGTTTCTGCATCCGCGAAATCACCATGAGCATCGATAGCATCAGGTTCATATACAATTCCATATACAAGACGCTTTTCCTCATCATCTGACTTAACAACCTTTACAGGCTTTTCAAAGTTTGGTTGTTCTTCTGATTTCGTTAAAAAGAACTTTCGTTGGTTTGCTCCATTCTCTACAAAAGACACATGGGAAACCTGCAAGTTCTTCAGCTTACGTTTTTTCATTTGTTCACCTCCTTTCAAGTTATAACCATTCAATTTTAGTAACATTAGCCATATTGTAAGTAATGTTACTCACGGGATCTGTAATAAGGCTTATTCCAATTAAATTCCCATTATCGAATCCTTTGGCCATGTTTTGAACGATCTTTCCGTTTAATGTAATAGTTTCTCCAGTAACTAGGTGTAATTTCGCCGTTTTCGGTCCCATCACTTATTCAACTCCTTCAAAGTTTCTTCCCTAATCTTCTGCTTCTCTTCTTCAGAAAGACCTAATATATTGTTATCTACTGCTGGGCTCATTACGCATTTGCAACGCACTCTCTCTTTAGCAGATAACGAACTATCACGAGGAAACATACAACGTTCCCCAGAACCGGGAAGCTCAAATTCTTCCTCTACCGGAACCGTTGTACCATCATACGCCACATGATTATCACGAGGTTGGTTATTCTTCGCACCACTATGACGCCACTTCTTACCTGTAACGGCAGGAGATTGGCGATATGATTCGAATTGAGAAGCGGAGCATGCTGCAAGCACTTCGGTCTGCGCTGTTGTCTTCGCTCTTTTGCGGTCGAATTCCGGAAGCTTCGCAAGTTCTCTCGCAATTTCCTTAATACCTTTCCCCTTTTCTAATCCTTCGTTTAAAATACGTTCTACTGCTTTGTGAGAGTTAATCTTCATGATTTTACCTAATTCATCAGACCAACTATCAATCCACTTTGTAGTACGTTTTGAGAAGACATTAAACTGAATATCCGGGTCAATTGCATCCATAAAAGCTTTCGTCATATCTTTCATTGTGTAATTAAGAAACTTCCTAGCTGCTTTGCTCAAGCTCTTGGCAAAAGTATCTGCTCCGAATAAGCTACCAGTAACAAAGTCGATAATATCCTTTATCTTGATACTCTTCTCTACAGCATCTTTTTTCGTATAGTTCTTAATTCCATCGATAAAGTATTTCTTCTGTTTCCGAAGCAGTTTAGCAATTTCTTTTTCAAATCCCTCAACATATCCCGGTAACATGCCCAACACTTCTAGATCAGTGGGTAATGCAGCAGTGAAATCGTCAGTATCAGCCTTTTCAATCCACTCATTCAACGAATCTAGTAACTTATCAATCTTCTGCATCTTGCATCGACTCCAATAAGTCACGTACATCTTTCATTACATTGACTAAATCCTCATTTGAATTGCTGTCAGCTGATTTCTGCAACGTTTCTCCTAAGCCTTTTTTCCAACCGCCTACCTTACGATGCCTTTCGATTACTAAAGCAACTGGTTCATTTGCTTCTGGTATATCGTAATCTGAGAACTCTTTATTTAGCATATTACTAGCGATATTACGTACATCTTGGAATGTTAATCCACCTTTATCAGCAAGCACCTCAATGGTTTTAACCATATCTTCAGTGTTACTAATTTCTGACTTACGTAGGTTCACATATACGTGTTTTAATCCATATGGGAGAAGCAGTACATTATTAATAATGAATTCTAGAGCACTCCGTTCAGGTTCAAACACCTGCTCTTCTGTAATTTCTCGTACAGACTCGGCAGTCGCTCTGTTAAAGTCGCGAATATATCCTACATAAACATCAGGTAATCGGAATGCTGATTGTACTTTTTGACGTGACTTTTCATCATACTCAAGGAACAGAGCATCATTTTGTAGAATATCTGCTAGTGATTTTAATTCAATGTCTACCTTAGGTGGTGTATCGCCTACAACACCTTCTTCAGCACTTTCTACTTGTAACAAAAGATATTTATGTTGATTATCCTCGCCTTCAACATTCGAAACATAATCAGTTATCGCTGCTTCACTTTCTTCAGATAAAATCCCGTTCTTCAATAAGATAGCCATTGGAATATGACGTCCTTGTTTGAAATAGCGAAGGTTTAATTCTTCTGCCTTTCTAGCACCAACCATGTGAACAACATGCGATACCCAACGTGGAATGCCATAAGGACCATTACCGATTTTCAGATGAATTACTTCAGTAGCGTTTTTCTCTCCTAACGAGACATCAGAAAACTCACCAGTCTCTTTATTTAAGAAGCGTGGATCTCCAAATTCCTTAAAGTAAGTATCTACTGTTCCCACTCTTTGCACATAGCGGCGGAATATTTTCTTTCTTTTGATTTCTTTTCCGTTAATTAGGTACGTTACTTCCTGAGGTTTATTATCCTTACGTGTTACTCGCATGTACTGCGGTAACATGTTTATTAATTCAGCAGGTTTCCCCTCTAAATTACGAATCACTTCAATATAACCATTTCCAGTCGTCTCTTTATCATCAATAGCAGTTTCAAGGATCTCTTTGAATGGCTTGTCGAAACTAAATAAAGGAATGATTTCTGTATCAACTAGTGTCCACTCCGCTTTCATTTCAGGAGTTTCCTTGTCATCCTCTTGTTTATATTTCATTTCATGACCAAACCCAGCTATATTGCGCTTGTATGCATCGATACATTGGCCAAGAATCGTGCTATTTTCTTTAATCTGCTGTAGGTCTTCTATCCTATAAGGCGGTTCAATAATGTCATTTACAGCGTACTTCTCTTCTTCGCCCTCTTGTTGACGGGATAGCACCTGAGTATTTGTTCCCGCTGCCTTAATTACCTTCGCACTAACTTTCCTTTTATTTGTCATTAAGTTGCTTCACCTCTTTTCTTTTTCTTCTTTTTACGTAATCCAAATATTATCGTGTTAATGAAATATCTTGTTTCATCCATGTGGTGGTCATTCTCTTTTAGAGGCTTATCTTCACCACGTTGAATTGCTTTTTCATCCCATATATAAGAAGCGAATTCCTTAAATGTCTCAACACAACAATCATTAAAGAATGCTCTGCCTGTATTAAGTGCTATACCAACGTTTCCGATCCCCTCTTTCACGTTGTTACGCGCTTTATACACTTTCCTCTTATTACGAACCAATACAGCAATAAATGAAGCAGCAGAGGGATCGACTACAGTTCCCTTAATTGGCAAATCACCAACAAATTCTTCATAGTCTTCGTAGTATTCTTGGTCTGTTTTCTGCTTCTCTGTATCACGGCCGCTATAATGATACTCTTTGATTTTGTACCAAACTTCTTTGTCGCCTTCTTCAATGCACTTACCCCATAAACCATACGCCATAGCATTCTGTGTACCGTAATCACAGGACACATAATATTCAACGTAATTACGGTCAATAGAATCTACTTTGTGGACTTCTTCCTTGAACATATCAAATACAAGACCCGAAGCAGCTGCCCATAACCCTAAGATGTATCGTTTGAAGAAGACACCACTATATAGCTTGTAATAACGTTGTTTTGTCTTCTTAGAAAGGGATAAGTTATCATCCATAGTAAAGCGAACATGCAGCAGGTTTTTTTCCTTACGCTTATCCAGCCATTCCAACTTGAACCAATGATACGGTCCTGACGGATTACAGTTGAACCAAATTTTTGAACCTTCTACAGAACAACGACCAGTCGCCTGATCTACGAAACTACGAACCATAAGCGCTACTTCATCAAAGAAACAACCAGCTAATGTAATCCCCTGAATTAAGTCCTGAGAGCTTTCATCCTTACCGCCAAAGATATAGAAGAAATTCGTTACCCCATCTTTAGTAATAGAAAGCATATTCTCACTTCTATGATCTTTAACCTTATACCCACGAGACTTCAACATCTTCTTGAGCGGTGTTATAACATTACGACGATGTGAACCAATCGTTTTACCACACATACCGAAGTTCTCGCCTTCGAATGATTCCATTGCCCACATAACGTAGGATAGAGCCATTGAAACTGTCTTCCCGGCGCGAATAGAACCATCGCAAATAATCCCGTCATAATCTTTAACGGGACTGTTAGACTTCCACCAGGTTAATACCTTCATCTGCTTCTTGGAGAATGGCTTGAATTTGAATGGAGCAGGTTTCTTTTTACGCTTCGGAATCGTCGTCATGGTCATCCCACACTTCCTCTACCTTACCTTCTAGCGCCTCTTTGAAACCATCGTCCTCGTATTCTTCACTATCTTCACCCTTAATACGAGCAGTATCAGCTTTTATCTTATCAACTTGAGCTTTCTGCACTTCCATCTGCATTTTGTGGCGTTCCTCTTCAATTTGGCGTTTAAAGTTGTCAGGCACTAAGTCAAAGTACTGCGCTAACTTATCTAGGGCTTTCATCTTGTCAGCGAGCTTTACTGATATTCCGTCACGCCCTTGTTTAACCTCAGTTATAATAGAGCCGTCAACCATATCAGCCTCATACAAGTCTACAAAGTTAACTAACCTCGTCACCTCATTACCATCATCATCCTGAATAGTAATCTCTCTCTGCCCAAAATTAAGGTAATTGGTAATATCAGCAAAGGCGATCTTAATGTACTCTTTCAGCACATCCATAGCTTCCACAAATACATTTTCAACTAACTCACCTTTAAGCTCTCTTATATAGGAAGAAACTCGTTCACGCCTTAGTAATCGACTAGCCTGTACATGAGCGCCATCTTTGGAGTAACCTGCTTTAAGTGCAGCTTGCGTACCATTGAAATATTTCACGTAATACAAACAAAAGAGCCGTTCCTTTTCGGTCAGCTCTTCATCTTCTAAAATCTCTTTTAGTTTTTCTTTCGTTTTGGGATTTTTAACATTAGTAACGCTCCTTTTCGCAATAGTAACGTTACCATTCATTTGCTCATCCCATTTATCTTGTGATTTCCACTTTCTGATTTGCGAAGGCTTGAGGTTTAACTCAGTTGCAATATCAATTAGTGGCTTCTCACCTTTACTTGTTTTGTATATTTCAAATGCTTTGTCACGATCTGGGCTTCGTTGCCTAGCCATATTCACCAC
>NZ_VHIV01000013.1 GCF_006494425.1 Bacillus dicomae | reverse complement strand
ACTTAGCCGCTCATTTGCGACTTCCTTATGTTAACATCTTCGTTTTTCGATGTCAACTAAGTTTTTCAATTTCTTTTTTATCGTTTTCTGCGTTTCCGCATCAGCGACGGTTATTAATTTATCATATAATAACTATTAACGTCAACACTTTTTAATAAAAAGTTCTTTTTCTTACATAACGAATACATTCCTCTGCATTAGCGACTCTTCGAAACAAACAAAAAATGATTTTATATCTTTCTTCCATCGCTTTTTTTACAACATCATGAATACGTTCATCTTCAAAATCAAATAAAAGTTCTTCTAACTCTCTCTTCAATATGTATTCCATTTCTATTTTCTCTTCTTTCGTTAACATAAATCCAAGCAACTCATCACCTCAATTATTTCTTACAGAGCGCTAAACGTTCCGCTCATTTTCATTTAACAAAATCCTATCATCCATTATATCCACTGCTTACGATATTAATCCCTTGTTCTCTTTTTTATATTTACAGCATATATGTAACTGAAAAGGATTGGACAAAGGGGCGTAATATTATGTTTTTCTTTTTTATTACGAGTAAAAGAAATTTCAAACAAATTAGCTTAATAGTGATACTTTCCTTATTTACAGCATGGCTACTCTTTTTGAAAACATATTCACACGAATCTGCTTTTTCAACTGCTACAGGACCTAAAGTTATTTACAAAGGCGACACCTCAAAAAAACAAGTTGCATTCACATTTGATATTAGTTGGGGAGACAAAAAAGCAATTCCAATCCTTAATACACTTAAAGAAAGAGACATTAAGAATGCAACCTTCTTCCTTTCTGCTGCATGGGCAGAAAGACACCCTGATGTTGTGGAACGCATCATAAAAGATGGACATGAAATCGGTAGTATGGGTTATAATTACACGTCTTACACTTCTCTAGAGACAAATGAAATACGAAGAGATCTTTTGCGAGCACAAGATGTTTTCACAAAACTCGGTGTGAAACAAGTCAAGCTATTGCGTCCACCTAGTGGAGACTTTAACAAGGCAACACTTAAAATAGCAGAATCACTCGGATACACCGTCGTTCATTGGAGTAATAACTCAAACGACTGGAAAAACCCTGGTGTAAATAATATCGTTTCCACCGTCTCTAATAATTTAAAAGGTGGAGATATCGTCTTATTACACGCATCTGATTCTGCGCTTCAAACAAATAAAGCATTACCACTGCTGCTACAAAAATTAAAGAGTGACGGATACGAGCAAATATCCGTATCACAACTTATTTCCAACACAAGTACGAAAAGTGAAGATGTACAGTAACTCTATTCCCTCGTTCCTTCACACATAAAAGGCTCTACTACCTTTTATTAAGGTAGTAGAGCCTTTTTTTTCATCCCGATATTTTCATTCGTACAACTACCCTGCGTAAAAACTCTCTTAGTTAGGCCGACTTACTCGTCTTTCCAATTAAACGATGTAATATAAGTAACTGATATGCATTACATAATAAAAGTGGTATCACCATTAAATATAACCAATCTGTATCATTAATCCGTAGTGCTGGTACCCACTCAAGAATTGTTACAACAACCATAAAGAATAAAGCGGGTACAAATGCTTTTTTATTTGTTTCTTTACTTTTTATGTAAGCCACTACCGCCCCAAACACAAATAACACACCTGCAATAAGTATATTATTCCCTAAAGAAACTTCACCATTTGCAATAAGCACAGATCTTAAATAAACAAAATCAAATAAAACGAATGCAATAAAGAAAAGCTGGACTGCATTCCATAAAGAAGATGAACGAAACATACCTAGTCCAAAACGATGAATTGTTAAATAGGCAAAGAACCCCATTTGACTTATAACACTAAAAATAAACCCTACACCCATCAACCAGAAGGAAACTGCTAGAATTTCCTTTCCGTCGAAATTTTGAAAAAATTTAAAGTACTTGTCCCACTCTAAAACAAACCCAATAATGACCGTACTAATCCCACCAAGAAACAACGTCGTAAAAAATAGTCGTACCCACTTGCGGCTATTCACAACACATCCCCCATTATCCTTATATTTCTAATTAAATTGTATCAATGACAATTTCAAAAAGCTAGCCATGTTCATGTATAAATTCCTTAAAGATATTTATATTAAAAAGAGAGAACTGTGCTGAAAGGAGTTCCAATTTATGAAACGGATGCTGCTCGTTTTGACTTCTTCTTTTCTATTTCTTGTACTTGTAGCATGTGCACAAGGAAAAGAAGCAAAGTCCGAACTTGATTATGATCAAACGAAGAAAATGATTGTTGATATTTTAAAAACGGATCAAGGTAAGAAAGCCATTCAAGATGTGTTAACTGATGAAAAAATGAAACAAGCACTCATACTAGATGAAACAGTAGTAAAGAAAACGATTGAAGATGCAATGGTATCCGACAAAGGGCAACAATTCTGGGAAAAGCTCTTTAAAGACCCTGAGTTCTCATCGAAATTCGCTAAAAGTATGGGCAAAGAACAAACAGCCTTAATGAAAACATTATTAAAAGACCCTGAATACCAAGCAGGCGTTATAGAAATTATGAAAAACCCTGAAGTAGAAAAAATGATGTTACAAACGATGAAGAGTAAAGAATACCGTCAATATTTACAACAAGTACTCACAGAAACCGCTGAAAGCCCACTCTTTCAAGCTAAGATGATTGATATTATTAGTAAAGGTGTACAAAAAGCCGAAAAAAGTGGCTCTGATAAAAAAGAATCAGGCGGTGAAGGTGGTTCCCAAGACGGTAAAAAGGAACAGTAGTAAAAATAATAACGATAATAATGAGTGGACAATATATGTATCGTCCACTCATTATTATTTTATTTTTGTGCAACAGCTGTTTTATCAATTACCGTCTCAGCTATCGTACGATAAATAAGGCCTGTCGTATGTGTATCTTCATATACTGACGGCGCAAAGTCTTCTTTATTCCAATCGGGTTGTTGAAGCGGGATTCGGCCAAGTACTTCTGTTTGAAGTTCTGTAGCTAATTTATCTCCTCCACCTCTTCCAAACACATATTCTTTTTCACCAGTTGTTTTACTTTCAAAATAAGCCATATTTTCAACAACACCAAGAATACTATGTTCTGTACGTAAAGCCATAGCTCCAGCACGTGCTGCTACAAATGCCGCTGTTGGATGCGGCGTTGTTACAATAATCTCTTTACAAGCCGGCAACATTGAATGTAAGTCTAGCGCAACATCACCTGTACCCGGTGGTAAATCTAAAACTAAATAGTCTAAATCGCCCCATTCTACTTCTGTGAAGAAGTGATTTAACATTTTCCCAAGCATAGGTCCTCTCCAAATAACCGGTGCATTATCCTCTACAAAGAATCCCATTGAGATTACCTTTACACCTAGACGCTCTACTGGAATGATTTTATCCCCTCTTACAACAGGACGTTTTTCTATGCCCATCATATCCGGTACACTAAAACCATAAATATCAGCATCAATGATACCAACCTTTTTCCCTAGACGAGCTAGAGCAATAGCAAGGTTAACAGATACCGTTGATTTTCCAACTCCACCTTTTCCACTCGCTACTGCTAAAAATGTCGTTTTTGAATTGGGTGACAATAAAGATTCAGTTTGCTCTTCTTCCTGTTCCGGTGCAAACTGAGCTAATTCCTCTTCTGTAAATTCTGCAAAGCGAAGCCCTACTGTTGCTGCCCCTAGTTCTTTTACTAACTTTACAATTCCAGATTGCAATTGCATTTGTTCCGCTGTACCGGTTTTGACGATTGCAATTTTAACACTTACATGCTCCTTCTCTGGCTTGACTGTTACCTCTTTAATTGCCCCTGTTTCTTTTAACGTTTTATGTAAAAACGGATCTACAATCGCTTCTAATGCTTCCACTACTTGCTCTTTCGTTAACATAATTAGCCCAGCCCCCTGTATGAAAAATAACGTAATGTTAATTAATTGTATCTCTCTTTATTTTTTAAATAAATGCGTTTACATTTCCAGTATAACATATTTTCGGAAAACTTCGTTAACGAGAGAAACTCAAAAAAATCCCCCTTATTCTGGAGGATTTCCTTTTTCCGTGAAATAACGTAATATTCCACGATATACTGCAGCCGCTACCTTTTGCTGATATTTCTCCGAATTTAACATATACCTTTCATTTACATTCGATAAAAAGCCAGCTTCAATTAAAGCGCCTGGTGTTTTCGCATACTTTAATAAATACACATGAGAAATTGTTTTAGCAGAACGATTCGTATTCTCTAAACTTGTTCTCAATTCCGCTTGTATAAATTTCGCAGCACGCTCATTTTCAATCGAAGAACGGTAATAGAACGTTTGTGCGCCTTTTGATCCACTACTAGTTAAAGCATTTAAATGAATACTCGCAAAAAAGTCTACATCAGGTTTATTAATAATCTCTACACGCTTTTTTAAATCCTCTGCTTTACGTCTACTATATGATTTTGTATCTTTCTGAGCTAAATCATAATCTCCATCACGCGTTAAAATAACTAACGCACCTTGTTCTTGTAAATAATCTTGTACCTTTTTTGTAATTTCAAGCGTAATATCTTTTTCTACAATATCCTTTCCACCAACAGCCCCTCCGTCTGGTCCACCATGCCCAGCATCTAATACAATTACTTTCCCTGATAAGGGTAAATTCCAAGCTCGCCACGATTTTGTAATTTGAAATTCTTGTTTGACTAAAAAAAACAAAACAACCGCAGCGAGTGCAAAAGAGATAATTCGAATTCTCTTCATACCTTTCCTCCTCCAGCTAGTCCCTCTAATTACTTATATGGGACAAGAGGAAAGTTTATGCTTGTCTTAATGAAGCTTTAATCGATATCTTCTTTCACCTTTTTCATATCCTTCCTGCCACCATAAGCCAATAAACTGCTGGCAAGATTCAAAAAGTAATTCCTCATCTTGTAACTTAATTTCTCGCATAGTCATGCTCGTTAAAAATTGAAATAGTGTTTCCGTTAATTGTTGCTCTTCTTCTAAAGCTCTATATTTCACGTCAAAGAACGATTCGCCATAATAACCAAATTTACTATATCTCGCTCCTAATAAATACGATTCTATCCCTAATTCAATGCAGTAATCTTCATACTGACGATGAAGCTCCTGCATCTGAAAGGCATCTCTAATATTTGAACGTAATGTTTTTAATGATAATTCCCGCAGCATCTTTCGTTCATATTTCAACTGCTTTTCTTTTTGTTTTTCTTGTAAGCTGACAATGACATTCATAGTACTTATAAACCTCCCTACTACGTATTAGTCTAAACTTCTAAAGAAGAAGCATACGTGAGCGGATAGCACTAAAATATTCCAAGCTACAAAAATTGTAAAAGAGGAATGAAACATAAAAAAACCCCAACCAAAATGGTTGGGGTTTGTAGTTCGCAAAAATTAACGTTTTGAGAACTGAGGTGCACGACGTGCGCCTTTAAGACCGTATTTTTTACGCTCTTTCATACGTGCGTCACGAGTTAATAGACCTGCACGTTTTAGTGTTAGACGGTATTCTGGATCAGCTTTTAATAAAGCGCGAGAAATACCGTGACGAATAGCACCAGCTTGACCAGTGTATCCACCACCATTTACGTTTACAAGTACATCGTAGTTACCTAAAGTTTCTGTTGCAACTAGAGGTTGTTTCACTACTTCACGTAATGCAGCAAATGGGATATAGTTTTCAAAATCACGACCGTTAATGATAACGCGTCCTTCGCCTGGAACTAGGCGTACGCGCGCTACTGAACTCTTACGACGTCCAGTGCCATAGTATTGAACCTGTGCCAAAGTAAGCCCTCCTTTAATTAATTATCCGCGAAGTTCGTAAACTTCTGGTTTTTGTGCTTGGTGTGGATGCTCTGCTCCAGCATACACGTTTAGTTTCTTAGAAACTTGACGGCCTAAGCGTCCTTTTGGAAGCATGCCTTTAATTGCAAGCTCTAACATTTGTACAGGGTAGTTTGTACGCATTTCTAGAGCTGTTCTTTGTTTAAGTCCACCTGGGTGGTTAGTGTGACGGTAGTAAATTTTATCGTTTAATTTATTACCTGTTAAATGAATTTTCTCAGCGTTAATAATAATTACATGATCACCCGTGTCAACGTGTGGTGTAAATGTAGGTTTGTTTTTACCGCGTAAAATAGATGCTACTTCCGTAGATAGGCGACCTAAAGTTTGACCTTCAGCATCAACCACATACCATTTACGCTCAACTTCGTTAGCTTTTGCCATAAAAGTCGTACGCATGTGTTTCCCTCCTCGTTATCTTTTCCATAGAAAAAATCTATTGTTTATCTTAAACACGATTTCCTTCCGGGGCTAATCGTGGTTTTAGAAACAATACCATATGTTATGATATACTTTTGAGTTTCTAATGTCAAGCAAATGTTACACCAGGATTAGTTGTTATAGTTTACCTGCCATAAGTAAAGTCCATGACCTGGAGCCATCTTTCCAGCAAACTGACGATTTTGTTTCGCTAGAATCTCTGGAATGCTATCAGGATCAAGCTTTCCTTGCCCTACACTCAGTAACGTACCAACAATAATTCTGACCATATTATATAAAAATCCATTGCCTACAAAACGAAAAATTAATTCATCACCTTGCTCAATTAGCTCAATTTCATAAATTGTTCGCACTTTATCTTTTTTGTCAGTTTTTGCCGAACAAAAAGAAGTGAAATCATGCGTCCCAATAAAATGCGGGATCGCTTTTCTTATCGAGTTGATTTCGAGTGGATATGGATATTGATATACGTAATTTCTACGGAATACATCCGCAGTCTTTGATAATAATACACGATAACGATATTCTTTTCTCTCAACACCGTAACGCGCATGAAATTCTTCTGTTTTTTTCTCTACCTGTCTGATAACAATATCATCTGGCAACATTGTGTTTAATGCATTACTCCATTGCCACTCTTCAAGAGACAATGGTGTATCAAAGTGTATCACTTGTCCTTTAGCATGAACGGTAGAATCCGTCCTGCCTGATGCCTGAACGCGAACAAGTTCTCCTTTATGCAATTTCTGTAAAGCTTTCTCTATTTCTTGTTGAACAGTACGATGCTGCGGCTGAATTTGATAACCACAAAAATGCATGCCATCATATGCAACCGTACATTTTATTCTATCCATTTCTCTATTCTCCATTACGATCGCACCCATGCCAAAATACAAGCTAAACAAAGTAAGCTTATAATCGTTATTGTATCGCTTGTTTTCCAGCGCAGTTGCCTAAATTTAGTACGTCCTTCGCCACTTTGATATCCACGAGCTTCCATAGCAATTGCTAAGTCCTCTGCACGCTTAAAGGCACTGATAAATAGAGGAACGAGTAATGAAATAATAGCTTTCATCCTATCCTTTATCGGCCCCCCTGCGAAATCAATACCACGTGACGCTTGTGCCTTCATTATTTTACTCGTTTCATCCATTAGTGTCGGGATAAAACGAAGAGAAATTGACATCATTAATGCGATTTCATGAACAGGAACTTTTATACGCTTCAACGGCTTTAATAACGTCTCCAACCCATCTGTAATCTCAATAGGTGTCGTCGTTAACGTTAATAATGTCGTCATTAAAATAATAACGAAGAATCGTATAGAAATGTATATCCCTTGCTCTAATCCTTTTTCATGTATCGAAAACCAACCAAGCTGGAATAATACTTCCCCTTCTTTATTCGTAAAAATATGCAGGAAAAATGTAAAAAGAAAAATCCATAGAATTGGTTTTAAGCCCGAAAGTACATAACGAATCGGCACTTTTGCAAAAAATAAAGCAATGAGTGCATATAAAAATAAAAATCCATATGAAATCGCATTATTTGCTAAGAAAACAACAAATACATATAAAAAGACAATCAGCAGCTTCGTACGTGGATCAAGTTGATGAATAAGAGAATTCCCTGGAATATACCTTCCAATAATCAACTGCTGCATGATTCATGACCACCTTTTCGTAACACCTGCACAACTTCATGAGTAAGATCCTCTAAAGATAAGGTAGCCTTTGGGATTGAAATGCCAAACTTCTCTTCAATTGCACGTTTATACTTTAAAGACATAGGAAGGTCCACGCCAATTTTCTCTAGTTCATCAGCATGTGAAAATACTTCCTCTGCACTTCCTTGCAAAAAGACCGTTCCTTTATGCATGACTACAATCTGCTCGGCATACTTAGCAGCATCCTCCATATTATGCGTTACAAGGATGACTGTAAGACCTTTCTCCTTATGTAGCTTATAAAACATCTCCATAAGTTCATTCTGCCCTTTTGGATCTAGTCCTGCTGTAGGTTCATCTAATACAAGCACTTCGGGTTCCATCGCCAATACGCCCGCTATTGCAACACGCCTCATTTGCCCACCACTTAACTCAAACGGTGAACGTGCTAACAGTTCTGGTTCTAACCCTACAAGTTCAATTGCCTCTCTTGCCTTTTGCTTCGCTTCTTCTACAGACACCCCAAAATTAGTAGGACCGAAACAAATATCTTTCTCCACAGTCTCTTCAAATAACTGATGTTCTGGGAATTGAAAGACAACCCCTACCTTTTTACGTAGTGACTTTAGCTTTTTTTCTTTCTTTCCTGCCGAAATGAAATGTTCACCAATTTGAACTGTGCCATTTGTCGGCTGCAATAAACCATTTAAATGTTGAATCATCGTCGACTTACCTGAACCAGTATGACCGATAATGGCATAATAGCCCCCACTTGGAAACGACACGTCTACATCATAAAGCGCGCGTCTTTCAAATGGAGTTTTATATTGATAACGATGTTCTACTTTTTGGAATGTAATCTCCAAAGTTCGTTCACCAAGCTTTCCATTGTAAGATGCGTATTTTGCAAGAGAACTTCATTTCTTTTTAATAATTCTGCTATTTTCACTGAAAATGGTACATCTAATCCAATTTCTTGGAGCATATGAGAGGACTTGAAAATTTGTTCTGGAGTCCCTTCCTCTAATATCTCTCCCTTATTTAAAATAATGACACGGTCTGATTGTGCCGCTTCTTCTAAATCGTGCGTAATGGATAACACAGTAATACCTTTTTCATTAACAAGTTGTCTAACCGTTTCTACTACTTCACGTCTCCCTTGAGGGTCTAGCATTGACGTTGCTTCATCTAAGATTAAAATAGATGGCTGAAGTGCTAAAACGCCTGCTATTGCTACTCGCTGCTTTTGTCCACCAGATAACGAATGAGGCTCATCATTAAGAAACTCTTCCATACGGACTAGTCGTAAGGCCTGATCTAACCTTTCTACCATTTGTTCTCTTGGCATTCCGATATTCTCTAAACCAAAGACAACATCATCTTGCACTGTCGTTCCAACAAATTGATTATCTGGATTTTGAAATACCATCCCAATTTGTTTTCGAACAGCCCATACCGTTTCCTCTGACAAAACCATTGTATCATTTACTGTAATTGTCCCTGCTTCCGGCAAAAACAAACCATTCAATAATTTTGCAAGTGTAGACTTCCCTGAACCGTTTTGTCCAATAACAGATACCCATTCTCCTTCAAATAAGGAAAATGAAACATCTTTTAATGCATAAGTGGCTGCACCAGGATATTGAAATGATATATTTTCTGTCCGAAGTTTCTCTTTTTTCAATACAAGGCACCCTTTCCTTCGCCAAGTAAGCCTATTTTTATATTTAAAAAAAAGGGCCATGACCAGTTTCTTGAAAAGAACTGTCCTGCCCTTTTAATTATCATTATACTAACTCGATAATTACCATTGGTGCTGCGTCTCCGCGACGTGGACCAATTTTTGCAATACGAGTGTATCCGCCTTGGCGCTCAGCATAGCGTGGAGCTACATCAGCGAATAGTTTTTGAAGTGCATCTTGACCAGTCTCAGCGTTAGCTACTTCATTGCGAATGAAAGCTGCTGCTTGACGACGAGCATGAAGATCTCCGCGTTTACCTAAAGTGATCATTTTTTCCACTACAGAACGAAGTTCTTTTGCACGAGTTTCTGTCGTTTGGATGCGCTCGTTGATAATTAAATCAGTAGCTAAATCACGTAACATAGCTTTACGTTGCGCACTTGTACGGCCTAATTTTCTGTATGCCATTCGTAGTTCCCTCCTTTGTTGATGGGTTTAAATCCTCAGTCGTCTTTACGTAAACCTAAACCTAATTCCTCAAGTTTATGTTTAACTTCTTCTAAGGATTTACGTCCTAAGTTACGAACCTTCATCATATCTTCTTCTGTTTTGTTCGCAAGCTCTTGTACAGTATTAATTCCTGCACGTTTTAGGCAATTATAAGAACGAACAGAAAGGTCTAGTTCTTCGATAGTCATCTCAAGAACTTTCTCTTTTTGATCTTCTTCCTTCTCGACCATAATCTCAGCATTTTGTGCTTCATCAGTTAAACCAACAAAGATATTTAAATGCTCAGTTAAGATTTTGGCACCTAAAGAGATAGCTTCTTTTGGCCCGATGCTTCCATCCGTCCATACATCAAGCGTAAGCTTATCATAA
Source organism: Bacillus dicomae (assembly GCF_006494425.1). Taxonomy (GTDB): domain Bacteria; phylum Bacillota; class Bacilli; order Bacillales; family Bacillaceae_G; genus Bacillus_A; species Bacillus_A dicomae. Next base: position 47,739 of record NZ_VHIV01000013.1, on the reverse strand, counting down.
TTAGCCACTTGTCCGACACGTGTCTTTTCCACTTGGTAAGTCACACGTGATACTGGAGTATAAATAGAATCAATAGGAATTACTCCTATTGGTTGATCTTCGCTTTTATTTGCATCAGCTGGCGTATACCCACGGCCACGCTTTGCAGTTAAACGCACGCGGAAATGCGCATCTTTTGCTAACGTTGCAATGTGTAAATCTGGATTTAAGATTTCTACATCACTATCGTGAGTAATATCAGCAGCTGTGACAATACCTTCGCCCTGCACATCAATTTCCAACGTCTTCTCTTCTTCAGAGTAGATTTTAAGAGCTAACTTTTTCAAGTTTAAGATGATCGTCGTAACGTCTTCTACTACGCCCTCAACTGTTGAAAATTCATGTAATACGCCATCGATTTGGATAGCAGTAACAGCGGCACCAGGGAGTGAGGATAAAAGAATACGACGTAAGGAGTTACCCAAAGTAGTACCATATCCACGCTCAAGCGGTTCAATTACGAATTTACCGTATTTAGCATCTTCGTTAAGTTCAACCGTTTCGATTTTCGGCTTTTCGATTTCAATCATTAACTAAACCCTCCTTCAAAACGTCGAAACCCCGGTTAAACAAAGGTATAACCCCTGTCTAACCGAAAGTCCCCCTTAGGCAGTTCCCGATTGTGCACAACAAGCGATGTTTCTGTACGAAATTTCTCGATAATGCATCATATCCATTATAGACAAAAGGGAAAATTCTATACAGAAAAATTACACACGACGACGTTTTGGTGGACGACATCCATTATGAGGAACTGGAGTAACATCTCTAATTGCTGTTACTTCTAGACCTGCAGCTTGAAGAGCACGAATTGCAGCTTCACGACCAGCACCAGGACCTTTAACAGTAACCTCTAAAGTTTTTAAACCGTGTTCCATTGCAGCTTTAGCAGCAGTTTCAGCAGCCATTTGCGCAGCGAATGGAGTAGATTTACGAGATCCACGGAAACCAAGTGCACCAGCACTAGACCAAGAAAGTGCGTTACCGTGAGTATCTGTAAGAGTTACGATTGTGTTGTTGAAAGTAGAACGAATATGAGCTATACCAGCTTCAATATTCTTTTTCACACGTTTTTTACGAGTGTTTGTTTTACGTGCCATTGTTAGTTCAACCTCCTTTACTTATTATTTCTTTTTATTTGCTACTGTACGACGTGGACCTTTACGTGTACGAGCATTGTTTTTAGAATTTTGACCACGAACTGGTAAACCACGACGGTGACGAAGACCACGGTAAGAACCGATCTCCATTAGACGTTTAATGTTAAGAGATACTTCACGACGAAGGTCTCCCTCAACTTTAATACGATCGATGATATCACGGATACGTCCTAATTCGTCTTCCGTTAAATCACGAACTCGTGTTTCTTCAGAAATACCTGCTTCAGCAAGAATTTTTTCAGCAGTTGTGCGACCAATGCCGAATACGTAAGTTAAAGAAATAACAACGCGTTTGTCTCGAGGAATATCTACACCTGCGATACGTGCCATTCCGAATGCACCTCCTTCTGATTAACCTTGTTTTTGTTTATGTTTAGGGTTTTCACAAATAACCATTACTTTTCCACGTCTACGAATAACTTTACATTTTTCGCAGATTGGTTTAACTGACGGTCTTACTTTCATGTCTCGAACCTCCTTAAAGATTACGGAGTGCTATATTATTTAAAACGGTACGTAATACGACCACGATTTAAATCGTACGGAGATAATTCTACCGTAACTTTGTCTCCTGGTAAAATACGAATGAAGTTCATACGGATTTTACCAGAAACGTGAGCCAATACGACATGCCCATTCTCTAATTCTACTTTGAACATAGCATTTGGCAACGTTTCAAGAACGGTACCTTCGACTTCAATTACATCATCTTTAGCCATTCAATAGTTCTCCCTTCTTCAAATCAGTAACATTTTACACTGCTCTGAAATCCCGGAGAGCCAGCTACTTATAAAGTGGTAAGGATTTCGTATCCTGCTTCTGTAAGAGCAATCGTGTGCTCAAAATGGGCACACCATTTACCATCTACCGTTACCACTGTCCAGTCATCAGATAGTGTTTTTACATATCGTCTTCCTTGATTCACCATCGGCTCAACACAGATGACCATTCCCGGCTTTAATCTAGGGCCTCTATTTGGTGGACCATAGTGCGGGATTTGAGGGTCCTCATGTAAGTCTTGCCCGATTCCGTGACCAACATACTCCCTAACGATCGAGAATCCATTCTCTTCAGCATGGGTTTGAACCGCATGTGAGATATTTGATAATCTTTCGCCTGGTTTTACTTGTTCTAGACCAAGATACAACGATTTTTCTGTGACATCAAGTAGCTTTTGAACAGATTCAGAAATGTTTCCAACTGGATACGTCCATGCAGAATCGCCATGGTACCCATTGTATTTCGCACCAATATCGATACTGATGATATCGCCCTCTTTGAGCTTGCGCTTCCCTGGAATTCCGTGTACAAGCTCTTCATTTACAGAAGCACAAATGCTCCCCGGAAATCCGTTGTATCCTTTAAAAGATGGCGTAGCACCATATTTTTGAATCGTCTTTTCCGCTATTTGATCGAGCTCTTTCGTTGTAATTCCTGGAGTAATGTGCTGTTTCAACTCTTGATGAGTTAAAGCAACGATTCTGCCAGCTTCTCGCATGATTTCTATCTCGCGAGGAGTTTTGCAGATTATCATTACGCTAAGCCTCCGATGAGAACATCGATATCAGCAAACACTTTATTGATATCTTGCTCACCATTAATGCTTTGTAGGTAACCAAGCTCCTCGTAGAAATCAAGCAAAGGTTTTGTTTGCTTAATATTTACATCTAAACGATTTGCTACAGTTTCTTCATTGTCATCAGAGCGTTGATATAATTCGCCACCACATTTATCACACACGTCAGCTTTTGCTGGCGCATTGAATTCTAAGTGGTAAGTCGCACCGCACTCTTTACAAATGCGACGGCCTGTAAGGCGTTTTAATAACAACCCTGAATCCACATTAATGTTTAAAACATAGTCGATTTTTTTGCCAAGATCTTTCATAATCTCTTCAAGAGCTGATGCTTGTGCAACAGTTCGTGGGAAACCATCTAGTAAGAAACCTCTTACGCAGTCTTCTTGACTTAAACGTTCACGAACGATTCCGATTGTAACTTCATCTGGAACAAGCGCACCTTTATCAATAAAAGATTTTGCTTGTAATCCCATTTCAGTTTCAGCCTTCATAGCTGCACGGAACATATCTCCTGTTGAGATGTGAGGGATGTTATACTTGGCAACAATCTGTTCGGCTTGTGTACCTTTACCAGCACCAGGAAGCCCCATTAAAATTAAGTTCATCCTTGTTCCCCCTCAGAGTACATGAGCATGTAGGGAAGACGATTCTTCCCACTTACTCACTGCTTGATAAACCCTTTGTAATGGCGTTTTACCAGTTGGCTTTCTAGCTGCTTCATTGTTTCTAAAGCAACGCCGACAACGATTAACATACTCGTTCCACCAATCTGTGCAGATGGAGGAAGATTTCCCAATTTCGTAAAGATAACTGGTAAAATTGCAATCGCTGCTAGGAAAATTGATCCTACAAAGGTCAAACGATACAAGATTTTTGTTAGATATTGTTCCGTATTCTTACCCGGACGAATACCTGGAACATATCCACCTTGCTTGTTTAGATTCTCTGACATTTGCTCTGGATTAACCTGAACAAACGCATAGAAATATGTGAAGGCTACAATGAGCGCAACATATATGATCATTCCCACTGGGTGAGAATAGTTAAAGTTTGCAATAATCCACTGCGATACATCATGTTTCGGGAAGAACTGTGCAATAGTTGGAGGCGTAATTAAGAATGAAACAGCAAAAATTACTGGAATAACACCAGCACTATTTACCTTAAGCGGTAAATGAGTGTTTTGTGCTCCAGCATAACCACCATTTCCTCCTGTAACACGCTTCGCATATTGAATTGGGATCTTTCTAACAGCCTGTTGAATGAAAATAACACCCACAATAACTGCTAGCACAGCTAGTAAGATCAATGCAACTTTAACGATACTCATGAACAATTGATCTCCGATATTTTGAAACTGTTGCTGATACACTTGAGATATAACACTTGGGATCGCTGCGGCAATACCACCAAAGATAAGGATGGAAATACCATTACCTACACCTTTAGCTGTAATCTGTTCGCCTAACCACATTAAAAATGCAGTACCAGCAGTCAGTACCGTAGCAATGTATAAATAAGTGCTCCAACCAGGATTCAAAATTAATTGCCCACCTACCATACCGTTAAAACCGATTGACATACCAAACCCCTGAATAAACGCAAGAACAATTGTAAAATAACGCGTGAATTGCGTTAGTTTACGACGGCCCATTTCACCTTGCTTCGACCATTCCGAAAATTTAGGAACAACATCCATCTGCAATAATTGCACGATGATGGATGCTGTAATATACGGCATGATTCCCATCGCAAAGATGGAGAAGTTTTTCAAGGCTCCACCGCCAAATGTATTTAGAATACCTAAAGCATTTAATTGATCTTGTGCTTTCAGTACGTCTCCATTTGTAAATGGCACGGGGATAAACGTGCCAATCCTGAATACGATTAACATCGCTAAAGTGAATAATATTTTACGTCTTATCTCAGCAACGCGCATAAAGTTGGAGATTGTACGAAACATTAGATCACCTCAACTGATCCGCCAGCTGCTTCAATTGCTTCTTTAGCACTTGAAGAGAACTTGTGCGCTTTAACAGTTAGTTTTTTCTCTACTGCGCCGCTTGCAAGAATTTTAACACCGTCGTTTAACTTGCTGATAACGCCAGTTTCCAGCAATAATTCAGGTGTTACTTCTGTACCATCTTCAAAACGATTTAACGTTGATAAGTTTACAATAGCAAACTCTTTACGGTTAATGTTTGTGAAGCCGCGTTTTGGTAAACGACGGAATAATGGAGTTTGACCACCTTCGAAGCCAAGACGAACACCGCCACCAGAACGTGCGTTTTGTCCTTTATGACCTTTACCAGCAGTTTTACCGTTACCAGAACCGATACCACGACCGACACGGTTACGTACTTTACGAGAACCTTCTGCAGGTTTTAATTCATGAAGTTTCATTCCCAGGCACCTCCTTATATTAATGAGTTATCCTTAAGCTTCTTTTACAGTTATAAGGTGAGAAACTTTGTTGATCATACCAAGAATAGCAGGAGTTTCTTCCTTAACTACAGTTGAATTCAACTTTTTAAGACCTAAAGCTTCTACCGTCGCACGTTGATCTTGTGGACGACCAATTACACTACGAGTGAGGGTAATTTCTAACTTTTTCGCCATTTGTTTTCCCTCCTTAACCTAGTAGCTCTTCTACAGATTTACCGCGTAATTTTGCAACATCTTCAGCGCGCTTAAGTTCGCTTAATCCGTTCACAGTAGCGCGAATCATGTTGATTGGTGTGTTAGAACCAAGAGATTTCGAAAGAATATCTTGTACACCAGCTAATTCAAGTACCGCACGAACAGGTCCACCAGCAATAACACCAGTACCTTCAGCAGCAGGTTTTAAGAATACTTCACCAGCTCCAAAGTGACCGTTGATTGTGTGTGGAATTGTTGTACCAACTAATGGTACAGCGATTAAGTTTTTCTTAGCGTCTTCGATAGCTTTGCGGATTGCGTCTGGTACCTCTTGTGCTTTACCAGTACCGAATCCAACATGACCGTTTTTATCGCCAACTACAACTAGTGCAGCAAAGCGGAAACGACGACCACCCTTAACAACTTTCGCGACACGATTTATCGTAACTACACGTTCTTCAAGTTCTAATTTACTTGGGTCAATGCGATGCATCAATTTTCCCTCCTTTGACCATTAAAATTGTAATCCAGCCTCACGAGCAGCTTCAGCTAGAGCTTTAACACGGCCATGGTATAAGTAACCACCGCGATCAAATACTACTTCTTTAACGCCTTTCTCTACAGCACGCTTAGCAACTGATTCTCCAACTTTCGTAGCAGCTTCAATATTGCTAGTACCGTTAAGAGCAAGGTCTTTATCAAGAGTAGATGCACTTACTAACGTTACACCATTCACATCATCAATAACTTGAGCGTAAATATGTTGGTTAGAACGGAACACGTTTAAACGTGGACGCTCTGCAGTACCAGTAAGTTTAGCACGTACACGTGCGTGTCTTTTCTTACGAGTCGCATTTTTATCAGCTTTAGTGATCATTTTCTTGTCACTCCTTTCTCTCACCTAACGGGTTTACTTAGCAGTTTTACCTTCTTTACGACGAACAACTTCGCCTTCGTAACGAATACCTTTACCTTTGTAAGGCTCAGGAGCACGTACAGCACGGATGTTAGCAGCGAATTCGCCAACACGTTGCTTGTCGATACCTTTGATTACGATCTTAGTTGGTGCAGGTACTTCAACTTCAAGACCTGCTTCCGGAGTCATTTCTACTGGATGAGAATAACCTACGCTTAATACAAGTTTATCACCTTGTTTTTGAGCACGGTAACCTACACCGACTAATTCAAGTCCGCGTGCGAAACCTGCAGTTACACCTTCAACCATGTTTCCGATTAAAGCACGAGTTGTACCGTGTAATGCACGGTGTTCCTTCTGTTCAGATGGACGCTCAACTGTTAATGTATTCTCTTCAATTTTGATAAGCATATCAGCATTGAAAGTACGAGTTAATTCACCTTTAGGGCCTTTTACTGTTACAGTATTGTCTTCTGCAACTGTAATAGTAACACCTGCAGGGATTTCAAGAATCTTTTTACCAATACGAGACATGTGGTCACACCTCCGTTCGTTTTAAATATATATTACCAAACGTATGCTACTACTTCTCCACCAGTTTGTAATTGACGAGCGTCTTTGTCTGTCATTACTCCCTTAGATGTAGAAACAAGAGCGATACCTAATCCGTTAAGTACACGTGGTACTTCGTCAGCTTTAGCGTAAACGCGTAAGCCAGGTTTACTGATACGTTTTAATCCAGTGATTACACGTTCATTGTTTGCACCATATTTCAGGAAAATACGAAGGATACCTTGTTTGTTATCCTCGATGTATTCTACATCACGAATGAAACCTTCACGTTTTAAAAGTTCAGCGATCTCTTTTTTGATTTTAGAAGCAGGAACCTCTAATTTCTCATGACGTACCATGTTCGCATTACGGATGCGAGTAAGCATGTCTGCAATTGGATCTGTCATCACCATGTGTTTTACCTCCTTCCCATTTGTGGGTTTTACCAACTAGCTTTTTTAACACCAGGAATTTGACCTTTATATGCAAGTTCACGGAAACAAATACGGCAAAGTTTAAATTTGCGGTATACAGAATGCGGACGACCGCAGCGTTCGCAACGTGTATACTCTTGTACTTTAAACTTAGGAGTACGCTTTTGTTTCGCTATCATAGATTTTTTAGCCACGTTTTCGCCTCCTCTACTTAGCGTTGGCTTCCATTATTTTTGGAATGGCATACCGAATTGTGTTAAAAGTTCACGAGCTTCTTCATCAGTTTTCGCTGTAGTAACGATTACGATGTCCATACCGCGGACTTTGCTTACTTTATCATAATCAATCTCAGGGAAAATAAGTTGCTCTTTAACGCCTAATGTATAGTTTCCACGACCATCGAATGATTTCTTAGAAACACCACGGAAATCACGTACACGTGGTAAAGAAACTGATACTAATTTGTCGAAGAACTCATACATTTGCTCGCCGCGTAAAGTTACTTTCGCACCGATTGGCATACCTTCACGAAGACGGAAACCAGCGATTGATTTTTTAGCACGAGTTACAACAGGTTTTTGACCTGCGATTTGTGTTAATTCTTCTACTGCATTGTCTAAAGCTTTTGAGTTAGATACCGCGTCACCAACACCAGTGTTGATTACGATCTTTTCGATTTTCGGTACTTCCATCACAGATTTATAGTTAAACTTGCTCACTAGAGCAGGAGTAATTTCCTTTTGGAACTTCTCTTTAAGGCGATTCAATGAAGTGACCTCCTTTCTTAAGAAAATTATTTATCTAATAATTCACCAGATTTTTTTGCAATACGAACTTTTTTACCATCTTCTACTTTGAAGCCTACACGAGTAGGTTCACCTGATTTCGGATCTAAAATCATAACGTTAGAAACGTGAATAGGTGCTTCTTTAGTAATAATTCCACCTTGTGGATTTAATTGAGATGGCTTAGAGTGCTTCTTAACGATATTGACACCCTCAACGATAACACGGTTTTGCTTTGGGAAAGCCACAAGGATAACGCCTTGTTTTCCTTTGTCTTTACCAGTGATTACCTGTACTTTATCACCTTTTTTTACATGCATCTTAATTCTGCACCTCCTTAGCAAGGCAATACCTTAAATTATAGAACTTCTGGAGCTAAAGAAACGATCTTCATGAAGTTGCTATCACGTAATTCACGAGCTACTGGTCCGAAGATACGAGTACCACGTGGGCTCTTATCGTCTTTAATGATAACCGCTGCGTTTTCATCAAATTTGATGTAAGAACCGTCCGGACGACGAGCTCCGCTCTTCGTACGTACTACTACTGCTTTAACAACGTCACCTTTTTTAACAACGCCACCTGGTGTTGCTTGTTTTACCGTAGCAACGATAATGTCACCAATGTTAGCATATTTACGACCAGAGCCGCCTAATACTTTAATTGTTAAAAGTTCACGTGCACCAGAGTTGTCAGCAACTTTCAAACGAGATTCTTGTTGGATCATGTTATGAAACCTCCCTTCGGACTAAAAATTCCGATTCGTCTATTTAGATAATAACCGCTTCTTCAACGATTTCAACTAAACGGAAACGCTTAGTAGCAGAAAGCGGGCGAGTTTCCATGATTTTAACGATATCGCCAAGTTTCGCTTGGTTTTGCTCATCATGGGCTTTGTACTTCTTAGAATACTTAACACGTTTTCCGTACAAGGAATGAGTTTTGTAAGTTTCAACTAAAACTGTAATCGTTTTGTCCATTTTGTCAGACACAACACGACCAGTATAAACTTTGCGTTGGTTACGTTCGCTCACTATGCAAACCTCCCCTCAATTTATCGATTAATTCCGATCTCTCTTTCACGAACTACAGTTTTCATACGAGCAATTGCTTTACGCACTTCACGAATGCGAGTTGGATTCTCTAATTGTCCTGTAGCAAGTTGGAAGCGAAGATTAAACAACTCTTCCTTTAAAGCTTTAACTTTTGTTTCGATTTCGGCAGTGGTTAATTCACGAATATCATTAGTTTTCATTAGATTCACCACCATTTTCTTCACGTTTTACGAATTTACATTTCACAGGTAACTTGTGAGCTGCAAGACGTAATGCTTCGCGTGCTACCTCTTCAGATACACCCGCGATTTCGAACATAATTTTCCCAGGTTTTACTACTGCTACCCAGCCTTCTGGTGCCCCTTTACCGGAACCCATACGTACTTCTAGAGGTTTTGCAGTGTAAGGTTTAGAAGGGAAAATTTTAATCCATACTTTACCGCCACGTTTCATGTAACGAGTCATTGCACGACGAGCAGCTTCGATTTGACGGTTTGTAATCCATGAAGCAGCTTGTGCTTGTAAACCGAATTCACCGAAAGCAATTTCAGTTCCACCTTTAGCACGACCACGCATTTTACCACGATGCTCTCTACGATATTTTACGCGTTTTGGCATTAACATATTATTTTCCTCCTTCCTCAGAAGCTTTCTTTTTTGTAGGAAGGACTTCTCCACGGTAGATCCATACTTTTACGCCTAATTTACCGTATGTTGTATCAGCTTCAACTGCTGCATAGTCAATATCAGCGCGAAGTGTATGAAGTGGAACAGTTCCTTCACTGTAAGATTCTGCACGAGCGATATCAGCTCCGCCAAGACGACCAGAAACCTGTGTTTTAATACCTTTAGCACCTGCACGCATAGCACGTTGAATAACTTGCTTTTGTGCACGACGGAATGATACACGGTTTTCTAATTGACGAGCGATGTTTTCGCCTACTAATTTAGCGTTAAGATCAGCTCTCTTAACTTCTAAAATGTTGATGTGTACACGCTTGCCTGTTAATTGGTTAAGAGCTTTACGAAGTGCTTCAACTTCAGTACCACCTTTACCAATTACCATACCAGGTTTTGCAGTGTGAATTGTAACATTTACACGATTTGCTGCACGTTCGATTTCTACTTTAGCAACAGCAGAATCTTTTAAGCGTACATTAATGTACTCACGGATTTTGATGTCTTCATGTAGTAATGTAGCGTAATCTTTCTCAGCGAACCAACGAGATTCCCAATCACGAATAACGCCGACACGAAGACCAATTGGATTAACCTTTTGACCCATCGATTATCCCTCCTTCTTTTCTGATACCACAACTGTGATGTGGCTTGTGCGTTTGTTAATTTGGCTTGCACGGCCCATTGCACGTGGACGGAAACGTTTTAACGTTGGACCTTCGTCAACGAAAACTTTTTCAACAACTAGGTTGTTAATATCCATCTCATAATTGTGCTCTGCATTTGCGATTGCAGATTTTAAAACTTTTTCTACAACTGGAGAAGCAGTTTTTGGTGTGTGGTTAAGGATAGCAATCGCTTCACCCACTTGCTTACCTCGGATTAAGTCTACTACTAAACGAACTTTACGAGGAGCAATACGAACTGTTCTCGCTACTGCTTTAGCTTGCATTGAAGTGCCTCCTCTCATTATCTTCTAGTTTTCTTATCGTCAGCAAGGTGACCTTTATACGTACGAGTTGGTGCGAATTCACCTAACTTATGGCCAACCATATCCTCAGTGATGTACACAGGTACGTGTTTACGACCATCATATACAGCGATTGTGTGTCCGATGAACTGAGGGAAGATTGTTGAACGGCGAGACCAAGTTTTAACAACTTGTTTTTGCTCAGATGCAACTAATTTTTCCATTTTGCTCATTAAGTGATCATCGACAAATGGTCCTTTTTTTAAGCTACGAGCCATTTTGGTGCCTCCCTTCGTGATTGGCGTACGGTTCTAGAAATGAACCGTACTACAATCCCATTATTTTTTACGACGACGAACGATAAATTTGTCAGACGCTTTGTTTTTCTTACGAGTCTTGAATCCAAGAGTTGGTTTACCCCATGGAGACATTGGAGACTTACGTCCGATTGGAGAACGTCCTTCACCACCACCGTGTGGGTGATCAACCGGGTTCATTACAGAACCACGAACTGTTGGGCGTTTACCTAACCAGCGAGAGCGACCTGCTTTACCGATTTTGATAAGTTCGTGTTGTTCGTTACCTACTTGACCGATTGAAGCGCGACAAGCAGATAATACAAGACGTACTTCACCAGAAGTTAAACGTACAAGTACGTATTTACCTTCTTTACCAAGTACTTGAGCAGATGTACCAGCAGAACGAACTAATTGTCCGCCACGACCAGGCTTAAGCTCGATGTTATGAACAACAGTACCTACTGGAATGTTGATTAATGGTAATGCGTTACCGATTTTAATGTCAGCTTCTGGGCCAGACATAACTTCCATACCTACTTCTAAGTTTTTAGGAGCAAGAATGTAACGTTTTTCACCGTCAACGTAGTTAATTAATGCGATATTCGCAGAGCGGTTTGGATCGTATTCGATCGTAGCAACGCGTCCTGGAATTCCATCTTTGTTACGCTTAAAGTCGATGATACGGTATTGACGCTTATGTCCGCCACCTTGATGACGTACAGTGATTTTACCTTGGTTATTACGACCAGCCTTCTTGCTTAAAGGAGCAAGTAATGACTTTTCGGGTCTATCAGTCGTGATTTCAGCGAAATCATTCGTAGTCATGTTACGACGACCGTTAGTAGTTGGATTATACTTTTTAATTCCCATCTCAATTTCCCTCCTTCTTTAGTAAGAATTAAACGCCTTGGAAGATTTCGATTTCTTTGCTGTCAGCAGTTAGCTTAACGATTGCTTTACGACGACGGCTAGTAAAACCAGCGTGACGACCAACGCGTTTTGCTTTCGGCTTGTAGTTCATGATGTTCACTTTTTCTACTTTAACACCAAAGATCGCTTCAAGAGCATCTTTAACTTCTGTTTTATTAGATTTAACGTCCACATCGAACGTGTATTTTTTTTCAGCCATCATTTCCATAGAACGTTCAGTGATAACTGGGCGCTTAATGATATCACGAGGATCTCTCATTATGCAAGCACCTCCTCTACTTTTTCCACTGCCGCTTTTGTCATGATTAGCTTATCATGATGAAGCACGTCTAAAACGTTTACGCCATCAGCAGTGATTACTGTTACTCCAGGGATATTGCGAGCAGATAACTCTACAGATTCGTTTGCATCAGCAGTTACGATAAGAGCTTTCTTCTCAACAGTTAATCCTTTAAGTACTGCTAGCATATCTTTTGTTTTTGGTGCATTTAACACTAGGTCTTCAAGAACTACAATGTTGTTCTCAACTACTTTAGTAGCTAATGCAGATTTAATCGCTAAACGACGAACTTTCTTAGGAAGTTTGTACGCATAGCTTCTTGGTGTAGGTCCGAATACCGTACCACCACCACGCCATTGAGGAGAGCGGATAGACCCTTGACGAGCACGTCCAGTTCCTTTTTGACGCCATGGTTTACGACCACCACCGCGAACTTCAGAGCGAGTTTTTACTTTGTGTGTACCTTGACGTAAAGATGCACGTTGCATCATTACAGCTTCGAAAAGTACAGCTTCATTTGGTTCGATACCGAAAATAGCTTCAGCTAATTCGATTTCACCAACCTGTGAACCAGTTTGGTTATATACAGTAACTTTTGGCATTGGAATTCCTCCTTCCTATTGTGAATTATTTGCTAACCTTCACAGCGCCTTGAACAACTACAAGAGATTTCTTAGCACCTGGAACGTTACCTTTTACTAGTAATAAGTTGCGCTCAGTGTCAACTTGAACGATTTCTAAGTTTTGGATAGTAACTTGGTCTCCACCCATACGTCCAGCAAGTTTTTTGCCTTTGAATACACGGTTCGGAGCAACTGGGCCCATTGAACCTGGACGACGGTGATAGCGAGAACCATGAGACATAGGTCCGCGAGATTGTCCGTGGCGTTTGATAACACCTTGGAAACCTTTACCTTTAGAAATTCCTGTTACATCAACGATTTCACCTGTAGCGAATACGTCAACTTTTACCTCTTGACCAACCTCTAATCCGTCCACGTCTGCATCGCGGATTTCGCGAATGAAGCGCTTAGGAGTTGTAGATGCTTTAGCAGTGTGGCCTTGTTCAGGTTTGTTAGTTAACTTTTCACGTTTATCTTCAAATCCTAACTGGATTGCATTGTAGCCATCAGTTTCAGTTGTTTTCTTTTGAAGAACAACGTTTGGATTAGCAGCGATAACTGTTACTGGGATTAACTCACCGTTCTCAGCAAATACTTGAGTCATACCGATCTTTCTTCCTAAGATTCCTTTGGTCATGAGTTACACCTCCTACATTTTTAAGTTATATAAATTATAGTTTGATTTCGATATCTACACCAGATGGTAAGTCTAAACGCATTAATGAATCTACTGTTTGTGGAGTAGGACTCACGATGTCGATTAGACGTTTGTGCGTGCGCATTTCGAATTGCTCACGAGAATCTTTGTACTTATGAACAGCACGAAGAATTGTGTAAACAGTCTTCTCAGTTGGTAATGGGATCGGACCAGAAACTGTTGCCCCAGAACGCTTAGCTGTTTCTACAATTTTCTCAGCTGACTGATCAAGAATACGGTGATCGTAAGCTTTTAAACGGATACGAATTTTTTCTTTTGCCATTATTTTCCCTCCTTCGTTCGCCTATTTCTAAAATAGACCTTCTCCATGGAAATTTCCCCACACCATGCCATGGCAAAGCGGCCGGGTGTGTCAGCAACCTTCCACTTCATCGCAGTCAAAGACCAACATTGTTTATTATACAATGTTATTCGTCTAGATGCAAGCATCTTTTTGTTTGCATCTGCTTTTCTCTACTTTTGCTATTATACATGGCACTTTAAAGAATTTCAAGTTTTCATCTACTAGAATTCATTTTACAGTTTCTGGGTTTTATTTCGTTGTTTTTTATATACTATAGAAGAAACTCGTCAAAACAAAAAAATATGATTTCATTCATTATATAAATCCAAACAAAAACCCCAAGGGAAAATCCCTTGGGGTTTTTTATATCAGTTAAGATTACTCAACGATAGTAGCAACTACACCGTAACCTACTGTACGTCCACCTTCACGAATAGAGAATTTAGTTCCCTCTTCGATAGCGATTGGAGCGATAAGTTCGATAGTCATTTCGATGTTGTCACCAGGCATTACCATTTCAGTACCTTCTGGTAATTGGATGATACCAGTTACGTCAGTTGTACGGAAGTAGAACTGAGGACGGTAGTTAGCGAAGAATGGAGTGTGACGTCCACCTTCTTCTTTAGATAATACGAAAACTTCAGCTTTGAATTTAGCGTGAGCTTTTACAGAACCGCTTTTTGCAAGTACTTGTCCACGTTGGATGTCTTCACGAGCAACCCCACGAAGTAAAGCACCGATGTTGTCTCCAGCTTGAGCTTGGTCAAGAAGTTTACGGAACATCTCTACACCAGTTACAGTTGTAGAAGCATTCTCTTCAGCAAGACCGATGATTTCTACTACGTCACCAACTTTAACGATACCGCGCTCAACACGACCAGTAGCAACTGTACCACGACCTGTGATAGAGAATACGTCCTCTACAGGCATTAAGAATGGTTTGTCAGTTTCACGTTCTGGAGTTGGGATGTAAGCATCAACTTCAGCCATTAATTCAATGATTTTTGCTTCCCAATCAGCTTCTCCTTGAAGAGCTTTAAGAGCAGAACCTTTGATTACAGGAATGTCATCGCCTGGGAATCCGTATTCAGATAATAGGTCGCGAACTTCCATTTCTACTAATTCTAATAATTCTTCGTCGTCTACCATGTCGCATTTGTTTAAGAATACAACGATGTAAGGAACACCTACTTGACGAGAAAGAAGGATGTGCTCACGTGTTTGAGGCATTGGGCCATCAGCAGCAGATACTACTAAGATACCGCCGTCCATTTGAGCAGCACCAGTGATCATGTTTTTAACATAGTCAGCGTGACCTGGGCAGTCAACGTGTGCATAGTGACGAGTTTCAGTTTCGTACTCAACGTGTGCAGTTGAGATTGTGATTCCGCGCTCTCTTTCTTCTGGAGCAGCGTCGATTTGATCGTATCCGCGTGCTTCAGCACCACCAGCTTTTGCAAGAACTGTAGTGATCGCAGCAGTTAATGTAGTTTTACCATGGTCAACGTGGCCGATTGTACCGATGTTAACATGGGGTTTAGAACGTTCGAATTTAGCTTTAGCCATTCTAAATTCCTCCTTAGTTTATATAGGTTATTTTATATTTAGACTAGAAAGCGAAACTTACGTCCCACTTTCTAAGCTTACATAAGTAGTTATACTCGAACAATCGATAAAAATCAATTATTCGCCTTTATTTTTTTTGATAATTTCTTCAGAAACAGACTTCGGTACTTCTTCATAATGATCAAATGTCATTGAGAATGTTCCTCGTCCTTGAGTGTTAGAACGTAATGACGTTGCATAACCGAACATTTCAGAAAGTGGAACCATAGCGCGAACAACTTGAGCGTTACCGCGAGCTTCCATACCTTCTACACGTCCACGACGAGATGTTACGTCACCCATAATGTCACCCATGTACTCTTCAGGAATTACAACTTCAACTTTCATCATTGGCTCAAGAATTACTGGGCTACATTTAGAAACCGCAGCTTTAAGTGCCATAGATGCAGCGATTTTGAACGCCATCTCAGATGAATCGACATCATGGTAAGATCCGTCAACTAATGCAGCTTTAATGTCAACTAGTGGATAACCAGCTAGTACACCATTTTTAAGTGCATCTTCAAGACCTGCTCCAACAGCTGGGATGTATTCACGAGGAACTACACCACCGACGATCTTGTTTTCGAATTCGAATCCTTTACCTTCTTCGTTAGGTTCAAACTCAATCCAAACGTGACCGAATTGTCCACGTCCACCAGATTGACGAGCGAACTTACCTTCAACTTTCGCAGCAGCGCGGAAAGTCTCACGGTATGCTACCTGAGGAGCACCAACGTTTGCTTCAACTTTGAATTCACGGCGCATACGGTCAACGATGATATCAAGGTGAAGTTCACCCATACCAGCGATGATTGTTTGGCCAGTTTCTTGGTCAGTGTGAGCACGGAATGTTGGATCTTCTTCAGAAAGCTTAGATAATGCTGTACCCATTTTATCTTGGTCAGCTTTTGATTTTGGTTCGATAGCTACAGAGATAACTGGCTCTGGGAATTCCATAGACTCAAGGATAACAAGGCTCTTCTCGTCACAAAGAGTATCACCAGTAGTAGTATCTTTTAAACCTACAGCAGCAGCGATATCACCAGCGTAAACTGTTGAAATCTCTTCACGGCTGTTAGCGTGCATTTGTAGGATACGTCCTACACGCTCACGCTTACCTTTAGTTGAGTTTTTCACGTATGATCCAGAGTTTAACACACCAGAGTACACACGGAAGAACGTTAACTTACCAACATAAGGGTCAGTCATGATTTTGAATGCTAGAGCTGCGAATGGTTCTTCATCGCTAGAATGACGTTCTACTTCTTCATCTGTATCCGGAAGAGTACCTTTAATAGCAGGCACGTCTAATGGAGATGGTAGGTAGTCGATAACTGCATCTAACAGAATTTGAACACCTTTGTTTTTGAATGCAGAACCACAGATTACTGGGAAGAATTCTACAGAA
This sequence comes from Bacillus dicomae, assembly GCF_006494425.1. Taxonomy (GTDB): domain Bacteria; phylum Bacillota; class Bacilli; order Bacillales; family Bacillaceae_G; genus Bacillus_A; species Bacillus_A dicomae. The sequence continues at coordinate 30,782 of NZ_VHIV01000013.1, read as the reverse complement.
GTTGTAGCCTTACGGATACCAGCTTTAAGCTCTTCTACAGTGATTTCTTCACCTTCTAGGTACTTCATCATCATTTCTTCATCAAGCTCAGCTACCGCTTCAATAAGCTTTCCACGGTATTCTTCAGCTAATTCTTTATGTTCTTCAGGAATTTCAACACGTTGAATGTCTGTTCCTAAATCGTTACCGTACATGTAAGCACATTCTTCAACAAGGTCAATGATACCATTGAACTCATCTTCAGCACCGATTGGTAACTGAATTGGGTGTGCGTTTGCTTGTAAACGATCGTGGATTGTTCCTACAGAGTATAAGAAATCTGCACCGATTTTATCCATTTTGTTAACGAATACGATACGAGGTACGCCGTAAGTAGTAGCCTGACGCCAAACAGTTTCTGTTTGTGGTTCTACACCAGATTGTGCATCAAGTACTGCTACCGCGCCATCAAGTACGCGTAAAGAACGTTCTACTTCTACTGTGAAGTCTACGTGACCTGGAGTGTCAATGATGTTTACACGGTGACCTTTCCATTGTGCTGTAGTTGCAGCAGAAGTAATTGTGATACCACGCTCTTGCTCTTGCTCCATCCAGTCCATCTGAGATGCACCTTCGTGAGTTTCACCGATTTTATGAATACGTCCTGTGTAATACAGAATACGCTCAGTTGCTGTTGTTTTACCAGCATCGATGTGAGCCATGATACCAATATTACGAGTGTTTTCTAAAGAGAACTCTCTTGCCATTTGGTGTCTTGCTCCTTCCATATATGGATTGGATTTTTTATTTTAAGTAGCAAAAAAGCCACTTTATATTGTTACACATGTCAGTATGTCCAGTACTCTCATTATGTAAAACGAGCGCCCAACGAAAGGGAGAGGCATTCTCCCTCTCCACACTTCCATAAGCGACAAATAAAGCGGTTTATGCTTACATTTATTTTACGTTGAATCCTACCAACGGTAATGAGCAAATGCTTTGTTAGCTTCTGCCATTTTATGAGTGTCTTCACGTTTCTTAACAGATGCACCAGCGTTGTTAGCTGCATCTAAGATTTCGTTAGCAAGACGCTCTTCCATAGTTTTTTCACCACGAAGACGAGCGTAGTTTACTAACCAACGAAGACCTAAAGTTGTACGGCGTTCCGGACGAACCTCAACTGGAACTTGGTAGTTAGCACCACCAACACGACGAGCGCGTACTTCAAGAACAGGCATAATGTTCTTAAGAGCTTGCTCGAATACTTCCATTGGATCTTTACCAGAACGTTCGCTTACGATATCGAACGCATTATAAAGAATTGTTTGAGATTTACCTTTTTTACCGTCAACCATCATTTTGTTGATAAGGCGTGTTACTAACTTCGAATTGTACATTGGATCTGGTAACACGTCACGTTTCGCAACAGGTCCTTTACGAGGCATATTGAGTTCCTCCTTTCATTTTAAAGTTATTATTTTTTAGCAGGTTTTGGTCGCTTAGTACCATATTTAGAACGTCCTTGCATACGTTTGTCAACACCAGCTGTGTCAAGCGCACCACGAACGATGTGGTAACGTACCCCCGGTAAATCCTTTACACGACCACCGCGAATTAATACTACGCTATGCTCTTGTAGGTTATGACCGATACCTGGGATGTAAGCTGTAACCTCGATACCATTTGTTAAACGTACACGAGCGTATTTACGTAACGCCGAGTTAGGTTTCTTTGGAGTCATTGTACCAACACGAGTACATACACCACGTTTTTGAGGTGCAGAGATATCAGTTGATTTTTTCTTTAAAGAGTTAAATCCTTTGTTTAACGCAGGTGATTTAGATTTCCATACTTTATCAGTACGACCATTTCTCACTAATTGGTTAATAGTAGGCATTTGATTATCCTCCCTTCGCATTTTTGTATGACCACATATCCAGGTGGTTCATTATTAGTTGAAAACAAAGTTTTTGCAAGGGAGAGCAAATGCTCTCTCCTCACAAAAACAGTTTTAACTTATTATTCCTATTGCTGAAGCTCCCACTTGAATCCCCGCAACTTTTCCAAGTTTACGAACTGATTCAACTTTAGTTATGGGTATGTTATGTTGCAAAGCAGTACGAATGATAATATGGGTTAACCGCATATCAGCATCTTCCGCGATGACAACTTCTTTAACTATACCATTTTTGATTGCCTCCAATGTACGTTTATGACCAACGACCACATTTTCAGCATTTGACACTTTTTGATAAGACATATAAATATCCTCCAAAGCATCGTTCAGGAGCAACCTTGATTATAGTAACATTTTGACTCATACAATGTCAACTAGGATTAACTGTTTTTATACAAAATTTACGACGGAAAATTTTACTGTTCCACATAAACTTCATCGTTTTCTACATTCATGTCATCTTGTGTTGTTTTAACAAGATCCACTTTACGATAACGATTCATACCTGTTCCAGCAGGAACAAGTTTACCGATAATAACATTTTCTTTCAATCCTAGAAGTTCATCGCGTTTACCTTTAATTGCTGCATCAGTTAAGACACGAGTTGTTTCTTGGAACGATGCTGCAGATAAGAACGAATCTGTTTCAAGTGAAGCTTTTGTAATACCAAGTAGAACAGGTCTAGCTGTTGCTGGTTGTTTACCTTGCAGTAACACCTTCGCATTCGCATCAGTAAACTGATGGATATCTAGTAATGTTCCTGGTAATACATCTGTTTCACCTGCATCACTTACACGAACTTTACGTAACATTTGGCGTACCATTACTTCTACGTGTTTGTCACCAATTTCTACCCCTTGCATACGGTATACTTTTTGAACTTCACGTAATAAGTATTCTTGAACCGCCGTAATGTCCGTTACTTTTAGTAATTCTTTCGGATCAATAGAACCTTCTGTTAACTCTTTACCGTGGCTAATTTGCTGTCCCGGAATTACTTTCAGACGAGCACCGTAAGGAATAGCATACGTACGAGCTTCAACTTCACCCTGTACAACTACTTCTTGGCGATCTTTAACATCGTTGATCGCTGCGATAACGCCGTCGATTTCACTGATAACTGCCTGACCTTTCGGATTACGAGCTTCGAAGATCTCTTGGATACGAGGTAAACCTTGAGTGATATCATCTCCGGCAACCCCACCTGTATGGAACGTACGCATCGTTAACTGTGTACCTGGCTCACCGATAGATTGAGCTGCGATAATACCTACCGCTTCCCCTACTTCTACGTCTGTTCCAGTTGCTAAGTTACGACCGTAACACTTCTTACATACACCGTGGCGAGTGTTACACGTAAACGCTGAACGAATGTTTACAGTTTCAACACCCGAATTTTCAACGATATGAGCGATATCTTCAGTAATTAATTGATTTTCAGCAACTAATACTTCACCTGTTTCAGGATGTTTTACAGTTTTTCTTGCAAAACGTCCAACAAGACGATCATATAATGACTCAATTACTTCATTACCCTCTTTAATCGCACCAATTAGTAAACCACGATCTGTTCCACAATCATCTTCACGGACAATTACATCTTGTGCAACGTCAACAAGACGACGTGTTAAGTAACCAGAATCGGCAGTTTTAAGTGCTGTATCGGCAAGACCTTTACGCGCACCATGCGTAGAGATGAAGTACTCAAGTACTGTTAAACCTTCACGGAAACTTGATTTGATTGGAAGTTCGATGATACGACCAGATGGATTGGCCATCAGACCACGCATACCAGCAAGCTGAGTAAAGTTCGATGCGTTACCACGGGCACCGGAATCACTCATCATGAAGATTGGGTTGCGTTTATTCAAGGACTTCATCAGTTTTCCTTGGATAACATCTTTTGCATTACTCCAAATAGAGATAACGCGATCGTAACGCTCTTCTTCCGTGATTAAACCGCGACGGAATTGTTTAATTACATTATCTACTTTTGCTTGTGCTTCGTGGAGAATTTCATCTTTTTCACCTAATACAAGAATGTCAGATACCCCAACTGTAATACCAGCTTTTGTAGAGTATTTAAATCCTAAGTTTTTCATACGGTCAAGCATGCGAGATGTTTCTGTAATCTTGAAACGTTTAAACACTTCCGCAATGATGTTACCAAGGATCTTCTTGCTAAATGGTGCCACTTCTTCGCGACTAGCAATAATTTCTTTAATGTTCGCACCTTTTTCAACGAAATATTTCGCTGGTGTTTCTTTTTCAAGGTTTGAATTTGTCGGTTCATTAATATAAGGGAACGACTCTGGTAAGATTTCGTTAAATATTAATTTACCAACTGTTGTTAATAGAAGCATACTCTTTTGCTCTTCAGTAAATGTTGCGTTGTTTACTGCACTTGCAGCTACTGCAACACGTGTATGAAGATGTACATATCCATTTTGGTATGCAAGTAATGCTTCGTTTGCATCTTTGAAGACCATACCTTCACCGATTGCGCCTTCACGCTCAAGTGTTAAGTAGTAGTTACCTAATACCATATCCTGAGATGGAGTAACAACTGGTTTACCGTCTTTCGGGTTCAAGATGTTTTGTGCCGCTAACATAAGAAGACGAGCTTCTGCTTGTGCTTCTGATGATAAAGGTACGTGAACGGCCATTTGGTCACCGTCAAAGTCCGCGTTGTATGCAGTACATACAAGTGGGTGAAGACGGATTGCACGACCTTCTACTAATGTAGGTTCAAACGCCTGAATACCAAGACGGTGAAGTGTTGGTGCGCGGTTTAGAAGTACTGGATGTTCTTTAATCACAGATTCTAAAACGTCCCAAACTTCAGGTTGTACACGCTCGATTTTACGTTTCGCACTCTTAATGTTGTGTGCTAATCCTTTTTCAACTAACTCTTTCATTACGAAAGGTTTGAACAGTTCAAGCGCCATCTCTTTCGGTAATCCACATTGATACATCTTTAAGTTCGGTCCTACAACGATTACAGAACGACCAGAGTAGTCAACACGTTTACCTAATAAGTTTTGACGGAAACGTCCTTGTTTACCTTTAAGCATGTGAGATAGTGATTTTAATGGACGGTTACCTGGTCCAGTAACTGGACGGCCACGACGACCATTATCGATTAATGCGTCTACAGCTTCTTGTAACATACGTTTTTCGTTTTGAACGATAATGCTTGGTGCACCTAAGTCCAATAGACGTTTTAAACGGTTGTTACGGTTAATTACACGACGGTATAAGTCGTTTAAGTCAGAAGTAGCAAAACGTCCACCATCTAACTGTACCATTGGGCGTAGTTCTGGTGGGATTACTGGTAGAACATCTAAGATCATCCAAGATGGCTCATTTCCAGAGTTACGGAATGCTTCTAATACTTCTAGACGTTTAATAGCACGAGTACGGCGTTGTCCTTGTGCTGTTTTTAATTCTTCTTTTAAGAAGTCTACTTCTTTATCTAAATCGATGTCTTGTAATAGCTTTTTAATCGCCTCTGCACCCATAGCAGCTTGGAATGTGCTACCATATCGATCACGATATGCACGGTATTCTTTTTCAGAAAGTAATTGCTTCTTATCAAGTGGTGTATCTCCACTTTCTGTTACAACATAAGAAGCGAAATAAATTACTTCTTCAAGCGCGCGAGGGGACATGTCTAAGACAAGTCCCATGCGGCTCGGGATACCTTTGAAATACCAAATATGAGATACAGGAGCAGCTAATTCGATATGACCCATACGTTCACGACGAACTTTTGCACGCGTTACTTCAACGCCACATCGATCACAAACTACACCTTTATAACGTACACGTTTGTATTTTCCGCAATGACATTCCCAGTCCTTTTGTGGTCCGAAAATACGCTCACAGAACAAGCCGTCTTTTTCAGGCTTTAACGTACGATAGTTAATTGTTTCTGGTTTCTTAACTTCACCGTATGACCAAGAACGAATCTTGTCAGGTGAAGCAAGTCCAATCTTCATATATTCAAAGTTATTTACATCTATCAAGGGGCCTACCTCCCTTTTAGTCTACAGGTTATCCCAATTATTCCTTAGTTGTCTCAACTTCGACATTCAATTTATCTGCTGATTGATGATCATCGTCATCTTCCGTATCACGCATTTCAATTTCTGTATCGTCGCTAGACATCATTTTAACGTCCATACCTAAACTTTGCAGCTCTTTAATCAATACTTTGAATGATTCAGGAACGCCTGGTTCTGGTACATTTTCGCCTTTAACAATTGCTTCGTAAGTCTTAACACGTCCAACAACATCATCAGACTTCACTGTTAAGATTTCTTGAAGAGTATAAGCAGCACCGTAAGCTTCAAGTGCCCAAACCTCCATCTCACCGAAACGCTGTCCACCGAACTGAGCTTTACCTCCAAGAGGCTGCTGCGTTACAAGTGAGTATGGTCCAGTAGAACGAGCATGAAGTTTATCGTCAACCATGTGCGCAAGTTTGATCATATACATGACACCAACAGATACACGGTTATCGAATGGTTCACCAGTACGTCCGTCATACAGGATTGTTTTCGCGTCATTTGCCATACCAGCTTCTTCAATCGTGCCCCAAACATCTTCCTCACGAGCACCATCGAATACTGGTGTTGCAATGTGAATACCAAGGTATCTTGCTGCCATACCAAGATGAAGCTCTAATACCTGACCGATATTCATACGAGATGGTACCCCTAATGGGTTTAACATGATATCGATTGGCGTACCGTCTGGTAAGTAAGGCATATCTTCTTCTGGTAAAATACGAGAGATAACACCTTTGTTACCGTGACGTCCGGCCATCTTGTCACCTTCAGAAATTTTACGTTTTTGAACGATATATGCACGTACAAGTTGATTCACGCCTGGTGGCAATTCATCGCCATCCTCACGGTTGAATACTTTTACGTCTAAGATAATACCGCCACCACCGTGTGGTACACGTAGTGATGTATCACGTACTTCACGTGCTTTTTCTCCAAAGATAGCATGTAATAGACGTTCTTCAGCTGTTAATTCTGTTACACCTTTAGGTGTTACTTTACCAACAAGTAAGTCTCCATCTTTTACTTCCGCCCCAACGCGAATGATACCGCGCTCGTCAAGGTTGCGTAATGCATCTTCCCCAACGTTTGGAATGTCACGTGTAATTTCTTCTGGTCCAAGCTTCGTATCACGAGCTTCTGATTCATATTCTTCAATATGAATAGAAGTGTACACATCATCTTTTACAAGGCGCTCACTCATAATGATTGCATCCTCGTAGTTATAACCGTCCCAAGTCATGAAGCCAACAAGCACGTTACGTCCAAGTGCTAGTTCACCTAATTCCATAGAAGGACCATCCGCAAGAATTTCACCTTTTACAACTTCATTTCCAACACTTACGATTGGACGTTGGTTGTAACAAGTTCCTTGGTTAGAACGAATGAATTTTTGCATTTTGTAGCGATCTAAGTCGCCTTTTACTGTTTGACCGTCAACTTCTACATAGCGACGTACCCAAACTTCACGTGCTTCTACGCGCTCAACAATACCAGGGTGTTTACAGATTACTGCAGCACCTGAGTCTTTTGCTGATACGTACTCCATACCTGTACCTACAATCGGAGATTCCGGATTCATTAACGGAACCGCCTGACGTTGCATGTTCGCTCCCATAAGTGCGCGGTTAGAGTCATCGTTTTCTAAGAACGGAATACAAGCTGTCGCTGCCGACACTACTTGTTTTGGTGATACATCCATGTAGTCGATGCGTTCTTTATTTGTGACAATGTTTTCACCACGGAAACGAGCTACGATATCTTCATCAAGGAATTCTCCTTCTTCAGATAATTTCATATTCGCTTGGGCTACAACATAATTATCTTCTTCATCTGCTGTTAAATAATCAACATGCCCTGTTACAAGACCAGTTTCTGGGTCAACACGACGGTATGGTGTTTCAATGAAACCAAACTCATTTACTTTCGCGAACGAAGATAATGAGTTAATCAAACCGATGTTTGGTCCCTCTGGCGTTTCAATCGGACACATACGACCATAGTGAGAGTAGTGAACGTCACGTACTTCAAAGCCTGCGCGCTCACGCGTTAAACCACCAGGTCCTAATGCAGATAGTCTTCGTTTGTGAGTTAACTCTGCTAATGGGTTTGTTTGATCCATGAACTGAGATAACTGAGAACTTCCGAAGAACTCTTTAATTGATGCAATAACAGGACGAATATTAATTAGTGCCTGTGGTGTAATTGCATTTGTATCTTGGATCGACATTCTCTCACGAACAACACGTTCCATACGAGAAAGACCGATACGGAATTGATTTTGTAATAGTTCTCCAACAGAACGCAGACGACGGTTTCCTAAGTGGTCAATATCATCTGTATCCCCTACTTTGTATAGTAGGTTGAAGAAGTAACTGATAGAAGCAAGGATATCGCCCGGTGTGATGTGTTTTACATCACGAGTAATATTTGCATTACCAATTACATTAATTACGCGTTCGCCTTCTGACTCCGGAGCATAAATCTTAATAGATTGCAGCTCAACATCGCCTTCTACCACTCCACCCATTGGTTTCGCTGTTTTGAATCCAATGTTTTTCTCTAAGTAAGGTAAAATGCGATCAAGTGTACGACGATCTAAGATTGTTCCTTCAGCCGCTAAAATTTCACCAGTTTCTGGATCCACTAATGTTTCAGCTAAACGTTGGTTAAACAATCTGTTTTTAATGTGTAACTTCTTGTTGATCTTATAGCGACCTACATTTGCTAAATCGTAGCGCTTTGGATCGAAGAAACGAGACACAAGTAAGCTCTTTGCATTTTCTACTGTTGGTGGTTCACCAGGACGTAGACGCTCATAAATTTCAAGCAATGCTTTTTCTGTGCTATCTGTGTTGTCTTTTTCTAATGTGTTGCTTAAGTATTCGTTATCACCTAAAAGCTCGGTGATTTCTTGATCAGAGCCAAACCCTAATGCGCGTAACAAAACAGTTACAGGAAGTTTACGCGTACGGTCAATACGCACATATACAACATCCTTAGCATCTGTCTCATACTCTAACCAAGCTCCGCGGTTTGGAATTACAGTAGCAGTAAAACCACGTTTTCCGTTTTTATCCACTTTGCCACTATAGTATACGCTTGGAGAGCGAACTAACTGGGAAACGATAACACGTTCTGCACCGTTAATTACGAATGTTCCAGTCTCTGTCATGAGTGGGAAATCTCCCATGAACACATCTTGTTCTTTTACTTCACCAGTTTCCTTGTTGATTAGACGCACTTTTACACGAAGTGGTGCTGCATACGTCACATCACGCTCTTTGCATTCGTCTACAGAGTATTTAGGTTCACCTAAGCTGTAGTCGATAAATTCAAGCGATAGATTTCCCGTAAAGTCTTCAATCGGAGAAATGTCTTGGAACATTTCTCGCAAACCCTCATCAAGAAACCACTGATAAGAAGAGGTTTGAATTTCGATAAGATTTGGTAACTCTAATACTTCACTAATACGGGCATAACTTCTTCGTTGGCGGTGGCGTCCGTATTGAACTAGTTGACCTGTCAACTGCTTCACCCCTCAAATCATGAGTATTATAAATGCACAAAAAAATTTGTGCAAAATCACAAATAAATACAACTACTGCTATTCGCGTAGTCTTTTTCTCTTAAAGATAAATACGTTGAGTCTTTCTACCTGCTCAAAAAAGAAAAATGGCTTCTATAAGAAAACCATCATTCTGTTTCATAATCTGCTGATTTTACTATCTTTTCCAAGAGAAACAAAAATATACATCTTTCTCAACGCAGAAAATCATATATTGGCATTGTATAATGTTAACATAGCCAAAAATAACCGTCAACGTTTTTTTGATTTTATGATATAATATCCTTTTTTCTTTTCTACAACTTCGACTTCAGAAAATACTTCTTCTAGTTTTTTCAGCGCAGACGGAGCACCTTGCTTCTTTTGAATAACAATCCACAACTCTCCACCTGGAACTAAATACTCTACAGCCTTTTCTAAAATCTCATGCACGATATCTTTACCTGCACGAATTGGAGGATTAGATAGAATAGCAGCATACATACCATCTACATTTTCATAGACGCTACTTTGAAAAATGTGCACATTCCCAACTCTATTGTTAGCGGCATTTTCTTTCGCAAGCTCAAGCGCCCTTTCATTCACATCCACCATGTGAACTTTACGGTCTTGAAACTCTTTCGCTAACGATAAACCAATTGGTCCATATCCACAACCTACGTCTAATATATCACCTTTAATATCTGGCACTTGAAACGCTTCAATTAAAAGACGAGAACCAAAGTCTACCTCGTTTTTCGAGAACACCCCACGGTCAGATAAGAAAGTAAATCGAGATCCACGAAGTGTAAATTCCCATCGCTTACGATCACTTTTACTAGAAGGGTCGTTAGAAAAATAATGGTCTGCCATATGGCCACCTCTTTTCTTTACAGTTAAAAAAAAAGCTCGCATGAGAGCGAGCTTTTTTTAAAGCATCAAAAGTTAATTACTTAACTTCTACAGCAGCGCCAACTTCTTCAAGTTTAGCTTTGATTTCTTCAGCTTCTTCTTTAGCAGCAGCTTCTTTGATTACTTTTGGAGTGTTGTCAACTAATTCTTTAGCTTCTTTTAAGCCAAGACCAGTGATTTCACGAACAACTTTGATAACTTTGATTTTTTGTGCACCAGCGCTAGTTAGTTCCACATCAAATTCAGTTTTCTCAGCAGCAGCTTCTCCAGCGCCACCAGCAACAGCTACAGGAGCAGCAGCAGTTACGCCGAATTCTTCCTCGATAGCTTTTACTAAGTCGTTAAGTTCTAATACAGTCATAGATTTAACTGCTTCAATGATTTGTTCTTTAGTCATTGTAAATATCCTCCCTTAAATAGGTTTGTATTGTTTTATCGATAATACGTAATTATCTTTTAAAAAATTAAGCGCCTTGCTCTTCCTTTTGGTCTGCAACTGCTTTAGTAGCAAGTGCAAGGTTACGGATTGGAGCTTGAAGAACGCTAAGAAGCATAGAAAGTAAGCCTTCACGTGATGGAAGAGTAGCGATAGCTTTAACCTCATCAAGTGTTACAAGTTTACCTTCGATTACGCCCGCTTTAATTTCTAAAGCTTCATGATCTTTAGCGAAGTCGTTTAATACTTTCGCAGGAGCAACTACATCCTCGTTACTGAACGCGATTGCGTTTGGTCCTGTTAAGAATTCATTTAACTCAGCCATTTCAGCAGATTCTGCAGCACGACGAGTTAGAGAGTTTTTGTAAACTTTGAACTCAACGCCAGCTTCACGTAAGTTTTTACGTAATTCTGTTGCTTCAGAAACTGTTAAACCACGGTAGTCAACAACGATTGTAGATTTACTAGCGCGAAGTTTGTCCGCGATTTCAGTCACAACTTGTTGTTTAGTTTCGATTACTTTGCTCATGTTATTACACCTCCTGTAGATTATATAGAAGATGTACCGAAAGTGCACTAAAAACCTCCATGCCCAACTTGTAGACATGGAGGCATATAGTCACAGAAAAAAATTCCGTTTCGTATATTAACACCTAGGTAGGAAATTAAGTCTATTGACACCTACTGTCTACGGTACACTAATTAAATTCACAACATAAATGATTATATAAAAACTTCTTTATGAAGTCAACTTCCAAAATTTACGCTAATGTAGAAACGTCTACACGTACGCCAGGTCCCATTGTAGAAGCAACTGTTACGTTCTTCATGTAAGTACCTTTTGCAGCAGCTGGCTTAACTTTTTGTAAAGTGTCAGCGATTGTCGCGAAGTTTTCTACTAATTTAGCATCTTCGAAAGATACTTTACCGATTGGAACGTGGATGTTACCAGCTTTATCAACGCGGTATTCAACTTTACCAGCTTTGATTTCGTTAACAGCTTTAGTTACATCGAAAGTAACTGTTCCAGTTTTAGGGTTTGGCATTAAACCTTTAGGTCCTAATACGCGACCAAGTTTACCAACTTCACCCATCATGTCAGGAGTTGCTACTACTACATCGAAATCGAACCAACCTTGTTGGATTTTACCGATGTAATCTGCATCGCCTACGAAGTCAGCTCCAGCAGCTTCAGCTTCTTTAGCTTTTTCACCTTTAGCGAACACTAATACACGTTGTACTTTACCAGTACCGTGTGGAAGAACAACTGCACCACGGATTTGTTGGTCAGCTTTCTTAGGGTCAACACCTAAACGGAATGCAGCTTCTACAGTTGCATCAAATTTAGCTGTGTTTGTTTTCTTTACTAGTTCTACTGCTTCTGTTGCAGAGTAAGCAGCTGCACGATCAACAAGCTTTGCAGCTTCTACGTACTTTTTACCTCTTTTAGCCATTTTTATTTCCTCCTCGAATGTGGTTTTAGCGGAATAACCTCCCACGTTTACGCTTATTTTCAGGTATAACCTGAGGATGCGCGCCATCCATTTATTTAAAAACGATAATCATTTACGATAATAAAGGTTGCGAATTGGAATTCCAGACCCGCAACCTTTTTTTAAAAACAAATCGAATTAGTCTTCGATAACGATGCCCATACTGCGTGCAGTACCTTCAACCATACGCATTGCAGCTTCTACACTAGCAGCGTTTAGGTCAGGCATTTTAGTTTCAGCGATTTCGCGTACTTTATCACGCTTAACAGTTGCCACTTTATTACGGTTTGGTTCACCAGAACCAGACTCAATACCAGCTACTTTCTTAAGAAGAACAGCAGCAGGAGGAGTTTTAGTAATGAAAGTGAATGAACGGTCCTCAAATACCGTAATTTCAACAGGGATGATAAGACCAGCTTGATCTGCTGTACGAGCGTTAAACTCTTTACAGAAGCCCATGATGTTAACACCTGCTTGTCCTAATGCTGGACCAACCGGTGGAGCTGGGTTAGCTTTACCTGCAGGAATTTGAAGTTTTACCATTTTAATTACCTTTTTAGCCACGAGACACACCTCCTTAAGTCCGTGATGTGGTCAATTGGACAGTGATTTGCCCTCCCACGTCATATTTTATCTGTAAGGATAAAATCTTTCAAAAAACGTCTCCGATAACGAAGACGTACTGACTTAAAAGATATTATCACTTTTTACAATTCATTTCAAGTTTCATTTTATAATTTTTCAATTTGATGGAAGTCAAGCTCAACTGGAGTCTCGCGACCAAACATGTCCACAAGCACGCTAACCTTTTTCTTCTCCACATCAATTTCTTCGATAGCACCTGTATAATCTGCGAATGGTCCCTCATTTACACGTACTGTTTCATGAAGTTCAAAGTCGAAATCAACCACTTCGTTGTCCATTCCCATATGTTTCATAATGGTAACAACTTCCTCTTCTAATAGAGGTGATGGTTTAGATCCAGAACCAGAAGAACCAACGAACCCAGTTACACCTGGCGTGTTACGTACAACATACCAAGAGTCATCAGTCATGATTAATTCTACTAATACATAACCCGGGAACACTTTTCTTTTCATTAATTTTTCTTTACCGTTTTTCATTTCTACTTCTACTTCTTCCGGGACAACAACACGGAAAATTTTATCTTGCATACCCATTGATTCTACACGTTTCTCTAGGTTTGCTTTTACTTTATTTTCATATCCAGAATAAGTATGGACAACATACCAACTTTTTTCCATTCATTTAGGACGAGCGTCCTTCCCTCCCTGACGTACATTTTTTTGCGCAAATGAAAAAACCCGTTCACCGGGCTTTTACACAGTTCTTATAAATAACATTATATCATGGATAAGTGCTTCTTATTCAAGAATTAACCAAGAATTAACCGAATTAAAGAAGAAATGCCCATATCAACTACTGCGAAGAAAATCGCAAAGAAGACAACTGTAGCGATAACAGTCGCTGTTGAACGGAGTAATTCATCTTTTTTAGGCCAACTTACTTTTTTCATTTCGCGACCTACATCGCCGAAAAAGTTCGTTAAACGCATCTACGGGACCTCCAGTGTATTATTTCAATTATTTATTTTGTTTCCTTGTGAACTGTATGCTGATTGCATGTTTTACAGAATTTCTTTATTTCAAGTCGCTCTACTGAGCTCGTATCTTTCATCGTAGAGTAGTTTCGATTTTTACACTCTTCACATGAGAGTACAACTTTTTTCCTCATTAGTTACACCAACCTTGTAACATTATGTCCCTAAAAATGTATCATACAACAAAAGACAATGTCAATGACATGCCTTTTGTACTCTCTACAAAAAGAAAACAGGTGATTTTTTACACCTGTAGCACTTGTTATGAATTTAAAGTGGTACTCTCTCTCATTTCCATATATCGTTCCAATTTCCGCTTCACCCTCTGTAAAGCGTTATCAATAGATTTCACATGTCTATTTAACTGTTCCGAAATCTCTTGATAAGAACGACCATCTAGATATAAAGAAAGTACTTTTCTTTCTAAATCGCTTAATAATTCAGATATTTTAGATTCTATGTCTGTATATTCTTCCTGACTTATAATCATTTCTTCAGGATCAGTTACCTTCGCTTCCGAAATAACATCTAATAATGTCCGATCAGACTCCTCATCATAAATCGGCTTATCTAAAGACACATATGAATTTAACGGAATATGTTTTTGCCTGGTTGCTGTTTTAATAGCGGTAATAATTTGTCGAGTGATACACAGTTCAGCAAATGCTTTGAATGAAGACAGCTTGTCCTCTTTATAATCACGAATCGCTTTAAACAATCCAATCATACCTTCTTGAACAATATCTTCTCGATCGGCACCCACTAAGAAATAAGATCTTGATTTCGCGCGAACAAAGTTCTTATATTTGTGAATCAAATATTCTAGAGCGTCAGTATTGCCTTTTCGAACTAACTCAACGATTGCCTCATCCTCTAAATCACGAAATGTAACGTCGCCTACACCTACGAAGCCTGCTTCCACCTTGATCCCTCCGACCGCTATTTATTTAGCAATATTATACAGTAAAAAGATAAAGAGCGTCAATGCTTCAACGCTCTCCTCTTCTTAATTTTTCTAATTTTTCTGTAATATCTTTGCTAAATATCTTTCGCATGGCAGGTTGCTTTTCTTTTGTGTCTTGCGTACGCCTTCTTACTTGTTGCTCCATCGCTTGTACTTCCAACTCTAATTCACGTGCAGATTTCCGAAGAGCACCTTGCGCAAATATAACCCATTGTTCCGTATAATCAGAAGTCGCAACATATATTTGCGTATTTATATTTCTAAGCTCAATCGCAAGTTGCTCTATCTTTTCATCTGCAGTTTGATTCTTCCTCGTGAATATGACTTCCACACGCGATTGTTTCATCTTTTTTTCAATACCGTGGACTGTATACGCATCAAAGACTATCATTACCCTTGTACCTGTGTAACCTTGGTAATCCGCCATCTTATCAATCAGTGCATCTCTTGATGATTGCAAATCTACATCCCTTAGTTTCTTCAAGTCTCCCCAAGCTCCAATAATGTTGTAACCGTCAACGATTAAAATATCGTTCATTTTTTATTTACCAATTTCGTTACGTTTACGATATACCTCATACATTAACAGACTTGCGGCTACTGAAGCATTTAAGGATGTAACTTTACCAACCATCGGTAAAGTGATTAGGAAATCACATTTTTCACCAATAATACGACTCATACCTTTTCCTTCACTTCCAATTACTAATCCAATTGGCATTTTACCATCTAAATTGCGGTAATCCGTCTTCCCTTTGGCATCTGTACCAGCAATCCAAAGTCCACGTTCTTTTAATTCATCGATTGTACGAGATAAATTCGTTACACGCGCAACAGGAATATATTCAATTGCTCCAGTAGATGCTTTTGCAACTGATGCTGTAAGTCCCACAGCTCTTCTTTTCGGAATAATAATTCCATGAGCTCCAGTTGCATCCGCAGTACGCATAATAGAACCTAGGTTATGCGGGTCTTCAATTTCATCTAAAATTAAGAAGAACGGATCTTCATTACGCTTCTCTGCTACTTTGAATAGATCTTCTAGCTCAGCATATTGATACGCAGCTACTTGAGCGATTACACCTTGATGGTTCCCCTCAACTAATTGATCTAACTTCTTTTTTGGCGCATGTTGTAAAATAATCTTATTTTCTTTCGCTAGTGCTAGTACAATTTGTACTTGTCCTTTGGCAGCACCTTCTGCGATCCAAATTTTATTAATATCTCTGCCTGATCGTAACGCTTCAATTACAGGGTTACGTCCAATAATATATTCACTACTCATGATGATGTGCCCCCTTCCTTTTCTTCTAAAACAGCAATTGCCTTATATACAATTTCGTCTAATCTTTCACGATTATTTAATAAATGATGGTAGCCAATTAGCGCTTCAAAGGCTGTACTATGTCGATATGTTTGTACATCCGTATTTTTCGGAACAGTACCTGAATTTGCATTACGCCCTCTTCTTAGTACCGCTTCTTCTTCCTCAGTTAAAAATGCTGTCTCTAATAAATGATAAACAACTTTCGCCTGTGCTTTTGCTGAAACAAAGCTCGTCCCTAATCGATGTAATTGATTAGGACGAACTTTCCCTTTTTGAAGTAGGTGATAGCGGATATATTGTTCATATACCGCATCACCCATATATGCTAACGCCAAGCTGTTTAATTGCTTTGCATCAATCATTCTTATCCTCTTTTCCATCTTGTACCTTGAGCGGTATCTTCTAGAATAATATTACGATCTTTTAAATCATCGCGAATTTGATCTGATAATGCAAAGTCACGATTTTTACGAGCTTCAATGCGCTTTTGAATAAGTGCCTCAATTTCTTCATCAAGCAATTCGTCTTGCGCTAATTCTAACCCTAAAATATCAAATAATGTTTCAAGCTGCTTTACATATGCTTCAATTACCACTTTAGACGTATGCTCTTCCAGTAAATATTGATTTGCATGATTTGCTACATTATATAATTCAGTGATTGCATTAGCAGTATTGAAGTCATCATCCATTGCTTCTTCAAATGCAGTCTGGAATTTTTCCAGTTCCGCTAACCATTTCTCATTATGGTTTGTTAAATCCGTACTACTTTCCATACGGTGTTTTAAGTTACCGTAAGCTGTTTTAATTCTTTCCAGTCCGTTATTTGTACTTTGTAATAACTCTTCACTGAAATTAATTGGGTGACGGTAATGCACTGATAGCATAAAGAATCTAATTAACTGCGGATCATATTGCTTAATAATATCGTGAACTAAAATGAAGTTACCCAGTGACTTAGACATCTTCTCATTATTAATATTAATATATCCATTGTGCATCCAATAACGTGCAAATGTTTTTCCTGTTAACGCCTCAGACTGTGCAATTTCATTCTCATGATGAGGAAATGCTAAGTCTTGACCACCTGCATGAATATCGATTGTATCTCCTAAGTATTTACGCGCCATTGCCGAGCATTCAATATGCCAGCCTGGACGACCTTTACCCCAAGGGCTTTCCCAGAAGATTTCTCCTTCTTTCGCAGCTTTCCATAAAGCAAAATCAAGAGGATCTTGTTTCTTTTCTCCTACTTCAATACGCGCACCGTGACGTAAGTCTGCGATTGGTTGATGCGATAATTTACCGTAACCTTCGAATTCCTTCGTTCTAAAGTACACATCACCTTCTGATTCATATGCGTATCCTTTATTCACAAGCTCTTCAATAAACTCAATAATGATATCCATATTTTCCGTTACACGCGGATGAACCGTTGCATGTTTGCAACCTAGTGCCGTTACATCTTCAAAGTACGCTTCAACGAAACGGTCAGCTATTGTGGGTACATCTTCACCTAATTCATTTGCCGCTTTAATTAATTTATCATCTACGTCAGTAAAGTTAGATACGTACTGCACATCATACCCTTTATATTCTAAATAACGGCGTACCGTATCAAATACCATAGGTGGTCTCGCATTCCCAATGTGAATATAGTTATAAACTGTAGGTCCGCATACATACATCTTTACCTTATTTTCTTCTAATGGAGTAAACTCTTCCTTTTGACGTGTTAACGTATTATAAATGTGAATAGTCATTTTTATCCTTCCTTTCTACCTTTACTTCAAGTTGTTTTTTCAATTTATCAAGTTCTACTTCCATGACCTTTAATTTATCAAAAATTGGGTCAGGAAGGTCAGAATGATTTAATTCTTGACCGATCTTCACTCCATTTTGAATAACGACTCGGCCAGGTATACCTACAACTGTAGAATGTGCAGGGACTTCTTTTAATACGACAGATCCTGCTCCAATTTTAGAATTCTCTCCAACTGTAATAGAACCTAGTACTTTAGCACCTGTTGCAATTAATACATTATCCTGAATTGTAGGGTGCCTCTTTCCTTTTTCTTTACCCGTACCACCTAATGTAACACCTTGATAGATCGTTACATTATCACCAATCTCGCACGTTTCTCCAATTACAACCCCCATTCCATGGTCTATGAAAAAACGACGACCAATTGTTGCTCCTGGATGAATCTCAATACCAGTAAAAAAACGACTAACTTGTGAGATCCAACGTGCAATAAAGAAGAAATTCTTTTTATAAAAAGCATGTGCAATTCGATGGGCCCAAACTGCATGTAATCCAGAGTAAGTCAAAATGACTTCGAAATAACTTCTTGCCGCTGGATCCTGTTCAAAAACGACTCCAATATCTTCCCGAAGCCTCTTAAACATCGACGTTCCCTCCCCTTTATGGGCTGCTTTTTCGAGCGAACTAAACTCCCTTAACTCCCTACTTATCCCCCTAAATCTTTATACACGGGGATAAACTTATACTCATAACCATTTTTACGGTATAAAAAAAGACGCCTCTGTCATATTGACAGAGACGCCTTATAAGCGCGGTTCCACTCTGTTTAGGCTAAAAAAGCCTCAAACTCATCTTTGATAACGGTGTACACCGCTTCTGCTTACTTTACGCCCTAAGACATTTCGCAAAATAATTTACTGTTCAGCAGAAGACTCGAAGGGGCATTTCAAAAATCCGCTTATAAACCACTTCCAGCCTAAAGGTGGTTCTCTCTGTAAAAAGCCTGATTTTCTACTTCTCCTTCTCGTCGCTTTTCCTTATTAGGTTTTAAGTATACTTATTATATTTCTAAACCTAGAAAATGTTAACCAATTACTTTTTGAAGACGATTTAAAACTTTTTCTTTTCCAAGAAGCGCAATAGCATTAGGAAGCTCTGGGCCATGTGTTTGACCAGTAGTTGCAACACGGATTGGCATAAATAAGTTTTTACCTTTATGACCTGTTTCCTTTTGGACTGCTTTAATAGCCGCCTTAATTGCAGCTGGTTCCATCGCTTCTAGTGCTTCTATTTGACCAGCAAATGCACGAAGTACTTCTGGTACTTGTTCACCTTTTAATACTTCTTGTCCTTCTTCTTCATGATCAACATGATCTTTAAAGAACATTTCAGAAAGCTCTACAATTTCAGCTCCAAAACTCATTTGCTCATGATATAACGCAATTACATCACGAATCCAAACTTGTTCTTGTTCACTTAAAGTTTCACCTATACGTCCAGCTTTCACTAGATGCGGTAAGCTCAATTCTACCACCGTATCTAAATCTTGCTTTTTCATATATTGGTTGTTCATCCATTTTAGCTTTTGAGAATCAAATAATGCAGGTGATTTTGATAAACGAGCTGCATCGAACATTTTGATAAACTCTTCTTGAGAGAAGATTTCTTCTTCTCCTACTGGCGACCAACCTAGTAGTGCAATAAAGTTAAAGATTGCTTCTGGAAGATATCCAAGCTCTTTATATTGCTCAATAAATTGAATAATAGATTCATCACGCTTACTTAATTTTTTACGGCTTTCGTTTACAATTAAAGTCATATGACCAAATTGCGGAATATCCCAACCGAAAGCTTCATAAATCATCATCTGTTTTGGCGTGTTTGAAATATGATCATCACCACGAAGTACGTGTGTAATTTCCATTAAGTGATCATCTACTGCTACCGCAAAGTTATAAGTTGGAATTCCATCTTTTTTCACGATAACGAAATCACCGAAATCATTTGAATGGAATGCAACTTCATCTTTTACAATATCTTTAAATGTGTAATCACGGTCAGCTGGTACACGGAAACGAATACTTGGAATACGTCCCTCAGCTTCAAATTCTTTTACTTGTGCTTCAGTTAAATCACGGTGGTTACCTGCGTAACGAGGTGTTTCACCACGAGCGATTTGTCCTTCACGCTCTGCTTCTAGCTCTTCTTCTGTCATATAACATTTGTAAGCTAAACCGCGTTCTAACAAATCTTCATATAATTTTTTATAAATATCTAAACGCTCTGTTTGACGATATGGTCCAAATTCACCACCAACATCAACACCTTCATCCCAGTCCATACCGAGCCATTTCAAGTATTTTAATTGGCTTTCTTCTCCACCAGCAACATTACGTTTTACATCAGTATCTTCAATACGAATAATAAACTTACCATCTTGATGACGAGCAAATAAATAATTAAATAATGCCGTACGCGCATTTCCGATATGTAAGTGTCCTGTTGGACTTGGCGCATAGCGCACTCTCACTTGCTTTTCCATAATTGGTACACCTTCCATTCTTAATGTCAACACATTCTATAATTGTACAACAAAAAAATGTGATTATCCATCTTACGAATTAAAAACCATTATTTTTTCTGTAATAAGACAACTGCTTGAGAAGCAATCCCTTCTTCCCTACCTGTAAATCCTAATTTTTCTGTTGTTGTTGCCTTTACATTAATATTATCAATAGACGTTTCTAATAGTTCACTAATGCGTTTACGCATACTTTCAATATGTGGTGCCATTTTTGGCTTTTGAGCAATAATTGTACAATCTAAATTACCTAATTCGTAACCTTGTTCACGCACAAATTCCCAAACCTTTTGCAATAATACGGCTGAATCAGCATCTTTAAAGGCAGGATCTGTATCAGGAAAGTGCTTTCCAATATCTCCTGCTGCAATTGCACCTAAACATGCATCTGCGATCGTATGTAACAATACATCTGCATCAGAGTGTCCGATTAATCCTTTATCATGAGGAATGGTAATTCCCCCAATAATTAACGGTCTATCCTCCGCAAACTCATGCACATCAAAACCTTGTCCAATTCGAAACATTTTTACATCCTCCTCGAGCTAAACTACTGAGCTTTATGATTCTATATTATATTGCTATCCTTATAAAGAAAAGCCCGGCCGTTGCCGAGCTTTTCTTCGTTATGGTCATTGCTATCATTTCTTTTGGACGTGAAGAAAGCTTTCAGCAATTAGTAAATCTTCTGGAGTCGTCACTTTAATATTGTAGTAACTCCCCTCTACTACACCTACTTGCTTACCTATACGTTCTACGAGACTTGCATCATCTGTACCAAGGAAACAACCCTGCTTTGCACTCCTATGAGCTTCTAACAGAAGAGAAATAGAGAATCCTTGCGGTGTTTGTACAGCTTTAAGCTGAGATCTTTCTACCGTTTCGACAACAACACCCTGCTCTACTTTCTTAACGGTATCTTTCACCGGCACCGCACAAATGGAAGCCCCATATTTTTCTGCTGCAGTTAATACATCTTGAATCACTTTATTCGTTACGAACGGGCGCGCACCGTCATGTACAAGAACATACTCAACATCATTGGTATGCTGAATCGCGTTATAAACACTATCTTGTCTTTCAACTCCACCCTGAATAAAGTGCACTGGCTTTTCAACCGGATATTTCTGCATTAACTCTTCAAAATAGGAGCGCTCTTCTTCGTTAATTGCCATGATAATATCTTTACATGCTTTATCCTTTTCAAAAGCACGTAACGTATGCACAATAATCGGTACTTCATTAATAAGTAAGAACAACTTATTTTTGCCAGCACCCATTCGCTTTCCTTGACCAGCTGCTGGAATAATTAATGTATACATATTAATAACCCTCTACTTATAATGCTTTTTCTAACAATTTACGTTTGGCGAAAATCATACGACCAGCCGATGTTTGTAACACACTCGTTACAAGTACATTGAGTTGTGAACCTACGTATTCTCTACCATCTTCTACTACAATCATTGTGCCATCATCTAAATATGCAACACCTTGATTTTGTTCTTTTCCATCTTTTACAACATAAACGCTTAGTTCTTCACCTGGGAGTACAACAGGTTTAATCGCATTAGCTAAATCGTTAATGTTTAGCACTGTTACCCCTTGTAATTCAGAAACTTTGTTTAAGTTGAAATCATTCGTTACTACAGTTCCACCAGTGATTTTTGCCAACTTTACAAGTTTGCTATCCACTTCTTGAATATCATCGAAATCGCCTTCATAAATTTCTACCGGAATCGGCATCTCTTTTTGAATACGATTTAAAATATCTAATCCTCTGCGACCACGATTACGCTTTAAAGCATCAGAAGAATCGGCAATATGCTGAAGTTCTTCTAACACGAATTGTGGAATCACAATTGTTCCTTCTAAAAACTTTGTTTGGCAAATATCAGCAATACGTCCATCGATAATTACACTTGTATCAAGAATTTTCCAATGAGTTGTAGATTCTTCTACCTCAGTTTCAGTTTCTTCATTCTCACTATTATTATTTTTCTTCTTACCACGTTGTGGTAATGTAAATAATCCTAGCAATTCATTCCTCTTTTTAAATCCTACTTGGAATCCTAAATATCCTAGTAAAAGAGTAAAGAACACTTGCAACACTGTACTAATAACTGGAATTGTAAATTCACGAATTGGTATTAAAATTAAATATGCAACAATAAGCCCAGAGATTAAACCTAATGTACCGAATAAAACATCTGCTACAGGCGCTTTTACAAGAGCCTCTTCAATATGCTTAATAAGTTGAACAATATAATCTACAAGCCAAAATGTTGTTAAAAATAAAATAATTGCACCAATAATTGCCCGAACATACGATCCTTCCAATAAAGGAACAGCACCGATGTCTAATACATTAATAACTTTTGGGATTAAGTAAATCCCTAATGCTCCCCCGATTACTAGAAAGAAGAGCTGTACAATCCGTTTTAACATCTAACCACCTCCTACTCATTATTAACCATTGTTTCGCTAATCAAAACGCCGAATGCAAAAGCGGATGTGTTTTTTTATAAATAGTTTTATTTACCAATATATCATATCATATACCAAAAATGTTCTAGTGTCGTTATATTATGGAATCAATGTAATATTCTTAATTGTGTCTACTCATATAGAGATGCTCTTGAATTCTTTTTAGACCTTCTCGTATTTTCTTCGCCCTGACTTCTCCAATTCCTTCCACATCATCTAATTCATTAATAGTTGCCCGACAAACGCCTTGCAAAGTTTTAAATCGATTAATTAAATTTTCAATGATAAGTGGTGGAACACGTGAAATTTTACTTGTGATTCGGTATCCTCTCGGTGTCACACTTTCTTCTAAACTCGTTTGTCCTGGGTATCCAAGCAATTTAACTAAATCGCTATCCTCTAGAAGTTGTGTATTCGCAAGTTCTTGTAACTTTTTCAAAATTTGATGATGGTCTTGTGTTTTTTCTTGATAGTAATCTTTAATTAATAGCGCTGCCTCTGCTTCTAAATCGGCTAGTAGTTCCGTAAGTTGTAAACGAATTAACCTACCTTCTGTTCCCAATTCATGAATATAGCTCAATATTTCATTTTTAATACGTAGTACCATTTCAACACTATGTAAAACATGAACCACCTCGGACATTGTAACAACCTCTTCAAATTCTAGAATGCCCAAATTCGTAATACCATCATTCCATACAGCCTTATATTTTTCTAACGTTTGAATAGCTTGGTTTGCCTTTGTTAAAATAACACCTATATCTTTTAGTGTATAACGTAAATTCCCTTGATATAGCGTAATTACGTTACGTCTTTGTGAAATAGCCACAACAAGGCTACCTGTCTGTTTTGCTACACGCTCTGCTGTTCGGTGGCGCATACCTGTCTCAATAGAGTCAATAGATGCCTCTGGAACCAACTGTGCATTCGCAATCAAAATTTTACTTCCAGTTTCATTTAAAATAAGTGCCCCATCCATTTTTGCTAATTCGTATAAACTAGCCGGAGAGAATGCACAATTAATATGAAAACCTCCATCAACAATACTTTTAATTTGCTCATTATATCCAAGAACAATTAATCCCCCTGTTTGTGCGCGAAGTACATTATCTATCCCTTCGCGCAGTGGTGTTCCCGGGGCCACAAGTTGCAAAATATTAATCATACTTTTGACACGTTGCTTGTTTTCTTCCATAGCCTAGCCTCCTAATGTCAAACGAAGCGCTTCTCCTAAATTGGATACACCTACTACCTCAATCCCATCTGGAATTGTCCATCCTCCTAAATTTTTTCTAGGAATAATAGCGCGTTGAAATCCTAATTTAGCTGCTTCTTGTACACGTTGTTCAATTCTTGATACTCTTCTTATTTCTCCAGTTAATCCTACTTCTCCTATTACTGCATCGGTTGGTGCTGTAGATTTATCTCTAAAACTTGAAGCTATACTTAAAGCCACAGCTAAATCAATTGCTGGTTCATCTAACTTTAAACCACCTGCTACTTTTAAATATGCGTCTTGATTTTGTAATAATAAACCTGTTCTTTTTTCTAGCACCGCCATAATAAGCGATACACGGTTATGGTCAATTCCCGTTGCCATCCTTCGAGGGTTTCCAAAACTAGTAGGGGAGATTAATGCTTGTATTTCTACTAAAACTGGCCTTGTTCCTTCCATTGAGGCAACCACTGTTGATCCTGCAACCCCAACTGGTCTTTCCTCAAGGAAAATTTCAGAAGGGTTTAAGACTTCTGCAAGACCAAGTTCTTTCATTTCAAAAATACCCATTTCATTCGTAGAACCAAAACGATTTTTCACAGCTCGCAAAATACGATATGTATGATGACGGTCTCCTTCAAAGTAAAGAACTGCATCGACCATATGTTCTAACATACGCGGCCCTGCAATTGCTCCCTCTTTCGTCACATGCCCAACGATAAAAATAGGGATTCCTTTCGTTTTTGCAAGTTTCATTAATTCTGCTGTACATTCACGTACTTGTGCCACACTTCCCGGCGCTGACGTCACCTCAGGTAAATGTATCGTTTGAATAGAATCAATAACAACAAAGGCTGGATTCATTTCCTCAATGTGTGCTGCAATTCGCTGTAAGTCAGTCTCTGCTACAACAAATAGATTACTACCCTTTACATCCAAACGATCTGCGCGAAGTTTTATCTGCTTTGCTGACTCCTCACCTGATATATACAATACATCGTATGAAGCATCTGCTAATTGCGAGGAAATTTGTAATAATAACGTTGATTTTCCAATCCCAGGATCCCCACCAATAAGTACTAAAGATCCATCTACAATGCCACCACCTAGTACACGGTTAAATTCCTGAAATTTTGTTTCAATACGCGCTTCAGATTTTGTTTCTACTTCTGTTAAGCGTCTTGGTTTTGTTACTTCTGATTGAATTGCATTAGCATAATTAAGGCGCCTTGATGATACAACCGGCTCCATCTCTTCAACGAGCGTATTCCATTGACCACATCCAGGGCATTTACCCATATATTTTGGTGACTGATAACCACACTCTTGACATGTAAATTTTGTTTTCTTTTTAGCCATATCGTTTTATATTTCACTTCACTTTCATCTATAAACAGTTTATCCTTCTCGTACAAGAAAGAGGGCTATCTCGTAGCCCTCTTAGTTTGTCTATACTTATTTTACCTTTTCAGCACTATGAATGACAAATGATTCTCCTTCAACATCAAAGATAACTTTTTGTCCTTTCTCAATAGCACCTTTTAAAAGTTCTTCCGATAGTCTATCTTCCACATGTTTCTGAATTGCTCTACGAAGCGGGCGAGCACCGTACTCCCGATCAAACCCTTTATCAGCAATAGCTGAAATCGCTCCTTCTGTTAGATGCAATTCAATTTCTTGTTCTTTTAAGCGATTTACTAACTGATTCACCATAAGTGTTACAATCTCTTGAATGTGTTTTTTCTCAAGCATATGGAACACGATAATTTCATCAATACGGTTTAAGAATTCTGGACGAAACGCCTTTTTCAGTTCATCCATTACTTTACCTTTCATATCTGAATAATCGCGACCCTCATCCTGTACGTTAAATCCAAGATGTTTATTACGTTTCAACGCGTCTGCACCAACGTTAGATGTCATAATAACAATTGTATTACGGAAATCAACTGTACGCCCTTTAGAATCCGTTAAGCGACCATCTTCTAATACTTGTAGTAAAATGTTAAACACATCCGGATGAGCTTTCTCTACTTCATCTAATAAGACAACTGAATATGGCTTACGGCGAACTTTTTCTGTTAATTGCCCACCTTCTTCATATCCAACATATCCTGGAGGAGATCCAACTAAACGAGAAGTAGAATGCTTTTCCATGTATTCAGACATGTCAATACGAATCATTGCATCCTCATCACCGAACATAGATTCTGCTAACGCTCTTGCCAGCTCCGTCTTACCTACACCTGTTGGCCCTAAGAAAATAAATGAACCAATCGGACGTTTCGGATCTTTCAATCCTGCTCTAGCACGGCGAACAGCTTTCGCTACAGCTACTACTGCTTCATCTTGACCAATAACACGATCATGAAGAATGGATTCTAAGTTTAATAATTTATCAGTCTCTGTTTGTGCAAGTTTAGAAACCGGGATACGCGTCCATGTGGAAACGACATTTGCAATATCTTCTACTGTTACTTCTGAGTTTTCTTGTCCTTGCTTCTCTTTCCACTGACGCTTCGTATCTTCTAACTTCTCACGTAAGCGTTGTTCCATATCACGTAAGGAAGCAGCTTTTTCAAATTCTTGACTTTGTACAGCTGCATCTTTTTCTTTTCTAATTTCCTCAAGTTTCACTTCAAGCTCTTTTAGATTTGGTGGTGTTGTATAAGAGCGTAAGCGAACCTTGGAAGCAGCTTCATCAATTAAATCAATTGCTTTATCTGGTAAGAAACGATCTGTAATATAACGATCTGAAAGCTTTACAGCTGCATCAATTGCATCATCTGTAATAGATACGCGGTGATGTGCCTCATAGCGATCACGTAAACCTTTCAAGATTTGAGTTGATTCGTCTAAACTCGGCTCATCAACGTGAATTGGTTGGAAACGTCTCTCTAAAGCTGCGTCTTTTTCAATATATTTGCGATATTCATCTAACGTTGTCGCCCCAATACATTGTAACTCCCCACGAGCTAAAGATGGTTTTAAAATGTTCGATGCATCAATGGCACCTTCTGCTCCACCTGCACCAATTAATGTATGAAGTTCATCAATAAATAAAATAATATTTCCTGCTTGACGGATTTCATCCATTACTTTCTTCAAACGATCTTCAAATTCACCACGATATTTCGTTCCAGCTACCACTGTACCCATGTCTAGCGTCATAACGCGTTTATCTCTTAAAGTTTCAGGAACTTCATTATTTACGATTTGTTGTGCTAATCCTTCTGCGATTGCCGTTTTACCTACACCGGGTTCCCCAATTAATACAGGATTATTTTTTGTTCTACGGCTTAACACTTCAATTACACGTTGAATTTCTTTACCACGCCCAATAACAGGATCTAAACGATTTTCACGTGCAACAACTGTTAAATCACGCGCTAAGCTATCCAGTGTTGGTGTATTTGCATTTGTTGAAGAACCACCTTGGTGGCCTGAGCTTGCTTCATTACTTCCAAGAAGTTGCAACACTTGTTGTCTTGCTTTATTTAAGCTAACACCTAAGTTATTTAAAACACGTGCTGCTACACCTTCACCTTCACGGATTAAACCAAGTAAGATATGTTCTGTTCCAACGTAAGAATGACCTAATTTACGAGCTTCATCCATAGACAACTCAATAACCTTTTTAGCACGCGGTGTATAATGTACAGTTTGAGAAGCTTCTGTTCCGCGTCCAATTAATGCTTCTACCTCTTTTTGAACTTTCTCTGGACTTAATCCAAGAGCAATTAACGCTTTTGCTGCAATTCCTTCACCTTCGCGTACAAGCCCAAGTAAAATATGTTCTGTTCCAATATTATTATGCCCAATACGAATTGCTTCCTCTTGAGATAAAGCCAATACTTTCTGTGCTCTTTCTGTAAATCTTCCAAACATCATAGAAATCGCCTCCTACTTGCGCTTAGTTTTTTTCAATACATAATCGCTCACGGATTAAGGTTGCTCTTCGATAATCTCTTTCTTCTGGCCCTAAAGGTCCTCCGGCATATTGTTGTAAAATGCCTGGTTGTGTAAGAACCATTAGCTCAGTCAAAATATTTCTCGATATACCTTTTATATATCCTAAATCAATGCCAAGTCGTAAATCTGATAAGCAATTAGCTGCTTCCGCAGATTGAATTAAACGACTGTTGGCTAGTATGCCATAAGAGCGATAAACTTTATCTTCAAGCTCAATACTTGAATTCTGTACAATTAATTCTCTAGCCATTTTTTCTTGCTGTATAATTTGTTGAATGACACTCTTTAAATCTGCAATAATATCTTCTTCAGATTTCCCTAATGTCATTTGGTTTGACACTTGAAATATATTACCTAACGCTTCGCTACCTTCACCGTATATTCCTCTTACTACTAACCCTAATTTTTGAATTACCTGTATAATACGGCTAATTCTTTTCGTTAAAACTAGTCCCGGTAAGTGAATCATTACGGAAGCTCTTAATCCTGTACCAACGTTAGTAGGACAACTCGTAATATATCCAAGTGATTCATCAAAAGCATATTCAACCTCTTTCTCTATCCAATTATCTATTTGATTGGCACTGTGAAGAGCCTCTGATAATTGCAATCCGGAAAATAAGCACTGAATCCGAATATGGTCTTCTTCATTAAGCATAACACTAATATGTTCGCTCTCTGACAATAGACATGCTCCATATTCTGTTCCTGCAAGGTTAGGGCTAATTAAATGCTTTTCAACTAATACTCTCCTTTGAAGAGGGGTTAATTCATTCATTTTTAATAGTTCAAACTCTCCATAAGGTTCTACTGTTTTATTTATAAATTCCTTTTTAAACAATTCATGAATCTGTTTAGCTTCTTCTTCGTTTTGCATAGTAGAGAATTGATATTTTTTAAAATTACGAGCCAAACGAATTCGACTACTTAAAACAATATCAGAATCAGGGCCATCCCCCTTCATCCATGGACTAATCGCTTCATTCATAATGTTGTCCAGTGACATAGAACTATTCCCCCTCTCTATGCTCACTAAGCTGAGTTTCAAGATTTCTAATTTTATCCCTTACTTCAGCAGCTTTCTCAAATTCCTCTTTCTGTACGGATTGTTTCAGAAGGAGTTTTAGTTCATCTAATTCTTTCTTTAAGTGAATATTTCCTTCTATACGCTCCGGAATTTTTCCACAATGATCTGTATGCCCACCGTGAAGACGTTTTAATAATGGCTTTAAATGTTCCTTAAATGTACCGTAACAAGAAGCACATCCAAAGCGTCCCACCTTTGTAAATTGTTCATATGTCATCTTACAATCCGGGCATCTCAATAAACTTGTATTAGAAAACCCATTTTTCCCTTCTTCAAACATCGTTGATTCACCGTGTAATAACCCAGCAAATAAATCATGGAATGAAAAGTTAGACTGCGATGATTGAAAGAAAGACGTATAGCCACTTTGTTCTGCACATTGCTCACAAAGATGAACTTCCGCCTTCTTTTCGTTGATTACTTTTGTATAATGTAAAGTTGCTGGTCTTATATTACAGTTTTGACAAGTCATCACTATCCCCACCTTTACAACAGGAACGATCTATCTCATAGTATTTTTCATACATTACTAGATTGTTCACTTTCCTTTATTCGTTTAAATAAAAGTGCGTGTTCTTTTTTCAAAACCTCTACAATATTTAACTGCCTTATCTTTTAGTTATTATTCTTTTACAAAAGCTGTATTTATTTATATTTCAGTGTTCTTAACATTGCGCATAATATTCGAGCCCTAAGTTCATCTCGAGAAGGAACATCCATTGATAATACAGAACGATCTAGTACGCTCAACATAAGTTTGGCTTCACGATTTGTTATAATTCCCTCTTCTATTAAACGTATAATCATACTCTCTGCATTCCCTTGCGGAACGCTATGATCAATCATATGAAGCATTTGATCAATAATGTCTATATCATCATGCAGTTTGACTTTTATAATGCGAATGTAACCTCCTCCACCACGTTTACTTTCTACTACAAATCCTCTTTCTAATGTAAAACGGGTATTGATTACATAATTGATTTGAGATGGTACGCATTCGAATCGATCCGCAATCTCATTTCTTTTGATTTCAATCACATTATTATTACTTAAGTCAATAACTTGCTTTAGATATTGCTCAATGATATCAGATATATTTCTCATTTATCCGCCACCTTTATTGACTTTGACTATCTTTGACTTTAATTATATACGTATTAATAAAATTTGCAACTCTTTTGCTTATTCACTATCCTAGCCACATTCCCCTGTATTTAATCAAAATAATAATTATTTAAACACATTTTTTAATTACTATGGATTATAAAAGAAAACACGAAAAAACACGAGTCATTTGACTCGTGTTTAGTTGCTTGGCGACGTCCTACTCTCACAGGGACAAGGTCCCAACTACCATCGGCGCTAG
>NZ_VHIV01000012.1 GCF_006494425.1 Bacillus dicomae | reverse complement strand
AATAAGAAATTACCAGATCCGACTGGGCAAATTGAAATTGAGAAAGTCGATGATAAGGATATTAATTTAAAACTAAAAGGTGCTGTATTTCAAGTCTTAGATAAAGAAGGTAAAGAAGTCAGTAGATTAACAACGGATGAAAAAGGAAAGGTGATTTCCGACCAATTAGCACTTGGAAAGTATACGATTCAAGAAATAAAAGCACCAAACGGATATATGTTACTTAGAGATCCAATAGAAATAGAAATTATAGAAGCGGTAAGGACACAAAAACTAACAGTGAAAAATGTGAAAAAAAATTGGGTAATCCCTAACACTGGTGGCAGTGGAACAACAAGTTTTTACGTGATTGGTTTTATGTTAATGTTTGGTGTTTTATGTTTATGTAAGAAAAATCGTATATAAATTGTATAAAAATAGTTGTATTTCATGAACTGATTCTATAAAGTTAGAAAATCGTTTTGTTAGACGAATTTCAGGCATGAGTTCGGTATTGTACTGTACTCATGCTATTAAATTGGTTGAAGAAGGAAAGATAATACTAAACATAGAACATATTAATAAATTAATATGTTTATGAGGTGAAAGTGTTGGCAATAAAACAAGACGAAATTAAAGTAGTAGTCGGAGCTGGAGAGTTTAATAATAATCCAGGCTGGATTCAAACGCAAGAAGATGAACTTAACCTACTAGATAAAGCTACGTGGGAAGAAAGATTTGAATACAACTCTATTTCAGCTATTTTAGCAGAGCATGTATGGGAACATCTTACTTTTGAAGAAGGTGTAAAAGCAGCTGAAATTTGTTATGAATTTTTAAAGCCAGCAGGGCACATTCGGTGCGGTGTTCCTGATGCATTTTTCCGAGAAGAAGCGTACCAAAATATAGTTCAAATAGGCGGACCTGGCCCGAAAGATCATCCAGCAGCAAGTCATAAAATTGTTCATAATTATAAAACATTAACGAAAATGTTTGAAACTGCTGGATTTGAGGTGGTTTTACTTGAATATTGTGATGAAAATGGTCAGTTTTATTACAATGAATGGGATGCAAACGACGGTGTGATTTTCCGCTCGAAAAGATATGATTCTAGAAATAAAGGCGATAAACTTGGTTTTCCGTCTTTAATTGTTGATGCGATTAAGAGGTAAATCATTCAACAAAAGCAGGAGTTAATTTTATAATTTCATGAGTCGCAAATGCGGCTCTTTTTATTTGTGCGTAAGTCTATATTTAATAGGGAAACGTACATACATGATAATTAATTCTCACGATTATATAACTCGATTTAGAAAATATTTAAGTTTTTCTCATCACCATTAACTTTAAATTAATACCTCATTGACATAAAGATTTATTTTATATTTATATTCGTGTAAAATGAAATAAGAACATACATTCTATAAAAGGGGGCAATCAATATGATAGCTCAAATTGGGAAACTAACTAATGGATATATTGTAAAATTTGAACGCGAATTTCCATATACAATAGAGGAAGTTTGGTCTGCTTTAACAGAAAACAGTAAGCTGAAAAAATGGATGTCTAATTTACAGGTTGAAAGCCTTAAAACAGGTGGAGTCATAAAGTTTGATATGATGGATGATTCATTCATAAATATTGATATTTTAGAATGTCAATTAAACTCAGTACTTGAATTTACTTGGGATAAAGATCGTGTCCGATTTGAAATACATAAAGAGGAAAATGGTTCTCTTTTACTTCTTAAAGAATACATTCATGAATTAACTGATCATACACCGAAAGATATAGCAGGTTGGCATATTTGTTTAGATCTTTTTTCTGCCGTTCTAGAAGGAGAAGAAAAAGAATTTTCTAAAGATGAATGGCAACAATGGTTTGAAATATATAAAGATAAGGTTATTGAAGTAAGAGGATAATTACCTTAAAGGTTATATTCATTGTGTAAGTATTATATTATAAAAGTGATTATTAAGATTAAAAACAGTTGATAAGTGGTATTGTTGTTTGTTAATCTTTTTGTTTTATTGTCTGTTTTTTTGCATTTAACAGAAATATATACTTGAATGAAGTATATATTTCTGTTAAATTTATCCTATGGATAGAACAAGTTTAATTAAAGGTCATTTAGAAATGTGTGTATTATCTATTTTGTCGAAAAAGAAAAGTTATGGTTATGAGATTATGAAAGAACTTGAAGTAAACAATTTAAAATTGAAAGGAGTAGGAAGTATTTATCCCATTTTAACTAAGTT
This sequence comes from Bacillus dicomae, assembly GCF_006494425.1. Taxonomy (GTDB): domain Bacteria; phylum Bacillota; class Bacilli; order Bacillales; family Bacillaceae_G; genus Bacillus_A; species Bacillus_A dicomae. Next base: position 62,118 of record NZ_VHIV01000012.1, on the reverse strand, counting down.
GAAAAATCAAGAGTGGGTTAATACTTATCAAGAAGTAACAGGCAGTGGTAAAGTTAGAATTTATTATGAGATTAATGAAAATGGAAAATTACGTCTTGAGAAGAAAATTAATGAGTGGTTAGAATTGCAATCGGACATTAAAGTACTATTAAAAAGCGGTTTGAAAGGAGACCTTTTGAAATGAGGAATAGATTGATAGGTAAAGAAAAGCAATTTTTAACAGACGTACTTAAGGAATTAAAGCAATACGATATTAGTTTAGAAGAGAGAGAAAATATTAAGCGACAAATATTAGAACATATTCAAGAATGTCGTGAACATGGTGAAGATAGTATAGATGATTTAGGTACACCTCAATTATTTGTTCAGGATTTTTTAGAAGTAAATGAAATTGATTTACAAGTTAAAATGAAACAACTTCAAAATGAAAAGGACAAATATAACATATTTATGTTACGTGGCATATTCATCGCATTTATTACTTACCTCATCTCGCAAACTATATTTTCAATATTTTTAACTGAATCATTTAATCCAACTAATAGTAAAACTACATTTGATTATAATATTTTATATCGTATATCAGAGAATCAATGGTGGAACGCATTATTAATAACGACTAGTTTGACACTCTCTGTAGTAGTATATATTAGCTTAGTAAGTTATAAAAAAAGAAAGCATCTAAAGTATAATGAAGAATACGATCTATAAACTGTCTCTAATTTGTATTCTTTGTAATGTATTAATATTATGTATCACACCTCCAAAAGTTTACGCTGAGCAAAATATTAAAGTTACATTGGATAAGTATATTGAAAAGTTTATAAAGGAGCAGAATATTCCAGGAGCTGCTGTTGCAATTGTACATAATAAAGAAGTATTCTTCACAAAAACAATGGGGGTTACTGGAGAATCTGAAAAAAAGGTAACTAGTAAAACGCCATTTGCAATCGGCTCAATAAGTAAATCTTTAACAGCTTTAGCTATAGTGAAATTAATAGAAGATAAAAAAATAAAATTAGAGGATTCCGTTCAACGATATCTCCCTTGGTTTAAACTAAAAAATCCTCAAATATCCTCAGCTATAACAATCCAACATCTACTAACTCATACAAGTGGAATAAGCACATATGAGGGCTTATCATTATCAGATAAGCAATCCAAAAGTTCTACAGCATTAAAAGAAAATGTAATGAAGCTTTCAAATGTAAAAGTAGCTGCTCTACCAAGTGAAAAATATCAATATAGTAATGCGAATTATATGATTTTAGGTGCACTTATTGAAGAAGTTACAAATGAAACATATTCTTCATATATGGAAAAACATGTTTTTCAGCTATTAAATATGAATGGCGCGGCAGCAAGTAAAAAAACTGCATATGAAAAAGGTTATTTAACAGGTTATCAGTCTTGGTTCGGCATTCCAAGAAAAAGTGTAGTGTCCTATGATAATGAAGGGGCACCGTATGGCTATATTACTGCAAATTTAGAAGATATGATTCAATATATTATGTTTTTGAATCCTCCAGAGGATGCTCAATTATTAAAGAAAGAAAACATGGATCTTTATCTATCACCACTTTATAAGATAAATTCAGAAAAAAGTTATGGTTTTGGATTAAGAACAACAAATATAAATGAAAGTGAAACGATGATTTGGCATTCAGGATCAACGCCTGATGCTCGTGCAGAAATATTTATTTTAAATAAAAGTGGCTGGGGTGGAGTAATTTTAACAAATAAAAATCATGTATTAGAAGAAACAGCACTATCAGAATTGAAAAAGGGGATTATTAGTATTTTGAATGGAGAAGAACCGGTTGATATCCCTAAAAACATACCATTAACACAAATTATTTTGTTGATAGTTACGCTCATACTTTTCATAATATCAATTATGTTAATTAAAAAGTATAAACATATGAAAACTGTAAAAAAGGTAATTTGGTTCTTCATAGGGAGTCTATCCCTACTATTATCTATTATTTTTATCCCACTGCTTACTTATAGTACGAGTTCACCATGGCGTACAATTAAAATATTCGCGCCAGACGTAGCTGTATTTACAAGTATTAGTGTAACTTTATTAGCTGTTAACGGACTAATATCAATTCTTATAGCCTTAAGAAGGAAGTAAGTATAAGGGGAAAGAATGAAAGAAATATAAGTTAAGTGTTATAAACAGTTGACTCTCACACAATGTCATTGTTTAAGATGAAGTTGTACTTCGAAGTAGATGTAATTTATAGGAGGAAAATATGTTTAAAATAGGGGATTTTTCAAAACTATCTTCCATTAGTATTCGTATGTTGAGGCACTACGACAAAGTGGAATTATTACAACCAGTAAAAGTCGATGAGCTGAGTGGATATCGATTTTATTCAGCAGACCAATTAAAAAAAGTAAATCAAATTCAAACATTAAAAGCTATGGGGTTTAATATTGCTACTATCAAAGAAATAATAGAATGCGATAATATAGATAGCATAAAAGAGCAATTTTTAAATCGTAGTACTCAAATTAAAGAAGACATAACTAACCTCCAAAAACAATTACGTCTCCTCGAAGATTCAATGAAAACGATGAGAGAGGATGTTGTTGAGATGAATTATCATGTTTCAATAAAAGAAATTCCAGAAAGAACTGTAGCTAGTGTTAGAAAGATTATTCCATCGTATAATTGCGAAGGTGATTTATGGAGTATATTAATGCAAGAAATTCAAATGGAGAATATTAGTATTGACCATCCGAGTTATAGTATTGCGGTTTTCCATGATCGTGAATACAAAGAAAATGATGTAGATATAGAAATACAGCTAAGTATTCTAGGGAAGCACGAAAATACAAAAGACGTTATATTTAAAAATATGGAATCAACTAATGTAGCTTCCATAACGGTTAATGGAAGTTATGAACAAATGACAGCTGTAAATGAAGCTGCGGCAAAATGGATTGAGACAGAAGGTTACGAATTAGCAGGCCCGATGTTTAATATTTATCATGTGAGCCCAGGAATGGAATCGGATCCTAATAAGTGGGTTACAGAAGTTTGTTATCCAGTTAAATGATTGTAAAGAAAAAGGCATTATGATATGCCTTTTTTCTTTATAAACTTATCCGTAATTGCAATTAACCAATCATACATAATTATCTTTCCTTCTATCGTAGTTTGCGTATTGGACTATATAAAGCAATAAAGACTTCAATTAATTTAGCAAAAGCAGCTAAAGCAAATACAAAGACAGGATTATAAGCTGAAATAATGCCTCCTACTAATGCCCCGAGTGGCATAGCTAATCGTGTAAGTACACGTGAAAATCCTAAAACTCTTCCCTGCATATTTGATGGAACTGTTTCCTGACGAACTGTGGCTACAATTGTATTCCATGCAATATTACAAGTCATTGCAACACCGAAAGCAATTCCGGGAGCGAGCCAATATGTGCTCCAAAGCGCAAAAGTTAAGCCAATTGCTCCAACAAATAGGAGTAAAGGAATTAGTATACCGCGCTGCAACCTCTTTTCTAAAGGAACTGCAATCAAGCTTCCTAAAAGACCACCTATTCCAATTAATGAATAATTAACCCCACTTTGTTCTGGGGTAAGTTGTAATGTGGATAATAAATAATACATGAATATACCTAAAACTGCACTTGCTCCAAAGTTTCCTATCATAGCTTGAAAAGATAAAGCTAAATTTAAACGGTCATTTTTGAGCCATTTAAATCCATTAACCAAATCAGATAGTACATTTTGAAGTGTATTTTTATCTTCACATTTTTTATTTGTGGTTTTCATAGACGGTAATAACATCACAGCAACTAATGTTGCAATAAATGAAAGAACATTAATCCAAAGCAACTGAAAGCCGCCAATAAAAGAAATCGAAACCCCAGTTATCATTGGACCAAATAAACTAGCCAATTGATTAACCATTTGATAGAAAGAATAGGCCTTCGTTAAGGATGCTCCAGCAATTTGCGGAATGACTGTAACAGTTGTTACATCAAAAAGCATGGACATAACTGCTAACATAAAAGTAATTATGTATAAATGCCAGATTTCTAATAGATGTAATGAATGTAGTATTGGAACAAGACTTACTAAAATAATATTAGTAATATCCGCTACCAAAAGTAACTTTTTTCGATCATAACGATCAATTATTACACCAACTAAAGGGCCAAATAAAACGATTGGCAATACGTTAATAGTAAATAAAGAACTCATAATTACAGCTGAACCGGTTAATTGATAGGCAATCCAAGGTAACGCAAAAGTATACAATGAGTCCCCAATTCGTGAAATGAGTAAACCAAAAATAAAAATCTTGTATTCTTTAGAAAAAGTTGTCTTTACGGTAAGGCTACGTTCTTGTATAGGTTTCACACTGTTTATACCACCTTTATTATAGAGGAATTTGAAAATAACCCGTCCAATACTTGTTATTTATAGAATTCTGTAATTTTTTGGTGAATCCTACTTTTTACATGTATTTTAAGGAGGAAATAAAAATAAAGGCTTTGGATTGAAGACTATTTAAAAACATAATAAAATTATAGTAAACTATTTTGTGATATGGTTAATTTAGGAGGGGAAATATTGATACAGATAGATAAGAATGTGCGAACATCTGGTGCGTATGTAATGTATAAGAATTTATTTGTTTTTCAAGTTGGACCAACGAGTAAAGGGGATACATTAGGTGTAGTAAGACTTGGAGGACATAAAGAGGCGGATGAAACAGCAGTAGAAACTGCTAAAAGAGAAGTGAAAGAAGAAGCCTCTATCGATATTACTATATTGAATTCACCAACTACATACTATAAAGAGAGTTGGAATGCACAATCAAAGAAAATAAAAGTAGAAAATGAAGTTAATCCAATATTAATTATTGATAGTCCAAATGAAAATTTATCTATTATGTATATGGGGCATTCAGAAAATGAGCCAAATCCATCTTCTGAAACGAAAGGGCTATTATTACTTTCAGTAAGCGATATTAGGCTAATTTGTAGTAAGGAAATAACACTAAATGATTATATTAAGCAAGGTGGAATAGCAAGATTCAAAGAAAAAATGAATAAAGAGTTAATTTTACAACCTTTTCCGCAACTTTTATTTTTAGCAGAACTATTAAAAAGGGATGCTATATTACTTCAGCAGTTTCTAATAACTTAAAGGTATTTGTAGTTGAGATAAAGGACATTTAGATTCTAAAAATTAACTATAAAATTATTATGCAAATCAAGTGCGGTATCGAATAGGGTTTTCTTATAATTTGTATTTTAGTATAGTGTAATTAAAAAATTAAACTTTCTATTATTGTTATTATGTATAATAGAAAGTAAGAATATTTTGGTAGTTATTGAATGTAATTAAAGGCGGTTATTGGAAAGGAGTGATGTTATATGAACAAACAGAAGAAAATAAAATATGAGGTGAAAATAATTTGAGTATGCGTATCATACCTCTATAAACTACGTTCGCTCAAAGCTAGGAGCAGCGCATGATAAATATTAAAATTGGAAAAAATCAATACCCATTAACATTAGCTGAGGATCATAATTTTGATTGGCTAAAGGATGTAGAAGTGTTTACTGTTTTTGATCAGCAAGATTCAGGAAATATTAGCTTTGGTATTATTGAAAATGGACATCGTTACTTTTTGAAGTATGCTGGTGCACGCAATATAGAATACAAAGGAAATATAGAGGACGCAATTCAACGATTAATGAAGGCGAAAAAAGTGTATGAAGACATTCAACATCCTTTACTAGTTCCATATATAAATTCTATTCAAATGCAAAACGGATTTTGTTTAAGGTTTCATTGGATTGATGGGGAATGCATGCACAATCATTGGGATTTTACAACGTTTGAAAAGCACCATGCACCAAATTCGCCTTTTGTTAAGTTAAGACAATTATCCGTGACAGAGAGACTTAACATATTAACACAATTTTTTGAGTTTGCAGTCTATGTGGAGTCATTAGGATATGTCATGGTTGATTTTTATGACGGTAGTATTTTATATAATTTTGAACAATCAAAACTTACGATTTGTGATATTGATTTCTTTCAAAAAAAACCTGTATTCAATGAAATTGGGGAGGATTTTTGGGGAACAAGTCGCTTTAAAGCACCGGAGGAATGTGAACTGCATGCGCAAATTACAAGTGAAACGAATGTATATGTGTTAGCTGGAATTGCTTTTGCCTTTATCGGTGGAAAAAATGATAAAAGTTTTGAAAAATGGGAAAGCACTCAAGAATTATATAATATATGTAAAAAAGCGCTACATAAAGAAAAAAATAAAAGGTATCGTACTATTCAAGCATTTTATGAAACTTGGCTTACAAATATAGAGTAAATAATTGATAATACATTTTAATATATAAGTATCAACAAAGGGGAACACATAAAATGAACGAAATAGAGTATAAAAGCTTCTATGATAAAGTAGGAAGATTAAATGGATGGGATTTTAGTAAAATAAAATGCGAAACTGTAGGAGATACATGGGACTTTTATGGAGAAGTGAAAGAAAGATGTAAACTAACAGACACTCTACTTGATGTTGGTACAGGTGGAGGAGAAAATGTACTTAACATAGCATCTTCAGCTAAATTGTTAATTGGAATTGATAATTCTAATGGCATGATTGAAACGGCACATTCCAACTTGAAAATATCAGGTGTAAAAAACGTTGAGTTTTTTCAAATGGATTCTGAAGCGTTAACGTTTCCGCCTGCGCATTTTGATATTGCTTCTAGTTGTCACGCACCGTTTATAGCATCTGAGTTAGCAAATGTAATGAAACAGGGTGCTTTTTTCTTAACACAACAAGTTAGCGAACATGATAAATTGAATCTTAAGGAAGCATTTGGACGAGGACAATGCTTAGGTGAAAGAGATGGCATATTAAAAGAAAAGTATATGAGTGAACTTATTAGTGCAGGATTTGAAGTCGTGCAAGTACGTGAATATGATGTGACTGATTATTACAGTACGCCTGAAGATCTTATTTTCTTATTAAAACATACGCCTATTATTCCTAATTTTGGAGAAGAGGAGGAGGATTTTAATATTTTGCAAAAGTTCATTAAAGCTAATAGTTTTGAAAAAGGTATTCGTACGAATTCAAAAAGATTTATGATTATTGCTGTAAAATTTTAATGTATTTTATTGTAAAAGCTGCTTTTCGTTTAAGGAAAGGCAGCTTTTTTATATAGAAACAATGCAGGGGAAACTTAAAAAAATAAAAATAAGTAAAGTGTTAATCAAAAAAAGAAATATGGAGGATAATTGTTTTGAAACATTACTGTACTAGCAATGAAAGAAGCTAACATATTCATACTAAAGTTGTAGTTTTTATATGAAAAATCCATCCTTCCGTTTGATTTTATCTATTTATAAGTGTAATACAATACAAATAGATAGTATGAAATAGGGGGATGTAAAATGATTACACATATTTCAGATATAAAACTACAAACGGTTTCCATAGAAGGAGTAAAACAAGTTTATAAGGACATATTATCTTTTCCGATAAAAAAAGAAACAGCATCCTACATTCAATTTGAAGTAACACCTTATACAACAATTAGCTTTCAAGAAGTGTATGAACCAATTGCACCTGCGCATTTCGCTTTTGAGATTCCATATTCAAAATTTCATGAAACAGCAAGATGGCTAATGGACTCTGGATTACTCATTGTGAAATGGAAAGATGGAAATATAATTGGTGAGGAGAACGACCTATTCAATTTATACTTTAAAGACGGAGATGGAAATCTACTCGAAATTATCGCGCATAGTTATGTTAAAGAAGATGTATTAGTACCGCAATCCCCTTTAAATATTTTATATGTAAGGGAAATCGGTCTTCCCGTTAAAAGTGTACCTGTATTTACGGAATGGTTGAAATTAAATCTAGATATGAAAACGATGGAAGATGGGGATATTTTTAACTTTGTTATAGGTGGCACTGCATACGTCGTCGCAACTTGGTGGCAGCGACCATGGATTCCGATTGCGATGAAAGCTTTACCACCGAAAGTACATGTTTCTTTCGGAACACCGGATCAAGCTTTTTTACAACGAATCCAAAATAACTTTAAGAAAAATAGTGTTCCATTTGAATGTAAACGTAATGAAGTATCATTTATTGAGCAAGGATATACATTTTCAATTGTGCATACATTAGAGTTTCATTCTGATATTCCTAAACAATTAAACTTACCGCTTTCTATTTAATGATGGAAAGCGGTAAGTTTTTTGTATAGTCGTGAAGAAGGTTTTAGCTAGGGTTATAGTGAATGTAAAGAGAGGTATAAGGTGTTATTCTAATTTATGTTAAGGGGAGAAATGAAGTGGTTTTAGGTAATCCAATTGCAAAAGGGAATACAGCGGAAATTTATTTGTATGATAATAAGATTGTGAAATTATTTAAAGAATATCTTCCAGATACAGAGTCTATGAATGAAGCAAAAAAACAAAAATATGCTTATTCATGCGGGCTGCCAGTTCCAAACGTATTTGAAGTGACAAAGATACAAGATAGACAGGCAATTATTATGGAATATGTAAAAGGGGAGAACATTGGTGATCTCCTGCTTAATAATTTGAATGAGGCAGAGCGTTATATCGGCCTTTGTGTTAATGAGCAAAAAAAGATCCATGATATACGTGTGAATACAGATGAAATGGAGTTAATGAGGAAAAGGTTAGAGCGTCAAATTAAATCTGTACATAAATTGGCTGAAAACAAAAAGAAGAATATATTACAAAAATTAGATTCTATTACATTTGATTTTAGGCTATGTCATGGAGATTTTCATCCATTTAATTTGATTTTGAGTAAGGAAGAGAAAGTGAAAGTTGTAGACTGGGTAGATGCTAGTTCAGGTGATATTCGTGCAGATATATTTCGAACATATTTATTGTATGCTCAGACTTCTTTAGAATTAGCTGAAATGTATTTACACTTATATTGCAAAAATACTAGTTTGTTAAGAGATGAGATCTTTCAATGGGCTTCTATAATAATTGCAGCTAGATTTTCTGAAAAAGTATCACCGCAAAATGAAGTGTATTTGAAAAGATTATTGAATCAGTATTTATAAGTCATAAAAAAGGTTGTCAGCTAATTAATAAACGCTGTTGTTTAACTAAAGTTTCCTTGTAGTTAAACAACAGCATTTTTAAACATTGATATAGGTATACTTATTTTCAATCTTCATCCTATAAAGGTTTATTATCCGTACTTGTTCCTCCGTTAAATCTTCCTTATCCCAATACATATGCATTAAGCTATATTCAAAAATCTCCTTTAATTTAATAAATAATGGAAACTTGTCTATCATTTCTTTAGGTAGTTCATTTTCCTCTTGATACCCTTCAAATAGTGCTTTTGTAATAGAATGCTCATAGTCAATGATATTCCCATTTCCAGCAAATGAATATTCTAAAGCACTATAAATAGGAACTGCTAAATCGAATATGTAAAAATGTTTTTCACAGTCTTGAAAATCAATCATTGTTAAGTTTGAATTATTTTCAACTAAAATATTTTCTAACCATAAATCTCCGTGAATTAAGCCGTAATTTGAAATGGATTTTTGTAGCTCTTTTATAGAAGTTAAAACGTCTGATGCAATTTCTCTTATAGTAGTTTCTTCTTGAGGGATATACTTAAGAAAATTATATTCTTCATTTTCATACCAATCGTTTATATGTTTAACTGGTTTAGTCTTTTCAAAGATTTTAGATATACGATGTAATTTTCCAATTTGTTTACCAAGCTTTTTAAATATATTAGAATCCCATTCGTACTTTGGTAAATGTATACCAGGCGCAGCTTTATATAATACGGCAAAAATCTCTTTATCTAATGTTAACTTTTCTACAAAATTCCTTTGCAATGAAGGGATGATTGGTGGAACAGCTAAACCGTTTTGGTATAAAAAATTCATATATGTAACTTCTTCTAATTGTTCTTCATACGTTTTATAGTTTGTAATTCTAATGAAGTATGTACCTTGTTCTGTGAGACATTTATACATTTCATTTGTTATTGGTGTAATGTTAATAAAATGTAACGGATATAGTTCATTTATGAATTGAAGTATTTCTTTTTCTAAATCGTTCATTGTAACGTCCTTTCCAAACTTTAATTTTTTACTAGAGAACGAAAAGAATCTTAAGTTACAAAATTCGTGTTTAATTTTTGAAATCCTTTAAAATGAAATATCATGTAATTTATTTGTTAATAATTAGTAAGGTGTTGCCCAAATATTAGTTTACGGAAATTGAAAATTTAATAGAAGGATGACAAAATAAGATAGCTGAAAAAATATGAAATTAAGACTTACATATAGAGTCTAAAGGTTTTAGTGAATGGCTCATGTTATAAAACACAAGAAATATCAAAAAAAGGAAACGAATTTCTCCTATACTTTTAAATAGGGAGTGAAGGAAATGAATGAACATATACAGCAGATGATCGATTGGATTGAGAGCAATTTAAAAAAGGAATTTTCATTAGATAATTTATCCCGTTATATGGGGTATTCTTCGTATTACTGTTCTTTTAAATTTCATCAAGTAACAGGCATTAATATTAGACGCTATATTCTTTTGAGAAGATTGTATTTATCTACGGAGGATTTGACGAATGATAGAAAGATAATAGATATTGCATTGGATTACGATTATTCTTCGCAAGAGGCTTACAGTAGAGCTTTTAAGAATGTTTTTGGAATGAATCCAAGAGAATTTCAGCTTAACAAAATGCCTATTCAATCATTTATTAAACTAAAAATAGAAGGGAAGTTTAAAATGAATATTTCTAGAAAAATAGAAGTTGAACAGTTACGAAATGAAAATAGTGAGTTGTTTGATAAAGATGTGCTTAACATATTAAATGGTCAATTTATGTATGAGGAATTTAAAACCGAGAAGCTAATGGGGGAGTCTGATTATGCGCCATTTAATGAAGCGATGTGTGTGAATCCCGCTACTAAAAAAGTTTTTAATGAAGAGTTTATTAAAACAAGAGCAGAAGGACATAACAGTTCCGTAGAAAGTTATACAAAAAAGGTTATAGATCCGTTAGAAAAACTTTTTACGAAAAATTATAAATGTATTGTTTTATGGTTTGGTGAAGATATGTTTTGCCAAATGAATCTACTTACCATACTTTCTTACCTTGAACAGTCAGCTTATGAAGGGAAGGTATACTTAAATAGCTTCAGAGAAGATGAATTTAAAGTAAATCAAATTGAACTTGAATTAGGAAATTATTCTTCGGTATACAATGAAGTATTAGTAAATCATAAAAAGACTTTCTATAAGGTACCACCTGTCATGTATCAGGCTATAGATTTATTTTTAGAAATGCTAAAAGGAGATAATGCAGTAATGAAATTCATCTCTAAAAATAAAGATTTATCAACTCGAGAATTATTAACGAAGTTGTTTCATCTTTTTCCTACAATTGGATATGGCGATTCTCAGTACATAGAACTGATTAATAAAATAAAGAAGAAAACTACACCTAAAATATAGGTGTAGTTTTCTTCTTATAATTGCTCAAGTAATTCTAATTCTTTTTCTACAAATAGCATTAATTCTTTAATTGTTTCGCCAGAAAAATCAAAACGAATACCAGCTGCTTCATATACTTCAGTTAAAGGTTTAGAACTACCTAATGATAATGCCTTTTTATAATTCTCTATTGCTTGTTTAGGATTTTCTTTATATTGTTTATACATTTGCAGCGCACCAAGTTGCGCGATTGCATATTCGATGTAATAGAATGGTATTTCGAATATGTGTAGTACAGGTAACCATCCAGTTGCTATCCAATTTTCATAGCCTTCAATATTTACGACGTTCGATTGGTAAGTGTTATGTAATTCTAAATACTTTTCGTTTCTTTCCTTAGCAGTATGGTTAGGATTTTCATACATCCAATGCTGGAATTGATCAACGATAAGCATTTGTGGTAAATACTTAACAATATCTTTAAAGAAATCTATTTTTGCTTTTGTAAATTCTTCTTTATTTTCATAAAAAGTATCCCAATACTCCATCGAAAATAATTCCATTGTCATGCTAGCTAGTTCAGCTGATTCTGAAGGGATTTCTAAATACTTTTGAAGCTCTAACTGCTTCATACAATCATTATGAATACTTTGGCCCATTTCATGGAGGAAAGTAGTAACATCATAATGTGTATGATTGAGATTCATAAAAATAAAAGATAATTGAGAAGCAGGTAAATATTCGCAAAATCCTCCAGGTCCTTTTCCTTTCCGACTTTCTAAATCTAAGCAATTATTTTTCTGCATACGATTCAGTAATGCGGAAAACTCAGGGTCTAGTTTATGTAAAATATGAGAACTTTTTTCAATTAAATTATTTGCGTTTTCGATAGGTTTTAATGCTTTTTGATTTGGTGCGGCTGCTTTTAGATCCCATGGACGAAGGCTATCTACTTGAAGTTCACATTTTTTCTCATTAAATATCTTATCAATAAGTGGCACTACATGCTTACGAATAGATTCAGCAAGCTCATAGCAATCTTCAGGCGTATAATCAAAACGTTCATGTTTTTTAAACATATAATCACGATAATTATCTAATTGAATGTTTTTTGCTTTTTGGTGACGGATTACGATTAATTCATTTAATATATGTTGTAATTTATCTTGAACAGATAGGAATGTTTCAGAAATGAGTGTTTTTGCTTTTTTTCGTATATCACGATTCGGATCTTGCAGGTAAGACTGTAGTTCAGTAATAGTTTTTTCTTCACCCTCCCATAATGCAATTAAACCACCTGTAATTTCGAAGTACTCGGTTACTAGTCTGTCTTCGTTTACCTCTAAATCAATGTTCTTTTCACAAAATAATGTTTGCGCATTCTTTATTTTTTTATTTAGTAAGCTGTACGTTTCTGGATCAAGTTCCATTCGAAAAGGTGATTCTAAATATTTATTATCAAATGCATTTTGATAACGTTTCATTAGAGGTCGTACAAATTATTGATCATATTCGAAAGTATCTTTTATTTCTTTATTATCTGTATTAAATTGAAAGGCGATATAGTGCGATCTTAATTGTTCTTCAATTTCCCAAATGAATGTAGATTGTTTCTTTAACCAGTTTTCAAGCTCTAGTTTTGAAGAAATCTCTTCATTTAATAAAGTAGAAAGAGTCTTTTCTAATTCTAGAACGTTACTAATATCAATCGTATTTAAACGTTGCATAACATATCCCTCACTTTTTATTTATTCATGGAGATATTCTATTTATTAATTGTAATTTCCTTTTTAAGAGGAGAAAATGTGAAATAATGTTAAATTTTAAAATTATAGAAGGTATTTATATGTGAAAGTAAAAGTTTATCGTAAATGAAAATTTACGGGGGGAAGTGCAATGAAAAGAGGAAAGAAGTTGATTATATTTTTATTTTCAATTGCTTTATTGTATGCTTGGGAGCCTGAAATGGAAGAATCTAAAAGTGAAGATTCTATAGTAATGGATATTGCTACAGCAGCGGTAAAGGAGGAATCTTTTTTTAGTGCTGCTATATGGGATGAAAAAGCAAGAATAGTAGATTTAGAGATTGCTGATAGCGAAAATGCTAATGAAATAAAAAAAAAAATTAATAAAAGATTGCAAATTCAAGGCATTATGTCCTATAAAGTAAATATATCTCAAAGAAACAAGGAGATTGTAAATGCAGAACATAGATGGGAGTTAGTTTTTGGACAGATATTTGATGACGTATTCAGAAAGAATGGATATGAAGGGTTTGGGATTCAGCAAATAAATTATAAAAAGAATCAGCCTGTTACCATTGATATAAAAACTAAGATTAGCAATGATGAAGTAGGGGCAAGAGAACTTGGACAGAGAATAGAAAAAGAAGTGGAAGGTGTGCTTAAAACAGAAGCAGTAAAGAAATGGATTGAAAATGATTCATATGTTATTGGGATTTCCGATATAGATGATCGGAAAATTAACTAATTGAGGAATGATTGCTATATAAATAAAAAATCGATGTAATTAAATATAGAATTGTTGAAGGAGGTGTAATATGTATAAGTATTTACATATTTTAAACGATATAGAAAAAATGATTCAAAATGGAGAGATAAATGAAGGACAGAAATTACCATCAATACGGTCACTTGTTGTGCAATATGAATGTAATAAGGCGACAGTTATACGTGCGCTTCATGAATTAGAAAAGCGTCATATTATATATTCTGTCCCTCAAAGTGGATACTACGTAGTTAAGAAATCGGGGAGTACTATAGAAAGTAACGAGATAATTGATTTTGCTTCTTCAGCACCAGATCCAGATGTTTTCCCGTATTTAGATTTTCAGCATTGCATTAATAAGGCTATTGATACTAATAAAAATGATTTGTTCGTATACGGAACGCCGAAAGGATTACCATCTTTAATTCCAGTCATTCAAAAACAGTTGGCAAATTATCAAGTGTTCACGAAAGAAGACAATATTTTTATAACGTCAGGCGTGCAACAGGCACTTGCAATATTAACTTCTATCCCATTTCCAAATGAAAATGAAACAATATTAGTTGAACAGCCAACGTATCATTTGTATATAGAATATCTAGGAATAAATAAAGTTCCAGTAATCGGTATTAAACGCACGAATGAAGGTATTGATTTAACAGAATTGGAGCGTATTTTTCGAACTGGTAAAATAAAATTCTTTTATACAATACCAAGATATCATCATCCACTTGGAACTTCTTATTCTAAAGATGAGAAAGAAAAAATCGTACTATTGGCTAAGAAATACAATGTATTTATAGTAGAAGATGATTATTTAGCAGATTTAGAAACAGCATCAAAAGCCGATCCGTTATATAGCTTGGATCATGGTAATCATGTCATATATTTGAAAAGTTATTCGAAAATTATTTTTCCAGGTCTACGAGTTGGTGTAGCAGTTATTCCACCGGTTATTTCGAGTGCTTTCCATACATATAAAAAGATTTTAGATATCGATAGCCCAATGATATCTCAAGCTGCTTTAGAAATTTATATAAAGAGTGGCATGTTCG
This sequence comes from Bacillus dicomae, assembly GCF_006494425.1. Lineage (GTDB taxonomy): Bacteria > Bacillota > Bacilli > Bacillales > Bacillaceae_G > Bacillus_A > Bacillus_A dicomae. The sequence goes on along the minus strand of NZ_VHIV01000012.1, from coordinate 47,005 downwards.
AACGCCATAAAAATAAAATTAAATCGTCCTATAATAATAAATCTAAAAAACTAGCAGAAGCATTAGAAAGAATGCATAGTGAAAATCCACTTTTATTTACATATAAAAAGCAAAATACAATTGGAATCCATACTTGTTTAGAAGTACATAAAACAAGTATTTCGGATATATTGATACAAAGACTAAGTGAAATGCAAATCAGTATTGATACGATTGATAAGAATTATGTGAGAGGTTTTCCGAAACAAAGGCTATTAAAGTTGAACGTATCGAATGTAAAGGAAGATAGGATTGAAGAAGGCATTCGTAAAGTAATGGAGGAAATCAAACAAGTGGAACGTCTAAATTTTCAATTTAAAAAAGAATAAAATGAATAAGGAGGTTTGTTGTACGGCGCAAAATAATTCTCTTGTTTGTGTGTATCGCTGTAATCACTGGAGCTATCGTTGTGATTAAATTTTATAAAAAAGATGATCAATGCATTGCCGTTGGTAAGTATTCAAGAGGTATTATAATAGGTCAAAATAACGAACCTATATCTAATGTGAAAATTCATGAAGATTCTATTGAAAGTAAGGAACGCAGTATTTCAAATGCACAAGGTAAATTTAAAATACTACATGGTGTTTGTGGTGAAATTACGTTGCAATTTGTTACACCGGATGGGGGAATATATAAGAGAACATATGATAGCGAACAAATACCAGAAGTGATAAAACTGAAATATAAAAAGTAAGGGGAATTACACGCAACCATTACAAGGAAAATGAGTTGAATTAATATTTTTTAGAGCACTCAATAGCTGAGTGCTCTTTTTGTTTAGGACATAAGTAATCTAAAATGGAAATAAACTACCAATAAATGTTATTCTTAAAGTATAGCATTTATTTTGATTAGGAGGGTGATAGAGTCTATGGCAGTACGTATAATTGATGATTTACAACAATTATCGTTGTTACTTATGTTTTTAAGTACATTTATATTTTACAGATACTTAAAGAAGGTTAAACGAGAGAGAAAATTAACTGGCTTTGAATGGACAATGTATTTTGTCACTCAATTTGCGACATTAATTTGGGCAATGACTTATTTTATTAAACACTTAGCTGAATTATAATTTCTATTCACTCAATCTAGTTTACTGCTATCTATTAGGGATATAAATATAGTCTGTGTCTAAATCCTAGAAGAACTAATGTTAAACGACGACTTTTATCAGAAAAAAATGAAAATCATTGGTTCAAGTGATGGATATGATTATCAAAAACATGCAGATTGGTTTTTTAATCAAATAGAACAAACTCCATGGATAGAGGAGATTTTTCAACATGAAATACAATATACAGGACTCATTCAATGTTTTGAGGAATTAAGTCGAGGAATAATTACCCCTTTAAAAGTATTTGTCTCATATGAATAATGAATAAAATGATCAGGGATTTGTCACATAGCTCACATATGTTTCGTCATTAATATGATAACAGAGCACGGAGTAACATGTACGGGGATTTTTTAAAAGGTACAACGGGTTGTGAAAACAGAGAATGATTTTTGCTTTTTCATTATGTATAAATAGTATATTATCTTTCTCCATGTACATATTAAGTAAAGGGTTTAATATCAAACATAAAAGAGGGGATAATATGAATGAAAATAAGGGAAATGAAGAATTGATTAAATTTAAAAAACAATGGTTTAATGAAGATAATCAACCGGTAGCTGGTATAGAGTTAGCTTTACCGCCTGATATAGGCAGCATGTTAGACTTGAAATCAGTTGATGATGAAAGTGGAGAAAGTAATAATGAATAAGTTTACTCTATGCATCCATTTGGGTGCTTTTTTAATTTTGGACAATGGAAGATGAATTAACAAATCCTTATTGAAAAAAGATTGATCAAAATAGATCCTCTTTCAGTATATTTAAGTTTTATTTTTACGAAAAAGTTTAATTAATATGCATTTAGAATGTTATACGAAATGGGAATGCTAGTAATATTCACCATTAAAGGGTTGAGCTATTATGAATATGATTTTGGAAAGCATTATTTTAATTTTCACTGGAATGATTGCATTAAAAATGACAGGCAGTACATCTGTTAGCCAAATGACAAGAGCTGAAATCATTATAGTAGTATCCATTGGACGTATTATTGTAGAGCCTGTATTAAGTAGGAAAGTAGGCCCATCTATATTTGCAGCTGTAATATTTGCAAGCATACTTCTTATCATTCATTTTTTGGAATTGAAATCAAAGAAGATGGAACAATTCCTAAATGGCAGCAGCATTATAATAGTAGAAAACGGGGAGATTGTAAAAGAGAATTTGATGAAGGCAAAAATGTCGGAACAACAACTTTATATGCAATTAAGAGAAAAAGGAATTCATGATTTAAAGAGTCTACAACAAGTTACAGCTGAACCGAATGGGCGTATTGGTTATCAATTAATAGAGAAAGCTCAACCAATAACTTTAGAAGTGTTAGAAAAAATATTAGATCAGAACAAAATAAAAAGATAATTTCTTATGTGAAATGCCAATATACAATTGAAGTATTGGCATTTTTTATTTTTTCTAAGTGTAAAAGCTAATATTTAGAATATATTCAGCCAATCTTTGAATTAGATATAGGCTTATTATATGCTATATTCAATGGACCTATAGTGACTGTGGTGAAAAAAGCAGCGCTAAAATGAATAGGTCTTTCATGTGATATTAAAAATAGGATTAGAACAAGGAGATAGAAACATAATGGAATTTTGGGAATCAAGTTTTATTGAGAAACAAACGATGTGGGGGTTTGAACCTACAGAATCTGCAATTTTGGCAAAAGATTTTTTTCTAGAAAAGAACGTTAAGGACATATTAGTTCCGGGTATTGGATATGGCAGAAACGCAAAGGTGTTTATCGATAATGATATAAATGTAACAGGGATTGAAATTTCAAAAACAGCTATTGATTTAGCGAAACAAAACGGATTAGAAGATATTAGTATATATCACGGTTCGGTAAACGAAATGCCTTTTGATAATAAATCTTATGATGGGATATTTAGTCATGCTCTTCTTCATTTGTTAAATGAGCAGGAAAGAGTGAAATTTATTAAAGATTGTTATAATCAGTTAAAACCAGGCGGATATATGGTTTTTACAACTGTTTCTAAAAAAGCTCCAATGTACGGAAAAGGAAAACAGCTGGAGCAAGACTATTATGAGATAATGGAAGGCGTAAAAATGTTCTTCTATGATTCTGAATCTATAAAAAAAGATTTTAATCAAAATGGATTAGTACAAATTTCGGAAATTGATGAACCAAATAAGAACATGGCAAATAAACCTTTAATCAATTTTTTAATGATAACATGTAAGAAAGAACTATAACTAAAAGTTATTAAGAATGATTAAAGATGTTTATATATTGATTATGCACAAATAAAAAGGACAAGCATATAATAGAAATACCTTTTAACTTTAAGTAACCTTAACTTTCGTTAAGAGGATATCTCAAAATCCCCAAAAGGGCACTTGCGGAAACAAGTGCTCTTTTATTTTTTGTTTATTTAAGATGAGTAAATTTTCTTTGATTGGTATGGGTTTTTAAACCATTATTTTGTATAAAGTGGTAAAATGACAAGGGAAATACGTAAGGGGGCGGAGGATTTGAAACTAAAAGAGCTGGCGAATTTGTTATTGATTAAAGAAACTATTGGCAATATGGATGTAGAAATTACGGGGTTAGAAATGGATTCTAGAAAGATAACTGATGGAGATCTATTTATATGTGTATCAGGTATCGATGGTTTTCTTGAAGATCGACATCAATTTGTTGAAGATGCAGTGAAAAATGGTGCTGTAGCGCTAATTGTAGAAAGAGATGTAAATATTGAGATACCTAGAATAATTGTTAAAGATGCTAGGTATGCTATGGCAGTTATTGCGTCACATTTCTATGGTTATCCATCTAATAAAATGAAGTTAATTGGAATTACAGGGACAAATGGGAAAACAACTACTTCTTATTTAATTGAAAAAATTTTAAGTGATTATGGATATCACACGGGGCTCATGGGGAATAACGGAGTCAAAGTTGGTTCAAAATGGTATTCTACTGATATTAATACGCAAGAACCTCCAACACTTCAACGGAATTTGCAAATGATGAAAAATCAAAATGCAGATTATTGTGTTATGGAAGTTACGTCACAAGGTTTACATATGGAAAGAGTTAAAGGGTGTAACTTTAAAATAGCTGTTTTCACAAATTTAACACAAGATCATTTAGATTATCATGGAACATTTGATGAATATAAGCATGTAAAAAGTCTTCTTTTTGCGAGATTAGGAAATGATTTATCTACTACAGGTAAAAAAATAGCTGTTTTGAATGCAGATGATCCATCGATAGAATACTTTAAAAAAATTACTTCAGCTGAGGTTATCACATATGGAATACATAATGGAGCAGATGTTCAAGCGAAGAACATAACTTTAAGCCCAAAAGGAATTCGTTTTTTAGTTTCGTCCTTTAATGGAGAAATAGAGGTTAGCCTTAATCTTGTGGGTCGTTTCAATGTTTATAATGCATTAGCAGCAATAACAGTTGCAATGGTTGAAGGTATTCCGCTTACAAACATTTGTGATAGCTTATCTAACTTAAAGAGTATTGAAGGTAGAATGGAAATCATAGATGAAAATCAAGATTTTCTTGTAATAGTGGACTATGCTCATACACCGGATGCGTTAGAAAACGTTCTCTCTACAATTAGTGAGTTTTCAACAGGTAAAGTTATCACTGTTTTCGGTTGTGGTGGAGATAGAGACGTAAAAAAACGATCTATAATGGGCGGAATTGCTGGAGGTTATAGCGATTTTGTTTTTATTACTTCTGACAATCCACGTTCGGAAGATCCGCAGGCAATAATGAAAGATATTGAAAAAGGATTTTCGCAAAATAATAATTTGAATTATAAAGTAGAAGTAGATCGTGAACTTGCAATAAGTCACGCAATAAACATGGCATCTTCTAATGATATTGTTTTGATTGCAGGGAAAGGGCATGAAACGTATCAAATTTTAAAAGATTCAACTATTCATTTTGATGATAAAGAAAAAGCTCGACAAGCAATTATTAATAAATGAATTCAATTGATAGTGGAATAGTATTTCTAATGAAAATAATGTTTTAGATGAAGCTAAAACTAATAACGAAGCAATTTTTTGAAGAATTTATAATTGAAAGGTAAGGGTGTTTCTCTGAATATATGAGGGAAAAACCTTACCTTTTATAGTTTTATTTCTGAACAACAAACGTAATAGCATTTGTTTTTAATTGAATGTGTCTTTCGTTTCGGACTATATCATAAGCTAATTCTTTTATTTCAACTTTAATATCTTTCCATTCCTTATAAATACTTTTTAATAGGTGTATCATATCATCAGTAGGAAGGTTAATTTCAATTAAAGCATCTAATTCTTCGTTCGTTTGTAAGTCAATTTCTTGTATGTTCGAGTTAATAATTAAACAATTCATACCGCCGCTTTTTGTACCTTCTTTCATAGAATGGAGCACGTTTTTTAAATCTTCTTCTGATTTAACATGCTCTAAACTTGATACTGCAATGATATAATCATATGTATCAGGTTGGATGTAGTAGTTTTCAATTGCTGCTTGTTCTGTTTTAATATTATTAATTACACCATATTCTTTACTATAAGTTTGTAATTTTGTTAAAGCAGAATCAAGTAAGTCCACACATGTAACAGTGCCGTTAGCATTTTGCAACTTTTGTGCAATGGGAATACAATTTCTTCCGACGCCAGATCCAAGATCAAGTACTTGCAAGTTGTTTTGTCCTTCAAAGTGATCCATCAAGTCCATAACTGTTTTAACCGGTTTGTACAGCCAAGAACCAGTTTCAAATAGTTTATATTGTTCATAACAAAGGTCGTGATATTTCTTTTCTTCTTGTCTTATGTAATCGATACGGTTCATAGTGTTTCAACTCCAATATTTTTATTGCAAAATTCATATGTAGGACAACCTTTAATATTTGTTTGAATTCGAAAGATACCACCTGCATGTGGATAGTCCTTTAATTCATCATCCGTCATTCTTGTTCTGGCTGTTGTAACATATAAGTCTGTTAAATTAGGCCCGCCAAATGTACAAGATGTTACATATGGCGCTGGAATCGGGATACTTAATATTCGTTCTCCAGTTGAAGGGTTCCATCTAGTAATCTTGGAACCTCCCCAATGAGCAATCCATAAACAACCTTCCTCGTCAATTGTCATACCATCAGGTAAACCTTCATTCTCAGAGAAAAGAATCACATCGCTTGGATTGCAAATTTCTCCAGTACTTATATCATAATGAAAACGAACTACTTTTTTAGTAGGTGTATCAATATAGTAAAGGTATGTATGGTCAGGTGACCAAGCCATGCCATTTGATGTATTTACATGTGAAACTTTTTTCTCTACCTTTAAATTATTATTTAAACAATACAAGGAACCTGCAGCATTAATACCGTATGTATCTGTAGTACCTGCCCATAAGCGACCAGATGGGTCACATTTTCCATCATTGAAACGATTTTCTATTAAATGTGATTCGGGATCAAAAATATGAGTCAGTTTTTCTGTATTTATATTAATAGAATAAAAGCCGTTTTGCATAGCTAAGAGTAGTACGTCCTCTAAATATGGGACAACACAACCAATTTGTTGATTGAGAGCGATTACTCGGTTCGTATTAGTGATAGGACTATATATACATAATTTTTTCTCAATAATATCAACCCAATATAAAAGCTGCTTTTTCTCATACCAACATGGTCCTTCTGCTAAACTTGCTTTTGCATCTAAAATTAATTCTATATTACTGTCCAAGATGTTCACCTCGCTTTATAAGATATTTATATAATTCGATAAGAATAGAGGTAAACCTTTTAATTAGAAGATATTAAGAGTTGTACTATGGAAAAACGGATTTTCTCGAGTGATTAAAAAAAATACATAACCATGGAGAGGAAAATACATATGATGTTTTATGAAATTGTTTGCTTTTCTTGTAAAAATATATTTCGTGTTTATGAAGGTAGTGAAAAATATAAGCGATTTAAAGAAAAACCCAAAGGGGTATATTGTTGTGATGAGTGTAGCCACAAAATTCAATTAGAAGCGATAAAGAATTTTTTTAGATAATTATACTGTTTTATTTCGGAAAAGTTTGACAATAAAAGTGTTATAAATTATCATATGAAAAAACTAATATTTAAAATGGCATGGAAGAGAAGAGTAGTTAAGAAAAGGATACGTACAGAGAGCTCTGGTAGCTGAGAAAGAGCAGTATACATCTTAATGAAAAAAGACTTGGAGCTGCGCAAGGAACTAATTTATTTAGGGATGGTGCGACGGGATCTCCCGTTATAGAGATAGGGTATAAGCATATTTTGCCGTACCTGAAGAGGTTAATATGGCGACATATTAACAAACTGAGGTGGTACCGCGAAGCTAACAACTCTCGCCCTCAAGATGAATAATCTTGGGGGTGGGAGTTTTTTTATTGTATAAAACTGAAAATGTAAAAAAATACAATTGAGGTGAGTGAAATATGCATTGGGCGTATGAAGTAGCAAATGAATTAATTAGGAAACATCCAAATAAAGAAACTTTTGTTTGTGCATCTGGGATTAGTCCATCAGGTTCTGTTCATATTGGGAACTTTCGTGAAATCGTAACGACTTATTTTGTTGTAAGGGCACTTCAAGATTTAGGGAAAAAGACTCGTTTTATATTTTCATGGGATGATTACGACAGGTTTAGAAAAGTTCCTAAAAATATTGATCCATCTTTTGTAAAGTATATTGGAATGCCGTACTGTGATATACCAGATCCGTATGGATGTCATAATTCATATGCTGAGCATTTTGAAAAAGAGTTTGAGGAATCACTTCAAGCATTTGGAATTGAAGTAGAATTTATTTATCAACATGATGAATATAGAAGCGGAAGGTATAACGAAAATATATTAGAGGCTTTTTATAAAAGAAAAGAAATATATGATATTTTAATGGATTTTAAAACTGGAGAGTGTAGTGAAGAAGAGCGAGAGAGCTTTTATCCGGCTACATTGTATTGTGAGAAATGCTGGAAAGATACAACAACTATTACACATTTTGATGAAGTATTAAAAACAGTCCGGTATGAATGTGAATGTGGAAATCAAAATGAATTATCAATACTAAATACAAATAAAATGAAATTGAATTGGAAAATTGATTGGCCGATGAGGTGGATGATAGAGGATGTTATTTTTGAACCGGGCGGAAGAGATCATTCTTCAGAAACGGGTAGTTATAATGTATCAAAGGAAATTGCGAAGGAAATATTTAATCGTGAAGCTCCACATTACGTTGCTTATGATTTCATTGGAATTAAAGGGAATCATGAAAAAATGTCTAGTTCCTCAGGGAATAGTATTACACCTAGCGAGTTGTTAAAAGTGTATTTACCAGAAGTAATTCTATTTATGTTTGCTAAATATAGGCCAGACGCGGCTTTTCATATCGGTCTTGATGAAGATGTGATTCGTAATTATACAGAGTATGAACGACTGAAAAATAGTTATGAAAATAAAACGCTCAAAAATGAAGATTTATTTGATGCAATTAAACTTTCTAGAGTTGATAGCGGATTTAAAGAATATCCGAAATTTAATCAAGTAGCAGGAACGTTACCGCTATTAAATTTTGATTCATCTATTTTACAAGATACATTAGAAAAAATAGATAGAAGTTATACATTAGATGCTATGCTAGCGATATGTAACCGCGCAGAGTATTGGATAAAAAACTTTCAATCTGAAAAATTAATTGTGGTAAATCAAGAGAGAAATACAGAGTTTTACAACACATTAGATGAAAGACAGAAAGAATGGTTAGTAAAAGTTTGCAATATACTTCGTTCTAACAAAGATTACTCTAACTTAATGGAGCAATTGTATTCGATTTGCCATCATGAAAATAAAAAAATAATGAAAGAAAATCAAAAACAATTATTTATTATAATTTATAGGCTTATTATGAATCAGTCTAGTGGCCCACGTATCTCGTTATTAATACATGTTGTAGGAGTTGAAAAATTCATTACATTATTAGATTTTAAAAAAAGCTAAAAGAAACGCAAGTACTTAAAGGTCTAAGTACTTGCGTTTCAAATTTTGCTACCGTGAATACAATTTCGGACATTCATCACCACTAGGTTCATAAAAACAGTGGCTTTTAAATTGTCCTACAAATGGCTGGTTATACCATTCAGGTGGACAAGCACCAACTGGACGAAAATACCAAAGAGCCCATCTTGCTGGCCAGCGCCACTCACCTTGTAAAACTTTTCGTGCGATTTCTTTTTCTGATTCACGAGCCCGTTGATAAAAATATCCGTATTGCACTGCTTCGAATCCACCAGGGCTTTGATACACAGCGTCACGTACAGAACGAAGTTGTTTAAAATCTAAGCAATCACAAAATACACGATTTACTACTACGCAGCCAACAAGTTGTTCACCTTGTCGACCTTCGCCTTCAGCTTCAGCACGCATTAAACGAGCTAGTAAATCAACATCGCTTTCGTTATATGGAATAAGGGGCATAGTGATACCACCTTTCTTTACCTGTTATAGTAAAGAGTGTATGTATGAAAATAAGCTAAGTGCTTTTCTATATGTAAATTCATTAATTATTAAAAGGAGCTTTTATGAAAAAAGCTAATTAGTAATTGTAGACCAATATAAAGAGGAGAGATAATATGTATCGAATCCAGAAAGAACATATCATTTACGCAATGTCACCAGAAAATAAACCATGTATGGAAGTAGAAATTGGGAGTCGTCTTATATTTGAAACATATGATTGCTTTGAAAATCAAATTGATTCTGAAGATGTTGTGTTTCAAGAATTAGATTGGAACCGGATTAATCCAGCGGCTGGTCCGGTCTATATTAATGGTGCAGAACCTGGTGATATATTAGTTGTTACGATTGAAAAGATAAAAATTGCAGAGAAAGGCGTTTTAACTACAGGGGCGAATCTTGGCGTAATGGGTGAAGAGCTAAACGAAAACACAGTGAAAATTGTCCCAATACATAATGAACATGTTTTATTTTCAAATGAACTACAAGTTCCGATTAATCCAATGATCGGTGTTATTGGTACTGCGCCGAAAGAAGAGAGCGTTTCATGTGGCACACCGCATGATCACGGCGGGAATATGGACTGTAAAGAGATAAAAGAAGGGACAACATTATTATTACCTGTAAATGTTCCTGGTGCTCTATTAGCGTTAGGTGATTTACACGCAGCAATGGGGGATGGTGAAATTGGTGTAAGTGGAGTAGAGGTTGCTGGTGAGGTAACAGTAACAGTTCAAATTATAAAAGGAAAGAAATGGCCACTACCAATGGCTATCCAAAAAGAAAAAGTAATAACGATTGCTTCAGAAAAATTGTTAGATGATGCAGCGAATCGCGCTGTACGTAATATGGTGACATTTTTACATGAAGAATTAGAAATGTCTAAAGCTGATGCTACTCTTTTATTATCAGCTGCCGGCGATTTAAAAGTTTGTCAAGTGGTGGACCCGCTTAAAACGGCACGAATGGAACTAAGTATGGACTATGTGGAGAAGCTAGGTTTTAATTTGAGTAAATTTCATATTAAGTAAGAATAATAGAAGAAGGATGCTTTTGTATAAAAGTATCCTTTTTAAATTTACGGATTAAATAAAAAAAGGTATTATTTATTTTATATAATTATATATACGATTGCGGATCGAAAAAGGAGTAAATAATGGTTAAAATTATGATTGTAGAAGATGATATGAAAATAGCAGAATTATTATCAGCACATGTTGCGAAATACGGGTATGAAGGAATTATTGTATCGGATTTTCATAATGTATTAAATATTTTTTTAGAAGAACAACCAGAGTTAGTTTTATTAGATATTAATTTACCGAGTTTTGATGGGTACTATTGGTGTCGTCAAATTCGCGGAGTTTCTACATGTCCGATATTATTTATTTCAGCCCGTGAAGGTACAATGGATCAAGTTATGGCGCTAGAAAACGGTGGCGATGATTTCATTTCAAAGCCATTCCATTACGAAGTTGTAATGGCTAAAATTCGAAGTCATTTAAGGCGTGCTTACGGAGATTATGCACCGAAAATAGAAGAACGGATGGTTGAACAACATGGTCTTTGTTTATATCCTGAAAGGCTTGTATTGAAGCTTAAGAATCAAGAAATTGATGTAACGAGAAATGAAGCTATTTTATTAGAAATGTTAATGAAAAATTATCCGCGTGTTGTGGGTAGGGAAGTGTTGTTAAATAAATTATGGGATAGCGAATCTTATGTTGATGATAATACATTGAGTGTAAATACAACACGTGTGCGAAAAAAGTTAAAAACGTTACATATTGAGGATGCGATTGAAACGATTCGTAGTGTTGGATATAGATTGCATATTACTTGGGATACAGGTATGGACAAATGATAAAGCTGTTTATACGTGATCATATACCTCTTATTTGTTTTACAGCAATCCAACTACTATCCATATTTCTCGTATATTGGTTTGATGGACATAAGCATATCGCAACGGCATTGTATGCAATGTTTTTAGGTGCCTTTTTTATGGTAGGCTATTTAGTATTTCGTTACTTTACTCATCGTACTTTCTATGAACGATTAGCAAACCCGATGCAATCTTTAGATGAATCTGTTCAAAAATCTGATTTTGCAGCTGTGTCGACTGCTCTTCAAGAACTACTTGAGATGCAATATCGCCATTATCAAAATCAGCTTCAGATGCAAGAGAGAAAAAATAATGATCATTTAACCTTTATGAATCAGTGGATTCATCAAATGAAAACACCTGTATCTGTAATAGAATTAATCACACAAGATGAAGTCGATCCTCGTTTTGAAAGTATAAATGAGGAAGCAGATAGGCTGAAAAAGGGGTTAGAGATGGCTCTGTATGTCGCACGTTTAGAAGCATTTACACAAGATTTTTATGTGGAAAGAGTGCAACTACATAAAATAGTAAATGATTCCGTACATGAACATAAACGATTCTTTATCCGGAACTTTGTATATCCTGAGCTTAAAATTGAGAAGGATATTAGAGTAGAAAGTGATGCGAAATGGTTACAATTTTTAATTGGACAACTACTATCAAATGCAATTAAATATTCATCAGGTAATAGAGAGAAGATTAAAGTGAAAGCTTGTAAGGAAGGTAATACAGTTATACTTGAAATTGCCGATAATGGCGTAGGAATACCGAAGCAAGATTTACCAAGAGTGTTTAAACCTTTCTTTACAGGAGAAAACGGTAGAGATTTTAAAGAATCAACTGGAATGGGTCTATATCTTGTATATGAAATTACAAAACAATTAGGTCACAGTGTAGAAATCCATTCAGAAGTTGGTAAAGGTACCGTTGTACGAATTAAATTTTTAAATGTGTAAAAATGACTCAGGCTAAAGAACTTTTGAAATAAGTTTTTTAGCCTTACTTTATATGGATTAAATGAAATGATATAAAAGACTGGTATGATTCTAATAAAAGGTCGTGTAAGTATGTGTAATGACACAATAATAAATAAGGCTGTTAAATGAGAGGGTTTTAATAATTTATTAATATATAAATAGTTTTTTGTAAGAAAAAAGCTCGCCCTTTGAAAGAGCTAGCTTCATGAATTTTAATTAAGTAAACAAACTTAATAATTTATATCCAATTAATCCTAAAATAGTGATAGGAACCATCATTAAGAAAGAAGAAATTCGATTAGCATTAGAGCGTTCTAATATAAGAACCAAGATAATCCCGACTATCACTTCGGTATATCCAACAGGTAACATGTGACTATAGTCTTCAAAATTTAAAAGAATGTGAAGTCCATCCGTTACAAAAACTCCACTAATAAGCGCGCTTCCAAATTTATGAAGTGGATTCGTAGTATCTTTCCATAGAAAACCTGCAACTCCAAAGATAGTTCCTCCTATACATGCACATACAATCCATACGGATATAAAATAAATAGAGTGAGCTACATTTTTAATAACTATTGCATAACCATAGTAGCCTAATACCATACCGAGTAGTGCAAGGATACCAGAAAGTATAGCTGTACGCTTAGAATAACTGAAGCTAGCCACAAAAAAGGATGGAACTAACCAAACGCTTCCTAGATTAGCTAATGAATTCCAATGTCCAGGAAGTATACCTTGCCCCAACTTAGTTAGTATACCAACAATTATCCCTACTATAATCGGGACGAGAAAAATCCTTAAAAACATATTTAACTTTGTGATTTTTAATGTCCTGTCCATAAATTCAATCCTTACATTAATATTTTCTGTAAAGATATAATAGCTTATCACAAGGGGAAAATCAACAAAAATTTATCGAAAAACAATAATTTATTATTGGATAATGAATAACATTTTGTTTTTACACAAAATTTATCCCGCTTTAATGGGCAGTAAGACCCCCACCTCAAAATTCAGCGAAAGCAAAGAAATTAGGTGGGGGATCAACTGCCCATTAAAGTCCGATTGGTTCAACTAATAATCAGTGGGGATGAAGAAACCCCCCACTGATTAAAGTTTCACTTTATATAAGAGAGAGTGCTTAGAAGTTTATTACTGGGGAAATCTAAAGGACGTATTACAATCAATGTAATTTGTGCTTATTCAACATGAAGTTAAGGGATGATAAATAAACCTAAAAGAAATCAATCTTTTTAGTAGCACAAATAATTGCATTTACTCATACAGTACTATCATGGTACAATATGGTTACTAACGAAGGAAAGGAATGATGGGTGGACGATGATTAACTAATCTTATTTTTAAATGTTGAAATTCAATAAATTTCAATCTCTAAAAAATAGGATTAGTCTGCCCAATTCCAAACAACGGTTTTGCTATTTGATTTGCGTAATAGCTTATTTGGGTATAAATAATGTAATGACTAATCCTGCCAAATTTATTTGGGAGGATTTTTTATTCTCCCTTAATGAAAGGGATCGGTATTATGAAAGAACTATTAAAATTAAATGATGTTTATGTTGAAATAAAGGAAAATATGTTGTTAGAGAAATTAAATGTGACAGTAAAACAAGGGGATGTTATTGGATTAATTGGTAAAAACGGTGCCGGTAAATCAACGTTACTTCAATTAATAAATGAGAAGATTGAACCTTCAAAAGGTACTGTTGAATGGATGCAAATGAATATGACAACAGCATATGTTGAACAAGAAAAAGAAACTTTCATTAGTAACGATGTGATTGCAAAAGAAGCAGAACTTCTTGCGAAATGGGGAGTGCCAACGAACGATTTTCAAACGTTAAGTGGTGGTGAAAAGCTGAAAGTTCGGTTAGCAAAAGGATTTGCCGAAAATCCTAATGTCTTAATATTAGACGAACCGACAAACCATTTAGATGAGATGAGTACGGAATTTCTCATTAAGCAAATTAAAAATATGAAAGGTACAGTTATTGTCGTATCGCACGATCGATACTTTTTAGATGTTGTTGCAACTAGAATATGGTCAATTGAGGATAAGAAATTAATTGACCATATCGGTAATTATACAAGTTATATGAAAGCACGTGAGCATAAAAGAATGACGCAGCAGCGTGAATATGAAAAACAACAAAAAAAGATAGAACAAGTAGAAACTCATATAAAAGAATTAAGTTCATGGTCACAAAAGGCACATGCGCAGTCTACAAAACAAGAAGGAGTTAAAGAATTTTATCGTGTAAAAGCGAAGCGCATGGATGCACAAGTGAAGTCAAAACGAAAACGTCTCGAAAAAGAGCTAGAGAAAACGAAGGTAGAACGTGTGAAAGAGGAGTATTCAGTTGAATTCTCTATTCAAGCGAGTAAAAAAGTAGGGAAACGTTTCTTAGAAGTAAAACAATTGCGGAAAGAATTTAATAATCGAACATTATTTGAAAACGTTAATTTTACAATTCAGCATGGTGAGAAGGTTGCGATTATTGGGCCGAATGGTAGCGGGAAAACAACTTTACTAAAGATGATTATGGGAAACGAAACTGCTGAAGGAGAAGTATGGATTTCACCATCAGCAAACATCGGTTACTTAACACAAGAAGTATTTGATTTACCACTTGATAAAACACCAGAAGATTTATTTTATAAAGAGACATTTGAAGAAAGAGGAAAAGTCCAAAATTTAATGAAACATTTAGGATTCCAAGCCTCTCAATGGAAAGAGCCGATTGAACATATGAGTATGGGGGAACGAGTGAAGTGTAAGTTAATGGCTTATATTTTAGATGAAAAAGATGTACTCATTTTGGATGAGCCGACGAATCATCTTGATCTGCCTTCACGTGAACAACTTGAAAATACATTAGCTGAGTATAATGGAACGCTTGTTATCGTTTCTCACGATCGATATTTTCTGGAGAAAACAACTAATACAAAACTCGTGTTTGTAAACAATACGATACAAAAGCAGCTAGAAGAACCTACGAAAACAAGAGATGAAATTGAAGAGCTGCGTTTAACATTAGAAACAGAGAGGCAAGAAGTATTAGGTAAATTAAGCTTTTTAACTCCTAAAGACAAAGAATATAAAGAACTGGACGAACGGTTTATGGAACTTACGAAGCAGATTAAGGCGCTTTAATGTAAGTAAGGGGGATTAACATGGGAGAAGACAGATTCACTAAGTTATTTAAAATAGATTGTGGAGATATATACCTGCAAGAGTTTACGGTCAAAGATGCAGAGAGTATTTATAAAATATCCAATCAACCGGAAATAGAAAGGTTTTTGCCAGATTGGAAATCAACGAAAGAACAACGAGTTAATTGGGTTACAAATTATGAGGTACCAGAAAATAAATCATTTCTCGATGCGGTGAAACATACATCAAACGTAGAAGAGTATTCTTTAAAGTTAGGGGTATTTATTACAAGTACAAATGAGTTTATTGGTTGGTGCTGTACAGGTATGAAAGAAGAACTCCCTGCACCGAACAGAGAAATTATGTATGCTATTTCAAGTGAATATCATAATAATGGTTATGCAACGAAAGCGACAAAAGGCTTAATCGGTTATTTGTTTGAAAATACAAATGTAGATGTCCTTAATGCAATTGCAGTAATAAACAACGCACCTTCAAATAAAGTTATTGAAAAATGCGGGTTTACTTATTTGAGTCAACAGTCGATAGAAGATCAAATTTATAATCATTATGTATTGAGTAAATCCGAATGGATAAAAAATAGTGCTCTTTAAAAGGAGTGATCATGCAATGCAAAAAAGCTTAGAGCTATAACTCTAAGCTTTTTGCATTTATATAATAAAGATTTGATATACATTGTCTTTCCTGCCACTATACAATTATTATAAGATAGTTATACGTTAATTTTAGTTTGAAAATAGTTGAATTATCAGTTTTTTTAGAAATCTTACAAGCGTGTAAGATAAATGAAAGACGAATCAATATGAGCTGTAAGACAATTCATTTACACTCTATTATGAGACGTGCAAATGAAGGGAGAATATACATGGAAATTTTACATGCAAAAAGTATTAGTAAAGTATATAAAGGGAGAGTACCTTATAAAGCATTAGTTGATATTGATTTATCAATTCAAGAAGGTGAATTTGTAGGGATTATGGGGCCATCTGGTAGTGGGAAAACAACGTTATTGAATATGGTATCTACAATTGATTCTCCATCATCGGGAGAAATTTTAATTAATGGCACAAATCCTTTTCAATTATCATCAGAAGAATTAGCGTTATTCCGTAGGAAACAATTAGGATTTGTTTTTCAGTCATTTAATCTTCTTAGCACACTTACTGTAAAAGAAAACATCGTATTACCAATGACTTTAGATGGTGTGTCTGTGCAAGAAATGAATAAACGAGTGGAAGAAATTGCAGAGAAATTAAATATTACAGAAATATTAAGTAAAAGAACGTTTGAAATATCAGGGGGACAAGCTCAAAGAACAGCAATCGCTCGCGCAATCGTTCATAAGCCGCAATTATTACTTGCAGATGAACCAACAGGGAATTTAGATTCTAAATCCTCAAATGATGTAATGGAGATGCTTGATACTCTTAATAAAGAAGAAAAAGCTACGATGATGTTAGTTACTCATGATCCGTATGCAGCGAGTTTTTGCAGTAGAGTAATATTTATTAAAGATGGTCAACTATATAACGAAATTTATTGTGGTGAAAGCAGACAAACTTTTTATCAAAAGATTATGGATGTCCTTTCTTTGTTAGGAGGGAAAAGGCATGACTTTTCGTCAGTTCGCATTTAATAATATTTTTCGGAATAAGCGTACATATGCTGCTCATTTTTTAAGTAGTGCATTTTCTATTATGATTTTCTTTACATATGCCCTTTTATTATTTCATCCTGATTTACAAGGGGAATTAAAATCAACAAGTGCAACAATAAGTGCATATGGTAAGATGGGATTTATAATTTCGCAAGGTTTGATTTTTGTATTTTCATTTTTCTTTATTTTATATTCAGTTAGTTCGTTTTTAAAAACACGTAAGAAAGAATTTGGCATTTTAATGATGCAAGGTATGTCGATGAGACAGCTTAAGAAGTTATTGTTAATTGAAAATATGTTAATTGGACTTGGTTCAATTTGTATAGGGATTTTCATTGGACTCATATTTTCTAAACTAGTCTTATTGATAAGCGCAAGTGTATTAATGATTAATAATGGTTTGCCTTTTTATACACCAGTGAAGGCTGTATTATTAACAGTTATCACTTTTCTTTTCTTATTTTTAATTGTTTCACTATTTACATTTAAAATGGTAAAAATAACGGAACTTGTGGAACTTATTCGAGCAGAGGAAAAGCCAAAACCTGAACCAAAATCTTCAATTTTATTATCGCTACTCTCTTTAAGTAGCATAGGATATGGATATTTCTCAGTATTCCGCTTCATTTCAAGTTCCAGTTTTACTACGCTCGGAATGGGTGTACTTCTAGTAATTATAGGAACATACTTTTTATATACACAGTGTAGCGTTTATATATTACATCTTGTTAAAAGGAGAGAATCTTTCTTTTTAAAGAGAACGAATATATTAACGTTTTCTGAATTAATTTACCGTATGAAAGATAATGCAACGATGTTTTTTATAGTTTCTATTGTTTCAGCAGTTGCATTTACAGCGATTGGTACAACAGCTGCAATTGGAAGTAAAGATTTGGTAAGGATGACAAATCCGTATACATTTTTATATGGGGATTTTGAAAACGACAAAGCATTAAATAAAAATCTTTCTATTATAAAAAAACATCTTGCTGATGCTAACATTCCATATCGAATGGCTTCAGCTTCATATATATACACAGAAAGTAATGTAATTGTAATGAAGTTAAGTGAATATAACGATCTTGCTAAAGCACTTGGATATCAACAAGAAACGATTGAAAATGAAGGTGAAATCTTATTAATTCCTGGAATCGTATCACAAAAACAAGAATTTAAAAGTGGCAACTATAAAAAAAATATAGAAGTCATTCAAGGTGAATGGACAAAGACATTTCATGTGAAAAAAGCTGTAGCAAATTTAGTTTTACCACATGATACGAGAAGTATATATATCGCTGTTCAGGATCATGTATATGATGAAATACCTATTATTAGTGATCCAGATAATATTGATATTCCATACCGTACTTACGGATTTGTTGTAGACGATTGGATAAAAACGAAGAGAATTTCAAACGAATTAATTAGTACATTCGCGAAAGAAGAAGGTAGTTTTCAGTTTCGAGCTTTAACTCTAGATTTGTTAAGTGCGAAGCAAACGAATGGGCTATTACTTATGGCAAGTGTTTTGGTCGGAATCGTCTTCTTTACATTCGCTGCTAGTTTTATCTATTTCCGATTATATACGGATTTGGATCGTGATCAACAGCAATATAAAATGATTTCGAAAATGGGATTAGGTAAACGCGAGCTAAAGAAAGTTGTAACGAGACAGTTATTATTAATGTTCTTCTTACCGATTATCATTGCAGTGATACATACCGTAGTCGCTTATATGGCATTACAACAATTACTCGATTTTTCTATTATGAATAGTTCTATCGTAATTTTAATTTCATTTATTTGTATACAAGTTTTATATTTCTTTATAACCCGTTGGCGTTACCTGCAAAAGCTTTATAAAGTTATGGATCAATAGAGTTTATTAATTTGTAATACTATATGAAAGTATGTGAAAAAATCAACTGTATGATGAAAGGAAACGCGATGAAAAGAACTTTAACTATTTTTATGTTAACGATACTACTATTAATAAGTTTTAGTGCATGTTCTAAAAAGGAGAATCTATTTCCTGCAAACGGTATATTAATCATTGGAGATGAAAATAAAATTTCACCAATTATTAATCGTTATCAGGAGATTACGAAAGCAAATGAAGTGTTTTCTGTGAAAACAGGTATTTATGGAAACGGACAGGTATTAATTTTAAATGAGTCTACAGCACTAGCACTGATTAAAGAAAAAATTTTTCGTAAACGAGATAATGGCTCCAATTATATTTTAGATACGTTACCAAAATTCCCAAAAGAAGGATCGCTATTGTTTACAAATGAAGACGAAAAGACTTTGAAAAGTATTAAACTAGAAGGAAACGAGATTCCTGTTACATACGATAGTGACACTTGGATAGGTAACACTCGTAAATATCCAACGCAATCGTATGTGATTGTAGCAAAAAATAGCGTATATAAGGAAATAAAAGCAAATGAAACGAAAATGCACCTTCTTCAATTTAAAAAATCTATAGGTGATGAAAGACCTAAAATGTCGACAGATAATACAATGGTTAATGAAAATGTCAAAGTAAAAAAGCTAATTAAAGGTTTGGAAGGAGAAGTAGCTTTTCAGTTTGTAACGATTGGAGAAGAATCTTAAAAAAGAGTTCGAGCTTGATAGAAACTTTATCAAGCTCGAACTCTTTTTAGTTCATAGACCATTCATATAAAAAAGATTACATTACTTCATTTAATCGACTCTCGTTTGTTTCTTCAATCGCATTTGAATTTTGAACTGAATTATTTTGAGCTTCTTTTTCTTTACGGGCTTTTTGTAGCATTTCAAGGATAATCCATAAAGGAACACCTTTATCCTTTAACATCTTCCATAAATCTAATTCATTAAATTTATGTTCAGGCTGTTTCATTTCTTTTTCGGATGAACGAATATCGAGCTTGATAGGATCATTTACTTTCTTACTTTCAAGTTTAGTAGAAGAGATAGTATTATGCTCAAGATTAGATGGAGTTATTTTAGTAGGTTGAGATAATGTATGAATATTTGATCCGATTTGCATGCTTTTTCCTCCTTTTCAAGTAATGAGATTAGTTTTCTTATGGTTTTTAAATCTTTTTAACATGAGGAAACTATATCTAATTATAAATTCAAATAAACAGATTTACAAGGTGTATTGTAAAAAGTAAATGTTTACTTGAATTAATATTTATCAACATTTGTATATGTTTTCTATATATACAACGTATATAAAATACTTTACATTATGTTTAAGTTATTAAAGCATGCTGTAAAGTGAAAAATGTAAACGTTTTATCAGGGGGAGGAAATATGGGGAAGTTATTTTTAAAAATATGTTTTTTTGCATTAGTGGCTGTTTGTTCATTGGTAGCGAAAATAACATATGCTGAAGAGAGTCAACAAAATAATTATCCGATCATTCTAGTGAATGGGTTTGCCGGATGGGGTAGAGAGGAAATGCTAGGGGTTAAATATTGGGGGGGTGTTCATGATATACAAGAAGATTTGAAACGCAATGGTTATACAGTTCATACCGCAGCTGTTGGACCAGTTTCTAGTAACTGGGATCGTGCATGTGAATTATATGCCCAAATTAACGGTGGAACAGTAGACTACGGTGCCGCACATGCTGAGAAACATGGACATAATCGTTTTGGTAGAACTTATAGTGGTTTTGCGCCGAATTGGAGTGAAACAAATAAAGTTCATTTAGTTGGGCATAGCATGGGTGGACAAACGATTAGAACATTAGTACAGCTATTAAAAGAAGGCAGTTTTGAAGAAAAAAATTATGTAAAAAATCACCCAAACACCAAAATATCACCACTATTTGAGGGCGAGAAATCATATGTTCATAGTGTTACAACATTAGCAACTCCTCACAACGGTACAACACTTGCGGACGGTAGTCTTCTATTACCGTTCGTAAAAGATTTACTCATTACAGCTGCAAGTTTAGGAGGAAACAGTAATTTATCATTATATGATTTCAAATTGGATCAATGGGGGTTAAAAAAGAATGCTGGAGAGTCCTTTTTCCAATACAGTAATCGTATTTTAAATAGTTCTATATGGAAAAATACAAAAGATATAAGTCAATGGGATTTAAGTACAGATGGTGCAAAGGAGTTAAATAATTGGGTAAAGACGCAACCGAATGTGTATTACTTATCCTATAGTGGACATGCATCACAAGCGGCACCTATAACAGGTTTACATTTGCCTCATATAACGATGAATAAAGTGTTAATGGGGAATGCATTTTTCTTAGGTTCCTATGCAAGGTATGAAGAAAATCGTCCATTAATTGATACTACTTGGTGGCAAAATGATGGTGTAGTAAATACAAGTTCTATGATTGCACCTTCTTCTAATGCTACCGTAAATAATAATGAGTCATTACAGATTGGGAAATGGAATCATATCGAAACGAAAGCAAATTGGGACCATCTCGACATGGTAGGATTAAGTGTTTCAGACACGTTAGGTTTTTCTAATATTCAAGAGTTTTATAGAACAATTGCTGAAAAGTTATCACGTTTACCAAAATAGGTAATAATAAAGCGCTCTCGATGGAATTCGAGAGCGCTTTATATTATATTGAAAGAGGGATTTGGTAGAAAAATATGGGGGGATATTATGAAAATTCAAGTTGTATTATCAGGATATGGAACAGTAGGCAGAGAGTTTATAAAATTATTAAATGAAAAATGTTCATATATATATGAAACATATGGTATAGAGTTAGTTGTAAGTGGCGTATTAGGTAGAAATGTTGCAATACATAATGAGGATGGATTATCTATTCATAACTTATTAATGTATGGTAGCAGTAGTGCTGCAATTGAAAAGTATATAGAATATCATCCGGAGGAACGTGCAACAGATAACATAAGTGGTACAGTGCTGGTGGAATCAACAGCTACAAACCTTAAAGATGGAAATCCAGGGAAACAATATATAAAACAAGCGATTGAAAAACAAATGGATATAGTAGCAATTTCAAAAGGTGCGCTTGTTACAAACTGGAGAGAAATAAATGAAGCTGCAAAAATCGCAAATGTACGAATTCGATATAGTGGTGCAACTGCTGCGGCATTACCGACACTTGATATTGGTCAATTTAGTTTAGCTGGTTGCCATATTGAAAAAATAGAAGGAATATTAAACGGGACTACAAATTATATTCTTTCGAAAATGAATGAGGAAGATATTACGTTTGAAGAAGCACTGAAAGAAGCGCAAAGTAAAGGAATTGCTGAGACAAACCCAATATTAGATGTAAGTGGCTCTGATAGTGCGTGTAAGTTGTTACTTTTGACAAACAGTTTAATGGGAACAGAGAATACACTTACAGATATACATATAAAAGGAATCGAACATGTTACAAAACAACAAATTCGAAATGCTAAGGAACAAAATAAATTTATTAAATTAATTGCATCAGCATATAAGGATAAGGATGGTAAAGTGGCTCTTCATGTAGAACCGCACGAAATAGATAAAGATCATCCGCTAGCAAATGTAAATGGGACAGAAAAAGGGATTACGTTCTTTACAGATACGATGGGACAAGTTACTACAATTGGTGGTGCATCAAATCCACGCGGAGCCGCAGCAGCAGCTTTAAAAGATATAATTAACTTATACCGTAAAGATTTATCCCTTAGTAACAGGTAGTAAAACGCCTGGTTCGTGAGGGCTAATAATCAGTGAGCGGAATAAACAATCCCATTGATTAAAGTTCCACTTTATAAGACCGTACCGCCCTTTATAAAAAATACATATGTAGTGGACCTTTTGAGAATGAAATAAATATGCAAAAATGATTGCAGGGGGTAAGGAATTGTTTAAAGATTTTAAAGTTGTGAAAGATCGTCCCGTTTATATTCAATTGAAAGATTATTTGAAAAAGATGATTATGAAAGGGCATTTGCTCGGGGATCAAAAAATCCCTTCAACAAGGGAATTAAGCGAATTACTAAGTGTGAGCAGAAATACTGTACTCGCTGCTTATGCCGATTTAGAGCAAGAAGGACTCATTTATGCAGTTAAAGGAAAAGGAAATTTTGTTACGAAGGTTGATATTTCAAACACTTCGTCTGTTGAAATAGATTGGAAAAATAAACTTAATACAGTTACCTTATTAGCGGATGAATTAGATTTAATGAAACATGGTGTCCGCTGGGAAAAAGGAATGATTGTTTTTAATAGCATTGCTCCGGACGAAAAGCTATTTGACGTAGAAAATTTCAAAAGAGCTTTTCTTACTCGTATGTCCATTGAAGGTGATGTCGTATTAAACTACGGCTACGCAAAAGGTTATAGACCGTTAATGAACTATCTACTTCATTATATGGAAATGAAAGGTGTAGATATTTCAAATAAAGATATATTAATTACAAATGGATTTACTGAAGGATTGGATATTGTACTTTCCTCATTAACGAAGAAATCAGGGCGGGTTATTTGTGAGAATCCAACTCATCATGCTGCGTTGAAGCTTTTCCGTTTACATGGACTTGAAGTGCATGGAATAAATATGAATGAAGATGGCATCGATACGAATGAAGTAGAAAAAAGTTTGCGTAAAAAGGATTTTGATTTCGCGTATTTAATTCCTTCTTATCATAATCCAACTGGTATTGTCACGAGTTCGGAGAAAAGAACGGAACTGATGAGATTATTTTCAAAATATAAAATTCCTATTATAGAAGATGGATTTAATGAAGAACTACGTTATTCAGGTTCACATTTAGCACCATTATTAACTTTTGCTGGTGCTGGTAATAATGTGATTTATATTAGTAGCTTTTCGAAGGTACTTTTCCCTGGTTTACGTGTAGGATGGATTATTGCAGATAAAGAACTAATTCATCATTTAGAAAGTGTAAAAAGAGCAAGAACGATTCACACTTCTACGTTAGATCAAGCTGTTCTATTTCAATATTTACATGAAGGATATTTTGAAAAATATTTAAAAAAGGCAAGATCAGTTTATAAGAAAAAATATGAGTTAGCTGTTGGGGCATGTAACGAGTACATTCCGTTTCAAAGAATGACCGGTGATGGTGGCCTCCATTTATTTATAGAGTTAGAAGAAAAAATTCATGCCCGTACGCTTTTGCAAAAGTGTTATGAGCAAGGGGTTACATTTTCTCCTGGAGATGTTTTTTATTCTGATGGAGGAGGAGCGAACACGTTTCGATTAGGATTTTCACGTCTGAAAGAAGAAGACATAGTTCGGGGAATCAAAATAATTGGTGATACAATAAAAAATGAAATTTGGAGTTGAGGAAATGAGAATTGGCGTTATTATGGGTGGAGTATCTTCTGAAAAACAAGTATCAATTATGACTGGGAATGAAATGATCGCACATTTAGATAAAAGTAAGTATGAAATAGTTCCAATTACGTTAAACGAAAAAATGGATTTAATCGAAAAAGTGAAGGACATTGATTTCGCGCTGCTCGCATTGCAC
The DNA here is from genome assembly GCF_006494425.1 of Bacillus dicomae. Taxonomy (GTDB): domain Bacteria; phylum Bacillota; class Bacilli; order Bacillales; family Bacillaceae_G; genus Bacillus_A; species Bacillus_A dicomae. The sequence goes on along the minus strand of NZ_VHIV01000012.1, from coordinate 22,115 downwards.
GGAAAATACGGAGAAGATGGGACAGTTCAAGGAACGCTTGAAAGTTTAGGTATTCCTTATAGCGGAAGCAATATGTTATCTAGCGGTATATGTATGGACAAAAATATTTCGAAAAAGATTTTACGTTATGAAGGAATAGAAACACCAGATTGGATTGAACTTACAAAAATGGAGGATCTTAATCTTGATGAATTAGATAAATTAGGATTTCCTTTAGTGGTAAAACCAAACTCTGGTGGATCGAGTGTTGGGGTGAAGATTGTCTATGATAAAGACGAATTAATTTCAATGCTAGAAACTGTGTTCGAATGGGATTCTGAAGTAGTAATAGAGAAATATATAAAAGGTGATGAGATTACATGTTCCATTTTTGATGGTAAACAGTTACCTATCATTTCAATTCGACATGTAGCGGAGTTCTTTGATTACAATGCGAAATATGATGATGCAGGTACTATTGAAGAAGTTATTGAACTTCCAGCTGAATTAAAAGAACGTGTAAACAAAGCGTCACTGGCTTGCTATAAAGCATTAAAATGTAGTGTTTATGCAAGAGTTGATATGATGGTGAAAGACGGTATTCCATATGTAATGGAGGTTAATACATTACCAGGGATGACACAAGCAAGTCTACTACCAAAAAGTGCAGATGCAGCGGGTATTCATTATAGCAAACTATTAGATATGATTATTGAAACTTCATTAAGAGTAAGGGAAGAAGAAGGGTTTTAAGTAGCATATCATGAATACTTTTGACAGTAACATGAAGTATGTTATGATGAGTACGATACGAAAATAAAATATTTATCCACTAGGGGGGCCTATTATAGGCTGAGATCAAATGGGAATTTGAGACTCTTAGTACCTGATCTGGTTAATGCCAGCGTAGGGAAGTGGGAAAGACATTGCTATTTCATGTATAAATAATGTCAATTTCACTTTCTTTACGCCTGTAAAGAAAGTTTTTTTATTATAAAGCGTTAATAGTTGCGGATAAATACTTATATTAAATGAATTATTGGAGGGATTAAAATGACTTTTTCACAATCATTACGTAAAGAAGTGGATTCAATTTGGGAGGCTAGTTTTCATCATCCTTTTGTAAAAAAACTTGGTGAAGGAACGTTAGATTTAGCTAGTTTTCGCTATTACGTGCTTCAAGATTCATATTATTTAAGTCACTTTGCTAGAGTACAAACATTAGGAGCTGCAAAAGCACTGGAATTAGAAACGACAGCTCGTATGGCACACCATGCCCAAAATACATATGAGGCGGAATTATCATTACATGAGAATTTTGCGAAGAAACTAGGGATAACACAAGAAGAAAAAGATAATTTTATCCCTGCTCCAACTGCATACGCATATACTTCACATATGTATCGTGCTGCGTACGAAGGACATTTAGGCGATATCATTGCAGCAATTTTACCTTGCTATTGGTTATATTATGAAATTGGTGAGCGTTTAAAAGAGTGTCAGCCAGAAGAGCCAATTTATAACGAATGGATTTCTGCTTATGGATCTGATTGGTTCCGTACATTAGTTGAAGAGCAAATTACACGGTTAGATACTATCGCTGAAAAAGTAACTGAATCAGACCGTAAGCGAATGAAACAACATTTTATTATTAGTAGTCAATATGAATATTCATTTTGGGATATGGCTTATACATTAGAAAAGTGGCCATTGGATACAGATGTAAAAGATGTAATTGTATAATGAGTAGAGGTATTGCTATACACAGGTATGAATAATATCTATGTATATGATTTCACAAAAGAAGTTCGCCAAAAGACGCATTAACCTAAATGCGTCTTTTTCCAATTTATAAAAATGAGCCCATGGAAAAAATAACCTAAAAATAGGTGCATAAACAAGGTGCATCATCTAGTGATAAGTCATACTTTGTTGGTGTATGTATTGAACTTAGTTTATAGCACTATTTCTACTTAGATTTAACAAACAGGGATATAGGCAAGCATCGATGAGGTTGTATTTTATAAACGGAGGTTATGAAAATGAATCAGTTTCAACAAGAACTACAAGCGTTAAGCCTTAATGATTACCAGTCTGGAGATATTGTGTATTGGGATCAGCAAAACCAATATCCATATTACTATATTGAAGATACTGCTCGTCGCTGTGGTGGTTGTGGTCGTTGCGGAGGTTGTGGCGGTCGTTGTGGTGGATTTCGTTGTGGTGGGTTCCGTTGTATTGGTTGCTTCGGTTGTTTTGGCTGTGGCGGCTGTGGTGGATGTGGTACTTGTGGTGGTTGTTCTAATTGTTTTAGTGGTTTTAATGGTACTACTGATACAACTGGTACTATTGTAACATATGAATATTGATAAGAGAAAAAAGAATCCATTAGTGAAGCATTATATAATTTTTATTAAAGAATTTAATAAAAACACATGTAGCATTCAAGTGAAAGAATGATATTTAGATATTTAGGTGTAAATCAAGATGAGATAGATAAAGCAATGACTAGATTTAAAATCGAATCATTGCTTTTTTTTATGTTTTTACCATCAAAAATCTGTCTAATTAAGGGATCAATTGTGGATTGATAAAGAAATTATTACAAATATGTAAGGTTAGTGTAATGTTAATCGATAGTAAATTAAGAGGATTAAGTGTATTTTAAATAGGATTAAAGAGTACTGTTTATCTATATAATATAAGATAAATAATATTTAATTAGGAAGTGTATTAAAATGATTGAATTTAAATCTATTATCCATTCGTACAAATTAAAGAGAAAAATAGCTAAAGATTTATACGGAAAAAGAGATGAATTGACACTGTTATTAAATGAATTTAATAATATGAAATGTACAGTAACATCTGAAAAAAAGAAAAATAATATATTATCTCATTTACAATTAATCTATCAAAATATGAAATTAGATAAGCAGTATCCTATTCCATTTGCTTTTAATAATAAATTATTGGAGCGATTAGAAAAAGAATCTCTACATACTATTGAGGATGGTGTAAGATGTCTACATTTCATGTTAGAGATGAATTATGAGAAAATAAAACAATATGGATCGAGTACAAGTAGGTCGTTTGTTCCGTTATCGCAGTCTTCCATTTGTCTTGCTGATTGTATTTGTTTTACAGGATTTGTATTAGGTTTACTAGGAGCAATTTCATTTGGAGGATTCATGTTATCTATATGTTCAATTACATAAAAGTTGATATTTATAAAGAAGAGCACCGAGTTAAGGTGTTCTTTTTTAGTTTTATTGTAAAGTTATTGTATTAAAATAAAGATTTCAGGGGTGCTGTATAAGCGATTAAATGTCATTCTTGATGAAAAAGATGCTCTTCGAAAAGAGTGAAATGAAGTATTGAAAATATTCGAGGATCTCAAAAAATAAAAATATTTACTCGCAAAAGAACATATTGCGGAAACAAAGTTACGCTTGGAAGCGGAAGATGCACTTAAACTCATGCAAAATCAGCTTCAATCTCGTGAGAAAGATTACAACTCGTTACTCAATGAATTTAATGCGATTACGGAAAAGAACCACGAATTAGAGCATGACTTTCAAAAGATGCATATCAATGTACGTGCCGCAGAAGAGACAGCCGCGAAAGAACGAGAACACCGTCTTGAGTTACAAGGTAGATCACAAGCGCTCGGTATAGCGCTCAAAGCAGTCTTGTAGGTGGATGGTGAAACTTACTAAAGGAGAACGAAAAAGGCTCACATACCAAATTGGTGACATTATCGAACAGAAATGTAGACGTTGTTATTACAATCGTACATCAAACGAATGTTTTAGTGTGAATGAGTGTAAAGCATGCCCGACTGGTGAAGAATTACGCCAGTTGGGTAGATACTTGGATACACAGCCGAAAAAGAACGGTGGACCGAGAAGGGAAGTGCCGAGTGGTTTAACACCTGAGGCTGTTAGGAATTTAAATATACAAGGTATACCGGATTATAATCTTAGCCCCTCGTATATCGGGAAAAAGAAAAAGCAATGGAAACGAGCGGGTATTTGGAAAGGGCCAACTGATATGAGAGAAATCAAAAGGGGTGGAGCGAATGTCTGAAATAGTTGATGTGAAAGCCATGACGGATGATGAGTTTTTTTAAAAATATAAAAAGCTAGTTTATAAGTTTGTATGGGAAAAGTACGTTCGAATTTGGAGTCTATTAAAAGTAATATAGGTTTAGAAATAGAGGATTTAATTCAATGTGGCATGATTGGATTACTTGAAGCAAGAGAAGACTTTGATTCTGCATATGGGTGCAAGTTCTCTACTTTAGCGATTATAAATAATCAAAAAGTCAAAGTAACGCGAGAAATATTCTACTTAAAAGGCAGAGTTATTAGGGGGGAATTAGCAGAAGAAAAACCAGAATTCATCAGTCAGCTATTAGGTGTATCTGTTGAGAATGTGGAAGAAGCTTTGCGATATCAGCAAATTCCAAGCTCTTTACATGACGTAACATTTTCATCAGAAAGTGGAGGTAATGATCTAACCCTAGAGCAAATGCTTGTAGATGAAAGCTCAATAGGTAAAACAGAAGAAATTGATGAAAAGATAGTAATGTGTTCTTTTATAAATACATTACCAGATAGAGAGTTAATGATTTGGGATATGTACTCAAGCCATATGTCACAGGGGAATATCGGAAAGCGTGTAGGGGTTACTCAAACTCAAATTAGGTGGATTCTAAAATAGATTAATCCAAAAGTTGCAACTTTTGGAAGGGCGCAGGGGGTTGCAAAGTAGTATCAATTTTGAAAGTTATACAGAAAGGTGGAGTTGCATTATGTTTTGGTTAGGATGCTTTTTAGGATACATTGGTAATAGAGTGGTGAATAATTAAATGCTAAAGGAGTAAAAGAAAAAGAATCCTATATAAAAAGGACTCTTTTCGGTAATTTAACAATAATCGTCGGATTCACAGTAATATTCATCACAAGAATTACCTTGATTATTGCAACAGATGCAAAATGTTTTTTGGACAAATAAACTAACTCCACTGGCAGGACCCTCATGTTTTGTAAGAGTAAGGCTTTGGAAATCTTCAACCTGAAATATTTTTGTTTGAACGGGTTGTAATGTGGTGGTAATTGGTCTATTAGATCCTCTTGTTAGAATAGTTACGTCAACAGGTGCACTCATCCCAATAACAAATAATTGAATTAATGTTTTATTGTGGTTGTTAGTGAAATCCTCAAATACTGTTTGTGGAGTGTTATCTAGAAGGTCAATAACTAAAGGTATATTTCCATTTCTATTTTCTTCAGCACCAGCAATTGTATGAGTCCTAACAGAACAATTATTGTTTTGAAGTTTCGGATTGGATTGTTTTTTATAAATTTTTTTACCATTTTTATAAAAATAATCAGCCATACGAATTTCATCCTCCTTATCTTTAGTTGTCCATATATGTTATTTGAGAAATAGAAATTATGATTGGATTAATTCAATAAAACAAAAAAATGAGGCTTTTAATATATATTTCTGGTTGGTTATATAAAGAAAAAAGAGCACATATTTAATATGTGCTCTTGAAAGAGGAAAACCCTATGAGTATTAGATAGTACATCATATGCTTGTCCGACTAAAAGGTTAAAAGAAATCGCTATGTTGTTAAAAAAAGAGAAGCGCTTAATCAGGACGCTTCTCTTAATGCCAATATACAATAACTATTCCATTATAATGTATAAACGTAAAATATTTAACAATTAGCTATGTGGTAAAAATTTCATTTTATGTTAGTTTAAAACCAAAAAGAGCACTTAATCAAGTGCTCTCGTGACGAGATTTATTTTGTAATGACTATTTCAATTTATAAAGAAAGGAACACAGAATATTATATGTGAGTGCGGTTAATTGTGTTCGTTTTTTACAAACAAAGAGCAGCTAGCAAAAGCTAACTACTCCAATCATGGAATATGGTTCGAAATGGGTTGTCTATAGTATTGACAGAATATTGAGTTTTATTCAGAGCACCTAAAGGTTTTCTTTTTAACTTAATCCATATCCTACAAACAAAATAATGGCTAAAAATACAGATAATGAAAATGTCAGAAAGACTGTTAATATGCTCCTGAGCATCGCTTTCCAGTTGTTTATTTTAGAGAATCCTATCATACCAACAAAAAAAGTTCCTAGTGTTAAAACTAGTAAAACGAATAAAGGATGAAAATATATTGTATTCATAATAGATTCATTCATTTTAGGTGACCATACTTCAAGATATAAAAAGAATAAAGCAACACAAATAAATGAAAAAATAAAAGACCAGAAGTTTATAGTATGTTTCATGATTGCCCCTTTATTAATATGATGTTTTTCACTAAATTTTAGCAAATTCTAAATAGAATCAAAACAAAATAATCCATTTAAAGTGAGGTAGAGGAAAATGAAAGCTAACGTAAAGCTTTTAGGTGATGGTGGGATGTTGGGAATGGAGTTTAAGGAAAGAACGATTCATGTTTATAACACAGAAGGCAATGTGATGGAATTACTTTCAACAAAAGAACAGGTTCAAGAGGCTATCGACTTTCTTGAAGAATGTAAAATGGAAATGAAGTAAAAGTTCAATAGAGTAGATTGAACGGAGGGAAACCGTATCGTATAAATCAAAAGGAAATTCCAGATAAGGAAATAAGCATTATGTATGAGCGTAGCTTTACCTATGTTGGAAAACTCGAGAAGAAGTAGGTATGTGAAGGGAAATGGAAAGGTCCAACTAATATGAGAGAAATCAAAAAAGGCTAGGATTTCTCCTAGCACCCAAGCATAAGTCGTATAGAAAGCAAGCATTGTGCAAATCGGATATTTGTAAGTTCAGTATATAACGTTTATCGGGTGGATAGGTTGAATCATATCAATCTTTACGTAAATTTTATATGGTATTGAAGATTTTGATAAAGACCAAATTTGAATTTCATTAAAAAAAGACACCGCTTCCAGTGTCCCAAATTACTATGAGAGTTTTATGAGGAAACTTAAATAGGTGAATTTAAGCTACTCTGTAAAATATGAAACTGCAAGTAGAAAATCACGTATTTTTTAAAGGAGTTAATGGGTATTTGTATGTGCCGAAATCCTTATTAAAAACATCCTGTACTAATTGGATAGTTTCATGATCATAAAAACTATCGTATGTTGGGAGGCGTGGGAATAAGGGATCAGTAATATCAGCATCTGCAAAATTCCCTTTAAAAATCGCCCTGTCCTTCTGATGATGCCATGATTTGGTTAGTATGTGTAAAGGAGAAGTTTTTAGTTGATATATTTGTTCAAGGCGCACAATTTCAGTAGAGAAATTTTCAAGGTAGATATACTTTGTAACAAACTCCTCCTCACCTGGTTCATACTGCTGCATTAAATGTGGATCTACTTGTTCTAAATTTATCATTTGTGCTTTTAAGTAGTAGAGAAAGATTTTAAATGAAATAGGTTTATTACAAAATTCATTACCATAATAAAAATTCCGAATAGGATTCCATGCTGGATTTTCTATGTAAGGAGGAGCAATTAATGAGAAGAATGAACTTACAGCTCTTGTATATGGGTTTCTTACTAACTTATAGGTATCTTTTTCTTTTGAATATAAAGCTGCAGCTAATTCAATAAAGTAGTCCGAGGAGTTTTTGTATATTTCATTTTCATAATTATGGATGAAAGAATCGTATTTTATAGCTTGTTTAAATAAATTTATTTGATAAAAAAACCAATGTGCAAGAGAGGTACAGCCACTTTTTTGACTCCAAAATAAAATTAAAGGGAAGTTAGAATTAAAGAGGGGAACGCGTCCGTATTTAATAATATTTGCAAAAGACATAGTTATCCTCCATTCAGTTATGTCAATTATGTTTAGTGTATGAATAGAGAACTTGATATATGAACAAGAGAAGTAGAATAGATAGTTTAAAACAATATAATTTTAAAATAAAAGCGTTATTTTGTACAAGAATCTATATACCTATAAACAAACATAGCAGGAAACTGACTAGATTGCCCGCTATGCTCATACACTGCACGGAGAATTGAAGTAAGTTTAATATGTTTACCATGAGCATATTTAATCACAAAAATGAAATATAAGTTAGTAAAATGAATGAAAGACAGGGAATAAGAGGAGCCTAGTGTTTTTGATAAGATATCTTCGGTGCAAAACTAAAAGCTAGCTGCTAAGCCTTCGGGTATGAAGGAAATCAGAAACTGTATATACATTATTAACAGTATATTGGGTTTTATTCAGGTGAAGAGGGAAATAAATAAATTTAGGCTGTTCCAACTTGGCTTTGGTCGGCAACATCAGAATCAAATGTGTTTGTGGCACTAACACCGTTAAATGTATTAAGAACAAAAGAAACATTAGATGAACCTGAACCATTATAAGCTTTTGTATTTTCTTTTGGAGAAACATTATAAAAATCACCTAAGTTGAAAGAGCCGTTACTATTTTGTACAACCATATTTCCGACAATAGATGGCATATCTTTCACCTTCTTTCCTAGGAAGTATTTAAATTAGTATATGGTGTATGTGTCTAGTGGTTCATTTGAAACGGAGAATTTTGAAATGAAGTTTGATTGAAAACTCAATAAAATAATCCCTTGAATAGAAAGCGAGTTAAAAGAATAGAAAAAGAACGCCCAGGAAAGCGTTCCTTGATCAAGACTCATATCGAAAAAGCGAAAATGTGACAGCGATATATCTTATTTAAGTTTTGAGTGTATGTGCAAGTTTAAAACAAAATCCTTATTTAAAAACAAGAAGCCCTAGAGTTAGGGCTCTAGGGCTTCTTGTTTTGGTATTCTCACATGGTTCTTCAAAAATAATAGAACATAATTAAGATAACATGTGAATGTTTCATAAATGTATCGAAAAAGTGAACAAAATTGCTATTATAGAAGATGCAGTAATGAAGTTTCTAATACGTAAGTACGTGAAAGGTATTATTTCCAATGGATAAAATGCGCATGGGACACCTAATCCTTATTTTATCGGAGGAAAAGAATATGTTATGAACTCGGTTGAATGAAAAAATGACAATTTTACTTTTAGAGTGAATTTGAACAAAAACGCTATTTGAGTAGAAAACATAAAAAAAGGAACCGATTAGAGGTGCGGGTCCTCTTAATGGAACAATAGAACTTTACGAGATTACCAGAAAGAGCACTAAATAAAGTGCTCTTTAAGGAAAAAGTGAGATATTAAAAAGAAAATTAGGGTTTTTGCTTCGAGATAATATATGAACATTTCATCATAATGTGACGATGAATCACAAAAGAGCAGCTAGCAAAAGCTAACTGCTCACCCAAGAAAAACAGGGGAAAGATAACCATGTGACTTTAATATTTACGGAATATTGAGTTTTATTCAGGGGTAGATATATAGTGTAAAAAAATCAAGGTTAAACCCAATAAAAAATAAGCATTGCAGTAAAACAAGATAGAGTTGTCAACAAGGTAAACTTTGCTATATCCTTGTGATATTTGGCAGTACACAGAAACAGGAAATGTATCAGGTATCGGTAAGTGTGACCTGAATTCGCGTGTTGGGAGCAAGTCATTGTCTTGGTTTACTGGAGCAGTGCAAGAGCAAGTTCAAACAACTAAACTAAATATCATCCAATCAGGAGCATTTTCAAGAGAGTATATTGAAGATGTTATGGGAGCATTGACATCGTTAAAAATGACAGCTAAGTTCATTTTACAACCTGATGGATTAGCATATTTTATTTCTGATCCAACTTAAGATGCTCAATTAAAAGCAATAAAAGAATACCTTGACCGTAAAGGTTGGTGGTATGAAGTTAAGTGATTTTTTTACAAAAGAATATAAAAAAGGCCAGCTTATGAGCTGGCTCTTTTTTATGGATGATATACCCCATGAGAGTAATGATAAACAGTTTTTTCATTTGCTTTTGGAATTGGATTAGTTTTGTTAGGACCATTGTAATAACCAAGATTCACAATATCATAGTAGTGTGTTGATCTTGAAGCCCAGAAAGAATAGTTTCCCTTACCGCTAGGCATTTCCACTGAACCTTCAAATGCACCATTTGCTCCTACAGTACATAAAATGTCTTTTTTGGCAAAATTTAGTTCGCCATCGAAGTAAATGTAAAAAGTTGTACCAGCAGGTACTGCTTGACCGTTTGCGTCATATGCATATCCTTTAAATGTTGTGTTTTTATATGCATAAACTCGATACTTTTTACCTTGTCCATAGTCGATATACTCATTGTTTCCAATGCTAGTAATTTGCACTTTGTCCACAAGTGGAGTGTTTTCAGCTGCACTTGCATTATTGCTTGGTAAAATAATGCCGAATACTACTAATCCAATAAGCATAAGTGAAGTTAAGATTTTCTTCATAATCACATCTCCTATCATATTTTTTACACCCTAAATTTTACAGGGGTTAAATGTAAATTGCAATATTTATATATGCATTATTAATATGCAATATTGCATATTAATAATGGTGCTAACTATAAATTACACAATAGCAAAGAATTATTATGTAACAGCAAATAAAGCCTATGTGTATGTGAAGTAAGGAAAAGAGCCGTTTCCTGTAGTGGAATCGGCTCTTTTTATGTTTGTTTAATTATGCTTCATATGCCATGCTATCGGGAAAACCTTCGTTTCTTTTAAGACAGCGCACAATCCTAGTACATGCCCAATTAAAGTAATGTTCTCTCATTGTTTCTGAATCTACTAGAGCTTGTTCTAAGTCATAAAACATTCGTTCTTTTTTATGAAAATACATTTTTCCAATTTTATGTGGATATTCTGAGGGATAAAATTGATATACAACTATTTCCTCATCTTCAAATTCTTTAGTCATTAATAAACATATTGCCATATATAAAGACCTCTTTATTTATACTGAATTTTATGTTTGAGGTTATCTGAGAAAAATGACTTACCAATCTTAGTTTAGAAACTATTAGAAGTGACTAGTCTTCTTTTAAAAATTCAATATTGATTCTATCAACTTCAATTTCAACATACTTGTTAAAGTATTCACTGTGTTCCGGAAATAATTCATCTTCGTCTGTAATAATAACCCCTGCGTCAATAAACTCAGGATTTAATATTCCACTAATACGATACTTGAAAGAATTATCAATTCTCTTTAAATTTTTCACTCCATCTATTCCTTCATTTATTTCAATATCATCAAAAATTGTAATGTCGAGAATAACAGGATAATTTTTTCCTTCTTCAATAATATATGGACAAACAGTGGAGAATCCTGTGAATACTATACCATTAATATTTATTGTAACTTCCTCTTCGATTAGCTCATCGATTTTTTCTACATATGCCATGTACTTCATATTTTTTCCTCCTATTATTAATCAGCGGGGTTTATAATTTGTTCATTTTTTCCGTTTAAAGTTCTCCAAAACGTTTTACCGCTTTGCGTATGATATGTTGTAATATATCCCTCGTTATTTGTGCCTACTAACTCAAACTTAGCTTTACCTTTACCAGTATTACCCATATATTTAACGTAACCCGTTCGTACTTCACCTTTGTAATCATACTTAACTTTTATCCCATTTTCAATTACATCTCTAGCACCTTGTAAATATTGTTCAGCATTTTCATAAGCACCTTTAAATTCTCCACCATGTTTATCAAAATGCCCAATTAATTTTTCTTTATCAGCAAAATTCTCAGCTTTTTTGACTGTGTTTTCAACTTTTTCAGCTTTTTTAACTGTATTAGCAGCTTCGACTGCATTTGCAGTCATTTTAACGCCTTTTCCCACTTTAGCAAGTTTCCCGACTGGTGTAAGACCAGCTACTGCCATTCCACCCGCAAAGATTCTATCCCAGGTTGATAGTTTTTCACCAGTAGATGGATCAACACCATCCCACGCTCTTTTAATATCATACTTCCCACTTATTTCACCAGCTATATCTCGAGCTAGTTTACCGCCATCAAAACCTTTTTTCTTCAGAGGAAGGTTTACCACACATTGCACCTTCTTCCATTGTAACATCTTGATTATCTGTGCTGCGGAATTTTTCGGCAATTCGTTTCAAATCTTCTTCAACTTTTATAATCGAATTGATAGATGTAAAAGCTTTTGGTCTCGCATCATTGAACATTTGAACGAATTGTTGATTAGAGGCACCAATCCATTGAAAACACAAATGATCTATTTCATTACATAAATTATTATGTATAGATTCTAATGCGATTCTAGTATTATTTGCACGATTAGCCACTTCTTCTAACATTTCAGGTGTTACTTTGATTTGAACCATTTTTTTCCTCCCTTTCCCAATTAAAATTATGAGATAAAAAGAAAAAATGTAAATACAGAAACTTTAGATTAGTATAATAATATTTGTGTGAAATAAAATTCGCTTAATTGTAAATGTAGCCTTAGTATATGGGAAGTAAAGTGAAAAAAGGTCTACTCTAATCTGAGCAGACCTTTTTTACGTTTAATTAATAATAGTCATTAATTACGAACTGGACGGAAGCTTGGTTCTTGTAAACGCGCTAAGAATGCAGCGAACTGTTCACGAGTAACTTTGGCCGTAGGTGCAAATGTGCCATCTGGGAATCCAACAGTAATATTATTTTGAGCTAAAATGACAATATAGTCATATGCCCAATATTGAGTAGGTGAAACATCTTTAAATCTAACGTGTGCGCCAGTTGATTTTAAATCAAAAGCCTTAACGAGTGCTACAGCCATCTCTGCGCGTGTTAATTCTCGGTCACCAAAGAAATTAAAAGAATTAGCTATGTAGCCGTAATGCATCAATTTATGTGCAGCATCATAGTAATAGGAATATACCGGGATATCCTGGAATGTGTCCTTATAGTTATATGGCATTTTTAAATCTAATGCTTTATCTAACATTACAGCCATTTGACCACGAGTTACATTGTCGCTAGGTTTGAAATATCCCTCTGGAGTACCATTAATAATGCCTCTTTCAGTTAAATAGTTAATTTCTTTGTACGCCCAATGATTAGTTTGTACATCTGGGAATGATTTAGCACTTGCAAGATTAGGAATAAAAAATGACAGAATCATTACAAAAGTAGTTAGTAACAGACTTGCTTTTTTCACTAAAAACACCTCTTTATATTTTTGTATTTATATATTACCATTAAATGTTATTAGAGTAAAGTAGATTTACTGGACTTTAAATTTTTATCAAAATGGTATTACTGGTGGTGTATGTAATAATAACTTTAATCCAGATGGTACAGTAACGCGTGAACAATTAGCGGTATTTCTATATAGAGCTATTCCAATGTCTATCAAAAATCTACGAGATAACGCTAAGTCAAAATGATAAAAAGACTGACTCGTATGAGTCGGTTTTTTATTTGCAGGATTTTTTTAACTGCTGGTACTATAATATCCGTTGTAGTACGAAAGCAGTTGACGTTTTTTGCATAATTATTATATATTAATATAACAAAAATATAATCGCTTAAAAACAACGGATATAAGTGAGAATTATATACATAGGAGGAATCATAATGAACTTTAAACATGTACTTGCAACAGGCTTAATTACGGCCACGCTATTCGGCGCAACAAATGCTCATGCACAAACTGCTGATTTCACTGATGTACCAAGTGGGCATTGGTCTGAAAGTTCTATCAACTACTTAGCTGATAAAAAGGTGATTAGTGGTTATGGAAACGGAAGCTTTGGATTTGGTGACAATGTAACTCGTGGACAAGTATCTGCGATTATTTCAAGATACCTAAAACTAGAAAATAATGGATCGAAAGTCAAGCATTTCTCTGATATTAATGGGCATATGTTTGAAAACAGTATTAAAGCAGTTGCTCAAGCAGGAATCATGACCGGGGACAGCACTGACAAATTTAGACCCGATGATACACTAACTCGATACGAAATGGCTGTTATCTTACAAAAAGCTTTTCATTTAGCTGTAAAAACAAACGACCTTTTCTATGATGTTTCAAATAATCATTGGGCAAAAGACTCTGTGCGTTCATTGTATAGTAATGGCATCACAAACGGAATTGGAGACTATCAATATGGTGGAGAAATGAATGTAACAAGGGAACAATTTGCAAAATTTATGTATAATGCAATTTTTGTAAACCCTAACTTTGTCCCTGAGTCTATTCCTGAGAAAGATGGAGATGAGTATAATTATAAAGAAATTCAGAAAATACTTATTGATTCTGGATTTTTTAAAGAAGATTCTGTATACATATATAATAAATATGGTAATAATGCAAATTTCATATATAACATTATGTATTTTAGTTTTTCTTCTGAAGATGAAAGCGCATATAGAATGACTATTTATAGTGATGACTCTGTATTAAACGAGCCTGTGAAAAAAATCTTAAAAACACTATTACCAACTAAATCTGATTATCTGTACAATATAATTAAAAATCCTACTGCAAGTTCTCGAACATTAGAATTAGATGGTCGCAAAGTTGAAATTAAAAGAGACTCTAGTATAAGTGTTTCTCTTGGGAAACTAAAATCCTAAAAGTGACTTATAGATGATTTAAATGTTCTCTTTGCATAGGACATTTAAAAGGGCTGCTCATAAGTCTGTGACACCGACTTATGGGACAGCTCTTTTTTAATGCATATTAATTAATTCATTGAGTTTAATTTCCGTATTTAGTTCAAATGCATCCGTACAGTATATCGTTCTTGACATTGGCTCGATGTGTAATACGTTTATGTACATGTCGTGTACCATACCGTCACGATAGTATGAAATCAATATTTCCTCTTTGTTTTGTAGTGATTGTACGAGTCTTATTTGTAGTTGTTCTTTTATATTTTCAATTATAATTGGTTTCGGTACTTTATTTAAATAATTCAGCATTTACAAGTGCAGTTGGACATTATTAATAAGAGCCCAATATAAAATTCTCTTGGATGCAAGAGGATTTTTTAATTGGGAATAGTAAGAGTGAGGGGAGGTGCATTACATATGGGAAAAGGTAGAAGTAATAATGCTGGTAAAAAGCAACCGAATTTCGATGATTCATCAAATTTCGCTAAACAAAGCCAACCGACAGAAAAGAAGAAGAAATAAGAAAAGGAGCTCTCTTGATAAAGAGAGCCCCTTTTTAAGTTATATTGACATTTGAGCCCAACATATCGTTTGCTCAACCAAATAGTCATAAGTGCAAGGCTTAAATTTTTGCGGCGAATGGCAGCAAATATAATATTATTGTCCTGCTTTTTCTAATGCTTCTTGACGTTGACTTCATATAAAATGCCAATACTCTATTTTATATAGTGTGATGTTTAATAAATAAATTTTAATTCGAAAGAAATACTATCTCTAAGGAGGTGTGTATATGTTATATGCTTTTCTAGTGATAGCAGGTATACTTTACATTTTGTGGTATGTCTATAAAAGAAGAAAAGACCATCATTTATACCAACTCATTGCTCGTTTTAATAAAGATGAAGAGTTTAAACGTACTTTAGCAATGGGGCTTTATTATCGATTTATGAAGCCGTTAGAAAATGAAAAGTGTTCATCAGTATTCATCCGTCAAACACCATTAGAATTTGAAGCTTTTGTTGCTGATGTAATTGAGAAATATTATGGTGGTTCTGCATTTGTAACGGTAGTTACAGGTGATTATGGTGTAGACTTTGAACATACAGTAAACGGTGACCTTTATCTGGGGCAGGTGAAGTGTTTATGTAGCGATATGTCCTATAAAGCAATTGCCCTGGTGCATAGTAATATTGCCAAAAGAGAGGCAAAAGGTGGTTATGTAGTATCAACAGGTGGTTTTTCAAAAAATGCAAAAAAATATGCTGAAGAATTGAATGTACAACTAATCGATGGATCAAGATTGGCTGAAATGTATATGGAATCTATTGAGGGCCAACCGTTACCTCAATATGCGCTAAACCCTGCTAGTAATTAATTAGCAGGGTCTTTTTCTTGTACCTCGTATAAATCATCTACCCTACAATCGAATATTTGGGCTAACTCAAATGCTTTGTCTACTGGTGGATAAGATTTACCCGTTACATAATTACTCATTTGATTCTGGCTTATATTTAATCGTTGAGCAATCCACTTTCCTTTTAATCCACTGTGTTTTAATAATTCTCCAATATTACTCTTCAAAATGATCATTATCATCACCTGTTGAATTATTCCATATTGTAAAGGGAATTACCTTCAAAATATAATTTGTAAAAAAATCATAATTAAATTTGTATAGACAGGCAAAATCCCTTCTTCTAAGTCATATACCTTTATCAAGACCACGAGGAATACCAAGTGGAATCAAGGATACCAAGAAGGGAGAGGGCACATATGCGCTGGCAATACTCACATTTGAACAAATATATCCATCGAAAGAATTGAGAAATATGTATAGGGGTTCTAATGGCAAGAAAGAAACAAATGCAATTGTGGATCACATGGAAAGACATGAGGTTTTTAATAATCGTGAATATAAGGGTTATTACCGTTTATCCAACGATATTATGGATGATTTATATGAAGATGAGGATGAAGTGCTGGATTGGGGAGATATCATTAATGAATATCAACCGGTTATGACACCGAAGGGATTACAACTCATTGCCCAGGAGAAGAAGATGGGAACACGCATAAAATCGCTTTAGAGCTAGGTGATATTTTGTATTACATTTCAATTATGTCTCACGAAATGGGGTATACCCTAGAAGACATTGCTCAAATGAACATTGCAAAACTAACTAAAAGATATCCTGATGGATTTAGTCGGGAAGCAAGCCAAGCACTTGTCGATGTGAAGTAAGACCAAATTTGAATTTTGTATAAAAATTAAAGAAGCCTATACTTCAATATAGTATAGGCCGAGGGACTAAAATTAATCCGTTATTAATTTCGAATAGATATTTAAATCGATAAGCTTCCCAGCTGAGATTTCGCTTTTTCTTAGAGTCCCTTCAAAAGTGAATTGTAATTTTTGTAATACTTTTATGGAGTTCACATTTTCAGGTTCAACTTTTGCTTCGGCACGATTTAGTTTAAAATGTGTAAAAGCATAATCTAATAGAGCAGAAATGGCTTCAGGGGCATATCCCTTGCCCCAAAAGAATTTCGAAATATCATAGCCAATTTCTGTTTTTGAGTTTTCGAAATCCAAGGAATTATAGCCACATGAACCGATAATTTGATTAGAATCTTTTTCAATAATGGTAAAACGGAAAGCTTTGTTATTTTGAGCAAGTTCATTGAGAAAATGAATCATATTTTTCGCTTGATTTTCGTCAGTGAAATTACTTATATTCATGAATTTTGTAACGTCAGGATCAGACCATATTTTAAACATACTTAATGAATCAGATTCCTTCATTTGTCTTAGATGTAATCTTTGTGTCTGTAATTCTGTAATCAATACTTTTACCTCCATTATATTGTTGTGATGGGTAGATTAAAAATATTGATATCTGCGCATAATTCAGTCCCTTCTGGATTAGTTAACTTCCATTATATAAGAAATTACTAAATTGAACAAAAGCGTTATTTTATGGTGATGCAAAAAGAGTACATATCAAATATGTACTCTTGAAAAAAGGAAGTGTATAAAAGTGATGAAACACTATACTACAACATATGCTTGTCTCATTTAAAAGTGCAAGGAATATAACAAAATAGTTATTATATGCAAAAAATAAAAGAATCCGTTGTTTATAAACGGATTCTTTGTAACAGGAGCACCGGGAAACACATGAAGCTGGTTCAGAGAAACCTATGTATTTCTTGGCTTAATCGTAATGTATGCGAAGTAGACAATAAAATGAATGAAATTTAAACAAAAATTTTTTATGACCAAAAATAAAATAACCCGCTATTTAAAACGGGTTATTTCAATGAGGTGTACAAGGAATTCGAGGAAACTGGACCAGAGAAACCTATGAAATTCCTCGTGATAATAATGTCTGCAAAGGAATCAATAAGGTTGATGAAATTTAAACAGAATTCTTATTTAATAAAAAAAACGTGTACAAAAAATGTACACGTTTGTATAAAAAATATGTCTTGCGTGCTCATTGCATTCTATGTTTATTGTATGTAAAACGTGATACATTGCAATACATTAAAAGAGCACTCTTAAAAGTGCTCTCTAACCAAAACTAATATTGAAAAAGGATACCCAAGATATTATATGTATGTTTTTTAGATATGTGTAAATTTAAAACAAAATCTTTCTTTTACATAACAAAGCAGCTAGTTAATAAAACTAACTGCTTGTTGTACAAAAGAAACGCTACGCTTACAAAAATAGCTTGTAACTTTAAGTTACAAAAATAGTATGAACAGAGTTAAAGATGTTATTCAGAAATGAATGGGAACAAAATAAAAAAGAGCACCAGGCATAAGTGCTCTTTAAGATAGGAGGTAACACTTTGAGCTGGAGTCTAGGTTAAAATTATATGGTGTAGAGAAGAAATAAGAACTAAAATTTATTTTCAATGTAAAAAGCAGCTAGCAAAAGCTAACTGCTATAAGAACATTACATCCACGAATTTAAGGAGTATCAATTTTTCGTGAGTTATGTATAGTATGGGCAGAAACTTCAAGTTTATATAACAAAAATTAAAAAGAGCAGCTATTTATAATAACTGCTCTATTCGATACAACCTGGGTAAGAAGCAGATTGTATTGTGATTAGTATTGGAGGAATATTGAACTTTATTCAGTTTTTTAACAAAGTGCTTATTTAGCAACAAATAAAGAGCACCGTAAAAGGGTGCTCAATGTCTAATTCTGAAATGATCATGAGTATTGTATGTATATTTTTAGTATATGTGCAGTTTTTATATAAAATCTTTATTCGTGGTTTATCAGTAGAAAAAGGATTATGGACTCATTACGATGTAACGAAATTTCTTGGTAGTACAGATCATGAAGATCCACTTGATTATTTACGTAGTCATGGAGTTTCAGAAGCGCAATTTAGAGTAGATGTACAACGAGCATACATTAATTCTAATGTTGATGTTTCTATTCCTGACAAGCCATCTAAACCTGTTGAAGTTCCAACGGCTGTAACAGATGGTATTGCGTATATTGAAGGTTACAATGTTAATTTACGTAAAGGGCCAGGCACAACCTATACTAAAAACCGCCAGTTAAATAAACCGGAAGCCTATATTATGTGGGTGAAAAGGACGGTTGGTTAAACCTTGGCGGAGAGCAATGGATTAAAAACGATTCATCTTATGTGAAATTTAGTAAGAAGAGCACTGTAGATTCTTCTATTGTAGGGAAGCACGTTGTTTCTAAAGTTAACAATCTACGTTTCTACGATGCTCCATCTTGGCAGAATAAAGATGTTGCTGGCTCTGTAGGTACAGGATTATGTTTCACAATCGATGCGAAAGTAAATGTTAACGGTTCACCGCAATATAAAGTACACAATAGCAAAGGAAAAACATACTATATTACGGTAAGCGAAGCCTATGTGTATGTAGTAAAGTAATTAAAAAGCTGACTATAATTAGTCAGCTTTTTGTATACTATAATCTAGTATTTATCAGTCCCAAAGGCATGTTCTTTGCCTTTAAGCTGGCACTGAAAAACTTACCAATGTTTCTTTCTACAATGACAACAAATAAAGAAACATTTACAACGACACTTATTTCGTTTAAATTTCCAATCATCATCACAATGGTGATTATCTTTGGATTTCCACCAATCATCATCACAATGGTGATTATCTTTAGATTTCCACCAATCGTCATCACAATGATGCTTATTTTTAGATTTCCACCAATCATCACAACAATGATTTTTCTTAGAACTCCAGCAATCATGATTCCAGGACATTCTTTTATACCTCCCTTCGAATAGGGTTCATACTATTCTATGTTTTAGTAAAAAGAATGCTTGTTTATTAACCTACTATTTTATTTTTATTTGATAGAGAGCTTTCTATTAGATGTAGAATTTATACAAACTATGCTAATTTTTAAGAGATAGTGAAGAGAACTAGTAGTTGTGTCATTGATCATCAAATACTAGTTGAAGAAAAATATTCTCATTTTAAATAATATCTTATCTTTGGGTACGCTTTTTGGGTGTATATTTCACAATAGCGAAGGAAAAACATACTATATAAATGCAAATGAAGCCTATGTGTATGTGAAGTAAAAACAAGCCATCCTGTTTGGCGGCTTGTTTTAGTTTATAACGTATTAAATGGGTTCAACTGGGGAGGATGGATCGGTTGGATAAAACTGCCCGTTCAACATCGTACTCTCTTGCTGAATCATTCCTACAAAGTTAATGCCCCATGTATTTATGATAACTGGTCGGACAGGTCTAGTGGTAGTGCAGCGTCTGTTGGAATAACCGGATTTACTGGCTGTGTCACTCGAACTACGTATATAGGGTCTTGTGAAAAAATAGGTTCTTGGGAAGCAAACACCCTTAAGCTAAAAAGTTGCTGAGGTGGAATCGTAAATGTAAATGGACCAATAAACGTAGTTACTCCTTCTGGTTCGCAATAGATACATCCTCCGTTACCATTCTTATTGCCTACGTCATCATCTGAGCCACCGTTATCATTGTTAATTAACTCCCCACAAAGATATCTATAAGAGGGGAATACATCACCAACACAAGTATCTTGGTAATTTTGTACTGCTATAGTTACAATCTGTGGCTCGTCTGTTTGATTAAGCGCAGAAACTTGAATGAAGTCGGTGTCCGAATTGCGAAATAAAGGTCCAGATGTTAACGTTTGATAGCGAGGTTCACAATGACAATCACAGTCGCATTTTTTACGCTTCTTCCGGTAGCACTTATTTGAACGGTCGTAATAATAGCATGTACTAAAAAGCACGAAACTCCTTTTAATTTATATTCACTAATTTGTTGAATCTAAATTCTGTATTTAAATCAAAGGCACCTGTATAATACACTGTTTCTATGATGAAAGATTGGAATTCACAATTGATGCAAAAATAAATGGCTGGACACAATGTAAAGTACATAATAGCAAAGATCAAATATTTTATATTATAGCAAACTCAAAGTTAGTTACTGTCAAGAAAAGAGAAATTCACGTTTATAAGGAAGAACGTTATTGTTTTCAATTCTATTATCTAATTTAATAAATAAAAAGTTATCGTAATCTTTGGTATGTTAAGTATCGAGGTTTTCACAGATAATGCCCCTTAAATATATTATTTGAATTTTCTGAAAAAATAGGGAGACGTTTGAATTTATATTATTAGTGAGCAAGTCTAAGCAAATTGCAAGAATAAACATAATCTATCTTATAAAGTAGTGAGGCAGTACTAAAAAGATGAGATTTACTTTACTAGTTTTTTTATAGTAAGTAGGTTGGATTCCAAAAGACTTCTTCACTACTTTATAAATTTAAAGGAAAGGATGATATAAATGGCAGAACATCGTGAAGATGAAATCCGTACTTTGTTACGCGCATTTCAATTAGTAGGAGCGAGGGTTGTATTATTTTTACCTTCATTTCACGTAGAAGGTCTTATTACTCGAATCGGAGAAACCTTTGTTACACTTCGTCGTGGTAATGGAGAGGGCGTAGAAGTTGAAAGTAATGATAATGGAAATGCACTTGAAAATCCTAACCAAATTAGTGTCAAAATTAGTGATATTTTATCAGTTAGTGATGATCGAGGAGCGTAATTAGCAAGGTGAAAAAATGCACTAGGTACTGTAATCCTAGTGCATTTTTTAATATTATATAAAATTCAAATAAATAAAAAATGTATCAAATATGGAATTTGAAATTAATTACTTACAAGCCTATTAATAGGACTCTTATCATAATTTATAAAAAAGTTTGAAAAATATAAGTTATATCTATATTTTAGGTAATTGTACTATCACTTTTATACAAGTCATGTTTACAATATAATACAAACCTTTATAGGAGGGGATTATGTGTGTAAGTTCTGTTCAAATCAAGACAATACCAAATCTAAATTTAGATTATTCGATATAAAACCTATTCCGTTTTTTATTCCATCAAAATCTTTTGCATATTCATCAGAACCTCAAGAAACACCTGATACCTCAACACAAACAATTAGACCTCAAGAAACACCTGATACCTCA
>NZ_VHIV01000011.1 GCF_006494425.1 Bacillus dicomae | reverse complement strand
CGAAATACTTATCTTCTTTTCAAAGACAAATGTTATTGTACCATAATGACCAATAAAAAACAACTGCCAATTAGCAGAAGTTAAAATGGCGGTCCCGACCGGGGTCGAACCGGCGATCTCCTGCGTGACAGGCAGGCATGTTAACCACTACACCACGGGACCATTTAATCTTTAAATTAATGTCATTTTACTTTTTATATAATATTATGGTGGAGGATGACGGGATCGAACCGCCGACCCCCTGCTTGTAAGGCAGGTGCTCTCCCAGCTGAGCTAATCCTCCGAAGTGGTGACCCGTACGGGATTCGAACCCGTGTTACCGCCGTGAAAGGGCGGTGTCTTAACCACTTGACCAACGGGCCAATATGAATGGCAGAGAAGAAGGGATTCGAACCCTCGCACCGCGTTCGCGATCTACTCCCTTAGCAGGGGAGCCCCTTGAGCCACTTGGGTACTTCTCTGTATGGCTCCGCAGGTAGGACTCGAACCTACGACCGATCGGTTAACAGCCGATAGCTCTACCACTGAGCTACTGCGGAATAATGAAGACAATTTGTATCTTATAAAATTTCTCATCGTAAGTCAAGATGTTTTTTCACATACCTTGTACAAACGTGACATGTTTATAATATACTGGATTGCGTTTTCACTGTCAAGATGTTTTCTTTATCAAGATTAGCTTCCCTTTACACTTTCCGCAAACATATCTTTTTGTATTTATTTGACGCCTCCTTACATATTGAAGCGAGCATTCCATACATTCATACATATAAACCTTTTTTCCCTTCCCTTCATTCATCATTCGTTTACAAAAGCGCGGTGCATCAACTGCCTTTAATAATTCACGAAAATCCTTATCCCGATGCTTATAGCCTCTCCCTGTAATATGTAAGTGATAATGACAAAGTTCATGTTTAACGATCCCAACTAATTCTTCTTTCCCATACATTTCGTAATATCGATAATTCAGTTCAATATTGTGTGTATTCAATAGATAACGTCCACCAGTTGTACGCAACCTACTATTAAACATTGCCTTATGCAAAAACGGCATTCCGAAGTATTGTAGCGATACTTCCTCCACTAGCCCTTGTATTTCTTGCTCATCCATCCTCATTCCTCCTAAACAAAAAAATATTTTTACACTTTTCTCCTCTCTTATACATATATTAAATAGTACATATACCCATCCTCATTCAAGAAGCGTGGTTTCTAAAAACATAGCAAAAATAGAAATCCACTCACCAACCTCTCATCAATAGTACCTTGCATTTATGAGAGTAGGATTAAACAAGGAGGGATTCCTATGCCTACATGGCTCAAAAAACAAATGCAACGCGCATATTTTGAAAAAAACCGGTATCAAATTAAATTATTAAATGAATGCTGGTTTTATTATAGCAAAATACATCAAAGTTCCTAATCCATTACACATTTTATCCTATAAAAAAAGAGCAGTTTCATCTGCTCTCTTCTTTTACTATTCAATTGGCAACATAGATAATGCAACGCGACCTTTTTTCGTATCAATATCATCTACCCATACTTTGACGATTTGTCCGACAGATACAACATCTAACGGATGCTTCACGTATTGTTTGCTTAGTTTAGAAATATGCACTAAACCATCTTGTTTCACACCTACATCAACAAAAGCACCGAAATCAACAACGTTACGAACTGTTCCTTCTAGTTCCATACCACGTTTTAAATCTTCTAATTTCAAAATACTTTTTTTCAGAAGCGGTTTAGGCAACTCATCCCTCATGTCTCGCTCTGGACTAATGAGTGCATCTATAATATCAACTAACGTTGGCTCCCCAACTCCTGTTTCTTGCGACAACTTAGAAATCTCGACTTTTTCTAAGTTCTTTTGCAATTGCGGTTGCCCTACGTCATCTTTTGATAATCCTAGACTCTTCAATAACAATTCAACATTTTTATATTGTTCTGGATGAATACCTGTACGGTCTAACGGATTTGCCCCTTCTAATATACGCAAGAAACCTACGCATTGTTCATATGTCTTCGCACCTAAACGCGGTATTTTCTTTAAGTCTGTTCGTTTTGTAAATTTCCCTTCTTCTTCACGCTTTGCTACAATATTTTTCGCAACAGTCTTCGATAAACCCGAAACATATTGTAATAACGCAACTGAAGCTGTATTTACATTCACACCAACTTGGTTAACTGCCGTCTCTACTACAAACGTTAATGATTCATTCAATCTCTTTTGAGATACATCATGTTGATATTGTCCAACCCCAACTGATTTAGGATCAATCTTTACAAGTTCAGCAAGTGGATCTTGCAGACGTCTTCCAATAGAAACAGCACTTCTTTCTTCAACCTGTAAATCCGGGAATTCCTCACGGGCTAAATCAGAAGCCGAATATACACTAGCGCCGGCTTCGTTCACAATAATATAGAAGACTTCTCGTTTCACATTTTGTAATACATCAACTATAAATTCTTCCGATTCTCTAGAAGCTGTACCATTCCCAATCGCAATCATTTCAACTTGATATTTATCTATAATAGAAAGAACTTTCGTTTTTGCATCTTCATATTTGCGCACTGGTGGATGCGGATAAATAACATCAATATATAGAACTTTCCCCGTATCGTCTACAATAGCTAATTTACACCCAGTTCTATATGCAGGGTCTACGGCTAACACAACCTTTCCTTTCATTGGAGGTTGTAATAACAAATTACGTAAGTTCTCAGAGAAAATATGTATCGCTTGTTCCTCAGCTGTTTCTGTTAATTCTTTTCGAATCTCCCTTTCAATAGAAGATTGAATTAATCGTTTATAACCATCCTCAATCGCTAACTTTACATACTGAGCACTCTTTGAATCATTATCAAGAATTACTTTCTTATATAGGAAAGTTACTATCTCATCTACTGGCGGAACGACAGAAATTCTCAATATATCTTCTTTCTCGCCACGGTTCATTGCTAATACACGATGCGGTACTACTTTATGCAACGGTTCTTCATAACTATAATACATTTCATATATATTCTTTTCATCTTTCTCTTCATCTTTCACGGACGAAGACATAACACCTTTTCTAAAAGTAACATTCCGAATCCAACTACGATACGCTGCTTCATCTGAAACGATCTCTGCAATAATGTCTTGGGCACCTTGTAATGCTTCTTCCGCAGACTGTACTTCTTTCTCGGCATCAATAAAATCCATTGCCTTCTGATTCGGATCTTCTTTCGTATATAACAATAACCATTCAGCCAATGGCTCTAATCCTTTTTCTTTCGCAATCGTTGCTTTTGTTCTTCTTTTCTCTTTATATGGACGATATAAATCTTCTACTTCTTGCAACTTTGTAGCTTTCGCAATTTGCTGACGTAATTCTCCTGTCAGTTTCCCCTTCTCATCAATAAGACGAAGAACCTCTTCTTTCCTATCTTCAAGTTGCATCATATATTGCCATCTCTCTAAAATTGCACGAATTTGTACTTCATCTAAAGAGCCTGTCCATTCTTTTCGGTAACGAGCAATAAATGGAACTGTGTTACCTTCTTCTGTTAATTGAATAACATGACGAACTTGCTTTTCGGTAAAGCCTAATTCCTTCACTAACATTTTCATTAACGCTTGTCGATTATCTACCATTTCCATATACAACCGTAACCTCCTCTATAATAAAAAAAGTTGCCCTGCAAAGAGAGCAACTTAAACTGCCGATTTAAAAATCTATTAGTCCTAAACTAATTTGTAGCGCTTCATCTACACGAATCATCATCACTTCATCTAAGTGAGTGATTTTATCCGTTAAGCGCTGCTTATCGATTGTTCGAATCTGCTCAAGTAAAATAACAGAATCTCTCTCAAAACCGTACTTTTTCGCATCAATTTCCACATGAGTGGGTAATTTCGCTTTTTGAATCTGTGCAGTAATAGCCGCTACAATCACCGTTGGACTAAAACGATTTCCGATGTCATTTTG
The DNA here is from genome assembly GCF_006494425.1 of Bacillus dicomae. Lineage (GTDB taxonomy): Bacteria > Bacillota > Bacilli > Bacillales > Bacillaceae_G > Bacillus_A > Bacillus_A dicomae. The sequence goes on along the minus strand of NZ_VHIV01000011.1, from coordinate 100,677 downwards.
AATGACAAGAACCGGACGAACGCCTCCTTGCTCAGAACCAACAACTGGGGAAAGGTCTGCAAAATACACGTCGCCGCGTTTTACAATCAAAATATTACCCCCCGCTAACTAAGCGTTCTACTGTATGAGCTGCTTCATACTCTGCTAAGAAAGCTTCAGATGCAATACCAAGATTAATTTTTCCCATTTCAATGTACCCACGTCGCATTGATTCATGTTGGTAGCGTTTCTTCGTCTTATGTTGACGCAATAACAGTTGTGTTGCCTGGCAAATTAGTTCATGGCGATTCTTATTCTCTTGTTTTCCAATTCCGTCCAATTCCGTTACCATTTGCTTTGGCAACCGAACCACGATTTCAGTAGTTACACTTGATTCGGACACAAAAATACACCTCCACCGTCAACTACACACCCAAATATATATATGACACCTATTGTAATAATACCATTGTATGGAGCCTGTTGCAAAGACTTCCTTATTCCTTGCTTATGTTTTCCAATTCACAAACAAAACATTCATATTCTTTTATTTTTTATCTCATGACAAGCAAGAAACATGAGAGTTCCTCCGCAAAATTCACGTTATATTATGTTAAAAGTAACTATAAGTAAAAAGCTTCTCGTCAAAAACGAACTTATTCTTAACCAATGAACAGTTCTCTCACATGACAAGAAGCAAATCATACTACCTTCTATATATCGTTCAAATAATTAATTACTTCCACAACTTTGCCATTCCGTATAAATATTCTCGGCACACGAAAACTAATCGTCGTAATAATTTCATAATTAATAGTCCCTGAATATTCCGCAACCTCTGTAGCGCTAATATATTCATCTCCTTGCCTTCCAATAAGTGTAACTTTCGTACCAAGAGGCACTTCACAAGGAAGGTGAATCATGAATTGATCCATCGTTACTCGCCCTACAATCGGTACCCTTTTACCATTTACAAGTACTTCAAATCCTTGTAATCTTCTAAGCCAGCCATCTGCATAACCAATTGCAACGGTCGCAATCCATTCTTCAGTTTTCGTTCGATAAGTGACGTTATAACTAATTCCATCCCCTTTAATCACCTGTTTAATATGAGCAACCTTCGTATGCAATGATAGCGCTGGTTCTAATTTAAACGGTAAAAAAGGGCGTATTTCTACAGATGGAGATAACCCATACATCGCAATGCCAATTCGTACTGCATTAAATGTAATCCCTTGAAAACGTAGCGTTGCAGCACTATTAGCTGTATGAACAAACTTAGGATCCACTCCGAATTCTTTCAACCAACTTAACTGCTCCAAAAATGTGTTATATTGCTTATCAAAGTAAGAAGTCTCCACCTCATCTGCTGTTGCAAAATGCGTATAAACTCCTTCCAATTCTAAGAATGGTGCACCTTCTAAGCTTTTTAAAAATCCTTTTAATTCTTTACGTTCACGTATTCCAATTCTCCCCATACCACTATCGAAATTAATATGGTATTTCATCGTAGACGAACCATCCCAAAGTTTAATTGCTTCATCTACCCATTCCTTTTGAAAAACAGTTAATGCTACATCATTTTCAGCAGCTACATTTATATCACGAGGAGGAGAAGGACCTAACACCAAAATTGGCGCAGTAATACCAGCTCTTCGAAGCACTAAAGCTTCATCTAAGAACGCAACAGCTAACCTTGTCGCCCCCGCTTCTAATGCTGTTTTAGCCACCGGTACATAATCGTGCCCATATGCATTCCCTTTAACAACGGCAAAAATCTCTACATCACTTGGAATGAAATTTTTAATATGTGTGAGATTGTTATAGATCGCATCTAAATCCACTTCCACCCAAGTGTCACGGTAAAATGGCGCTTCTTCCATAAATACACTTCCTTATACACGATATGCGAAGCTTATTCTTTTATATGCTTCTTTTATGAAATCCGCCCTTCAAACTAAGAAAAGACGTGGTGCACATATATCACCACGTCTAAGAAGTTTACTTCACTTGCTTCTCTGTAACTGAACGAGCGACCATTAATAGCTCCTTCGGCTCTAAACCTTTAGACACGAGCATATATTCTACTCCGTTATGCGACCACGTTAAAGAATCTTTCGTCAACGCTCCAATCGTGAAGCCAAGATCAACCAATTCTCCGCTTACACTTATCGATGACGAAGCCTCTGCAACTTTTGCCTTTTCTTGTATTAAAGTAAAGGATTTCTTATTTCCAGTGTATGTGAGTATCGCACGCTTGCCACTGTCTGTCTTCAACTCTTTTTCATCTTTCAAAACCATACCTTGCGGCGTGTCACGTGGATATAAAATAGCAAATGGTTTGTCTTCTTTCGCGGTTGTTTGAACATCTACTTGCGCTCTAGACATATTTTGTTTCGTATCAAATGCCCCTTTATCAAATTTCGCATCGAATTTCACTTTAGAGAAATCTACTTTCACAAGAACATTTTGATCATTATCCATTAACTTCACCGAAACTGGCGTTAAATCACTTTTCTTCAATGTAATTTCTTGTCTTGGCAACATATTTTGATGTTGATAGTTTGTTTTCGTTTTAAAAATATAATACTTATCTGTTTTCTCGAAAGTAAGATTTTTCTTATCCTGCAAAATATCTCTCACAAGTGATTCATATAAATAAGCCTGACTACTATTTTGCGGCCAATCACTTTGGAAACGGAAACTCTTATTAAGCGCCGGCGTTAATACAAATACCCCTTCTTCATTTCTTAAAATAATTTGACTTTGATCTTTTTTCGCATTCTGTAAGTTCACCCGATAAAAAGAAGGTTCCTTATGCCAAATCTCTACATTATACTCCTGAGGCTCATTCCCTGTTTTAATAGATAATTTTGCCTCAGCTTGATAACTTTTCAACCCTTTTACTTTCGCCTCTAAATCTCTCACAACATCATCTTGTTTCTTTTCCATACAACCCGCCAACACAAAAACGGTTAATAAACCGACAAGAACTAAAAACAGACGCCTTTTCATCACTTCAGCCCCTTTGCCCCTATAAATGAATGGAAGATTTGCCTTCCTTATCGCTACCTCAAATATATGAGACAAAGATATAAAATATGCAGACTAGCGTGACGAGCTTTCTAAAACAACTTGAGCAACAGCAAACTCCTTGCTATGGCTAATTGATAAATGAACAATATGCTCTGTACCTGTAACAAGAATTGGCTTACCTCTCTCATCATTTTTTACTTCAATATCTAAAAAACTCACTTCTTTCCCAATACCAGTTCCTACCGCTTTTGAATACGCCTCTTTCGCTGCAAATCTTCCAGCTACAAACTCGGTAAGGCGACTTCCTTTCAGCTCCTTAGCAACATTACGCTCACTTTCAGTTAAAATACGTTCCATAAATTTAAGCTTTCCATCTAGCATTTTTTCAATTCGGTTCAATTCAATAATATCGATTCCAATCCCTACAATCATTTCAAAATCCCCTTCTTCTATTTAACTTTCTTTTTTCATATTGTAAGAATAACAGAGAATCTTTCTGATGCAAAAGGAGTGATACTCACAACATGCTAATACCATCTACTCGCATTTCCTTACAACCAATTGTCATCGCTTTACTTCTCATACAGTTAGTCATGATTATGTTAGGCGACTTTTTTCTCTTTCCTATGGCAGCCTATAATGAATATATCGCTAAAGGAGAATGGTGGCGTCTCATAACTTCCCTGCTTGTACATGTAGACTTACAACATTTTCTTTCTAATAGTATTTGTTTATTTATACTTGGCTCTTCTATTGAAAAACAACTAGGGCACTTTTCTTTTATCATTATTTTTTTCCTTTCTGGCATTCTTGGAAATATTTCTTCTTATCTTATTATGCCCCTTGAATATATTCATGCCGGAGCATCTGGTGGTATTTTTGGACTGCTAGGTGCACAATTATTTCTATTGTATAGTCGATATCGTTCTTCCAATCCGAGAGACATTGCTCTTTTTTCAATTATGATATGTATATTACTACTATTCACTTTCTTCAATCCTTCTGCCAATCCTATCAGCCATTTAACAGGATTGATCATTGGTGGTATTTGCACTCCTTTATTAATAAAGTGAAACTTTAATCAGTGGGAGTTTTGTCCACCCCCCATTGATTATTAGTTGAACCAATCGGGCTTTTACGGGCAGTTGATCTCCCACCTCCCCCTCGTATTCACCAAATCTTGAGGTAGGAGTCTTACTGCCCGTTAATGCGGGGCAAAAAAACTCGATGGTGCAGAGCTCATTTAATATAAAAGCTCGCACCATCGATAATTTCCACATCTGTTTGTTCACTTAAATCCCTCATGAGTTGAAATAAAGACTCATCCTTCTTCTTCGCTTCAATCATACAATCAATTTGCGGAACACTTCCCTTTATCTTTTTTAAAAAAGATAAAAAAGTATCTACATCAATAAAGTCTGCATGTGCTCTCGGATCTTTTCCCTCTCTAGGGCTAGAGATATGCATTTTCACTGGTAACAAAGACGATTCCCACGTATGTACAACACGCGCCCAATCTTCATGCCAATCTTCTCGATCATGATTCATCATGTGGTGATGTAAATCAAATACAACAGGGATGTCCAATTTTTCTCCTAAATATAATGTTTCTTCGAGCGTAAAAGTTGTATCATCATTTTCTAACATAATCATTTCCTGAATACCTCTTGGGACATTAGACCAATTCTCTATAAAACGCTCTAATGCGAGCTCTTTATCCTTATATCCACCCCCAACATGCATTACACATCGTTGCTTATGTTCAATCCCCATACCTTTTAATAATTTTCTATGCATTTGTAATGTCTTGACAGATTGTTTAAAAATACTCTCCTCAGGTGAATTGAGTACAACAAAATGATCTGGATGAAAATCAATACGCATATTCATTCGAATAGCGTACTCACCTAGCACTTTTAAATTTTCTTTTAAGGGACGAATGTAGTTCCACTCTAACAACTCCTCATGATTCGCTAAAGGAATCAACTTAGAACTAAGTCGAAAAAAGGATATATCATGGCCTTTATTATGTTTTAATAACCGTAAGCAATTTTCCAAATTCGAATTAGCAATTCTTTCAAGTTTACGAATCGCTGCTTCCCGATCATCTATTTTTTGAAACTGCGCGTACGTCATCGTTTGAGACGGAGATGCATTTTTTAAATGTACACTCATCGCAACATACCCAAGTCTTACAAGCATGTAGCACCTCATTTCTACACAAGTTATTATGTAGTATGCACAATTACAGAAATAAAAAAAGAGAATGCCGGAAAAGGGCATTCTCTTTTTTTATTATTAAGCTTGTGGCTTACGGCTATGATGTTTTCTTTCGCCGCGTCCGTTTGAAGATCCTGGGCGACCTTGACCTTCTCCACGACGACCGCGGTTACCATCACGGCTACCTTCACGATTGCGATCACGGTTACCGTCACGATTACGTCCATCACGATTGCGATCACGGTTACGACCATCGCCACCGCCACGTCCATCACGGCTACGATTACGGTTACCATCACGGTATCCGCCTCCGTTACCACCGCGTTTTTTAGAACCGCCACCTCTTGAAACAACTGGTGGTTCTGATGTTAAAGCGATTGGAGTTGTATCCGGCTCTTTAGTCATCATTTTTAAAGCAGCAGCTACTACTGTTACAGAGTCGTTCTCTTCTAACATTTCTTCTGCAATACGCTTGTAGTATGATAAGTTCTCATTTTGGATTGTGTTTTGAAGCTTTTCAGCGATTAAACGTTGTTGACCTTCTAATGCCTCGTCAAGTGTCGGTGCTTCCATACGGTCAACTTTACGTTTTGTTGTACGCTCGATATTTTTTAATTGTCCTGATTCACGTGGTGTTACAAATAGCATTGCAATACCTTTTTTACCTGCACGACCAGTACGACCGATACGGTGAACGTATGATTCTGGATCTTGTGGGATATCGAAGTTGTATACGTGTGTTACGCCTGAAATATCAAGACCACGTGCAGCAACGTCTGTTGCAACAAGAACTTCAATAGCACCTTCTTTAAATTTACGTAATACAGACATACGTTTCGCCTGTGTTAAGTCACCATGAATACCTTCTGCTGCATAACCACGTAAGTTTAATGCTTCTGATAATTCATCAACACGACGCTTTGTACGACCGAATACGATTGCAAGCTCTGGAGATTGAATATCTAGTAAGCGTGTTAACACGTCAAACTTTTTCTTTTCTTGCACTTCTAAATAGAACTGCTGAATGTTTGGCATTGTTACTTCTTTTGCTTTTACTTTAATGTGTTGAGGCTCAGTCATGAAACGCTCAGCAATACGACGGATTGGATCTGGCATTGTCGCTGAGAATAATAATGTTTGATGTGTTTCTGGCACATCTGTTAAAATCGCTTCAATATCTTCAATGAAGCCCATGTTTAACATTTCATCCGCTTCATCAAGAACAACTGTCTCTACGTTTTGTAGGCGAAGTGTTTTACGGTTAATATGATCTAAAATACGACCCGGCGTACCAACAATAATGTGTGGGTGTTTTTTTAGAGCACGAATTTGGCGGTTAATATCTTGACCACCATAGATTGGTAAAATACGAACGCGTTTATGTTTACCAATTTTGTATAGCTCTTCTCCAACTTGAATTGCTAATTCACGCGTTGGCGCGATAACAATACCTTGAACTGCTTCTTTATTTGTATCCACTTTGTCTAATAGTGGTAATCCGAATGCTGCTGTTTTCCCTGTACCTGTTTGTGCTTGCCCAATAATATCTTTACCTTGCAATGCATGTGGAATTGTTTCAGCTTGAATCGGCGTAGCCTCTTCAAAGCCCATACTTTCAACAGATTGCAGTAAAGACTCACTTAATCCTAATTCTCGAAATGTTGTCAATGTTACTTCTCCTTTTCTATCCTATACTTATCATTTAAAAAAAGGCGTTTTCCGAATTTGCGGAAAAGCCCTTTTCCTGAATGCTCACGTATATAAACGGGCGTATATTCTTCGCGAAAATACTTCTAAACGTTATTACACTTTATCAATTATAAGTTTTGTATGTGTAAAAAGCAAACCCAACTGTTACCTTATTTTCATATTCAGAGTTTTTTTCTTCACTTTTATTTTTTTTTATATTTACTGTAAGCGCTTATTATAAGTTTCTTCTATTTTCGTAGCTATCATCCCTGTTTATATACACCAATTATTTCAACATCGTAATTACTTCTTCTAATTTCATACCACGAGATGCTTTTACTAATACAACATCTTTCGCATCGACTACTGCTTGCAACTCTTTTACTAACTCTTCTTTATTATCATACGCCTTTACACGTTCATTAGGGAAATTAATTTTCGCTCCTTCAGCAATTTGAGCCCCTAATTTACCATATGTGAATACGTATGAAATCTTTGCGGGATCGATTAATTTACCTACTTCATAATGAAACTGTACTTCTTGATCCCCAAGCTCTAACATGTCACCTAGCACGACAATTTTTTTAGAGAATCCATCTAAACCATTCATTAGGTGGAATGCTGCTTCCATAGCTGTCGGACTTGCATTATAAGCATCATTGATAATTGTTAATCCACTATTTGTTTTTACAATTTCCATACGCATACCTGTCATTTGAAGTGTTACTAAACCTTCTTTCATCTCTTCCCACGTTACACCAAAATGTTTCGCAATTGCCATAGAAGCAAGCGTATTATACACATTGTGCTTTCCTAATACCGGTAGATAGAAAGAAATGTTTTCTTCTCTATTCATTTTAAAGTGTGTCCCCGTTGCTTGCAATGTTACAGTCGTTGGATAGTAATCGTTTGCTCTAGCATCACCAAATGTAACTGTTTCAGCTATTAAATTCATTTCTGGAACACGATTTGTTAATAATGGCTCATCTCCGTTATATACGAACACTCCACCTTCTTGCAATCCTGTCACAATTTCTAATTTTGCTTCAGCAATTGCCTCACGAGAGCCTAAGTCCATTAAATGTGCCTCACCAATGTTCGTAATGATAGCTGCATTTGGACGAGCTAATTTAGATAAGAATTCAATTTCTCCTCGGCTTGACATACCCATTTCTAATATAGCTACTTCTGTATTTTCTTCTAAGTTTAAAATAGTAAGAGGTAACCCGATATGGTTATTGAAGTTTCCTTCTGTTTTTTGAACTTTGAATTTAATCGCAAGAAGACTTGTTACAATATCTTTTGTAGATGTTTTACCGTTACTACCTGTCACACCAATAACTTTCACATCCAATTGATCGCGATAGTTTTTCGCTAACATTTGTAATGCCGCTAGCGTGTCTTCTACAAAAATAACTGGAAGATTCTCAGGTGGATTTTCTACATCCTTCATCCACAATGTTGCCACAGCTCCATTTTCAACAGCTTTATCCACAAAAGCATGTCCATCGAAACGTTCACCTTGAATCGGAACATATAAGTTTCCTTTTTCGATTTTTCTCGTATCAATAGACACTCCTTGTATAGTAATTCCCTCATACTGCTCTGCTAATCCCGTACCATTTACCATTTGTTCTACTTGTTTTAACGTTCGATTTATCATAAAAAAACACTCCTTACATAGAGGAAGCACTATTCCTTTGAATAGTGCCTCCTCCTTTTTTGTTAGATTGTATATTTAATTTTTTGTTTTTCTTCGTGACGCTCAATCGCTAAACGAATTAGCTCTTCAATTAATTCCGGATATGGTAATCCAGTATGTTGCCATAATAGAGGGAACATACTAAACGGTGTAAATCCTGGCATTGTATTTACTTCGTTAATATATACTTCTCCATCTTTCGTTAAGAAGAAATCAGCTCGTGTTAAGCCAGCACCATCTAACGATTGGAATGCAATAATCGCATCTCGCTTAATAACATTAGACTCTTCTTCTGTCATTTCAGCTGGAATAATTAACGCTGTATCACCATCGATGTATTTCGATTTATAATCATAGAAGTCTTTTTTCGGTACGATTTCACCTACAACTGAACATTTCGGTTCATCATTACCTAGTACACCAACTTCTACTTCACGTCCAACGATATTTTCTTCTACAATAATTTTACGGTCAAATTGGAATGCCTCTTCAAATGCATTCTCAAGCTCTTCACGATTTTTACACTTATTAATACCAACACTTGAACCAAGGTTTGCTGGTTTTACGAAGCAAGGATATCCTAATACTTCTTCTACTTTTTCATATGCTGTTTCACGATCTTTTTCCCATGTGCTACGAATGAATGATGCATATTTTGCTTGTTTCAATCCAGCTTCTGCAAAGATGTTTTTCATAACAACTTTATCCATACCAGCAGCAGACGCTAGAACACCGTTTCCTACATAAGGAATGTTCATCAATTCTAATAATCCTTGAACCGTTCCATCTTCACCATTTGGTCCATGTAGTAACGGGAAAATAACATCGATAGCATTTTCCTCAGAAGCTGCAGATGGAATGATTTCTGTACTTAATGATAACGGAGAAATTGCATTCTCTGCACCGCTCATTTTTAGAACTTCAACATCCGTTACTTCACCTTCAATACGCTCACCGCGCACCCATTGACCTTGTTCCGTAATATAAATTGGATGAATCTCGAATTTATCTTGATTTAATGCTTTAATAGCAGCAAGAGCCGTTTGTAGCGAAACTTGATGCTCAGCTGATTTTCCACCATATAATAAACCTAATTTAATTTTTGTCACTGAAATCACCCTAACCAATTGTTTTCATTTTTCTATTTTAGCACTTTTTATAAAAATAGGTAGTTCCTATTTGAAATAAAATGTAACTTCCACAAATAATTAAATGACACCACTTATTGGTTTTCTATACTTTTTCTACTTAAAGTCCTTCCTAAATATATAAAATTGCAACCCAATTTAGTTATGTACCTAAAATATGTAGAAATTCCCTTTTTGTGTATGTCATCTACTCATTAAGAAGATTGCTTGGTTAGTGTGCCTTTGTGTCTTTGTTCAACGAGACGATCTAAAGAAATATATACCACACCCGCAACTACACAGCCTACAGCTAAAATTGTAAATAGGAGGTGGCCAAGTAATCGATCTAATAAAAACCCTCCAAGAAGGGGGCCAAATGCACTTCCTGTAATCCACTGCAAACTTGCAGCTCCCATATAAGTCCCTCTCAAATGCTCAGGGGCCAAATTTGCTACAAAGGTCATTTGTACAGGCGACATAATCATCTCACCTAACGTATATATGGCATACACAAACAGTAACGTTATTAAAATAACTGTAGCATTTGTATCCAATTCTCCAAACCACTTCGGTAACCACCCTATAAAAAACAATCCAATCCCAAACAAACATGCACCATATAACATCGTCTTTCCAACAGGTTTATCTGTGGCCCATTTTGAAATTTGAAATTGGAACAACACAACTAATAGTCCGTTTAACGCCATTAAATATGGGTATGGATTGTTAGCTCCAAAAATACCTTTCATTTCATTATCAAAGTGCAGTGGCAACATGCCTTCTGTTTGAGAAAATCCCATCGAAATAATGATACCTGCTAATAAATAAATCATTAGTGCCTTATCTCGCAATACAATTTTCCACACCGCTCCTGATTCCTTTTCGTTATCCTCTTCCTTATTCGTATTCTTTGGCATGGTCTCTTGAATAAGAACGAATACAAGTAATGCATAAAATAACATCGTAGACGAGGCAATAATAAACACAAGGTTCTTCGACAACATAACTACTGAAGCGCCCATTATCGGGCCAATTGCAGCACCTATATTGTGCCCCATCCGCAACAAACCATATGCTTCTGTTCTTTTTTCTGGCTTTGTTACATCCGCAACCATCGCTGATGCAGCTGGATGAAATAGCGAATTACTTAACCCTAAAAAAACAGATAAAATCGCATATGGAATAAATCCTTCTATAAATAAAAAGCCAAGCATTAATACTGCATTACTCGCCATCGAAAATATCATAATCGGCTTTCTTCCATATATATCAGCAATTCTTCCGCCTATAATGGATCCAAAGCTCGCAGCAATTGGAGAAAGCGCCATAATAACTCCAACTTGTAATAATGAATCTACCTTATCTTTTAAATATAATGCAAAGAAAGGCATCAACATCATCATTGCAATTCCATTTAACGTCTCACCAATAAATCGAATCCATACGTTACGGTCCATCTCCCTTAACTCACGCCACGTATTTTTCATCATTTCACCCCTTTAGTTCGCCAACAATTATCTTATAATACATTCAGAAAAATGTAAATTTTCAAACAAAAAAATCCATTCTAACAGAATTAGAATGGATTTTCCTACTTATAGATTTGCTACATCGTCTTCGTCTTTATTATTATTTAAAGCACTATGTTTACGGCTATATAAGAAGTAAACCGCAATACCGATAACCATCCATATCCCGAAACTAATCCAAGCTGTTCCGGATAATTGAAGCATTAAGTATAAACAAAAAATTACTGTTAACGCTGGTAAAAATGGTACAAGTGGCGCCTTAAATGCTCTTGGTAAATCAGGATGTGTTCTTCTCATTACAATAACAGCAACAGCTACAAGTGCAAAGGCAGATAAAGTCCCCATATTTACAAGATGCGCTAACACATTTAAATCTATTAATCCTGAAATAAGTGCTGCAATAATTCCCGTTGTCCACGTATTTAAAAACGGTGTTTTAAATTTCGGGTGAACTTTAGCAAGACGTTTCGGCAATAATCCATCTCTACTCATTGCATATGAAACACGTACTTGCCCATACATCATAACTAGCATTACAGTTGTAATTCCTGTAATTGCTCCTACTGAAATTACTCCCGCTAAACCATCTTGTCCAATAAATTGAAGTGCAAAAGCAACTGGATCTGATATATTTAGCTGTCCATATGGAACAATTCCTGTCAAAATAAGCGAAACAACAATATAAAGAACTGTACAAATTAATAACGATGCAATAATACCAATTGGTAAATCACGTTGTGGACGCTTCACTTCTTCTGCTGCTGTTGAAACTGCATCAAACCCTATGAATGCAAAGAACACTGTAGCAGCTCCAGCCATTACACCATCTAAACCAAACGGCATAAAAGGCGTCCAGTTTTCAGGTTTCACATAATTAAAACCAGCAAAGATAAAAATAAGAACAACCGCTAGCTTAATGAATACCATAATATTATTTACACGTGCACTTTCACGAACACCTCTAGATAAAAGAACTGTCATCACTAAAATAATTAGAACCGCAGGTAAATCAATTATTCCACCCTTTCCTGTACCAGGGGCTGAGGAGAGAATGGTAGGAATATGGATTCCAAATCCCTTTAATAAAGATTGGAAATAAGCGGACCAACCGTTTGCCACAGCAGATGTAGCAAGTAAATACTCAAGCATTAAATCCCATCCAATTAAAAATGCGAATACTTCTCCCATCGTTGCATATGTGTACGTATACACACTGCCTGAGACAGGAACTGAAGAAGCGAATTCAGCATAACAAAATGCTGCAAAGGCACAGGCTAACGCGGCTATCGCAAATGATAATATAATAGCTGGTCCAGAATGTTTTGCTGCTACCACGCCCGTTAGAACAAAAATACCTGTTCCAACAATTGCCCCGATTCCAAGCATTGTTAAATCCAATGCACCTAATGTTCTCGCTAACGTCTTTTGCTTACTCTCTTGCATTAACTTTGCAATAGGCTTCTTTTGAAAAATTTGCTTCATAGTATGCTCCTCCATGTTTTAAATTTTCTGAAAATTTTTAATTCGCTTTTTCATTTTACTCATAGCACTTTTCCCAGTCAATACTTTTGTCGAAATAAGTAGAAATTCTTATGAATATGTACTATCCTTATCATCTTTTCTATATATCTTTCTATATTTTTTTTTGGTATTATTATACATGTCGATTCCATAAAAGAGGCATGCTCCCTTAGTGAGCATGCCTCTTTTTACTTATTTCACAGTATATGATCCTTCTTCAATCCAGCTATACATATATTTTTCGTCTTCTGTTTCATGTGCTTGTTTTACAATACGAAGCGGACGGAATGTATCTATCATAACAGCTAATTCAAGCGTTTCCTTTTTCCCTATACTTGCCTCTGTTTTCCCTGGGTGCGGTCCATGGGGAATACCGCTTGGATGAAGTGTAATAGAACCTTCTTCCACACCCTTCCGGCTCATAAAGTTACCTTCCACATAGTAAAGGACTTCATCACTATTTACATTACTATGATAGTACGGAGCTGGAATAGATTCTGGATGATAATCATATAAACGTGGTACGAAAGAACAAATAACGAAATTGTGACCCTCGAACGTTTGATGTACTGGGGGTGGCTGATGAATACGACCTGTAATTGGTTCAAAGTCCTCTACATTAAAGACCCAAGGATATAAATAACCATCCCATCCAACTACATCTAACGGATGATGCCCTAAAACATGCTTGTGCATATAGCCCCTCGACTTTGTCATTACGACAAACTCACCTTTTTCATTATATGTCTCTAATTTTTCAGGACCACGAATATCTCTCTCACAAAACGGACTATGCTCTAACAATTGTCCATACTCATTGCGATAGCGACGCGGCGTTGTAATTTGGCTATTCGCCTCTACAACAAGAAACTTAGTCTCTCCTTCATCTGGTATAACACGATAAATCGTTCCAATTGGGATTGTTACATAATCACCTTTTCGATAGTGAATCGTTCCGAACATTGTTTCAATTTTTCCTGTTCCATAATGGACAAATAACATTTCATCGCCATCACCATTACGATAGAAATAATCCATTTTCTCTGTTGGACTCACTACTCCGATTAATAAATCTTCATTTCCAAGTATGAAGTTTCTCCCACTTACTGCATCACCACTTTTTTTATTTTCTTTCGTGCGGAAGTGACGATGAGAAAGTGCAACATCCTCTTCATACTGTAGCTGACAAGAATGCGATAGTGCCGCATGCCCTACTTCCGTTGGCATATAATGATGATACAAAATAGACTGTGTACCAGAAAAACCTTTCGTTCCCATTACCTGTTCACGATAAAGTGATCCATCTTTTTTACGGAATTGTACATGTCGTTTATGAGGTAGCTCCCCCATGTGACGATAAAACATGCCCATCACCTGCTTCCTTTTCTTTTTTGACCGTATTACGTAATGTACCTAAACCAGTAATCGTAAGTTCTACAACATCTCCATCTTGCAGCCACTCTTCCGTACCCAGTTCTAAAATACAACCTGTTCCTACTGTCCCAGAACCAATCACATCACCTGGATATAACGTAACGTCTTCCGAAGCACGTTCAATCATTTCAGCAAATGTATAGTAAATATCTTGGAAGCTTCCCTTTGATAATAACTTTCCATTTACATGAGCCTTCATCTCTAAATCATAACGATCACCGTTACGATAAACTTCTAATTCCTCTTTCGTAGCAATATATGCTCCCAATGAGGTTGCAAAATCTTTTCCTTTCGCTGGACCGAGTCCTACTTTCATTTCGGTTGCCTGCAAGTCCCTTGCGCTCCAATCATTCATAATACAGTAGCCAAAAATATATTCCTCTGCTTGATCGCGGGAAATATTTCGTCCTTCTTTCCCAATTACGCAGGCGATCTCTAACTCATAATCAAGCTTTGCAGACTTCTTTGGACCAATAACAAAATCATCCGGGCCAATAACAGCACGATGGTTCGTAAAATAAAAAACCGGGATATCATACCACTCAGGTACAACATCTAGCCCTCTTCGGCCGCGTGCCGTTTTTACATGCTGTTCAAACGCGTAAAAATCCCGAATACTACTCGGGTTAGGGAGTGCCGCTGTTAATTGTACTTCCTCTAAGGAATATATACCCTTTTCAGGCTTCTTAATATTACGCAACATCTCTACATACTCATCCGCTTTCTCTAAAAAGGCGAACATAGAAGAAGGTAATTTCCCATCACTAGCAAGGTTCATATCAATTACTTTGTCACCTTCAAGCCATCCCGCTCGCATTTCTTTCGAAGGAAGACGAAATGTAACAAATTTCATCATGATTCCTCCCTTTGAAAATGAAATTTCCACCAACAAAAGAATTTTTGCTGGTGGATATAAATTTTATAAATTTCCGCGACGCTCTTGTTCTCTTTCAATTGATTCGAATAATGCTTTAAAGTTCCCTTCTCCAAATCCACGAGAACCTTTACGTTGAATAATTTCAATAAATAAAGTTGGACGATCTACAATTGGTTTCGTAAAGATTTGTAGTAAGTAGCCTTCCTCATCGCGATCTACTAAAATCTTTAATTCTTTTAACCTATCAATTTCCTCATCGATTTTTCCAACTCGTGCACTTAACTCATCATAATAAGTATCTGGTGTATCTAAAAATTCCACACCATTCGCACGAAGCGCTTCCACTGTTTTAACAATATCACTTGTTAGTAAAGCAAGATGCTGTACACCTGCTCCATTATAGAATTCTAGATATTCTTGAATCTGTGATTTTCTCTTTCCATCTGCTGGTTCGTTAATAGGGAACTTAATACGACTTCCATTTGTCATAACTTTCGACATTAATGCTGAATACTCTGTGCTAATATCATCATCATCAAAATGGATCATTTGTTTAAAGCCCATAACGTTCTCGTAATAACTAACCCACTCTTCCATTTTTTCAACATTACCAACTACATGGTCCACAGCAATTAAACCTGATTCTTCAAATGGGATATTAAACTCGACCTTTTGGAATCCTGGCATAAATGTTCCTTTATAATTTTTACGCTCTACAAGCGTGTGAATTGTATCACCATACGTACCAATAACTGCTTTTTTCAATGTACCGTTCTCGTCTGTTAACTCTACAGGTGGGGCAATTGCAACGGCACCACGTTTCACCGCTTCCGAATATGCTTTATCAACATCATCAACAAGTAATGCCACATCTTTCACGCCATCACCATGAGTCTTTACAAACTCTGCAATACGATTATCGCTACTTAAAGCTCCAGACACAACGAAACGCATATTTTTTTGCACAAGAACATAAGATACCTTTTCACGGTTACCAGTTTCTAATCCAGAGTAAGCCACAATTTTGAATCCGAATGCTCTCGCAAGGTAATAACTTGATTGTTTTGCATTTCCTACGTAAAATTCCAAATGATCTACATCACGTACTGGAAAAAAGTCCTCCATTTGTGCAGCTAGCGTATCCATAGATTTTTGTTTCATAAAATCCTCATCCCCCTGTAAATAGATTAAATGGTTCATACTTAAAGCCAACCGAAAACGCTTCCAACATCGATTATTAGAAATTAGTTAGCAAGCTAACAAATTCTGACCTTTAAAATTTTCTATCTTTTCTGTCAAATTCCTCTTTTTTTCTTACATATAAAATTCGACTTTTTTCTCTTTAAAATAAAGGGGACTATTAATACTTGAAGGGATATATAGAAGAAAACAAAAAAGACCCCAACATATTAACTACTTACTAATATGCTAGAGTCTTTATTTTTTTTGAATGATTGTATTTATATGTCTCATACTAATATACTTGCAAGGAATAGAATAAATGATGTTAATACTACTGCCCCACCTAATGATTCAAATAAATCTGTTTTTGTTACTTGTAACACTTGTTCACTGTTCATATTCCTCATTCTCCTTTCATTTTGTATAATTTAAACCTTTTATTACACTAACACACTTGATAGAAATACGATTAACGCTGTTAATACTACCGCTCCACTTGCTGATCCTACGAAGTCACCTTTTGTTACTTGTAATACTTGCTCTTTCATTTTGCATTCTCCTCTCGTTTTCTTTTATTACAAAACTTCTATTATACTAATACGCTTGATAGAAATACGATTAACGCCGTTAATACTACCGCTCCACTTGCTGATCCTACGAAATCACCTTTTGTTACTTGTAATACTTGTTCTTTCATTTTACATTCTCCTCTCGTTTTCTTTTATTACAAAACTTCTATTATACTAATACGCTTGATAGAAATACGATTAACGCTGTTAATACTACTGCTCCACTTGCTGATCCTACGAAGTCACCTTTTGTTACTTGTAATACTTGCTCTTTCATTTTGCATTCTCCTCTCTTTTCCTTTTATTACAAAACTTCTATTATACTAATACGCTTGATAGAAATACGATTAATGCTGTTAATACTACCGCTCCACTTGCTGATCCTACGAAGTCACCTTTTGTTACTTGTAATACTTGCTCTTTCATTTCTTTCATCCTCCTTTTTAATAAGTTATCTATATGTAATTTCTAAGAAATGTTTATTTCATAGTTTTTATATTAGCGTTACATTAAATTTGATAACGTAACGTTTGTAACATTAATGTAACATAACTATTAATACCTTGCAATATAATTACGTAAATTTTATTACACTTTTTTTACGTTTTTTTATAAACAAACTCAAAAAACCTGATTTAATGCAGTTTATACTAAGTTCACGTTTGTAACATTCACGTAATATTACAGTCATATAACGAAATATCCCCATACCTACCTCTACTTTTGTTACAAATTAAGATAAATCTTTCATTAATACAGTGGAATTTATCAAATTCTTACTGATAGTTCATAAGAGATAAAATACAATCTTTCCAAGATAAGTTTATATGTTTCCTCTATATAAATATGTATAATAAAAACAAAGAGGTGGTCATTTTGAAATTAATCGCATTAGATATGGATGGTACGCTACTATCATCTAATCTTGAAATCTCCAAAGAGAACTTACAAGCTATCCAAACTGCAAAAGAGGCTGGTCATATAGTTATGATTTGTTCTGGTCGTGCAAAGGAGGATGCTTTAAAACTATTGGAAGAATATAAACTATCTCTTCCAGTTGGAGCGAGCAATGGGGCAATTGTTTATGTGGATGGAAAAGTAATTAACTCGCGTTGTTTACAAAACGATAAAGTATACAAGCTTGCAAAATTACTAGAATCTGAAGGTGTTCCATATAAGCTATATACGAATAGAGGCGTTTATTCTCCATATACATGGCAAGATCAAGTCATGCAAGCGTTCGAAGAAAACAAGCATGCACTACATGTTACACTTGAAGAACTTGAAAGAATTACAGAAAAACAAAAGAAATCAAACTTAATTACTGATTTCCAAAAAATCGAAGATGTTGTAAATAATCCAGAGCTAGAAATATCTAAATTCTTCATTTTGACATTTAATGCAGAGCATCGTGCACAGCTATTAAATATATTACAAGAAGACACTGATATTATGGTGACAGCATCTGCTCCTACTAATTTAGAAATTATGGATAAGAATGGACATAAAGGGAATGGACTGCAACAAATGGCAGCCCACTTTAACATACCAATTGAAGATACAGTTGCTATAGGTGACAATTTTAACGATGTACCCATGTTAGAAGTAGCTGGTTTATCAGTTGCAATGGGAAATGCTGAAGAAGATGTAAAAAAACTATGTGACGTTGTAACATTAACAAACAATGAACATGGTGTTGCTCATGCAATTGAGCAATTTGTATTGAAACAAACTTCATCTAGTAAATAAAAGAAAAGGACTCTTTCCATTTGAAAGGGTCCTTTTCTTTTATACATGATGACAAGCAACAAAATGCCCCTCACCAACATTACGGAATTCCGGTACCGTTTGTTTACAAATATCTGTTGCAAACGGGCAACGTGTATGAAAGCGACAACCCGAAGGTGGATTTGCTGGACTTGGAATGTCACCCTCTAGTATAATTCTCTCTCGCTTTACTGTTGGATCTGGTATTGGCACAGCCGATAACAACGCTTTTGTATATGGATGAAGCGGGTTCGTAAATAACTCATCACGCGGTGCTGTCTCCACGATCGTTCCTAAATACATAATCCCGATTTTCGTACATAAATGTTCGACTACACTTAAATCATGTGAAATGAACAAATAAGATAGTCCCTTTTTCTCCTGTAACTCACTAAATAAATTAATGATCTGTGCTTGAATAGATACATCTAGTGCTGCCACAGGTTCATCAGCTACAATAAATTCTGGGTTTAATACCATAGCTCTTGCGATAACGATACGCTGACGTTGTCCACCAGAAAACTCATGAGGGTAACGGTCAATATGATATGGAGCTAAGCCACATAACTCTAATACTTCTGTCACTTTTTCACGAACATTTTCTTTCGTCGCTAGCCCGTGAGCCAACATCGGCTCACCAAGTGCTTCTCCAATTCTCATTCTCGGATTCAATGAGCTAAATGGATCTTGAAACACGAGTTGCATATTAGGACGATGTTTTCTCAATTCTTCCTTGGATAAAGAGTGAACATCTCGCCCTTTAAACCTTACTTCTCCTTCCGTTTTTTGGACGAGACGTAAAATTGTTTTTCCTATCGTCGTTTTTCCGCTTCCGGATTCACCAACGAGGCCGAATACTTCACCTTTATTAATAGTAAAACTTACTCCATCAACCGCTTTTACATGTCCAACCGTTCTACTAAATATGCCGCCTTTAATTGGAAAATATGTTTTTAAGTTTTTTACTTCTAATAATGGTTCACTCATTGTTCCGCACGCTCCTCATATAACCAGCAAGCTACTTTATGATTCTCATTATGTACATTCAGGTTTGGCGCTTCTTCTTTACATATTTCCATACAATGCTCACAACGACCGCTAAAGTAGCAAAACTCATCCAAACCAACTAAATTAGGAACTTGCCCTGGAATAGAATATAGTTTATCTATTCGTTTTCCCATCACTGGTTTTGATTTCAACAACCCTTTCGTATACGGGTGTTTTGGATTTTGGAATATCTCTAGTACTGGTGCTTCTTCAATAACTTTCCCGCCATACATAACGACAACGTAATCAGCCATTTCTGCTACAACGCCTAAATCATGTGTAATTAATAAAATGGATGTTTTAAATTCCTCTTTTATTTGCCTTAATAAGTCTAATATTTGGGCTTGAATCGTAACATCAAGAGCTGTTGTCGGTTCATCAGCAATTAATAACTTAGGATTACAACTAAGTGCAACAGCAATCATAATACGTTGTAACATCCCGCCGCTCAGTTCGTGCGGATAAGAATGGACGATTTCATCAGCGCGGGCTATGCCGACTTTACGAATTAACTCAATTGCCTTCTTATATGCTTCATTCTTACTAAGTAATTCGTGCTCTCTTAACGTTTCTACAATTTGCTCTCCTACAGTGAAGACCGGATTTAGCGATGTCATCGGTTCTTGGAAAATCATCGCTATATCATTTCCTCGTAAACTACGAAGTTCTTTCTCTTTCATTCCTAAAAGACTTTTTCCTTCATATAAAATATCTCCACCTACTACACTGCCTGATTCAGCAATAAGTCCCATAATAGATAAAGCCGTTACACTTTTCCCGCAACCAGATTCACCTACAACACAAACAGTTTCACCTTCCCGAACAGAAAAGCTAACATGATTCACAGCCTTTACTATCCCTTCTTCTGTCTGAAAGTGTGTTTGTAAGTCTTTCAGCTCTACTACCGCTTTACTCATACCTTCTCACCTACCGTCTCATCTTTGGATCTAACGCATCACGAAGTGCATCACCAAGTAAATTAATTGATACAACTGTTATAAAAATTGCGAAACCAGGCGGAATCCATAACCACGGACGCTTTTGGAAATCAATTAATGAGTTAGCTGCGCTAATCATATTCCCCCATGATGGTGTAGGTGGGACAACGCCGAGGCCTAGGTAGCTTAGTGCGGACTCTCCTAAAATAGAACCTGCAACACCTAATGTGGATACAACAATTAATATCGGTAAAACATTAGGTATTAAGTGATATATAATTTTCCGGTAATCTTTTATTCCTAACACATCCGCAGCTTGCATAAATGCTTGCTCCCTGAGTGATAAAATTTGACCTCTTACAAGGCGTGCAAGCCCTGGCCAACCTACTAAACTTAAAATAATCATAATGACATACAAACGATAATCAGACGGTACTTTCCACTCTGATAAAATCGCACCCATTATAATAAGTAGCGGTAATCCTGGCATCGACATTAAAATATCGGCAAGACGCATAATAATATTATCAACGATGCCACGATAAAAACCTGCAATAGCCCCTAATACAGCCCCTAGTATCACTGATAAAACCATTGAAGCTAGGCCAATCGTTAATGAAATTCGTCCCGCTTGCATAAGTCTCGTTAAAATATCTCTCCCTAATTGATCTGTACCAAGCCAATGAGAAAAACTAGGTGGTTTATTAATTAACGCAACTTGTATTTTCCCTGATGCATATGGTGAAAAGAACGGACCGATAAAACAAAATATAAACATAAAAATTAATGCATACAATCCTACGAGCGCCATCTTATTTTTCTTTATCCGTTTAAGAGCTTGTCGCCATGGCGATGATTCATTTTTTCTTCTCTTTTTTTCTTTCTTCTCTTTAATTACTGTAACAGTTTCCATCTCATTCCCCCCTTACTTCAACCGAATTCGCGGATCAACAACTGCATATACGATATCTGCGAAAAAGTTTGAAACGATTGTTAAACAAGAAAGAAACATCGTAAATGCCATCAATACTGTATAATCACGGAAATTTAGTGCTTCCAATTGAATACCGCCAATCCCTGGCCAGTTAAAAATTTGTTCAATAATAATCGCTCCAGAAAACAATCCAGGTAACTCAAACGCAAGCAATGTAATAGCCGGTAAAATGGCGTTTTTTAATGCATGTTTATAAATAACAGTCTTCTCTTTTAACCCTTTTGCTCGTGCCGTTCGTATGTAATCTTGTCTTACAACCTCTAACATACTCGTTCTAAAGTAGCGAGTTAATGAGCCCACACCAAGAAGAGTCAAAATAAATACCGGTAAAACCATATGCTTTGCAACTTCTATCACATAAGCGAATCCAGTTGAATTACTACCAACATCAATCATTCCACCTATTGGCAATAAATTAAGATCTACTGCGAACACCTTAATTAGAAACAGACCTATAAAAAATGAAGGAAATGACATTGCTGCAAAGATACCAATTGTTACAAGCTTATCGAATAAAGAATGTTGCTTCGTCGCTGAAAATACACCGATAATAAGTGCGATTAGCCAAATAAAAAACAATGCAACAATTGCTACAATAAAAGAGTTCCAAATAAATTTATTTAATAGTGATGTTACAGGTTCTTGATATTGAAGCGAAAAACCAAAGTCTCCTTGTAACGCATTACCTAGCCAGTGAAAATAGCGTTCAACAATTGGCTTATTTAATCCGTACAATTCCCGAAGCTCTTCCGCCCTTTGCGGTGTAATCTTAGGATTCGAATCAATATAATCCCCTGGAAGAAGTGCAAACAGGAAGAAAATAACAACTGACGTTCCCAAAAGTGTAGGAATCATTTGTAACAACCTACGAACGATATACGTTTTCACCCTTTTTCTCTCCAATCTTATGCTTAAAATAGAAGAACATTTTTTCGAATCAGCATATTACTAGCCGAATGAAAAAATGTCTTCTACTTATACATTCTTCTCGTTATTTCTCAATAGATAATACTGGTGAGTTCGAACTAATACTGTCATACTTCTCAGGATCAATCCCTTTAATGTTTCCATTGTAAGCTGTGATGACTCTGCGATAATTCAATAAAATTACTGGCGGATCATCGCTTAGTTCTTTGTACAGTTCTTTGTAAATTGGTTTACGTTTCTCAATATCTACAGTTTCAATTCCTTTTTTAATTAATGCATCTACTTTTTCATTTTTATAACCTAAGGTATTATCATCACCTTCTGAGGAGTAACCACTTACAGTTTCACTTGGATCTGTTGTAATTGGTGTTGCAACTGAAGCTAAATCATAATCGCCTTTTTTCACTTTTGACAGCATCGTATTAAAGTCCATAAATTCAGGGTTGAATTCAACACCTAATTCTTTA
Source organism: Bacillus dicomae (assembly GCF_006494425.1). Taxonomy (GTDB): domain Bacteria; phylum Bacillota; class Bacilli; order Bacillales; family Bacillaceae_G; genus Bacillus_A; species Bacillus_A dicomae. The sequence goes on along the minus strand of NZ_VHIV01000011.1, from coordinate 77,672 downwards.
TAGTTCTCTTTTGCAATCGGAATAAATAAATCACCGTCTTTTGCCGAGCTTGCACCATAATACGTTAATTTAAGCTTTTGACCATCTTTTTCACGAATTCCGTCTGAACCAGCTTTCCATCCAGCTTCATCTAATAATTTCTTCGCCTTATCTAAGTTATATTCGTACTTATTAATCCCCTCTTCTGTATAAGCCCAAGATGTTGGATGAATTGGAACATTAGCTACTGTACCGTATCCTTTAAAAGCTGTATCTACATATTTTTTACGATCCAAACCATAAATAAGAGCTTGACGAACTTTCTTATCTTTTAAATACGGTTTTTTACTATTCATTCTTATATAACTAAATGAAGAAGCCGTCTCTATTTCAACATTTGCAAACTGCAAACTCTTCACTTGTTCTAAAATTTCATCCCCGTAACCTACTCCTGTATAATCTATCTCACCAGTTTGGAATAATTGGAATTTTGTATCCGGTGAAGTAATCTTATAAATAAAGTTTTGAATTTTTGGTTTACCTGCATAATAATTTTCATTTGCTGTAAAACGAACTTCCTGTCCTGGGATATATTTTTCAAACTTATATGGTCCCGCAGCTATCGGTTTCCCATATAACTCTTTTAAATAATCTAAACTAGTATTTTGCTTATATTCTTTTCCATAATAAGCTTTTGATAATACTGGACCACCTAAAGCAATTAGCGCTTGTGAGTTAACTTTTTCAGTCGTAACTTTAATTGTTTGTGGATCAACAACTTGAATTCCTTCAATAGACGTCGCTTTTCCTTCTTTATATTCCTTACCACCTTTAATTGCATATTGTGAAATATCATCGCCACCTTCATAAGCTTTATCATGTAGAAGTGATAATGTAAATGCTACATCGTCAGCAGTTAATGGCGATCCATCACTAAATTTCAAGTCTTTGCGTAAATGAAATGTATATGTTAATTGGTCTGAAGAGACATCCCATTTCTCGGCAAGATCTGGTATAGGTTTCCCTTGTTTATCTGTTGTAACAAGAGAGGCGAAAATAACCGATGTCACATTGCCATCCCAACCGTTCTCTTGAAAGTAAGGTAGGAAAACTCCCCCCGGCTTTGAGATACCAGAAATAAACGTATCTTTTCTATTTTTCGCCTTATCAGGTACTTTTGTCTTATCTGTAGCCGCAATTTTTTCAACTTTTATATTTTTTAAATCCTGCTGTTTAACCGGTTCTGTAGAAGCCGTATCTTCCTGTCCCCCACAAGCAGATAACACAAGCGAACTACTCAGTAATACCGAAAATACACCAGCCCATTTTTTTGTCTTTTTTTTCATTGTCCCCACCCTAACTTTTTAATAGTTATACCCTTTGAACTTATTAGCTTATGTATGCCTCCCACAGCACATTTATAGCCAATCGGAAAAGTCGGTTTTAATCGTAAAAAAATAGATGTTTTTGAGGGGTAACAATCCTATTCCGACCTTTCCGGTAGACTTTATGGTTATTAGCTTATATCGTTCGTTATGTTTTGTCAATTCTTTCTAAATAAATATTTTGAGAATTTTTTAAAAATTATTGTTCTATCTTCAATTTAGGCAAACTTAGCAAGATACCGTTATAGTTATCTTCTTGTAATCCTTGAATGCGCGCATTATGTGCAGACACAACTTTGCTATTAAACATGTCAATCATTCTCTTTTAATTCATATAAAAAACTTAAAAATTCACTTCTATTCGTTCAGTATGAAACATAGAATACTAATAACCAATTACCAAAAAGGGGGCGAAAACATGGACAACCTATTCCAATACGTCCTGCACTACGTATTATTAACAATTATGATAGTCGGGGCGCTATTACTATTCCCATTCTTCCCAAAGTTCGTCCTCTTTTTAGCTTTTTTTATTATGCTCGGGATCGCTATTATCATTTCAACAAAGGAAGATGCCACACAAAAAGAAAACAGAGTTCAGCGTGTAAAGCTGTAACTCTGTTTTTTTTCAGTCGTAACGTATTCTTGTTAAACTAATTATGAAAAAGACTCCTGCAAATAAAATGAGTATACCAATATATCCTCCTATATCTGCCAATGTACCTCCCCTTACAATCAACTCCGTAAAGCCACGCATCGCCCAAGTTTGCGGGACAAAATTTGCTGCCGTCTGCATCCATGTTGGTTCAATTTCAATTGGCCAATACAGGCCACCAATCATGCATGTTGAAATCACAACGATATTACCTAATGCAGACTGTTGTTCTGTTGTTTTCACGATACTTGCTAATAATAAGGCTAAACCAATGACAGCTAATAATAATACGGAAACGAGTGTAATAACCCCTAATAAATTTCCCCACTGCACATCAAATAATGAATGCGTTAATATCATTAGAACCCCAAATTGAATCCACCCTATTAAAAAGAACGAAAGAATATATCCTGCCAGCAGTTGAACTTTTGAAACTGGTGCTTCTAATAAACGAGACCAAACACCAAGTTGTCTAGCTTTCAAGATTGTTCCCGTCGCACTTAACATGACAATCATAACGAATAGAATTGAAAAACCTGCCGCTCGTCCTGTAACGCTATTTAACTGTTGATCATCATGTAAAATTGATTCTTTTCGAATCGAAACAGGTTCTACTTTTGTATAGATTTCTTTATACATAGGTTCCCACGAAGTATTACTTTTCTTCTCAAAATCTCTTGCTGCACTAACTTCTATCTCCATCTTTTTTAACGCACTTGCCAACACTTGCTCTACAGAAGTTCCACCAGTAAAATCAGCACTGGCTTGAAACTGAATACTTTCTATCCTTCCATCTATCATACTCTTTTGAAAGTCTTTCGGAATAATAACTATGCCGGATGATTTTTTGTTTTCAATCTTCTGTTTGCCTTCCTTATACGTTACCTTCTCTATAGAAATTAAGTCACTTTTCTTTATGTCCTCGTAATACTTACTAGATAATACAGAACCATCTTCATCTACTAAGCTAACATTTACTTTCGTATTCCCACTTCCACCTAAAAGTCCGCCGAAAATGAGCGTGAAAATAATAGGCATTCCAAACATGAGTATATAACTTTGTGGTTTTATTAAAATTTGTTTTAACTCTAGCCAACAAAGTGCCCAAACCTTCTTCATCATTTCTCCCTCCTATCTCGTACGTAAACGTAATGTTCCTATCATAACGGAGACAATTCCTGCACCACATAAACTAAAAATAACAGGGATTAGCACATCCCAAGATGTTCCCGACATAATATTTAAAAAGCTTGTAAGTGCCCATTTATTCGGAGCAACATTCGCAATCGTTTGAAGTGTATCAGGGAATACGTAAATCGGTAACATTGATCCTCCTAATATAGCGAGTATTTGAATACCAATTCCCCCCATTACATCTGCCGTTTTTTCCTCACGAATAAAAGCGGCAATTAACATAGATAAACCAGAAACACAAATTGCATAAGAAATTCCCACCGCTACTATTTGAGATAAGTCTCCGCCCCATTCCACATGAAACATAAAGTGTGTAGTAACTATAAATATTCCCAATTGTATACAAGCAAATAGTAATGTACCTAAAAACTTCCCGAATAAAATTGAAAATGAGCTCGTCGGTGTACTGAACAAACGCGCCAACGTTTCGGTTCGTCGCTCTGTTACAACTGACTTTGCACCTACTGTTATGTTATATAGTAAAAACATGACTAACATCGCTGCTGCATAATATTGCATAGCCGCAACTGTTTTTTTACCTATTGTTCCTCTTCCTATGTTATCCGTACTTGTAGTTGCTATCGCCTGTAAACTTCCACTAACCTCTTTTGCAACTTGCGCTACATCACCCTGCTGAGATTTTGCTAATTCTGTTACAACACTTTTAGTAGATACCGCAACTGTTTGAACACGCTCTGAAAAAGAGCGAATCATTGATTCAGCGATTTTTGCTTGTATATCTTTTGATGGGTCTATAAGCACCTTTGGTTCTTTTAATTTTCCATCTTGTACTTGTTCGCTCCATTTATTTGGGATGACGATTCCCACATCGATTTTCTTTTCCTTTAACATATCTTCAAGCTCTTCCTGAGAATTAACTATCTTTACTTTCACATCATCTTTTAATTCTTTAGATTGCAATACGTCTTTTTGAAAGACATCTGCAAACTCATCATTTCCTACTTGATAATAGCCAATCACTGTTTTTGGTAGTCCACCATTATTAAATATATTACTTAACGCTGAACCTAAAATCGCTGTTAATAAAAGTGGCATAATTAACATCATCATAAATCCGCGCCGATCAATTAAACGTATTTTTAAATCTTTCCATGCAATAATAAAACTTTTCATCCCGCACTAACCTCCTTAATCACGAAGTGAACGTCCTGTTAATTGTAAAAAGAGTGCCTCTAAATTCGGTTCTTGCACTTCAAGCTTTAAAATTTGAGCGTTGTTCTCCACAACTACTGACACAACTGTACCAATGGACTCGCCACCATTTAGCCCAATATCAATCGTACTATTATCTTCATCAAAAATAATTCGTTCAACAAAAGATAGTGCTTTCAACTTTTGTAGCAATTCCGTACTATAACGATTTAATTGCAATCTCACTATAAACCCATCTGCCAGACGATTACATAGCTCCCTTTTCGTTCCTAATGCAATTACCTTTCCATGATCAACAATTGCAATTCTTTCACATAAATACTCTACTTCTTCCATGTAATGACTCGTATAAATAACTGTCATACCTTTTTCATTTAATTTTTTAACAGTCTCTAAAATATGATTTCTCGATTGTGGATCAATCCCGACTGTCGGTTCATCCATAATTAACAACTCTGGTTCGTGCATAAGTGCTGCACCAATATTAATACGCCTTTTCATTCCACCTGAAAATGTTTCAATTTTATCTTTTCCACGATCCTGTAAACCGACGTAAGCTAATACTTCCTCCGCCCGCTCTTTCGCAACTTTCCCATTTAAACCGTACATCTTTCCCCAAAAAACTAAATTTTCCCTTGCTGAAAGTGTCGGATACAGCGCAATGTCTTGCGGGACAATACCGATTTTCTTTTTTGCTTCTAATGGATACTCTTTTACAGATTTTCCACCAACTTTTATATCACCACTATCATATGGGATTAACCCACAAATCATTGATATCGTCGTTGATTTTCCCGCTCCATTTGGACCAAGCAATCCAAATGTTTCACCTTTCTTCACTTCAAAAGAAACATTCTTTACGACTTCCTTCTTACCAAATGATTTCGTAATATGATCTATGACTAACATACTGATTCAGCCCCTTTGCATTCATCTACACTTTCATTGTAGAAAAATCCCTTCTTCTCTCCATCATCCTTGAGATAGAAATACAAAATAAAAAAGCAGCAAATTCTGCTGCTTTTTCACACTTATATATGCCAAAAGTCATGTGTACATCGTGATACCATACCTTACTGCGTATATGGCTGCTTGCGTTCGATCTCTCAGTTCTAACTTACTAATTAAATTAGAAACATGATTCTTAACAGTTCCCTCTGTAATAAATAACTTTTCCGCAATCTCTTTATTATTTAACCCTAGTCCAATTTCCCTTAAAACATCTACTTCTCGCTCAGTTAATTGCGCTAATTGTTCTGGTGTGGTGCACTCTACTGCTACTTTTGTCTTTTTTAATTCCTTTATGATTTGCGCTGTTATATCCTGAGGAAGCACAGCCCCTCCACTATGCACCGTTAAAATTGCTTGAGCGATTGCATCTGTCTCCATGTCCTTCAATAAATAACCACTTGCTCCTTGCTCCAATGCTTCAAAGATAAGCTCACTATCACTAAAAGTCGTCAACATAAGTACCTTTATATGAGGGAACTGTTCTCTAACTAAACGTGTTCCTTCAACACCATTCATACGAGGCATCCGAATATCCATCAAAATAATTTCAGGATGTAGCTCTTTCACCTTTTGTATCACTTCGTCTCCATCTGTAGCAGTTCCCACTACTTCAAGTTCCTGACGTAAATTTAATAACATCGCTAAACCATCACGAATGAGTGATTGATCATCAACAATCATAATCCGAATCATACAGTTCCCCCTATTAACCACGTTTTCTCCTGAAGTGGAAATTCAATCTGTAACCGAAAGCCTTTTTCTATCTCACTCTCAAATTGAATAGTTCCACCATGTTCCTCTACTCGTTCTCTCATATTAAGTAAACCAAAACCCGGGCTTACCTCGTTAACTCCCACGCCATTATCTAAAATACATAGTTTAACTTGTTTCGCCGAACAAGCTAAACTCACTTCACATAAACTCGCTTTACCATGCCGCTTTGCATTTGTTAAAGACTCTTGCATAACCCGGAGCAGTGTAGGTTGTAGTGACAACGGAATCACAACCGGATCGCCTTGTAATTGAAAAGATACTTGTACTTTCGTCGCTTTAGAATATGCATGTAATATTTCACGCATATTCTCTATTATGTGCCCTAGTTTACCTTCTTCTTTTAAGGCATGTACAGACGCTCTCACCTCTTGAAGTGATTTCCTGGCTAGCCCATGACATGTATGTAAAACCTCTTCCGTAGCGTCTGACTTTTGTTTCCACAAAGCCTCTGCCAGTTGTAATTGGACAAGTAAGGCTGTCATATTATGACCGACAGTATCATGAATTTCTCGGGCAATATCATTTCGCTCTCGAACGGCTGTCAATCCTTCTACCTCTTTGGCATATAGACGTAATTGTTCATGCGCTTCTTTTAGAGCTGTATGAGATAATGCTAATTCCTCATATTGCTCATCTACTATTTTCCGAGCAGCTGTAAGTTTTTTTATTAAACTTCCAGCTAAAGCACTAAAAACGATGAACATAAAATTAATGGCATTACTCTCTAATTCTAAACTACCTGTATGTTGATACGCATGTAGTATATTTATAAACCAACAAAGAAAGAAAAAAGTAATAAAAAAGTACGTCATACTTCTACGAAATTCATGAATAAATAGTCCTACTGCATCAATTCCAAATATAATTAAATATAAACATGTCTCGGGAAATAAAAATCCTAATAAAGCTGTGACTATCCCATTTGCTAATAGTGTATAAAAAACAAGTTTTTTACCCCCATTCACTTTTACTAGCAAAATATGATTCACAATATAAATAAAAAGTGCTGTACCTACAAAAAATTGCAAATTTGCTGTTTCACGTGAAACATGGTTTGCATAAACAAAACAGATCATGACGATTGTAACAATTCGCGCGTATCCTAACATAAAATTCTCCTCACGTTTTAATAATCTAAAGTGCGTCTCTTTATTGTAATAACAAGAAAATTATACCAATTACTTCTCTTTTCTTACATAAAAAGAGCAAGCCCTCCTCAAAATATGAGAAAACAACTTGCTCTTTCATTCTAATTTCTTTACTCCATGATATTCTCTAACTCATTATATAACTCCGCTTGTAACAACTCTTTTTTCGATTTTTCTTCATACAATTGTTCAAGCATTTCAACATCAACTACTTGTTCCATCCTACACTCAAGCGTATATATATCTTCTTCAACATGCATTAACTCGGTTTCAATCTCCTCAATATTCCTAACTTCTTTCTTTTTTACAGGGGCTGTTTCAATACTTTTTCTTCCTTGGCATCGCTGCTTTATCACTTGCGTCTCGAGGTTTTCCTCCCACTTTTGACGCGCCCATGCATAGTTCCCTGCAAACTCAAATAATTTACGCTCATCAATCCAATACGTCTTTTCAAATAACTTATTTAAAAAATAACGATCATGTGAAACAGCTAAAATCGTCCCATTATATTGTTCAAGAGCTTCCTCTAAAACTTCCCTTGATTCTATGTCGAGATGATTTGTCGGCTCATCTAAAATTAAAAAATTGATATCTTGATACATGAGTTGTGCAAGTCTTAACCTCATTTTTTCTCCACCGCTCAGTTGCGTTACCTTCTTAAACACCGCTGGACCATAAAATAAAAACTTAGCTAATATATGTCTCGCTTCTCCCTCTGTTACAGCTACACATTCCCTGAAAGCCTCCAATACATTACTCTTCATATTTCCGTACGCATGCTGGGATAAATAACCGATTTTCACACTACTGCCAATTCGAATTTCCCCAGCGTCTGGTTCTATTTCTTCTAATAATAACTTCAGTAGCGTTGTCTTTCCTGTACCATTACGACCAACGATAGCCGCACGCTCTTGAAAACGAACATGTAAATTTGCTTCGTTAAATAAAAGATGTTCAGCAAATCCTTTACTTACTTCTTTCATTACAACAACATCTTTCCCACTTCTCTCTTGCCCTTCAAACTGAAGCCCCATTTGTTTTCGTTCTAAAATAGGTTTCTTTAATTTCTCCATACGTTCCAGTGCACGTTCCATACTTCTTGCTCTCTTATGCAATCCTTCATTCGGGGGATTCGCCTGATTTGCCCATTCACGTAGTCGCTTAATTGCTTCTTTCATTTTCTTTATTTTCTTTTGCTGTTCTTGATAAGCCTGAAACTCCTGAAGCAACCTTTCTTCCTTCTCTTCAACAAACCGAGAATAGTTTGTATGATACACCTGAATCTCTCCATCTTCTAAATCAAAAATCTTCGTTACAACTTCATCAAGGAAATAACGATCATGTGAAATAACCATAACCGTGCCATTGTATTCCTTTAAAAATTGCTCTAACCATTCGACTGCAAATAAATCCAAATGATTGGTTGGTTCATCTAATAAAAGTAAATCTGGTTTCTGCAACAGCATGTATGCAAGGCTTACTTTTGTTTGCTCCCCACCACTTAACTCCAGAAATGATCGAGGGAATAATTCTGTCACCTGTAAACCATTTGCTACCTTCATAATGTTCGCTTCGATTTCATAACCACCAAGAAACGCAAACTTTTCTTGGATGATTCCGTATCTCTCCATTAATTTTTGTAAAACAGAAGATTCCTGTTCTTCCGCCATATGTTTTTCTAAAGCACGCATTTCTCTTTCTAATGCCTTTTCTGATTTAAAAGCGGAACTCAATACTTCATATACAGTCATACTCTCATCAAATTTCGGAATTTGTGCCACATGACCAATACGTGTACCTTTCTTCATATGAATGGCCCCTGCATCCAAACTTTCCATTCCAGTTAGAAGCTGAAAGATTGTTGTCTTCCCACTACCGTTACGACCAACTAATCCAACACGTTCACCATTCTTTATTTCAAGCGATATATTTTCAAATATGATGTTTCCACCAAAAGATTTCGTTACATTATTTACACTACAAATTGTCATTTTCCGTACTCCTTTCAATATAAAAAACCATGGAAAAGAAACATTCCCCATGGTTTTCGGCATAGAAAAAGGAAGCTAAATAGCTCCCTTTTCACACGTTTATTAAAAAATGGGTGAAGAGATTTCTATCGTTCTATAGCTACTATGCAATTGTTAAAAAAGGACAGACGTATCCCGTTAACAACTACATCATGAAAAATCGCACGACAAAAATAGATAAAATCTAAAAATTTGGCACGTGCAGCTAAAGAACGTTTCATCTCATTCACCTCTTTCGTACGGAATTTAATACTTACTTCTTTATTATACTTTCCCATTTCATGTTTGAATAGTCATTTTTCTGAAAATAATGAAGATAGACTAAACATTTCAATAAATGACATCCAATCTTACACAACTGTTATGTTCACGTAATGGAAAGCGATAGTACGAAAAGATGCCTCCCTATACAATAAAGATGTAAACAAGAGAGACAACAAAAGGAGGAAACAATCATGATGAAAGAAATCGTAAAAGCAATCTTTGAGGTATTAGTGAACGGACAAGCAGTTGTAAAAGAACTAAACGAACTATAAAAAGGAGTGAAAGAATATGATGAACATGGTAAAAATGATTTTACACGCTTTAGTTGATGCGAAAGCAGTGAGCCAAGAATTAAACCAACAATAAAAAGGGGTAAATGAATATGAAGAAAGCCATTATTGTAATCGCAAGTACAGCAATTGCCTTTTACAAAATAAAAAATAGAAAAAAGAAGCACAATAAAAACGATCTATATTATCCATACACATTATTAAAGAAAAAATAAAAGACAAGGTACCCTATCTTAATGAGGATATCTTGTCTTTTATTTTTCCCATTCCTTTTAAAGGATTTCCTTCTCCTTGTCCCGAATGTATTAAGCGGGATTTTTTACACATATTTTAAAGGGGCATATATACAAATGGATACACAACAACTATACTTTTTAAACGATATCGGCAAACAAAAACCAGAAAGCATCCGGAATAGAAGCGCTGCATGTCCTTTTTGTGACAGAGAAAATTTAACGGATATTTTAGCAACGGAAGGCTCAATTATTTGGCTAAAAAACAAATTTCCTACATTAAAAGATACATTACAAACGGTGCTAATCGAAACAGATAATTGTGAAGATCATATTGCGACATATACAGAAGAACATATGAGATCGCTAATTCGTTTCTCCATTAAACATTGGTTACACTTACAGAAAAATAAAGAATTCACATCTGTGATTTTATACAAAAATCATGGTCCATTCTCAGGCGGGAGTTTACATCATGCACACATGCAGATTATTGGAATGAAATATGTAGACTACCTCAATAACGTAGAACAGGACAACTTCCAAGGCGTAATTGTCCAAAAAAACGAGCACATTGAACTCAATATTTCTGATCGTCCTATTATCGGTTTTACTGAATTTAATATCATCATTGAAGATATTGGATGCATAGATGAACTAGCAAATTATATTCAGCAAACTGTACGTTACATACTGACAGATTTCCATAAAGGATGTAGTAGTTATAACTTATTCTTCTATTACTTAAACGGAAAAATCATTTGTAAAGTTGTTCCTAGGTTTGTCGTTTCACCATTGTATGTAGGATATAAAATACCACAGGTTTCTACAAAACTAGAAGAGGTGAAAATACAACTAGCAAAGTATTTTACAAAACAAGACGAAATAATTATCCACACAATAAAAGAGTAGGTATCAAACACCTACTCTTTTATTACACCTTTATTTCTATAGTACACATCTTCTAATCCGATGTTATACTTCATATTATTATCCGTCCACTCTGGTCCTAAATTCCCAGGCCATCCAGATGTATTTGCTATATATTTCAGTAATGCAAAATCAGTCAAACCTTTTTGCACCCCGCGCTTATATCCTTTCATTAAATGCGGCATTGCAATTTGCGCATTTATACGTGGATCTTTCAACTCTTCATCAGTTAAATGATCTGGTGCCAGTCCACCACCACGGTGCAATTGAAACAATCCGAATGAAGTTCCGTTATCTCCGACACTTCTTGGATTTAACCGGCTTTCATGCTCGGCAATTGTAAGAGGTATCCATTCTGGAAGATTGACTTTCTTTGCTTCCTCTATAATAATTTGTTTCATCTGTTTTGCCTCTTCTGAGTCAACATAGCTTGTCTCATTCACTAACTTGCCCATTCCTTCAGACTTTCCTTGGAAATATAAGTACACCCCAAGGACAACTAAAAATCCTACAAAGAATTTCTTCACTACCTCTACCTCTTTCTCCGCTGAAATTTGTCCCCTTTCAGCCTTCTTCCCTTTACAATTACCCACATTCTATCATTCTCTTACTCTTTTATCATAGCAAATAACTATACATATTATCATCATGCTTTAGACCGATTTTGTGAAAAAACAGCTGGTAAATACGTGCAAAAATGTAACTTTCATAGACTACAACGTATTTATTGTATATAATTGTAAATTGAACTATACATATAGAATAGGAGCAGACCAAATGAAAAAGTGCATAATACTCTTGTTCAGTATTTTACTTCTTATCCCTATCCACACCTCTGCGCAAACATCATCAAAACAAAAAGTACTTGTTTTATATAGTACAAAAGATGATAAAATTACAAATAATATTCAAATCCTTAATACTCAATTGGGACATTTTACAAACGATATAACTACGAAAAGTTTAAACAAGGCTAATGAAATTACTAATTCATCTTCTTATACACATATTGTCTATATCGGGGAACAAAAAGAAGATGTTCCTACTGAAGCAAAACAAATTCTAGAAGATTTCTCAGGTCCAGTATTAGTTTTAGGACAAAATGTCGAGCAGTTATCTAATCGCTTTTCTTTCATTACTCTAAAGGATAATGATATACGAGTTAATAAAATCGAATATCCAAGCCATAAGCTAAAAAACACTTTAGAAGAAGAACGATTGATTCAGTCTTTTGATACAAACGGAACTGTTCTTGCTAACGCTTTAAGCCCAAATAGTAAGAATCCACTAATCGTTCAGCATGAAACATCTTATTACGTTGCAACGCCAAATCTCTTTGACTGGATGTCTCATTATGTCGGTGAAACGTTATTTTCTTACTTCGGACAAAAGCCAACGACAAATAAAGTAGAAGCTTATTTACGTCTTGAGGACGTTCATCCGGCAGCAGATATAAATCAATTAAAAGAAATCGCTGAATTACTAAAAGAGAAAAAGATTCCTTATATGATTACGGTCATCCCGGTATATAAAGATCCTGATACAGGAAAGACAATACATTTAAAAGATAAACCTGAACTAGTCAACCTTTTACGCTCTATGCAAAATGATGGGGCAGCAATTATTATGCATGGTTATACTCACCAATTTTACGACAGTGAAACTGGGGAAGGGTTTGAATTTTGGGACGTAAAAACAAACCAACCAATTCGTCAACCGAATCATGAAAAGCCAAAAATAAAAGATGACTTTCCTAATATAGAGGCATATAATGCATATGTAAAAAAAGGGGAAGAGTTTGAAGAAAAATATACGACTGATCATATCGAAAAAGGCATTCAAGAACTTGTAGATGCCAAACTATATCCTGTCGCATTTGAAGCACCTCATTACACGATGTCTCAAAAAGGATATGAAATATTATCAAGGTACTTTTCAACTTATGTAGGACAACTACAGTTAAGTGATACAACTTGGAAATCCATGCATTCACCATTTTATACAAGTACCCCATCATTTTTACACGGGATGAAATTAATACCTGAAACAGTCGGCTTTATTGAAGAAGATAAGCCACATGCTATTGCTAAAATGAAAGAACGTGCTGTATCTGTTGCAAAACTATCTGACGGCATTATCGGTGCATTCTATCATCCTTACTTAGGTGTGAAACCACTAAAAGAAGTATTAAAGGATTTGGAAAACGTTCCAAATATAGAATGGATTGATTTACAAAAAGAAACAAATGAAGTAAAAACGAAAGATATTCATATCACTACTAATAAAGACGGCATTCACGTTGAAAAACCAACAAGCGCAAGTGACGTAATGGATTATATAAAACAATATGGATTCTTCCTTATACTTGGTTTCTTCGTCATTGTCTTTCTCTTATTATTAAAACGTGCGAAAAAATTAGAATCCTAATACAAAATCACCAAGCAAAATGCTTGGTGGTTTTTTTAACTTAAACCAAAACGTGGCATGTTATTAATAACCCATTGATTATTTTCATAAATAAATTCAACTTCTACTTTTTCCGTTACATTATCATAGTCATTATACGTTTCTACCTGCGCTTTTATTTTCCCATCCTTTAACTCGGCAGAAATAATTTTTGTAAATTTAGTTGCTGCTTTTGAACCTGGATCTCCAATAGCATAGTGCATTTTTCCATTTAACTCTTTAATATACTTACTCTTCATATACTCTGCTATAAATGATTTTGAGAAGTACGTAGATAGCGTAGTCTCTAAATTATCCTTCGTATTATAAATAGGGTTTACTAATTCCCCGTATGAAAAATCCCCTACTCGTTTTGGGTTTCCTGTTAGTGCAGCCATTTGAACATTAGTCAGTTCCTTCTGTGCATTCCATACTTTCTGTAACATAACGTCATCTGCTAGCTTCTTATCTTTTACTTCATTTGATTTCTTTGTATCCAGATTCATGATAGTTCCATTATCCGTATAGAGATACATATCTCCTGCTACAAAATATAAATAAGATTTAGTTGGTTCAACCGCTTTATTATAAATTACTTTTTCATTTCCTCCATTCATTTTCTTCTTATATACTCCATCCTTTTTTATATAATAAAAAGTGTCCCCTTTCACATTCATCTGCAAGGCATCCTTTACCAATAACTTTTCATTATTTTGTTGAACATCTATTTCATATATGCCATGCTCAGCTTCATTTTTTTCAAAAGGTAACGAAAAGTCGACAACAGCATACAATTTTTCATTATTATACGTAGCACTAGATATTGTTGCATAATTTTCTTTTGACCAAGTTTTATTATCTTTTGTCACTTGTGTTCCACGATTTTTATTCCAATGTAGAATACTATCATCTATCGTTCGAGACCAACCAGAATTTTTAAATGCCGCTTCTTCTTCCTGTCCCGTCTTTAAATCCATTTTTACAATCCCTACAATATCAAAACCACCATGCTCAGAATATCTTTTCGGATAAAATAAAGTTTGATCTTTTATATAAACATAATTTGTATCTGCTTTTAACGTATCTAACTTTTTATTAGATATATCATACTTCATTAAAGAAGATAATCCCGCATTCTTATCTTCATCCGTATGAATAAAATATAAAGCTTTGTTTTTTATATTTATGTAAGAAGCATTCACACCTTCCACTACACGTTCTGAAGTCTGAAATTGATCTTTCGTACGATAAATGCCCCCTGTATTTTTATCACCATTTACCGAATAGTAAATCCAGCCGTTACTCTCTGCCATCTTCCCTTTATTAGAACTGTTTCCAACTGTATTTCCATGTTTCTCATTTTCTTTCATCTGTTTTTCAACTACTGGATCAATTTGTTCTTCTTTATTTTCTTGTGTTGCGTTTGGATTTATAGCCTTTTTTTCTGCTTCACACCCAAACGCTGCAAGTGAAAGTGCACCAATCATCATTGTAATAGCTATTTTTTTATATGCTTTCCCCATTTTCTCCCCTACTTCCTTCATCAAATTAAACATATCATAAATTATAGAAAATATTAGAAAAAATATCCATAATAAAAAAGGATAAGAGTAACTCTCCTATCCTTTCAAACAAAGTGGACCCTTAATCAATCAGAGTCTTGATCCCCGGCAAATAGCGGGGTAAAATCGAATGGTATTTTCATATATTGTTTCTGCAACCTTATCAACAGATACGTTTTTTATAACACTAATTTCCTTTAATACCTCTCGAATCATTCCCGGGTGCGTCATAACATCGTCTTGAAATTCCCACGGTCCATCTGTTTCTACCATCATATATTCAAGAGGATAATACGAAACAATTTTTCTAATCTTCTCCTTATGCAAAACATCTGGTGTAATAGAAATATAATAACCGTTCCTCATCATCCGTTTCATTGTCGTTTCACTTCCTTTAAACCAATGAAAGTGCGCACGCGAAACTTTATATTCTTCCAGCAAATCACATACAATATCAGCATCTTCATACATTGCGTGCAATATAATTGGTAAATCATATTTGCTAGCTAGTTCAACAAACCGTTGTAACACCGATATATATGAATTGATAGCAATATGCTCATCTTCTTTTCTTAAATAATACGGTAAGCCAACTTCACCAATCGCTACTATATCCTCTACATGATCTTCAATTAATTTATAAATTTGCTCACACTCTTCTTTATGAATCGGCTGCTCCGGATGAAAACCTATTGCTGGATGCACAAAAGGATATCGCTTTGCTAAAGATAAAGTTTCTTTACATGATTGATAATTCATAGATACCGCAATAAGCCCATTTATCTCTTTACTATTTTCCGTATCTTTAAGTAATCTGCTTTTCTCTTCCTCTTTATATTGATCAACATGTATATGGCTATCAATCCACTTCATCTTTATTCCTCCATAAAAAAAACAAGAAAGGATCCCCCTTCTTGTTTTTTCATCTATGTTATTTAACAATTAAGTTTGTTATGATATCAAATAATCCAATACATACTACAACAACAGTAAAGTAGCTACAGAAATCTTTAATTGGAAACTTCACTACTTCTTCTTTAAACATCCCATTCTTCTCCCTTCTTACTATATCCCTAATTATTTTTATCTATTTGTATCTATTATGCAAAAAATATGACAAATTTACTATCGAATTAACTTACGTAAACCTTACAATGTTGTAAGGTTTATAAAAAGGGCCCCATCTACATACAGATGAGGGCTATTAAAAAGTAGTTGGTTTTTCATTCTTCATTACATTATAAACAGAAAGTAATATAGTGAGACTTTCTAATTACACTATATGAAATTCAATAGCTTTTAACCATCGAATTACATTACAGAAGACTTACATGTTTGTAAGCTACGTGTAATGTAATTCGATAGTTTCC
Organism: Bacillus dicomae; assembly: GCF_006494425.1. Classification (GTDB taxonomy): domain Bacteria; phylum Bacillota; class Bacilli; order Bacillales; family Bacillaceae_G; genus Bacillus_A; species Bacillus_A dicomae. Next base: position 61,229 of record NZ_VHIV01000011.1, on the reverse strand, counting down.
CTTATCAATATTTCGTACAATAAATTTAGAAAGTAAGCCAAATAAGAAGAACACTCACATAACTAAATTACATTGTTAGTAGCCACTCTTCTTATACCTTTCACTCATGCTACTACAATGTACCCCCTTCCCCTTTATATAATAAAAAAAGCCTTGGTCCATATGGACCAAGGCTTTTTTACACACACAATAATACCCCTACCTAGTATTTTTATTTTCGACAAAAAATAGGTGGGGGTATAATCCACTATCTCATCGCTAAAAGTTTACTCTTCGCATTAATAGGAATATTTACAGCTTCAATTTCTTCGATTGACTCGCCGTAGCGCCCTTTTGCGTACACCTTTAATGCTTCATCTCTCTTTAACATATGCTTAACAGTCTTCTTTATTTTTTGTTCTTTTCCACGTTCGTCAAATGCTATAAATTCATATTCATACCATTCATCACCAACATGCTGACCAATTGTATTCACAACCGTATAGTATTCTTTCGTCTTATAAAGCGGATTATATTTATCGATAACTGGTCCAAGTTTCGTAGGCAGTAACATTGCTACTATCACTATCATCGCTATTATAGTAGTGATCATTTTTTTCTTCATAATAAACATTCCTCCTCTGCAGGATATATATACATCCATTTTAAAAAGAAGGAACAAAATCTACTATTGAATCTCCTTACATTACACTTACAGTTTTGTAAGAATAAAAAAGGTGAACGAATTTACTCGTTCACCTTTTAGCTCGCTTTAAAACCACCACCAAGTACATCACGTACATCGTGAATAACAACGAAAGCATCTTCATCTACTCGGCTAATAACTTGCTTTAACTTAACAAGCTCTTGTTTATTTATAACAACATATAAAACTTCTTTATTTTTACCAGTATATCCGCCGCGTCCTTCTAATACTGTGACACCGCGCGTCATGTTTTTCGTAATAGCCTCACGTATTAAGTCTGGTTGATTCGAAATAATTGTAACAGCTGTTTTTGTATCCATTCCTTCTACAATGAAATCAATCACTTTCGCCCCAATGAATACTGCAACAAGCGTGTACATCGCTTTTTCTTGTCCTATTATAAATACAGAACCAGCAATTACAACGATATCAATAATAAGTACGCCTTTACCAACGCTCCACCCTAAATATTGATTTGCTAACCGTGCTAAAATTGCCGATCCTCCTGATGTACCTCCGGCTTTGAACATACAACCTAATCCGATACCCACAAACAAACCAGCAAATAAAGCTGCTAATAGCGTATCACTATTTACATGATACTCAATATGTTCTGTAACATATAAAAACAAGGATGTTTCTACAATTCCTAAAATTGTATAAACCATCGTTTTTTTATCAAAAAACTTATAACCAATAGCTAGTAAAACTGCATTTATAGCAAAGTTCACAATCCCCGGTGACCAATCAAATAAGTAGTACGTAACAACCGTTAAACCAATAATTCCACCTTCCGATAAACGGTTTGGAATTGCAAAGTAATTAATACCAATTGCGAATAATAATGAACCAATTGTAATTAGTGTTATTTCCTTTATACGTTGATTAACCATAGTTCATACCCTCCCCCCATTTGACATTGTATCACTATCTCCTAGAGGTTTAGAAGTGGTTTTTATTCCGCATTTTTCCTCTTAAAGATCGAGATATTATGTTTAAACAAAGGGGTGATTAATTATTCACATTCGCTCTAACTGTACGAACAAATCCCTCCACATTCCCTTTCTGAATATGCTTAGTTCTAACCGTTTCTTGATTACAAGTAAACTCAAAGTACGGATGAAAATCTATGCTATCTATATGCAAATATGAGTACTCTTTAAATGTTGAAGGATAGTACGGAAATTTCCCGTAAAACAGGAGACGTCTAGTAGTGGCAACGAAAATTCCATGTTGATAACATAACACGAAATTATCCTTCTCAAAAATCCCTACTACAAAGGCTAAAATTTTTTCGTCATCTTCTATATACTTTTTCATACTTAATAAAAGTTCATTCACGCATATCCCTCCAAATACTATTCTTGAAAAGAATCCATGGATTGTTACAAACCGGTTTAACTCCTTTATAAAGTATGAAACGCGTTTCCTGTCAAAGGTATTTCAAAAAAATAATCCGTTATGCACTTATACACATAACGGATTAAAACTAAACTGTGGAGCGTTCCACAAGTTCATATGGAATTTCCACCTTTTCTTGTTTAGAACTTCCCTCACTTATTTGCCTATAAAACATTTCAAATGCCTTTTTACCTATCTCCTTCAAATTTTGATCAATGGTTGTAAGTTGTAACACTTGCGAAATAGGTTGGTTATCCAAACCAATAATCGCTAAATCCTCAGGAACTCGAATACCCAATTGCCCAACTTCCGTCATAACCCCAATTGCAACTTCATCTCCTGCTACTATTAACGCTTCAGGAAGATTCTGCATCCCTTTTAACTTATGAGCCACTCTCACACCATCTTCTAATGTAAAACATTCTGTAAAAATCCATTCTTCATTCACTTCTTCATCTATAGATTGCAATTGGTGTTTATAAACATCAAAACGCTTTTGACTACTCGGTCCTAGCTTTCTTCCCGTACAATAACCAATTTTTTTATAACCTTTTTCAATAAGGTGATTCATCCCTAGCTGGAAAGCTGCCGAATGATTTGTATATACACTTGAGATGTTTGCAATATCATTATCTTCACAAGCAATGATTGTGCCGTAAGAAGCATATGGTTCTATCATTTCCCAATCATTTGCACGTGAACAAATAATAAGACCATCCAATTGTTTCGTTTTTAACATATGCAAACTTTTCATTTCTTCTTTTTTATTATAATTCGTTTGGCAAAGTAGCACCCTGTAATTATGAGTTAACGCTCCCTCCATCATTCCCCCTACCATTGCATCGAAGCTCGGGTGATTAATGTAAGGGAGAATTACACCAACAATATTCGTCTTTCCTTTTGATAAATGAACAGCATTTGCGTTTTGTGAGTAATTCAATTTCTCAACTATTTCTAAAACCACTTTCCTTTTTTCTTCGCTTACGTACGGATGATCATTCAGCACTCTCGAAACAGTCGTAACGGAAACTCCCGCCATCTTTGCAATATCTTTAATGTTAGCCATACACTCACCTCTACTTTTAAATTAATAAATTCCATGAACATATGTCAAACCTTCTCATCATTACACCTCTATTCGTTTTTCTTACAAAATTGTAATTCTCCTGTAAGCTAATTCGATAGTTACTCTCCGCAATATTTCATACAATTAAGTCAGAAACAGGGCAACAACTATTCGAGAAGGAACGGATTCATATGATGAACAAAATGAAATCAAACAATTTCTTAAAAACAATGGGCATGGTATTTTCCGCTCTTTTCGATGCAAAATCTGTTGCTTCTACATTAAACAAATAAGGAGAATTCATTATGAATAACATCACTTTTAACAAATTAGATTTTTTAGGACTAGCTAGTGGCTCGATTCTTCTTACTACTTTGATTTATGCCGCTACGCTTGTATAAACTTTGTGTCCCCTTTCCCTTTTATTATAAATAGCAATAGAAAAGACGACCGTCTATGCCCGGTCGTCTTTTTACTTTTAATTTGATTGCAAAGTTACTTTTAACTCTTCAAATTTTTCATTCAATTGATCTGTCATCATTTTCATAGCTGTTTTTCGGTCTATTTGTTCTTCCGCATCAATTTGAATTGGATCTCCAAAAATCAATTGTGCCCTTTTTCCTTTTATTAATTCTTTTATACTTGATGGACCAACATAAGCTGCCGGTATTAATGGAACGTTAGAACGCAGCGCAATCGTAACAGCACCAGCTTTTAACGAAACGTCTTCTGTCGATCTCGTTCCACTCGGGAAAATCCCTACCACTTTTCCTTCTTTTAATAAGCGTGATGGAATTTTAAGTGTACTCGGTCCTGGATTTGCACGATCTACAGGGAATGCATTTACATTTTTAAAGAACCAGTTTTTGAATTTCCCTTCAAATAATTCTTTTTTCGCCATGTAATGAATTTCCGTCGGGTACATCCCTGTAGCTAACATTAATACATCCATAAAACTTGTATGTGTACACGCAACAACATATGGACCACCTTCTGGTAGCTTTTCTCTTCCTTGCAATTCTACTTTCCCAGCTGTTTTAAATATATATTTCAACAAAAATGTAATTGGTTTATACATTTGTTTCGTTCCTTTCTGAACATCCGAAGTATAATTATTTTCTTACCACAATTATAACACTAAGTTTTAGGAGTTGGTAATAAAAATGAGTATTAATTGTTACATTTCAATTCTTACAAAAGTGTAATTTTCTTGTAAGCTAATTCGATAGTTACTTCTTGCGATATTTCATACAATTAAGTCAGAAAGAAACAACAACTATTCGAAAAGGAGCGGATCAATATGATGAACAAAATGAAATCGAACAATTTCTTCAATACACTGGGCATGGTATTTTCTACTCTTATCGATGCAAAAGCTGTTGCTTCTACACTAAACAAGTAAGGAGAATGCATTATGAATAACATCACTTTTAACAAATTAGATTTTTTAGGATTAGCTAGCGGCTCTCTTCTTCTTACTGCTTTTATTTACGCTGCTACGCTTGTATAACTTTGTGTCCCCTTTCCCCTTTATATAGAAGAAGACGACCGTCTATGCCCGGTCGTCTTTTTAAATGTTTTTTTCTTTTAACTCTTTTAAAAGCTGTATCATTTCAGCTTGTTGTTTTATCTTCTTACGACCATTTCGATTAATTGCTGCCAGCTCACAAGCAACTCCTACAGCGAAGAAAAACAATAAACTTTCTAACATGTGAAATCCTCCAATTGCCTATTAAACAACTTGACGTAATTGCTCTTCTTGTAAAATCTTCTTATTTATATTTTCTTCTTTTCTCTGACAAGCGTTATTGCGAATAAGTGCTGCAATAACGAGTAAAGTCCCTACAATATCAAATATTGTGATTTGATATCCTTGCATCATCATAATAATTAAAGTCGTAATAGGCACAAAGTTAATAAATAAAATCCCATTAATAGAGGATAAAATTTTTACACCGTAATTCCAAGCGAGTAATGCTACAATTCCCGGCAACGTCATCATAAACAATAAATCATATTTCACGATAGAAATCGTTCCCATACTTGGAACTGAAACATATCCAAGCGACGTAATAATTACTGTTATAATTCCTGTAACAGTCGTACCGAATACACACGTCAACGTAGAATAACGTAATGTTGACCAATCGCTACACGTTTTACCACCCATCGTATAAATAACCCACCCTACAACTCCTACAAATATACATGCTAGCGAAAACATGTTATCTTTCAATGTTAAAAAGAAACTCATATCACCTTTTGTAATAACAAATACAGCTCCTACAAAAGCAATAATCATGCTCGTTATCATATACCTTTTCGGTTTTACATGTTTATATCCCCATAGGATACAAATAGAAATCATCGGCATAAGTGCTTCCATAATGGAGGCTACCATCACACCTGATTTTCCCATTAACATTTGACCTAAAAATATAAGTACATTATATACAGTAAACGCCATCGTTCCGAAAAAGACGAGTAACTTTCCTCTCCCCTCTAAACGAAATGCCTGTTTCCCTTCTTTCATTAACAACAATACAATCAGCATTATCGCCACCGCTCCGTAGCGAATAAGTGAAAAATAAAATGGATCTATGTATTCTAACGCATGATCAGCAACTGGAAACATCGCTCCCCATGACATACTTGCAATTAAACACGCTAAAGCCCCTATTATCATTTGACCTCTTCTCACCACAATCCCCCGCTTCTTTCTATTTGCACAAAGAGAATTGTAAAAGAAAAAATATATCACGTAAAATGATTTAAAATGATGTTAACTATCATTTATAATGATAGTTAACATCAAGGAGGACAGTATTATGGAATTAAGAGACTTGCAAATCTTCCAGAGCGTTGCTGACCAAGGTAGTGTAAGTAGCGCAGCAAAGGAATTAAATTACGTACAATCAAATGTAACTGCACGTATTAAACAACTAGAAAACGAATTAAAAACACAACTCTTTTATCGCCATAAGCGAGGCATGACTTTAACAGCTGAAGGAAGAAAAATGCTCGTTTATGTTAATAAAATTTTGCAAGATGTGGATGAGCTAAAACAAGTATTTTTAGATAGTGAAACACCCTCTGGCATATTAAAAATCGGTACAGTGGAAACAGTAAGTACATTACCTACCATTTTATCGTCTTACTATAAAAGCTATCCGAACGTCGATTTGTCATTACAAGCAGGTCTAACAGAAGAATTAATTAGAGAAGTACTCGATCATCAATTAGATGGTGCTTTTATATCAGGACCAATAAAACATCCCCTTATTGAACAATACGATGTTAGTACAGAAAAATTAATGCTTGTAACACAAAATAAAGCTTTTCATATAGAAGAATTTACAACAACGCCTCTACTCGTTTTTAACCAAGGATGTGGATACCGTTCCAAACTAGAACGATGGCTGAAAGACGAAGGTTTGCTCCCAAAAAGAATTATGGAATTCAACATATTAGAGACAATATTAAACAGTGTTGCACTCGGCCTTGGAATTACACTTGTCCCACAGTCTGCGGTCCATCATCTTTCTAGAGCAGGTAAAGTGCATTGTCATGCAATTCCTGAAAAATATGGTAGTATTTCAACGGTTTTCATACGCCGCAAAGATAGTTATATGACGAATTCAATGCGTAGCTTTTTAAAAACAATTGAAGAGCATCATCATATCAATATGCTGTAAAAGACATTCTTACAAGAATGTCTTTTTTTCTTACAAAAGTGTAAGTCTTCCGTAAGCTAATTCGATAGTTACAACTGATTATATTTCCTATAATTAAGACATAAAGCAGGGCAACAACAATTCGAAAAGGAGCGGATACGCATGATGAACAAAATGAAATCAAACAAGTTTTTAAATACAATGGGCATGGTGCTATCCGCACTTGTCGATGCAAAAGCTGTTGCAACTACATTAAACAAATAAGGAGAGATTATAATGAACAATATTACTTTCAACAAATCAGACTTTATCGAACTTGCAAGTGGAGCTACTCTTCTTACAGCTTTCATTTACACACTTGCTCAAGGTCTTGTTTAATACTTTGTTTCCCCAAACCCCTTTATATATAGAAAAAGCTGCTCGTCTTATAGACAAGCAGCTTTTTAGTTTATCCCGCTTTAACGGGCAGTAAGACCCCCACCTCAAAATTCAGCGAAAGCAAAGAAGTTTGGTGGGGGATCAACTGCCCATAAAAGTCCGATTGGTTCAACTAATAATCAGTGGGGGATGAAGAAAACCCCCACTGATTAAAGTTTCACTTTATTTCATATATAATTTGACCTGTTTTCGTCATATCGTATCCGCCAATTGCTTTTAATTCATTATGAAATTCTTCCGATTGCAGAATGTCTTTCACAACTTCGATCAGCTCTTCATTTTCTTTATTCTTCAAAATCACTAAATCATACTGCTCTTTCATAATTGGAATAAAGTCTACGTTTACAATTTGCGAAAACTTTTCTGATCCTACTCCCACATCAGCTTTTCCATTCGCAACTTGCGTGGCAACACCAAGATGATTCGATTCTTCCCATTCATATCCACTAATGTTTTCTTTATTTAACCTTTGAATGCGCAATTGTTCATCCACTAATACTCTAATACCAGAACCTTTTTCTCGATTTACAAATCGTATAGATGAATGAGATAAATCAGTCCATGTTTTTATATTTTTTGGATTTCCCTTTTGCACATAAAATCCAACGTTCCTTGCTAATAAATTAATCATAGTACATGGTTGTCCAACTAAAATACGTTTTACGTAAGGAACATTATATGTACCCGTTTCACCATCAAACAAATGCAAGCTAACGATATTTCCTTCTCCTTGATACATTTTTACTAAACTCGTTAAACTACCTTGATACGCCCGTAATATATTAGAACTTGGCAGACGGTTTTCTATACGCTTTGCCAACATATCTAACGTTAGTTCTTGCCCACTAATAATACATGTATTCGAGATACTATTACTGTCATTCTTTACAGGAGTAACTTGTACCTTCCCTGTTTTCATTTGCTTAATATATTGTTCTAAATCTGCTGCATCAATGCGCATCTGTCTACCAACTCTATAAGAAGGTAATTCTCCTTTTTTAATTAAGTCGTACACAGTTAGTTTTGATACCTTTAATCGCTTTGCTACTTCTTCCGTTGTGTAGGAATGATGATCCATAGACGATTCCTCACTTTCTCCTTTCATTGTAACAAAGAAAAGAATATTTCTCCTATTTTTTAAAAATAACTACATGTTCAAATTATATTCATTTATAACTAGTTATAATTAGTTATATTTAGTTATAATTGAATATGTCAAAACGAAAGGGGATTTTTTTATGCACAAATTTACATTACGTTCCATCGGGGCACTTATACTTTCTTTCCTTCTTATATTTAGTGCTGCATGTACAAGCGGGGAAAAGAAAGAGAAATCAAATGCTAAAGAAGGAAAAGCAGTTGAACTTACTATATCAGCCGCTGCAAGCTTACAAGATGCGCTAAAAGAAATTGAAACAAAATATAAAGAAAAAGAACCTAATATTAAACTTTCTTTTAACTTCGGTGCTTCTGGTGCACTTCAACAACAAATTGAACAAGGTGCACCTGCTGATTTATTCTTCTCAGCAGCCGAAGATAAATTCCAAACTCTTGTTAAAAAAGGATTCATTAATGAAAAAGAAGGGAAAAATCTTCTTGGAAATGAGCTCGTTCTAGTCATCCCAAAAGATAGTTCTCTTACAAAAATTCAAGATTTAAAAGATGAAAAAATTAAGAAAATCGCACTTGGTACACCTGAATCTGTACCTGCAGGAAAGTACGCAAAGGCTTCTCTCACACATGAGAATCTATGGAATGACATTCAAAATAAAATTGTATTTACAAAAGATGTTCGCCAAGTGTTAACATATGTAGAAACAGGTAATGTTGATGCTGGTATCGTATACAAAACAGATGCTCTCATTTCAGACAAAGTAAAGATTGGTGAGACAGCAGCAGCTACCTCTCATGAGCCAATCCACTATCCTTTAGGTGTTATAAAAGAGTCTAAGCATAAGAAAGAGGCGACTTCATTTTATGAGTATTTGCAGTCCAAAGATGCACAATCTATCTTTAAGAAATATGGATTTACAGTCCTATCCTAAGTGCCATGAGCTTTGATGTTATTTTGTCACCAATCTTTCTATCTTTACGAGTAGCTGCATGCGCTACTATAATCGTTACAATTTTAGGGACGATTATCGGACGGGCGTTAGCACGCTCTTCATGCAGATATAAAGTAATATTAGAAACTATTTTCTTATTACCAATGGTACTTCCACCAACTGTAATCGGCTTTTTTCTCATTATCATTTTTGGAAATAATAGTCCCATTGGCAAGTGGATAGAATCATCGTTTCAGCAGTCCATTATGTTCACATCTACTGCTGCGATCATTGCTTCTACAGTTGTTGCATTTCCGCTGATGTATCAATCAGCAAAAACAGGATTTTCTATCGCGAATGTACAAATTGAAGAAAGTGCTCGTGACCTTGGCGCAAGTGAATATCAAGTTTTTCTACATGTCACACTTCCGCTTGCATTTCCTGCACTATTAAGCGGTATGATCTTAAGCTTTGTTCGTGCGCTCGGTGAATTTGGTGCTACACTCATGTTTGCTGGAAACATTCCTGGTAAAACTCAGACAATCCCAACTGCTATTTACATGGCCATTGATGCAAGTAATATGCAACTCGCCTGGACACTTGTAGTTATTACTATCGGTATGTCACTCGTATTTCTACTATGCATTCAGCTTATTAATAAAAGAATTACTAAGTCTTAAAGCAGCTTTTTTCGAAGCTGCTTCTTTATTTCTTAGGAAATAAAATATACCACCGGGAAATAACTGAATTTTACCTTTTATTCAAATATACATTCTATTTGAATTTACTTTCTAAAATAGGTAATTTCCTGTTATTATATGTAGGTGTTTGAAAAAATGAAGAAATGAAAACGCATTTATATCGTGAATTCTTCATCCTGTTTTAGCGATCGGTAATCTTCTACTCTATTAGTGGAGCATTACCGATCGTTAGAACGATATGTAATTATATTGGTATAGCAAACCGAAGGGAGTCTTGTAATGGACATTTTATTAGCGCTTCTTCCTGCAATTGCATGGGGAAACATCTTATTAGTAAGCGTAAAAATGGGCGGTGGTGCATATAGCCAAACGGTAGGTATGACAATCGGTGCTCTATTCTTCGCAACAATTATGTATGTATTTACTCAACCAGCTTTAACATTGACAATCTTGATTGTTGGTTTTATTTCAGGTTTATTCTGGGCTTTAGGACAAGTAAACCAATTAAAAACAGTTGAAAAACTAGGTGTTTCAACTACTGTAACAATTTCTACTGGTATGCAACTTGTTGCAACTTCTATCTTTGGAGTTATCGCTTTCCGTGAGTGGACTACTACAACAACGATCATTATGGGAACGATTGCAATCCTATTAATCGTAGTTGGTGTTGTATTCACATCATTAGATGATAAAGAAAATGCTCAGCCACCAGGACAATTGAAAAAAGGACTTCTTACTTTAATTGTTTCTACTTTCGGCTATCTTGTATATGTAATTATTATTCGTTGGTATAATATCGATGGTTGGTCTGCTATTTTACCACAAGCAGTTGGTATGTTTGTTGGTGCGGTTGTACTGACATCTAAACATAAACCATTTAACAAATATGCAATCCGTAATGCTTTATCTGGTCTACTATGGGGAACTGGAAACTTATTCTTACTTCTTTCACTACCACGTGTCGGAGTAGCAACAAGCTTCCCATTATCTCAAACTGGAATCGTTATCTCAACATTCGGTGCGATTGTCTTCTTAGGTGAAAAGAAAACAAAACGTCAATTGATATTCATTGCATTAGGTAGTGTTTTAATCATCGGCGGCGCTGTATTACTAGGTCTAACAAAAGCATAATCTTATAATCTATTAATCCCTGAAGCTTAGCTGCTTCAGGGATTTTTTATTACAACTATTTTTTTAATATAATAATCTTTACAGACTTATTTATGTCGCCTCTCCTCCCCCCAATTTCATTCTTTTCACGATAAGTCTTTTCTTTTTACAAAATTCTCTTAAAGATGTTATCGTTTTTTATAACATATCTCTACTGGAAAGGAATAAAGGATATGCTCACTAAACATCGAATTCTATTTATTGGTGCTGGTCGTATGGCAGAAGCTATATTTTCCGGATTACTTAAAACAAGCAAAGAATACATCGAAGAAATTATCGTTTCTAACCGAAGTAACGTAAAAAAGCTAGAACAATTACAAGCGCGATATAATGTGTCTACTGCAACAGATTGGAAGCAGCATGTTACATCTGTTGATACAGTTGTTTTAGCAATGCCGCCTTCTGCACATGAAGAATTATTAACAGAGTTATCTCCGTTACTATCGAATCAACTGGTCGTAACAGTAGCTGCTGGCATTGGCCCATCTTATTTAGAAGAAAGACTCCCCGAGGGAACACCTGTTGCTTGGATTATGCCAAATACAGCTGCTGAAATTGGGAAGTCAATCTCCTTATATACAATGGGACAATCAGTAAACGAGATGCAGCAAGAAACCCTGCAACTGCTTTTAAGAGGCATTGGTACTTCGCAACTTTGCACCGAAGAAGAAGTTCATCAGCTTACCGCAGTTACTGGAAGTGCGCCAGCCTTCCTTTATTATTTTGCTGAAAGCTTGATTGAAGCAACAAAAAGTTATGGAGTCAATGAAGCAACTGCCAAACACCTTGTCATTCAAATGATTTCTGGCTCTGCTTCTATGCTTGAACAAACACAAGATCCAGCTAACCTCCGCGAACAAGTAACAACACCAGGTGGTTCCACAGCTGAAGGTCTCAAAGCTTTATATGAATATAATTTTTCAGAGGCAATTCAAAAAGCAGTAGAAGCAACAAACAAAAAAGCTAGGGGGAAATAATATGAATTTAACAAGTTTAAAAGACTATACAACATTACATAATGGTGTGAAAATGCCTTGGTTCGGTTTAGGTGTTTTTAAAGTAGAAGATGGTTCAGAAGTAATTGAATCTGTAAAATCAGCAATTAAAAATGGTTACCGCAGCATCGATACTGCAGCAATTTATCAAAACGAAGATGGTGTTGGACAAGCAATCCGTGAATCAGGTGTTGCACGTGAAGAATTATTTATTACATCAAAAGTATGGAATAGCGATCAAGGATATGAAACAACACTTCAAGCATTTGAAACTACATTAGAAAAATTAGGTTTAGAATATTTAGATTTATATTTAGTACATTGGCCTGTAAAAGGGAAATATACTGAATCATGGAAAGCGTTAGAAAAGCTTTATAAAGATGGCCGTGTTCGCGCTATCGGTGTGAGTAATTTCCACATTCACCACTTACAAGACGTATTTGAAATTGCTGAAATTAAGCCAATGGTCAATCAAGTGGAATACCACCCACGTTTAGCACAAGAAGAGTTACACGCTTTTTGTAAAGAACATAATATCCAGCTTGAAGCTTGGTCACCATTAATGCAAGGACAACTACTAGATAATCCAACGTTGCAAGAAATTGCGACAAAATATAATAAATCAACTGCACAAATTATTTTACGCTGGGATCTACAAAACGAAGTTGTAACAATCCCTAAATCTATTAAAGAACATCGCATTATTGAAAATGCAAGCATCTTCGACTTTGAATTAAGTGCTGATGATATGAAAGCAATTCAAGCTTTAAATGAAGATCGTCGCGTTGGTCCAGATCCAGATAACTTTAACTTCTAGTAGAAAAACCACTGCCATATGTAGTGGTTTTTCGTTAAAGAAAACTGAAAATTAAAACTATATTTCATTCAGTTGACACTTCATCATTCAAGGTGTAAGATTTTGAATTATCAAAGAAACACAAAAATTAATAAAGTTTATTCGTTTACTCATTGTATCAAGAGAGGTGGAGGGACTGGCCCTTTGAAACCTCGGCAGCAGGTTCATTTTTGAATACTGTGCCACTTCCTGCAAGCTTTATGGCTTGAAAGATAGAATGAGGGACTTCGTTTATATACGGGTGCATAACTTGTACGTAAAAATCCCTCTTTCTCAATATGAAAAGAGGGATTTTTTATTTTTCATTTCCCTCATCATCATCCAAACTTAATTATTTAGGAGGAAAATCAAATGAAAAAGAAGTTTGTACCCGGTATTGCATCAGTTGTAGGAGTAAGTATTTTATTAACTGGTTGCGGTAGTTATAAAAACGAAGCAAGTGGAGCAAATGCAAAAGACGAGGCACCTAGTAAGCAGGTTTTAAACTTATCTTCACCTACTGAAATACGAACAATGGATACGGCTCGTGCTACAGATACTGATTCTGGTCAAGTAATGAGAAACGTATTTGAAGGTTTGTATAATCTTGGTGAAGGTAATAAACCTGTCCCTGGTGTTGCAAAATCTCATGAAGTAAGTGGCGATAAAACGCAATACACATTCCACCTGCGAGATTCAAAATGGTCAAACGGTACACCTGTTACAGCGAAAGATTTTGTCTTTGCTTGGCAAAGAGCTGTCGATCCAGCAACAGCCTCTGAATATGCATTTCTATTCTTTGATATTAAAAACGCAACAAAAATTAACAACAAAGAACTTCCAGCCGACCAACTTGGTGTAAAAGCAGTTGATGACCATACGTTTGAGGTAGAATTAGAACGCCCTGTTCCGTATTTTATTAGCTTAACAGCGTTCCCAACATTTCTACCAATTAACGAGGAATTCTTTAAAAAACAAGGTGATAAGTATGCTTTAGAAGACAATACAATCTTGTACAACGGTGCTTTTACACTAAGCGATTGGAAGCACGAACAAAGCTTTAAATTTAAGAAAAACCCTACCTATTGGGATAAAGATACTGTCAAACTAGAAGAAATCAATTTTAACGTCGTAAAAGAAAAATCAACAGAAGTAAACTTATTCGAATCAAAACAATTAGACCGTATAAAATTAACATCCGACTTCGTTGATAAATATAAAAAGGATGCGAACTTTAAAGAACGCCCGAACGTAGGCGTACAATTTTTACGTATGAATCAACAAAACAAAGTGCTTCAAAATGTTTCTGCACGCCAAGCAATCGATCAAACAATTGATCGAAAATCCTTTGTAAATACGTTATTAAATGATGGCTCTACACCAACCTTTGGTCTCGTTCCAAAAAACTTTGCAAAAGGGACTGATGGAAAAGACTTCCGTACTATAAACGGAGATTTAACCAAAGCTGATACAAAATCTGCACAAGAGTTATGGAAAAAGGCTAAGCAAGAGCTTGGTTCTGAAAAGATAACATTAGAATTATTAACAAGTGATGCTGACCTTGATAAGAAAACTGGTGAGTTCTTAAAAGGACAACTAGAAAAGAATTTAGATGGATTAACAGTAAATGTGAAACCACAACCACGTAAACAACAAGTTTCACTTTTATTAAAAGGTGACTATGAAATCGGTATTGACGGCTGGAGCCCTGACTTTGCTGATCCAATTACATTCCTTGAATTGTTTACAACGAATAACCCTTACAACTTGGATCATTACTCTAATAAGGAGTTCGATGAAACAATTGAAAAAGTTAAAACGACTTTAGCTGGTGATGAAAAAGCTCGTTGGGAAGCATTACTAGCATCCGAAAAAATATTATTTAAAGACTCTGTTATCGCTCCTCTTTACCAAAAAGGCGAATCTTATTTAGAACGTTCTTATGTGAAAGGAATTGTGCAAGTAGACTTTGCTGGTCAATTAAACTTCAAATGGGCACAAATTGAAAAATAAAAGGCAACCTGAATTGAAGTTTTTCTCCCCATACCAATTGTTTTATTGAAAAAATGTATTAAAAGCGGATTTCTCAATAGGAGAAAATCCGCTTTTTTAATATATTATTTTTAAAAAATAATACTCCGATTTTTATTATTGACATATAGTTCTTCCCAGTGTTAATATTCTAAATAATCAAAGAAACGAAATATTTCACCATCAAAATATAACGTCTACTACGTTGAAACATATAACGATAGATGATAGTTGAACATGTATATACATATAGAACACCTGATTACCTACATGCACATATTTATAATAGGTTTTCTCTTCTTCTATAGATACACTTCAAAACATGGACATTATGACGTTACGAACAACACATTTAGGGAGGAACGAACAATGAAGAAAAAAGTTGTACCTGTTGTTGCATCTGTTTTAGGGGCAAGTCTATTACTAACTGCTTGCGGGGGAAATAAAGATAACGCAAGCGGAGCGAAAGCAAATGATAAAGCACCTGATAAACAGGCAATTAACTTATCATTTGCTTCAGAAATTCCAACAATGGATGTTGCAAAAGCAACGGATGGGGAATCCATGAACGTAATGCGCAATGTTTTTGAAGGTTTATATGCAACGGGAGAAGATAATAAACCGATTCCTGGTGTCGCTGAGTCGGTTGACGTTAGTCCCGATAAAACGAAATATACATTCCACCTGCGTGATTCAAAATGGTCAAACGGTACTCCTGTTACAGCAAAGGACTTCGTCTTCGCTTGGCAACGTGCCGTAAATCCTGATACAGCAGCTGAATATGCATTCTTATTCTTCGATATAAAGAATGCGAAACAAATAAACCAAAAACAATTACCGGTTGATCAATTAGGTATTAAAGCTGTCGATGACAAAACTTTAGAAGTACAACTAGACCGTCCTGTTCCCTACTTCTTAAGCTTAACGACGTTCTCAACATTTTTACCAATTAATGAAGAGTACTTAAAATCTCAAGGTGATAAATACGGTTTAGAAACAAATCATTTAATTTACAACGGTGCTTTCACATTAGATAACTGGAAACATGAACAAAGCTTCCAGTTAAAGAAGAATCCTAACTACTGGGATGCGAAAACAGTCAAATTAGAAGAAATCAACTTCAATGTCGTTAAAGATAAATCTACAGAAGTAAACTTATATGATTCGGGACAAATTGATCGTGTTGCTTTAACTGCGGAGTTTGTTGATAAATATAAGAGCGATCCAAACTTCAAAGAACGCGCTGAAGTTGGCATTCAATTTTTACGACTAAATCAAAAGAATGAAACATTAAAAAATCAACATGCACGCCTTGCTATTAACGGAGCAATGAATAAAAAGGCATATGTAGAAACAATTTTAAATAACGGCGCTGTTCCAGCTGAAGGAATGGTTCCTGCGAAATTTGCAAAGAGTCCAGAAGGCAATGACTTCCGTAAAGAAAATGGAAATCTAGTCAAGGATGATGTGAAAACAGCGAAAGAAAACTGGAAAAAAGCGAAGCAAGAACTTGGTACTGACAAAGTAACAATTGAACTATTAACAAGTGATAATGCTTTAGCTAAAAAGACTGGTGAATATTTAAAAGGTGAACTCGAAAAGAATTTAGAGGGATTAACAGTGAATTTAAAACCGCAACCACGTAAACAACAGTTAAAACTACTATTAAGTGGTGACTATGAAATCGGTATTGATGGCTGGGGCCCTGACTTCGCTGATCCAATTACATTCTTAGATCTATTTACAACAGATAGTGCTTATAACTTCGATAAATACTCTAACAAAGAGTACGATGAGCTAATCCATAAAGTGAAAACAGATTTAGCTGGCGATGAAAAGGCACGCTTTGAAGCAATGAAGCAAGCTGAAAAAATCTTATTACAAGACGGTGCTGTCGCTCCTTTATACCAACAAGGTCGTTCTTACTTACAACGCGGATTTATTAAAGGACTTGTAACAACTGACTTCGGCGGTGAATTTAACTACAAGTGGACAGAAGTTGCAAAATAATAAGTGCTAATAAAAAGGTATCCAATTGAGGATACCTTTTTATTTTATGCTTCTTTAACTACAGAGCCTCTTCTTCCCTTTACCATTCCTTTTATAGCTAAAGTCATCACTGCTACTGATTGTGTAACCAATACAACAACTAATAATGAAATAATATTTGTCTCTAAACTAACTCCTCCAAATATTATTGTATAATAGCCATTCGCTGCATATGTTGCAGGAAATAATCCGCCGATTGTTTGATATGTTTTAGAAAGCATCTCATGTGGTACGATTACACCCGAACTTACAAGTTGTAACGATAGCGCGATAATATTAAAAATCATACCTGCATTTCCAAGCACAGTTAGAAACATTTGTGTTAATGAAAGAAATGCGAAGAAGACTATTGCTTGAAATACCCATATACTCCCTACTGTTTCGTGCATCTCAATTTGGAAGCCTTTCATCAAACCAATTGTAATACATGCAAGTAAAATTGATACTGTACCGTTTATGATTTGTCTTGATAAGAAATTACCCCAACCGCCCTTTACTTCTTTTGCAACTTTTGATAGTTCCATACTCATTATCATTGCTCCTACAAATGAAGCTAATACGATCATTAGCGGTACCATATTAACTGAAAATCCTTTTGCATCATTTACTTTATGAACTGTAAAACCAATTGAATCTTCTTTTAACCCTTTTATCACTTCTACATTCTCAGGTCCTACAGCTTGTAGCTTTCCTACGATCGCTTGTTTCTTATAACTTGCTATCTCTTTATTTACATTATCTCGAATTTGTTTTGCAGCGCCTTCCATCATTTGCTTTACCATCATGGCATTCGCTTGATTAATGTGGAAGTTTAAATTTGATTTTCCTGTTTCATTTATATCTTTTGAAAAAGAAGCAGGAATTTCAATGATCATATCGTACACATGGTTATTCATTTCTTTGTTTGCTTTTTCCACAGACCGTTCTGCTTTCACTTGAAATGGTAAATTTCTCTGTAATCCTTCCGCTATTTTACTACCTATATTTACATCTTCATTCACAATAGCGATACGCATTTGATCAGCTCTTTCATTCACTCCATCATACGCTGTTAACCACACGCAAAAGAAAATAAGTTGGAATGATAACGCTACGACCATTCCTACATACGTACCTGGTCTTTTTAAAAACTGTTTTAAAGTATCCATCTTTCCGCTCTCCCACTTAGCAAGCAAGTGCTTACTTGCATTTTATTTTAAATAAATACTAGGGTCTCAAAGCCCTAGCATATAAAACTATATTATTCTCGATAAAATTCTCATCATCGATTTCCATAAGTCGGCTTCCAAAACGCAATTTAGATAGAAAGTAACCAAAATTAATCCATATAAAATTCATTACTTGCGCTTCAATATTTGTATGAATAATCTTTTCCTGCTCCTGCATCTTAGCAAAATAAATTATTAATTCATCTTTTAATCCTTTTGGAATTTTGGAGATTTCCTCATCTAATTCAGGAAATTCTCTTGCCTCACGTATACCGATAGCAATAATATCTTTTATACTATCTAAAAATTTATGATAATGCCTTGCTAAGTTTTTTAAATCTGTTTCTAATTCCCATACAATCTCTGTTTGCAAAAACTGTTTTAAATGCGGTACATACGAAAATTCCGCAACAGCCGCTTCAATAACACCCTTCTTACTTTTAAAATTGCGGAATATCGTTACTTCATTAACACCAGCACGCATTGCAATTTCTTTCGTTGTCGCTGCTGTATATCCTTTTTCTTTCACTAATTCAATTGCCGCTTGAATAATTTTTTCTGCTGTCTTTGAGCGCGCCATAAAATCCTCTCTTCCTCATGCAAGTGATCACTTACATTTAGATTATATAACTTTTCTAATAATTGTCAATAATCCTCTTTTCCTTCTTTTTGCATTGAACCAAAACTCATCATAAATATAAACACAAACATCAAATATGTTCTCCATGTCAAAGAAGGTACATGCCCTGACCAAAGATAGCTAACTAAATAATTAATTCCCATAATACAAGCCGATATTACTAAACTAATACTTATTAGTTTTACATATTTGAGCATATCTTTTCTCCTTGTTTTTTATTTTTCTACTTCTTCAAATTGCAAATTCACCGGATCTTCTAAAAGTGTTTCATAAAAGTTCTCTGCCAAATCTGTTGAAGGAATTTTTTCATCTACTTCATCAAATCGAATACTATCTAGCCACACGCAACCTTCTCCTGATAATAAAACACCAAATGCAATACCAAGCGCTCCTTCTTTTATATCTAATACAACCGAGTACGATTGCCAGTTATTCGTATTTTTAATCGGGCGATTTTGCATATTATCCATAGCGAGCGGTTCTGTATCTTTTCCATCTACTCGCATCCACAATCCTGCCCAATCTCTTACATTTTCACTCTTAACAAAAGCTGTAAAACGTAATCTCTTCCCTACATATTTATCTGCTCGGAACATTTGCATTAATGTTGAAAATCCTCCGTGCGTAACATTCTCTTTTGCTTTTATGTATGCAGCTACTTTTCCTTGATGGACAACTTCATAATCTAAACCCATCTCATATTCAGCAGGATGACTTCCACTTAAGATCCATCCTTTCGGTATACCTTTTTGCATTGAAACACCCTCTCTTTCTATATAAAATGACTGGAAGTACTTTCGATATTTCTTTGGTGGCAATTGAAACATTCTTTTAAAAGCTCTCGTAAATGCCTCCTGTGAGGAAAAACCGTATTGCACTGCAATATCAATAACAGTTCTCTCAGTTGACACTAAAACTTGTGCAGCATGAGTTAACCTTCT
Source organism: Bacillus dicomae (assembly GCF_006494425.1). GTDB lineage: Bacteria > Bacillota > Bacilli > Bacillales > Bacillaceae_G > Bacillus_A > Bacillus_A dicomae. Next base: position 41,350 of record NZ_VHIV01000011.1, on the reverse strand, counting down.
CTTTCGAATATAATCCGTTACACTCATCCCAATATAACTTTGAAAAATACGATGAAAATGGTACATCGATACGGCACTGTGAGATGCCACTTTTTCTGTTGTAAGCTCCTCATCTAAATGTTCCTCTATATATTTAATTGCTTTGTTTATCATCTCTTTATATTCTTCATGCATTTTAGTACCTCCTCACAACTTCAATCTACCATATACATACAAATATTTTTTGATTTAAATTGCGGATTAACCCTTGCAACTACAGAATAATAATTTATTTTCAACACATACATAATTACATGATTTTGGGAAAAACTTGTATAGAACGAATTTACATAAGGAGGAATTTATAATGAGAACTCTACTATCGGTTTTATTAGCTCTTATGCTAGTACCTGCATTAACAGGATGTAAAGCTCCTGCGAAAGAAGACACAACTTCTAATAAAAAGACTACAGAAGAGGCAAAGAATGAAGCTCCTGCTGATTTAAAACTAAACTTCAATGAATTTGATTTAAAAGCAGACTACCAAGATACAAAGAAAGACTATGAAGCAGACTATAAAAATGTAGCAGCTGATAAAAAAATGGAAGCAAAAATTGAAGATCATAAAGCAGATGTAAAATTAACAGGAGACGAGGCTATCACAAAATTAAGCCCACTTCTACAAGAATTAAAATTTGATAAAGATACTGCTGACCAAGAAGTAATTGATCAAGTAGTGAACGTATTCAAACTTGATAAAGACTATCAAAAATTCGATTTAGAAGTTGTCTTCTCTGATGGAACGAAAAAAGAATATAAAAGAGAAATAAAATAAAGAAGTAGGCGGTTGCCTACTTCTTTATTTTATTTTTTAGCATATCGTAAACTTGGTTGAGATCCTACGTAGTATTCTAATCCAGATACAGATGACTTTTGTAAATAAGAGTCTGTCGGGAATACGAGTGGGATTAAAGGATATTCTGTAAACATAATATCTTCTGCTTGATGTAATAAGTCAAAGCGCTTATTTTCATCTTGTTCTAATTTTGCCTGATTAATTAAATTATCGAAGTCTTTATTAAACCATTTCGCATAGTTATTTGGACCATCACCTGCATAAATTTCTAATTGAGCGGCTGGATCTAATGTAGATCCTCCCCATCCCATATATGCAATTTGGAAGTCACTTTGTTTGTACATATCGATATAACTTTTCCACTCTTTACCTTCTATTTTCACATCTACCCCAAGATTTTTCTTAAACATTTCTTGAAGTGTTTCAGCTATTTTCTTCTTATCTGAATATTTCACTGTTACTTCTGGAAGAGTAGTCCATCCCTCTTCTTTCATTCCTTCTTCTAATAACGTCTTAGCTACTGCAGGATCATATTTAAAATAGTCACCTTTCTCTTTACGGAAGTCGCGGCCACTTTCTGTTTTTGCTCCTTCTGGTACAAATCCATATGCTTCTTTTGCATTATTCTTTAATATTTTCTCTACGATAAACTTACGATCTACAGCTATTGCAAAAGCTTTACGAATTTTTGCATTTGTAAATGGTGGCTTTTCTGAATTAAATGAGTAAATATGAGTTGAGTAGTCTTGCATTTTTTTAAACTCTTTATTGTTTTGTTCCTTTTCAACTAAATCTGTTGGTATGTGAGATAGTAAATCTAATTCTCCAGATTTGTATAATTGATACGCTGTTTTACCTTCAGGAATAATACGGAATTCGATTTCTTTTGATGCTACTTTTTTATCATGAAACTCTTTATTTTTTTCTAAAATAATCGCTTGATTATGCTTCCATTCTTTCAATGTAAAAGGACCATTTGTAATTAATTCTTTTGGATCCACCTTTAGTTTACCTTTTTCATCAATAGATTTTTTATTAAGTGGAATATATAACGACTGAGATAATGTTCGTTTAATAGATGTTACTGGGTGTTCAAATTGTAGCTTTAGAGTTACATCATCTACCGCTTGAATTCCTACTGCATCTTCTGCACCTTTCCCCGTATTAAATGCTTCTCCACCTTTAATGAAATATAGTTCTGTTGCATTCATAGAACCCGTTTTAGGATTTAATATTCTCTTCCAAGCGAATTCAAAGTCTTTTGCTGTTAATGGAGAACCATCAGACCATTTCAATCCTTTTTTCAAATAGAATGTATACTCTTTTCCATCTGCCCCAGCTTCCTCTTTCTCTACTAAATCCTTTTCAAACTTCCCATCCGTTGTCTGTCTATACAAAGTTGCAAATAAGTGCTCAATTACATAATTAGAGTTATTATCTGTTGAAATTGCTGAATCTAACGTGTAAGGATCACTACCGAGATTCGTTACAAAACGGTCTCCTTTACTAGCACTTGCTTTTGAAGTATCTTTCTTACCGCAAGCGACAGAAGTAATTGCTAATACGGTCATAATGACAAATAATAAAAACTTCTTCATCTTCCATTCCCCTTTAACCTGAAATTTTTGGTGTTGATGCTAATAATGTTTTTGTATAAGAATGTTGTGGATTACGGAACACTTCGTCCGTATTTCCAAATTCAACAAGTTCTCCTTTATATAAGACAGCCACTTTTTCACATAAATAGTGAACCATCGGTAAATCGTGTGCGATAAATAAATATGTATAGCCTTGTTCCTTTTGAATCTTTTGCAACAGATGTACAATTTGAATTTGCAATGAAACGTCTAACGCTGAAATCGGTTCATCAAGGATCAATACCTCTGGCTCACATAATAACGCTCTTGCAATAGCGATACGTTGACGTTGCCCTCCGCTAAATTCGTGTGGATAGCGATCAATATATCGTCTATCTAATCCAACACGCTCTAGCGCATCACCGGCGACTTTATCCTTTAACCCTTTATCACCGAGTCCGAATGAAATATAACCTTCCGTTACGCTATCGCGTACTTTCCAGCGCGGATTTAATGCAGCTGTGGAATCTTGAAAAATGAACTGTACTTTCTGCAAGAAATCCCGTTTATGAGCTGACTTCAACTTGTGAACAACTTGACCGTTATAATCAATTTCACCAGACGTTGGGCTCTCGATCCCAGCTATGAGCTTACCAAGTGTTGTTTTTCCTGAACCACTTTCTCCAATGATGCCAAGCGTTGTTCCTTTCGGGATAGAAAGTGATATATCTTTTAACGCCGCGATTTCTTTCTTCTTACTTCCATACGTTTTCGTTACTTGCTTTACCGTAATTAAATCTGTCGTCATGAAGCATTCACCTTCTCTTTTGATTTCGCTTGGTCATGCTCTAGAACATGTTGCCAACAATGTGAACTGTGTTCCTCAGAATATGATGTTCTATCAGGGAAACGATGAATACATTCTTTTATTGCTACTGGGCATCTATTTACAAATGGGCACCCAAAGCTATTTAACGTTTCAATTGATGGTGTTGTTCCCTCAATAGCCCTAAGTACCTTTTCAGAATCATCCATATTCGGAATGGCTTGCAATAAACTTTTCGTATATGGATGCTTAGGTGAACCTATTACTTCTTGTATCGTTCCTTTTTCAACAACACGTCCTCCATACATCACAACTACTCGATCAGCTACTTCACGTACAAGTGCCAAATCATGTGTAATTAATAAAATACTCGTATTTTGTTTTTCTTTTCGCTCTTTTAATAACCCCATAATCTGTTTCTGAATCGTTACATCTAGCGCTGTTGTTGGCTCGTCTGCAATTACAAGCTTTGGATGACAAGCAAAAGCAATTGCTAAACAAATACGTTGCCTCATACCTCCGCTTAATTGATGTGGGTACTGTTCAAAGCGTTTCTCTGCTTCATGTATCCCTAAATCATTTAATAAGTTAATTGCAATTTCTTTTGCCTCTTTTTTCGATTTCTTTTCGTGCTGCAAAATCACTTCTGTAATTTGTCTTCCCACCTTCATCGTTGGATTTAAAGATGAAAGTGGGTCTTGAAAGATAAAAGAAATATCTTTCCCACGAATTTGATTCCATTCTGATTCTTGTAAATCCGTTAATCCTTGAGATTGGAAAGAGATACTTCCATCGTCGATATGAATAGATTCTTGATTTAGTCCGATAATAGATTGTGCTGTAACACTTTTCCCAGAACCACTTTCCCCTACAAGTGCAACTATTTCACCTTCGTTAATAGAAAAGGAAACATGCTTCACAATTGCTTGCTTACTATTCTCTTTTTCAACGGCCAACGTTACGTTTTCTAAAGATAAAAGCTGTCCCATGTTTTTTCTCCTTTCGATTCTGTTTTACGATTTTTGGATCAATTGCATCTTGCAAACCATCACCAATTGCATTAAATGCAAACATAATGAGTGCGATCATCAGCGATGGGAAGAAGAGTTGCCACCATTCCCCGCTTAATAATGTCCCAAGCGCGTCATTCGTCATCGTTCCCCAGCTCGCTGCTGGTGATTGTACTCCGAGTCCAATGAAGCTTAAAAATGATTCTGAGAAAATAGCTGCTGGAATTGTAAATGATAAATTTACGATAATAATGCCTGTTAAATTCGGAATGATATGTCCGTATATAATCTTCATATGCGATGTACCTAATCGCTCTGCTGCAATAACAAATTCCCTTTGCTTTAAAGATAAGACTTGCGCTCTAACGAGACGTGCCATACCAATCCAACCTGTTAATGCAAGAGCAATAATAATTGTAAAAAGTCCTGGTTTCATAATGATTAGTAATAAAATAACAATTAATAAATATGGGATACCGTATAATATTTCAATCCCTCGTACAATCCACTCATCAATTAAAGTCCCAAGGCGATTACGCCCTCTCACATATCCACTAAATCCCCCAATCAGTACACCAAGTCCTATATCAAGAACAGCTGCTACTAATCCAACTACCAATGAAATTTTCCCACCAGCCCAAGTACGAGCCCAAATATCCCTACCTAAATCATCTGTTCCAAACCAATGCTCACTACTAGGGGATAAGTTTGTCGCCTCTTTTATTTGTTCACTAGCAGTGAAAGAAGTTAAACTTTCACCGATAAGAGAGAAAATAATAATAAGTAACAATGTCACTGTTCCTAGAACTGCGATTGGATTTGATACAAATTTACGGAACACTTCTTTTTTTCGGCTAATCGTTTGCTGATCTTTATTTATTGTTAATTCTTTTTTCTCTTCACTCGTTAATAACTGTTTATTGATCTCATAAGCTCCCATTTAAATATCCCCCCTCCTTACGTAATAGAACGAATACGCGGATCCACAATACGATGAATAATATCTGTAATGAAAATACAAGAAATTAATAATGCACTATAGAAAATGGTTGTTCCCATAATTACTGGATAATCTCGGTTAAAAATACTATCTACAAAATATTTTCCTAAACCAGGAATTGCAAAAATCTTTTCAATAATGAAAGTCCCTGTTAAAAGCCCAGCCATTAGCGGTCCAACAAATGTAAGCACTGGAACAATTGCATTTCGAAGGGCATGTCTTATAATGATTTTCTTAATTGGTATACCTTTCGCTCTCGCTAGCTTAATATAATCACTCTGCAAAACTTCAATCATATTAGAGCGCACAAATCTCGTAATAACCGCGATTGGCCCTAACGCTAATGCGAAGGATGGTAATACCGTATGTTCAAATGTTCCCCAAGACGCCACTGGTAAAAGTTCAAATTGAATAGCGAATACCTGTATAAATAGCGGTGCTAAAATAAAACTTGGAATAGAAATACCTAGAATCGCAAGCAAACTCACACCATAATCAATTACTCTCCCGTGATAGAGAGCTGCAAATGTACCTGCAGCAATTCCAACTAACAATGAAATAATAAGTGCTTGTAAACCAATAATCGCTGATGGACCAAAACCAGTTGTTATAATTTCTGATACACCTTGCCCGGTCGATTGAACAGATTCACCGAAATCAAAATGAACTACGCCGTCTAAATAAGCAACATATTGATTCCATAACGGTTCATCAAGGTGATACTTTGCTCTCATATTCTGCACAACTTCCGCCGGAAAGATCTTTGCATCCGATGAAAATGGATCCCCCGGAATAATGTGCATAATCAAAAATGTTACTGTTGTAATGATCCATAGTGTAAATACCATAACCGATAGTTTTTTAAAAACGTACACTCCCATAACCCCCTAAACTCATAAATTTACTTTGTTTTATTGACGTATCTTTCCCATTTCTCCCTTTTCTCTTCTTACAATACAAAAAGCCTTGATCTTAAAAAATAAGATCAAGGCTTAATAAACAAAGGCCCATCACTTATCTTTCAAGACTTGCTTGCTGGAATTAGCACGGTGTTCATCTTTCAGAACCCGCTGCTGAGGTGTCATAGGGCCAGTCCCTCTACCTCTCTGGATAAGTAAATTGCTATATAATTATTTGGTTCAAATTGTATATTTCGAATTATAATTCTGAAAAAATGAAAAGTCAATCAAATTGGATATATTTAGAAAAATCAGTTTTTAATAGTTTTATTTATCTATGTCGTATTTTGCTTATAATAAAAAATAATATTAAAGGAGTGATACGATGGACCCCTTACTTCTTGCCACTATAGGATTACCATTAACAATCGTTATACTCGTCATCATTGGCTTCTACAAACTCTTCATCAAAAAGAAAAGTATCACCTCTTTTTATACCCCTTTCGATAATATTACCGGGCAAACTATTTCCGAATTTCGCGAAGAACAGAAGGTATTAGTATCCGAGGATGAAGACGGAGATGGTAAGAAGAAAAAATAACCTTGCACAGGCAAGGTTATTTTTTCGTTTCTGCTTGATAACGTTTATAGTATGTCGATGCTGTTGCAAAGTTAATTTCTATATCACGAATCAACGATGAGTCTTCTTCTTTAGCTAACTTCTGTAATTTTTTCAGTGCTTGTTCCGATTCATTCAAGAAACCAACATATACCTCATGTTCTTGCTCTTTCGACTTCGGAACACGAATTTCTTTACGTATATTATCAATATCTTCTAACATGTTTGTCGTTACCTTTTGCACATCTTCTTTATATTTAGCCTTCGTTATTTCCTTACCGCCCTTTTCCTTTGCCACTTCAAATAGCTGCAGTGCGTTATTAATTTCTTTATTCATTTTCATATCGTACTTTTCATGTACTGCACTGTATTCTTTCATATCTTCTGTTTGCTCAGTGGATTGCTCTATCTTTTCTTTCGGTTCTTTCGTATCTTTATTTCCATTACATCCTGCTAGAAGGATCATACTTCCCATTACAGCAATACCCAAAACCTTCTTCATCTCTTCTTCTCCTTTTATCTACAGCTACTACTCATTATAGTTTCTTTTATCTCCACTTGTTATTATACCGAGAACATCCTACTTTTTACACTTAAGACGACAACGTAATATATATACCAACATGTTTGTCACAGTATCGTCACTTTATACAAATAACTTTTGCATCGCCTTACAACACTGTATAAGTTATTTCAAAGAAATAAAAAAAGAGCTGATTCAAAAAACATTTGAATTAGCTCCTTTTTATACATTAAGCCTCTAAATTTTGTCTTTGTTGCAGTTCAAACTGCTTTTCACTTCTTCTAGCCATAAATAGATAACATAACACAGCACCAATTTCACAAAGGGCTATCACAACACCCATCGGTAATGCGGTATTACTTCCACCAATACCTACTAGCGGTGCAACAAGCGCTCCTGAAATGAACTGTAATAACCCTAATAAAGCTGATGCTGTTCCTGCAGCTTGTTTTTGATTTCTCATCGCTAATGAGAACCCAGTTGTTGAGACAACCCCAACACTTGATACGACAAGAAATAACGAGCATAAAACACCAATTAACCCTATTCCTAGTAAGATTGTCAGTAGTAAAGATAAACCACCAACAGCTGCAATAATGATACCAGAGACAAATAATGTCTTCTCATTCACTTTCCCCGCTAAACGACCCGTTACCTGACTAGCAATAATAATACCGATACCGTTAATCGCAAAGAATACGCTAAATTGCTGTGGTGATGCTCCGTATATGTTCTGCAACACAAATGGTGAGCCCGAAATGTATGCAAACATTGCCGCTGTTACTAATCCTTGTGACAATGCATATCCCATAAACAAACGATCCTTTAATAGTTTTCCGTACGTCGCTAACGTCCCTGACAAACCACCTGTTTCTCTTTCTTCAGGAGGTAATGTTTCACGTAATACGAAAGTAGCTGATATTAACATGAATACACTTATTGCTCCAAGAACGATGAAAACACCGCGCCACGTTGTGAACTGTAATAATTGTCCCCCAATAATCGGTGCCAAAATAGGTGCTGCTCCGTTTACTAACATAAGCAGTGAGAAGAACTTCGTCATTTCAGAACCTGAATACATGTCACGTACCATTGCACGTGATATAACAATACCGGCTGATCCTGAAGCTCCTTGTAGGAAGCGTAATAACACTAAAGTCCAAATAGATGGCGCAACAGCACAAAGTAAAGAAGAAGCAACATAAATAATGAGAGCAATAATAAGAGGTTTGCGTCTTCCATAAATATCACTAATTGAGCCAACAAATAATTGTCCTACTGAAAGCCCAAGCAAACAAGCTGTTAATGTAAGCTGCGCTAGGGATGCACCTGTTTGCAAGTCATCCGTTAACTTCGGTAACGAAGGCAAATACATATCAATAGATAATGGCCCAATCGCCGTAAGTGTCCCTAATACAAGAATCATCCATAACCTGTTCATCTTTACAGGCTTATATATTTCCTGATTAACTTCATTCACTTTTTTCGTTCACCCTTTCCTATACATACTAAAACGTAACAATTATAGTTACAACATAAACATACGTCAAGTATAGCGCATTTTCCTGTTTAATTCTGTAAAAAAAGCGATAGAATCTCTATCGCTTTACTTGTTCAAGTTACTATTTGTAAATTTGGATACGGAAGACATCGCCTCTCCTGTATCTAAATATGTGATTTGAATTGGATCTCCCACTTCTGTAAACATAGCATATGGGAACTTTTTCGCAGGTATCATAAACACTTTTTGTTCGTTCTCTAACAATACATAAACAATTGTATTTTCACCTGATTTTTCTTTATATACACGTTGTACAACGCCTTCTTTTTGTGCCTCTTTACCATTTGAAGTCGGTCTAAATGAATCTCCACTTCCACTCAGCGCATTTTTATAATTCTCAAGCGCTTCTTTTTGCGTCGAACCTGTTGCAAATATTTTCGCATTAGAAGCATAGATAACAGTATGGGCACGTACTAATCCTCCGTCATCAATAACAGGTACAATCCAAGAAGGTTTACCGTACACGTTATAAATAACCGGCATCGTTCCATGCCACTTTTCTCTCTTAAAGGAATTATCCACGACTTCCGAAGCAGCCGAACCATCCATAATTCCCTTTACTTCTTTTCCGTTATAGTAATACAACTTACCTGTACGTGCATCAATGAGTGAGTAACCTAACGCAGAATCCACTCCTTCTTTCGGAGAAGTGAAATCAGTAAAGTAATATAGTGTTCCATCCTTACCGAAGATTGGTGTAACTCCTTCTTTCGTTCCCCACTCAGTCGGGATCTTCATATCAGTTTGTGAGAATTTCGTATTCCAAAATCCGTGAATATATTTACCGAAGTACGTATTTAACGTAGAGGCAGTCTCGTGATTTAATACGCCATCAACAAATTTAGGTGCCTTGCCTTTATCGTATCTTTTCACTTCACCTGTTTGTGCATCTACTACTACAACACCCTCTATCTCAAATCCAGATCTTCCTGAAATAAATTCACCGTACGTCATTGTATAATACGGTTTCCCTTTATCATCAACTTCAAATTTCGGTTTCCCTTTAAAGATTAAATTTGGTTCCGCTTGCCTTACCACACGCTCTAAGTTATTCCCGAAAAACATGCTCGGCACGTACTTCATTTTATAACCGAGGTGCAGTTTCGCTTCTGCATCAGGATTCGTACCCGACATTGTTACATACCCTGGAATTGTCTCAGCTTTACGTGCTTTAAAAAATCCTGAAACTTCAATCGGTGCTACATATAAAGCCTCACCATTTACCATTTGTGGCGTTAATTCTCCTAGCTCAAAATAAGCTACTTTCGGAATATCCCCAAATACTTTTTTCATCTTATTCTCCGCTGTCTTTGGCGGCACTGTAAACGGCTGGTCATTTTCAGTAAATGGCTCTGAAATATCTTTCTCTACCTTTACAACAGAATCATATTTCGTTTGCGAGATTACTATATCGTGCAAATAACCAAAGTAGCCGTAACTCGCAAGTAAAACAAACATTAGAAGTCCTTTTAACGTACCCTCTAATTTCCCTATTTGATCTTGTGAAAATAAAACAAGCCCAATTAAAATTGCTACTGCAACAGAATAATGAGTAAGAATTGAATCTGCTCGATCATCAATTAGCCAAAAATATTCATAGATTGCAATACCTATCCAAAATAAAACTGGAATAACTAAAATAGATGATTTCTTACCCTTTACAACCTTCTCATCCCCTTTCTTATCCACTGCTCGAAGTTTACTACCGCTTCTTCTTGTCCATGGAATCAAAAACAAAGTGAGAATAGCTAAAATTAAAAATTTCATCAAAGGCAATGTCTCCTTTTCTTTTCTCTTCCCCTTTAGTATAACAAATAAAGATTATTCAGGTAAAAATGGGAATAGTTATATTTTTTTACTACTTAATACAACTCCGCTCACTACATATAAGATAGATGCAATATAAAAAATCGTGCCGATCGTAAAGAAATCTACTAAATATCCTGTAGCAATAATTGCTATTGCTCCCCCAATCGATGTCCACACATGATATTTCCCAATCTCATAACCAGCATTTTCTTGTACAACTTTTCGTGCTAACGACGTCTTCTCTGTATTACGTTGCACTGCACCTAAAACTCCCATTACAATTTGAAGAATATATACATGCCAAACTTCTGTTGCAATAGGAAAACAAAGCATTAATATTGCCATGGACCAGGCATATATAATTAATAATTTTTGGTCGCCTACTCTATCAGACAGCTTTCCTACTAATGGGTATACAAGCGCTGAAGTTAAAGCGAATAAACCATATGCCCAACCAAATTGTGAAAAGCTATTTCCAACGTTTCGAAGTAATAGTATATAAAAAGGAAATACCATACTTCCTGCCATCATAATGATGCTTTGTGAAGCTACAAATCTTCTATATGTCATTTCGTATACTCCCTATAAAATAAATTCACAAATCTCTCTTCTTGATCTACTGCCTTCTTCTTTTTGAGAAATTCTTCAATACGAGGATATGCCCTCTTTAACTGCTCCTTCGTTGGATAAGAATAGTACGGTAAATAGTAACTACCGTTATGCTTTAAAGTAACATCAATCATCTTCCGAATGACATCCTCTGTTTTCCTTATCTCACCCTCTGAGCGCCCCTGATTAATTAAAAGAACCAGCGCAAACATATCATCTTTCGCATAGGATAAAACTGCATTTTCATTCTTTTCTACGTAACGAATCGTAATGTTGAGCAAATTAAACTCTTCCTCATTTAGTACGTTACGTAAATCATCTATATACTCCGTAAAAGAATCTATAGGCACAAAGTATTCCTGTAACACTTCTGTCCTATTCGGGTTTTCATATTCCATAAAGGCACTATCTGACCTCATAACGTTATTTCGTGTCTCATACTTTCCATCTGTACGTTCAAAATAACTTCTTTGTATATCCCAAAATGTATTCTTTCCCCAATCACTATAGCGTGATAATCCAAGTAAAAATTTAGGCGCAGCTATAATAGTTTCTTCTTTTAATTCACTATACTTCTCCCTCATATTTTGATTTTGTGCCAATGTATAATCTGTCACATACATCTCTTTTAAAAATGAGCTTGGAGCAACCGAAATACGAGCTAAATGCATACGAATATTTTCATCTTTTTTCACTTTCTCTTTGAAATAAGATGTGTATTCTTTATAATCTAGCATTCTCGTGTGCATTTCATATAACTGATCATCTGTTAACTTTAAGGTCACATCTAAAATGACACCAAATAGCCCATAACCGCCAATGACATAAGGAAATAAATCCGCATTCTCTTCTCTACTTATATTACGTACAGTACCATCTGCCATTAATAATCGAAATGATTCGACTGTATCAATCAATGCTTCATGTCGAATATCACGACCATGTACATTTACACTTAATGAACCGCCAACCGTAAAAATATTTTGAGATTGCATAACTTGAACCGCAAGACCATATGGATTTATTTTCTTCTGAATCTCATTCCACGTGACACCGCTTTGAACTGTAATTCGCTTCTTCTCTGGGTCAAATTCTAATATTTTATTATATCCTTTCATATCAAGCATCGTACCGTTCGGATAATACGTCTGTCCGCCTTGGCTATGTTGCATACCTGCAATGGAAATTTTCTCCTCTTCCCCCTTAGCGTCTCGCACTAATTGTATTAACGATTGCTCATCCGTAGCACTTTCAACTCGTTTTATTTTTGTCGGAAGCAATTTACCGACATCACTCATAATAGGATGATCGAGTTGTTTTTTATATGTATGTACAGATGTTGCCAGCAAAATGGTATACGCTACAATGACAACTGCTATCTTTCTTTTTTTCAAATGACACTCTCCTTGTTTGAATTTCTTTCACTACATATTGTACCTATTTTTCTAAGAAGAAAATATGTTAGTAACGAAAAAAGAGAGATACCCTTGCTTTTTTAGGCATCTCTCTTCAAATCAATCAATTCGTTGCTGGCAACTGTATTGGATCAAATTTTTCATACGATGTATATTTTATATCCGTCATAAAATGTGCTTTCTCCTTACTATTTCTACTCACAACTATATCCAATATTAATGATTCATATTTAAAATCTTTTGTAATCATATATTCTGCATCTATCTCTTCTACCTTTGCATTTTGTGCTTCTAATGCTTTCTTCTGCGTTTCACCTATACTACCTAAAATACTCTCTGCATCTTTCCCTTTTAACCTGAGCTTTAATTTATATTTGTCTCCGCTTTTTTCCATCTTCATTTTTTGTACAATTTCTGGTGGAATTTCTACATTCTCTTCCACACTCTTGGCTGCATTCATCCCACTAATATTTAATTTTTCCTCTGGTATAGATATAACTTCACCTGTATTAGGATTCTTCACTTGACCAACAATTTTATCATTTATACCATAAATGATAATATCCGTACCCGAAACATTCATTTCAGCACGAGAACTCTTTGTTTTTGGCTCTATTTGTATTTTAGCCTTCACTATACTCAGTTCTTGTCCGTTAGCCTTTATGTCCATATTCTGCATCAACGTTACATACTCTTCATTTTTTAAGTTTTCATACGCCTTATTAAAAACATCCTTTGCGGCTAATTCCTTCTCTTTCTTTACTGATGCCGTTTTGGGTCCATCCGTCTTTGATACTTTATCACTACTACACCCTACCCCTAAACCAATTGTAAGTAACAAACTAGAAGCTATCATGATTTTCTTCATAAAAATCCCCCTTTACCAAATAATACCACCTATTTTTCTTTTAAATCCATATGATTTTCAATTTCATTATTTAACATGTTTGGTGAAAATTTTAAATATGATATAAATAACAACAACTAAATTCAGGAGGTCATTATGAAAGCAATTATTTGCACAAATTATGGGCCACCTAACGTTCTTCAGCTTCAAAATATAGAGAAACCTATACCTAAAAAGAACGAAGTATTAGTTAAAATTCATGCAACAAGTGTAACGACTGGAGATTGTAGAATGCGCAGCTTTACGAGTCCACTTTTGTTTTGGATTCCTATGCGGCTTGTATTAGGGCTTAGAAAACCAAGAAACCCTATACTTGGCGTAGAATTAGCTGGAGAAATTGAGGAAATTGGAACGGATGTAACTCAATTTAAAAAAGGAGATTCTATCTTTGCATTAACTGGTCTTCATGCTGGTGCTTATGCTGAATATACATGCATACATGAAAGTGGACTAATTACCTTCAAACCAAACAATTTAACATACGAAGAAGCTTCGACTATTCCTTTTGGTGGAACTTCAGCACTACATTTCCTTAGAAAAGGGAATATAAAAAAAGGGCAAAAAGTACTTATATATGGTGCCTCCGGATCAGTAGGAACAGCTGCTGTACAACTTGCTAAATATTTCGGTGCGACCGTTACGGCTGTTTGTAGTAATTCAAATTTTGAACTCGTTCAATCTTTAGGAGCTGATAAAGTAATTGATTATACGAAAGAAGATTTTACTAAGCGGCGCGAGCGTTACGATATTATATTTGATGCAGTTGGGAAGTATAAAAAATCCCTTTGTACAAATACATTAACGCCCAATGGAAAATATGTATCTGTTAATGGAATGATGGCAAAGGTGAGTAAAGAGGATATGACTCTACTAAAAGAACTAACTGAAACAGAACATTTAAAACCTGTTATTGATAGAACCTACGGATTAGAAGAAATTGCTGAAGCTCATATGTATGTTGAAAAAGGACATAAAAAAGGGAACGTTTCGATTACCTTAAAATAAAATACATTCAGAAAATAGCGTTGACAATTCTTTTTGTAAGATTTACTATTAGTACCATATTAAAAAACTACATACACATACTCTTATCAAGAGTGGCGGAGGGACTGGCCCGATGATGCCCGGCAACCGAGCTTATAACGTATAAGCTAAGGTGCTAATTCCTGCAAAACGAGTTTTCGTTTTGGAAGATAAGAGAGGAACCTATTTCGTCTATTCGGCACCTCTCTTATTTTGAGAGGTGCTTTTTATTTTGGAACGTATATTAAGGGGGAATTATAGATGAAAAAAGTATTATTGAGCATTGTAAGCGGAGCAGTACTATTATTAGGCGCATGTAGCGCTGGTTCAGATAAAGAGGTAAAAGCGCTAGATGAGAAGAAGATTACTGTCGGCGTAACAGGTGGACCACATGAACAAATTTTTGAAAAGGTAAAAGAAGTGGCAGCAAAAGACGGCCTCGAGATTGATGTAAAAGTATTTAATGATTATGTAGCACCAAACGTATCGTTAGATGAAAAAAGCCTCGATGTAAATAGCTATCAAACGAAATCATATTTAGACGTATTTAAAGCTGAACGCAATATGAAATTAACTGAAGTATTTTCAACAGTAACATTCCCTATGGGCGTATATTCTAAAGACATAAAAGATGTAAAAGACTTAAAAGAGGGTGATGCAATTGCTGTCCCCAATGATCCAACGAATGAACTTCGAGCTTTAAAGCTATTTGAAAAGGCAGGTGTTTTAAAAGTAGATCCAAAAGCTACAGAAAAAGCGACTGCGAAAGACGTAATTGAAAACCCAAAAAAATTAAAGATTGTTGAATTAGAGGCATCTCAATTGCCGACACAACTAAGCGAAGTGAAAGCAGCTGCAATTAATACAAACTTTGCATTAGGTGCAAAATTAAGCCCTGCGAAAGATTCTATCTTCCGTGAAGGAAAAGATTCACCATATGTGAACTGGGTCGTTGTTCGTACCGAAAATAAAGATGATGCTGTTGTAAATAAATTAAAGAAAGCTTATCAATCTAAAGAAGTCAAAGATTTTATCGAGAAAAAATTTGATGGTTCTGTTTTACCATCTTGGTAGGAGCTGACGATAATGATCGAATTAAGAAATGTATCCAAAGTATTTACAACAAAAAAGGGGCATGTGGAAGCTCTTAAACCTACTTCCCTTCAAGTAAAAAAGGGTGAAGTATTTGGCATCATTGGATATAGTGGCGCTGGTAAAAGTACATTAATTCGATGTGTAAATTTATTAGAAAAACCAACGACAGGAAACATCATTGTAAACGATCAAGACTTAACAACTTTATCAGCAAAAGAACTGGCAAAAGCGCGACAAAAAATCGGAATGATATTTCAAGGGTTCAACTTACTTAAAACTGTTACCGTTTATGAAAATATCGCATTGCCGTTACGCCTTGCTGGTATTCCAAAAGTAGAAATTGCAAAAAGGGTAGAAAAGTATTTACGTATTGTCGACCTTTTTAATCGAAAAGACGCCTATCCGAGTGAACTTTCTGGTGGTCAGAAACAACGTGTGGCCATCGCTCGTGCACTATCACACGAACCAGAAGTGTTATTAAGTGATGAAGCAACGAGCGCTTTAGATCCAGAAACAACTGACTCTATTCTTGATTTACTATTAAAAATCAATGAAGAAATCGGAATTACAATTTTACTCATTACACATGAAATGAACGTTATCCAGCGTATATGTGACCGAGTTGCTGTTATGGAACATGGAGCAGTAGTTGAAAGTGGCACCGTGAAAGAGATATTCACAAATCCACAGCATGTAACAACAAAGAAATTCGTAAATAGTGCATTTGCAGCGAAAATCCCAGCCGAAGTACAAAAAGAACTACAAAGAACCGGAGAAATCGTAACACTTTCATTTATAGGAACTTCTTCTGGCGAACCAGCGTTAGCTGTTGCTACAAAACGTTTCCAAGTGTATCCGAATATTTTATCCGGTAATATTACACAATTAAAACATGAAGCATATGGGAAACTAGTCATTCATATGCAAGGTGAAAAAAATGAAGTAGACCGCGCTTTATCGTTCTTACAAGAGCAAGGAATCATCATAGAAGGAGGTAGAACAGATTATGGGAAACAAGTCCTTTTTGGATGAATGGGGTAAAGTCATATGGGAAGCAACCATTCAAACTTTTCAAATGACATCTATTTCATTACTCATCTCGATCCTTATTGCACTGCCACTTGGTGTCACGCTTGTTTTAACAAGACCTGGTGGACAGCATGAAAATAAAATTATCTATCCTATTCTTAATACAATTATTAATATTATTCGCTCTCTTCCATTTATCATTCTATTATTCTTCATTTTACCTTTTACAAAGTTTCTAATGGGAACATCCATTGGCGTGCAAGGTGTTATCGTACCGCTTGTCGTCTTCACTGCTCCTTATATCGCACGTTTAATGGAGACAGCTTTACTAGAAGTGGATCGTGGTGTTATTGAAGCTTACCAAGCAATGGGCGTTTCTACTATAAAAATCATTTGGCACGTCATGGTGAAAGAAGCTCGTCCCTCCCTTGTACTTGGATTAACAATTGCAACGATTGGCTTAATCGGCGCAACAGCAATGGCTGGTCTTGTAGGCGCTGGTGGACTAGGGGATTTAGCATATCGATTCGGACATTTACGCTATGAACCTGAAGTAATGTATGTAACTGTCTTTATTTTAATTATCCTTGTTCAAGGATTACAGTCTTTAGGGAATGGTGTTGCACGAAGATTGAAGAAAGATTGAAAAAGAAGGTATCTCACTAGGGTGAGATACCCTCTTTCTATCTTTTAAATCCACCTTCTGAGTGAATAACTTGCCCTGTAATCCACTCCGCTTCTTCACTTACTAAAAACTTAATGAGCCTCGCTGCATCCTTTGGTTCACCAATTCTTCCAAAAGGAAACATCGGCTTTAATCCCTGCTTTATCTCTTCAGTCATCCATCCTGTACTAGTTGGACCTGGGTTAATTGCATTCACTGTTATTCCTAAATGAGCTACCTCAGCTGACAACGTACTAGTAAGAGCATCAATAGCTCCCTTCGTTGTTGCATACGCTAGTTCCCCCGCCATAGGCCCTTGGAATTGTCCCGACGTCATATTCACAATTCTACCACCAGATTTCTTATCAAATCCTCGGGCAAATTGACTACTTAACAATGTAGTCGCACGAATATTTACCATATAATGCTTATCCAGCTCTTCAGCAGTCAAATTAGAGAAATCATTATTCGTAGAATACGCTGCATTATTAATTAATATATGAGGGTAGCCTAGTTGTTCAGTAACTTTATTTATAAGCTCTTTCGGTGCATCATTCTGAGTTAAATCTAACTCCATACTTGATACCTTCACACCGTTTTTTAGTAATTCTTCTTTTAATTGTATTTGTTCACTTTGATCAACGCCCCAAGGCATCTCTTTATCGTAAGCTGTCCAATATGTAAAAAATATATCGTATCCTGCTTCAGCTAATTCTTTACAAGTCGATGCACCTATACCATCTAGACGACTTACACCTGTAATAACTGCTACTCTATCTTTTAATTGATTCATCATATACTCCCCCAATTTTAAAGGACGCATATTTCCTATAAGAGATATAAATTTCCCCACATAAGTATCCACTCTTACAAAAGGGATGTACAAGCCAAATATGCAGTCCTTGAATGATTTACAGATAGCTAAATAACCCCTCACTTATGACAGAAAAATTCATCTATCTAATTTCGAATCATTACAAGTTCATCCACATATTCAGTCCTTGTCTCCTTTCCATATATCTCTATTTCTATCATACCAATATGATGTAACATTTCAAATAATTTAAAAATACAAACCAATATTCCATTCCAAACTTCTATCAATTTTATTATATTATAATATTTAAATAATGGAAATAATTAGAAAAAATACTGGTAAATATTGACTAGTCTTCTTATAATAAAATGTGGGGCTAATGTGAGAGTTTAGTTTTAAACAAATAGGGGGAAGAAACATGTCAAAAAAATTACTTTCTTTATTTTCTGCAGTAATCGTAGCAGCTTTTGTAATAACCGGCTGTGGTCAAAGCGATACGACAAATAAAGAACAAAAAGAGAATGCAACAAAAGAAAGCAAAACGGAAAAAACGGATACAACGAAAGAAAATAAACCTGAAGATAAAAAATCCGAAAACAAGAAAACTGAAAATAAAAAGACGGAAAATACCGCTACTAGCTCCAGCGATTATTCTAAACTTATTTCCTATATGGAAAAAGAAACAGGTGGTAAAACAAAAATTCTATTTGAAAATAAGGAACCACAAGTTTATAAAGCTGAAGATGTTTCAGTATCAATGAACAGTTATACATTAGTTGAATTAAATGGATTCCATACAGACTTTAACATTCCATTTAACCGTCAAACAGAGGGCGGAGTCATTCTTGTGAACTATAGCGTAAAAAATAGTTCAGCTAAAGATATTTATTATATGCCAGCATTGGACATTTCATTTACTGGTGCGCAGAAAGTATATAGTAACTATAAAGACTTAATTCCAAAAGAAGATCAACTACCAACTAAGCTTGCTCCAACGAATGATTACTTAGTAAAAGCAGGAGAAACCATTTCTGGTTATATCGCGTATCCATTCGGAAAAGATGATTTAGCGAAAATTTCAAGTCTCTCAACAGTCTCAGTTACAGTCCCAACTGCACAAGCTAATAAGGGAAAATTTGATGCTCCAATCGGAAGCCCTGGAAACTTTTCATTAAGCTTAAACAAACAAGGTGCTGAAAAGGTTGCAACAGATAAAACTTTCTACCAAGATAAAGCTACAGCTAATAACATGGGCGATAAAAAAATGTTAAAAGAGAAATCAAGTATTAATAACAGCCAAGAATTAGGCGCTGTTAATGTTACATTAGATGGATACCAATTTACTCAATTCACACCAAATTCCGTCGAGGCTCCGCGCTTTGCAAATTTCAAAAATGGTATTGTTCTATTAACAGTGCAATTCAAGCTTGATAACAAAGATACGCAAGACGTTTCACTATCTCCTATAAGCTCTACATTGAGAGTGAATGATGGTACACAATATACAATTAACGAAGGTATGCTACTCAATTACGACTATAACACTGCAGTTAAAACAGGAACATCTGGAGAGTTACTACAAGTATTTATTTTAGATCAAGAGCAGTATGAAAAGATTTGGAAAGACAAAAGCTTTGAGATTGAGTTAGGACCTATGAGAAATAAAGAAGCTAAGGATATTTCACAAGGTAAAAAAGCTAAATTTACATTACCTAAATAAATTACTAAATATATAATAGAAAAGGCATATAACATATGATTGTTATATGCCTTTTTTATTTTTATCAAGAACAAAACTTTCATTTAAGTGTATACATTTATGATTACCTATCCGTTGTATAAGTGTAGGGAGGAAAAATGATGGGAAAAGAAAATATATTAACCTCCTATCTTATCAAGTTAGGAGAGGAAGTGTTCAAACTATTATTAGCGAAAGGGGCTATAAAAGAAGATGCAGAAGACATCATCCAAAATACTTTCTATAAAGTATACACATTGCTAGATAGCTTAACCGAGGATAACATACGTCCATGGTTTTTCAGAGTCGCATTAAATGAATACATTGACTTGAAAAGAAAAAAAGAGCACCAGAACATATATTTAACTGAAGAGATTTATTCAAAATTACAATATACAGACCGGGAATTGGATACTGTTTTAAATAAAGATGAGATTTTCTATCTATTAAAAGATATAAAACTAGAATACAAAGAAGCCTTCTTTTTAAAATATTATTACGATTTTTCATATGAAGAAATCGCCCTAATACTAGATATTCAAGTGAACAGCGTCAAACAAAAGTTACATCGTGCACGTAAAACAATTCATTCTACAGTAGGAGGAAAAACTTAATGGATACTTCTTTAAAAAATGCGTTAAAAAAAGCTAAAAGGAAACAGTTACTTAAAATCATCATTACTTCTATTATCGTTGTCATCATACTTATCCCCATCATTTATAAAGTGGGCAATTACTTTGCAGCGAAAAGTTCTACGAAACTTCACGAACAACTCTTTTTACATAACGCAATTGCAGAACCGAATGTACAAATTGATTCTCAAGTAACGAGTAATTCATCTATGTTTGGCGGCAATATTATATCAAATCGTTCTAAAAATATTAATGGTTATATCGTCCCATGGAACACATTAACAAGCTCCTATGGTTGGATCCGTATCAATATCGATTCCAATGAATTAACGCCTGGTTTTTATTGGTCCAGGTCCAATACAGAGTCTTATGCGTATGATAAACAAACAAAGAATAAATTTGCAACATTTTATAATCCCGCTATTAAAGACTATTTTGATGGTGTCCAAAATGAATTAGGGGAAGTTTCACAAATGAACAACTATGTTGCCGAAGTTGCTATTTCTTTCAATCAGCCCTACACACTACAAGAAATTAAAGAAAAAATTCCAGACAACTTAAACATTGTATGGTTATATATGACCTCACCAATTGGAGATGAAAGCAAAGGACCTGCTGGTATGCCCGTTTACGGATTCGATCCAGACAATTCTCCTAAAGAAGCATACAAAGAGTTCGTTGATTCACTTAAACAATACGATGACGATGGATATCACGAAGCTATCCAAAAGTTTTTAAAATCAAACAAGGGCAAACCATTCGATCAAGTGAAAATTTTAGGTGTTATGCTAACAGGAAAAACGGAAAACTTTAAAGCATTAGAAAACCAAGAATTTATTCGTGGTGCTTCTGTAGGGGTTACTGCACCAATTGTTCCTTATATAAAACCAGAGAAATGATAAGGAACCCCCATATGAACTTAAAGAACATACACGAACCTGTTTACTACGGGAGCTATCCGCTACAATAGATAGCTCCTATCCCTCATTTATTGCTTAATTTTCAAAAATAAACTTCACAATATTTTATGTGCAATTTTATAAATAAAAAATCATAAATTTGTTCACATTATATCCATTGTGAATTTTTTCACAATGGATATATAATAAACTTGTAAATACAATATTGGAGGGATTTCAATGGTTATCAATTTTTTAAGAACTGATAAACGTGCTACTTTCATATTATTATTTTTACGGCTTTACATAGGATATACATGGCTCGCTGCTGGAATCGGCAAAGTCTTCGGACAATCCTTTGACGCAAGTGGCTTTCTAAAGGGCGCTATCGCTCAAGCATCAGGTGACCACCCTGCAGTACAAAGTTGGTGGGCAGATTTTCTTCAACATTTTGTTCTTCCAAACGCAGACCTATTTAGCTTTTTAGTTCAATGGGGAGAAATTTTAGTAGGACTAGGTTTAATTTTAGGTGGCTTAACAAAAACAGCTGCATTTTTCGGAATCATAATGAATCTTTCATTTTTATTAAGCGGAACTGTTAGTGTAAACCCAAACCTGCTTATTTTGACTATGTTCATTTTAGTTGCAGGACAGAACGCTGGACGTATTGGATTAGATGGTTATGTTTTCCCAAAACTTTTCCGTAAAAACAACCACGGAACATATAAATTAAGTAAAACTGCATAGTAGCGGTTTACTTTTAAACTATAAATAAGAAAAAGAGCCTACATATTAGGCTCTTTTTTGTTTACTCCAAATTTAAACTCTTAACGAACCGCGAAATCCTCTAGCAGCATAATATGAATCTGCTCCATTGTGGTACACGAAAACATGTCCGAAGCGATAATCGCAAAATAGAGCTCCACCAAGCTCTCTAATGTCTGAAGGTGTTTGTACCCAACTCGATGATTTCATGTCAAAATCCCCAAGTTCTTGCAACTCTCGATATTGTTCTTCTGTTAATAATTCAATGCCCATAGCAGTTGCCACATCAATAACGTTATTTTCCGGTTTATGTTTTTTTCTTGCTTCTAACGCTTCACGATCATAACAAAGGCTTCTACGACCTTTAGGACTCTCCTTTGAACAATCGCAGAAAATATACTCGTCCCTCTCTTTGTCATATCCAACAACATCCGGTTCACCGCCAGTCACTTCCATTTCGTTAAGTGACCATAACCTTTCAGGATTAGCATTCAGCTTTACCTCAACTTTAGCCCATTCAAGACCTTCATGGCGGTTCATGTTTTTCTCAAAACGAGCTTGTAACACTTTTAATAGTTCTTCACGTTGTTCTACTGGTAGCACATTTTTATTCTCTGTCATATTAGTCCTCCGAATTATGTTTCCTTATAATCATAATGGTTTGCATGCAGTTTACAACAATCTGACCCAATTGCACACTGAAAACCCCCTATGCGTATATCCATTATATAGTACTAAAATCTCTCATGCTTTCTCCAAGAATATAGTGTGAAAACCACATCAAGTTCTGCTTCATAATAGCTACATTCATTCCCGGCTGACCAGGGCTATATGCCATTCCTTTAAATATTATTAATTCTGTATCAACTTCCATATCCTTTAACCCTTGATGTAATTCATATGCATTTGTAACTGGTATTCTTGCATCCTTTTCGCCATGTTGGATTAAGGTAGGCGTACACGCTGATTTAATATACGTCATTGGTGATGTTTTCCTATATATATCTGGATCATTCCATGGAGTATTTCCTAAATGCATCCTAATAAAGTAAGGAATATCTGTATTTACATAATGGGTACTCCAGTTAGTAATTCCGCCCCCAACTGAAATAGCTTTAAATCTATTACTAAATGTAGAACAGAAAGCTGATATATATCCTCCGTTACTCCATCCCATAACTCCTACTCTATCTTTGTCTACCATCCCTTTTTTAACTAGTTCATCCACTCCAGATATAACATCATCGTAATCAGCAAGTCCTTGTTTTCTATAGTTTGCTTTTAAAAATTCATTACCATAACCAGAACTTCCTCTATAGTTTGGCTCTAAAACGAGAAAGCCTTTTTCAACAAACTGTTCAATCGGATATTTCTCATTGAAGCAGTCTGAAAATATCGGAAAGGATGCCCAAGCCGGACCGCCGTGAATTACTACTAATAAAGGATATTTTTTATTTGTATCAAACTCTACTGGTGTTGATAAAACACCCTCTATTTCAAGCCCATCACTACTTTGCCATGAGATGACTTCTCTGTTACTTTTAAGCCTTCCTTCGAAAAAACTATTTTCATTCGTTATTTTTTTGTCGTCTAAATAAATTTCAAAGGTTTCATTTGTTATAGCCTTATTATAGGTTATATGATTTCCATCTCTTGTTATAGAGGCATCCATTATAAAGCCATCTATTTTTTCGCTTAATGTTTTCATAGTGCCATCTTCAGATAGTAATCCAATACGATAATTCGTTTTATCCTGCCATCGAATTAAAATCCCTTTAGCTGTCCACTGTAATGGCGTAACCGTACTATCAAAATCTGTTAAAGGGACAATTCGTTCTCCCGTATTTAGATCATATATCTCTAATGTACTTTCTTGTATATGGTTTCTATAATACGCCTTTTCCCTTATGCTTGCTGAGTAACATATTTTACTGCCCTCAGGAGAAAAACAAACGCTCCCACCCAACAATTTATCTATATTCATCTTTTGCAGTTCCCCAGCTTCAACATCTAATATGATTAGGTCACCATTCATATGATCGTTTAAGCTTGGGGTAGCCATACATACAACCTTTTTCCCATCATTTGAAATATCAAAGTTATGTATATAAAAATCCTTACCATCAGTTAATTGATAAACATCGTTAATCTTTCGTTCCCCTTTATCATTTTGGATCACTTTTTCTATTTCAATGTAGCATAAACAATTATTCTGCTGTTCCTTACCTACATGTTGAAAATCTCCATATAGCTCTTTACGTTTCTTTATTTCCTCACATTCTTTTGACTGTGTAATATAATAAAACCCTTTACCAGTAGGATCCCATTTGAATGTACTGATCCCTTCTTCCTCATGAGTAATTTGCACCCCACCATAACCATTTAGTGACTTAACAAAGATTTGATTTTTCCCATTACTAACAGGGCTAAGGTATGCAATATCCTTAGAATTTGGAGACCATAACGGGCATGTACTATCTATATCCCCATTTGTTAATGGATAACTCTGTCCTTTACCTTTTTCATATATCCATACATGATTTCTATATGTATTGTCTTTCCAGTTAGCTGTTATCTTAACAAATGCTACATTTTTGCCATCATCGCTTATATTTGTACTTGATAAGGCCGGTAATGAAATAATCTCTTCTATACTTAAATATGTTTTTTCACTCACTTTCATCAATATGCCCCCTTGTAATGTCCATAAATCTCTCGTCTCTTTTTGTCATAATAAAGAAAATTGTTCACGCATATTTAAAACATTAACGGAAAATTCAGATAAATAAAAGTAGCGCTATTCCAAATCCGATAAAATAAAACTTTAATTAGTGGAGTTCTGTCCACTTACCAATTTTAGATGTTCTTTTTAGACACAAAAATACCCCTTTAGATAACATATCTAAAGGGATACAAATTTGTAAATTTATTTTAAAGCTATAACTAGATGTTGGTTTGAAATAAAGTTTAATCAGAAACATTACGCAAACACATATTATATGGTAAATAAGAAGCATCCATTTTGAAATAAGTTTGTTCAAAATGGATGCTTTCCTTGTGAATTAGTATACAATTTTTCATAGTTTAGGCACAATCACATTGGAAAATACGTAAAAAACTCAAGAATAAAACTAAAGGGGTAAAGCGGTGCAACTTTTTTATAAACAGTACGACTTTATTGTAAATTAAACAAATTTTTTGTCACTTAATACCACAATAAACGTGTGAAAACCAACAATTGTGAGGATTATTCAGATAACATTTCAAATTAAAGATTATGTGGTTTTCATCTAAATGGGAAAAATAAACGCCTTTTAATTCATACATTCGTTTAAAGTGAACTTCCATCAGTGGGAGTCTTATAGCCTACGAATTGTGGAATGAAAAATGGACTAAGAATTTAATCTTAGTCCATTTATTATTTTATATCCATTTTGTATGGAATGTACCTTCTTTATCTACTCGTTTATACGTATGCGCTCCAAAATAATCGCGCTGCGCTTGCAATAAGTTTGCAGGTAGTTTAGCAGTACGATAGCTGTCATAATAAGAAATTGCTGCTGAAAATGCAGGTATCGGAATGCCCTGTTGTACCGCCATTGAGATAATTTGGCGTAATCCACCTTGATATGACTCTACAATTTCTTTAAAGTATGGATCAAGTAAAAGGTTCGGTAGGTCAGTGTTAGTCTCATAAGCCTCTTTAATGTTCTGTAAAAAGGCAGCACGGATAATACATCCGCCTCTCCAAAGCATAGAAATGCTGCCAAAATCAAGGTTCCAATCATATTCCTCAGAAGCTGCCTTCAATTGCGTGAATCCTTGTGCATAAGAACAAATTTTACTCATATATAAAGCTTGGCGCACCGCTTCAATTAATTCGGCTTTTTCAACTCCAATTGCCGTTTTATCTTTAGGTCCAGATAAAACTTTGCTTGCTTTCACACGCTCTTCTTTTAAAGCAGAAATGCAACGTGCAAATACAGATTCCGTGATAATAGGCAGAGAGATACCTAAATCAAGTGCGCTTTGACTTGTCCATTTCCCTGTACCCTTTTGTCCTGCAGTATCAAGAATAACATCCACTAATGGCTTACCGGTTTCTTCATCTTTCTTCTTGAAAATATCGGCTGTAATCTCAATTAGATAGCTGTTCAGTTCACCTTTATTCCATTCAGCAAATATTTCATGGAACTCTTCTGCAGTCAAATCTAGTGTTTGTTTCAAGAAGAAATATGCTTCACAAATTAATTGCATATCTCCATACTCAATACCATTGTGAACCATCTTTACATAGTGTCCTGCCCCATTAGGTCCGATATAAGAACAGCAAGGCTCGTTATTCACTTTTGCAGAGATGTTTTCAAGCATATCCTTTACTTTTTCGTATGCATCCTTCTGTCCGCCTGGCATAATAGATGGTCCCTTCAATGCACCCTCTTCGCCGCCTGACACACCTGCCCCGATGAAATTGATTCCTTCTTCGGCAAGACGTTTGTTTCGGCGAATTGTATCGACAAAGTATGTATTACCACCGTCAATTAAAATATCACCTTTATCAAGGTGAGGGACTAGAGAATCAATCGCTTTATCTGTAATTTCCCCCGCATTAACCATTAATAAAATCTTTCTAGGTGATTCAAGTGAGTTAACAAACTCTTCAACTATATGAGTACCAACTAAGTTTTTACCACGGTTTTCCTCAATGGTTTCATCAACTTTTTCCTTTGAAATATCATATAGGGCAACAGAATACCCTTTGCTCTCAAAGTTAAGTGCGAGGCTTTTTCCCATAACGCCCACACCAACAACTCCAATTTGTAACTTTTCCATATTCTATCGTTCCTTTCCATGTATGTTACTCTGTATTATAGTATATATACCTAAAATAACACTTTAATCAAATAATCCATCTTTTTCATTTCAATAGGCTCTGCCAGTATTCGTGCAAAAGGTTAAAGGGACACGGCACATCACTATCAAGTTAAAAAATAAAGAGAAATTTTCATCCTTATTAATCAATCATGAAAAATAACCGGTTAATTATGAAAAATCACATTAAACAGCTTCCGTATCCCTTTTACTGTTTAGAAAGATCTATACAAATAAACTTAATAATAAAGTAAACCCTAATCCGGCTACAGAAACGATAGTCTCAAGTAAAGTCCATGTTGCAAATGTTTCTTTCATGCTTAAACCAAAGTACTCTTTGAACATCCAGAAACCAGCATCGTTCACGTGTGAAGCAATTAAACTACCAGCCCCTGTTGCAAGGACAACTAAAGCAAGGTTAACATCAGATTGACCTAACATCGGAATCACTAAACCGACAGTTGTTAATGCAGCAACCGTAGCAGACCCCAATGAAATACGTAAGATGGCAGCGATAATCCATGCGAGCAAGATCGGTGATAATGAAGTTCCTTTGAATAATTCGGCTACATAGTTACCAACGCCGCCATCAATTAATACTTGTTTGAAAGCGCCGCCTCCACCAATAATTAAGAGCATCATCCCAATATTCGAGATCGCTGTTGTACAAGATTCCATCACGTTTTTGATTGGAATATTTCTTGCCAATCCCATTGTATAGATCGCAACTAGTAAGGATATCAACATGGCAGTATCCGCATTCCCAATAAACTCGATTGTTGCTAGCAAACTATTATCTTTGAATCCCATTGTTTTTTGCAACAAAGTAATAATTGTAGCGACTGCCATTAAAAGAACAGGCAGTAAAGCGGTAAAAACACTGATTCCAAAACCAGGAGTTTCTTCAAGTTTAAATACTTTCTGCTCACCTAATGATTGGATATTACCGGTTTTTGTGAACGCCTCAGGTACTAGTTTTTTTGCAAGTTTAGTAAATACAGGTCCAGCTAACACAACCGTTGGAACCGCTATCATAAAACCGTAAAGTAATACTTCACCGATGTTTGCATGCAATTCACCAGCGATAGCAGTTGGTCCTGGGTGTGGTGGTAAGAATCCGTGTGTTACAGATAAAGCAGCTGCCATCGAAATACCGAGATATAAGATAGAAACTTTTAATTCTCTTGAAATTGCAAATACAATCGGAATTAATAATACTAATCCTACTTCAAAAAATAATGCAATCCCGATAATAAATGAGGCAGTCACAACAGCCCATTGAATGTTCTTTTCACCAAATTTTTTCACAAGGGTCATGGCAATGCGTTGTGCACCCCCAGAATCTGAAAGCAACTTACCTAACATCGCACCAAGTCCAAAAACGAGTGCTAAGTGCCCAAGTGTTCCGCCTAATCCCGCTTCAATGGTTTTAAAAATCTTTTCTGTTGGCATTCCAAGTGCTAAAGCAACCCCGACGGATACAATGATTAATGAAATAAAGGTATTTAATTTAAAGCGCATAATCAGTAAAAGTAATGCTAAAATCCCAATTGCTACAATGACTAATGGCATCGTAGTTCCCCCCTAATCTTAGCTGTATTTGTATTTATCCCGCTATTCGTGGGCAGTAAGGCCCCCACCACCTCGAGATTTAGATAGAAGCGAGGCGTGGGGGATTACTGATGAAAGTTTTACTTTATTAAATTTCTTTGATAATTTGCAATGCGTGTATAATCGTCTTCTAGTGCCCTTGATAGGTTAATAAATATAGGCAGTAATTGTCTGTATTCTTTTGTTGCTTCTTCTTTCGGTGTATGTTTGTAGGTACTACCAACCATTTCGGAAACGATTTCAAAAGAATCAATTTTTCCTGTGGCATAGAGACCTAATATACATGCACCTAGACAAGAGCTTTCGTAGCTCTTTGGAACAACGACTTCAGATGCGAAAATATCGGACATCATCTGTCGCCAAACGTCAGACCTTGCGAAGCCGCCTGTTGCTTGAATACGAGTTACAGGACCATCCATACATTCTGTTAATGCTAAAAATACAGTGTATAAATTATATATAACACCTTCTAAAGCTGCACGAATCATATGTTCCTTCTTATGTGACATCGTTAAACCGAAGAAGGAGCCACGTACATCTGGATTCCATAATGGTGCACGTTCCCCTGCAAGGTACGGATGGAATAATAATCCGTCTGCACCAGGTCTCACGCGTTCTGCTATTTTAGTTAATACATCGTATGGATCAATTCCTAGTCTTTTCGCAGTTTCTACTTCTGATGAAGCAAGTTCATCACGAATCCAGCGAAGGACCATTCCTCCATTGTTTACCGGTCCACCAATTACCCAATGCTTTTCGGTTAAGGCATAACAAAATATTCTTCCTTTTTTATCTGTTTGTGGTTTATCAATGATGGTCCGAATAGCACCACTGGTTCCAATTGTGACAGCAATCTCTCCTTTCCGAATTGCATTCACACCTAGATTAGAAAGCACCCCATCACTGGCACCAATGACAAACAGTGTTTGGGAATCGATACCAATCTTTTGGGCTAAATCTGGATTGCAGTTGCTGAATATTTTGGTGGTTGGTACGAGTTTAGATAATTGAGCTGATGTTATACCAGCAATTTTTAAAGCTTCCTCATCCCAATCTAGCGTTTTTAAGTTCATCATACCCATGCACGAGGCGATGGAATGATCAACAACATATTGATCAAAGAATTTTTTGAAGACATATTCTTTGATTCCAATATATTTTTTCGTTCTAATAGCAATTTCCGGATGGGCATTCACAATCCATGTAATTTTACTTAATGGTGACATTGGGTGAATAGGTGTTCCTGTTCGTCTATAAACTGCATGGCCATTCAATTCATCTTTGATTTTATGTGCCCATGCCTCACTACGATTATCTGCCCAAGTGATACAAGGTGTCAGCGGCTGATCATTTTCATCCATAGCAATGACACTATGCATAGCACTGCTAAATGAAATAAACGATGGTTTTTTATCTGAATGCTGTTTCGTTATATTTGATATCGCTTGTAAAACAGCTTGGAAAATCTCTTCTGGATCTTGTTCCGCTGTGGATATATCCGGTGTGCGAAGTGGATAACCAATATTCTCGGTTTGGATGACTTCGCCTTTTTCAGTAAATAAAACTGCTTTCGTACTTGTTGTACCGATATCTATACCTAACATATAGCTACTCATGTCCTTGCTCAACTCCTTTAGATAACATTTGTTGTGACATCCAGAGGTCTTCGACTTTCCCTTGAACATCATCAAAGTTTTGATGTAAGGCCTCAATCATGAGGGCTCGATCTTTTGATTCGATTGCTTTTATATAAAGCTCATGATTTTTAATAATCCGTTCAAAGTCTTCGTACTTTTCCTTGAAACGAGTACGCATTGATAAAAGGATTAAGCTTTCCATAACAGGCTTTAAATTATTCCAAATCATTAGGATGTAGGAATGCTCAATGGTTCGAATAATCGTTTCATGGAATAAGAGATCTTGATAAGAAAATTCATCAGAATCATGATATTTAATGGCGATTTTCATCATTTCCATTATTTTATTTAGTTCTCTTACTAAATCATTTGTGTCCATCTTTCCAAGTCGCTCAAAGATAAACGTTTCTATAAGTAAACGAACATCATATATTTCTTCAATTTCTTTCTCGGTTAAACCAATGACAACTGCGCCCATTCTTTCTAAGCGAATAATATTTTCAGAAGCTAGTAATTTTAATGCTTCACGAACGGGTGACCGACTTACAGAAAAATCGGCAGCTATTTTATTTTCTGACAGGATGGTACCGCTTTCAATTACACCTGCAATAATGCGCATTCTCAATTCGCTCGCAACACGATCACCTGTAGAAGCTTTTGAAAGCCATTTTTCAGGATAAAGAAATTCCATTGATTTCGTCATAAATCCACCTCGTGTTAATCAAGTATACTTGTATACAAGTATTATAACTCGGATTTTTAATTATGCAAGCGCTTTTATTGTTTGCTTTGGTTCTATTAGAGGAAAGACCATAATTATTAAGCTAACAAATCAAGTCACCCCCAAAACTATTATTGTTGATAAAGAAGATTTAGGGAATAGAAAACTAAACAAGTGGTATGAAAGACAAATAATTATAGAATCTATGTAAAAAAAAGCAGCTACCTTTAAATGGAGAGGTAGCTGCTTTTTTTAGTTGTTCATATTCTGCTGTTGCTTTGAAATAAATTTAGACATATAGACAAAATCCTAAATTACGTATTGTCTTGTAACTCCATGAATATCTATTCGCGCTATTGTGTTTATACACTGCTCATTGATAGTTTCCCGATTAATTCTCAATAACATCATGTAACCTCTCAGCAAACTCTTTATGATGCACTGTGTTATAACCCACATGATGTCCTGGAAACTCTGCGAATTCTGTTCCGAGGTGTTCTGCTAAGTTGAATGCGCAATGATAAGGAAAAGATTCTCGTGAAATACTTCCACCGGCTGGACGTACCTGTATCGATGCAGGTTTTAATAGGGACTTTAATGCATCGATATTTAAAGTATGGCTGAGAATTCCCAGGATTTCATACTCAGTGAAATACATCGAATTGCCAAGTAGCCGCTCTGTTAACATATCCTTCGATGGTTCGGAATTACTATCATCAATATTTGACAATAACTTCATGACCTCACTTTGATGATTCCCTTTAAGGTCTTCCATGAAATTTATAGCCTGCTTCAACTCATTTTCAGATAAAAGTTGTAATAAAACCGGTTCGTGTGGGATTAGTAACTGTACCTGCTCAGGATGACGTATGCACAAATCAAGTCCGATAACAGCACCAGAACTACTTCCGAACACATAAGCCGGTTCTTTGGTCAAATTAGCTAGCAACCGATGAGTATCTTCGCTATGCGTGTGCACATGGTAATCCTCATTTTTATTGACGAGATTGCTACGGGAATGACCACGACGATCGTAAGTAACAACGGTATACCATTTAGCAAGGTGGTCGGCGATATTATGGAACTTGTCGGCATCACCACCCCCACCATGAATCAAAAGAAGAATTGGACCCGAGCCACGCACCTCATAATAGATGCTTGCTCCAATTACTTGGAATGTTCCGTTTTTTACTATACTCATTTGTACATTCTTCCTTTCTTTTGTCATCTCCCTTAACATTACATGATTGGTGAATGATATAAAATGCAGGAAATAACTAAGAAATAAATTCACCATAAGAAAAAGCAATGTGTGGCTTTAAAATAAAGTTTGATTAAAAATATTGTGTTAAACCGTATTCTATGATGAATAAAAAGAAACCATTTTGAAAAAGTCTAATCAAAATGGTTTCTTATCCAACAGGTTTATGTTTATGTTTTATAAAAAAGTTTGATCATAGCTTATTTACAATTCTTTGATTAAAGAGATAAAGCATCGCACCTTTTTTATAAACGTCTTAACTTTATTTCAAAACTACACTATATTTACTAACCTACTAATCTCCTACTCAACCGTAACAGACTTAGCTAAGTTACGTGGCTTATCAACGTCACACTCGCGGTGAAGCGCTGCGTAGTATGAGATAAGTTGGAATGGAATAACGGCTACTAACGGTGCTAATGCTTCGTGTACAGCTGGTAATACGAAACTGTCACCTTCCATTTCTAAGCCTTTCATTGAGATGATACATGGGTTAGCTCCGCGTGCTACTACTTCTTTCACGTTACCACGAATTCCAAGGTTTACGTGCTCTTGTGTAGCAAGTGCGATAACTGGTGTACCGTTTTCGATTAAGGCGATTGTACCGTGTTTTAATTCTCCTCCAGCAAATCCTTCTGCTTGGATGTAAGAGATTTCTTTTAGCTTTAACGCACCTTCTAATCCTACGTAGAAGTCTACGCTACGTCCGATGAAGAAACAGTTACGAGTTGTTGCTAAAAATTGTTTTGCTAATGCGTCCATTTCTTCTTTTTGATCACAAAGTTCTATCATTGCATTTGCTACAAGTCCTAGTTCGTGTGTTAAATCGAAATCAAGAACTTCACCTTTCGCTTTAGCAATGTCCGCAGCTAAAATTGAAAGTACTGCAAGCTGTGCTGTGTAAGCTTTCGTTGATGCAACTGCGATTTCTGGTCCCGCGTATAACGGAAGTGTGTAATCAGCTTCACGAGAAAGCGTAGAACCAGGTACGTTTGTAATCGTTAATGCTTTATGACCCATTTCATTTGTTTGTACAAGTACCGCACGGCTATCAGCTGTTTCACCACTTTGTGAAATATAAATGAAGAATGGTCTTTCTGTTAATAATGGCATGTTATAAGAGAATTCACTTGCTACATGCACTTCAACTGGCATTTTTGCAAATTTCTCGATAAATTGTTTTCCAACAAGACCTGCATGATAACTTGTTCCACATGCAATGATGTAAATACGATCGCTATCTAAAATAGCATTGCGGATGTCTTGATCTAATTCAATCTCGCCATTTTCATCTTGATACTTTTGAATTATATTACGGATTACAAGTGGTTGCTCATCGATTTCTTTAAGCATGAAATGAGGGTATGTTCCTTTTTCAATATCACTTGCGTCTAATTCCGCTGTAAACGGTGCACGTTCAATCGTTTCACCTTGTAAGTTTTTAATTGTAATACTTTCTTTCGTTACAATTACAATTTCTTTATCCATTAATTCAATAAATTGATCTGTAACTTGTAACATCGCCATAGCGTCGCTCGCCACAACATTAAAGTTGTCACCAACACCTACTAATAGCGGGCTTTTGTTTTTAGCAACATAAATCATGTTTGGATTTTCAGCATCAAGTAATCCGATTGCATAAGAGCCATGTAAAAGAGATAGCGTATTACGGAACGCTTCTTCTACACTTAGTCCTGTGCTCACTTGTTGTTCTATAAGCTGTACGATAACCTCTGTATCTGTTTCACTTACGAACGTTACATCTTGTAAATATTCCTTTTTCACTAACTCATAGTTTTCAATTACACCATTATGAACTAGTGTAAAACGTTTTGATGTACTTTGATGCGGATGCGCGTTTACTTTGCTTGGAACACCATGTGTAGCCCAGCGTGTATGACCGATTCCCACGCTTGCTGCTACGTTCTCATCTACGATTTCGCGAAGTTTTGCAATACGGCCTTTTTCTTTGTATACAACAACACCGTTCTCTGCTTGTACTGCAATACCTGCTGAATCATATCCACGATATTCTAGCTTTTCTAAACCTTTTAATAAAATTTCCTTTGCATCTTGCTCTCCAATAAATCCTACGATTCCACACATGTTTAGTCGCCGTTACAAATGCTTACACTGCTCTGCGAACATGTAACGACATAGTCCGATACCATTTTTATTTATACTAAAAAACGGATTACATATTGCTAGCCCTGTAAGCTTGTAACGGCTTTCACCTTCCTCTCGATTGGGTTTAAGTCCGTATATACTTATACAGCTAGTTTGTATCCGTTCCTTTTCTCTCATCACACTTTCACCTTTGTCCACTAAGTCACCTTAATGATTTAAGTAAAAGCTTGCGGTTGTGATGAACAACCGGGAGTCATCCGCCGAAATCTCGATAAACCCCACCTCGTCAACTACACTACTTGTAGTTCTGGCGCTTCTATAATTTACAATATTTCTTTTGAGAAAAAGAACAAGACCATCTTATAACAAACATGGATAAACCGTCAATGAAATTTTTTTCATCGTCTATAAAACATATGAAAAAGGAGCACTTATTGTGCTCCTTTTTCAAAAAATTTATCAAATTATTCAGCGCCAACTTCCGCTTTCACAACTTCTACAATGCGATGT
The DNA here is from genome assembly GCF_006494425.1 of Bacillus dicomae. Classification (GTDB taxonomy): domain Bacteria; phylum Bacillota; class Bacilli; order Bacillales; family Bacillaceae_G; genus Bacillus_A; species Bacillus_A dicomae. Next base: position 6,359 of record NZ_VHIV01000011.1, on the reverse strand, counting down.
ACATATGCATCACAAACTTCTTGCGTTGGTGCTTCTGCCATTACACGAATAAGTGGTTCTGTTCCAGATGGACGAACAAGAATGCGGCCATCACCGTTCATTTCTTCTTCTACAACACGAATAATTTCTTTAATTTTTTCGTTTTCTAATGCTAGTTTTTTATCTGTTACACGAACGTTTACTAGTAATTGCGGGAATTTTGTCATTTCTCCTGCAAGCTCAGATAATGGCTTTTTCGTCATTTTCATGATGTTTACAAGTTGAAGTGCACTTAACATTCCATCACCAGTTGTAATGTAATCAAGTAAGATAATGTGACCTGATTGTTCTCCGCCCAGGTTATATCCACCACGCTTCATCTCTTCCATTACGTAGCGATCACCAACTGCTGTTTTATCACTTGTAATACCGTTAGCTTCAAGCGCTTTGTAGAAGCCTAAGTTACTCATAACTGTTGAAACAACTGTATTGTGCTTTAGTTGACCCGTTTCTTTCATGTACTTTGCACAAATAAACATAATTTGATCGCCATCAACGATGTTTCCTTTTTCATCTACAGCGATTAAACGGTCACCATCACCATCAAAAGCAAGACCGATATCAGCACCTTTTTCTTTTACTAATTCAGCTAATACTTCTGGATGCGTAGAACCTACTCCATCGTTAATGTTCATACCGTTTGGTGAAGTACCCATTGTTGAAATATCAGCTTCTAAATCAGCAAATAAGTACGGAGCTAAAGAAGACGTAGCACCATGCGCACAATCTAAAGCGATATGTAAACCAGAGAAGTCTTCCTCTACAGTTTGTTTAATGTATTGTAAATACTTTTGTCCACCTTCAAAATAATCACTCACTTGTCCAAGGTTAGTACCTGTTGGACGTGGTAATTCATCAACTTCTTTGTCTAATAAAGCTTCGATTTCTGCTTCTTGCTCATCTGTTAATTTAAAACCGTCTGAACCGAAGAATTTAATTCCGTTATCTTGTACTGGATTATGAGATGCAGAAATCATAACACCAGCTTGTGCATCTAAAGCTTTTGTTAAATAAGCAACACCTGGTGTAGAAATAACACCAAGACGCATTACTTCTGCTCCAGTTGATAATAGACCTGCTACTAAAGCTCCTTCTAGCATATGTCCTGATATACGTGTATCACGACCGATAATTACTTTTGGACGATCTGTATCTTTTGTTAATACATAACCACCAAAACGTCCAATTTTGAACGCTAATTCAGGTGTTAACTCCTGGTTCGCAACCCCGCGTACTCCATCTGTACCAAAATATTTACCCATTATGATTCGCTCCTTTTTCTGGCTCTTTTTGATTATCTACTGTTGGCTCTTGGCTAGTTTCTTTATCTTTATTTTGTTCCGGTTCCTTCTCCTTTTCCTTTTCCGGATCAGGCTTAGGTTCAGGATTTTTTGGTTTTTCCGTTTGATTATCTTGATTATTATTTGAATTTGGTTGTTCACCGTTACCCTGTACTTCTTTATCGGGATTTTCTTTCTTCACAATTGTGACTTTAGCACTTTTTTGTTTTGGCTCTATTGAAATATTACCAGGGCCACTCACTTGAATGGCAACATCCTTCGTCCCAGGAGACACATTTTGTAGATTAATCACTGCTGTTATTTGAGCAGCTGTTATTTTATCTACTATACTTGTTTCTCCTGAAATATCAACGCTTATCTTCCCGTCTTGCGGCGAAAGTAATTGGGCCGTAACGTCTTTAGAAAGTCCATTTTTTTGAATTGATATACCATCAATCGTTCTTGTTTTCGTTTGTTTTGTTTTTTGTACGCCTACTGAAACCTTCACTTGATTCGGTTTCGCACTTGTTACACCCTTTGGTAATAAAACAGAGGTATCGAATGTTGTAGACTCTGTCAATTGACTAAGATCTACTTCGACCCCCTCTATCGATTGTATATTATCCAATATATCTTTTGGACCTGCTATCGTTACTTCTCTCGGCTCAACGCTAATATTTGTAACGGCCAATCCTTCTGGTAAACTCCCCTTTTTCGTATATGATATAGGAACAGTTTTTTCAGTATTATTGGCCGTAGCTTGCGTTGCCACATTCAATGTTACACTAATTTTAGATGGACTTGTTCTTACATTTAAACGTTTTCCCTCTTTATTGTATAATGTAACTTCGGGTGTTTTTGTAACAGTTTTATTAACGCCTTTTAAATCAATATACGCCTTAGCAGATGAAATGCTTTCAATTTCTTCTTTCGTCCCAACTACCTCAACAGTATCAGGTTTAATGCTTGATTTCTCGAGGGTAGAACCCGCTGGCATCTGATCCTCATTTGATAATTTCAAGTCTACATGAACGTATTTTCTCGCTTTTTCATGAAGAGTGATTTTAATTGTTGATGGCTGAACTGTCCCCTTCACATCATCTGGAAGCCCGTTCGTTTTCAAAGAAACTTCATAAGTTCCTTTTTCGCTATCTCTCAAATCAACTGGTATATCAAATTGTTTTTTTGCTTTTGCTGCAGCAACCGCTGCTTTTGGACCCTCTAACTTTACCTTAACGCCCTCTGCCGGAATACCACTTACAATATATTTCTCTTCATCATACTTAAGGTTAATATCATAATTAGTTAATGTTTCTTTCGCATCATTTGCAAAAGGTAGTATCCCTGATGTCGTATTTTTTTCAGTTAAAGTCGCTGACATAAAAAGCATACACGCCAATAGTAATGAGATTCCTTTTAAAAACCAATGATTCTCCATTAACTTATCCATGACGCTTTCTCCTCCAATTCCATAAAGACGAAGAAGTCGTTTTTTCGTTCGTACTAAATTCAGCTAACAACATATCTTTCAGTTGTTCTGTCTTCAAATCACGATGCAACTTACCATTTTTCGTTAAAGAAATTTGGCCTGTTTCTTCCGACACAACTACTGTAATACTATCCGTAACTTCACTAACTCCCATTGCAGCGCGATGCCTAGTTCCTAACTCCTTAGAGATAAATGGACTTTCCGATAACGGAAGATAGCATGCTGCTGCTTTAATGGTACTTCCTTGCATAATTACTGCTCCATCGTGAAGAGGTGTATTAGGTATGAAAATATTAATAAGTAATTCCGATGATACGTTTGCATTTAGCGGAATACCCGTTTCCACATAATCACCCATACCGGTCTCTTTTGACAAAGTAATTAATGCACCTATTCTACGTTTCCCCATATATTCCGTTGCTTTCGCTATCGATGTTGCAACGATTTCAGGTTCATCATCATCCTGAGTTCCAACACGCGAAAATAAACTCCCGCGTCCTAGCTGCTCAAGTGCTCTTCGCAATTCTGGCTGGAAAATAATAATAACGGCTAAAAATCCCCACGTTAATACTTGCTCAGTTAGCCAATATAGCGTATGCAATTCAAGAAAAATACTGATCATCCGAACGACAATAATAACTGTAATCCCTTTTAAAAGTTGAACAGCTTTCGTCCCTCGGATTATGAGAATTAGCTTATATATAATAAACCATACAACGGCAATATCTAATACCGTACTAAGATATTTCAAAATGGTCGTATCTTCAAAAGGCATGCTAACCCTTCCTCCTACTTACGAGCAATTCTATCCATATATTGAAATATTGTTTTATGCTCTATCTGTATGTATTTCCAACAACTAGTTAATTATACCATACATGAAACAAACAACAATTACAAACAACCCTCCCTTTAGCCTAAATTGGTAAGATGTCAAACATTCTTATCGTACAGTATAATATAAATCATTATTATACGCCTATTTTCAAATAAAAAAAGCAACTTCTCAGTTGCTTTTCTTACATTTATTTTAGTTTTTCACCGAATAAAGAACCCATTAAAGCAACCGCTGTTGTTGCCGTTCTATTTCGCTCATCTAAAATCGTATTTACCTCAACAAACTCAGCAGATGTAACAATATCAGCCTCCGCTAACATTTCCATTGCTAAATGGCTTTCACGATAAGATAGGCCACCAATTACAGGCGTTCCAACTCCTGGTGCATCATGAGGATCCAGACCATCTAAGTCTAATGATAAATGCACACCATCAGTATGAGATAAATACGCGATTGTTTCTTCCATAACAGCCGTCATACCCATACGATCAATCTCGTGCATCGAGAATACTTTAATACCTTCATTGCGAATAAAGTCTTTTTCTCCTTCATCTAATGCACGTGCACCGATAATTACAACGTTCTCTTTTTTCACCTTTGGATATGCCCCGTATAAATCTACAAGTGAAGGATGTCCATATCCTAAACTTGCTGCAAGTGACATACCATGAATATTTCCAGATGGTGATGTTTCTTCTGTATTTAAATCACCATGTGCATCATACCAAATAACACCTAAGTTTTTATAATGTTTCGCTACACCAGCTAGTGTACCGATAGCGATACTATGATCACCACCTAATACAAGTGGAAAACGACCTTCTTCTATAATATGATCTACCTTACTCGCTAACTCGTTACATACAGTTGCAACTTGTGTAAGGTTTCTTAAGCTTGTATTTACATCTACTTCTTTTTCTCTCTCTATACATATATCTCCCATATCTTTAACGTCATATCCAATTTCTTCAATTCTTTCAATTACACCTGCATAACGGATTGCGCTCGGTCCCATATCAACTCCACGACGCATCTGCCCTAAATCCATTGGAACTCCAATAACTGAGATTTCTTTTTTCATAGATAGTATCCCCCTTTTGTGCCTTCACTAAATATTTTAAATCTTTTATATAGTCTGACTCAACTCGACATTTTTCTGTATGGATATACAAATTATGCACCTTTATTCGCTTTAAAATCCAAATGTTAAGACTATTCTATGTATAAAGTTAACTTAATGAAGCAATTACTATCATTATTATTAGATAATAATAAAAAACACTCCTACATTTAGAAGTGTTTTTCTGATGCCATTTTCCAAACTGCTGCAATATTCTTTGCTGTCATTTCGATATTCTCTGCTGCAACTTTATATGCCTCTTCTAATGTCATCGGGCTCGCTGTAATACTAAATACTGCATCAATTCCTTTTTCATGAACAGCGGGATAATTCTGAGATACAGATCCTCCAATAGCAATGACAGGAATATGAAACTGCTTCGCACGCTCTGCAACACCTACAGGGGCCTTTCCATATGCTGTTTGTTCATCTATTCTCCCCTCGCCAGTTATAACTAAATCTGCACCTTTTATATGCTTATCAAAATTTGTATAATCTAATACAATTTCAATGCCTCTTCGCAAGTTTCCCTTTAACACTGCAATAACGCCTGCTCCCATTCCTCCTGCTGCTCCTGCACCAGGTATTTTAGATACGTCGCCAGATAAGTATTGTTTAAGGATATGCGCATAATGCTTTAAATTCTCATCTAGCTCTTTCATCATCTCTGCGTCCGCACCTTTTTGCCGCCCAAATACGAAAGATGCTCCCCTTATTCCTACTAATGGATTATCTACATCACATGCTGCTTCTATCTTTATATGCGTTAAGCGGGAGTCCATTCGCGAAAAATCAATAGCTACAATCGAATGTAACGTTCCTCCAGATGGCTCTATTACTTCCCCTTCTGGATTTATGAACCTGACTCCTAAAGCTGACAACATACCTGCTCCACCATCATTTGTAGCACTTCCTCCAAGTCCTAAAATAATATGCTCAGCTCCTTCGTCTAGCGCATGTAGTATAAGTTCTCCTGTTCCTTTCGTCGTTGTAATAAGTGGATTTCGCTTTTTAACCGGAACATGTTGCAATCCTGATGCTGCTGCCATTTCAATAAACGCTGTTTTTTTATCTTTAGACATACCGTAAAAGGCTTGTACGCTCTCTCTAAGCGGTCCCGTCACATGAAGTGATATAATTCTCCCCCCTGTAGCATCAACAAGGGACTCAACGGTTCCTTCACCTCCATCTCCAATTGGTACTTTTACATACTCTGCTTTAGGGAAAATTGCTCCAAAACCTCTTTCAATAGCTTCACATACTTCTATAGCTTTTAAATTTTCTTTATATGAATCAGATGCAATAACAACTTTCATAATTATCCCCATCCTTTATTTTCACGTTTTCTCCATTTTAAATGACAAATATGAAAGTTGTCTTTTGAAATACAAAAAAAGCTTACATCATATGATGTAAGCTTTTTCTATTAGATGGAGCCTAGCGGGATCGAACCGCTGACCTCCTGCGTGCAAGGCAGGCGCTCTCCCAGCTGAGCTAAGGCCCCTTAGTAATTAAGCGGAAGACGGGATTCGAACCCGCGACCCCAACCTTGGCAAGGTTGTATTCTACCACTGAACTACTTCCGCGAAAATG
>NZ_VHIV01000010.1 GCF_006494425.1 Bacillus dicomae | reverse complement strand
ATATCATAGTATATTATTTTCGTCAACAAGTTTTTTTCGATAACTTGTACCTCTCATTTGCTGACTCTGCCTATTATATAAGCTTTCTCTTATCTATGCAAGTATTATTATAAAAAAATAAAGAGGGGAGAACCCCCCCTCTTTTATTCTTCTGAAGAAACCTCTTCACTAGTTTCTTCTTCATCATCTTTTTGTGCTTTTGCTACCGTCGCTACCTCTTGTTCTTCCTCTAATCGAATTAGACGAACACCTTGTGTATTACGTCCCATTTGAGAGATTTGATCAACTGGCATACGAATAATAACGCCTGCCGCTGTAATTAACATAATATCTTCTTCACCTGTCACAGATTTAACAGCTACTAACTTACCGTTCTTATCTGTAATGTTACAAGTTTTCAGACCTTTACCACCGCGACTTTGCAGACGGTATTCATCAATCGGTGTACGCTTTCCGTAACCATTTTTTGTTACAATTAGAACATTTACATCCTCTTCGACAATTTCCATACCTACAACTTGGTCTTCATCGCCCAGCGTAATAGCTTTAACACCTGCAGCATTACGTCCCATAGAACGAACATCTTGTTCATTGAAACGAATTAGCATACCATTACTTGTTCCTACGATAATATCTTTATCACCAGATGTTAGACGTACAGAAATCACTTCATCTTCTTCACGAAGCGATATTGCAATTAAACCGTTCGTACGTATATTTGCAAATGATGAGAGCGGTGTTCTCTTAGAAATACCTTGTTTCGTTGTAAAGAATAAGAACTGATCGTCACCAAATTCACGAATTGGAATAATGGCGTTGATCCACTCACCCTTATCTACCCCTAATAGGTTAATAATCGGTAATCCTTTCGCCGTACGACTATATTCTGGAATTTCATATCCTTTTGTACGGTATACTTTACCCTTGTTTGTGAAGAATAAAATATGATCGTGCGTAGAAGTAGTCAATAAATGTTCTACGAAATCATCATCGTTCGTTCCCATTCCTTGCACACCACGTCCACCACGGTTCTGTGTTTTATACGTAGAAGCTGGTAACCTCTTAATATAACCGTTATGAGTTAACGTAATTGCAATGTTTTGTTCTGGAATTAAATCCTCATCTTCAATAAATTCCATACCGCCGATTGTGATTTCCGTTCGTCTCTTATCATTGAAACGCTCTTTTACTTCTGTTAATTCTTCTCGAATAATCTCAAGGACTTTTTCTTCATCTGCTAAGATTGCTTGTAATTCAGCAATTAGCTTCATTAAATCTTGATATTCTTGCTCGATTTTTTCACGTTCTAATCCAGTTAAACGTTGCAGACGCATATCTAAAATTGCTTGTGCTTGTTTCTCACTTAAACCGAAACGTTCCATTAAGCCTTGCTTTGCAATATCTGCCGTTTTTGAACTACGAATTAACGTAATAACTTCATCAAGATGATCTAAAGCAATTCGTAATCCTTCTAAAATATGAGCACGTGCTTCTGCTTTTTCTAATTCATAAGCAGTACGTCTACGAATTACTACCTTCTGATGCTCTAAATAATGATATAGATTTTGTTTTAAATTTAGTACTTGTGGCTCTCCATTTACAAGAGACAACATATTAATACCGAAGCTTGTTTGAAGCGCTGTATGTTTATATAGATTGTTTAATAGTACGTTTGCATTAGCATCACGACGTACTTCCATGACAATACGCATACCATTTCGATCTGATTCATCACGTAAATCTGTAATACCTTCAATTTTCTTATCGCGAACTAATTCTGCGATTTTTTCAATTAATCGTGCCTTATTAACTTGATAAGGTAGTTCCGTTACGATAATAGATTGTTTACCGTTTGACTTCTCTTCAATTTCAACTTTAGCACGAAGCATAATGGAACCGCGACCTGTTTCATAAGCTCTTCGAATTCCACTTCTTCCTAAAATTAAACCTGCCGTCGGAAAGTCTGGCCCAGGAATATATTCCATTAACTCTGCGATAGTAATATCAGGATTATGACTTAATGCCAGCACACCATCAATTACTTCGCCAAGCTGATGTGGAGGGATATTTGTTGCCATACCAACAGCAATACCTGTTGTACCGTTTACTAATAAATTAGGGAAACGCGCTGGTAATACTATCGGTTCTCTTTCCGAACCATCGTAGTTATCTTGATAATCAATTGTATTTTTTGAAATATCACGTATTAATTCCATAGAAATCTTAGACATTCTTGCCTCTGTATAACGCATTGCTGCTGCTGAATCTCCATCTACAGAACCGAAGTTACCATGCCCATCTACAAGCATATAACGTTGGCTGAAATCTTGCGCCATACGTACCATTGTTTCATAAACGGCTGAATCACCATGAGGGTGATACTTACCGATTACTTCACCGACAATACGTGCTGATTTCTTATACGCTTTATCAGCTGTAATTCCTAAATCATTCATCGCATATAAAACCCTACGATGCACAGGCTTTAATCCATCACGAACATCTGGTAATGCACGAGATACGATAACACTCATCGCGTAATCTAAGAATGAAGTACGCATTTCATGACTAATATTAATTTCTCGAATTCGTGCTTGTTGTTGATTGTCTGACATCAACGAGCACCTCCTCTTACATTTCCGTTACACATACATTGATTTATATGTAGAAGACAGGAATACTTAGATTCCTGTCATTACTCATTTAAATATCAAGGTTTTTCACGTATTTTGCATTTTCTTGGATAAAGTTACGACGTGGTTCTACCTTATCCCCCATTAAAATTTCAAATGTCTCATCTGCTTCAATCGCATCCTGAAGAGAAACTTGAAGTAACGAGCGTACTTCTGGGTCCATTGTCGTTTCCCATAGCTGAGTTGGATTCATTTCCCCAAGACCTTTATAACGCTGAATCCCTGGTTTCGGTTGGGCTGGTAGCTCAGCTAATATCTTTTCAAGCTCTTTATCGTTATAAGCATATTGAATTTTTTTACCTTGTTGCACTTTAAACAAAGGTGGCTGTGCGATATATATATACCCACACTCAATTATTTGACGCATATAACGATAGAAGAACGTTAATAATAGGGTACGAATATGCGCACCATCAACATCGGCATCGGTCATAATAATAACTTTATGATAGCGTGCTTTTTCAATATCGAAGTCTCCACCAATATTTGTACCGATCGCCGTAATAATTGTACGAACTTCATCATTTGATAAAATCTTATCTAAGCGTGCCTTTTCCACATTAATAATTTTACCCTTCAGCGGTAAAATTGCTTGGAAATGACGATCGCGTCCTTGTTTTGCAGATCCACCCGCAGAGTCACCCTCTACGATGTAAATTTCACTAATTGCTGGATCTTTCGAAGAGCAATCAGCTAATTTACCAGGTAAGCTTGAAACTTCTAAAGCACTCTTTCGGCGAGTTAGCTCACGAGCCTTTTTAGCTGCTACACGTGCACGCGCTGCCATTGTCCCTTTATCTACAATTTTGCGTGCGACATTTGGATTTTCCAGTAAGAACTTTTCAAACGCCTCTGAGAATACTGACTCTGTAATCGTTCTTGCTTCGCTATTTCCAAGTTTTGTCTTTGTTTGTCCTTCAAATTGTGGATTCGGATGTTTAATTGACACAATCGCTGTTAAACCTTCACGAACATCTTCACCAGTTAAATTACTATCTGCATCTTTTAAAATGTTATTTTTACGACCATAATCATTAATCACACGTGTTAGGGCAGTTTTAAATCCTACCTCATGTGTACCACCTTCATACGTATGAATATTATTTGTAAATGAGTAAATATGATTTGTATATCCTTCGTTATACTGAAGCGCAACTTCAACTTGAATACCATCTTTTGAACCTTCTACATATACAGGCTCTTCATGGATTGGTTGTTTTGAACGATTTAAATGTTCAACATATGATTTAATTCCACCTTCATAGTGGAACTCTTTCTTTTGCTTATGTTCACGTTTATCTTCAATTACCAATTTAATATTACGATTTAAAAATGCTAATTCACGCATACGAGTTGCTAGCGTATCGAATTCGTATACTGTTGTCTCCTGAAAAATTTCTGGGTCTGGTTTAAATCGAGTTATCGTTCCCGTTTGATCTGTGTCACCAATGACCTCTAAATCCGCAACCGGAATACCTCTTTCGTATTTTTGATAATGGATTTTACCTTCACGATGTACAAATACCTCTAGTTCTGTTGATAGAGCATTTACTACAGATGCCCCAACACCATGCAAACCACCAGAAACTTTATAACCGCCACCGCCAAACTTACCGCCGGCATGAAGAACAGTCATAATAACTTCTACAGCAGGACGTCCCATTTTTTCTTGTATACCAACTGGAATACCACGTCCATTATCCGTTACACGAATACTATTATCCTCTTCGATACTAACGTTAATTTCATCACAGTACCCTGCAAGTGCTTCATCAATACTATTATCGACAATTTCCCATACAAGGTGGTGAAGGCCTTTTCCACTTGTAGATCCAATATACATACCAGGGCGTTTTCGAACCGCTTCTAGCCCTTCAAGTACCTGTATCTGACTTTCATCATATGAATTTTCTTGCATTTGCTTTTGTTCCATTGACACAAAGATCACCTACTTTTCCATTTAAACAGGGATTACGCCCTATCTATTTCACAATCTACCGTGCCGTTCGTTACATGAATTGTTTTCGCTTCTTTTAATGTTTCGTGTTCAATTCCGTCGACACTCGTCGTTGTCACAAATGTTTGCACTTTTCCTTGAATTGTATTTAACAGATGCGATTGACGATAATCATCTAATTCTGACAATACATCATCCAATAAAAGAATCGGATATTCCTTAACTTCTGAGTAAATCAATTCAATTTCAGCTAATTTTAGGGACAGTGCGGTTGTTCGTTGTTGTCCTTGTGAACCAAAGACTTGAACATTTTTACTATTAACGAAGAATTGTAAATCATCACGATGAGGACCAATTAAAGTCGTACCACGGAAAATTTCACGTTGTTTCACAGATTGAAAACTTTCATAGTATACTTCTTTTATTTTCGACAAATCCATTGATTCTGATACATCTACACTTGGTTTATAGACAATTTCTAATTCTTCTAATCCACGGCTTATACCGCGATGAATTGGAGCTGCCCATTCTTGTAGTAAATGCAAAAACTCAAATCGTTTTCGCAATATTTTTGTACCATGCTCAATAAGTTGAAGTGTAAATACATCCAACATCGTTTCCTCATTCTTACTATTCCCTTGCATTTTTTTCAGCAAGTGATTTCGTTGCGTGAGCACCTTTTGATATTGACTCAATTCATACAAATAGACCGGGGCTATTTGACCTAATTCCATATCTAAAAAGCGTCTTCTTACTTGAGGGCTTCCTTTTACAAGATTTAAGTCTTCTGGGGCAAACATGACAACATTCATCATGCCAATATATTGACTCAATTTTTGTTGTTCAAGTTGATTTAATTTTGCCTTCTTACCTTTTTTCGAGATATTTAATTCCAAAGACAAAGAACTATTTCTCTTTTGTAATTTCCCTTTAATTTGACCGAGATCTTCATCCCAACGGATAAGCTCACGATCATTAGAGGTTCTATGAGATTTGGCCATCGCTAAAACATAAATAGCTTCCATCAAATTTGTTTTCCCTTGCGCATTCTCGCCGATAATTACGTTTACCTTATCTTCAAAGGAAAGCTCTAACTTTTCATAATTACGATAGTTTTTTAATTGTATTTCTGAAATAAACAAGGGGCTCCCCCTTTATGACTGAACTTGGAAACTTCCGCTTCCTGGAATTTCAATAATATCGTTCGCATATAGTTTGCGACCTCTTCTATTTTCAAGTTCTTGGTTCACGTACACTTCATATTCTTGTAAAAACCATTTTACAGCGCCACCTGTATCAATTACATCGGCTAACTTTAAAAATTGTCCTAGTGTAATATACTCTGTTGAAATTTTAATACGTTTCATAAAATCGCTCACTTTCTGAAAGTGTTCATTCTTTCATTGTACTAAATAAACTAGCATTAGGAAAGTAATACCCAAAAATCAAATAAGGGTTACTAGCATCTGAAAACTAGCAACCCTTATTTCTTAATTAGTAAGTACGAACCGGTAAGATTAATTGAATAATGGATTCATCATTTACTGTACGAATTAAGAATGGTCTCATTGCTCCAGTAAAGCTAATCTTAATCTCAGTACTATCTAACGCCTTTAGTGCATCCATCATATATTTTGCACTAAAAGATATTTTTAACTCTTCCCCATCTACTTTTTCACATTGAACTTCTTCAACTACTTTTCCGATTTCTGGTGAATTCGAAGAAATTTCTAGCATTTCCTGTTCTAAAGTTGATAATTTTACAACATTATTACGACCATCTCTTGCTAACAGAGATGCACGATCAATTGCTTGTAAAAATTCTTTTGTATTTACAAAAATATCCGTTTTACTCTCCGCTGGAATTAAGCGAGTTGTATCAGGGTAATTTCCTTCTAACAATCTTGAGAAGAATAATAAATGTTTCGTACGGAATAATACTTGGTACTCCGTAATAACGATATCTACCATTTCTTCAGACTCATCTAGAATTTTGCTTAATTCATTTAAGCTTTTCCCTGGAATAACAACGTTTGCTTGGAATTCATCTGCAATACCTTCGATTTTTGCTTTTCGAAGAGCTAGCCTGTGACTATCTGTAGCAATACAAGTTAGTTCGCTGTTATATACCTTCCAGTTTACACCTGTCAAGATTGGTCTTGTTTCAGAAGTGGAAACTGCAAATACAGTTTGTCTGATCATATGTTTAAGTAAATCTGTTGGAATCTTAAAAACATGATGTTCTTCAATTTGTGGTAACAATGGATATTCTGCAGAATCTAAACCATTTAAATTAAATTCTGATTTTCCAGAAGTTATTTTTGTCATCAAATGATTTTCTACAGAAATTTCTACAGTTTCTTTAGGTAATTTTTTTACAATTTCACTAAAATATTTCGCCTGTAAAACAATACTTCCTGACTGTTTTACTTCTACGATTTCTTTTCCATCCTCTTCAACTGGGATAAAAGATTCAATCGAAATATCAGCATCGCTTCCTGTTAATGTAACTCCTTCTTCCGTAGCAACAACTTTAATTCCTGTAAGGATCGGAATTGTTGTACGAGAAGAAACTGCCTTCATTACATCTTGTACACTTCTTACAAGATAGTCTTTTTGTATTGTAAAACGCATAAAGAAAAACCTCCGGTAAGTATAAGATTTTATTTAATTAATAAAGATAAAAAATAGTAGTAATAGTAATAGGGCTTGTGGATATGTGGATAACTCCGTTGAAAGATGTAAAAACAGTCTATCTACATGTGGATAGACTGTGCGTAAAACAAGGAAAGTTATTCACACTATTCAGCTACTACTTTAAAATATCGTTGATTTCTTCAACTTGCTTTTGTAATTGCGTATCCGTCTTAAGTAGCTTAGAAATTTTTTCATGGGCATGGATAACTGTTGTATGATCGCGTCCACCGAATTCTTCACCTATTTTAGGTAAGGAGGAGTCTGTCAGTTCACGTGATAAATACATTGCAATTTGGCGAGGAAAGGCAACCGATTTCGTTCGCTTTTTCGCCTTGAAATCTTCCAATTTTACTTGATAAACATCTCCGACAGCTTTTTGAATATCATAAATGGAGATAATTTTTGGTTTAGAGTTTGGAATAATATCTTTAAGTGCTTCAGCTGCTAAATCAGCATTAATATCTTTGTTAATTAAAGATGAATAAGCTACAACTCGAATGAGTGCACCTTCTAGTTCACGGATATTTGAATCAATTTGATTTGCAATATAAAGCATAACCTCATTTGGTATATCAAGTCCTTCAGCCTTTGCTTTTTTGCGCAAAATTGCAATTCGTGTTTCTAAATCTGGTGGCGTAATATCCGTAATGAGTCCCCATTCAAAGCGAGAACGAAGACGATCTTCTAAAGTTGGAATTTCTTTTGGTGGCCGATCACTAGAAATTACAATTTGTTTACTTTCTTCGTGTAATGCATTGAATGTATGGAAAAACTCTTCTTGAGTTTGTTCTTTTCCCGCTAAAAATTGAATATCATCTATCAATAAAACATCTACATTGCGGTATTTATTACGAAAATCGACTGCTTTATTATCACGAATAGAATTAATGAATTCATTTGTAAATTTTTCTGATGATAAATATACAACTTTGGCATTTGGGTTATGTTCAATTACATAATGACCAATTGCATGCATTAAATGGGTCTTTCCAAGTCCAACTCCCCCATAAATAAAGAGGGGATTATATGCTTTAGCTGGCGCTTCGGCTACGGCCAATGAAGCAGCGTGAGCAAAACGGTTACCAGAGCCAATAACAAACGTATCAAACGTATATTTTGGGTTTAGCATACTCTGTGGTAAATGATTAGAATCATCTTGTGCTGAATTTGGTTTAGAAGGAGGAAGATCAATCTCCTCTTCAGCTTGACTTTGGGGAATAATAAAGCGAATAGCTAATTTTGCCCCTGTTAAATCATAAAGTGTTTCTGAAATTAGCTCTGAATAATGAGATTCTAACCAATCGCGGGCGAATTCATTTGGAGCCGTAATTGTTAATACGTCTTTCTTTAAATTATGTGCGGTTGTTGATTTTAACCATGTTTCATAACTAGGTTTACTGACCTTTTTTTCTAGTTCTTTTAAGGCGCTGTTCCATAAATCAGAGATGTTTTCCAAAGGTGTCCCTCCTTTACTAAGATGGTAAAAGAATAAGGTTGCGCAACAAATGTACAACCTAAATAAATATAAAATGTATATTTATACGAAACGTATTTTAAAACCTAAAAACGTCGTTTGTATATGAGATAGGGTTTTCGACAAAAAAAGCAAATGTGGATAATCATTTACCCACATGTGATTAAAACTGTCCACATGTTATACACAAATTGTGGATAAGATAAAGATGTGGAAAACTTATTCAAAGTGAAAACACAACTATAATATCAAAAAAAAGTAGCTATAGCAATGAAATTAAGAAAGTTATCCACAAAATCAATACCTTGTGGAATAAACTTGTCCACAACACGATATACTGTGTAAAAGTACGAAAAGAGTTTGTGGATATAAAAAACATGAAAAAACATTTATCCACAAGGAAATATAGCGTCTGTGAAAAAGTATGTGAATAGGTTCAAAATGAATATTTGATGAAAATTTCTAGAACCATTGACATTTTCCTAGTTGATTAACTATAATTTATAAGACTGTCTTTAACAGATATTCCTCAGGGAGGTGTCATATAATGAAAAGAACTTACCAACCAAATAAACGTAAGCGCAGCAAAGTACATGGTTTCCGCAGCCGTATGAGCACAGCGAACGGACGTAAAGTGCTAGCAGCTCGTCGTCGTAAAGGAAGAAAAGTATTATCTGCGTAGACCACTGATCGTTCAGTGGTCTTTTTTTCTAATAATAGTGAATTTCCGCTGATGAACTACAGGAGTGTCAATTGATATGAAGAAAAAACATCGTATAAAAAAGAATGATGAATTCCAGACGGTTTTTCAAAAAGGAAAATCGAATGCGAATCGTCAATTTGTTGTGTATCAACTAGATAAAGAAGAGCAGCCAAACTTTCGTATTGGCCTTTCTGTCAGCAAGAAAATAGGAAATGCAGTAGTGCGTAACCGAATTAAACGTATGATTCGCCAGTCGATCACAGAATTAAAAGATGAGATAGATTCTGGAAAAGATTTTGTTATAATAGCAAGGAAGCCTTGTGCAGAGATGACATATGAAGAATTAAAGAAAAGCTTAATTCATGTCTTTAAACGCTCTGGTATGAAAAGAATAAAAAAGTAGCGTAAGGAAATGAATTACACTATATACATACCGAAACAAGGAGGAGCAGGCTTTGAAAAAGAAAATAGGTTTACTAGCCATGGTTATTGTATTAATGGCAATTGCTACTGGTTGTAGTGAAACGGGTCAGCCGATTACACCCAAAAGTACTGGAATTTGGAATGAATATTTCGTATACCCGCTTTCTCAGTTAATTACGTATTTTGCCAACTTATTTGGTAGTAATTACGGTTTAGCAATCGTTGTTACAACTCTTATCATTCGTTTTGCATTATTACCATTAATGATTAAACAAACGAAGAGTACGAAAGCAATGCAGGCGTTACAACCAGAAATGGTGAAGCTAAAAGAGAAATATAGTTCTAAAGATCAAGCGACACAGCAAAAATTACAACAGGAAATGATGCAGTTATATCAAAAAAATGGTGTGAATCCATTAGCCGGTTGTTTACCAATCTTCATTCAAATGCCAATTCTATTCGCTTTTTATCATGCGATTATGAGAACGGCTGAAATTAAGCAGCATAGTTTCTTATGGTTTGATTTAGGACATGCAGATCCGTACTATATCTTACCGATTGTTGCGGCAATTACGACATTTATTCAGCAAAAGCTTGCAATGGCAGGAACTGCTGGCCAAAACCCGCAAATGGCAATGATGATTTGGTTAATGCCAATCATGATTTTAATCTTTGCAATTAACTTCCCAGCTGCATTATCACTTTACTGGGTTGTTGGTAATATCTTTGGTATCGCTCAAATGTATTTTATCAAAGGGCCAGAAATTAAGGCTAGTAAGGCTGAGGGATCAGGCAAGTGAGTGTAATCACTGCTAAAGGTCAAACAGTTGGGCAGGCAGTAGAGGATGCTTTAAGGCAATTAAATGCTTCAAAAGACCGAGTAGATATAAATATTATCGATGAAGGTAAAAGAGGATTCTTAGGTTTATTTGGGAACCGACCTGCAGTAGTAGAAGTTGTATTGAAGAAAGACCCAATTCAAGAATGTGAAGAATATTTAAAAAATGTTATTCATGATATGGGTGTAGAAGCTGAGATTAGTAAAATTGTAAAAGGACGCGAAGTTGAATTTACAATTTCTGGCGAAAATATAGGTGTTTTGATTGGAAAAAGAGGAAACACCTTGAACTCTTTACAGTATTTAACAAAACTTGTGGCGAATCGCAATACGAAGCAGTACATTGGTATCACACTAGATGCTGAAAATTATCGTAGTAAAAGAAAAGCTACGTTAGAAGCACTTTCTTATCGATTAGCCAAACAAGTAGTAAGTACGAAAAAAAGAGTTGTATTGGAGCCTATGCCATCTTTTGAACGAAAGATTATCCACCAAGCATTATCTAATCATCAAAATATCATTACAACTTCTGAAGGAAAAGAACCACATCGACATGTTGTAATATCTTCCAAGTGACCGGTTACTCAATTGAGTGCCGGTTTTTTTGAGGGGAAAATAGGTGTGGATAACTAAAAAACACTAAACTTATCCACTGTGAATAAGTTTAGTGTTTTTTACATGAGGACATAATAAAATGAGTTATTATTCTTTTGTAGATAGGTTCGTTATGGTATTCTAATAATTTAGTGAAGAAAATAATCATGTTGAAATAGAGATAAATAAGCAAGTGAGGTGAAAGGACATGGAATTTGATACAATTGCCGCGATTTCCACAGCGCTTGGAGAGGGTGCAATTGCCATTGTTCGAGTAAGTGGGGATGATGCGGTTGAAAAAGTTAATCGTATTTTTAAAGGGAAGGATTTAACAGAGGTTCCTTCTCACACAATTCATTATGGTCATATTGTTGATTTAGATACAAATCAGGTTATTGAAGAAGTAATGGTGTCTATTATGCGTGCACCAAGGACTTTTACACGTGAAAATATAGTAGAAATTAACTGTCACGGTGGACTTGTTTCGGTAAATAAAGTATTGCAGCTTATTTTAGCGCAAGGAGTACGATTAGCGGAGCCTGGTGAATTTACAAAACGTGCTTTTTTAAATGGCCGTATTGATTTATCACAAGCAGAAGCTGTTATGGACTTAATCCGTGCAAAAACAGATCGAGCAATGAACGTAGCGATTAATCAAATGGAAGGGCGATTATCTAAATTAATCGGCCGTCTGCGTCAGGATATATTAGAAACGTTAGCTCATGTTGAGGTAAACATAGATTACCCGGAATATGATGATGTGGAAGAAATGACACATAATATTTTAATTGAGAAAGCTACACATGTCCGTGCTGAAATTGCAAAAATATTAGAAACATCAAAGCAAGGAAAGATTTTACGTGAAGGTATTGCTACTGCAATTATTGGTAGACCTAACGTTGGGAAATCATCGCTATTAAATAGTCTCGTTCAGGAGAACAAGGCAATTGTAACTGATATTGCAGGAACAACTCGTGATGTTATTGAAGAGTACGTTAATGTGCGTGGTGTACCACTTAAACTTATAGATACGGCCGGGATTCGTGAAACAGAAGATGTTGTTGAACGAATTGGTGTAGAGCGTTCAAAAGAAATGATGAGTCAAGCTGATTTAGTGTTAGTTGTCGTTAATTATAGCGAAGCTTTAACGAATGAGGATGAAGATCTATTCCGTGCCGTACAAGGAAAAGATTTCATTGTTATTGTAAATAAGACAGATTTACCGCAAGCAATTGATATGGAACGTGTTATAGAATTGGCAGAGGGAAATCGTGTTATTACAACGTCGTTAATTGAGGAACAAGGAATAGATGAGCTTGAAACGGCAATAGCTGATTTATTCTTTGAAGGAACAATTGATTCTGCAGATGCAACATATGTTTCTAACGCGAGACATATTGGATTATTAACACAAGCAGGAAAAACAATTGGAGATGCAATTGAAGCGATAGAAAATGGTGTTCCAATTGATATGGTGCAAATTGATTTAACAAGAACGTGGGAAATACTTGGTGAAATTACTGGTGATACCGTTCATGAAAGCCTAATTGACCAGTTGTTCTCTCAATTTTGTTTAGGAAAATAATATAGTGATGTTTCAGAAAGATAGAGATTATTAGGAGGAATAAACAATGGGATACAATGCCGGTTCATACGATGTCATAGTAATCGGTGCAGGTCATGCAGGATGTGAAGCTGGTCTTGCGGCAGCACGAATGGGCTCCAAAACATTAATGTTAACAATTAACTTAGATATGGTAGCGTTTATGCCATGTAACCCTTCTGTTGGTGGACCAGCAAAAGGGATTGTTGTTCGTGAAATTGATGCATTAGGCGGAGAAATGGGACGCAACATTGATAAAACGCATATTCAAATGCGTATGTTAAATACAGGTAAAGGACCAGCTGTACGCGCACTTCGAGCACAAGCAGATAAATTCTCTTACCAGCATGAATTAAAGAAAACAATTGAAGAAACACCAAACTTAACGTTGTTCCAAGGAATGGTAGAGCGTTTAATCGTTGAAGATGGCGAATGTAAAGGGGTAATTACGCAAGCTGGTGCTGAATATACAGCAAAAACAGTCGTAATTACGACTGGTACGTTTTTACGTGGTGAGATTATTATGGGAGATTTAAAATATTCGAGTGGTCCAAATAATCAACAACCATCTATTACGTTATCAGAACATTTAGAGGAGCTTGGATTTGATCTTGTTAGATTTAAAACAGGTACACCTCCGCGCGTAAATAGTAATACGATTGATTACAGTAAAACAGAAATTCAGCCAGGTGATGATAAACCACGAGCTTTCTCTTTTGAAACGACAAAGTTTATTATGGATCAAATTCCATGTTGGTTAACGTATACAAGTACGGAAACACATCGTTTAATAGATGAGAACCTACATCGCTCAGCTATGTATTCTGGTATGATTAAGGGAACAGGTCCTAGATATTGTCCTTCAATTGAAGACAAAGTAGTAAGGTTTAATGATAAGCCACGTCATCAAATTTTCTTAGAGCCAGAAGGACGTAATACACAAGAAGTATACGTACAAGGTTTATCTACAAGCTTACCAGAAGACGTACAGCGTGATATGCTTAGAACAATCCCTGGTTTAGAAAATGTTGAGATGATGCGTACAGGTTATGCAATTGAATATGATGCAATTGTGCCAACACAACTATGGCCAACACTTGAAACGAAAAAAATTAAAAATTTATATACAGCAGGACAAATTAACGGAACTTCTGGTTACGAAGAGGCGGCAGGACAAGGGCTTATGGCCGGAATTAATGCAGCATGTCGTTCTTTAGGCAAAAAAGAAGTTATTTTAGGTCGCGAGGATGCTTATATCGGTGTTTTAATTGATGACCTTGTAACGAAAGGTACAAATGAACCATACCGTTTATTAACGTCTCGTGCAGAGTATCGTCTATTATTACGCCATGATAATGCGGATCTTCGTTTAACTGAAGTTGGTCGTGAAATTGGATTAATTAAAGAAGAGCGCTATGAGCGATTTACAAATAAAAAGTTACAAATTGAACAGGAAAAGGAACGTTTAAGCAGCATTATTATTAAACCACGTCCTGAAGTTCAAGAATTAATTCGCAGCATTGGTGGAAGTGAATTGAAAGACGGAATACGTGCAAGTGACTTATTACGTCGTCCAGAGATGACATATGAGCATATTCATCTTTTAGTACCAAGTGAAGTAGAATTAAGCGATGAAGTGACAGAACAAGTTGAAATTCAAATTAAGTACGAAGGATATATCGAAAAATCTTTACAGCAAGTAGAGCGTATGAAGAAAATGGAAAACAAAAAAATCCCCGTGGATATTGATTATGATGCGATTTCTAGCATTGCTTCAGAAGCTAGACAGAAATTGAAAGATGTTCGTCCACTTTCAGTGGGGCAAGCTTCACGTATTTCTGGCGTAAATCCAGCGGATATTTCCATTTTACTTGTGTATATTGAACAAGGAAAAATTGCGCGAGTATCGAACCAATAAATAGTAAGGAGATATTGTTAGATGAACATAGAACAATTTCAATCTATGCTAGAAGAGAAGGGTATCACCCTCTCTTCTAGACAGTTAGAGCAGTTCGAAATCTACTTCGAAACATTAGTAGAGTGGAATGAAAAAATGAACTTAACGGCTATTACGGAGAAAGAGGAAGTATATTTAAAACACTTTTTTGATTCCATTACAGCTGCTTTTTATTATGATTTTTCAAAACCATTCTCAATTTGTGATGTTGGCGCAGGAGCTGGATTCCCAAGCATTCCTTTAAAGATCTGTTTCCCGGATTTAAAAGTGACGATTGTAGACTCATTGCAAAAACGTATTAATTTCTTAAATCATTTAGCACAAAAGTTGGAATTAAGTGACGTCGCGTTTTGTCACGATCGTGCTGAAACATTTGGGAAAAAAGAAGGTGTACGTGAAGCGTACGACATTGTAATGGCACGTGCAGTCGCGCGTCTTTCAGTATTAAGTGAGCTATGTTTACCACTTGTAAAAGTTGGAGGAACATTCATTGCAATGAAAGGTGCCGCAGCAAACGAAGAAATTGAAAATGGCAAGTATGCTTTAGAGGTGCTAGGTGGGGATCTAAAGGAGATGTCTACGTTCCAATTACCGTTTGAAGAAAGTGAACGTAATATTTTATTAATCGAGAAAAAGCGCAAGACACCAAAGAAATATCCACGCAAACCGGGAACACCCAATAAATTACCTATTGAAAAATAAATCTTATTAGACGTAAGATTAAATTATATAAATGAAAACGTAAATGTTTCATAGGAAACATTTTATGGAGAATAGTCAATAGGCCTAAAAGGTGGTGGAATATGTATGAAAAATACGTTTTCTCGTTTATTTGGCTTTGGAGATAAAGAGAGCGAATTCGAATTACAAGACGAAAGCCATGAAGAAATAGATAAAAAGGTATATGAAGAAATACAAGAAATTCCGATAGTAAATATTACCCCTAACCGTTATCAACCACGAACAGTTTTTGATGATGCGCGTATCGAGGAGCTAGCATTAACAATTCGTACACACGGACTGATTCAGCCAATTGTTGTGAGGCAATATGAGGATGAGAAGTACGAAATTATTGCTGGAGAAAGACGTTTCCGTGCGGCAACAAAGTTAGGATGGGAAAAGGTTCCTGCAATTATAAAGAACTTAAATGATACAGAGACAGCTTCTGTAGCTTTAATTGAAAACTTGCAACGTGAGGAACTAACAGCAATCGAGGAAGCTGTGGCATATCAAAAGCTAATTGAGTTACATAATCTAACACAAGAAGCATTGGCACAACGGCTTGGAAAAGGACAATCTACAATCGCAAATAAGTTGCGATTGTTAAAGTTGCCTGAAGAAATAAAAGGTGCGTTATTAGAAAAAAGCATTACAGAACGCCATGCCCGAGCGCTCATTCCTTTAAAGAATGAGGAATTGCAACTGAAAGTTTTACAGGAAATTGTGGAGAAACAACTGAATGTAAAGCAAACAGAAGAACGAATTGCGAAATTACTAGAAGAAGCAAAACCGAAGCGTAAGGCAAAGCAAAAAGCAGTAAGTCGAGATACGAGGATCGCCATGAATACAATTAGGCAGTCATTACAAATGGTTGCTGACAGTGGTTTAAATGTTAATTCTGAGGAAGAAGAATTTGATGAGTACTATCAAATTACAATTAAAATTCCGAAGAAAAAATAATAATGGCGTGTTAGAGACCTGATCCGATTGGATAGGTCTCTTTTACTATATTTTCTTGTAAGATGAAGAAGGAGTTTAGAAATAAATTTTGAAGTTTAATAAGGACGTAAAAGAAAAACTTTTATTTCATGTTACAATAAACGTAATTGTTACTAGAATAAGATAGAAAGGTTGAAAGTAGGTGACATCATGGGAAAAATCATTGCTATTGCCAATCAAAAAGGTGGCGTTGGGAAAACAACAACATCTGTTAATTTAGGGGCTGGATTGGCACAAGTAGGTAAAAAGGTCCTTCTTGTAGATATTGATGCTCAAGGAAATGCAACGACCGGTGTGGGAATTGAAAAATCCGAATTAGATCAATGTATTTACAACGTTCTTGTGGAAGATGCAGATGTTCAAGGGGTTATACGGAAAACCGCAACTGAAAACTTAGATGTTCTACCCGCTACAATTCAATTGGCAGGTGCTGAAATTGAATTGGTACCGACTATTTCCCGGGAAGTACGTTTGCAAAGGGCATTACAGCCAGTTCGTGATGAATATGATTATATTATTATCGACTGTCCCCCGTCCTTAGGGTTACTAACGATTAATGCGTTAACCGCAGCAGATTCTGTTATTATCCCTGTTCAATGTGAATATTACGCACTAGAAGGATTAAGTCAGCTATTAAATACAGTTCGACTTGTGCAAAAGCACTTAAATAAAAATCTAGCAATTCAAGGTGTATTGCTAACAATGTTGGATGCCCGTACAAATTTAGGGATTCAGGTTATAGATGAAGTGAAAAAATACTTTAGAGATAAAGTATACCGTTCGATTATTCCTCGTAATGTTCGTTTAAGTGAAGCGCCAAGTCATGGGAAACCAATTATGCAGTATGACGCTAAATCAAGAGGGGCAGAAGTATATATAGATTTAGCAGAGGAAGTGATTGCAGGTGGCTAAAGGATTAGGAAGAGGAATCAATGTATTTTTTCCTGATTTAGATGTGAAAGAAGAAGAGACAATTCAGGAGATTTCGATAACTGAATTAAGACCGAATCCATATCAACCACGTAAACACTTTAATAAAGAAGCGATTCAGGAATTATCGGTGTCTATTAAAGAACATGGCATATTACAACCGTTAATCGCTAGGAAGAGTATTAAAGGATATGAAATTGTTGCAGGTGAAAGAAGATATCGTGCTGCCAAAGCGGCGGGACTTGAAAAGGTACCTGCGGTTGTAAGACAATTAAATGAGCAGCAAATGATGGAGTTTGCATTGCTTGAAAACTTACAACGAGAAGATTTAAATCCAATGGAAGAAGCAATGGCATATCAAATGTTAATGAATGAGCTAAATGTAACGCAAGAACAGTTAGCTAAACGTCTTGGTAAGAGCAGACCATACATTGCAAATTATACGCGGTTATTAAGCCTCCCTTCTTTTGTGCAAGATATGATTGCAAATGGTCAACTTTCAATGGCTCATGGGAGAACTTTGCTTACGATAAAAGATGAAGAACAATTGAAATCTTTATTGAAACGAATTGAAAAAGAAGGATTAAATGTTCGTCAATTAGAGAAAATTGTTCAGGAGATTAATCAACGCGTTTCACGTGAAACAAAACAAGTGAAAAAAGAGAGAAATATATTTTTCGTAGAACGCGAAACGTTCTTAAGGGAAAAGTTTGGCACAGATGTGAAAATTAAAGAAACGAAAAAAGAAAAAGGTAAGATCGAAATTGAATTTTTTAATAAAGAAGATTTAAATCGTATTTTAGAATTATTAGCGCAGAAAAACTAAAAAGCAAACCATCTTATTATTTATAGATGGTTTGCTTTTTTTAATACAGATAATTTTTGGTCTGTTTCTTTTATACTTTGTGCAATCACATCAGCCATTTTCATGACTAAACTTAATCTTGTATTTTGCAGGACGAAAAACTCCATAAAACCATTTAGATTTACGATGCCATGAATATGTAAATCACCAACTGCAGGTAATTTCTTATTCATAGCAGCTCCAGGTTTACTAGGTCCCTTTCCAGTAGTGATTGATCCGATATTTTGGGACTTTCCTAAACATGCATCAACAGCAATTATAAATGCAGTAGGATGCTCTTTCTGTATATTCTGAATTTTCTCTTCTAAATTTAGCGCATGTACTGGCTCATCTAGTGTACCGAATACTTGGAGGTTTTGGATGTCTATTTGTTCAAGTTTTGTACCAACTAACGGGCCGAGTGCGTCACCTGTAGAGCGATCTGTTCCGATACAAACGAGAATGAGTGGTATATTAGTTTTAATAGGAATATGGGTAAGTAAGAAATTACTGATTATCTCAGAGGCTTCTAGATCTTGGTGCATAACGTTTTGAGTTTCTTTTTCAAAAAATGGTAAGCGAAAACTTCCAATATTCATGAAGCACCCATCCTTTTAATAAATTTTCAATATATGTTATATGGTGAGGAAAATGGAAAGTTATAAGTGCGTAATTTTTGCAAAATGTGAATGAAAACGGAAATAATAGTACTAGTATATATATATTTGTTCCATTTTATACCTGGATGTCGGGGATAAAATAGGATTAAAATCATAAAAAATTTTCAGCAATTAGGGGACTTCTGATACAATAATAAGGATAACTAAAAAGAAATTTTAGCTAGAGAGGTAGAGGTACATGGATTTATTAGCGAAGTGGTTTAATTCTATGAAACAGTATTTATTAGATGCTGATCGTTGGGCTCATATTGGAGTTGCGACATTAAAAATATGTATTATTTTAACAATTGGTGCAGTTGTTGTGCGAATTGCAAGGGCGGTTGTACGAA
Organism: Bacillus dicomae; assembly: GCF_006494425.1. Taxonomy (GTDB): domain Bacteria; phylum Bacillota; class Bacilli; order Bacillales; family Bacillaceae_G; genus Bacillus_A; species Bacillus_A dicomae. The sequence goes on along the minus strand of NZ_VHIV01000010.1, from coordinate 123,893 downwards.
ATGCGTTTCGCATGGGGAGTCGTTCTCCAATTCAAATTTCAGAACGTCGTACAGTTACAGTAGCAAAGTTACTTGAGAATATCGTGGCATATGTTGTTATGTTCATTATGTTAATTGCGATTTTAGGTGTGTTTGATATTAATGCATCAGGTTTATTAGCCGGTGCCGGGGTAATTGGTTTAGCGGTCGGATTTGGTGCACAAAGTTTAGTGAAAGATGTTATTACAGGGTTATTTATCTTGCTAGAAGATCAATTTTCAGTAGGTGACTATGTAAAAATTGGTCAGTTTGAGGGAGTCGTTTTAGAAATTGGACTTCGTACAACGAAAGTAAAGAGTTGGACAGGCGAAATTCATACTTTACCAAATGGAAGTATCATTCAAGTTACGAACTATTCAGTTAGTAATAGTGTAGCATTTGTTGATGTATCCATTTCGTATGAGGCTGACATAGCGAAAGCGGAGCAAGTCATTGAAGAGTTATTAGAAGAATTACCTGCACAGTATGCGCAGATGGTAACAACGCCTCAGTTATTAGGTGTGCAAACATTGGCTGCATCAGAAGTTATATTACGCGTTATCGCGGAAGTAGAGCCGATGCAACATGGAGTTATTGCAAGAGCACTTCGTAAAGAAATTAAAAATCGTCTAGATTTACATGGTATTGAAATTCCATATCCACGTATGGTTTTATATAATCGTGAAGAATTAGTGAGTGGAAAAGCAATTTAGTATGGAGAGGGGTTTGGAGAATGGAGCAAAAGCAATATAACTTGTACGATGTTGTGGAAATGAAGAAAGCCCACCCATGTGGTGAGAATCGATGGAAGATTATTCGTATGGGAATGGATATCCGCATTAAGTGCGAGGGATGTGACCATTCAGTAATGATTCCTCGAAGAGAATTTGATCGTAAGGTAAAAAAAATACTTGTGAAGCACGAAGAATAGAGAGAAAGTAACAGTTGCAATGGGTAGCTGTTACTTTTTTTCGTTTGGAGGAAACTTGTCATTTTTTTCGTTACTATCTATAATGATGAAAGATTGAGACATAGGAGTGAAAAATATGGGATTAACGGCTGGGATTGTTGGATTACCTAACGTAGGGAAGTCAACTTTATTTAATGCAATTACACAAGCAGGAGCAGAATCTGCAAACTATCCATTCTGTACAATTGATCCAAACGTAGGGATTGTAGAAGTACCAGATGAGCGTTTAAATAAATTAACGGAATTAGTAGAACCGAAAAAAACTGTTCCGACTGTATTTGAGTTTACTGATATTGCGGGTATCGTAAAAGGTGCTAGTAAAGGTGAAGGATTAGGAAATAAATTCTTATCTCACATTCGCCAAGTAGATGCAATTTGCCAAGTTGTTCGTTGTTTTGAAGACGAAAATATTACGCACGTTTCAGGGAAAGTAGATCCGATTGATGATATTGAAACAATCAACTTAGAGCTAATCTTAGCGGATTTAGAATCTGTTGATAAACGTATCGAACGTGTTGCGAAATTAGCAAGACAAAAAGATAAAGAAGCAGTATACGAGCATGAAATTTTAGTTCGTTTAAAAGAAGCTTTTGAAGAGGGAAAACCGGCTCGTACTGTTGAATTTACAGAAGAGCAAATGAAAATTGTTAAAGGCCTTCATTTACTTACAACGAAAGAAATGCTATACGTAGCAAACGTAAGTGAAGATGATATTATGGATCCTTCTGAAAATAAATACGTACAAATGGTAAAAGAATTTGCTGCAAATGAAAATTCTCAAGTAATCGTTGTATGTGCAAAAATCGAAGAAGAAATCGCTGAACTAGACGAGGAAGAGAAAAAAGTATTCCTTGAAGAACTAGGTATTGAAGAATCTGGTTTAGATCAATTAATTCGTGCTGCATACAATTTATTAGGACTTGCTACTTACTTCACAGCTGGTGTGCAAGAAGTACGTGCATGGACGTTCAAACAAGGTATGAAAGCACCGCAATGTGCTGGCGTAATTCATACAGACTTTGAGCGTGGATTTATCCGTGCAGAAACAGTTTCTTACGAGGACTTAATGACAAACGGTTCTATGACAGCTGCAAAAGAAGCTGGTAAAGTTCGTTTAGAAGGAAAAGAGTATATCGTAAAAGACGGAGACGTTATGCACTTCCGCTTCAACGTTTAATTTAATATTTCCTAGGAAAAATTAAGATATAAGCTTGGCAAATATATTATGTGTTTGCCAAGTTTTTTATGTATGGGTGAGTTGATTCATCTAACTTACTATGATATAATCTAAACTCGTGAGTAATTACTATAAATTAATTGCTCCTTGCCCATTACGGGCCGTTTAGACCAAAAGGAGGTGAAAGTGTAATGAGAAAGTACGAAATTATGTACATCATTCGTCCTGGCGTTGAAGAAGAAGCTCAAAAAGCTTTAGTTGAACGTTTTGCAGGTGTTTTAACAAACAATGGTGCAGAAATCATTAACACGAAAGAGTGGGGTAAGCGTCGTTTAGCTTACGAAATCAACGACTTACGTGAAGGTTTCTACATGATCTTAAACGTGAACTCTAACGCAGAAGCGATTAACGAATTCGACCGTTTAGCTAAGATCAACGAAGACATCCTTCGTCATATCGTTGTTAAAGAAGAAGAAAAATAATTGATATATAAGGGAGAGTGGTTCGATTGATGAATCGTGTTATCCTCGTTGGTCGTTTAACTAAGGACCCTGACTTACGTTACACGCCCAATGGTGTTGCGGTAGCTACTTTTACGTTAGCTGTGAATCGCGCATTTGCGAATCAACAAGGTGAGCGTGAAGCTGACTTTATTAATTGTGTAATATGGCGTAAACAAGCAGAAAACGTAGCAAATTATTTGAAAAAAGGTAGCTTAGCAGGCGTAGATGGACGTCTTCAAACTCGTAATTACGATGGACAAGATGGTAAACGTGTATATGTAACAGAAGTTCTTGCGGAAAGCGTACAATTTTTAGAGCCGCGTAATGGCGGTGGGGAGCAACGTGGTTCATTTAATCAGCAACCATCAGGAGCTGGTTTCGGTAACCAAAGCTCTAACCCATTTGGTCAATCTAGTAATTCAGGCAACCAAGGTAACCAAGGAAACTCTGGATTTACGAAGAATGACGATCCATTTTCAAATGTAGGTCAACCGATCGACATTTCCGACGACGATTTACCGTTCTAATACAGTAAATTTGTTAGTTTTAACAAAGAATGGAGGGAAATAGACATGGCAGGACGCAAAGGTGGACGTGCGAAACGTCGTAAGGTGTGTTTCTTCACAGCTAACGGCATCACTCGCATTGACTATAAAGATGTTGATTTATTAAAACGTTTCGTTTCTGAGCGTGGTAAAATTTTACCTCGTCGTGTAACAGGGACAAGCGCAAAATACCAACGCAAACTTACAGTTGCAATTAAACGTGCTCGTCAAATGGCACTTTTACCATATGTTGGTGAATAATAGCGTATGAAATGCACAGTAGAGTCGGACTCTACTGTGCATTTTGCTATGCTTTTCTTTTTTGAAAGAGAGGTTTGATGATGAAAAATACGAAATTTATTACTGAAGGTGCAGCGTTGTTAGCGATATATGCAATGTTATTGCTTATATCTATGTATGTTCCGATTTTAGGCGCAGTCGTAACGTTTGCATTGCCGTTGCCATTTATATTGCTAACGATAAGATATAAAATATCTAATGCCTTTGTAATTTTTACGGCAGCACTTTTTATTACTGTTATTGTCAGTCAACCGATGAACCTAGTAAAGACAATTATGTTTGGATTAATAGGTATCGTTTTAGGACATATGTATAAAAAACAAAAGAAGCCAGTAGAAATTTTGATGGCGGGGACGCTTGCTTACTTAATTGGTATTATGCTCATTTATGTTGCGAGTATAAAGTTTTTTAACATAGATTTAATGAAGCAAATGCAAAATATGTTTAATGAAAGTATGGCGCAAAGTGAAAAGATAGTTACTGCTGCGGGCATGCCCATTAGTAAAGAACAAAAAGAGTTATTTGCACAATTTAATGATGTGTTACAAACGTTCTTCCCAAGTTTACTTGTCATGGTATCGGTATGTTGTTCTTGGATTACAGTTATGATATCCGGTAGTGTTTTGAGAAAGTTAAAACATGACGTTATACATTGGCCTAAGTTTAAAGATATACAATTACCAAAGAGTATTGTTTGGTATTACGTTATATTTATTTTGCTATCCACTTTTATAAAAGTAGAACCGACATCATATTTACATATGGTATTTTCTAACCTATATGTCATATTTGCTTTACTACTAGTGCTGCAAGGTCTGACATTTATCGCTTTTCTGGCGCATAGCAAAGGTTTTACGAAAGGGGTTCCTATTATTAGTTTTATTGTCTGCATGTTTATTCCGATGCTGTTTCCTCTTGTGACAATCTTAGGTATAATTGATTTAGGGATTTCATTACGTTCTAAAATAGGAGGATAAGGTAATATTCCTTATACTATTTTAATCTGTTTAACTAACTGGAAGATAAGTTAGTTTTACTTTATAGGAGTTGTATACATGCCTGAATTTTATAAGAAACAGTGGTTTTTATATCCTGTTTACGTATTGGCATTTTTTGTGTTTGTGCTCATTTCAATCCTCTGCTACTTTCATTTACTGATGGGGATAGTCTCCTTTTTTATTTTTTGTATCGTCCTTTTTGTTGTTGTACGATTTGAACTTACCTTTCAAAAGAATTTCGAAAAACATACGACAGATATGATTACAAGGGTAAAGAAAGTGAGTAACGAAGCATTTAACCAAATGCCAATCGGTATTTTGTTATACAATAAGGATTATGGGATTGATTGGGCAAATCCTTATTTATCTTCATGTCTAGGGCAGCATGCATTGGCTGGATGGCATCTTTATGATGTATCAGAAACGTTACTTCTGTTTATTAAAGGAGAGACTTCCGATGATATAGTTTCTTTAAATAATCGAAAGTTTCGTGTCTTTGTAAGGAAAGAAGAAAAGTTAATTTATTTCTTTGATGTAACGGAACAAACAGAAATCGAAAAGATGTACGAGGATCAACGTACTGTTTTAGCTGTAATTTATTTAGATAATTATGATGAAGTTACACAAGGATTAGATGATCAATTACGTACGAATATAACAAGTCTTGTAACATCGCGTCTAAATGAATGGGCCGTTAAGTATGGGGCATATTTAAAACGTGCATCCTCAGAAAGATTCTTCGTTGTACTAAATGAAAGTATTTTAGCACAGATGGAGAAAGGTAAATTTAGCATTTTAGATCAAGTGCGTGAAGAAACATCCAAAAGGAACATACCACTCACCTTAAGTGTAGGTGTTGGATCAGGTGATTTACCTTTATCAGAACTTGGGGCAATGGCTCAATCCGGTTTAGACCTTGCGCTTGGCCGTGGTGGAGATCAAGTAGCTATTAAACAAGCGACAGGTAAAGTTAAGTTTTATGGTGGTAAGACAAATCCAGTTGAAAAACGTACTCGTGTACGTGCCAGAGTGATTTCGCATGCATTAAAGGATTTAGTATTAGAAAGTAGCAACGTCATTATAATGGGGCATAGAGCTCCTGATATGGACGCAATTGGTGCTGCGATTGGTATTTTAAAGGTAGCGCAATTAAATGAGCGCAAAGGATATATTGTGCTAGATGAAAATGATTCTGATAAGGGAATTAAGCGTTTAATGGATAAAGTGAAACAAAACGAAGAGTTATGGTCTCACTTTATTACACCAGAACAAGCGATGGAATTTGCAAATGATGATTCATTACTTGTTGTTGTTGATACGCATAAACCTTCAATGGTGATGGAAGAAAAGTTGTTACGCAAAATTGAAAATGTAGTTGTTATTGACCATCATCGCCGAGGAGAAGATTTTATTGAAGATCCATTGCTTGTTTACATGGAGCCATACGCTTCTTCCACGGCAGAACTTGTTACGGAATTACTTGAATACCAACCGAAAAATTTAAAAATGACAATGTTAGAAGCAACAGCATTATTAGCAGGTATTATTGTTGATACGAAAAGCTTTACATTCCGGACAGGTGCTCGTACGTTTGATGCTGCTTCTTATTTACGCTCACACGGTGCAGATACTGTACTTGTACAAGAGCTTCTAAAAGAAGATATGGATCAGTATTTACGGGTTGCAAAAGCTATTAAAAATGCGTACATTTATACAAATGGAATTGCGATTGCGAAAGTTGATAGCGATGATTATTACGATCAAGTGCTTATTGCGCAATCAGCGGACACATTATTAACAATGACAGGGATTATTGCATCATTTGTTATTGCAAAACGTGGCGAGAATTTCATTGGAATTAGCGGCAGGTCTTTAGGTGAAGTGAATGTGCAGCTAATTATGGAAAATTTAGGTGGTGGTGGGCATTTAACAAATGCAGCCACACAAATGAAAAATGTTACAGTAGATGAAGCTGAGGAGAAGCTTCGATTTGTTATTGATGACTATTTACAGGGAGGCACACAATCATGAAAGTAATTTTTCTAAAAGACGTAAAAGGTAAAGGAAAAAAAGGGGAAGTAAAAAACGTACCAGATGGTTATGCAAATAACTTCTTACTAAAACAAGGATTAGCTGCTGAAGCAACAAATAGCAGTATGAAAACTTTAGAAGCTCAAAAACGCAAAGAAGAAAAAGATGCAGCAGCAGAGCTTGAAAGTGCAAAACAATTAAAAGAAACTTTAGAGAAACTAACTGTAGAAGTAAAGGCTAAATCTGGAGAAGGCGGCCGTCTATTCGGTTCAATTACAAGTAAACAAATCGTAGATGCAATGCAAAAATCTCACAAGATTAAACTTGATAAGCGTAAATTTGAAATGGATGATGCAATTCGTGCATTAGGCTATACAAATGTTACTGTGAAATTGCATCCGCAAGTAACAGCAACAGTAAAAGTTCATGTTAGTGAACAATAAAAATAAGTTAAGCAAGGAGGATTGCGTATGAGTGATGTAATGGCTGATCGTACCCCTCCGCATAATATAGAAGCTGAGCAGGCAGTCTTAGGTGCTATATTGATTGATCAGGATGCGTTAACGTCAGCATCAGAATTATTGGTACCTGACTCATTTTATCGAACGAAACATCAAAAGATTTTTGAAGTCATGCTTGGATTGTCTGATAAGGGAGAGCCAATCGACTTAGTAATGATGACGTCAGCAATGGCTGATCAAGGGTTATTAGAAGAAGTCGGTGGGGTTTCTTACTTAGCAGAATTAGCAGAAGTTGTTCCGACCGCTGCTAACGTAGAGTATTATGCACGAATCATCGCTGAAAAAGCACTGTTACGTCGTTTAATTCGAACGGCGACTCATATTGTATCTGATGGATATGAGAGAGAAGATGATGTGGATGGTCTTTTAAATGAGGCTGAGAAAAAAATATTAGAAGTATCTCATCAAACGAATGCGAAAGCATTCCAAAATATTAAAGACGTTCTTGTAGATGCTTACGATAAAATCGAACTTTTGCATAATCAAAAAGGTGAAGTTACCGGGATACCAACTGGGTTTACTGAATTAGATAAGATGACGGCAGGGTTCCAGCGAAATGATTTAATCATCGTGGCAGCACGTCCATCGGTAGGGAAAACGGCATTTTCATTAAATATCGCACAAAACGTAGCGACGAAAACAGATGAAAATGTAGCGATTTTTAGTCTAGAAATGGGTGCTGATCAGCTTGTTATGCGTATGCTTTGTGCAGAAGGAAATATTGATGCACAAAGACTTCGTACTGGGTCATTAACTTCTGATGATTGGGCGAAATTAACGATGGCAATGGGTAGCCTTTCTAATGCTGGTATCTATATTGATGATACGCCGGGGATTAAAGTAAATGAGATTCGAGCGAAATGTCGTAGATTAAAACAAGAACAGGGTCTTGGTATGATCTTGATTGACTACTTACAGCTTATTCAAGGAAGTGGGAAATCAGGAGAGAACCGTCAGCAGGAAGTATCTGAGATTTCTCGTACACTAAAAGGGATTGCGCGTGAATTACAAGTGCCCGTTATTGCCTTGTCACAGTTATCTCGTGGTGTAGAATCTCGTCAAGATAAGCGTCCGATGATGTCTGATATTCGTGAATCGGGGAGTATCGAGCAGGATGCTGATATCGTAGCCTTTCTATATCGTGAAGATTACTATGACCGAGAAACGGAAAATAAAAATACGATTGAAATTATTATTGCAAAGCAGCGTAACGGTCCAGTAGGCTCAGTAGAGCTCGCATTCGTTAAAGAGTTCAATAAGTTTGTTAACTTAGAACGTCGCTTCGAAGATGGACATGCCCCGCCGGCATAAAGCTAGTATAAAAAAGAAACGCATTTCTTATAATAAGATGTGTTTCTTTTTTTTTATAGAAAAGATAAGGCTTTCATAATGTAAAAATATAATTCTTACGAACGAAAAAGTTTTTTTATAAAAAAATGTTCGCTTTTTGGTTGACTTCTTTTTCGGTTTTGGTACAATTATATTGTTTGAATAGATCGTTTGAAAATTGCGGAGGTGCTTTAATAATGTCTTCAGTAGTAGTTGTAGGAACACAATGGGGCGACGAAGGAAAAGGTAAAATCACTGATTTTCTTTCTGAGCATGCGGAAGTAGTTGCAAGATATCAAGGTGGAAATAACGCAGGACATACAATTGTTTTTGGCGGAGTTAAATATAAATTACACTTAATTCCATCTGGTATTTTCTATAAAGAGAAAATTTGTGTAATCGGAAACGGCTTAGTAGTAGATCCGAAAGCATTACTTGAAGAGTTAAAATACTTACACGATCGTGGTGTAAGTACTGATAATTTACGCGTAAGTAACCGTGCGCACGTTATTTTACCTTATCACTTAAAACAAGATGAGTTAGAAGAAGCAAGTAAAGGTGATAACAAAATCGGTACAACGAAAAAAGGTATCGGTCCTGCATATATGGATAAAGCTGCTCGTATTGGTATTCGTATGGCTGATCTTTTAGACCGTGAAGCATTTAAAGAGAAGCTTGAGCGCAATTTAGCACAAAAAAATCGTTTATTTGAAAAAATGTACGATACAGAAGGTTTCAGTGTAGAAGAAATCTTCGAAGAGTACTTCGAGTACGGACAACAAATTGCGCAATATGTATGTGATACATCTGTTGTATTAAATGATGCATTAGATAACAATCACCGTGTATTATTTGAAGGTGCACAAGGTGTTATGCTTGATATTGACCACGGTACGTATCCATTTGTTACATCTTCTAATCCGATTGCTGGTGGTGTAACAGTTGGAACTGGAGTTGGTCCTGCGAAAGTTACTCGCGTTGTAGGTGTATGTAAAGCATATACAAGCCGTGTTGGTGATGGTCCATTCCCTACTGAGCTTCATGATGAAATTGGTCACCAAATTCGTGAAGTTGGTCGTGAGTATGGAACGACAACTGGTCGTCCACGCCGCGTAGGTTGGTTCGATAGTGTTGTTGTAAGACATGCACGTCGTGTTAGTGGTTTAACTGATTTATCATTAAATTCTATCGACGTTCTAACGGGTATTCCAACTCTTAAAATTTGTGTTGCTTACAAATACAATGGCGATGTTATCGATGAAGTTCCAGCAAACTTAAACATTTTAGCGAAATGTGAGCCTGTATACGAAGAGCTTCCAGGCTGGACAGAAGATATTACTGGTGTAAAATCATTAGACGAGCTTCCTGAAAACGCACGAAAATACGTAGAACGTGTTTCTGAGTTAACAGGAATTCAATTATCTATGTTCTCAGTTGGACCAGATCGTAACCAAACAAATATCGTTCGTAACGTATACGAAGCTTAATAGATATTTTTAAGAAAAAACTCATGCGGACATGAGTTTTTTCTTATTCTTTTATAAAAAAATAAAAAAAGGTATTGCAAAAAATAAAGAAAACATGTTATGATACATCTTGTCGTCACGAAAATATGACGTTGGTGAACATGAGCCATTAGCTCAGTTGGTAGAGCATCTGACTTTTAATCAGAGGGTCGAAGGTTCGAGTCCTTCATGGCTCACCATTTTATTTTTCGTGGCCCGTTGGTCAAGTGGTTAAGACACCGCCCTTTCACGGCGGTAACACGGGTTCGAATCCCGTACGGGTCATGTTTTTTTATGTTCATTTTTGGTCCCGTGGTGTAGTGGTTAACATGCCTGCCTGTCACGCAGGAGATCGCCGGTTCGACCCCGGTCGGGACCGCCACTTTTGTTTATACCACCATTAGTGGTTTTATATATAGTTTTGGCTCGGTAGCTCAGTCGGTAGAGCAGAGGACTGAAAATCCTCGTGTCGGCGGTTCGATTCCGTCCCGAGCCACTCTCAGGATATTAAGTGGGCCCACTTAATATCCTTTTTATTTGTGTAATTTTACAAAATTGAGTAGTTATTTTAAAATAGAATGAGGAGCCTCTAGCAGTTGAAGCTAGAGGTTTTTCTATAGATCGTATAGGATTCCGTGTAAAAGTGGATCATACATGAGTCTGTGAGGATAGAGGAGAAAGTACTTAAGCAAAAGATGCGGTCATATAGGGACATACTATGTAGACATCAATGTGTTTAGGGATATTGACCATATTTTTACCCCGCTATTTACCGGGCAGTAAGACCCCACCTTAAAATTCAGCGAAAGCAAAGAAGTTAGGTGGGGGTGGGCTGCCCGTAAAAGCCCGGTTGGTGAGGGCTAATAATCAGTGGGTGATGAAGAAAACACCCACTGATTAAAGTTTCACTTTATAAGGAGGAAATAGACGATGATGGGAAAGAAAATTTTAGTAGTTGATGATGAAAAGCCGATTGCGGATATTTTGAAGTTCAACCTAGAAAAAGAAGGTTTTGAAATTGTAATGGCGCATGATGGTGATGAAGCGATTGAAAAAGCGAATGAAGAACAGCCAGATATGGTTTTATTAGATATTATGCTACCAGGTAAGGATGGCTTAGAGGTTTGCCGTGAAATACGTAAAAGCTCGGAAATGCCGATTATTATGCTTACAGCGAAGGACTCTGAAATCGATAAAGTACTAGGGCTTGAGCTTGGGGCAGATGATTATGTAACGAAGCCATTTAGTACGAGGGAATTACTTGCTCGCGTGAAGGCGAATTTACGTCGCCATCAACAAGGTGGTGCGGCAGAAAAAGAAGAAAATACGGAAATGGTTATTGGACCAATTGTTATCAATCCAAATGCGTATAGTGTGACGAAACGTGAGGAAAATATTGAACTTACACATCGTGAATTTGAGCTACTACATTATTTAGCAAAACATTTAGGTCAAGTTATGACACGCGAACATTTATTGCAAACAGTTTGGGGTTATGACTATTTTGGAGATGTACGTACAGTGGATGTAACAGTGCGTCGTCTACGTGAAAAAATTGAAGATAATCCAAGTCATCCTACATTAATAGTCACTAGACGTGGAGTAGGGTATTACTTGCGTGACCCAGAGCAGGAATAGTATATGAAGAAAGTCGGTTTTTTTCAATCTATTCATTTAAAATTTGTACTCATATACATGCTATTAATATTGATAGCTATGCAGGTTATTGGGGTATATTTCGTAAGAGAGTTAGAAAAGAGTCTTGTACAAGGATTTAGAGATTCTTTAACGCAGCAAACGAACTTATTAGCATATAACTTGAAACAAGAGTTTAAAAAAAGTCATACAAAAGCAGAAACAGAATCAACAGATGAAACGATTAAAACTTCAATTCGAAAATTTGCCTCTGATCGTAAGAAAGATATCCAAGAGGTAAGTGTATTTGATTCGAATAGAAAGTTACTTGCTATTTCAGATGAGTCAAAGCAAAACAAGGTAAATAGAACATCAACTGATATAGCTGTTCAGCGGGTATTGGTACAAAAAAAACCAGAAGTAAAAATTGAGAAAGATGGTCGCACAGGCCATCGTGTACAAGTTATGCTTACTCCTATTATAGATGATAACGGCAAGGATCCACTTGGTGTTATTTACATTGTTGCATCAATGGAAGATGTCTATAAACAGATGAAGGATATTAATCAAATTTTTGCGACTGGAACCGTTATTGCGTTACTAGTAACAGCTGTACTTGGAATTTTGTTAGCTCAAACGATTACGAGACCAATCTCAGATATGCGAAGACAAGCGATTGAAATGGCCAAAGGAAACTATTCAAGAAAAGTAAAAGTGCATAGCCATGATGAAATTGGACAATTAGCATTATCTTTCAATAATTTATCAAAAAAATTACAACAAGCTCGTTCTTCAACGGAAAGTGAAAGACGTAAATTATCATCCGTTTTATCACATATGACAGATGGAGTAATTGCTACTGACCGAAAAGGGGACATTATTTTATTAAATGATCCTGCGGAAAAGATGCTAAATGTTTCGCGTGAAACGGCACTCGATCAATCTGTTTTAGAAGTATTAGGGATACAGGAAGAATTTACGCTCGATCATTTATACGAAGAGCCTGATTCTGTTTTATTAGATTTTAGTACGAGAAATGAGCCATATATTTTACGAGCTAGTTTCTCTGTTATTCAAAAAGAGACAGGGAAAGCAAATGGTTTAATAGCTGTATTATATGATGTAACTGAGCAGGAGCGTATAGAGAGGGAACGCCGCGAGTTCGTGGCAAACGTTTCCCATGAATTAAGAACGCCATTAACAACGATGCGCAGTTACTTAGAGGCACTTACGGACGGCGCGTGGCAAGATCCGAATATTGCACCGCAATTTTTAACAGTTACACAAGAAGAAACAGAAAGAATGATTAGACTTGTAAATGCGTTATTGCAACTATCTAAGCTCGATAGTACAGAACATCGTTTAATGAAAGAATGGATCGACTTTACTGATTTCTTTAATAACATTATTGATCGTTTTGAAATGTCTAAAGAGCAAAACGTAAGTTTCAAACGATCTTTCTCTAAAAAATCCCGATTTATTGATATGGATACGGATAAAATTACGCAAGTATTGTATAACATTATTTCGAATGCATTAAAATATTCACCAGAAGGTGGAACAGTAACATATCGTTTACGTGATCGTGGTGAGTTATTAGAGATTAGTGTAAGCGACCAAGGAATGGGTATTCCAAAAGAGAATGTCGATAAAATCTTTGAACGTTTTTATCGCGTAGATAAAGCACGTTCAAGACAAATGGGTGGTACAGGACTTGGATTAGCAATTGCGAAAGAAATGATTGAGGCACATGGTGGCTCGATTTGGGCGAAGAGTGAGGAAGGAAAAGGGACAACTATTTATTTCACATTACCAATGGCAGCGGATGAAGAGGACGATTGGGAATGAGTATGGAAAATGTTAAAACAATCGTTTTAATTAATTTAGTTGTAATTAGCCTATTTCTTACTTTTAATTTATGGACGTATGTGCCAGATTCCACGTCTATGCAAAACGCAAAATTTGTGCAGGGTAATGAAGGAACTACTCAAACTAAAATTGGTGATGTTGTCCGCCCTACTTCTATCATCGTGCATAAAGATAAAAATCATTACGGGAGCAAAAGAGAGGGAGATGTAGAATCAATCTATAAACCTTTGGAAGCAGGGGAATTATATGATTTCAAAGAGATATCGATTGCTAAAGCTGATTTCCTTTCTTATGTGCATGGTGAAGGGAAAATTGAACTTATTTTTCCTACTAACATCCCATTTGATGCAGTTAAATCTATGTTTAATATGAAAGAAAAAAGTATAAATAAACCTAAATATTTTAATCGAATTATTCTTGATCCTTCTAGAAGTAGGGATCAAGAAATTAAAATTAATTTTGTTTCTGATGGTGATAACTCTAGAATATATGAAGCAAAATTAAGTGGCGTGTATTTAAAGGATATTGTAAATGCACAAAATCAATTTGTAGTATCGGCAAAACCTTATTTTGACTATCAAATTAATGATATGAAAAAGCTATTTTTACCAGATGGAACGACAGAATTAAGTAATATAACATATATTTCATCTAATTTAGCGGTGGATACATTTAAGAATGCTCTGTTTAGTGACCCACGTTATTTAAGCCCGATTACCGAGAAATCGAAAGAAACATTTACAGATGGTATTAGGTCTATGGAGATTGAAAACGATCATCATATGCTAAAGTATAAAAATTCTTCTGTTTCAAGTGAGAAAACGACAGATAATTTGATGCTTTTACAAAAAAGCTTTGATTTTGTAAATGGTCACAGTGGGAGTTTAGATTCATATCGTTTGGACTATATGAATAAAGGACAGACAGTATTCCGTTTACATGAAGATGGATATTCCGTATTCAATACAGATGGATTAGCTGAATTGAGACAAGTATGGGGATCAGAAGAAGTAATGGAGTATGAAAGACCGTTGTTGTCTTTAAATACGAAAGGTATAGAGCAGAAGGTTACTCTTCCATCAGGTCACGTTGTAATAGCATCCTTAGAAAATAATGCCGCTGTAGATAAGCGCCTCATTAAAGACATTGGGATTGGATACAAATTATCACTAGATGGGCAAGTAGCTCGACTACAGCCAATTTGGTATGTAAAGTTTGTTGAAGATGAAGCTGGTAAACAAAAAATATATGAGTGGAGTGAGGGAGGACTAAATGGATTGGGATCGGATTAAAACCATATTTATTGTGACCTTTTTTGTTTTGGACCTCTTTCTCATTTTTCAATTCATTCAAAAGCAAGATAGTAATCAATTGGAGCTTATTGCAGAAACAAAGATAGATCAAGAATTAAAAGCAAACAAAATTACTATGGGTAATTTCCCTAAAGAACCAAAAAAAGAGTCATTTATTAGGGCGGAAAACAAGGCATTTAAAGAAGAAGATGTACAGTCTTTAAAAAATCAAACGGCTCATATACAAAATATGTACAAGATAGAAAGTAAGCTAAAAGAGCCCTTTTTGAATACAAAATCATTATCTAAAGATAAGTATAGTGATTTTTTGAAGAACTATGTATTGGATGGGCAAAAGTATGAGTTTGGTGCGATGAAAGACTCTAAAATTTACTTCTTCCAAAAATATAAAGATAAGCCTATTTTTTATAACGATCAGGCGATGATTGTTGTGGAATTAAATGAAAAAAATGAACTTGTGTCATACACGCAGACGATGCTAACAGATTTAAAGGAAATGGGCGAAAGTGAAAAAACGAAGCAGCAAGAAATTATTACTGCCCAAACGGCTTTAGAAAATCTGTATTTAAAAAATAAAGTTCATGGGAATACACATGTAAAAGAAGCACAAATTGGTTATGCGAACCTTACCGCATCTACTTCTAATAACCAAGTACTCGCTCCAACATGGAATTTAAAAACGGAGCAGAAGCAGGACTTCTTTGTAAATGCAATTGAAGGACAAGTTATGGAATTAGGGGAAAAGGAAAATCAAGTGGTCGATGAACATACTGGAGTGAGAAAGAATGGGTTTGCACTTTAGCGTACTTGCAAGTGGAAGTACAGGGAATATGCTATATGTAGGAACAGATGAAAAAAAATTACTTGTCGATGCAGGTTTAAGTGGTAAAGCAACAGAGGCTTTATTTAAACAGGCAGAACTAAATATAAATGATGTATCAGGTATTCTTGTAACACATGAACATAGTGACCATATTAAAGGATTAGGTGTATTGGCACGTAAATATGATTTGCCTGTTTATGCAAATGAGAAAACATGGAATGCAATGGAACACTTAATAGGAAATATCCCAACTGAGCAAAAGTTCACTTTCTCAGTCGGGGATGTGAAAACATTCGGTGATATTGAGGTCGAGTCATTTGGAGTTTCTCATGATGCGGCAGAGCCAATGTTCTATGCTTTTCATAACAATAATAGAAAGTTAGCCCTGATTACAGATACGGGATACGTAAGTGACCGTATGAAAGGTGTGATTAAGGGGGCTAATGCTTTCGTATTTGAAAGCAATCATGACGTGGAGATGCTTCGTATGGGACGTTATCCGTGGAGTATTAAACGACGTATTTTAAGTGATGTGGGGCACGTTTGTAATGAAGATGCTGCATTAGCGATGGCAGATGTAATTACAGATGAGACAAAACATATTTATTTAGCCCATTTAAGTTTAGATAATAACATGAAGGAACTAGCGCGTATGTCAGTATCACAAGTGCTAGAAGAAAAAGGGTTCGGAGTGGGAGAAGCCTTTGAAATTCATGATACAGATCCAAAAATGCCTACAAAAATTCAATACGTATAATTCTTCATTTTAGTAAACAATAAAGGTGAATATAGTTGTTTTCAGGAAGATGGGTGAACAAATATGTCCTTTATTGATGAAGAAAATTATCGTATGAAACGTGCAGGAAAAAAGAAGCATAAAGGTATTGTTATTTCTAGCATAGCAGGAACAATTGTAGGAGCTTCGTTATTTGCATTTGGAGCTCCTTTATTTTCAAATGATGGGGGCGCGCTGCCGCAAGCTGAAGCAAGTGGGAGTAATATGACCGAAGCTCAAGGAATTAAACAAATTAGCTTTGTTGATGCTGTTGATCGTGCATCTGAAGCTGTTGTTGGCGTTATTAATATTCAACGAGATAATTTTTCAGAGGCAGATTCAGAAGCCGGCACAGGATCGGGTGTCATTTATAAAAAGACAGATGGCCAAGCTTATATTGTAACGAATAATCATGTTGTTGCTGGAGCAAATCGTATTGAAGTAAGTTTAAGCGATGGTAAGAAAGTTCCAGGAAAAGTATTAGGAACCGATGTAGTAACAGATTTGGCGGTACTAGAAATAGATGCAAAGCATGTGAAAAAGGTAATTGAAATTGGTGATTCTAATACTGTTCGTAGAGGAGAACCAGTCATTGCGATTGGAAACCCACTCGGATTACAATTTTCTGGAACCGTTACACAAGGCATTATTTCGGCTAATGAACGTATTGTCCCTGTAGATTTAGATCAAGATGGACATTATGATTGGCAAGTAGAAGTATTGCAAACAGACGCAGCGATTAATCCAGGTAATAGTGGTGGTGCGCTTGTAAATGCAGCAGGTCAATTAATTGGTATTAACTCAATGAAAATTGCTGCAAAAGAAGTAGAAGGAATTGGACTAGCTATTCCAGTTACTAGAGCTGTTCCAATTATGAATGAATTAGAGAAGTATGGAAATGTAAGAAGACCGTATGTTGGAATTGAACTTAGATCATTAAATGAAATTCCGAATTATTATTGGTCAAAAACATTGCATTTACCAGGCAATGTAACAGAGGGAGTTTGCATTTTAGATGTGAAAAGCCCTTCGCCAGGTACAGATGCTGGTTTACGAGAACACGATGTGATTGTAGCAGTAGATGGAAAACCGGTTCGCGATATTATCGGATTCCGTACGGCCTTATATGATAAAAAAATTAATGATAAAATGACTCTTACGTTTTATCGTGGTACAAAACGAGCAACAACAACGGTTAAACTAGGCATTCAAAAGTATTAAAAACAGGAGGGCCTACCTCCTGTTTTCTATTGTAGAAAAGTGAGGTGAAGAATATGAATTTACCTTGTTGTTTAGAACATGTTGAATTAGCTTTAGATATTATTGTGGATGAGTGTGAAGTTGCACCAGTTATCAACAATGTGGATAACTCAGAAAAAGAGAAAAAAACATGTGAATTTTGTCAAAATGAGGCGACATATGTTGTATCGAACACAGATTCTCACACAATATGTGGGTAACAATTGTGGATATGTGGATAAGTTATGTGGATAACATGTTTGTAAGGTGGGGAATAAGTGTGAATATCTCGATTATTTCAATTGGGAAATTAAAAGAAAAATATTTAAAACAAGGTATAGCAGAATACTTAAAACGATTATCTGCATACGCAAAAGTAGAAGTAATTGAATTGCCAGATGAAAAGGCACCAGAAAATTTAAGTGAAGCAGAAATGTTAATTGTAAAAGAAAAAGAAGGTATACGTATACTGGATAAAATTTCTGATGATACGCACGTAATTGCGTTAGCGATAGAAGGAAAGCAAAAATCATCAGAAGAGTTTGCAGTAAGTCTAGATCGTCTTGCTACATATGGAAAGAGTAAAGTTGCATTTGTAATTGGTGGATCACTTGGACTAAGTTCAGAAGTAATGAAGCGTTCAAACGAGTCACTTTCTTTTTCAAAGATGACATTACCACACCAATTAATGCGATTAGTATTGCTTGAGCAAGTGTATAGAGCATTTCGTATTAATCGTGGGGAACCGTATCATAAGTAAAATTACTTTTTATATATAAAAAGAGTAAAAAAGACCATTGGACAAAAATCACCGATGGTCTTTTACACATTAATAGGTGTTATATAGATTTCCTAAAATAAGTATGTTTCTATTTCTAACAAAGTATGCTGTAATATGAAGAGGAAAAAGTATAAGTAGTCATAGAAGTGAGGAGTTAAAGGTGAAGAAGTTTAAGAAATTTTACTTGGAGATTACGAGTGTATGTAATCTTGCGTGCAGCTTTTGTCCGCCGACGGAAAGGCAGAAGCAATTCATTTCTGTGGAGGATTTTGCTAAAAGATTAGACCAAATTAAACCTCACACAGACTACATTTATTTGCACGTGAAGGGTGAGCCGTTACTTCATCCAAAAATAGATCAACTGTTAGATTTAAGCCATGAAAAAGGTTTTAAAGTTAATATTACAACGAACGGAACGTTGATTAATAAGAGAAGGCATAGACTGTTAAATAAGCCTGCTTTAAGACAAATGAATTTTTCACTGCACAGTTTTGATGGGCACCCAGGTTCACAAGATAAAGAGGGTTATGTAAGAAGTATACTTTCTTTCATTAGAGAAGCGACAAGCCAATCGGATTTAATTGTTTCACTTAGATTATGGAATTTAACGCAGGATAATAAAACCAATGCTGAAATCCAGAAAAATAGAGAGTTATTATCTATCATTGAAAATGAGTTTAATTTATCTTATCAAATTGAAGAGAAGCTTACACCAGGAAAAGGTATAAAAATTGCAGAACGTGTCTTTATTAATCAAGACTATGAATTCCAGTGGCCAGCATTGCATGAAGAAGAGGATGATGGAAAAGGATTCTGTCATGGTCTTCGAAATCAAGCTGGTATTTTAGCGAACGGAACGGTTATTCCTTGTTGTTTAGATGGTGAAGGGATTATTAACCTTGGAAATATTAATAATGATTCATTCTCTAACATTATAGAAGGTGAAAGAGCGACAAATATTGTCGATGGGTTTTCGAGAAGAGTTGCAGTCGAAGAGCTATGCAGAAAATGTGGATACCGTAAAAGATTTGGAAAGTAAATATGAAATAAGCCCTCATAAAGCGAGGGCTTATTTTTTATTCTTGATAAGAGCGCTCTAATTCATCAATTAAGGAACCGACATAAGAAACAGCCCTGCGGATTGCATCTGGTTTTGACATATCGACCCCGGCATGTTTCATTAATTCAAGTGGTTTCATCATACCACCAGCGCGAAGTACATCTAACCAGCGATCAACGGCAGGTTGTCCTTCCTCTTTAATCATTTGAGCTACCGCAGTAGATGCAGTGAGGCCTGCGGAATACGTGTAAGAATATAAGCCCATATAATAATGAGGTTGACGCATCCAAGTTAAACCAGCACCTTCATCAATTTGTACAGAATCTCCCCAGAATGTTGAAAGTACATTTGTTTTTATTTCAGTTAAAGTTGTAGCTGTAAGTGCCTCTCCTTCTTCCGCTAGGCTGTATACCCTTCTTTGATATTCTCCCTCAAGTAAGTGAGTAACAAAGTTATGATAATATGTGCCGAGTAGTTGCAGAATCACCCATCTGCGCATTCTCTTATCGTCAGTCGTCGCTAATAGATGTTGGGCTAATAGTAATTCATTCATTGTAGATGGTGCTTCAACAAAGTACATAGATGGACGTACATTCATAATGCGCTGGTTTTTATTTGCTAAATAAAAATGACCAGCATGTCCGAATTCATGGGCTAATGTGAAGCAGCCGCGCATCGTATTTTGCCATGTAATTAAAATATATGGATGAGAACCATATGGGCTTGAACAAAATGCTCCAGTTGATTTGCCTACGTTATCTGCAAGATCGACCCATCTTTCTTTGAATCCTTTTTCGATAATGGAACTATATTCATCGCCAAGTACTTGTAAAGAGTCTTGAATGAGTTTACCTGCTTCCTCGTAAGTAATTGCTGGATTAAACTCGGGATCTAAAGGTGCATGTAAGTCGCAGAACAGCATTTGATCGAGTCCTAATACTTTCCTTTTTAAATCTGCAAAACGGCGCATATGAGGCGCTAATTCTTTATAAATAATATCCAGTTGATTGTTATACATTTCAAGTGGAACTTTTTGAGGTTCTAAAAGCATATGGGTAACGGATTCAAATTTGCGTAAGCGAGAGAGTGTTACTTGTTTTTTTACTTCAGTCGCATATGTTGTTGCCACTGTATTTTTATATCGTTTCAAGGTAGAAACAAATGATGAGTATGCTTTTCTACGTATATCTACGCTTGGAGAAAACTCATATTTGCTTTCAAATAAAGAAAATGATACAGGGAGTTCGTTTCCTTGTTCGTCTTGTATGGAGGTAAAATCCATATCGGCTAATTTAGTCATACCGTAAATTTTGTATGGAGAACTATGTACTTCACCAAGCGCAGCAAGAACTTCTTCTGTTTCAAGAGAGAGCGTGTGCGGCCTTTTTTGTAATATGTCTAGTAATGATTTACGGAAAGGTTCAAGTTTTGTTTCTTCAGTTAAATATTTTTCAATTGTCCCTTCGTCAAATGAGAGAATTTCATTATGAATAAAGGATAGTGCCGTATGTACTTTCGTCCATAAAGCAGAAATTTTGGAAGAGTTCGCTTGAATAACTGGATTTGTACGATCAGTAGATTCTTTTAGATTTGCATAGGAATATAATTTTGTTAATTTCATTAAAAGCTCTTCTTCTAAAAGTAGGCAATGCAATAAGGTAGTGGGGCTAGTGTGTAATTGTCCTTTAAACGAATCAAGTTTTTTTATATCATCTGTTAATACACGTAATGCAGTTTCCCACTCTTTATCAGATTCGTATAAATCAGAGAGGTCCCATGTTAGTTCAGTAGGAACTTCGGCGCGAATATGGCGTTTCTCAATTACATCTTTCATTTATTATATCCCCCTTATTATAAGTATCTAAAAACATGATACTAGAAAATTCAGTAAAATGAAAATATTTAACATTTTTATACATAAAAAGAAGGACAAGCATTGTTATGCTTGTCCTTCGAGTTAAATTTAAAATTAATATACTTTATCACCGTTGAAAATAGAGTTTTTCACGACTACATAATCTACAGTACGAATTGAGTCTAATTTTGTTCCACCAGCATAAGAGATAGAAGATTGAAGGTCTTGTTCCATTTCGATTAAAGTGTCTTCTAAAGAACCTTTATGCTCAACGAACATTTTCTTACCTTCAACGTTTTTCTTCTCACCTTTTTGGAATTCAGAAGCTGAACCGAAGTACTCTTTATAAAGTTTTCCATCTTTTTCGATTGTTTCCCCTGGAGACTCTTCATGACCAGCGAATAGAGAACCGATCATAACCATAGTCGCCCCAAATCGAATAGATTTAGCTACGTCGCCGTGTGTACGAATACCACCATCAGCGATAATTGGCTTACTTGCAGCTTTTGCACACCAGCGAAGTGCAGCTAGCTGCCAACCGCCAGTTCCGAAGCCTGTTTTGATTTTAGTAATACAAACTTTACCAGGTCCAATACCAACTTTTGTTGCATCAGCACCAGCGTTTTCTAATTCTCTTACCGCTTCTGGAGTTCCAACGTTTCCAGCGATAACAAAGCTTTCTGGTAAATGCTTTTTAATATGTTGAATCATGTTGATTACAGCATTAGAATGTCCATGCGCGATATCAATCGTGATGTATTCAGGTGTAAGTTGCTCAGCAGCTAACTGTTGTACGAATTCATACTCGTCCTCTTTTACACCAACGCTAATAGAAGCGATTAATCCACGTGATTGCATATTTCTAATGAATGAGATTCGTTTCTCTGGTTGGAAACGATGCATGATATAGAAGTAATTATTTTCAGCTAAATAAGTTGCAATTCTTTCATCAATAATCGTTTGCATATTTGCAGGTACGACAGGTAATTTAAATTTATGTTTTCCTAAAGTGACAGTTGTATCACATTCAGAGCGGCTATTTACAATACATTTTGCAGGAATTAATTGAATATCTTCATAGTCGAATACGTTTTCCATCATTTACACCCCTAAAATACGAATATTTTATTCATTTCGTTTAAAAATGTTCGTCCAAAAGATAATTTACATTATTTTCACTCATAAGTCAAAGGTTTTCATGTTTATATTTGAAAATTAAAGTTTATCTAAGTACTTTGTCAGTTCTTGTAATTAAAATGTGTTTAAACATAGTAGTATTTGATGTAAAATTATGTTTGGGAAATAAAAGTTAAAGAGGGGAATTTAGGGGGAGTACTAATGAAACGTCTAGTATATATGGATTGGTTGCGAGTATTAGCGACAATTGCAGTTGTTACAATTCACGTTGCTGCTGGTTATGTTTCCGTTTTAGATGCCAATGATGTTTCACGCTGGATGGCTGGTAATCTATTTGAATCGATTACACGTGCGAGTGTTCCGATTTTTGTAATGATTAGTGGAGCGTTATTGTTAAAGGGGACAAAAGATATTTCAGTCGGGGAATTTTTACAGAAGCGGGCAAGTAAGGTGATTATACCTTTTGTAGCTTGGAGTGCTATATTTTATGCATATGGAGCATATGCAGGATATTTCCCAGCATCTTTAAAGCAAGGGATAAAGCACTTTTTAACGGATACTATTGGGGGACATTTATGGTTCTTATACATGATTGTAGGGATATATTTAATTACACCTTTACTGAAAATCTTTGTGAAGAACGCTAAAAAAAGAGAGATAGAATACTTTTTAATTTTATGGTTATATGCGTCTGTTATAGTCAATTTAGTTAAATATTATTATCCTATCAACTTTAATATTGAATTATTTTACGTTACAAATTATGTAGGGTATTTCCTACTTGGTTATTATTTATCCAATTTTGATATTTCAAAAAAATGGAGAAGTATTTCTTATATTGGAGGATTCGTAGGATTTATTAGTACATTCTTTATTACTTATCACTATACAGTAAAGGCAAATGGACAGTTAGATCAGTTTTGGTATGGATATTTTGCACCAGGCGTCGTACTGATGGCGATTGGGTTATTTATATTTTTCAAATATGCATTCCAAAAATCGGAACGAGAATTACCATTGTTATTCCGTTTTATAAATCAAGCAAGCCTTGGAATCTATATTCTTCACTTCTTCTTATTAAATAACTTGTTATACATGGTTTTCCCTAAGGTAAATGAGCGTGTGCATGCAATATTGGCGATACCTATTAATGTAACGATTACAATTATTCTTAGTATGGTAATCACTTTAGTATTGCAAAGAATACCAGTTGTGAAAAAATTAGTTCCGTAAAAAATGAATATGGTATTGATAGGGCAGACTTATTATTAAGGCTGCCCTTTACTATTTTAAAATTATACTTAGATAAATTTAGATTGAAACGAATTAAAAACAGTGGATTAATATAGTATCTTACTATAGTCTAAAGTGAGACATGAAGAACACAATTAGTTAAATATAAAATCAAATGAGGTTAACATATGAGTAAAAAAAGTTTTAGTAATTATGCATTAAGTAAAGAAATAATACGAGCAGTTACTGGTTTAGGATATGAGTATCCAACAGAAGTGCAAGGAGAAGTTATCCCAGTTGCATTGCAAAAGAAGGACCTTGTTGTAAAGTCGCAAACGGGCAGCGGAAAAACGGCTTCGTTCGGTATACCACTTTGTGAAATGGTAGAGTGGGAAGAGAATAAACCACAAGCATTAGTTTTAACACCAACGAGGGAACTTGCTGTTCAAGTAAAAGAAGATATTACAAATATAGGGCGATTTAAAAGAATTAAAGCTGCTGCAATTTATGGTAAATCTCCATTTGCACGTCAAAAATTAGAGTTAAAACAAAAGACACATATTGTAGTAGGGACTCCAGGACGTGTGTTGGATCATATTGAAAAAGGGACCCTTTCTTTAGATCGATTGAAGTATTTAGTGATTGATGAAGCAGATGAGATGCTAAACATGGGCTTTATCGATCAAGTAGAGGCAATTATTGATGAATTACCTACAAAAAGAATGACGATGCTATTTTCAGCAACACTACCGGAAGATGTTGAAAGGTTATCACGTACATATATGAATGTACCAACTCATATTGAAATTAAAGCAGCCGGGATTACAACAGATAAAATTGAACATAGCCTTTTTGAAGTAGGGGAAGAAGAAAAGCTTTCACTCCTTAAAGACGTAACTACGATTGAAAATCCAGACAGTTGCATTATTTTTTGTCGTACACAAGAAAACGTAGACCATGTGTATAGACAGCTAAAACGAGTTAATTATCCTTGTGACAAAATACACGGTGGTATGGTACAGGAAGATCGTTTTGAAGTTATGGATGATTTCAGAAAAGGAAAGTTCCGTTATTTAGTAGCAACGGATGTAGCTGCAAGAGGAATTGATATCGATAATATTACACATGTTATTAATTACGATATTCCTTTAGAAAAAGAAAGCTATGTACACCGTACAGGAAGAACGGGACGAGCTGGTAATAGCGGAAAAGCCATTACATTTATAACGCCGTATGAAAATAGATTTTTAGAAGAGATTGAGGCGTACATTGGTTTTGCAATTCCTAAGGCGCACGCACCTTCACAAGAGGCTGTTATGAAAGAAAAAGCAGTATTTGAAGAAAAAATACACGCTAAACCAATTGTAAAGAAAGATAAAAATGCGGATATAAATAAGGGAATTATGAAATTGTACTTTAATGGCGGAAAGAAAAAGAAAATTAGAGCGGTGGATTTCGTCGGTACGATTGCTAAAATTCAAGGTGTTTCCGCTGAAGATATAGGTATTATTACAATACAAGATAATGTTTCGTATGTTGAAATATTAAACGGAAAAGGGCCACTTGTTTTAAAGGTCATGAAAACTACAACGATTAAAGGGAAACAATTAAAAGTTCATGAGGCAATTAAGTAAAAAGAACTATCCACTATAAAGGTGGATAGTTTTTTATTAATCTAACCGTTATTGACGATTACTTTTTTGTGTGATAGTATTTTCATTTGGTTTTTTTGTAATGTATGGGAAATTATGTTTAATTATTCTGATATTACAATTTAATTACACAAATGAAGTAAGGACGGTGTTTTATCAGTGAGTTTGACTGGAGATAAGCGAGGTTTAAACTGGCTCCATTTTTATTTGTTCCTAGTAATTGTTGCCTCTCTTTTATTACGTTTATATTTAGCATTTCATTTAGATGGATATGAAAGAGATCAACTATTTTTCGTGGATTGGATGAATACTGTAGGTAAATATGGACTAGGTGATGTATATGGACACGGAGATTTAGTAAATTATCCCCCATTTTTCCTAGCTCTTTTAGGTATTTATGGAGGAATATTATCATTTTTTAATATATATGTGGAAGCTGCTGGTGTTTTAATTCGAATACCATCTATTTTATTTGAAGTAGTAGCTATAATTATTTTTGCTATAGTTTCTAAAAGGATAGATAATTCAATTATGAGGGCAGCATTAGTAACATTTTTTGCATTTAGTCCAGCTGTTATAGTAGATGGAACCATTTGGGGACAAGTAGATATGCTACATAGCATATTGATGGTTAGTTCTATTTTATTATTAATGTTTAAGCCAACTTGGTCTGGTGTCATTTATGCTATAGCGTTACTAGCCAAATTTCAATCAATCGTAATTGCGCCTGTGTTTGCTATGTATTTCTTAAAAATCATTTGGGAAAAAAGAGAAGGTAAGCAATTAGCCAAATTTGTAATAGGGTTCTGTATTCCTTTGATAATATTTGGTCTTTATTTTGCGGCTCACGGAACATTTATTACTATGTTAAAACAAGCATATTTAGATGCGGTGGGTACTTTTCCAACGGTAACAGTGTTTGCTATGAATATTTGGTATTACGCAATAGGTACGGATCCTAATACAGTGGATACTATTCAAATTTTACCGCATATTACATTGAAAACGGTTGGGCTAATACTATTGTCTATCGCTGCAGCATTGACTTGCCTATATGTCTTGTTCCATCGTCATATGAATACGGCTGTTCTATTGAAGGCTGCGACTTTTATAAGTTTTGCATTTTTTATGTTACCTACGCAAATGCATGAGAGATACGCCTTCCCAGCAATAGTGTTTGTGACTTTTTTACTATTATATGAAATCAAGTGGGCAGGAATAGCCTTAGGACTAACCCTAACTATCTTTTTAAATATAGCAATGGCTCTATATGCTGGATTTAATACGAATATGGGGATGTTTATAGTTACTATTAATACTTTCATTTTCTACGCTATGTGTAAATTATTGGTGAAAGAGTATTGCGATCGCTTTGAATTGTTAATAAGGAAGTAGTAAAAACGATAATTTTAAAGAGAAGTACATTTTGTCAGTATGCAAGGTGTACTTTTTTATTTTAAAAGAATAATATTCTAAGAGGGAAAATGAGGATGAACGAACACTTAGACAATATAATATTTAAAACAATACATCCTAATAACACAAAACGCTACCTACAAACAGGTAGCGTTTTGTGTTATTAGGACTCTTTTAAATCATCAATTAATTTCTCAGCTAAACGTCTATACATATTACTCATCGTTACGAATGATGTTAGTAATAAAAATTTCTCTAAGTTTGGATCTTCTAAGGAAGAGATTTCGTTTACTTTTGAAATACGGTTACTTACGTCTTGTGTAAATTCCTCAACATTGATTTTAGTAAGAGCAAGATAATCTTTATATAGTGTATTTAAGTCAAACTTTTCATCATTTAATAAGGATTCATTTATATTTTCTAAGGAGCTTTTTATATCATTAATAGAAAGGGCTCCTTTTAATTGATAAATTAAGCTGATTAAAATCATATGCTCTTTTGAGTACTTTTTATTTTTGATTGGAATGAACAATTTACCTTTTGCATAATTGTTAATCATTGTTTTTGTTAATACTTTTTCGTCATCGGTTCTTGTTGTATCCGCATAAGTATTTTCAAATAGTTGGACAACCTGGTCCACATACAAGTCGACATTTGGAATATCCTCAAGCGTAATATTTTTTTCTAAATGTAATGTTTCAAGTAATTTATTTATATTTTCCACGTAGAACCCCTCACTTTTATAACTTAGTGGAGCATTATGTTTAGTTTATCTCTAAATATGGTATTACGAAACAAATGAATTGTAAATGTTGACCTATAATAATAATGTGTATATAATTACATGTAGTTATCAAAACTACATGTAATTATATAAGGGGTGTTTATATGAATGCGTATATAAGAGAACCGGTTAATGCTTTTACCCACTTGGGAGGAGCTGTATTATCATTTATTGCATTATTAGCTATGATTGTAAAAGTTTCTGTTAAGATGCCATCTTTTGCGTCAATTACAGCTGTTATTTTGTTTGGCATTGGAATGATGGTTCTGTATACAGCTTCAGCTGTATATCATAGCGTTGTAGCCAGTGAACGTGTTATTTACTTCTTTAGAAAGCTTGATCATTCTATGATTTTTATATTGATTGCAGGTACATATGCACCATTTTGTTTAATTACATTGCATTCTGCGAGCGGTTTATTATTATTTTGTTTAGTTTATGCAACTGCCATTTGTGGTATTGTGTTTAAAATGTTTTGGTTTAGTTGCCCGAGATGGTTATCAACAGCAATTTATATTACAATGGGCTGGTTAATTGTTCTATTCTTTGCACCGTTAGCAGCTAACTTAAGTACAGGAGGCATGGTACTCCTAGTGCTTGGAGGTATTCTTTATACAATTGGTGGATTTATTTATGGAACAAAGCCAAAATGGTTAGAGTTTAAATATATGGGGCATCATGAAATTTTTCATGTTTTTGTGTTATTGGGAAGTCTTGCCCACTTTTTAAGTGTATATTGTTACGTAATTTAATAATATGCAACTTCTGAGTGAATTTTATATTTCTTGATTAATAAAAAAAGCTATAGACACATATGTATGTTGAAGAGTTGCATAACTTAAACGTTATGTGGCTCTTTTTTATATAAAAAATAATCGAAAATGTTTTTAGAATTATCAGTCTTTTTGTGGTAGGATAGATGTGTATTGAGGTATAAAATTTTATAATTAATAATTAGTGGGGGACTATATATATGGCGATACTTATAACGGGTGGAGCAGGATATATTGGTAGTCATACGTGTATAGAATTATTAAATAATAATTATAAAATTATAGTCGTAGATAATCTTTCAAATAGTTCAATCGAGTCTTTAAACCGAGTAAAAGAAATAACAGGAAAACAATTTGAATTTTATAAAGAAAGTGTTTTAAATCGTGAAAAAATGAATGAGATTTTTTTGGGAAATAATATTGAAGCAGTTATACATTTTGCTGGATTTAAAGCAGTGGGGGAATCGACTGAAATTCCTCTTACATATTATTATAATAATATAATAAGTACAATCATACTATGTGATGTGATGCAGAAACATAATGTTAAAAAATTTATTTTTAGTTCATCTGCAACTGTATATGGGATTCCCAAAACATCACCAATTACAGAAGAATTTCCGCTGAGTGTGACAAATCCATATGGACAAACAAAATTAATGATTGAGCAAATGATGCGTGATGTAGCAAAGGCTGATAATGAATGGAGTATTGCGTTACTGCGTTATTTTAATCCATTTGGAGCGCATAAAAGTGGTCGTATTGGAGAAGATCCACATGGGATTCCGAATAATTTAATGCCATATGTAACGCAAGTAGCGGTAGGTAAGTTAAAGGAGTTAAATATATTCGGAAACGATTATCCAACAAAAGATGGGACAGGTGTCCGGGATTATATTCACGTTGTTGACCTTGCAAAAGGACATGTAAAGGCACTTGAGAAGGTACTTGAGACAAACGGAATTGAGGCATATAATCTCGGCACAGGTAAAGGGTATAGTGTATTGGAGATGGTAAAGGCTTTTGAGAAGGTTTCGGGTAAAAAAATACCTTATAAAGTGATAGGGCGTCGTCCTGGTGATGTAGCAATATGTTTTGCCGATGTATCTAAGGCAAAAAAAGAATTAGGATGGGAAGCAGAATATGGGTTAGAAGAGATGTGTGCAGATTCTTGGAGATGGCAAGTAAATAATAAAAATGGCTACCAAATGATTTAGGGGAGTTAGTAAAGTATTCTTTTATAGGATACTTTATTTTTATTGTATGTACATAATGAATTCTGTTTTTTTACAATGTTTATTAATGCCGAAATTGTTGCAGGATCTCTTGTTAATATACCTGTTGAATGAATAACAGAATGATTTGAATAATGAGGAGGCATAAATATTAAACCTTTCTAATTTAATATGATTGTACAATATTCTATGCAGATTATTAATAGAATGAGATAGGGAAAATGCATTATTCTATTAATTGTTTATAGAAATAAAAAATGTAATATTGAATAATATTTCAATACTTGTATCATTGTTAAAGTGCGTTTATAATCAAATAATCCTATTAGCTTTTTGATTAAGTTACGCATTATTGAAAGCGTTTTTATTGAGTGATACATTTTGATGGAAAACGTTACTGTATGACATATATGAAAAGGATTTTTTTATTGTTTTTTAAGGTAGGAAGTCTGACTTATTTCCGAAAAAACTTTGTATGTAGTTCTCAGTAAGAAGGAGAATAAGGAATAATATAATTTTTACAAGATAGGGAGGGTACAGTGTGAAAATATAAGGTTTTCACATGAGGATATATGGGTTATGTAGGATTATTACTTTCGGGTGCAGCTTTATTTTTAAATAGTCTTGTTATATTAGGAAAAGCAGAGATGAAAAGTGCGGGTGTTTTTAATTTATTTGTGGGTGCACTACAAATTATTATTCCGTTCTATTTGATCATGATTTCTGACCAAAGCAATTGGACAGTGTATTCATATGCAGCTACTTTCTTATTTGGATTAACCTATTTATATGTAGGTGTTACCTTTATAAAAGGAATGGATAGTAGCGGTCTAGGATGGTTTTGTATTTGGGTAGCAATTATTGCTTTATTCTATATGGTTGTTTCATTTGTTCAATTCCACGATGTTGTTAATGCGTTAACGTGGTTTATGTGGGCATTACTTTGGTATTTATTCTTTGTATTAAATACACAAAAAAAGAATATCAATGAATATCTTGGAAGGATTGCCTTCGTACAATCATGGGTAACATTGACGTTACCTTCACTCTTTTATTTTATGGGAGTATGGGGAGAGGGATTCGTATATGAACTATGGGTTTATGTATCTGTAATTTCTATTTTATACTTCTGTTATTGTATTTATAAATATCGAGTACGTTAATATTTTTCTGTAGAAAAGCATGGAATCGTTAAACGAATTCCATGCTTTTTATATGTTAGCACTTATAATAGAGAGGTAGTATTTTACAATTTACTAAAATGGGGATGATGCAGTTGAAAAAAGTATTGGTGCTAGGAGGAACAAGATTTTTCGGTAAACATTTAGTAGAAGCGCTTTTGCAAGAGGGGTACGATGTAACGATTGCGACGAGAGGAATTACGGAAGATCCTTTTGGAAGTGCAGTAAAAAGACTTACTGTAGATAGAGAAGATGAACAACAACTAGCAAATTGTCTAGAAGGAAAAAGTTATGATATCGTATACGATAATTTATGCTATAGCTCGAATGCTGCGAAGATAGTATGTGAAGTTTTGAAAGGGAAAACGAAGAAGTATATTATGACATCTTCAATGGCCATCTATGAACCTGCACTAAACCTATTAGAAGAGGACTTCAATCCGTACGGGTATGCAATCGCGTATGGAGATAGAAATGACTTCAATTATGGTGAGGGAAAGAGAGTAGCTGAAGCAGTTGTATTTCAACAAGCAACATTCCCAGTTGTTGCAGTGCGTTTTCCAGTTGTTATTGGAGAAAATGATTATACGAAAAGGTTACAATTTTACGTTGAACATATTGTAAAGCAAGAATCTATCGCTGTGGATCATCTAGATGGAAAGTTATCATTTATACATGAAGAAGAAGCAGGACAGTTTTTAGCTTGGTGCGGGATGAAAGACATAGAAGGGCCAATTAATGCTTGTAGCAACGGGGTAGTTTCTACTCGAGAAATTATTCATTTCATAGAAGAGAATACGGGAATAAAAGCACTTGTTCAAAAAGTAGGGGATAATGGAGCACCTTACAATGAATTGATTAATTGTACATTACATAATGGAAAAGCTAATGAATTAGGGTTCCCGTTTCGAGAGTTGAAAATAGAAATAGAAAAAGTATTACATTATTACACACATGCAATGAAATAATCATAAATCCCCCGGTGGCAATCCGGGGGATTCTGGAGGATTTCGACAATACTAATTTTACATTACCAAACTTACCTTATACGCACGACTAATGTTTTTGTGATTGAATTGCTTGTAAATACTTTTCATTTACCCGGTCCCAGTTCACTGTATGCCACCAGTTGGTAACAAATTCTGGGCGCCGATTTTGATATTTTAAATAATAGGCATGTTCCCATACATCGATGACGAGTAATGGAATCTTACCTTCTTGCAACGGTGTATCTTGATTAGGTGTACTCATTACAGTAAGTTCTTCACCATCAAGGACAAGCCATCCATAACCACTTCCAAAACGGCTAATTGCTGCTTTAGACAGTTGATCTTTTAAGTTGTCAAAGGTATTGAAATAATAATCAATTACTTTTGCAACGTCTCCATTAGGCTCGCCGCCACCCCGTGGGCTCATTACTTCCCAAAAAAGACTATGACAATAATGTCCACCACCGTTATTTCTGACAGCTGTAACAATTTCCTTCGGTAAAGTTTCTAAATTACATAGTAACTCTTCTAAAGATTTATT
This sequence comes from Bacillus dicomae, assembly GCF_006494425.1. Taxonomy (GTDB): domain Bacteria; phylum Bacillota; class Bacilli; order Bacillales; family Bacillaceae_G; genus Bacillus_A; species Bacillus_A dicomae. Next base: position 91,705 of record NZ_VHIV01000010.1, on the reverse strand, counting down.
ATGTAATTCCGAATAGTTTTCTAATGCGGCATTCAAATTATTTACATATGTCGCATGGTGCTTTCCATGATGAATAGAAAGTGTATTGCTATCGATATATGGCTCTAGTTCATCATAGTCATATGAAAGCTTTGGCAATTGAAATGAAGACATGATATTCCCTCCTTTCCTTCTAAAAGTTGGTTTAGGTAAAAATAATTTACCTGAGTCAAAAATACACCTATTTTTTATACAAGTCAATAGTAATCTCTTTAATTTTCTGAAAAATATTACAATAAAAGTAACACTTTCACTTTCATTTGTGACTACTATCCTTTTTGCTTATACTGTAAAGTAGTAACGTTTTGTTGAAATAGAAGGAGATCGTTTATGAGTAAAACGAAACAATTAATAGAGGAAGCGAGTCATTTTATTAAGCTTTGCTATAAAGAGCTTAACAAAGAACAATTCATAGAAGAGCGCATGAAAGAAATTCAAGCTGAGATAGAGAATACGGGGACGTATGAGCATACATTTGAAGAGCTTGTTCATGGATCGAGAATGGCATGGCGCAATAGTAATCGATGTATCGGAAGACTATTTTGGAGTAAGATGCACATATTAGATGCACGTGAAGTAAATGATGAACAAGGTGTATATAATGCATTAATTCATCATATTAAATATGCAACGAACGATGGAAAAGTGAAACCGACAATTACAATTTTTAAGCAATATCAAGGTGAAGAAAATAATATACGAATTTATAATCACCAATTAATTCGATATGCAGGATATAAAACAGAAATGGGAGTGATTGGTGACTCTCATTCCACTGCGTTTACGGATTTTTGTCAGGAACTTGGCTGGCAAGGAGAAGGCACGAATTTTGATGTATTGCCACTTGTATTTTCCATAGATGGGAAGGCACCTATATATAAAGGAATTCCGAAAGAAGAAGTAAAAGAAGTACAAATTGAGCACCCAGAATATCCGATTTCGTCGCTTGGAGCAAAATGGTATGGAGTGCCAATGATTTCAGATATGCGCTTAGAAATAGGAGGTATTTCTTATACAGCAGCTCCGTTTAATGGATGGTACATGGGAACAGAGATTGGTGCGCGTAACTTAGCGGATTATGATCGTTATAACTTACTTCCTGCAGTTGCGGAGATGATGAATCTAGATACATCGAGAAACGGTACGTTATGGAAAGATAAGGCGTTAGTTGAATTAAACGTAGCTGTTTTACATTCCTTTAAAAAACAAGGGGTTAGTATTGTTGACCATCATACTGCTGCACAACAATTTCAGCAATTTGAGAAGCAAGAGGCTGCTTGTGGTCGTGTTGTAACGGGCAATTGGGTGTGGCTCATTCCGCCGTTATCTCCAGCTACCACTCATATTTATCATAAACCGTATCCGAATGAAATTTTGAAGCCGAATTTTTTTCATAAATAGTTTGTAGTATAGGGCATTTTCTGTAAAAATATAATTTTTTTAAATTACTGTTACGTAGCAAATGGAAGCCTTTACCCTCGGTTATTTTTGGAAGGAGTTTTTTGAACCAAGGAGTTCCTTATGTTATAATCAAATTTCTGTTTCGAAGACCTTATAGAAATATAAGGTCTTTTGTTTTGCTTTTTTATGTAAGAGGAATAGAAATTTTCTTTTAAATAAGGGATTTAGCATATTTTTAGGGACAACATAAGTGTGTGGAAAATAGATAAATTATTATGCTTATATAATCATTGTGTTTTGGCTGTAAACGGTAAAACATAATAAAGTTGTTTTTTTAGATTGCTGAGGAAGGAGGAAGTGTAAATGAGGATGAAGAGTCGAAAAACGGATTGGCCTGTATTTCTTATTAGTGGTGGCGCCCTTTTATTATTCGTAATTGCGGTTTTCTTAAATAAAAGTTACGTAGAGGGAGTTATTAATAGCAGTTTTGCAGCTTCAATTAAATATTTTGGCGCCTTTTGGCAAGTTTTATTAATTGGTACATTTATTGTTGCAATGTGTATGGCGTTCTCAAAATATGGAAGAGTTAAACTTGGGGGATTAGAAAAACCTGAGATTGGTACGACAAAGTGGCTTGCTATTATTATGTCGACATTACTTGCCGGAGGTGGCGTTTTTTGGGCAGCAGCAGAGCCGATGTACCACTTGATGACGGTGCCACCAATACATGAAGGTATATCTGCTGGAACGAAAGAAGCGGTCATGCCTGCTTTAGCACAAAGTTATATGCACTGGGGTTTTCTGGCTTGGACAATTTTAGGTACAATAAGTGCGGTAGTTATGATGTACGGACATTATCATAAAGGTATGCCGTTAAAACCTCGAACGCTTTTATATCCTATTTTTGGGGAGAAATTGCGAAAGAGTTGGCTTGGAACAATGATTGATGTGTTTGCTATTATTGCGGTAGCTGCAGGGACAATTGGTCCAATTGGATTTTTAGGATTACAAGCAAGTTACGGATTACAAGCATTGTTTGACATTCCTGATGTGTTTACTACTCAATTAGCCATTATTATTTGTGTAGTAGCTGTTTCTACTATATCGGCGGTAACAGGAATTGATAAAGGGATTCAAATTATAAGTAATTTAAATGTTAGATTAGCAGTTCTATTAATGGTATTTGTATTACTGTTTGGACCAGGTGGATTTATTATTGATGCATTTGTTTCTTCGTTTGGATTTTATATACATGAATTTATTCCAATGAGCACATATCGTGGTGATACAGGTTGGTTAGGATCGTGGACAATCTTTTTCTGGGGATGGTTTATTGGATATGGACCGATGATGGCAATTTTAGTGAGCCGTATTTCAAGAGGAAGAACGATTCGAGAAATCATCGTTGCAATTGGAATTATTGCACCTATTATTACAACGTTTTGGTTTACGATTCTAGGAGGATCAGGTGTGTTTTATGAATTAATGAAGCCTGGTTCTATCTCAAGCGCACTAAGTGAATCTGGTATGCCGGCAGCTATGATTGCAATTACAGAGCAACTGCCACTTTCTCATATTATTGGACCTGCATTTCTTTTATTAACAATTTTATTTGTAGTGACAACAGGAGATTCAATGGCTTATTCGATTTCAATGGCAGTGACTGGAGATGGAGATCCTAGAATTAGTTTGCGAGTTTTTTGGTCTCTTATTATGGGAACAGTTGCAGCGATTCTTTTATACATGGGTGAAGGAAGCATTAATGCATTGCAATCATTCATTGTAGTAACAGCTGTCCCAGTATCAATTCTGTTGTTCCCAATGCTATGGCTAGCGCCGAAAGTTGCAGGGGAATTAGCCTTAAAACAGGGCATTGTAAAAGAAGAAGATAAAACTGCTTTCTTATTTCAGAAGGCTAGTAAATCAAAATAATAAATAAACAAATAAAAGAGGAAGCATCTTAAATGAGATGCTTCCTCTTTACAATTTATCCAACTACTTTTCCTGAAGGAAAGAGTATTCGAACAGTTATTTTGTATAGTTTTAATCTATTCTAATACTTTATCTTTCGTCTCTGGGACGCATAATAGCATTGTAACTAAACCGATTGGATAGATAATGAAGATGAGAGATAGTGCTCCCATTAAATTACCACCTGCAGCGAGTAACCCGATAATAACAGGCCCAAATCCAGCTAAACCACGTCCTGTACCGAAAATAAAGTTTTCTGCTGTAGAACGAGCTTCAGCTGGATAGTTTTCAGCTAAAATTGCTCCGAATCCTCCCATCATGCCATTTGCAAAGAATCCAAGCAATGCGCTTCCCCATAACAATAATGTTGAGTCTGTAAATAAGAAAAAGTAAATGAGACAGTATATAGTACCACCGACATAATAGATTGTAAAAGTTTTGCGACGACCAATTTTATCAGCTAGAATACCGAAAGTTGCAATTCCAATTAGCATGCCGATCGTAGAGATGAACATCCAACCGCTCGCTTTTGCTAATGTGTAGTTATATTTATTAGCTAAAATAGTTGGCATCCATGTGAAAATTCCATAATATCCGAAGTTCTGAATGAATGACATAATAATAAGACCAATTGTTGTTATCGTTACTTTTTTATTGGCAAATAACTTTCGAAGTGGGAACTTTTTCATTTGTTTTAGTTGTTCTGCCTCAGTAGCTGTTAAATTACCCTCAGCTTCTTTTTGTAACAATTCTTTTTTGTATCGTTGTTTTTGTTCCCATATTTTCGGTTCACTTAAACTTTTGCGGACATAGACAGCTAGTAAAGCAGGAATAAGTCCAAATAAGAAAACGGCTCTCCATCCGAAATGCGGGACGATAAATGCTGGAAGGAGTGAAGCGACTAATACGCCAAACTGCCATCCAAGTGCAACAACGGATGTTGCCTTAGCGCGCATTTCTTTAGACCATGTTTCAGTTACGATGGCCATCCCAATACCGAATTCACCACCAACTCCCATTCCAACTAAAAAACGAAGAATTAATAATTGCCAATAATCTGTTGCGAAATAAATGAGTGCTGTTGCGAGTGAAAATAGTAAAATTGTGAAGGCCATCGTACGGATACGCCCAAATAAATCAGCAATAAATCCGAATAAATAAGATCCGATTAGCATTCCTATTGTGGTAGCTAATGTTAAATTGCCACCTTCAACAGGGCTTAAGTGAAATTCTTTTAAAATGTAGACGAGTACGAAAGATAAGAGCAACATATCTAAACCTTCAGCTGCATATCCTAGCGCAGAACCAAATAATGTTTTATATCTTTTCTCTTTCGTCTCCTCTGTTGTTGATTGTACATCAGTAGTGACGTTCATCATTATTCCTCCTTATTTTCTCCTACAGTCGCTATGGAAGAATAACAAAAGGCCTTCTCACCTGATATGATGAGAAGGCCAAAAAAGCATACGTATCTCTAAAAAAGACCATACGTATAGTATATTCCGACTTCCTTCTCAACCTCACGGGGTTGGGTTAAAGGACTGTATGATATTACTTTATTTTTAGCACCCTTCTATTAGATTGTCAAATAAAGAGGAATTGTTATGTGTAAAATATTTCAAAAGATATTTCATTCTTCTTGACGCATACTTCATTATTTTCCCATAATAAAACTAACTAATGTAAAAAGGAATGAATCACAGATGCTAAATTTAGTACTTATGATGATCGAACGTGTCGGACTTATTGTTATTTTAGGGTTTTTGCTTTCTCATATTAAAACGTTCAGGCGTCTTCTTCATAGGCAAGATGGGTATGTAGATAAGCTTAAGCTTATTTGTATTTTTTCAGTGTTTACAATTGTAAGCAATTACACAGGAATTGAAATTGCAGGGAATACAATTATGAATGAAAATTGGCTACAAGGTGTTTCATCATCGAGTACAATTGCGAATACACGTATTATGGGTGTTGGAATTAGTGGATTGCTTGGTGGTCCAATTGTCGGAATTGGAGTAGGAGCAATTGCTGGTATTCACCGTTATATGCTTGGCGGGACGACAGCGCTAAGTTGTGCAATTTCATCAATTTTAGCAGGTGTTATAACGGGGTATATTGGATACATTTTTAAAAAATATAATCGTACAATTACACCTAAGTTTTCAGCGGTTTTAAGTGTATTTATCGTTTCTTTAGAAATGATTATGATCCTATTAATCGTAGAGGATGGAATTAATATTGTGAAAACAATTGCGATACCAATGATCCTTGTAAATAGTTTCGGGAGTTTTATTTTACTTTCTATGATACAAGCTATTTTGCGCCAGGAAGAAAATGCGAAGGCTTTGCAAACGCATAAAGTATTACGAATTGCTGACAAAACATTACCATATTTTCGCCAAGGCTTAACAGAAGAATCGTGTAAGCATGTGGCACAAATTATTCACCGCTTTACAGGAACAGATGCGGTATCCTTAACAGATACAGAGAAAATATTAGCTCATGTTGGATTAGCATCAGATCACCATATTCCTTCACATAGTTTAATAACTGGTTTATCGAAAGAAGTGTTAAATACAGGGAAAATAATGAAGGCGAAATCACGTGAGGTTATTAATTGCCAACATGAGGGCTGCCCCTTGCAAGCTGCTATTGTTATTCCACTAACTTCACATGGAAATACGATAGGGACATTAAAATTGTATTTCAAAAATCCTAACCAGTTAAGTCGTGTGGAAGAGGAATTAGCAGAAGGATTAGCAAAAATATTCTCTACACAATTGGAATTAGGTGAAGCTGAGTTGCAAAGTAAATTATTACAAGATGCGGAGATAAAAGCATTACAAGCACAAATTAATCCGCATTTTTTATTTAATGCGATTAATACAGTATCAGCTTTATGTCGAACAGATGTAGAAAAAGCAAGGAAGCTATTACTGCAGCTTAGCGTGTATTTCCGTTGTAATTTGCAAGGGGCACGTCAGTTATTGATTCCGCTAGAACAAGAATTAAACCATGTACAGGCATATCTATCGCTAGAACAAGCAAGGTTTCCAAATAAGTATGAAGTAAAGATGTATATTGAGGATGAGCTAAAGACAACTTTAGTACCACCGTTTGTTCTTCAATTATTGGTTGAAAATGCGTTGCGACACGCTTTTCCGAAGAAGCAACCAGTATGCGAGGTGGAAGTGTATGTTTTTGAAAAAGAGGGTAGGGTTCATTTTGAAGTAAAAGACAATGGACAAGGAATTGAACAGGAACGTCTCGATCAATTAGGAAAAATGGTAGTTTCCTCAAAGAAAGGGACTGGAACGGCTTTATATAATATTAATGAACGACTTATCGGGTTATTTGGGAAAGAGACAATGCTTCAAATTGAAAGTGAATTAGAGCGAGGGACAAAAATCCTATTTGTAATTCCAAAAAAAGTAGGGGAGGAAAAACGGAGTGTTAAAAGTATTGGTAGTCGATGATGAAATGCTGGCACGGGATGAATTGAAATATTTATTAGAGCAAACAAAAGAAGTAGAAATAATAGGCGAGGCTGATTGTGTAGAAGACGCATTAGAAGAGCTAATGAAAAACAAACCAGATATTGTTTTTCTAGACATTCAGTTATCTGATGATAATGGATTTGAAATCGCAAATATATTAAAAAAGATGAAAAATCCACCTGCAATTGTGTTTGCTACTGCCTACGATCAATATGCATTGCAAGCATTTGAGGTAGACGCGTTAGATTACATTTTAAAACCATTTGATGAAGAACGTATCGTACAGACATTAAAGAAATATAAAAAGCAAAAACAAATAAAATTAGAAACAAAGCAAGATGTAAAGAATGTAGATGTAACGACTGAGATGCATAAATTAGCATTACCAATTGAGGAATCGATTGTGCTTGTGAATATTGAAGATATTATATATGTGGGACTTGTGGACGGAAAGGTGACCGTAAAAACGATGAGAGAAACATATGTAACACACGATACACTTGTTATTTTAGAAAAGAAGTTGCCACAAGTAAGTTTCATGCGTGTCCATCGTAGTTTTATTGCGAATATTAATCACATTACTGAAATTCAGCCATGGTTCAATTCTACTTATAATTTAATTATGAAAGAAGGATCAAAAGTACCTGTTAGTCGTACATACGCAAAAGAACTCAAGAAGCTGCTTCGTATTTAAGAAGCAGCTTTTGTATTTCATCCTTTTATATTTGTAACTGATTCTGTATATTTGACGTTCCGTTATGTAAACGCTTACCTAGAAGGTTATATCCTATACAATAAAGGTACCAAATCGAAAGAGGTGGCCAAAATGAGTACGAAAAAAGTATATAGTTTCTTATCACAAGCATTCATATTCTCAGCTATTATGTTAATTTCTAATATTATTGCAACACATTTACCAATTCCGATGCCTTCATCGGTAATCGGGTTAGTCATTTTATTTAGTCTATTATGTTTAAAGGTTATTAAATTAGAACAAGTTGAATCACTCGGAACAGCTTTAACAGGTATTATCGGATTCCTTTTCGTCCCATCAGGTATTTCAGTTATTAATTCTCTTGGTGTAATGGGACAATATTTTGTACAAATTTTAACTGTAATTGTTGTCGCAACAGTTATTTTACTCGCTGTAACAGGATTATTTGCACAATTTATTTTAGGAAAAGATGAAAAAGAAACAGAAGATACAAAAGAATTGAAAGTAGTAAATAAAGGACGCAAGCACGGAAAAGTTGCGTAACCATTGTAGTATATATTGTTAGGAGGTAATGGACATGGCAAGCACAATGACTCCATATTTCGGAATCGTCGTTTCATTAATCGCATACGGAATCGGAACATTATTGTTTAAACATTCAAAAGGCTTCTTCTTATTTACACCGTTATTCGTAGCAATGGTTTTAGGAATTGTCTTTCTAAAAGTAGGTAACTTCACTTTCGAAGAATATAATACTGGCGGAAAAATGATTAGCTTTTTCCTAGAACCAGCAACAATCGCCTTTGCAATTCCGTTATATAAACAAGTTGATAAGTTAAAAAAATATTGGTGGCAAATTTTATCGGCTATCGTAGTCGGATCTATTTGTTCAGTAATTGTCGTGTTCATTGTTGCAAAAGCAATTGGTCTAGATACAGCAGTAATGAATTCAATGTTACCACAAGCAGCAACAACAGCAATTGCGTTACCAATCTCTGAAAGTATTGGTGGTATACCAGCAATTACATCATTTGCAGTTATTTTTAACGCAGTTATCGTATACGCATTAGGAGCATTATTCTTAAAAACATTTAGAGTAAAACATCCAATTGCAAAAGGTTTAGCGCTTGGAACAGCAGGTCACGCATTAGGAGTGGCAGTAGGAATTGAAATGGGTGAAGTAGAGGCAGCTATGGCAAGTATTGCTGTAACAGTAGTTGGGGTTGTAACTGTAGTTGTCATACCGATGTTTATGCCGTTTATTGGATAGTAAAACTTACTTAAAAAAATGAGAAAAGCAAGCTATTTGTAGGACAGATTTCTACTGATAGCTTGCTTTTTATGTTACAGTAGTGGTAAGACCTCTTTTAACAAAATGTAAGTTTCCTTAAATCTTCATTAATACTTTGCAGAATACGTTTTGAATTAGGTCATTGTATTGTAAAATAAGAAGTAAGCTACTATATGGTCTAATAAGGAAGACATATCATAAGCTTATAAAAATCTTCATATGAATGAATAATTAAAGGTAGAGAAGAGAGAAAAAATCTACTTATTAACGTTTTACTTTATAGGACAGGAGAGAGTACTCGTCGATTATGCAAATAAAAAACCTGTTTCAAAGCAAAGGATTTCAGAGGTTACTCGTATTAGTAATACTTGCTCTCGTGTTATACGGGCTGCAAAGTATGTTGAATTTAATTTTAATTACGTTTATTCTCACGTATTTAATGGATCGATTTCAAAAGTTTATTTCTCGCAAATTAGATCATTTCATGCCCATTAATAGAAAAATTATTATAGCATTTCTATATGTCATGTTAATTGGCGGAATTGCTATTACGCTATTTAAATATTTACCAGTGTTAACAATACAAATTTCACAATTGATTTATCAATTTAACGTATTTTTAAGAAACCCACCAGATAGTGAATTAATTAAGTATGCAGTTAATGCTGTCAATCATATGGAACTTTCGAAGTATGTAGGACAAGGCGTTGACATCTTGTATAAATCGATTACGAATGTTGGGAAATTTGGCCTTCAAGTGTTACTTTCTTTAATCTTAAGTCTATTTTTCTTATTGGAGAAATCTCGTATCGTTGCTTTTACTGCAAAATTTAAAGAAAGCCGACTTGCAATTTTCTATACTGAAATCGAGTACTTCGGTAAGAAATTTGCACGTTCATTCGGAAAAGTAATTGAAGCCCAATTTTTAATTGCAGTTGTTAACTGTGTTTTATCCGTTATTGCACTATGGATATTAGGATTCCCACAATTATTAGGTTTAGCGTTAATGATCTTCTTACTCGGTTTAATTCCAGTAGCTGGGGTTATCATTTCGTTATTCCCGCTTTGTATGATTGCTTACAATATCGGCGGTATTATGTACGTGGTTTATATTTTAATTATCGTAACAGTCATTCATGCGCTTGAAAGTTACGTGTTAAATCCGAAGTTTATGTCGCAAAAAACAAACTTACCGATTTTCTATACGTTTATGGTATTAATCTTCTCAGAACACTTCTTAGGTGTATGGGGATTAATTATCGGTATTCCAATCTTCATTTTCTTATTAGATGTCTTAGATGTGACAAGTGATGAAATGGAGAAGGAAGTTGGGAAAAAATAAAGTGAAGAAAAGAAAAAGCATCGATGTTCGATGCTTTTTCTTTTATAACATGATGTTTCTTATGCCATACTGTAAGAAGAACATAGAATAGGGGTGAAAGAATGGCTGTAAATGAAAAGGTAGAGTTAGCTACATTTGCTGGAGGGTGCTTCTGGTGTATGGTTTCGCCATTTGAAGAGATGGAAGGAATTATAAAGGTTGTTTCTGGCTATACAGGTGGTCATAAAGAGAATCCAACATATAAAGAAGTATGTTCAGAAACGACGGGACATTATGAGGCAGTACAAATTACATTTGATGCAAATAAAATGCCGTATGAGGAGTTATTAAATATATATTGGAGACAAATTGATCCGACTGATATTGGAGGGCAATTCCACGATCGCGGGCAGTCTTATGAAACAGTGATTTTTTATCACGATGAAGAACAGCATAAAAAAGCAGAGGCTTCAAAAGAAGAGCTTGCAAAGAGTGGGCGTTTTTCAAAGCCGATTGCGACAAAAATATTGCCAGCTGCTACATTTTATCCGGCTGAAGAATATCACCAAGGATATCATAAGAAAAACACATTCCGCTACGAGTTATACCGTAAGGGCTCAGGGCGAGATGCATTTATTAAGCAACATTGGCCAAAGGATAATGCTCATTTAAAAGAAAAACTCAATGAGATGCAGTTTTATGTAACGCAGGAAAATGGAACTGAACCGCCCTTCCAAAATGAGTATTGGAATCATAAAGAAGAAGGTCTTTATGTAGATATCGTTTCAGGTGAGCCTTTGTTTACTTCTATAGATAAATTTGATAGCGGATGTGGATGGCCTAGTTTTACGAAGCCAGTTATGTCAGCTAGTGTGAAAGAAAAAATGGATGTGAGTCATAATATGACGCGTACAGAAGTGAGAAGTAAAGAAGGAGACTCTCATCTCGGGCACGTATTTCCAGATGGTCCAGGACCGAATGGACTTCGCTATTGTATAAATTCAGCAGCTCTTCGATTTATTCCAAAAGAGGAATTAGAAAAAGAGGGCTATGGTGATTTCCTAATCTTGTTTGGGAATAAAAAATAACCTCGCTAACTGCGAGGTTATTTTTTTGTTATTTTGCTTTTTTCTTTTTAAATTTGCTTAATACTTCATAAACAATTGGAACAATAAGAAGTGTTAATAACGTTGAACTTGTTAATCCACCAATTACTGTTACACCAAGTCCTTTAGAAATTAAGCCACTACCTTCAAATCCTAATGCAAGCGGGATAAGAGCGCCGATTGTTGCAATTGCAGTCATTAAAATCGGACGAAGGCGTGTTGCACCAGCTTCTAATAAAGCTTCACGTGTTGATAGCCCTTCATTTTCTTTATGAATAACGCGGTCGATAAGTACGATAGCGTTTGTTACAACGATACCGATTAACATAAGTGCACCAATCATTGCAGATACACTTAACGTTTCACCTGAGATTAATAAGGCAACAAGGGCCCCGATAATCGTGAATGGCAGCGAGAATAAAATTGCGAATGGTGCAAGTGCGCCGCCAAATGTAACGACAAGAACGAAGTATACAATAGCAATCGCAGCTAACATCGCTAAGCCAAGTTGCTTGAATGATTCTTGAATATCTTTTGTAACGCCGCCCATAGAAACATCTACACCAGAAGGAAGATCCATTTTATCTACTTCTTTTTGAACAGCGGCAGATGCTTTTGAAACGTCATCAGATGTTAGTTTTGCACTTACTTCTGCATAAACACGGCCATCGCGGTGTTTCACTGTATTCGAAGTTTCTCCTTCTTTTACAGTCATGACATCTTTTACAGCTACTTCATTACCAAGTGGCGTTGTAATTTTACGATTTGTTAAGTCATCGATTGTTTCATAATTTTGTTTTTCAGCTTCTACATATACGTTAACATCTTTACTGTCTTTTTTAATTGTTGTCAGAACAGGGCGATCATGTTGATTCGAAAGTCCCATTCCAATTTGGGCAGCCGTTAGACCCATTTTACTTAGTTTTTCCTGATCTGCGACTAAAGTGTATTCTGCATACGTTTTTGCAATGCTAGAGTCTATATCCTTTAAGTCTTTATTTTTCTTCATGATATTTTGAATATCTTTTACGACAGGCTTAATGTCTTCTGAGCTATCTCCGTAAACGTATAGTTTGATTTCGTTACTACCGCCACTCGCTCCGAAGTCTTGGTTTTTCCATTCGCCTTTTCCAGACATCTTCTGTAAATCTTTAACGACTTGTTCTTTCTCTTTTTCGAAGTTTTTCGTGTCGTTATCATATTGTACGAAGAACATTGCTTGGTTTGATTGACCAGGACTCATTGGGTTTTCGCCACCTAATGAGAATTGAATTGTTTTGACGTCTTTATTATCTTGGAAGTGCTTCTCAGCTTTCGTTGCAATTTTTTCAACATCTTCTAACGTTTGACCTGGTTCAGGGTTGTACGTTGCAATGATCATTTTTTCTTCTTCAGATGGTAAGAAACTTACACCGATAATTGGCACAAGTGCAAGACTACCAACTAATAGAAGGACAGCAATACTTGATGTAATAATTTTGTGATTTAAAGCCCATGCAAGTATGCGTTTATACCCATTTGCTAATTTACTTGGTTTTTCTTCATGATGTACTTCTTTTTCCCTCATGCTCTCTTTCTTAAATAGGGAATGAGCTAGCATCGGTACGATTGTAACTGCTACTAGTAATGATGCTAATAAAGCGAAGACGATAGTTAAGGCGAATGGTAAGAACATTTCACCAATCATACCTTTTACTAGTCCAAGCGGTAAAAATACAGCAATTGTTACAATGGTAGAAGACATAATTGGGATAAACATTTCTTTCGTAGCTTCACGAATTAAATCTTTTCCGCGAAGTTTCTCTTCTGATAGCGACATACGTCGGTAAATATTTTCAATAACAACAATGGAGTCATCCACAACGCGCCCAATAGCGACTGTCATTGCTCCGAGCGTCATAATGTTAAGCGTAATATCCATTTGCTTTATGACTAATACAGCAATTAATAAAGAAAGTGGTATGGAAACGACAGAGATTAATGTTGTTCGAATATTTCGTAGGAACAGCATAATAATAACAATCGCAAAGATAGCACCGAAAATGGCTTTGCTCAGCATTGTTTCTACTGATTTCTCAATAGGTGCACCTTGGTCGAATGTTGAAATAATCTCTAAGTCTTTATATTTTTTCTCAAGTTCTTTTACTTTATCTTTCACTGCATTTACAACATCAACTGTGTTCGCGTCAGCAGCTTTTACAATTTGAATTCCAATTGCTTCTTTTCCATTTGTTCGAGAAATAGATTCCGCTTTTCCAACTTCCTTAATGTCAGCAATTTCGTCTAATGTAACTGTCGGAATCCCGTTCATAGCGGCTGGATTCATTTGCGGAACTTGTGTACCAGCTCCAGCATTTTGACTACCTTGACTGCTTGCTGATGAAGGAACAGCAGGGATTTTTAATTCTTTTAATGCTTTCATTGTTGTAATATTTCCATCTACAACAACTGATTTTTCTGTGTCCTTAAATGTATATAGGCCAAGTGGTAAAGATACATCCGATCCTTTAATTACATTTTTTACAGTATCTTCACTTAAACCTAATTCTTTCATCTTATCTTTCTTGAAGACAAGTTGCACTTCATCTACTTGTTGACCTGAAATTTGAACAGATGCGACCCCATCAAGTCCTTTTAATCCTGGAACAACATTTTTTTCTACATTTTCAGTTAAGGTAGCTAAAGATTCATTTTTACTTGCTACGCTTAATGAAATAACAGGAAAGGCATTGAAGTTTACACGTGAAACTTTCGGATCCTTTACGCCTTCTGGCAGTTTCACATTTGTGAGGGCATCTTTTATTTCTGTTTCAGCTTTTTCCATGTTTTTATCAAAATCATATTCTACTTGAATAGAAGATGCATTTTGAAAAGATGATGAACTAACAACGTTTACACCGCTTAAATTTTGCAGTTGCTCTTCCATCGGTTTTGAAACTTTATCAGCTACTTCTTCTGGTGTAGCACCAGGATAAACCGTGGTTACTGTTACAACAGGTGTTGTAATATCAGGAATTGTTTCCAGCTTCATATTCAGCCCGGAATAAATACCTGCAATGGTAACGATAATGGTTAGTAGCCAAACTGCGAACTTATTTTTTAACGAAAAATTAATAATTTTGTTCATGTTTGCGCTCCCTTTGTATTATATTGACCAACTGGTCAGTCTAATACATAATATAACTGACTGATTGGTCAGCCGTCAATGAAAAGGGATGGTATAATGAATTCATAATAAGATGCGAGATTAAATTTAGGAGAGACGATATGAAAGAAAAAGAGCGCTTAATTATAGAGATGGCTATGAAGTTATTTGCGACTAAGGGTGTAAATGCGACATCAGTGCAGGAAATTGTGACAGCTTGTGGCATATCTAAGGGAGCCTTTTATTTATACTTTAAATCGAAAGAGGAACTTTTATTAGCAACACTTCGATATTACTATGACAAGATTCAAAATAAAATGATGGATATTGAAAAAGAGTCGTTATTGCCACGTGAAAAATTTGCAAAACAATTGCATTGCCAGTTTAATGATATACAGAAGCATAAGGAATTCATTATTATGCATGCAAGGGAAAATGCTATTCCTTTTAATAAAGAAGTAGAAGAATTTATGATGCGGATGAAGTTAGAGTCTCACGCATTTTATCGGAATAGTTTATTGTCCATTTATGGTGACAAGGTTATGCCGTACTTATTAGATTTAGTCATTATGGTAGAAGGTATATGCCGTGGATATTTAGAACTAATTATTTTACAAGCACCAAAAATTGACTTATCTTATGTCTCTGCTTTTATTTTGAAAAGAGTGGATAATTTAGTAGAGGGATTGGTAGAATCTTCGGAAGAACCCGTTTTGCATGAAGAAAAGCTTGGAGAATTTCTTTGCAAATCAGAACTCATTAAGGAACAGGTTAAGGAACATTTTTTAAAGGAAATTATTGTGTTTAAACGCACATTAGCTGATCAACTAGAAGATGAGGAATTGCTTGTTACGCTAGATGTTTTGGAGGCTGAAATGAGATTGCCAAATCCAAGAATTCCGGTCATTCAAGGGATGTTGTCTAACTTAGAGGTATATCCAAATTTAAAGGAATTTCGTTTACGACTTATGGGATATTACAATATAAAAAGGTAACAATGAAGGTTTTCATTGTTACCTTTTTTATTATGCATTCACTTTTTCTTTTATTTGTGTAGTCTCTTCTTGCTCAATATTGATTGTTTCTTTTACGATATAAATCGGACGGTTTTTACTTTCGTCATAAATACGAGCAATATATTGACCGACGATGCCAAGGCCAAGTAACTGAATACCACTAAAGAATGTAATAGCAACCATAATAGACGCCCAACCAGTTTGCGTATCATGTCCAAGAATTTTCACTGTAATTGTATATAGTAAGACAATTATAGAAATCAGAACGGATAATAAACCTAAAGACATAACGATGCGTAATGGCTTTGTTGAAAATGCAATAATGCCATCAGATGCAAATTTAATCATTTTCTTTAATGGATATTTTGTTTCACCAGCAAAGCGCTCATCACGCTCATATTCAACATATGTTTGGCGGAAGCCAACCCAAGACATCATACCGCGGATGAAGCGATTTCGCTCAGTCATTTGATTGAACACATCAGCTACTTTGCGATCGATGATTCGGAAATCACCAGTATCTTTTGGGATATCGATATCAGACATGTAGTTTAAGAATTTATAGAAATATTTAGCTGTTAAAAGTTTAAACCAAGTTTCACCTTTACGTTGTTTACGTTTTGCATAAACAACTTCATATCCTTCTTCCCATTTTGCAATAAGTTCAGGGATAACTTCAGGTGGATCTTGTAAGTCTGCATCTATAATTACAATAGCGTCACCTTTTGCGGCAGCGATACCAGCTGTAACAGCTACTTGGTGTCCAAAGTTACGTGCGAAGTTAACAATTTTTGTGCGGTAATCATTTGCTGCAATTTCAGATAAGATTTCCATTGTACGGTCTGTGCTACCATCGTTTACAAAGACAAACTCGTAATTAATATCATTTTGAAGCATAACGGACTTTAAACGGTTATAACATTCCTGTGCTACTTCTTCCTCGAAGTACATAGGAACTACAACCGAAATTAATTTTTGCATGTTGTATCCTCCGTATTTTTAATAAGTTATTCAAATTTAATTAGTAGCCTTTTCAGTTTGGTTGAATGTCCAAATTTTATTAAGGACAAAATTTATAACCATACCGACGCCAATTGCAAAGATCTGTGCAATTAATGCATTCAGAGCCAGTTTGTCTACTAGTATAAATAAACATAATGTATTAAAAGCCAATACAATTAAATTTACAGTTAGAAATTTAAAGAACATTGACGTGCTTTTATTATTAGGTTTAAACACCCAATTTTTATTCCAATAGTAGCTATTGGCAACACCAATTAAATAGGCAATGGTATTTGCGATAAGATAGTTCATCCCGAACTTTAATAAGATCCAAAAGCTAATAATTGTAATGAGTGTATTAAAGATCCCTACTAAACCAAACTTTAAGAGTTTCTCCATAATAGTATCCTCAACTTTATAAAATGTATAAATAAAACAGGAAATGTAGGAAGGTTATTCTTACATAACAACTATCAATTATAGCATAGTTTATATTGAAACGTTAATGAAATTGAATAAATGAGTAAATCTAATGTTTGGGTAATTTAAACTTGTTTGATATTTAATGAAACCTATTGTTATTATGTATGTTTATTAATATAGATATTTATTCGGTTAATTGGTTGATAAGAATAGAATATGGAAATATCAACCTGATTCATGTATAGTGATTTGTGATGTAGTTTTTCCGTCATTATTTAGGATATTTGAATACTTATACAGTATATAACAGTGTTTTGTACCAACGTTTAAAGGAGTAGATTGTATTGGAATTATTTTTAAAAGGGTTATCGACTTTTTCAACACGTGCAGTATACATGATATACGGTTTTTTTGCTTCAATATTAATTATTGATTATTTTTCGGATACTCAAAAATACAATTACACAATGATATTAACTGGGGTTGTGCTTTTATGCACAATTGGAGCCTATATCCTTAGAAAGGGCTCGTTATATTTAGAAAAAGTAAATGAGAAAAAATGTTTTTTGGTGTTAATAATCATCTGCCTAGCAGTTAAATTAACATGGGTTCTTATGTACAAAATTCAGCCATTGGTTGATTATGCTACTTTTTATTATACTGCAGAAGCATTAAGTAAAGAATTTGTTATTAATAATAGGTATATTGCGTTATTTCCACATATTTTTGGTTACGCCTCATTTTTAAGTATTTTCTTTAAAATATTTGGAGTTAGTCATATGGTAGCACCTATTGTAAATGTTGTTTTAACTACAATATCAATGGGGTTAATATATGTTATATCTAGAAAAATTGGTGGGGTTAAAACAGCAATAACAGCGAGTATTTTATGGATCGTATTGCCTTCACAAACGATTTATAATATGTTTGTAATTTCAGAGCCATTGTATTGTACGATACTGTTATTGATCTGGACGATTATGATAATTGTTCATGAGAAGATTCATAATATAAATATAAAAAAATTACTTGTTTACTCGATTTTATTAGCAGCATTATTTGCATTAATGAATATGGTACGACCAATTGCAGCTGTTCCAATTATAGCTCTAGTCGTATGGTTATTTATTATTAATACGAAACACATAGGAAATAAAAAAATATTATTAAATAAGGTAGTATATGTAGGGGCTATAGTTATTGGATATGTTATTTTTTCTTCGGCGATTAATCAGTATATAACAGTACGTTTAGGCGAAGAGATAGCCTCAACTCCAGGATATAATATTTATGTAGGATTTAATCAGGAAAACGCCGGAAAATGGAACATGCCAGATGCGGAATTGTTGTTTAAGTATAGTGATAAACCAGGGTGGACCGCTGATGATGCTCAACAAGAAATGCTAGAAGAAGCGAAAAAGAGAATACAAAATGACAATATAGATTTTATGAAATTATTTTCGGATAAATTTTTTGTCTTCTTAAGTGAAGATAGTGCAGCTGTTTCTTACGCAGAGCCTGTATTAGATAATGTAGTAAGATATACTGTATCATCTAATATTTTTTATTACTTCATAATGGCTGCTTCAGTATTAGGTGTGTTAGTAATGATAAAAAATAAAAATAAATCTATTCTATTTATGATTTGTTTATATGCAATAGGATTAACAATGGCACAGTTATTAGTAGAGGTGGCATCAAGATATCATTATTCGGCTACAATATCGATGATAATTTTATCTGCTTTTGGTATAAATCATGTTTACAATAAAAAAGAGAATATAGATATAAATGAAAAGGCATGAGTTTGGTATTGCACCGGGCTCATGCCTTTTCATTTAGTTTTAATGATTAAAGTTTCATTTTATACTTTTGAGGTCTTTCTTTTCGATATAAATCGATAGCATAAATATAGCCCGTAGCTTTGAATGATTGTAAAGCTAGGGATGATGAAGTATCGGTATCTTGTTTGATATTCAATCAAGAAATGAACGGTTACGTAACCAATCATCAATAATAAAAATAGTGTGTAATGCGTGTTTTTTTGTTTCGTCAATACGAGATAAAGAAGTGCTAACGTGCTAAATAGCATAGCAGTAATATACATATATTTTTCATACTTCGTAAGGCTGTCCTTTAAAGTAATCATATCATTATCGGTATTCCCTAGTGTTAGTAAACTCCATAATGGAGCGGAGTCGTAATCTGCCCACATGAGCGTGAATTTATCGCCAAATAAAGATAAAACTTTTTGTGGATCAGCTAGTCGCTCTTGAATTAGTTCTTTTTCAGCAGCTTTACGTTCTTCACCGATTTCAATGGACATAATATATTCTGCATCAGCTGCAGAATAACCACCCTTTGTTTCATGATTAAATCCTACTGTGAATTTCCAAAGAGGGTCACGATTAGATAGCGGATATTGTGTAATACCAGCATATATAAATGAATAACTTATAATGTAATGTACAAGATAAAACACGATGAAAATCCCACAAAGTTTCTTAATGGAATTGAAAATGTCTCGCTTTGATTTGCCTAACATACCTTGTAAAAAAACATAAATAGTTACCGCAATTAAGATGATAGCACCAAGCGGACGCATGATATCCCCTAAAGAAAGTGAAATCCCTATGAAAATCCACATGTATTTATGGCTTAAGCCTTTTGTAATTAATAAATAAAACCCAAGATAAAATAAGAATGTAGCAAGATGCTGATTGGATAGGACTGAGCTTAATACAATGCTTGGGATATATACTGCGTACAGTAATCCAGCTATGCGTCCAGACCACTCATTAAATATATGAGAAGTTATTTTGTAAACGAGCAATGTTGTTCCTGTGCAATATAACACATTTAAGAGCTTTAAAAGGAAGGTACCTTCACCAAATAAATTGATAATAAAAGCTTGGTACATTGTAAATCCAAGTTGGTAAACCCATGAAGTATAATATGTGCTTTGGGCAAAACTAAAATCTCCTTTAGTCGCTTGCAGGGCACCGTTGTACATCAAAGCAAAATCTGATTCGACAGGGGTTTGGATATTAAGAATCCAGATTAGTCGAATAGAGAAGGCTAAGATGATAAGTGAAATAGTAAATACTAGCTTTGACATATATTTATTAGAAATATAACCAATTAGTAAAAATAGAAGACCTATTATAATGATACTTGGGATTATTATAAGTAAACGAGTGTTAGCTTGATTTCTAACCACAGCTACTGATTGAAATGTAATAGCTGCTGAAATAATAAGACACAGCACTAATAAACATTTCACAAAAAATGTATTAAGTTTTGGAAAAAATGTACTTTGCATTATATATATAAACTCCTTATCAAACTTTATGGTATTTTAAAACGAAATCCCTTTACATACTAGATAGCAGTGTAAAGGGATGTTTTTTAGGGGATTAAGAATTTTCTTGGGACCATTTTTCTACATCCCAAGTTTTTGTTATCCAACCTTCATAAAATTCTGGTTCGTGGCATACAAGCAGAATTGTTCCTTTGTATGCTTTCATCGCTTTTTTCAGCTCTTCTTTTGCTGTAACATCAAGGTGGTTTGTTGGCTCATCAAATAGCAACCAGTTACTTTCTTCACCCATTAGTTTACATAAACGAACCTTTGCTTGTTCACCACCGCTTAATTGGCTCAGTGGACGAGAGATATGTTCGTTTTTTAAACCGCATTTCGCTAACATGGCACGTACTTGATGCTGGTCTAAGCTAGGGAATGTATTCCAAACATCATCAATTGGTGTTATATTATCAGCTTTTACTTCTTGCTCGAAGTATGATGGGTTTAAGAAGTCACCAAGACTTGTTTTTCCGCTTAATGGTTTAATCTTACCTAAAATCGTTTTTAATAGTGTTGACTTACCGACACCATTACATCCAACAATTGCAATTTTTTCGCCACGTTCAATTGTCATTGTTAATTTCGGTAATAACGGATGTGTATATCCAATCTCTACATTTTCTCCTTCAAAGACAAATCGACTACTTGCACGACTTTCTTTAAACGAGAACTCAGGCTTAATAGCTGTTTCAGGACGATCAATACGTTCCATGCGATCAAGTTGTTTTTGACGACTCTTTGCACGACCTGTCGTTGAATAACGAGCTTTATTTTTCGCAATAAAATCTTCTTGCTTTTTAATAAACTCTCGTTGCTTTTCATAAGCGTTGATATGTTGGTTTTTATTCATTTCCGCTAGCTCTAGGAACTTTTCATATGTCGCTGTATAACGCGTCATTTTCGTAAATTCTAGATGGAAAATAATATCAACACATTTATTCATAAATTCCGTATCATGGGAAATTAATAGGAACGCATGTGGGTATTCTTTTAAATAATTTGTTAACCAATGAATATGTTCCACGTCTAAATAGTTGGTAGGCTCATCTAATAGTAATACTTCTGGTTGCTCAAGTAGTAACTTTGCAAGTAATACCTTTGTACGTTGTCCACCGCTTAATGCAGCAACATCACGATCTAGGCCAATTGCGTCAATTCCAAGACCGCGTGCTGCTTCTTCAATTTTAATATCTAATAAATAGAAGCCGCCTGCTTCAAGAGCATCTTGTATTTCTGCCATTTGTTCAAGAAGTTCCTCTAATTCTTCTGGTGTAGCAGTTCCCATTTTTTCTGTAACTTCATTTAAAGCTTTTTCTTTTTCAAATAAAGGTAAAAATGCATCTGCTAATACATCACGAATCGTGCGACCAGGTGTTAAAATTGTATGTTGGTCTAAGTAACCATAATTTGTACCAGGTGTCCATTCAACACGGCCCTCATCATGGATAAGCTGACCAGTGATTATATTCATAAACGTTGACTTACCAACGCCATTTGCTCCGACTAATCCAACGTGCTCTCCTGCGAGTAAGCGCATGGATACATCTTTAAATAATGTGCGATCACCAAATGTATGGCCTAATTTTTCAACAGTTAATAAGCTCATAATGTCCTCCGTTCATTTCTAAATAGTATCTTGAATCATGATACTAAATTCTTGGATAGAATGCTATCATTTCAAAAATATATAATACAATTGACCAGTGGTTAAGTAATTAAAGGGGGAAATGATGGTAGAGCAGAGTGGTATTCAAATGTTTCTTGCTCATTTTCCTGATTTTTACGGTCCAAAATTTAAAAGTACACTCGTTCATCATACTTGAAATGGTGTATTAGCAAATAAAAAGTCGCTTTCTTTCTCGAATTTATGAGAAAGAAAGCGACTTTTATTCTGCATGAATGGGCAGTAAAACTGCTACTGATTAAAGTTTCACTTTATGCTATGTTCTTGCCGAGCTTTTTATTTACGAACCCTAAAAGTAACTCACGTATTTGTGGATCAATGGCAAGGCCGATAATGCCGTACAATATACCGGTGAGCGTTAAAGCTACTAGTGGTGGTAAGTTCATTAATACTGTGCGGTATAGAGCGTAACTGATTATAAATGCGATGCTATTAAATATAATTCCTTTAAATAATAGCTTGAAACCTTTACGGACAAATAAGGTAAATCCAATTAATAAAGTAAGTTCAGTAATGATAGCTGCTAGAGAAGCTCCCATCATTCCAAATTTGCTACCTAAAATAATATAACTTATGATGCCAACAACCAATCCGATTCCCATTATTGTCGCACGCTTCCACTGTTGTCCAATTGTTGTTAAGTTATCGGCAAGTGGATAGTTGATAGATTGTAAAATGACCATAAAGGCTAAAATTGCAAGAGCATTACCCGCTGGTGCATATTTTTCACCTAATAAAGTAACAATCCAAAAACTTGGATTAGCGATAAAGGGGATAGCAATTCCCATACCTAAGAAGGACATAAGTTTTAATTCAAATTGAGATAGCTTTCTATGTTCCTCAATATTTTTTTCATTTCCGAAAGCGAATAATTTTGGATAAAAGGCTGCTGCGATTACACCAGGTATTTGATAAAGTACAGCAGGTATTTTATAGGCAGCCCCAAAGAATCCAACTTGCTCATTCGCTGAAACTTTTTCTAATATAATGGGACCTAACTGCGGCAAAAGCATAATGATAACGCCGTTGATTGTGAAAATAAGTAATTGATCTAAGATGCCTTTATCCCAGCCCTTATGAATTGTTGTATAGCGGATTGTCATTATAAAGGCAATGATTCCTGTTACAAGGCTAGATATTCCGTACATGGCAGCGACCATCATAAGTGACCATTCAAATGACATCCCTAGCAGAAGAGCGGCAGCGGCTGTCACACCTTGTAGTACAGAAATAATCGCTGTAAATTGCATACGTTCTGTTACTTGGAAGTAAGCCATCCCAACACCTTGTAAAGTGGCTCCAAACATGGTTGGTAGTACGACCCAATATACCATGGCACGTAAGTAAGCATCAGTGTAGAAGAACTGAGCGAAAATAGCGAAGAGCACAGAAATTACGATAGCTAATAATAAACGAATACGTAAATAACTACTTATTAATACGCTAATGTTAGCGTCACTTCTCGTTCCTTCACGCATAAACGTATGTGTCAAACCTGCATCCGTAAAATAACAAATGACAGCGGAAACTGCTAATGCAACTGTAAACATCCCGTACTCATCTGGTGAAACATATCTTGCAAAGAGAATCGTAGCAATAGCAAGTACAAATCGAACAGTAATATTTCCTACAAAGAGGTAGGAGGCATTTTTAAGGATTTTATTTGTTTTCATGGAAAAAGACCTTTCTATTCGTCGGGACATACTTGTCCTATTTGTAAATTTAATTTGTTTCTGGAAAGAATGTTTAAAAGCATATTTTTTTATTTAAGAAAATAAAAATTTGATGCGTACAAACCAAAGCATCGCATATAACTTTTTGCTTCGTTTTCCATTTTTTGAATAGATTTTGCGACAATATTTCTTTATATCACTTTTAATTAACTGAACCTTTGATTTATCTAATTTTGAGTGTCCTTTAATGTATATACAAGCATTGTTAATGACTGTATATGGGAATAAGTAAGTTTCAAGAATTTCAATCAGTTCTGTAGAATCATTTGTGATTAAGTCTTTTGATTTATTATGAATCCAATCTTTCATTCGATTAAATACTTCTAATTCTTTTGTTGTTTTTAATTCATAATCTTTATAATTTGAAGAAAGATTTCCTCCTGATAGGATTCGGTAGTATGTTAAATACTCATCCACATAACATACATTTGTTACACTCATTAATTTAAAAAGAAATTCTAAGTCTTCTCCCCAGCTACATCCTGGTGTAAACCGAATGTTATGATCCATTACGATAGATTTTTTGAAAATCCATGTACTTGTTTGAGCAAAAACTTGATGTGTTAAGAAGGCCTTCGTCATATTCCCTTTTACAAAGTTTGTTGTGTTTTCAACTTTTTCACCAGTTTCTTCATAAAAGTTCATATATCCACAATAGCAGGCGTTCATATTGTTTTTGTGCATGCTTTCGATTTGCTTTTCAATTTTTGTTGAATGCCATAAATCATCACTATCAAGAAAAGAAATATATTCTCCGTTTGCATTTTCAATTCCTGTATTACGAGCAACGGAAACGCCTTGATTTTCTTGTAAGATATATTTTATTTGTTCAGGGTATTTTTTCTTGAGATTTTGAACGATAGAAGATGATTGATCTTTACTTCCATCATCAACAATTACAATTTCAATATTTTTATATGTTTGATTCAGTATTGATTCCATCGTCTCTTCAATGTATTTTTCCGCATTATACAGCGGGACAATAACGGAAACGAGTTGAGTTTGTTCCATCATATAATTATTATCTCCTCAAATTTTTTATGTTGTACATTATATAGGC
The DNA here is from genome assembly GCF_006494425.1 of Bacillus dicomae. Lineage (GTDB taxonomy): Bacteria > Bacillota > Bacilli > Bacillales > Bacillaceae_G > Bacillus_A > Bacillus_A dicomae. Next base: position 66,937 of record NZ_VHIV01000010.1, on the reverse strand, counting down.
CTTTTGCAAGGAAGAAGATTACAAGAACATCTGTATAAGTTTACCGCATATAAACTTTGTAAATCAACACTATGTATTTTATATAAAAAAACCTTCCTTTTTAATTTGTAAAAAGGAAGGTAAATCAGTTATTACATATTCCAAGGTTTACTCAATGTTAATACTTCAGCCATTTCTTTGCTTTTTAAACGTCCTTTTTTTCTATTCTCTGCACGCTCTGAACCAGTTGTGTGTAGCCAATGTTCTTCTTCCGTTTCAGGTAGTACTTGTGGAACAGATGAAGGTTTTCCGTCTTTTAACGCAACGAATGTAATGAAGCATGTTGCAGCTATTCTACGTTCTCCTGCTAATAAGTTCTCTGCAATTACTTTTACGAACACTTCCATGGAAGATTTTCCTGTATAACATACGAATGCTTCGTAACAAACAGAATCTGCTTGGTGAATAGGAGTTAAAAAATCAACAGAATCAATAGATGCTGTTACGCAATGTTTACGGCTATGTCTTGCAGCTGCGATTGAAGCGATACTATCAATTTCTGCTAATAATTTCCCTCCGAAAAGTGTTTGATGATTATTTAAATCATTTGGAAAAACACGTGTTGTTTTAATTGCTTTGGATTCTCGCATGAATTTCTTTTCCATATGGTCAGCCCCTATTTTCTGTTTTCAATCAGAATGACATGTATTGTAATTGGAGTACAAAAATATTAAAAATCCATAGATATTTAATGAAGTAAAGAATTCCAGAAGAGGGTTAGTAAAACTTCTGTATTTGTATTCATGTAACTGAAAGAAAAGTTATCTTATATAAAGTGTAGTGTAAAAGAGGATTCGCTTACATTGCAAGTGAAAAAATTAGGACCCTGTATTTGTCATAGAAATTCCCTATCAGCTGTGTACCTATTCATGATAGAATCGTTTTGTTATGAATGGAAATAGAGGTGCAATGGACATATGAATCATATACAAACAAATTTTTCGTCTTTTTTTAGTAAAATAATGATTGGTGCGATGCTTGCATTTTTTGTTTATAGTTGTTGGTCTGCGTTTGAAACAAGCAAACAATTTTTTGGAGACAGTACAACAAGTGTAACAATCGTATTGGTTATTTTTGTTATTCTCATGCTTTTAGTGGCATCGATTTTACAGTATCGTTTTACGGATAAACAATTTCTTGTGTTTCTTATGAGTACATCTATAGTTGTGAGACTTAGTATGGTTCTATTTGTAGACGTTCCGATAATTGGTGATATGAAAGCGATGTTTGAGTCTGCAAAGCAGGTTGCAATGGGTAATAATGTAGAGAACGTAGCGCAGTTACCTTTTATTATTTATGAATCAATTATTATTCGTGTATTTGGCGATACAGTATTCGCATTGCAGTTATTTAATATTTTATTTTGCACAGGGACTGCATTTTTCATTTATCGTATTGCAGCAATGGTTTTCGGAGAAGAATGTGGCCGTATAGCGTCTGTATTTTACGCTTTATATATTCCAAATATATTTATGAGTTCCTTATTAACATCAGAATCACTTGCAATATTTTTATTTTATTTGGCTTGTTACATACTTTTATATAAAGGTTTAGAGCATCCTTATATGTGGGTGTTTTCAGCAATTTTATTTGCATGTAGTAATATGATTTTCCCAATGGGATTATTTCTTCCTATTTTCATTGCTGTATACGTGTTGTTAATTGAACTATTTCAATCAGCAATGAAACAAAAGGTACTGTTAAAGATGATAGGGATACTTATTCTATTTTATAGTGCTCATTTTGGAGTAAGTTATGGAATTCAGACAATGGGAATGTCACAATATACGCTTTCAAATGAAACGTATGTTCAATCTGTTTTAATTGGAAAAGGTAAAAATGAGGAAAAAATAACTAAAAATCAAAACGTAACAGAGCATATTGATCAAAAGTTAAAAGAGATTGAAGAAGAAAGATTTAAACTTTTAAAGCCAGTAATTAATCAATTCTCAGATGAAGGAATACATTCTATTCTATTTAAATGTGAAAAACTTATATATATAGCGGTAATATTGTTTATGTCTATCGCTTTATTACACTTTCTTATTAAGAAACAACAAAACGAAGGATATATGTTGTTCTTATTGTTAATTAGCGGATATGTATTATTACGACTCTTCCAAGTAGATATGGCATACTACAATCTTATAGTGCCAGCGTTGTTTATATTGCAAAGCTTTGGTGTTTATATGAGTTATGTTTATTGTCAAAAAATATTCTTCAGAAAATAAAAAGAATCCAGTTTGGATTCTTTTTTTATGGGTAGAAGATGAGGATTAAGAATTAGCAGAGATAAAGAATCTCTACTGACATAAGCTTCACTTTATCGGTTCAGTTCCAGTTGTAAACTATCAGCTGTTAGAGCCATTTTTGAGGAATCGTCTTGAATTCCTTTCATTACTTGTGAAATGGTTTCTAACTCATTTTCAATTTTTTTATTCTGTTCTTTTGAGTTAGACATGTCTTTTACAATTTCTTGGAAATATTGATCTGTTGCAGACATACCATCCGTTCCTTCAGATACGAGGGAGCTAATTTGTTTCACTGAAGAAGATACGCGAATAATTTGTTCATTAGTTTTTTCAACGAGCTTTGTAACGTTGAATATAGATTCTTTCGTTTGCTCTGATAACTTTCGAATCTCTCCAGCTACAACAGAAAAGCCCTTGCCAAATTCCCCAGCACGTGCAGATTCAATCGCAGCATTTAGTGCAAGCAAATTTGTTTGCTCTGCAATTGATTTTACAATATCTATAATTTCATTAATTTTGTTGGAAATATCGAGAAGTTCATGAGTATCTGTAATAATTGTTTCCATGTTCGTTTGAATGTATTCCATTCGTTTATTTTGCTGATTTAATTGTTCTTTACCTTTATTTGCTTTTTCTTCTGATGTTGTAGCTAATGATGTGCCTGTTTTGGCAATTTCTACAATCGTTTCAGATTTGGCGGTTAACTGTTGAATAGAAGCGCTCGTTTTTTCAGATACAGAGGCTAATTCTGTTGCAATATGCGTAATGGTCATAGATGTTATTTCTTTTTCTTTTTCAAGTTCCTTTTGCATTCTTTCATATTCAGATTCATAGGCTGCAATAACAAGTTCTTGTTCAAGTGTAAATAATTTATTTATTACGTTTATAGAATAAGAAAAATCGTCAATTGTTGTAATTTTTGTTTTTAAAATCTTCATGATAGAGCGGAATAATTCTTGATAAGCAGCTGTATACCATTTTCTATGTAACCCAATTTGTACATGTCTTTTTGCAATTCTAACACGTTGTTCAATGAAATCTTCATGCATATCTCCGCTGAATAATTCTTTTATATGTGTTTTTAAAGTTTGCTTTAGTTTTGGAATAGAACTGTAACGTTCAATAATAGTAATTAAATTAGGCTGTTTTGTAATATTGGCATAGAACTTTTCCGTAATCCAATCAATTTCTTCATAAATAAAGGGCTGTAGTACCTTTACGATTTGTAAATCTTCTTTTGAAATATGTAGCATGTCCATTTGAACTTTCAGTTCAGAATTAGTAGGCACGTTAAAAGTGATTTGTTGATCTTTACTTAATTCAAGTATACTGGTTTTTGTTTTATTTGTATGTTTTTTAAAAACCCCAAGCATCATTCTTCCCCCTGTTTATAAAGCGTTTTCATTTTTGGTTCTAATATAATTATATATTTTTATATGCAATTACTCTACATTAGTGTGTAGAATAGTATATAAATTAAGAGAATTCTATGTAGAATTCTCTTAATGGCCTTTATTAATTTTAGCATGTGTTTTAAAGAAAACTGGGAAATGTACATTATATATTACAGTGACAACACGAATAATGAATGTTACTAATAAACAAACATAGAAAGCTAATACGTGTGCACCCATTGCATATGTGATTAGGAAACTAATTGCTCCTAAAATAGAAGCGATTGCGTAAATCTCTTTTCGAAATACATAGGGGATATCTTGAGCGCAAATGTCACGCAAAATGCCGCCTCCAATACCTGTAATGACTCCCATTGAAACGACTAGAAATGAGGCGTCAACATGATGTGACATTGCCGCATTTGCACCAATAGCTGTAAAAACACCTAAGCCAACAGCATCAGAAAGCATAATAACGACTTGCAGTTTATTGATACGCTCAAAAAACATACAAGTAAATAGTGCTGATAATACGCTTACGAAAAAGTAAATAGGTTTAACAAATGCGACAGGAGGCAGGTTACCGATCATAATATCACGAATAATACCGCCGCCGAGCGCAGTAGCTACAGCTAAACAAAGGACACCGAATAAATCTAAATCTTTTTTTAAACCAACTAATGTACCGGAAATAGCAGCGGCGATAATGCCAAGAAACGTAAATATGTCGATTAATAACATTGCTGTAATCCCTTCCTCCTAAAGATGTTCCAGAGAAAAAATATACACTAAAGTTATGTAAATAACAATGCATTTTCGTTACATGTAGAAAAAAAGAAAAAATGAGGAAAGAAAGCGCTTGAAAATACAAATAATCTTTTTTTGAAAGGTAAGGTTGGGGTAGAAATGTGAGACGTTTAATTAAAAAATATATGTTATAATAAATATTTGAGATGAGAAAAAATATTAACTGTATAGATTGAAATTAGGTAATAGTTATGGAGGTTCTAGATGTTAAGCGAAAATAGTAAAAGTAATAAATTTGAAAATTTTCTACTAATCTTTATTTTGTTGCAACCGATTTTAGATTTACTTACAGCGTTCTGTATCATGGTTTTAAAAATTGATACGACCATTGGAGTTATTACACGCTTATTCGTTATGTTCCTAAGTGGGATATATATTTTAATTCAAACAAAGAAACAAGGAAATATAAAATATATATTGTATATAATCTTAGTAGGGATAGTCTTTACTATCGGATTGGTAAATAATAAGCTTACAAAAGATCCTATGGTACTTACAGAAGAAATTAAGTTTATAGCAAAAGCTTTATATCCGTTTGTTATGCTTACTTGTTATGTGTTTGTATTTAAGTCTTTAAAAGAAAAAGGCCATTCAAAAATGCGCGACTACATTACGTATGCATCATTAATTATGGGAATAGTAATGGTAGTTTCGATTGCAACTGGAACAGATTACAATAATTATGAATGGTTAAAATTAGGATCACGCGGTTGGTTTTACGCAGGTAATGAGTTAGGATCTATTTTAGCCATCATGTGTCCGATTGTTATTTTATATTCAATTGAAAAAACAAAAAGTATGAGCCAAATATACTATTGGATTCCTTCTATTTTAGTTGTGTTTTCATTATTTGCAGTTGGTACGAAGGTTGGTATAGGAGCAATCTATGGAACAATGGTTATTGCGGTTGTTATGTGCTTTATTCAAGCCTTTACACAAGGTAAAAAAGGAAAGAAAAATATATATTTATTAAATGGTTTTATTGCAATGACTGTTTTTGTAGGAATCATGGCATATACACCTTTTTCACCATTTCTAAAAAATATGGGGATTCATGTTCAATTAATTGAAGAACAACAGACAGCGAAAAAGGAAGAGAAAAAGAAAGAGGAAGCTAAAGAGCATAAACCTCCTGTTAATGAAAAAGAAAAAGTAAAAGAAAAAGAAAAAGAAAAAGTTGCAGAGAAAAAAGAAGAAACGCAAGCTATTATTTTCAGTGGGCGTCAATTATTTGAACAAATGTATAAAGATTTCTATAAAGAAGCCCCGATGTCTCAAAAATTACTAGGTATGGGTTATGCCGGTAACTATAAAGCGGAGCCGAAATTAATTGAACGTGACTTCCACGATTGGTTCTATTCTTTCGGAATCATAGGGCTAATTCTACTTGTAGTTCCATTCTTGTACTTTGGTATTAAATTTATTGTACGTATATTTACTAAATTTAAGGAAATATTCACAGTGAAATATGCAATGGTGGTTACTGCGATACTTCTCGGATTAGGTATTTCATTTATAGCTGGTCATATTTTAATTTCACCTGGAGTGAGTTTCTACTTAGTATTAATCATGGCATATTTAATGGTTGACCTGGAAATTGAATGATAGAAAAATAAAAGCTAGCATATGTTAGCTTTTATTTTGTTATAGTAAATAAAAAGAAAAAAATGGGGGATGTAAGAAATGAAAGTGTTGCATATGAATGCTGGTGCAGAAGAAGGTGGGGGGAAAACACATATTATTTCACTTTTATCTCAGTTTTCAAAGGAAGAAGTGGAATTAATGGTATTTGAAGAAGGTGCGATTGCTAGAGAGGCGAGAAACCTTGGTATTCAAGTGCATGTTTTTACCCAATCATCTCGGTACGACCTATCAATTCTTTCAAAAATAAAAGCATTTATTAATGAAAATCAATTTGACATTGTGCATACACATGGCGCACGAGCAAATTTCTATCTCTCCCTCTTAAAAAAAGGTATAAAAGCGAAATGGATAATGACTGTCCACAGTGATCCAACTTTGGATTTTATGAAGAGGGGATTAAAAGGATGGGTATTTACGAAGTTAAATTTACGTTCTTTCAGGAAGGTAGATTTGTTCTTTGCAATTACGGAAAACTTTAAGCGAAACATAATAAAACTAGGTGTACCAGAAGAGAAGATTTGTACGGTTTATAATGGGATTGAGTATGATAGTACTCCAGCAAAACCTTATGATAAGAGTGAATTTGGCATCGATGAAGGAGTATTTACAGCTATTCAAGTAGCGCGTCTTCATCCTGTTAAAGGTCATGATATTTTATTTGAAGCGTTACAAAAAATTAAAATCCCAAATATAAAGGTGCTCTTGCTTGGGGATGGGCCTATAGAAGCTGAATTAAAAGAGATGGTAAAACAAAAGGACTTAGAGGATAAGGTGATGTTTCTAGGTTTTCGTACAGATTCAAAAGAATTATATGCATCTGCACACATTAATTTGTTAACCTCTTATAGCGAAAGTTTCCCTCTCGTTTTATTAGAAGCGGCCAATCAACGTTTAACATCTATTGCAACAAATGTAGGCGATATGAAAAAATTAATAGTTGATGATACGTATGGATGGATTGTACCGATTGGTGATGCAGACTCGTTAGCAAATGCATTAGAAAATGCTTATGAAAAATGGTCGAATAGTGAATTAGAAGCGATGGGGAATCGTTTATATAATCACGCATCTACTCATTTCTCGCTAAAGAATTTGTATGAAGATACTTATAATGCATATAAAAAACTTTTACTGAAATAGAGAGGATAGTTAATCATGGAAGTAAAAACGGTTGATATTTTAGGTGTTCCTTTTTCAACAATGACAATGGATGAAACGGTCCAATATTTAAAGGAGCAACTAGAATTAGAGCAAACTCATACTTTTCAGGTAGTAACAGCGAATCCTGAAATTGTTATGTGTGCAAAAAAGGATGAAACATTCCATAAAACATTATTAAATACAGATTTAATTACACCTGATGGTATTGGAGTTGTAAAAGCAAGTGGTATGCTGGGTACACCTGTAAAGGAACGTGTAGCAGGTTTTGATTTAATGTGTAATTTATTTGCGAAGCTATCAGAAGAGAATAAACCAGTATCTGTTTTCTTGCTCGGTGCAAAACCGCATGTTGTACAAGCTGCAGCAGGTCATTTAACGAAGACGTATTCAGCTGTATCTATTGTTGGTACACAAGACGGGTACTTTAAACAAGAAGAAGAAGAGAATATTGTTTCTCGTATTCAAGAAGCAAAACCAGATCTATTACTTGTCGCACTTGGTTTCCCAAGACAAGAGAACTTTATCCAAACTAATAAGCATCGTTTAGAAACGAAAATGGCTGTTGGAGTGGGCGGAAGTTTAGACGTATGGGCTGGAGAGGTAAAACGTGCACCAAAATGGATTCAAGCAATCAATTTAGAGTGGTTTTATAGATTGTGTAGTAATCCAACGCGTTGGCGTCGTCAGCTAGTATTAGCGGAATTTTTAAAAGAAGTCATGCGTTCGAAAAAGTAGCAGAATATCGCTACTTTTTTTATTTGCCATTTTTGATAAAGTGAGGATTTGTTCATCTACTACTAATTGTTACCCCTCACTCATCAGGCGTTTAATAATAGTGGATTTTCAATTTAACTTCTTTGCCCCAACTGAATTTTGAGGCGGAGGTCTTACTGCTCTCAAATAGTGGGATAAGTATTTTGTTTTTTGGGAATGATGAAGGAGAATTTTTTACACGAAAGTATTTTACTTATACAATTCACACATGTAAAATGATGTGTAAAGACAGCTGTGTAAGGAGGACTTCTTGTGGGTAAGGTGAAAGAAATTTCGAAGCGAAAGCTACTTGGTATAGCGGGGCTTGGATGGTTATTTGATGCAATGGACGTTGGAATGCTTTCATTTGTAATGGTAGCGTTGCAAAAGGATTGGGGATTAAGTACGCAAGAAATGGGCTGGATAGGCAGCATTAATTCAATTGGTATGGCAGTCGGGGCGCTCGTTTTTGGAATACTATCAGATAAAATAGGGCGGAAATCAGTCTTTATTATTACATTATTACTATTTTCTATCGGTAGTGGTTTAACTGCTTTAACGACAACACTTGCGATGTTCCTTGTTTTACGATTTTTAATTGGTATGGGGCTTGGCGGAGAGCTTCCAGTTGCTTCTACATTAGTATCAGAGAGTGTTGAAGCACATGAACGTGGCAAAATAGTTGTGCTATTAGAAAGCTTTTGGGCTGGTGGATGGTTAATTGCGGCCCTTATCTCGTATTTTGTTATTCCGAAATATGGTTGGGAAGTTGCAATGGTATTGAGTGCGGTTCCAGCACTATATGCTTTATATTTAAGATGGAATTTACCGGATTCCCCGAGATTCCAAAAGGTTGAAAAAAGACCATCTGTTATTGAAAATATAAAATCAGTTTGGTCTGGGGAATATCGTAAAGCAACAATTATGTTATGGATTCTATGGTTTTCTGTTGTCTTTTCCTACTATGGAATGTTCCTTTGGTTACCTAGTGTAATGGTATTAAAAGGATTTAGTTTAATAAAAAGTTTCCAATACGTACTTATTATGACGTTAGCTCAATTACCAGGGTATTTCACAGCTGCTTGGTTTATTGAACGCCTTGGTCGTAAGTTTGTTTTAGTTACGTATTTAATTGGTACAGCGTGCAGTGCTTACTTGTTTGGAGTGGCGGAGTCACTAACAGTATTAATTATAGCAGGCATGTTACTATCCTTCTTTAATTTAGGTGCTTGGGGTGCATTGTATGCTTATACACCTGAACAGTATCCAACAGTTATTCGTGGTACAGGTGCAGGGATGGCTGCAGCATTCGGTCGTATTGGTGGTATCCTTGGGCCGCTATTAGTAGGATATTTAGTTGCCTCACAGGCTTCACTATCACTCATATTTACGATTTTCTGTGGATCAATTTTAATTGGTGTATTTGCTGTAATTCTACTTGGGCAAGAAACGAAGCAACGAGAATTAGTATAAGGGGAAACTTTAATTAGTGAGAGTTGTACTGCATATAAATAACGAAATAAAAGGCAGGGGGAACCATGATGGTTTCCTTTTTTCTGTTTTTTTAGATAAATAATGGTATAGTAAGAAAAAGGGAATGTTTCTTATAAAAGCGAATGTATACAACAAGACATACGGACAAAAGAATTAGGTGGTTGAAGAAATGAAAATTTTACTGGTCATGGAAGAAGCAGAAGAGCGAAGAAGTTTAGCTGAAAAATTTACTGAAAATATAAGGAATGTAGAATGTTTTGAAGCAAATACAGGAACAGAATCATTATTTCTCATGAAAAAGCATACACCAGATTTTGTTTTTTTAAATTCAAAATTAATAGATGGAACTGGTTTTGAATACGCGAGTTTATTACGGGAAGTAAATTGTTATACGAAATTTATTTTTATGGGTGAAGGTATAGAAGAGTCCATTACGGCATTTCGTTTTCAAGCATTTTATTATTTACTACGCCCATTTCGCGAAGAAGATTTGCAATTCCTTTTATATAGAATGGGGAAGGAGCAAGGCGAGAAAGCAAAGAGTTATTTACGCAAACTACCGATAGAAGGTCAAGAGGGGATTAGGTATATTTTCCCTGAAAATATTGTATATGTAAGCAAAAATAAGGAAAACAAAACGGTTTCAATTTATACAACAAATAATCAGTATATTTCAACATATACACTTCAGGAGCTGGAAAATAAGCTAAATGCATATGATTTTTTACGCGTACATAAAAGTTATTTAATTAATATGTCATATGTACAAGAATTAAAGCCTTATTATAACGGCACATATAATCTTTATTTAGATAAATATGATGAGCAACCGATTCCGGTTAGTAGGAATTATGTGAAAAAACTTCGAAATAAAATTGAATTATAGCAGGTAATGCGAAATTTTTAACATGATAACCTAAAAATCCTTCATGATAAGGAGGATTCAAATTAAATATTCAGAAAATTTAGTACAATCCCACTAAGAAATAGTATTGGGGGGATTGTATGTGAAAACATTGAAGTCGATTTTACTTTGGGGAGTTATTGCGGCAGTAGGAGCAGGTGCTTTTGGTGTAATAGCTTTATCACAAGGTGAAACTATTAATGCTGTATGGCTCTTAGTAGCTGCGGTATGTGTGTATGCAGTTGCTTATCGCTTTTATAGTAGATTTATAGCGAGAAAGGTATTTGGTTTAGATAATAATCGGCAAACGCCAGCCCATACTTTAAACGATGGAAAAGATTATGTTCCGACAAATAAGTGGGTACTATTTGGCCATCATTTTGCAGCCATTGCGGGGGCAGGACCTTTAGTAGGACCGATTTTGGCGGCACAAATGGGATATTTACCAGGGACAATATGGATTATTGTTGGGGTAGTTGTCGCTGGTGCTGTACAAGATTTTGTAATTTTATTTGCTTCGATGAGACGGAATGGTAAATCATTAGGAGAAATGATTAAAGATGAGATCGGTCCTGTTACAGGGCTTATTGCAATGATAGGTATTTTAGGCATTATGATTATTTTATTAGCGGTATTAGCACTAGTAGTCGTAAAGGCGCTTGTCGGAAGTCCTTGGGGAATGTTTACAATAGCAGCAACGATTCCTATCGCTATTTTAATGGGAGTATACATGCGTTACATTAGGCCTGGACGGGTTGGTGAAGGATCAGTAATCGGAATTATTCTACTTATACTGTCTCTTATTGGTGGACAGTATGTAGCAGAAAACCCAGCGCTTGCAAGTATGTTCACATTTAGCGGTGAAACAATTGCTATTATGCTTATTGTATATGGATTTATCGCATCGGCATTACCAGTTTGGATGCTTTTAGCACCGCGTGATTATTTAAGTACATTTTTAAAAGTCGGAACAATTGTTGGATTAGCAATTGGTATTTTAATTGTAGCACCAGATTTACAAATGCCAGCAGTTTCACAATTTATCGATGGAACTGGCCCTGTGTTCTCCGGAAACTTATTCCCGTTCTTATTTATTACAATTGCTTGTGGTGCGGTGTCTGGATTCCATGCTCTCGTTTCATCAGGTACAACGCCGAAGATGATTGAACAAGAGGGGCACGCACAGCCAATCGGTTATGGGGCAATGTTAATGGAGTCGTTTGTAGCGGCGATGGCGATGATTGCAGCTTGTGTATTAACACCAGGAACTTATTTTGCAATTAATAGTCCTGCAGCACTTATCGGTACGGATGTCTCGCAAGCCGCTCAAGTTATTTCTTCATGGGGATTTGCTATTACACCAAATGAACTAAAAGACCTTGCTGTAAACGTTGGAGAGCAAACGATTTTATCACGTACAGGTGGTGCACCAACGTTAGCGATAGGTATGGCATATATTTTCTCACAAGTAATAGGTGGAACGGCTATGATGGCCTTTTGGTATCACTTTGCGATTCTCTTTGAAGCGCTATTCATTTTAACAACGATTGATGCTGGAACGCGTGTAGGTCGGTTTATGATTCAAGATATTTTAGGGCATGTATATAAGCCATTTTCGAAAACAGATTCTACATTAGCGAATGTAATAGCTACAACGTTATGTGTATTAGGATGGGGTTATTTCTTATACCAAGGGGTAGTAGATCCGCTTGGTGGAATTAATACATTATGGCCACTTTTCGGTATTGCGAACCAAATGTTAGCAGGTATTGCGTTATTACTTGGAACGACAATTTTGTTCAAAATGGGGAAAAAGGCATATGTTTGGGTGACACTTATTCCAACTGTCGGATTGCTTATTGTAACGATGACAGCGGGTTATCAAAAGTTATTTCATGAAAATCCTAAAATAGGATTTCTATCCCACGCTAAGGTGTTTCAGGGAGCGTTAGATGAGGGGAAAGTGTTAGCGCCAGCTAAAAATGTCGCCCAAATGAAGCAAATTATTTTCAATGATTATATTGATGCAGCGCTTTGTGGGATTTTTATGATCGTTGTAATCGCTGTCTTAATTTCAGCAATTCGAATTTGGATTCAAGTATTAAGAAATAAACCGATGCCGCTAAAAGAGGCACCATATATACCTCGAGATGAAAGTGAGTCGAGGAACTATGCTTAAAAGGCTACAGCAAGTATGGGGGCAAAGGAATCATTTTATTAGTTTACTTGTTGGGGTACCAAGCTATGAAACATATGTAGAGCATATGAAAAAGCATCATCCAGACGAAGAAGTCGTATGTCAAAAACAGTTTTTTGCAGAAGCGCAAGAAGCTAGATTTAATGCAAAGGGTGGAAAAATATCACGCTGTTGTTAATGAAAAGGACGAAATTTCGTCCTTTTTTATTTTTTTGCTGTTTCACGTGGAACAGCAAAAAATAAATAAAAAACTTTGGGAATTATAGGGATTTCGTATACAATAAAATAAGGAAAGGGATAGATAGAAAAGTAGGGAGATTATTTTATGTTAAGGGACTTATTTGTAAATACCACAATTATTCTTTCCTTTATTTTTGTTGGAGGTCAGCTTTTAAGAGATAAACCGTTAAAAGAAGGGTTCTCTTTTTGGCAGAAATGTGTAGTAGGTATTCTTACTGGGATATTAGGTATATTACTAATGTATTTCGGTGTTCATGTTGGTACCATTCTGTTGGATTTACGCTACTTAGCTGTTATTCTAGCCGTTATAATTGGAGGACCAATAGCGAGTACTATAACTGTTAGTATGATTTTAGTAACTAGGATAGTATTTATGGATTATTCATTAGCTTCTCAAGTAGCCTTTTATACACTTATTGCGATAGGAGTAGGTAGTATCTTTATTTCGCGTTTAAATCTTTCTCTAGGAGAAAAATGGGTATGGTTACATACATATATTTTATCTATTCTAGTTCCCTCACTATATATATGGTTAATTAAAGATATTAACATAGTGGGATTATATTTAATTTCTAGTATTATTACAGGCTACATAACATTCATAAGTGCAAATTACGTTATACAATCCAATGAGTTATTTCAAACGATGAAGCAATATGCAACGATAGACGCATTGACAGGTTTAGGAAATGTAAGACAGTTTGATTTAGAGATGAATCGTCATATTAGTAATAAGCGCATGAAAAATGATTCACTTTGTTTACTACTTATAGATATTGATCACTTTAAGTCTGTAAACGATACGTACGGGCATCCTGCAGGAGATGAAGTATTAAAACAAATAGGGCGTATTTTACGAGAAGTTTCAACGTTTCCAGATTTGGTCTTTCGAAAGGGTGGAGAGGAGTTTGCGCTTCTAATACCGCAAAAGGGATTAGCTTACGGAATGTATATGGGGGAACAAGTTCGCGCAGATGTTGAAAAACATTCATTCCAATTGTTAGATGGAACAAAGATAAAAATTACAGTTTCAGTAGGAATTTCAGTATATGAACAATCACCAGAGCAATTTATTCAAGCTGCTGATGATGCATTATATTACTCCAAAAGAAATGGAAGAAATCAGGTTAGTTCTGCATCTTAAAGATAAGATGACCGGAAGATATAAAGATTGTTAAAAAACACCCACAGAGGAGGTATTGAACTCTGTGGGTGTTTTCATTTATAGATTAGACAAGTTCTTTCGATACAACGAATTTACGATATGCACCGTGATGTGTCGGTCCTACGTACTCGTTGATCTTGAATGAATAGCGGATAGCAGCTGTGATAAATTCTTTAGCTGTTTTTACCGCTTCTTTCACAGGTTTTCCTTTTGCAAGTTCTGCTGTAATTGCAGCAGAATATGTGCAACCTGCGCCGTGTGTATTTGTTGTATCAATTTTTTCTGATTCTAAAAGATCAAATGTTTCTCCATCATATAGAACGTCGATTGCTGTTTCCGTGCCAAGCTTGCTACCGCCTTTAATTAGGACGTATTTCGCACCTAAAGCGTGGATTTTTTTCGCCGCTTCTTTCATGTCTTCAAGAGAATTAATTTTTACGCCACTTAATTGGTAAGCTTCAAATAAGTTTGGTGTTACAACTAATGCTTTTGGAACAAGAACGTCACGTAAGCAATCATTTGTTTCAGGATGTAATGCTTCATCAGCACCTTTACATACCATAACAGGGTCAACTACTACATTTTTGAAATTATGTTTTTCGATTGTTTCAGCAACCATTTCAATAATTTCTACTGATCCAAGCATACCCGTTTTTAAAGCATCTACGCCAACGCCCTCAATTGTCGTTTCTAATTGTGGTTTTAATGTAGAAGCTGGGATTGGGAATACGTTATGTGCCCAACCGTTATGTGGATCCATCGTTACGATTGTCGTAAGAGATGTCATTCCGTATACACCAAGTTCTTGGAATGTTTTTAAATCTGCTTGTATACCAGCACCGCCACTTGTGTCAGAACCAGCGATAGTAAGTGCTTTATTTAATGTCATTATGAAAAGCCCCCTCAGGTGATATAATGAAAACTATGTTTTCACCATTATATCAATGTTATGAATAAGTACAAAGTGAAAAGTAGATGATTTATGTTAGGAACTATGTAAAATCTTGTATGTAGGAGACGAATTATGTTTCAAGAGAATCGTACAAATGAATTAGTTATATTAAAAGAAATTGCAGAAACACTAAATACATCAAATGATACATACCATGTATTGCAAGCAGTGCTAGAAAAATTACTTAGTGTAACAGGTTTAACGACAGGATGGATATTTCTTGCGGATGAAAATGGTAGATATACAAAATTGATTGATTATCAATTACCAGAGGCACTTACATATGAAAACAAACGCCCGATGTGTGAAGGTGAGTGTTGGTGTTTACGTGGCTTTGTGGATGGAAAATTAGAGCGAGCGGTTAATATAATTGAATGTAAAAGAATTAATAATGCAATTGAATATAATTGGGGAGATACAGAAGGAATCCTTCATCATGCTACGGTTCCTTTAAAGGCTGGAGGAGAGAAATTTGGTGTTTTAAATGTAGCCAGCCCAGGTAAAACACATTTTTCGGAAGAAGAATTAGTATTGCTCCAATCAGTTGCCTTCCAAATTGGGACGGCCTTAAAGCGAACAAAATTATATGAAAATGAAAAGCGAAGAGCACATTATTATGTGAAATTGGAGAGGTTTATTCAAGCTTTAAAAACGATTCATAAGTTTAATGTATTACCTGAAAAAGTAGTAAATCATGTGGGTGAAGTATTTCAGTGGAATCAAGTGGCGTTTTTTATTAGGGAAGAAATAGAGTTATCTTTGCGAGCTTCTTATGGTCAGGAAGAGTTACAAGAGGGTGTAAGAGAAGCAGCAAAGAAAGCGTTAGAACAAGATGAGCCAGCTCTATTAAAAAATCTACATGGAGCTGTTATTGCTACGCCAATACATATCCAAAATCATATATTTGGTGTTTTATGTGTTAATTTAAATAATGCGGAATTTGATGTTAATACGATAGATGTAATTCAAGCATTATCGAACCATGTTTCGTTAATAATAGAGAATTTAAGATTAAACGAACAGCGTCGTGAACTCGTACGAATGGAAGAAAGAAACCGGTTAGCGAGGGATTTACATGATTCTGTTTCACAAAAATTATTTTCATTAACCTTTATGACAAAAGGGGCTGAGGCGGTTTTGAAAGGTCAAAATGAAAAAGTCGATCAGTCTTTGCATGAAATGCGTGAACTAGCGCAAGGAGCTTTAAAGGAAATGAGGACATTAATTTGGCAGCTTCGCCCGGCAGGATTAGAAAAAGGTTTATTACCAGCCTTAAAGCAGTACGGTGAAAACTTAGGATTGAAAATTCGAGAACAAGTTACAGGTGTTCGTGATTTGCCGCGCGTAGTAGAGGAAGCGCTATGGAGAATTGGACAAGAAGCTTTAAATAACGTAAGTAAACATGCGAATGTTAGAGAAGCGACGATTTATTTCAAAGTGACGGAGAAGAAAGTATCATTAGAAATAGTCGATCAAGGAAACGGTTTTGTAGAAAAGGATATAAAAGAGAAGAAATCACTCGGCATGACTACGATGCGAGAAAGAGTAGAATTAATTGGTGGAACAATTAAAATTGTAAGTGATAAGAAAAGAACAAGTGTAAAAGTAAACGTACCATTATGATGTGAAAATGAGGGAAGTTTGTGAAAATAAAAGTATTGTTAGTTGATGATCATACAGTCGTTTTAAAAGGATTAGCATTTTTCTTAAGTACGCAAGAAGATTTAGCGCTAGTTGGAGAAGCGAATAATGGGAAGGAAGCATTAGTGAAAGTAGGAGAGACAAATCCTGATGTTGTATTAATGGATTTATATATGCCTGAAATGGATGGCGTTGAGGCGACAGCGTGTATTAAACAAGAATATCCGGATGTGAAAGTAATTGTATTAACTAGCTTTTCTGATCAGGCACATGTTTTACCAGCGTTAAGGGCGGGAGCAAGCGGGTATATTTTAAAAGATGTAGAACCAGATCAACTTGTTGAAGCTATTCGAAGCGCATATAAAGGTAATATTCAATTACATCCAGATATAGCAACTGCTCTTCTCTCTCAAACATTACCTGTGGAAGAAAAGGAAGAAGAACCTTCTATTCAAGTGGATGTGCTAACAGCGAGAGAAAATGAAGTATTACAGCTATTAGCGAAAGGGATGAGTAATAAAGAAATCGCTTCTGTTTTAGTTATTACCGAAAAAACGGTAAAGGCTCATGTAAGCAGTATTTTGAGTAAATTACATTTATCCGATCGCACGCAAGCGGCATTATATGCAGTGAAAAACGGAATTGTATAAGACAAAAGTCGTAAGACCTAGTTCGCCTTTAGAAGGTGGACTTTTTTTATGGAAAAATACGTCTATGTGAGGACGAAATTATCTGGATATAAAGATAAAATATGTTTGTAAGCAACAAAACAACAATTACAAGGGATACCTTTTTGAAAGCATATAACAACATAAGAGAGCATATTAGGAGGAAGAAACAATGGCAACAGTTTTATTTGTAAAAGCAAACAACCGCCCAGCGGAACAAGCAGTTAGTGTGAAATTATACGAGGCATTTTTAGCAAACTATAAAGAAGCACATCCAAATGATACAGTAGTAGAACTTGATTTATATAAAGAAGAATTACCATACGTAGGTGTAGACATGATTAATGGTACATTCAAAGCAGGTAAAGGATTTGATTTAACAGAAGAAGAAGCAAAAGCAGTAGCAGTTGCTGATAAGTACTTAAATCAATTCCTAGAAGCTGATAAAGTCGTTTTCGGTTTCCCATTATGGAACTTAACGATTCCAGCAGTGTTACACACATATATTGATTATTTAAACCGTGCTGGTAAAACGTTTAAATATACGCCAGAAGGTCCAGTTGGTCTAATTGGAGATAAGAAGATTGCATTATTAAATGCGCGCGGTGGTGTATATTCTGAAGGCCCGGCAGCTGGAGCAGAAATGGCTGTTAAATATGTGGCAACTATGATGGGCTTCTTCGGTGCAACAAACATGGAAACAGTAGTTATTGAAGGGCATAACCAATTCCCAGATAAAGCAGAAGAAATCATTACAGCGGGTCTTGAAGAAGCAGCTAAAGTAGCAAGCAAATTTTAATTGAAAATAAAATCGTCACTCAAAAAGTAGCATTAACATATAAACGTTAATGCTACTTTTTTATATTTTAAGTTCGTCAGCCAGTTTTTCCAACTGCATTCGATCTTGTATGTAATAGGTTCTACCGTCTTTTTTTAAGTAATTATGCTGGCAAAACTGGTTTAATACGTATAAAAGATGGCGGTAACTGACATTTAAGTATTCCGAAGCCTCGGTATGTTTTTCTATATAACTGTTATTTTGTTCTGTTAATAGAATAAACGCTGCTAATCGATTTTCGAATGGATAACTATTATTTTTAGCGTAACTTTCTGTTCTGGTAATTGTTTTTTCGCCGATAAATTTGCATAGTTTCTGTAGAAAGACAGCATCTTGTAATAAAATATGCTGACAATCTTTAAGAGGAAGCGCTAAGCATATACAATCTGCAATTACTTCCACCGTTTTCGTGATGGATTCTACGCCAATTAATCCTAATTCCCCAATGAAAGAAGGCGCTTGAATAAAGTTAATTAAGGAGATCTTTCCGTTTTTGTGACTCATATATATTTTTGCTTTCCCAGAAATTAAGTAATAAAGATAAGGAACATCAACTCCCTCAGTACATATCCTTTCTTTCTTTTGAAAAGAATGTAGTTCAGCATACGGTAAGACATTAAAAGAAAAAAGAGTATGGAATTTTGAAGTTTGCATGTAATGAGAGATTTCTTCGCTATTTTTGCTAACTTTCATGTTTTCACCTCATATTTAGTATGAGATATCTCCTATTATTTTTACAAGAAAGAATGATACGATTTATTTAAATTTGTTTTTGTAGAAAAGAGAGTGTGAAGGGCTTATGAAAAAATATAAAACATTGTTATTTGATGTAGATGATACATTGTTAGATTTTCAGAAGGCGGAGAAAGTGGCGTTACGTATGCTGTTTGAAGAAAAAGGGATTTCTCTAACTAGCGAAGTTGAAGCACAGTATAAAAAAATTAATAAAAGTCTTTGGGATGCTTTTGAAGAAGGTGAAATAGATCGTGATGAAGTCGTAAATACACGTTTTTCGATTTTGTTTAAAGAGTACGGGGAAGAAGTAGATGGGATATTATTCGAAAATAATTATCGTAGTTATTTAGAAGAAGGAGACCAACTCATGCAAGGTGCGTTTGAATTTATAAGTCAAATTCAAGGTGAGTATGATTTATATATAGTGACAAACGGTGTTTCTAAGACGCAAGATAAACGCTTACGGAATGCAGGATTACATGCCTTGTTTCAAGATGTTTTCGTTTCTGAAGATACAGGATTCCAAAAACCGATGAAAGAGTATTTTGATTATGTTTTCGAACGAATTCCTAATTTTTCTCCTGCAGAAGGGCTCATTATTGGGGATTCGTTAAGCGCTGATATTAAAGGTGGGTATGTAGCGGGAATTGATACTTGTTGGTTTAATCCAGAAAGGAAATTAAATGATAGTGGGATTATACCGACATATGAAGTGCATAATTTTGAGGAGTTAGAAGCGTTATTAAAGCAGCATGTGTAATGAAAAAATAGGCAGTGGAGCTTTCGTCCCCACTGCCTATTTTTATTAATTTGTATTTTCGTTATGTTTTGGGAGTGGAAAGGCATTCCCGATAGCAGCTGCACCAAGCATTGGCAATAGTAAATTAAGCGGGAAAAACATAAGTAATAGTAATGTTATAGCTATTGGCTTTCGTAACGCATAGCTTGAAATTGCTGTCGTTACGATGGCAACAGATGCTACTGGATCTATAGGAAGAATAGATGCTACAGCGTATCCGATACTTGACCCAGAAAATATAATTGGGAAGATATGTCCACCTCGCCACCCTGTGTTTAAGCAAACGGCAGTAATGCACAACTTTAAAATCCCTGAAACAAGTAGTATCCAAAAAGATAGATGGCTCCATTCAACAACTAATTCTTTTAATTGATGTTCCCCTGAAAATAATGTGTACGGAAGAAAAGTTCCCGCAATTCCTAATAAAATACCACCGATAATTCCGAGTGTCATTTTGTATTCCCTAAAAGGGTGAATGAACTTCTCTAATGTAAATTCTAATTTGAAATAAAAGAATCCAACTATAGCACCAATACTAGCAAGTGGAAGAAAGGCAATCCATTCATTAAGAGAAAGAGAACCTTCTCCGAAATCAACGATAAAGGATCCACGATTATCGAATTTACTAAGTAATAAATAAACGGAAAAACCAGCGAAAGTGGTAGCCAAATATACAATCGCTTTTTTTCCTTTAGAGAATTCGTTAATTTGCTCACCCTCATTTTCACTCGGAGCTAAATAACCGAATAATGGCGCGTTAAAAATTACACTTAAAGTAGCACCAATTCCAACTTCTGTTAGTTCATTCATTCCTTTTAAGGCGAATGTAAAGCGATCCCCCACCCATGTACAAAGGCCACCGATAATGCCAACAAGTGCTGCTTCGGGACCTAGGCTAGCTCCAAATATTAAAACGATAATCGCAGTTAAAGTAGCTTTATGTACAAAACGGTATTCAATTCTACCTGTTTTTTTATATTCACCCATCACTTCCGGCATAAGACGTGGATATGTACCGAAGTATTTTTGGGTTAAACCAACAAGAATACCACCGATAGTCGTTACACAAATGGTGTAATACGGGGGAGAAGAGAAGATAGTAGGTAAGTATCCCCAAATAAAGTGAATGCCGATATTTATTGTAACTAAAAATAACCAGACTGTTGCGCCGACTATAGAGCCTAACAGAATGCCGTATAGGGCGAGTATATAGTGCATGTCCTTCTGGGTTGTCATGTTATACCTCCGTTATGTAAGTTTTAATGTCAAAAGGATTAAATATGCTACTGTGAAATGAATATGTATAGTATCTTTTTGAGAGGTTGGCTTATTCAATATATTGAGGTCTCGTGAGAATCTGAAATGTATAAAGTTAAAACCTACTTAATTCTATATATTAATCGGGGGTTTTAAAAGGTCTTTTTCAAATGAATATGGAATATATTTCTTTTGTTATGTACATTATTTTTTTTGTTTTTAATTTAGAACATTCAGAAAAACCAATTGACATTAGGAAATTATTGCTATAAAATCAACGGTAATTGCATAGTCTTATCAAGAAAAGGTGGAGGGACAGGCCCGATGAAACCTTGGCAACAGCCGTATAACGGAATTGTGCCAAATCCTGCAGGTAATAAATCCTGAAAGATAAGAAAGAGCCTTTAGAGCGTGTTTTCAAACTGCTCCTTTCTTGTTTTCAGGAAAGGGGCAGTTTTTTATTTTGTATAAAAGGAAGGAGAATGAGAGATGGGAGAATCATGGGGAAAAGGAACGATTTGTGTACAAGGTGGCTATACGCCAAAGAACGGTGAACCGCGTGTTTTACCGCTTTATCAAAGTACGACGTATAAATACGATACTTCGGATGATTTAGCTGCGCTATTTAATTTAGAGGCAGAAGGATATATATATACGCGTATTGGAAATCCTACTTTAGCTGCATTTGAGCAAAAGTTAGCGGATTTAGAGGGTGGTGTAGGAGCTGTTGCAACTGCTTCTGGGCAGGCTGCTATTATGCTTGCTGTTTTAAATATTTGTAGTAGTGGAGACCACTTACTTTGTTCTTCCACAGTTTATGGCGGAACGTTTAATTTATTTGGAGTGAGTTTGCGTAAGCTTGGCATCGATGTTACGTTCTTTAATCCAAATTTAACAGCTGATGAAATTGTGGCCCTTGCTAATGATAAGACGAAACTTGTTTATGCAGAATCACTAGGAAATCCAGCGATGAACGTTTTAAATTTCAAGGAATTTTCAGATGCAGCCAAAGAGTTGGAAGTACCTTTTATCGTGGATAATACATTAGCGACTCCTTATTTATGTCAAGCATTTGAACATGGAGCAAATATTATCGTTCATTCTACGACGAAATATATTGATGGTCATGCAAGTTCTTTAGGTGGCATTGTCATTGACGGAGGGAACTTCGATTGGACAAATGGGAAATATCCTGAACTTGTTGAACCGGATGCAAGTTATCACGGCGTAAGTTACGTTCAAAACTTTGGTGCAGCAGCTTATATTGTGAAGGCACGTGTTCAATTATTAAGAGACTACGGAAACTGTATGAGCCCATTCAATGCGTATATTAGCAATATAGGCTTAGAAACGCTGCACTTACGAATGGAGCGTCATAGTGAAAATGCTCTTGCAGTTGCTAAGTGGCTTGCTAATCATGAACGTATTGAATGGGTGAATTATCCCGGATTAGACAGTAATGAAAATTATTCGTTAGCACAAAAGTATTTGAAAAAAGGGGCTAGTGGTGTTTTAACATTCGGTATTAAGGGAGGATTAGAAGCAGCGAAAGAATTTATTGCAAATGTAAAACTAGCAACTCTCGTAACGCATGTAGCGGATGCACGAACTTGTGTTATACATCCTGCTAGTACAACGCATAGACAATTAAGTGCTGCAGATCAGCGTTTAGCTGGCGTCACATCAGATTTAATTCGTTTATCGGTTGGTATAGAAGATGTTTCTGATATTATTGCAGATTTAGAGGCAGCGCTAGTCGGAGGCAAAGAACATGCCGATCATAATTGATAAAGATTTACCGGCTCGCAAGGTGTTGCAGGAGGAAAATATTTTTGTAATGACGAAGGAGCGAGCAGAAACACAAGATATCCGGGCATTGAAAATTGCCATATTAAATTTAATGCCTACAAAGCAAGAAACAGAAGCGCAATTACTTCGTTTGGTTGGCAATACACCACTGCAATTAGATGTTCATTTACTTCATATGGAATCTCATTTGTCGCGTAATGTAGCACAGGAACATTTAACGAGTTTCTATAAAACATTCCGTGATATTGAGAATGAAAAGTTTGATGGACTTATTATTACAGGAGCACCAGTTGAAACTCTTTCTTTTGAAGAGGTAGATTATTGGGAAGAACTTGGGCGTATTATGGAGTATTCAAAAACGAATGTAACATCTACGCTTCATATTTGCTGGGGAGCACAGGCTGGTTTGTATTATCATTATGGCGTTCCAAAGTACTCTCTGAAGGAAAAAATGTTTGGTGTATTTGAACATGAAGTCCGTGAGCAACATGTGAAATTGTTACAAGGGTTTGATGAATTGTTTTTCGCCCCGCATTCTCGTCATACAGAAGTACGAGAGAGTGATATTAGAGAGGTGAAAGAATTAACATTGTTAGCGAACTCTGAAGAAGCAGGTGTTCATCTTGTTATCGGGCAAGAAGGAAGGCAAATTTTCGCACTCGGACATAGCGAATATAGTTGTGATACGTTAAAGCACGAATACGAACGGGACCGTCAAAAAGGGTTGAATATTGATGTGCCAAAAAATTATTTTAAGCATAATAATCCAAATGAGAAACCGCTTGTAAGGTGGAGGAGTCATGGAAACCTACTATTCTCTAATTGGCTAAATTATTACGTGTATCAAGAAACCCCTTATGTATTATAAAAAAAAGATTGTGTAACATGTGGCAACGTTTTCTTTGTAAAGATTAACTTATATTTTTCCGAATGTTCAAAAAACATTGTTTTTCAGATTTTTTACTCATATAATTTCATCTAAACACAATTTTTGAGGGGTGGACAGTATTATGAAAGAAATTCAAGTTGGTTTATTAGGTCTTGGGACAGTTGGTAGCGGTGTAGTTCGTATCATTACAGATCATCAAGAGCGACTTATACACCAAGTGGGTTGTCCTGTTAAAGTAACGAAAGTACTAGTACAAAACATTGAGAAAGAGAGGGAGGTGGAGGTACCTTCTACTCTATTAACACAAGATGCAAATGAAATTTTAGATAATCCCAATATTGACGTTGTCATCGAAGTAATGGGTGGCATTGATGATGCAAAAGCATATATTTTGCAAGCTTTAAAAGGCGGGAAACACGTTGTGACTGCCAATAAAGATTTAATGGCGTTACACGGGGCAGAGCTTTTAGCGGTAGCAAAGGATAATAAAGCTGATTTATTTTATGAAGCCAGTGTAGCCGGAGGGATTCCGATTTTACGAAGTATCGTAGAAGGACTTTCTTCAGATCTTATTACGAAAGTAATGGGAATTGTAAACGGAACGACAAATTTTATTTTGACGAAAATGTCAGATGAAGGGAGAGCATATAACGACGTGTTAAAAGAAGCTCAGCAACTTGGATTTGCAGAAGCAGATCCAACATCAGATGTAGAAGGTTTAGATGCAGCAAGAAAAATGACGATTTTGGCTACCCTTGGTTTCTCTACAAATGTAGAGCTTGGAGATGTGAAGGTAAAAGGGATTACTTCTATTACAGAGGAAGATATTGAATACAGTAAGAGTTTAGGCTACACAATTAAATTAATTGGTCTTGCGAAGCGAGATGGTGAGAAATTAGAGGTTACAGTTGAACCGACACTACTTCCAAATACACATCCTCTTGCGGCTGTACAAAACGAATATAACGCTGTATATGTGTACGGTGAAGCAGTCGGGGAAACGATGTTTTATGGACCAGGTGCAGGAAGCTTACCAACAGCAACAGCTGTTGTTTCCGATTTAGTAGCTGTAATGCAAAATATTCGATTAGGGGTAACGGGAAATAGCGCTGTAGTTCCTCAATATCAAAAGGTATTAAAAGAGCCGGATGAAATTGTTGTGAAGAAATTTTTACGACTTCATGTAAAAGATGAAATTGGTGTATTTGCAAAAATTACTTCCTTATTCTCTGAGCGTGGTGTTAGTTTTGAAAAAATCATTCAAATGCCGCTTGAAGAGAAAGGAAAGGCTGAAATTGTAATTGTAACGCATCGAGCGTCTCTTGCTGATTATGATTATATTCTACATACGTTAAAAGGGTATGAAGAAATAGATTGTGTGAAGGCAAATTATCGAATTGAAGGGGATGCAAAGTAGTATACCCTCTAAGAAAAAAACCTATTAAGCAGCTTGCTTAATAGGTTTTTTTCTATTCAAAATTTGCGTGCCAACTTGGATAAATGCTTGGATAATCCAGCCTGTTGTAAAGGATAAGATGATGGTTCCAAAATAGATAGGTCCATCTAATAAAAAGCTTAATGTTAAAAATAAAAATGCCAATGAAATTTCAGTTCTCCTAAATGTCCATTTTTTCTTCTCAGCAACCGTTAAAACGAAAGCTTCTTGAGGTGCTGCGCAAAGATTTGTAGAGACGTAAAGACCAATTCCAGCCCCAACGAATAGATTTCCACAAATAAGTGTTATATATTTTGGAAGAGAGCGGATAGCGTCCATAATAGTTGTAATAGAACCGATCCAATCAACAAAAAAAGAAATAAGAACCATTGTTAAGATTGTACCAATCGTAATTTGTCTTTTATTCCAAAAGAGGACGATAAGGGTAAAAGCAAAGTTAATCATGAAAATCCAAAAACCGATACTTATCCCAAAATTTTGATATAGTGCAATAAAGAAGGAATCATAAGGGCTAAGTCCAAAAGAAGTAATTGTCGTCATCATATTAATACCGATGGCGAGAATAAGTAGACCACCAATGAAAAATATATGTTCTAATTTGAATCGAAGCATAGTTGTATATCCTTTCAAAATGTATTTGCTAGGAAAGGATATATTGTGGAAAGCTTACCAGGTCAAGGGAGAATTTTTGCAGGGAAGGGGAAAATGAGATGACGAATATAAGAAAGATTGCTGAACTTGCTGGGGTATCTGTTTCAACTGTTTCACGTGTACTGAATAATCATCCATATGTAAATGAACAGAAACGAAAAGAAATTTTAGCAATCATAGAAGAATTAAATTATACGCAAAATGTGAATGCAATTCATTTAGTGAAAGGGAAAACGAATGTAATTGGCGTTTTATTACCGCACGTAAATGATCAATATTATAGCGCTATTATCGAAGGAATATCAAAGGAAACGGCAAAGAGAAATTATAATATGATGCTTTGCCAGACGAACTATAGTGAGGAAAGAGAATTAGAAATTTTGAACATGTTAAAAATGAAAAAACTTGATGGGGTTATTATATGTTCTCGGACAAATAGTAAGGAGAAGCTTGAAGAATATACGAAATTCGGCCCGATTGTTATGTGTGAAGAAATAGATTCAAAATGCATTTCAAGTGTCCATATCGATTACTACAAAGTATTTTCACGTGGAATGAAAAGCTTAATAGATGCCGGCCATACACGTATTGGATATTGTATTGGAAGAAGTAATAGTGTTAATAGCCAAAGAAGAAAGAAGGCGTATGAAGATTCGCTTCAACAGAGTATCGTAACACCGTTAGAGACCTGGAAATTTGAGGGTTGTTTTACAGTGGAAGATGGACGCAATGTAATTAGAGAATGGGCTTATATGTCAGTAAAACCGACGGCGTTCCTTGTATCTTGTAACCATATTGCAGCGGGGATGGTTACAGAAGCAAAAAAACAAGGAATTCGTATTCCAGGGGATATTACGATTATCGGGTGTGATGATCAAGAGGTGGCAGATATATTGGGTATAACGACGATTTCGCATTCTAGTAAAAATGTTGGAGTGAAAGCGTTCGAATTATTATATGAAAAGATTAATGAAGAGAAATTAGATGTGAAGCATATAGAGTTATTACCAGAGTTAGTAGATAGAGAAACGACATAATTGAGAAGGTATGAAAATCGCTTTTCAAAATTGCGTTTGGTATAATTATGGACAATCTATGAGGGCTAAAAGGGGTTTTGATATGAGATCAAAAGTAGTAAAAGTAATTCTACTCATTACAATTGCATCTTTTTGTTTATTTGCATATGGCTTTGTTTCAGGTGTAAAAGATGTATTAAATCCGAAAGCTTCAAATTTAATTAAAAAGAACGATGTAGTGGCAAAAGAGAAAAAGAAAACAGGAACGTTACAAATCGTTAGTTTAGGTGATTCATTAACACGCGGTGTTGGTGATAAAGAAGGAATTGGCTATATTGGACGGATGAAAGAAGATTTACAAAAAGATTATAAGCAAAAGGTTGCTTTAACGAACTTAGCTGTTAGTGGTGCGAAAATGCCTGACTTATTAAAACAAATTGAGAGTAGTGGCGCTCAATATTCAATTAAGCAAGCAGATGTAATCGTTTTAACGATTGGAGGAAATGATTTATTTCCGGGCTGGGAATCGCTTGGAAAGATAGATTTAGAAACATACCGTCCTGATACAGAAACATTCCAGAATGAAGCGAAGAAAATTATAGGAGAAATTCGTAAGTTAAATACAGATAGTCCTATTTTTTGGCTAGGTTTATATAATCCTTTTGAAGATGTAGAAGATTTAAAGGGGTCTTCAAACATTGTGGTAGACTGGAATGCATCTTTAGAAAAGTTAGCGATAAATAATAAAAATGTGTATATTACACCGACATTTGATTTATTCCAAAACCGCGGGAAAGATTTATTATACTCCGATCATTTTCATCCGAATGAAGTAGGGTATACATATATGGCGGACCGATTAGTTCAAAATGTTGTAAGTAAATTAAAACTAGAGCAAGGAGGGGTAAAATGACGACGATACTTTCCGTACGAGACGTGAAGAAGGTAATTGGAAAGAAGACAATTGTAGAGAATATTTCCTTTGATGTAAAACAAGGAGAAGTGTTCGGCTTCCTAGGACCGAATGGCGCCGGAAAAACGACTACTATTCGAATGTTAGTCGGATTGATTAAAGAAACAGAAGGTACGATTTCTATCGGCGGTTATTCTATTAAGGAAAATTTCAGAGAAGCGATGCGTCAAATTGGGAGTATCGTTGAAAACCCAGAACTGTATACATATTTAACAGGATGGGAAAATTTAAAACAATTTGCCCGTATGTTAGGTGGTATATCAGATGAACGTATTATTGAAATTGCCCAAATGGTTCATTTGGATGAGAGAATTCACGATAAAGTAAAAACATATTCACTCGGTA
Source organism: Bacillus dicomae (assembly GCF_006494425.1). Taxonomy (GTDB): domain Bacteria; phylum Bacillota; class Bacilli; order Bacillales; family Bacillaceae_G; genus Bacillus_A; species Bacillus_A dicomae. Next base: position 38,858 of record NZ_VHIV01000010.1, on the reverse strand, counting down.
TGAAACAGCGCCTTGGCATCGCGCAAGCGCTTCTTGGAAACCCAAAATTGCTTATATTAGATGAGCCAACAAATGGTTTAGATCCAGCCGGAATTAGAGAACTTAGGGAATTTATACATAAGCTTGTGAAAGAAGAAAATATGAGTGTGTTTATTTCAAGTCACTTGCTAAGTGAAGTACAAATGATATGTGATCGTGTGGCGATTATTCATAAAGGAAAAATGATAACAGTTGCCAAGGTTGAAGATTTAATTAAAACAGCAAGTGATCGCGTAGAATGGATCGTTACACCGATTTCTAAGGCAAAGGGTATGCTAGAGGATGCTGAGGAAGTAAGAGAAGTGAGTATAGAAGGTGATCGATTACTATGCCGTATGGATATCGCATCTATAAGCAGTTGGAATAAACATTTTGTAGAAAACGGGATAGATGTGCATAGTGTTAAGGAGCTTGTATTTACGCTAGAAGATTTATTTATTGAACTCACAAGGGGTGAGCAGCATGCGTGAATTTGCGAATTTAGTTTTAAATGAATCAGAGAAAATTTATCGTAAGAAACGTATTGTTGTTGTCATGCTTATTTTAGCAATTCTGATCCCACTTTTCGTATATGCGCAGTATCGTGAAATAGAAACGACACAAAAAAGGCTAGGTACAACGGATTGGAAAGTTTCGCTGCAACAACAAATTGTTGATTCTCAAAATCGCTTGAATAACTCTAGATTACCAGAAGAATGGCGTGATTGGCTAAAGGTAAGAGTGGAGCAACAACAATATTATTTAGATCATGATATTAACCCGATGGCACCGGGTGCACCAACTTTTGTAAGAGCGTTTATTGAGCAAGGAATTACATTGTTTATTCCGCTTCTCGTCATGATTGTCGCTATTGATATTGTTTCAGGGGAACGAAGTGATGGAACGATGAAGATGTTACTTACACGGCCGATTCGGCGCTGGAAAATACTCCTTAGTAAGTATGTGACGATGTTATTTTTTATTTCACTCATACTGCTTCTTGTAGGTCTATTTGCTTACATATTATCGGGGCTTGTATTTGGATACTCAGGATGGAATTTACCTGTGTTAACAGGATTCGTCATCGATAAGGAAACATTAAATACGAACTTTGTACATCTTATTCCACAGTGGCAGTACATCTTGATGGCGTATGGATTAGCTTGGTTTGTTGCTATCGTTGTCGGAACTATATCATTTATGGTCTCGGTTTTAATTCGAAATACACCAGCTGGTATGGGCGTTATGTTAGCGGCATTAATTGCAGGTGGTATTTTAAGCTCATTCGCAACATCTTGGGAAGGGGCGAAATATATTTTTAGTGTGAACTTATCATTAACAGATTATCTATCAGGGAAACTACCTGCATTACAAGGTTTATCGATGGGATTTTCTTTAATGAATTTAACTGTTTGGGGAGTTGTGTCTCTTATCATTTCATTTGTAGTATTTACAAAGCAGGATATGGTGAATTAATTGGACGGGAAGTGAAGGTATGGAGAATATTTTAACAAATGATTGGGGGCCATTATTGGCACCAGAATTTGAGAAAGAGTATTATCAATCATTAGTTGGTTTTTTAGAGGAAGAGTATGAGACGCATGTGATCTATCCAAAGAAAGAAGATATATTTAATGCTCTTCAGTATACAGGTTATGAAAATACAAAGGTCGTTATTTTAGGGCAAGACCCATATCATGGACCGAATCAAGCGCATGGTTTAAGCTTTTCTGTACAACCCGGTATTAAAACGCCACCGTCGTTGTTAAATATGTATAAAGAACTTCGAGATGAATACGGTTATGAAATCCCGAATAACGGTTATTTAATAAAGTGGGCAGAGCAAGGAGTATTATTATTAAATACTGTATTAACAGTTCGACAAGGTGAAGCAAATTCTCATAAAGGAAAAGGATGGGAGCACTTCACAGATCGTGTAATTGAGCTATTAAATGAACGTGAAAAACCAGTTATTTTCATATTGTGGGGACGTCATGCACAGGCGAAGAAGAAGTTAATTACGAATCCGAATCATCATATTATCGAATCCGTACATCCAAGTCCATTATCAGCAAGACGTGGTTTCTTTGGGAGTAAGCCATACTCTAAAGTAAATGCGATTTTAGCTAATATGGGTGAGAGAGAAATTGATTGGGAAATTCCAAATTTATAAATAGAAAAGGTAGTTAACAGTTGTTAACTACCTTTTTATTATTGTTGTTCGTTTTTTAGTTTTGCATCTAATACGAACGTGCCAAATGGGATAACTGATGAAACGAATGCTCCAAGTGCCCATAAAATTGATTTACGGTGTACGATTGTTACTTGAATTACTGCGAAGATGAATAGAATAAATAAAACTCCATGAGCCATGCCCGTAATTTTAACAGCTGTTGCAAATCCTGCAAAATATTTCAATGGCATTGCTACAAATAATAGTAGTAGGAAAGAAATCCCCTCAATTAAGCCGATTGCTCTTAATCGTCCGATTGGTGTAGATAACATGAAGTAGCCTCCTTTAACGTATGCTTGTTTATAGTAAATTTGTATTCTTTTTCAAAATAAAATAGTCTATTTTGTTTCATTATATACAAAAAGAAAGTTTACACTACGAGAATAGTGCAAAGTTCAAAATATAGTCACAAAAGCATGAGAATTTAAATAAAAACCTATTTGAAGTGTTTGACTTCAAATAGGTTTTATGAATGAAAATATTAAACAAGTACTTCGTTTTTTAATACAAATTTCTCCACGACTTTTGCAACGCCATCATTCATATTTGTATCTGTTACGTAGTTTGCAATTTCTTTAATGTCATCTGGTGCATTGCCCATTGCAACACCAAGACCAGCGAATTCAATCATCGCCTGGTCGTTATAGCTATCGCCCATTGCGATAACTTCTTCACGCTTAATGCCAAGCTTTTGGATGAGTTGGTTTAAGCTTGTCCCTTTTGTAACACCAGCTTCAGTAAATTCTAAGAAGAATGGTTTCGAACGCATAACGCTTAATTGCCCTTCTAGTTGTTGTTGTAGTTTTGATTCTACCGTTTGTAAATGTTCTGGATTTTCTACCATTAATACTTTTACAACTGGTTGTTGTATAGCTTCTTTCAGGCTATTTACTTCTACGATTGGCATACCTGTAATTTGACCTTCAATTTCTGTATAAGAGTTGTTTTTTTCAGTGATAATATCGTCACCAATATATGTGTGAATCCATACATTTTCTTCTTTACTAATATCGTATAGACTGTGAACGATTTCAGGCGATAACGTACTACTGAATAATTCCTCATCTGTTTTACAGTTAATAATTTTTGCACCGTTAAAGGAAAGAATAAAACTACCGTACTCTTCTAAATGTAATTCTTTTGCGATTGCACGCATTGCGAACGTTGGACGTCCAGAAGCAAGTACAACTTTTACACCTTGCTCTTGTGCAGTCATTAGAGCTTCTTTCGTACGAGGTGAAATAGTATGGTCGTCACGTAATAAAGTATCATCTAAATCTAAAACAATCATTTTATAAGTCATATTGAAAATTCCTCTCTTTGTTGAAATAGAAATAAGGTTTTATGAAGATATTGGGGAATATATAGTAAGACATCGAACTTCTTTATATGAAGCTAGGAGAAGTTCTGTATTGTTAGTATAAATTACCATGGGCGTGTTGCCCATGATAATTTATCTACTTATTTGCAACTAATTATTAGTCATACTTTATTATCGTAACAACTCTAAAGATAGAGTGCAATAATGGAAGTTTTCCAATTTACGATACTTGTTTTGCTGTAGAACGAGAAAATAGTATTTCTAGCAAGATTGCCATTACAGCCCCAAGAACGAGACCGTTACTTAAGAACGAAGCTAGAAATGGTGGAAGCGTGGAATATGCTCCTGCTGGAACAAACATAACCCCGACTCCTGTAAAGATTGAAAGACCCGCTACTTTAAATAATCGTTCTTTATCCTGTACAGTTTCGTATTCCCGAAAGGCGAGGCCAATCATGCTTGCAAATACAGGATAAATAGCGGCATAACCAACTGCAACTGGTATTGCTGCAAAGAATGAAGTGATCTTTGGGAATATACTAACGACAATAATAAAGCTTGACCCTAATATAAATGGGAGGCGTTTATAAATATTAGTCGTTGCAATAAAACCTGCTGACCCAGAAATAGCGACAGGTCCGATAGCCGAAAACAGGCCGCCTAGCAATTGATTGATTCCAGTTATAATGCCGGCTTGTTTAAAACGATCTGATGCAGTATTTTCTTCATATTTAGAGACAACCTTTTGCACAACACGAATACTTGCTAACATATTTGTTAGAAGTAAGAGTGTAACAAATATGACCGTAATTACCATGTTCCATTCAACACGAGGCATTCCGAAAACAAATAGGGACGGAAAACGAATTATATCTGTCACAGGCGTTACTGGATTAGATAACCCAAAGCACGCGAATAATATCCAGCCACAAACGATACTGAAAAGAACAGAGTATTGCCCAATAATAGGTAGCTTCATGACGAAAAAGGATAGTAAAATAACAATGAGTGAAAGAATAAATACATTAGGTTGTACTTCTGTATGTTTTCCATCAAGGCCGAACATTCCTTTTAAGAAGGAACCACTAAGTTGTGCAACAAGAAGAAATAAGTACGTTCCAATGACTGTTGGTGTAAAATAGCGAACTAGTTTATCAATAAGTCCAAACACGCTAAGAATAATACAAATAATGCCGCTTAATAGGAAGGCGTATTGAAGGACTTTAAGCGTTTCATTGCTCGATCCAAATAATACGACACCTAAACTTGCATAAAGGGAGAAAATCCCCCACCAAAGGCCTGCAGGACCTTCTTGAATAGGAAGTTTATGTCCAAATATAGCTTGCAGTAGGCCAGCAAAGCCAAGAACAAATAATGTTCTTTGCACGAATGCAATAGCTTCAGCGCCATCGAGGCCATAACTAGTTGCGACGCTAATTGGTACAATAAGGCTTCCAGCTAAAATAAATAGTGCCCATTGTAAGGCGGAAAGAAATGTTTTCATTATATCAACCTCTTTCATAGATTCCGTATCTAGTATATATGTATTTCATTTCCACTGGCAAAGATTGTAGATAGAGAAAAGAGTTGAAACACGATATGAATGCACGTAAGCAATTATGGATAGCAGTTATATGTATGACTTTTGTCGTAATTCTAGGAACATTAGGATTTATGACAATTGAAGAGATTAGTTTGTTTCAAGCATTTTGGATGACGATGATTACTGTATTAACGGTTGGATACGGAGATGCTGTTCCTGTAACACATGCAGGGAAAGTATTTGCGCTTCTTATCATACCGATTGGCGTAGGTATCGTTACGTATGCAATTGGTGTAGTAGCAGCCATGATTATTGAAGGAAATTTATTTCATGCAGTGCGGAGGAAGAAGATGGATAAACAAATAGCGCAGTTACAAAATCATATTATCGTATGTGGTTGCGGCAGAGTGGGGCTTCAAGTTGTACATGAATTGCAAGAAAAGAAAATTCCATTTGTCGTTGTGGATAAAGATGAGAGTATATTAGAGAAGGAAAAACTTTTGTATGTACATGGGGATGCAACGGAAGACCAAGTGTTACATCATGCTGGAATTTCAAAGGCAGCCGGTTTAGTAGCTATTGTAGCCAATGACGCTGAAAATGTATTTATTACATTAACGGCAAGAGGATTAAACGATGCAATTAAAATTGTGGCAAGAGCGGAAAAACCAGAAACCGAAGAAAAATTAAGGCGAGCTGGGGCAAATAAGGTGATTAATCCATCTAGTATGGCAGGAATTCATATTGCAAAAGGTATTGCGAATCCGTTAACAGTTCATTATATTGATACAGTACTGTATGGCGTGGATCAGTCATTTGTAATTGAAGAAATTGCAGTCGGAAAAGGCTCTATTTTAGCTAGTAAATCGTTACTAGAGAGTAATGTGAGAAATCAATTTGATGTAACAATTTTAGCGATTTTGAGAAATGGGAATGTTATACATAATCCGACGGGGCAGGAAAAACTGCAAGAACATGATATGATAATAGTATTTGGTTCAGTAGAGAAGCTGGGGCAATTTGAGAAAGAACTACAAAGTACGAGGTGATAAGGAATGCAAATATCGAGTGATAAGATTTTAAATAAAATGGCGAATGAAATTGCAAAGGCAAAAAGTAGTGAAGGACAAAAATCAAAAGATCATTTATTAGTTGTGCGTGCTTTATGTGATTTACTATTAGATGAACAGGTTGAATCTCCTACGTATAGAGAACCGCAAATTCAATCACAAGTAATTGGCTCACAGCCTATAACAACAGTTCAACCAGTTATGCCGGTTTCTGGAGAACCTGTGTATATAAAAGAAGAAGGTGCAAATGGTAATTCCTTATTTGATTTTTAGGAATTAAATCGTTTGGCTTATATGAAAAAATTGCTTATGATAAAGGTAAAAAAAGGGGAATTAAGATGAAAATTTTCTTTTTACTAGGTTGTATTGCAGCAGGGTTATCTGTTGCATTAGGGGCTTTTGGGGCACATGGTTTAGAAAACAAAATTTCTGCAAAGATGTTGGAAGTTTGGAAAACAGGTGTTACATATCAAATGTTCCATGCAGGTGGACTATTTGTAGTTGCTTTATTAATGGATAAAATTCAATCATCACTCTTAACTACTGCTGGTTGGCTTATGGTAGCTGGGATCATTATGTTCTCGGGTAGTCTGTATGCATTAAGTACAACAGGTATTAAGTTCTTTGGTCCAATTACACCTCTTGGTGGTGTAGCGTTTATTGTGGCATGGATCTTAGTTGGAACTGCAGTTGTAAAAGGATTATAAAAAAACAAAAGCTGGCATACGCCAGCTTTTCTTATGGTCTTGGAGCATAAGTTGCTTGTTGACTAGGCAAATACGTAATTTCTTCTGGGAATTCTACATAATCTAAGTAAATCATTAATAATAAATAACGTTTCCCTGATTGTGGCTCACTAATTACGATATGATCACGACCAGCTGCTTCGATAATACCTGTATACGATTGTGTACCGAGTGAACTACCACGCTCATAAGTCATTACAACTGTGGCTTGCTTGCCCTTGTTCAAGCGAAGAATATTTTCAATATATGACTGTTCTAGAGGTAACATGCCTTGAGATACAGCATATTGAGCTTGCGCAGCTTGTTGTTGCATTGCTTGCTGTTGTTGCTGTTGCTGTGGAGTCATTTGTTGCGGTTGTACGTAAGTTCCAGATGGTTGATAGAAACCTGTTCCGTAATACGGATTTTGTTGCTGTGCCATTCAAAAATCCCTCCTTGTTTTCATTCCTTAATATATGCTAGGGCAATCCCCAGCATTTGGCTGGAAAAAGCAGTGCTTTTTGAAGCGACCAGAGTTTTGTTGATTATACCAAGTTGGCGGACAAGGGCCTTCAGGTCTAAAAAACCATAAGGCAAAATTTGCAGGCCAAAAACGTTGTCCTTGAATCGTTCGCCTTGCTAATGCGATATCTTGTTCTCTTGCGCGTTGATAAAAATACCCTTTTTGAGTTGCCTCAAAACCGCCAGGATTTTGATAAACCATTTGACGTAAATTACGTATTTTTTTAAAGTCTAAACAGTTTCCGCGGACACGATTTACTCCAACGTTTCCGACCATTAACATCCCCTGTTGTCCTTCTCCTTCAGCTTCAGCACGCATCAGTCTGGCTAATAACTTTACATCTTCTTCGTTATACGCGATAACGCCCATTATGTGTCACCTCTCTTTTTGGAATACCTTGTGGAAAGAGGTTTATTTCTAGATGAAGTGTGTAACGATTACTAGTTCATACGTATGAGAAAAAGGACTCAGATATGACAACCAAACGAAGTTTTACATTGAGAGTGGAAAATAAAAAAAGCTAGCGTGAGCCAGCTTTTTTTATTAAAAAACTTTAGACCATAAGTTTGAGAAGAAATCACCAATAGAGCGCATTGTTAACACAAACCAATTTGCTTTTTCAACTTCTTCTGTCGTTTTTGCAGCAACTTTTATGTTCTTATTTCCATCTAAAAATCCGTATTTATCAGTGGATTCTAGAACGATGGAACCTACTTTTGCATCTTTCTTAATAGGAGCAACTAAATGTCCATCTTCACCAAGGGATTTATCTACTTCAGTCCCAATTTTATAAGGATCTTTGCTGCCTTTTTTCGCAATTACTGTTATTTCTTTTTCTGGTGCAACAGTTACTTGATCTTCTTTTCCTTTTACTACAGAAATTGTATTATTTTTATTAATTTTTAGCTTTTGTTTTTCGAAGTTGTTAAACCCATATTCGATTAATTCACGAGATTCCGTGAAGCGTTCGTCCATTGATTTTGTTTTAATAATAACCGAAATAAGACGCACATCACCACGTTTAGCAGTAATAGTAAAGCCATATCCAGCTGTATCAGAACTTCCTGTTTTTAAACCATCTGTTCCTTCATAAGAGAAAGCGGCACCTGGCAACATCCAGTTCCAGTTTTCCATACGAATTGGTTTCGGATGATTGTCCGGGAAGTTTCTAAATCTTTGTTTTGTATCCTCTAGCATTTCTGGATACTTTGTAATTATTGTTTTTGAAAGAATACCCATATCGCGAGCTGACATGGAATTTTCTCCATTCGGATCAGTTCCTTCAGGATGTTTTCCTTTTAAGTCAGCGTTATTTAACCCAGTAGCGTTTACAAATTTATATTTCTTTAACCCTAGTTTTTTTGCATGTTCATTTGCAAGATTTAAGAAGTTTTTCTCACTTCCTGCAAGAAGTTCTGCTAAGGCAATACTAGATCCGTTTGCAGAGAAGATAACGATAGAATGATATAGTTCTCTTACAGTATATTGACGTCCTTTTTCGAACGGCACGTTAGAGAATTCATTATTACGTGAAACTTCATACGCGTAATCAGAAATATTTACCTTTGTATCCCAAGTGATTTTCCCTTCTTTAATTGCCTCTAATACAGCATAAACAACAATTAATTTTGACATACTAGCGATAGCTAGTAATTCATCCGGATTTTGTTCGTGCAGTATTTTTCCTGTATCTGCATCAAATAGAAGTGCAGCTGCCGCCTCGATATGTATTTTTTCTTCCGCATGGGATGTTGTTACTCCTAAGGAAGAAATTGACAATAAAAACGCTAGTAAAATAGACAAGATTTTCTTCATATAGATTATCACCTTCGCATCGGTATTAGCATGTAGCTCGTACCATTTTAGCATAAATTTGGATATAAAAAGGTTACAATTTTACAAGGAATTTGAAAAGAATTTGTCGATTTTTGTTCAAATTTGCGGAGAAAAGAAGTTTTTTGAGGAGAAATATAGAAGGTAATAAAAAAAGGAACGAATTTCGTTCCTTTTTTACAATTTATCCCGCTATTTGCCGGGCGGTAAGATCCCTATCTCAAAATTCAGCGAAAGCAAAGAAGTTAGGAGGGGTATCAACTGCCCGTAAAAGCCCGATTGGTGAAGGCTAATAATCAGTGGGGGGAACAAAACCCCCACTGATTAAAGTTTCACTTTATATGTGTAAAAATTTCTCTACCTTTTCGTCTGGCAAAATGTTTCCAACGAAAAATGTTCCAAATTCACCATAACGAGCGCTTACTTCATCGAAGCGCATTTCATATATAAGTTTTTTAAATTGAAGAACATCGTCAGCGAATAATGTTACACCCCACTCGAAATCGTCGAATCCGACTGATCCCGAAATAACTTGGCGTACTTTACCTGCGTATTGGCGCCCGATTTTACTATGACTGTACATCATTTTTTTACGTTCTTCCATAGGAAGCATGTACCAGTTGTCATCACCTTGGCGACGCTTGTCCATTGGGTAGAAGCAAATGTGATTTGCTTTTGGTAGGTCTGGATATAAGCGAGCTAAGATTTGTGGATTTTGGTATGGATCTTCATCAGCTGGAAGGTAGTTACTTAGTTCAACAACAGATACGTAAGAGTATGCAGGAATCATATATTCAGCTAATGTTGTTTTATTCAATTCTGTCTCAATTTCATTTAACTCTTCCATTGTTGGACGTAAAATCATAAGCATAATATCAGCTTTTTGGCCAACAACTGTATACATTGCATGACTGCCTTTTTTCGCAGTAGCTACTTCGTTCCATTTTTCAACGACATTTAAAAATTCAGACACAGCTTGTCCGCGTTCATCACTAGATAATGTTTTCCATGCAGCCCAATCAATAGAACGTAAATCATGTAAACAATACCAGCCATCTAACGTTGTTGTTGCTTCACTCATTCTATTCACCTCAGTTAATGATAGTTTTACACGTTAACTATAGCATATATAGTTTTAAAATCATCTATATAAAACCTTAGCGCATAAAATTGTCACATTTTAATTTACTTAAAAATAGGAGAAGATACAGCTTAAAGGGACTTTATTTATATGCTGAATTTTATGAAAATATAATCATTTTTATTTTATCTATTTTTTGGGAGCTATAAGTTTAAAATATAGAGGAAAAGCAGTATTCTTAAAGATAGAGTTTTTTTAACATATGTAGGAGGGTTTATTCGTGAGCAACTTATTTACAACAGTAAAAGAAAAAGTTCAAGGAAAAGGCATTTCTATCGTACTTCCTGAAGGAACTGATGAAAGAATTTTAGGCGCTGCAGAGCGTTTAGCAAAAGAAGAGTTAGTAAAACCAATTTTAGTTGGTAATAAAGAAGAAATTAGCGCAAAAGCTGCTAGCATGAATTTAACATTAGCAGGCGTTGATATTTATGACCCAGCTACATACGAAGAAATGGATGCAATGGTAGCATCTTTCGTTGAACGCCGTAAAGGTAAAGCAACTGAAGAAGACGCTCGCAAAATCCTTAAAGACGAAAACTACTTCGGTACAATGCTTGTATACATGGGCAAAGCACACGGTTTAGTAAGTGGTGCAGCTCACTCTACAGCTGATACAGTTCGTCCAGCACTTCAAATTATTAAAACAAAACCAGGCGTTACAAAAACTTCTGGCGTATTCATCATGGTACGTGAAGAAGAGAAATATGTATTCGCTGATTGTGCAATTAATATTGCACCAAATAGCCAAGATTTAGCTGAAATTGGTATCGAAAGTGCGAAAACTGCTGAACTATTCGGCATTGATCCACGCGTTGCTATGTTAAGCTTCTCTACAAAAGGTTCTGCGAAATCTCCAGAAACAGAAAAAGTTGTAGAAGCAACTCGCATTGCAAAAGAAATGGCTCCAGAATTAACTTTAGATGGAGAATTCCAATTCGATGCTGCATTCGTACCATCTGTAGCTGAGAAAAAAGCTCCAGGTTCTACAATTAAAGGTGATGCTAACGTATTCGTATTCCCAAGCTTAGAAGCTGGTAATATTGGCTACAAAATCGCTCAACGTTTAGGTAACTTCGAAGCAGTAGGACCAATCTTACAAGGTTTAAACATGCCTGTAAATGACCTATCTCGTGGATGTAACGAAGAAGAAGTGTACAAGTTAGCTTTAATTACAGCAGCTCAAGCACTTTAATTCTATAATGAATTGAAATAAAGACCGTCGCTATAATAGCGACGGTCTTTATTTTTCTAAGCCAAGTGCTTTATTGTTACGATCAATAATACGTTGCAAATTCGTCTCATATAAAGGTATTTCATCTATTGTTAATTGAGATGGTGTTAACTTTGGAGCGAATTGTTGCAGTGTTTTTAAAAGGCGCATCATTAAATCTTGTACTGTAATGGTTTCGCCAAGTAATTCTGAGAGTGAGGCCATCGTACTCGGTACAATCTCAGGATACGTAAAGCGTGTTTCTTCTCCTTGGATTGCTACGTTGTAGAAATCACGAACGAGCGCGGCACGCTCAGAGCCGCTTCCTGTAGCACAAAGATAAATTTGGACAGCAACACCACCGCGAATACGGCGCTGTGAAATACCAGCGAATTTTTGGTCGCGAATACTTAAATCGTAGCTACCAGGACAGTAAGAGCCAACAATTTCTTTTGCCTCGATAGTAACGTCGTAATCTTTTAGCATCTCCTGAATTAAATGCCACATTGTATCGTATCCAAGATCAATATCGATACCTTTTTCCGTCTCTTGGAATAAAAGTGATACGTTTAAGACACCTTCATCAAGTACGACTGCAAGCCCGCCAGAATTACGAACGATAACATTGAAGTTGTTTTCTTTTAAAAAGGAAATACCTTCTTCCAAGTGCGGTAGGCGAGAATCTTGAATGCCAAGAACAATTGTATTGTGATGAATCCAAGAACGCATTGTTGCAGCTGATTGGCCATTTCCGATACTTGTACATAATGTGTCATCCATGGCGAATGACTGCAATGCATGGAATGTTGGTCCCAAACTAGACTGATCTACAATACGCCACTCTGGCTGAGATAAAATGGAACGGGAATTGCTCATATCACTAACCCCTTATCTTTAAAATGACAATCTCTATTATAGCAAAAAATGAAGAATGGGGTTTTCTCATATATAAAGGAGAAGCTTAGAGGGGAAAGAATAAAAAGGATGCATTACATGCATCCTTTTTATTCTGCAATTTTTTCTAAATTTCCGTTTCGATCCATTCGGAAAGATGTTTGAGAACGTTCTTCGTCATCCATAACTGCTAACTTACGAGCGCGGTTCATAATGTTCATAAGTGTTTCGTAATCTTCTTGTACAGTATGAGATTGTTTTTCTAATTTTTCTAGTTTCTTTTCTAATTCTTCATTGCGAAGGATTTGTGATTTGATTTCTTGCTTCAATCTCGTATTCTCGTTTTCAAGAGCTGTCACTTTTATATTTGAAGATCCGACTGTTTGTAAGAAATAAATAACATCTTGCATTGTCATAGAGCCCTTTGCAGCAGGAACGGTAGATTCTTGATATGGAATAGCTTCTTTATATTGTACAATTGATTCCTCTTGTACGAATTCTTCATAATCAGTTATCGAGTCTGAAGCCGGTGGTGTATAAAGTAAACGTTTTTTCGCTTGTTCACCACTTGCAGCACGCATTTTATCTTTACGATGTTTTTTTGCTAGTTGAAGAGCTTGTTCATAGCTATAGCGAACAACAGCATTCCAACGGAAACCACAGGCAGCCGATGTACGATTCAACCTGTCTCCTACTTCTTCAAATGCATTTAATTGAGTACTTCCTTCTCGAACGTGACGAAGTACAGTTTCAGCAAGTAATAAATCGTCCTCATCCGTCCAAGCATCTTGTCTTACTTTCATAGATTCAACTCCCTTTCTTTTTATGAACTTCCTATTTTTATAATGGGCAAAAAAATGAGCTTTTATACAAAGCTTTTAAAAATATGGTAGATTTCGATGAAAGGTATAAAGTGAAACTTTAATCAGTGGGGGGTTCTTCATCCCCCACTGATTATTAGCCCTCACCAATCGGACTTTTATGGGTAGCCCGCCCCCCACCTAGATTCTTTGCTTTCGCTGAATTTTGAGGTGGGGGTCTTACTGCCCATTAAAGCGGGATAAATTTTTCCAAGAATGACGAAGTCTCTGTAGGAGAACATATAAATATGTAGCATTATATGAGGAAAGAGCGTCGGAAGGACACTTGCAACGAGCTTCAAAGAGCGGTAAAATACCATTTAGTGTTTATTTTTAAATGTACTTGTGAAAAGTTTAAAATAGAGGAAGTGTTATATAATGGGAAACGAATTTCGTGTGTGTGATGATTGTCAGGCAACGAACGTTAAAACGTTGATTCCGAAGTTGAAAAAAGTAGATTCATGTGCAACGATTGAAGTTGGATGTCAGTCTTACTGTGGCCCTGGTCGTAAAAAATCATTCGCATTTGTAAATAACCGTCCAGTTGCGGCGCCAACAGAAGACGAATTAATTGTAAAAATCGAAGCGAAGTTAAATAAGTAAGGAAAAGAAGAGTGAACAGATTACTCTTCTTTTTTTATGCCCATAAGAGCAAAGATTTATTCTTTGGGAGCCTACGAGTGATAGCTAATAGTTAATGACATATGGATAACGCCTATTTATTAAGGTTTCTGTCTATATGAATTTGTATTTCAAAATAATAGTTGACAGTCTTTGGAAGCGATAGGTAGAATAGAAGGTGTCTGATTCTGAGAATCATTATCAAAGGAGTGGCGATTCACCTAATTTTTTTTATTACTATTTGAGAATAAATTTCATTAAATATATGTTGTTGGTTAGGATGGTTGAGGGATGGAAGCGAGCGCAAGGAGTATAGAACAGCAAGATGTGAATGTTAAAGAGATTAAGAGTAGACCGCTCATTGCTTCTATTATTTTAGTTGCAGGTACAGTTTTGCTAGCTTTAAGTATGGCGGCTTCTATTTCGTTTGGTGCTGCAGATATTAGTTTAAAGACTGTATGGCAAGCTGTATTTCAGTTTGACGGTTCTATTACGCATCATAACGTAATACAAGAACTTCGTATGCCTAGAGCGATAGGGGGTGTAGTTGCAGGTGCCTTTTTAGCGGTATCAGGGGCAATTATGCAAGGTATGACGCGAAATCCACTTGCTTCTCCATCATTAATGGGGATTACAGATGGGGCTGTATTTGGAATTGCAATTATGTATGCATTCTTCCCTAATTCACCTTATTTAATGTTCGTTATCGCATCTTTTATTGGGGCTGCGTTTGGAGTGAGCATTGTATATGGAATTGGATCTTCTTCACCAGGTGGATTAACACCTGTGAAATTAGCTTTAGCAGGTGCAGCAATTAGTGCTTTATTAGGGGCCATTTCATCTGGGATTGCGCTATATTTCAATCTTGCCCAAGAGGTAAGTATGTGGAATGCAGGCGGAGTTGCTGGAGTGAAATGGGAAAGTATTAATATGTTAGTACCGATTGGTCTAGTTTGTCTCTTTATTGCAATTATGATGTCAAGGTATATTACAATTTTAAGCTTCGGCGAAGAAATTGCGATTGGACTTGGTCAAAATACGACATTAATTAAATTTATCGGAACAGTACTTGTTCTTGTGTTAACAGGTTCTGCAGTTTCTATGGCAGGATCAGTTGGATTTGTTGGTCTTGTAATCCCGCATATGACTCGTTTCCTTGTAGGCTCAGACTATAGATGGGTTATTCCATGTTCTGCGGTCTTAGGCGGTTTGTTAATTGAGTGTGCAGATATGTTATCTCGCGTTATTAATCCGCCGTTTGAAACGCCAATTGGAGCCATTACAGCGCTAATTGGGGTTCCATTCTTCCTCTACTTAGCACGTAACGAAGGGAGAGGGAAAATGTGAGGACAAGCGTCTTAACAAAAAAGAACGTTTCTGTTTTAACAATTTTAGTAGCATTAATCTTTACTGTATTTTTAGTGAGTTTAAATACAGGAACATTTAAAATACCGCCAATGGACGTACTAAAGTCATTGGTTGGAATCGGGGCTGAAGATCAGTCAGTTATTTTATTTGAATTCCGTATGCCGCGTATGGTTATTGCCATATTAGTTGGATCTGCTTTAGCTATGTCAGGCGCGATTTTGCAAGGATTATCACGAAATCCACTTGCTGATCCAGGCATTATCGGTATTAACGCTGGAGCGGGATTAACAGTTGTTATATTCGTCTACTTTTTCTTCGGAAAAGTTGGGACTGGTACATTTTTATCTGTATTTATCCTTCCATTCTTCGCGTTAGTTGGAGCGATATTAGCAGCGGTTATTATTTATTTACTAGCATGGAAAGATGGCGTTTCATCAACGAGATTAATACTTGTCGGTATCGCCGTTGCAGCTGGGTTTGGTGCTGTTAGTTTAATTTTCTCTATGAAGATGACATCTAACGATTTCCGTTTTGCTACGATTTGGTTAGCAGGAAGTTTGTGGGGCACAGATTGGAAGTTCGTGTTAAGTGTACTTCCATGGATGGTTATTTTCTTGCCACTTGCTATTAGTAAGGCGCACATATTAAATGTAATGAACTTAGGCGACTCCACAGCAGTTGGCCTCGGTGTAAATGTAGAAAAAGAACGACGTAAATTATTATTTATTGCAGTTTGTTTAGCTGGTGCATCAGTCGCTGTTGCCGGAGGAATTGGTTTTATCGGTTTAATGGCTCCGCATTTAGCGAGGCGCCTTGTTGGTGGTAAACATCAAATTATGCTGCCTACCGCTGCACTAATAGGAACGTTTTTACTTTTATTTGCAGACGTAATTTCAAGAAGTGTGTTAACAACTTCAGAAATACCGGTCGGTCTAGTTATTTCTGTAATTGGCGCACCATATTTCATATACTTACTTATGAGGACAAAATAAAGGGAGGCTTTTTGTATGGCAACTTTAGCAGTTGATGCGGTATCTGTTGGCTATAATGAAGGGTTAATTATTGATGGATTAACAGTTGAAATTCCGGAAGGGAAAATTACAACAATTATTGGACCAAATGGTTGTGGGAAGTCGACATTATTAAAAACGGCTTCTCGTATTTTGAAGGCGAAAAAAGGTACTGTTTACCTTGACGGAAAAGCAATTGAGAAACAGCCAACGAAAGAAATCGCAAAGAAAATGGCAATTTTACCACAGACTGCAGAAGTGCCGACTGGCCTTACTGTGTTTGAACTTGTTTCATATGGACGCTTTCCTCATCAAAAAGGATTTGGAACGTTGAAAGAAGAGGATTATCGCTACATTCATTGGGCACTTGAAGTGACGGGAATGACAGAATTTGCCAATCGTCCAGCAGAGGCGTTATCAGGTGGACAACGTCAACGCGTATGGATTGCGATGGCTCTTGCACAAGGGACAGAATTACTCGTATTAGATGAACCGACAACGTACTTAGATATGGCTCATCAATTAGAAGTATTAAACTTATTGAAAAAGTTAAATGAAGAAGAAGGTAGAACGATTGTTATGGTTATCCATGACTTAAACCATGCTTCTCGTTTCTCAGATCATATGATTGCGTTAAAAGCTGGTAAGTTAATGAAACAAGGAACGCCAGATGAAGTGATGACAAGTGAAACGCTTCGCAGTGTATTTGAGATCGAAGCTCAAATTGTTCCATGTCCAGTAAACTGTAAGCCAATTTGTTTAACATATGATTTAGCGATGATTAGTAATCAATTACGTAAAAAAGCATAAGTAGAATCCCCCTCGTAAAGAGGGGGGGGTTCTAATGGACGTTGAGCTTCTTATTAGTAAAATAGGAAGTTGAACACCCGTTAGAACGGGGCATAAGCAACAATTAATAAATATATATTGATTAATTGTTAATCTTGTTTCTTATAGTTCACTGTAACTTATAAGAGAAATACAGCTAGAAGGAGTGGGAACATGAAGAATTTTAAAATGGCGTTATTAGCAATGGTACTAGTCGTTACTTCTGTACTATTTGCAGCTTGTTCTAACAAAGAAGAGAAGAAAGCAGATGCGAAGGATGCGAAGACTGAAGAACGCACTGTACAACATGCAAAAGGGGAAATTAAAATCCCTGCAAATCCAAAGAAAATTGCTGACCTTAGTGGTTCAACAGAAGAATTATTAATCTTTGGTATGAAACCAATTATTACTGCTAATACATCTCAAGAAAAAATTGATGCACATATTGCAAATAAATTAAAAGACGTAAAACCAGTTGGTTCTGCTTGGGGCGATAAAATTAATATCGAAGCAGTAGCTGCTGCAAAACCAGACTTAATTCTTGTAAACGATCGTCAAGAAAAGATTTATGATCAATTATCTAAAATTGCACCAACAGTTATGTTAAAAACTCCATTAGATCAATGGCGTCCAAAATTCGAAGAAGTAGGCCAAATCTTCGGTAAAGAAAAAGAAACAAAAGAATGGTTCAAACAGTATGATGAAAAAGCAAGCAAATTACATGATAAAATCGTTGCTAAAACTGGCGATGCAACATTCATGAAAATGGCTGCATATCCGAATGCTTTCCGTGTATACGGTGACTACGGTTACGGTAGTGTAATCTTTAAAGATTTAAAATTACCAGCAGTTAAAGGTACGCCAACTGATAAAGCGTTAGTACAAGTACAAAAAGAAGCTTTAATCGATTACAACCCAGATTACTTATTCGTATTTACGACTGGTGACGGTTCTCAGCGTCTAAAAGAATTCCAAGAAGAATCAATTTGGAAAAACATGAATGCTGTTAAAAACAACCACGTATTTACAATTAAAAATGAAGACTTAAACAAAGGTTACTTCCCACTAGGTAAAGAAATGATCTTAGATGAAGTTGCTGAGTTCGTTTTAGGGAAATAATATATAACAAAAAATCACTTTTACTTCGGTAAAGGTGATTTTTTCTTTTTATAAAGGCAAATAATATAGTCTTTCATTTCTTTCTGTTTCCTATTTCGTTTATAATATATAGTAAGAATGCAGTAAAGAAAGGGGGATGTCGGAAAGTGGTATATTTAAACGACAAACTCAGCGAAACAAAAGTGTTTAAAGACCCAGTACATAAATATGTGCACGTGCGCGATCGTGTTATTTGGGATTTAATCGGAACGAAAGAATTTCAACGCTTGCGCCGTATTAAGCAGCTTGGAACGACATTTTTTACATTTCACGGTGCAGAGCATAGTCGCTTTACTCATTCGTTAGGTGTATATGAAATTATTCGTCGTATGATTGATGATGTGTTTGATGGCAGACCGAACTGGAATGCTGAAGATAGATTGTTATGTTTATGTGCGTCATTACTTCATGATGTCGGTCACGGCCCATTTTCTCATTCGTTTGAGAAAGTATTTTCATTAGATCATGAGAAATTTACGCAAAAGATTATCGTTGGAGATACGGAAATTAATCGCATATTAAGTCGTGTGGATAAAGACTTTCCGCAAAAGGTAGCGGATGTAATTGCAAAAACATCTACTAATAAATTAGCGATTAGCATGATTTCCAGTCAAATTGATGCAGATCGCATGGACTATTTATTAAGGGATGCGTATTTCACTGGCGTAAAGTATGGAAACTTTGATATGGAACGTATACTGCGTGTCATGCGTCCGTACGGGAATCAAGTAGTCATTAAAAATAGTGGTATGCATGCTGTTGAGCATTATATTATGAGTCGTTATCAAATGTATTGGCAAGTGTATTTCCATCCAGTAACGCGCAGTGCCGAAGTTATTTTAACGAAGATTTTACATCGTGCGAAATCATTGCATGAGAAGTATTATACATTTAAAAATCATCCTGTTCATTTCTATTCTTTATTTGAAGAAGAAGTAACAGTAGAGGATTATTTAAAGTTAGACGAGAACGTTATGTATTACTACTTCCAAGTATGGCAAGACGAAGAAGATCCAATTTTAAGCGATTTATGCCGCCGTTTTATGAATCGAAACCTATTTAAATATGTAGAGTTTACAGATAAGCATGGTTTAGATAATTGGATGGAATTAAGTAGCTTATTTAAAAAGATTGGACTGGATCCAGAATACTATTTAGTAGTTGATTCAACATCAGACTTACCATACGACTTTTACCGTGCTGGTGAAGAAGAAGAACGTCTGCCAATCTTACTTCTTATGCCAAATGGAGAACTTAGAGAGCTATCACGCGAATCGGATATTGTTGAGGCAATTACTGGTAAGAAGAGAAGAGATCAAAAGTTATTCTATCCGCATGATTTAATCTATGAAGATGGAAGAAAAGGAAAATATAAAGAGAGAATCATCGAGTTACTAGAAGGAAAAAAATAAGAAGCAGCTAATGGCTGCTTCTTATGAAAGAACTTGAAATTATTTGTCGCTTAAGCGTTTTCCGCCAACTGCATAATGGTTTTTAGACATTTCTTCGATGAAAACAACGATGTTTTCTTCAGGAGCACCAGTTGTTTCGCTTACTGCTGCTGTTACTTTCTCAGCAAGAGCTTTCTTTTGTTCCTCTGTGCGTCCTTCTAGCATTTTCACTGTTACGTATGGCATATATAATCGCTCCTTTTATGTAAGTTACACTCTTATTATAGCGGATTATGGAGAAGAACAATCGAAAAAACAAATATTTTCTTTTTTTGACATATTGAAGAGGAGATGAAGCATGGATCAGTTATTTAGATACCCGTTGCACCAAATTCCTTTGGTAGCAATGGCCATTATTATTGCGTTATCTGTGCATGAATTTGCGCATGCATATGTTGCATATAAATTTGGAGATGATACAGCGAAAAAACAAGGGCGTTTAACGTTATCGCCAATGGCTCACTTAGACCCTATTGGGATGATTGCTGTATTAATTCTTGGTTTCGGTTGGGCAAGACCAGTTCCTGTTAACCCGTACAACTTTAAAAGGCCACGTCTTGCAGGTATATTAGTTTCAATTGCAGGACCAATTAGTAACTTAATTTTAAGTGCAATTGGTTTAATTATTTGGTATAGCCTATTAACATTTGGTGTATTAGACTCAATTCCATTTGCAGTAGCAGATACGTTAGCTCAATTTTTCCAGATTTTTATTATGTTGAATATCGTTTTATTGGTCTTTAACTTATTACCAATCCCACCACTTGATGGATATCGCGTAGTGGAGGATTTAGCACCAACAAATATTCGTGCGAAAATGACACAGTATGAAAAGTATGGAGCAATTGCGTTATTAATTCTTGTTATTACACCGCTTAGCAATTATACAATTCAACCTATTTTTAGTGTTGTCATTCCATATGTATTTGCATTTTTAAACAGTATCATTGCGCCTATTTTTGGCCTTTTATAATCATTAAGCGAGGAGGAATTTACATATGACAGAGAAAAAGAAAAAAATCGGTTTTAATATCGTGAAAAATGATTCAACAGATGGACATGGTGGATTTGGCGTTGGAGCACTTAGTTTAGAAAATATTTCACCTGTATTTGTCGATGTACTAGAGAAAACAGCATTCGTTGATATCGGTGCGATGCATGCACGTAGTACAGTAGAAAAAGGAATTAAGTTTTTAACAAATAAAGATGAAGTTCCAAACGGAAAACCATTTTGGCTTGTTTGGGTAACGATTGAAAGAACGGCAACAGGTGCTTATTATGCAGGTGTAACAGCTTGTGAAATGACAGTAGATCGTGAAATTCGCCGCGGATATAAATCACTTCCAGAGCACGTAAACAAAATGGATAAATCAATGAAGCGTCACATTATGGTTGACCATATGGATGAATCATCTAAAAAAGTACTTGGTATGTTCTTGAAAGAACATAATGAAGCAATTTGGAACGAATCTAGTGAAGAATTGCGCCGTGCATTATTAAGTGAATAAAAAATAGCTGACGGATGTCCGTCAGCTATTTTTTTACCAAGGAAGATACCTTTTCCACCAACTTGTTTTTTTCTTTTCTTCAGTTGTCTTTTCAAATTCCTCTTTATCATCAACATGATCCATACAATATTCAGTTGGTTCTGTACCTTTTGCGAAATACATTTTCACTGAAATCGGGCAATTTTTTGTAGCGATTTTTCCGTTTTCAGGGTTAATATCGACTGCAACGACATCACTTGGCTGTTTAAACTCTTTTTTAGGTTGTCCATCTAAGCCTTTCTCCATCGTATCGGTCCATATTCTTTTCGCATATCCTTGTTCTGCTACGTTTGAAATGGATTTAGGTTGATCGTATCCGACCCATACACCTGTTACGATTTGCGGAGTAAATCCAATCATCCAACTATCTGTTTCAGTAGAACCAGATTTTCCGGCATATGTTCTTGATAGTTTAGATAACATCGATTGACCAGTTACAGCAGCATAACTGCTTAGTTTTTTATTAAACATGCCCGTCATCATTTCTTCCATTACAAATGCTTTGCTCTTGTCGAGAACTTGTTTACTCTCCAAATGAGCATCGTATAACATATTTCCTTCATGATCCATAATGCGGCGAATGAAAGTAGGTTTTACTTCTTTTCCACCATTTGCGAACATGCTATAAGCGTTAACCATTTCAATTGGTTTGACAGGAGATGTACCGAGAGCAAGGGAAGGGACATCTTTTAATGCACTCTTAATGCCGAATTGCTTCGCCGTTTTTGTAAGAATGTCTTCGCCTAAAAATAAATTAGTCTTCACGGCATAGACGTTATCAGAGACCGCAAGAGCCTGCGCCATTGTTACAAAATCGTCTGCATAATAGTCTTTATAGTTTTTCGGTTTATACTTTGAAACACCGTCACCTAAAGTGAACACGGTGTACTCGCTTTTTAAGCGCGTAGCAGGGGTGAATCCTCGTTCTAATGCCGCATAATATAGGAATGGTTTAAACGTAGATCCAGGCTGGCGAGCGGCCTGTGTAGCCCTGTTAAATTGACTTGTATTATAATCAGTTCCACCAACAAGAGCAGCTACTTCACCTGTTTTTGGATTCATAGAGACGAGCGCAGTTTGTATGTTTGTCGTGTCGGGTATGTGATCTTTTACAGCTTGTTCTGCTACCGATTGTAATTTCGGATCTAGCGTTGTATAAATGCGCAAGCCACCTTTTTGTAAGGCTTGCTCATCTAATCCGATATCACGAAGAAGAGAAGCTTGTACAGCATCTTGGAAATAAGGCGCAATCTCTGCCACTTTTTTCGTATCTAATGAAGCGAAAGTCAGTGGTTCTTTCTTCGCTGAAGCTGCTTGTTTCTTCGTAATATAACCTTGTTCTACCATTTCGTCTAATATGAGAGATTGTCGTCCTTTAGCACGATCCTCTTTTAAAAAGGGAGAGTATACACTAGGTCCTTTCGGGATACCTGCGAGCATACTAGCTTCCGCTAATGTTAATTCTTTTGCTGTTTTATCGAAATATAGACGAGACGCAGCTTCGATTCCGTAAGCACCATGCCCGTAATAAATTGTATTTAAATATCCTTCTAAAATATGATTTTTATTATAGTTTACTTCAAGGCGGATTGTGTACATTGCTTCTAATAGTTTACGTTTCCACGTTTTATCATGATCTAAATACAGATTACGTGCATATTGTTGTGTAATCGTACTAGCACCTTGGACTTTTGCCATCGCTTTTAAATCGGCAACAATGGCACCAGCGATACGCTTCATATCAAAGCCGTGATGTTTGTAGAATCGTTGATCTTCGATAGATAGTGTCGCCTCTTTTACATAAGGAGAAATTTCATTGAGAGATACATTGTAGCGTTTTTGCATTTCATTACTTTGTCCTATAACAGTGTCATCATTAGCGTAAAAGACACTTGTTTGCGGGACAGCAACAGGGGGAGGTCCCATAATTTTTGCAACTATAATAATAACAAAAAAGGAAAAAACGAAAAAAAGAACAGAAGAAAACATTACGGTGAAGAAAAGACGTTTATATTTTTTAAGTTTCGGATTCATAGTTTGATCCATCTTTTTCAGCCCCTCATTCATACAAACATTATTGTATTAGTATTGAGGGTTTTCGGTTATTTTAAACAATGAAATTTCGAAAACAAAAAGCTCCTTCAATTAAGAAAGGAGCTCAAAGGCACGTGTTGGCCAATCGGTAATAATGACGTCTACACCATAATCAATCATAGTTTGTAAATCTTTGTATTCGTTAATTGTATAAGGGCGGAAAACGTACCCTTGTTTTTGCGCTAGTTGAACAAATTCCTTTGTTAGTAGTTGAAAGTTTGGATGTAAACCAGTTGCTTCTCTAGTTTTTGCTTCAGCGATAGGGTCAGCAAGTGGTGTATCATATAAAATTGCTCTTGGGATTTCAGGAGCAATCTCTGCTAATAATGAAACAGAGTCGTGGTTAAACGAGGAGAATACAATTTGATTAGATAAATGATATTCCCGAACGAGAGCCACAACTTTTTCTTCAATATTTGGATAGTGGATAACATCTGTTTTCAATTCGATGTTGAGCTGTAATTTTGTTGTAGATAGCCAAATAAATACTTCTCGTAACGTTGGGATTTTTGCTTCATGGAAAGAAGGGCCTTTATAGC
Source organism: Bacillus dicomae (assembly GCF_006494425.1). Lineage (GTDB taxonomy): Bacteria > Bacillota > Bacilli > Bacillales > Bacillaceae_G > Bacillus_A > Bacillus_A dicomae. The sequence continues at coordinate 14,871 of NZ_VHIV01000010.1, read as the reverse complement.
TACCAGCATCTAAAGCTTGTAACTCCTCTACCGTTTTTTCGGAAACAAGTCCTATGCCGTTTGTTGTACGATCAACTGTTTCATCGTGAATTACGACAAGTTCACCATCTTTTGATAGATGAACATCAAGCTCAATTCCATGAGCGCCAATGCGTTCAGCTTCTTGGAAGGCAATCATCGTATTTTCGGGATGTGTTCCTTTTACTCCGCGGTGAGCAAAAATAAGTGGTTTATTCATACGGAAATCTCCTTATCGTTTCTTTTCTTTCATTATGAAACTGCTTTTGGAAAAATACAATTGAATAGGATAAACATTTACAAAAGTCTAACAGTTGCATAAAAGTTAACGTTAACGTAAAATGTAATAATTGAGTGAAGGGAGGAATAAACATGTATAAAATTGATGAAGTCACAAAACAAGTTGGTTTAACAAAACGTACACTTCGTTATTATGAGGAAATTGGTTTAATTCATCCCCCGGAACGTAGTGAGGGGAACATTCGCCTGTATACAGATGAGGATATTGCAAGAATTAAAAGGATTGTAGAAGCGAAAGAAGTGTTAGGAATTACGCTTCAAGAAATGCAATATTTCTTATCGTTAAAAGAAAGAATGGAGAAAAGAAGAAATAGTGAGAACCCTCGTGATCGTGAAGTAATTCAAGAAATTAGAGAGATGCTTGAGAAACAAGTGCAAACGCTAGATGAGAAAATGGAGCAAATGCAGCGTGTGAAGGCGGAACTTGAGGATAGTTTACATCGTGCAGTGACATTTTTAGAGAATACAAAAGGAGAGTAATCAAAATGGAGAGCAAACGAAAACTAGGGAGATTGATTACAGTGGTGGCTACTTTCCTTGCCTTTTCAGGTATAGGGGTAGTCGATCCAATTTTGCCGATTATTGCTGAAAAGATTGGGGCAACGCATTGGCAAGTCGAGATGTTATTTACAGCGTATATTTTAACGATGGCAATTATGATGTTACCAGCTGGTATATTTGCATCAAGATTTGGCGATAAACGAATGATGACAATTGGCCTTGCGATCGTAACTGTATTTGCGTTTATATGTGGTGTATCGCAAACGATTGCTCAATTATCTCTTTTCCGCGCTGGATGGGGATTAGGAAATGCAATGTTCTTCGCAACGGCGATGACATTATTGATTGCATTAAGTAAAGAAGTTCATGAAGCAGTAGGATTATATGAAGCAGCCATCGGTTTAGGAATGGCGGGCGGACCGTTATTAGGCGGTATATTAGGTGGACATTCTTGGCGTTACCCATTTTTCGCAACGAGTATTTTAATTTTCTTAGCATTTATTTTAGTTTTCTTTTTTGTGAAAGAACCAGAGCACAAAGTGGAACGTAAAGCGGCAGGCGTAGGAGAATTACTTAACCTGGTGAAGTATAAACCATTTATGCAAGGCGCGATTTCAGGAATGTTATACTACTACGGATTTTTCGTTGTGTTAGCATATTCACCACTTATTATGCATTTATCTGCTATTCAATTAGGATTTGTATTTTGTGGATGGGGACTCGCGTTAGCTTACGGTTCTGCAATTTTAGCACATAAGCTAGAAGGAAAATATGAGCCGAAAGCATTATTGAAAGGCAGTTTACTCGTATTTGCGATTTTCTTGATTGCATTATTCTTCGTGAAAATTATGTGGTTACAAATCGTATTAATCATCCTATCTGGATTAGCATCAGGATTAAATAATGCATTATTTACAAGCTATGTAATGGATATTTCACCCTATGAAAGATCTGTGACATCAGGTGTTTATAACTTCGTTCGTTGGCTAGGTGGCGCAATTGCTCCGATTTTATCAGGAGTTATCGGGCACACAGTTTCACCACAAAGTCCATTTTTAGTTGGGGGAATTGTGGTATTAGTTGGTTGTATTATGATTCTAATTCCAATTCGTAAACCAGTAGAAATAGAGACAAAAGCCCTTTCTTAAGAAAGGGTTTTCTTTTCATGTATATGTTAGAACCCTCTGACTAAAATATATTTTCGGTATTTTTGTACTTTTAACTATACTTTTTGGATGTTTTGTTTTATTTTTGTTAGGGGACATTAATGATGTCCTTATTATAAATTTGCATTGAAAGGCGTGATTGTACGATGGAACTATGGTTCACTGAAAAACAAACAAAACATTTTGGGATTACGGCGCGTATTAACCGCACATTACATACGGAGCAAACAGAATTCCAAAAACTTGATATGGTTGAAACGGAAGAGTTCGGAAACATGCTTATTTTAGACGGCATGGTTATGACAACAGAAAAAGATGAGTTCGTTTATCATGAAATGGTAGCGCACGTACCTTTATTTACACATCCAAACCCTGAAAATGTACTAGTTGTAGGTGGTGGCGATGGCGGTGTTATTCGTGAAGTGTTAAAACACCCAAGCGTAAAGAAAGCAACTCTTGTTGAAATCGATGGAAAAGTAATTGAGTACTCTAAACAATACTTACCATCAATTGCAGGCGCATTAGATAATGAGCGTGTAGAAGTAAAAGTGGGAGACGGTTTCCTACACATTGCTGAAAGCGAAAATGAATATGACGTAATTATGGTAGATTCTACTGAGCCAGTAGGCCCAGCAGTAAACCTATTTACAAAAGGCTTCTACGCTGGAATTTCAAAAGCGTTAAAAGAAGACGGTATTTTCGTTGCACAAACGGACAACCCTTGGTTTACACCAGAACTAATTACAACAGTGTTTAAAGATGTAAAAGAGATTTTCCCAATTACTCGTTTATACACAGCGAACATTCCAACTTACCCAAGCGGTCTTTGGACGTTCACAATCGGATCTAAAAAACATGATCCATTAGAAGTAAGTGAAGAGCGTTTCCACGAAATTGAAACGAAATACTACACAAAAGAATTACACAATGCAGCATTCGCATTACCGAAATTTGTTGGCGATCTAATTAAGTAAGAGAATCGTATTGAACAAATAAAGTGTAAGTAGCTCATTTAAGGTGTTTGTCCAGAAGACTTGAACATGCTAGCTATTTACACTTCTGTAAAGAAAATTGTCTTCTTGTTTTAAAAAAAGAAGACCCTGGTAAATCGAGAAAGAGGAGCAGCTCGCTCCAAATTTGAGAAATATGAAAGGTTGGGATACCTTAAGTTCCACATAAGGAGGAAAAGAATATGCGTTTTGATGAAGCTTATTCAGGTAAAGTATTTATTAAAAGTCATCCAAGTTTTGAAGAGTCAAAGGTAGTTATTTACGGGATGCCTATGGATTGGACAGTAAGTTACCGTCCAGGATCTCGCTTTGGCCCTGCACGTATTCGTGAAGTATCAATCGGTCTTGAAGAATATAGCCCATATTTAGATCGTGAACTAGAAGAGGTAAAATATTTTGATGCGGGTGATATCCCATTACCATTCGGAAACGCACAACGCAGCATAGATATGATTGAAGAGTATGTATCAAAACTTTTAGATGCCGATAAGTTTCCACTAGGTCTCGGCGGTGAGCACTTAGTGTCTTGGCCAATTTTTAAGGCAATGGCAAAAAAATATCCGGATTTAGCGATCATCCATATGGATGCTCATACTGATTTACGTGAATCGTATGAAGGGGAGCCTTTATCTCACTCTACACCTATTCGTAAAGTGTGCGATTTAATTGGTCCGGAAAACGTATATTCTTTCGGTATTCGTTCTGGAATGAAGGAAGAATTCGAATGGGCAAAAGAAGTAGGTATGAACTTATATAAATTTGACGTATTAGAACCGTTAAAAGAAGTATTACCGAAACTTGCAGGACGCCCAGTCTATGTCACAATTGACATTGACGTATTAGACCCAGCTCATGCTCCTGGGACAGGAACGTTAGAAGCTGGAGGTATCACATCTAAAGAATTATTAGATTCCATCGTGGCAATTGCAAATTCAAATATAAATGTAGTTGGAGCAGACTTAGTAGAAGTAGCTCCTGTCTACGACCATAGTGATCAAACGCCAGTCGCAGCAAGCAAATTCGTGCGGGAAATGCTGCTCGGTTGGGTGAAATAAAAGCGGAAGCGGCTCGTTCAGAATTGCAGGTCATTGGAACGCTCGATCGAGAGTGTGAAATGGCCGGAGATTCTAGCTGCCGTAGCTGGATAAAGTAGAAGTGAAGCCGACTGTTTAGACGCAAGGGTCTAGGAGGCGTTGTAGCTTGGATAAAATAAGAGCCCTCTATATGATTAGAGGGCTCTTATTATGTCGTTATGTGTCGGTAAGTCGATATATTTAAAAAATCGCCGATACAATTCGAGTTGCGCTGATATATTTAAAAAATCGTCGATATAATTTCATTTACCATCACGCAACACAAAAAAGAGCTATTCTCAAACGATGAGAATAGCTCTTTTTCTTATGCAACCTTCTCTTCTGAAGTAATGCCGCGAATTTCATCAGCAGAACGAATTGGGTATTTACGGAATACGATTGATCCAATGTATCCAATAATCGTGGTAACGATTCCACATAATACAGCAGCAATCGTTACTTTTACAACGTCATTAAACCCGAATAAGACAAGAAGTCCTGGGATTGGTGATGCTGTTCCTGGTGCATTATTAACGAGCTGGAACAGAGATGTAATAATGCCAGCAAGTGCACCGCCAACGAAGTTTGTCGCATAAATTGGAATTGGATTTGCTGAAACAACATCGGCTTGTGTTAAAGGCTCGATTGCTACAGCGATTGTGTCTTTCTTTGAGCAAATTTTTAATCGCTTAAAGAAAATAAAGTTCATTGGGGCAGAGGCTGCTACGGCAAGACTACCAATCGCCATTGGTAAACCTGTTAATCCAAGCATTGCAGTTAGTGCCATAGAACTTAATGGAGAGGTAGAGATAACTGTTATTAATCCACCAAGCATAATACCCATAATGATAGGACTTTCAGTAGTTGCAACTGAAATCATAGAACCGATTTTACCGAGTGTTGCGTTTACGAGCGGATCCATAAGCATGGCCATTCCGCGTGAAATTGGTGCAGCAATAAATAAAATTGCTAAAAACTCTACACCAGCTGGTAATTTCTTTTCAAGAAATTTCACGACGAAAGCGCAAACGTATCCAGCGAAAAATCCTGGTAAAATACCGAATCCACTAGTAGCGATACCGATTAAAACAGCATATACGGGTGAAACACCGATTGCTAGTGCTACTAAAATCGCCGCTGCGACGCCGCTCATACTACCAGAAGCTTCTCCTACTGATTGTAAAAATTCATTATGAAACATTTCTCCACCAATATAACGGTGAAATGCTTCAATAAGAAAACTAGCGATTGCTGCATTAGCTAAAGCACCCATTGCTTTCATGCCGTAAGGAGCACGGTAACTAAAAAGTGTAAATAGACAAAGTACAACAAGTAATAGTGCTAAACCTTGCAAGATAGCCATTTGAAAACTGTCTCCTTTGATTTTTGTAATAAAAATTTGTATCATTCAATAATAATATAAAAGTTCATGAAACGGAAAAATTTTTTATTGGGAAATTGCCATAAGGTGAAGAAGCCTTACAATAATGTAAGGAAAGTGTAAGATGTTTAGATAGAGTATAGTATGTCATTTTTCGTATAATACAAGTATAGATATATGACTAGGGAAAAAGAAGTGCAAACAGGAGGCGCATGTATGAAATTGGTAATTAAAGTTTTAGTTGTATTTGCCATCATTCTAGGTGGAACAGCGTATTATTTGAACACAAAAACAGAAGGTGTACATGCTTTTGTAGACAACTTCTTTTCAAATAAAGAAATACAAGATTATTATGCGGTTATAGATAAAGGTGAGAAAAAAGACGGAGAATACTTGTATACGTTTAAAGGGTATACACAAGACGGAAAGTTACAAGTTGTTAAAAGAATGATGAACCGTGAATTGCATACGGGGGCGTTTATAAAAATTTATGCAAAAGGTATGCAAGGAAAAGGATGGGCTGAAATCCCGAAAGAATCAATTCCACAAAAAGCGTTGGAAAAAATAGAAAAGTGATAAAAGGAGCGAATCATTCGCTCCTTTTTTAGTGCGTTAAAATAGTAATAGATGTATTTTCTTTGTTGGAAATGATTTTTGCACGTCCGCCAATTGGGAAAGTGAAAATCGGGGTTGTATGCCCGAAACTTGCATTTGCAATGATAGGGATATGTGCAAGTTCAGGTTTTAAAGCAAGCATTTCTTGAATGTCCTCTATCGTACATTCTGCGCCTTTTTGCATCTTTCCTATAACGATACCCTTTATGTATTCAAAATCTTGTTGCTGCATAAGAGAATGTAAATAGCGATCAAAAGTTTTAAGAGTAGCTTTTCCAGTTAAACTATCCTCTTCAAGAAATAAAATTTTGTCCTTTAAGTTTGGCATATATGGTGTACCTTGCAGTAAGTTCAATGTGCTCATATTGCCACCGATAATCTCTCCAGTTGCTTCACCTTCGTGAATTGAAACATACCCTTCATTTTTAATGAATTCTCGATTTTCCTGATCTATATACCAAGAATCGTCGCTCCATGTTTCAGATGGCAGGACTTCAATAGGTCTATGAGAAGTTAAGCATTTTAAAAAGTAATCGGTCGTATACTCGAGTCCTTTCTCCATTCCAAAAGAAGAGAAATGAGGCCCTGAATATGTAACAAGTCCAGTTTTTGTGTAAATTGCATTATTTAATGCAGTGATATCGGAATAGCCACAGAAAAATTTCGGGTTTTCGCGAATTAAATCGTAATCGAGATGTTTTAATAAGCCATTAGAGTTGTAACCGCCAAGTGTTGTTAAAATGGCTTTTACATTTGGGTCACTAAATGCTTCGTGAAGGTCTTGAACGCGTGAAGAAATAGAAGAAGAAGCAAATCGATCTATCTCATTAGCGTATGTTGAGAATGTAACTTGAAAGCCCATGTCAGTTAATCTTTTTATAGCAAGCTCTTGATTCGTATTTGAGACAATACTTAAACTACAAGATGGTGAAATAACTCTAATTTCATCACCTTTTTTCAATTTTGTTGGTAGCATTAAATTCACCTCTTTAAATGAAAGAATATTTAGATTTAAAAAACATTTTATCATATGAAATAAAGTGAAAGTGAATTATTTTTTGAAATGGAGTTTTCCTGATTTTTCAGCAGACAGACAGCGTCTTTTTTTGATATGATAGGAAAAGTGATTTATTATAAGTAGTATTTAATATCTATAACATTTGAAAGGTGTGCAAGACGTGGAGAAACAACTTGCAGGCTTGCCGGTACACGTTCATTTCGTAACAGAAATCCGTGAAGGGGCGAGGAAGGAAACCGTTGCTTTTGAAGCAAATGGTCAATACTATGTAAAAGGTCAAGGTACATATGTAACATTCCAAGAGCCGAACGAACAAGGCGAAGTGAAAACAATTATTAAAATTCAAGATGAACAAGTTCTCATTATGCGTTCAGGTGCTGTTTCTATGCGTCAGACGCATGTGAAAGGTGAATGGACAACTGGTACGTATACGAGTGAACTTGGTACGTTTGCATTGCAAACGAAAACTGATAACGTTCTTTTTAAATGGTCGGATGAAAAGAAAAAAGGACAACTCTTCTTAACGTACGCATTGCTTCTAAGTGAACAAGAAGCTGGCAGATATACAATTACACTTAATTTGAAGGAGGCAAAATAATGAATTCTTTAGAACAAGTAAAAGGATTAATTAAAGAAGAAATTCAAGCTGCTGTATTAAAGGCAGAATTAGCGACAGAAGAACAGATTCCAAACGTTGTATTAGAATCTCCAAAAGATAAAACAAATGGTGACTTCTCTACAAATATGGCAATGCAACTTGCACGCGTTGCGAAAAAAGCACCTCGTATGATTGCAGAAGAATTAGTTGCAAAATTCGATAAAGCAAAAGCTTCTATTGAAAAAATTGAAATTGCAGGTCCTGGTTTCATTAACTTCTACATGGATAATAGCTACTTAACAGACTTAATCCCAACAATCGTTAACGCTGGCGAAGCTTATGGTGAAACGAAAACTGGTAAAGGTGAAAAAGTACAAGTTGAGTTCGTATCTGCGAATCCAACAGGTGACCTTCACTTAGGACATGCACGTGGTGCAGCAGTAGGTGATACGCTATGTAACCTATTAGCAAAAGCAGGATACGATGTATCTCGTGAGTACTACATTAATGATGCTGGTAACCAAATTCATAACTTAGCCCTTTCTGTTGAAGCTCGTTACATGCAAGCTTTAGGTCTAGAGAAAGAAATGCCAGAAGACGGATACCACGGTGCGGACATCATTGGAATCGGTAAACGTTTAGCAGAAGAATTTGGCGATCGTTATGCGAAAGCTGATGAAAAAGAAAGCTATGAATTCTACCGTGAGTACGGTTTAAAATATGAGTTAGCAAAACTTCAAAAGGACTTAGAAAGCTTCCGTGTTAAGTTTGATGTATGGTTCTCAGAAACATCATTATACAAAAACGGAAAAATCGATCAAGCTCTTGCTGTATTAAAAGAGCGTGAAGAAATTTTTGAAGAAGACGGCGCAACTTGGTTCCGTTCAATGACTTACGGTGACGATAAAAACCGTGTATTAATTAAAAATGACGGTTCTTACACATACTTAACGCCAGATATCGCTTACCACCGTGATAAATTAGAGCGTGGTTTCGATAAGTTAATTAACATTTGGGGTGCTGACCACCACGGTTACATTCCCCGTATGAAAGCTGCTATTCAAGCGCTAGGTTACGATAAAGATACGCTTGAAGTAGAAATCATCCAAATGGTACAACTATACCAAAACGGTGAAAAAATGAAGATGAGTAAGCGTACAGGTAAAGCAGTTACACTTCGTGAGCTTATGGAAGAAGTAGGCGTGGACGCAATGCGTTACTTCTTCGCAATGCGTAGCGGCGATTCTCATTTAGATTTCGATATGGACTTAGCTGTATCAAAATCTAATGAAAACCCAGTATACTATGCACAATACGCACACGCTCGCGTGTGCAGTATCCTTCGCCAAGGTGAAGAATTAGGATTAGCTACAGGCGGAGACGTGAACTACAAACTTGTTACTTCTGAGAAAGAAGTAGAATTACTGAAAAAACTTGGTGAATTCCCAGCTGTAGTTGCGGATGCAGCGCAAAAACGTCTGCCACACCGCATTACAAACTATGCATTTGAATTAGCTGCAGCACTACACAGCTTCTACAATGCAGAAAAAGTATTAAACCAAGATAACTTAGAATTAAGTAAAGCTCGTTACGAGTTAATGAAAGCAGTACGCACTACACTTCAAAACGCATTAGCAATCGTAGGAGTATCTGCACCAGAAAAAATGTAATTAAGAAAAGCGGAAGCGGCTCGTTTAGAATAGGAGGGGGATGGAGCTCCTGATAGAGAGGCGTACTTTGCCTCGGAGGAAGGCGCGAAGCCACCGAGTATTCTAGCCGCTGGAGCTGGACAATAAAGAAAAGCGGAAGCGGACTTTCGTTTTTAAGTAAAAGGCAATCACACAATGTTGTGATTGCCTTTTTATATGGAAATGATAAAAAATAAAACTTTTTTCAAACAAAAGGAGAGTTTGCATCGTCTTATATAAATGACAGGAGGTTTCTGATGGAAGAAAAGGTAGAAGAATTAATTGATATATATAAGCAGCAAATATATTCCTTATGTTATAAATTGGCCAAAACAAAAGAAGATGCGGAAGATATTTTTCAAGAGACGTGGATAAAGGTTTTTTCATCACGGAATCAACTTGCTTACGTCGATAATTATAAAAAGTGGATTACTACAATTTGTGTTCGTACATTTTATGATTTTTATCGTAAAAAGAAAAGGTGGAAAGATCGCGTATTGGATTTGTTTCATAAAGAAGATGGTGGAGAAATAGATTTCGCAGATGAAGTGAATATATCAGAAGAATTTATTCAAAAAGTGGAAGCGGAAATGATACGGGAAGTTATACAGTTATTGAATGAAAAATATAAAACTGTGCTCGTACTCTACTATTATGAACAATATTCTTACAAAGAAATGAGCGAAATATTAAATATACCGATTGGTACGGTGAAATATCGTCTTAATTACGCGAAGAAGCAAATGCGAGAACATTTGGAGGGGTTCGTTCATGAAGGAAGATAAATTTGATCAGATGATAAAGAGCAGCTTAGCAGGAAAGGTAATTCCAAGCGAGGAGCTAATAAATAATACGAAGCAGGGCGTACGAAAGGCTCAGAAATTAGAGAAGAGATGGATGATTTGTATTCATGCCATTTGGATTGTTTTGTTAACAGTTGTTATAGAACAATTTGTCATTCATTTGGATCATAAAATCTCTATGTTGATAGCCATTGTGATTATGATGCATGTATACATTCCGATATATGTTGTAATACAGTCATTTTTAAAGAAGGAGTATAAATTACATGAAAGAGTTCGCTAATCCGTTTGTACTATTTGAAGTAGCTGGAGTGACGATGTTTTTAGCTTTTATAGCACTTTTAATATGTGTTGCATCATGGGTATATACAGATGCTAAAGCACATCAAATGAGTAAAGGATGGAGTGTCTTAGTGGTTATATTTCCATTTTTTATCGGTTTTTTGTTATATATGGTAAAAAGAAATAAAAAGAAAGTTGAAGGAGAATATAAGATGAACTTTGTTAAAAAGCAGAGAGTAACATTAGTTGCGATATTGGCAAGTACAATGTTTGTATTACTTAGTGGTTTTGCTTTTGCACAAACGTTAGATGACGCGTGGAAAGCAGGAGATATATATTTAGAAAATGAGAAGCAAGGGGAGACAAGTTACGAGGCGAAATTCTCATCATGGGATATTGCCGGTAAAGATATTGAACTTCAGTATGAGAAGGATACAGAAGTGACATTTTCTTATGAGACAGATGCAAAACGAGGAAACTTATGCTTTAGCGTGTATGAAAGACGAGGAGAAGGTATAAAAGAGTTAAAGGAAATCTGTGAATCGAAAAAAGGTAGTTTTACAGTTACTTTAAAAGCAAATGAAGAGTATGTATTGAATATAAGTGGATTAAAAGTGAAAGATGGATTCGTAAAAGTGAATTGGCAAGAGAAATAAAAGGGGCCCTATAAAGGACCTCTTTTCTATTGAATAGTATAAGTAACAGAAAAATTAACAGGACTATAGTAAACGTAAGGTGCATGAAATTGAACATACATATTTCCACCTGTTTTTGCGGTGAAAATTCGGCTGTAACCATCAGAATAATGTCCAATAAGGTTATGATTTGAGTCATAAACACTGTAACTAGGAGTTTTGCTGTTAGGTTGAATTGTTAGCTCTTGTCCCTTTTGAAGGAGAATAGGTTCTTGTTCAGAACTACTTCCAGTTTGCAAAGAATAAAATTTTGTAAAGCTTTGTTCTTGGGTAGCGGCAGCAGCCTTTGTTTCAGCAATAAACGCAGTAGCACTAGTAATTCCTGCTAAAGTTAACGCACCGGCTAAAATCATTTTTTTCATAGTAGAAAAGCCTCCTTATTAGTTGTAATCATTTTCGTTACAGTGAATATTGTATACGATAATGAGTAGGAGAAAATATGCTTTTATGCATATATGTATTTTCTCAATAAAAAATCACCACTTTAAAGTAGGTGATTTTTGCTATAACTAATTGTTTTTTTCTTTTAATTAATTTGTATTGAGAAATAGAAAAGTGCAACCTGAATTATTTGTATATTTTTAATGAGGATATAGATGTTATTACTTTTAAAAGAAAGGTGGACTTTTCTGAAAAACATAAATATATAATGTTTTGTAAATTAAGGAGAATTCTATGAGGGCGGTCAACCTTAGCTAGCATACGATATGAAAAATAGGATAATCGGTTAGCCTAAAGATGCTTATAATAATGAAGTAAAGATGGGAACAACAATTAACTATTGATTTTTGGTAACAATTCTAGAATAATAGACTATGGAAAAAATTTGTTGTTTTTTGGGGGAATTGCAAAAAAGGTATATCTGTATTATTTATTGACGAAATGCTACTAGGGAATATTGTAATTGCTTTAGATTATTTTATTACAATCGAGGTAAGTGTACTTAAAATTATAATCTATCTAACAACTGAGTAGGTAATCCTCAAAACTTCTTATTTAGTTAAGGAGCCAAGGATTTGGTGCTAATCAACTTGATTTTTTAGATTCAATAAAAATAATGAGGAGATATACACCTCTTATTTTTGAGTTAACATCATTTATATATATATTAATACATAAATTCATATAAGTATATATAAATATTCTATTATCCGTAAATAAATTTAAAATTTTTAGTGGATAGATGATATGTAGGTTTATTTTAATTTTTTGACATAGTTTTAGAAACAGATACATCAAGAGACATCCTTTTTCACGACACCTATTTATATACTCCAAAAATGAAAAGACTGATTCTCGTATTTCTGCAAAATTCACATGAAATCAGTTGAAAATCACAATCATTTTTATTTACCCCAAACTTGTTCCGCTTTATTCAGATTTGGAGAATATTTCTTTTATCTTCATAGACAAACAATACTTCGTCCGTAATATTTTAACTCGCTCCACATTTACAAGCTTTTTTGTTGGAATACTTATTTCGACTATAATCCTTAATTCTCGTTATTTTTTCAGGACGATAAGTATAAGAGTTGATGGGATGCCTATTTACTGTGAAGTAGTTAGTCTATGTTTGCCCGCACTAAAGTCTGTTACACACAGAATAATCATTTTATAATCCCTAAGGCACAAAAAGAAGAATGGTTGTCATGTATTCCATTATCTGTCGCCTATATGTATTTATTATTTAAACTTCGTTATCAAAGTTTATCTATGTTCCTATTAAAAATGTAGGTCAAAATTACATAATTGTAGGCATGTTGAAAATGTTAGAGAGACTTATAAAAAATCAAGTTTCAAGTTGTTAAGTAGTAGTGAAGGAGGGAAGAAATCATAGTAGCTATTAAAAATACGCAAGTGAAATAGTTGGATAACAGAATTTTTGTCATAACATGTTTGTACTAGAAACTATTTAGATTTTAAATTATGAGGAGGCTAACATAAAGTATGTATTTAAAGAGAATAACTTCTATTTTTTCGATTATGATGATTTTCATGTTTACTATAGGTCAGAGTCTTTTACCTATAGTAGCAAATGCACAAGAATTAAATAACACAGGGATTGTAGATAGCTTTACGTTCGATAAAGAAAAATTAGGTTACTACGAACGAATGGGAATAAAAGTGGAGTTTAGTGAAAAACCTGGAAATAGGATAAAGCCTGGGGACACACTAACGTTAACGTTACCTCCAGAATTGCAAGGATTTAGAGACACGATTCAGTTGTTAAACCCTAATAAAATTGCTTATGGTACTTGTGAAATAAATGCAGGTACTGTGGTATGTACATTTAATGAAAAGGTAGAAACAGAGACTAATATTAAAGGACATTTTTATTTTACAGTTCAATCCACTTATATGGAAAAAGATAAAGAGCAAAAGGTTGAAACAAATTTAGGTACAATTTTAGATAAGCAATCTGTCACGGTTACTGGTCCGAGCGGTGGTGGTGGTACAGATCCTGGAAAGGGCCCCTTTTCCTATAAGGCGGGTGATATTCGAGCAGAAAATACTAATGAAGTAAACTGGTATTTAATTGTAAACTATAACAAAGAAGTCTTAAGTAGTAACATTGATTTGACTGATACCTTGCAGGGAGGACAAACGCTTAATAAAGATAGTTTCTATTTTGATTATGATAATGGTAATCCTGAAGACCGTAAAACTTTATCATTAGAAAAATTTGTAGCTGAAGGTTATGGAAAGATTCAGTTTAATAGTGACGAAACCTCTTTTGACGTTGAGATTGATAAGGCTAAAGCAAGTGGTAATACAGTTACAATTGGCTATAAAGCTAACATAACTGAAAGCGGGAAGAAACAAAAAGATCTTGAGAATAAGTATACTATTAAATACCAAGTTAAAGACGGAGAACAAATTTCCGATTCGGATAGTCGCACAGTTGAAAATATAATATCTGGCGGCGGTGCTGAAGGTAATAGTACTACATCAGTTTCAGGAACTAAGAAATGGAACGATAACAACGCAACAGATCGTCCAACGACAATTAAAGTAGACCTATTACAAAATGATAAAGTGGTAGACACGAAAGAAGTAACAGCAGAAAAAGATTGGAAGTATGAATTCAAAGAGTTAGCAGTGTTCGATAAAAATGGAGCAGCATACGAGTATAAAGTGAAAGAACAACCGGTACTAGGATATGAATCCAAAGTAGAAGGTTATGACATTACAAATACAAAAGTAGTACAAACGACAAAAGTTTCGGGAACAAAGAAATGGGAAGACTACAATAATAAATTCAACACACGTCCAGGAAGCATCACAGTACAATTGCTTCAAGGTGATAAAGTAATACAAGATACAAAGGTGGAAGCAGATAAAGAAGGCAACTGGAACTTCAGCTTCAAAGATCTACCGAAGTACGATGGACAAGGAAACGAAATCCAATATACAGTAAGTGAAGTGAAAGTTGACGGCTACGAGACAAAAGTAGAAGGAACAACAATCACAAACACGTACAAAAATACGGACAAAACAGAAGTAAGTGGTAAGAAAGTCTGGGAAGACTACAACAACAAGTTCAACACACGACCAGGAAGCATCACAGTACAATTGCTTCAAGGTGATAAAGTGATACAAGACACGACAGTGAAAGCTGATGAAAAAGGCAACTGGAACTTTAGCTTCAAAGATCTACCGAAGTACGATGGACAAGGAAACGAAATCCAATATACAGTAAGTGAAGTGAAAGTTGACGGCTAC
>NZ_VHIV01000001.1 GCF_006494425.1 Bacillus dicomae | reverse complement strand
TGCTATTTTAATTTCTACTACTACATCTTTTTCTATTTTTACAGCTATTTTATCTTTTAATAAGTCATAACCTTTTGGCGCTTCTACTTCCAATAGGGTATAGTTACCTATTGGTAATTCTTTTGATATCGTTTCTCCTTTTTCATCTGTTACTAACTCCCCAACTACTTTTTTATTTGAATCTGTAATATGAAACTTTGCTCCGAGCAATTTTTCATTATCATTATTACTATCAACTTTTTTTATTTTTACTTTTCCTGTACTAGGCTTGTTCCATTGTTGCCAGTTAAATTTGAAATTGTGAAATTCAAATCCACCAGTTTGTAGTACCGTACTGACAAATGCTTGTCCATTAATTGAGCCGCCTTTTGTTTCTAATACAGCATTTGGAGCAAACACACTCCCAACAACACCATATCCCTCTGTTGTGATTTTTTTCGCATTAGGAAAAACCCAAATCACTTTCCCGTATAGCTCAGTAAACGGTGAATTAGGAGAATAGGGTTGAGATGTAGGAACTATATCCGTAGCCCTTCCAATATTGTTCGTGTCATATAGAATGGATCCATTTTTAAATGTAACTTCTATTGCATCCGAATACATAACAATAAAATCTTTACCCTTAGCATTGGGTAAAAATACATCTCTTATATCTAAATTGATTTTCCCGGTCAATTTTGATGAAACATAAATATTAGGATTGTTTATATCTTTTCCAATACCATAACTCATATTTGGAATTGGGGTATTCGCTTTATATTGACCTGCATTTTTACTGACTTGGTTGACTATGGTGCGAAATTCATTAAATTTCTCGTTAATTTCTAGTTTTTCTTTATAAACGATACGATCATAAGAAGATTGTATAATACGATCTGGATCACTTTCTTTTGTCATTACGACTGTTCCGTTTTGAATGATAAAAGATTCCTCTCTTGATTTTTTGAATTTTCCAGACAATAACAAGGATGGATATCCCTCATCACTCCATTTTTCACCTACTATATTAGATGTTCCTGCTGCAGCACCTACAATCGTATAACCTGATGCATCCATATCACCTTGAACTGCGATTGCCCCTTCAATATCGCCACCTACTGCTTTATGGTTACCAAAGACAACAGCGTTATAACGCGATATATCTCCTAGACCTTCTAAGTTTATCGTGGATCCATATACTTCTTTTGGTACATATACGACAAAACTTACACATAACATTAACAAAACCATAAATGGAATACTTACCAGTTTTAATCGTAGCCTCAATTCCTTTGTTCCCACCTTTACCGTATTTTTTCTACAGTCGAATAAAGTGCACTTTTATTAGTGATCCTTCCCTACATACCTTTTTTGCTTTTCCCTAAATTTTTGGATACACTACCGATTAGCGCGGGATAGATACATTCTATCTAGTTATTTTTCTCTTATAAATTACGATCAGAAGCGTACATAACAATAGGATTGGAACTATTACCGTCCACTTATTAAACATAGATCCCCCTGTACCCATTCCTTGTTTTTCTTCCTGATTGAACTCTACACGTTCACCCCGAACTAACAATCTATTGGTGTTTACTCCATATGGCGTACACGTAATTAATGTTGTATAATCTTTATTTTCTACAATTTGTAGATCGTCCGTTTCGTGTGGTAAAACTATTTTAATTTGATCTACTTTATAAGCAAGAACTTTGTCTAAAGAGTGAATATAAAAACGGTCTCCTTCATTCAACTTATCTAAATCTGTAAATAATTTTGCTGATGGTAAACCACGATGCCCTGTTAAAATAGTGTGCGTATTTTCTCCACCTACCGGGAGCGAAGAATAATCTAAATGACCTACCCCGCGACTTAATACTTCCTCAGAGGTCCCTTGATAGATTGGTAGTTTTATATTAATTTTCGATATTTCAATATACCCCATTACATCACCTAAATTTAAGGCATCGGCATACGCTTGATGATTACTTTTTTCTTCAGAAAATGGATCTGCAAATGTTTTCACGGAAGTTTGAACTTGTTTATTATATTCGGCTGCTTCTTTTTCTCTTCGTTCGATTTCTTTCTTTTGTAGTGCTTTGATCTTCTTATCGTAAGAGCTAACCTCAGAATAATGTGCACGAGTCGCCAACCAATTACTAATAGTAGGATATAAAAAAATACCTAATCCAAATAAAAAAATACCTCCTAAAACAAGATTTCGTTTCATATTTCCACCTCTGCATATACTAAAATATCGAAAAGAGGGAAGCATTTTGCTTCTCCCCTTTTCAAATCACATGGTTACATGTTCCTAAAACCTTAATTATTAGCAAACTTTTTTCTAAAGAAAACAAATGCTGCTGTAACCATTAACACAAGACCTATTACAGTAAAAAGAGTCGTTCCTATACCACCCGTAACTGGAAGCATCCATCCACTTTTATTATTTTCTATCGTTAATTTAACCGTTTGATTATTTTCGCTAATTTTTACATCAATGGGGTCTTTTAATAATTGATAAGAAGCTGTTGTACCATCCTCTTTTGTATATGTTGGTGCTTTCGTTTCAAAAATTTGATAGTCTCCATACGGAATGTTAGTCCATTTAATAACACCATTTTCATCTGATACACCAGTGACTTCTTTTCCTGCTACAACAACTATTTTCCCATTTTTATCTTTAAGTACAAACTCTGCACCTTTTAATTTCTTTTTATTAGCACCATCAATTTTTGTTAACTCAATTATTCCAGTTGTCGGAACAACAACTACAGGTTTAGATTCCTTTTCTCCAATTACATCATTTTTATTTATAAAATCAATTTTTGCTATATTTAAAATTTCCGAACCAGATGGTACGCCTTCTTTTACTTGTGATTTAATTTGCAAATGGAATTCTTTTTTACCATCTAATTTTTTGAAATCTTTTACTGTAGCTGTAATTTTTTGACCTTCTACAGCTACCTCAACAATGCTTGCATTTACTTCCGCTCCATCAATTTTAACGATTGGTTTTCCTTGAATCACTAAACGATTGTCCAAAGTATCTGTTACTACATATTTTCTGTATTCTTTAATGTCTTCTGGAATTATTGTTTTAATATCATAATTGTAATTAGTTAACGGATTGATTGGCAGCGCTTCCAAATTTCCGTTAATCTTTTTATCAATAGTGGGTTCTTCATAGTTTTTCACTTCTACTTTAACTACTGTACCAGAAGTAATTGTTCCATCTTCGTTAATAGTTCCGGAGTTCTTTATAAAAAACTCGCGTTTAGTCGGATCTATTACATACCCTTTCGGTGCTTTTGTCTCTTGGAAATAGTATTCCCCATACTCTAATCCTTGCACGCGAATATGCCCATTACCATCTGTTACTAACTCTTTTTTCACTTCCGTACCATCTTTTTTAAATAAAGAGAATACTGCATCTGCTAACGCTTTTTCATTTGCACCAGTTTTTATTAAATCAACTGCACCACGTTTAATCTCATTTTTCGGATACATATGAACATCATAGTTTAGCACCTTACCCTCTTTATTCGTTAATGGAATATCCACTGTATACGTATTTGGATTTAGGTCAACATGTGAAGGTCCTGCCACTTCCTTCACTTCATAACGTCCTAGCGGAAGATCTTTTAATACAGCTTGTCCATTATCATCTGTTACTACCTGAGTTGGAGTTGCTCCCATTACAGGTTTCACATCTTCTTTTACGATTTTCCCATCGTTTGAAATTTTTTCAAACGATGCAACCCTCTTCACTTCAAACGTTACACCTTTTAACGGTTTCGCATTTGTTGGCACCTCTTGATTTACAGAGCCGTCACCTTCTAGTCCTGGTGCTCCATCTTTTTCTTGTTCATATTTATGAATCGTTAAAGTACCTTTGGATGGTGACGCTGCCTTTACTAATACACTAGACCATGTAGAAAATGTTAAGAAAAACATTAAAAGCACACTAAATATTTTTTTCATTTCTCTTATCCCCCTTTACTACTTCTATCATTTTAAAAATCTCTTTATTACTATTACCTTCTTGAAAGCAATAGTGTGCCAAGTATCAGATCTAAACAAATAACATAAAACATAGCCGACCAACAATCCATTGTTTACAATCACTTATTCACTCTTCTTCTTTTCTATTATTACGTTGTCTCTCCGTATGACAAATGTAATTATCTCCCATAAATTACACTTATATCCCTACTTCGAAAATCGTTACATATTAACTTTCATCGCTAAATTTCATTAAATACTTTGCGTCAATCCATTAATCTCTCCTTTCCTATCCCTATTTAAAATTCAATCTTGATCATTTTTTGATACATATAAGCAATAACAAGCAAATAAGTGTGACGAGTCATATTTTACGTTACTCTTTAAAACTATTACCTGTATATTCAAATAATATGTGCTATTCATGTTAAATTATGGTATTATTCTTAGAAGTTTATAATTTTTATAGATAAAGTTTTTCCGTTTCTACTTTTGAAAAAAGGAATATGTAATCATTCAACTATTACGCACAACTGTAAGGAGGAAGAATATGACTAAAAAGCTCAGTCTAGTCGAGATAGAGTATATTTGCAATATGTTTTTCCAATATTTTGAAATTCCAGTTTGTTTTTTAGATTGTAACAAAAATATTCTTATAGAGTTTACATCAAAAAATGATTCACATTCGTGGTATGCACCAAACATAGAGCAGTTACATGTGCTTTTACAGAAAAATGATTCGTATAATTCCCCAATATTCAGAACTCACTATCATTTAGGGCACTTTATTTTAATTCACATAAAGAGTGATTACATGGTGAACGGTACTGTTATTATTGGGCCCTTAACACATGTAAATTTTTCTACAAGTAAAACTGATAGTGACCTTAATTTTATTGCTAATTATAAAAAAACAATTAACCATTATTTTTCATTGTCAATCAAAGATCAAAATTTCTTTGTAAATATAGCAATATTATTCTATAACATTCTCTATAAAAAAAATTCAGATGTAAGTACCTTTTCAAATAACAGTGACTCATTTCATATAAGTCATAGCAGAATCTTAAACGAAGATATATATTTTTCAATGCAAAAAGGCGAATCTATTTGTCATAACTTGTATATAGAACAACAACTACTTGGAGCTATAGAAAACGGGGATAAAGAAACCGTACTCAAATATTATTACGAGTTCCAACAAGAGACTCTTTCATCTTTATCTTCATTTCATCAATTAAGACGTCATAAAAACATTTGTATTTCATCCATCACACTTGCTACTAGATATGCTATAAAAGGAGGACTTCCTTCCGGGATTGCTTACAAGATTTACGATTTATACATTCAAAAGACAGAAGATTTAAAAGAAATAGAATCCGTTTGGGATTTATTAAGAAATGTTTTCTGTGCTTTTGCAGACCGTGTAAAAGTACAAAAAGTACAGCAACATTCAAAGACTATTTCTATTTGTAAAAACTACATTTTCAAAAATATTTACAATCAAATATCTGTTAAACAAATTGCTAAATTTGCAAATGTGAATTCAGATTATTTATCTATATTATTCAAAAAAGAAGTCGGTATATCATTAATTGAGTACATTCAACGTGAACGAATTGAAGAAGCGAAGAAATTATTAACTTTCACAACCTATCCCTTATCAGACATATGTGCTTCGCTTAATTTTAGTGATCAAAGCTATTTCACTAAAATTTTTAAAAAATTCACCAACGAAACACCTGGTAAATACCGACAATCTCATGTTGTCATATAGAGTGAAATTTCAATTAAAACAAAGTGTTTTCAGTAACTTATCAATAGAAGTTTAGAATAAGTCCCGCATTCATGACCTTTTGGGTTTAGGCTATTTATAAATCAAAAAAACACGTTACTATTCTTTTATTTTAATGAGAATAGTAACGTGTTTTATATGTAATGTAGTTCTTTAGACACAATAGCATCCCAGCGCAAAGTTTTATAGAAACCAAATACACCACTTAACTATTAAAATATTATTAAGTAAACAATCCATCTAATAATTATTGTGTGAGAAATAATCCCTACTATTATTTTTGTACCTTTCTAAATTTACGAACTAAAGTGAGTACTGTACCTGCAATAACCATCCATATCCCCATTGTTGCACTGTTAGTTGTACTAGCCCCCGTGTGGGGAAGCTCTTTATATGTAGATTCATTTTTATCAGAATTACTGTTGTTCGGGA
This sequence comes from Bacillus dicomae, assembly GCF_006494425.1. Lineage (GTDB taxonomy): Bacteria > Bacillota > Bacilli > Bacillales > Bacillaceae_G > Bacillus_A > Bacillus_A dicomae. The sequence goes on along the minus strand of NZ_VHIV01000001.1, from coordinate 1,778,831 downwards.
TATTATTGTTATTAGCAAGACCATTAGCTTTTCCAGTGTCATTATCTTTTACAAATACTTTTTGTATTGTATTTACTTCATTACCTACAGAATCTCTGACACTATATTCTATTTCAAAAGTATCAGTTCTAGAGGTATCTACAGTTCCTTCATACGTGACTTTAGAAGTAAGATCACCATCCTCTTTATCAGTAGCTGATACTCCTACCATTGGGTCAAATTTTTCTCCCTTAGTAATTGTAGTTGTAGCAGGTACTTTTATCATCGGCATTTCATTTTTAACTTCTTCTTTAACTTTGACCGTTACAGTTTGTTTCGCAGTTACTTCATGGCCTTTTGAATCTGTAACTTTGTACGTTAATACATATGTACCTGCTTTAGAGGCATCTACTTTACCATCAACTTTTACTTTAGAAGTAAGATCGCCGTCTTCTTTATCAATAGCTAATACTTTTTCCATTGGATCGAATGAATCTCCTACATGAATTGTCGCTGCATCAGGTACTGTTAATGTAGGGTGTAGATCTGATGTTTCTCCATTTCCCTCTACAATTATAGTCTGTGTTGCCGTTACTTTCCCTCCTTGAGAATCAACGACCGAGTAGTCCACAATGTATTTACCTGGTTTTGAAGTATCTACATCACCTTTATGTTTTACTCTATTTGTTAAATCGCCATCTTCTTTATCAATAGCTTTCACATTACTCATCGGGTCAAACGTATCACCTACACGTAGTGTAATTGTAAGCGGTACTGTTAACTCTGGGACTTGGTTTACCTCATTTTCGTTTTTTTTCACTGTTCCTTTAATTTTCGCTGCATCAAATGCTTTTTGAACTGCTTGAACCTCAATAGAGTTCGCTCCATATTTGTTTGTTGCAACTTTAAGACACGCTAATCTTAACTCAGAGAAATTAGAAGTCATGTTCAATTCATCAGTATTTGCATAATAGAAAATATCAAACATTTTATCTTCACCAATGCCATTTACAGTTACATCGTTATGAGTACCACCTTGCGCAATTAAATAAGCAACTTTATTAATAATACTTGAGTTGAAATGAACGCCCTCATTATCTTCTCCGTTTAAATCACTAAATTTACTATAATCATCTGGATATGGTACTCCATCAAAAAATTTGACTAAAGATGGATTTTTCATATTACGGAGAACTGATCCACTTTGTTCTCCTATTGTCCAATTAAATTCCCCGTTATTTATATATTTTTCAATAGCCGTTCCCATAATATCAGATAATGCCTCATTAATTGCCCCCGATTCCCCAAAGAATTCAAGATTAGATTCGCTAGATGTAACCGCATGTGTAAATTCATGGCCCGCTATGTCAAACGCTCTAACCATTGGATCACCATATATAAGCATACTAACGTTGTTAATATTAGCACTAAATGCATTCCCCCAATTTTTAGGGTCATCTGTTTCTCCTGAATGCCATGCATGTACAACTGATACTACTTTTTTCCCCTTATTATCAAAACTATTACGCTTATATTTGTCTTTATAAAAATCATATACCTTTGTTGCTAAGAAATGAGCACTTACCGCCTTCGGGTCATTAAACGTTGTTGAAGTGCTAGTTGCTAATATACCAGGATAATATTTTTCTTCAAAATTAATATCTCTATAATTTACATCATAGGTCTCAATTCCTTGCCCTCTTGTATAATCAGCAAGCGCATATTTTCCGTTACTTTGCTCAGAAATACCCAATAAGCGAGTTATACCTAAGTCATCTTTTCCTGTTCCAGTTAATGATATGGAATTGCTTGTTTTACTCTCCTTTAAAGATTCAACATGCTCTTCACTTACTTTTAAACCTGATTCTTGCACCATATTTTTCAACATATCACCACTATGAGCATCCACTAAATAAGTTCCAGATATATAGTTTGGTGCTGCAGCTGTAAATGTAACTTGATATGCATTGGTAGCCTGCCCATGATTTTCATCAACAAAAATAACTTCCTTAACCTCTGGCTCAGAAATAAATTTAATATCATTTCCATACTTTGTATAAATATATTGTTTTGCTTCTTCTTTTGATAAATTGATAGAATTCTTTAAATTTGCATTTGCTAAATTTTGTGCGCTGTTCCCTGAAACACTTTTAATAATACCTTTTTTATCTACATGAGCAGTCAATTGGTGTCCATATACTTCTTTTCCTTCATATATTTGTTGCATACGCACAAGTGTAGTCCCATCATATGAACCACGTTTTTGAAGAACCTTATAATCTACCCCTTTGTCTCCACTAACTTGTTTTGGAGACAAAGCATGCTCCGTCTTTTCCTTAAGTGCATCTTTTACTACATTCTCTGGCGTTTTTTGTGATGGTTGTGTAAGTTCTCCTGTGCGGAACGAATCCTCTTGAATATCAACTTGCATTTCCTCTGCATAACCTACTCCAGATGGTGTTACGCTTGTTAAAGCTAAACCTGTTGTTAATGCAACTATAGCTATTTCTTTTTTATTCTTCATGTTTTTCCCCTCGTATAATTTCCTAAAATATGAAACTGCTAAAATTTATATAATCTATTCCTAACATAAAAAGATGACCTCTGTAATCAACAAAAGTCATCTCTTCAATATGTAATATACCTAATTTATTTTTAATGCATAATTTCTATATGAAACAGAAAAATCATTCATTAACGAGCATTTTGCAATACTTTTATTAGGTCATTTATATTTTCAACTTTCTGCTGAAACTGATCAAATCTACTATGTAGCAATGAAGGATTTTTATCTTCAGTTGAAATAACTTTTTTTAATTCCTGCTCTAATTTATCATATGTATCAAAGAAATTATCAAATTCTACACTTACAAGTTCTTCATTTTCTCGATAAAATCTTTTTGCTTCTATATAAGTCATATATGATTTATTTAAAAATCCTAATGAAATTAAATATTTAGAAGTGTTTTCTTGATAAATAGCAATATCACATGCTATTTTAATATCAGAATAAGTCTTTTGAACGAAACAATGCAATTCAAAAATCTTAAACTTTAATCCACTATTCATTTCATCCCCTCCATCCTATCTATTTTACATAAAAAATGAATATTATACAAAGTAAAATATCAATATAGTACAAAAAGAAAAAGCGAAAGAATAACTCCTTCCGCTTTTTATAACAATAAATACATTTCATATTGTGCTAAAGAATTCTTTTCAAATCCAGTTTTCTTTAAAAAGCCTTCTAATAAATTGTTGTTTGGAAATCCAATTGATAAACTTGCTAAATTCAACTCATCTCTTGCTACTTGTAATAATTTTGATCCAATACTACGATTTCTATAGTCTTTGTCCACGAAAATAAAACTAATTTTACCTAGTTCATTTATACATATAGAACCTTTTAAATCATTTTCGACATATGCACCATAAAAAGTATTATTTGTTTTTTCAATATAATCCATATCATTTTGCCAATTTATATGGAAGTGTAACCATTTTTGAATTTCAACTTTAAAAGGTGCAAATTCTAATTGTTTTACTTCAATTCCCTTGCAATCTTTATTTTTTATTTTAGTCATATCTTTTAAATTATAATAAGATAGATCGTACACTTTTTCATAGCCTAATTTCGTATAAAAATGAATCGCTCGGTCATTACCTACAATGACTTCAAGGAAAAGTTGCTTACACTCATTTTGAATCGCCTCTTCTTTATGCAGTTCAAATAACTTTTGACTCGCACCAGTACCACGGTAATTTGGATGAATCGCTAATGTTCCGCAGCGCATTGTTTTTATGTTTTCATAATCCTTTATTCCACCAAGTATTACACCAACTGATTTGTCATCGTCTACAGCAAGAAACGAGTGTTCTAATGAATTCCCTTCAGCTCCAAAAAATCTTTTTATAAAATCTTCTTTTGAAACTTCCATTTTAATAATATAATCAGAAAACCCATCCTTAAAAGCTTCATATACTAAATCAATATTTACTTCACTACATCTTTTATATTGAATCATATAAAATTATCCCCCACCTACTCTTATTAAACTTGGCATTCAAATACATAAAATGTACTAGTTACATCATACTTCAATTTTAAATTCTACCGCTTAATTTGAAATGAACGGACACCTCCCTACATATCTCCCACTATTAATTTGTTTTATAACAAACAGTGCAATATCGCCATTTTGTATTTTGATTCCGGGCATATCAACTAAACTCTCTTTTATATTCCTAATACCATTTCCTTCCATAACAAATGGTAATCTAACAATTGTCCAATCTACATCACTACCTTGAATAGTTTGCAATTCTTTATATTTATCTTGCATCATCTTTGGTAAAAACAATTTAAATAAGGTAGCTCCTATTTTATTTACCATTCCCTTCTGATCTCCCGTAACATTTAAAGAACCTCCGGAAATTACAATATATCTTTTTATTTTAAACTCCTTCATTGCTTCTAAAACATGCTTCGTTACTGTACTAAAAATGTAAGATTCATTTTTCGGTTGACCTACCGCATTAATTACAGCTCGGCAACCTTTAAGTAATTTACGTATTGAGGAAAAGTCACGCGCATCCCCAATAATAACCTCTATATTTTCATTAGTTATCGTCATATTTTCAGAATTTCTCGTTAATACTTTCACTTGATATCCTTTTTCTAACGCTTCGGTTACAAGGTATTTCCCGGCTTTTCCATTCGCACCCAAAATAGCTATTTTATTTGTACTTTCCAATATTAAACCCCTCTTACTATCTATTGTTTACTACATTAATCTCATAAACACGTAAAAAAGCAATTAAATGCTCACATGCTCGTTCACATGCTAACATTTTAAAGATTTTTTGTTCTTCTTTCGTTTTATCATTTGCTTGATCTGAAGCAGCTTTTAAACATAGAAAAGGCTTCTTATTGATTTGGCACACATAAGCAAAAGCTGCCACTTCTTGGTCAACTGCCAATGCTCCATATACAGTATGGAGTAAATATCGCATTTCTGAACTACGGATACGTTGATCCCCAGATAAGAAAGTACCGAAATGAATTGGATCATAAGATCGGATTTTTTTTATTTTTCTTACAATTGACTTTGTTGTTTCAATAGGTGCTGTTCTACCATTATATAAGTTGAAAACATCTTCCCCCGAACCAGCAGCAGTAACATCGTGTTGTATTGCATTAAGTGCTACTACAATATGACCATTTTTCACCTTATTTGATAGACTTCCGCATATCCCTGTCATAAACAATTCATCTGGCTGAAACTCACTAATTAATAATTGTACACAACTAGCACAACTTACCTTGCCAACACCAGTTATAACTGAAATAATTTCCAGATCATTTATAGTATGAAAATGAAATTCCCAAGCTGCTCTTTTTTCAATGCGTTCACTTGGATAATATTGATGCAAATACGTAAGTTCAGGTTCCCAAGCGGCTACGATTGCAATACGTTTCATTACACACTTCACTTCCCTCACTGTCATTTAAATAAGTTATATATGCTTTCTCTTTTATAATCTGGAATCTACTCTTTCTATTTCTCATATAAATTTCGTATTGTTTCTTTATTCTTCGTAATCACTTCACTTCCTCTATCATCATACATAAACATGATAATATCTTTTGTTATATTTATGAGAAATACATCTTGATAAGAAGTTTCTTTTTTTCGTCCAAAACGAGGAAAAAGATTTGGAAAACCTTCATGATTCGCTACTTAAATAGGTCGCTTATGCTTTATATCACCAATGAAACATTTTAATGAAAACTGATGTGTACAATACGAGTCAACTTCTTCATCTTTAAATGAAAATGACACTGTTTCTTGCCTTATATGATACTTTAAATCTCTTTTCTAAATAAATCGTCTATATATATTTATTTTCTGTAGATTTTTTACATTTTCCTTTTTCAATCGATAAGCATTTGTTATTAAAAATGCTTTATCTTCTTTTGAAAATATATCTTTAAATAAGAATTTATTATGTGTACGGCACTAATGTAACGCCAGAAAATGTTTGATTCATTTATTTTCTTAGCTACATTTTCATACCCTTTCTACTCTACAATTTCTTTTAACTGCCAATATGCATCTTTTAGCCAAGGATGTATAACTTTCAACGTTTCTTTTCTTTCCCACAAAAATGAAATATATGCAAAAGCAGCATGTTCTAAAGATTTTTCTATCCCCTTTTTTACGTCTACTAAGTATGGTGGTGTCCCATTTTGATCCCATTCTATTTTATCAGCAACAAATAACACTAAATCCATCTTCGTTGCATGTTTACGTAGTGTGGTATGACAACAAATTGCATTTAAAGTCTCTTCATCGTTCACTTTAAATATCTCTTTTGCGATTACTCTCGAAAGTTTTTGATGAATAATCATTGGGGATTTTTGTTCTTCTTCTAATATCTCTATTCCAAATTCTTCAGCAACTGCAACCCGCACTTCATTTGGAAAGATTGCGCTAATATCATGTAAATATCCCGCGATTGCTGCTTTTTCTTCATCTTCATAAAACATTTCTGCAATGTTTCTCGCCTCATTTGCTACACGAATTGAATGTTTATATGTAAACCCCTGATTGTATTTTAATAAAAAATCTTTAATATCATTTTCTATTTTTCCAGTTGGAGAAAATGAATATATATCTTTATATAACATAGCAAATCCCCCTTAAAACTAACTTTCAATATAATATGTAATCCTAATATCCTTATGGTTTGTATTCGTTATAAATATTTTAATCCCTTTTTTTATACGTTACATGAAATTTTATAGGGAATCATTGCTACAAAACACATAAATGTTTGATATTATAGTAATGTTAATGATTTGTAAGGAAAGGAACTACATAATGAATAAAAATATATTAATTATTGATGATGATAAAGAAATTGTTGAATTACTTGCTGTTTATTTGCGAAATGAAGGCTATAACATTTATAAAGCATATGATGGCGATGAAGCATTACAAATGATTTCTACATATGAAGTTGACCTTATGATTTTGGATATTATGATGCCAAAACGAAATGGATTAGAAGTTTGCCAAGAAGTTCGTGAAAATAATACTGTACCTATTCTTATGCTGAGTGCAAAAGCAGAAGATATGGATAAAATATTAGGACTTATGACAGGCGCTGATGATTATATGATTAAACCATTTAATCCATTAGAATTAGTAGCTAGAGTGAAAGCTTTGCTACGACGATCATCTTTCCAAAATGCTACTTCTCCAAAAAATGAAGATGGTATGATTCGCATTCGTTCTGCTGAAATACACAAACATAATCATACTGTTAAAGTAAATGGGGAATATATTAAGCTTACATCTATTGAATTTGATATTTTATATTTACTTGCGAGTAATACAGGAAGAGTATTTAGTTCTGAAGAAATATTTGAACGTGTTTGGAATGAAGATGGTTATGGTTCAAATAAAACTGTAATGGTCCACATTAGTAATTTACGAGATAAGCTTGAAACAGGAATGAATGGAGAAAAATTTATTCATACTGTTTGGGGAGTAGGCTACAAAATTGAGAAATGAAGCATTTGATATATTAAAAGATATCCCGAAATGGAAACTTATTTTTTGGCTCTTATTAGCTATCACACTCACTCCTATTACTGAATTAATTATATATCGCCTCGTTACGAGTGTAATTGAGAGTTCGCTTACGTTAAGCGAACTTGGTAAAGAATTCATTAGAATTTTTGGTTATGAAAAATATAAAGGAATAAAAGAATCTCTATGGATGATGATTGTCTCTTATTTATTTTTATTTTCTATTTTCTCATCCTACCTATACATTTTTTATCGTCATGAAAGAAAGCTTTACTATGAAACTTGTATTAAAAAAATGATAGAAGAGATTCGCTATATTGCAAATGGAAACTTCAATCATAAAGTTTCTATCGTAAACCATAATTATCTAGAAGAGTTAGCAAGCGGGGTTAATCAAATTGTTGAACAATTGAAAGTCTCGATTGATGAAGAAAGACAGGCAGAACAAGCAAAAAGCGAACTTATTACAAATGTATCGCATGATTTACGTACTCCTCTTACCTCTATAGTTGGATACGTGAACTTAATCCACCATGATAATTATAGAGATGAAGTGGAATTACGGCATTATATACAAGTCATTTACGATAAAGTAACTCGTCTTAATGCATTAATGAATGATTTGTTTGAATATACACGTGTTCAAAATAAAGAATTAAGTTTATATTCTGTCCCTATTGATATTGTAGAACTTCTTGGACAATTAACCGTTCAATTTCGAATACAGCTTCAAGAGGCTAATATTGATTGTCGCCCCTTTTTCCCATCAAAGAAGTTAATGGTATTAGCTGATGGGGACAAATTAGTGCGCGTATTTGAAAATCTAATTATTAATGCTATCGCTTACGGTAACGATGGTGATTATATTGATATTACTGCTTATGAAAGTAATAATATGATCGCAATCGATATAACCAATTACGGCCAACCTATTCCTAGTACCGATTTACCTCATATTTTTGAACGTTTTTATCGCGTTGAGAAATCGCGCTCTACAAACACTGGTGGATCTGGACTCGGATTGGCAATTGCAAAAAGTATTGTCGAATTGCATAAAGGAACAATTGAAGTGTATAGTGATGACAAAAAAACAACATTCACTGTAAAACTACAACCATACAAATGTTAATACAGCTTAATTTTAGGTCCAATTTCTTACAATATAAGAAATTGGACCTTTCATTTTCCAGTAACATCCAAATTTTAATAATCTTTTATAATTCTTTAGAAATTCTTTACCTTTTCTTTCTTCCTAATTAAGCATTCCTTTTTACAATATTATTATTGATGTCATAGTAGGAGGATCGCTTATGAAATTCTTGAAAAAATTCACAATTTTATTTTTATCTTTTGTTATTACCGCACTTATTGTTTTATATTTTTATCTTTACGTAAATGGTCCAAATATTCAAGCTAAATCAGCTATTTTAATAGATGCTAATTCAGGTGAAGTTGTTTATAAAAAAAATGAAGAAACTCCAATACAATCGGCTACTTTATCTAAATTAATGACAGAGTATATCACACTAGAACAACTGAATGAAGGAAAAATACAATTAGATGAATTAGTAAAAATAAGTAACGAAGTTTTCCGAGCAGAAACAAGTCCTATACAAGTAACTTCGAAAGATAAAACGACGGTTCGTGATTTACTACATACATTGTTTTTGACAGGGAATAATCGTTCCGCACTTGCCCTTGCCGAACACATTGCCGGAAACGAAGATGACTTTACACTTTTAATGAATGAAAAAGCAAAACAATTAAAGTTATCACAACCCTCTCCGTTTCTAAACGCTACCGGAATGAATAACGATACAAATAAACAATCAACTACAACAGCGATAGACGTAGCAAAACTAGCAAAACAATTAGTAAAAGACTTTCCAGATGTATTGAATATTACAAAACTAACCTCTTACCAATTCACCTTCAAAAATTCCCAAGTTTTCAACACTAATAAAATGATTTATTCCCTCAATGAAAACATTAAACTCCAAGGTGTTGACGGCTTACAAACTAGTTTTTCAACTAATGGTAATTATAGTTTTGTCAGTACAGCAAAACAAGGAGATACTAGGCTGATTTCTGTATTATTAGACGCCGATGAAGAAAACAGTACTTTTATTGAAACAAAAAAGTTATTACAGTACGGTTTTGATCCTTCCTCGTACTCTGCACTCCAAGCTTTTAAAGATGCGGTTACATCTTGGACAGTTTTGCTTCAGTTTAAAAATTTGATCATACAATCATTGTTGATTTTCTTCATTATTACAATTTTAATGTTTTTACATATACGTCAGAAAAAATCCGAGGATTTCAATTAGGAAATCTTCTTATATATAAAAAACGGCTTGCATTTACAGTGCAAGCCGTTTTCTAAATCTATAGTCCTCTTCCAATTAAATTCGCTGAAACAGGCTGAAAGTTTAACTCTCTCGCCCATATAGATAGCTGGCCAATATGGTGAATTTCATGCACAATTACATGTCTCAAAACTTCACCATATGTATATGTTTTATCTGTCCACGAAGCTTTTAATATTTTACATTCTAAGTTAGCTGACCATACTTGTAAAAAACCTTCTAATTCTCGTTTATACAAATCAGATAACACTTTCACTTTCTGGATTGATTGATAATCTTTAAACTGCGGTTCACTATCTTCTTTTCCTTGAAGCGCATTAATCCAGCTGTACTCAACATCAACAATATGAAATAATGTTTCTAAAATACTTCCAACACCACCAACACGCTTGCGGAGTAATTCTTCCTCTGAAAGTTGTTCACACCACTTAAACCAATCATCCCTTACTTGCCAATTGTATTGAAATAAAGTGTACACGTTTATCTCTCCCCTACCTCAATTATCCACTTAATAGCATCTATAATATAATGTGGCTCATCTTTTTGAATATAGTGACCGCTTTGTTCTGCAATTACAAACTTATTATTGCTTGATAATCGTAATAATTCTTCTTGCAATTGTAACCATTTCATTTGTGCTTCTTGCAAATAAAAGGCTTTTTTACCAGCAGCTAACACGATAAGTGGAATATTTCTCATTGACTGACAATGTTTATCTGCTTCAACTAGACTAAACATAAACTCTTCATAAGAACTTTCATGTACAAATTGTTTATAGTAAGCTTCTTGAAATTCAGGAGACATGATCGGCAAAAAAGCTTCTTTATAATTTTCTGGTGTCGAATCAACTAAAACTACTCCCATCATATTCTCGGGATAAAAAGTCGTAAATAAACGTGCATTTATACCGCCAAAAGAATGTCCTATGAAAATATAAGGCGGTTTCAGTTGCAATTGCTCTAAGCAACTTCTTAATTCTTTTATCATTTCAGAACTAATACGTCGTTTGGAACTATCCCCACTTTTCCCCAATCCAGCTCGATCATATGTAAGTACCGTCCCATATTCAGTCAGCCCTTCAGCAATATGATCCCATGCCTTTGAATAATCGCCATAACCTGCCTCCATTATAATAACAGGTTGCAACTTCTTTCCTTGGAATACTTTTGAATACATTTTAAAATCATCAACTTGTATATATTCCTCTATACATTTAACCATTGACGATTACTTCTCTCTGATTCAGTTCCTCGTCAATTTGATTAATTATTTCCTCCACAGATAAAGATCCATCCAAAACAATATCTGAATTTGGCTTTACAGTATGAAGCGCCTCTAAATAAGCTTTTCTAGCATATGTTATATAATGCTTTAAATCATTATGTATTTCACTCATTGTATCCTCTTTAAAATCTCGCAAAATTCTTCTAGCCATCGCAATATCTAAAGGCGTATCGATAAATATAGTTACATCAATGAATTGTCGCATTTCACTATTTAAGTATGCAAAAGGATAATCTACAATAATATAATCTACATTACTATCTCGTATAAGATGCTGAATATCCTTAATTAATGGTGTGAGTACCCATTCATCATAATTCGCTCCTTCATCAATCCATTTACAAATATCAGCAGGACAGTTATGAAAGTTATAGCTATCAAAATATAGTGCTTTTGAATTTGTTAGCTTTTGAGTTAATCTTTCTGTAATAGTAGTTTTACCTCCTCCTGAAACTGCTGCAATTGTAATGATTTTCATTTTTTTATTCATATTTCCCCACCACACCCTTTTAGTTAACATAATAAAATTATAGAAAATAATTATTTTTTAACGCTCCATTCATATTCTAATATACTCATTTCCCATAAATTCCAATACGTTTCCCCTACTTTTTTTGATTCTCTTAATAAACCTTCTTTAACAAATCCTATTTTTTCATAGCATGATATAGCTGACGTATTAAACTCAAATACACCAAGAGTTACTCTATGTAGTTTTAATTCTTCAAATGCAATATGAAGTACTGCTTTCATCATATGTTTCCCTATAGAACGTCCTCGCATTTTCGTATCACCAACTAGTACTTTTCCAATTCTTGCAGATCTATTTATATTATCAATTTGTCCAAGTGAAATATGACCAATTACTTCTTGAGTCTCTTCATCTATTACTTTGAATGCGAGTGTATTTTCACTTTCTATATATTTTTCTAATTGTTCTTCATTTAGGGGATATGTAAATGCATTTCCTGACCACTGTATTAAAAATTCTTCGGAATCAATCCAGTTTATTAATCGTTTGAAATCGGATCGTTTAAAGGGTTTTAATTTAATCAACTTCATTCTCCTTTCATACACCATTCTATATATCCTCAAACTTATTTCTATATATAGAATATATTCTCCTTTTATACGAAATGAAAATAAAGCCATTCATAAGAATGGCTTTACAAAAAACATAGCTCAATTATGCCATGTTTCTTATGTTAACAATGGTTCAATCGCTTCAATTTTACAAACTGAAATAATTACTGTAACTACCCCAGCACTATTAGCAAGCTTTACAACATCACAAGTGACTGAAGAAACAGTTCCTGCATAATTATTACTTCCTGTTGTAATACGCACTGATCTGTTTACTAACTTTCTCAGCTCATCTCTAATTCCTTGTACACAGCAACAGTCACATGCCTTATTTTGCTCTTCATGTTCTTTTTTACACTCTTCAAAAACATCCCAACAATCATCGTGTTTACATGAACACTGTTTACATGAACACTTTTTTCTAGAATTACAACGAGACCCCAAAATCTCACCCCCTAGTCATTTCTATTAATATAGTATGTCCACTAGCTTCAAAGTGTACGAGGCAAAAACATAGAAAAGAAAAAACAAACACATGTACTAAACTATCCTGTATACATAAAAACTGACCTCTAACAATTAGAGGTCAGTTCACATTATACATGCTTTAATTTTATAATTTACTAGACTGCAATCCCTGAATAAATGGCACTACTTCAGGGTTTACAAGTGATGATAAATCACCTAATTCTTTCCCTAAATAAGCAGCTTTAATGACGCGTCGCATTACTTTAGAATTACGTGTTTTCGGTAAATCTTCTACAACGTGAATATCTTTTGGACATAATGCTTTTCCAATATGAGAGTTTACTAAACTCATTAATTCTTTCCTTAATTCTCCTGTGAATGTCACATGATCTCTTAATACTACAAAACAATGACAAACTTCACCTTTTACATCATCTGGTACACCAATCGCGGCAGCTTCTATGACATCATTATGCTTCACAAGAATAGATTCATATTCAGCAGGTCCAATACGTTTTCCAGCAATGTTTAACGTATCATCTGAGCGCCCTGTGATAATATATTGTTCACCATCATAAATCACCCAGTCACCATGAACCCATTTATTTTCAAAACGTGACCAATATGTATTCACATATCGCTCATCGTCTTCCCAGAAACTCTTCGTCATACCAACCCAAGGTTTCTCTAAACATAATTCCCCAACTTCATCACGAATTGGATTCCCTTGATCATCGAGTACAACCGCTGCCATCCCTGGTAAAGATGCATTGAAACTAATCGGTGCAATTGGTTTAATTAGAACGTTCCCGAAAATTCCACCTGAAATTTCAGTGCCACCTGAATAGTTACAAATTGGTACATTATTTTTTCCAACTGTTTCAAATAGCCACATCCAAGGGTCTGGATTCCAAGGTTCACCTGTTGAGGCGAATACTTCTAAACTCTTGAGTGAATGTTTATTTACATACTCATCGCCCTTTGCCATTAACGCACGAATTAATGTTGGTGATATACCAAGATGTGTAATTTCATATTTATCAACTGTCTCCCATAAACGATCTGCCTCCGGGAAATCAGGAACACCTTCGTACATAACCATCGTTGCCCCATTAATGAGAGAACCGAATAGTAAAAATGGTCCCATCATCCAGCCCATATCAGTTACCCATAATACTCGGTCACCCTGTTTGATATTCATTCCAAATCCTGCATCAAAAGCTGCTTTTAAAGGAAATCCAGCATGAGTATGTACTGTCCCTTTCGGTTTTCCAGTTGTACCTGATGTATAAATGAGCATTAATGGATCATCACTATTCATCTCTTCAGCATGTGTAAATGGTTTTTCTTTTTCTAACGCACTCCATGAGAAATCATAATTATGCGGTGTAAATTCATTTCCCGCATGACGAACAATAACAACTTTTTCAACAGTTGGACAATGTTCACAAGCTTTATCTACTTCGTCTTTTAATGAAACAATCTTACCTCGGCGCGAAAAACCATCTGCAGTAATGATCATTTTAGATCCTGCTGCTTGCACACGTGTCATGACTGCATCAGAAGCAAACCCTGAGAATATTGGTGAAATAATTGCACCGATTTTCATAACAGCTAGCATCGCAACAACTGTTTCTGGAATCATCGGCATATAAATTGTTACACGGTCACCTTTTTCAATACCCGCATGTTTCAAACCATTTGCAACGCGACTTACCCAGCTATCAAGTTCTTCATATGTAAATGATTTTGAAGTTCCATTTTCCCCTTCGTACTGAAGTGCTGGTTGCGTTCTTGTTTCATCATCTGCAAGCCAGCGTGATAAAACTGATTCTACAACGTTACATGTTCCGCCATTATACCACTGTGCAAACGGCGTACCATTTTCTAAATCTAACACTTCTGTATAAGGCTTCATCCATTGATAGCCAACCGCTTTCTCAGCTTCTCCCCAAAACCAAGCTGTTTCTTCGATTGACTTATTATAAAACGTTTCATAATCTTCATAGCCCAATGATTTCATCCAACCATATAAACGCGTTTTTTCTTTATACTCTTCTGTCGGAAACCAAACTGCTTGTTTCAATGTTTTCCCCTCCTTGACTTTTTGAGCAAGAAAGCCCTAAATAGGGCTTTTAAACTGGATAAACAGGATGTTTACGATCCGTAAATACTTGATATTTACTCATATACATTTCGAATCGTCCTTTTAACTCTTCTCTTAAATTATTTGGATGAACAATACCGTCAATAACCATCTCAGATGCTAAATGATAAATATCAATATCTTTCTTATATTCTTCACGTTTTTCAGCAATGAAGCTATCTCGCTCTTCTTCTGGTAAAGCTGCAATCTTATTTGCATATACAGCATTGACCGCAGCTTCTGGACCCATTACCGCAATAGAAGCTGTCGGTAATGCTAGGCAGCAATCTGGTTCAAAGGCTGGACCTGCCATCGCATATAAACCAGCACCGTATGCTTTACGAACAACGATTGAAATTTTCGGTACAGTTGCTTCACTCATAGCAGAAATCATTTTTGCACCGTGGCGAATAATACCAGCACGCTCTACTTTTGTACCAATCATAAATCCAGGTACATCTGCAAGGAATAATAATGGAATATGATATGCATCGCATAAATTTATAAACTTCGCTGCTTTATCAGCTGAATCATGGAATAGTACGCCGCCTTTCATACGCGGCTGATTTGCAATAATACCAACTGGTTTACCATCAATACGTGCTAAACCTGTAATAAGTTCTTGAGCAAATAATTTTTTCACTTCATAGAAAGAACCTTCATCAATAACTCTATTAATGAGATCTTTCATATTGAAAGGAGCATTTTGATTTTCTGGAATGATTTGTTCTAACGTTTTATCAAATTGTTTCGGTTCTTGAGGTGTAACCAATGGAGTCTTTTCTAAGTAGTTGTTTGGAAAATATGAAATATATCGTCTTGCTTGCGTAATTGCATCTTCTTCTGTTTTACATAATACATCTCCGCATCCTGATACAGAGCAATGCATACGAGCTCCGCCCATTTCTTCTAAAGTTACCTTCTCACCGATAACCATCTCAGCCATACGAGGAGATCCTAAATACATAGAAGCATTTCCTTCTACCATCATAACAACGTCACAAAAGGCTGGAATATATGCGCCACCAGCTGCAGAAGGTCCAAATAATAAGCATACTTGCGGGACTTTACCTGATAATTTCACTTGATTATAGAAGATTCTTCCTGCACCGCGGCGCCCTGGGAACATTTCAACTTGATCAGTAATACGCGCCCCAGCAGAGTCAACTAAATAAAATAACGGAACACGTAATTTTTCTGCCGTTTCTTGAATACGTAAAATCTTTTCAACTGTACGCGCGCCCCATGATCCAGCCTTTACCGTAGAATCATTTGCCATCACGCATGCAGTACGACCATGTATTTTTCCCGTTGCCGTTATAACACCATCAGCAGGTAATCCTGTTTGTTCACAATTTGCAAATAATGCATCTTCTACATATTCACCATTATCAAATAAAAGAGCTAAGCGATCTCGAACGAATAGTTTACCTTTCGCTTTGTTTTGTTCATGATATTTTGGTGCGCCGCCTTGTTTAATCGTTTCAACTCGTTCTTCAAATGTATTCGATTGTTCTTTTTGATCTATCATATTTACTCCCCCTTATACATTGGTGTGCGTTTTTCCTTGAATGCCTGTAATCCTTCTAATCTATCTTTCGTATGGATTACACCTTCATACGCTTGTTTTTCCATTTGTAATCCGGTATGTAAATCAACTTGAATACCGTTTGAAATTGCTTCTTTCGCTAATCGAACAGCAATAGGGCCATTACTAGCAATTTTCTCTGCTATTTCAATCGCTTTCTCTTCAAGTATATGAGCTGGTACAACAAATTCTACTAGACCATATTCTTTCGCTTCTTGTGCCGAAATACGTCTTCCTGTATAAATTAATTCTTTCGCTCTACCAACACCAATTAATCTTGGCAAACGCTGCGTACCACCTGCTCCTGGTATAATTGCAAGTGTAGTTTCAGTAAGACCAAGACTTGCAGATTCAGCCGCAATTCTAAAATCACAAGCTAAACTCAATTCCGTACCACCACCAAGTGCGATTCCATTTATAGCAGCGATAACTGGCTGTGGTAATTGTTCAACCATTTCCATAGTAGTACGAATCATACTAACAGCATGGCGAACTTGTTCTTCATTCATGCCAACACGTTCTTTTAAATCAGCACCAGCACAAAACGCTTTTTCACCAGCACCTGTTAGAATAACTACACGAGTATTTGCCTCTTCATTTATTTGAGTTAATATGTTTTGTAACTCTTCTAATAACGCTAAAGATAATGAGTTTGCTTGTCTTTCACGATTTAATGAAATCTTTACAACGTGCGGTGTTACATAATCAACTGAAATATTTTGTAATTGTAGCATCTTCTCACCTACTTATCGTTTTATGTTGAAGCGCTCTATACACATGACTCGGTAATTGGATATTTAATTTACTTTGAATAAATTGACTCGCTCTCAATAACTTCTCTTCATCAATATTTGTTTGGATCCCTAACTTATGGAGCATATGAACTAAGTCATCAGTTGCAACATTGCCTGATGCTCCTGGTGCATATGGACAGCCGCCAAGACCACCACAAGAACTATCAAATGTTGTAATACCATATTCTAAAGACTTTACTACATTCGCAAGAGCCATTCCGTACGTATTATGGAAGTGCATTGCAAACTGCGAAGCATCATATTTCTTTAATAAATGCTCTAATACTCGCTCTACTTGTAACGGATTCGCTACTCCGATTGTGTCACCAAGAGACACTTCATAAATGCCGTACGAAAATAGTTGATCACATAATTCGTCAACTGCTATGGTGCTTATATCCCCTTCATAAGGACATCCAAATACAGTAGAAACATAGCCCCTTACCTTTTTCCCTTCGAATAATGCCTGTTTTGTTATACCTTCAATTACAACTAATGCTTCTTTAATTGATTTATTAATATTACTTTTATTATGAGATTCACTTGCTGATAAAAAAACATTCACCTCATCTACATTTTGCAAAAAAGCTCGTTCCAAACCATTTTGATTTGGAACAAGCGCTGCATATGTAACATTTGGGTCCCTTTTCAGCTCAGAAAACACATCATTTGCATCTGCTAAAGCAGGGACCCATTTAGGGTGAACGAATGAGGAAACTTCAACGTACGATAATCCCGCCTCTGTAAGTAGTTGAATCCATTTTACTTTATCTTTTGTGCCAACAATCTTTTTTTCATTCTGTAAGCCATCACGTGGCCCGACTTCTTTAATGACAGCAAAATTAGGTAGTTTCAATTCGCTTCCCCCTATATCTCCCTATTCAATTTCTAGTAATACATCTCCTTCATTTACAAAATCGCCTTCTTGCACATTAATTTTCATAACTGTGCCAGCTTCTTCTGAAACGATTGGAATTTCCATTTTCATAGATTCCAAAATGACGACATCCTGCTCTTCCTCTACTGTATCTCCTACTCCTACAACAATCTTCCATACATTTCCTGCCATCGATGCATATACTTTCGTCATCATTTTTTCCCCCTTAATATTGTTAAATCTTATTTTTTAACAAGTTGTTTCGTTACAAAACCCGTTGTATAAATACCACTTTTGAACACATCATCTTCCAATACTTGAAGCAGCATTGGCGTGTTCGTTTTAATACCTTCTACTTTTAGTTCTTCTAAAGCATCATGTAATTTCGAAATTGCTTCTTCACGCGTTTCACCATGAGCAATAACTTTCGCTATCATTGGATCATAGAAAGGTGTAATCGTTACTTGATTCTCTAAAAAGTGATCAATACGTACGTTTGTTGGAAGCATTAAATCTGTAATTTTCCCAGGTGATGGGAAGAAAGTTTTCGGATCTTCTGCATAAATACGTGCCTCAATGGCATGACCACTACGTTTTACATCATCTTGTGTAAACGACAATTTCTCACCATATGCAATTAGAAGTTGTTGTTCTACAAGATCTAAACCAGTAATTTCTTCTGTAACTGGATGCTCTACTTGTAATCTCGTATTCATCTCTAAGAAATAGAAATTCTTCCGATCATCTACTAGAAACTCAACTGTACCAGCATTTGTATATCCTAATGCTTTGGCAGCTTGGACAGCAACTTCACCCATCGCTTTTCGTGTACCTTCATCTAAAAATGGTGAAGGTGCTTCTTCAATTACTTTTTGATTTCGGCGCTGCACTGAACATTCACGCTCCCATAAATACACTGTGTTACCATGTGTATCTGCTAAAAGCTGAATTTCAATATGATGTGCATCTGCAATATAGCGCTCTAAATACATTTCTCCATTACCGAAGAAGTTTTGTGCTCTTGTTTTGTTACTTTCAAATGCTTTGGTGAGCGTTTGCTCAGTTTCCATCAACTGCATTCCAATGCCTCCGCCTCCTGCGGATGCCTTCAACATTAATGGATAACCAATTTGTTTAGCAATTTCAATTGCTTCTTCAGCAGTTTCAATATTTGTAGTAATACCTGGAACTACTGGGACATCTGCAGCTTGCATTGCAATACGTGATTCGATTTTACTTCCCATCTTCTTAATAATTTCTTCTGATGGACCGATAAATACGATTCCTTCTTCTTTACAGCGTACCGGAAAAGATGGATTCTCAGATAATAATCCATATCCCGGATGGATTGCTTCTGCATTTGTCTTCTTAGCTATTTCAATAATTTTTTCAAGGTTTAAATAGCTTTCTTGGACACGCGGTCCACCTACTAAGTAAGCTTCATTTGCCATTTTTACATGTAGGGCATTTTCATCTGCCTCAGAATAAATAGCAACCGTGCGAATGCCAAGTTTTTGACAAGTTTTCATAATACGAACTGCGATTTCCCCGCGATTAGCAATTAATACTTTTTGAAACATAGTGATTCCTCCTTTTTATCTACATCCTAAATGTCTAGCAATTACGAGACGTTGAATTTCAGAAGTTCCTTCACCAATTTCTAATAGTTTTGCATCACGAATATGTCGTTCTACTTCATATTCACGCATATAGCCGTATCCACCGTGAATTTGTACCGCTTGATTTGCAATACGACTAGCAGCTTCAGATGCAAATAGTTTTGCCATAGCCGCTTCTTTACCGAAAGGTTTATCGTTATCTTTTAACCAAGCTGCTTTATGTACTAAATTACGCGCTAGCTCTACTTCAGTCGCCATATCAGCTAATTTAAATTGAATCGCTTGGAAATTAGAAATTGACTTTCCAAATTGTTGACGTTCTTTCGCATATTGCAGTGCACGTTCAAATGCAGATTGCGCAATACCAACAGCTAATGCTGCGATTGAAATACGCCCTCCATCAAGTGTATATAAGAATTGTTTAAATCCTTTATTTACATCACCAAGAATATTTTCTTTCGGTACACGTACACCATCAAGTACGATTTCACATGTATTAGAAGCACGAACACCCATCTTATCGTAAGGACTTGAGATTGTTAATCCTTCACTTGTAGTCGGTACGATAAATGCAGAGATACGTTTTCTACCATTCTCTTCAACACCGTTGACAGCGGTTACAATAATTGTATTTGCATACTCTGCGTTTGTGATCCAACACTTCTCGCCACTAATAACATATTCGTCTCCGTCTAATATAGCTTTCGTTTGTGTGCCACCTGCATCAGATCCAGCATTCGGCTCAGTTAATCCGAAAGCACCTAACGTTTTGCCTGATGCCATTGGAACTAAGTATTTTTGTTTTTGTTCTTCTGTACCGAAATAATAAATTGGAGAAGCACCTAATGAAATTGTTGCAGCGTAACTTAATCCTGTTCCACCACAAGCACGACCAATTTCTTCAACCGCTAACGCGTACGATACAGTATCGCCACCTGAACCTCCATACTCTTCAGGGAATGGGATGCCTAATAATCCTAGTTCGCCCATTTTTTGAAATGTTTCATATGGAAATTCCGCAGTTTTGTCATAATACACAGCTTTCGGTGCGATTTCCTTTTCAGCAAAGTCACGTACCATTTCTTTAATCATTTGTTTTTCGCGAGTTAGAGTAAATTCCATTCCGCTACACACCCCTTATCGAATATTGAGTTTCGACAGCGTGCGAGTTTCTACTACAAACATTACGAATGAAAAGACAAGAACATTAGTTAGATAATTGTTATAATTCTGTCATAACTTAATTTTAAAACAGATTCTGTACTAATGCACAAAAAAATTCCTACATTGTTCTACAACAACATAGGAGTTTTCTTGTCGAATTATGTAATTTTATGTTTAATAATCTCTACCTTTACCCGAATCTGAAATCTCTACTAAAGCTTCAGGATATGGTTCGAAATATGTTTGTCTTAATAAATACTTTTCATCAAATCGAAGAGCCCATGATTTTAAAATTGCAAGTAGACTACTAAGTGGGATTTTCTTTTCTTTATATTTTTGTATCAGATCTAAAAAATGATCTTTTTCTTGTTTTTTCAACTTTGTTTTAAAATATCCGAAAATATGCTCACATACATTTACATTCGATGTATAGCGGGGTGTGCGCATAAATAATTCATATAAAGTCTTCTCATAGTTTTCAAATACAACTTCAATCTTTTCATTTTTGTGATTTGCAATAATACGCCCTAATTCCTTTTGTTTTACCTGATTATATGCCATAAATAAATATTTATTATCCGACTGAAACGATACGAGATCTTTCATATTTTTATTACGTTTAATCATCTTGTAATATGCGATTGTAAATAACCTTGTAAAGAAGTGTTCTCTAATAATAAAATTCGACAATCTACCTTCTTCTTCAATTGGAAGATGCGAAAATTTTTTTATTACTGCTCCGCCAAATAAGCCTGATCCCTTTCCTTTTGCTGGTGCTTTTTCAAAACCAGAATAAATTTTCACATCACGCGTACCACAACTTGGCGAGCGATTCTTTAAAATAAAACCATCCACATCGCATATCATTTTTAAAAATTCATTTGAAAATTGCTCCATTTTTTCAGTGACGTCTTCTCTTGTTGACGGTTGCACAAGTTTATTCACACCATTTTCTTCTACAATGCGTATCGTTTCACGAGGAGTCCCCAATCCAATCTCAACTTCTGGGCAAACAGGTATAAATGTAACAAATGGCTGCAAATTTCGTATTGTTGCATCCGGAATCATCTCTCCATTATAACGACAAGCATCAAATTCTAAACACTTACTTACAACGATTGTAGGTTTTGCAAATTGTCGCATTTCATTACCTCCTTAATGCTAATCCGTATAATATAAATTGTACTAAGATTAACATTTTAAGCAAAGTTTGATTCATTTAATTTTATGATAAATATATATCCAATGAGATATTTGCAATCATTCAACTCTATTTTCTATAAATGTATCCTCTATAATGATGGTTTAAAAACTGTGAAACGAATAATACACACATACTCTGGAGAAATTAATACATAAGAAAGGAGGGAGCGTTATGAAGAAGAAATTATCATCTATTTTAAGTGTTTTAGCACTATCTATTATGTTTTTAGGTACATCTGCACAAGCTGAATACGATGGAACTAATATGAATAGAGTTAATAACACTGACATTTCAACTCGAGTGAATGACAATAACTTAGACAGAGTTAATAATGATGTAAGAACTCGAAATGTCAATACAACAAATGATTTAAATGATAATCGTGATAGAAATAATAATTGGGCTTGGCTTGGTTTATTAGGACTAGCAGGATTATTAGGTCTTAGAAGAAGAGACAAAGAAACACGCTGATTTAGAATGTTTTTAGTAAACAAGTACTTATTTATCAAAAATATATAATGAAAATAAATCGCCTTTTTAAAGGCGATTTATTTTTACTTAAAAGTAATGTATGTAATTCACACTTCAACGATTAAATTCGTGGAGTTAATCCATACAATATAAATTGAATCGTATTTTCAATTTCCGCTTCATCATTCCATTTTTCTTCAGGCAATAATAAAAATCGTGTTAATAATAAACCTAATACAGCTGATAAAGTAAGTCGTAAAACAGTAGCAGGGGGCATTTCAATAATTCCCCCTTTTTCTTGAAACTTTTCAATCAACTTTTTAAAATGTGAAAGTAATTCTGTTTCAACTAACTGTTGTATTTCATTTTTCAGTTCCGGCTGAAATGGCACTTCTTGAATTAATATTTTTATCATTGGAAAATGCTTTTTTGCAAATTCAAATCTATTATGAATAATAACTCTTAGAAGCCCTTCATATGATTCATACTCTGATTTAAATATTTCCTTTGCGAATGCTTGTACGAAAAATGGTGCAGCAAACTTCGTTAATGTCGGCATGACGACTGCTAACAATAAATCTTTTTTCGTTTTATAGTAGCGGAAGATTGTTCCTTCCGCTACACCAGCCCGCTTTGCAATTTCACTTGTTGAAGTTGAAGCGTAACCTTTTTCTCCAAACATATCAACAGCCGCCTCTAATATACGCATTTGACGTTCATTTCGTTTATCCGTATTAGTTGCAGTAATTAATTCTTCTAGCCAATCTTTCTGCATTTATAAAGCTCCTTTTTGTCATTATTATATTTTGCGATGTTTCTTTAAAGCAAATACATTTCCTACTGCAAATAATAGTGAAAAAAGTAATAATACAGTAAGATCTAATGCAATCTCTGTAAATCCTTGATTTCGAATCATCACTTGTTTCATTGCGTCAGCGCCATATGTGAGCGGAAATAACTTCCCTAACATTTGAAGCCACTTATTCATAGATTCAATTGGAAATAAACCAGAAAAGAAAATTTGTGGCACAATGACAAGCGGTATAAACTGGATCATTTGAAATTCATTATTTGCGTATGCCGATAAAAAAGTCCCTAAAGTTAATGCCGTTAAAGAAAGCATACATGTAATAAGTAGCGTTAACCATATGGAGCCAGCTACATACAAGTCTAAAATGTAAACTGAAAAACTTACGATAATAATGGATTGTATAAATGCAAAGATCCCAAACCCAATAATATATCCTACAACTATTTCCCATCTTTTAATTGGAGTCGATAATAATCTTTCTAAAGTACCGCTTAAACGTTCTCTTACGAAAGACACCCCTGATAAAATGAATACAAAGAAAAATGTAAAGAAACCGATTAATACAGGACCAAGCCCATCAAACATTGTAAAGTCTTTAGAGCCATGTAAATAATTTACTTCAGGTTTCATAATTGATACATCGCTCTTCTCTGTACTTTTTTGTAATATTTGAAGTACAGCACGATTTTTTGACGAATCACTACCTTCTAATACAATATTCATTTTCCCATTTTCTAAACGCATGACTGCATCTACCTTTTGATTTTCCAGCTCAGACATTGCCTTTTCTTTACTATATTCATAAATTGACGCTTCCTGATTTTTCATCACTTTTACTACCTGAGCGGGCATATCAACAACAGCAATATGCGGTACATAATCTTCTTGTGTAAACACTAGCGACAATAACCAAAGTAATAACATAGGTGCCCCAAACATCATCGCTAACGAACGCTTATCTCGAAAAAATTGGCGAATAATACGAATGATTACACCAGTAACTCTCATGATAGAGCCACCTCTTCCAACAAAAAGACATCTTCAATCCGTCCTGATGACACCCGCTTTTTCAATTCTTCAGGTGTTCCGGTCGCAACTAGCTTTCCTTCTCTAATTAACCCTAGACGCTCACAAAAATCAGCTTCATCCATAATGTGCGTCGTAACAATAATGGTCGTGCCTTTCTTTTTCAAATCATAAAATTTTTCCCAAATCGTTTTTCTAAGAAGCGGATCTATCCCAACTGTTGGTTCATCTAAAATTAATATTTCTGGTTCATGAAGAAGTGCTATTGCCAATGATAAACGTTTTTTCATTCCACCTGAAAACTGTTGTACTTGCTTTTTCATATGTTGCGATAATTGTACAAGTTCAAAAATCTCTTTGATTCTTTCTTTTTTATGCTTTCCCTTTAATCCATACATCGTTGCCATAAAATCTGCATTTTCATATGCTGATAGTTCTTCGTATAATGCATCAGCTTGAGCCATATAACCAATTCTTTTCATTTCATTTAAATTAGGCATGTTCGTGTTGTAAACAAGCACTTCACCTTCCGTTGCCTCGTTAATACCTGCAATCAATTTAATAAGAGTCGTTTTCCCAGAACCTGAAGGCCCAACTAAACCAAATATCTCTGCTTTTTCAACTTGTAATGAAAGATTGTGTAAAACTTCTTTTTTCCCAAAGCTTTTCGATACAGTACGTAAAGTAATTGAAGGTTGCTGCACGTATTCTTCCCCCTTTTCTAAAATGAGTGAGTACTCACTTTTATTTTACTCTTGCTTAATTATATGTCAAACTTCATTGATTAGTATGTAATTTCAATCAACGATATTAAACAATGAAACAGAGTCGACATTAGAATATCATTTCTTAAAGTCGACTCTGTTTCATTTAAATTATATATTTTACTTTACGTTTTTAAATTCATATATTTCCTAATTCTAGCAACGTCTAAAGAATATTCGATAACTAACTGCTGTAACGGTAAAATCACTGTATCGGGATATAAATGTGCATATTGTAATGTTTCTGCATATTTTTCTAACCTTTTTTCTAAATACTTTATAATTTGATCAGGATGACTTACTAATAAACATTTACAATAATAATGTATTTGTTCCTCAATCGCCGTATACTCTTCAATTTCATATTCTTTATGCATGTGTACACCCCTTTAAATTTTTATACAGATTCCTTATCACAATTTTCACTCGACAAATTTTAAGTTTTTTGATTATTTACACTATAACAAACTCTACGGGTCAAATTTTGTTACTTTATGTAACGTAGAAAATTTTTAACAAAATTGTAATGTTAACTTGTATAAATTGCATATAACCTAATTTTTCTGCACAAAAAAATCGTACAGTTCAATTTAACTGTACGACTACAAGTTCTGGCCTATTAAAAATTCTTTGCGGAATGATACTATTGCCTAATCCTCTACTCACTACCATAGACGTATTTTGTTTTTCATATAAACCGGCTGTATATTTAGGTAAAACACCTTGATTTGGAGCCACTAATTTGCTGATAAATAGTAACCTAAATTGTCCACCCTGAGCGTGTCCTGATAAAACTATATCTATTTGCTCATCACCATAATTCTGAATAAATTTAGGTCTATAGAATAACTTATCTATTTCTCCTATTTTAATGTGGTGCTCCTATTTATAGATATACTCCTATGTAATCCGTAATTTTCCTTATCGGATAAATTAATAAAAATTATTTCCCTACACATTGAGATTACAAGTTGTATAAGGAAGCTCTTCTTTTTTCCATGCAAGGAATCCTCCCTTTAGATTCACCACTTCCTTTATACCAACTCTTTGTAAAATACTAGCTGCTATAGCGGAACGCAATCCGGTTCGACATTGTAAAACGATTGGGCAACCTTTTGGTATACACTCTAGCTGCTTAAATAGATTTCCTAAAGGGATATGTATTGCATCATAAAGATGTCCTTCCTCCCACTCTTTTTTACTACGTACGTCGATTACCTTAACGCTTTCATCTTTTATATGCGGATATAATTCAATTGGTGTTTTTTCTTTGTAACTTTCAAATCTATCAAGTCTTTGTATAACTTGTAAGGGTGCAAAAGCAATAATGTTATCTAGCCCAATAGATTCAAAGTCTCTAATAACCTCTTCCACTCTAACCTTTTCCTCATCTAGAATGATTAAAGTTTCTGTTTTATAATCTAGTAACCATCCACACCAGGTTGTGAAGGAATTGTTATACGGTATGTTAATTGATTTCTCCATGTGACCAGAAGCAAAACTCTCTACATCCCTTATATCAACTATTTGCTGAACGCTCCTCATAACTTTTTGAAGTTCTTCTACTGTTTTAATAGCAAAAACTTCTCTTTTCTTACGAATTGGAGGACCATACTTATTTAAATTCTTCATTAAAGAAAAATACCTTGGAGGTTCTGGCTGCCCCGTCAATAAAGTCGATACAAAATCACTTTCTTCATTACACTGAAATGCCCAATTGAACATCTTTTCATAACCTAATGTAGAAGTTGGAATTGCTCCTAATGCTTTTCCACATGCGCTTCCTGCACCATGTGATGGCCATATTTGCAAATAATCAGGGAGTGTTTTTATTTTTTTTATAGAATCAAATAATTGTTTCGCTCCTATTTTTGCGGTATCTTTCATACCTACAGCAGTTTCTAATAAATCGGGTCTTCCTATATCTCCAACAAATATACAATCACCTGTGAATATTCCTATTGGCTTATCATTCGTATAGTTATTTTGACTTGTATCAGTTACTAAAAAAGAAATACTTTCAGGTGTATGCCCTGGTGTGTGAATTACATTAAATTTTATATGACCTACTTTAAACTCTGTCCCCTCTCTAACCAAACTATATCGACCTTCGTTAAGATATTGATATTTCCAATCACAATCACCTTCATCAGATACATATAAATTGGCATGATAAAGAGTAGAAAGTTCTCTAGATCCTGAAAGAAAATCTGCATGAATATGAGTTTCAGCCGCAGCAATTACTTCCATCCCCTCTTTCTTAGCGAATTCTATATATCGTTCTATATAGCGACCTGGATCAATTACAATTGCTACACCTTCCTTCTGACAACCGACTAAATAGGAAGCATGTGCTAATTTTTCATCATAAAAATATTTTAAAAGCATGGCTATTCCCTCCAAATAGTTATTTCAAATTACTTTTCAATATTCGTAACCGCTTTCTATCTTCTCTTATAGCATCCCTTTCAACATAAAATTCCAATACATATACGGCAACATATATCTTTTAAGTAAAAACATACTATATCGTTCTTTCGCTTGATTAAACGGAAACGTTTCTTGAGGCTCATGTTCATAGTTAAATTCAGCGAGTATTAGACTTTTATAACCGGTAACAATGGGGCAGGATGTATATCCATCATATTTAGCATGCAAATCTCTTCCGTTAAGTACGTCCATAATATTTTGTTTTAAGACAGGTATTTGTTTTCGAATTGCCGCTCCAGTTTTAGAGGTGGGTAAATTGGTACAATCTCCAAGCCCGAAAATATTCTTATACTTTACATGCAGCAATGTATAAGGGCTTATATCTACCCACCCCTGAGAATCGCTTATTTCACTCTCTTTAATAAAACTAGGTGGTCCCATTGGTGGAACAACATGTATCATACTGTATGGTACAGTTTCTCTTTTTAGTGTTTTCGTATCTTCAAAAATTGCTTCTCTCCTTTCGGCAATAATTTCTACTAAGTTTTTATTATAATTCGTTATAATTTGCTTTCTTTCTAGTACTTGTTCTAATGTATTAGCATATCGTGGAACCTGAAATATGTTAGCATTCGCAGTATAAAACATTACTTCACTTTTGTTTCTTACACCGCTATTAGAAAAATACTCTTCTGCTAAATACATAATCTTTTGTGGAGCACCACCGCATTTAATAGGAGTATTGGGGTGGGTAAACACCGCATTTCCTCCTTTAAATTTTTCAATTTCTTTCCAAGTAGAATCAACATATTTATAAGAGTAATTGCTACAAACCCCGTTAGTCCCAATAGACTCTTTTAAACCTTTAATACCGTCCCAATTTATTTGTATACCGGCTGCTACAATAAGAATTTCATACTCAAGCAACAGTCCATCATCTAAAAGTAGCTTATTTTCATCCGGAAACAACTTAACAACACTTTTAGGGATCCACGTTGCCCCTTTTGGAATAAGCAATTTTTGATCACGCATCGTACTTTCCTTTGAAACAATTCCTCCCCCCACTAAACTCCATAGTGGTTGGAAATAATGTTTTTTTGATGGATCAATAATTGCTATACTTTCTTTCAATAGGGGTACATTTCGTAATAAATGTGCAGCAGAAGATATTCCAGCAGTCCCAGCACCAATTACAATAATTTTATAACTATCTCTGATCTTCATTACCTCCTCCTATCTAAAATTGATTTTTAAAATAACTAATTAGTAGCTGTATTTTCATCGTAGTATCATTATTATAAGTTAAAAACACCATGTATTTATTTGATTAAAATGAAAATTTTGTTAATTTAACCATCAATATTACTTTATGCGTAAATCCCCTATGCTACTTCCATATTTTATATTTTTCAATACTAGTTTTTTACCCTATCTTACTTTTATTACAATCTCTCTCAACGCTCAAAGCTATCTTTATCTTCTTTTTCGAAGAATGCTTCGTTACTTGTAATTGGAATTTAAGAGTTAGAATAATTTCTCAAATATATAAATTTGCATAAACAGAGTAACGAAGATCAGCATAATACTCTGTAACAGCATGAGTTAATTCATGTGCCACAACATAAAGAGAACCAGAAAGTGGAATAAATCTGCGACCATCTCCATATATCATTTGCTGGCCATTCCAAAATACATTATTTATGTTAACTCCATAATTTTGACTTTTTAAGTTTGTACGAATGTCTTAGCCCTATATGCTTCGATACATAGGTCCACATCAATATATTATTGCATCATATAATGAACAGATAATTGAAATTATTTTTATAAAAAGGATGATGAGGATGAACCTAGAAGATATACAAAAATCCTATGGCCTAATTGTGAGTTTAGGAGGATTGTGTCAAGTTACCAACCAAATCAAAAGACACCATTTAAGAACATTTTCTGGACCTTTAGATTGGTTTTATTATCCATCACTTTCAGATGTAAACAGATTACTTCAAAATCGATTTGAAAAATTTATGAAATTGGAAAATATGGTCATAGAAGGTGCAGAAAGTTACGGCCTTATTGAATCAGAATTTGATAATCAAACTAAATGGGCAGAACGAATTACCTACTGTATAAAGGACACTTATTATAATTGTTTTTCAATGCATGACTTTCCTATTAACTCAGATGAGAATTGGAAAGTTGCCTATCCTTCTTTTAAAGCTAAACTAGATACTAGAATTAATCGATTCCTTGAGAAAATAACTAATAGCGAATCAATTTTATTCATTAGAATTTGGGGAAATCGAGATGAAGCAGTTAAATTACAAAACGTATTATCAGAAATTACAAATAAAGATTTTAATATTCTTATTGTTAATTTTAAGGAAGGTATATCTAGTATTGTTGAACAAAATTGGGGCATATCGAGGGTTTGTTCAATTGAACTCCCACGTTATCAGGATAGATGGGAAGGTGATGATTCCGATTGGGATTATATTTTAAATAAAATAACATTAACTTATTAATTTTATTTTTACTTTTAACATGGTTTTGTCTGTAAATTAAAATAGGTGTAGCGAAATAAAATTCCTATCTAATTGATACACACTTAATTCATAAACTGTTCATATAATAATTCATAAGTCCTTCTTTATAGGATCAATAGTTCTTTACAAAATTAATTCCATCACTAGAGCGCCTTTATACGGTGCTCTTTTTTAAATTTCTAGAATGTAAAATGTAATATTTGTTCTCTTTTCCTTTAAATAGCTAATTCCCTTCGTTATTCCCCAGTAAATTTCTTTGAAAGCATTTATACAATCAGTATATTCTGCTTACGTAGTATGTTCACGACTACTTACTTCCATGCTTTATCTTATTTTCAGTATAATTTTGTCTTCTTAGATTTTTCTTTATAAGCTTCTTCAATTCCCCTGATTTCCCTCCCCCCCTTTTATCTTACGGACAAACAATTTCTTTCATTAGTATTAAATAAAACTAAAGCATGAACTTTTAATATAACCTAATTTACATACAATTGATGATAAACAACAGTGCGTATTCTCCACATTTAATCAGCATTTGAATTATAAATCTAACATATATTTTTTAGTTGATTGTCATTATGGTACAACCGTGTATACATTTATCAAACAAACTACATAGCTTAAATAAGTAAAATATATAGAGAGGAAGGAAATAGATGTATGAAAGTCATAATTTTGTGTGGCGGAAAAGGGCTTCGGATGCAAGGAATTTTAGAGGACATTCCCAAACCATTAGTTCGCGTTCAAGGAAAGCCCCTCCTCTTGCATATAATGAATTGGTATAGAAAATATGGACATTCTGATTTCATTTTGCCCTTAGGATATAAAGGTGAGAAAATTAAAGAATATTTTATGGACTTTAGCTGGAAAGAGAATGACTTTAGTTTGAATTTTAAAACCAGTCAATATACGCTACTTCAAGAATTAGAAAATTGGAATATACACTTTATAGATACAGGAATTGATACAATGACCGGGGCAAGACTAAAAAAAGTTGAACCCTTTGTACAGGGTGAAACCTTTTTATTAACTTATGGCGATGGATTAGCCAATATAGATATTGATAAACTAATAGCATTCCATAAAGAAAAAGGAAAAATTGCTACATTAACTGGAATTAAAAAGAATAGTCAATATGGCCTATTGGCAGTTGAAAATGGTATTGCTATTGACTTTAAAGAAAAACCATTACTTGATGAAGTAATTAACGGCGGGTTTTTTGTATTTAACAAAGAAATATTCGATTATTTAGGTAACAGTGATGATTGTGTTTTAGAAGAAGATCCTCTCCGAAATTTAATAAAAGATAATGAGCTCGCAGTCTATGAACACAATGATTTTTGGGCTAGTGTTGATACTCCTAAAGATATAAAAACTGTAGATGAAAGTTGGAATCCTAATAAAATTTAGTGGAGAGGACTGAATAAACATTGAACTTTAATGATAAAAAAATAAGTTTACCTCGATTGTATATCCCCTCTAATGAGAAAATAGTTAACCCGCTTTCAAAAAGAATTAAAACTTCAAATCTCTCTCCAAAAAATACTCAAAAAAAAATTAACCCCAAATTCAATAATCAACAACATGATCTAAATAATCATTTCTGTGTCATTGTAGGTAGTGAATATGTCTTGAAAATTATTGCCTTACAGCAATCATTAATGCAATACTCGGCAAAATTCACATTGTGGATTTGTTGTATAGATCCTTTTGCATATTCATTATTAAAAGAAATGAATCTAATTAACGTAAACCTTTTACAAGTTGAAGAATTAGAAGATAGTGAACTAAAAGCAATTAAGAGAAAAAGAAAAGTAAATGAATATTGTTGGACTTTAAAATCTGTCTTGATAGAATATTTATTGGTAAATTATGATTTACCATCTATTCTATATTGTGATGGTGATTTATGCTTTTTCTCTGACCCTAATATTATTTTTGAAGAGTGGGGTGAACATTCTATTTTCCTTACTCCCCAAAGAGATCGCGATTGGGTAGAAAAAATGTACGGAAAGTATCAGGCTGGTCTAATTGGATTTAAGAATGATCTCTACGGACTAAAAAGTGTAAGATGGTGGAAAAATAAATGTATAGATTGGTGCAGTGCCGAACCTGAGGAGGGAAAGTTTGGCGACCAAAAGTATTTAGATTATATCCCTATCTATTTTCCAAAAGTAAAAATTTCCAATAACTTAGGTATAAATGCTGCGCCTTGGAACTGTATATATAATAACGATTACAAAATTGACAAGAGTAACAATGATGTATTTATTGAAAATGATAAACTAGTTGTTTACCATTTTGCATGTATTACTATCTTTACTGAAAATGATTTTGATTTATGGTCTTTAGGAGCAATTTCTATACCAAACAATATATTAAACCATATTTACACTCCTTATTTAGAGAGAATCCAATTTGTTTTAAAGCAATTAAAAGAAAAACTCAATAAAAATACGAAACAATTTTTAAGTAAAAAAGATATAAATGAAGCCCAAACCTTATATAAAGATTCACAATTAAGAAGAAAAATGAATCAATCCAATCATTTTATGAACTTTTCTATGATTATAAGTAAAGAACGATTACTTCAAGGATTGACCTCTTATTATTCCTTAGAAAATCTCAACGCTAAATTTACTGTATGGATCTGTTGTATGGATGATTTAACTTATCAAATATTGGAGAAATTAAAATTAAAGCACGCCATACTCATTCCGGTAAAAGATATTGAAAATCATGAACTACTCAATATAAAAAATGAGAGGAATTTACAAGAATATTGTTGGACATTAAAAGCACCTCTTTGTCTACATGTCCTTAGTCTTTATCCCGAAGTTGATCACATCATATATTGTGATGCTGATATGTATTTCTTTACAACACCTAATATCATTCTGGATGAATGGTGGAAATACTCTGTATTCCTTTGCCCTCAAAGAAGTTCGACTGAAATTGAAAACATACACGGTATATACCAAGCTGGTTTAGTAGGTTTTAAAAACGATCAAAATAGTAAAGAAATTTTAACATGGTGGAAAGATAAATGCCTAGAATATTGCAAAAATCATTATGATGTTGAAATGAATAGATGGGGTGACCAAAAATATTTAAATTACATTCCTAACATTTTTTCTAATATAAAAATTATGACTCACAAAGGTATTGATGCAGCACCTTGGAATGTTATTCTAAATAGCAGTTCTATATCAAAAACAGATAACAAAGTTCTTATTGATCAAGATGAATTAATAGCTTTTCATTTTGGAAGTATGCAGATTATAAATCCAAATGAGTTCGACTTATGGAAACATGAAACTTTAGAATTACCTCCAGCAATTTTAGATCATATATACATTCCTTATATTGAACAATTGAACAAGACATGCCATATCCTTCAAAACAATTTACAAATATCCCCATCTCCTTTATTTGCTGACCAAATTGATACAACTACAATAAAAAATTTTTTTAAATACTCCCCCCCTTATCACAGCTAAGACTGATATTCTCCTTATGTTAATATAAATAAATTTATTCCATTAACCAAAAATACATCTTAATAAAGGATAGATTATCACTATGATTACTTCATTTAAAAATAAAACTTTTCTTATTACTGGTGGATATGGTTTTATTGGTTCTCACTTGGTACGAAGACTTTTAAATTTACAAGCAAAAATTGTTCTTTTGATAAGAACATCATCCAATTCTTGGAGACTGAACGATATTCTAAAAAATATTGAAACCTATGAAATAGATATACGAGATAAAAAACAAGTACAAGATGCAATAAAGAAAGTGAATCCGGATTATATATTTCACCTTGCCGCCTATGGTGTAAATTCTGCCCATACAGACTATATGCATGCTATAGAAACAAATATTATAGGGACATGTAACATAATTCAGGCAGCAAAATTAGTAAATTGTAAAAAAGTTATTCATATGGGCAGTAGTTCTGAATACGGTAATAAAATGGAGCCTATTCATGAAAATATGCTACTAACACCTGTGGATATCTATGGAAGTACCAAGGCTGCTGCTACTATACTCGCCCATCAAATTGCTAGCGAAAACAATATTAATCTTATAACACTAAGACCTTTTGGCATATTCGGAGAGGCCGAGGAGCCGCATAAAATATTCAGCTATATTATCTTGCAAGTATTACAAAACAAAGATGTAAATTTAACTTTATGCAATCAATTAAGAGATTATTGTTATATAGAAAATATAATAGATGCCTGTATCCTAGCGGTAGAAAATACTACTGTACAAAATGATATCTTTAATATCGGGAGTGGTACCATTCATCCTTTAAAGTATTATGTAGAATTATTATTCAAACATTTGAACACCAATTCCAGACCGAATTATGGTGCAATTTCCTCTAGAACAAATGAAAGATGGATTCCTGAAGCAGATGTTCACAAAATTAAAGAATCTCTTTCATGGGAACCTAAAATTAATATTGAAGAAGGAATTATTAAAACTATTAATTGGTATAAAAATAATACACATTTATACCTAATCCCCTGAAAACATTGTACTAAAGGAGGTGGATTAATTGTTAAACAAAAACTTTAATAATGCTTTTTACGGAAAGAAAATTTTAGTTACAGGACATACTGGTTTTAAAGGTTCTTGGTTATCCCTGTGGTTAAAGGAATTGGGCGCTACTGTAATTGGATATTCATTAGATCCTAAAAATAAACATGATAACTTTAATGTTACCAATCTTCAAAATGATATAATAGATATTCGCGGAGATATAAGAGATTTTA
Source organism: Bacillus dicomae (assembly GCF_006494425.1). Classification (GTDB taxonomy): domain Bacteria; phylum Bacillota; class Bacilli; order Bacillales; family Bacillaceae_G; genus Bacillus_A; species Bacillus_A dicomae. The sequence continues at coordinate 1,743,829 of NZ_VHIV01000001.1, read as the reverse complement.
GTAAACTAAATAAAGTTTTTACAGATTATAATCCTGAAATCGTATTTCATCTAGCTGCACAACCTCTAGTTAAATATTCATATGAATATCCTAGAGAGACATACGAGGTAAACGTTGTAGGAACTATGAATGTACTAGAAGCAATTCGATTACATGAATCAGCTAAAATAGGAATTATGGTGACAAGTGACAAGTGCTATGAAAATAAAGAATGGCCCTGGGGTTATCGTGAAATTGATCCTATGGGCGGTCATGACATATATAGTTCAAGTAAGGGATGCTGTGAGCTTTTAATTTCTTCCTATCGAAATTCTTATTTTTCAGAAGAGAAATTTTCTCACCACAAGAAAATAATTGCAAGCGTTCGAGCTGGTAATGTAATTGGTGGTGGTGATTGGTCAATAGATAGGATTATTCCTGATTGTATACGATCACTAGAATCGAATAAAAAGATTATTATTAGAAACCCTACTGCTATTAGACCCTGGCAACATGTACTAGAACCTTTAAACGGGTATTTACTCCTCACAGAAAAAATTATTAATAATGGTATTATTTTTTCTGGTGCATGGAACTTTGGGCCATCTCTAGACAATATTGTTCCAGTAGAAAAATTAGTGACGAGCTTACTAGATATTTGGGGTTGCGGGGATTGGACGTCAGAAAATATGGGTCCAATGAATTTTCATGAAGCAAATTTACTAAACCTTGACATTAGTAAAGTAAAATTCAAGCTTAATTGGCAACCGAAGTGGTCCCTACAACAGACTTTAGAAAATACAATAGAATGGTATAAACATTATAATTCTTACACCAGTACAGAGATGCTAAATTTATGTGTTAACCAAATCAAACAATATTCCACACTTTGAACTATCTCCCCTTACTCATACTCACTGCTTGTTTCTTAAGGTGGGAGTCTTCTTGGCTAAAGACACTTTAACTTTTATAGTCTAAATTGTGAACCTACTATACCTAGAATCATGTGACTGCCCGTTAACAAAGATTTTATTTCTTTGGTTATTTCAAATCACTCATAGACATTATACTTAAGAATAAAGGAACCACATATTGTGCTAGTGATTCCTTTGTTCAGAGAGAATAATACCTTATATTAACGACAATACAGTATATGAACTTATTCATTTATTTGTTCTAGTTATGAAAAATCTTTTCCTATCAGAAAAGCAAACAAGGTGAAAATTCCGATAATTACACTGAACTTTAACAAATTTATACCTATCCCCTTCTTATAGCTACTTCACCAAAGCTCTTGCTTATATATGGAGTCTCGTTTACTTTCACCAATGGTGATAAATTCATGAACTGCTTATTCTATACCCAAATAGCTTTTAAAATCATCTTTTCAGAACAATTAAAGGAGATTTTCTCTTTTATGCACCTTGTCCCCCTAGCACTCTTTAATTCACCTTTAATCAACTACAAAAAATCCTTAAAATAGTACAACTTCTTTATCAATTCACAAAATTTTCAAATACCTAAACTCTAAATATTAATACTCGTTATATAATGAAATCAAGCCATAAGTAAGATAGTTTCCCTGTTACGAATAATGAGATATTCTGTTTCACTTTTTAGATTATCTCCAAAAAAACTTGTAGGAATTCCTACAAGTTTTTTTGCGTACTTTATTCTCTTCTTATTTACATACAAAAAGTTTATACATTTTGTAGCGATTCATACTATAATACCAAATAAAATAATTTGAATTCAAAGTACATTCGACATAAATTGATTATTTTTTATGAATTTTATTGAAAAACATTGTAAAATACCTCCATTTCCCCTTCTATTTTGCTATGATAGTTACAATTAAATAGGATTAAGCTATTCCTATAGGATGGGGGAGTATATAGTGAGTGATTCAGTAAAGGGAAATGAGCAATTAACCTCTCTATTGAACGACTGGTATCGATCTATGCTATCTCAACAAGTTGTAAAAGCTACTAATCTAAAAAAGAAAATTGATGAAAAAATTAATAAGTTAAGCATTGAGTCAAATCAAGAACGTCAGGATCAAAATTTGTTACTATATTACTCACTACTTGAATTTCGCTACACGGTCTTAACAGATAGCCTCGGTATTCAACAAAATAGTTTTGATGCTATTAGTGATTACGATATGCCTACAGACCATTTTCTACGCTTCTATTATCACTTTTTTAAATCCATTCATTCTACTTTTATATCAAGTTTTACTGAGGCAGAGGAACATTATAAACTGGCAGAAAAGATACTAATAAACATTCCAGATGAGATTGAACATGCTGAATTCTACTATAGAATTGCTACTTTTTATCATCATACCTATAACATGCTCGCTGCTATCGAATACGCAAATAAATCGAGAGCAATCTTTTCGAAGTATGAAGGTTATGAAGTAAAAACAGCCTTTTGTAATAGTTTGTTAGGGGGTTGCTGTATCTATTTAAAGCAGTACGAACAAGCTGAAGAATATCTGCATTGTGCGATTGAATTACTACAGAAGAATAGGGAAGAAGATTCCTTGTTATACGTAAAAAGTACTATGGGGTGGCTGTATTCTGATCAAAGTATGTCTACGCTAGCTATTCGTCATCTTTCAGAAGTAACAGAAAAAATCCCTACACACTTCAAAGCTGTCTTCCTACAAGCTAAGGAACATTATAAATTAGGAGAACAATCCGCAGCTAGCAAACTCATTGATAGGGGATTACAGATCTGCAGAGGAATTCATAACGAAGAATACACACACCACTTCTCTATTTTAAAAAGATTAAATGAAAATATTCCACTGGAAAGATTAGAAAAAATCATTCAAGAAGGAATCTTATACTTTGAGCAAGAAGAATTATGGGAATATGTTGTCGAATACGCCGAATTATTTGCCACAAAATGTAGACAATTAGAGAACCACCAAAAGGTAAGTGATTATTTCCATATTTGTTATCAAGCAAGGCGAAAATCAATCGAAAAAGGAGTGTTAAAATAATGAAAAAAATCAGCCTATTATTATCGGGTGTTGCTTTTATTGGGATTCTAACGGTGGGAATTTCTCCATTTTCTAAAGCGGATCAGTTTGCTACTCATGGACATTACCCTGCTCCTACATATAGTGTTGGCGATCATGGTGGTGCACCACAACAAACTTAATATAAGTGTATGTAAAGACCCTTCATTTGAAGGGTCTTTACATATCAAAATATGTATTGTTCTTTTTGGCCACGCCAAATCAAAATTCTTCTCTCACCTATCGCCCTGCACTCTCTTAAGGCAGGAGAACTCTTTCGGAAAATCCGTTAAATAATAGAAATAGACTAACTATTATATCTATCAACTCTTTATATGCATTATTACATGCGAAGTGCCTTAAATATTTTGTTATACTATGTATGTGGATTTTTCATCCAAAAATCCTCTTAAACGCATATTTATGTATATGCCACCCTAATTGATGAAAGTGAGAAGAATGTTTATCATTTTTCTCACTTTTTTTATTTAAATTATGTGCTTGTACTTATTCTTTAGTTATTTTAAATAAGAAAATTCACTTTTCAAATCCAACCTATCGAATCAATTATTGTCTAATAATACCACACCATCTTTATCAACTCATTTTAGAATATTTGAATAATAATTTTATATACAAGCTCTGCATAAATTATTCATTTTCATTTATATAAGGCCTACATTTTTACTTCTGATAAATTATCAAATATTGAATTATTATACACAACCCAAAAAACATGAGGTATTTTGTAGAGTTTTGTCTAACAATATGTATGTACACCCTTTTGTAGTGGATATAGACTGTGAGGTGTAAGGAGGTACCTTACAAAATAATGAAAAGGAGATTATAAAATGATTAGATTAACGAAAGTCTCAAAGTTAGCATTTGCAACCTTAATTGTGGGAAGTAGTTTAAGCGTCTTTGTGTCGTCACACAGTGTACAGGCTGACACCTTAGATCATAATTACCAAGGCACTCAAAAATTCATAACACCTTCTAGTGCTATACAATCACTGAAACAAAAAAATACTATTGTTCCTGAATCAAAAATTATTAAAAATCATTATGTAAAGTACTCTAAAACACATTTCCAATCTAAAGAAAGTATACCAAAAGAAATTTATTATTCTTCAGAAGGTTTTAAGGGCTTTATACAGGCAAGTAACGTTTTAGATATGGGAGATCATTTCATAACGTTATATTCTGGAACTGTTATTCGATGTTAGATGTTTAATTCTACCTCTCCAAATGCTTATAACAATCAATAGCTCACTGCCAATAATGTAATAGCTATTGTTCAAAAAATAAACCACAAAATCTTTCGATTTCATGGTTTATCAAATATAAAGATAATGCTAAACGAATACTCTAACATTACCTTCTCCAAAGTTAATTATAGAGTATTTTCAAAAAAAAGACACTCTTGTAGTGTCTTTTTTATAATATGTTGATTTACTCTTATCTTACGTTTGTTAAACTCGTATATGTAATAATGCATATTTTTTTGATTGTATATTATGATATACTCTCATTGTGAGCTGATACATAATTTCTTTAGATTGGAAAACTAAAACCTCGTTTACCCAATTTTGGGGCGCCTTATGGCGTCTTTTTTTATACTATCGAAGTAAAAAACAGGACCATAATATTATTGCTTAAAAAAATTGTATACTTTAACAAGAGTTCCGCCTACTAACCCTTATTTTTTGCGGCTATTTATTTGTTTCAACATAATAATTTTTCATCTCGTATATGCAATAGACAATGATAGCTAAATTCCAACTGACACCATAGTAATCATGTGTGTAGAAGTCATAACCTGCCCTAATACCTTTTTCCATTACAACTAACGTAAATCCTAACACCACCCACTTGTTAATTTTCATCTTAATATACGTTATCGCTATAATTATTAAAAATAAAATATTTGTAAGGTAGTTTATCATTAGCTCATATTTTTGAATGTATACTGCCATTATACAAGCAACGATATTAGTCGCAATGCCCAAGGCAACCACGGCTCCCCAAATCCTGTCTGAAATTCCCACTGCTGATTCAGTCCCTTCCTTAATCACATTCTTTTTCTTAATTCGTTCCTACACCCTATTCAAGGTATGCTGTATTATCCTTGTCTGATGAATATCTAATTATCTTTTCATATAGAGCAAACAAAATTCCCACTCATAATTTTTTCTTTCTTAGGCAAACTAGGTTTAAGCCGTTTGAACTAGCGGCTTCACTCTTCTGGTAATGGGGTAGCAATTCATAGGAATTGACTAACTCATTCAGTCACTTGGCACTGGCAGGCGACAAAATTGTTGTCTGCCATTTTCATGTATACTTTTTTTGATTCCATTCCAAACCATATGTTTGCTGTACGGCTTTTGAAAAGAACGGTATTTGATTTTTGAATAAGTAAAAAAGATACAGCTCAGTCCACTTTTGGTATAGGACTATTTCTTTTTACATAAACTATTTTTGAGCCTTTTTACCAATACGTGTTCTATTGGTGTCTTGAATTCCTCCTAAAAAGGGCGGCAGATACGACTGCATGCCCTTTTTATTTATATTGCTGTTCTATATCCAATACAGCAATTGAAAACTAAAGATGCATTATTACATATTTTTTTCAGTTCAGATTATGTTAAAATTTCTTAAGTTGTTTATTTCATATTTGAATTATAGTTTCATATCTAATTCAACAATATGTGAGCTGTACCCCAAAAGAAAAGACACTCAAAAGGTGTCTTTTCTTCTTTTAATCTAAAAAAACATTTTTCTTTTTCAGGAAGATTCAACTATTTCACTAACCTAAACCTCTTATTTAAAGAAAATTTGATCATGGTGCTCAAGATTTTTCGTCTATATCAACATGTAAATTGTTCACTTCCAAATCATATTTCTAACAATATATTTGTTTTCTAAAAGATTTTCTATCTTGTTCTTAATTTTGTCAAAATCCTCATATAGCTACACAAAATATATATGCTAATATGTTTTTAAGAAACTATGCGTTCCCTTAACCCTGTATCCGACCCTGTATTTTTTTACAGGGTCTTTGTTTATTTTATTTACTTTCATTAGCCTATAAGAGTTAATACACACCCCATTTCAATTAAATTCGTTTAAATGTTAGTTAAAATTTGAAATGATAAATCTATTAGCCTTTTTGACAATTGTAATCTAATACTAGATTTCTAAATGTATACTATACTAAACATCAGTTAACACTATATACATAGTGTTAACTATCTTAATTGAATATTAGTAATAGTAAGTATAAAGATTATCAATTTACTATATCTTACATTTATGTAAAAATAGATGTATGTTAAGCTTTTTCAAAATCTTTCCCCTAATAAAGATTTGAAGTAGCATTTCATGATTCTCCTTACTGTTAATATGCCTTGAAAAAGAACCCAATAGGGTTCTTTTTCTTTTCATTACATCCTCAGTAATTACTTATTTAACATACAAAAAGGACTGACAATTACTTGCAGTCCTTTTTGCACCTTAATATACACTTGTATTAAGTACTTAACTCTTTATTTAGCATGCATTTAAACTAAACCAGCCATTATTATTTATATATAAAACACTTCAAAATTTAGAAATACACAATAACAAATCTTTCCCAGCTTCCAGCTACATAACTATTAGCTGTTAATTCTCTACCGCCATTTGCTGATATGAATCTACCATTTATCCTAGAATGCAAAATCTTGTTTATGTACAAGCTTACGCTTATCCGCATTCAATGTTTCCCTACTGTTAGTGAGGGTGGATAAAATCTCACCGCTAAAATATTTCCTACACGCATAATAATTGCCCCCCAGTTCTTTTTTGCAATAAAAAAAGGAAGATCCAAGTATATACATCACTCAGTTCTTCCTTTTCCCCTCTGTAAACTACCTAGATTTGATTAAAATGGTAGTTCTTCACCTGTAATTTTAGATAGCGCATCCTTACCAGCAAATATATCATCCGGCTCTTTGGATCACTGTCTTGTTTCCTGCTCTTTTGAATCATCTAATACTGTCCAAATGTTATCTTTTTTCATTTTCATATCTCCTCTTTCTTGTAATTTGTTAAGGTTTATAACCCAGCCTGCGAACTTGAAAACAGTACAAAAAAGGCTTCTTCAAGTCGATTAATAATGTGCATAGCAAAATAAGCTATATATACACTAATCGGCTCAAAGAAGCCCTTTCACAACTGAAACAAGACGTAACTTGCTTCTACAACTCAACCACAACACAAGAAGGTGTGGGAATAAACGGAATCAAATAAGTGAACAATATAACCGTATATTACACAATTAGGATTATTGAATCAAGATATTTTCTAAATTTCAACGTATTCCCCAAAAGAATTCTCCTTCCTCAAGCGCGAAGGACGTAGTCAACGATAGGTGGGAGATGAATATCCGTTCAGCATATAAACTAGCTATATGAAGTTCTCTGATAACTTGATATAGGAAGTTGAAGGAAGAAAATGAAGTACGAAAACCATGCCATTTGGTTCCTGTGTAAAATATCAATTGTACCAAAAGAGCGATCATGCGAAGGACATCTAGGGTGGAACATCCCTAAGTAACAATCAGGGAGCCGAAAGCTTACTTTCGCCATGGAACTGAGAATCCTCCACTTCAAACTTTCCTAAGTGGCGAGTAGTTCACAACAAATCTAATACTGAGAATATGGATACTAAATTTACTCTCAAAAACAGAAACCTAACTGCATACCTTCTGAAAGTAAATATAAGAAAAACATTCTACTCCATATGAGTAGAACGTCTTCTCACTTTAATTCATATATATTTTTTTGACTTATTTGTTTTGTGTCGTATTTAAAAAATTAATAAATTCATCTTCATTTACAGGCTTACTGTAGTAATACCCTTGAATTAGATAACATGCATTTTGTTGTAACACTGTTAATTGATCCTTCGTTTCTACCCCTTCTGCTATTACTTTCATATTTAAAGTATGGGCTAACGAAATAATAGTTTGTATAATTTCATCTCCATCATTTGAAGTTCTAATCCTATTCACAAATTCTCTTGGAATTTTCAAAGTATCAACTGGATACAAAGGTAGATACGCTAATGAAGAATATCCTGTACCAAAATCATCAATTGATAAATGTACACCATATGATTTTAAGGCTTTTAACTTCGATAAAGTTTCTTTCTCATCTACCATGGCAATTCGCTCTGTTAATTCCAAATCAATCAAGTTAGCTGGTACCCCTACTTCTTCTATAATAGATATGACTGTTTGAACAAAGCACTTCTGTTCAAACTCTATAGCTGATAAATTTATCCCCATTTTTAGATTTGTATAACCTGCAGAATGCCATTCTTTAAGTTGAAAACACGCTTGCTGCAGTGTCCATTTCCCAATTGAAATAATCTGTGATGTTTCTTCCGCGATAGGTATAAACTCAAAAGGTGAAATTAGCCCAAGCTCTGGATGTTGCCAACGTATTAAAGCCTCTGCACCAATAACCTTACCTGCCTTACTATCAACTTGTGGTTGATATAATAAAAACAACTCATTATTTTCAATTGCATTCGGTAAATCCTGTTCTAATTGTAATCGTCTGGTTATTTTTTGAGATAATGTCTCGTCGTACATACAAACAGCATTGTTACCTTTTTCCTTTGCGCTATACATGGCAATATCAGCATGTTGTAAAAGTGTAGTAGTGTTTATTCCTCCAAACGGGTACACTGCTATTCCTATACTAAGAGATAAGTAAAAACTATGCTGATTTACTACAAATGGTTTTTCAGTTATACGAAACAGATTTTCACATAAATCCAATAGCTGTTGTTCTGTGTGGTTATGGACTATGACTGCAAACTCATCTCCCCCTATTCTCGCTAGAGGAATAAACGGTGACAGACATGTCCTAAAACGTTTAGCAACTTCTTTTAAAACACTGTCACCGATTGAATGTCCCATTGTATCATTAATGGTCTTAAAACGATTTAAATCTATATACAAGAGTCCAAATTCACCCTGCGTTTTTTGTGCACGCTTAATGGATTTTTCTAATTCTTGTTGGAAGAATATTCGATTTCCAATCTCCGTCACTGTATCATGGAATGCTAGATAGTTTATCTTATCTTGTTGTTGCTTCATTCTCGTAATGTCTTTTACCATTACATAACTCCCAAAGGTTTGTCCTTCTATCATAATAGGAACAATGGTTACGCACCAAAAATGAATGTCCTTCTCATTATTGTTTTTCACCCGTAATTGTAAAGAAGTCGAACTGCATCGTTTCCCTTCCTGTAGAGCTGCTTCCAATTCAGTTCTATCTTCATCTATAAAAATTGAAAAGCATTCTTTACCTATTAATTCATCACTGTTTTTTCCTAATAACATACTTCCAGACTGGTTTATATTTAAAACGGTACCATTTGAATCAATTGTTAATATAGGGTCTGGATGGTACTCATATAAGGACTTAAACCTCTCTTGATTTTTCACCAAATCATTAGATTTTTTTATTAAATCCGCTGTTCTTTGAGATACTTTTTGCTCTAATTGATTATTAAACACTTTTAATGTTTCGGTTAAATCTTTGTTTTGCATTCGTACAATTGTATGACGAATCAGTACAAATACAAAGGCAATACAATTACCCGTAATCAGTGTAGATGAAGAAGTTTGCTCTTTCAAAGTAAAACCAATTAATATTGCAACTGCAAGATAAGGGAATATGACAAGAAGTTTCTTTCCAAATGTCGGATTAATAATAAAATAATTTCTTTTAGAAGATACACTCCTTGGGATAGTCGCAGCAATAGCAATAAATAATAGAAAAACTCTATACAAACACCTTAATAATATGAGTGAACGATGTGATAAATCATCTTGTAAATAGAAATATAAGTAATCCGTAATGGACAATCCAGCTAATACTAAGATAAAAATAAACAATTTACTTTTCGCATTAAAAATTGCTGGTCGAAAAATAAGGCTAACTCCTAGTAAAAGAAGCAATAAATCTATAATTGGAAAAATAAACGAAAGAAAAACATCTCCAATTGATAAGAATAAGATATTTGCAGAGGGCTTATTAAATAGATACCACTCTAAGGTAAAAATAGCAGTAACAACAATACATAAATCACAAATCAAATACGCTTTTTCCCACTTGTTACATTCCATCATGATTTTATAAAAGAACGCAAAGAGAAAGAAGAATAAGAAAAACAACAAAAATACATCAGAGATATTAAAATTTTGTATTGGTAATTCTATATTAAGTACTTGAAAAGCAGATATAAAATTCCCTATCAAGAAACACCCTATTGCAATAGTAATACAAGTCCAAAACAATCCTAACTTAACTTTTCTGGATACTATAGAATAGATTAATGAAATAAGTACAATAGTTTCAACAACTAAAGATGAGAGTCGTATATTAAAATCTGATACAAAATAAAGATTTGGAAAAACAAATAAAAATATAAAGCAAAAGCTTAAATAAGCTAATAGAGCCAATATTAATACATAAAATTGCACATGTGAATGTTTACGCAATATATTCACCTTCTTAAGTCTTTCATCATTTTTTATTAGATTTGTTTCTAATTATTATTCCTATTATGACCATTTCAAAAGATTTCTTTCAAAATAACTTATTGTTAGTCGAACTATTTATCGTTTTTTGTCCATAACTTTTTATAGATTCATTAAGGACTCTAACTAAAACACCGACTTATTTATAATTCTTAATAAGTCGGCGCCAGTATACACTATAAAACTAAAAATCATTACAAATAACAAAACTATACTTTAGCAATTCATAAATTACTTATTACTAGAATTGCTAAATCTTCTTTTACTTATCATAACCTATATTCAGATACATTATTTCCTTTCCATTCGTAATAATCTAAAACCCCTTCATAAATAGCTTCTGCTGCAATCTGTCTGCCGTTTGCCGTAGATAGTTTACTATAATCGATACCATTATCTATAAAAGCCAATTCCGTTAACACAGCTGGCATATCGTTTTCTCTTATAACATGAAGATCTCCATGTTTAACGCCTCTATCACGCGTTTGAAGAGCCTCTACTAAACGTGTTTGAATTTTTTCTGCTAAAACACGGCTTTCTTCTACATGAGGATTTGTTTTTTCGGATTCAGAAGAATTATAGTAGTATGTTTCTGTCCCTTTTGCATTACCATTAAAAGCATTTGCATGAATGCTTATAAAGATATCACCCTCATTTTGCTTAGCAAATTTAACACGTTCCTGTAAAGAGCTTTTTTGGTCATGTCCAGGCCTAGTATCAGATTCACGTGTTAGTAAAACTGTAAATGGTGTATGCTTTTCAAGCAATTGTTGTAGGCGTAAAGAAGTATCTAATACGATCTTACTTTCTGATAATCCTTTTGTGGGCTTTCCAGGATCTGCACCACCATGTCCAGGATCAATAATGATTGTTTTACTTTCTAAAGGGTTTTTCGGACTGGATTGAAGGGTATCTGTTTTGGCAGTAAGTTGTGCGGCTTCTGCACGCGTTATGAATTTATTTGGTTGCCAACCACTATCAGTACCAACAGAAATCTTTAAATCAATTAAAATATTGGCGAATTTTTCACCCCAATGTCCTTTTAAATCATCAAATTTACTGTGCCCATTACTATTTGTTCTATCTTGTAGCTTATATGCATTTACTAACATTGTTGCCATTGCAGCACGGGTAACTTTTCCAGAAGGATTAAATAATCCATTCCCTTCACCTTTAATGATTCCTGCTTTTTCAGCAGCCGCAATATAAGCGCTTGCCCAATGTTTTTGAGAATCTGTAAAAGAAGGTTTTTCATTTGTATCAACTTTTATACCTAGAACTTTTGTCATAATGGTTGCTGCAGAAGCTCTATCTAATGTATCGCTAGAACCAAAAGTTCCATCTGGATAACCATTCAATACTTGTTTATCAACTAAATAATTTACGGATTTGTCAGCCCATGCAGGAACATCTGGGAATTTATGAGTATCTGCAAAAATACTAGAAGAATAAGATAGTAGACTTCCAGCAAGAATTCCTGTAGCAATTAATTTGTATTTCAAAATGTAACACTCCTAAAAATTATTACAAGTTGGTAAGTATATCATTTATAGTTAAGTTTTAAGAAATACGACCTAGTTTAAAGGACGATCGTTTAAGTTGATATCATCACTATATTACATATAATCAATATCCAATTAAATTAAACTATTATTTCGAAAAGAATCCATGGAAATTCTCTTATAGTAAGAGAACGTTTGATAATTTCACCAACATCGTGTAACCAGTATAGTTACTCATATGCACGAGTGTCAATCAAAAAAACCTTACATTTTTGTAAGGTAACTATATTAATAATGTAGTGAGTAATTATTACATAAGATGAATAATTACTTACTTTAATAAATATAAGGATTGCTAAATATGTTTCTAATCGTATGAAACGAAAGGAATCTTCTGTCGGAAAATGATAAATCACCATATTTCTTTGCATCCTTTTTCTCATAAAAAGCTACAAATATGTCTAGTACTCTAGCATGCTTACAAATGGATTGGACAATGCTAACATCATGATTCCAAAATTAATAGATTACAGAAAGGCTTATACTGATTAGATGCATTAAATATTATCAACAAAAAAAGTTTTTATATCTCTATAAAAAAATTTTACGAAATTAAGTGTATGTATAGACTTTCCAGTCAAAAGAATATAAACAGGACAATCATTATATAAGCATGTATCTCTGAGAAAATATATAAATGTAACATATACCCAATTGATGTAGCTATTATAGTTACTTATTTAAAACAAACATTTCTGTTTGCATGGCAACTTATTAATCTTTATGGCAATTTAAGTTTAATAAACAACAAAATTTTGTTGACATGGATGCATTTATTCAAGAATTAGTGCGATCAAAGTTACTATCTAAAATACAGTAGATAGTATATACGAAGTACTTCGTTAGAAATTTTAGGAGAGTACTTCTTATTCGCCTTTTTCAGGAGATTTACAAAATTACCCCACATATAAATCTAAATTATTTAATCTATTATCTTCAATAATTAATTGATAACAACCAACATAATCAAACCTGTTGCACCATTTGGTAAGAGGCCACCGTGACTGTTTAAATTTAAAAACCCTGCAGTATGATGACCAAATAATACAAATAATAATAGAAGTCCAACGAAAATAAAAACCACAATAAAACACTGGTAAATAACGCTAAATATCCCTCTTTATTTAATCTAGAGAGCCCTCTCATTACATAGGATTAAAAACAAATATATTCATCCTTATAGTTATTATAATGAGTAATTATTCACCTTATATAATAATTACTTACTATATTATTAATATGGTTATCTTACAAAAATGTAATTCTTTTTCAATTGACACTCATATGTATAAGTAACTATACTGGTTACACAAGCTTGGTAAATATATGAAATAGTCCCTTACTACAAGTGTATGTCTGTGAATTCTTTTCGAAATAATAGTTTGAATCAACCATATATTATTTACCTGTAATATAGTGATAACGCCAACCTAATCTATTAAACTAGGTCATATTACTTATGAGTTTAACTATAAATGATAGATTTACTAAGCTGTAATAATTTTTAGGAGTGTTACATTTTGAAATACAAATTAATTGCTACAGGAATTCTTGCTGGAAGTCTACTATCCTACTCATCTAGTGCATTTGCAAATACTCATAAATTTCCAGATGTCCCAAATTGGGCAAGCCCATCTGTAAATTACCTAGTTGAAAAAGGCGCATTACATGGAAAACCCGATGGTACTTTTGCTCCCGCTGAAACAATTGACCGCGGTTCAGCTGCCAAAATAATGGCTATAATGCTTGGATTAGAAATTAATAAGAATGCTAAACCATCTTTCCAAGATGCTCAAAACCACTGGGCAGCACCATACATTGCAGCTGTTGAAAAAACAGGTGTTATTAAAGGAGATGGAAATGGTAACTTCCTTCCAACAGGTTTGATTAATCGTGCATCCATGGCTTCAATGGTGGCAAACGCTTATAAATTAGAAAATAAAGTTGCCGAAAATAGTGTAACTACGTTTGAGGATTTAAAAGGACATTGGGGAGAAAAATATGCAAATATTTTAATACAAACAGAAATTTCTAAGGGCACTGAAGATGGAAAAAACTGGTCCCCTAATAGACCGATTACCCGTGCAGAGGCTGCACAATTTATTGCAAAGTCTGATCAAATCGACCACCAAACAAAGAAAGAAGAAAATGCTGTAGTTGGTGTAATAAATGATGCAGACCCTTATTATGTGACTGTTGCATATAAAGATGCTAATGGCAATAGTCAAGAAGTTACTATAGACTTCCCAAATGGTAGTAACTCTAACTTTAAAAACGGAGACAAAGTTAAAGTTGCTAAAAAAAATCAATGGAAACATCAAAAAATCTATGGACAAACTGTATTTTACACTGATGTAAGTTCTATTTCTAAAATAAACGAAGAATCTAACAAACAACAAGAAAACAATGTAATGAGTAAAGATAAAGAACAAAAACTCTTAGCACAACTAAAAAAACGTTCTGGTACAGTGACAAAAAAATCCGAAGATAGCTTAGAAATTTCAAGTGAAAATCAAACCATTCTTGCCCATGTTAATCCAAAAGTATTACCAAACATTCAGATAGGCGATACAGTAAATGTTTATGCTCAAGCATTTGAAATGGCCCCTATTCTTCTAATGGACTTACCTTTCGAGGCAAGAAACGCGATTATTCAAAAAGGAAATGAACAAAATATTTTAGAGAATCAATACAAAAAAATCAAAGGAAATGTTACAGGGAAATCTGATAATTCAATCTTAGTTTCAAGTAACAACATAACTTATGAAGTTGAAACTTCAACCGAAGTATTACAAGATATTGTAATTGGTGATACGGTGAACGTTTATGCTGCATCTTTTGAGTTTAGCCCTATTTTACTTGCTGGTGTTCCTGCGAAGGCTATTTCTCCTATTGTTGAAAAAACAAACTAATGTTCAACATTCTATAAATTTGTTGACTTCATCCGAAAAGAACTCCTAAGTAACATAGGAGTTCTTTTTATGAAGTTATATATTTTCTATCGTGCTCGTAAGACCTAGTATATTAATCGAGATTTACTCCCTGTCCAATAGTAACATCCTAGTTTTATTTCTATAAATTTTTATCAATAGACAGAGCTTAATTTCCCCTTCTTTCTTTTAACTACACCACTCTCACTTCTAAATAAAGTGAACGCGTGTAATTCATCTGTTTTAAAAAAATCAAATTTTATTGCTCAAGGCACCTTCGAACTTTAGAAGGAACAAAAAAAGAAGAGGGATTTCCTCCCTCTTCACCAATAAAATCAAACATATTTACAATTAAGGAAGGGTATACATTCATCAGGGGATGAATGTAATAATAATATTTCACCTAGTGAATTATAACACGAATTCACTTCCATTAATAGATAATTTTAACATTTATGGATTATATGTGACAGAGCTGTTAAACATCTTAATATTAAAAGGTTTTATATGATAGAACTAGAAAATGGCAAGTGTAGGGATAAAATATAAGGGGGATATGTATTATGTTTACAAAAAAACAAAAATTAGTAACAACCGTAACAGCTTTAACATTAGGATGTGGATTTACTTTCGGATTAACACCGGCATTTGCAGATTCTAATAAGGCGTCTGTAAGCACTGCACCTATTTATTCTATTCATAAACAAGAACAAGATCCTTTTACCGGATATGTCATTTCAGTAGAAAACAATTATTTAGTGGTTGCTTCTACATCTACAAAAGATGAAGCTCTCGCTTGCCAAAATGATTGGTGGGAGTTAGTAAATCAAAATAAGATTTTAAGGGTTCCTATTTCAGATGGTGAAAATTACACTATAGGTGAACAGTTAAATGTTTATGCTGCTGCATGGACCAAATCTTTACCACCAATTGCTGTAATGCCTAAAATCGAAAAAGTAATTCAATAGATTATGCTAAAAATAACAGGGCATTATTCTAATTAGAATGATGCCCTGTTATTTAGTAAAAAACCGAATACGTAATATTTATATTCTTTTTCGTTGCTCTCTAATTTCCATCATATATTAACCTAATACTTATCATTCTGCACCTGACGCAAGATCCTACATCTCACATTACTGTAAAGATATTACTCGCCATCTTTCATCTCTAAAATAGTAGTCTCGTTTACAATTCCATGGCATACCCTTTAAAAGCATTATGAACTACCTTATTTTATACCCCTATCTTTTACAATCTTACTGCTATCGCTGGCCAATTTAATTCTTCAGTTCGATTTTACAGATTCATATATTCTTCTAAAGTCAATTTTTTCTTATATATACTTTCAGCAATATCCCCTACATAGCGAATATGCCACGGTTCATAAGCGTATCCAGTAATACTCTCTTTACCTTTTGGATAACGGATGATAAATCCTGCACGATGCGCATTTTCTTTCAGCCATTTTCCTTCTTTCGTATTCGCAAAGGTTAGCTCTAGTTCATTATTTGCACTTTTAGAAGAAACATCCATCGTTAATCCTGTTTGATGTTCACTATGTCCGGGTTTTGCCGAGAAGCGATCCGTATGCTCTTGTCCTTTTCTTTTCACGTTGTTTGCATACAGTTTTTTTTGATAATCATAGGAACGAAACCCTGAAACAGCATTTAACTGGATTCCTTCTTTCTTTGCTAAATCAAATAACTTTTCTAGTGCTTCTGCTACCTCTTTACGAAGGTAACTCTTTTCTAATGTCCCACTGAATGAGAATGGTACATTTGGTACAACTAAATCCTCCGGTTTATAGTCTTCGGGCAATCCATACTCCTTATTAACTACAGCCTGTATACTAGCAAAAGAACTTGCTATGTTATTTGAAGTACCATTTTGTTCTCTATTTATGGAGTTTTCACGAGTTTCATAGTTTGTCTTTATTGGTTCTTTACCAATAGATTGATTGGTGTAAACGATAAAGATACCTACTATCACAATCATACAAGTAAAAATCCATACTAATTTAATTCTCATTATTCATTTCCTTCCTGCCACTCTTAATGTTTCTCGTTCATAATACTACAACCATATCAAATTCATATTAATTTGAAGTGAACTTTTGTTCTTAACATATTTCTTAACAAAAAGACAGTATATCCTCCTTTTCGTTCGATACGCTAAAGATACTAACACGCAGAAACCAATTCTATTCCTACATATAGAAAAATAATCTAAAAATTTGTATAATAAGATTAGAAGTGTAGCATTCTATTATAGAAAGGTCTTGGTATAATGTTAGGTATTAATGTAAAAAAAACAAAAAAAGAGTTAATAATTTCATGGCAATTGGCGAAGATTACGATTCCATTACGTGATGTAATTGAGGTTACTGAAGATGCTACCTATGCGGGTGTTGAAGATACTAGTGCAATCCGTATTGGCACTGCATATGGAACAATGGACCGTATTTTAATCAAAACGGTAAAACAAAATTATGTATTATTTACTACAAATAAAGTTTCAATTTTAAATGCAATAAACGCTTAAAAATGAACATATTAACGGGCTCAAACAAAGTCCAAATAAAAAATCCTGATTCTGTGTAGGATCCCATTAGTAAATGTATAACAGATTTTTTTGTCTTATATAATGATTTGGAAAGTTAAAAGATTCAAATCTACTTCGTCCTGATGGGTCCTTAAACTATCTAAAAGTAGCATCTATCTTTCTTTCCTTCCCCTTCATCCTTTACAAGGATATTGTATCAAAGGTTACTTGTAGTTTAAGCTAGAATAATGTTATTTCTAATTGGAATGCTCTTATTGTATTGTATAAGTATTTCAGTAACATTAACGCAAAGGAAGTGTACAGCATGAAATGGATACGAATCCCTGTAGGACCAATCAAAGCAAATGCATATATTTTATCTAATGTCGACAAAACTTGCGTCATCTTTGATCCTGGTGGTGAACCAGACAAAATTAATCAATACATACAAACAAATGATTTAATTCCCAAAGCTATTCTTTTAACTCATGCTCATTTTGATCATATTGGGGCAGTAGATGAGGTAAGAACAAAGTGGGATATCCCCGTGTATCTTCATCAGGCAGAACGGGATTGGCTTTCAGACGCAGAATTAAATCGTTCCGCTCTACCTGGTAGAAAGAAAACAACGGCAAATCCTGCAGATTCTCTGATTGAAACGGAAGAGGAAATTCATATTGGTTCCTTTTCTTTCAAAGTATTGTTTACCCCTGGGCACTCACCTGGGAGCGTATCTTACTATATCAAAAATGAAAATATTCTTATCTCAGGAGATGTACTTTTTAAAGGTGGTATTGGCAGAACGGATATAAGCGGAGCAGATCACAATCTATTAATGAAAACAATCCAACAAAAACTATTTAGTCTCCCTGAAAAAACTCTGGTTTTAAGTGGGCATGGTGATGTCACAGATATTCAGAATGAACGAAAACAAAACCCATTTCTAAGAAATTTGAGATAGTATTTATTTTATTAACGAGACCGGAATGTGTAATTTAAATGGATAATTCTAATATCCATTTAAACCCAACATCTAATACCAATTTAAGCCGAGTAGGCTTTCTTTCAGTTGATTATGATAGATATTTGCAGTAAAGAGAAAAGCTATATTGTACAAATTAATTTGAAGCACAGTTCAATTCTAATCATGCTACAAATGTTGCTTTTTCAATAAAAGAAACTCATTCATTTTGAGAAGAATTGAACAACATGGAAATACTGCTTCTTCGGCCTTATGCAAGTCACTATGCAATCTCGAGTGCTCTTTTCTTTAATAGTTTTTAAACCCTGTCTTGTTTTATATAAAGACTGTCTGTACAAAACAACAACCAAAAGAAAAAAGGGTAGAAAAAAGAACTAATATATTTTTTAGTTCTTTTTTACGATTCTATAATCACGTATTTCATTTTTTCATATGTATTAATCATTCGTATATGGACACCATGTAATCTTTTTCCTATTAATTCTATTCTTGTAATTCACTTTTTAAATTTTGAATTCAACTTCATCTTTTTAATAAGGTTCTCATGCAAGTATATAATCCGTAATTAATTCATGTATATACTCCAAACTACCTCTGCCATATAAATCTCCATTCTAATACAGTTTGTACATCGTTATCATTCTACCTTCATCATAATCAAATACACTATATTAGTAATTTTTGCTGTGTCTATTGATAAATATAAAAAGACTGCCTAGTACACTTAATGAAAGCACAAAATATAACAATAAATCAGGTAGAAATTCTAAAGAAATTATATCTATTGATTGAAAAATAAAAATGGCAATGATACCTACAGATAAGATGTTGTACAACACATTATTTGTTTTATATTGAATCTCTCTCCCTCTTTCGTCTTTTGCTTCATCACTGGACTGAAATTGTATTACATACATCTGACTAATGCATATTACAACAAAAAATTAAATTTTTAACCACAACATATGACTCACTCCTCCTGAAAATTGAACACGTCAGTTATTGGCTTTTCAAATGCATTTGCGATTTTAAAGGCAAGAATGAGAGAAGGCTTATATTTATTCTTTTCAAGAGTAGCAATAGTTTGTCGACTAACACCAACCCTATTTGCCAATTCTTCTTGAGTCCAACCCTTTTCTGCTCGACAAACTACAATTTTATTATGTAACAATAGGAACACCTCTCAGAAAAATTGCAATTTATTTCTTACAATTCGTAAAGTATTTTTTACAAATGCTTCAACACTCAAAAAATTAAAATATAAAGATTTAGTGTTATGAACCTCCAAGTTATCCCCCCTTAATAAAAATTAAAACCTTTACTCTAAAGTATTTAAATTTCCCTAATCATAACTAAGAAAGTATTAAATCGTATCTGATTAAATAGAAGTTTCGTTTGATACATCTGTATACTCTCATTATGATAATTACTTAGCGGAAGTATAAACCTACGCTCCCTCTCATAAGAAGTATTTAATAAAAAACCGTTAAAAAATCAAAAAATACATTAACGAAACTTATCCTATCTTACCTATAATTTTTCAAATATAAAAGCATGGACAATAAATAAAATCAGAATATTCTGTATATTAATGAAAAAAATCGTGGTTAAATTTAATTTATCGAATTTCTGTTATTATCAGAATAAGCCTTTACAGAGAAATGGGGGATATTATGACTGTTCAAGAAAAAAGTAATAAACAATTGATGGAATTATTACATGAATGGTATGAAGAAATTCGTTTATATCATGTAGTAGAAGCAAAACAAACATATCTAAAAGTAAAAGAAAGTTTAAAAGAAATAGAAACAGACCAATATGTATCATTCTATTATTCCCTACTGAATTTTAGATATAAAGTTTTGGTAGATGGAATGAATATTACAAGAGATTCTTTTAATCAAATAGAAAAACTACCTAATATTAAAAATGAATTTTCATTTTTAGCTTACTATTATTATTTCTTTAAGGCAATCCACTCTACAATTATAGCAAATTATACTGAGGCAAAAACACACTATGAAAAGGCGGAAGAACTTTTAAAAGATATACCTGATGAAATAGAAAAAGCTGAGTTTGAGTATAGATTTTCAACATACTGTTATCAATCTTATCAACCATTTGAAGCGATTCAACATGCAGTTAAAGCCAAAGAAATATACTTGAATCATGTAGGCTATAAAATTAATATTGCTTTATGCGACAATGTATTTGGACTGGCTTGTATAGATCTAAGAGAATTTGAAAGAGCGGAAGAATGTCTCAATATGGTTATTGATGTTTTTAAGAAGTATGATGAAGAACAATTATTATTACGAGTACGATACAATTTAGGCTGGTTATATAATATTCAAGATTTATATCCATTGGCGATTAGACAGAGTTCTGAAATTATAAATACCATACCGAACCATTTTAAAGCATTATTTGTCTTAGCAAGAGCATATTATAAGTTAGAAGGCGTTGAAACAGCAAAATCATATATCGAGCAAGGAATGAAATATTCAAATGAATCAGGAAATGAGGAATATAAACACCGTTTCGCAGTTTTAAATGAACTAATCACAGAAATGCCTAGAATTAAACTAGAAAAAGTAGTTACTGATGCCATTTCTTATTTTGAAAAAGAGGAAATGTGGGATTGTTTAAAAGAATATGCAGAGATTTTAGCACTGCAATTTTATGAAGCAAATAATCATGTTAAAGCAAGTAAGTATTTCTATATTAGCAATAATGCTGATAAGAAACATTTAAGAAAAGGAGCGTTAAAGTAATGAAAAAAATAAAAAAATTGTTATTCAGTACGATAATAGTAAGTACATTAGCATGTAGCATGATTAGTTTAAATGTATCACAACACTCTTCATTTAATGGTGGAGATACGCCTGCACCAACAAAACTGAGTGTCTCTGGTGGAGTATCTATTAATTAACGTAATCCAGTTTTCTCACTTGAAAAATCAGAAAATTCATACTACAAATACAAAAAAAGTTGAATAAAGTGGATAAAATATTGAACCCCCAGTCCGAAACAGATTTGTTTCGGACTATTCACGTTACTATAATTGTGCGTAGGGTGATAGACTAAACGTAGACAAGATTTTCTTTACATAAAAAAGAGCATCCTATCGCCATGTATAGGAGTGCTCTTTTTGCGTATATATTTAAACTTCTAGTTATAACTTTTTTTGCACCAGAGTCATTTTTCTTATATTTTTTTACAATTCTACTAAGTTTTTTGTAAAATTCACCTTTCGTTTTTATATGCTTAAACTGATTTGGATTAATATTTGCTTTTTGTGAGAGTGCTACAATCTCTTCTTTTGTAATTAAATCTTTAGTATTTATAGAGACTATATTTGTATATTTTCCATCTTCAGTTTTTGGAATTTCTAAAATCCCTTTATTCACCAAATCCACTACAGCCTTATGCTCTGAAGAATGTGTATTCACGCCAGTAATTTTCCAATTATGCATAACTTTTGGTGTGTAATCACCGTTCTTTACCTCTTTTAAATATGTAATAGCAAGGTTACGAATGGTTCCACCAGTTTCCCCGAATGCATTCTCTTGTTTAGATGACCAAATTTGTTCAAACTTACGCCCCTCTAAAGCTCCACCTTTTGCCTGAAGAGCCTCCATTCTATACGCATTCATTCCCAGCGTCATAACATCATTCGTTTTGATTGGTTTATTTGTACGAATAGAACGTAAATTTGTTATTCTACTTCCATATGGTTTTGTTAAATCAATTTCGTATTTTACACCCCCAAAGAAATCGTTCGTACTGTATTTAGACGCACGACGGGTTTTATCAAAGCTAACTGTTACATCTCCAGGACGAGATGAGTTAAAGTACCCTGCTGCCCATTCCATATAGTCTTTTAAGTCTTTCCCAGTTACCTTATATACTGTAATTTCACCCAAAGCATATTGATAATTATATGCAATATCTTTTTTCTTAATAGGACCTACATCCAAACGGGCATTATCGTTATCAATTTGATGGGCGACTACATCTGCTTTGCTGTAGTAGAGCATGACTTCATGAAAGAAATCTGATAAAGGTGTCTCTTGAATCTGCACACTTGGAATACCCTTTATTTCATTTTCAGGAACAAGGTTTCTACCCTTTAATTGAGCGACTACAACATTTGCATCTCCCCTCGCATACTCGTGAAAAGGTGTCAGTGTGTCTTCAAGTGTAGGATCAGATACTACTGTTGTTCCATCAGTATTTTTTACAGGTATAGCTGTAGCAGTTTTATCTTTTAGAACCAGCTTTCCATCTTGCTTTGTAAAAGTAAGGTCAATACGCGAGATATGTGTTCCATATTTATCTGGTTCTGTAATAATAACGCCATTTACAACTTCTTTTTTAACAAGTTTATGCATATGAGCTGCAAAAATAGCACTTAGTTCCGGACAAGCATTCGCAATATCTTGAACACCAGTACCCGGGATTCCATTCTCATTTTCTAGTCCCATATGCATAACCCCTACCATTACATCTACTTTACCCTCTAATTCTTTAATGGCCTTTTTTGTCTCTTCTACTGGATTTTTCACTACCAATCCATCCAAATGATCTGTCCCTTTTTCAAAATCACTAATCATTGGTGTATTCATACCAATAATTCCGACTTTAATTCCACCTTTTTCAACAATTGTATATGCAGGAAGAAAACGCTCTCCATTTTCCTTGTAAATATTTCCTGCTAATGTCTTTCCTTTATATTGCTCACTAACTTTTTTTAATGTATCTAATCCAAAGTTAAATTCATGATTTCCAAATGCCCAAGCATCATATCCCATTGCATTCATCGCTACCATCATTGGCGATTGTGGCTGATCATTGAATAACTCTACTGAGTTTCCTTGAATTGTATCCCCAGCATCTACTAATATGGTATTTGGATTTTCCTGACGTACCTTCTTTATAACCGTATAAAGCTGTGTTAAACTTCCACTCGTATTTGCACCATCAAGCGCATAATCCCAGGGCATAAATCTACCATGAATATCTGCAGTACCTAACAGTGTAATATTAACATCAGATTCCTCAGCTTTTGAGATAGATGGTTTGACCGTTACTACTGTTCCAAGAAGTATAAGAATAACAAAATAACATAAATAGTTCTTCCATTTCATTTTTTGCATAATAACAATATTTCTCCCCTTTTGTACTGTCATATAGTTGCTTGAACTTTAAAAATGTAACTTATTATTCGGAAAACTTCAACTACAAAAAGTAATTTTGCGGGTGATTCTGCATGAAAAACAAAAAATGATATAGAAAAAGCACTGCCGAATTGTTCAGCAATGCTTTTCTATTAAACATACTATAACAATGAGCGTCTATTTTCTTTTATTCATGAGTACTATAGGTTCATATATGTTCACTTTAATTTCAAAATACGTTCTATTTCCTCTACACTCAACTTACTTGCTTTTGCAATAGTTTCAAGCGATACACCAATTTCATGCATTCCTCGGATCATTTGCATCTTACCTTGTTCAATGCCTTTTTCCATGCCCTCTTGTTCTGCATGTGCTAGCTTAGCTTGTTCATCTAAAAGCAATTTCTCGCGAGCTTCATATGCTGTTCGGAAAGAAGAATCATGGCTCATATTTCCCCAATTATTTATTGCCTTTTGTAAAATTGGATCTTGATTCATCGCAATCTCCTCCAATGTTTGAGTTAAGTGTTCATCTTCATGTGCCGGTAATAATAACATCCAACGAACAAATGTATTTTCCCAAGGGTTTACTTTTTCTTCACGCCATTGTTTTACCAATTTTGGTATCTCTACAAAATGGATTTCAATGTCGTCACTTAATAGTTTTTGCATTTTTGTATTCCATAATTGTCCAATGGTATGAAATTCATCATCCTGAGAAATTGAACTACCCTCACTTTCACTTCGTTTATCTTAATAAGTAGGTTTAATAAAAAAGTAGTGAATTTACACTACTTTTTTGTATATAAATTATTTGAATTCTTTTTTATATAATTTAAATAGAATACATTTCTCTCAAAATAGACAATGATTTTTACTTTCCAACTTCACAAAGTAATTTTATCTCCTTAATTTGTTCTATGTGGCGCTGTTCATGTAAATAGATCAGTTCTATCCACTGCTCAAGAAGTAATTCTCCAAGAGCTGGATGCATCACTGATTTTTTCGCTAATATAGATTCATCTTCTATTGTACTTAGGAAACGCATTAATTCTTTTCTCGATTTGTTTAACAAATCGACCATTTGCTGTACTTCAAATGTCTCTATGCTTGGTTCAATCATTTCTGGTGCTATAAATTTCATTGATCTATCTAATAATATAGATTGAATTTCTTTACGCTCATTTTGTGTACTTTCCATCTTTTTTAATCCAGATGAAATGACCTTTATAACCCTTTCATCTAATAACATTAAGTGATGACATACTTGTGCTATACTCCATTTATCCTTATCTGGTTTCTTATTAAATTGAGTATCACTTAACAAAGTAATTTCCTCAAATAAATGATTTCGCGTATCATAAAACTTGTCATTAACACATGTATTCATGTTAATTCCCCTTTCATCAAAAGCAAAATAGATTAATTCCTACTCTTGCATTATTCTCTATGAAAAAATATTATCCTTCACTACCTATTGGTTATCATATCTGTTGTTGCTTGTGCCAATTTAACAGCAAAACTTATACCGAAACGAAATCTAAACCAAAACAAGAAACGAATAAAAGCAATCTTTGCAATATAAGTTTGTATATAATTCCATTCAAAGGCTCAAAATATCGAAGTATCTATTCATAATTCCATTGTTTTTAATCTCATCTCAAACAGGAGCTGTATTATATGGATAAAGAAAATCTAGTAAGCAAACAGATTGCTCGCGTCCCATCGGATGCCCTGAATACCCCTAGTAAGGAACAAGAACAAATGCTAGAAACATCATCTCAAGTGGAACATAATCCAAACAATAACAATAAAGATAATAACCAAGACCTATACGGCACAGACTTACCCATTTCAAATGTAGATAGAACAACAAACAAAAAGTAAATAACTAACAAGTCAGTAACACAGGCCAAAATAAAAGATTTATTTTACATAATCTCTGAAAGAATTCTCTTACTTTAAATGTTCGCAGGACAATAATCTGGCGATAACAGTATGAGGAATTTTTCTTTCTGTCTACAAATAGCAAAACGAGCACCTTATCACTATGAATAGGATTGCTCGTTTTTATTTTTGTCTATTCCTTTTCTGGCCAAATTTTCGCGTTTGGTTCTAATAACCACTTGTGGTCTTCCTCCATGATACGATCATTCCATGGGTTATTCTCAAGATGTCGAATCATCCAACAAAAATACATGGCATATCCAGGCGCTGTTGCTTGTGGATGGTCTAGCTCACCCGGAATTGTAATAAAGCTATTATGTACAACGCGATATGCATCCTCACCAACCATTGCACAACCAAATCCCTGTGGCTTGTTAAAGCGATAATAATATACCTCCGGTTGATCATGGTGATGTGGTGGATAACTGGACCATCGCCCTGGATAAGAAATAACTTCTCCTACTACCATATTAGAATATGCTGCATTGTTATAGTCAAAAATCGTACGAATGACACGCTGTGCCGTTCCCTCCCATACTCCATCTCCAGCCACAACACTTTGACACTCATTTGGAGTATATAACTTAGAAGCAAATTCTTGATCATTATCCGTTTTTTGAACAAGCACTTCACTATCTGAAAGAGCAGTAATTGTAACCTTCACATTTTTAGATACATGTAAGCACCAAGGGTTTTCTTCAAACACAGACTGTCTTTGAATAACTTGTTCCATTCCTTCCCACTCTAAACGTATTGTCCCCTCTAGTAAAAGTACTGCCGTTTCATTTTTATTATCAAATAGCAATTCTTCTTTTCCATTAGACATCTTATATATGCCTATATCCATTAACATATCACTGCATTGACCGTTCATTTCTGTTAATACATTATATCCTTCATTTAATTCACCTAATTTTCCTAACATGGCTTTCTCCTCCTTTTATAAAATAGCTACTCAATCATTCTCTACTTTTGTCAGTTCACTACATTCCGAGTTTCTTCTAACTATCAATGAAGAAAGCTTTTCTGATTATGCTCTGTTTTCACTTCCGAATATTTGCATATGACTTTTAACGTTTTCGTATGCAGCCCTTATAACATCCTGATGGTACGTAAAGTAATCTGAATACGGAGTATTCATGACGGCAGTGTTAACCGCAGTAATTACATTCTGAAATGTGGCTGTTGCTACATTAATTTTTCGAACACCATGTTGAATACATTGCTTGAAATCCTCTGGACCAATGCCAGAGCCACCATGTAAAACGAGTGGGATATGGACTACCTCATTAATCTCTTGTAGGCGGTCTAATCGTAAATCAGGATCTCCATTGTACATACCATGCGCATTTCCAATTGCAACAGCTAACGCATCAACGTCTGTTTCTTCTGCAAATCGTTTTGCTTCTGTAGTGCTTGTCAGCAACATCTCAATATCTTCTGATCCGTCCTCACTACCACCAACTCTGCCAATCTCAGCCTCTACCGTCGCACCGTACTGTTTCGCAAGTTCTACAATTTCTTTTGTCTTTTGTATATTTTCTTCTAACGGATAGTGAGAGCCATCAAACATAACCGAACTAAAACCAATTTCTAACGTCACTTGGATCTTTTCAAATGTCATCCCGTGATCAAAGTGAACCGCTACTGGAACAGTTGCTTTTTTCGCTGCAGCTACCATCAACGGACCAATCATATGAATTGGCGAATGATTCAAACGAACTTCCGCAATTTGTAGAATAAGCGGCGAACTTAACTCTTCAGCTGCTTTGATAGCTCCCATGACCATTTCCATATTAGCGACACTGAAAGCCCCAACCCCATAATTCTCTTGATTTGCTTTTATTAAAATTTCTTTCATTTGAACTAATGGCATTACATATTCACCTATTTCAAAATTATTTATTTAATATAGAATCAACCGTCTCGTCTTTTTACTCCTTTTGTAAGAAGACCTGTTGATTGCCCAATCATTAACTTGAGATAGTCTCAAAATGCGGAAATTACAGACCTGCTTTTTCTTGTATAAATTTTCGGGCTTTTAATGCGTATTCAAAAGGATTCGCTAAAGCTGGGTCTTGCTCTGCTTCTACCACAAACCACCCTTGATAATCAGAGTTTGCAAGGATAGTAAACACTTCATCAAATCCAATTACGCCATCCCCGGGAACTGTAAATGCCCCATTCTTCACTGCCTGTAGGAAACTTAATTCGTTTTCCTTTACAGCTTCTACTACTTCTTGACGAATATCTTTTAAATGTACGTGTTTAATCCGAGGTAAATATTTCTTCAAAATATAAAGTGGCTCTTCTCCTGAAAAAACAAGATGACCTGTATCAAAAAGCAGAGATACAAGCGCTGGATCAGTCATGTCCATTAACTTTTCAATTTCTGCCGTTGTTTGAACACCCGTCCCCATATGGTGATGGTATACAATATATAGCCCCTTTTCCTGAGCTAATTTACCGAGGTGATGTAATCCATCCGCAAGCTTATCCCACTCTTCTTCTGTAAAAACAGGCTTATTTTTAAATAGTGGTACATCCATTAAACCTTGAATACTATGCCCTTGCTCTGAAACAACGATGACTTTTGCACCCATGTCATGCAAGAAATCCCTATGCTTAATAAATTCCTCTACCGTCTCTTCAAGCGGCTTCGTTGTTAAAAACGTACTAAACCATGCACTAGCAATTTCCAAGTTTCGTAATTCCAAAGATTTTTTTAATACAACTGTATTTCTCGGATATTTATTCCCTACTTCACTTCCATTAAATCCAGCTAGTGCCATCTCACTAATACATTGTTCAAACGTATTTTCTGCCCCTAGCTCCGGCATATCATCATTTGTCCAAGCAATTGGTGCAATTCCAAGCTTAATTGTATTTTCTTTGAACATCCCCTTGTCTCTCCTCTTTACAAAATATGATAGAATTTCGCCAAATTCTCTTATCTGTTCATTAGAAAGAGAGCTTCCTAAACAATATGCATGTATATAAAAAGCTCTCTTTTTGTCCTAATCTAATAAGATCTTGCCTGTTGCAAGTTACTTACTTTACTCTCATACGCAGCTTGTACACTTTGACTTTTAGATACTTCTGCAACACCTACATGCCACCATGACTCGTATCCATTTGTCATTGTTTTTGGTAATACTTTAATATCAATTAATGTAGAAACTGTTTGTTTTTTCGCATCTATAAGCGCTTCCCTTAATTGTTCTAGTGATGTAACATGATATGTTTTCACACCATATCCAGCTGCGCTAGCTGCAAAATCAATTTTCATAATTGCCCCGTCTAATTTACGAGTTTCCTGGTTTCGGTAGCGAAACTCTGTTCCAAAGCTCCCCATTCCATTTCCCATTTGTAAGTTATTAATGCAACCAAATCCAGAGTTATCAAACAATAAGACGTTAATTTTTTTGTTTTCTTGAAGACTTGTGACAAGCTCAGAATGAAGCATCTGGTAACTACCGTCCCCTACCATTGCATATACTTCCTTCGATGATTCAGCTATCTTTGCACCTAGTGCGCCCGCAACCTCATAGCCCATGCAAGAGTATCCATACTCCATGTGATATGTATTTGGTTTTCTTGATGCCCACATTCTTTGTAAATCACCTGGAAGACTTCCTGCCGCTCCAACAATAATTGCATCTTCATCAAGTAATGTATTGATTTGTCCAATGACTGCAGTCTGTGTTAATTGTGTACCAAGTGCGTCTACATACTCATTTAAATTTCCATCGAAATGACCTTCGACTTCTGGTGTGAAATCTTGACCTGTAAAGCGAATATTATGTAGACGTGATAATTCTGTTTCCCAAGCATCTTTTGCATCAGCAATTTCTACTGTATAACTAGATTGATAATCAATTTCTTGCAGTTCATCTATTAGAGCAAGAAGTGCCTCTTTCGCGTCCGCTACAACCTTTAATGCATCCAGCTTATTCGCATGGAATTCTGAAATGTTGATGTTTAAAAACTCAACTTCTTCATTTTGAAATAATTGTTTAGATGCCGTTGTAAAATCAGTAAATCTCGTCCCGATGCCAATAACAAGATCCGCTTCCTTTGCAATTGTATTAGCTGCTACATTTCCCGTTACCCCAATGCCGCCTAGATTATATCGATGACTACTTTCAATCGCACTTTTTCCAGCTTGTGTTTCTCCAAATGGAATGTGGAATGTTTCAGCAAACTGTTTGAGTTCTTCTGCCGCTTCTGCGTATCTTACACCACCACCGCAAATTATAACTGGCTTTTTCTTTCTCTTAATCATTTCCACTGCATCCGCTAAGCTGGCTTTTGTAGGTAGACGACGTTCAATACGGTGAACACGCTTTTGGAAGAAGTAACTTGGAAAATCCCATGCTTCTCCTTGGACATCTTGTGGTAAACAAATGGTTACAGCTCCTGTATCTGCCGGATTCGTTAATACACGCATCGCTTGAATCATAGCTGTCATCAATTGTTCAGGACGATTTATCCTGTCCCAGTACTTACTTACTGCACGAAAAGCATCATTCGTAGAAATAGATAAGTCATGTGTTTGTTCAATTTGTTGAAGAACAGGATCAGGCTGTCTCGTTGCAAATACATCTCCTGGAAGTAATAAAACGGGAATATTATTTGCAGAAGCTGTTGCTGCAGAGGTAATCATATTTGCTGATCCAGGACCAACTGAAGAAGTACATGCCATAATTTGTTTTCTATGTTTTTGTTTTGCAAAAGCCATCGTAGCATTTGCCATTCCTTGTTCATTTCTCCCTTGATATACCTCTAATTCCCCTGCGTCTTCTTCTAAAGCTTGACCTAGGCCTACTACATTTCCATGACCAAAAATCGTAAAGATTCCCTTAATGAACTTTTGTTGCTTTCCATCAAACTCTACGTATTGCTGATTTAAAAATTTCACCAATGCTTGCGCCGTCGTCATTCTAACAGTTTGCATATGATTTGCTCCTTTCTATCTCTATCAGTCATTCTGCATATGAAAAAGGAGTATTAGGAATTTGATAGACTCCTAATACTTCCTTCATATGTTTTACTACTTCCGTTACTTTTGCTTATAAGCAACTAGACAGATTCTACTTCTCTCTTAATGATTACTTTTCCCAACGTGATGTAAGCATTTTCTTTCTTGTATAAAACTCAACGCCGTCCGTACCATTCGCGTGAAGATCACCATAGAAAGAGTCTTTCCAGCCAGAGAATGGGAAGAATGCCATTGGCGCCGGAACCCCAACATTCACACCTAACATGCCTGATTCAATTGTTTCACGGAATTGACGTACACTTGCCCCGCTATCTGTATAAATGCAAGCTCCATTTGCAAAACGAGACTCATTGGCAATTTCAATTGCTTCATCCAATGATTTCACACGAACAATAGATAAAACAGGAGCAAAAATCTCATCTTGCCAGATTTTCATTTTTTTTGTAACATGGTCAAAAATTGTTGGTCCAACGAAGTAACCAGCTCCTTTTACAGCTGTATCTTCGCGTCCATCACGAACTAACGTAGCACCCTGTTCTACACCTGAATCGATGTAACCAAATGTGCGCTCTTTATGGTTATCACGAATAACTGGTCCTAAAAATACATCTTCATCAAGACCATTGCCAATGACAATTTTGTTCGCTTCTTCTACTAGTCTTCCAACTAATTGATCTGCAATTTCTTCTTCTACTGTTACAACAGAAGCAGCCATACAACGCTCACCAGCTGAACCGAATGCAGCACTAATAATTTGCTTTGTTGCTAGTTCAAGATTCGCATCATTTAATACAATGGAATGGTTTTTCGCACCTGCTAATGCTTGCACGCGTTTTAAGTTTTCTGTTCCTTTTTTGTATACATATTCTGCG
The DNA here is from genome assembly GCF_006494425.1 of Bacillus dicomae. Taxonomy (GTDB): domain Bacteria; phylum Bacillota; class Bacilli; order Bacillales; family Bacillaceae_G; genus Bacillus_A; species Bacillus_A dicomae. The sequence continues at coordinate 1,712,204 of NZ_VHIV01000001.1, read as the reverse complement.
ACAGGTTGAGAACCTACAAATGAAATTGCCTTCACTAATTTATGTTCCAGAAGACTGTTTACTACATCGTGAGCACCATTTACGATATTTAATACACCTTTTGGTATGCCTGCTTCTGCAGCTAATTCTGCTAATCTTGCTGCTAGAAGTGGTGTACGCTCTGAAGGTTTTAATACAAATGTATTACCACAAGCAATTGCAAGTGGGAACATCCAGCATGGAACCATCATTGGGAAGTTAAAAGGTGTAATGCCGCCTATAACACCAATTGGGTAACGATACATACCAGACTCAATACCTGTTGCAATATCAGGTAGCTGTTTTCCCATCATTAATGTAGGAGCACCCGCTGCAAATTCCACGCACTCAATACCACGAAGAACTTCACCGTAAGCCTCGTTATAGCTTTTTCCGTTTTCAATCGTAATTAGTTTCGCTAACTCTTCCCAGTTATCTACTAGTAATTGTTGATATTTAAATAGAATACGAGCGCGTTTTGGTACAGCAGTTTTAGACCAAGATTTGAACGCTTCGTTTGCTGCTAATACAGCTTGTTCAACATCTACTTTTGTTGAAAGTGGTACTTGAGCAATTACTTCTCCTGTTGCAGGATTATATACAGCTTCCATCTTAGTTGAAATAGATTCTACCCATTCGCCGCCAATGTAGTTTTTTACAATTTGTGCTGTTTGTACTGTCATATTCATTCTCTCCCTTTTATGTAATGTAGAAGCATCCAATAGGATACGCCCTTACTTGCTTATTGATTTATGAAGTTTTTATACCAATTCTTCAGCCGTTTCCATGAATGCAGAAATCTCTGCCCTTGTTGCCATTGCATCAGAACAGCTATGTTTAGAAATAACGATTGAAGCAGAAGCGCCTCCTAATCGCATCGCTTGAGGGATCTCAAGCCCTTGCATCAAGCCATAAATAAACGCAGATGCATACGAGTCGCCAGCGCCAAACGTCTTTAACACCTTTGTTTTAAAGATACCGCCTCGGTGAGATTGACCGTCTCTCGTATAAGCGATTGAACCATCCCCGCCATGTTTAATTACAACGATTTTCGCATGATGAGAAAACCATCTTTCAGCCGTAACTTGGTCATTAGATTGTTCATAGTTTAATAGTTTTTCCATCATATCGAATTCTTCACGCGTTCCAATAATGACATCAGATTTTTCAGCCGCTAAGTTGTAATACACAGCCGTTTCAGCTTCTGACTGCCATGTATAAGGGCGGTAATCTACATCAAAAAATACAACTACATCATGCTTACGCGCATATTCTAGTGCTAAAAATACCGCCTCGCGAGAAGGACTTTTCGATAAAGCTGTTCCTGAAATTAAGAGTGCTTTTGATTGTTTAATATAGTCCTCAGATACTTCTGTTGGATCAAGATTTAAGTCTGCGACATTGTCGCGGTACATTAAAATACTGCAATCCTCAGGGCTTTTAATTTCTGTAAATGCTAGACCTGTCACTGCACCTGTACGGTCAATACATATCTGATCTGTATTAATCTTATTTTCCTGTAGATACCCTGTAATAAAGCGGCCCATTTGATCGTCGGACACTTTACCGATAAATCCTGTCTGTAAGCCGAGACGCGCCGCACCAATCGCAATGTTGGCAGGAGAACCTCCCACATACTTAGTAAACGTTCTTGTTTCTTCCATAGGACGTTGTGTTTCATTGGCATTTAAATCAACGCATAAACGTCCAACTGCAATTAGGTCTAATGGACAATCTTCTTTAAAAATAAGTGGATTCATTATTACTACCTCCCATGCTTTATAAACCTACTATTCATTACTCTTTATCTATCTAGAAGTAAGCGCTCTCTTTATTGATTTAATGCAGGCTGTTTATGTTCAATTTGTACAGGTTTTCCTGTTAGTAAGGATTCCTTCGCAGCCTTCGCAATTCGCTCTGCTTGTAATCCATCATTACCACTGCAAATAACAGCTTGTCCTTCTATAATTGACTTTGTAAATTGTGTTACTTCCTCAATGTAAGCTTGCGTGTAGCGCTCTAAGAAGAAATAAAGCGGCTTATCTTTTACAATACCTTCTGTTTTTGACACTTGAACTGTTGTCGGGCAGCAATTATCCGCAGCAACCGCACCTTTTTCACCAAACACTTCTACACGCTGGTCATATCCATAAACAGCTTGGCGGCTATTATCAATTACCCCTAAAGCTCCATTCGCAAATTTTAATGTAACAATTGCTGTATCAACATCATTTACTTCCTGAATGGATGGATCAATTAATGTTGTTCCATATGCAAATACTTCAACGACTTCGCTATTCATCACATAACGAGACATATCAAAATCATGAATCATCATATCCATAAACAATCCACCTGAAGAGCGAACATATTCTATACTTGGCGGTTGTGGATCCCGAGACGTAATTTTTAAAATATGCGGTTGTCCCACTTCGCCTTGTTGAATAAGATCATACACTTTTCTGAAGTTAGGATCAAAACGACGATTAAAGCCTACTTGAAGAGATACTCCCTGTTCTTTTACTACTTCTAATGCTTCTAATGTTTCTTCTACCGAGAAACTAACAGGCTTTTCGCAGAAGATATGTTTTTTCGCAAGAGCCGCTTCTTTAATAATTTGCGCATGTGTATTTGTTGGTGAACAAATAAAGACAGCATCAATTTCTGGATCTGCTAATAAATCCTGATAGTTTGTAGTCAGAGTGGAAATTCCTTTATCTTGAGCCCACTTTTCTAGATGACCAATTACTACATCTGAAACCGCTTTAATTTTTACTTGTGGCATAAGCTGCAAATTATCAACATGTAGTTTCCCAATTCGTCCAGCACCAATAATCCCAATTGTTAAAACGTTCATATGATTTCTCCCTCTATATTAAAATTTAAGAAACGAAATGAAAGTCTATAGGGTTTAGCACATTAAATTAAGTTAAGCGCTTTCCCTATTTTTCTTCATTATACACACTTGACTCTAAATTGAAAACATTTTTATTTTTTTGAATACTCTTCTTTTCATTCAAATTTTACATTCTCTCAATATACGTATTACATAAAAATAAAAATTAATAATTAGAAATATACACTCTAAAAAGCTATAAATATATTCTTTTAAAATACTGATATAACAAAGAAAACCAAGCATTTTAAATAGTCCCCCATCTATAAGGCATTTCTTTCTTTTCATACTCGCCATTATTTTATTCTCCAATAAGTAAATAGAATGTTTCTATAAAAGAAAGTTGTAAATTGTCAAAAAATTTAATTGACGACCCTATAATGTAAGCGTATACTTTTTTTATCAAAAAGAATTAAGCGCTTAACCAAAATAACTTATCGGTGGTGGGAGAATGAACGCTATTAGTTCAAACAAAACATTTATGGACAAGATTGGGATCCCTTCTAATTTAACTTGGGGATACATAGGGATTATCGTTTTTATGATTGGGGACGGGTTAGAACAGGGATGGTTATCCCCTTATCTCGTTGAAAAAGGATTAACGCTAGAACACGCTGCTTTCCTGTTTACTATTTATGGAATTACTGTATCTGCTTCTTCTTGGTTTTCAGGGGTATTTGTACAAATGTGGGGACCAAGAAAAGTCATGACGTTTGGTTTAGTATCATTCATTTTAGGTTCAATCGGATTCATCGGTATAGGAATTCAACATATGAATTATCCCGTAATATTAATTTGTTATGCCCTAAGAGGGTTCGGTTATCCTTTATTTGCGTATTCTTTTCTAGTTTGGGTATCTTACAGTACGCCTCAACAAATGCTTTCAAGAGCAGTTGGCTGGTTCTGGTTTGTATTCCAGCTGGGGCTTAGTGTTATAGGGGCCTTTTATTCTAGTTATATGGTTCCGAAAATCGGAGAAATTGCTACTTTATGGAGCGCTTTACTTTTTGTTGTCGTCGGGGGATTATTCTCAATTGTTGTAAACAAAGACAAATTTAAAGCACAAACCGTAAGCGCTAACAAATCAAGTGAGTTACTAAAAGGCATTACCATTGCATTTGAAAATCCTAAAGTTGGTATAGGCGGTATTGTAAAAATTATAAACTCGGCCGCTCAGTTTGGATTTGTTGTTTTCTTACCTACCTATATGATGAAATATCATTTTACGATGACTGAATGGCTTCAAATTTGGGGTACTTTATTCTTTGTAAATATGGTGTTTAATATTATTTTTGGTATCGTTGGAGACAAGTTTGGTTGGGTAAATACAATTAAATGGTTCGGTGGAGTCGGTTGTGGTATTGTAACTCTTGCACTCTATTATGTACCACAACTGGTAGGACATAATTATTGGGCAATATTATTTGTTGCCTGTTGCTATGGAGCAACACTTGCCGGTTATGTACCTCTTACAGCATTAGTTCCATCTTTATCTCCTGAAAATAAAGGAGCTGCTATGTCTGTCTTAAATTTAGGTTCAGGATTATCAGCATTCGTTGGGCCATTAGTAGTAACTGCCTTCATCGGGCCATTAGGTGTTGGCGGCGTAATGTGGATCTTTGCTGGTTTGTATTTCTTTGGTGCATTTTTAACTCATTTCCTTACTATTCCAAAAGAAAATGAGATGGGGCAGGATTTAAATACGAAAAGCGGTGAGCAATTCTCTGTATAAACCCTATATATAAAAGAAGGTCATCGTAACTAACTATACTTAGTTACGATGACCTTCTTTTGTTCCATTCAAGTAGACTATTAAAAACGCTATCATGTAATATCCTTTACAGATGATCGCTCTACTAACTGAGGAATAATTGTAATTTTTTGCTTAGCATGCTCCTTCATTTCCATCGTTTTTAGCAATTGTTCAAACGTGCAGGCTGCCATTTGTTTAATTGGCTGCTCAATTGTCGTTAACCCTGGATCTGCAATCTCAGCATAGATTGTATTATCAAATCCGATTATTGATAAATCTTCCGGAATTGAAAGTCCTTGTTTTCTTGCTTCATTCATAAGGCATATAGCAATTAAATCTGTACAAGCAAAAACTGCTGTAGGCCTGTTAGGCAAATGAAGTAATTCCTTACTTGCACGTTTACTATCTTCCACTGTCGAATAGCAGCTAATGATAGCCTCATCATCTAACGAAATCCCCGAATCCGTAAGAGCTTGTTTGAAACCATTCAATCTCCCTAAGCTACTTTTTCTATCCTTCTCCATCATAATTGTTAAAGATATATGGCCTTTCTGCGTTAGATAACTTCCAGCTAGATAGCCTCCCCTCATATCATCAGTTGTCACAACATGAGTCGTGATGGAAGGATGATCTACAGTGAATAAAACAAGCGGCAAATCCCGATTCACGATTTTTTTAACAAGTTTATAATCATTTAGCTCCGTTGCAATAATAATGCCATCTACTTGCTTTTTAAATAATAAATCAATGTATTCATGCTCACGTTTTGTTTGATGGTCTGTACTACATAAAATGAGTGTATACCCTGATTCTCGTGCACTATTTTCAAAAGCTCTTGCTACTTCTGCAAAAAAAGGGTTTGAGATATCTGGGACAAGTACCCCAATCGTATATGTTTTTTTACCTGTTAACGCTGCTGCTACACTACTTGGCTGGTAATCTAGTTCATCCATTACCTGATTTACTTTGTTTATTGTTTTTTCACTAATACGCCCAGTTTGATTAATTACCTTGGATACAGTCGCTATTGATACACCTGCTTTTTCCGCAACATCATAAATTGTTGGTTTCACTTTAATTATCCCTTCTTAATCATCTTTTTCTATATTTTATCATAAATATATTTTGCTTCTTGGTACACGAAAGGAATTCTTTTAAAATTTGTAACTACCTCTATCTTTAGACGTAGTTCCTCTCATTAACATAACAACTAGCTCAAAGTGAATACTTCAACTAATAAATATCAAATACCAAATTTTCACAAAACACATTTTACATCTATACTAATATCTATATAAACATTAATATGTATTATAGATATATATTGTATATAAAATCAAAAAATTTACTTTAGGAGAAATTAACTATGAAATTCAAAAACGTAATCGCAACTTGTTTAATTGCTGCTACTTTATTTGGTGCAACAAATCCAACACATGCACAGACTAAACATTTCAACGATGTACCACAAAACCATTGGTCATTTACAGCAATACATGACTTAAAAGAAAAACAGATCCTATCTGGATACGGAAATGGGATATTTGGCTTTGGAGATGATGTAACACGAGAACAAGTTGCCATTCTTATGTACAATTACCTCAAACCAGATAATAGAGAAGGATTTACTAATCCTTATTCAGATATCAATTCTCTCACAACCCATTACTCAAAGGAGATTTTATCTCTGACAAACTTAGGAATCTTCACTGGAGATGAACATGGTAATTTCCGCCCTAAGGATACTTTAACACGTGCTGAAATGGCTTCTGTATTAACGAAGGCATTCCAATTAAAAGCAACGGGAGCATTTACTTTTAAAGATATACTGAATGGATATTGGGCAAAAGATGCAATTCATGCTATTCATTCCAACCATATCGCGGAAGGCACAGGTAACAATAACTACAGTCCTTATATGAATGTATCTAGAGAACAGTACGCACAATTTATCTTTAATGCTATGAACAGGAATAATGAACCAGATAATAATAATTTTCCACTCATACCTGTTGAGGAAATTGAAGAAATTGGAGAGTCTCATGTTACTAATGGAGGAACAATATTTAAAGGATAAAATGTACTAATACAATATTAATAATTAACCATCTATATCTACTATTGAATAATACACCGTAAGTTTGTTAACACTAGAAAAAACAAGTCTCCAATTCCCCTGGAGCTGAGCAGTTAGTTCATTCTAACTGCTCTTTTTATTTTTTATCGTCACCCATCCATAGCTCCTCCATATGTTGTATAGAGATATCTCCTTCTAAATTGTCATTGATGCCTCTTTCAAGTCCTAATGCACACCTTAAAAATAGCACTTTTAAAAAGTGCTATTTTTACTTTGCATGTCACCCATCCTTGTATAAGGATAATAAAACTCTTTAATTTTATCTTTAGAAAGGCAATAACCTCCCATCAAACAGTATGATAGGAGGTTATTAAAGTCATTTAAAATTTGTTTTTTGTTTTAATGTTTTCGATTTTAGCAGATAATAATATTGTTTAATTTGAGAAGCAAATTTTAAAAACAAACTTCTTTATTTCAAGATCATAATTTTTTCTTTTACAAATACTGCAAACCTCTCCAGGTCACCTTCCTCAATTAAATTCATCACTTCACGTTCGCCATCATGAAAAAAAATGATTTTCTTTCCTGTTAATAATCCTTTTTCTACATCTATTGAATTAATTTTGGCATAATTAAATACTTTAAACGTTTCACTTCCTAAATATTTTGTATAAAAACACATACGTTCATTTGTAGCGACCAATATCCCTTTTCTTTGACTACCCATACCAAATACTTGATATTGAAACATTCCATATAGGCTATTTTCAATAATCTCATTTTCATTAAGATGTGATTGTACCAATGTCATAGCCGTTTTTATATTTTTCATGACAACTCCTCCTGTATTCTCTCTTTATTAAAAATGAGTATATTAGAATATCCTCATTTTTATCATACAGGATAAAGAGTTTAAATTCCAATTAACACCACTTTATCAAACAACTTTATTAACTGTGAACAATCCTACAATGAATTGAGATTTTAACTTATGAATAATTTATTGAATCTTTACTAATAATATAAATAAATTGGTAACAGCCAATCTGTATCAAAAATGAATCTCTAATTTTCTTGAATTCTCCCTGAGGCAAGGCGGCTATTTTTTATAGCGGCCTTTCTTGTATGGATTATAAATATTTACACATACTATTAACGGAATGGTTGAATCATTGTCATTGCAAATGTTCAGCGCTTCCGCTCCTTAAGAGAACAGTCTACGCAACTGTTCTCTTTCCTATTTCCTTTTTTCACACATATAACATGACAAGCATTATTAACTCCGCTACAATCAATCGTATTACAACATTCTCAACATTCCCTCAACAATTTCTCAATATTTTTCATGGACAACAGCACACTTTCTCAACAGTTTTAATATCTTAATATTAGATACTGAAAGGAGGTGTTGAAAATTGACTTGGTTCATTATTTTAGGATTTATGCTTATTTTAATAATAAGCGGTTTTCATGCACATAGTATTCATATCATTTTCAAAATAGGTTCAGATAAAAAAGCTGTGCCAAGTTGGTCTTTCGTTAATAAAATAAACTTCCAAACATTAAAAGAATTAATAAAAGGACTAAATAAGGATAAACTTAAAATCCTTACAATAGGAGAACTTGTTATTCCTTTAAGTTTCTTTAATAGATTATTTAGCAAAACATTAATTTTTCTATTCCTATTCTTTTACTCTCAATACTTAAACTAACGTAATAAGAGATGAGTTAAAGAATAACAATCACTGACCGTAGCATACCAATAATTGATCGCCTATAAGGAACTGGACCTAAAGAATTAAACAAAAAATTAAGCGGCTGTTTGAATGTGAGTCCGGTATTATACTGGACTCATTCTTTTTAACTGTACCTTGAATGCAATCTATATATTGCATTAAGTCACATATAGATTACGAACATATATATTTTTTTATCTAAAACCATCCGTTCCTATAATTTCTGTAGAATTATAGGAACGGATGGCTTTTTCATGTCTGTTTCTCTGTATGATGAATTAGAACTAATTGCTCACGAAATTCGAATTTTTTTATCTACATATACCTTACAGTATCTTGCTAGAGATGTTCGTTTTGTGCAACAAAACAGTAAGTACCAAGCAAAAGGTTTAGTAAATTTATGTGTATGAGTTGGCCAAAATATAGCTATAACTTCTTTAGCCCAGTTATCTAGCTGTTTAGAAGCATCAACAAAAGTACTCATCAGCCGGGAGTGACTGAATCAACTGCTTAATAAGGGAAGCGTACTACTCTTACAATACCTACTTTTTGACAAAGACCGACTTATTGATATTTGCTTTTGTTAGATTGATAGTGATTGGGTACCTACACCATTTCGCAGAAAAGTCACGCTAAGAAAAAATAAAATGAGCCATCCATATGGACAGCTCATTTACATAATTTGCGTTATTGGGAGCTATTGCAAACTAATTCTATTTTGAGTAAGGTCAATCTTTGTTTTGTTTTTCTAACAGTTGAATAACTTTATCTAACTTTTGCTCAACTGAATCTTGCTTTTTGTGATTACTAGTATTTCGAATTATACGTATAATTCCCCCAAGCAATGCACCGATGATCATTAATATAATAGCAACTCCTACGTAATAAATAGAGTTTTCTAAAGGTATTATACAGGACCTCTTTTTCCCTATTTTACCATTTAAAAGAAGTGATTTGTTGTTTGATTTTGGTTGTATACTCTATACATGCCAGGTTCGTATAACGTCTCATGATCGGTACCAAGAGCAAAGAGACCACCTTACTCTCAGAAAGAAACCTCCTTTTTCTTTTAGTTATTTGCGTATCCCAAATGTAACCCCAAGGGATTTATGTATCCAAGTTTTGGTGTACTTTATATTAAATATGCATAATTACATAATTATTCTTTATATAACAATATTGAAATTTACATTTTTAACCTGTAAAATACAGGATGTTAAATAAATACCTAAGGGGTTGTTAATATGAAAAAATTTATGGGCATGTTAGCTATGTGTTTTGCACTTACACTAGCATTTTTACCAACTATTTCAAAGGCGGATTCTTCTCCATTACGAAGTGTTAGCATTAGTGCTGTAGGTGATAATAACAAAATGTATAGTGCAAGTTCTTACTTATCTATTCCTGTTCTTAAAGGCGATTACCTTTATGTGAAAGTTAGTGAAGTAGGTAAACCGGATTCATATTCAGAAGCTTTAACTGTTAATGGTATTAGATATGCAGGCAGTTCTTTAGACGAAGTCAGTTCTTATACCGGTCCATTCGGATCTGAAAAAACATTTAGATTACGTATCAAAGATTCGTACATCTTCTCAAACACATCAAATTCAACAAACACTATAGCTTTTGAAGCTAGAGTTCCTTTCTCAATGCAAGTATTATCTAAAAGCATATCGGTTCATGTAGAATAATTTATAACATTATCATTAATAAAAAATACATCCCTATAAGGATGTATTTTTTATTTAATAGAAACATAATTTGAACTTACTGTTATAGAAAAAGGGGCATCATAAAAATGGTGAACTTAATATTGTTCAAAGTTACTTGTACTTATCTCCCAATTAGCTGTACAATCTACCCTTTTCATCTACTAAGTTCTTTTACTAAAGAATAGAAACTAAAAAAGAAATAGAAATGAACCTTGTTTATTATTTTGTTCATCTTTTTTCGTTTTAGGAGGGATTTTATCTTATGGCTTGGTAACAATGTGAAGGGATCCTAAGTTTATAAATCCCTGTAGTTACTGCATACTAGCAACAACCTTTTGAAATTTAGGTTACTGCGATGTATAATTATCAAAAAATCTAAGGAGTTATATATATGGCTAATATAAAAATAATAGCTGAGGTTCTGAGTATAGGGTTACAAATTGGTTTATTTTCAAAAACTGAAATAATTGATTGGGCTGATCAGACAATTGAAGCATTAGATAGCCCTTCTATTGAAATTATAGAAGTTTCTCTATATAGTAATGATAAGTTGGTTGACATCGTACCTAAATTAAAAAATGTAAAAGGAACGTATGATAAAAAATTACCCGTAAAAATAATACTGGGACTGTTATGGGATAAATTTATTCTAAATGAAGAAAATGTATTGAAAATAAAACCATTTATATTTAATTTGATACATAATAATTGCTGTGATGGATTCAGTTATGTAGATGAACAGCTATATAATTTTAATGAGGAAATTAATTTAGCCGCAGATAATATATATGGGAATCTAGAAGATATTAGTCAAGAATTAAAAAGCTTTCTATTTCCTTATAAAGACTTTAGTAATTACTTCAGTTTTTGGGAAACTTAGAAAATATTAAATTGATGGTAATAGATCATTCGGAAATGTATTCCTATAAAATAGTAGTTCTATTATTACAGCTACCCTACAAAGTAGTTTATCTGTTCATGAAAAAGAAGAATTCATTACATATAATACCGAAATTTATTTTCCTGCTTTAAACCTCACTCCTATAGAATAGCTAGTACAAATAGTTGAACTCTTAAACAGAGCTTTAAAAAATAAATAGTGAGACCAATTTTCAACCGCCCTTTACAGGTGATCTTTTACTTTTTCTACTTCACATATACAAAGGCTTCATTTGTCGTAATATAGTATATCCCCCCTTTTCATTCATGATTCTTTACTTCTTTTCTCTCTCTTGCTAATGAATATGATATATAATTGAGAACCTTCCAAAACTGTTTTTCTTCCACATTAAGATAAAAATTGACTATCAGCTAAAGATTCTATTTCTTCACCGTTTCTCCAATACATAACTGGATTAGGTCTTCTGGAGGCTAAAGGGGCCAGGAAAGCAGCAAAACTAGCGTAAGGTGCTAAATTGGCTCAAGGCACCTCAAAAGCTGAACAATTATTTAATATTCCTATACTATACTCTCCACTCTCCAACATACAACAAAATACATCGTAAAATATATTTTACGATGTATTTTAAAAGGGAAATCATCATCAGTTTTCTCACCCATATATTTATGAAAAGCTTTACCATTCACGATAAACTTCTCAAATTTTAAAAAGTTTTTTTAATTGTATACTATACTTTTTAAACAGAGATTTACACGTATAACAAAGGGATACTACGGATAAGTTTATACTAAATGAACGTGGTTCAAGTCGGAGGAAGGCACCTTAGGGTGTCTTTTTTTGTACATAATAAAAGCCTCACCATCCTATAGAAACGGTAAGTCCTTTAAAACAAATAATAATTGCAACTATATTAATTTTACATTACATTAAAAGTTAGAGAAAATTCTTATACTAATACAGTGCTAAATAGTAGGTGGAAAAATGGAATTTAACGATTTGGGTATTACTATTAAAGAACTTAGAATTAAAAAAAATATATCACAATCCGAATTATGTCATGGAATATGTTCACAAAGTCAAATTAGCAAGATCGAAAAAGGTGTGATTTATCCATCTAGCATATTGTTATATCAATTATCAGAAAGACTTGGCATTGATCCGAATAATATATTTGCACTAACTCAAAACAAAAGATTAAAATATGTAGAAAATGTAAAATACGTAATAAAAGATTGCTTAAAGCAAAAACAATATAAAGAACTTTATGAAATAGTAAAAAAAGAGAAAAACTTAAATAATTTTCAAACAAACGAAGAGAAACAATTTCTAATATGGCATGAAGCAATTGCTATATTTATGGTGGATAAATCAATAAAAACTGCTTTAGATTTTTTAAATAATGCATTAAAACTGACTTTAACTAATTCTGATTTTTTATCAGAAAGAGAAATAGATATTATGCAAACAATGGCTATATTTTATGCGGAAAATAAAGAATATGAAAAAAGTATTACTATATTAAAAAGATGTTTAACTAATTTTAATAAGTTAGATTTTCCTAGAGATAAAGAAATTAAATTAAAAATCATGTTAAATTTAGCAAAATGTTTAGACTTCACATATCAACATGAAGAGGCAATAAAACACCTTGATAAGGGCATCAAATTAGCAATTAATCTAAATACTTTATACCTATTAGGTGAACTATTCTATTTAAAAGGTCAGTATTTATTAAAGATTAAACAACATAATGTAGCAGATGTTGTTTATAACTGGAAAAAAGCATTATTTATATTTGAACTAACAGAAAAAGAATATTATACAAAAACGCTACCAGATCAACTTATTGAAATACAAAATAAAAAACACTTATAATTTCGTAAAAACTACCTAAAAAGCCCACAGGAAAAGTTCCCGTAGGCTTTACATTTATAAACATCTTATTATTTTTTATAAACTTAATTTTTAAACGTTATTGCTTAATGTAAATTTTCGAATGAAAGTTTACTTAACGTATTTTTTATTTTGAAATCTGCATCCCTATTAATACTGTATACTTCTTTTCACTTGAACCATATTAGAATTAAGATGGTTCAAGTGAGAGGATGGCACCTTAGGGTGGCTTTTCTTTTTGGATAAAAAAGTCTCATCATTTGTATACTATACGTCTCAAACATATAGTATACAATTTATTACACTTACTTTTCTTCACCGCTTGCTTGCATAGAATTAAACGTCCAATTTAATTTCAATGCATCTCCCTGAAATACATTTTGGTCTCCACCGCTTTCTACAAATGTGAACATTACATAAAATGTATCATCATCACCAGGAGCAAGTCCATTTCCTTCTCGGTCTACAACCCCTTTTTGTACAAGATCAGGAATACTTCCGTTTTGCGGAGCTACCTTTAATTCAGATAATGTAGTAGACCATACTGGAACTTCATTTTTATCCAAATTCCACAAGAAATCCACACGAATATGATCACCAAAATCAGCATTTCCATTATCGCCTTTCGCATCGATTACACTGTAATCTGTCAGGAGTTTCACATCTCCTATTGCTAAGGTTCCTTTGTTAACTAATTGAAAACCGCGCTCCATTGCATCACCTGGTTTCAGATTGTCAACATTAATAACAACTTCAGGATTCACACTCAAATCTAAAGTACCCGCTGCAAACGTGTTTTGTGATACTTCCTTATCACTAAAATACGCATATGTTCCCCCGCCAATTAACGATAAGCCCAGCGCTGCAGTTATAACACCCATACCAAGTTTTTTCTTCATGCTCATTTCACAAGTCCCCCTATTTTTAAAGTTTAAACTACAATCCTTATTTCCATCCCACAAACAATAATCATTAAGCAACTACCTTGTCCCATAACGAAAGTAAATATACTTTAAACTAGTTACTTCATGTACCCCAACGACTATTACTTTTAAAATAACCGGTAATGTTACCGTATATCATTACCAGTCATTTGTTAGCCAATCTCATTTCATTTACTATTCATTGTCTGATTACTTTATTTACTCTAGAAGTTTGTCCACTTATTTTTTGGGTTCTAAACCGATAGAGCGTAAGATTTTATCTAACGTCACTGGCCCTACATTTTCTTTCGGTTTCTGATTTTCTTTAGCATCTGGACCCTTTTTCAAGAAGTTTTTCTCAATAAAACGAATATCTGTTTCATCTACAACACCATCTTGATTTATATCTCCATCCTTTACAGATACTTTTCCTTTTCCATATGACAGAGCTGCTATTCTAGCATCTTGAATATCTACCATTTTATCGCCGTTTACATCACCTGCAAGGTTATCATCCATGTCAGCTCTAAAGTTTTGTCCCACTAATTCTCCGTCTTGCATTTTCCCTATTTTTGTTGTTAATTTACTATTTAAATGACCTGGCATTTCTACGAAAATATCATATTCTTTTTCGCTCACTGGGACACTATGAATTTCAAATTGCCCGTTATCACTAATCGTTCCTGTATATTTCTTTCCGTCCTTGCCAACTGCATACACTTTTGCTCCTAGTTTTGTATAGTCTTTCTTACCTAAATACCCCTCTTCATTCAAGAAAGCTTCCGGACCAATATATCCTGTAACCGTTGAATGTTTCGAAACAATAGCAAAAGATTTATCTTTAAACACAGGAATCTCATTGCCTTCTGTTGCACCAACTTTTGTATAAGAGAATTTATCTACTCCAAATGCAGTTAAATCATTAAAGTATTCATCGCTCGTCATCTCGAATGTAACATCTAAAAATGGTGTATCTCCATCTAATCCTTTAAATTCTTTTCCTTCCAATGACGCGCCAACTTTCACCTTGTTTTCCCAAGCTCCTTCTTCACTTACCTTCGGATCTTCTAATTTAAGGTTCAGTCCATGTTGTTTTACATATTCCGTAAGTGCTGGATTTGGTTTCACATCTGTAAATTTAAAGAGCTGCTTGTAATAAGGAATTTCAAATGTACCTGACATAAGCTGTTTTACATTATTGAGATTCAAAGTTAACGTAATTTTTTCACCTAATTTCATTTTATCTTTGTCATAACTTGGAACAGCGTATTCTGTCCCTTCTTTTACAAAGACATAATCTTTATATCCAGTTGCCATATTCCCTGCAGTGGCAAGGTCATATCCAAATAATCTTAAATTTAACGGCTCATTTATTTCCTCTGGAAGTACTCCAAATTTAAAATCACCATTTGCTTGAATTGTATTCAACCAACCTGATGGGAAGGCTGAGTTTTGATAATATACAATTTGATTCGCTTTTTGATCATACTGCAAGCCTTTTGCTTTTAATGCATCTACTGTAGAATCATAAATATTACCATGCACCCATAATGCACGTTGGCCGTCTTCTTCTTTAAACATAGAATCATTTACTTCGTGTATACCAGGTTGTACATCCTTAAATTTCATTTCCGGTATAACATTATCAATGATAATGCTATCGCCTTTTGTATAAGATTTTCCTTCTTTATCATATCCAACGAAGTTCAATTCGTAATCTCCATCAGGCAACATAACAGGTTTATCCCCAATTGGATGAGCTGGATCTCCTGTAAATGGAAGTACATACCCTCCCATACCAGAAAACATCATATATTCAACATTCGGTGTTAGACTACTTGCATCAAGTGTACCAACGACTCCTAATGCCTTCCCTGTCTTTCGGTCCCTCACAACTGCATCAATAGTTTCAAGAGGACTATTTACTTTAAATGTCAAAGGCGAACTTGGTCTCTCCATAAATGGATGGAATTTAGATGCATCTGTTGCCATTGCATCTCTCAGTAAATCTACAGACGCAATCCCTTTTTCTGTGAATTTAACTGCAAATGGTACTTGATATACTTCTTTTTCATTGTTTTTATTTGAAATATGAATATATCCCTCATATCTACCAAATTCAGCGTTTTCTGGAATGATAATTTCAGGGCTAATTTCCTCTGATGTACCAGGAGCTACTTTAATAGAATCTGATACGTTTAGCTTCACACCATTCTTTGCTGCATCTTTCACCCCTACACTTGTAGGTGAAAATTCTACCTCTGATTTAAATTCTTTCCCATCTGTTTTACTGCTGTTCTTAATTAAGACTTTTCGACTATCTTTAATAGGCCCATTTTCAATTTGATTTTTATACCCAAACGCAATAGAACCTGTTTTTTCTTCAATTTCTACTTCTTCATCATCTACAACGTTTGATGTTTTATCGATAACCTCGATAGATGTATCTGCATGAACTGCACTATATGCATCAATTCGTCCAGAGCCAACCTCAAATACAGAACGCTCTTCTTTTAGGTCAACTGCGGTATTCATAAGTGCTTCTTTTACTTCAAATGGACTATAGTTTGGATGTTCTTGTAAAATAAGTGCCGCTACCCCTGCAGTATGAGGAGTTGCCATAGATGTACCTGACATACGTCCATACGCTACCGGATAATTTTCTCCATCTTTTGGATCATTAATATATTCAGGAACAGTTGAGAAAATAGACACACCTGGTGCTACAATATCTGGCTTAATATCATCTGTTTTAGTTGCAGGACCACGGGAGCTGAAATCAGCCAAGTGATCTCCCTCTGTTTTTATATTACTAAGTTCTCCAAATACTAACGACACATCCCCTTGTACAGCTTTTGCTTGTAATTTCTCACCATCTACTTTTGTTAAGCGGAACGATGGAATGGATGAAGTACTTTCCCCAAGAAAACTTGTAATTTCACCATCTACATTGTTGTATACAATTACCGCCTTCGCGCCTGCTTCCTTAGCATTTTTAATTTTTTCATCAAATGTAATCTCACCGCGTTGGATAAGAGCTAACTTCCCTTTTACATCTTTCCCTGTAAAATCACCTAATTTCCCAAGCCCTGCATATACAACCGATAAGGATTGACCTTTCAAATCTTCAATCTTATCAGTAAAGCTTTTTCCAAGTAGCATCATCTTATCTACATGTACATCACCTGCATCGGCGGAAAACGTTGGAATATTCATTGCAGCGTCACTGGCTCCAACTGTAATTGGAAGTGCCGCTGCACTAGGTGATCCTATAGTACCTTCTTCAGGACCACTATTACCAGCTGCTACTACCGTAACAACACCTGCTAACATTGCATTGTTCACTGCGACAGAAGTAGGATATAAAGGATCATTTATAGATGCTCCTAGTGATAAATTGATAACATCCATATCGTCTTTCACTGCTTTATCAATCGCAGCAAGAATACCGCTTGTTTGTCCACTTCCATACGGACCTAATACGCGATATGAATATAAATCTACATCTGGAGCAACGCCCTTCACTGCATAATCCACACTATTCTGTTTGTCTGCAGCAATTGTCCCAGCTACATGCGTACCATGGGATGTATAATATGCACTTCCATCATAAATCTCAGGGTATCCCCCAGAATTTTGCCAATCCTTATACGTTGTCTCCATTGGATCAGCATCATTATTAACAAAGTCCCATCCTTTTATTGAGTTCGGATCTATTTTACTTGGATCCTCACCTTGTTTTGCACGATATCCTTTATATGCATCTTTCAAATCCGGGTGGTTATAATCAATACCTGTATCTAGTACACCTACCTTAATTCCTTTACCTGTTATTTTTTCATCATGCAGCTTGTCCACACCAATTTGCGGTACACTATCTGCCATTTTCGGTTCAACAGCAGTCTTAGCTGTGTCTTTCGGCAAATCAATTTTAACCTCATGATCTTCCCATACGCGCTTAACGATACCAGTACGAACTAAGTCTTCAATCATATTCGCTGGTAAAGAAATCGCTACACCATTAAAAGCACTCTTATATTCTCTTGTTATTTTTGCAGATTTTACATTTGTCCCTTTCTCTTTATTCTTTTGAAGCTGTTCAAGCTCTGCTTTAAATCCTTTATGTGATGCCTCTACCTTTTGTTCCGCATTTGAAAGAGCTACCTTTTTCCCTTTAGCCGCTTGTTTTAATACCTCAATTTTGCTAGGTGCTTGCTTAAATTCTATAATCACATTCACATTATTAGGACTTGCTGTATTAATACCTGGCGAAATAACAAAACCTTGTTTTGTATCTAACGTTTTTAAAGCATTACGTTGTTCCTTTGTAAGGCCTTTTAAGATAGCATTTGCATCATCAATTCCAGTTAAAGTAGATGTATTTACCTCTTCCGCTAATACGTTATATGGAATTCCTTGAGATAATAACATTCCAACTGTTAACGTTCCAATAAGAATCTTTCCAAATTTCCCTCGTTTCATATTGCATCTCCCCATTATTCATATTATTTTTTGAAACAAATTAATTCTTAAATTCCCATGTAGCACTGGAAACTCTATTAATCTTAATCTTTTGTATCATGAAAGATTTCCAACACTGCTACCATCCCCATACCTCATATAGCTAATCACTCACTCTACTCTTTCTATAGGAGCCCCCCATCATTTATATTTAACAAAAGATTTTTATTAAATGAATTATTAACAAGGTTAAAATGTATTTCTATTTTTATTATTTCACATTTTGATTATTCTGAAAATTAAACAAAAGGAGTATCTTTTCTGTAAGGATTCTATGCCTACATAGTACAAAAGAACTACCTTGTCCTTTATTCTTTGTGATACAGAATAAAGCGACACGATAGTTCTTCGATAGATTTCTTATTTAATCTAGCGGAACCAATTGATTTCGTACTGCATAAATCACTGCTTGCGATCGACTTTTCACATTTAACTTTTTAAAAATTTTATTGATGTGAATTTTAACTGTTTTATCACTAATATATAAAACTTCAGCAATTTCTTTATTACTAAGTCCTTTTACTAGTTCAAAAAGAATTTCCTTTTCACGTTCCGTCAGTTCATTTTCATTTGATTCTACTTTCATTTTTTGCTGATGATATGTAATTAATTTTTTAGTCATACGCGGATGAATAACTGAATCGCCTCGATATAACATTCGGATTGCTGCTACTACCTGCTCTGATGAGGAATCCTTCAATAAATAACCATCAGCACCGGCCTGGAGTGCATCCATTAAATACTCATCATGTTCATACATTGTAAACACAAGTACTCGGCAACTCGGATAATTTTTTTTCACTAATTCTGTAGCTTCAATCCCATTTTTCCCTGGAAGATTAATATCCATCAAAATACAATCTGGTCGGCATTCTTCTACTTTTTCCAATACTCCATCCCCAGAGCTAGCTTCTCCAACCACTTTCATATCAGATTCATCCTCTAGTATGCTCCGAATTGCATCCCGTAAAAAAGCATGATCATCTACTACTAATATTTTAATCATTTTACGCACCCCTTGTTTGTGAATCTGGAATTAACAGTGTAATTTCTGTCCCTTTTCCTACAGAACTATCAATCTGTAAAGTAGCTCCTAATTGGTCAGCTTGTTCATTCATATGTAATATACCATAATGTGGCTCATTCTTTGTTTTAACCATAGACTCAAATAGTGAAAAGCCAACTCCATTATCCTTGACCCTTAAAAGAACGTGTTCACTTTGATAGCTGAGTAAAACATCTGCCTTATTTGCTTGTGCATGTTTTACAATGTTTTGCAAACTCTCTTGCAACGTATCAAAAATAACTCTTTCTTTTGAAAAACTAAGCGCACGTGCATGACCTCTTTCATGATAGGTAATGTCTAGTTCATATTCCTGTTTTAGAGATTTTATTTTACTTGCTATTGCCTGCTTAAGGCCTAATTGTTGTGTCGGATATGGTTTTAAAGCATAAATTGAATAGCGAACTTCTCCTAGGCT
Source organism: Bacillus dicomae (assembly GCF_006494425.1). Taxonomy (GTDB): domain Bacteria; phylum Bacillota; class Bacilli; order Bacillales; family Bacillaceae_G; genus Bacillus_A; species Bacillus_A dicomae. The sequence goes on along the minus strand of NZ_VHIV01000001.1, from coordinate 1,692,293 downwards.
TCCTCTTAAATCTTTTATGCTTTTCTCTACTACTTGCTGCATATCTTTTGGCTTATCACGGTATTTTTTCTGCGCGGATTCTAGTTGGAATATCACCCCAGCTAATGTTTGCGCAATACCATCGTGAATTTCACGGGCGATTCTATTTCTTTCTTCTAAAATCATTCTTTTTTCCTGTTCAGAAATCAATATCCTTGTTTTAACAACGTTAGCTAATTGGTTAGAAAATGTAGCTAACGACTGTACATCTTCCGGAAAGAAACCCGCATTTCTACTTTTCCCTGCAACAAACATTCCGACTAATTCACCATTTACTATAAGAGGAAAATATACAAGTGAGCGTATAACACTATCAAATATTTCATCTCTAGGAGCCGTGCCAATTTTCCAATCATTAAATACAAGATTTTTAGAAAGTTCTTCAAACGCCCTAAACTTTTCCGAATCATCAGATATATCAGAGCGGACTTTCCCATCTTTTAACAGAATATTCCAATTCCCATCATCTTTTGTCCATATTACATATGCTTGTATGCCAAAAAACCCTTTAAGTGCTTGTTTAATATGTTTCAAGTTTCCTCCGGTTAATCCTCGACTAATTTCGGTCGTAATAAGAAATAACTCAAATAATCGTTCCTTCTCCATCCTTATCCGTACAGAAAAAGAACTAATAACGGAAGTTGCTACAAGTGGAAAAAAGAAAAACAGCACTGTAATCTCGTTTACTTCCACACTATATGTACTAATTAATACGTGCATCAGTGCCGCATAAGAGAAACCAAAAGTTTCACAAAGAAATACCGTTACAGTTTTTTTGTACCACTGATAAATTGAATATGGTTGCGGAAGGAGTATCATTAACAAATCGTAAAAGCGATTGTTGAAAAAACAAAAAAACACACAAAATAATAATAAAGATATTAAATTTTCATACAGAACCGACATATCTATTTTATTAATTAATAAGGACATACATTTGTTTGAGAGCCATTCGGCCAAGATCAAACTAAGTGCATGCTGAGTACTATTAAATAACATTCTTTGTATCGGTGAACGACGGTGCAGGTGAATAAGGAGCGTAACGAATACAATAGCAACAATAGTTACATGGATTCCAAACTGCCAACTCATGGCGTAAATGATCGGAAAGGTAAGCGAGCTAGTTCCTCTCCAAAATCTTACAGGAAAATACTCTGCGATCCCCATAAATAGTAACAACAATATTAGTATTGTTGGATGAGAAGGGATTTTAATTTCAAGTAAAGATATAGTTATAGTAACCAAACCAAGAAAAGAAATAAAATAAAGATAAGAACTAGCAATCTTTTCTCTTATAAAGATAGAATTTACATCTTTCAAAATAACCCCTTCTTTCCTTATAAAAACTCATTTTCTCTATTATCCAATAAAAAACCGGCACTGGCAAAATGGAAGAACATCCACTAGCCAATCACCGGCTGTGTACTGCACCTAAAAAGGCAAGACACATTACTATTATATATCAGTTCGTAAAATTTACCCACTAGCCAAATGGTGTAATTGTACATACTTTTAGACTTAGATCTACTAGTACAAAAGATGTATACGGAGTTTTAATTTTGATTCACTAAGACAATTCTAAAAAAGATAGGAAGACAACCGTAAATACTTACGTATTGATTTTATCCAACTCTAATTAACATATCGTTTGATTATCGGTAGCAAGATCAAAAATGCCCCCCTACTGTCAGAAAAAAACCTCCTTTTTCTTTTAGTTATTTGCGTGTCCCGAATATAACAGCAAGGAATTTATATATTCAAGTTTTGGTTTACTTTCATTTGAAATGCAAATACCAATACATTGCAACTTCATCACTTTCTTCATGTATCCCTTTATATACTAAAAAATCCAACCCACCTATTACAAACCCACATTTTCATAGAACCTGCATGCTGCTACATTATTATTTTGTGTTTCAAGCATTATACCTGGCAAATTGCTTTCTTTTGCCCAATGTGTTGCTTGCTCAATTAACCTCCTACCAACTCCAAGTGAACGATATTTTTTATCCACCTTTATATCTTCTATGCAAGCATAGTGATTCCAATTCTTTTTCAATACCATTACTCCTATAATTTGTTCATGTAAAATTGCTATGTAAATTACTTGATTAGGGTTATTTATATATTCAGTGTACGCTAGTTCATCATCATATTAATCTTGCAAATAACTTTTCTCATAACTTGGAACGTCTTCTACTGTATATTCTATTTGCTTATTTACTTTTGAAACAAAAAGAATTAACCGAGAGTTCACTATAAAACTATCATCAATCTCCGGTAAATTGTCTATATCATTTACTTCTAATTCTCTAATTAAAAGGTTCATCGTATTCTCCTTTACAAGTACCTCCAATTCATACTATTTCCCCTAGTTCTTTATTTGACTCTAATTTACTAACTGGTTAGGTTTATTGCAAATCAAAATAATAAAACCGCATCTCCAATTATTAGATAACTATCTAATACATTGGAGGTGCGGTTCACTCAGATCATTGATGTTTCAGCTATTCTCTTTATTTGAAAATTACATCTACCATACTAATTTAATATTATATTCCTGAAGCCAACCATTAACTTGAAGTAAATAATCTATTATACCTCGTGCATCATTACCTGAAATTACTTCGTCTTTTCCTTCTGCAATAGCACGAACTCTTTCTACATTAATTAATGGCAAAATAGGTGATTCAGGATCGTTCAACACATGTAACATCCAATCACTAATACCTTGTAGATAAGAGGCATCCTTTGTGCTTGGATATGCACTTTTTTTGCGATAACGTACATCCTCTGGAAGTACATTTTCAAAAGCTCGACGTAAAATACCTTTTTCAATATTGTCTATACTTTTCATTTCGAATGGGACATTCCATAAGTATTCTACAAGCCGGTAATCGCAAAATGGAACTCGTACTTCAAAGCCATTCATCATACTTGTGCGATCTTTTCGTTCTAGCATAAATGGCAAGAAACGTGTAATAAACATGTAAGACATTTGACGTTGCTTCCTTTGCAGATCACTTTCACCTTCTAAAAAGGGAACCTCAGCAACCGCATCTTCAAATTTTTGTTTTTGATATTTTTCAGGGCTAATCTTCGCTTTAAAATCATCTGATAAAATTTCAGTACTATACCACAAATTAACACTCCAAGGGAATATCTCTGCATCTAAAAACTTCTCTTGATGGAACCATGGATATCCTGAGAATACTTCATCTGCAGATTCGCCTGAAAGTGCAACTGTTGCGTCTTTTTTCATTTCCTTAAATAGCAAATAAAGAGACGTTTCTAGTTCTCCAACTCCTGGTAGATCACGCGCTCGCATTGGTGTTAATAAATACTCTATTAAACTCTCTGATCCTAACTCTATAGAGTGATGCTTTGTTCCTACATATTCAGCCACACGTTTCACCCAAGGTTCATCACGATCAAAACGAAGGAAGTCTTGCTCAAAGTCTTTTTCATCATTGATGAAATTCAGGGAATATGTATGAAGACGTTCCCCTTTATTCCCAAATTCGTTTCCTGCTAAACCTGTTAGGCCACTTGAATCTAAACCTCCGGAAAGCATAGATACTACTGGTCTATCAGCAATTAACTGACGTTTAACCGTATCTTGTAAAATGGAGCGGATTGTCTCCACTGTCGTATCAATATCATCTATATGGTTTTTACTTTCAAGTTTCCAATACTGTGTCGTATTCGAGCCATTAGTGGTAAACGTCATATAATGGCCAGCACGCACTTCGTGTATATCCTTGAAAATCGCATGACCTGGAGTACGTGTTGGTCCAAGACAAAATATCTCAGAAAGTCCTTCTTTATCTACTTCTGCATCTACAAGCGGGTGCGAAAGTAAAACTTTTAACTCTGAACCAAAGAGAATTGCACTCCCTCTTTGAGCGAAAAATAAAGGCTTCACACCTAAATGATCACGACCAAGCATCAATTTCCCAAATCTTTCATCCCAAATACCAAAAGCAAAAATCCCATTTAAGTGTTGAACACAATCTTCTTGCCATTCTAAATAAGCATGTAGCAATACCTCTGTATCAGACTTTGTCTGAAATTCATGACCTTTCTCCTCAAGTTCTTTACGTAATTCTTGATAGTTATAAATTTCTCCATTGAACGTAATGCCAATCGTATCATTTCCATCTTTATACAGCATAGGTTGAAGGCCACCTTCAGGATCAATGACGATGAGACGTCGATGACCTAATGCCGCTCGCTTTGAAAACCAATGCCCCTCTGCATCAGGCCCTCGGTGAATGATAGCATCTGTCATTTTTTTTAACGTTTCTTGTTCATTAGACAAGTCTTTAGACCAGTCTATCCACCCTGCAATTCCACACATAGTGTCTACCTTCTCTCAAATAGTATAGAAATCGACTAAAATCATATATCAGTCGGTTTTTCATAAAAAAATCCGACTAAAAACATCTTTTAGTCATGTTTATATAATAAAATGAATCGAATGAAAAATCAAATAATTCAATCGATAAAGAAATCACTTTCCCATTTCACTTGAGTTCTCATCATCCGATTAAAAAATTATTAACTTAAACTTTCACCTTTATCCTAAGCTATAAAGTTGCATTCTATTATAGTTATATACTGGAAATATGAATGATGTGTGTTATTCTATAAGGAGCAACTAGGGGACTTTCTATTAGGCGTTAAAAAATAATAAATAGACTGATAGATAATGTAATGAAAGAAAACTTCGCTAAATATTTCAAGGATAGGGTGTAGACAATGATAAAATTAGAAAAAGAAAATAAAAAAAAGAAAATCATTCAATCTGCCACAATACTGTTCTCTACGCGTGGTGTCCGTAACACAACGGTTGATGAAATTGCAAAGACAGCTAAAGTTGGTAAAGGTACTATTTATTATTACTATACAGATAAAACTGAAATATTATGTGACTGCTATATGCGTCATATTCAACTTAAACGCTCACAATTATTTGATTTATATAAAGAGGAAAAGGATGTTTTACTACGAATACAAAAAATCCTTCATTATATCAGCCTAGAATATCATCAAGACCCATTTGTTTCTACACTCTTTCAAGAATATAAAGAGTATCATTCACCTGAAATTATAGCTTGTTTAAAAAAATCTGAAGAAGAAGCAATTCAAATGATAAGTAATTTGCTTGAAAAAGGTTATCAGCAAGGGGCTTTTCAGAAGGTACCATTACCGCTAACAGCTTTTATGTTAGTGCGAATGATTTTTAACTATGAACAGGATTATATAAAAGATGATAAAAGTGATAAAGAATTTCTGCAGTTGCTAAAGCACATGCTTCTTAAAAACTAGTTTTAACCACATACAAAAAAATAATTATGGTACAAATATATGAAAAAGAAAACCGCCTAAATGGGTGGTCTTTTTTTAGATTTAAATCAATTACTTCTTAATTTCTAATTTAAGAGCAAGAGCTAAATTAGAAATTGCTCTGAACTTCCAACGATGATAAATACGTTCAGCCATTCCAATTTCGCTATAGACCATATAATCACATACAGATTCTCCTTCATTAATAATCTCCCTTTGCATCTTACCAGTACAGCCATGACCTAATCGACTTAAAATTTATCTACATCATGTAAATTCTCAAAAAATCCTCCCGTAAATCTATGTTTTCCACCCCGGCTTAATATTTTTTCTAGACCATTCATATCCTCCGAAGGAAATACAGGAATAGGCACGGTATTTATATTCTCCATGTACTCAGGTAATAACGATCTTAACGCGATATCCATTCTTATTTCTCCCGCACGCATTAAAGTATTAATCTCACTATCATGAAAGCTGTCTAAATCAGTGCGAAGACCAGCTAACAGACTTTCAACATCCTTAGAACGATTTGGTAATTTATAATCAGGTAAAGAAGTTTTATCATTATAAAAAGGATTATTATTTTTTTCGAATAAAGATTGAATAGGTTTACTAAGAATAAGTTGCAATCCTGGGTATATTTGGGGATCTAAGGTTTTTAATAGTCTTCTCCTTAAAACTACAATTTGACTATTAGATGTATCTAAAATCCGTTTCGTTAATTCAAAATGTGAAGGTACTTCATCTTCTTTCCAAAATTTTTCAGATACAGAAGCGTCTAAAACAAGGTAATTTTCATCAATACTTGCGTCTGGATCGGGAATAAATTTCATAGGCTCTTTTCTATGTTTTGTATTTGAAGGAGAACTACTGTTTTTGTTCTCACCATCTGATATTAATATCGGCTCAGTCCCGATATTATCAAATACCCCTCCATCAGGAAACCAAAGTGTGTCAAATTTCAACAAAGGATTCCCCTGCATCCTATTTTCTGGATCACTAAAATTTCTTCCCTCTAATGATAGTGATATAGGTGCAAATAAAACTGGAAAAGCAGCTGAGGTCGCAACAGCATAAGAAACTGTAATATCATCAAAATCATTTGATTTTCCAATAAGTGTTCCATATATTTCTTGATTGGAAAAATAAAACATCCTCATCGTATCTAAACAAGTTGTATTACAGTACCATTTTATAGGGGAATTTTCTAATTCCTTCATTCTTACCCCTTCACATAAATATTTATCTAACATTGTCGGAAAGGCTTTGTTGCATTTTTCACGAATAGACTTGAAAGACAATGCTTGTTTTGTAAACGAATTTGTGAGTAACTTTGTACGAAGGTCTATTTGTCCTAATTTTACCAACGGATTCACTACACGTTCTTCAAAATCATTTACATTCCGGAATGATCCACCTTTATGCAATGCAAGCATAATAGCGGCGGCAGTAATGCTGCCACCTGAAACAGAACTTATGCTATTTACACAATGATCTAGCTTGCATTCAACTAAACGTTTATATCCCCCTAATGCATAAAAAGTCGCTCTAAACCCACCTCCAGAAAAAGCTAATTTCAACTCCTTCTTCATCTATGATTCCTCCTTAACTCTTCCACCCATAAAGTTCGAGTAAAGTTATGCAAAATGTTTAAATATAAAATACTTATTAGTAATAAAGTAATTCATGGAATGTATCACTTACATGTGATACATTCCATTCAACAAATTGGAAATTAGTTTAGTTTTTTACTGAAATTCAAATCTCTATCTGTACTCTTTCCCATGATACTTAATAAACCCTACAGGGCGATGAGTAAAGTGTATTACCGCATACCCTGGATTACCTTCGCTTGGAGTCGCAGTAGTTTTATCTAAATACTCACCTTGTAATTCAATTTCTTCTCCCTCTTCTAAATCTGGGATACGATTTGGTATTCCTAAATTATCCCCATAACGAATTGCACAAAATACTATCGTATCGATGGTTAATGATTCTGGTAATCCATGAGCATCAATAAGTTCTACTTGATCAACTATAATATGTTGATGAGTACCCCCTTGAGGGTTTGTATCATCTTCTTCCACTTGTTTTATAATTCCTTTAACATGAACAATCGGACCGTGATGTGATAATGGATGACGATGATGCTCCATAGGATGGTCAGCTAAAGTGTGACCATAATGAGGATGTCTTTTTAAATTTTCAATCATAATTCTACCTCCAAATTTTATTATAGATATTGCCCTTTCTTGAACAATCTTTTGTATGTTATATCAAGATTATTCATTTTTTATTTATATTAGTATAATTAGAAATTTAAAGAATACCTTTTAAAATAACGTTTTTATTCAATTTTATAGAATAGTGAAAACAACTATTTCCATAAATATTACCGTTAATTAAGTATGTAATAATTATCTTGTGACATTTTCTATAGGGCACTTATACCAGGTGCTCTCTTTCTCTTGTTATGAAATAAAGACTTCACATACATTAAAAATGTATATACACTAATCATGATTATTTCATTATTAATTATTGAGTATCATCTTCGATACACTCCTTACTCATAGTGCTCCTTCCTCCCATCAACTGCACTCTCTCAAAATGGGGCTCTTTCCTCCGTATCTTCTAGGAACAGGCAGGTAACTTAATTATTTGCGCTTTTATCTTAAAATCTCTTGTTCATACTATTTAGAGAAGACATCTCATACCATTGAGATAAAACTCCAGTACATGTTAATTGGACAGCCGTCCCCATATAAGGAACGTTTTTTTATCTTCCCTCTCTCTTTTTGTATTTAAATAACAATTATTAATTTATATATTTTTATACGATGATATTAAAAACTCTTCGTTTAGGGACTAGTTTAAAATCTTAAGTTGATGGGCATGTAGCGGACCCCTACTAATATTCTTGATTTTAAATTAATTTCAGTATATTATATTCATATGATAATATAGGAATTATGGTATACAGAAAGGAATCAAATCTATTTGTAAGATTTAAATCCTTTTCACAGATAAAAACAAAAGAGCCTTACCTATCTAGGCAAGACTCTACTAGTTTAGTTATATAATATTTACATAACAACTAAGAAACTAAAACCATATAACACCAAGTAGCAGAACCCTAATATTCCTCCTACAGCTAATACCTGTTTAGCCCAACTTTTAATTTTCAGATTACTGTAAATCACTTGTACTCTTTCCATATTTCCTCCTATTAGGGAAAACCCTTAAAGACTCACACCTCGCTATGGTACCATTAAAGAATGACTAATAGGGCCTAATTTTTTTCTAAACGTATAAATATGCAATATTGCATACAAAAATGTATTGTTATAAATGTAAACGCTTACTATAATAAGGTTATAAGGATTCACACATCTTAATACAAAAACAGAGGAGAGAATAATATGGAAATTGCAATGGCAGTTTTTAAATTTATTGGTGGAGCAATCCCATTAATTCAAGAACTTCTAAAAGCATTTATGTAATTTCATTATTTAGCAATTCTTTATAAATATTATCATACAAATGATCTGTATATCAAAGATGAATTGATTTACAGATCATTTGCGTGAGCAAGGTCCCTTTAACATTATTGAGGGACTTTTTTAATTTTTTAAATACTTAAGGTTACGTCACATCAAAATCAAGTTAGCAAAACAAAATAAAAATACGCCACCCATTCCTATTATTCTACAAAAAGAATAACGTATTTTTTCATTTTGGAGTATTATAAAACATTAACTTGATGGTAATGGGGTAATAGTTGTGATTTAGAGATAAGATAAGATTATACTAAGATTACCTATCCATATGTTTCAGATGGAGAATACACTTGCCAAATTGAAACGATTGAATTAAAGAACTTGATATTAGTATGGTTAGCATAATGTGAAAATTACTAAAAAATCGTGATTTTAGCTAAACAAGACCAAGCCCCCCTCCTCTCCAGGACGGTTTTGGTCTTGTTTACGTTCACATACAAATTATTATTTGTATTGTTTCATGGGTTCCCTTTTAAATTATATGCGTCTACTTTACCATCGATAACCACTCACTAATGTCTCCTATTCAATCTTACAGATTACCAATGCCATATTCTAAAGGACCCACCTTGGCTAAAATAATAAAAATAAGGGGAGATACTTGTCCCTCTCTCAATAAGTACTTTTATTTTCAAATTTTAAATCAGTCCTTTTAATATTAAACCCAAAACCGACATAGTGATTGCGCTAATAATAATTCGTAGAATCCAAGTTGTATTCATGCTAATCTTTTCTAATTGCTTATTAATTGTAGCGATGTCTTTCTCATTAATTGTTGTGCGAGTTTCTAAATTACGAATATCTCGCATAATTTCTTTTTGTTCTGCTTTTAAACTGTCAATTTTTCCATAAACATCTTCCAATATGTTCACATCCTTTTATAATCTTAATAAAGCAATCTATACATAATATGAGACAACCTTATTCATGGTGAATTCTTTGCAGGAAATTCCATACAAAATCCGTATTTTGTTTATAATAAAATACGAAGAAATTCATTTATTTTCCCCTTTGAATAACTTTTTTACAAAGAAAAAAGACCTTGTAAATTACAAAGCCTTTTTTCTTATATATAAATTTACAACTTTCATTTTAGTATTAGTTAAATCCCCCCACCAGGCTCTGTATTAGCTGGTGCTCCTGTATTTCCATGTGCGTAACTCGGAGACCATGTATCTCCCTTATTATAAAAAGGCGCCCCTCCTGTATGCCCTTCCGATTCTAACTTCGGTGCAGGGAAATGCCCATGAGTATAGGACGGCGCTCCACCATGATCTCCATCAGCTTCAAACCTCGGTGCAGGTGTATCTCCTACATTAAAAGAAGGTATTGGATAGTCTCCATATCCATAAACTGGTGCTCCTGTATGCCCATGAGTATAGGACGGTGCTCCACCTGTATGTCCATGTGCATAACTCGGAGACCAGCCCTCTCCATGAGTATAAGTTGGTGCTCCCCCATGATTTCCATGTGCATATACAGGCGCTCCTCCTCCATCACCTACTGAAGCCGCTTGAACAACCCCTCCACCATTTCCATGAGTAAAACCAAAAATTCCAAATCCTAAAACAGATAAACCTACGACTGCTGTACCAATTCTCCTTTTCATAATCGCTCTCCTCTATGTGTATTTCATGTTAATTGAAATGAACATATTATGGATATCAGTCATGATGAAAATTCGACTCATTTCATTACCATATATTTATACTTCTATGTATTTTTTTGTAAAACCTTCTTGAAATCTGAAGAAAATGGTTATTTTTTGTAAAAAATAAAATGCAGTAACAAATTATTCACTTCACAATTTAGGCTTCTTTGCCTAGCCATATTCACCACCTCGCGGTAATCCCTAATTTAATATTGAAATTCTCTAAATCTCGATGTATTATATTTTTGTATTTTCTCAGTTCCCAAGCCAAGAATACATCATCACTTCTGAAAGGACCCGAACTCCATCGGGTTCTTTTTCATTCCTCTTATTGTAAATCTATTTATTTAAATGTAAAATTATAAATGAGCTCTAATATTTTGAATCGAGGTGAAAATCATGAGAAGTTTTAGCTCATTAATAATCTCTACTATCTGTTCAGTACTTCTTATAATTTGGAATTTCAATTCCTTCTATCACGGATTAACAACAGGACGTACATACTACTGGATTAATGGCATCGCAGCTGTTATCTTCCTTTTATTCTTTATCCTCAACATGCGCGATTTTAAAAAGAAAAACTACAGAACCTCATAACAATAGGAGTTGATACATATGTGGGAAAGATTTAAAAACTATAAATATTCCTCAACAGAATTAAAGTTCATGCTTTGGTTATTTGGTATTACTTGTTTTGTACACTTGGTTGCTTTCTTTGGCGGACTATTTTCTTCTGAATTTCTTTGGTTTAAAGGTCTTTGCGCTATTGGAGCACTACTAGCTTTTATGGATGTTAAGCGAAAAATTAATAAGTACAAGATAGCATTATGAAAAGGAGCCATTACAGGTTCCTTTTTTCTATTCAAAATAAAAAAGCAGCTGTTAGGCTACTTAAAGTTTGTCTTATCACCAAATAAAATGATATATATATTCTCCCGTTACACTTTCATCAACTCCAGCAACCCTAGCAAATCTCATCACGTCAGCACCCTGAAGGAAATACATTGTTAGCATAACAGGAACCCGTGACCATATAAACCGATAAAGCTCATTCACTCTTTGCTTAGTCGTAACAATTAAATCATTCGCAGGTCCATTAATCCATGCAGTTGTCCTAACTGAAGTAAACGAAAGATCTTTCCCATTAACCACTATCCTCGCCATAATATGTGTTATATCCACATCAATCCCTCATTCCAAGAACCAAATCTGTTTTCCATATTTACATAAGTATTCAACGCTATAAGAAATGTTTAAAATGCTTCTTTATAAAATTAAAAAGTAGCGGATTCGCTACTTTTATTTTTTCCAATCTTCAAGATCTTTATATTGCTTTAGATATTCGTTTTTGAACACATTTTCATGTCATGCATCATCTGCGTCCGGCCTTGACTGCTTATTATTGTATTCATTTACATTGAACCATTCAGGATTCCTATGAACGTAACGGTAAATAAACTTGATTTAGGATATCTAGAAAATTAATGTTTTAATTAAGATTCTTTGAACGTATTCCCCGAAAGAATTCTCCTTCCTCAAGCGTGTGAAGGGCGTAGCCCAACGATAGGTGGGAGATGAATTTCGGTTTGGCATAGCCAAAAACTTTTGATAAACTAGCTATATGAAGTTCTTTGATAACTTGATATAGAAGGTTGCAGGAAGAAAATAGAGTGCGAAAACCAAGCCATTCGGTTCCTGCGTAAAATATCAACCGTACCAAAAGAGCATCCATGCGTTGGACATCTAGGGGTGGAACACCCCGAAGTAACGCTCAGGGAGACGAAAGGTTACTTTCGTCGTGGAACTGAGAAGCTCCCACTTCAAGCTTTGCTAAGTGGCGAGTAGTTCACGGAAGATTATTTATTCAAATGCCCATTTTGTTCATCAGTTAGTTCAATTACTGAAACAACACAACCCCAATTATATATGGACAATTAATTAGCATCCTTCTTTGCTCCTCCACCATGTTTCAAATGCTCCAATTATCCCTCATCAAGCAGAAACGAGCACTAAGCGAATATAAAGCGATTTATATCATAAAAGACTATTTTCCGCTTATTTATCAACCTTGACAAATAGACACTCTAGAATTAACAAATAAATTGTTCCACCTGTTCAATCTCTTACAGAAAAATGGACCAAAATCCCATAGGTATGAGAAGAAAACAGTCCTTGTTATCTTAGGCGTCGTATATAACTTTTCTGTGTCCCACCATCATGTTGCATAATCCAAAAAAATGAAAGCCGATAGGGTTTATTTGGATTATGCAAATCTTTAAAGAACTTACACTGGATCTTTAGAAAAAAGAAAAAATCTCATGTGGAATTAAATTTATATAATCATAGCTTGATGGGCATGTGGCGATACCCCTATAAAATGTATAGCTTGAAGCATCGGGTAATTAAAGGTTTTAATCAATCTTTTTTTCAAAATGGAAAGTTTGATTTATTAGTAAACTAGCAATCCTAGATGATTTCTTATCAATCTTTATTCTAACGCCACAGATGGACGTTTATCGGAAGAAGATACTAGGAATCTTAATGCAAAAAAGACGATCTGTGATAAATCGTCTTTTTGTGTATTGCAATAGTTTCTTATTTTCTAAATAAATATTTCTAATTATTTCGAAATACTTATTTCAACATTGTTTCCTAAAATATCTACAGTAGTTGCATTATCTTTACTATCTAATTTCGGATAGACAGTATTACCATTTACATTAATATTTTTGAATTTTCCATATGCCTTCCCTTCGGCACTTGCGGCATTTTTATTAGCAATTGTAACTAGGGTTTTCCAATTATCCACCCTTTTTGCCGGTTTACCTACTGCTTCCAATATAGAAGTTAAATACGTATTTGTTCCATTACCAACTTTATCACTATATTTTGCGTAACCACTTACAGTCAATTGTGCATTTCCATTTGTATTAGGATAAATAGTCATATTTACATCAGTTCCAGGAATAAAGCCGTTTTGGTAGCTAACTCTATCATCGTTATTCTTATACGTATTTATTTTATATTGTACACCCTCATAATAATATAAAAATGCTGGTTTCCAAATCTTAGAATCATTTGAATACTGTAATCCCATATCAGCTTCAATTGATTTGTTATTAGGACTAATACCAGAAAAACCTGTGTAAATATAAGCTAAACTTTCATTTTTAGCTTCGGTTTGTTGAATTGTACCTGTTTGCACAGTTGTATTCAAGTAAGAGCCACCTCCCGGAATGACTGCTTTACCTCCAATCCCCCCCTTAATAGCAGGTAGCGTTAAGTTGTTACTAGTAGTGGAGGATAGTGTTGTATTATTTTTTTCAGTTTTCGTTGGATAGACAGTAATTGATTCCCCATTAAATGAACTTTCCTCATAGAAATATGTGTGTTCTCCATCTATTAGAGTATAATTAACAACATGATCAATGTTACCTTCTTTAATTTTTTTGACGTCATCTTTCTTTACTTTCTCTGTTGCTGCTCTTGCCTTTTGTAAAGCCTTATTAACATCCATTTCTAAAGCGTTTGCATTTTTGTAAGAAATTTTAACATTTGAGAACTTTGAATACATTGGAGTTACAGACTTGTCCATTTCTTCCGCACTTACATAAGTTGTAAATCCTCCAAATCCCACAGAAGCAGCTAAAGTAATTCCAGCCAACTTTTTTATTTTTTTCATATAAAAATTCCTCCTTCAAAATTTTTATAAGGTTGCGCCTTACACTTAATAGTCTATATTCGACGTATGAAAGAAGTGAATATAGACTATTAGACATGAACTTGTTACGCAAATGGATTATTAATTGGTAGTCTGTTCCTAATAAATTAATTTTACTTAAGCGTAATGTGCTATAACTCCTACCGGGCTACAATAATCCAGTGCAGGAATGTGATAAAGTATTTTTCCATTAAATATAATTGAGGATTTAACATCGTCTGGATTATCATATACCCTAGTAACATAATTATCATTCCAAGTCGTATTGTTATTTGGACATGTTGAATGCAATGCTTTATTTGCACTCGGTTGTTCCAATTCAGCCGCTGATGCACTTACTCCACCGGAAAGCATAATTCCTGTCGCTAACGCTCCTACTACCAATTTCTTAAACATAAAAATTCCCCCTTTATTAGTTTTTATAACTTACAACTTAAATGTATCACCTTTTCTTATTTTGTAAATAATTTGAATTATTAGAAATATTTATTTAATTATTCCTAATATTGGGATTTTATTTTATCAAATGGAAAATAGAGGGATTTAGAGAGGTATGTAATAATGCATAATAAATCGATCAGATATTATGCTATGCTCCTAAAGAACTAATACAACATTTCTTTAGATTGGAAAACCAAAGTCTTATCTACCTAAATGGGAGGCGCCTTATGGCGTCTTTTCTTTATTTTCAAAAAGACCTGCTCAATTCATGCATAAAAACATAAATTAAATTGAATCTATTAAAATACATGAATGAACCTAGTTTTATCCTCTTATCTAAAGGAGAGACTATTATTATGGGCTTTGGTGGTAGTTGCGGTAGTTGTGGCGGAAACGGTTTTGCTGGAGGATTTGCTTTACTCGTTGTACTCTTTATACTATTAATCATTATCGGATGCAGTTTCTGATGAACCACTAGACGCATAGCTTCCTAGGAAAGAAGGTGAAGGCTATGCCATCTATTATCGGAAATATGGTTATGCAAAATAGTAACAGTTATTTCAACTTAGGTGATTTTTATAACGTTTCTCCAAAAGAAAATACAAAAGCTTATAATGATTCAGGTGCCTCAAACGTTGCTTTTGTTCTCAATACATTTAACGGTGTTAGTGCAACAAACACATTTGATTCTGATGTTGCAGACCAAAACCAAGTTGGAACAGTCTAAACTTTTTCATTTCCCTCTAACTCCTGAATAAAACCCAACCGTTAATAATGTATAGACAGTTTCTGTTATCCCTTCATACCCGAAGGCTTAACAACTAGCTTTTACTAGCTGCTCTTTTTAGGTTTCACACGAATAAATTTCTAAATTTCACCGATACTAAATGGGACTTTAAAAAGTCAGCTTTAAATTCTTCCCACTCTAGCTCTCTTGGTCGAGGGTCGAGCAGTTAGTTTTTACTAACTGCTCTTTTTTTGTAAAAAACGAACACAATTAACTGCAAGCACATATAATATTTAGTGTTCCTTTCTTTATAAAATAGTCTTTACAAAATGAATCTCGTCACGAGAGCACTTTATTAAGTGCTCTTTTTTGGTTTTAAACTAATACAAAATGAAATTTTTACCACATAGCTAATTGTTAAATATTTTACGCTTATACATTATAATGAAATAGTTATTGTATATTGGCATTAAGAGGAGCGTCCTGATTAAGCGCTTCTCTTTTTTTATACAATAGCGTTTTGGTTAACATTCACTTATCGCCCGTCAAATATCTACAGATTTGAAACTTTATAGAAAAAAATTTCAATTTAATTATATTAATATACAAAATAAAGGGTGTGATAAATTAATGGAACAACTTGAATTTAGTGCTTTAGAACAACCACTATTTTTGTTAGCACTTCAATTAATTGCATTTGTATTAATCATTTGTATCGTATACGGAATCTTATACAACACTACATTAAAATTAAATATGCCTAAATCGACTGCCCATTCGGTAGCAACGGTATTTTCCCTCGGTATTGCCTATCAATCTTTTATGAATTTCATTTAAAAACCTTTTTCTTTATTTCTCTCTGTTGTTGAGAAACCCATCCTTTACCATGCAAGAACGTAGCAGGAAACTTAATTGGTTGCCTGACGTTTTTGCCGTTATTTATTTTCAAATAGCTATTTTTTAAAGTCTTGCTACATCCATTTTTTATAAGTCTTTCCGCTAAACATATTTGTCCAGAAAATCCTATATTATTGAACAGGATTATAGATTCTCATCTTACAACTTTTTACTTCTGATAATGTAACCATTTATAATGGAACTATACTCTTTCAAGGGAGGAATCTAATGTATATATCAAATAGGATTGGCTTATTTAGCTGGATTGCAACTTGCCTATACTTTTTAATTGAACTTTTCTTTATTTTCACTTCTACAGCACCTTATAACTATTTGCATCATGCAATGAGTGATCTAGGTGTAACAACCTGTGGAGAATTCACCTACGAAATAGCACCTTATGAAATATGCTCCCCTAATCACTTTTGGATGAATTTACTCTTTATTCTTAATGGAATAACATTTTGTATTGGAGTACTATATATTTCACAACATCTAGAAAAAACAAAAATTAATAAAATAGCAACATTTTTTATACTTATAATAGGAGTCTCCACTATAGTTTCAGGATTAATTCCTGCAGATATAAACCTAATTGGACATTCTATTCTAGTTTGGATAGGTATGCTTACTGTATTTCCAGGATTATTTATTTTTGCTAAGAATCTTAAAAAAGCTAGTAAATGGACATATTTCTGTTTATTAAGCTTAATAGTAATAACAATCCTTATCTCACTTGTTTTTCTTTTCCCCTTACCTGCAGGTCTACTACAAAGACTTTTTTACTTGGTTCTTTTTGTTTGGGGAGCTGTATCAACCTACAAATTAATAAAATAAAGTTTTTATACAAAAATGCACATTTATCAGGAACATACGTAAAATAATCAAGATCAACTCAGAGGTAGTCATTGAGCACCTTTTATGGTGCTTTTTATTTGCAACTAAATAAGGATTTTATTTAAATTTCATAGAACTCCTCTTTACACAAATAAGTTCAAAATTATCTATTTAGCATATATAATACTTTTAAGCAATTTAAATTCTATACATAGGTAATGGAGGCATTTAAATGGGGAGTATCCCAAATTCACCACCACAACAATCAATCTCAAAAATACAAATTAATCCTAACAAGAATCCACAAACAAATAAAAAGCTAAGACGTCGTCTTTTATTAGCACTTGCTTTTATGCTACCTATGGTTATTTCCATTCAAATCTGCATTTATAAGCAAGAACAAATGATTCAAGAAAAACAAATTACACTAAATAAAGAAAAGAAAAGATTGTCTGAATTAGAAATCATAGGACGTTATTATGAAAACGATATTAAAACTTTAACAGAGAGCGAAGAAGGTATTTTAAAGTTCGCAAGGAAATTGTATGGATTCTCTAGACCTGATGAAACTATATTTCAAATAAATGAATAGTTTTTCAAGACATAAGCGATTGTCATTAATCATGAAGTGATTTAATGATAAAAAATACATACAATAAGTACCCTATACATCATATTAGATTAAATCTTATTAAAACAAAAAGGGATGTCCCAGTAACATATCTAGGACATCCCTTTATTTTTACTCATCTTAAAACATAACTTGTCTAAATTTCAAGATTCTATATATCTCTAACAATTAAACAAATATTAGAGATATCTTCTACCTAAAACATCGTATTATTATTAGCTGCCTCGTTTGGAATCTCTTGAATTACATCCCAATGTTCAACAATCTTTCCATCCTTTATACGAAAAATATCCACTATAGCAACTCCCTTATCTTGAGAATTAGTACGAGAATGTACATGAAGAGCAACTGTATCTCCTTCAGCTACTACACGTTTAATCTCTGCAGAGGAATTTGGATTTTTTACAAAGTCCTCCTTAAAGAAATCCATGAAGGCTTTTCGTCCATCAGCAACAAAAGGATTATGTTGCTTATAATCTTCACTTACATATTTAGGGATAATATCGATATTATGTTTGTTAAAAACTTCATTATAGAAATCAACTACCATCTTTTTATTCTTTTCTTTTTCTGTAACATTATCTTTCGATACTGGTGCAACATTCTCACTCTTTATTGATTGGCCTTTGGTATTACCTGTTGAAGCTTGAAATATCAAAGTCGACACAATTCCTAAAATAAATACAGAAATAATTATTACTATTAAATTTTTCTCTACTCTCATATATATCTACCTCTTCTAATTTTATAATTCACCTTCGATAATACGCTCGATAAAGGAAAACCTTACCCAGAATGTGATGTAAGAAAATATTGTTAGGAAAATCCATCTATCCTAACAATACTTCTTATACGAGGCATATTAGAAACTGGTAATCCTAATTTAATACCTCATTAACAGTTGCACTGTCTACAATTTGGATAAACTTCTTAACCTTATCGTTCTCATCAAACTCATAAAGATGACAAAAATCTGCTATAAATGATTTCCCAGTTACTTTATATGTTCCACTATATTTTCCATACACGATAACAGTATTATTATTAAAATCATAAATTTCATCTTTAGCGCTGTAGTTATCCCATTCAGTTCCAAGACGTTCATGTACATGTTTCACTACTTCATCAGGACCTACATAAGTGCCCGCATATGGAAAACCAGCAGCTTCTGTCCAAGATACATTTGGACTTAAATACGTTTTAAACGCATCCAATTTTTCTTCGCCAGTTAACACATACGTTTCATGTAATAATTTTTGATATTTATTCATAGCATTAACCCCAAGGCATTTCTTTTGTCACAACTTTTGCACTTAATTCTAATACACCTTTATTTGCATAGCCTGGATATGCTGCATCAAGTTTTGCTACAAAATCTTTTGAATTCTTACTTTCCTCAGAAGCTTGAATTGCAGTTCTTAAATAATCCATAGTTGCAGTAATCGCTTGATTATCTAATGATTTTTCAATTGATCCATGGCTAGGTACAATTACGTCAGCTTGTAATGCTTGTAACACTCTCAAGTTTTCAATCCATGCCTCCATTGCTGCTTTTGAACTAGTATCTGCTAAGAATAGATGGATTTCGTTAAATACATCTATTCCACCAATTAATAATTTCAGTTCTCTGTTAAATAAGCTAGTTCTGTAATCGTCTAAGCCCACTAGTTCAAATGTTAGTTCCTGAAAATCAATAGATTTTTCCTTAAACACTTGAGGTAATACCACATTACTTGGTGCATTTTCTCCAAGTGCATCTCTCCAAACTTTCAATTTCCCTAATACAGAATGAGCAATATGTTCAACCGTAGACTCTGTAGCATACGCTATAGCTTCTGGATAAGCAGCTTTAATGCTCTCTAATCCAAAGTAGTAGTCTGGATCCCCATGAATAATAAAGATTTTATCTAGAGATAAGTTATTTTTTTTCAGATAATCAATTATTTCTTTCGAATCAGACTGAGTAAATTTTGAGTTTATTAAAAATGCATGTCCTGCTTTCTCAACTAAGGTTGCAGTGACCATGAAACTTTTTTCGTCTGAACTAAACACCGTCAATTTTACATCTTTTTGATTTGTATCGATTGTTTTAAACATAGAATGTTTCTCTCCTTTTGTTAAAGTTATTAAATAAATCACACATTTTTTCTTGTTCAAATAGAAACTCCCTATTCAATTCACCTGAAAGTGTGACAGCACAAACAATTATTCGAGAGTTAAATGTCAGTTGGCGTAAGATAATATGTTTATTACTATGACCTATAATAAAAATTGGACTGTTTAAATACAAATTGAAATCAACTATTATAAAAAAGATTTAGTCCATTTACTTATAGTAGTTTTTCTTAAAACGTTACATGCAATATACTGTAGCTTAAGATTTTTTAATATAAACTTTTAAAACGCGCTTCGATTTTATCTGGCGTCATTACCCCGCCACCAATAGGAATAATTTGATTATCTTTTTGTAAAAGTAATGAAGGATAACTATTAACACCAAGCTGTCGAACTTTATTGAAATCATTTTGGACATCTATTACTGTTTCTTGAGCGTTTAAGCGGTCTAATACTTGTTCAGGGTCCAAACCATGCTCGATTGCAATCTTACGATATGTCTCAGGATCACTTAGACTTTGTCCCTCATAATAAAACGCTTTTTGCATAGCCGAAGTGAATTCTAACAAACGGTCTGGAGCTAATGAGCGTAATGCCGAAAAACCAATTGCAGCATCTTTCGAATTCATTTTAAAAGTACCTTCTTCCACCAATTTTTGATATGAAGGACCAAATTCTGCACCTGTGAGTTGATTAATTCTTTTATTTCCCTCTTCTATATATGAGAAATTTTTCATTGGTAAATTCTCTAAGAATAAACCTCCACATAAAACGGTTAACGGCATTTCAGTGTGGTTTTTGTAAAACCCTTTAATACTTTCTGAAAAGCCATAGCACCATCCACAATAAGCGTCCCATACATAAATAAGGTTATCTTGTTTCGTCTCCATTTAAATCTCCTACCTTTATTTTTATTATCCAGCTCAGCTAAATTTCTGGTTTATATAAGTACATCTTTTTATATCTTGTTCTTTTTTGAGTTACCTTAATATATTTTTCAAAACTAACCCTTTCAAAAAAGATTAACTTTGACTCTTAACAAAAGATAACTGTGCACATTTTTTCAAAAAACAGACACTTGATGTAACCTATTTGATTACATCTTTATGTAACCATTTTAGTTACAACTAGTATATAAGTCAATTCTTTTTTATAAAAACATTTAATTTTTATCCTAGCGCTTCCAGAATTCTAGTATCAAATACTTTTAATTTGTCATAGTCCTTAGTAAATTAATCCCAAAACTTATCAGAAAGAAACGCTCACTTTTTAATATGCTTTATATAAAAAACTACAACATAGCATATAATAAAAAACAGCGAACCCTCCACGTAGGAGAATCCACCATCACAAATAAATGATTATTTCACACCTAGTTTTTCTTTTGCTTTCTTAGGAAGCTCGTCTTCCTGCCCTTCCTTCCAAGCCGTTACACCTTTTTTCTCTGAATGATATACACGTAGGAATGCTTCTTTACGAAGATTCTTTTGTACAATAAATTCTAACTCATTTTCCTTACCTTCCTTATCAAAACCCGATAATGCATATTCATACCCCTTGACCATTCATAGATTTTGAAACTCCCTCTTTTCAATCCATTGTAATTTGAACGTAATATTCATTTTTAAGGATACGATTAATATCACACCCAACTAATAGACTAAAAAGTGACATATATTTTTTCATATTGTTCACCTCATTGATTTTTATAATACTGTAATCTTAATCTGTTTTCGTTTGAAGAAAAATTCAAAAACATGATTTCAACATTACATTTTCGAAAGATAATAAAATTACATACATCAATATTAACAAATGAAATATTTACTTAATCATAGAAAATTATTTAAAAGATTACTAACTGAACTAATACATTATCTTGTAAGAAAAATATAAGTAGCCCGTTAAAGAGCCCTACAGAACAGGATTATTAACATATAAAGTGACAACCATTTTGTTAAAACCACAGAAATTCAACATTTTTGTTATGCCATATGTATAGTAAAAGGTATCGACACCATTCATGTCCCGTACAAAAAAGCGAAATCTTCAACCAAACTTCGCTTGTCATTGTATTATGAATTACAGGAATTATTGCTAAATGCCAAAAGTTTATTTCTTCAAACATAGATCTTTTTTATTTCAGCTAACTGTGCAAAAGAATTTGATCAAATATAATTAATTATTGATTAACCGCTTTAGCCACAAGGACTGCGTATGCTTCTGCACCTACATTGGTTAAATGCACACCATCAGGTGCAAAGTAGTCTTTCTTTCCAGCACTTGCTGCATACCAATCAACTAGAGTTACATTAGGATATTTAGTTACTGTTACTTTCAGTCTCTCGTTCACGATTGATTCCCACGGACGTGGCACTCTCGTATTAATAAATATTATTTTACGTTCGTTTCCAATTAATTTTATTAATGAAACAAGTTGTTCAGTAGTAAAGGCTCCATTTGTACCTAATCCGATAATGACATAGTTTCCTAAATTCCCTTCATTTTTTAACTGTTCAACTACTGGAATCGCTTTTGACAGCTGACGGCCAATTTGCGCATCAATCCTGATATCAGGAAAAGTATTTTTTAAATATGGAGTAATATCAATCATAACGGAATCGCCTATCGCAGTAACTGTGAGTGGATTTTTAGGGTGTGCAGAATTTGCTTCTTTTGATTCCCCTTGATTTAGAGGCGTTTCTTGATTTGGTTTTTCCAAAACAGCAACTGGATGTGGCGCCGGTTGTGTTTGTACTGCTTCCACCTTATCTTGTTGATAATTCCCCTTAGCCTTACTAGCATTTAATAAGCCTAAAACTGCTATTGACGTAAAGAATAATGAACAAACTAAAGCTAACTTAACACCTAAAGTGACATTTTGAAGTCTTAAGTTCTTAAACTGAATGTTCCGGAGCGCACCTTGTCGGATTGGTTTTTCGATAAACTTCCATGAAATTTGCGCAATCAATATTATTAGAAGAAATTGAAGGATTGCTCTTATTATTGAAAAATCCCCTGCATTTACTTTTGGAGTCGTTAATGTGAGAATTGGATAATGCCAGAGGTATATGCCATACGATCTTACCCCTATCCAACGTAAAGGTCTAAATCGTAAAAATTGAGCAATGCGACTAGCTGGATGAGCTAGATTTGCCACTAACAATGCTGTTGCAATTGATAAGAGAACCATTCCTCCCTTGTATAGAAATGGATCATATTGATTGGTCTTCCAAAACATAACCAAAATAATAATAAGAGCAATGCCACCCACTACATCAAGAATGAAACGCGCCTTCGGGATAATTTTATTAGCAAGCCTATTGCTTGGCCAAACTAAGGCAAGTACCGCTCCGATAAGTAATGAAAAGGCCCTCGTATCTGTACCATAATATATTCTGCTCGGATCAACTCCAGGTTCATACAAAATTGCCATTGCTAAAGCTGAAGCAAATACTCCTAGACAAATCAATAAAATCATACGGGATTGTTTTTTTATGTAGTAAAGTCCTAAACTAATAATAAACGGCCAGACAACATAGAATTGTTCTTCGACTGCTAACGACCAAAAATGATTTAATGGCGAAATCTGGTTAAAATTATCAAAGTACGATAATTTATGATAAATATACCACCAGTTACTAACATAAAATAATGCCGCTAATGAATCTCCACGCATTTTTTCAAGTAAAGAGCTATGAAAAATCGTAATCCATGCCAATGTTATAACGAGCATGACAATCATTCCTGGAAGCAATCTTCTTGCCCTACTAAGCCAGAACTTTTTCAAATCAATTCTCTTATTTCTCTTCCACTCCATGGCTAGAATATCTGTAATTAAATAACCTGAAAGTACAAAAAATACTGTAACTCCTAAAAAACCTCCAGGCATCCAATTAAAATTAATATGATACAAAATAACACCTAGTATAGCTAGACCCCTTAGACTGTCCAACCCTACCATATAACGACTATTTTTTTTAAAAGGTTTAGTCATCCTACATTCACCTCTATTCCTTGAAAACTAGGTTAATAATAACGTCATAAAATGCTATTAATTTCCTAAAATTGTATAAGCTAAACCAATACAAACATCATTTTGTAAGGCTTTTTTTGATATTTACATGCACAGCAATAAATACTTTATCACGTTATCTGGCTCTGTTGTGAAAATTTTTATAGTAGGTGTTTTTACTCTTCCTAAAAAAGAGGAATTTGCCCAATCAAAAATTTATATACCGTGTGTCTTAAAGTAAAATTTTGATACGTTTTTACAGACATATCAAGGCCTGTGACATTTTGAATATAATCGATAATGCATATGTAAAGGATTTTGCATATAAAAACATTATAAAAAAGAAATATGTATAATTGCATATTTCTCTTACTGATAAAGCGCCTCCATTTAAAAAATTTCTCTTTAATATTTTTAATCTCTTTGTTAGCTTGATAGCGTAATGGTATAGCAAACAAAACATTATCTTATCGGAAACATTTGCTTCAAATCAATTATGTTTTTGTTATGGATATCCAAACCAAGACGTTACTAATCTAAGCCTACGAAAATGGGACTGCCCTTCTTGTTGTACGCACCATAATCGGGAGATTTCCGCAAGTATCAATTGGAAGAATGAAGCGATAAGGCTTCTAACCACAATAACTATAGTCATAACCTACTAATAAGTGAGAAATCTATTGAGCCCCTTACCTATTAATTTCCCTCATCTTTACGAGATAACAGTGGGAGTAGTTCAATAAGGGGATAATCTTCATAAAGTAAAATTACAGCTTAGATTTCGAGGATTTCTGGATGTAATAACCAGCTCGATAAATCGAGCTGGTTATTTTTTATTGTTTTTTCACTAATACGTCCAGTTTGATTAATTACCTTGGATACAGTCGCTATTGATACACCTTCTTTTTCCGCAACATCATAAAAGGAATTCTTTTAAAATTTGTAAGTATTTCTATCTTTTAGCGTAGTACTTCATATTTACAAATTAATTAGCCTTGATGAAACACCAGTAGAAAAATATTTGACTGATTTACTTATTAGACATTTAGAGAGCATCTGCATCAATTATAAGATGTTTAGGGCTATCAATCGTCTAGCTGGTCGTAACTCAACATTGGATACATTTATGATATTATTTCACAAAAGATTCGATTCCTGTACATTTTCTTATTAGCCTTAATGTGGTTTAGAAACAATTCCTACAAAAAAATTATTTTATTTGCAGGGGGATCAGTAGGATTCGCATTATTTATAAACCGCTTTACCCAGCTCTTTTATTTTAAACCTCATCCATTTGTTATACATCGTGTGCGTTTACTTATCCCATCACAGAATAATTCCTCATTTCCTAGTAAACATAAAGTCTTAGCATTTGCCTTAGCGACCTCCGGCTTACTTCGTGAACGTTTATTTGGCTCAATCATGCGGTTCTTAGCAATTTTGACAGTTTTTTCACGTATCTGGCTAGGCCATCATTATCCATTTGATATCATAGGAAGAGCCTTCATAGGAATCTTAACCAGTATAGCTATTGGTAATAATACATATAATATATTTAATTCTTTTGTTACCTGGATTATAAATGTATTAGGAATACAAAAAAGCGATTCTTTTCACATTAAAAAGAATCGCTTTCCAAGTTCATATTTTCAATTACATTACATAAAGAATTGAGAGATTATCACTTAAAAGCATTAACGACAACTTCAGCTGCCTCTGCAATGAGTTGATTATCATAAGTAGCCCCTTTTTCATCTTTACTAGATAAAATTACGACGATAATCGGCGCTCTATTTGGTGGCCAAACGATAGCAATATCATTTCGTGTCCCGTAACTTCCAGCTCCTGATTTATCTGCAACTACCCAGTCAGTTGGCACGCCTGCACGAATAAGTTTGTCTCCTGTAGCATTTCCTTTCATCCACTCTGTAAGAATGTTACGCTTATGGACTGGAAGCGCATTTCCGGCTGTAAAAGCTTTAAGATTCGTAGCAATTGCTTTCGCTGTACTAGTGTCACGAATGTCTCCTGGAATAGCCTCGTTTAACTCTGTTTCAAAGCGATCAGACATAGTAACCCGATCACCCATCTGTCTAAGCGCTTTTTCATATCCTTTAGGTCCGCCTATTTGATGAAATAAAATGTTCCCTGCAGTATTATCACTGTAACGAACAGCAGCCTCCGCAATTTCTCCTAGTGTCATTCCAGTGTCTACATGTTTCTCGGTAACAGGTGAATAATTCACTAAGTCTTCTTTCTTATAAGTAATAACTTCATTTAATTTCTCAGTAGAGTTTTGCTGTAGTAATACCCCTGCCGCTAACGCCTTGTAGGTTGATGCAAAGGCAAATCTTTCGTTAGGTCGATAAGAGATTATTTCATTTGTACCAGTATCAATAGCATACAAACCTAATCGAGCATCATATTTTTTCTCTAGTTGAGAGAACTCTTTGTGCGTCGCCTGATTTTTATGTTTTATTTGTCCCTTCTTTTCTTTCGCTTCAACTTGCAGTGGTCCTCCTGTAAAAGCTTCTAGGCTTGTAAGACTTAAACCTAATATACCAACACATATTCCTATTTTTAGCATCCTCTTGTTTTTCAAAATCATCATTCCTTTCAAGTTCTTAACCATTTTTTACGTACACATAATAGACAATCACCGAAACAAGTTTGTTCCATAAATTTAAAAACTTTATAACTAATTAACAAAATAAGAGATAGCAACAATGATTGCCACTATCTCTTATTTCAAATTTCATTTTTACTTATAAAAACTTTTATATAAACAGAATCTCTTCCCTTAGAAAAGGGTACAAATTTTACTGATTTTGATTCGGATTATCTGTACTAGTGAGTTCACCATGTATACGTTGCTTTTTCAAATCAAAATATACATCTAAAACTTCCTTACCGATTATAGAATTAATTCCACTTTTATCATTATGAAGCCATGGGACTACTACAGAAAAGGCTACTTCTGGATTATCATATGGAGCATATCCAACTAACGTTAAGTTGTAACATTCCATACGTTCTCCTTTTGCATTTCTACCAATTGGATCATCTCCACCATATACAGTTTGAGCTGTCCCTGTCTTTCCTGCTGGTTTGTATGAAGCGTTTTTGAAATACTTCACGCCAGTTCCATCACCTTCTTGGAATACCCATCTAAACCCTTCTTTTATCCGATCAATATGTTCTGTCTTCATATCAACTCGATTTAATACGACTGGCTCTATAGAGCGTATAACTTTACCAACCTCTTCTTTTATTGATTGTTCTCGTATTTCTTGTACAACTTGAGGTTGCATTCTATAACCACCATTCGCAATCGTTGAAATATATTGTGCCAATTGCAACGGCGTATACGTATCATACTGACCGATAGAAAAGTCTAGTAAAAAGCCAGGTTGACTATCTACTTTTCTAGTTTGCCCAATTATTTCATTCGGTAAATCAATACCTGTTGGCACGCCTAATCCAAATTGTTTAAAATAATAGCGCATCGTATCAAATGCACCTTGTTTAATATCCAACGAACCATTTGGTACGTAATTAACTCCCGCAATTTTCAAAGCCGTCTGGAACATGTATACATTCGAAGATACTTGTAGAGCTCGTAAATCATTAATATTACCAAATCCAGATACATTCCACGATTTCTTAGCTTGTGTACCTTTAAATTTCATCGGTGCATCATAAAATTGATCTCCTGGATGTATTGCCCCTATCTCATATCCAGTTAATAAAGTTGCACCTTTTACAGCTGAACCTAGCTCATACGAAGTTGTCATATTACCTAATGCCAAATCCTCAACCTCTATTCCCCCTTCTTTTTCTACAATCTTTTTACCTGCCATAGATAAAATCTGTCCGTTTTTTGGATTCGTCATGACAACAAAAGCTCGATCAAGCAGCGACTCTGAACTCTTAAATGCTCTCAAGTTTTTCTCTATACTTTCTTCCACTTTCTTTTGTAATTCCATATCAATCGTTAATATTAAACTATTACCACTTTTTCCTTTAGAGATTATTTCTGTGCTAACAATGTTTCCTGATTTATCATTAATATTTTTCACTTCTTCTTTTGTGCCGTGTAATACATCTTCATATCGTTGTTCAATATAACTTTTTCCGACACGATCATTCCGGTTATATCCACGTACTAAATAAGAATCTAAATTTTCTTTCGGTAATCCTTCTTCATTACTCGTAATATTTCCTAATACAGAACGAAATAAATTACCATTTACATAATTACGTTCCCAATCAACAGTTGCATCTACTCCTGGAAAAATCGCAAGGTTTTCACTTATACGCGCATACTCTTCATCTGTTACATCTTTTTTAATAACTTGTGGTGTTAGTTGATAACCTGAACTCATTTTACTTTTAATAGCTAACACCTTTAAATCTTGTGCTGTTAACTCTGCCAATTCTCCCTCTGTAACACGGCCTCGTCTTAAGTCTTCAATTTTTTTATCTAACTCTTTTCCCTCTATACCCTTTTCTTTAAACTTTTCTATATCTTTTTTAGTAATCTTTGTCTCCGCACGTTTCGGATTCAACTGCATCCAGAAATCCTTTTTATCAATATCGGTTAACTTATTTATATCTTGTTCAGGCATTTCAAGCATTTCCGCCAAGTCTTTTGCTGTTTTTAAAATAGCTTCACTCGTAATCCCCTTTACCCTTGTATACGTAATCGTGCGAAGAGATTTATTATTAACGACTGTTTTTCCTTCTCGATCTAAAATTTGTCCACGTGGAACTGGAATACTAGTTGTTGCATTTTGACTGCTTTCCACTTGGTTCTTATAAGCCTCTCCCTCAACGATTTGCACTTTCCCTAGCTGCATAATAATAGCTGAGAATAGTAAAAATATGCAGAGGAACATGATATTTAACCGAATAGATATATATGTCTTCTGTTTCTTTCCTTTTTGTTCTTTCATAAACCCTCCATATAATTCTTCCGGAACTTCTCACTAATACTTAAACGTTCCCTATATATTAGAAACCATTATTCGATTATAAATAATGCCTTATCTTTTTTCCTAAATCTTTGTAAGCATCCATTCCTTTTGGTATAGCCGCGTAATTGATAAATCTCCCTTCCTTTTTTCTCTCTAGTTTTTTGTCGCTTGCAATGTAACTCATATTATATTTTACACATAGGCTTGCTAGTAACTTTTCATACTGATTATTCCTTTCTTCATGCTGTAATACTTAATAGACAACCTAAATAATAAAGTTGTTCCACATTTACAAAAAAAATAATTAACTATAAGATGAAATAGGCTACAAAAGGGAGGGTTTTATGTTACATATAAAAATAAATAAATGGAGATTTATAGTGGTTCTTT
The DNA here is from genome assembly GCF_006494425.1 of Bacillus dicomae. GTDB lineage: Bacteria > Bacillota > Bacilli > Bacillales > Bacillaceae_G > Bacillus_A > Bacillus_A dicomae. The sequence goes on along the minus strand of NZ_VHIV01000001.1, from coordinate 1,662,941 downwards.
CTATTGTGGGTGTGATTTTAATAATTTTATTAAAAAGCCATTTCGTTTCAATAACTATCGAAACTTCTTCAGCTGAAAGAGGAGAAATACTTGATCAAAATGGTGTAATACTAGCTACAAATAAGAAAGTTAAGTCTCTATATTGCACTTCTAATGATGACAAGCTATCGGAACAAGATACAGCAAACACATTAGCTTTTTTCAATCAATTTTCAAGCGAGTTTCAACATGATATTTCTACAGAGAACATAAAATCTCAATTACAACAGTCTTGTAAAAAACAGACTATGAATGATATTCCGTTATACTCTGATATAACTGAGAATGAACTTGCATTCATAAACAAAAACAAACCGAATAATGTAATAATTAAAGAAGAATCGATTCGATATTATCCTAAACACGAAATTGGTTCACAGGTAATTGGGTATATAGAACATGATCTTAATTCAAAACATATAGCTGTTGGAAAAAGCGGGATTGAGTTGCAATATGAAAATGATTTAAAAGGAAAAACAGGTAAAACTCTTATTTTTAAATTGAATAATAAAAAGTTCTTATGGAACATTCAAAAAGTACAGAAAGGAAAAGATGTCCGGCTAGCTTTAAACTCTAAGTTGCAGCAAAAAACAGAGGAAGCATTAAGGTCTCAAATTAAGAAAACACCTGATGCTAAAGCTGGTTATGCTGTAGTGAGCGATGCAAAAACTGGCGCAATTTTAACTATGGCCAACTCTGCAGTTTTTGATCCAAATATATTACATACACATGTATCAACTAAAATAGATAACATAAAATCACTTTCGCAAAATAAAGCAATTCAAAAATTAAAGTATGGTGAATCTTATGTAAATATGGCTTCTACTATAAAGCCACTTACTATTTTAATTGGATTAAACGAGAAGCTTTTTCAACCTGAAGATACGTATTTAGATAAAGGTACTTTTGAGTATAATAATCAAAATAGCATTACAAATGCACCTGGAACGCCCACAGGTGAGATTACACCGCGGCAAGCAATCATTAATTCATCTAACACATTTATGACAGCAAAAGTAGCTCTGCCATTATTTAACCAACATAATGGGAATGTAGAAAAAGTGGCACATATATGGACAGATTATTTAATGCAATTCGGCCTACGTTCTAAAACCGGGATTGATTTACCCTTTGAAGAAGACGGACAATATGAATTCCATCCTTCTAATAAGTTTGAAAATGGAATCTCCGCTTTATTAAATGCCTCGTGGGGCGGAAATGAAGTGCATACTCCTCTTCAACTCGCTCAATATGCAGCAACTTTGGCAAGTAAAGGTGATAAATATAAACCTCAAATGGCAAATGCTATTATCGGCCAAGATGGTAAGGAAACAAAAAAGTTTAAACCAATTTTAGAAAGCTCAAATCGTTACCCGATGAACTTTTGGAGTGTCGTGCAAGGTGGAATGAGTCAAAATATAGAGGAGATTAAAAAGTTGCCCTTTGACGTCGCAGGTAAAACAGGTATTACAGGTTTTCCGAATGAGCAAGCAAGAATGATAAATCATTCTCTATTCATTGCATATGCTCCTACCGAAGATCCACAGATTGCCGTTTCTGTCGTTATTCCTGGTAGTAATTCAGAAAAAAATATTGCTGCTCTCGTTACATCAGAAATTTTAGAGTCGTGGAATACTCTTCAAAAAGAGAATAAAAACAAAGAGGAAGGTTCATTAAAGTGAACCTTCCTCTTTTACCATATAGAATCTATATTTATTATTTTCCATTTGCCTTCATTATCCTTTTCGAACATAAATGAATATTTAATGTCAGTTAAAACATACTCTTTTTGTACATATCCAGTATTACCGTTAATTGTCGATATTTTTATATATTCATCACTCTGCACTTTTTCTGGAATCCAAGCTTTTACCATTTCATTAGATACTTCATATAAAACTTGTGATTCTCGCTTTGGTTCAGCTAAAATTTTCGTTTTATTTCCAGTAACAGTTGCATATATAAAATGCGCTTGCTTTGGTTGATTACTTTCTGTCAATCCACTTGGTACTTTGTATGCGTGCTTTGTATCATTTGTAAATCCTCCCCCCATTGTAAGGGCGACTTGCAACTCATGAAAAATATCTTCATCAAACTTCAATTCATCCTTCTTATAACTCTTCCCTTTAAAAAGAACTTCATCATTTAACGCTTTGTACAGCTCATTTTCATTTTTTGAGTTCGTACTTTGATATAGTTCATTCATAAATTGTTTTAGTGATGGATCTTGAGCAGACTCATCTTTTGTTTTAGGCTTAATTTGAGTACTACTTTGTACCGGTGATTTATTATCATCGAGCCAAGGTTGTTGAACAATAAAAAATAAAAAGGTACAAGCTAAAACAACTACAATTGGCAATGCTTTTTTACGAAATGGTCTTGTATGTTTTGGAGAATCTACCTCATTACTTTCATATATAGATTGCTTTATTTTATAAACATATTCTTCTTCATCTTTACGGTGTTCCATTGGGCCGTTCTTTAATTTACTATACCAGTCAGGATTTTTTTTACTTTTCATCACTACTACCCTCCCCTATTAATTTTGAAACCTTACTCCTTGCTCGGCTTAATCTAGATTTTACAGTTCCAATGGATACTCCTAACGTTTCAGCCATTTCTTCATAAGATAATTCATATTTTGCATCCAATATTATTATTTCACGGTGCTTTTTAGGTAGCTTTAATACAACCTTCCACACATCATTCATTTCTTCTTGCTTAAAAAATTCTTGCTCTGCCGACAGAGTTTGCTTATCGTCACTAAAAAATCCTATTAAAGATATCCTTTTAAAATAGGAGGACTTCAAATAGTTTATTGCCGTATTTCTTGTGATTTTTAATATCCACGTTTTAATAGATGACTCCTTTCGAAATGAATTCCAATTTTTAAACACCTTTATAAATACATCTTGCGTAATATCATCTGATAAGTGTGGATCTTTCGTAATAATAAATGAATAATTCCATACATCTTGCCAATAGTCTTTTATAACATCGTCCAGCTCATCATGATTACACTTTTCAATAAACGTCTGTTCCATTTCCACACCTCAAACTTATTTGAATAAACCTAAAACTACCCTCACTTTTATTATGGTTTCACTATATAGACAAGATACAAGTTTCATTTGTTCCATTGATTATCTTTTTTCAATAGAAGAAGCTTTAAATAATCACCTATATATTCTCTTAAATAACAGGTTCCATGATATCACATTTAAAACCATAGGATTTGATTTAAACAATGTATATGATGAAGTATTAACTTCCTCGAGCCATAAATAAAATAAAAAAAGCATTCTCGATTAAGAAGAATGCTTTTGTGATACTTAATTGTTCTTTCAGTTAAGCAAACGTATAGTGTATTTACCGAAATACTCCACCTTATACTAAGGTATTATTTCTGAAAAATATGTTTTACTTTTTCACCTGTAACATTGCTCCCTCCTCTTCCTTTTACATCTTCAATCATCATTGTAACAATCATATCTGGCTCATTTGCATCAAAAGCTGCAAACCATCCAAGCTCTTTATGATGAACACGCTTATGGGACTGACGGATGGTCTTCTTCTTTTTGTTTTTAAAAGTAATAGATAGTGAAGTAACGGTTTATGTATGTCAATTGGCATAGGCCAACATGTTTACTATCATTTACTTGTACAGATTGCTATTCGAAAACTGAAGATATGAGCTTGGTTGCAGAAAAACGTTGCAACCGTAAAATCTTCAACGTTCTATCGCCCCTCACTTGCGGAAGTTGCGAAAACCAAGCTAAAGTAGGTAGTGTGTTAAGTCATTCAATAGAATTGTCCCTTTGGTTTAACAAATGATTTTTTGTAAATAATATGTTTATTAAACAATTAATTAAGGGGTGCTTATATGCCACGGGATCGAAAAGCAGCGGTTCAAAACGATGCATACGAAGGAAAAGAGATCATGCCAGATAATCCACTGTCTCTACCGCATCACATGCAAAAAGAGCTGCCTCACGAATTTTCTGTAAATCCTCTGTTTGCCCGCGAAGGAGAATCCGTCGTTCCACGCTTTCATATGTCTCATGAAGGCATGCTACCAGAAACAGCGTATCAGATTGTCCATGATGAAATTGCTCTTGATGGCAACGCCCGCCTGAACCTTGCAACATTCGTTAGCACATGGATGGAGCCTGCTGCAGAGCAATTATATGCAAAATCATTCGACAAGAACATGATTGACAAGGACGAATATCCACAGACAGCTGAAATTGAGGAGCGATGTGTCCGCATCTTAGCCAACCTCTGGCATTCGCCCAGCCCTCTTACAACTATGGGCGTTTCAACAACTGGATCTTCAGAAGCATGTATGCTCGGTGGGCTTGCTTTAAAGCGACGATGGCAAAATGCACGTAAAAGCGAAGGGAAGCCGGTGGATCGTCCTAATATTGTGTTTAGTTCTGCTGTTCAGGTCGTTTGGGAAAAATTCGCGAATTATTGGGAGGTTGAACCACGCTATGTGAAGATTAGCCCTGAACATCCTCAATTGGATCCTCAGGGGGTCCTCGCAGCCGTGGATGAAAATACGATTGGTGTGGTACCGATTCTCGGTGAGACTTATACCGGTCTTTACGAACCGGTTGCTGCAATTGCGAAAGCATTGGATGATTTACAGGCGAAGACTGGTCTTGACATTCCCATGCATGTGGATGCAGCTTCGGGAGGATTTATAGCACCGTTTCTTCAACCAGATTTAGTCTGGGATTTTCAATTACCAAGGGTAAAGTCCATCAATGTATCCGGACATAAATATGGATTAGTCTATCCTGGGTTGGGTTGGATAATTTGGCGGGAAGCTGAAGATCTCCCTGAGGATCTAATCTTTCGCGTTTCCTATTTGGGCGGGAATATGCCGACCTTTGCCCTGAATTTCTCTCGTCCTGGCGCACAAGTGCTCCTGCAATATTACAATTACTTGCGTTTAGGGAAAAGTGGGTACTATGATGTCCAAAAGGCTTCTCAGAAAGTCGCTCTTTTTCTAAGCAAGGCCATTCAGAAGATGGAACCGTTTGAACTTTTGTCCGATGGGTCGGATATTCCGGTTTTCGCTTGGCGACTGAAAGATGGCTACACATCGAGCTGGAACCTTTATGATTTATCTCGACAATTACGTGTGTTCGGTTGGCAAGTACCCGCCTATCCATTGCCTCCAGATATGGAAGAGGTGACAATTATGCGAGTTGTGGTTCGAAATGGATTTTCCATGGATCTTGCGCATTTATTTTTGAGAAACCTCAAACAGACTGTTGCCTTTCTTGATTCCCTGGATGGCCCTATGCCACATGATACGAAATGTGATAATGGGTTTCATCACTAAATAAAAAAAGCCTATTTCTTCACATTAAATTGAGAAGTTAGGCTTTTTTATATTAGAATTTCCTTAACGTTGTAAATCCACATTTTTCTGAAGCTAACCCATATATAAGAAATAGACTTTATTATCTTTCGTCTAAATGTCTGGATATCTACTTTGTTTAAATCACTTATAAGACTGTTTTTTTCCATTTTCGTATTTTAGTTCTGAAATTCGTAAATGGAGCAACCGTATTGATATGCATCCATTTCCAAATAGGCCACTTTGCTTTTGTTGTGGCCCATTTTCTTTGTTCTGGTTGAAATAATTCTACTTCAGAAAGATCGTTTATCCAATCAATTAACATTTGAACTAACTTTGTTAATTCTTCCTCTTGCTGTTTTAAGGTTAACTTACCGTATTGCTCATAAAAAGATTGATAAAGCCCACCTAAGTTATTCCATTTGTAGTCCGGAGTAGGTGTTTGTACGTCAAGTCCACATTGTTCGTCTTTTTCCCATGATAATAACAAGTTAATCCACCCCAATTGATAAGAAAGGATTTCAGAAGGAGTTTTGTCCACTTCAGAGATACGTTTACCCCTCAAATTTTCAGGAATCACCTTAAATTCTTCAATAAATTTCTTATAAGCTTTATCGATTGATTTAATTAATTCTTCAGCATTAGCGTACTGTTTCATAATTCTTTCACACCTTTATTTTTGATACCTTCAGCATATGGTTAATGATCTACACTCAACCAAACTAAAAGAATCCTAAATAAATAAGATTCTTTTAGTTTGGCTGAATTTTATTTATTTTAGTTTACTAGTTCACTTGACGATGATTTGTTTGTTATTCTCCGCCTTTATCTTTCTTGGTTATCATAATATGTTTTATCTGCGTATTTTTTATCATTTCCTCTTAGATAGGCTAAGATTATTTTTGGATTTTTAAGTAAAGCCCAATCACCATATGTATCAAATCTTCTGCATGAAGTTAACATTCCATTTTTAATGGTACCGAATTTCTTATTATTTTGTTTCCCCCATTTTTTTAATCGTTTAGCAAAATCTGCATCTTCTGCCATAAGCATATTTTCATTAAATCCATTGATTGCCATAAAGTCTTTTCTATAGCACAAAAAAATCCCTACAGATACAGCTCCATACTTTAAAAGTAAGGGGATTATTTTTAACATTGCGGAAACGAATATTCCTAAAGATATTCTTTCAAACTTCCCAGTTACCCCACCGCCAATGTATTTACCTGAAGCTAAATATTTATCTACATTAGACAACATAGATTCTGTCATTAGGGTATCAGCGTCTATAGTAATGATTATTTCTCCACTGGCTATTTCGGCTCTTGCATTTCGAATTTTGGATAAGTTTTTATCGTTGTTGTTTAATGTAATACAGTTATAAGACTTTGCTATTTCTTCTGTTTTATCTGTGCAACGATTTAAAACAACTATAACTTCCGTTTGATCTTTATATGCTTCTGATGCTTTTGCAATCGAATCTAAACATTTTCTAATATACTTTTCCTCATTGTGTGCAGGGATTATAATAGAAAATTTCACAGCTTCTTTTAAATAGATTCCTGAAGATTTGTTTGTTTCAGTCATAATATTCCCCCTTTTTCATAAAGCGAATATATACCATATATAATATATATTAACATTTATAGGGTTTTAATATAGGGAGTAGCACGCAAATTTTAACATTTGTATTTCCTTAGGGATTCACAAACACCGCGTCAATATAATACTACTGCAGTACATCCATCTATATGTAGCCTTGTTTACTCTGGACTAGATTTCCAAGAGGGACTATTATCAATACAAATAGAGCTCTTGGTATACCTAATGGTACTGTAAAGAATACATTTGTAGTAGAAGACATGGGAGATGTAAATTGTAAAAGGGACGCAACAAATAATTGGTTTGATATTTATTTTGGAGAATCTAATAGTAGGGGGCACTATACATGCCCATCAACTTAAGAATTTTCACTACCCCTAAGTACAAAGACATGGATCTCTAAACAATTTAGACGAGAAAGTAAATCCTTCATGAATATCTTTTGTTACTTATGTAGAATTAAATTACATTTTAGTTAAACTCTAAATTTAATAAGGTTTTTCTAGGGACTAAAAAAGAGAGCATAGCTCTCTTTTTTTATTATTTATTATTTAGTTTTGTTTCAAATTCAGTTAAGTATTTGAAGCGATACTAAAACTTTGTTCAGAAAGTTAACTAGATTTTCGTGCTTCTTTCATTCTGTTTTCTATAGGAGCTGTACCTCGTACTCCTTGCAATATATGCTAATCTTTTTAAAAGTTTTTAGAATTTCACTTGTGCATGTGTAGTAGTTTCTGTAAATTTATCAGATTGACTAGCTGAAACTCCAAACGTAAGAGGTGAAAACGATATAGACGGAGAAACTTGGAATGTTGTTTCTTGATGCAAGTACTTACCATAAGCATCTATCTGGGTAGTAGATGCTAATTTATCAACTGTATAATAAGAGAATGCGGATAAAGTTAGTACTTTTTCGTTATAACAAGCATAGGATTTAGTAACATTATTAGGTAAATCAATATTTAAAGCATAGCCAGAAGGGCCTTTTGACCATTTGTTGCTGTCCTTGGTATAAGTTGCATTCTTAGATTTAGTTTTATTACAATCATACTTTAGTTTCCATTTTTGTTGTCCATATTGTGATCCTGGAGAAGGAGCCCAAAAAGAACTGTTAACACCTGTACCTATAACATCTATTTTTCTATTACTAGGCATAACACTCCATTCTATTGAAGTTTTTACCCTGTACTTTTGTTTTGCTTTTAAAGAGACAATATTAGTTGTAACCTTTTTATAAGATGTGGTATTCGTATCGCTAGAAAGTTTTGCCACACCATTGCTTTTTTGTACTCTATTTGCTTCTTCTAGTTGAACTTCATTTAAATACGTGTTCTTATCAATTTCAATTTCTTTACTTGAATTATTAACTCCATTTTCAGTAACTTTAATAAACTTTTCTTTGGTAGCTACAACTTGGCCATCAATTTCTAAGTTTTTCATTATTTCCATTTCAGGCATGTCCGAAATTTCTTCTTTAGTGAAACCTAAAGACTCTAAATGTTTTATTTGTTCTACATTTAACTCAGCAGCTTCAACTTTAATACCATCCAAATTAAATACTATAAACCCCATCAAAAAACCAACAAATAAGTATATTTTTTTCAAAATAATCCCCCTGGTTATTTTTATGTTTTAATTAGATTATATAAATAATACAGTTGTTGCATTTCAAATGTTTTACTATTGAATTTGAATTTTTATAAATCTGCTTGATAAACCATATATCGACCACTAGCAAGGGTAACGAATACTTGATTATCTTTAATTTTTACTACAGTGCCGTTAGAAGTATAATTATTTAATTTTGTTTTTGCTTTAACAGAAATTTTATTATTTCCATCAATCTGAACCAAAAGCATCTGACCAGTGGAACTAATTACTATTGCATGTTTATCCTTGAGGGCCACCACTTTATTCCATTTATAATTTTTACTTTCTTGATCAGTCAGTTCTGAACTCTCAATCTTTTCCCCTTCTTTATTAAAAAGGGCGAATTTTGCACCCTCTCCAACAGCTATTATAGTACCATCAGAAAGTCTGTCAATTGACGTAATATCATGTTTTGTTGATCCCCAATCCTCAAAGTTGATGACGTTTCCATTTGTTAGTGACATGACTTGATATTTCCCTTTATCACCTACCATCAAGATCAGGTGTCCACATAACTGAATTGAATCGTTAATATTCCAATCATTTGGCCATTTTCCTGTTCGTGTTACGCCATAAGAATCACCATCAAGGATAGCATAATAACCTTTATCGTAAACTAATAAAAGCCTTCCATCCAATAGTTTCTTAACAAATCTCGGATTACGTTTATCCGATAGTTGCCCTTGTTCAACTAAACCTGCAGATGAATCTACAACTTTCCATTTTCCTGATGTACCCGCAATAAAAAAGTTACCATCAGATGTTTTTACAATGCCTTTTGTAGGAAAAGAAGGTTTGTTCTTTTCATGTGAAACCATTGATCCACCAGATTCAGTGCTTAATACAGCTAAATCAGTAGAATTACCAACAAAAATAGTATCCCCATCGATACCTACAGCTTCCTGAATAGTGCCAATTCCATCCCATTTATTACTCACAACACCATACAGATTTGCTGCACTTGCACTTGTAGGTAGTATCAATAAAGCGCTTGCAAGTAATAATGTAGATAATTTCTTGAGTTTAATCATATTTCCACCCCTATCAAATATATTTAATAAATCGTATATAAATATATTAACACATTAGGTAATAAAAGGTAACTACTATAACATATTTATCAAAAGGATTCAGAATAGTTAATTATATCATTCGGTATGTATATTCGATTATATAGGTTGCCTTTAAATATTAATAAATATAAAATTTAGTTAGGAAAAATTATGCAGATAAGTTTTATCTATTATTTTTCTGACCCTGTTTATTTTTGTATTTCAGCATTAAAGATAAAAGTGAATCCGATTATATGATTTTAAAATGAATGTCGTCTGTTATACCTCTATAATGCTGACTGTTCAAAGCATGCTCTGACTTTATCATTTTAGCCAAGAAGACCCCTGCCTCAAGGTGCATGTAGGGGTATAGCCCAGTGAATAGTTGTAAAATTATAAAACTGTTAAATCTTGTGCGCCATAATAACTTTCACTGTTTCCAAAACCTATATTTTGTGCAAGTTGTTGAAGAATATTTGAAGCTAGATATCGCTGCAGTACTTTAGTGAGCAAATGAACCTCACCTTGAACCGATGAATCCATACAAAACGCCATCCTTTCTGTATATTTCTACAAAAAGAATAGCGTTTTTTGTTTTAAAGATACACTTATTTAGTTTGATAGCGATGTGCTATAATCTTCCAGCCATTTGTGTAAATGATTAATATCCTAAAATATCTACTTCAGCTGCTGAAGCAAACCCATTAAATCCGTTCGTTACTTCCAGTTTTACATATTTTGCAGCAATAGGGTCGAATGTTGCGAATTTTTTCGTCCTATTATTTTCCCATGCTCCAGACGTAACTTTTTTATAGTTAGAACCATCCGTGCTTGTATAAACATTGTAGTTGAAAATAATACCATTTTCTGACCAATCTTGTCTTGGAAGATATGCTACTTGGGTGATAGTTTGTGTTTTACCCAGATCTAACGTTAAATTGTATGGATATTGATTTGGTGCGCTCCATTGGGTATGCCAAATTGTATTTGGATTGTCATCAATTGCGTTACTTGCTGGATCACGCCATGATTCTTCACTATTTGCACTTGCCTTCATTATTTTTTTTGACAATGCAGCAAGTGGTTTAACAGGTTTAGTATCCGTCGCTTCCCATATAGGTGCAATTAATTTTGGATTGTTTAAAGCTTCTACTTTTTGTCTTGTTTCTTGGGTTGCTTTCAATCCCCATTGATCAAAAAATGGTAGTACATTTTGTTTTGCTATTTTCGATGTATTGTAAATAAATGTTTGTATTTTATCTTCATCTGTTTTGGGAAGTTGATCCTCTGGTGTCTCTCGATATAATTTGTGAAGATTCGGATAAAAATCATCCCCATATGCTAAATGAAGCTGCCAAAGCATAACAAGTTTTACAAACAAGTCGTCAATATTTTTATATTCTTTATTCGTTTGTTTTAAATACGCAAAGGCTCTATTATAATCGCCCTCTGATTCTAAACGTGTTGGTTTATTTGGGTATATTTTCTTATCAGCAACTAAAGAATATAGATTATTAGTTACTTCACCCATACCTCTTAAATCATTCCACGTCCATGGATATTGTTGTCGTGCATGTCCCGCTTCATGCATTTGTCCCCATCCAAACTCATTGACATTTAACGTACTTTTGATAGCTTCACCAGCAGTCGTAAATACGGCTCCATCCCAACTTGCATACATGCCCCAACTTTGTGCGTTAGGATTTTCTACAAAGGCCCAAATACGACGAGTTGAACGATGTAAAGGATTAGGATCTGTCTCAGATAGCCCCGCTAACTTGTCTTGCGCCCGAATCATTTCATCATATTTATTTAATAGAGGCACAGGATCTTGATTTACAATATATTTATTGGCACTATCACGAGTTACAGTTAGTACGGCTCGTTCCGATTTCAATTGTACCGCATGTGCATTTGGATAGTTGTTCATCATGGCAATCCAGTCTTCTTTTGTGTGTTTCCCTAATACAAAGAAAGGAATAGGACTACCGCCTTGCGTTACCTGCACCTTAACTGTTCCTGTGTTTTGAAAATTATCTAACCCTAATACGCCGCCGTTTGGTGAAGAGATAGTATTAGAGCCTGGAGAAAGATCAATTTCTTTTCCCCATTCTTTATCATATTGATGTGTCCCAATAATGGCTCTAATTTTTTGCGTTCCGGATACTGTAATTGTAACCTGTTCATTAGGTTTCACATATATGCCTGTTGGCATATAATTTTTTTGCTCACTTCTTTTTTCTCTTTTTGCTTCATCCCAAAAACTTCCTGTACCTGGAAGGTCAAACTCTCTTTGTTCATATTGAGCTACAGTTTGTGCAGTTTCAGCATGTACCTCTAAATTGTTTGACATAATAGGTGCAAATAACGTGGTTGCTAAAATAGTAGATGTCGCAAACACCTTTATTGTTTTTTGTAATCTATCATTCTTTCTTCTGTTCATATAAATCAGTCCTTTCGTTCAAATTCGTTATCACTTACGTACGAAATATCAGTTTTCTCACACATGCCAAAAGGAGATTTATTAAATGCACACTTATTTTAAACAATGCTGCTCATATTTTTGGATGAATACAAAAAAGGCATAGTAACACTTCAAAATCTATTTCTAATTAATCTAGAACCACATTACCTGCATTGATTTCTTAAAACACTCCTCTAAATAAACATTTAAGATAAATTTCCTATCCCAAAGCTCCTTTCCTAATTTTTGGATTACGCATTAAGTATAATTCAAAAATAAAGTTATAGAATTGAGAAAAATAATAAACACTAAAAATTTACATAAGAGTGAATTTTTAGCGTTCGCTGAAAAATAATGTGTTATATGGGGATCAATTTCATATATATATGATGTTAAAAAATATTTTAAATAGATTATTTTGAATTCATAAAAGTAAAAAAGATAATGTGCGTTTGTCCTTCTGTTAATTCACGGCAAAAAAACTCAACTTAAAAATCTAGAAAATAAAAATAGAGCTGCTTAAAAATAGATCCATTTCTATCTATTATTTAAAAATATCTAACTTACATAATATGTTCTTTAGATTAATAGCATCAAATGGTAAAAACTCTGCAATCGTTAATCCACCTACATCATTTTCTTTTGAGTTTCATTTATACTAAAAAAATAGAGCCTCAGGAACGAGATCCTATATCATGTAATAAATGAGCCACTGTCACAAAACGAAACGGTTACGCTTTTATATAGCGTAACCGTTTCGTTTTGTTGTTTGCCATCATTACGTATACTCATTAATTTTCATGTCTATACTGTTTAGAGAAGGTATTCCATGCCATTCGGATTGACCTCCAGCACATGATAAGTTTATAACCGTTCCTATAATTAGGAACGGTCTTATTTCATTCAACTGTCCTTTTTAATTACAGTAACTGTTTTTTGATAAGCATTTATACATATCGGATATGAATTTATTTTACAAATAATGAATATTCACCATTTTTATCATCAAATTTATAAACATTCAAATAATATTTGCCTGGTTTCGCTACGAATTTCCCCTTTATAGTATTTCCTTCATCTTCACCACAAGCTACATAATTTTGCATGTCTGATTCATGATAAAGTACCCATGTCATCCCAATATTTTGTTCATTTACCACAGAAATATCTACTTCTTTTGGATCTGTAACATTAAACGTATAAACATCTGTTTGATCAGGAGTAATCAGATTTCCTTTTACAAGCGTATTAAACGGGAGTACCTTTTCCTCTTCATGGGATTCACCTGTTTGCGGATCTTGTTTTACAGTAACTTTTGTTTGTTCTTTGCTTTCTTTTTCCCTACTATCTTTTACTGTTAGTTCCACAGTGTATGTTCCTTTTTCTCCATATACATGGGTAGGGTTTACTTCTGTACTTGTTGTACCATCTCCAAAGTTCCATAGATAAGAAATAACTTTTCCATTTTCACTTTTTGTACCATCACTATGAAATTGAATCTCTTCATTTACTATCCCGCTGTATGGTCCATTCATATTTACTATAGTATTTGTTTTTTCCTTTTCCTCTGTTGCAACACCATGAAAAACAATATCATATTCAAACTGGTTAGCTGCATTCACACGATAGTTTACAAAATAGGCTGTGACAGTTTTATAACCACTCCAACCTTTTTGGGATAACTGCTCCAAAGTTCGATTTACTTGTTTACTCATCGTTTTCCAATCTTCAGACTCACCTTTTGATGTACCACCTGTGTACTTGCCTTCCACGGTAAATGTATTAAAGAATTGCGACTCATATTTTGTAATTTTTGCATCTTTTATATTTGCTACATCCACAATTTCGTTTTTCACTTCAGCTAACGACTTTGGTGCGTGTTGAATTAAATAATCATTTGTTACTTGCGGTACATTATATTTATCTTGATTATCAATCAACTGCTGCATATACGCTTGATATTCTGCATTCAATTGTGTATTGTTGCTCAATGATTCACGATATGAGTCATAATTTTTCACATCGTTTGCACGGATTAAATCTTGAAGCTTATCAAATGTTTCAAATTGATGATTATACAAATATGACTGTAGTGCAAAGGAATACTTATAAAAGTCCCATGATCCATATTTTGAGAACAAAGTTTGCTTTGCTGTATAACGGCTTGCTGGATCAGATGATAAGCCACTTATCATACTTTTACGCGGAACAACATTATTTGTACGTGTAGATCCTGCAAAAAATTCTGCATTCCCTTCTTGGAACCAAGTTAATCGTTCATTTTGATACAATTCTCCGCTTCCAAATAAACCAGGAACCTCATACCTTCCTTGTAAATAATGAGTGAATTCATGACGGAATAACTCTTCTAAACTATAAATACTCTGCTTTAGTGTACGCTCATATGTAAAGAAGGTTCCCTTCTCTTCAATATAAATTCCACCGTTGTTTGTTTCATATCCATATAATTGTCTATTTAATTGATATTCATCTGGATTATTATAAATTACTATTGTTAGTACATCATCAGCGTTACCCGGTTCTAGTGCTTTATCATTACCAATTACACGGTGATATTGTGCTTTTACTTCTTTGGCTGCCCAGTATAATCTCTTAATTTTTTCTTCTGTTACTTTATCTCCCGTCTTGAAGACAATTGATCCGTCATCAAATGTATATGTTTTAGGTAAGTATTGTCGTTTCCCTTCTTCACGGATTTTCTGTAGATCTACTGCATTTCCACTATAATCTTTTCCACCATAGTTTGTTTTAATTTGTTCTACTACTACAAAATAAGGTCCACTTAAACGAGGATACAAGCTCATCGCTTGTGTAATAACTTCTAATCCTTTGTATGGATTACTATGAAATTTCCCTAAACGACCTGCATAATAAATGCCATTATTAATTAGCCAACTATTTTCATTTGTGATATTCCCGACGAGAGCAATTCTATTAACTTCATTTATAAAGTTATCAATCTTTCCATACCACATTGTTTCATTAGGTTGCTTATTCGTATCCTGCAAATAAGACTGTATATCATAATCAATTCCTTTTACAATTTCATATACAGCTTGTCCTTTCGCATAATCGCTTACATACGTAGTAAAATTATCATTATATTGTTTTAAAACATTTACCGCATACTGTATTGTTTCAGTATCACTAGAGGCATTACCAATTAATTTTCCATACGCAGCTACTACTCTATCTTGCTCAGCTGTACCTAACGTAAAGTTTGGATTTTTCGCAATCGCTTTCAATGCTGGTAAACATTTGTCATGAAAGCTTCTATCTTTTAAGTAACTTAATTCATTATTATAATATCCCACATAAAAAGCAGAACGTAATACTTCAACAAATGTTTCAAGGCCCTTTGAGTTATCTTTCGTAAACGTCCTTCCTCGTTGTCCTAATTCATTAATGATAACGTTCATGCGTTCTTTATTCTGATAAAATGCTTTCGTATCTTGATTGAATTGAAATAAATCCGTAATTTGATTCCAAGAAATTTTTGATAATGTACCAATGAGTTCGCTATTAGGCATTTTATTCAGTTCTGCCAGAGTATAGCTTTGCTTTAATTGAATTTCATCACGTTTCATAACCAGAGTAGGACGTTGTGAAAAATCTCCTACTTTTAAACGCTCTTCAAAAGTCAAAGTTTCGTCCGCTTTTGTAGCATGTACAATTTCATCTTTTGAAGTTTCTGTCCCCATTGGTTTCATCTGTAAGATATTATAGGGTGCTGTTTCTTCTGCTGATACCTGTGTTTGAATACTTCCAAATGATAATGCCATCGTACTAATCCCGATCATCATTTGAGTAAATTTTAAATTCTTGTTCATTACATTTCCTCCATTTATATATTCCACCCAAAAATATAACATTTTATCTTAATAAATAATTATAATATGTATTATTTCATATTTTATTACTTGAATTTCTTTATAAATTGATATTAAGTAGAATATTATAGAATTTCTTTCTTTTTTCATCCTTACTCATGAACTGGGTATATCTTTTGTTTGAAATTTACGGGTTCGTCGCAAGAAATCAAACTCTCTGGCAAGATTTCGTCAGATATTTAACGATAAAAAGCTTTGTATTTCTTGTGCAAATAGTTGAAATTCATTGGATACAGAAATAGGCGTACAAAACCGCCATCCTTTCTTATAATTTTATAAATCCTCTATATCATATTCGGTATATCCCTCATAATAGTAACTAATATTAATTCCTTTCATGAATATTTCACGACTATTTATTTCATCTACTAGTGCATTTTGGAGTAAATGCTTAATTTCAATATCTTTAATTGGGCTGCGTTCCATTGCCAATAAATAATCTTCTTTATCAATTTTATTCCAGTCGACCACCTGATGAAGTTCATTTTTAAAGATTAAATCTAGCCATATTCTAGTCGCTCTACCGTTTCCTTCTCTAAAGGGGTGGGCAATATTCATTTCAACATACTTTTCAACAATTTCATCAAAGGTTGTTTGTGGCATAGTGCTAATATGCTCTAATGAATGGTTTAGGTACATAACAGGGGCAAAGCGAAAATTCCCCTTCGCTATGTTGACCTTTCGAACCTTTCCAGCAAAGAAATAAATATCCTCCAATAGGTATTTATGCATGTCAGAAAGACCCTTGAATGTACCAACTTCTATGTGGTTTATCTCTCCTGAATCATATAAATTTTTGATTTTCATTTTTGATAGTCGTTCTTCCACTCGATTCAATTCCAACTGATTTTTGATATCTAATTTATTTTCTAACACAACCATTCTCCTCTTTTTCTGCAATTAATTCTTTTTCTTCTTTTGTAGCTAGATTCTTAATTAAGCTTCTAGCCATAGTTTTTTAATTGTGGTATTTTGCTTGTTCTGGATTGCGTTTTTTATAGTTTTTGTGGTTTCGTTTTGTGCCTTGCTGAATGCCATTCTATCCACTCGCTTTCAAGCCTATAAGCACATTATATATATTAATTAGTAATTTGTTTCAAACAAAAAACAAACTAGAGCCGAAGCCCTAGTCTATAGCCATATCAAATATATATTTAGTACCTTTCATAATTTTAAAAACAACTATTTTACTAATCGTACGAAAGGCTTCCTAGCTATTTTTACGGCGCCTCTAGGTGATCCTATTGTGCTCTTTTAGCAATAGAGACAAAAAATCTGGTTCTGATGTAAAAACTTCAAATTAACCACAATTATTCTATAAAACTCAGACATACCAATGAATAAGCATTCAAACGATTCCAGGCAGTTTAAATTTGATTATAGAACTATTTCTCACTAGCAAAATAAAGCAAGGCTATGGTCGGAAAAGCGATTCCTATCCATAATGTTAGATTCCATCCCCCTAAGGCATATGCCCATCCTCCAATAAAGGATCCAACAGCACCTCCTAAAAAGAACATAGCCATAAACAGCCCGTTTAATCGACTACGAATTTCTGGACTCAACGAGAAAATTAAACGTTGGCTAAGCACAAGGTTTGCAGATACTCCCATGTCTAACAGAATTGCAGCAAATACTAAAACAGCTATTCCAAAGGGCGAGCTACTTTGAATAAAAAGTGGTAGTAATAAAGAAATAATAACAACAGTGAGAGCTATCCCAGTGGCGGGTCGAGTCCAGCCACGATCAGCTAGACGACCACCTATTGGAGCGGCTATTGCACCTGTAATTCCAACAAGTGCATATAATGCTATGGCAGTCTGAGAAAAATGAAAAGCAGGACTAGATAATAATAATGGAACAGTGGTCCAGAATAAGCTGAAAGCCCCAAATACACAAGCATGATAAATGGCACGACGACGTAAAATTGGAGTAGTTCGTAGCAGTTGCCACATTGAATTAAGTAAGGCTATATAATTTGTTTTTCCCTTTGGTTTCCTAGTAGGGAGTACTTTAGATAATACAAATACCAAAACAATAATTACAGTAGCAGATAAAGCAAATATTGCATTCCATCCCCACATATCGGCTACTAGACTAGATATCGGTCGCGCAAGCATAATACCTAATAACAGACCACTCATGACATTGCCAACTATGCGACCGCGTGCATTCTCCGATGAAAGATATGATACAAGAGGTACGAGCACTTGTGCTGCGACTGACCCCAGTCCGATAAAGAATGAAGTAATTAACAACAAGGTTGCGCTTTTTACAAAAACCATGGAAATGAGTGCAAATGCACTTAAAAATAACAATATAAGTATTAATTTTTTATTCTCAACAATATCCCCCAAAGGCACAAGAAATAGTAAGCCAACAACATATCCAATTTGAGTTAGCGTTACAATTAATCCAGCGCTACTATTAGAAAGCCCAATTTCATTACTAATTACCCCAATTAAAGGCTGTGCATAATAAAGATTAGCCACAATAATACCACATGCAGTTGCTAAAAGGATGATTAAACCTGATGAAATATCCTTATCAATTGCTTTATTTTTAAAATTAGACATTACTATTTCCTCCCATACTTTTATTTCAAAATTACTAAATCGCCTTGTCAAGAACTACTGCGATGCCATTTTTTATTGTAATAAATTAAGTCTGAACTACTTTCCATTCTGCTTTTAAAAAATCCAATTTCATCTCTTTTTTATCCCCCTTTTCTAAATGTTTTTTAACAGTTTAATTTGTGATTTTTGGAATCTAAATATAGAAATACCAGTACAAGATGTCATTTAGTTAATTAATAAACTAAACGTTCAGTTTATTAATTAACTAAAATATATACTAAACGTTCAGTTTTGTAAATAGGCTATTTTGTTTTTTGTTCATATTAAGTATACTAAACGTATAGTTTATGTTTTTGAAAGGAATGATTAATGTGCAAGGTAAAAGAGGTCGTCCACGTAATATCGAAACCCAAAAGGCCATCCTTTCTGCGTCCTATGAGTTATTATTGGAAAGTGGCTTTAAAGCAGTCACAGTCGATAAAATTGCAGACCGTGCTAAAGTCAGCAAAGCTACGATTTATAAATGGTGGCCAAATAAGGCTGCTGTGGTAATGGATGGTTTTCTTTCTGCTGCCGCTGCCAGATTGCCTGTACCTGACACAGGTTCAGCGTTGAATGATATTTTAACTCACGCCACAAGTTTAGCCAGTTTTTTAATCAGTCGAGAAGGAACCATTATCAATGAGTTAGTTGGCGAAGGGCAATTTGATTCGAAACTAGCAGAGGAATATCGTGCTCGATACTTCCAGCCACGTCGACTGCAAGCAAAGCAACTTCTGGAGAAGGGAATGAAAAGAGGAGAATTAAAAGAAAACCTCGATGTTGAATTAAGCATCGATCTCATTTACGGACCAATTTTTTATCGTTTGCTAGTAACCGGTGAAAAGTTGGATGATTCCTATGTACATGACTTGGTTATAAACGCATTCGAAGGGATACGTTTGAAGTAATTAACATATAAACAAAGATTTAGATTTCCACTGTTTCCTATAATGATGTAACTTGCATTAACTTGATAAATAAAGTATCTAAATTTTTAAAACTGTTGTATATGGGATTGTCCCCCGTATGCATCAGTTTTAAAACAAGCTTAATCTACAAGCTAATCACGCTTCCTTTTTGATTTTTGGCAGGTTGTAATGTTTATTAGTTATTGATTTTTCATTTAAAAATAGATTAAAACCACATAAGAACCCTGAATTTGTATTGTATACAGTTTACCTATTCTAATTAGTTTTCATAAAATATCTTCTGTTTACACAGGAACGGATAGGTTTTAATCTCTTCTGAATCTAAATTTTCATCAAATAAATGAATGGATGTAATTTGTCTACAATCGTAGATATGATAATAATATGTACCAGACTCTATGCACATTGTGGTTGTATAGATGGTATTGTCTAATATACCTTCTTCCGTGATTACTTCACCCTTAGGAACTTCGCAATTTGATAAGATATGAACAACGGCTGATATTCCCTCTTCTTTTAAATCGTTACATAATTTAGATGTTGATGTCATTGGATTAAAGTAATAATTACTTAAAAAATTAATAAATAAAAACCCTCCACAACAAGGAGGGCTTAGTATTCTATATAAGTAAATCTTTAAATGGTAGACTTAATATTTTATTGTATTGGTCCTAATAATTCCATAATTTCTTCAGCTTTTTGGTTTTCGATGCTATAGTAAATTTCTAACCCCTGACGATTTCCTCTTAGAACCTTCCCTCTCATTTTAGATAAGTGTTGGGAAACTGTTGATTGTGGAATGTTTAAAATTTCGGTCATTTGGGTTACATTTAATGTTTTATGTTTAGAAAGCTCATTGATTAGTTTTAAACGCATTGGATGTGCCATAAGTTTTAAAAGCTCTACATCCTCTTCTAAAATTGTGTTCTCTACATGCTGATTTGCAAATCTTGTCATAGTATCCTCTCTCCCTTATTTGTTTTCTTCTAATGTAGTGTGACTTCCGTATTACATAATATTAGTATATTTGAATGTTTGTTGTTAAAAATGATAATTAAAGTATACAATTTTAGTTTGTGCTAGTAGTGGAGTTAATGTGTGGTTTGTATGAAGTTTATAGTCAACTACCCCCACTGAGTTGAAGCGTTTCAGTGGGGCTTGAGTTAGAACGCTAGGTCTTTCGTCTATCGCTAGACGGTTGACTCTCTAGCATTCATGCCACCTTACGGTAACACCCCAAGTATGTTTCTGGTTATAATTAGAAACAAATGGTTATTTTCCCACTTGCACCACCCTTTCGAAAAAGAGCAATTTTTCCTTGTGGAAGAAGCCACCACTCAGATAAATCCGGCGCCCTCATATGCTTGGATCAAAATCATAATAACCAGCTAAAAAATAGATTGCTATAATAGAAGTTATACATATAGACAAAAAAGGACAAACTATCCAAGCTGAATAGTTTGTCCAAAAGCATAATCCCTACGGTTTAACAATATATAATTTAGTTCCGCTAGGAATCTTTCATTCTCTTTTCATATCCTACTATTTTTGCCTCAGAACTAGCTATAGTAAATTAAAATAATGAATTAATACTTGCTAGAACAGTAAGTATTCCTATAACGATTACAAATACATTGCTCATTTTCCCTCTGTATTTTGCTAGTACTGGTACTTTACGAATCGCATACATCGGTAATAGACATAAGATAGCAGCGACTAACGGACCGCTAAGTGCATCAATGATTCCAAGAATACTTGGATTTGTATAAGCAACATACCAGCATGTTAATACAACAAAAGTAAGAATCATTGTCTTAACTGTTTTTTCTCCTATATTTTTCCCACGTTTTTTACCGGACTTGATAATCATGTCACGCATTACCTCATACGCTCCTATATAATGCCCAAGGAAAGACTTTGTAATGGCCACAAACGCAATGATAGGAGCTGCAATCGTGATTACTGGCGAATTAAGCTCATTAGCAAGATATGATAGGATTGACAAATTCTGTTCTTTTGCCACCTTAAGATCATCTGGAGTCAAACTTAAAGTACTGCTCCAAACAAAGAACATAACAACAGCGAATGTCATGATATAACAAACTTTTTGTATTTGAGCACACTTGGCATCAGTAGCGTCTATTCCATACGTAGCTCTCTGTTTCATAACGAATGACGAAATCATAGGAGAATGATTAAACGAGAATACTATGATTGGTAGTATCATCCAAATCGTTCCGAAATACCCTATTCCAGTTGAAGCAGTAGAAACACTTGAAAAACTTAGCATTGAAGTATTCCATTGTGGAATTAAAGATATTGCAATAAAAAGTAGAGAAGCAATGAAAGGATATACTAACATGCTCATTATCTTTACAGTAATATCTTGACCAAAATTCAGTATAGTGATAAGACCGAGTACTAATACAAGTGATAAAATGGCTCTTGGAGGCTCTGGCATGTGTAATTGATGCACAATAAAACTACTTGCAGTATTTGTAAGTGCAACCGAATACATCAGCACGATCGTATAAATTGAGACGAAATATACGATGTTAAAAACGATACTTGCTTTATTTCCGAAATATTCTCTTATTGTACCTGTAATCCCCTCGTCAGCAGAACTTGAAGCGTATATCATTTTAGCAAGCGCCCTATGTGAGTAATACATAACAGGATATGCAAGTATGGTAATTAACAGCAATGATAATAAACCACCTGAACCTGCATTAATCGGTAAAAAGAGCACCCCTGCTCCAATTGCAGTTCCAAATAGACTCAATGCCCAGGTAGTATCCTGTTTATGCCACTTTTTAGGATCTATATATTTCTCATTTTTTACTGCCTTATTCTCAGCTTGAAATTCTATGTTTTTTGCAGTATTCCCATTCATATTATAATTCCTCCTTGTGTCCTATTCTTATTTCTCTATTTAAGGCATAGGAATATAGACTGTTCTTCAAAAATGAATTGCTTATAAAATGCGCTACATCGTATATCTTTCTTGTAAGCTAGTCCAAATCAAAAAATTAGCAAAGCATCAACCTAACGGGTTTGTTACCACTTACAAAATGTTTCAATTATATAGTAGTATATTTTATTGGTAGTTCCCTCAATATACAGCCATCCTTAGACGAACGATAAAGAATAGTTTGTTAACCTTTTCACAATATAGCCGATAACTGTTCATTGATTTGATTGTTTCTCTCCAAATATTTTATTTTTAATGGCTATCCCTGTAGGTGTAGCCGCAATTCCACCTAAACCTGTCTCTCTTAATTCTCGAGGCATCTGTCTTCCAACACTATACATCGCTTCAATAACTTCGTCAGCATTGATGATATTGTTTACACCGGCTAATGCGATGTCCGCTGCTGCTAAAGCATTTGTCGCTCCAATGGCGTTTCTCTTTACACAAGGAATTTCTACCAAACCAGCGACCGGATCACAAACTAAACCGAGCAAATTTTGTAATGCAGTTGAAAAAGCTTCAGAAGATTGCTGTGGTGTTCCACCTGCAGCTTCTACCGCAGCTGCAGCCGCCATTGCTGAGGCACTGCCTACTTCAGCTTGACATCCTCCATACGCTCCTGAAATACAAGCGTTGTTTGCTACTATCGTTCCAAATAGCGCTGATGTGAATAGAAAATGTATCATATCTTCATGACTCAACTGCAACGTATCTTTAATACTAAATAGGACTCCCGGAATCGTCCCACTTGCACCTGCTGTTGGAGTTGCACAAATAGCTCCTAATGCAGCATTTACTTCATTAACGCCGATAGCACTTTGAATCCCTAACACCATCAAATCTCCAGAAAGAGTTTTCCTATTTTCTCGATAATTTTTAATTTTTACTGCATCACCTCCGGTTAAACCGGTAGGAGAAAATACACCGTCGCCCTCGATACTTTTATTTATAGCATTTTGCATAGTTGCTAAATTTCGTTCCATTTTACTCCAAACTTCTTCATAAGAAGTTTTAGTTTGTTCGATTTCCTGTTCAATTGCTAATTTATAAATTGGCTTTTGTCTTTTATTAGCTGCATCCACAATTTCTTTTATGGCCATATACATATTTTTTCACTCCTTAATGTAACTAAAGAATAATAAGATTAGCTATATTGCTTAAATTCCCTAATTCCTCCTGAGCATTACCAGGCAATAGCGAATCCAAAGCGAATGCATATAAATATTTTGTTTTATCTTTCAAACTATGAAAGTTGTTAATTTCAACATCATATTGTTTAAATATTCTGCGTAAGACAAATTCAAAGTCAGCTCTTTCTGAAATCGCAATAACAACTGGCAATGGACCCTGCAGTTCTAAGCTAAATCCGTCAATTTCAACATGTTTGACTTCAATCAATCCACCACCGACCGAAATACCCATCGTTCTAATACTTCGACTGTCATCCTCTACATATACATCTGCCGTATTTGGATGACCGGCAGGACTATCACCTGATTTTTCAATAAAAGTAATGTCAATCCCTTTAGATTCTGCTATTTTAATAGCATCTGGCACTTTGCTGTCATCTGCAGCAAAGCCTAATATACCAGCAATTATTGCAAAATCAGTTCCGTGACCTTTATGGGTTTCAGCAAATGATTCATAATACGTTACCACAACTTTTTTTGGAAGACCTTGAAATAATTTATTAGCAACTGTTCCAATAGACAAAGCACCTGCAGTATGTGAACTTGAAGGACCTATCATTACGGGCCCAATCACATCAAAACAACTTTTGTATTTAACAACCTTTTTTTCTTTAATAGATGCTACATTTATGTTCATATAAGCACCCCCATAGTTTATTATTTTTAATTGCTGTTGAATCTAAGTTATTAGAATGATAAATTCAAAATAAGATCCGTTTGATAGCGCTTTCTTTATTGAGTTGAATAAACTTTCCTTTTGATCCACAACCCTTCATATAGTAATCATATCAGTATGTCCAATTTTAGAAACTTACTCGCAAGTTCTTTAGAATTTTTGAACCAAAACGAGGTTTGATATTTTCTCTAGAGGTCATAAATTACCTCTCGACGCCCTCATTATAACTTGTATATTTATGAGTTCAATCTTTTTTTATTTTTAGAAAGATTGAATAGACAGAATTTTGAATGGGTAATAAATTACACTTAGTATGCAACAATTATGTCCTTTGTTTGAAGCTGTATTAGTTAATAGAAAAGCAAAAATAATACAGAGTTACTTTCGTTAACACATTGATTATATTGGAAAATTATTATAAGAATACTTATATTGTCCTTGGTTGGAACATCTTATTTTGGACGTGAAAGCTGTTACAATAAATAATTTATGTAGATGGAAAGGAATACACGAATCAAACATAAAACAATTAATGTATATTAATTATGAATTTCGCATCAATATTTATTATCAGAAAAGAGGAACTTCTTTTACTAATCTTAACATAAATTAATACTTTAGCAGTATTCACTACTTTAAAATTAAATATATTCTTTTTATAAAGGTTCAGCATTATGTCTGTTTTAGCGCAAATGAATGATAAGTTCCATATAACAATATGGACTTTTTATACTGTTTTCATATGAAAATCCTCTTCATAACGCAAATAAAAAAGGGCTATTTCAGCCCTTTTTTATTTATAAATCCTCTATATCACATTCAGTATATCCCTCATAATAGTAACTAATATCAATGCCTCTCATGAATACTTCACGGCTATTAATTTTATCTACTAATGCATTTTGGAGTAAATGCTTATTTTCGCTTTTTATTTAGAATAATCTCTCATATGTAATTAAGATTTTTCACTCTCTGTAAAAAGTGATTTATGTTCTACTGGAGAAGAAAGCACTATTAAGGTTGTAGGCTTTCCGTACTCTAAGCACAAATTAATATAGTCTTCGAGTGTATGTACTGATTCTGTCACTACCTTTGTTAGATAACTATACATACCGGCAATACGGTGACATTCGACCACATCTGAATGTTCCATTGCGAACTTTTTATATTTGTTGCAATCCCTTGGTTCCATCAAAACAAACGCAGTAATATGTTTTTTTAATTCTTTCGGATTAACAATCGTGCGATAACTTATAATTACCCCCTGTTCTTCTAGTCTTCTAACTCGCTCTGTAACAGAAGGAGAACTCAAACCTACCAGTTTTCCTATTTCAACCATACTTAAACGTGCATTTTCCTGAAGATGTGAAAGAATCTTTAAATCTGTTTGATCCATTCATGTACCTCCCCTTAATTAATTAGGAATACAATTAATAATTCTTAAATTATTTAAAAAAATTATAATTAATACATAAATTATAGCATGTTATCTTTTTTTAAACTTTATATAATTGATATCAATTCATGAAAGAGAGGCTGATTATCTTGACACAACAATCATTGAAACGTTCAATTACTTGGGTACAAGGGACTGCATTAACCATAGGAGCTGTGTTGGGTTGTGGAATTCTTATATTGCCCTCAATTACTGCAAATAGCGCTGGACCAGCTTCGCTTTTATCTTGGGTTATCATGTCTATATTAGCTTTTCCCATTGTCGCAACTCTAGCGGTTCTTGCTAAAATGATTCCTAGCGCAGGAGGAATTACAGCTTATGTTCAAATGGCATTTAATGCAAATACGAGTGTAATCCTAGGGTGGATTATGTTAGGATCTATTCCTATTGGAGTACCTATTATCGCTTTAACAGGTGCCCATTATATTGGCTATGTTTTTCCAATAAGTAATGCAGGAGTTATAGGCATCGCGGCATTAATTTTGTTTACTTCTTTACTCTTACATATTAAAGGAATTGAGTTATCATCAAAAGTAAGTGCGTTTGTCATTTGTATAATTTCACTTTTGATAATTGTGGCTGTTGTCGTTTCTATCCCCTATGTAAAATTAAGTTTTTTTACACCTTTTGTACCAAACGGATGGTCTTCTGTTGGAGCTTCTTCTGTAATTATCTTTTTCTCATTTGTAGGATGGGAGATGATAACCCCATTAGCTGAAGAGTTTAAAAGACCTGCTAAAGATATTTCCATTAGTCTATTTTTAGGAGCAATTTGTATCTCAATTATTTACATTGTAATATCTTTTGTAACAATAGGGACTCACTCCTATGGTGATAAGAACCAGATAACTTCCCTTAGTATTCTAATATCAAAAGGATTAGGACCAATAGGTACATATATAACCACTATTTTAGCAATTTTTATTTCGTTTAGTGCTGTACATGCTAACATTGCAGGTTTTTCAAGAATGATTTACGCCCAAGCTAGAGAAGGACATTTCCCTTCCTTCTTTACTAAATTACATTCTAAATCCCAAACTCCAACTAGGGTTTTACTAGTTTTAGGGGGAATTTTTAGTTGTATTTTAATTTTTTATGGTATAGCACGACCAAATTTAGAGATGCTTCTAAAAGGCCCTAGTGTAATTTTTATTACCTCATATATTTTTACAATGCTAGCTGCTCTTAAGTTATTAAAAGTTAAAGATATAGGTTGGTGGATGGCCTTCCTGTCTCTAGTTATATGTATTTTTGTATACTCATTTAGTGGTTGGGCGATTTTCTATCCAGTAATTCTATCATTCATAGGTTGGATTTATATACTTATAAATAATAAGTCCAGCACTGTAATCAATCATCAATTAGATACATCTAATGAAAAATAGTTTTATAATTTCTATAAACTAATTCTACAAATTATATACTGTTATTAACACTATCAAGGCTGGAATAGATAAAAATTCTGCTAACTTATAATTAGCTCAAATTAACTTAATGAAATATGGATAATTATGTGTATTCAAGAAAATGAATTTCGTTATTTTTAGTTCCCCCCCTATATATCTATACATACTATCTTCTTATTTATATATTTACCTTCTCTTCTCCATCATCCTGTTTTTCAATTAAATTCAAGTAAAAATGTATGACAGTTTTGTTGTAATACGGAGAGATGTAAATAAATGATAGATTAAATGTAAACATTCCGACATGTTGCATATCCAGCATATGTTCAAATTTTCACTGTATATGGTGTAGTAATAGATAACACATCAAGGGAGAATTCAGTTACAGTTGTAAAGATTTTTTACTAAGGATACTCCAATGATTAAAAATTTATTTTTTAAGATTTTCACTGAAGAATAGTAAATGGAATATTGTATAATCAATTAAAAAAACAGCAAATTTACAGGTTGATAAAAAAAAGCCAAGTGCATTGCACTCGGCTTTATGGTCGATTAAATAATTTTACTTCAGACGTATTAAACTGATGTAGATAGTCTTTAGTCGAAGTATAACCTGAATTCATGAGTGTTTTCTTTTCTTCTTCTGTGATATCAAAATTAAACGACGGCGTAAAGAATGTATTGATAAATACAGTGCGGGCAGCATCTTCTTTGGTTGTTTTTCCGCTCTCATGACCTTTGATCATGGTTTGAGACAAATTCCATGCAAAATGAATAAGAGAATGGCCAATATGATGTTCTGTTGAAGTTGCGATTTGTTTTAACATGGCAATCTCGGCCTGAGATTCTAAACGGAAACCTAGTGTTTCTTTGTTGTAGACAATTTCATCTGCAGGATCAAAGAAAGATGCATTGTATTTCGTGTGTAAGCTTCTTAATGAAGAATAATCCTCCGTATTGCTTACCAGTTTATTAACTTCGTCAATCGTATCTGTGGTCGTGAAGTGTTCTTCTTTATTCACAAAACTTTTCCGATCAAATAAACGAATTGGGTAGTTATCGAGTACACCTCCGTCTACATAATAATCTTTATCCCATTCCACAGATTTAAAAAAGAATGGGATCGACATCGAAATCCGCACAGCAACTACTAACGGGACATCAGGTGTCGTTTCGCGAGAAAACGTACGAAGCTGGTGTGTAGAAACGTTCGTTCCTTGGAAAAACACGTCTTTTCCTGTTTTGTCATACAACTGCTGAAAGGTTGTATCCTTATTCCCTGTCCACTTTTCAACGATGTTTCCTACCCACTCAGTAAAGAAATCCCCTTTATAGATACCAAAACCATCAAAAAATAAACGAATGTTATCTTGTACAATCGAAAAATCATCATCTTTAAACGCTTTGAAATTCATGTCTTTGTGGATTTTCACAAGATCTGCGAATGGAATGGAAAGACCTAAAAGTAATGCAGTAATCGCTCCCGCTGAAGTCCCTCCAAATCGTTGTATTTCTGGTAAAATCCCTTCTTCATTTAGTGCACGGATGGCACCGATATAAGCGCTTCCCTTTACTCCGCCACCTTCAAATACTAAGTTACGAAATGGATATTCCATTATATACCTCCAATAGATAAATTTTTAATCTGTTATAGTATCGGAAGTATATTGAAATATATCCAAATGTTATTAAAAACGTTTCATTTCATGCGATACGTATGGGAGAATTAACTTTATTCAATGGATGAATTCTTTGAAAGAGAAGGAATTTGCTTTACACTAATAACAACTAAACATTACCTTAATATAATCATTTACAGTTGTTTGCACATTCAAATCACATCCTTTTCAGTGTTAGCTTTTTTCTATCTCAAATACTATTACACAACTTTTCCACCTACTATATTAATAAGTTTTAATATTCAAGTAAAAAATTTTAGATAAAAAACCAAATCCACAAATCATACCAAACAATTATATTGAATAATATAGTATTAATACTTCCGCACTTATCACCTATTTAATTTATTGGACATTTATACTTCAAAAAATTACACATTTTTCACAATTGGGGTAAATGTCCAAAAAATAATTTAAATATGTTATTATATAACATTATTACGAGTTTTTTGTAAAATATAATATATTTTAAGATAATATAAAATCCGTTTTTCTATAAGAGAACTTAATTTACATGTAATGCGAAATTTTTAACAATTCATTATATATTAATTTAGTTATAAAAACGTATAAAGACCACCTATTTCCATAAGTGATCTTTCTTTATGATTCTGCATTTGTACACTTCTGTAGAAATATAGCGTAGATACGCTTTGTTTGCTAAATTTTTAGTTCTCTCCATTTACTAAAAAACATAGCTTAATACAATTAATATGGTATTCGTTACATAGCAAACTATTATTCTGTCTTCTGTACAAGCACACTACTAAAAATCAATTCAGCAACTTTTACATATCCTTTTGAGTTTGGATGAATTAAATCCTTAGACCAAAGCGTATTGTCATTAACTAAAGGATGACTCCAAAAGTCAACATGATGAAGCTTATACTCTCTACTCAGTGAACGTATCACATCATTTGCCTCTAATAATTGTTCCTTTATTATTTGTTTTTTTTCAGAAGCGAAAGGAAGCCTTACTGTAAAATCCGGAAGATTTGCTATCATAATATCAGCACCTGTTTTACTTAATGTATTTATCATAAATTCCATATCATTCTTATATGCATTATGATTCCAACGTCCTTTTAATACGTCGTTTGCACCTGCAATGAGACTAACCAAATCTGGATTAAAAGTTAACGCCTTTTCCAATTGCTGTGAGCGAATTTCTTTCGTTACTAACCCACGCTTTGCAAAATTGGCATATTCTATATCGTTTACACACAGTTGAACAAAATGATCTACCCAGCTTTTTAATGCAATTCCCTCAACTTCATCCCCTATCCCCTCTGTAAAACTATCACCAATCGCTACAAATCGCTTCCACATATGTATACCCCCTTTATTATTAACCATATCTATACTATACAATAGCTCACAACGTAATTGTTATTTCTAAATGATTTTCGATTTCAATTATATTCCATTTTATTATATTTACATTTAGAATCCAAAATTGACCGACTCCTAAGTATACTTAAGAATCGGTCATATTCGTATATTTACTAAAGAAATAAAATCTCTCTAGGCATTATACTTTTTTCAAAAAATTTGTTGTTCTTTGTTTTGACCAATTGATACATTTCTTTTCGATTAAATGATACGAAACTATAGAAAAAAGTAGTGTCATTGTAATGCACAAAATAAGAAGGAATAACAAAGGAAACACAATAGATATACGCATTTCTTGAGCCAATGACCAGATAACTGGATTATAATTTTCCGTAAAAAATTTATTAAGAAGCACAAAGTGGTTTAAAATATTTAATTTCATTATAGACCCTTGCCACCTATCATAGAACCAATCCTGTAGCCCTACCACTTCATACGGCGAAAACAACATAAATAAAGCAAAGGTAACGCTTATCCAAAAATAATAAGGAATATAGATTCTTACAAATCTCTTAATTAAATATCCCTAATAATTTGTTTGCCCCTTATTAGACACAAGAACAGGAAAATTTAGTTTATATAATAATCGGCCATTCATTTGTAGAATCTATGGCAATACTCATACAGATCTTGCATAAATTAATGATATAATAACCTTAATATTTTTTTCGTTTAACATAATTTGATTTTTTACTCGTCTTTAATCAATGGGAGTCTCAAATAATGAATGTCTCTATTTTATTAATCTTTTAAGAATAAAAATCAATTTTCCAGAAAGGAGATTATGTATGATAGGGATAGTGGCATTATTCATACTGTCATGGATTGCACTTCAAATCTTCGGAAAACAATCTCTCTCAGTATTAGGTTTACTGCCAACAAAAAAACGAACAAAACAATTTATTTTCGCATTCCTATTTACAAGTATGTTATGCGCGTTGGTACAAAGTATAGATTTCTTGATTACACATCAATATTGGAAACTCAATCCAACCTATTCATTTATGAATTTTCTCACAGTTTTTTGGTGGAATATAAAATCCGTTCTCTTCGAGGAACTTATTTTCAGAGGAGCATTACTATATATAATAATGCAAAAAATTGGAGAAAAAAAAGGGGCTGCTTTTTCTGCTATTTGTTTTGGTATCTATCACTGGTTTTCTTATGGATTATTTGGAAGTTTCATACCAATGATTCTTATCTTTTTAGCAACCGGATTCTCTGGTCTTGTCTGGGCTTATGCTTTTCAAAAAACAAAATCAATGCTATTACCCATTGGATTTCATTTAGGATGGAACTTCACACTCAATCAAATTTTTTCAAAAGGTCCATTAGGAGATCAGCTTTTTATCTCTGTAAAAGGATTTGACTATGTCCATCTCGTAGGAATTCCTTCCTTATTTCATTTTTTATTACCCAACATAGCCGTGCCGCTCTTTACTTATTTATTCATTAAGTTTTATATTTGTAAAACTCAAACAAAATCAATAGCTTCTACACAAAAATAATTCAAAACTCAAATAAAAAGGAGCATGATAGCTCCTTTTTATGTTGAATCTCGTATTGATACTAAAAAACAGTATCCTTAATAGTTTTTCTAATAAGAATTTATAAAACCTCGAAACTCTTTTTTTTAGATTAATATTTAGTTTTATCCTATAAATTTAGCCTTTTACTATATCAATGGCACTATACCACATACCCCTAAAAAAGAACCGATTTTACGCATAAAACGTGTAAACCAATTTGCTTGTTCTACATCAGATTTTGTTACAAGGTCTACTTGTAATGATTTACCTGATAAGAACCCAGGATCTGTATTATCTTTAGGTGAGATAATCATTTTACTAATTGTTACACCTCTTTTAATAGGCGCTTCTTGTTCTTTATTCGATTCTTTAAATTCTTTTTTATAAACGTCTTTCTTGCCCTTCGGCATTGGAAGTGAAATAGCTTGCTTTGTTTGAACTATTACATCTTTGTCTTTTGCATTTGCAACCCGCACTGTTTCATGCCCTTTTACTACTGAACCTTTTCCATAAATATTCTTCACTTCAAAATTCGCAAATCCATAATCATATAATTTCTTCGTTTCATCAAAACGTGCTGTATGGGAGTTTGCTTTTATCACTACAGATATTAGACGCATACCGTTTCTTTCTACTGTGCCAGTGAAGCAATCACCGGCTTCTGGAGTAGTTCCTGTTTTCAATCCATCAACACCTTAGTATTGCTTATTTAAACCTTTTAACATCATGTTAAAATTCACCATATCAATTGGATATTTGCCATCCTTTTGGAATGTTTTTTTGGGGATTTTTGCTGTATCTAATATTTTCGGAAAATCTTGAATGAGACGGTGTGCTAAAATCGCACAATCTCTTGCGGACATTTTATTTTTCTCGTCTAGAGTTGTCCCTTCTGGTTGATATCCTTTTAAATCTTGATTTGTTAAACCTGTAGAGTTTACAAATTTATAATTTTTCATTCCAAACTCTTTAGACTTATTATTCATCATTTTCACGAAATCGGATTCTTTTCCAGCAATTTCTTCAACTAAAGCAATTGTTACACCGTTTGCAGAGTAAATTGCCATTGCCTCATATAACTCTTTTACTGTATAAGAGCCACCATTTTCTAATGGAACGTTTGATAATGAGCGATCTTGTGAAATCTTATATGCATATTCAGAGATTTTAACTTTTTGATCCCATTTAAGTTTTCCTTGATCCACCGCTTCATGAACTAAGTATTCACTCATCATTTTTGTCATACTAGCAATTGCTAGTGATTCATCTGCATTTTTTTCATATAAAATTTTTCCGGAATTTGCTTCTACTAAAATTGCTGATCCTGCTTCTACGTCTAATACAGGGACTGTTTCCGCTGATGCGCTCCCAAATGTAACAACTATGCTACAAAATAGTGTAAGCACTGTTACAATGATTTTTTTGTAAAACATACCTTTCAATTTTCTTACCTCCAATATCTTTGTACTCAAAAAAACGATATTCTAGCATAATCCCTATAAAAATAGGCAGTTTTATCAAATTCTATATACATATAAGACGTTAGGATCGCTTTCATATAGACCATTCCACCCTTTTAGGCGCACTGATACATAGTATCCCCCACACATCCCTATTTTTAATACTCTTGTATTATTAAAAATGATCTGTAATTTCATATTTTTTAGGATTACAATGAATAGACAATCTAAATAATACATTTGTTCCACATTTTCAAAAAATAAAACCAGTGTGTCCTGATTAGATATCGAGACACACTGGTTTTATTAGCTATCAAGGATTTTTAATTACTTAATTCAGCTATTTACAATACTCATACCAGAGATGAATTTCCCTTAGTCTAGACTATTCATTTTTTATAATAAAAAAACTACATCCTATATAGAATGTAGTTTTTTCACAGATCTATCTATTTTTTACTTCCTTGTTATAAAAATCATATAATAATTCAATAGATGAACTAGATAAAAAAGGAATTGCCTTCTTAACTAATTCTCTATCCCAATCAAACCAACGCATTTCCATTAACATATTTATTTCTGTATCAGTGAATCGTTTCTTTATTTCCTTAGCAGGATTTCCACCAACTATTGTATATGGTGGAACACTTTTACTTACGACAGATCCTGCTGCAACGATTGCACCTTCACCGATTGTAACGCCAGGCATAATAATAGCATTCATTCCAATCCAAGCATCACTTTTAATGACTGTATCGCCCTTCGGTTCATATGAATGTTCAATTTGCTCAGCGAATGGATATACTGTAATCCATTCTGAGTGATGATTGTGATTACCACCCATTAAAATGACTACTCCACTGGCAATACAAACATAGTTCCCAATAATGAGTTTATCAAGATGCCATCCCATTTGTTCAATTGGATTGAAAATCGCTCGGGACTTAGCATCCCCCCACAAATACCTTACACAGCCATCTTCAAAATTTGGATGACCATAATAACCTGAATAATAGGAGTACTCTCCTACCTCAATGAGTGGATTTGTAACTATATCTTTTAAATACTTTGTTTCTGACCAATGATTAAATAATGGATGCTTCATAACTTTATTCCTCGCTTCTAAGTAGTGTAGATTTTTGCAATTTACTTAGAAGCTTACTACGACTGCTACATTTTTTAGCTTTCTCAAACGACGAATCATTATATTCAAGCCTTTCTTTTATAATAAAAAAATCATAACGTGATAAATTACATAAGTCAAATTGTAAAACTATGTACTGAGACTTAAAGTTGAATTGAAATTTAAACATTAAAACAATCGAGTTTTCAAATAACAAATCCTAATTACATATGATAAAGATTTCTTAACTATACATCTAAATTCTTTCCTATATTGGCCGTAACTTCCTCGATATAATCTTATTACTTTTTAATTTGTCTGATAAATCAATAAATGTTAATATGATTATAGAAGATATTATCATCTATTAGATTTCACAGCTAGTTTTTCACAAAACGATTTCTGAATCCTTAAGTAAATAGGAGGTTTAGAACATGAAACTTTTAAGGCAATCCACAATTATTGGTGCATTAACTGTTGGAGGATTTTTATTTTCGAATACAATTGGTACGCTCCCACCTGTGTCTGCTGAATCGCAACTTACACAAACAGAATCAAAATTTTCAGATAATTGGCGTTGGCAAAGCTATTTTTTATTACATCATAATGCAGATTTTATAGAAGAGTTAGCAGTTGGTGACTTAAAACATGGAGATACATTCGATGTTACTATATATACTGGTGGTAAGGATACTGGTATTGTAAAAATATATCAATTGAGTGGAAATGATGAAATAAACTTGCATAGATATAAAACCATTTATGACTCTGGTTTAAAACATAATTATGGTAGGTTTGTAACTCCTATTACTAGGGCTTATAATCCAGGAACATATGTAGCTGTTATGAAACTTGGAGAAAATTATTATTATGGGGGCAGCTTTAAAATCTCAAAATAATTTACATTTATCTCACCAGTAAATAAATATTGAATACTATTTTCTTAAACAAAAACCATTTTAAAAACTCCCCTACCTTATATAAGATAGAGGAGTTTTTTGGTTGTTTTCCCTTTTTAAGATTAGAAAAAATCCTTACTTTCTTTATAAATTATCATTTTTATTCAATAACTGTTTCCACTTCTTTAAGTTCTACAATTCAATATGCAATATTGCATATTACACATGTTCGATTTAAAAACATGTGATAATTAATTTATATAAATATCTTACATAATTATTGAAGGGAGAATGCTACATGTCTTTCTTTTCTTGGTCTCCTCTTATTTTCTTAGCAGTTGTTGCAATCATCATTTCTATTAAAAGGAATAAAAAACAATAATTTATTATTTGGAGGTGTAAGAATGTCATTTGCAGCATGGAGTGCAATTTTTATGGTTTTAATCGGAGCATTATCTGGAGCAATCTTTGGTACAATCTCTTTTATAAATAAAGGAAAAAATTAAATACTTACATAAAAACGAATTTCTAATAAAACTCTATACAAAAAAATAGCCTATAAAATTTTATAGGCTATTTTTCATTTCATCATTATTACTTAGCTAATTCTTTCGTACCCTTCATTACATCAACGAAGAATCCCCAGTTATTCACAACAGAAGAAATACTAATATGTTCATCTGGAGTATGGACGTTGAATATATCTGGACCGAATGAAATCGCATCTAATTCAGGCATTTTTTGAACAAATACACTACATTCAATCCCGGCGTGTACAGCGAAGATTTCAACATCTTTATTGTATTTTTCTTGATGCACTTTTTCAAACAAATTACGAATTTGTGAATTCGGATTGTATGGCCATTCTGGATACTCTGACTCGATTTCAAATGTTGCACCAACTAATTCGGCAATACATTTAATTTCATCTGCAACATGTTGTTTTAAACTACTTACAGAACTTCTCACTTCGTTACGTAATTTAATTTCATCTTGTAATGTTTCAATAACGCCTAAGTTTGTTGAGCTTTCTACTAGACCTTTAATAT
The DNA here is from genome assembly GCF_006494425.1 of Bacillus dicomae. Classification (GTDB taxonomy): domain Bacteria; phylum Bacillota; class Bacilli; order Bacillales; family Bacillaceae_G; genus Bacillus_A; species Bacillus_A dicomae. Next base: position 1,626,475 of record NZ_VHIV01000001.1, on the reverse strand, counting down.
CCATGCTCATACTTTGAATGCCATTTGGAATTAAGAATAAAGATGAAATAAGTTGCTTTTGTGTTTCTTTAGCAAATACTTTTTCTACTTTCTCATCCAATTTTGTAAGTGTAACATGAACATCTGGATCAACAGCACGCATTTCTTCTTGCAATACTCTTGTCCAAAATTCTAGTTTTTCTTCTACTATCTCTACATCTTCTGTACGTAATACAATTGTAGCTACACTTTCACGCGGAATTGCATTTGTTTTTAATCCGCCGTGAACTTCACTTATATCAAATTGAATATTTGCTGATAAATCACGTAATACTCGTCCTAATACTTTGTTCGCATTACCGCGTTGTTTATCAATTTCCATGCCAGAATGTCCGCCTTTTAAACCACCAACATATAGACGGTATGCATCTGTATTCGCGGGTGCTTCATCCCAAATTACTGGAATTGTTTCAACAGCTTTCGCACCACCTGCGCTACTTACTAGTAATTTATGATCTTCTTCAGAATCAATATTAATAAAAATCTTTCCTTCAAAATGATTTGAATCAACAGCGAAAGCTCCGCCCATTGTCGTTTCTTCTTCAGTGGTAATAACTACTTCAAGTGCTGGATGCGGAATGTCTTTTGAATCTAATAAAGCTAATGCATATGCAACTGCAATACCATTATCAGCACCTAAAGTTGTTTGATTTGCATATAACATGTCCCCAATAATTCGCAATTCAATTGGATCTTTTTCAAAATCATGTACGGTTGCTTGATTTTTTTCGCAAACCATATCCATATGACCTTGAATAATAATAGCCGGTACATTTTCATAGCCAGCAGTTGCTTCTTTTTTAATGATGACATTTAATGCTTCATCTTGAATCACTTCTAAATTACGCTCTTTCGCAAAGCCAACTAAAAAATCACTAATTTCCTTTTCATTACCTGATCCTCTAGGAATCTTTGAAATTTCTGCAAAATGATAAAATACAGGGTGCTTTGTTAATTGTTCTAAAGTAGAATACATTTTTAAGCTCCTCTCAAAATGACAAAATAATATGTAAGTCTTTTATCATTATACCATGATTCATTATTTTCACTTTCTATTTCATACTTTAATATCTGCTTGTTAAACATTTAAATTGCATATAAAAAGAGAAAGAAAATGCACTATGCATTTTCTTTCTCTTTTTTTGCTCTCATATATTTTGAAGTACCATTATTCATTAATTTCTCTAACCGATTTATATTTTCCGTTAATGCACCTTTCACAAGAGAGAAATCTGTATTTGGTTCTTCTTTTTTTTCTTTAAAAAACGAAGACTTTTGTACATTTACTTCAGCCATCTCTTCTCCCCCTTTTCAAAAAGATACAATCTTCTATTTATATTATATCGCAAATGTAGACAGCGTGTACAAGTATCATTTTCTTTTTAATTCTTCTTCTAACTCTTCTACTTGCTGTAATGTATCTCCTTTTATTAACGAGAAATCTGTTGTATCTTCATTATCTTCTTTAAAAAAATCATTGTCATAATCTTTTATCACTACAATCACCTCTACGTGCTAGTGTAGGGATGATTGTCCGATTTTATACAAGTTTGTCTAAATTTACTTTGTCTTTATGTATAAGTAAAAAGGACAGAAAAAAATCCTGTCCTTATTTACTAAAATAACTATGATGTATTGTTAAATTATATACATTTTCAAAATCCCGATCTTGCAGGTTATTTTTCTTTCCATCAATAACAATGAAAACATCACTCACTATTTTTGCTGGTATAATTCCGACATTTTCTACTTGCACTGCTTTCTGCTCATTCAATTGCTCAATGTACTCTACCGGAATCATAATACTAAATTGAGAACGGATACCACGAAAGTTTGTATTTAATTCCTTTGCCGCTTCAAATACAACAATTTTTGCTCCAATCTTTTCCCCGTACGAATCTAAAAATGCGTTTAAGCTTTTTGTATATTCTTCCTCCGTATGCCATTCCATCGTACCGAATACTGCTGGATTGACATTTTGAATAATTGTTGTGTATATTTCTCCTCTTGCTTTAGAAGCAATTAATGACCGTTTTATCGATTGAACCGTCTTGCCGATATCGCTAAATTTCGCTCCCCATATTTCTGAAATATTAGGTGTTAAAATAAATGCAATATCAACGAAAATAACCATTGCAGTGAACATTAAAAGATTTTTCCAGAGGGTTAAATCAATTCCTTTTATCATGAAATATACGGTGACTGATATTATAAACAACCCATACCAAGTCTTTCGAACACGTTGCTTCTTCTCCTCGTACAACTCTTCGTTTTTCCAATAGAAGAAAACAAGTAATAGAAAAACGATTGCTAAAATAAATAAGCCGATTCGAATGTTAGAGATCACCAATGACATCACCCTCCATTCAAAAAATACTCACGATATCATTACATGCACAAGCAACTCTCTTTATGACAAAAGACGTGGACAAGCTTCTAAATTTAGCTACATCGCATATACATTAGAAGGTGCCACGTCTTTATCATGAGTCTACATTGTATATGTAGACAAGCATTCATTTCAAATTTTCATGTTAAAAAGTAATATGTTTCGGAATTTCCCCTTCAGGTACTTCTCCGTCCATACTTAAATAATAATGACGAATCGGACGTAAATTTTCGTCTAATTCATACACAAGCGGAATGCTAGTTGGGATATTTAATGAAACTACACCATCACTTGAAAGGTTGTCTAAATATTTCACTAGTGAGCGAATTGTGTTACCGTGTGATGAAATGATTACTTTATTACCACTCTTTAATGCCGGCGCAATTTCTGAATGCCAATAAGCAAGCACCCTTTTCTCCGTATCCTCTAAACATTCAGTTAACGGAAATTCACCTTTTTTGAGTGTTTTATATCTTGGATCCGTCGCTTCATATCGAGTATCGTCTTCAGTAAGAGCCGGTGGCCTCACATCAACACTTCTTCTCCAAATATGAACTTGCTCCTCACCATATTTTTGCGCAGTTTCATCTTTATTCAAACCTTGCAATGCACCATAATGTCTTTCATTTAACTTCCAAGATTTATGTATTGGCACCCAAGTAAGGTCCATCTCATGCAGCACAATCCATAAGGTCCGGATTGCTCGTTTTAATACAGATGTATAAGCAACATCGAAAGTATATCCATTTTTCTTTAATATCGCTCCTGCTTCTCTCGCTTCACTTAATCCATTCTCTGATAAATCTACATCTGTCCATCCAGTAAAGCGATTTTCAAGATTCCATAAACTTTGTCCGTGACGAATAAGTACAAGTTTAATCATGATAATTCCCCTCTCGGAAATGTGAATTTTATTGTTTCATTGCGTACACGTATAAAGTATCTAGTAATGTATCTTTTTATCCATTCACTCTATGACCAAACCATAGTTGCCAAATGTATGGATAAAATTTGTTCTTTTTCAAACTATAAAAACAAATATAGTTCTCATTATTTTTGATCGATTACAACTTCCCGTTTCGATATCCAAGCATCAAAACCTGATCGGCTATTTGCCATTTCATTCATAACTTGATGCCAATTTTCTTCACATGATTCACCAAATTTTGAAAAAATAGTACTCATTTGTTGCCTTTGTACATCGCTAAGTTTTTTCTCTAAATCTACACCTTTTTCTGTTAAAGATAACTGTTTCACACGGCGATCATGTGTAGCTTCATTGCTCTCAATTAAACCCTTTTCTACAAGTTGCCGCAGTGGTCCGTGAAGAGCCTGTTTACTTATTTCTAATAATGATAATAACTCATTTACACTTATCCCTGGAAAGCGTGCGATAAAAAATAAAATTCGGTGATGTACTCGTTGTATACCATATTCTTTTATAATTTCATCTGGCTTTTCAGTAAATGTTTTATATGCAAAGTAAAATAATGCTAATGCTTCATTCATCTGTTCTTCTTTATGTTGTGTCATCTACTTTCCCCCTGTATGTAAATTATACCACATTCTAGTAATGAATATTTTAATCAATACTCTGGAACTGATTTCGTTTTTTACAAGAAAGTACAACAATTAGGAGATGAATCACTTGAAAAAACAATATACTGTAAGTACATATTTATTAGATCGACTACATGAATTAGGAATCCAGCATATATTTGGTGTTCCCGGTGATTATAATCTTGCCTTTTTAGATGATGTGCTTGCACATAAAAATTTAAAGTGGAGTGGCAATTGTAATGAATTAAATGCTGCATATGCAGCAGATGGGTACGCTCGTATAAAAGGAATCGGAGCTCTTATTACCACCTTTGGCGTTGGAGAATTAAGCGCCATAAACGGCATTGCTGGCTCATATGCCGAAAACGTACCAGTTATAAAAATCACGGGCACACCAACAACAAAAGTAATGGAAGATGGAGCGCTTGTTCATCATACGTTAGGTGATGGAAAGTTCGATCATTTTTCCAATATGTATCGAGAAATCACTGTTGCACAAACAAATTTGACCCCTGAACATGCCGCTGAAGAAATTGACCGTGTGTTACGTGCATGTTGGAGTGAAAAACGCCCTGTTCATATTCAATTACCAATTGATGTGTATAATAAACCCATTAATAAACCTACGGAACCAATTTTACATAAACCAGTTTTAAGTAATAAAGATGCGCTGGATAAAATGCTTCTACATGCAACTTCAAAAATAAACAGTGCCAAAAAACCTGTTATTTTAGCTGATTTTGAAGTGTCACGTTTTCATGCGGAAGAATATTTGCATCAATTCGTAGAAAAAACTGGGTTTCCTATCGCGACGTTAAGTATGGGAAAAGGAATATTTCCAGAAAAACACCCTCAATTCATAGGGGTTTATACTGGTGATGTAAGTTCTTCGTACTTGAGAAAAAGAATTGATGAATCTGACTGTATTATTAGTATTGGTGTAAAGTTAACTGATACTATTACAGGCGGTTTCACACAAGGTTTTACAAAAGAACAAGTTATAGAAATTCATCCCTACACTGTGAAAATTATAGATAAAAAATACGGGCCAGTTGTAATGAAAGATGTTTTACAACATTTAAGTGACTTAATTGAGCATCGCAATGAGGAAACTCTTGAAATTAAGCCGTTTATTTCAGAATCAGTTTCTATTACAGAAAATTTTAATCCAAAAATGCAAATGGTTACGCAAAAACGTTTTTGGCAGCAAATGTACCATTTCTTACAAGAAAACGACGTCTTAATTGCAGAGCAAGGAACACCTTTCTTTGGTAGTGCCGCTATCCCTTTACCAAACAACACTACATATGTAGCGCAACCATTATGGGGATCGATCGGCTATACATTACCTGCTCTACTTGGTACACAGCTCGCTAATTTATCGCGGCGCAACATTTTAATTATTGGTGATGGTTCTTTTCAATTAACTGTCCAAGAGTTATCGACTATATTACATCAAAATTTAAAACCAATTATATTTTTAATTAATAACAACGGATATACTGTGGAACGTGCAATTCACGGTCAAAACGAACCGTATAATGACATACAAATGTGGGATTACACCAAAATAGCGAACGTATTCGGATTGAAAGAAAAAAGTCGAACATTTAAAGTGGAAAATGAAACAGAGCTGGCAAAAGTCTTAACGAAAATAACTCTTAATAAAGATCAGCTTATCTTTGTTGAAGTTGTAATGAGCCAAGGTGATCAGCCCGAATTGTTAGCTAAACTTGGAAAAAGGTTTGGTAAGCAAAATTCTTAATATAAAAAGCATAACCTATTTATACAAAAGGAAAAGGATGGAAAATTCCATCCTTTTCCTTTTGTATATACTATTTTAAGGATTTTCTTCGACTAACATCTTGTGTGACAAGTCAAAATTCTGAATCAGCCTTTAACTTTATAGCTTTTGTAGCAATAAATGTTTTAATATGCTTATCTAATATTCTTGTTCCACCAAAATCATCCTCATAAAAACCTGTTATAATAAAACCCGCTTCAATTTGGCCTTGGATTTGGTCTTCTAGAGTATGCGCATATTCTATTGTTTGATTTGAATCGATGTAATCTTGAACTTCATCCTCTGGTAAATAATCCAATGTCGATGAAGGGATTAAATGTTTTACATCAAGAATACCTTTTTGTTCTTGATTATCATCAAAAATCCATAGTAACGGATTTGTAAATCCAGAAATAAGAATACCTTTATTCTTTAAGACCCTAGAAACTTCATTCCATACAAGATGAACATCTTTTACAAACAAATTAGAAACAGGATTTACAACAATATCAAAATATTCATCCTCAAAATCACTAAGGTCTGACATATCTCCTTGTACTGTTTTTAAAGTTAAACCATCCCGTTTTGCTACCTTTTCATCTTGTTCCAATTGCTTCTTGGATATATCAGTAACTGTTACATCTGCTCCAGCAGCAGCTAGAACTGGTGCTTGTTGTCCGCCACCTGATGCTAAGCAAAGTATCTTTAATCCATTTAATGACTTTGGAAACCAATCTCTAGGAACTGATTTTTCCGTAGTCACTGTAATCTCCCATTCACCTGATTTGCTTTTCTCAATAACCTCGGTACTCACAGGCTGCGTGTATCTAGAACCTTCTTCAACCTTCTTATCCCATGCATTACTGTTTTGTTGAATAGTATCCATTACGTTTATTCCCCCTAACGACCTAGTTGCATTTTAAGTATAAGCTTCTTAATTATTTATGCTGTCCTTTGTCTATTAACCTGCCTGATAGTTATTACATAGTTGTCTATATTTATATTAACAGATAAACAATAATAATCACTAAAAATTATAAAAACTCGCAAAATTATATATCCATTCAATTTACTTAAAATAACCGTAGAATTGTTAGTTTCAAACCACTCACTTACACATAAAAAGGCATTCCAAACCTGTTGACAGTTGGAATGCCTTTTTAATATTATTTAATTTTTCAAGTTCTTAACTGAATCCATTAAACAAATAAGCTATGCTATTTATTCAGCAAGAGTTAACTGCCAAGACACACCATACTTATCATTTAACCAACCAAATTTTTTACTAAACGGATAGGCACCTAAAGGCATAAGTACTGCTCCATCCTCCGCTAGTTTATTAAAAGCCGTTTCAATTTCTTCTTCCGTATCACAAGTTACATAAAGAGACATAGCTGGTGTAAATGTAAAATTATGATTTACATAACTATCTATGCACATGAACTCTTGCCCGTGTAACGTAAACGTTGCCTGAATTACAGTACCCTCTTTTCCAGGTCCGTTTTCATCGTAGCGAGAGATATTTACAATTTCTGATTGATCGAATAGCGACGTGTAAAAATTCATAGCTTCCTCAGCTTTTCCTTCAAACATTAAAAACGTAGTAATTTTTTGCTTTGTGTTACCCATAGAGACAGCCCCTTGTTATGTATTTATGCAAAATATACATCGGTTAACAAAAACCGAACGTATATTCCTGTAAGTGTATTGTCTATAAAAATGATAATTTTGTCAATTATCTACTTTCTTATTTCTTCTTAAATAATGCTGTCCGAAGAAATGATTCTCCAAACATAGTATTTGGTTGTTCCATTTGCTTCATTTTTCTAATTTCAACCACTTCAAACTCTTTAAATACCTCTCTTAATTTTTCTTCTGAATATGCTAGACCACCTTGTAGACTCCATCCTCTATATACGTCCCAATCTGTTATGTCTGAGCCATTTCGTTCGTCTAAATCGCCTGCCGCAAAACATGTTAATCCGAAATAACCACCTGATTTCAATGAGTTTTTAATTAAATCCACATAATTTATTCTTCTATGTGGTGGAATATGATGCAAACAGCCCGAATCATACACAAAATCAAAATCATTTTGACCCTCCAAATTAAAAATCGAATCACAAATAAAGTGAATTTCTATCCCTTTTGCTAAAGCTCTCTCTTTCGCCCAATTAATGCCCTCTATAGATAAATCTACTGCTGTTACATCAAATCCTTCATTTGCTAGATAAATTGCATTTCTACCCGGACCACATCCAAGTTCTAGTACTTTTCCTTTTGAAACCCACTTTTTTTCTATATACGAAACTAGATTCTCATCTGGAACATCTTCAAAAAACGGAACATCTTTTTCTCTATTCGCATAAAATTCATTCCAAAATGGTTCTGCCGGTCTTAATAATGAATCAAGCATTTTTAAAATATCTTCTTGGGTAAGTAATGTTTCATTTTTCATTTGTATCCCTCCACATTTTAATAGTCAGAAAATTATTATATATCTTTTTAAACTTTCAGACAAAGAAAAAACCCCTACATTCAATAGGAGTTTGTGTCTTTAAAATCCAAGTATAGCTAACCATTTTAACAACTTCTTTTCTCGCACTTTTAAATCATCGTTCCTAAGCTTACCTAACTGTATCTCACTAACAATTTCTCCGTCCACCATAAAAAGAACTCTTTCTGTTTTCGCTGCTACCTTTACATCATGAGTCACTAACATAATAGTAGTTCCATCACGGTTAATGTTTAATAATATTTGCATTACCTCTTCTGTTGATTTTAAATTTAGAGCACCAGTTGGCTCATCAGCAAAAATAACATTTGGATTATTGATGAGTGCTCTACAAATAGAAACTCTTTGTAATTGCCCTCCAGATGCTTCGGTTATATAATGAGATGCTATATCACTTATCCCCATTTTCCCCATTAGCTCTAGAGCACGTTCATTTACTATTTTCTTACTCTCACATTTCGCTAAATATGCTGACAAGATGATATTATCGAATAGATTCAAGTTTCTAAGAAGGTTACTCTGCTGAAAAATAAATCCTATTTCAGTAAGGCGCAATTTGGCTAACGCTTCTTCTTTCATACATGATATTTCTTTACTATCAATTTTTACACTTCCTGATGACATTTGATCCATTCCACTAATATTATATAGTAACGTTGATTTCCCAGAACCAGAGGGCCCCATTACCGATACAAATTCTCCCTTATAAATCTCTAAATCTATATTTTTTAGCACGTAATAATTTGCATTTTCATCTATTGAATATTTTTTGTTTAATTGTTTTACTTCTACAATTTTTTTCACGTTACAACCCCTACTCCCCATTTCGTTTTAAATTATTTGCTTGTTTCATAGTGAAACTACTGAAAAGTGTTGTTGCAGTCACACATATAAATAAAATAGCTGGACATATTACATAAGAGACGATAGGATTTACGACAAACTTTATATGAGCTGCTCCCATAAATGAGCCCAACCAACTTACTAACATCTCACCAAACGTAGCAGCTATACATGTCCCTGTTACAATGCCTAATAATACGATGACAATAGAACGAGTTATATACTGTATACGAATATCTTTGGAAGAAAAGCCGATACTTTTCATAATTAATATTTGCGAAGAATCTTTTGCCAATAACATTTTTAAAAACATCGTAGTTATTAAAACAGAGATCGCTATAGCTACTAACATTGCCACTTGAGTCACGAGTCTTAATTGTTTAATTGTCTCTCCTAAAGTTTGAGATAAATAATTATCTGTATCTGTTATTTTTGCTGAATGAAAATTTTGTTTATACTCTTTTACTTTTTCTTGCAAACTCACAATAGTCTTCACGTCTACATTTACTACATACCATAATATATTTTCGTTATTATAAGAGAAGCTCGCTTTAGCTGTTTTCCCACCATTCGTTACATCTTGATATATACCACTAATAGTTAGTGCTTTCTCTTCTCCATCTACAAATAAGATGATTTCATCTCTTACATTCTTTTTTAATTCATTTGCGTTCATATAAGAAAGCGCAATCTCATTTTCATTTTTGGGTGACTTGCCTTGAATATACTCTAATGGAAATTGAGTGAAGTCTCCTACTTCTACATTTAAGTTTTCATGTGTACCATCAGCGTTTACCATTTTAAATGTACTCGTTACAAATGCTGCATATTTTTCTACTTCTTCATCATTTCGTATATATGAAATTACGTCTTTAAATCGTTTCTCTATATTTTCAGATTGCTGTAAATCTATTCGAATATCACTTTTTCCTGTCCCCATATAATTTACAAATTCCGGTGACTGAATTGTATACAAAAAGTTAACAGGTACTACAATCATGAACACAGCTATTATTAATACGACACTTAATACGCGATATAACTTAAATCTTTTTACAACATCTTGTATTCCTATAAATATATTTACATTTGTAATTTTAGTTTGTTTGATTGAAAAAGATTTTCTAATTTTTCTTTTTCCTAGTTTATCTCTTGATTGTAAAGCGTCTACCGCTGTAATTCTCTTAAAATTCCGTAAAATGATTCGACAGAAAAGGATAACAGCTAGAAATAACAAAGTTGTGACTACCAATGGAACAACATAGTGTAAAATTTTTTTATCCGCTGCCCCCATATAAAGAGCGATATTTGAGGTGAATATTTTTGTAACAAATAATGAAAGAAAATATCCGCATATACATCCGCTAGCAGCTATAACAACGTATTTTGTTATATATAGCTTCTGAATCTCTGTACTTGTAATGCCGATAGCTTTCATAACACCTATTTCTCGATAATCTTCTTCCATAGAAGTAATAATCGTAAATCTTATACATAAACTTGCGATTAGCATTAATAGTGCACTTATTATGATAAGCACTGCAGCTATAATTCCATCTGTTAATGAATTGAGTGTTTTAAAGAGTGAATACGTAATAGAGGGACCTTTTTGAGGTAAGTTCGCTGATTGGTATAGATGTTCAAATTCATTTATTTTATTTACATCTGTTAGTTGGAATTCAATAAGATATTCGCTTTCTCCGAAATTTCTTTTTATTCTTTCGAAGTCTTCATTACTTATTACAAATCGTTTTGAACTAACAATTGATGGGTTCATTTGAACATCACGAACAAATGCCGAAATAGTCAATTCTAGTTCATTATTATTTTTAACAACCCATATTTTATCTCCAATACGCAAATTATATTTTTGCATATAATAAATTGGTACACCTATTTCATCTTTACTAACACTTACCACTTTATTATTTAAATCTAATAAAAAATCAAAGTTAGTGTTTTGTTTCACGAAACTAATATCCATTACGCTATTATGTTCTGCCTTATTTTTATTTTGTATAAAAATGTTAGATCCGTTTACTTGGATCATCTCAGTCGTCTGCTGTTTTTTTACAAGCGGGGTTTTTTCTACAAATGAATCAATTGACTTTTGATTTATTTCTCCGGCATGCATCTGTACGAAGTGCGGTGCGCTTGATACTTTAAACAATCGATCCATTGAATTCAATAGATTTATGACGTTACTTGAAGCACTAGCCATTAAAAGGCTTGATAACATGATAAACATAAATAAAATGGAAATTATTATTTTATTTTGAGAGAAATCTCGATTTAACATTCTCTTAATCATATTAAGCTAGTTCCCCTCATTCCATAATATTTTCTTCGTTACAATCGCTATTATTATCATTATGAAACTAATAGAAAATATAGGTAAATATATTTCCATACTGAATCCTTCAAACATAAAGCCATAAACAATTTGCCCAATTGGAGCCATACATTGGGATACCGCTGTTATAATTGCCATTACTTTTCCTAGGTTTTCATTTGGTGTTTTCTTTTGGACTACAGTAATTATATAGATGGATACAATCGTCATAATCATTGCAATTAGAATGGAAGAAAGTATAAAGAGGATAAATGGTGGGTAGTGTCCTAAATTAAGAATAAATGGTGTAACTGATAGCGCTACTGGTATTACTAATAGAGCTATAATAAGCATCCAATAATATAATGTTTTCATCTGTAACTTTTTAGCAAAGAAACCGATTGACAATGCACCTAATATGGTGGCAAAATCAATTAACCCCATCCCAATTCCATAAATCGTATCGCTACTTTGCATAGTTACTCGTAAAATAATAGGTCCTCCAACAACAAATAGCGGTGTCAAAATTAAGTTTAGTAAAGCTGCAAGTAACATAGCCTTCAAAATAAATGGCTGTTTTAAAACATATATAAATCCTTCTTTCATATCATTTACAATTGTCGGTATTATATGGCTTTCTTGTGCTCTTTTTATAAAAGGTATTGTAATAAACATTTCTAAAATCGCAGATAAAAAGAAAGCAAGACAACTTATTATTACGAGCATTTTCAAACCAATTATGCCGTACAATATTCCTCCTAATATAGGAGCAACTATATTAGATAGTGCTTGCACACCATTTACGATACCGTTCGCTTGTTCTAACTTTGTCTCAGGAACTAATTGTGGAATACTTGCCATTACAACTGGTGAGTACATTGCACTAATGACTGCTAATAAAAACATTATTGTTCCAATCAATATAATAGATACAGGTCCAGTAAATAATAAAACTATAAAGCTTAATACAATCGTAGCGTTTATAAAATCAAATATAACCATTAAATTACGGCGATTAAAACGATCTGCTATCGCTCCGCCAAGAGGAGCTAGCAAAAACGGAATACTCGTTACCGCATATAATCCTGCGAATATATCAGCACGTCCTGTTATATCTAGTACATATAATGACAATGCAAAACGTAAAAGTGTTGAACCTAAAATAGTAATAATTTGCCCACTCACCATTAAATAAAAATCTTTCATCGAAGATTTTATACTAATAGACATCATAATCACACTCTTCCTTTAATTTAGACCGACTGTCGGTCTATAATAAACAAACAGAAAAACATTATTTCTGTTTCATTAAAACCTCCATCATATAATCAAAGGAGCCTTCTTTCGCTCCAACAGATACTTCCATCATTTTAATATAAGCTTTCACTCTCCTCATCATTTCTTCCTGTTTCCATTGGAATAACCCCTCATCAAATATGAATTGCGCTGAGGATAGTAATAGTTCAATCGTTTCTTGTGGGTATGAAGTTGAAAATATCCCTTCTTCAATTCCTTGCTCTAAAACTTCAGCTAATACTGGAGATAAATGTATAATCGATTGTACTAAACTTTTTTGATGCATTTCTGCATTATTTGGTTGATGAAATTGCTCAATTATTTTATCTTTTACATCCCCTGATTTTGGCGATTGTTCCATTAAAATTCGAAATAACTTTTCTAAAACTGGGATATTTGGGTTAGAGACGATTACTTTCGCTTTAGCAACATCTTCTTTAATAACCCTCATAATAATTTCATCCATTACTTCTTCTTTCGACTTAAAATAGTGATAAAACGTCCCCTTTGCTATTCCTATCTCTTTTAAAATGTCATTTACTGTTGTTTTCGTATAGCCTTTCGTAATAAATAAACGTTCAGCAGTTTCTAAAATTTCCTTTCGTCGTTCCTCATATTCCTTAACTATGCGCATTCACGTTCTCCTTCCCGCCAGACCGACTGTCGGTCTATTTTAATTATATGTTTAGTTAGTAAAAAGTTTCCTAATTATTGTTTATATACAACATCCTTCTTTCTATTTCCTTTATAAATTTTTATTTTTTAACTTCCGTTCAATTTGTTTAAAACGTATCTCATGTTTCTTATCATCAACTTTCATTTTAGGAAAAGAACGATGCCCCCTGCTTGAACCTATTTTTCTTAATTCTTCATTCAGACGCACAATACTTTGTAGTTTTTCATCTCCTTTACCACAAGTCTACGCATCTCCTTTTCATCGATAGCTTCAAAAATGACAATTGATTCATACGATACGGTTCCCCTCTGTTCGATTTATTTACTTATGAATGGATTATTTTGTTGAGTCCCAATATGCAATATTGCATATTCCGTACTTTTAATTTATATATATGTAATAGTTTATTTATAAAAATATAAATTATTAATAAGGGTGATTTATATGAGCAAGTTCCGAAATAAGATAATTAAATATTTGCAAACATTTTGGGGATGCTTAGCATTTTGTGTATTAATGTTTGCTATCTTCTTAATTATGGATTTAACAGATGCATCTTTAAATACATTAGGCTGGAGAGACTGGCTAGGTTCTGTAGCAGGCGCAGCCATTTTATCTGTTGGGATGTTTACTTTGAATAAATTGGATTTAAAATAAATATTCGGTCAATACTGAATGTAGGCTGTATGCCAACATTCATGTAAAGTAGTCTTCTCTGTATCTCCTTGTATTGAGCAGTTAGCTTTTGCTAGCTGCTCTTTTATTTCGTTCCAGTTCTTACCTCTTAAAGAAGTCTTTAACTGCGTTTCCCAATACGTACACATATCTATTCCCCTTTGCTACAAAATGAAATCTTTATTTTGTTTTACGCGTCGCTTCTTCAATCAACCAAGATACAATATTAAAATCATTAGCTTCAACCTTTAAAGATGTTCCGTTCAAAAAGCATTCTTTCATCACCTCGAGTAATTCTCCAACAACTTCAATTCATCCCGTATTCATTCGCCCTTTCTCCCAAATAACTATTTTGTTTTACCTTATACTCATCGCTCTTTTGAACATTTACCTTTCTATTGTTATATTTGCTCATTGTTTTTCTCTTTGTTTTACTAATTAGCTGATTAATTTCGCAAACACCATTTATTAAACATTCCATGTTTCTTCATCTCTTGAATATTTTTCAAATAAAAATACATACTATTTTCAAGCCGCCGTGTCCACGGTTAATACTTCTTTCTTTTGTTACAGCAGAAGCAGGTAGGTTCTTCACTTATCTGCTTTCTCTGTATATTTTTTAAGAAATCGAAAATAATACCAACAAGCTGTTTGAACTAGCAGCTTCACTCTTCTCGTAATGGGGATGCAAATTATCACAATTAGCTAACTCATTGAACTCACTGGCAGACAACCAAAATCGTTGTCTGCTTTTTGTATGAGATTTTTCATTTTACATATACTACTTTTGAACCTGCATACCAATACGAGCCATTTTGGTGCTTGGGATTTCCCTTCCGGGGATAAGTATTTTTTACTTATCCCTTTTTTTGTATAGACACTTATATTTAGGGTAAAACTAATCACAAGCAGATTTTCTGTTTATGCGTAGTTCTAAACAAGATTACTTTTTCTCCTATTAAAGGACGGCAGGTACGACTGCTAGTCCTTTTTTCTTTTTTCTTTTTTCGTATACTACCCCTTCTGTTAACTTCACACTACATTACCTTCATCGTCATAGTAAGCAATTTCCCAATTAGGATGGCAGTGGTGCTTCTCGAGTTCCCCATCGAACAAAACTAACAAATTAATATTCCAGTTTCCAACGATCGTACCCCCATACGAGTTTAATCCTTCATAAACTTCTCTTGTTCCATTTCAATAATTGCGGAATGTGTAATAAAAATATTCATTCGCTTCAATACCTTTTCTTTCAACAAAAGTGTTCTGCCTAAATAGTAGACATAATAAGTCCCGTTCTCTTTTTGCTGCAGCATAACATTCCCCTACCATTTGAATATGTTACGAATTTCTTTCACTCCATCGTCCAATTCTTTGTTTCCAAAAGATGTTTTCGTATCGTTATACCAATTGATTTTTTCATACTCCGTATCATCATCATCAGGGGAGCTAGTACGAATTGCTTTCTCTCGATTTTTTCCGATTAAATATTGTTCATACGTAAGTTGCACTTGTTCTTGAATTGCGACATGGTAGTAATCCCCTTGCTCTACTGGTTTTGGATTATAAAATTTCCTTTATAACTTTTAAATACGGTGAATGAAATTTTTGTTTTTTCTTGCCATCATCCTTGTTGTATACAAACAAAAAAAGAGCCGCAATATTTTGCGACTCTTTTACAATTATAACTATTTAACGGCCACGTCTTTGCTGACCTTGTTTTGTACTACCTTTTTTATTACTTGGCTTATTAAATGATCGATTGTTATCATTTCTCGAACTATTTCTTGAATCGCTTCTTGAGCTATTTCTCGAATCACGTCTTGAACCTTCACGGCTATCTCTTTGACGATTTTGACCTGATTTCTTCGGAGCCGGCTTTGGTACCGGTTTTCCATTTTCATCTACACGTTTTATCTTCGGTTGTTCGATTATTTCTCTTTGTATTGGTGCACCAAGCGTTTTTTCAATTTCTTCTAAATGTTTTTCATCTTTCGCTGCCACAAATGTAATCGCAAGACCTGATCCACCTGCACGTCCTGTTCGGCCAATGCGGTGAATATAACTTTCTACATCTTCAGGGATATCAAAGTTAAATACGTGCGTTACACCATCTACATCCAGTCCACGAGCTGCTACATCCGTTGCGATTAAGTACTGAATTTTTGCTTCGCGGAAACTCTTCATAACTCTTTCACGTTTCGCTTGAGGTATATCACCATGAAGTTCAGCACAATTATAACCTAGTCCTTTTAAATTATCATACAGCTTACTTGCTCTAACCTTTGTACGACAGAAAATAACTGCTAAAAATGGCTGATCACGATCCATAACAAAACGAAGTGCATCTGGCTTTGCACGATCTGTCGTCTCAATGACACGCTGCTCAATTGTATCTACCGTTACTTCTTCACTTTGTACTTGAATCATTTGCGGCTCATCCATATAACGCTTCGCCAATTTTTTAATATCTTTTGGCATCGTTGCTGAGAATAACATTGTTTGTTTACTACCAGGTGTCTCATCTAAAATATCTTCAATATCATATAAGAAACCGAAATAAAGCATTTGATCCGCTTCATCTAGTACAATCGTTGAAAGATTACTTAAATCAATTGTTTCACGTCGTATATGATCTAATAATCGTCCTGGTGTTGCAACTACAATATGTGTATTACCTTTTAATTTTCTCAATTGTTGTGCTACATCTTGCCCACCATAAATCGCTAGTACATTAATATCTTCTCTTTGAACAAGTATTTTTTTAATTTCAGTTGTAATTTGCAGGGCTAGTTCCCTTGTTGGTGCAACAATTAAAGCCTGAACATCACTACACTCTGGATCGATTTTTTCTAAAATCGGTAACACGAATGCTAACGTTTTACCCGTTCCTGTTTTCGCCTGCCCAATAATATCTTTACCTGACAGTATAACAGGAATTGCCTTCTCTTGAATCGGTGTTGCTTCTGTAATTCCATTTTCACGTAATGTATGATTAAAAGTTTCACTAATTCCTAATTCTAAAAAGTTTTTCAAATAGACCACTTCTTTTCCTTATTTTTCACATTAGCTTTCATTGTACCATTTGTTTCGCCAAATATGAAAAATAAAAAAATTCTTATCTTCTTTTTTTATATTCATCGTGTACTAGTCGGACAAATTCTTTTTGCTTTTTCTCGGATTTTATTAATGCTTCCATGTTAGTGGAAGACAAAATGAACTTCTTAACTTTTCTATTACTCCAAATTAATCTTGTATACTTTGTATCTTCGTGTAGCTTTCGAAACCACTCAAATTCGCTTAATTTGGCAATATGATGTTTTAATTTCATGTCATTTCGAGGATGAAATAAAATGATATCTGCAATTACATCAAACAATAAACTCATCTTCTCCCTCCTATATATATACATTTCAAATTTACGGAAAGATAGTTATAAGATGATAAAATTGACTAATACACTCATAAGGATTTTTCGCATATTTTTCTTACAATATTTTCAATCCACCACAATTATTATGGCGAAATCTCAAACAGATGTATTAAGTAAATTCAAATATGCTTTACTCAAAAATGATAAAAAATTAATGCAGTCATATGTAATAGATGGGTTTAAACTACCTAATTTCCCAAAAAATAAACCTATTCACAAAATTAAAATAGTACCATCTCCAAAAAATGATACTACAATTCTTATTTGTTATTTCAAAGGCACTGATGAAGAATTTACTATCGGTTGCATTTTAGAAATAGTAACAAAGAATAATAAAACATCTCGAATTAAGCAAATTTATGATGGAACGAATCCATTTATGAAAGAAGCTACTATCGTAAAAGAATATGAAATGAAGTGTAAGGAACATATACTTACTCCTCCAAAATTCCCGTTCGAAATTCCCGTTCGAAATTCACGAATTTCAAGGGTACATCTATAACGATTACTTAAACCTTCAATACTACAATGAAGATATTAATGGGATTTTTAAAATCACTGTTTCACCAGTTCAAAATAAATTAGCCTTCTATGTACATAAGGGAGCTAAGTTCTACAGCTTAAAAAATAATATAAAAGCATTATATAATCCTCATTTTGATTCAGCATATGAACTTATCTTTCAGAAGAATGGTTCTCAATATATAATTGCAATTGGTAACAAACGCTATATACAAGAAAAATATAACGTAAAGGATTTAATTCAAATTGCAGAATCTATGAATTAAAAAACGATCTTTTCGATATGGGAAAGATCGTTTTTTTATTATTTTATATAATGAGTGTTCCTCCTAATAATGGGCTAACACAATTGAAAAAATTTTTAATAGTATTCTTAATCAGCATTTTTATCTTTCTTATCACTGTTATCATTTTTATATGAATATGATAACAAACTAATAACAATTAACCAAAAGACTGAGTTTTGTATCCATTCCGATACTACAGGGATTTGGAACGTTATAAACCCTAGTATAAGACTAAATACAATAATAACCAATTTATGCATATAATTCCCCTTTTTATCTAATTGTATTTTAAAAATGATAGGAGAACAATAGACACTACTTCAATACTATTTTTAAACATCTATTTCATTTTTGAAGTGACATTATTATTCGTGAACAAATATAAATTTTTATACAGTAAGCTTTCCTCCATGATAGCAATAATACTTTACGGCTTTAAGGCCTTTAATCCTCTTTAAAGACTCTTCCGCTTTTTCTATATCTAAGCAAAAATCCGGATTAGCTATTTTTAATTCACAATTATCTTGAACGGCCGCATCCCCTGTGATTACACAGTTTAAATTCGGAAAATATAATGAAATATGCCCCGAAGTATGTCCTGGCGTCGCTACTATTTGACATTCATTATTCAAAATCATTTGACCATCATATACTTTTTCATCGACGGAAATATGTTTTATATTTTTTAACTGTTGTATAAACCATTTGCCAAATTCTTTTTCTTCATTTGGCATACGTTCTAACATTTCTTCAGCTTGAACTAACCTCTCTGATTTTATATCACCATTAATATAGTTAGATTCAATTTCACTAGCAATAATATGAACGTGAGGATATTTCACTTTGAAATCATATAAAGATCCTATATGATCGTCATCATAATGAGTAATAATTATATTTTTTAAGTTTTTCAGCTCATACCCATGTTTTAATATTGCATTTTCAATTAAAGGTAAAAAATTTGTATATCCTGTATCGACTAACGTTAATTCATTATGTAATATAATTAAACTTGGATAAATACATTGTTTTTGCCCGTTAAATTCGAATTCAATTGGTAGTTCTATTATCTTCATTTTTCTTCCCCCATACCGCTTAATAAATGGTTAATAAAAACTAAATCATCTATACATTTCGTTCAAATTTACGTTTAATGTGTACTTTCTATATAACAAAGAAAAAAGCATCCGTTATGAATGCTTTCCTTATCTTACCTGCTCAACTACGTAAATCAACTTGGGCCTATCCGAAACCTGATATGTATAGTCTTCATTTTTATGCATATATGTTTCTATCCTATTTATCACTTTAAACATTCTATCTGAATTTGCACTGAAACGCGATACTGAATCACATAATACTATTGACCCTTTCTTGTAAAAATTTATAATTTCATAAATATTTCGTTCTAAACAAACTTCTCCTACTTGCAAATCCTCTTTCGCTTCATAGTTATAAATTCCCATTCTCATTTTCCCCTCAAATTGTATTTTTTCTTATAACATCCCCTTGTTACATAAATAATACCACGATAAAATTCTAAAACTCAAACTCATCGGCTTCCTCTAAGAAAATATAAAAGCCATCACCGAAGCGACAACTTTCAAGAAGATGAGAGAAAAGAGAGGAAAAAATGGTTTCAAACAAAGTAACACCTGAAACGCTAGATAAAGGGGCTATTCAAGAATTACAAAAGTTCTCACCAATAGATGTACCAATAGATTATTTAGAAGTAATTTAACATTGTACGAATGCAGAGATTAATGTAAAAAATGAACTTTAATACGCATTACCACAAAACGTTATCTACGTAGTACCTTTACTTGGAACGAACATATACACTTTGAGTCGTTACATAACCAACATTCTTTTATTTTGAACAGGTAATTCCCTATTTTTATGGAAATATACAATAAGAAAATCAATAAAATTGATTATTTACTCACTTCTTTGTCTATCCTTTTAAAAAATCTATGTTTTTGTAAAAGGAGTGTTTATATGGAGAAACAGACACTTTGGAAAAAATTCAAGAAAAGCTCAGCAAATCTCGGTAAATCTAGCGTATATGAAAGCATTATTTTATATTACACAATGAGAAAAAAAGGGTTACCTACTAAAGCGAAATTCATCATACTAGCCGCTTTATCCTATTACGTATTAACAATTGATTTCATTCCAGATATAGCTGCTATTATTGGGATTGGCTTATTAGACGATGTTTTAGCAATCGCTATAGCGCATAAATTTGTAATGCGCCATGCAGACGCTGAAATTCGAGAAAAGAGCAAATTAAAAATGGAGTCATTATTTACTTCAGCTCAGGCGTGACTTAAAATAGGTGATCATTTACCTACTTTTTATAGTTTCAACTAAAACCAACCTTTCATTAAAGTAAACTCTATGCACCCCACTGAATATTATCCTGTATCAATTGCGCTATTGCAGGATAAATCCTATCAGAAACGCCAGAAATTCTCTTAACTCTCCAGCCGTAGACAATTAGGGTGCCAGCACCTGGTCATAAGTTCCGCCCCCTATTATTCGTACTTATGACTATCTATTATGCAGACGATTTCAATAAAGAAATATAGACAATATTAGTGCATGTAATTTATACAGTTACATGCGCACGCCTATACAAAACTGCTATTGCCGTTACTATAAGAATTATCCCCATAAAAGCAGGTGCTGCATGACCAAGTGATACATAGATTTGCCCCCCAATAATCGGACCAATCATTCTTGCTAAAGCTTGAATAGATTGACTACCACCTTGAATCCTTCCTTGTTCACTAGAGTCGACAGACTTTGAAAGCATCCCGTTGAATGAAGGACCAAAAATTGAATCACCAAAACCAAACAGTAACATTCCAGTGATAAGTAGTGGATAGAGTGAAAACAAAGCTGATGCAGCAATAAAACTATAGCCTATACCCTCCGAAACCATCCCAAGTATCGCTATTTGTTTATCACTAAGCTTGATCAAAAGTTTTGGCATTATAAAAGCTTGTGAAATGATGTCTTGAAAGCCCATAATTGAAAACATAAGTCCGATTAGTGCAGGCTCCCAACTAAAAGTATCCATCGTAAATTGAGTGAAAATTGCTTGTAAAGATCCGTTAGGTATCCATAGTAAAAACGCTGAGACAAGTAACCATTTTAAGTTTTTCATGGAAAGTATGTTTGCTAGCTGCGCAAAAGGATTCAACCTTACAAAAGTAATCTCTTTTAATCTATTATTTTTGTCAAGACTCTCAGGCATATATTTCATCCCATATAAAACATTTAATAAAGTTATGAGCGCCCCAAAATATAAAGGTACAGAATGACCAAACTTTGCAAGTAAGCCCCCAAGAGTTGGACCAATGATAGTTCCGGCACCTACAACTGCACTCACCCATCCAAAGTATTTCGTTCTCTGTTCTGGAGGAATGATGTCTGCAAAATATGCAAAGATAGTGCTTATGCTACCGCCTGTTATACCTTCTATTATGCGTCCAGCAAATAATACCCATAAAGCTCCCCCTATCCCAAAAGCTAAGTATCCTATTGCAGAGCCAAATAAACATATTAAGAGTAATGGACGACGACCATATTTATCGCTCAAAGCTCCGAGTACAGGAGCAGCAAAAAACACGCAGGTTGCATATGCGGAAGTTAGTAGTGTAACAACTAACGCTTGTTCTTCCGGATTACTTGTATATGGCTGTACTAAGAATGGGACTACAGGCATGATGATACTGAAACCTATACCACAGAGAAATACAGAAATAAGGCCGAATATTAAAGCATGTTTATCAATGTTTTTTTCAGTTTCGCTTTCATTTTGTGATTTAAAAATAGACATTTAACTTCTCTCCTTAAAACATTTTGTTGCTTTTTCAACAAAATAATAAATCTATTTTGTTGATTAGTCAACAAAAAACAATAATAAAAAAGCAGCCTATTCTCATTAGAGTAAGGCTGCCATTTTATTATTAAGGTGTATTACGATTTAATATGTATACCTTGTTTCTTTATTTCTGTATCCAAATGTTTACTATATTTTTCCACAAAGCTAATTATACTATCGAATTCTTCCTCAGTTACTTCCTCAAATACGGCTTTATCTCGCTCATGAAACTCATTGTGCAAGTCTTCATGGATTTTATAAATTTCTTTCCCTTGTTCAGTAAGCCTAAAATAAATTTCTTTCTTATTTTCCGACTTTTGATAGCTTTCAATAAGGCCTTTTTGTATGAGCTTCTTAGTCATTCTACTTATAGCACCACGAGTCACATAAAAAGCCTCTGCAAGTTGTGTCACGTTAGAATCTGCATTGTTTTCAATATATTCAATGCAATGTACTTCAGAAGACTTAAAACCTTTAAGACCTTCTTCCATCTTATCTTTATTAAGCCAAACCAGCTTATTATATAATTCCCTGAAACCGCTCATGACCTGTTCTTCCTTATTCATGGCCTATCCTCCTCGCCCGTTCATTCGTGCATTTACAATATTATATTTAATTTCTCTTCCTATTTCGACAAAGTCGGAATAATTATTTGAGGTATCCGTAAAAACAGATTATTAAATAAAATAATTTACTAAACGGTAAGTATTACAACTTGTATTATACAATAGACAAAATAGAAGAGCTAAGAATATTTCTCTTAGCTCTTCTTTCATAAAATTACTATTTCACTTCATTCGCTACAAAAAATTGCTCACAAACACTCGAAATACGCTGTAAGTCTACGTTCCCACCAGATATAACCGCTACTACTTTTTTCTCTTTAATATATGTATCCACTTTCCCTGCAAGTAGAGCAGCAGTAGCTAAAGCGCCTGCACCTTCTACAACAGCTTTACCACGCTGTAATAAGTCTTTCATCGCTACTTCTAGCTCTTTTTCTGATACTGTTACAATATCATCTACTAATTCTTTTACAATTTCAAATGTTAGTTCCCCTGGTATTTTAACTGCACAACCATCTGCAATAGTAGGTGCCTCATAATGTTCTACTATTGTACCTTTATCATAAGATGCCTTCATCCCATGAACATTTTCTGCTTGTACACCAATTATATTGATTGATGGATTAAAAGATTTCAATGCTACAGCAATACCAGAAATAATTCCACCTCCGCCAATAGGAACAATTATTGTATCAACATCCCACATATCGTCAAGAATATCTAATCCTATTGTACCTTGACCAGCCATTACTTCTACATCGTCATACGGGTGTAAGTATGTTTCACCTGTTTCCCTTATAATCTCCTCACATTTTGCCTTCGCATCATCAAAGGTTTCACCATGTAAAACCACTTCAGATCCATATCCTTTAGTCGCATCAACTTTCGCCTGAGGGGCAGAAATTGGCATTACAATTTTACTCTTTATACCAAGTAAATGAGCAGATAATGCAACTCCTTGTGCATGATTACCTGCTGAACATGCAATTACGCCTCTCTCTTTTTCTTGATCTGTCAGCTGTGACATTTTATTAAACGCACCACGAAATTTAAAAGAACCCGTTAATTGCATATTTTCTAGTTTCAAGTGAATTTCTCCGCCGGTTTTACTAGTCAAATAAAATGATTTTACTAATGGAGTTTTACGTGCATTTCTATCCAAAATGTTTTGAGCTTTTTTAATATCGTCTATATGTAATGGTAATTTTTTAGTTATCATACTAACACCTCTTCCAATGTTCTATTCCTAAGTTTTCGTAAGTCGCAGCTCCTTTATACGAAACCATCTATGTTAACAAAAAATCTTTATACATGTACCCCACTCTGTAATATACACATTTGCAAACAGTTTAACATCCTCTTCAAATCACGTTCTTTGTAATGATTTAGGCATGCAATTTGAATCCAGTTATTCTTTTGTAAATACGCTGATTCATAATGGACAATATATCCTTGTAATGCTAACTCATCACCTATCGTTTTAGAGAACTGGCCTTCGTTTAATTGAATCGTAAGTATAATTGGCGCGGCATGTTCTTTTGGTGAAACAAGTTTTAAACCCATACTAGTAACAATATCTTCAATATAGTCATATGTCTCATTTATTTTTACAAATACCGTTTCATCTTCAAATCTCTTCAACGCTTCTTGCAATGCATAAATTAAATTCCATGAATGTGAATATGGAATACTTTCATTTTCTTCATACATACCAATGTCCATATAGGCTGGTAATGTCTCGTTTACTTTTACATTGTGATTATAAAAAACGAAAGATAATCCAGTAAACGATTTAATTGCCTTTCCACTAACGCCGCTTGCAAAATATACACCCTTTAAATCTATCGGTATCGCTCCAATCGAACTAATACAATCTACACATAGCTTCACTTTATACTTTTTACATAAAACATTTAACTCGTCTAAATCATTTAACATTCCGGTTGATGTTTCATGGTGAACAAACCAAAGCCATTCATAATTTCCAGTCTCCATTATTTCTTCTAATTCTGTATAAAGAAATGGTTCTCCCATTTCTTTTTTATACGTATCAAAATGTAATTGCGCGCGTGCTGCGTGTCCAACTAATCTATTACCAAATTCCCCATTTGTTAATACTAGTCCTTTCCCTTGTAAAGAACGTAACTGTAAAGCAATCGCATCATTCGCTAACGTCCCAGTTCCTAACATTATTTGCACACGTCTTGCTTTTGTCATTTGTAGTAAACGTTTTTTTACATTTTCCATCGTCACTTGAAATGACTTAGATCGATGTGAAATAGGCTTAGTAGAAAATGCCTTTCGAACATTTTCTTCAATATCTACTGGGCCAGGTAAAAACGTATATTCTTTCGTCATAATTCCCCCAACACTCGACGCTTCGAACATAGCAGGGGTAACATACATTGGCTGGAAAGCTGCTTCTGCTGTACCAACTAACGTATGGAAAGACTTGAATCCCATTTGCTCATATAAAGGTAGTTCACGTGTTGTTGCAGAAATGAGTGCCAATTCATATCCATTTAGAAGCAAATAACGATGTAAAAAGCGAATTAAACCCAATAAAGCTCTTCCATTTCTATATTCACGTTCTACTGAAAGTAAACGAATTTCATATACGTTTTCTCCATGTTCTTGCAAATAGAAATTTAAATTTGAAATTTTATAATCTAACGAGAATGGTCGTTTTCCTCGCAACGCGACCATACCTACTAAATTATCATCATCTAAACAAATTAAATATGTATTTTCTTCATGAAAGCGATCTATACGAACACGCTCTTTCGTTTCTTCATGTTGCGGAATTTCTTCTACAAATGTTTTATAATTCAACTTATGTATACTTTCAAATTCCCAATCTTGATCAGCAACTTTATAAATTAACCCCATATTGTAACTCCTTTATTCATTTAATAATAATAATAAGTGGAGATTAACTCCACTTATTAAAAGTTCATTTCATTCCCGATTTACATATAAAATAAGTACAATGATAAGTGCACTTAAAATAGTCGTAACAATAGAGTAAGAATACAAAATCATGCAAACTGGGAAACAAGCGATTGTAATTAACCCTGGCTTAGTAAATCCTTTAAAGATTAAATAAAATATAATGAAAACAGCAACGAGAGTAAGCGCTATCAAATAGTCAAATGCGATTAATCCTCCAATAAACGTTGAAATACCTTTACCACCCTTACCTTTAAACAAGATTGGGTAAATATGTCCAATTATAACAGCTAGTAAAGTTAACATTACAAATGAGGAATCTTCAAAAAGATATTTTGCCATAGAAACAACGATTGCCCCTTTGATCGCATCACCTAAAAATGTAGCGACGAAATACCCTTTTCCATACACACGGCCCATGTTTCTTGCACCAGGATTACCACTTCCTTCATCACGAATATCAACGTTATGTCTCCATTTCGTTACTATATAAGCGGTCAATATGTTTCCAAACAAATAAGAAGCGACCAAATACAAAAATTGCATACTATTAATCATGTAATCATTCACTTTCTACATAGGAATACTTATACAATATTCAATGACTATGTATATTGTACTTTTCTTGCTTTACATTCCTTTATATATTTTAACATCATATTTTTACAAATCATACAAAAATTCTCATGCATTTATATTTTAAAATATTTATTCTTCATTAAATAATATGTTCCTTTCACTGCTGGTTCGGATTGTGATACAAATGTAACTTCTCCTATACTTTTCTCACAACATTTCTTAAATTCAGCATATATTTCAGGTACTAAACGTAATATGCTGCCACTTACTGCAATTGAAGTTAATGCATCAAACTGCATCTTCTTATAAACATTTACCGTAATTCTTGCTAATTCTTTTCCAGCTTGCATCATAATTTCATGTGCAGCATCATTCCCATTTCTAGCTTCCCGAATAACTAATGGTGTGATTGCTGCAACTTTATCTTTTGAAGAACTATATACTAGTCTTTTTATATGAGACGATGTCAAAAGTTGAAACTCGTCTTGAATTCTTAAGCTTAATGGACAAAGTCTAACTCCTTGATCAAATTGATTTGCCATTCTCTTTAAAGCTTGTAATGCAATCCAATATCCGCTTCCTTCATCTCCTAAAATATGTCCCCATCCGCCACTATACTCGTATACATCTCCTTTTCTCCCTAGACAAATCGCGCCTGTGCCACCAATCGTTAAAATTCCATCCTTCCCTTCTAAAGCGGCTGCATGTGCTATCATTGCATCATTAAAAATTGCAATTTGTATTCCATACTTCTTTTTTAGACGTATTGTTAATTCATTTGTATTTGCTCCGCTTACACCCGCTAATCCTAAACAAATACAAACGCAATGCCCGTTTAATAAACCTTTCTGGCATTGATCAATCGCTTCCATAATATGCACAAGAGCTTCTTCAAAATCTATTAATATGTTTCCAAATCCACTGGTAGCTCTTACAAGTTCATTTCCGTCTTTATCAAACGCAATCGCTTCTGTCTTCGTTCCCCCGCCATCTACTCCAATCATATACTTCATATACGTTCTCCTCATTTTCTTCCTATTGGAGAGAATGTTGTATTCCCTAAAACTACAGATTTCTTAGCACCAGTTGCGCTTGGCACATTACTCGGATTATGATGATACGTTTCATTTGCTAAAATCGCAAAGGCGATTGCTTCTTTCGCCTCTGAAGAATAGCCTATATCTTCTTGAATGAATATTGTACATTTTTCATCCTTCAATCCATACCGTATCATTTCAACAAGTGTGTCATTATAACTGCCGCCACCGCCTAAAATTATCTCATCGATTTCATAATACGGCAGAATAAACTCCTTATAATGATGAACAATTGAACTTGCTGTAAACATCGTGACAGTCGTTACTATATTTTCTTTACTATGCTTTTCGTACCGCTTCAATAACTGACTTACAAATTCTTCACCAAACTGTTCTCTACCAGTTGATTTCGGTGGATTCATTTTCAAAAATGGATGGTTCATACAATATGTCAAAATTTCATCTACAACTTCACCCTGTTCTGCAATTTCACCATTTTGATCATATGGCAACTGAAATAACCTTTGACATACTTCATCAATTATCATATTACCCGGACCAGTATCAAAAGCTATAACGTTCTGATTACTTTTTTGACTTGGTATTACTGTAACATTACCAATCCCACCAATATTTTGTAGTAGTCTATTTTTAGTTGAATGCCGATACAAAATAATCTCTGAATATGGCACAAGTGGTGCACCTTGTCCTCCTGCTGCCATGTCCATCGTACGGAAATTTGAGATAACCGTCGTGTTCGTTTCATATGCTATTACTGCAGGTTCCCCAATTTGCAATGTAGAAAGTATCATATTACCATCTTGCTTTGGCTGATGGTAAATCGTTTGTCCGTGAGAACCTATCAAATCTAATTGTTCCAAAGAAAAATTGGCCTCTTTACAAACTTCTTTTACAGCGTTGGCGAAACATAAACCTAACTTAAAATTTAAACTACATATGAGTTGGACATTTGAATTTTCTATTGATAATGCTTGTTGTATTTCACTTTTTATATCATTACGAAATGGGACTGTAGTAAAATGGATGAGTTTAACCTTAGAATCTACACCACTCCCTTCTATACGAACGAGCGCTACATCTATTCCATCTAATGACGTACCGGACATTATCCCTGCAATATACATAACATGCATGACCTCCCATTTACTAGAAAACAATCATGTAAGTTACAAACGTACAACCAATCGAAAATAATATAAATCTATAAAACAACTGAACTTTTGATGCAAACGATCCATCAATGAAAGAAACAACTACTGTAAGCAAAATGCTTGCTGCAATACTTGTAACAAGCCATATACTATGCATTTGTGATAAATGTAGCATTCTTAATAAAGGCACAAAAAGTAAATTCGCACATATCACTCCAAATAATAATAAAAATACACCTTTATAACTAAATTTTATATTCATTCCATTTCATCCTCTCTGGACTTCATGTGAAAGAAGTGATAGGCAAAATACCTATCACTCATAAATTAAAGCATAAAGATTATGGATTAACAGATTCCCCTTCACCATTCTTCTCAATTTCAAGCATATTTTTGTCGTACATTTTAAAGAATGGTAAATATATAAGGAACGATATTGCTATATTTATAAAAACTAATACTATTGCACGCCAATCTCCGCCTGTAGCTAAATACGCACCAATTGGAGCTGGTAATGTCCACGGTGGCATAATATGTGTTGGCGTTACAAATCCCATCGCAGTTGCTGAATATGCAACAGTTGCTGTTACAAGCGGTGTAATGATAAATGGGATAATTAAAATTGGATTTAGTACAATCGGTAATCCGAATATGACTGGCTCATTAATATTAAAAATACCCGGAACAATACAAGTTCTTGATAATGCTTTCGAATATTTTGATCGACCAAATACAATCATAGCTAATACAAGCCCTAATGTCGCACCAGAACCTCCAATCCATATAAACCATTGATATAACGGCTCTGGTGAAATAAATGGCAACTGATCTGCTCCACTAGCAACTGCTTCACCATTTTTCCCTAGGTAAACTTCCCATAATGGCCGAGCAACAGTTCCCACAACCGACACACCATGGATTCCAAATGACCAAAAAAACGTAATTAAAAACACTGGAATCATTACACCGAAGTAACTATCCCCAGCTTTTACTAATGGTGCTGCTAATTTATCAACGACATGGTGTAAATCAATGTTAAAAACGACAGTTACTAGACTCATTATAATAATAACGAATGCAGCAGGTATAAGTGCTTCAAATGAACGCGACACAGATGGCGGTACTTGTTCTGGCATTTTAATCATTACATTTTTCGTCTTACAAAACCTTAAAATCTCTACGGATAAAATAGAAACAATCATCGTCACGAATAACCCATGACCTCCGAGATTTGTCATCGGAAGCATAAATCCTTTTTTATCAATTAATTCAGGCGTTAATGTTAATAGCAGTGAACATACCGCTAGCTGAGCTCCCGATAAAGCATCTAACTTATAACTTTTCGCTAAATTATATCCTATTCCAAATGCTATATATAAAGACATAATAAACATCGTTAAACGATATGGTATTAATATACTAGTTTGATTTTTTAATGCCCAAACAGATATGAAACTATCTTTCGGTAATGGTGGAAATGCTACGATTAAAAAGAAACTTCCTACAATGATAAATGGTAACGCCGAAATAACTCCATCACGGATTGCTTGTAAATGCCTTTGCTCAGAAAGCCTTGCCATCGGTCCAGATAAGTTTTTATCAAGAAACGTGACAAACTTATTCATAACGCTTCCCCCTAACTAATTAAATCATTTACGGTTTTTAATAAAGTCGGTCCACCAAGCGGCGTATATGCTTGCGGCGGAATGATACCACACGGAATAGATTCCTCTTCTGCAAATTTTTTTACAGAATCAAATCGATGCCTTACTTGAGGTGCAACCATTACAACATCCCAACCATTCTTCACTTCTTCCTCTACCTCACTTGTTCCAATTGCATACACTTCCATATTCATACCTTTTTTCTCTGCTTCTTTTTTTAAAGCGTTTACAACAATTGCACTGGACATACCTCCAGAACAAACAAATAAAACCTTCATTTATGAATCCTCCTATACTTATAAATTATCCCCTTCGAATGAAAGGAAGTTTCACTTTACTAACAAGCATATGAAGTAGTGAAAGAATTTAGTTGTGATGAAAGTAAATTTCACCAAAAATATTTTTCCTATTAAATTAATGTTTCAATATTTATTTTTCTCAATTGTAAGAACAACCTCACCTCGGATATTATTTTAGTTAACCATATAATAAGGAGGCGTATAATTGATCATGAAACGTTTATTAATGATATGTTGTATCGTCATCTTTTTTATTCCTTTCTCTTTCATTCCCCCCCACTCTACTTATGCTGAAGTAAATACAACATCCAAAAAACACGAATTACGTGCTGTATGGATCGCATCTGTTCTTAATATTGATTGGCCCTCAAAAACTGGCTTACCTATTGAAAAGCAGAAACAAGAATTTATTAGATTGCTAGACGATGTAAAAAACACTGGTATGAATTCAGTGGTTGTACAAATTAAACCAACTGCTGATGCTTTTTATCCTTCCAAATACGGTCCTTGGTCTGAATACATTACGGGTACACAAGGAAAAGACCCTGGATACGACCCACTCGCATTTATGGTTGAAGAAGCACATAAAAGAAATATAGAATTCCACGCATGGATTAACCCATACCGAATAACGATGAATCATACTGATATAAATCGATTATCAAATAATCACCCTGCAAGACAACATCCCGATTGGATTGTACCTTATGGCGGGAAGTTATATTACAATCCCGGTATTCCAGAAGTGAAAAAATTTATAACTGAAGGTACTTTAGAAATTGTGCAAAATTATGACATTGATGCTTTGCATATGGATGATTATTTTTATCCATATAAAGTAGCTGGTGAGGAATTCCCCGATCAAAAAGCGTACGAAATGTATAATAACGGTAGATTTACAAATATAGAAGATTGGCGACGTGACAATGTAAATGAACTTGTCAAAGGTTTACATGCTGCTATTAAACAAGAAAAGTCATACGTAAAATTTGGCATTAGTCCATTCGGCGTATGGCGAAATATAGCCGACGATCCAACTGGTTCTAACACTACCGCAGGTCAAAGGAACTATGATGACCTTTATGCCGATACACGTGAATGGATACAAAAAGGGTATATTGATTACATTACACCGCAAATCTATTGGAATATAGGTTTCACACCAGCTGCATATGACATTTTAGTAGATTGGTGGGTAAAAGAAACGAATAATAAACCGATTCACCTATACATCGGTCAGGCGACTTATAAAATTAATAATAACTCTGTCCCCGCTTGGTCTGATCCTGAAGAATACCCAAAACAAATTGCATTAAACCGGCTATTTCCTGAAATAAAAGGCAGTATGCATTTTAGCTTAAAAGATATTCATAACAATCCACTCGGAGTGAAAGATAGACTCTCCAAAGACATATATAAACATCCTGCATTAATCCCGCCTATGCCTTGGCTTGATCATGATCCACCAAAGCAACCGACTTTAAAAGGGGCTATTCCAAGAGATGAAGGTATTGCTGTAGGTATCATTGACAATAGAGAGAATGATTCTGCTTATTACGCAATTTACCGCACGAATGGAAAAAATGAAGTGGATATAGAAAATCCGAAAAATTTACTTACTACTATAAGAAAAACAAAAGTTGGAGAAATTTATGTAGATAAAACAGCTATTTCTGGAGAAACGTATACGTATGTCGTAACTGCAGTTGATCGATTGCATAATGAAAGTGTTGCTTCTAGTAAAACTACCGTTAAAGCTAAGTAACAGTTAATAAAAAAGCGCCTTAAAAGCTAATCACTATAGCTTTAAGGCGCTTTTTTTATTTATTCTTAAACTTCTCAGTCGCTGCTCTCATCTTCACATTCAAATCGTGATCAATCGAGTCACGAATATCTCGCTCAACTACTTCCATTTCTTTTTGGAAATTTTGCAAGTAGATTTTTAGTTCTTCTTCTTTTTCTGGACGTTGTGAAGGTGGTAATTGTACAACTAAAGATAACATCGCTGTTAAATCTTTCATTAAGAACGTTTCAAGTTTATGTTGTTGTTCAAACATACGCTGCTCTTGATAGTACGGAAGTGCATTTAATACTGAAATTGTAATATCATCAACCGTTCGTTGTAATGAAGGATTTATTGAGCGTTTATAAGCTTGAATTGTATTTAATGCGTCTGGATAACGATCATAAAAATACAATTTGTAAAATGATAAGTCTGTCGGTTTTACAGTTTGTTGTGTTTCTTGTCTTAAGAAATCTTTCACTTTCATCGCAGCCACATCAATATCTTCATTTGTAAGTTTTTTCGTTGTTTTTGCCATTACATGTACTTTTTTCTGTTTTTCTTTCGGTAACATTGAGAATACTTGCTCTCTCGTACGTTGACCCGATGCACAGAAAAGAGTATTTAATATATATTGTTCTTTCTTTCCTTCTGTACGAATCCAGCGATAAAAGAGTGGGTGTTGTGTAAATTCTTGTAGAAAAGGTAGTGATTTATTCGATAACTTATCTAAAGAATCGTGTGCTCTTTTATATGGTTTCGTCCATGAAAAATACAGTTTTCGTCCGAAATATACGACTAAAACAACGACAGTAAATGCTATTAAAAGCAATGTACCTAATAGTAATAGTACTGTTTGAATGAAACTCATTTTTTCACCTCCTCTAATAATCTGTTATTTTCTTGGACGCTGAATGAGTTTTTGTTTCATTTCATCATTAAATGTGTCTAGTTCAATTACGAACTTCTTACTTGACTCGATAATACGTTCTGATGATTTCTCAGAAGCTTCAATTGCAGCAAATACGTTTTGGAATGATTCACGTAATTTATCCATGCTAATAGCCGGATTTTCAAGAAGTTTTGTTGTTTCTTCTGTATTTTGTTTTAATGCTTGTGAGTTACTTAATACCATTGATTCAATTGCTTCATTTGTCGCATTCACTGCATCAATTGTTTTGCGTTGATTTGTTAATGCTAATTGGATAGCAGCTGAAACTGTTACAACGTTTTGCGTCATCGTAATGGCATTACGAATTGCCTCTGTTAACTTTTCATTATTTTTCTTAATAATGTCTACAGATGCGATGGATTGTAATAAAACACTTTTCGCTTGCTGCATATTACGCGTACGCACTAGAATCTTTTCTAATGCATCATTAATTAATGGAATATCTCTTTGACGCTCTGGATTTTGCTTCTCAGCTTCCAGCATGCCAGCAAGTTTTTTTCCTAAGTATACTTGTTTATCAAGGGCGTGAATTTTATCGTGCGATTGCTCTTTAAGCATCTCAAGGCCAACTGTATCTTCTTGTAAGTTGTCACGGCCAATTAGAAGGGATCTAATAATTTCCTCGATTTGTTTATCTATAGATTGATATTTATGCACGTATGTTTCAAGTGGGTTTTTCTTGAATACTTTAAACATTATTTTCTTCATACCACTTGCTTTTAATGAATTTGGATCAAGCTCGGATACCACTTTGCGTAATTCTAACAATGTATTTGGAATTTCTTCGTTCTTTCCATTCATCATCGCTGTTACAGGACGTTTTAATGCAGATAACGTTTGTCCTGCTGCTTGTTGCTCTTTATCCCCTAAATCTCCTAGCTGAGACAATACTTTTGATAAATCTGTATTTTGCTCGCTATTTAACTTTTGTACATAAAGATCAGCTTCTTTATTCAGTTCCTCTAATTCTGCATCTTTTATAACTGTATCCACTACTACTTCTACATTATTATCTTTCACAACCGATACAGGTTCTTTTTTCTCGAGTTCAGTCAACAAAATCGCTCCTTTATTTATATGTGCGAATTTATATGCACTATATATTTCATCTAATTCATCGAATTCCACTTGTTTGAAACCGATTTTTCAAGAAATACCTGCATATGCAGTCATTCCCTGTTTCTTAGTATAAGTATACCTGTAATCAACATTATTTTCCTCAGACTTAAGACCTAGAGAACTACATGCTGAAGGCGGATTCTTCGTATGTTACATATATTAATTATGTTATTTCTATCTTCCTGTACTCAATTTTTTGACATTCGCCCTTTTTGAATGTAATAATTATTTTACGTGCATTCCTATTTCTTCTTGCGCGCTACAAATGCTCCATTTTGAAATGCTAATAACACCGTTTCAAACATTTCATCTTCTTCAATCATGTTTATAAACTCAGCTAATTCACCTGCATGAGATGTTGCATTGTCAACTACAAGAATACCTTTTGGTTGTAAAATGCGTTTTATATGCTCCAGCCACCACATGTATTGCGTACGCTCTGAATCTAGGAAAATAAAATCAAATGAATGATCTAGCTGCGCATCTAAAAATGCCCCTGCTTCTTGATTATGAACATCAATCCTTTGCAATAGGTTTGCCTTTTCAAAATTGACAAGTGCCTCTCCAACTCGTTCTGAAGAAAGCTCCACAGTTGTTACATTTCCATTTGTTTCTTCTACCGCATTAGCTAACCACAATGTAGAATAACCATTAGAAGTTCCAATTTCTAAAATATTTCTTACGCTACATCCTTTTACTAAAATTGATAAAAACTGCCCCATCTCACGTGAAATATTCCGTAATTTTTCTTCCCGTGTTTTTTTATTTCGATCATGCTCTTCTCCATATTGTTCAAGTTGAAGTAATAATGAATCTAACGTATCCATTCTTTTCATCGCCTTTCCAAAGCAATATGATGAAAAAGCTCTTGCTGCTCGTCTTCTTTCATTATATGCGAAACGAAAGCCTTTTTCTCGTTATATGACAAAGATTTTAATTTTTTTATAGCATATTGTTTCGTTTTTTGGTAAAGTTAATTTCTACGTGCAATTATTCCATTCATACAATTTTTAATTCAATTGCAGTTATTAAATTATATAAACCCCATTTAAATGAATCGGTATTTCAAATTCAATTAAGCGCCCTTTCTGGACGCATTTTCTTTTGTTTATATATTGATTAGAAGAAAGGATGCTTACAATGAACGTGATTAGCTTAGATGCTGCCCGAAAGCGAAAACAGCATAAGAAATTAATGATTACTATACCGATTATTTCACGTATTTATGAAGAAGACGGGGAAATTAAATTTGAGGTAGCCGGCGAAAAAGACGTACCTCTTGAAATGTTAGAGAAATAATAAAAAAGACGCACTTCTAAAGAAATGCGTCTTTTTTATACTATTCCATTTAAGTGCATAAGTTTTTCCGGATTAACCATCATATATATGTTTGAGATTTTTTCATTCTCAAATGTGAATGAAAGCACATAAGTCACTTTATTTTTCACTTTAACAATAACACCTGGGGCACCATTTACTATCTTATAATCAACATCGTACTCTGCCGGGAACTTCTTCCCAACCCCAAAGAACAAACGTATAATTCGATCCGCAGAATAAATCGGATGAATCGCAGTCGTAACTTTTCCACCACCATCTGCTTTCAATATCGCATCTGTTTTTAATACTTCTAACATACCTTGCGCATCCCCACATTGTAATGATGATACAAATTTTTCAACATAAGCAGCCATTTTCTTCGTACTTAATGTTGATTGCTTCGGCTTATCCAATATACTATTTCGTGCGCGTTGA
Source organism: Bacillus dicomae (assembly GCF_006494425.1). GTDB lineage: Bacteria > Bacillota > Bacilli > Bacillales > Bacillaceae_G > Bacillus_A > Bacillus_A dicomae. The sequence continues at coordinate 1,590,358 of NZ_VHIV01000001.1, read as the reverse complement.
AAGATCTTCCTACAGTTCACACTACTCTTATCAACAATTGAAGCTATTTCTTCGTATTCATAACTGAAAACCTCTCTTAATATGAAAACAATCCTTTCTACCTCAGATAGTTGTTGTAAAAGCAATACATATGCTGTGGAAAGGGATTCTTTCATAACAAATGACTCTGATGGCTCATCACTTTCTTCTACAAGTGGCTCTGGTAACCACATCCCTACGTACACATTACGTTTATGCGCTGCCGAACGTAATTTATCAATTGAACGATTTGTCGCCATCTTACACAAATATGCTTTCATATTTTCTATAGACTGAAGATCTTCTATATTATTTAGCGAGATAAATACATCCTGAACGATATCCTCAGCATCCATAACACTCCCAAGGATTCTATATGCTAACGAAAATAATAATGGTTGATATGCTTCATATAATTGCTCCGTTTCCATGATGAACTCCCTCACTTTCTAATTGCTTTAAAATGTGTAATGCTGCACGTTTTCCACTTGCTACTGCAGCATCAGCTAATATTTCATCATGCCCAGTCCAATCACCTGCCACGTAAATACCTGGCATTTCAGGGATATTAGGACCTGGGTTTTCAACTCGGTTTATATGAGGAAAATCATATACTACCGTTATTGTCGGTAAATATTGCTGTGCAATAACTTCTCTTTTCCAATTTGGATGTAGCAAATCCATCGTACTTTCTAACTGGTCTTTATCTTCATGAGTATCTTTCATCTCTAGTGCAGGATTATGGTACTTAATTAAACTCACTACAATTGATCCATTATCACTTAGTTTAGCTGCTCTTGATTGATTCGTAAAAAATATAGGTTGATCTAACCCTAATGCAAATTGATGTGTCGGATTAGGTAATCGTCTCAAACCGATATCTAATGCAGCAACAGTAACAGGTACCGATTGTTCACTCCATCTATACAAACTTGTTCCTTCCGCACCTTTTATTATGTTACAAGCTTCTTTCGGTGGAGTCGTCACAATGACTGTACCTACTTCAAATACCTCATCGTTAAAACAACATATTCTTTGTTTATCTTCGTAATGCCCTATTTCCAAAACATGCTTTTTAGCCAAAAATTGCACCCCGGCATGATTCGCTATGTCTCTTAATTTTGTTATTATCGTCTCCCAGCCACCATCTATATAAAATACCCCTTCTTTTATCGAAAGCTGTATTTGCTTTAGTACAGATGATGCTAATTGTATTGTAGGAGCAAACGTATATGTTGTTGTTCGGCATAGCGCATAAAATATATTGCGAACCATTGGATCTTTTATTTCATTTTCTGCCCATGTAGTTAGGCTCACTTTTTGAACTTTTCTTACATCTAAATACCCTAAACGAATCATAAGACGTGAGAATTGTACTTTTGCAGACCACGAAAGTAGTGGTGTTGATAAAATTGAGCGGAAATCTGTTGGGATGGTGAATGTATCCCCTTTCCATATTCCATGTGCTTTTGTAGATGGAATTCCACCCGGTAGATTCATACCGAGCTCATTAAAAGTTAAAAATGCTGCTCCTCCTCTATATAAGGCGTGTGCACCAAGATTCATACTGATCCCATTTTTATTTATAGTCATCCCTCGACCACCAAAGCGACTAGACTTTTCTAATACAATCACTTTTCTTCCAGCTTTCGCTAAATATATAGATGCTGTTAATCCAGCAAGGCCACCACCAACAATTGCTACATCAAATTTTTTCATAATAAAATCCCTCCTTATCGTTCTACATACAAGACGAACGATTAAGGAGGGATGTGACATGAAAATATATTTTTACTCATCTATTTTATTTCATTATTTTTTTATTCTGTTATATTGCATACGAAATAACTCAATTGCAAATGGTATATCCTCTTCACAGTTTATATAATAACTTATCCATCCTGATTCAGGTAATACGTGATGTGGTTTGACCAATCCTTGGTTTACTAATTCATCCCGCTTTAACTTTGGAAATGGTAAATCAACTAACTTATCTCCATGCAGATGACCAAGTTCTCTCTTACCATAATTTATTTCAATACCACCAAATCGATGCGGTTTTTCAGAAACACCTGCCCAGCCAAGTACCTCATTTCTAATCATTTCACTAAATGACATGAACCTTCACCCCTTATTAATGATTGATGTAATATTAAATTAACACGTTCATTACTTTTTTCCATCGATCAAAAGTATGAATGGATATACGAATATAGTTTCATCTCAACACCTTTATTTTTCACATAATTAAAATAATTTCAAAGGGGATTTATTCTATTATATAGAATTACTATTAAAAATAATTTTAAGGGACGGATTTATATGAGCGAGGTATTATTACAAAAGGCAAATTATCTAGAATCTAACGAATTAGAACTTTTGAAAAAAGCTATACGATTTGCAGAGCAAGCACATGATGGACAATACCGTCAAACCGGAGAACCATATATTATTCATCCTTTTGCAATTGCAGAAATACTACTAAATTATAAAGCTGACATTACAACATTGATTGCTGCTTTATTACACGATGTTGTAGAAGATACCGAATATTCTCTAGAAGAAATTGAGTCACATTTTGGTGCGACTATTCGATATATTGTAAATGGATTAACAAAAGGAAAAAAACAACAAGATCAAAACAAAGTATTATACGAAGCAATTAATTTCAAAAAATTACTATTATCCTCTCAACATGATATACGTGTTGGCATTATTAAAGTTATAGATCGCCTTCATAATATAAAAACTTTGAATGTTAAAAAACCCGCGAAACAAGTAGCATATGCGAATGAAACATTAACACTTTTTGCGCCACTTGCAAAGCGACTTGGATTATATACAATCCAGTATGAATTAGAAAATCTTGCTTTTCAATATTTACATAAAGAAAGATATAGCAAGGTACTTAAATTATTAACGGGATATGTGCCACATCTTCAAAAAAATATAATAGATTTAAGCAAAGGAATTCATTCTTTTTATGATACTAACCTTTCATTTGAAATAAGCTATGAGTTCCCTCCAATTTATACTGCTTACTCACAATTACAAGTGATACAAAACGTATCAGGGGTTTCACAAATTTGTATTACAACTACAAGTGTACTAGATTGCTATAAAATTCTTGGAATGATACATCAATTATACAATCCAACTATAAACTATTTTGAGGATAATATAGCACTTGAAAATAGCTATTTTAATAACAATTTAAAAACTAAAGTCAATATGAATAATACTGAGCAAACAATTGTTATTCAAACACAATTAGCAAAAGCATCAAAAGATAACGGCATTTTTTCTTTATTGAATAATAGAACTGCAAATGTTCAAGCAATATCTTATAAAATAATGAATGATACAATTGTGAATAACAATTTATTAACTACAGATCCAATTGAGTTCCACAATCTAGTATCGTATGAACTATTTGAAAATACCATAACGGCCTATACTTCAGATTTACAACCTATTTATTTACCAGATGGTGCTACAATTATTGATTTTACTTTCTCTGCATTTCCCAAAATTGCACATAACATGAAAAATGCAAAAGTAAATGGTATACCTGTTCCACTTAAAACAAAGGTATCTCATTTTGACGTCATAGAAATCTATTTTGACTTAAACCAGAACTTGGCATTAGAGTGGCTAAATTACGCCAATACCGCTAAAGCACAATTAATTATTCAGCAAAAACTATCTTAAATAACAGACCAATATCTCTATAAAAAGTATTGGTCTGTAAATATATTATACGAAATAAATTTCTGTTTTTTTAACCCTAACCTAACATTGTTAATTCCGATCTTAACAATATTATAAACTCGAAATACCCCCCATATTCTTTATGGAATAGGTAAATTTATTATGATACCAACAACTGCACATAACAAACACTAGGCACATATCCTAATTTTGTAACCTTACTTACTAATAGAAAGGCAGGTAATACAATTGACTTCCAATATCGACTACACTTCCCCCTCAACTAATTTCACTTATGATTTAAATAAAAGTAATTTTTTTCAGAAAGATGCCCAAAATTATATAAACGTACTTGGCATGAAACAATTAAATACGTTAGAAAACACTTCTTTATTAGATATTTATTTAAGTTCAGGTAATGTTGTAGAACCGCATATTCATCAAAACGCAGCTGAACTTGTTTACTGTATTTCAGGATCTGCTGTTGTTTCTTTACTTAATCCATTTACAAATCAAATATTAAACTTACCGATTCAACCGGGGCAAGTTGCCAACATACCACAAGCTTGGTGGCATTATGAAATTGCTACAGCAGATGGTACCCATTTATTAGCTATTTTTGATGCGCCAACGCCAGAGGTTATTTTTGGTTCTGATATTTTAAGATTAACTCCCGCAAATATAATGGCTCATACTTACTGTCTCGATGAACAACAATGGAAACAGGCAGTATCTCCTATTCAGTCAACCACTGTAATTGGCCCTCCGGCAAACTGTAGTCAAAACCGAAGACCGATAAACCCAGCTACTCAGCCCCCTAATCCACAACAAAATTTATATTACCAAGATTCATATTATTTCCCTCTTTACTGGGGATATTAATTTCTATCATTAAAAGCCAATTATTTATCTCCTCGGAAAATACGTAGGAGATTTTTTTATTGTATACCCATTCCTATTTATTATCGTAACAATTAATAGAGTACATACATATAATAGTTATATATTAAATTGGAGGTGATAGTACTATGAGTAATTATAACTATCGAAAAAACTACTCTCATAATAAAAATAGTAGTTCATCAACATCCTCTCAGTCTTCGAATTCTCAATCTTCCAATTCCCAATCACAAAGAGACTTAGCCGAGCAAGGCTATGTAAAGAAAAAGGGATGTAACTGTAATAAAAACAAATAGTTTATTATTAATTTGAACAATAACATTGCAACGCTCACGATAAATAATTTACTTCCCTTTTATTTAAAAGATGAATTCTGTTTTTAATAGAATTCATCTTTTTTATTTATAGATAATTTTTCAAACCATATAACTTATTTCATAAACATTATAGTGTAAATCATAAATTTTGATTTTTCTTTTATACCAAATTAACAAAGAGGAACTTCTCAATTGATTTGTCACCTATCTTTCCATAAAATATAGCCCTTCCTAATACAATTAGGAAGGGCTATATACAAATGCCAGTTCAAATCCCAAACAGACATTATAACAAACTAGACGATATTAATACCTGCACTTACAAATCCAGCTACTGCAGCTATTGGACTTGCTGCTGTTAAGGAAACATATAATAATATTTTATCCCCTGCTGCTACTGGAATAGCTTCAGGTATGATCCCTGATGCTGTAGAACCAATCGCGATCGCAGCAAATGCTGGTGTTAATAATAGAGGTGCGCCTTGTACTGTAAACGTATTACTTGCAGCTGGTGCAGTTAATATTTGTATTTGCACTTGAACAGGTGATATTGGAGCTAATGCAGCTGTTGCACTAAAGAAACCTGCTAATGACGTGATAGTTCCTGCACGTGGTGCTACGAATGCATAATCACCTACACCTAATGCTAATGTGATACTAGTTCCACCTGTTAATGCTACACCAGGCTGACTAAATCCAAATCCAAGTAGAGTTCCTGTATTAGCTATTAATGCGTTAACTAACGCTGCTGGTGTTGTACCTGAAGCGAACGGAATAATAGCTCCGCCACCAGCTGCACCTGTTGCTCCTGTTAAGCCCGTTGCACCAGTTGGACCTGTTGGACCTGTTGCCCCTGTTGCCCCTGTTGCTCCTGTTGCTCCTGTTGGACCTGTTGCTCCTGTTGCTCCTGTTGCTCCTGTTAGGCCCGTTGCTCCTGTTACTCCTGTTGCTCCACCAGTACCTGCTGGACCTGTCGCTCCTGTTGGGCCTGTTGGACCTGTTGCTCCTGTTGCTCCTGTTGCTCCTGTTGCTCCCGTTGGACCTGCTCCGGTTCCTGCTGGGCCCGTTGGACCTGTTGGACCTGTTGGACCTGTCGCCCCTGGAGTAGCATTGATTAATTGAATTAATAAATTAAAAAGAAGTTGTAAAGTTGCAGAATCAACATTTGAGTTGCAGGATATAGGGATAAGATCTAAAGCGAAGAAGAATTGTGCAAGGGCGCTATAAAATTGTTGCAATAATGTTGACAATTGTCCTAGATTAGGTGCTGGAGATTGTAATAAAACTATAATACTTTGAGTTAATTGTTTCAAAAAATTAACTTCTGGGGAAGGTAATAAGGAATTTAAGAAAATTAAAAATTGATTAAATAAATCGAGTAACACTAATCTGTTTGCATTACTTGGATTTGCAAAAAATGCTGAAATAGCTGATACTAATGAGTTTAGTAAAGTAATTAATTGACTTAATTGTTCCCTAGTAATAGGAACTGACTGTGGATTTTTACAACAATCTGCTGAAAAAACAATCGGATTGCAGTTATTATGATTAAAACAATCATTATGTTTCATTTATTTCCTCCTTACTTTTCTTATAGTTGAGTGTTTTCCTATTCTAAGTACTATAAAAGATGCGATTGAAAAAAGTAGTTGAGTTATATGTTTCTCTTAAAATAGGAAACATGAATGATAATCAAACTTGAAAACGTCATTTAATTATGTTCATGACTCACATATTAATTATATGTTTTTAATAATTGACTGCTTAGATTAAATACCTAAACTTAAGAGTTTATTTTATTTTTCCACGTTTATCTCTTAGGTTCAAAGACACATTTTAATTTGAATACAAAAACCGAATTTACAATTAACATATATTCCACAAGTAACAACATCATTTTTTCATATAAATAAAGAGCACTTCTTTACTAAAATTGGGCTCACCTTATAAAGGTGAAGCCGTTTCTATTATAAAAAACTCTCATACAATATAGTGGACAAGTTATTTTATACTTCGTTCTAATAAAATATTGTAAGGAGTGAAAATTAATTGCCTATCATTCAACCATTTATGGCATCTAGAAGATTTACATCTACATTAGGAGCTGGAACAGGAACAGGTGCAGCTTTCGCAATTGCTGCTACAGCTTGTTTAAACGATGCCGGTACTACTGCAACTGCTTTTCCGACTTTTACGTATTACAACTTATATGTAAACGGCATTCTACAACCTAGTGTGAACTCCAGTGTTACAACTGGACCTACTGGTGCTATTACAATTCCTGGCGGAGATGCATTAGACGGCGGAATTCCAATTACAATCGAATTTATCGTCACTTAGTTTTAACGATTTTAATGTAGAACAAAAAGACAGATTCTTTTCATTTAAGAATCTGTCTTTTTTAATTAATAATAATGAATTGTAAAATAATTGATGAACCTTGAGGTGGCGGTTGATCATCCAATAAAGTTAGCTGACCAGTAGCAACTTGATATAGTGGTTGTGGTTGAAGTATTCCATTAATAAACAAGTTAATATATGAAACCTCAGCAGGAGATAATATGTGAGTTGTACCATATAGAGCTATCCCATCTGAATCTGTATATATAAGTTTCTCTCCATCTGAAAAAGTGTAAAATAATAAATTAGTTGTTGTTATGGGGCCAATTACTCCCGTTGGACCTGTTGCTCCCGTTGTTCCTGTTACTCCCGTTGCCCCTGTTACTCCCGTTGCTCCCGTTGTTCCTGTTACTCCCGTTACTCCCGTTGCTCCCGTTGACCCTGTTGCTCCCGTTGACCCTGTTGCTCCCGTTGCTCCCGTTGCTCCTGTTACTCCCGTTGCTCCCGTTGCTCCCGTTGCTCCCGTTGCTCCCGTTGCTCCCGTTGCCCCTGTTACTCCCGTTGCCCCCGTTGTTCCCGTTGTTCCCGTTGCCCCTGTTGCTCCCGTTGTTCCTGTTACTCCCGTTGCTCCCGTTGGAATATAAATTGGCGGAAGAGCCGGAAAAGTAGGTCCAATATTTTCTGGTCTTACCATACCTTTATTCAAAGATAATTTTTCATTGCTGTTCAATTTAATACCTCATTCCACATTTTGTTTACTAATTAACAAAATAAAACATCTATCATTTTAGAAAAATTCCATTACTACTTTTTCATACTCAAATGATTTTACATATATTAAACTTTTTACCGTTGCTATAACTAGTAGTACTAATATAATAAAATGATAGTTCCATTCCAAAATACTAAATCAGTTACATTTTAATTTAAAAATAAAGTGATTTATATTCAAGATAAGAATGAAAAAAGGACTATTATCACTAGCTCTTGAAATTATTCTTCCATACAAACTTACAGGTCCTACTGGGCCTACAGGTTTTACTGGGCTCAATATTACAACAAACTCCATGTTCGCTAATAATACGTCAGGTGGTCCCATTTCAGTCATATTAGACGGAACTAATATTCCACTTTCTAACTACCAAAGTCTCGGTAATTTTACAGTGAACGATTCAAATGATATATTTACAATTCCTGTTACTGGGAGATATTATTTAACCTATCAAGTTAATACGACAACTGCACTACTTGCTGGTACAAGGCTACTATTAAACTCTTCAACACCACTATCCGGATCTATTTTTCCCCCAGCAAAATCAACTTCAAATTATAATAATAATTTAATAACCAATTTAACTGCTGGTAATACAATTTCACTTCAATGATTCGGCGTATTATCCATAGTTAATTTAGTTGGAGGTGGTTCAACAGGTACCTCTTTAACAATTATACGAATCGATTAAAAAATGATTCGTTCTTTTTTATAATAATCATTCTTAAATGCTAAAATAGTAACTAATACGTCATTCCTAAAGCCTATATTTCAATAACTTCACGGCAGTGATTATGCAATAAGAAACACTTTGTACTATATTCATAGTACAAAGTATCTATACTAAATTTTCCGTATATACATTATCAATTTACACTCCTTCTTGCCAATGTTACATTAAATTTGAAAACAGTTTCTCAAATGCGAACCATCTCAAAACGTATTTGAGAAACATACTCCAATCCTATACACGAGAGCAATACTATGTTGACACTCAAATGAGTGTCTTTTTTTGTGGATTATAAAAAATAAAAACCATCTCTCATAGATGGTTTTATCATTACGCCTTTCTTTGTTTTTTAAGGTAGCTGTAAATTTATGAAGCTGAATAATAAATGGTCATACTTAACCGTGTTAGCGTTCTTCCAAAATTATGATAAGAATGCGGTCTATCCGCCTTAAAGCGAATTGCATCTCCACTATTTAATTTATATTGACAATCATTTATTTCAATTGTCAATTCCCCTTCAAACACTGTTATAAATTCTTCGGTCCCTTCTTTATGGCCTTCCGAACTTAGTTTCCCTTCTGCTTCAATTTCAACCGTATAGATTTCAAAGTTCCTATCATCCTGGAAAGGAAAAGAAGGGTACACTTTATATCTCCCATTGTCTTCTGATAATACTTGAATATCATTTCGTAAAACAACTTTCGTATCCGGTTGCGGATTATTGATTAAAGAAGTAAAAGACACTTTCAAACCATTAGCAATTTTCCATATCGTTGTTAATGTTGGACTTGACTCTCCTCGTTCAATTTGTCCTATCATCGTTTTACTCACACCTGTTAATTGGGAAACCTTTTCTAAACTTAATTTTTCCTTCTCTCGTATTGTCTTTATATTTTTCGCCAGAATAAATTGAATTTCTTCCATAAGAAACACTCCTACACTATATACAATATAACGACCGTTATGTATAATAAAAACCACACGTTATATTGTTCTTTTCGGTCATTATAACATACGAAATAATTAGGGGGCTTGAAATGCCTATCTTTTCTTTTTTGTTATTTGTTTTTATAAGTAGCTTCACACCCGGACCTAACAATTTTTTAGCTATGTCATACGCCAATCAACATGGTTTAAAAAGGAGTATGCAATTTTGCTTCGGAGTAGCTTTCGGATTTTTCATCCTCACTTCATTATGTAGTTTCTTTAATATTGTGCTGATTAATATTTTACCCATAATCGAATTCCCATTAAAAATCTTAGGTGTAGCATATATGTTCTATTTAGCTTTTAAAATAATCACAAGTAAAACTAGTACAGATCCCGATGAAAAATATAATAAAAATTTATTTACAGTGGGCGTTTCCCTTCAGTTTATTAACCCTAAAGGGATACTATTCGGACTAACTGTAGTATCAACTTTTATTCTTCCTTACTACACTTCATATTCAAGTTATCTACTTTTTTCATTATTTCTCGGTGTAGTCGGGTTAATGAGTACATTTAGTTGGAGCTTATTTGGTTCCATGTTCCAAAAACTTTTATTAAAACATACTAAATCATTTAACATCATTATGGCCGTTTTATTAGTTTTTAGTGCTATTTCAATTGTAGTCAATTAAATTTAAATTCTAAACTTTTTTCTTATTAAAAATACGTTTTACAAATATAGCTGATATTCTCAATAAACATCCCACTTACATGCTTTACTTATTTAGTTTTCGGTCGGAATAAAAATTTTAAAAAGAGGATTACTCAGTATAAGTAATCCTCTTTTTCGGGCCCATTGGTTTGTAAATATTCTGTTCCACTAAACTCAAATCTTTACTTAACTTCATACCACCAGCCTTTACGATCAAGGTAATCCGTCATTCCTTTAAGTTGCGCATCTGAAGTTGGTTCAGATATAAAATATGTTAGACCATCAGATTGTAAGATGAAGTTAGCTGTCATTTTCAGGGACGTTAATGCTCCCATTACACCAGGTGTTTCATACGATGAAAATGCTCCTGATTGAATGATATTTTTTTTGGTTGGCGGAGTTGTCCCACCTGATTGCCCAGTTAATGCATAAACAATGGAATTTGCAATCTTATCTGGATTCCATTTTGCCATATCTGCTTCATTATCGATAAATCCAAGTTCAATTAAGATTGCGGGTGCTTTCGTATTCGCTAACACATAAAGGTCTTTTCGTTCCTTTGCACCACGATTTGACCAGCCAATATCTTTTGAAAGTTGTGCTGCTACCTTTGCTGATAAAGCTTGTTGATCATAGTAAAGTACTTCAACACCATTTGCTTTCGTATCATATGAGTTTAAATGAAATGAAACTACTAAGTCTACATCATGTGAGTTTGTTTTTGATACAATATTATTTAAATTTTGCGCCTGCGTTGTCCCTACTTCATCAGTATCATCATAAACTGTATGCCCTAATGCTCTTAATTTAGCAACAACTGCATCCTTAACTTGGCGATCCATAATGTGTTCTTTCCGATTCCCATAATTGGCACCCTGTACAATATTGTTATGACCTGCATGTAAACTATATCTAGCCATTTTTCAACACCCCCTTTTTATTAACATATTCAAAGCTCGTCTTATTGTCCGGTCAAATATCCAGTACAACACTTACAAATAATAAATAGGGCGCTAATCTATTTTTTAAATGAAAAAATCAAAAATAATACTTTAAATTTCGGTATCTACTTTTTTATCATTCATTTTAAAATCGTTTTATAATAATACAGAAAAATAAGCTATAATATAAGTTATTGTTCTTTAGGAGGGGTTTAATGGCTAATAAATATAAATTTTTAATTCTCGTTGTTACAGCATTTTTTTCTTTCTTTTCCTTAATAAAAGATTTCCGTAACACTTCAAAAAGTTTCTTTTGGGGTAGCTTTGCAATCCTAACAAGCTTTATATTATTATTAACACACACTTTAGAGTTAACTCCAATACTTCTCCATTCAGCCCAGATGGCTCTTGAGATTATTACAATACCTCGTAAATTATTTTTCCCGTCTGGCACTGAAGTTGCTAGTATTTGCTAACAAAGTATTTTCATTTTCTTATGCATGCCAAAATATATTTCCGCAAATTTGACACACATTTATATCAAACAAGCATATTTTATTGTATGTGACTATCTAATAATACAAATTTTTAGTTTTTATAAAATCGTTTTATTTTTAATTAAAAATCTACAACATTCTAAAACCGTATGCACATAATATCCTCAATTCCCTTTTTCAACATGAAACTTGTCTCAGAGCGCCTTTAACAGTGCTCTTTATCTTTAATAAAGACTTTATTAAAATTTAGGTCAAAAATTAATACCCTATAGTCATAATGGCTATTTACTATTTCCAAAATAAGTTGCATTAATTATATAGAAATGAAATACCCATAAAAAATTATTACTTTACTATTTCTTTAAACATGCTAGTGAGGTGATTTTGATAGATTATCAAAACAAAGATATATTCATTAACTTTTCACTTTTAGATATTAACCATATTATCCTCCCCATCACCCGACTGGGCCTACCGGAGCTACTGAACCTACTGGTTCCACTGGACCTACCGGAGCTACTGGTTCCAACGGACCTACCGGTTCTACTGGACCTACTGGCTCCACTGGCTCTACCGGTTCTACTGGACCTACTGGTTCCACTGGACCTACTGGCTCTACCGGTTCTACTGGACCTACTGGCTCCACTGGCTCTACCGGTTCTACTGGACCTACTGGCTCCACTGGCTCTACTGGTTCCACTGGACCTACTGGCTCCACTGGACCTACTGGTTCCACTGGACCTACTGGTTCCACTGGCTCTACCGGTTCTACTGGACCTACTGGCTCTACCGGTTCTACTGGACCTACTGGCTCCACTGGCTCTACCGGTTCTACTGGACCTACTGGCTCCACTGGCTCTACTGGTTCCACTGGCTCTACCGGTTCTACTGGACCTACTGGTTCCACCGGGCCTACTGGCTCCACTGGTTCTACCGGCGCTACCGGCTCTACTGGACCTACTGGACCTACTGGCTCCACCGGCGCTACTGGACCTACTGGCTCTACCGGCGCTACTGGACCTACTGGCTCCACTGGCTCTACTGGACCTACTGGCTCTACCGGTTCCACCGGGCCTACCGGGGCGGCTAGTGTAGGATTAACAAACTATCTATATGTTTTTGATACTACTAACCAATCAATTGCAGTGGGAAGTAGTGTTACTTTTAACACAAATGGACCTATAACAGGAACTGCCCTTAGCCACATCACAGGTACTGGAAATATTATAATGAATACACTAGGAACATATGTAGCAGAGTTTCAATTACAAGCTTCGCGCGAAAACCAATTCTCCTTTGCACTAAATGGTACACCAATTCCAGGTGGGCGTTTTGGTACGGGGTCACCACATACAATAAATCAAGGTACTGCTGCTTTTACCGTAACAGTTGTTCCTTCAACATTGACTTTAATAAATAACACCTCTTCAGCAGGTACTATCACTCTCTCAAATAGTGATGGTGGCTCTTTAACAAATGTATCTGCAAGTATAAGTATTTTTCAGATTGGATAATTAATTTGGTTAGAAAAGTAATTCATAAAGTTTACAAATATAAAAAATGAGGTTTCTCTTTTCTAGAGAAACCTCATTTTTTATATTAAATTTTAAACTGACTCGTATACAGGTCAAAGTAAAACCCTCTATCTTCCATAAGAGATTCATGGTTCCCTTTTTCTAAAATACTTCCATCTTTTATAACAAGGATTTGATCTGCTTTTTCAATTGTTTTCAGTCGATGAGCGATTACGAAACTTGTTCTACCTCTCATTAAATTGTTTAGTCCTTCTTGTATTTGTAATTCTGTTCTCGTATCAATATTAGATGTTGCTTCGTCGAGAATTAATATATCTGCATCTGCTAAAATTGCCCGTGCAATCGCAAGAAGTTGTTTTTGTCCTTGGCTTAAATTCGATCCTTCTGAAGCAATTTTCGTTTCATATTGATTCGGTAAATGTTTTATAAAAGAATGTGCAGATGCTGCCTTAGCTGCATTGATTACTTCTTCATCACTAGCATCTAATCGACCATAACGAATATTATCCATAATCGTCCCTGCGAATAAATACGTATCTTGTAAAACGACTCCTATTTTACTTCGTAACGAATTCATATCATAATCTTTTATATTTTTTCCGTCAATATGAATTTGTCCTTGCTGTATATCATAAAAGCGAGTTAGCAAATTAATGATTGTTGTTTTGCCCGATCCAGTTGGACCAACTAAAGCAATTGTCTCCCCTGGCTGCGCCTTAATACTCACTTCTTTTAAAATCGTTTTATTTTCCTCATAGCCAAATGAAACATTCTCAAGTGCAACGCGCCCTTGTAAATTTTGTACAGTAAATGCATCTTTTTTATTTTGAATTTCCGGTACTTCATCCATAATTTCAAAGACACGTTCTCCACCAGCAACGGCCGCTTGAATCGTATTCATTAAAGTTGCGAATTGACTGAGTGGTCTTGAGAATTGACGAGAATAATTAATAAAAGCCGCAATAACACCAACTGTTGTCATTCCATTTAAAACCATTACTGATCCAGTCCCAATTACAAGTCCCATACCTAAGTTGTTAATAAAGTTCATACTCGGAAAAATAAAAGCTGAAAATGTATCCGCCTTCGTTGCTGAAATTCTTAGTTGTTCATTAATTTTATTGAAATTTTGTACGGTTTCCTTTTCTTTTCCGTATAACGTTGTAACATCCGCACCTGTTATAGCTTCCTCAATAAATCCATTTAATTCTCCTAAATCTTTTTGACGCTTTGCAAAGTTTTTACCACTATAAGCAACTAGTTTTTTGGTAACGAAAAACATAATAGGTACTGTAATTAAAGTAACAATGGCTAAAATCCAATCTAATGCGAACATCGCAATCGTCACACCTATAAAGGTTAACGCTGATGAAATAATTTGTACAACACTTTGCGTCAACGCTTGATTCAAATTATCTATATCATTTGTCACACGGCTCATTAAATCCCCTTGGGAACGTACATCAAAGAACCGTAAAGAAAGCGTTTGGATTTTCTCAAAGATATCTTGGCGTATTTTTTGTATTGTTTTTAATGCAACGTTAACCATGACAAATGTTTGTAACCATGTTAACAATACAGTTACACCGTAAATCGCGATAAGTAACAAACACATTCTTGCCGTTCCATTTAAATCTTTCGGAACAATATATTGATCTATAATTACTCCCATTAAATATGGACCTAATAACCCAAGTAACGTCGTAACAAATACTAAAAATATAACGAATGTAAGAGCAGCCTTTTGATAGCCCATATAGTTCCATACTCTCATTACAGTTCCTTTAGAATTTTTAGCTTTCGCCATCTTAGGCGTATTACGTCCACCTTTATTAGCAAATTGCCCTTGAAAATTACGCATGTTCTTTCCCACCTTCTTTATATAAATTGCCACCTTGGGAAAGATAGATTTCTTGATATACCTCACATTGTTCTAACAGTTCTTCATGTGTACCATCACCAACTAATTCACCGTTATCTAAAACAAGAATTTTATCAGCATCTATTATTGATGAGATTTTAGAGGCAATTAATAATGTTGTTGTTCCTTTATATTCTGTTCTTAATGCCGATTGAATGTTAGATTCTGATTTCGCATCAACTGCTGATGTCGAATCATCTAATACAAGAATAGATGGCTTTCTTACAAGCGCTCTTGCAATTGATACACGTTGTTTTTGTCCACCCGATAAATTCGTCGCACCTTGTGTTAAGTAATATTGATAAGAATCTTCCAACTTGTTAATAAACTCAGTCGCACAAGCTGATGAAGCCGCTACTTCCAGTTCGTCCTTCGTTGCATCTTCTTTACCATAACGTAAGTTCTCTTCTATACTTCCTGAAAACAACAATGCCCTTTGAGGTACAAAACCGATTGAAGCACGAAGTTTTTGTAAATCGTACGCCCTAACATTTATTTCATCAATGCATATTTCACCTTGATCAACATCGTATAAACGCGGTAACAGTTTTGCTAAAGTAGATTTACCGCTTCCTGTAGAACCGATAATCCCTATTTTTTCACCTTTACATATGTTAAAGGAAATATCTTTTAATACATATTCGTTATTCTTCGTGTAACTAAAGCTAACATTTTTAAATTCAATATGTCCCTCGACTTGTTTAGGTACAAGAGCATTTGTTTCGCTCATAATATCAACCTCAGTATTTAAAACTTGCTGTACACGATCCGCAGATGGAAATGCTCGAGCGATTTGCATGAATACCATACTTATAGACATAAGTGACATTAAAATAATATTCAAATAGTTTATAAACGCTAATATAGCTCCTACTTGAAGAGTTCCATTAAATACTTTTTCTCCACCAATCCATAATGTTGCAACAATACCGCCGCTTACAACTAACATAATAATTGGCATCATTATGGAAATAAGCTGCACCGCTCGAATATTTATCTTCGTTAAATTTGTATTCACTTTTCCAAACTGAGTGATTTCATATTTTTGTCTTACATACGCTTTAATAACACGTACACCAGATAAATTTTCTTGTAACTTTGTATTCACTTTATCTAATGCTTCTTGTACTTTTTTGAACGTCCCACTTGCTTTACTTGCAATGAATATAATTGCAAGTAATAAAATTGGAACGACTACTAGTAATATAGGAAATAACTCGCGTGCTGTTACAAAAACAATTATTATACTTCCGATAAATAACAAAGGACCACGAACAAGAACACGTAAGGTCATCGTCATCGCCGATTGAATAGAAGTAATATCATTTGTCACAATCGTTAATAACTTTCCAGTTCCAAACGAATCGCGATTTTCACTAGAAAATGTTTCTACTTTCGCAAACACATCTTTTCGTATGTCTGTAGCGAAATTCACAGCTGCTTTTGTAGAATACATCATACACCCAAGTCCTCCAACTAAACCGAGTGCTGCTGCCCCTATCATAAGAAGCCCCATTTTTATTACATAATTCATATCCCGATTTGCAATCCCAACATCAATAATATGTTGCATAATAGTCGGTTGAATTAAGTCCATCGCAACCTCAAGTACCATAAATAGTGGTCCAATAATAGCGAAGAACATGTATGGTTTTAAATACTGTAATAATTTGCGAAATGATTTCATACATAATCTCCTTTTCTCATGAAATTACCACTGAATAACTCATAGCCCTCCTTATTTAAGCAATATAGTTTGTAATTTCTTTCTTACTTTTATTATATTATGTAAATTAATATTTAACATTATTAAATGATAAGCATTTATCACTTTCGGGTCAATAAATGTGCTTTATATTACACAATTAGAAAAACCGTATTCTTCAATAGAAAGAGTACGGTTTTTTATCTATATATATTACACTACAAAATTTAATCTCAAATTCATTTTTTCAGGTGAATTTTACATGTATAAACCTATTTTAAGAGTATTTATACTTATATCCCCATCTAAAAATATCTATATACACATTTAAAACTCCGTTAATACTGGGAATTTATATCCTTTAAAATCTAGCTCTTTCTTACTTCGAACCATTAAATACTTACTAGACTGTAATTCTGTAAACTGTACATCCTCAATACCTAATTGATCTGGAGAGAAGTAAAATTCGATCTCTGTAAATCTTTCAGTGATTTCCCCGCATATTTCATCTAAAACTGGAAGTACTGGTGCAAACACTCCATATAATTTCAACTTTCCATTCTCTACTTCATACACTATTAGAGCATCTAGTTTCTCTGAATAGTACAATTTCTCATTCCATTTCGAGTCATACATATTCAAATAAAACGAAGGATGGAAGTTTAATGTTGAAAAATTATTTGAAAGTCTTTGGCTACTGTCAATAGTTTCAAGTATTAACTTTCTATCCTCTTCCATATAATAATCTAACTTTCTAAGTAAGGAATCATTATTATTCTTTTTATTATATGGAATAGTCATCAAATACTCCTGCACAACTTTAAACCCAAATGAAGCATATAGTTCGGGTTTTTCCGTAAACAATAATGTACATTCACATTTCTTATCGATTTCTTCTATCATTTTATTCATTAATTGTGTCATAAATCCTTTTCTACGAAAATTAGGGTGTGTCATTACCGATTGAATTCCCGCTGCATTTATTCTTTCACCATTTAATAGCAGTGGTAGCGAAAATGCCGCAACATTTGCAATCGCTTTATCATCATGTAAAAATGATAAAGCTTTATATGTATCATCCCAATAACCTCTCTCTGAAAAATCATTCAATGTTTGAATTGTAATCCCAAACACTTCTTCAAATAAAGGAAATAACTGCTCTCTTTTCGGTTCTTCTAAAAGAAGTTTTTCAAAATTTTCAACATTCCCCATGTTGTCCCTCCATACGTTAATTCCATCAAATTAGATGTAGTTGTAGAACCTACTCTTAAAGTAATAGGTCTTACCAATCAATATACTATCATAAAATATAAAAAAAGAGTCTAATTAATTTTATGTTTTGACTATTCGAAAATAAGTCGAATAAAACAATATTAAGATTTTTGAATATTAATTAGTTAATTATATAAAAATAGTGCTTTCTAATTCGTTTTCACTAATAGAAATGCATCATTTATAAATAATATTTTTTATTATTTTTTCCTTCTAGCCTTTCCTTCGTATTAATTTCTTCTCCTCTCATTCTCTTTTCAAATGTATTTCTCCAACTATTAGAAAGCTCATTTACTTCTAAAATCCTTTTTAGTCCTTCCATATTTTGTTTTTCTTTATGCATGATACGATTAGCAAATGCTACTGTAACACCATGTGGATTAGACTTTAGTAGCTTTAAATTATCAACAGGTGATACCCAACCTTCTTTTAAAACGCGAAAATAAAGTGAAACTTTAATCAGTGGGGGTTTTCTTCATCCCCCACTGATTATTAGTTGAACCAATCGGACTTTTATGGGCAGTTGATCCCCCACCTAACTTCTTTGCTTTCGCTGAATTTTGAGGTGGGGGTCTTACTGCCCATTAAAGCGGGATAAAACCCTGTATATCCTGTTTCTTGAAAATATAGTGGTAACTTTAGAATATTGTATTTCTTAGCTAATTTAAAACAAGGTTGTCTTGGCTGTGTTACTTGTACAATTGCTTCTCCCATTTGAAATGTATCACCAATACAAACATCCTCTTCACACATACCGCTTATTGTTATATTTTCTCCGAATGCTCCATATATAAGTTCTTGATTCAACTCTTTTTCCCAGTATGGATAGTGATCACCAGTATAAATACAAACTGCTTTATCTACTCCTCCATGATGCACTAAGTCCGCTTGTCCATCTCCATTAAATTTTATAAAGGATAAAAAATACTGGTTCCTTTACTTCTTTTTTATTAATACCTGTATGAATTACCTTTCCGCCGTACGTAACCTCTTTTTGTAATCCTATATTTAAAGATAATATTTGATATTTATTTGTCATTCTATTTTCTCCTTTAAAGGTGTTACATGAATTTACTCTCTCGATTTATTTTCATAACTATCTCTGTTTTATAAAGATGATTATAAAACCTAAAAAATCATTGTTCAATCCAATTATTTATATAGACTTTTTACAAAATAAAAACATTCAAGCTATTAAAATAGAAAATCCTACCCCAACAATAGAAATAGGGCTTATTTATAGAAAAGATAAATATATGTGCGCTGCAACTCGAGAATTTATTGAACAACTAAAAAGAACAGTACATTCTTTACAAAGCTAAACGAACAAAAGAGATTATCCTATGAAGTCGTTTCATAACGACTTAGTAGAATAATCTCTTTTCATAATGAAATAAATTATTACCTATAAATTTCAGTGTACCTTTTTGGAAATTGGAATATATTTTGTAAAATAAGCCCCGACTAACAATAATACGATTGAAAATAACACTGTAAAAATACCGCCTAAGTGAAACCAATATGTAAACAAATTAAAGATTGCAAGTACAAAGAAACAAATTGAAGTTAATGCACTTTTTAATCCTTTTATATCCGCTTTTTTTCTTTTTTGATACGCAATATACATGGAAACGGCTAGAAAAATGATAAGAACAATCGTTAACAAAACTTTTAGCATCGGTAATCCCTCCAGTACAAATAACCCCTTCAGTACTACCATCTTATCCCATTTATCCCTTTGGAATCAATTTATTTTCTCTTCTCTCCAAAAATCAGTATAAGTTTTATTTTCAAAGTTTACATTCACCTCAGAAAAAGGAAGACTCCCTCCAACCTCCAACGAGTACCAGTCATTTAATAGTGGTGATCCGAAACAAATATTCATTGTGCGATCATGTAAATCGGATAATACAGAATGTAATGTTCCAAACCACTCTTCATAATTATGTACTGTCAGCCCAGTAGGATACTCTTTTTCTACTAATCCTTTTAAAGACTCCAGACTCACTAGTTCATTTCGATTTAAATATTCATTCAATGTGTGATATCTGTTTGTAGATTGTTCTAATCTTCTATTACTCAGTTTTTGAATAGGTAAACTAATTGCATGGTTTGTTGAGACGATAAAGTCTTGGCTTTCCTCATCAATTGAAGTTATTGATTTATACCCGTCAAATATTTCAATACGCGCTGCGTCTAATGGATCCGCTACAATTAGATTAATATTACTTGCTATTGGCATTTCATCTATTAGTAATTTCGCCTCCTGCACATTTTTGCATTTCTCCAATAACACTCGAATGACCGCAAAACATTGTAAACCACTTACCGCTGGCTTTCTTAAACCCGCAATATTTCCTACCGGTTGGCCACATGCTGAAAATGTAACAGATAATCCATGCTCATTAACTCCTTCCGTTCGGCCAAAATATTGAGTAGAAAAGCCACTATGTGCATATGTACCTTCAACATGAGTCGAACAAAATCGCATATCATCTATTACTGGTGACAAATCATAGTTTCTTAATACATAAGTATGCTTTAAATCTATCTTTTTAGGTAAAACGGCACAATGGCTACAACCTACTTTTAATAGCGTTTGATAATAATACATCATATTTTCAGATGGAATTTTTAACACTTCACAAAACCCTTCAATCACTTCATTAATTCCTGGACAATATTTATGTAATATATTTCTGGATTCAGTCCAATGGTGATACGATATTAATTTTTCTTTCTGTATAAATTGTGGAATGAGATAAGGATTTTGCTTTACAAACTCCCCTTGTTGCTTACCGATTTCATAATGACTTCCTTTGAGCGATGAAAAATACCCCTTTACTTGATACATCTAATTCCCCCTTATTGAATTTATCCATATCATACCAATTAAACTTTATTCATTCTTGATGTTTTTTACTGTCTTTCAAATCATAAACGGCTGAAATAAAGCGCACAGTTATAAAATAAAAACTAGGAAACAGTAATCATTAACAGTTTCCTAGTTTTTCCTCATACTAAATGATTCCCTCTTCCACCATCGTCTCTGCAATTTGAACTGAGTTCCACGCTGCACCCTTCAATAAATTATCGGAAACGATCCAAAGATGGAATCCGTTTGGTATATCAGGATCTTTTCTAATTCTACCGACAAAAGTATCTATTTTCCCTTCTGCATATAATGGCATTGGATACAGCTGTTTACTAGGGTTATCTTGCAAAATAACACCTGGTGCATCAAGCAGTACTTCTTTAATTTCTGCAACAGTTGCTTCTTTTTCAAGCTCTATATAAACCGATTCTGAATGACCTGATACAACTGGAACACGCACACAAGTAGCTGCCATTTTCAGGTTTGGGTCTTCTAAAATTTTCTTCGTTTCTTGAATCATCTTTACTTCTTCAAAGGTAAAATCATTATCCGTGAATATATCTACTTGAGGCAATACATTGAATGCAATTGGATAATATTTCTTATCTTTTTTCGCTGGTAATATAGTACTCTCCACTTCTTCACCTGCAAGCATTGACTTAGCCTGTTTTTTTAATTCATGAATCGCGTGAATTCCTGATCCTGAAACAGCTTGATAAGTGGAAACGATAATTCGTTCTAAACCAAATGCTTTTCGTATTGGCTGAAGAGCTGTTACCATCTGTAATGCTGAACAATTCGGAACTGCTATTATACCTTGATGTTCTTTTAAAGTGTGCGCATTTACTTCCGGAACCACAAGCGGTACATCACTTGCCATTCGGTATTCACTCGTGTTATCAATTACGATGGCGCCACTAGAGACTGCGTGATTAACAAATTGTTTAGATACTGCTCCCCCAGCACTAAAAAAGGCAACGTCCACACCTTCAAAGCTATTTATCTTTGCTTCTTGTATAATGATCTCTCGCCCTTTAAATTGTACTTTCTTACCAGCCGATCGTTTTGACGAAAGCAACGTAATTTCAACTATATTAAACTTTGTTTCTCTTTCTAACAGTTCAATAATTTTTTGACCTACCGCTCCTGTAGCCCCAACTACAGCTACATGATAGCCCTTTTTTCTCATCTTTTCTCCCCCAATATTAAATGAATAAATATTTCTATAATTTCATTTTATAAGGAATTTAAGCATTTGGAAAATTGAAATACATGATATAATCATTCACAAATCATGATAATAAAAGAGGGATTGCTTATGGAAATGAGACACGTTAAAACATTTTGCGCGATTGTTAAGTATGGTGGTTTTTCTAAAGCTGCTCATGCATTAGATTATGCGCAATCTACAGTTACAGCGCATATGAAAGCATTAGAGAACGATTTACATATTCCCCTTTTTGATCGGTTAGGAAAAAAAGTACTTCTTACAAAAGCAGGTCATCAATTTCATCCTTATGCTTTAGAATTACTTGCTATTTATGAGAAAGCGCAAGAAATCCCTCAAAATACTGATCAATTAGAAGGTACATTGAGTATTACATCAAACGAATCATTAGCAGTGTACCGTTTACCACAATTATTACGTACTTACAAACAGAAAAATCCGAAAGTAAATATCGTACTTGAAACAAACACAAATGAACAAGCATTACAAAAATTACGTGAAGGAGAAACAGATATTGTCTTCATAATTGGAGAAAGTATAGAACATAATGATTTTATTACGTGTACTTTTAGTAATGAAACATTTGGGTGGATTTTACCTCCCCATTACTGTACACACTCTAACCCATTTTGTTTATTAAAGGATACTCAGTTTATTTTTACTGAACAAAGCTGTGGTTATAGACCGATGGTAGATCGTTTTTTACGTCAAAGCGGGCATATTCCAGCTAAAACATTTGAAACTTCCAATGTTGAAGTCATTAAACAGTCCGTTATGTGTGAATTAGGAATTTCAATTCTTCCTTACATCGTCGTACAAGAAAGTTGTCAAAAAGAGCAACTCTGTTTTCAGCCTATCGAAATTCCAACAGTTATTCAAAGTCATGTAATCTATCATAAATCTAGATGGATTTCACCCGTTTTACAATCGTTTCTTTCACTATTAGAAGTGATGAAAGTATAAAATAATATGAAAGAAAACATGAGTTGAAATCCTTTAAAGAATATCAACCCACGTTTTCTTTCATACTACTTATATAGTCATCTTCTTTTTATTAGATGATGCTTTTTCTTTAACTAGAACAAATATGATTGGAAGGACAAGTAAACTAGCAATTGCACACATTATTCCTAAAGAAGAAAACGGAAAGCCATTACTTACAGCAAGTGACGCAACACCAGAAGCAATAGTCATCCCAATATACATGGCAGAACTATTTAATGCCATCACAGTCCCTCTAACAGCTGGTTTTAATTCTGAAATTAATGCCGTTAATGAGGCTTGGCCAAATCCAATAAATAAACTCCATATTATATGCACAGTAATTGCAATTACTAGATTTTCTATGGAAAACGAGAATATCATTACACTAATTGCGGCTACAATACTGGCAATAGATATTACATTTCTCTGTCCTATTTTATCAGCTAACTTTCCACCCAGAATATTTCCGACTACACTACCCATTCCCGCCAGAAAGATTACCATACCTATTTCACCAACGGAAAGTCCAAAATTATTCCCATAATAAACACCTATGTATGAAAACATACCGTGTAATCCAATTGTCCATAGAAACGTCGCTAATAATGCAAATAATACTGATCCATTTACTAAAACCATTTTCAATGGTGCACCTAATGTTTTCGCTATAGAAATATGCACCTCATTTCTCTGTTTTTCATTTTCTAATATGTGATTAACTAGTAATGTAAGGAATAAAGTTAATAGTCCTATACTATAAAATGTCCATTGCCAATTTCCTACTTCAGATAAAAATGCGCCTATAGGTACTCCAATGACTGTCGAACCTACCATTGCTCCCATAATCGTCCCCATCGCTTTCCCTCTTGACTCATATGTAACTTTATCTCCTACTAATGCAAAAATACTTGGCATTATCATCGCACCTGATAAACCTGTTAAACCACGAAATAATAAAAGAATTTCAAAATTCTTCGCTAATCCCGTACAAAATGTAGAAATAGAGAAAATAACAAACCCTATAATAATCATACGTTTCCTTCCAACACTATTAGACATCATTCCGAATAAGGGTGCAGTTATTCCATAACAAAGTGCATAAATTGTAATTAATAACCCTCCACTCCCATCAGGGATATTGATTGTTTCTGTAATTACTGGTAATAAAGGTGCCACTAATAATGAATCTAATCCAACAAAAAAAGCTACAATTGCCAAAATACGTATCATTGACTTTAACTCCATATATAATTCCCCTTTATTTCATATATGAAATATTTTATTATTATCCCCTTTTTTTATTACACTTGGTTTTATTTCATATATGAAGTATTTATATAAATAAAAATGTAACAGAGTGTTACATTTTTACTATATTTAATTCAAATGCTTCTTCCACTTTAATAATAAAGCCTCTAAAAGCCCTTCTTCTTCTTTCGTAAAACAACCACAATTCTCTATTAAAAAATCACTATATTGTACATCAACTTGCTTTTTCGTCTCTTCACCTTTTGTAGTTAAATAAACGAGCGTTTCACGTTGGTCATTCGGGTTCTTCTCTGTCATTACGTAACCATCACGCTTCATCCGTTGAATCATTGTCGTCATATTACTTGGAACACATCCCATGTTTTCAATTAACTTTGACATGGATACTTTCCCAGATTTTGCGAGTACTTGAATTACTCCAAATTGTACGTAACTTATATCATACTGTTCAATTGCCGTATCTAGATTTTTTTGGAGTAAATGATAAACATCACGAATATTACCGTAAAGCTCTCTGTTATTCATATGTATATTTAAGCCCCTCTAATTTATTTCACATATGAATCATATTCCCATTTATTTCTTGTGTCAACAAAAAACACCTTTGTAATTATGACAACAAAGGTGTTTCAAAATCAACATATCTCTTATTTATTAGACTGTCCCCCGCCTGCAATTAACTTACTACCTGAATATGTACCTTTTTGCATAAACACTTGATTAATTAACTCTTTTTGTTCCGCTTCTGACATTACTCCTTTTCCTTCACCTAAATTCCCACTTTGTAATTTCCAAATCTTATTGTGATCCGCATCAATCTTTTCATATTTTCCTTGTTTCCATCTCTCTAAAATATCTGCATATGTATTTCCTTGTACAAGATCATTGCTCTTTACAATATCAAGTAAACTTTCAATACGTTCTTGTGTGATAAAAATATAGCCCCACTTTTGATCAGCTTTCGTTTTTTGATGTGCCATTTCATGTAATGCTGTCCGTATGTTTTCATCTGTCCATTTAAAGTTTTTATTAAATCCGCTATTTGGTAATGAATGATTGCCATTTTCTAAAAGCTTTGCATCTTCAGCTTTTACATTACTATCAGCTAACACTTCTGCTGCCGGAGCAGCTGGTGTTGCCTTTTTCGCAGCTGGTTTACTATTATTCAAATAATACAGCATACCATACGTTACACCTACGCCGATTACAGCCATACCAGCTAAAATACCTATTATTTTAAATAATGTTTTCATCTTGCTTGTTTCCTCCCACATATCCCATTCATAATATCTATTTATAAAAAAACTGATGTAGCATCTCCTTTTGGGCAGCTTACTGCAATTTATTTTTTTATACTACTTAGCATAAACATAACTTTTACTCTCTAGAAATATAGCAACTCCATCCTCATCGTTACTTTTAGCAATATATTTAGCGACTGACTTTAATTCCTCAACAGCATTGCTCATTGCTACACCAATTCCACACTTCTCTATCATTTCCATATCATTGTAGTCATCTCCAAAGGCAATTACTTCACATACGTCTCGATTTAAGTGCCGTAGAACATATTGAATACTATTCCATTTTGAAACTTCTGCATGCATAATTTGACACAAAGTTCCGTCATCTGTAATGACTGCCTTGCATTCATCAGGCAATTCTTTAATGAATTCCTCGTTTATTGAACCCTTAGTACAAATAATTACTTTTGAAGCTTCTTCAAAGTCTAAATCTCTTACATTCATAATTTCACATGGTACATTGCCAAAATAATCAGTAACATCAAAATTTGAATACAACTTATCACCTATTTCAAGACAAATTTGATGAAGATTACACTTTTTTGCTATTTTTATGATTTCTAAAATGTCATTTTTAGAAATCTTCATTTCATATAAAATATCATTACCTTTAAGAACTAGAGCCCCGTTATAACAAATAATAATCTCACTCTTTAACACGCTGGGAATATATTGTTTTATAGCTCTTGGCGGCCTTGCTGTAGCAAAGATCAATTCGTCTCCATTATTTTTACATTCTCTTAAAATATTAATAGATTTCTCTGAAATTGTTTTATCACTTCTTAATAAAGTCCCATCAAGATCCGAAATAATAATCTTTTTCATACTTACCTTTATTCTCCTTTCACAAATAATAACTTGAAATATTGATTATTTGTTGAATCAACTTAGCATCTGCGGTTAGTTCATCTCAACCTACTTTTAGTCTCAAATTCATTTCAAGTTTCATTTATTACATTCCTATTTCCTGAACCACATATATATTTCCTTATATTGTATTTCTTTTCTTTAAAAATTGAAAGATTATTCTGTCAAAATTATCCGTTTTTTTCAAATACAAATCCACTTCTAAGCAGTTCAGTTTAAATTTATAAAAATATATGCTAGCCTACATATAAAGGAGATGAATAAATATGAGTTTATTGTATAACGGTTTAACTTTTTTAAACTTTGACGATACGTATTTATTACAAAATAAACTTCATTCTTATTCACATGAAGATATTGATTTCAGTCATTTAGAGCACTCAAATCTGTATTGCGAGATTCCTTCTTTAATGCGTATAAAACGGGAGTTATATCGTAGAAAGCAAAAAGGAGTCACTTTTATTGGTTCTGGAAATTATCATTATGTATCTTATTTACTTCTAAAAGAAATTAATGAACCATTTAGCCTTATTTTATTTGATCATCACACTGACATGAACTTAAAGGAAGAAAATGAGCATACTCTTATTTCTTGCGGGTCATGGGTATCATTCGCTCTTCAAAACAACCCAAAATTAAAGAAAGTAATTATTATTGGACCTTCTTCTTTAACAATTCATTCTAATGATTATTCATGCGTAGAAGTATTCCCAATAGATACATCTAATGAAGTATCTGCACATACAATACTTTCGCATATTCATACAGATACTATATATGTAAGCATTGATAAAGATGTTTTAGATTCAAAAGTAACTATTACAAATTGGGATCAAGGACATATGAAACTCTCTACACTATTAAAATATATTCATTCTCTCATTAGGAATAAAGATGTCTATGGTGTCGATATTTGTGGTGAACTACCCGTTTATCCTTCTCAGCTCTTTCTAGCTAAATATACAAACGCTATTAAGAAAAATGAAAAAGCAAACTTACAAATTTTAAAATCAATATATAATGCATAAAAACAACGAGTGCCTTATAAGGCACTCGTTGTTTTTATGCGCGATTTTCTTTTAACCACTTCGTAATCGCATCTAACCTCGAAACATCAAAACGACTCTCTTCACACACATTTAAACTGTTTAAGTTATTTACAATTTCTAGTTCATTCGTTTTTACACTTTTCGCTTCAATTATTTTGCAGTACCCGTCTGTAACGGTATTTAAATTTTCATAAAAACGTTGAAACGATTTTGATATATGTAAATGCTTTTCAAAATTTCTTCTTCTTTTTGTCTCATCAGATTCTTTTCGTTTTCTAAGTTCTTCATCATTCGTATATAAATAAAAATATTGATCAGGAAAACCAACTTCCTTATGTATCAGCTTTTCTTTATAAAAGTTTTCTATTAAAGATAATGGCTGATCGAATATTTCAAAATGGAAACACCAATTATAACTTAGTGGCTGATAAATATCGCCATCAAGTATTACTAATTCATATTCCTTCGACTTCTGCATAGCTATCTTCCAGCGCTCTACTTGTTTTTCAAAATACCATGTTCTATGTTCATTTTTTGGTCTTTCAAATAAAAAATTCACTTCAGGTATAATATAAGCACCATAATTCTTTTCTAACTCACGACACGTTGTGCTCTTACCAACAGCACTTGCTCCCTCAAACGCTATAATCCCCATAGTTTCTCCCTCTTTCATTAACTAAAATCTCGTTGTTTCGCTTTTCTCCCCCATAACTGTTTCCATAAAACAATTGAAGCGATAGAGAGCATTATTATTGTAATGATACTCCCCTCAATTCCGAATGAGCCTCCATGAAAAAGCTCCGATCCGTTTGCTACAGGTCTAAAAAGTGGTGTAGAATACATTTCCATTCCACTAACCGCAAAACCGAATACGTTATATTGCGCCCAATTCCAAATGGAATGCCACGCACATATCCCCCAAAGACTACTGTCTTTTAAAACGTAAAAAGCTGCAAATACACCAACTAATATTATATTCGATATTGAAAGAATTGTAATACCTGGATTTAGTAAATGAAGAAAACCAAATAAAAAAGAAGTTACAACAATCCCGATCCATATACGGCTTCTAACAGCAAGAACTGGAAATAACCAGCCCCGAACAACAATTTCTTCTGTTGCACCTTGTATTAAAAAAGCAATTAAAGATCCTACAATTCCAAGTATAGCGGTAGGTGTAATTCGTTGCATTTCTAATTGTACATTTCCTGTTAATAAAAGTAGCATTACTGGTATCGAAATGAAAATAAACCCAATTAATGCACCTCTCAAATATTTTCTTATCCATTGATTTCTCCAAAAACCAATAGATGAAAATGATCTTTTCTCTACAAATCTAATCCATAGAAAAACAAAAAACACAGCCCCACCAAACGTTAATATCATCTCAATGTTACTATAAATCGCTTTCATAATAATCGTTTCTGCTTTCGGTAAAAACAGCATAAATATCATGAACAATTCACCTAAAGTCAAAAATACAATTGCAAGTATAACAGCGAATACTGGATGAACTTTTCTTCTTCCTTCTTTGGTTGCTTCAATTATTTTAAATTGAGTAGACTGCAATATTCTCGCCTCCTTAAACAAATACATCAACACTATTCTTATACTATATATCGTTTCCCTAATACAAATTTTCAATAAAAATGTTCTCAGTTTAGCATAAACCAAAATTAGGAATAATATATAAATAAAAGAGATGTCTTTGTGCCTTTTACCATCCTATCGCTCACTGGTATTACCAGCACTTGCTATTTCCCACCATTTGTTGTAAGATAGTAATTAAGGTCAATTTAACACTATATTTTCTTTACATATTATCAAGTATCAATCAGGAACATTTTGTACTCCTTATGGGTGTTTGATAATATGTGAACTTTTATTTTTCATTCAAATAAGGCCGATCATATTGTAATCTTTTTAAATTTTAGGAGGCATTACCATGACATTAACAGGTAAAGTAAAATGGTTTAACAGCGAAAAAGGTTTCGGTTTCATCGAAGTTGCAGACGGTAACGACGTATTCGTTCACTTCTCAGCTATCACTGGCGACGGCTTCAAATCTCTTGACGAAGGTCAAGAAGTTAGCTTCGAAGTTGAAGACGGTAACCGTGGACCTCAAGCTAAAAACGTTGTAAAGCTATAATTCAAACAATAAAAAGGTTGTTACCAGCTCGGTTAACAACCTTTTTAATATATAACTAAAAATTTTTACATAAAAGGAGTGGTTACATGTATCGCAATCGAAAGAACGATGTAGCAGAAGTACCACCAGAACAAACCCCTGTCTGGGAATGTGAAGCAGAGGATTGTTTAGGATGGATGAGAAAGAATTTTTCATTTGAAGAAGAGCCTAAATGCCCTTTATGTAAAAGTAGCATGAAAAGCGGAGAACGTTTATTACCTAAGTTAGGTTAATTTTTATTTAACCCCTCTTTTACAGGAGGGGTTTTTTATTATAAATTTATATCCTCTACATCCGTTCGAACTATAGAATACAATAATGCATCATGTTGCTTATTTCCTTGATGAATATATCCACGTAATAGGCCTTCCTTTTGAAAACCAATTTTAGATAACATTTTACAAGAAGTAACATTTTCAGGGTATGTAATAGCTCCAATTCTAAATAAGCCTAAATCTTGAAATCCATATTGAATAATTTCCACGGCCGCTTCTGACGCATAACCATTCCCCCAATATCGAGGGTGTAAGTCATATCCAATTTCAGATCGTTTACTCCATAGTTGTAAATTATTTAATCCAATTGTACCTATTAAAGTATTTGTTTCTTTTAACACAATCCCCCATCGTATTGCCTTTTTCTCGAAGTAATTTTTCGAAAAAGATTCAATCATACGTGAAGCTTGTCCAAACTCCGTAAAAGAATTCATACCATAATAACATGTTACCTCATCCAATGAAAAAATTTCATATATTTTTTGACAATAAGATTGTTCTATTTCAACTAAACGCAAACGTTCTGTTTCCAATATAGGAAATACCATAGGATCGCTCCTTTCTCTCTATTCATTCATTATAGCAGAAAAAATATTTATAATTAGGAAAGTCCTCAATGTTCCATTAATCAAATATTTCAAGAGAAGCTTATCCTCTTAATTCAATAAGAACTAAGAGTAACCCTTCTTGCATTTGCATGATTAGACAAAATAAAGAGATGATCAAATTACTATGATCATCTCTTTATTCTCTATTTTTAAAATTAATTGTATTATTTTCATTTCCAACACTCCGCTCGTAATCTTATAATTTCAATTCCATGCTCACTTTCCCCTTCTAAAACAACACCCTATCCCATACATTTATGGTAAAATATAGTTAGTATATTACTTTATTGTGGAGGTGTAAATTTTCTATGTATATATTCATCGGCTTATCCCTCTTACTCATATTACTCATATTTTTATTCGCAAAAAAGTTCGCCCCAAACTCATTTATGATGACTAGTTTTAAAGGCAATAGCTTTAAAACATTTTCAATCAGCATGTTAATCGCCGCCACTCTTTCACTTTCCTATGGAATCTATCACGCAACAACATATCAACCTAAACATTTAGAAATCACATTACAAAATCAAAACTTTACTGTTTTCGGTAATATTGGAAAGCTTGGATATTTCTCAGAAGAATTACTAAAAAAAGATACAGAGGTTGAACTACATCTTGCCTCTTGGGAACCAATACACTTAAATAATCCAGAAATAATAGTAAATTACCCTTCAGGTAAACAGGAAACTTGGAAACCGAACATAACATTAATTCCTGCCAATAAATTAAAAGAGAAACACCGTATAAAAGAGATTTATCAACTCTCATCATATTCATTTAAAGAATCTGGGAATATAACATTAACAATTACTGAGAATAATACAATAAATAAAAAGATTTCAATTCAAGTAAGATAAATAAAACGTCCCTCCAGCAAAAGGAGGGACGTTTTATTTATCTTTGTGTACTATATTAGTTTGACGATTCATGTAATGTTGCAATTATTTCATTTGCAGTGTTCTTTCCATTTCCAATACACGCACCAATTCCGACACCGTAATATGAGGCACCCGCTAAGTACACATTAGGATATAGATCCGTCATTTTTTCTTGTAATGTTTGAAATGCTTGATTATGTTCTAAATGATATTTCGGCATTAAATCTTTCCAATTCGTAACTTCAACTACCTCTGGTTCACCTTTTATTCCGAGACTCTTTTCAATATCATATAAAGCGACTCGTACTAATTCTTCTTCACTATAATTTTTAATCGTTTCATATACTGGATTAGTACTCTTATAAAACATTCTCACTAATAGCTTTTGTTTTCCAGATGTATGTTTCCACTTCCGACTTGTCCATGTACAAGCATCACAATGCAAATCACTGTTTTCCGTCACGATAAATCCTGTGCCGTCCGCTGGTAATTGTTCATCTAGTATGTCAAATCCTAAGTAAATGCTTATAAGAGATGAATTTTTAAATGTAAGAAACTGCTCATTTAACTCATTAGACTGTAATAAAGTTTGTGCGATATCATGCGGAGCTGCTAAAACAACATAATCCGCTTGGATTGATTCATGATTTGCAAAGGAGATTTCATAGCGATCACCTTGTTTACTTACAGCTGTTGTTACAGCACCTTTCTTAATAACCGTCTCAGAAAGCACTTCTTCTAAACGATCAATAATCGTAGATAGCCCATTTTTAAATGATACAAACTTTTTGTTTCCTGCTGATTGAAACTGTTTCTTATTCTCTTCAAAACCTTTAATAATACTTCCATATTTATTTTTATAATCCAGTAAATACGGTAATGTCGATGCCATAGTAAGCTCATTCAATTTCCCGGAATATACACCTGAAAGTACTGGAGCGATTTGTCTATCCACTAATTCTTTCCCTAAAAAGCTTTCTAAGAATACAGCAAGTGATGTATCTTTCGTAAACTCCTTATTCTTCGTTATAAAATCTTTTAAGGCTACAATTTTTCCCTTCGTTGAAACTAGCGTACTGCTAAACAACGATCGGGCACTCATCGGAATCCCAAATATAGTGTCTGAAGGAATTGGATGTAAAGTATTATCAGAATATATGTAAGAAATACCCGTTTCGTTATAGACCATTTCCTCTTCTAAATTTAAATCTTTTATAAGCGGCATAACATGTTCATTACGAGCAACGATAGAATCTGCTCCTGATTCCATAATAAAATCCTTTTCTTCTACACTATGGATTTTACCACCTAAGTACTCTTCTTTTTCTACAAGGATTAAATTTAAATCCATATTATAATCCTTTTTTAATTTTTCTAAATAAAACATGGTAGAAAGTCCCGTTATACCTCCACCGATAACAACAACTGTTTTCATATGTGCTGCGCTCCTAACCGATACAATTAATAATTCCTTTATTATTATACCCAAAAGTCCTTATATTCGACTAGCAGCTTGCGCATTCTGTAAGAAATTAGACAATATATTCGAATATATTTCCGGTTGATCATTATGCACTAAATGATCGGCAAAAGGAATAACAGCAATATGAATTTTATCGTTTAATTGTTTGAATGTTTTAGCAGCTGTAACTTCATCTTCTGAATCTCCCCCAGCAATACAAAGTGTAGGTACTTGAAGGCTAGCTACATCACCAGTTTCATCAAATGGATACCAATCCTTAACTTGCCACGATTCAAGCAATGCTTTCCAATCACTTTTTTCATGAATTTGATTCATATAAGTTACAACTTCTTCATTTTCCATCAATTGCTGATGGCACTTCGCTTCATACTCCTGAGACTCCTCCCAATTTTCTCTTTTAAGTGGAAAGATACCTGAAAAAGTTAATGTTCTCACCTTATCTGGATATTTTTTTGCAAATAATAAAGCAACTAATCCTCCTAGCGAAACACCAGCTATATGACATCTATCAATTTGTAAATGTACTAATGTATCATGTAAATCCTTTACAGAACGTAGGAAATAATTCTCCAATGTTCCTCCTGATTTTCCATGCCCTCTTAAATCAGGGCGAATGACTTGATAATTTTGTTCTCGAAAATATACTGCCTGTTTTTCATATTCTACTAAACCTGTCATACCACCAGAATGCAAAAGCACGATTGGTTCCCCTTTGCCTGCAATGTGCTTATGTAATATCATAAATCCCCCTCCTTTAAAACGGAATATTCTATCAATTATTAGTATATAAAATTTACATCTGAAATTCCAAATAAAAAAGAACTATAACATATTCACATCCTGTCATAGTTCTTCCTATTTTAATAACATAAAGTAATTAATCAATTTGTCTATTTCTTGGCTTAAAGCCAATACTTTTTCATGTTGAATTCCGTAATCTGATACTAAATATAAAAGTTCTTCTTTCTTTATTTCAATTGCTCTTTCCAATTTCACTAATTCCATGTCGTTTTAATTCTCTCTCCAATACTAAAATGTATGTATTTTAGTATAGCCTATTTACATAATTAGTAAAAGCAAAATACTTATGTAAAATCTTACATATTTTAAAATAATATACTAGCAACAAAGAAATTTATATTTTTGTACCTTAATACAGACCATTAGGCTTCATTACGTATTCATAACAAATCGGAATTTCTCTAAAGTTATATCTTTATATTTTGGAGCCCTCTTAATATGATCAAAGTAACTATATGAGAATTTAAAGACATGTCCAAAATCCCAATCAAATGTACTGTAGTCTTTTAGCCAAAACTGATTTTCTGTTGGTAAAATATGAGCACGTTTCGTTTCGATTAAAGGTAAACAATCTATCGGTGAGTGTAAAGTTATTTCACTATTTGACGTTAGATTTTGACTAGCACGTAACACGTATACTAGTTTTAATAGTGGACGTATCGCTCGGTGGAATATATCTATATGCCCTAAGTCATACATAATATTAATTGCATGAGAAAATGTAAGTAAATGACCAATTAAATCATGATGCGATTCCGCTCTATAAATAATATTAAATTGCGATAGCTCCTTTAAAATAAACTTTGATAGTTGTTTCGGATTTCTCAATTCACTTTCTATCTCATCTTTTATACTTAATTGTTTTACTTCCTTCGTCGTAAAACCAATCCACGATCTACCTGGAATTGTTTTTCGAAACGATAATATAAGGTTCGTAATCCCTTCAATTGCTTGAATATCACCCCATTTTTGTAACTCTTTCATAGCTAATAAACTTAATGCAGCATAAATGACATTATGTCCGACCCAATGAAGTTCATCAATTGTATGTTCTAATGATTTTATAATCATTTTTTCAGCACTTTGAAAATCAATTTCTTCTTTATTATCGATGATTTCACCTAAGTTTTGCTTGCTTAGCATCATTTTTGTTTGAGAAAACATACTTCGTATTATCTCTTCTTCCATATTGTTATCTTTCATGAAAAAGTAACTAGCAATTGCAGCTGCTCCGAAATGTGCATGCCAAATATCATTTGTTTCTTTTTTACATTGAGAAATAATTGATAGGCCACCTTTTAAAACAGTTTTATTTTCCATCTTTCTATCCCCCGTAATAAAAATCACTTTATACTCATCCTAATGATGGCGTCAATACAAATAAAATATGATTGGATTCATCACTTTTATTCAAAAAACGATGTTTCACATTTGGCGGGATACGTACAACATCCCCTTCTTCTAAGAAATACTCTTTGCCTTCTAATTCCACATAAACTTCTCCTTTCATAACAACAGCAATTTCTTCTTTATCTTCATGTGAATAGTGATTTTCCGTTGTATTTGCTTGTTTATTTAGGTCCATCATTAACATTTCAATACGCGCTTTCATAAAATCAGGTGTTAATACATCATATACTATGTGATCACTATTTTCTCGATATACTTTCTTTCTATCTTTCTTCTTAGAAATGAGTGAATCTGTATCAATCTCATTAATAAACAGTGTAAATAGCGGTACATTTAATGCTTTCGCTATTAATTCCAATACACTTAACGAGGGATTCGCATGTCCTCGTTCAATTTGACTAATTAATGAAGTACTAATCCCTGCATAATCCGCAAATTCGCGAATGGTCATATTATTTTTATTACGATAACTTAATACTGTTTGTCCAAGCCTATCATGTATCATAGTAAAACTTCCTTTCGTCCATCATAATGCATGTTTCATTGTCTTTGTGCTGACATACTAAACAAAGGCAAATAATCCTTTTCTATCGTCTCCGGGACTTATATACTTACCTTTGTACATTATTTCGTATTAAGTTTATTATAATAAACATTCTATTGGAGGGACAAACTTTGAAATCACCTATTCTTTCATATTTCATCTTATTTTTTGGTGTATTCGCCTTATCAACTTCAGCAATTTTTGTAAAATTGGCAGATGCTCCTGCGACAATCATCGCTTTTTACCGATTATTCTTTGCCACACTGATTCTGTTACCGTTATTACTATTTAATAAAAATAGTCGAAATGAGCTAAAAACTTTAACGAAAAAACAATGGACATTCGGATTCATATCTGGGCTATTTTTAGCTGCACATTATGTACTATGGTTTGAATCATTACAATATACTTCTGTAGCAAGCTCTACAGTTATCGTAACATTACAACCTTTGTTCTCAATGATTGGTAGTTATTTTCTATTTAAAGAGAGATTTACGAAAGGAGCAGTTATTGGTTGCCTCATCGCCATTTCAGGAAGTATCATCATTGGATGGCAAGATTTCCAAATTAGCGGAGAAGCCTTATACGGAGATATTTTAGCATTTATTGCAGCAGGAATTATTACAGCTTATTTTTTCATTAGCCAACATGTTCGTAAAGGTTTATCACTTATACCGTATTCGGTAATGAGTTATGGGAGTAGCGCCTGTTTTCTTGGTGGATTTGCTTACATGCAAAACGAATCTTTCATCCACTACTCTACACAAACCTGGCTGTGCTTTATTGGCTTAGCACTTATTGCTACAATTCTAGGGCAAACAATTTTTAATTGGTTATTAAAATGGATGAGTGCTACTGTAATCTCTATGAGCATTTTAGGAGAAACGATTGGGACTTGTATACTAGCGTACTTTATATTACATGAGACTATTTCTTTACAACAAGGACTAGGAATTACAGTTATTTTTATTGGTTTAGCATTATTTTTATTACAAGTAAATTCGAATAAAAAAGCATGACATTATACTGTCATGCTTTTTCACTATTCATTATGTACAATTAAACCATCAGGTCTAAAACGACTCATCATAATTTCATTAATAAACTTTCCTTGAGCCTTCAAATTCCCTATCTTTACTCCCTCTACTACAAATCCAAATTTTTCATATAAAGTTTTCGCTTTAGGATTCGTTTCTAAAACACCTAGTTCTACTCTCTCTAACATTAACCAATTATCAGCCAAATCAAGCATTTTTGTAAGAAGGGCTTTTCCAATGCCTTTATTATGATATTCACTATCTACCCCGATAAACAAATCACCCGAATGAGATCTACGTCCTGGACTTTGGCTTAACCCAACAAATCCAACAACTTCTCCATCATACTCTGCAACAAATTCAAATTGATTTGATGCTAAGTTTCGAATTCTATTTTCCATCGCATCTACACGCATGCTAGGTAAGAAAACCATATAAGGTAAAACGTCATCTTGTATGCAGATACGATGAATCGCTCTAGCATCTTGTATTTCTACCGCTCTTACTTGGATCGCCATATTTTCTTCCCTCCATATTCATAACAATACATATTCATTCTATCTCCCTTCATGAAACCCCTTCTCTACCGCATTTCTTTATGTTATTTTTACACAATTATTTCGGTATAATATTCGTTTTATGAACAACTCATCTACAAACTTTATATGCACTCAATGCAGGTTAACTTTTTATTTTATTATATAACTCAAGTAGATTTTCAATTGGAATACCATTTATTTTCATACCTGATATATCACAATTTTCTATTTCAATATTTTTCAGATTACTATTACTAATCGTACTACCTTCTAAATCACATCTATTAAATAAAATAGGATGTTTATCTTCTCCAAGACTTGTATCTTTAAATTGAACTCCACCTAAAGTCACAAAATCAAATTTACTACCGGAAAAATTTAAATCTGCATATGAAGAACTTCTAAAATTTATATTTTTAAACTTTGATTGACTAACATTACAATTACTCATATTCATATGCATTATATTACTACCAACAAATGCACTATTTTTTAAATTTACTTGATAATATTCTGTATTAACCAAATTACAGTTTTCGTATTGGCTATTTTTCATATCTTTATTCTTTATTAGGTTCTCTTCAACTGACTCTACAGTACTTCTTTTTACATAACAATACTCATCTTCAGATTTAAAAATTATTTCATAGCCCATTTTTTTATAAAAATGATGATTATTACGTTGTCTACTAGATGTTTCGAGATCCCAAATCCTTATGCTTGGATATCCCTCTTCTATTAATTTAATAACTTTTGATCCAATTCCTTTTCCTTGATAAACAGGCTCTACAAAAATACGATCAATTCGGCCATATGAATTACCTGAGATCGTAACTATAATTCCTCCGATTATTTGTCCATCCATTATCACTTTGTAACAATCCAATTCTTCGATCGAATATTTCATCATTTCAACTGAAGAATAACCTGGTGGTTGGATGTTACAGTCCATAACATTACCTTGACCACATAGCCATCGTTTTGCTTCTTCATCAAATGTTCTTGTCATTATTTCTGTTAATTTTTCAGCATCTACAATAGTCGCTTTTTCTATAGATATTATTGTCATTTTTATTTTCCCCTTTATTGTTACAAGCTAATAACCTTTGCGAACGAAATAATTATCAATTCACTTTTGTTTTTAAAGTTTTTCCCATTATTATATATGGAACATCATTTGTACTTGGATGAAATGGCTCCAATATATTTACCCACTCTAATCTTTCATATAACGAACGCGCTTTTTCATTGTTTATTTGTGTTGTTAAAACACTCGTTCTATTTGAAATTCCTTTTAGTAATTTATTATGTAATTTTGTTCCAAGACCTTCATTTTGATATTGTGGATGAACTGCTAACTCTACAAATTCAAAACAATCTTGTAACCACTCTTCTACTTGCTCTAGATTTAACGCTTCTCTCATTAATTGATTATAGTACTGTCCTTCTAATGAGCGATAACCATAAGTAAAACCAACTACTTCATTTTCATCATTTATTGCTACTATACCTTTAAAATCTGCATATTCTACATGTCTTTTCATTCGCTCAATCATCTCATTGAAATTTGTTTTTTCAAATGCTTTACAATACAGTTTTGCCATATTCTCAATTAGGATCTCTTCTTTTTCAATACTTACGAACTTCACTTTACTACCCCCTATTAAATCATTTTAAATTTAATTTAATTGAAAGTTAAAATAATTAAAAACAACACTTCTCTTTACTATTAAACTACAAATCAACCTATATTTTCCACAGTAACTCAGTATGAATGAATAAAAAAGAGACCATGCAATAAAAACATGTTCTCTTCTTTTATTCATTTTCAATTGTACATAATTAAAAATTACTTAAGCCACTCGTTGCAACTATCACTTAACTCCTGTAAATCTTCTATAAATCGACTTGCATGATACCCATCACAAACCGAGTGATGAACTTGCAATGAAACTGGTAGCATAACCTTATTTTCTTCGTTAAAATATTTCCCACAAGTTATAATTGGTAATAGAAAATCAGCATCATTATTAATATTAAGATTAAATCCAGTAAAACTAGTCCAAGGTATGCTAGAAATCGGAAATGCATTAGGCGGAATATTTTCTTTCGTGAAAAGACCATGAACATTAGCATAGCATCTCATATCTTCTTCATAATTTTTATAGAAAATGTGGAAATCCCTTGAATAATCCGTCCATATACTTGAAAAAGACTTATCATCTTTATGAAAGATTGTATAACTTGGTATCATTTCCTCCCAATAGCCCAAAACTCCTTCTTCATTAAAACATGTTCGAAATTCTTTATGTTTATTTATTATTCTCGAAATAATATAAATAAAAGTCGGATAAAATTTAATTCCCTTTTGATGTACTTTCTTTATCAAAAGCGTAATATCAACATTTACTGTCATACTAAACGTACATTTTAATTCTAAATAATGTTCAAAATACTGCTCTCTATTCCAATTTTCTCTATCAATTACGTGAAACTTCATTTTAATAGCCTCCTAAAATTTTCTTTTTATTTTAGAAGGCTATTTCCCTTGCTTTCACCATAAATGTTCACTCCTAACTGTTTACATTTCACCCTAATTGTTTATTTAATTATATAACATCTATAAGAATCCATTCACATATTTCTGGAAATCCATCCACATACTATAAATAAATCAAATGAAATTTGGAGGATTCATACATGAATAACAAAAATGTAAATAAAAAAGAGAATGTTATCGAAAACGCTACACCTGTTCAAAATAATAATACTGTAAATCTTAATATCGAAGAACAAGCAATGAACGGCTTATATGGAATGCCAGAAACAACAATTGAAGATGGTGATCATGCTGCATCTGATGATTTGACTTCAAAAAATTAGTCACATTGTAAAAAGCCAAGGAAAATATCCTTGGCTTTTTCAACTATGCATCCACTTTTTGTACCTCTTTACTCATTCTTGAAAGTTTCCCTGGCCAAAAAGCAAAGCGACCTAAAACAACTGTGATTGCCGGTACAAGTAGTGGTCTTACAATAAACGTATCTAGTAATACACCAATTGCTGTTACGATACCAAATTGAACAAGCACTTGAATTGGAAGTGTACCTAACACAGCAAAAGTTCCGGCTAAAATTAAACCTGCCGATGTAATAACACTACCTGTTTGTATTACACCATTTTTTACTGCATTCAAGTGATTTTGTGTCTTTCTGTTTTTCCATATTTCTGAAACCATAAAGATATTATAATCTTCACCTAAAGCAACTAAAAATACGAATGCGTATAACGGGATTGCGCCTTGAATAGCCGGTGCTCCCATCCCGAAGTGAAGTAATATCCATCCTGCTCCTAATGCAGAGAAAAATGATAAAACAACAGTTACAATTAAATAAATCATCGCGACAATTGATCGTAAATAGACAAGTAATAATAAAGCGATAATGCTAATCATTACTGGAATAATTACTGATTCATCACGTTCAGTAATTTTCTTTGTATCATATAATGAAGCTGTTTCTCCACCAATCCATAATTGACCTTTCGCATTACTAACCCCAGCATCTTTTAATACTTTTTCTACACTATTGTTCAATTTAGGGATTTGATCTAACGCTTCAATTGAGTATGGATTTTCAGCTAAAGAAACCTCATACATTTTAATTTGCTTATTTTCTTTCCCCTCTTTTGGCTCTTTCACTGTCTTTACGAAAGAGAATTTCTCTAGTTCTTGTTTAATAGGAAGCTCTTTTCCTTTCGTATCAACAACAACTTTTACTGGCGCTAGTTCACCAGCTGAAAAATGATCACTAATTAACGTAAACCCTTCGCGTGAAGGCATATCTTTAGGAAACGATTCTAATAGGTCATATGTGTATTGAATACGTGGTACAAATGAAGCCAATCCACCTAATACAAATACAGTGAGCATAATTATTGTCCACGGTCTTCGTACTACTACATCTCCAAGTTTTTTACTAAAGGCACCTTTTGGTTTTTTAACTTTTACGACTCTCTTTTTCTTTCTTGCAAATTCCTCATTCATCAAAGTTGTTCTCGGTATAAATGGGAAAAATGCAATTCTACCGAAAATTAATAATAACGCTGGTAAAATTGTTAAAGCAGCGATTCCCATAATGAATACAGCAACACTAAATGGGACTGCAAATCGATGAAAGGCACCATAATGAGCAAGCAATAATGTTCCTAATCCAAGTACAACAGTTAACGCGCTCATTATTATTGCCCCGCCAGAAGCTTTAATCGCAAGTTGCAATGCTTTATATTTGCTTTCTTCTTCTAACAAGTACTCACGATATCTCGAAATTAAAAATAAACAATAGTCCGTTCCAGCACCAAACAATAACACTGTCATAATTGATATCGCTTGGGCATCTACTTTAATCCATCCGTGACCAGCTAAAAATCCAAGTGTAGGACTAATAATGCCGTATGCAAAGCCAACAACAAGTAAAGGTAAAATCGCTAATACTGGTGAGCGGTACAATAAGATTAATAAAACCAATACAAGTAATACAGTAGCAACTAACAATTTCACATCTGCTTGACTAAATAAACTAACTGCATCCGTTTGAATACCTACAGGTCCAGATAATCGAACATGTAAACCAGATTCACTAATTTTTCGTTTAAATGGATCTTCATCCACCTTACTATTCACTATTTTTCTAAACTCTTCAAGATTTCCTTTTAATATATCCGTACCAGCAGATTTATTAAAGAATACCGGTGTAACAAATGATGTACCATCTT
The DNA here is from genome assembly GCF_006494425.1 of Bacillus dicomae. GTDB lineage: Bacteria > Bacillota > Bacilli > Bacillales > Bacillaceae_G > Bacillus_A > Bacillus_A dicomae. The sequence goes on along the minus strand of NZ_VHIV01000001.1, from coordinate 1,547,945 downwards.
TTGATGCACTTTTTGATAATACTTGCTCTGGGATTGTATCAAATGGTGGTAACGTTGATTGTTCTTTTAAAGGACTAGCTTTTAACTCTTTATAAACATCTTGTATGAGTTTATAATCCTGTAACTGTAATCCACCATCTCTATACCATACTACTAATAACGGATTTCCTGCATTATTAGGAAATTCTTTTTTCATTAGTGCTTCCGCTTGCTGCGACATAGCTGTTTCAGGTAAATTTTTCGGATTCGGTTCTTTCGTACTATTTACTTGTGGTAACGTAAATGAAAGTAATAATGTAATAAGAATCCAAACCGATAAAGTGATCCATTGCGTATTTTTCCCTGCTACAAGCCTTCCTAACATATGTAACGGGTGCTTTTTCATAAAAAACCCACCTTCCTTTTTCCTCCACTATTAATTATATATACCGGTCGGTTAATTAATCAAGAATGAATCAAAATTATGTTATAATTATCTAAACAATACATGTCAGGAGCGAATGGATTTGGAACAAAAACAACGCCCTCTTGGAAGGCCTCGTCAAAATAAAAATATAAAATCTACAAAAGAAACCATTTTAGAAGTTGCCACTCGGTTATTTCTTACTCAAAATTATCAAGTCGTTTCCATGGATGAAGTAGCAAAAGTTTGTGGTGTTACGAAAGCTACCGTCTACTATTACTATTCAACAAAAGCTGATTTATTTACCGCTACTATGATTCAAATGATGGTGCGTATACGAGAGAATATGTCTCAAATCCTTTCTACAAACAAGACTTTAAAAGAAAGGTTATTGGATTTCGCTAAAGTCTACTTACATGCAACTATGGATATAGATATGAAAAATTTTATGAAAGATGCAAAACTGTCGTTATCTGAAGAACAATTGAAACAATTAAAAAATGCTGAAGATAGTATGTATGAAGTATTAGAAAAAGCACTCGATAACGCAATGCAACTTGGAGAAATCCCGAAAGGAAACGCTACATTTACTGCTCATGCATTCGTATCTTTATTATCAATTGGGAATTTCAAAGATGAAAATGACAATCCTATTATTATAAGTATAGATGAATTAGCACAAGAAATCGTTTCTTTTTATTGGAACGGATTAGGTCATTCATATTAAACAGATTTCCTTTAATAAAAAAGCATGTTTGAATTTTTTTCAAACATGCTCTTTTATATACTAATAATCAGATTATACTTTAGCATTAATTAACAAACTTATACTTACCTTCATCTTCTATAATTTTTGAATTTGTTCATATATATTCTCCTTACATAATCCCCCGTGATAACAAACTACCGTTTTAATTTCTAAATTTAAATACTTCTTCAAAGACTGCTGTGCTTCCTTAACATTTAAAGTTGTTGGGGCGTGAATTCCTCCTAATATTCCATTCACACTATACATAGAGTCTCCTGCGATAAGAATTTTACTTTGTTTCAAATATAAACTAATATGACCCGGAGTGTGTCCTGGAGTATGTAGAATTAATATCCCACCGCAATATGGAAGTTCTTGACCATCAATAACAGTATCACTTACTTTTCCACTTGGTGGACTCTTTATTTGTCCATCCTTCAATAAAGGAAACTCCCCTTCAATATATGGTTTATCTAGCTCGTGTGCATAAACTTTAATATCGCTTACACCTTTCTCCAATAATTCAGGAAGGCTACCTATATGATCTATATCCTGATGCGTTAAAATCACAACTTTTAGCTTATCAAAAGATACCCCAACTCTCTCCATCTCTACTTGAATATCTTCACATTGTCCAGGGAAACCAGTATCTATTAAAACTGCCATTTCATCATCCCATAAAAGAATTGGGTGAATTATAAATTCTTGAAACTCAAGTTGTAACATTTCTACTCCTTTAGCAATCTCCATACAGCAACTCTCCTTTATACTGCAGTTTGAAAATATGTACGAGTAAACTGAAAATATAAAGAGCCGCTATCTCATAATATGTTTTGTCATCCGAATAGAGAATGCTTCAAACCCTATAGATTCATAATAAGATTGCAATTTTTCCACACACATAAGTTGCGGGATAACCTTGTTTTGTTCACAGTGATGGATTAATCGTTTCACTATCTCTTTTCCAATACCAATATACTGATACTCCGGCATTACACAAACACCACAAATAATGCCCGTAATTATTCCATCTGATATAATACGCCCCATACCAATTAATTGTTGCTCTTTAAATGCATATATTACATACCAACTTTGTTTACACATTTGTTCCAATTCATCCACCGTTAATTTAAGAGAATTCCATCCTAAAGATTCGTATAAGGCAAATAATCCATTAAAATTTGTAGGATGTTCACTTGTGTAGCGTATACTATATTCCATGTAAATACTCCCTATTTTATAGTTTGTTAATGCTCCATAAAATTTCTCTTATAAAAATTGCGATTGACTTAAAAATAACTAGAACAAACTTCAATAAGAAAGATAAAATTCCTTCTCAACATAAAATAAAAAGAAGTTATCTCACTTGAGATAACTTCTTTTATATAAGACTCTCATTATATTATTAACCAAAAATTATACAACTACATACGATAAGCACAAACACAACTAATAAACCATTTGAGAAATAACCCATAGAATACTACCCCTTTATTAAATTATGTAAAAGATTTTATCATAAAATGATTTACAACATAATAACTGAAAAAGACATTGTATTCATTAGTTATATATGTTTAGTAATATTTTATATTCGGTTATATTCTCCTTGCCTAAAACCACTTATCGCCCCCTCATAATTCAGTCCACATAACTTTTAAAAACAGTTATTAGTAAACTTTTATTTACTATAAAGAGTAATTTAAATTGAATTATAGTTAATTTAGTAATAAAATAATTACTAAACTCATAAAGGAATCAAAAACAATGACCCAAAACGAATTATTAAACGAATACATGAATTTATTATTAAATATGTCAGGTACTTTTAAATTACTATCGGAGAAATCCTCAGAATTTACACATTTAGAACAACACGTAGTAGAGTATATCGCCCAGCAAAAGGTGCCTGTAAACTTAAAAATGATTGCTAGTTATTTAAACATCCCTAAACAACAATTAAGTGTAACAGTGCGTAACTTAGAACAAAACGGATACATCATAAAAAAGCAAGATATGGTAGACAAAAGAGCTATATTAATCTCTCTGACAGAAAAAGCTGAAAAAGTACATTATGAAAGATGGAAACAAATATATAATAATTTCACAGTAAATCTCGAAAAGTTATCTGAAGAAGATAGGCGGGATTTAACTTATGGACTATATAAAACAAATACAATGCTCTCAAAAATGTTAAATAACAACTAAATATATTGTTTATTACTAAACGGAGGATGTTTCATGGTTAAAGAATTAGATTTACAATCCGTACAAGGTACGATGCTTATTCCACTATGGGGAAGAGCATATGGCAGTGAGAAAAATAAGGATATCTTAGATGATATAGAGGCTATTCGAATTATTAAAGAATGTGATTTTGACTTCTCAACAATAGCAAATACATTTGGAGAATACGGATGTATCACATACGTTACCCGTGCACGAAAAATTGACGATACGATAACACAATTTATAATAAAACACCCGAGAGCTACTATTGTAAACATCGGTTCCGGACTAGACACTACTTTTTCAAGAATCGATAACGGTACAATACATTGGTACAACCTTGATTTGCCCGATGCAATCTCTTTTCGCAAAACTTTAATTGAAGATACACCAAGGAATACTAGTATAGCTAAATCATTTTTTGATACTTCTTGGTTTGATGCTATAAAATATGATCCAAATGACGGCATTCTTTTCATATCAGCAGGTGTGTTTTATTACTTTAAAGAAGAAGATTTAAAAAAGATCGTAGTCGCTATGTCAAAACGTTTCCCTGGAGGAGAATTATATTTTGACGCTGAATCAAAGTTCGCACTGAATATTTCGAATGCTACTGTAAAGAAATCCGGTAATAATGGTGCTATGATGTATTTTTACGTAAACAATCCAAAATCAATAGAAAAATGGTCCTCTACAATAAAAGTATTAAGCTGCTCCCCTTTCTTTAAAGATATACCTACAAATAAAGATTGGGATGGTAGTACGCGTATAATGATGAGAATTGTAAACTTAATAAAGCTGTTGAAGTTTGTTCATTTGCGGTTTGAGAAGTAACATATTAATACCTTAAATAGTCAACTCCCCCACTTAGTATCTCTTAACGAGCTTAATTGAGTGGGGGCTTTTCTCAGTTCAAAGCTCCTTATAACTACCAACGAATTTGTCATAGAAAAGCTGAGCTAATTTTCTCTGTAACATGTTCCGCCAACTTCATCGCTTCTAACTAAAATATCTTTGTATTATGGTACACACACATACACCACTACTCCTTGTTTTTTATTGTACAAAAACTAAAAGGCTTTCCCCTCTCTTTTCATCCCTTACATAAAAATCAGCACTACATATTTCCATTCTAAAGGGATTTTTTGATTATAGGATGTAAAATCAAAAAAGATTAATATATGATAAAATAGATATGAAAACTTTACACTTTACTTTCAACAATAAGGAGGCCTGATCATGAAGGCGAATCTAGGAATAATAAAAGAACACTTAAACAGTGAGGAAGATATTCTTTCTACACTCTACTGCGTAATACATTTTGGTTATATGAGCAGATCTGGTATTTTAGCTGCTACAAATAAAAGATTATTGTTCTGTTCTGATGCTATGTTTGGAAAAGGACTGAAATGGGAATTCAAATACACTGAAATAGAAGCTTTCAGTCATACGGATGAGGTTGTATTAGAGATGTCTGCAATTCCCTTTATCAAAAAAATAACCATGAACCATGAAGACGATTTTATTGTCTTTGATAATTTTTCAAGCCCACAAAACGTACAATCCTTTTTTAAGTTGGTTCAATCCAAGCAATAAACCTATCAAGACTCTTACATATACCATATTCCTTGGCACGTTAAAGCTTATAGAATGTACAAAGAGGGTTGCATTTGCACCCCTCTTTGTTACATATCACTGTTTTACTTTAAAATCTCTTTTTCGCACATAGCCCTACTTATATTTTTTTTGACTCATAATGTTTTCACCTAACTAAACGTATTATTTAGATTATCTTCATTATACATGCTACAATCTTTCAATAGATCGCATTAATATTATATAATTTTTATAGTTAGATAATATGAATCTTTTTACGCTACTTTTACAGCTTTATTCTTCAAAATAAACTTTGCAAATAAGAAACGCACAAGTGGCCCCATAATAATTAATTGTAATGGATACGCCATAATGAAATTTTTAATAAAAATTGAAAAATATGTTGAAACAAATGAGTCCCCTTGTAGCCCACCATGTAAATGCATCATAATCATTCCGAAAAATGACATAAAGAACACCATTCCGATTACCATTGCTGTCGCCATTGCAATAATAATATTTATTTTCTTCGATTTATCAAACGGTAGCATGAATACAATTTTTTTCGCACAAGGTCCAACAATACTTATTTCGATTAATAGCGCAATAATAAATCCAATTATTAGTTCTAATGCAATCTCCTTAATATGAATTGGCCCTCCTGATCCATTCATTAGTAAATTGTAAAATGTCATTCCGATAACCATCCCAAGGCACATCATCATACCAAATTGGAGGTTTTCCTTTCTTGTTGTTGGCAAAATTCATCATCCTTTCTCTTTTAGTCTTTGTCATTATATCGATATTGGAAACCCCTTCGTAAGTGAACATTTTGTGAACAAATATAAAGCGCTATCATATATTTTCTTTATTTTCTACTCCAATTCTCACTTTTACTTATAAAGGTTATATATATCGCGATGTTGAATTACTAAATTTAACGTTGCATTATACTTTTACTAGGAGGATAACCATGAATGAAGCAGCATTTCACGCATATCACATCGTAACAAGGAGAAAAATGAATATCGGACAAATCATTCATTTTAACGAAAATCAACATAATACTCTATATCACTTCTTTTTTGAAAAGGAACAATTAAATGCTAGTGGTGAAGATGGCATAAAAATAATAAATAATCACTATAAAAATGAAGAATTACATATAAATAATGAAAATGCTCCAGTCGTTATGAATTATATAGATCAAACAATTCGAGCAGTTAGGGAAACGATTGTAGAGATGGTTAGGGTGCAAGAATATCCTAATTATCCGTCAAGATTATCTTGTTTATATGCTGCTAAAAGCTATGAAGATGCGTTGAAATGGAAAGCATTGTTTGATTCTTACAATCGAGAAGTTTTACAGATTGTTAATCTACGAGTAATTGGAAATTATTTTGAAGGTGACGGTAACCTTTTACCGAAAGAAGATGGCATTCCTTTCTCTCAAAAAATTGAACAAGCTAGAGAGTATTGGAAAGGAAATAGAAAAAGCGAATTACCTGAGCTATTGATTAATGGAAAAATTGAGGTAGTAGAAATAATCAATGATTTTTCCAAAATGAAAATTTAATTTCTAGTTAAATATTAGAGAATGGAGATTACAATGATGAAAAAAGTGTACTTCAATCATGATGGTGGTGTAGATGATTTAGTTTCACTATTTTTATTACTCCAAATGGATAATGTCGAACTTACAGGTGTTTCAGTTATCCCAGCAGATTGCTATTTAGAACCAGCAATGTCTGCAAGTCGAAAAATTATTGATCGCTTCGGCAAAAATACTATTGAGGTAGCAGCTTCTAATTCTCGTGGGAAAAATCCGTTTCCAAAAGACTGGCGGATGCATGCATTTTATGTAGATGCTTTACCCATTTTAAATGAGTCTGGAAAAGTTGTAACGCACGTAGCAGCAAAGCCTGCGCATCATCATTTAATTGAGACTCTTCTACAAACTGAAGAGAAAACAACTTTATTATTTACAGGCCCTCTTACCGATTTAGCCCGTGCACTATATGAAGCACCTATAATCGAAAATAAAATTAAACGTTTAGTTTGGATGGGCGGTACATTTCGTACTGCAGGCAATGTACATGAACCTGAACATGATGGAACAGCCGAGTGGAATTCGTTTTGGGACCCTGAAGCAGTAGCTCGCGTATGGGAAGCAAATATAGAAATCGACTTAGTAACGCTAGAAAGCACAAATCAAGTTCCTCTAACTATAGACATACGTGAACAGTGGGCAAAAGAGCGAAAGTATATCGGTATTGATTTCCTTGGTCAATGTTATGCAATTGTTCCCCCTCTTGTTCACTTTGCAAAGAACTCTACCTACTATTTGTGGGATGTATTAACTGCTGCCTTTGTTGGGAAAGCTGATCTAGCAAAAGTACAAACGATCAATAGTATCGTTCATACATACGGACCAAGCCAAGGGCGTACAGTGGAAATTGATGATGGACGAACGGTAAATGTAGTATATGATGTAAACCACAATGAATTTTTTGACTATATAACTGGGTTAGCAAAGAAAGTCTCTAATTAAAAGCCTATCTATATGAAAAACCAAAAAATGATGTAGCTTCAAATGGTACAAAGTAAAAATAATTAGAAATTGCTTGGAACTTAATATTAAAAAGAGTATTGAAAGTTAATTCAATACTCTTTTTGTGTCGTTTAATGTTACCTGATTAAAGTTGCGTTTTATAGATTCACCATTTCAAAACCATTTACAAAAAACGTTATTGTTTCTAGTTCATCTTCATTTAATTCTCTATCTATGTCTCGTTTATAAGCTTCCTTTATCTTCCCTTCATCGCCTTTATAAGCTTCTGTATAAGTTCCTACTGTTTTTAGTAAATGAATTTCTTGTAAAAATTCAGCTCGATCTATTGCTTCCCCATGAGAAAGGATATAAGTTTCAGCATCGAATTTCTCCAACTCTTCTATTAATTCAAACGTTCTTTTCGTCGTATAGTTCCACTTAGAAGAAAAAATATCTGCATATATACAGTCTCCTAAAAACAATATCTTTTCTTCTTTTATATACATAACAACTGAATCATGTGCATGATCTCCGCCCACATGTTTTAACACGCATGTCACCTCACCAAGATCTAATTCAATTTGATCCTGGAACGTTAAGGTTGGAGGAATAATGTTTATATTTCTCGCTTTTTCTTCAAACTCTTTCTTGATGCAATCCGCACAAAATTCAATTTCAGTACCCTCTTTTACGCGTGCGTCCAACGCTTCATCTGTCCATTCATAAGATACCATTGCCTGCATTTCTTTTTTCGTTTCAGCGTGCGAAATAGTTAATGCATTCTGTAATACAGATAATCCAAAAATATGATCCCAGTGCCAATGCGTTAGTGCTACAAAATCAGGATTCGATACATTTTGTTCTTTTAACATTTCTAAAAATAATTGTGCATGTTCTTCTGAATTCCCTGCATCGATCATTAAAGTTTTTTCTTTTCCAACAACCATTCCTAATATAGGTCTATCTGTTTCAGAAACTGGTGTCATATACCAAAATGAGTTTCCTATTTTTTTAATTTGTTGCATCATTAGTTCCTCCATTTACTATTACTCTCCTGAATTATTATCTGTAGAACCTTCATCAAGCACATAGTGTGAAATTATATTGCTTTCTTTAAATTGTAGTAACTTTTTCTATCCATTTAAATAAGTACCCCAATCATAGTCTTCAATCTTATAAAAACTACCTTTATCATTTCTTTCATATGCACATAAAGGTGGTTCCTCAAGAAATTTCAAAATAGTATCATCTATATTCAATATGACTCCAATTGAAATAATTTGAAAGTTTTTAGGATCACTCACATAGTCATCACTTTCATAGCCACTTAATATTGACCAACCAGAGTCACTTTCTTCTCTTGAATCCTCTTTAAGCATAAAGTTAAATTCTCTTTTTTCAAGTACATCATTACTAACAATTACCTTCGTATCAAAATAAAAATCCCAATCTTTTGAAGCTGGATCGTCATATTCCGTATCACATATATTTTCAATTCCGAATGAAATTTTATCACCTAGTTTTAAATCTAAGCGATATGGTTCATTGCTCAGTTCCCCTACAAACTTCTTCTCATTTCTTTCAGTGATTTCAACCCACATTCTTTCACCATTAAATCCATCTTCTTCCTCATTTTTAGATACAAAAATTAGCTTTGCCAAATCTCCAACCTTTAATTTCTCCAAAACTTCTGAGCTAGGAAGGTAGAATGTATACGGCGCTTCTTTATTTAATTCATAAACATTATCTAAGTACCAAGACATCTTTTTCTCTCCTTAAAGGCTTTTTACACTCATATTTTTAAAATAATACTATTTTTTCTTCCGGCAAACTACTACCATAGAATAGCAATCTTCCCCTAACTCATTTCCTTCCCAGTCATTATATATATGTAATAATTCAAAATCATTCGCTACTAATAATCTCTCTAACTCCTGCGGATATGTATAGCGTAGATCAATCGTTGTTTTCAATTCCTCTACTAACACATCATACTCATAAAACTTTCTTGTTGTTATGTAATGCTGTATTTGCTGGATTGAATCGTATGTCATTTCAGTATATAAATCACATTTTCTTCCCTTTTCATCACTAATAGTTGTCCAATATTCTTCTGTAGATGGTTGTATTAATTCTTCTTTTGAAGGGAAACGTGTATCGAATATGAATATACCATTCTCTGCTAATACATGATGAATAGATGTTAATAACTGATTTTGATCTGTATTCGTAAGGAAATGCTGGAATCCGTGCCCCACCATAAATGCTAACGGAATTGTTTCATTCATGCTTAATTGTAAACAGTCTTGTTGTAACCATTTTACCTTTTTACAATCCGTAGTTTTTTTCTTTGCTTCAGCAAGCATTCCTTCATGTATATCTACACCAATCATTTGATATCCATTTTCTATAAATGGAATTGTAACCCTTCCTGTACCGCAGGCAAGATCTAGAATCCATTCATTTTGTATATGTAGTTTTTTTGCCCATGATAGTAAAAACGGAAAATCTGATAAACTTTTATTTTCTATATCATATCGTTTTGGATTTTCATATTCAGATAGACTCCACTTTGTTTGCAAAATTATTCCCCATTTCATATTTCCACTTAAATTTAATATATAAATTATAACGAATTATTAGTTTTTTCTCTATAATCAAACACAATTACTTGGACTATTCTAACTTTCCTTTTCGTAAGCTAAAAATAAGTGGAAGAATCGGAGTGTGATACTATGGAACGATTATGGATTCCAATGATTGTTACGTTTTTTTCATTTGGTGGATTACTATTAGGCGGTGCTGTTGGCATTGCTACGCGCCAGCTAATTGAAGAAAAGATGCATCGTTTATATGCATTATGTGGTGGAATTTTGCTTGGGCTTTTATCACTTGAAATTATTCCTGAAACATTTTCAAGCTATGAAATAATTGGACCTATACTTGGTATAGTTATCGGTATTTTAGTCATGAGCTTATTAGATAACTATTGTCATCATCCAATGATACATAAAAAAGATCAACAAGCATGGCAAACTTTCCTTTTTCTCTCTTTCGCTATATTTATTCATAATTTGCCGAGTGGATTTGCATTAGGTACAGCTTTTATAAATCATAATGATGCTGCCATTCCTTTCTTACTTGCAATTGTAATTCACCATATTCCAGAGGGCTTAGCATTAATTATCCCCTTTCACTTTACAAAGCATAAATATATTTCCTTTTTATTAACGACTTTATTACTTTCTCTTATTCTCGGTACTGGTACGGTTTTTGGCATTTTGATGGAAGGAAAAGCTCTTCATTTACAAGGACTCATAATGGGAAGTGCTATCGGTTCACTTGGCTATGTTACAATTCATGAAATGCTTTGGAAGGCAAAGAAACAGCTATCTTTCTTTTCATTTCTAACGTGGGCAACAGGTGGATTTTTACTAATAACAGTATTTATACTATTCACTGGTCATCATTAAAACTAAAAATATTATCAATTGTATATTTTTCCTTTTTCTCCAAAACATAATGGTATCTACCTATTATAAGGAGGAACAATTATGTTTGGGAAAACAGCCGGTGAAGCGTTAGTTGATTTATTAATTGACTGGGGAGTAGAACATATATACGGTATGCCTGGTGATTCCATCAATTCTATTATTGAAGCATTAAGAAAAAAACAAGATAAAATCAAATTCATTCAAGTTCGCCATGAAGAGGCTGGTGCATTAGCAGCAGCAGCTTATGCGAAATTAACTGGGAAACTTGGTGTTTGCATGGCAATCGCAGGACCTGGAGCTATTCATTTATTAAACGGTTTATATGATGCGAAACTCGATAAAGCTCCTGTACTAGCAATTTCAGGTCAAGTAGAAACCGATTTACTCGGAACGGATTTTTTTCAAGAAGTAAACTTGGAAAGAATGTTCGATGATGTCGCGGTTTATAACCAGCGCATTATGTCAGCAGAACAACTACCTGCTGTCGTAAATCAAGCGATTCGAATGGCTTATACGAAAAAAGGTGTATCTGTTCTTACGATTCCTGATGATGTTCCAAAATTCGAAGTAAAAAGTGGTGCTCGTGTTACAAATACTTCCTTTACATTACCTGAGTTATTTCCGCAAGAAGAAGATTTAGATGCAGCGAAACTTGCAATAAATGAAGCGACAAAACCTGTTATTTTAGCTGGAAAAGGAGCAAAACATGCAAGAGAATCTTTACTTGCATTGGCAGAACATATTGGTGCTCCAATCGTACTTACATTACCAGCTAAAGGCGTTATTCCTGATGAACATCCTCTTTGTATTGGTGGATTAGGATTAATCGGAACGAAACCTTCTTATGAAGCAATGAAACATGCGGATACTTTAATTATGATTGGTACTTCTTATCCCTTCACTGGTTTCTTACCTGAAAAAGCTAAAACAATCCATATCGATACAGATCCTGCCCAAATCGGGAAACGTTATGCAACAGATATTGGCTTAGCCGGTGATGCTGATAAAACATTAAGATGGTTAATTGAAAATGTTGAAAAACACACAGACCATTCCTTCTTAGAGCATCATCAAGAAATGATGAAAAAGTGGGAAGAAAAATTACACGATCAAGAAGAAGACTCTTCCATTCCAATTAAACCACAACGCGTTATGCATGCTCTGCAACAAGTAGCTCATGATGATGCAATATTATCAGTTGATGTCGGAAATGTAACAGTATGGACTGCAAGGCACTTCCGTATGACAAATCAGCAATTTATCATATCTAGCTGGCTCGCAACACTTGGCTGCGGTTTACCTGGTGCACTTGCTGGAAAAATTGCTTTCCCGGATAAACAAGTATTTGCAGTTTGTGGTGACGGTGGTTTTGGAATGACAATGAACGACTTCGTAACAGCTGTTAAATATAAACTGCCAATCGTTGTTGTCGTTTTAAATAATAATAAAATCGCCATGATTAAATTCGAACAAGAAGTTATGGGTAATATCGAATTTGGTACAGACTTAACAAACCCTGATTTCGCAAAATACGCAGAGGCATGCGGAGGTATCGGATACCGTGTTGAACATATAGATGAATTACTCCCAGCTTTTGAAAACGCGGTAAAACAAAATAAGCCATGTATTATCGATGTTGTTGTAGATGCTAATGAAGCACCGATGCCAGCAAAAATCACATTTGGTCAAGCCGCTGGTTATACGAAGCATATGATAAAAGAATTATTTGAAGAAGGTAAGATTGATTTACCGCCACTTTAAGCGAAAAAAGATAGCTGAAAACGATTTGTCTTCAGCTATCTTTTTTTATTTTTGTATCTCTCTATAAAAAGAAAAGTCATTCGTAGTTGGTTGTACTTGTTTCTCTACTTGCAATTCTTTACTTTCCCTCTCTAGCTTTCTCACATTTCCTAACTTAATCGCATCTTGCATGCTATTACTAATTAGATTTCCAGCTAAAATTGTCATACTATAAAAAGCAATCGGTATAAGTACAATCCATGTATGTGTAGTTAAATGGCGGAAGTTTTGACCAATTAGGCCAGTCCATTCTTTTGTTACACTATCTGGATCCATTCCACTGAAGGTTATTGTTCCGCCGAAAAATAATTGCAACAAACCAAGATGTAAAAGAAGTAATAACGTACTTACAAATTGTTGAGCTACTAATAAAAGAAATGGTGGTAACATATGCGGCCATATATGGCGCTTCAACCTCTGCCTCTTACTACCGCCGAGCACAGTGGCTGCCAACATAAATTCTTCTTTCTTAATACGTTTTACTTCTTGCGCTACATACAACATCACTGTTGGTACAGCAAGACATATAATCGGTAACAATCGTACTCTCTCTTCTCCTAATCCAGCAAGTTTTATTGGCATAAACCCTGTTTTTTGAAAAATAATTACGACAAGAAGTTGTGATAATAAAATAAGTAGTATATCTGGTATACTCTCAAGCGTAAGAAAAATCCCGTTCCACATTTTCTGTTTCATATGAGAACGCTGTAATACCCATACAACAAGTATATACGCTATAAGCAAAGATAGTAAAAAAGCTGATAGAAATACAATCATCGTTTCAATATAATGAATCCATATTTGCGGAAATAATTTTCTTGAGTCTCGAAAACCATATGTTATTTCACCTGGTTGTAGTAACTTCCCTCCAAGAAATACAATCGTGTTCCAAAAACCGATTAAATCAATTTGCAATCCCTTAAATAAACGCGGTAGTGCACCTAGACAGATTATACATAAGATTGCAGCTAGTAATTGTAAACAAGTAATCCCACACCATTTAACCATTCGCATCAACATAACGACTTCCCCTTACCATCCGATAGAATATTCAGAAATAAACAAGTGGAATATATCACATCTCGTTAGCTACAGCATGTACTTGTTTTTGCCCACTTGGTAGAATAGCTTGATATAAACATGTAACAAATAATAATAAACCAAATAAAATAATATACAATGTATCTGCACGAATCCATTTTGGGAATAACATTGCTATCGCACCGAGAGATAAAAGCTGGAATCCTGTCGTTAATGGACTAAGCAAGCTTTGTACACGCCCCATGAATGATTCTTCGACAATTTCATACATCCAACCCATGATTGCAACATTAATAAATGGTAAAAAGAAAGTCGCAAAAGCGATACATACATAAAAAGACCCTACGTGATTTACAAAGTAGCACATACCGAAGAAGACTCCGGAGCCCGCCATACCAAATACAATAATAGGCTTTGGTGCATATTTCTTACCTATACTTGTTGCTACTATGCTTCCAATTAGTAATGAAATCCCTCCAACTACACCGCCCACCATCGCTAAACTTTCATACGTTGCTGGTGCTAATTTGTATTTTAATATGTAAGTAGTAGATACGCTTAAAATACCATTTAATAAGCCAAATACGATAAATCCTAATAGTAATTTTTTTAAAGTTTCATTTTGGTATATATACTTGATCCCTCCTTGAAACTCCGTTATTAACATCTTCAAATTAACTTCTTTCCATTTTGTTCTACCATTTGGTAAACGAACTTTTTCTGGAATAGAGATCGTTTGAATCAAAATACCACTCATAATAAAAGTGAGCGTATTTACTAAAATGCTCCCGTAAATTCCAAAAGTCCAGTACACCATCGTTGCAATTCCTACACCAAACAAAGCATACAAACTATTTACCATTTGATTCATACCCGCTGCTGCACCGTATTGGTCTGATTCAACTACTCCCTGTATCATCGACTGTTCTGATGGAGAGAAAAATTGTATACATGCATTTTCTAAAAATAAAAATATAAAGACGAGTATAATCATCCCGTAATAAAGCGAAATTAGAATTCCGATATTACAAAGTGAACAACATATGTTACTTACCGTACAAATACGTTGTCTATCAAAACGATCCACTACTGTCCCTACTAATAGAAAAAAGATTAATGCAGGTAATGCAATCATAATTTGTGTCATCGTTGCGTAAACTGGTTGTTTTCCGTATTGATCTAACAAGTAAAACATTAAAGAAATTCCAGCAATCATAGAACCGAGTCGTTCTAAAATATTTGCTAGAAAAAAACGTGCATACACTTTGTTGCGAAATAACTGTAACATTTCTTTCATACTTCGTATCCTTTCTCTCGACAAAATAGTATTATTTTAGTCATTTCTTGGAAGTTACATTATATTTTTCGACCATTATCCAATCTTTTCCTTCTTTATAAAAAACATAAAAAAAGAGCCCCTATTTTCAACACAAGGACTCTTTTCATAAACTATTTAGCTACCTCTTCTTTCGGCATTACCATACCTTTATAAAGTTGAACAGTTATCCAGTAATAGATGAAATAAATGACTAAGAAGATCCCAATCGGCACCCATACTTTTACAAACGGGTCAACTAATATAAAACTAAATAAGTTAAGCCCTACTAACACGTGGGAAATTCCAATAATCGCTGGGAAGATAAATAAATAGGAAATTTCTTTATATATACTTTTCGTTAACAAACTACGTCTCACACCGATTTTTCGTAACATTTCATAACGGCGCACGTCACGAGAAGCACCTGTTAATATTTTGAACATAAGCGAACTTGCCATCATTGCTAAAAACGCAATTCCGAGGAAAAATCCCATAAACATTGTTCCGCTCATGAAACTGTTCATAAATTGGTAAATTGTCATTTTCGTAAATAAGTCTACTTTTGTACCTGTTGTTTTTTCAATTTGTTCTTTTTGTCTCTTATCTATTTCGATCAACAACGGTTTATACTTTTTCATATCATCTACTTTTGCTAATGTTACACTATGCTCTGTTCCTTGAATTCCTTTATAATGCTCTTCATCTGCAATTCTTACAGGTTTTCCGTTGAATTGATTATGTGTAATTTGTATTTCTCGTACAATTGCATCTTCCCAATCTCTCGGCATACGAGGGAATTTTGCTAATTCAGGAGCCTCTAAAGCAGAATATACAGGTTCAGTTAAAGGTTCAGTCACACGTTTACGAACAGGCTCTTTTAAAGTTTTTGTATCAAAGTGGTCTGAAACAAGTGGCGGTTTCGCAGTTAAATCGTTACGTAAGTAATAAACCGCTTCTCCATCTACTTTATACTTGTACTGGCTTTCTTCAACAATTTCCATTTCTTTTAATGCAGCTGTATCTTGTTCATTTGGATCATGAATTACGACATCATACACACGTGAGAAGTCTGTCATAATACCTACATTTTTTTTGAACGCCATACCTGCTGTCATCGCACCTGCGCCTAATGCAATTAACATTGCTACAGTACCTAATACTCTCGATAAACTATTTACTCGAAAGCGTAGCTGTGCATATGTAAAACTATTTAAGCCCGTTTCATTTCGTTTTTTATTCCCTTTAATTTTCATCACAAAAAATGGGAGCAATGAACTAAAGATAAAATATGTTCCAAGTGTTGTAACGATTGTCGCTATTATAAAACCGAGTTCTGCAAACGTTTTTATATTTACCATAAAATAGTATCCTGTACTTACTAGTAATACACCAAGTACAGTCATTATAATAATGCGCGTTTTACTTTTCTTCACTTCATCTAGTGTTTCATCTTCACGTATTAATTCTAATTCTGTTTTACGTAATAAACGGATACTATTCATTAAACCAGTAATAAAAAATAATATTAAGAAGAATATAGCTGTAACTATGATTGCTGGTGTATATACAGATGAATAACTACCTTTTGCTGAAATTTCCATACCATTCATTAAAAAGTTTCCTGCTACACTTGCAAGTAACATCCCTACTAAAATCCCGATAATAATACTGACAATACCCATACCGAATGTTTCAATAAATAATAACTGTGCTACTTTTTTCTTTTTTGCACCAAGCATCATGTACATACCAAGTTCTTTTCTTCTTAACGTAAGTAAGAAAGAATTGGCATATATAATATAAAATACAGTAATGAAAGATAATAGTATTGCACCTACCCAGAATACGAGTCTAATACTACTAATAAGACTATTATCCTTTGTAAATTCACTATTCATCGCCATCGTTTGGAACATGTAAAAAATGCTAATACTAATAACGAGACCGATAAGTAAAACCATATAATCTTTTAACATCTTTTTCATACTATGACGTGATAATTTAAATAACATAGTCTCGCCCCCTACTTAGATTCAGCAGCTGAGCCCATATGAGCGAGCACACCTAAAATGTCTTGATAGAAACTTTCTCGCGTTCCTTGACGCTTTAATTCTTTATATAGAAGCCCGTCTTGGATAAATAATATTCGCTCACAGTAACTCGCACTAAATGCATCGTGTGTAACCATCAAAATACTTACATTGTGATTTTCATGTAAATCTCGCATCGCTTCTAATAAGCTTTTTGCATTTTTACTATCAAGCGCTCCTGTCGGTTCATCTGCTAATACGATTGCTGGATTATGTACTAAAGCTCGTGCTGCCGCTGTTCTTTGCTTTTGTCCACCAGAAACAGCAGTTGGATATTTTGTTAAAATTTCAGTAATTCCTAATTTCTTCGCCACCTCATTTACCTTTCCAGTAATCTCACTTGAAGGTACACCTTGCAGAGAAAGTGGTAAAGCAATATTTTCATAAATTGATAAGTTTTCTAGTAAGTTAAAATCTTGAAAGATGAACCCTAACTTTTGAGATCGAAAATCTGATAATGCATTCCCCTTCATAGAAGTAATATTTGTACCAGCTATCGTCACACTACCACCTGTCGCTTGGTCAAGTGTACTTATCACATTAAGTAAAGTCGTTTTTCCAGACCCAGAAGGTCCCATGATCCCGACAAATTCTCCTTCTTTAATACTTAACGATACACCCCTTAATGCTTTTGACTGATTCTCATTTCTTTTTCCATACGTTTTTTCTACACTTTCTACAGTAACTACATTTGTTGACATCTCTTTCACTCCATCCCTTTTGTATAGAATTAATTTCTCACATATTTCTTATTATTTTGTCATGTAAATCCTTAAGAATTTTTTAATTATTCATTCAACAAGAGTTACACCCGTAACATGAACCTATTTCCTACTTCATATTCTCATTTTTCTACAACTCGTTCCCTCGATTTCGCTTACATTTACCTTACATTTTTGTAAGATAAAAAAGAAAACACACTAATTTCTAATAGTGTGTTTTCTTTACAATCAATATTTTCTATTCTTTATTTCCTCTTCAATAGTTGCCACAAATACATCTAGCGCAATAACTTCTGACTTCTCTTCCCCATATTTACGTACATTTACAGCTCCGTTTTCCATTTCCTTATCCCCAATAACAAGAACATACGGTACTTTTTGCATTTGTGCTTCTCTTATTTTATATCCTAATTTTTCATCTCGTGCATCTTGTTCAACACGAACTCCAGCTTGTGCTAATTTAAGTGCAATCTCATTGGCATATTGTTCATGTACTGCATTTGAAACTGGAATTACTTTCACTTGAACTGGTGCCACCCATGCCGGGAACGCACCTCCAAAGTGCTCAATTAATATTGCTAAGAAGCGATCTAATGACCCTAAAACTGCCCTGTGAATAACAACTGGTCTTTTCTTTTCATTATTTTCATCTATATAATTTAAATCAAATTTCTCTGGCATTTGGAAATCAAGCTGGATTGTTCCGCACTGGTGACTTCTATTTAAAGCATCTTTAATATGAAAATCAATTTTCGGCCCGTAAAATGCACCGTCACCTTCATTTAGTCTATATTTATAATTTAGCGATTGTAATACATTTTCTAATGCTGCTTCTGCTTGCTCCCATAATTTATCATCACCCATTGAATCTTCTGGACGAGTAGAAAGCTCTACTTCATATTCGAATCCGAAAGTTTTATATACGTAATCAATTTGCGCCATTACTGATTTAATTTCATCTTCAATTTGTTTTGGAGTAACAAATAAATGTGCATCATCTTGGCAGAAAGTACGTACTCTTAATAATCCGTTTAACGCACCACTAAATTCATGACGATGTACTTGACCAAATTCACACATACGAATCGGTAATTCACGATAAGAATGCAATTTATTTTTAAACATAAGCATGTGCCCTGGGCAGTTCATCGGTTTTAATGCAAAACTTTTATTATCTACTTCAGAGAAATACATATTATCTTTATAATGTCCCCAATGCCCTGATCTCTCCCATACTTCTTGGTTCATCATGAACGGAGTGCGTACTTCTTGATAATTGTACTCTTTTTGAATTTCTCTTAAAAATGCTTCCAATTCGTTACGAATCATTTGTCCTTTCGGTAAATAAAACGGCATTCCCGGAGCCTCTTCAGAAAACATAAATAACTCAAGCTCACTGCCTAACTTACGATGATTTCTTTTTGCTGCTTCTTCAACGAAATGTAAATACTCTTCTAATTCTTTTTGAGAAGAGAATGCAACACCATATATGCGCTGAAGCACTTGGTTATTACTATCACCTCGCCAATATGCACCGGAAACGTGAGTTAATTGAAATGCTTTCAAATAACCTGTAGATGGTAAATGTGGTCCTCTACATAAATCTACAAATTCACCTTGTTTATATAGTGTTACACTTTCCCCACTAGGAATTGCTTCTAAAAGTTCTAATTTCAAGCGGTCGTTCATTTCTTGAAACAGTTTAGCTGCTTCTTCTCGAGAAACCTCAACCCGTTCTATCTTTATATTTTCATTTATAATCTTTTTCATTTCTTTTTCGATTTTCCGTAAATCTTCTATGTTTACACTACTTGGAAGATCCATATCATAATAAAATCCATTTTCAATAACAGGCCCTACTCCAAGATTTATATCACCATACAATCTTTTTACAGCTTGCGCTAAAATATGTGCCGCGGAGTGTCTTGCAATTTCTACCCCTTCATTTGAATCTATAGTAATGATTTCCACTCCCGCATTTTCTTCAATAT
Source organism: Bacillus dicomae (assembly GCF_006494425.1). Lineage (GTDB taxonomy): Bacteria > Bacillota > Bacilli > Bacillales > Bacillaceae_G > Bacillus_A > Bacillus_A dicomae. The sequence goes on along the minus strand of NZ_VHIV01000001.1, from coordinate 1,527,959 downwards.
TTCGGCGTAAATCATATAATCCATCATTTACTTTCCCCGCGACTGCTTTCTTTTTCAAACTACTGCTAATGGATCCCGCAATTTCTTCTAAAGTAATTCCTTTTACAAATTCTTTCACGCTACCATCTGGAAATTTAATTTCAATCATTTGTTCTTTCATTTTTCATCTCTCCATTTCATAATAAAAAGCACACTCATCCCTAAAATAGGGACGAGCGTGCTTATACCCGTGGTTCCACCCAGATTCCCATTGTAAACAAACAATGGCTTCTTTTACGGTAACGTCGTTTATACGGCACTAGATACTTAATTTCCCCAGTGCAGCTCTAAGGTGGTAAGTTATTTTTCTGCGTTAGGAAGTTCTCAGCTTTCCTTCCTTCTCTGTATAACCGGGGAAAATAACTCGTGTCCTTTTCTTCGCTTATTATGAAATTGAATGCAAAAAAGCATATTCATCCCTAAATATAGGGACGAATATGCTTATATCCGTGGTTCCACCCAGATTCCCATCACAAAAAACATAATGGCTTCTTTTGCGATAACGTCGCATACACGGCACTAGATACTTAATTTCCCTAGTGCAGCTCTAAGGTGGTAAGTTATTTTTCTGCGTTAGGAAGTTCTCAGCTTTCCTTCCTTCTCTGTATAACCGGGGAAAATAACTCGTGTCCTTTTCTTTGCTTTTTGTAAAACATCCATTTATTGTTATTTAATATATCTTATTCATTTTATTTTTGCAAGTGTTTAAAAAAATTATTTATTTAATTAAAAAAAGTGAAACCAAATTTTTTTGGCTTCACTTCACAATTTTACCAATCTTGTGGTTCGTAATTTAAGTCTGCAAATAGACGTCTTTTCTCTTTCTTCGTTAAATCTCTCCACTGCCCAACTGGTAAATTATTCAATTCTATATTCATAATTCTCGTACGTTTTAACGTGTATACTTGATAACCTAAAGCTTCACACATACGGCGAATTTGACGATTTAGCCCTTGTGTTAAAATAATTTGGAACTCATATTTTGATAACTGTGTAATTTCACAAGGAAGTGTTTTCGTTCCTAAAATTTTCACACCAGCTGCCATTTTTTCTAAGAAATCAGGTGTAATTGGCTTATCTACTGAAACGATATATTCTTTCTCATGTTTGTTTTCAGCACGTAAAATTTCATTAACGATATCGCCATCATTCGTTAATAAAATTAAACCGTCTGAGTCTTTATCGAGACGTCCAATATGACTAATTCGTAATGGATGATTCACTAAATCGATAATATTACCTTTTACTGCTTTTTCACTTGTACATGTAATACCTACTGGTTTATTTAAAGCGATATATACATGGTCTCGAGCAATGCGAAGTTGCTCTCCATTTACTCGTACATCATCACCTGGGTTCACTTGGTCACCAATTTTTGCAACCTTACCGTTAATAATTACTCTTCTCTCATTAATTAGTTTATCCGCTCCACGTCGAGACGCTTTTCCAGCTTCACTAATAAATTTATTGATACGCAAATTAGGCACATCCTTTTCTAAAAAAAATTTCAAGCTCACACTACTTCTACCGTACAATACAAAAGGGTAAGCCTCCTATTATAACTTAAATATATTAACATGAAAGGGTATATAACGTCTTCTATTAATTACTTGTTTATAAGAAAATATCTTTATTATACTTTTCATTTATGCACTTTTTCAGCGTTTAATATACAAGCCATTCTTCCTTACATACAGCTTGTTTTCCTTTTATCTCTTCTATATCTTCATGAATATTAGCTAATTTATATAAATCTGGGAACATCTCTTCCACATAATGTTGATGCGTCTTTTCATCTTTCCAATACGTTAACACTATGTAACGATTTTCATTTTTTAAAGACTTCCCAACTACTCCACCTAACATTCCTTTTGCTTTTTCCATTCCTTTATTCCAAATTGTTTCTTGCTTATGTAAAAAATACTTTTCCTTTTCCACCTTTACATCACATATAGCAACTCTTACGAATGATCCTTCTGTAACAACGTCTTTCAAATGCGTATCAGTTATATCATACAACGTTTGAAATAATTCAATTTCACATGAAAGAAACGTATCCTCTTGATTACTATTTAAATAAATTGTATCGTGAGCACCATTCATAAATGATTGATAAGCACTTCTATCTTCCCATAAAGTAAATACACATGCCTCATCTTCATGCCATCCACCAAATTGTCCATGAAAACCATCTAGATGCTGTATATCACACCAGTTCTCTTGTGCTTTTGAAAACAATTTCTTTTTCTCTTCTTCCACCTTACAGTAGATTGTTTTTAGTAACATTTTTAATCCCCCCTTATCTTACATTCTATTTCCCATTTGCAATACTTTCTACTTTTCCACCTACGCGAACATTAATTTCACTCTCTCACCTATTAGTTTACATAACATAATTACAGATCCCTATTTATCTATAGTATTCAAAAAAGCATCCGCTCTTTCTATCAGCCATTCACCAAACGTATTTAAAAACAATAAAATTTCATTTATATCATATATCGGTTCAATTACATATTGTACTGCCTTTCTCATATTTTTTTCTTGTTCGGGAAAATGCTCACTAAATAACTCATATGCAGGATATAAGTCTCTGGAATAAAGCCCTTCTCTATTAATTGTCAATGCTAGACCTGACCTTATGATTATCTTCATAATCCAACGACAACAATCTGCAATATCATCCCTGCCTTTATTATGAATTAACTCTTCACGTGCTTGTCCAATTTGTTTCCGCAATTGAATAAGATGTTCATAGGCTAACTCCTGACTTACTTTATATTTAGGTAAAGACCCTTTTACGTCTTCACCCAATATACAAATACCATGTGTCTGTATCATAAAGCTTATAAAAGAAAAACGATTGAGATTTGTCACTTCTTTTTCACTGTAAAAACTTAACTCCACCCCTGATATACAATTAAACTTTTGTAAAGTGTGAACTTCTAGCTTCTTTCGCCAACTTAAGTCTATTAATTTTGGATCCTTTCTCACTAATATAATTACATCTATATCAGCAATTCCTACAATTCCAATCCCTCTTGGAATTGAACCTCTTATATAAGCACTGTGTAAATCATCCTGTAACAATTCACAACAAGTATTTTTTATTTCTTGTATTACCTCCATAAATATAGGTTGAATTTTATCAATATGTGCATCATTTATAATATATCCTTCATCATCTGTAGGACAAAAACGTCCTATTTTTTTTATACTTGGCAAATTATCAACTCATTTCTATAAGAAATACTATTTTATTCTATACGCATAATAATCTTAATTCAAATAATTCAGAATTAAAAACCCCAAAAAATAGGACGTAAACACTCTTATAGGGTCGTTTACGTCCTACCTCTTTTATCATCATTCGTTTTTCAAATAAAGAATAACTACTCCATTCCGAATCATGTGATATTAGTGAACTACCCACCACTTAGTACCTCTTACGAGCTTACTTGAAGTGAGGGCTTCTCGGTTCATCGCTACTTTTGATAGCTAACGAATTTGTCCTAGGACAGCCGAGCTAACTCCCTTGTTCCAAAGGTTATTTTGTTACTATTTATGCGAACGCTAATAAGCGGATGGCTTCCTTTTTGATATTGATCGCTGCATTATAATCACGGCCAATTGTGAGTCCACACAAACACGCATACGTGCGTTCACATAATGACATTTCTTTTTTATTTCCACAATTACTACACATCTTTGTAGAAGGAAACCATTTATCTATTTTTACAAGCTGTTTTCCTTGTTCTTGTAGCTTATATGCTAAAAATGTCGTGAACATCCCCCAACCATTATCCGCTACACTCTTACCAAATCTAAATGCTCGTGACATTCCTTTCATATGTAAGTCTTCGATTGCTACCACGTCAAAACTCGTAGCTAATTCTTTAGACTTGTGATGAAGAAAATTTTTACGTTGATTGGCGACCTTTTCATGCAATTTCGCTACACGAATGCGTTTTTTATTCCAGCGCTCTGAACCTTTCACACGTCTTGCTAATACTCGTTGTGCCTTCACTAATTTCTCTAACATCTGACGATAAAAGCGAGGATAATTGGCTTTCTCATCTTCGCTACTCACGTACAATTCAGCCATTGTGAAGTCTAATCCAACTACACTTTGTACTTCTTTTTGTACAATCTCTTTTTCATATTCAGTCAAGATGGACACATAGTATTTACCAGTAGGTGTCATCGAAATCGTACACGATTTGATGATATGTTTTGGCGGGATTTCTCTATGTTGCTTCAGTTTCACCATTTTCAACTTTGGTAATTTGATATAACCATGAAATAACATAATATTTCCGTTTACTCGATTCGTTGTATAGGATTTTCTACTCTTTTTACTTTTGAATGTAGGAAAATCACTTTGACCACTAAAAAAATTCTTATAAGCAGTTTGCAAATTTAATTGCGCGTTGGCCAATGCCAATGAATCAACTTCTTTCAACCATTCATACTCTGTCTTATATTTTGCAGGAGTAGGGAATTTTTCTTTCTTTAGTTCTTCCTTGTTCTCTTTATATTTTTCATATACTTCTTTTCGTTCAGCTAACATTTTGTTATACACAAAACGTACACACCCGAATGTTTTTCGTATGAGATGTGCTTGTTCTTCTGTTGGATACAGACGAAATTTATACGCCTTATTCTGCTTTGGCATATCCATTCACCTCATTTTCCATAAGCTATGACGATGATCACACAACCTGAACAGTACATGATTATTATCTACTTTCATTGTTATACCAAAATCCCCCTCTTATAAGACTGATTATATCAGAGGCAAAATAAATAGGAAAACCAAATATTTGGCTACGCCAAACCGAAATTCATCTCCCACCTGCCGCTAGACTATCGTCTTTCACACGCCTGAGGAAGGAGACTTCTTTCGGATAATATGTTAAAACTTCATTATCCGGATAAATATGTATTACTGATAATAGTACTGGAAAACCTTAAGCTACATTTACACATATGAAAGTATAGCAAAAAACAAGATAAATTAAAGACGTGCGAATTGTACAATGGTAAATTTGCTAGTATTCGTAGAAGTTCATCACTTCAATTTTAGATACGTAACAGATAGTTCAAGATACTACTTTTATATTGGTAATCTACATAAAATCAGCATCTTTCAAATTATTCCGCATATCTTTCCATATGCTGCCTATATAACTTCCACCCATCTATTTCTTTCTTAAAAACTTCCATCGCTAAAACCGATGCTACTTTCTTATCATGTAGATAAAAATCTACAATGGAAGATAACACTAGTTCATTCTCTTTCCTTAAACTATGTGTTAAATCTTTATACTTCCAATAGGGGTTTTGCCCTTCATAACTCTTTAATGTTTCAATATTATCTTCTTTATATGTATCCCCTCGGTATACTTCATAGTCCCTATCACTGTAATATCCAAAGTAACCAATAAAGTTATCTGATACCCAATTATTTATTTTCTCAATATTACCCGCATTTAATTCCTTTCGGTATTCTTCTATCGCATATAAGGCCTCGTTCATCATAAAATACATCTCCTTATACTTTTTATATCATTATTTATATTCTCATTTATAGCAAAAACACCTTCTTACTATCGATTGAACTTCAATTTTACAATATGTAAAAAGATATAATTTAAATCATTTTTAACCTATTTTCTCTACATGAAACAACATTATTATTATATATTATAATTATAAGTTTTTAAATTTTGGAGGCGTTACATATTGCAGAAATTACTTTTTACTAAATGGACAGTTGTTATTTCTATTTTCATCATTTTCGGTATAATTTTCTACGTTACTAATGGTAAAAATAACAACGAAAAAGCACCTATAGAAACAGCGGATACAAAAACTTTCAAAACTAAATTGCAACCTAAAATTAATAAATTGACTACTAATTATAATGACATCATCGAAAAAGATTGGTTGCCTGCTTGGGAAGAGATTAACACGAATGGAGATTCAGTAGATCGAAATAAACTATTAATTACAATGAATGCTGTTTCCAAACAATATGAAAACATTATGAATGAAATAGACACTTTGAAAATTAAAGAAGATATATCAGAAGTACAAATACAAGAACAACTAGTTTATTTCACAACTGAATTTAAGGCTGCTTCTAAATTTATGAAAAACGCGGCAGATTTAATTATAGACGGGGCCACTAACTCTACTCTAAACAGTGCAACAATTGAAAATACTAAACATGCTTTAGGGCTTGCGGATCAACATATTGTTATTGCTTTATCTACTTTAACTGAAGTTGAAGAGAAATTAGGACTTTCGAAAAAATAGAATTCTTTACTATTTTAAAATAAAAAATGATTGCATTTCACTAATTGTATATCTATAATGTTTTTATTGATCTTATACACATTCAATGCGTATAGATTATTAATTTTATAATTCGGATGAACCATTCAGGAGAAGGTCTATTGATCTACCGACGGGGCAAAAAGTTGTTAACCGACTTTGAAACTCTCAGGTCTTGTTTACAAGTAGAACTGCATGGGGACGAATCTCTGGAGAGACTCCCTCTCGCTTTAATAGCGTAGAGGAAAACGAGCACCGAAGGAGCAAATCCGCTACTATAGCGGATAATCTCTCAGGTAAAAGGACAGAGACAAGCGAAAGAAAATGCCGATTTGTATCGGTTTATTTTTCTATCCCTTGTTTCTCCAGAGACCATTTCATTTACTTGAAGTGGTTTTTATTTTTTCTAAAAAAGGAGAATAAAGATGGAGACAGTAAGTAAAGTTTTAGAACAAATCAATCACTATGTGTGGGGATTACCAACGTTGTTGTTACTCGTTGGTACTGGAATCATTCTTACAGTGCGTTTAAAAGGTTTACAGTTTAGTAAACTATTATACGCTCACAAACTAGCTTTTAAAAAATCAGAAGATACATCTTCCTCTGGAGATATTAGCCACTTCCAAGCACTTATGACAGCTATGGCGGCAACGATTGGAATGGGAAATATAGCAGGTGTTGCAACTGCTGTGACGATTGGTGGACCCGGTGCAATCTTTTGGATGTGGATTACTGCTTTGTTCGGTATGGCAACAAAGTATGCCGAAGCCATTCTTGCGGTGAAATACCGTGTTAGTAATGAAAATGGCGAATATTCAGGTGGACCAATGTACTATTTAGAACGTGGTTTAGGTAAGAAATGGCTTGCAGTTTTATTCGCTATATTCGGTACAACTGCTTCTTTCGGTATCGGTAATATGGTGCAATCTAACTCTGTTGCAGAGGCAATGCGAATTAATTTCTCTTTCCCTCCTGCTTTAACTGGTATACTAATGTCATTTTTAATCGCTATCGTTATTTTAGGCGGTGTTAAAAAAATCGGGAAAGTGACAGGATATATCGTTCCTATTAAAGCTTTCTTTTATATCATCGCTGGTCTTATCATTATTTTCTATCACTACGATCAAATTCCTGAAGCATTTTTACTTATTTTTTCTGGTGCATTTAATGGTACTGCAGCAGCTGGTGGTTTTATCGGTGCGACTGTTGCATCAGCGATTCAAATCGGAATGGCGCGCGGTGTATTTGCGAACGAAGCTGGTTTAGGTAGTGCCCCTATTGCTGCAGCGGCTGCAAAAACAGATTCCCCTGCAAAGCAAGCTTTAGTTTCAATGACTGGTACTTTCCTAGATACGTTTATTGTATGTACAATTACAGGGCTAGTTTTAATTACTACAGGTGCATGGAAATCAGGTAAAACTGGGGTTGAAGCTACAACACTTGCGTTCCAATCTGTATTCGGTACTGCTGGTAGTATGATCCTCGGTATCGCGATTATATTATTCGCCTACTCTACTATTTTAGGCTGGTCGTATTATGGAGAGAAATGCGTGGCTTATTTATTTGGAGAAAGTGCGGTTAAATATTATAAAGCAATCTTTATTGTCATGATTGCTATTGGTGCGAATTTAAAATTAGGCATCGTATGGACATTTGCGGATATTGCAAATGGACTTATGGCGATTCCAAACTTAATTGGTCTTATTGGGTTAAGTGGTATTGTTGTTGCGGAAACAAATCGCTTTTTACAAGCAGAGAAATTGAAAGAAAATAATAAAAAACAGGCAGGTTAATCTATGAAAGTAGGAATGACTCATACATGATGAGCATTCCTTTTTTCATCCCCTCTTTTACTTAATTACTATCATTAAAAATATATTTATATCAATGTTTACTCCTTTTTATTCCTCCAAAAGTTTTTCACATAAATGTCATAAATCGTATGGTCTAACTATATAGTTGAAAAGGAATACGACATTAAAGTGTCGCTGAAAAACTCATCCAAGAAAAGGGAGGAAAAATCTTTTGAAAAACAAATTCATTGTTTTCCTATCTGTTTTGTCATTTATTATTGGTGGTTTCTTCTTTAACACAAATACTTCAAGCGCTGAAACATCATCTACTGATTACGTTCCTAACCAATTAATCGTTAAGTTCAAGCAAAATGCATCTTTAAGTAATGTGCAATCTTTTCATAAATCTGTCGGAGCTAATGTCGTATCTAAAGATGATAAGTTAGGTTTTGAAGTCGTTCAATTTTCAAAAGGTACTGTAAAAGAAAAAATAAAGAGTTATAAAAATAATCCAGATGTGGAATATGCAGAACCGAATTATTACGTTCACACCTTTTGGGCTCCAAACGACCCATATTTTAAAAATCAATATGGATTACAAAAGATTCAAGCTCCACAAGCTTGGGATAGCCAACGAAGTGATCCTGGTGTAAAAGTAGCCATTATTGATACAGGAGTTCAAGGCTCACACCCTGATTTGGCTTCGAAAGTAATTTACGGGCATGATTATGTTGATAATGACAATACATCTGATGATGGTAATGGTCATGGTACACATTGCGCTGGAATTACTGGAGCACTTACGAATAACAGCGTCGGAATTGCTGGTGTTGCCCCACAAACTTCCATTTATGCTGTTCGCGTATTAGATAATCAAGGAAGTGGTACTCTCGATGCTGTAGCGCAAGGTATTCGAGAAGCTGCTGATTCGGGTGCAAAAGTAATTAGTTTAAGTTTAGGAGCTCCAAATGGTGGTACTGCATTACAACAAGCCGTTCAATATGCATGGAATAAAGGCTCTGTTATAGTTGCAGCTGCTGGAAATGCTGGAAATACAAAAGCTAATTACCCTGCTTATTACAGCGAAGTCATTGCAGTTGCTTCTACAGATCAATCAGATAAGAAATCTTCATTTTCTACTTATGGTAGCTGGGTTGATGTTGCAGCACCAGGTTCAAATATATATTCCACATATAAAGGAAGCACGTATCAATCATTAAGTGGTACATCTATGGCAACACCTCATGTCGCAGGAGTTGCTGCTCTTTTAGCAAATCAGGGATATAGCAATACACAAATTCGCCAAATTATTGAGTCTACTACAGATAAAATTAGTGGTACAGGTACGTACTGGAAAAACGGTAGAATCAATGCATATAAGGCTGTACAATATGCGAAGCAATTACAAGAAAATAAAGCTTCTTAAGAAATAAAGTATAACTTTAATCAGTCGATCTACCATTAATGCGGAATAAAATAGAAGGAGAGACTTCTACAACTAAAGCCTCTCCTTCTTATAAACTATATTACTCTCCCTGCTTTTTAACCATATGTAAATACAGAACAAAATCCATCATTGTCGACGAATGACCAAGTTGACGGATCATCGCTGTTATATTTCCTCTATGATATGTACCATGATTTACAACATGTTGTACTAACTCTAAAATTGAAGTTTCTAATTTTCCTACATATGGATTCTCAATAACAAATACATCATTCACATCTTGTATTGTACTTAAAAAGTCTTTATATTGATCTGCCATGTTTTCAAACATTTTTTCTAATTCATGTAACGATTTGTTTTCCATTTGTTTTTGTAAATCTTCTCGGTCTTGTATTGCTTCATTCATACTTTTACCATGCAATATGTGTAACCACACTTGATCTGTAATATAAATATGCGCAAACGTATCCTTAATGGATGGGAATACACTCTGTATCTGTTCAGTAAAAATAGTCTCATAGTTTGGTAATTCTTTTAGTCGATTGAATAATCGTATATTAGCCCAAGCATGGTAATCCACTTGTTTTAACATGTACTCTTTCAATCAAAATCGCCTCCTTATTGTATGAAACGAATAGTTTGTTTCTTCATTTCTGATTCTTTATCAGCCTTTACAATTCCTTTTTCTTCAACTTCACGTTTATTTATAGTTTTATATTTTACATACGTATGAAATTCTGTTTGAAATGGAAACGGTGTAATCCGAATTGTTTCCTCATCTATCCATTCAGCTTGAATAGGTTTCCCCTCTTTACTATTAAACATTTCTGTTCCTTCAAAACCATCTTTAAACAAATCAATTTCATTTTTCTTTTCTACACCTGGTTTATTCATACAGACATATAAAGAAAGTTCATCGCAAAACTTTAATAATCTATAATGTTTATCGAACATCACAAATTGTTCCTTTGTTAGCGTTGTCAATATTCTTTTTTGTCGTTCCAATTCCCCTGCATAAAATGACATCATCTCTTCATCTTCCTCATTTAATGGAAATGATAAAAAATGCTTACTACAAAGTAATGCTCCGTATGGATTGGAATCTTCAATTTCATTCAAACCAATCGTATAAAAGACAAAGCGTAATGAACTTGGACAATCCATAAATGTATATGGGATATTTTTAGCATCATTCAAAATTGGTACTTTATCAAGTTCTATCCATCCTCTATCATGCTCATATATTGCATCAATTGTCTCTTTTAAATATGTATCATCTTCAAAAAAATCTTCTTTTATATGCTTTGCAATCTCTCCAGCTAAAAAACCATGATCATGTTGACGAATTAATATACTTTCTTTCTCATCCTTTTCACGAAAAATCATCCGTATACTCCCCCTCATCCTCATATTACAGCGTTTTCTATGCATCAATTCTTAATTAATCCCTAATTATTAGCAGGGATTCAGTTTCTTGCAACGAAATTAACATAACTATATAGCATTCTTTCTAACAATATAAATAGCTTTATCTTTACTATCTATTATACTAAATCATTCATTCCAAAAAAATTTTTTATGAGGTGAAAACATGAACAAAACAGAATTAATTAAAAATGTCGCACAATCAGCTGATATTTCTCAAAAGGATGCTTCTGCAGCTGTACAATCTGTATTTGACACAATTGCTACTGCATTACAATCTGGTGATAAAGTTCAATTAATTGGCTTTGGAACTTTTGAAGTTCGTGAAAGATCTGCTCGTACAGGACGTAATCCACAAACTGGCGAAGAAATTCAAATCGCCGCTGGTAAAGTTCCTGCATTTAAAGCAGGTAAAGAGTTAAAAGAAGCTGTGAAATAAACAAGAAACCAGCCATTTTGTAGGCTGGTTTCTTGTTTTAATTTAGTAATTCCTTTATATTCTCTGCATGATACACCTCGCAAATATAAAATATGCATTTGCAGTTACTTACAATTTGATATTTTCTTGTTGGATACACATTCGCTGAAACAGAGCATCCATCAAATAATTCAATAATATTTCCAGAAGGTTGATACCCTTCGTATAATACGTTTCTTCTTACTTCCATCTTTTCTATAAGTTTTTCAACTGGAATGTTTCCACTCTCTAATTCACTCTTAATTGTATTTGGTAAAAACGAAGTGTCAGCAAAAATTAGGTTTTCAGATAACACTTTCCCTTTATAACTAACATGGGATACACGGTAAAGAAATGTTCCGTTTTTATCAAAGAAATTCTTTGCTTCTTTCGGGATGTACTGTCTATCAAGCACCTCTTGTTCTAGAACATCAAACTGAACTGTATCATCCAAAAGCTTTTCTAAAGCATGAATAGATGATGTATCTCCAGAAAATAAAATATTTTTAATTGCTTGTACATTATAAGTGAATTCATTTGTTCTATTTTCCGCTACTAGCATGAGGAACACCTCTTCTATAAAATATTTTATTCAACTTATTTATAATTTAAAAGCGCTACTGCGTCCAGCTGTGTTATTTCGGTGACTTCTTTACTAAATATTGCAATTGAAGCCATATAATCTACACTTGGCCTTAAATCTCTCATCACTGTATGTTCTACTAACTCTTGTCTATTCTTAAAAACCAACAAGTTTGGAGGTTCATTTGGAGCTGATATAATAATATCCACTGGTGAAATTATTAGTCCTTTACCTGTCGCTTTTAGCACTGCTTCTTTTCTAGTCCAATATGTTAAAAAACCTTCTATTTTCTGTTCATTAGGTAATTTCATAACTTGTGCTTTTTCAATGTCTGTTAATACGCCTTCTGCCATTTTCATTACATCTACATTTGGATTCATTTGTTCAACATCAACGCCTACAGGTGCAGATGTTGTAAAGGCAACAACAACCCACTCACCCGAATGTGAAACAGATATTTGAGGCATACCCTCTGGTAATTGTGGTCTACCATGTTGTAGCTTACATACTGAGCACAGTCTACCAATTGGCACTTGAACTGGTGACATAGAAAGTATTTTACCTAGAACTAATCTACTAATTACACAACCGATTATAAAACGAGCACGATCTGCCGAATGATGATATGAATTTGCTTTCTCTCGTTCAACATCATTTAGTAAATTGTAATGCCATGATTGTAAATCCGAAATTCTTCCCCACCATATTTGACAATCATTCTCATTCAAAATCGGTATAGAATCTACAACTTTACTTTCTATCATGTAAACTCTCTCCTTCTAAATACCAATATCATTTTATTTCAAAAGACCATTATCAAACTTATTCATTTACAATTTCTTTCTCTTTTTGTAATACAGGTAACGGTTTTTTCTTCTTTTTTGACATTACCTCTTTATCGGAAATACGTAAAGAAAATAGTAATGCTACGAGTAAAAATATTGCTGATCCAATTAATGCCGCTTGATATGGCAAGAAATCTGAATGAGCATTATGTTGTGCACTGTTATTTCCAAAACCAGCTAGTATACTAGCTAAAACAGCAACTCCTATCGCTGAACCTAATCGATTTTGCACATTAAATATAGTAGTTGCTCTTCCCATAGAAGGCGGCGTTATATTGTTAAATGCAGAAAATTGAACTGCTCCAACTGACTGACCTAAGAAAATACCTATGCCAAACAATAATGCCCGTATTTGCCAAGGATTCGTATCATGATTTACAAAACTTAATAAAACAAAGATAATTGCCGTACAAATTAACCCGATAGAAATTATTTTACGAGCACCTAATTTCTTATATGACCATGGCACAATCTGTGACGATATCATTAATCCAATTGCCTCTGGGAATGTCGTAAGTCCTGATTCCAGTGCGGATCCCCCTATTACATTTTGATACATAAGCGGAAAAACAAATAACATTCCTAGTAATCCAGCTGATGAAAATAATGATATAAGGCTCATCTTTCTAAAGACTGGTTCTTTTAATAAGCGTAAATCTAACATCGGTTGCTTTACTTTCAGTTCTACGATTATAAACAATGTAATGAATACAACCCCACCTATCCCTGTACTCATAATTTCTGGAGAAATCCACCCTTTTGATGGTCCCTGGCTGAGTGCATATATGAGCATCGCAAATCCTGGTGCTGATAAAATAAAGCCGAGAGAATCAAATCGACCAGCTGATTTTTCAACATGCTCTGCTAAAAATAGAAGTCCAAATAGCAATGCAACAATTCCAAACGGTAGATTAATATAAAATGCCCAACGCCAAGACATTTGATCTACAAAGAAACCACCGATGATAGGACCAATTGCTGGTGCTACAGCAATTGGAAGTACAATGAACCGGGAAATCTTCGGTCTTTCCTCTGGTGAAAATGTTCGAAATAACATCGCCATTCCGACCGGTGTTAAAAGCCCTCCACCAGCACCTTGAATGATACGGAAAATATTCAATAGAGTAATATCGTTAGCCATTCCGCATAAAGCAGAGGCAATTGTAAATACGAAAAGAGCAATTAAAAATACTCTTTTCGTACCAAATCGATCTCCTAGCCAACCAGAAATCGGAAGGAAAACAGCTAAACTAACTAAATACCCAACATTAACCGTCCCCATTGCAGATGGAGCTACTTGTAATTCTTTACTTATCGTTTGTAGTGCTACGTTCACAATTGTTGCATCCATCGCAGCCATAAACATCGCTGTTATATATACGATGCTTACAACTACTTTTGGATTTATTTTTGCTTTCATTATCGTTTTCCTACTAATATTTTTTCACCAGCTTGATTAATTTTTGGATTCAAATCTGTCCAGTTATTTTCAACATATTGTAAGCAATCGTGCCTGCTAGCTTCTTCATGTACGACATTCCACCCAATAGGTACATCAAGAAAGACAGGCCAGAGAGAATACTGGCCCTCCTCATTTATTAATACTTTATATGTGTAATTATCATTTTCAAATGGATTCGTCATACTGTACTTACCCCTTTCTTATTCTGCAAATATTTCGCTAATACTTGTCCAATTTCCGTAAGTGGACCTGGCTGACATAAATCTTTATGTCTACAATCAATATCATGCTGCACAATTTGTCCGTCTAAATAATTTAGCCATGTATTTGGAGAAATAGGATCAAACCAGTCTGGTATAACAGTAGATCTAAAGAATAAGATATCTCCGTTATAAACTTTCGGTACATATTTTCCTAACAATCCTACTGAATTTACATATGTTTCTTTCAAGTTCAATATAGTCTCTTCTTCAAGACTTGCTAATGCACTTCCATCTTTACGAAGGATTTCAACTGCACTTTCCATTGTAAGTGGTTTACCATCCATATTATCTGGGTCATATCCGCCTAAAGCAAGTAAGGCGATTAACGCTTCCTCTTCAGTAGGCGCTTCCGTATTCGGTAAGAAGTGCCCAGGATAAGAATCAAGCATAACGAGTAATTCTACTTCTTCCCCTTCATTTTGTAGTTGCGCCGCCATTGCATGCACAACATTTCCTCCAAGCGACCAACCTAGTAATCGATATGGTCCATGAGGCTGTACTTCACGAACGTGTTTCAAGTAATCCGCCGCCATCTCCTCTAAACTTTTTGGAAGTTCTTCATTTTTAGCAATACCACGTGCTTGTACACCGTAGATTGGATAATCTGTTCCTAAAGATTTCATAAGTCCTGCATAGCACCAACTTAATCCACCTGCTGGATGTACACAAAATAGTGGTAATTGATCTCCGCTTGCTCGTAATGGAAGCAACACATCAAGTGCACTTTGACCATTCCCCATCTCAAGTCTTTCAGCTAACCCTGCAACAGTAGGTGCTGCAAATAAAGTACCAATGTTTAGTTCCACTCCAAGCGCCTCTTTCATGCGGCTCATAAGCTGCACTGCAAGGAGTGAATGGCCACCAAGATCAAAGAATCCGTCATCAATTCCAATTTGAGGCATACTTAGCACTTCTGTAAACAAGTCACATAGCATTTCTTCTTGCGGTGTTCTTGGACCACGACTAGAAGATGATGCGATAAATTCTGGAGCTGGCAATGCCTTTCTATCTAATTTACCGTTCGGAGTTAAAGGCAACTCATTTACTACTACAAAAGCGTATGGAACCATATAATCTGGTAAACTACCACTAGCAAACTGACGCATTTCATTCGTATCAATCGCTTCATTATTTGATGCGACGATATAAGAAACTAACCGTTTATCCCCTGGTTGATCTTCCCGTACAATAACGGCTACTTGCTCAACTTTAGGGTGCTTCATTATAACTGCTTCTATTTCTCCTAATTCAATTCGGAATCCACGAATTTTTATTTGATGATCTGCACGTCCTATATAATCTAGCGTCCCATCATGACGCCAGCGAGCTAAGTCTCCTGTACGATACATTCTTGTACCTGGCTTGCCAAATGGATCTGCGATAAAGCGTTCAGCCGTTAATTCTGCTCTTCCTAAATATCCACGTGCAAGCCCTGCGCCTGCAACATACATTTCTCCAACTACTCCAGGTGGCACTGGTTGTAAATAATTATCTAATACATATACTTTAAGGTCGGGTATACTGCACCCAATTAAACTATTTGCTCGTAAAGAAACGATTGTTTCGTCTAACTCTATATAACTAACATGGACTGTCGTCTCCGTAATACCGTACATATTAATAAGCTTTGGTGCGTTATGAGGATGTCGACTATACCAATCTTCTAATCGACTTAACTCAAGTGCTTCTCCTCCAAAAACAACATATCGTAAAGATAATTTTTGACCAATTTCTTCATTTTCACGATCTGCTTGCATCAATTGATAGAATGCTGATGGAGTTTGGTTTAAAACAGTTACCTTTTCTTTCACAAGAAGTTGTAAAAATTCTTTCGGCGAGCGACTTACAGTATGCGGTACTATGACTAGACGCCCTCCATATAATAAAGGCCCCCAAATTTCCCAAACCGAGAAGTCAAAAGCATATGAATGGAACATCGTCCAAACATCTTTTCCGTCAAACTGGAACCAATGATCAGTTGCGCCTAAAAGTCTTACTACATTTTGATGAGGTATCATAACGCCTTTCGGTCTACCCGTTGAGCCCGACGTATAAATAACGTAAGCAATATGTGATGGAGATAACGGGTTAATTCGTTCCACTTCATCAATATTGTCTTCACTATATTTCTCAACTTCTGCTATTACTTTCACATCATCAACTAAAACTTTTAGTGCCTCATCACATTCAATTTCCACTTCTGAATTTGTTAAAACACATGATGGTTTCGCATCATGGAGCATAAATGAAATACGATCTGACGGGTAATCTGGATCTAACGGTAGGTATCCAGCACCAGCTTTAAGAACAGCTACTAAGCTTACAACCATGTTTAATGATCTTGGCATCGCTAAAGCAACGAGTTGATCAGGACCAATTCCTTTTGCTATTAGCAATCGAGCTATTTTATTTGCTTTTTTATTCAGCTCTTCATAATTTAACTTTTCATTTTCAAAGACAACCGCAATAGAATTTGGACTTAAATGAGCCTGCTGTTCAAATAATTGCGATAACGTCATTTCAGGTGTAATTTGAAAACCACCATTCCACTTTTCTAACACTGTATTTCGCTCTGCTAAAGTTAATATTTCTAATCTACCAATTGATTGATCCGGATTTTTCGCCGCATCATCTAATAATAGAATGAATCGTTCTATTAATTTTTGAATCGTTTCACGTTTATATAAATCAGTACTAAACTCTAGTAAGCCGTGTAGGCCGTTTGGAGTACCATCAACTCCGTTACTCTCGCTAATTTCAAATGTTAGATCAAATTTCGCAGAGCCAACGCTTTGAATTTCAAGGCTCGCTTCTATATCCGGGACATCAAAGATTGCTTCTGGCGTATTTTGGAAAGCTAACATAACTTGAAATAGTGGATGACTATTTCGAGTACGCACTGGGTTTAACACTTCAACGAGTCGTTCAAATGGAACATCTTGATTTTCATAAGCTGCAAGATTTGCCTGCTTCACTCTATTCAATAATTCTTTAAAACTTGGATCTCCTGATGTATTTGTACGTAACACTAACGTATTTACAAATAAACCGACTATGTCAGAGAGTGCATCATCGTTTCTTCCAGCAATCGGACTACCGATTGGTATATCAGTTCCAGCACCTAATCTAGTAAATAAGGCACTTAATCCTGCTTGCAATACCATAAACAAACTAACTCCATTTTTACGTGCAAGCTCTACTAACCTACTATGCATACCTGCATCTATATGAAAATGAATTGTTTCTCCTCTGTAACTCGTTTCCATTGGACGCTGATAATCTGCAGGCAACTCCAATTGATCTGGTAATCCCTTTAACTCTTTCTTCCAAAAATCTAATTGTGTTAAAATGAGACTTTCTTGTGTAGTTTCATCCCCTAACAATTGTTGTTGCCAAAGTGCATAATCTGCGTATTGAACCGGAAGTGTCTCTAGCTGTACTTTGTTACCTTGACATCGCGCTTTATACGCCGCTGTAAAATCTCTCGTTAACGGTTGTAATGACCAGCCATCCCCTACAATATGGTGCAATAGAATTAATAATACATGTTCGTTTTCACTCACTGTAAATAGTTGCAAACGCACTGCTGGTTCAACATCGAGGTTAAAGCTATATCTTACCGCCTCTGCAAGCACATTTTCTAATTCCTCTTTACATGTTTTTGTTTTAATCATTTCTAAATTTAAATTTTCCATATCTAAAATTTTCTGATAGGAACTACCTAATACGTTAGGGAAAATTGTTCTCAGTGTTTCATGTTTCTCGACTACATCATTAAAGGCACCTTGCAATGCTTCCTCGTTCAACTTTCCAGACAAACGAATGACTAACGGAATATTATAAGTAGGGCTTGGACCTTCTAAACAATTCAAGAACCATAACCTACGTTGTGCAAATGAAAGTGGAACTACATTTGGTCTTCTTACTTTCTTAATCGCTGGTCTTGCAGTTTTCGCTTGATCCAATTGCTTCGCTAGTTCAGCAACAGTTGGCGATTCAAATAGTTTTCCAATTCCTAATTCGACACTTAACGTTTCGCGAATTCTTGCCATTAAACGAGATGCAAGAAGCGAATGTCCACCCATTTCAAAGAAATTATCATCAATGCTAATGCGAGAAACTCCAAGTACTTCTGCAAATAAATCACATAATATTTCTTCTTTCGGATTTCTAGCAACTCTCTCATTATTTGTTCCATTAAAATCTGGCGCAGGTAATTTCTTTCTATCGATCTTCCCGTTTGGTGTTAATGGTAATTCTTCTAGCAATACAAATGCTGATGGTACCATATAATTCGCTAAACTTTCTGAAACATAAGAACGAATTTCTGCAAAATTAATCGTTATCTTCTCTTCGGCAACGATATACGCAATGATTCGTTTATCGTTTGGGCGGTCTTCTCGTACCATAACCACTGCTTGCTTAACATTTTCATGTCGTTGTATTACCATTTCAATTTCAGCTAATTCAATTCGGAAACCACGAATTTTAATTTGATGATCTGCGCGGCTCATATACTCTAAAACACCATCTTTGCGCCATTTTACTAGATCGCCTGTACGGTACATACGCTTCCCTGATTCTCCATAAGGATTTGCAACAAACCGTTCAGCTGTTAACTCAGGTTTTCCTAAATATCCGCTTGCAAGCCCTTCCCCTGCAATATACAATTCACCAATTACTCCAGGTGGTACTGGTTGTAAACCTGCATCTAATACATACACGTCTGTATTCCAAATTGGCTTTCCAATAGGAGGTATATCGCTTTCCCTTTCATCGATGTTCATGACAGTAGACCAAATAGTCGTTTCAGTTGGTCCATATAAGTTTGTAATAGCGCAATCTAATTCTTTTAATGTATTTGCTAAATGGGCCGGAAGAGCTTCACCACCAACGAGCACATTTAGCCCTTGTAGCCTCTCTAGATATTCAGTCACTAACGCCTGCCAAAGCGTTGGTGTAGCTTGCATAATTGTCACTCTTTCTTCTTGTAACAGCGCCGTTAACGCCGAAGGTTCTTGAATTACCTCTTTTGGAGCAATTGTTATACTTGCACCGCTAATAAGAGGTAAATAAATTTCTAGAGCAGAAATATCAAACGCAAATGTTGTAACTGCTAATAAATGATCATTTTCATGTAATGACAACATATCGTCCATGGCCAATAAAAAGTTACTTAAAGCTTTCATAGGAACAATTACACCTTTTGGGTTTCCTGTTGAGCCTGAAGTATATATTGTATAGGCTGGGTTTAAAAGTGATACATCATTCTTACATGCTATATTCATACGAGAATATGTATGTAATGCTAGTTTCGTTTCTTCGTCATCTAATACAATTTTTTTCATATCATTTTTTATAACTAACTTAGATGAAACAGATGAATGTGTTATGATACAAACTGGTTTTGCATCATTTACTATATAATTTATTCGCTCAGCTGGATATTCTGGATCTATTGGTAAATACGCTGCACCAGCCTTTAAAACTGCTAGCATACTAACAACCATTTCCGTTGATCTTGGAAATACTAAAGCTACAAACTGATTTGGTCGTATTCCTTCTTTTACCAAATAGTGCGCCAGTTCATTCGCTCGTTCATTTAACTCTTTATACGTAAGATCTACACCGTTACAAGTAACTGCTACTTTATTTGGAGTTTTTTGTACTTGTTTTTCAAATAGTATAGGTAGGGCGATTAAATTATCAGCTTCCTTAGTTTCATTCCATTCCAATAAAACTTTATGATTTTCTTCAGGAAGAGTAATGTTTATCTTTCCAATCGACTCGTCTTTTTGATAAGCATTTATCATTAATTCTAATAATTTCATAAATCTTTTTTTATGCAATGCTAGCTCCGCACCATTATATACTTCCGGATTCGCATCAAAATGAATCATTAGCTCATTTTGATCAAAACATTTATATACATTTATTGATAAATCATCGACAGGTCCTGCTGATAAATTATGTGTAATACCACGATTCCCACCAAAGTTAAGCCCGTAATCAAAAGGCATAACATTCACTAACGGGCCAAATAACCTTTGATTTTCACCTAATAACTTTAAGTCTCTTCTTAATTCCTCATGACGGTATTTATGATGACGACGTACATCTCGGATTTCTTTAGAAACTTGCTGTAATAATTCCGCAAAAGTTATATTTGGAGTTACAGTGAGACGAAGTGGTACTAAATTCATTACCATACTCGGTGTATGAATAGATGCAGAACCTAGACGTCCCATCATCGGTAAACCTAAAACAATATCCTTTGCCCCTGTTAACTTATGCATATAAATACTTGTTATAGTTATAATAAATTCTGGCCAACTTGTTAACGAAACATTAATATCTTCTAGTAAAGTTTTCGTACTAGAACTACATAAATAAGCTGTTTCTCGTAAAAATCCATTTGATGTTCTCGGTGCTCGTTCTGCCAAACTTACAACTTCTGGTTCATCTGCATACTTTTCTAACCAAAAAGTACGATCTTCCTGAAATTGTTTAGACTCACGATACTCCATATCTTCTTGCACAACTTTTGCAAGAGAACCAAATGGCTTTTCATTCTTGTTTGTTTCTTCTATAAGTGATGTATACTCATTCGCTACCTTTTGGCTAAGAAGTGAAAATCCATAGCCATCCATCACAATGTGATGGATACGCTGATACCAAAAGAAACGATTATTTTCGACTTGAATAAGTGCTTCAGTAAATAAAGTATCTTTTTTCAAATTGACTGGCATAGATAAATCATCTTTCATCCATACTTTAGCAGCCTCTTCAGGATTTTCTTCTTTACGAACGTCAATAAATTGCATATGAAACTGTAATTCCTCAATTACTTGCCATGGACCAATTCCATCCTCTTCGAAGCGAACATGTAGTGCTTCTGCTTCCATTACAACTTTACGTACTGCTAATTCGAAAATTTCTTGATTAATATTTCCGTTTATTTCTACATATTCCCCAGTATTATAAATCGGATTAAGCGGATCTAATTGTTGCGCAAACCACATACCAGACTGCGCAGATGATAACGAATGACGAACCTTTTGACTATTAGGCATTCTTTACTACCCCTTTATTATGTAGTCTATTTGTTACAGCACCTGTGCTGTTTGTAAAGATAGTAAACTGTACCAACCCGCAACAGTTGGACGTTCTGCTAAATCTGCAAAAGTGATTGCTTTCCCTTCACGACGCCACTTTTCCACTAAACTCATAATTCTGACCGAATCAAGCCCTCTATTTAATAAGTCCTCATCAATATCAATACTCTCTACTGGCTCACGAAGTAGTTGTGCAACTAGTTCATGCACTTCCTGTATAGTGGTTCCTTCACTCTCATCACCTTTTACACTTTGTAAATCGTTTAACAGTAGGTTTGTTGATGTCGTTACTGCACATCTATTAGATGCATACTCCAATGCTTGTTTATGATGCTCTAGTGAAAAATCAGCAACTGCGTCTGCTACAAAGAACGGCTCTATACCATCCATAAATGCTTCACAAGCTGTTAAAAGGCAGCCAATATGCGCATAAATACCGCAAATAATGAGTTGATCTCTTCCTTGTTCATTTAAAATTTCTAATAGATTTGTCTTTTTAAATGCACTATATCTCCATTTTGTTAGGAATATATCATCCTCATCAGGAGTAAGTTCATCAACAATTTTCTTTTTATCTGGTCCAGCAGGAATACCGTCACCCCAAAAATCTTGTAATAAACCTCGTTGTTCTAACGTTTGCCCACCAGGTTGCGCTGTATAAACAACTGGTATACCAAGTTCCTTACATTTTTCTCTTATCATTTTAATATTTGAAATAAGTTCTACTTTTGGTGATTCTTTATCGCTATATGCATCAAGAAAATATTCTTGCATGTCATGAATTAAAAGTACTGCACGTTTCGGATCTGGTATCCAATTCACTTTATTTTTTGGTAGTTCTGATTCAATTGGCATTTTATATACTGAAATAGATGGGATAGCCATCTAATCACTTCCTTCCGGTTTTTATTATTGTTTTACTGTAATAAGTTTTTCAGCAATGACTTTACGTAGTTCTTTTTTACTGACTTTTCCGACTCCTGTTTGCGGGAATGATTCAATAAATTCAATTCGATCTGGAATTTTATAAGCCGCTATACCACGTTCTCTTAAAAACATTTTTAATTCACTTACTGCCGGAACTTGTCCGCGAGCTATAACAAAAGCACAGGTGCGTTCACCTAAATAATCGTCAGGCATAGATACAATTGCTACATCATGGACCGCATCGTGTGCTAATAGATGATTTTCAACTTCTTCCGCAGCAACTTTCTCACCACCACGGTTAATTTGATCTTTATCTCTTCCTTCTACAATGATGTATCCTTGTTTATTTACTTTTACAAGATCACCTGTGCGATAAAATCCATCCTTTGTAAATGATCGTGCATTATGCTCTTCGGCTTTATAGTAACCACGAATTGTATATGGACCTCGTGTTAATAAACTACCTACCTCGCCCGGTTTTACATCGTTGTCATTTTCATCAACAACTCGTACTTCATCGAGTGCAGACATCGGTCTACCTTGAGTATGAATAATAATTTCTTCCGGATCGTCTAATCTTGTATAGTTCACTAATCCTTCCGCCATACCGAATACTTGCTGTAACGTACATCCAAATGTAGGGCGTATACGTTTTGCAACCTCAGCGCTAAACTTAGCACCGCCTACTTGAATAACCTCTAGGCTCGATAAATCGGCATTACGAGAAGATGCAGCATCAAGCCAAATCATTGCTAATGGCGGAACGAGCGCTGTAATTGTAACTTTTTCTTTTTCAATAAGAGCAAATGCCTCATCTGGACTCCCTCCAGTTGCCAGCACTACTTTTCCACCCGCATAGAAAGTTCCAAATGTCCCAGGAGAACTCATCGGGTAATTGTGCGCTACTGGAAGAACAGCCATATACACACTATCAGTATTCAAATTACAAATTTCAGCACTAACACGTAAACTATAAATGTAGTCATCGTGTGTTCTAGGAATCAATTTGGAAAGTCCTGTCGTCCCTCCTGATAATTGGAGAAACGCAACATCGCTTGGCTTAACTTCTGGCAATGGAACGGAATCTATATACAGGTCACTTATGTTCACAAACTCTTCTTCTTCTCCCACCACAATTACATGTTGTAAAGTTGGCACTTTCTCTTTCACTTCTCTTGCTAGTTTTCGATAATCAAAGCCGAGAGCCTTATCTGAGATAACGTAGGCACTTGCCTCACCAAACTCACAAAAATAACTAATTTCACTGCTTCGATGTGAAGGAAGTGCAAAAACAGGAAGTGCTCCAATTCGAAATAGCGCAAAACACATTTCAAAGAACTCGATAACGTTAGGTAGTTGGATTACAACTCGATCCTCTTGCTTTATTCCTAAATTCAGTAAACCTGACGCTAAGCGATCTACTTTTTTATCAAGCTCACTATACGTTATATGCGTACTTCCACTTACAACTGCAATTTGATCTCCATATTTTATAGCACGCTCTCTTAACACGCCGCCAAATGTTTCCCCAAGCCAACACCCTTCTTCTCGATAGCGATTGGCAAATTCTTTTGGCCACTTTGTATAACCTGTTAGCATTCTTTCTGCCCCCTACTTTTCATTAAGTGAACTATCATTTAATCCTAAAGCTTTCAACATTGTTTGGAACTTTGCTGATGTTTCTGCTAATTCCTCTTCTGGTTTTGACTCAGCAACAACGCCCGCTCCTGCATATAAACGGAGTGTATTTTCTTGTACTTCAGCACAACGAATTGTAACAATCCATTCACCGTCTCCATTTAAATCACTCCACCCTAGCATTCCTGTAAAGAATTCACGGTCAAAAGGCTCTATTTTTTCAATAGCCTCTCTCGCTTCTTCCATCGGCGTTCCACAAACTGCTGGCGTAGGATGAAGAGCAATTGCTAATTCTAAAGAACTAGTATTGGGATCCTTTAATTCACCTTTCACTTCAGTAGACAAATGCCACATCGCTTCACTATGAATAACGGATGGTTTTTCTGGAACATGTAATGTATGACAGTATGGACGAAGCGCTGCAGCAACGGCTTCCACTACTACCGCATGTTCATGCAAATCTTTTGGAGAAGAAAGTAATTCCTCTGCTCTTCTTTTATCCTCTACTGGATCATCACTACGTGGTCTTGAACCAGCTAACGGATTAGATGTAACTTGCATGCCATTACGTGAAACGAGTAATTCAGGGCTTGCTCCAATTAACGTTTTGCTATTCTTGTTTTCATCCCTCGGTAAATTCACAGCAAATGTATAACCGTGCTTATTATGCTCTGCTAATTCTCGAAGAAGTTTTTGCTTATCAATCTTTTCGGAAGATTTAACATCCAATGATCTGGATAGAACGATTTTATTTAAATCTCCGTCCTGTATTTTTTCAATTCCTTGCTTTACACCATTCATATACACTTCAGGATCTGGTACGGATGTCATTGCAAACGTCAATTTCTCATTTTTTTCAAGCTGATTTGTTGTATCCAATTGTAAACGCTCAGAAATCCTGCTATATTCTGGTACGATAAGTTGAACTTCTTTTCTACGATCAAATGGTAAAGCACCCACAACAATAGGATTCGAATTTCCAGCTTGTTTCGCATTATGTAATACCGTTTGTACAAGTTCTGGAAAACTTTCAATTTCACGATGTTTTACTGTAGTACACTCTCCTTCTGTCAATATTGTTCGAGTTGGTGAAGCGAAAAAGAATGAAGATTCAGTCTTATAATCTTCTAATAATTTTTCTGACAGTTCCTTTACAGCCATAAATTCATTCATAGTATAGTAACCCCCTGAATTTTTATATTAAATGCCTAATGTAGCTCCGCCATCGACACATAAATTGTGCATTGTAATATGACTCGCTTTATCTGAAGCTAAGAACAATACTGCTTCAGCAATTTCTGAAGGCTGTGCAATTTTTTGTAACGGTATACCAAGTCGATAAGAACTTTGAGAACCAGCAATTATATTCTTTGCTCCATTCTCATCAGCCCATAGTAACCGTTGCATTTCAGTTTCAGTAGAACCTGGAGAAACTACGTTACAGCGAATGTTGTACGATGCAAGTTCTAATCCTAAACACTTCATAAACATCGTCGTTGCAGCTTTTGATGCAGCATACGCAGCCATCTCCATTCTCGGGGTATTTGCTGCATTTGAACCAACTGTAACAATTGCACCTGACTTTCTTTGCATCATATGTTTACTTACTGCACGGGACATATAGAAAACTCCAGTAGAATTTACAGAGAATGTTTTGTTCCAATCTTCGTCACTTAAAGAGTGAATCGCTCCCATACGTAAAACCCCTGCAACATTTACTAATATATCTATTGGCGCTATTTCATTTGCAATATGATTTATCATGTCTTCAACAGCAGCACTATCACTTACATCTAAACGAAATGTTTTCATACGTGTTTTATTTAATTCGTTTTGTTTTAAGAGTACTTGTAACCCCTCTTCATTTTGATCCACCGCAATTACTGTAGCTCCTCTTTCTAAAAACATTTTGGCAACAACATTACCTATACCTTGGGCTGCACCTGTTACTAAAACGGTTTTCCCATCAAATTCCCCTAAGTTCATTTCCTCTATCCTTTCATTTAAAAATTAATCTAATTAAACAAATAATGATAATGATTATCATTATCGATGTAAAAAATAATACACTTACTAAACTAATTGGTCAAGTGTACTTTTCATTAAAATATTATTCATTGATAATGTTTTTCATTTAATGTTCTTACACCGAAATGATAATCTTTCTCAATAAACTTGTCAACCTATTTTTATTTTTCAGATAAAATATTTTAGATCATCCTAATAAAATCATATCTAAACGCATTAAAAGTACTTATATTATAAATAAAATTCAAACTCCTCATTTTAAAATTGAAAAAGATAAACTTTAGATACGTTTATTTATAATGCTTTATGAAAAATTCAAATATATACTTTCTCAATATTTTTCTGAAAATATATCTTACAAATATCAATGAATGTCATCTGTATAATTTAAGATTTAATAAGCATTTCGAATATGATGTATTATTTCATTATATTCCAACATAATCCAATTAACTGTTTAACTCACCTTTTTCTTTCAAGAAAACCTCAAAAGTTATATAACCTTGTAAAAATAATTCATAAAAAAAGCACCCTATTTAACAGGATGCTTTTTCGTAATTATAGTGTTATAGAAGATTTATATACTTACGCTACGCTGCGATACTCTTCTTCTTGTTCTTTTTTCTGTTTAGGTGCTTGAATTACAATTGCGATTATAAATGACACGACACATAATACGCCGATCACCATGAAAGTTGGTTTGAATCCACCTAGAAGTGCACCGATAAAGGAACCTGCAAGTGCTCCAAATCCAAACCCTTGATACACAATCCCGTAGTTCTTACTATGGTTTTTCATACCGAAGAAATCACCCACAATTGCTGGGAAAATAGTGATATTTCCACCAAAGCAAAACGCTACACTTGCTACACATACGAAGTAGATACTGTAATTTAAATCTACGAAACTTAGAACTAAGACTGAACTCGCCATAACAACAAAAGTGCCAGTAACGATTTTTAAACGGCCAATTTTATCTGATAACGGCCCTAGAATAATACGACCTAATGTATTAAAGATTGCAACCATAGCGACCGCATTAGCAGCTGTTGCTGCGCTAAGTCCTACAAGTTGAACACCAATGTCTTTTACCATACCAATTAAGTATAAGCCACTCATGCATGATGTAAATAACATAATAAATAATAAGTATACTTGTTTTGTACCTAACATTTCTTTTGTTGTATATTCATGAGTTTTTGTTTCTTGAACTGCACCTTGATCAGCAGCTTGATGGATTAAACAAGCTCCAAGGAGAATCATAGCTGTAACAATTAAACCCCAGTATATAAATGCTTGTGATACACCAACTGATTCAATTAACTGTGCGTTAACGTATTTAAAGATTAAGCTACCTGAACCATATGCAGAGACAGAAATTCCAGCAATTAAACCTTTACGCTCTGGAAACCACTTTATTAAATTGGATAATGAAGTGATATATGCTGTACCATCTGCATACCCTACAACAACTCCTGCTAGTACATAAAGTAATATTAATGAGGAAGCTTGTGAACTAAGTATTAATCCTAGCCCTAATGCTAGTCCAGCTATCATAATAAGTTTACGAAGTCCCCATTTTTCTTGCAATTTACTCGCAAATAAAGTTGAAAATGCTAAGGAAAGACTAGTAATTGAGAAAGTTATCGCAACTGCGTTAAGACCCCATCCGTATTTACTAACTAAAGGCTGATTGAATAAGCTCCATGTATATATCGTTCCAAGACCCATTTGTACTATGACTGTGCCAAGGACAACAAGCCATGGATTAACAGTTGATTTTTTCATACCTTTCCGCCTCCTCTTTCTATTTCAATGCTATTCGCTAAATTTACTTTTTTAATGTTCATTTTGGTCACCTCTTTTGATTTAACACCTTCATTGTATAAGATGTCTCTGGTCATGTAAGCACTTACATGATAGAGCGTCAAAAATATAGAGTCAGTTACAGAAAATGAAGGACGAAATACAAAAAACTACTTTTTAAATACGTAACTGTTATTTATATTGTTTTGTATAAGTTCGATTTACATTTGTTTTTGAACCCTTTTTTTAAAAGTGAAACAATAAAACCGTCTCTTTAATATTTATTAAAGAGACGGTTTTATTAGTTCAATTCATAAGCCTGACTTTCTTTATACGTTTATAATAGTTTCTTCAAATATAACAATTGGCTCTACAAATTCCATCATAATGAAAGCATTTTTAATACGTCTTGTTACAACTTCTTTTAATTCTGCACCCATTTCTTCTGTTAGTGATTTTACAAATACGAAGTTGTGATAATAAATCACACTCTTCTCTTTACTTAAAGGGTTTAAAAACATTCCCTCTTTTGTAACAAGAGCGTTAGAATGCCCCGATAAAGTTGAAAGAAACGTCTCTAAAATTTTTATTTCTCTTTTTGAAAACGATTCTTCACAAACTACTTTAATATTCATTTCTGTTATCATTTATATATTCCCCCAACCATTTTTTCACAAGGGGATACTATAATACTATTAAATTTTTACAAAACTCCCCTTGTCGTTCAAAAAATCCACTAGAAAACTAAGTTGACTAACTTGTTTTTTCCCTTTATTCATATAAATCTCTCCTTTCATATATATTACTTCTCCATTTATAATTGATTACCTTTTTATATTAAAGTTTTTCTATATTTTTAATTGGAATTTCATTAAAAAGAGATCTAATTAATAAATGTATATTTTTTCTTGTACTACTGAAAAAAACTTTACTTATCTACTTTTCGTTTTAGGCTACATAGTATCTGTCTTTTGAATAATTTGTTTCGCTGCAGTATTTACATAGAATATTGTTTCGCTAATACTGAAACACTTTACTTTGCATATAATAAAGTTAAATAAAATATAACTTTTAACATGGGAGCACTCTATACTATTTTATTAGACAAGAAATATTTTATTGATAAACAAAACTAAATATTCACTAATATACTTATACGTGGTTTAATATATATAATAAAAAATATTTCTGTCTTTAATGAGGAGGTACTATGAAAGCAAACGTAGGGGATACTATACTTTTTCAACGAAATAATTTAAAGATTACAGGATCTGTACTAAAACTTTATACTGAATCGGTCTTAGTTGAAATTACAAATGTAAGCGGTGGTACTTTTGAATTTGATCGAACAATTGTAAATCATAAAAACTATAAGATTTTAAATACGAATACATAAAATGAAGTTTTAATCAGTTGCACCAAACGGGCGTTTACGGAAAGCTAATGCGGAATAAAGTAACACAAAATAGCCCCTGCTTACCAGCAGCGGCTATTTTATATGAAAATACTTCATTAGTTTATATATCCTAAAACACTTACAATCTTACTCGCTTTTAAATTATTAATGTGATAATAAATTTCTAAACCTCTTCTCTCAGCTCGTAACACTTTACCCTTCATTTTTGATAAATGTTGCGAAACAGTCGATTGTGGAATATTTAGTAATTCTGTTAATTGTGTTACGTTACAAGTTTTTCTCGTGCTTAATTCATTTACAATTTGTAAGCGGATTGGGTGCGCCATAATTTTCAAAATATCTACATCTTCTTCTGAAACTAAACTTTTTCTCATTTCACTCGTATATGTTGTCATAAGACATTCCCCTTTTATATGAATTCCTTTTATTTAGATCTATTTCCAAAATATTTAAAACTCAGATATGAAACCTTTATATAAAAATAATAGAATTTTAAATGTTTAAAAACAGAACGAAATACAATTCACTTTATTTATTTGGTACATATACATAATACAATGTTAATATGTGCTCTATGTGAAGTTCGCATAAATTTGTAATGAAGATTTTTCAAACAATTCACATCTAACTACATATTTCCTCCTAACACTATCCAGTGATTTTAACATATTTTAGGCGTTTGTATATACTATCTACAAAATAAATGTTGTTTAGGGGGGAATTCAAATGCCAACAATGTTACAAGAAGAAGTTGAAGAAGCGCGCGAAACGTATGTCAGTCGTATCATATTAGTCGGTGGATCAGCTTTATTTTTAGTAGGTGGTGTTATATCAGCAATTTCAGCTTTTAAGGCTTATAATCGTTTGGAGAATACACCACCTTCTACAGATAACTCATAAGTGAATTTTTATAATGTTAAATAATAATCAAATGCCACCTCTATAAAGAGGTGGCATTCGTTCATAAGTTCTATAGTAGAAAATCGTAAACAATACTTTGAACATAAATTACAATTGAACTTACTTCACCACAAACCTCGTCTGACTACACCCATCCTTCTGCTTCGTTACTTCTAATACAGCCGGCATTGCGTTTTTCAACTCTTGAACGTGTGAGATGACACCGATAAATCTGCCTGATTTTTGTAAGTCAATTAAGGCGTCAACCGCTTTTGTTAATGACTCCTCATCTAATGAACCGAATCCTTCGTCGATAAACATCGTTTCGATGGAAATACCGCCTTCATACGCTTGAATGACGTCTGCCATTCCGAGCGCTAAGCAAAGCGATGCGTTAAATTTCTCACCGCCAGATAATGTTTTTACATCACGTGTTTGGCCAGTATATGCGTCGTATACATCTAAGCCTAATCCACTTTGACGATTTCTCTTTTCAACTCGCTCACTTCGTTTTAAATAAAATTGTCCATTTGATAATTTACGTAATCGTTCGTTTGCAATTTGAACAATTTGTTCTAAATACTCAATTAGGATGTAACGTTCAAATGATATACGGCTTTCGTTATCACCTTTCATTACTTCATATAAATCAACAAGTTCTTGGAAAGCTTTTTCTTCCTCATGAATTTGCTCATCGATACGTCTAATATTTTCATGTAAATCAGAAATATATGTTACTGCATTTTGCGCACGTTGACGTTTTTCTTTAATGATATCAAGATTAATTTCTAAATCTTTTATATGTTCACCTAACGCTGTAATGTCCATATACTCTTTATCTTTTAATTCAGCATGTAACTCTTCAATTTGTTTTGCAAGCACTTCAAGAGATGAATAATAACTTTGAATTTCTTTTTGTAACATCTCCATCTCAGCATCATTTACTTTTGCTTCTTTATACGTGATTTGGTCTGTAAATCCGCTTTGTTCAAGCTCTTTCATAAAGCGCGTGAAAGTCTCTTCTTTCTTCAATTTTGCACTTTCAAATTGATTAGAAGCACCTTCCTGTTCTGCTTGAATACGTATATTTTCATTTTGCCAATGTTGATACGCTTCCTGCACTTTTTTCCATTCATCTTCCAGTAACATAAGTTGTTGCATCGCTTGATCAAACTGGACTTTCCAAGCTTGTATTGTTTGTAAGCTGTCAGGAATGTTTTTCTTATCATGTTCATATGACGTACGAAGCTGTAGACACTCCATTTCTGTACGGTGCTGCTCTGTTTCTACCTCACGCTTTTGTTTCTGAAGGGCATCTACTTTTTCTTCTATGCTTTTTATATTCACAGCAGTTTGCTTACGCGTTTCTTCGCTTGCTTTTAACGTATTTACTTCCGTTACTAATTGTTTTCCTTTTTGAACAAGTGCACTGTATGTTTCAGCTAATTCTTCCGATCGATAGCCTCGCTGCTTAACCTCTTCTATTACCTGTTCATATTGAAGATGATAGAAATTCCATTTCTCCTCTAATTGAACATGTAATTTTTCGGCAACATTCTTCTTGTCTCTTAAACCATTTAACTCTTTTTCATCGATCACATCACTTTGCTCTGTAGCTTTTTTCGGATGTTCTGTACTACCACATACTGGACAAGATTCACCATCATGTAGATGAAGAGCTAATATACCAGCTTGTTCACTTAACCATCGGCGTTCCATATTTTCATAAGCACGAACTGCCTCTTGCATCTTAGTAAATGCAGTTTCTTTTTCTTGTTCGAATTTTTGTTTTTCTTGCCAAACATCATATGCTTGCTTTAAAACTTTTGCATCTTCTCGCATATTCGTTAGTTCTTCTACTTTAGCTACATATTGCTCAAGTGCTCGTTCTAATTGCTGTAATTCACTAGACATTAACTGTTTTTGATTTGTATGCTGCTCTAATTGTCGGTCTAAGTTTTGCATACTTTCCTTTAATTTTCCTAGTCGAATTTCTGCATTTTGTAAATGCAACTGTTTCTCAGCTAATGATGCAATAATTGGTTGTAATTCTTCTAATCTTTGAACAAGTTTTTTTGCATCTTCTCGCTCAGGTTCTTTATTTTTTACTACTTCATATTTCTCCTGAGCAAGTTCAAAGCTCTTCGTTATATTTTCTCTTTTGGCGATTATCTGTTTTAACAAACTCTCAGCCTTCTGCTCATTTTGCATCGCTTCTTCGTGCCATTGTTCAAATGGTAATAAGCGTTTCGCTTGTTCCGCACGTTTAAAAGATGTTTCTTTCATTTCAATAACTGTACGGTTTTCTTGTAAAGTATTATATTTCTCATTCTTTTGTTGTAAATCTATAAATTTCTCATTTACAGATTTGGCTGCATGAAAACGTGTTTCAGCATCCTTTAATTTCTTCGTTTGAACATCTTGTTCTACTTGTAATTGCTCAACCTCAGCTTTATACGAAGCTGTTTCTTGTTCTAACGCTTCTACTACTTGATGCGTATTTACATGTTCTTGTTCTACTAATGTCTCTAATAATGCTCCATCGCGAATTGGTAATTTAAAAACATTACGGAAGTATAGCTCTCGCTCTTTCTGCTTTTCTTGCAAAACGTCTTTCCATTGTTTTCGTTTTTGATCAAGTAACTCACGCATTAACTTATAACGATCCGTTTTAAAAATACGACGCAAAATTTCTTCTTTATTTTCTGTCTCAGATGTTAATAGTTTTCGGAATTCCCCTTGCGGTAACATAACAATTTGGCTAAATTGATGTTTACTTAAACCAATTAAATCTTCTACTTTTTTATTTACATCCGTTACATGGAAACGATCAACAGCTGGAACCTGCTCTTCATCTATCACTTCATATAATTCTACTGCATGTCCTGTGATCGTCTTGTTCCCTTGTTTTTTATGCCCAAGTTGTCGTTTTATTTCATAGCGTTTCCCTTTTAACTGAAAGGTCAGTTCTACACTTGTATACACATTATCATCAGCAAATTGACTGCGAAGCATGCTCGTATCGCTACGTTCTTCTCCGCTTGCCTCACCATATAACACATAACAAATCGCATCAAAAATTGTTGTCTTTCCAGCTCCTGTATTCCCAGAAATGGCGAAAATGCGATGCTCTCCAAGGTCGTTAAAATCGATTACTTCTTTCTGTTTATACGGCCCAAATGCTGTCATAATAAGCTGAATCGGTCTCATCCTCGTTCACCTTCCCGTTCTTGCACTGTTTGTAATACTTCTACAAATAGACGTTCTTTCTCTTCTGATAAATCTAATCCTTTCATTTCTTTATAAAAAGCTTTTAAAAGGGATAAATCATCCGTTTTATGTCTTGAAACAGTTACTTCATTTGACTCTGTGAACTCTCGTCTTTGAATAGATCTTTCAACATGCATTGCATTTGGATATACAGAGCGTATTTTTTCCATTGGCTGCAAGACAGGGTTTTCATCTAATAATTTTACAAACACGTAATCTTCACTTACTGGATGTTGTAATAAATCATCTATTTTCGCTTCTACTGTTCGCATTTTACGGCGTGGTGTAAGTAACCTTTTTTCAATTGTTGCTTCACCTTTCTCGTTCAGTTCCACAATATAATATCCTTTTTTATGTTTTTCTTCAGAAATAGAATAGGCAAGTGGTGAACCAGAATATCGAATTGTTTCATTACGTACGAAATGCGCTTGATGTAAATGCCCAAGCGCTGTGTAATGAAACTTATCAAAATAATGACTATTTACGTATTCAGCACCACCAATTGAAAGCGGTCGTTCAGCATCACTTGTATTTTCTTCCGCTTCCCCAGCAGAAGTTACAAATGCATGACCAACAAATACATGTCTAGCTTCTTTATCCATTGTTTCAGAAAGCTCATTCATAAAAATACGCATCGCATCATCATGAGAACGTACGTCTTCGTTTTTCAATACATGTCTAACTATACTTGGATCCGCATATGGAACGAGATGGAAGTGAACCTCGCCATATTCATCATTTAATATAATTGGTTCATAGGGAAATTGAAATTGCCCCACAATAAATAATCCTTGTTTCTTCATTAAACTACTTCCAAAATGAATACGATCTGGACTATCATGATTTCCAGCAACTGCAATAACTGGCGTTTGTAAATCAATCACTATTTTTTGCAGCACATCATTTAATAAGTCTACTGCTTCCGTAGGTGGAATTGCTCGATCATATAAATCCCCTGCAATAATTACGGCATCTGGTTTTTCTTCTTCAACGGCTTGTACAAACTGATCTAATACAATCTTTTGATCTTCAGTCATATATACGCCATGAACAAGCTTTCCTAAATGCCAATCCGCTGTATGAAATAACTTCATGGTTTCCTGCTCCTTTTAATTTACTGAATTTAGTGATACAAGTTGATAGTTTATTGTAGTTTTTCCGTTCTCCCACTCTAACTTTTGTATCTTTGCACTACCAACTCTTTCTTCATTCGATTTATATAAAGGTAATATTTCTTGAACTGTAAATAAGTGATAACCATCCAATTTTAATTGAAATATGTTTTCTTCTATATGTAATCTTACTTCTTTTTCATTTGAAATAATTTTTGTGTGCATCTCAAATTTCATGATAGTTACAACCCCTTTTCTAATCTCTACATTATTAATAGTATAGTGGCTATGCAAGATTGACAAGTAAATACACGGTAAAGTACATACTTTTCTATTGCTATATATTTTTTATTTTTACATTTAATACGGTATGTGAAATTTTAATTATTACAAAAATAAAAATGTCTCATATGACATCTTTATTTTTGTATAAAGTCTTTCATTACATAATATAAAACTGTAATGAAAACGATCGCTACAAAAAATGAAAATACTGCGACAATGTATCCATCCTTATTTAATAGAATGCAAAAAGAAAGAGATATGATAAAAATCGGAAATACAAGTCGTACTTTATCCTTCACTTCCTCTGTCGTATCTGTATGATGAAAATACTGTGTTATCCCTATCATTAAAGAAGACAAAATAATTACCGACAATAGTAAAGGTACTGGCATTCCGATTTCTCCTTTCTCTATTTCTAATGAAATGCATTTTTTCTTTCATCCTATTCACTTCAAATACTCTTTTTGAAGTGAATTTGCACCATTTACACATATATAATAGCGTGTTTATCAAGGTAACTTCAAATAATTACAATTACAGTAATGTTGTAATATTCATTTTCAACCTCCAAATTCCTGCAAATATAACTCGTCAAAATATGCAATGAGTAAATTAACACGTACCGCCAACTTTAGACAAAATTTATAAAGGACATTTCAGTGCGTATCAAGAATTAAGAATAAGAAGATATATAAGGGAGGATGAATTATGACTGAACACGTTTTATTTTCTGTTAGTGAAAACGGCGTTGCATCAATTACTTTAAACCGCCCAAAAGCACTTAATTCTTTATCTTATGACATGTTGCAACCAATTGGGCAAAAACTAAAAGAGTGGGAACATGATGAGCGAATTGCGCTTATCGTATTAAAAGGAGCTGGCACAAAAGGTTTTTGTGCAGGTGGCGACATTAAAACTCTTTATGAAGCACGTTCAAATGAAGCTGCATTGCAGCATGCGGAACGCTTTTTCGAAGAAGAGTATGAAATTGATACATATATTTATCAATACAAAAAACCGATTATCGCTTGTTTAGATGGAATTGTAATGGGTGGTGGTGTCGGTCTTACAAATGGTGCGAAATATCGAATTGTAACTGAGCGTACGAAATGGGCAATGCCTGAGATGAATATTGGCTTCTTTCCAGACGTCGGTGCTGCTTATTTCTTAAATAAAGCTCCAGGGTTTGCTGGCCGCTATGTCGCTTTAACAGCATCCATTTTAAAAGCTGCTGACGTATTATTTATAAACGCTGCTGATTATTTTATGGAATCTGATTCATTACCAAATTTCCTTACTGAACTGGAAAGTGTAAATTGGCATAAAGAAGATGACGTACATACTCATTTAAAAGAAGTCATTCGTACATTTGCAACTGCTCCAAACTTAGAAAGCGAGCTTTCCCCTTCATTAGAAGAAATTAATTCACATTTTGCATTCGATACAATTGAAGAAATTATTCATTCATTAGAGAAAGATCAAAGTTCCTTTGCTTTACAAACGAAAGAAACGTTATTATCAAAATCTCCTATTTCACTAAAAGTAACATTAAAACAGTTTATTGATGGACAAGATAAGTCCGTTGAAGAATGTTTCGCTACTGACCTTGTACTTGCTAAAAACTTCATGAGACATGAAGATTTCTTTGAAGGAGTACGCTCTGTTGTCGTTGATAAAGATCAAAACCCGAATTATAAATATAAGCAGTTAAGTGATGTTTCAGAAGAAGATGTAAATAGATTCTTTAACTTACTTAACGCATAAAGTAAAACTTTCATAAGTGGTGGGTTAACCCTCTCCAATCGCCCGTTTATGCGGGATAAACCTGAGGCTATATAGTCATTACATGACTATATAGCCTCTTTATCATTTAATATTTTTTAATAAAATTTAATTTTATTAAATCAAATTGTGTGCTACACTAATTTTAATCAAATATTCTAAAAATAAAAAGGAGGAGCGACTATGATTGAAAATTATTTTCTTTTCATCATTATGTCTATTTGTCTTATTATTTTACCTGGTCCTGATACTGCAGTGGCTACGAAAAATACATTGGTTGCCGGTAAGATGGGCGGGGTAAAAACAGTGTTCGGTACATGTGTTGCACTTTTGATTCATACTTTAGCAGCAGTAATCGGACTTTCCGCACTTATTGTAAAGTCAGCTCTTTTATTTTCTATTTTCAAGTACGTTGGAGCTCTATATTTAATTTATATTGGTATTAAAGCCCTTTTAGCAGTAAGAAACAAAGAAAGCATTGATACGAACGATATCCCTTCAAATAATGAAAACGAACACACTTCTTGCTTTCGACAAGGATTTCTTACGAATTTATTAAATCCTAAAGTTGCAGTCTTCTTTTTAACCTTTTTACCGCAATTTTTAAATCCTAATCATAATACGTTTATCCAACTTCTCGTAATGGGCCTTACTTACCTCGTTCTAACAGTTATTTGGTTCGCTTTTTATATATTTTTAATTGATAAAATTAGTGCTTTTATGAAAAAACCGAAGACGCAACGTTATATTCAAGGGTTAACTGGAATCGTCTTAATTGGTTTTGGCATTAAACTCGCTTTTGAAAAAAGTAATTAACAAAATGAAAAACACCACATCTTCAGAGTGGTGTTTTTCATTTAACAACTGATTTGGCTGTCTACTCTTTATTAAAACCAGCGCTCAGTTACAACTTTTTTACGTGTATAGAATTGAACGCCATCTGTACCATTTGTACCTAAATCACCAAAGAATGAAGCTTTGTTTCCCGCAAATGCGAAGAATGCCATTGGTGCCGGAACGTTTACGTTTACACCAATCATACCAGCATCAATGTTATCACGGAATGTTTGTGCATGTTTACCATTTGACGTATAAATAACAGCACCATTTGCAAATTTAGATTGATTTGTTAGTTTAATGCCTTCTTCTAAATCTTTTACTCTTACGATACTTAATACCGGAGCGAAAATCTCATCTTGCCAAATTTTCATTTCTTGATTTACACCATCAAAGATTGTCGCACCTACAAAGTAACCTTCTCCAACATCTTCATTAATTTTGCGGCCATCTACTAATAAAGTTGCTCCATCTGCTACACCGCTATTAATATAGCCTAAAACGCGCTCTTTATGAGATTCACGAATTAATGGTCCAACATAATTATCTTCGTGGAAACCGTCACCTACTTTTAACTTCTTCGTCTCTGCTACTAGTACGTCGATGAATTCATCTGCAATTTCATCAACTACTGCTACTACTGAACATGCCATGCAGCGCTCTCCACTACTTGCAAATGCAGATCCAATTACACCTTGCACTGTTTTCTCTAGATTGCAATCTGGCATAACAATCGCATGGTTTTTCGCACCAGCTAACGCTTGTACACGTTTCCCATGTTTCGTACCTGTTTCGTATACGTAACGAGCTACCGGCTCAGAACCAACGAACGAAACAGCTTGAATATCTTTATTTTCTAAAATGCTATTTACAACATCTTTTCCGCCTTGTACTAAATTTAATACACCTTTCGGGAAGCCAGCTTCATAGAATAACTCTACAAGTCGCTCTGCTAACAGTGGCGTTCTTTCAGATGTTTTTAATACGAATGTATTACCGCAAGCAATTGCAAGTGGGAACATCCATAATGGAATCATCATCGGGAAGTTAAATGGTGTAATACCAGCCACAACTCCGATTGGGTAGCGCCAAATTGATCCATCAATGCCGCTAGCAATATTCGGAAGTGCTTGTCCCATCATTAAATTTGGTGCTGACGTTGCAAGTTCTACCGCTTCAATACCACGCTGCACTTCACCAGTTGCATCCGTTAATGTTTTACCATTTTCTAGCGTAATGATTTTTGCAAGCTCTTCTTTGTTTTCTTGTAAAAGCTGTAAATATTTATACAATTGTCTTGAACGATTCGGAACTGGTACTTTAGACCACGTTTCGTATGCTGCTTTTGCCGCTTCAACAGCTTTTTCAACATCTTCTTTCGGAGATAGCGGAACGTAAGCGATAATTTTTCCAGTCGCTGGATTCGGAACTGCTTCTACTTCTGTACCAGTAGATTCTACCCACTCACCATTAATATGATTTTTCACTCGTTTAATTTCAGTTGTAATCATTGTATTCTCTCCTTTGTATAATTTATTTTTGATTAGAAATTAATTGCTCGCTAACTTTCTTATATAAGGCAGCCATATCGTTTTCTCCATATCCAGCTTGACTCGCTTCGTCATATACGTTTAATAACATTTCGCTTACTGGTAAATGGAGTTCGCTTTCCTTAGCTAAGCCAACTGCAAACCCTAAATCTTTCTTTAATAAATTTACAGTAAATCCTGGCTCGTAGTTTTCAGGTGCTATAAAACTTTTATAATTACGCTCATAAATTCTGCTTTGACCGTAACTTACATTTAAAATATCAAACATTTTATCTAAATCCATATTATTCTTTTTCGCTAATGTTAAAGCTTCACTTACACCAGCTGTATAAAAGCCAATTAATAGGTTATTAATTAATTTAACAGTTGTACCACTATCAATTTGCTCACTAACATGGAAAATGTTCGCGCCTAGTACGCCCATGATTGATTCCGTTTTCTCATATACTTCTTTAGATCCACCAACCATAAATGTTAATGTACGGTTTTCGGCTCCAATTACCCCACCACTAACAGGTGCTGCTAAAAAGTCTACTTTCCTTTCTTTTGCAGCTTCCTCTAACTGTTTGTTTAACTGTGGAGATACAGTACTTGTATCAATTAAAACTACATTCGAGTGACTATTTTCAAATAATCCTTCTTCTCCAAAATACACCGCTTCAACAGCGCGAGGTGAAGGTAAACTTGTAAAAATCACATCGCATGTCTCTGCTAGTTTTGAGATTGATAGACCGATAATTCCGCCTTCTTTTTCAAAGGACGCTTCTGCCTCTTTATTTAAGTCCACACCATATACAGTGTAACCTGACTTAACTAAATTTTTAGACATTGGAAGACCCATGTTACCTAAACCGATAAAACCAATCTTTTTCATATCGCTTTCCTCCTATTTACACAATATACTTTCCGCGATTTATAATAGCTTTCGCAATTTCTCTCTTTTTTGTAAATACATTCGTGTATAAAGGCACTAATAATTGACGTATTTCAGTTAAAATCACGTGTCTATCTTGTTCTTCTATGACAGCCGCTAAAAGTATAGAAATCGCCGCTTCTTCTACTTTGCGATAGCCTTCTTCACAAATAACGTCAGTTATCATTTGTTTCGTACGCTCTTTCTCTTCACCATTTTTACTAATTGCTTTACTCGTACGTAAAAATGCTGATTCCATGACGTACACGTCCGTTAACATATTTGATAATACACGTGAATATTCTTGCTCTTGATCAATTTTTAATCCTGGAGTTTTAGAGAGCGTTTTCAAAGATTGTTTCAACAATTTTTTCGCTAATAAAATGTAACGATGGTTTCTTTCTACATTCGCTAAATCAATTTCTACTTCAGTATCTTCTATTTGCTCGATTTGCTTCATTAACATTTTGGCAACTGTTAATCTATTAATTTCGTTCGTTCCTTCAAAAATACGACTAATTCTAGCATCACGATATAATCGTTCTACCTCGTACTCTTGCATATAACCGTAACCACCATGAATTTGTACAGCTTCATCTACGATATGACCTAGTGTTTCAGAGGCATTTACTTTATTAAGTGCACATTCAATTGCAAATTGAGACATTTTCTTCATAAGATCTTCATCACTCTCATGAATTGCTTCATCAATTACACCTGCTGTACGATAAGCTGCGCTTTCTGCACCATATGTAGCAATGATCATATTTGCAATTTTCTCTTGAATCATCGTAAAATCTACTAACTCCGTTTGGAACTGTTTTCGCTCTTTTCCATATTGAACCGACAAACCAATTGCTTGTTTTGCTGTTCCAATATTTCCAAAAGCAAGCTTAAGTCTAGCGAAGTTAAGAATATTAAGAGCTACATGATGCCCTTTCCCAACTTCCCCTAAAACATTTTCTGCAGGGATGACAACATCTTCTAAAATAAGGGTAGCAGTTGAAGAACCTTTAATCCCCATTTTCTTTTCTTCTAGCCCAATTGATACACCTTCACTTGTTCTTTCGACAATAAACGCTGTCATTCCTTTATTTGTCTTTGCAAAAACAACGTATACATCTGCCATATGAGCATTTGTAATCCACTGCTTCTCACCATTCAACTTCCAAGCAGTACCATCTTCATTTAATACTGCACTCGTTTTTGCACTTAAAGCATCAGAACCAGCATTCGGCTCAGTTAGAGCATAAGCCCCAATCCATTCTCCAGATGCAATTTTCGGCAAATATTTTTCTTTTTGTTCTTTCGTTCCGTAATATATGTAAGGCAATGTACCTACACCTGCGT
Organism: Bacillus dicomae; assembly: GCF_006494425.1. Taxonomy (GTDB): domain Bacteria; phylum Bacillota; class Bacilli; order Bacillales; family Bacillaceae_G; genus Bacillus_A; species Bacillus_A dicomae. Next base: position 1,486,376 of record NZ_VHIV01000001.1, on the reverse strand, counting down.
GTATATTAAATGAAACGCTAAATGCACCAGCGTATCCCATTTTTTCTGCTACAAGACCTGAAACTGCCTTTCCTAACTCAAATCCACCGTACTCCTCTGGGACCTCGATACTTAATAATCCAAGTTCTCCAGCTTTCTCAAATAATTGACGAGAAACTTCATAGTTATGTTGTTCAATATTTTCCATTTGTGGAACAATTTCTTGTTTAACGAATTGTTCTGTCGTTTTTGCGATTAAATCTTCATCTCCTGAAAAATCTTCTGGCGTAAAAAAAGTATGATTCACCTCTTTATTAAGTGAAAAAAATTCATCCCACGGTAACTTCGTTTTCTCCATCTGAATCCCCCTATCATTTCGGCCTTATTTTCTACTTCATATGCTCGTCTACGATGAGTGGAATATCTTATTTTTGAAAACAGAAGGCGATGAATTTTCACATCAAGCAGTTCGTTTTGCCAAAGATGTATTCTCATCGCCTTAGTTGTTTTATCTATTGATCCTCTGATAATACTGTTTTTGCAATTCCAGTATCCAGTTCTTCAAAGTCATGATATGAAATTGTTTCATATAACTCACTTCTCGTTTGCATACTTGAAAGTGCATCTTTTTGAGAACCAGTTTCCTTAATTAAAGTAAACACATTCTCATACGCTTTCGCTGCAACGCGAAGTGAAGTTACAGGATAAATAACCATTTGGAAGCCCATATTCGCAAATTCCTCTGCACTATAATACGGCGTTTTCCCGAACTCAGTCATATTCGCAAGTAAAGGTGCATTTACTTTACTATTAAATAGACGGAACTCTTCTTCTGATTGAAGCGCTTCTGGGAATATTGCATCTGCACCTGCTTTTACATAGGCGTTTGCTCTTTCAATCGCTTCATCCAAGCCTTCTACACCGCGAGCATCTGTGCGCGCTACAATATATAAGCTTGGTGCAACTTCTTTAATCGCTTTAATCTTTTGAACTAATTCTTCTGTCGTAACGAGTTTCTTACCATTTAAATGTCCACATTTTTTGGGTAATTGTTGATCTTCAATTTGAACAGCTGCTACTTTTGCTTCCACCATTTCTACCGCTGTTCTCGCTACGTTTAGGACACCACCAAATCCAGTATCAATATCAACAAGAACTGGTAAGTTTGTAGCTCTTACTAGATCCCTCGCTCGCTCTGCTACTTCAGTAGACGTCACGATTCCTAAATCAGGTAGCCCTTTACTTGCAGTATAAGCTGCTCCTGATAAATAAAGAGCTGAAAAACCTGTATTTTTCGCAACAAGAGCTGCCATTGCGTCATGAGCACCTGGAATTTGCAAAATTTCATTTGCTTCTACTAAAGCTCGGAAGCGATTCGCAAGCTCTTCTTGTGTTGACTGTTTATCCACAACCCAAGCCATTCTAAATTCCCCCTATTATCAAATTAAGAATAAATCTACAAATTCGTTTACATTCATATTTTCTAGTTTCTCTTCATTTAAACAAGCTTCATGAATTTGTTCTTGTTGCTTACTAGAATAATGACCTGCCATATTTGCAGTGAATTTTTGAACAACTTTTGGAATTGCTTCGTCTCTACGGAAACGGTGACCAAGTGGATATTCACATTCCACGTTTTCTGTTACAGTTCCATCTTTGAAATGAACTTGAACAGCGTTGGCGATTGAGCGCTTGTTCGGGTCAAGATAATCTAAACTGTACTGTTTGTTTTCAACAACAACCATCTTATTACGTAATTCATCTACACGTGGATCATTTGCTACTGCATCCTCATAATCATCCGCAACGATATCTCCTTTTAATAAACCAATTGCCGTAATGTATTGTAAGCAGTGATCACGATCAGCTGGGTTATTTAATGGACCTTCTTTATCAATAATACGAATTGCTGATTCATGAGTTGTAATTGTAATACGGTCAATTTCATCTAATCTTTCTTTAATTTCTGGATGTAATTTCACAGCACATTCTGCAGCTGTTTGTGCATGGAATTCTGCTGGATATGAAACTTTAAATAATACATTTTCCATTACGTAAGACTCTAATGGTCTTGCTAATTTTAATTCTTGTTTATTAAATAATACATCTTGGAATCCCCAGCCCGGTGCAGATAATGCTGTTGGATAACCCATTTCACCTTTTAAGGCAGTCATTGCAAGATGAACACCGCGGCTCGTTGCATCACCTGCTGCCCATGATTTACGTGAGCCTGTATTTGGAGCATGACGATATGTACGAAGACTAGAATTATCAATCCACGCATGTGATAATGCATTAAAGATTTCTTCACGTGTTCCGCCAAGCATTTTTGCAACTACAGCAGTTGTTGCTACTTTTACATATAATACGTGGTCAAGGCCAACGCGGTTTAAGCTGTTTTCTAAAGCAAGTACACCTTGAATTTCATGTGCTTTAATCATCATTTCTAATACTTCACGTACTTTTAACGGTTCTTTTCCTTCCGAAATACGAACTCGGCTAATATAATCTGCAACTGCTAAAATTCCGCCTAAGTTATCAGATGGATGTCCCCATTCTGCTGCAAGCCAAGTATCGTTATAGTCTAACCAACGGATCATACATCCGATATTAAATGCACCTTTCACTGGATCAAGTACATATGACGTACCTGGCACACGTGTACCATTTGGCACGATTGTTCCTGGTACAACTGGACCTAATAATTTTGTACACTCTGGATATTGTAGCGCTAAAATTCCGCATCCAAGCGTATCAAGTAATACGTAACGAGCAGTACTGAATGCTTCTGCACTTGTTACCTCTTTATTTAATACATAATCCGTAATTTCTTCTAATAATGCATCTTTTTGTTTAATTTCATTTGTTTTAATCATGCTATCCTTCCCTTTCTGTCGAAAATTCGTTATTATTAATGATGGGTGTCGGTCAAACACCCATCTGGCGGGCGGCGCTAACAACTCCCCAGTTGTTCTTATTTACTAAGCACATGTCGCTCGCCAATATAATTTACACGCGGACGGAACAAACGATTGTTCGCATGTTGCTCAATAACGTGCGCACAAAGTCCTACTGTTCTAGAGCTAAAGAAGATTGGTGTGTACAGTTGAATTGGAATACCAAGCATCCAATATACTGGAGCTGCGTAATAATCAAGGTTTGGATAAATTCCTTTTTCCTTCTCCATAATCTTTTCTCCAGCTTCACACATTTCATATAGTGTATAATCACCTTTTACATCACATAACTGCTTTAAAGCTTCCTTCATCATTAAAGCTCTTGGATCCATCTTCTTCATATATACACGGTGTCCAAAGCCCATAATTTTTTCTTTGTTATATAGTTTCTTCTGTAATAACTCTTCAAACTTTTCAACATTACCAGCTTCTAAAAGCATATACATAACCGCTTCGTTCGCACCGCCATGTAAGCTACCTTTTAAAGATGCAACCGCACCTGTTAAAGCACCATATAAGTCGGATTGTGTAGATGCAATAACGCGCGCTGTAAATGTAGAGTTTGGCATTTCATGTTCACTATATAAAACAAGGGAACGATCAAAGATCTTCTCCTCAAGTTCAGTTGGTTTTTTACCTGTTAACATATAGAAGAAATTCGCGCTATATGTTAATTCTTTAAGTGGTTCGATTGGCTCTTCATTATTTAAAATATGATAGCTATTCGCTACAATGTTTGGTACTTTACTCAATAATTTGTATCCGCGGCTTTTGTTTACTTCTAACGAGCGGTTTTCAATATCATTATCGTAACCAGCTAATGCGGACACACCTGTACGCAATCCATCCATAGGGTGCGTTTCTTTCGGTAATGCCTTCAGTACGTTGAATACACCTTCTGGTACTGCGTATTCTTCTTTTAATTTCTTTTCAAGTGTTGCTTTTTCATCTTCATTCGGTAGATGTTCTTCCAATAAAAGGTGCACAATGTCTAAATACTCTTTTGTTTTTGAGAGTTCGATTAAATCATACCCTTGAATTACAATTTCACCTTTCACTGTGTCAAGAAACGAGATCTTTGTCTCCGCTGCCACTATACCATCTAATCCCGGGGAAAATTTCTCTTCAGCTTTCATCATTATTTCCTCCAATCCTAATAGATCTTCGTGCACATAACTGTAAGCCTTTACAATATTGTGAAACTACATTTCTATTTCAATGTATCAGAGTTTTTAGAAGATTTCAATTTATTTTATAATGATAAGTTTCCTATACTTTTACCGATGTAACAATACAATTTTTCAACAATAATTTTCATATTTTATAAAGAAAGGACAGACTTCTTTTTCTTTATCTTTAAAACAAAATATAAAGTTGACTCATATAATCCCATTAAATATATACCTACTTCACAATTTCTTTTACTAAATAAAAAAACGAGCTGTATTCATATACAGCTCGTTTTTTGCATTATATTTATTTCACTATTCTCTAAATATAATTTCCATATAAAATTTATTTATTTTTAATAAAGTTATTATTTTACGTAATTAAATTGAATTTCTTCTGTTTCCTCATGATAACCTACAACTAAATCATAGTTTTGAAAGTACCAAAGATCATCAACATCTACAAAAAATAAAATACCTTCTTTCTCAACTGACACGATTTCCCCATTTGGTTTCTCTGCAACAATCCCTAAAGAATATCCAGGCTGAATTGAACTATCCCCTCCGTACCTTACAGTAAAACGTACAGATTCACTGTGCTTTATACGTAATTCTTCCTGGAACCATTGCAGAGCTTTATGATCAATTAAAATTTCCATCTTTGTTCCTCCAGTTTACGCAAATTCTTTTTTACTTAATCGCTGTTTTACAAAAACCACAAAAATAATGAAAGCAATTAATCCTGAAATTGCACTACCTGCAAATAAAATACGATAACCAAACATTTGTGAAACAACTCCAAGTAAAATCGCACCCAATCCAATTCCTAAATCAAATGCGGTAAAAAATGAAGCGTTAGCAACTCCTCTTTTACTCGGATCAACTATTGTAAGCATCGCTGCTTGCAATGCCGGCTGTGCCGAACCGAATCCAACACCATATAATGTAGCTGCGATAACTACACCTATTAAATTATTTGAAATGGTTAATACAACTATTGCGATAATAGTAATACATAGTGCCGGAAGTATGATAAATACTTCTCCATACTTATCTAATAGTTTTCCTGAAATTGGCCTTACGATTGTTAAAGCAATTGCATATACAAGAAAGAATGTCCCAGGATTCACATCAATTGACGATGCAAATAGCGGTAAAAACGTCGTAATCCCTCCATATGCAAATGATAAAAAGAATACAACTATCGTAATGGATAGAACGGATTTTTCAAACAGTTGCATTTTCCCTTTTTCTTTTTGTGGTGTGAATGGCATTTTCGTCATTAATGATAATAAGACTGCCATAAAAGATAAAAACGTTGCTAACAAGAATAGACCGTGAAATGAATAATTCTGTACAACCGATAATCCAATCATTGGGCCGATTGCCATTGCAATCGTCATAGCCATCCCATACCAACCCATACCTTCACCACGGCGTGAATCTGGAATCATATCAGTTATCGCTGTTCCAACAGCTGTTGTAGAAACAGCCCATGTTACTCCGTGAATAACACGTAAAACAGCTAAAAGGACAATAGTCGACGCTAAATTGTAAGAATACATCGTTAACCCAAAAAAGATGAGTCCGAAAATAATAAAGGATCTTCTACCATATTGATCTAACATCCCTCCAATAACCGGTCGTATTACAACTGCAGCTATTGTAAACATTCCCATCATAAGTCCGACTTGTGATTCATTACCACCTATCTCTTTAATAAAGAGTGGGAGCGTTGGAACTAGTAAATAAAATCCTGTAAATAAAAATAACATTGCGAAAGTCATTTGAATAAATGATTTCGTCCATAATCGTTCCATTCATATTCCTCCATAAACACGTAAGTTATTGCAATTAACACCTCCATTTTACATTTTCTTCGTTCCTTTTCCCTCCGTAAATAGACGTATCTTTTTATAATAAATGGTCTAAAATCAATTTAAATTGGTCTTACAACTTTATACGTATGTTTTAGCCTAAAGTCCCATTTATATGTACCTTTATATGTGTGAAAAGAATATACTACTTTATTATCGCAACTTAGGAGTGAATATTTTTATGTGGGTATCATCAAGAGTAACTGTCGTAGTTCCTTCGACCCCCGAAATACACGTTCCCGCCGTTCATACAGCTAGTTCCGATGTCGGTATTGAACTTCCCGCAACTTGGCAACACTATCAAATTCCCGGTCAAATTACTCCCTCATTTTGGCATCATGGCGCACATCCAAGTAGTACCACCTTTCAAAGCCACGGTTATCCTCCATTACCTCAATCTCAAGTTTTTTATCATTTCCCTTCAATTTATTTTCAAAATTTCTATGGTACTTTTAACATTTAATTTCATCATTGCATTGCTTTATTTTAACAAAGATAATATAGCGATTTATTTTCAATATACAAAAAAGTCGAATTCCTTATAGTAAGGAATTCGACTTTTTAAATCATCTTTAAACGAAAGTAAATATTAATGAAATACATGAATCAAAAATTCAACTACACATCTTACTGTTTCAAAGCTTTATGTGATCCATCACAATTAGTCCCTTTTTGTGATAACCCACACGTACAATCATTTAGCCCCTTACCATCCAGAATCCTCTCTATATATTTTTCTATTCTGGATACTCGAGTTTTAGTTTGTTTAGCTTGCGAAAAATAAAGGATGTATGCTCTTTGTCGTCCCGGTGTTAGTGATTCAAAGGCCAATTTAAAAGTAGGCATTTCATCAAATTTATTTTGAAGCTCTTCTGGAATTACAATTTCTTTATGCTCTTTCTTTTCAATTTTCAAACCTCTTTTTTCAACATCAATAGCTTCAGTAATATATTTCTTCAAAATGTTTTCCATTTCAATTATTTCTTGCATATTAGTAAACCGAATCTGACGCGCCGCCTGTGTATTTTTCGTTTGTTGCACTAAAATCCTATGCGTATCCTGCAACAATGCCCCTTTATGAAACTGGAGCGCACAATATTCTTTAAATCCATGAATTAAAACTATATTTTTTCTCTCAAATGTGTAACAAGGATGCATCCACTTAAAATCTTCCGTTAATTCACAGTCAAGAACAATACTTCTTAACTTCTCATATTCTTCTCTCCACTTTTTTGCACTATTTAAAAATCCATCAACTTTAGGATTCATTCTACTGTTTGTCAATATGAAACGCCCCTCTACCTTTTCAAATCATTTAACACTTTGTATACTTGCTTATTCAACATATATGTAAGAAGACAATTCTCTTTGTTCGCTGAAATTCACATATCCAAGTGTAAAAGAACATGCAAAACTCGTCAACTAATAGTATCACAACAATTGAAAATTCTTTCTAACATCCCCCTTATAAACAGCTTACTGAAATCGCTAATTAACATTTTGATTTCCTAACTTAAATGATAAAAAGCACTTAAGATCGTAAATTTTACAAATCTTAAGTGCTTTTTTATATTTTTTATAAAAGTTTCTTATTGCCCATTATTAGCAGGGGCCTCTCCTGTATTACCACCCGTATCTGGTTGTGTTGTCGCTGGAGGTGTGGTGTTCCCTTGGCCTCCTCCATTATTCGCTGGAGGTGTCGTATTTCCTTGGCCTCCTCCGTTATTCGCTGGAGGTGTCGTATTTCCTTGGCCTCCTCCGTTATTCGCTGGAGGTGTCGTATTTCCTTGGCCTCCTCCGTTATTCGCTGGAGGTGTCGTATTTCCTTGACCTCCTCCGTTATTCGCTGGAGGTGTCGTATTTCCTTGGCCTCCTCCATTATTTTGTTCATTTTGTTTCTTTTGTTCTTCTTGTTTCTTTTGCTCTTCTAGTTTCTTTTGTTCTTCTTGTTTCTTAAGTTCCTCTTGTTGCTTTTGTTCTTCTTGTTTTTTCAGATCTTCCTGTTTCTTTAATTCTTCTTGCTTTTTCTCATCTTCAGTTTTTTGCTGCTGATCTTGTTTTGGTTGTTCCGTTGTGTCCGGTACGCTCGTATTTGGAGAAGAATCACGTTTTTCACCTTTTATACGTAGTTCACTACCTTCTTGAACAACACTACTTGGCATTTTAAAACGTGATTTATCAGTAGCAAACTCACTCATCATTGCTTTAAAGATTAACTGTGCAATTTTCGTATTTTTACTACTAATATACTCGTCTTTACCATCTTTCATATATCCAGTCCATACCGCCATCGTATATTGCGGCGTATAACCTGCAAACCAACTATCACGAGTTGCACTTTCTGGAATATTAAATTTCGCTAATTGTTTTGAATCATAGTTTGTTGTACCTGTTTTACCAGCTACATCTAAAGAACTAATATTGGCCGCTGTACCAGTACCTGATGTCACTACTGAACGAAGCATATCAGTAATCATATATGCTGTAGAATCAGCTATAACTTGTTTTGGTTTTTGTCCAAAACTTTGTGACTTGCCGTCTGGATAAACTACTTTCTTAACAAAATGAGGTTTCGTATACTTTCCACCATTACCAAATGTCGCATAAGCACCCGCCATTTCAGTTGGTGAAACTTCGTTTGTACCAATAGCTGTAGATTCTGCTGGCGGTTTATTAAATGTAATACCTAATTTCTCAGAGAATTCCTTCGATTTATTAAGTCCTACTTCTTTTGCAGTTTTAACTGCTGGAACGTTACGTGACATTTTTAACGCTTCACGCATAGTAATTGGACCTAAATGAGTTCTGTCCGCATTTCGAAGTTCTTGTCCAGTTGAATATTTAAATGGAGAATCATCAATTTGATGATACGTAGCCCATTTTAAGTATTCAATTGCAGGACCGTAATCAAAGATTGGCTTCATCGTCGAACCAGCTGCACGATCTAATTCAATTGCCATATTATGCCCTTTAAATACCGCTTTATTTTCACCGCGCCCACTACCTATAGCACGAACTTCGCCCGTTTTCGTATCCATAAATGTGAATGCACCTTGGAATTTATCATTTGGATAATTAATAATATTTTCATTTAATATCCTATCAGCAGCATTCTGTGCATCTTTGTCTAAAGTCGTATAAATTTCTAAACCGTCAGAACCAATGTTAGCATCTGGCAATTCTTTTTCAACTTCTTTCACAACCGCATCCATAAATGCAGGATATGGCATTGCCTGAACAGTCGCAGTCTTAAGTCCATCTGTTACTTTAACTTTTGATGCTTCTTCCATTTCTGCCTTCGTAATATAACCATGGCGATTCATCAATTTTAGTACAACATCTCTTCTTTCTGTTGCTCTTTGAATATTTTCTGTTTTCGTCGGATCATAGTTATTCGGCGCTTTCGGTAAACCTGCAAGCATCGCAACTTCTGGTAATGTTAAATCTTTCAATTCTTTACCATAATAGTTTTGTGCTGCTGTTGCGATACCATATGAACGGTTTCCTAAGTTAATTTTATTTAAATACATTTCTAAAATTTCATGTTTTGAATATTGTTGTTCTAGCTTATACGCTAAATATATTTCCTGAACTTTACGTTTTGATGTTTTTTCCATCGATAAGAAGTAGTTTTTAATAACTTGTTGTGTTATTGTACTTCCACCTTGTGAACCGTAATCTCCTTTAAGACTCACCAAAACAGCACGGGCAGTACCTTTAAAGTCTACTCCACTATGCTCATAAAAACGTGAATCTTCTGTTGCTAAAAATGCATTTTCTACTAATTTAGGAATTTGATCATACGTAACATTCGTCCGTTTTTCTTTCCCGTATTCATATACCAAATCGCCATTTTTATCATAAATTTTTGAGGATAACGGATTAACAAGTTTTGCTTTCTCAAGTTTTGGTGCATCCTTAATCATTACAAAAAAGGTAGCAACCCCTGCCACTAAACCTACAATACCAAGTAATAAACAAGTAATTAAAAACTTGCGAAAGAATGATGTTTTACCTTTTGGTTTTTGTGTTTTAGAAGCTGGTTGTTTTTTCTTTTTAACTTGTCGTCGCTCCTCTCGAGAACGATAATTTTCTGACATGTTACTTTCTCCTGCCTTTCAATTCTCCCGTTGATTTACTTAAAAATATTGAGGTCACTTTCTAAAATGAATTTAATTAAGAAAGGATATTGACCTGGAGCATTCAATATTTTCCTAATTCACAGATTATAAATTTTAGAATACTTCTTATGCAAACTATTTTCACTTCTATTTTTTCTAATAATGCTGCCCCTTTAAGCATAGAATGTAAAAAGTGAATTTTTAATACCTCGTATAAATAATATACCTTTTTTTCAAATGGTCAATATTTTCTTATTTATAAATCAAAGGTGAAATAAAAATAGCACAACGATATGTACTTCGTGTGAACTTCCTTATAATTACGTATAACGAACATTTAATGTATTGTATATAAGTATAATACCTCTTTAATTATAAGAATTTCAACACCACAACCTCAATATCCACAAGAAATTATTAAGAATGAAAAGTGAGGAGTTGCGTAATGATGAAACTGTCTCCTGTCATCTCAAAAAATATAGTTGCTGCTGGTTATAATCCTTTTTCAATGATTTTACGCATTCAATTAAAGAATGGAATGTATGATTTCTTTGACGTGCCTGAAAACATTTACACCGGTTTATTGAACGCTCACTCTAAAACTAATTATCACAATACTTATATTAAAAATTCTTACCGCTACACTAAAATTTAAACTTAAACAAAATATAAAAAGAAAGGAGGTAGTCCCCCTTTCTTTTTAAAATAATTTCATGATCCAACTATCTTCTATTCCTCTTATTAATTTCATCATATGCTCGAATTTGTTTTTTTAAACGCCGATCTGCTTTTTTATCATGTACAACTAATATCGCATGTATAACTCCTGGAACCCAAAATATTAATGTTAATATGAAGTTAATTATTGCTTGAATTGGCTTTCCGCACAATAATACGGCTACAGGCGGCAGAAGAATTGCCAGTAAATACATCATCTCTTGAAAACTCCTTGTTTTGTATTTTTTATCTCTCTTCATACGCTATTTAAAACATTTTTTCTTATATTTTTATTAACCACTAATGACTTTTCTAATGTTATATATTCTATCCCAATGCCAAAAAACCTACCACTTCAACTTTTCTACTTATGTAAAATTGAAATGTTACATACCTCCTTTACATGAACAATTTCATATTATTATTTTTTCTAATCTTTCTTCTTTCTCTATTATAGTTAATCCAATCGCAGAAATAGCCGTTCCTATCGCTTGTATCCAAATACCTATAAGGGCTGTTATTCTCTCATTTTTCTTATCGCCTAAACTATTTTCCTTTTCTATTCCATTCTTCGATATATTAACAATACCTTGATACGCTTGAAGTCCAGCGCCTAAACTTTGCAGAGAATTGCCTAGTATAATAATTCTCTGTATTGCTTTCATCTGAAGCAAGGCTGCTTCTACTCCTAAAAAAGCTCCAATCGATTGTAAACTGTTCCCGACAATTATAAGATAATCATTCTCTTTCAATTTTTCATTTATATTAAAATATGTTCCTATTACATTTGATATATTCCCTAATGCTAATAACTCAATGCCCATTTTATCGAGCATTTCACTTTTATTCTCCAAATACATATTTTGATTTTCTCTTTCACCTTCATTTTCGGTATCATTACTCGCTATAATTTGTAGTATATACCCGATGGCTTGTAATGAGCTTCCTACAATTACAAGATCTGATTCCACCGTCTCTTCTCCAATAAATCCTCTTGTCGTCCCAATAGCCGCTGTAAGATTGCCTCCTACTTGAAACCATGCTCCTGTCACTTTTAAACCGCTTGGATTCATTTTTATCACCTATTTAGAAATTTTCTAATGTTTCCGAATTACAAAATCCGTATCCTATACCTCATATTTATTTTCTATATGTAATTTTGTGCATTCTATAATGTATTAATCATACAAAAAAGCACCTAAAAGGTACTTTTTTAAACAAAGTGTGTAGCTAATTAAAAGATACTTATACAATTCAATATATATTTACATACATTCTGGGCATGTCAATGAAGCACCATTTTTATCTATTGTTATATTCAATATATATTGAATCGCATGATGTGACCACATTTCAGGTGTGGGTGATTCATTTACGTAATGTGGTGCACATGAATACAGCATTGGGGTACTAATACTTCCGCCCGGATCTAAAGCAACAACTGCCATACCATAGGGCAATTCCAGTGCCATAGATTTCGTGATACCTTTAATTGCAAACTTTGAGGCACAATATGGCGCAAGTTCAGCTTCCCCCTCTCTCCCCCAACTAGAACTCATATTAATAATCATTCCTTCTTTCCTGGCTACCATCGCTGGGACAAATGCTCTTATTACATTTACTACACCGTTTACGTTTATATTCATTACGTTTTCGAATTCTTGAACGGTTACTTTCCACAGTGGCGCATTTTTATTAACAATCGATGCATTATTTATTAACAAATCCGGTGCTCTATGTCTATTAAGTATATCATTTGCCCAATTACTTACTTGCTGAGAATCTGAAACATCAATGATTTGAAAATCATGTGTATTACCATAATATTTTTTTAATTCTTCAATTTTATCTTTTGATCGTCCACAACCAAATATACTCCATCCCAATTCATGAAATCGATCAACCATCGCACGTCCTAACCCTTGCGTTACTCCTGTAATAATGACTATTTTCCCAATGTTGGTTCGCTTCAAGTATCTCTCCTCCTTTACAACATTTTACACTCTTCCTTTTCATTCATCCATTTACTAAAGTATCAACTCATCTCATACTTTAGAAGGAGTTTTTATGTAAACAAAAAGAGTAACCATAACAGTTACTCTCGCTTATATATCAAAAAAATCATTATTTATTTCGTTATTGCTTTTAAATTTCAACTTCTCTTTCCCGCATATCTCACACCGATACATATAAACTACACCTAGCTTACCTCTTTTAAAATCTTCATTATCTTGTGTCTTTATAAATCTAAATCTATGCTTACAGTGAGATTCATCTAAAAAAATTCCAAGCCACTTTTTCAACATAGAACAGTTCTCCTCTATGAAAGAATTTTCATCTAACCTGATTACATACTCTTATGTAATTTCTCAATCTCATTTTGTAACTTTTTAAATTGTTCAAAATGCATGGTAATAGATTGACTGTTTCCATAATCAACACTATGCTTTACCAATAAAACACCAGTATCATGAAAAATTGCTTCAAGTTCTTTTCTGATGGATACTTTCGTTATATGCGCTGTTTTAATAGCCGATAAAATTGCAATTTCATTAAACTTTAATTTTATTTCATTTGGACAAAATGCTTCTTCAACCAATATAACTTCATTGCTATAAATAAGTGCAACAAGATTACTTGATTTTGCATCTGTTAAATCTACTTTTTTTATAACATTATTCATTACATTTTGCCTCCTTTATTTTCATATATAATAATTATACAATTGTTTTTTAATTACTAAACCTTCCATTCAGTTTAACACACTTTTATTATGAGCTACACTTCAAACGTTTACTATTCCACAATTCTTGTTACATGAACCATTTGGACTATAACACCATATATTGGTGTTAACAAATTATTGTAAAGCGGGTGAAAACTATGCCCTCAGTTGTAGGGAATTTAGTTGTACAAAATAGTAACGGTTCATTTAACTTAGGTGATTTCTACAACGTTTCTCCGAAAGAAAATACGAAGGCCTATAATGGATCTGGCGCTTCAAATGTTGGTTTTGTTGTTAATACTTTTAATGGTGTTAGCGCGACTAATACGTTTGACTCTGACCTTGCAGATCAAAACCAAGTTGGTACAGCCTAGTCCTATTTTTTCGTCGTTCTGTTTAGGAATTTTAAATTTGTCTATACTATAATCAGGCTGTTACACAGCTAATGTTGATTTTTGGAGTACCCTATCTTTTTCTCCCTTTCCCTGGGGCTTAGCAGCTAGTATGAAGCTAGCTGCTTTTTCGTTTCATTTTTTCTATTCCTCATCTAACATAACATAAAGGAAACCAAAATTTAAATTCCAGTCTCCTTTATGTTATTTCAATAATATCCGTAGTATTAAATACGTAAGTTTTATAAAATGCATCAGTACACATTACAATGTGCTTTAGTGGGTTTATATGTACAACTGTCATGTAGCTTGTAAGTATGTAACCATCTTCAAAATATGTCACTAATATTTCTTTCTCAGACAATAATGACGTTAATAATTTATCAGAAATTCTCTCTTTTGCTTCTTTTGTTAAGAACGGTTTTTGTACTTTAAATTTCTCTCCAATAACTTTTCGCATACTTAACAACTGTTCCGACATTACTGTAAACGGAACCCATTCTCTTTCTTCCTTTTGCACCTTTACATCATTCATCTCTTTATCTCCTTGATCATTTATCCATTCTATTCCACACATATTGTCCCTTGAGTATTCTTTAACAATTGTTACACTCAAATTTGTCCCGCATAAACGTGTAGTATGACTCCCACCTCAAAATTTAGAGGAGGCAGATTTCTCGTAAAAGCGGCATTGGTGAAGACTAATAACCAGTGGGGAATGAATACTCCTCACTAATTAAACTTTCACTTTATTTCTAAATCGTATACTATTCGCCAACAGGAACATTTGTTCTAATTATACACGAACCTACGTTCCTTTGAGAAGAGATATATTTATATTTTTAATAAAATATAATTTAAATCATTTATTTGTTCTTCATCAAATGCATTTTTCACTTCCTATTTAATAGAACGTTCACGTATCAACTAAAAAAGCGACTTCATACAAAGTGAAGTCGCTTTTTTCTAATAACGTAAATTTCTATATTTATTTTTCTATCCTGACGAGTGTTCTTTCCGGAATACAAATTTCATCTAAGTTAAAATGATTTATTTTTAATTTTAATTCTCCTACTCGTTCCTTATCTTCATCACCAACCCAACAACTGAAAAATTCAAAATAGTCCCCGTCATTTAAATATCCTTCCATAATCGAGCATAAAATTTATAACTTTTTCTTAGCTTCTTTCTTCTTCTCTTCATTTTGCCAATCAACAAGTTCAATGCCCCAAATTGTTTTAATTTCATACGTGTAACTTAAAATTGAAAAGCACGGTCCAAAAATAATTACGTCATTGGAGTCTGGGTCCGTGAACGAAATTTCTACATTACACCCTGTATAACTTGCTAAACTCATTTTCACTCCTCCAATATACGTATGGAAAATAATTTATATAAACATTTATCTAATAAAATATAAAATCCCTTCCTAAACTATAAAGTTTTAATTTTCCGAGTTTATTAACCATCTATAAATGAAAGCATATATTATTAAGAACGAACTCACAAAATTTTAAGGGTTTATAATGAACTACAATTCGTTCCTTATGAATTCCTATGAAAAGAGAGCAATTTAAACACTCTCTTTTCATACATACTGTATAACACTAGTAATAAAGTGGGATAAATAATTGACTTTTATTGTTAAATATATTTTGGTTTTACTATTATATGTAATTCCCTCTCTGTTACTGCTTTTTTCGGGTGACGAAAATACTCTAATTCGTATTTTAATACTTCATACTCAACCATACCAATCTTAATCCCTTTCGTTTCTTTTAAAATAGCTAATAAGTTACTTATATCTTCATCATACGATTCAAAAATTTTCCCTCCGCCTTCTCTTTGAAAAATTACTTTCACCTTTTTTCCTCCCCGCATAATTTATTTATGTATTCAATAATTCATTTAAAAGTATTCATTCTTCTCCTTAAAATTTCATACTAAAAAGAACATCCATTGTAATAGAATGCTCTGTTTTTCATTTTATTTAGCGTCAATACTTTTTCAATATTATTGTATGTTTCATTCTACGAATTATGTTTATCCACTTCAATAAAGTAAAACTTACATCAATTAAGCTTCTGTTCATCCTCACTAATAATTAGCCTACACCAATCAGATTGCCTACTTAAAGTGGGATAAAATTAATAAATTTGCTTTACATTTAATGAAATGAAACAAACAAAACATTATAATATCAATATTATATGAAGTAATCATTATTTCGCTTTAAAATAATTACATAATTTCCCATTGTAATTCTTAATATTTAAATGTAATATTGTATTGTCTTACTATCTATTTATAACTCACACACTAACTAGAAAAGGGAACCAATATTGGTTCCCTTTTCTAATTATAATTATTCTTTCTTTTCTAGAAATTCAAATGTAGCTTTAAACTCTTTATCATTCACCTTAATATCAGCATCTTTCAATAAACCATTGACTACTTGTTGCTTCCATTTACCTGTCGTATCTTGTAGTCTTTGCTGTTCTAAATCTTTACGAATTTTATCTTTCACTTCATCGAATGGCTTCAATTCTTTTTTATCTGTCACCTTAATAATATGGTAACCGTAAGTTGTCTTTACTGGCTCACTTACTTGTCCTGCATCTAATTTATATGCAGCTTCCTCAAATTCTTTCACCGTTTGCCCAGGAGCAAAACTAGTTATTTCCCCGCCTTGTTCTTTTGAACCAGTATCCTCTGAATATTGCTTCGCTAAAGCAGCAAAATCTTCACCATTATTTACTTTCTCTTTCACTTCTTTAGCAGTCTTTTCATCTTTCACTAAAATGTGACTTACCTTCATTTCTGGTTTATAGTTTTCTTTTACATCTTTTTCTGTAACAGTCGCTTTAATCGCTTTCTCAAATGCAATTTCTGGCTTCATTTTTTCTTTTAATTCATCTTCATTTTTTAATCCAACTTGAGCCAAAGTCGATTTGAAGTTGTCACCCATTTTATCTTTTGCTTCTTCTACTTGTTTTTTTGCTTCCTCATCTGAAACTTTATATTTATCTAGCAATGCCTTACTTAACACCATCTGGTATAAAGTACTTTCTCCATATTTTTGTCTTAATTCTTTACTTAACTCTTTCTCTGTAACATTTCCTACTTTGGATGTTACTACGTTATCTGAGGAACCACATGCAGATAATGCTAGTACCACGCATGAAATAATTGTTCCTAAAAATAGCTTTTTCTTTTTCAATTCAAAATACCTCACTTTTATTATTATATAAGAATAACCATACAATGTTCTTGTGTAAACAATGTGTTTTCCACATGTAATTCATTTCATTTGAATAAACTATGTATCAGTAATATGCCCCTTTACGTATCTCAAAAACATTTCACTACTTAATAGATACTTAATTGTTACATGTTCTTCTCGTATCCAATTATTTTACCCGGTTTCAACCGCATTTTTGTCTCTACCCCACACCCGAAAAGTTTTTGATCCATCAATATTACAACTCAGTTGCGTCTTTCTATATCCATTTTCTTTAGACTAATAACATATGTATGGCAGCTAAATTACTGTGTTTCTTGTGATTATTCTATATTAACGAAAATGACCTCTCATTATATATATTTTCAACTCAAAAATACTTCCTTTACATGCATACAAAAATCCAGTAGCACTTTTATCAGTGGAAGTTTTCGTTCATCACCCGCAATTTGCTCAACAAAGTAACGTTAATGCATACAAAAAAGACATTTTCTATTAATGAAAATGCCTTCTTACAATCTAGTAAAACAGTTTTGGTGTTAAATCTGTATTTTGTAATTGTACACCCTCACTGCTCGGAACACAGCTTGTGGAGAATAATATTGGGATACCACAAACGTCATCGTTCATTACATCATGAAATACATTTGCAGCAACACCAGTAAATGTTTGACATAAATTTGAAATATCATCGTTAAAAAATTGAATTACTTGCGCAGCAAAAACCGGAAAGACAACATTTTGTCCACCAGGGAGCTGCGGCTGTACAACAACTTGTTCAAAATAAGGATTATTTCCTAGCGCCACTTGAAATAAATGGGCAATTTCAAATGCATCTAGTGGACATGGAAGTGGGTTTACAATGTTATTTTCATTATTAGTTACAATAACTGTTACACTTACATTCCCAAATTCTACAAAAGATTTTAGAAGTGTTGCTAACGCTCTTGCTTTCTCATCACTTAACGCGTGCACTAAAATAATATAATTCCCGCCGACTGGTATAAGTGGACCAACTGTAACAGTTGGATCAGCGCCTATTGAATTTTTCAATTCATTAAAATATGTGATCCACGGTGGTGAAAGCTGGGGTTGAGCTTGTACATTTTCTTGCACTCATTCATTACCTCCTAATACAATTCTTACTACTATAATATGTGGCAAGAAAAAAAGTGTATTAGATAAATTACTTATTTTTTTCTTTTACCTATTATATCAATTAAACATTTTATGGAACATTCTCAATTTGTATTGTATTTTCTATATTTTTACCATGCCATAAAACACCATATCATTATCAACTCAATTAAAATTTCATATTATATTAGTACGTCTTTATAATCTGAACGAAAAAACGCAGTATACAATACTGCATATTAGGAGCTGATTTCATGAAAAAAAAGCCTATCGTGTTCAAAGTTCCACCAAATTCAAAACTAAAAGTTACATTTTTCGGTCCTTGTAACGAGGTAATTACAAATGTTTCTATAATTAACCAACTGTCCACACCTAAATGTCAAACTATTACAAGATATCCAGACTATAAGAAATACGAAACTGAAGTGCGATCATTATCCAATTGTTAATCCATTCTATTCACACTCCTTACAATTTGATTAGCTAGACGACTCTGGTAATCGACTAAAATTACTCATTTCATGATATTCTATTGATAATCTATTGATTTTTCACACGTTTTTATTAGCCGAGCATATATTATCGTATGGAGATTATCCACTCATAAAACCTATCTTTCTTTAGAGCGTACTTTTTATGTATGCTCTTTTTTATTTATCCTTCGTTCTGTACATATAAACCTGTTCACTGTTTATATTTCATGATTGATAAACCCATCTGCTGCTTATAAACAATCCAATCAATGTGTACTCAATCATACTCCTCCATCTATTATACGCCCACTATATTCCTTGCATTTTCTTTCGATTTTTGAGAAATTGAAATTCCCCTTCTAAATTAACCAAAGATGTATTAAAATTCTTTATATACTCAAGGAGGTCAAATATGTTCAGGTTACATCCAATATTACTTATCTTAGGATTTATTTTATTTTTATATAGTGCAATCGCCTTAATGCTATTTCTTTCAGTATATTGAGCAATACCTACACAAACATATGTTAAATATGTAATTTCTATATAGTAACGAAAAACCCCGTATTTATGTGGCCTTTTATGTATTCCTAAATTATGATATTTTTTCTATTCCATAAGACGACAAGCAAATGTAATGCAAAAAAACTTTCACCATAATGTTACTTGTTTCATTGCATTCTTTTTATTTTCTGTAGAAAATCTAATACTTAAAATAAGATACGATACCCCCTTTCCACCCAAAAACTTCAAAACTAATTTTAAAACTTTATCTGTCATTTTTATGTACCTCATAGCTGTTTTTATTTTTACTTTCATCATTACATCCTAGCATGCGAAATGCTCCTGAAATAAACTACATTTAACCTATTAACTTATATATTTTAGAAAAGCAATAATAATCCCCCACCATTTGGTGAAGGGGATAAACTAAACCTACTGAGAATTACTTTATTGTCTTCATTATTCAGTTGGAGAAGGGAATCTTGCTGCTTCAAAATGTGCGCCGTCTTCCGAAGAACTTAAAACTCCGTCTATGCTACTTTGTGCATAAACCTCGACTTGATCCCCTTCATTCAATTGAACGATCGTCGAAACACTTACTGCATTTCCAAAACCTATTGGACCAAAAAAGTCATTATCTATAGCTATTGCTGCGTTTCCATTCACACGAATTTCTACACGAGCTCTATAATTTAAGTTAAAATCATTTGGAAAAAAGCCAATCGTTCCAATAATAGAGTAAACCCCTCTAGTCTTCGGAATAAAGATAGACGTTGCTGGATTATACTCATTTGCTAAATCAAATTGTTCATCTTGAAACAATACCTTTACAAAAGTATTGGCAGGAACCGTTTGATCCACCGTATTTCTAGCTCTAAATGCTGATGCCCTAACAAGCGTATCCTTGTTGTCATTACACTTACTAGTGTTCTTACAACAGTCGTGCTGTTTCTTTTTATACTCTTTACAATACTTACAGTAGTTATAGCAAGACATACTAGTTCCCCTTTCATGCTTATTACTACATATTATGTAAGGGAGATTCGCAATGTTTGGACAAGTTATTGCTTTAGCCCTATACTTGTCGCCTATTTACATACACGTAACATATCCACTTTGACAGATTCTTCTCTTCTCTATTTTACTTTTTATACATAAAAAAAGAGCGCATTTACATTCGCTCTTTTCCACATATTTATGGCGCAAAACTTATCATCCAACCTAACATAAAGCCACATACAGCAAACAGTAGCATAAAAACAAATAAACTACATGCCCACAATGCATATTTTCGACTTTTACTTTTTGTGATCATGCCTACGACTGAACAGAGCAGCCCAGCACCAACTACTTGTAGAAAACCTTCGCTTATAAATGTTTCTGGAATAAGCAATATAATGTTCAAATACATTAACGCTAGAAAAGCAATAATTAATGAAATAGTCCCCATCCATGTTTCCTGTTTGTAAATATGATTCTTTCTTTTTTTTAAGAATGCCAGTTCCATAATCTCACTTCACCTACTTTCAAGTTTCTAACTTTTTCATGGCTCAACAATTTTTCAACTTCACCTTTAGGTCCAGTTACAACTGCCCCGTATGTTTTTACTCCATTTTTTTCAAGGAAAGAAATACGCTTTGACAACTCTAATGTTTTCGTCCTAGATAGCTTCACCGCTAAATCTTCATGCTTCTGTAATGACTTTAATACATCAATAAATTGCCCCTCATGAGGGGCGTCATTTAAAAAAGCGCCACTTGGACTTGAAATCATATCTGCCGGAAAACCAATCGGAGCAACATACATACCCTCATCATTCTTTTGCTTCTCCTCTAATCCTGTATTCACGGCATACCAGACGATATCAATAGTAGGAAACATATTCGTTACCTCTTGTACACTTAACAATTCTCTAAAAGATACAAATGCTTCTACAACAGATTCTTGCGGAAGCCCCTTTAATACCTGTGCTTCTTCGCTACTATTATAAGACGTATTATAATTATTCGGATGAGACAATACCTCATTATCTATATATGGGACTTCTGGAATTTTCTCATCTGTTGTATATTCGCGGCTTACTTTCGTTGCGTTACTTAATAAATAATAAGTTTTCTCTTCACCTATTCGAATATCTTTCTTTCCTACCCTTTTATACAAATCAAAATTCAATTGTAAACTAAGCGGTAACAATTTTTGCTCCATATCTCTTTCTTTCATATATACATTTGGTTCCGTTACACTTAACGTTTGGTTTACTACGTTCCGGATCTCCATTGCATTTGTAGGTGCAAATATATAGTATGCGAGTGTAGCTACATAAAAAATAGGTTGAATAAGTAATAAAGAAGTAAATACAATTAAAACATTTGTAATAAGCGCTCTTTTCTTTCCTATTTTCAACACTTGCTCCTGTTTTTCATTAGGAAGTGGATCCGGTCTTTGATGAAGAGCTTCTTGTAACAATTCTTTATAATCATCTTGTTCAGAATGAGGTTTATCATTTGTCATTTTGACTCTTTTCCTCCTTTAACAATTCTTTTAATCTCTTTCTCCCGCGAAATATGTGACTTTTATACGTGTTTAACTTTAAATCTAATACAGAAGCACCTTCTTCGTACGTTAATTGATGTACGTCACATAATAAAATAGCTTGTGCCTCTACCACTGGTAAAGTATGAATAATCTGAATTAATTTTTCATAACTATTTTTTGCGACTACATACTCTTCTGTAGATTCCCCTGCTTGTATTGTCTCTAATTCCTCCGTTCCTACAAAAGTTACTTTGTTCTCTTTCCTAACAAAATCAATAAACGTATGATATGCCACTTTAAAAAGCCATGATTTCACATTTTGGTTTTCATAGTCTTCTAGATAAAGAAACGCCCGATAAAAAGTCTCCTGCATTAAGTCTTCCGCTACGTGATGGCTACGAGAAAGGGAAAATAAATACCTGTACACGTCGTTTATATAAAGCTTATATATTTCTTCAATCTCCATCCCCCTCCTCCTTTCATATATAACACGAATAAGCAAATTAAAAAGTTGCATTATTTTTCCTTTTTATTAAAAAAACATTTATACATTTCAATAACTATTTACAATTATAAACAAAATACAAGATGTTACAGCTGTAAATATCCTTCAAAATGGGAAAAAACGGTTCGGCTGTTCTTAGTAGGTTAATAGTTATAAGACAATAGTCCTGTACGATATAACCGCAGATAGGACTTCTTTGTTGCATCTCGGCCTAGTTCGCCTAAGTAAATGTTTATGTATCCTTTCATACAAAACAACTAACCATCATTTGTCATGATAAGATAATTCCTATTCTTTCTTTAATCGGTTTCTTCTCACAAAAAACTCAACTTGTAGTATGTACGGGGATTATCTCATGGATTATTTACAAATTATATGTGGGGACTATTTGACGCTTACATAAACACAATTTCATCCCCCTCAATTGTACCCGCTATTTGTAAGCAATAAGACTAACACCTCAAAATTCGTCACATACGTAAAAGTTAGGTGGGAGCCGTGTTGCCCGATTGGTAAGAGCTAATAATCAGTTTGGAACCTGCTCCCAACTAATAAAGATTTTTCTTTATAGATTAAATACAGTTCCATATGGGATAGTAAGAAAAGAACTTCCATACGGTGTGATTTGATGCACCGGGTAAAAATACTCCATGGATGAATAATACGGCTGTATACCTTGTTGCTGCATTTGCATTTGTTGTTGCATTTGTAACGCTTGTTGAACAGCTTGAACTGTACTTTGTGCCCCGCTAAATGTTATAGATGTACCATATGCAGGTCGCATACCCGCTTGGTTAGCAAAATATGAATAAACCATTATTTCAACTCACTTCCATATAAGTTACTACAAACCATAGTATGATTCTTTATTTTAGGAAGTGCTGAATACTAGTACACTAGCCTTTAGTACGTTTTTCATTTAATTATTTCTTTTAATATCTTCAATTGCATATTTCACTTACTCATTTCAATTATTAAACGTAATTTAATGTTTGAAAGAGTGTATTTAAAAACAAAATGAATAATTTTAAATAAAATTCTATATGGAACTGAACTTATAACTATCACCGGATCAAACCTTTATAATACATAAGAACATCTCCATTTTGTTGACATATACTTTTAAAAAAACATTCCTGGGTATTTCACATATAACTTATACTCATAAACATTTTGAATCTAGAAAAAATATTAGTTATCAATACGTACTTAAATATTTAAATTTTTTAAAAGGAGGTAATTATGAAACATAATCAAAAATCAAACTCAAAAAATCCGTGCGAAAAATTCCAATTACCCTGTTTTATTAGTATATCCCCTTGTGATCAAACTAATTGTTGTACACCTGTTTTTTTCTCATTTTCTCAGCAACAAGAATTATTGTCCCTAATTAACCAATTAAACCAAGCTATCCTTTCTTTCTTTACTACGCCAAATCCGACAACTATACAAATACTCCAATCTGCATTACAGGCATTAAATGATTTAATCATTACAGTGCAACCAAATACTCCAAATAGAAATTTAGTTATACGAACTATAAATCAATTAATCAATTCCTTACCTACGGCATCTCTTACTCAAATCTCTGCGTTATTCCAATTTCTATTCCAAAATTTATCTTCGCTCATTAGTTGTTCCAATATATCGGACCCATTGTTGCAACAAACATTCAACTTAATTTTGCAAGGAATACTGAATAGTTCTCTATTAAATATTATCGGAATACCCGGTCCTACTGGAGCTACTGGACCTAGAGGATTTCCTGGACCTAAAGGAGCTACTGGACCTCAA
The DNA here is from genome assembly GCF_006494425.1 of Bacillus dicomae. Lineage (GTDB taxonomy): Bacteria > Bacillota > Bacilli > Bacillales > Bacillaceae_G > Bacillus_A > Bacillus_A dicomae. The sequence continues at coordinate 1,462,250 of NZ_VHIV01000001.1, read as the reverse complement.
GGGGTGCAAGGTATTCAAGGGCCAGAAGGACCCGAAGGAGCGACTGGGCCTCAAGGTGTCCAAGGGCTTCAAGGGCCGGAAGGACTTGCAGGAGCGACTGGGCCTCAAGGCGTGGAAGGGCTTCAAGGGCCAGAAGGACCACCAGGAGCTACTGGGCCTCAAGGTGTCCAAGGGCTTCAAGGGCCACCTGGACCACCTGGACCAACTGGCTCTGGTACTGGAATGGGAGTTCCTGGACCACCAGGGCCTACGGGACCTCAGGGTGTGCAAGGCATTCAAGGGCCAGAGGGACCCGAAGGGCCTACGGGACCTCAAGGTGTCCAAGGGCTTCAAGGACTGGAAGGACTCGAAGGACCTACGGGACCTCAAGGTATCCAAGGGCTTCAAGGACCGCCTGGACTACCAGGACCTACGGGACCCCAAGGTGTGCAAGGAATGCAGGGGCCGGAAGGACCACCTGGACCTACGGGAGATTGTGAGTGTCCAACAGGGCCTACGGGACCGACTGGGCCAGCATGTAATTTCCTTGTTTATGTTACAAACGCAGGAGCCATAGACGACCCCACAAATGATACAGTATCTGTAATTAACACCGGAACAAATACAGTTGTTGCTACAATCACTGTAAATAATGCACCTCTTGAAGTAACAGTTTCACCAAATGGGACTCGGGCTTATGTTACTAATATTTTTTCAAATACCGTTTCTGTTATCAATACTGCCACCAATACAGTTGTCGCTACCATCCCTGTTGGCTCTAATCCAATCGGTGTAGCTGTTTCTCCAAATAACACAACGGTTTATGTTGGAAATCACGGTAACAATACGGTCTCTGTTATTAATGCTGCTACTAACACAGTTGTTGCTACCATTCCTGTTGGCAATGCTCCGCAAGGAATCACTGTTTCTCCAAATGGAGCCTTTGCATATGTTGCAAACGAATTAAGCAACACCATTTCTGTTATTAATACTGCTACTAATACAGTTATTGCTACCATTCCTGTTGGCATTCGCCCTAGGATAATCGTCTTTACACTAGATGGTACTCGTGCGTATGTCACAAATCAAAATAGCAATACTGTTTCTGTTATTGACACCGCTACTAATTCCGTTATTAATACAATTAACGTAGGTACTGAACCGGTTGGTATAGCTATTACACCGAATGGTACTCGTATTTATGTTGTAAATAAAATTAGTGATAATGTATCGGTAATAGACGTAGCAACAAATGCAGTAATCGATACAATTCCTGTTGCTTTATCACCGGATCAAGTAACCATCATACCAGATGGCACTCGTGCCTATGTTACAAACCAAGGTAGCAATACTGTTTCTGTTATCAATACTGCTACAAATACGGTTATAGATACGGTCCCAGTTGGAGTTGCTCCAACTGGGATAGCAACCGGAACTATTTGTGAATAACATCAAAAAACAGAGGGACAAAAAATATGTCTCTCTGTTCTTTTATCTTTTATACTCCTTAAAAACTTCATATTCATAGCGGTCCCCTATATGTAATTCTTGTTAATTGCAATATATATGGAGGGGATATTATTCATGATCAAAATTCAATTCATTTCATCTTTACATGTATACTTCTATACACTTATTTGCAAACCCCTTTGTATTAAAAACAATCACAAATTATCTATATCACGCTCTAATCTTATTTTCCTAACCTCCTATTCATCACCTTCTAAACTTCATTTCCACAATAAAAAAGCAGCTGTTATGCTACTTTACATTTGCTTTATCCCCAAGTGAAATGATATATATATTCCCCCGTTACACTTTGATTAATCCCAGTAATTCTAGCAAACCTCATCAAATCCGCTCCTTGAAGAAAATACATCCCAAGCGTAACTGGCACTTGTGACCACATAAATTGATACAACTCATCGATCCTCTGATATGTCGAAACAATTAAATCATTTACAGGCCCTTGATTCCATACAGAAGTTCTAACTGAACTAAACGATAGATCTTTCCCATTTACCACTATTCTCGCCATACTTTGAGTTATGTCCACATCAATTCCCTCCATCATCACAAAAATAGGACCTGTGCATTTACTCCTTTCGTTATAAATATTCTTAAGTTTCATAAATGTCTAGGGCAAACCTCTATTTTTCACTTCTATTCAAATGAATTTATTTCATACAGCAAAAAGGTAAATGAAATTTTAATATTACTCTCCTTCAATTTCCATATTATTTAGATCGTTTACACTCTTATTCAGCTTTTACAATCCGATATGCAAAATTACATATCTTATTATCTCAATATCACTTTATTTACTACAAGTTAATAAAAAACCATTACAAGCAATTGATAAATCAACGTTTGTAATTTAATTCCTTATTTGAAATTCTACCTTTTTATTTTTAAACACTATATTCGAATAATTATATTGGAATTTCTTGTTGTATACACATCTATCTTTTTCAGGTAATATATACGAGAAGAGTAAGGTAAGAGTTACTCTTTGCCATTTTAGGAAAGGTCCTGTTGGAAACAATAGGACCTTTTTTCATATTAGCAAAAGCCATCCTAATTTACTTATTCACCCCACTCATCAATTCCCAAAATATATTTTCAGCCATCTAACCTTTCAGTTCTCGGATCTATAATGCTACACGTTTTCTTCTATGTAATCGGCTACTCATACTATACTTGCTTCTCTTTACATGCCCAACTTTCCGTACAGCTTGTTTCCCTTTAAAATATTTCACGTAATATAAATAAAAGAGCCGTTATTGTTCCATCAGCTCTCTATCATCTAGCATCTAGTTCACCTCCTTAAAATGCAGGATTTCCCTTTCCAATATCGAATTAGTAATGTTTGGAAAGGGGGTGTAACATGGCGGAAATTAAAGTGGGACTTACACAATTTTTAGACTTCACACTGAAAAGTAGTGCAGCAAAAACAAATTTTGTAAAGAATCTAAAATCTCAACCTGAATATCACCCAGTTTTTGATTACTGGAAACAATTAAGAGAAACTGTAATTAAATTTCATAAAAACAAACTACCTTTTGATTGTTTTGAAACATTAGTACAAACTGTTGATCAGAAGAAAAAGCAAAACTATATTGATGTTATAAAGCAGTATAAAAAATTTATTAAAAACAAAGACATCTCTTGGTTTGATCCAGGTAAATCACATTGGTTATCAGACAATTTAATTGTCCGCTCATCACCTGAACTCGGTTTGCTCATTAATGATGAGCCGCACCTTATTAAACTGTTTTTCAAAGGAAAAAAAGAGCGAATTGATAAATATAACATCAATTCAACACTGACACTATTAAATGAATCAACATTTTCAAATGAACAGAACGATGTGAATTATACGGTCCTTAACATCCAAAAGAACAGAATGTATACGAATAACTCTATTAATAATGATCATTTAATAGCTCTTGAGTCAGAAGCTCACCAGCTTTGTTATTTATGGAATAAGATGTAAGGGGAATAGTCATCTCTTTCCATACCTTGTTCATACGTAATTTGTACACATTTTCCACAAATTCTATTCGTTTCGTTTGATTGAAGCTCACCTTCTTGTTTCACACACAATGCAGGGTGGGCGTTTTTTGAAAATAGTCTTTTTATCCATTTCAACCTCCTAATTCCTCTCTGACTTATTAACCACTGAGCAGTTCTTAAAATATTCTTACACTTCCTTCCCCTTATACAGGACAGCAATTTCCCCTCTTGCTAACCGCGCTTCTCTCACAACTTCAGGAATAAATTCTTATAACGATTCCTCTAAATTCATACATGTATCCCCTACATCATTTTTTGAATTTCCTGCTTGCTGTTCAATTCACACATCCAATTTATTAGTAATGATTATCCATCGTTCCCCTCCTCTAAGTGCCGGAAAGAGATTGCTTGTTTTATCCGACATTACAAGCGCTTCATAAAAATATGTGAAGAAAAGAACGTTATAGCGATGGCTATTATAAAAACAATTTGATTTCCGCCACTTATAATAGTAACCTTACAATTTCAGAAGTTTGACACAGCACTGGAAAAAGCTTATAAAGAAAAGTGAGGTTTCTAATATTCTGTTCCACAATCGAAGACATACCTATGCGATATTAATGTTAAGGCAAGGTATTATCCGAAGATTGTAAATGAACGATTTGGACATGAAAGAGTAGATATCACACTAGACACCTACTCGTATGTTGTACCTTGACTTCAAGAAATTGTGGTGAATCAATTTGCAAACGAATTATTCGGAAAGAAAACTCTTGTTAGAATTTCATTAGGAGTTTTCGTTTCACAGCAAATACACCAACTAATCAACCTAAAATATTAATAGTGAAAAAGGAGAAACAAATTATGAAAGAAATCAAATCTGAACAGGAATTCAAAGACATCATCGCAAGCGAGGAGCCAGTAGTTGTTAAGTTCTTTACTACATGGTGCCCTGATTGCGTTCGTATGGACAACTTTATCGGAGATGTAATGGAAGAGTTCAATAAGTTTGAATGGTATTCTATTAATAAAGATGAGTTCCCAAGTATCGCTGAAGAGTATCAAGTAATGGGTATTCCAAGCTTACTTGTATATCAAAATGGCGAGAAGCTAGGTCACTTACATAGTGCTAACGCAAAAACTGAAGAGCAAGTTACTGAGTTTTTAGAAGCATACTAAGATGAAAACCCTCTGAAAGATATTTTTCAGAGGGTTTTCTCTTTTTCCACAATTATCTTTCTTAGTTGTTTCGTCATTTCTTCAGAAGTGTAATATACGGTATCTTCATGACCAATGTACATAATTACACTCCTTTCTTCTTCATCTCCAAGGTATAAATGGATACCCTTCGTATCACTATCTTCATATGTAATTAGTATATCGTATTGTGGTATTTCACCTTTTCTCTTTTGTTTTTTCATCAACTTACCCTCCCACCCTTTAATTGTAAATAAAGTGAAATTTTAATCAGTGGGGGTTTTCTTCATCCCCCACTGATTATTAGCCCTCACCAATCGGACTTTTATGGGCAGTTGATCCCCCACCTAACTTCTTTGCTTTCGCTGAATTTTGAGGTGGGGGTCTTACTGCCCATTAAAGCGGGATAAACCCTAATTAATTCCACACCCTGACTTTGCACTTTACAACATATTTTTCCTTCACGAAACTTTGTTATCCACTTCTTAAAAAGCTATAAAACGTCAACAATGTTTGTATAGACCCACACGACTTTCGTTTGATACTCTATTTATAGAAAGAAATTCCTTGTAGAAAGGTGAGTGATTAAAATGGATACTCTTTCTCATAAAGAAGCTGATAAAGGTGCTATTGTCAGCATTATGGCCTACATATTTTTATCCTCTATGAAAATCATCATCAGTTATATTACCCTCTCTAGCGCATTACGTGCGGACGGTTTAAATAACTTAACGGATATCGGTGCTTCTTTAGCGATATTAATTGGTCTAAAAATCTCTCGTAAACCTCGTGACCCGGATCATCCTTATGGGCATTCGCGTGCGGAACAAATTGCATCACTTGTTGCTTCTTTTATTATGGCAACGGTCGGATTAGAAGTTGTTATTAGTGCCATTCAATCTTTTTTAAATCCGAAACAAACAGCGCCTAATATCCTTGCAGCATGGGTAGCCTTATTTTCTGCTGTCGTTATGTACTGTGTGTATATGTATACGAAAAAGATTGCAGCAAGAACAAAAAGTAAGTCATTAGAAGCCGCCGCAAAGGATAATTTGTCAGATGCTCTCGTAAGTATTGGTACAGTAGTAGGTATTGTCGGTTCACAGTTCCAAATGCCTATTTTAGATCCTATTGCCGCTTTAATAGTCGGCCTTATTATTTGTAAAACTGCATGGGAAATTTTCGTAGAAGCTTCTCATATGTTAACGGATGGAATCGATCCAGATAAGATGGAGGAATACGCTGATGCGATTGAACATATTGGCGGCGTGGAAAACATCGTAGATATTAGAGCGCGCATGTACGGGAATCAAACGTATGTCGATATTACAATCGAAGTAGATGCTCGTATGGATGTTGGTGAAAGTCATTGTATTACTGACAACATTGAAGCTATGCTTCGGAAAAAATTTGGTATATATCATGCACACATTCATGTTGAACCAATGGAAAAAGAACCTATTATGACATAGGTTCTTTTTTAATGAACGTTTTATGAAATATAACACATAAAACGAGCCAGCTACCGCCAGCTGCCCATCCTGCTAAAATGTCGGATGGATAGTGAACGCCAAGATATATTCGGCTAACTGAAATAGATAATACAACAAAGCTTGCTATAAAAATAATCAGCAATTTTTTATGCAATGTAATACGCTCTTCTGTAATCGTGACGTATGCAATAAATCCTAAAAAAGCAGTAGCATTCATCGTATGGCCGCTCGGAAAACTATATCCAGTTGCAGTAACAAGCTGCGTTACATCAGGTCTTGCTCGTTCGTACCATAGTTTAAGCATACTGTTTAAATAACGAGATCCATAATAATTAATTGTTAGAAGTAATGCACTAAGCAATTTTTTTCTAACGAGGAAATACATTACAAGAATAATGAGTAACGGAAAATATATTCTTTTGGAACCGATAAAAGACACCCAATTAAAGTAGGCTGTCAAATAGTCGTTTCGAAAACTTTGAATAAAATGCGCGACTATATTGTCAAATTTCTCAATACAAGCGGTATGATACGAAAGTGATAATACGACAAAACAAATGAGTAGCGTAAAACTTAACAAGTATAAATGTCGATATCGTTTCACATACATAACCTCACTATGCAAAAAAATGGAGCGGTTGTTTTAGTTTTCCTCTCCATTTCTTTTTTATGCATAGTTTATTAAAAAATATGATTGTTAATTTTTTCTTTCATCGTTGGAATATCTTCATTCGTTACTGTAAAGCGAATCACTTTCTCGTCAAGGTCAAGCGCTTCCGTAAATAAACCTGCTAATCCACGAGATTTTCTGTCTACTTCCATAATAATCTCTAGGCAATTGTAAGTGCTTGGCAACATTAATAATTCTAGCTCGTCTAATTTCCCATAATACTGTCCGGAAACAGGCACAAACTCAAATTCTTGTGCGAATGGAACTTGCTTACGTAATCGATACGCTAATTCTTCACATTCTATATGACGCGCTTTAAAACCTAATACCAACGCTTGCTAAAAACTTTTGAAACATGGAGCCTCCATCCTTTCTAAAGCAAAAGCTACATCTTTTTTTAAATCTTGTACATTCTCATAGTACGGCGCTTTTATTTGTAACATCCGCATAAGCAGTTCACGGTTATATCTTTCCAAAGTTAATTCGTCATACCATGGTTTTTCGTGTTTCTCATTAGATTCAAAGCCTGCATATAATAAAAATAACGAGAAATGACCAAGCGCATAAAAGTCGCTACGAAAGTGAACTTCTCGCATCAAAGCTTGTTCACCTTCATAAGTTGTCGCTCGTTCATCAGCCTCACCTTTCAATTTAGCCAATCCAAAATCAATAATACTAATTTGGTTTTCTTTCATTAATATATTCGGAATACGTAAATCTCGGTGAATAATACCTTTACTATGAAAAACCGATACAATTTCTAATATTTTGTATAAAATTTTTAAAACTTCACGTTCTGTATACACATGTCCATCCATGAAAATATAATCTTCAAAATTTTTACCAGGCATATATTCCATCACAAAAAAGCTTTTTTTCTCCCATACGAAATGATCAAATAAACTAGGAATTGCATGATGATTTAATGTTTGTAAAACCATTTTCTCTTGTTCAAATGATTTTCTCCCAGACTCATATCTTTGTTTACTTTGTCTTAATTGTTTTAAGACTTTATATCTATTTATTTGTAAATCATTAACGACATATGTAACCCCATAGCTGCCCATTCCAATTACTGATTCAATTTTATAACGTTCTGCAACGATTGTATTTTTTCGCAGTGTTCTATCAAATAAAGCTAGTATACGACGCCATTTCATCAACTACTTGAAAAGAAGCTACGACTTTTACGTTTTCTTTTATAATGCTGATGCCCATAACCAGATGAACGTCGTTTATAATCGCTACTTGAGTAAGAGCGACTTCTATGGCGATAATCACTACTAGAATACGAACGATATTTTTTCTTTCCTAATAAAGAATCAATAATTTTTTTGAACATCCCTTCACCTCTTGAGTAAAATTTTCTTTTAATTATACCAACTATTGGCGACTAGATTTGTGACAAGTTTGTAAAGAGTAAAAAACGACGAGTTAAGCCCGTCGTTACTTTCACTCATCCTCTTCATCAAACACTTCATCAATCATACATTTCTCTAATAAATACTCAAATGTAATATCTGCGAGATCTTCAATTTCTTCTCGTTTTGGGACGTATCCTCTTTCAATTAGTTGCTCATAAAAAAACTCCGCAATCTCTTCCGTATCAATTACGACCTCAATTTCCTTCATGAGCATCACTCCTTTATTTCTGTTTTATGAAAAAATCTCAAAATTATGTATATGAGATTAGAAAAATAGTTTTTCTTTTTTTATAGGTCATATCCTTTGGACGAGGTGCATACGATGGTAGTACAAGCTATCAAAAAGGGGGATTTAATTATGGAATACCAATATAAAGTAGAACAAGAAGTAGGACAAACAAAAGAAGAGTTCATGCATGAAGATCAATGGGCAGACTCTCTTATTAAATGGCTTTTTATTTTTTTAATAATTGTAGGCATACCTTATACTGCATATGTTGTTGTTCAGTTCATTCTCTCTTTCTAGTTAACTATTTTTTCTCTGTCAATTTAACTAAATAATTATGAACAACATCCATAACAATTTTGTATTCTTCATCTTTAAATGTATCAAATAACAATTGGTAATCGTTATAAATATCAAGTAATCCATCAATGATTTCTTGACGATTTGTCTTAACACTCACTTTTTTTGAGTTGTTAATTGACTTTAATTTTCCTAAATCTAATTTATTCATGCCAGCTTTATCTTGTTTCATTTTCTTCAAAATTGCATTTGCCGTTTGAGCATTTGCAAGTAGCGTTAAATCTGATTCATCTGCTTCTAACCATTCACCATCCGTAATTCGTGACAATTCGTATATTGTATCTTCCCATGCGTCATTTTTATATCTCCATACTTCTGTACGAAAACCAACAATTCGAAACACATCTTTATCATATCCTGTTACTTGCACGAGATCACCAAATGTGAAATTATAATTTAATTCAATCCACTCAGTCTCACCTTTTTTCATGTCTTGCTCTGAAACGTGCTGCAATGTTTGCTCTACGTAAAATCCATCGTGATTATTGACTTCGTATACGTAAACTCCATCTAAAACCTTCATATTTGTGATTTTACCAACGGTTCCATATAGCGTAATCACGACTATGTCCCCTACGTTATATTTAGGTTGCTTTTTCCTTGCCATCTATATCTCTCCTTTTTTTGACGTCGTGATTTTGATAACAGTATATGCAACCTACATAAAAACGCTTATCACAGAAGCTTATATTCATAAATTTTTTCAATAAATAATACCACCATATGAAAATTTATTTACAACGTAAAAAAGCTAGAAAATAGACTAGCTTCACGTCAAAAAAGCTCATATAGTTTTTATCTATCTTGTATGTATAAATCCCACGCTTCATCAAATATAGACATACTTGCTAGCATTCCACTTAACTCTAAGTATGAACTAATTTCATCATAATCTTCAGATTGCTTCGGAAAACTTAAATCATCATACATTGCCTCTGCTAAATTCGATATTTCATTACTAAATAAAGCTGCACGATGCTTCATCATATAATGGTAAAATGTCTTTTTCAAAAATATTCCCTACCTTTCTAACTTGGGTACATTATACAAGGCAAAAAAGAAAAAAACCAGCATAAAAGCTGGTTAAAAGTCGAAATAATTCCTTTTTAGTAGTCTTGGTCTTCCCATTAATTCTTCATATGTTAGTTGTTTTGGTAAATCTTTCGTATAAATTAAAAACAATTGATCTTCTATTTCTTTCACAGTTTGATCTGATTGATAGTCCATACCACATGAGGAGCAAGAAATACATGGTGTCTCTTGGATTTCAATGGCTTGCGTACCATCTGGTAATTCCCAATATACAGTATTTAAGCTTTCTTTCGCTTCTGTACTGTCACACCACATACAATTCATACTGCATCACCCTCAGTTTTTTTGTCGTTTTCTTCTAATTTAGCCATTTGTGCTTGATATTTTTTATCTTTCAATTGGTCACGCTTATCACGTTTATCTTTTAATGATGCATGCGTTTCATTATCTTCATAGTCTTTACGACGGTTCATACGCTGTAAATCGTCTGGAACAAGGTTAAATTTCTTATCGCTCATAAGACCCGCGATACCAACATCTGAACGTTTTTCTTCGTAGTTTGGATAGATCTCTTTAAAGTATCCTTCTGCTCTTCCTGGAATGTAGCTTTCTGGCTCTGGATACGTTGTAATAACACCTTCGAAGTTACGAAGTACAACTTTATCTGCACTTTGCGAGATTAAATAGTTTGGCTGAAGCGCAATTTTACCGCCTCCTCCTGGTGCATCAACAACGAATGTTGGAACCGCATAACCAGACGTATGTCCACGTAAACCTTCGATAATTTCAAGACCTTTAGAAACTGGTGCACGGAAATGACCAATACCTTCAGATAAGTCACATTGATAAATATAGTATGGACGTACACGGATTTTTACTAAGTCATGCATTAATTTTTTCATAATTGGAACGCTGTCGTTAATACCAGCTAAAATTACTGCTTGGTTTCCGACTGGAACACCAGCATTCGCTAACATTTCACATGCCTTCTTCGATTCTTCAGTAATTTCAATAGATGTATTGAAATGTGTATTTAACCATACTGGATGATATTTTTTAATAATATTACATAAGTTTTCTGTAATACGCTGCGGGAATACTACCGGCGCTCTCGTTCCGATACGAATAATCTCAACATGCGGAATCTCTCGTAAATTTTTTAATACATATTCTAAAATTTTATCGTTAATTAGAAGACCGTCACCACCAGAGATTAATACATCTCGTACTTGTGGTGTTTCACGAATGTAAGCAATTGCATCATCTAATTGTTTCTTCGGCACACCCATTCCAATTTGTCCACTAAAACGACGGCGTGTACAGTAACGACAATACATAGAACATTGATTCGTTACTAAAAATAGTACGCGGTCAGGATATCGATGTGTTAACCCTGGAACTGGTGAATCTTCATCTTCATGAAGCGGATCTTCTAAATCATATTTTGTTTTATATAACTCTTCCGAGATCGGTACAGATTGCATCCGAATCGGACAGCGTGGGTCATCAGGATTCATTAACCAAGCATAGTACGGTGTAATATTTAACGGGATCGTTTTCGTTGAAATTTTAACGCCCTCTTCTTCATCAGGTGTTAAGTTAATCACTTTCTTTAAGTCATCTAACGTTTTGATCGTATTCGTTAATTGCCAAACCCAATCATTCCATTGTTCTTCAGTAACATCTTTCCATAATTCGATATCCTTCCAGTGACGATTTGGTTTGTATACATCATGTAACATTGCTATTCCCCCTTTTTATACGCTCATCCTTTATATAAGCAATAGTTATGCCAACTTTACTTTATTGATAAGTAAATGTACGGAGAACCCTATTACATAAGCGAAAAAATTTTTTTAAGCACTGTATGAAATCCATACATACTATCATATTCATTACTTTTTATATATGTAAACGCTCTTTTATTCGTGCAAATACACAAAAACCGCCAATTATTCGGCGGTTTTGTCGTACTTACTCAGTTTATATTGAAGCGTTTGACGAGGGATACCTAACATTTTTGCAGCTTGTAATATATTCCCTTCCGTTTCAATTAACGCTTGATCTATTAATTCCTTTTCCGTTTGATGTAGTGCTTCTCTAAGTGGTAATATCCCCTTCTTCTTTGGAAGGTTCTCTTTCCGAAATGTACGTGGTAAACAATTGGCTGTTAATATATTTCCTTCTGTAATAATGACAGCATGTTCAATCGTATGTTTTAGCTCCCGAACATTTCCAGGCCATTGGTAAGCTTGTAGTCTTTCTTTCGCTTCCTGATCCAATTGAAGTACACCTTTTTTATAACTTTTATTATATTCTTTCAAAAAATAAGACGCTAATAATAATACATCCTCAGTTCTTTCACGAAGCGGCGGAATAAATAATGAAAAAACATTTAACCGATAGTATAAATCAGTGCGAATTTTATTCTCTTTTAAACATATTTCTGGTGGCTGATTCATTGCGGTAATAACGCGAACATCTACTTTTCTCGTCTTATTATCACCAATACGACGAATAACACCATCTTCTAATACACGTAGCATTTTCGCTTGTAAATCGAGTGGCATTGAATTCAGTTCATCTAAAAATAATGTCCCTCCATCTACAAGTTCAAATAATCCCGCTCGTTCAATTGCCCCAGTATAACTACCTTTCGTCGTTCCAAACAATAAACTTTCTAATAGAGATTCTGGCAAAGCTGCACAGTTTTGTGCAATAAACGGCTTGTTCTTCCGCTTAGAAGCTTCATGAATCGCTTGTACAAATAACTCTTTCCCTGTTCCTGTTTCCCCATATATTAAAACATTCGCATCAGTTGGGGCTACTTTTTGTGCTAATTCTTTCGTCTGTTTAAAGCGAGCATCATTCGTCACGATCGTCTCAAATGCAACATCCTTTTTGATCACTTTTTTTCTAGATGACCGCTTTATTTTCGACTGCAAATCGACAATTGTATCCGTAAGCTTTTGTACTGTGGAATAATCCTTTGCGATTTCAACAGCTCCAGCAATATTTCCCTCTATAAAAATAGGTAACGTCGTATTTACTGTACAAATGTCTTCCCCATTTAAATTTTGATAATGCTGCACTTGATGAACGATTGGTTTTTTTGTATCTAACACTTTCATCAACGTACTTGTTTCCCTAGATAAAGAAGGGAACGCTTCTAATAAATGTTTACCTAACACTTTTTCAATTTTTGATCCATCGTGTTTTGCAGCTACAGTATTATAGAAAATTGTAATACCATTTTCATCTACTGCGTGTATAGCCTCATCAATACTGCCCAAAATCGCTTCAATGACTTCTTGTGTCGAAACTGCTAGCAATGTCATCCCCCCTCTTGCCGAAAATTCAGCAAATTCTATGCCGAATTTCCGGCATACCTATGTGCGATTATAAGCATGACGATTCCGTTCTATTTTTTTATACCGTACTATTTATTAGACAAATCTTTTACCCATATATTCATATCTTCCAACTTGTCGAAAATGTAGCAATTGTTCGCCAATCTTCCTGTATACGTATAACCTAACTGATGAAAAGCCGCATTCATTCCGAAAGAGAGCGATCGAGCAATTGTATAAGAGCAGAAAATCGCTCTTTCTTGCAGTTCTTCTTCTAACTTAATTAATAAACTTTTCATAAACCCATGTTTACGATATTCGGGTAAGGTAGCACAATTCGTTAATTCTGCATTTCCTTCTTTTATATTCATTTCTGCAGATGCTGTACTAATTATTTTCCCTTCGAATTCATATACATAGTATATTGTATCGTCTTCTTTCATCGTTTGTTTTACATAACTCGCTTCGTTTAAGGGAGTTGGATATACTTCAAATACTTTTCCAAAGACAGCTGCTAATTCTTCTGCATCCTCTTCTGTCGCTTTTCTTAATAGAAATTTCTCTGGAACTATTTTTCCCTTTACTTCTTTTGCTTTTACACCGCTTAAAATTGTATCTTCCTCAGCCCAATGAATACTATTTCGTCTTTCATCATTATTAAATTTCACGAAGAAGTATGCATCGTGGCCTTGAAAATAATGTGGTATTGTTGCTTCTAATAAAAAACCGAAAGAGAGCCATGTTGAAACATGCTCTCCCTTTCCTTTAATAATACATTTAGTGAAAGAATGTTTCTCTGCTAATTCATCAATTGTTTGAATAATCCTCTCAATATTTCCTGTATAGTGGTCTACTCGAATACGTTTATTAAAATAGTCTAAAACGCCTTCTACTGTATAGCCATTCGTCTGTTCTCTAAAAGATTCATAGTATTTCATTTTTTCACCTCACACCAATCTAGTAATGTACATGCAATAATTTTTGCGGCAGCTATCATTTTATCAATTTCTATATATTCGTTTGGATAATGTGCTACTTTCGTCTCTCCTGGACCAAATACTATCGTTGGTACGCCTGCGATTTGTGTAAATAAACCTCCATCAGTCCCCCACGGTGATGCTTCAATAATCGGTTTGTTCCCTTCAATTTCAACGAAGTTATGCTCGAGCGTTGTAATTAACTCATGATTTTCTTCTAGTTCACCAGGAACCCATCTCGCTCCGAACCATTCTACTTCTACAGGATTTTCAACAAACCAATTGTCCACATCATTTAATTCAGCGATCCAATTCTCAAACTCTTCTTTTGCTGCCTCTATAGTCTCATTCGGCGCAATACCACATCTTCCTTCTAAAATTAACGAATCAGGAACAGAACTTGGCCAGCTTCCGCCTTCAATTTTCCCAATATTAATTGGAATTGGAATCGGGATTCCTTTAAATAACGGGTCTGTAATTCGATCATTTCTTTTTTCTTCTAGTTTTCTCAAATGGTCTACAACAAACATGCTTTTTTCAATCGCACTTACTCCTTCATAACGCGTTCCACCGTGTGCTGCTTTCCCTTTCACATGTAGGCGAAACCACATGGACCCTTGTTGTTTCGGGAAAAACTTCATATTTGTTGGTTCTGGAATAATAACGCCATCTGCTTTATATCCTCGTAATATAGTCGCTAATGTGCCTGCCCCGCCGCTTTCTTCTTCAATTACACTTTGAAAATAAATATCTCCTTTTAATTCAATACGAGATTCAATAATTGCTTCCATCGCAAGCATTAGTGCGACATTGCCGCCTTTCATATCTGTCGTTCCACGACCATATATACGATTCCCTATTTTCTCCCCACTATAAGGATGATGGTCCCACTGATTCACATCTCCTTCTGGTACGACATCAATATGCCCATTTAATATCATGGATTTCCCGTCGCCGCTTCCTTTAAGGGTTGCCACAATGTTCGGACTATCTGAAAAACTTGTACGCGGTGATACAAAATAAGGATGATCTTTCATTTTAGAAAATGAAGGTTCCCAAATATCAAGATCTAAACCTAGCTCACGTAATTTTTCAATCACAATTGCTTGCGCACCACTTTCATCACCAGATACGCTCTTTTCTTGAATTAATCGTTTTAAAAATTTTACGCTTTCCTCTTCATGACTCTCAATATAATCACAAACTTGTTTTTTTAATTGCTCCATAAATTACATCTCCCCTCATTCAATTACTAGTAAGTTAGAGCCTATTTCAAAATCTGCTTCAGTATGTTGTTTTATATCTTCCACTGTGTAGGGGCTCATCAATTCTTGTAAAACAAGTCCTCCCTGCGTCACTTCCATTACTGCCATATCCGTAATAATTAAATCTACACATTTCTTTGAAGTTAATGGTAATGTACACTCCGAAACAATTTTTGCATTTCCGTATTTATCAACGTGATTCATCACAACAACGACCCGCTTCGCCTTTTGAGCTAAATCCATTGCTCCTCCAATACCTGGGACGCGTTTTCCTGGTACAATCCAGTTCGCTAAATCACCGTTCTCACTTACTTGTAATGAACCGAGAATTGTTATGTCTAGTAAACCTTTTCGAATCATCCCAAACGCTGTACAGCTATCAAAATAACTTGCGCCTGTAATAAGAGAAGTTGGCAAACCTGCTGCGTTACATAAATTTTCGTCTTCATTTCCTTTACTTGGCGTAGGTCCCATACCTACGATTCCATTTTCCGCATGAAACATAACGTTTATATCGTCAGGCAGATGATTCGGTACAAGCGATGGTATACCAATACCTAAATTTACAATCATACCATTTTGTATTTCTTTCGCCGCACGTCTAGCAATCTTATCTCTCACTTCTACGCCCATACCCATTTCCAATTCACTCCTTCCGACGGTACGATATAATTCACAAATACTCCTGGGACAACAATTTCTTCTGGATCTAAACTTCCAAGTGGAACGATTTCTTCTGCTTCTACAATCGTTATATCCCCGGCCATGGCAACGTGAGGGTTCATGTTACGAGCGCTCTTATCAAACACAAGGTTACCGAACGGATCCGCTTTTTTCGCATATACAATCGCAACCTCAGCAGTTAATGCTGTTTCAACTAAATATGTTTTACCATTCATTTCAACAGTACGTTTTCCTTCTTCTACAATCGTATCAACACCTACATCAACTAATACGCCACCAAGTCCTACACCACCAGCGCGAATACGCTCTGCTAATGTTCCTTGAGGAGAAAACTCAATTTGTAACCTTCCTTCGTTTAGTTGTCTTCCTGCATTTGGATTTGAACCAATATGAGAAGTAATTAATGATTTCACCCTTTCATTCGTAACAAGACGACCGATTCCTACCTCAGGAAATCCTGTATCATTTCCTATTAAATTTAAATTTGTAACTCCTTTATCTAAAATCGCCTGTATTAAAGATGGAGGGGATCCGATCCCTCCAAATCCCCCAAACATTAGTGTCATATCATCGTGGAACAAAGAAATTACTTCCTCTATTTCTTTTAATTTATCAAATGTATTCGTAATAGTTGTCATGCGATACTATGCCCTCCTTTTTGCATCATTTCTTCTACACTTTTTGCAAAAATTGAAAGTAATTCATCTAACTCGGAATATGTAGTTGTCATTGGCGGTGCCACAAGCAGTGCACTATCTTCTTTTCCTGCTTGCCCTGAAACAGCTTGGTATAAAAGAAGACCATTTTTAGCTGCAACCGAAATAAGCTCTGAAGCCTTTGTAAACGGTTGCAATTCTATTCCGATCAGCAGCCCTTTTCCGCGCACATCAGCGATGATTGTCGATTGTTGCTGAACTTTCTGTAGCCCTTTTATTAAATACTCTCCCTTTTCCGCTGTTTTTTCAGGTAAATTATGTTTCTCCATATATTCAATAACAGCTAGTGCTGTTGCTGCAGATAATGGGTTTGCACTTAACGTATGCCCACTCATAACAGAACGTGATCCTCGTAAAATTGGCTCCATAACACGATCACTTACAATCGTCGCTGCCATCGGTGTATATCCGGCTCCTAAACCTTTACCAAGAGTCATAATATCGGGTTCTACACCCCAATGTTCCATCGCAAACCATGCGCCTGTACGACCAAGCCCAGTCATTACTTCATCGGCAATAAATAAAATATCGTAATGACTACAAATATCTTTAATAACTTTATAATATTCTTTCGGCGGGACGACTGCGCCTCCAGCTGCTCCAATAATCGGTTCAGCAATAAAAGCTGCAATATGTTCTGCTCCAATTCTTTCAATTGATCTTTCTAGTTCAGTCGCACAAGCAAGCTGACAAGTTGGATATACTTTTTGCACCGGACATCTAAAACAATATGGAGCTGGAATAGTTGGATAATCTTCTAAAATTGACACGAAGCGTTGTCTGCGCAGTGGGTGCCCCGACATTGATAAGGCTCCCATCGTAATACCGTGATAACTCATCCATCGTGACAATATTTTATGCTTCCCTTGAATACCTCGCTCTTGAAAATGCTGAATTGCAATTTTCATAGCTGTTTCATTTGCTTCCGTACCACTATTCACAAAAAAGCTCCAGTTCAAATCTCCTACACTTAAATCGCTTAATTTCTTCGCTAATTTTTCAGCTGGTTCACTCGTAAACTGCGATCTATAAACGAAAGCAATCTCCTCTGCTTGCTTTTTAATAACGTCCGCAATCTCCTTTACGCCATGCCCAATACCTGCCGTAATTGCCCCTGACGAGCCATCAAAATATTTATTTCCGTTTTGATCATACAAATATACACCTTTTCCATGTGAAATCATTGGATACGGCTGACCAACAAGTGGTTTAATTAAGTAATCGCGCATAGCGCTCCCCCATTTCTCCAATTTGTATATATATATGAAGAAAATTGACGTTTCTTTCATAAAAAAGAACCCTCTGCGAAAGCAGTGAATTTATCAAAAAACTATTATAAAATATACAAATGAGTGCTAAATATTATTTTGAAAACAGAAAATTCAGAACTTAAAACAAAGACCACCCCTTATTTATACGCTCAAATTCCCTCCCTTATAAAAAATAAACGCTTCACTAAATATTTTCTTACCATAATGCCAGCTTCCCTCAAATGCCGACATTGTGTAAACTTCGACGAAACTCCCTTTAAACTCCTTCCTATTCCCCTACTTTATATTGCATATTTTCAAACAAATCTCGACAATTAATCCTACTAAATGCATAGCAATTATTTTTAAAGAAACCCATATTCCACAAACATCCCCTTCCTTTTTATGCCATAAAAAAAGAACCGATTAACCACATTAATCAGTTCGGCACGACGCTCTTTTATCGATTAATACCGTCACTTGCTAACATAAATAGAAACAATAGCATTACAAATTCAAAATTCATCCTACAGCCTAAAGCACAAAATTGTCCATAACTCCATTCACAATTGCTTGCGGGATATCCCCATCCCAACATTTCATTCCTTTCTTCAATTTGAAACTACCTTTCCTTTATAATTTATGTAGGACAATTATCGCTTTGTATGTGTATTTGCCTATAATTTAAAAAAACCCTAGTTTCCTAAGGATTTTGGGACATGTTTTCGATATGTTATTTGTTGCGCCCTTACAGTTTTTTATTTCGAAATACATACAGTGATTAGTACATCAGTAGCCCATATGGATGATATATCATTGTATCCTCTAGAAATTTATTACTCTCGTTCACCTAAACTACACTTATCTGTAAAAATACTTATTATTAATTTCAATTTCTCCCCTTTAAAAAACAAACTTTTTCGCATAACCTCTTTCTTGCTAAGCATATAGTTTTAATGATGACAAAGGAGGAATGTTCATGTCTCAATCTGAAATCGAAAAATATGGACAAGAAGCTGCACGTTACGAACAGCTCGCTCGTTACTATCAATTTCATAATCCGAAAAAATATGTAGAACTATATATGAAATATTATGATGCACTTACGAAACTTGTACAGACATATGAAAAAAGAGATTCACAAGAAGCTGCTTTGCCGTCACACATAAGGTTTTTTCACTCTGCATCAAATACACCTGCAGTAGACATTTTAGTAAACGGGCAAAGGGTTATTAAAAATATTTCATTTAAACAATTTAGTCCCTATTTAACATTAGTACAAGGTAAATACCGTATTGATATTGTCCCTGTCGGAAATGAAACTCCCATCTTTTCAGCTTTAGTACCAATAATGGGAAATCACACTTATACTTTTGCCGCAATAAATAGTGATAATCATCTACAATTACAACCTATACTTGATAATACACATTTACCAGCTGGTCAAGCAAAAATACGCTTTGCTCATTTTTCTCCAGATACACCCGTTATAAATGTAAATTTAAAAGGTGGGGATCATTTATTTGAAAATGTACTTTTTAAACAAATAACAGATTTTTTAGAAGTTAGCCCTGGTACAGCAGATATTGAAGTTTCACTCGCAGATAATCCAAGTGTCTTGCTAACTATACCGAATTTCAAAGTCGAACCGAACATCATTTATACAATTTCACTTGTAGGTTATTCAACAAAAGATCCTCAATTAGAAGCCGTTATACTTACGAATTAAAACAGTCTACACCATTCACTTGGTGTAGACTGTTTATTTTTGAAATGCAATTTGAAATTCTGTCCAATCATTATCTGAACGACACATGATGGACCCATTATGTTTTTCTACAATTTGTTTACATACAAATAACCCAATACCAGTTCCTAACTTTTTAGTAGTTACAAATGGTTCAAAAATCGTTTCTACATTTTCAGCTGGAATCATTGGCCCATTGTTTTTTATTACAATTCGAATCGATTGATCTTCTTCAAATACATCAATGACAATTTTTCTTTCTTCTTTCATTGATTCAAGAGCGTCAATTGAGTTCATTAATATATTTAAAAATACTTGTCTCACTTCACTCCGATAACCAGTAAGCGGAATTGGATACGGTAAATTTTTTTCAATCGAAACATTTGCATTGACCAAACTTGGATATAAAAACTGTATTATGTCTTGAAACAAGTCATTTAGCCAAAATCGTTCAGATTCAGTCCACATTTCTTTTTTCGATACGAGTAAAAATTGCGAAATACGAAAATTTAATTGGTCTAATTCATGCGAAATAATATCTAAATACGATAAACTAGGATGATCAGCTTTTAATAATTTGACAAATCCCATAATGGACGTAAGTGGGTTACGAAATTCATGTACAAAACTAGCTGACATTTGTCCTAAAATCGTCAGTCTTTCTTTATGTGTCTCATTAATATATTGCTGTTTTTCTTCTAAATTTTTCGATATAATTTCCGAGTATTTCAAAACAGTATAATAAATTAATTTGTCAAAACAAGTATGTATTTGGGCCATAATTGGTTTCAATTCACGTGCGCTAACATCTAATTCACACATCGCTTCGAAAAGCTCATTTCTACCCACATTTGCATTATAAACAAAATCACCTATATTCGCATCTGCTCCTGCACGTTCAATAGCAATTTTCTCGCATAACGGCTGAAGATAATTTATATCCTTTTCTTCCATAGTAAGTTCGATAATAAACTCTAATAAATCCTCTCCATTTTGAACTGCTTCTAGTTTAAATGGATCTTTATCGGAAATTATCATTTTGTTTTTCCAGTTCTCAACGAATTGGTGCCTGTTGTTTTTCAAGTGCGAACAAAATACTTCTTTAATATCCTTATCGATTGGAAAAACCCCCATTCCCTCCATTTCCATGCGACGAACACCCTTTATATTTTGAATATTAACACAAAAATCACGATTCGTTAATAGATTATTGTCACATTTTGTTAATATGTGTTGATAAAATTTTTATTACTTTATTAATTGTTTAGATTGATACATTCCATTTTCCTTCCTTTTATTCAAAGTTTTTCACATTCAATGAGACTTTTTTTGCATCCTGCTTCATTCTTTCGTACAATAGAAAATGAAAGGTGTGAAAAATATGGTAAATAAAAATGTGGAAGATTATCTCCAAGAAGGCATTTACGGCCAAAAGCAGAACAAACCAGAAGAACGTAATATGTATTTAACTACATTACGTGAGCGTGTAGAAATCGCTTTAACTATCGGTCAAGTAATGCAAAGTAATGTATATTCTGAAGTAGCTAGTAGCATGCGCTCTTCTAAATCATTACAAATATTCCTAAATGGTGGCATTGCTTACCCACATTTATCAAAATACATTAAATTAGCAAATGAAAAAAATGTTCCTTTTACAATTGTTCAAAATAAAGGGATAGAAACACCAATCGGTTTAGTATTATCTCATAGCACTGCTGTTGACAAAGAACAAATTTATGTAGAAGATGCTATTTTCAAACAAGAAATGAAGTGAAAAGTACACTTGATTAAATGAAATTGTTTCGAGAAACATAAAACAAATAATAAAAAACGAGTATGGAATCGTAAACATTTCCTACTCGTTTTTTATTGTGATATTTAAGTTCTATTTACTTTATTTTTTAATACATACTAATTTCATTTCTGTCATTTCTTCTATTGCATATTTAATCCCTTCACGCCCCGTGCCGCTTTCTTTCACACCACCATAAGGCATATGATCTACCCTGAACGTTGGAATATCATTTATCATGACACCACCAACTTCTAACTCATCAATTGCACGCATTGCTTTAAATAAATTATTTGTAAATATGCCTGCTTGTAGTCCATAACGTGAATTATTTACCTGATCTATCGCTTCATCAAATTCTTTAAATGTATTTACCGTCATAAGTGGTCCAAATACCTCTTGGCACTGTACAGATACATACTCCGGAACATTCGTTAATACAGTGGGTTCAAAAATCCTTTCATCCTGTTTCTTACCACCGTATAAAACAGATGCGCCTTCCTTAATAGCTTCTTGTACCCACATTTCAATTCGCTCTACATCTTTTTTCGAAATTAAAGCCGATACATCCGTTTCTTCAAGCAGTGGATCACCAACAACAACTGTTTCCATCGCTTTCTTTAACTTTGAAAGAAATTCATCCGTTCTTTTTTCATGTACAAAAACACGTTGTACCGAAATACAAACTTGTCCATTATTAACAAATGCTCCCCATTTTACACGTTCAATTAATTCATCTGTTAATTCTACATCTTCATCAATAATAACCGCAGCATTTGATCCGAGTTCTAACGTAACTCGCTTTAGCCCAGCCTTTGCCTTTATTCCGATTCCAACTTTCGGACTTCCAGTAAAAGTAATGGAAGCAACATCATCATTTGTAACTAGCGCCTCACCTACAGTTGAACCAGGACCAGAAATAATGTTTAAAGCTCCTTTTGGCAATCCTGCCTCTTCAAATAGTTCAACTAATGCGTAAGACGATAATGGCGTTTGATCAGCTGGTTTCAACACAACTGTATTTCCGGCAGCAATTGCAGGACCGACTTTATGTGCCACTAAATTTAATGGGAAATTAAATGGTGTAATAGCTCCTATAACCCCAATCGGTTTCCGTATTGTGTATGCAATACGCCCATCTGCACCAGGTGCTGCATCAAGTGGCAGTGTCTCGCCATATATACGCTTCGCTTCTTCCGCTGCAAATTTGTATGTCTGAACAGTACGATCTACTTCTCCCCTTGCAGCACGTATTGGTTTTGCAGCCTCTTTTGCAATAATCTCTGCAAATTCTTCTCTTCTTTCATCCATTTTTTGTGCGACTTTCTCCAAAATAGTCGCACGATCATATGCAGATAATGTATTCATTTCCTTCATTGCATTTTTTGCAGCAATAACAGCCTCTTTAACATCTTCTTCCGTTCCTTGCGCAATTTCCGCTAATGTTTCTTCAGAATATGGTGCGTATAATGGTTTATACGTGTTTACAGACTTCCAATCTCCATTTATATATAAATGCTTTTTCATAATTCTTCCCCTTTCAAATATATGTATACAATAATACTTCACCTAGTGAAAGGTCTGACTTATGTCATTGTAACATAGCCCTTATTCTGCCAAAAACATTATGCTCAAAAAAACTCTGCCACATAGCAGAGTTTACGAACTAATTTGTTCTTGTAACGAAATTTGTTTTTCATCTTCTAAAATAACAATTGATTCTACAGTTTTTGTAACTTCTAATCTCTTAATATAGTGTCCATCTAATTCTTTCACACAAAACTTATAATTTTCAATTTCAATGAAATCCTCTTCAGCAATTTCTATATTCTTCGTTAAAATCCAGCCACCTATCGTATCAACACCATTATCATCAATCGTTAAACCTAATAACGTATTCACTTCACTAACAAGTACTTTTCCCTCTAGTATTGTTTTCGTTTCACTAACTTGTTGAATTTCTGGTTGTTCATCTGTATCAAACTCATCCTGAATATCTCCAACTATTTCTTCTAAAATATCTTCAACAGTAACAAGTCCAGATGTTCCACCATATTCATCTATCAATATAGCAATATGTGTTCTTTCTTTTTGCATCTTTAAAAATAAGTCGTGTATTGGGATAGAATCGATAACTAAAATAATCGGTCTAATATATTGCTCTACTTTCTTATTACTAACCGCCTTTTGCTGCACAAAATCTGTAAAAATATCTTTAAAGTTTACAAAGCCTATTACGTGATCTTTGTCGCCATCAACAACTGGATATCTCGTATATTTTTCTCGAGACATTTTTTGCAATGCTTCTTCAGCAGGCATTTCTTTACTTATAATATGCATCTCAGTTCTAGGTACCATAATTTCTTTTGCTATACGATCATCAAATTCAAAGATTTTATTTACATATTTATATTCAGACTGATTAATCTCTCCATTTTTGTAACTTTCTGAAACTAACAACCGTAATTCTTCTTCTGAATGAACTTCATCGTGCCCTTTCGGTGGTTTCAACCCTAGAAACTTCGTAATCATCCGAGCTGATCCATTTAATAGCCAAATAAATGGAAACGCCATACGATAAAAGAAAGTTAACGGTTTAGCAACAAATAAACTCACTTGTTCAGCTTTTTGAATCGCAAATGTTTTTGGAGCCAATTCCCCTATTACAACATGTAAAAATGTAATAAATAAAAACACTAAAATTACAGCAAAAATGTCTGCTAGTTGAGTAGAAATGTTCAAATTCACAAAAAGTGTGTCAAACATTTGCTTTAACGCAGGTTTACCAAACCACCCAATTCCCAGTGCTGTAACTGTTATTCCTAGCTGACAAGCAGATAAATATTCGTCTAAGTTTGTAATGACTGTTTTGACAGATGCTGCGCGATTATTTCCTTCTGCAATTAAATAGTCAATTCGTGAACTTCGCACTTTAACAATTGCAAATTCTGCTGCAACGAAAAATGCCGTTAAGGCAATTAAAACAATCACTATACTTATACTATATATGTCCAAATACTTTTCCTTACTTACATTGTAAGCAAGGAAGCCACCTCCTACTTAATTTTATTCAAGTGAAGTAAGCATTCTAATACTCTAACAAAATTCTACATTAGCAACCACCTTTTTATATATTATATGCATACATAAAAAAGATATTTATCATTATGATAATCTAATTTATTTCCCTCAGTCAAATGATTCTAAATCTCAAGATAAAATATTTTTATATACACGATATATTCTTTATAGCTTCTTTTCGTGAAAAAACACTTTCTTTGCCGATTCCACACTTCTTTTGTCATACCAGAAGGGAACTTCCTTCATAGATCGAAATCATTCAACAGGATATATATAGGAGGGATTAGTTTGGAATATAAAACACCATTTATCGCAAAAAAATTAGGTGTTAGCCCAAAGGCTGTTGTCCGGATTGCACAACAATTAAATCTTACTATAGAAAAAAACAAATATGGTCACTTTATTTTTACACAAGATGATTTAGACCAAATGTTAGAATACCATCTTTCACAAATAGAGCAGTCCCAAAACACTCACCCT
Organism: Bacillus dicomae; assembly: GCF_006494425.1. Classification (GTDB taxonomy): domain Bacteria; phylum Bacillota; class Bacilli; order Bacillales; family Bacillaceae_G; genus Bacillus_A; species Bacillus_A dicomae. Next base: position 1,437,011 of record NZ_VHIV01000001.1, on the reverse strand, counting down.
ACTCAAAAAACATCATCAAATGATGTTGAAGAATTGAAAACTCAAGTAAATACAATTGTTCAAAACATATCATCACATGATTTTGAGCAATTAACCGCTCAATTAAACACAATCACGAGAAGACTAGATCGAATGGAAGAACAAATGCAAGATAAGGCAAATGATGTTGTTACGTACCAACTTTTACAACATCGCCGTGAAATGGAGGAAATGTTAGAGCGAATTCAAAAGCTAGAAGCTTCCCTCAAGAAAGAAGAACCGATATATATTACTCCCGATACTAAACCAGCATCTGAACGTGAAAAGAAACCGAAGCGCCGTAAAATGATTTTTAGTATATTTGGATTATAATTTTTAGACCCTTATCAAAATAATAAGGGTCTTTTTTCATGAAGAATGATTTCATTTTAAAATAGCATTCTCTTTATTATACATATTCATTTCGCTTTATTTGGTTAACATAATATTCTTACTGTATTTTGCGATTAATGCCTGAGCATGAGCATTCCCTTGAATTACATCTCGAAATTCTTTTAAAGAATACAAATGTGTAGCCCCTTTCCGGGCATGAATTCGTACTGGTACACCTTGTAAAGTATCATGAAACTGAAATGGCTTATCTATCGGTTCAATTGGGAAACCGAGTGTTAATAAATACATATACATTCTTTTTGTAACTGCTGCAATATACCATTCTGCTTTCGTTTCTAATGCATGCATAAATAAAATAGCTGTTAGTCTTTTGAAATGTCCTCTCCCACGAGACGTTTTCGCAATACTTAACTTGCCTATTTCATATACATTTTTCAAATCTTTCACTAAATCATTTTTAGAAAACGGATAGAAAAACTCAGAATTCGATTGCTCTGGTACCGTATACTTAATACATTCTACTGTACCAATATGATGTTCATCTTCTATTAATAAAAATCGTGATGGATTTAAATTACGTTCTACGAACATTAAGTTTCTTTCTTCACAAAAATCTCCCCATAGTTGCTCGAACCAAAAATGTTCTTCCTTTGTTTGAACACGCTGGAACATATATACCCGCCTTTCCCATCGCCGCTCCGTTTTTGATAACGCTTTCACTATCTATCATATAAGAACAAATCTTCGTATGCAACTAAAAATATTTACGACTTATTATATTCTGCAAAATGAATTAAATTCCACCTTAATCACCTTTTATGCCGCATGTACCGCTCTTCTAATGACATATTTATATTACTTTTAAATTCAAATCGTATAAAGCTTATTTCCATACTGCATATAATTCTGCTTAATCTAAAAAAATCCTTTATGAAAAAGGATTTCTTTTACTTCTTAATGCTTTTTAACCACTTCTCAAAAATTTGTATCATCCCATGTTTTCCAGCCAATTTCTCTTCCCCTTGTTTCGTTTTATATGGATATAATTGCAAGAACACACCACATCCAGACTCAATTTTTTTACTATGCATATGACTTCCTGGATATACACAAATGACTTCGTAAATGGCCCTTCGATGATAGACTCGCTTTCCATCCTGTTCTTCTACATATTTTATAGACCAATACTTATACATTTGCTCAGTTGCTTTCGTATTCCCAACGTGCTGAAAAATATTGTACATTGGGCTATACTTCACTTCAATAATAATAGAAGATTGATATACATAGTTCTCTTCTTCTTTTACATAACAGTCTAAGCGAATATCTGGCTTCTTCGTGTCTTCTCCATTATAAAAATTACTTCCTTTACTTAATGCAATAAGAGGATGTGTTTCAATTAAATCATTAAATGCGACATGTACCTTAATATCATCTCGATGTAACACTACTGTCGTTCCATCCTGTAATCCATCTACATAAAAATGTTCTTGTATTTGTTCACGAATGGAATTTTTAGCCTCAAAACCAATTTGCTCTAACATGGAGATAACAATAAAAAAAGCGTAATATTCATACACTAAAAATGTTGGCTTATAAACAAATAATAAAGATGGAGATTGATCTGTAAATTGTGGAAGTAAATCTAAATGCTGTAGTAATTGTTGATGTGGTATCGGTAAATTGTGTGAGTCCATGTAACCTGTTTCAGAAACTTCTCTCCAAAATGGAGAATGCATTACAGTTTGAAAGTATTGTACGCTATCATGTACAAAATGCGCTAATATTTTATATTCTTGTATCTTCAAAGAACTTTTTCGCAAATCTGCCTCTTTTAGTAAATGTATATTTTTATATTTTTGTTTCTCTCTATCGGTCACTGATCCATTCCGTTCAATTGTTTGTATAATCGTTTTTACAGCTTGAAATTCTTCTGATTTCTTCTTTTTTGCTCTTTCTAATATTTCAATTGTTTGCCGCAAAAAACTTTCCGCTTCAAGTAAATAGAGATAAAATTGCATCGCTTTAAATTTAAGAAATGCATTTTCCTTACTATTTTTTTGTTCTATAAATTTACGATTATAATATTTTGCATACGTTTTTTTTTCCGCCACTATAGTTCCTTTTCTCGTTGCTTTTCGCTCCTTTTCTTCCCATTTATATTCATGTATAAATTTTGAGCTTGATTCTATTTTCTTAAAAATTCTCTTTATCTTTTTCATTTTTTGCGGCAATTTTCTAAGTAACACTAAATAAGAAGAATCTTCAATATCACTAAGTGCAGAGAAGGTCTTTTTATAATAACCTCTATCTAAAATCAACTCATTTAAAATGGACTTCACATAGTTTTGAATCATTTCAAATTGATCATCAAAAAAATTTTTAGGCACGACTTGAAAAGCGCCATAATACGTTCGATCTTCTATATTCACCTCAAAATGATATAAACCACAACGCCATGGATAAAAGAATTCTGTTTTTCCATGTTCATATATTAATACTTTTTGTTTTTTTTCATTTATTTCATATTTTGTCTCTTTTATATTTTTCTGTCCCTCATATACTTTATTCCATATAAAAGTAATATTCATTGGATATTCATAATGGAATTGCAATCTAATTGGTTTTAATTCTTGCACTTTATAAATACATTGAACTAATGCTGTAGTAGATGTACAAAGACGATTTAATAAAATATATTCCCCTTTTGTTTCCGTTCCAATGATTAACTTTAATACAAAAGGGAGCGTTTCTTTCGTATCAACGATTTCTGTTTCATATCGCCCTTCATTTTGCATAACCATACAACTCCAGTTCTCTACGCTTTTCTCTTATATATGCTAAAGAGTGTTCAAATGTAGATACTCTGTTTGCAAGTTGAGATTGCAAAAGAGGTACTAATGTTGCTCCCCTTTTTGCTTCCTCTGAAAGTAAAGACCCAACCATCATTTCAGTCCCTCTTATTTTCGTCAATACACGTTGCTTTATTTGTAAATCAAATCCTTCTTCTCTACTGATCATATAGGAATGATTATTTTGGAACGGTATATTTTGCAAGTAAGTAGCTATTGCGTTTGCACATCGAAAAGAAATTCCCTTTGACGTATCATGTGATGACAATACACCATGTAACTTATCTAATAGCTCTAACTCTTCTTCAGAGAACACCTCAATCATCGCTTTATTCCTGACCCAATTCATGCGAAATTCTCCTGCAGTTACTTTCAGAGGTGGTTGTAATACAACTTTCTCTTGTTCCATACAAATTTCACAAAACGGAATCTTTTGTAAAGTTATTACATTCGTCCGATCTAATAATCGATCTGAGAGCTCTTTCGTTGTTTCATCAAAATTTACAGTACCAACAAAAATAATATTTTCGCCAATTTCAATTGTTGGTGGAATTGGATTTTCTTTTTCCTGTACACCTTCATACAAATTTAAAATACGGTTTTGTTTGTCAAGTTGAAGAACAGATAGAAATGGGGTAAACCAATGCTCAATATGTGACATATTCATTTCATCAAAAACTATGATATACAGCTGGTTTTGATTTTCTTTTGCCTTCATTAACGTCCTAACTAATTTTGTGTCACTTTCAATAAAAGTACCATTCGGGTGAAGGTAACCAAGTATATCATGTGGTTCTTGATACGATGGTGAAATCGGAATCCAAACCAATTCTTCACCATACTGTAATCCAAGTGCTTCAGCATAAGCTTGCACAAAACGGGACTTCCCAACGCCCGGTATACCACCAAGAATCGTCAACATATCTGTTTTCGCACTTATATGAAAATTATAAATGTCCGTTTCATCCAAATATAGTCCTTTATTACGCACAAAATTTTTTACATATTGTAAAAAGACGGATTCACGTTCATCCCATTCCCATTCATCCTTTTGCACTTTTATTTCCTCTATTTCAACAAGCTTACCTTCTTCAGTCATTCGTTTTTTTAATTGCTCATACATTTGATTGCTTACAAAATACAATTGATCTTCTACCGCTATTTCTACATGCTTCATCCAGTCAGTAAACTCTATATACTTACATTCCCGCTGTTGTTCAAAATATGCGATTGAACTAATTGATGATGACTTTAAAGATATATTTCCATATAACCTTCCATCGTGCCACAATAATTCAGGAGGCTCGAAATCTTTCGGATATTTTGGCATTAGAAATGACAAATAACCATTACTAAGTTTCCTTTCTAAAGACTTCCCTTTTTTGTAATCAGAAACTTTAGGTACTGGAATCATTTGATAGTTGTTTGCCATTTCTCGCGGTTCTTCTGTACAAATTAACTCCACGTATATATGTCCTCTTTCATAATAGAGACGAAACATAACCAATTGCTTTTCTAGTTTTCTTTTCTTTAATTCCGAAAAGACTTTTTCATTCTTCTTATTGCTACATAAACCTTCAAATACATATGGTTCATTTTTTAATTGTTCTTGCAACGTGAATGGTATCGGCGATAGGCATTGTACAAAGAAATTCTCTCCATTCTTCTCTCCCACTGATTTTGTGAACTTTCCGATAAACCTCATATAGTACATTCGTTTTATAAAACTTGGCTGAAGAGCTTTATGTAATTTCACCTTCGTCACCTTCTTTTTTCATACTATTCTTAGTGTATGAAAGAAACGAAAAACTAGAAACAAAAAACCTGACGTTATCCGCCAGGTTCAAAATAAAAACGTATATTAATGAGATGGAAATGCTTTTTTCTCTTGTAAAATGGCATTATGAGCAATTTTCATTTTAGCAAGTACATATCGTAATCGATCTTCAGCGTTTTCATCAGTATTTTGCTGTAATTCTGCCAAATTCTCTACAGCACTCGCTAAATTTTCAATCACTCCTCGCAGTTCAGGATGATGATTAAAAAAAGATTCTTGTACTAATACTTTCCTTACTTCACTCGCTAAATCTACAATTCTGGATAACTGTTCTTTTTCTTCCATTTTCATCCCTCCTGAATATATTATGTATTAAATATTCTCTAGACAAAGAAAAAAGCCCTTTAAATGAAAAGGACTTTTACATTTTTATATTTCCAGTCAATAACATATAAAGAGATGTAACAGCAGCTACTACAATTGCCCACATTACATATCTCTCTATACCAGTAAAACAACGATTCCCTTTTTCTTTTCTTGCATACACGTAAACAATGATTCCAATTCCATATACAATTGAAACAAGCAATAAATTCTTCAAACCAGCTGCATAAATAAGCCAAACAGAGTAAATGGAAGCAATTAAAGCTAGCGAACCGTTTTTTACTTTCGCATCTTTTAGTTCATTTGTAATGACTAATTTGAATTGGAATAGCGCTGATAATAAATATGGTACTAAAATTGATGTTGACGCTATGAAATACATAATTTGATATGTTGATTCTGAAAACAGAACGATTATAAATATAATTTGGGCAACGCCGTTTGAGATCCATAATGCCATATGTGGCGTTTGTTTTTTATTTGTTTTCGTAAAGACTTTTGGAAACACACCATCTTTTCCCGCTACGTGGGAAATTTCAGAAACAAGTAAAAACCAACCTATTAATGTACCTACAAGTGAAGCAACTAACCCAACATTAATCGCCACTGCACCCCATTTCCCAACGACATGTTCTAATACATGTCCCATTGACGGAGTTTCTAAAACTGCAAGTTCCCCTCTTGTCATCGCTCCCATTGACAAGACAGAAATTATAATATATATAGACATTACTAAAATAAGTCCTAATACTGTTGCCTTACCGACGTCTCGACTATTTTTTGCTCTTCCAGATAATACTACCGCTCCTTCAACTCCAATGAAAACCCAAAGAGTTACAAGCATTGTATTTTTCACTTGACCAAGTATAGAGGAAACTGAAATAGTTCCTTCTCCCCAAAAATCATGTGTAAATGTGTCCCAGCGAAACGCTGTTACCATGACAGCAATAAATAGTACGATTGGAACCAATTTCCCTATCGTTGCAATCACATTCATAATAGACGCTTCACGAATTCCAAATAAAATTAGAAAATGAAGTGTCCATAATAAAAGTGATGCTCCAACGATAGACGCAACACTATTTCCTCCTTTAAAAATTGGGAAGAAATACCCTAATGTACTAAACAGTAACATGATTGTTGCAACGTTTCCTAAAATTCCTGCTAGCCAGTATCCCCAAGCACTGTTAAATCCAATATATTCACCGAAACCAGCACGTGCATAACTATAAATTCCGCCTTCAAGCTCTGGTTTTTTTCTTGCTAACGTTTGATATACGAGCGCGAGTGGAATCATTCCCATTGCTGTAATACACCACCCAATTATGATAGAGCCACTATTTGCTCCTACTGCTAAATCATGCGGTAAACTAAAAACACCGCCACCAACCATTGTTCCGACTACTAATGCAATTAATGGAAAAAACCCTAACTTCTTTTCTATTTGTACCACCCCATCTGTCATTCTAGGTGTTATGTTCGTTCAACTATTAAAGTCACCTTTTTCTCTAATAGACGTTTCTTTTATATTTTTTCAGGAAAACATTACTTATTCTAAAAGAAAATGAGGAAAAATGGAATACTTTTTTGAAAAAATGTATAAGTATGCACAAAAAAACCGTTCATTTTGTAATGAACGGTCATTTCATACATATAGATTTGTATATTTCTTGTAAATTTAACGAAGTAAATTCTCTTTTTGTAAAAATTGTTTCGCTACTTCTTCACTACTTTTACCATTCACATTTACTTCATAATTCATTTTTCGCATTTCTTCATCTGTAATCTTTCCAGATAATTTATTTAATACTTTTTCAAGTTCAGGATATTTTTGTAACATTTCTTTTCTTAATAAAGGTGCACCTTGGTATGGCGGGAATAACCCTTTATCATCTTTTAGCACTTTAAGTCCGTATTGCTCCAATTCACTATCTGTTGAATATGCATCGATTACATTAACATCCCCTGATTGAATTGCGCTATAACGTAATTTTGGTTCCATCGTTTTCACATTTGAAAACTTATAGTTATATAATTTTTGCATTCCTTTATAACCGTCTTCACGATCAGCAAATTCTAATGTGAATCCTACTTTCGCATCCTGTGCAATATTTCCTAAATCAGAAATTGTACTTATATTATTTTGATCTGCTATTTTTTTCGGCATCGCTAGTGCATATGTATTGTTATAATCCATCGGTTTCAACATAACCATATTATATTTCTTTTCCATTCCAACGCGAGCCTGCTCATATACTTCATCCCGATTTGTACTTTTTGGCTCTTCTTTCACAAAAGTAGATAAAGCAGTTCCCGAAAACTCAGGGTATATATCTACTTCTCCTGATTTCAACGCTTCAAATACAAATGCTGTTTTTCCAAGACCTGGTTTTAATTCTACGTGTAAATCGGTATCTTGTTCAATAAGCTGCTTATACATTTGAATTAAAATTTCAGGTTCTGATCCAAGTTTGCCTGCAATAACAATATCTTTCTTTTCTGCATTCCAAAGAAATGGAGAAGCAACCATTATACAAACTATACATATAGTCAATATAACACGCTTAGACGAGCGTTTTGGCCTCTCAAGCACTCGAAGTACTACATCAAAGAATAAAGCGAGTAACGCGGCTGGTACGGCCCCTAAAATGATAAGCGCATGATCATTCCGATCGATACCAAGTAATATGAGTTTACCGAGCCCACCAGCACCTATAAGCGCCGCTAATGTAGCCGTTCCAACAATTAATACCATTGCTGTACGAATACCAGCCATAATAATTGGTAAGGCAAGAGGAAGCTCTACCTTCCACAGTCTTCTCCAACTATTCATCCCCATGGCTTTCGCTGCTTCGATTAAAGATTCATCTAACTCTCGTATTCCTGTATATGTATTGCGTAAAATAGGTAATAGTGCATACACCACTAATGCAATAATGGCTGGAAGTTTTCCAATTCCTACTAACGGAATTAATAATCCGAGTAATGCAAGTGATGGCACCGTCTGCATAACTGCAGAAGTTCCTATAATAAACTCAGCCATTCGTTCTTTTCTTGTTAATAAGATGCCAAGTGGCACCGCTATAATTACTGCAAAAAATAATGAAATAAGCGATATTTGTAAATGCTCACTTAATGCAGTTAGTAATTCTATTTTTCGTTCTTGGAACGTTTGTATAAAATTAGTCACTGTTTAGCCTCTTTCCTTCATTTGTTCAACAATGTAATTGACAATATGACGACTTGTTAACGCTCCAATATATTGACCGTTTTCTTCAACTGGAACGACCTCCTCATCACGCACACGAACTAACGCTTCTTGTAAAGAAGAATGTAATGATAGCGCCTGCCCTTCTAATTGCATACTTTGATCAAGCGGCAATACATCTGCCACACTTTTCCCCTCATACCAAGTTCGCCCACGATTTCCAATGAATTCCTCTACAAATTCATTTTCCGGATTATGTATAATTCCTTCTGGTGTATCTAGTTGAACAACTTTTCCTTCTTTCATAATACAAATGCGATCTCCAAGTGATAATGCTTCTTGCATATCATGTGTTACGAACACGATTGTTTTTTGAATCTTTTTTTGCAATTGTACAATATCCTTTTGAAGCTGCTCCCTACTTAATGGATCTAACGCACTAAACGGTTCGTCCATAAGAACGATTTTCGGGTTTGCGGCTAATGCTCGTACGACACCGACACGTTGTTTTTGCCCGCCTGACAATTCATCCGGCATACGATCGCGATATATATCCGGATCTAATCCAACCATCTGTAACAAGTCATCGACACGTGCTTTTATTTCCTTTTTGCTCCATTTCCTCATTTCAGGAACAACTGCAATATTTTCAGCAATAGTCATATGCGGAAACAAAGCAATCTGTTGCAACACATACCCTATATTCCAACGTAATTCGTTTATATTATATTGTTGAATATCTTTTCCATCGATTAAAATCGATCCTGCAGTTGTTTCAATTAAACGATTAATCATTTTCATTGTCGTTGTTTTCCCGCAACCACTCGGACCAATGAGAACAAAAAATTCTCCTTTTTTAATTTCTAAATGCAATGAGTCCACTGCTTTCGTGCCATCTTCATACGCCTTTGACACATGATTAAATTGAATCACAAACACAACTCCTTTAATGTTGTTTCCTTTATTTTGATGGAATATGGAATTCATTTCAAATGATATGCATTATTCTACAAAAAAAGAGCTCACATTTGAGCTCTAATGGTCTAACAATATTGTTTTCATTATAGCAGCATATTCACGCACATACATTTTTCTCTTAGAACGTATTGGTGTTTCAGCAGCTAGTGCCTCCATCTTCATACCTAAACGCTTTGCAATTATTTTCGTTCTATATAAATGATACGTATTGCTTACAACTACCGCATGTTTCACATCATATAAATCTATACTAAACTTTAAATTCTCATACGTGTTTGTAGATTGATCTTCTATTAAAATACGACTCTCTTCTATACCATGTACCATTAAATAGTTCCTCATACTATGAGCTTCCGGTATATCTTCATCTTCTCCTTGACCACCTGAAACAATTACTTTCGCTTCTGGATGAGAAACTAAATATTCCAATGCTACATCCAAACGGTTTTGAAGAGATAAAGACGGTCTATCTCCAAATAACTTTGCACCTAATATAAGAACGTACGGAGAGTGATGACTCAATTTTTCACGAGCAACTTTCTTCATTCGAAAGGTCATATAAAGAATGTTTAGTGGTGGTAATAATAAGATAATAAGCAAAATCCATTTGTTCATAAATAAGTTTATCCTCCCTTTCTTTTTATTATATAGAAAAAGAAAGGGGGGCAGAAGTGTTTTTTAAACGATCGATTTATTAGAAACACTCGCTTCGAATTTACGTTTTGAAATTACATAGTTTATAGCAATTCCTAACGAAAGGATCAATATGAAACTTAGTAAATAAAACGGTACCATGACACCTACTTTAGAAACACCAGCTGTAAACAACATTAACAATACAATCCGTATTCCTGTACCAATTAATCGAAATAAGCTGTCTACACGTCCCATTACTTCATTTGGAATTTCTTCCATCATCAATACATTTCTCGCGACTCTTGTACCCGCATTTCCAATCGCATGAAAAATCGCAAGCCCATATAAAAACAATACAGAAGGTTCAATAATCATTACGGTAATTGAAATTACATAAATGAACATCGTCATAACGATTGAAACTTCTGTTTTCACATATTTCATTATGAGTGGGATACAAATTCCTGCAACAACTGCTCCAACACCGTACATCATGCCCTCAATTGCGTATACTGAGGCATTGGCTTTGAGTATATCCGAAATATAAACTGGTATTAAATAATTTGCCATCATAACACCTATAAACGGCATATAAGTGGCAAGTAAGAACCAAAAGAGCTTCGGCCGTTTTTTCATAAAATGCATTCCTTCGAACAATTGCTCCTTAAATGTCACTTTCCTTTTCATCTCTTTTTTCTTAACATACGGTATACATAAGAATAAGAAAAATGCTCCTGCAAAAGTTAACATATCTACTAACAAAATCCACTTCAAAGATACAATTTCAATTAGAAAGCTCGCGGCTGCTCCTGAAATAACTTGGGTTAACTGTCCTTGTATTTCCATTGTTCCACTTAAACTTTTATAATGTTCTGCTTGGAAAATTTCTTGGTTAAACGCAAAAATTGTAGGATAAAATAATAGATAGTAAAAAGAGCCTGCTATAAAAATAAGAATATAGTGAATAGAATGATAGGGTTGCCCAGCAAATCCCCATATAACCATAATTCCGATTACGGCTATCCCGATACCTTCGTTACATAACAATAAAGATTTTCTTGAAAAACGATCAATGCTCTGCCCGATAAACGGTGTTAGTAAAAACATAATAAGAGTTGCGATGATGGAAACATAACCAAACGTTGTCTCTCCGCCACTCTCTTTAATCAACAACCACGGAATCGTTATCATAACAATCCCAGAACCAATAGCTGATAGACTATTGGCCCCGAGAATGAAATACAAGCGTGAATCTTTATACAGAGATGGCATATCACTCAACTCCTAGTTGTTTTTTCACCTCTTTATATACGCCCATATATGCTTTTAATTCTTTAACTAAATCATGAATTAATGGTTTTGCATCTTCTCCCAGCTCACCGTCTTGTACATGAAGACCATCAAGCACAACTTGTTTTGGGATTGCATTTGCGTATACCCCTCTAGCAACAGTACGCATACTGTTTAATGCGTTAATTCCACCTTTACCGCCACCTGCAACCGCAAGTAATGCGACAGGTTTATGAACAAATTCACTACTACTTAAGTAATCTAACGAATTTTTCAACGCCCCACTCATTGCATTATGATATTCAGGTGTACATAGTACTACACCGTCTGCAGTTTTCACTAACGCCTTTAATTTTTTTACCGCTTCTAATTCACGTTGTGATTCTTCCCCATTATATAAAGGCAATTCCTCTACTGCTAAATCGTATAACTCTCCTTCAAATTGATCAGCAATATATTTTGCCACCACACGAGTTCTACCGAATTTTCTCGGTGTACCATTTATAACGACTAGTTTCATAATAATTTCTCCTCCTTGTTATCAAGTTATATTTATATATTATCAGAAATTTCTATATAAAAACACAATATATAGAGGGAATTAGCTTGATAAAATAGTATGATAGACGCAAAAAGAACTCATACGAAAGTATGAGTTCTTCACAATTACCCTTTTTCCCCTTTAGAAGTCAATACGCCTAAACTTCCTTTAGCTTCAAAATGATGATACGCTTGTTCTGCTAATTTTTTTCGTTCTTCGGGTAATTCGATATATTTCATTACATTTTCTATTATATTTTCGTACGGAGTAAACACAATTCCTGGCCACTCCATCTCGTCCTCTGGATTACTATTTTCCGAAATAATAAATTTCTTATTTGCCACTGCATAAGAAACGCGAGGTGTTTCAAGAATTCCTGATAAGTAAAAATGAATATTTAATATAATTTTAGACCTAGCAATCAACTCATTTCTAACAATTCCCCACGCATTATTTTTAAAAACAATATTTAAATTCGGGGCAACTGCTTTTAATTGATCCATAATAGCTTGCCGCCTCGGATTAAGAGCACCTATAAACAGTATATCGATGTCTTCCGTTAACTCATCTTCAAATGCATCTTTTTTTATTTCCAAAGTTGGGGCATAGTTCATTTCTACATGTTTTATTTCTTTTCCTACCCCTTTTTGTTTTAACCATTCTATATTTTGTTTACTATAATCCCAAATCACCTTATCTTTTAATAGTATTAAATAAAATGGATGTGCATAAGGACTTCCTTCGTATAACTGTTCTAAATTGTAAATAATTGCATCTTTCGGCAGAAGATTCGGGTTATGTGCATACGTATGCGCTCCAAAAACAATTGTATTTTTTACATTTTCTAGTATTGTTTCTGATATAATTGCCGTATTACCCTCCTCTTCCAATCGCCATTTTAAAGCTCGCGCGACATCTATGAAACTACCATACGTCTTTGGGCATATAAAAAGACAATAATCATATTCTTTATTCAAATAAGCTTCCATTAGCCTTAAATTATTTTTATATAAATCCACATCCGGATGTTTAACTAACAATTCATTTGCACATTTTTTTGCTACTTTATATAGTCCAGCATAATAAGCAGAAATGCACCTTCTTAATTCAACTCTTTGCCGATGCTCATCAGGTAAATCCATATCTAAAAGAAGATTTGCGATACAATACGCTTTTAAATGATCCCGGTCATAATAATAATCTAGTAGTGGCATCAATTCTTCATACGTATTTCCATGCACCGATTCTCCTAGTTCAATCGCCCATCGTATTAATTCCATGATTACTCCACTACTCCTTTAATCGAAATTATATTTAATAAAATTTCGCATTACTTTCTACCATATTTGCGATATGCAGCGGTAATTCTTCTTTTTTCGATTCCAAATATTTTTGTGACACTGCACCTAAATGTTTTTTATGCGGTATATAAAAAGCACTTATAGAAATTTCATAGTCAAATAAGTAATCATACACATGATAATCTACAAATAGAAGATCATCTTTCGGAAATGGAATTTCCTTCCCTTGCAAGGCATACATCAAAGCAATATTATTTTCGGATTTTAATCGATACATTCTTGCAAGTTGGTATAATGGCTCAGCCCTAGTTGGTCTATATTCCCACGCTTTTTGAAAATAAAGAACAGCTAATGCTGTATATTGCTCTTCTTGCTTCTTAGCATTTTCTTTTTCATCCGCTTCTGTTACTTCAAATTGTTTATTTGCTGAACGATTTGCTAATTGTTCATAACAAAATCCTATTCGCAATAACGAATAGAACACCTCTTCAACCCAGCCTCCTGCTTCCACTCGTTTTTTATACCATTTAATCGAATCTTCAAATTGACTTAAATGAAAATAAGTTTGGGCCAAATAAAATAAATATCTTATATGCAAATCTGGCGTTGTTTCTGGATCATTTAATCCTTGTAACAACAGCCTCTCATCTCTCTCAAACTTATCACCTTTACTACCACCATCCCCAGGATCGTTAACGACAAGCGTCTCTAGCCTTGCTACCCTTGCAATGTGATTCGCATCAACTTTGGAACGATCTATATCCCAATACTCATGAGTAACACCTACAGATTTCCATGGTAAAGAAGCTTTTAAAAGGCGAGTCAGCCAATACTTAATATGAATATCATATTGCAATGTAAGATAATGGTCTTCCGTTAAACTAGTCTTATCAAACTCAGGATCAACTTCTAATATCATATCCGCATCTAATATTAATAAATAATCTGCTTCTGGATATGTTTTTTGTGCCAATGAAACAGCTAAACTTCTGTTATAACCAAAGTTTTGAAATGGTTCATGATGAACTGTTCCAGGGATTTCATTTTCTTTACACCAATTTTCAATAATTTCAGGTGTATTATCAGTTGAGCCAGTATCACAAATAGAAACAAAATCTACAATTGATTTTGTAGCATTTAAACATCTTTCCATAATTCTAGACTCATTTTTAACAATCATACAAAGACATAACTTTTTTTCTTCTCCTGCATTCTTCACTTGTTCATTTCCCATTTAACCACCTCATATTTTATTAACACGCTCACTTCATATGTAACTTCATTTCTTAGCTACACTGATGACATAATCATCCTCTTACTATTTATGAAAGCTTCATTTTATTTATTCTTATTTTTATGTTGGGACAACTTCCATGCTTCCCTCTATACTTAATCCGTACCAATATACAATTGTTGATTGGTATTTTTAAATTAGTGATTTCTTAAACTATAAAAAAAGAAACTTGCGTTTATACACAAGTTTCTTTTTCAAAAATCATTTCCTATTTTTTCACAACTTCATGTCCACCGAACTGATTTCGAAGAGCTGAAACTACTTTTCCGTGGAATGTATCATCTTCTTGAGAACGGTAACGCATAAATAATGACATCGCGATTACTGGTGCTGCAGCTTGAAGTTCAAGTGCAGTTTCAACAGTCCATTTCCCTTCTCCTGAAGAGTTCATCACACCTTTAATACCCTCCAGTTTTGGAACATCTGCAAATGCTTTTTCAGTTAAGTCCATTAACCAACCACGGATAACTGATCCGTTCGGTAAAGTTACATAATATCCGTTTCGAAACAAACTCTTTTTCTAGTTTTTGAGTAACTTGTTCTTTAGCTTAATAGGTATGTGGTTTGTTGTACAAACTCAACATTTTTAGTAAGATTTCGTAAGGTGTTAGGGGACAAAAAGTTTTAAATTTCGTGAGCAAATTGTAGTAATAGATTAGATCAAAAAACGCCATCCTTTCCTATGATTCTATAGAAAGAATAGCGTATTTTTTCATTTTAGGGAGAATTTTATTTTGTTAACTTGATGATACTGTGCTTCTATCTCACATCGTCTCTAAATTGAAAACATTTATTCCATTTAATAATCCTTTAATGAAAATAACCTAACTGACTTTTTCAAACAACTCTATTCCGACTTAACACTTCACTTCATTAAGGCACATTATTCTAAATTTATTGATGTAGCTGAGATGGATTCACTTTTTGAATTTGAACAAGTATATCAAACGCTTTACCTAATGATATATCCACAGTTTTTGGTATATCAGGCCCTTGGGTAGCTATTCCAGCGAAAATTGGATGTTGTTCGTTTAACCAAGTTTTTGTCACGCCGTTTGCCTTACGTAAATCAATAAAAAATTGATCTTTTTTAACTTGTCCAAAGATGTAGTTATAACTGTTTGGATCATCCGATTTTAATATTCCATATGGGCCAAATTCACCATCGCTATTTTTGACATTGTATTGTCCTTCATAAACTGACGTTCCAATAGATACGTACCGTTTTCCATAATACTCTGCTAAATACTGCCCAGCTACTTTAGGGTATACAAAAGGAAGCATATTTGTTTTCGAAACGTGTCCATTATGCCCCCATACAATGGTTTTTCCTAAGTGTTCTTCAGTCCACTTCGCGTTTTCATACATTGCAATATCATGTTTCAAATATAAATCGGATGGTTTATCAGGAGGTGACGCTAACATCGTAGTAAACTGTTCAATAATACGAGCATTTTGTTTTATCCATGCGAACTCTTTAGATTTCCCATTTAAATAACTTTTATTTTCCTCTAATAAAGCACTAATTTGTTCAGCATCTGAAATATACTTTTCTTTTTCTTCTTTCGGAAGGCTTTCAAAAGTATTCATATCCTTTGTTACAGGAATAAGACCTTTTATCTTCTCTTCTACCCTCGGCACAAGTTTTGAATTGGTTCTTTTAATATATTCTGTTATATTATTATAAACATTCTCGTTTACTGATTGAATGTCCATCCCGATGATACGCACTTTAGATTTATGTTTTGGATTAGCATTATATTGCCGAATCCAATCAAGTAAATCTAACATTTCTTTCGTCTTAAATATAGGTGATAGATGTTGGCTTGGATTTCCCTTACCAGTAAGAACATATCGATCAAGTTCTAAAGCTCTGTCCCACCCCTCTTCTAAAACTAGGTTGGTAAAGCCCTTTTCAGATACTAAATAATTCACAATACGGTGTTTCATCGTAAAAACTTCATGAGCCCCATGCGTAGCTTCACCTAAACCTACAATTGAAGCTGAACCCACCATATTCTTAAGTGGTTTTAAATCATTAAAAGGTGTATTTGGATTCGTTGTTTTTAAAGGCTTCGCGTGCATTTCTAACCATTCCCCTATTTGATTTTTATTGTAGGGAGCTGTAACAGAAACTCCTGTTTTCGAGTCTGCATAAGTACTTCCTACAAAATTAGTCAGTATTATAGCAGAAACACCAAGTGCAGTAATCATTTTCTTTTTCATAAAACCCTCCTAAAATATTTACTTAAAACGATAGCGTTCTTTTATACTTAATTACGAGTATTAAATTTTTTTAGAGCAAGTTGTTTTTTGCACCAAAATGGTATATTTTAAAATATAAAACTATGACAAAACTTTTCCTTTTCTCCTTTTGCCTACTTCCTAAATTCAGCAAGTAAAATACTTTTAAAAGGATCAGGATTACTAAAGTTAAAGCTGTTCAAATTGACGGCCAATGTATGTTTGCCTCCAAGTGTTCCACCAACAAAAGTGGAAAACCCTAGAACGCTACCTCTATGTCCCCATACCGAGACACCATTCGGAAGCTTAAATTCAACGATTCCAAGACCATATCCCGTTCCTTCTCTATCTGTAGGAACTGTAGTAAGCATTTGATTTAGCTGCTGTTCCTTCAGCAATTTACCACTGAGTAAGTATGAGAAGAATTTATTTAAATCGTCAGCAGTAGAAATCATATCCCCATCCGAGCTACCTGGGTTAATATACGTAACGTCTTTTAGCTCACTTGCTCCATCTAGTTGGATATAGCCACGGGCATGCTTGGTGCCTGGAATCACGCTTGAATTACCAGGTAGGAATGTATTTGACAAATCAAGAGGTTCAATAATCCGATTTTCAACCTCTTCCGCATAGCTGTTGCCAGTTACTTTTTCAATAAGGATCCCCAGTAATACGTATCCTGTGTTTGAATAAGACCAACCCTTTCCCGGGGCAAAGTCTGGGGGAAGGGAAATCCCCATCTTTACAAATTCTTCAGCCGTATACGATTTTTTTGTATCCATAATATCGAAGTCTTTTGAATTCATATATTCAGCAATACCACTTGTATGATTCAATATTTGCCGGATAGTAATCTGGTTACCATCATATCCGTTTCCTTGAATGACACCAGGCAACCATTTTTCAATGGAGTCGTCTAGATTCAAACGGTTCTCTCCAGATAATTGAAGTAGAACTGTTGCAATGAACGTTTTCGTTACACTGCCAATGCGAAAGCGAAAATCTGCTTTCATTGGTTTCTTGGTTGTCAGATCCGCTATCCCAGCGGTATAACTCCAAGTTTTACCACCCTTAGAAATGTTAGCGAGTATTCCCGGGTATCCAAGTTGCAGTGCATCCCGTATTGCTTTCTTAACGGGAGCACGATCGCTTTGCGTACTTGTTTGTAACGAACTTGATACATTTTGCTCGGGTTCTGCTTTTACAATTGAGGCTGGTGTTATGTATAACAGGGAACTTCCAGCTATTAATAGCGCTAGACTTCCACATATAATTTTACTGCGTGTTTTCATAAAGCATTCCTCTCCTCTATTTAAATTGTATTGATGGTTGATAGTTATGTCATATGCTAATCAAACAGCTATCAACTCTCTGACCTAATAAATGATTAATCCCTCTTCTTCAGATATCTGGTAACTTCTGTAAATTCTTCTTTTCTTCCATAGAGTTTTATTAATTAATTTGTTTTTATATAAATATATAGTAACTACTCCCCCTCTCGTTCTTCTCTATATTTTGATCATACACATTGAAAATCTCTTTTTTCTTACTCCTTCCTTACAAATTCCTTACATTCAAAACTACTTCTATATTTCGGTGGTTTTTTGTTTTAAGAAAACTTAGTTCTATTAACTTGATAACAATGGAATAACACCAAATGCCAATCAACTGAAGAAAAGTAAATGCCTCGAAAATGGAAATACTGCACATTTTACTTGATAGACATAGGGATCGGCTCCTCACTATAAAATTTCAACTATGTAAATACATATTACGTATTACAATTGTAAAGCTTAATTAATTTCTTATTTTTCAGAAAAATAAGAACAATAAATCAGAATTTATTGTATAATGTTGTAAAAAGATGTCGGAGGGATTTAATGTTAAATAAAATATCTCAATTCACAATTAAGCTTTCATCCATTCTTTTATCACTCTTACTATTATTAAATTTACCTTATTTATTTATCACTCAAAATGGATTTACCTTTCAACCAATTCTTTTTTTTAATCAGATTGTTACTATGTTAAAGGATGTTTTCTCCCCTGAATCATTAGTGGTTATAGGATCAGACCCGAAATTTGGTAGTTTCAAAAAAACACCCTTATTCCCAACCGTTTTAGAACCTTACCTATATTCATTTACTGTATTATTTTTAGCCTTTTTACTTGCGCTCTTTCTATCATCTAGCATGGCATTTTTTTATTTTTTAGCAAAAGATTATATAAAAAAATGGATAAATCGAATTGTGTTCCTATTAGAAGCTGTCCCTGATATGATGATGATGATTTGTTTGCAAATATTTTTCATATGGGTACTTAAGCAATTCGGGGAATCTCCTGTCACGATTATTTCTTTTAATGAAAACCGAGCTTATTTACTCCCTATTTTATCTTTAGCAGTCTTACCTACATTACAAATGTTTCGGATGATGATGTTATACATAAAAGAAGAACATGGAAAAGATTATGTAGAAGTTGCCTATGGAAAAGGCCTTTCATCAAGTTATATACTATGCATTCATTTATTCAAAAATATATCTATCCACTTCTTCCACCATTTAAAAACGATTTTTGTTTTCTTACTTTCTAATTTATTCATTTTAGAATTTATTTTTAATATGGATGGCATTATTCAATTTTTATTTAATAAGGCGTTTATTTCACCTCCCGCTGCATTTATCATACTGGTTATGATTATTTTACCGTTTTATACTATTTTTCAAATAATCTCATTCATGATGAATAGATGGCAAAAGCAATTGAAAGGAGTAGCATTATGAAATCTATTTGGAAATCAAAACGCTTTTTAATCGGCTTTACTTATCTATTCATACTTATTTCAGCTAGTTTTATTTATAGTTGGTTCTTTAAAGATAACATCCCAAAACCTCCTCAGTTACTTTACAATGACAATAACGAATTACTTGGAAAGGCTCCCTTTCCGCCATCGTTAATTCCGCCTTTTGGATCTGATCGTTTTGGAGAGTCTGTTTTCTTACAAATTATAGAAGGAGCAAAATTCACTATTTTATTAGCCGTGGCAATTAGCTTCTTTCGAATCTTATGCGGAACATGTATAGGGATTCTCTTAAGTTTATTCGCTCCAAAACTCAAGAGATTTTTCCAGGCATGCTCAGAAGTTTTTTATTATATTCCAACTCTATTTATCGCATTCATACTCATCACGCCCGTTAATATTGTAATCACATCAAATGCTGATGGGTTAAATCCAAATATTTCATTTACATTTTATCAAGTACTCGTACTTATTTTCGTCGCCCTGCCTACACTTTCTTTATATATATCCTCAGAGGTTGATGAATTTATGAAACGAGATTACATTTTAAGTTCACAATTACTGGGTGCTAGCCGTTTTCATATTATGAAAAAACACTTACGCGTCTTATTACTTGACCGCTTATTTGTATTATTTATGGAACATATCGTCCAAACACTCATACTCGTTATCCATTTAGCGTTGCTTAACATTGTAATTGGCGGGATACAAATGCGGGAACTGTATGACGGAGTGCTTAAACCTGTTTCTCTGTCTAATGATTGGGCAGGCCTTATTGGCTTAAATCGTAATGAAATGAATCTTTCATGGTGGATTATTTTTTATACTCTCTCTTCATTCTTTATTACGATTCTATTTATTAAACTTATGACAATTGGGATTCAAGATGCACTGAAAGCAAGAGATTCGCAAACTGTAGCAATTCAAACCGTTCCAGATCATAAAAAATTTGTTAAAAATAAAGATTCTTTTTCGTTTGTAAATAAAGTGAACCTTTAATCCTTTCTCATTAATCAAGTATGAATTGGCATTGATATTAGTAGAATATAAAAAAGATGATCCCTATTGCATACAAGGATCATCTTTTTATGCAGTCTAACTTTTTTACATGTACTTTGTTAGACTCATACTTTTTATATTTAAAGTGAATTATTTGCAATCACAATTATGCTGTTTAAAATCGATTACCATACGTCCTTGAATTCGACCTTGTTCCATTTCTTCGAATACATTTTGTACTTTATCTAGAGAACAAGTTTGAACAACAGGCACTACTTTTCCTTCTGCACCGAACATAAATGCCTCTTCTAGATCCTTACGAGTACCGACTAGAGAGCCAACCACTTCAATTCCATCTAGTACAAGTCGCGGAATGTTTAAATCCATAGTTTCTACTGGTAAACCTACTGCAACGACTTTACCACAAGCACGTACTGCATCAACTGCAGAGTTGAATGCTACTTTTGAAACAGCTGTTACTACAGCAGCATAAGCACCACCAAATTCCTCTTGAATAATCTTATCAGCAGGACCTTGAGAAATTGGATTGATAGTCATATCAGCACCAACCTCTTTTGCTAAAGCTAATTTATCGTCATTAATATCGACTGCAATTACCTTTGCTCCAAATACATTTTTAGCATATTGGATAGCTAAGTTACCTAATCCACCACAACCATAGATGACGATCGGTTGACCAGGTTTAATATTTGATACTTTTATAGCTTTATATGTAGTTACACCCGCACATGTGATTGATGATGCTTGAGCAGGATCTAATCCTTCTGGTACTTTCACCGCATAATCAGCTGTTACAATACATTGTTCAGCCATACCACCATCTACTGAATAGCCAGCATTCTTAACTTCACGGCAAAATGTTTCTCTACCAGTTACGCAATATTCACAACGCCCACAAGATTGGAACATCCATGCAATACTTACACGGTCCCCCACCTTTAGTGAAGTAACATCATCAGCAATCTTCGTCACAATACCTATACCCTCATGCCCAAGAATACGGCCATCTGTGTTTCCAAAATCATGATTTGCAACATGTAAATCAGTATGACAAACCCCACAATACTCTACATCTACTAGCGCTTCACCTGAGTGTAACGGACGTAATTCCTTTTCAATCACTTCAATGTTTGCTTTACTATTTTTATTAACTACTACTGCTTTCATATGTGATCTCCCCTTTAGTGTTTTAGAATTTTTCATGAGTTCATCTCACAACTTCTGTCTCCACTAGTTTGGCTAATCATTATGCCAAATTTAAGTGTTCAATCATCATTACACATCTATCATAACATGACACTTCATAAACAATTTGTGAAATTATGAACAATATTTGAATTATTGCATAAGTCGGTTTTTATTTTACATTTTTAAAAATGTGAGTCTATCACTGACTATAAGTAAGTCACATTTTTCTACAAGAAAATAAATCAGTAAACTATTCGCCAATAAAAAAAGCCCTTCATTTGAAGAGCTTTTTTTATATTCGCTTCATCGAAATCGTTTCACGTATACTTTGTAAATTTTTTAACTTTTCCTCTTGTCGTTGCAACGACAAACCTACATACAAAGTATCAATTAAACTTAACTGTGCTAATCGTGACGAACTTGCTTCTGTACGGAATTCCATCTCGCGTGTAGAAGTATAAAGTGTTATGTCGGCAAGTTGACTTAATGCTGATTTCTGATAGCTCGTAATCGCAATAATTTTAGCTCCTCTTGCTCTCGCTATTTCTAATGCTTCAAGTAACCCTTTATTGCTACCAGAATGAGAAATGCCGATAACAACTGAATTTTCCGAGAGTAAACCGGCTCCCATAATTTGAAAATGTGAATCTGTATGAGCAATACAAGAAATACCCGTTCTCATAAATTTATGATACGCATCCATCGCAATAATACCAGAACCACCATTTCCGTAAAACTCAATTCGGCTTGCTTCTTGCAATACTTTTACAGCTTGCTCTAATGCTGTGTCATTTAACAAATGTAATGTATTTTGCAGTCCTGTAATATGCGAATGAAAAACTTTTTTAGCAACAGTTACCATACTATCTTCTGCAGATACTTCTTCATGAATATTTTGCATAGGAGTATGTACAATTTCACGAGCTAATGTAATCTTTAAATCTTTAAATCTTTAAATCTTGAAACCCTTGCAAACCAAGGGGTTTACATAAGCGGAATATCGTAGCTTCGGAACTATTCGTAACTTCTGCTAATTCAGTAATAGATTTATGTACAACATCTTGTGGATGTTTCAAAATATGTTCAGCAATACTTCGTAATTTCGGTGACAAACCGTTTAACGAAGCTTGAATCTTTCCAATCCCACTTCTTGTACCAGGCATAGCATATCCTCCCCTTCCATCTTAGCCTTGCTTTATCACGTAGGTGCAGGCTGGTAATCAGCGGGATGCCCCCCACTGATTAAAGTTTCACTTTATTGTACCTAATTATTGAAAGAAGAAAAACCTTTATTAGACTTAACTATACATTTTAATAGCTCCTATGTATTCTATCGTAACATGGTACGCAATTATTCATACTCATTATTCTCTCCATGTTTCACTGCGTATAATGCAGCTTGCGTACGATCATCCACTTCCAATTTAGCTAAAACATTTGAAACATGTGTTTTCACAGTCTGTTCTGTAATATAAAGCTCTGCTGCAATTTCCTTATTGCTTCGTCCTTTCGCAATTTCACGAAGTACTTCTTGCTCTCTTTTCGTTAACATAGAAAAAGGATTTTCTTTTTCTTTCTTAACTGCTGACCGTCCTAATAATGCTGGTGTTACTTTCGGATGAAAATTCGCATTCCCCTGATGTATTGCAATGATAGAAGCGACCAGTTGCTCAGGTTGTACTTCTTTTAATTGATAACCATCTGCTCCGGCTTCAAGTGCTGGCAAAACATAATCTTGCTCTGAAAAACTGCTTAATATTAGTATCTTTATTGTTTCATCATATTGTTTTATGCGTTTTGTTGCTTCAATACCATCCATCTTCGGCATTGATAGATCCATTAATACTACATCTGGTCTTTTCGTTCGAACGAATGTTAATGCCTCTTCACCATTTTCCGCTTCCCCAACTATTTCAAATTCTTCTCTCGTTTTCAAAAAGAATACAAGTCCTCTTCGAACGATATGATGATCCTCAACTAGTAGTAATTTAATTTTCAACCTTCTTCTCCCCTTCAAACCGGCAATTGAATTTCAATTTTCGTACCCTTTTTCAGCTCAGTTTTTATTTGAAATGATCCCCTCATTAACTGAATACGTTCCTTCATACTTTTTAAACCGAGCGCTGACTCTCTTACGTGATCTTGTATAAATCCTATTCCGTTATCCTCTATGTAAAAATACAGCTGGTTATTTTCTATTTTTAAAAGAACATTTACCTTTTCACATGAAGCATGTTTTTTGCAATTATGTATTGCTTCTTGACTAATACGCCATAAAACTTCTTCTATTTCATCACCAATTGAAACCATACCATCAATTCGAACTTCCACGTGAATCCCTAACAACTTTCCGTAATTTTTAATTGCTTCAGCTAACCCTTTCTCTAATCCTTCCGGTCTTAATTGCCAAATCAAAAGTGTCATCTCTTGTAATGCTTCCTGTGATAATTCTCCAATATAACTTAACATCTCTTGCAAATCTTTATCCTGCGTCATATTTAGAGTACCTTTTGCTGTTAGCATAATAGAAAATAACAATTGTTTTACTGAATCATGTAAATCACGAGCTAATCGATTTCGTTCTGCTACAACTACGTATTTACGTTCTTTTTCCACTAACTGTATACGTTGAATTGTCGTTCCTATTTGAAATGCAATTGATTCTAGTAATGCTAATTCTTCTTCTGAAAAATGTGTTTTTTGAGGCGAAGCCACATTTAATAGACCAAACTTCTCCGATCCAGACCTAAGAGGAATTGTCGCATGATGTGTAACATCTTCGGTCTCCCCCCATTTACATTCAATCGCATCCTCAATTCGCTTACATTCAATAATATTTGTCGCTTTTTCCAATCTGCCATTCACAAAACGCTCTACACACCAGCAGTCTCCTTCACACATTGGCTTCTTCTCTTGCCACATAAGAGCTGGCGGTAAGTTTTCGTCTACAAGCATACGGTGCTTTCCACTTTCATCAATAAAAAATATCCACCCTGTTTGTAAATTCATAACTTGTAACAATGTATGTAACACCTTTTCTAACATGTCCTGTAAGTCTGTTGCTTCATTTAATAATTCAGCAATTGCTTTTAATGCTTCTAAACGATGCATCTCTTTTTCTTCAAAGTTCATTTTCATCACCAACTACCATTATAACATTAAGAAATTTCTAAATTCTACAAATTAAAAAGAACTGAATTCCTTCAGCTCTTTTTTATATCAATCATTTGATTATTATGTTGAAAACAAAATTTCCGTTAAGGTACTACTTTAGCTGTCCGATAAAGAACGTCCACCATGGTTATGCTGTAAACTTTCAGTAGTAACGAACATATTGGCTGCTGGCATTTGCACTTGATTCTTATGGAACATAGACATTAATTCAAATCTTACTTGTCTAGAAGTTTCAAAATAATCTTCTGGCTTTATTAAACCTGTAATACAAAATTCATATCCAACGTATTTCAGATTCGGGTTTAAATCTGTAACACCCACATATTTAAAAGGTTCAACAGCTTCACCCTCTACTTTATACAGACTTGGGGCTAATTTTTCATTACAATTCACACAAACTTCCTCTAACAATTCCTTAACTCTTGTAGGATCTTCCTGATAACTTACCGTAATCCGTTCAATGACTCGCATCCAGCCTTTATTAAAATTTTGTATCGTTCTAATCTCTCCATGTGGTATGGTAAGGAGTTTTCCTGACCATTCACGAATTTGCATAAAACGAATACTAATTTCCTCAATTGTTCCTGAGTTTGTTCCGTTAAAAGTAACAAAATCGCCAACACGAAACTCTTTGTCCGCTAATCTCGCAAAACCTAATATAACATCTTTTAGCATCTGTTGTGCAGCAAAACCGATAACAACCCCTGCTATCCCTGCACCTGCAATGATACTTTTTATATCTACAAATTGACTAATTAAATATATGATTAAACTAATGATAATGATATATCTAAAAATGGATCGAATCACACTTTGAATCGTTTGCTCTACCTCTTCATCAAAAAAGCTTGATTTCCTAAAAAACCAATCAATAATGCGGTTTATTACAAAAGAAATAATGATTAGAACGAAAGCAAATAGTAAAAATCTTAAAAGCAAAAACTCCCTTACATAATTAAAAAATTCTTCAGTATACGTTAATAAACTCATCTAACCACTTCCTTACTAATTAAAAAATTCATAATCGTCTCAGTTTGTTCTAGAAAAATCTATTATCCTACTCTAAAATGCCGCTACCCTTACTATGTATTTTGACTTTATTACTATTTCACTTTAAACAGTATGTCTAGATGTTCTTTTCCTTTCCCTTTAAATATACCCTTTTTAATAACGTAAGGGGAGCTAATAGTAAAATTTTTTAAACGTTAAAACTGTATTCAGCTCATTTCGATTTCAACTAACTTATGTATTAAATAAGTACAAAAAAAGAGCTGAATTTATCAGCTCTTTTATTCAATATTAATTGTTGTTTTACTGTTTTTTTCTTTTTTCAATTTTGGCAATTCAATTATCAGTACGCCATCTTTATAATTTGCTTTAACATTTTCTTCCTCAACTTGTTTAAAATTAAAGCGTCGAGTTACAGAACCTATAGAACGTTCTTTACGAATATATATGCCATTCTCATTTTTTTCTTCTACTTCATTATGATTAGTTGCTTGAATCGTTAATACATCTTGTTCAAATTCAACTTGAATGTTTTCTTTTTGAAAACCTGGTAAATCTGCTTTCACTGTATATTTATCAGATTGTTCATGAACATCTACTTTAAAAGTATCCATGTTCATCGGTTTAAAGAAAGCATCTGTCATCCCCTCTAATAAAGAAGGCCCAAAATCAAAAATACCATTTTGACGTTTTGTTATCTCTGGAAATAAATTACGCATATTTTTTCCTCCTTATAGTTTATGAATGAAAGATTATCTCTTTCTGTCTTTATTATAACATTTGGTCAAAAAAGGTCAAAGATTTTCTTTGACCTTTTTTGATGTATATTTTACCAAGTAAAAAAATGAATCGAGCAAAACCTCGTCTCAATTTAAACGTAAAAAAGAGACCTTTTTAAAGGCCTCTTTTTTTCACTTTACTTCTGCATGTAGGCATGACTTAAAATGTCCAAGTGCATATTCATGACCTTGTTCATTAAAAGATGCAACCGCCTTTTTAAAAACAACAATTTTAAATCCTTTATTATAAGCGTCTACTGCTGTATGAAGAACGCAAATATCAGTACAAACACCTACAAGATGAACTTCTTCTATGCCTCTTTCCCTTAACTTCATCTCTAAGTCTGTTCCTGCAAATGCACTATACCGTGTTTTATCCATATAATATACATTCTCATCATTTTTATATGTTTCGTATACATCTTGTAATTCACCAAACAAATCTCTTCCATTTGTACCAGCTATATTATGAGGCGGGAATAA
The DNA here is from genome assembly GCF_006494425.1 of Bacillus dicomae. Classification (GTDB taxonomy): domain Bacteria; phylum Bacillota; class Bacilli; order Bacillales; family Bacillaceae_G; genus Bacillus_A; species Bacillus_A dicomae. The sequence continues at coordinate 1,409,682 of NZ_VHIV01000001.1, read as the reverse complement.
TTTTGATTCAGGATGATATACATCATTTTCCTCATGTTTATCAATAGCAAAGATAACGTAATCTCCATTTTCAATATATTGCTTCGTTATATGTACAATATCTTTCTCAATTTCTTGTCCTGGTTTTCCGCATGTTAAAGCACCTTTTTCAGCTACAAAATCATATGTATAATCAATATTAATAAGAGCTCGTTTCATTAATTCTATCTCTCCTTCTTCTGTTTCACGGTAAACAATAGAAAATTTGTTATTACGACATCGTATGTACTATTCGACACTTCAAATGAAATACCTACATTTTTCTTGTAAAACTTATCTCAATTTGAGTTTATCATAGAAAAGATACACAATGACAATACATACACTTCCTATTAATAAGTCATAAATTTCATAATCGAACGTAACTTGAATAACTTCATGTATAGTAAACCAAATTACTGACATAATCATACTAATGAAGACAATACGAGGAAATCAATTCACATCCCTTTCTCTGTCGTAGTATTAGTAAGCGATTTCTTACTTAATCGTATTAGAAAACGAAACAAGTTATTCACTATTGCACACTCTAGTTCAAACAAAAAAGCACACTACTTTTTGAGTAATGTACTTTTTATTCTTATTAAGACGCAGGTTTTGTCTCAAATGTTGCTTGATTAAAACTAATAACCTTTCCTTTCGGGTCATTGTTTTCATACTGAACTGCAGTAATCGTATGACTACCTGTTTCAATCGTCTTTTCTTTTAATTGTACTGTTGTCTGTGTTGTACTAGTCACTTGATATTTATCTGCAAACACTTGATCTACAAATACGAATGTTTCTTTATCATTTTGAAAATTAGAAAGCTCTAATTCAACGTGTTGAATTAAAGTATCCTTTTTGATGAATACGGTTGGTATATTGCCATTTTCAGAAGTACCATCTGGAGTAATAACTTTCACTTTTCCTTCTCCAATTGGCATTACCCCTTCAGGAAATACAACTATATTCTCATTACTTGCGTTTACAACTTGTTCTTCCTGCTTTGATTGTGTACCCTCTTTTTCCTGCGAAGTAACGCAACCAACTAATAACAATACAGACAATCCAGTGATTATGAATTTTTTCAAAATTCATCCCCCCTGTCATTTCATTATACAAAAATAACTTTTAAATTTTAAGACTATTTTTAACACTTTCATGAACAAATAGAATCTTGCTCACGATTAATGTATCATACTTTCCTTAATAGAACATTAAATTTTTTTATGAAATAAATAGTAATTCCCTCTTATCTATCATTTTAGCCTAACAGATTAATTACATACCTATCCAAAATAAAAAGACATTGTTCATTCAATGTCTTTTTATTTTCGGCTTTAAAAAACAAATGTTGTAATCTCATCTACTTCTTTTCTTGGAAGTTTCTTCGGCTTATCTTTCGGAAAACCGAGTGAAATAACCATATTTATTTGTTTTTCAGATTCAATTTGTAAATATTGTCGTAGTTCATCTTGGGCTAACAATACCGGTCCTGTCATTGGGCATGTACCCAGACCCTTCGCATGTGCAGCCAACATTAAGTTTTGTGCGGCTAAACAGCTACTTTTAATTCCCTCTTCTTCCCAAACTGAATCCGGAACAAAAGCAATTGGATCAAATATCTTTTCACGAAACTTTGATTCATATGGCGTTGCCAAACATACGATTAATACTGGCGCCTCCGAGAAAGCTGTCGCATACGGTCCGAAAGAACGTGTAAGTAATTTCCCTGCTTTCTCTTCTCCGTTTTCTGCCGCTTTTGCCGCAAGTTTATGTAATGCATCCCATGTCATTTGTTCAATTTCTTTAATTTTCTCTCTGTTCATAATGACCAAGAACTCCCAAGTTTGTGAGTTCGTATCACTCGGTGCATAACGAGCACAATCAATAATTTCTTTTATATCACTTGTAGATACTTCTTGTTCTGTGAACTTTCTAACACTTCTTCTACCGTGAATTACTTCTTTCAAATCTTCATAATTCATACATTAAATCCCCTTTTACAGCGTTTTCAAAACTTGTCCTATGTTTGAATTATATCATGAAAAAAAGCTGGAGGAATACCAGCTTTTTTCTTCAATATTAGTTCGTAACTTTAAACAAACTAATACTTTCTTCATATGCAACTTGAAGTTTCTTTGTAATTACCCCTCTCTCGCCGCTTCCAAACTGTTCATCACCAATTTGAACGACTGGAAATATTTCAAGTGGTGTCGCTGTAAAGAAGCACTCATCAGCTTCATATACTTCTTGTAGTGAAAATTCTCGTTCTTCTACTTCAATATGTAACTCTTTCGCTAATGTAATGACGTAGTGACGTGTAATGCCGTGTAGAATGAAATTGTCAGCCGGATGTGTAATCAATTTATTATTTTTCACCATAAAGAAATTTGAATGACACCCTTCAGTTACAATTCCATCTCGTACTAATATCGCTTCTTGATAGCCTTGTTCGTTTATTTTATTTTTAATCATAATATTAGGTAACAAGTTTAAAGATTTTATATGACAGAACTTCCAGCGTATATCCTCTTCTACAGTAACTTTTATTCCTCGTTCCATAGTAGCAATTGGTCGTGGAAACGAAACAATATTCGCAAAATATGTTGGTTGCGCATTTGACTCATATACATGATTACGTGCTTGAGCACCTCTTGAAATTTGCAAATATACATTCCCATCTTCTTGAAATTGATTTTTTTCAATCATTTGATGTAACTCTTCGACTAACTCTTCCTTAGTAAATGGTGGAATTAGTTTTATTTCTTCCATAGAATTAAAAAATCGTTCCAGATGTAAATCTAATAAATGTGGTTTCCCATCATATAGTCTGAATACCTCATATATACCATCGCCAAATTGAAAGCCTCTCTCCTCTAATGGAATCATCGGCTGTTCTTCCTTCGTATTTACAATTCTCCCGTTAAACAAAATCCAATCTTTATGAGTAGCTTTCATTTATTCCCACTCCTTTATTCCATCATTGGTTTAATTGTACAACTTATCCGCATTTAAAAGAAGGAATTTTCCGTATTTTCACAAACAAAAAAGTACATCACCCATTTAAAGTGATGTACTCAATTATTAATTACTTCAGAAAATATTTTTCAATATCATCTAACATAAGGTTTGCAGCTACAATACCACCTGCTGTATTCCAAATCACTTCATCTACTTGGAATACTTTATTATCTTTAGAAGCCTGCAGTTGCTTAAAGAGTGGATCTTCTGTCCATTCTTTCGCTAACGTGTTTCCTTCATTATTCTTATCCGCATCTTTATCAGATGTGAAATAGAATAAATAGTTCCCGTCCATATTTGGAATTTGCTCTTTTGTAATTCCTTTAATTGCAAATTCATCTTTATCTTGTAATGTTGGTCGTTTAAATCCAATATCATTTAATACAGCGCCTGAGAATGAATTTTTTTGATAAATACGAACATCACCAGGGACGAAACGAATAATGGAAACTTTAGAATTAACTTTATCACCTAATTTTTCTTTTATTCCTGCAATACGCTTTTTATAATCATTAAGAGCATTTTGCCCTTCTTTTTCTTTATTTACAGCCTTTGTATACAATGTAAAGTTTTCTTTCCAATCACCACGCAATGTTTCAGCATATACAGTTGGCGCAATTTCTTTTAACTGCTCATATATTTTTTCGTGACGCATTTTATTTCCAATAATTAAATCCGGCTGAAGCTTCATTACTGCCTCTAAATTAATGTCACGCTCGGTTCCTACTACTTTCGTATTTTTTAACTCTTTTGCTAAATGAGGATACCATTCATCACCAGCTCTTGGTTTCGTCGTTCCAACTGGCGTTACTCCAACAGATAAAAGTGCCTCAGCACCCTCATTTGTTAAAACAACAACTCTTTTTGGTGTACCATTCACTGTCGTTTCGCCCATTGCATGCTTTATCGTATATGAATCTTTCGCTTTAGCTGCTGTATCATTTTCTTTCTTCTCTTCTTTACTACACCCTGCGATTATGATCGTTAGTAGCATAACGCAAAATATAAGTATATTTTTAGTGCGTGTCATAAGTCCTCCTGGTTGAAATTGATTATCATTTACACTTAAAGAGTAATGTATATCTCATACATTGTCAATAAATATATCAGAAAACTTTTTCGATATATATAATTTTGACCTCATTTTTATTCAAAATGTATCTGTACCTGTTTACTACTCACATTTTTTAATCGTAACATTTGAAAAATAAACGGACATAAGAAAGTAATTGTAATTCCGGTCAATACATATCGTAAATAATACATATCAGGTATTACTTTTTTAGTATGAACTGCATCATAAACATGAAACTAAGACCTAATACTATTTTTACTACTTGCATACATCGTAATTTTTCTTGGTACTTTAGTTCGTTAATACATAAAAAACCGCCTTATGTAAGGCGGTTTCTATCATTGTGCTTTAACCAATTTAAAATAAATATATACGATTGATAGTGAATATAACGTATGCAAAATAAAAGAAATAAAAGGGCTATTCCAGTGGTACTATACAGCAAACCGAACTTCAAAAAAATATTTAACAGCGGTGGAAAATTCGTTATGTTTTGTAATGTAAGTAGCATACAAAACAAAAGGAAAAACACTGGGGCATATTGTAATTCATACGGCTTTCTCTTCTTATTCATTCTTTTTCGAATAAACATATGGCTTAGCTCTGCTACTAAAAAACACCCACCAATTAATACAAGACCAGAAGTCATCGTCATACATCCACCTGCCTTATATTTATCCCGCATAACTACTCATCGCTATATTTTCTTCACATATATCCCATCTTCCTCGTTAAACCCAAAGCTCTCTATAAAAGATTTTGCTTGTTCTGTTAATTCCGTTTGTACTACCTTTATCTCTTTCACATTTCTTTCTTTCATCATCGTTTCAAATGTAAAATACGTATTTGTTCCATAACCATAACTTTGATAATCAAAGTGAATAATTAACTGAGATAAAAACGCAGTCTCTCCTTGAACACGATAATCTATTACACCAATATATGTATCATCAACTTTCACACAATACTGTACTTCATTCTCACTTAAACTATGTGAGCGAAACATTTCTTTAACAACACTTTCATTTTCTACAGTTGCTTTTTCAAAGGTAATCATATGTTGTCCATCCTTTTACTATTATTGTATCAATAATTCGTTCCATTTATGAAAAAAACCTTAAGACCGTATGCGATCTTAAGGTTTTTCTAATTAAACTAAGCTATACGCACGTTTCGTTTCTTCGTGGAACTGATTCGTATCGTATTTATGCTCAACATAAATTTGGTGCCATACCATAAACGCAAGTACAGTCCAAATTTTACGGCTGTAATCACCTTTATCTGCACAATGTGCTTCCAGTAAGTTTAATACATACTGTTTGTCGATTAGATGGTCTGTTTTACTCTCGTTTATAATATTAATAGCCCAATCATGCATTTCGTCTTTTAACCAGTGACGAATTGGTACTGGGAATCCAAGTTTTTTACGATCTAATACGTGATCCGGAACGATTCCGCGTGCTGCTTCACGTAAAATAGCTTTCGTAGTTCCGTTAGCAATCTTAAATTCAGTTGGAATTTTAGATGCAACATCAAATACTTCTTTATCTAAGAACGGTACACGAAGTTCTAATGAGTTCGCCATTGTCATTTTATCAGCTTTTAATAAAATGTCACCGCGTAACCATGTGAACATGTCAATGTACTGCATTTTACTTACATCATCATAATCTTTAATTTCGTTATACAATGGTTTCGTGATATCCATATAGTTAACACTTTCATTGTAATACTTCATTAATTCAGCTTTCTCTTCTTCACGGAAGATTTTCGCGTTTCCATAGTAACGCTCTTCAATTGGCGTACATCCACGCTCTAGGAAGCTCTTTCCTTTAAAGCCTTCTTTAAGAGCACCACTTAATGCTTTTAGAACGCTCTTACCTGGGCTAGGAATGTAAGAGAACATTTTTAGTGAGTTTGGCTCACGGTAAATGTTATAACCACCAAATAGCTCGTCTGCACCTTCACCTGAAAGAACAACTGTTACATGTTTACGTGCTTCTTTTGCAACGAAGTACAATGGTACAGCTGCCGGATCTGCTAAAGGATCATCCATATGCCAAATGATTTTTGGGAATTCATCCATGAACTCTTTCGCTGAAATGAATACGTTATGGTTTTTAACACCTAATTTCTCAGCAGTTTCTTTCGCAACATCAACTTCACTGAAACCACGTTGCTCAAAACCAACAGAGAATGTTAAAAGATTTGGATTCATTTCTCTTGCAATAGAAGCGATAATAGATGAATCGATACCACCAGATAAGAATGAACCTACTGGTACATCACTGCGCATATGCACTTTTACTGAATCATATAGCACATCACGAATTGCCTGGATATGCTCCTCTTTCGTTGCACTTGAAGCATTGAAATAAGGTTTCCAGTAGCGATGGATTTCCATCTCTTTACCGATTTCTTTTACGAAATAATGACCAGGCTCGATTTTATTAACATCGATTGTTAATGTTTCTGGTTCTGGACCGTATTGGTACGTAAAGTAATGTTGTAGTGACGTTGGATTAACGCCCTTATCTTCCATCACATGCATAATACTTTTCTTCTCAGATGCGAAGAATGTAGTATCACCTTGTTGTGCGATGTATAAAGGTTTAATACCGAAGTGGTCACGTGCACCGAAAAGTTTCTTCTCTTCACGATCCCAAATCATAAATGCAAACATACCACGAAGGTAGTCTACACATTTTTCTTTCATATGTGCATACAATGCAATGATAACTTCTGTATCAGATTGCGTTGCAAACGTTGCACCTTTTTCAAGTAACATTTCACGTAATTCTACATAGTTGTAAATTTCACCATTAAAAATAATTACATATCGATCATTTTCATAAGTTAGCGGCTGATGTCCTGCCTCTAAGTCAATGATACTTAAACGGCGGAAGCCAAATTGTACATGTTCATCACGAAAATATCCTTCGTCATCTGGACCACGGTGGAAAATCATCGTGTTCATATTTTCAAATTGATGTTTTTCTGTTTCTGAAAACTCTCTAGGGTTTTCACATAAACATCCTACAAAACCACACATACTTCTTACCCTCTTTCAGTTTTCATTCTGTCTCTATACTACTATATCAACCCTATTTATACTAGCATAATCAACTGAATATGGCGACCAAAAACTATAAAAAAATCACTCCATTTCACATTTTTAACAATTTTTTATGAAAACATGAAAACTAGGCACTCACCTTTCTCCGCTTTTGTCATATGATATTGCAAATTGATTTCTAGGAGGGAATACCATGAGTGAAGAAAAAAAAGATTCTTCTCGCCCACCGGTTCGTAATTACTTAAAGCAAATTGATGATTTCTTCGAGCAAACACCACTTCGCAATGTAATCGCTGATTTAAATCATTTTTTCCAAAAAGGAAACCGTTTATTAACATTCCCTGTAGATTTATATGAAGTTGGTGAAGAACTCGTTGTTACAGCCGAACTACCAGGTATACAAAAAGAACAAATCCAAATTGAAATACAAAGTGAATACTTAAAAGTCTCTGTAAAAGAAGAGATACTTGAAGAAGCAGAAGAACAAACATCCCATAACTATTATCGCCGAGAACGTTCCATTTCAGAAGCATCAAGATTGATTAAGTTACCGTATTCCATTAATAAAAAGGCAGCGAAAGCTTCTTATCAAAACGGCGTATTAGAAATTCGTGCACCAAAACTTCCACAGCAACATGACATTTTATCCATAGACTAATGTAAAAAAAGAAGGGTGCTATGCACTCTTCTTTTTAATCCACTAATCGCTTCATATCACGTATAATGTCTTCGTACGGCGTATTACTAATACCACTATACTTTTTCATTACTTTTCCGTTTTGATCAATTAAATAAAATGATGTACCATGCATAACTTGACCATTCTCCGGTTTATCTACAAGCGTTTGGAAATTATCTTTTGCAAACTTTGTAATATCTTCTAACGAATAACCCGTTAATAAATTCCAATTACTAGTATCCTCAGTAAACTTTTGAATGAAAGTCTTCAGATTTTCCGGCTTATCAAGATCTGGATCTACACTAAACGAAACAAACTGAACGTCTAATTTCTCTTCTTTTGCCATCTTTTGCAGTTTTGCCATATTAGCAGTCATTGGCGGACAAACTGTTTGGCAATTTGTGAACATAAAATCTGCAACCCAAACTTTCCCTTTTAAATCTTTTGTACCAAATGACTTTCCATTTTGATTTGTAAATTGGAAAGTTTCTAAATCCCAATTCAATGGTTTACGAAGCTTTGAACCTGATCCACTACATCCAGCAAGTACAAAGAGACAAAATACAACCATAAGACCAATTATTTTTTGATAACGCTTCATTTATAAACCTCTTTTCTCTATCCTAAATTTAAATAGGTTATGTTTATCATAACAAAAGTTAACACTACGAGAAAATTGTTTACTACATTTGTTCACGAAATCGTACGAATTTACGTATGTTACTTCTTTATTTCAAGCGAATTAGTAGACAAAATATATTTTTTTACTATTATTTCTCTAAACCGAAGTTGCAAAACTAATTTTATTGTTACTTTTGTAAATACATCCCTCTATTTTTTAACAATTCTTTAAACATTCATCCATGTTATACACTGTATTCCTTAACAACATTTCGGTACAATACAATTACAACGATTTTAAATGAGGTGATGTTCATGACAAAACGTTATGAAAACATGGATAATGTGAGCACAAAAAAATCAATTCGTTCCTTTTTACGTTGGCGTAAAGAACGAAAACAAAATAAAAAGGATTTTTCTTTTTTAGTAGAACAATCACCTGTTAAACAAAGTAAATTCCTACAAAACAACTTTGAAAAGACGACTGTAACTTGGATTGGTCATTCCACATTCCTTATCCAAACGAATGGGCTAAATATATTAACAGATCCAGTATGGGCTACTAAATTAAAATTAGTTCCAAGACTTACTGAACCAGGTCTTTCTATACAAGAATTACCTAAAATTGATATTGTCCTCATTTCACACGGTCATTATGATCATTTAGATTTTTCAACACTTCGCGAGCTAAATGATGATGTTCTGTATCTTGTACCTATTGGGCTAAAAAAGTTATTTACTCGCAAAAAATTCACTCACGTTGAAGAGTATAGTTGGTGGGAAAATACAATAATTAATGATGTTTCCTTTCACTTCGTACCTGCCCAGCACTGGACGAGAAGATCCTTATTTGATATGAATACATCTCACTGGGGTGGATGGATTATTCATAATGAAACATCTTCGGAAACTACTTATTTTTGTGGTGACAGTGGCTACTTCCAAGGTTTCAAAGAAATTGGCAAACGCTTTTCAATTGATATTGCTCTTATGCCAATTGGTGCTTATGAACCAGAATGGTTTATGAAAGTATCTCACGTTTCACCTGAAGAGGCAGTGCAAGCTTATTTAGATTTAAACGCTACACACTTTATACCAATGCATTACGGAACTTTTGCACTTGCTGATGAAACACCTCGCGAGGCAGTAACAAGGCTTCGAAATAATTGGAATTTACGTATGTTACCGTGGGAACAACTACATGTACTCTTTTTAGGTCAAACTTTCACTTATAATAGTGTAACAAATGATAAGCAAGTGAATGAAAAAATTGAAACGTTACATGTATAACTGAGCTACTTATTTTCTATAACTAACATATACTATAGAAAATTATAAAGGGTGTTTTCTATGAATGAATATTTACAGACGCGCTATATCATTAGCGGTAGTGCCTGTATAGCCCTTCTTGTTTCTTACTTTCTATTTACATAAAAAAGCTACTTGAAATATATTTTCAAGTAGCTTTTTTATTACTCTGCTAAATACATAAATCCGATTGCACCCGGACCTGTATGAGTACTAATAATAGGCGTTGTATAGAAAATTTCCGATTGTGCAAATCCACTCACTTTTTCAACCGCCTCTTTTACACTTTCAGCTAAAGGAATTGCTTTAGCATGCGGAATTGCCACAGCTTTTACAACTTTTCCAGCTGTATCTTCCTCAAATAACTTAGCTAACGTTTTTACAATTTGACCTTGGCTGCGCACTTTCGTTACTGGGTTATAAACACCATCTTCAAGGCTAGCAATTGGCTTTATGTTAAGCAGTGAACCGATAAATGCTTTTCCTTTACCGATACGCCCACCCTTCACTAAGTTCTCTAATGTATTTACTACTACATATAAACGAGTATTCTTTCTCACTTCATCTACACGTTTTAAAATTTCTTCTAGCGGGCGTCCTTCACTTGCCATTTTCGCAGCTTCGATTACTTGATATGCTAAAGCATGTGTAATAAATTGCGAATCAACAACTGTTACTTTTGTATCAGTCATTGATGCAGCACTATTTGCAGTTGCCACAGTACCACTCATTCCACTTGTCATATGAATGGAAAGTACTTCACTTCCATCTACACCTAACTTGTCATACATTTCTACAAATGTACCCATTGCTGGTTGTGATGTTTTTGGTAGTTCCTCTGATTTAAGCATTTCTTCAATAAATTCATCCGGTTGAAGATCAACTCGATCTAAATATGTTTGTCCATTTACAGAGATTGATAATGGTAGAACATGAATGTTATACTTCTCAATTACCTCTTGTGATAAATCTGCCGTTGAATCTGTTACAATTTTAATTTTTTGCATATTATATTCTTCCCTTTCCAATACGCTCTCCTTGTTATTATACTAGTATTCCCATCGCTTTCAACAATTTGGAACGAAATTTCATCAAATTAATTATATTTTTATATCTAAAATGAAAAAGACAGAGTTCCTAACCCTGTCTGTCGTTTATATCATGCATTTTTTTCAAGCGTATTTGTTTTATATACATTTAAATAATCATTCCACTTCAAACAATTTTGTAAATATTCACGGAAAGAATACGAAAATCTTGGGTGTTTTTGTTTTTGAATTTTTGCAATAAATAATTGAAGGCGAGACTGAATTAGAAACGATAATGGATGCTGCGTCTGTAGAACAGGGATTTCAAATATTTTAATACACTCCCCTGTTGAATGAGTGAAATAAAAACTTTTCGTAATCACAATATCAATCCTCTTTTTCATTGGATTTTTGAACTTTCTCTACTTTACGCTGTAACACGTTGTTTAAAGTGAAGACTCCTATGAATACAGCAGTATCCTTAGACCATCCCTTCAGTCCTTATAGTTAGAAGATTTATCCTCTATTCATCTCCACCTAATCCATCCCCCATCCTAAATAATTGTTAAGACAGGAATCTCATTATCCGTAAATTACTTAATACATCCAGTATAAACTTATAAAAGCGCAAAGTTTGTCTAAATTTTGGAGATTCTATAATTTTTTTCTTCTATATATTGTATACGTTTATAGCTAGAGTATAACAAATAAATAAAAAAAGTGCCTTTATAACGAGGCACTTTTCGACTGTATTTCTTCTCTTTTCTTTTTACGCTTACTAACAATCTTTGATAGAGCGATACTAATTTCATAAATACAAATCAGCGGCACAGCTACTAAGCTATGTGATAAAAAATCAGGCGGTGATATACACGATGCAATGATAATCAATGCTACATAAGCATACCTTCTTATTTTTATTAAAAATTCCGCCGTCAACAATCCAATACTCGTTAAAAACATTACAACTATAGGTAATTCAAAAATTACAGCAAATGGAACTGTTAAATTAAGAACAAAATGAAAATACTTTTCTGTCGTAAACATCGTATTAAACATTTCATTACCTATCGTAGTTAAAAAATGAAATAAAAACGGCATTACAATGAAATATCCAAAACATAAACCAGCAATAAATAATATAGACAATACCGGTATATACATCACTGTCATCTTTTGTTCATTTGGATGTAAACCTGGTTTTACAAATAACCAAATTTGTATAGCAGCAAAAGGAATTGTACAAACGATAGCAAATACTGTAGCAATCGAGAAAAAAATCCACAATACATCACTCGGTCCCAGAACTGTTAACTTCATCGGTAAATCTTTTACGAGCCAAAAATATATATCCTTCGTAAAAGTAAATCCAATAATTAAAAATAGTACAAATGATAAGACTGTATATATTACTCGTTTACGAAGCTCAACAATATGTTCTACTACACTCATTTCTTGATCTTCCATCTCGTTCACCACACTTTATTTATCCATTACAAGGAAAAACCATTACATTTTTTCCTTCTTTTCCTTCTCTTGAAATGCATCATCTGTCAATTCTTTCGTTGATTTTTTAAACTCTTTTAACGTTTCCCCTAAAGCCTTTCCGATCTCCGGCAATTTTTTAGGCCCAAATAAAATGAGTACAGCTACTAAAATTAAAATTAACCCTGGAAAGCCAATATTTGAAAACATTTCTCCATCCCCTTTATTAGTAGATTCCTTGTCCTACTATTACATAATTTTATTTTGTCAAAAAAGTTTGAAAACGTCAACAAATCCATTGTCTTTTGTCAAAAAAATTCAAAAATATAATCAATTATACAAATTTCATTTTCTATTGCCCTTGTATATGATATGGTAAGGGAAATGACATATTATTTTATCCCGCTTTAACGGGCAGTAAGAACCACCACCTCAAAATTCAATGCAAGCCAAGAAGTTACGTGGGGGCTCAACTGCCCGTAAAAGCCCGATTGGTTCAACTAATAATCAGTGGGGGATGCCCCCCACTGATTAAAGTTTCACTTTATGATAGTAGAAAGGATTTGCATTATGACTGAAAAAATGACACGAATGACGCAGTTTGTAAAAGAAGAAATTGCAAATGCAATCACACATGGTATCGGTGCCATTTTAAGCATCCCTGCCTTAATTATATTGATTATTCATGCCTCTAAGCATGGTACCGCATCTGCTGTAGTTGCATTTACGGTTTATGGTGTAAGTATGTTCTTACTGTATTTGTTTTCAACATTGTTACATAGCATTCACCATCCAAAAGTAGAAAAATTATTTACTATACTAGATCACTCAGCCATTTATTTATTAATCGCTGGCACATATACTCCTTTTCTACTTATTACACTTCGCGGAACATTAGGATGGACGTTACTTGCTATTATATGGACACTTGCAATTGGAGGTATCGTCTTCAAAATCTTCTTTGTACGCCGCTTTATAAAAGCATCAACGTTATGTTATATCATTATGGGATGGCTCATAATCGTTGCCATTAAACCACTTTATGAAAATTTAACTGGACATGGTTTTTCACTACTTTTAGCGGGTGGAATTTTATATTCTGTCGGAGCTATATTCTTCCTTTGGGAAAAGTTGCCTTTCAACCATGCCATTTGGCATCTTTTCGTTTTAGGTGGTAGTACGATGATGTTCTTCTGCGTACTCTTTTACGTCTTACCTACAGCATAATAAAAAAAGGTTTCAGCTTATATCAAGCTGAAACCTTTTTTTATTACTTATGTAATTGTGATGCGATAACATCCTGTGTATGCTTCGTTAACTCTTTAATATCCATATTCGCATAATCTTCAGCTGTAATCGGCTTAGAAATTGTTACTGTTGCATGAGCTGATTTCATACGATTTCCATTGGCTTCAAACATTTTATATGTACCATCTAACGTTACAGGTAAGATTGCTACACCAGATTTTACTGCAAGATGAAAACTACCAGCCTTAAACTCTCCAACTTCCCCGCCCTTACTTCTCGTTCCTTCAGGGAAAATTACGATAGAGTGTCCATTCTTTAATAGTTCAATCCCATCTTTAATTGCTTGAAGAGATTGACGACGATCGCTACGATCCATAAATACACAATTCATAAGTTCCATCCAAGTTGGTACAACTGGGAATTTTTTAATCTCTGCCTTTGAAACGAATCCAATTGGTTTATTTAAGTAACCTAGTAACACTGGAATATCCATATTACTTTGGTGATTACTTACAACTAGTACTGGCTTGTCTTTTGGAACATTTTCAAGTCCTTTAACTTCTACTGCCCCTCCAGCTACACGTACCATCTTCTTACCAAACCAATTTGTCGTTTTATACACAGCATTATCTTTTTCTTGAGGCGACATCGTATTTACTTGTCTTTTAAGACGCCACATTCTTGGTGTAATCGCAATTACGATTAAAATTAAATAAAAGATTTTAAAAAACGTTTGAATCATACAGAACCCCCACCTATTATCATTCCGACCTTCATTATACTAGACAAACGAAGGAAAAAGAAGAAAAAATGTCCAAACAGCAAGTGTTTGGACATTTTTAAGTATTCTATATTAGAAACGTTTTGCTAATTCACGAGCATTAGCAATTGCTGCTTCTTTAATTTCTGGTGCTTTTTCAGGATTTGCATTCATACCTTCAACTGCAATATATTCAGTATCATTTACACCGATGAATCCTAACACTGTTTTTAAGTGATTGCGACCGAAGTCTACAGCTGCATATGCTCCTTCAGAATAAACGCCACCTGTAGCTTGAATATGAAGTGCTTTTTTACCTTCTAATAATCCAACTGGACCATTTTCAGTATATTTGAATGTTTTACCTGCGATTGCTAAGTTATCTAAGTATGCTTTTACTACTGGTGGATAGCTAAAGTTCCACATTGGAGTTACGAATACATAACGATCTGCATTCATAAATGTTTCTAAGTTTGTGTTCATTGCTGCAACTTTTTGTTGTTGAGCTTCAGTTAAAGCTTCAAAGCCTTCACCTGCTGCAAATTTACCCCAAGCAGCAAATACATCTGCATCGATTGCTGGTACTGTTGTGTTGAATAAATCAACTGTTACAACTTCGTCTTGTGGATGCTCGTTTTTATAAGCTTCGATGAAAGCTTCCCCTACTGCCATTCCGAAAGAACCTTCTGCTGAATTTGGATTTGCTGTGATAAATAGTACTTTTGTCATTGTATTCTCTCCCTTTTCTACACTTTATCTTTAATTTGAGATTTATAATCAGAAAGTAAATAACTTACCTTATGTAAGTATAATACAAAAAGTTGCACTTGATGTCAATAAGAATAGCTACTTTTTTTTCGTAAGTTAATGATTTATTTTGTTTCTTTAAAATTCCTTCATACAAAAAAGCTATCTCTACAAATTATAGAGATAGCCTTTTATTACATATTATTTTTGAAAAACATGTTTCACTTTTTCAGCTGGAATATTACTTCCACCTCTACCTTTCACATCTTCAATCATCATTGTAATGACCATATCTGGTGAATTTAAATCAAATGCAGCGAACCAGCCTAGTTCTTTTCCTTCGGCCTCTTTTGATACTTTTAATTCCGCAGTACCTGTTTTTCCAGCAAGCGTCTTACCATCAATTTTAGCAATTTTCCCAGTACCATCTGGATCATTAATTACTTTCGTCATAGCAGTCTTTAATATATCCTGATTGCCTTTTGAAATGACATTCTCTTTCCAAACTTTTGGTTGCTTATCTGTTTTAATAATATATGGAGAAGGTATGTTTCCATCATTAACAATTGGTGCATACGTTAATGCTAGATGGAGTGGCGTCATTAATACTTGCCCTTGCCCATAACCTGTGTCTGCCATTTGAATATCATTTTTAATACCATCATTTGCGATTTTTGAAGCTGGGAATCCATATTCAATTGGTAATTTCTCATCGAATCCGAATTTTTTCGCTTCACTCATAAATTTATCTTTTCCGATTTTCAAAGCTTCTTGTGCGAAATAAATATTATCCGAGTATTTCATCGCCTTATCAAAATCAATCGGATTTGCATCTTTTACACGCGTTACATAATAATTGCCCCAAGAAGAATCTTTTGTCCATTTCAATCCTTCAATTTTCAACTCTTCTTTTGGATTAATCGTTTTCGTTTCAAGACCGATTGCACCTGTAATAGGCTTAAATACAGAACCTGGAACTGATAATTGTGTAAATCGATTCGTCATCGGTTTTTTCGGATCATTATTTACTGCATCACGTTGTGCTTTTGAAGCCCCTCTTGTGAGGGTATTTGGGTTATAAGCTGGCGTACTCACAAGTGCAATTGTTTCTCCAGTCTTTGGATTAATTGCTGCACTTGACCCTGCCTCATTTTTCATTTCATTATAAATTTCGAATTGAACAGCACTATCAATCGTTAAAGTTACATTTTCTCCATCAACAGCTTCTGTTTTTGCTAAATTTTTAATTTCTTTTCCTTGTGCATCTTCTACAAAGACACGGCCGCCTTTTTTACCGCGTAGCTTTTCTTCCAGTACTTGCTCTAAACCAGCTTTACCTACTGGATCATCAGCTTGATAGCCTTTCTTTTGTAGCGTTTTTAAATCTTCAGCATTTACCTTTCCAATATAACCAGTAAGATGTGCCGCTGCTTCTCCTAATGGATATGAACGAACATTTACTGGTTTTGTTGCAACACCAGGTAAATCGATGTACGTATTTTGCGTTGCCCCTTCAGGTAATATTCCAATTGGTACAATGTAATTAGGTTTTACCCATTTAGCTGCTAGTTTTTGATCAATTTCTTCTACTGTCATATTTAACAACTTCGCTACCGTTTCTTTCGTTTGCGGAGCTGTATCCCCTAACTGTTCAGGAATCATTCCGATTTCAGAAGCTTTACCATTTACCGCAAGATATTTACCGTTACGGTCATATATTTCTCCACGTTTTGGTTGCGTCGTTTGCATACGCACTTTACTATCTTTTGTCATGCCTTGGAATATGAAATCAGGAGTCCAATCTATTTTCCAAGATTCTTTATCTCCATCTTTTTCTTTCACCATTTTTGCTTCATGGCTAAAAGTGATTTTTCCACCCACTGTATCCATGCTTACTTTAAAAGGAACAGGACCTTTATCTTTTTTATCTTCTTTTACTTCTCCTGTTTCTACTTTTAAATTCTTCACTTCAATACCAGAATAAATTTTTTCATATTTCTCAGTGAACTCTTTCTTTGAAATATCTTTTTTTGCCTTTTCAGATAATTGATCATACATTTCTGCAAATTTTTGTTTATTCCATGCTTTTGCATATGTATCAAATGCCTCTTGTGGTTTTTCTTCTTTACCACATCCAACTAACATGAACGTTAAGCAAAGAAAAAGAATCCCCCATATCTTTCTCAATCGATTCTCCTCCTCTTTCTATCTTAATACACTTGAAAATTTTAGCATTTTCACATGCTATCTTTCATTATAGCACTATCGTATCTCATCTATAAACTTAAATCAGTGAATACAAATAAAAAGATTGATGTGAATTTTCACATCAATCTTTATTATTATTGTTGCTTTTCATATACATGATAATAGTACGTATACGGATTTTTTTCATCCGTTAAACCTTTTTCAACAAAAACTTCTTTCCAATTTGTCATATCCATTTCTGGGAAGAATGTATCTCCTTCAAATGCATAATGGATTTTTGTTATATATAACTTATTTACGTAAGGTAAAAAGAGATCGTAAATTTGCGCTCCGCCAAAAATAAAAATTTCTTCTTCATTTTTACATAGCTCAAACACTTCTTCTACAGAATGAGCAACTTCACAACCTTCAACGTGATACCCTTCATTACGAGTTACAATAATGTTACGTCTTCCAGGCAACGGTCTACCAATCGCCTCATAATTCTTTCTTCCCATAATAAGTGGGTGACCCATTGTCGTTTTCTTTACATACTGTAATTCACTCGGTAAACGCCAAGGTAAATTATTATCTTTACCAATTACTCTATTCTCATCCATTGCAACCATAAACGAAATAATCATCTTTTCATCTCCTCTACAATTATACTGCAACCGGTGCTTTAATTGCTGGGTGTGGATCATATCCTTCAATCGTTAAATCTTCCATTTCAAAATCAAACACAGATTTCACATTTGAATTCAATGTAAGTTTCGGGAATGAACGCGGTTCACGTGCTAATTGCTTTTCTACTTGTTCAAAGTGATTCGTATAAATGTGTGCATCTCCAATTGTATGAACAAATTCTCCCACTTCAAGACCACATTCATGTGCAATTAAATGTGTTAATAGTGAGTAACTCGCGATGTTAAATGGGATTCCAAGGAATATATCCCCACTTCTTTGATATAACTGACAAGAAAGTTTGCCATCCGCTACATAAAATTGGAATAGCGTATGACAAGGCGGTAATGCCATACTTGGTACATCTTCAGGATTCCAAGCAGAAACAATCAAGCGACGTGAATCCGGCGTTTTTTTTATCATTTCAATTACATCTTTTAATTGATCAAGTGTCTCACCAGCTGTCGTTTTCCAAGCACGCCACTGCTTACCGTATACGTCTCCTAAATAACCATATTTATTTGAGAAATCATCATCTTCTAAAACGTTCTTTTTAAATAATTCCATTTGCTCATCGTATTGCACTTTAAATTCCTCATCTTGTTGTGAACGAAGACCGAAATCAGTCATGTCAGGACCAGTATACTCGTCGCTTTCTACCCAGCTCTTAAATGCCCATTCATTCCAAATGTTATTATTATGCTGCAATAAATAACGAATATTTGTATCACCTTTCATAAACCAAAGCAATTCACTTGCTACAAGGCGAAACGGCACTCTCTTTGTCGTTAATAAAGGAAAACCTTTACTTAGATCAAAACGCATTTGATATCCAAATACAGATACAGTGCCTGTCCCTGTACGATCTTCTTTCTTCGTGCCATGCTCCATTACATGGCGGCATAAATTTAAGTATTCATATTCAGCATGTTTCATATGTAGAAAAACCTTCTTTCAATCTTATATGGAATTTATCATAACATGAAAAATAGTAAATTTACTCATCCTAATCAATAAAAAATATTTCTATATTAACAGAATTCTACCCCTTTATATTTTTACAAAATGTAAATTTATAATCGCCCGATTCTAATTCCCTTTCAATATTATGCTCTGCTTTCCAATTCGTTTCGTCTATCCGTAATGTAGCTCTTGTATTAGGTGGTACAGAAGTCTGTAAAAAGGCTTGTTCTTTTTCTACACGCCACTCAATCTTAATTTCTCCATAAGCTGTCTCACGTTTTACTTTAATCCATTCTAAATTCGAATCAAAATGAGGCTGTATGTAAAAATGCTTATATGCAGGCTTTGTTTCATCCACTTCTAATCCAATAATATATCGATATATCCATTCGACGATAGAACCGTATGCGTAATGATTATAAGAATTCATACTATCATTCCAAAGTGTTCCATCCTCTTTCACGCCATCCCAATGTTCCCAAATCGTTGTGGCCCCTTTTTGCACTTGATATAACCAAGATGGATAATCTTCATGAAAGAGAAGCTTACAAGCAAGGTCATGACGATTAAACTTGCTTAATATTAAATTTAAGTAGGGCGTTCCTATAAAACCAGTTGTTAAATGATTTTTATTTTCCTTTAAAAGCTCAATTAAGCGATTAAACACTTTCTCTTTCACATCATTATTTACTAATTCAAACAAAAGCGCCAATACGTGAGCAGTTTGTGTATTTGAAATTAATCTACCATTTGGTGTAACGAATTCATTTTGAAATGATTGAACAATATTCCCATGTAACTCTGCATAATACTTAGCATCTGTATTTTCATCTAAAATCTCAGCAATTCTTCGTAAAAGCGATGTAGAATACGCATAAAAAGCCGTCGCAATAAAATATTTGTCTGTTCCACCTTCAAATACATCTGGTTTCGTATCTAATGCAAGCCAATCTCCTAAATGATAGCCTGTATCCCATAAATACTCGTTCTCACCTTGTGAACGTATGTAATCTATATATTTTTTCATACTTTCATATTGCTCTTTTAAAATTGATACATCTCCGTAATGTAAATAGTGAATCCATGGACAAATAATGGATGCATCACCCCAACCTCCAGAAGTATCCAAATCAAAATCCATCCTTTTCCCAAATGCATCTGGAATAACTAAAGGCACAGCCCCGTTAACATTTTGGTCTAATGATAAATCTTGAAGCCATTTTTTAAAGAAAGATTGCACATTCATAATTTGTGTAGCTGTCCCAATAAACATCTGCGCATCGCCTGTCCATCCAAGCCGATCATCACGCTGCGGACAATCTGTTGGTACATCAAAAAAGTTCCCTCTTTGAGACCACTCCACATTATGATGAAGTTGATTAATTAATGGATTAGACGTTTCCAATTCAGTCACTTTTTCCATGTCAGTATGTAATACAACACCTTCAAAATCTGCTATTTGAGGCGGCTGAGTTAATCCACTTATTTTCACATATCTAAAACCTTGATATGTAAAATGGGGTTCAAACGTTTCCCCCTCTTCTCCTTTTGCTATATACACTATTTTTTGTTTTGCTTTACGAAGATTTCCAGTGTAAAAACTACCGTCTTCATTCAATATTTCAGCATGATGTAATTCTATTTTTTGTCCAGTATAAACATGACGGACTGTAAATCGCACCCAGCCCACCATATTTTGTCCCATGTCAATGAGCCACTCATGATTTGGTAGTTTTGAAATAGAGATTGGTTTTATAATTTTCATTTTACGAATCGATTCGTTTTCTTGCGCAACAATTATTTGTTTAGAATGCTCAATTACTTCAACATCCTCTGACTCTTGCTCCCTTTCTTCGAGCCTAGCGTCATAAACTTCTCCTTCATAAATTTCCGAATACAAAATAGGGCTTGGAGTTACCTCCCATGTTTCATCCGTTACAATTTTTTCTTTCGTTCCATCTTCATACGTTATATGTAGTTGAGCAATTATCGCTCGCCTTCTCCCGTAATAATTACGTACATGATGCATTGTAATCGCCCCTTTATACCAGCCATTTCCTACCATTACAGAAATATCATTTTGTCCAATCTTTAATACATGTGTTATATCATATGTTTGATACAATACTCTCTTATCATAACTTGTCCATCCGGGGGTAAAATAACAATCTCCAATACGGTCATCGTTAATGCAAGCTTCATATAGTCCTAAACTAGTGATATATAAACGTGCTTTTTCAACTGATTTTTTAATAAAAAAACTTTTATGAAAGGACATAACTTGCGTTCTTTCCTTTTTGGCAACAATCCAGTCACCGCTCCAAGTATGCTGACCTTTTAATCCAGTCTCCCAAAATGCTACTTCTGACCAAGATGACTCTTCTTCATGATTATCCCATACCTTCACTCGGTAAAAATAGCGTGTCTCCGCTCTGTATGGAAATGAATCGATCGGTATATGTAAACTTTGATTTGTTTCTATTTTCTGTGAATCAAATAATATATTTACAAACTCTTTATCCTTTGCAACTTGCAATTGATAAGCAAGTTGATTAACATTTCGGTTACTCGACTCAAGCTGCCAACTAATTTTAACAAATTTTGAATCTATACCTATCGGATTTTTTTTATTTTCACAAAGCATCTTCTTTATTGTTAACACAATTCTTCACCATCTTTTCTAAATCTTAAATTTAATTTAAATTAATTATAATAAAAATAAAATTCTAAATAAATAATAATTTTATTCATCCTTACAAAATTATTAACTTTCCATAATTAAAAAGGTTTTCATTTTCTATTACCGAAATCATAGTGCGGTAGGATAAAATTTATATTGGAGGTTAGAAGTATGTCTAAAATTGAAACGCCTGTTATGACTTCTTTACAAACGACAGTCGAAAAAATGATGAAGGATTTAAAAGTTCCTGGTGCTGCTGTGGCTGTTATAAAAGATGGTGAGGTAATTATTTCAGAAGGTTTCGGCTATCGTAATTTAGAGTCAAAAGAGCCTGTTACACCGCATACTCGGTTTGCAATCGGTTCTTCAACGAAAGCATTTGGCACACTTTCATTAAGCTTATTAGCGCAGCAGAAAAAGTTTAATTGGGATACTCCTGTCCAGTCTTATATACCCAACTTTTCTTTATCTGAACTACTTGCTAGCTCACAAGTTACTGGAAGAGATTTAGCCGCTCATCGTACTGGAGTAAGTCGTCATGATGCTCTTTGGTATAGCTCTTCCTTATCTCGAAAAGATCTCATTGAAAAAATAAAACATTTACCACTTGATGCGCCGTTCCGAACAGCATTTCTATATAACAACTTAATGTATGCAACAATTAGCTACATTGTTGAAAACATCACAAATCAAACGTGGGAGCAATACGCTACAGAACATATTTTAGAACCTTTAAATATGAGGCATACAAACTTCTCTGTTACAGATTCACAAAATACAGATGATTATGCTTTACCTTACATCGAAAATGACGGTGAAATAAAGGAAGTTCCATTCCGTAACATCGATACAGTCGGCGCTGCTGGATGTATTAATTCTACAATTGAAGATATGGCAAATTGGGTACTCCTTCAATTAAATCAAGGGAAGTTTGAAGATCATGAATTAATCTCTCCAGAATTATTGCAACAAATGTATACACCACACAATTCAATTCCAGATCAACCAGTCTTATCACTTCCTGAATCTCCATTAAATAGTTATGGACTCGGCTGGTTTATTAGCGCTTATCGTGGTAATAAAGTGATTCACCACGGCGGTAATATTGATGGATTTTCGGCACTTGTTTCATTTATGCCGAACGAAAATATAGGCATTGTCATATTAACGAATGCTGGTGGTACATTACTTCCTACTTATCTTGCTAATCAAATTTATGACGATCTACTTGAATTAAAAAACATCGATTGGCATAAACGTGCAGTAGCAGATACCGAAAAAATGAAGGAAATGATGAAAGAAACAACCGAATCCCTTCCTGAACAAATAAAAGGGACTACCCCTTCTCACAAATTAGGTGACTACACTGGTACTTTTGAACACCCTGCATACGGAACATTACAAGTATATAATCGAGATGATTTGTTATATGTACAATTTATGGAGATGGAGATTCAATTACACCACCATCATTACGACATATTCGCCGCACCAATTGATTTATTCCGCACAAAAATGAATCTATTATTTGCATATGAAATGAATGTAAATGGTGAATTCGCATCACTTCAGTTACATGTGCCCGTTATGCTTAGTACTCAGCCACTTACATTTAAGAAAATTAAATAATTTTTTAATAGAGGGATGATAATACTTCCCTCTATTTCCCTTTAAATTCTCCACCCAAAAAAGGATAATACGTAAAGGATACAGAATTCTATTATTCAACTAATTAAATTATCAGGAGGAAGCGCTGTGTACTCAGAAATTTTTAAAGAAGTTGTTTCGATTACTCATCACGATTATTCAGGCTATATAGATAAAGAAGGATGGGACGATCCTACTACTTATTTACAAACAATTGAGAAACTAGAGAAACAAGGAGAATTAACACCAGTACAATTTAATGAAATTGTACGTGATTACTTACTAGACTTTAAAGATAATCATATGTTTTTCAAAATGATTTCTAACAATCAACCGCTTAACAATGTTGGCTTTCAAGTGAAAAGATACGAAGACCGCCTATATATTACATCTACTTCACAAGAAATAAGAGTGAAAAAGGGACAGTCTATTCTAGCATTAGATAATATGAAAGTTCCTGAACTATTAATAAAATATAAGAAGTATTTAAATGAGAATACATATGAACGTGAAAAATGGGATTATATTTTATTAAAATCATCAAATTGTACACTTATAGATGAAAATGGAGTACCCGAAACCATAACTTTACAAAAGTATAAACAAAGCGAATACAAGCCTATTTATTCATTTAAACAACATAATAAAGATACACTCTTAATTACTTTGACGGATTTCGCAAATACTGAAGCTATTAATAGTCTATTAGACTCACACAAAGATGAGCTTAATTCTTTTCCGAACTTAATTATAGATGTGCGATTGAATCGTGGTGGAAGTGATGATGCATTTTTCAGCCTACTTCCTTACTTGTTTGAAGACAAAGAGATTTCTCTTTTCGATTCTTCTGATACAATGCAATTAAATCATACAGAACGAAACTTTCATTTACGTATGAAAGACATCGAAATGGAAGATTATGATTCTTTAGACGATCTTTCCAAATCATTCACTGATATATTTGTTCAAGATTTAAAAAAGAATTATAAAAAGGGATTCGTTACATTTGATACTTCTGGGTTACCAAAAGAACTGCAATCATTAAAAATACACGGACGAAAATCACCTAGTAGAGTAGTTATATTAACAGATGTTACATGTGGAAGTTCTGGTGATTCTTTTGTTGAAGTTGCAAAAAAATCATTGAAAGTAAAAGTAATAGGTCGTCCTACTGCTAGTTTAAATGATTATTCAAATTTAGCAGTAATGGAATGGGCTAATACATTCGCTCTTTACTACCCTACTTCACGACTTTCTATTATAGATAAAGGCGAAGGAATGTCCGGCGTTGGTATACAACCACATATACATATCCCGTGGACTCCGGAACATATACAAGAAGATGTGGATTTAAAATTAGCATTACAACTACTTCAAAACGAAGAATGGTAAAAAATAAAGGTAGATGTGAATCACATCTACCTTTTCTATTTCATATTAATCTTTTCTGGTTGAAACCAAATTGGCTTTAATAACTCAAAGTCTTTATGATCCTCTAAAACTATAGTAAGACGCTCTAACGTATCATCTAACATATGTGGTGCTGCTCGTAATGTCCAGACAACTGAAGAGAAAACTGTCATGCCAACGTACACTGCATATAATTTCCAGAAATCCTCTGGTATTCGACCATTAAAGTATCCTTCTATTTGTCCGATTGAATACGGAATACTAATGTCTCTTGCAAATAGCGCAATTTTTACGAAATCATGAAGTGGGTCTCCCCAATCATAACCATTAAAATCAACAACACCTACATATTTCCCATCCCGTACAATTATATTTTCTAAATGAAAATCATCGTGTTGAAATCGATTGGGGCGGTTTTGTAAATACATTTCATTATCATCTATAAACTTCATGATTTTATCATCATTTTTTATTTTTATTCCGCATGTTTTGTATGCCTCTACATATTTCCGATGTTTTTTCATAGCTCTTTCATACCATGGAAGGATTTCATTAGGAGCTTCATATGTATGCATTTTTACTAAATCTTTTCCTGCCTCTATACCAATCTCATATTGTTCTTTTGGCGTATATGTAGGCAACAATTTTTTCGCATCTTCCCCCTCTATATATGAGAAAATACTATATACACCTTCTTCTTCCAATATACCTATTTCAATCGGCCTTTGCGCCTGTACGTTACGCTTTACCATTTCACTTAAAATTTGAAACTCTATTTTCCTTCTTTCATACTCTTGTATATCGCCAATCCGTAACATATATTTTTTATCATCAATTGTCGTAACTATATATTTTTTATCAGGTGAGAAACCTTTCGAAATTTCTTCAATATTTGCTGCATCTTTTACTATTTGTATATTATTTTGCCTTGCTATAATTGTCTTCATGTTTATTCCCCTTACATTTGGCATATACATCGCTTCCATAATAAACTATTCCGATTATACAAATCAATTGTATAGGCTCCTTCCGAATAATGGTTCATTTCAATCAGACCACGCATTATCTTTATTTTCGTACTAAAAAGAAACTCTGCTATCTCACCAAAAATCCCTCTTTTAATAGCTATGATGAATACCCGCTCGGAGTGTATTCATATTAAGAATACGCGCCTTGTACTACTTGGACAATTTCCATCGGCGTATTGACCGTATAATCTGGTGCATCTTTTTTCACCGTTTCAATGACATCATATCCCCAAGATACCCAAATTACGTTCACCCCGGCCTTTTTACACGCCGCTACATCTCGCTGTTCATCACCAACATATAACATATCTTGCTCTGTTATCTTTTTCGATTTTAAAAACCTTTTTATCATTTTATCTTTCCCGAACAAATTTTTTGAACAATACACTTCTTGTATATTCTCTATACCATTATTGTGTAAAAATGCCCGAATATGCTCTTCTGAGTTCGATGATATGACCGCAATTCCGTACCCTTTTTTATGTAGCTCATCTAATACTTCCTTCATTCCATGGAACAAAATAAGATCTTTTATGGCAGGTTGATATAATTTATAAAACTCCAGCGCTAATATCGGTAGTTTATACAGTGGTACATCGAGTTGTTTACATCTCTCCGGCATCGTTAACTTGCGTAAATACTCAATTTCTTCTTCTCTTACCGTTTTATATCCGTGCTTTTCAGCAAGTTGATTATAAATTGGTACAAATATATTTTGTGAATCTACTAATGTGCCATCAAAGTCAAAAACAATATATTTTTGCATCTCTATACTCCCTTTGCTTCTTTTTCTAAACCTATCTTATTCAACAACAAGGTTATCTTACCCTTCTATAAACATAAAAAAAGAACAAGATTTTCTCTTGTTCTTTTTAAGAAAGCCATTTTGGCGGTACATTCGTATTCCAATAAATATTTCCTAATTCATGATGTCCTGAGTATCCATCATCAAAACGGTGATAGTGGAAATTAAAATAATATCCATCTTGCGGTGGATGATCTCTTCTTACGTGGAAACGCAATAAGTCATTTCCTGATTTTATATCGTAAACGTGAAAAATCTTTTCATTATTTCCACCAGCTGGTTTTTGAGAAATCGCTAATGATTGTAGCGATTCTTCTGGTACATCATTGGCAAGCTCAGCAATTGCCTCTTCAATCTTCGGTAATATTACATCTTTAAACTCATCTTCAATTACTGGACCAATTTTAGTGCCAAACTTTTGCATCGACTGCTTCTCTGCTTCTTGCATTGCATAAGTAATAAAAGTATCGGTTGTTAACCTGTCATTCGTTTCTTCATATGTATAGGACGTACTCTCCAAATTTTGTTGCCCAGCTGTGCTCGTAGGCTTGTCCGCAGCTTTGGCATTATCAAGCAATATGGAAGGAGGCGTCACTAAACCAAATGTAAATACGGTAATTAATGCGACTAAGGTTTTTCTAAACCAATTTGGCATGTATGTTCCCTCCCCTTTCACTCATTATATTTTATATAACGGTTGTTTCTTCTATTATACAAAATGATTGTAATTTTTGCACTTTACAATTTTGTTAACGTTCACATATTTTTCACTTGAATATGAAATTGTAAGATTTCATACAATAAAAATACAACAACAATGAGGAGGCCACCAGATGACTTTAGATGTCATGTATTCCGCCGCAAGTATACTCGTTTTAGTATATTTTATTTATCAATGTGTTACGGATTAAAAAAAAGAGCCATTTTTCGGCTCTTTTTCTATGGTAAGAATACAATCCAACCAATCCAGACTATAAAAATAATCCCGGCAATTACAGCTGGTAATAAATAAAAATGAGAAAGTATAACTATTCCATACAAAAGTATTACTGGAAGTAATAAATAGCGATCTGCCTTCCATCTTAACATTAGTAATTTTCCTTCATCACAATATAAATGAAGAAACATTTTTTTCGAAAATTCATTCCAATAATCACGCGCATATCGAGAAATTCCAACTAAAGCAAATGCAAGAATAATAGCTGCAATCCACCTCGGGCTCATAATAATACTGACAGTGCTTATACATACAATCTGAATATAAAATAATCGTGCACTACTTGTACGGAAAAATTCTTTCAAAAAGGATTCAACAATACGAAATTCCTTTTTCTTCCCTAAAAACTTTTTAGATCGCGGAAACATCCACGGTTTTTTATTCGAACTACTTGGTTTAGCCGCATGACCACCAACTTGCATAATTCCACTCGTCCAGCGCATACTTTCTTCTTTCTCTTTCTCAATTTCTTTAAAAAAGCAATTTTTATAATTCAATTTTTCTTTTATCAATACGATAATTAGAAAAACTGCTAGACCGATACATAGTATAGAATAAAATGGATTTTTATAAATAAGAAACAGACTCACTCCAAAAAAGGATAGACTTATTGAAAATATTACATTTTTGATAACCCATAGTAGCCATCGTTTCCCCATACGTACATGAATAAATCTCGTTAATAACGACAACATAAATCGAAATACAGTAAAGAATAGCCAAAATAATAAGACTTGTACCTTCGTCACTCCAATACTTTTCAGCAACACTGGTAACATAGCAACTACTACCACTATATTCGTTATTGCTATTCGAATAAACGTATATGTCATGCCATACTGAATTAACTTTTGCATGTGAGCGGGATACGAAATTAAAAATAAACTATCCGCTTGTTCAAAAAATGAACGAACTCCTCTTGCATATGTAATCACATAAAATGCAAGTAGACCTAATCCGAAATAAACCGTCTCTCCCATCGATAGTTCTTCCATCCATAGTGAACGATAATAAATCCCTATAAATATAAGTGCTGGAATAATAATATATAGCGCAACCGTCCAATCAGTTACCGAACGTATAGACTTCCATTTCCGCCCCAGTTCATGGCGCAATCTTTTATAAAATTGTTGTTTAATCATGCTGTTCACGCCTTACGATTACATCAAAACAGTCCAATAATGAACTTCCTGGCATTTCTGCTAACGTTTGAATTGCCTCTAAATGGCCATCTGCGACTAATGTCCCTTTTGAGATGAGTAAAAATCTTTCGCAAATTCTTTCAGCAGTATCTAATACGTGCGTACAAAGCAGTATTCCTGCCCCACGTTCTTTTTCTTTATATAAATAACTTAAAAACTCTTTCGTAGCTACTGGATCTAAGCCGATAAAAGGTTCATCAATGATATAAAAATCCGGTTCTGTTAAGAAAGCTAATATAAGCATCGATTTTTGTTTCATACCTTTAGAAAACTTTGATAAATACTCATGTTTATGCTTATCCATTCGAAACATATGTAATAACTCTTTAGCTTTCTTTTCCCAGCTTCCTACTTTGTTCTCTCGTGCAGCCATTAATAATTCAATATGTTCCCAGAGCGTCAAATAATCATAATATGTCGGGTGTTCTGGCACGTATGCATAAGGATTTTTCTTTTCACCAAATGATATTTCACCATTCATATTTACTAGTAAACCGAGCATCGTTTTAATCGTCGTACTCTTCCCAGCACCATTTGCACCAATAAGTGCAACTAATTCACCTTTTTCAATCGAAAAGTCAATATCATGAATTGTCTTTTCCCCTAAATCATATCCTGCAGAGCGGATATTCACTTCTAACATAATACATTCCCCTTCTTTCCATTTCCAATACAAACAAGGAAAAGAATAACATATAACCATCTATATATCATTATAAAATATTTATTTTCATAGCAGGAAAAAAAATTTTTTAACAGAATACTAAATGTTTGATTACATTTTATTGGAGTGGATAATATGTCTTTTCAAATTCGTGAAGCGATAATAGACGATATAGATGCACTTTGCTCTTTAACGACAGAATTAAAAGGCTCCTCTATTTCCTATGAAGATATGAACAACCGATTGCAATTCGTACAAATGAGTCCTTTTGATTTTTTATATGTTTATGAGGAAGAAGATACTATATTTGGATTACTTGGGTTTCGTATACGTGAAAATTTAGAAGATGTAACTCGGTATGGAGAAATTTCAATAATTAGCGTCGATTCTACAATACGACGAAAAGGCATTGGTCAAGTGTTAATGGACTATGCAGAGCAATTAGCAAAGAAGCATAATTGCATCGGCACATGGCTAGTTAGTGGTACAAAAAGAGTAGAAGCTCATCCTTTTTACAAAAAATTAGGATATGAAGTAAATGGCTATCGATTTGTAAAACATTTTTAAACTACTTTTTAATTGAAAGGACTATAACTATGACAAACATTCAAGCTATTTTTATTGATCGTGACGGTACAATTGGTGGTGATACTACAATACATTATCCAGGCTCTTTTACATTATTTCCTTTTACACAAGCAGCCTTACAAAAACTAAAAGCTAAAAACATAAAAATTTTCTCCTTTACAAATCAGCCAGGTATCGCAGATGGGATAGCGACTGTAGCTGATTTTGTACAGGAATTAAAAGGATTCGGCTTTGATGATATTTACGTATGTCCTCACAAACACGGTGATGGTTGTGAATGCCGGAAACCGAGTACAGGTATGTTGCTGCAAGCAGCGAAGAAACATGGGCTTGATTTAACACAATGTGCTGTAGTTGGTGATCGCTGGACTGATATCGTTGCAGGAGCAAAAGTAAACGCGACAACAATTTTAGTACGAACAGGCGCTGGATACGAAGCTTTACATACATATCGAGACAAGTGGGCACATATTGAACCAAATTACATTGCAGAAAACTTTGAAGATGCAATAAATTGGGTTTTAAATTAACTATAATGCAAATTAAAAGAGACGCCTTCAAAATGAAAGCGCCTCTTTTAATCTAATATTTTTTAAAACGTTAATTCATAATGGAAATAACGATTATCTCTCAAATAGCCATTTTCAGCGTATAATCGTTGCGCTGATAAATTATCAATCTCCGTTTGTAATTTTACACCTTTTGCACCATTTTCTAAGGCAAATTCTTTAGCAGCTTCTAATAGTTTTTTTCCTGTTCCTGCTCCGCGCTTAGCAGCTTGTACAAACAGATCATTTAATATCCATAATTCTTTCATTGAAATAGAAGAAAATGATGGATATAATTGTGTGAATCCAATATATTCACCGTCTTCAACTGCCACGAAAATAACGGATTCTTGTCTCTCCATTCGATTTCGTAAAAATACTTTTGCTCCTTCTATATCGGAATCTTGTCTATAAAACATACGATAGTTATTAAAAACTGATGCTAGTCCATCTAAATCTGCAATTGTTGCCTCATATATTCTCATTTTATTCCATTCCCCTTCCAATACTGTTTCATTATATCCGTTGCCCATTTAGGCTGTACAATTTCTTCTTTCGGCATAAACTCTTTCATTATCGGCTTTATATCCAATATAGGGGTGCCATCAATAGCATCTAACCCCTCAACAATAATTGATTTACCTTCTCTTTTAATTACCTTTACAATGGTTGCTCCTATGCGATTCGGACGATTTTTCCCGCGCTGTGCAAAAATGCCTACTTTAGGATAATCATTATTATTTCTAGGGTGTCTAGCAACATATTGAATTTGTTCATCAGTTACTTTATGAAAATAAAAAACTACTTCAATATGAGAAAAATCTTCAATTCCTTGTATACTTTCCTCTGTATATATTTCAGTTAAAGTAATATAGGATCTTATTTCTCCCCACTCATCATCTTTTATTTCCTTTCTTTCATTATGTACAAATGCGATTGGTTGAACTGAAAACATACGCATTCCCCCTTAAATGTAACCACTTACATTATAAAATATTTTCTGAATGTTTTCCACACATGCGAACTAAGTTACATAATATAATTATACTCAATTTCGTAAGGCGAAATTAACTGCTTCAACTGCGTGTATATGGGTTGTGTCGAATATCGGAATGGATACGTCTTCTTGCTTAATTAATAATCCTATTTCTGTACAACCTAAAATAATTCCTTTGGCCCCTTCTTGTATTAGATTTTCTATAACTCTCTTATAATACTCTCTAGATTGAGATGTTATCTTTCCTAAACACAATTCTGTATATATTACTTCATTTACCTTATCTCTATCCTTTTCTGATGGTACCATTACTTTTATATGATTCTCTTCAATACGTGACTTATAGAAATCTTGCTCCATTGTATATTTAGTTCCAAGCAAACCAACCGTTTGAATATCTTTCCTTTTAATTTCTTTTGCAGTTGCATCTGCAATATGTAAGATTGGAATATGAATATTCTCCTTTATTTTTCCAACTACTTTATGCATTGTATTCGTGCAAATAATTATAAAATCTGCTCCTCCCTTTTGTAATGAATATGCTGCATTCCCTAGAATTTCTCCTGCACCATCCCAATCACCACTAGACTGGAATCGTTCAATCTCTTCAAAATCTACACTATTAATTAAACATTTAGCTGAATGTAACCCACCTAATCTACTTTTTATTTCTTCATTTAAGATTCGATAATATTCAGAAGTTGATTCCCAACTCATACCACCAATAAGACCTATCGTTTTCATATAAACACCTACCTATACTGTTTTTATGTAACTAATAATAACGTTTTATTATGTACATTATACACAATAAAACAAGACTTTACGTTTATCATATAAAGTCTTGTTTTTAAACTACATAAGATGTTAATAATGAAGATTAATTCTAAATTCATTTCCTCGGAAATTTTTATTGAATATTCTGAATTAATACTTCGATGTTTTTATAGAATCTTCATATCGATAATGAAAACATTCTCGATACAACTGCTTGATTTCATCATAGGATGGTACTCGTGGATTATTTCCTGGGCTACCACTTTCAATTGCATCTGACGCCATTTTAGAAATAGCTTTTTCAAATTCAACCTCACCAATTCCGTATTCTTTTAAATTTGGAATACGAAGATCAAAACAAAGTTTTTTTATTTCCCTCAGCGTGTAGTCGGCTGCTTCTTCATCAGAATTCGAATACAAATCTTTATTTAAACAACGTCCAATTTCTGATAATCTTTTTATTGCACTAATTTTTGTATATTCTAAAACTGTTGGTAATAGTATTGCATTCGATATACCATGTGGCACATGAAATAATGCTCCTATCGGCCTTGACATTCCATGCACTAACGTAACAGATGCATTGGAAAATGCAATTCCAGCTTGTAAGGAAGCAATCATCATCGCTTCTCTTGCCTCCATATTCTCTCCATCTTCATATGCAATACGTAAATATTTCATAATACTTTCAATAGCGGAAAGAGCAAGTACATCTGTAAGTGATTGTGAAACTTTAGAAATATATGCTTCGACTGCATGACATAATGCATCTATCCCTGTCGCTGCTGTGATATGGGGTGGTACAGAACGTGTTAAAATTGGGTCAATAATTGCTACTTGCGGGGTAAAACTAGGATGCTTCATCATCATTTTTACATCTGTTCGCTTATTCGTAATTACTGCTACACTTGTAACTTCTGATCCAGTGCCAGAAGTTGTTGGGATTGCAATAAGTGGTAGCGGATCATTGTCTATTTCCAGATCCTTTTGAACATAATCCTCCACTTCTCCACCATTTGTATATAACACCGCAACTGCTTTCGCAGCATCAATACAACTTCCACCACCAATACCAATAATAAAATCACACTTTCCTTCTTTACAAATAGTTAACGCTTCTAACACGTGTATATTTGTAGGCTCAGCATTTACTTTATTATATGTAATAACAGTAATACCTTTCTCATTAAGTTGTTGTATACATCGCTGCACATATCCTAAATTCTCCATAATTGTATCAGTAACTATAAACGCTCTTTTTCCAAACTTCTTGGATTGTTCCCCCAGTTTTTCAAGCGAATTTCTCCCATATAATACAGACTTCGGCATACGAAACTCAGCAACTTCTTGCAAGTACTCCACCCCTTCTTTCCCTAATTAATGTTTTCGTCTATAAAATATTTATTTAATAAATCTCTATAATTCATATAGTACCTATTTTAATAAATTCCTGTTAAAGTATAAAATGCGATAACTAAAAATACAGCAAACGTTTTCAATAATGTGATGGCAAAAATATCTTTATAAGATTGTTTATGAGTTAATCCTGTTACTGTAAGGATAGTAATAATAGCCCCATTATGTGGTAATGTATCCATACCACCTGATGCCATTGATACGATACGGTGCATTACTTCTAATGGAATATCAAATTGATGAGCTGCTGCAATAAACTTATCTCCCATTGCACTTAAAACGATTCCCATTCCTCCTGATGCAGAGCCTGTCATACCAGCTAAAATATTCGTCGTGACCGCTCCATTCACGAGAGGATTTGTGAATGTGGCAGAGATGCCATCTCTCATAATCGCAAATCCCGGAAGTGCTGCGATGACACCACCGAATCCAAACTCAGCTCCTGTATTCATCGTTGCAAGTAACGCTCCACCAATACTTGTATTTAATCCAGCTTGAAACCCTGTTACTACTCGTTTCCAATATAATAATAACGTCGTTACTATACCTATAATAAGTGCCAATTCTACTGACCAGATTCCCACTACTGCACTTAATTCTACTTTTCCAAATGCTTTCATACCAATTGCAGAAAAGTCAAAACCATTCGGATACCACTTCGGTATCATAATAGTAAAAACTTTATTCATTACACCTACTAAAATAAGTGGTATAAAAGCAATTACTTGCTGTGCTCTTGTAATTTCTAGGCTTTTAAGTAACGGCATATCTTTTTGTTCTGCTTGTAAAGAAGCTGCCATTTCAGTATTCCCATCGTTAAAACCAAAATACCCTTCTCCAGCTGCTTTCGCCTTCTTACGTCTACTCTCTAAATATAGTAAACCTAATGTAAGGACAAAAATTGCTCCTACAATCCCAAGTACCGGTGCAGCATAAATGTCCGTTTTGAAAAAAGTTGTAGGTATTACGTTTTGAATTTGTGGTGATCCAGGTAGCGCGTCCATTGTAAACGTGACTGCTCCAAGTACAATCGTTCCAGGTATTAAACGCTTCGGTATATTCGCTTGTCGAAACAACTTAGCTGCGAACGGATATACAGCAAACACAACTACGTACACACTAACACCACTATACGTTAAGATAGCACCCATTAATACAATTGCTAATATTGTACGCTTTTCACCAACTAACTCTATAATTGTCTTTGCAATCGAATCTGCAATTCCTGACATTTCTACTACTTTCCCAAATATTGCTCCGAGTAAAAATACAGGAAAATATAGTTTAATAAAACCTACCATTTTCTCCATAAAAATATTCGAAAAGAAAGGTAATACAAAACTAGGATCTGTCAAAAATACCGCAAATAAAGCAAAAATCGGTGCAAATAAAATAACAGAAAATCCTCTATAAGCTACAAACATAAGTAAACTAAGTGCTAATAATATAATAACTAGCTCCAATTATACCCCTCCTTTAAACTGAAAATTCAAACTTTTATTGATAAATTTCTATTAATCCTTTGATTCTGACATCACTCCTCTTATTCATACAAATTTTTTATGCTAAAAATGTCTAATTATACATATTCGATTACATATAAAAAATCCCTTTAAACAAAAACGATTTCATCATCATACGTTATAAAGGGATTATTAGTCTCTATATTTACTACTTTATCAAACTATTCCCTAAACAAAAATGATGTAGTTCTTTTACATCATTTACTATATGAGTCGCACCAACTTCAGTCAGCTCTGTTTCACTACCATAGCCATATAAAACGCCGATTGATGCAATTTCATTATGATTCGCGCCAATTATATCGTGCTTTCTATCTCCAATCATAACAATTTCTTCTTTATTAAGTTCTTCATTTTTTTGTAAAATATGAGCAATGATTTCTTCTTTTTTTATTCTCGTACCATCTAAATTACTTCCAATGATACTTTCGAAATATCCCGTTAATTGAAAATAATCTAGCACTTATTTCGCAAATACAGTAGGCTTTGAAGTTGCTACAAATAAACGGTTGCCGCTACTTTTTAATTGTCTCAAGAGGGACACAATACCGTCGTATACATTATTTTCGAACAATCCACTCTGTTTTAAATACTCCCGAAAATAAAAAACAGCTCGTTCAACTTCTCCTTCATTCATATTATATCTCTCTACGAACGATTGCTGTATGGGTGGGCCAATAAATGAATCTAACTCGCTTATATGTAATTCTTCAATGCCAACCTTTTTTAATGCATACAATACTGAATTTATAATCCCTTCTTTCGGATCAGTCAATGTTCCATCTAGATCAAATAGAAATGTTGTGTACATGTTTCATTCCCCCAATCATTTTAACTTAAAAGTATCCTATAACACCTTTTCCTAATTCCCCTTCTATAATAATACTATCATTATCTTTTTTTCTGAAAAATTACTTTTCCTATGTCACATACTTTCAGTTACAAAAAAAGATACATATGGTAAAGTAAAAAAGTTACAATTATTTTAATAGAAACTGGTGAAACAAATGTCAATTACGTTAATTTTTATAATGGCTTTCACAATTATTATCCATGCGGTTGAAACTAGCTCTTATAGTATTCGATTAGCTGGTGTACGTTTAAAAAAGATTGCCGTTGCCTTATCCGTCGTGGGGATGGTACTGCTTATTTCAAGAACATCAAACTTACTACAAGCCTTTTTAATCGGTGGTATTGTCGATGAAGCAAAACTAGATTCCTCTATTGATTTAGAGCATATAATACGACTTGTACTATTATCGGCTTCTATCGGTACATTACTTGCGATTATACTGTATCCAACTTTAACCAAACTATTTGGATATGTCATTCAAAATTTTGAAACAGACGGTTCTTTCATTCGAATGATGAAAACGAATAACATTCAAAAATTAAAGTACACAAAAAAATATGTACGCTTTCCAAAACTAGAAATGATTCATAGACTGCGTATCGGTGGTATTCCAAAACGTATTATGCTTATTAATATGTTTGCTACTGCTATTTATACAGCAGGTGTTCTTTCTGCCCTTTACGCTTCTTTTCTAAATCCAGACTATGCAACAAACGCAAGTACAGCTTCTGGTCTTGTAAATGGTTTTGCTACAATTTTATTAACGGTACTACTCGATCCACGCATCGCTCTTTTAACAGAACGTGCTTTACAATCAGAGAATGGCGCTGAATCTATGAGTAAAATGTACGGTTGGCTAATGATTTCTAGACTTTTCGGTACATTGTTAGCACAATTACTATTTGTACCAGGTGCTTACTGGATTTTATGGATTATTAAACTAATACATTAATTTACTAGAAAGGTGAGTTTATCAATGAAGATACAAACAGAGCAAGATATAATTTGCTTAATAGAAAACGATGAATGGATGATGAATGTATTACAAATGGCAAAATCACTAGAATTACCTGATTGGTGGATTTGTGCCGGATTTGTTCGCTCTAAAATTTGGGATACTTTACATAACTATGAAGCTAAAACGGCTATGCCTGATGTTGATTTGATTTATTATGATAGTCTACATAAAGATGAGGTATACGAACAATCATTAGAAACGAAATTAATAAATATTGATGCTACTATCCCTTGGTCTGTAAAAAATCAAGCTCGTATGCATGTAGTTAATAATATGCCACCATATTCTTCTTCTGTTAATGCTATTTCTAAATTTCCCGAAACAGCAACGGCTTTAGGGGTTACATTAGATGAAAAAAACAAAGTTATATTAACAGCTCCGTGCGGTATTGAAGATGTTCTTTCCTTACAAGTAAGACCAACAGCTCATTTTCTTGAATCGAAAGAACGATTACATATGTACAAAAACAGAGTTATGAAAAAGAATTGGCAAAGTAAGTGGCCTAACATAACAATCACATATCCAGAAATTTAGAAAGGGTGCCTCTCATTTATAGAAGCACCCTTTTCTTCATTTCAAAAAATGTATGACTGTTTCTGCAAACCTATCTGCTTCCTCATAATGAGGTGAATGACCGCTCTCTTCAAATGCGATATACTTCCCATTTCGAGCATCTTTATTAAATATTTCAATTTGTTTTTCACACGTTACTACATCATGTTTTCCTACAATTAATAACATTGGATTTTGTACATCTTTTATTTTAGATAATAATGAAGTATGAAACGCTCCAACATTCATTTTAATCTATCAAAATGAATGTTGGAGCGTTTTGAAAATACTTCCCACTCTTCATCACTATATAAACTCTCATCTGTCCCATCTTCCTTATAATTGTATATCTCCATTCTTTTTTCTTCTAATTCATCACTTAGTCTTATATAAGCTTCTAGCAACTCTTCTGAACTAGCATTGCTAGATGAATAAGCAAGAGACTCTTCTGCTACTGCTTCTTTTCCATACTTGTTTAATAAATGCCCTGTCTTTTGTAACAAAGCCATACTTGTTAATGCAAAATCAAAAGTTGGTCCTTCAAATAGTATTTTCTCTATTGAACTTGGATATATCGACGCATATAACAATGCTAAATATCCACCGAAAGAGTGTCCAATTATAGACCACTTCTTAATTTGTAATACTTTTTTTAATTCCTCACAGTCTTCAATCAAATCATTTAATCCAAAAGCTTCGTCTTCAGTAATTTCTTCTGAGCGACAAACGCCTCTTTGATCTATCATAATTACAAATAAAGAATCTTTTAAACGTTCCGCTTGATGAAATGAAAAGTCATAGCAGCTTTCTCCGGGTCCACCATGCAAGTATAGGACTGGTTTATTTTTAGGATTTCCATGCGTTTCAACATATAGCTTTTTCCCTCTAATATTCATGTATTTCCCTGTTTCTATTAAATGCGCCTTTATAATCTTCACCTTCTTTTTTACTGAATATTATAACACTAAATGTTAAATAATCCCTATTACATTTAAAAAGACAATAATTATTGCGATCGGTGCTACAAATCGAAGTAAAAACGCCCAGCAAGTAAATACTTTCTTTCCATAATTTCCACCTACAAAAAACTCTGCTTCTAGCACCTTCTTTTCCATTTTGAATGAAACGAAAATACTAATAAATAGTGCTCCAAGTGGCATTAATATATTACTAGATAAGAAATCTACTGCATCAAAAATATTCTTTCCGAAAATCGTAATATCACTCCATACTCCAAATGATAACGCGGATGGTATACCTACTAAGAAAATGCAGAAACCGATCATCCATGATAGTTTCGTTCTTCTTTCTTGTTCACCATTTGCTATTGCTGAAACAACTGTCTCTAGTAGAGAAAATGCGGATGTTAATGTCGCAAATGTAAATAGTGCAAGGAATACTGTTAAGAAGAACCCACCGAATGGAATTTGACTAAATACAGATGGTAATACGATAAATAGTAATCCAGGCCCTTCTGTTGGCTCCATTCCTAATGAAAATACGGCTGGAAAAATAGCAAGACCCGCAAATAATGAAACAAATAAATTCAATCCAACAATTGTTATTGCTGATTTTGGTAAGCTTTCTTTTTTATTTAAATAAGAACTATACGTAACCATAATGGAAATCCCGATACTAATCGCAAAGAATGATTGGCCCATTGCAAACAAAATACTTTCTGAAGTAATCTTTGAAAAATCTGGTTGTAAGAAAAACTTCACACCTTCCATTGCATTATCAAGTGTTAGTGAGCGAACAATAAGAGCTACAAATAAAACGAACAACGCTGGCAACATATATTTACTTGCTTTTTCAATTCCGTTTTGTACACCTTTTGATACAACCCAAATCGTAATGAACATAAAAGCGAAATGTCCCATAATCGCCCAAGCGGGATTTCCAATTGTTTCAGTGAATAATGAACCGTAATTTTGTCCTGGAGTAATAAGTTGTCCCGTTACTCCTCTAAATAGATAAATTAATACCCATCCACCTACAACACTATAAAACGAAAGTAATATAAAACACGTTCCAACACCAAGGCGTCCAATCCAATGCCACCCTGAATTTGGTGCAATACTTTTAAATGCGCCAACTGCTTGTTTCTGCGTACTACGTCCAATCATAAATTCAGCTATAAGTAGTGGTAGTCCAATTAATACAGTAAATAATATAAAGATTAAAAAGAATGCTCCTCCCCCGCTCTTCCCAGCGATATAAGGAAACTTCCATATTGCGCCTAGTCCAATTGCTGATCCTGCTGCAGCCATTATAAAACCTAATTTCGAAGTCCATTGCTCCGTCTGTTTCATCTTATTTTCCTCCTAATTAAATTAATTTATGTAAATAATTAAATTTTATAAACCAATCCGAATAAACCCTCCATTTCTATTTCCATAAAATAAAAAAATGGCTCAACGTCTCTATATAAAGAGACGCTAAGCCATTTACTTAACGCGGTACCACCCTTATTGATTCCATTATGAATCCACCTTAGTAGTAATCGTTTGATTACAAACCTAATATCGAAGGTTAACCGTTAAGATTTACTAAGAATGTGATTCCGTTCCACCTTACTGCTCCTAGGCGAGTTCAGGATGTCATTTGACTATGTCACACCAACCCATAGCTCTCTGTACAAATATACGACCTTACTACTCCTATTCAACACATTTTAATATTTAGAATATATTTTCTTTTGAAATTAATATGAAGTATATCGGTTATATTTATAACTGTCAAGGGATATATTAAAATTTATTGAGAAACCTTTTTATTATCCTTCTTCATCATCACCACTATCAGCAGTACCTTCTTCTGGATCATCGTTATCTTGTTGTTGTGATGACTGCTTTTGTTGAATAGCGTTATTTACCGTTGTAGTAGACATAACTCCACCTCTTATTATATGTATTCTTACATCACCCGTTAAAACGTACTTTACGATGATTTCAAAAAATAATACAACCCTTTATGTTTGCCTCTACTATCGTCATACACTGTACATAGACATTACAATCTATAAAAATTTAACAATTAATGCACTTATAAAATTATTATTCTCTTTTAAACTTTCACGTTACAACACAAAAAAGCACTTGTTGCCTTTCATAGACAATAAAGTGCTTTAAGTTCATATGTTTTTAAGTAGCATAAATTTGTAAGTTTTGTAGTAACAATATGACACTTTTTATACTTCATAACAAATACTACATTAAAACTTACGAGTTTGTACGAGTTCGCTTGTTTTTTGTCCATTCCACGTGTTTATATTCATCACCCAGTAAAATGTCATCTCGCCTAAGCTCGTACTTCGTTTTCTATTCTATCATTGCACATAATACTCTATGATGGTAGAACCATCATGGAGTATCTATTTTCAAACACCATATATTTTTCTATCCACTTCAAAAATACATTCTTTTTCATCAATTTTTCTTATGTGCTTTTGTATTTATCGTTTTAGAACCATGAGCTTTATCACTCGCTTATGTTGCTTTACTAACACAAGCTCTTAACATATATTTTTAAAATAATAATTATTAAGACCAATTAAACTTCGTCAGACAAAGCATCATCGTAATCCTGTAATTCTTCCATAATTTCTTTTAACCGGTCAATATTATTTATAAATTCGCCGTAAGAAATTTCTTGGTAATCGAAAATCCCTTCACCGTATTCATCGCTATCAAATATTTTCACTTCCGCACCTAACTTCAACAAGTTATCAACTAATCCCTTTAAATTTTCCATATCATCAATATCATTTGCATCTGTTTCGGCAAAAAAATCTTTGTTTTCAATTTTATTTTTTATCTCTGTAATTCCTAAACCAGTGTACTTTCTTAATGGTACTACACATTTACTAAATAAACCATTAGAGCTTATTTTAATTGCCATTTTACTCATCTATTATTCTCCTTTCCATTAAAACTCTTCTAAATAGTTTGGATTAACAGGTCTACCAGGTGCATTTTTACTATAGCTTCCGCCATGCCAACCCTTTAAATGTTCCCTGCCAGTTACAGGATAAATTAATTCTCCTCTATTACATATATGTGGATAATTCATAGCATTGTAAGTATGATGCCCACTTATTGATTTCCCATTGTATTGAGGGTTTTTTCCTTTTAAAATCTCTTGTATCTGTTCATTAGTCCAATTCCTTGTTGTAGGTTCTCCATCTAAAATTCTTTCTTTTCTTGCTTCCAAAATTCATTAACCTCTGCAGCTCTTCTTTTTGAAAATCTTTTATCCCATTGATATCTTTTATATTCTTCTTTTGTTACTGTACGATTTTCAATCTTTTCTTTTATTTTTTTCTGCTGACCTCTACTTAAAGATTTGTATGGTGTAAGTTTTGGTGTTAAATCAAGTTCTGCTTTCAGTACCCTTTGGGCAATAATCTCTTCTCCTACTGCTACTTTTTTATTACCCAGAGCTTCACCCGTACCCTATGTTGTAATCTTAAACCCTTACAATAAAAAAGCAAACCATGTAAACCTTATTAAACTACTTCTTTTTCTTCTACTATCGGCAATTCATATGCCGTTTTATATTTCATCATGCCATATACAATGTTTACAAGCCTTCTCATAATACATACCAATGCTTGTCCTTTTGTTTTTCCTTCTTTAAGCTTCTTTTGATAGTACGCATGAAACACTGGATTTCGTGGCATCTTACTGCCTTTTGCTACTTGCACTTGCTGTACTGCTAAATTATAAAATAAAGCGTGTAGCGCCCTGTTTCCTTGTTTGCTTTTATGTGTCTTACCTTTTCCGCCAGAACCAAAGTAAACCGGCGCAATCCCCGCAAATCGTGCTAATTTATTGGCATTTGGAAATCGTCTTACATCTCCAATTTCAGCTATTAATGCTGATGCCGTCACAAGTTCTATTCCCGGCATCGTTTCTAATTGATAATCTAGTAGTTTTACTAGCTGTTTTAATTCTCTCTCGATGTATTTCATTTCTGTCTTTTTAAACTCAATGTCCCGTACAATACTTCTTACTAAAAAGTCTCGTGTTTCTTGATATTCTTTCATTGTTTGTCCATCTTCTTTTACAAGTTTTAATATGTCGCTTGCTTTCTTTACTGAACATGTATTATTGCTAACATCTAATAAAAAAGCTGTTAATTGCTTTATATTTGCCCCCTCTAAACAAGAGGGTGACGGATATTGCTGCCAAAACGCTAATGCTGTTTTTCCATCTAATTCTGAGAAAAACTTTTTATAACTTGGATAATGGTGGTTTAATTGAATATGTAATTGGTTCTTTAATGCACTTTGTGCTTTTACTAATGCATTCCGTCTTGAAACCAGTTGTTGTATCTACCAAAATAAATCGTTTGGCTTTGCATCTGGCAATTGATTAAATTTGTTTACCAGTATGCGTGCTACACATTCCGCATCCCAACTATCATTTTTTTGTATCATCACTTGGCTTTTTCGTTCTAAAAATGATAAAGCCGGATTTACTTCTTTCACTATTCGTTCATGATCTACTAAATATTTCGCTAACGCTCTTCCGTAACCACCAACATCCTCTAAACCAAATACAACAGTTATCCCATCACACACATATGTCTCTACTTCTAATAAAAACTTCGAAAATGCAGATGGTTTATTATCAAATTGTATTTCTCCTAATTTCTCTTGCCAACAATTAATAATAACAGCCGTATGATGCTCCTTATGTAAATCTACTCCTACATACAAATAGTTCTGTCTATTATGCATAACTCATCCCTCTATTCAATTATTTAGTCATATATAAAAATGTCGGCAACCTTAGTTCGAGCGTTCATCTTCCGATGCGCATAGGTACGCAAGCCTATCCATTTTCATAATTTCATAAGTACTTATAGTAAAATGAGCGATTTTTTTAAGTACGACTGTTATATAATTGATGCATGTTGTCCTTTTGTTTGTATTTTCCCGTATTTATACATGCCACGATAAAAATTCTCTCTATCTAACATGCGTTTCACTTGTACTTTCGTAAACAGCTTTCCTTTCTTTGTACGATACCCTTCCCTATTTAGTCGTTCTGCCAATTTAGTTAGCGACCAATGTTTAAAAAAGTGTCTTAATTCAAATAGTCTACGTACAACTACCGCTTTCTTCGCATCTACTTCTAACACTTTTTGTCCTTTCTTTACTCTATAACCAAACATCACACCGCCCCCCGCATATCCACCTTGTTCTGCTTTCTTCTTTCTGCCTCGACTTAGTTTTAATGCAATTTCAAGTCGTTGATATTGGTCTAATAGCTCTAACATACCATTTACTAAAAAGTCATTTAGGTCATGTGCATATATACTGTAGTTTGGTTGTTCAATTGCTTTCACATCAACCACATGTTTCTTTAGTTCTCGTTGTATTAACACTTTTGCCATATCAGAGCGCCATAACCGAGATGTATTTAGTACAATAACTTTGCTTACTTGATGATATGCAATATCCGACAATAGCTCTTGTAGTCCATCCCGTTCAACTGTTAATCCCTCTTCATCAACAGTCGCTCCGCTTAATCCTCTATCTTCATACACACGAAGTAGTTCTAAATTATTTTCGTTACAGTAACGTTCAATCTCTTCTACTTGATACGCTAAACTATACCCATCACGTACTTGTCCTTCCGTTGAAACTC
Organism: Bacillus dicomae; assembly: GCF_006494425.1. Lineage (GTDB taxonomy): Bacteria > Bacillota > Bacilli > Bacillales > Bacillaceae_G > Bacillus_A > Bacillus_A dicomae. The sequence continues at coordinate 1,365,416 of NZ_VHIV01000001.1, read as the reverse complement.
GTATGTAACCAACTACTTTCTCTTCCATATTGAGTCCCTTCCCGTTACAGCAATTACAATCCATGTAACGTTTACCCGTTTTTTGCGGATAACATGTGCATAACGTTCATCCGTTAAAACGTACTTTACGATGACTTCAAAAAATAATACAACCCTTTATTTTTCCCTCTACTATCGTCGTACACTGTTCACAGCCACTACAATCTATAAAACAACAATAAAAATTTAACACTTAATGTACTTATAAAATTATAGTGCTCTTTTAAATTTCTACGCTAAAACGCAAAAAGCACTCGTTGCCTTTAGTCGACAATCAAGTGCTTTAAGTTCATCTATTTTTAAGTAGTATAAATTTGTACATTTTGTAGTAACAGTATGACACCTTTTATATGTCGTGACAACTACTACGCTAAAACTTACGAGCTTGTACGAGTTCTTTAGTTTAATATATATTCCATGTGATTATATTCATCGCCTAGTAAAATGTCATCTCGCCTAAGCTCGTACTTCGTTTTCTATTCTATCATTGCACACAGTACTCCATGATGGTACAACCATCATGGAGTACATACTTTCAAAAACCCTTTTATTTTTTCTATCTACTTCACATATACTTTATTTTTTATTCATATATACTTATGCGTATTTAAATTTAGCACCGCGAACTTTATCATATTCGTACATAAAATATAATTTAGTATAGTAAGCTTTATAAAATCACTATAACTAAACTCATTTATTTAATGTAATGAGTTTTTAATGTTTATTTATATTTTAGGAATATCAATTATATTTCCTGGTGACTCATTAATAAGAATATCTGAAATACTTGGGTTCCTTTTTTTCAACTTGAATATTTGAATTTTTGTTAATTCAGGGCTAAATGATATATTTTGTGTTTTAAACTCCAAATTCATAATTTTATTTTGAAGTTTTAATATAAAAGCCTTCCATTCTTGTAATGGAGAATTCGAAACTTCCTCTGGACTTTCTAATAATCGATATCCGTCTGCATAATGAAACATTAGTAATCCCGTTCCTAAGTCACAATCTTTGTTTTCAAGAATTGCATTTGGTATATCAAATCCACTATTCCAATTATAATTTGCTGCAAAACAATGAAGGAGTATTGGATTATCTATATTCTTTATTCGGCTAATTGTATCCTCTTTATTTGTATTATAAAGTAATTCTTCAAGCAAACTAATATCTTTATTTTCCATTACACCTTACCACCTTACTGATATTTACTTATTTTGTATTTCCAATTGTTTTAGCTTTCTTTCCCAGAGTTCTACTGTTGCACCTTGGCTTGGGTACAATGGTAAACCATTCCCCTGTAATTTTCTTAAATTTTTTTGCAAATCATATACCTGCTTTTGTAAACTATCAATACTTTGGTTAATATCCATTTTATTTAATGCTCTTGCAACTACTTCATTGTAAACAGAATGATATCCTCTGTGTCTAGCCATTGTACTTATATTATCATCTGTTACTCTTAGAAAAATACCATTTGATGAGTCATCAAAGTTCATACCTATCTTTTTAATTACAGGATTATCTGCCATTTCAGAAGGAATAATATGCTGTGCTTGATATCCACTCCATTTAGTTGAACGTCTAAGCCCCATTTCTGTCATCATATTTTTTCCTAATTTAGTAGAATTTCCTCCTGTTACAATACCCGGAGTACCAGGAATAACCCTACTACCTTCACCCGTACCCTTAACTACCTTACTCTCCACATACTGATAAGCCTCTTTCAGAGAATACTGTCCTCCTCCTGAGACCTTTCCTACTCCAGCCATGGCAAAGCCTTTTCCCTCACCTGGGATCCATTTGTATTCCAGTAATGTTTTTACTGCGTGCTGGATCTTTTCATTCCCCTGCAAGAAGGTTGTTTTTACGGTTGTGGCACCTTTGTTCCATAGGCTTCCGATTTTGTCGGCAAATCCTTTTGCTGTGGCGGCTACAAAGTTTACACCCTCTTTTACTTTGTGGCTGGCTGTTTTTATGCCATCGACAGCTGCTTTTCCAGCTTTTCCGGCTACCATTGTTACGCCTTCACCTAGTCTTTTTCCTGCTTTTACAATCGTCTTCCCAAAGCTAGAAGCGACATACTTTATTCCTTTTCCAGCAAGACTTGCCACTTTTCCAACAGGAACAAAGTTTAGGAGTGTCCATCCTGCGGCGATAAGTCTTTCTTTTGATGATAATTATTTTCCTGTAATAGGATCTTTACCAGTAACTGCACGAATTGCATCATTTACTCCGATAAATTCAGCTGCCTCTTCTACTCCCTTTTCCCACCATGATTTTTCATGTTTCTTTTCTTTTTTATGGGTTTCTTTCAATTTTTCATTTTGTTTCTTTTGATATTCTTCATCTGCTTGACGAAACTTTTGATTAATACGCCGTAATTCTTTTTCTGCAACTTGTAAGTTACGTATGTATGATTCCATGAGACTCATTGATCTCATATATTCCCCATAAAAATGCTGACTCGTTGCTCCTTGCCATTGCATTTGAATACTAAACATAGATTGATTGAGATTTTGTTGTATGTTCTGATGGTGTGTTTGCATCTCTGATATATTTTGGGGGATTTGTTCCGGTTGTTCAGGTTTGACCTTACTCTCCAAACCTTCTCCTAGCTCCCTCTATTTTATAGCAAGAAAATAGAACTGCATCAATTTTCACCCATTCTCTTGAGAGAAAACATCAAAAATACTGTTATCACAAATCGCTTCAATTTCTTCTTTTACAAATAATTTTTGAAATTTTGTTCCTGGGTTCAATATGACATTTGCCTCTAAATCTATCGTCTTTAATAATTCAACTGCATTCATAGAAACATACGGATATTCTTCTGGAATAACCATTTCTAAATGTTTCAAATCAGAATACAGTGGTAACATTAATCCTTCTTCCATTTCAAAATAATGAATTTGCAATTGTGTATTTTCAGTTGAGATCAAATTCTCTTCTTCATCTACAGTTGTATCTCCCTCTACAGAAGCAACAACGTACAAATTTGATTTCTGTAATATCTTATAAAAACGAACTCTTTTTTCTTCATTCTGTAAAGCTTCCACTAACGCCTCATCTAATGGACAAATTTCTAGTAAACTCATTGCACTTCACTCCTTATGTGAAATAAATTCGCCATCTTACTCAAAGTAAGATGGCGAATTTTAAACCCGTTATTTTTGAATATTGATAACTGATACTTCTTTTGAATCATTAGTTCTATTCACTAGATTTAAGTAGAAATGCGATACTGTAGTAGTATAATATGGCGAAATCCAAAGGTATGGGAGATTTAGTGTGAAAATTCCCACCAATGAACCCAAAATAAACCAACCAATGAAACTTAACCAAGTAATAAATAAATCTAACTTATGTCCTTTCATCATCATTTTACTTTTTTTAATTGCTTCACTTGCTGTACATTCTGGATCCTCTAACATAATGTAGTAAGCCATAGAATAAGAGAAAAATTTAATAATACCTGGAACAATGAACAAAAGACTCCATAAGCTAATAAATATTGTTTGTAAGATACCTAGTTTCATAGCTCTAAATATATTATTTGAATTGAAACCAGCAAATAAATCACCTATTGTAGTAGATTCATTTTTCGCTAAACGTAATGTAATTGTATAATAGCCGTAACTCATAACACTTTGTACAACAATATAAAGAATAAAAATAATAGCCCATACAATAATTTGAGATAAAATAAAACCAAAATTAATTTGAGGTTCGCCGTATGCATAATATACAAAGTTCTCGGGTCCTATAACGTCTATAAACAAACCAAAAATTAGAAATACTACTATACCAATGATATACATACTTGCTACGGGAATGAGGTAATTAAGAAACGTTGAACCTACCCCTAATCCCCAATGGCCTTTCAATGAAGATAATGCTTCCCTTTTTAAATTGCTAATCATCTTTTTTCCACCTTTCAAATTCTCCATTGCGAATAGCGTGACTATGATGAATAATTAATGAGTTTAGTAAAATTCAAATTTCTACTAAACTCATTAATATTTACTCCTTATGCGGAATAATTTCGCCATCTTACGCAAAGTAAGATGGCGAATGTTAAATCCAATTATTTTTTAACGTTCATAGCTTTAATTTTTTCTACATTCTCTTTTGCTTGTTTCGTTATTTCTCCATTAATAGCATTTGCATATTTATCACGACTTAAAAATTCAAAACATTTATATGCATTATTCGTATCAGTTGCGGACATATATCCTGCACCTTTATTAAACATTTTTAGAGCTACCGTATTCATCCATTCTTTTGCATCTGCTTCTGGATATCCTAGTTCCATAGAGTGGTAAGTTAATTCAATTGCTGAAGCTAAATCTTCAATCGTATCTTTATTCCCACTTACCTTTGCAGCTTCAAATGTACTCAAATACTCAATTGCCGCTTTTACCCCATCTTTAATTCCTAGCTCTTCAATACCTGGCGTTTTATATAAAATTTGATAATTGTTTAAAGCTGATTTATATTGCGTTTTTTCTAACTGTTTTGCTTCTTTAATTACAAGACCAGCTACATTAGAAAATCCTGTTTTGTCAACAACACCGCGTGAAGCTGCTTGACCATAATAATGTAAAGCATTATAAAGGCTCGTTTGTCCTTCTTTATTTGCTTCATCACCTGCTAATTGCACAAGTTGAATTCCCTCCATTTTTTTTGATGCATTATCAATCATATTCATACCACTAATTTGGCCAATCGTTTTATCAATATCTTTTAACTGTGCAAGTAATGTATATGATGGTAATAATGTTTTACCTACTTCACTTTGCCATCCTGTCGTTCCATTCATTTTATTCCATTCATTTTCTGTATCTATCCATAATTTATTCGCATAATTAACCATTTCTTCTCTTGAACGCTCCAATGGGTGCTTTGTACGAATTGCATTTGCAATATTTAATACCGCTGTATAATATTCTCCATTATTTGCAGCATCGTTTGCTTTTCTTTCAAACATTAACGGCATTAATAACTGATGAGATTCATCTTGAACAGATTTTTCTACTCTTGCCGTATTTGCTAATAAATTCGCTTTATTTATAGCATCTTCGACTTTGAAATTAGAATCTTTAATTTGTCCACGAAGTCCCTCTACAGCCGCACTAAATTGCTTTTCTAATTTTTCTTTTTGTTCTCCTGTTGCACCGTCAATATACTGATTTGCTAATAGTAAAGCATTTTCATATTGAGGATTCGCTGGATTTAAATATGTTTCTATTTGCTCGATTTCTTGACTAAATGGTTCAGATTTTACTTGTGCTTTTTGAGTACTTGAATCGATATTACTTGTTTTCTCGTTATTTTTGGCACCTTCAGTCTTTTCATCTTTTTGGTTTTTCTCAGTTGTTGTACTTGTTGCCTTATTATCTTCTGTAACTGCTGTTCCTTCATTACTGCTAGTATTTTCTTTTACGGGGCTTGTTTTTTCCTTTGCCTCAGTTGCAGACAGCACTACTGATGTTTGGATATTAAGGTTCTTTAATTCTTCTTGTAATAGCTTGTTGAAAATATCTTCTACATCTTGATTCGCTTTTTCTACTAATGTAGGATCCACACTTTCAAATACTGATGTAACTAAATAAAATTTACTTAACGCTTGTTCTAAAGATGCTACATCCCCTGTATTTGACCACTCTCTTTTTTCTTCTGTTGCTGTTTGATAAACTTTTTCTGCTACAGATTTAATATAATCCTTCTTATTTTCACTTAAATATCTTTGTAGCTCTTCTTGAGTGGTAACCGATTCATTCAGTACATTCATTTGATTACGTAAATAGAATAGTGCTCTCTCATTTGAATATTCACCACTTGTAAGAATTTGTTCTACATTATCTAATGCTAGCTTATGTTCAGCTATCGATTTTGATTTTGATGGTGTATTCAATTGGCTAACGAGCGTCCAGTCTTCTTTTTTGCTATAGTAGTTTGTTAAATTATTTAATGCATTTTCATCCAGTTCTTTTTGACTCGTATAAAAATCATTAAAGAAAACAGATGAGTAGTATTTTCCATTTCCAGCGTACCACTCAACTAAAATATCTCCCGTTTTTGGTGATACTGTAATTGTTGGGTGTGTTGGTTCTGGATCTGGCTTTGGATCTGGTTTTGGCTCTGGTTTTGGACCCGGATTTGGTTCTGGATTTGGACTCGGATTTGGATTTGGCTCTGGATTTGGACCCGGATTTGGGTTTGGCTCTGGATTTGGACCCGGATTTGGATTTGGGTTTGGCTCTGGATTTGGATTTGGGTTTGGCTCTGGATTTGGATCTGGCTTTTTCCCATCTCCTTCTTGTCCATTAAGTTGTTGTTTATTATCATTCACTTTTCCCGGTTCAGGCAAATTCCCCGTCGGTTCTGCCACAGGTCCAACCATATTAGTTGGTAAATCTAGTTTTTGTGGAGTTGGTGCATCTGATAATTTGATTTGTGGATCTTTCTTTTCCACCGATACTTCATCTGGTTTATACGTTACTGGCGTAATTGGTGATTTATTATTTCCAATTAAATCTGCTAAATTAATAGTTGGTTTTTCACCTGGTTTTTCATCTTTTTTTGCAGGATCAGCAACTAAATTTGGGAACATAGACTGTAAATTGCCCCCTGTAATACGATCATCTTTTTTCTCTTCTGTATTACTTGCTAGTTTTACTGGTTCTTTTCCTGCTGTCTTAAAGCCTTTGTCATACACAAGATAACCTGACGTTCCCAGTAAAGCGACTGACATTACTGATATAGCGACTTTTTTCCCTAAGTTATTATTGTTTTCCTCCATGTCCTTTTCCCCTTTTCCTATCTTTATTGAATCCAACCGTTTGTTTTCATTTCTGTTAGTTTTTCTTGCGCGGCTTTTACTTCAGATTCATTTTCATTTGCTTGCACTGTTTTTCTTAAGAAGCGACTTGCTTCCTCATATTTTTTCTGTTTAATTTTAAACATCCCGAATGCAAAATTCACATGTGGATTCTCATCGTTTTGTGAGTATGCTTCTGTGAAAAGTTTCTCTGCTTCATTACCTTGTCCCACTTTATCGTATAAAATCCCAATATTTACAAGCGTATTTATGTCGCGTGTTCCGCTACTGACAACTCTATTGTAAGCTTCTAACGCTTGCTGATATGCAGCAGTACTCTTTGCACCATCTCGTGTTTCATAAAATTGGCCCGCTTCGTAATACACAATTCCTAGTTGATTTAACAACTCAATATTTTTCATATCTTTTTGAATCGCTACTTGTAAAATGTGAGATGCTTGTTGATAATTCATTTCTTTCTTCGCGCTATCAATTAAGTTTGTTTTATTCCAAAGCACATATAAATTTGAAAGTTCAATTGTATATATCGGATTCTTTGAATCTTGCATAATAGCTTCTTTAAAGAAAGATTCTGCTTTGTCTAACTGTACAGTTGCCGTTGATAATTGACCTTTTAAATACGAAACAATTGCCTTATCTTCATTTGTTTTCGTACTCATTTTGACAATAACATCTTCTGCCTTTTCAAATTCTTTCATTTTCATATGACTTACAGCTAAATCCCGCATCGCATCTTTTTTGTATGGTTCAATTCCTTTTGCATTATTCGCTAACGCTTGTTCAAAATTTTGCACTGCTTCTTGATATTTTCCAATGCGGAAATTTGCTGAAGCTAATAGATAAGCAGCTTCATTATTTTCTTTATCTATTTCTCTATCTTTTATTAGTTTTGTAATATAATCGATTGCAATTTTATTTTTTCCTTCAGCAACGTAAATCGTTGCTAATTGGAGATAAGCCTCGTCTTTACCCTTCACAGCAATTGCATACCCAACAGCTTCTTCTGCTTTTGTATATTTTTTATCATCATAAGCTTGTCTTGCTTGTTCCATAAACTTTTGATATTTAGCGTTTGTTGTGTAGAAATAAAATAACGTTGAACCACCTATTACAACTACTACGGTTGAGCCAATAATCAAAATTCGCTTTTTATTCTTTTTCCACCATGTAGAAAAAGCCGACGGTTCACTTTGTTCATGCGCTACTGTAAGTGGTTGATTTGATGCTTTTGCATTTAAAATTTCATCATCTATATCATATTCCACTTGTTTTTTCGTTTGTTTCCGGCTCTGTAGAATACTAGTTGGAACTGTAATTGTAGCTGCTACTTCTTGCTGCGACTGTGTTCCTTGCTCTTCTTTTATCTCTTCAATAATGCTTTCAATTTCCTGTTTTAACGCCTGATCAATGTTTGGAAATTGTACGATTCGTGAATAGACGAAACAAGCAAATACTGCATTGTTTTCTCGTTCCAATTCAGTAGCTAATTCCAAATAATGTTGTAGTACCATTTTATTATTTATTTCAGGCTCTTGACTCTCCATAGTTTGAATGATATATGCGAGTTCTTTTTGTAGAGCTGTTGATGGATTGAGTGAATTGAAAATTATTTTATACTCATATAATGCCGCTTGTTTAAATCCTCTCTCTTCTAATAATCTTGCAATTTCCAAACATTTTGATACAAAAAGAGAGTGTTCTTCTGCTGACTGCCTTTCCGCATCAATTTTTATTCTTTCTCTCGCGCTATTGAATACATCGTACCACTGTGCAAAGCTTGGGCATTCTGCGAAAGAGTTACTACTCCATGCCTGCTTAAATAATTTTGCAATTTCTCCATTCCATTGATTATGTAATACTTGCTGAAGTAACGTATATCTTTCACATTCTGTCTGCATTTCTTCCGTTTTAAAGTAACTTGCATCCGTCCACTTTTTATTTCGAACTTCTTCACTACACCAACTTAATATTTCTCCTAATAAAATGGCGCCTGCAAATCGATCGGCTTCTTTTTGCCATACTCCACTTTTTAAATACATTGGTGCGTAGCCCGCTGAACCTGCTGGCAATAACAAAGGTCTTTTCGTTTTTGGACCATACATTTGCTCAACGTCAACAAGTTCGATATAGTGTTGGCCTTCAATTGGACTTTCACTTAAGAAAGGTATGAGTACGTTGCTAGACGATAAATCATTATGAGCAACTTCATTTTCTTCCATCATTTTAAGTGTTGTAAGAAATGCTTCTGCAATAAAGAAACATTGTTCTTTTGATAACATTCGTTGTTCTTGTAAAATATCCGCCCAAGTTGGACCTTCAATCCAAGGCATTACAATACTATTAGCAAGATCTTCTGATTTTTCGATAGCAGATGTATGTTCTTCTTTAGTAACGATATAACGTGAACATACTTTAAGACCCGCTAAGGAAGAAAGTGGTTTCAGAAATGCTAGTTGATGTTTTTCCTCACGATAGCGTTCCTTAAAAACTTTTAATGCAATTCGTTCCACACCATTTTCCTGTTGTAATTGATAAACTGTTCCTTGCCTTCCCTCTTGACCATAGGGCATTTCAATACCAATTACAGCTGGGTGTTTCTCAAAACGATAAACATCTTTATTAAGACTAATTTTTTCTCCTACTTCTGGTCGGAATCCCATTTTATCCCCTTACTCTCGTATAACAATTTTCCCAAAAAAGACCAGGAACAATAGCTCCTGGTCTTTTGCAATTGTTCTATTCTTAGTATGTGTTATCTGTACTACGGAATTTCTCAGCAATACGTTTTAGGTCTCTCGAAATTCCTTCTAAAATTGGAATGTATTGTTGCATTTTTTGTTTAGAATTTTCAAATTCCCCTCTGAATTTCGCTTGTGTTGACCCAGCCCATTGACCATCTAAGCTTTTAATATCACCTTCAAGTCTATTAACTTGACTTTGTGCTTCCGCAGCTGCGTTATTAAAGTTATTAGAAATTCTTTCAAGGTCTTCTGGTCTAATTTTAATTTCTGTCATTGTATTAATTTCCCCTTTCAAATCATAAATGATACAACAATTAGATTATAAACTATATTCATACAATTTTAAAAGGGTTAAATTACAAAAAAATTCTATTTTCTTGTAATTTAACCCTATTTTAATATTATTTAACTCTATTTTCAGACCATTTCACAATAATTTTATCTGTCATCGTGCGAAGTAAATGTAATGGTGTATATGCACATTTGATTTTGATTGGCTTTCTACGTACGCAATATCCATCCCCACTTAATAATTCTTGATCGATTTCAGCATGTGGAAGTTTCATATTAAAGAAATACACATCGTTATTATGGGTCGTTCCTAATAAATAACTAATACTTCTCTTCCTAATTTCCGCAAACCATTTTTCATGTGAAAAGCTATTTACACTAGATGTTGTAGCAGCCGTTAAAAAATGAACCCCTTTATTTTTACAGTTTTGAACTATTAGTTCCATTTTATTTTTCGCCTCATAGTCGCTAGCTAGTATAGTTAACATTTGATCAATATCATCAATCGCAACGATTATTTTCTTATATGGAAACTCCACTGTTACGTTTGGATCTATAGAAGGTATTACTGCTTCTCTATTATTTATTAGCTCTAACAATTCATCTAACATTTGTTTTAATTGCATAGCATCTGTAACTTTCTTCTCCACATGTGGTAAATCTCCAAGTGCTAATATGCCTGTAGGTCTTTCACCAAGGTCTACTAAGTATAGCTCAACCTTTTCTGGAGAGTATTGGTATGTAGTAGTGAACAGAAGCGTTTGTAATAACGACGTTTTTCCACCTTCTATTCTTCCCCCAACAAATATATGACTCATTTCATCTAAAGAAAAACTTTGTAAACGAATGTCCTCTGTCTCTATACCTGCTGAAATTTGAGCTGGTTCTAATTTTCCAACCATATGCTCTACAAATATTTCTTTAGGGACCATTGGAATCTCTTTTGCTTTTTCACCATCCCATTCACTGCTCATTTTTTGGATAATCGTTTTTAATTGTTGAGAGTACTCAAGTTCACTTTCACCTATAAAAGGCAGTGCTGCTTGGAACAATTCAGGTGGTTGTCCTTTCATTAACCCACGGCCAGTAGGAACTTCAATTAACGGGAAATTCGGTCTACCAACTAAACTAGGATATTCAGCTCTATCTTGCAATTCAAATGTAATTGCCATCGGTATATTATTACGAACACGATCAAACATATCAATTGTTTGATTAAGTGAGAAATAGAAGTACACGCCATATGTGCTTGATTCGCGTAATAACATTTCTAATACTTCATTCTCTTTTTCAAATTCATTTTTAAATCTTATATAACCATCTACCATTACAACGATAGCAGGAATTTTCTTTCCAACCATTCGATTATACATAGAGAATGACTTTGCACCGATATTAGAAAAACTCTCTTTTCTATGCGTGATTTCTTTCTTTAAAAATCCGAATAGACGTTTCATTTTTTCATTTTCATCCTCTTGTACAACTCCGCCTATATGAGGTAAATCTCTAAAATCTAAGAACATACGGCCAAAATCAATAACATAGAAATTCACTTCTTCTGGTGTGTGAGATACAGCTAAGGACATAATAATTGTTTGCAACATCGTCGTTTTCCCTGTACCTGGCATACCATAAATATTTAAATGCCCTTCTTGTAAATCTAACTTCAGAGGAAATTGTGCTTGATTTGCAACATCATCAATTAATCCTACTGTTACTTGTAAATATTCTTTCGGTTTATTCCAATCAGCAATTGTCCAATTTTCCATAGCATAAAATTCTTTTAACAATAATTTTTCTGGTAATGGATCCAGCCATGGTCCTGGTAATGCTTTAATATTTTGTTTTTCTGATACGCTCTGTACATATTGAATAAAAGCCTGTAATTGCTTTGGACTATTTGTCATTGGTTTTGGACGCTTTTTCACTTTTATTCTTTCACCGGAAAGCTTAACTTCTGTAAAGTCAACAATATCAAGAACTTTCTCTTCATCCGGATTATAAGGTGCTCCGCTCCATGCAGATTGGAATAATTCCAATACTTCATTGCTACCAACTTGGAGATACCCTCGTCCTGGTACATTGATTTTAGATGCATCTGGAATCTTTAACATTTCACGACTATCCGCGTCATCTTGTACACGTAAACAAATTCGAAAACGCGAGTTACTCCAAATCTTGTCATTTACAACCCCTGAAGGTTTTTGAGTTGCTAATAATAAGTGAACCCCTAAAGTTCTTCCTATGGCAGCGACACTAATTAGCTCGTCCATAAATTCAGGTTGTTCCTTTTTCATTTGAGCAAACTCATCAATAACAATAAATAAATGTGGTAAAGGTTCTTTTTCACGCCAGCTTGTTTCATAATATTCATCTAGATGCTGGACATTTCCAGCCTGAATGAATAATTTTTGTCTCCGCTCTAATTCTGCCTTTAATGATATTCTGGCACGCTCAATTAAGTTTGGATCCTCTAAGTTCGTAATAGATGCAATAATATGTGGTAATCCAGTAAATGTGTTTGACATTCCACCACCTTTATAATCGATAAGCATAAATGCCATCTCATGAGGGTGATAGGTTGCTGCTAACGCTGCTATTATAGACTGAATCACTTCACTTTTTCCTGATCCTGTTGTACCAGCCATTAGACCGTGTGGACCATGCCCTTTTTTCTCTATTTTATCGTGAATATTTAGAAAAACAGGTTTACTTCCTTCTCTCACACCAATTGGAACCGGTAATGAAGTCGGATATCGATTTTCTTTCCATCTATCTAGCACTTGTAACTCTTCCATGTTTTTAGCTTGAAACAAGTCTAAAAATGTTAATACTTTCGGAATGTTGGCTGCTGTAGAACTTTTCATTCGAATTGGAGCAATGCTTCGCGCTCCTAGTTCACATCGCTCGAATGAAAGTCGATCTACTTTAAAACTAGCACGCGTTGTCCCACTATTTTCAGCTGAACTTGAAAACGTTTCTACTAACTCACCATTTTCTCCATTTAAGCTTATTACAAGATCACATTCCATCGGTAAGCGTTCCTTTTGTTCCGCAAAAATAAATGTAGAAGCTCCTACACTTTCACCTTCTCTAAGTAACATTGGAATTAAAGGGTCATCCTCTAAAAATTCTCTCGCTGATAAGAAAAAGACGTACATTGGAATTAAAGGAACTTTTGCATCCGCTTGCGCAGAAGAATTATAGATTCTACGCATATTAAGTGGGGTAAATAGTACTTCAGCTAGTTTCTGTGCATCTTGTTGATTTTCAGATAAAAAACGCATACTTCTCTGTTCATCCCATACATGAGGAAGCCACCTCATCCAATCCCATTGTTTTTTCTCTTTCTCATGATAAAAGGCTGCTATTTTCACTTCATTCGGTGCATGATGCGTCATAATTTGTGTCGTTACAATTCGAATAAAGTTTAGTCTATCTTCTTTATTTCCGACTACACCAATTACGTCGTTTTTTTTCAAAGAAATTGAAATGTGTCCATTTGGTATCGTATTGAAATCCCTTTTCACATTTTGCGCTTCTGTAACTAATGGATTTTCTTCATAACCTTTCTGCTCAGGTACCTTCAATTCTACAAGGAATGGTCTTTCTCCTGTACCAATACGAATATCTAAAAAGTCTGGACTTTCAGGTGTACGCTCCCATAAATTACTTTCCCGATTTTCAATTCTTTGTACACTTTTTAATGGGCTTGGATTTTGTGTAATTAAATATTTTGCTTGTTCAACCTTTAACGTATCTAATTCCACTCGATGCTTTTGAATTTGCTCTAAGTATCTTGTTTGTAATTGTTCAACCATTTGACGATGTTCTTTCTTTTTACGGAAATGCCCCATTGTTGTAATTACATATGATCCCAACATTGGAATACTTGAAACCATCATTAATGGCATATAACTTGAATTCATCTTCATAAATTTCATCATTACAAAATATAATACCAATGTTAAAACCGTCATCATTGCTGGCAGTAACATTGTTTCAATTGAAAACTTCGGCTCCTCCGGTATATTCGGCGGATCATGAATAATAACATCCCCTGTTGGTATATCTACTTTCACACGCGGAGAGCGTTGAAAATACGGTGATTTTTGCACAAAACATTTCTCCTTCCCCATTCAAAAACTATTACTCAATGATTTTCCATACATAATCTTCTTCACTAGTAGATATATCTTGTTTAACAGGTTCATTATAAACTTCTTCTGCCGGTAGCATTTCAAAAGAAGGGATAATCGATCCTTTTTTATATAGCATTACATATTGTCCATCCCACACATCATTATCGCGCAAAGTTTCATCATTTCGAATAGAATGCCATTCTTCTTTATCTTTTGCCACTCTAATTTCATAGATACCGCTCAATGCTTCATCTATTTTTTCATGATGTAAAATTGCTTCAATAATTTGTACCGCTTTTACGTCATTTGGAATTGCAATATCAATTTCTTCATTTGATTGTTTTATGTACGTCACAATAATCTCTTCCACGTTAATTCACCTTTTTTCCATCGTGTTTGTTACCAAGAAACATCTAAAAATGAAATATCATCACTTGTCGGAGAGTTCTGTGCCCTCTCGATTTCTTTTAACACTTCCTCAAAATTATACTGCTTAAGTGGTGCAAGTCCGTCTGAGTAAATAACTATCCGATTCGCTTCTGGTCTAGATAATGTCTTTGAAAAAACCGCCAATTCCCCGCCAATAATGCCTCGCTGTGTAGACCATCTTTTCTCTATATTTCTCTCAAACTTCATTACATTCGAACAATTATCTTTATCTTGAAACAATTGTACAAATGAATCGCCATGTGTAACTATCGTTATTTGTACTTTATCTTGATTTGGAATAAGTTCTATTTTCCCGCCAATAAACATCGCTTCACTACCTTGTTTTCGCTTTTCCTCCAAGACATCGCGAAGTAACCACGGTGTTTGTTCTGGCAATCGAAATGCACTCACTTCCTCTGAAGCTTCTTCTATCCAATTTTTCAACTGATCATTTAATAATGCAGCAATATCCCGTCCAATTTCTTGATACGTCTCAAACAAGTTTAATAACTTCATACCAAGAAATTTTGCAGCAATTTCACCATGAAAAGACAGACCTACACCATCACATAACGCAAATATGAAACTAGTTCCATTATCTTGAAATGCTAGGAAGTCCTGTCCACTCTCATTTAAATCCTGCGTCTCTTTTGCTCTTACATAACTATATCGATAAGTAAAATGTTTAGTTTTCTTTTCTTGCAATACCGTTTCTTTCTTTTGCGATAGGATATATTTCACCATACGTCCCCCTCCTATCGAACCGGCGTTGCAGCAGACATTTGAAATCCAAGTGAGACTAAGTCCGCATTTGTCCCAGGAAACATCATCACAGCACCATCTGCAATATGAAACCCATGTTCCGTCATCATCTCTCGATAGCTTTCAGGGATAGGTGATGAAAGCCTTTGCAACTTTGCACCATATTCATCTGTAATCTCTGTATTTGGCATAATGCCTTTCCACTTCTTTATATTCGTAATTTGTTCTTGCATAATTTCATCTGAAATAAAAATATTTTCAATTAGTACATTTCCATCAGGTACAGACATATTCATAATTCTTCGCACAATTAATTCTGGATCTTCACCAGTAGAAGCACCATCTGTCATATGACAAACAACAGGAGCTGGCCCGTCTTGTAAATTTGGTAATTCCTTTTGCAATAACTTCTCCACTACAGAGAAGGCTTTTGCTGTATCGGTTAAACGATGCGTTTGGATTTTTTCTAGTGGGCGAAGTCTTGCTACCTCGTCTATTGTTTTCACACCACCCAATAGATCAAAAACATGATCACTATAGGCTAAAATAGATAACTTATATCTTGGAAGCAAGCGACTACCTTTTGTTGAACGAAATACCATTTGGCGAATCGCTAAAGAAAGAGCATCCGTTACAATATCAATTCTTCTTTTTTCTTCTCCCCCTGCATCCATCATTTGGTTCATTGATGCGCTTACATCTAGAAGATAAATTATATAAGCTGGTGTTTGTTGTGTTGCTTGAGTTTGATATAACATGTTTCATACCCTTCCATACATTATTATATGAACTTTTTTTATATTCATATTTCATTATAACTTATGAATTTTCTTTTTCTCAATTCATTATAAAATGTTCTTAATATAATTTACATATTTTCACACAAAAAATATTATTATTCTCTTTCACTTTTATTGAAATGCAAAGCACCCTTCTATACTATAGAAGGGTGCTAATGTTATGGTATAAGACGCGTACAATCTCTCGGAAAAGCACTCGCTTCTCTCACATTCGATAATTCTAAAAGTTTATATACAATTCTCTCTAAGCCAATTCCAAAACCACCGTGCGGGGGACAACCGTATCGAAATGTATTTAAATACGATTGAAATTTATCGGGATGTAATCCTTTTTCTTTTAAAGAAGCAAGTAACATTTCATAATTATGAATTCGCTGTGCTCCTGATGTTATTTCTAATCCTTTATATAGTAAGTCAAACGAATCAGTAATAGCTGGATTCTCGTTATTCGGCATCGTATACATCGGTCTCGCTTCTTTCGGATAATGTGTAATGAAAACAAATTCACTCTTATATGTTTCCTTCACATATTTCCCTAGTAACTTCTCACCTTCTGTATCTAAATCCCCTACAGGAGATTCTTTACGATACTTACTTTTTAAGATTTCTTGTGCTTCTAACAATGTGATTTTCGGTATTTCTGTAATGACAGGTACTTCTATTTGTAATAGTTGTAGTTCTTTTTCACAGTTTTTTGCTACTTGTTGAAACATATATCGTAAAACATCCGTTTCTATTTGCATCACTTCATGAAAATCATTTATAAATCCAAGCTCTACGTCTAATGATATATATTCATTTAAATGGCGGGAAGAATTGTGATGTTCTGCTCTGTATACAGGTGCAATTTCAAAGACGCGTTCTAATCCTCCCGCTACCATCATTTGCTTATAGAATTGTGGTGATTGTGCTAAATAAGCTTCTTTTTGGAAGTATGGAAGCTTAAAAACATTCGCTCCTCCTTCTGCTCCTTGTGAGACAATTTTCGGAGTAAATATACGTGTGAAATCGTTCTCTATAAGAAATTCACTAAAACTTTGAACGAGTGTAGATTTCACTTTAAAAATCGCCGCGGTTCGCTCATGTCTTAATGATAATACTCTCTCATTAAGTAGTTGATCTAAGCCAACTTGTAACTTTTTTTTATTTATTTCAAATGGAAGTTGTTCTGCACCATTTAATATTTTCACTTCGTGAGCCAGCACTTCAACTCCTAATTCTGTTTTCGAAGTCTCTACTATTTGACCTATAACTTGAACGACACTTTCCACATCCACTTTATATCCAGCTAACTCATTTTCTAATACACATTGAATAACTCCCGATCGATCCCTTATTAATAAAAAACTAACATTACCTAGATGACGAATCTTTTTTACCCATCCTTGAAGTAATACAACCTCTCCGCTTTGCTCCGTACATTCTTTTGTGAGTGAACGCTTCATTATTGGATCCATTACATTTCCCTCCAGTAATTTTATATTTATTTACGTTATTGTTGTTGTCATCGTCATCATCCACGGTCACTCACCTCCTTTCAAAGAATACAAAAATCCGCCCCTATAAATAGGGACGGATTTTTCCGCGGTACCACCCAAATTGTCAAAATGACCATCTTAGTCCTGATAACGGTAGGTACCGTTTGCTTTTACTAATTATCACGTTCAAAGCAACACTCACAGGTGTCTTTCCATCATGCGGTATCACAATCTTCTCAGCAACCGATTGCTCTCTGTAGACCTTTGCATCATGTACTTTTCCTGATCATCACTTTTTATATTTACAGAGTATTCTATCTCTTTAGTTTATAAATTGCAAGTAATTTTTACATATATTTAAATTTTTCACATCCAGTTTTGTACAATCTCCTCTAAAGCCATTCCACGTGAACCTTTCAATAAAACAACATCCTTTTTCGTTATAACTTTCAATATTTCCTCTGCTAGCTCGGCTTTATTATCAAATGACTGTACTTTTCCTGTATGATAGTTCTTTCTTGCTTCTTCCGCTACGATTTCAGATAACGCTCCATACGTAAATACATATTGGATGCTCTCTTCATTTAACATTTTACCAATTTCTCTATGATATGTTTCAGCTTTCTTCCCTAACTCCAACATATCCCCAATTACGATTATTTTTTTCTCATAGGCATTTAATTTCTGTAACGTTTCAATTGCAGCCTTCATGGAAGAGGGGCTGGCATTCCAGGCATCGTTAATAATCGTAAAACCTGTTTTAGCAGTTAGAAACTGAAAGCGCATTTGTGTAATATTTATTTGCTGCAATGCTTCTTGTATCTTTTCTATAGGGACATTGTAAAATTGCCCTACAGCAATTCCAACGATCGCATTTAAAATATTATGCTTTCCATGTAAAGGAACATCATACTTCACTTTTGTTGAATCATTTAATTTAAAGTGAACACCATATTCATCTAATTGTACATTATTGGGATACAAATCATTTGTGTCTTTTTCACCAAACGATTTACATTCTATACCGAACATATTATTATTTCGAGAAAGTAATGGCTCATCACCATTATACAGAAACAGTCCATCGTCATTTAATCCATCTACAATTTCAAATTTAGCCTTCGCAATCTCTTCCCGTGACCCAAGCGTTTCTAAGTGTGACTGTCCAATCATTGTAATGATCGCTACATCTGGCTGTGCTATTCGTGATAAATTTCGAATTTGTCCTTTTTCACTCATTCCCATTTCAAGTATTAAAAACTCTGTATCTCGTTTCATCTCTAAAATTGTTAACGGCAAACCGATTTGACTATTAAAATTACCTATTGTTTTATGCACTCTATAAGTTGAACTTAAAATGCTTCCTATTATATCTTTTACCGTAGTCTTGCCATTACTACCTGTAATTCCGATTACTTTTATATTTATCTCTCTTCTATAATGCTGTGCCAATTGTTGCAAAGCAAACAAAGTGTCATCTACAAATATAATTGGAATCCCTTTTGGCGGAATACCGTAAGACTTTTTCCATAAGGAAGCGACAGCTCCATTATCCATTGCCTCTTTCACATACTCATGCCCATCTTTCACCCTAATGATTGGAACGAATACATTTCCTTCTTTCATATTTTTGGAATCTATGCAGACACCATGCATCCCTATAAGATGAAACGATTCTTGTAATCCTTCTCCATTTACTACCTCTTCAAGTTTTTTCAAATTCATTTGAATCATAGTATCACCTGTTTTCCATTTAATTACATATTTACCGTTTGATTTACGCATATTAATAAAAATTTTATAGTGAGGTGTTAATATGAAAAAAGCGATTAGTTTCTTTCTTCTTTTGTTATGCCTAATTGTAGTGAATGAAACGTACGCCTATTCACCAAAATCTTTACCTATCTCTCAAAACTCTGATCAATGGCAAGTGAATATTGATGAACCGAAAAAAGTAAACAAAAAAAAACTTCAAGCTAAAAAAGATGAATTTCAAACATATCAATTTTCAGTAAAAAATGTTGGAAACAGTGAAGTATATAACGTACAAGTCGAAGTATTCCGCAACGAGCCAAAAACAAAAACGAAATATGAACTCTTCTCCCTAAAGGAAAGTCGTTTAGCAAGTGGAAAAACCGGATTTGAACATGCTAATTTTCCACTTGCTACAAAAGCAGATGAAGTTGATGTAATCATTACATGGCAAGAACACCCTTTCCGCTCCATGAGGAATGGTCAAAAAGTGGAGTCTAGAAAATTTAAAGAGCATTTTGTTTTTAAAGATGAAAAAAAATAAAGTGAAACTTTAATCAGTGGGGGTTTTGTTCATCCCCCACTGATTATTAGTTGAACCAATCGGACTTTTACGGACAGTTGATCCCCCACCTAACTTCTTTGCTTCCGCTGAATTTTGAGGTGGGGGTCTTACTGCCCGTTAAAGCGGGATAAATGGAATGCGAATAAATTCACATTATCATTCATATAGCTTACTTTACTAGTACCAGTTCTAAAGCAAATTAAAAAGTCGTGGCTTATATATGCCACGACTTTTTATATTAATTCGTACTAATTCCTCTCGCTGCCCAAATACGATCGATATCAGCGGCATGTTGTCCGCCATATAAAAGAGCATCCGCTTGCTTAATTGCTTTTGCTCCATCATTGAATTTAGAATTTGGTGTTAACGACCAGTGCGATTGTAAAATAATTTTCGTTGCAACATCACGACCAAATGCTTGTGCCATTTCGTATTGACCTTGTGCCCAAATTTCCCCATCATCATGTACCTCATTTGTAATATCTTTCGGATACACTTTATTATTATCTAATCGGCGTAGGCATGTCGGATCTGAGCTTGAATAAGCTGTTGCATCCCATTCTCCAACACATGCTTTCCCGTAACCTGTTGTCGATACAGCATCTTCATACGTAGCACCTAAGAAGTCACCAAATCCTTCTCCCATCGCTCCGCCTTCTGCAGAACTACCGAAGCCAGGAACTTGGTTATCTTGAATCGAATGTCCATATTCATGTGCGATAATACCCGCATCTTCTGCATCATCTACTCCGCCAGTACCAAAGGTTAAAGCTTTCGTTGTCGGAGAATAAAATGAGTTGTCCGCCGTCGTTCCATTCACATTCACCTTAATAGAGCGATTATTAATATTTTTGAAACCTAGACTTTGAATGTAACGTTGCAAAGTATCGATATGATAATACGACATCACATCTTCAAAGCTATCATTTGCGCGTGTATAGTTAAATTGTAAGTTTGTAGATTTCGTTTTTGCTTTTGAAGAAATCGTTACATACTCTCCAATTAAAAATCCTGTCCCATCTAAACCTTTTAACGTAACAGTCTTTAATTGATTCGTTAACGCTGTTGAATCTGCATCGTTATTATCTTTTAAACCTACTTTACTACCGCTAGATACGACTGGGTTAGGTAAAAATACTTTTCCTGATCCTTCTGCTTTACGGTTTATATCAACCTTTTTAATTAACTTTCCATTTTCTGCATCAACAAATGTTTCCCATGCACCAAACGGACTATTAGAATGGACTACAACTTTGTATACCGGACGAGCAATTCCCTCTTCTACAATATATCCGAATTCTTTCTCTGTAGGAGCCCATAAGTTTTGTTCACTTACTTCTCCAACATACGCCATTGATTTTTGTATTGCATCTTTTTCACTAATTTTTGTCGTTACTTCCTTCACACCTTTGACAGATTGATAATCAGAAACAGCAAGTACTCCCTTTCCCTCTCCGTTAAGAGTAACTGTAATCTGTTTCGAAAATACAGGTGCACCATTCACAACTTGTTGGAACCTAACATATGAAGCTACCGACGTTTCTGTTGTAGAAATATATTGCAAGTCTGAAAGGTCTGTTTTCAACCCATACTGCGCAGCATTTTCTTTTAAATATTCAGTTGCTTTCTTCTGCGGTGAATAAGCTTCTAGCTTTACTTGCTGTTGTTTTTCCAATGCCGAAACCGTAGAAATCGTCCCCATTACTAATGGCACAGTCATCGCCATTGCCACCATTTTTTTATTAAACATAGAACCACTCCCCCTAATAAAGTAGCTCAACCTTATCCCATTACCACTAGGCAATCATTCCCCACTGATTATTAGTTGAACCAATCGGACTTTTATGGGCAGTTGATCCCCTACCTGAATTCTTTGCTTTCGCTGAATTTTGAGGTGGGGGGTCTTACTGCCCATTAAAGTGGGATAAAAATTGAATCTACGAGTAATTCTCTATGAATAATTCTATTACCTTTCCATTTAGGGTGAGTGAAAGTTTCTCAATATTTATGTGTAAAGTGAAAACAATACTGTAGAAATAAATTTCTAAATCAATCCCTTCTCCCTAAAACTTTTCATATTACAGTGTAAAAAAACAGACTAATTTTTACCTAACGATAGGTTGAAAAAATCCCTTATGAGTGATACGATTTAAATAATCTCTTTTAGGAGGATCGATTATGAGTAAAAGTGAAGAAACACTCTCTTCAATAATGGAAGCAAGTTATCGTCTTTTTGCTAAGTACGGCATTGCTAAAACAACTTATACGATGATTGCTGAGGAAGTTGGTATCGCAAAACCATCTATATATTACTACTTTAAGTCTAAAGATGCCTTAATTGAATGTATGTTTACTGAATTATGTAAAGCTATGCAGTTCTCTTCTTATTTTCATACAGAAAAGTTTACGAGAACAAATTTTATTGAAAAGTGTATTGCAATTGGCTTTAAAATAATTGATGAACAGCGGAACGATCCTTATTTTAATCGCGTGTTGCAAGAGTATGTATTACTATCTTCAAGAAACGATATGTACAAAGATCGATTACTAACTGTGCAAACAGAATATTTACAAGGATTTGAATCACTCCTTACAAGAGCAACTGAATTTCAATTAATTGAAAATAAAAACCTAGTTTCAAAAGCTCATATGTTAGCATTAGTGCTTGATAATATCGGGAATTTTATGATGATTGATGTAAATATTGATTATAAACAAATTTGGATTGAAGCTGTAAATAGCATTTTTGAAAGAAGGGATTGAAGTGAATACAAAAAAGCGCATTATCGGCTTAGATTTTGCTAGAGCATGGGCGATGTTCGGGATGTTACTTGTTAATTTCATGGTAATAACAGGGGCGGAAGGCAATGGTCCCCCACTGTTGAAAAACTTTATGTTACTTTTTGAAGGTAGAGCTTCTGCCTTGTTTGTCATACTTGCAGGCATTGGTATAACTTTAATGACTCGGTCAGCTGTTGCTAGCAATGAACAAATAACGGTTTCTAATAGCCGAAAGATCATATGGAAACGATCATTATTTTTATTTATTTTAGGATTACTACTATATATACTGGAGTGGACTGGAGATATATTACACTACTACGGTGTTTATCTTTTCCTTGCTGCATTCCTCATTACTGTACGTAAAAACTTATTACTCTTACTTTCTATCATTATTTTAATCATCGCACAATATCTTCAGCTTACTTTCAATACTTTCGAAGGTTGGGGAGGTCCTACTCCCTTTATAAACTATGTAGATTTCTGGACAGTAAACGGTTTTCTTCGTAATTTATTCTTTAATGGCTATCACCCTATTTTCCCTTGGTTCTCGTTCTTCTTAATCGGTATGATAATTGGTCGGTTAGATCTTCATAATAAGAAAATTAAAGAAAGATTCCTCTTATTCGGTGTTACAATTACAATACTGACAGAACTTTTATCAAAAGGACTTACACACTTCTTTATTCCATACATCGGCAAAGATGCAGCTACATTTTTGTTTAATACAGGACCCATTTTACCAAATGTATTGTACATTTTATCTGCTACAGGATCCGCTATTACTACATTAATCATTTGCCTCTATATCGCTGAAAAACATGAA
Organism: Bacillus dicomae; assembly: GCF_006494425.1. Lineage (GTDB taxonomy): Bacteria > Bacillota > Bacilli > Bacillales > Bacillaceae_G > Bacillus_A > Bacillus_A dicomae. The sequence continues at coordinate 1,341,966 of NZ_VHIV01000001.1, read as the reverse complement.
AATAATTGGTTTGTTACTTCCATTATACAAACAGGACAATTAACATTAACTCATTATGTAAGTCATGTATTTATCGGCATTGGAGCATTGATTCTATTAAATCGAATGGAGCATCAAACGTTACTTTTCGTTTTCATATTTGCTACTGCATTTTTCATATTAAGTATTTTATTTAGCGTATTATGGAGAAATAAATTTTCTAGAGGTCCTATCGAATGGATTATGCGGAAAATAGCCGGATAAAGTGCAACTTTAATCAGTGGGGGTTTTCTTCATCCCCCACTGATTATTAGTTGAACCAATCGGACTTTTATGGGCAGTTGATCCCCTACCTGAATTCTTTGCTTTCGCTGAATTTTGAGGTGGGGGTCTTACTGCTCATTAGAGTGGGGTAAATTTCCAGCACACAAAAAGGAAGTTGGAATGATTCCAACTTCCTTTCCTTTAATTAGCTGAACTTAATTTAATGCGGACTTTTGTCTCACCTAAAGAAAGTTCATCATCTTCATTCGTTAAGTGACCAAATGTAAATTGTTTAACGAGTAAGTTTTCTTCTAACAACTGTTTATGATTCGTTAACGTTTGCTGCAGTTCTTCCTCTGTATCAAGAATTACATCTACTCGTAAATTAACTGGTAAATTCAGTTGCTTACGATATTCTTGAACGGCACGAATGAATTCACGTGCTACCCCTTCTTGTAGCAATTCTTCCGTTACATTCGTATCTAACATTACTGTATATTGTCCGTTAGTTGTATTAGAGAATCCAGATTTTGCAACTTTCTCTGCTAATACATCTTCAGTCGTTAAAACTACTTCTTCTCCGGATGCAGCTTCGTAAACTGCTCTTTCTGTAGAGACAAAGTTTTGTACCTCGTCTTGTGATAATTGTTTTAGCCAGCCATTTACTGCATTCACATTTTTACCGAACTTCGGCCCAGCCGTTTTAAAATTCAGCTTTAATTGATAGGATGTGTATTTCGTTTCATCAAGTTCAACATGGAACGCCTTTACATTTAACTCATCCATGACGATATCACGATAAGATTCCCAATCCATATCATTTTCATTATGCTCAAGTAATACAAGTTCCGCTAACGGTTGTTTTACTTTTAAAGAATGCTGATTACGGTTACTTCTTCCAAGTTCAACAACTTGTAAAACTGCATCCATTTCCGCTTCTAATTTCGGCTGAAGTAGTAATTCATTTACAACTGGATAATCCTCTAAATGAACGCTACTTCCAGTTAAATTCAAATGAATATCTTCAGCGACAAACGGTGTAAATGGTGCAATTAATTTACTAATTGTTACAAGCACTTCATGAAGTGTCTCATACGCAGCTGCTTTCTCAGCATTCATACCAGATTCCCAGAAACGATTACGTGATCGCCTTACGTACCAATTACTTACTTCATCTACAAGCGCCGCGATTTCACGAGCTGCATTCGTAAATTGATAATCATCAAGTGCAGTTCTCACTTTTTTCGTTGTGCTATGCAATCTTGATAATACCCATTCATCCAATTTCGTCCGCTTTACGTCATACGTTTCGTTCGGATTATACTCATCTAAATTTGCATATAAAACGTAGAAGCTATACACATTGACTAATGTATCTACAAATTTAGATTTTGCTTCTAATACTGTTCTTTCAGAAAAACGCTTCGCATTCCACGGAGCACTGTCAACGAGTAAAGCCCATCTTAGCGCATCTGCACCAAACTTCTCTACTAAATCAACTGGATCTAGTGCATTCCCTTTACTTTTAGACATTTTCTGTCCTTCCTCGTCTAATACATGCCCTAATGATAACACTCGTTTATACGGTACTTTTCCCGTATATAGTGCTGATACAGCTAATAAACTATAAAACCAGCCGCGTGTTTGATCAATTCCTTCTGCAATTACATCTGCTGGAAACTGTTCTTCAAATAACTCTTTATTTTCAAATGGGTAATGATATTGTGCAAATGGCATCGAACCACTATCAAACCAAACATCAATTACTTCTGGTGTACGATTCATTGTCCCTCCGCATTTTTCGCAGCTAACTTGCACTTCATCTACATACGGCTTATGCAATTCTAAATCTTCAGGTGTTTCTTTCTTACTATGCTTTCTTAAATCAGCAATGCTTTTCGGTGCGAATTGATGATCGCAACTTTCACATTCCCATACGTTTAATGGCGTTCCCCAATATCTATTTCGGCTAATATTCCAGTCCACCATATTTTCTAAAAACTTACCAAAACGCCCATGTTTCATATGATCTGGATACCAAGTAACCGTATCGTTATTTTGTAAAAATGTATCTTTAATTGCAGTTGTTCGGATTAACCAACTTTCTCCTGCATAATAAAGTAGTGGTGAATCACAGCGCCAGCAATGCGGATAGCTATGTTCATACTTTTCTTTATGATATAGTAAGCCTTCCTTCGCTAAATAACGAACGATATCTACGTCACAATCTTTTACAAATTTACCTTTCAAAAATGGTACTGCTTCTGTATACTCACCTTTTTCATCTACAACATGTAAGAATGACAATCCCTGACTTTGAACAACTCTATAATCGTCCTCTCCGTATGCTGGAGCGATATGAACGAGTCCTGTACCACTATCTGCCGTTACAAAATCTGCTCCGATAACGCGGTAACCATTTGTAACTTCTTTCATCGGAAACGGTGCTGTATAAGAAGTATTTAATAATTCTTCTCCTTTATGAACAGATAATACTTCATAGTTTTCTTTTAATACATCTTGTACACGTTCTTTCGCAACAATGTATACATGACCTTCTTGTTTTGCTTTAACGTATTCCATATTTGGATGTACAGCGAGTGCAACATTTGCTGGAAGTGTCCAAGGTGTTGTTGTCCAACCTAGGAAATATTCATTTTCACCATCTTTTACTTTAAACTTAACTGTTGCACTTAAATCTTTTACTGTTTTATAACCTTGGGCAACTTCATGTGAACTTAGTGAAGTTTGACAACTTGGGCAGTACGGTGAAACTCTATGCCCTTTATACAATAGTCCTTTTTCATGAATCGTCCCTAAAATATGCCATACACTTTCGATATACGGATTCTCTAACGTAACATATGGATCATCCATATCCACCCAATAACCGATACTTTCAGTGAATTCACGCCACTGCTTCTCATATGTGAATACACTCTCTTTACACTTCTGAATAAATGGCTCAATTCCATACTCTTCGATTTCATGTTTACCTGAAATACCGAGTTGCTTCTCAACACCTAATTCTACAGGTAAACCGTGTGTATCCCATCCCGCTTTTCTTAACACTTTATAACCAGCCATCGTTTTGTATCTTGCTACTACATCTTTAATTGTTCGTCCAAGTGCATGACCTACATGCGGTAGTCCGTTCGCCGTTGGGGGTCCTTCATAAAATACGAAAGACTGTGCGCCTTCTCGATTCTGAATTGATTGCTCGAAAATACTGTGCTCGTTCCATTGCTTACGAATACGTGTTTCTCTCCCTGCAGCTGACTCTTTTACATCTACTTTTTTCATCTACAATCACTCCTTTGAATGTTTTAAAGCACACAAAAAACCCGTCCCTATAAAGTAGGGACGGGTTTACCCGCGATACCACCCTAATTCTATTAGCTTTTCACTAATAGCACTTAGCAACGTACTATCATACGTGTTCTTTGTAACGGTAGACATCCGTCCGGACTTACTCATTTTCAGCCTCGGCTCCTCGGAGATGATTTTCAAATAACGTCTGCACACCGGCTTTCAGCAACATACCGGCTCTCTGGGGAACAGTACACTATTTTACTCTTTCTCGTCTTCAGATTTGTATACTTTGTTAAAAGCTATTTTATGCCATCGGGCAATAAATTGTCAACTAATTCAAAATATATTTTTATCCTTTTTCCCTATTCTTATACAATTACTTTTCAAATTCTCGCAATGCTGCTAAATTTTCATCATCCTCGATACGTTCAGCAAAGAATCCCGATTCATCCTCTCGAAGTACAATTTCAAGCTCTTCCTTCGCCTCTTCCATTCTATTCAGCTGTGCTAAATAACAAGCATGGTCATATCTTGCTAACAAATCACTCGCATCAATTGTTAATACTTCATTTGTTATTTCTTCTGCCTTTATCGTTTGTCCGGCACCATGATACGATGCTGCTAAAGAAAGAAGAATTATAGATTCATTTGGATGATGTATAGAAGCATTTTCTAAAACATGAATTGCCTCTTCAAACCTTTCTTGACTTTGATACATTTCTCCTAAAGCAAGAAACGCCCTGCTTACAAACGGTGTTTGCTCCGTTAATTGTAAGGTAATCTTTTCTGCTTTTCTTTCTTCCCCTACTTTAAAGAATACTTGTGCTTGCAGAAGAAGAGTATCATAATCATCTGGTAACTCTCGAACCATTTGCTTCGTCAATTCCGAAGCATCCCGTAACATATCTTCTTCCTCACACTCTATGAAAAGATTTACAAGTTGCTTCGCTACATCGTAATCCCATTTATTTTCTAACGATGTTTGCAATACCTCTATCGCCTCTTTATACATCGCCACATTCTCGTAAAATAGTGTAAATTGCTGCGCTGCCATGCTATTTTTCGGATTCAGCTGTAACGAAATTTCATATAAATCAATGATTGTAGTAATGATTGAAATTTCTTTCGCACGATTTTTCATACGATAAAAAACTCTCGTAATTATGGATTTCTTCGGCTGTTCATTTTGTTGACGTTCAATCCATCTTTCTGTAACCGCAGATGCAGCATACATAAACGCCACACTTCTGTCTGCCTTTTTTACTTTTAATATATGAAGAAAATCTCGTATGTTAGACCATTTCTTATGTTGTTCTATTGCTTTTACATATACATCAAATATACGTTCATTATTTACATCTTTTTGTATAACCTTCATTGCAATTTCAATTGCTTTTGCATTTCTATTTTTCACTAATACTTTTGCATAATGATATAAAACTTCTGTATGCTCGCCATCTAATCGTAGTGCCTCTTCAATCTGTGCTTGTTCTTTATCTATTTCATTCATCGCTCCGTAAACATATGCAATTGCATCTAATCGCCATATTTCAGGTACTTCGTCTGCTAATTGTTCTAGTTCAGTCAGCAATTCTTCCTGAAGATTCATATCTACTGAAAGCTGTGCCAAATATTCCATATTAATATGCAATGGCTCTTCTTTCATCGCCTGAACCATATGACTTTGTTCTTTAGAACGATTTTCTTCTTTTTCATATATTTCCGCAAGCTGTAAATGTACACCGACGAAATTCCCATCAAGTTCTAAACATGTTTCATACGCTTGTTTTGCTTCCGTCAATTGTCCTAATGCCATAAGTGTTTCACCAATTCGGTAATACGGTAATGCCGTTTCCTTTTTTTCTATCGCCTTATTATATCTTTTCATCGCTTGGCCGTACTGTCCAATAGATTCATATAAAATACCTGCATAACAGCCGTACTCACTTACTTCATTTCTTTCTTTTTGTAACGTTCTTAAAAACGCTATACCCCGTTGTACAAATTCCGTTCCTTTAATTCGATTCACATATTCATCTAACGCACTTGCTACATTATATTCGCTCTGCTTTATACCACTCTCTAATTTAGATAATGCTACTTTAAAATCTTCTTCATTTCCACCAAGTTCAAGTTCAGCATCCCATAAAACCATTCCCGCATTCATTAGAAAATCTTGACTCTTTTCAATTTGTTTTTCAATACCGAGAATATATTCTTTCGCTTCTTTGTATTGTTCTCTTGCCATATAAACTTGTGTAAGTCCGAAATGAGAATAAACATCCTCATCATTTTCTTCTAAAGCACGCTTATACAATACTTCCGCTTCTTCCAGACTATCATTTTGAAAATGATAGTCACCTAATTTTACGTATAAAGGTGCCTTATCGTCACAATTCTCAATACCTTGTAATAATATTTCTTTCGTACTTTCCTCATCCTTCAAATCAGATTCGTATATTTCCGAGAGTTTCGCATAAATATAAGGTGCATTGCTATCCAGCTGAATCGCTATTTTAAGCCCTTTTATCGCTAAATGTAATTTCCCTAAATGATGTGCACATCTCGCTCGCTCATACCATACATGTGCCTCATTTTTATACTCTCTTAACAGATCGTTAAAGATATCATACGCTTCTTCATATCTTTCTAAATCAATTAATATTAACCCGTGGTTCGTTAAAGTGAACCTTTCTGGACTACGCTCTAAAGCAACTTGAGAAAACTGCAACGCCTTTTCAGATTGGTCGATATACATATATGATAAAGCGAGGAAACTCCAAGCAATTGGCTGATCTGCATCTAATTGTAATGAGGAACGAAAACTTGAAATCGCTTCTACATAACTTTCCTGTTCAAAAGCATATCTCCCGTTTATTAAATGATATAAGGCACGATTATTTTTCTTCTCAACACTCGCGAGCATTTGCCCAGCCTGTTTTAATTCTTGAAGGCGAATAAAGCACTGCGCACCATGTAATTTAATAAAGTCCGAATTTGGAAATCTCTCCATTAACTTTTCTATACAATATAAAATAAATTCTTTATCTACTTCAGCATCTAAATGCTTAACCGTATATAACCACGTATTCGGATTATCACTCGTCTCTTTTAAAAATTGTACTAAGTTATGAATCCCATCTTTATCTTGTTCATCTAAATGATCCGTTAGAGAAAAAATGGATTTAAAATAATGATGTTCTTCTTCCTTTAAAAATGATAATTGTTCCTTCTTTTCTTTCGGAACAAACGTAATCGCTAAACAACCTGTGTAACGATATTTTTCTTGTAACTTACTATATTCCACAATAACTGGTTCTATAAAGTTAGGATCTTGAACATAAAAAGCTTGTAACGAATCATCATAACCAGCTAGCACTTGCACATGCGAAGCATGCTCAATATCTATACTTAATAAAACAGGAATTCCTTCGCCTAGTAGTCTCTTATAATTTTCCACATTCCCTTTAAAATAACGATATTCATAACCTAATTCTTCTAAATAAGAAACAGTATCTGAAAACTTCGAGCCTGTCATATCAAAAATAAACTCTGCTATTTCATCCTGTGTACGTTTTTCTCCCCATAATTGCAACATCATTTCTAAACTTGTCGGAACACAATAATTATCCTTTTGTACAATTGGGACTATCGGTAAGTGAAGCTTTTTTCCATCTGGATTTTTTTCTAAATTATGATATAAAGACTCTTTTAAACTTTTTTCTTCTTTTAATAACTGTTGTAAATCTACAAGCTTATTCATTTTGTAAAGAGCTTCTGCACGTAAATGTACAAAGTAAGCTTTATACGCATGATAAGGAAGCTGATTATTTATGTTATCTATTACCGCTAACATTTCCTCATACTTCCCTAAATCTAATAAATATTTTACCTTTTCAAAATGAAAATATGGTACTTGCGGGAACTTTACAATCGCATCATCAATTAGTCGTAATGCACGTTTTTGTTCTCCTTTATTCGCATATAACTGTGATAATAAATAAGTAGATAGCTCTTCACAATCTTTATGTTGCATGCCAGCTATAAATTGTTCTTCTGCTTTCTCCCATTCACCTGTATGCATATAGACGTAGCCCCATTTATCAAATACGGCACGTGCACTGTACTCCTCTGCTTTTTGCATATAGATTAGCGCTTCTTCATTTCGTTTCATTTCTAAAAGACATCTTACTAAAGTAAAATATGTTTTCGCTAAAAAATCAGCATCTATTTCTTCTTTATTGCTCTCTTCTAAAGCGTCTTTTAACAACTGTTCTACTTCAAGTATTTTCCGCTCATCAATTAACTCATCACAATATAAAGAGAGCGTTCTCATATTTGGGAATTTTTTATAAGCGTAGCGAATGAGGAATGAACTGTATTGGTGCATAAGCCCTTCATCAGTAAGACGTATTAATATATCAAACTCCTTATGTGATGGAATATTGGCAAGCCAATTTTTCACATAAGATAAAGTATTCTTTTCTTTTATATATGAAATTTCATTATTTATTTCCTGTAATCCATCTAGAAATCTCTTGTCTTTCAAACAAGCATCTAACTGCTTAAAATCTAGCATCTATTCACCTCGAATTTATATTTATACTGCTACTTGCTTAGATTTTACACATCATATAGTATGTATTCAACTAAAATCTCTTATAATAGATGGTTTTAATTAATATTATTCAAATTTATAACAAAATATAGTAAAAATGATTGTTTTTCTCTGTATTTTGTTCGATTATATAGAATAACGTAACATGTGGATCTTATCTTTTGGAATCTGGAATCAGTACATGGAATTATATCGGCGATAATTCAAATATATCAGCGATTATATGTCGAATATCGACTCATCGACATTAAGCGACACTTTTCATCGTATTGCTACCCTTTAACTTACTATTTCACCAAATGTAATTTTCATATTTGGAGCATATACTAAAGAGGAATGTAAATGAAATGCTTTAAAAAAGCATAGTTCAGCTTCATATTGAGCAAGCGCATCATCATATGTTAATCCTCTACCCATTAAACGTTCTATAAATTGCTGTTTATCACCCGGATCGCCCGCAATTCCCTCTTCTTTTAATGAATGATACAAATCATTTTTATCACTGTAATACATATTAGAATCTAAAAAGTTCACTTTATCGCTTACTCTACACTCAATATTTTTCAAACCTAGTTCACTTAAATACATCGGTATTTTCATGCCGATATTACCATCTTTACCGTTTTTCTTCGTGTCACTTTCAAATAATTTCTGCAAAACACCTAACTGGATGATTTCCGATTGATTCTCTGCATCTAATACGTAGGAAGACATATTTGACATCCAATGTGGTTCAAAACAGATTATTTTTCCGCCTTTTTTAACTGAATGTATCATTTTTTGTAGCATCGTTTTTGGTGAACTCATATGTAATAAGAAAGCATGACAGATTGCTATATCGTATGTATTGTTCAATTCAATTTCTGTAGCATCCCCCTCAATAAATTCTGATTCATATGGGAGTGAACGAAACAACTCTCTCGCTTCCGCTATTAATATTTTCCCACTATCAATGCCTGTATACTTTGATCCAGCTGGAAATAAAGGTAACAAAACTAAACCTAAATAACCATATCCACAACCATAATCAACAATATGTACTGGCTCAGAAATCTTCCAAACTGAATTCACTAGAAAGGTTAAATAATCGTTATTGTAATATAAATCTCTCGTATTCTTTAAATACGCTAGTTTACTGTTCCAATCGTATGCTTCCAAGTTTAACGCCTCCTTTTATATACACCTATTACAATTCTCCATTTAACAAAAACATTCCTACGCTTTAAACAATCCCCCAAAAATATAGTTTTGATAATGTGAAAATGCTGCTTACACCGTTCCTATACAAAATAAAAAAGGTATACATATCTGTAATGATACATACACCTTTTTATGTTACATCTCCTCAGGAGCTTCCACCCCAAGTAAACGTAACCCCTCTTTTAATACAACCGTCACAGCATAAACTAATGCCAGTCTACAGTCTTTCTCTTCGCTCTCTTCCAATATACGCACATTTCCATAATATTTATTAAAAGATTGTGCTACATCTAATACGTATTTCGAAATAACCGATGGCTCATTTTTGTTGAAGGCTACTTCAATTACTTGCGGGAATTTATTAAGTAATTTTACGACGCTCCAGCTATGATCATCTTTTAATGCAAACGTACATGTTTCAAATTCTACACTTTCTTTTCTTAAAATAGAGCAAGCACGTGCATGTGTGTACTGTACGTACGGGCCTGTTTCCCCTTCAAATTTCAGCATATTTTCTAATGAAAATTCGATATTGTGCATACGTTCATTTTTTAAATCGTGGAAGATGACTGCCCCTACACCGACTTGCTTGGCTACTTCCTCTTTCTGTTTTAAGTTTGGATTTTTCTCTTCAATATTTTGCTTTGCAAGTTCGATTGCTTCCTCAAGTACTTCTTCAAGTAGAATAACTCTTCCTTTACGTGTCGACATTTTCTTGCCGTCTTTTAAAATGAAGCCAAACGGTACATGTTCCATGCCATCAACCCAAGTGTAGCCAAGTTTTTTTAATACAGTGAAAAATTGATTAAAATGTAAACTTTGTTCTGGGCCAACTACATATAACGCTTTATCAAATCCATAAGTGTTTTGACGGTATACAGCTGCCGTTAAGTCACGCGTTGCATAAATTGTTGCACCATCTGATTTTCTAATTAAGCAAGGCGGCATTCCCTCTTCTTCTAAATTAACGACTAACGCGCCTTCTGACTCTTCAAGTAAATCATGTTCTTCTAAAATCCCAATAAAGTCTTCCATTAAATTATTATAAAAAGCTTCTCCTTGAAAATTAGTAAATTCTACACCGAGAAGTTCATAAATGCGAGAGAATTCTTTAAGGGAATCGTGACGGAACCAATTCCAAAGCTCTACCGCTTCTTCATCACCTTCTTCTAGTTTTTTAAACCAAGCACGACCTTCTTCTTCTAGTTCTTCATTCTCTTTTACTTCTACATGAAACTGAACATATAGTTTAAATAATTCACGTATTGGATCCTCTTTTACTACTTCTTCATCTCCCCATTTTTTATAGGCGGTAATTAACTTTCCAAACTGTGTTCCCCAATCCCCAATATAATTAATCCCTACAACTTCATAACCACATTTTTCAGCGATATGTTTCAGTGAATTTCCAATCATTGTAGAACGTAAATGCCCCATTGAAAAAGGTTTCGCAATATTAGGAGACGAATAATCGATAACTACAGTCTTTTCACATCCAAAATGATTTTGGCCGTACGCTTCTTTCTCCGCTAAAATCGTTTTTAATACTGCATCACTTACAGTTTCACGATTAAAAAATACATTTACGTAAGGACCAACAGCCTCTACTTTCGTAAAAAACGGATCATGTAATTTCTCTGCAACTTCCTTTGCGATTAAAGCTGGTGCTTTTTTATATTGCTTCGCAAGTGAAAAACATGGAAACGCTGCATCTCCGAATTCATCTTGTTTCGGTGTTTCAATTAAATCTAAAATTTGATTTTGCGTTAATTCATTCGTAAAAATATTAGATAAACTTTTCACAAACTGCGTTTTATAATCCATGATATAACCTCCTTATTTTTTAAACACAAAAAACTCGTCTCTAAAAAGAGACGAGTTTAAACCCGTGGTACCACCCTTGTTGTTCATTACGAACCACTTTCCCGTTTATAACGAGGACAGGGGGCCTCGGCTTACTCTACTATTCGTTCAAGAAGCATCTCCGAAGTGCGCTTCATCTTTTTCTTCCGCACTAGGCTCACACCATCCCTAGCTCGCTTTCCTTCTAAAAAAGACTACTCTCTTCATCACAGACAGTATATTTAATTAATTATTGCTTATTATACATCTTTTCAAACAATTAACAAGGGTCAATTACACCAAAGTGAAACTTAGCACTTTTTCTTTTGTATACGTAAAAATTATGTTTTTCAAATCTAGAACTACGGAAATGGTCTTTCAGAACGACACGCTTTCTCGCCACACGCTTCGCTTCCGCAATTGTTTCATCAGTAATATCATGATACAAAGCGAAGTGTTTTAATCCTTTTATTCCATCTGATTCAATAACAGTTTCTTCAAACATCGGATCAAGATAAACGACATCATAACTATTATCTTCACATTGTTTTAAAAATGCGTAATGCTCAGTTTGCTTTACATCAATTCGTTGCATTGCTTCATCAATTTCAGAAACGGATGAAGACCATGTTTTCAAACCATTTTCCATAATATAAGCCATATATTCATTACCTTCAAGTCCTGTTACTTTTCCGCTTTCACCAACAATATAACTAGCTACAATACTATCTGATGCCATACCGAGCGTACAATCTAACACTGTCATTCCACTCTCTAATTTAGCTGCTTGTACAAACGGATCGTGTTCTCCGCGCATTAACCTTTTCACACGAAACATCGCTGAGTTCGGATGAAAGAAAAACGATTCTTCCGTTCCTTTTGGATAAATAGCTAATCGGTTCTTCCCTACGACAAGCACATCTTGTTCATACTGTTCATGCAGTTTATGTACCGGTATGTCATTACGTATAACGAAATTACTATTTAATTCTACCGCTACCTTATTTGCATAATCTGTCATTTCTTTGTTCGTTCTTCCTGCTGTTGTTACGATCATTTTTTCACCTCTATATAAAGAAAAGAGGGAGATTTACTCTCCCCCTTCTTTAGCAATTCTTTTCGAAAGCTTGTTCTAAGTTCGTAATAATTTCGTCCATAGTTGCACCTTCAATTTCATGACGGTGAATGAAGTGAACAACTTCTTTTCCTTTTAATAATGCCATAGATGGTGAAGATGGAGGAATTTCTCCGAAGTATTCACGCATTTTTGCTGTAGCATCTTTATCTTGACCTGCGAATACAGTTACAAGATGATCAGGTTGTTTTTCAGCACGAACAACTGCTTGACCTGCTGATGGACGTGCTAAACCAGCTGCACAACCACAAACAGAGTTTACAACTACTAAAGTTGTACCTGTTGTGTTTTCCATAAATTCTGTTACAGCTTCTTCTGTAGTTAACTCTTCAAACCCAGAACGCACTAATTCTTGACGCATTGGGATTACCATTTGGCGCATGTATTCTTCATAAGCATTTGACATCTTGTAATCTCTCCTTCAACTTTCATTCCAAATTCATCATATCACGCTCTATTAATAGGTGCAAAAGAAAGATAACGATGATTTCATTTTTTTGTAGGGATTTCACAAACCCCTTCACGGCAATGTCCAACTGGGACAAGTTTTCTATTGTTAGCGATATAATCGTATACTTTACTTCCAAATCCAAGTACGATAGATAACTTTATAAAAGGAACGGCAAACCAATAAGGTGGAACGGCCTTTGCTAATACATGTATGCTATGAATGCCGTCATACCACTTATTATTTTTAAAAATATACAATCTTTGTTCCATCTTACTTTGTAGTTCTTGAGAAAGCTCATACTTCTCAACTACATCTTCATCTCGAAATGAAACAAATTTCATCTTACCCTTTTTATCTAATTTTTTCGTACGTTCTGCAACCGCCGTACACATCGGACACCAACTATCATAGAAAACAATCATACATTATTCCCCTTTACGAGACTCCGTCATTTGTTTCCATACAGAACCTTTTGCTTCTTCTCCGCCTTCAATACGCTCTAATGCTAGACGTGCTTGCATCGCTACTTCAAACTCTGGATCATCTTGCGCTACTTTTAATGCTGGAATCGCACTTTCGTCTCCTAGTTCAAATAAGAACATCGCTGCACGCCAGCGTACTAATTTACTTGGATCTTTCAGAGATTTAATCATAACAAACATCGCTGCCGGATCACCTACGTCTGATAAGCAATCACCCGCTGTACGACGTACACTTACTGAACGATCTAATAGCGCTTTATATAATAACGGCAATACTTCATCACCTTTTACCATACCTAAATACGCTGTTGCTAAACGGCGTATTGAAACTTTTTCATCATCTAACGCCATCTTCAACACTGGAATATCTTCTTCTGTAGGATCCATTTGTTCTAATGCTGCAAAACGTTTTTTCCAGTCAGCATCTTTCATCATCTCTTCTGTTACTTTATATGGCTCACGCTTTTGAATCGTTACTTCAACAGCACCTGCTTGATTTAATAATTCTTTAACCGTTTCATTTACACGTTCTTCTGAATAAGCAGCAACAATTTCTTCTACTACTTCTTTCCCGATTTCTTCAAAATTACCGTAACGTGTACTTTGTTCCACCCATTTACGCTCTTTTACAACGTTTGGTGCAGACATTTGAACTTTCATAATTGATTCTTTAAAACGATCTGGTAAACCAACACGTTCTTCCGTCGTTCCATCTGTTAACTTTACTTGCATTGGAATTGTAAAGAACATTTGAACAAACACTTTCACTTCTCCAAAATGAGCAAGTTGTTGTTCTTCACTTTCTTCCACTACTTCTTCGCCAAAAACAGCACGAACTTGTTGTAATAAAACTTTCCAGTCATACTTTGCATTTCGCTCGACTGCTAAAAAGTCAGCTACATGATACACACCTTTAATGCCTTCAATTTTCAAAATTTCTTGCACTTGCATTGGTGCTTGTTCTTTATTTTCATTTGTATAATTATTACGCGCTCCTGATGGTAATACTTCATTCAAAATAACTTTCATTGTATTTGGACTTGGCGTCGGTTCAATTGCTTTAATCTTCACGTAAAAAACTCTCCTTTATTGCGTGTTCTTAGCTGTATTGTAACATGTTATCACTCTATACTCCTACTGGGATGCTTAATTTTACTACTTTCTTGCCGCCATCATACTTTTTCATTATTTCTTACATTTCAAATTAGTAATGGGATTTTAAAAGCTTTGGTTTCCGATGATTTTTATTTTTCATCCATTTCTTGAGGCATCGCCAGTATTTTTGAAAAAAACACGCTCAGCAAAAAAATATAATAAGCTGTCCATATGGATAGCTTATTTACATAATTCTCGTTATTGGAAGTCACTGTTTCTGAGAATCTATAAAGTTTTAGCGCTTATTTTCAATCAGTTTTTCCAGTTCCTTCAAATACATTTCCATTCTCTGTTTTAGAATATCCTTATTTCCCATTTGCTGTTCAACCTTATAACTTAAATCTTCTTGTTTTAACAGCATATAATGTTCATGAATTTCTAATAAGATCCACAACAGATATTCATCAATTAGTCTTTTATATAGAGAGTGGTCATTGCCTGCATACGCTTTAATAAAACCCTCTGCTATTCTGTTTAATACGTCTACACTGTTATCGTAACCCCTATCTATATATCTTGGAGCGTTGGAATAAGAAGGAAGAAGAAGTTTATAACAAAAGTAAAAATAACCAGCATACTTTATATCAAAATCTAATCTGGGATATGGATCAATAACGGAAACATTATCCTGGTGGAATACTATATTCTCAGGGGTAACATCTTGATTAACCAAAGATACCTTTTGTATCTTTTTTCTTCGGATAAAAATGATATTCTGTATTTTTAATTCAACCTTTTCCCGATTGAATGTTAACTCTGAGTTACTTATCTTTTCTAATGCTTTAAGATAAAAATCATTATCTTGCTCCCATTTTTCTTGAATATCTAATGCTTCCTTACCCTCTATATTGTTTTCGTTCCATACTAAATTTCCATACCCCTTCAGCATAGTATCTCTATCGTGCATCTCTTTGTAAAATTTCCCTAACAACTCCCCTAAGTATAATGATTTGTTATAGCTTAAGCTATGTAACGGTAAACTATTTCCCATAAAGCTTTCTACATTAAATATTATTTCTTTATCAATGAAATATTTAAATTCGGTGGGGCATATTCCCAAAATACACTTGTTGGCTTGGTTATAATATATTTTAGATGATTCATATTCTGTAAGAAGGTGTTGTCTGGTATAAGTTTGAAGCTGGTTATATGCTTTCTCTTTTTTAATCCTTATGACAAAATCTTGATTTGAAAATGTTTTTATTCTATAAACTTCATGCCATGCACCTTCTCCAATATGTATGAATTCTTTCAAATCATTTATCATTAATTGTTTTAAAATATAATCAATTTCTTTGTTAGTTAACTTTTGCATACGGTATTTTCACCTCCAGAAGGATTTCCAAATAATTCAATTTTATCATAACTTCAATTTCTTTGTATGTATATCGTATTCATGCTTGGTTAACATAACGTCCTATTATCGGTAGCAACAAAAAGGAGGATTCCTTACGCTCCGAAGGGATCCTCCTTTTTTATTTTCTATCACTTGATTCATCTTTTTATACATTCCTATCCTGTAATGGGTTTTACGGTTCTCGTTTGTTACTGGATTAGCCCAAAAAACGTCATAACATTTTGTATACTCTTTACTTGTTTTTTCAAAAAAGCTGGCGGTATCCCTTCTTTAAGTTTATTAAAATACTTTCCACAATTTTTTCCGAAGCTATTACTTAAAATCACCTTTTATTACGATGCCCCCTCCCGCCTTCTCTCCAAAAAGGTAATACTCTCAATCACAACTTCCGTTCTATATACTCTCTTGCCTTGTTCATCATCGTAATTACTCGTCTGAATACGCCCTGTAATCCCAACAAGTGAGCCCTTCTTACAATATTCAGTTACATTCTCAGCCGATTTTCGCCAAACGACACAATTAATAAAATCTACTTGTTGCTCACCTAAACTATTTCGAAAACCTCTATTCACCGCAACACATACTCGTGCATAAGCGACACCTTGCTTTGTGTAGTATAATTCTGGCTCCTTTGTCAATCTACCGATTAATACAACTCGATTCATCATAAGTTATACCACCTCACATATTTTTCTTCATTGTAAAGAAAAATGTGTGAAGGGTAAAAAGCTTAAAATAATATACTTTATAATAAAAAAATATATTTTTATATCTTATAAAAACAAAAAAGAAACCTTACATATTTCAAACATGTAAGGTTTCAAAAATTTACACTTCACTGCATGAAATGTAATATCCTCCGCGGGCCATCTTTACTTCCGCACGATACAATACTTCTTCTAAGTAGAAAGTTATCGGTTTTACTTTACTCTCAAATTTCAGTTGTTCATTACATTCAGCTGCATAACTTTCAATAGCTGAAGTAATAACTTCTCCCGATGGATACGTTAAAGCATCATCTAGTTCTATGAAAAAACTTTTAGAAAATATTTTTTTCATAATCCCTTTCTTCTCTTTCATCATATTCCATCCCCCTTTAACTCAAGTTACCATCATCCATATTATACCATATCATCAATTTATCTTTAAAAATAAAAAAATCCTGCACATTTCATGCAGGATTTTTTATTAGTCATTTTTCGTAAAGTAAGAAACGAAACGAAGAATTTCTAAGTATAACCAAACTAATGTAAGCATTAGTCCCATTGCAGTGTACCACTCCATATATTTCGGAGCTTGACTACGTACACCATTTTCGATTAAATCGAAATCTAGTAATAAGTTTAATGCAGCAACTACGATAACAACTGCACTAATAATAATACCGATCGTACCGCCTTGGTGAATGTACGGAACAGTTACACCAAACATGTTTAGTAGAAATACGACTAAATACATAACCATAATTCCAAGTGTTGCTGCCATCACGCCTGTACGGAATTTATCCGTTACTTTTACTACGCGTGTTGCATATAACACTAACATTGCAAATAGAATTGAGATTGTTAGTAAAACAGCATTTAAAACGATAGAATCGCCAAATTTCATTGTATAAACTGCTGAAATACTCCCTAACACAACCCCTTCTACTGCCGCATAGATTGGTGCACCAAAAGGTGAAATACGCGGGAAGAACATAGATGCAAATGCGATAATTGCTGCAATTACTAATGCACCAATTAACACCGGCATTTTCATCGTGCCCTCAATCATCTGTATGTATGAATAGACAGACGTTGCAAGTAGCAAGATAAGCATAATGAACGTTTTGCCTACTGTTCCGCCAATCGTCATCGCAGAAGCGCTTGCTCCCTCTTTACGGAATGCCTCTTTTTTCAACATTGGATTAGATGTTCTCATTTTTTCCCTCCTAAAATAGGTTCTACCAATAGTGTAAAGTTTTTCTCTTTACTTTTCAATATATGCAGCTTGTTTTTATTTTAATCCTTCAACAATGTCCGATAGTTCACTCCATCTTTCCATCGTTTTTTCTAGCTCTTCTTCTGTTTTTTGCTGTGCTTCAGACAATTCCTGTGCCTTTGTGAAATCAGAGCCAACATTCGCAAGTTCTTCTCCGATTGACTCAAGTTTTTCTTCAAGTCCTGCAATTGTATCTTCAATTGTTTCCCATTCGCGCTGCTCATTATATGAAAGTTTACGCTTACGTTGTTGTTTCGGTGCTTCTTCTACTACCTTTTTCTCTTTCTGCACTTCTGCTTTCTCAATAAGTTCTCTCGTTTTTTCCATTTCTAAATAATCCGTGTAACTACCTAGAAATTCACGCACTTCTCCTTCTCCCGTAAAGATGAACAACTCATCTACTACTTTATCTAAGAAGTAACGATCATGCGATACAGTTAAAACGACACCTGGGAAATCTTCTAAATAATCTTCTAACACTGTTAATGTTTGTGTATCTAGATCATTCGTAGGCTCATCCAGTAGTAGTACGTTCGGTTCTCCCATTAATATACGTAATAAGTATAAACGTCTTCTCTCGCCACCAGATAGTTTACCAAGCGGTGTACCATGTGAATGTGGTGGGAATAAGAAACGTTCTAACATTTGAGACGCACCAATTACTTTTCCGTCTGTCGTATGAATAACTTCCGCAATTTCTTTAATGTATTCAATCATACGTTGATTTAAATTCATTTCTTCATTTTCTTGCGTATAGTAAGCAATTTTTACTGTTTGTCCAACTTCAATTTCACCACTATCAGGAGATATTTTACCTGCAAGCATATTTAATAGCGAAGATTTCCCGCTTCCATTCGCTCCAATAATTCCGATACGATCCCCTGGTTTCACGATATGATTAAAGTTGTTTAATACCGTTTTATCACCAAATTTTTTCGTTACATCTTTTAACTCAAGTACTTTTTTCCCAAGACGGCTACCGCTAAGTGCAATATCAACTGACTGTTTTGCAGCTGGTCCTTCTTGACCTTTTATCTCTTCAAAACGTTGAATACGTGCTTTTTGCTTTGTCGAACGAGCTTTTGCACCACGGCGAATCCACGCTAGTTCACGGCGATATAAGTTTTGACGCTTTGATTCTTGCGCAAGTTCTTGCTCTTCACGAAGTGCTTTCGCTTCTAAAAACGTACTGTAATTCCCTTCATAACTAAACAGCTTTCCATTATCTAATTCGAAAATACGATTCGTCACACGGTCTAAGAAATAACGATCATGGGTTACAAGTAATACCGCACCTGTGTACCTTGCTAAATATTCCTCTAACCACTCAACTGTCTCATGGTCAAGGTGGTTCGTAGGCTCATCTAAAATTAATAGATCCGGTGTTTCAATAAAACATTGCGCCATCGCAATACGTTTTTTTTGTCCACCAGATAAATTTCCAACAGTTGCTGTGAAATCAGTAATTCCTAGTTTCGTTAATAACGATTTTGCATTCGCATTTGCTTCCCACGCACTCATCGCATCCATACGTTGTTGCACTGCAAATAATTGTTCCTGTACCTTTTCATTACTTGGATCTTTTTCGATATGTAATAGCGCCTTTTCATAATCACGAAGAAGACGAATTAAAGGTGTATCACCATGGAAGACTTGCTCTAATACTGTTAATTTCTCATCAAACTCAGGTTGCTGTGATAAATAACTAATTGTATACCCACGTGAATGAGTCATATCACCTGTGTCAGGAATTTCTGCCCCTGCAATAATTTTTAATAGTGTTGATTTACCAGTACCGTTTACACCAATAATTCCGGCACGTTGTCCTTCTGCAATACTAAATGATAATCCATCAAATAACGGTTTTTCTCCATATGATTTTGATAAGTTTTCCACAGTTAACATTTTCATATTTGTGCATTCCACTCTTTCATAAATTGTTCAATAAACTGTTCCATATAAAGATGACGAAGTTCCGCCTCTTGTTTTGCTGCGTTCGTATTCATTAGGTCCTTTAGTTTTAAAAGTTTTTCATAAAAATGATTTAAAGATGGGTCGTTATTTTTTCTATATTCATCTTTCGTCATCACTTCACGCGGAGGAATAGTTGGATCATACATTAATCTTCCTTTCGCTCCACCATATGCAAATGTACGAGCTATTCCAATTGCACCAAGAGCGTCTAAGCGATCTGCATCTTGAACAATCTTTCCTTCAAGCGACTCCACTTTACCGCCATGACCACCTTTATAAGACATATTGGCAATGATATGAAGAACATGTTTACTTTCCTCTTCTTCAACACGTAACTCTTCTAACCAATCAGAAACTTTTTTCATTCCTGCTTCTTCACTCTCATTTAGCTTTTCATCTGCCACATCGTGAAGTAATGCTGCCATTTCAATTATAAAACGATTTCCACCTTCTTGCTCGGATAAAGAAATCGCCAGTTTATGTACGCGCTCAATATGATACCAATCATGCCCACTCGCATCTTTTTCTAAAATATGTTTTACAAAAGTAATTGTTTTTTGAATCTTTTCTTGTTTTGTCATTTTATCTTCACCCAGTTACTTATTGTAACACGCCCGCATTTTTTCATCACATATTTTCTTGTCCGCCCATACACTGGGTGGTAGGCATCATCATGAAGGAGGAATAAATATGTTCCATAATAATCAACCGCCTTACCCACAACAACCATTTTACCCTCAGCAACAAAAACAAAGATATACAGAACAATATGAAGAACAAGAGTTACAACAGCAAGAGCAACAATATGAACAAAATCCATACGCAACACCGCAATATCAAGAAGCTGATTATCCACAAAATCCATATACAGCGCCGCAAACTCAAGAACAACAATTTCAACAAAACTCATACGACACACGTCCAAATTATGAATATCCTCAAAATCCATATGCAGCACCGCAAACTCAAGAACAACAATTTCAACAAAACTCATACGACACACGTCCAAATTATGAATATCCTCAAAATCCATATGCAGCACCGCAAACTCAGGAACTTCAATATCCACAAAATCCATATGTAACACCACAAACTCAAGAACAACAATTTCAACAAAACCCATACCCAACTCAGCCACAACAAACTCAAGAACAACAACAAATGTATCAACCAAACTACGTCGCACGTGTCTCACCACCTAAACCGCCAACATTAGATATTACACAACCACAAATTTTACCCCCTGGACCAACACTGGATATTACACAGCCTCAAATCTTACCACCTGGACCAATTACAGAACCAACGCAACAACAAATTCAACAAGTTGTCGGTACACAGTTTTTACCTTTAAAGAAACCTGTACTTGATTTCGTAAAACCTTGGGTAGATTACGGTTTAAATGAAGCAAAACACACATCACACAAACACGCTTTAACAGAAGTTGCGGCGATTATGTTTTTAGTTGGGAAAGGATTCAACCCGACGATTGCACATTATATTGTGGAATCTTGGGAGAAGAATGAGCAGTTTTAAGGTTGTTTATTTCATGTTCAAAAAAACTATAAAAGCGTCGCAAATGCCTGTTATACAAGCATTTGCGACGCTTTTCATTTATTATATTCTACTTCAAAAGGAAATTTCATATTTTTCACATGTTTTTATATTATTTGTGAGCAAATAATAACCTTTTAATTAAACTGTATAAAATCCCCTTGATAAATAGACATTACCCTTCCCTTTGTTGAACTTGTGTGCGGAAAATATACCTCCTATTATATAGTTTCATTTCACACATCACATGAAATGCACGTTTATCTGATAACGATTTTCTACGATATCACTACTTGTTATTAATTTGTGGCTGTTTTATGTTCGTTAATATGGCTGTTTTTATTTAGGTGTATACATAACACGAAAATCCTTAAAATTCGATATAATGATGAAGTTATTAATATTTATAGTAGGAACAATTTATGAAGAAATTTTTAAAAAGTAATTAACGGAGGTAACGAAAGCTATGTTTGATTTTTTGAAAAAGTATGTTGTAGCTAATGAAAGTGTAAAATCTGACCAAACAACTATTTTCTATCCTTTAAAAAGTGAAGAAATAGAAGAAGCAGAAGAGTTGTTAAAAATGAAATTCCCTAAAGAATTAAAAGATTTTTACAAGGAAATTGGTTATGGTTTTTTAGAAGCATCAGATAGGTTCTTTTTTAATAGATTTATGGACCCATTTTCGGTTTCTGATTTTCGTTTAAGGGAAGATATTTATGAATACAACCCCAATATAAATGGTGGTGATGATGAAGAATCGCTGGTTTTCTTTGAAGTAACAGAATTAAATTTTTTAACAATTAAATTCAAAGAGGAAAATGAATTAGGCCAATGTCCTATTTACTCGAGTTCTACAAAAATAGCGGATTCTTTAGAGGAATTTATAAATAAAATGGTTAAAAATGCTGATTATTATATTTAATCTTTTTAAACAAAGGGAGAGTCTGCTCAATATAAGCAGACTCTCTTCCTACTTCACATATACATAGGCATCATTAGTTGTTACATAGTATGTTTTGCCTCTACTATTTTTCACTTTATATTGTGGTGAACCATTTGCACTTACCTTCGCATCAATCGTAAATCCTAAACCTGTATCTACAGACGCAGCAACATAGTCCTCTACTTGTTTTAGCTAGGCTTTTGCATTGATTGCTGTTGTTTTTTATTCAATTTTTGTATTAGCTTCAGTACGTTTTTTCCCTTGATTGGATACTACATTGTTTAAGTTGCTAACTGTGGAAGATAATCCGCTTGCTGTTTGTTCCACTGTAGACATACGCTTTTCAAATCCATCTTGGCTGTATGGAAGAAGATGCGAAGAAAGCTCAAGATGAAGCAAAGGAAGAATCTGCAAAAAGAAAAGCGGACGAAGACAAATCTAAGAACAGCGAAAAAGAGAAAAACTCATCTACTCCAAATTACAATTTCAAAGAAGATAGGGATTGTCCCGATTTTAGGAATGCTTCTGAAGCAACTGAATTTATGAAGAAATCAAAGGCAGCCGGATTTGGAGACCATCGTTTGGATAGAAATGGAGACGGCATTGCTTGTAATTAAGAGATAGTAAGAATTATTTTTAGGAATGCAGATTTGAATTGTTTCAATATTTTTTCTGAAAAAGTACTTTATTTTACTAAAAGGTGGTTGTGGAAACAACCGCCTTTTTATTTATGACAAAATAAAATTTCTATAAAAATTTCATTTTAAAGCAAAACTATAGAGCCTTTCGGCTCTGAATATTTTCATATATTCATTTATAACTCCTGTCTACTGCTTTAATAAGCTCCCAATCATCTCTCATCCTCTTTTTCTTTGTTTCAATTTCATTCACAGAGTGATTTAGTTCTTTTCGTAAATACTCCAAATCCTCAATCGCTTTCCTTCCAGCTCCATTTTGCGACCAACCTGCTTGTATAAGATTATAAATATCATTTACTCTCTCTTGATTTTTATTTATATCTATAATCAAATTCGTTAAACGCCCTAATGCTGCTTCTATATGTTCCTCATTAAAATACATTTGTCTCATTTTTTTAACCACTCAAATCCTTGAAAATTTTCATCGGCTGCCTTATATTCATCGGCTTTTCTCTTTATAAAAGCTGATACTTCCCCGGCTTTTGTCGCATATACTCTGCTGGTTTGATCTAAGCAATGATACAATTCTTCAATCCTTCTCTCCAGACGTTGACTCTTAGTTGAACTAAGATGCTGCATTACTTCTGAAACTACTCGTGGTATCTGATTTTGAAATTCTTCCGCACTTTGTTGCATTTTTTTTGCCGATTCTTCTAAGTATTCCATGACTATCTTGATTTCACCATGCTGTATTGAATATCTGGGAGACTTATATAACTTGTGACCCGTGTTTACGTCAACTAACATAGAATTATTAATATTACCGAAACTATCAAAGTGATAATTTCCTAGACCGTGATAATCCTTTGCTCCTATTGAATCTAAAAACCTATCAATTTGATGCATCCCATAGTCTTTATTTGCTGTTTTAAAATCAGAATTGACCATATAGGTATCACCAATATGTGTTTTATCTTCTCTTAGAGCACCACCGGAAATCGAATCTTTCGGATTTATATAATTAGTTATTTGTCCTTTATATTCTCCTGCATCTACTTTTTTCTTTATGTCCTTTGGAAGCATATCATAAATACCAGGGGCACTGTAAGTAACGGCAGGTACACCACATATTGCACTAGCAAATTGGGCATTGGCACCACCTAAAGAATGTCCTGTAGTTGAAATTTTCGCACCCTGATATTCATTTTTTACTATTTCTAAAAGTGATACTGATTGTGTAAACTGGTTAGCTGCTATTACTTGACTTTTATCATACGGATTTATTTTCTCACCGTCTTGTATCGGATTCTTACCCATTAATATATATTTTGCATCAGTTAAAAAATCAGGCACCGATCTATCTAATGATTCTTTCCCTTCCGTTCCTCTATAAGCAACAACAATTTCTTTAGTTGTTTCATTTTGAAAAACAACTGCATCGAAACCTGTTTCAGGGTCCTGCAATTTTGCGCTTTTTAGGTGTATTGGCTTCTAACCGGCAATGTCTATTTTATCTTCTTTTTGATATGCAGCCTCAGATAATTTATTATAAGTTGAATCTGATATAGTAGTAGTCAACCTTTCTCTCTCTTTCCTTAATCCCATTCATTTGGTAATATAACTATAATTATAGTGGGAGGTGAATTGCAATCAAAAAATCACTAAAAATTACAATAATTATCAGCGTAATTCTTGTCGGTATGGCTTCTTGCGCAGCTATAAAATTCATACATACAGCAAATCCTTTAATGTCAATGACTCCCCAAGAAAAGCAAGAAATTAAAAATAAAGCAAACAAAGCTACGATAAAATATTTTAAGAAAGAAAAAAATATTGATGTTACTATTACAGATACTGAATTTTCAAGTGAATTGGGCGGATTAAAACTTTTTGTTAACGGATATATTTCTAATGATAAAAATAAAACTTTTTCAGTTGTAGTATCTTCTACCAATGATTACGAAGTAAGAGAACTTTCCTCACCATAAAAAAGAGAGCTATGTGATTTCAGTTAACCACCTAAACAAGGATGTCCAAGCTTCAAAACCGAATGAAAAATAGAGGTGGTTAGAAATGAAAAAACTCCTTTTAATAACGTTATTGGTTACTTTAGGTTTAGGTTCGTACACTATATATCAAATTTATAAGGCTACCCACCTTTATAGTGAAAAAGAACAAAATAAAATGAAAGAAAAAGCATCACAAGCCGCTATCGAGTATTTTAAAAAGGAGAAAAATTGGGATATTACAGTGACAAAAGTAGAATTTTCTACAGATATCTCTCGTAGTAGGCTTGAGGTATCTGGCTATATATCTGGTGACAAAAAGAAGAAGATTTCTGCAAGTATAGATTACAGTAATGATTATACAGTTGGTAGTATAAGTTATTAACATTACAAATTGACTTTTTTCTCTAATAGCATTTTCGCCCTCTATAATATCAAATACATAGACAAAACCCAGATAAAGATTATAGTTAAACTTTGTCTGGGCCTTGTGTTTCATACTCTCCCATTAATTCAATTGCTTTACAATCAAAATAAACGATTATACCCTCTACCTCCTATCAATTCGTATAGACCTTTTCACAGTCCTATCATCCTCGCAAATTAAAACATACTTTTTTGAAAATAAAAAACTCATAAAATTAGCACTCCAAGACTCCTTTAAATCTCGATTTTTTCTCGAATCTTCTTTTCTAAAATAGTATTAAATTAATCTAGTCTTCCGCTCTTCCATCCGAATTACTTTTCCACTTTGATATACAAATGATTGTTCACCAAATCCACTTTGAGGTGGTTCTATTAGCTGAACCTGACCATTTTTAACAATTTAAAAATCATTCATTATTTCTCTGTTTATTTTTTCCTATTATCTTATAATTTAAATTAGGAAAGGGAGGAAAATATATATGTCTAAAAATGAAACTGTACTATTAAATCAAATTGAGATAGTAATTGAAATTTTTAAAAATATACAAAAAGAAGATCTCTTCTATAAAGATTTATTAAAACGATTAAACCGTTTAGCCACTTATCTGCAAAGTAAATCTCGTGGAATTAAAGGCGTAGTGAGAGCCTATACTGAAACCGATCTCGTAAAAAGATTTGACGATCCTCTACTTATTGAATTAGATAAATTAGAGACTATGCTAAATGAAAATAAATAATATTAAACCGACTTCGAAAAATGACTCAGATATGTAGAAGAACAAACAGATAGAATATTAAAGGAAGCTTGCATGTATCCCCTTTTTAGAAAAACAAGTGAAACTTTAGTCAGTGGTGTTTTATTCACCCACCACGCAAGTAAAGGTGTGAAAAATTTTGAGTAATATGAATAAAAGCCGAATTGAAATTCTAAAAATGAAAGCAAAAAGAAATGGTAGTAGAAAAGAACTGCTAGACGAACTTTCTAATATTGTTACAGTTTCTATGGACTCATTTATGGATCCAGAATCTAATGATTTATTTTGTAAAGACTTATTTAATACGCTAGCACAAACTTCAAACATAAAAAATTTTGGTAGCACTAATTATGAAGAAAACAGAAGACTATCAATAGCATTGTTAAAAGAAATAGCTAAAACTATTAAATTTCCAGTTAATCAAGGGAGACTCTTTTTCTCTAAGGGTGGTAAACTTGAAACAGTTAAACTGAACATTGCTGAAGTATTTGAGAATTTAGAAACGTTATCAACCATATCAAGATTTCTAACTGGATATGCAGATTTTGTATTAGTTGGGGACGATTTAGAATTCGGGATTGTTATTGAGCGCACTGAATATCACTACGAATTCAGTATGTGGGGCGTATCCACAATATGAAATACGAAAATACAAAAGACCACTTCAAAAATGAGAGTGGTCTTTTTATTACTTTATCTATCAACCTTTTCAAATTACTCATATCAACACTTTCTTTTAAGATCGTTTCTTCCTAGGACCTATAATTAATTTAATCGCCGTTCTTTCTTGATCATTAATAGTAACCTCTTGAAATGCTGGAACAAAGGCTAAGTCAACACCACTTGGAGCAACAAATCCTCTTGCGATTGCAATTGCTTTAATCGCTTGATTTAAAGAACCCGCCCCAATTGCTTGAATTTCTACATTTCCACTTGTTCTTAGTACACCTGCAATTGCACCTGCCACTGAATTTGGTTTTGATTTTGAAGATACCTTTAATATATTTTCCATGTAAGTTGCTCCCTCTATTATTTAATCGCTCTTTTGTTACCGTTTAAAATATTTCAACGTATCTTTTACTACTATTCACACCAAAAGCAAACAATGCTACATATGTACATTCATTCGATACTTTTCGTCTTCTTCCTGCACTACTACATAAATAAAAGGGAAAAACTTTAAATCCTAATATATAAACGTTCAAAAGTTAGGAATTCACCCAAACGATTACATCATTGTAACTGAGAATACCGATTTTACTTTTGCAGGTGGAATTAAAATAAGAATCCAGCCTTTACTTCAATCTTTCAAGAAATTCCTCTGCTATTGTTTACCCAATCATTAACCTTTTCACCTTCAAAAATTGTTACTGCTAATACTCTATTACTATATTTCTTTATTTGAGTACTTTAAACCCCAAATCTATCACCCTTTATATACGACAAGCATAAACTACTATAAGTATAAAATTTATTAATAATAGGGGGTAATATATTGGGTTCCTACTCTCATTCTTCAAACTCACATAAAAAATGTTCATGCAAATCTTCTTCCAGTTCATATAAAAAATGTTCAGGCGACCATTCACATAAAAAAAGTTGTCCAGCATACGGAACTTTTTGGCAAACTGAGTTTATAACTGTTCCTTTTGGAGATCCCTTTCCATTTAATCACGTTGGCCCTATAGCAGGAGGAGTTTCCTTACTAAACCCTACTACTATACAATTTAGTCAAGCTGGTGATTATAGAGTTTCTTTCATTTCAAGTATTAATACTACTGTAAATCCTGTGTTTCCACATATTCCAGTCATGACCATATTTCTAAATGACAATCCACTTGCTAATAGTCAAGGTGATTTCGCTTTGCAAATGAATACGTCATCAAATAACGAATGCCTTCAACTAGCAGGCGAAACGATTGTTACAGTGACAGCTAATTCCACTCTCCAACTGAAAAATAATAGTGGTTTTAATCGTCAAAGTATTGCAACTTGTGATAATGGTATTAATTCAGTTGAATTAACAGTTATAAAACTAAGTTAATAATCCTCTTCACATTCAGATGCTATTTCAGCATCTTTTTTTATTGAATACTGTTCTCTTGATTCCTATCATCCCCTTCATAGAAGCTACTTTTCTGTTAATCTAATCAACATGAAAAAAGTACCGAACTCTTCTACTACAAAAGTTCGGTACTTTTTTCTCATCCTTTCTTATTTCTCTACATAAACCGACTTAACAATTGTACGATTGTATGGTTGCCCTTCTTTATTCATCCCTTTTATATCCATCGTTACGTTATATACTCCCGGTTGCTTTAGGTCCTTCAAAGCACCAGTAAATGTATTGTTATTAACATTTTGCAATTCATTAAATTCAGAGACTAGTTTCCCTTCTTTATTCACAACTCTTACTGTTATGGAAAGATCCCCTTTCATTTCAGGTGCCACAGGTGATTTTTTCAGTTTATACTCAGATTTATTCACTTTAACTTTTGTAGGCATTTGAAGTACAAATGGCGCGCCACTCTTGTAATCGCTTACAATCAAGTATGCATCTTTCGACTGCTTCGCCATCATTTTAACTTTCCATTCTCCTACATCCATTTTATCAAATTTAAATGTTTTAATTGTCGCGCCACCAAAGAAAGATTCATCTTCACCAGTAGTTATAACACTATCCTTATTTGTATACATTTTTCCTTTTGGAGATATCATTTGTACTTCCACATCAGAAGAAGCAGTTAATATTGAAACGATTCCTTCTGCCTTTTTATCAACCGCAACAGTTTGCTCTATCCACTGATTTTGTGGCAATTCTCCTCCTAAAATGTTTTGATTTGAAGTTGTATTTAATTGTTCTATATTTTCATTTGAACTAGTGCTGGTTGCTACTAAAGCTGGAACCGGTACACTTGCTGTACGTAAATATGGTTCAATTCGCGAGAAAACAGCTGATCCTTTTCGTATATTATCATGATCAAATCTGGAATCTGTAAATAAATGAGTTCCATACGGCAGCTTAGCACTCCACTCATTTACTAGCCCATCATTTGAACCGTATGATGACAAATATAATCCTCCCATTGATAAAGCCGAAAATACAGGGCCCCAGCTAGTCCCAGTAACTGTATAATAACGGTTTAATTTAGCAGCTGGATTATTATCAATCGTTGAACGAAATTTTGCCATTTCGCCCATTTGTAATGAATACGTACCATCATCTTTTTGACCTAATATAGAAGCAAGCCACCCTGCCCACCAACCATATGATAAATCCGCTAAATTTGATCCATGATGTGGCGTTGCAAGCGTAATCACATTTCCGACAAACCGATTTGCACCATATCCTACTAATGCAGCCTGTGTATCAATACCACCTTTACTATGTGCTACAATATTAACTTTTTTACCGAAATGATTATATATTTCTTCTAATTTTTGTGCTAACAATTTTCCGTTATCCCACTGACTCGCTGATCCTTTCCCAGCAGCATCATATAATTGTATAAATACTGTTTGATAGCCTGCTTTCAAAGCATAGTCATACATATCATTCATATCGTGATATACTGTCTTTCCATACCAACTATCTGCATTCCCATTCCTTCCTTGGACAAAAAGAATTGGAGGCTTATTTTCATCGTAATTAGCTGGCTTTTGACCTAAAAACCATTCTCCAGGTGTAAATACTTCTTGATCTGGAAATCCCGTTTTAAGCTCTTTTACAACTTCTGCTCGCACATTTGTGCTAATCATTGGAGCCATAATAAAAAATACAATCAGCAAGGCAACACATCTTCTCATCAATCTCATGTTACTCCCCCCACTTTTTTTGAAAGAAGGTGCTCTTTGTAATATTTTTTATCTTCTCTCTTAATACTAGATAATCTTTTTACTTAAACAAGATCTTGTCCCTCTTCTCAAGAGATTACTAGTATCCCTTCTTCCTTAACACACGTTATTCTCTTTGATTCTATCTCTTCCTTTTGAGAGAACGCTACAAAAAAGTTTCTCAATAATTGTTAACTTTACTGAATCTAAATATCCCCCAATTATTATTGTTTATATAAAGCATACAAATCTTGAAAAAACTTTAGTAAAAAAACACTTTATTACCAGCTAGTTATAAAAAAAGTTAATGAATATATGTGCTTTTATTTAATGAAATACAACCTAAACAAAATAGAAGCTTTTATTGTAAGACTTTCCTATCATTAAATATTAAACTGAAATTTCCGAATAGATACTAATATTTCCAGAAACATATATTATGATAATTTTCGCAGACTTGAATTAAACTTTTAGAAGTACTAACCTATCGGTGAGCAGAAGAAAATTCTGTAAAAAGAAAGGAGAATGCTTTATGATGACCGATTTACAAAAGGAGTTTTTTAAACGATTAAAAATTCCTGCAAAAGAAATAACATTTGATGATTTAGATGAAATTCTCTTAAAAATGGGATTGATTCTCCCCTATGAAAATCTCGATATTATGGCTGGTACTATTAAAGACATCTCAAAAAATAACTTAATAGAAAAGTTACTTATTCAAAAACGAGGCGGTCTTTGTTATGAATTAAACTCCTTATTATATTACTTTTTAATGGATTGTGGGTTTCAAGTATATAAAGTAGCTGGTACTGTTTATGACCTTTATGATAATAAATGGAAACCCGATGATGGTCATGTCATTATCATATTACATCATAATAATAAAGATTATGTTATAGATGCCGGTTTTGCCTCTCATCTACCTTTACATCCAGTCCCTTTTAACGGAGAAGTCGTCTCTTCTCAAACGGGTGAGTATCGAATTCGCAAACGAATTACCCGAAAAGGTACACACATTTTAGAAATGAGAAAAGGAGCTAACGGGGAATCTACAAATTTCTTGCAATCTGAACCTTCAAATGAATGGAAAATAGGCTATGCCTTCACTTTAGATCCAATAGATGAGAAAAAGGTGAATAACATTCAAAAAGTGATTGTAGAACATAAAGAATCTCCTTTTAATAAAGGGGCTATCACTTGTAAGTTAACTGATTATGGCCACATATCATTAACAAATAAAAATTATACAGAAACATTTAAAGGCACAAAAAATAAACGACCAATAGAATCAAAAGATTATGCTCGCATTCTTCGTGAATCTTTTGGAATAACGCAAGAGAAGTATGTAGGAAAAACACTAGAAAGAGGCTAGTTAACTAGAAGTATTTCATAATAAAGCAGATTCCATATTTAGAATCTGCTTTATTTTATATTTTGTTATAAAGAAATTTGTTTTTCTCTTACCCTTTAATTTTCAATGATATACTCATCATCATATTTATCGTATTGGAGCCCTGACCCTATTTTTGCTTCCGTAACTTGATCTCTTAAAAACGGTGCAGCTTCCATTTTGCTAGTTGCAATTTCAATTCCATATTTTTTCGTTAAATGGGCCAATTCTATTAAAAACCACTCTCTTCGTAATGTAACTGGAATATCAAATGTTCTTCTTTTCATATATAATAGCACCTCTTTAATTTTCATAACTTAAAAAACATTATAGTATATGCATGTCCATTTTAAATGTGCTATTAATAAAACATAATTTTAGTTTACATAAAATTATTATGTACTAGTAGAAAGAGGCTTGTCCTCCTCTTTCTACTGTAGAGATTTAAATTAAGAACATCTTGGTACACCGAAAGCTAAGAATAAACCTGCTACTCCCGCTGTAATCGGTACTTTTAACGTAATAACATCGTCTACTTTCGTTACTAAAAAGAAAGCATTACCTTCTTGTAATATACAAGTCACCAACAATTGGAATTCCATTCAAGTCTCCTCCTTTCAATCGATATACTATACTTTATGAATTCTCTTTAAAAACGTAATAGGAAATATATCCATTTTTCCTTATATATAAAATAAATGTTTATAAGTCTATTAAAAATACTAATTTTCTAAATTTATATAAATCGTGTAATATCCAATAAGTTCCTATATAATCAATAGTGAAAATCTTACAAATGGAGGTATAAAAATGGCAATTTTGAGTAATATTGGTGCAGCTTTATTTTTTATTGCTTTTATTCTTTTAATTTTATGTATCATTTCATTCTTTAAGAAAAATGGAAAAGCAAAACAATATGGTCGTCCTGCCGTTATTCTTTTTATGATTTCAATTCTCTTAATAGGAATGGGCACTACAAAATCTGAACACCCAGTCATCGATTTTTTTGCTACTTTAAGTTTAATTTTGTTTATTTTTTTCCTTGTGCTAGCAATCTTATCTGTAATTAAAAAGACTGGTGTAGCAAAAAAACAATTTATTATCACAGCTATTTTATTTGTCATTTTTGTTGCATTATTAAGTATTTCAGCTCCTTCTTCTGAAAAGACGACAGCAACTAGTAAAAAAATTGCTTCTAACAATGCAGAACAAAAAGAGAATGAGAAGAAAAAAGAACTAGAAAAGAAAGAAGAGAACGAAAAGACTCAAAAACAAGAAGACGAGAAGCGTCTAGCTGATGAACAAGCTCGTAAGCAAGAGGATGAAAAACGCCAAGCCGAAGAGCAAGCTCGTAAACAACAAGAAGAGCAAAATCGCCAGGCTGATGAACAAGCTCGTAAACAACAAGAGGAGCAAAAACGTCTAGCTGATGAACAAACTCGTAAACAACAAGAAGAGCAAAAACGCCTAGCTGATGAGCAAACTCGTAAACAACAAGAAGAACAAAAACGTCTAGCTGATGAGCAAGCTCGTAAACAACAAGAAGAGCAAAAACGTCTAGCTGATGAACAAGCTCGTAAGCAACAAGAGGAACAGAAAAAAGCACAGCAAGTTCAAACACAACCTGCTGCTGGAAATACTAGTAATGCATACTACAAAAATTGTGCCGCAGTTAGAGCAGCTGGGAAAGCTCCTCTA
Source organism: Bacillus dicomae (assembly GCF_006494425.1). Classification (GTDB taxonomy): domain Bacteria; phylum Bacillota; class Bacilli; order Bacillales; family Bacillaceae_G; genus Bacillus_A; species Bacillus_A dicomae. The sequence goes on along the minus strand of NZ_VHIV01000001.1, from coordinate 1,308,970 downwards.
TATAAAGAACAACCAGGTTATGCCTCACATCTTGATCGTGATGGCGATGGAGTCGCATGTGAAAAATAGTAATTCCCTTTGGACAAACGTTTTTTAGAAGCGTTTGTTCTTTTAATTTTGGTTCCTTTTTTGAAATTCCACAGGCGATCTGCGAAGAAAATGAATGGTGTCAGCAACTTGTAAACAAGTAAATGTTATGACAAGTGCAATATTACGAGCAACTCGTTCAATTCAATTTTTATATTGGGTATTCATTCAACCAAATTAACGCTTCTTCATATTCATCAAAAAATTTTACGGATTCTTTCGTATTAGACTGTTGCAAATAAGTCAGTATCTCCCCTTCTTCAAGAAGAAATGCAATTGCCTTACTATGATTCAAAATGGTTTCATTGAAGAACTTATCTTTCCATACTTTTTGAACAGAAAAATGATTTGGCGTGTATCCTTTTCTATCTACCAATAATTTGTATTTCCGCCCCTCGGAAATAAATTGCTGACAAACCTGCTCAAAATCATTAAACCATTCATACACATCATCTGTTTTTATATTACCAACTAGATGGGTAACAATTATATCTCCTAAAACTGTTGTGCTGATATTCTGTTTACTCAACTTGGAATCATCTCCCTTAGTTACAATTATGCGGAAAAACCGTATAAAATCAATAAAGATAAAATTCTTACTTGAAACTCCCACCCTATCGCTATCAACCTGAGCTCATGTAACATCAATTATAAGCGAGATTGTGTCTTTTTTCGCAACTCTATATGTAGATGATTTAAAGATTTGCATACGAAATAACCCTTAATGAGTTTCCTTGTTTGAATTAAGTCGCTTGATTATCAGACATGGTACAATTGTAAACCACACCCAATATATGAAAGACTGTTTTCTTCTCATATCGATGGGATTTCCGTCCATCATGTACCGCCTCAAATCTATTCGTTTTGCGCGTATATTCAAAACAAAATATATGACAAATAAATAACAACAGTTACTGTAATAATGCTGAAAAGTGTTGAAAATAAAACGATTTGCGCATGTAGTTCAGGCTCTATTTGATACTCCATAGCAATGGTTGATGTATTTCTTGAAGTAGGAAAAGAACTTGCAATAAATAATGATTGTGCAACAATACCATCAATGTTTAGTAGGTAGATCATGGCAAGTGCTAATAATGGTCCTATCAGTAATCTTCCAATTAAAGCCCATGTTATGACTCGATGGAAAAAATTAATCTTAATGTTGGATAATTGCGCCCCTAGCAATATGAGTGCTATTGCAACAAAACTATTCGCAAGCTGATTAAGAGGTAGAAAGATAGAATTAGGTATTTGAATTGTAAAAGATTGAAAGAGAACACCTAATATGAGTGCATGAAATACAGGCAGTCTTAGAAATGATTGAATAATACTTCCGATTGTTTTTGTTGCTGATAGTAAGTTATATATCCCATATGAATAAGTTAAAATATTCTGGAAAATTATGATAAAAATCTGAATGGAAACTCCCACCGGATTGTGACTGAAGATCAATTGACTTACTGGTAATCCATAATTACCGGAATTCATTAACGAAATGCTATTTTTTAGAGCTGCACTTTCCCCTTTTTCTAACTTTAATGTTTTTGAAATGAGATGACTTACTATGATCAGACTTAGACTGTAAAGCATTAAATAGTATATTATCTGAAGCAACAAATCTATTTCTATACGAATATCATATATATTCACAAATACAGCCGCTGGCATCAAGCAATAAGTAATAAGTGTAGATAGCTGCTTTAAGTCAAATTGAAACTTTCTTTGTAAGATTGTACCAATTAGCATCAATATTAATATTGGTAATAACACGTCTAATATAATAAAAACAAACATTTACAACCTCATTCTAAATATATTTTAGTTGGATTACACGCTTTACTAAATATGTACTACATTTAATTCATCGGAAAACGCCCTTAGTTCTCAATAATCAGAAAAAAAAACGCTTATTTTATTTCCCTCCCCTCTCTTTTCTTTAACATATCAAATATAACTCACAAAGAAAATTATGGATTATTTATACAAATTCATAATTTTATCTTATCGAACTAAACTATATTCTTTAGTTTAAGTATACTTTTTCACAATACTCATTAGCCTTATCAAAAAAGCTGGTCCTAAAAAAATATGAAGTTTTTTCTTGTATAGATACCGTCATATGTTTTTTAAAATTCCGGGTAATTTCAATTTATTTATATTTTTTTTAATATAGATTGATAGATATTTTTTAGAAAGGAGCGACTATTTATCGATTCATTAGCGATCAATAGTCATCGTTTAATTCAAACGTTATTATTTTCGTTCTCGATATATTCCGAATGTTTTATGAGGATGTTTCGTTTATTCATTTCTGTCTTATAACAATCGTACTGTTTCTTTCACTTTGGAAACTTTTAACAGACAAAAAACTGAGTTCTCGATTGTGGAATTAGATTTAAGTTTATACATTTATCCCTTAATTTCTTTATCTGTAGGCAAAACAATTGCAGCTATTATATAAATTAACACTGTAAATCCACTAGTAAAAAAGGCTGATAATGCAATTACTATGCGAAGGATACTAACATCAATTCCATACTTGTCGCTTAAGCCACCTAACACACCTGATACTTGTTTATCTTGAGTGGACTTATATAATTTTTTCATCTGAACACCCCCATCCAATTAAATATTTGCATTCTAAAAATTAGTGTGATTTTCGGAAGAAATTTAAGATTCCTTTCACTAACCTGCCCTTTAATGTGTGGTAAAGTATCAATGGAAGAGAAAGGTTTTGATGAAAAAAAACTAGCTAGAGATATAGCAAGTGAATACGATATTAGACGTGCTTGGGATGGCATTGATCCCTCTACCGGTGAAAAGCTTTCCACTTGGGATAGAATATTTGCTGGAGGAATGGTGGTAGCTGGACTCACACCTTTTGGAAAACTTGCTAAAGTCGGAAAAGGCGTGAAGATGACTACTAATGCGTTAGAGGGTATTAAGAATGCTGATAGAGCGACTGAAGCTTCTAAGGCAACTAAGGGAATTACACAAGCTGAAGAGGAAATGGTCACTTATAGACGTGTTCAAGGTGGAACACCTCCAAATGCAAGTAGAACTAGAATAACTGTAGATGAAAATAGTAATGTAGAAATACCTAATAAGAAAGCTAATTTAAATGTAAGTACAGGTAATGATGAGCATGCAAAATATTTCTTAAATAAAAGAGGAAGTAATGCAGAGATAGTTGAATTTGATATACCTAAATCGTTAGATGAGTTTATGAATAAAAATGCAATACCTCAAAAAGGATATAAATCAACCCCCCTAAATCAAGGAGGAACTGCCCCGAAAATAGTTGACCCAACAACGCCAAGAAATTCTTATGAATTGCCAGCACACCTTGGATTGAATGGATAGAAGAATACGCCAAGAATGGCAGGACTATAAAGTAATAATAAAAGGAGTAGATTATGATATTAGAACCGCTTTATGCAGAAAACATTATAGTAGCCGTCATATATAATAATGAATTTAGATGGTATGTAACAGATAAAGAACTATGGTTTTTGGATTATAATAAGTTAGATAATGCATATAAAAATTTAGGTGTAAGCATTGAAGATAATGACGAAACTGAAGAAAGAAATGGAATAAAAGTATTAGACAATGAAAATGTAGAAGTATTTTTACAAAGGATTAATAAATATAACACAACTAAAGAGGAATTAAATTATTTACTACTTGAAAATATTAAAAGTAAACATGCAGGAGAAGATCTATTAGATTTTAGTCCGGTGTTATTAATTAACTTTGATGATAAAATACTATATTCAATGTTTCCAGAACCAGCATCATATGAAGAATATGTACCAAAAGATTGGAATGGTAAATATGAAGATTTCACTAAATTAATACCTAAATCAGAAAAATATTGGATAGATGAGTTTAATAACAATCTATTTTCACTATAATTTAAACGGGATAAGGATGATAATAGTATGAGTAATAAAGATGTAGTAACTATATTAAATGAGGAATTCGAAAATGAGCAGACTGGTGAAAAGTTACAAGGGTTAACAGTTATAGTTGATGGAAAGTTAAAGCAAGTCATGGATATAATAATCGACAAAAATGATAATTATAGTAATTATACTGAAGTAGTCAAAGATGCACTATTTGAGGGGATAAATAATATCATTAATAAAATTAATAAATGATAAATACTAACTACAAAAAATTAGATACTTAATCTAAATAATGAGGTAAGGTGTAACGAAAATAAAACACAAATATATATCATAATAAATAATAACGAAGGCTACTACTAATATAAAAGGTGTTAGTCTTCGTTATTATTTTTTTAAAAATGAAAGGAGTTTAAAATATAACGAATATACTCTCGACTTCAAGCCCTGAAATTTAAAATTTTGCGCCGCTGTTTCAGGCACCTGGCAAATACAAATTCCGAATATCTCCTCCGCCCTTAAAGAAAAAAGCCGGTATCTATACCGACTATAATTTGAACGTTTTTAATTTGTCTTCGATTTGTTCTCCAGTAATTCCAATGGATCTTAACGTTATCGAAGGATGACTCTGATTTAATAAGGAATTTATTTTCTCCAACGATACTATTTTATATCCAGACATATTTTTCATAAAACTACAAATCATTATTTACCATATTGCCCTAAGTTACGTAAACAATTATACTAGATGTAATCAGAATAAATAATCTGAATATTCTTAGAATTAAAGATAAAATCTTTACTGCCCGCAATTAGATAGATTCATGCTATTTTTCACTAAATAGATTAGAAAACGATAATAACATTAGGAGGATTCCGATGCACCAACTTGATTCATTACATCCCATTATAGAAAAAATAATGAACAATATTGAAAAATTAATGGTTGGAAAACGAAAAGAAACGATTTTAGCTTTGACAGCTCTCTTAGCTGAAGGCCATGTACTATTAGAAGATGTTCCTGGCGTTGGGAAAACAATGTTAGTACGCGCTCTTTCTAAATCCATTGATGCTGATTACAAGCGAATTCAATTCACACCTGATTTACTACCGTCAGATGTTACAGGTGTTTCTATTTACAATCCGAAAGAGCTCCAATTCGAGTTCAAGCCTGGACCAATCATGGGGAATTTTATACTTGCTGATGAAATTAATCGTACATCTCCCAAAACACAATCTGCCTTACTTGAAAGTATGGAAGAAGGCAATATTACAATAGATGGCATGACAAGGCCGTTACCAAAGCCATTCTTTGTAATGGCTACACAAAATCCTGTCGAATATGAAGGAACATATCCTTTACCAGAAGCACAGCTCGATCGTTTCTTATTGAAACTAAAAATGGGATATCCTACACCAGAAGAAGAATTTGAAATTTTAAACCGGATGGAAAAAACTAATCCACTCTCTCAATTACAGGCTATTACTACAATAGAAGAATTACTTTATTTACAACAGAGCGTACGGGAAATAAGCATGGACAAAGCAATCAAGCATTACATTGTAAAGCTTGTTAGTCAAACTCGTTCTTATAGTTCTATACAACTAGGTGCAAGTCCGCGTGGCTCAATTGCTTTAATGAAAACTTCACAGGCTTATGCATTCATCCATGGCAGAAATTATGTTATTCCAGACGATGTTAAATTTTTAGCTCCTTACGTGTTAGCTCACAGACTCATTCTAAAAATGGAAGCAAAATTTGAAGGAATAACAGGAGAACAAGTTATTTCAAAAATCATTGCACGAACTACCGTGCCGACTCAAAGGACGATGAACCTTTGATGAAACGGATACTACGAGCACTCTATCATTTTACTAAGTTATCACTCATTCCATTATGCCTAGTCTTAACATTTGTATACGCTATGCTTCAAGGAGGATTTGTAAGTTGGTTTTTGTTTTACAGTATGGTTCCTATTTGCCTTTATTCACTACTACTTCCCTTCTATGCTTTACGGAACGCCGAGGTAAAACGAATAACAAATCAAGACGAATATGTAGCAGGAGAACCATTTTTAAGTACGATTACAATAAAAAGAAGTTTTCCTTTTCCCTTACTTTATTTAATTATAGAAGATGTGCTACCATCACAATTTACAAATTGTAAACAAACGAAGATGAATAAAGTAATACTCTTTCCAGGATTGAAACGAAATATTTCGTTTCAATATGCAATTGACACAATCCCTAGAGGAGAGCACTCTTTTTCGGGCGTACGTGTCAAAACTGGCGATCTATTCGGTATGATGGAGAAGGAAGTAAATTTTTCAGTTCCAGATACATTTTTAGTCTACCCTCAGTATGTAGATATAACATATCGACAAATGGAAAATCATTTCGAACAAGGAGCACTTTCAGCAAATATAAATTTAGTAAAAGACTCTACCATTTCTGTCGGTGTGAGAGACTATAAACCTGGTGACCGCTTTTCATGGATTGATTGGAAAGCAACTGCACGAACAAACAACATTATGACGAAAGAGTTTGAACAACAGCGCAGCCATAATATTATGATATTCATGGACAGAACCCCATCCCCTCTATTCGAATCAGTCGTCACATTTACTGCCTCTATTGTCAGGTCTGTCTTGAAGCAAAATTCACCGGCATCATTCGTATCTATCGGAAAAGAACGAACTTTTTTCCCTTTAGACAATGGAGATAGTCAGTTGCATCAAATCTTTTGTCATTTAGCGAAAGTACAAGCAGATAGTATATTCCCGCTCTCCCGGAGTGTAGAAATGGAATTAAGAAAAATTTATGAGCCCGTCACGATTATACTCGTGACAAGCGATCTTTCTCCCGATATTCAAAAGGCGGCTGATTGTGCTGCTATAAAAAATAGAAAATTAATGGTGTTTGTCGTGAAAGAAAAAGCGAATCAACTCTCACATCGCGAACTAAGTATTTTAGAAACTCTACAAAAACGAAAAATATTTGTAAATACGGTTTATGGAAACCGATATACAAACGTGTTTTTTGAGGTGAGAAAATGACAACATTACAAACGAAATACAAATGGGATATGAGCAGATTCTTCATGCATGCATGTGCATTTCTACTTTTACTAGAATGGTTAAGACCCCTAATAGGTATTACAAACGTAGGTAGATTAGATGTTTTTGTAATATTTATAGGAATTTGCTTCACTCTCTCTTTTTTTCAAACAAAGTGGCAGATTCCAATAAAGATCATCACGATTTTATTCATCATTCATTTCCTATATTATAAAAATGCTTTTATTAATCCATCTTGGCTAACGAAACTTTTTTATGATATTTCTCGAAATTCTTCCCTGTTATTCCAGGGAAATTTGCTAGATATCTCTCCCGTTTTCCCAACACTTTTATTTTTTTTATCATTTTGGTTTTTGAGTGCTTTCATCTCTTTTTGGATGATTCATAAAAAACGTGGGTTGTTATTTCTTATATTGACTATTATTTATATCACCGTTTTTCATAACTTACATTTATACAATGCAAACTACGCTATTATCCGTACTGTTGTCATCGGCTTTTTTATGCTTAGTTTTCTTCGCATAGAACGGATAAAAGAGATGGAGCACTTACAAAATTATGCTAGAGAAATCTCAAAATTGCTTAGACCTCTTACAATATTTATTGTATTGTCAGCAACCATCGCATACTTTGCTCCAAAATTTGGCCCTCAGTGGCCAAACCCAATGGATTTTTTAAAATTCAACACATCAGAAGCAAGTAAAAAACAAGAAGTTTCTAAAATTGGGTATGGTTTAGATGACTCGCAATTAGGCGGCCCTTTTAAAGCGGATCCTACAATTGTTTTCACAGCAGTGACGAAAAACAAACAATATTGGAGAGTAGAAACGAAAGATTTTTATACAGGAAAGGGCTGGGAAATTTCTGAAAATCAAAAAAAGGTTTCTTTTAAAAATAAAAACGACGTCGTGAGCTGGTACGAACAAAATACAAAAACAGAGAAAACCGAGGCAACAATCACCATGCAAAAAAGTTATCCTCACCTTACCTATCCGGCAGGGTTAGTATCAGTTGAAGCTTCTACGGATGTATCATACAGCGTTGACCCATTTTCAGAAAAAATCTATACGATGCACGGAGACTCTTCTACTACTGTAAATTCATATAAAGTAACATATGAGATTCCGGAGTTTTCCATAGAAAACTTGAAAGCTGTAAAAGCGAATGAAAGTCATGAAACAAATCCTTATTTCATGGCAAAGTACACGCAACTTCCCGAATCATTACCACAGCGAGTAAGGGACTTGGCTGTTAATCTTACAAATGATAAAGACAACCGGTATGATAAAGTATTAGCTATTAAAGATTACTTCACAGACAACTCTTTTATATATGAAACAACGAATGTTTTATTCCCTGCAAAAAAACAAGATTATGTAGATCAATTCCTTTTTGATACAAAAAGTGGGTACTGTAATAATTTCTCGACGTCTATGATCGTGTTACTTCGTTCTGCTGGGATTCCCGCTCGCTGGGTAAAAGGTTATACAGAAGGAACTCTTGATAATACGCTTGTGGGTGCTGAAGGTGAGGATGTTTATAAAATTACGAACGATAACGCACACTCTTGGGTCGAAGTATATTTCCCAGGATACGGATGGATTCCATTCGAACCAACAAAAGGATTTACGAATCCCTATAATTTTACAAATAATACTCCTGCTCCTACTATACAAAATAGCGAAGAAATTAATTCTCAAAACGTGCAAACACACCAAAGAAACAATGAAGCAAAGCTCAAAAGTTTAATAGAAGATACAGAAGAAGCTCCTACTAAAAAGATTACAAATTCTAAAAATGGCTTTTCTTGGTGGTACGTATTCCTCTCTATGATACCGATTAGTATCATTGGGTACATTCTCTTCACCACTAGAATGAAATGGATTACATTTTTTATTATTCTTTTCTATAAATATCGAAAAGATGATGCTGTTTATAACAAAGCTTACAGTGCACTTTTAAAACAATTTGCGAGAATCGGTATTCCACGAGGGGAAAGTCAAACATTCCGAGAGTATGCTCTCCACATCGATACACTTTACAACTCGGCCGATATGCAACAACTTACTTTCAGTTATGAGAACGCTATGTATCAAAAGGGGCAGGCCTCAGTAGAATGGGAAAAATCCGTACAGTTATGGGAAATCCTTATGAAAAAAGCAGCTTCTCCGCCTAAATCAAATGACTTCCATTCAGCGATTTAATCTTAATAATGTGAGTGTAAAGAAAACGCCTCAAAGAACTACATCGTTCTTTGAGGCGTTTTTAATAAAGTAAAACTTTAATCAGTGGGGGGCTTCATCCCCACTGATTATTAGTTGAACCAATCGGACGTTTACGGATAGTTGATCCCCACCTAACTTCTTTGCTTTCGCTGAATTTTGAGGTTGGGGTCTTACTGCCCGTTAATGTGGGATAAAGTGAAAATCCTAATTATTCCCCAAGTATCTTCTCAATCTCAAGCTCTAAATCCACCGGCTTCGTCTGCGGCGCAAAACGCCCTACTACTTTCCCGTCTTTTCCGATTAGAAACTTCGTAAAGTTCCATTTCACTGCTTTCATACCGAGTAAACCTGGTGCTTGTTCTGTCATGTATGTATACAGAGGATGAGCCTTATCACCTTTCACATCAATCTTTGCAAACATTGGGAAGTTTACACCGTAGTTTAATTCACAAAAACTAGTAATATCTGCTTCTGTACCTGGTTCTTGTCCTCCAAATTGGTTACAAGGGAAACCGAGTATTTCAAGTCCTTGGTCTTTATATTTATCATATACTTCTTGTAACCCTTTATATTGCGGTGTAAAACCACACTTGCTAGCTACATTTACAATAAGAAGTACTTTTCCTTCGTAATCTTTTAATGATTTATCTTCTCCTGTTATCGTTTTAGCTGAAAAATCATAAACTGTCATTGGCCTTGCCCCTCTCTTCACTATCATTCTATGTTTATACTATACTACATTCGTGAATATACAGCTCTTATTACGTACTTACACCCCAAGATGATAACGCTTTATTTCTGTTCAAAAATTCGACACAAACTACTAGACTTTTATGTTGGAAAGTTTTACAATTAAATTGTGAACAAAATGTGACAGTTTATATTCTATTATTATAGAAAAGGATGGTGTTCATTATGAAAACTGCACAACATGAAACGATTTCAAATCGCGAGTTTTATTTCGTACTATATATGATGTTATTGTATGTGATTGGCTGGGTAATCGATGTAAATGGTTTATTCTTAAGCTCCTACTTTAATTTAGCAGGAGAGATTATGCTTCCATTAGTTGGCGGGATTGTTGGGCTGTTCGTTATGTCTATTAATAAACAACAAAGGCAATAATAACATGACAAAAAGGCAGAAGACGAAGCTTTCGTTTTCTGCCTTTTTGTATTTTTAGCGTATAATAGTTACATATCGTATATAAGGAGTGGTAAAGATGAAAAAAGTAGAGCAATTATCTTCTCACCTATATCTTATTGATGATTTTGATTTACAACATAATGAACGAACTGGTACGTACGTTTTATTAGGTGACGATATTACTTTAATTGAAACTTGTGCAGCCCCTTCTCTTCCGTATATTTTAGACGGCTTACAACAATTACATATTGATTTAAACGATGTTAAAAACATTATCGTTACACACGTTCATTTAGATCACGCCGGCGCAGCTGGTTTAATGATGGAAAAGTGTCCAAATGCTACTTTATATGTACATTCGCGCGGAGCTCGTCATATGATTGATCCAACAAAACTCATTTTAGGCGCAAAAGCTGTGTACAAAGAAGATTTCGATACACTTTTTGATCCAATTCTTCCTATAGAAGAAGAGCGTGTTCATATTGTACAAAATGGTGATACGTTACAAATTTCAGAAGACCGCATCCTTACGTTTTATGATACACCAGGACATGCTAAACACCATATTAGTATTCACGATTCATTAACAAACGGCATTTTTACTGGCGATACAATTGGAATTTATTATAGAGAACTTGCAGACCTTGGTGTAGAACTATATTTACCATCAACGTCCCCTTCCCAATTCCAACCAGATGCGATGATTGCTTCTAAAAATCACATTCAAAGTATGAGTGTAGATACTATTTATTTCGGCCATTACGGTGCATCATCCAATGTTACAGAAGTATATAGCCAACTGGAACATTGGCTACCTATTTTCGTTCATACTGGTAAAGAGGTCTTTGAACAGTATAGTGATTTCGATGAGGCTACTAAAGCTTTACAAACTGTATTAATGGATAAAATCTCTTCTCATCTTATAAAATTAAACGTCCCATCAGATCATTCCGTTTATAACATTTTACATCTAGATATAGAAATTAGCGCAATGGGCATTATTGATTATTTCACGAAGCAAGAAAAAGCAAACCCCACTATTAACTAACAGTAAAAGAAGAGATACACAACAGTAGTTGTTGTATATCTCTTCTTTTTTTGAATATATTTTGAGTAAAGGATGGTGGAATGTAATGCAAAAAGTGATGCTATACCTCTGCTTCACATTATTTATCGTCTTATTATTATTTGTCGGGGTGAAAATTCAATTTTATTTAGATACAGACGCGCAAGCAAACTTTAACGTTTATCCAAGATTATTCTACTTTACACTCTTCCCTCTTATAGTTGGCATTTTATTACGATTCCTTCAATCTATTCATCATGCAATGAGTAAACAAAACTGGAACTTTCAACCAGATAAATTTATTGCTATTACAGTGCCTATGCTATTCATTTCCTTTTCACCAGCTCTACTCTTTTCGCCAGTTGGCCAATACCTACCTTATTTAGCTAATATTATTCTTATAAATACAACTTTTGTTACGATAATTAGTTTAATAGCTGGTTATTCACTGTTAGATTCCTTTATACAAAAAGACACTGAAAATATGAAAAAATATAATTGATGACCAATACCTAAATATCATTGGTTTCGGCGGTTTATTTATAAATGCAATACTACTTGTAAAAGTCGCTATCCACGAGAAAAGGAAATTTATGTTAAACTAAAGAAAATCAAGTACTAAGTCAAATTACATTTCAATCAAAGGAGAATTATTATGTATAGATTTTTGGGATTCTCGTGTCTAATGTTTCTCGCAAGTATATGTTCTTTCTTTATTTTAAGAGGACCTAATGCAAATTTAACTTTAATTATTACGATTCTAGCTATACTTTCATTACTCGGTATTATTTTTGCAATCGCATCAAAAAATTGGTTATGCGGAATAGTTGGTACAGTATTAAATGGACTAATACTAGTAGTTGTATATTTCCTATTGCTAGCAAAAGGAATAGGTGGTTAATATGTTTTCCCTTTCAATACAGCAAGCTCATAGCTAAAGATATGAGCTTTTTTTTACTTATCTAACCTTTTCAGCTACATACTCCATAAACTGCTTCGCATTAATAAATCTTTCTTTGTATGCCTCAGGTACTTCTTCTACTTTCATCCCACCAGTTGATTTTGTCTTTACTTGTACGATTTCATATGTCATTAAAGCTTCCACATAACGGTCAAACTCTTCTTTTGTTAATACTTCTTTACTAGATTTATGACCATTTAATTTGTCAAAGTATGGTTGAAGGCTCATACTTAATTTTTTCATTTCTTCTCTTTTTCCTGGTGATAATTGATCATAATTAATATTACCGTTCGAATCTCCGTACGTAAGCTTTGCATTTGTTAATTTTTTTAGTTCTTTTGTAAACACTTCATATTCTTTTGTACCCATTTCATCTTTCGCTTCTGATAGCTTTGCACTAAAACGCATGTACACCTCTAATGTCATCGTTCCAGCATGTTTTTTTAAGTTTTCAAAAGATCCGTATATACCATCTGCCATAATAGATTGATACGCAAAACCGGTCGTCGATATTAAAAAAGCCGCTGCAAATACTCCTGCGATAAGGCGTTTCTTCCTCTTACGCCCCCCTTGATTCATTTTTATTTGAACGATTACTTTTTCTTTCAACTCCGGCGGGGCAACAATCCCCTTCGCTTCCTCTTGTATAGATTCTCTAACTCTACAATCTAAACTCATTTCACATTCCCTACCTCTCCTAAAAAGATTTCTTCTATTTGCTCTTTTTGGCGTAGTTTTTTTAATGCTGCGTGAATTCTAGATTTCACAGTACCAATTGGAATATGTAATATTTGTGCTACTTCTTCTTGAGAGTAGTCGTGTAAGTATCTTAAGATAATAACTTGTTTCAATTTATACGGTAATTTATGAATAAGTTCGATTAGTTTTTGATTTGATATTTTACTTACAACATCGTTAGAAAAATCAATTTGTACTGGTTTTCTTTGCTCTTCTGCTTTTTTTATAATTCGTAGTCGCATCCACCTCTTTCTTCTATAAGAATGAATTTGTTTAATCGTAAGTCCAATTAACCAAGGACGAAATGGCTTTTCGCTATCATACTTATGAAGCGATTCATATAGCTGTATGTATATTTCTTGAACGACATCATCTACATCCGTTTTATCTTCAATCAAAAAATGTGCTGTTTTATATACTTCTTGAATCGTCACATCATACAACTCGCTATACGCTTCTTTATTTCCTAATAAAGTTAATTGAATTAAATGTACGTAATCTATTTCACTCTTCATATACCAGTCCTCCTTTGTCTTACACAATATATTGGCAAGTAATTTATATTTCGTTCGATTTTTCTAGTAAATTTTATATAAATTAATATAATGATTCAATACGTTTATAAGCTTCACTTATAACCTTGCATAACAATTATATAATTTTCCAATTTCTAATGAACATTTAAAATGATTTATATAGTCAAATTTAGGGGGATAAATAATGAAAGCTATCATTGTAACGTCGTTCGGTGGTCCTGAAGTGATGAAATATACAGATGTAGATATGCCGGCTATTTCAGAAAATCAAGTTTTAATTCGTGTTGTTGCTACGAGTGTAAATTTCGCTGATATTAAATCACGTTATGGCAAAAAAGGAAATAAAGTACTACCTTTTATTCCAGGGATAGATGTCGCTGGTATTGTAGAACGTGTCGGCTCTCATGTGAAAAATATTCACCCTGGACAACGTGTCATTGCTTTTCCTCAAAATGGATCTTACGCAGAATATGTTGTTGCAAATGAAAATCTTACTTTCGTTTTACCTGATGAAGTTAATTTCCAAACTGCAGCTGCTTGCCCGATCGTATCTTTTACAAGTTATAATTTACTCGCAAATGTTGCACGACTTCAACAAGGCGAATCAGTACTCATTCATGCAGCTGCTGGTGGAATTGGCACTACTGCTATTCAACTTGCAAAACTATTAGGGGCTGGAACAGTTATAGGTACTGTCGGAAGTGAAGCAAAAAAAGAAATTACTTTAGATGCTGGGGCTGATTATGTTATTTGTCATCAAGATGAAGATTTTGTAGAGAAAGTCAATGAGCTGACAAATGGCGAAGGGGTCGATGTAATTTTAGATTCTATTTCTGGAACGGTTTCGGAAAGAAGTTTAAACTGTCTTGCTTATTATGGTCGCCTCGTTCATTTCGGTAATGCTAGTGGTGAAATTGGCAATTTCCAAACGAAAGATTTACATGCAAGTTGCCGCTCTATACTCGGTTTTAGCTTTGGAACTACACGAAAAAAACGTCCTGAACTACTCCAAGAAACTGCAAATGAAGTATTCCGTTATTTGCGTGACGGACGTTTGCAAATCAGGGCTACGAAATCTTTTCCACTTCAAGATGCAGGGAAAGCACATGAATGGGTCGAAAGTAGAAAAAATACAGGGAAAGTAATACTAACTGTTCAGTCCTCTTCCTGAAATGAATACTTGAAACCGAGGTGTCATTCATGGGATCACGAATTATGCATGCTATTATTGCTAACAGGATTGCCGAGAAATTATGTATTCAAGATAAAACTTCTTTCATACTTGGAGGTGTAGCCCCTGATGCGGTTCATTCAGCAGAAGAAAAAGGAACTTCACATTTTTACGCAGGCACGACGAAAAACTATACGCGAAAGATAGATTTCAATTCTTTTTTTCAAAAATATAAAGTTCATATGAATTCCCCTTTTCTCTTAGGCTATTACACCCATCTCATTGCCGATGATAATTGGCTAAGTGGCTTTTTTCTACCTTGGCTAAAAAATAGAATAGAAAATGATGAAACGATCGCACCTATGTACTATAACGATTTTAAATTGTTAAATGCAAAATTGCTTCATCATTACGATAAAGAACAACAGCTCTTCTCTCTTCTCAATGAAGAAGCTCACATTGTCGATATTGAAGAGGTTTCTAAAAAAAATGTTTTAGAATTTCGAAAGTATCTTTTTGAAGATATGTTGTATCCCGAGCAACATTTGCATGAAAACTTACAGGTGTTTACGTTTGATCAAATTGTCGGTTATTTGGAAACCGCTATTGAAAAAGGAACATTTTTTATTAAACAACTCTCTCATGATAAATTCATTTCAAAGATTTAATCCCCCTCAATATGTTTGAGGGGGATTTTCACATAGCAATATTATTATTTGTTCTTTTCCATAACCGCAAAATAATTCCCTTCACTATCAGCAAAGTTAAACACTTTACCAGAAGGCATCTTTACCATTTCTCCAACAGTAACATTTTTATTTTTTAAATCTGTATATAGTTGATCAAGATTTTCTGAGAAGAACATTAAGGATGGTGTACCAAGATTTAATTCTGGGCTCATTTTCGAAATAACTTCTTTATTATGTAATATAATGCTCGTTTCTGCACCGTTAGTCGGAGCGATTTCAATCCATCTCATTCCTTGCTTATTATCTTCCTCTGCAATTACATGAAACCCTAGCTTTTCCGTCCAAAAATTTACTGCCTCATCTTGATTATTTACATATAACATAATTTGTCCAACTTTATGGATCATTGCATTTCCCCCTAATGAATTTTATATTCTATGTAGCTTTCTACAGGTAATGTGATTTTTCCTTTGTCATTTAATGACAAACAAAAAAGACGTAACTACAAATAGTTACGCCTCCCCCATCACTTATCTAGGCTTTTTCTTCCCAGTAAACGCTGGTTTCTTTTTCTTTGGTGCTTTCGGCTTCGTTTCTACAAATGATCCGTTGAACATTTCTTGCTTCGTAAACACGATACCTAGTTTTTTCGCAAATTGAAGTAATTTACGCTCTTCTTGTTGTGTTACAAGAGACACGACAGTTCCTTCTTTACCCATACGTCCAGTACGGCCTGAGCGGTGGATATATTGGTCTACTGTGTCCGGTAATTCTAAGTGAATTACATGTGTTAAATCATCAATATCAATACCGCGTGCCGCAATATCAGTAGCAAGTAGAATTTCTAATTTCCCGCCTCGGAATGCGCGCATCGTTGCTTCACGCTCTTGTTTACTTGCTTCTGCATGAAGAGCCGCTGCTTTCATTTTACGGAATTTCAATTTCTCAGTAATTTCATCTAAACGGAATGGGTCGTTTAAGAAAGCAACTGCTTTTACATCGCCCATATGCATAATTCTTCTTACGTAATCATTTTTTTCGCGTCGCTCACAAATGATATACGTATGCTCTACTAAGCTTTTTGATTCTGCACGTGTCACACGTACTAATTGTGGTTCAACTGTTAAATCACGTGCCGCATCTTCTGCAGCTTTTGTCATTGTAGCCGAGAAGAATACTAATTGACGATCGCGCATCGTAGATTTAATTACATCTTGTACAGCGCCCATCATCTTTTGTTTTACAATTTGATCAAACTCATCAAATACAATTGTTTTCACTTCATGCATTTTTAGCTTTTTCATACGAATTAATTCTAAAATACGTCCTGGCGAACCGACAATCACTCTTGGGTGTTTCTTTAATTTTTCAACTTGGCGCTTAATATCTGCACCACCAATTAAAGATGCACCTGAAATCTCAGTTCCTGCTGTAAACTTTTGAACCTCTTCGTGAATTTGCATGACAAGTTCACGTGTTGGTGCTAAAACAACAACTTGTGGCTGTTTTACTTCAGGATTAATTTTATGTAAAAGGGGTAATAAGTACGCTAATGTTTTTCCTGTTCCAGTTGGAGATTCAGCTATAACGTCTTGTCCTTCTAAAATTGTTGGAATCGCTTGTTTTTGAATTTCAGTTAATTCTTTAAAACCAGCCTTCTCCCAAGCTTGTTGTAAAAATGGTTGCATATCTTTTATCATTTGTTTTTCTCCTTTATCTCTATTTTTGAAGAAAATGTTGTATTGTTCGCACCGTTTCTATCATGTGTGAAATAACAGCTATTAAATCATCAACATGGTCTTCTGTAATCGCTTTTTGAAATAGAACCTCTACCTTATTATGATATGAAATCGCTTGCTTATTATATTCATATGAAAGTTTTTGCGTAATCATTCTTTCTTTTCCCCATATAGAATGCATGAAAGTTTCAATTTCTTCGCACATTACTTCTGGTTTTTCTATCGGGAATGAAAATGCTAATTTCATTTCACAACCTGGTGTAAATTGTGGTACTTCTAATATTTCACCAGACAAGTTCTTTGCATCTACAGATAGTGAAAATGTCGCTTCTACTAACGGTTCGAATGGTTCTGTTAATTGAAATGAAATATGATATATACGACTTAATGAAGCAAGGTCCATCATATCTTTTCGATTTGTTACAAGAATATCACCATGTAAATCAAAATCATAAACAGCGCCTTCTACGATTACTTTTAAATTATCAAAAGCAGTTGGATCAAACATAATTTCCTCCAAAAAACAGGCGCCTTTCGATGGAAAGGCGCCACTTGATGTATATATAGTTTACAGATAAACGAGATGAATTACAACCTTTTAGAATAAACCTACTGCTTTTCCATCTTCATTTACATCCATTTGTAGTGCTGCTGGTTGTTTTGGAAGGCCTGGCATTGTTAACATTGTTCCTGTTAACGCAACGATAAAGCCTGCACCAATAGATGGTTTTAGCTCACGAATTGTAACGATAAAGTCAGATGGACGACCTAATTTCGTTGCATCGTCAGAAAGAGAGTATTGTGTTTTCGCCATACACACTGGTAGGTTACTCCAACCCTCTCCTTCATATTGAGCTAATTGCTTACATGCTTTCGGAGCAAATTCAATATCTTTTGCACCGTACACTTTTTGAGCGATTGTACGAATTTTTTCTTCTAATGGTAATTCTAATTCATAAAGTGGTGCGTAGTTGTTTTCACCTTTTTCAATTTCTTTTAACACTTTTTCAGCAAGGTCAACTCCGCCTTGGCCACCTTTCTCCCAAACTTCCGTTAAGGATACTGCATAGCCTCGCTCATTACACCATTCTTGTAAGTATGCAACTTCTGCATCTGTATCTGTAATGAATTTATTAATTGCAATGACGAAAGGTACACCGAAGCTTTGAATTGTTTCAACATGCTTCTGTAAGTTTTCCATACCTTTTGCTAATGCATCTACATTTTCTTCTTTTAATTGATCTTTTGCTACGCCGCCATGCATTTTAAGCGCACGAATCGTCGCAACAATAACAACAGCTTCTGGTTTAATGCCAGCTGCACGAGCTTTAATATCTAAAAACTTCTCTGCACCTAAATCGGCACCGAATCCAGCTTCTGTAATAACATAATCCCCTAATTTTGCTGCCATTGTAGTAGCGATAACACTGTTACAACCGTGAGCGATATTCGCAAATGGTCCGCCGTGAATGATAGCTGGTGTATTTTCTAACGTTTGTACTAAGTTTGGTTTTAATGCGTCTTTTAGTAGTAATGTTAACGCACCTTCTACCCCTAAATCTTTAACCGTTACAGGTTGATTTGCAAAGTTATAAGCAACTACGATGCGTGATAGACGTGCTTTTAAATCTTGAATATCTGTCGCAAGGCAGAATACGGCCATAATTTCAGATGCTACTGTAATATCGAAACCATCTTCACGTGGTACACCTTGAACTGGTCCACCAAGACCAATTACTACGTTACGTAGAGCACGATCATTTAAGTCAACACAGCGTTTCCAAACGATTTTACGCGTATCAATTCCAAGTGTATTTCCTTGCTGGATATGATTATCAATAAACGCAGCTAACGCGTTATTAGCAGTTGTGATCGCATGGATATCTCCAGTAAAGTGAAGATTAATATCTTCCATAGGTACAACCTGTGAAAAACCACCACCTGCTGCACCGCCTTTTAATCCCATCGTTGGTCCAAGAGATGGTTCGCGAAGTGCAATTACTGTTTTCTTACCAATTTTATTAAAAGCTTGACCTAAACCAACAGTTACTGTTGATTTACCTTCTCCAGCTGGAGTTGGGTTAATCGCTGTTACTAAAACAACTTTACCGTCTTCCTCATTCTGTAAGCGCTTAAAAATATCAAGAGATAACTTACCTTTATAATGCCCGTATGGCTCTAATTCATCTTCTAAAATATTTAAATCAGCTGCAATTTCTTGAATTTTCTTCATACTCGCTTCTTGTGCGATTTCAATGTCGGATTTAACTGTTGTAGTAGTTGTCATATACCCTAGTCCCCCTTTAATTGGTTCTGATGATATTGTATCAGTTTTTTGTATTTTCTGCACTTATTTACCTCCTAAAAATTCTTTCATTTCTTTATACTTTTTTTAACATAAATACCCATAAGAATGTTAACGATTGTTGTAACTCTGTAGGTAGTTGACCTAACATCTTCTCATTTACACCGCGCTTATATACACCGGTGCCATCTACAACTTCAAAACCTTGTTCTTTCGCTAATTGTTCAAATTCCCAAGGCATCATCGTATTACAAACAACGTCTTTGCCGTATAGACGAGGATAACTGTTCTCTCGCGGCTTTGCTGTCGGTCCTAAAATTGCAATACATGCATATCCATCTTTTTTTAACACACGCTTTATCTCATTTAATGCTCGTAATGGCTCCTCGGTCCATTCTAAAGAATTAATTGCCATAATTGATTCAAATTGCTCATTTTCAAATGGTAAGGAAGAAAGATCTCCTTTTATAAAAGATAAATTCGGTCCCTCTCCGCGCCCCTTCCCTTTTTGAATCATCACTTCTGATAAATCTACACCAACTGCTTTATAACCCACGCGACTTAATTTATATGTACCGTATCCATCACCACAACCAACATCGAGCACTTGCGTTTCTTTCTTCACATATTGTTCAAAAAATGGAATAATTGTACTCCTACTCCCGCTATCCCACATTTCCTGACTATTTTGATTCCAAAATTCTGCACTACTATCCCATTTTTTCTCTGCCGATTCATGCCAATTAAATTTCTTCATGTACTCCCCTACCTTCACGTTTTATCACTCATTTCATTCTACATCATTTTCCAAAATTCCTGTTTTATCTTCATAAGGAGATGTACATGCTAATGATGGAATCTTTATTCTCCAATTTTTGCTTTACTTGGGTTTAACTCATACTCATGTTCTTCTCTTTATGAAAGATACTATAAGTACACCCAATTGAAAGAGAGGGATGTACATGCGAAGAAAGAGAAATCATCATTTTAAAAGTGGTGAAAAAAATGAAGAGTATGCAGCTGAAATATCACCAGCTGGCATTCCAATTAGACAAAAGCGTAAAGAAATTACAAATGAAATAGAAGGTACAAATACTGGTGCAATGATTGGCTATGTCGCTTTATTTCTTTCGCTTTTCTCAATTGCATTTTATCCGGTTACACTCGGTTCTCTTGCGATTTTAGTTGGCTTATTAGCTGTCAATTTCGGAGCGAGAACACTTGGATATACAGCAATTGGTTTTGGTAGTTTTTCTGTTTTATTTACTTTACTTTATCCGCTTGCTTTGTCAGCGTTTTAAAAAAACACACCAAGTTATACTTGGTGTGTTCATTCGTGATACAACATAATATGACCGCATCCACAACAATGTTTCGCTGTAATTTCTTGAAACACTGGGTAATTTTCTTCATCTCGATGCTCAATAAACACCTTTTCAAATCGATACATATTTGGTGCATATGCCCAATCTTGTTTCGTACGTGCATACAAAGTTGAGGAAAAAAACTCCTCACCACCGCAAACGATACATGTACTCTTCATCACTACCCCTCCTATGCTTGTCTTACTTCATCTATATGAACATAAGCATAAAAAAAAGACCTTCTATTACTAGAAAGTCTTCTCTGAAACAAAAAGAAATGTACCAAACATTCCTACTCCACTATATTCTTTTATAACACCAGCTTCTGTTTTAAATGTTTGCTTTACAGTCATAAAGAATACACCATTTCGTGCATCTGTACTTTCAAATTGTAGTTTTTCTTTTTTACCATCTACATTTTGTGTGCATTCAAAACTACTCTCATCACATTTCAACGCGTACTTATCCTCTACATACACTTTAAAATCTGATTCTTTCGGACAAGTAATAAGTAAAATCGCCACGAGAATAATACTTATAATACCCACAATTGTATAATATTTCTTCATTTGTACTCCTTTCAAATGACAAGAAAACTTGACTACATACGCCAAGTTTTCTTAGTCCACAACCCATTGCCATTCTTGTTCTTTCTTATCAAAAATAAGCCAGCCAGTCTCTGTTGCTTCTTCTTTCAATTCATCGATATTATCTAGTACTTCATCCGTACTTTCATACGAACCAACTACATATACCGGAATTTCAAGACCTCTTCTTGACTCAATTTTTCCTGCTAAATCAATATAAAGACCCTCTTCCATTAATGGAAGAAGCCCCATGATCACTTCTTTTGAAATCGCTGGGAAAATTTTTGATTTTTGGAAGAAAGTAAAACGTTTCTTACCGAAAGCACCGAGTTTATAAGGAATGACTTTACTTAACATCCCTACAAAATCAGCAATTCTACGATAATACACTTTGTTGTACCAGCCGTCATCATGTGAAAAATAGACAAATCTATTTTTCAATAACGGAAAGAATGTTCTTGCAAGTGGTTCTTTTTTGTGAGCCAAATATAAAAGCTCTGCAATTTCTTTCGGCTCTAGTTCATCTAAATCGCTTGCATCATCAAAATCTACCCAACAAAATTCATCAAATTCATCAATCTCTGCTTGAATTAACTTATGTATATTTTCTTCCTCAACATATTCAAATAAAGTATGATAATGAAAATCTGTCCATTCAAAGTTATGCTTTAAAAGCAACACTTGATGAAGCGGTGAAGGGATATTACTTGCAAACTCTTTAAACGTAATTCCTGATGTAATAAAACAATGACCTCGACGATTACCATTAATATATATCATATTCTTTACTTGGTCAGATCCTCCAGACAAAGCACCTAGCCACCTTCGTTTTATATGTTTCAATTCTATAGCATATTTTAACATGAAAAATTTTAGAAACATAGAAAAAACTTCAAAAACTATTTACAATTTCATGTGTTTTATTACATAGTGATTACAAGAAAAAACACCTGCTCGTGAGCAGGCGTTTTTAAAGGATTTCATCTGGGTTTTGAGGATGATGATTTCCCTCTTTCTTTTCATCTTTTTGGAACATCGATTGAATCTTATCAATTGTTTGTGGAGCTAATTCAATCATTTTTTCTGCTAAATGTGTCGCATTTTGTAGATGCAAAATATTTACTCCATCTTTATTCACTACAAGAAATGCTACTGGTGTAATAGAAACACCACCTGCGCTACCGCCACCAAATGCAGGGTTACCGTTCGCTCTTTGTCCATCATTCGTTTGGAAATCAGAACCTCCTGCTCCAAAACCGAACGCTACTTTAGAAACCGTTAACACTACACCACCGTCAGCCGTTTGAACAGGCTCCCCAACAATCGTATTCACATCGACCATTTCTTTTAAATTTTCCATTGCCGCTTTCATTAATCCTTGAATTGGATGATCCACCGTTCATAACCTCCTTTGTCATATCTTTCCTAGTTTTTCCGAAAGTTTGTGAACTAAACATAAAATTTTATATTGATTTCAAAAAACTTAAGTTGTAATATTTAGAAAAAATAAAAAAGGGGGGGGCAATTCATTATGATGCGAAAATTATCAAAGAAAGATCATGAACAAGTATTCACTTACCTAAAAGAAGAAGCAGCCCTTAACTTATTTATTATTGGAGATATTGAAGCTTTCGGTTATGATACAGATTTTCAAGAGCTATGGGGCGTATTTAAAGAGAACGGAACATTACAATCGATTTTACTCCGCTTCCATGATGCATTTATACCATCTACACTTAGCTACATTCCGCTATGTACTACTACCCCTCGAACATCAAACGCTAATTCACTGATTACTTCGCATTAGTAAATACCACTACACTCTGATATATTCCGCTGGTTATCATTTTATATAACAATAGCGCGCTCGTGTAACATACACCACCTAATTTGTAGATATGGTATAATTTTCTTGTGAAAATATTATAGGAGAAGAAGGGATGGTATGGTACAAATAAAAATAACACCTGAACGTCTAGAGCAAGTAGCCAAGACGGTAAAGGGCGTACGGTACACCTTAGAACAAATACATAACGGTTTATATAATCAAACAGAACACATAGCTGCAAACTGGACAGGGGCAACTAGCCAACATTTCTATCAAATGTTTAACGAGGCAAAGCCGAAAATGTTCACTGTTTTAACGGAATTTGATAAAATAGCTGACGAACTAGAAAGAGCTGCGGAAAAATTCCGCACAGCAGATGCTGAATACGACGGCAACCTAGTTGAAGATAAGATTGTAGCTAATGCCCCTTCTTCAAAAAATAACAACACATCACCTAGTGCATCTTCTTCGAAAAAAGGGGTCGAAAGTTTAGAGAAAGTTACTAGAGACCTAGCGGGCGAGTTATCGGGTGAATATGATGTACGACGCGTTATAGAAGGTGTTGACCCCGACACTGGCGAAAAACTTTCGTGGTGGGAACGCACTGGTGCTGGTGTCATGGTTTTTGCGGGGCTTACTCCTGTTGGTAAGGGAATAAAAGTCGTTAAAGGTGCCAAAAAAGTTTCCAATGCAATAGATGCAGCAGCCACACTAGAAAAACAACGGAAAACTTTAAAAGCTAATAGCTTAGCGGGTAAAGAATACGAAACAAAAATGTTCGAGGTTATAAAACAACAAAAACCTAAATCTGAATTGAATGAACAAATAACCGTACAAACAAAATCGGGCGTACGCACTCGTATAGATATAGGAGGCAAGGACGCAAATAGTAAGATTGACTTAGTGGAGTTAAAATCATCACCTACTGCACCCCTTACTAAAAATCAGAAAAAAGCCTTCCCCGAAATTGCGGAATCAGGTGCAATTGTTAAAAGTAGGAACAAACCACCATTTGAACATTTAGAAGAGATTCCACCAACGAAAATAAATGTAATAAGAAAAGAAGAATAAGGAGGCATTTATATGGCATTACATGATACAGATCAAGTCGATTTAGTTTTAATAGACGAGGATAATAAAGATAATGTGTACTTAACAATCTTTGATGCTTTAGAGTGGAATAAAAGCGAAGAACTTGACGATGAGCACATTTTACTTCTACAAGACAAAATCAATACATATTTAGGATTCATTGAAAGTGATGAAATCCATGAAAAAGTTCCCAGTACAATAGGAAGAACACAATTCATTATACAAGTGTATTCGCAGAATGAACCTAGTTTTTATGGGAAAAAGTTTTATAACATTGTAAGTGAACAATTAGGAGAATCTGGATATGGTTTTGAGTTCCACCATAAACCTATTGATTCTTTAAGTTAAATAAGAGGAACAGGGCGCATAAATGGCGCTCTTTTTTTATTCGCGAAAGAAGTGCGTACACAACTGCTAGACATCGAAGAAAAGACGCATGCAAATGTTAAAACAATGGATATTAACGAAGAAATGCGCATAAAAAAAAGGCAATGCCATTACACATCGCCCCTCTCACGCTATCACTTATTACTATCACCTATTATCATCGTTATACTCTCTTATCTTATCTCTTACATTTAGAAAAGTTTCCGCAAGCTCTGCGGCTAGGACAGATAAAGCGAATAACGCCGAGAATAATTGCATATAAGAGTTATCCGATACATTCAGCAGCCACAATGCGAATAAAGCTAGCGTAAGTAATATAATAGACGGTTTCCACCCCTTCTTAATCTTAATTCTAAGCATGGTAAACCCTCCTAATAAAGTGAAAAGCGCTAGGGTGGTTAATCCTGCGCCTTTCTTGTATAACGGTTAATACCGTCCTGTAGTGATATGTATTATCGGCATGACTGCGTATGTCTTGCGCCAGTGGTGAGCCGAAAAATATAATATAAAAATCGGCTATACTACATGTACAATAGCTACGACACAATACCGCCGAGCGTTTTATAATTAATATTATATAGGTCTATATATATCATGTTTTTTGCCCATGTGTAGCGATATACATGCGTGGATACTTTCTTCCCTTTAACTCCTGCTTTATCTGCATAATGCTTCAATCGCTTATTAAAATGAATGGTAGTCAATGGATCACCGTAACTTGTTAAAAATATCAAATCGCTTTTAAAGTTAGTTTTGTTTTCATTAACGAGTTGTAGAACTAGCTTAGTAACGTGTGTAGAAATCGGTACTAAGCGTGGCTTTCTATTTTTGCTTCTATCTGGTGAAATTGTTATAAATCGTGATTGAAAGTCGATTTCTGCAATACGTAAACTAACAAGCTCTCGAATCCTTAATCCCGAATCAAGTAACAGATTAATCGCTACGAAGTCCCGAAACCCTACGAAATCTCTTAAACTTGGTTGCTGCAATATCGCTTTGACTTCATCATCCTCTAAACAATTCGTTAAATCGATATCTTGTCTCAATAATTTAACTCTTTCCATCGGGTTCACTTGAATAATTTCTTCCCGTTGCAGATGGTTAAAAATTGAGCGTAACGTCCTAAGATTAATATTGATCGTCGTATCAGCTAATCCAACTTTTCGGTTGTCTGTGTGTATTACCTTATGAGTATCATAGCGCTTTTTATCGTGTTTCATATAATTTATATATTCTCGAAAGACTTCCGCTGTTAATTCATCGATATACTCTACGTCATAATTCGCATATAACCAATCAGTGAAATACCGCCACATTTTGATATAATCCTTTACAGTCCTTTCCCTACCCCCTTCTGCACGCTTACCTGAGATAGCAAGATCAAGCGCTTGTTGAATTGTTAGCTTAGGGTATTTTTTTCCGTCATTAGATATCTTCGTAATCCTTCTTCTCTTTTTTAACGACAAAATAAAAGACCTCCCTAACGATTAAATTTCATCGTTAAGCAAGTCGTTATCCACAACTCTTCTCCCATCTTAACGTTTTCCAAAATCGTAACAATCCAACTGCTGGACGAATTTATAAACGGTTAGGATTTAAAGATATTGGGATGTGGACGATGTATTGATAATAATAAAAAGCCGATTTAAAATCGGCTTTTTATACATATTGTGCTATTCCAGCTTCAAAAGCTTTCTTATCATTATTTAGTACGCCAAATAATGCTTCTTGAAGCGCAAATGTACTCTTATAAAAATACATTCGCTCCTTTACTGCTTCTAAGTTAGGATAATAGGCTTCAAATAGTTGTAAAAACTCTTCTCCATAACTAGCTAATATTCCAGCAAAATCATAAGCCGGATCTCCAATGCTCGCTCCACCAAAATCTATGACCCCTGAAATATTCTTTTTTGTTGCACTATATAAAATGTTTGTCATGCCAAAGTCCCCATGAACAAGACTAGGAGTAAAGTTAAAATGACTACTTTCATTTAAATATAACTCAAACGATGTTGAGACCTCTTTTCTCGCTACATTTCTCATGAATGGATAAACATGTTCTTTTAATTGGCTATATAGACTATTTATTTCTGAATACATATCAGTACTATCACATTGCATAATACCTTCGAATGTAGATAACGGAATTTCATGCAACTCTTTTAAAAATCTCGCCAATGTGTACGCAAGTTTCTGTAATTGCTTTTCATCATTTATTTCTGTAAAAACATTTTTCCAAAACGGGTCTCCTTCAATCATCTCATAACCTGCAAATACTTTCCCTGGTACTTCATTTTGAAACCCTTGATAACTTGGATTGGGAATTTGAAGCGTAATGAAGGGTCTTATTTTCTCTAGTAACTGTGTTTCTATTCGAAGTTTCTCAATACCTTTTTCATATTTCGGAAACCGGAATACTATATTATCATTTACAATTAACACATCATTATTTTGACCTATTTCATTTATATACACAGAATTTATTTGTAATTCAGGATACAACCTTTGTAAATACGCAACATACTCATTTTCTTTTCTCACTCTTTCTCTTCTCCCGTTTAAACTATTATTCTCACTTCAAAGTCATAATGACCTGTCTTTCAACAAAACCAAACTCTTCGTACATCTCTTTCGCAAAATTTCCAGCAAATACATTTAAACGAATTTCTGAATAATTCTTTTGTAATTCCTTAATACCAGCCTCCATTAACTTTCTTGACAATCCTTTCCCACGGTACTCTGGAAAAACATACAATTCGTATATAAACCCTAGTTTTTCATGAGAAAAATAGTCCGTATTTTCCCCTATTAATATCCATCCCATTACATTGTTTTTTTCTTTAACGACTAAATAATATGCTCCCTTTTCTACAATCGGCCTTGTAATTTCAATCGCTTTCTCTATACTTAACCGACAATTCCCTCTCGTGCCTTCAAAAAGCGATTGAGCTGCATATTGTATTATTTCGTCCGTTTCTTCCCGATTTGCCTTTTCTATCATTTTTCACAACTCTCCTCTTTAATAGGCATTAATATCGCTCGTTCAAGATCCCCCGCTTCCATAACAATTGCCATTAATCCATGCTCTGTACTTGTCTCATGAAGCTCTCCCTTTTCCCAAAACACAGCTTGTCCCGCTTCCACCTTCACTTTTTCTTTATTTGCCCCACATACATATCCTTCTCCGTCCACAATAAGAAGCAGTTGCGATACAACTGCTTCATGATATCCAATTATTCCATTCTCTTGTAAATGCATAGCACCGATATGTATATTCCCTTGATGATTTACTATTTTCGACATTATGAAATTAGATTGAAATGCAGAAATTTCCTTTCCGACTTTTTCACTAAAATCAAAAATTTTCATTACTAATCCTCCTTATATGTATAAAACCATCCTTATCGTCTGCATCATATGTCCTTCAAAATCTTCTTCAAATTCCTCTAATTGTGCAAAACCTTTCGCTTCATAAAAACGTTTTCCTTTTTCATTCGCTGCTTCTACATGAATGTATAGTTTCCGAATTCCTTTTAATACCGTTAACCCTTTTTGTAATAAAGCACTTCCGATCCCTTTCCCTTGCTGATTTGGTAACAAATAAATCGCACCTAATTCTGCTTCGTTTTGCATTCTAACAGGTGAGAAATTTGCAAAGCCAATTACTTCTCCCTCTTCTTCCGCAACGAATAAATGTGTATTCTCAAGACGATATTTCATTTTTTCATCAGAATAAGCCTCGTCTAAAAAGCTGTCTTGAATCTCTCTTGGAATAATGCCTTCGTATGTATCATGCCAAGCTATTTTAGCTACTGATTGTACGGCGTGAATGTCTTCTTGCTTCATTTCTCTAATTACATAAGTCATCTCGATGTCTCCATTCTCTTTAAATTACATTCTGCTAATATACTAGAAGAAATGGCAGAACCATTTTCATAATTCACCTTAATTAATTTTAATTTTTCAATTGAAGCTGTTGTAAAATCAAATTTTTCATATATATATTCCATTACACTTAAAAACTGATTTGTATGTAACCTATTTGCAATCGTACAGTGCGGAACCCACTTTCCCGGTACGTAATATGAATTTGGGTTATCATGAAAAGTTTTAAAATAATCATGATAAGAATGATGAAGTTTTAACAATTCATCGGTAACAGTCGGTGCTAGAAAGACTGTTCCATTAGTAGGAAAAACTCCAACAGAAGGAAAAGTTACTGGGTCCGTATTTTCTTGCATAGCTACAAACTCCCCTAATTTCTCCTTATACAAATGAACATTTAACTCATTATAATCAGCTAACGTAAGATGAGGTTCTACTCCGGCTAATTGATTTGTGCCAATGATATTTGTTAATTCATTTTGCAATTCTGTAATTTTATTAGTAAACACACGATCAAATGTAGCAATAATAGCGTACATACTTCTTCACCCCTTTGTTACACATAGCGCTTCCCATTCTTCACGAATCATTCCCATTCGAATAGAGTCATAGTATGTTCTGTTATAATAACGGCATTTTCGCATTCTACCTTCTAAAGTCATACCTATTTTCTCTGCTACTTTCATCATTCGTTCATTACCAGACCAAGTCGTGAGTCCTACTCTACCAATCTCCATCTTTTCAAATAATAAATCTCGATATAACGTTAACGCTTCAGTACCGTAGCCACCATTCCAGTAAGTTGGATTATAAATGACAATTCCCATCTCCAACCAACGCGTCGGTTTATACTCCCAATAAAATCCGACCGTCCCTATAACTTGACCGTTATTTTCTATAATTAAATTGGATAGCGGTTCTTCTTTTAAGCGAGTTTGCATCTTCTCTTTATAAGACGGGTATTCTTGCATTGAAAACGGAAAATACGGTGCATCCCATTTTTTCCATTCTGGATTTTCTTCTTTAAATACGAGATCCCATAATGGTTTTATATCTGATTCTTCAATTGTACGAATTGTTACTTTATCCCCTTTTACTATTACGCTTTTCATAATTTCCTCCTACGCTCCTCTTTATTTCATATATAATTATAATATTTTTTCTGAAAAATCAAAACAGATATCGTTTATTATATTGTATAATTTTGTTATAAGATACCAATTATTCATGTAGAAAGCTGGTGATTCAGTGAATTATCGATTTAGCATTGCTTTACTTCTCACTATTATTACGACAAATATTATTCTCTATTTCTTCTTACCATTAAGTATTGTTACGAAATGGGACTTCAATGGAACGCCTACATCAACAATGGATAAAAGCACTTTTGTGATCGTAAATATAATTATATGTTCCTTCTTATTCTTTTTATTTTTAGCTTTATCTAAAGCAGCGAGTAACCAGAAATTTCTTCATTGGATCGGCAACACAATGTTACTATTCTTATTTTTTGTCGATATTGTCCTTGCCCTTATAGCTCTTGGCTCTTGGCTTTTCACTTCCTCTTGATCATTTCATATTTTTAGCATTAGGGCTTTTATTTATATCAATAGGTTATTTCAGTTCCAAAATTGATACGACTAAATCAACAATTTCATTGAAATGGAATGATAAGCACCTTGAAAAAAGAGCTTCAAATATTTGTAGTATTTCAATGATGATAGCAGGTATTTTCCTAGCGGGGCTCCCATTTATCGTTTCTGCTCCGTATAGAGGGTATGGGATACTAGCCATTATTTTAGGAATGACGCTTATCATTTTACCTAGTACGATTTATTTACTTATTAAAGACAGCAAGCAATCTACTACTTTAAAAAAGTAATTAAAAAAATAGGAGTTTACATCCCTCCTATTTCAGCTAAATATTTTCTTTTGCGTCTTTTCTGTCTCTACTAAAATCCCTTTCTCTATCCAACCTTCTACTCCATCTTTTTTAATTAAATCATAGCCTGAGCAGCTACCATCAATAAGAGAAACAATGTCACCTTTTCTTACGCTTATTTGCGCACAAGAAATATCGGTTTTCACTGTATATTCACCTGAATCTAGTTGCTTAATGTATTCATCTTTCACAGAAAGTATTGTATTCGTTTCCTTTTGCCTACATATTGTGTAATCTTGCTTCTTCTCAATAGGCTCTATGTAATAATGTGGATAGGTAACCCCGCCCTACATTGTTGCATCGGCATGAAAATCTGCTATTACTTCATACTCAGGGAAGTAGTCTACATATGTATAAGAAAACTTATCACCTGTTGGTTTCCTCTGAATGATAAATGCATTTAATTGCCCTGCCTCTTTAATCGTATTTCCGCCGTCAATTGCAATAATCTTTTTTTCCTTATCAATAACTGGATTGTTAGCCGGTGCCTTCTCTGAATAGTTTACAACAGGCCAATGACCGACTACTACATACTTATTTGCTTTATGTGATTGATTGAAAAACTCCGGCATTGCTATCGCATTTTTTCGTTCTGTTTCTTTCCAATCCTCTCTATCTTCAAGGCCAGCATGTACAAAAATATAATCCTCAGTATCAATCGCTGTCGGCAATTCTGTTAGCCACTTTATTTCTTTTGAAAAGTGGCTCATTAATTTTGTTTTCAATTCACGTATATCACTTTCTTCATGAACGGGAACATTTAATTGTGCTAGCCATTCATTAAAAATTGTATTCTTTCGCGTACACAAATAATTTATTAACGCAGGATTTTCATTTACAAGCGCTTCAACTACAACCTCACAATTCCCTTCTATTACATAAACATTTGGCTTACTAACTACTAGACCCATCACATAGTTGACGACGCCAATGCTATCTCTCCCTTTCTCACAAAGATCACCATTAATAATTAAATAATCTTCATCTTTAAAATTAACTTTATGTAGTAATTCCTTAAAAAGATCTAATTCTCCATGAATATCAGAAATAATAATGATTCTTACATCATTTGGTATTGATAATTCCTTTATTTTTTCCAAGTATAAACGCTCCTAACATTCTCTAAATTCAATATTCCGTTGTTAATTTCTAATATTCGACAAATTATATTACTAGACCTGTCCCTAGCTCAAATCTGAAAAAGAAAATAGGTTCCATATATTTTTACACACGGAACCTACTTAGTATTATAGCTCTTTATAAAAAGAATAGCTTACCTTATCAAAACCCTCTCTTTCATAAAAACGATGTGCATCAATTCTTGGAAATGCAGATGTAAGTACGATAGAACTGCACCCTTCTTCTTTCCCCCATTTTTCTACATATGACAGCAGAACATTACCATACCCTTTTGATCTGTGAGCTTCCGCGGTTACAAGGTCATACACAAAAACATGTTTCTCATTATAAAAATTCGTACAAATTGCTACACCAGCTAGACTAACAACTTCATCCTCTTCATTGCGTAGCGAAAATAGTTTATAGTTTTCTTCTTTCATTTTTTGAAATAAACAACTTGCTTCTTCTCTTGAAAGTTTTGTTCGTAATTGCTGTAATACGGGAAATACATCATGTAAATCCGCTTCTGTTACTACTGCTCTAATATTCATTATAATTCTCTCCTTACTATTTATAAAATTTTCTAAATGTTATATCATCATTATAAATAGCAACTGCCCTTGACTTAAGTGACAGTTTCATTCTTTTTTATAAGGCCAGTATACAAAGGAGCGACTACAAATGGATCTTACTATCCCATTACAATTACAAAGTAAAACACCCATTTACTTACAAATTTACGAATATATGAAACGAGAAATCTCTCAAGGATCACTACGTGCCGGTACACGCCTTCCTTCTCATAGAAATTTAGCTATGCAACTTAATGTGAGTCGGATTACAGTTGAATCTGCTTATCAACAATTACAAGCTGAAGGTTATGTAGAAAGCAAACCGAAACGTGGGATTTTCGTTGCAGAAGTTGATATTGATGTCATTCAAAAGAAACAGCAAATTGCATCAAACAGTACTAACAATAAAGAAAACGAACAGTATGATTATGATTGTAGTCAAGGACTTATTGATCAAAAAGCTTTTCCGATAACAAACTGGAAAAGAGCACTACACGAAACTTTATTTCAGTATGAAAATAAATTATTCGCTAAAGAAGATCCACAAGGTGAGCTCGTTCTACGAGAACATATTTCAAAGTATTTATACCATGCTCGCGGGGTACATTCTTCACCTGATCAAATTATTATCGGAGCAGGTACGCAGCCTCTTCTTTGGCTACTACTTCAACTACTTGGGCCAAAAAAAGAATACGGAATCGAAAACCCTGGATTTCATCGTATAACTGCTATGATTCAAAGCTCTGGCCTTCCTGTTCATCCGATCCCTTTAGACGATAAAGGGATTCATATTTCCGCTTTACGTGAATCGGGTTCCAATGTGGCATATGTCACTCCATCTCACCAATTTCCACTCGGAATCATTATGCCGTTATCTAGAAGACTCGAGTTATTAAAATGGGCGAATGATTGCAATGGTTATATTATTGAAGATGATTACGACGGGGAATTTCGCTATATAGGAAAACCTATTCCTTCTTTACAAGGGCTAGATTCAAATGAACGTGTTATTTATATGGGAACTTTCTCGAAATCTTTTTTACCTTCTTTACGAATGGGATATATCGTTTTACCACCTCATCTGCTAAAAACCTATAAAGAACTTGGTGGTATGTATAAACAAACGGTTTCTACGATGCAACAACTTACCTTCGCTACCTTTATTCAAAATGGGGATTGGGAACGTCATATTAACCGAAGTCGTACCTTATATAAAAGAAAACATATTACTTTAATTAAATCTATTACAAACAAAATGGGAAATAACGTACATATACTCGGTGAACAATCCGGACTTCATATTGTACTTCACGTTTATAACGGGATGAATGAACAAGAACTTATTCATGCAGCTGCAAAAGAACGCATTAAGTTATACCCTCTCTCCACATATGATTCTGTTCATAATTTGAGGGAGAAGTCATATGTACTGCTCGGTTTTGGCAGTATTCCAGAGGATTGTATCGAAACTGTTGTCAAATTACTGAAAAAAGCGTGGTTCCCTAAATAAAAATAGCTCCACATAAGTTATACTTATGTGGAGCTATTTTTATTCACTATTTTTCCGATCTCGCTGCCCTTCCCGGACGTTTGACACCAGTTGTTTCTGTTGAATAAGACGCTTCAATTATAGCAGTTGGATCTACAGAGAGAACGAGATCTTTCATTTTCGGATAAATGAAACGGTTTGTAATACAATAAATGATTCTCTTATGTTCTCCTAAAAAACCACCTTCTCCATGTAGATACGTAACGGATAATTGCAATTCTTTCATAAGTAGATCGCCTATTTCTTTATTTTTTCCAGAAATAATCATAACGCTCTTTCCTTGATTAATGCCATCTAATATGAAATCAATCATCTTCGTAACAATATAGAAAATTGCTAATGAGAACATTGCTTGTTCAATTGAAAATAAAATGGCAACAAAGATAAAAATAACTGCATTTACAGCAAGTAAAAATGTACTAATCGGCACTTTAAAATGTTTATTCATCCAAACAGCTAACATTTCTGATCCATCAATTGCTCCGCCCATTTTTACTACAATCCCTACACCAATACCAAATAGGACTCCTCCATAAAGAACAATTAACAATTCAGAAGTTGTAATTGCTGGAAATGGTTTTAAATAAATCAATCCGAGTGTTGTAACAACATTTGCATAGGATGTACGAATAAAGAACTTCTTTCCCATTACTTTTGCAGTAAATAATAAAATCGGGATATTAATTCCTAAAAACACTCCATAAAGCGGCAATCCGGCAACTTTATTCGCCATAATAGCAATGGCCGTTACCCCGCCATCTACTAATCCGTTAGGTGCTAAAATAAGTTCTAATGAACCCGCTACAATAATTGAGCCAATTGTTAATAATACGTATTCAAATATCTTCTTCATTCATTACCCCCAAAACTTATATATTTTCTTAGTATTATTTTAACGTAATTTTTCTACTAATACAAAGATATCAGTTTATATACACAAAGGTTTCACCTTTATAGTGATTTTTCATGTAATTTTTTATAGAAACACACTTACGCATTGCAGTAAGTGTGCTCCAAACATTTATTTAAGTTTTAAGTAGGAATTCATTTTCATTTTAAATATTTCATCAACTGCCCTATTATACCCACCAGCATTTCGAAGTGACTCTCCAACTTTACGACTATTTTTCTTAAACGTTACATCATTCATCACTTTCTTTACAGTCTCACGTAACAATTCAGAAGTTAATTCTTTACGATTAAGCCTTATTCCTGCCCCTACTTCATTCACTCGTTTCGCAACTAAAGGCTGATCTCCTGTTACCGGAATTACAACTAACGGGACACCGTAATATAGTGCTTCACTCGAACTATTCATACCACCGTGTGTCACGAATACATCAGCATGCTGTAATACTTCTAATTGCGGCACATAATTATACAACTTAAAGTTATTCGGAATGTTTTCAAATTGACTTATATTTATCTTCTTACCAACAACTAATACGACTGTCGCTTCTATACCTTTAAACGCTTCAAAACATTTTTCATATAACTCAGGTTGTTCATTAAAAACGGTTCCCATAGAAATGAAAATCAATTTTTCACCTTTTAAATCTTCCATAGGAAAGCTATCTACTTCTTTTCGAGTAGCAATTGATGGACCGACAAACTTATACGATTCATCGAATACATCTGAACGCGGTTGATATTCCTTTGAAGTGTATACGATGGTAATATCACCGGGATGATTCATAATATCGTACATACTATTACATTTCATTCCATAATTCCTATTCCACTTTTCCATTCCCGCTAAACAAGATTGATATAACGGATTCGTTGCATCTAATTGTCTCGATTCTTGTTCATCGTTAAAAATAATGTACTGATTAAAAGCAAACGTTGTACAAGAAGAAACGCTAGGTAATTGTAAAACATTCGCTATAATACGTCCTACTGGAAAATGATTATCGTATAGTAAGTAATCGTACTGTTCTCCCTTTGTTTCTTCTACAATTTGAGTAACAATACGCTCTGATGCTTCAATCATATGAGATAGCATCGTCAAAGGACTCCCACCTTCATTTACTCGTTCCATAATATTAATTTGAGAGAGAAAATTCTCAAACTCTCGGAATTCTGCACCTGTTGCTTCAATCTTCTTTCTATAATCTTCAATACAATACGAAACAACTGTTTCCCCTCGACGAATTAACTCACTTACAATAGCTAAAGTCGGATTAATATGACCTTCTCCAGGAAAATTTATTACGAGTACATTTGCCATCATATTCCCTCCTATCTAATATAATTAATAATTAATTATATTAATTAATTTAAAACTATTATAAAGGAATCTATTCTACTTCTTCATTTTTTTCTCTTCATTTTATTATTGAGAAATATTTTTCATAACCTACGTTATACCCCTATTGAAAGTGCGCTTAACTCTTCATTTACTGAAAAATATGAGATTTACATTCTGGCATTTTTACAGGCTTATCATCAGAAACATTATTTTGATAATTCATACAAAACTAGAAAAATATAATTTCCACACCAATTTCTCACCATAGATTTATTTAAGTTCTATGTTTCCCCTATCACTATCCACTTAGTGCATATTCTGTTATATAATGAATTTATAGAATTTACAGAAAAAAGGAGAAACTTCATGCTACAACAACTATTCGCTTCACCTATTTTATCTGTTCAAACTTTACATCCAGATTATGAAGACCATGCAAGCGATGTATTTCTTGTTAAAACAGCATTTGAAGAAGTTATTGTTCGTTCCTCAAAAATGACTGAAGAACCAAACAATGATTTTTGGTGGGGATGCAAAAACCTTTTTGGAATCGATCCAAGGAACGTGCATCAGTTAGAAACTGTACATACATTGCTGCAAGAACATACTAATCTACCCATCCCAACAATACTAGAAAAACATATTTTAAATGGCCGTGAATTCGTTGTGGTCGAAAAGTTAGTAGGTAACACAGTTCAATCTTTTATTGGGCAACCAGATTCTATTTTATTCAGTCTAGGGAAAGGGCTTGCAGAAATACATAAATTTAAAGCCGATTACATAGGAAATGTGTCAGGCTCATTCCAAGTTACACTAGATGAATTCCAATCACACATTTTAAATGTCAGTAAAGAGCTTGTGAATATATTTTATTCCGAAAATGAAAGCTTTCAAAATACATTTCCTACTTTCGAACAACAACTTTCTTCCTTACCAGCACCAATGGAAGCAACACTCGTTTTAATCGATATGGACCCTACTCAGTTTTTATCAAATGGCGCAACTATTACGGGCTTAGTAGATACAGAAGCCTATGCAGTTGCTCCTCGGGAGTTTGATTTTATCGGACTAGAATATGTACTTACCGAAAAAGAAGCGCGCGCCTTTAAAAGTGGTTACAAAACAATTATGCCTATTCCTCCACTTGAAAAGTGTAGGTCGCCTTACCGTTATTTGTACCGACTGTTATCTGTTCAAGGAAGTGTGGAATTAGAAAAATGGTTAAGTCATCCATCCTATTTTTAAATAAGAATGTGAGGGGTTATGAAATGAATATTGAACAAAAGAAATTTTTAACAGCAAACGATATTCAGCAAATGAAAGATTTAGCTCATATATGTGGACAACACGATCAAATTGATTACTCGTCAGATTTACATGTAAACTTTTTAACTGCTCGTAATAAAGAAGAGATAAATGATTTTCTATTTTATGACGATACAAAATTAGTCGGTGCATTAAGTATGTATGACTTTGAAAGACCAACAAAACTGGAGTTGATAGGCTTTGTTCATCCGAGCTATAGAAAACAACATATAGGCACGACTCTTTTACAAACCGCAATGAAAGAAATACGAATAAGAGTGGCGGATGAAGCGCTTATTATTATGAATGGGGATTCTACTTCTGGGAAAGAATTTGCAAAACATATGGAGTTACCTTATTTATATAGTGAATACAGTATGGAATTCAAAGCAAAAGAAGTTCAAAAAACAGCACAGAATACTATACAGCTTACTCTTGCATCTTCAGAATCACTTCTTGATCTTATTGAAATTTCCAGTAAAGCTTTTGGAGATTCCGTAGAAAATACTACTACATGGTTACAAAAGATGATGAATTCATCTTCCCATCAAGTTTATAGTGCTCGTATCAGTGAAGAAGTGATAGGAACGATTACAGTTTCTGAGCAAGAGCAATCTACTACACTATCAGGATTCGCCGTCCATCCTTCTTATCAAGGTAAAGGATACGGCAAAGATATTCTTAGGTACATGGTACATACCCTTATTACAGAAGGAGTTTCAACAATTGAATTAGACGTCGAAACGAAAAATAACAATGCTTTAAAACTATATACACAATGTGGTTTTGAAATTAAAACGAAGCATGACTATTATAATGTAATGAATTTCAGGGTAAATACATATGTCTAAAAAACTAATTTATTCTGATTATGATATTTTCGCATCCATTTATAATAAACATTGGGGGCATTACGCTGAACATGCCTATCTACTTTTGGAAAAACTCGTTTTACAATATGCACCACCACATTCTTATATTTTAGATCTTTGCTGCGGCACTGGTCACCTTACTAAGAAATTAATTGATAATAATTTTGTAGTAACTGGTATAGATGGTTCTGCTCAAATGATTGCATACGCACGTCAAAACGCGCCCGACGCAACCTTTATCGTAGATGATGCTCGCTATTTTAACATAAATGAGCAATTTCAATATGTTATCTCTACTGGCGATAGCTTAAACCATATTTTAAAATTAGATGAATTAAAAAGTGTTTTTCGTAATGTTTATTCCGTATTACATAGCGAAGGTACATTCGTATTTGATATGAATACGGAAAAAGGCTTTCTTGAAAATTGGACTGCTTCGTTTCATATTTCAGCAGACGAATATGTTTGTACGATTGATTCTACATATGATAGTGAAAATAAGAAAGCAGAAATGAACTTTATACTATTTCAGCATGACATAGATAATAATTGGACAAGAAGTGACTTTTCATTTGAAGAAGCTTGTTATTCCAATGAAAAAATAATTTCTTCGCTAGAATCCGTAGGTTTTAAGAACATTCAATCACACGGTACAAATAGAGCATTTTTCATTTGTCAAAAATAAAAAAACTGAATCATAACGATTCAGTTTTTTCTTAGTATATTTACAACAGCAGTCGTTTCATTATTTTCTTTATACACACGTGGAATTCTTCTATCTAACATACATGTAACTTCATAATTAATTGTACATAACATATCCGCTATTTCTTCTACTGCGATGTTTTCTTCACCTTGTTTACCGTAGAATACTACTTCGTCTCCTACTTGCACTGGCATTGCTTTTGAAACGTCTAACATAAGCTGATCCATACAAACACGGCCAATAACAGGTACCCGAACTCCATTTATTAATGCGTGCCCTTTATTAGATAACTGACGGTTATAGCCATCCGCATAACCAATCGGTACAGTTGCAATCCATTCTTCACCAGTCGTTACATACGTATTCCCATAACTTACACCTCGATTCTTTTTCGCATGTTTAATATGAGCTACTTTTGATTTTAACGACAACGCAGGCTGTAACGAAACAACTGAATGATCTACCTCTTTTGAAGGATACATTCCATAAATTCCAATACCTACACGAACCATATTTTGAAATGTATTGCTAAGTTCCATTGAGCCCGCACTATTTGAACTATGAATATATGGGATATGAATTCCTAATTCTTTTGCTGCATTGACAGCTTTCTCAAATAAACTTGTTTGCATATTCGTATATGATTTATCGATTTCATCCGCCGTAGAGTAATGTGTAAACATTCCTACTACCTCTACATACTCCATACTTTTTAATTCTTCTAAAAATGGTTTAACCTCTTCTTCTTGTAAACCGATACGACTCATTCCTGTATCAATTTTCACCTGAATTTGCGCTTTCTTTTGAAGACGGTTTGCGATTTCATTTATACCTTGTAAATCTTCACTTCTATAAACAGTCATCATAACGTCATGTTGAATTGCCTCTTCTGCAGCCGCTACTGACGTATAGCCTAAAATTAAAATCGGCACGTTAATTCCTGCTTCTCTTAACTCTATCGCTTCATCTACAAATGCAACTGCAAGCTGATTTATTCCTGCTTCAATAGCAGCTTTCGCAACTTCAACTGCCCCATGACCATACCCATTCGCTTTTACAGCAGCCATCATCGCAATATTTTCATCATTTACTCGTTTTCTAAATTCTTTTACATTATGTTTTACTGCATTTAAGTCTACTTCAACAATTGTATCTCTTCCATATTTCAAACTCATTGGTCTAACTCCTAACTCAATAATTGCATTCCATTCTATTTCACGTTTCATATGACCTTTTACAATATAATACTTTTCAATATGCTAGTCAAACTACTAGAATTTTCGGAATTTTGAGTATGATATAATACCCTTAAGAAATTATTATATACGGAGATGAGGAGAATTTCAATGTTTGTTCAATCTGCATTGCATCAACTACAAGTTGCTGTTGATAGTTCTATTCAAATGCTTAGCCAATATAAAGAAGACGAATTAAAAATACAACCAATTCACTCGAAGCGATCATTATTTGAAATGTGTACACATCTTTCTCTTATTTGCCATGCAGATTTACTCATTTTAAATGGTAGTACGGAAAAAGAGTTACGTACCTTTTATTTACAACATACACCAGGAACAATTGCATATATGCAAAAAATAATGATTGAAGGATACAATCTTCTCTCTAAAACATTTCTTTCCTATTCCCAAGATGAATTAGCAGAAGTTATGACTGCCTATTGGGGTATTTCTTATTCGCGCTTTGAATGGTTGCTTGAAATTGTTGCACACTTTTATCATCATCGTGGACAAATACATATTTTACGAGCACATTAAAGATCCTAACATACCTTTATTTCAATAAAGGTATGTTAGACGATATGAAACTTCTCTAAGGCAAATAAAATACCGCCTTCACTTGATTTTTTTGTAACGAAATCAGCTTTTTTCTTTAATTCTTTTCCACCATTCTCCATCGCAATTCCTAATCCTACATACTGCAACATCTCAATATCATTTCCACCATCACCAAAAGCAATGGCTTCTGATTTACAAATTTCCAGGTGCTCCAATAC
This sequence comes from Bacillus dicomae, assembly GCF_006494425.1. GTDB lineage: Bacteria > Bacillota > Bacilli > Bacillales > Bacillaceae_G > Bacillus_A > Bacillus_A dicomae. The sequence continues at coordinate 1,267,846 of NZ_VHIV01000001.1, read as the reverse complement.
TTTTTGAATTGCAGTTAACTTCGATACTTTACTATCTTCCAATACATTCATAACATAACCATGAAAACGTTCAAACGTAAGCGTTGGATATCTTTCAAGAAATTTTTGAGCTTCTATTTCATCTGCATACAGACATAAACAATAGATTTCTTCTGACAAATCCCAGCTTTTTTCTGGATACTTTCCTAAATTTAAGGTCTCGCTAAGCGCTTGAATTACTTGTTCGTTATCTGAGGCTATTCCGTTCATTACAAAATCCTCTGTAAAATAAGAAATACCGTGACCATGTAATTCAGCAAATCTCGAGATATCATGAACGATTTCACTTGAAAGTACTGATTTATGTATAACTGTTTCCTCACACTTGATATGGGCACCATTTGCAGAAATAATTGTATTTATGCCCATCTCTTTAAATTGCATGCATAAGCTATAGGGTCTCCCTGTCGTAACAACTACATGAATCCCTTTATCTATTAACCTATGTATTGCTTCTTTTGTACTTTCGTGCATACTTCTATCAATCTCACTTAAAAGCGTACCGTCAACATCGAAAAATACAACTCTGTACATAATTCTCTACATCCCATCCAAATGATTCGTATCATTAATGAAATGCACCGTTTTTTGTTCATCATCAATTTCAATCAAACTTATTCCTGTATCTCCCATTTTAAAATAATAATCCATTGAAATGGGCATTTTGAAAAATGCACGTAATAGACTATTTATTACGCCGCCGTGTGCAACAATCGCAATTCGGTCACATGTATTCTCCGTCACGATTTTAGAAAAGATTCCTTCTATTCTCATTCTAAATTCAATAAATGATTCCCCATTTTCAAAACGATCATGAAGAAACTTTGGCTCTGGATATTTCTTTGCTTCTTCAAACGATAATCCAGCTTGCACTCCATTATTGAACTCCATTAATTCCTCTTCTAATTGAATTGGGCATCCAATTCCTTCTGCTAATGTTTCACCTGTTTCGCGAGCACGTTTTAATGTACTTGCCCAAATGAAATCTGGTGGAAAATCTGCTTTCACTTTCTGTACAAGCCTTTGCACTTGCCATCTTCCTTTTTCTGTTAATTCAAAGTCAGCTCGTCCTTCATGTACGTTTAAAATATCAGCTTCTGATTCTCCGTGGCGTATTAGTAGTATTTGCATGTTTCTTCCCCCTTATCTCCTTAAAACCAAGACTAAATTTTAACATATTATTAAAATTTTTCAAAATAATAAAAGCAATCCCCATTCATAAGAGAATGAAAATTGCTTTTATTACTAACTAACTTTCTTTTAAACACTCTTTAGACTTTCCTCCTACTCCCCAATGCAAACTTGGGATTTCATTCACTAAAACACGGACTCGTCCAATATCTACATCCAAGTTTTTCGCGACTACTTCTGTAACATCAAATATTAGTTTTTGAATTTGCTCTTGCTTTCTACCTTCTATTATTTGAATTTGTATAATGGGCATTTTTATCTCTCTCTTTACTATTTATTCACAAAACATCGCTACACTTCCTAAATCATCAAATTGTGCAGTTATGGAATCTCCTGCTTTAAATGCAATCGCTTCAGATAGTGCACCACTTAATACAATATCACCTTTTTTTAATCCTTCATTTTGCAAACCAAGTTTATTTACCGCCCAAGCGATTGCCTCTGCTGGATGTCCCAGCACAGCTGCTCCTGTCCCAGTCGTAGCAACCTTACCATTCTTCGACATAACCATCCCGATATTAGCTAAATCTATATCTTTAACATCAATCCATTTACTTCCTAACAAAAATTTTGAAGATGAACAATTATCTGCTATTACATCAGGCAATGTAAATTTAAAATTTAAATATCTACTATCAATAACCTCTAAGGCTGGCGCAACATATTTCGTTGCCTTTAATACATCATCAGCTGTCACATTCGTTCCCTGTAAATCATCACCTATTAAAAAAGCAATCTCTGGCTCTATTTTCGGATGAATCAACGTTTCATATTGCAATGGCTCCCATTCGAACGCTAGCATATCGTCCAACAAATATCCGTAAATCGCTTCATTAATCCCCATCATTTGTTGTTTTGCCTTACTCGTTAATCCAAGTTTCACACCAACTCTTTTAGAACCTTCACTCATTTTTTGTTCAATTAAACATTTTTGCAATTTATAAGCATCTTCTACTGTTAAATCAGGGTGCTTATCCGTTACTTTTACTACTTCTTTCCTTCCTTTTTCAGCCTGAAGTAAATACTCCACAATTTCTAAATCTGCCCCTTTCACTAAAGCCATCTTTTACACCCCCGTTTTTATCTTTGCTAACTCTGCAGCTACATCTAAAATCATATCCTCTTGTCCTCCAACTACTTTTCTTCTTCCAAGTTCTATTAAAATATCACGAGCGTCTACATTAAAGCGTTTTGCCGCTCTTTCAGCATGCAATAAAAAGCTAGAGTATACACCCGCATATCCCATTACAAGACTTCCTTTTTGAATTTCTTGTGGTATTGGCAATAAAGGAGCAACAACCTCCTCAGCTAAGTCCATCATCTTATATAAATCTACATCTAACTTATATCCCATACGATCCAAAACAGCGAGCAATACTTCTGTTTGAGCATTTCCAGCTCCTGCCCCAAGACATCGTATACTTCCATCAATACGTGTCGCGCCCTCCTCAATTGCAGTAATTGTATTTGCTACTGCAACCGAAAGATTATTATGACCATGGAAACCAATTTCAATATTTAAAGATTGACGTAAAGCACGGATACGTTCACGTACTTCACGAGGCAATAAAGCTCCTGCAGAATCTGTTACATAAACTGCTTCTGCACCATAACTTTCCATAAGCCTTGCTTGCTCTACTAACTTTTCAACCGATGCAGAATGTGCCATCATTAAAAAACCACACACTTCCATACCTAACTCACGTGCAAATTGAATATGCTGAGCGGAAACATCCGCTTCTGTTACATGTGTTGCTACACGAACAAGTTTCGCACCAATATTTGCAGCTTGCTTTAATTCATGAATCGTTCCAATACCAGGAATTAACAAGACAGCTACTTTAGCTTGCTTGCACTCATCTACCGCGGCTTCAATGAGTTTCATTTCATTAACTAATGACTTTCCATATTGTAAGGTAGAACCACCTAAACCATCTCCATGACTCACTTCGATATAATGCATACCAGCCTCGTCTAATGCCCTTGTTACAGACCTAATTTGCTCTTCTGTAAATTGATGTTTCATTACATGACTTCCATCACGTAAACAAACTTCCGTTATTTTCACTGGCCTTTCACTATTTCGCCTCATTCATTACACCTCTTTTCTTCTCCGAAATGATTTGCGTTGCAAATTCTTCACCTACTTTTAATGCCGCCGCTGTCATAATATCTAAATTACCGGCATAAGGAGGAAAATAATCTCCAGCTCCTTCAACTTCTAAAAATACAGTTACACGATTCCCATCAAACATTGGCTCTTGTTTCAAAGAGTAACCGGGAACATACGTCCTAACTTTTTCAACCATCTTATGAATTGCTTCATGGATAGAAACCTCATCCATATCCTTAACTTCACAATATACTGTATCTCTCATTAATATAGGTGGCTCTGCAGGGTTTAAAATAATTATTGCCTTCCCCTTGTCAGCCCCACCAATTTCTTCAATTCCACGCTTTGTCGTAATTGTAAATTCATCAATATTTGCCCTTGTACCTGGTCCTGCACTTAAACTGGAAATTGTAGCAACTATCTCTGCATATGTAACATTTGCCACCTCATTAATAGCATGAACAATCGGAATCGTTGCTTGTCCGCCGCATGTAATCATATTAACGTTTTGCTTATCTAAAAAATCATTATTTCGAATAGCAGGACAAACAAATGGTCCATATGCAGCGGGAGTTAAGTCAATTACTTTTTTCCCAAACTCTTCTAATATTTCCGCATGATAACTATGTGCTTTAGCTGAAGTTGCATCAAATACAATATCAGCTAAGCTTGGATTATCAATAATTGCTTGTATTCCATTATCAAAAACCTCGTATCCGGCTTCTCTCGCTCTCTTTAAACCATCCGATTCTGCATCTATTCCAATCATGGCATTGAGCTCTAAAACTTCACTTTTTCTTAATTTATACATTAAATCCGTACCAATATTACCTGATCCAATTATAGCCGCCTTTACTCTCTCCACATCTATCCCCCCTTTTTCCCAACACTTTAACCTATATGAATGTAACAGAAACTGATCCTAGTGAACCGAAGTCAGCTTGAATGCTATCTTTACTATTTACTGAGACTGCACCAGATAACGCACCTGGTAAAATTAACTCTCCTGCTTTTAATCCAATATTAAATTCATGTAGTTTATTAGCTAACCAAGCAACAGCTTGTGCAGGATGTCCTAATGCAGCCGCACCAGCACCCGTTGCAATTAAACTATTATTTTTATAAAGTGTCATTCCAGTTGTACGTAAATCTACTTTATCGATGCTAGAGAATGTATTACCAATTACAACTTTTGCTGACGAGCCATTATCCGCTACTGTATCGACCAATTTTATTTTCCAGTCAGAAATACGACTATCAATTATTTCAAGTGTAGGTACAACATACTTCGTTGCCATCAGTACATCAATGTATGTAATATTAGGCCCTTTTAAATCTCTCTCTAAAACAAATCCTATTTCTGCTTCTATTTTCGGAGATACAAAAGAACTAATTGAGATTGTACTTCCATTTTCTACTTTCATGTCATCTAACAAATGTCCATAATCTGGTTCATTTACCCCAAGCATTTGCTGCATCGCAACACTCGTAAGTCCAACTTTCTTGCCGATTACATAACGCCCGTTCTCCAGCTTTCTTTCCACTACCTCAAGCTGAATATTATAAGCATCTTCAACAGATAAATTAGCATATCTCTCAGTAAAAGGAGGTATCCCTACACGTGAATCTTCAGCCTGTAATAGTTCATCAGCTAATTCTTTAATTAACAATTGCTCTCACCTCATTTTTAAAATTTATATATCCTCAATCCTTTACATTGTAACTAGCCCCCACCCATCTACTTATTTTCATAAACATTCGATGGGAGCTTTTTGTATGTTAAGTTAAAATATTATCCTTATAATTTCATCGTTACCGTCTTAGCTTCCGTATAAAATTCGAAACTATGACGTCCACCTTCTCTACCAATTCCACTTGCCTTCGAACCTCCAAATGGAGTACGTAAATCTCGGACATACCAACAATTAATCCATAGTAAGCCTGAATCAATTTGTGAAACCACCCGTTGCGCTCGTCTAAGGTCATTTGTCCAAACAACTCCAGCTAGTCCATAAATGGAATCATTCGCAATACGAATTGCATCCTCCTCCGTTTTAAATGGAATAACAACTAGAACTGGACCAAATATTTCTTCCTGTGCTATACGCATACTGTTATCAACATCATATAGAATAGTAGGTTCATAAAAGTTTCCTTCTACTAGACTCTCTACTCTTTTTCCACCATAGGCTAATTTTGCCCCTTCTGAAATTCCTATTTCTACATAACGATCAACTGTTTCTAAATGAGATTTTGATACAAGTGCTCCCATATCTGTATCTTCTGAAAGAGGATCTCCAACTTTTATTCTTTTTACAGCCGCTACAAATTTCTCTAAAAACTGTTCATATACACTTTCTTGCACAAGTAACCTTGAACCAGCTAAACAAATTTCTCCTTGATTCCGATAAATAGCTTCAATTGATCCTTGTACTGCTTCATCTAAATCTGCATCTTCAAATACGATATTTGCTGATTTACCTCCTAATTCTAATGAAACAGGTATTAAGTTCTCTGATGCATTACGCATAATTGTCTTGCCTGTATTACTTTCTCCAACAAATGAAATTCTTCTAACAGCTGGATGTGTTGTCATTTTTGTCCCGACAGTATTCCCTGGACCTGTAATAATATTAAGTACACCTGGTGGAAGTCCTGCATCATTTGCAATTTCACCAAGCATAACTGCACTTAATGGAGTATAAGAGGCCGGTTTGACAACAACGGTATTACCAGAAGCTAGTGCAGCTGATGCTTTCCACGTCATTTGCATAAATGGCAAATTCCAAGGAATGATTAAACTTGTCACTCCCGCGGGAGCATACTTTGCATATGACATAAAGTTATGTTTGTCATAGTGCTCATGCACCATATATTTAGCCATTTCAGCAAAGAAGCGAAAATTATGAGCCGAACGTGGTATATCGAATCCTTTACTTTCTTTAATTGGTTTTCCAACATCCAGAGTTTCTATATAAGCTAGTTCCCCCACTCTTTCCATAATCAAATCTGACATTTTGCATAAAATATTCGATCGTTCTTCCACAGGCATTTTACTCCAAATGCCACTTTTAAATGTACGTTCTGCCACATCAATTGCTCTTTTGGCGTCCTCTTCATTTGCCTTTGCAATAGATGCAAGCTTTCTATTTGTCGCCGGATTGAACGTATCAAACGTTTCACCACATACGGAATCCACATATTGTCCATCAATAAACAATTTCGCATCTTTCACTTTCAGCTTGTCCGCAAATAATTCTTTTTTCACCTTCCTTACCTCCTATTCTTCAATTTCTAAAACCATCTCAATTTCAATTGTTGTATTATTAGGCAATTGGGCCATACCAACTGCTGAGCGAGCATGTTTCCCCTTTTCTCCAAATATATCTACTAATACATCCGATGCCCCGTTCATTACTTTTGGCTGATTAATAAAATCTTCCGTACTATTTACAAAACCAAGTATTTTTACAATTCGTTTTACCTTATTTAAATCACCTAGTTCATTTCTCACAACACTTAACAAATTCAACATCGATTGCCTTGCCGCTTTATACCCTTCATCAATTGAAATATCTTTTCCTAATTTCCCGTGATACTCATCTACACCTTGTCCAGCAGTAAACAATAAGTTACCTACTCTTACACAACTAACATAATTTCCAACTGCAGGGCGAATAGCTGGTAGTGTAATTCCCAACTCACTTAGTTTATCCTCAGGTGTTTGTACTCTCTGCATATGCTACACCTCGTTTTTTTATATCAATATTTAAAAATTCCGCAGCATTTCCCCCAAGCATTGCTGCTTTTTGTTCCTCCGATAAACCGACTGTTTCATCAATTATTTTACCCGGATCAATTTCTCGCAATAAAAATGGATAATCTGAACCCATGAAAATCTTTTCATGCCCAAACCTTTCAATCATATATTTCAAATTAATTGGATCATAATTTAAAGAATCAAAATAAAATTTCTTTGCATAATAACTAGGTGGATGCGTAGTCAATCGTAAATGCGGCCATACTTTCCAGCCTTGATCTAACCTCGGCAAAATATATGGGAAAGATCCGCCGCCATGCGCAAAACAAACCTTTAGCAGCGGAAACTTCTCCATTATCCCACTCCATACTAATGTAGCTGCCGCAAGTGCCGTTTCACTCGGCATCCCAACTGTATACATAAAATTATGGTGAGGCATTCTATCACGCCCTAATGTTTCCCATGGATGAATAAAAATCGGAACTTGCCATTTTTCAGCCATTCGAAAAAATTCAATAAACGATGGGTCATCTAAATTTTTTCCATTTACGTTTGTACCAATTTCAATACCATGTAAATTTAATTCCGTTATACAACGCTCCATTTCACGAATCGCAGTTTCTCCATCTTGCATCGGAACCGTTCCTAACCCTACAAAACGATCTGGATATGCTAAAACTGTTTCTGCAATAAAGTCATTTTGAATACGTGCCATACTTTCGGCTTCCTCTGGTTTTGCCCAATACGAAAATGTAACGGGGATTGGTGATAGAACTTGAATATCAACACCTTCACGATCCATATCTTCAATTCTTTTCTTAGGACACCATACTTGGTCTGTCACGTCCCGAAAATTTTTACCTCCAACCATAATACTTGCACCACATGTACAAGTCCGATTTAATATCGGCCAACGCCCGCCACCAAACTTCTCCTCAAAATCCGGAAAAGTTTCCGGAATAATATGTGTATGAAAATCTATTCGCACTTCCATTCCTCCACTTCTTCTGGCATAATATGACCGCAGTTTTTACATGCTCGAATTTCTTTATTTGAATTAAAACTATGAATCGCTTCTTTTACTTGTTTTTCAATATCACTTAATTGGACACGTACACGATGCATTTCATGATTACACTCATCACAGAACCAAACGAAATCCTCAAGTTCTCCTTGGCTACGTTTTCTTTCAATTACGAGCCCATATGTGTTAGCAACGCGATGTGGTGAATGCGGCACCATAGCTGGTAGCATAAATACATCCCCTTCTTTTACTGTGACGACTTCCCGCTTCCCTTCTTCTGTAATACATTCCACATAACATTCACCTTTAATTTGATAGAAAAATTCATCTGAAGGGTCTACGTGGAAATCACGTCTTCTATTTGGACCACCTAATATCATGGCGATAAATTCCGAATCTTGCCAAATAACTTTATTATTAACTGGTGGCTTCAATAATTCCTTATTCTCATCAATCCATTTTAGTAAATTAAAAGATTGTAATGTTTTAGACATATTATTTCCTCCTCATGATTCTTTTTTATTTATATCGTTTTAAAAGACCAACCGAGTAAAGAGCTAGACTTTTGCAAATCCCCATGATAGACATAATCTCTAATTCTCGTTGAAGATATTCGCTTACCTTCATCACAGCAAACATCTTTCACTATAGAAATGTTGAAGTGTTCTCTTAGCAGCTCAATATTTCCCTCACGATCTTTTCCAAACTTAAAATCTTGACCAATAAAAATTTCTACAGGGCTTAACCTTTTTATATCTTGAATAAAGCAACTCGCGCTTTTTGTTAAATAAGACTCATCAAACTGAATTACAATCACATGTTCAACACCAAGGTTTTGAATACGTTTCACCTTCTCATCAATAGGCGTTAATACTTGCGCTCCTTGAAAATATGAACGTGGTGGTGGATCAAATGTATACACAACATTTGTTATCTTTAATGCTTTTGCCTTCTCAACCGCATTTTTAATTACAGCTTGATGACCTTTATGCACACCATCAAATGCTCCAATTGAAACAATAGATTTCGTTAATTCAGGTATACACTGCTCATGTATATAAATGATACTCATCTCTTTTCTTCTAAAGTTAAATTTCCAAATAACCAAATTCCTTGGAAATCAAATTTGCCGTATTCATTACGCTTTGAATTATGATTTCACGGTTACTTCCTTGCATATACGATATAGGTCCAACAATATTAAGCGCCGCAATAGTTCTCCCAGTATAAGATCGAATAGGAGCTGCAATTCCATACAGTCCATGCTCATTTTCGTTATCACTAATTGAATAACCTTGCTTACGAATTTTCTGTAACTCTGTATGGAATTGTTTGACACATGTAATGGTATTGGGTGCTCGTCGTAAAAGCCCTTTTTCTGAAGTATATTCTAAGGGTGATGAATGAAATGAAAGCAGCACTTTCCCTGTGCTTGTACAATATGCAGGTTCTCTTGATCCAACATGTGTTGAAATTTGAACGGACTCCTTCGATGAAACTTTCAATATAAATACAACATCACCACGATCAAACATACCGATATGCACAGTACCACTAAAATTTCTTACTAGCTCTTCAACAAGCGGAATCGCTCCACTATATATCTCTTGCTGAAACATGACTTGATTTCCCCACTCTAACAATTTCCAACCTAATCTATATTTTCTTTGCTCATCTTGTATGAGCATTCCTTCTGCACACAACGTACGAACAAGATGGTGAACCGTACTTGCATTCATCTTTTGCTTTTCCGCTATTTCCGAATTACCTAGCACAGGCTCATCACTCGTGAAACAATTTAGAATTTTGCAAATTTTACCGATAGAAGCGATCAAATCATATACCTCCCCTATTCCAGTTACAGTTCTCAAGTTCTAGAAATTGTTAAAATTATAAGAAGAATTACATCCTAACAGTAAAATTCTTTTTATCATCTATTGCTCCTTCCTCTTCCAAACAAAAATGTAAGCGCAAACATTTTTATTTAACTTAAGGCCCCTTCAGATGAACTTGATTGCAACGCATTGTTCACAAGTGAAAAAGTTTGTTGTTTTTTGTACGCATTATAAAACATTCCCATTTTACGCACCGGATCTCCAGAATAATAACGCTCATATTGTAATAACCGTTGTCCAAAAGCCTCACCACATAAGTCCCATGCTAATTTAAACAAACGAACCCGTTCCTCAGAGGATACTCCTTCACGCCCGATATAATACTTTTGCATATCATCATGAATCTCGGGATTCATAAAATCAGCACCTGTCGGTGACATTAATAATCCACCAGCACCTATAGTTTGAATAATCTCAATAGCCCGCGGATACATCTTAGGTAATAAACTGCGGATCGTATCAAGCGGCAACCTCGCAGGAATAACTTCTCCATATGAATTCGTTTCATACTCATATTCAGCTACTTGCAGGAGAGCGCGTATCGTTTCGACATCTTGCATAAGCTCTGCTAACTGGTTTTGTACATTTAAAAACCCATCTACGCCAATCGAATCTGCTAATTTCATAGCTACTTCAGCTGCAAAAGATAGTTTTACTAACCCTCTTACTCCAGATTGATGGGCTGGTTGATGACCAATTCCGGTTTTAGGATACAATTGATTCCCAGCTTCCACACTTTGATAAATAAATACTTTATCCCACGGAATAAACACATTATGAAATACTAGTAATGCATCCATTTCCTCAAACCTTGATGCAAGTGGATGATCAAATAAAGATCGTTTTCCATCTTGCATTGGCTCACGACATAAAATTCTTAGACCTGGTGCATCAATTGGAACTGCAAAAGAAATTGCATGACGTTCATCACCTGGTTTAAAGCTTGGATAGGAATATATTATTACCTCATCCGTAATCGGCGCCAGTGTCGCTAACATTTTAGCACCACTAACATACATCCCTTCTGCTGTTTCACTTACTACCCCTAAATGCATCGTTTCATCTTCTTGTTGATGAGAAGCCTTACTCCGATCATTTTGCGGATTAATAATTGCGTGTGTTAAAAACAAATCATTATCCCTTATATGTTTATAATAATTTTTTATATTCGCTCCCCATTCTGGATTAAACTTCTCAAAAAACCACGAATTACTTGCCATCGAAGTAACCGTTACATTTAAAAAATCAGGTGTTCTACCCATTAAACCATAAGTAGCTTTTGCCCACACTTCAAATAATTCACGGCGTACTTTTAAATCCTCATAACTTTTCGGTACTAAAAATGCATTTGATACCCTTTCTCCTGTCTCTTCGCATATATGAGTAATCTTATCTTGATATTCTGGATTGTGCTGCATATCATACAAGTTCGCAATTTGTATAATTGGTTCACGAAAAACATCTTCATTTACTACATCCGTTACTTTTCTTCCTCCAATCCAAATTTCAGGATTTCTTTTTCTCAATCCTTCAATATACTGTTCCCCTGTTCTAATTGCCATTCTTTCCCCTCCAATTTCCAATAATAATATACTAAAAAGTTTAGAAACTTCACTAGATGACTGAATTTTCAATTATTATATCAATTTTATTTCTTACAGAATCACCTTTATTTCATATTATGAAATCTTAAAAACTTTTTAGTGAATATGAAAAAGGAATGGTCTCCCGCTCCTCACCTATTTAATATATAAATTAAAACAATGATGAAAATAAAAAGAGAAATGGCATCCCATTTCTCTTTTTCACTCTTATTGTTCTTTTTCTGTATCATTTGAAGGTAGTTTCTTCGCTTGTTTTTCTTTAAAGATTTCTCCAATTGCCCCGAGAGTACCAAGTGTTTCAATTGCATTAGACGGAATAAACACTTTATTTGCTGGTCCTTTCGCAACTTCAGCTAATGATTCAAATGATTTGTAAGCAAGTATACGCTCATCTAAATTCGCTTCACGAAGTAATTGAATTCGATTTTGTTCAGCTTTTGCAATTTCCTCAATCGCTCTTGCTTCCCCTTGCGCTTCTAATTCTTTTGCTTCTTTTATACCTTCAGCTTCGCGAATACGTGCTTCTTTGTCCCCTTCAGCCATTAGAATTTTACTTTGCTTTTCACCTTCAGCACGAAGGACTTTATCTTGCTTTGCAGCTTCAGCTTCTAATATGATCGCACGTTTATTACGCTCTGCTTTCATTTGTTTTTCCATTGATGCTTGCACATCTTTTGGAGGATTAATATCGACAACTTCGACACGTTCAATGCGAACGCCCCATTTTTCTGTTGCTTCATCAAGCGCTAAGCGAATTTCTGTTGAAATTTTTTCACGACCAGACAATGTTTCATCCAGTTCCATTTTACCAATAATTTGGCGCATCGTTGCAGAAGTAATGTTACGAACACCATATTCATAGTTCGAAATACCATATGTCGCAAGTTCTGGTTCCACAATTTGATAGAAAATAATCGTATCAATCTCTACTTGTACGTTATCTTTCGTAATTACTTTCTGCGGTGGTACATTCGTTTGTTGAATCCGTAAGTCATGATATACACGAACGCGATCTACAATCGGGATTAAAATATTTAATCCTGGGTGCATAATACGTTGAAACTTACCAAATCTTTCAACGACTCCAACTTTTTGCTGAGGAATAATTTTGATTGTCAATGCGATAAATGTCACAACAATTAGTGCAAAAATAATCGTTAGCGTTAATGCTATCATATTTATTCACTCTCCCTTTTTACTTGTAATATAGTACTATGCCTCTTTATAACAATAACTTTTTCTCCAGCATCAATTGGATCATCCGCAATAGCTGTCCAAGTATCTCCATCCACCTTCACAATACCATTCGTTTCGTTTGTAATCGCTTGCATAATAATCCCTTTTTTACCGATTAGCATATCTACTGTATCAGTAAAACCTTTTGCTTCTCGAAAGTTTTTTGAAATTCTTTTCGTAAAGAACGTCAATGTTAAACTTACAATCGCGCCAACAATAACCTGTAAAAATAGAGCATCGGGAGCAAATAAAGCAATAAGACCTCCGACAACAGCTCCAATTCCAAGCCAAAGCATGTAAAACGTAATCGACAACATTTCTGCGATAAATAAAATACCAGCTATTATAAACCAAATTACCCAAGCAGCCATATGCAACCCTCACTTTCTTTCTCATTTTCTATATGTATATGAAGAAAAGAATGGTTTATCCGCCCTTTCTCATACGTGGGCGCTTACTACAAGCTATTGTACATATTCACTGTTATAATGAGTATTATTAAAATACTATATTAATATATTCTTCATTATACATGAAATTTCCTTTCAAAAAGTGACAAAAAATTTAATTCTTTCAAAATTTTATTTTATAATTATAATTATTATAACTACTTTCATATTTTTTCAGAAAGGTTGTGTGCTTATTGCAAAAACGTTCATTGACTTACTATTTAGGATCCAAAATATGCATTACTCTCGCTGACATCGTATACGTAATGATTATTACAACTCATATGTATATTACAACTAAATCAGCTACATTAACTGCTCTGTTTCCATTGCTCCAAGTCATAACTATTCTCATAGCAAATACATCTGCCCCACTTATCATGAATCGTTTTTTATCTTATTCATTACTTTTTACACTACAATGGACAAAAACTGCTCTATTATTTTTATTAATGATATTATTCCCGGTCCTTTCCACAAACATTGTAGCACTATTCATTTTCATTTCTTTCATTTCATTATGTAGTGGCTGGAGCGCACCATTATTATACGGTATTCTACCGCGCCTTACACCAAAAGAAAATTTAGTAAAAGTAAATAGTATTTTTTCCTTTTCCACACAAATTGCGCAAGCTGCTGCTTATTCATTTACAAGTGTTATTGTTCTTCTTATCGGTGCTACTTCTACACTCATGATGAATAATATTTTGATGATTTTCGGATGTGTTGCACTACACTTTTCATTACGTTCCATACATAATGAACGAGTAATAGAGCCTTCTTCTTCAAAAGGCGCTGCTTTATTGGAAGGTTGGAAACTCTTATTTCAAAACCCTACTCTCCGTACCGTTACATGTATGGACTTAATTGAAACATTCGCAGGGACAATATGGATCGGGGCTATTACGATGGCTTATGTAACAACTGCCCTTCATAAAGGAGAAGAATGGTGGGGATATATTAATACAAGTTATTATGTTGGGACATTAATTGGCGGGCTATTAGCGTGGAAAATGAGTACATACATTCAAAACAATTTAATTCGTTCTATGGCGATAGGCTCTCTTATGTTTAGTATTCTTACATTTTTATATGGTATGACAAGTAGCGGGTTTATTGCACTTTTTCTATGTGTTCTAATGGGACCATGTTATCAAATTAGAGATATTTCTCAAACAACAGTTCTACAATCAAGTGTCGCTCCTTCTTTACTATCAAAAATGTATACAGCACATGGTGCACTTCTTTCGACAGCTTCTGGTCTTTCTATGATTAGTGTTGGCATTATTACTGATATGTTCGGCGTTCGTACAATTTATATCATCGCTTCTTTTCTTATTTTATGTTCTGCTTTTTTATCTTTTAGCCTATTAAAATGTCATAAAACAGATCAGAAAAATATTTCAATGTAATCAATAAAGCAAAAAGGACAGGAATTCCTGTCCTTTTTGTAAATTCTATTTATGACAATCCCGGGATTTTTCTATGCTTTGTCGCTTGTTCAAAAGCGTATGCTAGTTTAATTAATGTCCCTTCACTAAATGCAGTACTTGCAATGGTGATTCCAAAGGGTCTCCCGTCTTCCATATATCCTGCAGGTACTGCTATAGACGGATAACCTGCTTTCGCACATATAGTAGAACCTATATAAGAAGGGAACAAGATCGCATCAAGTTTATATTTTTCCAGTGCAAAATCAATACCTTGTTCTTGCGAAAAATATATATCTTCTAATCTGGCATTTAAGTATTCTGGATTTCTTAGCGTATTAGGAAAATCTTTTCTTCTTTCTAACTTAGTTTGTCCATATTTCAGAGCTCTTTCTGCTATATTTTCATTAAACTCTATTAATTCTGAAATAGAATGCACTGGCATAGTAGAAGGTAATTTAGAAAGATAGTTATCTAAACTATGCTTTAATTCATAGAGCGATACACCCCAGCTCCATTCTCTATGAAAAGACGGAATATTTATATCCTCTACTACTGTCGCACCCTTACTACGCAATACTTCAATCGTTTCCTTAAACAATTTTTCATCATACTCACCAGTTTCATAATACTCTTTTGGTGCATTGCTATATACACCAATCTTCGCTCCATTTAAACCATTAACATCAAGGTATTTTGTATAATCATGCTCTGCTATCCCTTCACTTTTATGAGTAGCTACATCTTTCTCATCTAACCCAGTTAAACTCCCTAACAAAATAGCCGCATCTGTTACCGTTCTAGCAAATGGTCCCGCTGTATCCTGTGAATAAGTAAGCGGAATAATTCCCCTACGACTAATTAGACCAACAGTCGGTTTAATACCTACTACAGAGTTTTGAACAGCCGGACTCAATATAGAACCATCTGTTTCCGTTCCAACAGATACTGCTGTAAAATTAGCGGTAACTGCTATGGCAGACCCTGTACTTGAGCCTCCAACAAACATATCATCCTCACCTGTACCGTAAGGGTTTATTGTTTGCCCGCCTCTTGCACTATATCCAGCCCACATATCAAAAGACATTCCATTTGCTAATTCTGTCATATTTGTTTTTCCAATTATCACTGCTCCTGCTTCTCGCAGCTTTGTAACAAGAAATGCATCTTCACTACTTATATGTTGTTCTAGTGCAATCGTACCTGCACTTGTATGCATAGAGTCATTTGTTTCAATATTATCCTTAAGTAAAACCGGTATACCATGTAATGGACCTCTTATACCTTTAATCTTCCTTTCATAATCTAACGCTTCTGCAATAAAGATAGCATCTGGATTGATTTCTAAAATAGAATTGATTTTCGGTCCATCTTGATCATACTTTGCAATTCTATGAAGATAATACATGACTAGTTCTTTTGAAGTTAACTTTCCATCTTCCATCGCTGTTTGTATATCATGAATATTTAATTCTTTTTGTAGTAGTGTATTGAACTGAATCTCCATTTTCATTCTCCTTCTATAAACCTTTATTGATGGCTTGTCTCTATTACTTTTTCATTTTCTCCGCTCCTCGCATATACAACTACAATCCCTTTATAAGAATTCAACTTTCCAATGTAAAAACCTTTTATTTCCTGAAAAATAAAAAAAGTCTGAAACAGATGGAATTCCGCCTCAGACTCTTTTATTACTTTACATATACTTCATCTAACAGATGTAAAAACTCCCCTTGTTTTCCAGCTAATTCAGGGCATGTTGTAATATCAATCCATTCGTAGCAAAATACTAACCCTTCATCTTCCTCACCGGCACTTACAATATGTTCCCATTTATCTTTTACATCTGTTAGTAATGTTACGTGGAAGAAATGGCGTTTTTGATATTCCTTTTTTTCTTTCACATGTATGATGTAATCAGCTATAAATTGTTCTATGCATAAATGACGTAACCCAGACTCTTCTTGTACTTCACGTAAAATCGCTGCTTCTAACGTTTCCCCCTCTTCCACTGTTCCCCCTGGCACTTGTATACCAGCTTCAGGTATATCACGATGTTTAAAAACAAGCAGTTGCATAACCCCTTCTTTTTCTCTTGTCACATATGCGTGTACTTTTTTCTTATATAACACCGTCATAATCCTTCTCTCCCCTCAATTGTTCACTCTGTTACTTCTTCAAGTGTCAGCTGATTTTCATATAAATATGTAGCTTGTGGATTTCCCACATATCTTACGTGCCATGGTTCAAATCGATAGCCCGTAATCGATTCTTTCGCTTTTGTATACCGAATGACAAAACCAAATTTATGTGCATTTTCAGAAAGCCACTGCCCCTCTTTCGTTTCACCAAAAATTGTCTCTAACTGAAACTTAGCAGATTGTGATGTAATATCCATAGCTAGTCCCGTTTGATGTTCACTCGTTCCAGGAACTGCACTCGACATTGCTGTTTTTGCTTCTCCATCTTGCTTTTTATACATCGTATTTAACGCTTTTTGCCGATCAAAAGATCTAAATCCAGAGACTGCAAAAAGGAAAATACGCTCCTTATCCGCTTGCTGAAACATTTCCTCAAGCGCACTGGCTGCCTCTTTCCTCATTTTTTTCTTTTCTTGATCACCCTCACTTGAGTAGCGTACTTTCGGAATAACTAAATCTGGCGGTCTATACCCATCTGGTAAACGCCTACTTTTATTCACAAGTACAAGCATTGAATTCGGATTGCTAATTACCGCAATATCCCCATCCATATTCGCAATCGTTTCTTTCGCTTTCGGAAATATGTTATTTACATTTACCTCGCGTGCCTGCTTATCCTTATACATTTTATAATTGATTCCTGCTACTCCAACAATGAGTATCGCCGCTACGATACCAAGTAGTACCCATCTTTTTTTCATATAACGACCTCTTATTTTAATAATTTGGCCATTTCATACTCATCGATGTTCTCTCCATCGATAATAAGAGCAGCTCTTTTGACACCTTCTTTCTCA
This sequence comes from Bacillus dicomae, assembly GCF_006494425.1. GTDB lineage: Bacteria > Bacillota > Bacilli > Bacillales > Bacillaceae_G > Bacillus_A > Bacillus_A dicomae. Next base: position 1,250,107 of record NZ_VHIV01000001.1, on the reverse strand, counting down.
AATCCAGCTTTTTTATATAGTGCCAGAGCTCTTGTATTGTGGGCCATTACCGTTAATTCTAAACGCCATACATCATGTAATCTTGCCCACTTCTCGACCTCTTTAAACAATCTAGTCCCAATACCTCGCCCGCTATACTCTTGTAAAATACCAATTACAATACCTGCTACATGTCGCTTTCTTTGAATATGAGTTCCATTCACTAAAATAAATCCTACTATTCTCTCTTCTTCAACTGCTACCAATATTGTTGCATATTTATTTTCTACAAAGCGCTGAATCATTTGCTCTTGTTGCTTAACTGTAAATTTTCTTTCTCCTGGTTCATATAGCATAAATTTCGTTTCTTCATCAAGTTGCTTACTTAATTGCAAAAATGATGCTGCATCTTCTACTTTGATTTCCCTAATCACTTCAATCACCCTATCAGTTTCGTAATAAAAAGCTTTCCTTGTAAAAAGATTTTCTCTACTTTCCCGAAAATCCCTTTGTAAATCTCCCAGTATAATTTGACAAATTTCGATATTACTATAACAACGACAAATTATGTCTATTCTGTGACTTCTCATCATTACAAAAAAACGCAAGCATTACACTCACGTTTTTCACACTCTCTCACCCATTTATGTTTCACTTTATCCATTCACCTTTTCTGCCTGCCAGAAATATTCACCAAACGCTTTAGCTAATGCATCAATCGATCGATTTAGTTCTTCCTCTGTATTATCTACTCCACCAACTTCAATTAATATCGCTTGCCCTGATAAGTCTTGATTGTAGACACCATTTCCTGTTTGGAATCCTTTTTGAATGACACCACGACTAACTCCTGGATATTTCTTACTAATCGTCTCATGTAAAGCCGTTGCTAATTGCAAGTTTTTTTCATAGTTTTTGTTTCCTTTCCCTACTACAAATGCAAGCTTCGCATATGATTTATCGCCAATTGTTTTTGTCGTAACATTCTTCCGAGCACTATCACGATGTAAGTCAAAGAAATATTGCAGTTCTTTATTGCCCGTCATTGCTTCTTGTACAATTTCCCGTGACATTTTGTAAGAGCTATTACTATTTAACCCTTTACTAATCAACTTTTGACCGATATCCGTCTTATCGTTAGTAGCTCCGATTCCCTCACTTACTAATTGTTCACGAAATCGATCGCCGACTATTGAAATATTTGTGACTGAACTTGTCGCTTTATTCGGATTTGGATCATTTGTTAAATTCAATAACGGCAAATAAGATTCCCAACTATGCGTATGATAAATAAACGCAACTTGTCGTTTCCCTGTCGTTTGAGCCGGTTGCTTTTTCTCTTTGTTCGTATCCGGCTTTTGAGCCTGTCCACCTTCTCCAGTCCGTTCTTTTACTACTTCTTCAAGTGGCACACTCGATTCTATCGGTAAGTTAGAATAATTCGTCCCTTCACCCGCAATAACAATTTCTGTATCGTACTTACCAAAACCAGGTAGTTCTTTGCCGACAAAACTGCGTACATCATTAAAACGAATATTCGTAGCCATAGAAAAGAGAAATGAAGAAATTGAAAAATCTTGATTTAAATTTCTATATTCCTGTGTAAAATAATGATTCTCTTTTCCAAGTACGTACATGTAACCATTCATCGATAACTCATTTAACCAGTTATATAAATACGTTGACTTTGTCTCTTTCATAGAAGTTACCATCATACTAATAAGAAAAAAAGTCGCTAGTACTGTAGCAATAATAAATAATACTAACTTACGTACACTCGTGAATTTCACATAAAAAAAGCCTCGATTCATACTATCACCTCTCTATTTCAAGTTATGTACAAGCTCTAGAGAATAGACCGTCTAAATTCCGGCTATATTGTTAATGAGGTGAAATGAATTGAAGCTACTAATAGGAACATTACCCATTGTACTATCATTTATTTTTTATTGGCTCGCTAAGCATCCTACAGCCCGTGTTGTGTTACATATTTCAGCGTACTTAACATTTTATGTACTCGGTACAATTATTTCTATTCATATATTTGATGTTTTAATGCAAGATTTAGTTTTTATGACAAGCATTCATGGAATTTTATTAAATCCATTTTTTCTTATTTCAGGAGCATATATAGGGATATACACCTTATACCTACTTTTGTCTTACATGATTACAAATATAAAAAATGGAGCGTAATGAAATGCGACCACCGTTCATCTGTCATAACTGCAAAAAAAGAATTACGCGAAAGAAAGATCTTATTACTACCACATGGTACTTCCGCTTTTATGTATTTCATAGTGATTGTTTTAAACGACCGCAAGTTTTCATCTCACGATTTATCCCTGTGAATACACTTATTAATTTCTTTCTTATTATATATGGGCTGATTGTTGGTAGCATTCTTATGACTGCAGAGCCATCTATCATTTGGCTTATTTTCTTACTTCCAATTTTATATCGGTTTCTTTCATATTATTATGTTGAACGTTTTTTCTCTAAATAAAAGTTAGACTTTCCTCTAGGAATACTTAAACATTCCCACTCATTTTCTTTTAACATTTTACCAATGTAAATCATTTGTCCAATATGCAAAGCATAATGAGAAATTTGTCTTTCAATTGCTTGCATGACAGTATGTGCTTCACCGCGAATATATACCGTCTGTAATAAATATTCCGGCGTTAGCACATTCATCGTTTTAAAAACATATTCCCAACCTTCATTCCATGCGGCGAGTACCTCTTCCTTAGAAGAATAACCAGCTTCAAATTCTGCATCTCGGTTACGATCTATTTTTTCACCGTCAGATGTTAAAAAATCCGTCCATCTAGAACGCATATTACCGTGTAGATGCTTAATAATGATTGCTATGCTATTTATTGTTTCATGAGAAGACCATTCAATCTGCTCATATGATAATTGTGAAAGCACCCGTTCCCCTTGTTTCTTTGTTGCTTCAAAATTCGAAATGGCACATTGTAAATATTCTCGTCCAATATCCATGTTCCCCCGCCTTTACATTAACTAATTTTTGTTCCATTTGGTAATTCCATATTAGGCTGCAGTAATACAACATCACCCGCTTCAGGCACTCCTCCTAAAACAAGCACTTCTGATTTAAATCCAGCTACACGTTTTGGCGGGAAATTTACAACAGCAACGATTTGCTGACCGATTAACCCTTCCGGACTGTATCTCCTCGTAATTTGAGCACTTGAATGCTTCATTCCAAGCTCCCCAAAATCAATTTCTAGTTTAATCGCCGGAACTCTTGCTTCTTTAAATTCCTCTGCATGTATTACAGTTCCAATCCGCAAATCTAAATTTAAAAAGTCTTCAAAATTAGCCATTATATTATTCCTCCCAATTATTACTTAGACAAAACCTAAAAATCCCCTTTAAAAAAAGAAAGGCGCCTAAGCACCTTTCTTTTGTAATTCACTTGATTCATTTGATTTATAGAAGAAGAAACCGAGAATCCCGCCAATACATGATGGGATTAACCATCCGATTCCTTCGTTATATAACGGTAACATTTGTAGTACATTAGAAATCGCGTCAATTTTAATGTTCGCACTTTCTAAACCGTTAAAGAAACTAATTAACAACGCGCCTAAAATAGCTCCAATATAAATGGTATTACGCTTCCCAATCCATTTATGGAAGTAAGAAAGTACGATTAATACGATTGCAACTGGATAAATAATCATTAACACTGGTAAAGTAACTGCGATTAATTGTGTTAAACCTAGGTTAGATACAATTAAACTAAATACACATACCATTGTTACAATCGTTTTATGCGAAAGTTTTGGGAATAAGTTTGTAAAGAAGCCAGCACAAGCTGATGTTAATCCAACAGAAGTTGTTAAACAAGCAAGTATAATAACAAGCCCTAATAAAATTTTGCCACTTGTTCCATATAACTCATTTACAACATTCGTTAAAATAAGTCCACCATTCTCTGATACACCAAGTGATGTACTTGTTGAACCAAGATAAGCAAGTGATAAATAGATTAACGTTAAACCAAGTACAGCGATAATACCTGATACTACTGTTATTTTTGCAATTTGATTACTCTCTTTTATTCCTTTAGAGCGGATAACTTGTACAACTACAATTCCAAATACAAGCGCACTAATTGCATCCATCGTTAAATATCCTTGAATAAATCCACCAAAGAAAGCATTTTCTTTGTATGCCGCTAGCGGCGCAGCTGGTTCTCCAATCGGATCAACAATTGCCTTTCCGACAATTACAGCAACAATCAATACTAACAATGGTGTAAGAAATTTCCCGAACCAATCCACTAATTTTGATGGATTTAAAGATAAATACCAAGTTATTCCGAAGAAAATTATAGTGAAAAGAAATAGCATGTACCACTCTGAAACTAATGCCTCTGATAAAAATGGCTTCATACCCATTTCAAATGAAACGGCTCCTGTACGCGGAATCGCGAAAAAGGGTCCAATCGCTAAATAACTAATCAATGGGAAAATAAACGCAAATATAGGGTGAACTCTAGAAGATAGCGCTTTCAAGTCCCCCTCTACAAACGCGACAGCTGTTACAGCTAATAGGGGTAATCCGACTCCCGTTACAAGGAATCCAATTGTAGCAACCCAAACATTCTCTCCAGCTTGTTGCCCTAAAACTGGTGGGAAAATTAAATTTCCTGCTCCTAAAAATAGTGCAAATAACATTAAACCAATTGCTACCGTATCACCTGGCCTTAAACGTCCCTTCATGCTTTTCATTTGCATAGCACTTTTTCATTGTTTATCTCTATTTTCACAATATGCTATGCATCCTCCTCTCTGCTCAAGCTGATAAAATATGCCCCTTACAAAGCAGTGTCTTTCTCCATAATTTCTCCATTCCCCTTATTTTTACTCTAATTATTAATTTTTGATTTTTTTGAATTTTCAAATCATTAGAGTGGTATTGCGTGGAGTATAGTTGTCAGACCTCTTTGTTTTTATCACACATATAGTAACATATTTAGTTGAAAAATAAAAACATATTTTCAAATTGACTTTTTTGAAAATCAAAATTATCTACATTTTTTATTCTTTTACACAAATATTGTTTCAGCTTCACCTATTATCCTATCGTTATTTTTGAATAACTTTATACACGTGACATAACAAAAGCCATCTAACATAATTAGACGGCTTTTGCATGTTACTCTATCGTTTCAACTTCACGTGGATTTTTCATCTCTTCCACATACACAACTCTAAATCCATGATCTTCTAAATCTTTCAATAACGTCTCTAATTCAACGTCGTTAAACTCTTCTCCTAATGTAAACATAATTCTACGAACTAATAAGGCATCATTATCAAAAGTCATTAAACTTTGGATACCTGTATATTTTTTTAATACCGTTGATAATTTTTGAATTGCCCCATTATAATCTTGTGTCCCAATCATGACAGAATATTTACTAGAATGAACGCCCCAAGCATCTTCTAATAACTCAAAAACTTTTTTATGCGTTAAAATCCCAAGAAAAACTCCTTTTTCATCAACTACTGATAAATAAGGTAATTTTTTTATTGTAAAAAATACTTTAAAGAACGAAGAATCTTCTCTGACATATCCTTCTTTATCGTTTAATAATTGTAATACACTCTCTTCTAGCGAACCTTTATATTCTAAAATATCTACTTTATATATATTCCCTAAATATTTCTCTTTTTTTTCATCTAAAACTGGTACACAACGATAACCAGTTTTATTTAAATGCTCCAGTGCTTCCCCTATTGTAATTGAACTTGAGCAAAATAAAACTTCCCTTTTCGGCACATAATTCCCTTTAATCCTCATAAACAGCCTCCTTATGTTAAAATACTTTCTGTGCCATAACTATATTATATTTTCAGAAAAAAATAAATGATTTATTTTATTTTTCTGAAAATTATTCATTTTCTTGTCATAATTTATTCACGTTTCATTCACTTATATCCTTACAATATTAAATATTCTCTTTAAACTTCTTTAAGAAAACATATTGTAACTTACACCGAAAAAAGCTAAAATAAGAATAAGAATTTTCTGAATATTCTAATAGTAGGTGATTACATGTCTTTATTTCGCTCACATATTTGTAAATTTATAGTTGGTATTCTTATTATATTTATCATTAGTCCTATTCCCGCATTATTCATTACACATAAGTACTCTTACATAACTGGCTTTATAAGTATTTTTCATAACTTCGCACAGCTTTCTTCTATGACAATTCCAAAGATTGATTGGATGCACGAATCTATCTTTTTCTCAGCAAATGAGATGGTACATACTTCTAATCATTCAACTCCATTGTTCCCTTACATATGGGAAATATATTTTTTATCGATTGTTCGTTTTACCTTTACTCTTGCGATCGGATTCTTCATCAGTTTAGGGATTGGTCATTTATTTTTTAAAGCACCTCATTCGATTAAAAAGTTCACTTCTTTATTAAGATGGGTACCCTACTCTTTTTGTACTGTATTATTACAATGCTCACTCTTATTACTACTTCTATACATCGCAAACTTTATAAAGTTTCCTTACTACTCATCTTTTATCATCGTTTGTAGTACTTCTATGATTATCGTTATGCAAGCAATAAAAAAATGGATCCCTTTCTTAAGTAATACAAATGAATATGAAATAAAACAATCTTCTTTCCTTGTAGATACATTGTTTTTAGCGCTTACTTCGAATCATAAATCTATTTTAGGTTCCATTATTCTTTCATTCGTTTTTATGGAATGCGTTTTTCACGTAAGTGGACTATTACAATTTATCGTTCAATTTGGCGGAAATACACCTATTATTGTTACAATTAGCTTATTGCTTTTGTATATCCCGTATTGCGTACTCTCATTCCTTCAAACACTATGGAAGACAAACCACTTTAAACAACAATCATACGCTTTAACGAGAAGTATTCCAAAACCTTAATTTGAAATAACCCTCTATAATCTGAAAGTAGGGGGTTATTCCTCTTATATAGCGGACAAAATAACAGCACATTCAAAAACTATTACAGAAACATACCAATATTTACCCTTTTTCTTTGACTATTCTTTTCGTTTGGATTTATTATAAAAGTATAACATAATTGCAGGAGGTGACATCTTTATTCCAAACTATGGAATAGAGAACACACTTGGACATATTAAATATTTTTCTCATCTTTGTACTTATCCTTATTTCCGGCTTTTTCGTTGCATCAGAATTCGCTGTTGTAAAAGTACGAAAAAGTCGAATTGATCAGCTTGCAAATGAAGGCAATAAACAAGCTTTAGCTGCAAGAAGTGTCATTTCTAATTTAGATGTTTATTTATCAGCTTGCCAGCTCGGGATTACAATTACTTCGTTAGGGCTTGGTTGGCTTGGTGAACCGACTGTGGAACATTTACTACGACCGCTCTTTGAAAAGATTAATATTACTGGAACAATGGCGAATACTTTATCCTTTATTATTGCTTTTAGTGTTATTACCTTTTTCCATGTTGTATTAGGTGAATTAGTTCCAAAATCTTTCGCAATTCAAAAAGCGGAATCAATCACACTTAAATTTGCACGACCACTCATTTTATTTGATAAAATTATGTATCCATTCATTTGGCTACTTAATAGTACAGCTATCTTTTTCACAAAACTACTCGGTTTAGAACCCGCGAAAGAAAATGAACTTGCCCATTCTGAAGAGGAACTACGACTCATTTTAGGTGAAAGTTTCAAAAGCGGCGAAATAAACCAAACCGAATATAAATATGTAAATAATATTTTTGAGTTTGACGACCGAGTTGCAAAAGAAATCATGGTCCCTCGTACGGAAATGATTTGCTTATCTACTGAAAATACGTTAGAAGAAAATATGGATATCGTCGCAACTGAAAAGTATACACGCTATCCTATCATCGAAAAAGATAAAGATGATATTATCGGTATGATCAATACGAAAGAAGTATTCCATGATCAAACGAAAGGCATTCGTAAGCCACTTGAATCTTACATACATCCAGTACTAACTGTATTTGAAACTGTTCCAATTCGCAAAACGTTAGTACATCTACAAAAGAATCGTGTTCAGATGGCAATCGTTATGGATGAATATGGCGGTACTGCTGGACTTTTAACAATGGAAGACATTCTTGAAGAAATCATTGGAGAAATTCAAGATGAGTTTGATGCGGATGAATCACCTATGATTGAAAAACGTACACCTAAGCTTACTGTTTTAGATGGGAAGGTGCTCATTTCTGAAGTAAATGATATGTTTGGCTTACATATTGATGATAGTGATTTAGATACTATTGGAGGCTGGCTTCTTTCTCAAGCAATTGACTTAAATATTGAGGCAGGTTATTCCATTGAATTTGCCGGTTTTCAATTTAAAGCATTAGAAATTGATGGACATCAAGTTAAAAAAATTGCGGTACATAAATTAGACACGAAGAAGGAGTTATAAAGTGACGGTATTATTAACAGTCTGTATCATTGCCTGTTTCATTGTTTCATTCCTCGCCTTTATTTACCCTATAATTCCAGGCATCCTTGCTGTCTGGGCTGGATATTTCATTTATCATTTTGGTATAAATGGCGGAGAACTAACAACTTCCTTTTGGATTATTCAAGTCATTTTTACACTATTCATTTTCGTTGCTGATTTTATTGCAAATGGATATTTCTTGAAGAAATACGGGAGTTCTAAATGGGGAGAACGTGTCGGTATGGTTTCGATCATTGTTGGATCTTTTTTCTTCCCACCATTCGGTTTAATTATTATCCCGTTCTTATCGGTATTTATTACAGAACTACTGCATAAAAAAGCGCCAAAAGACGCCTTTCTAGTAGGAGTTGCTACTGTAGTTGGTTTTTTAAGCAGTACAGTAGCAAAAGCCATTCTCCAAATCATTATGATTATCATATTTGTATGTTATATCGTCTTTTAACCATCCCATTTCGGGATGGTTTTTAATATGAAATACCTACTCGACTATTCTCATATTTGTTTTTATTACACAGAGTCCACGTAAATTGTGCTGTATCACCAACTGTTATTTTCGCTCCACCTTCTGGTAATACATCTTTTTCAGTTCGATATATCCCTGTCACATCACCGTCTATTAAATGCGTCGGACAAACGACGGTCCAACATAAATCACTACTACTAAGTATCTTATACGCAGCTAAGTGATCTTCTGCTGCTGTTGTCGTTTTCCTTTTTGATTCCGTTGATTGAAAACGATATAAATTTAAATTTGTTCTTGCTTGTAAAATACCAGCTGTTCCTATTGTAATAATTTTATGAACCTCCTCTTCTTCCATTTTCTTTATAATTTGTGGCATACTCTTCGCTAACGTCCCATTTTGATCCGTTCCAAGTGCACTAATTACTATATCGCTACCTTTTATCGCTTTCTTTATATCATTTTCGTTTAATACATTACCTTCTATAACTCGTAACCTTTTATGATGTATTTCTATCCTATTTACATCACGAGCTAATGCAGTCACTTCAGCTGAATCTTCTAATGCTAATTTTATTATGTTTGAACCTACTCTCCCTGTAGCTCCCAATATACATACTTTCATTTGTTTTCCCCCTCTTTCATTCTTTCTCTATTTTTCAATAATCTCAATCAATTTACAACAAAAAAGCTTCCTCATATATAAGAGGAAGCTCTATTATTACTTTATTTCTTTTCCTTAGAATCCGTAGACTTCTCAGTTCCACTTGTTTCTTTATCTTTTTTGTCCTCTTGTTGTGTTGTTGTATCGTCTTCTTTCTTCTTGTCCTCACCTTTACTACAACCTACCATTAATAAAGAACTTGCAAGTGCCATAGCAGTTAATGATTTAACCCATTTGTTCATTTGCGTTTCCTCCTTTTGATAGAATATGTACAATCCCATATTACTCTCTATTTTTAAAGGAAAGATTGAAAAATAGTAAATAAACGGTAAATATTTGTAAATTTTCTGATAATAAATATTTACACCTAGCCATTTTTCTCTATGAAAAATAAAAACTAAGGCGCCTATCTTTCCGCCTTAGTTTCTTATGCAAACTTCTCATTTTCATATACATGTTTAATCTTATACTCTTTCTTCACAACATATTGCCATACACTATAGGCATAACGGTTCATTTTCAGGAAGCAATTTTCTAAAAACGAACGAAATTCTGGATTTGCAACTTCAACTGCCACTTGAGCAAACTTTAACGCTAACCTTTTTAAATGCGAAATATAACAAGTTGCTATATGGATATCTCCTGTATATGTACTATCAGTTTCCTTTTCCATTTCCATTTCATGCAAATGCAATAAAATTGGTTCACAAGTTATATGCTGTATATTCTCTCCTTCTTGAAAATTCACTTGTTCATTATATGCTTGCAACATATATGGTAAATGATGCTGTAATAGCTCCTTTAATTCTTCGTCTCTTACCCTTCCTGTATACTCCCCAACCTTATATATAAGCATATAACTATACCTCATTAATTCTTTCATACAATCCATGAAAGTACCTCCCTTCTCTTTTGTCTATACACTATAAATATGATGCTATAACATTTGCTATTCTTGCTAAAAACCAATCCCATTTACTAATTTTCTCAAAATCTTCTTCCGAAAATTTTTTTGATTTATGAAAATCTTCTTTTAGTCGGTTCCATACGTCTGCAACAACTGTTTTATCATATATGACACAGTTAGATTCACAATTTAAATAAAAACTTCTATTATCAAAATTCGCTGTACCTATATCAACAATTTCTCCATCAATGATTGTTACCTTCCCATGAAAAAAACCATTCCGATATTGATAAATTTCCGCTCCAGCATGGTTCATATCTTTCAAGTATGGATAGGCCGCTTGTTTTAACAATACGGCATCACTTTTAAATGGTACGAGAATTTTTACATTAACACCGCGGATTAATGCATCTTTTAACTCTTTCATCATTTCTTTACTCGGTACAAAATATGGCGTAGCAATAATTAAAGACTTTTTAGCCCGCTTTAAAAGCGCTCCATATTTTTCCCATAAACCTTTTCCATCTGAAAATAAATATCGATATTTTACATTCCCTATTTCAGATGAACTTTCATGTACAAGCATTTTCTCTCCCGTGTCCTCTTTCCAGTCATCAGCAAATTTTCTTTCCATATCAGTTGCACCATTCCCTTTGACGCGTACATGATAATCACGCCACGGACCAAATTTCGGATCTTGTCCAAGATACTCCTTTCCAATGTTAAAGCCGCCGATATATGATACTTTTCCATCTATCGTAACAATGCGTCTATGGTTCCGTTGATGTAACGAATAGAATATATGTTTCAGTTTAGGCTTTTTACTAAACGTAAACTGGACACCACTACTTTTTAGTTGCCTAATTATCTTTTTCTTCAGCTTATATCCACCTATTCGATCAACTGACAATTTCACTTCTACTCCACTCGATGCCTTTTTCTCGAGTAACTGCAAAAACTCTTGGCTTATTTCATCTTTACCTACAATATAAAAATGAATATATATATTTCTTTCTGCATTATGTATATCCTCAAATAATTTCTTATACAACTCTTCACCGTTCGTATAAAGTTGGAATTCTCCTAATCGAACTTGCCCTAATTCATGTTCACTAGCCATTTTTTTCCCCATTTCCACATCGATGTTCATCCAAATGAATACACCTATTAAACAAAGGATTACAGCGAAAAAGTGTTTCATGGATATTTTCCTTTCTCCACTTACTGTTATTTCTATATCTTCCCTTTTTTAATACATTATCATTCAAGAAAATATGTCATTACATGATATATGTCCATATCAAACGATAGCTCATTTGCATATTGTATGTTGTATCTTAAAATAAAAGGAGGAAATAACAATGGGCTTCGCACATGGTAATGGATTCGCGCTATTAGTCGTATTATTTATCCTCTTAATCATCGTCGGTGCTGCTTGCTTCTGCTAAGTAGTTATCGTCATATGATATGTGGATGAAAAAACTATAAAAGCGGACACCTATTTTTAGGTGTCCGCTTTTCATATGAAAAACATTTCAGTCTGTTATGATACCTATACCGACTAAATATTCAACTCAAAAAGTTAATAACGTTGCTACTTTCTTACTCTCCGCCTTACGTATATGACGTTGTTCTGCACGTAGCACTGCAATGCGATGTAATTCTTTCTCCTCTTCTGTTTCAGGGATTACTCGTGGAACTGGAACTGGATTATTTTCCTTACTAAGTGCAACAAAAGTAACAAATGACGTTGCCGCTATTCGCTTCTCACCTGAAATTAAATCTTCTGCTACTACCTTCACAAATACTTCCATAGAAGTTCTACCCGTCCAAATTACAAAGGATTCATAACTAACACAATCTGAAGAGCGAACAGGATGTAAGAAATCTACCCAATCCATAGATGCTGTAACACATTCTTTTCTCGAATGCCTCGTTGCTGAAATAGAAGCAACCATATCCATCTCGGCTAATATCTTTCCACCAAATAGCGTATTATGATCATTTAAATCTGTTGGAAATACTCGGCTCGTTTTAAACACTCTGGATTCATTAGCCGTTTTCCCCTTTACTTCAGTCATTGTTATCACCCCTTTAATTATTTATCCTTAATATTTCCATACTCCTGATAATAAATGAACTACACGCTTAATATTAACAACATTCTGAACCCTTAGTCCATAAAAAAGAACCGATGTTATCAATCGGCTCCCCTAAATACATATTGTTCTTTCGGCTGTTCAACTTTATTCCATTTCGTTACTTCTAAAACAGGAATATTCGCATGGAACGGTTGATAAAATTCAGTAGAAATTTCTCCTTCTATTTGAATCCAATCATCGTTTTTCCATTCTACACCTTCTGGCTTTTTCACTAACATACCATATACACCAGAATCCGCTACACAATGTATAATACCGAAACGGAATAAGAAATATTGTTCTTTTTTAGAAGAATCATCTTTGAACACAAACCCTTTGAAAGATAATTTTTTCCCTGTAAACTCGCCAGGGTAATTGTAAATTGTTTCCATACCTTTTAAGAAATCCTCATCTTTTAAAGCAATATTGTCTTTCGTAACAAACTCTTTTTTCCCTTTTTCCATTACACCACGGTATCCTTCTTTTCCGTAATAAATACTCGTGTCCGGTCTTAGGAATTGCCTTGTCATAAAAGGATCTTTACTTTCTGCTTGTGCTACTGGAAAATGAAATCCCTTCGCTTTAACAATATCTGAATCTAGTGTCGCAATCGGGAAAAATAATCCTGAAACAATTGGAAAACAGAACAGAGTATAAGAAAATGTTCGTTTCCACCATGTATTTTCATCTTTTGAATGGTCGTGTCCACAATGACTATGAGCACATCCGCAATTGTGCTGTTCTTTTTCTTTTTCCTTTTGGTGCTCTTTTTGAAAAACGACGATAATTTGAACGACCGTTAAAAAACCTAAAATAATTGCTGCTGTTGTTGATAAATAGGCATACTTCATATTGATATACTTCGTAATATTACCGGAAATATGAAGCTGCGCGATTAAAATTGTAAAACCTAATAATATATATGCTCGAAACATAACCTACCACCCCATCGCATAAATGAGTAGTGAGCTTGCATAAACAACAAGTGTAACTGTAACTGTAACGACAATTACAAATTTTGTTTTAAACGTCGCAAGCATCATAAACATATTTTTAATATCCACCATCGGTCCATATACGAGGAACGCAACAAGTGATGCTGTTGAAAATGTACTTTGGAATGACGAAGCAATAAACGCATCCGCTTCTGAACAAAGTGATAAAATGTAAGCAAGTCCCATCATAACAGCTGGTGACGAAAACGGACCTTGTCCTATAGCAAGTAGTGTTGAAGTTTGTACAAATGTTTGAACGGCCGCTGCAATTAACGCACCTAATACTAAATATTTTCCCATAGAGAAAAATTCCTCAACAGCATGCGTACATACATCCCACATTTTTTTACGCAATGGACGTTTATGATTCACTTCTGGGAAGTGATCATCTCTTAATTGATGTTCTTTAAACATAAATGATAATATAATTCCAACGATAATTGCTACGATAATCGCTACAATAGAACGATACCATACCATGTGCATACTACTTCCAAAGGCAACGTATGTTGCAAATAATACGACCGGATTAATAATTGGCCCAGTTAACATAAATGCAATCCCGGCATATGGCGGAACCCCTTTTCCGATTAATCGCCTTACAATCGGAACAATTCCACATTCACAGCCTGGAAACATCATACCTAAAAAAGTAGCTACTAAAACGGACAGAAATCGGTTTTTCGGCATCCATTTTGCTACCATATCTTCTGTTACAAACATTTGAATGAATCCTGAAATAAATACACCAATGAGCACAAAAGGAAGTGCTTCGATTAATATGGAGATAAAGATTGTATTCATTTGCAGGAATGCTTTCGGTAATTGAAACAATTCCATGATGTATTTCCTCCAACTTTTCATTAACAATATGTAATTTTAACTCCATTTCATTAATTGGACAAGACTTATACAGGATTCCCTTCTTCACATACTTTACATTTTATAAGTTTTATTCTATTCAAAACTTTCGATTTCATAGCAAAAAAGCTGCTCTAGCGCAGTTATACAACTATGCTAGAGCAGCTTTCTTATCGTTAAAAGTAACGTTTCTTCCAAAAAACAAATGCCAATGTGAAAGATAATGTTACACATATTATGAGTACAATTACAAAACCATGTGCCTCCCCTTCAAATGGAACCTTTACGTTCATTCCAAAGAAGCTAGAAACCATCGTTGGTAACGATAAAATGATTGTAATAGACGTTAACAGTTTCATAACACTATTTAAATTATTTGATATAACAGAGCTAAAAGTATTCATCATTCCACTTAAAATGTGACTATATATTTCTGCCATTTCAATAGCCTGTTTATTTTCAATTAATACATCTTCTAATAAATCTTGATCGTCCTCATACATTTTTAAGAATGTACTGTTACGCATTAATTTTTGAATTACAATTTTATTCGCCTTTAATGATGTTGTAAAGTAAACTAAACTTTTTTCAAGTCCTAGCAATGTGAAAATCTCTTTATTTTTCATCGATTGGTTTAATTGATGCTCTAAATCGATTGTTTTTCTGTTAATTTGCTTTAAGTATCTTAAATAATAAGTAGAAATCGTATATAAGAGCTGCAGTGCAAAGCGTGTCTTTTTAAACGTATAAAATTCTTTAATACGTTGATTAATAAAACGTTCAAAAATTGGGTTTTCTTCTAAACAAATTGTCACAAAACAATCTGGCATAACAATCATACCTATTGGAATCGTGTCATAAATCGAATTTCCTTCTTCATCATGTCTAACTGTTGGAATATCCACGATTATTAAAGTATTACTGTCTTCCTTTTCAATACGAGAGCGTTCTTCATCATCTAAAGGGTCTTTAATGAAATCTAAGTCTACATTTAAAGTTTGTACTAGATATTGAATTTCTTCTTCCGTTGGATGAAGTACATTAATCCAGCAACCCTTTTGCATTTCCTCAACCTCTTGTAGTTTTCCGTTTCGGTCTGTTAAATAAATATTTAACATACTATCACCCCGATTCTTTTTACATGTAGGAATCTACCTCTCTTACATAACAGTTTTTGAACCGCCATTCTCAGCATATGAAACATACGTTTAAATTTCAATAGAAAAATTATTTTGAAAACGTTTTTATAAGAAAAATATTATAAAGTGAAACTTTAATCAGTGGGGGGCTTCATCCCCCACTGATTTTCAGCCCTCACCAATCGGACTTTTACGAGCAGCCCGCCCCCAACCAAACTTCTTTTCTTTCGCTGAACTTTGAGATGAGGATCTTACTGCCCGTTAAAGCGGGATAAACAAAGAAAAAGACAGAGTGCTCTCTGCCTTAAAAAGCTTATGTTGCCTTTATAACATATTTAGAAAGCATCCACAAGTTAAAGCCAACTGAAATCGTATAACCAGCGTATGTTGAAATAATAAAACTTACATAATCGAAATACGGAAGCAATACAATATTTAAAACTATCTTCACAACAAGACCAATTACTAATCCTAGCACTGTTTTCTGTTGTTGATTGATTCCTTGTAACATCGCAGCTGTTACTGTAAAAAGCGAAAATAGTATACAAGCAGGAGCATAATACTGTAAAATGACCCTTCCCATCTCTGGATCATTTCCTGCACCAAATAAAAGAGTATATACTGGTTTTGCTAACACCATCATCCCAATTGCTGCCGGTACCGTAATCCCTACTACTAATACGTTCGTCCTTGTAAAATGTTTGTACAACAACTTAGCATTCCCTGCTGTATAAGCTTTTGTCATTTCCGGTACGAGAGACATACTAAAAGCAGTCGCAACGGAAACAGGGATAAGCACCACCATCTGAACAAGACCAATTATTGCATTAATCTTCTCAGCTTCTCCTTGCATATATCCTATTTGTATAAGTAGTTTATTAATTGTAAATGTATCAATTGTCTGATATAACGGAATTGCTAAACCAACCACAACAAACGGTATTGAATATGTAAAGAGTTCCTTATACAGCGAGAAAAAAGATTTCGTTGTTTGCGGTATACTTGCCATTTCTTTTTTCTTTAAGTGCTTTCTCCTTCTTATGTAATATGCACTTAAAACCGTTAATCCACCTATTGCTCCCATAAAGGCACCAAACGTTGAAATACCAACAGCTAGCGAGATAGAGGCTTTTAAAACGTATAAAACGACAAAACTTCCTATCAAAATGGTTAAGACCCTAAAAAATTGCTCTACAACTACACTTAGAGCAGAAGGCCCCATCGATTGGAACCCTTGAAAAAAGCCCCTTAATAAACTCATTACTGGTACAAGTATTAACGCAAAACTTACAATTTGAATATTAGTTGTGACCGCCGCTACACTATTCCCCGTTTGATCATTTCCATCGATTACAAGTTTAGCCAAATGCGGAGCTAGCATATATAACGTAAAACACGAAATAACTCCCATTATAAACATAAAAACAATTCCACTTCTCAACACTCTCTTAACCGTATGATAATCATTTAATTGATCATATTTTGATACCATCTTTGAAACTGCAAGTGGTAGTCCCATCGTCGCAATGCTAAGCATAATCGTATATGGACGATATGCATATGTGTATAAAACGTACCCACTCGTACCTACCATAGCTGTAAATGGTATAACATATATAAACCCTAACATTTTAGATATCATCGTTGCCATCGTTAAAAATATCGTTCCACGTATAAACGGTGACCCTTTCATCACATTCCTCCGCTACGCTTTATTATTACACATTATGGACAACTCTTTTTTTTTAGAACCGAAACAAGTAAAAAAAGCCAATGAAAAATCATTGGCTTTAACGCGCTGTTTTCTTCTTTTTGAAATACTTTAAACCGAAGTATAGAGCAACAAAGAGAACAGCTCCTATAATTATGTAATGTGTGTAATCAGATGCATACTCTTTAATATGTCGCCAATTTCCACCAAGCTTTTCACCTAAGTATATAAATAGAATTGACCATGGAATGATCGCAACTACTGTATACAGTGTAAATAGTTTTAACGGCATTTTAGCTAATCCTGCTGGAATAGAGATTGCATGACGTACTACTGGAATAAAGCGCGCTGAAAAGATTACTCCCGCTCCGTAACGCTTAAACCAATTTTCTGCTATGTCTAAATGGTGTTTATTAATAAGTAGATACTTTCCATATTTCTCTACAACAGGACGTCCTCCATAGTACCCAAGCCAATATAAAAAGATTTGGGCTAAAGTACCACCGATTGTTCCAGCAATAACTGCACCGACAAAGCTAATTTTACCATCTGCGACTAAAAAGCCAGCATACGAAAGTACAATTTCACTCGGGATAATTTCAATCATTAAAGCTAGCGCTACTCCAAAGTAACCTAAACTTGCAAAAAATTGCAATAACTGATCTATTATGCTTGCTAACATTTTATTTTCTATCTCCTTTTTTCTTCACATACCATCCCATTATTACATAAAGGTTGCATTCTGCCAATATCTTCATGCCGACAATATCACTGACATACGCATTATTAATCTATTAATATTTCTTTCTGAGGTTCTTTTATGTAGGCAAACATTTGTTTAATTTGCTCTTCTGTATTTCTAGCAATCGATAAATTAGGCAATTCATTTTCACCAAAAAACTCCACATCATCTGTTTCAATACTAGTTTTCTTTTCACCACCAATAATTTTACAGCCAATAAAAATTTTATATACATGCGTTGCTGAAGGCGATGGTTGATGTTTTTCTTTATCAAATATAGCAAGTAGCTTAAAATCATCTACTTCAAACCCTGTCTCCTCAAAAACTTCTTTTGCTGCTACTTCTGTCGGCGTATAACCGATATCAGCCCATCCACCTGGCAATGCCCATTTTCCATCACTTTTTTCTTTCACAAATAATAACTTTTCATTTTCAAAAACGACTGCTCTTATATCGACTTTAGGTGTTTGATAGCCTGTCTCACTTGCAAATAACTTCTCTACAACTTCCCAATCTGTCTTTGTATAGTGTGACATCATCGAAATGGAAATATCCCGTAATTGTTGGAAACGTTCTATATCATACACATCCTTAGAATACGTTAAACCCGCTTGAGCTATAGATTGTATTTGTTTTACCCAATCAATCCATTTTACCGTCATGTTTCCACATCTCCATCCTTTATTAAGTATATATTACGCCAATTCTACCAATACATCTTTATTATACAAAAAAAGAGATTGATAATGTTCCAATCTCTTTCAAAATTAATCCAATTCATGTAAATGATCTTGTATATACTTTCTTCTTTTATTTATATATTCCTCAATCATATCAGCTTCTTGATCAAATATTTCTAATTTTTCTTTCATATATGGATCTTGTAGTAAATAAGGACGAATCGACTCACACAAACTTTTTACTTTCGGCATCATAAATGAAACGGTAAATTGTTCTTCTAATATTTCTTCCAAAATACCTCGGTATTGCTTTCTAAATACAGGTATATCTAACAATCTTGCACTTAACGTGTTATAACCTTGAATACGAATATATTCATGATTAAGTGGTCTCCCTTGTACATCTCGCCCCCAAGTCGCATCATAATCCCACGGTATCACTTCAAATAAATTTGTTTCATCATTATGATATAGTGCATAGTTATGAACGAAACCATCAAAGTTTTGTGTAAAAATAACGCCAGCTAACCATCGTAAATATTTATCAACATGCAAAAACTTCCCAATTTCTTTTTCATAAGATTCCCTCGACAAAGCGTTCGCTTGAAATACAAATTCACTCAGCTGTTCTTCACTATTTTTATTCGAATATTTAAATTCATAACCCGCAAAGAGCTCGGTCTTAACATCTTTATCTCTCTCACTCATTAAAGAAAAATTCGCATCATCATCTATCGCATAATAGATAGAACCACTTGGTAATCCTCTATTTTTCAAAAAGTTTTCATCAACTGATTCTAACTGTAAATATACACCTTGAATTTGACCGTTAATTCTTATAAACACATGTTGTGATTTCGGTGAAAGTACACCAATATCATGAAAAAAGTCTAAAGATAATTTATTTCGTATGAGAGACGGGTCCATAAACTCAGAATTTAAATGAATCTCTTTCGCACCTTGAAATTTTTTCGGTTTATAAAACATAACATGATAAGACTTTTTCTCAAATTCACGAATATGAGCACCCCGGTATACGATATCAATATCATACTTCTTTTTACCATACGTTAATTTTGCTGGCACTGGACTGTCTGACCAAATGTCTTTTTTCAATTCCATTAAGTACATTGGATGAATAAAAAAATCATATGAAGGTAGCATATTTCCACATCCCTTCTCAGTTCTCTTCATTCAATGTATGCACCTCGTCTTGTCCATACATCCGCTATCAACTATTTATATAAAATTACACTCTTGTCCTGTTCAGAAAGATACCTCCATACATATCCTGTTAAGGAAAAAGAATACCTTTTCAACTAAATACATGATAAGGAGGATTTCTATGAAACGTGATATTAGAAAAGCGGTTGAAGAAATCAAAAGTGCTGGGATGGAGGATTTCTTACACCAAGATCCAAGTACTTTTGAATGCGATGATGATAAGTTCACTCATCATAATTGTACAACTGGATGTAAATGTACAACTGGGGGTAAATGTCCAAGAACAAGATGTACTCGCGTGAAACATTGTACGTTCGTTACAAAATGTACGCATGTAAAAAAATGGACATTTGTTACAAAATGTACTCGTGTACGCGTTCAAAAATGGACGTTCGTTACGAAAGTGACGCGTAGAAAAGAATGCGTTTTAGTTACAAAACGTACTCGCAGAAAACATTGTACATTCATTACAAAATGCATACGCTTTGAAAAGAAATTTTTCTGGACAAAACGAAGTTTCTGTAAAAAATGCGAATTCTTCCCTAACAGACACGGTCACTCTTGCGATGATTCATGCGATCATGGTAGAGACTGTCACGATGACGGGCATAAGTGGAATGATTGCAAAGGCGGACATAAATTCCCATCTTGCAAACACAAGAAATTTGATCACTTCTGGTATAAAAAACGTAATTGCTAGTTTTTGTGCCTACAAAAAAAGGCCGTTTTGCGGCCTTTTTTACGTTTATCCCACTTTATTGAAAATGACTTATATCTGCAAATTGCTTCACTTCACCGTTACCATCTTCAAATTCTATTATACTTAGACTAGCGCTATGCATAAATGGATCATCCCATACATTTTCTATTTCAATACCCGCAAAATGTCCTACAAGTAATTTTGCCGCTGCCGCATGGGAGACAATTAATATACTTTCTCCTTTATGCTTTTCTAATAGAAGCTGCATCCCCTCAATTACCCTTTTATGAACAGCCTCAAAATTTTCTCCTGATGTTGACTGAAAAAGATGTGGCTCATACCAAAATAACTGTATGTCGTCTGGGTATTGTCTTTCTATATCATCAATCGTCTGTCCTTCCCATATACCCATGTTAATTTCATAGAAATGCTCATCCGCGATTATGGGTATATCACGTTCGCCCTTTATTAACGCTGCAGTATGAAGGGTTCTTTCACTGGGACTACTATAGATCGCATCGATAGATAAATCTTTCATTCGCTCTCCTAATTGCTTAGCCTGCAGTATACCATTTTCAGTTAAAGTAGAATTTTTCCGCCCTTGCATTCGCTTCGCTACATTCCATTCCGTTTCACCATGCCTTGTTACATATACCGTTGTCTTCACTTCAATTCCCCCTTACCATGTCGGCCGTAATTCCCACGGCTCTACTCTTCCTACAATCCATTCATCACATTTACTTTCAATTCCTTTTATTACCCCATCCGATATTTCTTCATGAGTAAGCCATCTTGCGTATGTATCTTCTAATATAAAACCTAAAATTATTCTATGATAGCTACATCGCTTACCCCCTATTTTGTGTGAGGCTATTCTCGACGCTTTACTGCCTAAAATATGAAAAACGTCGTATGTTTCAGACGACAAGTCTAATTCTCTACAAATGAGTGATAACGCATCTTTTGCACTTGAGTGTATCCACGCGACAACTAATGTTATTGGGCCATTCCTCTCAATTGTGTTTTTAATAGCTAACTTTACATCGTCATCATTATGATAATCTAACGGAAGGCATGTGATACTTTCAGGTGTAGTACTCCCCCGTTTAACATTTTCTAATTTCACTTCATCTCTTCCAATAATAGAAACATGAAACCCTTGCTCACAAAGCCATATAGAAACCCTCTTTAGCATTCCTGTTCCACCAATTACTAACGCATGCAAATTTTCTTTGCCCCCTTAGTAAAACGTCATATGAGGTTTATCTTCCCTATAATAATTAAGCCTTTCTTGCAATGTCCCTGAATGAAATTCAAACTTATGCCCGTCTGGATCAACAAAATATATAGATTCACAATCCCTTACATCCCGTTCTCTTCCTTGTAAAATATGAACATCGTTTTCTTCTAATCGCTGCAGTAGACGTTCAAAGTCTTTCTGTTCAACAGAAAACGCAATATGTGTATAAGATTGATGAATCTCATTTCTTGGAATATGTATTTCTTCATTAAGCGCTATCCATACTCCACATATATTAAAATATGCAAGTTTTCTTCCTCTAACTAACAACTCTCCTTCCAATACTTTTTCGTAAAATGTAATAGAATCTTCTAGATTAGATACTGAAAAACATAGATGATTGATCCCCTTTAACAACTATAATTCCTCCTATACAAATAAAAGATGAGCGAAAATTCACTCATCTCTTATTATACTATTTTTTTGTAATATATGCCCATTTATAACTAAAGTCCCCACCGAACGTATGATTCGCAATACCTTTTACGTACGGTTTCTCTAAGTATGCTGTACTTTGTTGGTACGTAGGAGAAATCGCAGCATCTTGACCAATTAAGATTTTTTCCGCTTCTGCAAGTGCATTCCAGCGTGCTTTATCATCTTTTAATAGCTCTCCTTTTGATTTCGCTACTAAATCATCATACTTCGGATTAGAATATTCCATTTCATTAAATGAGCTTCCAGTAACAAACATATCAATATAAGTCATTGGATCTGGATAATCTGGACTCCATGCAGATAAAGAGAATTCATATTCAAATTTCTTTTCTAAATCTAACTTCTGTTTATATGGCTGTTGTTTTAAATTCACTTTAATACCAGGTAAGTTTTTCTCTAACTCTTCTTTAATAAAGTCTCCTACTTTTTTACGACTACCGTTATCATCATTTAGTAATTCGACTGTAATTGTATCTTGGCCAAGTTCTTTCTTCGCTTCTTCCCATAATTTTTTTGCTTTTGCTGCATTATCTTTACTGTCACGGAAATTTTTATTTACAGTACGGAAATCTTTCCCATCAGGTCCTGTCGTAAATTTTTCAGGTACTAAGAAATATGCTGGCAATGATCCGTCATTTAAAATAACATTTGCAATTCCTTTTTTATCATATGCCAGGTCAATCGCTTCACGAACTTTTTGATTTTTAAACGTTGCATTTTTTTGGTTAAAGCGCAAGAAATACATACGTGGATCTAACTTCGTTTTAAATTCATCTGGCTTATTCTTTTTATATTTATCAACAAATTCAGAAGTTAAAATAACACGGTCCGCTTGATCACTGTCATATAAATTTACTCCTGTGCTTGTTTCCTTCACAATATTCACATTAATTTCTTCTAACTTCACAGTATCTTTATCCCAATAATTAGGGTTTTTCTTTAACTGATAACTTCGTTCATGTTTCCATTCACTCATCGTAAACGGTCCATTATATAATAATTTATCTGCTTCTAATCCGTATTTATCTCCTTGTTCTTTCACATATTTTTCATTTAAAGGGAAAAATGTTGGGAATGAAGTAAGCTCAAGGAAATATGGTGCTGGTTGTTCTAATTCTACTACTAACGTTTTGTCATCCTTCGCTTTCACTCCTAATTGATCTAACGGTAACTCTCCTTTATTTACTTTCTGTGCATTTTTCACATCAAATAAAATAAATGCATACTCAGCTGCCATTGCTTTATCTAATGTGCGTTGCCATGCATATACAAAATCTTGTGCTCGAACTGGATCACCATTTGACCATTTCGCATCACGTAATTCAAATGTATATGTCTTTTTATCTTCACTAATTTTCACGTCTTTTGCCATACCTGGAGTTGGTTTATTATCCTTATCCAAACGATATAATCCTTCCATTGCATTTACAAAGGCACGGAATGATACAGAGTCTGTTGATTTTGACGTATCCATTGAAGGAATTTCTGCTGTTTCTAGTAAGTTTAATACTTGCTTATCTGCTGCCCCCTTACCTGCTTCTTTCTTCGTAGTAGATGCCTTCTCTCCATTTCCGCAACCTGCAACTAATACACTAGTCGATAATGCAACTGCAGCAATCGTTGTTACCTTTCTCTTCATTCTTCCTTCCCCCAATCTATATGTATAAATGAAAGCCAGTATAATACATATTATTATACAAAAGATTCAGATTATTTCAAATATTATTTTTATATATACAAAAAAAGAAGCGGATAGAGAGCCCTACTATCCACTTCTTTTTCTATTTCTCTTACTTGTAATCCATCCTCTATGTCAAATGGATTTTGAACTTTAAATATTTCGTCCATTATCTTTAAAAATTCTTCCTCATTTTTAGATTCGCCATTAATCATAAGTGAGTATGGCTCAATCTCACCCAATTTATAATCAACAACAAATTGAATCTTCACCTTTTTTCTCGGCATATCAGGACTATCTCCTTGGAACTCTACTAATTCTAATCCTTCAGTGCCACGATAATATGCCCAACCTGGATTTCTAAAATAATTTTCAAACGATTCACCAATGGAAAAGAACGGATATTCATAAAGTGAGCCTGTACGAACTTTTTGAATAATATCTCTATCCGTCGGGAAAAAGAAATGGCTGAAAAAGATACTAGCAATTGCTAAAATCGTAACGATTGTTGCTCCCATTCTACTCGTTCCACCACTATCACGAATGAGATACCTCTCAACCGATTCATCTTGAATTTCTCGTGCTTTTATTCGATATATACGCCTTTCTGCAAATTGATAATAGAATCCATTCGCAAAAATCGCCATTCCAAATAAAATAAAAACGAGTAATAGGAACGTAAGAGGCACCATATTAATGATCGGCAATGCTACGTTGAAGCCCATATAATAAGAAAACGCATCACACGCTAATAATAACAATACAAATAAAGCTGCAGGTAAATAATACTTACGATATCCGAGCCAACCTACATTGAAAATAGCTGCCCAACCATTCCAGCTCCACCTAGCAATCCGCTTTTCCTCTAGCTCCCATTTCCTTTTGTAATACGGATATTGTCTCCCTACATATACTTCTAATTCCTTGTCTATTAGCGAGCTTCCTTCACTCTGTTCAGTATGCAAAGTCCGCTGGCAACTTTCACAATTTAGCTGATTTCCCTCGCAAAGTTGCCCACAATTTATACAGTTCAAAACAATCCCTCTTCCCATCCATACGTCATTTCAAAATACCTTCGTGTTTTAATAACCACTCTTTCCTCCATAAACCACCGGCATACCCAACAAGTTTCCCGCTCTTCCCTATTACACGATGACACGGAACGATAATTGAAATTGGATTACGACTATTTGCTCCTCCTATTGCTCGTACAGCTTTCGTATTTCCGACCTTCTCTGCAATATCTAAATATGAAGCACTTACGCCATAAGGAATAGTATAGAGCGCATCCCATACATTTTTTTGAAATGATGTTCCCTCAGCAGACAACGGAACTGTGAACTCTTTTCTCTTTCCCTTAAAATATTCATCTAGCTCATTTATACATTGATCTATCATTTCATTTCTATGTTCTTCTTGTCTCTCATCAACAAATATAACAGACGTAATTCCTTTATCGTTCGCTATAATTTCTAGCAAGCCTAATTCACTTTCATAATAAGCCTGGTACATAAGTCAGCCTCCAATTCAATTCATATTAATTATTGTAACACGAATAGACAAAATTTTTCGTATAAGCGTTTTATTAGGGAAAACAAAAAAGAGAATGGTACAATGTAAGAAAATTCAATCTAGGAGGCCATTGAATGAATCCCGAACTTTTTTCACCTTATACTGTTAAGGATGTTACGTTTAAAAACCGGATTGTCATGTCACCTATGTGCATGTATTCATCTGAGAATGAAGATGGTCAAGTAACTAATTTCCATCTCGTTCATTATGGAACGAGAGCGGCTGGTCAAGTTGGTTTAGTTATGATTGAAGCAACAGCCGTGTTACCTGAAGGAAGAATTTCTAACAAAGACTTAGGTATATGGGATGATAGCCTAATTGAAGGCTTACATAAAACAACAACTTTTATACATGATAACGGTGCAAAAGCTGCCATCCAACTCGCTCACGCCGGAAGAAAAGCAGAATTAGAAACGGATGCTCTCGCTCCCTCAGCAATTCCTTTTAATGAAACGATGAAAATACCAGTAGAAATGAATATACAGCAAATAAAAAATACTATATTAGCTTTTCAGCAAGCTGCAGTACGATCAAAACAAGCTGGATTTGACGTTATTGAAATACACGGTGCTCACGGTTATCTTATTAATGAATTCCTTTCCCCGCTTTCCAATAAGCGGACTGATGAATATGGTGGTTCACCTGAAAATCGCTATCGTTTCTTACGCGAAATCATTGACTCGATAAATGAAGTTTGGAACGGACCGTTATTCGTTCGTATTTCAGCAAATGACTATCATCCTGATGGATTAACGGTTCAAGATTACGTTCAGTATACAAAGTGGATGAAAGAACAAGGAGTAGATGTAATCGATTGTAGTTCTGGGGCTGTTGTACCGGCACACATCGATGTATATCCCGGGTATCAAGTACAATACGCTAAACATATTAAAGAACATGCTAACATTGCAACTGGTGCAGTTGGATTGATTACGACCGGGGCACAAGCAGAACAAATTTTAAATAATAACGAAGCAGATTTAATTTTTATTGGACGTGAGTTACTTCGCAATCCTTACTTCCCAAGAATAGCCGCCAATGAACTTGGCTTTGAGTTAGAAGAACCGTATCAATACGAGCGAGCACCTGGGAAAATCAATACAAATAAATAAAACCGAGAAGCTTTTCTTCTCGGTTTTATTTATTCTATCGTTGTAATTTCATTCGAATTATAAATGTGGATACCCGATTCTT
This sequence comes from Bacillus dicomae, assembly GCF_006494425.1. Taxonomy (GTDB): domain Bacteria; phylum Bacillota; class Bacilli; order Bacillales; family Bacillaceae_G; genus Bacillus_A; species Bacillus_A dicomae. The sequence continues at coordinate 1,223,198 of NZ_VHIV01000001.1, read as the reverse complement.
CTCGCAATGCAGTTATATACATCCCTTTCGCCACATCTTTCGCTGAAATTGGTTTATACTTTTTGAAAGCCCCTTTAAATATAAAAGGAATCATACGAGATAACTTTTCAGCCATTCGTTCACCGAAACGAAATTCTTGTCGGTTTCCTACTAATAAAGATGGCCTAAAAATGTGAATACCACCGATCACTAACTTTTGTAACTCCTCTTCCATTCTTCCTTTCACTTGTGAATAAAAGAAAAATGATTTAGGATTTGCTCCCATCGAGGACACAACAAGAAAATTTTGCACCCCTTGTTTTTCAGCTAAACAAGCAGCTCGTAACGTATATTCATAATCTACTTTTTTGAAATTCGCCTTTGTTTTTGCTTTTTTGATTGTTGTTCCTAGGCAACTAAATACGTCATCTACAGCAAAAAACTCTTTATATTCCTCTAATACCGAATAATCTATTTGCTTTTGCTGTAACTTTTCATGTTGCCATTCCATTGGTTCTCTTACAAAAATAGTAACCGAATCGTAGTAATCTGATTCAAGTAATAGACGCGTTATTTCTTGTCCAACTAAACCACTTGCACCAAGTACTAACGCTGTTCGTTTATTCATATATACATATACCTCTTATTTTACTTTTCTCTCCTTAAGTAACATACAACTTTTAGGAGTTTCCTTCTCTCATTTTACCACAAGTAAAGCACTATGCGTACGCATAGTGCTTTACTCACTCTTTTTTCTCCTCTTTCTCTCGTAATTTTGTTACTGTTGATGCATCTCCTAAATTACTTATTAATCTTCTTAAAAAAATTAAGACTAAAGCTAATGGGAATACTACTGCTAATATCAATAAAATAGCTTCCATTAAGTAACCCAAACACTCATCCCCCTCTACACCCTCCTTTCATATATATGAACACAGCGTTGTCACATATGCATGTATTCGCAAAAATAACACATCTATATTTGACAACTTTATAACAAAATCAAATCGGAATGATTATTATTTATTGCAACTTTATAAAAGATGTATTATACTAAGTTCGCAAACTAAAACGTAATTATTCCGTTTTGTATTAAGATGATATTTTTCTTCTATAATTGGGGAAAATATATCCGTAAAAAAAGAAAAGAGGAGAACTTCATGCCTAAAAGATTGACTATATTTTCATTCTTACTTATTTTCACTTTAATTTTTACTGGCTGCTCAAATAAAAAAGAAGGTAATGCAAAAAAAGACGGAAAGCTAACTGTTTATACAACTATTTTTCCTCTTGCAGATTTCGCAAAAAAAATTGGTGGCGACTATGTAACTGTTGAAGCGATTTACCCACCTGGTGCAGATTCTCATACATTTGAACCAAGTCAAAAACAAACAGTACAAGTAGCAAAAGCCGATTTATTCGTTTATAACGGCGCTGAATTAGAACCATTTGCTGAAAAAATGGAAAAAACATTGCAAAAAGAAAATGTTAAAATTGTAAATGCATCAAAAGGTATTGAACTGCGCACTTCTACTGAAGAAGAGCATCATGATCACGGAGACGGAAATAAAGAGGATGAACACCATCACGATAAAGACCCGCACATTTGGTTAGACCCTACTCTAGCAATGAAACAAGCAGAAAAAATTAAAAATGCGCTTGTAGAATTACAACCTGACCATAAACAAGAGTTCGAAAAAAACTTCGCAGCACTTCAAACAAAATTTACTGATTTAGATGATCAATTTAAAGCAGCTGTTGCGAATGCAAAAACGAAAGAAATTTTAGTTTCTCACGCGGCTTATGGATACTGGGAACAACGCTACGGCCTGAAACAAATTGCTATCGCTGGTATTTCAGCTTCTGATGAACCATCTCAAAAACAACTTGCTGACATTACAAAAACAGTAAAAGAACATAACCTAAAATATATTTTATTTGAAACATTCTCTACTCCAAAAGTAGCTTCCGTAATTCAAAAAGAAACGGGTACAAAAGTTTTACGCTTAAATCATCTTGCTACTATTTCGGAAGATGATGCGAAGAGCAATAAAGATTACTTCACTTTAATGGAAGAAAACGTAAACACATTGAAAGAAGCTACTAACTAATCAATTTTTGATAAGAAGAGGCTGTCTCAAAAGATCTTTAAATAAGACCTTTTGTAGACAGTTTTTTATTTTAACTTTAGTAGGGACATATTTAGCGAAGTTCTTACCCATTCACCTTCGTAATGATATAAATTAAAAGAATGGTGATTAATTTTTTCTATAAAGAAATACAAATACTCTTTGTACAAAAAATCAATGACTAAGAAAATCTTTATGAAACAAGAGTAGTTCATTTTAGAGATGTATTTTCAATTTCTTTATATTGAAATCCACCATGTAGCGTCATTCTTGAGTCACTAATGAATTCTACAAATTGAAGGATTATTATAGATAATTAAAATAAGATATACGGGTAACAGAACGTTACATTGATATTAAAAATAATTGTATCCATCACAATTCATCCATCAATAATACTAGTTATAATGAATATTCAGCTGATGGTATTTACGTGGATGGCGGAAAAGAAATTATCATTGAGCAAAATCAAAGCTATGAAAATGACCTGGGGATTGAAGTAGCTAGCGAACATGCAGGAAAAAGCGCAAGCCAAATTACCGTTAGAGACAATACAATATCTAATAATATCATGAATGGGTATTGCAATTGGTGGATATGACAGTCAGCAAGGATATGCTGAAAATAACGGGATTACGAACAATGTGATTTATAAAAATGATTCAAAAGATCAAGAGAGTGGCCAAATCGAATTAAATTATGATACCCGTAATAATGTAATTACCAATAACCAAATGAGTATGTTACATTTCCTCAAACAGGAAATGGTTTTACAGCTGCCGAAAACGGACACATTATTCCAGAATACGAAACAGCATGGGGGCAATATATGTCACCTAGTGATGGTGCCGAGATTTATACTGTAATAAATGGAGAAGAGACATTGGTAGGAGTATTTAGTAGTGATTTAGATAGATTTATACCTGCTACCAAAAATAAATAATGGAGGTTGTTTTTTGTGATTAGAAAAGGTTTATATGGGATGTATCAAGGCAAAGAGTATTCTTTAGGTAAAGAAGATGTTGAATTCATTAATATTGTTTCAAGAGACATTGCGGAGTTAAAAAATGGGTTTACACCTCATGCGTGGGATAATAATCTATTGATAAAACAAGTTAAAAAGTCAGATTTAGATGCTGCCTATAATGTTACATTATTCGCAAAATATAAAGGACATATTTTCGGAGTACTAACTGCAAGCGAATTCAAAGTAGTTATTGCTACAAATAATCCACAGGTAGGACACGAACTAAATATGTCTGTACCAGGTCGTGGGGAATTTCATATGGAAGTAAATAGGACAGATGTTGAGTTAATTGAAGAAAAAAAACCTATATGGGGATTTACACTAGATATAGACAATTAATTACACCAAATAAAAGCAGAACCTTATAAGGGTTCTGCTTTTATAATCCTTACCTATTTTGTAACAATAACAAATCCTAAACCAGCATCTTTATTTTAACTAGCTATCCAAATTGATAAATATAAGGATCAATATGTTACTAAAAACACAATCCAGAATTTCTCCTGTAGGATATTACATACAGCAGACAATACAAAACCAAGTGCCTCTTCAACGAGCGCAATGTGCAGTGAATAAAAATATTGAGCTCACCAATGGAGATGCTCTTATTAGCATAATGTTTATGTGGTTCTGCTTGACTTGACCAAAATAACAAGTAAAATTATCCATATTAGCTTTTGAGCTATATTAATTTAGAAGGTGAGTTGGAATTATGAATCTTCACATTTGTGAAGTAACAGCAAATAATTGGCGTTCAGTAGCTGCTTTAAACGTCGCAAAAGACCAGCAGCAATTCATTGAAAGTAATGCGTTTTCTTTAGCTGAATCATTATATGAAGAAAACGGAACGTCAGTAGGTTTATACGATGGAGAAACACTTGTAGGATACGCAATGTATGGATGGTATTCAAAAAAACATAAAAGCATATGGTTAGATCGCTTTATGATTGACGAACAATATCAAGGAAAAGGCTACGCAAAACGTTTCCTTCGCTTGCTTATTCAATTCTTACAAGAGAAATTTGAATGCAATATAATTTACTTAAGTTTACATCCAGACAACAAACTCGCAATGCGACTATACGAGTCATTTGGCTTCCGTTTAAATGGCGATATTGATGACGAAGGCCCAGTTGTAGGTGTTGTAATGGAGTTACAATTAGATGAACATACAAGCCTGTGAAAACAGGCTTTTTTTAATCCCTCGTTTTTGGCAATCTAGTATTTTTCTACAAAACACTTAATTAAGTCCAAAAAATAAGCCTGCAATAAACGCAGACTTATTTCACGCACTCTTCAAAATGTTCTTGGAACCATTCTTTATTAATATCTTTTCCGATAAACACGACTTCACTTACTCGTTCTTCGCCCTCTTGCCACTCTCTATCATATGATGCAGCAAACAGTGTATGCACACCTTGGAAAACGATACGTTTATCCACTCCATCAATTGATAAAATTCCTTTGTAACGATATAAGTATTCCCCTAACTCTTGAACGACAGCCGACATCCACTCATTCAGTTTTTGTAAATCTAACGGACGCTCTTCGCGTAGTACAAACGATTTTACACCTTCTAGATGATTATGCTCTGTATGAGGATAGATTTGTAACGTATCTTTCGTTTTAAATGTTTGAATTTTTAGTAACGATTGAATATCCACATCACAGTTAGTCGACTGAATTAACTTTGCAGTCGGGTTTATTCCTTGAAGTTCATGCAAGAGATTTTCTTTTTCACTCTCTTCAATTAAATCTAACTTATTCACTAATACAACATCAGCAAATGCGATTTGTTCTTTTGCTTCTAGCCCTTTTTCAAAATGTTTATGTATATGATAACTATCTACTACTGTTACAACACCATTAATTTGGTATGCAGATTGAATAACAGGATCTAAAAAGAATGTTTGAATAATAGGGCCTGGATTTGCAAGACCAGTCGTTTCAATTACTAATCCATCAAAGTCCATTTTACCTTCTGCTTTTACATCCAGTAATTGTTTTAACGCAACGAGTAAATCTTCCCGTACAGTACAGCATAAACAACCGTTTGTCATTTCCATAATTTCTTCTTCAACATTCATAATCAACTGATTATCGATACCAATTTGCCCTATTTCATTTACAATCACCGCTAATTTCTGACCGTGATTCTCTGACAAAATGCGATTTAATAGTGTCGTTTTCCCTGAACCAAGAAAACCAGTTAATATTGTTACTGGAATCATCCCTTACATCTCCTTATAGCTATATATTTCTACATTATAGCATATGAACACTCCCCCACTTAGCAAAGCTTGAAGTGGGGGTTTCTAACGTTTCGACCTAACGGACGATTAACATCAGGGGAGTTAACACATTAGCGAGCTGTTTCACGCCTAACCCCTCTATCCCATTTGTCCATGCATTTGGGATTACTTTTCGTAAAATGTTAGCCGCAGCATTTACATCTGCATTAATTAAAGTTTTATTTGCTGAACGATATATGCCGCGCTTTATTCGTTTTCCTGAAAAAGTTGTATTTTGGTCATTTTCTCCATACGTTGGAATGAAGTCGTTATCCAGAAAACTTGCTTTCGATGTATATGATTCTTCAGTTACAACAACTTGAATGCCTACAGCATTTGCTTTGTATGTAATCATTTGAATCAATAAACTATGTGGGATATGACAAAACGATTGGTTATTTCTTTTTCCCATATTCGTTTCTTGTTTCCAATTTTTGTTTTGACCAATAACGATTTTACAAACTTCTTCTTCTTGAGCTAGTTTTACGATATGGTGACTAACTTTATGGAAGACGCCTTTTATTTTCAAGTAACGTTTTTGATGAAGTTTTTCTATCCTTTTAGAAGTAAAAGGTCTTTCATTAGTTTGTTTTCCATTTCTAAGAACGCTTGTAAAATGACTCTTCATTTTGTTGTAATATTGATTTATGCTTTTGACATGTTTGCCCTTAACAAGGACAGGTTTCATACCTGTGTTTGTTACGATGGTTGCAAGGTTATCAATCCCTAAATCAATGCTCATATAACGTGCATTCTCTTCAATCATTTGTTGTTCAGAAGGAACATCAATTACCAATTCCACTACATATTCATTGTATTTTGGAATCACACGAACTTGTTTCAGTTTACCTTCAGCGAAACCTAGTTTTCCAATATTTAATTGCAATTTCGTCTTTGGAAACTTTAAAAATCTATCGTTTTTAATGATGCAATCTTGGTTTGTATACAGAATCTCTTTTTCAGAAGAACGAATATACTTTGGAATTCTAGGCGGTCCAGCATATTTGTTTGGATTCTTTTTATAGTCTTTTAAACTAGCAAAAAAAGATTTCCAATTTTGGAACAAACCTTTCATGATTGACTGGCTACATTGCGTAGGCAAAGCTCGATAATCATTTTGAATCATAGCCTTAAATAGTGCATCTAGAAAGTTGTAATCTACATAAGGTTTTTCAAAATTAGGTTCTGAAAACAAATTACATGTAATCTCTTTCTGTTCTTCTTTAGGCTTTAATTTCTCTTTTTCCAATTTCTTCTGATAGGCAAGACGTTGTATGTCATTCATCTTACCAATATTTTTATGAATATGATCCAGAACTTCTTTTTGCAAAGGCTGCAACTCTTTTTCTTATGTTAATCCAGTGTACACCTGGCGTATATAAAAGTTTGTGGTGTTGTACATGTTCTTAGCGTTATGACAACATTCTTGAAAATAAGAATACATACGATGCCCTTTTTTAATCCAGATTTGAAGAGTTTTATAGTTTGATGGATTTTCCTTTGTCATTTTATTCACCTCCTGTTAAGGATATTATAGCAAAAAACGGAACATACGTTTTTTTTTGCTTGAAAATAAAATATTTCTTTCGATTCACCTCACCACCTTCATTTACGTTTAGAGGTGGGAGTCCTCTCGAAAGGCATGATAGAAAAAATCGTTTTTATAGCAAAACATATTTATTGTTTGTACGCCCCTCTAACTATATAATAATATGTAGTAAGAAAGCCTTTTCAAAATAATAATTATTCATCAAGGGGGTACTTATAATGGAACGAGTTCAAATGGCCGAAACAATAGAATTTTCTCGTATTATTCAAGGGTTTTGGCGTTTAGCAGAATGGAATATGACGAAACAAGAATTACTTTCTTTCATTGAAGAATGCATGGATATGGGAATTACTACTTTTGATCACGCTGATATTTATGGCGGATATACGTGCGAAGGATTGTTTGGAGAAGCGTTACAATTAAAGCCTTCTTTACGAGAAAACATGCAAATCATTACAAAATGTGGAATCGCTCCCCCATCACCGAAGTTTCCAGACCGATATGTCGCTCACTACAACACTAGTGCAGAACATATTATTCAAAGTGCAGAAGCATCTCTTAAAAATTTACATACAGATTATATTGACGTATTACTTATTCATCGCCCTGACCCTTTTATGGATCCAAATGAAGTGGCAAAGGCATTTTCACAATTAAAACAAGAAGGAAAAGTTCGTCACTTCGGTGTATCTAACTTCTTACCATCACAATTTAATATGTTAAGTTCGTATTTAGATTTCCCGCTTATTACGAATCAAATTGAAGTATCTGCACTGCAACTTGAGCATTTTGAAAAAGGAACAATTGATTTATGTCAGGAAAAACGAATCAATCCAATGATTTGGTCACCTCTTGCTGGCGGAGAAATCTTTACTGGTCAATCAGAACGTGCTGTACGTGTACGTGAAACTGTGCAAAAAGTTGCTACTGAATTAGGTGTCGATAGTATAGATATCGTTATGTATGCTTGGTTACTGGCACATCCAGCTAAAATGTTGCCAATCATCGGTTCTGGTAAATTGGATCGTGTAAAAGCGGCCGTACATGCTACGAAAGTGAACTTAGACCGTCAACAATGGTTTACAATTTTCGAAAGTGCTAACGGACACCCTATACCATAATGAATAAAAAGAAGAGCCGTTTCTTACAGCTCTTCTTTTTCATATGTATTTCTCGTCATTGCAAATACACACATATCCCTTAATCCATTACCATCTACTGCAACACTCGCACTTTCTAATGTACCTTCTAATTTAAAGCCTAATTTCTCAGGGATTGCTCTACTCTTCTTATTTAAAGAATCACAACGAATTTCTAAGCGGTTTGCTTTTAGTTCAGAGAAAGCAAAATCTGTTATACCTTTCGCAGCCTCTATCATATAGCCTTTTCCACTAAATCTTGAATCAATCCAATATCCGATTTCAAATTGTGGTATATCCCAATTAATACGATGTAATCCGCTAGAAGCAATAAACTCTCCTGTTTCTTTTGAAAACACTAGTAATCTTAAATCCTCTCGCTGCAAAAATTGAATATGCGATTTTCTAATACTCACTTCTATTTCTTCTTCTGTTTGCTCTTTTTGTGCAAAAACCATCCATGGTTTTAGTTCTTGTATTGAAGCTTGAATTGCATCATATACAACTTTACCGTCACCTGGTTTCGGCATTCGAATGAATAGTCTTTCAGTATAAAATTCAGAAGGAAAATCGAATAATAATGGATTCACTGTAAACACTCCCTATAATTCTTTTATATATAATAATATCCATCTCATACTATACAGTAAAGAAATTTCTGAATTTTACACTTTTAATCATTCACTTCTACTGCTACACGAACTCCAGATTCAATTGCCCCTTGTATCCATCCGTGATATAACGTTGTATGATCTCCAGCGAAGAATATTCTTCCTTCTGGTTTGACAATCACTGTTTGCAACTCTGATTCTTGACCTGCCTGAAATAGTGCAAACCCTCCAAGTGCATATGGATCCAGTGTCCAACTTTTTGATATGCCAGACAAGAATTCATCATATACTTGACCACCTAATATTGTTGCTAAGTTGTGTAATGCGTAATAAATACGATCTCCCTTTGATAAGCCATCCCATAATAACGCATCATAAGACCATGTATAACTTCCTAACATCATAGCTGGCCCCTTTTCCCCAATTCCATGGCTTGGATAATAAGCGTAACGTATTGGCAAATCTGTTATAATTCTGCCTCCTAATTGTCCTTGCTCTTCCCAAAATCGGCTTTTAAATTGAATCCCTATTTTCGTCGCAGGCATATAATGCAATTCACGAATTGCTTTCCATTTTTCATGAGATATAGAATCAAATGGATCTACTTCCACAAAACGCATTGTTGAAAACGGAATGGTAACAATAACTAAATCACCAGTTATACTACTATATTCAAACGTTTCTTCGTTCCGATAGAAAGCAGTCACCCCATTATCATTTTGATGCAGCTTCATTAATTTCTGATTATATATAATATTTTCTTCTAATTGTGGTAAAAAGGACTTTGGTAATCTATCATTCCCGCCCACAATTTCACAAAAACCTCTTTCCTCTTGCATAATATATAAAAAGCGTAACGTCTCAACGAATGACCTTTCCAAAAAACCTTCTAAATCTAATAGAACACCGATCATTTCAATCGTAACTGGCGAAAAGTAAGTATTATATTGATACGGGTGATACTTTAAAAATTGTCCTGTAGAGTATCTTCCAAAATCCTTTACTACAACATCCCAATTTTTCTCTGGGTTCTTTTTTATGAAATTTATAATGGGCTGTACCGCTAACAATAATAACTCCTCAGATGTTTTCCCAACTTCATTCATTTCCACAGGATACTTTAATATGCTTGGATCTTTTTCATATTGCTTTAATGTCGTTTTTCGGCCATTTACGTAAATAATATCAGTCTCATTCCTATTAATAAAAGGGGTCACCTGTAGCCTAAATTTTCTTATATATGCCATCGTTAAAGTGTGCGAATACGGAATTCTCATTGCCCCTACATCTAAATATAATCCGGTATCTTCCATTCTCACTGTTTCTATGCGGCCACCTACCCGGTTGTTTGCTTCAAAAATCTTCACCTCATGTCCTGCCGCCTTTAATAAAGAGGCCGAAACTAAACCAGCCATACCAGCCCCTACTATAATAATTTGTTTCGGGCTTGTCGTCTTCTTCAATCCTTTATTTATCACTTGTAACGTTTCATCCATCTCAGTGTTAAACAGTATATCTTTCTGCACAATTCCACCCCTTACTTCATCAAATGGGCATTAGTGGTTTAGTGCATTTTATTCATAAATCCCCATAAACATAACAACATGTAAAGAGGAATATTCTCTAAAAGTACATAAGAAATAGCTTTCATACCCCTTCACGCTTCGTATAATATAGTAACAGTAAAGAAGGAGTGATTGAAAATGAAACAAACTTATGACTACTACGCTACAAAGAAGTATTTAGAAGAAAAGAAAGAACTACTATGCAACAAACTTAGTAGTATGCATCTATCTAAAAAAGAGCGTGAACAACTAAAACTTGAGATTGATAACTACGAATATATTATAAATGTAGTCGAAATGAATCATTATGAACGAGGCTTTTCTCATTAAAAGTGGATATATTTTACCCCTGCATTAACGGGCAGTAATTCGGCAAATGTGAGGAAATTAGCTGGGAGATAACTTCCCTTACCAGTGGGGATAGCCCCCCACTGATTAAAGTTTCACTTGATTTTGAGCATTTCATTACGCATTTTTCATAAGTAAATATATAATAGGATGTACATTAAGATTGAGAGGTATATTCTATGATCAAGTTAAGTGTATTAGACCAATCCCCTATTTCAGATGGTAGTACAGCAGCCCAAGCTTTTTCTCATACAGTTACGCTTGCACAAGAAGTCGAAAAACTCGGATATACACGCTTTTGGGTATCAGAGCATCACAATTCGGTAAGTCTTGCTGGTTCAAGTCCTGAAATACTTATTTCTCATATTGCAGCAAAAACGGAGCGTATGAGAGTTGGTTCAGGTGGTGTTATGTTACCGCATTATAGCCCCTATAAAGTTGCCGAGAACTTTCGCGTTTTAGAAGCGCTTTATCCAAACCGTATCGACCTCGGTGTTGGTAGAGCACCTGGCGGTATGCCAATTGCGACTCGTGCACTTCAAGAAGGAAAAATGGTCTCACTTGATCAATATCCTGAACAAATTGCAGATGTTGCAATGTACTTACATGATCAAGTACCAGAAAACCATCATTATGCGAATTTAAAGGCTACTCCTGTAATTCCAACATCTCCCGAGATGTGGTTGCTTGGCTCTAGCGGAGAGAGTGCAAAGATTGCCGCACAACAAGGTGCTTCTTTTGCATTCGCACAGTTCATAAACGGATACGGTGGATCCGAGGTAATGGAGGCTTATCAAGAACAATTCCAACCTTCCTATTTAGGAGATAAACCAAAATCAATCGTCGCTATTTTTGTTATTTGCGGAGAAACAAATGAAGAGGCAGAAAAAATTGCTTCTAGTTTAGATTTATCAATCTTATTATTAGAGCAAGGGAAGCGAACAACTGGTACTCCTTCTATCGAAACTGCACAAAATTATTCATACAGCGCTTATGATTTATTTCGTATAAAAGAAAATCGTCAACGTATGATTGTCGGTGATCCATCTTCTGTGAAAGAAAAAATCGTAAACTTAAGCAAAGCGTACAATACTGATGAATTCATGATTGTCACAATTACTCATCGATTTGAAGATAAATTAAATTCTTATCGCTTATTAGCAAATGCTTTTCATTTATAATGATAAAAGGGAGATACATCCATTATGATGCATCTCCCTTTCTTACTACTTATTACTTCCTCCTTCTATATATTCAATAGCTTCTTTTAACATTTCATCAAAATCTTCAGGATAATCATGGTTTAAATTAGGCACAACTTTATACTTATGTTCTATATTCTTATCTCTTAATAATTGTACAAATTGCTGCGTACATTCGAAACAATCTTCATCTTGATCCCCGCACACTATATATCCCTTTATATGTTTATCCTGTAGTACTCCCAGCAACTCATTCCATTTTTCAACCTCTGGAAGCCACGGTGCCATAAAAATAAAACCATCCACAGCTATATCTTTTTGTAAAATCGTATATAAAGCTACTCTTGCACCAGCAGAAAACCCGCCAATTATTACATTTTCTACTGCATGATTCATTATAAGCTTATCGTAATGCTCTTTTAATTCTTCTTTCCCTCTATGTATATCATCCCAAACATAACCATCTGAAAACTGAATTTGCGAAGACTGTGGTAGAGCTAGCGTATAATCTTTTGTCAAAACAGATTTCCAATATGGTTCTACTATTTGTATATTTTCTTGATCACCGTGCATTGCAATAAATAGTTTTTCTTTTTTCTTGCTGTCTATATATTTCACGTCTGCTCGTTCTGTTTTCTTTGCTAATTCTTCTCTTTCTTTACACAATTGAACTATTGTATGAAACTCTTCAAATTTATGTAATGGTTTTAAATCATCATCCGAAATTAAATACTCATTTCCATACCAAAAACCCTTTTCTATAATAGCTTCCTTCATTAAATGCAACGCTTCTTCCTCAAGTCCTGCTGCACTCGCTAATGCATATTTAAAATTATATATTTGTGCTTCATTCCCTACTATACCTTTAGCATGCTCCATTATATAAGTGTACGCTTCCAAACTCCCTTTATTTGCATAACAATATAATGTTTCATTTAATAATTGAATGTAAGTCATACTATTTTTCATACACCCATCCCCCGTAACCTTTTATAATATTTATTTTTCAAACCTTTATACCATTCTGTAATATCTGTATAAAACTCATGCTAACAATACTCTATTCTTAGCATGATACTTAATCATTACTCCTCTTCGTACAATAATTTCATTATAAAATTTAATAAACTGAAAAATCAATATTTTTATAAACAAAAAAAGACAACAATATATTTATTGTTGTTTTCCATACATCTACCCACTCTTTTGTTTTTTTCTATCTGGTTTACTTGAAACTAAATAATGCTTTTCTGAAATAAATAAGTTTCTTTTTAATATACGATTTAAATACGGCCCTAATTTCATCCCGCATATGAGGCGATCTTCACTACCTTCAACGATTGGAAACATTTCTTTTTCTGTTACATATTGATCTACTGCCTTTTGTACGATATCAATTTCTTTCACTAGGTTTAGGTTTTCTTCTGTATGTTCAAATACCTCAAGCGTTTCCTTCGTAATAAGAAAAAGGTTTGTTGGAAATGCAGGTAAATACGGCTTTAACAAATCATAATTTACTGTATAATCATCATTTACTAATACTGTATAAACGATATTAGCATTCTTTTCTAGAAACTTAGCCATCGCTTGCTCTAATTCATCTTTCGTAATTTCACGTTCTTCTTTTCCAGTTTTGAAAAAGCGAAACATTGCATCGCCTCCTTTTTACTATATTATAGCATAAAAGAAAACTGAAAAATCACAAAAAAGCCATTGAAAGAATTTTTCAATGGCTTTTTTCTTTATATACTTATATTTATTTTAAGAACGCACTTAACATCCATACGTGTTGCTCTAATGTTGTATGAATTGCTAACAACATGTCCGCTGATGTTTCATCTCCAGCTTCACCAGCAACTTCCATACCTTCTTTTAATTCTTGAATAAGTGCAGAGTAATCATTCACTAATGTTTGCACCATTTCCTCTGCAGATTCCTTGCTTGTCCCTTCACTCACACTAGAAGTAGCAAGATATTCTTTCATTGTAGCTAGCGGTTTACCTTCCAATGCTAAAATACGCTCTGCTAATTCATCAATATATGTTCCAGCTTCATTGTAAAACTCTTCAAATTTCTCATGTAATGTAAAGAAGTGTGGTCCTGTCACATACCAGTGATAATTATGTAGTTTTACATATAACACATTCCAGTTTGCTACCTGCTTGTTTAATACTTCAACAACATTTGTTTTCGTACTCATACAATCCACTCCTCTTATCATTTCATAGTGTTTATCTTTTCATAACCTAATTACATTTTACCATACATTTCCTATCCTTTCGAACGATTGGCTCATATGTAACAAAGTTTTAACACCTTTAATACTTCCCTAATATCTTTTATTTCATGTATGTTTTCAACTGCTTTACGTCTAATTGTCCAAGCTCATACATATGCATAATAGTAAATCAAGCTCATCGTAGTAGAAAGAGGGATAACATGGACAATCAACAATGGCAAGTAGCAAAGAAAGTCGCTGCTACTTATATTGGAACAGTCGTTGGAGCTGGATTTGCTACTGGACGAGAAATTGTTGAATTTTTTACAGTGAACGGATTATACGGAACAATTGGCATATGTGTGAGTGGATTTTTTTTTATTTGGCTCGGCACAAAGATGATGCTACTTTCATCTCAAATCGGTGCATTTTCAGCGCAAGAATTTAACAAATATTTATTTGGGGATGTATTTGGAAATGTTGTAAATACACTATTATTACTCGTATTATTTGGTGTAACGAGCGTTATGTTATCAGGAGCCGGGGCGGTATTTGAAGAGCAACTTCGTTTACCAAGACAACTTGGTATTTTCATTACAGTAATCGCCTGTCTCATTATAGGTAGCCGTGGATTACAAGGGGTTTTTGAAGTTAATACACTTGTCGTACCTATTATGATGATTTTCATTATCGGACTTGCTATTACAACTTTTTTTCACGGTACAACTCCTATTAGTAACACTATCCCTGCAGAAAGCTGGAATATGAAGTGGATAACTAGTCCTATTACATATGTCGCCTTAAATCTTTCTCTCGCCCAAAGCGTTCTCGTCCCGTTAGCCAGTGAAGTACAAGATCGAAAAGCCATTTTATGGGGCGGTATTTTAGGGGGGGCAGGACTTTCTTTAATTTTATTATGTAGCCATTTAGCCATCTTATCAGTTGATCAATTTTATCAATATAATATCCCTATGGCTGAAGTCATAAGAAAATTCAATGCAACTTTTCACTTTTTCTTTGTTCTTATCATTTTCGGTGAAGTGTTCACAACTTTAGTTGGCAATGTATTCGGAATGACAAAACAAATGCAATCCATCACTGGATGGAAAAATAACAATATTATTTTCTTCATTTTACTAATAAGTTATTGCTTTAGTTACGTTGGTTACAGTGAATTACTCCACATTCTATATCCTATAATCGGATGGGTCAGCATCATTTTACTTCCAATTATCGCTTTTAAACAACTTCCAAAAACATAAAAAAGCATCCATTTTATTGGATGCTTTTTTTATGTTCATTCACAATCATCACATACTTCCCAATACGGTCCCATTTCGAGTGCTAAATATGGCTTTAATTGCAAACGAATCATCCGACTAGGCATACGCTCTAGAACGAATTGAATCCCTTCTTCCTCTTCGTCTAATTCAACTTTTGAAATCGCAATTCTTTGCATAGTAGAAATAGGCATTCCATCTTTATATAAAGTGATTTTCACCTCATCATATTCATTAAAATACAATTCAATACTCATTTGATCTTTCAACACTTCATCAACAATTTCATATTTATCATTTCGTTCCTGGATTATATATTTCCAGCCGCCTCTACCTTCTTCTTTTGGAGCTGCTTGAAATAATGTCATCAAATCCTCGTATAGCATAAGATAACCCCTCTCTTACTAAAAAACGATGAGTATTTTATATACCCTTTATCTCTATCACTATCCATATGTATTGTACCATATATCAATGTTCTTACCGTATTCATTTGCTTCATAGCTACATATAAAACAACTGATTTTCTTCATTACTATGTGAAATGTCTCTTATTTCAATTCTTAATTACGCTCCTAAAGCTTTTAAACATTATCAACCTTAAATAAATAAAGTTTTTGTCCATCCTCCACTTATTATTTGCTTGCAACAACAAAAAAGAAGAGTGACTTATATCACTCTCCTTAAAAGAATTTCCCAGTAGCTGCTAACGCTAATACTAATATTAAAATTGTAAATAATAATGAGACAATGAAACTAAAAATAGGTAATGCTTTCTTTTCATTCTTCTTAAAGAGTAACTTTAAACTAAGAAAGATGTTTATTGGTACTAGTATAAAATAAAAATATTTAACAATTTGTACCGAGCTATTCGAAAGTGTTTTTAAAATAAACACTTCAATTAGAAAAACTATAAAAAATGAAACACTTAGCCAAAATGAGACATAACTAAGCCAAGAATGTCTTTTTGTCCCCCAATACACTCCCATATAAATCTCCTTTTATTTGTATTCTATATGATTATAATTATACACAGAGTTAACAAACACCTCTATTTTTCGACAAAAATCATACAAAATATACCTTTATATATCATAAAAGCACTCTTCATCCCATTTAATTTCACATAATAAAAACAGACTACTCCAATAGCATACTGCTATTTTGGAGATAGTCTGTCCTCTGTTAAACTTTAAATCTTTCAATTAACCCTTGTAACTCTTCAGCCATTTGAGATAATGTACCAGCCGCAGAACTAATCTCCTCAATAGACGCTAGTTGTTCTTCTGCTGATGCTGCAACACTTTGAGTACTCGTCGCATTATTCTGTGCTGTCATTGCAATTTGACCTACTGAAATAGATACTTCATTTGCACCTTTTGACATCCCGTTAGCCGTTTCAACCATCGTTTTAATTTGATCTGCAATTTCATTTGTAGATTGTAAAATCTCAGTAAAGTTTTGCTTCGTTTCATTCGCAATAACAAGTCCAGATTGAACTTCTTCATTTACATGACTCATAGATTTTACCGTCTTACTCATGTCATCTTGTATTTCACATATTAATTTACTTATTTCACTAGAAGATACGCTAGACTTCTCCGCCAATTTACGTACTTCATCTGCAACAATTGCAAATCCTCTTCCATGCTCTCCTGCTCTTGCAGCTTCAATTGCTGCATTCAAAGCTAGAAGGTTTGTTTGATCTGCAATATTTTGAATTACTTCTAGTATGTCACCAATTTGTTTTGATTTATTATTTAGTAACTGTATAACTTTATCTGATTGTGAAACAGATTCTGCAATAGACTGCATTTGATTTACTGTTTTTCCTACTAGTTTTCCACCATCTTCTGCTTTTTCACGAGTATGAGCAGAAGCCATATTAATTGACGATGAACTATTTGCTACATGCTGAATTCCTTCTGTTACATCAAATAGTAACATTGCACCATTTTCTACACTTGTTGTTTGCGTTGTTGCCCCACTCGATATTTCATCCATTGCCATTGTTATTTGTTCGGTCGCTTCACTCGCTTGTCTTACACTTGCCGTTAGCTCTTCTGATGCTGCTGCAACATGTCCAGCAGAAGTATTAATTCTTCCAATTAACGTTCGTAATGCATCTGTCATCTCATTAAATCCTTTTGCAAGTTGACCAATTTCATCTTTAGAATGAATATCAATTGTTTGCGTTAAATCTCCCTCACTTATTTCTTTAGAAGTGGCAACTAATCTTTTTAATGGCTTCGTAATAGAAAGTGTCACAAAATAAATAAGAGCCCCGCCTATAACTAATGAAATGAACATAACAATTAACATATTATAAAATACAGGCTGCGCAGCTTCAATTACTTCATTTGAGTACATAGTCCCGCCAATTTTCCAACCTGTTTTTACATTTGTAGCAAATACCATTTGCTTTTCACTACCGTCATACGTATATGAAAAAGCACCATGATTATCTTCATAAATTTTCTTCGCCCAATAATCAGCTGCTTTTTCCCCTGATTTCTCTTGTGGATGAGCAATTATTTTTTGTTTCCCATCTAAAATGAAAGCATATCCTTTTTTCCCAATATTGATTAACTTTGTTGTTTTTAATAAATTATCTAAACTTAAATCTATTGCTACAACACCATTTTTATCTTCTGCTTGTTTTGCAATCGTTACGACAATATGTCCATTTCCTTTCGCCTTATACGGCTCAGTAATTACAATACCACCTTGTTTTGCTACCGCATCTTTATACCAAGAACGTTCTGTTGGATCATAGTCTGCTGCCATTTGTATATTTGGTTCTTGTACAAATTTTTTATCATTGCCCGCAACATATACTTGTTCAATATCTTTATTCAAGTTGATATATTGAGATAGCATTTTTCTTAATTCATCTTGATTATCCCCTTGATACATATTACCTTGAATCACCCGTGCGAAATTATTTACATCATTAAATTTCGCCTCAATCATTTGATTGATCAAATTATCTAATATTTTTATATTATCGTGAGCACTGCTCGTAATTTGTGATTCAAAATTCTTTTTAGCTGTTTGATAAGACATGCCTCCGATAACAGAGACAGCCGCAATTAAAATGACGAAAAATGAAATTAGTAGTTTTTTTGCTACTTTCATATCACGAAACCAAGTTAATAGTCTACCCATTACAAACCTCCTACTTTTCAATCTCAAAAGTTAAATTTAGTGAATTATAAATATTTCCCATTCCCGAATTATTATTTTCATAACCTATTATGATGAATACTTTGTAAAGTTTAAACAATTAATTTCCCTTTGTCTATATATATGAATAATATTATTATAAAATTTACAAATGTAAAAAAACCAAAGGGAACCACCCTTTGGTTTTTTACATTTTTTTATGCTGTTTAGAAATCTTTTTCCACTTATCACGCTCTGCCCTTGCAAGAATAGCATCTTGTTTTCTCATAAAATACGCTAGTTCTCTTTGTAATTTTTTATAGCTTTGCAAACGATTTATCGTAATCATTCCGTTATCAATTGCATGATGCACTGCGCACCCTGGCTCATTTTCATGCTTACAGTCCCTAAAACGGCACGTTTTTGCTAATTCTTCAATATCAGAAAATGTTGTTTGAATTGCATCGCTTCCTTCCCAAAGCTGCAGTTCCCTCATACCCGGCGTATCAATAACTAAACTACCACTCGGTAATCGGAACAATTCACGATGAGTTGTCGTATGCCTTCCTTTACTATCTTCCTCACGTATATCTCCCGTTTTTGCTACTTCAATCCCTATGAGTGCATTTAACAAAGTGGATTTCCCAACCCCCGATGACCCGACTAAAGCAATTGTTTTTCCTGAAGAAACAAATTGCTGCAACGATTCAATACCAGTATGCTCTAAACTATCAACGATGAAAATCGGAACACCAATTGCCACAGCTTCCGTTTCTACAATTTTCTGCTCCACGTCTTCACATAAGCTACTCTTTGTTAAAACAATAACAGGCATTGCACCGCTTTCATACGCTAATAGTAAATAACGTTCCATTCTTCTGACGTTAAAATCATGGTTCAGTGCATTCACTAAAAATAAATAATCTACATTTGCTGCTATTACTTGTTCTTCCGTTCGAGTACCAGCTTCTTGTCTAGAAAAAGAGCTTCTTCTCGGAAAAATCCGATGAATAATTGCTTTCTTTTCATTCTCTATTTTCTTTATATACACCCAATCACCAACAGCTGGATAATCTCCCTTCGTTACTGCTTCATGTCGAAACTTTCCAGACAGCTCTGCCATATATTCACCATCATTACAAATAATTCGATATATATGCTTATGCTCAAGTAAAATACGCCCTACTTCAAAGTTCTCTACAGCTTGTTCCTCAAAAAAAGAATCCCAGCCGAACGATTCTAAAATATTTTGATTCAAATTAATATCCTCCCTAGTGTAAGCTAAGTGGAAGGATCGTGCGCTAACTTATACAGTCTCGCCCTTTCCATCCACCTTTGTATTTGGTTTATTATTCATATAAGTTATTTTCGCCATAATACATCACCCCGTTCTCATTATAATTACTCTCATTATATGGAATATTTATTTAAAAAGCTACCTTATTTAACGTAATTTTCAAACAATTTTTTTCATCATTCTAATTTGTCCACGGTGATTAATCTCATCTTCTAGCACATGAAACCACAGATAGTATTGGTTATGCGCTACACCGTTAGGCCACTTTCTTTCTGACATTAGCCATGCATCATCTTGTCCACTCAAATACTTCAGAGATTCTTCTCGAACTTTTTGCAAAAGTTGTACATAATACTGTATTTCATGTCCGCGAATCATTCTCCCCGATTCTCCTAAATAGAGTGCTTCTTCCCATATTTCTAATTCTTCTTTTGTAAAGTCACGTTCTTGAAATGAAATAAGTTGGTGAGCTTTTTCTATAGCTGCTATATGCTTTAGTAACGCTCCGATGGTATTCCCTCCATCCGGCATAATTAAATCTAATTGCTCAACTGATAAATCTTTTATTTCCTGTAATGTTACAGCTCTCGTATGCTCCAGCATGCTTACTAATTCCCCTATATTTTTTGTATAACCATCCACACTTCTTATTCGGTAATCTATATTCATATCACGCACCCCTTTCTACATTCATATTAAGGAATAACTGCTTCATATAATAGACTCATATATATCAGATTTTTCTGTTATAATTAAATTAAATATAGAAAAACACCAAACAAACTTTCTCAATATGCTTCTATGAAATATTAAAAGGAATCAATATAAAATAATCGAATCTTATTCACTAAAAGGAGTGGATTCGATGGAAATGTATCAATGGCTAACTGCTGTTCTCGTTGGTGGCATTACTGGTTTCGTTTCCCATCTAATCAATAACCAAGGTAAGTTATTGCTTCCACGCCGTTTGAAAACTTTTTTTCACTTTGGTTTTTTGACTGATATTTTCACTGGTAGTCTAGCTGCACTTCTAGGACTCGTTTTATTCGATGTCACCTTAATAAAAGAAATTATTAAAGTATCCATTGTCACTGCTATTTCCGGTCAGACTTTCTTACTACACCAAGCACTTGGTGGTGAGCAGGCTAAAAATACACAAATTGGGAAAGCTGATGAGAAGATTCAAGAAATTGACAAATTATTACGACGTTAGTCTATACTTTCTTTAAAAATTATTGTTATAATAAACAATAAATATTTTCTATTGCGTCGTTCGTCAGAAGAAAGGGTGTTTCGTATGACAAAAAAGAAAATAGAAGATTTCTTAACAAACTCCGAAAAAGAGGAACTGCTAGAAAACTATAAATGTTTACGAGAAGCCCGCACAAAAAACGAAGCTAACTATTTTGGTGAAGCAGTAAACCATCTATTAAATAAAGCAAAACAACGAATTATTAAAGATGCAGGCATACATGATGAAAATGCAGCAACTGTTCAATCAAAGAGAAAAGCACTGTTTTAGTTCAATTGGCTAAAACAGTGCTTTTTATTATGTTATTTTTCACATTACTTTCACATCTATTTCACAATTATAAGTAGTCCTATATGTTATACTCGTTATATCCTTTTCCAAGGAACTATATGCCGATATATAAATCCCTATCTTTGTAGGGATTTTTATTTTGGGGCTCTTTTTTATTTGTACAGGCTTTATGATGCAATTCCTGTTTCACGATTCTCAGTTATTCTTTCACTTTTTCTAAACAGAAATAAGGCTACAATATATAATAACGCAGTAAAACTACCTATAAATATAAAATTGTGAGATGCTGCAAATAACATTCCTGCCACTGCTGCTCCAATCATTTGACCAATATACATAGAAGCATTAGCTAGAGCGGCTCCTGTTCCTCTTGCTACACTAGACATGTTTTGTAAGTGCCTCATCATTAATACAAACAAAATTCCTGTCATAAAAAATAAAACAAAGAATAATAACTCCACAAATCTAATGTTATTTACATGAGGAAGTAATGCATATAGAAGTGCTGTAAATATAATTCCACCATAGAAAGAAAGGTTATAACCAATTTTATTTACGATTCTAGGGCCAAAAATATTACCAGTTAAATTTCCTAATCCTAATACTAGCATAGCTGTTCCTACTTCATGCACTTGTAAATGAAATTGAATAGAAAGCCACACACCGAAGAATGAAAATGCAGCAAAATTACCAGTTTGAAAAACAAAATATGCAAAATAAGAAAGTGAAACCTTTGAATCTGAAAGTAATTGTTTATAGCGCTTTAAAATGTTTGTTTTATTTCCACTAAGATGAACCGGTTGTATTTCTGGTAATACTACATAAATAAGAATGACAAGTAGTGCTGATAATATACCAATGACGAAGAATGGTGTTGTATAGTGTATCATTGCCAAATACGATCCAACTGGCAGTCCTAAAATTTGAGAGATTGATAACCCTGCTGTTGCAATCCCAATTGCCTTTACAATTTGCTCCTTCTCTATAAGGAGCGGAATAGATGCCCACACTTGTGGAGATACAAAGGCTGCACTTACACCTGCTAAAAATCTAAATGCTAGCATCCATAGAAAACTCGGTGCCATTCCACATAAAAACGTACTTAACGCAAAAAAACTCATTCCTATTACCATCACTTTTTTTCTATTTAAGCCATCTGATATAGGACCAGCAATAAATGCAAACCCAGCGTATCCTAAAGCATATGAGCTCACCATCCACCCTGACAACTCAGTTGAAATATGATACACCTGTTGTAATGTGGGTAAAAGTGGTGAAATTAAGAAAGTATCTGTACCAATCATAAACATGATCGTAAAGAATACAGCTAGTACTTTTTTCATTTAAACCTTCTCCTTTTATATAAAAAGAGGGAACTATCCCTCCTTTCAACTAGTCTTCTAAAATAGATTCAATCTCTTTCATGACATTTTCATTCAATGAAACTTCCACCGCTCTTACACTTTCTCTTATTTGCTCCGCTCGTTTTCCACCAGGAATAACAGTATCAATTCCTTTTTGGTTTAATAACCACGCTAAAGCTAAATGCGATACTTCGAGATCCTTTTCTTTAGCTAAGTCTTTTAACTTTTCAACTTTCTTAAAGTTACTCTTATATGTATTCTCTTCAAATAGATTTACACTTTGACGCCAATCTCCTTTATTCAATTTGAAATATTCTGTATATTTACCACCTAGTATCCCAAAAGCAAGAGGCCCGTAAGGAATAAATGAAATATCTGATTCTATACAATATGGTAAAAGTTCTTCCCCAGCAGTACGCTCTAACATATTATACGGTAATTGTACAACATCTATATGTCCATGCTGATTCGCTTCTTTTAATTGCTCTACATTTACGTTAGATATTCCAATTGAACGAATTTTCCCTTCTTCTTTTAGGCGAGTAAGCTCTCCAATTGAATCTATGTAACTTGTTTCTGGATTTGTAAAATGTAAATAATATAAATCAATATAATCAGTTTGTAATCTTCTTAAGCTATTTTCCACTGCATTTCTTAAATAGCTTGGTTCATTATTCATATAAACCTCTCCATTTAATAACGGCTGTATTCCACCTTTTGTAGCAAGTACAACTTCGTGGCGTTTCCCCTTCAATACTTCCCCTACCAATTCTTCTGATCTACCGAAACCGTATGAATCTGCTGTATCAAAAAATGTAATCCCTTGCCCCATAGCTTCTTCTATTAATTGTTTTCCTTCTCCCTCATTCACATCAGCATATAAATTATGTCCCCCCTACTGCGTTTGTTCCTAATCCCAACTTTGAAATATTTAGTCCTGCCTTTTGCAATTTTGTATACTTCATTTTTTCTCCCCCTATATTTCTATTGTTCGAATATATTCGAACAATAGAAATATACCACTTTATATGTTATAGTGCAAATATATTAACTTATACGAGCAGGTGAAAAAATGCGTACTCTCTATCATCCAAATAGAGAAGAAATTCAATTCTCTTCTATCTTATATGCACTTAGTGACCAAATTCGTTTACAAATTGTAACTATGCTACTAGAAAAAGATGAACAATCTTGTGGTGCGTTAAACATTCCAATTGCGAAGTCGACTTTATCTCACCATTTCAAAGTTTTACGTGAATCCGGCGTTATGTATACACGCCTTGAAGGCACACAACGTTTCATTTCAATTCGTGAAGATGACTTAAATGCTAGATTCCCCGGTTTATTGGATGTCATAATACATGCAACAGAACCATACTAAAAAACATCTCATATGAATATGAGATGTTTTTTAGTAATTGCTATTCTTTTAATAAATCTAGTAATCCACTCCCTTCAGATGTACGTTCATACCCTAAAGGTACAGTTCTTTTAATAAGTTGTGCATATATTTCTGGTTCTGTTAACTTTCTACCATATTCTCTTTCACACTGTTTAATGAGCAATGCGAGGGCTCCAGCGACATGCGGTGTCGCCATAGAAGTTCCGCTTAGTACCGCATATTTCCCTTCAGGATACGTAGATAATATTTCATCGCCTGGCGCCACTAAATCAATTTCTTGATTTGAATTACTAAAACATGCGATCTTCCGTTCTAAATCGACAGCTCCGACTTCAATTACTTCGGAGTATGCACCCGGAAAATCTAGTTCCTCCGTGTTATCATTACAATCACCATTATTCCCAGCAGCACATACAACGAGAACATCTTGTTTTACTGCATTTTGAATTGCTTCATGTAATTTTGGAACGTCTTGGGGGCCACCAAGTGACATTGAAATGATTCTCACTCTTTCTTTATTAGGGCCTCTCCAATTTACAGCATAATGAATCGCCTCAATAATTTGCTCATAACTTCCAGAACCATCTCCAGCTAAAACCTTTAACACTAACATTTTAGCAAGTGGTGCGACTCCTAAAACACCAACACCATTTTCAGTCGCTGCAATTGTACCAGCTACATGAGTACCGTGTCCGTTATTATCAAGATAAATATTTGGATCCCCTTCGTAATCTTTCGTGAAATTTCTTCCGCCGATAATACGATCCTTTAAATCTATATGATTCACATCACACCCTGTATCTAATACGGCAACAACAATATCTTTTCCTTTCGCACTCTTCTCCCATACTTGCGGAGCATGAATGAGTTGTACACCTGGTGGAATTTCATTTACTTGTTCAACTACCTTATCTACTGTAAAAGGAATCAATTGTATACCTTTTTGTTTATTTGCTGTACTACTATTCATCGTAATCCCTCCTGAAAATATATTATTTTCATTTCAGACCACTTTTGAAAACATTTAAATGTAACATTCGTTTTATTTGTTTCGTTTTCCTTCCCTAAAAATATTTCTCAATAAAACTTACTAATTCTAGACTACTCTTTTTATTTATCCCGTAATTTTTATTCACCAAAATAAAAGGACCAAGTTAATGGTCCTTTTATAGTTTTTAAAGAATGATATAAAATTAAAAAAATAAATTAAGACTAAATCTCACTCTTATTTAAAAACTTCTCTATTTCTTTTATTAAATGTTTCGCTCCATCTATACTAACAGTAATGTTTCCATTTGCTAATGATATGTTTTGATCTGAAACATCACCTGTTATTTGACAAGCATTGTAAGGTTGATATTTTTGTAAAATGACTTTATCTTCTTCTACGAAAATTTCAAGTGGTGATTTGATTTGTATTCCTAATACTTCTCGTAACTCTTTAGGAATAACAATTCGTCCTAATTCGTCTACTTTTCGAATAATTCCTGTTGCTTTCATATTACTTCCCCCCTTACTTTCTATTAATTTTTCCACCTCGCTCTTTCCATTTTATCACTTTTTGGTAATACTTGTCTCTTTTTAGAAAATTTTGTACTCAAGTTAAAAAAACACATTTAACGAATACGCAATCTCTCCTTTAATTGTTTTACATAACGAGATCGTATCAGTATAAAATATACAACTTGAATTCCTATGAAAATACTTAATACTATCGCATTTTCTTTAAATAGTGAGTACTCAAACATCTGTCCTAGTGCAGTTAACGCTACTGCTCCGTGTAATGTTGCAACACCTATTGGAACGAAGAATAAAAGTGCCAATCGAATTGTAACTACTTTCGATAATTCTCCACTCGTTAAGCCTACTTTTCGAATCATTTCAAACAAACGAGTGTCATCTTCCAAATCAGAAAACAAACGGAAATAAAGGAAACTTCCTGCACATACGAAAAATACAATACCAATAAAGAAACCTACAAATAAAATTGGTCCTGCGATTTGTAAACTTTGATTTTGCTCGTATTCTTCTGCACTAAACGTTGAATATTCTTGGTAAGACTTCATTTGATGTGTGAGCTCTTTACCAACTGCAATTTCATCTTTCGTTCCTTCTGTTTTATACACATAATCTTTTTCCTCTATAAATCCATCTTGTAATACATCATATTGATTATTAGAAATTACATAAATATTACCTCTTAGTATTTTACTCAACGAAGACGAAGTAACTTTCTTCACTTTTAAATGTTCATTCACATTTGGTAACGTAATTTCTTTTCTTTCTTTTATCGGTGGCCCCGGTATGTCAACTGACAAAAATAATGCTTCTTTATTTGATACAGCATTAAAAGGTTCTTCGGTTAACTTTACATATTTCTTATAATCTGATTCTTTTATAAAGATAGCGCTTCTTAACGACTGTTCCTCCGTTTTCTTCGTCGAAATATTAGTTTTTGAAGCTGCTATATTATATTTCTTTAATTCTTTGTCAATCATTTGTATATGCTGTAATTCATTACTATTCCCTTGCTTAGAATGATAGTGAAACGCAATTGGTCTCTCCATAATCGCCTTTGTCATTGATGCAAAACCAACTAATGTACCTATTGCTGAAAATGCTACAGTTGAAATAACGGTTACGATAAAGAACATTCTTGCGTTATCTCTCATACGGTAAGCTAAATCCGATAAAGTAATAATATTTGTCTGTGTCCAATAGAAACGTTTACTTTTTTTACATAGTCTAATTATAAAGACACTCAACTGCTTGTACAGTAAATACGTACCAATAATGACTACCGTTGTAACTGGAATCATCATGATAAATACCATTGCACCGTGTGACATAAGTGCTCCTGCATACCCCGCACTAAGCAATATGACTGCTAATATAGAAGAAATAATGGATGCTTTCGGTTCCGGCTTCGCTTCTGCTGATCCTCTAAACAATTTCATAATTTTATTTTTCCGAATCATTCCTGCACTAAACAATGAAATGATCATAAATAATACGAAAAACATAATACTCGTTACAACAATGGCTTTCATTGGTATATAATACGCTAAGGAAATATCTAATTTTAATATCATCGGAGCTACAAATATTAATATTCCGGAAAACAACATTCCTGCAAGAATGCCAAAAATAATCGCCCCTATTCCAATCATAATATTTTCAAAAAAGATAAGACGCTTTAATTGATATTTCGTCATACCTAACATCATTAAAATTCCTAATTCACGCTTTCTCGTTTTTAAAAACATTCCCATCGAATATAAAATAAAGAAAAACGTAAATAAGTAAATAATGGACTGTGCAAAAGACATACTTACGAATACGTACCGACCTATTTCTCCAGCACTTAATGCCGGATGAAACGCAAAAAATGAATACACAAAAAAGGCCATAATTGCAAATGCACTACTTAATAAATATGCTGAGTATGTTCGTTTATTTCGCGTCACATTCCGATATGCGAGTTCTCTAATGTTCATATTACTTCTCCGCCCTTCTACTAGCTATGTTCTTATATTAGTAAAGTACGGAAATACCTTCCATCGATTCAAATGACAAAAACCTTACATTATTGAAAGGTTTCAAAAAAATTGCTTAAACGAAGCAGTTTCATTATAATGACTACATTCATATACATACACGTATCCTATTGTATATTCGTTAGTTTTGCGAAATAATAAAGGATAGAAGTATGTACCAATATACATATAAACTTATTTATCGCTTTAATATGAATAGGAGGAAAATATAATGACATTACAAGAACAGATTATGAAAGCATTACATGTTCAACCTGTGATTGATCCGAAAACAGAAATCCGTAAACGTGTTGATTTCTTAAAAGATTATGTAAAAAAGACAGGTGCAAAAGGATTTGTACTTGGAATTAGTGGTGGACAAGACTCTACATTAGCTGGACGTTTAGCTCAGCTTGCAGTGGAGGAAATTCGTAATGAAGGTGGTAACGCAACATTTATCGCCGTGCGCCTTCCTTATAAAGTGCAAAAAGATGAAGATGATGCGCAATTAGCATTACAATTTATTCAAGCTGATCAATCTGTTGCATTTGATATCGCTTCAACAGTTGATACTTTCTCAAATCAATACGAAAACTTGTTAGGTGAATCATTAACAGATTTCAATAAAGGTAACGTGAAAGCACGTATACGTATGGTTACGCAGTACGCAATCGGTGGTCAACAAGGATTACTTGTGATTGGAACGGATCACGCTGCAGAAGCTGTAACAGGATTCTTTACAAAATTCGGAGATGGTGGTGCAGATCTATTACCATTAACGGGATTAACGAAGCGCCAAGGACGTGCTTTATTACAAGCATTAGATGCAGACGAGCGACTTTATTTAAAAATGCCAACAGCTGATTTATTAGATGAAAAACCAGGTCAAGCTGATGAAACAGAATTAGGTATTACGTATGATCAATTAGATGACTATTTAGAAGGTAAAGCAGTTCCAGCTGACGTTGCTGAAAAAATTGAAAAACGTTACACAGTGAGTGAACATAAAAGACAAGTCCCAGCATCAATGTTTGATGATTGGTGGAAATAAATCATAAAAAAGAAGCTAATCTCATTAGCTTCTTTTTTATGTTAACGATACATCCCTACTCTTTTCTCTTGTAAGTCCTGCAAACAATCTTCATGTTGTTTATTAAACAATGGTGGCATTTTGCTTAGCGGAAAAAACTTCAAATCCAACGTTTCATCACCATCTATTTTTTTCTCTCCTCCTGCAATTGAGCATGAAAAGAATATTAAAATCGACTGGGCTTTGTCTCCATTTGGATATGTTTGAAAATATTTTGTATACCCCCCGATAAGCTCATTTATTTCTACATCATAACCTGTTTCTTCTTTTATTTCTCGAATCGCGGTTTCTGCGGCAGATTCCCCAATTTCCATTGCACCGCCAGGAAATCCCCAAGCGTTAAAATCACCTCTTTTTTGCAGTAATACTTCTCCATATTCATTCAACACACAACCACCCGCAAAGTTTAAGAGAACACAGTCATGTCCTACTTTTTCACGTAATTCTTTTATATAATTAGCCATCCTTTTCCCCTTTTCATACATCTTTTCTCACTATTTCTTATCTTTTTCAAGCAATTCAATAATTCGATCTAGCTTCTCGTTCATATTGATCACGTGTTGTTTTTTTGCAGCGCCGTTTTGCAATACTCTTCTAATAAACAAAGTAAATGATAGGAAAAACAAAACTACAAGTCCGATTACTAAACAGGTATATATCAATGTAAATATATTGTTTTCGAACAAATTCATTTAGATTCCACATCCTTCCTTTTATTTTATCATATAATTCTGACTTTTGTATCGATACATAATAAAAAGAGCACCTTTTACAGATGCTCTTCTTCATTAATTAATACGTAAATGTAATTGTTGCTAATGAATAACCTGCCATTGCACTATATGGTGATACTTGATAAGATACACGTTTTGCACCTTTTGGCCAATTTATTTCATTTAACACTTTCTTTATATCTTGCATTGTTCCATCCATGGATTGCTTATATCGTACTTCTACTTTTTCTGGCTTAGAAGCGAATTGTTGTTGTAATTTGCTCTTAAATTCACTGTAATTGTCTGCCCCATATTGTGCAGATAAGTATTTTAAGTTTGTTTCTTTTAACATTTGTTCGTATGCAGTAGTCTTTAAACTACCAGCTTTTATTTTGCTTGTTAATTCACTGAAGTAACTTGTAGTTGCTGCTGGATATTTACTACGATCCCATTCATGATCTTTACTTAATTGCTCATCAGACATATTAAAATATGAATATGTTACGCGCCCAGCTTTATCTGGTACTGGATCATCGAATGTTGTATCAAGGTGATACCATTTGTTTTCAATGTTTACTAAATTCCATGCGTGAGCTTGTCCATTCCCTGTACCTGTTACAATATGGTTTTGGATACCCGCTTCTTTTAGCAATTCATATGTTAATAACGTATATCCTTGGCAAACAGCAGAACGATTCGCTAATGCTTCATATGCTGTATACGCCTGATAAGACGTATCATACGAT
The DNA here is from genome assembly GCF_006494425.1 of Bacillus dicomae. Taxonomy (GTDB): domain Bacteria; phylum Bacillota; class Bacilli; order Bacillales; family Bacillaceae_G; genus Bacillus_A; species Bacillus_A dicomae. The sequence goes on along the minus strand of NZ_VHIV01000001.1, from coordinate 1,193,004 downwards.
ACATGTTTTACAACGTAATCATGAATAGCTTTTACTTTCTCATGCTCATCCATCCCTGGTTTTACAATCGAGCCGATAATCGCTTTTGCCTGAGATTTTACATATTGTGTTTGCTCTTTTGATTCACGGTACTTCACTTGCAGTGTAAATGTATAGTTTCCTGGTAACCCTTTAATAGAGTATTTAGTAGAGGCTACATTATATTTTACATACTCATCCGCATCTACAATTTTATTAAACTCGCCATACAGCTGATCCATAATATTTCTAGCATTTCTATCTTTTGTTTTATATGTGATTGTAATATTTTCTTCTCGATTATCAACCTGTTTTTTTAATTCTTTTCTGAAATCATTTAATAACTTTGCATCTGATTGTGTTGTTGCTACAGTCGGATTCGTAGCTGCATAAGATACAGATGACGCGTGTAAGCCCCCCATTACTATAGTTGAACAAAGTGCGGCAGCTGTCACATACTTACTTGTCTTTCCCATCTCGTCACTCCTTACATTCTATAACTATACGAAAAAGTATCGTATAGTTTCAGAGTATACAATACTTTTTCGTATAGGTCATATGAGATTATGCATATTTAACATTGTAAAAAGGTTGTTCTTTTTACAAGAACAACCTTTTTTATTAACAAGTTTGTAATACACAACACGTATTTTCAAAACGTCGATTTTTCAAGTCTTCATTTCCAATACAGAAATAAAGCATTCCTAAATCTCCCCACATCATATTACAATTTTTAGTATCTGAATCAATTTGGAATAAAAGCGTCATTTGTTGCGGGTCTACTCCCATATATTCTCCTGTCTCATATAACACTTCTTCTTGTACAGAGAACGGTTCTCCAAACATTTGATGGTTATCGTAGTTATCTGGGATTAGTTCTTCAAGTAATTGCAAGAAACGATCCGAATCAGCCTCATCTTCAATGAAAAGCTCTGGTAATTTATACGTTAGTTCAAAAGTAATTGCACACTGGTTATAATTCGTTTGCAATTCATCAGCTCTTCGTAATTGCTCTACAGGAACATCATAATAAAGTACACGCCCCGCTTCAGTTGGATTCACATCTTCTTCAAAGTAATTTTCAATACTAAAGAAATATAACATCCCTGTCTTAGGAAGATTGTGATCCATACCGACATTTTGTAAATCCTTTAAATTAAATTGGGCGATAAAGTGTAACGGATTTCCTTTGTGTGTTGGATATTCAAATGCCAATGGCAAATCAGGAACTCCTCCCATTTTCGAACTTCCTATCGCAACGGTTTCTTCCTGGTTTGGCACAACTTTTATACTAGGAAATACAGTATTAATAAGCTCCTCTTTTAAATGTGTCAGTTCATATTTATCAATTAATACTTCAATTTGTTTATTCATACATTCTCCTTACATTTACATACTTGTTTGTATCATCGCACAAAAATTATACTCCATTCTTTGTAAAAACAACAAGCCTTCAAAAAAACGGGCTCATCCTCCATACGCGAACAAGTTAAAAAAAGCATAGTATACATTGTTCCTACAAACACGATAGTTCATTATTTCTTCCAGTACATTTTCCCCTCGTTCATTTTTATTTTTAATTTAAGGAGGAATTCCACATGGGTTACGGATATAGTTGCGGCGGTTACGGTTACGGTGGTAGTTGCGGCGGTTACGGCGGTAGTTGCGGTGGATGTGGTTATGGAGGTTTCGCTTTATTAATCGTTTTATTTATCCTTCTAATCATCATCGGGGCTAGCTGTTGGGGCGGCTTTGTAGGCTGCTAGTAAATTTAAAAACTATTGTAAAAAAGCACGTACAATACGTGCTTTTTTGCCATTTTCAAATCTTTATTCGAAAGGAAGTATGATTGATGAAGATTGATGGTGTTTTTGAAGGAGGCGGTGTACGCGGGATTGCGCATGTAGGTGCAATTTGCGCGTTAGCTGAAAAAGGCTATGAATGGGAGCGTGTTGCTGGAACATCAGCTGGTTCCATCATTGCAGCACTCCTAGCAGCAGGATATTCTTGTGCAGAATTAAAAACGATTATAACTGATATTGATTATAATAAATTCACGAAGAAAACCTTTATTGACAGAATCCCGTTTATCGGCAAAGGATTAAGTGCATGGACTTCTCTTGGTATTTACTCTAATATATTTATAGAAGAATGGATTGAAGAATTACTTCGAAAAAAAGGAGTGCACTTATTTACAGATTTACCTGATTTAAATAAGCTTAAAATTATCGCTTCTGATATAAGTAATGGTAAAATGGTTGTCTTCCCCGATGATTTGCCGAACTATGGATTTTTAAATTACCGCTTCTCTATTGCTAAAGCTGTAAGAATGAGTAGTACAATCCCTTTCTTTTTTGAACCGGTAAAATGGAGAACTCCAAAATGGAAGCAACCTTGTTATATGGTTGATGGAGGGATTTTGAGCAATTACCCGATTTGGATTTTCGATTCACCTACCTCTCCTCGGTGGCCGACTTTTGGATTTCATTTTGTAAAAGATGAGATTCAAGCTGATCCTGCCCACTATAACGAGCCTATCTCCATGTTCAAAGGACTGTTTAAAACAATGATGCAAGCCCATGATTTACGTCATTTAGACAAGGAGTCAAAAGCAAGAACAATTACAATTCCAACAGGATCCATTACAAGTACAAACTTTGAGTTAACGAAGGAAGAAAAAGAATGGCTTTACAATTCTGGTTATAACGCCGCAAATAAGTTTTTGCAATCTTGGAACTTCAGACAATATATTGATGCATATAGAAATGGAAATCAGGACCGAACAAAAAATCGGTATTTCCGTCAACTCGACTCATAATACTATTATTTTTCATACGAGAATACGTAACGCTTTCAAAAAAACAAGCCTAGTAATTATATATATTACTAGGCTTGTTTAGTTACTGCATCATTTTATTAATACGTTGCTTAAGGATACGTTAATCCTTCTGCTTCCTCCGCAGTAATAACTATGTATCGATTTCCCGTTCGTAACCCTAACAATTCTGCTTTTTCAATTGCGTCTTGCTTTGTCTCCGCATAAGCAGCTAAATATTTTTCTCCATTAATCATTTGGCAAATTACAAATTGTTTCATTGCTTTCTCCTCTTACTTGTTCATTAGTTGTGCTAGTTTTTTTATACCTATTTCAATTTCTTCTAACGTCGCGTATGAATAAGATAGACGCAAAAATTGGTTTGCACTTCTATCATACAAAGTACCTGGGTTTAATAAAATCATTTCTTTCAAAGCTTTGTCAAATAAGATACGGTTCGAAACGGGTACATTTATATGTAACCAAATATAGAAACCACCTTTCGGCTCATACCATGTTGCTATATCATGGCAATATCTCTTTAACATTTGTATCATAAAATCTCTGCGTTTTTTCAATTCAATTCTTACAAACTGTAAATGTTCATCATACAATCCACTTGTAAACCATTCCGCTGCAATTTGTTGGGATATAGAACTAGAACCATAATCCGTTTGCATTTTTATGTCTGCCAACCTTTGAATTACCGGCTCAGATCCAACAATCCATCCAATTCTTAATCCTGGACTGATTACTTTCGACATACTCCCGATATGTAGTACAATACCATTTTTATCATATGCTTTTAAAGGCTTTGAAACTGGATCATCAAACCATAAGTCTTGATATACTGCGTCCTCTATAATTGGCAATCCAATTTCATTACATATTTCCATCACTTCTGTTCGCTTCTTCGCATTCATACTAAAGTTCGTCGGATTATGAAAAGATGGAATTGTATATAAAATAGAAGCATTAAATTGTTTCTTATATTTCGGAATATATGATGTATGTAAACCATCCTCATCCATTGGTATTCCAATTAAACGCATTCCTGCTGATTGAAAAACATTAAGTGAATATAAATAAGATGGTTTTTCTAGTAAGATGGATGCACCTTTTGGAAGAAGCCCCATAGAAATAAGTTGCAACGCTTGAATTGCTCCTGAAACAATTAATATAGAATCAGGAGTGACATATACACCATGCTTCTTTAAATAATCCGCAATTCTCTTCCTTAAATAGAAACTGCCTTTCGGTTCTTCATACCCAAGTATCACACTCGATTTTAAAAGCTTATTCATAATGGATTTCATCTTTCTTTCAGGTAAAAGACTTGGAGCGAGCTCACCTGTTCCTAAACGAATTACGTGCGGACAAAATTCAGCTTGATTTATTTCTTGAATAGCAGGCAGATTCGGATAATGCAGTCCTGTTTCTACATAAGACTGCCAATTAGGCGGTGGGGCGTAAGTTGAAGCATTCACATTATTATTTACAACAATTGTTCCTTTCCTGCCATTCCCTTCAATGTATCCCTTTGCCACTAGTTCATCGAAAGCCATTACAATTGTACTTCGATTCACACCAAATGTATGTGCCAACTCTCTTTGTGAAGGCAATTTCGTTCCAACAGTCCATTCTCCATTAACGATTCTTTCTTTTATATACGTTTCTATTTGTTTATACAAAGGAGTCACTAGAGACATATTCGGTTTCCAAACGAATCTTTCCATCATATCACCTTATATTCTTTTTGGTTGGTACCCTCCCCAACCATATGGATGGATACAAATTTTAATTTCTTCTATACAATATACACTATCATAATGAAATTAAATAGGAGGTAATATGATGAGTGAGGCAATTATTCATGGTATCATTCTTGCATTTGGTCTTATCATTCCATTAGGTGTCCAAAATGTTTTCGTCTTTAACCAAGGTGCGAGCCAACCAAACATTTGGAGAGCAGCCCCTGTAGTATTAACTGCCTCTATATGTGATACGTTACTCATATTAATTGCGGTGCAAGGTGTCTCCCTTGTACTCCTTACTTTTTCTTGGCTAACTAACACGTTATATATAGTTGGATTTCTCTTTCTCTTATACATGGGCTTTGTTATTTGGAGAAGTAACCCTTCCAATGATGTAAAACAAGAAAAAAGTATGCCCTTAAAAAAGCAAATCCTTTTCGCTGCATCGGTTTCGTTGTTAAATCCACATGCAATTTTAGATACAATCGGTGTAATTGGAACAAATTCTATCCAATACATAGGAAGCGAAAAATGGGCTTTCACTTCTGCAACTATTATCGTTTCTTGGATTTGGTTTATAAGCTTAGCTTTAGCGGGGAAATTTCTAAAAAGACTAGACTCCACCGGAAAGACAATCGTATTATTAAATAAATTTTCTGGTCTCATCATATGGAGTGTCGCGCTTTATATGTTAAAACAAGTTATTTATTCCTAATGAACGAAAGAGAATTGCATGTTACTGAAAACATCATGCAATTCTCTTACAAATTATGAAGTAGGTTCCGGTTTCTGTTTTACCATCTTTTCATCTTTTGCTGGTTTAATCCAAATGATCGCTATAACAGCACCAATACCAGCGAATATACTTGTTAAATAAAATACTTCATGGTCAGCACCTTTCATGAAAAAAGAATATAGAGGTGGTCCAGCTGCTACACCGATAAATCGCATAGAGCTATAAAATGACGTAACCGTCCCCCTTTGCTCCTTTTCAATTCCTTGTGTAATTAAGGCGTCTAAACATGGGAGCGCCATACCAATTCCTATCCCCATAATAACGAGACAAAGAAGTAGTAAATAGATTCCTTTTATAAATAAAGGAACGATGACTGATGCAGCCGCCATTATAAAACCAATGTAAATACACTTCTTCATAACATTTTGATTATCTCCAATTTTTTTACCAGCCATATATGAACTAAGTGATAATACAAGTAACGGGATAGCAAGTACGCAGCCTTTCCATATACCGTGAATGTCATACTTTGATTCCAGTATAGTTGACAAATAAAAGAGAATTCCGAATAAAATAAGCATAATAATTGCACCTAATACAAAAATGGCAATCAACCATCTTCCCTTTTCTCGAAACGTAGAGAGAATAGATTTTATAAACTCTTTAAGTGGTGGTACTTCTCCTTCTTGTTTCTTTGCCTTTACTAGAACAAGTAATAAAACAATTGATACTACACATAAAACTGGAATCGCCCAAAATGGTAAGAACCATACAATGGCAGCAAGAGCAGACCCTAAAATAGGGCTCAGCACCTTTCCAAATGTATTGGATGTTTCAATGATTCCTAAACCTGCACTAACTTGTTTTTCATCCTTGTATAAATCACCAACACATGGTATAACAACTGGCATTGCACCAGCAGCACCAATACCTTGAATCGCTCTACCGATTAATATCCAAGTGTAGGGATCATCAACTTTCCATGATACCCAACCAGTTACCGCTCCCCCTATAGCAGCAATCAGCAAACTCGGAACCATTACCATCTTTCGTCCCCATCTATCTGATAAATAACCAGCAATCGGTATAAGTAAAATGGCTACAATAGAGTAAATTGTAATAATCATGGATACTTGAAACGATGAAATATGTAATTTCTTTTCGATAGTCGGTAGGATTGGAATAAGCATTGAATTTCCTAATGTCATAACAAGTGGAACTGATGCAAGCGCAATTAAACAACAGTTTTCTTTTTTTAACATGTTGGCTTCGGAACCCTTTCATCGTATATTTCTTACCATATAATAGCCCTGCTGGAACGTAATTGTTCATTCCACCAGGGCTATTACATCTTTACTACTTCCCATTTACAACAAAAGAAATTGGGGAAAATATAGTATTATTCCTATTCTTTGAATCCAGTTCGTAATATATTCATACCAATTAATTGAAAAAAAAAAAGAAAGGAAGAATCCTCCCTTTCTCCTATAACCTTCTACAATTAGCGAGTATATCCGCCACCAAGTTGTTGTTCTGCCATCGCTACTAGACGTTTTGTAATTTCACCGCCTACAGAACCGTTTGCACGTGAAGAAGTGTCAGCTCCAAGTTGTACACCAAACTCTTGTGCAATTTCATATTTCATTTGATCTAAAGCTGCTTGTGCTCCATGTGATGCTAATTGATTAGAATTACGATTTCTAGCCATTACCAATCACCTCCTTATTTATATATAAATTGTGTTAAATTTCAATTTAAATACATGGTAAATTTTGGTTATTAATATTATTAAAAAAAATCTCTACAATGAGAGACTCTTACATCATTTTATATTAAGAAGTTACTACTTCTAAATTTCTATTTGTTAATACTTTTATTTCTTCTTTTAATATATCTTTCGCATTATGTCCAAACCATTCTAAACTTACTTCTTCGCAGCTTCTACTTTCTAATTCTGCTAGTCGATGAATAATATTCGATAAACGAGTACGTTCTTCAGGTATAGCATCTTGAACTAGTCCAGCAATTAATGTAGCGTCATTTGCACGTTCGCTATAAAAAGGATTTTCTCGTATAATCACTTCAAAACCAGATTCTTCTGCTCCGTAATTTAATGTAATAAGCGCTGGATCACAAATAAAATCAAAACCTGGAAACTTTTCTAATACTTCACCAATTGCTGTGTATTTAGTTCCTTCAAGACCACTCTCTAGTTCCTTCAATAATCCATTCTCCACTTCCTGTTTCTCTTTAATAACAATTTAAAAAACTTTGTATTGTTGTATGTTTCGCATGCTTCATACTTGCCCTCCTCTTTATATGAACACTATCAGAATTTCATATCTGAAATATACTGAAGAAGAAAGATTGTTCGAATTACTCTTCCGAGCTCTCAAAATGCTTGATATAATCGGTTCTTCTTGCTATTACTACTTAATTTTCTAAGAAGCGTTAATGCTGACTTTGATGAGGGAAAATTCAAAAAGCCTAGTGAACAGATTGATAAAAAACTTGTGGGTATGGGATTTCACTTGCATATATGCAGAAAAAGTTTGTTGAAGCCCCTAATTTTCATAAAAATAGATTTTACCTATATAAATTTACTAATAAGCATAATGAAAGTTTAAAAGCCATGAAAGAAAAGAATGAGAAATTTAAAAAATAAAAAAAGAAGAGGCAATTACAGCTCTCTCCATTTTACTAATGTAATATAGCTTTGAAATAAACCTTAATTAAAAGTACCCACAAAGCTTATATATACAAAACCCTTTTATCATAGGGGTGAAATCAGTTAAAAATGATAAAACTATTAACAGATTTTTAACAGCTCTAATTTTAATTTTGCAACGTCCGAAGTCTTTCTATACTAATCGTATTATCCTTGTGAATACAACGTCTTACAAATGAATTTCAGGATCCATTTTTCAAATTAATAAACTCATTTTTAAGATATACGTAAATTAAAGGAAAAAGAATCCACTTATACATGGATTCTTTTTGTTTACTTCTTTATTTTAGTGTAACTTATATTGTCCTGTTAATTGTTCTTCAGCCATTCGAACTAAACGTTTTGTAATCTCTCCACCGACAGAACCATTTGCACGTGATGATGTATCCGGTCCAAGTGTGACTCCAAGTTCACGAGCAATTTCATACTTCATTTGTTCAATAGCACTTGTAGCAGCAGAAATAAGAATTTCATTTGTATTACTTTCGTATCTTTGAATATTCATAATTGCACCTCCATTATATTTGTATATAACATGTGCCTAATTATGATATTTATGCATGAGTTAACTATATTTTTAGGAGCATCTTATTTCACCTTTTCATATTTCACTAATTGAATTTAAAACACATCCGTATGCTATTTGGTGAAATTTACTATTCGAGACATAATTATTGCAGTAATCAAGATAATTATAGCGGTTATCAAGCCAGATTCTCCAATCCAAATCTCAGTTTGATACCCTGTACTTGCACGTGCAAAAGGTCCTTGAATAATGGCATTCCAAGTAGTATGGATAATAACCGAAGGCCAAACGCTACCTGTAATAAGTCGTAAATAAGCTGTAATATAACCGAATGGCACAATACAAAAATAGATACCAAGTACTGAGAGAAAGGTAGATGGTCCCTCTACATATAGACCAGCAATAACAATTGGAACATGCCACGTTGCCCAAATCAATCCACTAATAAGGATGGGGCGTGAAAACTCTGCATCGACTAGCCTTGTAAGCATGTAACCTCGCCAACCCATTTCTTCTCCCAAAACTGGGATTAAGTTAAGCAAACTTCCTAAAATACCGCTCAATATTACTAGATAAATGAAACTGAATGGCGCCGGTATATACTGAAGTCCAAGTATATTGTAGATTGGTTCTAACATACCACCTTCGGGATGCTGAAACTTCGCAATTCCGCTCAACCAAGCGACAGAATAAGTAATTCCACAAATCATCATAGGTATTAGCAGAGCAAAACCAACCCCCTTCCATATCTTTAAGTTATCTAGACTAAAAGATACATCTTTAAACCCTTCTTTCAGTATTATGCGGGTTAAAATAGAAGAAAATGCTGGGATAAACATATATACCACAATAAGCGGCATACTTTTAGTAATTATTACTACTACATTTAAGATGATAGAAGTAATGATTAAGATACTCAGAAAGAGTTGAAGTCCTATTTTAGCACGTTGGATCTTATCCTTATTATGGGATGATTCTGCGTGTAATATCATTGTAATCCGCCCTTCCCCTTTTATTCATTTGTTTATCGAATTTACTTCCTGTCATTTCAACAGACACAACTTAAAATAAAAATATTTTGGCATGCAGATTCATTCATCTTTAAAATCCCTCCTAAATTTATAATCTAGTCTTACTTGCGACTCAACAATGTAATTATTATTTATAAGTTGTCATAGCCGGTAGTACAAAAGTGTAATGATTAGCCTATGACCTGTGTCAATTAATCTTATGACAATATGTAACTAGAAAATATGATATGGCATAGATAACAATTGAATTACGGCAATTGATTCGTGCAAGTACATGAATTAATCTTGCTTTTAAAAACAATTCAATTGAGGTGGCAGAGATGAATAAGAAAAAAATCATTGCAATGGTTAGTACAGCTTTATTAGTCACAGGATGTGTGGAAGTAGGAAACGCTCAAACGACAGCAGTCGAAAATTCAGGTCAATCAATCCAAAAAAATATAGTTAAATCAATACAATCACAGGCCTACTCGTTAAAAACGATAGAGCCGTCAAAATCATTTGAGGATTTAAAACCACTTAAGAAAATGATTGGGAGCGCGCAATATGTAGGATTAGGAGAGAATACTCATGGAAGCTCTGAAATTTTCACTATGAAGTTTCGCCTTGTGAAATATTTGGTTACTGAGATGGGCTTTACAAATTTCGCAATGGAAGAAGATTGGGGAAATGGCTTAAAGCTAAATGAATATATCCAAACAGGAAAAGGAAACCCTAGGGAATTTTTAAACTTGTTATATCCTACTGATGAAATTATAGCCATGATTGAGTGGATGAAAGATTATAATGCTAATCCATCCAATAAAAAAAAGATCCAATTTATTGGGCTCGACTTAAAGGCATTGGACCAAGGTAGCTTTAATAAAGTAATTGATTACGTAAGGCTGCATCGACCAGATTTGCTGGCAGAAGTAGAAGAAAATTATAAAGAATTGTCGTCTTTTACTGGAAATATACAGGAATATATGAAACTTGCTCCTGAAATGAAAGTGAAGTTCAAAGCAAACGCTGAGAGAGTAGTCCGATTACTACAAGATGAGAATGAGCAAACCAAAACAGAAATAATTCCATCCGAGTACATCTGGGTGAAAGCAACAGCAAGTGCAATAGAGAAATTTACCACAATGCTACTTCTTAACGACTATCCAAGTATAATAAAACTACATGAGCAATACTTGGCCGATCATGCAATGTGGGCACAAGAGTCATTTGGTGGTAAAACGATGGTATGGGGACACAATATTCATATAGCTAAAGGAATTATCGATGAGAAATTATACCCTTATGTTGCGGGGCAGTTTTTGAAGGAACGTTTAAACAATAATTATGCCACAATTGGTAGTACAACTACGGAGGGGAATTTTACCTTATACAGCGAATATAATCCTTCCACCGGAGGTAAGATTACAACAGATACGATTCCACAAGATGTAACTAGTTTTAATTATACCCTTGGAAAAGTACCATATAATATGTTTTTGTTGGATAACCGTCACCTTAAAGGTCAAGCCGAGAAATGGGTTAAAGCAAAAAGACCATTACTAAGTATAGGGGGACAAATCCTCCCGAACGGTTCATTATACTTTGATACTTCATTGCTTGAGCAATTTGATATTATTTTTCATATTCGAAAAACAAGTCCATCTCATATTAAATAAAAGTACAAAACAATCCCGTTATTGCAGATGCAATAACGGGATTGTTTTGTGGAGGATTAATAAAAGCAACTTTTTTAACCAGAAGTAGGTTGCTCTCCCCTTTTCAGCATCATTTAGAAATGTCATATGACACTTTTACACTAGTGAGAATGACAAAAAAGGCAGTATGATTCGGTTATTACATAGATAGGAGCGATGAACTTTATGAAATCAAGATTCATTCAGAATGGTTATTTTTTATTGCTAACTTTCGTTACAGGATTGTTTTATTTTTGTTTTTATTTAATAGCTCTGCTATTCAGTTTAACCCTTTCATTTACGGTAGTTGGGATTCCACTAGTTATACGCGTACTACAGACTACCACACCCTTTATCCAATTCGAGCGCATACAGACGAAAATTTATACAGATGTTTCAACAGACTCTTACAATAGAAGTATAACAATAGATTCATCGAACTGGGCTCAGATGAAATTAGTGCTTACAGATCGTCACACTTGGTCTGCTGTCTATTGGTTAATGCAGAAATTTGCGATTGGCATTATTAGTCTCATTAGTGCAACCATTTTTTATGTAATGCCACTTATGTTGCTGTTGGCACCACTACTATATCGATACATCGAAATGAACATTATATTCATACAGATAGATACTTTTGCCAAGTCACTCTTTGCAATGTTTATGGGTATAGTATTTACCGCCATAAGTATTAGAATAGTAGATGGTTTGACAAAGAAAATTGGAGGCTATACACGTAGTATGATTCAGCAACTAAATCAATAGAAATTTGCAGTCTGTGAGTAGTATCGCAGTTTTAAAATAAAAAGTATAATAAGGCAGGAAGGATTAAATTATAATATAGGAAGTAAAAAGGTAGGCTATTTAGGGGGTAAATGACTTGTTTGATATGGTTAAATATTGGTTTTGGTATGATTGGATTATGTTAGGAATCCGTCTACTTGCTAGTGTGTCTATCATTCTAGCTACATTAAATTTTCAGGATGGTTTGACATTACCACTTTGGATTATTATTCTATGGGAAATTATTGCCTTCTCTGTTCCATGGGTAGCCTTACTATTCAATTATAAATATTATTTATTCACAGAAATATTGCTTTATGGTGGACTATGTATATATTTAACCTCTTTATTTCCAGAGGCTTATAATATTTTTCTTATATCAGTGTTTCTTATCGCAGCAAATAGTAAGCATTTGTCCTATTATTGGACAGCTCCAACAACAGTTTTTATAACCACTGGAATTTTCTATGCGGTTGCGCCAAGTAATAGCTATTGGGTTATGGTCATCTATTATGGATTCGCTTATGTAATGGGATTCGCCTTTCATTTATTAATCGTCAATCATGAGCAAAATGAAGCAATTCGTAAACAAAACACAGTACTTGAGCAATATATGTCTCAGATTGAACGCATTACACTGGCAGAAGAACGGAACAGGCTATCGAGCGAGCTTCATGATACAGTTGGTCACGCTTATACTTCTATTATTATGGGAATGGAAACTTTACGCACCGAGCTTGCTACTGAAATGGGTATTCAGAGGTTAGATTCTCTGCTTGAAATGGGACGTAAAAGCATAGAGGACGTGAGAGGTTACCTACACCAAATGGATTCTCCGTGTCAATCGACCTCCTTAATTCAATCTCTACAAAATCTTGGAGCCGAATTTCAGGAGCACGCTCAGGTAAATGTAATTTTTAGGACATTCGGAGAGGAATATCAACTGTCTCGGCAAGCGAAGATTGCTTTCATTCGCTGCTTACAAGAATCTCTTACAAATGCAGTACGTCATGGTCAAGGGACTGAAATTATAGTTTCATTGCAGTTTGAACAACAATATACGAGGTTAGAAGTTCAAGATAATGGAAAAGGAAATATAGAATGGCAGGAAGGCTTTGGTATGAATGCGATGAAAGAGCGGGCAATGAATTTGCAAGGTCAATTGTCTGTATATACAAAGCCAGATGAAGGTATGCTTGTTACTTGTACCATACCGCGACAAACTGAAATGAAAGATGGACTTATTCGCTTGTTGATTGTAGACGACCAGCCGTATGTTCGAGAAAGTTTGAGTATACTGCTCGATAGATATGAAGATTTAAATGTAGTCGGTTTGGCTGAGGATGGCAATCAAGCCATCGATTTGTGTGGGCGCCTTCAACCCCATGTTATACTTATGGATTTAGATATGCAGCACATGGATGGAATCGAAGCAACAAAAAAGATTAAGCAACAATGGCCACATATCCGCGTATTGATTTTTACAACATTTCAGGATACCGAACAGGCGGTGGAATCGCTTCGCAACGGTGCGGATGGTTTTTTACTCAAATCTATTGAAACGTTGGAGCTAGCTAATACGATCCGACTTATACACAAAGGTGGGACACTGATTGATCAGGGGATGTCTCACAAAATATTTGAGAAGTTTGATGAGCAAAAAGAGACACCACAATCAAATGCAAACGCTTATGAGCTAACAGCTAGAGAGATAGAAATATTGCAGCTAGTAGCAAAGGGACTTCGATACACTACCATAGCATCAAGGTTATATTTATCGAATGGTACGGTTAGAAATTATGCTTCCACAGCTTATACAAAGCTAGGAGTCCGTAATAAAGAAGAAGCTGTTCAAAAGGCTCTAGAAATTGGAATTATTGAATAACAAAATGTTTTTTGTTTCTTTACAGCAAAGTAAAATGTAGTTACAAGATGCAGTAAAGGATAATCTTACGAATTTAATTGAATATCATTTTTTTCATTAGTAATACATCCAAAATAGTTAAACAAAAGAGGTATACCTTGATTGGTATACCTCTTTCAAACACTAAGTTTACATAACAATATTATTTATATCTCTCCAACAATACGCTGTCTCTTCTACCTGTACTCTCTCTAAAAATTTCGTATCAATTTTTTCAGGATTAAATTTTTCATAAAACTTTTTAGAAGGATTATTCGTAACGACCCAAACTAAAAGTGATTGCATATCATTTATTCTACATTCCGATAGTAACGCTTGAAATAACTTTTGGCCTATTTTCATTCCTTGATACGTTTGTAAAATGTAAATCGCATACAATTCCCCATCACAATTATATGCACCGCTTCTTTCGACGCCCCCGTCAATGAATCCGATTATTGTTCCATCTAACGTCTCTGCTACAAATCTAAATTGATGATTATCTTCTTGTTGAAAAATGTTTTTCCATTGTTTTTCTCTTTGCTCATATGTTATATTTTCTAAAATTTCGTCAGGGAATATCCCTTTGTATGTTGTTTTCCAGCTATCAACATGTACCTTTGCTATACCCGTTATATCACCTTTTATCGCTCTTCTAATATGTATATCCATCATTTTCTCCCCCTTGTTTACTAATCATTATATCAATTTATTTCCTTAAAAAACCAAATAAAAAAAGAGTGAATTTACTTCACTCTTTTTTCTTACAATTATCTACTCTCCACTTCAACTGAAACAACACGATCTATCTCTTTTAGTGAACTATATAGCTCAGTTGTATATAAATCTTCTGGAGCTAAAATAACCATCTCTAGTTGCTGAAATGCCCCGCTATCTATATCTTTAATTTTTACGCGTTTCACATGCATACCTAAATTTTTAATCTGCTTAAATATACCATCTAACTCATGATGCTCTTTTACCGTAATTTTTATAGATAAATCCTTTTGTCTTAATGAATACGGACCTGCAATTTTCACAATTTGCGGAAGTACGTTAATCGCTAAAATAATTAAAATCATTGCAACCGTCGCTTGTAAATAAAAGCCTGCTCCAATCGCTATACCTAAAGCTGAAGCAGCCCATACCATCGAGGCGGTCGTTAGTCCCGAAATAACGTCATTACTTCTTCGTAGAATAACACCTGCCCCAAGAAAACCTATCCCACTTACAATTTGTGCAGCTAAACGCATAGGATCCATATTTGTATGTCCTGGAACAGAATATACATGGACTGATTCAATTGAAACCATCGTAATTAAACAACTTGCTACAGAAATAACCATACTTGTTTTCACACCAAGTGGTTTATTCTTTAGCTGCCTATCTATCCCGATGAATAATCCTAAAAAGAGTGCTAAACCTAATTTGAGTAAAAATTCATATGACATATTTCCAGTCTCCTTACTTTACAATGTTTCCCTTGGAATAATTCACTATAACTCTTTTATGATATCAATTCCAGTCTTTTCTATTCATTTAACGTAAAAAACCGAAAAAACATTTGTGACGATGTTTCCCCGGCTTTTTATTACGTTTAAAATTTTTCTTTATTTCTGATCTTTAATCTTAATCTCTGCATCTTTGTAAAATGCTAATTTACTTTCATTATACTCTTTTGTAAAATTGTTAAATTGCTCTTTGGACTTTTGTGCTTCCACATTCAGTTCATTAACAGCCTTAACTTTTTCACCAATTTCTTTTAATTTCGTTTCTTTTACTTTTAATTTTTCATACAGTTCTTTTTCAGTTGTTAACGCCTTTGTATAATTTTCATTCATCTTTTGGAATGCATCATAACGGTTTTTATACGACTCTTCTACTGCTTTCGCTTGTTTTTGTAACTTCTTATTTTCAAGCTTCTCTATATTTCCTTGAACAGATTTCGTTTCTTTTTGAGCTTTTTCTAGCATTTCTTTCTCATTTTTCAATACTTTTTCACGGTCATCTACATTTGCAGTAGCTTGCTCTATTTTCTTCATAACAGCTTCATTATGATCTTTACCTTCTTGTAAAATTTGAGAATATAGCTCTTGACCTTCCTTCTCTAGCTTCTCTAACTTCTTCGCTTCATCAACTAATGCTTTTTCTTGTGTCGCTGCTGTTTCAAAAGCTGTATAAAGATTTTCTTCTGGTTTTTCACCGAAACAACCTGTTAATAACCCTACTGATAGTGCTCCAACTATTGTTACTTTTCCATACTTCAACATTCATTCCTCCATTACATACGATTATCATGCCAGAAATTCACTGGGAAGTGGCTCTCTTCATGATAAGCTTCAAACTCATAGCCCTTTTCTTTTAACCCTTTTAAAATTGCTGGCACAGCAGCAACTGATTGCGGGTGAATGTCATGCATTAAAATGACTTCTTGTGGTTTTGTTGCATTATTTAATACATTTTGAGCAATTTGTGCTGCAGCTGCATCAACCTGCATTTTATTATATTTCCAATCTAATGAATCAATTGTCCAATCCCAAACTTTAAAGCCGCCCTCTACCACTTTATTTCGAAGACTTTCATTTAATCCAGGCATTGAACCGTATGGCGGACGTGTTAATTTAGGTGATTTTCCAATTATGTTAGCGATTAGGCTTTGATCCTCTTTCATCTCATTTACATACTCGCCATTTTTATATAACTTTGCAAAATTATGTGTCATGCTATGCATTCCCACATAATGACCTTCTGCATTTTCACGTTTCACTAAATCCGGAAATTCTTTTACATTTGCTCCAATTAAAAAGAATGTCGCCTTCGCATCGTGCTGTTTTAACGTATTTAATAATTCAGCCGTATATTTCCCCGGGCCATCATCAAATGTAAGATAAGCAACTTTTCTTTCTTTTCCATTAAAACGACTTGGTGCCGTTTTATTCATTTCTACTTTCGGTTGTTCACTTGCAAGCTGTACTACATTTTCTTGTTTTGCAACAGCCTTTGCTGGTGAAGTAATGGATTGAAACATGAAATACCCAATAGCTACTGCTGCAATCGCTATTAAAACGACTACTACTCGTTTAATTTTAAAAGCTTTTTCCATTCTATCGAATTCCTCTCCCTATTAATCTTATATATAAATCACCCAATATAATTATACATCTATTTATTTTATTACACTATATAAACAGACTTTATATGTATTATAATGGGAGTTTTATCAAAATGGTTGTTCCTATTCCTTCTTTACTTATAATACTAAGTGTACCTCCATGAAGCTCTACCATTTTTTTAACGATAGCTAAACCAAGACCAGCACCTGTAACATGATTATGAATCTGGTAAAATGACTGTTCTATATATGGTAAATACTCTTTAGCAATTCCAATTCCTTCGTCTTTCACCTTTATCACTGCTTGTCCTTCATTTTTAGTCGCTTCAATGTAAATTGTACCTTTTTCGTGTGAATATTTAATAGCATTTTGAACAATATTCAAGAAAATTTGCTTTAGCCTATTTCGATCTCCCATCAATTCAACGCTTTCTATCGTATTAACAAATTGAATTTGTTTCTCTTCAGCATTAGGAGTTAATTGCCAAATCGTCTCCTCTAGTATATCGTATATTTGCACCTTTTGTTTATATAAATTAAAATGATTTGATTGTAATCTTGAAAAATCTAGCAATTCTTCTACTAAATGAATCAATCGGTCTGTCTCACCTGAAATAATTCCCATGCCTTGCTTTATCTCTTCTTCCGTTAAATGATCTACCGTTTTTAACGTCTCACTCCAACCTTTAATTCCAGTTAAAGGCGTTCGTATTTCATGAGAAATTGAAGCAATGAATTCATTTTTCATCTGTTCCGCTTTTTCTATTTTATTAGACATATGATTTAAACTCTGTGCCAACTCACCTAATTCACCAGGATAATCTTCTTTAATTTTCTTCTTTAATGTACCTTCTGCAATTTGTGAAGAAGCATGAATAATAGATTCAATGGGTTTAACAAACGAATTTGCTAATCTTCTACTGATTAAAAATACAATTCCTGAAATTACAATACCTACCAAAATAGTAAACATAATAATTTCAATAATCTTTGCATTTACATGTGTTAATACAGTCGTATATTTTAAAACACCTATAGTTTGCCCTTGATGAATCAGTGGACTAATTACTTCCAATTGTTTCACATTGTCTTTCGTCGTAGTCACTTGATGATACATTTCTCCTTCTAGTAACGAATACGGAATAACCACTTTACCTTCTACTTTTTGTCCGCTTGACGATTGTATAATCGTACCATGTCGATCAATTAATTGTAATTCGGTTCCTTCTAACTGAAAGCTCTCAATTATATCCCCGCTGTATTCTTGTAAACGAATAAAGTATAATGAATTGTATTCAGAGAAAAATCGTGTACTTGTCTTCGCATGAGATTCTATATATTGCACAATACCATTATAATAATATCGATAAATGGAGACTGAAAATACAATTTCAAATAATACAAGCATAAGTATAATGACCGTCATAAAATATAAAGTCACTTTTCTTTTCATCTTATACTTTCCTTCCACACATATCCTTTTCCCCACACAGTAAGAATAAATTCAGGTTCTGATGGATTACCTTCTATCTTTTGACGTAACCGCCTCATATTTACATCTACTACTTTCGTCTCACCTACATAATTCGTTCCCCAAATCATGTTTAAAATTTCATCACGTGAAACTGGCTTTGAAGCCTGATTCATTAAATACTGTAATATCATATACTCTGTAGGGGTTAAATCGACTAATTGCCCATTTTTATATAGTCTTTCTTCTATAAGATTTAACGAAAACGGGCCAGATATGATGGTATTCGCTTTTTCATCATGCACTTCTATTCTTCTTAGTAACGATTGTATACGGGCCGTTAATTCCACTGGACTAAACGGCTTTGCGATATAATCATCTGCACCAATTCCTAGTCCTTGTACCTTATCTTCATTTTGTACACGTGCGGTTAACATAATAATTCCTATTTTTTTATTTTCTTCCCGGATTGCTTTACAAACATGAAAACCATCAATTCCCGGTAACATTACATCAAGCAATGTTACATCAATAGTATGTTCACATAAAATCTGTAAGGCCTCTTCTCCAGTACTAGCTTCTAACACATAAAATCCAGCACGCTTCAAATTTAAGACGATAAAACTACGAATAGACATTTCATCTTCTAAAACTAAAATTGTCGGCATAATTTCCACCTCCCTACTCTTGTTGATAATCCGCTAGCGGCTTTACATATGCTTTCACCTTTTTAAAATGTGGTTGTTTCGGTACAGCATACACGTGAGACGCTGTTTTAACTGCTGCCTCGTATCCTTCTATTTTGAACCATTCTTTCCGCTTAAATATATGGACTTCAAGCCATAGTTCATTTGTACTTGTCTCCAAAAACTTTTGAGAATTTGATTCCTTTTGCTCACCTGGTATCGTAATTTTTCCTATTAACTCTTTAGGAATTTTCACATAATACCCTTTTTCTATATCAATATATCTTTCTTCAATTGGTTTAACTCCCGATTCACTCCATTGTATGTAACGTTCAAACAGCGGACTATCACCATGTGGTTTATCTTCCCAACCTTTTGGACGTACAGTACGAACAAACTCAATAATGCCGTCTTCATTAACATCTTTACTTTCTACAACATATTCATTGAACAAATCTTCTTTTCCATCTATAAGAAGTGTCTCATAATAACCCTTATCAAATTTTGCTACATACGTTATCCCTGAATGAGCACCAATTCCTGCATCAATTACAACTGCTTTTAACGCTTTAGAAATACGGCCCATTTGTATTCTTTGAATGCTATTTATAAATGGATCAAATGAAGCTTCAGATAAAGTCTTAAATTGTTCAATGAACTCAACTGTCAACTTCTCATCTTTCACATACGTAACAAGGCTTAAATCTTTCAGTCCATTTTTATTTAGATCCTCTATAAACAACTTCGTATAATTCCGATTATATATTTCCTTCAAATCTTCATGTTCTTCTGAAAAAACATACATAACATGTTCTAACGATTCACGGTCTACAGAGATTCCGATTAACAACTCTCGCTTCCCGTTCCCTGTAAAATCACCGATTTCAACGATATCTACATCTCCACCATCAAATCGATGTGTGGACTTTATTTTCCAGCCATTTCCGCTCTCTTCATATACAGCTAAATATACGCTACGATCTTCATTCGGCAACTTATAAAATAAGATGGCTTCTTTCTTATTATCTTGTTTAAAATCCATTGACCAAATCATCTGTTTATCTTTATTAGACATTGGAGTAAGCAAGCGATAATTTACAGGCAAATCTTTATCTATTTGCTCTTTTAGTTCATGAATCCATTTTTCATTGGCAGGAGCCCCCATTAAACTTGTTGGAGCTTCAGACATTTTACATCCAGTCAACATAAAAATGATTCCGATAATGCCTATCCATTTCTGCATATAATATCTTTCCTTATTACAGATTTTAATTATTTCTCTTTACTTTTTACTTCTCCAATATTCTCATACATATGAGTATAATTTTTCTAAAATAAAAAATCGTTACAGAAAAGTTACAAATCCATTCCGATAAAAAAAGATTGGCAAAGGCCAATCTTTTTTTATTATTCGTTTCGAACTGGTTTTGGTGTTACACCTAAATGTTGATTCAACTTATTCGAAATATCTTTCACATTTTTTTCGTTTGGAATGTAATAATAAATGCCTCCGATACGTTTATCCGTACCTTCTACTTGCATTTTTTCCATTTCCAAATTAGATCCCGCCATATTTTTTGTAATAGCAAGCATATCATCGAAAGTTAAGTTCGTTTTCATATTTTTATCAACCGCATCAAGTAAAGAACCCATTTTACTAATTGATTGAACAGACATCGCTTTTTTAGCAATTGCTTCTATTACAAGTTGTTGTCTTTGACCACGCATTGCATCACTGTCAATTTTACGTGTTCTTGCAAGCGCAAGTGCTTGTTCTCCATTTAAATGTTGATAACCTTTCTCTAAATGAATCACACCAGCTTGGTCTTTACTATCTTGTTCTGTGAAAGTAACTGGTACATCAATATCAATACCACCAAGTGAATCGACAATTTGTACGAATGATTCAAAGTTAAACTTCACATAATAATCAACAGGAACATTTAAAAATCTTTCCACTGTATCTCGTGTACTTTCAACACCACCAAATACGTGTGCATGAGTAATTTTATCTAATTTTTTTCTAGATGGAATGTAAACACGTGAATCACGTGGAATACTAACTAATTTAACCGATTTATCATCTTTATTAATTGTTGCTAATAAAAGTGCGTCTGTTCGAACAGCTTCACCGTATTGACTTTTTCGCATTTCACTACCGTCAACCCCCATAATTAAAATGGAGATGTTATCCTTTAAAGGCTCAACTTCTTTATCACGTTTTGATGATTTATCAATTTTTGCATACGCATCACTTACAACTGCTTTTGCTTTGTTATATATTAACGATCCATATCCTACTCCTCCAAAAATAAGTAGGAAGAATGGAATTAAAATGAACCATTTTATTGACTTTCTTTTAGAACGTTTTTTACTGCTTCTCGTATTTTGTTCTAATTCAGAGCTCATATTCATTCTCCTCTCTTTCTCTTTCCCTAGTATAATGTAAGTCTAGCAATCTTCATATTGAATTTCCTTTCAAACACCTTACATTTTTGTAAGGTTACATGATGAATCCAATATGTATTCCATTTCACATTATACTCCCGTGCTTATTTTTAGCAAGTCACTATTTTCCATCTTCAAATATTTAACACTTCGTAACATCCGAAATTATAGATTTACAAATTTATTCGTTTAAAATCGTTTGATTTTCACCTAAAAAATCAGAAAGAATAATGAGAAAAATTAGTAATGCATCAATACATTTCATGTTATTATTTCTCAAGCGGTGTATACATGTTTTTTTCCCCATGATTATAAATGAAAGCGGATTTTGCTTTTAGTTTCGTCTTATCTATTTCTATCTCTACATTTGAGAAATTCACAATAATTTTAGTATCTTTTCCATACGAAGCAGCTTGGACTAGTTTATCTTCTGACAAATATGCAAAGTTCGTCATTTCTTCTTTTACTGCCTTTTTATGAACTTCATTCCAAACCTTCAGATGTTGCGTAATTTCTTGTTTATGTTTATTCCACTCTATTTCATCTAAATGGTACAATGGAGGAACGTTATACAACAATTCATATAACATGCGGTTTCCTACCTCGTCTTTTACTTTCAAACTTCCCCATTCCCAGTGGTGCGTTGTAATAACTGAATCATTGTATACTAATTTATATAATGGTACTGAATATACTGGATTTAAATATACTTGTCTATACTCTTCTTTTAACGGTACTTGTTTTGCATATTTTTCTGGAACATTTTGATTCGGTGACCAATATCCACCCACATAATACTGACTTGTTTTATTTTTCCTCATATCTTCATCGTCCCATTTAATAACTGGCGTTTCAATACCGTGAGCAAATGCAATCGTGTTACTTGCAAAATCATTTCCGCCCTCAGAGCCCACTACCATACCTTTTTCTTGCGCAATATAATCCATTCGTTGTAATCTTGCTTTTACATCTTGTTCTTGTGTCGTTATATGTTTAGCCGAATAGTCATCATAAATTTCCCCTGTTGCATCACAATCGATAAACCATGAATTATATTTAGGTCCATTTTGTAATATATCGTTCATTCGCTCTTTTACACTAGGAAGAGATAAAGTTGGATTTAATTTTCGGCCCCTACCTAAAAATCCTTGCACTTTCCCTCCATTTTTCTTCGTCACAGTTGCCTCTTCATATAACGATGGATCAGAAAAAGAAGCTGTATTCCAATTTTTATCAACTTTTTCGTGAATAGAATGGTAAGAATCATACGGACCAACTAAATATCCCATTTTCTTAGCTTCTGTCACGAAATCCGGTTGCATATACCCTTGTTCCCAGTTTGGTAACCCAATCCACGCTTTGTCTATTCCTGCTTCTTTCATTTCCTTTATAATATCTGTTCCATCTGCGTTACCCCATTTACTTACTTCTTCAACCGCATCACCGAATACTGACTTTAATAAATGTTTATTTAAGCTATACAGCTCTGTCTTCGATAAGTGATCTAGACCTTTCTTTAATAACACACTAGCTTCCTGATCAACTTTCGGAAATATATCCTCTTTATAAAATTCCTTCATTGATAATACTTCGTTTATATAACGTAAAATAACATTTTTTTGATACTTATCAATGAAATCTTGTTTACTTACTTGATCTAATACATTCAGTTCCCCAGGCTCTGAACTATTCTTTTGAATAAGTTCTTTTATATGGCTAAACAGCGGGCTATTTATTTGCTCCCTTAATTTTGGCCAATTTATATTACTTTCTGATAAACCATTTTGATTCCAAAAATAAAAATGCGCCGCTCCATATAACTTTTCGATTTCTTTATTTTTTCTAGCCTTTTCTTGTAATGATTTAAATTCACCTTTTTCAATAATATAATCCTTATACAATTTAGCAATACTGACTGCATCATTATTTGTCACATATAATTGAAATCCATATGTTTTATTTTTATTTATGCTCGGGAATTCATGTGTAAAATCAAATCCTATTTTCGGATCCGAATGAAATTTCAATTCATTATTAAACATATTGTTCGCAATATATACAATCGAATATTTCGAACCATTTAACGCAAAAAACTGCATAGAAAATGATTCAGCAAATGAATATGCATCATCCTTTAAAAACTTCTTCCAATTTTCATCATTACTCGGAATTTGTTTCCCTTCCCATAACGGAAGTGTATAATTTTCAGCTTGTACTTTCGGCCAAGTAAAGCTTTCTGCACCAGTCGATTCCACTTCAATATTTAGGTGATCTTTTTTCTTTTCTAACTTTATTTTTACTTTTTGATCTGGATATTCCCACGATGTACGATCCTTTTCTTTTTTTACATTCGATACCTTCATTTTCGGTAGGGGTTGTGATGCCTGTTCCTTTACACCGTCATGTTCTACAGTTACTGTGAATGTTTCTGGATTTACATCATAAGTAAAATCTTTATACGTCGCTTTCTTTATTTTAGACTCTTGTACAGCATTACTACCTTTTACATCACACCCGACTAAAGTCGAAAATGACATCGTTGTAAGAAGACATATTGCTATCATTTTTTTCATCTTCTGCACCTCCACCACTGAATATACAGGGGCTTTGTTACAGGAATGTGGCAAAAAAATAGAACCAGCATAACGCTAGCTCTATTTTGGGTATTAAAAATAAATATAGATATATGGACAACTATAATCTGCTTAATATATATGTAGTACAATAACCGTGTTTTTTTCATCCTCACTAATTATAAAAGCAAATCATTCAAAGCTTTAGCATGCATTTCTTAACTAAAAAAATAAGTGTATATAATGTACGCTAAAACTAGCACTAAAATTACTAGCGCTGTACCTTTCCAATTCATACCACCCGTCATATCAACTGGACTACCCGTTTCAGCTCTGTTGATTCCATCATGTAAAGAACCAGTAGGATTGTTTTTCAATTCATTTTGCCTTATATGTTCTCTTTTTTCTTCCGGTGACTCTTTCTTCATACGATCACCTCCAAATTAATACACTCTTTACTAAATTATACATTAATATTTTTCTTTCATATACAATCATATTTACAACATAAAGAAAGCTAGCGATGCTAGCTTTCTTTATAATCCAATATGTTCTTTCTTATTTACAGTAATTCCTCTATGATCAATTTCAAGCTCACATACTTTCATAGCTGTAAATACTCTCGCTAATTGCTCAGCAATTTCTTGGCGTTTCTCATACGGCGTTAAAATAAAAATAGATGGTCCTGCGCCGCTAAGTGCTGTGCCGTATGCCCCGAATTCTTTTGCACATTTACGTATAGATGGTAATAACGGTACAAGTTCTAAACGATATGGCTCGTGAAAATGATCTCTTTCCATCATTTCCCCCACAACTTCCCATTTCTTTTGACAAAACGCTGCTACTAATACGTTACTTATCGCACTAGCCTTAACCGCTTCATGAAACGGAAACATATGTGGTAATACAGATCGACTTTCATCTGTATTTAGCTCTTCATTCGGAATAAGTGAAATTACGCCTAATTCCTTACTTTCAATTCTTACAACCGATACATTCTTTCCATCAAGTGCTCCGATTACAGTTCCTCCTAAAATAGAAGCAGCAACATTATCCGGATGTCCTTCAAAATTTGTAGCAATTTGAACTTTTTGATCAGTTGTTAAGTTCAAATTGCCAAGTTGATTTGCAAGCTCTATTCCTGCTACAATAGCTGATGCGCTACTTCCTAGCCCTCTTGTTAGCGGAATATTACTAGTAACTTCTATTATATGGGGCGATAAAGACGGACATACTTTACATGCCGTGCTAACAATTAAGTTTTTATCATCTGTCGGAATTGACTCTTCAAAAGAATGGATTACTTGCCATTTATCAGCTTTCTCTTTTACTACTACATGTAAATACAATGACAACGCTATTCCTACTGAATCAAATCCAGGTCCAACATTCGCTGTACTAGCAGGAACACAAATACTTAATGGTATCACGACATAATCACCCCTTTAATATGCTCTTTAATTTGTTCTATATTATTTGAAACACTTGCAATGTCTAATGTATTAGAAGAAATTGCGATATCAGGATCTTTCAAGCCGTTTCCAGTTAAAACTGCAACAACTGTTTCTCCTTTTTTGATTTTTCCAGATTGAACATGTTTCATTACGCCGGCTAATGAAGCATTTGATCCTGGCTCAGCGAAAACCCCTTCCGATTTTGCTAATAATCTATATGCATGTAAAATTTCTTCATCTGACACCATATCTATTTCACCATGAGACTGCTCAGCAGCCTCTACTGCATACGACCAACTCGCTGGATTACCAATCCGAATCGCTGTTGCAATTGTTTCAGGTTCTTCAATTACATGTCCTTTTACAATTGCAGCTGCTCCTTCCGCTTCAAATCCATGAATTCTTGGCTTCTTATAGCCTTTTTCTTTCTCATATTCACAGAACCCTTTCCAGTATGCTGTAATATTCCCTGCATTCCCAACAGGAATCGCTAAAACATCTGGTGCACTTTGCAGCTGGTCACAAATTTCAAACGCTGCTGTTTTTTGTCCTTCAATTCGATAAGGATTCACTGAGTTAACTAATGTAATTGGTTCTTCCGCAGCAATATTTCTTACAGCCTTAAGTGCATCGTCAAAATTCCCTTCTATTGAAATGATTTCAGCACCATAGGCAACTGCTTGCGCTAATTTTCCATGTGCAATCTTCCCTTCCGGTATTACGATAATACATTTCATCCCAAGGCGTGCCGCGTATGCGGCAGCCGATGCCGATGTATTACCTGTCGATGCACAAATAATAGCCTCCGAACCTTCTTCTTTCGCCTTTGCAACTGCCATTACCATACCACGATCTTTAAAAGAACCTGTCGGATTCGCTCCTTCGTACTTACCGTATAACTGAATCCCTAATTGTTTTGATATATTTAATAACGGAATAAGGGGTGTATTCCCTTCCATTAAGCTCACATCAGGTGTGTTTTCATTCACCGGTAAATAAGAAGCATACTGTTTTAATAGTCCTTTATACATATTGTTTTTCCTCCTCAATAATGTAATAACTGTTTATTTCACTTGCGACATCTTCTATCGCTCCTAAAACTCGTTCAAATTGATACTTTGAAGTTTGATGTGTCACAACAACGACTTCTGCAAGTTCACGATTTAACGGTAATTGAATAACTTCTTTTAAACTTACAGAGTAATTAACGAAACATTCTGTTATTTTCTGTAACATCCCAGGTTCATCTCGTAATGAAATACGCAAGAAATATTTCGAAACGACTTCTTCATCGCCTTGTAACTCGTATGGCTCTGGTTCTTTTAACACACTTTTATTTTTCGGAACTTGATTCATACTTTTAACAATTGAAATAATATCACTTACTACAGCAGAACCAGTCGGTAACTTCCCAGCTCCAGGTCCGTAAAACATTACTTCTCCTACTGCTTGCCCGTGAACATACACTGCATTAAATTCATTATTTACATTCGACAATGGATGATGACTTGGTAATAGAGTAGGTTCTACACTTAAATGGATGGCTGATCCTTGTTTCTCCGCTTTCCCAATTAATTTCATTGTAAACCCTAACTTTTCAGCCATTTGTAAATCTTCTTTTTCGACCTTTCGAATCCCTCTTACTTGCACATCATCTAAAGAAACATTCATCGAAAAACCTAAGTTTGCAAGAATGGCTACCTTTCTCGCCGCATCTAGTCCATCTACATCTGCTGTTGGATCTGATTCTGCGAATCCTAATTTTTGTGCTTCCTGTAAAGCCTCTTCATATGACCATCCATTTTGACTCATCTTTGTTAACATATAATTTGTTGTTCCATTTACAATTCCCATTATTTTTTCAATTTGATCTGAAGCTAATCCGTCCGTTAATCCTCTTAACACTGGAATACCACCTGCTACACTTGCTTCATAACATAGATCACAATCATTATCGTTCGCCAGTTGTAGAAGCTCTGCACCGTATACAGCCATTAAATCTTTATTTGCTGTTACGACATGTTTTTTATTTCGTAAAGCCTTAACAATATGCTGCTTCGCTTCTTCAATTCCGCCCATTACCTCTACTACAATATCAATATTTGAATCATTTAGAACTTCATCGACATGACTTGTTACTACGATTCCATCAATGCAAACATCACGTTCTTTTTCCAAATCACGTACGACGACTGTTTTTACCTTCACTTCATATCCTGTATCAAGAGCGATTTTTTTATAATGTTCTTTCAAAATATGGACAACACCACTTCCGACCGTACCTAACCCCAACACTCCAACATTAATAACATTATTCATCTTCTAATCTCCTCCTACAATTTTATTATTTATCTCTATCAATCACCTTACTCTGCTTTTCAATCATGCAGGTGGTGGTTATTTCCGTACGTACAAATTGTTTCATATTACTGCACCTCCTTTCAAAGTAAAAAAACACACTCATCCCTAGGAAAGGGACGAATGTGTTTTCGTGGTTCCACCCTTGTTCCAATCCAGACGTACTTCCTCCTAGATTGCTCAAGTTCAGATAACGGCTGATACCGTCAATAATTACTAGATTACTCGTTCACTATTGAAGTTCAAAGGTGGTAAAACCATTTCTCGTGTTAGGAAGCTCACACCCTTGACTTCCCTCTCTGTAAACCGTAAAAATGATTTCGTGTCCTTATCGTTACTTTTTCGTTCATGTTTATTTGTTAACTCATTATACTCGCATAAAAAACAAAATCAATAATATTTTTTAATTATTTTAAATTTTCTATCTGTAATTCATAAAAAAACACACTCATCCCTAGGAAAGGGACGAATGTGTTTTCGTGGTTCCACCCTTGTTCCAATCCAGACGTACTTCCTCCTAGATTGCTCAAGTTCAGATAACGGCTGATACCGTCAATAATTACTAGATTACTCGTTCACTATTGAAGTTCAAAGGTGGTAAAACCATTTCTCGTGTTAGGAAGCTCACACCCTTGACTTCCCTCTCTGTAAACCGTAAAAATGATTTCGTGTCCTTATCGTTACTTTTTCGTTCATGTTTATTTGTTAACTTATTATAGTTATCAACTTTTTAAAAAGCAAGCCTATTTTTACTAACAATTTTCAAAATCATTTTTTATTATATTTTACAATAATATTATGCCACTACCGCTCGATTTACCAATTTTGTTGTTTATTCCTCTTGTAAATCAACGATTCGTAAATAAATATCCCATTCTAATACATTTACATATTCACCTTATAAAACTATATAAATAAAACTTTTTTAATACAATCTTTTCGTATAACTTTCTTCTAAAGAACGTGCAACATCCTCTTCAGAAGTATTTACTTTCGCGTGCTCCAGCAACATTTTCGCTGCTGAAGGTAACTCTTTTTTATTCAACCAAGATTCTGGATCCCACATATTAGAACGAATAAAAGCTTTTGCACAATGAATGTAACATTCTTCTATTTCAACAACAATTCCAAGTAGCGGAGTGCGTCCATTTGCCTTCATTTCTTGCAAAATTTCTTCGTCTTTTGTTATATACGCTCGGCCATTTATTCGGAGTGTCTCCCCAAGACCTGGAATAAAAAAGAGTAACCCTACACGTGGATTGGAAATAATATTCAAAATGGAGTCTATACGGCGGTTGCCTGGTCTTTCTGGAATAATAATTTTATTATGATTTAATACGTAAACAAATCCAGGTGCATCTCCTCTCG
Source organism: Bacillus dicomae (assembly GCF_006494425.1). Taxonomy (GTDB): domain Bacteria; phylum Bacillota; class Bacilli; order Bacillales; family Bacillaceae_G; genus Bacillus_A; species Bacillus_A dicomae. The sequence goes on along the minus strand of NZ_VHIV01000001.1, from coordinate 1,163,564 downwards.
GCGAAGCATCGCACTCTCCTAATTTATTTGCAGTAGATACTACTAGAAAGGGAGATTTAGATAGAAAGTCTACGCAATGGTAGTCTAATGATGAAATAACTTTTTTTAAAGCTCGTTCACTTGGTTGCCCCAATATTTTCCGTAATTCTTCCTCTGTTGAAATAATCGATTTTATTTCCTTACCCTCTATTCCCACTATAACGACCCCTTTTTCTTTATTTTCCCAAAATTCAATACAAATATTGTATAATAAAATTTGCAGAAAGGGGAATTAAAATGACAGAGTGGTTAACGATATTTGATTCTGAAAGAAATACACTTGGGAAGAAATTACGTGATGAAGTGCATCGTGACGGTGATTGGCACGAAACATTTCATTGTTGGTTTGTAGAAAAAGATGATGAAGATATGTTTTTATATTTCCAATTACGCTCTAAAAATAAGAAAGAAGCTCCGCTTATATGGGATATCACTTCAGCTGGACATATTATGCATGATGAAGATGTACAAATTGGTGGCCTTCGTGAAATTGAAGAAGAATTAGGACTTTCCTTTCAAACTACCGATTTAGCATACAAAGGAATCTTTACAATAGATTATGAAATTTCAAATCTTACGGATCGTGAGTTTTGTCATATGTATTTTCACAATGTCATCCAGCCACTTCCATTCGCACCAGGTGAAGAAGTAGACGATGTAATGAAAATACATGCAACTTCTTTTCTACAACTATTAAAAAGAGAGATTTCATCTTTTACAGCTATTTCTGTTTTAAACAATAAACCGATAACGATAACATTTGAAGATATTTATCCATATGATCTTGCGTACTATGAATTTGTTGTTGAACAAGGAAAAGACTTATTAGAAAAGAATAGTTTATAAATAAAATAGGACTCCTAGCATTCTATTGCGTGGAGTCCTATTTTTTCATTATTGTTCAAGTATTTTCAATCTACTCTCTACTCGTATAAATAAACAAATGATTAATAACAGCATAATCACCATAATCGCCATCATTGTATGTGGATATCTAAACAGTATACTAACAACACTTCCAATTAACATCATGATGAATCCGTTTTGCTTCATCACTTCTGCACTATACCTATTACCTGCATCCCATAACTCTTTATTTTTCATAGATCGTTTCGTACGATAACCATATGCCGCATTTATATCGGTCGGTGGATTTTTTTGAAGGACAATTGCCGCAAGTATAAATATAATACCTATTAAAATACTCATTCCTATGTTTATTAGTGCATACATCAATTATATCCCCTCCTAACCTACAGCTTCATTATACGAAAAAATCCTTTTTTTCCAATTCCACAACACATTCACTTTCGCTCTTTCGATGTTTGGAACATACTTGGCAGCGTTACAAAGCGTGCCCCTTTCGTTTTTAACTGCGGAATGATTTTGTCTAACGCATCTACAGATCCTTGTAAATGCCCACCTGGTGTTGAATGCTGAAGGATGACACTACCAGGAAATGAATTCCCTAACACATTATTTGTAATTGTATCAGCGCTTACGCCTTTCCAATCAACTGTATCAACACTCCACTGTACAATCATAAAATTTTGCTCTGTTGCCCACTTCAATTGATCTTCAAGTATTTCACCGTACGGCGGACGAATAAATTTCGGTGCATAACCAGCTAAACGATTTAATATTTCTTCTGTTTTTATAATTTGATTACGGTACTCAGCATCAGTTACTTTCGCTAAATTCGGATGGCTATACGTATGATTGCCAATTACATGCCCTTCATTTGCAATACGCTTTACTACATTTGGAAACTTTTCTGCATTTTCACCAAGCAAGAAGAAAGTCGCTTTTACATTATGTTGTTTTAACTTATCTAATATTTTGGGCGTAAATTCTAAATCTGGTCCATCATCAAATGTAAGAGCGACTTCCGCTTTATTGTAAGGTCCTGAAAATGCGTACGCATATTTTTCGACCCACGAAAATGGTGTCCACGATCCACGCTCATCAGCTTTCATTTGTACTTCATAGTTTTGAGGTATATATACGTATGGCAATGAGCTTATATAGTCTCCATAATAAAACGAGTTATATGGCATATACGTATACGAAACTTCTCGTTCTAGTCCCCATTGATATGGAGCAAACATTTGTGGCGAATAAAAATAATACATGATAAAACCTCCCTAAAGTTTCATATGTGATTCTGCTGTACTTTGTTAGGGAAATTCTTATCAATATACAAAAATAGGACTGTCCATTATTAGGACAGTCCTATTACTCAATAAATTACTTTACTATCTCTCGGTAATGTTCTCACATTTTTTAAATAAGTTGTCACTCTGTCATCATCACCTTGCGGGTATTGATATCCATAAGCGTTCGCAAATCCGTTCGCAACTTTCCTAAACAGATCTCCCATTGCAAAAAATGACTCCCATATGTTTTCATTTTCAGCATTCGAATAGGTCCTTTTAAATTGCTCCCACATATCTTTTTCAATATATTGCTCGAAATGCTTCCCAAACTTTCCTGCATTAACTGTAAAGTCTGTTTTCATACCAATATGCCATTCTAGCATTACGATGAACATATCTCGTACTGGACCATCAAGCATCCCTTTCGCATAAGAAAGCTCTTCTCTCCATAGCCCTTTTGCCACATTCGTACTACACCACCAAAATTCATTACAGCAATCTAAAAACTCTTTTTCTGTAGGCTTTTTTATTAAGTAATCTTTATCGCTTGCTGGCGGGAATTCTTCCATACAATTATCTTTATCGAGAAGTAATTTACTTAAGCTATCTTGTCCAACGAACTTTTTTATTAAATCAACCGGAACTAATGTTAAATCAATCCGATTTCCATCCATGAACTGCATTAAATATGGAAACTTCCCGTCTTCATCTGGTGGAACTAATGACATTTCTTCCGGCATTTGTACAATCATTATTTCTCCAAATCTATGAATCCAATCATGATTAGACGTAAAAGATTGTATATCTCTTACAACATACATAATATCATAGTCTTGAAAACAATCTCTTTGCACATGTGGATTTACACGCGACCCATTCATGATAACTGCTCGGATTCTTTCATCCTCTTTTGCTGTATTTATAATTAAGTCTAACATTTCTTTTTCAGTTCTCATCTACTCACAACCTCCAATTTTTTTATATAAAATATAGTGATATGTATATAGGAGGTCCACGAGCTAGCTGCGTTGCATATGATACATGTTATAATTTTCCAAACATCTTTTTCATTCTATTTATCTCCTTTCGTTATTCTTTTACGACTGCCATTACAAATCCATCGTACCCTTTACTTCCGACTGTTTGAAGCGCTGTAGCACTTACACGCGGCTCAGCAGCTATTAGCTCATAGAAACGACGTATTCCTTGTACGCGAGAGTCGCTGCTAGTATTATTAATAACTTCTCCTTCGCGTACTACGTTATCTCCAATAATTACAGTACCCGGGCGTGATAGTTTCAGTGCCCATTCAAAATAAGCAGGATTATTTTGTTTATCAGCATCTATAAAGATAAAATCAAATGGTTCATACTTCTCATTTTCTATTTGCTGTAAAGAATCTAAAGCTAATCCTGTTCGCACTTCAATTTTATCATTCAAATTGGCACACTCAATATTGTTACGTGCAATTTCTGCATGTTTTTCATTTGCTTCCAATGTAACAACTCGGCCTCCAGATGGCAAGCCCCTTGCAAGCCATATCGTACTATATCCACCTAGAGTACCAATCTCTAAAATATTTTGAGCTCCTTGAATTTGTACTAATAATTGTAAAAACTTCCCTTGCGTTGGCGATACGTCATGTGCCGGTAAATTAGCTGTAGCATTTGCTTGAAGAACTTCTTCTAATGTAGAATCTTTCGGTATTAATACATCACTCATATATTGATCAACAGCCGTCCATTTCTCAATCGTACTCATGTAAATACCATCCCCTTCAATTTTCCAATGGTTTTCTACCATTCACATTTTATTATACCGAAAATTCTGTCTTATAATCAAAAATAAAGAAGGGACATCTACTCCATTACAGAATAAATATCCCTTCTTTTGTTTATACATTTGTCCCTTACGGATTAGTAGACCAAAGTCCTGCTGATTTAATAAATGTACGTTTATTTAATTTCAGCTGCGCTACGATAAACTCTGCAATATCTTCTGCTTGCATAACTTTATCAGGATTTCCATCAGTTAATCCTAAATCTACAGCCATATCAGTTGCTACTGTACTTGGAGTTAAAGCTGTTACACGAATGTTATGTTTACGAACTTCCATCGCTAACGATTCTGTTAAGCCAAGAACACCAAATTTCGAAGCACTATATGCACTTGTTACAGGTGCACCTTTTTGTCCTGCTGTAGATGAAATGTTAATGATATCACCAGATTGTTGTTCAATCATGCTTGGTAAAGCTGCGCGAGTTGCATAATATACACCCATTAAGTTTACCTGAATGATTTTTTCCCAATCAGCAACGTCTAGTTCTAAAAACTTTCCGAATTTAGAAATACCAGCGTTATTAATTAAAATATCGATAGACCCTAAACCGTTTTTTAACGTCTCAATCGCAGTAGTCACTTCTTCATATGAAGAAACATCAGCAGTTGCAATAACAGCTTTTACGCCTTCTGCTTCTACTTCTTTCGCTACAGCTTTTAAGTTTTCTTCTGAACGAGCTAAAAGTCCGACATTTACGCCCTCTTTCGCTAATGCGATCGCTACAGCACGACCAATCCCTCTACCTGCTCCTGTAATTAAAGCATTTTTGCCTTGTAATAATTCTGCCAAGTATAACACTCCTTAATCGTCTCAGTTGTTTATTATTATATTAAAAGTGTAACTATATTTATGTAAAAAGGCAATGATGCACTTTCATGTGCGTAGGTTACTTATAGGTAACTATGATATTTTTTATAAGTCTCACATGTTTTATCATCATTCACGTAAAATAAACATAAATCTATTGTAGGGGAGTGTATACATATGAAAAGGAAAAAATGGATCTTATCACTAACTTTAGTAGGATTATGCACCATATTTTTTGGGATATACTTTATATTTGGTAATCCTCTAAACTATAAAGTTATAGAAAAAGATACAAGTGATTACCTTCATACTATAAAAGGGTATAAACAAGAAGATATTCAAAATATCACCGGAAAATATACTCCCCTTTACAATATCGGCTATTATACAATAGTAGTATATAAAGACGAACCCTATTTTACATACTCTTATAAATACGATGATAATAAAAAAATTATACAAGACAACGGAATTTTAGGAAGGCATACTGAATCATTTGAACATCTGAATTTAAACTGGTCACTGTTCGACCAATTAGTAGAAGGTATACATAAAAACATGCAAGAAAAGGGATTAAGTGAACAGGAAGATTATTCTATACGCCATGTTCACTTCGTTGATATCGATGATGATAAAAACGGTGTAGAAGCATACGTTGACTTTAAGAATGATAAAGAATCTGATTACTCATACCGTATGAATAGTGAAGGAAAAGCTTATCAATATAGCTGCAGTAATGGGAAATGTATTTTTAAAGAGAAATAGTGTTAGAAGGATTCCCTCCTAACACTATTCCTCTTCATAATTCGGAATACAAACAATAAATTCCGTCCCGTTCCCTTCCTCACTCTCGACTTTTATTTTCCCTTGATGAAGGTCGAGTACTTTTTTTACGATGGCCAATCCTAAGCCACTTCCTCCATAGGTACGATTTCGTGAAGAATCCGCTTTATAAAAACGTTCAAAAATATGTTGCTTCTGTTCTTCGGATATACCAATTCCCGAATCGCGAATACGCACTTCCACTACTTTCTCACATTCTTTTAACTGGATTGTAATTGTGCCACCACTTGGAGTAAATTTAATACTATTATGAATTAAATTAATCCAAACTTGACTCATACTTTCTTGCTCGGCAGTAATATGCACTTTTTCTAAATCAAGGTCTAACTCAATTTCTTTTTCATCCCAGAGTGGTTCACTATTTAACACAATTTGCTTTAACTGTTGATCTAATCGATATGTAACTCTTTCTGGTTTATATTCTTCTGACTCTAAAAGAGTTAGTTTCAGCAAATTTTGGCTTAGTTTAGATAATCTCGTCGTTTCCGTTTCAATAATGGTAAGGTAATGCTTTCTCTTTCCCTCGGAAAGATTGTTATCTTGTAGTGCTCTAGCAAATCCTTTTATAGAAGTTAATGGTGACTGTATTTCATGAGAAACATTCGATACAAATTCCTGGCGCATTTTCTCCATCGCATTCAGTTCATCTGTCATATCATTTATACTTTTTACGAGCACACCAATTTCTCCATCATATTTCTCTTCATTTCGTATTTTTACGGAGAAGTCCCCTTTTGCAATTTTTTGTATCGGTTCAATAATCGTCCAAATCATCGCCTCTCGCTTCGGCCTCATTAATACTCCAATCAATACCCAAATAAGAACAATAAATACAAAGCCGACCATATCACTAATTAGAAAAGTAACAAACGGCGATACGTTTATTTCAAGAGCATCTAAAATACTAGACGCTACATAAAACGCGATAGACCAAATGATAGTGAGAAAAGAAAAGAGCGCTATTACCGCTCCAATTACTTTCAGCACCTTCAACTTACTCATTCGTTTTCTTTTTCTCATTTACTTACCTCTAAGCGATACCCTAATCCTCTTATCGTTTTAATACTAAATTTCGACTTCTCTTCTTGAAACTTCTCACGTAACCGATTTATATGAACGTCTAGTGTGCGTTCATTCCCTTCAAAATCATATCCCCATACATCTTCAATTAATTGCTCTCTTGAACAAGTTCTTCCCGCTTTAGAGCCTAAAGTAAAAAGCAATTCGAATTCTTTTAGCGGTAACGTAACCGTTTGTTCTCCGGTTGTAACTTCAAATATTTTACGATTTAACAGTACATTTCCAACTTGAATCGATTGTGATACTGTAATTTGGTAACGTTTCAGTAACGCCTTTACTCTCACTACTAATTCTATCGGATCAAATGGTTTTACAAGATAATCATCTGTTCCAAGGTGAAATCCTTTTACTTTTTGAGACGTTTCCCCTTTAGCAGTTAGCATCAAAATCGGGATATCATAGTATTTTCTTAATTCAAAACATACATCAAATCCATCCATATTCGGCATCATGATATCAAGAATAACCATATCAACTTTCACTTCATCTATTTTTTGAAGGGCATCTAGACCATCAATTGCTTCATACGTTTGAAAACCTTCTCTTTCTAAAAATACAGACACAAGTTCTCTAATATGTGGATCATCGTCTACTATTAAAATGTTAGGTATCAAAGAAACCATTTCCTTTCTAATTAGCATCCTTAATCAAACTTTTAAAAATGAATAATCAGCGGAGTACAAACCCCACTGATTATTCATTTTATAATGCAGCCTCTTTAATTTTCAATTGTTGCGTTGCAAATTCACGATACATGTCATGTGTGCGTAACAATTCATCATGTGTACCGCTCCCTGTCAGATTCCCTTTTTCTATAAAGATAATTTTATCTGCATCTACAACAGTAGAAAGCCTATGTGCAATAACTAACGTTGTTCTGCCTTTCATTAAGTTATTTAATGCCTTTTGAACGACAGATTCGGATTTACTATCTAAACTAGAAGTTGCTTCATCTAACATAAGAATTTGTGGATTTCTAATCAACGCTCGGGCAATGGCAATTCGCTGTCTTTGTCCTCCAGAAAGCTTTACACCACGTTCTCCAACTTCTGTTGCATATCCATTTGGCAAATCATGAATAAATGCATCAACATATGCCATCGCTGCTACTTTTTCAATTTCTTCATCTGTCACTTCGCCCTCAACACCGTAACAAATGTTATCACGAATCGTTCCATCAATTAACGGACTATCTTGTGAAACGTAACCAATTTGACGTCGCCATGACTGTAATGAATAGTTCGTAATTACATCTTTTCCTAATTTAATGGCACCGCTAGTTGGCTCATAAAAACGTTCTAATAGTGAAAATAACGTTGTTTTCCCGCTACCACTCGGCCCTACAATGGCTGTTACTTTTCCTGATTCAATTGTGAAATCAATATTCTTTAACACTTGCTCTTCTTCGTTATACTCGAAATGTACATTTTCAAGAACAATTGGTTGCTTAGCATTTGTGACTTTCACACCAGTTTCATGGTCTTCTACTTCATATTCTAAAATGGTATTAATTCTTTCCGTTGCACCAATCGCCTTTTGGAATTGTGTAAAGAACATAGATAATTGACTCATCGGCATTATAATTTGAACTAAATATAAAATAAACGCTACTAGTTCCCCAGTTGTTAATGCACCGCTAGAAACTCGCATCCCACCGTATCCTACGATAATAACAAGTAAAGCCATTAAAACAAACGACATAACTGGCGAAATTAACGCTTGCACTTTTCCCTCTTTCAAACCAAATTGCAATAACTTCTCGATACCTTTATTTCCAGTTTCATATTCTCTTTTTTCTGTGTTCGAAGATTTCACTAAACGAATTTCTGATAATACTTGCGTTAGCACACTAGTAAAAGAAGCTGTTTCATCTTGAAGTGCTTTTGAAATCTTATACATTTTTCGTCCTAATGGAACTAAGATAAGTACTGATAATGGAATAACCGTTAAAAGTAAAAGAGTCATTTTCCAATCTAAAACAAATAATACGATTAATGATCCTACAATTGAAATACCGCCTGTTAATAAGTTTGACAAATGCTCAGAAATTAATGTCTTCACAACACCTGTATCATTTGTCATTCGGCTAATTGTATCGCCTGTTCTATTTTGATCATAATAAGATACTGGCAATATAAGAACCTTTTTCCACAAACGTTCTCTCAGTCCGGCTACAATCTTCTGGCCGATATAATTTAGTAAATATATAGATAATCCTGCAGCTATAGTTTGCATAATAAAGAAGGCAACTAGCCCAACAATTTGTCCTGTACTAATTGACGAAAGTGAAAAATTATCTACTAATCCTTTTGTTAACATCGGAATAAATAAACTCGCTCCCGTAGAAAGCAAACTCATTAATAACGCAAAAACAAGAATCCCTTTCGGGGGATTTGTATCTTGAATAAGGCGTAAAAACTGCCTCCAGCTCCCTTTTTTCTTTGTCTCATTTCTAACTTCCATACATGTTCATCTCCTCGTGTTAAACAAAACTGTTCTTTCTAAAAATAGAATACAATACAAATGTAAACTGAATGTAAACACACTTTTTCTGTTTTTACAAAATATACATAAAAACTCATCTTTACAACAGATATAAACATCTGATATTATTACCTGGTACTTAATATTATTCTATGTGAATGATAGATAACTAATTTACAATACTATATAAATCTCCAGTTATTGAAAGGAGTATCCTTTTTGCAAACAAATATACATCCCGAAAAGGAAACAATTATTTTTATTCATGGTTTAGTCGGCAATCGTCGTGCTTTCAAAAAAGAGCATAAACGATTTTCCGCCTCTTACCACATTATTACTTATGACTTATTAGGTCACGGCGATGATAAAGGAGAAGCTATCGAATTTTCATTACAGCGTCTCGTTGATCAATTATTGAATTTATACGAAAAAGAAGGCATTCAAAAAGCTCATATTTGCGCTTTAAGCTACGGCTGTTATATCTCTACAATTTTTGCACAAATGCATCCAGAAAAAGTTTTGAGCATTTGTCATATTGGTGGACATTATAATAATCCTTCCCTTTTATATAACGTATTTCAAAAGTTTTGGGAGAAGCGAGGAGACGATTACTCTAAATGGCTCTCTCAATACGCAAATACCATTTTTCCAAGTGGCATACTAAAGGCAAATCCGTTCGCAGTCATTTCAAGAAATATTTATTACCGGTTCGGATTGCAATTACATTCATCAATTATTGCCCAATCATTACGCCACCGGTTAGAATTCGATCTAAAATCTAAATTAAAATCACTCCCCCACCCTATTCTATGGGTAATGGGCGAACATGATCATCTCTATAAATCTTGTCTTTTTGATTTAAAGTCCATTCTTCCTAACGTTTTATATAAAGAAATACCGTTAACAGGACATGCAGCAAATTTATTCCGTCCAAACTACTTTCATGATCTATACGCTCGATTTTTAAATGGGAAGTTACAGTGAAAACTATTACATCCCAATTTATTAAACTATAAAAAGGCTTCCCAAGTTTCCCTGGAAAGCCTTTTCTCTATACGAATAGTATAATTCTACTTTTTCTTAGTATGCTTTTGTGTAACCTAATAGGTGCTTGCTCCAGTAAGAGTTGCTTACAGAACTAATACGTACACCAGTTGCATCAGTTTCTGCACTAATGAACTGACCGTTTCCTAAGTAAACACCCATGTGAGAAGGACCTGATTTATAAGTATTTTGGAAGTATACTAAATCACCTGGTTGTGGATTGCTAGTTTTTGTTTTAGAGCTCCAGTATCCAGCAACTGTTTGACGAGCGCCTTTATGACCAGTTTGATTTAATACGTAGTGAATGAATCCACTGCAGTCAAAACCAGCAGGTGTTGTACCAGCAGTTCTGTATGGTGAACCATTTAAAGATCTAGCGAATCCAGCGATTGAAGATGTATCTCCACCTGTTGTTGGTTTTTGTACGTCTTTACCTGGTTGTTGAACGTTATTTGTAACGTTATTGTTATTTGTAACGTTGTTTACTCCGCCTTTTACAAACTTAACGAAGTCTGCACTTACGTAACCTGTACGGCCGTTATGGTTAATTTTGTACCAACCATTTTCAGCGCCAGTAACGTTTAATACTGTACCGTTTGTTACGCCACCGATTACAGCGTTGTATGTAGCTGGGCCTGTACGTACTTTTAAAGCACCAGTGTTAACAACATAAGAACCACCAGTTTGAACTGTAGTAGTATTGTTGTTTGTAGTTGGTTGTTGTGTTTGGTTAGATACAGCAGAACCACCTTTTGTTACGAAGTCTTTGCTTACGTATCCAGTTCCACCATTGAAGTTGATTTTAAACCAATCTTGCACTTCACCAACAACTTGTACTGTTTTACCTTTATTTACAGAGCCTAATACTGTATGAGATGTACTTGGGCCTGTACGTACGTTAAGTGAAGAAACGTTTACTGTGTAAGTACCAGTTCCTTGTTGAACAGTAGTTCCTGTTTTACCACCAGTCGTTACGAAGTCACCACTTACATAACCAGTTTGACCGTTTACAGTTACTTTGAACCAACCGTTTTCTTGTCCAATTACTTGTAGTACTTGACCTTGTTTTACTTTAGAAATAACACTATGTCCTGTACCAGCACCTGAACGAACATTTAATACATCAGCAGTTACTGTGTATTTTAAATCGGATTTTGTTTCTACAGTTTTTGTTTCAGTTACAGTCGTTTGAGTTTGAGTTTGTCCATTAATTTCTTTTAGCGCTTCGTTTGAAACTTGTGCTTGAGCAGAATCCATACCTGGAACTGCAACACCTACTACAGAAGCTGCTGCTAAACCTGCAATTACTTTTTTCATAAGTTGTCTTTACTTCCTTTCCCTACTATCCTCTTTAAAAAACTTATAAACTTAATACTTTACAATATTATCAAAGTAAAATATTCATTAAGTTCCATTTTTTAACAAGAGTTTTATTTTTCACACAGAGTTCATTTTAAACGAATGAAGTGAATTCCGTGTGAACTTCATGTGAACTTTACCATTAAACTTATTGTTTTTGCAATGCTTTTTTCAAATTTCTTATGTATTTCATTGAAAATTCGACATTCCATTCATTATCTTAATATATATTTTTTCTGTTTCTATCCATTTTGAAAAATTCTATTAATCTAATACAATGCAAAGTATGTATTTCCTAGTAAAGTTCCTTACATAAAGTATATTCTTATCATGACAAAAAACACTTTTTTTATCAATAGTATAATATTTTCAGAAAACTATTTTAGATACTATCTATCGTTTTTAAAAGATTTGACGAATTGTAAGATTTAACTCCATAATTTCTGTTTTAATTTGACGAAAAAACACATCCGACTAACCACTTTTCACTATCCATGGAATTTTCAAGATATTTATATTATCATATATGTAGTGGGATTTTTATCCATACAAATTTTAATCACCCTACATTAAAATCAAACGAACTTTTATAGATTGGTTTTGAGATGGGAGTCTCATTGACAGCTAATAGTCGGATAAGAATAAGGAGGTATATTTATGAAAAACATAATAGATGATCCTATAAATAAAAATATAGAACTGTACTATGCTTTTTTTCAATTCGTTTCATTTATCACCCTACAAAAAGTATCAACTATTGAAACGCGTAAAAACGAATTGAAAAATCAGATGGAAAATTCCTATCAAAAAAATCCTTATTACTTATAAAAGGTGAACAGGTTGTATCCTGTTCACCTTTTATCCCGCATTAACGGGCAGTAAGACCCTCATCTTAAAATTCAGCGAAAGTAAAAAAGTTAGGTGGGGGATGAACAACTCCCCCACTGATTAAAGTTTCACTTTATCGTTCCTACCTTATTTATAAATTTTCACACGGTTTTCTAATGGTTGGTATTCTTTTTCACCAGCAGGTACTACCGGTTTACCAAACGGCATTTGCGCAGTGAGTTTCCAGTTCTCTGGAACTTCCCATTCTTTTCTCACTTCTTCATCAATTAACGGATTGTAATGTTGCAATGTAGCACCAAATCCTTCTATTTCTAGCGCTGTCCAAATTGCAAATTGTAACATTCCTGAGGATTGCTGAGACCAAACTGGAAAATTCTCTTTATATAATGCAAAGTTTTCTTGCAATTCTTCCACTACTTGATTATCTTCGAAGTATAAAACCGTTCCATAACCATTTTTAAATGCATTCATTTTTTCTTCAGTAGCTGCAAAGTTATTTTCAGGTACAATTTTTCGTAACGTTTCTTTCGTAATATCCCATAACTTATCATGTTGTTCTCCTAGCAAGACGACAACACGAGCGCTCTGAGAGTTAAAAGCTGAAGGTGTATGTTTTACAGCATGATAAATCACTTCTTGAATTTTTTCATCAGAAACTACTTGCTCTTTACTAATCGCATAGATAGATCTTCGGTCTTCAATTGCTGAGTAAAAATCTTTTGCCATCATAATTCCCTCCAATTTTCATTTGAGGCTTTTTCATATGTATACTTCACATTACGCCTCTCAAAACTTATCATTAATAAGTTTCTAACTTTATAATATCAACAAACAATACTAAACTCAAATAATAAAACTCACATATTTTACCTTTTTATTTCATAATGCTAAAAATAAAAAGGCAATTTATTGTTACTGATAATACGTAACAACAAATTGCCTTTCTTATATAATGATCTAACTCAATATTTTACTTACTTAACTAAGCCAAATGCATAAGACATTAGCTTATTTGTCTCTGTAAAACGCTTCGTTTTACCTTTCGTTCCCATTACAACTGTAATAATACGAGTATCCCCTTGTTTTGCTGTTCCCGTGAAACAATACCCTGCGCTATCTGTGAATCCTGTTTTTAATCCGTCTATTCCTTCTATATATAAAGCTTTATTATTTTTGTTTAACATATCATTTGTACTTATAACATTAATATTATTAAATGCTAACTGACTTTGACGTAAATGAGTTACTTCTAATATTTCTGGATAATCTTTTATAAGATGATACGCCAAGTTTGCTACATCAGCAGCTGTCATCTTCGTCTCACTTCCATCGGGCTCCTGTAGTCCTGATGCATTTGCGAATTTTGCATAATCCGACATTTTTAACTGCTTTGCTTTTGCATTCATAAGCTGAACGAAATCTTTCTCAGTCTTTGCCATATGTTCTGCTAAAGCTACAGCCGAATTATTTGCTGATTCAATCATTAATGCATGGTATAAGTCTTTAACAGTTAATGTATCATTAACTTGGACTGGGATTCTCGCACCCTCTGTTTGTGCCGCTTTCGCACTCATTTTCACCGGATCTTCCCAGCGAACTTTTCCATTATGTACATTTTCTAATAGAAGATATGCTGTCATCATCTTAGACATACTAGCTGGCGCAAAAGCTTCATTTTCATTATGTTGATAAATAATATCTCCATTACTCGCATCGATAATCATAGCTGCTTTTGCATCAATTTCCGGTGGTATGTATTTTGGTGGCACTACTTTTTCAGTTAGCCCTGTTTCAGGTAGTTCTGCCACTTGTAAAGGTGGTGCCTCTACACTTGCTGTACTCTTTTGAGTTCCTTGGAATAAGAACCAACATCCCCCTAAAATAATAACTAATAGGATTGTTATCCTTCCCCATTTTAACTGCTTCATTTCAAAACTCCTTTAGCAAACCTTTTATACACTCACATTCAACCATAACAACTTTCCCTTTATATCGTCAAGGTAAAAAGCATATTTATTCATCTACAGCGATTGTTGTATGTTACAATAACAATACTGAAATATAAGAATATTCAATGATAAATTCTCATAAATAAAGTGAAACTTTAATCAGTGGGGGTTTTGTTCATCCCCCACTGATTATTAGTTGAACCAATCGGGCTTTTACGGGCAGTTGATCCTCCACCTAACTTCTTTGCTTCCGCTGAATTTTGAGGTGGGGGTCTTACTGCCCGTTAATGCGGGATAAAACTATTTAATAGAAGGGATTTATACAAATGACACTTCCAGAATCATTAAAATACGGAGACACAATCGGTATCTATTCACCTTCTTCACCAATAACCTACACTTCTCCAAAAAGATTTGAACGAGCGAAATCTTACTTACAACAGAAAGGATTTCACATATTAGAAGGTTCCCTAACAGGCCAAAATGATTACTATCGTTCGGGTAGTATACAAGAGCGTGCTGAGGAACTGAATGCTTTAATAAGAAACCCTCATGTATCTTGTATTATGTCAACAATTGGCGGTCTAAATTCTAATTCCTTATTACCTTATATTGATTATGATGCTTTTCAAAATAAACCTAAAATAATGATTGGCTATTCAGATGCAACGGCTTTATTACTAGGGATTTATGCAAAAACAGGAATCCCTACATTTTACGGTCCGGCACTTGTTCCCTCCTTTGGAGAATTTGAGCCTTTTGTAGATGATACATACAAATATTTTGCAGAAACATTACTGCATGATCAAGCGCTTCCTTACAACATAAAACAACCTTTATTTTGGTCGGACGAATTTATTAATTGGGAAGAGAAAACGAAAGAAAAAGAACTTAGAACAAATAATTGGATTTCTGTAACAAATGGACAAGCTACTGGACGGATAATTGGCGGCAACTTAAATACAATACAAGGAATTTGGGGCAGCCCTTATATGCCATGTATTCAAGAAGGAGATATTCTATTTATTGAGGATAGCTCAAAAGATGCAGCTACTATTGAAAGAAGCTTTTCATTACTTAAAATTAACGGTGTATTTGATAAAATTTCAGGTATTATTCTTGGAAAACATGAGCAATTTGATGATTGTGGCTCAAATCGCAAACCACACGAAATACTTTTAGAAGTACTGCAAAACCAAAGAATTCCTTTACTAGCTGACTTTGATTGCTGTCATACCCATCCGATGATCACTATGCCTATAGGTGTTCAAGTGAAAATGGATGCAACTAATAAAACAATACATATTTTAGAAAAATGGAAGATATGAAGTGAAACTTTAATCAGCCCTCATCAATTAGACTACCCGGCAAACAGCTTGATAAAAAATATTTATATTATAGGAAGAAAATATAATGAAATTTCCCATTAGACAACATAAAAAGCTCCGTTATTACAACCGGAGCTTTTTATTATTGCCCTAAATTTTGTATCTTATCTTTCAAATCTCGCACTTGATCTACCGTCTGCATAAGCTCAGAGTTTTTAAATTGCTCTACATCGACTTTCCCTTCTTCTATCTTTGTCATCGCCGTATCAATTAACGCATTTAGCTTTTCGTTATATCCGACGATTTGCTGATGAAGATCCTTTGCTACATCAGGTGGCGTTAATTCATTGAAAGCAGGTATATCTTGTTTAATTTCACTAAGCTTCGTTTCTAATTCTTTTCGAGCTTCGCTATCATTAACGGCCTTTTCAGCTAAAGCTGGTGCATCATTTGCAAACGCACTTATTTCATTTACATAGTCTGTCGCTTTTTGAGCATAATCTATGGAGTTCTTTCCTTGTTCAATTAGTGAACATCCCATCAAACCAATTGTAACTATAAATACTAACAAAATTGATTTTATTTTCATTTTAGGCTCCCTTCGTCTTTATAATTGTCTGTAAGTTGCTCTATCCTAACTTCTAGCTACATTACTTATAACCTTTTTTCAAATAGCTATTTACCCTCTTACATGCCCGATTACTGTTACAACATCTACTTCTATATGTACGCTAATAATATCTTCAATTATATCCGTATACCCTTGTCCTATAGCTGTCCCATAGTGTAATGTAAGCCCCTTCTTTTCATACACTGACTTTGGTACTGAAAAAATAAATCTCCTCAAATTTCTTTCATCAGCCGGTTCCATAATTAAAACAATCCCATCCTCATCAAACATATACGCTCGCCCTCCAACTTTACATTCACTATGGCTCAGTATTGCCTTGGTCAGCAAAATTTAAAACATAATACGTTTATATACACACTCTGCTGCACCATAAAAATAAAAAACATTCATTCTTTTTGTTAAGAATGAATGTTTTTTAAAAAATCAATTTCTAACTCTAGCATCTTTTTTTGACGAGGTTTTATTTTTCTTACGGGAACTCCAGCATAAATATACCAATCATCTAAACTCTCTTTCACCATACTCATCGCACCTACTGCCGTGCCTTCTCCTATAGTTACATTTGGAAAAAGAATAGAATTAGCACCAATAATCGCATGTTTTTTTAAAATAACTTTTTCTATTTTCACATTCCTATATTGATTCGGGACAGTTGGCCCCATTAAAGTATTTCCACTGAAATCATCAAGTACTGCATATACTATGGTTTTAGCTGAGATATTTGCAAAGTCATGCATTTCAATCCCAACTTCCCCTCCATATAGCGCTGTATACGCTGATATATGCGAATAACTTCCAATTGTGATTTTGCCACTTAAAATGCAAAAATCATCAATTCTTACATGATTACCAACTGATATAACACCTGGATTATATATACTTGCTTTTTTACTAATCAATACATTTTTCCCAACAGATAAAAATCCAATTTTTTCTAGCTCTTCTTGACCATAAAAACTATTCATCTGCCAACACCACCTTCTGTCCTAAACAGATTACAATTTGTTCTACTATTTCTTTCGTCATTCCTTCCCATAAAGGCAAACTTACTATTCGTTTTGCTATTTTATTCGTTTCTATTAAATCTGTAGACTTATAATTTCTAAAAAGAACTTGTTGATGGCATGATGGCGAAAAGTATAATCTAGCTTCTATTTTCTGTTTTTTCAGTTCTTCTATTACTTGTATGTTGTGAACTTCTTCCGGACAAAGAATAGGCATAAATTGTTGAATAACTGCTTCTGTCTTTTGGAGTTTCCATCCTTTTTTCATGAATCCATTACTTTGTAACAACTGTTTATACCATTCAGAAATACGGGTGCGTTCTTTTAATTTTTCATCCCATTTTTTCATAGTCGCAATCCCAATAGCTGCTGCATATTCAGACATTTTACAATTAAACCCCATCATCGTACATTCACGATTTTTATCAAATCCGAAATTCCCCATTCTTTTAATACGTTGTATACCTTCTTCGTTTTTACTATATATGAGCCCTCCTTCACCAATTCCGAAAGGCTTTGTTGCATGAAAGCTATATACGATCATTCCACTAAAATCTTGACCGTAATGCATCCCCCCATTCATTAAACCAAATCCCGGCGCCGCATCTACGACAACCGGAATCCCCTTCTTCTCTAATTCTTCATATTCTTCTAAGTTCATCCATGATCCAAAAGTGGCGTATGGGACAACAATCGCAACCTCTTCTTTTAATTCTTCTATCTTATCCAAAAGTACGGTTTTATCCATATACCAATCATCTATTGAAATATCAATAAAGTAAGGTTCCAATCCACACCAAATAGCGGCTAAAGCAGTCGCAGGGAATGTAAAGCTAGGCATGAGAGCATACTTTCCCTTTCTTCTTTTCTTTAGTTGAATAGCCGCCATTAACCCTAACGTTGCGTTTGCTACTGTTGTAACAGCTCCCCTGTTTTGAAAAAATGACGACATAATTGTTTCCTCGAAACGTTGATTTATAGGTCCATAATTCGTATATATGTGAGATGTATCAATTTCCTTCAATTCGTCCAAATACTCACTTACAGGTACAGTTGAAGCACGTAAAAAAGGAATATTCTCCATATCTATCTATTCCTTCCTATCATTTTCGGACAATATAGAGCATATCTGTTTCAGATAATCCAAATTTCCTAGCACTTTTCATTCCTTGTTTTTCCGCTATGTTATATAATTCTACCTTAAATCCTGCATTCATTAATCGTTGAATAAATCCCGATTGATTATAAATTCTCACATGATCTTCTTGACCAAATGCTAATTTCCTCAATTGTGGTGTTACAATTAATTCATTCTCTATAATAAAATCTACATTCATTACGATTGGTACTTGAATAATTCCCCATCCATTTGGCTTTAACACTCTATATAACTCTCGCATTGCTTTGTCATCATCAGGAACGTGTTCTAACACATGGCTACATAATATTACATCAAAAGTATTACTATCATATGTAATCCTTGTAACATCAATTTCCTTCATTAATGGATCCTTTGGTTCTAAGTCACCACATACATACGTAATATTTTTATACTCGTTAAACCAATCTCTTAACTTCGCTTCAGGTGCAATATGAAGCATAGTATAGTTTCTATTTAACAAGTCCGTTTCCGTTTCAATGTACGCACGGTACAATCTTTCACGATCCATCGAATTACAAACTGGACATATCCCTGTATCTTTATTCCACATCTCAAATTTATATTTCGGAAAATCATAATGTGCTGGCCAAGGTGAAAATTTTTCAAATTGTTGATTGCAATATTGACAATAACAAGATTCTTTCTCGAACATATGAGCAACTAACTTGTTTAAGCCTTTTTTTATCTTTTCATTATAAATTTGATCTAGTTCGCCATTTCTTACTGCATCCTTAACTATAAATCCCGCATTTTCTAAACAATAAGATAAACTCTCTTTATACTCACTTTCGGAGCTTAAAAACCCACTATTATATGCATCTATAATTAATTCAATCCACTCTTCAATTGTCATTAAAATAAAATGCATTTGTTTTTGATTTTGTCCACTATGTTGTCTAAAATAACTGAGAGGTTCTTGTATATAAACTACTTTCCCTTTCCTCATCATATCTAGCCAAGTTGCAATGTCATTAATAGCGGAATAAGCCTTTCCTTTAAAATATCCAAACTTCCCGTCAAACAAATCCCGATTAAACAAAACAGTTGTCGGCTCACCAACTACATTTTTCAAGTTTTTTAACATATAATTTCCTAATTCTTTTCCTTCAAAAAGCGTAGTTTCTTTCGCAATTTCCATATTCAATGTTGAGGGTGGTAATATCTCTCCGTTCTCATCAATCAGTTCACGATAAGACGTCACAAATGAAATATTTTCTAACGTCAAAAAGTATTTCATCATTCTCTCGATCTTTTCATGATGAAATAAATCATCATCTAATAAAAAGTTTATATAGTCCCCATTCGCAAGTTCTACACACTTATTAAAGTTTTCGGCAACTAACGGCGTTTCATTTTTAACATATGTAATACACTCATATTCACGTAAGTACGGTTGAATCATAGCATTGACTTCATTATTTGTACTGTCGTCAGAAATAATAATTTCAATATTTTCATATGTTTGATTGAGAGCGCTGTTGAGTGCTAATTCTAAGTAATAAGGTCTATTGTACGCAGGAATAAGTATACTTACTTTCGGTAAAGAAGAATTATTATTTATATGTTGTTTTTTCTTTTCTATATTTATTTTCTTCGCTCTAATTTTTTGGTAATAGTCTAATGTATATAATATCGATGATGGAACTATCCTTCTTGCATAATCTAGAAAATTAGTTATTGCTTTGTCTAACTCTTTTTCAGTGGATAAGAAACCATATTTTTCGCCTGCTATAATACTATGTGAAAAATCTTCTAATCCATCCATCATTTTATTAGATTCATTTAACTGTTGATGTGGATGTAATCGAAAGTAACTCAGTGTCTCTGCTATATATACTGCTTTTCCTTTACTTAATAAAGATAACCATGAAGCTATATCTACGTTACAAAGATACCTCCTCTTATCAAAAATCCCATACGGTTCTTGTAAATCATTTTTACGAAATAAAACTGTTGTAGGTTCTCCAATATAATTTTTTTGATCCACAATTACCCTATTCCCTAATTCTGTTCCCTCTATAATCGTATCCTCTTCAAATAAACGGACAGTTGAATAAATATGTCGTAGTTCTTTCCCTTTTTCATCAATTACTTGACGATGGGATGTTACAAGCTTAATCTCATTTTCTAAATCATTGAAAAAACACTTCATCATTTTTTCAATTTTATCCACATGAAAGATATCATCATCCATTAAAAAATTTATATACTCTCCGTTCGCTTCATTAAATAACATAAGCGCATTTTCAAATTGTCCGAGAGTTGACCTGTTTTTTATATAAATAATATTTGAATGATCACATAAGTATTTTTGTAACACCTTTTCTGTTTCATCATTCGTACTATCATCTCCAACTATAATTTCTATATTAGGGTACGTTTGTTCCAGCACACTACATAACGCCTCTTCAAAGTAGCGAGGACGATTATATGTAGGAATTAATACACTTACCAACGGAAGTTGCTCTATCACCTCTTCAGTTCTTTCAATACGAGTTCTCATTTTACTCTCTCACCTCTTCGCATATTATTTATATACGCGACACAAAAATCACATCACTTTAACCGAATGGAGCCTATATACTTTTATGCAGACATGAAACGAAATATCATACTTTTCGTCCTTGAATAAACATATTTAATAACACGGACATTTTATTTGCACCTTTTTTATTCATATGATCACTATCATAAAAATCTTCATCACAAAATAATGGCGACTCAAATAAATCTATAATTTGAAAAGAATATTGAGCTTGAAAATCGTTTATAACTTTATAAAAATCTTCTTTTAATTTCTTACTACTACAATTGAAATAATGTGAAGTAACAGGGAATACAACAATTAGTGGTTTAATATCATGTTTTAAAAGTAATTCTAAATATGCTTTAAAAATCGATTTATTTTCAACTAAAGTATGAGGATATGACAATTTAGCATGTGAAGCTGCTCTTATTTTCCCGTGTTCTTCAAAAGGAATGTGAGGAGGAGTGGTATTCCATTCAGCATTTATCCAGGGCAGTATCAATGATTCATCTCTTAGTTCGTCTAATAAAATATATTCAAAATACAAATTAAAAATAGAAAAAAGTGGTTTCGGGGTATCTAGATGAAAAAAAACATCAGTGGGTAGAGGAGAATGAACTACAGTATGATGACCGTCTTGAAACAATGGATAATATACTTTGTGAATTCTATATGATTCAGATGATAACGACATGTCAAAGTAAAATGAGAAATAAGCTATTCCTATCAAACAATATTGAAAGGAATGATCGCTTGATAGAAGTTGTGATGCTATTAAATAATCATAGTATAGATCTTGCGATGGAAGTGTTAATTTTATCGATTTTTTTGAGAGAAGCTCCGTACTTATGCCACAATGCGGATAAGACAAGCCCGTCGCAAACAATTCATACGTCGGATCACTCTTTGCTTTTTTCATAGAAATGTATAAAGACATAAGATCTGAATTTATTTGATAGATAGAAATTAATTTATTTTTCCATTCATACATGTATTTTGTTAAATTAATAATTTTTGTGCTTTGCACGCCCCTGTTTATCAATTCCTTTGTAAGTTTTTCTGCGTCCACTCTCCAAATGACTATATATTGAAAAGAATTTTCTATTTGAACAATAGCTGAAACGTCTACAACATGAACGATTGTTTTACATTTATTTTTGTCTAATACATTTTGAATCTTCTCCCTTGATAATTCATCACTTAAAACAATAATTTTATACTGCTCCTTCATGTATATCCCCTCCATTATATGTATAATATGAAATTCACCTTTCATTCGTAACGATCATGTACATTTGCCATCCATCATTAAAAAAGAATAGAATATTCATTTCAAAACAAAAAAATAGCTCCACCATTAGGCGTAGCTATTTTTCCATTACATACTTAATAAAATTATATTCCTTTGTCTAACTCATAAAGCATACGATACTTTTCGTTTTCTTTAAGAAGTTGTTCATGACTACCTTGCATCACAATTTGACCACGATCAAGGAATATTACTTCATCAACATGTTCAATTCCTACTAGGTGGTGTGTAATCCAAATAACTGTCTTTTCTTCCGTTGCAGAAAACATCGTTTCTATTAAAGATAGTTCTGTCTTTGGATCTAAGCCGATCGTAGGTTCATCAAGTACAATAATCGGTGCTTCTTGCATGAGCGTTCTAGCAAAAGCAACCCGTTGTCTTTCCCCGCCAGAAAACCTTTTTCCCATTTCATGCATTTTTGTTTGTAATCCATCTGGGAGAGAAGCAATATGCGAAGCTAATTGCGCTTTCTCTAAAGCTGTCCATATCTCTTCATCTATAGCCTCTGGTTTGCCGATTCGCACATTATTTCCAATTGTCGTATCAAATAAATGCGGTTTTTGATTCAATACAGCAATATATTTTGATAAAAGATTCGTATGAGCATGTTCACTATTCAACAAAACTTCACCATGTAGCGGGCTTATCGCACCTGTTAACAATTTTAACAAAGTAGATTTCCCTGTTCCGCTTCTTCCTAAAATGGCGATTTTCTTTCCTGCCTTTATTTGTAGTGATACTTCTTTCAATACAAATTCATTACTATCTGGGTAGCTAAACGATACATTTTTTAATTCAATGTCTATATGTTTTGATGCAACATAATTTTTATCTCCATGTAATTCCTTTTCATCCTGTAAAAGATCATTACCTTCTACTTGATTTAGACGATGAGCAGATTCTACATATGATGGTATCCGATCGATAGCATCCGAAAGAGGAATTAACGCGTTTGTGACAGATAACGTCATTAAGACGAAAGCCGCAATAACGGTAGGTGCAATTTGTTCATTTGCCGCCTCATTTCCAGTCCATATGATTATTGAAATAACTATAATCCCTACTACTAACTGAATGATACTGTCCCGAATATGATTCCATCGCTTCATTTTTTTTTCCGTTTTTAACAATTGATCATTTTGCTCTACATACTTATCAATGAATTCATCTTTTCTACCACTTGCTTGCCAATCAGATAATCCAAAAACAGCGTCTGTTAGTTGTTGATACAAACGGTTTCTTCCTTGCTTTAAAGTAACATGATGTTGCTTCATTAAAAGTAATGATACAAATGGAAGAAGAAAGACGATAATAGCCAACATACATGCTGCAATAAGCGCAAACACTACATCAAATACACCGATAACAAGTACGAATATGCTATATACGACTAATGCTAATATGCTAGGAAATATTGTACGTAAATATAGGTTTTGCAAATGCTCTATATCTTCGGATAATACACCTAACATATCTCCCGTTTGAAATCGCGAACGAAAAAATAACGCCTGTGGTTCTACTATTCTATATAGTTTCGTTCTCATCTTTTCTAATATGCGTAGTACGACATCGTGTCCAACTAAACGCTCTAAATAATGAAATACCGCTTGCCCTATACTAAACGCACGTGTCGCAACGATAGGAACATATACGGCCATTACATTTTCTGGTCTAAGAGCTGATTTAGAGATTAAATAACCTGAAATGAAAAGTAACATCGCACCTGAACTAACTCCAAGAAGACCAAGGAAAATAGTTAAAGTCATTCTACCTTTATTTTGCTGTATATAAGGTTTAATCCAGTTACTCATCTCTATCCCTCTCTTCCCTGTGAAAATGTAATACCTCATTCTTTACAAGTTCTTTATATGTTCCACTTTCTATCATTTCCCCTTTATTTAAAATAAGAATATGATCCATCTGTTTCATCCAATGAAGACGATGTGTTGCAAGAAATACTAACTTACCTTCAAACAGACGTAACATGGATTGCTTTATTTCAAATTCAGTTTCAATATCAAGATGTGCTGTAGGTTCGTCTAATAAAATAATTGGCTTTTTACTTAAAAGTGCACGCGCCATTGCGACACGTTGTTCTTGTCCGCCACTAAGCATACGCCCGCCTTCTCCAATTCGTTCGAACATCCCATTCGGAAGCGATGTAACGAGTGAACGAAGGCCCACTTCATTAATAACTCTTTCTATTTCTTCATCAGTTGTATTTGTTTCATAGAAACAAATGTTATCTTTTAATGAAAGCGGAAAAATATAAGGTTGCTGCGGAATATAAGCAATATTCTTTTGCCAATCTTCACGAGTAGCCCCGTCAATTTCCACACCATTTACTATCATCTTTCCATCCGAAGGAGTTAAAAATCCTGCTAATACGTCGATTAACGTCGATTTCCCTGCGCCACTTTCACCGATTACACCTATAGTGCCACTGCCTTCCCAAGTAAAGTTAATTCCTTCTAATATTGCCTTTTCAGATTCATCAATCTTTACGTTTACATCTTGTAATTTCAAGTTACTAGTGGCATTCCATACGATATCTACATTTGATTCTTTCGTTTCTATTTCTTTTTGTTGCTGTAGAATCTCTTCTATTTGCTCCATTGCAAGTTGTCCATCTAACGTAGCATGATAGTTTGCTCCAACTTGTTTAATCGGCAAGAAATATTCCGGAGCTAAAATTAAAATCGTAAGGGCTGGCAATAGTACAATTGTCCCATCTATTAACCGTATCCCTAATCCGACCGCCACAAATGCGATTGATAAACTCGTAAAGAAATCTAGTGCAAAAGAAGAAAGAAAAGCAACTCGCAAAGTACGCATCGTTGCTTTTCTATACCTTTTACTTACTTTTTCAATCTTTCCTTCGTGTTGTTTACTTTTACCTAAATACTTTAATGTTTCTAATCCTTTTAACGTATCTACAAAGTGATTAGAAAGAACACGATATGTTTCATATTGGCTATCCGCCATTTTCTGCGCTGCTAATCCTAGTAGGATCATAAATATAATTACGATAGGAATCGTTACAACTAAAATAACTCCAGACTCAATATCTAGCGTAAAAATATATAGTACAATTAATCCCGGTACGATACTACTTCTAATCATTTTAGGAATTGTTAATTCAATATATGTTTTAAATTTCTCAATACCTTCTATCGATAAGGTAACCAGATGACCTGTTCCAGTTGTTTGAACATACCGTGGACCTAATGTGAAATATGCCTCTATTAATTGTTTTCTCAGTTCCGATCCTGTTTTTTCAGCAAAACGTTCAACTAATATTTGCGATATTCGAACCAATATGTGACGTACTGCAAATGTGATTCCAAAATACACCGTTTCATTTAACACAGATTGTACTGTTTCTCCCTGAAATAAAAACGTAATAGCCCTCGCTAAAAACACTGTTTGCGCAATAATACTTATAGCTTCTAAAATGCTAATGATTGTTAAAACTACATATAAAACTCGGCTACCAGGATACGACGGAAGTCCTCTTTTTCTTTTCATTAGTACTCCAAATCTTTATCTGACTTAACAGGTTGTCTAAACACATAAAAACTCCATATTTGACTTCCCAAAACAAATGGCAATATAGCAATTGAAAAATACGTCATCAGTTTTAGTGCATAATCTCCTGATGCTGCATTATAAATTGTTAAATCGTATATTGACCCTAACGAACTAATTAAAACACGTGGGAACATGCCGGCAAACACACTCGCACTTAGTAAAATGATTGTTAAACTCGTCATAACGAAAGCCCAACCATCTCTTCTTCTTTTATTTAATAATGTTGACGCGCATAATGCTACAAAAGCTCCAATCGGAACCATAATCCACTCTGTACCATGACCAGTGAATATATCTGTTTTCCATAACCCTACACCCGCAAAAACAAGAAGTACTATAATTGCAAGTGGTGCAATTTTCAGTGCAGCAATACGTGCACGTTCTCTTAACTTACCTGTTGTACGTATAGTAAGGAATTGTAATCCGTGAACAATACATAATAGAAGGAACATAACTCCTCCAAGTAATGCAAATGGATGAAGTAATTGTAAGAATCCACCTACAGCATTTTTCGTCTCATCAATTGGAATACCTACCATAAAGTTAGCAATGGCAACTCCCCAAAGAATAGGCGGTAGCAAGCTTCCTAAAAACATACCCCAATCCCAAAAACCTTTCCATTTATGATTATCTATTTTCGCACGGAATTTAAAGGAAACACCTCTTATAATTAAAGCAAGAAGCATAAATACAAACGGAATGTAAAACCCGCTAAATAAAGTTGCGTACCAGTGCGGAAATGCCGCAAACATAGCTCCACCCGCACAAACAAGCCATACTTCATTCGCGTGCCAAAATGGACCAATTGTATTTAAGTATATTCTTTTCTCTAAATCGTTTTCTCCTAAAAACCTAGAAACTATACCTACACCGAAATCGAAACCTTCAAGTACAAAGAAGCCTACGAATAAAATTGCAATAATGATAAACCACAACTCATTAAGAGATAACATACTCATCCTCCTTATCAAATGGATCATGGCTTTGAGAATCCTGTTTCGTTTTCTTATTCTCATGACCTTTAATGATACGAACGAATAAGTAAATAGTAATTCCACCTATAATTAAATATAGTGATGTGAATGAAACTAAAGAGAATAACACTTCTCCGAACGTAACATTTGGAGATACAGCATCTTCCGTTTTCATAACACCGAAAACTACCCAAGGCTGACGTCCCATTTCAGTCATAATCCATCCTACTGTATTACCGATAAACGGTAGTGAAATTGCATACACCATTAATTTTAAATACCAAGTTTTTTCAGCTAATCGATCTTTTCTTGATAAGAACCATCCATATGCTCCTAGAAGAAGCATAAATGTCCCACTCATTACCATCGCTCTAAAGCTCCAAAACATAGTGTGTACTGGTGGAATATAATCTCCAGGCCCATATTTTTCTTCATATTGCTTTTGAATTTGATTCATTCCTTCTACTTGACCGCTAAATTTATCAAATGATAATAGACTTAGCATATAAGGGATTTGAATTTCAAACGAATTTTCTTTCTTCTCTGCATCAATTTTCGCAAATACTGTAAATGGCGCTGGATCCTCACTCGTATTCCATAATGCTTCAGCTGCTGCCATTTTCATTGGATGTGTTTTAATTAATTGTTGTGCTTGCGCATGACCGAAGAATAATACAAGCGCTGTCGTAAGTGTTCCAACAATGATAGAAATGCGGAACGATTTTTTAAACACTTCAGTTTCTTGCGCTTTCGTTATTTTCCATGCACTCACACCTGCAATAAAGAATGCACCAGTTGCAATTGCCGCTGTAATTGTATGCGGGAATTGTACCCATAATTGCGGGTTTTGGATAATTGCTAAGAAATCATTCATTTGTGCACGTCCATCTGCTGCCATTTCATATCCTACTGGCGATTGCATAAATGCACTTGCAGTTAAAATCCAAAATGCTGATAACATTGTTCCAATTGAAAGGAGCCAAATACATAAAAGGTGAATTCGCTTCGGTAATTTATCTTCACCGAATACCCATAACCCTAGAAATGTAGACTCAATGAAAAATGCTAATAAACCTTCAATCGCAAGTGATGGACCAAACACATCACCTACGAAACGTGAATATGTTGACCAGTTCATACCAAACTGGAATTCTTGTAGAATACCAGTTACTACACCTACCGCAAAGTTTACAAGGAATATTTGTGTCCAAAACTTCGTCATCTTCTTATAAATTTCTTGTCCCTTTACCACATACAACGTTTGCATTAGCGCAATGATAAAAGCTAAACCAATAGACAGCGGAACAAAAAAGTAATGGAAAATCGTTGTTGATGCGAATTGTATTCGTGCCAATTCGAGCGTTTCCATACTACAATCACTTCCTTCATAATTTTTTATATCGTAATTCCGATTGAATTGTATTAATAAAACAACTCAAAGCTGAGAAATATAGAAAGATAAATTTGTTTATGTACTTTTAGAAAATATAAATTTTCAGTTTCCAAGATAATTACAAATGAACTTTCTCATAAAATTTACCTTTTCACTATTTCAGTAGTGTTTTATTCGTTAATCGAATTGTATAATATACCTGCATAGTAAATTCAGCTGATTTTTGACGTATTATTGACATCATTTTGTCTGAAATATGTCTTTTGGTATTTTTTTGAATTAGATTTTTCTCATCGATAAAATGTGTTTTTTTAATATGAGACTTATCTTTGTATCAATAAAATAATCGTTTTTCTCTTTATACACTTGACTTTTCTACGAAAAAATGTCCTATTGACCAATGAATAAATTCGTTATTTTTTTGTCAAGAGAAAAATGTATTTCTAAAATTCGAACATGAAATATTGTTATTCAAAAATAGGAAATAACCTCCTCTTTTCAGATTGAAAATTCACTTTTTTGTCATTTTTTCAAACTAAAATAATATAAAAAATACCGAGAATCGATTAGACTCTCGGTATTTTTTATATTATTTTGCTGTATGTTTTCTAACAGCCGGTAAAATTTCAGTAGCAATTAATTCGATGTTTTTCTCAATTTGATTAAGTGGTACACCACCAAAATCAACTTGTGCCATAAAACGTTGTTGCCCAAACAATTCATATTGGTAAAGCATTTTTTCAATAATTTGTTGCGGGCTACCAACCATTAATGCGTCACGGTAATCTACTGCATTTGTAAATTGTTCTTTCGGATACCCACCACCGCGTAGTGTAAGCATACCAGCATTAATATGAGGATAGTATTCGCTAAATGCATCTTGTGAATTTTTTGCTGTATAAAATAAACTCGTTGTTGCAACTGGCAAACTTGCTGGATCAAATCCACTTTGCGCAGCCGCCTCACGATAAGCATCTACTGATCCTTTAAAGTTAATAGCTGGACCACCTAGTGTTGTTATCATCATTGGCACACCCGCGCGTCCTGCTTTAATCGCACTAGCTGGTGGGCCACCAACTGCACGCCAAATTGGTAAGTTATTATTTTTAGCTCTTGGAATAACCGCTGCATGTGCAAGTGGTGCTCTGAACTGTCCATTCCATGTTACATGTTCCTCTTTATTAATTTTTAATAAAAGATCCATCTTCTCTTCAAATAATTCTTCATAATCATTTACGTCATAACCAAGTAAACTATATCCCCCAATACGTGATCCACGACCAGCCACGATTTCTGCACGTCCATTAGAAATCAAATCAATTGTAGCAAAGTCCTCATATACTCGTACCGGATCAGACGTACTTATTATCGTTGCTGAACTTGCAATTTTTATATTTTTCGTAGCTTGTGCAATCGCTCCTAAAATAACTGTATGAGCTTGCGTTGT
The DNA here is from genome assembly GCF_006494425.1 of Bacillus dicomae. Classification (GTDB taxonomy): domain Bacteria; phylum Bacillota; class Bacilli; order Bacillales; family Bacillaceae_G; genus Bacillus_A; species Bacillus_A dicomae. Next base: position 1,133,748 of record NZ_VHIV01000001.1, on the reverse strand, counting down.
AAAATGCGTTTGATGACTTTCACCGACAGCAAATACATCAAGTCCAGCTTCATCGGCTAACTTAGCTGTTTCAATTAATTCATGAATTCTTTGTTCTGTACTAATTTTCTCTCCATTATGCGGATTTAAAACGTGATCCCCAATTGAATATAATCCAAACTCCATTCCTTTACTTGTATCCATACGGTATTTTTCCATAATTACTCTCTCCTTTAATGATGTCGTATTAGTTTCTCTTCTAAAAACGTTAGTAATTCAAATGTCTCTCTTACTTACAACATCACTTGATTAGTCAATTGATGTTGTAAAAAAAATTACTCTTGCGGTAATTCTTTTTTTTCACTATGCTTATGAACTTTCGTCATTAGCTCGTATAATATTTTCTGCTCTTCTTCATTTAATACATCATCAAAAAACGAAGATTGAAATGCAAGTTGCTCTGGCAATGCTCTCTCTAAAGCTGCTTCTCCTTGCTCTGTAAGACTAATCGTTTTCGTTTTCCAATCTTGTTTTCGTACTATATATCCTTCTTTTTCAAGACGCGTTAACATTCGAGAAATACCGCCCTGTGTAACAGTTACCTTTTCTGCTAACTCCATTTGTGTTAATGGCTGATACGTACGTATTTGCAAAAGCACATCAAACTGAGCAGTCGTTAAATCAAAACGTTTCAAAAACTCATTTGACATCTGATTACTTTGGTTCGTAAATCGTATTAAACGTAACCATATTAATGATCCTATCGTATTATCACGCATGTTTGATCACTTCCTATCGTGAATCTCACTATCACTTTACCACTCAAGTGATAGTAAAGCAAGAGAAAACGTGAAAAATATCTCATTAGAGTATTGCATAAATAACGATAAGAAAGAATTCATGTTTAAATGAATTCTTTCTTATCGTTATTCTTAACTTTCCATTTCATTCATTGCTATGTGTAAAGCCGCCACAGCTTTTGGCCAACCAACGTAAAAAGCCATATGTGTTATTAATGCAACCAACTCATTCTCCATAATCCCATTTTGTTTAGCTAGCTTCAGATGAAATGGTAATTGTTCTGTATTACCGAGACTGATTAGTGCTGACACAGTACATAAACTTCTTTCTCTTAATGTTAAAGTGGCATCCCGCCACACTTCCTCGAACAATATCTCTTCACTATAATGAGCAAATGCAGGTGCCATTTCTCTCATTTTCTTTTGAATACAATATTCAATGGATTCATTCATTATTTCAATCCCCTTTCATTTTTACCAATTGCGCCAATCCTTGACCAAACGACCAATTTTCAGCAGCTGTCTCATTTAGAGTAATAAAAATGTCTGCACTTTTTATACTAGAACATTCAGAAACCTTCGAGGATATCGACTGATACAGATCACTTTTCTGTTTTATCGTTCTTCCCGGTCCACATGTGATAGAAACATACATCATATTCTCTGTTCTCTTTTCTCCTCTTTCTAATAAATAATATGGATTATATAAAAAGTGATTTTGCGAGTATGATAAAAACAGTTGAAAATAATCATTTTCAGGGATGTTAAAATGTTCAATTAATGAAAGATGAATACATTCACCTATCTTTTTGATTTCTTCTTTATTTAATTTATTTTCATGATAATAAACGTTCACAAAAGGCATACATTTTCATTCCTTTTCTTAAACTTCAGCAAATTTTCATCGTGAAATGTGTAAAATCTCATATACTGTAACATCTTTATTCGTTACCATATCAGGCTTTTCATTATAAAACCTGAATTGGCTATATCCCCATTTATCTGGATTATAAATGATTATATTTCCTAAACACTTTTCTATGTTTTGTACATTCTCATTCATAGTGTTTAATTGATTCCCTCTCAGTGAATTACTTTGAGAAATACTCCCTGTATACTCAACAGCATATTTACTTTTTTTAAAATCATCACTTAGATTAACAACTAATGGAACACCTATATTTATTTGTTGCCATCCAAACGATTGTAAAATATTATCGTAATACCCTTCAAAGATAAATTTGTTCATTCCTTCATGACCATTCCAAATATATAAAGGTGCATAACAGTTATAGAAATTCCCATCCTTACCTACCTCAGTAATTAAATAAGCTTTAAAATTCAGATCTTGAAAACCATTAGTTTTATGCCCATTATCCTTTACCCTTTTTTTTATAATCTCCATGTCATAATCTTTCGGTAAAATGACCTTATATTGCATTCCAATCATGTGTATCACTCACTTTCTATCTTATATGCATAATGATAAAGCGATAACTGGCTAACGTAAAATAGGTATAAATTATGTTTGGTATCATTTATAATGATATCGTATAAGGGGCTGTGATAAATGGAAATAAATGATCTTATTATATTCAAAACTGTAGCTAGCGAAGGTTCTATTAGTAAAGCTGCGAAAGAGTTAGGATATGTTCAACCGAACGTAACTGAGCGAATCAAAAAATTAGAACAAGAATTAGAAACACCTTTACTACATAGAGATAACAAAGGCGTTTCCTTGTTACCTTATGGTGACATTTTATTAGACTACACAAATCAAATATTAACCCTATTAGAAGAAGCGAAAGAGAAAATTAAAGCGAGTGGTTCTTCTTATGTAATAGCGACGTCACAATCTATTTTGACTAATTACGTAAGTAAGCGCATTAAAGAAAATTTCAGGAATTATCAAGTATATGTAGAAAATAGTAGTCATTTACAAAAATTACTGCAGCAACAAAAAGTTGATATGGTCATTACTTATGAGGATTACTTGGACACAGCGTTTAAAAAAGTATTTTCCACTCCAATTTCTATCGGCTTATTAAAAGCAAAACAAAAGTGTACCATTGACTATTCAAAGGAACTCTTCTTCGTTAGTAATGACAAAAAGTGTCCTTTTAGAAATAAGACTATACAATTTCTAAAAGAAAATAATATATCTCAGCGTCAACTTCAACAATTAGATTCTTATTCGCTTATTGAAGAGTTTATTCAGGACGGAAAAGGGATAGCCTTTTTACCGATTAAAAATGATAAATTGGTACCAATTGAAGATGTTCCAATTGAGAAATTAACTGTTCATTTTTTTACGAATCTAATCTCTTTAAAACAAATCCCTGATGAACTATTTGATTAATATAATAGCTATAAACGAACTAAAATTACATACACCAATAAAAATCCCTCCTTCACGAATCTAAAAGAGGGATTTTCATATTCTATGCAATTGATTTTTCACACGTTTTGCTCCACTTCTGCACTTTTCTCCTTATTACCCCTATTAAAATTCGTTAACTTCTTAAGCGTTCCAACTAATCCTGTTGGAAACACTAGTAATACGATAATATACAAGAAACCTAGAATAATCGTCCATCGTTCAAAAATCGGATACTCTGTAGCTAGTTCTGATAAATAATATTTCAGTGATTCAATAATTCCAGCTCCTGCAATTGCTCCAATTAACGTTCCAACGCCGCCAATCATTGTCATCAATAATGCATTTAATGTCATTTCAATTGAAAATACAGTCGTATTAACAAAGCGCAACGTGATAACAAATAAACCACCGCTAACCGTAGCTACTACTCCTGCAACAATACTAGCAATAATTTTATAATGAAGAACTTTATATCCTAGTGCTTCAACACGGTGCTCATTTTGTGAAATTGCCTTTAATACTTTTCCAATAGAAGATTTGGTGAAAAGACGTAGTAGAATGAAAATGAAGAGTAAACATATAAGTGTTACATAATAAAAGGTAAAACGATCACGGAATACATCTGGTACGCCAAATGTAAAACCATCCCCTCCGTGAGTGAGCCCACGCCATTTTTCAGCAAGTACGAAAAACAACTGTGAAATAGCGAGTGTTAACATTGCATAAAAATGACTTTTCAGCCTTAATGAAAGCAAACCGATTATATAACTAACAATTGCTGAAATGATAATTGCAGCTACTATCCCTATGAAAAAATTCGTTATGGATACCCCCTGCCGATCAAATAAAAGCGCTACCCCATATGCTCCTATTCCAAAGAACATACAATGCCCGAACGATACAATTCCTGTATAACCAAGCAAAACATCAAAACTCATTGCAAAAATAGCAAAGATGAAGATTTGAGTGAACAAAATTAACAAACTTCGTGAATCATTTACGAATGGAAATACACTTAAACAAATGAGCATACATACTCCGAAGTATACTTTAATTCGATTTGATGTGCTGTTCACCATTTCACCCCTTTTCACCGACAAGTCCATTTGGCTTCACTATTAAGAAAAATAGTAACATTAACATATTGATTGCAAGTGATAAATCCGGTATAAAATACGCTGTAAAAGCACCAGCTAATCCGACAATTAAAGAAGCGATTGCTGAACCTTGTACGCTTCCTAACCCTCCAATAATTACTACTATGAAAGCTAAAATCGCATACTGCATACCCATCTCGGCGAAAATAACACCTGAATACGGTGCTAATAAGAAGCCTCCCAACGCTGCCATTCCTGCTCCTAATAAAAAGACGAAAGAAAATATTGCTTTTACGTTAATACCGAGTGCTTGAACCATCTCTTTATCCATTACGCCTGCGCGTATCATAAGACCTACTTTTGTTTTCTTGAGCAATAATAGTAAGGCAATATAAATGATAATCCCAATTAAAATAACGAATAGACGGTATTTAATTAATATAACGCCTCCAAATGTAAAACTTCCTTGTAGCCATAACGGTAACTTTGCACCAATTGGGTTCGGTCCCCAAAATACTTTAATACATTCACTAAGTACAAGCATTCCTCCAAGCGTAACAAGAAGCTGGCGAACGTGGTTTCCATATACCGGTCTAATAAGAAATCTTTCTAAAATGAATCCAAGGAACATTCCCATAGCTATTGCTCCGATTAACGCTAATACGTAACTACCTGTCATATTAAATAGCCAAACACCTGTAAACGCTCCCCATGCAAATAAACCACCATGTGCGAAGTTTAGAACACTCATTAAACCGAAAATAAGTGAAAGACCTGATGCTAATAAAAAAATGAGCATCCCTGTTGAAACCCCATTTACAAATAAATTGATTAACACATCCATCCTTCTCACCCCGGATTCATGTTAAGAGATTCCTAAATATTTGTGACACATTTCCTTATCCTCTTTTAATTCATGCATAAAACCGTTATGGACAATTTTTCCGTTATCCATAATATAAAAGTAATCACCAATTTGACTAGCCATCATAAAATTTTGTTCAACGAGTAAAACTGTTGTTTTCTCCTTCATTTTCAAAATGGCTATCATTAATTTTTCTATCATAATGGGGGACAAGCCTTTACTTGGCTCATCAATAAGTAATAAACCATCACTATTAATAAACGCTCTTGAAATTGCTAGCATTTGCTTTTGCCCTCCGCTCAAGAGTCCGCTTTTTTTGTGCCAAAATTGCTTTAAATCTGGAAATAATTCAAGCATCCACTCTATTTTCTCTTCCGCTTCTTCTCCCTTCCCTCTAGCAAGAGCGAATGTTTCTTCTACTGTCAGGTCGTGAAAAATGCCCTGATTTTCTGGTACATACCCTATTCCTTTCCTTGAAATTAAATGTGTAGATAGTCCATTTACTTGCGTACTATCATAATAAATTTCACCATGTGCGATATGGTGAAATCCCATAACCGAACGTAACGTCGTAGTCTTCCCTGCCCCATTTCTTCCAAACAGTACAGTGATCGTTCCTTTCTCAACAGCAAGAGATACCCCTTGTAAAATATGAAACTGATCTAAATACGTCTCTATATTATTCACTTGTAATAGTGCCACTATATAATCCCCCTAAATAAGCACTTTGTACACGCTCATCTTTCATAATTTCTTCGGGCAAACCTTCAGCCAATAACTCTCCATGAAATAAAACGATAAGATGGTCTGACAAACCTAGTACCATATCCATTTTGTGTTCAATTAGTACAATTGTACTCTCTGGATGTTTCTTAATATTTTCAATCACTTGTAAAATAGCCGGTACCTCCTCAACTGATATACCTGCCGTCGGCTCATCAAGTAGTAACACATCCGTTTTTAAAGCTAATAACATCGCAAGCTCTAGCTTTCGTTTTTCCCCATGCGCTAAATCTTTCGCTAATACATGTTCTTTCTCGTGAAGTAATACTGTTCTTAAGAAACGTCTCGCCTCTCCAACCTGTTGCTTACATTTTGCTGAACTCGGAAAAAAACTATAGTAATCTTGCACGAATGATTGAACACTTAAACGAACATTTTCAAGTACCGTTAACTCTGGGAATATATTTGTAAGTTGAAAAGAACGACCAATTCCTAATCGAGTTCGATCTGAAATTGATAGTTTTGTAATATCTTGCCCTTTAAAATATACTTCACCTGTTGTGGGTGAAATCTGTCCACTTAGTAAATTAAATAATGTTGTCTTCCCCGCACCATTTGGCCCGATAATAGAAATGAGCTTTCCTTTTTGAACAGTTAAATTTACATCTTTAATAACATGATGTTCACCAAAAGATACGCTAAGATTTTTCGTTTCAAGCAAATGTGTCACGAAATCCCTCCCTTTAAAGCTTTCAGTATGAAAGAAATACGTATAAAGAGGGTATCCCCTCTTTATACAGAAACAACAGAAAATTCAGTCTATTTATTTTGAATTGGTGGTTCTGTCTCTTTCATCGTTAATTCCCGCTCTAATACTGGCACCGGATAATCAATACCATCTTGCTTTTTCAACGTGATAGAATAAAGTGTCTGCATCGCTTGGTGATCCTTTTCTCTAAACTTCATCTTTCCTTTCGGCGTATCAAATTCCATTCCTTCCATTTTCTTAATCAACGAATCTACATCTGTATCACCTTTTGTTTTCTTTAAAGCTTCTACAATTGAAATTGCCGCTGACATTCCACCTGCTGTAAATAAATCTGGCACCGCACCATTAAATCGTTTTTTATGTTCTTCCACTAACCAATCATTCACCTTATTTTTCGGAAGTGTATGATAATAAACAGAAAAGCCTTGCATTCCTACTAACGCATCCATCGTTTTTAATGCTGGTATATCTGGTGCACCGGTAGAAATTTTAATACCTTGCGCTTCCACATTCATATCTTTCAACTGTTTCCAAGGTGAATTCGCCCCTGCCCAAACGATAAATAAATAATCTGGTTTTGAGCTAATGATATTTTGAATATTAGCAGTGAAGTCAGTCGAATTTGTATCAGCATATTGCTCGTTTACAATATTTGCACCTAACTTCTTCGCTCCAGCTTTAAATGCCGCAATCCCTTCACGACCATAAGCATTATCTTGTGCTAACGTTGCTATTTTCACATCTTTTTTAGCAATTGCTGCAGCACCAGCGACTGCATCTTGAGATGAATTTCTACCTGTTCTAAAAATATATTTATTCCAGTTCTTCCCGGTAATACTATCAGCTACTGCCGGTTCTACAACCATAATTTTTTCATATTCCCCCGCTAGTGGTAAAACTGCTAATGTATCACTTGAACTTGATGATCCAACTAAAAAATCTACTTTTTCTTCTTCTAATAATTTCGTAGCTTTTTTAACTGCTACATCTGCTTTCGTTTCCGTATCTTCTACAACAAACTTAATCTTCTTCCCTTCGACTTTCCCAGTTCCACCAGTTGCGTAGTCTAACCCTAATTCAAATCCGTTCACTGTTTGTTTTCCATATGATTCTAATGGACCTGTTAATGAAGCAAGGACTCCTACCTTAATCGTTTTTTCATCCTCTGTACTTGTTTTCTTCCCTGAACAAGCTGCCGTTATTAATAATGAACCTAAAACACAACCAGTAGCCATCATCTTTAGCCATTTACGCCTTTTCATCGACATTGTGATCCTCCCCATACTTTACTTTCTGATAGAATCAAACACGCCAAAGCTACCCAACCGTAATTATGACTTTTTCTTTGAATAATATAAACAAGATTGTTAGTATACATGTATCTTCTCCGATTTCCATGAAACACCTTTACAATTTGATACAAATATTTTATTCCTACCTATACCGCATTCCGAAACTATTAAACTTCTATCCTTTCTAACAAATATTTTGAGCCTCTAATACTAATTAGCTTTCTTAAAAAATTGAATTCTTTGGAGTAAACCATCTGTAATAATGATATTCCCTTGGCTATCCACATCTATTCCTTGTGGTGAGAAAAACTGTCCTGATATACCACTAAAACTTCCAAAAGACTCTAAAAAATCCCCATTTTCATTATAAATATTCACGCGATTATTAGAAGTATCTGTGACATACACCGTATTATTTATATCGATTTCAATTCCTATTGGCAAAAAAAGATCCCCGGGACCCTCTCTCCAATTTTCTAGTGGATCTAAGTTTCCAGTTCCATGATTTGTACCCCATTTTGTAAGAAAATTACCCTCATTATCAAATTTTTGAACCCTATTATTAATCCGATCCACAACATAAACATTATCTTTTGAATCAATTGCTAATTGCATAGGTTGAAAAAACTCTGCCTCTCCAGTTCCTTTTTTCCCCCATGATTTCATATATACAAAGAATGGATTAAATTTTTGAATACGATGATTTTCTGAATCAGCTATAAATATGTTTCCTTTACTATCAATAGCTATTCCAGATGGAAATTGAAAAAAGCCTGGTAATACTCCAAATGAACCATATGAAGCAAGCGCTATTCCTGAATTGGTGAATTTTTGGATACGATGATTTACAGAATCAGATACATACACATTATTGTAACGATCCGTTGCAATTTGTCTTGGAACAAAAAACTGCCCTGGAAGACTTCCGAACCCAAGTGGCCCACCAATACCAAATAAACTGCCCCACTTCCCAACAATCTTCCCAGATATATCATATTTCAAAATTCGATGATTAAAGGAATCAGATACAAAAACATTTCCATTCGTGTCTCTTTCAACATCATAAGGTCCTGCATATTGTGTATTTCCATTCCTTTCATTACCTATGGTTTTCTTCATTACCGCTGTTAGGCCTATCTCATTATATAAAAGTACACGATTATTTCCCGTATCCGTTATATAGATATTCCCTTTACCATCCGGAAGAACTTGATTAGGATACACAAACTGTGGAAAGTTACCTACTGTATATAAAAATTGATCTTTATTTGTAAATTTCATTATCCGATTGTTATATGTATCTGCTACATATAGCGATCCAGATGTTGAGTCAAAATTTATTCCTCTTGGATGGTAGAATTGATATGGGCCTAAACCTGTAATTCCTGTTCCGATTACTCTCTGAAACTCCCCTTTTTTATCAAACACTTGAATACGATTGTTATATGTGTCTGCAATATAGACCTCGTCTTGTTTATTTATCGCGATTCCTTGTGGTAAAGCCATTTCTCCATTCGCCTTTCCATAACTCCCTATTGTTTGAATATACTGCCCATCTGGGCTATATTTTTGAATACGATGATTGTATTCATCCGTAATATAGTAATTGTTATCACCATCTACTGCAATTTCCCTAGGAAACGAGAACTGCTCACTTCCTTTACCTTTCGTACCCCAACTTTTAATAAATTGAAACTCCTCATTAAATTTTTGAATACGATAATTCGCTGTATCCGCAACTAAAATATTACCTTCTTTATCAACAGCAATACCAAATGGCATATTAAACTGTCCCGGACCTTCACCTAAAGTTCCTATAGCATCAACAACTTCTCCATTCTTATCTATTTTCAAAATTCTATTATTCCCCATATCAACAACATACAAAAATCCTTTTGCATCCCTTGCCATCGCCACTGGTGTCCTTAATAACTTAGAAGTATCTAGCTCACTCCCCCATGATTTCACATATTTTACAGCAGAGGCACTTCCTAAAGAAGCAAACATCCCTAGACTCACAGTAACAATGAAAAAACAACATATAATTTTTTTGATAAAGTTCATGCTTACTACCATCTAATCACAGTAGCTGCCCAAGTATACCCAGTACCTGCACTAACAGCCACTGCAATGTCTCCAGGTTGTAATTTTCCTTGTTCATTTGCAAAGTGTAAGCCAATACACGGATCTAGCGCTGACATGTGCCCATAATGGTCTAAATATATAACTTGTTCCTCTGCTAGCCCTAGCCCCTGTATCAATTCTATTAACATAGAACGTTTTGTATGCAGTGGTAACAATACTTTAATATCTTTAGGAGTAAATCCACTTTTTCTTAACGCCTCCCGAATAACCTTGTCAAAATTAGGGGTTGAAACCCTGTCTAGACGTTCTTTCATACTAATAGGATCTATTACATCAATATAATGTTGTCGATTCTCAACTGTATCGTAGCTCGCAACCTGCTTTGATCCACCTGCTGGAATACGTACATCTTCATGAAATGAACCATCTGTTATAATCGCACTTCCTAATATCTCACCGTTGCTAGCATCTTTTTTCACTAAAGCTGCGCTTCCACCATCAGCGAAATTAAACATAAAACGTGAGCGTGGATTATCATAATCTACAATTTGAGATTCTTTACATCCACCAACTAATAATATATTTTCAATTGAGTTATCGGAGTAGAGCATATCTTTTGCGACTTTGAGAGCAATAGGAAAGCAAGAACTAACATTCATAATTTCAAAAGCATAAGCATTTTTCAATCCAAGTTCATGCTGAATTTTTGGGGCACTTGACCATACGTGGTAATCTTTATGTGGACTGCCAAAATAAATGACTACATCAATAGATTGAGGATCTACTTGTAATAAGATTGGCTTGGCAGCAGCAATAGCTAAATCTGATGCGTGCATCGTTTCGTCTGCGACATGTTTTTCATATAAACCAAACTTTTCTATAATAATTTTCTCAGGGATGCCTGTTTTCTTAGATAGATCTGCAGCCGTCTCTACGTCTTTTGGGAAGAAAACACCAGTCGTTTCAACCCCAATATTCATTAGACTACCCCTCCTTCTTTTGGCACCATCATAGTCGCTACACCTGTCAATACTAAATCTCCTTTTTGATTATGACATTCAGTTAACAATTTCAAAACTCTCTTTTCTATCATAAATTCTTGCACTGTAGCCGTTGCTGTAATTGTATCTCCTATAAAAACTGGTGCTGTAAATTTAATAGTTTGCTCCATATAAACGGATCCTTTTCCAGGTAAATGAATCCCAAGCAATTGTGACAAAAGACTAGAAGTTAGTAAACCATGTGCTATTCTTTGATTAAATCTAGTTTGTTTCGCATACTCATGATCAATATGGATTGGGTTAAAATCCCCACTCAAACCTGCAAATAATACAAAATCCGTTTCTGTAATTGTTTTACTACATGACGCCTGTTGACCAGTGATATATACCGTCATCTCTTCACCTGCTTTTCAATTGATTTGCTAACTGTGCTTTTTGAATTTTACCAGTTGCATTTTTAGGCAATTCTTTCAGAAAAACAATTTCTTTCGGTATTTTATATTTTGCTAGAAATAAACGACAATGTTCAATGACATCCTTTTCAGTTAATACACTGCTACTCTTTTTCACAATAAAAGCGATTGGAATCTCTCCCCACTTTACATGTTGCCCACCAACGACCGCTACCTCATATACGTCCGAAAGCTTATTAATGACTTGCTCTACTTCAAGTGGATAAATATTTTCACCACCGGAAATTATCATTTCTTTTTTTCTACCTACAATGTATACAAAACCATCTTCATCAACTCTAGCTAAATCACCCGTACATAACCAACCATCTTGAATCGTTTCTTCTGTTGCATCTGGCCGGTTCCAATACTCTTTCATTACATTCGGTCCTCTTATTAGTAACTCCCCAACTTCACCAACCTCAACTTTATTTTTGTTTTCATCAATAAGTTCATACTCACAAAACAGAACAGGTTTCCCAATCGAGCCTACTTTACGTCTTGCATCTTCTTCTGAAAGCATAAATACGGTTGGTGATGTTTCAGTCATACCGAAGCCTTGACCAAATAAAAATCCTCTATCTATAAATTCTCTCATCAACTCTTCTGGACAAGGGGCACCACCGTTATAAAACCAGCGAACTGAATGTAAATTTGTAGTCTCAAACTTTTCGCAATTCATTAATGCTTGATGAATTGTAGGTACTCCCATCACTACGGTCACTTTATGTTTTTCTATCATGGAAAGAGCTGTGGTTGGTTCGAATTTTCTTGGAATAATGATTACACCGCCTGCAAATAAAGTTGGAAATGCAAATAAACCAATTCCACCAATATGAAATAAAGGTAATAATACAATAGAGCGGTCGTGCATAGTTAAGTCAATCGCAAATGTATTATTAAGCGCATTCCAAAACATATTTTCTTGTGTAAGTACAGCTCCTTTCGGTTTTCCCGTTGTCCCTGAGGTATAACATATAATAAAGGATGCGCTTTCATTTATCTCTTCAAAGTTGTCACTTTTTCTATCTTCTATTTCTTTTAAACTTTTAATCAAAATAACTCTTTGAACATACGATACCTTATGCATTGACAGTGCCATATTTTGAAAGGTTTCCTCTACAAATAAAACTGTAGTTCCACTATCTTTTAACTGAAAGATAAGTTCATTTTCTGTTAACCGTATATTAAGTGGAACAGCAATACATTCTACTTTTGCTATAGCAAACAAAAGTACAATATATTCCAAGCTATTTTGTGATAAAATGGCTATCCTTTCTCCTTTTTGCACATTCAAGTCGCAAATTAGATAGGCTGCTACTTTACTTACATACTCATGTAAATGTTTATATGTCATTTCCTCCTCTTCTGTAATAATGGCAATGCGATCTGGATGTAAATAGGACCGTTTTTCAATCCAATAAGCAATGCCCTGCATATTTCCCCCACTCCCTTATCTCTTTCTCAATCCTTCAAATATTAATGACATCGCTGCTTCAAACACATCTTCCGGAACATCTTTCTCTTCCCAATAACCCCATCGCATTCCTAGAAATTGCCCAATTGACATAAGACAATACGCAATTGTTTCTTTATCAAGTTGTTTAAACTCTCCCGCTTCCATACCAGCCGATAAACTTTTTAAAAATCCATTTGCGAGCTTTGCATAGTACCATCTATATAAGTTATCATCAACAACTACTGCCTGTTGTACAATATTATATAGATTAGGACGATCTTTCACCCATCGAAAAAAGGCTTGAAAACCTCTTCTTTGTGCCTCTTCATAACTTGATATCCCCTTCATTTCTTCTTTAATAATTAAGCGTAACTCACGGTTCAATCTGCGAATCAATTCATCAAATATATCTTTTTTAGATGGAAAGTAATTATAAAAAGTTCCGTGTGCTACCTTTGCTTCTTGTGTAATATTCACGATAGAAGCCTCGTAATATCCTTTACTACCAAACACTTCTTCTGCAGCACACAATAATTTCTCTCTCGTTTCTAGCCCTTTTGTTGTTAGATTTTTTACATCCATTATTATTTTTTCTGACACCTGAATCACCTCTTAGATTTGATTATAAATAAATTTCTGAATTTTACAATTATTATTGTTAGACAAAATCTGCAAGTGTTTTTCTACATACAAAAGGCCTAACTTAAAAATAAGTTAGGCCTTTCATCTTAATTAGAATTATTTTCTACTTTCTCTAATCCTTCAGCCAATTGTTTCTTATCTAGCCCTTCCCCTATTACTACTAAGTTCGTCGGGAAACCGAAGTCTTGTTCCAGTAAAGTTGGTACCCCAAATGAATATTGGAATAGGTGCGGGTATTTATCTCCATGGAATTTCACAAATCCTTTTACACGATAAATACTATCTGGTAAATTTGAAAGCCATTCATATAAATTGTCTTGATCAATCGATTTCGTAAATTGATATGTCATCGTTTGTATATGTAAATGCTGTTTGACATGTAGTGTCTCATGTTCCCCATCATTCATAAATTCAGCTTCTTCTATATCTTCTAAAGATATATTACAATATTTTGTTTCAAACAATTTTGCATGATTATTTATTGCTTTCACGTCTTCAATTACTTTCTTCTTATCCGCATCTGTTAGTAAATCTGATTTATTAATTAAAATATGGCTACCAAATTTCATTTGCTCATGCAGTAGCTGTTGCACATTTGCACTTAATATACTTCGATTTAACCACCTTACTGCATCTAAAACGACTACTATTGATTTCACTTCTAAGAACGGTGCTAAAATTGGTGATACACATGCATCTAGTACTTCAATTGGATGCGCAACACCTGTCGTTTCTATATAAATGACATCTGGTCTTTCTTGCTGGTATAACGAATGTAACTGTATTTCAAGCTCTTCTTTTAACGTACAACAAATACATCCTTTCAGAAGTTCCCTTAAAACATTCTCTTTTCCAATAATATCGGTATCTACCGAGTATTCACCAATTTCATTCATTAGTACTGCAACTTTTCTATTCTTCTTTTTCTCCGCTAACAACAAATTTTGTAATAACGTTGATTTTCCGCTACCTAAAAAGCCACCTAATATATGAATTTCTACTTTATTCATGTAATCGACCATCCATTTCTTTATTTCAAGCGTATTCAAAGCGTAATAATTACGATTTATATTTATTATTTTATTAAAAGAGTAGTGATTTGTAAATATATCTTCACTGTTCGTTTACTTCATAAGCAACTCGAATTCCAGACTCTATTGCTCCTTGCATCCATCCATGTGTTAATGTCGTATGCTCTCCAGCAAAATGTACCTTTCCAGATGGTGGTGTAATATACGGAAATAACTCGAGTTCTTGACCCGGTTCGAAAGCTGTAAATGCTCCGCAAGAATAAGGATTTTTACTCCAACTAAAAGATGTTCCAGTAACAAACTCACTATAGACGACGTCACCGTATATTTCCGCTAAATTTTTTAATGCATAACGAATACGATCTCTTTGCGGAAGGCTATCCCATGTTAACGCCTCATCTGCCCACGTATAACTCGCTATAACGATAGCTGGTCCTGGCGTATGAATGCCATAGCTCGGATAATATGTAAATCGAATCGGCAAATCTGTAATAGATTTGCCGCCACACTGTCTCACTCTCTCCCAAAATCTACCTTTAAACTCTATCGCAATTTTAGTCGAAGCTATATAGTTTAATTCACGAATTGCTCGTCTTTTAAAATAAGAAAATAAATGATACGGCCGAACTTCTACGAATCGTAACGCTGAAAATGGAATTGTGACAATAGCAATGTCACCTGTTACAATAAATGAATTTAATGCTTGTTCATGTATTACTTGCATCATTACTTTATTATCTTCCTGTATAATTTTTTCTACTTTATACGACATAAAAAGATTATCTTTTAACCCTGGTAAAAATGAATTTGGTAATGCATCCATTCCGCCTGTTATCTCATAATACTTCGTAGTTGAAGTGAAAAAAATCATCTCCCGCAACACTTCAATTAAAGACATTCCCATATAAGCTTCCATATCAAGCAGTACCCCGATCATATCTATTGCACCATCTGAAAAATACTCAATTAAAAATGAACCAAGCGAATATGCTTTATACTTTTTCTCAACAATACTCCAATTCTTATTAGGGTCTTTCTTAATATAATTTAGAATCGGTTCTAATACCTCTAACATTAACTCTTCTGCCGTTTTTCCTTTTTCGTTCTCTAAAATTGGATATCCAAGTATACTTGAATTCTTTTCAAATACACTCAATCTCGTTTTAATATTATTCGTATAAATTATATCTGAATCGGTTTTATTTATAAAAAGATTTAACTCCAATTTAAATTTACGAACGTAAGCTAAAGTTAACTCGTGCGTTTCAGGAATTCTCATTGGCCCTGCATTAAAATATAAACCTTCACTAAATGGTTCACGAATCGTATATATTCTTCCACCTATTCGGTTATTCGCTTCTAAAATTGTTATTTTATGCCCCGCTTCTTTTAATAACGATGCTGCAACTAAGCCTGAAATCCCCGCACCAGCAATAATAATCTGCTTTGGATTCTTCGTTTTAACGAGCCCCATATTAATAATATGAATCATTCTTTCCATCGTTAATGGCTGCATCATGTCCTTTTCCCCTTCAATAAAGGATTTTATTGCATTATATTCGGTTAACTTGATTCCTATGTTTCATGCAAAGAATTGCACGGATACATTTTCAATTACTTGAATATCTTTTATAAAATGTAATAAACTAGATATGACTCTATAGAAGTAAGACGTATTATCTTACATAATAAAATCAATGAAATTGCGAGGAATTTTGAAATGAAAAAAGGGATTAACCGTGTTGTATTAGTAGGAACAGGAGCAGTTGGATGTAGTTATGCTTACTGCATGATTAACCAAGCTGTAGCTGAAGAGTTCGTTTTAGTTGATGTAAACGAAGCAAAAGCTGAAGGAGAAGCAATGGATTTAAGTCATGCTGTTCCATTTGCACCAGCTCCAACTAGAGTATGGAAAGGTAGCTACGAAGATTGTAAAGATGCTGACCTTGTAGTCATTACGGCTGGATTACCACAAAAACCAGGTGAAACACGTTTAGATTTAGTTGAGAAAAACGCAAAAATCTTTAAACAAATCGTTCGTAGTATTATGGATAGCGGCTTCGATGGTATCTTCTTAATCGCAACTAACCCTGTAGATATTTTAACTTACGTGACTTGGAAAGAATCTGGTTTACCGAAAGAGCGCGTAATTGGTTCTGGTACAACGCTTGATTCTGCTCGTTTCCGCTATATGTTAGGTGAGTACTTCGATATTGGTCCACACAACATTCACGCCTATATTATCGGAGAACATGGCGATACTGAGCTTCCAGTGTGGAGCCACGTATCAGTTGGTATTCAAAAACTACAGACACTGCTTGAAAAAGACAACACGTATAATCAAGAAGATTTAGACAAAATTTTCATAAACGTTCGTGATGCAGCTTACCATATTATTGAGCGAAAAGGTGCGACTTATTATGGTATTGGTATGTCACTTCTACGTGTTACTAAGGCGATTTTAAACGATGAAAATAGTGTATTAACTGTTTCGGCATATTTAGAAGGTCAATACGGTCAAAAAGATGTTTATATCGGTGTACCTGCTGTTTTAAATCGCGGCGGCGTTCGCGAAATTTTAGAAGTGGAATTAAGCGAAGAAGAAGAATTAAAATTCGATCACTCTGTTCAAGTATTGAAAGAAACTATGGCTCCAGTTCTTTAATATGTATAGTAAAAAGCAATCCAATTTATTATGGATTGCTTTTTTGTTTATTTTCTATTTTTTTATCGATTCCTCATTATTTACATCAAGTACATCTAATAAAAAAATGAAGATTGGTATCCCGATAATAAGCCCCCATATTCCAAGGAAATGTTCTGAAAAGATGAGAATCATAAATGTATAAAAGATTGGTAAATTCGTTTTCGCAGACATAAACTTCGGATTTAAGAAATAACTTTCAAGAGCATGAATTACTATAATGAACACAAGTATGTATACAACGTACATAACTCCGCCTACGTTATAAGCAATAATACAAAGTGGAAACAAGGAAATGATTACCCCGGCAACAGGAATTAATCCTAGTAAGAAAATCATGACAGCTAATACGAGAAGCTGTGGAAACCCTAAAACGATTAATACAATGACAGTTAGAATACAATTTACAACTGCAATTAAAAACTGCGCTTCAATTACTTTACCAAACGATCTTGCAAACCTTTCGCCAAAATATGCGATTTCCTCATAAAAAATCTTTAGCTTACTCTCTTTAAATTTAGAAGTAAATATAATAATACGCTCTTTTTCTAATAAGAAAAATAGGCTTAATATGAGAGACAATAATATTTGTAAACTTACCTTCCCTATATTTGCTATCGATTGATAGATGACATCTACACCTTGTTCTATATACTTTGATACTTCCATTCCGTTAATTGTCGAAAGTGCATATTTAATGATTTCATTATCAGGCGGGTTTTGAAAAAACAATTTAAATTGATAAATCAATTGCGAAATTTGTATCGTTAACACAGGTAAATATTTATACAATGTCGTGCCAATAAAGGAAACTAATATGATATACAAACAGGCAATAACAATTTTCCGGTTCACTTTCAATTTCTTTGAAATAAAACGTTGAAATCGATCCATTAAAAATGTCAGTATAAACGTAATTAATATTAAGTTAATCATACTTTTTAATCCATATAATACAAGCGCTAATATTATTAAAACGAGAAACCGTTGAAACCCTCTACTTCGAAAGAAATTTTTCACTTCATTCATTAAGATTTAACCTCCCCCTTCAATGGATGGAAATTGAATATATTACATTTTATGAACTTCTATAGACAATCTTTCTTACTAATTAGGAAGAATCCTTTTTTTCTTTTTATATTGTTAGATTCTATTTATATTAGCCCACCTACTTACTTCAGTTGAGCTCTTTTTTTCCTTTAACCTTTTACAGTTTAGGTGGTTTTCTATTTTTAGACTGCTGTTCATACGCATATCCAATATTAAACAGTTCCTTCTCTCCGAATTGCTTCCCAACAAATACTGCACCTACTGGCTCTCCATTTTTATCATATCCTGCTGGCACTGCTAATTCTGGATAGCCAGCTACAGCTGATAGAAGAACCTCATCGTTGTTAATCATAACTAAAGCATCCAAACTTTTTTCTACTAAATATCTATCCAGCTCTTTTCTTGCATTTTCTTGACTCGTTTGCACTACTTTTTCAAACTCATCTTTCGTTATAGCAGATTTTTCAGACCCCTCAATTAATGTTTGTCCATATTTTATTCGTCTATTACTATCCTTTTTATTAAACGCTATAATCTCTTCTAAAGATTTTACTGGTACATTTTTGTGCTGTGAAAGATAATCGTTCACATTATGTTTGAACTCATATTCTAATGTTTGCAGATTATCTACACCCCCATCGTTTAACTGAATATTATCAGTCAATATCGCACCTGCGTTCTGAAGGTCTTTTCTAATCTTTTTTGCTACTTCTTTTCTATTTTCATCTTCTTGGTCTACAGAAAAAAGAAGCCCTATCTTTTTCCCTTTTAATCCGTCTATTGATAAATCCTTCGTATAATCAATTCTTTCTTTATCTTTCATTTTTTCTGTCATAGCATCTTTTTCATCATAACTTACCATCACGTTAAATAACGTCGCCGCATCCCTTACTGTTCTTGCCATCGGTCCTGCTGTATCAAGCGTTTCAGCTAACGGAATAATGCCTGACCTACTCACCATACCTAGTGATGGACGCAATCCAACTACTGATTGCTGCGTCGCTGGTGCTACAATCGATCCAGTCGTTTCCGTTCCGATTGCAAGTGGGGCAAAATCTGCAGCAACTACTGTAGCAGATCCAGAACTAGAACCCGATGTATCAAACGTAATTGGGCCATATGGATTCAAATTTTGTCCTTTTTTCCCGCTATATCCGCTAGGCATTGTAAAGGATAAATAATTTGCCCACTCAGACATATTCGCTTTTCCTAAAACAAAAGCACCTTCTTCTTTCAGCTTCTTCACAATCGTCGCATCTTCATCTGCAATCCAATCTTTTAACACATAAGTTCCCGCACTTGTCGGCATCACCTTTTCCGTTTGTACATTATCTTTTACGATGACTGGCATGCCGTATGAATTCGATTTCTTATTGAAAGTCCTCGCTTTATCTAACTTTCTTGCTTCTTCCATCGCATTAGGATTTATCTCTGTAACAGCATTTAATGATATTCCATTTTGATCATGTTCTCGTATTCTAAAAAGATAAATACTCGTTAATTCTTCATATGATAATTTTCCATCATCAATCATTTTTTGAAGCTCATCTACAGTTGCATTTACAACTTCTTTTTCTTTTATCTTTACATTTTCTATGTTAATTCCTTTCAACTGGTTATGTATCGGTTTTAGCACTCTATCTTTATCATATACGATACGCTCAGGTTCCTTTGGAAAATAATTTTTATACAAGTAATATCCTCCGGCACATGCTACTAAGACTATACCTCCAGCGATAGACAGCGTTACCTTCACCCATTTCTTCATGTTGCTTCCTCCGCTCTATAAGATGCTTAGCTATACGAAAAAGAGAGTTACCTTTTACTTAACTCTCTCCAATCAAAATGCTAAATGAAAAAATGAAAGATTTCAATCTAATTACTTCTTTTTTTGCATTTGCTTTGCTAACATTTCTTTCACTTGATTATACGTTAACCCTGAATTTTTATTTAAACGCTTTACTTCCTCAACATCAGTACCTACCACTGTATATTTTTTCTCATCATTCATTTTCCTAATTCCCTTCTCAACGGATTATTTCTTATATTTCTTCCCTAAATACGCATAAATTAACACCACTACAAAAAAGGAAGCTGTTTTTAAGCACAGCTTCCTTCTCGTTACATATTGTATTTCTTAATAAAATTTCACTACATCTTCAGTAGGCAAGAACGTTCTTTCTGCTGGTTGTTCGTTTGGTTCACCAAATGGCATTTGTCCTACTAAGCTCCACTCTGCTGGAATGCTCCAAGTTTCTTTCACTTCAGCATCTACGATTGGATTGTAATGTTGTAATGATGCACCAATTCCTTCAGCCGATAATAACATCCATACAGTATGTTGTAACATTGCATTTCCTTGATGAGACCAGAATGGGAACTGCTCTTTATATAATGGTGCATTTTCTTGCATTTTTTCTACAGTTGCTTGATCTTCAAAGAATAGTACAGTCCCTACACCTGCATGGAAGCCTTTTAGTCTTTCTACAGTCGCTTCAAAGTTTTCTGCTGGTACGCGGGCTCTTAGTGTTTCTTTAACAATATCCCAAAACTTTTCATGCTCTCCATCCATTAATACGACCATACGGCCACTTTGCATATTGAAAGATGTTGGTGCGTGTAAAGCTGTTTTTAAAACTTCTTCAATTCTTTCTTTCGTAATTGCATCGTTTTTTGTTACTTTACGAATAGAACGACGGTTCAGGATTGCTTCTTTTAAGTTTGTTGTAGTTGCTGACATTTTAATTCCTCCAAATATTTGTTTTTTAATTTATTTTGTTATTTCATAACAAGCGAATTAGCAGTATCCATCTGTATTACATTGCATACCTTCAAATGAATTTGTTTTTTCTTTTTCAATTTCTTTATCAATGACTCTTTGTAGTGTTTCTTTACTAGCAAGACCTTGAATGACTTCATCTCCAATCATGACAGTTGGAACAGCCATAATATTCGCTTCATCATATGCGTGCTGAATTGCTTCTTGATGCTTTTCTTTATATTTACGAGTTACTAAAGCATCTTTAAATTCGGCTTCAGGAAGTCCTACTTCTGCCGCTAACTTTGTTAACACATCAATATCTTCAATGTTTTGCTCTTCTTGGAAAAATGCTGTGAATACGCGGTGATGATACTCATTACCTAGTCCACGTTCTTTCGCAAATTGACATCCTTCGAAAGCTAAATGTGTATATGGATGTGGTGAAACACGTGGCAAGCGCATATCAATTCCTAACTTCTTCGCAGTTGGAAGAATGAAAGCGTCCCATGAACCTAATTTTTCTGGTTCATTCCATGGATCAATTTTTGAATATGGACTTGGACGTAATTCAAATGGCATCCATTCAATTTCTACATCTTTTTCTTTCGCTACTTCATCTAATGGACCTTTTGCTAAAAAACAAAATGGACATATAAAATCTGAGTATACTTTCATTTTTACAGTCATAACTTTTACACCTTACCTTTATAGTTGTAACCGTATAAGTTACATTAATGTTAAAAAAATATAAATATGATTTAAGCATTCATTTTTTCTTGCAAAGTTTCAAACAGCTGCCCCATCGTAATATTTCTCAAAACTTCTTCCATCGTAGATTGCGCTTGTATTAATATAACTTCTAATACCGCTTGAATATTTGCTCCAATTGGACAATCTGGATTTGGTTGCTCGTGAATGTGAAATAATTTATCCTCTTCCACTACATTCACTGCATGATACACATCTAACAATGTAATTTCATGTAAATCCTTTAGTAACCCTGCGCCACCCGGCCCACGATTTACGTAAACAAAGCCAGCTTGTTTCAAGTACGACATGATTTTACGAATGACTACTGGATTTGTATTGACACTTTCAGCCATATAGTCTGAAGTACAAAGTGAAGATGGATTGTTTTTCAAAATAGATAAAATATGAACAGCTATGGAAAAGCGGCTACTAATTTTCATCGTAATCACCACCTCGTTGTAATCATTATAGTTACAACTAAAAAATAAGTCAATCCTTTTCACAGATTTTTTATAAGTAAATTAAAAAGTGTCCCATTATAATATATGAGACACCTCTTTTCATTCTGCAAATAGCGCTTGAAATTCTTCAATAAATAGCTGCACAGCGATTGAAGAATCCTTTAATGAAGGTACAGCTAAAGCAATTTCTCTCCATACTTGCGGTTCTAATTCTCTCGTTTGCACATTTTTTGGTAAATTCGTTAAAGATAATTCAGCTAATATTGCAATGCCTAACCCTTCTTGAATCATATTTAAAGCTGTCGTAACTGTCGAAATTACATACTCAGCTCGAAGTGGTACGTTTGCTTGTTTAAACATATCGATAATGGGTGGTTCGTATCCGCCCTTACATAATATGATCGGTTCATTCTCCAAATCACGAATTGTAATAGCGTCCTTCTTGCAAAGAGGATGATCCTCTCTTAAAATAACAACCATTTTCCCCTTCGTTAATGGAACAATCTCCATCTCTTTATTAGGTAAAATAACAATCCCTATATCAACAACCCTCGAGACTAACCAATCTTCAACTTCTTTAATCGTTCCTTCACAAAGAACGACTTCTAAGTTCGGATACTTCTCCTTAAAATGGTTTATCATTTTCGGTAAGAAATGTGCAGAAGCACTCGGAAAACTCCCAATTCGAATCGTCCCAACTTCGTGCCCTTTCTCCATTGCAACTTCTTGTTCAATCTTCTCTACACTGTTTAAAATTTCTCTAATATGTACAAGAATTCTGTTTCCTACATCCGTAACGAGTAGCCCTTTTCGTTTATCTCGTATAAGAATTGTAACTCCTAACTCTGACTCAATACTTGAAATCGCATGACTTACAGCTGGCTGCGTCATATTTAACACCCTGGCAGCCTTCGTAAAACTACCTAACTCAACAGTTTTTATTAATACTTGAAGTTGTGTAATGGTCATAACTAATCACTTATACTCCTCATAAAAAAGATTCATTTTATTTATTACAGTCGATATCATATCATAGTGAAATGAATAACAACAAGGAGGTCTTACAGTGACACAGCTTTCTCGAACTAAGACGGCCGTAATCCTTACCTTTCTCGTTTTTATGTGGGGAATCAATTGGCCTTTATCTAAGTTTGCCCTGCATTATACACCACCCGTTTTATTTGCAGGCATTCGAACTTTAATTGGAGGATTCATTTTATTACTTTTCGCTCTACCAAAATATAAAGAATTACATTTAAAAGAAACTTGGCATTTATACGTTATTTCTTCTTTACTTAACATTATTATATTTTACGGGTTACAAACTGTTGGTCTTCAATATATGCCTGCTGGTCTATTTTCCGCTATCGTATTTCTACAACCCGTTTTACTTGGTATTTTCTCATGGATATGGCTTGAAGAATCAATGTACGGTTTAAAAATTTTCGGGCTTGTTCTTGGATTTATTGGCGTAGGTGTTATTAGCTCTAGTAGTTTAACTGGGCATATTTCTATTATCGGAACCCTACTCGCATTAGGATGTGCTATTGGCTGGGCACTCGGCACTGTATTTATTAAGAAAACTGGACACCGCGTGAATGCTATTTGGATGGTAACACTGCAGCTTATTATTGGTGGATTTTGCTTAATTGGATTTGGATCAGAGTTTGAAAGCTGGTCTAGTATCGCTTGGAGCATACCATTTGTTAGCGTACTTCTCTTTATTTCATTCTTTGTTATTGCAATGGGGTGGCTTGCTTACTTCACACTTGTTGGAGCTGGTGAAGCAAGTAAAGTTGGCGCTTATACATTCCTTATTCCTCTAATTGCGATTATTGTAAGTTCAATTTTCTTACATGAGGCCATTACAATTAGTTTATTCATCGGACTATTATTTATTGTTGTGAGTATTTGTTTTGTAAATATAAAGCCGAAAACACTTGCTGTAGGGCAGCGGGTTGAAGTGAAATAAATATGGAAAAGAGCCTACTGTTTGTAGGCTCTTTTTTATTGTATGATGATATTTAAGTAGTAAGAATATTACCTCTACTTCACATGGATGAACTAACAATTCTAATCATAAGGGGGCATTTATATGGCTTTAAAGTATAAAGAATTTGGAGATTTAAGCTCCCCACTTATGGTTTTTATTCATGGGGGCGGAGTCGGTGGATGGATGTGGGACAAACAAATTAAACATTTCACTAATTTTCACTGCCTTGTTCCTGATTTACCTGAGCAAGGAAAAAACAGAAGTAAAGAGCATTTCTCAATAAACTTTAGTGCTGAAAAAATCATAGAACTAATTGAAGAAAAAGGACAAGGCAAAACTGTTATAGTAATTAGGTTTTCATTAGGCGCTCAAGTATTAATTGCTATGCTCAGCATGAGACCAAACTTAATTCAATATGCTATGATAAATAGCGCATTAGTTAAACCAATTCCTTTCGCTAAAACATTAATAAGCTCTCTTAGCTTAACCTACTATCTAGTAAAGAGTAAGACATTTTCCAAAATACAAGCAAAATCAATGTATATAGATGAAACACAATTTGATAACTATTATCATGACAGTTGTCAAATAAATAAAAATACATTTGTAAGGATATTACAAGAAAATATGTCGTTTACAATACCAAAAGGTTTCAAAGATGCTAATACTAATATATTAGTAACTGTTGGAGATAAAGAAAAAAGAATTATGAAAGACTCAATGACTGAAATCCTTGCAAATAATACGAACTGCACAGGTATTATCGTTCCTGAAATTGGTCATGGGATCTCTTTAGCAAATCCCATTCTATTTAATAATTTAATTGAAAATTGGCTCGAACATGGTATCCTGCCGGAAGAATTAATAATCGTCAATTAAATTGCACACATTAATGAATTTCATTATATAATGGCTGTAATAATGCCACTATACTCATTCTTACTAATCCATAAACCTAATAAAAAAGGTCTCATTATTTACGATGAGACCTTTCAACCTTACTTATCTTTTACGACGTACGACAAAAACACACGTACCTACCGACGATACAATCGCCAAAATAGATAAAACAATCGCTATTACTTGCATATTACTAGTGCCTTCATTCTTTTCTACACTAGACACTTCACCATGTTCTCCTGTTAATGAAGTACCTTTTGCAATTGTAGTAAGTGAATGCGGTTTTTCAGCTTTTTTATCGCCTGTCCATTCAACAATTTCTCCGTCTTTATATTGTTGATATGCATCCCAAGCTATTTTTTGTTCTTTATCTGGATTTTTAGCGACGAAAGTGAATCGCTGGAATTGGCCAGGTAAAATCCCTTCTCCTGTCGCTTCCCATATTACAGTTTTAACTTTTCCAGCTGTATCTTTTTGCACTTGCACTTTCCATCCTGGCACTGGTTCATATTGTTGGAATTCCACTCCAGACGGGATTTTCAGTGTAACCTTTGTCGTTGCTATATTCTTTTCAACTGGCACCTTTATCGTATACGTCTCCCAAGAGTTTACATCAGAAGTTGCTGGTTGTACCGTCACATGAGCACTAACCGGTAACGAAAAAATCCCCATTGCAATTATTGTTGCGAGCATTGTTGTTCCTAATTTTTTTATACGTTTCATTTTCTATTTACTCCTTTTCATCTAAAACGGCTCTTTATCTGCCACCTACAATAAATTTATAATCTGTATCAAAGCTATCAAGAGATTTTGTTAATCCGTGCACTTGTATATTCCAGTTTCCTGTCATGTTAATATACATCCCTTCCGCTTCATACTCTCCTGGTGAAACGGCTGAAACTTTAAATGAACCTTTGCCCATATTCATATCTAATGATTGCGTAGTTAAAATAATTTGCTCCATATTAGTAACAGGTTGTCCGTTCTCATCCTTTAAAGTAATATGGAATGTATTTTGTCCTACTTTATTAGGACTTACATTTAGCATAAGTTCATATCCATTATCTAATTGCTTACTCTCTGTAAAAGGTCCAGTAGGAGGCATCGGTGGTGTTTGTACGTTAGTCATAAATGCTACGATTACGAAAACGATAATTCCAATGATAAACTCTCCTTTCACTGTAGCGCCTAATCCTTTCTCCGCTCTCATTTTCCCTTTCACATAATGAACAATTCCCAATATCCCCATGAAAATGAATAAAAGTATCTTCACTACTAAGGCCAATCCATACTTCGTATCAAATAACGAGTGGATTGTTGGTATAAAGAATGTACTGTTAAAAAGACCTGTTATTAAAATCACGATGACAGCACCTGTTGCCCACGGTGAAAAACGCTTAATCATATCCCAATACATACTCCACTTATCATCCTCTTTTCGTAAAAGAAGTACAATGGATGATAGACCGCCAATCCATAATGAAGCTGCGAATAAATGTAGAAAGTCCATTACAACAGCAATCTCTTTAAACTTTAAACCAAATGCGTGACTATTAAATGCTTTCATAACAAGTAACCCAATAAACAATAATATTGGAATGCTCCATACTTTAAACGACGAAAACTTCTCACGCTTCACAGCAAAATACGTAACAATTATAAGCGTACTAATGAGTGCTATTTGAGTGATCCATACATAACCAAAAACAGAAAGCTGCAATGTTTCTTTTAATAGTAAAGGATCGAATGCTTCTAGCCATGAAACATCAGCATTTATTTTCGCTTGCAGTGGTAGGTTGAATAACAAGCTAATAAATATCCCGAATAAGGAAATCCATATTATGTTCTTACTCCTTGATTGAACCGAGGCTGCATTCCCTTTATACATAATAAGATTAAAGAATAGTACTCCTATAAATAGCGAGAAACTCGTATATAAAATTCCACGTTCCATAATCATATCAATTTGCGGGGCATACCCCATCTCTTCTACTTGTACATCGTCCGCTCCTACTTCCGCTAATCCAATACGGAACGGAATAACTCCTTGAATGGGATGTCCATCAGCTGAAATCACTTTCCATTGAATAGAGTAGAGACCGTTTTTGAGATTCTCTTTTAATCCGGCTTCTAATAACTTTTTATTTTTTTTATCAATATGAGCATCTTTTAAATCGACCCTTTTACCTGATGTATCTCTCACGTACAATGTATTAAAACTTGAAATTTGTACGTCCTCATCGAATTCAATTTTCACAACAGGTGGTGCTTTCTTCAACGTTTCATTTTCTGTAGGGTTTGATTTCACAACGTATGCATGAGCAGATGCGCTTTTTGGCATGAATATAATAAGCACGCACGCAAGTAATAGCCATGCCCCTAACCTTCTCATTACTTTCACAATCATTTCACTTCTTTCTTCCTTATCACTCTATTTTCATTACTTTAACTTCCCAAGTCTGAGTCTCAGGCGAAATATTAACCTGATTAAATATAAACTTCTATACAATATAACTCTTTATTTCTCTCTCACCTTTAAACTTCTAATACAATAGTAACTACCTTCATGGATACAACTTACATTTTTAAAGTCGATTGTTATTATATCATAAAATATATTTACGTAAGTTTTCGAAATAGAAAAGTTATCGTGAATCATTTGTGAAGAAAATGTGAAATACATAAAGTGAAACTTTAATCATCCTCACCAATCGGCTTTTACGGGCAGTAATAGCGGGATAAATAAAAAAAAGTATTACGACGTTATTACGTAATACCTTTTCCACAATAATCATTTTCTCTATATGCACTAGGTTAAAATCAATTAATCTTCTACCTTGTTTATTCATTCGAAATGTGTGCTCTAACGTTTGAATACCTTGTGTTTTTTATTTGGTATGCTTCAACATAACCTTTCACTCTTTTTAAATTTCATTTTCTTTTTTAGGATTAACGCTAATTATTTCCAATAAATCTTTTACCCTTTTATCATATGTATGTTCAATTAGGGTTCTTCTAAATCCTTCCATCGCAATTTTCTTTCTTTGTGCTGGATTTGCTAAATATCTTTCTGCTTTCTCTATAAAATCAACCGATGAAGTAAATGTCTCAATTTGTATCCCTGGAATATAGCACTTTTCCAAGTCCGAACGAATATCCGTCATTTGAAAAGCACCTGTACTAGCTATTTCGAATGTACGATTATTAATGGAACAAGCATTTATTTTTACTCTATTTATATTAAACGTTACATCCTCTATCGATCGATGTATATTCATGTTAATTTTACTTTTTTTGTAATATTCCATACTATTTTTATAAACTAAAAATGGTAAAAGTTTAATTTTATCCTTCAATAACTCATAACTTTTTAGTCTATCCCAATTACATCCTATAATGAGAGTATTTTTAGTCGCTAAGTACTCTGCAATTGAATCAATAAACTCAAGCCGATTATCAAAAGCTGTGCCTATGAAACTGATATCAAATAAGTATTCCTCTTCCGTAAGTATCGGCGTATATATAGGAGGTTCTGCCGCTAAAGGCAAGTAATACACATTATCACAGCCTAAATCTTTATAAAAATCAATACACCCTGTATCTTGTGTAAAAACATAATCATAATCAAGCACTAAGTTTTTCGTCACATCTGTAAAGTAAGGATCATCTGTAAGCCAAAGTGCAGTCTTAAAGTTATATTGTTTTAATTCTAGAATCCCTTTACTTATCCCTTCTTCAAAACCGTGAAAGACAATGATAAGAGCTGGTTTTATCTTCAAAGCTGTTTTCACCATGTTTTCGTATGTTACCATCGTTACATTACCAACTGCCTTTTTCAAACTATTAAATATAGACTCCTCTAGCACTGGAAAATATACAGTAACACTAGATTTTACAAATAATACGTTAAAATTTTCTGCACTATATGAAATCGTCACAAATAGCCACACTCCAATACATGAAATTAACTATTTATATGATATGTATTGCCTAAAAATATATAGTTGGCTACAAATTAGTCTCCCCTTTAACATATTGCTGTGAAAGAGAAGCATAATCAGCTCATTTTACATCTTTATATAAGATATGATTTTCTTATAAAATGTATAACTTATTTGTCACTTTACACAAATACATAAATAAAAAGAAAAGACACCTAAGGTGCCTTCCTACGACTTGAACCATCTTAATTTTAATAATATGTATTGGACTCCCATCCAAATATTATTTTACCACTTTTAGTTATATTGTTCATTGGGGGATATCGCCACATGCCCATCAACTTAGGAAAACAAATTCACCCCAAAACGAAAAAATGAGCTTAATTCTCATATATAACTGTCGAGAAATAAATTTTTTATTTTAGTGGTTCTTCAAAATATTAGCTTGATGACGATGTAGTGCTATCCCATATTGTAACAAAAATGATATTAAGAGGTTTATCTAATTAAAAATCCCACCTGTAGCGGACTTTTGATGAGGTTGCTTAAATTTTTTCTAATAGTTGCTCGATTTTTTCAGCATTAATAGACCAGTTTAAATCTTTTTTAATCAAACCATCTTTTTTAAGCTGACTCAGAATAGCACTGGTTGTTTCTCTTGTGGAACCAATCATGTTTGCAATATCAGCATGTGTCAATTTCATATTGATGGTTTGCCATTCGTTTATTCTTCTTCCAGTTTTTTCACTTAACTTCAATAATAAGTATATTAGACGGTATTTAACATCACTAAGAGCAATTTTCTCGCTTAAGCTATAAACTTCTTTTAAACGGTTGGAAAGTATATTTATAAATTTCAATGCAATTTTTGGGTTCCTTTCAATAAATCCCTCAAAATCTTTCCTTTCAATCATACATAAATAAGTATCTGTCATTGCTTCAGCATAAACCTGGTCATCTGTTAAAGATAGGGTAGATGTTTCTCCAAAAATATTACCACTTGTTAAAATATCAACAGTAAACTGTTTTCCATGATGATTCATACGAAATAAGCGTACTTGACCTTTCTTTAAAAAAAATAATGCTTCAATTGGCTTATCTGGAGATAATATAATCGTTCCTTTTTTAACAGGTTTCATCTCACTTAATTCTTCAACGGCCTTAAGATCGTCCATTGGTAATTCTTCCAATAGACTAATTTGTGAAAGAAGTAATAATTTATCCACTTGAAATCATTCCTTTCACTATTTTTGTTTTCATTATACCGTTCTTTGTGATTTTTACTGTAATCTAAATTACTGCATAAAAGTAATTAATTAGTATAGTACCATGTAGGAGGTGGTTTTGTGGAACCAGTTTTATATACAATGGATGGGTGCTTAAGCTGTTTTAAAGCAAAACAACATCTAATTCAAAGTAATATTTATTTTATTGAAAAAAACTATTTAATGATCTAAACGCTGCATTAGAAATAAGGGGTTTACTAGGAGAAGTTAATGCCCCCGTATTTGTAGATGGAACGGTCATTTTAAAGGGACGTGAAATTTTAAGAGTTAAAAAAATAGGAGTAATCCAAATGAATGAAAAAACATACATATTTTTGAGAAATGATTAATTAATACAAAAAATAAGTCGAGTTATAACGAAATTTTCGTTTATATATAATTGCTAGTCGTCCGTTAATTAATCCCACGTTCAACAATAAGCTATCTAATAAGATACTCCAATTTTTATCAACTCTAATAAAATATAAATCATGTACTTATAGTACATGATTTATATTTTAAATTAGCACAGTAATAAGAACTAGCATGTGTATTTTCGTTGCAAAATATTGAATAGTTACCTTTTAAGATGTTTTTTTGAACAGATTTTAAATGCAATTGCAACTATTATAGAGAAAAATAAATGAGTTCCTAAGCTTATTAATTGCTGAGGAGCAAAAGCATTTAAAAGGTTTGTTCCCATCCCCATCATTATAGGCATGATAACAAGAGGACCCACTATCCAAATTCCAACCCCAAAAACAATTGTGAGAACAATACGATTTTTAATAACGAATGTAAACAACCCGAATGTAATGCCGAAAATAATACTTATCATCATATGAATAATCCAGCCACTAAGTAAGCTGCTACTTCCCATCATCCCTGCAATCATGGCTATCTTACCCATCATTTGCATGATTATTCCAAAGATAATTCCACCAATGATGCCACCTATAATTCCAGTTTTAATTGTTTTATTAACCGAAAATTGCACGTATATCACTCCTTTTTTGTTTTCATTGTTATCGTAACAGAGTGAAAAAAACAATTCTGTAATGTGAGTTACAAAAATCAGAATTAGGCAATTTCCCATCCTCTATTGAATTCAAATTAATTGTTAGTTAAGTTTAAAAATTAACTGACTATTAAAAAACCATAAGAAAAGAGCAAGCATACAGCTTACTCTTTTCTTATAAATAGATTTATTTAGACTTTAGATTTTTACCTATATATTGAACAATCTTTCTAAGCTCCGTCGATGTTGGACGACCAAATGGACTAGTTTGCCTCTGCTGATATAGTAGTTGTCCATTTTCATCCACAAGAAAGTACGCAGGTTCTCCATGAGTACCGTGATCTTCATAAGGTGCATCATCACCATGATAGAAAACATCGTAAGCTTTTAAAGCAACCAGGGATTCATCTGATAAAATTGGGAACGATAAGTTGTTCTCCAATGCCATATTCTTTAAATTTTCTAACTTGTCAGTAGACACAGTAATAAGATGTACATTTTTCCCTTCAAAGAAACCTTTGCTTTCTTCAAGATCCTTCAGATCATGGACACAAACTGGGCACCAAGCTCCTCTAAAAAAAATAATTAATTTCCAACCCTTAGATTCTTTAAGATGGGTTTCTAAAGAAAATTCCTGTCCAGTTATTTCAGGAAGTATAAAGTTTGGAACCTTTTTACCTAATATGAAAATAGTCATTTTGTCTCCTCCCTTTCATAAATGAATGCTTCCTAAATCTTCTAATGCTAAATTACACATATTATATTATCTTAATTAGCACTTAAAATATGTAAGCTTCATTACATTGCTTGAGAATATCAAAAATCACAGAAATTCCAGCCGTTCATAATAATTAATGGGGGCAATCCCCTTTCTATAAAGATAACCAGGATTTAGAAATCATATTTCTAGTAGAAAATAGCTATTCTAAATAGTGAATTCATAATTACTAAGGAGGAACTTGATTATGACAGTAATTACTAAGCTTAAGCAAACTATTTCTGGATTAAAAAGTGCTCAAGCATGTTTAGAAGGATTTGTTCTTGATACTGACAATCAGCAAGCAAAACAACTGTATCAAAATGCTGCTCAACAAGCGCAGACAATTATTGATTCTTTAGAACCACGTGTTCAGGAGGTTCTACAAGATGAGCCTCAATATAATCAATAAAAAGCTGTCATCTTCAGATTTTTTCCAGAGGTCTTATCCTAGTTAGATTTATAAATCTGGTGGGGTTCGCTGTATGCCCATCAAGTTAAGAAATTTGTTGTTCCTCAAAAGGAAAAAATCGAGCTAAATTCTCATAAATAGCTGTAAAATAATAAAATTGTCGTTTTGGGGACACTCCAAAATACTAGCTTGATGGATCTGTGGTACTACTCCTTTATAAACAAAAGAAACCCTTTTAAACTAATTAGCATGGTTTCTTTTTTGTTCAGCTTAGATACATTCTATGTAGGATCATTGAGATACACTAATTCACTACAATTTATGGTATTTTTCAAATAATCCAAAGTTACATTCCGAACATTATTTTACATTCAAATCCTCATAAACATTAGGTTTATCTCAATCCCCTTAATATCCTCAAAATTAGGAAGAAAAGCATACATTTAAAAAATGATAAAGTGAAACTTTAATCAGTGGGGGGTATTTATCCCCACTGATTATTTGCCTTCACCAATCGGGCGTTTACGGACAGTTTACCTTCCACCTAACTCCTTTACTTTTACAAATAATACTCAAATATTTTTGCAACCTTTTCTTTCATTTTTTCTTTTATAGATAATTGATTGACGTCAGAGGATGTTACTCGCTTTGAATTTTGTAAGTCTACATTAATGACTGGCTTTATTTTAGAAATATAGACAGGATCATGGATATAACAATTCATTTCTTCATTAAGTGAATACTAAAAAGGAGTTACATTATTATGTAACCCCTTTACTTAAGATTAAACTTTATTTTTCTTCCGGATAATCACAATACTCAATAATTGTCCCTTCAGTATCCGCTGGGTTAAGATAAATTAATCTTCTACCGTGTTTATTAATTCGAAGTGTATGCTCTAACGTTCGAATACCTTGTTCTTTTAATTCTTCTAAAGCTATATCTAAATCATCTACACGATACGCAACATGATGAACACCTTTACCTTTTTGTTTTATAAATCGCGCTATTGGAGAAGTTGTATTATTCGTAGGTGCAAGTAGTTCAATTCTATCACCATCTACTTCAAGAATAGCTACTTCGCTTTCCACACCTGGTGCCTCACTTACGTAACGATCTATTAACGTTCCTAACAACACCTTTTCATAAAAACGTATCGTACTATCTATATCTCGAACTGCGATGCCGATATGATCAATTGTTTTTTTCATTTTATTTCCCCTACTACTTTATTTTTGCTCATTATTAATAGTAACAAAAAAAGTTATAGAAATAAATTCTATAACTTTTTTATTTAACCTATTTTCTTATTCGTATTTGCTGCTGGTTGAACTTGATTTTTTGCTTTTAAAATGCTAATGCCATATCCGATAAATCCACCGATAATCGCTGGGAAGATCCAGCCTAATCCTACTTCCTGCATCGGAAGGAATTTAGTAAACACTTGGCTTACTACTTCAATGTTAACTCCAGCTGCACTTAATCCATCGAATAAGCTGATAATAAATGTTACGATTAAGCTCACTTGATAAACTTCAGCTCTTCCTTTGAATAATGAATGGAAGAATGTTAAGAAAATCAATACGATTGCTAGTGGATAAATTGCTGTTAATACTGGAACAGAAACTGCAATTAATTGTGTTAATCCTACATTTGCAACAATTGCACTAAATACACATAGCGTGATTGCAATTGCTTTGTAAGGAACATTTGGGAATAACTTATGGAAGAATGAAGAACATGCTGATACAAGTCCCACACTAGTTGTTAAACACGCTACTGTAATCATTAACCCTAATAATACTCCTCCATATGATCCAAAATAGTAGTTAGAAACTTTCGCTAATACTTCTCCGCCGTTCTCTAAATGTCCAAGCTTTGCAACACTTGAAGCACCCATATAAGAAAGTGCTGTATAGATAATTGCTAAAATAGATGCTGCGATGATTGTTGCTTTTGCACAAACGACCATAATTTGTGTTTTCGTTTTTGCACCTTTTTCTTTAATTGCATTTATGATGATGATTCCGAATACGAATGATGCAAGCGTGTCCATTGTTAAGTATCCTTCTTGGAATCCTTTAAAGAATGCATGTGATGTATAAGCTTCCACTGGCGCTTGCATATCTCCAATCGGATGTATAAAAGCAACGATTACTAAAATACCGATGAAAGTTAACTTAATTGGCGTTAAGATTTTTCCAACAATATCGACAATTTTCGCTGGATTTAGCGAAAAAAAACAAGTGATGCTAAAGAATACAATTGTGAAAAGAATTAAAGGTGTAGAACCTAATCCCTCTGGCATAAACGGTTTAAGACCAATTTCATAAGAAACATTTCCTGTTCTCGGTATTGCAAATAACGGGCCAATCGCCAAGTATAAAACTGTTGTAAACACAATCCCGAACACTGGGTGAGCACGATTTGCTAATGACTGTAAATCATCTTTACCCGAAAAACCAAATGCTAGTACACCTAGTAATGGTAATCCAACACCTGTTACTAAAAATCCAGCGTTTGCAATCCATACATTTTCTCCTGCCGATTGACCAAGCATTGCCGGGAAAATTAAATTTCCTGCTCCAAAAAATAGTGCAAATAACATTAATCCAATAACTACTATAAACGAAAACGGTACTTTATTCGCCATAATATAACCCCCATCCAAATTTCATTATCTTATTTTCCAATTTTAACTAATTGAATTTTCTGAATATTTAATTTAATTATCAACTATTCTTGAACTCATTATAGTTTGCTATATAATATTTTGCAATACTATTTTCAAACTTTTCATTTATTTTATAAATATACATTTTTTAACATAGAAATAGACTAAAAAACCAACATGGTCATCCATGTTGGTTTTTTATTTTACTATCAATTAAAATTTCGCTGCTACTTTCTTAACGTTCTCTAAACCTTCTTCAACAATTTGTTGTGAGCGATCTGGATATTGATTGTGCCCTTCAATTACAACAGTCTCTGGATTTGTAATTCCCCAGAATCCAAGTACAGTTGTTACGTAATTAACTGCCATTTCCATAGGAGCCATTTGTTCTGAAGAGTAATCTGAACCACGCGCACCTAATACAACTACTTTCTTACCACCAACTAAACCTTCTGGACCATTAGCTGTATATTTAAACGTTTTTCCAGCTTGAGATAAGTATGAAATATATGTGATTAATGGTGCTGGTACTGTAAAGTTCCATAATGGGAACGCAAATACAACTTTATCAGCTTCTAAAAACTGATTTAAATATTGATCTACTGTAGCAACTGCCTTCTCTTCTTCAGCTGTTAACTCCATACCTTGGCTACGTTTGTATCCGCCTGAAATAGCAATATTTCCGTAATAAGGAAGATCTAATGCAAATAAATCTAACTCAGTAATTTCTGTATTCGGATTTGCTTCTTTATAAGTACTTACAAATGTTTCATACATTTTTGAACTAACTGCTTGCTCCGCTGGACGATCGTTTGCTTTTACAAATAATACTTTTGACATTTTTTTATTCCCCTCTACTTTTGTATTTTCTTCTTTTTTACCAAATAACGAGCTAAATAATCCCATTTTCTTCACCTAAACTTTCTTATCATATTCATTATTCATCATCATAAAAATTCTTATTCTAATAAAAAGTTTCAATTGATACATTAAGTAAAGTTAACCGAAACTTTTTGTTATTTAATTACCTTATGTAAGTGATTGTAATATAGTCACTTACTTTAGTCAAGTAACTTTTAATAAAAAATAAAATCTCAAATTAAAAATATTAACTAAAATACAATTGAACACCAAATATGCCTCTATTACTTGTATAATAAAATTAGAGAGGAAAATTCCTATTTAGAAAGGATTTATTTATGAGCACTATAGAAAAGATTCAAACTTTTATTATTCTTTTTGCTATTACATGCGGCATTATACTTGGACAATTTCATGTCATACATATGTATTCAGACAAATTTATTGTTCCCTTCTTATTTTTCATGCTATATGGATTATTCCTCAGCATCCCATTAAAAGAAATAAAAAACGGATTTCGCAATTTAAAATTTGCTGGAACAAGTCTTACTATTAACTTCTTATGGACACCTTTACTCGCTTGGGGGTTAGGAGCACTATTTCTTTCAGATCACCCAGCACTTTGGGTTGGATTTATAATGCTAATGGTTACCCCATGTACAGATTGGTACTTAATCTTTACTGAAATAGCGAAAGGAAATGTAGCACTTTCTACTGCGATTTTACCTGTAAATTTAATTTTGCAAGTACTACTACTTCCCATTTATTTATTTTTATTCGCTGGTGTCATGAAGACTGTAGCCGTTTCTGTTTTAATAGAGAGTATTGTTATCGTAATCGTCTTACCATTTTTACTTGCACACGCTACAAAATTCATTATGAATAAACTGAAAAAAGCTGAAACGCTCGAGAATAAACTCATTCCATTTTTCAGCTCTGCTCAAATTGTATTTTTAAGTTTAGCAATCGTAGCGATGTTTGCATCGCAGGGTAAATATTTACTACAAAATATGAATGTCGTTTTATTATTACTCATTCCTGTTCTATTGTTCTTCATCATTAATTTTGTACTAGGACAATTTATCGGACGCATTATGCGTTTATCTTATAAAGATACAGTAAGTTTAAACTTAACAACATTAGCGAGAAACTCACCTGTTGCACTCGCTATTGCTGTAACAGCTTTTCCAGATGAGCCTCTTATTGCTCTCGCATTAGTTATTGGGCCATTGATTGAGTTACCAGTTCTTGCTTGTGTTTCACAGGTGTTGTTACTTATTAAGAAAAAACGGCAATACGCATAATAAAAAACGTCTCGTAATGAGACGTTTTTTATTTTTGAAAAATTTCATACAACACTTATTTCTTATGTATCAATACAAATGAAATCACCGAAACTACAAACGTAATAATCCCAATTATAATAAATAGAATAGACGCGGAAATTGACTCTAGGGAATACCCCGTTATTGCAATTCCTATCGGAGTTGATACTAGTAATAACGAATTTAAGAAACCGAAAAATCTTCCTTGCACTTCATTTGGAATTAACTTTCTATACAACACTCCAAAATATACATTACTTACTCCAAATGCAATCCCTGACAGAAAATAATAAAACGTAAATAATACCGGATTCAATGTCGTACCCATTGCAGCGTTAAAAACCCCCATAATAGCTGTAAATATAAAGGCAGTGGTAATCGTTTTATATGTACGAATCTTTTTCGTAATAAATGCACCAATTAAAATCCCTATCGGTGATGCTGCAAAAACTATACTATACCACTGCATAGAAAGATCCATCTCTCTAACAACGATTACTTGCAGTGAAAGTATACATGCTGCTCCAAGTAAATTAATGACCGCAGCGCTCATTAGTAATGTCTTCAACGATTTGTTACTATTAATCACAGAAAATCCCTCTTTAAAATCTTCATAAAAAGGCTTCTTCTTCTCTACTTTTAATTCACGTGGAAATTTGATTTTCATTAAAATTAAAAACGATATCAAGAATGTAAGTGCATCTAACACGAATACTCCATGAAAACTAAAAATACTAATTAAAAAGCTTGCCAATAAAGGAATTACTACAGATATAATTTGTATTGATACTTGCCTTAATGAAATAGCTTGTTGAACATGCTTTTCTTCCACATATGTAACTAACGCTGCATTTGAAGCTGGTGTAAATAAGGCACTTCCAATTGAGCGTATAATAAGTAACAGTAGTAACGGTATGTACAGCATTTTATTATAAAATGCTATAACTGCAATTAAAACCATAACGATACATCTCATCACATCCGCAATTATCATAAGCTTTCTTCTCGACATTCGATCTGCTAACGTTCCTGTTACAGGTGCAAACAAAATCGCCACCGTTGCAATAGCAATGTTTACCCCCGAAACAAGTAATGGTGAATTTGTTAATTTCATTACCCATAGTGGTAAAACGAGTGTAACCATTGAATTGCCTATCAAAGAAATACAACTTGCTAAGAAAAAATACGAAAAAACTTTATTGCTCCATATACTATTACTAGCGCTATCCTCTTTTAAAGTTCCAACTCGATTATTCACTATGCCCTCCGGTTTCTCCTTCTATATTTTCTTTGATTCTTTCTCTTCTGTATCACCACCTTTCTAATTCTCTATTTAAATGACAAAAAACCTTCTTCAAAATAAGAAGAAGGTTTACTTATACCTATTTTCTTATCTATTAGGACTTTTAGATCCTACAGGATTTAGCACCTTTATATCACATTAGGTTGCTGAGGCTTCGAAGGGCCAGTCCCTCCACCTCTCTTAATAAGAAGTTTTTATTCAATTATCTAAATTTATTATATATTACATTAAAATAATTTCAATATATTTTTCTATACAGTTAAAAGAGGATGACATCTATCATCCCCTTTTAACAAATTTGTCATTACATTCACAAAGCCTTCCTAATTAAAAATTATCGGAAACGTAAATATAACGAAAGCTGCCCAAAGTCCGTAGATTGGCAAATACTTCGTAATCGCATCTTGGATAGCTGTCGGTCCTGATTTGTTTTGCAAGAAACGCATATAGGAAAACATAATCCAAATTAAATTTGCCCAGATCAGTATGTTTACGCCTAAAACAGCAAGTCTATTAGGTGTAATACCATAAGAAGAAAGTCTGAATATGATGGCTGACAAAGCCACAGTGTCAATAATAAGTGCCAGAACAATCAAGGCAAAATTGATATAATCTGAAATGTTCTTTTTCTCGTCTGAGTCACTCTCAACGATAGAAAATATAGTAACAGCCAATACACCAAGGAGTATTCCGTTAAAGGCCATTAGGAAATTACGGTCCAAGAACGGATTTTTCCCGACCCATATAACCGTTATAAGATAGATCAACAATGTGATCAGGACGAGAGGACTAAAAATTTTAGATATGTATGGTGTAATGTTTTTAGCAAGTTTAAGATTCATTGATACTAAATATGCAGCCACTACAGCGAGAGCAGCAGCACCAAATAAAACAACATTACTAAAATAGAATTCTCCTATATCCAAGTCAACAAAGCTAAATAAACGCATGGTGAATACTGCTAGTATCATTCCGCTCACTGCCATGCTGGCGTAGAGAAGACAATATTCTAAATTAAATTTAATATAGGCTAATCTTGTACTGCCTTTTGAATATTCATTTCCTGTAAACGCAAGCCCTACTAAGACCCATAACAATATAGGAAGATGTAAATAAGCAAGGATAATACTGTCTTTATCATTTAATGGCAACGTATTAAGATATATCCCAGAAACTAGGAACAACGCTACAAGGGAATAAATAACACTTTTTTCCGGCTTATTATTGTAAACAAAATAAGCGACAATAAAGGGAATTACACCAAAAGCTAGGTTAATTGGAGCAATTGCTTCCTGCTCGACAAAGTAGAAAATGATTCTGGTGCTTATCCCGGCCAGAATAGCTAACATACCCATGAATAAGAAACCTTTTTGAAACAACGACTTTTTTTCCGTATTTGCCGTCTCCTTGAAATGTAACCTTTCATACCAAGCACCTAGAAGCTGAGAATCAGGATTTTGAGCCCATGCTTGTGAGAATGACTTTTTAAAAGCTTTTGGGTCTTTTCTATATATTTTCTCCAACTTATGAGGGTCATCAATATTTTCAATAATTAAATTGTGATTGTTCATAGTTTTACCTCTCTTCTAGTTTAAAAATAAAGTTATTACCTTTTCTATAAAAAGCACCTCACCGATTTATTATGATATTGATTTTAATACATTATTTATTGTTTTACAATAAATAATTATCAATTATAAATGGTTTTTTATTGTATATTTTATTTTCAACAAAAATAAATAGCACTCCTTATTCAAAAAAAATCCTATAGAATAGACTTTTTTAAGCGTCTATTCTATAGGATACAGTTTAATTATCATATTTTTTTATTTGTTGAAACAACTTAATTCTCAAACACAAAATTAATCTTATTTTCTTTCCATTCTAACATCGCATCAAACGTTTTCTCACCTTTTTTAAAGCCTTTAATTAAATCGGTCTTTTCACCTTTTAAGAGCTTTGTCATATTCTTTTGCGAAATTGTTTTACTTAATATCTTCTTCGAGATAGTGAAATCACATTGCGTCGTATTGTAATTAGAACAACCGTAAAACGTTGATTTATCAATTACATCACCATCACATTTTTTACAACTACCAACCTTTTTACCTGTTGTAAATTTTGATCCTTTTCGCTCAATCGATTCAACATGTAACCCAGTGAAATCCCACTTCTCAGACATTTCAACCGCATCTTCTATAATTTTAGCTGATAACTTTTTCGTCTGTTCCATAAATGTAGCTGGTGATGCTGTACCTTCCCCAATTTCCGCAAGACGTTGCTCCCATTTTGCGGTCATTTCTGGTGAAGCTAGTATTTTGTCACCGATTGCGGTAATTAATACTTTTCCTTTATCAGTCGCATACACTTGGTTTTTTTTCACATCTATATATTTACGGTCTTTTAGCATTGTAATAATACCTGCACGAGTTGCTTCCGTACCTAAACCTTCTGTTTTCTTTAATACTTTCTCCAGCTCTTCGTTCTCTAAATACTTACCAGCTGTTTTCATTAACGTAATAAGTTGTCCTTCTGTATAACGCTTCGGTGGTTGTGTTTTTCCTTCTTTCACTTTCACCTTTACAACTTTTCCTTCTTCACCTTCAGCTACAATTGGAAGAATTGTTTCGTCATCTTTATCGTCTTGGAAAATAACTTTACGCCATCCTTCTTGAATTTGCTGTTTTCCTTTTGAAATAAATTCAGCACGTTCATCTACAAGCGTTACAATCGTTGTATAGTCAAAGATTGCAACTTCATAGTGAGCTGCTATAAGCCTTCTTACGATCATATCGTAAATTTTCTTTTCATCACCTGACAATCTGCTTGGATTTGTAACTTGCTCTGTCGGAATAATTGCGTAGTGATCTGTTACTTTCTTTTCGTTCACATAACGCTTATTATTCATAATCGATTCAACTGGAGCTGGTAATAAATCTTTATATTCATCAAACTGACTTAACTTCTGTAAAATATCCGGGAACGTCGCTGCCTCTCCTTGTGTAACATAGTTGGAATCCGAACGAGGATAAGAGACAATTCCTTTTTGATATAGTGCTTG
Source organism: Bacillus dicomae (assembly GCF_006494425.1). Taxonomy (GTDB): domain Bacteria; phylum Bacillota; class Bacilli; order Bacillales; family Bacillaceae_G; genus Bacillus_A; species Bacillus_A dicomae. The sequence continues at coordinate 1,091,937 of NZ_VHIV01000001.1, read as the reverse complement.
CGTTATATCAAGCGTCTTTTTCGGTGAAAATTTAAATGCTTTATTTGCCGTTGCTTGTAGTGATGATAAGTTAAATAAAAGCGGAGGTTGAAACTCTTTACGCTCCGTTTTCATTTCCTTCACTACTGCCGGTTTACCTTGGCAAAATGCCGCAATTTTATTCGCCATATCAGGATCTTTTAAGCGAGATTCATTATCCTTTTCCCATTTCCCATCATATTTCTTTCCTTCTATATTAAAGGTTGCAAACACTTCCCAAAACGGCTCTGACTTAAAGTCTTCTATTTCTTTTTCACGTTTTACGATTAATGCAAGTGTCGGTGTTTGTACACGTCCGGCGGAAAACACATCATTCATTCCTTTTTTCTTTAACAAAATACTAAAAACACGCGATGCATTCATACCAACGACCCAGTCCGCACATGACCTTGTATACGCCTCATAATACGTATTAATTGTATCTGCTTCATCTAGTAAATTTTTAAATCCTTGGTATATAGCTTGTTTCGTTAAAGATGAAATCCAAAGACGTTTCATCGGTTTTTGCACGTTACAAAGATTAATAATATTTCGTACAATCAATTCCCCTTCACGCCCAGCATCGCCCGCGTGAATAATTTCTGTTACCTGTGGATTATGTAACAGCTGTTTCACTACATTAAATTGTTTATACTTCGACTTTGTTACTTCAAATTGAAAACGTTCTGGAATCATTGGTAACGTATTAAGTGACCATTTTTTCCACTCTGCGTGATAATGTTCTGGATTACATAACTGCGTCAAATGACCAATTGCCCATGTACAGTACGCTCCATTTGGAAATAACTCATTCGCTTCTACTTCTAAATATCCATCTTTTCGGCGATATTTAAACTGTGAAACAAGAGCCAAACCTTGATCTGGTTTCTCGGCAATAATTAATTTCATTGTATAACTCCCTATCTGTATTCCAGTGTTACTTTCATTGTCTATCTGTTTAGAAGCGATGATAAAACAACAATCTTATTTATCATTCGCGGGTTATCCCGAGTAATGGGATAACTATAATATTATACGCTTATTCTTTATTGCTTCACAATAGAAACTCATTATATAACACTTTCTTTCACATGTTCACACATAAAAAAAGATGCAAAAAAAAGCAACCGCCACCTTGCCTTCATTTATGAAATTGTGCAGATAATATGCAGATATAAAAAAGCATAAGTACTCTCTATATGAACATATGATGAAGTGAATGATAGGACAGGGAGGTATCATGATGTTTGCTTATATATTAACTGCCTTAACGCTTTGCTGTATCTCAATTATTATTACATCATATATTTCAAAACGAAGTGGTACCCTAATGGAGTATATGGTATTTATTATGTCTTTTAGTATGAGTATCGGTTTAAGTATAGGTTTTTATTTAGGTATTCTATTTAAGGGAGAATTGCTATATTCTACTTTGCTTGCTATTTTAATTAGTGGATTTATCGGCTTTTTAGTCGGTCTACGTTTCCACATGTATACTGCTTTAGAAGGAATGTTTTCTGGATTAATGGCAAGTATGATGGGAGCAATGATTACAGAAATGTTAAACGCACAACAAGCTCATAGTATACTGTTCATTAGCCTCTTACTTACTATAACGATAACTATGTCATTTATAATTCAACTTTTATCAGAAACCTTTTCTACTTTTATCCAACGGCGTTTTTTGTTATTACTTTCAATTAGCGTAGTAATTATTGTTTCTGTATTCGTAACATTCCCAGATTATACTCCTTCAACTTTGTTCGAGCATAAGCAACATATGCATTAAAACTTAGAAATGAATTTAATAAAGCTGAGGCTTTATTAAATTCGAATATTTTAGATATGCAAGATGCTTTACTTGTAACGACTGCATTAGCATCTCACGTATTTCTTAATTAATAATAAGACAAAGATAACTAAAATCCTCTTCACAAAAGAATGTAGATTTGTGTATAATGAGAACTAATGTTCCTTACAAAGAGACAATAAACCCAAATCACACAAATATATCAAATGGAAGAGGATTGATATACGATGAAAATTGATAGACCGAAAATTTCACCAGAGTTATCTTCAAAGAATTTTCAAGATATTTTTTATGAAGAAGATGCAACATTAGAAATGTGTGAGATTATAGATTCCAGTTTCGAAAATGAAGCGATGGATAGAGTGCGCTTATATGATGCCGTGATAAAGAATTGTAAGTTCACTAATACAGACTTTAGCAATATTGATATTACAGATGTTTGTTTTGAAAACTGCGATTTATCAAATGTTAATTTAAGCAATTCTTCTGTTCACAGAGTTGAATTTAAAAACAGCAAATTAATTGGAGTTAATTTTACAGAATCTAGCCTAGGAAATGTTAAATTTGAGAATTCTATTTTGAATTTAGCTGCGTTTGGAAATTCTAAACTAGAAAAAATTATATTTAATGAAACTTCATTAAATAATGCAGATTTTTTTGACTGTAAACTAAAAAAAGTTGAATTCCAATTATGTAGCCTTGATGAGGCTAACTTTGATCAAACATCGCTGAAGGGCATCGATATTAGTTCTTCTAATTTTGATACACTAACAGTTTCAGTGAATGATTTAAGAGGATGTAAAGTATCTACATATCAAGCTGTTCAGTTTGCAACTTTGTTGGGGTTAATAATTAAAGATTAGTATTTCGAAGGTGAACAGAACTCTATCCCGAATCATGGATTTTGTAATCGTCCACGATTCGAGGTAAAGTTCAAATCAATTAGTGGTGACTTTTTTCTTATTATTTAACTACAGCTTGATTTCCTTTTACATGTTCATTATTTCCACTCATAAATGCTTCAATTTCTTCCACTTCTCTAATGATATCTTTCGATAAATTTTCATGTCCATCTTTCGTTACAAGAATATCATCTTCTATTCGAATACCGATCGACTCTTCCTCAATGTAAAGACCTGGTTCTATCGTAATAACCATACCTTCTTCTAATACTCTATCTTTGTATGTACCTACATCATGCGTATCTAAACCAAGGAAATGGCTGACACCATGGTAATAATATTTAGACAGTTCCTCATCTTCTTGAATTAAACCAATTGCTTTACACCCTTCTGCGAGCACTTTTTTAGCACGCTCATTTAATGCAGCAAACTTTACTCCTGGCTTAATAATCTCCGTTGTTTCTTTCAATGCTTTTAATACAATATTATATATTTGTTTTTGGCGACTAGAGAATGTTCCATTTACCGGGAATGTGTAACTAATATCAGCATTGTAATAGTCTTTTTGAGCACCTAAATCGAGCAATACTAAATCACCATTTTGAATTTGTGCATCATTATCTTCATAATGAAGAACTGTAGCATTTTTTCCACTTGCCAAAATTGTATTGAACGCATGATGCTTAATGCCAGATGACTTCAGTGTGAAATCAAACTGAGCTTCTAATTCATATTCCATCATGTCTGCTTTTGCATGCTTCAACACATTGTAAATACCGTCTTTCGTTACAGCAATCGCTTCTTTAATAATTTCAATTTCTTCCTCTGTTTTAAATACTCGCAATTCACAAATGTTCGGATATACATTACCAATTGTTACGTGTGGGTATTGTTCTCTTACATGTTTAGCAAACGTTAGCGTTTTTGTCTCTGTACCATTCCATTCACGACGCTCTAAATCTAAATATAGATGCTTCACATTTTCTGTAAAAAGTATATTTGACATTGTCTTTTCAAAGCTATCTAAATATACAACTTTTTTTATACCTGAAATTTTCTCTGCTTCTTCGTCAGAAACTGTTTTACCGACCCATTTTTCCATTACTGGATCTGACTTTTCAATGAAAAGTGTTTCTTCTATGCTATTACCAAGCTTCTTCAACATGAAAATTACATTTGGTTCATCGATTCCTGTTACATAGTAAAAATTTCGATTCGGCACAAATTTATAATGTGCATCCGCTGACATATGTGGTGCTTGTCCAGCAAATAAAACAGTAATAGATTCATCTGGTAATGTGTTTACTAATCGTTCTCTATTTTGAGCAAAAAATGTTGATTTCATAATAATCCCCCTAGCGTTCTATGTATACTTGCAAATCTAATTATCCAATACAGTTCATTCTATTATTGTTATAATCTTTCGTCAATTTTTAACCTTTTTTGATGGTGTTGACATAATTAAAATTACACGTTACAATAACTATACATTAGTAAGTAGCTAATGTAATTAAATCAAATTAGGGGTGAAACAAATGAAAAACATTTTATTCCGTATTAACGAATTATCAAAAAAAGAAAAAGCATCTGGATTAACAGTTGATGAAAAACAAGAACAACAAATGTTGCGTCAAAATTATACACAAACATTTCGTGGAAGCCTAGATTCCATTTTATTAAATACAAAAATTGTTGATCAAAATGGTCTTAACGTTACACCAGCTGCATTACAAGATGCTCAAATACGTTTAAAATTAAGCAAATGAGTTCCGCGCTAAAGAATTTCAATAAAACATAAAAAGAGCTGGATTTCCTATATAGAAATTCCAGCTCTTTTTATTTTCTTTTCAAATTTAACATATGAGCGATACATCGCAATTCTCCACGATATAATCATCGCAAACGCGAGTAAGAAAAACATTCCGCTTAACTCTGCTAAATCAATTGATTGACTTAAATATGATTTCAATGCTATTCGTACAGCTAATAATCCGACTAAAATAAATATAAATGCTTTTGACGGTTTCATATATATTTGTTCATCTCTTATTTCAAACTTTGTTGTTTTAATAAGAAATATAGAGAAAATAAGCCCTGCGATAATTGCCTCTACTATTTCTAACGATGTTAATCGAAACTCCGGTAAAAAATACATCATGGCGCCAGTACTCATAAAAAGTGGCGGCAATATAATTTTCTTTTTCGTTACTGGTTTTTTCGCTGCCTTAAAGCGAAGAAACATTACTCCAACAGCCATACAGACTGCTACGATACTTGATAAAAGTGCTAAACTCATACTCCCCACCCCTATCTATTTAAAAGGTTTTTCGAGCAAACTCATAAACAAATAATGAAGTAAATACAGCATTATATAATTTCTTTATTCTATTCCTCTTGCTGTAAATTTTCCATATTCGATGCACTTATTTTACGCGAAGTTTATGAACGGAATATGAACAAAATATTACATTCTATTTTTCAAACAAAAAAGCCATTTTGCAATTATTAATTGCAAAATGGCTTTTAACTTATTTTAAATCTTCATTTGTAAAAGCACCTGGAAGTAACTGCTCAACGGTCACTTCTTTTTCATCACCTTTTACATTTGTTAATAATACAGGCATTTTCGGATCACAGAATTCAGCAATTACTTGTCTACAAGCACCACACGGTGAAATTGGTCCGTCCGTTTCTCCTGTAATGACTAAATAATTAAAATCGCGCTCCCCTTCAGATACTGCTTTAAAGATCGCTGTTCTTTCTGCACAGTTACATAAACCATAAGAAGCATTTTCTATATTACAACCAGTATAGATTTTACCTTCTTTCGTAACTAATGCTGCGCCAACAGGAAATTTTGAATACGGAATATATGCTTTTGATAACATCTTATTTGCTTCTTCAATATATTTTTTCTTATCCATATTATTTCCCCCTCAAAGTAAGTGTAATGATAATTAGTCAGTAATAACTGTATGAACTAATTTAGGAGCCACCGCTGTTTCAGCGATTGAAATGTTCTCATAGATTTTAGCTTTTACATCTTCTACATTTTCACGATTTGCATAAATCGTTACAAATGGCTCGCCTTCTTTTACTGCATCGCCAACTTTTTTACGTAACATTAATCCTACCGCTAAATCGATTTCATCTTCTTTTGTTGCACGTCCAGCACCTAGTAACATAGCTGCGATACCAATCTCATCTGCAACAATGTTAGAAATAACACCTGAAGTTTTGGCAGGTACATCAATTACATACTTCGCTTGTGGCATTTTTTCTGGATTGTCTACAATGGAGCTATCTCCGCCTTGATTGCTTAAGAATTCTTTAAACTTCTCAGTTGCTTTTCCGTTCTTCATAACTTCAATTAACATTTCACGAGCTTCTTCTAACGTATTTGCTTTTTTCGCAAGTACAACCATCTGACTTCCTAATACGAGTACTAATTCTGTTAAATCTTCTGGACCTTCACCTTTTAACGTATCAATCGCTTCTTTCACTTCTAGAGCGTTACCGATTGCAAAACCAAGAGGTTGTGACATATCTGAAATAACAGCCATTGTTTGACGTCCTACATTATTTCCGATACGTACCATTGCATGTGCTAATTCTTTTGCATCTTCTTCAGTTTTCATAAATGCACCAGCACCTGTTTTTACATCAAGTACGATTGCGTCAGCACCAGCTGCAATTTTCTTACTCATAATTGAACTTGCGATTAAAGGAATTGAGTTAACCGTTCCTGTTACATCGCGTAATGCATAAATCTTTTTATCTGCAGGTGTTAAGTTTCCTGTTTGGCCAATAACAGCTACTTTGTCACGGTTTACAATATCAATGAACTGCTCTTTCGTAATTTCAACGTGGAATCCTTCTACTGCTTCTAATTTATCAATTGTTCCGCCTGTATGACCTAAACCACGCCCAGACATTTTTGCTACTGGTACATCTAAAGCAGCTACTAATGGTCCTAATACTAAAGTTGTTGTATCACCAACACCGCCAGTTGAATGTTTGTCTACTTTAATCCCTTCAATTGCTGATAAGTCGATCGTTTCTCCCGATTCAACCATTGCCATCGTTAAATCTGCACGCTCACGATCCGTCATATCTTTAAAGAAGATTGCCATTGCAAGTGCACTCACTTGATAATCAGGAATACTTCCGTCTGTATATCCATTAATAAAGAATTTGATTTCTTCAGTCGTTAATTCTTTGCCGTCACGTTTTTTCGCAATAATATCTACCATTCTCATTACAATCACCATTCCTTTTTATATGATATGAATCTGTTAAAATAATAAGCCCACGATTGTTGCTGATAAGAAACTTACTAATGTTGCACCGAAAAGTAATTTCAAACCAAATCTTGCGACTACATTCCCTTGCTTTTCATTTAAGCTCTTAACTGCCCCAGCAATAATTCCAATTGAAGAGAAGTTTGCAAATGAAACTAAGAATACAGATATAATCGCTGTCGTTCTATCTGAGAAATTAAAGTTTCCTTGTGCTAAATCTGTCATTGCGACAAATTCATTTGATACTAATTTTGTTGCCATAATATTTCCGGCATTAACTGCTTCATGCCACGGAACACCCATAATAAATGCAAATGGTGCAAATACATAACCGAGAATTTCTTGGAATGAAATACCGATTACACCTTTAAATACTGCATTAATGAATGCGATAAGAGCAACGAAACCAACTAACATAGCTGCTACTGTAATCGCAACTTTAAATCCGTCTATAATGTATTCTCCTAGTACTTCAAAGAAAGTCTTTTTCTCTTCTTCTTGTACTTCTAACATATCTTCTTCTTCAGTCACTTCATATGGGTTAATGATAGAAGCAATAATAAAACCACCAAATAAGTTAAGCACTAAAGCGGTTACAACGTATTGCGGTTTTAATAACACCATATACGATCCAACGATAGACATTGAAACGGTAGACATTGCAGATGCACATAATGTGTACATCCTTTTCTCTGGCAATAATCCTAGTTGTTTCTTAACTGAAATAAACACTTCAGATTGTCCTAAAATCGCAGAAGCAACAGCGTTATATGATTCTAGTTTCCCCATTCCATTTACTTTACTTAATGCTAGACCGATAGATTTCACAATAATAGGTAATACTTTAATGTGTTGCAAAATACCAATTAAAGCTGATATAAATACGATTGGCATTAATACACTTAAAAAGAATGAAAACTCTTTTTGATTTACTAATCCACCAAATACGAAATTCACTCCGTCAGCGGCATATTTTAATAGCTCTCCAAAACCATCTGCTATTCCGCTAATTAATATATTCCCTACACTTGTATTTAATAATAAAAACCCCAAAATGAATTGTAATATAACCATCGTTATGATTGGGCGATATTTGACTTTCTTTCTATCATTACTAGCAAGCCAAGCGATACCTAAAATCAATACGAGGCCAAAAATACCAATTAAGTATTTCATAAGCCGTTTCCTCCCATACGTATCCGCTTACATTTTTTTCAATTGTTAAAGCAATAGATACACTTCACTTTGTGTATCTATTGCTTTTGACTTCATTAATGATTAGTAGTTATCTGTAGCACCTTTTGCATCATTTAATACGATTGCAACACTAGCACTTGCTCCAACGCGAGAAGCTCCAGCAGCTACCATTTTATCTGCATCTTCACGTGTACGAACGCCGCCAGATGCTTTTACACCAACGTTTGGTCCTACTGTTTTACGCATTAATGCGATATCTTCAGCAGTTGCTCCGCCAGTTGAGAATCCAGTTGAAGTTTTTACGAAATCAGCACCAGCTTTAACTGATAATTCACAAGCGCGTACTTTCTCTTCATCTGTTAATAGGCAAGTTTCAATGATTACTTTTACAAGAGCTTTTCCTTTTGCTGCTTGTACTACTTCATAAATGTCTTTTTCAACAAGTTCATTGTCGCCATCTTTTAAAGCGCCTACGTTGATTACCATATCAACTTCAGTTGCACCTTTTGCGATAGCATCTTTTGTTTCGAAAGCTTTTGTTTCAGTAGTGCTTGCTCCTAATGGGAAACCGATTACAGTACAAACATCTACATCATGTCCAGCTAATTCTTCAGCAGCTAGCTTTACCCATGTAGGATTAATACAAACAGAAGCGAATTTATATTCCTTTGCTTCCTCGATTACTTTCATAACATCTTCTTTAGTGGTATTAGCTTTTAAAATTGTATGGTCAATTAACTTTGCAATGTTCATTATCTTCACTCCTCATATCTTTTAACAACTTCATTCTAACTCTTAGCTGAACAAATGTAAATACACTTTTGAAATTTTGTTCATTCTTTTTGAAAAGGAATTTTCTTGTAGTAAATAAAGCGCATTCTAGCTAAGAAACACTTCATATATAAAATCAAAACTTTCATGTTAACAATGGTAGTATGTATCTCAATATCCATAATTATTTTTAAAAAGGATATTTGTGTTCAAAAGAGACCTCTATAATTCATACATAACAAAATAAAAGGCTTTCTCAAAATTATTATCTTGAGAAAGCCTTTTATTTTTAACCTTTTTGATAATGTAACAATTCTTTAGCCGTATGCTGATCGATAATTAATACATTTGCATATCCACCACGTAACGCACCATCAATTGCTTTTATTTTTCTATTACCACCTGCAACTAAAATAGAGCGTTTCTTTAATTTCAGTTCCTCTAACTCAATTCCAATTGTACGCTGATTAATCTCTTCGCTACTAATATTTCCGTCTCCATCAAAGAAACGTGAACAAATGTCACCGACCGATTGTTTTTTAAGTAAACTTGTTTCATCCTTATCGAAATAACCTAATCGGAATAATAACGCTTCGTCTCGCACTGTTCCTACAGTAAAAATTGCAATATTCGCTTGTTTCCCCATTTCGATAATGTGATGAATATGTCGATCCTGCTCTACTAATTCTTTTGTCACTGCATTATCAAATATTACTGGAAGTGGTAGATTTCTTGGCGTCGTTTGAAAAGCATCTGCAAATAAAGCTATCGTCTCATTCGCATATGTATTTACACTCGAATGACTAATACCACCTTTTAACTGGACAACTTCTACACCTTTTACATGTTGCGGTACGATTTTCCTAGCGATTTCATACATCGTCATTCCCCAGCTTACACCAACGATATCACCATTTTTAACCGTCTTTTCCATATACTCAGCAGCATATTTACTAATATACTCTGTAATCGTTGCATATTCTGGCACTGGAGAAAACACAACATGAGCCTCTAACAAGTTGTACTTTTCTTTCAGTAAATTTCCAACGTTATCTAAATCAGCAAATGGATCGGCTATGCTAATTTGAACAAATCCTTTTTCTTTCGCGTACTTTAATAGTCTAGAGATAGTCGGTCTTGAAATATTTAATTTATTAGCTATTTCTTGCTGACTATAATCTGATTGATAATATAACCTTGCAACTTCAACGCTTAATTGTTGTTTATCTTTTTCCATAGTAACTCATTACAAATCCTTTCCTGTATTTCCCTTTCGTTACAAGCATTATACAGCTTTATGCAAGAAATTTCGACTACCGAATTTTATCCACCTAAACTTCTACTCCGCTTAGTATATATAATGAAAATTTAATCAATGGGGATTTTGTCCAACCTCTACTGATTATCACCCCTCACAAATTAGGCGTTTACGGGCGACTCGGCTCCCATAATGTAGAATTTCTTCTTATTAAGCAAGCAGGTTGGATTATTGAGGAACTCATTTTTAAAACTCAAATTAGATATGTGTATAAAATTAGTATATAGGTGTAAAATCAATTATAAATTGGTAGTTTAGAATAAATAAGAGAAATAACCACTATTGATTATTCCTCTTTTCGTATACATATTTATTTTTGGAAAAATAACCTAACTCCAAATGCTAATAATACTGTGCCCGTAATACCCTCCATTATACGGTTCACTCGTTCTTTTCTTAAAAAAGTTCTCAATTGGCGTATTAGCGAGATATAAAGCAAATACCATATTGCGGTCAAAGTTGTAAATGTGAGTCCTAATAAAAGAAATTGGAAGAAATGACTTTGATTACTCACAATAAACTGGGGAAGAAAGCTTAAGAAAAATACAGCCGTTTTTGGGTTTAAGATTGCCGTTGTAAATCCTTGTCTAAAACTTTTAATCGTCCCTATATCCTTAGAGTTCCTTTCCAATAAAACTTGCATATCTTCTTTTTTAGAAAAAGCACTTTTAATTGACTTTACAGCTAAGTAAATTAAATAAAAAGCTCCAGCATATTTTATAAATGTAAATAGCATAGCAAATTTCATTAGGATGGCAGAGAGTCCTAGCGTAGCCATTATTGTATGAATCATCATTCCAGATATCGTTCCTAAGACCGTCTTTATCCCACCACTTTTGCCATACGATATAGTATTTTTTGTAACTAGTGCAAAACCAGGACCAGGCATCATTATGATTAGCATTGCTGTAAGAATAAATAATAAATAATTTTCCATGTTCTAGTGTTTCCTTTCCAATGTTTAGTTTTGCTTACAGTATAGCTTTTTTTATTAAAACATTAAATATAAAAGGCTTAATCAGAATTTCATCTAAGTTATTAGTATCAATTTCACTAAACATTATCCAAAAAACGTGATAAAAAATAAACAGTGGAACTATTCCACTGTTTACTTCTCCACGCCTTCATGTAATTTTTCTGTATAATCTTTTACATCTTTCCAGCTATCTTTCGCTGTATGTAAATCTTCTTTTATAAACGTAAATTCTTCAGGGCTAATTCCTTTAACATTTTGCAGTAAATTATTATATTTTGCCCCTACTGTATACCATTGATTTGATATATTTTGCAGTGCTGTAATTGCCGCATCAATTGTTTCTGTCATGTTTGTTGTCTTATTTTTTACATCAGTCAAAATTACGACTTCTGCTTGTGCTCCTGAAATTCTATCTTTTAAATTAGCTATTTCTCTTTCTGCATTTGCGATATCTTTTTTCGCAACGGCAATCATCGGCCCGCCAGCAAGACATGTTATTAGCGCTACGCAAAGTACACCACCGGCAATAACCATATCATTGCTCTTTTTAATCGAATCATTATATGTATTTATTTGTTGCTCTAGAGCTGGAATTCCTGCATTCGTGCTGGCCAATATCGCTGTTAATTGATTTGTATCCTCTTTAAAACTATTTGTGTCTTTCGCCATTCTATCGCGAAAAGCTTTCAAATCCCCTAATAATACATCTACCTCATTTTGATTCTTTACAATATCCGCATACAACTTTTCTAAATCCGCTTTTAATTTACTGCTATCTTTTTGGTCAATCGCTATTAGCATGCTATTATAATACGCTTGAAAAGTATTATTGTAATTAATAATATTTTGATCCGTTTTCATAATTTGAGGCTTCATATTATTTAACCAATACGCCGCGTTAATTTTGGCATCTCTTTGGTGCTGGATCATATTTCCTTTAAACTCACCATTAATCGAACTTATTTTACTTAAATCAGTCTCTTGTTGATTTTGAATTAATTTTGCATATGAATCCATTGCGAATATGCTCGATGTCGTTTGCGCCATTACATCTTGGAATCCAGCTGGTCCGAGAGAATAGTTTTTCGTATTTTCTTGTAGTATTTTTACATTCTGTTCTGCTGCAAAAGGATGTAAAGGAAATGCGTTACTCGTTGCCACCCCAGCAATCATTACCGCTAGAAGACATTTTTTATAAAATCTTTTCCCCATATTTTTCACCTATTCTCTTTATAAGGATATAAAAAGCTCCTGCTCACAACTGAACAGGAGCTTCAACTCATTCATCAATACTTAACGCTATAACGATTCATATTCGATTATGCTTTTTTCGTATCTACTACTTTAATATCCTCAGCATAAATCTTTTCTGCATAGTCTTTAATGTTTTTCCAGCTATCTTTCGCAATGTTTAAATCTTCTTTAATGAAAACAAGGTCGTTAGGACTAATTGAATCTACATTTTGAAGTAAAGAATTGTATTTTGATCCCATTGTATACCATTGGTTTGAAATGTTTTGCAATGCTGTAATTGCAGTATCAATTGTATTTGTTAAATACTCAGTTTGTGTTTTAATGTTCGTTAATCCAGCTACTTCTAATTGAGCGGTTGTAACTTGTCCTGTTATTTTTTGAATTTCTGCCTGTGCATTATCAAGTTCTTTCTTCGCTAATACGATACCAGCTGTACCACCACCTACAGCTGCTGCACCACCCGCAATTAATGCGACTCCTAGCGGCGTTCCTGCACCTGTCGCAATAACTACTGCACCACCAATAATTGCAATTGGACCTAGTGCTGTCGCCACTGATGAACCGATAATAATTGCATTATATTTACTAATTGCTTCATTGTACGTTGTAATTTGATTTTGCAGAAGCGGAATTCCTGCATCTTGACTAGCTAAAATAGATGTAATTTGATTTGCATCACCCTTAAAGTTTTGCGTATCCGACGTCATTTTATTTCGGAATTTCTTTAAGTCTTCTACTAACTGATCTACTTGCGCCTTATTTTCATTAATACTACTTGATAATCTAGTTAACCCTTTCGTAAGAGTCGCTTTATCTTTTGCATCTACCGCCGCAACTAAAGTATCATAATAGTTTTGGAATTTCGTATTGTAATTAATAATATTTTGATTCGTTGAAATAAGCTGTGGCTTTAATACATCTAACCATTGCTTCGCATTTCCTCTCGCTGTATCTTGGTGCTGAATCACTTTCCCTTTTAAAGCAGCATCAACAGATGATACATTACCAAAGTTAACATTACCTTGTTTAATAATTGTTAAAGCGTACAGATCCATTACTAAAGCATTTGAACCTGTTCTTTCCATTGCATCTTTTAAGCCTTCTGGTCCTAATGAGTATTCTTCATAGTCATTATAAGCTTTTGCTACCGCATGAACTGGAGCTTGTTTCACTGTACTTTCAGCCGCGTACGTGTGAGCTGGCATGATGTTGCCTGCTGCAAATACTGCCATAAGTGCTGATAGAGCCATTACTTTATAAGGTTTTTTTGTCATTTTTCTTCTCTCCCTATATCGTTACTTATTTTTAATGTACTTCAACGTTTGTAACGTAATCTTCAAATTGATTCGTTTGTTTATTCATTTCATCACTTACTTTTTTAATTTGATTAAAATGTTTTTGAAGTAAACTACTGTCTGTATATGAGCCTTCTTCAACATTCTTTTGAATTTGGATCATATTATTATTTAATACTTTCCAATCAGTTAATAACGTTTCTAATGTTGTAATTTGACGATCGATTAGTTCTGTAAAGCTACTTACTTGATCTTCAACGAATGTAATTTGTGTCGCCTCAGCTTCAGTTTGTGATAACTTTTGAATAAGTGGCAATAACTCTTTTTGCTTTTGTTGAATGCGAAGAGCTGCTTCCCTCGTTTGACTATCTGCAGCATTTACAATTTCATTACTTAAAGTACCGATAGAAACAAAATCAATTGTTTTCGTCTGTGCAGTTTGATTTGTAATTGTAAATACTTGTTTACCGATATTAATAGACCCTTTAATAATTTCTTGTGGTCTATTCAAAATAGTAGTTAGTTCAGCTTGAATTTCCCCTTGAATTCTTTTTATATCTTCTCTTAATTTCACAATATCTCCACTTGATCCTTGCAGTGTTTTTATTGCTTCATCAGCTTTAAGCGATAAATTGTTACTATCTTTGTCTAATACCGTTTTAAATCGATTTAACTCTAATAAATCTTGTTCCATACTCTCTTGGATATTTTGTACTTGCAATTGTAATTTTCCATATGCATTTGTAAAATCTGCTTTTGCTTGTTCGTCTTCATTTACGTTTCCTGATAGTTCATAGAGCTTACTATAATAGCTATTAAATCTAGTGCTATATCTCATCATCTCTTGATTTAAGTCAATTAGCTTCGGATTATATTCATCAATCCACTCTCTTACATTTGCCTTTGCAAACTTTTGATGATTCGTCAAACTACTCATCGCATTCACCTTAATGTCTGGCTGTTGTAAAATAACTAATCCGTATGCTTGTATAAGCGGTGACTGTGAACCTAACATTCTAATTGAATTGGATAATGTATTTGGAGCAATTACATTTTGTGCATATACTGTTTTCACTTCTGTTTGCCCCTCCTTAGCGTAAGCGCTTACAGGAATAAAACAACTCGTAGATACTGCTGTAACCAACAACCCTGTAATTAAAGTCTTTTTCACTTTAACTCCTCCTATGTATTAGCAACTATTACTATCGCATTTTATTATTCTATTTTCTTGCATGTAATTTGAGATGGTTCAAATAGAAAACGTTCTCACCGTGATCCATGTATAAACCACATCTCTCGAATTGAATTGCTACAGTACTTACTTATCTTCACAAAACACTTTATTATTTTCCATATGTGTTTAGTATGAATAAGATTGTATAAAATTTCTATTTTATCGCAATTCCCACATTCACACAGTGAATATATTACATAAAAATATTATTCATTTTAAACTAAATAACGTATGAAAATATGAAATTTCATTTTGTTTTCATGTAAGTTTTGTACTGTAAGGTCATTTAAACACAGCTATTTATCACCGTAAAGAAGTATTTTCATTCCCTTTATTTCCAAGCTTTCATGTCCTTATTTTAAAATACAATCCGATTCACTTTCTCGATAGGGATATCCATATATAGCAACACAAAACACTACTTACTCATAAACAATAAAATTATATCAATATATCTTTTAACCCCATATGCAATTATGCATAGCGTATACATAAAAAGGATAGCTTCAATTTCTTGAAGCTATCCTTAAAAATCTTCTTACTTTTTCAAATGATATGGAACTGTCGTAATAACAACATTTCTTTTATAGAGTAAATACGCACGTATGAGTAAACTAGATTGATTATGAAGAATGTTATGCCAACCTTTTTTCGGAATGAACTGTGGTATAACGACAGTAACTCGGTAATTTGATTCACTCGCTTTATATTGTACTGTATCAATAAACTTTGTTAGCGGCTGAATAATACTTCTATAATGAGAATGCAATGTAACAAGCCTTACTTCAGGTTGCCACTTCTTCCATTTCTCTTCAAATTTCTTTTCCTCTTCTCTGTCAAAAGCAACATATACAGCGATAACTTGATCAGCAGAAAGAGCCTTAGCATAGTTTAATGAATTCTCTACTACATGAGTCATACCAGCTACTGGAACGACAATTACATTTCCCTTAATCGGAACAAGTGGCTCACAAGTTTTTAAACTTAACTGATCACCAACCGCGTCATAGTGCTTTTTAATTCGGTGGAACAAGAAAATAATGAAAGGTAAGAAAATGAGAATCGACCAAACTTGTGCAAATTTAGTTAAAAAGAACATGCTCATTACGATAAAACTAATAACTGCACCAATTAAATTAATCGATAATCGTAACATCCACCCTTCAGGTTTTTCACGAATCCATTTTAATACCATCCCCGTTTGAGAAAGTGTAAATGGAATAAATACACCTACTGCATATAACGGGATTAAATGTTCTGTTTGCCCTTGGAAGGCTACAATTAAAATAATCGAAGCGATTCCAAGTATAATAATACCGTTTGAGTAACCTAGGCGGTCTCCTCTAATCGTAAACATTCTCGGTATGAACTTATCTTTTGCAAGGTTAACTGCTAATAACGGAAATGCAGAATATCCTGTGTTAGCAGCAAGAATTAATATTAAAGCTGTTGTACCTTGTATGAAATAGTACATGAAATTACGTCCAAATGTTTGTTCAGCAATTTGTGAAACAACTGTTACTTCTTTACTTGGTGTAATGCCATAATAATAAGCTAAAAATACAATTCCCGAGAATAACACAGCCAGTAAAGCTCCCATTGCAAGCAATGTTTTTGCTGCATTGTTTGGTGCAGGGTCCTTAAAATTTGGAATTGCATTAGAAATCGCCTCAACCCCTGTTAAAGCTGAACTACCTGATGCAAATGCCCTTAACAGTAAAAACAAACTAATTCCTGCAACTGGCGTTCCAATCGGCGTGTGTAAAGTCGGTGACACGTGACCAGTTAAAATATTGTATATCCCTACCCCAATCAATATAAATAATGCTAAAACGAATAAATACACTGGATATGCTAAAACAGAAGCTGATTCCGTTACACCTCTTAAATTTAATATCGTAATCAATATAACAAATACAACCGCAATAATTACTTTATGTGCATGTAAGCTAGGAAAAGCAGACGTAATCGCATCTGTACCTGCAGATACACTTACCGCAACGGTTAAAATATAATCGACTAATAAAGATCCTCCTGCAATTAATCCTGGATTCATCCCTAAATTTTCTTTTGATACAACATACGCTCCTCCGCCATGAGGGTAAGCGAAAATAATTTGGCGATAAGATAAAATAAGAGCAGTTAATAACACTAATACCCCAACAGCTATTGGAATGGAATACCAATAAGCTATTGCTCCAACACCTGCTAACGCAATTAAAATTTGCTCTGGACCGTAAGCAACTGATGATAAAGCATCAGAAGATAAAATGGCTAATGCTTTCGTTTTATTGAGTTTTTGTTCTCCTAACTCAGTTGATTTTAACGGTCTTCCAATTAAAAATCTTTTAATAGATGAAACCACAGCTGTCCACTCTCCAATAATTTTGTACGAACGATTCTGCTTGTTACAGCCAGCAAACTATTTCTTCAGAAAACAAAAAATGTCTACAAGCCATAACGAAATAGACTTGTAGACATTATATTTTTTGTCGCACAAGCTCCACCTTCCTTCTCAATATAACGCTTACGAGGTTAGCTGTCGGATTCGGGCCTATGAGTAGCCCTACCTTTTTCAAGGATTCACCCCATTGGATTCAGAACGAATCCATAAGAACGGGTCCCCCGCACCATGCGGTTTCAGCGATTTAGAAAATTGAAACTGTGGATTATATTACTCCTTTATTTTCAAAATGTAAACAAAAATTTTTAAAAAGAAAAAATTAAAATGATTGCGCATAATCCGCTGGTAAATATACATAATGAATACTAAAAAATCGATAAAGGAGACCCATATGTCTAAAGAAAAGAAGCCTATTTTTTCCGATTCCTATTTAGATGCATTAGCAAATGAAATTAATCAATTATACGGTAAACGTGAAGAGGAAATAAATTTAACAGATAGAACGAAAAGAAATAAATAATTTGTCATAAAAAAAGAAAGCAATATACTTATATATTGCTTTCTTTTTTATTTTTTCATACATCCAATTCTATTGCTGATCTGTTAAAGGTCATTTCTTCATACACTTTCAAATTTTGATATACTGCTCCTAACAATGGTGCTTCTATAGAATTTTTTTCTGCTACATTTAGTAAGTATCCTTGTAAGTGCTTCCCTTCAATAAACGAGCCTTTTTCCATATCACGCTGCATCGATGACTTCATATCATACGAAATTTTATCAATCGTTTTCATATGTTCCTCGGTAATATCATACTTAACTGGTGCCCCAATGTATCTCATAATTTGCATACATTCTTCAAATAAGTTTTGGATAAAATCGTGTCCACCTTCGCTTTCACGGATGGGTCCTATTGGTGCACGCATTAATGTTGTCACACCTGACATTACAGTAATAAATAAATATTTATGCCACATATCTTGTGTAATATTTTCACTTAAAACAAAACTAGCTTTCGTACCTGCAAATGCTTTAGCAATACGCTGTATTCTCTCTGAATCTTGAAGCTTAATTTCGCCAAATACAAGTCTGTTGGCAGCACTAGTTTGTACTATTTCTCCTTGATCATTTAGCGTTGTCTCGATAAAGCATAGACCACCAATCACTTTCTCTTCGCCGAATTCTTTTTGTAATAGTGATAAATGAGCGATACCATTTAACAATGGAATGATTACAGTATTTTCACCTACAAACGGCTTCAAGTCTTGAATTGCCTCGTTTAAGTGATACGCTTTTGTTGAAAATAAAATGACATCAAATGGAGCAGTTTGATCTTCTTTCGTTATTAAATTTGGTTGAAAGGAAAAATCTCCATTAATACTTCGGATAACTAAACCTTTCTCCTCTATTTGTTGTTTCCGTCTACTACGAACGAGAAACGTAACATCTTCTCCGATACGATAAACTTAACTAAATCTATACAATTCAATCAAATTTATACAAGTTAGTGCTTCATCGTGTTCTCGCAACCCCGAAGGGACGAGGGGTATAACACTCCACACGAGGCAGTATCGTTACCTCCTATTATCAAGCATTTATTTTACCCATCTTGATAAATTTATCGAAGCATTTACATCCCTATCGTGATGGCTATTGCATGAAGCACAACGCCACTCACGTATTTTTAAACTCCACTGTCCTTCTGTTTGAACTGTATGGTCGTATTTCACTCCGCAACATGAACAAATCTTGCTTGAGGCGAACCATTTATCAGCTTTTACATACGCAATGCCATACTTCTCACACTTGTATGATAAACATTGAAAGAAGAAGTTTAATTTTTGAAAGGAAAATGCTTTCGATAGTTTTTTGTTTTTTAACAGGTTTGAAATAGATAAGTCTTCCACAACAATCCTCATTGGTTTGGTTTTCACCAATTTAGCTGTTGCTTGATGGATATGGTTATTTCGGATATTCATAATTTTCCTAGATAACCGCAGGTGCTCAGCTTTCGCTTTTTCATATCCAGCAGATTGAATTTTCACACCTTTTTTAAATCTCCTAGACATATCTCTTTGCGCTGACTTTTTCCTTTTCAAAAGTTTTTTAACCTTGGCGTCTTTGTTTATATTTCGTTCTTTCGTACCATTAGAAGCTACAAACAGCTCTTTTAAACCAACATCCACACCGATTGACTCATTGGTTAGTTCTTGTGATTCAAAGTCTTCTTGGAATCCTACACTAATCCACCAGTGACGACCGTCAAATGTAACTCTTGGATTGGATGGTTTTTTGTTTCTTGGTAGTTGTTGGCTTGTTTTCACTTTTCCCAAAGACTGAATATGAACTACTTTCTTTCCTATAATCAGTCTTTCATAATTGGCATAAAATCCTTGAATTAAATCTTTTTTGGATTTATAAGAAGTGTGATAACCATTTTTGTACTTTTTGAACGAATTTTTTCTCGCCGTATCAAAATCTTTTGAAGCCTGTTTAGGAACTTGTGCATTGATGTCTTTTAACCACTCATATCTCTTTCGCTTCTTGATCTTTGTAAATCGTTTCTGTAAAGCTAACTGTGAAACAGATTTTCCAAATAGCTTATAGTATCTATCACTCATTCTTTTACAATAGTTATAAGCGAATCTTGCAGCGCCAGCATGGTTTCTAAGCACTTGTTCTTGTTCAGGCGTTGGAATCAGTCTGACTTTCTTCGCCAATATCATCAGAATGTAACTCCTTTAATGAAAGATTTGTTCTTCTGAATCGTAGCGTGTTCCACCAGCATTCTCCTGAGACTACTCGGATACAAACCTGTTAATTCCGATACTTGACTAACTCGTGAAAATTTCATTATTATTCTTACCTCATTGAATTTACCACAATGCATAGGTTCGGTAGCTTCAATGGGATTTGATAGATCTAATTAAATTTATCTTGTTCAACTAAGGGCGCAATTCCTTAGCCAGTTCTCTTATGAACTTCTCATGTTTTCACATGAGCGCAGACTATATGTTTATCTCTTTAGAGATAGAGGATTTTTCCACCACCATAGGCTTGTGATGTACTCTCGTCAGTTATACGAGATAGTCGTTGAACGTTCATCTTATCTATTTTGACTTAGATGATTCGAGGCGGAAGACCCATTGTTCTAGTGTTTAGGATTTAACCTTGCACCATCTGATTGATTTTTTCTGCTTTCGCGACATTCACGCTCACCATTTCTAGCCACGTTGTAGTTCAATCAGCTTTAGGGATTGCCCGCAGTTAACCCTCACTACTAGCCAATCACTTGACTAGCAGGGCTTACTGATATATTTAATTAACTTTCGTTATAATTGGTTAAATAAATCGTAACAGTTAATTACCCTTTTCAGCAAGGCGTCCCCCAAAAAATCCTCCAACGCCTCCCGCTCCTAATACTAAAATACGCATACAACATCCCCCTTTTCAAAATACAATTTTATAACATTCAGTATACATAACATTATACATGTCCCCTACTAAATAAGCTGAATTTTCATTCTTAATCAAGTATAAAACAGTGGTTATTTTCAAATGAATTTGGGCATGTTGTTTTTATAGCATATTTGGAAAGGAAACAATGTAAATGGAGGCAATACATACAATCGAGGAAAAAGATGTAACAACAGCTATATTTCAATTTATATTCCCGTTTTCTTTTAAAACTGGATATGAACAAAATATGTTCCCTTTCTTACAGAAAAATGATTTTCACCCTTTTCGACTCGATCATCTTGAAAATGAAAATACATACTACGGAAAGTTTCAAGTTTCACATCAAAATATGGAAGCATATTATCTTTCATTTACAAATAAAATACTCTTTCCTCACTCAGAGCATCAAAAAGGATTGCAGCGCTATTCTAAAGATCTTAACTTAACTGGACATTTAACAACAAATCTTATTTCTGTTCCATTCAAGATACACTCTATTGATGTAACACTTTGCCCTTATGAGCTTGGCTTCTTAACAATTCGAACAGAAGTAAATACTGCTCCAAACATGACTTTATCTGAAGCAATCGAATTCGCCGCTCGCTTCCGTGTACTTGAAACTAAAAATGATACAACTGAGACTATCTGTATTGAATGTAACGGAAAAAAGTATTCCCAAGTGGAAAAATTCATTTTTGGTTATTTATTTCATGGCGTAACAGATTTCTTTGAAAAGAAAAGATTAAGAAGTTCATACTTTCAAACCTTTCCTTTCTTTGAAGACCAAAGAATGTACGTTCAAACTTTATTGTCACTAAAAGAAGGTATGGAACTTAATGAAGTGGATGTTTATCGTACTTCCAGTCTTTCCGGATTAACAAGTGAGGGTAAGCCATATGTGAGTGCAAATAATCTTCCTTATATTCATAATTATTTAAAGCTGCATGCTTACCAGAGATGGGCACCCAATCGCTATTTCATAATGGAAGAACATATTTTTACATGTATTACGAACGAAGCTGACGATGCAATAGCTAAACTTGCGAGTCAAATGTACGGAGAATTTTATTACGCTTTATTATTAAATCTATTTCATAAAATCGTTTTATTAAAAATGGCAAACGCTTATGCTGAACTAAACATTGAACAAGATACAAATGAAATAGAGAAATTAATTTATTCAATCAATTCATTTACAGCAAATTACTTCTCTTTAGAGCTAGTATCCCAATCGCAGAGTGAAGATATTTTCTTTCGCCTAAGAAAACTTTTTAATATCGAGATTTTATACTCGAATGCAAAACAAAATCTTGATAGTTTATTTAAATACCAAGAAAACGTCGCTTCTAAAAAAGATAGTCTTTTATTATTAATTTTAACGCTCTACTCTGTAGTAGGCCAAATGTTAGGGTTTACTATGATTGATCTTTTAAGAAACACCGATTCAAACAAAATATCGTCGCCACTTGAATTTTTCGCACTTTTAATCGCAATTAGTGGCATCGTCATTTCATTTATTTTAGGTGCGCAAAGTTTATACCAATGGAGTCTACAACATAAACGAAGAAAAGCATGGGTAAAACAAACTGTATTGTCTGCTGTAAAAGAGAAAGATGGTAAGAAGTAAAGAATATTATTTTCAAACTACAAATACGTAGTACACTTCAGTATATGAAATTTTTATCAGCGATTTTTAAATTATATCGGCGCAACTCAGAATATATCGGCGATTTTCATGATATATCGGCGATTTTTACAATATATCGACTTACCGACAAAAACTGACAAAAAAGAACCACATAGTAAAAAAGTACTCCAAAATAAAATTTGGAGTACTTTTTTTATTAAAGCCTACTTCCCTGCTTCGATTTGCTCTAATGCAGTAGCTACTTGCTCTTCCGTTAATTCATGTTGTATTACGTAGCGGTTACGTGGGCTTACACGACATTCATGAGAACATGCACGTAAATATTTCGCTTCGTTTTCTTCGGAACATAAAATTTTCTTGTTACATTCTGGATTTGAACAGTTTACATAGCGTTCACAAGGTTCACCTGTAAAGTGGTCTTTACCAACGATAACATGTTCTTTTTGGTTTACTGGTACAGCGATACGCTCATCAAACACGTAACATTGTCCATCCCAAAGCTCACCTTGTACTTCTGGATCTTTTCCGTACGTTACAATTCCGCCGTGAAGCTGGCTTACATCTTCATAACCTTCACGAACTAACCAACCAGAAAACTTCTCACAACGAATTCCACCTGTACAATAAGTTAAAATCTTTTTACCTTCAAGTACTTCTTTATTTTCACGAATCCAATCTGGTAATTCACGGAATGATTCGATATCCGGTTTGATCGCACCTTTGAAATGACCTAAATCAAATTCATAATCATTTCGTGCATCAATGATAACTGTATCTTCTTGTTTCATTGCTTCATAAAAATCTTTCGGCTCTAAATACTTCCCAGTTATTTCATGTGGGTTAATGTCATCTTCTAGACGAAGTGTAACTAACTCTGGACGAGGACGTACGTGCATTTTCTTAAATGCATGCCCTTCTTCTTCATCTATTTTAAATACGATGCCTTCAAAACGTGGATCATTGTTCATTGCTTCCATGTATTTCTCTGTTTGTTCTACAGTTCCAGAACAAGTTCCGTTAATACCTTCTTTTGCTACAAGAATTCTTCCTTTTAATTCAAGTGAATTACAAAATTCTAAATGCTCTGCCGCGAATTCTTCTGGGTTTTCAATTGTTGTGTACATGTAATATAGTAATACTCTGTATGGTTTTGTAGTTGCCAATGTATTTCTACCACCTATCTAATTTTTAAAATCATGTATAAGTTAACGTTCATATCAAAACATATATAATAAGAAAATGAATCCCATTTTCTTTTCTTTATACTATTTTCTATCAGTTAACAAAAATAAAAAACAAGATTACACACCAAAACACTATGGTTATGTTGTAATCCCAATATATTATATATCATACAAATGCAATTCCATCAATTAATATGCTGGATTATAGGCTTTATGTTCACATAAATTTCAAAAATAGCCCTTTAATTTATTATCTTCCCCCTTATTTACAGACCATAAACTTCCAAAAAAATTCACATCTGCACACCATCGATTGCACGAAGTCATATAATTTGCATTAAGGAAACATTTATGTTCAAATGAAACCACACATATTATATTTAAATGTATTGAAATAATGAGTAAGAATAAATACAATAATTTCATCAAGTTAACATTTTAAAGGGGAAAACTACTATGAATAAAGATATGACAAAAGATGAACATCTCCCTTCTGAAAGTACAACTGTACAATCAGCTCACTTAGCTTTAAGTGGAGAAACGAAAGGCTGGAAAAGACTGTTACCATTTTTAGGGCCAGCTTTTATTGCATCCGTTGCTTATATTGATCCGGGCAACTTTGCTACAAATATCGCAGCTGGTTCACAATATGGATATTTACTATTATGGGTTATATTTGCTTCTAACTTAATGGCTGTATTAATCCAAACTTTATCAGCTAAATTAGGAATTGCTACAGGAAATAATTTACCTGAAATAGCTCGTGAACACTTTCCAAAGCCTGTGTCTATCGGCTTATGGATACAAGGCGAACTCGTTATTATGGCCACAGATTTAGCGGAATTTATTGGAGCTGCATTGGGGCTTTACTTACTATTTGGGATTCCGATGCTACCTGCCGCTTTAATTACTGCAGCTGGATCATTTATTATTCTCGAGTTTCAACGTAGAGGATTTCGTCCACTAGAAGCCATTATTACTGGAATGATTTTTATTGTAGTAATCGCTTTTGGGATTCAAGTTTTCTATGCAAAACCAGAATTAAGTCCCCTTCTTTCAGGACTATTCATTCCAAAATTCCAAGGTGTAGACAGTATATTACTTGCAGCAGGTATTCTAGGTGCGACAGTTATGCC
The DNA here is from genome assembly GCF_006494425.1 of Bacillus dicomae. Lineage (GTDB taxonomy): Bacteria > Bacillota > Bacilli > Bacillales > Bacillaceae_G > Bacillus_A > Bacillus_A dicomae. The sequence goes on along the minus strand of NZ_VHIV01000001.1, from coordinate 1,067,030 downwards.
GCATGCAATATATTTACATTCCGCATTAACACAGCGCCGCGTGGTCGGAACAACTGACGAACAAAAGAAAAAGATTTTCCGCTTCGAATTTATCGATATTATTATTGCAATGGTTATCGCTGGCGCAATTAATGCGAGTATGTTAATTGTAGCTGCTGCACTATTCTTTAAAAACGGCTTGCACGTTGAAGATTTAGATGTTGCTTACACTCAATTTACCAATTTAGTAGGTCCTGTATCGGCTGCATTATTTGGAATTGGACTTTTATCAGCAGGACTATCTAGCTCTTCTGTCGGTACAATGTCAGGTGATATTATTATGCAAGGTTTCATTCGAATGCATATTCCGTTATACTTACGCCGATTTATTACAATGATTCCACCATTAGTTATTATCGCTTTAGGTGTAAATCCAACTTACGCTCTAGTCATGAGCCAAGTCGTCTTATCATTCGGTATTGCATTTGCATTAGTACCACTTATTATGTTTACAAGTAATAAAAAGATTATGGGTGCACTCGTTAACCACCGCATAACAACATTTATCGCTTGGATCATTGCAGCACTCGTTATCATTTTGAATATCTTCTTACTGTATCAAACATTTGTAGGATAATGAAAAAAAAGGGTATTCCAATTTTAATTTGGAATACCCTTTTTGGATGAAATGATTTTCTTCTACTTATCACTTATGTATGTCCCTCTTCCCGGCATCATGACACCATTTTCAGTTCGAAAATAAAGTGGCAAGCCTTCCGCAAAAAACATACTTACCTTGGACGGATCCTGCCTTTGATGATGAATATGTAAATGTGGCTCACTTGAACTTCCTGAGTTACCTACTTGAGCAAGAAACTCTCCTTCATTTACATGTTGTCCTTCCCTCACATTAATTGACCCTTTCTTTAAATGGGCAAGAATCAAAAATGTGCCTGTTTCATCTACTCGTAAATATATGTGATTCCCCGCCATCGACTGAAAATTTTCCGATCCAGGAACTAAATCTTGGTCATTATTATTAATTGAAACAACCGTCCCAGAAGCTGGTGCCATTACTTTCGCTCCGAATATTCCATAATCCTCTAACTTATTACTTTTTACTTCAGCAGGTGGAATGAGAATATCATATGCCCATCGTTCATTCGGTTTTATAACGTGATAATTCGTTTCTAACCGATCACCACCCCAGCCTACTAGTGCTCTTTCATCTAAAGGAAAACGAACAACTATTTTAGGACTCATAGATTGTACATCTGCTGGGTAAGCAACTCCCGCTATATTAGCAAACCATCCTAAAGGCCAAGCTCCAATTATAGAAAAAAGAACGATGAAGAGGAGCATACTATCAATCCGCTTTCTAAAAATGCCTTTCCACACAAATAGTAATACTGACCCTATCAAAATAAAGCTTGATACGAAGCTAAAGGCTTGTATACTCCACCACACAATGACTGATATGACACCTTTAGCTAAATAAACTACACTCCAACTTGTAAGTAAAAAAGCAACTAAAATTACTAATACATATTTCTTCCACATGTTGTATCCCTACTCTCATATCTTTGTTCTACATGATACGAATTGAAAATTACAACATACGTAAGAAATACTTACGACTTTCTTACATTTCTTTATACTGCGGTAAAACGATAGTGAAAACTGTTTCTGTATCGTTACTACGTACAGAAATATCCCCTTTATGAAGTTCTGCTATACTTCTCGCAATTGCAAGTCCCATTCCTTTTCCACCCGTATGAGAGCTACGTGATTTTTCACCACGATAAAACTTCTCAAAAACGTAAGGTAGGTTCTCATCCGGAATACATTGTCCAAAATTTTTAATTTCTATTTCAACATTCATGTCTCTTTTAGAAACGTGAATTAAAATCTCTTTTCCGTCTTTTCCGTACATAATACTATTACTAATTACATTTTCGAATAACCTCACCATAAGCCCTACATCCATTTCCACATGTAACTCCTTATCACCTTTCATACAAAAACTCATATTAGCATCATCTAGTTGTGGCACAAAATCAATCATAATTTGTTCCATTAACGCTTTCATATTTACTACACTTTTATGTAATTCAATCTCTCTATAATTTATTTGACAGTATTCTAATAAATCATCTACTTGATTTTTTAATTCATAGCTTTTTCGCTTTAATATGCTTACATACTGTTCACATTCTTCTCCATTTGAATGCAGCTTATTTCCTAATAAGTCCGCGTAACCGATTAAAGATGTTACAGGAGTTCGTAAATCATGAGAAATATTACTAATCATTTCATTTTTCATTTCCTGTGATTTTTTTTCATTCTCAATAGACTCTTTTAAACTTTTGGCCATTCTATTTACATTCGCCGCTAATTCACCAAGCTCATCATTTTTTGAAATAGGTATATGTACTTCAAAATTACCATTACTTATTTCCTTCACGCTCTTATTAATTTCAGACAATCTTTTCATCATTGTTTTTGTCATACATGCAAAGTATGTCGTAGTAAAAATCAAAAAAACTATAAAATATAAAAATGAATATTTTTCCTCCAATGCAGTAACATGACTATATATATTTCCAATTAAAATTTGAAACACTATTATACTTACAGCTGCTAACAAAATGCTACATATGAATGCAATAAAAAACTTCGCTCTAATGCCTTGTAATGATTTAATCTTCAATTTTATATCCGACTCCCCAAACATTTTGAATAAACTTCGGTTCTTTTGGATCCTCTTCAATTTTATTTCTTAATCTTGCGATATGAACCATTACTGTATTATTGCTTTCATAGGCCCTTTCTTTCCAAACGCTCTCATATATTTCTTCAATTGTAAATACACGATTCTTTGCAGCTGCCATTAAGTGTAAAATATCATATTCAGTTTTCGTAAGATTCATTGTTTCTCCATATAACATTACAGTTCTCGACACTTCATCTATTTCTAAACCTCTAATATTTATTTTCTTTTCCATTACTTGGACAGCATTTTGGTTGAAATATGTATACCTTCTTAATTGAGCTTTCACTCTTGCGATAAATTCAATTGTACTGAACGGCTTCACAATATAATCATCTGCCCCAGTACTAAATCCAATTACCTTATCGACATCCGATGATTTCGCGCTTAAAAACATAATTGGCAAACTATGTTTCTCTCTAATTCTTCTACACAATTCTATCCCATCCATTTGTGGCATCATAATATCCAAAATAGCAAGTTGAATGCTATTATTATTTATTATTTCTAAAGCCTCTTCTCCATTATGAGCACTAAAAACTTTAAAACCTTCTTGCATTAAATTCACGTTTATAAATCTAACAATATCTTGATCATCATCTACAATTAAAATTGAATTTTTCTCCATATACAAACCTCTTTTTGAAATATATTCCACAGTCAATTTTATCACAAATCAAAACCATACTTCCCTCTTGAATAATCTTTATTTTCAGACTAAATTATATAATAACAACACATTCTAGTTTCAAAAGAAATGGAGTGAAAGCATGTTTCCTATATTGAAAACCGAACGACTCATTTTAAGAGAACTTACCGAAGAAGATGCACCGAGTATACTACAATGCTTTTCTAATACTAATGTACTGCGCTATTACGGCCAAAAACCATTACAAGATATTGATCAAGTGAAACAAATTATTCATAACTTTAAACTGAGTTACAATGCAAGAAACGGTATAAAGTGGGGAATCGAATTAAAAGACAAGAAAGAACTCATTGGAACAATTGGTTTTCACGATTGGTCTTCTGAGCATAAACGGGCTAATTTAAGTTATGCCTTTTTCCCTGAACACTGGGGTAAAGGCTATGCGACTGAAGCTGTTTCTGAAGTTATATCATACGGTTTTCATACCATTCATTTAAAGCGTATTGGGGCAATTGTATTTCTTGAAAATGAGGCTTCCAATAAAGTTCTATTAAAATTAGGTTTTGAAAAAGAAGGAGTTCTAAAAAATTATATGTATCAAGATGATATTCCATATGATACGAATTTTTATTCTTTATTAAAATCGGTTTAATAGAATTCATGTGTAAAAAATTTGTTTCAGTACAACAGTTATAGGTAGTGAATTTTTAATGAAGGATGCGAAGTACTCTCCATTATAAAACATTAAAGAAGGGCTATGAGTAAGCTTTTACTCATGTCCCTTTTTTATGTTCTTTTTCTGTTTTCGCAATGCTTTTAGTACGTATACGCAGAAAGGCTCACTTTCCATATAATCCCCCGTCATTGCATATGCTCTAGAACGAGATCCCCCACAAACATATCGAAACTCACAAACACCACACTTCCCCTTATACTTGTCAGGATTACGAAGATTTTGAAAAACAGGGGAGTTTCAATAGATTTCAGCTAGCGAATTTGTTCTAATATTCCCGGTTTTAATCGGCAATAACCCACTTGGATATACATCTCCAATATGAGAAATAAATACAAAACCGTTTCCATCATTCACCCCTTTTGGAGCACGCCCAAGCCCATTAACTCGCCCCGTCATCCCATTCATCAATACATCCTGATATTGAATGACCTGTTTTTCCTTTTTATGTTCTTTCATTTTTTCTTGAATCACAACACGTCTATAGTGCTGACCAGCTGTTGTTTTAATACCAAAAGAAACCTTTTTACTAAGTTACACTTGGCGTCATAGATACTCGAACACCTTTTTTCACTGCATATTCTGCAATATCATATACATCTAGACGCATTAATGGATCTCCACCAGTAAATACAGGCATTGGATTTTCCATTTCATATATATCATCAATTAGTTTTTTTCCTTCTTCGAATGTCAGCTCTAGAGGATGACGATGATACTGTGCTTCTGCACGACAATGCAGACATTTTAATTGACATGCTCTTGTCAACTCCTATATTACAATAAATGGATTTTTATTAAAATCACGATTCCTCAATATTAACCCTCCCATCAATTGATATTCTAATTGTAAAGTTATATATGTATTTATGGTGTGAGATGCATCACAAATAATACTCTTCCTACTCTGTTGTTGATCTAATGTCTCTACCTTCCTCTTCAACAATTTCAGAATCTCTTTTTTTTAATATAAATACCCCTTTAGACTAAATTATCTAAAGAGGTAAAGCTACACAACTTTTTATAAACATCGCGGCTTTCTTCAACACATCAAATTTAAATTAAGTTTTTTTAAATTGTATTTTTAAAGGTTTTCAACATCATTACCTCTTTTCTAAAACCATAAAGAACGTACTATCCGGTAGCGCAACTGCATTCCCAGACTCATCTGTAAACTTGATTTTCTCGCTAAGATGATTTGTATATCCATCCTGCAAATAGTTCATAGCTTGAACGATGTTTACTTTATCTCCAAAAATCCCCTTTACGAAATCCTTATAATCGTTTGGCGTAAAGATTCCAAACTGCTCCTGCACTTCATGAACAAAGGAGTCCTCGCCCCAAGTATACGTATATAAGAACTCCATTGCATCATTAACAGGCATTTTGACTGTATTGTCTGCAAGTACCTCATACTGGATTATACGCCCCTTAAATTCTTGGACATACTGCTCTAAGAACTTCATTCCGCTGGCATCATTAAAACGAATCAGCCGCATTAACCTTTTATCTTCGGTCATGATGCCATCACGGATGATAATACGGCCTCCTGGCTTTAACACCTCATAAGCACTCTGCAGCCCCTTTTTAATTACTTCATGATTAAATTTCCTACCTTCATACTCGATATAAGAGAACAACTCATGAAGGATAGAAGAATATACAATCGTATCAACCGATTCTTTTTCAAATGAGTTGCTTAAATTGATTGCATCCCCTTTAATGACGTTCCAAGAACGCCCCTCGTTCTGCTTCTTCTTTTTCAACGTATCAATCACGTTTTCGGAAATATCGATACCGTAGATTCGTTTATCCTCGGTCTCTTCTTCAATCATGTCTAGCATGACACCACCACCGGCTCCGACATCTACAATCGTATCTCCCTTTATATAATCAAGAATAATTCGTTTATCATCAGCCGAGCTATTCATATGCTTCAGATACACTTCTTCGTTATGGAATCTATCATATGCATCCTTTCGTAACCCGAAGAAATCAAACAGCAGCACATTTGCCCGAGCATGCATCATATCTATCTTTTCTGCCTCTACACAGAAGGTAATTAACGCCTCACCTATAGCAGAAAACCGAAACGACACATACGCAGTCTTCATATCTTCATCGACTTTAACCTCAAAAGAAACATGCGTTGTATTCGGCTTCTCGTTCTCACGGTACTCCCGTAAATACTTCTCAATAACTCGCTTACGATACACGTTATCCTTTTTTTCGCCTTTGAAATCATAATGCAGCTGTTGCATCAATTTCTCGAAATGTATATGCTGAACTTTTCTAGTGCCTATCTCATTCTTTAACATAACAAAAACTGTCCAAATATCCTCAAAGCTAAGAGCATGCATAGACGGTTCTACATACCACAAATCCTTATTAGATAGGAATGTTTGAACATCACTCTTCTCGCTCCCCATAATTATATCTTTTTCAAATGCTGACTCCTTATGTTTTGGCGTGAGTCTATGTATACGAGAAGTAAATGGCTCCATATAACCATCAAACAGACCATCAATTGTAATCTTCACATCGTTCTTCACTTCATTCCACAAAGCTTTTGATACGCCCTCAATAATGCATTGGTTAAGATAGTATAGAATCTCCTTTAACCTAACGTCTCTGTATTCTTCTTTATATGTGTTAATTAAATCAACATGAGAGTCCAAACGAGCCTCCCCGCGTATATACTGCCCGATTAATCCATGTGTTCTAATTAAATCTTGAATAAACAAATACTCAGTAGAGTTAAAATTTATCTCTACACGTTCAATAAACTGAATATCACTAAAGATATCAGCAGAACCCTCGTTATGTACCAATAGATTAATCCCTTTTTTCTTCCATTGCTCCCGCTGTTTTAAAGATCCTACCTTTGCAAGCTCACTATACGTTAGTACCTTTTCAATAATACGATATGCTTCTTCATCTAAAGACAGTCCATCTAACACTTGCAGCGTACGGTGTACATAGTACAACACCGCATCTGTTTTTAATGCACCAAGTACTTGTACATTCTCATAGTTTTGATGTATCTCCTCTGCCTCAATTAGATGCTTTAACCACATAGGGATTGCAACAGAACTTCCTTCAAAGTATGTATTTAGAACTTCAATGCTTTTCAACTTATTTCCCCCCATATATAATCAATATCTGTAGTAAGGTCTAGGACACCTGCTCCAAAAAGAGCATCACCTTATGTCCCTCCTCCTAAATACTACTACTTACTTTTTAACATCTACATCTCTTTCGAATAAAAATGTATCAAACCCAGTCTTTTTATCATGTAAAAGAGAGTTATCAATTCCGTTACTAACATGCCAAAGTTGTAACATTTTCTTTTGTTCATCTCTTATTTTAACTTCATAAGGAATTTCGGAAAATCACCTCTTAAATTGATAAACATATGTTGTGACAAAATCAACTGAAAATAGAAACGGCAAGCGGGTGCACTCCACTTGCCGTTTTTTCATAGCTTAGTATGTATTTGAATTTCTTTTGCTTTCTCTTTTTCACCCTTCACGCGTACAATTAAATCATATGATCCGGATTTTGGAGCTTCAAAAGAAAGCAAACCTTCTTTTTGAGAAGTGATTTCTTCTTCAGAAATAACCTTATCATCTTTTGTAACTTGTAATAAAATCGTACCTTCTTCAACAGCTGCTGCATAAGGGATTTCCACATTTCCTTTTTCAGCTTTAAGCGTTTGTACATCGTAATACCCTTGCAGAGAACCAATTTTCAAAGTCGTTTCGCCATTTTTTTGAACCTTTGTAACTTGTGTTGCTGTATTGCACGCGCTTAACAATACAACAAGAGTGAGAATCATAAATACACGTATTAATTTCATAGAAATTCCCCTTTTTTATGTATATGTGAATTAAGATCCATTCTTTAACTATTTCAAAAACACCAACACCTAAAAAGAATCACTGCTTTTCTTCAATTTCTTTTTTAAATAATTTTTGAAACTCTAATTCTGTTTCATTAATAAAACCAAGATGTAACACACTAGAGATATCTTCATGATTCAAAAAGAAATTGTACTCTGAAGAAATATTACCATGAGGGAAATAACAACATACATAATCACATGTTTTTTGTTTCAGAATCCATCCGTCTTCTTCCTTAAACCATTAATGGATGTTCCCAATCTTTAAACATTACAACAGATCCTATTGGAAGTAATTCTAACTCTAAATTTTGTCCCATCTTATTTCCCACCTCTTAAAATAGCTTTTTTTACAATAAAATACATAATAGAGAATAGTAAACCAGCTCCAATTGTACCGAAAGTTGCAATTGAAATTTTTCCTGCGAATGATTCATTTGGATCTAATACATTAGGTAAAACTGTCCCAAAAATTGCAATGCAAGCTAATATAAGCATAAAATATTTTAAATTTTTTACTTTCTTATTCATACTAATTTTCCCCTTAATTCCTTAACATTAACTTCTAAACCAAATCACCGATATCCCCAAATTAATATCTCTCCAAGTATTATACATACCAATTAATTCATATAAAAAAAGTCCCGTTCCAATCGAACACTTAAGCTCCCGCTTTTTTTATAATACTCAAATAATTCCAAACAAACTGCTCTATCAATTCATCTTAATACCCCAAATTACCTTTTAAGTATACCAAGGACAAAATATATAATCTAATATTTTTTTTATATAATTAAAAACAAACATAGTTACAGAAAGAGAATGCTTGTATACTGACCTGTACTGCATTCCCTTATTCCATGTATGCTATATTTCTATTCTTCTTTTTACTTAAACAAACTGCTCAATCTTATTTGTTGCAACTTCTTATGAATGCATAACTACAATTTTGCATTTATCTTCTTTATATGTGGGGAACACCACCAAAGGATTTCCCTGCCCTCTGTAAAAAAACCTTACTTTTTAAAAGTAAGGTTTTTTGTATTTATTCATTAGCGATATAAGCATTCTTATAAGTATAAACACCACCAAATTGATGCTTTTCAATTCCTTTTACATAATCCTTTTGTACATATGCTGAGCCAATATGATAAAGCGGCGCCACCGCAGCATCTTCTAATAATACCTGCTCGGCTTCTCGCAACGCTTCCCATCGGTTTTCCGTATCTAGTACAAAATCCGTTTTCGCTTTCTTTATTAATTCATCGTAACGAACATTAGAATAATTCATTTTATTATTCGGATTCCCCGTCGTAAACAGTTCTAAATAACTAATTGGATCTTTATAGTCAGGTCCCCAATTTGCCATAGTTATATCATAATCACCTGTTTGTTCTAACTGTAATTTTTGCTTAAATGGCTGTTGTTTAATTTGTATCGTGAGTCCTTGCAAATTCTTTTCTAAGTCACCTTTTATATATTCTGCCATACGTTTTGCATTATCTTGTTCAAACGTTAAAAACTCGAGGTTTACTTGCTCTACTCCAAGCTCTTTTTTCGCTTCTTCCCAAATCTTTTTCGCATTTTGCAAATCATACGCAGAAAGATTTCCGTTTTCTTTTCTAAAATCTTTACCAGTCTCTTCGTTTATATGACCAGCTGGTACCAATCCACTGGCAGGTTTTGCCCCGTTATTAATAAAGTGCGCAACGAAGTCCTCTTTATTTAACGCTAATGAAATAGATTGACGTACCTTTTTATTTGCTAACGCATTATTTTGTTCGTTAAAACGTAGCATTGCAATTCCAGGATCACTCGACATATGTAATTCCTTATTCCCTTTATACTTGTCTACAAATTGAGAATTAATAGGCACCCGGTCCAAATTACCAGCTTCGTATAAATTAACAGCCGTCATTGTATCCTTTACAATTTGAAAGTTTATTTCGTCTAATTTCACTTTCTTTTGATCCCAATATGTAGCATTCTTCTTTAATTGAAACTCTTGTTCATGCTTCCATTTCTCTAATATAAATGGACCGTTATATAGGAGATTACTAGGTTCCAATGCATAATTCTTTCCTTGTTCTTTCAAAAATGATTCATGTTGTGGTAAGTATATAGGCAGTGCTAACAACTGTAAAAAGTAAGGAATTGGCTGTTCTAGTTCAACTTCTAACTTATAATCATCTATTACTTTCACGCCAAGTTCATCAAGAGACATTGTCCCCTTATTTATCTCTTTCGCATTTTTCACGTAAAAGAGCATGGAGGCATATTGAGACGCTGTTTCAGGTGTAATTGCACGTTTCCACGCAAACATAAAATCATGTGCTGTCACATTGTCCCCATTTGACCATTTTGCATCTTTACGCAAATTAAATGTATATTTTTTACCATCTTCACTTCTTTTAAACGATTTTGCTACTGCTGGGATAGGCTGATCTTGATCATCTAATACATACAAACCTTCAAATATGTTTTGCATAACGTGCGCTGATGTACCATCCATCGTTTTCGCAGTATCAAGAGAAGGAATTTCTTCTGATACTGTTACATTTAATACTTGTTTTTTTGCCTTTGTATCACTTTTATTTTCCTTATTATTACAAGCTGTTAATAATAAAGATGTAACAAGTGCCATTACCATTAAATGGCTCTTCTTTCGCTTCATGAGTTGTTCTCCTTAACTATAAAATATTATAAAGCGTAATATATTATAGCAGAAATACTACTAGAAAGATGCGACATTCTTTTGAATATTTATTCGTTCAAGAAAAAAACTATCCTTTAAAAAAGGATAGCTTTTCCTTAATAAAATCAAAACTAATTATCGCCTCAAATTGTACGACGGTAATCTCCCTTCTCTTTTTTGTATTTTATTGTACAAAGTCATGAAATGGATCTATTTTATAAATGCTAGCTAAAGGTTGAATGTATACTCCGCACCGTTCGCTCAAGTATTTATAAAAAATCTCTTATTGTATACCTCCCTTTTTGCTTTAACTTTTCTTCTGTTCCATATAAATTCCCCATAATTAACTTAATAGGCGTATAGGTACAGTTTAGTTGGGATATCTTCTTATCTCCATTAAGCAATACCGCTTTGTGTTTTGAAATTCAGGTCAAGTAGCAAGTGATATTTTACAAATCTTATACACTTAAGGATTTTGTAAGGATCAAGTAAGAAAAACGAGAACTTTGTTTCGTATAGTCAATATATAAAGTGAAGGAAGAAAGAGAGGTTAGGAACTATTAGAGCGATTACGCCAAAATCAGAACTGCTGGTTTTAGATGAACATATCAATGATTTAAACGTTGTTACAACAGAGCCTTAATTTATCATACCTGTTTTTTTATCAGCACATATTGGAGGTTAAAACATGAATAAAAAAAAGAAAATACAAAAATCATTACTTGCATTTACCTTGCTCTTTTCTTTAGGCATTTCATCTTTTCCGCTTACAACAGCTATTCACGCAGATACACGTGAGAAACAATCTGTAGAAAAAAAACGAGTCTCTTTAACTGAGCGTACATCATTATTTTTTGAATATCTCCAGCAAGATAAGTATGCAGAGGCACTTCAATTGACGTCTGCTGCTTTTCAATCTAAGTTTACAGCAAACACATTACAAAACTGGTGGACACAAAGTGGCTGGAGCGAGATAAGAAGCATGGGAATCCCCGTGATAAAAGAACGAAACCTGGTCCATCAGACGGTGGAAATTTCAGGAACTACCCAAGGAACTACCATATCGTTACTCCTTAAATTCACACCTGGCGGGAAAGTAGATGAAATTGGGGTAAGGACGCCTCCGGAATCTTATATTATCCCGCATCCTAGATATGATAAACCTGCTTCCTATCAAGAACGTGAAATCGTCATTGGAAATTCTACCTATCCGTTACCAGCCACATTAACAGTTCCGAAACATAAGCCTGGTGAAAAGGTACCCGTAGTTGTTCTTGTTCATGGTGCTGGCATCCATGATCGCGATAGCACATATATGGGAACAAAAATCTTACGAGACCTTGCGGTGGGCCTTTCGTCCAACGGAATTGCAGTGTTGCGCTATGAAAAACGCACATTAGAACACGCATTAAAGATGAGTGCAGAACCCGTTACGTTAGACCGTGACACTACAGACGATGCCATATATGCAGCCAAATCAGCAGCGCAGCAGGAAGGCATTGATCCAAATAATATTTTCATTCTTGGACATAGTCTAGGAGCTGGCGCAATGCCGCGTATACTAAGCAAATCACCTTCCTCACTTGTTAGAGGAAGTATCTTACTCGCACCACCTGCACGCCCATTGACTGACATTGCCATTGATCAGAATCAATACCTAGGGGCACCAAAGGAAGTAATCGATGAACTAAAAAGACAAGTCGCTTTTATCCAGGATCCTACTTTCAATCCTGACCACCCTCCAGCTGGCTACAATTTTGGGTCACCTCATTTTATGTATGACGTTTCTAGGTGGCGTCCAGTTGAAGAGGCAAGATTACGAAAGGAGCCTCTACTGATTCTACAAGGAGCACGCGATCATCAAGTAACAGTAAAAAATGAATATACAAAATGGCAGGAAGGGCTCTCAAACCGTAGGAATGTTCAGTTCAATAAATACCCAAAATTGAATCATTTCTTCACGGAGGGTGATGGGGAATTAAGTCTTCCTAGTGAATATGAAATCCCTGCTAATGTTCCTGAGTACGTTATCCAGGACATTATTAAATGGGTCAACGAGACAAAAAAATAAGAAACATTCAAACCCTTCATATAATCATTATTACGTGAAGGATTTTTGAAACTAGTGATTTTATCTAAATCATTCTCTTCTGTTTTATTAATAAAAAAGGTTCACACACAAAAACAGGCTGTGGAGAAGACTTTCTCCACAGCCTGAAAATACCTATCTTTGCAAACCTCGTTTATATCGACTTGCTTCAAATATAATACGCTCTTCATCTAACGTTTTACATTCGCCATTCCAAACGACACGTTTACCGTTAATAATTACATCGCTTATATCTTTCCCGCTAGCAGCATACACAAGATGTGATGACACTTCATCCGCTGGTTGTAAATGCGGCTTATTAGACGGGTCAATCGTAATAAAATCAGCACACTTTCCAACCTCAAGTGATCCTGTTTGTTTCATACCGATTACTTCAGCAGCTCCTTTAGTCGCAAGTGTAAGTGCGGTTTCAACTGGTAACGCTGTTGCATCTTGGTGAATACCTTTTTGTAATAATGTTGCTATACGCATTTCTTCAAACATATCTAAATTATTGTTAGATGCAACACTATCTGTTGCAATTCCTACTTTCATTCCTGCTTCTAGCATCGCTTTTACATTCGCTATACCAGAACCTAGTTTTAAATTACTATTCGGATTATGAGCTACTCGAACGTCATGTTCTGCTAAAAATGCACGCTCATTTTCATTTAATACTACACCGTGTGCAATAACTGTCGGTCGTTTAAATAACCCGCAACTCGCTGCATATTCTACTGGACGTTTTCCGTACTGTGCTTCAATATCACGTACTTCACGCTCTGTTTCCGAAAGATGAATATGAACCATCGTTTGATTTTCTACTGCAATACGTGCGCATTCTTCTAACAATTCTGTGGAACATGTATATGGACTATGCGGTGCAACCATCGTAGTTAACATGCCACTTTCGTTATAGTAGCGCTTCACATATTTCTCAGCTTCTTCTATTGCTTTCTTTTCATCCTCTTTCGTTCCGAAGCTAAATAAAGTTCTTGAAACAGCTGCTCGCATTCCACTCCTTGATACCGTTTCCATAATTGCATCTTGATCTACTCCAATTGGATTAAACATGTCAGAGAATGATGTTGTACCACTTTTCACCATTTCAAGTAATCCTAATTCCGTACTAGCGACCGCAAGCTCTGGAGTAAACTGACTTTCAAGTGGCCAAATTCTTGTCTCAAGCCATGGTTGTAATAACATATCATCTCCAATACCTCTTAAGAGACTCATTACAACGTGTGTATGTGTATTGACAAGCCCTGGTAAAACCCACTTTCCTTTCATGTCAATTACTTCATCTACTTCAAAATCATTAGTGAATTCTCCGCTCTTTACATCTATAATTTGATCATTTTCTACAATGATATATCCATTTTCTATCACTTCATTTTGTTCATTCATCGTTACAATTGTAGCGTTTACATAAGTTGTTTTCAAAAGTATTTCCCCTTTCAACTCTATGAAGTCCCCTTTAATAAGTTACCACCATTATAGTAACTTATTAAAGATTAAGAGTCAAAAGATAATTTAAATCCTTTCATTATCTTTTCCTTCAAAATGCTATATTGTTTTTCATTTGTATCTGCGAATGCTTCTTCTCGATTTGATTCCACATCCAAATAATTCAATCTTCCATTGAACTGAGTCTCTGTAAAATCAACCCTCTGCCCATCTATAAAGTTATAAAAGTGCCACACCTCCCTTACTTTTGTCTTTTTAATCTCTCCTCCATATATATCTTGAACGACTAAAGCTGTAACACCACACTGTCCCTTTGCTGGATTTTCAATTGTCCACTTTGAACTTGTTTCAATCGACCACGATTTTATTAGTGCTTCATATATTCTTTTTCTCTTTATATGATCCATTTTCAGCTTCTCCTACTATTAATTGTTCTACACATCATATTTCAAAAGAGGCAGTAAACGCCCCTTAAAAACAGTTGATGGTGTCTCTCCGATTAACTTTGCTCCCATTTTCAAGTAATACCCTTTTGCATTCGGATCACTATCAATCGTAAAACTTTTTAACCCTAGCTCAATTGCTTTTTCTATTACATAATCCCAAAGTATTTTCCCGTAGCCTTTCCCTTTATAACGAGGATGGATATATAGGAAATCGAGAGCTTTCTCATTACGTAAAAATGAGAAAAAACCAATCTTCATATTATCGTTTTCTAAAACGTATACAAAATTATTTTTTATGTACTCTTCTGTAATTGTTAAATCTTCCTTACAAGCAAGTATGAATTCTTCACTATAATTCCACGTTGCTTTTGAGTGTAGTGCGAGTTCACTTAATTCATTTGCTTCACTTAATAACGCTTCTCTTATCTTCATGCTTCTTTCTCCTTACTTTCGATATGTAAACTACTACATTGATTCGGAAAGCACTTCAAAAAACCTTTTATTTTTATAAATTAGAGATTACTTTTATACCTCTTTATTATACTCACCTTATTATCAGTAACGGTTTGTAACAATTTATTTAAAGAAAAGAACGCCATCCCTAAAAGTTGGCGTTCTTTTTTTCAAAAGTTTAATCTTCACTCTTAATCATTCATTTATGATGCATGCCTATACAGTTTCTACTACTGCTTCAAGCATTGTTCCCTTTTTAGCATAATTCGTATGCCAAGAAAAAGCTTTTTCTAAAATATGAGGAGTTTGTCCACCTCTTGTTTTTGCTTCTTCGTAATAAGCACGTAGTTGATCACGATACATTGGATGTGCGCAATTCTCAATAATGAGTTCCACTCTTTCTCTTGGCGCTAGTCCTCTTAGGTCCGCATAGCCTTGTTCAGTGACGATAACATCTACATCGTGTTCCGTATGGTCTACGTGAGAGACGAAAGGAACAATACTTGAAATGTTACCACCTTTCGCAATCGATTTCGTAACAAAGATAGCTAGACGTGCATTTCTCGCAAAATCACCCGAACCGCCAATACCGTTCATCATTTTTGTACCTAAAACGTGAGTAGAATTCACATTTCCGTATATATCTAATTCTAAAGCAGTATTAATCGAAATTAATCCGAGGCGGCGAATGATTTCAGGATGATTGGAAATCTCTTGCGGGCGCATCATTAATTTGTCACGATATTTTTCAAAGTTAGAAAATACTTTTTGCATTTTCTCTTCTGAGAGCGTGATCGAGCAGCAGGATGCAAAATTGACTTTCCCAGCATCCATAAGATCAAAGACTGCATCCTGTAAAACTTCAGAATACACTTCTAAATCTTGAAACTCGGAATCTAACATTCCATGAAGAACTGCATTAGCTACTGAACCAATTCCCGATTGTAACGGTGCTAAACGATTTGTTAATCGTCCTACTTCGACTTCTCTTCGAAGGAACTCTATTAAATGCTGCGCCATGACAACAGTTTCTTCATCTGGAGGAACAATTGTTGATGGTGAATCCAATTGATTCGTAAATACAATCCCCTTCACTTTATCAGCATCAATCGGGATACCAATCGTTCCAATTCGATCATTTGTTTTTACGAGTGGAATTGGAAGTCGTTCCCCTTGTTTACCTGGTTCATATAAATCATGCAGCCCTTCTAGCTGCGCGGATTGGGCCATATTCATTTCAATAATAATGGACTTAGCATTTAAAGAAAATGCTAAAGAATTTCCAATTGAAGTCGTTGGAATAATCATTCCATCTTCAGTAATCGCAACCGCTTCCAAAATAGCGAAATCTATATCCATAACGTCAGCACGGAGTAACTCTGCTGTATGAGATAAGTGCTGGTCTACAAATAAAAAGTCTCCGTTATTAATTCCTTTTCGCATAGTCGCATCGGCTTGGAAAGGTAACCTTTTCCCTAAAATCCCCGCCTCAGCAAATAATTTATCTACATCTGAGCCTAAGGAAGCGCCAGTATAAACATTTACTTTAAAAGATGTATCATTTTTAACTCGGTTTACAAGCGCAAATGGGACTGCTTTTACATCCCCAGCACGTGTAAATCCACTTAATCCTAAAGTCATTCCACTTTCAATCCATGAAGCTGCTTCTTCAGGTGTAACTACCTTATCTTTCAGACGTTGATCTCTAATTCTATCCAAATTATTCTCCATATGTAATCCCTCTCCCTGTGAATATTCATAATTATTTTACACTTTAAAAGTATTCAAATAGGGATTTTAGTATACAGTACCGAAAATTCAGATAAAACAGCAAATCTAGGTTCTAAAGCAGAATAATTTAGAATCCTAGAAGCTTACGAAAATAACTGGCGTATGATTGACTAACTGGTACTCTCTCTCCGTTATCCATCGAAAGTACAAAGGTAGAATGTGTATCAGGATATATCGCTTTAATATGATTTGCATTTACAATAAAGGAACGGTGGCATCTAATAAACGAATCTTTCGGAAGCAAGTATTCGAATTCTTGTAGCGAGTATTTATGTGTTCCTGTTAACTCTTCTGCATTTACATACGTCTTTTTATCTTTCGCCTCTAAATACATGACCTTTGAAAAAGGAACCGGAACCCAGCCGTCCGTTGTTTTTAAAGTAACGACTGACTTTCCATCCGTTAAAGCTGGATAAATGGCCGTCACGCAGCCTTCAAGCTTCCCATCATTTGAAAATGGTACGGCCATTCCATGATAAGGAATACCAAAAACATCTCTGTTAATAAACTCAGAAGCTTTTTGCTTCGTTATCATTGCTTTATGCGCAATCGTGCCTTCCTTTATAGGGTCCCCGGCGCTAATCTTTAAATCAATTCGTTTACTTGGCCGATAGTAAATATATTCTTTCGTATTCGATACAGCAATTGAAATTTCATCTGAAAATAATTCCCCTACAACATCTAGTAATATCCCCAATGTTTTATCTTCCATTCTATTAACACCTCATTCACTATTATACTACTATTATGAATAGGTATCTGTTGCCCAGTATAAAAAGTTTGTTTAGAAATTCATCTGAAAATCTCGCACCTACTATTACTCCATTACCTAAAAAACCTCACTTCTAAAAAGTGAGGTTTCCTATCATGCAATATTTCTTTACTTTTTCACAAATTCTTTGTCCTTATTTCTAACAAATATATAAATACAAGCCCAAACTACAAACAGTTTGAGCTTAGCTTTCTCATCTATTATGCGCATCTAACCACGAAATCAAATCTTTAAATACTTCATCTCTATTCACTTCATGGAACATTTCATGTCTTCCATTTTCATATAAACGTAGTGTCACGTCTTTCACACCACATTTTTTATAGTTTTCGTACACTTCTTTTACACCTTTCCCCATATCTCCAACAGGATCACGGTCTCCAGAGAATATATGTATCGGAAGGTTTTTTGGCGTCTTCTTGTATTCTTCTAGTTTATTTACTTCTAATACACCAGAAAATAATTCTCGATAAAAACTCGTCGTACAAATGAATCCACATAACGGATCCGCAATATACTTATCAACTTGATTCGTATCTGAAGATAACCAATCAAAACTTGTACGATTTGGCTTAAAGTTCGAATTAAAGTTTCCGAAAGATAAAAAGTTTAACATCGGACTTTTCGTTTTTGCCCCGCGTAATTTCATTTCAATTGTTGCTACTTTATGCCCGACAACTCCTAAAAACCCTGGATTGCCACCAGTTCCTGAAATAAGAAATCCATCATATAACTCGCCTCTAAGCTGTACAGCTCGTCGTGATAGGAAAGATCCCATACTATGACCTAGTAAAAACAATGGACATGATTGCTCTTCTTTTATCATTTCCGAGACAAAGATTACATCAGACACAACATGACTCCATCCTATATCCGGTTCAAAATGACCATAGTCTTCTTCTCTTTTTACTGTTTTCCCATGACCTTTATGATCATGCGCATAAACACCATACCCTACTTCTAATAACGCATCAATAAAGTCAGTATAAACACCTGCATGCTCTGTCATACCGTGTGCAATTTGAATAATCCCTCGCGGATCTCCTTCTGGTAACCATTTGCGCAAATAAATTTCCGATCCATCCAATGCCGTAACGAAACTTTCCTGTACATTCATTTCGTCAGCCCCCAAATCTATTATGTATCTATTTTCAAAAAATGAATCTATATTCATTTTTCTTATTACATATTATATGTACTTGCTTTCATTATAACAAATAATCTATTTTTCAGACTTGTTTCAAGAATAATTTCTTGACGAACTAAAATGATAATTATATAGTTACTTACATAAAGTAATTTATTTTTAGGAGGTTTTCAATATGATGCCGTCATTATTTTTAGCACATGGCTCACCAATGCTTGCCATTCAAGATACAGATTATACAAGTTTCTTAAAAAAACTTGGAGAAACATATAAACCGAAAGCAATTGTTATTTTCACTGCTCACTGGGAAAGTGACGTATTAACGATTTCCTCATCAGATAACGAATATGAAACAATTTATGATTTTGGAGGTTTTCCTCCAGAGTTATCCGAAATTAAATATCGTGCAAAAGGTTCTTCTAGCATTGCATCCATGTTAGAAACAAAGTTTAAAAACAAAGGTATTCCAGTCCATCATAATATGACGAGAGGTTTAGATCATGGCTCATGGACACTTTTGCATCGCATGTATCCAGAAGCAAATATTCCTGTCGTACAAATATCAGTTAATCCATTCTTGCCTGCAAAAGAGCAATTTAAGATTGGAGAAGCATTAAAAGGACTTGGACAAGAAGATATTTTAGTAATCGGGAGCGGTGTTACCGTTCATAACTTACGAGCACTAAAATGGAATCAAACTACACCCGAACAATGGGCAATTGAATTTGATGATTGGATTATAAAACATATGCAGGATGCTGATAAAGATGCATTATTTAATTGGGAGAAAAATGCCCCTCATGCACAATTAGCAGTACCAAGAGCAGAGCATTTTGTACCTTTATTTATCGCTATGGGAAGTGGTGAAAATAGTGGTGAAGTCATTCATCGCAGTTACGAGCTTGGTACATTAAGTTATCTATGTCTCCAATTTTAAAGAAAAGGATGAAGCAATCGTTGCTTCATCCTTTTTTCATTCACTTAGTTAACTAACTTCCAAATGTCGTTTCTCTGATACCTCTTCGTTCTTATTATGAAAATAAACCCAAATGCATGCAATAAATAATAGTGATGAAGTAGAGAAGAACACATATTGGAATCCTGCATGCGCTGCTATTTGTCCACCAAGTACTGGTCCAATCATATTTCCTAAAAACTGAAACGATTGATTATATCCAAATATTCGTCCCGTTACATGAGTTGGTGTATGTTGTTTTAGTAGAGTTTGTACGGAAGGTAATAATCCTGCTTGTGCGATACCTAATAAAAATCGAAGAATTAATAGTTGCCAAGCTGAGGTTACAAATGCTTGTGGAATAAAAATAATTCCTGCAGCAAACAACGCTACAACTAACGTTTTTTGAGGACCGATATGATCTGATAATCGTCCTAGTCTTGGTGCTGCCAAAATAACTGCTAATCCTGTCGCTGACATAACGGCGCCAGCAATTGTTTCAATATGTGCGGTTTGAGGACCAACTAAATTTTTCACGTACAATGTCACAATTGGCTGCACAGACATATTAGCAAGTTGAATAATAAATGTTGTTACAAACAAACTAATAATTAAATGCTTAGCTGGAACCATCGTCCATACTTTTTTCGTTTGTACTTTTTTTGCTTGAGCAGAGTGATTTTCTTCATGTAAGAAGAAAAAAACGATGAGAAAAGAAAGGAATAAAAAAGCTCCTGTAACAAGAAAAACATGACGCATTCCAATTAACTCAGACAAATAACCACCAAGTAATGGGCCAAGTAATGAGCCGCTCACGCCCCCGGTTGAAATTGTGGAAATCGCCCAACCTGAATGTTCTTTCGGAGTTTCTGCTGCAATAAATGTCATCGCCGTTGAAAGGAAACCAGATACTGCTCCCATTAAAAATCTTAGTGCGACTAATTGATATACATCCGTTACAAAAC
The DNA here is from genome assembly GCF_006494425.1 of Bacillus dicomae. Classification (GTDB taxonomy): domain Bacteria; phylum Bacillota; class Bacilli; order Bacillales; family Bacillaceae_G; genus Bacillus_A; species Bacillus_A dicomae. The sequence goes on along the minus strand of NZ_VHIV01000001.1, from coordinate 1,046,218 downwards.
CCATAAGCGTCATAATAACCGCCATACCAAGGCTCGCACGAATAAGCATCAATTTCCGTCCATGTATATCACCAAGTTTCCCCCATATTGGTGATACGATCGCACCCATTAAAAATGTTATACCAAATGCAAGTCCCGACCACTGTGCAATACTAGAAGTGCCAGTTACACCTAATTCCTCAATATAAAAAGATAAAAAAGGAATTACTAAACTCATACCGGCTGCAGTGGTAAAACAACCTAGCCAACAAATCATTAAATTTCTTTTCCAGCTGGCCATTTTCACACCTTCTTTCTTTAGATACCCATTCTACACCCTTTCTTGTAAAAAGTTTAGTAATTTGCTTTATATGTAAGATTTACTACAAAACCCGCTATTTTCTAGTAAAAATCACTACATTCCCACATTTTTTTCATAATAAAACCAACTCCACCTAAATGAAGTTGGTTAATGATCCACTATTGGTATTAAACGTGCATTACAACATCTCTCATAAAACTCAACTGGACCCGCTTGTCCAATAATTGCATATTCATATCCCTCTTGCTTCATATTATATAAACAATGATGTAACAAGTCTTTTCCTACACCTTTCACACGATTTTGTTTCGCTGTGCCCATCGGACCAAACAGCCCTTTCTTCCCTCTCACTACATCATAACAAGCGAAACCTACTATCCCTTCTTCTTGTTCTGCTATATAAATAGGTAAATTTTCTTTATATGTACGAAATCCATATTCTATTGAATGTAACCAACGTTCACCAAATTCCTCATTCACAAAACTTGCTAATTGTTCAAAATCAGAAGCGTTAGCCTTTCTAACAGTACAAGTTAAATTATTATAAATAGGAACAAAACCTTTTAAATCGACTGCTAAATCTCTTGGCTCAGCTATAATACGTAATATATCTCTTTGCATCTGTGCATTTTCAATAACTGGATTCACACGAAATAATGCATATATAACATGACCTTCATTCATTATTGCTTGTTGAAAACGTTCCATACGTTTCTTCGCTATTTGTAAAATTTCTATCGCTTTATAAGATAGTTTATATTTCCCTATTTTTTTATACTCTTGATTATGTAAATTGAATCGTTTTCGTAAAGAAAGTTTTTCTAAAAAATCTGGACCAACTTTATGAAACAAATACATATACAACTCGCTGCATACTCCCGTATCCTCTTTACACATGCCGATAAACAGATGAACTGGTTGAATGATATTACATTCTCCCTCTTCTGCTGCAATCTTCAATATGTTATGCACACGTTTTGTAAATTGAAATTCCTCCATATGCATCTCCATCCCTATTTTACTATTAAATCGTAACTATAAATAAGTGAAACAATGATTCCAACTACTAATATACCTGGAAGTAAATTTGCGACTTTAATTTTAATAAATCCGAGTAAGTTCAATCCAATAGCGGCTATCATAATACCGCCTGTAGCTGTCATTTCCACTATAAATTGATTCATTAATACTTTTGGGACAACACTATTAATTTGTGTTGCAAAAACCGCAATACCTCCTTCGTATAAAATAACTGGAATCGCCGAAAATACTACACCAATTCCTAAAGTGGTCGTTAATATAATAGAAATAAATCCATCGATAATTGCCTTTGTAAATAAAATATCATGATTGCCACGAATACCGCTGTCGAGTGCACCAAGTATTCCCATCGCGCCAATTGCAAAAATTAAAGTAGCTGTTACAAAACCTTCTGATATGCTCCCTTTCCCTTTCGATCCAACTTTATTTTCTAGCCAATCTCCTAACTGTTTTAACTTTCCCTCTAATTGTAGCCATTCCCCGATGACAGTACCAATTACTAAACTTAGTATGACAACAAGGAAATTTTCACTTTTCAATGCCATTTGAAGCCCAAGCACAGTAACCGCTAAACCGATTGCATGCATAATTGTTCCCTTCATACTTTCGGGAATCCTACTAAATAATTTACCAAGTAAAGTACCAAATATAATACAAATCCCATTTACAACTGCTCCTAATATAACCATCTCTCGTTCTTCACCCTTCAAATTCTTTATTTCTATACTTTGGTTTATACATTGATTTACAGGTTATCTATATGTTAACTTAATATTGAGAATATTAACAAATGTTTTCCACTACATAATCCGCATTTTTTTGTATCTGCACATAAACCAATTACTTTTTATAGACTCATTGCTAATTTAATTGCGGGATAAACTCAAAAGGGAAGGTATTTATGAAAACTTTACTAAAACGATTTTTGTTAATAGCCTTTTGCATTACACCAATTGTTGTATTAATTAACCACTCTTTTACTTCAAAAGCGAAAGACAAACCCGATTTCCAAAACAAATCTAGCAAAACTGCTTCAACAAGCGAGAAGAAAATAGAAGACCCGGAAATTACACTCACCTTTTCTGGCGATACAATGTTCGATTGGCAATTACGTCCTGTAATCGAAAAAAACGGGGCTGATTATCCATTCCAACATGTAAAAGAAGAAATAACAAAAGCTGATATTTCTTTCGTTAATTTAGAGTCAGCATTTACAATGAGAGAAAAGAAAGCACCTGGACAGCTATTTTGGATTAAAAGTGATCCATCCACACTACAAGCTATTAAAAATACTGGATATGACATCGTAAATATTGGGAATAACCATACACTTGATTATGGTCAAGAGGGATTATTAGATACAATCTCTCACGTAGAAAAATTAAAGTTCCCTTATATTGGCGCCGGAAAAAATGCAAAAGACGCATATACCGCACGAGAAATGACTGTAAAAGGAAAAAAATTCAAATTCCTTTCCTTCGTCCGATTTATGCCTGATTTTACTTGGATAGCTGATGACAATAAACCTGGCGTTGCGAATGGATATGATTTAAATCTTGTAACAAAAACAATTAAAGAGCAAAAGAAAGATGCAGACTATTTAATTGTCTATATGCATTGGGGTGTCGAAAAATCAAATCGTCCGGTAGATTATCAAAAACAATATGTAAATAAAATGGTTACAGCAGGAGCAGACGCGATTGTCGGGAGTCACCCGCATTGGTTACAAGGATTTGAGTATTATAATAAAGTTCCTATCGCTTATTCATTAGGTAACTTTTTATTCCCAAGTTATGTGAGCGGGAAAAGCGCCGAAACTGGCGTATTAACTTTAACTTTTAAAGGAAAGGATGTCCAAATGTCATTCAATCCTTATATCATCCGTAACAACCAAGTTTCCCCTGTAAATGAGGAAGAAAAGAGAAAGGCTCTACAATATTTACAAACAATTTCAACTGATGTAGAAATTGATGATACAGGGAACATAAAAAACAAACGGAACTAGACAGCACTAAACCTATTTCTCTGTAATATACTTTATAGAATAGGTGATGAACATGCTGAAAGACTTATTAGAAAATGTAAGTTTGTTAGAAAACGGAACATAAAATATCTATAGCGGTTCTACTTTTATGTTCCGTTTTCTCTGTTAGACTTCTAAGAAAAATAAAGCGTGAGAGAAACCTTACTCCCTTTGAATTCACAATGTATGTAATTATTCGCATTGCCATACTCTTTTGGTTAACTAGCTTTATTCTTCTTGAATTTAATGAATATCTAGTTTAACTTTAAAAAAGATAGAACAAGCATTATATTTCCCCGCTTGTATCTATCTTTTTTATTTGGGTGCTAACCCTTTCCTTCTATTAAATAAGTAAATCAAACAAAACAGGATTTTTATTAAGCTCCATAAATTGAATATTATTTTCTTTAAAACGAGTAATTAATTGCTCATAATCTTCTTTATGTTTTAATTCTACGCCGACTAATGCTGGACCATTTTCTTTATTATGTTTCTTAATGTACTCAAAGCGCGTAATATCATCTTCTGGTCCTAATCCTTTATCAAGAAATTCTCTTAGCGCACCTGATCGCTGCGGGAATTCAATGATAAAATAATGCTTTAACCCTTCGTAAATAAGAGAACGTTCTTTCATTTCTTGCATTCTATCAATATCATTATTTCCACCACTTAACGTACATACAACTGTTTTACCTTTAATTTCATCTCTGTATAAATCAAGCGCTGCAATAGATAGTGCGCCGGCGGGTTCAGCTACAATTGCATTTTTCTTATACAGTTCTAAAATCGTCGTGCAAACCTTTCCTTCTGGTACTAAAACAATGTCATCAATTACACCTTTACAAGTTTCAAACGTTAACTTTCCTACCTTTTTAACAGCTGCCCCATCAACAAAACTATCTATTTTCTCCAAAGCGACATTTTCATTTTGAAGAAACGCCTCTTTCATAGATGCAGCTCCCATTGGTTCTACACCAATGACCTTTGTAGTAGGACTAACACCTTTCACATATGTACCAACACCTGATGCTAATCCACCACCGCCAATTGCTGTAAAGATATAATCAACCGATTTCTCCATATCATGCATAATTTCAACTGCCACTGTCCCTTGACCAGCAATGACATACGGATCATCAAACGGATGAACAAACGTCATTCTATTTTCTTCACAATAACGCTGTGCTTCTTGGAAAGAGCTATCAAATGTATCACCGACTAATACAATTTCCGCAAAATCACCGCCGAAAAATTGAACTTGTGATACTTTTTGCTTAGGCGTTGTTGTTGGCATGAAAATTTTTGACGGAATCTTCAATAAATTACACGTATAAGCTACCCCTTGCGCATGATTACCAGCGCTTGCGCAAACAACACCGTTTTGTAATTGTTCTTTCGGTAAGCTTTGAATTAAATTGTACGCACCACGAATTTTGAAAGAGCGAATCAATTGTAAATCTTCTCGTTTTATATAAACGTCACAATCATATTTCTCAGATAAAACTGTATCACGTTGTAACGGTGTTTTAATAACGATATCTTTCATGCAATTATGGGCCATTAAGATATCTTCAATTTTCACTCTCTCCTTTACCTTTTGCACCATTTCATATCATCCTTATCTCTTTTAAATTGGCTCAATCAAAATTCGGGACTTTTAGGACTGCACCTGTATTCGCAGATGTTACCATTTGTGCATAACGCCCAAGCCAGCCCGTTTTCACTTTCGGTTCTGGTCGTTTCCATTCTTTTTTACGCTTATCTAATTCTTCGTCACTAACTCTTACTTCTAACAATCTTTCCTCAACATCGATACAAACGATATCCCCTTGTTCAAGAAGTGCAATTGTTCCGCCCGCAGCTGCTTCTGGTGAAATATGCCCTACTGAAATACCACGTGAAGCACCAGAGAAACGACCATCTGTTAATAGCGCAACATCTGCACCTAATCCCATTCCAGCAATCGCTGACGTTGGCGCTAGCATTTCCGGCATACCAGGTCCGCCTCTTGGTCCTTCATAACGAATAACAACTACATCCCCTTTCTTAACCTTACCAAGCATAATGCCGGCAAGGGCCTCATCTTGTGAATTAAAAATAACGCAAGGTCCTTCAAATCGTTTTACTTCAGTTGCCCCGCTTTTAATAACTGCCCCATCTTTCGCAAGGTTTCCTTTTAATATACGTAATCCACCTTCTTCACTATGAGGGTTTTCAAGAGAATGAATAACTTCCTTATCTTTAATCTCTGCATGAGCAATGTTCTCTCTTAACGTCTGTCCCGTAGCCGTAATACGATCTAAATGAAGTACGCCCTCTTTCCGGCTCATCTCTTTCAAAATGGCACTAATCCCGCCCGCACGATCAATATCTTCCATATGCCAATTGGACGCAGGGCTTACTTTACATAAATGTGGTACACGCCTTGAAACGGCATCAATACGGCTCATATCATAATCTAGTCCTGCTTCATGCGCGAGTGCTAACGTATGTAATACTGTATTTGTTGAACCACCCATTGCCATATCAAGCGCGAACGCATCATCAATTGCTTCTTCTGTTACAATGTCTCGTGGTTTAATATCTCTTTCAACTAAAATTTTTAATTTCTCTGCTGCTTGTTTAATTAATTCTTCCCGTCTTGGATCGATGGCTAAAATACTCCCGTTACCAGGAAGAGCTAACCCTAATACTTCGCATAAACAGTTCATAGAGTTCGCTGTAAACATACCGGAACAAGAACCACAAGATGGACAGCCATGATCTTCAATATCCTTTAACTCTTCTTCTGAAATTTTTCCAGATTGATAAGCTCCTACTCCTTCAAAAACAGAACTTAAATCAACAACGTCTCCTTTTGACGTTTTTCCAGCCGCCATCGGCCCACCTGAAACAAATACAGTTGGAATGTTAATGCGAAGTGCAGCCATCATCATACCAGGTGTAATTTTGTCACAGTTCGGAATACAAATCATGCCATCAAACCAGTGTGCATTTACAACCGTTTCTACTGAATCCGCAATGATTTCACGACTCGGAAGCGAATAACGCATACCGATATGCCCCATCGCAATACCGTCATCTACTCCAATTGTATTAAATTCAAATGGAACCATACCTGCTGCACGAACTGCTTCTTTAACAAGTTTCCCAAACTCATTTAAGTGCTTATGACCTGGAATAATTTCAATAAAAGAATTACAGATTGCTATAAACGGTTTGTCAAAATCTTCATCTTTTAAACCAGTTGCTTTTAATAAACTACGATGCGGCGCTTTATCAAAACCTTTTTTAATCATGTCACTTCTCATCTTGTCAAATCCCCTCTTACGTATTTGTCATTTATATATACTCTCATACTCTATTTCTTTACTAATTCTTTCGGCTCATGAATCCAGCTCATCATTTCACGAAGCTCTGCTCCTACTTTTTCTAACTGATGATTTTGCTCTGCTTTTTTCATCGCATTATACGTTGGACGCCCTGCTTGATTTTCTAAAATCCATTTCTTCGCGAATTCACCTTGCTGAATTTCTGTAAGTACTCGTTTCATCTCTTTCTTTGTTTCATCTGTAACAATTCTCGATCCTGTTACATAATCCCCGAACTCAGCTGTATCTGAAATAGAATGGCGCATGTTCGTTAAACCACCTTCGTACATTAAATCCACGATTAACTTTAATTCATGCAAACATTCAAAGTATGCAATTTCAGGACGATATCCGCCTTCTGTTAATGTTTCAAAACCAGCTTTCACAAGTGCAGTTACCCCTCCGCAAAGTACCGCTTGCTCACCAAACAAATCTGTTTCTGTTTCTTCTTGGAATGTCGTTTCAATTACACCTGCACGTGTACAACCTACACCTTTTGCATATGCTAATGCTACATGTAGCGCTTTTCCCGTTGCATCTTGATATACTGCGACTAATGCCGGAACACCATTTCCTTCTTGGAATACACGGCGAACGAGATGACCGGGGCTTTTTGGCGCGACCATTGCTACATCTACGTAACTTGGCGGGTTAATTTGGCCGAAGTGAATATTAAATCCATGTGAGAACAGTAACATTTGTCCTTCACGGAGATTCTCTTCTACTTCTGCTTTATACACATATGCTTGCTGTTCATCTGGCAATAACATTTGTACAACTTGCGCGGTTCGAACTGCTTCTGAAACAGACATTACTTCAAACCCATCTGCTTTTGCTACTTCAAAAGACTTACCTGGTCGAACACCAACTATAACTTCCACACCAGAATCACGTAAATTTTGCGCCTGTGCATGACCTTGAGATCCATATCCAATTACCGCAACAGTTTTCCCTTGTAATAAATCTACATTTGCATCTTGCTCATAATACGTTTTCATATTCCATACACTCCTTATAATTTATTTACTTGTAATACATCAATTAATTTTTTCAACTGACTAACGAGTAATGTCGCTTCATTTTCAGTACAAACTGCTGTGAGTTTCATTTCAGAAACACCACTAGTATCTCTTTCGTTTAAACGTAAAGAAGAAATATAATAACCACGCCGGGCAAAAATTCCACTTATACGTAATAAGACGCTTGGCTCGTTATGAATAACGAGTGAAAAAGTATGACTCATTCTTCCCACCTCTTCATAATCATTTCGTTATTCCCTTTGTTTGGCGGAACCATCGGAAATACGTTTTCACCTTCTTCTACACAAAAATCAACTACGACAGGACCTTCATGAGCAAATGCTTCTAACATCGCTTGTTTCGCCTCGGTTGAATTTGTTGCTCTTAATCCCTTCACTCCATATGCTTCTGCCACTTTCACAAAATCTGGTGATCCAATTTTTGATTCCGACAAACGATTTTCATAAAACATCTCTTGCCATTGCCTTACCATCCCTAAAAATTTGTTATTTATAATAAATACTTTTACAGGGATGTTATTTTCAGCAATTGTTTGTAGTTCTTGAATGTTCATTTGAAAAGAGGCATCACCTGCAATACAAATGACGAGTTCTCCATCTTTCGCAAGCTGAGCACCAACTGCTGCCGGGAAACCAAAACCCATCGTTCCTAGTCCACCAGATGTAAGAAACGTCCGAGGTTTTCTCGCCTTATAGAAATGAGCAGCCCACATTTGATGCTGACCTACTTCTGTTGTAACAATCGCTTCACCATTCGTTAATTCACTTACTAGACTAATAACATGCTGTGGTTTTAACTCACATTCTTTTTGATTGTAGGAAAGAGGGTATTCCTCTTTCCATTCTTCGATTTTCGTAAGCCATTCATCCGTTTGTGTATAAATCGGCATATGTAACAACATGTGTAACGCTTTTTTCACATCTCCAACAATCGGATACTCTACCGTTACATTTTTATGAAACTCCGAAGGGTCTATATCAATATGTACCTTTTTCGAGTGAGGGGAAAAGAGCTCTAATTTTCCTGTCACACGATCATCGAAGCGAACACCTAAAGCAAGCAGTACATCACATTCTGTGACTGCCATGTTTGCCGCGTACGTTCCATGCATACCGAGCATTCCTAAAAATAATGGATCTCCCGGCGGATATGCACCAAGGCCCATTAAAGTGGAAACGACTGGAATACGATTCTCACTCGCAAACTTGAGGAGCTCATCGGATGCACCTGAATGAATGACACCTCCTCCAATATAAAGAAGTGGGCGTTTCGCTTTTGAAATTGCTTTAGCTACCTCTTTAAGCTTCATACTGTCTGGCATAGGCTCTAGTTTGTACCCTGGAATCTCAATTACTTCATTATAAAAACTTGTTACTTTTTCATTTTGAACATCTTTTGGAATATCAATTAATACAGGTCCCGGTCGCCCACTTTCAGCGATGTAAAAAGCTTCTTGTACAATACGTGATAAATGATTCACATCACGAACTTGGTAATTATGCTTCGTAACAGGTACTGTAATTCCGACAACATCAGCTTCTTGAAACCCGTCTTTTCCGATGAGAGGTTTTGCAACTTGCCCTGTAATAACAACTAAAGGAATCGAATCCATATAAGCATCTGCTAAGCCTGTAACTAAATTCGTCGCCCCTGGGCCAGAGGTAGCAAATACTACCCCGACCTTTCCAGAAGCTCTTGCATACCCTTCAGCCGCATGAATGGCAGCTTGTTCATGACGAGTTAAAACGTGCTTCAAACCACTTCCATATAACGCATCGTATACTGGCAAAATCGCCCCGCCCGGATAACCGAAAACAGTCGTTACGCCTAATTTTTTCAAACATTGAATAACGTGTCCGGCACCTGTCACTTCTTCACACTGTAATTTCTCACATGCTGTATACTGCTGCTCCATTTCAATTAACTCCTCTCCCTTTCTATGCTAAGCTCTCTGCAAGTCCTGGAACACGTACGCCTCTTTCTCTCGTTAACTTTTTAAATTCCTCTGTCAATTGTTTCGTTACACTTCCTGGTTTCCCATCCCCAATTTCTCTTGAATCAACTTTTACAACTGGAATTAATTCTGCCGCCGTTCCTGTTAAAAACACTTCATCCGCTACATATACGTCATGGCGAGTGAATGGTCTTTCCTCACATGGGATACTTAATCGCTCACATAACTCGATAACACTATTTCTCGTAATACCTTCTAACGCCCCTAAATACGAAGGCGGTGTTAACACTTTTCCATCTTTCACAACGAAAACATTATCTCCAGATCCTTCACAAACATATCCTTGCTGATTTAACATAAGAGCCTCTAGCACTCCTGCTTGTGCCGCTTCAATTTTTACAAGTACGTTATTTAAGTAGTTCATTGACTTAATACGTGGATCTAATGCATCTGGCGTATTACGTCTTGATGCAACAGATACGACGCTTAGTCCATTATCATAAAATTCCTGTGGGAATAATTTTAATTGTTCTGCAATGATAATAACGCTCGGTTTCACACAACTTCTCGGATCAAGTCCTAAGTCCCCTTTTCCTCTTGAAACAATTAAGCGAATGTAGGCATCTGCATACTCATTTTTTTGAAGTGTCTGTAAAACTGCTTCTTCCATTTCCTCAACCGTCAGCGGGATTGTAAGTAAAATAGATTTTGCAGATTCATATAATCGTTTTACATGTTCTTTTAAACAAAATACATTTCCACCGTAACTACGAATCCCTTCAAATACACCGTCTCCGTATAAAAAACCGTGATCATATACTGAAACAACTGCCTTTTCTTTTTCTACAAATTCCCCATTCATATAAATGTACTGGTTTCCCATCTCACATCGCTCCTCTTTTTTCTCTCTATTTTTGCAATCAATTTCTATATCGATTGCTGAGATGAGTTATTTTTACAGAATATTCAGTATACAAACCTTAAAAATATACTCGTCTCAACAATCGATTACTTACATACTTGTAGCAATCCATTGCTGAGACGAGGGAATCGTGGTACCACTCAGCTTCCTTACACTTCTCACGAAATATAAGCTCTGCAAGTCCAATTAGACTTTAGTTTTTCTATCGGAAACAACTCCGCTACTTTTTACTTGCTTTCAAAAGTAGTACTCCGAGGTGATTTTCAAAGACTCGATTGTTACCACCCTCACAGCCTAGGGGCAGCTCTCTGAAACAATGCCTATCATTTACTCTCCTCTTCTACGCATTCTCTTATTCTATTTTTTAAAATAAAAACTCTCGCCTCAGCAATCAACTACTACAATTTAGTAGCTTTGATTGCTGAGGCGAGAGTTTCGCGTTACCACTCAGCTTCCTTATATTTCTCACGAAATATAAGCTCTGTAGGTCCAATTAGACCCCCGTCCTTTTACCGGAGACGATGCCGCCGCCCTCTACTCAGTTTCCCTTTCGCAAGCGATGCTCCGAGGTGATCTTCAATGATCCGATTGTTACTACTCTCACAGCCTAGGAGTAGCTCTCTGAAACGATCATAATCATCTACTTTCCTCTTCTTTGCATATACAACATTTAAAATTAGAAAATTCTTAATTAACTTTTATTTGTTACACGTATTATAGGACGTTGTTCTTTTCATTGTCAACATGTTTTTTCAAAAAAATAAAAATTCATTCTATTTATTTTTTCTCAAATCAAAATTGGAATGCATTACTTACATACACTCATATATTACTTAAGTATGTTTGCATTACTACATAAAGAAAAACTTATAAAGTTTATGAGGAGATGAGGAAACTATGTTAAAAGGGAAAGTAGCATTAGTTACAGGAGCAAGCCGAGGAATTGGACGAGCGATCGCTAAACGTTTAGCAAATGACGGTGCATTAGTTGCTGTTCATTACGGTAATCGAAAAGATGACGCTGAAGAAACTGTTCATGAAATTCAATCAAATGGTGGCCAAGCTTTTTCTATCGGCGCAAATTTAGAATCCTTACACGGTGTAGAAAACCTTTATAACGCTTTAGATACTGAATTACAAAAGCACACTGGTGAAACACAATTTGATATTTTAATAAACAATGCTGGCATTGGTCCTGGTGCTTTTATTGAAGAAACGACTGAACAATTTTTTGATAGAATGTTTTCAGTAAATGCAAAAGCACCATTCTTTATCATTCAACAAGCACTGCCACGTTTACGTGACAATAGCCGAATTATTAATATTTCATCCGCTGCGACCCGCATTTCTTTACCTGATTTTGTTGCATATAGTATGACGAAAGGCGCTATTAATACAATGACTTTTACGCTAGCAAAACAGCTTGGAGCACGAGGAATAACGGTGAATGCAATACTTCCAGGATTTATTAAAACAGATATGAATGCAGAACTCTTGAGCGACCCGATGATGAAGCAGTACGCTACTACTATTTCCGCTTTCAATCGCTTAGGTGAAGTAGAAGACATTGCCGATACTGCTGCATTCCTTGCTTCTCCAAACAGCCGCTGGATAACTGGACAATTAATTGATGTGAGCGGAGGATCTTGTTTATAAAAAACATATATTTTCAAATCTTTTTTATTGCGCAATAAAACAATTTATATAATACTATATAAAACATATACATTTAGGAGGATTACAGCAATGTCCGAAAAAACATACGAACTCGCAACCTTCGCAGGCGGTTGCTTTTGGTGCATGGTAAAACCATTTGATGAACTTCCTGGTATTCATAAAGTACTTTCTGGCTATGCAGGAGGTCATGTAGAAAACCCAACATATGAACAAGTAAAAGCTGGAACATCTGGACATTTAGAAGTTGTTCAAATTACATTCGATCCTTCTATTTTTCCTTATCAGAAATTACTAGACTTATATTGGCCACAAATCGATCCAACTGATGATAGCGGACAATTTTTTGACCGTGGTCCATCTTATCGTACCGCTATTTTTTATCATAACGAAACACAAAAAGGGCTTGCTGAAAAATCAAAACAAGCTCTTACAGAAAGCGGGATGTTTAAAGATCCAATCGTGACTGAAATTCGTCCTGCTGCACCTTTTTACGCAGCAGAGGAATACCATCAGCATTTCTATAAAAAGAACCCTGAGAAATATGCTATTGAGCAAAAAGAATCCGGTCGTGCAGACTTTATAAAAGAAAATTGGCAAAAAAAATAATAAAAACGCATCGTGCTCTCTTTTCAAAGTACGATGCGTTTTTATCTTTGAAACAAGTACCATACAATAATAAAAACAACAGCTTTCATTCCACATCAACAAATCATTATTAAAAACTAATTACCGGGCAATCGGATGTTGTGCCAACTACTTACATTGCATTGACCATATGTATTATCACCTACTGCCACAACGATGCCATCTGATTTAAGACCGACTGTATGCGCACAACCAGCCGCTATCGCTACAATATCACGCCAATCGCTTACATTACATTGACCATACTCATTCGAACCCATTGCCACTACAGTACCATCTGATTTAAGAGCGACTGTATGCTTACTCCCTGCCGCTATTTCCACAATATCACGCCGGCTTCTTACATCACATTGACCATGTTTATTATTACCGACAGCCATCATCGTTCCATCTGATTTCAGACCCACAGTATGAAGGTAACCTGCCGCCAACTCCACGATACCGCGCCAGTCACTTACACTGCATTGACCATATCGATTATTCCCCACTGCCGTCACTGTTCCGCCCAATGTAAGTCCAACTGTATGCCAATCACCCACCTCAGCCGCCACAATATCTCGCCAACTACCTACATTGCATTCTCCTTCTTTATTTCGCCCCACTGCTATTACCGTTCCATCCGGTTTCAGGCCAATGGTACGACGCCACCCCGCCGCGACCGATACAATGTCATTCCATTCATTTACACCACATTGATCATGCTTATTCCACCCAACAGCTTCTACAGTATTATCACTTTTAAGAGCGATTGTATGAGCATTACCCGTGTTCGTCGCCATATGAACATTTCCTGCTGCGACCGCTTCAATATCTCGCCAGCCACTTACATTGCATTCTCCTTCTTTATTTCGCCCCACTGCTACCACCGTTCCATCTGATTTCAGAGCAACTGTATGAGCACGTCCCGCTGCTATCATATTTTTCGGCCAGCGTTTCACTTTTAACACCTCTTCTTTCGATGAAATGTAACTCATGTTTTTCCTCCTTGCATATAAGCAACTGTATCCCAATAAATATTTTTATCAAATTTCATTATAAATGACCTGATTTTTTTATAAATTTACAGCTACAAAAGACGCCTATTATTACTTCTTCAAAAAACAAAAACCTCCAGTTTAAGCACTAGAGGTTTTCCATTTTATTTCTTCAATCGCTCAATAAAATCATGTAATTTATCAAGAGATTTCATATTCTGATTACAAGCTACACCATCTTTGCAAATATAGTTTCCCTTTTTCACGAAAGTTCCTGGTACATCACCTTTAATTTCAACTAAAAACATCCCAACTTCTTCATGCCCATGACATAATGAACAAATGCTTTTTTTATTTAAACTTTGGAACGTACCTTGCAGACCAACAAACTTATTTTTATCATTTTTCGCTATAATAAATTTCCTGCTTGACCCTTTATCAATCCAGCTTAAATAAGATAATTCTTTCATATCCAGTTCTTCCATATCAGGAAGTTTTAACTTTTTCGCTTTAGGAAATAATTTTTTTAATGTTTGCGCTGTAACTTCCTGAAAAGGAATGACATACGGATTTATTTTCATTAAAAACGATTCTGCATCTTCTCTATTTTGAACTGTTAATACCGTATCAATTAACTCTTTCTGTTCATCCGTTAAATTCTCAAATACATGTATTATCTTTTCAATCGCAAGTGATTTTAACGCTTGAATTACACCTCTATCATTTGCCGTTGCATGCCCATTTGCTAAAATATAAGCTTGTGATTTTATAAAATTATATTGATCACTTCTAATAAAAGCTTCCATTTTTATCACTCCATACAAATTGTTGATCTAGTCTTATTGTATACAATGATTCAGTTTTTTGATATGTAAAAGATAACTTAGAAATGAAAATTACATAACTACACTGATTATTTTCTATCGATTCATTTCCTGACAAAAGAATCCATCATCTGATTTCCATTCCGCATATAATACGTCCTCAAATTTAGTAATCCCTTTTTGTTTTATTTGTTTATAAAGCCAACCTTCATCAAAACCTGCTTCTCTCAAATTATCCTTCACTACTTTCCCATCACTAATTAATGAAATAGGTAAGTATACAGGCTTATGTTTTAGACTTAAATCATTTATAGTGGGTGATTCGTATTTACTTTTCTTTAGAACGCTTATGTTCCCATTAGGTTCCAAAATCATATATTCAACTTCTCTGATTGAAAATATGTCTTTTTGTTGCCTAAGCATTTGTTGTAGTTGATTAATATCCAAATGATTTGAACTTAATTGTTCCCGATCAATATATCCATTACGGATAATGATTGAAGGGGAGCCTTCAAAAAAACTTCTCGTTCCTCTAAATTTTTGTGTTATCACTTCTATTGAATAGATTAATACTACCCATACAAGTACTGCATATAAAATAGACCATACTTTTATTTCCGGATCATATATAGTATTTCCGACTAATTCTCCGAGAACAATGGCAGAAATAAAATCAAATGGCGTTAACTGAGATATTTGTGTCTTCCCTAATATTTTAGTAGCGATCAATAGCACAAAAAAACCAAAAAATAGTTCTATCGTTATTTGTCCTAAATGATTCATATATGCTCACCTTTCTGCTTTTCACTCAAATGCTCTATATTCTAGTAAAAAACGGCACATTTTTTCTATTATCTTGTCCATTCATATACAATATATCCGATACATACAAAACAAAAAGAGTCTAGTTCAAAATAATATTTGAACTAGACTCTTTTATCTTCATTTAGAATACACTATCTTTTTAATCGTTTCTCCGGAAAGAAAATACTCCTCTGCAAGTTGATGAACGGAAATCCCACTTTTAAACGCTTCTTTAATCGCTTTATTTCTTTCATCTAACTGTTTTCTTCCTCCAGATCGTGTACCCCATTTATAACGTTTTGTTTCTTGTTTTGGAATGTAAATTGTTTCACCTTGTATATACTTTTGAATTTCAGTAATTAAACTTTCTGGTAAAACCGTCGCTGCTTTAACGTATTTCATTTCTGCTCGCCCCTTATTTTTTATGGTTCATTTCAATAAGGTGCAAAGCCAAATATAAAAAATGATACGAGCTCATTTAGGCGATTGTATATTACTTGTCTACCTCACGCAAAGTATCGCCATTTCCATACTTGGCTTTGCATGAGACGTTGCAGTGTCCGGCAATTGAATTATAATCGCCATTTAAACACCTCCTAATATACCTTTTGCATTTTATTATATGATAAATTCCTTTCCCTTGCATCCACATCCTTTTAAAGCATACAATTACTTAGTTTGATATAATACTTTTTAGTCCAATCCAAAAATATAGTGAGGTTGCTTTATGAAAAAGAAAATAATCATTACAATCGTTACATTATTCATTATTACTGTAGCATTATTTGGAACATACAAATTGATGAACGCAAGAAGTTTTCAATTGTTTGGAGATTTAACAAACCGAGTAGAAACAAATGAAAAAGTGATTGCTTTAACTTTTGATGATGGCCCTACTAACAATGTAAAACAAATATTACCGCTACTAGATACATACAATGCAAAAGCTACTTTCTTTTTAATCGGAAATGAATTAGAGAAAAATCTATCGTTAGGAGAAGACATCGTACAATCTGGACACCAAATCGGAAACCATACATATTCTCATAACAGAATGGTTTTCAAAACCCCTTCTTTTATTAAAGAAGAAATAGAAAAAACGAATATATTAATCCGCCAGACAGGATTTACAGGCGCAATTGATTTTAGACCACCTAACGGTAAAAAGCTAATTGGTCTGCCCTATTATTTAAATAAAAACAGTATTGAAACAATCACATGGGATCTTGAACCCGATACTTTTTATAAATCTGCGGCCGATAAAATTGAATATGTTAATAAAAATGTAAAACCAGGTTCTATCATTTTACTGCACTCTATGTATGATGATTCTAATGAAAATTTACAGACCATTAAAGGTATTTTAGACTCATTATCTAAGAAGGGCTATCAGTTCGTAACAGTAAATGAACTACAAAAAAGAGCAAAATAAAGTGAAACTTTAATCAGTGGGGGCTTTGTCCAGCCCCCACTAATTATTAGTTGAACCAATCGGGCTTTTACGGGCAGTTGATCTCCCACCTTAATTCTTCGCTTCTGCTGAGTTTTGAGGCGGGGTCTTACTGCCCGTTAATGCGGGATAAAAAGATAGCGTATCATAGAGCGATACGCTATCTTTCTTTTTAAATAATGCCAAGTACATTTAAGAATACGATAATAATCGCAATTGGTGCGATAAAACGAAGTAAGAATAACCATAATACGAACAGTTTAAAGCCTTTATTTTTACTTACACCAAGCTCTTTCATTAATACACCTTTCTTCATTTTTAAAGGAACAAAGATGGAAACTAATAAAACACCAAGTGGCATTAGTACGTTACTAACTGCATAATCTGCTAAATCAAAGACTGTCTTTCCGAAAATCTTCAGATCACTTAATATACCAAATGATAATGCTGATGGTACTCCAACAACGAAGATTAATAACCCTACGATTAAAGCCATTTTTTCACGTTTCCCTTTACCTTTTGCAGTTAAAGATGCAACGCTAATTTCTAACATCGAAATTGCTGATGTAATAGTCGCAAAGAAGAATAGTAATAAGAAAACGATGAAGAATAATTTTCCGAATGCCATTTTACTGAAAATAGCTGGCAATACGATAAATAATAGTCCCGGTCCTTGAGATGGTTCCATCCCAAATGCGAATACAACTGGGAAAATTGCTAGCCCTGCAAGTAATGTAATTACTAATGTTAAAGCTACGATAGAAAATGCTGAACGCGGTAAACTTTCCTCTTTCGGTAAGTATGAGCTATACGTTACCATAACGGCTACACCGACAGATAGCGAGAAGAACGATTGTCCCATTGCATATAAAATGATTTCTGATGTTACATGTGAGAAATCAGGTTGTAAGAAGAAACGAACTCCTTCTCCAGCACCGTCTAATGTAAGTGCACGAACGATTAATACAAAGAATAAAACGAATAGTGCTGGCATGAAATATTTATTTACTTTTTCAACACCATTTTGTACACCTTTACTTACGATAAAAATAGTAATAAGGATGAATAATAGCTGTGATCCAACTGCTAAATACGGATTGGAAATGATTTCACCAAACGTAGCTTCGTATGCTCCATTTCCTTCCCATAGTCTACCTGTAATTGCATTCCATAAATATAATAAAATCCAGCCTCCTACAACACTGTAGAAAGAAAGTAATATGAAACAAGTTACAATCCCTAGTTTCCCTAACCATGGCCATAATGTTTTTGGTGCGATTTCTCTATACGCATCAACGGCCTCTTTTTGTGTACTTCTACCGATAACGAATTCAGCTAATAATAGCGGTAAACCAATTAATAATGTGAAACCGATGAAAATAAGGAAGAACGCTCCGCCTCCTCCGATACCAGCCATATACGGGAATTTCCAAATCGCCCCTAGTCCAATTGCAGAACCCGCTGCAGCTAATACGAAACCTAATTTCGAAGTCCATTGCTGTGAATTCATTTATTAATCTCCTCTCTGTCTCTTTTTCTGTTTTACAATCTGGTATTTATATTGTTCTATCAATACTCTTTTCTAATACACTCACGTCCTCCCTAATAATAAAAAACGCCCCTACGCAAATACGTAGGGACGACAAAAATATCGCGGTACCACCCTAGTTATGAAGATACAACAAAGTTAGGACCTAAATAAAAAACGTCCCTACGCAAATACGTAGGGACGATAAAATATCGCGGTACCACCCTAGTTATGAAGCCACAACAAAGTTAGGACCTAAATAAAAAACGTCCCTACGTAAATACGTAGGGACGATAAATATCGCGGTACCACCCTAGTTGTGAAACAATCTTCACCACTTTATTTGATAACGGTATAAACTACCGTCCTTCATTTCCTCACAATGTAAGATTTATGAAAGATGCTCCAGGACGAACTTCATGAATAATCTATATACTGATTCACACCAACCACCAGCTCTCTGAAATAGGGAGATATTCACTACTATACCCTTTCATTGCCCAAATATTATTTTCCGAATTGATTACTATCATTTTTATCATACATTAAAAATAGTGTCAACTTATATTTTGAATTTTTATGTATTACTTTCTTTTTAAAATTCGAAATATGACTTTTAAATGAATAGTATTAGAACATTTATGGTTTATACTGTATTAACTTCGCTAACGGGTTTATAGTAATATACGATGAATGCAAGACAGCAAGAGTAGGAGGAAAGAATTTTGTCTACTTCAAAAGTTTTAAAAGGTACTGCTTTATTAAGTGGTGCAACAATGATTTCACGTATATTAGGTTTTATATACTTCTTCCCTTTTCAATTATTAGTCGGGACGCAAGGGGTCGCTTTATATGGATATGCATACTCTTGGTACGGTATTTTATTAAGCTTCTCAACTGCCGGTATTCCTATTGCCGTTTCTAAATTTGTTGCAAAGCATAATGCGCTTGGTGATTATAGTACAAGCAAAAAATTATACAACTCTAGCGTAAAATTAATGTTGTTTATGGGCTTTTTAGGGTTTTTAACTTTATTTATTGGAGCACCATACATATCACAATTTATTATTCGCTCGAAAACACCGGATTCGCAATTTATCGCTGATGTAACACTTACGATGCGAGCATTAAGTTTCGCACTTATTATCGTACCAGCTATGAGTGTTACACGTGGTTATTTCCAAGGATTTCAACATATGAAACCAAGTGCTGTTTCTCAAGTCGTAGAACAAATTGCACGCGTAGTTTTCATTTTAGTTGGTAGTTTTATCGTCTCAAAACTATTAGGAGGTTCAGTCGCCTCTTCTGTTGCAGTTGCTACGTTTGGCGCTGTTATTGGAGCACTTGCCAGCGTTTCAATTTTAATGCTGTACTGGAAAAAATATAATAGATTAAAGCCTCCCGAAGGAGAATTAAAATCAAGAGCATCGAATATACCATTAAAAAATATTTATATAGAATTACTTCGATATGCAATCCCAATTGTATTTGTCGGTATTGCAATTCCGCTCTATACGTTAGTAGATCAATACACTGTAGCCGATGTCCTTAGGGCGATGGGAGAGCCTTTAGAAACAGCCAATGCAGTTTTCGCTTATATAACGAACTATGCACAAAAGTTAATTATGATTCCAGCTTCACTTGCAACTGGATTCTCCTTAACGATTATTCCGGCTATAACGAAATCTTATACGAGCGGGAAACTAGAAGAATTACAAGAACAAATTTCAAAGATATTTCAAGTATTGTTATTCTTCACTATCCCAGCTGCATTCGGTCTTGCTAGCATCGCTTACGATGCATTCCGTATGGTTTATGTAAATCCTGAAATCGCACTTGGTGGATCACAATATTTAATTTCATTTGCACCTTCTGCAATATTAAGTGCTATTTTCACAGTTTCAGCAGCAATTTTACAAGGAATTGATTATCAAAGAAAAACGATGATTGCATTCTCAGCTGGGATTCTCGTTAAAGTTTTAGTAAACACACCGCTCTTACATTTATTCGGCGGACACGGTGCTGTACTTGGAACCATTCTTGGATACCTCGTTTCAAATATTATTATGTTGTACTGCATCGTTAAATTTGCGAAATTCAAAATTGGTGAAACAGCAAAAACAGTATTTCTTATTACAATTTACTCAGCAGCAATGTCTGCTGTTGTGATGGCATTAAAAGCAATTTTAACATGGTTAATTCCTGGACAATCATATATCGAATCACTTCTCGTTGTCGTTATATGTGGCGCTGCAGGAGGACTTGTTTACCTTTTATTCGTATTAACAAGTGGACTTGCTTCACATATTCTCGGTAATAAGATTCAACGATTGCCCGTACTAGGTAAATTAGTCAAATAAAAAAAGAAGAGATGTAACTCATTGTTACATCTCTTCTCTTTTACTTCGCGTATTGAATACGTTTTTGTTGTTCAGCAATATGTAATTCTGGAGCATATTGTTCTACTAACTGTAACACCTCTTCGATTAACACTTCTAACTCCTGTACACTATACCCCGGTTTCCCTATTAATGTATTCCCCATACGCTCATATAAGTTTTCAGGCTTAATACTCATTCGCTCCACATTATTCAGCATCCATTTAAATGCCGGGTGATGTACATACATTCGGTTTAGACCAAATAAGACCCCAAATATATTTCTTTGTACTTCACAAATAACATCATATAGCATAAGCCAATCTTTTCGTTTTAAAAGAGCCTCTCGATTATGCCAGCGATTGCTTAACCAAAGATTTTCTGAAATCATCCGTTTCGCTAGATTTTCTGGATATGCTACCACTCTATCTTTTAATTCATTCACTTTCTCTTCTCCATACAAACTAACACCATCATGAACGGATGATACGATACATTGTTTTTCATAACTTATATCATATTGATCCACCACATCCGAAATAATTTTCTCTACTGTTTCTGTTAGAAAGTTACTAATCTCTAATTTGATTCCTTCTTTCGTCAAATATGTTTCCGACCATTCTTCGTCCTCGTAAGGATGATATGACAAAATCGTTCCACCAATATAGTTTATAGGCCCTTTGCGATCCTCATCCCCTGGCGGCATTGACCATAAAATATGTAACTCAATATCTGAATGTTCATCTTCTAGTTTTCTAGCTACTGAACCCGCTAAAATAACAGCCTCCACTTTCGGATTCTCCCTATAAATCTCCGATATTTCTATTGCTTTCTCTTTTAATCCCACTTCATTTCCCCCTAAAACTGCAGTACAGCATTACTTTTTCATTTATCTATTTCGATATTACCTTTTTAAATTCCTACTAGATCATATTTCTATCCAATAACGCTGAACAATTTCACCTGTATGAGAAGAAACCACTTCATCTTCCAACACACCGCCAACTTTTTGAATTGTTTTAGCCGATGCGATATTTACTTTATCGCACGTTATTAATACGCTCTGCAACCCTAACTTTTGCGCTTCATCTAACGCGAGTTTCAATTGTTTTGTCGCATAACCTTGGCGACGTTTATTCGGATGGACACTATATCCAATATGACCACTTTCCCGTAATAAATCTGTGTTTAATCGATGTCTAATATTCACAAAACCTATAAGTTCCCCTTTTTCAAAACTTAAAAATTGACTAGATGGTACTCGATTAGCCAGTAAATTTTCTCCTAGTTCTTGTTTTTTCACTTTTTCAAACCATTCATCGAGAAAATCATAATTTTGTAAAGAACTACTGCCATGTGGTTGTTCTTCAGCATGTAAAAATGCATCGCGATACTCAGTAATTTGTTCGCTATATTCATGTGTTGGTTTTAATAGTTTCATTGTCATCCTCCCCCTCTTTACAACCTAAAACAAACACCTTAATCGTGACAATTTCACGATTAAGGTGTTTCAATCATTTTTATTCAAATAATCCCATACTCAAATAACGCTCACCTGTATCAGGTGCAATACATAAAACCTTTTTACCAGCGCCTAAGCGTTTTGCGATCATAATCGCTGCGTAAACAGAAGCTCCTGAAGACGGCCCAACTAATAATCCCTCTTGTCTAGCTAAGTTTCTCATTGTCGTTAAGGCCTCTTCGTCTGCAATTTGAATAATTTCGTTATACACTTCTGTATTTAAGTTTTTCGGAACAAATCCTGGACTTGTTCCTACTAATTTATGAGGACCTGGAACACCTCCCGATAGTACGGGAGACCCTTTCGGTTCTACTACTGCAACATATAAGTTTGGTAGTTTCTCTTTTAACGTTTCACCGGTCCCTGTAATAGTTCCGCCTGTTCCTGCTGTTGCTACGAATGCATCAAGCTTGCCATCCATTTGATCATAAATTTCAAGTGCAGTCGTATAACGGTGAATATTCGGGTTTGCTGGATTTTCAAATTGTTGCGGAATAAAACTATTCGGTATTTGCTTTTGCAGTTCTAATGCCTTCGCAATTGCTCCAGGCATTCTTTGTTCTGCCGGTGTTAAAACTACTTCTGCACCGTATGCTTTCAATAAATTAATTCGCTCTTTTGACATATTATCTGGCATAATTAAAATTGCTTTATACCCTTTCGCAGCTGCGTTCATTGCTAAGCCTATTCCTGTATTTCCGCTCGTTGGCTCAATAATTGTATCTCCTGGTTTAATAAGACCATTCTCTTCTGCAACGTGCAGTAAATTATAAGCAGCACGGTCTTTCACACTGCGCGATGGATTAAACATTTCTAGTTTTACATACACATCTGCAGCGTCTTCTGGAATAAATTTAGATAATCGGACGACAGGTGTATCTCCTATTAATTCTGTTACGTTTTCACATAATTTCATAGTGCATCCTCTATTCTATCGTTTTCTTATCACTTGGTAATAACCATGAAGTAAGCCCAATTAATGGTAGACAACTACATAATAACATAATGAATTGTAGACTATATATGTCAGCCAATTTCCCTAGGACTACAGACCCTAAAGCTCCGAGTCCAAACGCAAGCCCTACAATTAATCCCGATACCATTCCTACTTTTCCAGGAACAAGTTCTTGTGCATAAACAACAATTACGCTAAAGCTACTTGAACTAATAAAACCGATACATAAAAATAGCGGTACGACCCACACGAGCGAAACGTGAGGTAGTAAAAGTGCAAGTGGCGCCGAACCTAGCATTGAAAATACAATAATTGTTTTCTTTCCAAATCGATCCGCTAACGGTCCACCGAAGAAAGTTCCTAATACACCGGCAATCATAAATGCGAATACGAAATACTGGGCATTTTTTATAGATAAACCGTAATGTTCAATTAAGTAAAATTGATAGAAATTCCCGATACCAGCACCGTACCAAGAGCGTACAAAAGTAAGAAAAACAAGAAGTAAAATAACAAATTTAATATGTGTACTTACAATCGCATGTTCCGCCTCAAGCGCAGCCCTCTTTTTTCTTCTCACAGCGCCAGTTGCTAATTCATTCCTATACCAATTTGATACGAAAATTAATAATACAATTCCTACCGCTGCAAAGGCTGTAAAACCTAAAGAACCAATTTGACCGAGCGGAACGAAAATTAACGCTGTAAAAATAGGAGCTAAGGAGTTCCCTGTATTTCCTCCTACTTGATAAATCGCTTGCGCTAATCCCCGTTTTGCACCGGACGCCATATAAGCAACTCGGGCACCTTCTGGATGAAAGACTGCGGAACCTAATCCGATAAATAAAACAGAAATAATAACAATAATAAAGTTCGGTGCAAATGCAAGTCCGATCATCCCAAGCATACTTGAAAACATACCGAGCGGTAATAAAAATGGTGATGGCTTCTTATCCGAATACATACCAAAAACCGGCTGCATAATCGATGACGTCATATTTAACGCAAATGCAATCCACCCTACTTGCATATAGGATAAATTCATCGTTTTTTCCAAAATAGGAAACAACGCGGGCACAACTGCTTGCATCGAGTCATTAAAAAAATGACCGAAACTAATCGCAAATAATATTCGATATATTGTCGGTGTTTCTACTGTGTTTTTTTGCGAAACTGCCTGCATATATGAATCTCTCCTTCCTGTACAAAATATATATTTATTACAGTAGGCGTAATAAATTCTGACTTTTGAAACATTTCTATTCTATACCGGTTTCATTTCTTTTTCCAGAAATATCACTTCTTACATAATATATTTTTTCTATACGCTTTATCGGATTTATTTATAGAAATTTTCTATATTTTCTTTTATACTAAGGCAGAGATGAAGGAAGGGATGACAACTATGAAGAAAAAAACCAAAGGAATCGTTGCACTCTCAATCACACTATCTATGTTTTTAGCAGCATGTGGCCAAAAACAAGAGTCAACAACTACCGGAGAAAAGAAAAAAGAATCTTCAAAACAAGTATTAAACATTGTAGAAGCTGGGGAAATTTCTACACTTGATTCATCTATCGCAACCGATGGGTTTTCTTACGCTGCATTAAACAACGTAATGGAAGGATTATATATGCCTGGTCCTGACAATAAACCTGTTCCTGCAGCAGCTGAATCATACAAACTGAGCGAAGACGGAAAAACATATACATTTACATTACACGATTCAAAATGGTCAAATGGCGATCCAGTAACTGCTCATGATTTTGAATATGCATGGAAACGTGCCGTAAATCCAGAAACTGCTTCTGAATACGCACACATTATGTTTGATATTAAAAACGCTGAAAAAATAAATAAAAAAGAATTGCCAATTGACTCATTTGGTGTAAAAGCGATTGATAATAAAACGCTTGAAGTACAGTTAGAACACCCTGTTCCATACTTTTTAGGTTTAATGGGATTTGCAACGTTTTATCCTCAAAATCAAAAGATAGTAGAAGTACAAGGGAAAAATTACGGACTTGAAGCTGCAAATGTAGTTTATAATGGACCGTTTCAATTAAGTGAATGGAAACATGATACAAGTTACAAAATGAAGAAAAACCCGAACTACTGGGATAATAAAAATGTGAAATTAAATGAAATTAATGTAAATATCGTAAAAGATACTTCAACAGCTGTTAATTTATTTGAAAGTAAACAAGTAGACCGTATTACGATAAATTCGGAGTTTGTTGATAAATATCAAAAAGATCCGAGCTTAAAGAAAATGGAACGTCCTTCTGTGACGTTTTTCCGTTTTAGTCAAAAGAATACTTTATTAGCAAACAAAAATGCTCGTAAAGCTATTTCTCTTGCTTTTGATAAACAAGGAATCGCAACAACGATTTTAAACAATGGTTCTATACCTGCGAATGCATTTGTTCCGAAAGGATTCGTAAAAGGACCTGACGATAAAGATTTTCGCAGTACAAGTAATGTAAAAGTAGAAACAAATGTGAAAGAAGCTAAAACACTATGGGAAACTGCGAAAAAAGAAACAAATTTACAAAATGCTTCTCTTTCAATCATAACAACAGATGAGTCTAACGATAAAAAAATTAGTGAGTTTTTAAAAGGTGAACTGGAGAAAAACTTACCTGGATTAAAAATTACATTACAACCACTTCCAGTAAAGGCATTTTTAGATCGTGAAGGAAATGGCGATTTTGAAATTTCACTTTCTACTTGGGGACCAGATTATCCTGATCCTACAACATTTTTAAATATGTTTGTCACAGACGGACCATTTAATAAGATGAGTTATTCAAACAAACAATACGACGAATTAATTGAAAAAACGAGCTCTACTTTAGTAACTGACTTACCAGCACGTTGGAAAGCGTTCCAAGATGCTGAAAAAATCTTACTTGAAGATGATGCAGCTATCGCTCCAATCTTCCAATCCGGGCTTGTATATTTAGAGCGTCCAACAATAAAAGGCGTGGTTGTTCGTCCATTTGCAGGAATTTATTCTTATAAGTGGGCTTCCATTACAGAATAAGAAAAAAGCGATCCTAACTTAGATTAGGATCGCCTTTTTTATTACATCGCAAAACGCTTATACTTTTCGTAATCACTCGTCTTACATTCTACTTCTAGTTTCGTACCTTCGTTTTCATAACTCGTAGATAGGACGTGCGCATGATTATTGAAATAAGAAACTACCTGTCCTTGATCATATGGAATTAACATTTCACACTTCGTATACTCTTTATAAATGTGTGAACGAATCATTTCGACAAGCTCTTCTATCCCAACATGTTTCTTCGCTGATAAATAAACGCGGTCTTCTTGTACTTTCGGAATTTCAACATCTACCATATCTGATTTGTTATAAGCATAAATGGTTGGAATATTTTCTACTCCAATTTTCTTTAACGTTTCATTTGTAATATCAATTAACTGTTCGTAATTTGGATTTGCGTAATCTACAACGTGAATAAGTAGGTCTGCTTCCGCTACTTCTTCTAACGTTGAACGGAACGCTTTCACAAGGTGATGCGGTAATTTGCTTACAAATCCAACTGTATCCGTTAATAAAAATGATTTGTTGTCTGGCAAATCAATATTTCGCACAGATGTTTCTAACGTCGCGAATAACATATCTTTTTCAAATACTTGTTTTTCTTCTGTACCATTATAAATTTCAAGCATCGCATTCATCGTCGTTGACTTTCCTGCGTTCGTATAACCTACTAATGCTACAACTGGTACTTCATTTTTCTTACGTTGCTTTCGCTGTGTTTGGCGCTGGGCAACAAGTGCTTCTAAATCTTTATTTAAAACTGAAATCTGCTCTTCAATTTTACGACGATCTAACTCTAATTTCTTCTCACCGACACCTTTATTCTTCGTACCAACGCCGCCGCTCTGTCTTCCTAACGATTCACGAAGACCGATTAAACGCGGCATCATATACTGAAGGTGTGCTACTTCTACTTGCAACTGCGCTTCTTTCGTTTTGGCACGTTGCGCAAAAATATCTAAAATTAATATGGTACGGTCAATTACTTTACAATCTAAATCCGCTTCTAAATTTCGAATTTGTGAAGGAGATAATTCGTCATTAAAGATAACCATATTCGCATCTACTTCATTTACATAGGCTGCTACTTCTTCAATCTTTCCTTTTCCAATATAATGCGACGGGTTTACACGTTGTAAATTTTGCGTCACTTGCCCAATTACCTCTACATCACAAGCTTCTGCGAGATTCGTTAGCTCTTCCATCGAATATGCAAAATCATCTTCATTACCTAAATTCACTCCAACTAATACTGCTCTTTGTAATAATTCTTCCATATATTTATTCCTCCATTTCGATTACGTAAAATAAAAAACACAGGTCGCTGCCTGTGTTTTCGTAAACGGATAAGGGTTCACCAAAGAAATAGAAGAAAGCTGTGCTTTCATCCTATCTCATAGTCAAAAAGTCCCAAAATCATATACGTATCCACAATAAGTGTTCACCTATACAATCCCATTCTATTTATAAAGGCAAAACAAAAAGAGGGCGTATTCGTCCCTCCCTCTTTTTCACATATAAGCTTAATAAAGGGTTCCTTTAAAATAGGCAGACCAATCCCGTTCACTCTGTACACAGACAGAGCCTTTGAGCGCTATTCAATTATTGGCACAAAGTATTGAGACGTAATCTGATTAAGATCAAAGGAAGCCCCTCCGTTCATTTTAAGTTACATAAAGTGTAGCATAAGTAATTCGCTTTCACAAGATTAAACCACCTATAGAAACTGAAAGAAAATCTTTATATTTTTACTTTAATCGTCATTTTTTGCGTGTTCTTCTCACAACAAAAACAATGATTAATAATAGACCAATGGAAATGATAGCAACTTGCCACCTACTGAAACTGCTCACCCTCTCCCCTTTTAAATCCACTTCCTTCGTTGGAACAGACTCTTTTGCAATTTGACTTAAAGTCACTTTGTCCGCCCCTGCCTCATCTAATCTCTTCGTTCTACTACAACTATTTGTGTGTAATTGTTTTTCAGATCCTCTTTGAGAAGAATATACTAAGTACTCTCCTCCTTCCACAAAGTGAAACACACAATCACCACCATTTGTATATACGATAATTTGCGAAGAATTTGTCCCTTTCCAAATTTTCTTCACTTCAAATAATACTTCAATTCCAACCCCTTCTTTCCTTCCAACCTCAATTACTTTCCCCTCAAACACTACATCGTTTTTTTGAAAGGCATCTTCTGCTGATACGTTAATACAATCACAAGCATAAGATTTCTCTGAAAAAATAATAAGAATAAAGCTACAAATAATGACAACAGGCAACATGCGTAAAATTGTTTTCAAGGAGCTCAACTCACTTCATTATCAATTTTAGAAACTTCTCGTATACTATTTTTACACCACTCACCAAATTCCTTCATAGTAAGTTAAGCATTCTAGTTTCAATACAATAAAAGTCTTTATTGACATTCTTATAACCTGGTATTAGTATCAGATTATAAAATCTAAGTTAGGAGATGTTCCTATGCATTCTAAATCTCGTATTACTGCAATTGGTACTCATGTTCCAAATCAAATATTATCTAATAATGATTTAGAAAAAATGATCGATACGAATGATGAATGGATTGTACAAAGAACAGGAATGAAGGAAAGAAGAATCGCTAGCGAAGAAGAATACTCCTCACACTTAGCCATTAAAGCAATTGAAAATTTATGTACAACATATAAGAAAAACTTAGAAGATGTCGACTGTATCATCGTCGCTACTACTACTGCTGATTACGTTTTCCCTAGTGTCGCTTGCCAAATACAAAAATACTTCAACATACCTCATACAATGGCATTTGATTTAAATGCCACTTGCGCTGGTTTCACATATGGCTTGCACATCGGTAATAACTTAATCACTTCTGGATCACATAAAAAAGTACTTGTCGTAGCGACAGAGACATTATCAAAAGTTACTGATTACACCGATAGAACAACATGTATTTTATTCGGTGATGGTGCTGGAGCCATTTTATTAGAAAAAGATGAAAACAAACCAAGCTTTATCGCGTATCACATGGGCACAAACGGTGACGGCGGAATTCATCTATACAGAACAAACTTATCTACTACTATGAATGACACCCCACTGCAAAAAAATGAAAAAATCGTTCAAAATGGGAGAGAAGTATATAAATGGGCAACACGTACGGTACCAGCAGGTATAAAAGAACTGTTACATACTGCAAATATGCAAAAGGATGATATAGACTGGTTCGTCCCACACAGTGTTAACTTACGAATGATTGAATCTATTTGTGAGAAAACTGAAATTCCAATTCAAAAAACTTTAACGAGTGTAAAATATATGGGGAATACATCTTCAGCTTCCATTCCACTCGCTTTAGATTTAGCTAGAAAAGAAGGGAAATTAAATAACGGGGACACACTTTTACTATACGGGTTTGGTGGTGGTCTTACGCATTTAGGGCTTATTGTGAAGTGGGATTTAATTTAAGTTTATAAAAAGAGGTTCTAGTTAGTAACTAGAACCTCACTACAATTTCGTTACCCTTTTCGAGACCATATCACAACAGGAATGAGCATGAAAGCTAACACTCCTCCCGCTAATGACAATGCCGCATAACTAGAATTCGCTACTACCATCCCCGACATCGCTCCACCAGAAGCTCCAGCTAATGCAATAAAAACATCTATCTTTCCTTGTGTTTTTGCACGTGTGGAAGGTATAGTTGCATCAACAATTTGAGCAGTACCACTGATTAAACCGAGGTTCCATCCTAAGCCAAGTAAAGATAAAGCAACAATTAATAGTATTATAGAATCACTTGGCGCTATCGCAGCTACGACACCTGCCGCTAGTAAAATTACTCCACCTGCTATACTCATCGTAGTTCTGCCTATTTTATCAATTAACATTCCCGTAACGAGAGATGGAAGATACATTGCACCTACATGAAAACCAATTACAAGTCCTACTGCACTTAAACCATGACCGTGGTGTCCCATATGAACTGGAGTCATCGTCATAATGGCAACCATCACAATTTGCGTAAGTATCATTACGATAGCTCCAACAGTAATGCCTCGTTTGTTTTCTGTCGCTTCTTCTATTACTGGTTGCCCTTTATATGTATGCTCTTGTTTATATGTTTCTATCATATTAGCAACAAGTAACGGATCTGGACGTAGCATAACAAAAAGTACAAGACCCGCCAATATAAATGCCGCTGCTGATAATATGAATGGACCAGCAAGTTCAGGAATTCCAATTGAATGAGCAAACCTTCCCATTACACCTACTAAATTCGGACCTGCGACTGCACCAAAAGTCGTCATTACCATAGTAATACTAATGGCAGTTGCTCTTTGCTTCTTATTCGCTAAATCCGTTCCAGCATAACGAGCTTGTAAATTCGTAGCCGTACCTGCACCGTATATGAGTAAAGAAACTAGTAAAAGAATAATACTATTTGTTATAGCTGACAATACAACTCCAATAGCTCCTAGTCCACCTACTATAAAACCTGCTGCAAGCCCTATGCGGCGACCGTGTTTTTGCGATAACTTCCCGACAAAGAAAGCCGCTACCGCCGATCCCATTGTAAACATAGCTGCCGGTAATCCTGCATATGCGTCTGTCCCAAGCATTTGTTGTGCAAGAAGTGCGCCGACTGTAATTCCAGCAGCTAATCCTGCTCCGCCGAACATTTGTGAAATACTTACGATTATTAATGTTCGTTTGTATAATTTTTGTTGCTCATCTTCTGTGTACATACGATTAGTTATTGAAACATCTGCTGTATCTATCATTTCCTCATCCTCTCTATAAAACTAATCCCCCTTGTTAATGTACTATAGAACAACAAAATCCCCAAATTTATAACTCTTAAATTTATTCATATTTTGTTGCTCCTCCACTTCAAATAATAATCCCCTAATTTTCAACACTACTCTTTTGTATTATTAAAATACAATATAAAGCTACATGACATGTAATTTTATATAGATACTGTAGTAAATTTATTGTTTCCAAACAATGATTAAAGTGCGATTTATTATAAATAACACGGCAAGAATAATAGCAAAGGATTTTTGATCAACAACATATAGAGCAACAGAGCTAACTCCAAACAAGATGATTTCTAGTATAAACCTATATGGTTCTGGCAATTTTAATGATGCTTTAGGTGCAATGAACCGCCCCCATATTATTGCAAAAAGTAGTGGTGAACCAATACCAAAAACATATTTCCCATATACATTCCCAAAAAATTGAAAGCTCCAATAACATAGTGATGCAAGAGCACATAATTCTAGAAAAAATCGAATCCCCAGGTTTATATGTTTTATAGACATATACAACCTCCTTGAAAACATATGTAGAATCCTATAAAAGTAATATTATGCATCCTATATTTGAAATTGATACGTACCTATTCATTGTATGTAAAAATACTTATTCATACTATTCAGTTCATCTTTGATTTTGGCTGATAATGAATGAGAGTAAATACTTCATGATAGTGACACATATGTCTATAAGCACAAAGGAAAGAACTCCGCCATTCATATTTCGTCCGTGGAGTTCTTTCCTTTGTTAATAGCCGACTTTCAATAATTAGAATAAAATTCATGTTTAGCCTATTTCCCTTCCAATCCCCCTACTACCCTTTTTTCCCTTCTTTTACTTAAAACCTTTCCCTCCCAAAAGAACAAACTTACTAAAGCACAAATTAAAATGATTGGCACACTTACTTTATATAAATCTGTAAAACTCATAGCCATCTTATTTTGAGCATACTGACTTACATCATTCGAAAATGCGAGTACCTCTTTCTTTATACCCTCCTCTTGTTTTTCAACTTCTTTTGTCACTTGATTCATAACTTCTTCTCTTTTTACATCCCTAAATTCTACTGGAACTCCGCTTAATACTTCATTCACTTTTTGGTGAATTAATTCGTCTTTTTTTTCTTTATTTAACCCTATAAATGTTTCATTTTGATGCTTTTCTACATTTGTTTCTATACTTTTACTATCTATTTTTTCTTTTGTTATTTGTAATACCTTAGTTTGCTGATTACTATCTACATGAATATTACGCACCTTTTGTTCTGCATAACGATATACACTTTCTTTACTTACAGTTAAATTGTGAGTTAAGTTAGATACAAATATTGCGACCGCTAATACAATTCCAACTTGTCGTAACATCGATACAACACTTTGAGAAGCAGTTAATAATTCTCCTTCAAACGAAGACGCACTTAAAACTGTAATTGGCCCTACTACTAAACCATATCCAACACCTAATATCATACATGGAATAATAATTTCTATATTTGTTGAATTAACATCAATCATTTGCAACCAATAGTAGGATAGACCCATAACAAGAAACCCTGAAAAAATAATAGTTACTTTACCAAGCTTTTTCATTAATGTTGCTGCAGCTGGTGAGACAAAAAAAATCATTGCTGAAATAGGTGTCACTAAAAAAGCTGCTTCAATTTCCGTTCGACCTTGTATTTTCGTCAAGAACGTTGGAAGTAATACAGTTACTCCAATTAAAAATAAATTACTTAATATTACAACGATAGATGCTCCTACAAACATTCGATCTTTAAATAATTTTAAATTTATCATCGGATTATGAATTTTTCTTTCCACTAAAACAAATAGAATAAGAGAAATAGTGCTAATTGCATAACAAAACAAAGCTATATTACTTTGCCATCCCCATGTATTACCTTTTACTAATATGAGAGTAAATGAAAAAATTGCTGAGCTACTTAGAAAAAGTCCTATCCAATCTATTTTTGAAATAACACGTTCTTCATTTTTTATTTGTAACATGATGCAACATAAAACAATTCCTATTATACAAATCGGAACATTGACGAAGAACACCCATCTCCATCCTAAATTTTGCGTAATAATTCCACCTATTACTGGTCCCATCGCCGCTGACAACCCTTGTGTTACTCCTAAAATTGCAAGTGCAACATGCCTCTTAGCTAATGGCATTGCAGATACACCAATTACCATACTTGTTGGAAATAAAATTGCTGCCCCAATGCTTTGGATAAAACGAGAAAAAATGAGAAAGTCGCCTGTATTAGCAAAAGTACAAAGTACTGATCCACCACCAAAAATCACGAGACCCCAAATATACATCTTTGCTTTCCCAAAAATATCAGCTATCCGTCCTAGTGGAATAGCGAGTACTGCAATTGTCATTGTATAAACATTTAATATCCAAGACATCTTTTCTAATGAAGTATTTACACTCGCTTGTATTGCTGGTAAAGCTATATTCATAATTGTCGTATCAATCATACATAGAAAGATACCTAGACACATTAAAAAGACAATCTTAATACCCTTTGATTGCTCCATGTTCATCTACCCCTTTATTTATTATGACGTGTTTTTCATTTTTCCATTTTATTGTGTTCTTTTGCTTCTAGTTGCTCTAGTTTTCTTTTCAACGTCTCTACTTGAGCACTATACGATGCGATACCTACATCGAGTGAAATTTCTTCAACAAAAGTAATACCTTCTCTCCACTTTTCATATTTCAAACGAAGATCCGCAATGTATACCTCTTTCCTTTCAATTTCGTCCTCAATCCATTTTTTTATCGTCTTATCATCACTGTAATTACCGAAATACATCCTCATTAAAAAATCTGAACGTAAAACATCTTTCTCTACATCTGTTTGCATGTATTGATAAAACTCTTCACGCCCTTCATCTGTAATAAAGTACATTTTCTTATTCGGTTTCCCTTCTTGCATAATAACCTCTTTCTTTATTTTCCCTTCTTTTTCCAACTGTCGTAACGTTGGATAAATCATTCCAAAACTCCCATCAAAAAAATGAGTAAATACGTCTTCGAACACGATTTTAATATCATAACCAGACAATTCTTTCTCCATCAACAAACCTAAAACAACATCTCTTCCCTTCAAAATAAGACCCCCACATAGTATATAATCAATAATCATATTAACATTGTTAATATGATTATTGATTATATACCTTATTCTGTTAATTGTAAAATGTTTCTAAATAAAAAATACCCTGTAATTTTGTTATTCCAAATTACAGGGTATCTCTACTTTATATTTCATATGTAAACCTTGTACTATTTTACAACTACATCTTGATTCGTTTCAAAGTCTTCCGTCTTACCTTCTTTCATTTCATAATAATACGAAGGTAATTCTATATTATGTTCTAAAAGGTAACCCTCAATTAATGAAATAATCACCTTCAATGTTTTCAAACGAGCGTATAGTTTATCATTACTTGCGATAATTTGCCATTTTGCATTTGGCTTATTTGTTTTTTCAAACATTTCTTCCATCGCTTCAACATACTCGTCCCACTTTTCACGATTACGCCAGTCCTCGTCTGTAATTTTCCATTTTTTTAAAGGATTTTTCTCTCTATCTTTAAACCTCTTTAACTGTTCCTCTTTACTAATATGATAGAAAAACTTCCCGATTATATAATGGTCATCTGTTAATAGTTTTTCAAAGTCATTAATCTCATCATACGCTCTCGTCCACTCTTCCTTTGTAGCAAAACCTTCAACACGCTCAACTAACACACGGCCGTACCATGAGCGATCAAAAATAGTAATTTGCCCGTACTGAGGAAGTTTCCGCCAGAAACGTTGCAAGTAATGGTACCGTTTTTCATGAGGTGCTGGTGCTCCAATTGGATTTACTTGAAACCCACGCGGATCAAGGTGTTCCGTCACTCGTTTAATCGCTCCGCCTTTTCCGGCCGCATCCCAGCCTTCCATAACGAGCATAACTGCGATTTTTTCTTCTTTTACAATTTGCTGTAGCGCTAATAAACGCCTTTGATATTTTTCAAGTTTCTTATTGTACTTTGATTTCGATTCAATTCTTTTCGTTACATCTACTTTAGCAAGATGTCCATTTTCCATAAAACAAATCCCCCTTGTAGTATGACAATGTTATTTTAACATATTATTGGAAAATTTTCACATTAGAAAGAAGCTGTGCAGAAAAATCTCTACACAGCTTCTTTCTCTAATTACACATCTACTTCAATATTCTCATTTTTATTTTTCACAGCTTTCATAAAGAATACAGCAGTTAATAATATCACCGTAATAACCGCACCTACAATATAAGATGTGTTTAACGGAATATTAAAACCAATTTTTGCATTTAAAATATAAATTACTGTCATGAGTGTCATAAATATCACCTTACATTATATGGTATATCCTAACGTAAAGAGAAGATAATAATAAATAAATCCGTTACAGAATGGGAGTACTCTAAAGATGAAACGAAAAATATTTTCTCTCTTTACACTAATCTGTTTAACACTACCAATACAAGCTAGTGCATACACATTTCAATCACTACCAATTGCATCAAAGTCTAAACAATGGTATATCGAAATTGATAAATCCCATAACGTAAACAAGCAAGCAGTGCAGCCAAAACAAGGTGCATATGATACGTATAGTTTATTTGTAAAAAACATCGGTAATGATGTATCAAATGTATCAGTGGAAATACTTGATAACACCCCTACATCTAAAGCTACTTTTAATCCTACTACATTAAATAACAGCGTTTTAAAAAGCCATACAAGCTTGGATTACCTGGTATTCCCATTAGACTTTAATAGCCGTAATTTTAAAGTCGTTATTACTTGGGAAGAAAAGAATTTCTCTTACAACGGTCACCCGGTAAATGAAGATAAACAAATGAAACAAACATTTGTATTTAATGAAGAGTAAGCCCTAATTTCTTTAGGGCTTACTCTTTCCTTTTGAAACCAGCTTGTATCGCTTCTGTCACTTCTTTTGTGATTTCCAGTTCTGTTGCTGTCATACTAATTTTCTTATGCCAAATATGTACAGAAGGCTTTTCATTATAAAGATGTTTTATTAATACGAGTTGATTATATGTAAGCTTATTTTCTCTATGGGTAGCGATATAGACTGTGAAAGTTTTCGCTTCAAAAACCTTTTCTTGCAAAGTATATTTGCTGTCCAATTCCTTTACTACTATATCTTTCAAACTTTCTATAATCATATTAGTCGTTCCCCTTTCCCTTATATCTTCAATCAAATCGTCGTATACTCGGTACAGACAATGCTATTCCAATCGTTATAAGTACTAAAATAGCTAGTGTTATAATTGTTATCTCGCCACCTATGACAGTAGCTAACCATCCTACAACTACATAACCTAGTGGCAATAAAGCAAATGAACCTAACATATCAAGGCTTGCCACTCTTCCAAAAGCTTCTTCTGGCACGAGCTCTTGTAAACTTGTTTCCCAAATGAGTCCAAATATCATCATACCGAACCCTTCAATTGCCATTAATGCAATTAACGCAGGTGCCCAAGTAATGAATGGCATTATTAAAAGCGCACAACCAC
The DNA here is from genome assembly GCF_006494425.1 of Bacillus dicomae. Taxonomy (GTDB): domain Bacteria; phylum Bacillota; class Bacilli; order Bacillales; family Bacillaceae_G; genus Bacillus_A; species Bacillus_A dicomae. The sequence goes on along the minus strand of NZ_VHIV01000001.1, from coordinate 1,009,319 downwards.
TGATTAAAACACCACCATAGGCAAGTATTCCCCGCTTATGCCACCGTTCTCTCCCGCCAAATATTAGCGCGGCAATTACAGCTCCAACACCAGAGGATGCCATTCCTAATCCATACACGTATGCTTCAAAATGATGATGAACATTGAATAGCCATGGAATTAATACGACGATAATTCCTGCATAACAAATATTTATGAAAGAAAAGACTAGAATTGTAATCCATAACCACGGATGACTTTTTAAAACTAAAACCCCTTCCATAAAATCTTGTTTGTAATCGACCTTACTCTTTTCAATAGGATTGACTTTTTTAAACTTTATTTCTCTTAAAAATAATAAACATAAAAATGATAGTAAATACGTTACTGCATCTAGTCCAAATCCTATTCCGGCAGATGCAACTGAAACGATCAATCCTCCAAGGGCCGGTCCAATTAGTCGTATACCTTGATTACTCATCTGAGTTAACGCATTAGCTGCATTTCGAATTTCTGGTACAAATACTTTCGCTCTTACGGCCGCATATGCCGGCTGAAATATCCCTTCCATAAGTCCATATAACGCTACGAGTACATATAGAAGCGGAATTGTTAAAACGTCCATAAATATAAGTGTTGCAAGTAATAGCATTAATACGCAACGAATTATATCTGTAAATAACATTAATTTCACCCGATCAATTCGATCTACGACTAATCCAGCAAACGGTAACGCAAGAATATTAGGAAGCATGTACATCGCCATAGTCATTCCCATTACAACTGTTGAACCAGTCAATGAATATACAACGACGGGCAAAATAACCATCGTTATTGAACTACCTAAAGTCGAAAGTAATTGTCCAATCCATAAAAATTTAAAATGTGGTGATGCTTTAACTGGCAATAACAATTTACCAACATAACCTAAACTTTTCTCCTTTTGTATTTTTCCTTGCATACCTCTCTCCTCTTTTCGAAGGATTAAATCATCCTGATAAAATGTTTCATTTTTAATAATATTCATTCTAATTATATATGAAATTATCAAATTTATGGTAATATTATCAAAAAAACAGAAAAGAGACATTATATGAAAACAATTGAGACAGAAAGACTCATACTACGATCATTACAATTAGACGATTCTCTAGTAATCGAAAAATTAGCTGGCGATTATGATGTTGCTAAAACAACCCTATCTATTCCACACCCATACCCAAAAGGCTCTGCAAAAGATTTTATAACACATATGCTACAAGCAGAAACTGATAAAAAAGTTGTGATTTTTTCTATATTAGCTAAGAATACTAAAGAATTAATAGGTGTGATTAATTTCAATTTAAATCATATCCATAAACGTGGAGAACTGGCCTATTGGATTGGAAGACCTTATTGGGGAAATGGATTTGGTACCGAAGCAGCGAAAGCACTTCTATACTACGGATTCAATAATCTGCAGCTAAATAAAATATTCGCAGCAGCTTTTACAAATAATCCTGGTTCATGGCGAATTATGGAGAAAATCGGAATGAAACATGAAGGGACGTTTAAACAACATGTTGTAAAATCTGATGAATCTATGGACATTACATACTATGGAATATTACGTGATGAATACAAATAAAAGAGGTGTTTTCATCTATGAAAACACCTCTTTTATTTTATAATTTTAAATTCTTCTTCAACGTCCAATATTTTTCTGGAGTATTTTCAAGTGAAAATTCTACCCAACCATTTGGATCTTCACGATATACATTTACTTTTGTACCATTTTCTAATTTCCCAACTTCATTTTGTGTAATATTTGGTACACTCTTAATTGGATTGTTAAACGGGAATGGAACTTGGTAGTAAGATCCTACCGATTGAACTGTAGCTTTTGCATCTTTTGCATAATCTTTATATGGAATCGCTTCGCCTAGTGCATTTACATTTAATGTATTAGGATTTTTTGCTAAGCGTTTTACATTTTGATAATCTTTGTTATTGAAAGGCTTAATACGTTCCATAATATTAGCTATTTTTCCAGCCCATGCTTTATCTGTTGCATACTTAACATTCATATCAGGTAATGTGTAACCATTGAAATGAGGAGCACCTTCTTCTAAGTAGTTCTTTCTTACATAATCAGCATTGTACGAAATACTTTGCCCGTACGATGGTAAATATTTTGCATATGCAAATGGATCCCAATCAAATGCCTTTAGTCCAAATAAATTATGTTTACGATATGCAATTTCTGATTTACCGTAACCAGATTCTAAGATTGCATGTGCAGCTAAGTATAATGCGCTCACACCATACTCGTTTTGCGCTTGAATAAAATCTTTACCCGTTCCAATAAGCGGACTATCAGGATGCCATTCTTTAATAAAATTATCAATCTCTTGCGCCGTTATATTAGATGGTAACGTTACATCTAGATTGATATACGATGCCATAGCGTTATATAAAAATTGTGCATATTCCTCACGCGTTAAAACACTATTTGGATTAAATGCACCTGCCCCATTACCTGCAGTCACGCCGTTAGACTCTAATGCACTAATCGCTTCACTTGCCCAATGATCTTTCGGAACATCATTAAATGTATGATTGGTTTTTACTTTTAGTTTAAAAGCTTTCTGTAAAATTACCGCCATTTCAGCACGAGTTAAAGATTCTTTCGGTCTAAATGTTCCTTTACCATCACCTACGAAAATCCCCATATCTGTTAAAGTTAAAATTTCTTTTTGGAACATTGTTTTTCCTTCGCTAATATCAGAGTATGGATTTTTATATTCGCTTTTCGCTTCTGGTTTTAATGCGCGATATATTAATGCGGCTACTTGCTCACGATTTACAACATCCCCAAAGCCAAACTTACCATTATCATATCCTGCAATAATTTCTTTTGACGTTAAATTAGTAATTGCTTTATATGACCAATGATTTTTCGGTACGTCTGGAAATTCTTTTTCAGCTGCAAACGAAGTTGCTGGAGCCATCACTACTTGAAGTGCGACTGTCACTGCTAACACATTAGAAATAACTTTTTTCATAAATTTTTTAACACGTTATGTATATACTTGTCCCGTGTTAACTTGCCTCCCTTTATCGTATAATTTTCCCTATTAAACTAACAAACTCTTAAATAGTCAACAGTAAAAGTATACGTGATAAAAATAAACTAATCTACCATTATTTTATTCATAATCAGCATAATACGATATATCTTTTTATTCCGATACAAAATTACATAAACTTACAAAAAAGCCCACCTCTATGTAGACGATGGGCTTAGCGATCAACATTGTTATTTAGCTAAACGATATTTTGCAACATCGAAACCTTTCCACTCATAATAATCTAAAATCCCAGCATAAACTGCCTCAGCAGCAATTTGTCTTCCTGATTCAGTAGCTAATTTACCATTATCTATATCATTATCAATAAAGGCAAGCTCTGTTAAAACTGCTGGCACTGTATTATTATTTACTACATAAAGTGAATGATCGCCTTTTATATTTCTATCTCTTGTATGTAGTGCTTCTACTACTCTATTTTGAATTTTCTTTGCTAATACTTCGCTATCCTTTTCAATCTGTGTCTCTTCTCCACGCTTGGATTTTTTATAATAATATGTTTCTGTTCCATGACCATCATGATTGTCAGAAGAATTTGCATGAATGCTTACAAATATATCTGCATTGTTCTCTTGACCAAATTTCACTCGATTCGCAAGAGATTCATTTTTGTTACTTCCTGGATTTCCGTTCTCTTCACGTGTTAACAAAGCTTTTAAAGGTGTATTTTTTTCTAACAACTTCTGTAATCTTAAAGATGTATCAAATACAATTTTACTTTCCTCTACACCTTGTCCTGGATTCCCTGGATCAAATCCTCCATGACCAGGATCAATAATAACTACCTTTTCTACTAAAGGATTACCTACTTTAAGTGAGTCCGTCTTTGTAATGAATTGAGCTGCTTCTGCTTTAGTTAGAATTTTTTTGGGCTCCCATCTGTCACCAGTCCCAACAGAAATCCCTAATGCAACTAGAATGTTAGCTTTTTCTTTACCCCAGTTTAATGTTTCTAAATCTTTGAATTTAGTTGCTGGAGTACCGTTTACTCTAGACTCTAATTTGTAAGATTCTACAAGAAGAGATGCCATTGAAACGCGATCGATTTTTCCGTCTGGCTCAAATCCATTGCCTGTACCTTTAACAACACCAGCTTTTTCTACAGCTGCGATGATTGGAGTAGCCCAATGTTTTTGAGAATCAGCGTAAGATGGTTTAGCATTTTTATCGATTGGTAAGTTTAAGATTTTAGCCATCATTGTAGCTGCTTCTGCCCGAGTGATTTCCTTTCCAGGCTCGAACATTCCTTTCTCGTTACCTGTAACTGCGCCTTTTTCTGCTAAGTAGTTAATAGAAGCTTCTGCCCAACCCCCTACCGGGACATCTGGAAACGTTTTTGTTTGTGCAAAACTACTAGATGAATAAGATAATATACTAGCTGCAATTAATCCTGCCGCGATTATTCTATTTTTCATAGAATATATTCCCCTCTCAAGTACAATGTTTTTATGTAACAGACTAATTATAGTTCTGAAAATTAATAATAGTCAATTGAATTTTGTATAATTTTGTATTATTATAGTATTTTTTGGAACAAATAACTATAGTTATTTGATAAGAGGAGAGATTCGTATGAGCAAGAATTGGAAAGATATAGAACACCGTATGTATACAATGTGTATGATTCAGCGGAATAACGAAGTATTGCTAATACAACGCCCCGATCATCTAGGCTTCCCTGGTTACATCGCTCCTGGCGGTAAAGTAGATTTTCCAGAAAGTATCGTTCAAGCTGTTAAACGAGAAGTAAAAGAAGAAACTGGATTATTTGTTTCAAATTTAACTTTTAAAGGATTAGATGAATACGTAAATCCGAAAGAAAATGTTCGATATATGGTATTTAACTATTGGACAGATTCATTTGAAGGTGAGCTTCTGATGAACCCTCCTGAGGGTGAATTATTATGGGCATCAATCGATTCAGCACTAAATCTCCCTATGCAAGAGTGGTTTAAAGAAAGATTCCCATTATTTTTTGAAAAAGGTACGTTTGAAATTCAACGTGTTTGGGACAAAGACTTAGATAAACAAGTCGCTATGACAATTGCCCACACGTAAAAAAAGCTTGGAATCTCTCCAAGCTTTTCTTACTTCTCCTCTATTTTCTTAATCTCATAATCAATTTCTAAAAACTTAACTCCTAATATCCACATTTTATGGTGAGCTGTTAGCACTTGACCATTTCCCTCTTTAATAATAAACGTCTCTGCCAACGGTAAACGTACTATAAAGAAACGAGTATGTAAATAAATCCCCTCATCGCCCTTACCATTTTCTCTTAGCTTACTAGTAATGATTAAATCATTATTATCATTGCGTAATTTTAAAATCCCCGTCATATTCGAATACGGTAAAGGCAATGCGATGTTCATATATGTTTCGTTCTGATATGTATGCATTGAATACAAGGCTAAAAAAATAGACTTCCCTGCTTCATTTTTTCTTAGCCAAGCTCTTACATTTTCCCTTCCGTCTTTCTCATCAATTACACCAATGATAGAGCCGTGCATCGTTTCCCACTTGCCACCCATTCCTAAATGTATTTGTTCGACACGTTTACTCATTTTCTCATAATAAAATGCAAACGGGCGGAACCAACGAGTCCATTTAATATGCGATTGTAACTTATACGCTGTTGTATTTTCATAAAAACGAATAATGCTTAAAGGAATCTTCGCCGTGTCAAATACCTCACTATGAAAATCACTCATTTTATTAACTAAACCTTTGTATTCCTTGCTATCTATTACATTTCTGCTATGTAAAAATGCTTCACCAACTGTCATATTTCCTCTTAACCTGCTCATTGGTTTCCCGTAATATTTATCATTCGGAGCACTCTTTTCAATCATCCAACCGATAAATGCTGGTAACGCTACTCCAATTCCATTGACAACACCGTGAATCCAAACCATTTGGGCAATTGTAATTGTCATTGCTTGTTTCAAATTTCCGTATGAATATATGAGTGAGAACATAATTGTTACCATGAGTGTGCTAGATGATACAATCTGGAGGACCTTTGCACTGATAGCATTAAACTTCGTGCGCCAAACATAAATTCCATAACCATAAATAGCGCATAAATATAGGAACACTGCAAAAAACTCAAATACCCTTGAATATGTAATCCCTATCGCAACTGTCATAGGTGAAATAACGATGATAAACATAATCGCATCATATACTTTACTACTCTTTTCTCTCTTCCGCCCTATTAAACCAGCAGATAATGGCAATAGAAACGCCGAATAATGAAAGTGTGCAGCTGTAAGTAAAACAATGTCAGAACTAAAGTGCATAATAGGGAGTTTTGCTACAGAAGCAAAAAACCAGAAACCCCCTAAAAACAAATACATAAACGCACTATCGATAGCCGTCTCTTCTAACGGTTTCCATCCTCTTTCTAGTAATCTATTTATACCAAATAACGCAACGATCCCCGTATATACGAACCAAATTATCGCAAAAATATATTGATTTGTTACAAAAGATAACATTGCACAAATTGCTGCGATTGGATATAAAAACGATACAAATTTATAAAATAATACATATGATTCATTTCTTGTTTTCTTATCTATAATGCAAAAAGACATTGGTATAAATAATAAAACAGATAGTAATATAATTGCTTCAACAGGATTTATATTTGACCACTCACATATTATAAAAACAATATAACAAGCAAGACCAAACAGTATATTTCTCATATCGTTTATTTCCTTTCCACAAATGTTCCCTTATATGAAAATAGCGAACCAATTAACGGATTGCGTACTTGTACATAAATTCGAAAACATTGTAGTTCCTCATCATAACTTTCAACAATTTTTGCTTCACCATATAAAAACTTTGGTAACGGAATTTTTCTTCCAAACATGTAAAACCATTGTTTCTTTGAAGAAATATGCATCGCCCCCACCTCATCAATATGAAAATTCAATGTAGAAACAAGTATGTGCGGTTCACCAAAATAATCTACAATTTCATTATTCTCTTCATCCAACTGCATAATAGCGTTAAAATATCTTTTCTTATTATGAAAGTAAAAAGTACGATTCCACCGCACAAGTTCATTTCCATGTTCATCTCGCTCAGCGGTATTATGTATTGTAAATGACACTGCCTTCCCCCGCTCAGAGAAAAACATACGGAACTTCGATGCAATTTTCAACATTAATTTTACGAAAAAAGAACCGCCGTAAATTTCATCCATCTTCCCTTCTCCAGTAAAACCATTTTCTTCTGTAATCTCATAGCGTTTCTGTAATTTCGGATGAAGTTTTTTATAAGAATTCCCTAATAATCTTTCATAAATATTAGCCATACATTATCCCTTTCTTTTCCTCTTACAATTTTTTGCACTTGGTAAATCAAAACTATTTATATAACCGACAATCGATAATCCAATTAGAAGCAGATTTAATGTAATTGGATTAAACGGCTCTGTAAAACTTGCGATATTCGTAAATCCTGCTGCTATCATTAAGGCTATTAACACGAAAATATGTATTATAAATGCTTTTTGTCTTGGAAATGGAAGTAACCATGTGACACCAAAAATAACTTCTAACAGCCCAATTATTTTAAGAATAAAAATACTATTTTCAGTTGAACCAATTATGCCCGAAAGCATTTTCACTTCTTCCGAATGGGTAAAGATCATTTTTGGTACAATGCCTTGATATAGCCATACAAAAGCAAATAAAAAACATACGAGCCAATATGTCATTGTTCTTTTCATTAGCAACCTAGGATGAAGCCCCTTTTCTAACCATAATTTTAAAGCATCAAAACTCCAAGCAGTCGCAGAGCCTAATAACGGCCGAAAAACATATGAATCTATCACATTCCCTATACGGCCAAATCTTGTATCATAATCATATTGCGTTTCAAAATGAATGTATTCATTATTCGGTGTATACTTCCAATAACCACGCCCTATTTGAATAAGAGATAATTTATTATCCGTCCAAAATTTTAAAGAAGAAATACGTTCTCCCGTTTCTTTTCTTATCTCACCTATCGATTCGCCTTCCCCAGCTATTTCAAGCCCAAATCCGATTTTTGTTTTATATAAAAACTTCTGCGGTTCTCCTTCTTTTTTCTCTAAATATGAAATTTCAGTAAAGCGAGCATCCCATTCTGTATGTATATATGGTTCTTGCGTGTATTCCCATAATTTCTCCATTGTTGTGTTCATTTCTGCCGAAACATAAATAGGCTTTTTCTTCTTCATTCTTCCACCTCCAATGCACTATAAGTTTAATGTACATGCAATGAATTTATTTTGCTACATTTTTCACAAACTCCCCCAAAAAAGAAAGAATTTTTAAAATATATATAAAACACTTGATTCCCCGAAAAATTTAAATTATTATAAAACAAATGTTACCAACAACTTCATAAATCAAACACTCTCGCCTAAAACGTGAGATAGAGGTTGCGATACTTATGAGTATTCTAATGGAGACACAGAGATGTCTATGAAGTTAGATAAAAGGAAGTATTGCCGAAATTGATAAATTTCTCTGCATTTATCAATTGGGGCTGTTTTCGAATAGAAACAGAACTGTCATATGTACAAACGTGTACGTATGAAGAGCTATCTACAAAAAAGAGATATCATTTTTATGATATTCCTTTTTTGGCGGTTTTTTTATTAGCTCCGTTTTCTGTTTCCCTTTTCCTGTAACAGCACCATCCTCACTTATTTGAGATGGTGTTTTTTGTTTGTCTTTCTGGTAACTACAGGAGTATTGGGATTTATATATTTCCTAATCTATTCTTAAAAATAGACGAAAGAAGGAATCTGTAATGGAAACAATTGTTCAAAAATTCGGTGGCACTTCTGTCGGAAGCGTCGAACGCATTCAACATGTAGCAAATTTAATTATTGAAGAATATGAACGAGGTCATAGCATTGTCTCTGTCGTTTCAGCAATGGGAAAAAGCACAGATGAACTTGTCGCACTCGCTAACGCTATCATAGAAAATCCAAGTAAACGTGAAATGGATATGCTTCTATCTACAGGAGAACAAGTAACTATTTCATTATTAACAATGGCACTGCAAGCAAAAGGCTATCATGCAATTTCATTAACAGGGTGGCAAGCAGGTATTACGACAGAATCTGTACATAGTAGTGCACGGATTACTGACATTCATACAGATCGTATTCAATCTTATCTTGCTGAAGGTACGATTGTTATCGTAGCTGGTTTCCAAGGTATAAGTGTAGAAAATGAAATTACAACGCTTGGCCGTGGTGGCTCTGATACGACTGCTGTCGCACTAGCCGCTGCACTTAAAGCAAAAAAATGTGATATTTATACGGATGTTACAGGCGTATATACGACAGACCCACGAGTTGTAAAAGATGCTTACAAATTAGACGAAATTTCTTATGACGAAATGTTAGAGCTTGCTAATCTCGGTGCTGGCGTATTACACCCGCGCGCCGTTGAGTTTGCTAAAAATCATAACGTAGTTTTAGAAGTTCGCTCAAGTATGGAACAAGAAAACGGAACAATTGTAAAAGGAGAATGTAACATGGAACAACAATCAATCGTTAAAGGTATTGCATTTGAGGATAATATTACACGTGTCACAATTAAAGGACTAGAACAAGGCTCGCTTTCAACAGTTTTCTCTACATTAGCAGCAGCACACATTAATGTAGATATCATCATTCAAAGTATTACAAATGAAGGAACTGTACATCTCTCCTTCTCCATTCACTCGAATGATTTAAGAGAAACTTTAAAAGTTTTGGAACAAAATCAAGAAACTCTTCACTATGAATCTGTAGAACATGAAAACCACTTAGCAAAAGTATCAATCGTAGGATCTGGCATGGTATCTAACCCAGGTGTCGCTGCAAATATGTTCACTACTTTAAAAGAAGAAGATATTCATATTAAAATGGTAAGTACATCAGAAATTAAAGTGTCTGTCGTTATTGACCGCCTTCATTTAGTAACAGGCGTTGAGGCGCTGCATCAATCATTTATGGCGAAAATTGAGCCTTTCGTGCAAATGATCTAATTTGATATGTTTAGTAACGCTTATAAAAAAATCATATTAATCTACTTCCTTCCTATTAAATAAAAAGCTATTCGTTAACAAGATACTATATGACATATTAAAAAACACCTTGTCACATTTTCCTATACTGTGACAAGGTGTTTTTGACTGAAAGGAATTTGTAACTACTTAGTAGTATAATTATGAGGATAATTAAATAATAAACTTTTATACATAAGGAGATAAGACTATGGCAAAAAACAAATTACTACGAATGGACAATGTCAGCATCGTTGTAGAATCCCTTGATAACGCAATCTCTTTCTTTGAGGAGATTGGCTTGAATCTCGAAGGTCGAGCCAATGTCGAAGGTGAATGGGCTGGTCGCGTAACTGGACTCGGTTCTCAGTGCGTAGAGATCGCTATGATGGTCACTCCAGATGGCCACAGCCGAATTGAACTTTCGCGATTTCTCACCCCTCCTACTATAGCAGATCACCGAACAGCTCCTGTAAACGCTCTCGGTTATCTACGCGTCATGTTCACCGTTGAAGATATTGACGAAATGGTATCCAGACTCACTAAGCATGGTGCAGAGCTCGTTGGCGAAGTAGTTCAGTACAAGAACTCGTATCGTCTCTGCTACATTCGTGGAGTCGAAGGAATTTTAATCGGTTTAGCGGAAGAACTCGGTAATAAATAAGTAATGTTTTATAAAAAAGAGAGAATAGCTCTATATTTAAGCTATTCTCTCACTTCTATTAAAACAAATGAATGTTTTCTTTCTTGCAAGCTTCACGTAAATCATCAGGCCATACAGAAGATTGAACTTCACCAATATGTGCTTTACGTAAGAAGTACATGCACATTCTTGATTGCCCGATACCACCGCCGATTGTTAATGGTAGAATGTCTTCTAAAATACCTTTATGGAAATCATACTCACGTTTGAAGTCTTCACCTGTTTTCGTTAACTGCTCATCAAGTGATTTACTATCAACACGAATCCCCATTGATGATAATTCAAATGAAGCTTGTAGTACTGGGTGCCAGAATAAAATGTCACCGTTTAATTTCCAATCATCATAGTCAGCTGCACGTCCATCGTGTTTTTCACCTGAACGGAGTGCATCACCAATTCCGATAATGAATACTGCTCCGTGTTCTTTTGCAATTGCGTGTTCACGATCTTTCGGTGTTAATTCTGGATATTTATCTTCTAGTTCTTGAGAAGTAATAAACACGATTTCTTCTGGTAAATACTTTCCAAGGAACGGATATTTTTCAAATAAGTGATCTTCTAAATCTTTGAATATTCCATAAATTGTTTGTACTGTTTTTTGTAAGTAATCTACAGTACGCCATTCTTTTTGAACGATTTTTTCCCAATCCCATTGGTCAACGTAAATGGAATGCGTTGCATCAAGTTCTTCATCACGACGAATCGCGTTCATGTTTGTATATAAACCTTCACCAGCTTCATATCCATATTCATGTAATGCAAATCGTTTCCATTTCGCTAGTGAATGAACAATTTCTAATTCTTCTCCTGAATGTAACATATCAAATTCAATTGGACGTTCTACACCGTTTAGGTGATCGTTTAATCCTGATTTTTTCGTTACGAATAATGGTGCAGATACGCGGAATAGTTCAAGGCGTTTTGCTAATTGGTCCTCGAAAAATGTTTTAACTTCCTTAATTGCAATTTGAGTCTCTCTTACTGTCATTAATGATTGATACATGGTGGTTTCCTCCTAAAATGTTTGGATGTTGTGAAAAGAAGCCAACAAAAAAAGCCCTTCTTTCCCAAAAAACTGGGACGAAAGGCTTTGGTTCCGCGGTACCACCCAAATTAGCAACAGAGGTTGCTCACTTATACAATACGGAGATGAAATATCTCGATACTGTTCTTCTTGTAACGGCGAAGTTCCCGGCTAAGTCTACTTTCCTATAAAGGATTTCGGTTAGCAACTCCAGGAGGTTCTTCATAATAGGCTTCGTATCAGGCTCACACCACCCCTGACTCGCTTAAACTACGTCCTACTACTACTCGTCCTTTCATAGTCGTTTTGTTGTCACATCTCTGAAACATTTTATTAATGATTATTCTATACAAAAAATAAAGAAAGTCAACAAAAAGTTTTAAAATATTTTTCAATTCTTTATTTTACGGCTTTATTGATTGTTGTTAATTTAACATCTTTACTTTTTCTGCCTCGTCAATCCAAAAAATGTTTCACTGACCGAAACTAACGTATACACAATAATTAATGTGATCGTTCGGAATATAGAATCCGCAGTATTTCTTATTATTTTCATTTTCTTTATAATTCCTTTCAGTTTACTTGCAATTTCATGATATACTATAGCATTCAAGCAGTTTATTTTTACTTAAAGCAATCATAGTCATTTATAAAGAGTATTTTCTAAATCATTGACTATTATCAAATAAGATTTTTATATAACGGAGTGATCATATGAGTAAAACGAAAGCAAAACCGAAAAAAGGTGTAGGACAAGGTACAGGAAGTAAAGGATGGAACCGTTGGCAATCAAGTGCAAAGAAAAAGGCAGCTGCCAAACCATACAAAAGTAAAGGTACAAAGAAGTAATTTAAATAACATTTGATTTCTTTACTTTGTACAAAACAAAATATAATTATTACAACAAAAAAGCTATGCCCTCATACATTTGAAGGCATAGCTTTCTTTATTAGATCATTAAAATATCTCGAATTTCTTCTTCCGTGATTGATGATAATTTCTCTTCTCCCGGCTCAATCACTTCAGCGATTAAATTTTTCTTACTCTCTTGTAGTTCATGCATTTTTTCCTCAATCGTTCCGTGTGCTACTAATTTAATAACTTGTACTGTATTTTTTTGTCCCATTCGATACGCTCTATCGGCCGCTTGTTGTTCAACAGCTGGATTCCACCATAAATCGTATAATATTACTGTATCTGCACCAATTAAATTAAGTCCGGTACCACCAGCTTTTAAAGAAATGAGAAATAGATCTCCTTCTCCTTCGTTAAACCGATCGCACAGCTCTACACGTTCCTGCGCTGGTGTACTCCCGTCTAAATAAAAGTATGGAATTGCTTGTCGATTTAACTCACGACCAATAATGGAAAGCATCTTCGTAAATTGAGAAAAAATTAATATTCTCTTCCCTGTACTTCTACATTCCTCTAAAATCTCTAACAGTTGTTCAAATTTAGCTGAACTTCCTTTGTAATCATCAACAAATAAAGCAGGATGACAACAAATTTGTCGCAATCTCGTTAAACCAGCTAAAATTCTAATTTTATTTTTACGTAACGTATCTTTGTCTAAATGCTTTAACGTTTCTTCCCTTAACTTCGCTAAATAAGCAGCATATAGTCTCTTTTGTTCTGGTAATAACTCCGATGACTGTAAGTGCTCTATTTTATCTGGAAGCTCCTGTAATACGTCCCCTTTCAATCGTCTTAATACGAAAGGTTTTACACGCTTCGCTATATCCTCACGTCTTAAATCACCAAATTCTTTTCTTCCTGGTAATAGTTCTGGGAAAACGACATGAAAGATGGACCATAGTTCTTCTAATGAATTTTCTACAGGCGTTCCCGTTAGTCCGAAACGATATTCAGCTTGAATTGTTTTCACTGCTCTTGCAGTTTGTGTTGTAGGATTTTTAAATGCCTGTGCTTCATCAAGAAACAGCGTATGAAACGGCCTCGCATACGACCTTATATCTCTTCTTAGTAATGGATATGATGTAATTACGACATCAAATTCTGCTACATCTTTTAAGATTTCCCGACGTTCTTTCTGATTTCCATCTGCAATAACTGCTCTAATATGCGGGGCGAATTTTTTCAACTCGCTTAACCAGTTGTAAACTAGAGACGATGGAGAAACGACTAATATAGGTAGTTTCTTTTCTCGAATTTCCGGCAAAACAGAATCTATATAAGCAATACTTTGCAACGTTTTTCCAAGTCCCATATCGTCTGCTAAAATACCGCCAAAACGGTAATAGGCGAGTGTTTTCATCCACTCGAATCCGTATACTTGATACTCTCTCATTACAGCATTTAAAGTTTGTGGCACTGTAAACTTTAATTTTTTCGGATTTTGAATACTTTCCACTAAATCTTGAACAGATTCATCTAAGCTTAAAACATTACCTTCGTGAAGTCCGTTCATCCATTTTACACTCCGAATAAGCGGAACATTCACTTCTTCCCCATTTAAAAATTCTTTTCGAATACCTGATTCTTTTACAAACTGATTAATTTCATTAAACTCTTTGCTCTCTAGTGATAATAAAGAACCATTCGCTAATCGGTAATATTTGCGTTTCTCTTCAAGAGCTACTAATACACCTTTAATTTCCGCTTCTGGTATTCCTTTTATATCAAATCGAAATGATAACCAATCAATTCTTTCTTTTCTTCTTACTCTAATAAGAGGGGCTGTATCTCCTTTATGAATGCGTAATTTAATTGCTGTCGTCGCGTAAATATCAACTAAACCTTTTAACGTTGGAACGACGTGATATAAAAAGTTATACTCAGCATCTTCATTATGCATAAAATAACCGCCTTCTGTTTTCGCGAAGGCACTTTCACTCATAATGTCTAAAATCTCTTTTTCCTTTTTCTCATCACGATTAAAAACAGATGGTTGCCCGTCTTCTTCTAGTGGATTAATCACGACGTTTCCATAATGGAATTCAAGACCTGCTAACAAACGATTTTTCACTCGATCTAAATACAATTTCGCTTTTAGCGAAGGCGTTTCAACACGATCTGATATTACTTCATCGATGCGTACAGTTCCAAGTTTCATTAATCCAGGCACAACTTTCGCTACGAAATGTTCCATCTTACTTTCAGGAATATAAAACTGATTGCTATTTGAGCGCCTCATCATTTTTTGCAATTCAATAAGCCGCATACAATCCTCCATAGGTAAATGATATAGTTTCCCATCGTAAAGAGCATTGTTATACATTTCCATTACTTGAACAAGATTTAGGCCATCTATATGAAGTGTAAACCCGCCATTATTTCCTTTCGTAAACTCAAAATGTAATGGCAATAACCCTTTTGAAATTTGTACACCATGAAACAGTTGCTCATTTTGTTTCAGTTGCACATACTCAGCTCTAGAAAGTGAAGAAAGCATATCATTCCACGAAGCTGGTGGTATAAATATCATACTTTCATTTTGTTTCGCATGTACTTCTAACACATCTTCATACATTTTTTCATTATGATATATTTTAATGAGTTGTTGTATAATCACGTCCGTTTCTTGTTTAAAACTGTGTATATCTGGCGTGTATGTAAATTCGCTGGAACAATGAAAAGCTTCTCTTTTCTCCACTTTAGAAAGAAATTCTCTAATATGATTTATAAGATATGTTTTCGCAAATTTTAACTGAATTCCAAGAAGAGCCCCACCGCTTTTCGTCGCTACTGGTGAACATATAAATGCAACATCTAATATTTCACGCGTATCAAAACGGTGTTGTTTACTTTTTGGTCTCAGTGGTTTGTCTGCAAACAACTGAAACATCCCGCTCGTTAATTGATCATTTCCGCTCATATTTTCGGCCATGCCGCCCGTTTGCTGATTATAATTTATTTGTATTAGTACGGCTGCAACATGTTGACAGTACGTTTGAAAAGACGCTAATGAAGGACAGCTACATCTCGCAACAACATCACCTTTTTTAGCTTTTTCTACTGTAACATAAAAATCTTCGTTCCCTTTTACCGTCGCCTCACAAATTTCTTTCGTTTCATCATAGCGATTCACGATTACTTTATTTGATTTATAATAAGCTTCGCCTCTTTTATAGGAGGTCTCTCCGCAAACTTCTTTAATAATAGATTTATTTAATGTAAAACTCATTGTTTTGACACTTCCTTAATGTAAAACCATTTTCTCTTACTTAACATTTTACATGCTTCACGAGAAAATATAAAATGTTGATTTAACAAAAAAAGATGCTTCTATTAAAGCACCTTTTCACTCTATCTCCATCAACCTTTTCGCCTCAAAATATAACACTTGGATAAATTTTTTCGTATTAATTCGTATGTGGCCAGAAGTCGCTACCCCATCCTTTGTCATTTCTGTCATCCGTTTTCTAACTACAGTGAAATCAAAAAATTTCGGAGCATAACTTTCAAATTTCGGGTTTGAAAAGTCTGTTAGTCCGAGAGAAGCTAAATGGTTTAATGATTGATAAATCGCTCTGCGCACTCGTTGTTCAGATGCTTTTTTCTCTTTATCAATATCCGTATCTAAAGCTTCATCTCCTAATTTCTTCATCGTGATATAGTGGAAAATATCTTTTAATGCCGGAAATCCAAATTCAAATGTTTGCGCCTTTTCTTGCCCATATAAATATTCCAACATACTAAGTAAATCTTTACTTCCGTTCTCTCCCGCAATACCAAGTTCTGCTAGTAAGAAGCGTCCAGAATCTGATATCTTTTTCCCTTCTTGTACTGTTTCACTACGCATTTGCGGCTTTTCCCACTGAAACACATTATTTAAAGATTTTTGAATGTCATATATAGAACGTTCCAAACGAATACGTTCTATCACTTTTCGTACAACAGATACTACTTCTATTTTGTTCAGTGGTTTTGTAATATAATATTCCACACCAAGTGTATATGCCTCACCAATAAGCTGTTTCGATTCAACTTGGGAAATCATAATAATTTTCCCAGTAAATGAAGATGCTATATGGCGAACTGTTTCAATGCCATCTCTCATCGGCATTAGTAAATCAATAAATAAAATATCCACTTTTTTATAATTTAGCTGTTCTGCTTCAATAAACGCTCCATCTTCCGATTCTCCAATTACTTCCCCAAGATCGCCATCCTCAATAATTTGCGAAAGCATCGAACGGAAAACTTCATCATCATCTACAATATAATAAAACAAACCTATTCCCCTTCCCGCTTTAAACTGCACTCCGGTAAACAAACAATAAACTTACACCCTTTTCCAGTTTCATTGTCTTCTAATCTTACTACTCCGCCAAGCTCTGTTACCATTTCATATATGTAAGAAAGTCCAATACCTGTGGACGGTGTTCCCGTTTGATCATACTTTGAAGTAAACCCGGGCTTAAATACTAATTTTTTATACTTTTGTGCAATACCAGGGCCATCGTCAATTACTTCAAAGATTACATTTGGTTCTCGTTTATATAACTTAATACGAATGAGACCTCTATCTTCAATTGCTTCAACTGCATTCGCAACTAAGTTATTAAAGATTGATAGCACTGTATACACGTGATATGCAGCATGCTCACCTTCTATATGTTTAGAAAAACGTATATCCTTTTCTAGCATTTCAGCATACTTTTCATTTATTCTTACTATCATTTCTGTAAGCTCATGTCCCTCTACATATTCAGCCACATTTTTATCTAATAACAGTTTAGATAATCCTGCAAAAATCCTTTGATTATCCTTTTTAATTTCGTGCACTTCTCCTGCTATTTTCAATGCTGTTTTACCATTCGAATGATCACTTACTTGTAAATTCCGATATAATTGATACGCTTCTTGTGTAATTAATTCTGCATTTTGTAACGTTTTTTTCAAATGAACAGATTCTACATATAAATTGGACAAGTGCATTAACATTTTTTCATTTTCTTTTCTAACTTGTGATTCTTTTAATTTCGTTTCATATAAATTCATCATATTTAAAAAGCCAAGTGCAAAGAAACTACGGAAAATAGCAATAATAATAAGTTTATTTAATTCAGAAACTATTATCGTTGTACCGAGCACAACTATATGATAAATCGCTAGTTCAGACATACTTGCAATAATTTCAATTGTAATCCCAAGGCATCCAATAACGATTGGATTCTGATGGAACTTATTCACCCTACAAAGTGAAAAAAGACTTCCATAAATAAAATAATAAAAAAACACAGGATAGCGCAAATAAAATGATTCTGTCATATGAAATGAACCTTGCATGACCCAGTCAAGACATACGCGGAATAAAACGACACATATACCGACAAGAATACCTGCAGCCGCTGCTGGTATTCTTCTTAAAAATAGTAATAAAAAGAAGAAAAGCGGTGTCCCAAAGCTAACGCGAAACGTATCATTAAAAGGATGAAAATTAAGCTCTCCAGCAATCGGAACAACAACCATTAATATAATTAAAAGAGATATATCTTTCTTCCATAATTGATTCCAATTCAAAGCTGCCACTTCCTATACTCTTTTTTCAGTAATAAAAGTGAAAGCCCGCTTATATTATAAACGGGCTTTATTTCTATATTGTAACCTTTTCTACCGCTTTTATTTGGCGATACTCAGGCTCCCAGATTGCTTCTTTCACTGCAATCTTAATATCGTTATTACTTAAGTTCTCTCTAGCTACACCTTCTGCAACAGCAACTTTCGCTACTTCAATTGCTACCATTTCCGAGATATTACGTAGCTCTTCAACTTCTGGCAAAATAGGTGCTCCTGGCTGACTTGTATCAACCATACTTGCAACTGCTTCAGCTGCTGCTGCGAACATTCCATCCGTCATGACGCTTGCACGTACGACAATTGTTCCAAGACCAAGACCTGGGAAAATAAGTGCATTATTTGATTGTCCAATCACATACGTTACACCGTTGTATGTAACTGGTTCAAATGGACTTCCTGTTGCAACTAATGCTCTTCCTTCTGTCCACTCGATTAAATCCGCTGGTTTTGCTTCAGCAAGTGGCGTCGGATTCGACATCGGTAAAATAATTGGTCTTTCTACGTGAGAAGCCATTTCTTTAATAATTTCTTCTTTAAACGCGCCCGCAACAGTTGATGTACCAATTAAAATTGTTGGTTTTACATGTTTCACAACTTCAGCAAGTCCGATCACATCATTTTCTTTCCACTCACTTACTTCCGCTTCTTTTCTTGCATACGGAATTTGGAAATCAAGAAGATCTTCCATATTATCTGTAACTAACCCGTTACGATCAATACACCAGAAACGCTTATATGACTCTTCTTCTGATACGCCTACGCGGACCAGTGCATCTCTTACTTGATCTGCGATACCGATTCCAGCCGTACCAGCACCAAATACAACAACGCGGTGTTCACTTAGCGGTACACCAGAAGCTTTCACTGCTGATAATACTGCAGCAAGGGAAACTGCACCTGTACCTTGAATATCATCATTAAATGTACAAATATCATGACGATATTTATCTAAAATTTTTCGTGCGTTACGAGAACTAAAATCTTCCCAATGTAAAAGTGCTTTCGGGAATTGCTTACTTACCGCTTGTACAAACGTATCAATAAACTCATCATAAGCTTCACCAGTTATACGAGGGTGACGATTTCCAATATAAAATGGATTGTTTAATAGTTCTTCACGATTTGTACCTACATCTAAAATTACTGGTAATACTCGGCTAGGATCGATTCCAACCGCGGCCGTATAAACAGCTAATTTTCCGATTGCGATGTTAATACCACCGACGCCCCAGTCACCAATTCCAAGTATGCCTTCTCCATCTGTTACTACGACTAAATCAATATTTTCTGCTGTTGCGCCGATATTAGCGAACGCTTCTTCAATACCTGACGGATCGTTAATTGATAAATATACACCACGTGGTTTACGATATTCATGGCTATATCTTTGAATTGCTACACCAACAGTTGGTGTATATACGATCGGTAACATTTCACGTAAATGATTTGTTAATATACGATAAAATAATACTTCATTTCGATCATGTAACGCAGTTAAGTATACATTCTTTAATAAATCATCCGGCTGTGAACTAAATTGTTCGTATGCTCGGCGTGCTTGTTCTTCTAATGTTAAAACTGCTGGCGGTAATAACCCTTTTAAACCTAATTCTTCTCTCTCTTCTTGCGTGAAAGCGACCCCTTTATTTAAAAGTGGTGTTGATAATACTTCTGCTCCTCTTAATGTTGTTTCTAATGAACCATTAGAAGCTACTGTAAACTTGCTCATAACATCCCTACCTCTATTCATATATAGCATTTCTATATTGTAAACAAAAAAGAGGGGCTTGTCCCCCCTCTTCTTTTAATTTTTCTTTAAAAGAGTTGCTCCTGCAATCCCTGGGTGTGTCATTTCGAATGGATCAAGAATTAATTCCAAATCTTCTTGTGACAGTACACCATTTTTCACACAAAGTTCTCGAACGGATTGCCCAGTCGCGATTGCTTCTTTCGCAACGCGAGCTGCTGCTTCATAACCGATATGAGGGTTCACGGCTGTAATAATTCCTACACTCTTCTCAACATACTCTTTTAAGCGATCTTCATTCGCTTCAATTCCTTTTAAGCAATTATCTGTAAAGGCACGGAAACCGTTATTCATAATGCTAATTGATTGAAGTAAGTTGAAAACTAGTACTGGTTCCATAACGTTTAATTCTAATTGACCTGCTTCTGAAGCAAGACAAATTGTATGGTCGTTACCAATTACTTGGAACGCAATTTGGTTAATTACTTCTGGCATAACAGGGTTTACTTTCCCTGGCATAATAGATGAACCTGGTTGACGAGCTGGTAACATAATTTCCGCTAAACCAACACGTGGACCTGATGCCATTAAGCGAAGATCATTCGCAATTTTAGACATATTCATCATACATACTTTAAGTGCTGCAGATACTTCTGTGTATGCATCCGTATTTTGCGTCGCATCTACTAAGTCTTCTGCACCAACAAGTGGTAGTTCACTAATTGCAGCTAAATGTTTTACAACTGCTTCAATATATTCTGGATCTGCATTTAAGCCTGTACCAACTGCAGTTGCCCCCATGTTCACTTCATATAAGTGTTGATGTGATTGCTGAATTCGTTTCATATCACGTTCAAGTACACGAGAGTACGCTTTAAATTCTTGTCCAAGACGAATTGGCACAGCGTCTTGTAAATGTGTACGACCCATTTTAATCACATGATCGAACTGTTCTGCTTTTAATTCAAATACATCATGCATATAGCCCATCGTTTGTAATAAACCTTCTAATGCGTTTAATGTTGCGATATGAATCGCTGTTGGGAATGCATCGTTTGTTGATTGTGCCATGTTTACATGACTATTTGGACTAATATAATGATAGTCTCCCTTTTCCATTCCTAATAATTCAAGAGCACGATTGGCAATGACTTCATTTGCGTTCATGTTCATTGAAGTACCTGCTCCGCCTTGGATTGGATCGACGATGAAATGATCATGCCATTTTCCATCAAGAATTTCTTGAGCAGCTTCTGCGATCGCGCCGCCCTTGTTCAATTCCAATCTTCCTACATCTGTATTGGCAAGCGCTGCAGCTTTTTTTACAACTGCGAACGCTCTAATTAAACCTTCATGGATTTTGTATCCTGTAATTGGGAAGTTTTCAACTGCACGCATTGTTTGTACGCCGTAGTATGCATAGTTTGGTACTTCTTTTTCACCTAAAAAATCTTTTTCAATTCGAACACCATTTTTAACTTCAGTTAATGTTGCCATGATTATTCACTCCTTAACGATTTCTTATGCTGCTTTTGTTTCTTTGACTGTTTCTACATATTGTTTTGCTTTCTCATTATCGAATTCGCCTTCCCACTTCGACATAACAATGGCCGCTAATGCATTTCCTAATACATTGACAGATGAGCGAATCATATCTAAAATGCGGTCAATTCCCGCAATTAACGCGATACCTTCTAGTGGTAACCCCATTGAACCTAACGTTGCTAATACAACAACGAACGATGCACCTGGAACTCCCGCCATACCTTTGGATGTTAACATGAGAACGAATAATAAAGTTATTTGCTCTGTCAGTGACATGTGCACACCGTACATTTGTGCAACAAACAATGCCGCTAACGCTTGATAAATAGCCGATCCAGTCAAGTTAAATGTATAACCTGTCGGAATAACGAAAGAGGCAACTGCCTTTGGACAACCGAACTCTTCCATTTTTCTCATTATATTAGGTAAAACAGCTTCTGAACTTGCTGTCGTAAATGAAAGAATCAGTTCTTCTTTTAAAATTTTTATTAACGTAAAAATGTTTACGCCAACCATTCGAGCATTAATACCTAATACAATCACAACGAATAGTATAACAGTTACATATACAGCTAGCACTAGTTTTCCTAAAGGAAGTAGTGTTGCTACACCAAATTTTGCAACCGTAACCGCAATTAATGCGAATACACCAAATGGTGCAAATTTCATAACTTGATTGGTGACCCAAAACATCGCTTCAAGTACACCTTCAAAAAAGTTAAAGACAGGCTTTCCTTTGTCTCCAATTGCCGCAACTCCTAAACCAAATAACACGGAGAAGAATATAATCGGTAATAAGTCACCTTGTGAGATAGATTCAAATACGTTTTTCGGTACGATATGAACAATCGTTTCAGCAAAACCTTTCTTCTCTGTAGCATCTGCTGTTTGTTTATAAGAAGAAATATCGCTTTGCTGTAAGTTACTCATATCAACACCAGTACCTGGTTGGAATATATTCGCTGCGAGTAATCCCATTAAAATAGCGATTGTCGTAATAATTTCGAAATAAAGAATTGTCTTACCGCCCAGTTTCCCAAGCTTTTTCATATCGCCTACACCAGCTACTGCAACAATTAATGCTGAAATAACAATTGGTACTACAATCATCTTAATTAAGTGAATAAATATATCCCCAATTGGTGTGATATAAGAAATCGCCGTTTTATTGCCATAAAAGACTGCCCCTACTACAATCCCTAAAACAAGCGCGACAAAAATTTGTGTTGCCAATCCGAATTTTTTCATTTATGTTCATCCCCTTTATGCGAACGCTTTCATTTCGTATTTATAAAAGCTTACACACACATCATATAAGCGAACCTACAAAATCATACAAAAAACTACAAGTTCGTCACAAAAAATTCGAAAATTTTTCTTTTCTTTTTCATTGACACCTTTTCATTAAAAAGAAATAAAATATACTTGATAAGTAATCAGATTGTTTCGTATAATCAAAAAGATATATACTTAAAACAAATCGAAATGAAAAGGAGTGGATAATATGAAAAATTATGTGCAAAAATTCGTCTTATCTTCTTCTTTTCTTTTTCATTTTCTTAAAAAGGAACAAGGGCATTCGCCTTTGTTCCTTTTTTATTGCGATCTATATAGGGGGAATTGTTATGAGACCATATAAACGTGTCTTAATTAAATTAAGCGGCGGTGCACTTGCCGATCAAACTGGAAATAGCTTTAACTCCAAACGATTAGAACATATCGCAAACGAAATTTTATCCATTGTTGATCTAGGTATCGAAGTATCCATCGTCATCGGTGGCGGGAATATTTTTAGAGGTCATTTAGCAGAAGAATGGGGAATCGATCGTGTAGAAGCTGACAATATCGGGACGTTAGGTACAATCATTAATAGCTTAATGCTACGCGGCGTTTTAACAAGTAAAACAAATAAAGAAGTGCGCGTAATGACTTCCATCCCGTTTAACGCTGTAGCTGAACCATACATTCGCCTACGTGCAGTCCACCATTTAGATAACGGGTATATCGTTATTTTTGGAGGTGGTAACGGGCAACCGTTCGTTACGACAGATTACCCAAGTGTTCAAAGAGCCATTGAAATGAATAGTGACGCTATATTAGTCGCAAAACAAGGAGTAGATGGCGTCTTTACTAGTGATCCAAAACATAATAAAGCAGCGAAAATGTACAAAAAACTAAACTATAACGATATCGTTAGGCAAAACATACAAGTAATGGACCAAGCAGCTTTACTGCTTGCTCGAGACTACAACTTACCAGCACACGTCTTTAACTTTGATGAGCCTGGGGTTATGAAAAGAATTTGTTTAGGTGAGCATGTAGGGACTTTGATTAATGATGATGCTTCATTGCTTGTGCATGAAAAATAGTTATTTCTCATGAAAAGGGTGTCTATAAAAGACACCCTTTTCATTAACCTTTATAAATAAAAATCAGCCAATCCCCCCAACTTCTCCTTACAACGCTCCCAAAATGATAACTTCTCAAAAAATTCTTTCGTCATTTCTTTTGAATCATGAAAATCTTGCGCCAATGCCTCGTTCACTTCTGATATGATAGTTCCACCATGAATATACAAATTCATCTCATCATTTATATAGAAGCTACGAGCTGTAAAATTTGTAGTACCGATAACGGTTAATTCATTATCAATTAACATTAACTTCCCATGAAACATCCCTTTTTTATAACCATATACTTTAATTCCATTATTAACAGCTTGACGAATATACGGATATGCTGCCTCTTTAATAAGAGGAATATCTGGTTTATATGACCACAGTATTTTTACAGTAACTCCACGTTTTTGTGCCGTGATTAAAGCGTTCATTAACTCTTTATTTTTCGCTATAAAATACGGCGTCGTAATGACAACCGAATGCCTCGCTTCATTTATTAACTTCACATATTTTTCAGCAACGTAATGCCCATTGTAACTAGTCATAGTATGTAATGTATTCCCTTTGCTAGCTTTATTCGTACTCCTCTTTATATCTTCTTTCGTATCTCGTTTCCAATCTAAAGCAAACTGTTCTTCTAAATCTTTTGCTCCTTCTCCTTTAAGCCGCACATGATAGTCACGCCAATATCCAAATCGCTTATCTTTTCCTAAGTACTCATCTCCTATATTAAAACCACCTGTATATCCAATCTCCCCATCAATCGTCGTAATACGGCGATGATTACGATGGTGAAGTGAATAAAATCCGAACGGCAATTCCGGTTTTCTACTATATGTAAAATGCACACCACTTTCCCGCAATTCATTTACCATCTTTCTTTCAAATGATAAATCATTAATACGATCAACTGATAAATAGACGTTTACTCCTTCTTTTGCCTTCTCTTTTAATAAATTTAAAAAAGTATGGCTACTTTTATCATCCGACAAAATAAAAAAATACGTGTAAATAGATTGCTTTGCTTCTCTTATGTCAGTAAATAACTGTTTATAAAACGACTTCCCTTTTACATACAATTGAAAGTCACTATAATGAGGAGCGTACTCTGTCGGCATATTTTTGCCGGCCTCCATTTTTCTTCCGAGTGTGACATCAATATGCATCCAAATTAATATAAAAATAAACATAGCCATAATAATAGAAATAACTCGCAATATTTTTTTAATCATTTTAATTTCCTTCCGCTCGTTTTCTTTCCGCCTTTCTATTTTGTCATTCCAATTTAGATTTCATGCTTCATACAAAAAAGGATGTGACTTAACGTCACATCCTTTTTTATATTAAACAAAGTTCCTCGTTTCATTATTTCTTCCAAACTTATAAATCGCAATTAAGAAGAATGCAATTGCAAAGGCAAATAAAATTAAAATATTTAAATACAACTCCGAGAACGGGATTCCTTGTTGTAGTTTCGATACTGTATCTAACAACCAGCGCTGCGGAAGAAAATTGGCTACTTTTTGTACTGCATTTGGCATAATGTCGTACGGGAAATAACACCCAGCAAGCAAACATGTTGGTACTATCACTAAATTTTGCATTGCATTTGAAGCAGCTGAACTTTTTGAGAACGACACAATGACTAATGATAAACCAATTGCAATTAAAGCAAATATCATAAGCACAGCAATCATTACTATGAAAGGCATATTAATATTTGTATGAAAAACATTCGTCATAAATAGTATTGCAATGACAATTTGCAATGTTAATATCATCATATTTACCGCGATGTTTGACAATATAAATTTCTTTCCGTCAATTGGTGTTGATAATAATCTAAAGTACGTTCTATTCTCTTTTTCTTTTAAAATAAATCCTGATAAGTTCACTGCTGAAAACAGCATAAACATAATAAGATAACCCATTGTTTGGTTTGTCATATCTTTATTTTTCGAAGTATCTTCTAGCGTCTCCGTTTTCATTTTAAATGAACTTTTTTGATACCCTGCGTACATATTATCAAATGCACTTTGATCTGTTCCTGCTACTTTACTAATAGCTGCTACATTATCTATATAGTTGTATAAATATGATTTTATAAACCCCGTTACTTGATCACCTTTAATCGATGCAATTTCAATATGATCTGGTTTTCCTTCTCGAACACTTTTTGAAAAACCAGAAGCTAATGTAATAACTCCATCAAGTTTTTTGGAAGTGAGCTTATCCTCTACTTCAGACTCCTTAACCTTACTCACATTCACATGACTTAATCCTTCTAAAAACTTTATCGTATCGTTTGCTATCGGCTCATTTTCTTTATTTACAATCCCGATATTTAACGTTCCTTGCCCTGCATTTCCGTATATCGAAAAAGATATGAGCGTCCCGATTATTGGCAAACTAATAATAATGATTAACCCTTTTTTATTTTTCAAAAGTACAGATAACGTTTTTTGTATGAGCCATAAAATATCTTTCATACTATAGCCCCTCCCGTCTACGTAATGCAATAATTGCAATTAATAAAAAGAGTGCTGATATTCCAATGTTTAAAGAAATGACTGGTAGTGCTGCCCCTACATCATTCGCATAAATAATTTTCATAACAGCTGTGTTTGCCCATGTTAATGGTGATAAATTCGTAACGAAATTTTCTTCTATTACGAAATATGCACCGCCAAAAATAGAAGCTAATTGCACTACCACCATAATAATTGCTCTAGACGCTTCAGGTGTTTTTGTCATATATCCAATCCCTAAACCGAAGCTAATTGCTAGAAAGACTTCTGTTAATAAAATAAGAAATATGATTCCAAGGTGATCTCCCCAATTCGCTTGAAAGACAAATTTACTAAATAACATGACGAGTAATATGCACAGGGCGTTTGCTACAAGACTACCAAGCACTTTCCCAATGAAAATTTCAGACTTACTTATAGGTGCAGCAATAAGGCGATCTCCTGTTTTACGTATTCGTTCGCCTCGAATTAGAAAACTTGCTCCCATCGCAGCGTACAGTGCAATCATCGTCGTCATTACAACCGCATAGTAATCCATAGAACCCGGTTTATTCGCAGCTTGTAAAGATGTTTCTTTTATATAATCATTATGATTTCCATTTGAAATAACTGCGCTCACCTTACTAGGATCAACTTTTGCAACTTCGGCTGCTACATTGTACTTATCAACAAATGTTGTTAGCATGCCTTCCACAATACTTCCCTCAATACTACTTTTGTCACTTCCGTAAAATTTCGCACCATCTTTCTTTAGTTCTACATAAGCAGCATATTTATTTTGCTTCACCGCTTCCTTCCCATCTATACCTTCAGAAGCTTTTTTAAAATGAATACCCGATTTATCAACTTCTTTCGCAAATGCTTCAAATGCTTGAGAAAACGTGCTACTTGCTTCATCCTTATATAGGACTTGTATATCTTTAATCGAATGACTATCACTATTAAATGCGTTTGTTAATGCTGTTCCTAATACAAGCATAAGCACAATCGGAAATGCTAACATAAAAACTAAAGTTCTTACGTCTCTAAAATCTCTTTTAATATGCATAATTGCAATATTGAAGATGTTCAATTGATGAACCTCCCTTTACCTTTTCTTCATTTACCGTTTATTTATCTCGTAAGTTTCTACCAGTCAACGTAAGGAATACTGTTTCTAAGTTTGGAGCCTGCTCCTCTAACGAACGGATTTCAATGTCATGATTGATGAAGTGCTGAATAATTTTATTTAAATTATTTAATCCTGCATCCGAGTTTACTTTAATTACGTTCTCTTCAATTTGAACAGCTTTCACTCCATTTATCTCTTTTAACTGTTCTATATCTAAATTTTCTACTGACTTCACTTCAATCCAAATATCTTTCGTATCGGTAATAATTGCTTTTAACTGCTCTTTCGTTCCTTCTGCAATCACTTTACCGTGATCTACTATCGCTATTTTCGTACAAATCTCTTCTACCTCTTCCATGTAGTGACTCGTATAAATAATCGTACTTCCCATTTCGTTTAATTTCCGAACAGACTGCAAAATGTAGTTTCTTGACTGTGGATCAATTCCAACTGTCGGCTCATCCATAATAATTAACTTCGGTCTATGAGCAATCGCACAAGCGATATTCAGTCTTCGTTTCATCCCGCCTGAAAAGTTTTTCGGATAACTTTTATGTTTATCGCTAAGCCCCACAAATTGAAGTGCTTCCTCCACTCTCGCTTTTAGCTCAGCACCCCTTAACCCATACAATCCAGCAAAAAATTTCACATTTTCATAGGCTGTTAACTCTTCATAAATCGCAATATCTTGCGGAACGATACCGATATTCATTTTCGCAAATCGGTTATGTTTCTTTATATTTTTTCCTAGTATGCTAATTTCGCCTTCATTACTTCTTAACAAACCAGCAATCATATTGATTGTCGTACTCTTACCAGCACCATTCGATCCTAAAAAGCCAAATATTTCTCCTTCTTTAATAGATAAAGACATATTATCCACTGCGATGAAATCACCAAATTTTTTCGTTAAATTTTTAATTTCTAATGTATTCATCATTTCACCCCTATTTCGGTTTCTCTGCTTTTAGTATAAACAAAAAGAATGAACTTGCTCAGTGCAGAAGTTCATTCTTTTCACATGAGATTATTCACTTTTTTCATATGAGATGATTCATCCTCATATCGGCAGCAACATTGTTACTGAAAAACCACTTGTTCCATCTACAATAATTTTTCCGTTTACTGACGCTGTTCGCTCCTCCATCCCCATAATCCCGAGACCTTTCTTAACGAGAGCTGCACCTTTTCCGTTATCCTTCACTTGTACTTTCACCATCTTGTTAAGTACATGAATATCAATTGAAATGACTGTCGCATCAGCATACTTCATCGCGTTCGTTAATGCCTCCATAACATTTTCACCAATAATTTTCCACTGTATAGGAGAAATCATATCTAAGTTCCCTTTATAAACGAAAGGAATATTCACATCATGCTTACCAGCAAATTCCTCTATGAATAATTTCATACGATGAATACCAATTTGCTCAGTTGGTGGTTTCATATTTTTTAGTGTAACCCGAATGCTTTCAATTCCATCTTTTGAAATATGAATTGCATTTTGTAATAACTCCGCAGATTTTTCTGTATCTATCCCCATTAGTCTCTTCGCTGCTTCCATTTGAATGAGTGCACCTGTCATCGAGTGGCCAATTTTATCATGAATTTCTTGAGAAAGTCGATTTCTCTCTTCTAACTTAAATGTGTATTCTGATTGCCTTATGTACTCTTTATTTTCATGTAAGCTTTTCGTCAATCGCTGCATATCTTTTCGCATCTTATCATTTTGTGATTCAAGCTTTAATACGCGCGATATATACCGTTCTGCCATAATTAATACGAGGAAAGAAAATGCAACAATTAATCCGTATGTCATTCGAATGCTTTCATTTGTAAAAATAATAGGAATCATCATAATGATAAATAGCTGCCATTTCTTCTCTATATAACGGAATATAATTTCATATAAGTTCAATGGCAAAAACAAAATAAAAAACGGATGAATCTTCCATGTAAATAACATAACTAGACCAATTGATACGCAAGTTAATATGTTTTTGTACGTAGCTTTTTTAAATATAGAAATCAGTACGTTTACAGAAAGATATAAAAGTAAAGTAAGTATAATCCATGGTAAGTTCTCTACATTTAAATAAATGTAACTAAACACAATATATATAAAGACAATTAATTTACTTACAATTAACCAAAATTCCATATCTTTAATCTACTTTCCCTGTTAAATAATAAATCGCGATTTGTGTACGATGTTCCAGTCCAGTTTTCCCTAAAACTGATGTAATATAATTTGCAATTGTTCCTTCTGATATGAAAAGTTGCTTCGAGATTTCTTTATTCGAAAAGCCTTTTGCAATTAATGCGATAATACTCAGCTCTCTTTCAGTAAAAAGATTTTTATCTATTTTACATTCTTCCTCTTTACTTTCCATTAAATTAGACTTAATTTTATCTAGAACTACATCTTGCATAACTGTTTGACCGTTATATACTCCTTTTATCGCATCACGAATACGCTCTGGATCATTATTTTTTAATAAATAACCTTTCGCTCCGTTTTTTACTGCATCCAAAATATATTCATCATCATCAAACGTCGTTAAAATAAGCGGCTTCGTTTTCGTCTCTTCACAAATAAATTTCGTCGCCTCTACCCCGTTCATGTTCGGCATACGAACATCTAAAAGAGCGATATCAACGTCGTTCTTTTTGCAATATTCCACTGCTTCTTTCCCGTCATTTACTGTATCTACTACTTCAAACTCTTCATATGTATTTAAAATAATTTTCATACCTTCTCTAATAAAAGAATTATCATCTGCTATTAATATTTTAATTTTCATGTTTGTTAGTATGGACCTTACCCTACTAACACTCACATCCTTTCTCCCTATAACATTTCCTACTTGCTCATTATATACTTCTCTTTACCATTTTTTCACACCTTTTTTCATCTAGCCCCCTTCCTAAAAATATATTATTCTTTTTTTACAACATGTGTAGGGTGACTTATCATTCTTTACGTCTATATAATAGAATGCGTCAAAAAGGAGGGAGAGACCCATTGAGGAAAAACAATTAATTGAAAAAGCACAACAAGGAAGCGAACATGCTTTTCGTATCCTTGTGCAAACATATCGTCATTATATTTTTCAAGTTATCTTTTCTATTGTAAGACACGAAGAAGATGCAAAAGATGTTACACAAGAAGTATTCGTAAAAATTCACGCCTCTCTCCCAAATTATCAATTTCGCGGATTAAAAACGTGGATGGCGCGTATTGCCACCAATCACGCTATTGATTA
The DNA here is from genome assembly GCF_006494425.1 of Bacillus dicomae. Classification (GTDB taxonomy): domain Bacteria; phylum Bacillota; class Bacilli; order Bacillales; family Bacillaceae_G; genus Bacillus_A; species Bacillus_A dicomae. The sequence continues at coordinate 978,278 of NZ_VHIV01000001.1, read as the reverse complement.
TAAGAGGAAGAAAGCTAGAGAAAACGAAGAACTCTCCTTATGTAAAGAAACTGAGGAAAATATAAAATCCTCTCATAATATTGAGGCTTTATTATTGACGAAAGAGCAAAAATTACTCATTGCTCAAAAACTAAGAGAACTTCCCGAAAATTACCGTGACGTCGTTCTCGCACATTACTTAGAAGAAAAAAGCTATCAAGAAATTGCTTTGCAGGAAAATATCGAAGTGAAAACAGTCGAAATGAAACTGTACCGGGCAAGAAAATGGATTAAAAAACATTGGAAGGAGGAAGAGTTTCTATGATGCATTATTCAAAAGAAGATTGGCGCAATTATACATTAGATTTTATAGAAAGCAATGAACGTGAATCTATGGAAGAACACCTTTATGAATGTGATCATTGTTTAGCACTTTATATGGAAAGTATTGATGAACAACAGGAAAACCTTCCAATGATAAATGATGATTCATTTACGAACGAAGTTATGATGCAAATTAATTTTGAAACGTTACAACCTAATGAAAATATAAAAACAAACTCACTAAAGCGCACCATTATTCACTACATAATTGCGACTGCAGCTACAATTATTTTTATGGTAAGTGGTTTATTCCAATATATTTTCACAGCGACATCAAATTTCGAGAAATCTTCAAAACATAACGAGTCTTCTATCTCACAACAAATTGTAAACAAATCGGTAGACACATCAAAAAAGGACGGAGGTTCAAAGCATGAATAAAAATCCCTTTTTAGCACTTGTATTAGGGCTAATTCCTGGGCTTGGACATTTATATTTAAAGAAGTTTGGACGGTTTATTTTATATGGCGGAGGGGCTTTATTACTATTTATTGCTACAGCAGGTATTACAGTTCTCTACGGAGATCATAGAATTATTTTTCTTCTCCTATTTTTATTTGCAGCTTTATGGACAATCAATTTAATTGACTTAGTCATTACCCTTATAAATCAATCACAAAAACAAGATGCAGAAAAAAATCTAGAAACTACTAAAGAAAGCGAAAGATTTTATATCATTCTCCTATCCATCATCCCTGGACTTGGACATTTCCAATTAGGACTTATGCAGCGTGGTCTTACATTTTTAGTTGCATGTACGGGCCTAGGTAGCATGATTATATTTGTTACCTTACTAACTCATCAAGAAGGGTTCCTTATCTTCCTTATTACTTTACCTGTTTTATGGATTTATAATTTCTTCGATGTTGTTCAGCAACTCCAGAAAAAAGAACGTGGTGAGCAATTAGTTGACCGTACTATTTTTGAAGAGTTTGAAGAGCACCGTGAGCAAGGAAAGAAAAGTAAAACATTCGCTTCTATTTTAGCGATGTTCCCAGGAGCAGGACATATGTATTTAGGCTTACAGCGCCGTGGTCTTCAGCTTATGGCAGCCTTTTTACTTTCCATATATTTACTCGACTTATTAAGACTTTCAGCATTTTTATTTCTAGTACCAATCATTTGGTTCTATAGCTTTTTTGACGCTTTACAGCAAACTTCAAAATACGGAAAAGAACGTGTAAATGATGAACCTATCATTGATTATTTTATCAATCATCAAAGATGGATCGGTATTGGGTTAATTATACTCGGTGGTTATTATTTATTAGACCAAACACTCCTTCCTATTTTGGACAATTATTTTGCATCTCTATTTAACATTCATCTTAGCGAGCTGTATTATCGCTATTTCCAAACATCTATCGTTGCACTTCTCTTAATTGGTGGCGGCTTTAAATTGTTACTTGGAAATAAAGAAAACAAAGGTGGTACGAAAGAATGAGAACATGGCGCGTTGGAACATTTTCAATGGGGCTTTCTATTATAGCGTTAGGATGCTTTTTACTATTTTCAGTTATAAAAGGTACTGAGGTATTAGATTCCTTAACAGCATGGTGGCCTGTTTTACTTATTATACTTGGCGTGGAAATTTTACTTTATCTTCTATTTTCTAAAAAGGAACAACCATTTATTAAATATGATATTTTTAGTATTTTCTTTATCGGCGTTTTAGGAAGCGTCGGAATTGCTTTTTACTGTTTATTATCAACTGGATTGCTAGAAGAAGTTCGCCATTCTATTAATACAACTCGGCAAACGGGTAATATTCCAGACGGACAATTTGATATACCTGAATCTATCAAAAAAATCGTAGTGGATGCGGGGCATCGTCCTCTAACAATAGAGGGAAATAATACAAATCAAATTCACCTTCTTGGAACATATGAAATGACGACGAAAGCTAATGAAAAACTCAATTTAAAACAAGAAGATTTCCTTTCCGTTCAAACAGCTGGGGAAACGATGTATGTCACTTTAAAATCATTACCAGTTCAACATAAGTTCTTTAACTCAACACCACAAGTGACACGGACACTTGTACTTCCGCAAAATAAAAGTGTGGAAATTCGCGCTTCTAATAACGAACTATCTCTTTATCCAGGTCAATTACAAAACAATTGGTTTGTACAAGAAAGCTCAAGAGTGTCTGTCCATCTTGCAAAAGAGAGTGATGTATCTTTAACAGCAGTAACGAATCAAAAAGAAACACATGGAAACACACCTTGGGAACAAGTTGAAGATTTAACGAAAAAAGAAAATAATACTTCAGAAGAAAATCCCGAATTAATCGACCGAGAATATTGGTATAAAAATTCGATTAAAACCGGAAATGGGACATACAAATTAAACATTGAGAAAGCTTACAATTTAAATATGAGTGTTATCGAAAAATAAAAAACCTTCCGCAATTGCGGAAGGTTTTTCTCATATAATCGCTTTAATTCCTTCTAACACTAATCCAATCATAAATCCGCAAACCGCCCCGTTCACTCGGATCCACTGCAAATCTTTACCGACATTATTTTCAATCATTTCGATTAACGTTTTATCATCTAACTTATCAAGGTTTTCTTGTACAAGCTTACCGATTTTTGAATGATTATTTTCAACAAGCTTCACAACTTGATTTTGTAACCATTCTTCTATTTTTTGAACAGTTTGTTCATCTTCTTTTATTTTATTCATTTGTGCTTGTAAAAATGGAATAACATATTTATCAGCAAATTCTTCGTTATTTACAAAGGTAACTGCTCTTTGTTGTACTTGCTCAAGCATTTCTTTTATTTTGTCTGTACCATCCCAATTCGCAATCCATTTTTCTTTCCAATTTTCTAATTCTTGTAGTAACGCTTCATTTTCTTTTACATTTATAATTTCTTGACGAATTTTCGCTAATATAAGTCGTCTCGTGCTATTATCAGCATCTTGTAAGCTGTTAATATTGCTAATAATAAACTTCTGCAAAATACCGCCAATTTTATCTTCATCTACAATATTCATAAACGATTTCAACGTAAACTGTAAAAATCCATCTACTTTTATGTTTTCCATCGCCTTCATACCTAAGCTTCCAAGCTGGTAGCGAGCTTCATCTTGCGCTGTCCAGTCTTTCACTTTTACCAATATGTAATCAAGTGTCTTTTCATCATATTCTTGCACAACTAATTGATCAACAAGTACTTGTAAAATATTACTTGTATTAATTGTATGCAAATACGTTTTTAATTCTTTTTCAATAATAACCGCTAATTTTTCCGTATCTATTGAAACAATTGCTTTCTCCGCAATCGTTACAATCCCCTTTTTCACAGCATCAGACTGCATTTCTCTCTCAGCAATTTGTAGCACCATTTGTGCTAACTGCATTTCTTTTACTTTATTCGTAATACTTTCTTTCGTTAGCCACTCATTTTCTAACGTATTGATGAGACCTTTCGTTACTCTCTTTCGGTTTTTAGGTAACAAAGCTGTATGCGGAATTGGAATTCCCATCGGGTGACGGAATAATGCTGTAACTGCGAACCAATCCGCAAGTCCACCAACTAATCCAGCTTCAAATCCCCCTTGTATAATCTCTCCAGCTACCGTCCCTTGAAAAGGGATAGAAGCAGCAAAACCTACTCCCATAACCCCAAGCGAAATACCCGCTATATATTTAGTCTGTAATGACATCGTATACACATCCTCTTATTATGTAAAATAAAGCCTTTTTGTTGTATTTATTTGATATTAATAATCCTTTATATATACTATAAAGAACTATTATGAAAATAACAAAGATTTTTATGTACATGAAAAAATGAGACTACAACTAGCCTCATTTTTCTAATAAGGAAACCCGTTAGGGTTTATTTCATATACAAATCTTTAAATTCCCTACGCATAGTCTTTAGAAAAAAGAAACAGCCTCTACTATAATTGACGTTGTATGAGTCTAGCTTGATAAGTATTTCAAATGCCATCACATAATTTTTTTGAAATATTGATAATCTATATAGGAAACGTTTTCAAAAAACAGGGTTTTATAATTGTAATTAAGACAGGGAGGATGGTTATGTTTCAAACTTTAGATAGTTTTCTTAAATTATCGAAATCTGAAACAAAATTTACTCAAAAGCTTCTTAATCAACTTACCGATGAAACATTATTTTAAAAAAATTACACCTATTAATTGGACATTAGGCCGCATTGCCCGGCGTACTGTCACAGCAAAAGAGGAATGAGCTACTTTAAGTATGAAAGTACCCAAGTACAATTTCAATTATAATTTCGATTTAAATAAGGAGCTCTGAGACACTACTCTTCTTCTAAAATAGCGTAATAATATTCATCCCACCACCCTTTTCCATGCGGTATACACTTCCTGAAATAGCCCTCTCTTCTCATTCCAATTTTCTCCATCAATCGATATGATGGTGTATTTTGTGGCTGACATGTAGCTATAATTCTATGTAATCCCATTTCCTTAAACCCATATTTCAATGTAGCTTGTGCTGCTTCAGAAGCATATCCTTTATTATAATATTTAGGATTGAATATCCAACCGATCTCATAAGTATGATCACCAAAATATTTATGAAAAACAATATGACCAATCAGGATATTTTCATCTATTAATAACACAGGAAAGTTCTTAGCATTTTCACCCATATTTTTATTTACAAAATTTCTGGTATCTTCTTCGGTGAAAACCCCTTCAGGTATATATTTCATAACATTGCTATCGGATGTATACTCATGAACAGCTTCCCAATCCTTGAACTCAAATTTTCGTATTAATAATCTTTCTGTTTTTATAAACATTTACTTTTCCCCCCTCAAAAAATCGTTACTTTATTTCAGATCCACATTTAATCCTTAAAAAAAAGAACTTGCAGGAATCCCTACAAGTTTTTTTAGTATCAGATGCATATATGGGACAAACAAACTATCTTACAGATTCATCATAGAAACTACAGGGCTAGTACTTTGACAACTGTATTATATAACAAATATTAACATTCGCGGATATTATTTTTTGAAAATTATGTGAATCAAGAACGAAAGTAGCTTTTTTCTTTACTATTCTAGGTCCTTTTCACTTAAATAAACCACTCAGTTTGATTCTTTACAACTTCTTTAGAAGTCGTAACAACAACTACACTATTATCTTCTTTTATGAAATTGAATATCCAATGTGTGAACTACTTCATCAATCGCACGATATAGATAACACCATACTCCTTTGATTTTGATATAAGTCTTTTTCAATTTCCAAGCAGCAATGTACATGCTTATTTTTCTTCTTCCAAATTTGATAGGAAACATCTCAATAACTTAAAGAAAAATGACAGTAGTAGCTAATGGTTACCAAAATAATATCTTTCCTGAATTGTTTTCCTTTAAAAGATCCCATTTATAATTCTCCCCACTCTGTTTTTCTAAAATTCACCTTAGTTTTAAAAAGCTTACAACAGAACCACTACAACTGTCATCTAGTCATCACCTATCGATTTATACTTTGTAATTCCTTAATAAAGCGCTCAAACCCCGCTCTTCCCTCTTTATTCACCTTATAAACCCCAGCATCTTCTAAGACGCGCTCAAATTTCTTTGCAACTTCAGTTTGAAGAAATCTTTGGATGTTTTCCTCTGTATATCCACCCTGTTTTTTTAATTCATCTGCCCATTTTTGATGGATTTCTGTAACGTATTCCCCCTTATTTAACAAGTACAGCTCAATTTCATGAAGTTCCTTAATCAAACGCGGCGGGAGAATTGCAAGTCCCATGACTTCAATAAGTCCGATATTTTCTTTCTTAATATGCTGTACATCTTGATGCGGATGAAAAATTCCATCAGGATATTCTTCACTCACATTATTATCACGAAGCACAAGGTCAATTTCATATTTTTTTTCACAGCGTCGTACAATTGGTGTAATCGTATGATGTTTTGTTCCATCTTTTGATTGCGCACAAATTTGTAAGGATTCATCCGAATAATTCTTCCAACTTTCATGGATATAGGTACTGGCATTAATGAGTTCTTCTTTATTTAGGGAAGAGAGACGAATCACACTCATTGGCCAGTTGACAATACCACAAGAAGTATTTGGATAAGCAGGTAATTCAAATGTTTTAAGAACGTTAGCCTTTGCCATTGGAAAGATATGGCGTCCTGCTTGATAATGATCATGGCTTAATATAGAACCTCCTACAATAGGTAAATCCGCATTTGAACCAATGAAGTAATGTGGCATTGTTTCTACAAAACTGAACAAACGAGAAAATGTCTCACGAAAAATTTTCATTGGACGATGCTTTTTAGATAATACGATGGAGTGTTCATTAAAGTATGCATATGGTGAATATTGAAACCCCCACTCTTCTCCATCTAGCTCAATATCAATGATTCGGTGATTACTTCTACCTGGATGGTTCAAACGACCGAAATACCCTTCATTTTCAATACAAAGTAAACATTTTGGATAATTACCCGTCGATATATTTCTAGCTGCCATGATCTCTTTAGGGTCTTTCTCTGGCTTGGATAAATTAATGGTAATCTCCAGTTCGCCATATTTTGATTCTGCTACATATTGAATGTTTTTTTCAATCGCACGTGTCTTTATGTAATCATTTCGTTTACTAAGTTCAAAGAAATAATCCGTTGCTTGTTTAGGACTTTTACGATATGCCTTCTGAAAATTCGCATTAACTTTAGATGGAAGTGGTGTAATCACATCCATTAAAAGCGCTTCAAACATATCACGATTAACTTGATTTTGAGAGATGCTTAGATTTTCCATCGCAATACCTAAAAGCGTATTTAACAGCAGATGTGGGTTCGTTTCGACTACGCTAGTAATCTCCCCCATGTCCGATTCTCCAATCAAACGTAATAGTTGATTGTGGGTATAAATTCGATCAACTTCCTCAATAGCTCCATTATTAATTGCCAGTGTAGTAAAATCATAAATTGCTTGGCTTGTTTTCATCTTTTTCACCCCATTCATCATCCGATTGCTGTAGTTCCACTACCAATGTTTGCTACATAAAAGACAGGTGCATATCCTACAACCTTAAGATATTCATCATAAACCTTGTTTTTAAAAGCATGGATTTTACTTTCTTTTACTAATGCGATGGCGCATCCACCAAACCCAGCCCCAGTCATACGTGCCCCAAGTACACCCTCTTGTTTTTGCGCAGCGGCTACCAATGTATCTAATTCCAGCCCAGTAACTTCATAATCATCTCTTAAAGATGCATGAGAAGCGTTCAATAGCTTTCCGAATTCTTCTAAATCATTTGCAGTAAGAGCCTCTTTTGCTTTTTTTGTGCGCTCATTTTCATAAACTGCATGCTTAGCGCGTTTAATTAAGATTTCATCCCCAATAAGAATTTGATTTGCATCAAATTCTGCTTTGCTTAGTTCTCCAAGTGCCTTAATTTCTAACTTTGTTTGGAGACATGCGAGTGCTTCTTCACATTCAGCACGGCGTTCATTATATTTTGAATCTGCTAGTTCACGGCGCTTATTAGTATTCATAATTACAATCGCATAGTCATTCAAAACCACTGGTACCATTTCATACTCTAACGTATTGGTATCTAGGAGAATTGCTTTGTCTTCTTGACCAAATCCAATGGCAAACTGATCCATGATGCCAGAGTTCACACCAATAAATTCATTCTCAACTTTTTTACCCATTTTCACTAATTCAAGTCGCGTCACATCTAATTTGAACAGGTCTTCTAATATTACGCCTACAAGTAATTCAAGTGAAGCACTACTTGAAAGACCCGCTCCATTTGGAATCGTCCCTTCAACTAATAATTCAAAACCAGAGTCTATTTTATGACCAGCTTCTTTCAACATTAAAAGAACTCCTTTTACATAATTTGCCCAATTGTCATTTTTATCGTAATTTAGTTCATTCACGGTAAAGTCAATTACCCCAAGTTTCTCAAAGTTCGTTGAATAAACTAATACTCTGTCATCCTCACGACGCCTAGCCACTCCATAAGTCCCGTATGTAATAGAAGCTGGGAATACATAGCCACCATTGTAGTCTGTATGTTCCCCGATTAAGTTGATGCGTCCTGGAGAAAAATATTGAGTTGTTTCTTGATCTCCAAATATCTCAGCAAATTTTAAAGCCAGCTCACGTTTCTTTTCCATAAATATAAACCTCCCTTTTGCATTCGTTTTAAATATAGAAATCATCCATTATTCATTCGACTACTTCTAACAGTTCAACATTATTTTTAGACACAGCATCGTATTTTAAATAAGTTGTGATAGCGGTATCTAATCCTTCTATACATGTTTCATATTTTAAGAGACTATCAAAAATATGCTCTCAAATAATATGAAATTCTGTCACCGTTTGATAAGTTGAATCCGCCCTAAGTACTATATCTCCAAAACCTGAAAACTGTTCAGCCCCTGGACAAACCTGTGTTTCAAAAGTAATTCCTCCATGGTTTGCAAGTTGCTTGCCATGCATAAGCGGTGTATTTTCACCGAAATTTGCTGTAAAGATTACGACGCTGGGTTCTTTTGTGGCTACTTCAATAGAAACCACTTCATCCGGGCTAGTGAGTTTCACTGAACTATGTGATACTTCGGGCCGATTCAAGAAGAATGGATGATCAATTCCATCCACTAATTCTTTTTGAACAAAATTACTACTGAAGGTTTCTTTGAGTGTCACTGGCCTTCTAAAATCAAATGCAGTCCCTTCTACAGGTAACTTCACACCAATTGGAACACTTTCAAAATCTAATGGTGCAAATCGATCACTATCCACCCACAATGTGTGCTCATTTACGGGTTGTGCTACATCACCAGTTAAGTTGAAGTATACGTGATTTGTTGGATTGAATAAGGTATCTTTGTCACTTGTCGCTCTAGTTTCCAATTTCCAAACATTCGTGTTAGTCAATGTATAACGTATCTCAATTTTAAGGTTCCCTGGAAAGCCATTTTCACCATGTGGGCTCACCATATCAAATATCACTGAGGCCTCATCATTATTCTCGACAACACAATATTGCCACTTTTTACTTTCAAACCCTGGGGTACCACCATGTAAAGTGTTCCCAGTTTTCTCATCAACTTGTACTTTATAGATTCCCCCATCAATTTGAAAAGTTCCATTTCGAATTCGTCCAGCTACACGTCCGATTGAGGCACCAATATATAAATCCTTTTCAAGGTATTCCTTTGCTGTATCAAAACCAAGTATAAGCTCACGTAAACCATTCGTCGTTGGTACCTTTAAACTCGTAATACGAGCTCCTAGGTCTGAAACTGTTAATTGCAGGCCGTTCAGATTGGTAATAGTGATACTCGTATAACCGGCACCGAAATCTTTTGTTGTAATGTTCATTTTAGATATCCCTACTCCTTTATTTAGAATGAGAATGGACAAGTGTTTCACTAGAATTAAAACCTTCTGCTGCTTTCTCACTATGATTTAGCTTTGCTTCTAGTTCTTTGACAATTTATACATGTTTTTTCTTGTTGCTGACAAATTACATTAATCTTCCTATGGCTTTCTTTTTCATGTATAGTTTAACAAGAAAGCGTTTTCTGTTTTATATCATTTTGTGACCTTGATTTAACCTTTTGTTGCGTTTCTTTCTTCAAAAGGTATATTGGTTATAGTAATCTCGAAGAAGGGAGAAGCACATGGAACAAGCCGTATTTATAAAAAAAGAACACCACCACTTCTCGAGCGAACTTTATTTTGATTTTTGTGGGTTTTCAAAAACACTACCTTTTCATGCATTTGGTCCTGCTGTACGTAACAGCTACATTATTCATATCGTGTTGGATGGAAAAGGGAAGTACTATGTAAAAGATAAAAAATATTCATTAAAGCAAGGTGATCTTTTTCTTATTCCTCCAGGAGAGTCTACCTTTTATCGTTCGGATGCAGAGGAACCATGGTTGTATGCATGGCTTTCATTTGGCGGAAAGGTTGCAGAAGAAATTATTAACTTTTCAAATTTTAAAAGTGATAACTACGCTGTTACCTCAACTAATATTCAACAATATTTGGAGATTATTTTGGAGTGTATGAATTGCTCCTACAGTACATTAGAAGATGAATTAAAGTTGAATGAGTTAACCTATCGTTTTTTAAGATTATTTCTTACAGATGGTAGCTCACTCTCACCAGGAGTAAAACAAAAATTTTCACGATTCGCAATTGATGCCATGATTTATATTGGAGAGCATTATATAGAGGAAATTACCGTAAGTGAAGTAGCAAACCACCTTGCGGTCAATCGAAGCCATCTTTCTCGTGTATTTCAAAATCATTTTGGGATGAGCATGAAGGACTGGATTATAAGGATGCGTATTAATCACGCAGCGTATTTACTTTCAATGACTAATGAATCGGTAGAAAATATATCTTATCAGGTGGGTTTTCATAGTTTAGCAGCCTTTAGCCGCATATTTAAAAAAGTGACTAAGGAAACTCCTACGCACTACCGAAAACGTATGTCAAAAGATAATTTCCAATCAACCTCTTTATCAAGCTTGAAGTTATTACTTGATAAACAAGATATTATTTCACGGGCCACCTAAGAAAATTGAAAATAAATTTTTTAAAATCCAAAACAAGATACGCATTTTGTAAACTGTTACTCATTAAATATTCAAGATATATTTCGGTGTATATTTTGCTATCATTTAGTCTTGCACCAGAAACATTAGTTGCGAGCATAATAAAAGTCAAGGCTATCAAAATAGCTCTTGACTTTTATTTATGTTTTATATGGAAGTAATTACACAATCTGCACATCAAAATGTATTTTGTAACCTTTACTGTTCAAAATACACTTGAGAACTTTTCCCACTTTTATCCGAACTATCCATTTCTATTATCCAAGAGTTTGCATCTTCCTTAACAGTTATCTCATCGTCCTTTTCTACTAACTTGTAACCTATTTTTTTAGGTATAGTAAAGATTACTTTAGCTTGCTCTTTCATTGGATCAGCCATCACTACTTTTACACCATTATCTTTATAATTTATTGCAATTGCTCCCCTAGTTTTAGCCTCTACTTCATTCACCTTCCCTATCTCATAAAAGTTCCCCATCCATATATCATCAGCATCATCATAAATCACTTGTTGCGTTGGTGTATTAGAAAGTATTGAAACATCTATTTCTTTTGCGTAAGTAGATGTCTCTTCTTGATTCTTACCAGGAAGAATTACATACACATACTCACCACCTGAAGGCGACTTTCCATGAGGTATTGATAGTGTTGCGAACATGTTACTTACCTGATCGCCCGATCCCCCTTTATTTACATCAGACCACTTTCCACTTCGCTCTTTCTTTTCAGCATATATATTTTCAGACTGAGGAAACACATAACCAATATCAGACTGATTGTTTTTTCCTTTAAGGTGGGCCCAAGAAGCTCCTTTAAATAGGATACCTTGATCAAAAACTACCTCTGTACCCTCCACTTCCAAAAGATTTGAACCATCTTTCTCTAATCTTCTATTCTCAACTATTGTCTCTGTATCAGCATTCTCTTTTGAATTGATCCCTGCAGCCATTGCTACAATTTTATCTTTGAGAAAAAACCAAGATTTTTTTGCTTCTAATGAGCTTCCGGTGACATTCTGCATAGTATAATACATGCTGGCTGAACCAATCTGTCCATCTGAAACGCCTCCTGACCAAGACTTAGGATTATTATAATTTTTCCAATCAATTAAATTCCCTAATTTATGATCTGTTGTTGTGCCAGGAAGTCTTGTCATATCTATAGTTGCCCAATAGTCATTATCGTATTGACCAAGGTCATTGTTATATAAATATAACATCCCTGTTCCCATGTAAAATCCCTTCATATTTTCACCATTTCCATATTCAAAAGAACTGATTTGTTTACCAAATAAACTCAATCCAACTGCAAAGTCCTTCTTTTGATGGGTCATCTGATTCATTGCGCTTAACATATTATTTGTATCTCTCACACCAAAATCGGGTTTAATTGAACTATCACTCATTAAACGTTGAAATGTTTGCGTTTTATGAATAGATAACCCATTATAATAACTTTCCGAATCGTTATGTTGAAATATAGCTTCTTTTACATAACCTGCATATTTCCCCCGATATGATAAGTCTTGATTTTGTGAACTAATTACAAGTATTTCATACAGAATATTTCTCCCTACAATACTAGAGGAGGAATTTTGTCTAGACATGCCTCGGCCACGTGTCATATCAAATACTTCACCTTGTTTCATAACTGGTAAGTAGGTAGTTTCAATATACGTATATAGTTTTTTAATTCCTTGTACATTCGTTAGTCTGTCTGTTCCACTAAACAATTCATGAATATCAGCACTTCTCGCAAGTAACACTTCCCCATACCCACCCGTATACGGATTATATGTGTGTTGTATAAATGATCCATCTTGATAAAATCCATCGCCATTTTGAACTATTTTATACACATCATTTGTCGCATCTATTCCTAATTGAATTTTATTATTATTATTGTTCAGAATACCTCTCACCATGACTATAAAACTTTTATCTAGTAAATTAGCTCCCGTTTCTTTAATTCCATTTAACCTTTTTGTAGGATCAGGTACAAAACGATCTACTGCCATTATATATTTGCTTAGCTCCACCTCAGTTAAATCATCAAACATTAATACCAAAATGTTATTGTATGACTGTGGTGTCCCAATCTCCCAATCCCACCAATTTCCATACGTATTTTTAATTTTTTCATTATACATTTGATCATAGAAGTATTCTATTGCGTACATAATGTCTTTTTGTAATGTATCTTTTTGATAGTATATCGAATTAGGTGTTTGATAAAGTACCGCCATTTTCTCGATATTTTTCACTGTTTCTGTGATTTGTGCAGAATTCTGCTTCCAGTCTGGAAGATTCTTAAATAAGGAAGGGCTTTCATTTTGTTTGTTTAGATTGCTCAACACATTATCTTGTAAATCCTTTTCTTTATCCCAAACGATATTTTTTAAAATTACATCATCATCTGTAAAAGGTTCACCAACAAGTACCCTTTTCCAATTTGATATCATTTCAGCGCTTTCTTCCGTTTCTGCGACCGCATTTAAACTGAAAGACCCCATAACAAAACTTAAAACAAATATACATAATATTATCCTTTTCATGAAACCGTTCTCCTTTATCACTTTAATAATGAATCATTCATTCATTCCGTGTTTAAAGATTTCATTTCAAATAATACCTCTTCAAAAAGTTTGTACATTACGAAAATTCAGTCTGTTAATCAGCTAAAAACGTAATAATCTACATTAATTTTTTTAAACTATACGCTTTAGCTAATCCTTTCATCAAAGCTGCCCATTATAACGCTGAGAAATATCTAACAAAATACTAGAAATGTTTATTTTATATCTAAATAAATTGGATTTTCCCTTAAATAAAGTTCTTCCTCATAATTCCCTTCCGTTTCGAAGACAATCAACTTATTTTCTCCCTTTATTAATAAAGGAGCCGGGATATATAAATAACCTGTTGGACCTACATCCCAATACTTACCTAAATTAAACCCATTCAAAACAACAAATCCTTTTCCCAACTTACTACAGTCTAAAAATGTATCTTTTAATTCTTGTACATTAAATGTGTATTCATAAAAACTAGGTGTATTAGGTTCCCATTGACCGTTGAAATCAACCTCATCAAGATTATCAAATTCAAGTGCATAATGCTCCCAGTTTGATTGTAAATGTATATCAACCATTACACCTGAGGAGATACCTTTTCTTTGCGTTGGAGACAACAATCTTGCCCCATAATTAACACGTCCCATATTTTCTACTAAAATATCCAACGTATTTTCTTCCTTAGTTAAATCTAACGATACCTCTCTACCAATCTCATCCCTATATTGGGTGTCTACTAATTGTTCATTCAGGAACAAATGTACACGATCTCTAGCATCTACTACCTTACATTTTTCTATATTTTTTGGCCCTTTTAAAAATGTTCGATATAAAATATAACCATACTGCTGATCCATATCTTCCATTGTTAATGTATAAGAATTGTGTCTCTTCTTCGCTATTTTCTCTAATGTTGAAAATAGTGATACTTTACGATTCAATTTAATTTCCCCATAATTTGCACGTGGTAAAATGCGCGGTTCAAATTGGTCTACATCTGAACAAACTTCTTTAATAGCTCTCTGAACAGCATAATATTTTGGCGTTGGCTCTCCCCATTCTGTCAATAATGCATCATAATCATATGAAGTAATTTGTGGTAAATCCACATTTTCCCTCGACGAACAACCATTCATAAACCCAAAATTAGTACCACCTTGAAACATATAGAAATTAATACTAGCTCTCTTCAATAGTTCCTTAACTTCTTCTGCTAATTCACTGCCATCACGCTGAATAATTTCCATACCCCATCGATTAAACCAGCCATCCCAAAATTCCATACACATTAATGGCCATTCTTTTTTATTTTCTTTAATAAAACTTTCAAGCTCATTTAAATTTTCATTAGAGCGTGAGCCAAAATTACCCGTTACTAAAACATCGTCATCGATCAGGCTCCCTGATTCTAAAGCCTCTTGCCATGCACCATCTGAAGTAAAAAGTGGAACCGTAACGCCTAAATCTCTCATTATTTTTTTTATACTTCTTACATACTCTTTGTCATTTCCAAATGAACCATATTCATTTTCTACTTGCATCATAATAATTGGTCCACCATTCTCTACTTGTAATGGGGTTACCATTGGTAGGAGAACTTTATAAAAGTTTTCCACTTTATTTAAGAACAAGTTCGTATTACTTCTAACCCTTATATCTTTATACTTTAGTAACCAAGCAGGTAATCCACCAAACTCCCATTCTGCACAAATATAAGGAGTAGGACGTAAAATAACCATTAATCCATATTTTTGAGCTAATTGTACATATTTCATAAGATCTGCTATACCTTCAAAATTAAATATCCCTTCTTTGGGTTCATGCATATTCCATGGAACATACGTCTCTACTGTATTACATCCTAGTGCCTTCAAGTTATAAAGACTATGATCCCAGTATTCTGGAACAATCCTGAAATAGTGAAGAGCACCTGATATAATCTTTATAGGCTCACCATCTAGCATAAAATCTTTCCCAATTTCAAATGATTTCATAGTTTATCCCCCAGTATTTCAAATCATGATACCTTAATAACTTTATTAACATTTATACTTACCAATATGTTGCCCACGTTGGATTAAACATACGATACAACGCTTCTAAGTAAAAATAATCCCCCCATAAATTAGGTTCATCAATCCCTTTTCCTTCTGCATATGCATAAACACCATGTTGTAAGATTCCTTCATTATCCTCATCATTTTTTATCGTGCACTGTTCCCTAAGTACTTGAATCATTCCACGAGCAATGGATGCAGATTCCTCATACATATTACTTGCTTGAGCTTCGAGTAAACCACATGCGGCAATTGCCATTGCAGAACTATCCAACGGCTGATTATCTTCATCTGTAAAAGTAAGATCCCAATATGGAACCAAACCATTCGATAATTTACTAATAAAATAATTTGTAATGTCTTCATATTGTTTTTGGTCTACATGATTAAGCATATAATTAAACCCCATAGGTAAACCTAAAATAGCCCATGCTTGCCCACGTGCCCAACAGGAAGAATTAGTATAACCTTGATGGGTAGCTCCATATGAAGCTTCTCCTGTAATAGGATCAAAATAAAATGTATGATACGTGGATGCATCTTCCCTTATAATCGTTTCCGTTACTTGTTGAAAATGTTGTTCTGCTATATGTTTATAACATTGATCACCTGTCAATTTCGTTGCCATAAACAATAAAGGCAGATTTAATAATGAGTCAATAATCAAACGGTACTCATCAGGATCATTAAGATTTCCCCAAGCCTGAATAAAATTCCCTTTGTCATGAAAACGACTTATTAGCTTATCGGCAGCTTGAATAATAATTGGGGTAAAAGATTCATCTAATGTCACCTTATAACCAGCAACAACTGATAAACTGTATAAGAATCCTAGGTCATGATGATCTACAACAAAATTCTTATCTAGTCTATCTTTAAAACTTTCAATGTTTTTTAGTGCTATTGATTTAAAAATATCTTTTTTCGAATATTCATAGGCAATCCATAGCATCCCTGTCCAAAATCCATTCGTCCAATCATCATTTCCTTTTATTCTATATTTTCCATTTGTTGCACAGGCAGATGGATAGCTTGTCCCAAAGCGTCCTATGTTCTTTTCCAGCTTTTCACATATCCAATCTAATTCTGCTTTTATACTATTTCGATCTAATGCCTTTCCTTTTTCTTTAAATATCTCTATATTTTTCGATAGTATAGACATGTTAGTCTCCTCTCCAACAATTCAATCTTTACATCTAAACCCTCTTATTCTTTTAACCTCACTATGTGAAAACATCACTCATTTTTCATAAAACGAGTGATGTTTTTAGTTTTTATTTATCCTTACATATTATTCAATTTAAAAATCCCTCAATACTTGCATCAGATTCTTCTGGAACCATCTGTGCAGTAACTTTTACACCTTGGCTTAATAACTGTTGCACAGCTACTTTTTCACTCTCAGTCATACTAATTGATTTTTTAATTTGAGTTGTTCCTGGACGACTAGACATATTACCGATGTTTACCTCTTTTAATGCTAATCCACCATTCATTAATTGCACTAAAATTTCAGGAGTCTTCACAATTAATAACACTCTTTGCCCTTTATAATTCCCATTTTTCACATTATTAAGGCCTTTTTCAAAGGTTAAAATGGACGTATTAACACCAGCTGGTGCCGCCATTCTTAAAATTGATTTCTCATCATCATTAACTGCAACTTTATCATCGATAATCATAATACGATTTACTCTTAAACCTGTTGCCCATCTTGTTGCAACTTGCCCATGAATAAGTCTATCATCAACTCTAATATGTACGATTCCTTCCATTACTAAACACTCCCCTTAAACGAAAATTTTTAAATTATAAGCAATAATTCCTATAAAAATCAATAAAAAGATAACACGAGTAGAATTCATTTTCTTTCTACCTAATAACCAATATGTTAAAAAGACTACAAGAGCTGGTGCTAAACCAGGCATAATTTGATTAGCAAGATCCTGTAATTTTAAAGTAACTTCACCTTTGGTAAACTCATAACCAAAAGTGGCCTTAACTACTGAAGGAATCAATGCTCCTACAACGGTGATTCCCAGTATATTTGCGGATTGAGTTATTTTTTTCAAACGATTCCCTAACTCACCAACAAGTTTTGCTCCTTCTTTATAACCTGTCCATACAAAGAATCTCATAAATCCCAATCTGACACATCCAAATAAGATCCATAAAATCAGAGCAATTGGATTTCCCTCTAGTGCTAAATAAGACGCAATGGAGCCAACAATAGTGGTTGGAATTACAAAGAATAAGGTATCACCAATTCCTGCTAGCGGTCCCATTAATCCAGTTTTAAGCGACGCTACTGTATCAATAGATTCAATCCCCTTCTCTTTTTCTAAGGCTACATCTAGGCCTAGAATAACGGGAGCTGTAGAATTATTCGTGTTAAAAAACTGCAATTGATTTATTGCTGCTCTTTTTCTTTCTTCTTCCTCACTATATATGCTTTCTAGCAATGGATAAATGCTATAGTAATAGCCTAAGCCTTGCATTTTCTCATAGTTCCATCCTGTTTGACCGAAGAAATACCAACGCCAAAATACCTTGTTTAAATCTTTATCTACTATATTTTTACTCATCTCCCATTCCTCCATCATCAGTCGCATAATCGCTATCTTTCATAAAGGTTTGGAAATAAATTATTGCCATTGCTAACCCGATTAAAGCAACACCTAATACAGGTACTTTTAAATAAGCCGCTAAGAAGAAACCAATAATCAAAAAGGCGATATTTTGTTTTATAGGTAAGTATTTCAATAGAATTGCAATACCTAATGCAGGAAGCAATCCCCCAGCTACTTGTAAACCACCCATAAGCCACTTTGGAATATTATCTACAATTGCTTGAACAAATTTGGCACCAAATACTAAAGCTAGAAACACAGGTATCATTCTTGATAAGGAAGTTGGGACAATTCCCCATAGGTTCATATAGGATGCCTTTTTTAATTTTCCTTCCGCTACTAATTTTTCAGCTTTATGCTGGAAAAAAGTATTCGTAAAACGAGCCAGAACATCTAATTGCACCATTAGTAGTCCAATGGGAATTGCCAGTGTTGCTCCAAATTTAGCATCTTGCCCACTCATAACTGTAAAAGCTGTTCCCAATAAAGCGCCTGTCATATAATCTGGTATAGAGGCTCCCCCAAAGTTACCCACACCTAAAACCAATAAGTTTAACGTTCCCCCTACAATTAAACCCGTTTGAATGTCCCCTAAAATTAGCCCTGCGAAAAATCCTGCCATTGTTGGCTTTACAAAACCAAACGTTGTATTGTTTCCATCATAAATGGCGAATCCAGAATATAGCGTTATTAAAACAATTTGCCACCATTCAACGCTTACCATTGGCTATTCTCCTCTCTATTCATCTAAAGCATTTACACTATCAATCTCTATTTCTGGTATATCAATTCCATTTTTCGCACCTTCTATTAATTCTTTTGACAGCTCTTCTAATGATTTTTCTTGATTACAATATATTGCTTCTATTACAATTGGTAGGTTTACACCACTGATTATGCTAATACGTTGATTCAACTTTAATTTTGATGCCCAAAATACAGCCTGATTAAAAGGTGTTCCCCCCTTAAGGTCAGCAAAAATAAGCAACTTATTCGATTGATTTTCATTCCATCTTTCCAAGAATTCTTGTAGTTGATCACTAAAAGAAGTAATTCCATTCTCTTCAGTTAATTCTAGAGCGTGTAAGTTTTTTTGTTCCCCTAAAATCATTTGTGCAGCTTTCTTCAACCCACTTGCAACACCAGCATGTGAAAGAATCAGTATATCCATAAATAACTTCCCTTCTAATGGACTAGTATTTTTTCAAATTCAACACTCTTGATTAAGTAATTCTAACCCTTTTACTCATCAATATATTCAATTTACCGGCTCTATCCAACATAATGTATGCCCTTTCAAAAAGGTTCACAACTTATATTCAGATGTTTCTAACAACCAAAGTGTTCTTGAATCGCCCAAAAAATATTCGCTATAGAGCTTAAAACTAATTAACGCACTAACCATCCACCATCAACAGCTAGAATATGGCCTGTTACATAATCTGACGCTTTACTTGATAAAAATACAGCTGTACCCATTAAATCGAATGGTACTCCCCATCTTTCAGCTGGGATACGATCTAAAATTTCTTTATTCCGTTGTTCATCCGCACGAATTGGGGCAGTATTAGCTGTTGCTATATAGCCAGGAGCAATTGCGTTTACTTGAATATTATATTTACTTAATTCGTTAGCAAATGCTTTCGTTAATCCTGCCACCCCATGTTTGCTGGCAGTATAAGGCGGTACAAATTTTCCTCCCTGGAAAGACAACATAGAAGCAATATTTATGATTTTCCCACTCTTTTGCTCTGCCATGACACGAGCTACTGCTTGACTTAGTAAATAAACAGTATTCAAGTTAATGCTCATCACGGCATTCCAATCTTCCTTCTTGTATTCAAGCAATGGTGCACGACGAATTGTACCTGCATTATTAATTAAAATATCAATTTTCCCGAAATTGTCTAAACAACCTTGCACCACTTTTTCTGCTGCATCATCTTGTGTTAAATCTACTTGAATGAATTCAACTCGTTGTCCACATTCCTCAATCAATTGACGAGTTTCATCCCAATTGTCACCAGATGCTGCAATATATAGATCTGCCCCAGCTTTCGCTAATGCTACTGCATATCCTTGACCTAATCCTGTATTTCCTCCAGTAACAATAGCTACCTTCCCTTTCAAACTAAAGAAATCCATTGAAAATTCATTTAAGTTCATGTTCTAGTCCTCCTTTAATTGTATCAATCCTACTATTTCAACTGATCCATCTCGACCATGTCCATATCACTATAAGTAATGTTTTCTCCACACATTGCCCAAATAAATGTATAATCACTTGTACCAACACCAGAGTGAATTGACCAACTTGGAGAAATTGTCGCCTGTTCATTTTTCATTACCAAATGTTTAGTTTCATCAGGTTTACCCATAAAATGGAACACTCGTGTATCCGGTTTCATATCAAAATACAAGTAAGTTTCCATTCGACGTTCATGGGTATGGCAAGGCATTGTATTCCAGCTGCTTCCTGGTTCTAAAATGGTATACCCCATCTGTAGTTGACAACTTTCACAAACATTCGGATGAATATATTGATAGATTTTACGCTTATTTAATGTTGCAGAGTCCCCTGTTTCCATAGGTTTTATTTCATCAATGCTTATACGTACATTTCGATATTTATGATGTGCAGGTACTGAAACACAATAGAATTTCGCAGGATTTGACTGATCATCTGACTTAAAGACTACTTCCCTTGTTTCTTTTCCAATATAGTAACCATCTTGTTTTTTCATACTTTCTTCTGTACCATCAATTATGATAGATCCTGGTCCACCAATATTTATAACACCTAATTCACGGCGTTCTAAAAAATAAGAAACTCCCAATTCAGTAGACAACTCAATACTCAAAGGTTTTTCAGTTGGCGTTACTCCCCCAAAAATCATTCGATCATTATGTGTATATGTAAGAATAACTTCTCCCGGTGCAAAGTTTCGCTCTACTAAAAATTCCTGTCTTAGTTGATCTGTAGAATAATGACGAATATCCATTGGACTATGTGTATAACGTGTTTCCATAATATATATTCTCCTATCACTTTTTAGTATTTTATCTAACAATATTTCCTGACTCATTTCTCATAAACTCTTCTACTTCCAAGATAGAAAACTGATTACAATCACCATGAATCGTATGCTTTAAACTAGATGCTGCGGTAGCAAATGAAACTGTATAATCCGGATCTTTTTCTTCCAATAATCCGTGTAAAATTCCAGCAACAAAAGCATCTCCCCCACCAACACGATCCACAATAGGATTAATGTGGTACACCTTCGAAGTATACAGAAAATGATTTTTCCATAATGTGCCCTGAAGATCATTCGAACTAGCAGAATGAACATCCCTTAATGTAGAGTATAAGACTTCAATATTAGGATACTTGTTATGCATTTGCTCATAATAATATTCTAAATCTGATTGTTGCGTCTTATTTTCAGGAATCCCTATTAAATAGAGAGCATCCTTTTTCCCTGCAGAACAGTAATCTACATAAGGTAAAATTTTATTCAGTGTTTTCGATGCGCGTTCATAGTTCCATAAATTAGATCGATAATTAATATCAAAACTCACCTTAATTTGACGCTTTTTGGCCTCTTTGATTAATCCTAGAATGAGATCAGTCATTGAATCTGATAAAGCAAGGCTAATTCCCGAAACATGAAATAATGATACATTTTTGAATAAATCATCTATATTCCACTCCACATTTTTCATCTGTGCAAAACTAGAATATGCTCGGTCATACAAAACCAATGAAGCCCTTTTACCTGTACCCCTTTCCAGATAGTACGTTCCTAAACGTAAACCACCTTTCAATAAATTACTGGTATCCACCCCATAATTTTGTAAATGCTGTTGAACAGCTTTACCTAATAAATTTGAAGGTACCTTACTAGCAAAAGAAACTTGGTGGTTAAAATTCGCTAAATTTATTGCTACATTAGCTTCGCTACCACCATAATGTGCTTTAAAAGAATTAGCTTCAGTTATTCTAGTTCCTTCATTAGTGGATAAACGAAGCATAATCTCACCTAGTGTTATAATTCGCCCCATAATTAGGCACCCTTTCTGATCTCTGCTAACTTATCCACATACTCTCTTGCAAGTTCTGAGACTTTAGCATAATCCCCATTTTGAGCAGGAGCTAGTAAATCTCCTCCCACACCTATAGCTACACATCCACGTTCAAACCATTGATGCATATTCTCAATATTTATCCCACCAGTAGGCATAATATTAACTTGTGGCAGGGGACCCTTCACTGCATTTATAAAGCTTGGATTATACGAACTTCCTGGAAATAATTTCACAATGTCGACTCCCGCTTTTAATGCTGTACTTATTTCCGTAATTGTCATACATCCAGGTAAATATGGAACTTGATAAAGATTACAAATCTCTGCTGTTTCTTTATCAAATGCTGGACTGACAATATACTCAGCTCCAGCCAAAATAGCTATACGTGCCGTTATCGCATCAAGAACAGTTCCTGCACCAATCACCAACTCTTCACAGTCACTATGTAATTCCCTTATTTTACGAACGACCTCTTCAGCTTGTGGTACAGAAAAGGTTACTTCAATACCAGTAATCCCTCCATTAATGACTGCCTCAGTAACTTTAAGAGCCTCATCTTTTGTATGCGCTCTCAAAACAGCAATCACACCACTCTTTTTCAGTTTATTTAATACAGTAACCCTTTTCATAAAGTGCCTCCATTTTTTAGAGCTTAAGCTCTAAATTTCTTATTTGGAAATTCGTTTTCCTGAAAAGAAATTTACAAATAAATTATATGAATTATTTAAAAAGATTACAAGATTTTTTTTTTATATTTAATGAAAATTTTTTGAACATTATTAAATATTTTTCTAACATAGTAATCCGTTATTCAGCCGTAGTTCTTACTACATTCACAAGTCAGTTCCCATTCTTTTTGCTCCTATAAATAAAAAAGAGCTCTAACAGTGAAAAATCACCATTAAAGCTCCTTAAAATGAATTCCTATATGAACACATGCAATTGTTTAAGTTCATTGAGAATATTTTGTTTTGTTTCTAGTATCAACTGAATCATTTTTTTCTTCAGGTCCTCTGTAACACGATACTTGGGCATACTCACACTAAATGCACCATATGTTTGTCCATTTAAAGTTAACGAAACTCCTATACAATATACTTCTTCTTCATATTCAGCATCATCAATTGCAAAACCAATCTGCTTTATCTCTTTTAAAGTTTCCTTTAAAACATGAGGATCAATTATAGTATTTTCATTAACCGGATTTAATTCTACCCTTGTTAAATAGCTTTCTAAATCTTGTTGAGAGAACTCTGCAAGCACAGCCTTCCCCATTGCCGAACAATACAAAGGAATACTCATTCCAATTCGAGAACTCATACGAATTATCGGTCTCTCTGGCTCTAATTTATTAATATAAAAAATTTTATCTTCTTCTAATATTCCTAAATGAACCGTTTCATCTAAATTACTTTGCAACTTTTGCAAATATGGAAATGTAATTTTGGTAATATCTAAATTCGCAAGATACTGATTTGCATAGTAAATTAAAGAGGTTCCTAAACCAAATCTTTTAGTTTCAGGATATTTTTTTGCATAACCTATTATAACTAACGTTTCTAATATCTTTAATGTTGTTGAACTTGTCATTCCTGTTTCCTGAGCTATCACATTTAAAGGCTGTGGTTTTTTGCTTTCAGATAAAAAATCTAAGATTTTTGCAGCTTTTATTAAAACTGTACCATATGGTTGTTTTTCTTTTGTCATACCGACTCATCCTTTAACAATCATAATAAACGATCTTATTTTTGAAATAAAACGTACCATCTAAAAGAAATTGTACTATAAAACAATTATATAAGAAAGGGAGGTACATTCCACATTAATCAATGAAAGGGGATGAAAATTAAATACCAGTATGTATTCTGCTTCTTTCAATTATATTCATCTATTTAGACATTTTCCCTACTAAAGTAAGAGCCCTCCTATTAAGGACGACTCTTATATTTGCTATAAATGAATTCAATTTTATGAACAAAACTTTGTATGGTATATCCCTATAACTTTTAAAATATTTATTTAATATAGATTGATGTTCGCATTGTATTAAATGGAGCGTTAATAGATGTTTTTTGATATTCAAATGTTCCCTGCTGATGTCCTGAGGCATCCCACTTATAATACCAACCAACAATTGGTTTTCCGCCAATTATAGTGGATCCAATACTTTTCACATTAAAACCATTCATTTTCGCAAATGGATTTTGACCATATCCCATTTCCTTCGTAGTAATATATAAGTACTTTCCCCCATGGTCACGTGTTGTGCTAAAACTGTTTGGATTAATCGTTTCTACTCCACCCTGCTCAGACTCTACTTGTACGACGTTTAGTGAAGTAAGTGGTGCTGCAGGTCCAGCAGAAGCTTCTGTTGCCATTCCTAATCCGACAAACGCAGTTATTACTAACGATGAAATACCAAGTGCTACTTTTTTAAACATAATAACATCCCCTTCCATCTATCTATTATTTTCTCTTTCATTGCCAATATAATCCCATTACCTTTATATGTATATAGTTTAAAACTGTAGAAATTTTAATGAGAATATTCTATCTTATATTTCTGCAGTTATATGACATCCAATTATTTATTAATAAAAAATCTAAACAAATCATATTGTTTGTTTAGATACGCTTCTAACCTATGAATCTATATGGTTTTTATTTTGATACATCCGTCCATGCCTTATTATGAACTTTATCACTAGGGGCATACTACAAGATGAAGAAAAGAAAGAAACGGGAGAAAAAATAAAATTCAAGGGTGTATTCAATAAGAAAAGGATTGAAGATGCAAGAATGCATTTATCATTTATATATATTGATGTATAATTAAATAGAACTACTCAACATTTTCGTTAAAGATAGTCTGTCAACCTCTAACTACCTAATGACCTCAAGTAAACGCATCTTAAGTCATTTTAAGAGGTATAAAAAACACCTTATATGCTATAAGGTGTTTTTTTATTTCATCTTTTTAAAATTCTTCTCTTTCAACTATAAAATTTGGATTGGATTTCATTTCATTTCGATTCTTTTTTTCTGCGCCTTGGGTGCAAAGTGTATCATAGCCCTTTTTAAATTAATAAGAATCATTTCTCTACACATTGAGATTACAAGTTGTGTAAGGAAACTCTTCTTTTTTCCATGCAAGAAATCCTCCCTTTAAATTAATTACTTCTTTTATATCAGCTTTTTGTAAAATACTAGCTGCTATAGCGGAACGCAATCCTGTTCGACATTGTAAAACGATTGGGCAATCTTTTGGTATACAATCTAGCTGCTTAAATAGATTTCCTAAATGGAATTTTTTATATTTATTATAGAAGGCAAATGAGTACTTAGTTGTTTTAAATTCTTTTTTCATCAATCTTTATTTTAAATCAACAAAAAAACGGTTATCCTTTCTGATTTTGCTCGTTTAGATTGGAAAGAATAACTGTTTTCTTGTACTTGGGGTACTATAATGTCTTAGGTTGATGGGCATGAGGTCACCATATCAAGTTAAGTAATTTATTATTCAACAAAACGTAAAAACAAGCTTAATTTTCATATATATCCGCAAAGATATAAAATTTTCGTTATGGAGGGTACTTTAAAATCTTCGCTTGTTGGTGATGCGATCACCCCTAAAAACAAAAATTCCATCTCCTTATAGGTGTCCAAGAGAAATGAACTCATTTTATACCTATCAAGATTTGCTTTTAATTAACTGAGAACCTGTTTGATAGTATACTTCCATTACCTCATTTGGAACCATACTTCCCCCAGTTCCCCATACTATATGGATACCCTGATTCAGTTTTTGTATTAAATCATTATTTTTTATATATTCTTTTCCTTCTTTATACAATTTAATTGTCCCAATCATCCCTGCTAATGCTGATGGTTCCAACTTTATGCCCTCTGTATCTACTAACCCTTTTAGCAATTTATATAGATGGTTATCGCTAATTGTATATATACCGCTTAAAAATGGCTCTATTGTTTTGCCTACAAATCCAGATGCTCTTCCCACAGCGAGTCCGTCTGCATCTGTTTTATTGTCAATCCCAAAATCTTGTACAGAGATTCCATCATGCAATCCCGTCATCATACCTAATAGCATACACGGAGAGTGCGTTGGCTCCGCAAAGAAACAATGGACATTATCCTTATACAATAACTTTAAACCAAATGCGACTCCACCAGGTCCGCCTCCTACTCCGCACGGAAGGTAAACGAATAAAGGATGCTCTTCATCTACTACAACCTCTAACTCTTCTAATTGCTTTTGTAAACGTGATGCTGCTACTGCGTACCCTAAAAATAAATCATGTGAGTTTTCATCATCTACAAAGTAACAGCGAGAATCAGCATCTGCTTGTTGGCGCCCCTCTTCTACTGCTTTACTATAATCAGCTTCATATTCAATAACATTTACACCTTTACTTCTTAATAAATCTTTTTTCCATTGTTTCGCGTCTGCTGACATATGAACCGTTACGTTAAAACCTAATTTCGCACTCATAATTCCAATGCTCAATCCTAAGTTTCCTGTTGAACCTACCGCAATTGAGTATTTAGCAAAAAACTCTCTACATGTATCACTATCTAAAATGGAATAATCATCTTCTTCTGTTAACATACCATGCTGCAAAGCTAATTGTTCAGCATGTTTCAACACTTCATAAATCCCGCCTCTAGCTTTAATTGATCCTGATATCGGAAGATGACTATCACATTTTAATAATAATTCTCCTAAAATAGGTTGCTCGTAATTTTTCTCTAAAGCTTGTTTCATAGAAGGGATTTTCACTAAAGGTGATTCAATTATGCCTTTCGTCTCTTTCGTTTCAGGAAAAACTTTCGCAATATATGGTGCAAAGCGCTTTAATCTTTCTTCCGCATCTTTTACATTTTCGTCATTCAGTGGGGAATCTTTTATCGCCGTTTCATACTTTTCCATGTTCGGATTCACCCAAAACACTTCTTCTGTTTTGATTAATTTATTTAATAATGGATATTCCTCTTTTAATTTCTCTATTTCCTTCATTTCTCTTCCTCCTCATCACCTTGTAGCTTACGATTTAATAAATTATAATTAAATTAATTTTAATATAGTTTAACATAAATCATTCATTTTAGTTAATTTTAATTTAATTTATTTAAATATAATTTAATAATCAGTAAGGAGATTTTCATTATGGAAAATATAGATATTGGTAAAAAGATTGAAAAACAAAGAAAAGAAAAGGGCTTAACTAGTAAAGATCTAGCAAAGATGGCCGATATTACACCATCTATGTTAAGTCAAATTGAACGCGGATCTGCTAACCCTTCTATCCAAACATTAAAAGTACTGGCTAAAGCTCTTGATGTTCCAACTTTTAGCTTTTTACTTGAAGATACAAATACAGACGATTTAATTGTACGTTCTCATAAACGAAAAAAAATGATTATCGATAATTTATCATATGAAATGCTATCACCTGATTTCACAGGTAATTTAGCAACAGCGATTATGACCGTCCCGCCGAATACAGCTTCATCAGAAAATGTACTAGAACATAAAGGTGAAGAATTAGCATTTGTATTAGACGGAAAAATCACATTACATTTAAATGAAGAAGAATACATATTAGAAACTGGTGATAGCGTAAAAATACCCGCTTATTTAAAACATAAATGGGTAAATCAATTCGAGAAAAATGCCATTGTTTTATTTTCTGTTACTCCGCCGATTTTTTAATAGATGTAATAAAAATAAGTTAAAATTCCACTCAATAATCGATTATTAGTTTGCACCAATCGAGCTTACCAAAAAACGGGATAATCCATGCAAAACATTGATTATCCTTCTTATTTAATAAGAAGCGAACTCCTCCTCACATTAATAAAATTCTATTTAAAGTAGAGGGTTATTTTGTTTTTCATAGAAAACTTATTGAATATAATGTAAATTGAGGTGTTATGAAATGAGCATTCCAAAAAAAACGAAGCCCCGTATTCATGTTAATTCGTTAATCTCATTAATTGATTCTCCGATTCAAATTTATATAACTGGATTAGAACCTTTACAAAAAGTAACGATAAGAGCCTCTAGAGTTGCCGAAGGAATAAACGATATATATTTAGAATCAAATGCCACATTTATTGCTACTAACGATGGTAATGTAAACCTTACAGAACAGGCACCTATTTCCGGCTCCTATACAGGAATTGACGGGATGGGATTATTTTGGTCCTTAGACATTATTAAAATAAGCAAACATTACAATTCCACGCCAAATTATAAAAATCCATTATCACCACAAAACTTAACTTTATCAATTGAAATTAACGGATCTACTATTGATGAAATAAGCATCTTAAGATTATGGAAATCCAAACATATCGTTCGGTATCCAATTAGAGAAAATGGACTTGTCGCTACCTTTTTTTACAATGAAAATAAAAAAGCGAATCCAGGAATCATTGTACTTGGTGGTTCAGAAGGTGGCTTAAATGAATACCTTGCCGCTTTACTCGCATCACATGGTTTTTCAGTACTAGCCCTCGCTTATTTCGGAATCGAGAATCTTCCTCAACAACTTGTAGAAATTCCTCTTGAATACATAAAAACTGCTATTGAATGGATGAAGAAACGAGAAGAAGTTACAAAAAACTGGTTAGGTATACACGGTACCTCTCGAGGAAGTGAATTAGCCCTTTTATCAGCCTGCTTTTTCCAAGAAATAAATGCCGTCACCTCTTTAAACGGTTCAGCTATTGCACTAAGCGGTATCGTCCCGTGGTCTGATGCTAAAACATTACCTCCTGCTTGGACATATAAAGGGAAACCCTTCCCTTATGCTTCTCCGGCAAATCCCATTTCCGTTGCTCTCGAATGTCGTAAAATGTATGAAGAGCATAGAGGGAATCCGTATAGAAAATGGTATGACGCTTTAACTTCAAATTCTATGATTGTGGAAAATGCTACTATACCAGTTGAAAAAATTAATGGCGATGTATTGCTAATTGCTGGTGAAGAAGACGAAGCTGATATTGTAAGATTGTCAAAAAAAGCGATTAATAGATTAAATACATTTAATTCCCCTTATTTTTATAAACAACTCGTATATAAAGGGGCTGGACATTCTATTGGCATTCCTTATTTAAGGGTAAATTATAACCAAGGGAGCAAAAAAGATAATGCTTTCGCTAGTATTGATTCTTGGAAGAAAACCATTCATTTTTTTCAGAAAAGCGCACAATCCCAATTATAAAAAGGTATGCGTGTATGAAAATCTCATACATGCATACCTCTTATTTTTTCGGCACGAACAAAATCCCTAAACTCATTACACAAAAACTTAGTATTTGCTGCATCGATAAACCAAATAGAACCGAATTCTGTTCACTAATAAGCGAAATAATGATATGAGCAAACCCCTCAACAATTAGAAAAACACTTATATTCTTTCCATTTCCGAGCCGTTCATTTTTCATCCATAACAAGCACATTATGCAAAGGGCAAGTATGATCTCGTATGCGAAAATAGGGTGATATAAAAATTTAGATTCATATATTTTCATTCCCCAAGGCAATGTCGTTTGTACACCTATTTTTTGGTGGAATAGAAAATAAAAAATAATACTCATACATAGTCCAATAGGCAATGTATCAAGTAAAATACGAAATGAAAATTGTTCCTTTTTACTTCTCCAAGCAATGTATATAATCGCAATTACACATCCTGCTATAATATGCTGCATACTTCCTACAGCTAATAATGCTTGCAATGGCGACCTAATAGCCCATACTGGATTTAAAATTGCTGGTGCAAACTTCCATACAAATACGATGATAAGAAAAGCATTTGTTACAGCATCCATCATTTTTTCATATGGTACACTTTGTTTCTTCATCTTTCGTTTCATCAACATAAATCCAAATAAACTTCCAATTATAAGAGATACGGGTTGTAACCTCACGATCCATTCCATCACTACAAAATCCCCTCTTAACTCTCAATTAATTTCTTAAATTTCTCTTCTAATTGATCTGGAGGTAATACGCCTCGTACTTGCTCTACGATAATTCCATCTTTATTAACAAAAAATGTCGTTGGTAAAGAAAATACTTTATAATCTAAACCGGCTACTCCGTCCATATCTAGTAAAACAGGAAACTGAAATCCGTGACGATCTGCAAATGCGCTCGCTTCTTGTACTGGATCTCCGATAGTTGCATTTACCGCAAAAATTTCAACATCCTTTTTATATTTATCATACATATGAACTAAGTCAGGTGCCTCCATTTCACATGGACCACACCACGATGCCCAAAAATTAATAAGATACGGTTTTTCTTTTGCATCATTTAACGAATACAGCTTCCCGTCTAATCCTTTTAATGTTATGTCTGGTGCTTTAAATCCCACTTGTGGCAATACTTCTGTTTTTTGTAACTCCGCTTGTTTTGCTTTTCTTTCTTTTTCTTCTTTCTTTGAATTATAAAAATTCACTCCGGCCCAAATTAATGCCCCGGCCAGTATAATTGCTATTAGTTTCTTCACTTTTTTCCCTCCCAAATACACTACATAAAGTAGTGCTATTTCTTAAAAAAAGAGGCTATATGCACTCTCCGACAATCAGTACAACCGACATACAAAATAAACCTAATGTTACATATACCGAATTCGTATGTAGCGGTATAGTAAGTTT
Source organism: Bacillus dicomae (assembly GCF_006494425.1). Taxonomy (GTDB): domain Bacteria; phylum Bacillota; class Bacilli; order Bacillales; family Bacillaceae_G; genus Bacillus_A; species Bacillus_A dicomae. The sequence continues at coordinate 947,251 of NZ_VHIV01000001.1, read as the reverse complement.
AACAACTTTTTCATTTAACACTTGCTCGATTCGTAAATTTATTGCTGTTTTTGCAAATGAAGCTGTAACACATCGATTTTCCATTGTCTTTATTTTAATTAATTTTAATAACGCGCTACCCAACTCAAATGAAGATTCCATTTTTTGCATCGCATATTTATCAGCAGCTAGCTCCTGATACGTGTGATACCGCTGTAACAACCCTTTTAATATTGGTATGTACATCATTCCTTCTGCTACTAACGTAAAACAAAATAATTTCAACGGATCTCGATTGTTCTGATGATATTCTTCATGAAAAATAATCGCATCCATTTCTTCATCTGAAAATGTTTGAATCATCCCTTCTGACATGACAACTTTCGGACGAAATAACCCAATTGTAAATGCCGCAACTTCCGCGGTCGGCAATATATATATTTGCTTTCCTTTTCGAACGAAAGGGATAAGTACTCTTTGTAATCTTTTACTATCGAAAAATTGTCGCCACATTCTTTTGCACACGATGAACACAGTAAGTAGTAGAAATCCAGCAATTATAATACGAATAAGCGATAATTCTTTCATATGTTTTTCTAACTGAAACAAGCAAAAATTCGAAAGAAAGAACATCTTATTTTGAAACAGAAACGGATATGTAACGTAATACACTAACATACTGAAAAAGACGGTACTAACAATCCCTGCTAACAATACGATTTTACGCATTTGCCATTTCATTTCATTAATCCTCTTTTTTTAACTGACTCAATTTGTCTTCTAGCTTTTTTATTAAATTCGGATCAGCCTGCTCTAATTCATCTAGCATATGATTTACAACTAAATCTCCAAATTCCCCCATCAATTCCTGTGTCATTTTCTTCGTTTGATTGGATAAGAATTCTTCTTTCGTTTGTACAGCACGATATATGCCACTTCTTTTCACAGTCTGTTTTTCTAAATGTAATTTCTCTACTAACCTGTTCATAACTGTCATAACAGTGTTAAAATTCACAGGTGATTCTTCACTTAATTTCTGTTGCACTTCTTTAATCGTAATACCCTCGGTAGACCAAACAATCTCCATAATTTTCGCTTCAAGCGGTCCAAAGAAATGATTTAACCCGTGCTCATTTAACTTATAGTTTTGAGTAAACATAGTATAGCTCCTTTCACACTACGAATTGTAGTACAAACTAAATGAAAGGTCAAACGCAAATGATATATACAAAAATTCACTACCTATAAATACATAGGCCATTCCATTCATTTTAAACCTAATTTTTCTCCAAATGTATCAAACAGATACTGCTCTAATATTTGTACACTAAACTTCTCATTACGCCCAAGCGCAAACAATTCCCGATCTTTCGCTACTATTGTATCCAACGGGATAACGACATTATCTACTATTTTTGTAATTTCAATGATGTTACTTTTTACATTTACCTCTGTTTTAAATTCAATGTTTTCTAATACGATATGCGAGCGTCTTCCTGATGCAAAAAAAGTAAAGTTAGGATTTTTATAAATACCAATTTCACTCTCTAGCGGATATAAATACTGAAAAATGATATCTCTATGTCCATCTTTTATTATTTTTTCATCCTTCTCATCATCCAAGTATTCTTTCACCTTCGTTGTAAATTCGAATCGAAAATCCACTTTTTTCACGCTCCCTCTTTGTATTTTTATATTAAATAAATATATTGAAATAATTTTACCATATTGTAATAAAAGTTCCTATTAAAAGTAAAAACTCATTTATAAAATCTCTATTATTTCCGATTCCTTTTTAAAGTATAAGCACTCATTCAATGTGAATTCATGGTTCGTTATATCTATTTAAACATATTGTTTCCATATTTTGAAACAATAGTATGAAGTGTTATATATCGATAAAGTAAAACCTTAATCAATGGGGGTTTTGTTCATCCCCCATCTAACTTCTATGCATTTTCTGGATTTTATGGTGGGGGGCTTACTGCCTGGCCAATAGCGGGGTAAATTGTTTCTAATTCATTTCTCTATGTAACCAGCCTCCGCTTTACTATTCCGATATATTTAAACTATATTTTCTACTTAATCATTACATCACAGAAGGAATGTAACTCTCTTCTATCGAATTTTTATATAACAAAAATGATTAGGTGGTGCTTTACTATGAAATTAGCTGTCATTGGTGGCGGTGATTTACAAGATTCAAATCACTCGCCTATTAATGAGCGACTTATAGAATTAACAAATAAACAGTATCCGAAAGTATTATTCATTCCTACAGCTAGTCATGATGATGAAAGCTATATAAAATTATTTGTCGACACGTTTGAAAAACAATTACACTGTGAAGTACAAATTTTACGTACGATAGCCGATACACCTTCTAAATATGAGATGGACGAAATGATTCGTTCAGCTGATTTAATTTATCTCGGTGGCGGGAACTATATTCAAATGATTACAGAATGGAAAGAACATAAACTCGATGAAAAATTATTATTGGCTCTGGAGCAAGGAAAGCTCATTGCGGGGTGTAGCGCTGGTGCTATGTGCTGGTTCACATCTAGTATCCGCTCAGATTATGAAGGTTCTGGTTATATAGAGAGCAACGGTTGGGGAATCGTGAACAAAAGGTTCTGTCCACATTATAATCAATTAAATAGAATGAACGCCTTCCATTCCTTTTTACAAAATCATCAAGGTAATATAGAAGGCATTGCACTAGAGGATAATTGCGCCTTATATATTACAGAAGAATCTTTTGAAATTATCGGTGAACCTGAAAAAGCTTGGGAGTTTTATATGAGTGATAACAAACTCATTAGACAACATTTTGATATTACTTTAAAAAGCTATTTATAAAGTGAAACTTTAATCAGTGGGGGTTTTGTTCATCCCCCACTGATTATTAGTTGAACAAATCGGGCATTTACGGGCAGTTGATCTCCCGCCTAACTTCTTTGCTCCAGCCGAATTTTGAGGTGGGAGTCTTACTGCCCGTTAATGCGGGATAAACATACCTTTACAAAAAAATGTCCCTAAGTAAAATCACTTAGGGACATTTTCAATATTTAGCTCACTAATCGTGTAATTCGTTTCTTCTGCCATGAAAGCTTATAATATGCATATTGTAGTATTAAGCTGACAATAAACGCTGCTGGGTACCCAATCCATATCCCTTCTATACCAAGACTCGTATGGTAAGAAAGGTAATACGCTACAGGCACTTCAACAAGCCATATTGATACGACGCCGATAACAGTTGGCCATAATACTGTACCACTCGCTCGCATTGTCGCACTAATAATTTGCGCATGGCCGAAAATTAAATAACTCCATAATGTAATCATAACTAGACTATGAGCAATTTCAATTGTAGTTTGACTCGTTAAAAATAGTGATAGAATGTCCCTTGAGAACAAATAAATAAGAGATATTAGCACACCACCGATGACATAGTTCATAATAATTCCGGCCTTCACAACTTTCTGCAATCGATCAAATTGATTCGCACCAATTGATTGTGCAGCAAAAATGGAGACTGTAATACCAAGACTAACGGCTGGCATTTGTACATAACTTGCAACTTGGTTCACAACGCCATATGCCGCTGTTGCATCTGAACCGTAACGATTTACAAACGCGATTACCGCAATTTCAGATAATGAAACTAATATCATATTAATACTCGCTGGAATACCGAGGCGTAGTAATAACTTTAATAACTCCCCATCCATTCGAAGATATTTTCTTACCGTACTATCTAATTGTAGTGGGTGATTTTTCTTCTTTAAATACACTAACATGACAATAAACGTAATAACTGTAGATATAACAGAGGCATAGGCTGCTCCATAAACGTCTAATTTCGGAGCTCCTAACCATCCAAAAATAAGAATTGGTAATAAAATCATATTTAGCGCTGTACTTACAATTAAAAAGTAAAATGGCGTTTTAGAATCTCCTGTACCTCTCATAAATGTTGTGTATGCAAAATATAAAAACAATACTGGCATCGATATAAATAAAATCCGTGCATAATGTACACTTATCTCAATAATATTTTCTGGCGTTCCCATAAGGCGCATAATATCCATCGCAAAAATACTACCTACTATCGCCAACACAACTCCAATAATAAAAGTAAACGTCAACGTCGTACCAACAATTGCTTTTAAACGATCTTCATTTTTAGCACCAAACGCCTGACCAATTAAAATAGAACTACCTGAACCAATACCAATTACAAATGAAACGAGTAAGAAAAATAGCGGAAAGAATGCCGAAATGGCCGCTAAATCATTCACTCCAAGCCATCTTCCTACTACTACCATACCAAATAATTGTCCAACTGATTGTAGTACATTACTTAATAGTAACGGTACTAAAAACATGGACATCGATTTCCAAATCGGTTTACTCTCATTTTCTAACTTATGTGACTCCGCACCTTCTTTATTGTTATCTATAGGTGGTTTCAAATTTCATTTCTCCTTTTATTAAAAATCTTTTTTCAACTTCTATCTCTTTGTATAGTTGTTATAACGATGTGCTTCTATTCATTTTCTTCTCCGTATATTATAACTTCACCCAATATTGACTTCCATCAGCTGTTCTATCTAAAAAACCATATTCGATTAAATATCTTCTTAAAGTTACAAAATCCGGGTATACACTTTCTATGATAGTATTTACTTCTTTTTCAGTGTACTGTTTATTACTATCAAACTTCGTTACTAAATGGCGTAATATAATTAACTTACGCTTTTGCTTTTTCGGAAATTTAGACAGTGGTCCATCTAATCCTTCTGTAAAATGCGTTTTTAATACTTCATCATTTTCTTCTTCTGTAATATTGTAACGGTCATCTACCATCGTTGCTGTTTTATGAATGGGTACAAATTTTGTTTGTACTTTTGATTTTTCTTCTGACAGTTCCATTAATGCTAAAAATACTTTCGCTTGCTTCATTTTCTCTCGAAGTGTAAATCGATGATTTCGGATGGTTGAAGTACTTCCTCCATCCATCTCTTTTACAATCTCTTTATCATTCAGCCCCATATGAAAAAACTGAACCATTTTCTTTTGCAAATCAGTTAAACCTGTATACTTCTTATCAAGGTTTAATAAATGATCAAACATAGACGTATGTTCATTTTGCACATGCACTTGTACAAACTTCTCTGCTTCATACAAAACTTGATTATCTTGATAAATAACTCCCTTAATAAACGTTTCTCCACAAGCTAAACAAATATACTCCTCTGTTTCCTCATCAAACACATACCCTTTTTTCAATTCCTCCACCGACGCATCCCAAAACTTCTCTGAAATATCACTCATACTAAACACTCCTTCAAAATGTTTATCTAAAAACAAACAAATTTCAATATCGTTTATTATCACTTCATCATCTTAACACAATTAAAATAAACATTCCAACGTTTCGTTTACCTATTTTATAAACTTTTATAAAAACATCTATTAGATATTCTTTAAAAAGGAAATCAAGCAACAAAAAACGAATGTATTTAATGAATGAATTACGATAGGATGTGAAACAAAACATGACTATTTTACAAGACCCATGGTTTACTGTTAAACAAATGGCCCAAAATACATATGCGATTAGTGAATATGGACATTGGGAAAAAGTACATTCCTTCTTACTTGTAGGCGATACTACCGCACTCCTTATCGATACTGGACTAGGCATCGATAATCTGAAGCGTATAACTGACCAACTAACAAACTTACCAATTACTGTTGTCACAACACATGTCCATTGGGATCATATCGGTAGTCACGCACAATTTGAAGAAATCTATGTACATGCTTTAGAGGCGGATTGGCTCGTTAATGGCATAAAAGGACTTCCTATTACTCAAATTAGGCACGACATCGCTCGTGATATTACTTTACCTACACCTAAAACATTTCAACCTGAAACATTCAAACCCTTTCAAGGAACACCAACAAAATTACTACAAGATGGAGATATGATTGATATCGGAAATAGGAAAATTCAAATTATACATACGCCAGGTCACTCACCGGGGCATATTTGCCTATACGATTATGAAACTGCTTTTTTATTCACAGGAGATTTACTTTATGAAGGCACGATTTTTGCATTTTATCCATCAACAAACCCTGTAGATTTAGTTCAGTCTCTAAATAAAATTACAAACCTCTTTCCTATTAAACAAATTTTTGGTTCACATCATACCCTCGGCCTTTCGCCTGTTATATTGAAAGAAGTGAAATATGCTATTCAATATTTAAATGATAAAGAGCTGATTAAACATGGGACTGGTATTCACACATTCCAAAACTTCAGCCTTCAATTTTAACTACAAAAAGGTGTTTTCGTATACGAAAACACCTTTACCTTTTAAATATTCTATTTACAGCCTCTACTAAAACCTTACTTGCTTGTACAAATGTATGCTTTCGATTTCCATCCTCAATAAACTTATTAGCACAACTGCCTAAAATCATCATACAAATAATTATGACTAACGCTATCTTTCTATTCTTATAAGTCACTTCATGCCACTCCACTATTACAAAACTTCTTTTGAATTTATCCCATCAAGAAATTTTACACGAATAATAAAACGAAAGAATATGCAATTCTGCATATTCTTTCGTTTTATCACAATATTGTGATTTAATTTAGTTAAAGAACACGTATACCGAGGTGACTAACTTGAAGTTTAAAGCGAAAAAGAATCCATTTCACGTCATTTTCATTACATTATTTATCATTATTTTTTTCATTTCGCTATTCTTCCAAAATGAAAATTCTATTTTCTTCACTCTCATGATGTTGCTAAATGTCGTAAATCTTGCTTCCTTCTATTTTTCTCACTACAATATAACTGCATCATCTCTTATTGTAAAACACGGTTTCATATTTCATACTGAAATTCCATTTGAAAACATTCGTCACGTTAAATACGCTGGTAAAAAACTTAATTCAAAAAAATGGACTAGACAGCAATTAGAAATCCATTACAATTTATTTGATTCTGTAACTGTTTTTATACCCCAAGAAGAAGAAAAGTTCCTTTCAGTCTTAAAAGAAAACTGTCCGCATATGAAAGTATTGAATATGCCTGCTAACAAATAATTTATTTTGGTACTTACAGTAATACAAATAGAAAAGATCAATATTAAAAAAGCCAAGATTCTAAACAAAGAATCTCGGCTTTTTTTATTACTCTTTCGGAGCAATCATTTTTTTCGGATCTACAATTTCATCAAATTGTTCTTCTGTTAGTAGTCCAGATTGCAATGCTGCTTCTTTTAAAGTTAAACCATCTTTATGAGCATGCTTCGCAATTTTCGCGGCATTTTCATATCCGATATGCGGATTTAATGCTGTAACAAGCATTAATGAACGATTCACATTCTCTTTAATTACTTCTTCATCTGCTTCAATACCAACTGCACAATTATCATTAAATGAAACAATTGCATCTGCTAATAAGTGAGCGGATTGTAAGAAGTTATATGCAATAACTGGTTTAAATACGTTTAACTCAAAATTACCTTGGCTCGCAGCAAATCCGATTGTTGCATCATTTCCCATTACTTGCGCTACAACCATCGTTAACGCTTCACTTTGCGTTGGATTTACTTTACCTGGCATAATAGAGCTTCCTGGCTCATTTGCTGGAATAATAATTTCTCCTAGACCACTACGTGGACCACTTGCCAACCAGCGCACATCGTTAGCGATCTTCATTAAATCAGCTGCTAATGCTTTTAATGCACCATGCGTATATACAACTTCATCATGGCTCGTTAATGCGTGGAACTTATTTGGTGCTGAAATAAATTGCTTACCTGTAAATTGGCTAATTTCCTCTGATACCATCTCACCAAATTTAGGGTGAGCATTAATACCTGTTCCAACTGCAGTACCACCAATTGCAAGCTCTTTCATATATGTACTGCTCTCTGCAATCATACGCTCTGTTTTTTCAAGCATACGGTGCCATCCACTAATTTCTTGTCCTAATGTTAACGGCGTTGCATCTTGTAAATGTGTACGACCAATTTTTATAATATGTTCAAATGCAGTTACTTTTTCTGCTAACGTTTCTTTTAATTTCGTAATTGCTGGTAATACGTGATTTTCTACTGCGAGTACACATGCTACATGAAGCGCTGTTGGAAATGTATCATTTGAACTTTGAGACATGTTCACATCATCATTCGGATGAATATGTACGTCAGATCCCTTTTCTTTCAAAATTTGATTCCCTCGGTTTGCAATTACTTCATTCACATTCATGTTTGACTGTGTACCACTACCTGTTTGCCATACGACAAGCGGAAAATGTTCATTCCATTTCCCTGCAATGACTTCGTCAGCAGCTGTCACAATTGCCTTTGCTTTTTCTTCTGATAACTTTCCTAATTTTTGATTGCTAAGTGCCGCACTCTTCTTTAAAATTGCAAATGCTTTTACAATTTCAAGCGGCATTTGCTCTGTTCCAATCGGGAAGTTTTCTTTACTGCGTTGTGTTTGTGCTGCCCATAATTTATCAGCTGGAACTTTTATTTCTCCTAATGTATCTCTTTCAATTCTGTACTCCATTTTTTCATCCCCTTGAAAATATAATACCTACATCTCTTATAATAACAGACTTCCTCTTGAATGATAAGAATTCTCACTTATATATATAGATATTCTATATTAATTTTCGAAAATTCCTCTTGACCAAAACTTAAGTTTAGGTTTTATCCTTTCTTTTGTAACCTACTATAACACTACTGGGGGAATTCAATATGAAAAAATATGCTTTCATAACAGGTGCAAATAAAGGAATTGGATATGAACTTGTTCGTCAATTAGCAGACAAAGATTATCACGTATTTTTAGGCGCCCGTAATAAAGTGAAACTTTAATCAGTGGGGGGTTTCTTCATCCCCCACTGATTATTAGCCCTCACCAATCGGACTTTTATGGGCAGTTGATCCCCACCTAAATTCTTTGCTTTCGCTGAATTTTGAGGTGGGGGTCTTACTGCCCATTAAAGCGGGATAAACAACTTGGGCAGACGGTTGGAATTCATGCAACAACAGGAAACGAATGTCTTACAACTCATTCAAGAAACCGAAAAAAACTTAAAAAAGATACAACAAAAATTGCTATATATGAGAACGAAATAATTTCAGCAAATGCTATTACAAAATAAAAAAATCACCTTCTACATGTTGTAGAAGGTGATTTTCATTTTATGATGCTTGCTTTCCTTTATCTGCATCATCCACATACCAAATGAATTTGCCTGTATATCCATAAATAACTGCTAAGATTAATGAAACAAAGCTTAACCACATAAATGGAACGTATGAGAACGTTGCTACACCTAAAATACCAGCCATAAAAATACCATTATCAGACCATGGAACCATACCTGAAGTTAACGTTCCACCTACTTCTGAGTTACGCGCTAATACACGGCGGTCTATTTTTAATTTATCATAGCTATCTTCCATAATTTTCGGTGTTAAAATTAGTGATACGTACATCGCACAACCAAATATATTTGCTAAGAATGCTACGATTAATGTAGATAATGTTACATTACCAGCAGAATTTAATTTCTTCTCGAATTTTGATACGATTACTTTTAAAACACCTAATTTTTCAAGTAATCCACCAAATCCTAAACCGAAAATAATAACGGCTACTGAGCCAAGCATACCGTTAATTCCACCACGGTTTAATAACTTGTCAACAAACTCAACACCAGATTGAATTGAGAATCCGTTATATGCTGTTCCAATCGCATCTCCAAAGTTCATTCCTTGGAAAAGAGTTGCCCAAATTGCACCAATTAAAGCTCCCATTGCAATTGTTGGCATAGATGGTTTCTTCATTGCTAATAGAACAATAACAATGACCGCCGGAACAAGCATCCATATTTTAATATCAAATTGCTTTAATAAAGCTTCTTTTAAAAACTCTACTCGGTTTAAATCTACATTATCGCCGCCATACATCCAACCAGCTACAGTAAACATAATGCTAGTAATAATGTAAGCCGGAACATCTAATACGAGCATAGCTCGAACGTGAGCAATAACATCTACTTTCGCCATAGAAGCTGCAAGAACTGTACTATCAGAAAGTGGTGATAATTTGTCGCCGAAATAAGCTCCTGAAAGAACTGCACCAGCAACAAGCGGAAGTGGTAATCCAAGTCCCTCACCAATTGCCATCATAGCAATACCTGCTGTTCCAACCGTTCCCCATGATGTTCCTGTCGCGATAGAAGTTATCGAACAAATAATTAATGTTGCTAATAGGAATATGCTAGGGTGAATAAATTCTAATCCATAATAGATTAATGTTGGTACTACGCCACCAGCAATCCATGTTCCAATTAAAGCACCTACTGCAACTAAAATGAGTATTGCTTCTAATCCGTTAGAAATCCCTTTCGTAATTGCATCTTGCAATTCTTGATAACGAAATCCTAATCTTAATCCAAGCGCAATTACTAAAAACCATGAAATAAATAGCGCTAATTGAATTGGGAGATCAAAAATCATTTGGAAGGAAAAGACAACAGCAAGAAATAGTAATAAAAGAACTATGATTTCTAGCATCGATGGTAATCTTACACTTTTCATTTTTTTCTCTCCTTACAAGTCGATAACATGACGTATGTCGTCTTACATGTATGTAATATACAATTAGCGAAGACAAAACAAAATTTTCATATTATTTCGATTTATTTTTCCAGTATAATATATGGACACCTTTTCTATTGTAAAAGTAGATGCTACTTTTCGCAATGGAAAATATAAAAAATGTAACATTTTTTATATTTAACTATCAAAGAGTAACTTTTTTAATATTTGCCACCATAAAACTTTTTACTATTATGCTCACCGTTTTAAGGACTATCATTATTCCGCACATAAAAAAGCACACATCATTCAAATGATGCATGCTCCACTTTTATTTATACATATCTTGTATTTCTTCTTTATTTTTAAGGATTTCCACAAACTTATCGCTACAACCTTTCGGAAATAATACTCCAAGACCATATGAATGCTGGAACTGAAAATGAGGGTACTTCTCCTTGACCTCATCCCAAAATTTATACACGCCGAAGTTTCGATCTTTCACCTCAATATCATGAAATAACACGATACCGTTATTCGCAAGCTTCGGTAACCATGTTTTATAATCATGAGAAACTGCTTCATACGTATGATAGCCATCAATATGCAACAAGTTTATCGTTCCATCTTGAAATTGATCAACGGCCTCATCAAAAGTAGATCGAATTAAATTACCTATATTGGGATAGCTCATTTTCACCACTTTATCTACGATTTGGAAAACACCTTCTCCATATGGACCTGTATGCCCGTCTCCAGTCCAAGTATCTACAGCAAAACATTTTGTAGCTAATCCCCCATCCTTTACCCCTTGACAAAAACTGAAAAAAGAAGCGCCTAGATGTGTACCTAGCTCAACTAATATTTCTGGTTTTTCAAATCTTACTAAATCGTATGCGAACTCCAAATGCCCCAGCCACGCAGTATTCGCACGAATAAACGGACTAAAATTATCAAATTCAAATGTTGGTTTATGAGTAACCCAGTTCATCTCGTATCTCCTTCTACACATATTTTTAACAAACCAAATTACTCTTATCTTTATTTTTTTATCATCATGATTATGATTCTATTTCATGAAAATATGAAGAATTCATTCTTTTTTATTGCGGTAAAGCATCATATACATATGGGTCTGTTGGCTTATTAATTTTCTCCACTTTACTTATTTTCACAAGTGGAAATAGCGTTCTTTTATATGTCGTTTTATCTAATATCCCTGTTACTTTCACCCATGTTTCTTCTGGGAATTTTTCAACGTTTTGCCCCGTAACAATCATCCCCCAGACTGATGCATCTGCAATGCAACAAGTTATGCCATATCGAGCCACCACTGCTTTATTCCCTGTCACATCTTTATCCTTATATATGAACCCTGCGAATGTAATTTCTTTCCCTTTAAACCCATTAACATCTTGACCAATTATATTCATTGTTTGAACATAGTCCTTACCCTCTACTTGTATTTTACGCTCCCTTAACATATTTTGTGTTAATTGTTCTTCCACTTGTTCAGTCACTTTTAAATTCGAAGTTTCATCTTGTTCTTTCCAATCAGAATTTGCCCGTATTCCCTCTTTTTCGTTCTTTTCCATACTTCTCGCCTGTACACTTTGATTCATACCCCTTTTTCCCGCTAAACTTCCGTCAATTGATACACTTCCAAATAAAAAAGCACTAACAATTGGAACAACAAATAAAACATATACAAAGAAATTTTTCATCCCCGATTTTAATACCGTACGATACTTACAACAATTACAATCATCCTGTTTTTCACTCCCTTCTCTCCAAACTTGTAAAGAACCAAGAAGTAAAATCATTACAAAAGCTATATACGTAAACTTAATCATTTTTGGAGCGATAAAATTATATATGTTTCCTGTTACAAGTAATTTAAATAAGAGCATTGCTAAACCAATAAAATAATGCCACGGATATAGCGATGATATGCCTTCTGCTCCTCTTTCTCCATTGTTTCTCACCTCCTATAACATTGTAATTTGCACGATTGTGTACACCGATAAAATAATAATTACAATCAAAAAGAATACAAATCTCTTTTGAAAATATGCAAATAGCATGAACGTATTTTTCATATCAAGCATAGGCCCAAACACAAGAAATGCGAGAAGCGCTTTTACAGAGAAAACATGTCCAAAAGATGCGGCTATAAACGCATCTGCTGCAGAGCAAATTGATAAAACATAACCAAATCCCATCATAATAATTTGGGCAATTACTTCGTTATGTGCTACTGCATCCAGTACATTTCGATCAAAAAACGTTTGAAATACACTTGCTAAAAAAACACCCATCAATAAATACTTACCAGTATCAAAAAACTCATCTACAGTGTGATTCATAACATCTTTCAAACTCTTGTTTTTGCTTTTTTGAACGGAAACCTCTATGTCTTTTAAAACCTTTCTTTCGCGATAGCGATAATACACAATTAAGCCTATGAATAGAGCAACAAGAATTGTTATCCCAAAGCGTGCATATACAATGTAATCATTTTTTTGAAACGCATATACAGTAGATAAAAGAACAACTGGATTCATAATAGGTGCACTTAGTAAAATAACAATGCCTACATGAAGTGGTAACCCCTTTTGAATGAGTCTTCTTACAATTGGTATAATGACACATTCACACATTGGAAAAAGAATTCCCACAAATACTGCCGGAATCATTGCAACAATTGGAGATTTCGGCAGTACTTTTTGAATCATATCTTCTGTCACAAACACTTGAATAAGTGAAGAAACGATTACCCCTAATAAAATAAAGGGTATTGCTTCAAAAACGATACTTAAAAACACCGTATTCACATTCAACCATTCTTGTGGCATATGTTTGTGTAAATTTGCTAGACTTGTAAAATCTAAAAAAAATAATAAAAAGAGAAAAATAGCGATAAGAGCTATGCCTGCTAATTCTTTTGAAACTCTATTAAAGACCAACCTTCTCGCCTCCATTTTATTTATATGTAAACATGTGCTTGTCCAAATGCTTCATACTACAGCACAAATTTTATAGTCTATTTCTATTCTTAAATCGTAATCATTATGATTTATTATTGATTTTTTCTTTTCTATCATTTAATATAAAACGTAATCATTACGATTTAAAGGAGAGATTATTTCATGAAAAAAGTACCTATCACTGTATTAAGTGGTTTTTTAGGAGCCGGAAAAACTACCTTACTACATCATATTTTAACTAATAGGAATAACTTAAAAGTAGCTGTTATCGTTAATGATATGAGCGAAGTAAACATTGATGCCTCCCTTATAAAAAAAGGTGGTTTTTCACGTACGGAGGAAAAACTAGTAGAAATTCAAAATGGCTGTATTTGTTGTACACTACGAGAAGATTTAATGATAGAAGTGAATCGTCTTGTTGAAAACGGTGATATTGACTATATAGTGATTGAATCTTCCGGTATAAGTGAGCCAATTCCAGTTGCCCAAACATTTACTTATACTGACGACGTTCTTAACATTGATTTAACGAAAAATTGTCGCCTCGATACGATGGTTACCGTTGTAGATGCAAATAGATTTTGGGATGATTTTGCAGATGGAGAAAGTTTATTAGATCGAAAACAAGCAATCGATGAAAATGATACTCGGGAAGTTATTGATTTATTAATAGATCAAATTGAGTTTGCAAATGTAATTATCCTTAATAAGATAGACCTACTAGAAAAAGAAGATGTGATAGAACTCCATCAACTGCTACAGAAATTAAATCCTAGTGCAAAAATTATTGAAGCTTCATTTAGCAACGTACCATTGCAAGAAATTTTAAATACAAATCTATTCAATTATGAGGAAGCGAGTCAATCGGCGGGCTGGATGCAAGAACTAAATAGTGAACATCATACACCCGAAACGGAAGAATATGGTATCAATTCCTTTGTGTACCGTCGTAAATCTCCTTTCCATCCTGAACGCCTTATGAATTGGCTAGAAAAATGGCCTATAGATGTTGTAAGAGCGAAAGGCTTTTTCTGGCTCGCATCTCGTAATAATATGATAGGGCTTCTATCTCAAGCAGGTTCCTCTATTACAATTCAAGGAGCCGGTGAATGGATAGCGGCATTACCTGAAACTGAAAGAAATCAAATTATTATAGAAGAACCCGAAGTATTGAAAAACTGGGACGAGCGATATGGAGATCGAATAACTGAGCTCGTATTTATCGGTATTGATATGAATCGTTCTGTGATTGAACAATCATTAGATGATTGTCTATTAACAGAAAAGGAAATGGAGCAAAACTGGAATACATTTGTTGACCCTATTCCGGCTTTTACTTACACTTCATAATTCAAAATAAAAAAGGCTTCTGTAAACGGAAGCCTTTTTTATTTTATCGTTCTCTTAATTAACAAACTTTCTTTAATTTGAATAACAACTTTACATTAAGAAAGAAATTTCAGTTTATTTTTTATACACCCTGTGATATATTGCATAATGTATCCAATATATATTTTGAACGGAGGACTAAATACCTTATGGATCCAAATCGTTTAAAAGGAATCATTATGGTTGTAATTGGTGCTTGTTTATGGGGATTGTCCGGAACAGCCGCACAACAACTTTTTCAATATGAAAATGTTTCTACTGAATGGTTAGTTACAATCCGATTACTTATATCCGGCGTTATCTTACTCATTATTTCATCATTCGGAACGAACAAAAAAGAAATATTCGGCATATGGAAACAAAGATCTGATGCTACTAAAATGATATTGTTTGGCCTATTCGGTATGCTTGCTGTACAGTACACATACTTCGCTTCTATTAAAGAAGGAAATGCTGCCGTCGCAACATTATTACAATATTTAGCTCCTATATTCATCACTGTATACTTACTTTTCAAATGGAACGTTCGTCCATCAAAAATTGATTTCATTTCAATTGCCCTTTCATTAGTAGGCACTTTTCTCTTACTAACAAACGGTTCTGTTCATAACTTGGCTGTTTCTACACCAGCTATTATTTGGGGGATTTTATCTGGATTATCTCTCGCTTTTTATAGTTTATATTCAAAGGGATTACTAGAAAGATGGTCTTCCTCTGTTATCGTTGGATGGGGCATGATTATTGGGGGTATTGGTGTAACGATTGTACACTTTATTACTACGAAAGAATTCATTTTATTATCAACTATGAAATATGTAAAACTAAGTACCCTTCCGCTCATCACATTTGTCGTCATTTTCGGGACACTCATCGCATTTTATCTATACTTAGACAGCATACGATACTTGACTCCGAAAGAAACGACATTATTCGGTTGTACTGAACCACTCGCAGCTATTATTTCTTCTGTACTTATATTACATGTACCATTTCAATCTTTTCAGTTATTAGGGGCTTTTTGTGTCATTGTAATGGTGCTCATCTTAAGTCAAAAACCAGATGAAGGGAAGCCAGAATTAAAGCTTGTTCATGAGAAAAAGGAAAATATACAATGAAAGGATTGAATTCACTATGCCTATCCCTCAAAATTATAAAAAACAAGGAAGAGTTTCGGCAAAATCACTCGTTTTAAATCAACTACAAGATTGGATTATTGAAGGTGTACTGCAGCCTGACGAAAAAATTAATGATGGGGAATTGGCTGAAGCACTAGGAGTAAGTAGAACACCTGTAAGAGAAGCACTGCAAATATTAGAACTTTCTGGATTAGTGGAAATGGTACCTGGGCAAAAAACAAAAATTGCTCCTATTAAGTTAGACGATATACCTATTATTTATGAAACGATGGCTGGTCTTCACTCTATTATAGGTAAGCAAGCACTTCAACACACTACAGAAGCTGATTTGAAACTACTTTCTGAAATAAATAATGATTTTCAGTACTCTATAGAGAAAAAAAACGCAAAACAAGCTTTAGAATTAGATATACAATTTCACAATGCAATTTCTTCTATTGCTAAAAATCAATATATCGAACCATTTCTAGAAAATATGCAACTTCACGTTTTACGCCTTGAATATTTATTTTTCCAAAACTTTGTTCCAGCAAGTCAATCTATTGAAGAACATCACTCTATCATTCAAGCACTGCAGAAGCAGGATGAAAAACAAATGGAACAAATGATGACTCAAAACTGGCTCCGTCCAATGAAAGAAATACAAAAAATAATTTCTACAAAATAAAAAGAGAGCTGGCTACACAAAATCGTAACCAGCTTTCTTTTTACTAATCTATATAGCTATGCCTGAATATCTGCATAATCTTCCATATCTTCGTATTCTTTTTCCAATTCCTCTAAAGACAGCTCGTATAATTGTCGGTCGCGAATTTTAAACACACCTGCTCCAATTAACTCATCAATTAAATGCCTCTTACGATTTTCAACAGCAAAACGGAGTTGACTACTCATCTTTTAAAAAAACTCCTTTCTACGATAATTGAAAATGATAATCTTTATTAATTACCACTTTTTTATAAAAGATGACTCTTTATAAGTAAAGTAATTTCATGAAATATTTACCTTACAAAGTATTTGTGGCCACATTATATATATGTATGCCTTGCGAAAAATGTTATGACACTTTTTCTTATCCTTTTTCTTTCATACTTTGCAAGTTGTCTCACTATGATGAAATTCACCATCTATTTCTACTTGAATGGTGACATGTTCTACATGAAACTTCTCCTTTAATACATTAGTAGCCTCTTTTAATACATTTTGCGTTTCATTATCTTTAATAATCAAGTGGCAAGTTAATACTTGAAAATCCGATGTGACAGACCATATGTGCAAATCATGAACTTCTTTTACAACCGGAATCTTTAATAATGTACTTTTTACCTCTTCAACATTTATGTGCTGTGGTGCACCTTCCATTAATATATGAACCGTATCACGTGTTACACGCCATCCACTAATAATGACTAAAATAGACACAAGAATACTAGCAATCGCATCTGCAGCAATCCATCCGAAAAATTTAATAAGTAACGCAGCAATAATCGCTCCGACTGATCCTAATAGATCGCCTAATACGTGTAAGAAAGCACTTCTTAAATTTAAATTACCCTTCACATCTCCGCCTCTCATTAATATCCAAGCTGATAAAATATTAATAAGTAGACCAAGTACAGCAATAATGAGCATCCCATTACTAGCAATCTCAACTGGCTCTTTAAAACGGCGAATTGCTTCAATAAAAATGTATACTGAAATGACAATAAGAACGACACCGTTACATAATGCCGCTAACATTTCAATCCGCTTATACCCATATGTTTTCGCAGTTGTTGCTGTTTTTTCTCCGAGCTTAAACGCAAGTAAACTTAAAGCTAAAGATACCGCATCACTTAGCATATGCCCCGCGTCAGATAGTAGTGCTAAGCTATTTGTTACAAATCCCCCAATAACTTCAGCAATCATAAAACTTGTCGTTAATACAAAAGCAATTAGTAGCGCCTTTTTATTATTAGAATGACCATGATCATGTGAATGTCCCATACTTATACTCCTTTAAGTGCCATATCTGTATGTTAGTATGAAACAAACTCCCCGTCTTTATCCCACTTCCTCTGTATACACACTTCGCTACATTTCAAACAAGTCCTTTTTCTCAACAAAAAATAAGACTACTTCTTTTTCAGCTTCATATTGTTTACTAATGAAAGATTTTTTAAGGAGGTTACGAAAATGAAACGTTTATTTCTCTGTATGGAACGTGAACTTGTTGTAGTGAAAGAACAATATGGTAACTATGAAGCAACGTATCACTTACAAAATATGCAACCTACCTGTATCGCCGTTGATCCATTCCAACAAAACCGTGTATATTGCGGAACATTTGGACGAGGTCTCTGGTTAAGTGACGATAGCGGAGATTCATGGAGACCCATTGGAGATTCTTATCGTTACTTTGATTTTCCAAAAGAAGATGGTATTTTACATTCTTCGATCACTTCTATTACGATAAGCCCTAATGAACAAGTTAACGGATATGGCGTCGTTTATGTCGGCACAGAACCGAGCGCTTTATTTCGCTCAGAAAATGGTGGCGAAACGTGGACGGAACTAAAAAATATGAAATCATTATTATCTTCTTATACGTGGGCCTTCCCGCCTAGACCTTTCACTCATCACGTACGCTGGATTACAGTGGATCCACAGAATCCAAATACAATCCATGTTTCAATTGAAGCTGGTGCTGTTATTCAAAGTAACGATAAAGGGCATACATGGATTGATAAAAAATTCGGTGCTCCTATCGATGCTCATCAATTACTTATGCATCCTGAAGCCCCAAATCGCCTTTATGCATCATGTGGTGACGGATTTATGGGCGGACCTGATCGCGCATATCTTGAAAGTTATAACAGTGGAAACAGCTGGATTTCATGTAGTGACGGACTTGAGCATCATTACTTATACAGCATGGCTATCGATCCAGCTGATTGCGATACGATTCTCGTTTCTGCTGCGCCAAGTGCCGATCTTGCTCATCACCGTATTCCTTATGAATCTTATATTTATCGAAAAACGAAAGACACTCCGTTCCAGCAAGTACAGCAAGGACTACCATCTGCAATCGGTACAGTCATTTCGATGTTTGCGACAAACGAAGCAGAACCACATACATTTTACACTTTAAATAACAACGGCGTATTTCAATCCACTACTAGTGGCGAATCGTGGGAACAACTAAACATCCCGTGGAAAGATGAGTATAAAACGCAGCATCCGCATGCTTTACTTGTTACTAGTTCTTAAGGAGAAAAAGACTGCCTAATCGTTTTAGGCAGTCTTTCTTTTATTTCTTTAAATCAATTACGATATCATCTAGAACAATATCTTTACTCTTCGCTTCTTTTTTCGGCACTTCAATTTTCTTCTCTTTTCCATTCACATACTCCACTCCACCATGATTTTCAGGTGTATGCACTCGCAAATTCACATGAGGTGTAACTATAAGCTTTGTAGCATTTTCGTCCAATTTTTGGAATGTAGTACTCCAACTGCTTTTATGTGGTTCTGCTACTGTACTAGTTCCTCCATTTCCTTCACCTGCATATTTATTTCCTAAATCATCTTTTATTTCTAATTCTACATCAGCGCTATCCCATATACTTCTTAATACTTTAGATTCTTCCTGATTGTAAAAAACAATAAATGACATCGGAGTTACTTCCATTTTGTCTATATTTACTTTTATTAATTCATTTTCAGAAACCCCATTAACCTTTACTTCCTTACTATCCATTGCCTTTAAACTAAGTGCGAAATTCCAATTCCCCTTAATTGAATTACCTTTATAATCCATCTCAATTTCTTCCATATCCCACCAAACATTTGCAACATCTAACCTTTTACTACTATTACTACTCATCGTAGTCATACCTACGTACTTTTTCTCTCCAACTTTTGTTACTTGAGAGCTTCCTCCCCCGCCATTAAACCCCATCACCTGCGGATATCCAAATATATTTGGCTTCTCTCCTAAGTCTTTATCACTCTCAATAGAATATGTGATTGTAATTGTCCTACCATCAAACACAGCATCATTAATTGTAACCTTAACCCCATTACTCTCCCTCGTCATATTCAATTCAGTCGAAAACTCTTTATAATTTTCATATAACCCTGTTCTACCATTATCTAAAAATCGGAATATATCACCTACAATTGGCAATCCTCCGGCATATGTAGGAAAACCGATACCAAGCGTTGCAACTGATAATCCTACTAATATAGATGCAGCAGCGACACCTTTTTTCCAACTTTTCATCTTTTTCTTCGTACGTATCGATTGTTTTACATTACGCTTTACTTTTTCTTTTTCAATTTCAGAAGCCTCAATTTCTTTTTCATCTATATCAATATCATTTAATAGTTCATAAATGTCTTTCATATTGCACTACCTCCAAAACTAATATTCGTAGCATTTTGTTGTAGTTTCTTTTTTCCCCGGTACACACGATTATCGATCGCTGCCCTGGTTAACCCTAGCTTGTCACCTATTTCCTCTGTCTTCATACCAAGTAAATATTTCATAATGAATACTTTTTGATCTAGCGGTTCTAATTGATTAATAAGCATCAATAATTCTTCTCTATCTTCCATAACAATTAATTCGTCTTCCGCTGACTTTTCCGTACTGATATGAAACTCATCCGAAATAATTTCTACTTTTTTAGTCGCTTTCCGGTAATAATCAATTGCTTTAAACTTCGCAATTGCCGCAATCCATTTTTTAAAATCACTCGGCTCTCCATGAAACTTATTTGCGTTATTCCATATGGAAAGAAATATATCGTTTACACATTCCTCTATTAATCCATCATTTTGAACAGGAAGAAGAACTTTATGCGTGATTCCTTTTATGAGCGGTAAGTATGTATCGACAACAAATTCTAGCGCATCTTCTTTTTGCCGCTGTAATCTTTTTATAAAATTTTTCTCATTTGATTTCATGTAGCGATTCCCCTTATTTTTTTGTAAAAGCTTTTACACCCTATATAACGTCTAAAAAAATATTTTCTCTCATCTTTTTATTATTTTTTGTATGTAATGGAATACTTTCCCTTAGCCATTGTCTCACATAACTATGCATTCAAAGAAAATTTTCTCAAGTCTGCAATTTGATTCATGTAGTACACTATTTATATAGTCATTCTTTAACTTAGTGTACATTTTATTTCATTAATCTACTTTTTAAAATTAGGAGATGAGATGTGTATGTGTGGAATTACAGGTTGGGTAAGTTGGAATAAGGATCTTTCCAATGAACATGTTATTTTAGAAAAGATGGCAAATAGTATTCAGCATCGCGGTCCGGATGCTGAAGGATTTTGGTTTTCTCCTCGTGCAGCCTTTGCACACCGCCGCTTAATCGTAATTGATCCAGAAGGCGGAACACAGCCGAAGACATTTCGTTCTGGTGATTATACGTATGCTCTTACTTATAATGGGGAAATTTATAATTTCCGTGAGCTGAGGGAACAACTTCAAAAATGTGGTCATGCATTTGAAACTCATTCAGATACAGAAGTGTTACTACATGCTTATTTAGAATGGAAAGAAGACTGCGTACAACATTTAAACGGAATTTTCGCTTTCGCCTTATGGGATGATCAGAAGCAACAACTGTTTTTAGCACGTGATCATTTAGGTGTAAAACCACTCTTTTATACAGAAAGAAATGACAGTATTATTCTCGGATCTGAAATTAAAGCATTATTAGCGCATCCATCTGTCCCCGCTGAAATTGATGCGGATGGCATAAATGAAATATTTGGATTAGGCTTATTTCGAACTCCAGGATGTGGCGTCTTTAAACATATTCAAGAAGTGCGTGCCGGGCATTCTATAACATTTACACGTGATAAAAAAGTAGTTACGAAGTATTGGAATTTAGAAAGTAAGGTCCATACAGATTCTATAGAAGATACATCATCACATATTTTATCTATTTTACAAGATACAGTAAAAAGACAATTAATTGCCGATGTTCCTCTCGTTTGCATGTTATCAGGAGGGTTAGATTCTAGCGGTATTACTGCACTAGCAGGTAAAGAATTTGTAGCAGAAAACAAAACACTTCATACGTATTCCGTTGACTTCGTAAATAGCGCAAAAGATTTCGAGCTGACATTTGCTCGCACTGGTTTAGACGCTCCTTGGGTAAAACGCGTTTCTGAACATGTCGGAACATCGCATCATGATATTATTGTGAATGCTGAAGAATTAGCAAATCACTTATTCGTTCCCCTCCATGCAAAAGATTTACCGAGTGCTGGTGAAATGGAAACTTCACTATATTTACTATTTTGCGAAATGAAAAAAGATGCAACTGTAGCTTTATCCGGTGAATCAGCTGATGAAGTATTCGGTGGATACCCTTGGTTTCATCAAGAAGAATTACTATACGTAGATAAGTTTCCTTGGCTAACAAATTGGAAAAATACATCTCCTCTTCTACTAAATGAAGTAAGTAACCAATGTAATCTAGAAAACTATATTGATACACGATTCCAAGAAGCGATACTTGAAGTACCTACTCTTGAAGGTGAAAGTAAAAAATCCGCGAAACAACGTCAAATGTTTTATTTATTTTTAACGAGATTTCTCCCGTTCTTACTTGACCGTAAAGACCGCATGAGTATGGCTGTAGGGTTTGAAGTTCGTGTACCGTTTTGCGATTATCGATTAGTTGAATATTTATGGAACGTTCCTTTCAACATAAAAAGCATTGATAATATTGAAAAAGGCATTTTACGTAGAGCACTGCAACCTGCTTTACCTGACGATGTACGCAATAGAAGAAAAAGTGCGTATCCAACTTCACAAGACCCACATTATTTACAAACAATTCGTCATTTATCACTCGACATGTGCAGTAATAAAAATAATCCTATTTTCTCTCTTATTAATCATTCCACATTACTTGCTATTGCCGATCAGAGTAATAAGGAAATTAATAATTTCGAAGCAAGGAGTGCTATGGAATATATGCTTCAAGTAAATGAATGGTTAAAAACGTATCACATCCATATCGCTTAACAAAAAAGAGTTCAAGGACAAAAGCCCTTGAACTCTTTTTTTATTAATTAGCACATTGTTCATTATCAGTATCAATGGACCATCCAATAATCGTGGCACAATCTCTACCTTTCCACTGCAGTACATTTGTTAATACTGGTTCAATCTGCAGACTATTTCCGTCGTGCAATATTTCTACTAAAGATTGGTCATCATCAAACCTTCGTTTATCACACTCTAAAATACCGTCTGTTGCCATTACAATGTGATTCGTTCCTTTTTCTAATCCTCTTACACCTGACGTAAAGCAAGGTGTATTTGCTGCAAAAATATTTTTCCTACCGATATATTCGTAATTCTTCCGTTTATTTAATCGTCCTTTCCCATTCTTCGTTTTCTCAGAATGGAATAAATATGCGAAACAATTACCAACTGATAGCCAATATAAAAATTCACCTTTTCGCAAACAAATTAAGCATGCAAGTTCCTCATCATCTTGATCACATTTTTCAATAAACAACTCATCTGTAAATAACGCTAACAAATACATATGTGTATGATGAAAAGCTAAATGTATCGGGTAGGAAAATAACTCTTTTAGTTTCTCTTTTCTTTCTGAAATTGCTTCTATTATATAATCTATATTTTTTGTTTTGTGGTGTGTATCAAAAATCATAACAAATTCAAATTGTAATTCAGGATCCCACCAAGCAAGCACTGCATCTCCTCGCTCATATGCATCACTCTCTTGATTCCCCCCATATACGCCGACTGAAAGAGGACCACATTTTTCAACATGTATTTCATCTACATACATCTGTTCATGACTCATCCATTTGAATGTATTCACAGCTATCATCCTCTCTCTTGCTAAATGTATACCTTTACACATAGATTACCTTATATTTCAATAAAAATAAACTTTTTCAACATTTTTTATCCAAATAAAAGGATTTTATTTCTATACTAACGAATATATCTTATTGTACGATATAAAAAAACAGGGGGCTTTATCATTATGAAAGACATTAATCAGCATTGGGAGAGTATTTATTATCACTTACGATATGAATATGAAGACAACCTTTCTCACCAAGCCATTCGTATTTTACAAATCGTTTCTCGTGAGAAAGATATAACAATTGGAAAAGTCGCTACCGAGCTTAGTCTCTCTCATAACACCGCTTCTGAACACGTAAAGCGCCTTATTCAAAAAGGTTTTATCATGAAAGAAAGAAACAAACAAGATGAAAGAGTTGTGAACCTTACTTTAACGAAAGAAGGCATTGAAGTATTAGAAAAACATACTTTACTAGATAAAGAAAAGATAAAAATATTAGAATCACAGTTATCGAAAGAAGAACAACAATTAATCGAAAAAGCTTTTTCGTTATTAGCGAAGGAGGCAAAGTATGCATTTCCTCGTTAAAGTAATCGTTTCGGCACTTATTATCGGTGTTATTACTGAAGTAGCTAAACATTATAGTAGGATAGGTGGGTTTATTGCTGCCCTTCCTCTCGTAAGTTTACTGAGCCTATTTTGGATTTCTTTCGAAGGCGGGAACAAACAAGAATTAAGTCAATTTGCTATAGGCGTATTATATGGATTTCCTGCATCCGCACTACTATTATTTATCGTTTATATCGGTTTAAAAAACTCGTTTTCACTTAGTACATCTGTCCTATTCGGTATAGGTGTCTGGTGTATTGTTTTTGCTTGTCAAAAATTATTTCAAGCTTAGTTAGGAGGGGTTACTATTTATAAATTTGTAGAGGTATTGGAGCAAACTATAGAAGTATATATAAGAGGGTGTAGTAAACAAACTGTAGTCATTCAAACCGGAATGACTTGTTCATTTTATGATTGGCTCCCTATTATAGAAAAGCTTTCACAACACTTTACAGTCGTTTCATACCATCGCCCAGGTTACGGAAAAAGTGAACTAGGGAATCATTCACGTACTACAAGACAAGCGACAAAAGAACTACATATGTTACTACAAAAACTGGATATTCACGACCCAATCATTCTAATCGGTCATTCCTACGGAGGCCTATGCGCACAACATTTTGCGATGTTACATGAAGATGAGTTGCAAGCACTTATTTTAGTTGATTCTACTTCTATGAACTTACACCGATTAGATGAACTTTATTTACCAATTTCTGATCAAACTGATTCTGATGATATGTGGCTTCAAAAATATAATACATATTCCAAAATGGATGTAGACATGCTTTATAATGAACTAAAACCTATGCTAGCCAATCAATCAAGACAGCAAATTGAATTTTCTACCTCTCCTTCATTATATAAAGCGACTGCTTCTGAACTATCGGAATGGAAAAACTGTGCTCTTTCACTAAAAGAGCTATATAAAAGATTAGAAATACCATTAATCGTTATCGGTAGAGACCCGCAATATTCTATTACTCAGTTGACTGAGGGCAGTATGCCAAAAGGGGAAGCCATACAACTTGAAACAATGTGGCAAGAACTGATTCATGAACAATTACAACTCTCCATACATAGCCAATATATACTTGCTGAACATGCTGGTCACGGAATAGAAAATGATCGACCAGATATTATCATTGAAGCGGTTCACTCCCTAAAAATAAAAAAAGGAAGCAACTAAAGCTGCTTCCTTACTTATCTATTCATAATCTTCTTCATCATCGATTTCTTCGTAATACGAATTCCCATTACTTACATATATAGGACCATTCGCAACGTCAATACGTAATACCCATGCCCATGGCACAGCTAAACGCTTATGTATTGCTCGCCAAAAGCTCATTGATTTTCTTTCGTACTCCTGGAACTCCTGAAGTAACTCTTTGTAGGAGGAACCGTCTAACTGAATATTTGTTTCTAACAAACGAGAATGGGCATAGTACTGCAGCTCTAGTTCAGCAGCAATTTCCATTTCTTCTTCCGTTGCCATACCAATAATTGTTCCATCTGCTGGTGCAATTTCATATACGTTGTGAACTTCAATAAGCCCTTCTTTCTCTTTCTCAAACATGTAAACAGCCTCCTTTAACATATATTTTTTATGTTACAAAGTCATACTTCTACAATAACATCTCTCTTTCCTCTTTTTTTGATAAACTTTTACAAATTATTTATCTGATAATCTGTAGACTGTACTCTTTCAGCAGAAATGAAACCATTATTATCAAAAGTTAATTTATACACGTCAGGCATATGAAGGGTTTTCCAAAACTGAAAATCATATTTCGAGTCGAAATAATTCATTAGTAATACCATAATATTCCCATGAGTACCTATTACAATATTATTACCTTTATATTTTTTTAATATACTTTGCATACATATTACAGCGCGTCTTTGTGCTACATCATTTGATTCTCCGCCTTCGTATGCAAAACTCCAATCTTTCCACACATTCTCGATAGCATCATTAAAATCTGCTACTGGCTCTGAACTTAATAACCTTTCTCGTAAATCTTCTTCTATTTCTATTGATACATTATATGTATTCGCAATTCCTTGTACAGTTTGAATTGCTCTTTTGTACGGGCTAGAAATCACAACATCTATATGTTTATCTTTTAATAAGCGCGTTACATTCTCTGCATCACAATGCCCTGTTTCAGATAAAGGACGCTCCCGTTCTTCTTTTGTATAGGTAGAATGGGCATGGCGAACGAAATATATTGTTGTCATTATTCAACTTCCTTTCTTATTCTCAATCTATATTCAATAATAAGCTTGGAAAATCCTATATTAAAAAAAGAGCACTTTTCATAAGCGCCCCTTTGTTTACATAATAAAGTTATTTCATTATAATTTATTTCTAAACTCTTCATCTGTTATAGCATCTTGAATAAAATAATCTATATTATTTCTCAGCTTTTCATATGCAACTCGATCTTCTATACCGTTAAACATAATGACGGCTTCTACCTTATTCCCTTTCTTATCTGTACTATATAAACTTTTTGTTAATACGAATGCGGTAGAACCACCTTTTTGACCAGCATATTCGAACTTATTATTTTTAACTGTTCCTTTGAAAATGTTCTCGATTTCTTCTTGCATTGATTTTGGAAAATACTTTCTACTATTTATCTTTTCCATTATACTCATATAATCTTTAGCGTTTGCACCCACTAATCGATCTGACCAAATTCGCTGAAATTCCATATCTACCTTTAATGGGATATCCCGTTTTTTCCATTCTTCTTCATCTTTCATCCATTCCTGTATTTGTAACACATGTTGATTATACTCATCCTTTGACATGTTACGTATCATTTCTAACGATTGATTTTCTGGCGCATGAAGCTCTTTTTCTACATACCCTCTCATATATAGTGAAGCAGTATATGAAGAGAACTTGTCATGACTAGTAAGCTCTAATTCTTTTATACTTTCATTTACTCTTTCTATTCCAAGCTTTTCTAACAAATATGTTGTATTTGCATTAGAACTATAATGAATCATCCCTTTAGCGACTTCTTCTAAAGCGATTTGTCCATTTTTCACTAACTTTCTAGTTTCGGCGTCTTCTAACCAAGCAGGATGTGCTCCACCATCAGTATTTTTAACGTAATACTTTTCTAATTCATGCAATGAAATTTGTTCATCTCGGCTTATCTTTCCTTCTGACACTTGCTTAGCAAACTCAACTGCTATTACGATTTTTGCCATACTCGCTAACGGCAATTTTACACTTTCATTTATAGATGTTACTATTTCTCCATTTTTTCTAATTAGTAATGAACATGTTTTATCACCTTTATGTTCTTTTATGTACTTTAATACGTAATTTGGATCTTCTTTTGACAAATAGTACTTCATAATGACAAAGAAAGCTATAACGGCTACTATAATGACCCCTGCAACAATTCCTACAATCTTTAATATGTTCACAATATGCCCCCTCTCATACATTCCCTTCTATATTATAATTATAACGAACCTGATTACAAAATTATACAAAATAGAGTAACTCTTCCTAAAAAAAGAAAGAGTTACTCTATTTCACATGATGTTATTTGTCCATTTAACGTAACGACTATATTTGAATCGTCACTTTCTTTAACATCTTTTAGCCGATTGGGTTTAGGTGGACCAATTACAACTGATTCTTTAATTGGCGAAAGGTCCTTCTCTAATTTTTCTGCACTTACACCATATGCAGCTTGAAATACTTCTGGTGGTGTTAATCTAAGTATGTCTGACCCTTCTGCTGTTTCAAACTGATCGTTATTGAAGAACAAATGCAATTGTACTTCTTCTGTTACCGCTGTGATCCAATGCCACCATCCCATTGGAATAAATACAGTTTGCCCCGCTTTTACATGATAATTTTGCAATTGATTCGTTTCGGGATTTAAAATGGATGTAACTGCTTCTCCTGATACAACAACATCCAACTCCCACGCATTCGGATGCCAATGCGGTTCTCGCATATGCCCTTTTGTCATAAACAAATCAACAAACGCTCCTCCTATCATCGCTGGTAACTGCGTTGACGTAACTTCATATGCAACGTTTTTCTCATCTCTTTTAAAAAAGATGTTTTTTCTCGAATCAAAGAAAAGATTTGGAGTTCCTGAACTTTTCTTTAAATTTTTGTTATCTGGAACATAACCGGAACTACTCATTTTATCCCTCTTTTCCACTCCGAACATTTCGACTTTCACACTGTATCGTATGGAAAAAATGTATAAATGTGCCTAAGCATTGATATAACAAAAAAACATGCCTTCATAAGGAGAGCATGTTTTGTGATATTCTTCACATTATTTAACTAAAAATAATCTTTTTATTTACCATGATGTAACATTAAATCACTAAGTTCTTCTTCAATGTGATTTAATTTCGCAACGCCTTCTTTCCATTTATGAATATAACGTGAAACCCCAACAAAAAACAAAACAATAATTGTGGAAAGAATAATACCATATACGATTGCTACAGTACTCATAGTTACACTTCCTTATAATTAGTAATGTGGTTATTAGTTATATTTTTATTATAAACCTTTTTCTTTTAAAATACTTCGATTTCAACTTTTTGTAACAAAATTGATTTTTCTAACATTTCGTTCATAAAAATAGCATATTTTTCACAAATTATACAAAACTTCACCATATGTACTATTACCATATGAGTTATATTATTAAATAGAATAAAGGGGATGATATACTATGACGACTTGGTTTATTGTAATGTTAGTTGTATTTGGGGCATTTAAAATTATCGTTTCTAGCCTTCCTAACACTGTTATTGAATCCATTATTAGCAAGTACGAAACACATCCACAGCTTGAAGAAGAGAATGTGACTATTACAATTCACGGAAATAACGTAGAGGGCGAAAAGAAATCCAAAATTATTCATGATTTTAACGAAGGTTTATTTTTAGATCGCTATTATGCACCGCCACACAATGAGGGTACTCCTTTAATTATTCATGCAAAACGTGGCAAAAAAGATTTTACATTTTATATTTATAGTCATGAAGAGCATGTCGATGTTGTAAAGCAGCATAAAAAGAAAGTGGTTGCTTATAGTTTACGTTCTAAAAACCTTCAAAATAGTGATATGTTCGTGTCAGCTGATTTAGCGTAATACTCATATATAAAAAGGAATCCATGGCATATGGATTCCTTTTTACTATTTACTGAAAAATAAGCTCTGTCTTCAAACTATCTTTCGGTAACAGCCATCCTTTTTGTTCTAAACTCTTCATTAATAATTCTCTTTGTTCTTTTGCAATACTTTCCTCATTTGTTTTAAACGACACTTCTATTACGAAGTCGTCTTCTACTTTCCCAGTATTACTTAATGGCCAAATTTCAATATTTGCTTTTATGTTTTCAAACTCTCCTGTATATCGTTTCATTAATACAGGACCGTAAATACAGGAATCCCTTAACATCTCTTCTCCCCAATTCGTATACAGCCATTTGTTCATTTTCCCTGGTAACTTTTCTATTAACATGTTTTGAGCAGCTTGTTCGTTTGGTAAATCAAGTACTCCATATCCTTTAGCGCTATAACTTTTCTTATTTGAAATACTTAATGTTTTCTTTTCAAATCCCCAGTCTATTTCCGCCTCATAATTATCAGTTTCACTGTCAAATCCATCTTTTTTAGCTACTTCTAGTGCATCTTGAA
The DNA here is from genome assembly GCF_006494425.1 of Bacillus dicomae. Classification (GTDB taxonomy): domain Bacteria; phylum Bacillota; class Bacilli; order Bacillales; family Bacillaceae_G; genus Bacillus_A; species Bacillus_A dicomae. Next base: position 916,929 of record NZ_VHIV01000001.1, on the reverse strand, counting down.
TTACACCGTTTTGAATCGGATATCTTTTTTTATATGTTAGCTCAAAGTCTTTACTAAATTCTTTCTTTCGAATTCTGGTAAACCAGCCTTCATTACTTAAATTTTTATTTGCCGTATCTAAAAACTGTACTTGTATTCTTTCATAATTTGTACCAGCCTGGAAACGTTCAAGTACCTCTTGCTTCACCTCGTCGTTAGAACCTAGTACTTGTTCTGGCTTTAATAATAATTTGACTTCAAAACTAGGTTTCATCGGACTTGCAGCAAATCCTTCCTTAACGTTATAAAGGAAACAACAAAAGAAAATGCTTACAAATACAAATACCTTTTTCATATACCAATCTCCTTTACATTTTAAATTACTTCTATACATTCCATTGCAAGTGAATACACATTATCATATCCTGCTATGCTAAGCTTTTTCTGTAATCGATCCGTATCCTCTTTCAATGCGTGTACTAACACCGTATGTTCTGGTGATAACGTATTTAACATCTCTTTCACATCTCTTATACTTTGGTGAACTTTATACGGAACTCGCTTCACCCTACATTCTTTACTTACACGTTCTTTCAAAACTTTTTCTGCAAAACTCCCTTTAGCAATATGTCCAGTAAAGATAATAGAATTTCGTTCTTCATGCCGCATTTGTTCATAATATAACTGCGCTCGCTTCGTTTGCATATTCGCATCACTCATTACAACTATTCCATAACTAAGTTGCGTACCGCTGTCATGATCCATAACTATTATATTTCTTTTTAAACTCTCCATTAGCTCTTCAAGTTCTTCATTATTTTTGATCCAATCTTTATATACGATCATCTCTTGGAATCCATCCAAAATTTCTTTGTCTACTATAATGGGAAGTTCTTTATATTTTTTATATAAATACAATACGATATCTTGTGCCCTACCGAGCGGTGGCAATGGTAGTAATGTTATTCCTTTCTTCCCCGCAACTCGTTCAATTTCTGCACATAGTTCGTTTACTCGTTCATGTTGCGAAACATCATCAGTATGATACGCAGCATCTACAATTGCAACTTTTATATCGCCACGCAATTTCTCAGGTAAATTAGCTCGTAGTATATTAGACTCTGCTGAATAATCGCCAGAATAAAATACATATGTATGACTCATATCCACTAAAAACCAAACAGCCCCTAATACATGTCCGCTATACCCCCATTGAAACCGCATTGTGGGAGTAATCTGTATCCATTCATTCGGATTACTAATCTCATCAATACAAACGTAATTTAACCCTTTAACATTTTGTTCGTTATACGGTAAATTCCATCCTCGCGTCACATTATAGTTTCTCCATTTTTCATAATAAGCTGGAAGTTGCTCCTTCGTATAACGAGTTGTCCAAATTTTTTTCTTATATCCATACTTCGCTAATAAAGGTAAACCCATCGTATGATCTTCATGAATATGTGATAAGAAGACTGCATCTAATAACGGTACAGCTTCCCTCTCTATTTTTGGATAACTATCCTCATATGATCGATTAATACCACAATCAAATAATATTTTCGTCTCTTTATTTTTTACGAAGTAGCAGGAACGACCATATTCTCCCGCTCCTCCCCATACTTCCATCCTCATCATGCTACCCCTTTTCGTTTTTGCTCCATATGTTGCAGAAGTAATAAACATATTGTTGTAAGTCCTACCGAAACGACAGCCATTGCCATTCCAATAGATACTTCCCCTTGTTCAAATTGAGCAAAAATAAATGTTGCTGACGTTTCTACTGATGGAGGTAGTACGAGAAGCGATGCTACTAACTCTCTTATTGAAATCGTAAATGTCATCGCCCATCCAGCAAGAATGCCCGGGATAATAAGAGGTAATATTATTTTTCTAAAAATATAAATATAATTTCCAGAAAAAATATTTCCGGCCTGTACAAGAGAATCATCAATTTGTCCGAATGATGCTTTTACATACTGCACTGTGTAAGGTAAAAAAAGAACAACGTACGTTACGATAACCATGACGGGTGTATTGTAAATGGACAGAGGCATATATGGTGAATTCCAAAATAAAATAAGCCCTACAACCATTACTATTCCAGGTACCATATTTGGTAACATACCGCACATATCAAGCCATTTTTCAGAGGACTTTTCCCCCTTTCGGATCATAAGCGCCAAAAACACTCCAATCATTACAGCAATAATCGCTGTTACGAGTGAAAAGAGAAAACTGTTCCATAAAGCTTCTAATCCTGGGGAGCCCATTGTAAACAATGCTTCATAATGGCTCGTTGTAAAGTTATTTACATGTAAACCGCCGCCTCTTAATTTTGACAAAGAAGCAACAAGTATAGAAAAGTATGGGATTCCAATTGATACAATTAATAAACCAATTACATAAACCCATGCTACAACGCGCACATATATAGACAAAGTATATCTTTTAGATTTCACACCTTTTCCATTTACCATTGCATATGAATACTTTCGATTCAATACATTTTGCATATACCAAATGAGCATACATGCGCTAAGTAATAAAGAAGATAATGCTGTTGCACTACTAAAATCAATCGGCCAACTTGAAATAAATTTATGAATTTCTGAAGTTAACACGTGAAATCCGATTCTCCGCCCGAATGTAGCTGGTGTTCCAAATTCAGCAATCGTCTTTACGAAAATGAGTAAAGCACCCATTACATAACTTGATACTAATAATGGCAATATTATTTTTCTTAAACGATAGAAAAAGCTTCCACCATGAACTGCTGCCGCTTCTTCTTTACTACTCCCAATTTGAAGTAACGTGTTTTTCAACATGAAGTATAGAAATGGGAATAAATGCAGACTCATAATTAAAACCATACCTCCTAAGCTAAAAAACGAAGATGAAATCGTCTTTAGCATCGGAAAAAACTGTTCGAAATAGCCGTTCGGTTGCATGAACAAAATCCAGCCCATCGATCCAATATACGGCGGAGTCATAAATGGAATCATAAAAACAATATCTAACTTACTATGCTTTCCTACATCTGTTTTGCTCATAATGAAAGCCAGTGGAAATGCAAAGATGGTTGCTCCTATTACTACGAGTACACCTAGAAGCATCGAATTTAGAAAAATTCCAGCTAATCCACCACTCTGCATCACTTCAAACGGCTTTAAAAAATTCCAACTACTATTTTCATATACACTAGAAAGTAAAATGAGAAAAAGCGGAATGACGATTAACATCGCCACAAGTAACAACGCTACCGTCATCCCAACTTGCCTTACTGATCCGAATCGATTTACCATGTAATCACCATCTTATTGAAATACTTTCTTAAATTGTTTTCCTATTTCATCTTGTTCTTTCTCAACTGTTTTCCAATCAATATTTAATACTGGAATCTCTTCCACATTTGGTCTATTTTCAGCTTTTATATCTGTTCTACCAGGCAATAAATATGCTTTAGAAATTTGTTTTTGTACATCATCTGATAATAAATAATCAATAAACTTTTTTGCACCTTCTACATTTTTACTATCTTTCATAATGCCTGCTGCGCGTGGGCTAATGACTGTTCCGCTTTTTGGATAAACAATATCAACCGGTTCACCCTTTGCTTTTGCACTGTACGTCATATAATCAACACCCGCAATGACCATATCTTTTGCACCTGTTACAACTGGATCTAATGCTTCTTGGTTTGCCCCTGCTACTGTAACTTCATTTTTCTTAAGTTGTTCAAATAAATTCCATCCATCTTTTCCATTCTTTTTCACGTATCCTGTTACAAAGTCCAAAGCTGAACCTGAAAGTGCTGGATCTGGAAGATTGACTTTTCCTTTCCATTCTCCTTTTGTTATATCGCTCCAATCTTCAGGCGCTGTCTTCACATTTTTTGTGTTATACACAATTCCTAATGCGGAAGCACTATACCCGAAATAATGTCCTTTATCGTCCGACCATTCAGAACGAAGCTTATCAGCTTGTTTCGCTTCTTTATAAGCTAACGTTTGACCATCCTTTTTTAATCCTTCCATCGCTGGTAAAGAAGCAAGTACGACTACGTCAACGACTGGTTTTTTCTTTTCAGCTTCCATTCTCGCTAAAATTTTTCCAGTTGTCCCTTGAAACATTTCCACTTTTATACCCGTTTTCTTTTCAAAGTCCTTTTGAATTTTTTCTGCTAATCCTTTTGGCCCAGCACTATATACAACAATTTTCTTTTCATTCGTAGTTTTACTTTTTGCATCTGCATTACCTGTCTTTGAACTACACCCTGTTACTACAGTAGAAAATAGTAAAGTACATACAAATAAAGACTTAAGCGAACTGAATTTCTTCATACGATTCTCCCCCTATATGATGAATACATTTTTTCGGTACATATAACGCTACTGGTTTCCCAATGCTTGGTTTACTATTGTGATAAGCTGTCCATATTCCGAGTGTCCCCATGTTTACTTTCACTTCATAACGCTCTCCTACATATGTAACGTGCTGGACTTCACCTGTATACATTTCACTCACTTCATTTTTTGTCCAGCTTACATGCTCTGGACGAACCATTTGTTTCCCCTCTACAAGCCAATTTGCCTTACCAACAAATTTTGCAACAAATTCATGAGATGGCTTCACATAAATATCTTCTGGTGTTCCTTTTTGTAATACTTCTCCTTGTTTCATGACAATAATTTGGTCTGACATTGACATAGCTTCTGTTTGATCGTGCGTTACATACAATGCCGTTAAACCAATGGAATGAACGATATCCATAAGCTCTAACCGCATTTCTTCTCGCAAAATTGCATCGAGTGCACTGAGCGGTTCATCGAACAAAATAAAATGTGGTTTTGTTACAATCGCTCTCGCAAATGCGACACGTTGTTGCTGTCCACCAGAAAGTTCATGCGGATATCTTTTCTCCATTCCTTGCAGGCGAACTCGCTTTATTGCATCTTCTACTTTTTCTCGTAATTGATTCGTTTGCTTTGTAGCTCTTAAACCAAATGCAACATTTTCAAATACAGTCATATGCGGCCATAAAGCAAAATCTTGAAATACCATACCGATATTACGTTCATGAGGAGATGTTTTTATTTTTTTAGTAGAAGAGTACATGCACGTATCTCCAAAATATATTTCACCTTTATCTGGTTCTTCCAGTCCTGCAATCATTCTAAGTAAAGTCGTTTTCCCGCATCCAGAAGGTCCTAAAAGTGTGGTGAATTCGCCTTGTTTCATCACAATTTGTAATGGCTTTAACGCCTGCGTCTTTCCAAACTTCTTTTCTAATCCACTAATTTTAATTTCCATCGTTTCACCTCTCTCCCCTCACTCTTAACCTGCTTTCATTCTATATGGAAGATTTATACTGAATGTTAATGTACTGTAAAGATTAAATTAAAAAACCTCTAATAAACTATTTATTTCTATAGATTTTTTCTATAGTTAAAATAAAAAAGGCGGCAACTCATAATGAATCTCTTAAAATTAGAAATTGTAGTGCTTATTAAGAAATATAAAAAACTTACGATTGTTGCAGAGAAACTTGGTGTTAAACAACCTACTATTACATTTCATATAAAAAGCTTAGAAGAGGAACTCGGTGTTCCTTTATTTGAATCACGTTCAGGAAGATATTTCTTAACAGAGGCTGGAGAAGCACTGCATCACTATGCTTGTAAAATAGATGCACTTATGAAAGAAGCTAGGCGGGTTACGCAAGAGTTTAAAGATTTTAATAAAGGCGCTATAACAATTGGTGCTAGTTATGTACCAGCTACTTATCTCTTGCCAGAAGTTGTTCACCAATTTCAATGCGAATTTCCTAATATAAAAATAACGCTACTGGTCAAAACAGCTCCTGAAATTCGAACGATGCTACAAAATCATGAAATTGATCTCGGCGTAATTTCTGCGGCACCGTTTGATGAATCACTTTTAAAACAGACGCATGTAATGCCTGATACACTTGTTCTCGCTTTTTCCAAAGAACATCATTTTTCAAAAAAAGAAAGTGTATCACTACAAGATATCGAAAAAGAACGTATATTATTGCATCGTAATCCATCTACAACGAGAGATTTACTTACCAAATGGATGTTAGCTCATAACATTACATTCCAATCTGAAATTGAATTAGATTCATTAGAAACGATGAAACAAATTTTAAAATACGGTAATGGCGTCGCTTTTATTTCTAAACTTGCTATTGAACAAGAAGTACAACGAAATGAACTACGCTACATACCCATCCCTGGATTTGCATTTCAACGTAACATTTATACAATTCACCATGAGGACAGATGGAATTCTAAAATTATTTCCTTTTTACTACATAGCATCATTTCTTATGCAGCAAAAAATTAAAAGGCTGTCGTTATACACGACAGCCTTTTAAACTATAACTCTATTTATTTTTCTTCGCTTCAATTTTTGCTTGCGCCTCTTCAGCCTTATCTAATGCTTCTGAAATTTTTTTCTCTTTTTCTTTCACATCATCTATACTATCTACAGCTTTAATGAGTTTATCAATTCCTTCTTCTTCTACTTTTCTCCGCTTTGCTACTCTTTCATTTACTTTCTTTTCTACATCTATTGCTTTTTGAAGCATATTCTCTGCATTTGATGTTACAGCTTTTTCAAGTGCATCGTCTTTTTTCATTTGTAACACTTCATTTGCAATGTCTTTCGCTTCTAAATACTTACCGTCTTTTAATGCCGTTGCTCCGTGATCCATTTTCTCGGCCATTTCTTTATATGATTTCGCTTCATTTCCTGATTTCTCTTTTTCTGCTTTTTCAAACCACATCGTTGCATCACTATATTTTTCATCTTTCAATGATTGCATACCTGTTTCAATATATGTGTCATAATTGCTACATCCAGCCATTACGACTAATAGAAAAAGCATAACAAAACTTAATTTTTTCATGCTGTTGTCTCCTTTTCTTTGCCTGCTCACTATACTGTAACATACATGAAAAAGAGTTTCAAAAACTAAAATACTAATTTGGTCATTTTTATAATGAGACGTCAAATTTTTATTATTTTTAAGCCGACACATCTACTTGTTTTTTCGCCATATGTTGCTTTACTCCAACTAATACAACTAACAATAAACCTCCACCTATTGTCATCATCACAATGCTAGTTGGCAACATATCTAATAATAATCCATATACAATCATACCGAGTGGTGCGATTGCAGTCGCAATTGTTTCAAGCAGGCCAAACACACGCCCTAAGTAGCTCGGATCTGTCGTTTTTTGCATATGTACTTGCATCGGAATGTTTACAATCATAATTGCTATACCAGTTAACATCATAAAAGCAATATAGTAAACAAAACTTGCCACTTTTGGAATGGTAACTAACAACGGGAAGACTGTACATAAACTCAAACCCGCAAACAAAAACAGTCCAGTATAAATAGAACGAAACGGATTATTCACTTCTTTACGCACAGATAAAGCAATCGCCCCCATTAGCATCCCGACTGCTAACATTCCCTCTACAGTACCGAGTTGCTTTGAAGATAAATGCAATGTATGGACGATAATGTATGGCAGTGCAACGGTTAGCCCACAAGCAAAAAAGTTTACCCACAATGCTATTTTCATTAAACCATATATTTCATGTTGTCGTTTTACATATGAAAAACCTTCTTTTATACTCGTCAAGAAATGCTCTTTACTCTCAGCCATTTCTTTTTTATATAAATCAAATACAATAAATAATTGCAAAATAACCGCTAAAAAGAATGTAATACTATTTAACAAAAAGAACGACTTAATTGAAAAGAAACCAAATACAACTCCGCCAATAATCGGCCCTAAAATATTTGATAAAGAAGCTGCCGTTTGATTTAAAGCACTCGCTTTTTGAATACGTTCCTCATTTACTAAACTCGGAATAGACGAAGTTAATGCTACAGAATAAAAACTTGCACAAATTGATAGTAATGCTGCTGAAACATAAATAAAAAGAAGTGACGGTCCAAATATAGTAGCAAGAATAAACATAATAAGCATCGTTAAGCTACTTAATAAGTCAGTGCCAATGACAAGCCACTTTCGATTCACACGGTCAGCTACCGCACCTGCAATCGGACCACAGATCATCCTTGGAAGTGATCCGCAAACGAGCGTAGTAGCAAACCCCATCCCTGAACCAGTTGTCTTTAATACGTATAAACCCATTGCGAACGTATAAATACCTGCACCTAATAAAGACGTCATTTTTCCAATCATCATTAAAATGATATTTCTCGTTGCAATCTTCATTCTTGAATCAGTTTGACCTATACTTACATCCTCCATTATGACACTCTCCCCTTAAAAGTTAAATTGTGTTAAACTTATTATATAATTAACTTTCCAATTTCTACAACAAAAAGTTAAATACAATTTAACTTTTTAAATATAAAGGAGCAATAATATGGCAACTCTCGGAGAAAAAATTAAAGCATTGCGAAAAGAAAAAAAACTTACGCAAACAGCACTGGCAGGTTCGGAACTGACAAAAAGTATGCTTAGTCAAATTGAAAATGGAAAAGCTACACCTTCCATGAAAACATTACAATATATTGCAGAAAAACTTGAATGTGAAACGAGTTTTTTATTAGAAGAAGATGATGTAGAAATTGTAGCACTCATTCAAAAAATGGAGCCATTAATAAAAGCAAATAAATGCGATGAAGTATATGAGACTTTACTACCTATCGTTCAAAAAGAACTACCTCTTACTTTAAATACAGCACGTTTATATAAACAGTTCATAACTGGAGCGGCTATTATGAACGATTACAATATTGAATATTACGTTGAAACAGCTGTTTCTATATTTGAAAAATATACTTTGTATCGCGAAAGTACTGAAACGAAACTACTGTTTTACTATATGCTCTACAAACGGAAAAAATATAAAGAATGTTTACAGTTGATTACCAGAATTCGCGATGAATATAAAATGAAGAATTTAGAAATGGATCTTATTACACATATACAATTATATTTAAAAGAAGCAATTATTTTACTCGCATATGGTAATTATGAAAAATGTGAAAAAGTCATTTTAGATGCACTTGCATTTTCAAAAAAACATCAAGTGTATTATAAAACAGATGAATTTTACCGTATTTTATCTTATCAAAAGATCATTACAACTGATAAAGAAAGATATTTATATTACATAAAAAAATCTGAGCAATTTGCCATTTTTACAGAAGATACTTTATCCGCTGCAAATATAGATATATTAAAAGCTTATTACTACAATACCGTTACGAATGAATATACAATCGCATTAGCACATTTAGAGCAATTCCGAGAAAAACTAAAAGATGTACCGATTTTTCAAGACGATGGATTGTATTATCTTGAAAAAGGAAAATCTTTGTATGGTTTAAAACATTACGAGGAAGCTTTAGAAGTATTAGATCGTGCTATCATACCGGATTATATGAGTCATCCACTTGATCAATCTTGGTTATTAACAGCTGGATCTTATCGTGCCCTTTGCTATATAGAACTTCAAGATAAAAAATCTGCCTTGAAAGAAGCAAAAGAAGCAGTTCAAGCGATAGATAGCTATCCTGATTCTATCTTCTCTTCGTTTATTAAAGAAACATTACAAATAATACAAAAACTTTAAGAATGTCTCGAAATGGTATATTATTCCTCCTTTTTAGCAAAGATAATAATGATGGGAGGAATATAAATGAATATACAACGCGCAAAAGAGCTTTCCGAGTCATCTGAAGAAGCCAATGTCAGTTTTCAAGGCATGCCTGTTATGATTCAACACGTCGATGAAAGCAACGAAACCGCCCGCATATATGAAGTAACAAATCCAAAACGCGAATTAACTGTTCCTGTTAATAGCTTAGAGGAAATATAAAAAATGCCACTTCGATTTTGAAGTGGCATTTTTCTTCCTTTAGATTACTTAGTATAAATTTCTTCTATTTTATAGAAGTCGAAAAAATAATAATTTTCCACTTCTTTTCTTTTTGTGACCTGCTAAAATACAAACTATGGATTAATTATTCACACTATACATTAAGGGGGAAAAATAATGGCATCTAATTTAGAAAAAAACAAGTCTTATTATGCAGTTATATTCACTTCTAATTTATCAAATAATACAACAGATTATAGTGATGTTGCCGACAAAATGGAGGAACTTGCAAAGCAACAACCTGGATTTCTAGGTGTAGAAAGTGCGCGAGATCATTCAGGACTTGGAATCACAATTTCTTATTGGGAATCACTTGAGGCAATTGAAAATTGGAAACAGAACGCCTTACATAAAGAAGCGAAGAAAAGAGGCCGCGAGCAATGGTACGAAAACTTCCACCTGCGCATCTGCCTTGTTGAGAAAGAATTTAAGTTTCATAGAGGTACTTTATAACTATGAAAAAAAAATTAGCTCTCGTTATTGTTCATGAAATATATGGTGTGAACGACCATATGCATCACGTTACCCACCACTTCACTTCATCTCATATAGATGTATTATGTCCTAATCTTCTACAATCAGAACACGCATTTCATTATAGTGATGAAGAAAAAGCGTATGAACATTTTGTAAATCATATTGGATTTGATGATGGGAAATACAAAATTGAAGAATTCATCAATACTCTTTCAAGTAATTATACACATATTGGACTTATCGGCTTTAGCGTTGGAGCTACCATCTCATGGCTATGTAGTAACAATCCGAAAATAGATTTTATTATCGGATGTTACGGTTCTCGTATACGCGACTATGTTCATATGAAACCAACTTGTGCTACCTTACTTATTTTCCCTGAAAAAGAAGCTAGTTTTTCAGTATCCTCTTTAATCCAAACATTACAGCACCAAAATAATCCTTTATTAGAAATACATCAACTACACGGTGAACATGGCTTTCTAAATCCGTACACTGAAAAATATAACGAGAACTCTACTAAGCAGGCATACAATATAATAGATTCATTTCTTGCAAGAACCTTCTTATAAAGGAGATCTAAATGACACTTACATTACTCTTACTTATTTTCATATTCATTGCCTTTTTCTCAGTGCTAACTATTATTTTAGTAACCGTAAAAAAGGGAGCGTTTTCCAAACGCCCCTACTTACAATCTATTATCGTTTGCATTTTATTTTTTACAAATTGGATTTTATATTTATCAACTTTTTATGCGTTACTGCCCGAAAAAATTAGTGAGTTCCTATTTCTGCCCATTTGGTTTTTCCTTTGTATATTAGGTTTTATCACTTTCTGGTGCGAATGGAGAAATAATCGTGTGTTCTCCATCTGTATCGGTTTTCTTTCCTTTATTAGTTTTTTATTTGGGTTATTGTTGTTAGTTCTTTCGGGGATGTAATAGAAAAAGGAAGAAAAGCCAACATTCAACTTTTCTTCCTTCTATTTTTACCTTTAGATTTCACTGTCACTGATTCACAAGGTGAGTAATAAATTTGAGGTGTCGCCTTATCAACAAACATCATAAACGTAATGAAGCCGATAATAAAGAAAATAAACAACGTTAACAAAACTGCTCCTATCGTTAAAAGTATCATAACACCACCCCTATATTTTTCATGTTATTACACCTTTCGCTATTATATGAGCGTAATCCTTTTTAGAAAAAGAAACGTAACAAAATAATCACAATCACTCCCGTTAATACTGTTCCTAATAAACTACGAGTATATATTGCTACAAGAAATGTTGGAATTGCTGCGATAAGGTAATCCCACTGCATCGTCTCATGCATAAATAAAACTTGCGCTAAAAGTGCTGCTAATATCGCGATTGGTATGTAATTTAACCATTTTAAACCCCAGTCTGGAATTTGTAGTTTGCTAAATACGAGTAGAGGTAAAATACGTGGCACGAGTGTGACAGCTCCTGCTGCTAATAAAAGTAATAATACGTCTAGTCTCATTTCCATTTTTCAATCACCACTCCAATCGTCGCAGCTAGTAATGTTGCGATAATAACCGCTATACTATCTGGCATAAATAAGTGTGAAACGTACGCAATTATAATCGCTACAATTGCAACAGTAAGATGAATTGCCAGTTTCGGTTTACTACTTATGAGCTGAAGTACAAATAATCCGATAAACATCGCTGGTAATGCATAATCCATTCCGTACGTATGTGGGTCTGGTATCCACTCACCAAATAGCCCGCCAATAATAGTAGCAAGGATCCAATTTAAATACGCTGTTACGTTAAGCCCGATCATCCATCTTTCACCTAAATATCCTTTTTGCGCCGCGTGCTGCACTGCAACGCCGAAAGTTTCATCTGTAATTTGCGAACCGATGATTAAGTTTTTGAATAGAGGAATTTTCGTAAAATAAGGTGCAAGTGCTGCACTCATTAATAAATGACGTAAATTAACAAAAAATACGGTGAAAATAATTGCAGAAGCAGGTGCACCTGCTGCATACATGCCAGCTAATATAAATTGGGCAGAACCTGCATAAATTAAAGTGGACATAAACGCAATTTCAATGATGGAGAAACCTGCTGTTTTTGCAATTACACCAGCTGCTATACCGATGCTTAAATAACCAAATACAGTTGGTAAACAATCTTTTACTCCTTGCTGAAATGTATCATCGCTTTGCAAAGCTACATGTGCCTCGGCTTTACTCATCCTTATCATCCTCCATTCCTTCTAAAGTTCGTTTTCCTGTTACGACATGAACTAAATCTATATTTTCACGCCATAACGTATCTAACTTATCAGCTCCAAATTCCTTCGTGATTTCTTCGACCATAATATCGTGCCGCACATACTCTGTAGCAACGAGAACTAGAGCTGGATCATACGTTGTAACAGCCCATGAAGTGCTATCATTTGAGAAGTTCGCAATTAATACTTCTTCCCCGTCACGCGCGATTACAGTTAAATGACCACCCATTCTCTTTTCAACAACGTGGGGCGTCATATAATTATGATGAAACGTCGCGCCTATTTTTGTTTCTGGAGCGCCAAATAAGATTGAAAATATATGTACGCCTTCCTCTTCCTTTTGATGAATGTATGGCTCAATTTCATGGACTTGATCTTCCCATACAGAAATCCATAACTCTTCCTTTGCTCTATTAATTATATTGCATATTTCTTTTAAAACACGTTCATTTGAGCGAATATGCGAAATTACATCTATTTGTCTCTCTTGTTCTAAACCATTTAATTTCTGGTCTAAAAATTCAAAGGACTTCTCAAAGTCTTTTCGCATCCGATTCATTAACTCGGTAGCGGGTACTGGTACATATTTCACAGGTTCTGACGGAACGATATGCACCGCTCCTTTATCCATTAATTTACCGAGCACCTCATAAATCATCGAACGAGGTACCCCTGTTTGTTTACTCACTTCATAACCAGTTACTGGGGAGTGTTTTAATAGGCCAATATACGCTTTACATTCGTACTGGGAAAAACCTAACTTTTGTAATTCCTTTATAATTTCATCCATCAGTACCCCTCACAATCTAAATCGCTCTAACTTCAAAACGACGATTTTGCTTCCCTTTACTTTTTACTTTATCAATAACAAGTGTTCCTATTTCACTCGTATTTTTCACATGTGTGCCTCCACAAGCTTGTTCGTCTAAATTTTCAATTGTAACAATACGGATTTCTTGGATAGTAGTTGGCAGGAGGTTTATTGCTGTTTTAATCATTCCTACAGCATTTTCTGCTTCTTCGCGGCTCATATAACGAGTAGAAATTTCTTTATTTTGTTCAATAAGTTTATTCACTTCCTTAACAATTCCTTCTACTTCCACGCTCGATAACTCTTGTAACTCATTAAAATCGATACGTGCTTTGTCAGGATAAATTTGATTTCCAGTGCAGAGAGCTCCATACTTTTCATAAACGACAGCTCCGATAAGATGCAGTAAAGAATGATGGCGCATTAAATTATGACGTCTTTCCCAATTAATCTCTAATTTAACAGGACCTAATTTTACTTGAGCTCCATCTTTTATATAGTGAACTATTTCTCCCTGCTCCTTTTTTACTTTTTCAACTTCAAATACAGATCCATCTTGTACAATGACACCCGTATCACATTCCTGCCCCCCACCAGTTGGATAAAAAACTGTTTCTTTTACAAATACTTTATTCCCTTCTACTTTTATCACTTCTGTTTCGCAACTCGTTTTGTATGCATCTTCTAAATATAATGCCGTTGTCATACTCTCACCTCTTTAGTAGTTATAGTTATACCTACTAATATAAAAAAGAAGCTCCGCAAAGTCAATTGATAATTCTGAAATTTAAACCAAAAATAAAAAAGACTCCCACTAACGGGAATCTCCTATCTCAATATTTCATTCGCTTCTTTTTCATAAATTTTATCAAATGAAGTCATAACGCGTTGTGATGCTTGAATCATTTTTTGATCCGTCATAAGATCAGCCATCTCTTTCGTCATATCTACATTTGAATTTTCTAGCATATGGTTTTTTACTGTCCCTGTTCCGTTCGGTAAATCAGCAATGTTCCCTTCTGCTAGAGTAAAGCTTTTGTTCTCTCTTTGTACGAGACGATTATTCGCTTCTGCACCTACTGTTTTTGTTTGCAAGCGAGCAATATTATTTTGCGTCACTGCATCATATAACGTACCGTCTGCTTGTACAGCTACTTTTGCTCCTTCTGGAATACGAATACGTTCATTATTCTCTCCCATTACGAAAGCACCTGAAGTTGTTTGAAGATAACGATCACTATTTAATGTAAAACTACCGTCTCTCGTTAAAAACGTTTCATTATTTTTAGATGTAACGAAAAACGAAGCTGTGCCAGCAGTTCCATCATCTAAAAGGAAATCTGTAGCACTATTTGTCATTTGTATATTTCCTTGTACTAAGTTCACATGCGTCGCAGCTGGTACTACAGCATAATCGACCGAACCGATATTTGTTACAGCCCCATCTCCGCGGCGATATGTGTCTTGTACATCAAATACTTTAGAAGTCATATTTTCTGCTTTAAATCCTGTCGTTTGAGCATTTGCAACGTTATTCGAATGAACATTAATACGCTGCATGTAATTCATCATACCCATAGAACCTATATAAAGACCGTTCATACTCGTTTGAATAAGGCAGTTGCCTTATCCTTCACCTCTTTTCTATGATGTTTGTAACATTTGTTTTGCTAAATGTTCCGCTGTAGCGATATGTATATTTTTCTTTACGTCTTGTCCGTCTGTCATTAATACAATGGGAGCTGATGATACTGCTGGAATTTTCAACAATTCACCACTACTTGCTGTTTCATCAAATTTCGTAAATACGATACCATCAATATGAATATCTTTAAAGTTCGTAATGATTTCAATCATATCTTTACTTTTCATCGAAGCTGATAACGTTAAACAAATATAATCTGGCTCTACTTGTCCCATCGTTTCAATCATTTCTTCCACTGTTTCTGACGCACGATAATTTTTCCCAGCTGTATCAATTAAAATATAATCGACGCGCGCTTCTTCTTTAAAATACGTAAGCGCTCTTGTCATCGCAGCTTCATCACGTACAGCGATGACTTCAAATCCAATTGTCTTTACGTAATCTTGCAGTTGCTGAACTGTCCCAATACGTGAATGGTCTGTCGTAATAAAACCAACCGTTTTTTTCTTACCGTGAAACTGCCATGCCATTTTCGCAAGTGTGGTCGTTTTTCCAACACCAGTTGGACCGATTAATGCAATTGTTTGTACTTCTTTTTCAAATACATTTTCCGTATTGAAATGAGATCTCATATCTTCCAAAATATATTCGATCACTTCTTCTTCTGTAATCATCGTCGCATTCTCAAACTTCACTTTTAACTTTTCGGCATATGCATGAATGAAGTATTGTTCTACATCGTTTTGCTCTAGCATACGAATTACTTTTTGAATAATAAATGGTACAGATTCTTGCTTTTCTATTTTTACAACTTCTTCTTTTTTGACCGGAACGACTTTTTTTACAGATTTTTGCTTTTTAATTTGTTTCGTTACTTTCGTTTCTTCCGTCTGTTTCACAACGACGATACCTTTTTCAAACAGCTTTAATAGTTTCTCTTTCTTTCTTGCCCATTCTTCACTATTTCCTGTTTGCATCGCCGCGTATGACATAGGAGTCGTCACGTTTTCTAAATTGTGCAGTACCGATTGAATTCCGTTCGCCTTCACAATTTGTTCTGAAGGTTCATTCACAACATCCATTAATTGTTCATGAAATTGAGCTGTGCCTTCGTTCACTTCTTCCTGTTTATCCTCTGGAAAAGCAACTAACATTTCATAATTCTTTTTCCAAAAAAACGGGATATTTCGCTTTACACTTTCATCTACAACGTAATAATAATCTGTACCATATTGGTCAAATAACTTTCGATACAATTCATTTTTCGAAGCTGCTTTTATTCGCATTAACGCTTCTTTCTTTTCTGTACTTTCCATTACTTCACCCCCTACTATTCAATATAGGCAATTTGATCTACAACAATTTCTGGTGCTAATTCGCTAATACAAAGTACTTGCGCTTCTACTTGATAGCGCTCAAGGAGTCTTACAATCGCAAACCTGAAATCTTTTCTACGCGTTAATAATACTGGTTCTCTTCCCATTAACCTCGCTTGTTTAAATACGCGTTGTACTTGTTCAACGACCCGCGTTTCTAAATCTAAATCCCAGTTTAATAAATAACCTTGATAAGAATTGTTCACAACGTCTGCGTCTAACTCAATTGTATCTGAGAAGAGCGCCGCATATATTTTACCGTCAGGATTTTTCGCATTTTCACAAATAACTTTTGAAATACATTCACGGACGAATGACGTTACACCGTCAACATGATTTTGATAAATTTCTTTTCCGTCAATAATACCTTCGATAATGGTTGGTAAATCACGAATAGAAATACCTTCTTTTAGCAATTGCTTAATAACATTTTGAACGAGTGATAAGTCGATTTCTTTCTTCTTAATCTCTTCTAATAAAACGCCGTTATCATTTTCAAGGGAGTTAATTAAGTCTTTTACGTGTTGACGCTGAATTAACTCATGAAGATTACGTCTAACGACAACATCTAAATGCGTAATTAATATGCTAAGTGGTTCTAATACTTGATAGCCTTTCATTTGTGCATCTTGTACCATATGCTCTAAAATCCAATATCCATCCTCGCCAAAAATTGGATCTTTCGCTGGTTCTGCATCTAAATCGGCCATTACGTTCGGTGTTTTCAGTGCTAATAAGTAACCTGATTTCAAAACACCTTCAGCTGCCTTCGCACCTTTAATACGAATAATGTAACGTCCGCGTGGTCTAAAACTCGTATTATCTTTAAAGTTAATTCCCGGCACGTTAATACCAAGGTCGGTAATAATCGATTTTCTCATAAGAACAACTTTATCACGAGCTGTTTCCCCGTTAATTTTCTGCTTTACAAGTGCCGCTAAATCTAAGCCGAGTTCTACAATAATTGGATATTTATCTGTAAATACGCCAAATGAATCTTCCACTTGTTGCAGTTGCTCATCTTCGCCTTGAATCATTTCTATTTCTTTTTGAAGCTCGTCTTCTTTTTCTTTCTTAATTCGGTTTTTATTACGAATTCCTAAGAAGATAATTGTTCCACCAACGAGTGCAAATGGTAGAAATGGTAGCGGAGTAAAAATACCCATTGCGATAAATAAACCACCGAGCGCATATACAACGACTTCATGCGCTAATAACTCTTTAAAGATACCTTCTGTTACTGTATCCGGTGAACCGTCAAATACACGTGTTACGATAATACCAGTTGAAATCGCAAGCATAAGCGATCCAATTTGGTTTACGATTCCGTCCCCGACAGTTAACTGTGTATAGTGAAGAGCCGCATCTGCAAAGCTCATTCCTTGCTGCATCATTCCGACAATTAAGCCGAAAATAATGTTTACGAATAAAATGACAATCCCGAAAATAACGTCCCCTTTAATGAACTTCCCGGCACCATCCATCGCTCCGTAAAACTCTGTTTCCATATTTAATTTTTTTCGTTTTGCCTGTGCATCTTTTTCTGAAATAATACGCTGATTTAAATCAGCATCGATAGACATTTGTTTCCCTGGTAAAGAATCAAGTGTAAAACGAGCTGCTACTTCAGCTGTACGAGATGCACCGTTTGCAACGATAAACTGGAATATGATTAATACTGTAAAAATAACGATACCAATTAATAAGTTCCCGCCAATTACGAACTGGCCGAACTCTTCAATAACATGTCCAGCATTTCCGTCTGTCAAAATCGCTCGCGTCGTCGATACGTTAATCGATACGCGGAAAATCCCGATTAATAACAACATTGTCGGAAATGACTTTAATTCATCCCACTCGTTAATACTTGTCGCTCGCATATAAATAAGCACTGACATACTTAGTAGAAAAACGATAATGATATCAAGTATAAATGGGGGAAGTGGAATTAAGAGCGCCACTACGAATGACGCTGCTAAAAAGATAGAAAAATAGGTTCTTGCAGAATCTATCTTAAACAAAGAGATCTCCTCCAAACGCGCTATTATACTTCAAGTTCATTCGTTTGAATTAAATAGCGCATAACTTCAATTACAGCTACGTATAAATCTTCTGGAATCGTCTCATCTTCCTCGACTTGATAATATAAAGAACGAGCAAGCGGACGGTTTTCCACCATTGGTATTTCTTGTTCACGGGCAAGCGTTCGTATATATAATGCGAGCTCATCTTCCCCTTTTGCAACGACAATTGGTGCTGCATCAACGTGTTTATTGTACCTGAGTACGACCGAAATATGAGTCGGGTTGTTTACAATAAACGTTGCGCCATCCATCTTCTTCGCAATTGTTCCTTGCAATATGGCGTGCATAAAGTTTTTTCGTTTTCCCTTTACTTGCGGGTCCCCTTCATTATCTTTATGCTCTTGTTTTACTTCTTCTTTTTTCATCTTAATATCTTGTTCGTACTCCCATTTTTGATAAATAAAATCAATAATAGAAAGAACGATTAATATAATTAAAATAGCTAAAAAGATAAATTTAATTTGCCTAATAATTTCAGTAAGTGACGCAGTCCAGTTAAATCCAATCATACTCACGATTTTCTCTAAATTCTTTTTAAAGAGAACGTAAGCAACGTAACCGATTAATCCCATATAAAACAGTGATTTCAAAATATCTACTAAACTTTTACGACTAAACAGTCTCGTAAAATAGTTTTTTGGGTTAATACGCGATGCTTTCGGCTTAATAACTTTAGAAGAAAATAAGAAACCAACTTGAATCATATAATTGAATAAATGAAAAGCGTATACGAGTATTAATATCGGAGCTGATACTTTTAGTAGTAAAATCCCCATTAAATAAAAATACTCGGTCGAATCTGTATTTCTTCCAATTTGATCAAACAGCACCGATACAGAATTGGCAATCTCAAACCCTAGCCAATCTCCGAAAAAGTAAACGACAACTGCTAATACAAGAATGGAAAATAAATTATTTAAATCTTTACTCCGGGCAATATTCCCTTCTTCACGCGATTTCTTACGCTTCTGCGGGGTGGCCTTTTCTGTTTTATTATCCTTTGCCATGCGCGTCCCCCTACTTCGTTAAGAAAAAGTTAAATAGTTTCGTATATTCCTCAAGCAATACATCCGTCATATTTTTAAACACATAACCGAGCATCGGTACACTCATCGCAATAAACAAAATACCACATGTAATTTTAATAACGTATGCATTCATAAAAACGTTTAATTGCGGAGCGTTTTTTGCGATTAAAATTAAAACAAAGTTAATGATGAACAAACTTCCCATGAGCGGAAGAGCAATTTCAACCGCTGATGTGATCGCAAATAATAACGTTGCGAGTAGACTATCTAGAAAACTAGTCGTCAGCAATTTTGAAATCGCCTCTGTATATCGAAACGACTTTAAAATCGTGGCAACGAAATAATTAATGCCGCCAAGTGAAATAAAAATAATGAGAAAAAATATATCAAAAATGGTTGATAGTAAAGTAGACTGTGAACCTGCATTCACATCAAACAAACTTGCCTGTGATAATCCGATATCAAAGTCTAAAATATGCCCAGCCATTTTCGGAATGTTCCACAGCATTTCTACAATTTTCGAAAGTGATAATCCAATTACAATTTGCGTTCCTGCATAAGCTGCAACGTCCCAAACTGTCTTTATGTGAGAGACATCAACTTGATCGGCCACTGTAATCGAAAGAGCAAGTCCAAATGTAACCTTTGCCATCGCTGGAATGGATCGACCTGAGAAAAACGGTAAAAAATATAAAAATGAAGTAATGCGGCAAAACGCAAAAAACGTCGCCGCCCATAATTCCATATTCATTTCAGTCCACCTATCTTAGTACGAACGCAATAGCGATGGAATTTTATCAAATAAATCTAAAATAAGCGTCGTTAACTCTTGAAACATCCACGGACCTAAAATGATAATCACGAGTACAATACTCGCCATTTTCGGTAAAAACGTCAGCGTTTGCTCTTGAATTTGCATCATCGCCATAATGACAGCGATGATAATAACGACAATCATACTAACGCCGGCAACCGGCATTAAAATCATAACCCCTTTATAAAAAAAGGTTTGAAAAATATCTATAATTGGTGACGTATTCATTTATATGACTCCTATCACATAGCATCAAACGCTTCAGGCGACCGTTTTAAACATAATGTCGACGATTTTTGTATATCCACCTAAATATACGAAAACGAGTATTTTAAATGGTAAACTTAAAATCATCGGCGGTACCATCATCATCCCGAGGTACATTAAAAGTGTACTAATAATCAAATCTATAAATACAAACGCTAAATAAATGAACATCCCCGTCAATAATCCCTTTTGGATTTGCGTTAACGTAAAGGATGGTACGAGCGTAAATAAGGAAAGATCTTTCAAATCTTTCGGTAACTCTTCTCCGCGCACTTTCAACATCATCTTTAAATCATGCTTATACGTATGCTTTGACATATACTCTTTCATAATCGGAGCTGTCGTTTCCGCAGCTTGACTTACTGTTATTTTCTCTTTCGTCATCGGATCCCACACATCGCTCTTCAGTTGTCCAAGTACAGGCTGCATCGTAAAGAGGGATAAAAATAAGGCAAGTCCAACAAGTACTTGGTTCGGTGGTAAATTCATTACCCCAAGTCCTTGACGTGTAATCCCAAGAACGATCATAAAATAAGTAAAATGTGTAAATAATAGAACGATAGATGAAGATAATGATAAAAGGGTAACGAGCGCAAATAACTGTACACTTGAATTACTCGTAAACTCTTTTCCATTTTCGAAATTAATAAAACCGTTTTGGGCCGCATACGCTGGATTTACAAAAATAATTGAAAAAACGATAGAAAATACGAAAATAACGGCTAATAATGATAACTGTTTCTTTATTCTCATGATGGATCCTCTACTTTTTTCGTTTCACTCTTCACCGCGTCTTCTAGCGCTTGTTGAAACTGATTTCCTGTTCCCGTTAATTGCACAGATTGTACACCGTTATTACTAATAACAGTGAACACTTGCTTGCCATCTACTTCAAATAAAAAGGCGCTCGTTTGATGATTTAAATACACGCCGTCTTTCACTTGAATGTGGCCATTTTCACCTTGTTTAAAAAACTGCTGTTTGCGCGTCTTTTTCGTCATATAATATGCACCGTAGCCGAGCGCACCAAACAGTAAAACGACTTGAAATAAGGTCGTCATATACGACATATGACTCCTCCTCTACTCTTTATCTTGCATTTGACTTTGCGCTTTCATAAGCGCAGCTTGCTTCTTGTCAGCTTCAATTTCAGAAATGATAATACCGAACTTCTCGTCCATTACGATCGCTTCCCCAATGCCGACTTTCATATTACTTAAATATACATCTACTTTATGTCCTAAGTTTTTCTCTACTTCAAGAACATCGCCCACTTTTAATTGCTTCACATCACCGAGCGTAATAGATGCCTTTCCAAGCTTTACACCAAGTTCAATCGAAATATCTGAAACAGTATCAATATGTGCTTTACTTGCTTCATTTCGCTTTCCTGCAAAATCTTCTAATCCCATTAATGACACAGGAGATACTTCATGCTTCATATGGATCCTCCTACTCTACAAAACTTTTAAATAAGAGCGCCTTACGCGTTCCATCTTTTCCAATAAAACAATTAAATTTATGCTTTCCATCTACATAACCGAGTAATTCATCCGAAACTTTCGTATGGAGCGGAATAATATCGCCTTCTTCAATTTGTTCAATCTCACCCATCGTCATCTTCTGCTCACCAATCGCAACGTGAACTGGTTTATACACTTGATTTACTTTCACTTCCACTTCAGACGTATACTTCTTACGTTTATCTGAAGAATGTTCGACAATATTTTCAGATGTTAACTTATCCATAATTTCTTCAACAGATAAGAACGGAATTCCGATGCGCACTGTCGTATTCCAAAAATCCGTTTTCATATTTACGTTTAGTAATGAAATGATATCACTCGCTGTCGTAATCTTTAATGCATTCGGATCTGTCTCCGTCGTTACAAATTTTGGTTCAATCGCAACAACGCTTTCAAATGATTGCTCTAAATTTTTACAAAGGAGCATAAAAATATTATCCAGTGTTAAAAACTCAAATGCGGTAAGTGGTCTGCGCATCGTAAAGTTACGCTTACTATCTCCGCCAAGCCAACATTCATGAATGTAAATAACGAACGCTAAATCAATCTCAATAACAATTTCTCCAAGCTCTGGAAGGCCAAGATCAATAACACAATATAAATAATAATCTTTCGGCATTTTCTCCACATACTCACTCGTAAACGGAACTTGCTCAACCGTTGAAGGCTCTAACTCAATCGGAATACGCATACGCGCTGACAACGTCTGTGACGTCTGTTTACCAAATGTAGAAGCAATTGCTTGCAAGCTACGTAAATGCTCAACACCGAACTTCTCCGGTCTATTAAAATCATACTCTTGAAATTTCTCTTGCTTTCCTGCTTCTTGTGCGAAAGCTGGCATTTCCTCGCCTTCATTAACCGCCTTCAGCAGGGCATCAATTTGCTCTTGGCTTAATTTTTCGCCACTCATGACAATCCCCTTCCCTACCTTTTCAATTCAACGATTTCAACGTACATCTTCCCGTTTTTCGTCAAAATCTTTCCGGTGCCAATCTCTTCATTCTCAAGCATAAGACGCACCGTATTTTTCGTTGAATTTTCAAGACGATACAATGTACCTTTCGTAATATGAAGCAAATCTTCAATTTTCTTTTTCGTATTTCCGATTTCAAAATAAATTGTTAACGGAATATCATCTTGTAATTTCAAATCTAGCCAACTCCCATATCATGTTCACGAAAATTTCATGTTCTCTCTATATATGAAACTTCTTATTTTGAAACGTCGATATTTAATATTTTTTTAATATATCCTTGCGTTTCTTTAAATGGTGGTACGCCTCCGTACTTTCTCACATTACCAGGGCCAGCATTATAAGATGCAAGCGCTAGTACGAGGTCGCCATTATTTTTCTTCAAATAACCGCTTAACTCTTTCACGCCGCCTTCAATACTTTCAGCTGGTGAAAATGGATTTTTTATACCCATCTCTTTCACATTCGCTGGCATAAGCTGCATAAGCCCCATCGCACCTGCATGTGACACCGTTTTCGGATTAAAATCAGATTCTACTTCAATCATTTTTTGAATTAACGTTTTCGGAATTCCATATGTACGACTTACCCGATCAATAATATCCTCATACTTCCCTTCATTGGAAGAACGTATTTTTTGAATATTATACTTCTTCGTTAATCCCCACGTATCAACAGCCTCATTTTTCGTTTCTGGGAAACGTCGTTCAAACTCTTTTTGCGCGACTTGCACTTCATCTACGTTCTTCGTTTCAGCCTTTTCTTCCGGCTTACTCGCTTCCTCTACTTTATGAATAGATTGTTCCGGTTTATTAACAACCGTTTCTATTTTTGTAGATTGTACCGGCTGACTCATATCCTCTACCTTTGCCGGCTGCGTAGTACCCTTCGTCTCCTTCGCAGGTTCACTCTGCAACTTCTCTTGAAAGCGACTACTAACGAATGCTTGTGGACTACTTAGCTTTTGCTGAATTTGTCCTTTCTTATATGCAAGCACTTCTTTTACTATATTTCCAACTATCATAATATCACCTTTTCGGTAAACAAAGATAATCTAATATTAGAGTTTTTTTTTAAAGTTTGCAATAATCCTTTTAATAATTATGTAATAAAAAAATGAATATATTGTTAAACTGTTATTTTTTTATATTTATTAATTCGAATTTTTAGTTGACACCCGTTGTAGCAAGGATTACAATAAATCTCGAAATTGATTTTTTCGCATATTACCGTTTTTCAATTTGCAGAAAAGTCAATATAAAAAAATGGGGGTTTCTTAACATGAGAATTAATACAAACATTAACAGCATGCGTACTCAAGAGTACATGCGCCAAAACCAAGCTAAAATGAGCAACGCTATGGACCGTTTATCAAGCGGTAAACGTATCAACAACGCTTCTGACGATGCAGCAGGTCTTGCAATCGCAACTCGTATGCGTGCACGTGAAAGCGGATTAGGTGTTGCAGCTAACAACACACAAGACGGTATGTCTTTAATCCGTACAGCTGACTCAGCAATGAACTCAGTATCTAACATCTTACTTCGTATGCGTGACCTTGCTAACCAATCTGCAAATGGTACGAATACAGATAAAAACCAAGCAGCACTTGACAAAGAATTCGCTGCACTAAAAGAACAAATTAACTATATTGCAACTAACACAGAGTTCAATGATCAAAAATTATTAAATGGTGAGAAAGAATCTATCGCTATTCAAACACTAGATAATGCAGATACAAGTAAACAAATTGATATTAAATTATCTAACACATCAACTGAAGCATTAAAAATCGCTACATTAACAATTAATGGTACAGTCGAAGAAGATGGAAAAATTCAAGTTACACAAGAAAAAATTGATGGTGTAAAATCAAATATTACTGCAGCACAAGATGCTTTTAAGGGACTAAGAAAAGCTGATGCTACCGACGGATCAGGCCTTAAAGCGTCTACTCCAACCGAAATAAAAGATGCTGTTGATAACTTCAAAACGGAATTCGATAAAGTTAAGCATTTAATGTCTAAAGATGCTATTGAGAAGGTTGAGCAGGAAATCACTGCCTTCGATAAAGCGAAAGATTACGATAGTGCTATGGCAATTAAAACTGCATTTGCTAATGGTCCAGTAGTTGGTGAGATTGACGGAAAAATTACGAAACCTCTTGCATCTGGTGCTATCGATGCAATTGATAAAGCCCTTAAAACTGTCGCTGACAACCGTGCAACTCTAGGTGCTACATTAAATCGTCTTGACTTTAACGTAAACAACCTGAAGAGCCAACAATCTAGCATGGCTTCAGCTGCTTCTCAAATCGAAGACGCTGACATGGCAAAAGAAATGTCTGAAATGACTAAGTTCAAAATCTTGAACGAAGCTGGAATCAGCATGCTTTCTCAAGCAAACCAAACTCCACAAATGGTTTCTAAATTATTACAATAAACCATTTGAGTTAGTTTCATGAATAAACCTCTCTGCTTGCGGAGAGGTTTATTCTTTCTATATAAATGAATTATTTGTAAAATCTTTCTTTTTTAATGGAAGAGAGCATCCGCAATGCATAGAAGCGGTCAGTGCTTATCTTGATCCCCTCTTATGTTAAAACACAAACAGCAAATAAGCATAAGCCCTTTATCCTTCCATAACCGTTTATTAGATTTAGAGTTACCGACTATATCAATCTATAAGGAGTGTCTATTATGCGTATTGGTACGAATGTTTTGAGTATGAATGCTAGGCAGTCGTTGTATGAGAATGAGAAGCGTATGAATGTGGCGATGGAGCATTTGGCGACTGGTAAGAAGTTAAATAACGCTTCTGATAATCCCGCTAATATTGCGATTGTGACTCGTATGCATGCGAGAGCGAGTGGTATGCGTGTAGCGATTCGTAATAATGAGGATGCGATATCTATGCTACGTACAGCAGAAGCTGCTCTTCAAACTGTGATGAATATTTTGCAGCGTATGCGTGATTTAGCTGTTCAATCTGCAAATGGTACAAATTCAAATAAAAACCGTGATTCGTTAAATAAAGAGTTTCAGTCTTTAACAGAGCAAATTGGCTATATCGGCGAGACGACTGAGTTTAATGATTTATCCGTGTTCGACGGCCAAAACCGTCCTGTTACGTTAGATGATATCGGTCATACAGTAAATGTAACGAAACATATTCCCCCTTCCCCTACACAACAACATGACATCAAGATTTCAACAGAACAAGAAGCAAGAGCGGCGATTCGTAAAATTGAAGAGGCTTTACAAAATGTATCACTTCATCGTGCTGATCTCGGTTCTATGATGAATCGTTTACAGTTTAATATTGAAAATTTAAATAGCCAAAGTATGGCCCTAACAGATGCTGCATCCCGAATTGAAGATGCGGATATGGCGCAGGAAATGAGCGATTTTTTAAAGTTTAAATTGTTAACTGAAGTTGCACTTAGTATGGTTTCACAAGCAAATCAAATACCGCAAATGGTTTCTAAGTTACTACAATCTTAAAAAATTATCTTTCTTCTTTGAAACGATTCCATACAAAACAAAAGGGAAATACATATGAACTATGTATCTCCCTTTTATTTTGTACCCAAATTTTATTACTGTGTTACAGTCATAACCTGTCCACTACGATCAACCATAATTTTCATTTTACCGTCTTGTGCGTTATATAACCCTAATTTATGCAAATCTTGTTTACATTCTTTTACGAAGAAAGGCAATGTGCGAATTTGATCGATATCAGAACTCGTAATGAAATGAATTAAATGATGCGTCATTTCTTTTATTTCATGAACAAGCTCTTCCTTTTCTCGCTTTAGCTTTTCATTTTCAGCCCGTAATACATGCAATTCGCCTTCGAGACTACGTACGTTCTTTTCATCTTTTGAACGCTCTGCAGCCATGCTAGAAAGCTTATAGATTCCTTCCATGAACTGATGTAGTTCATACTCTTTTCTTTCACTACACTGGCTAATTGTTTCAAAATTATCAACAATACCAGATATAACTGTTACAAGATTTTTTTCGGTCTCTGTATTTGGAACTTCATTTCTTAATTCTTGTTTGTTTTCTTTTTTCATTTCAACAATTGGTTCTTTTACAGGCGTATATTTTCGCTTTCGTCCTGGTTTTTGTTTTTCAATATTTTCAAACGGTATTTCACATTTTTTTAATTTGTAATACGTATTTTGCAATTGACTTTCTGTTTTCGGAAAAAGATTTATTTCGTTTTTACTAACGTATTTTGAAATATTAATAATGTTTAAACCGTGACGTTGGGAAAATTGATACACTTCATACAGTAACTCTAGTTCAGACTTCAGCCATGTAATCGCTGATTTTTCATATGCTCGCATCCCGCCATGTTTTTCTATATCTATTTGAAATAATACCATTCTATTATATAAATCAACTAGTTCTTCATATTTTACTTGGAATTGTTTTTCTATTTTTTTTAATTCCGCTTCTAGTTGCATATCGTTCATTTTATTATTTGACATGTTTTGTAAAAGACTTAATACATTGATTGCTGTGTGGTGATACATAATCTGTGTCACTCCCCCTCATCCTTTCACAATTCTCATCTGACTCCCATGTCTTCTCAGAAAATAGCAATTTTTTCATATCCATATTATAACATTTCGAAATTATCTGTCAAATATTAAACATACAAAAATGTATAGAAAGTATAGAAATAGAAAAATTATTTTTAATTAATATGTATAATTACATATTAATTATATTATATGGTATTCCGAATATATTTTCACCGAAAAAGTTTGCGTTACTACGCAACCTTACTAGCATATTCCAAACATACGCTCTCTTATATTTTTAAATAAACAAGCCCGCTATTTATTCATTAAACGAATTGAAAATCTCGAAGTAGAGACTATTCATACAGCTACAAACACTCCAGAAACATTTAATCTTTCTACCTGTACAGCAGAGTATAGAATGCAAAAAAGGAACTAGCCAGTACTACTTACACGTGGCTAGTTCCCTCCTCCCTACTAAAAAAATAGAGTTGTATATCAGTTCTTCAAACCCTCAATTAAAGGCTCTTTTCTTCTACTGACCTAAAACCACTTCATATCTCTGGTCTCACATCGCATGGGGCTCTATTAGGCACTGACCGCCACCACACATAGCTAGATACTCTACTCTCGACTTGATAAATAAAATGAAATGGTACACCAGTTCCTCTCAAACTCTCTTGATGCCCAACTTCCCCCATTTACCTAAAGCCACTTCATATCTCTGGTCTCACATGGCATGGGGCTCTATTAAGCACTGACCGCTTCACACATGGCTAGTTCCTCTATTCCAGCTAAAAAGAAGCTTTTAAAGCACTAGCTTATCAACTAAACCAATTAACTCTTGAATATCTGGCTTACTTACTTGTGCATTTGCTCCTACAGCTTCGCCTTTATGGAATAATTCATTTGTAATTAATGAAGAGAAAATAATGACCGGTAAACGATTCATTACTTCACTATCTTTAACCACTTTCGTTAAATGATGTCCGTCCATTTTCGGCATTTCAATATCAGTAATTAGCAAGTGAATATGTTCAAACATTTTTTCCCCTTGCTCTTTCGCTAATTTTTCAATTTGTGCTAACGCTTCTGCACCATTGCTGAAGAAATTCATTTTCGTATATCCAGCTGATGATAATGTTTCTTCTAATATTTGGCGAAGCATTGCTGAATCTTCTGCAATATAAATCACCTTTTCAGCTCGATCTGTTTTCTGTTCTAACCCTGCAAGTGATTTATTGTCATAACCAGTACCACTAATTTCACATACAATTTTTTCATAATCTAATAGCAAAATGATTTGCCCATCTAGTTTTACAATACCAGATGTCGTTTCTTCTAGTCCCATAGACAATGAAGCTGGTTCATCAATTTGTTCCCAAGAAATACGTTGAATACGATGCACTTCATCAACACGGAAAATAACTTTCATTTGGTTTAATTCAGAGATAATAAATTTCGTTTGATCAAGTGGCTTTGTCGATTTTAAATTAAGAGCTGTCGCTAAGTTAATAACAGGTAAAATTTCACCACGTACTTGTACAACACCTTCAACTGCATGATGAGATTCTGGCACAGTTGTAACAGGGAATGGATTAATGATTTCACGTACTTTCATTACGTTAATACTAAATAGGTTTTCACCAACAGTATATGTAACAATCTCTAATTCATTTGTTCCGCTTTCTAATAAAATACTTTGTGCTTGTGACATAAAGGTGTCGCTCCCCTTCCATTAATTCCGTATATCTAATTATTAAGCTTTATAAAAGAGAAAAAGTCAACTATCTATATAAAAAATATAGATAGTTGGACGATTCATTTATTAAAAAAGACAATTAATCTTGTATAAACGAAGCAAGTGCCTCTAATAACACTTCTTGTGCTCCTACAATTTCTGTCGGCATTGCTTCCCACTTTTTCGAAAGCTCCGTTTCTACTCTTATTCTTAGCTCCGAATCCATTTCTTCTAGCACATATTCTTTCGTCGCTATATCAACATCAAGTAGCGCAAGTGCATATAATTCTGGATCATTTATTTTTTTAAATAATTGTTTCAATATAGCTGGTGCTATATGTTTTAATTTTTCAATATGAATTTCCTTATCCGAAAATAGTAACTCATATTGAATAAATGTAACATTTTCTTTAATCACTTTAAAATAGCAATTATTTTTTTTATCATTCACAAAATAACCGTTCGGATCTGCAATAATAATCTCTACTTTACGAATTAAATCCGGCAAACTACTCGCCGCCATAACAGTCCGCTGCTCAACCTCACTTGGCGAAATGAATGTAACGCGATACTTATTCTGCGCCA
Source organism: Bacillus dicomae (assembly GCF_006494425.1). Taxonomy (GTDB): domain Bacteria; phylum Bacillota; class Bacilli; order Bacillales; family Bacillaceae_G; genus Bacillus_A; species Bacillus_A dicomae. The sequence continues at coordinate 886,855 of NZ_VHIV01000001.1, read as the reverse complement.
TCCTCCTCACCTCTCCTTTTATAGAAATCTATCGTCACATACTATCGAAAGGCACTGGTTTGCTATAAAACGATTAACCATCCCAGTAACCTTCCATAGATCCATTTTTGCAACTACACTTCGCTTACATCTTCTTCAACTACCCTAGCAACTCTCCATATCTCTGGTCTTAAACACCGGTCGAGAATCTATTAGGCACTAACCGCTACCACACTCCGCCAGAACCTCTCTCAAAACCTAAAAAAGGGCTTTTAAAATCTTTTTAAGAGCTTTTCAACAACTCGATGTTATTGAACCAAAATGCAATCTGCTGATCCGTTATCCCTGATAGTGTAATAAAAAACTCACGGCACTTCATCTCGTCCTTAAACAGTTGATACTTCCATTCTCCTTCGCTACCAACACTTACGAAATAAAACTCATGAATACGGCCAATAATTGATTGCTTTTCACCAAATGAATATGGAGGTACTTGCTTAATTTCAAATTGATCAGGTAAATATATATGCTCTTCTCGTTCCATTTTTAACACTTGCTCAGCAAGTTCACGTTTATTTTCGAAAAAAGGCAATTGTAAAATTCGCTCTTGTCTTGTCATACGAATAGAAAACCCTTTCTACTACATTACAAATTTTCTTTATTATATATTATCGAATTAAGTTTACAACTTCATTTAATACTTCATCTGATACTTTAATTACTTTCGCATTTCCTTGGAATCCGCGTTGGTATAACATTAAGTCAACGAATTCTACTGATAAATCTACGTTTGAACTTTCTTTTGCTGACCCTCGTACATTACCTGCACCATTCTCACCAGCAACACCTACTCCTGGAATACCCGCTGATGGTGTCGCAACGTAATTTCCATTCCCTGTTTTCATTAATCCACCTGAATTCGGGAATGTAGCTACAGCTAGTTGTCCTACAACTTTCATACTACCATCTGAATATTTCATCATAACGAAACCACCGTCAGAAATAGAATAGTCATTTGCAATTGCAGCTGGGCGCCCCGTTACTTCTGTGGTAGAAATAGTTTTCCCTGTCGGATAATTTGTTAATCCGCTTAAATCAAGTGTTAGACCATTGCCAAAAGGAATTTTAATGGATCCACCTTTAGTAATTTCACCAGTTACTGGATCTTTTTGTACAGGTTCATCTGTCTCCTTTAAATTTCCTAATGTATCAAATTTAAGATTTTTTTCGCCCGTCATGCCTTCGACAGGCTTAAATTCTTTTTCGTTTTTAGAATCATTCCTTACAGAAACTGTATATGTATATTCGCCTGGCACTGGCTTTTCAACTTCTTTACCATCTACAGTCTCTTTTGTAGTCTTTTGCTTAATATTTACACGTAACGTTAACGAGTTCCCTTCCGCATCAAAAACTGTGAATTCGTGAGATAATGCATTTTGGTTTCTAGGAAGGTTTCCGCCTATTGTCGCTTTATCTGTTTGAATCCCACCAACAGCTGATCCCATTGGAATATGAATTGGGCTTGGTCGTGAAGAAAAATCTACTTCTTGTGTTCCTGTTTTCACACCATAACCTAGCACATACTGTCCACCTGTATTTGTAACATAGCTATCTTTCGATACACTAAAAGACCCTTTTCTCGTATACTCTACATTTCCACCGTTACGATCACCAACTAAAAACAAACCGTTTCCTTCTATCGCTGTCTCCATCTTATCACTAGTTAAAGTAATAGAACCATCACTAAAATCTGTAGATGTCCCACTGAACTTTACACCGTTACCAATACTCTTTGGATTCGTACCAGCATAGGCACCATCACCACGTGAACCAACCGTATTATTATATAGCAAATCATCAAAAATAGCCTTTTGCTTTTTATATCCAACTGTTTGTGCATTTGCAATATTATTTGAAGTAACACTTAATGCATTTTGTGCTGCATTCATCCCTGTAATACTTGTATATAACGCTTTAATCATAACCTTTGTACACTCCTTTTATTAATCTGGCTTAACCTCTTCATTTTTTTCTATATCATCTTTCTTCTCATCTTCCGGATTAGTTTCTGTTATCGGTTTATCAGAAACCCTTTCTATGAAACGAAGTGAGACAACTTGATTATCAACAATAAGTTGCACATCGTTATTTTCAGCAAGTCGAACTGTTTCTACTTGACCAGTCACTTGCTTTCCATTATTGCTTACACCTCTAACGTACTTTCCTAAAAACTTCATCCCTCCATCAAGAGCTGTCGAATACATCGTTGATTGCAGTTTATCTACCGCTTTCGTCATATTCTGTACTTGCTCCATAAGAGATAGCTGTGCTGTTTGGTTCATCATTTGGTTCATATCCATCGCATTAAACGGGTCTTGATGTTGAAAACTTGCTAAGAAAAGTTTCAAGAAATCATCTTTATCCATAATACCGGGTGTTTTTTGAGTACTTGCTGATACTCCGTTTGCTTGTTGAGCTGTCGACTGTGCACCAGTAACAGATGCATTTTTTGTTTGTGCTCCTGCTTGTAACGGAATATGATTTGTACTCGTTGTATTTAATCCAACTGTTGGCACACTTTATTCCTCCAATAATCCCGCAAATTCTTTTGCATGTTGTTTTTCATGTTTCGGACTTGCTAATTTTTGTTTTTGTCTTTGCTCTTGTTCTCGCTGTTCTTTTCGATTTTCATCTTTATCTGAATAGCTAATTTGAATATTGATTTCTTTTTCTTTTAACTTCAATCTCAATTCATCAAAAATGATTTCAACACGTTTTTTCGCATCGTGTTTTTCCATTTCTACATGAACATCAATTTGATCTCCATGTTTTTTCATAAACACCGTTAATGTACCAAGTTTTTCTGGATTTAACTGAAATAAAACGCGCTCTTGTTTCACTACAAATTTTTGCAACGCTTCTACTTGCGCTTCCATCTTCTTTCCTAAGTCAGGTAACGTAACTTTCTCAGCGCTACTATTTGATTTTCCTATTTGATCCGTACCCGTTGCTTTATTTAATAACTCCGCACCCGTTGAACTCGAATCGTTTAACACATCACCTTCCGGCAACTCTATCTTTACATCATCGCCCTCAGCTTTCGGAAGATCTCCATCTAATTCTTTGGACTCTTCTTGTTTCTTTGCAATATTACAAGTTTCTGTTTCTACCACTTTCAATACTTGCATCGTTTGCTCCGGCATCTTTATTTTGTCTAATGCCATTTGCATTGTATCTTCTAAACATATAGCATTTTTGATATTCATATTTGAAAGAAGTTCTTGTAATTGTTGTAATTCTGCTGCGGGCAATTCATTAAGTTTTACATTTCCATATTCTTTATACAGCTCTTGTATTTTTTGTATGTATTGATATAACAATTCTGGCTGCACACGTAATTGTTCAATTGCAACCATTTGCTCAGATACAGCTAATAACAACTGTTCTGTCTCTTTTTTTTCTTCTTTCTTTACAATTGGCTCTTCTTTCGTTACTGATTGTTTAGAAAGAATATATTCTTTTTTTTCTTCTTTTGGTGCTTCTTCTCGTTTCATTTTCTCCGTTTTCGGCTGCTTTTTATTTTCCATTCTCATCGTACGATCGAATGAAGAATCTTCACTTTTTGATTGTACTTCTAGCCCTTTTTCTTTTTGCGGAGGTAAACTTTGTTGCACCGGTAATACAGACTGTATCACTATATTCACCTCATCCATTCATACACATTTTCAAATCAAGAAGCATTTTTTCTTCCTGCTTTTCTCGTACTTTTGCAAGCTTTCTACAACCTTCTTGATACATCTCATCAATGACACGTTCTTTTTCTTTTACCTGTTCTAAAAGGCTTTCATTTTTTCGAATAAAATCTTCCGTTTTTTTAATTTTTCGATTCCATTCTTCTATTCTTTCAGGTGAAAACGTATGTGAGGAAAGCATACCGGCCATTATACGTTGCCCAGTTTGTACGACTTTACTACGCGATTTTACTACATATAAATCATATTCTTTTTTTTGTTCTATTTTTCTTTTTTCAGCTGTTAATTCATACACTTCTTTCAAAATCTGTTCTTTTTCTTGATTTATTTGCAATTTTATCGTGTCGTACTGCTGCTTATCCACCTGTTTTAATAGCCCCTTCCTATTATAACGCTCTCTTTTTCTATTATATAGTTTTTTCCCAAAAAAATCTGTGAAATATTAAAAAACAAAAAAATAAGACCTCTTGGGCAGAGGTCTTATACGATATGGTGCATCGCTTCAACAATATCATCAAATTGGAAACTATCAGATCGACCTTGTTTTAAAAACGTATTTATACCTTCTACTTTGTTTTTACATTCAAAAATATAAGCATTTTCTGCATTTTCTTGAATCGTTCCTAATTTAAAATACAATTCATTTTCTTTATAAACAGATAAGATTTTTCTCATTTCATTTGCAAGTTGCCAATGGTTAGATGACACGATTTCTTCCATAATCCTACTTACTGAATCTAACACTGAAATGGCAGGGTAATGACTGAGCGTTGCAAGCTCACGTTTTAATACGATATGTCCATCTAAAATACCACGTGCCAAATCTGGTACAGGACCGTTTAAATCGTCTCCATCAACGAGTACAGTATAAATACCTGTTATAGATCCCTTTTGCGTTTTCCCAGAGCGCTCTAACAGCTTCTTCATATAACTTTCCATTAAGAGTGTTTTACCACCGATCGGCAACTCTTTAACAGCAATGTCAACACTTCTACGCGCATCAGCAAAACGAGTAACAGAGTCCATCATAAGTAGTACGTTATTGCCTTGATCTCGGAAGTATTCAGCAATAGATGTTGCAAGCTTTGCTGCACGAAGTTGCATAAGATGACTTTCATCTGACGTCGCTACAACAACGACGCTTTTCTTCATACCTTCCTCACCTAATTCTTTCCGAATAAAGTCCTTTACTTCCCGGCCACGCTCTCCTACTAAACTAATAACATTAATGTCTGCTTTGGCGTTTTTCGCAATCATTCCGAGTAAAGTAGATTTACCAACACCTGATCCAGCAAATATACCAATTTTTTGACCGATACCAATTGTTAGCATAGAATCAATAGATTTAATTCCCGTTTCAAATACATCGGTAATTTCTTCACGTTCAAATGCATGAATAGGCGGGGCATCTAGTTTTATTTTTTGCAATGGAATGTTTTCAGCGTTTTCATTTAACACTTCACCATTTGCACTTAATACTTTTCCGAGTAAATGATTCCCACGGGGTATAACAACATCTTCTGCAATTAATGTAACTGAATCTCCGTAACATACTTTTTCTGTCTGTTCAAATGGGAGTAACATATTGTTTTCTTTTTCAATCGCAATCACTTCACATAAAACATTATGTTCCCCAACGAAACAAACATCTCCAATTTTCGCCTTTGGCCCTTTCGCTACGAAAAACTGTTCTTGCACACTATGAACTTTACCGACTTTCGTATAAAACGGGGTTTCAATAAATGTATTCCACTTTTGGTTTTCATTCATTAACAGTCGATTCATACATTTTGCTCCTCAAATAACTTCTCTTCTTCCCATTTCTGGCGAAGTTTCGCAAATATAGGTGCAAACTTAAATTCAAAGAACTCTTTTTCTTCTTCCAGAACAAATTCACCGTACTGTAAAGAAAAATCATATTTCCATTCTACTAATTGTAGTAGCCAATATTCTTTCGTATTTTCCTTCTCTTCTTGAATGCGTTCAAATGTTTCTGGATGTACTGTAATGACTAATTTTTCAAACGAAGTAGGCAACGTTTGAACGATACCAGTTAAAATGGGTAACACATCAAGTAAGCGCGAATCTACTGCTTGATTCACGATTTTTTCTGCTAGATGAAAAGATTGATTCCATAATAACTCTGTCCATTCATATGCTGTTTCTTGTTGTTCCTTTTGAAACTGTATACGTGCGGATTCTATCTCTTTCAGCTGCTGCTGAACATGCATTTGAAATTGTTCTTGATCATGTAATAACTGCTGACGCTCTCGTTCTAATATTTGTTGTTCTTGCCTTAGTTGATTCAGCTCAACATGTAATGATTGTTGCTGTGCAAGGAGCTCTTCATGGTCCACCTGTATTTCTTCTTCTACTTGAACTGGTATTGGTTTTGGAAATTGTAATTCATACGTTTCTTCAGAAAAAGAAACAGAATTCTTCGGAATTCTGTTTTTAAATAAGGACATCATCTTCACCTCTTTGAACGATAATTCTTCCTTCCTTCTCTAGCTTTTTCACTGTACCTGTAATCGTTTGCTGTGCCTTTTCAGCATCCGTCATCTTAAGCGGTCCTAAGCCATCTAATTCTTCTAGAATCATCTCTTTACGGTTTGAAGACATACATGTAAATAATTTCTCTTTAATCTCTTCTTTTGCAATTTTAAGTGCTTTCGCAATAACACCATTATCTGTAATTTCCTCTAACACACGACGAAGTGCAAGATCTTCAAGTCCGAGTAAGTCTTCAAATACAAACATGTTTTCTTTAATTTTCTCAGATAACTCATAATCCATTTCATCCAGCTTTTGAAAGACTGTTTTTTCAACACCTCGTGAAACGTTATTTAAAATGTTTACTATTGTTTTCAAGCCATCTGTTTTATTAATTGCATTAAATGCCATATTATTTAATTTTGATTTTAATAAATCTCCAATTTGATTTATTAATTCACCATCTACTTGCTCTAGCTTCGCAATACCCATTACCGTTTCTACTCGCTTATGATCTGGTAATCTCTCAATTAATTGAGAAGCAAGCTGCGGTTTAATATAAGAAGCGATAATCGCAATCGTTTGTGGCGATTCATCATTAAGTACAGTAAGAAGTGGTTCTAAATCTGTAAGTGAATTTAAGAATTCAAACGGATTATCTTTGTTATACCAAAGATCTTCCAATAATTTTTCTAGTTCGTCTTCTGGCATATTTTTAAATATGCGACGAATATATTCTTTATCTGGAGTCACTAGGTTTAATTCTTTTACATTTAATTCATACAAGAACTCCCCTAGTACATTTTCTAACGTTTCCGGTTTATATACACGAAACTTCGCGATTTCACGAAGTAATACTTCTTTTTCCTCAGCCGTCATATATTCAATGACTTTTGCTGCCACCCCTTCTTCTAATGTACGAATAAGGATGGCAGCTTTTTCTTTGGAGGAGATTTCATCTAACATCGTTGTTCCTCCCTTACTGTCCATTTAACCATTTTTTAATTACTTTTGCAGTTCCTTCTACATGTTCTTTCGTAGCATCCTGCACTTGTTCATCTAACGTCGGTTCTTTCGGTTCTTCTGGTTCTGGTTTTGGCTCTGGTACTATTTTCTCTTCAGGAATTTCCATAATACTTTCATTACTTGCAGCAATTTCCTCTTCTGCTAAGTATTCTTCATATTCCTCTTCTTCTTCTTTCTTTCTCTTACGTCTTGCTAAGAAGAACCATACTAGACCACCAATCGCTAATAAACCAGCTGGAATTCCACCGAATAACCACCAGTTTATACCACTTTCTTCTGGTTCTTTCTTCTTCTCTTCTTTCGGCTGATCAAACTGAACAGTTACAACGTTAACTTGACCGTTTGTAAAGTTTCCATTCGGATCAGCTTGAAGCCCCGCAGCTGTGCCGATTGCTTCTTTGAAAGTAGTCATATCTATTTTTCGTTTTACTAACGTATCGTTGTCTACCCATACTACAACGTTTGTTTTCGTTAATTCTGGATGTTTCTTAATTGTTTCAACTGTTTTATCTATTTCATAGTTTTCAATTTTGTTACCATTTTTATTATCATAGACGATTTTACCATTTTGATTATTGTTCGTACCGTAGTTTGGTACTTCGCCGTTCGCTGTAATACCAGCGCCTTGTTTCGTCTCTGCTCCTTCTTGTGCAGTAGAGCTCTCTTCTTGCTCTTGTTTACTACGAAGTACACCTTTATCACCATATTTTTCTGACTGGCGTGTAACTTCATCATAGTTTACAGATACTTTTGTATTCACTTTATATTCATTCGGTTTAAACATCGTCATTAATGTTGCATCAATATCTTGCTTTAATTTACCTTCAATTTGTTGTTGCATCTCTACTTCTTTTTCATAAGAAGAGGAACTAGTAGAATGCGCTTCATCTGCCCCTTTTGAGATGACACCTTTTTTACTATCAATCACACTTACTTCTTCTGCTTTCACGCCAGGAACTGCTGCACTAATCATTTGCTGTATACCCGCAACTTGATCTGCCGTTAATAATTGGCCACGCTTCACACCAACCGTAATCGCCGCTGTCCCTTTTGCTTTTTCTTCATCAAAAATTGTCTCTTTTTCAGGTAATGTAATTTGAACATTCGCCGTTTCAACTGTCGCAAAGTTTCTTACGATATCTTGCTCCAATTGCTTTTTCGTACCGACAATTTGCTTCATTTTTTTATCTTGCTCACTTGAACCGAGCGAGCTTTCTAATAAAATTTCCTCACCGCTTTTAGAATTAAACGGTAAGCCCATCCCATTCATTTCTTTTCGAACCCATGGAGCATCATTTTTTTGCACACGAATCGATCCATCGGCCGCTAACTGATAATCGACACCTAACTTTGATAATTCTGCTGTAATCTCTTGCTTATCTGCATCATTTAAATTTTGATATACAACAACATATTTATCTGGCAAGGTGAAGTATAAAAGTGCTCCTGTTACAATCGCTAAAAGCGCAGCACCGATTACTAACTTATGCCACGTTTTTAACGATTGGATAACATTTTTCATCTTTTCCATTTAAACACACCCGTCCACTTTCCTAAATTTGCATATTAATTAGTGACTTATAATTTTCAATAAGATTATCACGTACGAGAGCAGCCGTTTTCATTTGAGATTCAGCCTTCTTCTGCTGAATTAAAACGTCATGCGTTTCTCCTACCCCTTTAGTTAGTAAATCATATACCGCTGTTTGCGCATTGTTTTGCGTTTGATTCATATCTTCCAATAAATCAATAAACTTTTTCCCTTCAACTACAGATGTTTGAGAAGTTTTCGGTGCACCAATTGACTGAATTGCTCCAAATGGTTGCGTATTTAGCATTGGTTGGATTTTCATATTACTATATTCCCCCTTATCCTCGGCCGATTTCTAAATCTTTATCAAGCATTTTTTTATTTGCATTTAATACACTTGTATTCGCTTCATACATTTTTTGAGCAACCATTACATTCGTCATTTCAGCAGTCACATCAATATTTGGATAACGTACATATCCTTCTTCATTCGCATGTGGATGTGTTGGGTCATACACTAAGTTTTCAGTTTTATCTGCTTCAATACTTTTTATTTTTACCCCATTAGTAGGAGACCCATCTAACATATTTGCAAAACTATTGTTTGATTCTAATACTACACTACGACGCTCATATAAATTCGCCCCCGGAGCAGCCGTTGTATTTGCATTTACAATATTGTTAGAAGTAACTTCCATCCACTTTCTCGCTGTCGTTAGCCCTGAGCCACTTGCATTAATTGCCTGAAACATCGTTGTCTCTCCTTCTACTTTTAACGTCCGCGTGCCGCTTGGTTAATTGCATATTGTGTATTAATCGCGTTAATTGAAATACCGTATAACTGATTTGCTTTCATTAAATCTAGCATTTCTGTCGTTACATCCACACTATTTCCATCTTTATTCGTTTGCATTGATTTTGTTTGAATCTTTGCATATGTATTTTTCGTATTCACTGTCGGTAAGTGCATTTCATTCGTTTGATATAACTCTGGATTACTCTTTAAGTCTGCAACATTGTTTTTATATAATGCACTACTTTTATTCATTTGCTCAGCAAATGCTACATCTTGTGCTCTATAACCAGGTGTATTCGCATTTGCAATATTACTAGAAACCGTATTTCGTTTCGTCACTAAATAATTCATATAATGGCCTACATCACTCACTAAATCCGGCATATTCCACACCCTTTCTTTTTTAACTTAATGATCCACTAATGGAAGTTTCACTTCATTATTTATTTTCTTATATGTGTTTATTAAAATATTAACAATCATGTACCCTTACATATTTTATTCCATTTTTTCATTGTTGTCTTTAGAAAAATACAAAAATATAAAAAAGAATACAAAAAAACTGTATGCACGCAATAATCTATGAAACATTTTAATCAATGATTTACAAACCAAAGTTCATTTTCGCATTATTTAGATTACTACTTTTTTCATTACAGTCATAAAATGAAACCTCAATCAGCGGAAGTCTTTATTTAAACAAAGGAATGGATCCCCTCTTAAAAGGGGAATCCGTTTCTAAACTCTATTACTAAAATTTACCGTAAAATGAATTAGCTTTCATGCGCCCATCATTTGTCATAATCATTTCTTCCAAAATCTTTTGCTTATCTCGAATATGCTGTGCCGCCTTAATAATGAATGGGCTTACTTCTGCTGCAACTTGTGCACGCGTTTCTTCATCCAATGTCATCATCCAACGATTTAACATCTCACTCTTCTCAGCAAACTCTCCATCTGACACTTGCAATTCACCGATTTCATTAAAACAGCCGACAAACGTCCGATAAATATCATTGTTCATTTTCAAGTGCTCCGCGGTAACCGTCTATTAAATCTTGTAACACTTTCACAATCGCATCCATGTCTTTTGCTTCACGCGTTACTTTCATCGTTTGAATTTGAATGCTAATCCAATCGTATAAACCGTATAAACTATCATATAAATCTTTCGTAATTTCAGGATTTAATTGAAGCTTTAATTCTTCAAAAATACGTTCTAACTTTTCAAGAAGTGCATCTCCTTCTTGTAGTTTAAAAGTATGTAACAGTTCTTCTAAATTACGAAACTCTACAATACATCTTTCATAAATAAAAATTGTATTTTTAATTGGATTACTCGTCATAATATCATTTTGCATATAGCGTTGCCATGCTTGCATACGATCACTTCCTCAACTATCATTAATCATCACTTTTTTGTTTTGTCATTGCTTTAATTGTTTTTAATTGGCTATCAAGCGCCGCTAACGTACTCTCTAGCTTTTGATACTTCTTCACAATTTCATCTTGTTTTTGCAAGTTTTGCTTCTCAATATCATTAATCTTTCTATCCAAATCACTGACACGTGAATCAATGCTCTTTACTCGCTCTCCAACTATACCTTTATCACCAAATAACTTATCAAGTGGCTCTTCCATCATTTTTCCTAAACCGTTAGAACTAAAGAAAAATTGCTTCGCTGCATCCGGTTTTTCTTTTAACGCTTTCGTTAATGCTTCGTCATTAACTTCCATCGTTCCATCTTGCTTTAATTGAATACCAAATGTGAATAAATAATTACCATCTTGAGAAAATGTTACGACATTGTTCATCGCTTGACGTACACTTTGCATAATAGCTTGACCTTGGAAAGCCCCACCTTTTCCAGCAAAGATATCTACCGTATTAACAGCTTTATTATAATCCGCAACCATCTTCTTAATAACATTCGATGCATCTGTTACGTTTGAATCATTTACTGTAAATTTTAGGTCTATACCTTTTGTTTTTGGATCTGTTGTTGTACCAGCATCTGGTGTCCCTTCCACTTTTGGCTCAGTTACCTTTAATAATTCAATTTTCACACCTGGAAGTGTTTCAATTGTATTGGTAGAGCTCTTGCCTTCGATACCATTAATCGTGTATTCAGCATTTTGCGCTTTATTGATTACATTAACCGCTTCGCCATCCTTATTAGCTAACCCTATATCTTGAAACAATGTAGATGTATTGTCCTTAAAATTAATTACTCCATCTTCTCCCTCTTTTTTTGAGGTCATAAAAATTTTATTTCCAAGCGTATAAGCTGATACACCATAATCTCCATCATTAATCTTATTAATTAAATCTTTATATGTCATATCTGTTGTTACTTTTAATTCTTTACCGCCTAGTTTTAATGTTTCATCTTTAGGAAGTTTCGCATTTATATCTTTAATGTCATTTGAAGCTATTTGATGACGTTGTGCAAGCTGTGTAATCGTCATATTAAAAGTGCCGGCAATCGCACCACCATCAGCTTTTACATTTATATAACCGTCTTGTGTTGTCGTTACTTTTTTCTCATTCCCTTTAAAAGCTGCTAAGTTTTTAAAGGTTTGAGTGAAAGAACTAAACTCTGATTTTAAACTTGTATATAATAATTTATTATCTGTAAGATCTTTCTTTTCTTTCGTATACGGTGCTTTCCTCATATCTAAAGCATTCATTTCTAATTCAACAAAGTTAGAAGTATCGATCATATTATTTCCAAGGTTCCAAATCTGTTGTCTACCACCAATACCTGTCATCGTTCCTGCCATATTTATCACTCCTTATTGTTTACATATAATCTAGGATGCTCGTTTTGCTCATCGTACTAACCGCTTTAAGCGTCGCTTCGTACGTTGCATTTATATAAGCTAAATCAGAAATTGCTACCGCTAAGTCAACATCCTCAATTTCTTTACGATTTTCTTGAAGTGCTAGATTTTGTTCACTTAAAATTGTTTTAAACGTCTCCATTGTGTTCATTGTCGAACCAACTTCAGTTGTGCGATTAATGATGCCATCTAAGTTTTTCTTATTTTCTCCTAATAACGGCTGTAATGCTTTTTGGTCACCTTTTTGCATCGCTTCACTCATCTGTTTTAACGTTTTTATAACAGGGGATAATAACGCTTCGCCGTTACGAAATGCTTTTAATTCATAACCGTCATTTAGTTGCCAGTTCACATCATTTTGTCCACCTTGATACGTACCATCTTCTGTAAATGGTGGTTTTTCCGCACTATCACCACCAAAAATATAACGACCTTGCTCTTTCGTATTCGCTAAATATACGACCTGTTTTAAAATTTGATCTATCTCTGCACCGATGGCCTTCAATTCTTTTTCACTATTCGTTCCATTTAACGCCTGAACTGTTAATTGATCTGCTCTCGTTAAAGATTTGAAAACACCTTGTAAAGTATTTTCAGTTTGTGTTAATACATTTTTCGAATCCGCTAAATCTTTTTGCATTTGTTCAATATTCGCCAATGAATGTTGAATCGCAAATGATTTACTTGCTGCAAGTGGATCTTCACTCATAAGAAGGTTTTTCTTCCCTGAAGTTACTTGATTTCGATGGTATTGTTGTTGCACATTCAAATCCATTAACTGATTCTTTGCCCAGCTTGCATTTTGAAATGTAGATACTCTCATTTCTATCTCCTCCTTTATCTATTTCAAATTAATTTGAAGAAGAAACCAGAATTATTTCCGGCTCCCTCCTTACCTAACTTATCCCTCTACCGCCCCGTATCTCTGGTCTCACACCGATAGGTCCACTATTAGGTACTGACCGCTTCTACACTCTGCTGGCTCTCTCTTCAAACATAAAAGAAAAGGGTTTTGTTTTTACCTCTCATTATCGAATAATCGAAAATAGACTATCAAACACTTCATTCATCGTTGTAATAGCTTTAGAGTTTGCAACGAAATATTTTTGGAAGGCCATTAAATTAACCATTTCCTCTTCCATATTAACGCCTTCAACACCCATCTTTTCTTGCTGAATCCCCTCCAATAAATCCACATGAATTTTTTGATAGGCATTCACTGCACTTTTATCAGATGCAACGCCAACTACGAATTGATCTAATGCTTGTTTATAAGAAAGACCTTCTTTATAATTTCCATCTGTAATTGCTGCTAGTTTATTTGCTGTTTCAGCTGATATTTTCATTTTCGAAACATCTTTTGCAAATTCAGGGTTTAATTTCATATCTTTCGCTTGATCTCCAACGAAGAACTCTTTCCCCATTACTGTGTTCACTTCATTCTTTACAGAACTCATTAGTTCTTCAAGGTTTTTCTTATAACTAGCAATCTTCGCTTTCGTATCGATCGCTGATTGGATTGCTCCACTCGTTAAAGGAATTTCCGAACCGTAAATTTCAGCAGTCATTGGTTCCTTTTCTTTATTTAATTGAAGCGGATATGTATCTTGTCCATTTACTGTTAAAACACCATTCATTCTAACACTCGCGATATTAGGATTCATAGATTCATAAGACACTTCTATATTTGCATACTTAGACATTTCTGTAATGATTCGATCACGTTCATCCAAAAGTTGATTTGGCACTTGTGTACCTGCTTGTCCAATTTTTTTATTCGCTTCCGCTAAACTACCAGCAAGACGGTTAAATTCATTGACATGCGCTTCAATATCTTCTGTCGTTTGTGCTTCTGCTGTATCTAAGCTTTTTGCCAAACGATTTACTTGACTTGTAAACTTCCCAGTTTCAGAAATTAATGTATCGTAGTAATTTGGTTGTTCTGGATTTTTTGCAACTTCACGAAAGGCATTAAAGAAGCCATCCATTAAACTAGATAATGAATTCTTTCCTGTCGTTCCAACCATAGATTCTACACGTGATAAAGTCGAATTCATGTAGTTATAGTAAGAGAGTTGAGATAATTGATCATTAAACTGTTTCGTCTTCACTTCATCTGTAATACGATCAACGCCTAACGTTTGTACACCGTAACCTATTTTTTGTTCCGGTGAATAGCCCTGACTTGCTCCAGCCGATCCGTAATTCACCATTTGACGCACATAACCAGGCGTATGAATGTTTGATAAATTTTGTTTCGTCGTTTGTAAGCCCATTTGTGCCGCTAACAAACCCGATAACGGCGTATTATAATCAGATAGTCTCATAATGTTTCACTTCCCCTTTACAATAGTTCGTTCATAAAGATTTGTGAATTATTGTTTCGCTCTAAATTATATTCAGAAACGGAATCCACAATACTTTCTGTAGTTTTTAATAGTACGTTTAAGTAATATTGATTTTTCAAAAGAATCATTTTTACATTCTCTTCTAATTCAGCTACATTTTTTTGTAATTCTTCCATTTTTTCAATTTCTTCGTTAGAAAAATGCAAAAATAATGCACTTACACGAAAAGGTTCGATTCCCTTTTCTTTACAAAACTGAACAACCATTTCTTCAAATGAACTTGATAACTTTTTTAAACCATCAATGTACTGCAATTGCTCTACTTGTAACTTTTGAACTGCATTTACATTTTTATGTTTTAAATTCTCATATATTTGTTCTCCAAGCGCTTGAATGTTTTCATATGCTTTTTGAATAATAACGAGCTTTTCATATAATTGTATGTACATATAGCTTCCTTCCCTTTTACAAGACTAAATTTACAATTAAACCGTGGATTTCTCCAATCTGATTTAACATTTCTAAATGTCCCGTTTTCGTATTAATTAAATTCATAACATCTTCTAACTCATTTAATCCCATTTCTGCCTGTTTCACAATCGTCATTTTCTGTGAATAGCCATAACGTGGATGACGCGACATGACATCTTTATATTGCAATACATTATCTACGTAAAAATTCAAAAATGATTTTACTGTATTTTTGTATTCCATTACATTATCAAGCGTTAATTCCATTTCAATTTTCTCTTTAATTTCTCCAATGTTATCGACAAATGCTTCCATTTGTTCTAGCAATTTATCTTTTTTCGGATCTGCATGCAAATTATCCGAAAATGCAAGTCCTGTCCTGACATTTGCTTCTTTCGGCATTTGAGTAGCAGGCGGTATATGCGATAAAATTGGATTATGCGAGATCGAACGCAGCATATATATCACCTATTTATTTTTTTATTTCTTCCTAAACTTAATCGTAAAATCCAGTTATTTATAATTATACTCTGAACACTAATATTTTGCAGTTATTTTTTATAAAAGATATGTTACAATTTAGCATGAGGTGGCACAAATCTATGAATATTTTTCTTTGTGGTTCAAATCAATTAACAGCATTAGATCAAGAAGAAATAAAAAAATTTTTAACTGACTATGCTCACAAACATAAAATTTACATATTATGTTATAAATCTATCGAAAATGAGATTCTTCGTTTCTTCATCGAAAACGAACGACTCGCTCAAAATTTATGCCTTTACACGCTACAGCCGTTACAAGCATTAACAGATGAATTTCAAGAGGTCGTTGATTATTTAAAAAAACACGGAGCCGAGTATGTCGCTTTTGATCATCCTTCCGACTCCATTTACCGATCAGATTATATGTTTTTTGTAAAACAAATAATTGAAGATACCGATTTAGTTCTCTGTTTTTATAATGGGGACAAGCATACATCTGTCATTCCCGTTGACGTTGCAAAAGATGCAGGAATTGATGCTGTTATTTATGATTTACCAGGTTTACATGAAAAACAGATGAAAAAAAACTTTGAACAAAAAATCCGTATGATGTAAAGGGGGAGGCACAATATCGTTATTGTGCCTATTATAAATATGATAATTGAACAAGATTATGATCATTTTATCACGAGTTTTAAACAACAATTCAATATGGATATCGCTTCATATAAACAAGATAGAATGCGTCGTAGAATCGATGCTTTTATTTCGAGAAAGGGCTTTGTAAACTACACTAGTTTTCTAAGCAATTTACGTACCGATCAAAAGTTATTTTTAAGTTTTATTGACTATATTACAATTAACGTTTCAGAGTTTTTTAGAAATAAAGAACGTTGGCAAACGTTAGAGACGAAAGCACTACCAAAATTACTCGAACAAAATAACGGAAAATTAAAAGTATGGAGTGCCGCTTGCGCTGCCGGTGAAGAACCATATACACTCTCTTTAATTTTATCGAAGCACCTAGCTCCATATCGTTTTGAAATACAAGCAACAGATCTTGATTTTCACATTTTAGAAACTGCAAAACGCGGTCAATATACAGAACGTTCTTTAAAAGAATTACCTGCCGATTTAAAAGAGCGTCATTTCACAAAAGAGAATGAAATATATTCATTACATCAAAACATTAAACAAAACGTGACGTTCAAACAGCACGATCTTTTAATGCAGTCGTTTGATACAAATTATGACTTAATCATTTGTCGTAATGTAATGATTTACTTTACTGAAGAAGCAAGGGTAAAACTTTATGAAAAATTTAGTCGCGCTTTACGAAAAGGTGGCGTATTATTTGTTGGTAGTACTGAACAAATTTTAACACCTGAACGTTATAATCTTCAGCGATTTGATACATTCTTTTACGAAAAAATATAAAAGAGGTCGTCACAATGTAAAGTGACGACCTTTTTATATAACTCGAATTAAAATAATAGCAACAATCCATACAAAGAGAAAAAGAAACGTCATAGACCATTTATGTTCTTGCATCGTATGTTTCAAAGCCTGTGATAATTGTGTCATATTCATTTCTGCAAGTGCTCTCCATACGCTTACATCCCGCTCTTTAGCAGTGCGATCTGTAACGCTAATTAAAATGGTTTCGTTAGACAATTTCGTTATATATGCAGTAATAACCGTTACCATTAAATTTATATTTCCTTCTGACGAATCACTTTCCACTCTAGAAAGGAGTGCACTTACATCTAATAACGGAATATGTACCTTTCTACCAAATGATAGTTGTACTTCTGCGAAATCATACGTTCCATCTAACAAAGGAAGTTCTTTTATATGCGCTTGTTTAACAAGTCCTTGCAAGCTTCTCATTACTTGTTCAAATATTTTATCTGTTTGCTTTCCTTCTCCAGATAACGTATGTAGCTTTTTAAAGAGTTGCAGTACTGTATCCATCTCTTTAGAAAGCATTTCCTTCATAACCTGTCCATCACCTAAACTTGCAAGCAAAATGCCTATTTCATTATTTTTCGTAATAATTTTAGAATGTCCAGTAAACACTAAATTACTACGCTTTCGTTCTTTCTGAATTTCATGTTCCGAAATAGCTGCAGGCTGTTTTAATGGTTGTAGCGTCTTATCTTCAATTGTCGTACGTTTAATTTCCATTTAAGCGCCTCCACTACTATGAAATACTTAGCCCCATTCTTTATTACTCTTTAAAACTAAAAATAGTACGAATAAACCTGACATGATAGCAAATACATTAGAAGCTTGTATTCCCTGTTCACTTTTTGCTTCTTTCTTCTCTTCTGGCTCTTCTTTTTTCTCTTTCTTTTTCGAAATGACTTGATTGTTATTATCTTTATCTTTTTGAGCCTTCGTTTTATTTACTTCCTTGTTGTCTGTGAGAGGCTCTTTTATAACATAAGTAATTTTTTCTTTCTCTTTCAATGGTTCTTTTATAAGATCGTTTACTTTCTCTTCTTTTTTTGGAATTTGAACAACTGGCGGTTTTTCTTCTGGAAGCGGGATCTCTACTTTCGGCTCTTCCTGCTTCTCAATTTCTTTCTTATCTTCTAATTTATCTTCATTCTCTCGTTCTTCTATCTTTTTATCCTCTTCTGTTTTTTGCTCCAAAACAGAAACGACATACTCACTTGCTTCAATCCGTTTATTTCCAGCCGCATCTACTACCTCTACAAGTAGTTCGTATGTCCCACTTGGCAACGCATCCGTTATTTCAAATACTCTTTGCCATTCCATGTCGCGCTTATTGTAATCTAATAAAAATGTAATCTCTTTATTTTCTTTTCCTTTTAATGTAACACGAACTTCTTTCACGGCTGATTCTACGTCTGTTGCCTTCACTCGTACACGTATAGAATCGCCTTGTTTTCGTTCAATTACATTCTCCTTCGCCTCGTCAATAGTAACTTTATGTAACTTCGGTAATTCTTTATCTATTGTTGGCGTTTCATTATTTATACGAATAAGAGGGACTTTCACTTCATTTTCAAAAAGCTCTTCTTTCTCATTTTTTTTGTAGCTTTGAATGAGCTGAAGGTTCCAATCACCTTGCAAATCAAAAGTTTCGACCTTATAGTTAGCAATCCATCGCTTCGTTTCCTCTTCATACTTAAACGATAGCATTCTTTCTTGTTCATACTGATCGCCGTTTTTTGGCAAGTGCAAAATACCTTTTATACTTTGAACATTTTGCTCTTTTGGTTCTACAATAACCCGCACTTCTTCGCCAACTTTTAATTCCGGCTTATTTACTGTAATAACCCCTTGATCCGTCTCTATCTTTTTTTCGACCTCTTGTTCATTTGCTACTTCTTGTTGTTCCTTTTTACCTTGATTCACTTCCACTTGCTCTGGCTGCTCTTGAACTTCTTTGTTTTCTTCTTGTACATTCACTTCATTTAGTTTTTGATCTGGCTCAATTTGTTCTTCCGCCTGACTTTGCAGAGGGAAGAACAGACACACATTTATGAATAACCAGCTCATTAGAAAAAACTTTACGTTTTTCATCTACTAGCTCAAACTCCTATTTCAACGACTTATAGCGATTTCGTCACTTTTACTCCGAAAAATCCATCTACATTTACAAGTTCACCATACGCCACCAATACATCATTTACATAAATACGAATTGGCTCGTCAATATCCTCATCTAGCACAACTGCTTCATTCTCTTGTAAACTTAAAATATCTTGAATTGTTTTCACTGTGCTTCCAAATACAAATTTCACATTCATTTCTACATTTTGTAGGATGGATGTGTCCATATATACTGGTTCCATTTGTTTTACTTCTTTAAATTCAATAGGTTGCACAACAGGTTCTACAATTTTTTCTTCTTCAATTTCTTCCGTAACAATCTCTTCTTCCTCTTCCATCATTGGATATAGAAGTCTTCTTACCATTTCTTTCGCTTCTGAAATCGGTAAAATTTGATACATTTTTGATTGAAGCAGGTCGCCAATTTCAAGGTTGAACGTAATTTGAACGAGTTCGTCCACTTTCATTGACTCTCCCAAATATTCCATTTCTTCTTTTAACGTTACGAATTTAACATTTGGTGGTGTCATGTCCATTTTTTCTTGAAACATTTCTGACATCGCCGTCGCAGCATGCCCCATCATTTGGTTCATGATCTCTTTAATACCGCTCAGTTCTAATTCACTAAGTTCTTTCTCTGAATCAACTTCCCCTGTTCCCATCATCATTAAATCTACCATTGTTAAAGCGACATCTTTCGTAAATACGAATACATTCTCATTCTTTAGACCTTCAACAAAATCAACATTTAAAATAACAAACGGGACTGGTACTCCATCATAATGACGAACATTGATTGATTCTACATTAGGCGTACTAATTGTAACTGGCTGGTTTAATAGTGTTGACAATACTGTTGAAGCTGAACCAATTGAAATATTTGCAATTTCACCAAGGACATCCTTCTCTTCTTGTGTTAAATGCTCCTTTTCAACTTGTTCTTCTACAATCTCAGTTTCCACTACTCCTGCTGGCTCGTCTTGCTCTTCTACGTCACCAGATAATTGCATTAATTTATTTACCATTTGTTTCGCATGTTCAACTGAAACAATTTGCACAAGTTTAGAATTTACAAGATTATCTATCTTTAAATCAAACGATACTTTAACAATCGTTTGATTCCCATCTATTTCAGAGATTTTCTCCATTTCTTCTGATAACTTTACAACTTTAATTGTCGGCGGAGACATATCTACTGTATCTTGGAAGAATTCAGACATAGATGTAGCTGCGAACCCCATCATTTGATTCATCGCTTCTTGTACAGCACTTAGTTCTAATTCACCAAGTTCTTTTCCGTCTTCCACTTCACCTGTTCCCATCATCATTAAATCAGCAATGGATAATGCAACATCTTGCTTAAGAACAAGAAGGTTTTCCATATCTAATCCTTTTGTAAAATGAATGTTTAATACAACGTGTGGAACTTCGACGTCGCTTGAATCATATAAATCTACCAATTCTATACGAGGAGCAGTAATGCTTACTTGCCTATTTAAGATTGTTGATAATACAGTCGAAGCTGAACCAAATGATATATTTGCAATTTCGCCAAGAATATCGCATTCTTGAGGCGTTAAAAGCTCCTTTTCTTTTTCTAGCACAATTGTGCTCGTATCCCCTTTTGTGTGTTGCTCAGGCATTTTCTCTGCCTCCTCATTTCTGTTTTTCTATCAAATGATATAAACTCTCATTTTATTTTAACAAACTTATTATATAAAACGTTAATATGTATTTATTCCCATTTTTAGATTAGTAACGATTAACCAAAAAGCTCCCCAATTGTATACAAGTGGGGAGCTTTCCTTCATTCCTATTATAAACCTTCTGGGTTTAAAATGAGGACCACTCGTCCATCACCGAGAATCGTCGCACCAGAGAAATAGTTAGAACTCTCTGCAAAGAAGTCACCTAATGACTTTAGGACTATTTCTCTTTGACCGATAATTGTGTTTACAATAAGTCCATAGCTGCGATGTGTATTACGAACAATTAACACAGGAACCATTTGACCATCATATGACGCAAACGCCTCATCTACTGTTTTCTCACCAAATACAGTACTTAAATGCTTCACTTCAATAATTTGATTACGGTAATTTAACACATCTTTTCCTTGTAAGGATTGGATGTCTTCTCTCTTAATCCGAATTGCTTCAACAATATTACCAAGAGGGAAAGCATAACGTTTATCATTCGTTTGAACAAGCATAGATTGAATAATGGACAACGTTAATGGCAGTTCAATTCTAAATGTACTACCTTTTCCTTCTTCAGAATCAATAATTAAATGTCCACCTAAACTATGGATCGTATGTTTCACTACATCTAATCCAACGCCACGCCCAGAAAGGTCTGATACAACTTCAGCTGTACTAAATCCTGGTTGGAAGATCAAATCAAATACTTCACGGTCCGTTAATTTATTTGCCTCAGCTTCTGTTACAACACCATTTTTAATCGCTTTTTCTAATACTTTCCCTTTATGAATACCATTTCCATCATCCGTAATTTGAATAACGACATGATTTCCACTATGAAACGCTTCTAATTTAATCGTACCTGTCTCATTTTTACCTGCATCACGACGTTGTTCAACAGTCTCAACACCGTGATCAATTGCATTACGAATTAAATGAACGAGTGGATCACCGATTTCATCAATAACAATTTTATCAACTTCTGTGTCTTCACCTGTAATTTGTAAATCGATTTTCTTCCCTAAATCTTTCGCTAACATACGTACCATACGTGGGAAACGATTGAAAACAGTTTCTATCGGTACCATACGCATGTTTAGTAATACATTTTGAATATCTTTTGAAATATCGCCTAATCGATTTAAATGCTCAATTAATTCCTTGTTTTGAATTGCTTGTGCCAATTCATCTATACGGCCACGCTCAATTACACTTTCTTCAAACATGTTCATTAATCTTTCAATTTTTTCTAATTGAACACGTATGGAACGATTTTCTACTTTACCATTTTTCGTTTTTGCAGTGCTTTTAGCTGGTGTAGCATTAGCAGATTGTTTCGATACTTCTTTAGTTGATCCCACATGCGTAGCCGCTTGTATAACTTCTTGTACGACTTCTTGTGTAGCAAATTCTTCCGAAACTACTTCTTTTGATGTATGTCCTTGCTTCACTTCTACTTTCTCAATTTCAGAAACATGAAGCACTACTTGTTTTAATTCTTCTTCACTTTGATCAGTATCCATAAATACTGTGAACTCAAATCCGAAAGCATCTGCTTCAATTTCTTCAATACTTGGAACTGTTTTTTGTACATTACCTACATTTTGCAGGGCTTCGATACACATAATTGCACGTACTGCTTTTAAAATAGCTTGTTGCTCAACAGTTATATGCACTTCATGTGAAACTGCATCATCATTATTTATCGGTTCTTGCTCAATATATTCCGCAGGAGTTTCTACATTGCCATTCAATAATGCTTCTAATTTCTGCTTAGTTGTAATTACATCAATATTGCCCATTCCACCTTGTTGCACATCTGCAACCATCTTCTCTAAATTATCAATGCACTCAAAAATCACATCAATAATCTCTGCATTTACAACTATATTCCCATGACGAATTTCATCTAAAACGTTTTCCATTTTATGCGTTAAATCCGCCATTTCCGTAAATTCCATACTCGCTGACATGCCTTTAAATGTATGGGCTGAACGGAATATTTCTCCCACAACATCCATATCAGTGGGATTTTGTTCTAAAGTTAGCACATTTTCATTTAGCGATTGTAAATGTTCTTCTGATTCCTCAAAAAATATATTTAATAGATCTGTTTGCATTTTAATCCCCTACCTGTCTAACAAACATTTCATTTATGTATAACAATTTAGTGTTTTAAAGCAAGAAAAAAGGGGGCCACTCGCATATCCGCTATCAATGTTTAGATTCCTTGTGGCACCCCTTCTATATTAGCTGTTTGCTACTTTTGTTAAAGCTTCGATTACGCGATCTGCTTGGAATGGCTTTACAATAAAGTCTTTTGCTCCACCCTTAATTGCATCTAATACCATACCTTGTTGTCCCATTGCAGAACAAATAACAACTTTTGCACTTGAATCAATTTTAATAATTTCTTTTAACGCTTCAAGTCCGTCCATTTCTGGCATAGTAATATCTAATGTAACAATATCAGGTTGAAGTTCTTTATACTTTTGAATTGCCTCTACTCCATTTTCCGCTTCTCCGATTACTTCAAATTCAGAATTACTTTTTAATAAGTTTTTAATCATTGTTCGCATGAACATCGCATCGTCTACAACTAAAATTTTATGTGCCATTCTTTTTGATTCTCTCCTTCTATGTATAAATATATCTTAATATTTCACCTTATCATTCTCACTCATTATACAAAATAAAATGATAAAATTTAATATTTTTTTTAAAGAATTTTCGTATTTTTATTATTTATTATCAAAATAACAATATACTATTCTTTTATATAAATGACAACGCGACGGTTTTTTTCCCAATTTTGTGGTGAATCATTTGGTACTACTGGCTTGGTATCTGCATATCCTACCGCAGCTAGCCTTTTATCATCCACATTATACACTTCAATTAAGTGATGAATCATATTTGCCGCTCGTGCGGAAGATAATTCCCAGTTTGAAGGGAATTTGTCGTTATGAATCGGTCTACTGTCTGTATGTCCTTCTACAACAATGGGATTTGGTACCGATTGGAAAAATCCAACTAATTGGCTTATTATCTCTTTCGCCTCCGGTTTAACGTTCGCATCACCCGTATCGAATATTAAATTATCTACTATAACGACACTTACCCCTGTGTCCTCTCGATATACATTCACTTGACTGATACCATTATTATCTACATATGCTTTTAACTTCTTATATAATTCATCCATTCTTTTTTTCGAGATCATTTTTTCATCATTTTTTTCATGTGAAATATCTGGTATTGTATTTTCCATTACTTGTGCATCTACTTGCTCCGTATCACTAAACTTTTCAAGCATCTTTGACAATTTTACTGCATCCTGCTTTGAAGTAGCAACTAGTAATACAAAGAAAGTTAATAATAACATCGTTAAATCTGTAAAAGTCGTCATCCAACGAGGCGATCCCCTTTGCGGTCGTTTTATCATCACCTTACCACTCCTTGAAATATTAGGCTGCTCGTTTTACTTTTTTTATCTTTGTTTCGTATACGTATGTATCCAGTTTTAACTTTAATTTAGAAGGAATTTGTCCACGATACAATTCTGAAATTGCTTCAATAACAAACTTCTTCTCTGTATATAAATCCTCAATACCTCTATACACTTTTTCAGCAAGAGGGATTGCGATCATATTTGCAAGTACTGACCCATACAATGTTGTTAACATCGCAACTGCCATCCCTGTACCAATTTGCGATGTGTCTTGCAAGTTTTGAAGCATAATGATAAGACCGATTAAAGTCCCTATCATGCCCCAAGCTGGAGCGAAATCGCCAATTTTATCTAATAATACTGCCCCTTTTCTTAACTCATACACTTCCGTTTCAACATCTTTCATTAACACTTCTTTTAATTCATCTTCATCGTAACCACTTAACATTAATCGAATTCCTTTTTGAATAAAAGGATTGTCTACTTGCTCTCCATCAACTTCTAAAGAAAGCAGGCCGTGTTTTTTAGATTTTTTCGAAAAATCGACAAATAAATCCGTTAACTGTTCTAAATCTTCTTCTTTTCTATGTAAAACAGTAAAAATACTTTTTGTATATTTTTTTATTTCTCCAAATCGATATGCCACAACAATTGTCGCTGTTGTTCCCCCTATAACAATTAAAATAGATGAAACATCTAAAAAGTTTTTAAAAGCTTTTATTCCACCGCCGCCAAGCATAATTGCCGCTATTACAATAGCAAAACCTACTATTATGCCCACTGGGCTAGAAATATCAAACTTCCTTTTTTTTCTTTCTGGTCTAGCAAACACTTGATTTTCGTCTCCCATATTCCTGCCCTTCCTTTTCATTTTTATAAAACATTTTTTTATTTTAATAATGCGTTTTCACATATAATAAGTATTATACGCTTATCATCTATTTATCGCAATATACTCATAGAATTGACACATTTCTTTTCCATATTAGAATTATAGTATGGAAATATGAGGAGGATCACGATGGAACATAACATTTTACAAGTCATTGCACTAGCAGAAAAACTAAAATATGAAATGCGACATAGCTGGCTTTCTAACGGACGTCAAGAAAGCGTTGCTGAACATACGTGGCGCATGTCTCTAATGGCCATTTTAGTTGAACCTTATTTAGATCAAAAAGTAAATATCGAAAAATTACTTAAAATGGTTATTATTCACGATCTAGTCGAAGCAGAAGCTGGTGATATTCCTGCTTTTGATACAATGAATAGTCATGAATTACAATTACAAAAACAAATAAATGAACAAGAAGCCATTTTAAATATTAAACGAACATTAAAAGGTTCTCTCGGCGAGGAATTATATGATTTATGGATGGAGTTTGAAGCGAAAGAAACGTACGAAGCAAAAGTTGCTAACGCACTTGATAAGCTTGAGGTAAAAATTCAGCATAACGAGGCTGATATTGATACGTGGCTACCAATTGAACATAAAATGACATTCCAAGTAGCAAAGCATACGAACTTTGATTCTTTCCTATCTAAATTACAAAAAATCATCGAGCAAGACGGAGAAAAAAAATTAATAGCTGCTGGCATTGACGTTGAAGCTTGCAAAAGATAATGAAATAAGACACTCAATATGAGTGTCTTATTTCATTATTGTTGATATAGCCTGTTTGTAAATAAGTTGTTGTTTTCCATCAACTAACATTAAAACGGTAAATTTGTCTATCGCAACAACTTCTCCTACTATTCTAACGCCACTCTTCAAAAAAGTTGTAACAATACCTTTTTCTTCTTTTATTTGTTTATACAGTTCTTCTTGTAAATGTTCCAAATACCGTTCTCTCCTTTTTACAAAACATCTTAATATAAAAAACTACAAATTATTTATTTATGTACCTTATCTTTTACATTCATAAACTTATTAATAAGTATATCTAAATCTCGGCTAAATAACAAAACTTTATCATGGTCCAATCCGTGTCTAGCAACAAGTTGAATTAGCTCTTTCTTTTTATTTTCTATTTTATTGTGTAATTTTCCCATCTCCATCTCTTTACTAAAACTCCCTTTTCCCATAATATTACTTGTAAAATTATAGTACAAATTCTCTCATAAAAAAATATAAAAATGGTTTTTTTTACATTTTTTATATTTTTTTATGAACAAATTGCAATCTATATAACGATTTGTCCACACATCCCTAGCTCAATATACAATTAAAATGCCCATACAGGCGTTTGTCTAATTACAAAAGAGACTGGCTCCTTTTCCACACAAAAAACATACTGTATACAGTAGTCCATGAATTATATAGATTAACTTACTCAAAAG
Source organism: Bacillus dicomae (assembly GCF_006494425.1). Lineage (GTDB taxonomy): Bacteria > Bacillota > Bacilli > Bacillales > Bacillaceae_G > Bacillus_A > Bacillus_A dicomae. The sequence goes on along the minus strand of NZ_VHIV01000001.1, from coordinate 860,054 downwards.
GAGGAAAACATATGAGCTATGGTGGAAGTTGCGCTGGTTTCGGCGGTGGATTTGCTTTGCTAATCGTACTATTCATCCTTCTAATCATCATCGGATGTAGCTGTTGGGGTGGCGGCGGATACGGATACTAATATATCCTATCCTTAACAAATGAACGAAAAACTATACGAAAACAGCTCATATTTGAGCTGTTTTTTCATACTTTCGTATGAAGTTATGTACCCCTTTTTTGTGATTTCAGCCAATAATAAAACGTTTACTATGAAATAAGAAACATTTTATTAAGGAGGATTACAATGATTAAAGGTCTTTACGAGGCACATTTACCCGTCAGTAACTTAGAAAAATCAATATCTTTTTATAAATCACTTGGCCTGAAATTATATAAAAGAGGAGATGATATTGCTTTCTTTTGGATTAAAGAAAATGAAAGTTGGCTCGGCCTTTGGGAAGGCACAGAATACAAAGTGAATTATCACCCATCTTTACGACATATCGCCTTTCAAGTAAGCTTACATGATTTAGAAAATGCGATTCATTGGCTAAATGAAAAAGGAATTTCAGCACGAAAAGACTTTGGAATGGAACCAATTGAACCAATTGTTTTTCCTGAATTAGCACATGCCGCCGTATACTTTAACGATCCTGATGGAAATAGTTTAGAATTGATTGCACAATTACCTGTTGGACTTCCTACAGAAGAGAAGGTGTATTTAAGCGAATGGAAAAAACAAGTGCAAGCATCATCATTACATAAGGATTAATCTTTTATGTCAGTTTCTTATGGCACACTTCTGAAAACAAATAGTAACTTCAAAAGACTATTTTATGGTCAAACATTAAGTATACTTGGAGATTGGTTTCATACTGTTGCTTTATTAACATTCGTCTACAGCATAACGGAATCGCCTTTTATGGTCGCCCTTACTTTGATAAGTAAAGGTTTACCACAACTTCTTCTTAGTCCATTCATAGGCGGAATTGTAGATCGTTTTTCTAAAAAGAATATTATGATTTTCACCGATATTACACGGGGCATTCTAGTCCTTACATACTTACTCGCAAGCTATAATATTGAAATTATTTTCATTGCCAATATATGTTTATCCATACTTTCTTGCTTATTTGATCCAGCTAAACAAGCAACCTTAAAAAATATTGTTCACCAAAATCATTTCGTAACAGCTAACTCTCTTTCTAGTACAATGAATGGTTTTATGTCTATTATGGGGGCTTCTTTAGGCGGGATAATTGCACAATCATTACATATTGAGTTCGCTTTTTTAGTAAATAGCTTGTCATACTTTATTTCAGCCTATTTTATTTATAATATGAGTGTTCCCTCTCATGATACTTGTAACAAGAAAAAAGCATTTTTTACTGATATAAAAGATGGTTACACTTACATATTACAAACAAAAATCATTTTAACGTTAATTCTTGTCGGCATTTCATGGGGCATTATTGGAGGCGCTTATCAGCTACTTCTAACGATTTATGCCGAAAAAATTTTCCACACGAACATTGGGATTTTATATACGGTTCAAGGGGCTGGGCTTATGATAGGAAGCCTTCTCGTTAATCTTTATATATCCCATAATAAAGAAAAAATGAAAAAAGCATTTGGTTGGGCCTATTTCCTACAAGGAATTTTCTTCCTCGGATTCATTTTATCCGATCAACTTATTATCGGTATCATTGCATTATTCTGTATGCGCATAGCAGGAGGAATCATCGTTCCACTTGATACGACATTACTTCAAACTTACACGCATGAAAATATGATTGGTAAAGTTTTTTCCTTTCATTACTCTATTTATGGTTCACTTATACAGTTATCTATGCTCATTACAGGATGGCTATTAGAAATCCTTTCTCCTCAAATGATTGGTAGTTTACTAGCTATATGTTGTATTTTTGTTAGTTTTATATGGCTGTTTTTATTTTATAGCGGGGAATTTAATGAAGAATCTACCTCCAATTAATAGCATGTCTATGTACATGCTATTTTTATTTATGTCGAAATATAAAGGAAAAAGGCGATTTATTTTCCTTACGTTCTAATTTTTTAGAATGTACAATAAATTTAGATTATAAGAAAGGGGATGCCATAATGTTTGAAGATAGACTTACTATTTCAGCTGAACAGCAGAAGCTCATTTCCAATGCAACTCGTATTCAAATTCTTCACCTTTTAAAAGACGAAGCACTCACTGCAAAACAAGTAGCTACTAAACTAAATAAAACTGCTGGTAGCGTACATTATCACGTTCAAATTTTATACGATGGAGGGTTACTTGAATTAGTAGACACGAAGGAAAAACGTGGAATTATTGAAAAATATTATAAAGCAAAAGCGGCTCATTTCTATATTGAAGAAAGCGGCACAGAAGGAACGAATACAGGTAGTCACATTGTATCGCATCTATTTTTAACTCCTGAGGAATTACAACAGCTTACTTGGGAGATTACTCAAGTTTTACTGCGCTGGGAAAACAAAACCGCTCGTCAATCAAACTCTGAAGAGGAATACGCTATTTCCTGCAAAATTAAAAAACAATGAAAGAAAGGGCCATTTGTTTATGAAAAATAAATTATTATTATTGTCGGGAACAGGAATTTCTCGTTTAGGTGATTTTATGTATCTTATCGCTTTAAACTTAATGGTGTTAAATAGCACAAACTCCCCTGCTGCTGTAGCAGGATTATGGATTGTAGGTCCAATTGCCACCGTTGTTACAAAAATATGGTCTGGTAGCATAGTAGATCGATTAAATAAACGGTCCATTATGCTTATCACAGATATCATTCGAGCAGCTCTTATTGGCTGTATTCCACTATTTGATTCTATTTGGGCCATTTATATTTTTATCTTTTTAACTCGCATTGCTACATCATTTTTCGATCCAGCTTCATTTTCTTATAAAACAATGCTTATACCTGCCGAAGAACGCGCTCAATTCAATGCTTGGAGTAGCTTTTGTACAAGCGGGGCTTTTATTATCGGTCCAGCTCTTGCTGGAATACTTCTCACCACGTACTCAGCAGCCTTTGTTATTTACTGCAACTCACTTTCCTTTCTACTTTCTACCATTCTTATTTACTTCTTGCCAAACATTACATTACAAACAAAGCAAAACGAAGAAGTTACAAATACTTTCGTACAAACATTACGAAGTGATTGGAAACAAGTTTTTTCGTTCGCTCGAACGGAAACTTACATTATTCTCATATTCGTTTTATTTCAAGCGACTATGCTTGTTGCTATGGCACTCGATTCACAAGAAGTTGTTTTCACAAATCAAGTACTGTTTTTATCCGATATAGAGTATAGCATGCTTGTTAGTATAACTGGAGCTGCTTACGTTTCCGGTTCATTTCTTGTTTCTCTCTTTGCCAAACGATTACCAATTCAACATTGTATCGGATTAGGGACAATTTTCACAGCAATAGGCTATGTAATTTTCGCCTTTTCAAATTCATTTATCGTCGCGGCAGGCGGTTTCATTTTACTTGGCATTTCTTCATCATTTGCTGGTACTGGCTTTATAACATTTTATCAAAATAACATCCCTGTACATATGATAGGACGTATCGATAGCGTGTTTGATTCCATAAAAAATTTCATCCAAATCTTTTTCGTTTTAGCTATTGGGGCATCTGCACAATTTCTTTCCGTTCAAATTACTGTAATAAGTAGCTCGTTACTCATTCTTTTCCTTTCCTGTTTATTAGCAATCCGGGTAATGACTCCTTCACGGGAAAAATATTTTAAAGCCACAGGGTCATCATTGGAATATTAATCGCAACATAAAAAGCGGCTATTTTGCCGCTTTTTTTCCGTATTGAAGGACAGTAAGCCCTCCCACTGATTAAAGCTTCACTTTATGTTAAAATATGTATTGGATTTGATTATGTAGGAGGGCTATTTTGGGAATCACATTCATTTTCATATGTATTATATTAGTAGCTTCTATTTTACAAACAAGTACAGGTTTTGGCTTTTCTATTATGGCAACGCCTTTCTTACTTATGTTATTTCTACCACAAGAAGCTATACAAATTAATATCATTTTATCATTAATTATTTCCATATCACTCATTTGGAAAATAAGAACGGACATTGATTTTATTCTACTGAAAAGATTAATTTTCGGAAGTATAGTTGGTGTTCCTTTTGGTATTTTCATTTTCATTTCTATTAACATCAACACGTTTAAATTAGCAATTAGCATCCTACTCTTACTATTAACGTTGATGCTAATATGCAACTTTAAGATTCAATCAACAAAATCTAGAGATTTCTTAGTAGGAGGATTATCCGGTCTTTTAACGACAAGTATCGGTATGCCGGGACCACCTCTATTACTGTACTTTACAGGAACTGATACGAAAAAAGAGAAGCTGAGAGCAACTACTTTAGCTTTTTATCTATTTATATATTTCATTAGTCTACTAACTCAAATACTCTTTACTGGCACAAACAAAACAATTTGGGAATCAAGTTTTTACGCTATTCCAATCGTATTTCTAGGTTTATATATAGGTCAAATTATTTTCAAATGGCTTAATCAACGGTTTTTTAAAATATTTACGTACATCCTTTTAAGTTGCACGGGTATGTATCTTCTTATTGAAAGTTTGCATTCGTTATAGAAGGTGCTTTAGATTGTGTCATAACCGATAGGTTTTAAATGAAGTATCGTTATATTTTTAAACGCGATAACGATAAAAAGCGGCTATTATGCCGCTTTTTATCACTTATACTAACGTTTCATCACAAAGCTCTGTTACATTTTTAAAGTATTGCAAGTTCTCCTTCGCTTCAGCTTCATTAAATAAATTGAGTTGCTTCATTATTTCAGCAGCAAATTCAACGTATGCAGACCCTACGGCTGTTATGATTTTTCCATCAACGGTTACATCTTTATTTTGTTTATATTCCCATTCATGTAAATGCGCTAACTGTTTTTCATCTGATGTTAATGATGTTGAGAATTTTTTCTTATTCAGCACTCCTGCTGCATGTAGTAAAGATGTTCCGGCACAAATACCCGCTATCCATTTATTTTGCTTATGTAATTCGTTCACAATAGATAACAATTGTTCATTTTCTAAATGATCAAAAACATGTCCGCCTGGTACGATCATCACTTCATAGTCCTCTATTTTAATTTGCTCGATAGAGACATGTGGTTGACACAAAAAGCCGCCTTCTCCTGTAACGGTTTTTCCGTCTACAGTTGCTGTTATTATTTCAAATTGCTTACTTATCAAAAATAAACTCGCTATATTCACTTCAAACTCTGCAAATCCATCGAATAAAAAGATTAAAGCTTTTTTCATATTATCTCCTCCCCCTATACTTATTCGAAGGCAATCACCTTTCTCCTCCAAAAAAAGGCAAACCTGCATCACAGGTCTGCCTTTTTACTCATTTCTTATTAAATCCTTTTTCACTTAAAAACTCTTTCATATGCATTCTTTTTTCTTTAGACATAAACGAACTCATTGATTCCGTCCATGTTACGCTTTTCTTGTTTGATGATCTTTCTTTATAATACGCGCTCATCGTTTCATCGTATTCATTTAATAATTCATCATATTTCTTTTCATCATATCCATTTTCATGAAGGATTGCTGCTACTGGTAAACGTGGTTTCACTCCGTGATCTTCATCTGGTACGCCGACTGTCATTCCGAATACAGGATATACTTTATCAGGTAAATGAAGCAATTCACTCACTTCTCTCGGATTATTACGAATACCACCAATATAACAAATACCGTACCCTAACGATTCTGCTGCTAGCGCCAAGTTTTGCGCAAAGAGTGAAGCATCTACCGTCGCTACGATAAAGTCTTCTACTCCTTCATGCTTTATCTCTGTACCATGTTTTTCACATGCCATTTCAAGTCGTTTTAAATCTGCACAACAAACAAAGAATGCTGCGCAATCTTTTACATGACGATTTCCTGATAACTCTGCTAGTTTCGCCTTTAAATCTTGATCTGTTACATATATAACAGAATAAGCCTGTACAAAGTGCGAGGAAGCGGCATGCTGCGCAGCTTGCACCATTCTTTCTACCACTTCTTTTGAAATTGGTTCTTCCTTATATTTACGAACTGAAACGTGTTGCTCCATTTTATGTATCATTTCATTCATGAAAATCACTCCTTTTTTCTCTTCCTAATGAAAAATTAACATATCTTTTTCAATATTCACAACTTATAAGCACAAAAAGAGCAATTCTTTTTGAATTGCTCTTTTTTAAAACGTCTATTAATGCGGTAAATGAAATTATATCATCGATTTTTTCAATATATCAACGATTCCTTACACTATATCAACGATTTTTCGAATATATCGTCGATTCGACAAGGGATATCGACTTACCGACAAATAACGACAAACTTACAATAAATTATTCCATATTACGCCGCTTTCAATACTTTAATACCTTTTACGATATTCCAAATGAAGTAATAAATTCCTACAAGAATGAACACTGCATATGTGATCATCATTCCAATTCCAGCACCATCAGATTGATTGAATCCTAAACCGTATATTCCTGATATCGCTAATCCTCCGAATAAAATTGCATACGGGAAAATATGTGACCAAAATGCTTTTTTTGCGTGGTATTTAACTTCATCTTCCGCAACGAAGTACACGATAATTGGTAATAAAAATGGTGCAAAAAAGATACTAAAGTAACATAGTGAAGATAATATATTATTTCCTTTCATCCGATTCACCTCTAAATAGTTTTTGTTATCTTCATTATGTCAGGAATCCATTCTAGAAACTATCGCTTTATCTTTCATAAACATGACATATTTGTAAGATTTCCTTCAAAAAATCCCGCCTGGACTTCCAGACGGGATTTTTCTCTATATTCGATTCATAAACCAATATTGCGTAATGGCTAAATACTCACGTATATTCGATGGAATGACAATTCGCTTCGGTGTTTCGGCCGGAAGACCTTCTAATTGTAAACCTTGCTTTGCTGCTATTTTTTTCGCTCTAAACATGTGGAAATCGTTTGTCACGATCATCCCTTTTTTCATATTGTCCGGAATTAACGGTTTTGAAAATGCAATGTTCTCATCTGTACTCGTTGACTTATCTTCCATTATAATGCGGTCTTCTGCAATTTTTAGTTTCATTAATTCATTTTTCATTGCTAATGCTTCTGAAATATCTTCTCCTCTTCCTTTACCTCCAGACACAATAGCAATTGTTTTCTCATGTGATTTTAAATACTCAGCTGCTTTATCAATACGATATTGCAATGAGTACGATGGTTTCGTTCCGTTTACTTTCGAGCCTAATACAATTATATAATCCGCATCATAGGTCGCATTCATTTGCCCATGCTTATAAATGTTATATTGTAAAAATCCCACATAAACGGCGCAAACCATTATAATTCCTATCATATACTTAATTATTTTTTTCTTTCTCATATCCATATACTCCTATGTTCTTTACTTCTTTCATCATAATATCCGTTTATTTGTTTGTATACAGACAAATTCCAATTCACCCTAATTTATCCTCTAGAAAGTAATATTTATATTCCTTTCGGGAACAGTAAGTACAACTTTGCACGAAGGAGTGTCCCTATTGCTTCTCTTTTTATGTAATGTATCGTTCTTTTTTATCTTATTTTTACTATCACTTAAGATGCTCGGTAAATCTGCGTTAGCACAACTAACTCCTCATGATTTTGGTGCTATTATCTTTTTATCTTATTTAGCTTTTCAGGCCATACCAGTCTCTGGTGCTTTGCAGGCCTTTCTCGGTATGGTCGTTATTACATGTTTGCATTTAATACTTACAAAATTAAGCCTATTCAACAAACTCAATCGTTTTATTCTCGGGCACCCCATTATTTTAATTAAACATGGTGACATTATTTTTGAGAACTTACAAAAAAGCAGATATCCAATTGCTGAATTACTTTCTAACCTTCGCGTCGCAGGATACCCAAGTGTTCATGAAATTGAATACGCTATTTTAGAAGCAAATGGAGCCATTAGTATTTTACCAAAGCGTGAACTTGTCCCATTAACTCCGAAAGATTTGAACATAGATGTTAAGTATGCTGGATTACCAATTGCCCTTATCGTTGATTCACAAATTCAATACGATAACTTAAAATTAATTCATAAGGACAAACAGTGGTTATATAAAGAGTTAAAAGAAAAAGGAATTACAAATATTAAAAACGTTGCCTTTGCTTCTGTTCAAGAAATAGATGGATCTTTTGCGATTAGTTTAAAAGAATGAGAAAATCCCCTTAGTTTCTCAAGGGGATTTTCTTCATTATATTGCTTCTTTCTCTCCCGCCATATTTAATGGAACAGGATGCTTCATACGATTCATCGTAAATAGAATAATCGCTGTTATTACTTCAGCTACTGGCATAACGAGCCAAATTCCGTTTATTCCAAATAACTTTGGCATAATCCATAACAATGGAATTATAAATAGTAACCCTCGGCTCATTATAATAAGCACTGATTTCTTCGTTTGTCGCACTGATTGGAAGTACTCTCCATACACAATGTTATAACCTAAAAATACATATTGAATAAAGAACAAGCTAATACCCGTTAATGTTAACTCTAATAACTCTGGAGATTGTACATCAAATAGACCAATAATATATTTCCCGAAGAATAATCCGACAATTATTGCAACGCCTCCGAGCACAACTGCAATTTTCACAGCAAACTGCAATCCTTCACGCAATCTTTCTGATAAATTTGCACCGTAATGAAAACTAGCAATCGGTTGCAATGCAGCACCTACACCGAAGAATAATAGTAATGTCATTGCATGAATGCTGTTCACCATCGCATAGGAAGCGACTCCTACTTCTCCTGCATATTGGACGAATGCGATATTAAAACCAATCGTTACGATTGCCACCGTACTTTCTGTTATAAAGCTCGGAAAACCGATTATCATAATTTGTTTAATCGTATCCCATTCAAAATGGAGTTTCGTCCACCTTAAAATACTACTTTTTCTAAAGAAGTGCGTTAATAATACAAGGAAACCAATCGCTGCCGAAAGAATAGTTGCTGAAGCAGCACCTGTTACGCCCCACCCGAAAATAAAAATAAAGATATAGTCAAACACTATGTTTAATACAGCCGTTACAACAAGACCTGCCATTGCTAAATTAGGATTTCCATCATTTCGTATAAATGTACTTAAAATATTTTCTAAAACGTATATCATCCCAAATGTTAATAACACGTGTAAATAGTCTAACGCATACGGTAAAATCACTTCGTTTGCACCGAATAAGTATGCTAAATCTTCTATTCTCCATAAGCAAATCGCCGCTAAAACACCTACGATAATGACTGCTACCGTCATAGATTGAGTAAAAATAGACCTTGCTCTTTCTATTTTATTTTCACCTAGTGCAATGGAATATAGTGTTGCGCCGCCCATTCCAATCCATAATGAAATCGAGAAGAAAATTGAAAACGCTGGAATCGCCACGTTTACTCCTGCTAAACCGGTCGCTCCAACTCCCCTACTAATCATAACCGCATCAATTACAATATTAACTGACATTAATACCATTCCGAGAACGGCTGGTATTAGATACGTAATAAATAAACTTTTAATTGGTTTTTCTCTTAATTTTTCTGTTACGTCCATACTATTATGCTCCTTTTTTCAACGCTCTGTTCACAGTTTAAACCTTCAAGTAACTTGAAGGTCAAGAGAGAATTAAAAAATAGGTAACTGAATTATACTAATGAATGTAAATTTGTAATCAGTTCAAAGGTTTTCACCTTATTTTTTCACTACAGGAATTTGAATTTCCGTTACTTGCTCCTCCGGATTTTCTGTTACAGACCAATCAATTAATGCAATCTCAATTGCATCTCCACTTACTTCATATCCTTCTTGATTAATATATTTCATTAACCTCTTATATGTTTCATCAGTTTCTTCATATGGTCCATGATGATATACACAGGCAAACATACCTTCTTTAATTTCATCTGAGCTATGTACTTGAAAAGGCATGTAATCCAAAAGAATAAAAACACTGCTATATGCTTGAAACTCATTTTGCATTAACCCTTTTTTCGCAACAGTTACACCGATATCTCCAGAAAATAAACTATCATCCATTTGCCTCATATTTTTTTGTAACGAATGGATGTAGTACTCAAACATATCATCCGTCGTATTTGGAGCAACCGCAATTGCTGTAATTTTTCGCCGCGGGAGCTCTTTAATTACCATTTGTTCCGCTTTTGCTTTTGTTGCTTCCTTAATTAAATGAATTCTATGTTCCATTTTCGCCAAAGTATACTCAATTTCTCTTTGTTTTTTCAACATCATTTCTTGTTGTTTTTCCAATAAATTGAGTGCGTATGCTGGATTTCTTTCATCGATATATTTCTTAATTTCCTTTAATGGAATATTTAGTTGGCGTAAAAATTTAATCGTATCTAATAGTGAAAATTGATCGATTGTGTAATAGCGATAATTTGTTTGCGGGTCCACAATGGACGGATGAAAAATTCCCTTTTCATCATAATAACGTAGAGTAGATTCCGCTATATTATGCATTTTTGCCATTTCTCCAATTGTAAAGCGTTTATTTAATAACATCTTTTATTCCCTTCCAATTTCTATTTATTTCATTATATGTTCATTTTGGCTTCAAAACAAAAAAGAATTCCCATACGAGAATTCTTTTTATTCATTATTAAACCTCTATAATTATAGGAAGGATCATTGGTTTTCTTTTCGTACTCGTATAGATATACTTCCCTAAAGCTTCTCTTACTTCTCTTTTCAAAATACCCCAGCTATTCACTTTCTCTTTCTTTAAATTATTAATCGTAATAACAGCTAGTTTATTTAATTCCTTCAAAAATTCTTCTGAATCACGAACATAGACAAATCCACGAGAAATAATATCAGGACCTGAAATTATTTCTCCATCCACTTTATTAAAAGTAATAACTATAACGAGCATTCCATCTTCTGAAAGTTGTTTACGATCACGTAATAAGGCATTTCCAACATCACCAATTCCTAATCCATCTACATATATATTTCCTGCCTGTATTTTTCTAGATTGAATTGCCACTTCATTTCTTATATCTACAACATCCCCATTACGAACGATAAAGATATTTTCTTTTTCAACACCAATTGATTCTGCTAATAAACTATGGTGATGCAGCATTCTGAACTCTCCATGAATAGGAATAAAATATTTCGGCTTCATTAATGTGAGCATTAATTTCAATTCTTCTTGATACGCATGACCAGATACGTGGACTCCAGTAGAACTACCTGATCCATAAATTACTTTGGCTCCTAAAGCAAATAGATTATCAATAATTCTCGAAACGTTACGTTCATTTCCTGGGATAGGAGTCGCGGCTATAATAACCGTATCCTCTGGTAACACATCAACTTGTCTATAGTTTCCACTAGCTAAGCGGGCTAAAGCTGCCATTGGTTCTCCTTGGCTTCCTGTACAAAGTATTGCGACCTGTATTGGATCTAAATTATTTACCTCATTTGCTTCAATTAACATACCATCTGGAATGTTTAGATAACCTTTCTCTAGAGCAACTTCTACTACATTTACCATACTTCTCCCGAGCAAAGCCAGTTTTCGATTTGTTCTTATACAAGCTTCAACTATTTGCTGAACACGATTTACATTAGAAGCAAAAGTAGAAATAATCACTTTCCTATTTGCTTTCATAAATATTTCCTCTATCCGTTCTCCTACCGATCTCTCTGATGGGGTAAAGCCTGGTCGTTCTGCATTTGTACTTTCAGATAATAAAGCCAATACACCTTCACTACCTATTTTAGCCATTTTATGAATATCAGGATGTTGGTTATTTACTGGTGTTAAATCAAATTTAAAATCACCTGTGTGTACTACAGTACCTTCTGGTGTATGAAAAACAATGCCGAGACAATCTGGAATACTATGATTCGTTTTAAAAAAAGTCGTCTTAATAGAACCAAAATCAATTTCTGATTCTGAATGAATAACGATTAATGCTGTATCATCTTGAAGTTTATGTTCTTTTAATTTAATTTCAATTAAACCTAACGTTAACTTCGTCGCATAGATTGGTACGTTTAGTTGTTTTAAAAAATATGGTATTCCACCAATATGATCCTCATGTCCATGCGTCACTACTAATCCGCGAATTTTTTCTTTATTTTCTTGCAAGTATGTGACGTCTGGAATTATTAAATCAATTCCTAATAAACTTTCATCTGGAAATTTGGATCCGCAATCAATAACGACAATATCATTTTCATATTGAATAGCATACATATTTTTCCCTATTTCATTTACTCCACCTAAAGCAACAATAGACACGTTGTTTTTTAATGATTTCAAATTATAAGCCCTCCCTTTCACAGTTATAACTCGTGAAAACGTATTTAGGCTTTATTATTCGTAATGAAAAAGGACTTCATACTATTTTATAAATATAAAATTCACACGCTACTCTTATACCTATATCCCGAATAACACAGGTTCTCTTTAAAAAAGCTCCCATTTTTTCATTGATTTTTTATAAAATCTATTATATATTAATTACAGGTTCAAATTACAAGTTCAAAAGAACTCGTAATAAGACCCTTTGTTTAATGGGTTTTACATATTTTCATTAGGCAAATTCCGAGAAATCGTATGATAAAAATAAAAATGATAAGGAGAGGATCCGATGGAATTCGAATTTTTCTTTCAAATTGCACTTATTTTATTAAGTACAAAGCTTGCTGGTGATCTTAGTGTTAGATTAGGTCAACCTTCTGTACTAGGTAAATTAATTGTCGGTATCGTTATCGGTCCAGCTGTATTAGGTTGGATTGAAAATTCAGAGCTTCTAACACAATTAAGTAATGTCGGTGTTATTCTTTTAATGTTTATGGCAGGACTTGAAACAGACTTAGAGGAATTAAACGCAAATCGTAATTCTTCTTTAGCTGTTGCACTTGGAGGTATTATTCTTCCGTTCGTAGGTGGTTACGTTTCTGGTCTTATTATGGGAATGGAACAAGGAAATGCTGTATTTTTAGGATTACTTCTATGTGCGACAAGCGTTAGTATTTCCGTACAAACACTTCGTGATTTAGGAAAGATGAAAACACGTGAAAGTACAACTATGCTTGGCGCGGCTGTATTTGATGACATTCTTGTCGTTATTTTATTAGCATTCGCAATGAGCTTCTTAGGTACAGACGATGTTAACTTAACAATGGTTATCTTGAAGAAAGTGGTATTCTTCGCTTCTATTATTTTAATCGGATGGAAAGGTGTTCCTGCGATTATGCGCTGGTTATCACCCCTACGCGTATCTGAATCGATCGTGAGCGCGGCTCTTATCATCTGTTTTTCATTCGCATATTTCGGCGAACTATTAGGAATTGCTGGTATTATCGGTGCTTTCGCAGCTGGTATCGCTATTTCTCAAACGAACTACAAGCATGAAGTAGAAAAGAAAGTAGAACCAATTGCTTACGCTATGTTCGTACCAGTGTTCTTCGTAAGTATCGGTATGAATATTACATTTGACGGTATTGGCAATCAAATTTGGTTCATCCTAGCATTAACAGTAATCGCTGTATTAACGAAACTAATTGGGTGTGGATTCGGTGCACGAATGACTGGTTTTGACGCTAAGTCTTCTGCAATTATCGGTGCTGGAATGGTTTCTCGTGGTGAAGTTGCACTTATCATCGCAGGAACAGGACTTTCTTCAGGGCTACTAGCACAAGATTACTTTACAGCTATCGTTATTGTCGTTATTTTAACAACAATGATTACACCACCAATGTTAAAATACACTTTTGGTGCAAAAGATAAAGCAATGAAAGCAAGTAAATAAGTTTCATATAATAAAAGGAGATTGCTATCTTATAAGATAGCAATCTCCTTTTTGTTTCATCTTTAAACAATTCCGTTCGTTTTTAACCAGTTTTCAAACATAGTTCGTGCTTCTTCATCATCCATATCATTACTAAATACGTTCCATCGCCGTCTTCAACGTTCCAACAACGAAAGCAATTTCTTCACTTGAAATAACAAGTGGTGGTGCTAATGTTAAGACGTTATTATATCCTGCTGTTGTCATGCCGTTTCGTCCTATAATTAAGCCTTTTTCTTTACAAGCATTTACAACACTTGCAATTTTGTCGTTATCAATTGGCTCTTTCGTCTCTTTATCATTTACTAGTTCAATTCCAACTAGTAGGCCTTTTCCTCTAATATTCCCAACAAGTGGATGCTCTCCAATTTCTTCTTTTAATTGCTCTAATAAAAGCGAGCCCATTTGCGCAGATCGCTCAATTAAATTTTCATTTTCCATAATCTCTAAGTTTTTAAGTGCTAATGCACAGGCTGCAGGATTTCCACCAAATGTATTAATATGACGGAAGAATTCATATTCTCCCTTCCCTTTAAATGCTTCATATATTTCTTTTTTCACAGCTGTCGCTGATAATGGTAAATATGCACTCGTAATCCCTTTTGCCATCGTAATAATATCTGGCTTAACGTCATAATTCATAAATCCAAATGCTTTTCCTATACGTCCAAAACCACAAATCACTTCATCGCTAATGAGAAGTGCACCGTGTTTTTGACACGTTTCATGAACAGCTTTCATATAGTCTTGTGGCGGCATTAAAATACCTCCGCCCGTAATAATTGGTTCCATAATAAAAGCTGCAATCGTTTCACTTAATTCCCATGTCATGACACGATCTACTTCTTTTACACATTCCACATCATAAATGTTCTCTCTTTCTATTCCAGGCATGCGATAACAATCCGGCGGCGTTACATGTAAAAACCCTGAAGCAAATGGCTCATATTGATATCTGCGCTGCGCTTGTCCCGTCGCTGCCATCGTCGCCATTGTATTTCCATGATACCCGCGGTAACGTGACATAAATTTATAACGATGCGGTTCACCTTTTTGCGCATAGTATTGTCTTGCTATTTTAAAAGCTGTTTCGTTCGCTTCCGAACCACTATTAGAGAAGAAAATAACATACTCTCCCCCAAGCCACTCATTTAATTTTTCTGCAAGCTTTATAGCCGGTTCATGCGATTGTGACATCGGAAAGTATGATAATGTTTGTAATTGCTTGTAAGCCGCTTCTGCGAGCTCTTTTCTTCCATATCCACTATTCACACACCAAAGACCACTCATACCATCTAAATATCTTTTCCCTTGTATATCTTCAACCCAGCACCCTTCTGCTTTTGCCCCTACCATTGTACTATTTGGACTAAAGGGACGCATTCCGTGCCAAACGTATTGCTCGTCTTTTGCTAATAATTCATCAGTCTGTTTCGTTTTCATCATTTCTTCCACCTTCCATAACAACTTATTTTTCACAAAAGCTGCGCTGGTGCCATGATGATTTAATTTTCTCCCTGCCTATTTTCATTCCACAAAATTAAGACAAAATCCTACTTACAATACAGTAATATTTACAAGAAAAAAAGAGCTTTTCTTATATATCGAAAAGCTCCCCTTTTTTTAATGGGAAGATGCATCGCTAATACCATGACCAGTATTAGATTTCACAAGAATTTCATCAAATTTCGCTGCATCTTCTTTCTTACTAGATAAAATAGTTCCTAAATATGCTGCAAGAAATCCGAGCGGGATCGAAATAATTCCAGGTGTCGTATATGGGAATATCGCTTCTCCAACAAATATAGCTTTTCCAGCTACAGGGTTCCATACATTTGGGCTTAACGCTACGAGAACAATTGCTGATACAAGACCAACAATCATACCAGAGATGGCACCTGTCGTATTAAAACGCTTCCAATATATTGTAAACAATATAACTGGTAGATTTGCACTCGCTGCAACTGCAAATGCTAATGAAACTAAAAATGCTACGTTCAATGTTTGAGCAAATAACGCTAATATAATGGACAATACTGCTACTCCAATAGACGCATAGCGAGCCATTGACACTTGCTCTTTTTCCGTTGATTTCCCCTTGCGAATAATTTCATTATAAAAATCATGTGCAAATGCTGATGCTGCTGTTAATACAAGTCCTGCCACTACAGCTAAAATCGTTGCAAAGGCAATCGCTGATACGAAAGCGAATAAAAAGTCTCCGCCTAACGCTTTAGCTAATAAAGGGGCTGCCATATTACCAGCAGGATTTGCTTGAATAATTGCCTCATTCCCTACAAACGCCGCTGCTCCAAACCCTAAGAAAATCGTCATAATATAAAACGCACCAATTAACCACGTCGCATATACAACAGATTGACGTGCCGTTTTTGCATCACGCACTGTAAAAAAGCGAACAAGAATATGTGGTAATCCAGCTGTACCAAGAACTAGTCCTAAATTTAAGGAAAGCGTATCAAGACCGTCTTTATACTTTACTCCTGGATTTAAAAATGAATCTTTTAACGGCGTAGCTGTTTTCATTTGAGCGAACATTTCAGTTACACTAAAATTAAATTTAGAGAAAACGATAACAGAAATAATAAATGTACCAGCCATAAGTAAAACAGCCTTAACAATTTGTACCCAGCTCGTCGCAGTCATTCCGCCAAAAATAACGTACACCGTCATTAATGTACCAACGATTAAAACTGATGTCGTATATTCGATCCCTAATAATAATTTAATAAGTGCACCCGCACCAACTAATTGTGCAATCATATAAAAAATTGAAATTGTCATCGTATTAAGCGCTGCAACTCCGCGAACTTTTTTCGCATCAAAACGTGCTGCAATCATATCCGCCAATGTGTACTTCCCTAAATTTCTAAGCGGCTCTGCAACTAAGTATAATACAACTAAATAAGCAACTAAAAAGCCTATACTATAAAAGAACCCATCAAATCCAGTTAACGCTATTGCTCCGGCTATACCAAGAAAAGACGCAGCAGACATATAATCTCCCGCAATGGCCAGACCATTTTGCCAGCCCGTTAATCCCCCTCCAGCAGTATAAAACTCACTCGCATTTTTCGTTTTCTTCGATGCAAAATAAGTTATAACGAGTGTACCAAGGACAATAATTAAAAACAGTGCAAACGCTGTAGTATTCAATTTCAGCCCCTCCCTTTTTTCATGTCTTGCAGAATGTTTTGCGAGATTTTATCAAAGGATTCAGCTTTTTTACTATAAATCATACATAATGACCACGTCATAATAAATTGTGCAAAAGCAAATACCCACGCCCACGTCACATCACCAAATGCCGGCGTATTGAGCACTTTTGAATACGATGTTAAAATAGGCAGTGCAATAAAAAAGCTTAAAAAGAATATACTCATCGGAACGATAAACTTCTTTTTCGTATTTAATAGCAATTGAAATTCTTCTGACTGAACAACCTCTGTATAATTCACCTCATTTTGTAACTTACGTGCTGACGTATCATCTCTTTTCATTCTCTACTCCCCTCTCTTGCTAAAAGTACAATTCCCCCTTGCATACCAAAAGACTAAATTTTATAAATATTCAGAAACTTATTCTTAATTTTAGACAATCCATACATTCCTGCAAAGATTTTTCGATAGACATTTTTCGGCAAATTCTCCTAAGTTTTTAATATATTTTTTCACCATAAAATTTCCGCTTTTCAATCCGCACCAATCAAGCTTTTATTCTCGTTAAGATGAAAACAGAAGTAGTACTTATCGCACCACTTCTGTTTTTTTCTCTTTTTCTAAATTACGAGCTGTTTCGCTTAATTCAACGTCTTTTCCATCTTTAAGCGTTCCAAATAGAAAATCAAATACTGGATTTGAGACACCAAACCAAAACTTTTCATTTTTATAATGATGTAATATGTGCTGTTTTTTGAGCCATCTTCCAAACTTAGTAACGGGACGAATTGGCTTATGTGCAATATAATGTTTCCATTCATAAACGAGAAGCATAATAATCATCCCTATTCCGAATGAAAGCGTAACAGTAATATTTTTTGTTATACCATATGATATAAGTAAATATATAGTAAAGCTAGGTATGCTAAACCATACAGGCAAAAATAAAAGTTTTAAATCATCTGGATATACGTGATGATCATAATGTAATCTTCTTAACATTTTTAATAAAAAGATATTTTTAGGTGGTTTTAAGTGAAATAAAAACCGATGTGTCATATATTCGTTAAGCGTATAAAAAACAATCCCAAGCAAACACGCTAACATACCGATCCATGTGAAAAATTGCATTTTTAAAATAATGATAAAAATCAATAGAATACTATACATAATAACGATATCATGTTGTAAAAAGAACTCTTTCCCCACTCTCTTCATCTTCCTTCCCCCTTTTCCAAAAAAACAGCCGCAACATATCGTTACGACTATTTCTTTTATTTTATTCTTATTCTATTCACTTTACAAATTTGCCTGTTGCTCTATTGTCGAGAAAAAATTGTTCGATCCAAATATATTTTGCTTTGGAATAATATGTTCCACCGCAAACACTGTTACTTCTCCTCTTTGTACCTCTCCAATAATGAGACCAAATATTTCATGATTTACCGCAAACGTTGGTTGCTTTGTTTGTAGTAATCTTGCTGCATTATGAAATACCGCTTCATATAGTGGATTCCTATCAGTAATTTCTTTTCGGATTTTTGGTGCTAACGTAATAATAATTTCTTTTCCGTCAATAGTGGTTCGATACATAAAAATCTCCCCTTCAATCTTATGTGAACAACTGTAAAGCTTTGTATGCAAAATGGATAGAATATCCCACTAAAATAATTCCTGCTCCGGCTGTTATATAGCCAAGTGCTTTTTGCTTTAATAAAGTTCTGCCAAAATGGACAGAAAAAGCAATATTTAAATTCCATAAAATAATACCAACGATAATACAAAGACTGTACAAAAAAGCTTCTTGTTTCGTTACTTTCGTAAGCAATGAGCTAAGTGTACTTCCGTATATACCAAACCAAAAAACAAGATTTAATGGATTGGATATCGCAATTAAAAAACCTGCCATAAACGATTGTTTAAGGCCACCTACCTCTTCTTTTTTATATTCCATATTCGATTGGGAAATTCCTTGTTTTACACTTTGAAATCCTAAATAAAATAACAAGAAAAAACCTGTGCAATACATAAAAGCTTGTACATATGTATACATAAAAACAGACGATAAACCGAAATAGATGAGAAGCATAAACAAAATATCTGCAGTCATTCCACCAATTCCAACAACCCACGCATGCCAAAAACCTCGTTCAATTCCTCGTTTTAACATTTCAATATTAATCGGACCTACTGGCGCAGCTAATGAAATACCTAATACAATTTGTTGTATAATCGCTCCAAACATCGCTCTATCCTTTCTACTTCCTATACTATTAAGTAATGATGTAATGATTAAAAATAGACTAGCTTTCATCAAAATATTCACTACTAAAATACCCTTTTTTATCCAAAATATACAAAAGAGCCATTCGAATGATGGCTCTTACTTTTCTATCTTATGAAGAAAAGGACATTTTCCTTTTATCGGTTCTACATCGTCCCCTATAAAGTATTGTTTCCATTCCCGGTGATCCGGATCACCATAATGACTAATGTTAGGATGTTTCGGCAACTGATCCCACTTTTCAACTCGCTCACGAACCGTTTGTCTTGAATATGCTCCTTTAGGGCGATCCCCTTCTAATCCATCAAAGATTGTGCGTGGCTGAAATCCAATAACGAGAGAATTTCCTAAATGTCTAGTTTTTCGTTGTTTATAAGCTGGCGCATTTCCAAATGCAAATATCGGTTCCCCGCCAAATGAAAATTCCCATAAGTAGTGGTCTGGATCTTCAGGAATTTGCTTCGGCCATGTTTGATCATCGTTTTCATGTAAATATTGTAGTACTTTCCAAAAGTAATCACGATAATATTCCAGTGATTGTTCCTCACATTCCGGTTCTACAAAAAGAAAAAATCCTCTTCTTACAATTGGGCGCTCTTTCATTAACTCTAAAAAAGATAACATTGTATGCGGCAAATGACTCCAATCATTATGAGAAAGAAATGAATAACGAAGCTCATTCTTTTTCAAAGCTGTTAAACCGAAATAACACGGGAAAGTAGGTTCTAGCACAACACTCGAAAAATTTTGAAATTCTTTTGTAACCCAATTTGGTATGTCAGTTCTCGTTTTCATTCCTTCATTATCTAATAAATAAGACTCATTCATTCTTTCACCTCACTATGTATAGCATTCAATTAAGACTATTACATACTTGGCCTGTCCTATACCTTTTTAAAAATTCGGGCGAAAAAGTTATTTAAAAATACAAAAAAATAAAATCGCTTACTTGACTAAATTCTACCAATTCGTGTATATTTAAATTAATCATTTAGCAGAATATTCAAGAATATAGCATTTTTAGTTTATATTATTTTTTAAATGAATTTCACTAAATGAAAATAGTAAACGCTTTTAGGAGGAATTGTAACATGCAAGGAAAAGTAAAATGGTTTAACAACGAAAAAGGTTTTGGATTTATCGAAATGGAAGGCGCTGACGATGTATTCGTACATTTCTCTGCTATTCAAGGCGACGGCTACAAAGCTTTAGAAGAAGGCCAAGAAGTATCTTTCGATATCACTGAAGGCAACCGCGGACCTCAAGCTGCTAACGTAGTAAAACTTTAATCCAACATATAACAGGAGGTTACCTTACTTGGTAACCTCCTTTGTTATTCCTTTGTATATTTCCGTTTTACAGAGCAAAAACTATGTGAAATGCGCAATATACAAAGGAGGCAATAACAATGGGATCAGAAGTAAATGATTTTGAAGAAGTAAAATTCCGTGTAGAAACAGCACAAAAGATGGTGGGTTCAGCAACAATCTCAATGGATCCAGACACTTTAGAGCATGCCGCAACTGCTGTAGAAGCAGCTCGCTCTCAGCTTGAAATTATGAAATCTGTTGCGGTAGATTTAGATGAGCCGTTTCTAATGAATGAGGAAAAGAAATTAAGCAAATGCGAGCAGCAATTAAACGAAGCAATGCACTAAAAAACATCCAGAGAATTTTCTCTGGATGTTTTTTATGACAACTGTTCCCCATACTTTTTCAATGTTTCTCCAACTGTACATTGCTTAATACAAAATGAATGCGCATAATACTTACTATTTGTCTTTCGATTATGTTCTCGCAAAAAACATCCTTCACAATATGTTTCTAATAAGTCATTTACCTCTGTAATGAGTTGCTTTTTATCCACCGTTGCACCTCTCTATTCGGTTATTTCTTTATGACTATCAATGACTGTTCCTTCTAATGCTTGCGTTGCTAATTGATGTGCTTCTTTATTTTGTTTTCTAGAGATTGGCTCACATACAAGTTTTAATTTCATTTGCTTTGCTTTTTGTTCAATTTGGTCTAAATAATGATTTAAATGTTCATCATAGCAAGGCCATTCCCCGGCCAATTGTTGCAATACCACTTGAGAATCACCACGAAGTGTAACTGCCTCATACTTAATCCCTAAGTCCTCGAGTATATTCATGCCGTATAGTAATGATGCATATTCCGCTTCATTATTATCATATATACCGTCTATATATGCATTACGGCGAATTCGGTAGTTTGTATTTCCTTTTTTATAGTACACACATATACCAACGCCAGCCTCTTTCGTTTGCACATCATATCCCCCATCAAAATAAACGAATATTTCTTGGGGTTCTTCCTCTACTTGCTTACTTAACTTTTTCATCTCTTTTAATGACCATTCTGTATCCATTTCATCATAAAATGAAAATTCTTTTACTCTTCCTGTTCTCTCGAAATCCTCTGCAAATTGCAGTACTTCTTCTATGTTCATATAATCTGTCGTTAATTCTGTCTGCAATCCGCGCTTCGTTTTATACAACCAATGAATTTTATATTTCATACTAGATTCCCCTTATGTAAGACTTCTTATATGTATCCGGCTAATGAAAGCCTCACTATATTTTATTATATTTTACCAAGAGTCACAGTATTATATTCAATTTGCTTACATGCAAAAAAAGCTATTCCTATAGGAATAGCTCTTTCATCTATTACATAAATCTTTCAAATTGTACTCGTTTATTAATCCAGTACATTACAGGCATACCAATGGCCATGACAACAAATTCACCTACTGCACATGTTAACCAAGTCAACATAAATGGTAAATCAAATGCAAGATGAAGTTCAATTGCAATCATAAACATTGTAATTGTAAAGATAACTGTATTAAAAATCATACGAGCCCAAACACCTTTAATGAATCGCATAGAAATAATCGTTGCAACTAATGCAAGAATAGATTGCCCTACTCCAAATACTAAATCGTAAGCGATCATAGGCGAGAAAAAGAGATTCGTTAAAAATACACCTAATACAATTCCGTAAATTGCTTTCTTATTAAATACAACAAGATGATTAAACATCTCTGAAATACGAAACTGTACATTCGTAAAGCCAAATGGCTGAATAAGCATAGAAACAGCAATATATAATGCCGCTAAAATACCATTACCGACTAATGTTCTAATATTCATGACAAAATCTCCTTAGTTTTTTTACGTGGGATGGTTTCGAACCACGTTATTCGTTTTTTAAGCAACAAGATTATATTTTACGCGGTAGTCCCCCTTTCGTCAATAGATTCCTATCATGAACTACCTTTTTTCTTTTAGACAACGTATAATGAAATATATGAAAGATTTAGGAGGTTTTACTTCATGACTGCAACAATTCAAAACGAAAAAGTAATCGTTTCCATTTCTGACAAAGGTGCAGAATTACAAAGCGTTCGCTTAAAAGAAGACAACACGGAATACTTATGGCAAGGTGATTCTACTTATTGGGGACGCCGTGCACCAATTTTATTCCCAATTGTCGGCCGATTAGTAGATAATACATACTACGTAGATGGTAAACCTTATTCTTTAACACAACACGGCTTCGCTCGTGATCTTACATTCACTGTAAAAGAACAAAGTGAAACGAAAATCACTTATATTGTAACTAGTAATGAAGAAACATTAAAAAAATACCCATACGAATTTGAATTACTTGTTTCTTATGAGCTAGACGGACAAATCGTTCATGTAACATATGAAGTGAATAACCCTACTTCAAAAGAAATGTTCTTCTCAATCGGGGCGCATCCTGGATTCAATTTCCCGTTATTAGAGGGGGAATCATTTACAGATTACCATTTATCATTTAATGGTTCTGAACGCTTAGAAACAAGTGTATTAGAAGGACCTTACCTTTCAAGTAAAAAGCAATTAATCGCTGAAAATACGAATGAATTGCCACTTACATACGATTTATTCAAAAATGATGCGCTTATTTTTGAAAATATGAATACGGACGAAATCTCTATTCGATCTCATAAACATAATAAATTTGTAAAAGTAGAATTTGATGGATTCCCATTTGTCGGCGTATGGACACCAGGTGAGAACGCACCTTTCTTATGTATTGAACCTTGGTACGGAATTGCTGATGAAGTAAATCCAGCAAAAGATTTCAAGGAAAAAAAAGGAATTCAATCTTTGCAAGCGAATGAAACATTTACATGTCGTTATAGTATTACAATCGGCTAAGTACCCTATCCCCTACTTCAAAGAAGCATATAAGTAGGGGATCATCTTATCATTTGGAGGTTTCTCATTTTGATTGAAGTATATATTGATGGTGCATCAAAAGGAAATCCAGGTCCTTCTGGTGCAGGAGTGTTTATTAAAGGGGTTCAACCAGCTGTACAATTATCATTACCCCTTGGGACAATGTCCAATCATGAAGCAGAATACCACGCTTTACTTGCTGCATTAAAATATTGCATGGAGCATAATTATAACATTGTCTCTTTTCGTACAGATTCGCAACTTGTCGAGCGAGCTGTTGAAAAAGAATACGCAAAAAATAAAACGTTTGCACCTCTATTAGAGGAAGCACTGCATTACATAAAAAGTTTTGATCTCTTTTTTATTAAGTGGATTCCAAGTAGTCAAAATAAAGTTGCTGATGAATTAGCTAGAAAAGCTATCTTACAAAATTAACGGGGGTATGAATGTGAAAAAAGATTGGATTGCTCCTCTTGCTTTATTATTTGTCTCTTTTATTTGGGGAGCTACATTTGTCGTCGTTCAAAATGCTATGTCTTTCGTTGGTCCATTTACTTTTAATGGTATTCGCTTTTTATTCGCCGGAATTATTTTATTATTCGTTCAAATCATTTTCTCAAAAAAAACTTCAAAACAACATATAAAACAGAGTAGCCTCGCTGGATTAATCATTGGATTCTTTTTATGTGTTGGCTATGTATTACAAACATTCGGCTTACTTTATACAACTTCTTCAAAAGCTGGTTTCTTAACAGGGCTTAGTATCGTTATGGTACCAATTTTGTCTTTTATCTTTTTAAAACAAAAGGCTACCATTTTTATCGTAATTGGCATCGCTGTAGCAACAGCAGGTTTATATTTACTAACAGCCGGTGATTCTTTTCAATTAAACATTGGAGATATACTCGTTCTCGGTTGTGCAGTTGCTTTCGCTGCCCATATTCTTGTTAACGGCTTCTTCTCTAAGAAAATATCACCTTTATTGCTAAGCACATCGCAAGTATTAGCTGTCGGTATGTTTTCTTCAATTTGCGCCTTTTTGTTTGAAGATTGGGAAAAATTGTTTTCAGTAGCACTATGGACGAATTCTTCCTTTTTATTTGCTCTATTTCTAACTTCCTTATTCGCGACATCTATTGCTTTTTTTATTCAAACATCCGCACAAAAACATACGTCTCCAACGAGAGTAGCTATTATTTTCGCAATGGAACCCGTTTTTGCTGCCTTAACAGGCGTTCTCGTTGCAAACGAACAACTTTCTATTTCAGCTATTATCGGATGCCTATGTATTTTCCTAGGCATGGTGTTTGTTGAATTACCTTCCAGAACAAAAAAAGAAGCGCAGGCTGCGTGAAGTTACGCTTGTAACTTCCGCATAAAAGCCTTTGCGCTTTTTTTATCTGTAATCTCTTCTTCTTTCAATCGCTCTAATAACGCAACAAAATAACTCCCATCAAACTGCAATTGATGTTTAATTGTCGCTTCTATTGCTGCGTTCACAATCCCATCAGACGCACCAGTATATCCTTGTCCAAACATAATAAACCCTTGTGCTTCCTCTGATAATTTAAATCCTTTCGTATGTAAGAATGAAAGATAATCTTCTACTGTTTGCATGTTATTCCCACCTACTCAAAAATTCTCCATCTCCTATCATACATGTTTTTACACGCTATGAGAATGAAATTTCTTTGACAACTTTGTAAATCAATCTTCTACTTCTCTTACAATGGAGGACTTCCTAACAATCTGAAGGAATATGTACAGTGGAACTTATTTCATATTAAAGGGGAGACACGATGAAACAAGCACTATTAATTATCGACGCTCAGCAAGAATTAATTGATGGAAATGAGCAAGAAAATGAAGTTTTTCGTAAAACCGAGCTATTATCTACACTAAATACAGCCATACAGAAAGCAATAGATTCAAATGCTCTTATTGTTTTCGTAAGAGATATCGATGTTGCTTCTGGTAGTGGCGAAGGATTTGAAGTACATAATCAAATTCAAGTACCCCAGTCCGCAATCTTTATTAATAAAGCAGCAACCAATTCATTCTACGGCACTTCTTTACTTGAACTTTTAAAAGAAGAAAACATTAATCATATTGTTATAGGCGGATGTAAAACAGAACATTGCATTGACACTGCAGTTAGGACAGCAACTGTACAAGGATTTGACGTTACATTAATTAAAAACGGTCATTCCACAACTGATTCTAACGTATTGTCTGCAGAACAAATTATTGGTCATCACAATAAAACTTTACATGGTCATTATAACGTTGATCATTTTTCTATGGTGAGAGATATCGAGGAAGATCTCTTTCAGCCAACTCATGACCAATATCGTGATTAAATTGGCTCAAAAAAGAATCCTTTATTCAAAAGGATTCTTTTTTATCCAAAAATTTGCGCTGCAATACTATATAGTCCACTATTTCTTTTTAATAACCGATTACTATTTTTCATCATAATTGGTGGTGTATTCACCTTTTTAAAACCAGCAATCTCTAATTCTTTCATAAAATCGTTCTGTCCTTCTGGTACATCCATTCTTAATTTCCCATTATGTCCTCTTGCTAACTTATGTACTATTCTCATTGCCATCGCA
Source organism: Bacillus dicomae (assembly GCF_006494425.1). GTDB lineage: Bacteria > Bacillota > Bacilli > Bacillales > Bacillaceae_G > Bacillus_A > Bacillus_A dicomae. The sequence goes on along the minus strand of NZ_VHIV01000001.1, from coordinate 833,756 downwards.
TTATTTTTAGCAACGACTGGTCCTATTATTTTATTTTCTGGCGTTTGTATACTTATACCGTATCCTACTACATTTTCTTTCGTATGCTTTACAACCACACACTGCTCACTTTGCATAATTCTTTGTTTTAAAAACTCGTTTCGGCTTGTTCCAAATGCGCCTTCATCTATTTTTATTATTTTTTCTAAATCACCCTCTTCATAATTCATCACATAATCTTCATTTCTTACACAATAATCATTCGCATTGTACGAGTTACATATGTATTTAGAAACATAACTTACTGCCCTAAATCCTAATTTTTCATATAAAGGTTTCCCTTCATCCGTAGCAATCAGCATAATTGGAGTATGAGCTGATACGCTTTTAACGCACGCATCCATTATTATCTTTCCAATCCCTCTTCCTTTATAATCTGGATGTACAATTACCATTCCTATTGACGCTAACGCCTCTCCGTATAATATAATTGCCGCGCTAGCAATAAGATTCTTTCTCTCATTCCATACGCCATATACAATACCTGAGTTCAAAATCGTTTCAACTTCTTCTCTGTTATAATCCCAACCAATATAAGAAGATAATGCAACAATATCATTTATATTTTCTTTTCTAAGACGCTCCACCCTAATTTCCAATTCCCCCATACTCCATCCCCTTATCTAGACTAGACATTTAAATCCACCTTCCCAATTCAACTTGTACATGTTACCCTTTATTTGTCACACACATATCCTATTTTGACCAAGACTATATTGTAAATGAGGTGACAACATGCCCATTACGAATCGATTTTCTACCACCACTAACGGCGCACTCGCTATTACAGGAAATACTTTAGGCTTAAGTAAAATTAGTAATCAAAACCGTGCTGGTACAATCGGGGCAATTGGTGCATTCGCAACTACGAATACCGCTTTACAAGTAACTACTTTTCCTGCTGGTACAACGTTAAACTATACACAAAATAGTTCTACCGCTATTTTAAATATACCTGCTGGTAGTACGATTCTTTACGCAGAACTCGTTTGGGGTGGAAACTATTTATCTCGTGATCAAAACATTACGAGTGTATTAGGAAACCCGGTTTCTTTTACAACACCTGTTTCAACATACTCGATTACTCCTTCAACTGTTACAGCTTCAAATCAAACTTTCGTTTCAAATTCTATTACATTTGGCTTTTACACTCGGTCAGCAGACGTAACCACTCTTATTCAAGCTGGAGGTTCTGGTTCCTATACTACAGGAGCCGTCCCCGGACTTGTAGATCCTATAGATGCTTCTAATGGAACAATTAATTCAGCTGGATGGACGCTTATCGTCGCTTATCAGAATGGGACATTACCCGCAAGAAATTTAACGATTTATGTAGCAGGCAACCGTGTTTCTGCAGAAACTGGTAGTGCCGATGTATCTGTCTCAGGATTTTTAACACCTTCAGGAGGCCCTGTAAGCGGGAGATTATTTTTAAGTTCTACCGAAGGAGATGCTGATTTAACTGGGGATCAAGCTTTATTTGGACCCAATTTCAGTTCATTAAATGCATTATCTGGGCCAAATAATGCTGTAAATAATTTTTTTGGTTCTCAGGTCAATAATGCTGCTGGAAACTTAGATACAACTGGGACATTTGGAACGCGAAATCAAAGTGCCTCTACAGGTACAAACATCTCAGCCGGGAGACAAGGCTGGGACATTACTTCTATTGATATTTCCCCTTATTTAACAAATTCCCAAGTGTCCGCCGCCATCCGTTTAACTACTAACGGAGACGCGTATATGTTAAATACAGTCGGTTTACAAATCAACATAAATTCACCTAACATACAAGCAACGAAAAGCGTAAATAAAAGTGTCGCTGCAATTGGGGATGTCGTCACTTATACCGTTACGATTCCTAATACTGGGCTTCTTCCCGCCAATAACGTTATTTTTATAGATAATCTTCCTACCGGTACTTCCTTTATACCTGGCACTGTAAGGGTAGATAACGTACCACAAACAAATGCAAATCCTGCCGCTGGTATATCTCTTGGAACAATTAATAACAGTGCTTCTCGTACAGTATCTTTCCAAGCGACTATCGTTTCTCTTCCAAATCCAAATCCGATTTCTAACACTGCTAATATTACATTTCAATATACACCAATTGCTGGAGGAACAACCTTTAACGGTCTTGCAACAAGCAACTCTGCTGGAACACAAGTTAACCTGGCAGATATTAATGGTACAAAATCAGTTAACAAACTTTTTACCGATATTGGTGAAACGCTAACTTACAGTATTGCCTTAGCTAATATAGGAAATATCGCTGCAACTAACGTTATATATACAGATCCAATCCCTAGCGGGACTACTTTCATTCCAGGGAGTGTAACTGTTAACGGAGTTACTCAAGCTGGTGCCAATCCCGCTAATGGTATATCAATTGGATCGATTGCTGCTAATTCTACTACTACTGTTTCATTTCAAGTACTCGTTCCTTCTATTCCCCAAACAAATCCAATATTAAATAGTGGGTCAACAACATACCAATACATTCCTGTGCCAAATCAACCGGCAGTAAGTGGGACTGATACGACCAATATCGTTTCTACTCAAGTGAATAACGCTACTGTAACTATGGCAAAAGCAGTAGATAAAAATTTTGCAGATATTGGTGATATACTAACGTACACCGTTTCCTTTACAAGTACAGGTAATACAAGTGCGAACAACATTATTTTTACAGATGCTATTCCTACCGGAACAACATTTGTCCTTAATAGTTTCACGATAGATGGTACGACACAAGTGGGCGCCAATCCCGCTAACGGCGTGAACATTGGATCCATCCCAACTGGCTCAACAAAAAATGTTTCATTTCAAGTAGTAATAAACACAATACCCGCGCTAAATGTCGTATCTAATGGTTCAAGCGCTTCTTATCAGTACACCGTCAATCCAAGCCAATCACCCGTTACAAAAAACATTTCTTCTAATCTTGTTTCCACTCAAATTAACAATGCGAATGTAACATTAACAAAATCAACAAACAAACAATTTGCCACAATTGGCGAAACGATAAGTTATACAATCCTTATGACAAACAGTGGAAATACAGCTGCCACTAACGTGCAACTAACAGATCCACTACCAAATGGAACGATATTAACACCAGGCTCTGTAACACTCAATGGTGTTTTACAAAATATAAACTCTCTCATTGCTTTACCTATCGGCACAATTCCTGGCGGAGCCACTTTTACCCTTTCTTTCCAAGTAACTGTCATCAATATTACCGCCCAAAATCCTATCATTAATAATGCTTTCGCTTCTTATTTATACACTGTAAATCCAAGTCTGCCACCAACTGCAAAAATAGCAAATTCTAATTCTGTTACATCAACAATTAGACTAGCAAACCTTCAAGCTACTAAATCTGTAGATAAAACGTTTGCGGAAGTTGGAGATGTATTAACTTATACCTTCGCTCTTACAAACAATGGAAATGTTACGGCGAACAATGTATTACTATCCGATTCAATAGCGAACGGTACTTCCTTTGTACCGAACAGTGTTATAGTTAACGGTGTTACTCAACCGGGCGCAACACCAGCTAGCATCAATATTGGTAGCATCAATGCTAATACTACGATTACAGCTTCATTCCAAGTATTAATAACTAGCATTCCAAACCCAAATCCTATTTCGAATAGTGCCTCCATTTCTTATAACTTTATCGTTGATCCAAACGCTTCGCCTGTAAGTAAGAACACTACTTCAACTACTACATTTACGCAAGTAAACGATGCAAATGTCATTTCAGCCAAAACAGTGGATAAAGGGTTCGCTACTGTAGGGGATGTATTAACTTATACCGTCGTTTTAACGAATGCAGGAAGCGTTTCTGCTGATAGCCCTACTTTCGTAGATCCGAATCCAGACGGTACTACCTTTATCCAAAACACTTTCCTTATTAATGGTGTACTCCAAAATAACGCCGATCCAAATGTCGGTGTTCCGTTACCTTCCATTCCTGCTAACAGCTCACTTACCGTCTCTTATCAAGTAAATGTTACCTCTTTACCAACACAAAACCCAACATTAAATTCATCTAGTACACAGTATAGTTTTATTTTAAATCCGGGTGATCCACCAACTATAGAAAGATCTTTAAGTAATACTGTAAGTACACAAATTAATTTAGCAAATGTAGTTATTGTCAAACAGGTAGATGTAACTATTGCTGATGTTGGGCAACCAATCACATATACCATTGCCCTAGCTAACCCAGGAAATACTCCCGCAAATAATGTAGTTGTTACTGATATACTACCTCCTGGTACGACTCTCATACCAAATAGTATTTTTATAGGCGGTACTTTACAGCTAGGTGCGGATCCAAGTGTCGGTCTTCAAATTGGGACTATTCCCGCAGGCGGAATTACAACAATTGTTTTCCAAATTAGTGCAAATAGTTTACCTTCACCAAATCCAGTTCAAAACAGTGCTGCACTTCAATATAGCTTTATCGCTGATCCAAATTTACCTGCTGTTGTGAGAAATGCTACTAGTAATATAGTAACGACTCAAATTAATACTGCTAATATTGTTGCTACGAAACTAACAAGTACAAATTCCGCTGATGTTGGCGATGTCATAACTTATGCAACGATTTTAACGAATAACGGCAATATCCCTGCCTCCAATGTAACGTTTACAGATATCATTCCAGTTGGTACCATCTTCCTTCCTAACACTGTAACGATTAACGGTGTCCCTATAGCTAATGCAAACCCGGCTAATGGCATTTTAATTGGTACGATAGGAGCGAATTCATCACGTACTGTTTCATTCCAAGTTTCTGTACCAACTATTCCTCTTCCAAATCCAATTACGAATCAATCGAGCACTACATTCCAATACACGTACGACGCATCCAAACCAGTTGTAACGCAGATGGTGGCCTCTAACACCGTACAGACAACTATTAATAATGCTACGATTGCCGCTGTAAAATCGGCAGATAAACAGTTTGCTAACGTAAATGATATTATTACGTACACAACTACTTTAACGAATAACGGGAACACACTTGCATCAAATGTAATTTTTACAGATGTAATTCCAAACGGAACATCATTTATCCCTAATAGTGTAACAGTAAACGGAAATACACTCCCTAATACAAATCCAGCAGGTGGAATTGCAATTGATCCAATAAACCCTAATACAAGTGCAACAATCTCATTTCAGATAAAAGTAAACTCCATACCCAGTCCGAATCCAATTCCTAATCAAAGTAATACATCTTATCAATATGTCGTAAACCCTAACTTACCTCCAATTTCTGCCAATGTGTTAAGTAATCTAATAACGACTCAAATTAATAACGCTACAATTGTAGCTACAAAATCAGTGAATACACCGACAGCTGCAATTGGTGATATCGTTACTTATACGATTGCAGTTACGAACACAGGGAATATCCCTGCTAGCGCTACAGTTTTAACAGATGGACTCGGTGCAGGCGCCTCATTTGTCCAAAACTCTGTAACTATCGATAATATTCCGCAGCCAGGGTTAGATCCATCACTTGGTATTCACTTAGCAGATATTCCCCCAGGAGATACTGTATTCATTACTTTTCAAGCACAAATTTTAGCGATACCACCTAGTGGCACATTAACAAATAATGCTCTTGTAAATTATGAATACACCGTGAATCCAAACCAATCACCCGCTGTTAATAGTACAATTACGAATACGACGGTTACTCCAATTATTGATGCTACTTTATTTTTAAATAAAAATGCGAGTACAACTTTCGCTACAATTGGTGATACGATTACATTCACTTCATCTGTTACAAACACAGGAAATACTACTGCAAACAACATTGTTTTTACAGACACAATTCCAAACGGTACTACCTTTGTCCCAAATAGCTTTAAGATAAATGGTGTAACCACTCCGAATGCAAATCCACAAAATGGTATTAATATTGGTAACTTGAATGCACATGCATCGAGTACACTCAGTTTTCAGGTAAACATTACAACACTTCCAGCCCCTAATCCAATTCCGAACAAATCATCACTTCAATATAGCTTTATTGTTGATATAAATGAGCCGCCGGTTTCACGAACAGTTCAATCCAATAAAACTTTTACACAAGTAAATACTGCTTCTGTTATCGCAACAAAAACTGCAAGCAGCGCATTTGCTGCTGTTGGAGATACAATTACGTATACAACTATCCTCACTAATAGCGGAAATACTACCGCAAACACACCTGTTTTTATCGATATATTACCACCCGAACTTTCATTCGTTCCTGATAGTGTACAAATTAACTCCATCCCACAACTTGGATTTAGGCCAGATAGCGGAATCTCTTTAGACTCAATTCCAGTTGGAGGAACGACAACAATTAGCTTTCAAGCTATTATTGGCTCAATACCAGCTACAAATCCTACATTGAACCAATCTAGCACAACATACTCTATCATTGTTGATCCTACCCAGCCACCGGTGACAGAAACAGCTACAAGTAATCCAACTTTAGTCCAAATTAACGAAGCAATTATTCAAGCAACGAAAAGTGTGGATCGACTATTCTCTGACATCGCACCTGGAAATTCATTTTTAACGTATACTGTTTTATTAGAAAATATAGGTAACTCAACTGCTACTAATATCATTTTTACAGATCCAATTCCAAATAATACAGTATTTATAGAAGATAGCGTTCGAGTAGGCGGAGTTTTATTACCTGGAGTAAGTCCAGCGAACGGGATACCCATTGGAGATATTATTGCAGGAGATTTTATAAACGTCACCTTCCGTGTGCAAGTAGTTAGCATCCCAAATCCTATTTTTACAATCGGACCTGGAGGACCAAACTCACCAGTTGTAAACGGCGCTTCTATTGATTATCAATTTATGACAGGACCTAATTTACCACTTGTTTCACGAAATACGACATCTAATTCTGTTTCGACACAAATAAATTCTGGGGAAATTGTGGCAATCAAATCTGTAGATAAAACTTTCGCAAAAATTGGCGATACAATTTCTTATACGATTACATTAAGTAACCCTGGAAATGTCACTTCACAAAATATAATTTTTACGGATACTTTACCTGATGGAACGACATTCATATCTGGCACTCTTACAAATGATTCTGGTCCACAGCAAATCGGAAATCCATCTAACGGGATTCAGATTGGAAATATAACCCCAAATGGAACGGCTGTGATTACTCTCAACGTACTTATTACAAACATTCCAAGTATAAATCCAATTTCTAATTTTAGTTCTGTACAATTTCAGCATATTGTCGATCCAAGTCAACCAGTTATCACTCAAACCGCTTCATCGAATACCGTTACTACGACAATAAATAGCGCAATATTAACTACCACAAAAAATGCTGATAAATCCATTATTTCTGTTGGTGATACGATTACGTATACATCTACTATTACAAATACAGGAAATACAACAGCAACGAATATTACATTCACAAGCGCTATTCCAGCTAACACTACATTTATACCAAATTCCTTCACAATCAATGGTATGCAGCAATTTGGTGCACGGCCAGCACTCGGAGTAACTATACCAAATATCGCCCCTGGCGCAACAGTAACTGTTACTTTCCAAGTAAATGTTATTTCTGTACCCCCTTCAAGTTCAATTATGGGGAACGATACAATTTTATACTCTTTTACTGTTGATCCAAGCGCAGCTCCTATTACTACTTCTACTTCAACGAATATCGTTACAAACCCTGTATTAGATGCTATGATAACGATGGTAAAATCGGTCGATCAAACAATTGTAACACTAGGTGATACCATTACCTATACTACAATTTTAACGAATAATGGCAATACAAATGCAACGAATATTGCTTTCACTGATCTTATACCAGATGGTACAACGTTCATTCCGAATAGCGTCACAATCAATGGCAGTACACACATCGGACTCGATCCTAATACAGGTATAACAACCGGATCAGTTGCCCCTAACAGCTCAATATCTATAGCATTTCAAGTTACCACTACTTCGACTCCTGTTCAAAATCCTATTGCCAATGCGGCTACTGCTTCTTACTCATTTATCGCTGATCCAAATGCACCAATTGTTTCAAGAAATGTTACTTCAAACGCAGCATTTACTACAATTAATACAGCTACCATTCTTTCATCTAAACAAGTTGATAAAGCATTTAGCCACATCGGAGATACACTCACTTATACTGTCACTTTAACAAACAATGGAAATTCATCTGCACAAAATGTTATTTTCACAGATACTATGCCGAGCGGAACTACATTTATTGCAAACACATTTTCCATTAATGGAGTTCCTCAAAGTGGTGCGAATCCAGTAAACGGTGTAAATATTGGACCGATAACAGCGGGGGCTACAGTAAATGTTTCCTTCCAAGTAAACGTGACCTCATTACCAACCGCAAACCCAATTGTAAATTTCTCATCGACATCGTATCAATTAGTCTCACCACCTGATGCAGAAACTTCTATTAGTAATCCTGTTTCCACGCAAGTTACAGAAGCTATATTATCCATGACGAAAAATGAAAGTGTATCCTATGCAGATATCGGGCAAACTGCTTTTTACACTACTTCTATTATCAATGTAGGCAATACCGATGCAACTAATATTATATTCACAGATGTATTACCAAGTGGACTCACATTTGTTCCTAAAACATTAACCGTTGATGGCGTTTTACAACCTAACGCGAATCCAAATACAGGTGTATTACTTGCAGCACTTCCACCAAATGAAATATATAGTATCGTCTTTCAAGTTACAGTTAGCAGCACTCCACCTATTAATCCAGCACCGAATACCGCATCAACGACATATGAGTTTACTGTTGATCCTGTTAACCCTCCAGTGTCGAGTTCAGCTACTTCCAACACTACGCTTCTTCAAATAAATAACGCAAATATTATAAGTACAAAAACAGCAGATCTTACCTTTGCGGATGTTGGTAATACAATAACATTTACACTTAACCTCCCTAATACCGGGAATGTGACCGCAACTGATATTACCGTTATCGATATACTTGATAGCAATTTAAGTTTCGTTCCAAATAGTTTCACAGTTAATGGGCAAACTATTCCAAATGCTAATTTATCTACTGGTGTAAATATCGGTTCCATTAATGGTGGTAATACGGCAATTGTCACATTCCAAGCAACTGTTACTACACTTCCTACACTTAATCCTATTTCTAATTCTGCTTCTATCACATATCATTATGTCGTTGATCCTAGCCAGCCATCTATTACAACTTCTAATCAATCTAATACAACAACCACACAAATTAATAGCGCTATCCTTACTGCACAAAAAAATTCAAATGTGTCAACAGTAGATATTGGGCAAGATATTATCTACACCGTTACAATTACAAATAGCGGCAATGTTAGTGCAACAAATGTTATTTTTACCGACCTTATTCCAGACGGAACTTCATTTGAACCGAATAGTTTTACACTTAACGGAACTAGCATCCCAAATGCAAATATCATTACAGGCGTCCCAATTGGTGATATCGCGCCAAACCAATCTGTCATTGTGGCATTTAATATTATCGCAGATGAAATCCCACCTATAAATCCAATTACCAATCAAGCTAGCGTTAACTTTCAACATATCGTTAATCCGGCTAATCCACCAGTTTCAAAAAACATTACTTCTACTACTGTTTCAACAAAAATCCAAAGTGCAATTTTAAACACGATTAAAATCGGAGATAAGGCTTTTGCAACGATTGGTGATACGATTACGTATACAACTACGATTACGAATACAGGGAATATTCCAGCTAAAAACGTTGTTTTCTCAGACCCTTTACCATCATGGACACAATTTGTGACAGGATCAGTTGTTGTTGACGGTACTTCATTACCATCCGCTTCTATCATTGACGGTGTTGGCATAAATACAATCAATCCAAATCAAACTGTAACAATCATATTCCAAGTTCAAATTGTAAGCAATCCAACAACATTCACTCCTGAACTTCAAAACTTAGGATTTGTGAACTTCCAATATAACGTAGGCAATGCATTACAGGCTCAGCCTGGCAACGTGGAAACGAATGTCTTCGTTACTTCTATTAATTCAGCAATACTTTCAGCTGTAAAAACTGCTAGTACAGCCTTTGCAAATATTGGAGACACAATCACTTATACCATTTTAATTCAAAATAGCGGCAATACAAACGCTACGAATGTAAATTTCTCAGACCTCATTCCAGCAGGAACGACCTTTGTTGAAAATAGTTTTGCTGTAAATGGAAGTACCATTCCAGGCGCAAATCCAAATAACGGAGTTAATATCGGAACCGTTAGCGCAGGTAGTTCCTTAACTGTTACTTTCCAAGTCATAGTTACATCTACTCCTCCTTCAAATCCAATTACAAACGTTGCATCGATTCAATTCGCATTCATCGTTGATCCGGCAGCTCCTCCTGTTACAGGCACAGTAACTTCTAATGGTGCTTCTACACAAATTAATAACGCTACTGTTACAACGGTTTTAGAAGCAAATCGAACAATCGTATCTACCTTAGATATCATTACGTATACGGCAACATTAACGAATACCGGAAACTTCCCTGCAAATTCTGTATTACTCATTAACGGCGTTCCTGAAGGGGCATTATTTGTTCCAAATAGTGTCACGCTTAACGGGATTTCACTTCCAGATGCAAGTCCAACTCTCGGTATTCCAGTTGGTATTATCGCACCAGGTGATTCTGCTACGATTACGTTCCAATTTCTTGCAAACTCTATTCCATCGCAAGGAGCAATTATAAATCAAGCACTTACAAGTTACACGTATATTGTCGATCCGAGTCAACCTCCAGTTACAGCAACCTCCTCATCTAATACGGTTAGTACAGCTGTCGTTGATGCATCGTTATCCGCAATTAAAAATACAGATTCTCTCGTACAATCTACTAACGGTACAATCACTTACACTGTAGTCGTTCAAAATAACGGGAATACAACTGCAAATACAGTTACTTTAACAGATTTGGCCCCAGAAGGAACTGCATTTATTCCAAATAGCGTAACCATTAATGGCGTTTCAGCTCCAGGTGCCGATCCAAGCGTAGGAATACCATTAAACTCCATTGCGCCTTCAGACATTATCACCATAACATTCCAAGTTATCGTTCAATCCATTCCAAGCGTGAATCCAATTTCTAATATAGCCCGTATTGACTATACTTTTATCGCGGATCCAACCGCTCCTATCATCTCTCGAACAATTACGTCTAACCCAGCTTCCACACAAATTTCGGATGCGAATGTTCTTTCTTTAAAAGCAGTCAATGCACAACAAGCAACAACAGGTGATATTTTGACCTATACGATAACGTTAGAGAATACTGGAAATATTCCAGCTACTAATCTTATATTTTCAGATACTATTCCAGAAGGGACTACATTCGTAGACAATAGTTTTACACTTAATGGAACAGCTATACTTGGTGCAAATCCAAACGCAGGTGTTACTTTGCCTAACCTAGCTGCAAATGCTACGCACCTTATTTCGTTCCAAATTCTTATTAATGATTCATTCTCACAACAATCGATGACAAATCAATCTAATACAACATATACAATTCAACCAGATCCAGGGCAACCGTCTATTACGGAAACATCTACTAGTAATATCGTCATTACAAATTTCGTGCAAGCACAATTGACAATTACAAAAACATCCAATCCAACAACTGTAGATATTGGTGGAACGATCCTTTATATTTCTGAAGTGAAAAATACCGGTAATGTTGACGCAATAAATATTATTTTTACAGATTCTATTCCAGCTGGGACTACATTCGTTTCCGACAGCGTCACAATTAACGGTGTACTTCAGCCAGGTGCAAATCCTGAAAACGGAATATCAATTGGAACGATCCCACCAAATAGTTCCAAAACAATACTATTTCAAGTACAAACGAATAATCCACCTACTGAAACCGAAATTGCAAATCAATCTTCAGCAACTTACCAATATGTAAGTATTCCTACAGCTCCCCCAGTGAATCGCTCTGCAACTTCTAATATCGTTACAACATCACTTCAAAATGCAAATATTATTTCTGTTAAACAGGCGGATATTACTTTCGTATCCATCGGGCAAAATATTACCTACACAAATAAACTACAAAATATCGGAACTGTTCCGGCTAACAATACAGTGTTCATTGACAATATTCCAGAAGGTACTATATTCATTGAAGATAGCTTATCAATAAATAATGTCATTCAGCCTGGTGCGAACCCTGAAAATGGAGTAATTCTCGGCACAATACAACCAAATGAAACAGTCACTATTTCATTCCAAGTACAACTTACAAGTATACCTCCTGACAACACAGTCATTAACATTTCAGACACTTCGTATGAATATCAAATTGAGCCTAGTTCCCCTATTATTCAGCGTAGGTCGTTATCAAATGCAGTAAATACTGAAATCCGTACAGCAAATGTTAGTGCAATTAAATCCGCTAACAGATCTATTACACGCATCGGTCAAATCATCACATATACAGTCGCAGTTACAAACGCTGGTACCGTACCTATTACAAATACTCTCCTAATTGACGCAATTGCTGCTGGCACCACATTCATTCCAAATAGTATTCTTGTAGATGGCATACCAAGACCTAACGAAAATCCAATTACCGGAATCACCCTTGATATTATCCTTCCAAACAATACAATTATCGTTACATTCCAAGTAAATGTAGTCTCTATTCCTTCTCAAAATAACATTAATAATATCGCCGTCATCCATTATGAGTATCAGCTAGACCCAAGCTTACCACCAATTTCAGAAACGACATCTTCCAATACTACAAATATACAATTTATTGATGTTATTCTTATCGCTACAAAATCTGCTAATACAGTATTAGCTAATATTGATGAAACTATTGAATATAAAATACTCATTCAAAATAACGGATCCACTACAACTAACTCCATCTTTTTTACAGATACGATAGAGGATGGAACAGTCTTTATTCCGGGAAGTGTAATAGTTAACAACACTGTACTTCCTGCAGCAGATCCGAATATCGGTTTTTCTATCCCTAATATTGTGTCAAGTCAAGCGACTACAATAACGTTCCAAGTTTCCGTTACGAATTTACCTGCTGTAAACCCAACACCTAATATTGCAAACATCGTCTACGACTTTATTTTTAACCCTGACTTTGCACCAATTCAAAAATCTACTACTTCCAACACTACTTTCGTTCAAATTAATGATACTAATATTGTTTCACTTAAAACTGTTGATTTGACTTCTGTAACCATTGGCGACATTTTAACTTATACAACAACTTTAACGAATACAGGGAATACGGATGCCACTGCTGTTGTATTTACAGACAATATACCTGATGGAACAACTTTAACGAATACAGGGAATACGGATGCCACTGCTGTTGTATTTACAGACAATATACCTGATGGAACAGCCTTTATTGACGGTAGCGTTTTAGTAAATAATATTCCTCAGCTTAATGCCAACCCAAGTGCAGGTATACTTGTAGGAACAATTGCTCCTAACATTTCTATCCCAGTCACATTTTCCGTTACTGCGATTTCTCTTCCAGCTAGCGGTCGTGTTCAAAATCAATCAACTTCTCGTTATACGATAAACGGAGAAGAACAAATATCAACTAGTAATATTACCTTCACTGAAGTTATTTCCGCTAATGTAGTCGCAGCAAAAACAACGCCTATCCAATACGCTAGCCTACAAACGATTATCCCTTACACAATTTCCATCACAAACAATGGAAATATACAAGTAAAAAACATTATCGTGACAGATATCATCCCAACAAATACGAACTTTATAGAGAACAGTGTTATTGTGAATGGCAACGCTCGTCCAAATGACAATCCACTTAGCGGGATACAAATTGATAACATTCCACCTCATGCGACAGCAACTATTCTATTCCAAGTACGAGTTACTTCGATTCCACAAACAAATACAATCTCTAACACGAGTACAATTGAATTTCAATACACGTTACCAGATCGACCACCTATCACCGAAACTATTATTTCATCAGCTGCCGTAACAGAAATTAATCACGCGACTTTGAATAGTAATAAAGCTGTAGACCTTGCATTTGCAACAGTCGGTGACACGTTAACGTATACGATTACACTCAATCAAACTGGTAATATTGCAGCAAATGATGTAGTCATTCAAGATATGATTCCTCAAGGTACTACGTTTATAGAAAATAGCGTTATTGTAAACGGAGAAACTCTTCCAGGAGTTAATCCAGTAAGTGGCATACCGATTGGCACTATAATTGTTGGTGGAGATGCTATCGCTTCATTCCAAGTTTCTGTGACTTCTATCCCAACACCTAATGAACTCAACAACAATGCAATTACTACCTTTAACTATATAGTCAATCCAAATAAAGCACCCGTTACGAATACGACGACAACAAATACAGTCACAACAACCGTTCAAAATGATAATGTCATTGCCATAAAAGCAGTTGATTTCACGAGTGCCTTACCTGGTCAAACTTTAACGTACACCATTACTATTACTAATAGTGGTAATATCACTATTGAAGATATTCTTCTAGTAGACATGGCACCAGTAGATACGACATTCGTCATTGGTAGTGTTACGATTAATGGAATCAATCAACCTAATGCGAATCCTGAAAATAGTATTACGTTAGGAAACCTTGCTCCAAATGAATCTGTTATTATTACATTCCAAGTGACAATATCTTCCTCTACTCTTCAATCTACAATCAATAACGATGCTACTATTTCCTATACGCCTATTGTCGGTCCAACCGAACCATCTATTATGATTAACAGGCAAATAAATACCGTTACAAAGCAAACAAATACTGTTACAACAACAGTATTTGACCCGATGGTTAGCATTGAAAAAACTGCTGATAAATCTATTGTAGTGACAGGCGACACCATAACTTTCACATTAGAAGTGATAAATCATTCACCAATTCCTACAATCAATACTTCCGTCCTAGATATAATTCCACCTGGTACAACATTTATAGAAAATAGCGTAACAATTAACGGGACTCCGGTTCCAAATATCCGGCCAGACACTGGTATGAATATTGGCGCTTTACCTGCAGATACAGTAGCAACGATAACATTTAAAATTCTCGTCACTTCTATCCCTTCAAACAGTACAATTATTAATTCCGCAACAGTTACAGCTGCCTTCCAATTGACACCACAGGACCCAATTATTACTTTTATTGTTAATTCAAATATCGTTCGTATACCAGTTCAATTTATAACTGCGACAGTAGTGAAAAACGCTTCCGTCAGCTCAGCTTATTTAAATCAATTTTTTGATTACACGGTGCGTATTACGAATACTTCCGAGATTTCACTTTCAAATGTTTCTTTACAAGATACTATTCCAGCAGGCTTACAATTTATGAACGGCACTGTCTCCATTAATGGGGAACGTTCTCCACTAGCGAATCCGAATATCGGTTTCCTAGTCGCTACTAATTTAGAACCAAGCGAAACAATTATCGTGTTATTCACAGTACAAGTAATAAGTCCACCTGTTAATAATGAATTTAAAAATACGGCTAATATTTCGTTACAACTTCAAGCCTCGCCTACCGACCCACCAATTACAGTAACCATCACAAGTAACGAAAACATCGTCACCTTTGTTCCAGAAAATCCAAATGAAACACTTCCAAATTTAAATTGTTTCTTTGACGGTGAACGTTTCATACGGATTACTCCTCGAAATGTACGAAATTACCTTTGGACTTGGATTTGGTGGAATTAAATTAAAAAAGAGATTGTAGTTTGGTTAAAACCGAATTACAATCTCTTTTTCATTACCTTTATCACACTACGTTATAACTCGTCCAAGGAGATACAATTAAGCATTTCCTCAAGTTATTTTAGTCGTAATAAGTTGGCCAGCTTCATTAATAGTAACTTTCCATTTCGCTCCACTAGCTGTCTTCATGATTATGCCTTTACTTGCCTCTATTTCAATATCTCCAAACATTCTTCCACCAGTTGTAGCTAACCAAGCATTTCCGTTTTCCATAGAAGACCTTGCAAAAATGCGATTAATTCGAAAACGCTTATGATCTTGAGAATAACCACTTAATGTAATTCTAACTTTATATAACTGGCTCGCCTTCATATTCGAAATAATTGTATCGCCAACATTTAATGGAACATCCGACGCAACAACCCAATTCCCAGTTGCACTTAATGCATATTCAATTTTAATTTTTTTCGGGCTCTCTCCCCATCCAAAATACATTCCAAGACAATTTAACATCTGTATTGGATTTTTCGTGAAATCTAGTTCAATGACAACTGGATTACTATCAGGAACGTCAATATAGTTTACACTTTGTTCATCTATTAAATTAAAACAATTTGCGAGATTCCCCCCGTACGGCACTTTCCCACTTACTTGCTTAACATTATATTTCTGCTGAGCATTTACTAAAATATCATCTTGATTCCCTATTAAATGTGGTTTATTTAACGTAATTGGTAACTGAATTCGAAGAGATTCTTCATAGGTAGACTTGCAAACATTGTATTGCCCTTTATCTACAATAGTTGTAGAAAGTAAATTTGAAAAAAGATAGTTACGATGCGAATTAGAAGAAAATTCAATGACAATCTGTTCACTACTCATCCGGTACGTATCCCAAATCATACAATCAAATGTATTATAGGCACCCGTACAACGAATGACTTTTTTCGTCTGCTGTCTACATTGCACTTGAATATCATGAAACGTATTGCCTGAACTTTCATTTGGTAAATCACTGTTTCCATCAACTTCTATTCCATACTGACATCCATCAATAAATATAGATTGAAATACATTTGCGTTAATCCAGCAAGGTGTATTGATATCATCTATATATTCTGTCTTCAAATGTATTGCAGTTTGAAAGTTTTTAATTTGAATAAAGTTAACTTGAAAGAAACTAATATAATCCCATGCTTTTTGACAATAAAAGTATATAGCCTTACCTTTATATGACGACGTTGTATTTATTATATTTATATTAGATATAAGAGAGTGATTAGGAACTTCTATTTGTTGTGAACCGGAAACATAAATAACTGCAGATTGAAACAGTGGATTTATAACTTGAACTGTACCACCTGTTATAGACGCATTTTGTTGCAGTTCAAACGCATTAAAATCTCCATCAATTTGCAACGTAACAGTAGGATCTAGCTCTAACCTTACATTTGATTTAATAACAATCGGTTTTACAATTTTGTACGTATTTACCCCTGTAATTCTAACCGTAGAAATCCGATTCAATACACAGTATTCAATCGCTTGTTGAATCGCTGTTGAACTATCATTTCCCGAGTTTGGAACTGCACCAAAACAATCAATATGGACACTATTTTCAGGTGCACAATCTCCTTGTGATGAAATATACTCTGCCAATACAAATTCACTCCTCATATTACCTTTTTCATATAATATGTGAGTTTTATCTTAAAAGTTTCTATAATAAAAAAAACAAACGACTTCTACCGTCATTTGTTTAATTCATATATATCTTTCGTTTCTTCTATCATTTTAGTTAACGAGAAATATCTCTCTGCTTTCTCTCGTGCTTTCAGTCTAATACCATTCACCTTGTCTTCATTCTCTTGTAATTCCTCAAGCGCACTTGCAAATTCCGATTCGAAATATTCAGATATTAAAACACCTGATTCTCCATCTATTACCGCTTCATTTATTCCGCCGACATCTATTGAAATAATTGGTGTCCCTGTGGCCATCGCTTCAATTACCACCATTGGAAATACTTCACGAAAAGATAATAAAAGCAGGGCATCCATATTCCCTATAAATCTATGTGGTTCAGAAATATTCCCTAACATCTTTACACTTTGCTGCAATCCGTATTTTTCTATTTCTCCCATAATAGACTCTTTCTCTGGTCCATCACCAGCAATATAAAACTTAAAATCATCTCTCTTTTTCAACACATTTGCAATTTTCACAAATAGTTGATGGTTTTTCTCCTTGGATAGTCTAGCTAATATCCCTATTTTATAAATAGATTCTTTCTTTTTCTGCTGGAATAAAAACTTTTCAATATCCACACCGTTATAAATCGTCTTTATTTTTTCTGCAGCTACATGCATTGAAATTAAATTTTTCTTTTCAAACTCACTTACTGTAATAATATTGTTCACATATTTATTCATGAAATAACGAAAAAGAATTGGCATTTTCTTTTCTAATATCGTTACATTATGTTTCGTATACACGATTTTTATCTTTTTTTTAATAAACCTTTGAAGTAGAAAGGCATATAAGACCATTCGCAAACTATTTGCATGGATAAGTTCTATCTTTCGTTCACAAATTTCTTTTCGTAAGTAATGAATATTTCTTAAATGATTCCATCGACTAAGTAACATGAAATTTTCTTTTTTAGTAAGAGATTCATATAGTTCTCCATCACCTGCAGCTGTATAAACTGTAAAGTTCTCATAGCGTAAATTGCTTTCCAATTTACAGAAATAACTCTCGGCTCCACCAGTTATTAATTTATCTGTCATCAACAGTATATTCATATTTGCGTCTTCCCAACTACATTGATTTTATTTTTTCTATAGGCATGATAAGCATACTTACTAAAATAAAAAAAGGTTTGAAATGAATTAAGTGGTTTTTGTTTTCTTAATAAATTCCAATATCGGAAAGCCGCTCTTATTTTATTTCTCGAAACAGAATTTTCAACAATCCTATATTTTGCTAATACTTGTTGTATCCCCCTTGCTTCATATCCTTCACTTAACAAGTTCAACCATAATGCAGTATCTTCAGGTTGCATACTAGGCATTTCAATATAAGAAATTTTCTCCCTATCAAGCATTACTGTTAAACAGCCGATAATTGTATTTCCCGCTAAATAATGATAATCCACAAATTCTGGTACATTCACTTCTCGATTTAGTTCATTACCGTTTTCATCTATTAAACTATACGATGTATACGAAAAGTCCACATCCATTTCTTCCATAAATAACAATTGCGTCTTCAATTTATGTGGCAACCATATATCATCGCTATCTAAAAAAGCAATATATCTTCCTCTCGCCTCTTCAATCGCTAAATTCCGAGCTTTCGCAGCACCAACATTTTCTTTTAATGATATTAGCCTAATACGCGGGTCCCCTTCTATTATCTCTTTAATTTTTGTAGCAGATTGGTCAGTTGAAGCGTCATCAACGATAATCATTTCCCAATTTTCATATGATTGATTTTGTACTGATAAAATCGTCTCACCTATAAATCGTATACTATTATAAGAAGGTGTTATTACAGAAACATGAGGCGCCTTATTATGTGCTGATAGACATTTTACCATCTACCTTTCCCCTTCCTTCATATATTGAAATGTACTTCACAACCATTGCTAAAAATAAAAAGAACGCTTCGTTAATAATGAGTGACAATGACATCATCTGAAATAAAAATCCAATCATGGTCAATAAAAGATACGGTTTTTCACGAAACAGAGTATACTGCGTTAATTTAAATATTAATATGCATAAAAAAGCGCTATATAAAAGAAAACCAATTGTACCCGATTCAGACAAAATTTCTAAAAATGTATTGTGCACATATAATTTTTCATTAAATTGAAACTCATAATAATTCGAAAAATTAAACGCACCAATTCCGATATATGGATTGGATACATAATATTTAAAAGCAGCTTCCCATAATGTAAATCTTCCACTTCCATTATCATGCGAAAAATCAGAAATTCGTTTATTCAATATGTCATCCAATTGGCCACCCATTACACTATTCGATAAACTGAAGATCACTACACTAAACAATAGTAAACTCACCATTATTTTTATTTTTTTTGCAAAACTAGATGTACATACATATACAAAAACGACGAGCACAAGTGCTAATATCCCTCCCCTTGAGAAAGTTAATAAACTTGTCGTAACACATAAAATCAATCCTAAAATGTTCGTCATATTATGTAGGTTTGTCATATAATACATAAAAAATATTGTATTATAAAAAATAAAAATGTTAGGATCATCTAGCAAACCAATTAACCTTGGATATCCTCTATCAACTAATAGTCCGGCAAAAATTTCTCTTTCTTCTCCACCGTACAATCCAAAGTGCTGTAAACCGACTATATACAGTATTAGACTTACAATATTAAATATAATTCCTACATAGACAATAGATGATTCAAGTGTTGCTATTTCAACATTTCCTACTAAATTTCTCACTATAAAATAACACCCTAAAACAAGTAGCACACCAAAAATCATACGAATACTAGCATGTAAATATATAGAAAGAATTCCACTGAAACAATAAATGAAATAAAATAGTAAAAATACAACTTCATGAAAATATAGCTTTTGAATATGAAAGTTTTTAACTGTTAAACAAAAATATATGACTAAAAAAATCATATATATCTTCAGCGAAAATCCAATATATATATTGTATTTACTTAACATGACAAATAATATTAAGAGCATAATCCATTTCATCGATATTTTCATATTATTTTCCATAGGCTATATCCCCTGTTTCGTAATATAATCCTTTTTACGTGTTTTTGTTATAAACGAAAGAAGAAGTTTTTTCAGCTCATAGTCATATAGGAATATACCCACTACTACGATTAACGTATTAAGAACGAGCGCAATGAAATGATATGTATGCAATATATATTGCACCCCAATAAAAGTTACGCCAAAATAAATTGTATAAGGTATGACAATTTGAAATACAATTTTCCCCTGCACTACACTTACCGCTATATACCCAACTAAAGCTACAATTTCAAATAAAACCATAGCATAAGCCGCTCCTATCACTCCACCAATACTACTAAAGCTATAAAGCATAATCCCACCTATCACTAATGCTATACATTGCACAACCGTTCTTTTATTTTGACGTCCACTCGTTGTTAACCCATCAGCTATAGCAATATTTAAACTTTGCAGTACAATGAGAAATGATAATATTTGGAGTGGCTCTACTGCATTTTTCCATTCCTCATGAAAAAATATAGAAATAAAGTAAGGTGCTAAATGATATAAACCTAGCGTCATACATATTCCCACGATCGCCATTAATTTTATTTGAAGTAAGTTTAATTTCATATGCTCTTCTAATTTATTCTGATTATAATGCTTAAAGAGCACTGGATAAAACGCCCCTGCAATCACCCCTGGTACTTGATATAAAGCTGCCGGCATCCGGTACGCCACTGCAAAAACACCTACCATACTTAATGGCAATGTATAGTTGAGCAAGATAGGCGCTAATTGTGGCGTACTCATTATTAAAAAACCGCTAATAATAAAGGGAGGTAATTGCCAAAATAACGCTTTATGAATTACGACTTTCATATTCATTTTCGTCTTTCTTCTCATGATATATATACTGAATAAACCACCAATCATATACCCAAAAGCATATAAGCGAGCCGTTACATACACCGGCAACTCTCCCAAAATACAAAAACATGTAATTATAATGATAACCGATGCTGATACAACTTTAATGAGCGCTATATACTTCATACGTTCCGTCAGTTGAAAATAGGCAATACCTATGTTTTGCCAAGTTAACCCTATTAACATGAAAAACATTACGTTTATCATCATATAAATTACATTTCTATCCGCATACATATAATGAATAGCAATATAACCGATGATAGAAATAAAAATAAGTAGAATCACCCTTATTTTTATATACGATGATAAAATCTTTTCTAAATCTGCTCCATCTTTTGCCCCTTCTCGAAGAAACGTATTACTAAGTCCTAAATCTGTAAAAAATAACATAACAAACGTCACTGCTATGGCAACACTAAACATCCCATAATGTTGTGCGTTAAAAAAGTTTGCTAAAGCGATTAAACTGACAGCCTGAAGAAGGTTAGCTAAAATCGTACTATAAAATAGATGGATAATATTGTTTAGAATAGATCTACCCATACCAGTTCTCCTTTGCAAGTAACCTACTTACATATGTTGTTTGTTTACATATATATTTATCTTGCGCCATTACCGTTCAATACAATTAAAACCGTCTTACATAAAATATGAATGTCCATCTTAATCGTTTTCATTTCAATATACTCCATGTCCCATTTCAACTTTTCTTTCGGATCAAGATCATACCCACCATTTATTTGTGCCCATCCTGTTAACCCTGGCTTCACAATTAAACGTTCCTTGAATTCCGGAATATAGGCATCAAATTGTTTATAAAAATACTCTCTCTCTGGCCTAGGTCCAACAAAAGACATATCGCCTTTTAAAACATTGAAAAGTTGCGGCAATTCATCAATTCTCGTTTTTCTTATAAATGATCCAACTTTAGTAATTCTTGGATCATTTTCATCTGCCCATTGCGGTCCATTTATTTCAGCATCTTTTACCATCGACCTTAATTTAAATACATTAAATTTCTTCCCATTCATCCCTAAACGTTCTTGAAAATAAATTGGAGCTCCTGCTGTTTCGAAAGCAATTATAATACAAAAAAACAACATAATTGGCAGCGTTACTAGTAACAATATGAGTGAAAATATAATATCAAACAAGCGCTTTATACTTCGATTCAAAATACTGGTCTTTTCTTGGGCCGGAATCGTATACAACTTGGCTTGATTTGTTTCACGAATCATAGATCGTTACCCCCACATTCAAGAATATAAAACTATACCTATTAATTCACATTCTTTCTTCTTTATATTTGCTATCACTTTTTGCACAGTACGTAGGGAATCTTTTCTCTTTTTAACCGCTAAGACCACTCCATCGCATTTCCCTGCAATCATGTGCGTAGCAGGAAGCTCAAATACTTCAGATGAATAAAAGAAAATGTAATCAAAATCTTCTTTCCACTTAGCAATTAAACTATCAAATTCATCCATTGCAACTAATGGTGTCCCTGTGTGTACTGTTTTTTTTGCAGGAATACAATATAAGTAATTAGACAAATTACTAGAAAAAGGTTCATAATTGCAGGCGGAAGAGCTTATTATATCGTTTACTGTTATCATGTGATCGCTTTGTAATAATACATGTAATTTAGGGTCAGAAAAATTCACATCGATAAGTAACACCTTTTTCTTCATTTCCGCAAACACTAGACCCATATTTACGATAAGTGAGGCAACAACGCCACTGTCCTTCGTTGAACTAATTGTAAACACTTGCTTTCCAGATTTTTTTAATGCGTGATACACCGTATAAAACTGCTCTTTCATCAGAGCATCATGCGGATCGAATGGTAGTATTTTTTTTTTCTTAAACATCGACATGTTCACCTCGATATATAGATGATTGCCCATCAACTTCTGTAGGTTTCTTTTTTCTATTTGGTTTCATATTTATGTGACCAATAACAGAGACTGTTGTTATTTTCTCTAAATCCTGTTCCGTGTATATACGTTCATCAAAATAATCTCGAAATACAGCTAAACCTATCCCAACAAAAAAACTAACAATTAAAGAAATAGGAATGATTAGTTGAAATTTCGGAAACAATTTTTCAGCCTGTTCCTGTAACTCAGGATCAGTCAATACTTTCACCCCTTGTACATTTGTGTACTGTTGAAAGCTTTTTTGTGATTGCTCTGCCAATGTCTTTACAATGTCTTTCACGATTTTCGGATTGGAATCTTTTACTGTAACAGTTACAATTTGTGAGTTGTCCGTATTCACCACCGAGATTTTTTGTGCTAATTCATAACTTGATTGCTCTAATTTCAAAGTTTTTTTGACTGTTGAAATAATTAATGGGCTTTTTAAAATATCAACATACGATGTTACTAGTTGCTTATTTTCTTGTGTTTTATTTGTTGAATTTTCCTTATTAAACTCATCTAAATTCCCAACAAGAATTTGCGTTGAATATTGATATGACGGCTTTAAAACATACATAGAGATAAGAACTAAAGAAGCGGTTAAACAACACATCGTTAAAATAATCGTTACGAATCTTCTTTTCAATAATTGTTGAAAATCTTTTATACTCATTTCTTGCTTCAATTATTTCACCGCCCTTTTCTGAATAACATCCTGCAAGTCACTCTTTACAGATAACCCTTTCTCCTTTCTATCCACTTGTTTTGTTACATACTTTCCGACTCTGAATGCAAATTTTTCTACATATATATACGAAAGCATTGCAAGTATAAACGAAAAAACAAGTGAAAAAATTAAAATAATAGGCAACGGTAATATTTCATGGAGCATGTATATAAGGGAAAACAACGATATAATATGGTATAAATAAAGACTGTAAGAAATCTTCCCTAAATATAACAAGTATTTATTGCGTAGCAAGGACGACAAAGTTGATATTGACAAGCTTAATATGACAAATAGACTTGCACTTATCGCCACTACGTAGTCTCGAAATATAAAATTATTGAGCAATTTCATTTCTCCAATAAGCCCTTCATACATAAAAAGTAAACTCGCAAATAAAAACCATGCAATTTTCTTGTTTTTAGTACAATTACTATAAAAAACTATTAAATTATTTTTATACTTCGCAACTAGTGCTCCTAGTAAAAACAGCACCGTGTAATGCAATGTTAATGCATAGCTTGTTAATGTTAAGCCCGAGCGAAACAAAAATAATATTACGACAGAACATATACTAAAACTAAACAATAATAGTAATGAACACCTTAACGTTTTTCGTAAATACATCATCAAAATTAACGGAAAAATTATTGATATTCTCATTTCATGGACAAGTGACCAAATCACACCGTTATATGCATCTGTATTATATTTCCCAACCAATAAAATATGTTGCACTATTAAGCTTGAAGAACTTTCAATCGTCCATGAGCGATTAAACCATTCACTTAAATAAGGAATACCATATTCACTAATTGTAGCCTGGCATATAATAGCTATAATTATTGCCACAATATAGGGAATATATATTCTGCATATACGTTTTAAAAGGTATGACCCATAGCTACTATAGTTTTTTTGAATAGATTCATACAAAACAAATCCGCTCAAAACAAAAAAGATAATAACAGATTCGTTACCACTACTAAAAATAAGACGAGCAGGCGTTTCTTTTAATAGATACATAACAAATGGTTTATTATCTTCATAACTGTAATTTTGAAATGCTGAAAAAATCATTAAATGATGACCGATCATTACTACTAATGAAGAAATCCCTCTTATAGAGTCCAATTCTTCGTATCTCTTCATCTTTTTACATCAACTCCTAATGAAATGATAATAATCATTTCAAAGCGACATCTTTATTCATATTCCTCTCCTTTCTTTTCATTCCAATTTTTCATATTAAAATGATTTTATAGTATAAATTTGAGTGTATTGTAACATTTTTTGTAATATTATGAATAGATAATCTCAAAAATTGGCATATACCAATTTCAACCTCGAAAAATGAGTAATATTGATAGAAAAACGCTATAAAAATATCTTGCATATTTACAAAATTAAAGAGCTGAATAGCGTTTTTTCAATATAAAATAAAAAAGATAGCCTACATAGGCTATCTTTTTTATTTTATTTAATTACTGGCACCACTATATGCTACATGTCGTTTCTCAATTCTCTCTTCAATTTCTTTCATATTTTCTTTATTATTTAATAGTAATTGTTTATTTTCAGTTAATAATTGTTTAAAAGATTTTCTCACTTTTTTTCTCATTTTCATTGTCCTCCTTGGGGGATGGTTTATATAAAAGATAAGTATTTATCTGTTTGTCTTATAATAATTGATTGTTGTGAATTCCATTTGAACTTTATATGAAAATTACGTTTATTTTCTGACAACTTTGTGAACACGAAAAAAGAGACTATCTAAAACTATGTTAAAATTAATTCACTTCATTATAAAAGTTACTATTTTCATCAACTTTTATCATTATATCTTGTCGAAATATTTATATATTTAAAATTGAGTTCGACATAATTTTATTTATTATAATACTGTTTACAAAAACAAAAAGAAGGTGTCACCAAGTCAAAGTTCGACTTATGCAACATCCCTCTTTCCAAACTATTTATAGCATATTTATTAATATTTCAGGTCTTCCCCAATTCATTTCTTCGCAAACGAATCGCAGTTTTTCTTCGTCCATTGTGTGTAGCCCTTCTTCAAGCGAACACGAAATTGGAACTTCACAATGAATTTGCGCTAATTGTAACGAAATATTTAAGTTCTCTAAATCACTTTCAATCTTCGTACGTTGCGCTTTCGTTAATGATTCTACATTTTCTAGTACAGCCGATACTGTTCCATGCTCTTGAATAAGCTTATACGCTGTTTTTTCACCGATACCTTTTACACCTGGATAATTATCGCTCGTATCTCCCATGAAAGCTTTCGCATGCACGATTTGCCAAGGCTCTACACCTTTTTCTTCCATGATTTTCTCTGGTGTATAATATTCATAATTTCCAATTCCTTTACGCAGAAGCATAACTGTAACGTTCTTATCAACAAGCTGAAGTAAATCTGTATCACCTGTTAAAATATAAACTTCCGCTTCACTGCAGTATTGTTTTGCAAGTGTACCGATACAATCATCCGCTTCATACCCTTTCATACCGATAACTGGAATGGATAATTTCGCAGTCATTTCTTGTACTAGATCAAATTGCGGAATTAATTCTTCTGGCGGTGCAGCACGATTCGCTTTATAATTCGAGAACGATTCTGTTCTAAATGTCGTACTTCCCATATCCCAGCACGTTACGATATGTGTCGGTTCAATTGCTTGCGTAGCTGTTAATAAGTGTTTCATATAACCATGAATCCCGTTCGTAGGGGTACCATCTTGTCGTTTCATAAATTGTCCATAGACACTTGTTGCATAAAAAGCACGAAATAATAGTGCCATACCATCAACTAATAATACTTTTTTCATATTTCCTCTCCTACTAACAAAAAATAATAACCCCACGTCATCACGTAAGGTTATATAAATAGATTACCATTCTACGTTTTTTCAACTTTGTCTATTATACATTGTTTTTGTATATTTAGCATCATTTACACATTAAGACGTTCTACCACAACAAGTATGAAGAATTCCTGAATACGTATTTTTCCCAGTCGAAACAACTACAGCCTTTGCATTTCCGCCAACAATATACGTCCCTTTGAAACATACATTTTCAAGTTCAAGTGGATTATAGTCTTTCATTCGTTTTAAAGGAATAAATCGTTTGCGCTCAAGATGATAACAGCTTTCAAATTTCTCAATACTTGCATCGTTTCCTGTTAACACAGATTCATTTACTAATAAATCATTCGCATAAATGATACGTACATCTGCCGGTACTATATCGCCTTCTGAAAGAAAAATCATATCACCAGGAACAAGTTCTTGTACTGGTAAATTCATCATTTTCAATTCGCCGTTTAAACCTGTTACACTAGAACATTCTACTCGGGATACAGTAATTTTCTCACATTGTAATCCATCACGCACATGTTGTTTTGAAAAGCCTGGGATCATCCCACTTAGCTTCATCATTACTTCCGCAATACGCGCTCTTTTTGAAGTTAATTCATTTCGGCCGTATACTTGAATACGTTTTTGCGCCTCTTTCATAGATAATCCATCTCTTGTTGTTTTAAAATACGCAAATACAGATTTTACATCTCTCGTTGCGATTTCAATTAATAAATCTTTATTTTTTTGAAGCATCGTTTGTTCTTTCATTGATTTTTTGCTTAATTTATATGACGTGTTACCCACAGTTTTGTTTGCATATAACATATTATCGTCTCCTCCTTTACAACGTAGGAAGAAACGCTTTGTTTCTCAATTTATCCACTTTACGGTGAAAGTGTCTAGCGCCTAAACATACATATAAACGCTACATTATGATAAATATAGAGGGAGGAACAAGTCGTTTCCTGCCTACATCATATATTTTTGATTTGAAGTATATGGGTAACGGAACCGAGTCAGAATTTGACATGCTCCTCACCTCCTCGTTTTATTTTATAGTTTATACTATGAATTTACTCATAGCTTGGTAACAAAAAGACCCTTACTCCGAAAAGAGTAAAGGCCATTACATACACAAATAAACGATTCCTAATACAATTAGAAATCTACGGACCTCTCCCTCGCCGAGTTTTAGCACTGTATAGCATAGGTACATTACCAGCTACGTTAAGAAAAACCTTAATTCGATCATTCCTGTTGACCCATTGGCGTCTCTCGACATTTTTGGGCAGTAGCATTTCTCTATACAGGAGCCTCACCTAACAGAGACTTATTTTTATTACATAGAAAATGTTACTCTTATTTAAAATAGATGTCAACACTTTGAATGGAATCTTTTCCTTATTACAACAACTCCCTCTCATATACACACTATTTCTGTTTCGACTCATTAAATGAATCAAGCACACATTTCAAAATTAACAAAAATAAAAACTTTACGTTTAAACGTAAAGTTTTTAATAAGTTATACAACCAGCAATTACAATCCCAATTGAAAGCGATAAAAACATAAGAAACAGACCGACTGCTTGATTATCTTCTTCGAGACTTTTGTTTATATTAAAGCGCGGTGTAAGCCACTCAGCTAAATAATAAACGATAATTTGAGCCAAAATACCAACTGCTCCCCACGAAACCATATCAAGAAGTGAAATAGAATTAGCTGCTGTCGAATATAAAACAATAGCTAACCCAAGTAATCGCCCTCCAAGCACATAGCTTACCGCCTTATTTCCTTGAGCCATTAGCTTAAATTCTTTTACTTTCGTTGTCACTTCCATTAGGAATAGACCGGCGCATAAAAGGCCAAGTGTTACTGCTAAATATAATAAAAAATTAATCATATACTTTCCTCCTTTTTTATACCTACTGGTAAATAGTACGATTCATTCCCCGTAATTTTTTCCCCAGCACGAATACCGATACTACTCGCTTTTCCAGCAATTAAAAACGAACCAAACACATACGACACTTTCTCCATCCCTTTTTCTGTCTCCAAAGATACGACTGGAAGTTCTGTATACTTTTGAAATATCGGCAGCGACGCTTTATATGTTTGGTGTGCATTTTGAAGCATAATATTTTCGTCCTTATCGCGAATCGTAATTGTATCTCCTTCTCTACCAAATGAAGGTTTTTGAACGAAAGGACCTTTCCCTAAAAATAAATCCGGTTCTAAATATGTAGGTAACATATATTCTTTAATCCACTGTTGTTCCTCATCTGTATAAAAAGCCCCTGCTTCTGCTAATCCCCAAATCAGACACTGAATTGATTTTGGCTGAAGTAAAAATGCTGACAAAGGGTTTATTATAAAAAGCTTTCCGGCTTTTACAAGTTGCAACAGTTCCACACCTACCAAATCTCCTGTTTCAGGATCTTGGTCCTCAATTAAATCTTCTATTGGATATGTTTGGCGATATAAAACATCAATCTGTACTCCATCTCTATCCACTAAAGCGTCTTTTGTAATTCTAAGTTCTGACATTGGCACTACTTTATTTTCAACATAACATAATCGACTCAAATACATAGTCGTATTCCAATCCTCAATATGATCATGATGTGCTGTAAAAACAACATTTGGAGTGTCTATTCCCTTTGTCGCTTCCATAACGGCTTTTGTAACACCAGAAGATAGCAATCGTTCTTGACCCATGTTCGGATCATCATAGCCTAGTTGCTCGCAAACTTTCCCATTCATTTGAAAGCATTCCATAATAAAAGTTGGTGTATCACTATTAAACTCAAGCATTTTAATTTGGTTATCATCTGTTAAAACGAAATCAAACCGTGAAATAACAGATTCGGGATATAACTCTTTCATTCTAATGAACGATAAGCTCGCAGGAGGAAACCCAAGCTCAAGAAGCTGTTCGTCACTTAAATTGCGCAACAGTCTAGCAGTCTTGAAAAATATTTTCCCCATTCGTTCAGTTGCTACTTGTAATTGTTTCATAGTCTGATTTGTTATAGAGAAAACATGAAACAAACTATACTCACATTCATATAAATCCGACCAGAAATTCGGATGTTTTGAATAAAACTCTTTTCGATTCCTTATGTATTTCGACATATTTTAGCCTCCAAATCCACCCTTTGAACCGCTTCCAATCCCACCTTTAAATTCCGCAGACGATTGATACGATTTAAACGCCGATGAATTTTTAAAAGCTGATTTATTTTGATAGTATCTCCCACCATAGAAGTAATGCCCACGATAACCTGAACTACTATCATCACACTGCCATACCCCAAGTTCATCATCCCAATCCCAATCTGAACAACTATTCTCATTCGGTTTTGGGGGAAGATCTTGTGCGCAGCCAAATAAGGTGCCAGTCATTAAAGACGTTACGACACCACCTACTAACCATTTCGTTTTTGTCACCTTCGCACTCCCCTTGTTAAATTCTATTCCTATTATATAGGATGGCATGATAAAGTAGAAGAAAAAGGAAGAAGAGGGATAAAATGCGCTTAGAATATCGACTTAATGATAAAACAAAAGGATATCCTGCTTTATGGAACTACGCCAATATTTCTAATTCTGAAATTATCGCACGCATGACTTGTGAATATTTCATAAAAGATAAAAATACATATGTTGTTACTGCAACTTCAGTAGATCCAGACGGAACAGCAGTTATATATATTCAACAAGAAATTTTTTCTAACGACCCTTCAGATCCTACTTACTTCCACATCGGTTTTGAAATTAGGGAACTACGTGAAACGAGCTCAAACATCGTAGATAGTAAAGACGTGTGGAACTACGAAGAAATTTTACCATCTCTTCATTCAGATATCATATATATTCAGCGCGACGGCATGCACATGGAATTCACTTTAGATTCAAGAGAGATTGATGAAGATAGAAAATGCTATATTTATTATGGAAACTTCACAGGTGAATCAAGATAAAATGGATGCATATATGCAACAAAAAAACCTTACGTATAAAACGTAAGGTTTTTATTTAGCCCCACATATGCCGTTCTCTCTAGATGTCCATAAACCTGCTCTCACAGGTGGATGCTCTCACAAATGTTTGTAACTTCCTTCTTAAAAAGATGGCATGTTAGCTACATTTAAATATTGAACTTCCATATTAAACTTATTGGTTTAAGACATGCATAAGCTACGTACACCGTAGGAATTTTATATAATGTTAGTTGAAATAAGACCCCCGCACGTGCCGCTCCTCGTAAATGTCCAAAAACCCGCTACTCGCAGGTGGATGCCCTCACAGTTACCGTACATCTTCCTCCACAAGGAAGGCTTGATGATGGTCGCTAAATATTGAGCTTCCGTATAACTAACATCGGTTTTAGACATAAATAAGTTACGTACACCGCAGGATGTATTATTTACTTGTCGTTATATTATCACATTGTTTCTAATGTGTAAAATACAAAGTTTTTCGAGCAATTTCTTGCTTGTGACCTTATTTTAATACAAATTATTTTTGCATGCAAGTGATTAATCTTCTTCTTTTGCAATTTGATTTTCTGGATAAGAAATCCAATCACTCCAACTACCTGCATACAATTTAACATTTTGGAATCCAGCTAATTTTAATGCAACGATATTTGGGCATGCTGTAACACCAGAACCACAATATACAATTGTTTCCTTATCTTTCGAAAGATTTTGGAATCGTTCTTGTTGACCAGTCTCATCCATAAATTTCCCTGATTCTAAAATACCAGCCTTCCAAAAATAGTTTACTGCTGTCGGAATATGTCCTGCTTTTGGATCAACAAGTTCCTCTACACCAGCATAACGTTTTGGCTCTCTAGAATCAATTAACGTAACATCTGCAGCTGTACGAATATTTCTTCTGACCGTTTCCATCGTTACAAGCATATGATCTTGTATACTCGCTTTGAATGTTTTTCGAGAAACAACAGGAATTTCCTTTGTTACCGGTAGCCCATTCTCTTTCCAAGCTGGAAATCCGCCATCTAATATATATACTTTCTCATGTCCTACATAGTTTAATAACCACCATAAACGAGAAGCATTTGCACCCGCTTGACTGTCATATGCAACTACTGTCGTATGTTCATCAATACCAGCTCGCGAAAGCTTGTCTGCAAACTCCTCAATATTTGGCAACGGATGACGACCACCATGTTCTGTTATTGGACTTGATAAATCTAAATTTAAATCTAAATATAACGCATGAAGAATATGTTCTTCCTTATACTTTTCTCTACCCCAATTAGGATTCGCTAAATCAAAACGACAATCGATTATACGGACGTTCTCATCTTCTATATGCTCACGTAACCATTCGACTGTAACTATCATCTTTAACGACCTTCTTTCTCTTTCAAACGAATTACATACTCCATAACCATTTCTTCTGTAACATATTTACGCTGCAAGGTAACACCATTTTTTGCAAGATCATTAATTTGCTTCGTTACAACATTAATGACATCAACCGAAAATTCTTTCCCATTTGACGCAAGAGATACGGCTGCTTCAATCGCTGCTTCACGCTGCGCATCTAATTGTAAACATGCTTTTACACTTTCATTTTGTTTACGAGAATGTGCTGTAATTGCTTTATGTACTTCCATCTTCTCTTCCCCCTAAATAAGTTATACGTTCTAATTCAATTCCATTGCAAGCCGAATCATATCACGGCATACAATCCCATTTTCAATAATCTCTTCTTCATAATGCTTCGAAAAGTAATCAAAATCAATAGAAAAAATACGAAAACCACATTTTTGATATAAAGCAAGTTGTGAAACACTAGAATTGCCTGTACCAACTTCAAGTTTTGACATACCATATCCTTTAGCAGTTTCTACGGCATGCCCTAATAGCTTCTTCCCAATCCCTTTTCCATGCAAATGCTCAACAACCGCAATATTCATAATTTCCATCGTCTTCGGCCTTGTTTCCAAAAGAACATATACACCGATAACACTCTCCTCTTGCTTAGCCACATATGTTAACCGATACGATAAACTTAACTAAATCTATACAATTCAATCAAATTTACACGAGTTAGTGCTTCATCGTGTTCTCGCAACCCCGAAGGGACGAGGGGTATAACACTCCACACGAGGCAGTATCGTTACCTCCTATTATCAAGTATTTATTTTACCCATCTTGATAAATTTATCGATGCATTTACATCCCTATCGTGATGGCTATTGCATGCAACACAACACCATTCACGAATCTTTAAACTCCACTGTCCTTCTGGTTGAACTGAATGGTCGTATTTAACTCCGCAACATGAGCAAATCTTGCTTGAAGCGAACCATTTATCAGCTTTTACATACTCAATGCCACACTTCTCACACTTGTATGATAAACATTGAAAGAAGAAGTTTAATTTTTGAAATGAAAATGCTTTCGATAGTTTTTTGTTTTTTAACAGGTTTGAGATAGATAAGTCTTCCACAACAATTCTCATTGGTTTGGTTTTCACCAATTTAGCTGTTGCTTGATGGATATGGTTATTTCGGATATTCGTAATTTTCCTAGATAACCGCAGGTGCTCAGCTTTCGCTTTTTCATATCCGGCAGATTGAATTTTTACACCTTTTTTAAATCTCCTAGACATGTCTCTTTGTGCTGACTTTTTCCTTTTCAAAAGTTTTTTAACCTTAGCATCTTTGTTTATATTTCGTTCTTTCATACCATTAGAAGCTACAAACAGCTCTTTTAAACCAACATCCACACCAATCGACTCATTGGTTAGTTCTTGTGATTCAAAGTCTTCTTGGAACCCTACACTCATCCACCAGTGACGACCATCAAAGGTAACTCTTGGATTGGATGGTTTTTTGTTTCTTGGTAGTTGTTGGCTTGTTTTCACTTTTCCAATAGACTGAATATGAACGACTTTCTTTCCTATAATCAGTCTTTCATAATTGGCATAAAATCCTTGGATTACATCTTTTTTGGATTTATAAG
Source organism: Bacillus dicomae (assembly GCF_006494425.1). Taxonomy (GTDB): domain Bacteria; phylum Bacillota; class Bacilli; order Bacillales; family Bacillaceae_G; genus Bacillus_A; species Bacillus_A dicomae. Next base: position 799,645 of record NZ_VHIV01000001.1, on the reverse strand, counting down.
AAGTGTGATAACCATTTTTGTACTTTTTGAACGAATGTTTTCTCGCCTTATCAAAATCTTTTGAAGCCTGTTTAGGAACTTGTGCATTGATGTCTTTTAACCACTCATATCTCTTTCGCTTCTTGATCTTTGTAAATCGTTTCTGTAAAGCTAACTGTGAAACAGATTTTCCAAATAGCTTATAGTATCTATCACTCATTCTTTTACAATAGTTATAAGCAAATCTTGCAGCACCAGCATGGTTTCTAAGCACTTTTTCTTGTTCAGGCGTTGGAATCAGTCTGACTTTCTTCGCCAATATCATCAGAATGTAACTCCTTTAATGAAAGATTTGTTCTTCTGAATAGTAGCGTGTTCCACCAGCATTCTCCTTAGACTACTCGGATGCAAACCTGTTAATTATGATACTTGACTAACTCATGAAAATTTCATTATTATTCTTACCTCATTGAACCTGAAATAGAACATATGTTCTATGAATTCAATGAGGTTTGATAGATTTAATTAAATTTATCTCGTTCAACTAAGGGCGCAATTCCTTAGCCAGTTCTCTTATGAACTTCTCATGTTTTCACATGAGCGCAGACTATATGTTTATCTACTTAAAGATAGAGGATTTTTCCACCACCATAGGCTTGTGATGTACTCTCGTCAGTTATACGAGATAGTCGTTGAACGTTCATCTTATCCATTTTGACTTAGATGATTCGAGGCGGAAGACCCATTGTTCTGGTGTTTAGGATTTAACCTTGCACGATCTGATTGATTTTTTCTGCTTTCGCGACATTCACGCTCGCTATTTCTAGCCACGTTGTAGTTCAATCAGCTTTAGGGATTGCCCGCAGTTAACCCTCACTACTAGCCAATCACTTGACTAGCAGGGCTTACTGATATATTTAATTAACTTTGGTTATAATTGGTTAAATAAATCATAATAGTTAGTTACCCTCTTTGTACATATGCATCAATTTGTTGTTCGCTTGGATCAGCAAGCAATAATAAAGGCTTCGGTATAGCTTCTTTCGAAATATACTCTATTACTACACTCATAAAAATTCCCCTTTCCCTATTGTTCTAATCCCTCCTTGTCTACCATAAGTAATAGAAAGGAGGGATTCACCATGGACAACAATGAGAAAAAATGCAACGTCATCTCTATTGATGGAAAGAAGAAGAAAAGCGACACATATTCCTATCCAAAATTAGTAGTAGAAAATAAAACATATGAATTTTCTTCATTCGTCTTATGCGGTGAAACACCAGACGGCAGACGACTCGTTCTTACTCATATGATTTCTACCGATGAATTTGCTGGGTTTGTCAAATCTTTAGATACAGTACTTCAAAAGAAAATTGAACGAATCTTTTTCTCATAACGACTATATCACATAAATTTCTTTTTCAATCTCTACTAATTGCTTTTGCAATTGTTCTTTACTTTGTTCATATAGTGATACGTCAATTGTTTCAGCCAATGCAAATAATATACTTTCATAATAGTTCATCACATCTTGCTGCATCACTTTTTGGAATAAGTTCCACTTCAAATCCCACTCTTGCTTATAATGATGAACAAATAAATCTTTTTCATCAGCTACATAGTTTGATACGAATGGCTCTAATACAACTTTAGCCTCTTCTTGCATAAGAGCTTTATCATTTTTTTCAAAAAAGCTTTTTTCATTTTTAAAATGTGCCAATGCTTTTTTGAAATCTTTTATTTCAACTGACGGGAATGGTTCTTTATGTGTAATATCTTTATATTCATAATCCACTGTTCCACTCATAGAAATTGATTCATTTTCTACTTTACAGTTCACCACAATTTCATTCTTTGCACGCTTCATCGCTTCATCTATCCATTTTTCAAGGCGTAATGACGTCGCACGCATTTCTTGTAATAAATCATGCTGAATAAATGCTACTAATTCCATAACGCACTGTTGCAACTGCACTTTCACATTTCCATCCGTTCGAAGCGATGCTGGATTAATAAATTCAGTAAACACATCGTTATAGCGTAGGAATAGACGTTGATGTACGTAATAAAGCAATTCTTTCACTTCATTTTGCATCGCCTGTTCTTCTGCAAGCACACTATATGATGAAATAATATGAAGTAGTTGATCACGCTCTGCTTCATATTTTTTCGTTTGCTTCTCTTTTTCTTCATTCCCCTGCTTTGCACCATTTATCATATTTACTAAAAGCTGATCTGCCCCTTGCAACGCACCATATAAAGCATGAACAGATACGAGCATTAAATCTCTCATCATAAATGACGTAAATGATTCCTCAAACTTAGCAATCCCAGAGTTTTGTAAAATACCGTACTTCTCTTTTTCAATATTCTTTCCTTGTTTCTCTTCAAGTGCACATAAACTTGAAATTGCAAATAAACGTGGATTTCTAATACCGTATTGCAGTAGCTGGTCTGCGATATAACCTTTTACCATTTCAAGCTCTTCTTCAGACTCTGCTAAATCGGCTGCGTTAATTAAGAAGAACATTTTATCAAGAGCAAAAGTGTCCTTTACACGACCAAGCTGAATTAAAAATTCACGGTCTGCACGAGAGAACACATGATTATAGTACGTTACAAACAAAATAGCATCTGCGTTTTTAATATATTGGAATGCAACGTCCGTATGACGAGCGTTAATAGAATCCGCTCCAGGTGTGTCTACGAGTGCTACTCCTTGCCTTGTTAAAGCACAATCATAATAAAGCTCCATATACTCAACAAAACACGATTTCTCTTCATTCGCTACATAATCAGAAAACTCTTCTAATGTAACTTGCACTTGCTTCCCTAAATGCGCAGAAACCGTATTATATCCTTTTTGTACCGCTCGTAAAAAACTAAACGTTGTTTTTTGCTTCCCAGTTGGTGAAGGATATTTCATAACTTTATCAATTTGTGCTAACGCTTCATCTAACGTTGTAATCTCATAATGAAACAGCTTATAAACAGCTTTCATATCTTCTAATAGAGCTTGCTTTGATTTAAATTGAACCATTACTGTTCCGTGTGGTTTTTCCTCTGTAACCGGCAAAATTTGATTAATCGTTGCCGTCGTCGGATTTGGTGATACAGGAAGTACCTTCTCACCAAGCAATGCATTGGCAAATGATGATTTCCCAGCACTAAAAGCTCCAAATAACGCTACTGTAAATTGTTTCGTTTCCACACGACGTCTTTTTTCTATTACCTCTTGCTGTACATGTTTTAGCGTAGACAACGGCTCTAATATCGTTTCAGCTTTCTTCACTTTCTCTAATATACGCTGAATATTTAAAGCTGCCGTTCCTTTTATCTCTTCCTCATGAGCCACTACATTATCATTTACAGTTTCCTGCTCTTGCAGTGTGAACTTCTCACTAACAATTTGTTTTTCACTTTGCAATATGTCCTCTATTTGCAATCCTTCTGGTATAGCAACACGCTCGTGCCAAACATTTTGTAAATAACTTTCATATGTCTCCAAATCGTTACTGTATTGCAATTTCGTTTCTTTTGCTGTTTGCAACATCGTATATGTTTCAATCTCTTCTTCAATAAGAGCAACTTCTTCCTTCACCTTTTTCTTTAAAACGACTGCACTTTTATCAAAAATTTGCTGCGCTTTTGTAAAATAACGTTTCTTTAGTTCATTCGCTACATCCGCTGTATAAAGAAGTAAGTAATCACCTGTGAACCCTGCACCTTGTTTAATTACTCCAGCCAACATTTCTGGTCCGAAAGCAATTTCTAAAGCATATATGTCTTTCCCAATCTCTTCTGTAAACAACCCTTCTTCTTTTAAGAAGGCAACAATAAATTCTTTCACATGAAAATCAAGTTGCGTTTCCACAGTCTTTTGCAAAGCAGAATAAAAAGCATCTAAACGTCTCTGTTTTTCTTGCTCAGTCTTTCCTTTCGCAAAGAGCAAACCGACCTTAAATTTTGTTAATTTCGTTTCTAAGTACGCATTTGCCAATTCTCTCATTTCAAATGGCATTAAATACGCGTTATCTAATATAGCTTGTAAGCCTTTTATAAATTCGTTTCTCACATGAGATTCTTTACTAGCCTCACGACGTTTCGTTTCCGTTAGCTCTTCTTTCTTTTCAACTATCTCTGAAATGGAAAGCGGTGATGCTAACTCTTCCTCATATTTCAAAAGAGCTTTTTCATTTTCAGATAAAATAAACGCGAGATGTTCTCCCATTAAATATTCTGTTTCTCGCTCCATTCCATCTCTTACATACTGCGATTTTTCTTTCATAATAGAAGTAATTAATGTTTCTAAGCTTCCAATTTCATTATGTGAATGGTTCATCATTCGTAATGACGTATAATAAACTCCATCTACTTCAATATCCCAGTTAGAGAACGATTGTTTTACACTATCTTTATAATCCTCAAACGACAATTCATTTTCTTTATGTTTATCTATTTGATTGACAACGAGATAAACCGTTTTATTACGTTGTTTCAATTCTTTAACAAATTGCAAATTCACTTCCGATTGGACGTGATTATAATCCATCATATAAAAAATTACGTCTGCTAGATGCAGCGTTGATTCTGTCGCTAGTTGATGGGCATCATCTGTTGAGTCAATCCCTGGTGTATCAACTAACATAACCCCCTCAGGAATTGGCGCATCATTCCGATAAATATGAACACCAATTACCTCATCGCCATCTTTACAAATTTGTTTTAATTCTTCTGCTGAATATGCACCGTCATATTCGTACTGCTCTCCAGATTTAATCGTTACAACAACACGATCAAATCCCTTTTCAATTTTAACGACGTTAGCGCTTGTCGGAATTGGACTTGTCGGTAACAACTGCGCTTTATATAGATGATTCATCATCGTTGATTTCCCTGCTGAGAAGTGACCGCAGAATGCTATCATAAGCTGCTCTCGTTTATATTTTTGAATTACTTCAAACAATTTTAAGCTATTCTCTGCATCGCCGTGTTTTTGCCACTCTTCATAAAAACAAACAAGTTTTTTCATACCGTTTGTCTGTACTATGTTTGTCATCCCCTTGTTCCCCTTTATCCAAGATGTATATGCTATTTGCGAGCTAATAACCAGTGAGAGATGCACCTACTCATCGATTACAGTTTCACTTTACTATCATACTAAATTTTCAGCATATTCTCATTAAAAATAAAAAATCCCTTTCATTCTTTTTACAAATGAAAGGGATTTTATGTAATATCACTCATTTTGCTGTTCCTACTCCATTTAAAACATACTTTGCAATAACTGCATACACAGCGACTGTACCTGCTACTAATGCATATACCATACTCTTGCACCAACCTTTTTTTGATAATGATTATCACTTTTGAATACATTCTATCATTAAAGAGAATCATTATCAACTCTTTTCATAAAGAAAGCCCCTTATAAGAAGGAGCTTCACTGCCTGTTTTGAAGAAGAGTAAAACTTGTTGTGCCCTCTTATTATATCTCATCCTACATAACTTAATAGTAAAAAAAAATGGAAATATACCCTATACCCTCCATCTTACATTTTGTATAATAAAAGGGAATTACTTAACAAGGAGGAAAATAATGACACAAAATATTACAAAAGGCGAGAGGATACATTCCATTGATATTATTAGAGGAATAGCTGTACTAGGTATTTTTCTTGTTAACTGGCCTGTTATCGCCGGGATTGATTCACGTGACCTTTCAGGAGTTTATGAGGGGCTAGATAGCTATATCCGTCTATTTTACGATATGTTTATTCAAACCAAATTTTATACAATCTTTTCGTTTTTATTCGGCCTAGGCTTTTACATTTTTATGACTCGTGCTGAAGCGAAAACTAATCGACCAAAAACTTTATTTGTTCGTCGCTTACTTATTTTATTATTATTTGGTTTCTTACATTACGTTCTTTTATGGGACGGAGACATTTTACATACTTATGCAATTACCGGGTTTTTCTTATTTTTATTTTACAAGAGCAAGCCACGTACTATTTTAATATGGTCAATTGTACTATTAAGTTTCATGCAATTGTTCACATTATTAGGTTCTCTTCTCATGTTATTAGTGCCAGTAGATGAACTAGGCCTTTCCGCAGCCATTATGCCGCTAGAAAACTGGGGCTTACAAATTACAGACAGATTCCATTCTTTCTATTCTGAAGCAATAAGTAACAGTCTTATTATGCTTCCTGAAACACTAGGATTGTTTTTACTCGGATTATATGCCGGTAAAAAAGACATTTTCCGCCGTGCTAAGGAATTAGATCCAAAGCTTAAAAAATGGCAAATCATTATGTTCATTTTAACATTACCGATGTGGTTTATTATGGTTTACTTCTTTATGAACAATCAACCATACACACCATTTTCACTTATGGGTATTACGATGATAAGCGGAAAAACATTATTCATCTTCTACATTGTCACGCTCATGCGTTTATTACAAAAAGAAAAATGGCAAACATTATTACGTCCGTTCCAATACGTTGGTCGAATGGCGTTAACAAATTACATCTCACATACAATTGTTACGTTACTTATATTCGGACTATTGTTCAAAAATGATTATCTTGCTCCATTATGGGTAGGACCACTATTTTGCGTCGGTTTCTACACGTTACAAATCTTTATTAGCCGCTGGTGGCTGTCACGTTATCAATACGGGCCACTAGAGTACATTTGGCGCCTTGGTACGTACGGGAAAATGATGCCACTAAAAAAGAAAAGCAAGGTCTCATAATGAGACCTTGCTTTTTTACGCTTCTCTTACCGCACTTTGCATCGGGACTGGCTCTTCTTTTACTTTCACTTTACGCTGCGGCACCATATTAAATACGATATTTAACAATACTGCTGACGCACTTCCAAGTACGATTCCGTTATCTGTTAAAATACGAATGCTTTCTGGAAGTTGTGAGAATAATGTTGGAACGACAGTAACCCCTAGTCCGATCCCAACAGAGCATGCAACGATTAATAAGTTTTCTTGTCTTCCAAAATCAACACTACTTAACATTTTAATACCATATGCCATTACCATACCGAACATCGCTAACATTGCCCCGCCAAGTACTGATTTTGGAATGATTGTTGTAATAGCTGCGATTTTTGGAATAAATCCAAGGGCGATTAACATACCACCACAAGTATAAATGATAACGCGATTTCTTACTCCAGTTAATTGAACAAGCCCTACGTTTTGAGAGTAAGTTGTATATGGGAATGCGTTGAAAATACCACCTAACACCATCGCTAATCCTTCTGCACGATAACCTTTTGTTAATTCTTTTTCACCAATCTTTTTATTGCAAATATCAGATAATGCAAAGTAAACACCTGTTGCTTCTACAATCCCTACGCAAGCAACTAAAATCATCGTAATAATTGGCGTTAATTCAAATGTTGGTGTACCGAAGTAAAATGGCTGAATACCATGGAACCAATCCGCTTCTCCAACCGCTTGCAAGCTTACTTTCCCCATAAACGCTGCAACGATTGTACCGAACAATAGACCTAGTAATATAGAGATTGAACGAATAAATCCGTCAAAGAAACGATACATAATGATGATAAATAGTAATACACCAAATGCTAATGCTAAATTTTCAAGACTACCGAAATCCTTACTTCCTACTCCTCCAGCCATATCATTAATTGCTGCTGGAACAAGTGTAACTCCAATTACTGTAACGACAGATCCTGTTACAACAGGGGGAAATAGTTTTACAAGCTTTCCAAATAATTTTGCAAAAATAACAACGAATAGCCCCGCGGCAATAATCGCTCCATAAATAGAAGACACGCCGTATTGTTTTCCGATTGCAATCATCGGTCCAACGGCTGTAAATGTACAACCTAGTACAACTGGGAGCCCAATACCGAAAAAGCGATTTGATAATGCTTGTAAAATTGTCGCAACGCCGCACATTAATAAATCAATTGAGACTAAATACGTTAACTCTTTTTGATTTAAACCAAGTCCGCCCCCTACAATAAGCGGAACGATAATTGCACCAGCATACATAGCAAGCATATGCTGCATACCAAGCGATGCGATTTTAAATGGATGTTGCTTCATTGTTTATTTCACCTCCGCAGTTTCTTGCTGTACAAATGTAACTGTGCCGTTATCAAGTGATGCAATTTCTGCTAGTGACTCAACACGAATTCCTTGTTCACGAAGCTTCTTTCCTCCATCTTGAAATGCTTTTTCAATAACAATACCAAGTCCCGCAATACTTGCTCCTGCTTGCTCTACTAAACTCATTAAACCTAGAGCAGCCTGGCCGTTCGCTAAAAAGTCATCGATAATTAAAACACGATCATTTTCATCGATATGAGTTCGAGATAATGAAATTTCATTCGTTTCTTGTTTCGTAAATGAATATACGTTTGCAACGTACATATTATCTTGTAACGTTAACGATTTACGTTTTCTTGCAAAGATTACTTTTACACCAAGCTCTAATGCAGCCATAACTGCTGGTGCAATGCCTGAAGATTCAATCGTCACGATTTTTGTAATGTTCTCTTCTTTAAAACGTTTAGCAAATTCTTTTCCGATCTCTTGCATAAGTACTGGGTCAATTTGATGATTTAAAAATGCATCTACCTTTAATACGTCACCAGATAAAACCTTTCCTTCGTTCAAAATCTTTTCTTGTAATACTTTCATGTTTGTTCCCCCTCTTATGCAATAAAAAAACTCCAAAAGCTGCCACCACTCGTTACAAGTGAGAGACGCGCTTTTGGAGTTTCGCAAAAAAAGAATGCTAAACAAGCAAATATATTCGTCCTCACTCATAGTCAAAGTATTTACGGTACTTCGGTAGAAACTTGCAGGCCATATCCCCGCGATTATATGAGTGTAGCTAACTATTTATTTTATAGATGGATTATAACGCACTTTTTATACTTTGAAAAGCATTTATTAACAAAACACGTACAAATTTTATGAAATTATCATTTTCGTTCGATTTTTGTAAACTCTTTCATTCCCAATTATAACTTCGTTAAAATGATTGGTCCATCTTCTGTAATCGCAATTGTATGCTCATATTGAGCTGATAATTTCCCATCCATCGTTCTTGCAGTCCATCCATTTAAATCTACTTTCGAATATCGCATACCTACATTGACAATTGGCTCAATCGTAATTACCATTCCTTCTTGTAACTCAGGCCCTTGTCCTTGCTTCCCAAAATGAAAAATTGCTGGTTCTTCATGAATCTCTTTACCGATTCCATGTCCCGTAAAGTCTCTTGCGACAGAAAAACCTTCACTTGCTACATAACTTTCAATTGCATAGCCAATATCTCCTACATGATTACCGATTATCGCCTGATCAATTCCTTTATACAAAGCATTTTCAGCTACTAGTAACAACTTTTCTGCTTCATCAGAAACTTTTCCAACTCTATACGTCCAAGCAGAATCTGAAAGACCACCATTTAAGTTTACTACCATGTCAATTGTTACAATATCACCATCAGTTAAAGGAACATCGGCCGGAAACCCATGACACATTTCATCGTTTACAGATGCACATATCGCATATGGATATCCGTTGTAACCTTTCTGTTCAGACGTTGCACCATGTTTTTCTAAATATGCTTCAACAAACGTATCAATTTCTTTTGTCGTAATACCCGGTTTCACTATTTTCGCAATTTCTCTATGACATGAAGCAAGTAATTTGCCAGATTCATGCATCAAATCTATTTCATTTTTCGTTTTAATTGTAACCATGCTGCCTCTCCTTACTAAACTTGCTATTTGCTACTAAAGTTCAATCATACACATCCTCTATCAAAATTTCAAAACTTCCAATTACAAAAAGTAAAAAAATAAGTATCATATATTTTTAAATCAAAATAAAAAAACAGAAGATCCCCTCTGTTTTTCAGTTGTTTTTACATATATAATTCATTTTCAAAAACTCAAAACAACTACCATTTGTTTTCTGTATAAACGTTCCAACTGCTTCAAATCTTGCCCTTTTATACACTTTAATCGCTCTCTCATTAAATGTAGCTACTGATAATGTTATATACTTGCATCCATATTTTTCTTTACTAAAAGCTAGTATAGCGTTTATGAACTGTAAACCAAATCCATTCCCAGTTATATTAGGTCTCATTCCAAGCCCTATCTCAACCGTTCCATCATTTATTTCAAAAACAGTAAAATAACCAATGAGAGTGCCATTTTCCTTCACAGAAAATGTGTGATTCCCTCTACTCTCAGCATGTAAAAACTCAGCTAAATCTTCTTCATCTGCCTCTATATCGTAAAAGGAATATACCCCTTCATAATGCCAGTTATGTGCAATTTCTTCCGCTTCTTCTTGCGTCATTATTGTATATGTATAACCCATTCTTCTATCCCCTTTAAAAAAAGAGCTGCAATTAAGCAGCTCTTTTTTATAACTCATAAATTTCTTTATACTTCGCTTCTAAATAATCTGCTAAATAGTTTGCATTTAATCCTTCGCCTGTCACATCTTCTAAAATTTCAAGTGGTTTTTTCGTTTTACCGTATTGGTGAATGTTTTCTGTTAACCATTCACGAATTGGTGTTACGTTTCCTTCTTCTAATAATGCATCAAAGTTCGGAATGTCTTTTAACATTCTTTGCTTAAATTGCGCTGCATACATATAACCAAGCGCATAAGATGGGAAGTATCCAAATGAACCACCCGCCCAGTGAACATCTTGTAATACACCTTGTGCATCGTTTGCCGGACGAATTCCTAAATATGCTTCCATCTTATCATTCCAAGCGACCGGTAAATCCTTCACTTGTAATGTACCATCAAATAATTCTTTCTCAAGTTCATAACGAACCATAACGTGGAGCGGATATGTAAGTTCATCTGCTTCTATACGAATGAACGATGGCTTCGATTCGTTTATAGCATCATAAAACTCATCTACTGATATATCATTGAATTGACCATCGCTATACTCTTTTAATAAATCATAATTTTTCTTCCAGAATGATTTATTACGACCGATAAAGTTCTCAAAGAATAATGATTGTGACTCATGAATACCCATAGATGTTCCACTACATAGCGGTGTACCTTCAAATTTCTCTGCAATATTTTGTTCATATACAGCATGACCACATTCATGAATTGTTCCAAACACAGCCATACGAAAATCTTTTTCGTCATAGCGTGTCGTAATACGAACATCCCCTCTATTTAATGTAATCTCGAAAGGATGTACTGTTTCATCAAGACGGCCTGCTTCAAAGTCATAATTTAATTGCTTTAATAACTCTAACGTAAAGTTCTTTTGTTTTTCTTTTGAAAAATGCTCTGATAAAGCACTTGTCTTTAATCTCTTTTGCGAATCTGATATTTCTTTTACGAGCGGAACGATACGTTCACGAAGTTGACCAAATACGTGATCTAACACTTCTACTGTAATACCCGGCTCATACATATCTAATAATGTATTATATTTATATGTTTCGTAACCCCAATATGTAATAAATTTCTTTTTAAATTCAACAATTTTTTCTAAATACGGACGGAACATTTCAAAATCAGATTTTTCGCGAGCTTCTTCCCATACACTTTCCGCTTTCGCTTCTAATTTCACATACGCTTCATATTCCGCTTGTGGAATTTTCTTATTTCTATCATATTCTTTACGACACTCTTCAACCATTTTCTTCGTCGTTTCAGAAAGTTTGTCTTCACTTATTAAAGCTTCTAGCTCTGCTAAATAATTCCCCATCTCATCTGAAGTCGACATGGCAAAAACTTCTGATGAAAGCATACCAATTACTTCTGATCGCTGATCTACACCTTTTTTAGGCGCACCTGTCCTTAAATCCCAAAACATTAAGCTTAATGCTTCTCCGTAATTCTGTATTTTCTTCACATATGTTAAAAATTGTTTTTCTACTTCATATGTAGCTACTGTCATCGTATAAAAACCTCCCTTTTCTACCTCAAACTTAATTCGACATGGAAATCTAAATTCCTTTTATAATAGAAAAAAAAGCTTGGCAAGCGCCAAGCTTTCTACTTATAATTCTTTACCTTCTACTGGTAGTACGTTTTTCACTGCTTCTACCACTTTCTCATCTTCTGTATCAGATAAGAAGATTGATATAGCACCTTTATCGTCACTCGTACGAATTAAACGGCCAATTCCTTGACGAAGTCGTAAAATCATATACGGTACATCTACATCCCAGAATGGATCATTTACATGTTTACGCTTCGCTTCAAACACAGGATCGTTTGGAGGGAATGGTAATGACCAAATAATAACATGTGATAATGATGAACCAGGAATATCTAAACCTTCCCATAAATGAACGGCACAAAGTACAGTCTCTTCTTCATTTTGGAAACGAGAAACGAGCTGGCTAATTTCTTGATCCCCTTCATATAAGAACGGAACTGACATTTGCTCTTTACTTACATATTCTTTGAACGCTGCAAGTTCTTGCGTTGTACGGAATAATACGAGAGTACGTCCATTTGTCTTTTGTATATTTTCAAGTGTATATTGACACTTTCTTTCCCATTCATTTTCTTTCGTATGCGATAGTAAGTTTACTGCCATTTGTTCTTCGTAATTAAATGGTGAAGCAACCGAGAATGATAAATAATCTTTTACCCCTAGGCTATTTGCAGTAAACGCGAATGAATCGTTGTTAGATAATGTAGCAGAAGAGAAAATATACGGGATTTTCTTCGAGAATACTTTCTCTTGTAATACTTCTTCAACTGCACGTGGCATAATTACTAACGTGAAGGCTCCATCACCTTCTTCACCCCATGTAATTACATTTTTCTCGTGCATGAACAGACGAAGTGAATGTTCTAATACATCTAAATGTTCATCAACGATATTTAAATCATACGTGTTTACTGTATGCATTTCACTTTCAAATACTAACGCATCACCGACTTCACCTATTTTCGCATAAAGTCGCTTCGCTTCAGCAGTTACTTTTTCTGTCACAGTAATTTCTAAACGATCAGAACCGGCAATTTCCTTTTTATTCTCTTGTAGCACATCAAAGAATCGCTCTGTTTGCCAAATTGTTTCTTCTACTAAATGTGCAAACTCCTCGCGAATATCATTTTGTAACAATCTCGTTAAAAGTTGCTCCATCATCGTTTGCTTTAAACGATATGTTAAAGCTTTTTGAGCTGCATATTCTACAAGATGTCCTTCATCGAATACGACGCAACTACTTTCTGGTAATAACGGAATTTGTCCTTCACGCTTACGAGCATCGTACGTCCAAATATGATCCATATAGAAATCTTGAGAACAAATAATTAAATCTGCTGCTTTACGATAATGCTCACGAGAAAGAGTTTGACCACAACGATGACGCGAATCACAAGTAAAGCAATCTTGGAAGTAATCCCAGTTTACTTTCGACCATTCCTCATCATTTAATAGTGGAAATTCTTTTCGGTCACCATAGTGAGTAAAGTTTTGCATCGTACCATGATCGAATACAAACTGTGGTAATTCGTAGTATACATCTTCAATTACTTCTGGAGCTCGTCCACTCATAACATCTTCAAGTTTACGTAAACATAAATAATTATCCATTGATTTCGCAAGTCTTACATCAACAGATAGTCCTAATGCTTCAGATAATTTAGCAATGTCCCCTTCTTCTTTCACAAGCTGCTCAATTAACGTTTCATCTGCACAAGCGATAATAGCTGGTTTTCCAGTATAACGCGCATAGCAAATTGCATATAGAAGATATACAATTGTTTTCCCAGTTCCTACACCTGCTTCTGCGAACATAACTTTCTTTTCTTGGAAAGCACGCTCTAATTGAAACGCCATAAAAATTTGTTCATCACGCTCTTCAAAACCTTTTTCCGGAAGGATGTCGTAAAACACATCTCCAATCCACTCATTCAACTTATCATAAAAATTATCTTGTTTTCCTACTTCAAATGGTAATCTCTTCTCAGTAAACATCCTTAGCCTCCAACCAAAAAGTTTTTCTATAAAAGATATAGCAACTGCTACTCATATGTATGCAGCCGCCTTCCCCTGTTGTAATACATAGAAATACACGAAAAAAAATTTTCCTTTCGAAAAAGGAAAATTTTCTTCTATATTAATGACTTTAAATACCGTTTATCAATCGCTGTTTCATGTGAAAGAGCTGACAAATATTCTTCTTGTGCTTTTTGTATTTCATCTACCATCGCACCTTGACTATCCACTTCTTTTCCGAGCTCGTCATACGTACGGTGAATAGCCTTTTGAATCATTGATAATTGGAAACTATCCATATCAGTTCCTCCTTTACGCATTACATAATAGCCAGTATATGCGTGCTGGAGGAGTTTTATACTATGAATTACGAGGTGGACGTTTTCCGAAGTATTGGTAGTAATCTGTACGGATAAATCCATTAAACAGTTTACGCTTCTTCGATGCATCTTTTCCGTAACACTTCTCAAATGCTTCGTAACTTGTTAATACATACGCCGACCATGTGTCTAATGGACGGAATACTTGTCCCATTTCTTTATACAGTTGTTCAACAAGTGCTTTTTCACTTAAACGTTCTCCATATGGAGGATTCGTTACAACATAGCCATAATCCTCTTTTGTCGTGAAATCTTTTACTTGCATTTGTTTAAATGTAATTAAATCGCCTAAGCCTACTTCTTCTGCGTTATCTTGAGCAACTCGGATCATACGATGATCGATATCTGATCCAATGATTTGCAGTCGTTGATCATAATTCGCTAAATCTTCAGCTTCTTGACGAGCTTCACGCCAGTTTTGTTTACCTACCCAGCCCCACTCATCTGATGCGAAGCCACGGTTAAATCCTGGTGCAATATTTTGTCCAATTAAAGCTGCTTCAATCGGAATTGTACCTGATCCACAGAAAGGATCAACAAATGGACGATCTGGCTTCCAGTTTGTTAATTTAATTAAAGACGCAGCTAATGTTTCTTTTAAAGGAGCTTCCCCTTGATCCATACGGTATCCACGTTTATGGAGTCCAACACCACTCGCATCAATTGTTAATGTTGCAATATCTTTTAACATTGCGATTTCAATACGGAATAACGGACCATCTTCTTCAAACCAAGTTGTACGTTTATATGTTGTTTTTAATTTTTCAACGACAGCCTTTTTAACGATACGTTGGCAATCCGAAACACTGAATAATTCAGATTTTAAAGATTTACCGATAACAGGGAACTCACCGTTCTCTGGAATGTAATCTCCCCAGTTTAATGCTTTCGTTTTCTCAAACAGTTCATCAAATGTTGTCGCTTTAAATTCGCCAACTTTAATTTTCACACGGTCCGCAGTACGTAACCATAAATTCGTGCGACAAATCGCCTTTTCATCTGCTTCAAATGTTACTTTGCTGTTTTCCACTTGGCATTCATAACCAAGATCACGAACTTCTCTAGCAACTAACGCTTCAATACCCATTGCGGCTGTTGCGATTAAAGTAACTTTTCCCATTTGCATTCACCTCTTATGTATAGTCAAACAATAATTAATAGCAATTTTTCCTATTAATTATTACATTTTACGATTTTTTTCTCATTAACCATTTTAACTCATAAATTATAACTTCATACAAATAAAAAGCCCTCCTCTAACAAAGGAGAGCTGAGTTATTTCATAGTTGGTTCATAACGTTCTGTAAGCCATGTTCTGTTCCTTTGTACTGCAAACGGCCCACGCCTCGTACTCCGGTGGCAATCATCTATCTACAGGTTATACAACCTGTCCTTTCCCATCGTTCATTTCCTTGGAAAAGATTCCCCTACCATTATTTGGGTTTCTCGCTCGTGGGGTTTACCTCGTTCCACTCCTATCATTTCTTCAAGGACTTCGTCACTGTGGCACTTTAAAGGTAGTCAAACCATATCCGAAAGGACTTAGGCTTTTTCCCTGCCGTTAAACCAGCCTTACAGCCAGAATACCCTAGCTTATGAATTGGCTAGGCACGAACACTACAGCCATCTCAGGCCGTGCGAGCATGGACTTTCCTCTACAACGTTGGCGTTGCAGCGATTACCCAAACGTTATGACATCCATTAGTATAGTGGAAACGAAAAGATTTTGCAATGTTTTTTTCTATGTAAAATGCTTTAACCTTTTTCCACCAGAAATTATTCGTATAACTTACTTCCAAATACAGCTTTTTCTAAATTAGATAGACGTTTTAAAATATCCGTATTCGTGCTGTTATATACCGGTTGTGCAACTGGTGTTTGTACAGGCTGTTGTGGAGCTTGCGTTGCCGCTAGTTTTTGTTCTTCTAGTTCACGCTTTAAACGAGCATTTTGTTGCTTTAATTGCTCAAACTCCTTGTGGAAAGCTTCATAGTCTTTAATGATCATATCAAGAAACTTGTCTACTTCTTCTTGTTGATAACCTCTCATACCTGTTTTAAATTCTTTTTCTAAAATATCTTTCGCCGTTAATTTAATTTTATCCGAAATCATTTTCTTCACCTCAAATTTTTGCCAAAACTTTCATTAACTAAATTTTTTCAGAAACAATGCTTTTTGTCAATCCTATATACGAGTACTATATTACATACTACTCAGCATTATTCCACTGTTCCTCTTCTATTATATCTTGTAAATCGGAAAAAAGAATGAAATAACTGTGATAATTTTCTATTTCTCCTCTTTTCTTTGCTGCTTCTACAATATATTTAGGACTTCCTGGTTTTTCTTCATCATATACAGCTAAAAGTGCATCACTTTTTTCAATAAAAAATTGATTTTTTAATTTGAATTGCTCTGGGCTTTCATACTTCCGTTTCGTAATACTATCAATATGGTCTGCTTGAGAGAGAATAAATTCGTAATATTCACGGTTATCTTCCTTCCAGCTTTCTTCTTGTTCTAAAAACGGAGTAAATACCGCTAATTTTAAATCTGGGTATTCTACTTGTATTTCAAAAACAACTTCAGCAGCCCATAATTCTACACCTAACTGCCCACTTATTATCACCCATTCCAAACCCTCTTCTACAAAAGTCGTTAATTTTCGGTGCAATGCCTTTTTTATACATTCCACCCCTGGGTGATCATTTTTAAATATACCAAGTTCAAATGGTTTATACCCCGTTACAGCAATAACTTTCATATCAACACTCCAATTACAAAAAAAGAACTAGCATTTCGCTAGTTCTAACATATCATTTACTTTTTAAAGATTCCACCAACGTTTGGTCCGATATTTGGACCTACTGGTGATACATTGTTTGGTCCAAATGGTGATACATTCGGTCCTGGTCCAAACGGTGATACATTCGGTCCTGGTCCAAACGGTGATACACCTGGTCCTGGTCCAAATGGTGATATTTGATGACCAAAGTGACCATGATGATGGCCATGACCACACGGTCCACATCCGCCGCCAAATCCTGGATCAATTGGGTCTACAACATTTACATTCGAATTTGTTTGTGGGAAGAAGTTTTGATTTTTAATTTGTTGATGGTGTACATGTGTTGTATGCGTCGGGAAAATGTGTGGCACCACCGTTGTTGAAAAAGAATGTGTTACGCATTGTTTCGTCGGATGAATGACAGGAGCAGTCGTACAAATAGGTCCTGTAGGCTTATGCCCTCCAAAGCAAGGATGACAATGATGCATAGTTTTTTCTCTCCTCTCTCATAAAAAAAATCTGATTACACTTTACAGTATGAGAAAAGAGGGGAAGCCGCTTGTTATATATACCCATTTATTCTAAGGAAATTTGTCTAGTTCTTTATTTCATATACAATGTTTTTTATAGACTATCCTCCACATTTACTTACCAAAAAACCCTCCAACTTGCTTTACAATACCTGTCACTTGGTTCATCGCATTCATCATTTGTCCAGCTGTATTCATCATTTTGTTTACATCATAGTTACCATCTGAGTTTTTAAATTGAGAAACAAAACTAGAAAATTGACTTGGTTGCTGTTGTTGCTTTTGTTTATTCTGCGTCGGATACGGTTGTTTTGGTGGATAAAACATCGCTTGTTGATTTCCATAAGGGGATGGCGGCATATAATATTGTGAATTCATATAAGGTTGCTGTTGTTGGTTCATATAGGGTTGCTGCGGTTGTTGTTGATTCATAAACGATACTTCAAATGGCTGATAATAATTTTGATTTCCATAATAAGGCTCGAAAGGATACATATTATACCGTAAATATGTATCCGTATTATATTGGTACATATTTTGCTGTGTATATGGATTGGCTTGCTGATATACGTTAGATTGTTGAAACATGCATTCTCTCCTCCTTCACATAAGTTTCTACATATATAATATGTACCTGCAAAATAATTTGTGTGACGGAGTATCTGTCTATTTTTGTCGGAAGTTTAAATTTTTAAAAAATTAAAAAAGAAAACCCTTCCATGCTATGATAGTAAAGAAGAAGATTCTCATGGGGGAGGAATCAACATGGTATTAGGGGATTTAAAACAAGCGTTTTCTCAAAAAAAGGGGTATTACACAGAGAATGTAAATGAATTGTTAGACTTTGCGAGACATTGGTATCTCGAAGGAAAAATATGTATTTCGGATTATCGAACATTAATAAAAGAATTAGAAATAAACGGGGCAACAAAACCTACAACAATGACAGAAGCATAAAAAAACAAGAGGGTTCCCCCTCTTGTTACTTACTACTTACATTGCTCAATTATATTTTGCAAAGTATACGAAATGGCTTGATGTGTTTCAAAGAATCGCTTACCTTTACCTTTATTTACAAAACATTGCAACACATTTGTTTGTAAATTATCGTACACTTGATCAATTTGCTGTACATGTATATACTTCGGTTTTTCTTCCTTAATCCATTTATAAGCTAATTCTTTCCACACGTTTAATTCCGCATCTACCATATCTACAAATGGTTTCATATCCTTATAAAAATCGTATTCAATCATTTCTCTTTTTTTCACATTTGCTTCATTATTATGTTGCATAAGTTTTTCCGAAGACTGTATTAATGCTTCATACTTCATTTTATTCCCACCTTATTATGCACTCACTACGACGTTTTGAAATGCCTTCACCCAATTCCCTTTTTCTTCGTGATGCACTAATTTATTTTCCATATGCTCAATATGCATTTCTGTTAGTTCTATCTTATTACATATTTTTTCACTCTTATCCTTTAATGCATGATTCATTCTAATCCCTATATTCATTTCCAGCAAATCGAGAGAACTTAACATTTGATCCATTGTTTTCATTACATCTTCCTTCTGAACCATCGCCATATACAAAACGCCCCCTTCTTTGCTTTTCCTTTGTCATGTAATTTCGCCGAATGATTCCTCACTCCTGCCCACATGACAAAACTAGTTGTTATTCGTCAAAGAAATCATTTTGTATGTCATCTATAGAAATGGTAACAATACAAAAAGGAGGTGTATGAAAATGGGAAAGAACAAAAATGAAAAAAAGAAAAAACAAAACAAACAAAATAAACCCGAAACTGGCAATCCAAAATTAGATGGTCCAAACTTCCCTGCTACATAAAGTGAAACTTTAATCATTGGGGGTGACCCCCCAATGATTATTAGTTGAACCAATCGGGCATTTACGGGCAGTTGATCCCCCACCTAAATCATTTGATTTCGCTGAATTTTCAGACGCGCGGTCTTACTGCCTGGTAAATAGCCGGGTAAAGTGAAACTTCCTTAATCTCTTATATTCATTACGTTTTGAGATTAAATTTTTAGCACGCATAGCAGGATTACTTCACATTAAGAAGTCCCGTCTTCATAAATGAAGACGGGACTTCTTTTTTATTATATCACGAACTCATCCATCCTTTTAACAAAACGATTTACGATAGCAGCAGCATAGATTTGCTCCCTTTTTCTTTTATACCATTCTGTTATATCAACTTCACCTTTATACTCTCCCAGTAAAAACAACTCATTTATTTCTGTATCTCTACAAAACCAATCCTTCATACGTATTTTCTTATGTGCAACAACAGGGTAAACCTCTCTAAGGGTTGGCGTACAAGATTTTCTAGCTCCTCTAACATAATATTCATAATCTGCTCTTGATCCTGTGTGTATAGTTTGTAATGCAAACCTATGGAATAAACTTTTATAATCTGGATGAAACAGTAACTCTGCTAATTTCTTCCCTAACTCTATACGCTTTTGTAACGTTTCAAATTGATATACTGAAAAGCCATACATATTCCCTTCAACAGTTGGAAAAATAACGGCACTAACATGAAGCATTTCTTGCAATTTAAAAAGTGCTGTATGAAATACATGTTTTTTAAAATATGTATTCTCAATTACTGGTTTTTGAATTTTATTTTGTTCATTTATAATAAGCGCTATCATAAGCCTATTTATATCTTTTTTCTCCCAAAAATATATCCATTCTTTTTCCATAAAAATTGATACGTTGAAATATTGTAACAAATAGAATAGTGGCACCTGTCTCCTCTTACTTTCTTCGTATAATAGCAACTGAGGAAATGCATCTAAAAAAATAATCCAATTAGCTTTTTCATACGTCAAAAACAAATATTGTTTTACTGCTCGTGGTAAAACAGTAGCATAGTCTCTCCCTTTTAAATCAGTCATATTCCACCCCGCATTTCTCGAAACCATACTCGCTAAAAAAGCCCACCTAATTTCACTATTTCTTACATAATAGTCTTGATAAGACTGCGTTCGAGAAATGTTATCCATATTAGCTATTTCTATTTTCCTCTTAATGTTGTAAACCATTGTTCTTTCTTCTTCTGTACAGACCGTATTTTTACGATATTGTTTAATTTTTTCATAATCATTCCATGTAAACATGAACAAGTCATCATACCTTTCTTCAAAAAGGTCACATCTTTTTTCATTTTTTGTTATAATCACCTTTGTAAGTAATTCTTAGCAAGTTGGGAGTGGACACACTATGACCATTCGTTACCCAAACGGAAAACGGTACAACCAAGCTTCACAACCTCATAAAACACCAATTAAAAAACATACTTATAGTAATAGAGGTATGTCCCTTGAAGAGGAATTGAATGAAACAAATGAATATTACCTAACCCATAATATTGCATGTGTACATAAAAAACCGACACCTCTTCAAATTGTAAAAGTAGATTACCCCGCTCGAAGTGCTGCAGTGGTAAAAGAAGCGTATTTTAAACAACCTTCTACAACAGATTACAACGGTGTATATAAAGGGAAATACATCGATTTTGAAGCGAAAGAAACAAAAAATAAAACCAGCTTTCCACTTCAAAACTTCCACCTTCATCAAATTGAACATATGAAGCAAGTAATCGCTCATAATGGAATTGCATTTGTTATTATTAAATTTACACTTTTTGATGAACTTTATTTATTAGATGCAAAACATATTATTGCATTTTGGAATCGTCAAAATACAGGTGGACGGAAATCGATTACGAAAGAAGAAATAGAAGAGCATGGATCCTTATTATCATGCGGTTATCACCCTCGGATTGATTATATCCGTGTACTAGACACGGTTTATTTTTCGTGATAGAGTCATCACTAAGGCTCTTTTTTCGACTTTTGGGGGAGAGAATGAAAGGTAGGAGAAAGTATAATGTCAGATAATTATCGTTCTCGTACAGAACGAAATCATGTAAAAAATCAACAGCAAGAAACAAATAAAGAAAAAAAACCAAAGAAAAAAGGCTCCTTTTTTAAAAAATTCCTTATAGGTTGTCTACTTCTTGGTATCGTTGGTCTTGTAGCTAGCGTTTCCGCTTTCTTTGTTATGGTGAAGGACGCTCCAAAATTAGACAAATCAAAACTTGTCAATCCTTTATCAACAAAGTTTCTTGATAAGAATGGGAACTTTTTCTATGAATACGGTGCTGAAAAACGAACCCACGTTACGTATGATCAAATTCCAAAAGTAGTTGAAAATGCATTCCTTGCAACTGAGGATTCACGTTTCTATGATCATAATGGAATTGATTTTAAAAGAACTACAAAAGCAGTGATGGAAAATGTCACTGGAGGGTTCGGATCTCAAGGTGGTAGTACGATTACACAACAAGTAGTCAAAAACTATTTTCTAACGATGGACAAAACTGCAAAAAGAAAAGTACAAGAATGGTACCTATCTTACAAATTAGAGCAACAATACTCTAAACATGAGATTTTAGAAATGTATTTAAATAAGATTAACTTAGGTAACCGTTCGTACGGTATTGCGACGGCAGCCAAAAAATATTATGACAAAGATTTAAAAGACTTACAGTTACATGAAGCTGCAATGCTCGCTGGTTTACCCCAAGGTCCTAATATTTATGATCCAACAAAACCAGACAACGTTGAACGAGCAACACAACGTCGTAACGTCGTATTGTCATTAATGAATCGACATGGTTATAT
Organism: Bacillus dicomae; assembly: GCF_006494425.1. Taxonomy (GTDB): domain Bacteria; phylum Bacillota; class Bacilli; order Bacillales; family Bacillaceae_G; genus Bacillus_A; species Bacillus_A dicomae. Next base: position 777,222 of record NZ_VHIV01000001.1, on the reverse strand, counting down.
AACAAAAGAAGAAATGAATAACGCAGTTAAGATCCCAGTAACAGAGGGTCTTCAACCGTCTTCAGAAATAACTGAAATGAAGTATCAAGCATTTTTAGATGCAGTTGTAAAAGAAGTTGAAAAAGAATATCCTGATGTAAATATTGGCTCAGATGGTTTAACAATTCATACAACACTTGATCAAGATGCTCAAGATTATGCTGAAAAAATTATGGATGGCAATCTTATTAAGTATCCGAACGATCAATTCCAAGGATCCTTCGTATTTATGGATACACAATCTGGAGAAGTTCGAGCAATTGGAGCTGGGCGTAAAGGAAGTAAGTCTACTTTCAAAGGTCATAATATGGCCACTGATTTAAAACGCCAAGTCGGTTCAACAATGAAACCAATTTTTGACTACGGTCCAGCAATTGAGAACTTACAATGGTCTACATACCATCAATTAAATGACTCAGAGTATACGTATTCCAATGGTAAAAAAATACGAAATGCAACAAATAGTTACAAAGGTGACGTTTCACTACGTGAAGCTTTGAAAAAATCATTAAACATCCCAGCTTTAAAAACAGCCCAAACGGTGGGTATACCTAAGTCACAAGCGTTTGCTGAAGGCTTAGGTATGACATTTAAAGACGGCAAAGCATATGAATCAACAGCAATTGGTAGTAACGATAGTTCTCCATTACAATTAGCAGGTGCATATGCAGCCTTTGGTAATAACGGTAACTATAATAAACCGCACTTCGTAAAAGAAGTCATCTTCCCCGATGGGAAAAAGAAAAGTTTTAAACCGAAAGAGCAACGTGCGATGCAAGACTACACAGCTTACATGGTGACTGACGTTCTTCGTGACGTAGTAAAACCTGGTTCTGGTGGTACAGGTCCAACAGCATACGTTCCAGGTGTCGATGTAGCCGGTAAAACAGGAACACAAAACTTTGATGAAGACGTTATTAAAAAATATGGTATTCCAGCTGATGCAAACAGAGATAGCTGGTTTGCTGGATATACACCGCAATATACTATGACTGTTTGGACTGGTTACGAAAAAGATGGTCCAGAAAATTACATTGGCGATCGCTCCACTAGAATTGCGCAACAAATGTTCCAAGTAATGATGAGTAAATTCGCTACAGATAAATCTCGTTTCGAACGTCCTTCTTCTGTACAAGAAATAAACGGAGAATTATATGTAAAAGGTGCGAAGAAAGATGCAATTAAACAAATTAAAGTAGATGCACCTAGTGGTCTTAATGTTACTTTCGATGGTGCTAGCACAGTTACACTAAACTGGTCTGGACCAGCAGAAGTTGATGCGTATGCAGCAAGCTATAAAGCGACTGACGGTTCAAGTGGTAGTTTATCAATAAGTGGTACAACAGCTACTCTTGGTGGTATTAAACCAGGTGTTACTTACAGCTTCTCTGTAGTAGCGAAAAAAGGTACTGGAACAAGCCCTGCCGTTGGTGCATCCTTCACTGCGCCTGGAGGAACTCCAGACGCGAAGAAAGCTGAAGATGAGGCTGCCAAGAAGAAGGCTGAAGAAGAAGCTAAGAAAAAAGCTGATGAGGAATCTCAGAAAAAGGCCAATGAAGATAAATTAAAACAAGAAGAAGCTACTAAAAAAGCTGAAGAAGAAGCTAAGAAACAACAAGAACAACAACGTAAACAGCAAGAAGAAGCTCAAAAGAAAGCTGATGAGGAAGCTAGAAAAAAAGCTGAAGAAGAAGCTAAAAAACAGCAAGAAGAGGCTCAAAAGAAAGCTGATGAGGAAGCTAGAAAAAAAGCTGAAGAAGAAGCTAAGAAACAACAAGAGCAGCAACAACAAAATACCGGCGAAGATACACCTCACGCAGACGGAAATGTTGTTACAACAGAGTCTTAATAACAAAAAAGAAGTCCTTTCTCTTAACGAGAAAAGGACTTCTTTTTTGTTATCATTTTCTTTACATATAGCTTTTCTATTTCAATATACAACTGTGCTAATTGAATATAAGAATGATAATTATTCGGTTTCTTTGCAATGAACGTATATCGTTCCATAAAATTAACTGGTTGTACTTCCAATTTATTCGTGTAATCTTCCATTTCATTCAAACTATGAACAGGTTGCTCATTTAACCAATATACAATTGATAACAAATGTGCTGTAAAAAGAATCATTGGGCCTTCAGCTTCTTGCTTATTTCTGTTTCGAAATAGTGTCGCAATGTCTTCATGCTTACTTTTCCATACATTTAATAGTACTGGAATACTATTTTCAATTTCATTCCACGGCTCATATTGTCTTTCAATATCAAATATAAAGTAAGTATTTTGTATTATTTCTTCAAAAGATTGTTCTGTATGATACGCAATTGAATTTACACTTTCTTCAAAAAATGGTAAGCACCGAAATTCTTTCGGTATCTCTATCACTCGCTCCATCCTTTATTTCCCCTTCATTCGCTTCTTTCCTTCACGACATACTTCTAGTAAACGGCACTCTTCACATTGTGGACGCTGTGCTTTACAGTGATAACGCCCAAAGAAAATCATACGATGATGTGTAACGCCCCATTCATCCATTGGAACTTTCTTCATTAATGTCTTTTCCACTTCTAACACCGAATCTTTCCATCTACAAATTGCTAACCGTTTACTCACTCTCTCTACATGCGTATCAACCGCAATTGCCGGTACTCCAAACGCTACTGATACTACAACATTTGCCGTCTTTCTTCCTACACCTGGTAATTTCATCAGTTCGTCACGGTCTTCTGGAACTTTTCCGTTATAATCATCCAGCAACATCCGGCACAATTTTTGAATGTTTTTTGCTTTATTTCGGTACAATCCGATAGAGCGTATATCTTGTTGTAACTCTTCTAGAGAAACACTTAAATAATCTTCTGGTGTTTTATATTTTTGAAATAAATTTTTCGTCACTTTATTTACAAGTGCATCTGTACACTGTGCAGATAATGCCACCGCAATTACTAATTCAAACGGATTATCATGAATTAATTCACAATGTGCTTCTGGATACATATCCGCCATTGTGTCTAAACAATAGCGAATTTGCGTTTTATTTAACATATACTTCCTCCTACATTACTGCTCCAACCAATTATAAAAAGGCACTTTTCCAGTAAATTTCGTCTCTTGTTTTGTCGTTTGCTGCGTTCGTTGTTGATTTGCTCTAAATTTTCGTCCTTGGTTTTGGGCTTGATCTACTGTCTTAATACCATTCTTCTTCCATTCAAATAAAATACGATCAATATATCGGAAATTAAGCTTACCACTCATTACAGCTTCCCTGAGGGCCGCTTGAATTAAATTCGGATGATGTTGATCTTGATCTTCCCACATTCCCAACGTTTCACATTCAAATGGAGAAAGTGGTCTTCCAAATTCTTTTTCAAATACTGTATATAAATTTACTTGCAGTTGTTTTATTTCTTTTTGTTCTTCCTCTATTGATTCATTCATTAAGAAATGCAATATTTTTTCCCATAACGGTTGTAAAGAATACCTTTCACACATCATCGCTTCTGATCTTTGTCCACCTTCTAGTGATAAAAATCCCTTTTGAATCAATGTCTGAATGACTTCCATACATTTCATTTCTGTAATTGTCATCCGTTCTGAAATCTCTGACGGAGTCGGAAACGAATTGCCCGATTCTAAAAATGTGTGTACATGAAGTACAACCATAAATTCTGTTTCATTTAACCCTAGTTTTTTATAATTCATCATAAGTAATTTTGGAATTGCAATGCTTCCCTGCTCAAACCACTGTAACATCATTTTCTTTTTCATCACCAAACACCTCGTTCTCTAGTATAACACACCTTTCGCTATTTCTTTTTGCCACAATTCGTCAAAAAAACCTCCCTATTATGTAGGAAGGTTTTTTGTATTACATTAATAAAATATACAATTAAGCTTGCACTTTACTTTTCATAAACGTATGAATGCGTTCTAATGCTTTTTCTACTTGTTCAAGAGATGTCGCATATGATAAACGAACGTTATTTGGAGCACCGAATCCTGTACCTGGTACAAGAGCGACTTTTTCCTCTTCTAATAGAGCTTTTGCCCAATCATCAACAGTTTCGTATCCTGATAAAGCTACAGCTTCTTTTACGTTAGGGAATAAATAAAATGCACCTTGTGGTTTAATACAAGTAAATCCAGGGATTTGAATTAATTTATCATAAATAATGTTTAATCTCTCTTCAAATGCTTGACGCATTGTTTCTACGGGCTCTTGTGAGCCTGCATATGCCGCGATTGCGCCGTATTGAGCGATTGAAGTAGGGTTTGACGTACTATGACTCGCTAAGTTCGTCATCGCTTTAATAAGCTGCTTATTTCCTGCTGCATATCCAATACGCCATCCTGTCATAGAATGAGATTTAGATACACCATTAATAATAAGTGTTTGTTCTTTTAATGCATTAGAAAGCTGGGCAATTGAAGTATATTCCGCTCCACCATAAATTAATTTCTCATAAATTTCATCTGAAACGATTAAAATATCATGTTCTAAACATACTTCTCCAAGCTGTTGTAATTCCTCTTTGCTGTAAATCATTCCTGTTGGATTGCTCGGTGAATTAATAATAACTGCTTTCGTTTTCTCTGTAATTGCCTCACGCAGCTGCTCTGCTGTAATTTTGTACTCGTTACCTTCCAGACCTTCTACATAAACTGGCTTACCTCCAGCGAGCTTTACTTGTTCGGGATAACTTACCCAATAAGGAGTCGGGATGATAACTTCATCTCCTTCATCAAGTAACACTTGGAATAATGTATATAACGCATGCTTTGCACCATTACATACAATAATTTCAGATGGATCATACGCAATTCCTTGATCGCGAGTAAACTTCTTCACAATTTCTTGTTTTAACGCTTGTAATCCACCTGTTGGTGTATACTTCGTATGTCCTTCTAACATCGCTTTATGTGCAGCTTCCATAATATGTTCTGGCGTATTAAAGTCAGGCTCTCCTGCCCCTAATCCAATTACATCATGACCTTCTGCTTTTAATGCTTGTGCCTTTGCTGTAATTTCTAAAGTTGCAGATGGTGTTAAAGCAGCTACTCGCTTTGCTAATTTCATTTGTAGTTCCCCCTACATCTATTTTTCAATGCTGTATCGTCGTAAAAACTGACCATCTTGAAATGCAAGATAGTAATAACTATAACGATTTTCATCATCAATATATGTAACTTCCCATAATGGTATATTGTTTTCAAAGCCTAATTTTACTTTTAAAATTTCTTTCGGCTTGCTTTTTGATTCTTTACTTTCGTCTCCAACCTGTTCAATCGTTCTTTGTACAGCCTCTTTTTCAGAAATACCTTCGCTCTTTTTCCTTACTATTGTTTCCCCTTTTTTCTCAGGCACCCAAACGATAAGTTGCTCTCCTTTTTCATCTGTACCTTGTACGACTACATATGAAGATTCTCCGTTATAATAATCAACAGATTTTACTTTTGTAAGCTTTGCTTTTTCTTTTGCAATTTCTACAGATTTTGCCTCTTTAGGGATTTTCTTTCCCATTGCTTTATTATAAACATACGCCCCATATATTCCACTAGCAACGATTACGATAATGATTGCAAAGATCCACTTTTTCATTGTATCACTACGTTCTGTAAATCGTAAATACAGCTGTTTCTTTGTCTTTTTCGTCTAATGCTAATCCGAACATGAGGTCCTGTTCTTTTAACGTACGATTTAAACTATCAACAATTTTATACAAATCAGACGTATATTTAATACGCGTCGTTGATAGGACTTCGATTTTCTTATCCATGAAAAAACTCCTCCGTTACACAAAAATTTCTAATTATAGAAGAACGCAATGCGGTTACAATAAGAGTACATTCTTTACAACCCCTGCTTCATCACCCATCTATTATAGCAGGACATGTACAGCAAAAAAAGGTTTCAAGTCGAAAACCAATACATTTTGTATACAAGAAGTAAGAAAAATAAAATTCCTCCTACCCACATTTTTTACGCCTGAAGTTTAAATGTACTTCAGGCGTATTTTTCTTCCAATTTTATTCAGTTGGCCGTTCCTTTAATTGTTCTAACAATTCTTCTAGAGGGCCTTCATAAAGCGGGACAGTTGGGATTGATTGTAAAAAACGTTTTCCATAGGAAGAGCTTGTCAAACGACGATCTAATACAAATACAGTTCCGGTATCTGTACTCGTTCTAATGAGACGACCAAACCCTTGTTTGAAACGTAATATTGCTTGCGGGAGTGCTAACTTAGCAAATACGTCCTCTCCATGATTTTTTAACCACTCTCCTTTCGCTTCCATCATCGGTTGATGAGGAGGCGTAAAAGGAAGCCGAACAATAACAAGACAACTAAGGGCATCTCCAGGTATATCTATCCCTTCCCAAAAACTACTTGTTCCTAACAAAATCGATTTGTCGAACTCTTGAAATTTACGAATGAGACGGCTTCGGCTCTTATTATTCACACTTTGCGTTAATAATAAATACCCTTCTAATTCCTCATCATTTTTCAAATGCGTATAAGCTTCTTTCAACATTTCATACGAGGTGAATAAAACAAGCATTCTACCTTTTGTAGCTTTCGCTATTTTTGCAATATGTGCCGACACAGATTTAATATATTCTTCATTACTTGCTTGCTTAATAAAAGGCACATCCGTTGAAACCATTAATTTCATTTGTTCTTCAAAACGGAATGGTGACGGAACCTGTAATGTATTAGGAGCAAAATCATGTAAACCTAGCTCTTCTTTTATATAGTCAAATGAATCGTTTACTGTTAACGTTGCTGATGTGAAAATAACACTCTTTTTCTCTGTTAAAAATTCATCAGCAAATCTTTCACCAATATGAACAGGGTGCCCATATAAAACAGTTGAATGGATTGTTCCCTTTGTTTCAGTTTCCATCCATGTCACATATGAATTTTTTTCTAAAATGAGTAATTGTAAAGATTGAGCCATCTTTCTCAACAATTCAATTAAATGCATAAACTCACCTGTAACAACATGCATTTCCCATTCTATTTTACTTTGCAATATTTCAACTTGCTTCTCAAGTGTAGTTAATAATTTTCTTACATCATATACAAAACGATTTGTTAACTCGGTAATGCTATCCCATAACTTACCTTTCTCTACTTCCGTGTCATATCGATAAATGAGTGGCATATTGCTTATCCCTTGTTCCTGCTTTGTTTGTTTAAAGATGAAAGCACGTAACATTTGGAATAGCTCATCTGCATCAAATTTCAATTCCTTCAAACTATGACTTACCATACGGAAAGTCGAACGAGAGGCTTGTTCTGTTTTTTTCATCATTTTATATACTTTTGAAAGTACATCATCTGTTTCTAGCGTACCAAGACGAGATAAAACTAACTGGAAATACATACAGGAGAACTGCTCACCTAATGTTCTACTCGCCGCTTCCTCTATATGATGAGCCTCATCAAAAATAATATGTTCACATGAAGCAAACAATGGTTCTTCACTTGAAAAATCTTGAAATAATAACGCATGATTTGTAATAACGATATCTGCAAATAATGCTTTATTCTTTGCTCGTTGATAAAAACAACGACTATACCAATTGCTTTGTATCCCGCCTGGACTATGTACATCACTACAAATACGGTTCCAAAGTAATTTTCCGCCCTCAGGAATATTTAATTCATCACGATCGCCCGTTTCCGTTTGCAATAACCACACTAAAATTTTTGCCTTCGTGAGCGCCATATCATAATTTTTCTCTTCCTCTTGCAAAGCATATTCAAATTTATGTAGACAAAGATAATGCTTTCTTCCTTTCAAAAGAGCTACTTCAAATGAAAATGGCATGATTTTCTGTAATAATGGAATTTCTTTTTCTAATATTTGTTGTTGCAATTGTACAGTTTGGGTACTTATGATGACAGGTTCTTCTTTTTTCTTTGCAAAATAAATACTTGGAAGTAAATATGCAAGAGTCTTCCCTGTTCCTGTTCCTGCTTCAATTAGTGAAAACCTAGAATCTCTTAGCGCTGTATATATTTCCTTCATCATACTCTGTTGACTTTCTCTTTTTTCAAACTTTGGCATATTCAACTCAAGTTTATCAATTGTCTTATGCAAGAAAGCATCAAATTTAAATGAACATGTTTCACTTAGGTTTAAAGAATAATTCCGTTTTCGAAGTGCAATATTTCGATACACTTCATATCCCTCTGCTTCTTTTTTACCATGCATCATTTTCTTTAAAATATTTTCAGAAAGTACATCCGCTATATCACTTTGAAAAACATCACTCAATTCATAAAGTGATTGCAAGGTGACAAGTGGTAACTTCTCAATTTCATTTAAAAATTGTAAAAACAATTCCGCTGTTGCAAGAGCATCACTATCCGCACGATGCGGTTGATCATGCTCTAGTTCGTGTTGTTTAGCTAAATCACGTAATTTATAACTATCAGCCGTTGGCAAAAGAATTTGCGCCAACTCAACTGTATCAACTTTTGGACAATGTATTTCTGTATATCCAGCCTGCCTTAATTCTTCCGTTAAAAAATTCCAATCAAAGTGAACGTTATGTGCAACGAAAGCTGCACCTTGTAATAGCTCAACAACCATCGGGGCTATATCTTGAAATAACGGGGCTTGCTTAACCATACTCTCATCAATCCCTGTTAACTCTGTAATAAATGGCGGAATCTCTCTCTTCGGATTAATAAAAGATGAAAAAATCTCTAATATCTCTCCATCTTTCACTACAACAGCTGCAATTTGGGTAATTTTATCTTTCCCATCCTTCCAGGAGTTCCCTGTCGTCTCTAAATCCACAACGACATAACGCTTACTCATATATGTAACACCTCAATTTCTTACCTATCAAACAGAAAATTATATAATGTTACTATACCACGTTTTATCTCATCTTAATGAAAAGATGCACAAAAAAGCTATCTCCATAATAGAGATAGCTTTCTTACTTATAATATCGTGCCCGCTCTTTCAGCACCTAACATTTCAATAATTTGATTATCATCGTCTAATACTGCAATTTTCGGCTCTTGTTTATGAATATTTTCTTCTGCCACTAGACCGTAGCAAATAATAATAACTTTATCTCCTGGCTGTACAAGCCTTGCAGCTGCACCATTCAAACAAACAACACCGCTACCACGTTCTCCTTTAATAACATATGTCTCTAAGCGAGCACCATTATTATTATTTACAATTTGGACTTTTTCGTTTTCTACAATATTTACTGCATCCATTAAATCTTCATCAATTGTAATACTACCTACATAATTTAAATTTGCTTCTGTTACTGTTGCGCGATGTAACTTCGCTCTCATCATTGTGCGAAACATAGATGCTCCCCCTTATTTAACCGTTAATGTTATATTGTCAATTAATCGTACATTGCCAAATTTAACTGCAATTGCTAAAATGATTCGCCCTTCAATTTTATCCACTACTTGTAGTGAAGGATAGGCATATAAATCAGCATAATCTACAGTGCCTTTCGTATACGTCTCAATATATTCTTTCACAAGAGTTGTAATGATTTCTGCATTACGTTCTCCTGCCTCAATTCTTTCTTTCGCTATACATAGACTGCGGTATAAATGAGGAGCCTCTTCACGCTCTTCTTGTGATAAATACACGTTACGAGAACTTTTCGCTAATCCATCTTCCTCCCTTACAATATCCACCGGTACGATTGTAACCGGGATATTAAAATCAGCGACAAATCCTTCAATGACAGCAACTTGCTGTGCATCTTTCATACCGAAATAAGCACGTGTTGGCAATGTAATATTAAATAGTTTCATTAGTACAGTCGTAACACCAGCGAAATGACCAGGTCTTTGTTTTCCGCATAATACATCGGTACGCTTCACAACTTCTACTGTTGCCGTTTGTTCTGCTGGATACATTTCTTCTACGCTCGGATAAAATAAATAATCTACACCGTTTTCTTTTGCTACATTTTCATCTCTATTAATATCACGGGGATATCGATCTAAATCTTCATTCGGTCCAAACTGTAGCGGATTAACAAAAACGCTTAAAACTACAATTTCATTTTCTTCTCTTGCCTTACGTAATAAAGTCGCATGACCTTCATGTAAATAACCCATCGTTGGGACAAAACCAATACTTTTTCCACTTGCATGCAGTTCTTTTGTAATTTGCTGCATCTCTTGCACTGTAGTTACGATTTTCATTATTGTTTTCCTCCGTATAACGCTAAGCATTCTTCCTCTTTCATTGTGAACGAATGTTTTTCTTCAGGAAATTGTCTTGTCTTTACTTCAGCAACATATTGAGAAATCCCGCGCACAATTTCCTCTTGAACAGACGTATATTGCTTCACAAATTTTGGAACACGATTTACGCCATATGAGATAAGATCATGATAAACAAGCACTTGCCCATCTACTTTTTGTCCTGCACCAATCCCGATTGTCGGAATTGTTAATTGCTCGGAAATAATTTCTGCTAACTGCATTGGCACACACTCTAACACGAGTGCAATTGCACCAGCTTCCTCACATTTCTTCGCATCTTCTATTAATTTTTTTGCGCTTTCAGCGTCTTTTCCTTGTACTTTATATCCACCTAGCACTCCTACAGATTGAGGAGTTAAACCTAAGTGCGCCACAACAGGAATTCCCGCATTCGTCAAGTAGTGAATCGTTGATATCACTTCTCCCGCACCTTCTACCTTCAGTGCATGGGCACCACTCTCTTGAACAATACGGCGTGCATTCACCATCGTATCTTGAGGCGACACATGATACGACATAAATGGCATATCAGTTACAATAAACGTCTTTTTCGCTCCGCGGCGTACAGCTTTCGTATGATGAATCATATCCTCTACTGTTACTGGTACTGTCGAATCGTAGCCGAGTACAACCATCCCAAGGGAATCTCCAACTAGAATCATATCAACTTCAGCTTCTTCTGCTAATTTAGCAGATGGATAATCATACGCCGTTAGCATTGTAATCGGCTCACCTTGCTCTTTCATTTTCAAAAAATCTGTTTTTGTTTTCAAAAACTACTCCTCCTTTATACAGGAGAGAGGAGATGGCCGAAATCATATAAAAAACCCCTCTGGCCATAAAAGGGCAGAAGGGTTGTGTGTTAGTCGGCATTATTCATCCCTCTGTCCCAGTCCGTTATTGGATCAAGGCAGAATCCAAGTTATTATTTTTCGTATTGCTTCGAATCATGGTGCAGTTCGCTCTGATACTGCCCACATTCGAACTAATTATAGCAAACTCCAAAAAGGAATTACTACATTTTTTTGAAAAAATAATTTTTATTCTCATTACGGTATGTGAAATTTCTAGTGAATAACTCAATCAAAGAAAGATAAAACAACTTTGTTTAAATGCATAACCTTTAAAATAATGATGCAGGTTAATTGAGGTAAAATACTTACAAAAGGAGAATTGCGAATGTCTATGAATAAATGGTTATTTCGGTTCATCGGTTTTCTTGTGATGCTTATGGGGGTAACGACTTTAAATTCCCCCAATGTATTTGCCTCAACGAACGTCGTAACACAACCTGTTGAGTCAGCGAAAGTGATTGAAGTCGAGCTAAACGATGATTACTTTCGTCCAAACGTCATCACGATTTCGATTAATGAATCCACAACATTGCTATTGAAAAATAAAGGTAAAAGCGAGCACACCTTTACAGTAAAAAAACTTGGAATTGATGTTGTTGTCGAGCCAGGAAAAGAAAAAAATATTACTGTGAAACCTAAAAATACTGGTACATATGAATTAATATGTCGGTACCATCTCCTTAAAGGAATGGAGGGCAAAGTAATCGTCAAATAAAAAGCAAGCCTCGACGGACAATATTTTGAAATGAAATTTAAATATTAAATGAATGGATTATCTTGTTACAGAGTCAACCCAAAATATGAAAATAAAAAAGAAGTTCCAAAAAAGGAACTTCTTTTACTTAATTTCGATATCCGCAGAATGAATGTGATGTACTTTTCCTTCATGGTCTTCTAGAAGCAATACACCATCTTCTGTAATTCCTTTTGCTATCCCCGTAATCGTCTCTCTCATCGTTCGAGCCGTAATTTCTTTCCCGATGCTCACAGCGTAACTTTCCCAAAGAATTTTAATAACAGAGAAGCCATTTTGTAAATACTCTTCATATAATTTTTCTAGTTGTAAAAAGATTTGTTGCATAAGCTCTGCACGAACAATTGGCCTACCAGATTCAATCGCTAAAGAAGTAGCAATATGCTGAATTTCCTCATCAAAATGTTCTTGCTTTTGATTCGCATTAATACCAATACCCATAATGACAGCATTAATTTTATCAGGATCAGCCTGCATTTCTGTTAATATACCTACAGCCTTTTTTCCTTGAATTAAAATATCATTCGGCCATTTTATTCCTACGTTTACACCTGTGCACTTTTCAATTGCTTGCGCAACGCTAACAGCGGCTAACAAAGTAAGTTGTGGTGCATGATGAACCGGGATGGATGGACGTAAAATAATACTCATCCAAATTCCTGTCCCTTTTGGTGAATGCCATTTTCTGCTTAAACGACCTCTGCCCGCTATTTGTTCTTCTGCCACAACAATTGTTCCTTCTTCTGCACCTTCATAAGCAAGTTTTGCTGCAATATGCTGCGTAGATTCAACAGACTCTTCAAAATATACCGTTCTACCAATATGTTTCGTTTGTAACCCTAACTGAATTTCATTAGACGTCACTTTGTCTGGCTTACTCGCAATTCGATAACCTAATCGACGCACAGCTTCAAGTTCATATCCTTCATTACGAAGGTCCTCCATATGTTTCCACACAGCGGTTCTTGAACAACCAAGTTTATCACTAATCGTTTGACCAGATACAAACTCGCCATCCGATTCCGAAAAAACTTGCAATAACTGCTTTCTTATAGTAGATTGCATTCTTGCAGCCACTCCCTTATACACTCTTTCTCATTAACTACGTTTCCTTGTACGATTGCTTCCTCAATCTTTTGAATCATTTCAGCAACCCACGGACCAGGCTTTTTATTTGCCCAGTTTAATAAATCATTCCCAGTCACATTCATTTCTTGGCGACTCTTGATTGGCAATTCTTCATACAACGTTTGTACCCGTTGAACAGATGTATTGTCATAGCTTTCCATCATCGCTTCATATACTCTTTCTGCCATTTCAGCAATATGAATTCCCGTTTTATAAAGAAGGACTGTATCCCACGCCTTCTCTTTTCTCGTACGGATTGTTAATAAAACTGCGACGATATCTTTTATTTTTTTATTCGAAAACTTCCATTGACGTAAAAAGACCGATGGATGCTCTTCTCCGATACAATATAAGAAGAATGCCCAAGCCTCAATGTCCGTTTCAAAAGAATCCCAGTTATACTGCGTAGCTTTTAGCAATCTCTCTTCTGACATTTGTAAATATGGCAGATGAGAAAATAGCTTCGTTTCTACTAATTCTCGCAAGCCTTTCACGCAATATGTACCAGTTAACAGTTTCTCAAACTCCACTGTAATTCTCTCAATTGCTATATGTTCTAGCAAATGTCCATACGTTTCAATTGCTTGTTTCGTTTTCGTCTCTAAAGAAAAACCTAACGTACTTACGAACCGAATACCACGCATCATTCGCAGGGCATCTTCTTGAAAACGATCCGCAGCATTTCCAACTGTCACAATTTCTCTCTTTTGAATCGCTTCCTGTCCAGCAAATAAATCGACCATTTCGCCTTCTTCTGTCATTGCAATTGCATTCATTGTAAAATCACGACGTTTTAAGTCCTCTTCTAACGAACGAACAAATTGAACACTACTAGGTCTTCGAAAATCTTCATATTCACTCTCTGTTCGAAACGTGGTTACCTCATAAGGCTCACCATTTTCTACTACAATTACAGTTCCATGCTCAAGACCAACAGGAACATGTCTTGGAAATATAGCCATCACTTCTTCTGGTAAAGCAGATGTCGCAATATCAATATCTCCAACCGGCCTATCGATAATAAGATCTCGTACGCTTCCACCGACAAAGTAGGCCTCATGTCCTTGTTGCTTTAAAGTCTCAATAATAGAACTAGCTTTTTTAAATCTTTCCATTTTTGTCATCCCTTAGTACATCATAATAAATGGCTTCATATTGTGAAACTATTTTTTCAGAGCGGAACTGCTCGTAAACACTTTCTCTTGCTCGCTCTCCCATATTACGGTGAAGTTCTTCATCCTTTAATAGCTGAATGGCTTGATTTGCCACTCCCGTCGTATCGCCAACTTCACATAAATATCCTGTTTCACCATGTTGAATGACTTCTGGAATACCTCCAACCCTTGTTCCGATACAAGGTACACCACACGCCATCGCTTCTAATAAAACAAGACCAAAACTCTCTTTCTCTGATAGAAGCAACATTAAATCACTCATCGCAAGTAACTCCGCAACATTATCTTGCTTCCCTAAGAATAAGACGCGATCTTCAATGTGTAAATTTTTCACCAACTGTAAAATCGTGCAAAATTCTGGTCCATCTCCAACAAGAAGCAACTTGGCATCTACTTCTGTAACAATTTTAGCAAATGCCTGCACAACATCTTGCACACGTTTCACTTTACGGAAATTTGAAATATGAATAAGTATCTTTTCACTCTCACTTATACCGTATTCTTTCTTTAATTGAGACATATCACGCTTGAAATATACACGTTCGTCTATAAAGTTATATACTGTTTGAATGTCTTTATTTGGTTTTACAAGCTCATGCGTTTCGTTAATTAATGAATGCGAGACAGCCGTCACAACATCCGATTGCTCAATACCAAAACGAATTAAATTATTTAACGAAGGGTCGGAACCTAACACAGTAATATCTGTTCCATGCAAGGTTGTAACAATTTTAATACGCTCTCCAATCATTTGTTTTGCTAAATACGCACAAATTGCATGTGGTATTGCGTAATGAACGTGTAAAATGTCTAGGTTTTCTCTTTGTGCAACCTCTGCCATTTTACTCGCTAACGCTAAATCGTATGGTGGATATTGAAATACAGAATATTGATTTACCGTCACTTCATGAAAATAAATGTTTGGATACACTTTATTTAATCGGAATGGTAAACCCGATGTAATAAAATGAATTTCATGCCCTCGTTCCGCCAATTGCTTTCCTAATTCTGTCCCAACAACTCCAGAACCACCTACAGAAGGATAACATGTAATACCTATTTTTAATTTCATTTACATCCCCCTATTAAATCAGCATGTAATAAAACCGGCTTCTTACTCATAAATCCTTCGGCATATAAGACCCCAACTTCTTTTCCAAACATTTTCTCACGAGCAACCACAGTTTCAACGTAACCTTCTGTTAACGGCGTTTTCACACCATCACTTCCTGTTGAAAACTGACTTTCATACGCTTCTAATGCATCCACTTTTTGCGATAGGTATTCACTAATATCTATACAAAAATTCGGTTTATGAAAACCATTAATCATATAATGATAAAAAGAATCCACGCGATGTGGTGGAACCTCTGGCATATATTTACGGATTCCCGCTGAAAAAATAGCTTCTTCCACCAGTTTTGCACAATTTGCATGATCTGGATGACGATCTTCATAATACGGTGCAAAAACTAGTTTTGGTTTATATGTACGGATCACCTTTACAATTTCACGTATATATTCTTCTTTCATATACAAACCACGGTCTGGCATCGCTAAATTTAGTCTCGTTTTTACTCCCATTATACGAGCTGCGGCCTTTGCTTCTTCTTTTCTCAACTCTATCGTTCCATTAGAAGAAAGATCCGCTTCTGTTAAATCACAAATACCTACTTCATACCCTTGCTTCGTATATTTAGCAATGGTACCAGCCATGCCGATTTCAACATCATCGGCATGAGCACCAAACGCTAATATATGTAATCCACTCATAATTGTTCCCCTCATTTTCTAAACTTGCGGTAATCTAAATCTCCTCGCTCTAATGCGTGCATTAACATCTCAGCACTTGCCATATTCGTTGCAAGTGGAATCGCATATACATCACATAAGCGAAGTAATGCATTTACATCTGGCTCATGCGGCTGAGCAGTTAGTGGATCTCGGAAGAAAATCACCATGTCCATATCGTTTTTTGCAATCATGGCACCGATTTCTTGATCGCCACCAAGAGGACCCGACTGATATCTTGTTACAACTAAGCCAGTTGCCTCCATAATACGAAGCCCTGTCGTTCCTGTTGCAAATAATTCATGTTGTTCAAAAATTGGTTTATATGCGTATGCAAACGAAACCATGTCATTTTTCTTTTTGTCATGTGCGATTAAGGCAATTTTCATCCGTTGTCTCCCCTTTAGTCGATAATATTTTCTAAACCGTACACAAGATGATCTAGATTCATTACTGTCTCAATTGATAGTTTTACACCAGACATAAATGATGCACGATTGAATGAATCATGACGAACTGTTAACATTTGTCCGTCTCCACCAAACATTACTTCTTGGTGTGCAATAAGTCCTGGTAAACGTACACTATGAATGTGAATGCCGTCTACGTTTGCACCACGAGCTCCTTCTAATTGCTCTACTTCATTTGGATGACCTTGCTGCTTGGATTCACGATTTTGACGAATCAATTCTACTGTTTTTACCGCTGTACCAGATGGTGCATCTAATTTTTGATCATGATGCAATTCAATTACTTCAACATCTTGGAAGTACTTCGCTGCCATTTGTGAGAATTTCATCATAAGTACTGCACCAATTGCAAAGTTTGGAGCGATAATTGTTCCTACTGCTTTTTCTTTTGCAGTCTCGGTTAATTGTTTTAGCTCTTCTTCTGTAAATCCAGTTGTACCAATAACAGAACGAAGTCCACGCTCAACTGCTAGTGTAACGTGTTGTTTCCCAACTTCTGGCGTTGTTAAATCTAACAACACATCTGCTTCTACTTCCTCTAAACAAGTATGTAAATCCGCGTAAATAGGTGCATCTAATGCTGGCATTCCAGGTAAATTAGAGATTTTCTCTCCACCATGCTTATAATCCACTGCTGCTACTAAATTAAAATGTTCCGTTCTTTCCATAAGAAGAACTGCTTCATGTCCCATACGTCCTCTTGGTCCAGCGATAATTACTTTAATTTCTTTCATTATTCTTTCTCTCCCTCATCAATACGTGTCCAACGATCTTTATCGCGAGTATTAAATTTATTCATTACAATGTTATGTGCTGTTTCTAAATCAATATTTAAACTATTTGCCATACAAATCATAACAAATAATACATCTCCAAGCTCTTCTTCAATACTACGTTCTTTTTCAGTTGTTTTCTTCGGTTTCTCACCATAATAATGATTAACCTCTCTTGCAAGCTCCCCCATTTCTTCCGTTAAACGAGCCATCATTGCAAGTGGACTGAAATAACCTTCTTTAAACTGACCAATATATGCATCTACTTCTTTCTGCATATCCTTCATCGTTTTTGCTTCCATACAATTCACCTCTAATCCTTCCTCTTTCATGTTAGCCAATTCATCGCGATTTGACAAATATTATTCCCCGCCAAACACCTATTTGCGACCCTTTTTGGGAAAGATTATAATAAAGTGAAACTTTCTTTTGCGATTTTACACCCTTCACTATTTTCACTAGCAACTAGAAATTACTTATCATTATGTTTTACCGTTTCAGCGGAGCAATGCCATTTACATAATTAGGGGGATTTCTATATGACATCAAATTTGAAGATTCGAAATATCATTTTCATTTTAATCGGTTCCGCTATTTTTTCTTTCGGTATTGTGAATATCAATATTGAAAATCACCTTGCAGAAGGTGGATTTACCGGTATTACACTATTATTGTATTTTCTATTTAAGTTTGACCCTTCTTATTCAAATTTAATTTTAAATATCCCTATATTTTTTATTGGTTGGAAGTTACTTGGAAGAACGACATTTATATATACACTAATCGGCACTTTTAGCGTATCTTTATTTCTATGGATTTTCCAACGCTACGAAGTTCTCAACTTACATTTAAACTTACAAAACGATATGACACTCGCGGCTTTATTCGCCGGAGCATTTATTGGTATCGGTCTTGGGATTATATTTAAATACGGCGGGACTACTGGCGGTGTAGATATTATCGCGAGACTCGCTCATAAATATGTTGGCTGGAGTATGGGGAAAACGATGTTTATGTTTGATGCTATCGTCATTATCGTCTCCATCCTTACCTATTTATCATATCGCGAGGGTATGTATACGTTAGTTGCTGTTTTTATCGGCGCGAAAGTCATTGATTTTATGCAAGAAGGAGCCTATGCAGCAAAAGGAGCAACTATTATCTCAGATAAAAACGATGAAATTGCTGCCAAAATTTTATCTGAGATGGAGCGCGGAGCAACCTTTTTAAAAGCTGTTGGATCGTATACAAAAGTGGAACGGAACGTATTGTATTGCGTTGTTGCTAAAAATGAAATCGTGAAATTAAAAAATATTATTACTTCTGTAGATCCTCATGCCTTTGTTGCTGTAAGTGATGTACATGATGTAGTTGGTGAAGGTTTTACATTAGATGAAAATAAAAATCCGTTACATACATAAACACAACTAGAAAAGCTCTTTAGCTTTTCTAGTTTTTTATTACATATTGCATAAGTCTCTCTAAATCCTCATAAATAAGCTCCAATAAACTCCGATTATAAAAAATTGAAGCCGGATGGAAGGTTGGAAAAATATGATATTCTTTCTCTGACCATGTAAACTCTGCACTTTGCATATCCTTTAATTTTTGAATGGGCTGTTTTATTAATTGTCCGTGTACATCTGTGATTTTTTTATTTTTTCCTGTTAAACGTTGAAGACCAATATTGCCAAGCGTGACGATAAGCTTCGGATTTATTTTCTCTAATTCATAATCTAACAAAGGCGCATGAGCAACTATTTCTCCTTGATTTGGCGTTCTATTATACTTTTTTTGTATGATTTCACCATTTCGTTCTTTTTTCTCTCGCCATTTATAAGGTCTACTCCGAACAGTACTCGTAATATATACTTCTTCCCTTGTAACGTGAATACGTTCTAAAAAACCCATTAATTGTTTTCCCGCCCTCCCGCTAAACGGAATCCCATTATGAATTTCTGTTTCACCAGGCGCTTCACCTAACAACATAAATTTCGGATTTTCAGGACCTTGTCCACTTAAAAAACCTTCTAATTGATAAGGAGCACTACGCTCTTTCACCTGTTTTACTAAATGGTCTGGATATTTCATTTCCCCCACCACCTTTCCGTATTACTTCTATTATTTCTATTTGCAATACATTATATAATTCAATCCACAAAACAAAAAAGACTATCAAAATTGATAGTCTTTAGTCGTCGCTACGCTGCATACCAGTATACATTAATACGAGACGTAATAATTCAAATACCGCTACAGCTGCCGCTGCTACATATGTTAATGCTGCCGCATTTAATACTTTACGAGCTTGCCCATATTCATCTGTTGATACGATACCTAACGCTTCAATTTGTTGCATTGCACGCTTTGATGCATCAAACTCAACTGGTAATGTAACGAGTTGGAATACAACTCCTGCTGCCATTAAGATAATACCTAGTAACAACAATTTGGACATAGATGCAAAGGCACCAATCATAATAAATATCCAAGAAATATTCGATCCAAAGTTTGCAACTGGCACTAACGAATGACGAATACGCATAAAGTTATAATCTTTTGCATCTTGAATCGCGTGTCCTACTTCGTGTGCTGCAACTGCTGTACCAGCAACTGAATGACCGTAATAGTTATCTGTTGATAATCGAACTGTTTTAGCAGTTGGATCATAATGGTCTGATAAATGACCTGGTGTTTCTTCTACAGCTACGTTGTATAATCCATTCTCATCTAAAATTTTCCGAGCCACTTCCGCTCCTGTCATACCTGATGTTGAATAAACTTGTGAATACTTGCTATAGGCACTACGTACTTTTGACTGTGCATACAACGGTATGATCATTATGATCGCGAAGTAAATTAAATAAAACATCATGAATCTCTGAACCTCCATTGAAGTTTTAATTATAGTACTTCTCATTCTATTTTCTTCTGCCATCATTGTCAATGAATAAACCTTACAATCCGTATCTTTATTTATTCCATTATCTATTCTTAGATTGTACATTACTTTTTCTTTTTTCTCTCTCTCCTTTATACTTTCTCCACCCAACATAAGTTAATGTGAATAAGATAAGACCTCCAGTAATTGTCATAAACCAAATGAGAGAGGGTGCAATTTCATCTTTTTTTACTGTGTGAAATATTTTTTGCAAATCTCCTTTAATGATTCCTAATTGCATTTGCCCGCCTTTCGTTTTTAACATAACGTTACGAAATTCATCCAAATAAGATAAATGGGCATTTACACGCTGCACTTCGTTTTCTGGCAAGGCAATCATTAAGCTTGGATAAATAATATTAAATTCATGTAAAAATGTGTTTAACGTTTTTTGAAACTGTCCCGTATCTTCTTTTGTCATCGCTTTTTCCATTTGAGAAAAGGCATCCATTACTTTTCTTTCTCTCTCCATCCAAAGTGGTTGATACTTCGATACTTGCGCATCAACAGCGAGCTGCAGAGCTAACACATCATCAATTTTAACTTGTTTACTTACATCTTCTTCCGCGAGAGATTGTTTCGCCCTGTCATAGGCTAATGAAATAACTCTAACTTGATCTGGCGTTACTTCTTGCTTCTTTTCATTCCCTTTTATTACAAACTGCTCCGAGAAATGTTGTAATACTTGTACTGCTTTTTCATCTTCATTACGCTTCACTAATTGTAATGAGTCATCTAACAACCCTGTTAGTTCACTCCACTCTTCAGCATATATACGTAACGGAAACATTATAATTAGAAATGCGATCAATCCAATTAATGTTCTCTTCATCACGGTCCCCCCTATAACTACTAGTACAAAATATGTTAATTTGGACAAGAATAGAACAGAACTGAACCGAAAAATATATTATCGTTTTACAAACAAAAAAATTCTCTTAAACAGAGAATTTTTCCTTTGAAATCCTTTTCTTTTTTACGAAATATCTATATAAGCTGTAACAAAATATGCTTCCAAATAAAATAAATAATAAAATAGCACACGCAGCATGCATAAAGAATTCTTCTGGTAACATTAATATAATTG
The DNA here is from genome assembly GCF_006494425.1 of Bacillus dicomae. Taxonomy (GTDB): domain Bacteria; phylum Bacillota; class Bacilli; order Bacillales; family Bacillaceae_G; genus Bacillus_A; species Bacillus_A dicomae. The sequence continues at coordinate 755,945 of NZ_VHIV01000001.1, read as the reverse complement.
GATCCGTTTCAATATCAAACATCCAATAATCATTACTAAATAAAAGCTTATGGAATAATACAAAACTCTTTTCAAAATTAATAGCTATTGGTAACATCAACGCTATCGGAAAGATAATTGTTAAAATCGATCCATGCAATAAAAACTTTTCATTTTTCTTTTTTAATAAATAAATACCGCCTGCCACTGCAATCATAATTGTCGCATACATTACATATTGAATTTTCACTAAAATATTTTTAACATCTACAAAATGAATACGACCATTTGTAGACATATCTAATGTTGGCAACTGTAATGATCCGTCATAAAACGGAGATAAATATGTGATAAGCACATCATAATTTCTTTTAATCTCATCCTTCGTCATATCTGCTAAATCTGGAATGTTTAAAAAATCAATTTCAAAATAATATAGCCATTTTCCGTATACAATTGCCGTTGTTGCGAGTGCAAATATAGAAAATGCGATGCTATATGAAACAACAATCGTAATCAACCGATCCAATATTTTTGTACCACTCTTATTTTTCTTCATTTTCTCCCCCTAAATGTTCTAACTATCATAGAGAAAATTGTTTTCGATTCTCACGTAAGCAACAATAATACGTAATACACAGTGTGGCGATGCTTAACCAAAACGTAAAATAACCAATTTCTCCTACAAACAAATGCATAATTCCATATCTCGGCATTTGCCAAAATAAATAATCAATTGCATCATTATGTAATGTCCATATAGCTGCTACCGCAAAATGCCATTTTTTTATACGGTAAAACGGTGCATATATCACTCCTTGTACTGCCATCGCAAAATGCGAAAGCATTAACATATACCCAATAAGACCAATAGGACCTTTTACATAGATCATAATTGCATTTACAACAACAGCCCATATACCATATTTTATTAAAGTAACAATTGCTAGCGCCTCTATTAATCCCCAATTTCTCTTTATTAAAAAAGCAATTAAAACAAAGACAAAAAAGAGACTCGCCATAGGGCTATCGGGTACAAACGGCCAAAATATAGGTGAAGTTTCTTTTAATTGATTTCCATACCATATAAATCCGTAAATTGTGCCTAATATGTTAACAACTAATAAAAATAATAACACGGAGCGTTGCCTTAACATTGCATACAAGTAAACCAAGCTGTATGTCCAACACCTTTCAAACAAAGTCATTCTTTTCTCAAACACTACTCTATTATATAGTAAACTTTCTTTCATCAAAATAAAAAGCTGACTACAATTTTTGTAGTCAGCTCTTAATTACTTTTTATTATACTTTGCAACGAATTCCGAAAGCTTCTTCAGTTCCTCATCCGTACCTTTAAATACACCTTTAGGCATCGAACCTTTTCCTTCTTTCGCAATTTTAGCAATTTCTTCTGGCTTTAAAGTTAAGTTTTGCAGTGCTGGTGCTGCTGCCCCGCCCTGTAAATTGTCACCGTGACATGTTAAACAAGTATTTTTTTGCATTAATTTATAACCGTCATCATTTTTATCAACTGGTGCTGTTTTTACAATTGCTCCTTGTTTTTTTGCAGCTTCCCAGTCATGGTGTGCTACAGATTCCCAAGTTAAAAAGATAATCGATGCAATTGCTAAAAGCATAAATCCAGTTGCTACTGGACGCTTCAGCGGACGTCTTTCTGGACCACGATCAAGAAATGGAGCTAACAGTAATGCGCCAAACGCAATCCCTGGCATAATAAACGCTCCAATTACAGTAAATGAGCCAGAAGCATAAGAATACTTTAATAACTGATACAAGAATAAGAAATACCAATCTGGAAGTGGTATATATCCGGCATCAGTTGGATCCGCCATTCTTTCAAGCGGTGACGGATGCGCCACTGTTAAACATAAATAACCGATTAAAAAAACTGCACCAACCATCCATTCTTTTAACAAGAAGTTCGGCCAAAATGCTTCTGTTTTCCCTGGGTATTCAGAATAATCTTTTGGAATATTTGGTTTACGAGCTACTGGTACCCGAGAATCTCCTACAAACTTCATCCCTTTGCCGCGATGCATAATCTCCCTCCTTTAGTTCTTTCCCCTTTAATTTAGCAATCTCTTATAGCGGACCGGAAATACCTTGTTTGCGAATCATGATGAAGTGGAAGGCCATTAAACCTAGAAGTGCTGCTGGTAAGAAGAAGACGTGAATAGCAAAGAAGCGAGTTAATGTTTGAGCGCCAACAATTTCGGAATGACCAGCGAGTAATGTTTTAATGTAAGGACCAATGAGCGGCGTTTGCTCTGCAATTTGAATCCCTACTTTCGTAGCAAATAAAGCTTTCATATCCCACGGTAATAAATATCCGGTAAAACCAAGACCTAACATAACAAAGAAAATAAGAACACCAACAATCCAGTTTAGCTCACGAGGCTTTTTATACGCACCCTGGAAGAAAACTCTAAGTGTATGTAAAAACATCATTACAATAACGAGACTAGCACCCCAGTGGTGCATACCACGAACAATTTGTCCGTATGCAACTTCATTTTGTAAATAATAAACCGATTCCCAAGCATTTTTAATATCAGGCACATAATACATCGTCAAAAACATTCCAGATAAAATTTGAATTACAGTAACGAAAAAGGTAAGTCCTCCAAAGCAATAAACGAATGCAGAAAAGTGATGTGCCGGGTTTACATGTTCAGGTACTTCATGATCAGCAATATCACGCCATATTGGTGTAATATCTAACCTTTCATCTACCCAATCATAAATTTTATTTAGCATCTACTTTGCACCCCCTCTTGGCTTCGCTTTTCCTAAATACAGCGTTCCATCCTTCACTTTAGATTCGTATACATCAAGTGGAGCAAGGGGCGGCGTGCCTTTAATGTTTACCCCATCTTTTGTGTAACGGCCCCCGTGACATGGACAAAAGAATTGATTTGGGTGTGCTTTGTCCGAATTCCAGTTAACTGTACATCCTAAATGTTTACATACTGGAGAGAACGCCACAATGTCTCCGCTTTCATCTTTATGAACCCAAGCTGATTTTGGCTCTTCAGACTTGTACCAACCATCAACCTGCTTCACCTTAAAGTCGAAACGTTTCGGCTCTGTTGTAATATCCTTTACTTGTGCAACAGCAACCATGTCCGTTCCCGCTTCTTTTCTTAACACCGGATCAAGCGCAAATCGCGTCATCGGCATTAAAATACCCGCTGCCATAAAGCCTCCTACCCCTGTAAGGGTGTAATTTAAAAACTGTCTTCTTGACACACGATGTTCTTTCTCGCTCACGAAAATTTCCCCCCTCTATCAGAAATTGTCCCCTCGTGATAAATTATATAAAAAATAAAAACTAGGACACTATCATGATATAATACGCTCATGCACAGGTCAATATCATACTACTCATAATAATAAGAACTTTCTGTTTATTATTACTTTCCCCATTTTTCTTCTAACATCACCATTATATTTTTTATATGGGCATGAATAACTTCTCTTTTCGCTTGATCACTAAATTGTTCTAACGCTAATGAAGGAAACCAAAATAAATCCCCCTGTAATTCTTGCATATCTTCTTTCCATGAAAAATCACTTGTAACATAAGCAATATGCTTAAAACCTTGCTTTTTTAAATGATTCGTCCATTCTTGCAAACGACCTTTTTCATTTTTTTGACTTTCTACTAAATACGTAAATGCAGGTAGTAAAAGCACTCTTCCTTTATACTCTCTTTCCAGCTCCATACTCAGCAATTCGATAAATTCACCTTGTTCTACTACCATTTTCATTTCTTTCGCTGCCGAAATTGATAAAAGTGGTATAACACCTGTATCTACATACTCTCTTGCTTGCTCAAACTGTTCCACATCTTTTACAATCCATTTCAAACTTCTTCCCTCCCCTCTCTATAAATGACAGAACTTTCACTTTATATATATTAAACCATACTAAAAGAGGTAAAAAAAGAAAAACTACCTATATTAAGGTAGTTTTTCTTAAAAAGTCTGAAATTTGTAAAATTTTATGAATCCAAATGAATTCTATAACATCTTTAACTCCGCTGTTAACCTATGAAACGCTTCCTTATCTTGCTTATCCAACGCTTCATCAATTTGCTTCAAAAGACGTTCTCTTCGAAAAGAAAATACACTTTCTTCTAAAAATCTTTCTGCAAGTAAACGATCTTTTTCATTTACTTCAATATGCTTTGGTAAATACGGGTTTTCTTCTAATACAGCTACATAATTTGCATTTTGAAACGATGATTTAAAATTGAGTTGAATATAAATATCCTCATCTCGATTTAAGCGAATATCATGAAACGATTTTTCAGCATCTGTTGTCATAACATTTTGTTTGAAAAAGTGAAACGGTGTGTCTTTTACACAATTCGCGGACATTACTAAACCACGCGGACAATATTTTGCATGCTCTACGAAGTGGACTTTATGCATCAATTGGTCGTGACTCATTAAATAATTCAAAATCCATACACATTCACGCTGTTTCAGTTGGTAATTATTCAAAAACCATTTTACAAAATCCTTCTTCTCGTTTACAGAAACAGGGGTATTCATAGCAATTAAGTCCCTCCTCTGTCTTTCTCTTTTCTTTTTAGATTCAAGAAGCGGTATTCAGTTTCCTTCCAACTTATGAAAAATCCTCTAAATTATATAACAATTCTTCAATATGAATTTGTGTCGGGTCTAGTTGTATTAACTGAGTAAATACTTCTTTCGCCTCTTTCCGCATACCTTCTTCCAATAAGAAATAACCGTACTCTTCCAAGAAGTCTGGATGATTCTTAAAAGAAGTATATGCACTTTCATAGTGTTTTAATGCATCAGAATACATTTCTAATTGTTTTTTTGCAAACGCAAGATCCCAAAGTAGTTGTGTATCTGGTTCTCCGCTATCGATAGCACGCTCTACAACTGCAATTAGCTCTTCATACTTTTCTTGTTCCTTTAAGATATAGGCATATTTTAATGTTGCACCTAAATGTCCTGGATCTAACTCAAGCGCCTTTTGAAGCACTTCCTCTGCTTCCGCTATTTTTCCTAATTTCGCCGCAATGTTCGCTAATTCTACATAAAATGGTACAGAAAGTTCATCTACTTTAATTCCTTCATGAAGCGTTTCATAGCTTTCTTGAAGCATTCCTTCTTTTTCATAGCTTTTCGCTAAATACATGTAAAGGGATGCATACTCAGGATCTAATTCTTTTAGTTCTTGCCAAGCACCAATTGCTCTTTGGTATTCTTCACCTTGGTATAATGTGAAGGCATATCCAAACAATGAGTGGATATCTTTTTGTTCCTCTAAACCTGCTTCGTAGTAAGAAATCGCCTCTTCCCAATTTCCAATCGCACTTAACGTTTCTCCAAGGCGTAGTGCAATGACAACACCACCCATTACTTTATGTTCCGCTAATAGCGACTCATAATAAGTGATTGCCTTTTGCTCTTCACCTTTACTACTATATAACTCTGCTAATCCAAACGTAATTACAGGCTCGTCAGGCATCATTTCTTTCGCCTTTAATAGTTTTTGTTCTGCTACATCATCAAAACCTTGCATTTGGAATAAATCCGCAACTAGTAATAACGATTGAACATATAAATCATCATTTTCTGGAATATCATGAAGCACTTCAATTGCTTCATCTTCTTTGTCTAGATCAATATATAATTCTGCTAAAAATACAGTGAATTCACTTTCTTCTGGATACAATAAACGCAAGTCTTCTGTAATAGCTAACGCTTCATCCGTAAATCCAAGAGTATGATAATAGCGAGCAATATCATACTTCTCTTCATCATTCGCAATTTTTAATTGTTCTTTTAATAATTGTAATCCTTTTTCCGCTTCACCATTTTCAATATATGAAACAGCTTGTTCAAACTTTTGCATAAACGTCTCCTTTAATTCTAAAAAATATTCTTTTCTGTTCATTTATCATAAGCAACTCATTGTTAGAACGCAACCTTTAGAATGAGCATGCTTCTTCTTACAGAGTAGTTAATTGTTCAAAAGGTTCGGATATGATACCGATACCTTCTTATCTTCTTCTATTGTACCGCTTTCTTTTGTGACCGTGCAAATAACTTCTCCCACTAATTATCGAGCCATACAAATCGTGATTTACAGAACAGCTTAATTACCAAACTTCAACTTTTTTAATGCAATAAAAAAGACTCCTCTAATAGGAAGGAGCCTTCACAATCTCTTAAGAATATGTTTCCTCTTTCTGTACTTGCTCATTTACAAGTTCTTTCAGTAACTCTATAATTTCATCGTTTTCTTCTTTCAAGCCGACAGTAATACGAATACCATCATGTATACCAAATGCAGCACCAGAACGAACAATATATCCTTTCTTCATCAATCGTTCGAAAGCTTCATTACCAGGAATACCGAGCTTTAGGAAAATGAAATTTGTTTGAGATGGATAATAGAATACGTTATATTCCTTACAAAATGCGTAATATTGATGTAATCCTTCTTCATTCTTTCGCACACATTCTTGTAAAAATGCTTGATCTTCTAATGCAGCAAGTGCTACAGATTGCGCTACAGTCGACGTATTAAATGGTAACCTTGCTACTTCTAGTTGTCCGATTAACTTCGCATTACCAACCGCATATCCAATACGGAAAGCAGCTAAACCATATGCTTTTGAAAATGTGCGTAAAACCATAAGATTTTCATACTTTTCAAGAAGTGGTAACGTTTGCGGATAGTCTTCTGCCCCCGCATATTCATAATATGCCTCGTCCATAATAACGAGCGCTGACTTAGGAACTGATTCTAAAAATGAAAGTAATTTTTGTTTCTCTACATATGTACCTGTCGGATTATTCGGATTACAAATCCATACAATCTTCGTTTGATCATCTACTTGCTCTAGCATCGCATCTAAATCATGAACGCCGTCTTTAAGTGGTACTTCACGAACTTCCGCTCCTTCAATAACAGCATGGTGATGATATTGAGAGAATGTTGGATTCGCCATCACAACATTTGCCCCTTCATGCAGTAATGCACGGCTAATCATTTGAATGACTTCATCTAGGCCACTACCAAATAACAACTGCTCCGCATTCACTCCTAGATGCTCTGCTACTTTTGTCCGAAGTTCAAAGGCATATCCATCTGGATAAAGAGCGTATTGACTCGCTAAAGAAGTTAATGCTTCTGTTACACGCGCTGAGCAACCGAATGGATTTTCGTTTGATGCTAATTTCACAATTTTTGATAATCCATATTCTCTTTTTACTTCTTCAATATTTTTCCCAGGTACATATGCTCTCAAAGTTAACAATTGCTCTTTCGCTCTCATTTTTCTTCCCCCAGTCATTTTATTCAATTACAATACGGTTATCATTCCTCACTGTAATCGTTTATCATTACCGTCACTATTACGAGAATACCTCTAAACAAGCACTTCGCATTTTTTAAACCATATCCTTTTGAAATGCCTCTAACGCAATATGAACAGTCTCATCTGGAATAGATACGACATTCACTACCCCATATTCCTGCATCAGCACCATATGAATTGTCCCTGCATTCGCTTTCTTATCTTGTTTCATCAATTGAACGAGACGCTCTACATTCAAATCACTTGGTATTTTTGGATAGCCGTACTTTAAGAACCACCTCTTCATCTCTTCATAGGAAAGATCAACCTTATACACTTGCTCACTTAAGAATATAGCAAATAACATTCCAACCGCTACTCCGTCACCGTGAGTAATATTTCCGTATCCTAATTCTTTTTCAAGAGCATGGCCTAACGTATGTCCAAAGTTCAAATGAGCACGTACACCTTTTTCTGTTTCATCTTGTGCTACAATGTTTGCCTTTACAGGAATCGCCTTCGTTAATATGTGGATTAATTTCTCATCACGAAGATCTGCTAATGTTTGAACTTCTTCTTTTAGCCAATGATACAATTCAACATCACCAATTAAAGCATGTTTTATCACCTCTGCATAACCTGAACGCCACTCTTTCTCAGGAAGAGACTGTAAAAACGGCGTATGATATACAACTGCTTCTGGTTGATGGAATGCACCTATCATATTTTTACCTAACGGATGATTAATCGCTACTTTCCCACCTACCGCGCTATCGTGAGCTAATAAAGTCGTTGGAAGTTGAATAAAGCGGATCCCACGCATAAACGATGCGGCAACAAAACCAGCTAAATCTCCAATCATCCCGCCTCCAAGTGCAATAATTAAAGAATTTCTATCTAATTTATTTTCAAGAGCTGACGTATGAGCTGCATAGAAATTTTCAAAAGACTTCTCTTTTTCACCACTCGGTACAACGAATGAAAATACTTTTTGCTCTATTTGCAACGCATCTACAACTGTCTGTAAATGTAAAGGTGCAACAGCTTCATCTGAAATGATCATGATGTTTGATATAGATGGCTGCATGTTTTGTACGATTGTTGTCAAATGTGACAACGATTCTTTTCCTACATGTACATCATATTCTTTTGATTTCGTTTGAATATGTATGTCTCCCATTAAAATCCCCTCGCATATTCATTATGTTTCTCAATATTTTCACGAATAAGGTCCATACGATCTAATCCGAATTGTTCTATTAAAGCTGTCGCTAATTCCCAAGCCACAACCGCTTCTGCAACGACACTAGCTGCTGGAACAGCACAACTGTCTGAACGTTCAATACTCGCTGTAAAAGGCTCTTTCGTATCAATATCTACACTTTGAAGAGGTTTATATAGTGTAGGTATCGGTTTCATCACACCACGTACAATAATTGGCATTCCAGTCGTCATGCCACCTTCTAATCCACCTGCATTATTTGTTCTTCGCGTATATCCGTGTTCCTCATTCCACAGAATTTCATCATGGACTTCACTCCCCGGTCTATGCGCTGCTTCAAAGCCAATTCCAATTTCGACACCTTTAAAAGCATTAATGCTCATAATTGCGGCCGCTAATTTTGCATCCAGTTTTCGATCATAATGTACATAGCTACCTACTCCAATTGGCATTCCTTCCACAATTACTTCAACGATGCCACCGATTGAATCACCATTTGCTTTCGCATCATCAATTGCTTTTATCATTTGATTACCCGCTTCTTCATCTAAACAACGTACAGGTGACGCTTCTGTAATACTTTTTAATTCTTCAATTGAACGATACGGAGTCTCCTTAGCCTTAACACCGCCAATTTCAATGACATGACCCGCAACTGTAATACCAAGTTCTGCTAACACTTTTTTAGCAACCGCACCAGCAGCAACACGCACTGTCGTTTCGCGTGCTGAGGAACGTTCCAGTACATTTCTCATATCTCTATGGCCATATTTAATCGCACCATTTAAATCAGCATGTCCAGGTCTTGGTTTTGTTACTTTCCTTTTCATTTCTTTTTCTTCTTGTTCTGTTAACGGCTCTGCACCCATAATTTTTGTCCAATGTGCAAAATCACGATTTTCAACAACAAGTGCAATTGGAGAACCTAATGTCTCTCCATGTCTAACGCCACTTACAATTTGTACTTGATCTGTTTCAATTTGCATGCGTCTACCACGCCCATATCCCTTTTGCCTTCTAGCCAACTCTTCATTTATATCATCCGCTACTAAAGGCAGGCCTGCTGGAATACCTTCTATAATCGTTGTAAGTTGTGGACCATGAGATTCACCAGCTGTAATATATCGCATACGTTATTCCTCTTTTCGTATATGTATTTATCTCGCTATATTAAGCAATGATATTATCTTTCATTACTCAAAAAATATGAAAGAAATTATATAATTGATCAGCCATTCGCTTATTCTTCGATAGGCCGTTTACTTTACATATCAATATATCATAACAGCTCTAACTTCGTAACTAATTGAAATAAAAAAAGTGCAAGAAGAATACCCCTATTCTCCTTGCACTTTTTACTATTATCACAGTGATTAAAGCGTTTACAAATTATTTCAAAATAATTAGTAAATCCATTCATTCATTAATTTTGAGTAGTCAACTAGTTCTTCTTCCTTAAAGAAAATAGCAATCTCGCGCTCTGCACTTTCTAACGAATCAGAACCATGGATAATGTTTTTCGCAACAGTTACACCGAAATCTCCACGAATTGTTCCAGGAGCTGCTTCATGTGGTCTTGTTTTACCCATCATGTTACGAGCTGTATCCACTACACCTTCACCTTGCCATACCATTGCGAATACAGGGCCAGATGTAATAAAGTCCACTAATTCACCAAAGAAAGGTTTCTCTGTGTGCTCAGCATAGTGTTGTCCAGCAATTTCCGGAGTGACTTGCATTAATTTTGCACCAACTAATTGAAAGCCCTTCTTCTCAAAACGAGCTACAATTTCCCCAATGAAGGCACGTTGTACACCGTCTGGTTTAACCATTAGAAATGTTTTTTCCATAAAAAATCTCTCCACTTCTGAATTATGTATGTAATTGTATATCCCCACACACATATTAACACCCTTATCACAATTGTGCAATAGTTTTGAAATAGAGAGATTATTTTATTTTTTAGAAAAAACACTAAAATTTTCGTTTTCCAATATACTTTGCTACATTTTGTAATGCATACTTTGCTTGTCCACGCGGGAGTGGTTTTATGATTTCTAATGCTTTATGTAAATAACGTTCACTAAACGCAAATGCTTGATCAATAGCCGCACTATTTTTCACAGCATCAATAATTTCTTTCATTTCATCCGCTGCTGTATTTTCATGTACAGATGTGATTTTCTTACGAAGTATTGGATCTTCCATAGCGTATAGAGCAGGAAGCGTAATATTCCCTTGTAACAAATCACCACCAGCAGGTTTCCCCAGTTTTTCTTCTGTGGAAACGAAATCTAGAATATCATCAATAATTTGATACGACATCCCTACGAAATATCCATACCAAAATAGACGATTTACCGTATCTCGATTAGCTCCAGCAGCAATTGCTCCTAGTTGGCAACTCGCAGCAATTAATAACGCTGTTTTTCGCTTTATCCTTCTTAAATACGTTCGTAAATTTTGGTCATAATTGTATTTATCTTTAATTTGTTCAATTTCACCTTTACACACTTCTAAAATAGTATGCGATAGCGCCTGATGCGCCTCCGGAATCTCGATATTCGTTATACATTCAAGAGACTTAGCAAATAGATAGTCCCCTGTATACATTGCAATACGATCTCCCCACTTCGCATTCACAGTTGCACTTCCACGTCGTAAAAATGCAGCATCAATAACATCATCGTGAACAAGAGAAGCCATATGAATAAGTTCTAACGCAACAGCTACATGCTTAATTGCGTCTAACTTATAATCTCCAAATTTCCCTGCAAGCAACACAAATACAGGACGAATTCGCTTCCCACCAGCTTCAATAAGTTGTAATGCCGCCTCTTCTACTAATGGTTGTTCAGATGCAACCGTCTTTTTTAATTCTTTTTCTATCACATTAATATCCGATCGTAAAAAAGAGTACATAAGTTGTAACTTCATATTGTTCACCTTAACCTAAAACTTCTTTTTTCTATTTTGATTCTGGTTTCATACCTAAATGCATCGCTGCTACCCCAAAAGTAAACGGCTTCACTTGTACACGTTCAAGTCCAGCTTTTTCAAACATATTAGCCAATTCTTTCATACCTGGGAATGTACTAGCAGATTCTTGCAGCCATGAATATTCTTTATAACTTTTTGCAAATAATTTTCCAAATAATGGCATGATATATTTAAAGTATAAAATATATCCTTGTCGAAAACCAATCATTGTTGGTTGAGATGTTTCTAAACAAATTACTTTTCCACCTGGTTTTACTACACGCGTCATCTCTTTTAATACGTGCATATAATCCGGTACGTTACGTAAACCAAATCCAATCGTTACATAATCAAATGTGTTATCTTCAAATGGAAGTTCCATTGCATTCCCGTGTAGAAGTTCTACTTGTTTTAATTGTAGTGCCTCTACCTTTTGCTTACCGACAGATAACATATTTTCACTGAAGTCTAAACCAACAACCTTGCCCTGTTCACCTACCGCTCCAGCTAACGCAATCGTCCAGTCCGCTGTCCCGCAGCATACATCAAGCGCTTTATTACCTGGTTTTACATCCATAATGCGCATCGTCTCTTTACGCCACGCTTTATGTCTTTGAAAACTAATTACAGAATTCATTACATCGTATTTATCAGAGATTTTCTCAAATACATCATGTACTCTTTCTTCTTTTGATTGTTGCATGCTCGTACCTTCTTCCAATGTAAAATTGCTTATGTCTTCGATTTATCTCTTAACACAGAGTTTATTTCGCTTATATCTGTGTGATTTTCTAAAAATTGATTTTCTTTCTTTCTGAGATCCATCATCCATCCATTAATAACTGTTTCTGCATCTACTTTATCGTTCAAAATCCCTTGAACTGCTTGAAAAACAGGTGAATGTTGTTTATCAGCATATCGTTCACATTCTTTTTGAAGACGATTTTTTCCTAGCACATACGTTATAAATGGCTTCCAATGCGATAAATGAAAATGATCACATGTTTTTTGCAAGAGTGCAGACTCAATCGTTACTACACTTTCCATTATGTCATCCATCGTTTTATGCGCTTTTTGATATAACATTATTTTGTGTTCATTAATTTCTTTAATTCCTTCAGCAAGCGCACGAATTAAAACAATATCACGATTCATAGACAATAAGTAATAATATAACCCGCTATAGTAATCACCAGCAAGTACTGTTAACTGGCGACGCTTATGCGATTCATTTGCTTCTTCCCCTGCTTTATTTGATACTCTTTCATGTGTATCAAGCGCAATTTGCACAAGCATAATCGTTACTACATAATGCTCAATTTGTTCTATATGTAAATTTGCACTTTTTAAAGCACCATATAACAATGCTATTTTTTCTTCATCAATAAATGGTTCTTCAATATAGTTTATAAAATATGGATGGCGTAATTTCTCCATCAATTTCTCTCTTATACCCGCATACCCTCCGTAGATGTCACACACAAAAATCACCCTTGTTTTCTAATTCATAAAACTTATTATAACACATACATTCTATTTTCTATAACCAAAACTTGGCTACTCTTTCCAAACTTTCGCCGAACTAAATAGCATCTTCCATTCTTTTTAGTAGTCTTTCTATTCTCACTCTGCCTTGCTAAAACTATATCATTTATTTACATAAAAAAAAAAGAAAAGCAGTTTCCCACTTTTCTTTACTTTGTTTTAATAAAAGATAAAATTTCACTACGTGCTGCAGCATCATTTTCTAGTACACCACGTACTGCTGTTGTTACTGTTTTCGCACCTGGCTTTTTCACACCACGCATCGTCATGCACATATGTTCCGCTTCTACTACTACCATTACACCATGCGGCTCTAGTACTTCCATAATAGAGTTCGCTACTGTTGATGTAATACGTTCTTGCAGTTGTGGACGACGTGCAATTGTATCTACAGTACGAGCTAATTTACTTAACCCTGTCACTTTTCCGCCTTGCGGAATATATGCAACGTGAGCAACTCCATAGAATGGAACTAAATGATGCTCACACATCGAATAAAACGGTATATCTTTTACTAGTACAAGCTCCTCGTGATCTTCTCCGAACACTTTATGCAAATGTTCTTTCGGATCTTCATGCATACCTGAGAACACTTCTGCGTACATTTTTGCAACACGCTTTGGTGTATCAAGTACTCCCTCACGATTTGGGTCATCTCCGATTGCCTCTAAAATAAGGCGTACTGCATGCTCAATTTGTTCTAAATTTACTTTTGCCATCCGCTAGCCCTCCCGAAAACCTAAAAGTGATACGAACACATTCTAGCATATTTATGTTTTTAAAAGCAAAAAGAAGAGTTCCCAAAAAGGAAACTCTTCTTCCCTGTTAATATGTAAGGATTATTTAACCGCATCTTTTAACGCTTTACCAGGTTTGAATGCAGGTACTTTACTTGCAGCGATTTCAATTTCCTCACCTGTTTGTGGGTTACGACCTTTACGAGCCGCACGCTCACGAACTTCGAAGTTACCGAATCCGATCAGTTGTACTTTATCACCTTGTTTTAAAGCTTCTAAGATAGAATCAAAAACAGCGTCTACTGCTTTTGTTGCGTCCTTTTTAGAAAGGGAACTTGCTTCTGCAACAGCATTGATTAAATCTGTCTTGTTCATGCCATTCACCTCCTCCCAAAGATAAGACTGTATAATGATCATAAAATGAGTCTTACTTTCATTTGTAGGCAATTTTTGCAAATTCTATACTACAAAGATGTAGATAAATCATTATCAACGCCTATATTATACGATTCTCCTTTATAATTCAATATTTTTAAGGAAATTGTTACTCTTAAAATGTGAAAATCTGATGAAACTTGACAATTTACAACAAAGTATTAGATAATGACTGTTTATTTTTCTATTCTATACGCAAAAATTAAAAAAATCCCTCTACGATGAGAGGGATTTTTTCTTATAATATAATCGCAATTAATCCGCCAGATCCTTCATTAATAATTCTTTCTAGCGTTTCTTTTAATTTATATCTCGCATTTTCTGGCATTAAAGATAATTTCGCTTGAATGCCTTCTCGAACAATAGAACTAAGCGAACGTCCAAATATATCAGAATTCCAAATTGATAATGGGTCATCTTCAAAATCTTGCATTAAGTAACGAACTAGTTCTTCACTTTGCTTTTCAGTACCAATGATTGGTTCAAATGTTGACTCCACATCTACTTTAATCATATGAATAGATGGAGCTACTGCTTTTAATTTCACACCAAATCTTGAACCGTGACGAATAATTTCTGGCTCATCTAAGCTCATATCAGCTAACGCAGGCGCCGCTACACCATATCCTGTTTGCTTTACCATACGCAGAGCATCCGCCACTTGATCGTATTCTATTTTCGCATGAGATAAATCGAGCATAAGCTTCAATAAATGATCTTTCCCTCGAATTTCTACCCCTACTACTTCTTTTAAAATTTGATCATATAATTCATCTGGTGCATATAGATCAATCTCCGCTACGCCTTGCCCCATATCAATGCCAGCTAGGCTCGCTCGATCAATAAATTCATACTGACTAAACTGCCAAACGACACGGTCCACATCACGAAGACGTTTTATATCCTTCACAGTCTCTTGAACTGCTTCTTGGTAACTTTGGCGTAACCAATGCCCTTCATTTAGCACCATTACCCAGCTCGGAAGGTTCACATTCACTTCTAAAACAGGGAACTCAAATAACGCCTCTCGCAGCACATTGTACACATCTGTTTCTCTTAAACTTTCGACACTCATCGCAATGACTGGGATATCATATTCTTCAGATAAACTTTGGCGTAATTGCTCTGTATCTGGATGATACGGCTGTACAGTGTTGATGATCATAATGAAAGGTTTTCCGACTTCTTTTAACTCATTTACTACGCGTTCTTCTGCCTCTATATAATCTCTTCTTGGAATTTCACCAATCGTTCCATCTGTTGTAATTACAACACCAATTGTTGAATGTTCTTGAATTACTTTACGTGTTCCGATTTCCGCAGCTTCATGGAATGGAATAGGCTCTTCATACCAAGGAGTATTAATCATGCGCGGGCCATTCTCATCTTCATAGCCTTTTGCTCCTGGAACCGTATATCCGACGCAATCTACCAATCGAATATTCACTTCAAGACCTTCATCTACTTCGATAGAAACCGCTTGGTTTGGAACAAACTTCGGTTCCGTCGTCATGATTGTACGACCAGCAGCACTTTGAGGCAATTCATCTTGCGCCCTTTGACGGTCAGACTCATTCTCAATATTAGGAATAACTACAAGTTCCATAAATTTTTTAATGAATGTTGATTTCCCTGTTCGAACAGCTCCTACAACTCCAAAATAAATATCACCGCCTGTGCGTTCCGCAATATCTTTAAAAATATCTACCTTTTCCAAGTGATTCCCTCCCTCAATATTTTTGGGAATAATTCCACGTTTATAGTCAACTAATACCTTCTCTAACGTTGCCTATAATATCTGATATAATATAATGGTATTCTAGAAGTTCGGACAATATATCATATAATTTTGTCCAATTTCATATGACTATTAAAAAAATACCTTTTGTTTGCATCGCAAGTTGTGTAACATAAAAAACCTTTCTTCTAGAACTTATTCACTAAAAGAAAGGTTCATGACTTATGATTTTAAAAAAATTGGTTCTCCATTCTTTACCGTATACGGTAAAGAATACGCAGGTACAAATGGAGAATCTTTCGAAAGTATATTCCGAATATCTTCCCCCTCCTTAAATTGCCCTTCATCCTTTTTCAGCGCTTCATATAAGTCGATTCTATAATCAACAAAAATTTCTCCTTTTTCATTGATTACAAAAGGAAGCCCTTTACCAGAATATGGACTTGTCACTTGCGGTACATATTTATATCCCAGTTTTTTGAAATCCAATTCATACACACCATCTGAAATTACCTTTTTAAAAGGTGGATATTGATGTTCATCCCGATACATTCTAAGCTTTAATGATAATTCCTGAATTTGTTCAGCCATCCTGACATCGATTAACTTTACTGCCGGATTTGTTTCAACATCTATTAATACGTATTGATATACTCCTCCGCTTTCATACGCATTCCCTGGCGCTTCTTGTATGTAACGCGGAGCAATCTTTTGAAAATCGATTGGATACTTTTGATAAATAGGCGTGCTCATATCCCGCGTCTTAATTGGCAATATCCCACCATTTTGCTCCTTAAATGTCGTAACCGCTTTTTGAACGACCTGTAGCTGATCTTCATAAGGAACAGCATTTTGTTTTATATTTTCTTTCGGGTACAAACATCCTGTTAAAAGGCTTATACAACAAAATATTAAAATAATATGGACTTTTTTCACTAGCAATCACCTTTTCGCACTAATATAACTTGCTCCGTATGTAGCATTTTTGAGACCATTTCCTTTACTGCTGTACAGGTCCACTAAATACAACAAGAAAAATAACAATTCCTGACACCGTCATAAAAGTGTATGCTACTAACGCTGTAATCCCTTTCAAAAGTTTATTCTTTATTTTATATCTGCTTAGTAAAATAAAACTTACTGCAAAAAACATTAATCCAATTGCCCCTAAAGCAAACCACATTTTTATAAGCCCTTCCGACATATACACACCCCTTTTTATCAATCTATTTTTATACTATTTTAACAAATTAAAATCTTTAAACAAATAAAAAAAGAACATTTTACTACAAATTACGAATATGTAACTTTAATCAACAGGATTTCCCCATTTTTCCATGAATCCATATACAACTAAAAACCGAAGCGAGTGTATCTCTCGCTTCGGTTGACCAAATATGCCCAAAACAGCTCTATTCCCATACTTTCATGGCTATCATATGCAATCTACAAACTCTTTGTTTCTCATATTTTATTTTTTAAACATTTTGCTTAACGAGCCAAAATCTGCTGGCATATTATTGTTAATAATCGCTTTTACAATTTGATCCTCTTGTTCTTTCGGCACTTCACGTCCTGCCATAAGAGCCACTTGATGAATCAATTGACGAAGCACAGTCTCATCACGTAAATTCGCATTTTGTACAGAAGATGCTAATTTAAAAATATCTTCTTTATTCACTTTTGCTTCTTTTTCAATGTTATTAAAAATGTTATTATCCATTCTTTTCACCCTCTCCTCAAGTTACTCTTCATCCTATGCAAAAATAAAAAAATGGTGAAAAGACCCAAAAAAAAATAAAAAGCGACAGAAGTACAAATGTACTTCTGTCGCTCTCTTTTAAAGTAAGTCAGGTATAGCTTCCACTTCATGTTTTCGAACACGTCCCATTAATGAGCCTACTGCATCTTTTACATTATTCCCATTGAATAACACGTCATATAAAGCATCTGTAATCGGCATTTCAACTTCCATTTTCTCTGCTAATTCGTGAGCAGCTTTCGTTGTTCTTACACCTTCTACAACCATACCCATGCTTTCTAACACTTCTTCTAAAGAGTGTCCTTTTCCAAGCATATTTCCAGCACGCCAATTTCGGCTATGAACACTTGTACAAGTTACAATTAAGTCTCCCATACCAGTTAGACCAGCAAACGTTAACGGATTTCCGCCCATTTTTCTTCCTAAACGAGCAATCTCTGTTAAACCGCGTGTCATTAATGCCGCCTTTGCATTATCACCTAATCCAAGACCATCAGTTATCCCAGCAGCTAATGCGATAATATTTTTTAACGCACCGCCAAGTTCAACTCCAACGATATCTGGATTTGTGTATACACGGAAGTAACTATTCATAAACAAATCTTGTACTTCTTCAGCCGCTTCCATACGCTTTGCTGCAGACGTAACAGTTGTCTCTTGACGCAACCCAACTTCTTCAGCATGACTCGGTCCAGACAGTACAACAACGTCTTTAATCAAGTTCTCTGGAATTTCTTCCTCAATCACTTCCGAAATACGTTTTGACGTACCAGGTTCTATTCCTTTACTTGCATGAATCCAAGTAGTCGGACCTGCTACATATTTCTTCATATCTTGCAGTACTTCTCTATACGCTTTCGTTGGTACGACAAGAAGTACTACATTTACATCTACTAATGCTTCTTCTAAAGAAGAGTAGGCTACGATTGTGCTTGGCAATGTAATTCCCGGAAGGTATCGACTATTCTCATGTTTTGTATTAATCTCATCCATAAGTTCAGAACGATTTCCCCAAATACGTACATCATGTCCATTGTCAGCTAATACCATCGCTAACGCTGTTCCCCAGCTACCTGCTCCTACTACTGTGATTTTTGTCATAAAATCACATCCTCTCCATTAGTCTCTTGCTCTAGCGATAATGTGAATCGGCGTTCCTACAAAGCCAAATGATTCACGTAAACGATTCTTTAAGAAGCGCTCATATGAGAAGTGCAATAATTCTGGATCGTTTACAAACACAACAAATGTTGGTGGTTTTACCGCAACTTGTGTTGCATAGAAAATCTTCAGACGACTACCGTTATGCGTTGGCGTTGGGTTCATCGCTACTGCATCCATAATTACATCATTTAATACATTCGTTTGAATACGGATACTATGGCTTTCATTTACCTCATCAATTACCGGTATTAACGTTTGTGTACGTTTTCTCGTTTTCGCAGATAAGAACACAATCGGTGCGTACTCTAAAAATTGGAAATGAGCACGGATGTTTTCTTCAAATGCTTTCATTGTTTTCTCATCTTTTTTCACTGCGTCCCATTTGTTTACAACGATAACGACAGCTCGCCCTGAATCATGAGCGTATCCAGCGATTTTTTTATCTTGTTCAATAATTCCTTCTTCACCGTCTAAAACGACTAAAACAACGTCAGAACGTTCAATCGCTCTTAGTGCACGAAGTACACTATACTTTTCTGTACTTTCATACACTTTCCCTTTTTTACGCATACCAGCTGTATCGATAATTACATAATCTTTTCCATCTTTACTATATGGTGTATCGACAGCATCACGAGTTGTTCCTGCTACATTACTAACAATTACACGCTCTTGACCAAGAAGAGCATTTACAAGTGATGATTTCCCAACGTTTGGACGTCCAATTAAAGAGAAACGAATTGTATCTTCATCATATCCGTCTTCTTCAATCTTTGGAAAATGCTGTGCAGCTTCGTCTAATAAATCACCTAATCCTAATCCGTGTGTACCTGAAATTGGGAATGGCTCGCCAAATCCTAATGCATAAAAGTCATAAATGTCACTGCGCATCTCTGGATTGTCTACTTTATTTACTGCAAGTACAACTGGTTTATTTGAACGATATAAAATTTTTGCAACTTCTTCATCCGCTGCTGTTACACCGTCACGACCATTTGTCATAAAAATGATAACATCTGCTTCATCAATCGCTACTTCAGCTTGTTGACGAATTTGTGTCAAAAATGGCTCGTCTCCAATATCAATTCCACCTGTATCAATAATGTTAAATTCATGATTTAACCAATCTCCAGCGCTATAAATACGATCGCGCGTTACACCTGGAATATCTTCTACGATTGAAACTCTCTCTCCAACAATTCTATTGAAAATAGTAGATTTCCCTACGTTCGGGCGGCCTACTATTGCTATTACTGGTTTCGGCATATACTTTCATCCTTTCAACTTACATCTGTTTATTATGTAAAAAACCCTTCTTTGTGCAAGAAGGGATTTGCATTCCAGAATATTTCTCAACGTATCAAAACACCTCACATTATAACACACGTTGCTAATGTTTCACAATAATATATACATTCTCTTGTAAGCGATGCGCAATACCATCTAAAATTGCCTCTAAATTATTTGCAACAAATTCTAATTCCTCTGTCGATTCACAAGTAAATAACGGCGCACCACCAGCAAATTTCTCCGGGGTCGTTGTAATAACCGCAAGAATGACACTTTCTAACATCATCTCTTATCTCCCCTTCCTGTCGGGGCTTCCGATGACATATGAACAGCACTTTCTAACGTCGGCACATTCCCTATGACACCTATCGCTTTCTCCGCATCTTGATCTTGTGGCAAGACAAAGATTCCAACCCTGCCATCCTCTAAATCACGCTTTGCTAACGGCACAAGCGCCGGCGTACCAGAATCTCTATAAATCCCTAAAGCAACAGAAACATCATGTAAAATAGCCTGTCGTTGTCCTAAGTTGGAGATTGTCACCATTGCATCAATTGATTTCGGTCTTAAAATAAAACCCATTCCATATTTCATAATTTCCTCTTGTCTTGCTGGCAACCCAATATTCATAATGTAAATATTATCAATATACAGCCCCGCTCCTTCAAAACGAAGTGGAACATGCTCGATATCAACAAGATCATGTAATCTCTTACCGGACATTAATTTTTTTGCAATAAAAAATGCGATTATACCCATCATTACTCCAGCAATCCATGAACGGAACCCTATATACGCAAACGTCGTTGTAAACGACGTTAACATTGCCAAATAGTTGCGACTTTCAAAAACTAATGCAATTCCTTCAATGTATGTATTTCCACGCGGTACGAGCTCATATCCATCTAATTGTTGAAGTGTATTTCTTTCCATATTACGCACATCACGAAACTGTGTTGCCGCTAACGTAAGAAACGTAATGGCAGAAAAATCTTTTTTCAAAATTGACGGAATCGCAATCGCTCCTAACGCCGCTGCAATTAGCCCCATCGCAATATGAATAATTTTCCCGTGGAGCCTCGTCGGATATTGCCGCGTATCCGTCCTGAGCATTAGTACTCTCGTTACTGTTCCCGCTATTACGCCGCATAAAATGGCCGGTGTATATTCAGTCATGTATTACCCTCGCCTTTCTTTTACGTGTTTTTCTCTTGAACTGTTCCATATATACTGATGCTTTTGCAATCCAAAACAAAATTGCCATGAAAAATGTAGAAACGGCGACGATATCAAAAAATGCTAAACTTCCGTAATCATAAGGGAAATGTAGTTTCCGAAAAATAAGTGTCACAAACAATTCTCCCTGCAACATTCCTATATAAAGAGAACATAATCGTAATATGCGATCCTCATGTAATAAAACCGATGCATACACAAGTACACTACTCAACAAAAACAACCTGTCCACCACAATCCAAATTGGATCATATACTTCTAACAAGTGAAAACTTGTATATAACATTGCAATAATAAGTGCCGAAAGTAAGCTATATAATTTTTTCCAAATAGAATAGAGCGCTATTCCTATAAAAGCAACCACAGAAAGTAAAAGTGCATTTACTGATACCGTGAATGAAGCAATCGTTACATGTAACGGAGAGCAAATAATAAAAATCAATATACAGGCGCTTATCTTCCATCGAATAGAATCCTTTTTCATAAAAAAAGTTACAACAATCCACCCTATCCAAGCTATAAAATAAAAAGTACTCCCTTCCATCATTTCACCTCCTATGTTTTCCATTATGGGAACTTTTTATGAAAGTTAATCCACTTTCTTCACGCATAGTTTTTTCATATAACAGCAACACTTTTAATAAGGAGGTGCTATTCATTATGGGTAAAGATCGTCAAGAACGAAAACTAAGAGAATCACGCCGCGTTGAATCTGACCGTGACCAATCACTACAATATCCGGGTGCAACTGGACTGGATACACCAGAGCAAGCTCGAAAACAAAATCAGCACTAATGAATACAGAAAGACGGTTTCGATATTGTACGAAACCGTCTTTTACATAGTTATTCCAACGTTTTTTATTTATATCAAAATAACATTTCATATACGAATATTCCTATGATTCATTTTTACCCCCATCTATTTCCTTTAGCATAATTAAACCATGTCCAAATAATTCCGTGGTATGCTATCTACATTTTTCAGTCGTAACTTTTACAAGATAATGTTTATTTATAGGTATGCATTTATTTTATTTCTATTTCGATATAATGTTAATCCCATTTTTCAATTTGTATTACTAAAAAAGAACAGAAAACAAAAAAATCAACCAAACGGTTGATTTTTCATCTTCTACTATAATGCGTCGTATCAATTCCACGCTGCGTTAACCAATGATGTGTTTCACCTTTTACAACGAGAGGTACAGATTGTAACTCTTCTATCGTCTTCGCACCGAGAGCTGTCATAATAAATTTCAAATCTGCATGTAATAGATCAATTTCATCCACTAACTTCTCGATACCATCTTGCATTAAAATGCGTAAAAAATATCCAGCAAACGCTGTTGTATTCGCCCCTAATGCAATTGCTTTCGCTACGTCAAGCGCTGTTTGTATACCCCCAGATGCAATAAAAGAGAGGTTATTATTTGTAGAGGTTGCTTCAATAATCGAGGTAGCTGTTTGTATGCCCCAGTTATTAAAATAAGAAAGCATTCGTTTTCTTCTTTCATTTTCAACAGCAGCAAAATTCGTACCACCTTGTCCGCCAATGTCAATTGCCGTTACACCTATGCTCGCTAACTGTTGTACCGTTTCCTTACTCACCCCGAATCCAACTTCTTTCACAATGACAGGAACTTTACTATTTAAAACAATTTTCTCAATGCGCTGAAGTACACCAGTAAAGTCACGATCTCCTTCTGGCATCGTCAACTCTTGTATGACGTTTAGATGAATTTGTAGCGCATTCGCTTCAATCATATCAACGGCACGCTCTGCCTGTTCGGTAGTTGCCTCACTACCTAAGTTAGCAAAGAAAATCCCATTTGGGTTTACCTTCCTAATAATCTTATAAGAAGCAGCCTCACTTTCATCTTTTAACGCCGCCATTTGCGATCCTACAGCCATAGCAAGGTTATGTTGTTTCGCTACATATGCTAATTGCTCATTAATATGTAACGTTTTCTCTCCTCCACCACCAGTCATCGCATTGATAAAAATCGGCGAACTTAGTGAAAGTTCGCCGATTTTTGTTTCACATGTTATTGTGTCATAACTTGAATTTGGCAAACCTTGATGCACAAAATCAATATCATGAAAGCCATGCGTACGAGACTGACCAGTAGAAAGAGCGTATTCAATATGATCTAATTTACGTTTTGCCCTTACCACTTGTACCCCTCTTTATTTCTTTAATTTTTTCAGTTGTTCACCAATAATATCACTTAATTGGAAAGTAGCAGAATCAGCATTCGGTTCATACTGACTGTAATCTTCAATTACATTATTTTCCTCAAGCGCTTCTTTTATACTTAAAGAAATACGTTTCTCTGCTACATGGACTTCAAGCACTTTCACTTTTACTTCTTGTCCCATTTCCAATACTTCATTTGGATTTTTCACGTGACGATTTGCAATTTGAGATACATGGACAAGACCTTCAACGCCAGGTAGAATTTCAACGAATGCACCGAATGTAACAAGACGTTTTACTACTCCCTCACGAATATCTCCAGCTTTTACTTCGCCAGCAACATTTTCCCAAGGTCCTGGTTGAACTGCTTTAATTGATAAAGAAATACGTTGTGTATCAGCATCAACAGATAACACTTTCACCTTTACCTTTTGTCCTTGTTCTAATACTTCAGAAGGTTGTTCTACACGTTCGTGTGAAATTTGCGAAATATGAACTAAACCGTCCACACCACCAACGTTAACGAAAGCACCAAAATCCGTTAATCGTTGCACTGTTCCTTCAACAACGTCTCCTTCTTTTAATGAAGAAATCGCTTCTTTCTTCTTAGAATCTAGTTCTAATTCTACTACTGCTTTATGCGAAAGGATTACACGATTTTTTTCGCGATCTAATTCTACAATTTTCACGGCTAATGTTTTGCCTTTATAGTCAGTAAAGTCTTCTACATAATGTACTTCTACAAGTGAAGCTGGGATAAAACCACGAACACCAAGGTCCACAACTAATCCACCGTTCACGATATCTTTTACAGTCACATCAAATACATGACCAGAAGTAAATTTCTCTTGTAATTCTACCCATGCTTTTTCTGCATCAACAGCACGTTTAGATAAGACAAGATCATCCTCTTCTAATTTAATAATCTTTAATTCTAGCGTTTGATTTAATTCTACAACATCGCTTGCTTTTTCAATATGAACGTTAGCTAATTCACTAATTGGAATTACGCCATCTGTTTTGTATCCAACATTTACAAGCACTTGTTTCTCTTCAACTTTCGTTACAGAACCTGTAACAACGTCACCAACTTGTAATTCTTTTGAATCCATAACTTCTTCATTCATTTTCTCTACCATGGAAATACCTCCCTACAGAATTGACAAAGCATTTTTTATGTATATACGAAATGAAAACAGTTGTTTTCATTTGCATGTTTAAGAATTTATCATCACATACTCGGTCTTCATACATTTCACTAGAAAATATATTAAACCTATATAAATAGTATACAGCAAAATCATCTTGAAGAAAGTATGTTTTGAAATATAATAGCGAATATATTCTGAAAGTTTTATCCCTCTTTTACTAACTTCTTACAAATCCGACCATTTGTCAAGGAAAGAGACTCACAATTCACGTATCCTTTACATTTCTATACAAACAAAAAAAGAAAGAGGCTATCCCCTTTCTTTATTTCGCAAACACTCCTGAAACAATACTCATAATTTTTTGAACAACTTCTTCAATAGATAAAGAAGTTGTATCTAATTCCAATGCATCATCAGCTTTTTTCAGAGGAGAAACTTCGCGTTCTGAATCTAATTTATCACGCTGAGCAATTTCTTCTTTTAACTGCTCTAAATTAGAATCGAAACCTTTATTCATATTTTCTAAATGTCTTCTTTCTGCTCTTTCTTCAACAGAAGCAAGCATAAAGATCTTCACTTCAGCATCTGGTAACACATGTGTACCAATATCACGGCCATCCATTACAACGCCGCCTTTTTCCGCTAACTCTTGTTGACGACGTACCATTTCTTCACGAACAAGGCGATGTTTCGCCACAATAGATACTCGGTTCGTCACCTCAGGTGTACGAATTACTTCAGAAACATCTTGTCCATTTAAAAATACAAGTTGTGTATTTTCCCCTTGCTGAAACTCAATATTTACATTTTTTACAACTTCCATTAACTGCTCTTCATTTTCAATGTCCACTTTTTGTTCAAGGGCTGCATATGTAAGCGTACGATACATTGCGCCTGTATCAATATAAACGTAAGAAAGTTTCTTCGCCACAACTTTCGCAACTGTACTTTTTCCAGCAGCTGCTGGACCATCTATAGCAATTGAAATTCGTTTATCCATTGTAACACCTCATTTTTTCACTTATAAAACAAAACGAAAAGCAGGTATTTCCCTGCTTCTTCTCATTTGCTTCACGTCATTAAATCCTCAATTATTGTAGCATAATCCTTCCTAGAAGAAAATGAAAACTACCTATTCACCTGTAAGATTTCTGCTTTATTTTTTGCCACAACACCTTCATAATAAACAATTTTAGACAAATATTTCACTGATGACTTATGTATAAATAACAATTGCACAACACAAATACAAATGAACTGTATTACTAATATACGAATGAATATTTTCTCCACCTTTTTCAACGTATTCGCTCCCTCCTAACCTATATTTACACATTTCGTTTCGCGATTTTATACATCGTACATATAGCAGTTAATTTTATTGTCATTTTCGAGGCATACTTTTATACATTTCCATTGTCGAATTTACTCAAAACATGTTATGTTCTAAATGTATTTTTTTACTTGAAAGGGGTATAAGCATTGAAAAGAATCCTAGTTTTACACACAGGTGGAACAATTGCAATGGAGGAAGATAAAGAAACTGGGGTCGTACAACCAGGTGAAAAAAATCCTCTTTTAAAATTCATTCCTGATTTAGAAGGCGATGTTGATTTAATCGTTGAAGATGTGTTTCATCTTCCATCTCCTCATATGACACCGAGCGAAATGTTACAATTACAAGTCATCATTGATGAAAGAGTAAAACAAGACAACATTCATGGCGTAGTCATTACGCATGGTACGGATACATTAGAAGAAACAGCCTATTTCTTAGATTTAACAGTGCAAGCAACTATTCCGATCGTTGTGACAGGTGCAATGCGCTCCAGTAATGAATTAGGTGCTGATGGTCTATATAACTTCTTATCAGCTGTAAAAGTCGCTAGCAGTAGTGAAGCTGCCGAAAAAGGTGTTCTAGTCGTATTAAACGACGAAATTCATTGCGCTACAAATGTAACGAAAACTCATACAAGTAATGTAGCAACATTCCAAAGTCCACAGTATGGACCAATTGGTATGGTAACAAAACGTGGTGTTGTATTCCACCACGCTTTAGTACATCACGAAACATATTCAGTAAATAAGGTTTCTAAAAACGTAGTCGTTCTAAAGGCATACGCAGGTATGGACGATACATTGTTAGCAGCAATTGAAAACCTTCCAGTAGACGGAATTGTTATTGAAGCACTTGGACAAGGTAATTTACCACCAAGAACACTCCCTAGTCTAGAACGATTAATAAACAAAGGCATTCCTGTCGTATTAGTTTCTCGCTGTTTCAACGGCATCGTTCAAGATGTATATTCATACGAAGGCGGCGGCAAACAATTAAAAGATATGGGTATTGTATTCACATACGGTTTAAATGCCCAAAAGGCACGTATTAAATTATTAGTTGCATTAGAGAATACAAACTCTCATGAAGCAATCCAAAATATGTTTATGCACGATTAAAAAAGAAGCTGTCGAAATTTATTTCGACAGCTTCTTTTTACATTTCCCTTGTTGCAATGGTTTGCGCAATCGCATCCCCATGGAATCGACCGTTTTCAATAAATATTTCATTTGCATTATTTCCAGCAGCAATTACACCAGCAATGAAAATATTTTCAGCATTCGTTTCCATCGTATCCTCTGTATAAATCGGACGTCCTGTTTCTTCATCAATTCGAACACCCATCTTCGTTAAGAAACTATGATCAGGATGGTAACCAGTCATCGCAAATACAAAATCATTTTGGATTGTATACGCCTCACCATCAACTGTAAATGTTAATGTATGTTCAGTAATTGCTTTCACATGAGCCCCGAAATGCATTTGAATTGTGCCATTTCGTACTAATGCCTCAAACTCCGGCAAAATCCACGGTTTTATACTTGTTGAATACTCACTTCCGCGATATAAAACAGTTACACGCGCACCAGCTTTAACAAGTTCTAACGCGGCATCTACACTCGAGTTTTTCCCACCTATAACTACTACATCTCGATCAAAATAAGGATGCCCCTCTTTAAAATAGTGAGCTACTTTCTTCAATTCCTCACCTGGAACATTCATATAATTTGGATTATCATAATATCCAGTTGCTACAACAATATATTTCGCTATATATATTTCTTTACTTCCGTCACGCTTTGTCGTCTCAACCTGAAAAACTTCTCCATCTTTTTGAACTTTCTCTACTCGTTCAAAAGCATTTACACGTACAGACTTACGCTTTACTACTTCACGATAATACGCAAGTGCTTGATTTCGAACTGGCTTACGATTTTCTGTAATAAAAGCTACTTCACCAATTTCTAATTTTTCACTAGAAGAGAAAAATGTTTGATGAGTTGGATAATTATAAATCGCATTTACAATGTTTCCTTTTTCAATTACTAATGGATTTATCCCTACCCTTTGCAACGAAATTGCTGCTGCTAATCCGCACGGACCGCCTCCAATTATGATAGCTGTTTCTTTCTGCATACTCGGTTCACTCCTAGTCTTCTACCAATACACTATTTATAAAAACAAGAAAAAACCTACTTACAGCAGTAGGCACCTATCTTTATTGTATTCATTTTTCATATATTTGTCATCTAAACGAAACGTACATCCGATAGACATCTGCTAAAAACTGCTGAAATTTAATACCTTGTTTCCCTAATACATTTTCCGGGTCAATCTTTCTAGCTGGATCAAGTGTTTTATGTGATACGATATCTTTTTTCGGATTCAAGCCGAAGTTTTGACATAAATACGCATGATACCAAGTAAAACGGGTATATGCTTCCCAAAAGTTAACATCACCGCCATAACAAAGCTCAACTCCAATGGCAGCCTTATTAGCATCATACCCATATAAGTCATTATCTGTCGGCACACCATATCGAACATGATAGGCAACTTCATTTATAGGAATAATTTCTAATATTGTTTTGTCATCTATAAATGTATGTGCCGAGGCTTTCGGTTGTATTTCATTAAAATAATCTCGATTCCCTATCGCATTGCTACCAGGATTCCCCGTATCATGACTTACAATAAACCTAACTTTAGAAAGAGGAATTCCCGGTCGTGAACTTCCATATCCAATATAGTTACGCTCTATAGGAAACATCGCCATTACTACCAACTCCCGCTTCAGAAGATTACCTTACTTCCTTATATATGTATTCGGTAGTAATGTCCTTATAGCATATTTCTTACGCGAAGAGAAAATCGAAAATGTTTGATGTGAACACCATAAATAATAAAATACTTACAGCAACTCCATAAAAACCGTAAAACCAAACACAATCTTCTTTCGTATCTAAACCGAAAAATTTATTTACTGATTGTAATAATGTGCCGCGCTTACTTTGTTTATTTCTTAATACTTCCACTCGTTCTACAACATCCGCTGGCATCATAAATCTTTGGTCTACTGTCATTTTCATCATTTATCTCTCCTTAAAATCATTTCCGTTTTGTTTATCTAAGGAAAGTATAGCACGTTTGTTCGTATAGAACAAGCGTTCTTTTTTAATTTTATTTTATTTTTCAATAAACCAATTAATAATTACTAATATAAAAGCGATAATCGGCCCTACTACAACCGCACCAAATATTAAAAACAGTAGCCCTTCCCCGAACACCCGAACGATACTTGCTTTTTCGGCTTTCATCGTTCTTGCGAGTTCTCCCTCTAACCTCTTAACCTTTTCTTCTAATTGTTCTACTCGTTCCATCATTTCATTTCCCATATACACCACCTCACTCTTATACTTCAACAAAAAAACGTGATTCCCTCGAAAGGAATCACGTTTTCTCATGATATGGTATTATACCCAACCTCTGAAGCGACTTGCTTCAGCCATTTTACGAACACCGACCATGTATGCTGCTAAGCGCATGTTCACTTTACGAACTTGTGCTGTTTCATAAATAGAGTCAAATGATCTTACCATTACTTTTTCTAAACGTTGTTCTACTTCTTCTTCAGTCCAGTAGTAACCTTGGTTATTTTGTACCCACTCGAAGTAAGATACTGTTACACCACCAGCACTTGCTAATACGTCTGGAACAAGTAAAATTCCGCGATCTGTTAAAATTTTAGTTGCTTCTAATGTTGTTGGACCATTTGCTGCTTCAACAACGATTTTCGCTTTAATATTATTAGCATTTTCTTCTGTAATTTGGTTCTCAATTGCAGCTGGAACTAAAATGTCGCAATCAAGCTCTAACAATTCTTTGTTTGAAATTGTATTATTAAATAGTTTTGTTACTGTACCGAAGCTATCACGACGGTCTAATAAATAATCAATATCTAATCCATTTGGATCATGCAATGCACCGTAAGCATCTGAGATTGCAATAACTTTAGCACCTGCATCATGCATAAATTTAGCTAAGAAGCTACCAGCATTACCGAATCCTTGAACGACAACGCGTGCACCTTTAATATCAATGTCGCGTTTTTTTGCAGCTTCGCGAATACAAATTGTAACACCTTTCGCCGTTGCTGTTTCACGCCCATGTGATCCACCTAATACAAGTGGCTTACCTGTAATAAATCCTGGTGAATTAAATTCATCAATACGGCTATATTCATCCATCATCCACGCCATAATTTGAGAGTTTGTGAATACATCTGGAGCTGGAATATCTTTCGTCGGTCCTACGATTTGACTAATTGCTCGTACATAACCGCGGCTTAATCTTTCTAACTCACGGAATGACATTTCACGTGGGTCACAGATAATTCCACCTTTACCTCCGCCATATGGTAAATCAACAATACCACATTTTAAACTCATCCAAATTGAAAGTGCTTTCACTTCATTTTCTGTTACATTCGGATGGAAGCGAATTCCACCTTTCGTTGGACCAACAGCATCATTATGTTGTGCACGATATCCTGTAAATATTTTAACAGTCCCGTCATCCATACGAACTGGTATTTTCACTGTCATCATACGAACTGGTTCTTTTAATAATTCATATACTTCGTTTGGATAACCCAATTTTTCTAACGCTTCACTGATAACAATTTGTGTTGAATTCAATAGTTCAAAATGTTGTTCCCTTTGTTGTTGTGTTTTTGTTTGAGTTCCCTTTTCGGCTACCATAGTAAGTAAACCCCCTGTAATTTCACTTGTTTAGTAAACCTTCATTGCCTAGTATACACCGTTAAATTTTGAATGCAATAGAAAACGCTAACAAATATATACAAACTTTTTTCCGTTGCAAGCGTTTTCACTATTATTATAGTCCTTTTATTGCTTTTAGAAAAGTAAAATACTTAAATATTTAAATATTTTTCGTTTTACTTAAATGCAGCACCTTGAAAGGATATATATTTAAGTGAAATAAAGAATACTCAAGTATTTATGATTCTCTCTATACCATGGATCATTTTGAATTTTTCAAACCGACATTTTAGACTTTCCAAAAAAACAAAACCTTAGCTATGTTATATTAGCTAAGGTTTTGTTTTTTTATAAAGTAATTGTGTATTTGTTCAATCGCTTGAGAAGCCATTAACTCTTTACCATACTCCATTATACGATAAATAGTTGCCGTAGACGGATTACCATATTCCGCTAAAATAGCTATGAAATCTGCCTTCAGTAATTGAACTTGCTCCTCTTCCTCCATCCAAAGATAGAAACGACCATCCCACGTATATAGTTTTCCGCCAGTTACATCAAGGTTATATAAACGATTCGACAGGTTAATTACGTCATCTAGTGTAGCAAATTCATACAGTATATGCTCACTTTCATCTAGAGTCACTTGCATTTCAATAAACTCGTCACGGAACTCATCATCTGTATCTACTTCTTGATGTTCTTTCGTTACAATTACAACCATCCCTTGCGCTTGTAGAGAAAATACTTCAACTGCAATCGGACCATCTGCCTCAAAACCAAGTTCCTTATTTGCTTCTTGCATCATATCACGAAATAATTGCTGTACTTTCGGTGCATTTCTCCACAAATCTTCTTTCGTTAATCCTCGTTCAGATAAATCATCAAATGTTAAGAAAATTTTTATCTTATTGTAATTTAATCGTTCCAGCCTCATCTCATACCCTCCCTACGTAACCAATGAATATAATTTTTATTATATGAAATAGAAAATAGATGGTTCTTTTCGAACAACTATTCTAACATTTTTAACCAATCATCCCATTCTTCTTTCGTATCACCAATTAGGCTTGTTTGAATGTTCAACTGATCTCGAGTACCTATTTTCCCTATAACTCCAACAGAAAGATTCTCACTTTTTTCTTGTAACAAATTCACGCAGTTCATCGCATTCTTAAGTTCTCGTCCATCATCAAAAGAGACTACTACATATTTAGGTTGTATTTGCTCAACAGCTAACAAAATACTATCCTCCGCTAAGCTTGACCTAATATATATCACCTCGTATCCTTTTAATCGTAAATACGTTGAGAAAACAAACCCTTTCAACGTATTATTTTCTAACACGACAACTTTGTATATAGAAGAAAACGAAGATGCATTATGATACACCATTCCTAGACGAGTTTGTAAAAATGATACGACATATTGGAATTGTACCATTGTAACTTCATTATTATTTTTTAACGTTAACAAGTTATTTGACACTTGAAGAACAATACTTGCTATAACTTTTTCTGTTGCATAAATACTAAAAGCCTCGTTTAACAATGCAGAAGTTGTAATTTCATCAAATTTTAACAAAGCTTGTAGTAAATCGTCCACTAAAACAACTTCTTTATCGTAATGTATTTCTTTTTGAACATTACTCTGCAAACGATTCCCTTCTAATAATTGAACTGCTTGTCCAATCATCATACCGGAAGAAACCTTGTCCATTAACCATTTCAAAATTTGAATATGCTCTTCTGTATATAATCGATGACCTGCATGATTCCGTTTTGGGGCAATCATTTGATATCGTCTTTCCCATGCACGAAGTGTGCTCGGCTGAATTCCAATTATATTCGAAACAGCTTTTATGTTATATTTTCCGTTTAGAGTTGGCATCATTTCCCCCCGCATAACGTAATAATATGTGTTTGAGCAGGTGCTCGGAAGCGAAGTGGAATCAATGTTGTTCCATACCCATTACTAACAAATAGAGTCATATTTGAATGCTTATATACGCCACCTTTTAAATGTTTTTTAGATGGGAATAATCGAATCTGTCCTCCATGTGTATGTCCACTTAACACAAGTGAAATTTGTTCTTTCCCCGACATTTTATTTATTATATCAGGGTTGTGACTAATTAATATACGAAAACCATCCTCTTTGCAATCAGCCAACGCTAAATCTAAACGATCACGTTTCAAACCGACATCATCTACACCGAGTAAACAAATTTTCTCTCCTAATTCAGATTCAAATACAACTCTTGTATTATCTAAAACTTTCACATTATTTTCTAATAACAAAGCATCTAATTCATGATATTCAATCTCATAATCATTATTTCCCCACACAAAATATACAGGAGCGATCGCCCTTAACTTTTGTATATTAGCAGAGATGTTTGATAAAGGGACACCTCTTTCCGCTAAATCACCGCCAATTATTACAAGGTCTACTTTTCCTTTTACTTGTTCAATTAACGAACTTGGAATGACCCTTCTATGAATATCAGAAATAAAAAACATATTTACTTTTTGAAAACTTTTCGGAAATTCTTCAAATATTAAAGTATGTTCTAACACCGTATTACGCATTGCTTCTGTATACATTACAAGAAGAAATATAATACCAATACATACGAGAGTACTTAATAAGATAATCCATATCATATATTTTTTACTCCCCCCATAAAGATCATCCTCAGTTTTTCTAGCAAGTATGTTACTATCTCTCCTACTTTGTTGACTTATTTTTTATCGGAATTTTTAATTCTTGACCTACATTCACTTCATCTTCTTGTAAATCATTATACTTTTTAATCACTTCAATCCCAGTTTCATCTGAAAAATATTGCTTCGCTATACTATCTAAAGTTTCTCCCTCTTTCACAGTATGCGTTACCACCTTCTCAGATGGTGCCCCTGACTCAGATTTAGCTGAATCAAAGAAAATGACCTCAAAAGCACTTTTTCCAGCATTATTACCATCACTTTTCACCTGAATATATTTATCCGTATACCATAAGATACTAATTGGTAGTAATATGAATAGAAATGTTAACACTCGGACGAAAATATGATTCATTTTAAACTTTTGTTTTTTCTCTTTATTTCTATGAATTTCACTACGCGGCGGTAAACCTTCCTTCTCTTCCACTCGCTCAACTTCTAATTCCTCTTCAAAATCAGGAATTCGTTTCCTCATGTTGTTCACCACCACCTTCCATTTATTTTCTTAATTGGAGTCCCATTATAAAATCAACAAGAAAGTGTGCAAAGATTGTTATAAACAAATTTCCTGTCCATTCAAATACATAGCCAAAGACAAAACTAATGAAACAGACGAAACAAAACAAAAATGGCTTTGTTATATACCGAATATGTAACACTGCAAATACTAAACTCGCTATTACAATTCCAAAGTGAGTCTGCACTACACCTCTAAATAAAAATTCTTCTGCAAAGCCGATAATAAACGTAATAACGAGTAGATGCATTACTGACATTCCTTGAAACATTCTATCGTTAATACCACCATCATCAAACCAAGACTCTGGAAATACCCGCATTGCAACATAATCTAATAACACAATACCAATCGCTAACAAGCCACCTATTATAAGTATAGATACCGGTTCCCATTTCCACAGACTATACACCGATTTTATATCTCGGAATAATATATATGCTAGTAAACAACCGATACCGATAATAATGAACTGTGTGATATACAGATTTAGCCTTATTTCTTTCGGACTCATATCTTCAATATTATGCCTTTGAATGTTCATCATTCCCCCATCTTTTCTAGACCGAAAAGCTTTTGTAACTCTGTTTCCCAATTATAGTCGAAATCCAATTGTTGCGCTTGTCTTTTTTTATAATCTGTTTTTGTAATATGACAATAGTCACAGCAATTTTTCAACTCGTTCTCTTTTCTATAACCGAACTGTTGTAGCAAATATTCACGTCTACATCCTTTCACTTGTATCCATGATTTCATGTTATCTAGCTCACTATATTTATTACGTAGCCTTATTTCTACTTCAGCTATTAATCTGTTCATAATTTCATCTGACAAGCTCTCTAATATTAGTTTTCGTTGTTGTATGATTCCAAGCTTTTCGAGATGATAGCGGATGAAACGCCAATATTGTTCATTAAATCTTGCTGCATTATAACAAATTTCTTCTACCTCTTCTATTGGTAATTCTTTCGTTTGAAACATTCTTTCTTGTAGTAAAGAAAATAAAAATTGTATTTGCGACTGACTTGGCAATTCATCTTCAATTATTGAAATTGGCAAATCGTGATCTAATGGACTACATAGTAAGATAGCTATACTCGGTTCACCATCTCTCCCAGCTCTTCCAATTTCTTGTAAATAAGAAGCTACATTAGTCGGATAATGGAAATGAATAATGTATCTCGTGTTCGACTTATTTACTCCCATACCAAAAGCACTTGTACATATTACAAGCTGCAACTGGTCATTCATAAACTGCTGTTGAATTAACATACGCTCTTCATGTTCCATACCACCATGATAGAAAGCGACACCAGTAACGCCTTTTCCTCTTAAATATTCCGTTAAACGTTCTGTCCACGCTCTGCTTGAACAATATACAATCCCTGGTCCCTGCAAATACATCACCTGGTCCAAAAGTGCCTCTTTCTTCTCTTCTATCGTCTCCACAAATTGTACTTCCATTGCAATATTTGGACGATCAATAGAGTATACATGCTGCGTCACATTCTTCAAATCTAAACTCTCTGCTATATCTCGGAGTACATCTTTTGTCGCTGTTGCCGTTAATGCCAGTACCGTAGGAGACCCGATATTCTCAATGACTACATTTAGTTTTTTATAGTCTGGTCTAAAATCATAACCCCATTGCGAAATACAATGAGCTTCATCCACAACAAATAATGAAATATGCACTTTCTTCAATTCTCTTATTAGCAATTCCGACTGTAACATCTCTGGCGAAACAAATATAAATTTATAAGAAGCTAATTTTTTCATCGCTTCTCTTTTTTCGTGTAATGTCCGAAAACTATTAAATGCTATCACTCGGTTTTTCACAACATATTTTAATTGTGTAACCTGATCTTCCATCAAAGATAATAATGGTGATACAACAAGCACCGTTCCTTCTTGCATGAGCCCTGGAAGTTGATAACACATAGACTTTCCTCTTCCGGTCGGAAGCATCGCTATAACATCTTTTCCTTCCAATAAATCTGTAATTACCCCTTTTTGACCTGGACGAAATTCAGAATATCCAAACCACCTATATAAATATTCCTCAAGTTTCATTTATACCCTCCATCCGCGCCAATACAAGACGAACTTCAAAATAAGAGATATCCTCTCCAACCGCTTGTTTCAACTCACGCAACTTACGTGTTTGTAATGCATCAATTACTTTTGTTACTTTATCTATTTTGTCTTTTTCCATAAACATCTCGATAGAAAAATCTCTTTCTCGCAAAGCAATTTCAACAAAATGATCTTCTATCGTTGCAACCTTTAAATTTCTAATTGTCGCTATTTCTTCTAAAGAGCGCCCTTGCCTCCAAAAATTATATGTTTTTTTCGTTGATAAACTAAATAATTCAGCTCTCTCATTTGGATAAGAGATAATTTCAGCTAATAGCGGAAATTCATTTTCTTTATCCCGAACTTCTTGTATAAGGAAATGAATTGTACCCCAAAATAAAAAGTACACTCTAATTATATCTTGTTTCGTAATTTCCGCTAACTGCTGCAATGTACAACCGATACGTTCATATCCTGTTAATCGATATGTTACAATCGTCGCTTCTATCACATCACATTTCCCTAGAAGACTATATATTTCTTTCCATAATCTTTTCGCCAATTCACTTCGCCTATACGGCACACCTGTTAAAAAGCGTTTCACCCATACCATTATTTCCGTATCTTGTTGAATAGGAATAAACTTCGTATTATTCTGTTGCAAATTAGATATAGTTTGAATAATTAATGATAATCTTTTCCATAATGTTTCACCTAATTCACCATAGTGCAAACCATGTAAATGCACCGGAAAAGCATACACTTCCTCCCATGTATGTAACTGCATTTTACCTTTAGATGTTAACAAATATGTATTTTCATGTATTTCTTGCATCAAACCTGCTTGCAACAACTTTGCAACTTCACGATCATATTCAATTCTATTTAATGATTTATATATTCCAAACAAAAAAGAAATTCGGAACATATTTCCATCTTGTAACGTTTGTGAAGAACGTTTTCCCTTTAGTAAATAGTAAATAGAAGAAACGGTCCTTTCACCATTCAATTGTTTTAAACAATACAATAAAGTATATTGTAGTTGCATTACCGCTTCCACCTTTCAATCTAACTTAAATGCTTTTTCTTATAATTACACCGTCTACCGTTACTCATTACACTTATCATATCGGCAATATATACTTGTATATATTCTATTGTACCAAACGAAATAACATTTACGTATTTTGAAAATCTTATGACATAATTCAAAAATTAGTTGACACTCTAATTGATAAGGATTATCATTATAATTTTATGTTGAAAAGTTTTAAAAACCGTTTTACAATAAGGTTATAATTTTTATGGCGAGCTTTTCACATACATATTATCAGGAGGGAAAAAAGATGGCAAAATATACAATCGTTGATAAAGATACTTGTATCGCATGTGGTGCTTGCGGCGCTGCTGCACCAGACATTTATGACTATGATGATGAAGGTATTGCATTCGTAACATTAGACGATAACCAAGGTATCGTTGAAATTCCAGATGTATTACTTGAAGATATGATGGATGCATTCGAAGGTTGTCCAACTGACTCAATTAAAGTTGCTGACGAATCATTCGACGGCGATGCTTTAAAATTCGAATAGTCTTTTATTAACTTCAAAAAATGTCCCTCATATTGATGAGGGACATTTTTTGTTTTCATGATATTTAATAAAAAAACCATTAGTAGTTCCATACTACTAATGGTTTTATTTTAAATTTTATGCATTTTTCATTTTTGCAAACACCCATACTTTCAGGCGTGAGAATAACGCTACAAATACAATCGTCACAACAATTCCTTTAATTAAATTAAATGGTAAGATTGCCGTTACAACCGTTGTTCTTATAGCCTCGCTAGACATAGCTGGTGAATTTAAAAACCAAGTGTAAGCTGGGAATATGATGATGTAATTTAATACACTCATAATGAGTGCCATTGTAATTGTCCCTAGCATTAACCCTGTCGTTAAACTCTTAACAGTACGATACTTTCTAAATAAGAAAGCTGCTGGTCCAATAAATAAACACCCTGCAATAAAGTTAGCAATTTCTCCAACTGGTACTCCCGTTAAACTCCCTTGAATCCCGTAATGTAAAATATTCTTTATTGCCTCTACAATTCCCCCTGCAACTGGCCCAAAAATAATCGCAGCAATGAGAGCTGGTACATCACTAAAATCAATTTTTAAAAATGGCGGAAGCCCCGGGAATGGGAAATCCAACATCATCAGTAAATACGCAATACTACTTAGCATTGCTACACTCACCATTTGCACTACACTGTTTTTTTGTTTCATCTTTCTCTCTCCTTTTCCATCGATCATCTCATGGAAAGTGGAAAGGTTCTGCTATGCCTATTTTTTCATAGAACGAAAAAACCCTTTGTGTTTAACACAAAGGGAGAATTTAAGGCACATCAAACAGACGTTCAAATCCATATCTTTTTTGAACGCTTGAACCTCCATCTTCTCCCATCCAGACTGTACTGTCGGCTTTGGAATCACACCAAATCCTGCCTTAACGGCTCGCGGGCTTAGAACAAAATCACATATAGTTCATCACCGCCGGTCGGGATTTTCACCCTGCCCCGAAGATAGACCGATATTCTATTTTCCACTTCATTATACAACAACATAATCGTATTGTGAACAAAAAAAGTGTAACTTATTAAAAATAAGTTATTAATTTTATATAATCAAAAATCATTCACTATATTTTACAATACAACCCAGATTTTTTAGTATTCGGCATTTCTCCTATGAACCCACTAGTCATATATAGTTAAAAGTGATAAGATGTTGAATTGTTAAGATAAGAACATTTTCTGGATTATGGAGGAAATGTCATGAAGAAAGAAAAGAGACACTCTATTCGAGAAGCAATGAAAAAAAACTTAAGAAAAGAATACTTTTACTTAAAAAAAGAGTTACTTTTCTACTGTCCAATTGATTTAGGTACATTCTCAAGCGGGACATACTATGCTGCTTTCGATGAAGATGGCATCAGTATTTATCAGTATGATAAAAAAACAGAGAGTAAATTAAAATTGTGTGAGCGTCATCCGTGGAAGAGTTGGAATAAAGTGAAAGTTGATCACTATTTGACAACTTCTCAATTTATTTTCCAAGGGGAGCGAAACTGGATATTATCCCTTTTCCAAAAAGGAAAAGAAGCTCAAAAAATAATCGAAGAGCATACATCTTTACAAACTGAAGTTGTTTCCCGCTCTTTCTTAAAAAAGCTTCCTGGTTTCCGTTCTAATACACCGTTGAATAAATACATCGGCAGCATTTGCTATACTGCACTTATTGCATTTTTATTAAAATGGATGATTCCATTTCAAGCACCACAAATTGCTCTGTACTCCATTTCAATCGGTTGTATGCTTCTTGGTTTACTTTGTTTGACAATCGGTTTAATTGAACCAACAATTGTACTGTTTCGGACAAATGAGAAAACAAGAACAAAAGTATTTTACTTATATAGCTACTTAGCTATTTCTGGATTTATATGTGTCTTTATTTTTTGGTAAAAGAAGAGCTAGTTAAACTAGCTCTTCTTTTTACTTTACATACAATTGTTGATTTGGATAAATCAGCTCTTGCTGCAGCCCATTTTTTTCTTTAATTTCCTTAACTGACATACTAAATTTCCGTGCAATACTAACTAAAGTGTCCCCTTTTTGAACGACATATAACGATGAAGAAACAGCTTCATTTCTTCGTTCATTTAAAACAAGCAACGGATTCATCGCATTCTTTTTCGCCATCGTCCATCTTCCTTGATGAACTTCTAAATGTAAGTGTGCACCTCGTGATTCTCCTGTATTTCCTATTTCTCCAATTACTTCTCCTTTTGAAATATCATCCCCTTGAACTACATATCTCTTATTTAAATGCGCATACACAGCCTCATATTCTCCATGTTTAATAAATACAACGTTCCCATAACTACTTGAATAATAAGACTTTGTTACCTTACCTTCTTGAATAGCTGCCACAGGCGTGCCGATCGGTGCCGCTATATCTATACCGTAGTGTTTTCCGTGCCTTGTCCCAAAATAATCACTTATTTGCCCTTCAACAGGCCATGTCCATCGATTTTCCTCTGCGTATACATGTAATTGAGACAAAAACAGTACTGTCAATAACATGACGCCACATTTTAACACTTTCATATACATCCTCCGTTTTCTAATCAACACCATACCTTCTCTATTTTGGTATATTACAGAAAAAAGTATACAAAAAAAAGAAAGTGAATCACTCCACTTCCTTCTCTTTCTTATCACGAAAAACGATTGCACTGCGATTATACTCCACATCTTTTACTTGTAATCGAGCGTTTATTACTCTAGCTACTGCAAACAAATAATCAGATAGTCTATTTACATACTTTAAAACAACTTCATTTATTTCCCCTTCTTTTTGCAAGGACACTATACATCGTTCTGCTCGCCTTACAACTGTACGTGCAATATGAATAGCAGCTGCCGCTTCGCTGCCACCTGGTAAAATAAAGCGCTCTAACGGCGGAGCTTCTTCTATATACGAATCAATCCTTCTTTCTAAGCTTTCGACCATTTCAATCGTTACTTTATAAGGAATTTTCTCCCCTACTATCGCTAAGTCTCCCCCGCAATCAAATAGTTCATGTTGAATCGTTTCAAGTTCATTGTAAATATCGCCGAAAGCCCCGCCTTGTAGCTTAGTCATTGCATATCCAATATGAGAATTCGCCTCATCTATCGTGCCATATGCTTCAACTCGAATATCATCTTTATCCACTCTGCCGCCTATTACACTTGTTATCCCTTTATCTCCTGTTTTCGTATATAATTTCATCGTTTCACGACACCCTTCCTCTTATTATTCATTCGACTAAGATAGAAAAAAGTTCTACTATTATTTATTTAATTGATTTTACAAAAAAATAAAAAACAGTAGAACTTTATCCATTATCAACTTTAAAAACGCATATCTAAATTATACGATTTGGTAAATATACAGAGAATGTAGTTCCCTCTCCGACAACACTTGAAACAGCAATTTTCCCATCATGGCCTTGCACAATATTTTTGGCAATCGCAAGCCCAAGTCCTGTTCCACCTTTTTTCCCACGTGTTCTTGCTTTATCAGCTTTGTAGAAACGATCAAATAAAAATGGAATATCTTCTTCTGGAATACCAGCGCCCGAATCTTGCACTTCAAAAATAAGACCATTATTTTTCGTATCAATTACAAGCGTTACATGTCCACCTGCATTCGTATGACGAATTGCGTTATCAATTAAATTTGTCAATACTTGCTCCATACGATCTGCATCGAACGGGTATTGTTCAATTGGATTTTGGAAATCAACCGTTAGTACGACTTCTTTATCCTTTGCAATTCCTTGGAATTTACGACCTATTTTTTCAACAAAAGGATGAATATCAACTTCACCTATATGTAACTCTACATTACCACTTTCCATACGTGCTAAATCTAACAATTCATTTACAAGTTTACCTAAACGAACAGATTCATCATAAATAATTTGAACAAACTCATTAATTTCTTCTTTCGTTTGTACAATATCATCTAAAATCGCTTCACTATACCCTTGAAGCATGACCATCGGTGTACGAAGTTCATGCGATACGTTCGCAATAAAGTCTTGGCGCATCTTCTCCAGGCGGCGTTCTTCCGTCATATCACGTAATACAGCTACAGCTCCACGAATTTTCGTTTGATTGTAAAG
This sequence comes from Bacillus dicomae, assembly GCF_006494425.1. Taxonomy (GTDB): domain Bacteria; phylum Bacillota; class Bacilli; order Bacillales; family Bacillaceae_G; genus Bacillus_A; species Bacillus_A dicomae. The sequence goes on along the minus strand of NZ_VHIV01000001.1, from coordinate 713,964 downwards.
CGGCGTCATAAGAACTACATAGTTACCTTTTTGTAAATTAATTTCAACCACTTGTTGTTGTTCGCTTTCTACAACGAGATGGAATAGTTCAACAAGTTCGGAAGGTAGTTTATTACTGAGCTCTATTTCTTTTTCTTCTTGCCAAACTTGTAAGAAATGTTCAGCCGGCGGATTAATTACAACGACTTCACCTTCTTGATTTAACGTAATAACCCCATCTGCCATACTACTTAAAATACTAGCTAACTGTTCTTTCTCTTGCTGCAGGGCATTCATATTAAACTTCAACTGTTTCCCCATTTGATTTAAGGCCGTTGCAAGCTCACCAATCTCGTCCTGCGATACCATAGGGGCTTTTGCATCAAACTTCCCACGTGCCACCTCAAAAGCAACCTCACGCATTTTACGGAGTGGTGCTGTAATTCGAGTAGATAAGAAGAATGCAAAGAAAGTTGTTAATATAATCGCAATCCCTGCTGACAAGAATATAAAATCAGTCGTTCTTTCCATACCTTGTATCGGTACTTTTAAAGATTCGTATACGAACACTGCACTTTGATTTTTTGACTGTACTGGTTTTCCGACAATCATAATATCATTTTCAGTGTTTTTATTCTTTCTACTATTAGAGGCTTTTCGAATGTTATTCTTAATTTCTTTTTTGTCTGTAAAAACAGCCGCTAATTCTTTATCTTCTTTCAAATCATCCATTGTAAGAGTGACTAACCCTTCTTGTTTCGGCGAAGAAGATATTTCTTTACCATCTTCTACAATAACGATCCTTGAAAGTGGATCAGAGAATTTGTACGCGATATTCTCAATCGTTTTTACATCGGCACCTTCTTCAATTAACTCCGAAACACTTGTTGCAACTTTTTGAAGCCGAGTTTCACTCATATCAACATAATACGTTCTAAAAAATTGTGAAAGTAAAATCGCAACAAATCCAAGTACAAACGAAACGAGAAGTAATATGGTCATCCATAACTTCCCTACTACACTTCTCCAAAGCATCAGTCGTTCACAACCTCAAACTTGTAACCTACGCCCCAAACGGTAACAATCATCTTCGCAGCATCTGGTGATTTTTTGCTTAACTTCTCACGTAAACGCTTTACATGCGTATCAACTGTACGTAAATCTCCAAAGAATTCATATTGCCATACTTCTTTTAACAATTGCTCACGATCAAACACCTTATCAGGAGCTTTCGCTAAGAATAATAGTAATTCGTACTCTTTCGGTGTTAAATTCACTTCATTCCCATCTGCTGTAACACGATGTGCATCATTATCAATTGTTAAATGAGGGAACACAGTAACATCTTTTGTCGTTGTATCTTGCGTAAAGAATGTTGTTGGTACAGAACGGCGTAAGACCGCTTTCACTCGAAGCACTACTTCACGTGGGCTAAATGGTTTCACAATATAATCATCAGTTCCTACCTCAAACCCTTGTACTCGATTTACTTCTTCACCTTTTGCTGTCAACATAATAATTGGCGTCGCTTTCTTCTCACGAACCCCTTTACATACTTCAATACCATCTTTACCAGGCATCATAAGATCTAATAGGATTAAATCATAATCATTTTGTAACGCCATTTCTAAAGCTGTATCACCATTGTCAGCTTCCTCAATTGTGTATTGTTCTCTTTCTAAATACATTTTCAACAAACGACGAATACGATCCTCATCGTCTACAATTAAAATTCTTGATTCATTTTCCATTTCTACCCGTTGCGTACTTTTACCACAACGGTTCACACCTACCCTTCTATACTATTATGTTGCGCTATTCTCGTTTATTTAAGCAATTCTCTAAATGTTTCACTTTCCATATTATGCTTCACAAGAATAATAAAGTTTGTTCAATTTTTTTCCAAAACTATGTATTTTTTTCGAACAGTATATAATGTCCTCGACATCATTTTACAAAATCAACCGCTACTTTGTCATGTTTTTCTCAAAAAAGAAGAAAAGTTGACAAAAATAAAATAGGAAAGTGACATTCACTCTCCTATTTTATTTCTCTATGCGTATGAATGTAAACCCGCGATAATTAAGTTTACTACAATAAAGTTAAACATAATGATTGCAAAACCAATTACCGCTAACCACGCCGACTTCTCTCCATGCCACCCTTTTGATAAACGTAAATGTAATACCGCAGCATAAAAGAGCCAAGTAATAAGCGCCCAAACCTCTTTTGGATCCCAGCCCCAAAAACGTGTCCACGCTATTTGAGCCCAAATCATGGCGAAAATTAATGCACCTAATGTGAAAACTGGGAATCCAATTGCAATAGAACGATATCCTATTTCATCTAATAAATCACTGTTCGTATTTTTCACTAACGGCTGAAGTGCCGCTGATACTCGTTTACGCAAAGTAAGCCTTAATACGATATAAAGCAACGTTCCGACTAACACAGACCAAATTACAGTATTTAATTTTTTCGCATTTACAATCGCTGGAACTTCAACTGTCGGCTCTAATTTATTTTCGGTCAATAACTTCCCTTCATGCGGTCCCACTAAAGCCGGAAGATTGTACTTCATTTCCACTTGTTGTTCATTTTTATCAATCCATTGAAACTTCGCTTCATATTTCATACTAGAAAATACCGTTGTCACTCCAATAAACCCAACTGTACAAACAAGTGTGAACACGACCGTTTCTAACCAAAATGTACGTTTACTTTTCACTGATTGATCTACATTTTTTAATAAATACATAACGCCTGTAATAAAACTAATTGCTAAAATCGCTTGCCCTGCAGCCGCAGTCGTTACGTGAATATGTAACCAATTGCTTTTTAAAGATGGAATAAGCGGAGATATTTCCCTTGGAAACATACTTGCATAAGCAATTAATAAAAGCGCAACCGGTAATGCAAATAGTCCGATTATACTTACGCGGTACATAAAATACATGACAATAAATGCTCCGACAAGCATCATGCCGAAAAACGTACCGAACTCAAAAAAGTTACTAACCGGTGCATGTCCTGATGCAATCCATCTTGTTACAAAATAAACTGTTTGTGCAATAAACCCTAAAATTGTAATCGTTATTCCTACATTTGCCCATTTATGACCCTTTTCTTTAATTGCTCCCCCAAAAAATAGAGTGGCAATTAAATATAAAATAAATGCGGTAAAGAGAAAGTTACTACTTATTTGCACCATATCGTTTCCCCACCTTAACTAATTTTTTTATCGACTACTTTATCATTTGGTTGCGGAATTGCTGTACCTTCTATTACTCTTTCAATATCTTTCTTTAAACCGAACCAATTTTTATTTGTATGTCCTGCAATCCACCATTCATCATTAACGCGTTGTATCCAAATACGGCGATGATTCCAATACATTCCTTGAATCACACCAACCATAAATATAAATCCTCCAATACCGAGAATCCAAAGCGTTAAATCTTTCCTTACAGTAAGTGCTGTTGCATTTTGCATTTCCACACCTGCAAATGACATTTTATACTTATTATTCCCATCAGGTTCTATATTTTGCTGAATACCAACAAAACTCACTTCACCATCTGGTGTTTCAGGCGTAAACATTTTAAACACGAATGCAGGATTGTTTGGTAACTTCGTTTTTGTGTTCGGTCTCCCACTCTCATCAAAATAAAAATCAGGAAAATAGCTTAATAGTTCTAAAGAATGACCATTTCCTAAATCATATTTTTCTGCAGGGTTCGTTAAATCAACTTTAATCGGTCCCCACTTTTGATTATTTTCTTTATTTTGCAAGTTAAAGGACATACTTTTAAATTCATTTTCTTTATAATCCACTTGATATACCGCAAACTGATCAAATTTCAGCGGTTCATTCACTCTAATTTCAGCTTCTTTTACTTTTTCCAATTTCGGACTTTGTCCTGCTATATTTTCACCTACCGCTTTATACAATACAGCATTCGTTTGGAAGTTTTTCGCAATCATTTTATCGCCTACACGATCAATGGCGTCATCAAAAACTTCCTTGTCCTTACTTTTATCATAAACTTCCTTTATAAACTTCTCACTTTTTAAATAGTATTGACCATCCGTCCCTGGTATTTCTTTCGTTTCACCATCACGTAACCAAAGAGCTTCGTCTACGTACATACTTGGTAAAAAACGAAGCATTGCACCAAATAAAAAGATAATAAGACCGATATGATTCACATATGGACCCCAACGCGAGAAACGTCCCTTTTCTGCTAAAACGTTTCCGTCTTCCACTTTTACATTATAGTTCGCTTTCTTTAAATTTTTTTGCACTCTTTCCAAATCACCATCTTGCGGTGTACCAGTGCCGTATAATCTTTGTCTCTTTAAAAAGCTAGGGTGTCTTTTCACACCTTGCTTCTTTAAAGCTTTATAAAGGGGAATGACACGGTCTAAACTACATATCACAAGTGAAATACCGATAGAAGCAATTAACATCATGTACCACAATGAACCGTATAAATTATTAAATCCTAATTGATAGTATAATTGCCCTAAAAATCCGTACTCCTGCTTATAATATTCAGCTGGCGCAATCCCTGGAGTTATGTACATTTCTTGCGGAAAAATAGTTCCTATCGCTGATGCAGCTAAAGTTATTACGATTAGCCATACACCCACTTTTACAGAAGAGAAAAAGGTCCAAATTTTATCGACTATCGTTTTTGTTTGCGTGAGAGATCTTCGTGCACTCCCCTCATAGCGCATATCCAATAATTTTATATTTTCATTGCTTTCAAATGGTTTCCCGCAAGCTTCACAAAAAACAGTTCCTATCGGATTCACATGTCCACATTCACACTTAATTTCTTTCAACACTCTCACCGCCCCTGTATCTATATGTACCATTGTATATTCTAACCTTAAGTTACCGCAATACTCAGAATTTTTAAACCGAAGGCGCTATAGGTAAGCGCCTTGCATGTAAAGGCTTTCTTTATTACGGAGTGATTTTCTTTAAATACTCCTCCAATTGTTCCTTTGTTTGTTCACCTTTAATCTCTTGAATCACCTTACCATCTTTATCAATCAAGAAGCTTGTTGGTAATGGTATTACTCCATACGTTTTTATAATTTCTCCACCTTTATCGATTGCAACGGGGAACTTAAGATCGTATTGTTTCACAAAATTCTTAACAGCAATATCCGTTTCATCTGCATCTAACGCAATAATTTCAACGCCTTTTTCTTTATACTTTGGATATAATTCATTCATATAAGGCATTTCTTTCTCGCAAGGTTTACACCACGTACCCCAAAAGTTTAAAAATACACCTTTTCCCTTAAAATCTTTTAGCTCAATTTTCTTTCCTTCTAAATCTGTCACAACAAAGTTAGGTGCTTCTTTTCCAATTTCCATCTTCTCTTCTTTAGTGAAATATCCTTGATAAATTGTAAATCCTACAGCACCGCACAAAATGAGTAGAATAATAACACGAAATAATAAGCGATTTTTTTTCATATTGTCTCCCCTCTCTTCGACGAGTGATAAATATATGTATTTTTTAATAAATCACCAGCGGAGCATTCCACTGGTGAAAGTTTCACAATATCAATTAGCGAGGCTTTGTAGAAGCCAATGCACGTAATTGTTTCACCTCATGTGGTGTCAATTCTCTCGCATCACCAGGTCGCAAACTGCCTACTTCTAGGAAAGCATAACGTTCACGTTTTAGTTTCACTACTTTACAATCTAATGCTTCAAACATACGACGTACTTGACGGTTACGTCCTTCATGAATTGTTAATTGTACAATCGCCATTTCTTTACGCTTGTCCCAAGAAATAATCTTCACACGTGCCGGTGCTGTTTTACCATCTTCTAACGTAACACCGCGTTCTAACATACGAATTTTTTCACCTGTTAGTGGACCTTTTATTTTTGCAACATATGTTTTTTCAACTTTATATCTAGGGTGCATTAATACGTTTGCGAAGTCCCCATCGTTTGTCATTAATAATACGCCAGACGTATCATAATCTAAACGTCCGATTGGGAATAAACGTTGTGTAATTTCTGGGAAAAAGTCTGTTACAACATTTCTTCCTTTATCGTCTGATACACTTGAAATTACGCCAGTTGGTTTATATAGTAAAAAATAAACAGGTTCTTCTTTTTCAAGAGGAATGTTATTTACTTCTACTTTATCTTGAGGAGTTACTTTCGTTCCTAACTCCTTCACTATTTTTCCGTTAACTTTCACTTTTCCTTGCTGAATTAATTCCTCAGCCTTTCTTCTCGATGCAATACCTGCTTGCGCAATCACTTTTTGTAATCGTTCCATTTCTTTTTTTCACCTCGAATTTATCTTACCTTACATTAGAAAGACTTGGCAACCGCATACGCTTGACGGCTTTTCGCTTCATCTTACTTAAACAACATAGCGATGATAATAAACATATAAAGGTCAAATCATGTTTTTACCTTTTATTATTGTCCATATTTTCATATTGCTCACAATAAAAGTTCATCATTTTGTCAAAATTACCGCATAAAAAGACCACTATTAAGCAACACCTTAATAGTGGTCGTATACGTATTATAAGCGAAATAGCATAAAAAATGAATAGCCTTACTGAAACAATAGAGAAACAAACACAATTGAACAAATAATTCCAATCAAATCAGCAAAAAGTCCTACTTTTAATGCATCTCCCATTTTTCTAATTCCTACAGCTCCGAAGTATACTGTTAAAATATAAAAAGTCGTATCTGTACTTCCTTGCATAGTAGAAGCTAATCTTCCAATAAACGAGTCTGGCCCATACGTGGCAATTAAATCGGTCGTAATACTTAAACCAGCAGACCCTGAAATAGGGCGTATTAGTGCTAGTGGAACGATTTCTGCTGGAACATGAATTAAATCTAACATCGGTTTCATTACTGATATCATCGCATCTAACGCTCCAGACGCTCGAAATATAGAAATAGACGCGAGCATTCCAACCATAAACGGTAAAATAGAAATCGCAATTTGAATTCCTTCTTTTCCTCCCTCAACGAACGATTCATATGTCGGCACTTTCTTTATCGTTCCATATAAAAGGATAAAACCAATTACACAAGGGATTACCCATAATGAAATTGTATTTACAATACTCATTTTTTCCGCCCCTTCCTACTCCTTCTTCGGTAAAAATAGCGGTCAATCCAAATTGCTCCAATCATAGAAAGCACTTGTGCAATGAATGTTACCCCAACAATTTCCGTAGGATTTACTGATTCATACGTCATTCGAATCGAAATAACAGTAGTAGGAATTAAAGTAATCGCCGATGTATTTAATGCTAAAAACGTCACCATAGAGCGACTTGCCGAATCCTTCCCACCATTTAATTCTTTCAGTTGTTCCATCGCTTTAATACCAAGCGGCGTTGCTGCATTACCTAATCCAAAAAAGTTTGCCATCATATTTGATAAAATAAATCCCATTGACGGATGATCTTTCGGTATTTCTGGAAACAACCTTTTGACTATCGGCATAAAAAGTGTAACTAACTTTTTTAATAACCCTGCTTCCTCTGCAATTTTCATTAAACCGAGCCAAAATACTAAAACACTAATCAGCCCTATACAAATTGTTACCGCATCTTTTGCCCCGTCAAATACAGCTTTCGTTACTTCTTCCATCGTTCCGTTTATCATGGCATATACAATCCCTATGACCGCCATCGCTGCCCATACGAGATTAACCATCGATACCAACACCTATCATATAAGAAAAAATTTCTTTCACGTTATTCCAGTACATGCCCGTTGTAGCCACTAACTTCCGTTTACTATAAAATAAATTCCGTTCTCCAACTTTCTCATTGCCAACATAAATTTCTGTCTTTCCAACCTTTACTCCATCCTTAAGTTTTGCACTTTTATCGAGTTCAACTTTTAATACGACATTCTTTCTTTCCTGCTCAGTTAAAGGCACCGCAAAACTATTTTTCGTATAAACATGATTGGCATATTTCGTTTCAGTTATGTCAGCAAGAGCTCCTTGTCCTACAACGTTCGTTTGCTTGAAATGTTTAAAACCTTTATCAAATAAATTCATATGATCGTCCCAATCACTAGAAGCACTCAAAGTTACGACAATTAAATCTAGTCCATCCTTTGATGCCGTTGTAACAAGCGTCCGTCCTGCTTTCTTCGTAAAACCTGTTTTTCCTCCTGTTGCAAATTCATAATACGACGTCACGAGTTTATGTTTGTTTTTCCACGGATAATCCCACGAATCTGATTTATATGTTTTTGTTCCAAAAATCTTCTTAAACGTCTCGTTCCCCATTGCATATTTCGTTAAAAGTGCCATATCATAAGCCGACGAATAATGTGATCCATCTCCATCTAAACCATGCGGGTTTGAAAAGTGAGTATCTTTCATTCCAATTTGTTTCGCCTTTTCATTCATTAAATATACGAACCCTTCTATACTCCCTCCTACATTTTCAGCAATTACTTGTGCTGCATCATTACCAGATCTAAGCATGAGTCCGTATACTAAATCCTCTAACTTCACTTTCTGTCCAGGCTTTAAATAAATTGCTGATCCTTCTACTCTCACTGCTTCATTACTAACCGATACCATTTCTTTCATTTTTCCTGATTCAGCAGCTAACAAGGCTGTCATAATTTTTGTTATACTAGCAATTTTTTGTGGCTCATGTTCTGCTTTTCCGTATAATACACGACCTGACTGTTGCTCCATTAATACAGCATTTCGAGCACTGACATTACTGTTCATCTTTGCATATGTAGGAATCGGCATAACGCTTGCGTACATAATAAGAAGCGTAATGATTACACAAATTCGTCTCATATTTCCCCCCACGTCCTTTTGGCACTTTTTGTACAAGTGTATGCTTGGCCTTTTAAAATATGAACGAAATCTCCTTCTCCTTCCAATAAAAAAGACGCAGAGAACCTGCGTCTAATACGGTGTCCATTCAATTTGTTTCGCACTTTCAAATCTTTTTTCAACATCAGGCCAATTTACTACATTCCACCAGTTTTTAATATATTCATCTTTACGATTTTGGTATTGTAAATAATACGCATGTTCCCACACATCTAGTACAAGGAGCGGTATCGTATCCCATTGTGTAAATAATTGATGAAGTGTACTCTGCAAAATTTCTAATCTTCCCGATCGTGGCACCCAAACGAGAATCGCCCATCCTGATCCTTCCACTTTAGAGGCTGCTTCGGTGAAATGTTTTTGAAAACGTAAAAAACTCCCAAAATCTTGTTCAATCCGGTGTGAAAGAGCCCCTCTTGGACTTCCTCCACCCTCTTTTTTCATGTTATTCCAAAATATCGTGTGTAAGTAATGACCTGATCCATGAAAAGCCGCTTCTCTCTCCCAATGCTTAATTAAATCAAATTGATTTGTTTTTCTTGCTTCTTCCATCATCTTCTCAGCCTTATTTAATCCTTCCACGTAACTGCGATGATGTTTATCATGGTGTAACATCATAATTTCTCTAGAAATATACGGTTCTAACGCATTATACGGATAAGGTAATGGCGGAAGTGTATGCCCTCCAATTGGAACAGCTCGTTCACCATCCCCTCTTTCATTTAGTTCATATTCCTCTTCTCCCTGCACGAATACTTCCTGCAAATGATGCTGAATATGTTCTACATCATCACTTATTTCGTACATAAATTCTGCATCTGTGTCGTACTCATGCTCTTTCATACGCTCTAATAACGTTTGAATTTTATAAGCAAGCATATGGACATCATACACTTCCACTGCGCGGCTATCTAATACGTGAAGAACACTTTCACACCAGCTTTCTACTTCATGAAAGTAATCTGTAAATACACCTTGTTGACTCATGTTACACCTCCTTAATGCTATCCCCTTAAATATATTCAAAGGAAATCTCTTATATAACTGTACAAAAGGAAAAGAAGCTAACTCTCCTTAGCTTCTTTTTTCGCAATTAATATTTGTGTAACATCTTTGTTTGGTAATCCGTCTCATAATATTCTAGTTCTTCACGCATCAATTGAAATTTACCTTCTAAACTCTTCGTCACTTGCTCTATAGATGCAGGTGGCGTTTGTTGAAAAACGATGGAATTTTTCCCTGTATAGGCGGACCGGCTATTTTCATACCAAAGATCACTCTTTGGTGAAAAAAACTCTGCAATTACTTGATGATAAATTTTATATAAAATTTTTTCAGCTGCTGTTTTTCGAAATGGCTGGCTATTTAACAAAACAAAACATGCATCATGCCCTTCTTCACAAAAAACGAGAAGACGTCTTATTGATGCTAATAACCCTTTGTAATATTGTTCATTCCCTGCTGGTGTCTCTTCTAATAAAGAAGGTAACGTATGATAATTTACATAATTGGTTATCAAAGTAATAACATCTTCTAAAAACATAGAAACTTGTTCTGTTTGATTTTCAACCATTAGATTAGACATTTTTCCCTCTCCTTTGCCATTTCACGCTATTTCTGCTCTTTTATTTTTATGTAATTTAGCCAATATTTCTTGTACTTTCACCACTATTCCCTCATCAAAATATTGTTGGAATTCTTCTATATTATTTAAATACAAACGTTTTTGCATGCGAAGCTCATTCTCTTTCAATAAACAACATATCGCTACAATATCCCGTAAATATATGTCTTGTTCTTCTATTTTACATACTGGATTTCCTTCAAAAGGAGTAATTTCTTGTAAAACTTCTTCAAAATACCGAACGTATAAAACAGAAAACGTTCTCTCTTTATCATTTAATATATATGTCACTTCAGATCTATTAAAAAAATCTTCTGATGTATTAGGTTTTGCTTTCTCTAACTCGTATCCCGCATAACCTATTATAATCATCTACTTCCCCTCTCTTCCCTCTTTCAATTTATTTTAACTTAATTTTCTGACAAACGAAATACTCTTTTAAATATACATCTTATAAAAAATAGCTTCCTTATACAGGAATTTACCTTTTTATTTTTCTTGAAGTTTGTCATAATAATATTATTGTCTCAGTTTTCTTATACAAGGAGAGTTGTATTTATGTCGTTTTCATGGAAACGTTTCTTACAAATCGGGAAATTTATCTTCCCATTTGTTGTATTAACAATTGTATTCTTTCAAGCTAAAAAAGAATTAGCAGGTATTTCTTTTTTAGAAGCAATCAATACAATTAAAAACATTCCAACCGGAGGAGTCTTTTTAGCAATTACACTTGGCGCGTTTGCAGTATCAACAATGTTCTTTTATGACTACGTTATGCTTCGTTATTTAAAAGCTGATATACCAGTCCAAAAGATTTTCCGCATCTCATGGATTGCTAATACTTTAAATGGATTTATCGGATTTGGTGGTCTCGTTGGGGCGGGTGTACGCACAATGCTTTATCGTCCATACATAAAAGAAAATGGCAAGCTTATTAAAAGTATCGCCTGGATGACAACTGCTTTTATTAACGGACTCGCAATTCTTTCATTCCTCGGTCTTATCGGAATATTAGACACAAGTTTTATATTGCATGAAAAACCGTGGCTATGGCCTGTTCTTATCTTTTTCGCTCTTTTCGTCCCTATATATATTGGTTTTTCTAAACTAAAAAATAGAAAAACAAAGCAAATCGAAGGACAAGAAGAAGGAGAAGAGAAAAATCCAACTGTTTTATACTCATTAGTTTCATTAGTTGAGTGGGTATCTGCTGGTATTGTTATGTACGTCATATTAATATTATTTGGCATCGATATCGAATTCCAAAAGTTTTTAGGTGTGTATGTAATTGCTGCTTTAGCTGGCGTCGTTAGTCTTGTGCCTGGTGGACTTGGTTCATTTGATCTTGTCTTTTTAACTGGACTCGGACAGTACGGCATTGATACAGGCGTATTACTACCTGCAATGTTATTATATCGCCTCGTCTATTACATTTTACCTTTCTGCCTTGGTCTTATTTTTGCAGCTTTTGAAATGACAGGTGTGGCCATTAAAAAGTTTGAAGATAAACCTTTTATTGCGCCTGCATTAGAAACAACTGGTGTTATATGGACTTTGCAGCGTGACTTTCTCGGAAAGCTTGGTTCATGGGCATCTGCTGCTTTAACAGTATTTGCTGGACTAATGGTTATTTTATCAACCATTCTACCAACAAGTATAAACAGGGCACACGCCTTACATATTCTAGCTCCAAAACATCTTATTCAATTTTCTTTTAGCTTATCACTAACATTTGGTATTCTCCTCCTAATCCTTTCAAGAGGGATATATTATGGAACAAAGCGTTCTTACTATATGACGATTATTTCTTTAATCGGAGCAGCCATCTTTAATACGCTAAAAGGAATTGATATTGAAGAAACATTTATTTTATTAATCGTACTCGCTGTATTATATATGCTTCGCAAAAGATTTGTACGCGAGAAAATGGAAGTCTCACTTTCTGATATTGTAAAAGTTTTTATATTCTTACTTATAACTTTATATTTATATAAAAACTTAGGTATTTTATTTGCAGGTGCAAAAGAAGCTTTTAAACCTGATTTTGTCGTTCGTAATATTACGCAAGTGAAACGAAGTGCATTAGCAGCTGCCTTTTTCGTTCCTACTTTTTTACTGATTGGCTCACTCATTGCCAATCGTTATCGAAATGAATTTCCCGGGCAACCAGCTAATGATAAAAGATTGCAAAACTTTTTAGAGGAACATGACGGAAATGTACTTAGTCATTTAGGGTTTTTAGGTGATAAACAATTCTTCTTCAGTAGTGATGGGAAAGCGCTCCTTCTCTTCTCTATAACTGGAAAACGTCTTGTTGTACTAGGTGATCCAATTGGTGACCCTTCCTCCTACCGTACTGTGTTACAAGAATTTTTAGCTGAAGCTGATCGATTTGGATACATTTGTGTATTCTACCAAATCGAAAGTAAATGGATGAGTTTATATCATGATTTTGGTTATAACTTCTTTAAACTTGGTGAAGAAGCTGTCGTTGATTTGAACACATTTACAATAACAGGAAAAAAACGCGCCGGTATGCGAGCGACTTTCAACCGTTTTGAAAGAGAAGGCTATACATTCTCTATTCACCAGCCACCGTTCTCAGTTGAACTATATGAAGAGTTAAAAAAGGTTTCAGATGCTTGGCTCGGCGGTAAAAAAGAGAAAGGTTTTTCACTCGGATATTTTGATCGTGAATATATTAACCGAGCACCTATCGCTACATTATCTGATGCGGATGGAAAAATCATCGCATTTACAACATTTATGCCCGTATATCAAGATGGATCATTGTCTGTTGATTTAATGCGGTATTATCCAGATGCACCTAGCGGCATTATGGATGCAATTTTTATCCACCTATTCCATTGGGCAAAAGAAAATGAATACCATTCCTTTAATATTGGTATGGCACCACTTTCAAATGTAGGCTTATCGACACAATCTTTCTGGTCTGAACGGGTTGCTGCTGCCATCTTTAATAATGTTCGTTATACATATAGTTTCAGCGGGTTACGACATTTTAAAGAAAAATATAAGCCAGCATGGAGCGGTAAATATTTAGCATTTAGAAAGAATCACTCTTTACCAATTACAATGCTCTCTGTAACAAAATTAATAGGAAAAAGAAAAAACAGCTAAATATTTAGCTGTTTTTTCTTTTTTGAACTTGTACAATAAATTCTTTTTCATATTTCTTTCCATTTATATAGAAATCTCCCCATATTTTATACGTTCCTTCGGCAGGAAATGTAATGCGATATTGTAATTGCTCATCTGTATCAACAGGTATTGCATATAAAAAGTTTTCTCTCGTTTCATCCACGATATAGAGCGCCTCAATTTCTCCTCTCTCTGAATGTAATTTCAATTTCTCACCCTTTTTTGCTTGGAATTGAAATGTTAAAGTCACTGGCTCATTCGGATGCAATGCACCAAATAAAAGAGAAACTTCATATTCCCCTATTTTTTTTGTAAGTACATTATCAATTGGAAATTTTACTTTTTTCTTATTTTTCTCGTCTATTTCTTTCCCAAAATCTTTCTTCGCAAATGAGTTCACAGACTTGTTTTTGTCTTCATATAAAAATATTGTATATCCTTCATCTTTCGCTATTTTGGAAGATACCTTATATGATCCACTCCCTGCAAATGTAGGTTTCATTTGTTGTACATGTTTTAACTTTCCGTCTACAATAACTGCCCGAATTTGATCATTCACACCACGAACTTCGTTATTTTTATTATTTAATAATTGAAACGAAATATCTACTTTCTCATTTCCTTTTCCATTTGACACATCCCATTTCACTTCCTGAACATCACCTACAGTCTCTGTAGTTTCCTGATACTTTTTTATGTAAAATCCACCTACTACAACAAATAGCAAAGCAACGAGTCCAATGACAAGATTTTTCAAAACATCACCTACCATTTTTATAGTCTCTGTTCATACAAAACTTCTTACATATATATTCTAGATTATAATTTATGAAATCCTTCTGTTTTGCACATATTACAAAGGATAAAAAAGATTTTAATTGAAAGGATTCATAGTGTATAATGCAAATGATATTGATTTCTATCAATACATTATAAGGAGGACTTTTCATGAGTGTACATATTGAAGCAAAACAAGGCGAAATCGCTGAATCTATTCTATTACCTGGTGATCCATTACGTGCAAAATATATTGCTGAAACATTTTTAGAGGATGTTACTTGCTATAATAACGTGCGTGGTATGTTAGGTTTCACTGGAACTTATAAAGGAAAACGTGTATCTGTTCAAGGTACAGGTATGGGTGTTCCTTCTATTTCTATTTATGTAAACGAATTAATCCAAAGCTACGGAGTTAAAAACTTAATTCGTGTTGGAACTTGCGGTGCCATTCAAAAGGACGTAAAAGTACGTGACGTTATTATTGCAATGACAGCTTGTACGGATTCTAATATGAACCGTTTAACATTCCCAGGTTTTGATTTTGCACCAGCTGCAAACTTCGACCTTTTAAAGAAAGCTTACGATGCTGGAACTGAAAAAGGCTTACACGTTCGTGTTGGTAACGTTTTAACAGCAGACGTATTTTACCGCGAAAGCATGGACATGGTTAAAAAACTTGGAGATTACGGTGTATTAGCAGTAGAGATGGAAACAACTGCTCTTTACACATTAGCAGCGAAATACGGTGTAAATGCGTTATCTGTATTAACAGTAAGCGATCATATTTTCACTGGTGAAGAAACAACATCTGAAGAACGTCAAACTACATTTAACGAAATGATTGAAATCGCTTTAGATGCAGCAATTCAACAATAATACATTCGAGAACTCGTCATACGCCTGTCGAGTTCTTTTTATGTGACTTTTTATTAAAAACTACTTCCAGAAGAGACAGATTTTCTCCTCTACTTTTTTGTAACGTTTGTTATAATAAAGTAATCATTTACAGTATTTCTCACAAGAGGTGACGCAGTGAAAAACAGAAGTATCGTCTTTAAACTATTTTTATTAACATCAACATTATTTACAATCATATTCCTCCTTTTTTTTCTAGGACAATC
Source organism: Bacillus dicomae (assembly GCF_006494425.1). Classification (GTDB taxonomy): domain Bacteria; phylum Bacillota; class Bacilli; order Bacillales; family Bacillaceae_G; genus Bacillus_A; species Bacillus_A dicomae. The sequence goes on along the minus strand of NZ_VHIV01000001.1, from coordinate 698,413 downwards.
TCTATTTTTAGAGAAATTTTATATTAATAAAAAAGTAAAAACAGTTCAAACTGCTTTTGAGAAGTTCGTAGATACGTACGAAAAAAGTGGGAAAAGTTATGAAGAAATTCGAAAACTAAAACAAGAATTTCATGATAAAACAAATGCTGACATGCAATTTTTAAATACGAATGGCATTATTAAAAGTGACAACAATTACTACATTGATGTATTTAATCCTAAAGATAATGAAACATATTCCATTCCGCTCAATAACCTTTTAACACCCGAAGAATATAAGAAATTCGAAAACTTAGGATTGAGAAAAGACGATGTGATAAACGTCGTCGGTTTGCTACAAAACAAAACCATAACACCAATAAAATTGACAACAAATTATAATAGATGGCAAAACGAATACACCAATTCAGATTTTTCATCTATTAATGGTAACCCTTCTAAAAATAGACTTACAAACCGATACAAAACTGTTACTCAAATTGAATTTACTGGTACTATATCTAAGTTACAGCTTCCATCGAAAGCCGAGGTTCGTCTTGCAAATGATATTGAAACATTACAAGCCGTTCAATATTTTGCAGAGCTTATTAGAAATGGCACTGCTAACTCGCAGCAATTAAACACTTATATAATAGATAGCGGAGAGAATATAAAGAATAGTATCTTTGTAAAACCTATTATGGAAAATGGAAAGATTACAGAATATGCTTTTGCGATAGCATCTTTGCAACCTGTTAATGAAGCGATGCTCGTTTTGAAAGATTATTATGTCTATGCCTTAATCATCGTATTTCTCGTAATTATTTTGTTATCCTTCTACTACTCAAAAATCATTGTGAAACCATTAATTAAAATTAATCGCGTTACAAAGAAAATGGCCAATTTTGATTTTAGCGAGAAATTACCTGTAACAGCAGATGATGAAATTGGCGGACTTTCCGGTAGTATTAATACGTTATCTGTAAATTTAAAAGATCGAATCGATCGATTAAATGTTGCCAATACAAAATTACAACAAGATATTGAACGTGAACGTCAATTGGAGAAAACGCGAAAAGAATTCATTTCCGGTGTATCACACGAATTAAAAACACCGCTCAGTGTCATTAGAAGTTTCGCAGAAGGGATTAAAGATGGCGTTAGTAAAGATACGACGTATTACACAGATGTTATTTTAGAAGAAACAGAAAACATGAACAGACTTATTGTTGAAATGTTAGAATTAGCAAAATTAGAATCAGGTACGTACAAACTAGATATGACGACATTCTCAATTGGTGAATTGATTCAACAAGTCTATACAAAGTTATTATTTAGCATGGAAGAAAAGCATTTACAAGTGAACATAGATGTAGACTCTTCTATATTTGTGAAAGCGAATCGTAGTCGTATTGAGCAAGTCGTTGTGAACTTACTTAGCAATGCAATTCGCTATACGCCAGAAGGAGAAAAAATACAAGTCTCCGTTATAGCAATGGAAGATACAGTAAAAATCGAAATTGAAAACACAGGAAACCCTATCCCAGAAGAAAGTCTTGAAAAAATTTGGGATCGTTTCTACCGTTTAGATGCATCTCGTAGCCGTCATACTGGTGGTACTGGTCTCGGATTATCTATTGTAAAAAACATTTTAGACCTCCACCATACCGAGTACGGTGTATATAATACGACTAATAGTGTTGTATTCTACTTTAATTTACAAAAAGTAAAAGAAGTCAAATAATTTGTCTTAATTTCACTAGGAGTTCACATGAAATTCACACTCTCCCTTTATAGTTAGAAACAAGTTAATCCTTTCCTTTACACACAAAAAAGAGGAGAGTGCGTGAAATGAAACAAGCAGGACAACCTATTCAAAATGAAAAACAATTAGAAACTATCAAAAATATACTTTTACAATCTTCGAAACGTGATGGCTTATTATTCGTATTAGCTGTAAATTCTGGCTTAAAAGTAAGCGAAATCTTACAATTAAAAGTTAGTGATGTAATCGATGAAAATGAAAATGTTCGCCATTCCATTTTATTTTACAATGAAAAAGTAAAGAAACATAAATGGTTTGCTGTTAATGAAGACTTACAGCACGCAATCGAAGACTACATGAAAGAACGTAAAACTTGGAAACGTAATGAACCATTATTAAAGTCTCAAAAAGGAACAAAATCTATTACGAGACAACATGCATGGTATATTTTAAACAAAGCTGCAAAAGAAGTTGGATTAGAAGGGATTAGCTCACATACACTTCGAAAAACTTGGGGATATTGTGCATACAAATCAGGTGTTGATATCGCATTTTTACAACACTTCTTTGATCATAGTACACCATCAAAAACTTTAAAGTATATCGGTATTGCTTAATGACTCTTATACATAAAAAAGGTTACCATTTATAAATGGTAACCTTTTTTATGTTTCACATTCTCTTTTCTTGTCTCTCCTATATTGTAGTGGTACTCTAATAGTAAGGGGGAGAAATTATGAACACATTAACAATTGAATTACCGAAAGAAACGGCTGAAAAACTTGATTTATTAAAACAAGCTTACGAAAAGAAAACAGGTGCTTCTATTTCTGAGAGTACCCTTGTTCAAACACTTATCTCAAAAGAATTTATCCAAGCGATAACTCCTTTTGATTTACAACAATTCATCACTGGAAAAGAACAGCATTAATTGCTGTTCTTTTTTTATACTTTATCAGGGGTTTATTGAAAATCTCCCTCGAAAAACTTCTTTGCTTCAGCCAAACTTTTTAGTAGGAATCTCCCTTTCGTTAATGTCTCATAAAAATTTTTTTATTTATTTTTCAGAAAACCATTGACAATGATAATGATAACCATTATCATTTATTACGAAGCCAACAATTGATGAATCAACCAAACGCTCAGTAACATTGTTACCCCTCTTTTTCATATAGAAAGGCACTGTACATTCCCCCTGTTTGTACAGTGCCTTTCTTGTTTATTATTATTCAAACAAATTTAATTGCTCAGGCTTTGGCTCACCATATGTAATATTCATCATTTTCATAAGTTGCTTCGCATTATCTGCTGCATCTCCGCCCGAATTATTATTAAATAGTACATATATGTCTTTTGTCTTCTTTTTTAATTTATCTAGTCTTTCTACCCATTCTTCTAATTCTTTATTGTTGTAGCGATATAAACAGCGAACCGCTCTCCAATTCTCCCCTTTATCAAGCCAGCCATGAACATTCCGGCCATGAAAACGTATTAACACCATCTCTGCATTCGTTACTTCTAAAACGAGCGGTACCGAACCTATCCCCGCTTGTGGCTCATCACAAATTGTATGAATCCATTTCTCCTGTTCCAAAAACTGTAACGTCTTATCTCTCATTTCTGGATAAAACCATGTTTGATTTCGAAATTCTATGGCACACGGCAAACCTTCCATTTTTTCTTTCGTATATCGAAGAAAATCTACATTTTTCTTTTTGCAATCAAACCATGGTGGATATTGAAATAAAATCATTTTTAATTTATCAGCTTCTATTAAAGGAAGAATAGATTGTTTATACACATCAAACATCTCATCGAACGTAGAAAAGGGAATTTCACCTTTCATATGTCCTGTCATCCCTTGATATGCTTTTACGACAAAAGAAAAATCTTTTGGTGTCTCCATCACCCATTTTGTATAGTTTCGTGCAGGTTGCATCGCATAAAATGAACTATCTACTTCTACGATAGGAAAATGCTCACTATATGTTCGTAATTTATTTCTATTTTCATAGGGATCTATATATAAAGAATCATGATCTCCCCATCCTGTTACTCCAATGAAAAGCAAATATATCCCTCCCTTTTTAACTTCATCTTCTATCCATTCTACCCACTTCCCAAACACTTCGACTAATCAATTTCATTAAGTAGCCCCTTCTTTAAGAGTATCTGTATAAAAATATGATATACTAGATGGAAGAATTTTTAAATTGAGGGGTTATTTATTTATGCTTCCAAACGATGATATTGTATCTCATGAAAAACGAATAGAAGAACTAGAAAATAAAGTACGTTTTTATGAAGAACTTGTGAATCAATTACCACATCATTTCACATACAAAAATCCACATATTGGTTTACAAATAAAGAAAACGAGAACGACTCATTCCATTCAAAACATACGAAAAGAGAATAAAGAGGCTAATTTTCAACTTACTTGCGATTCATTATTTTTATTTGAGCAACTTGAAACATACTTTGTTCATATTTTTGATGCTTTTTCACATCATGTAACCTTTGTTGATGGTAACGGAAATATAACTTTATGTAATCAAGCTGCAGCCGATGATTTTGGTGTAGTACGAAATGATATAATCGGAAAGCCAATTCAACAATTACTACAATTGCCAGAAGAAAAAATTAAAGCTCTTGAAACATTAAGAACGGGCACAGAAATATATAATGAAGAAGTGTTAGACAAAAACTATGGCATTTTAAATAACCGAATTATTCGTGATTATAACGGAGAGATTTTTAGAGTTATTAGTGTCTTTCATTATTTAAACACAGAACGTGATGCAGAAAAATTTTCGTTAGCAGGGCGAATTGCCGCCGGGATTGCACATGAAGTCCGTAATCCCCTTACAACCGTACGGGGTTATTTGCAATTTTTACAAGAAAGTGTTTCCCCATCTAATAAAGAATTATTTAAAAACTTACTTATTCCTGAATTAGATCGCGCAAATAGTATTATTACACAATTTTTATCTATTTCAAAAACACGCGAATTTACAAGAGAACCGTTTCCTATTAATACATTTTTACGTGAGTATATTCAACAGTTGCTAGCTAGTGAAGTCTTTTTGCATAACATTTCAATTGATTATAATTTTTCTACCGAATTAGATGATGTATTAGTCCATATCGATCGTCATGAACTTGTGCAAGTTTTTTTAAACCTATTTCAGAATGCTGTCGATGCTCAAGGTGAAAAAAAACTTTCTATCCAAATCACTAGTTATCGCCTAGATAACTTTGTTCGTATTACTTTCACTGATAATGGAATTGGTATTCCACCAGCCATTCAAGAATATGTCTTTGATCCATTTTTCTCAACAAAAGATTCAGGTACAGGACTGGGCTTGGCAGTAACGAAGAAAATTATTCAAAATCATAACGGTACATTAAAAATGACTAGTAATCAAAGTGGTACAACTTTCACTATTTCAATTCCAACTCTACCTAAAACAACCTTTGAAAAATTGAATGAATACAAATAAGATCAACGTCTACAAACTGCAGGCCAATTGTTAAATCTCCCAACGATTGGTATGCAGTTTTTTATGTTAAACTTTTCTTCTTTAATTTATATCCCTCCCCTCTAAATCTTACTTTTTTTACCAAGCAGGCCGATTTCTTATTTTTTTAGAAATAGTAGTTTGTCCATCACAAATATAGTTTAAATTTCATTTTAATATATAGTAACGACTATTGATTCTATGAAGGAAAGGAATGAAAAGATGAACAATAAAAATAAAGGGAAAGTATTTTATGGTAATGATTGTTGCGAAGTCAGAGCTTGTAGTTATATTAACATCTCTAAATCCGAACTTACCGAATTCGTTAGACTTCTTCAAGCTCTTGGCCAAGCTATTCAAGCTGTCTTTCAAAACCCTCCTCAAAATAATATCGATAACTTAATTGTTGCCCTAAATAACCTACAAAAATTCCTTAATTGCTTAGATTTGTCTCCAGCACAAAAACAAATTGGAAATTCTATTATTGCTAATCTATTAACTATTTTAACGACAAAACCTTTCTCATGCGGAGCATTATACGTTGAACTACAAAGCCTGCTTAATTATTTATTGTATATCGCTAAGTTATTTAAAATTGATTGCTGTACAACTGATAAACTCGTTAAGCTCATTACAGAAATCCAGGCTATCTTAGTTCAATACGGATCAGGTTGCCTTGGAGGCGGAGGAGCAACAGGCGCTACTGGTGCTACTGGTGCTCAAGGACCAGCGAGCGCAACAGGTGCTACTGGTGCTCAAGGACCAGCGGGCGCAACAGGTGCTACTGGTGCTCAAGGACCAGCGGGCGCAACAGGTGTGCTACTGGTGCTCAAGGACCAGCAGGCGCTCAAGGTGCTACTGGTGCTCAAGGACCAGCGGGCGCTCAAGGTGCTACTGGTGCTCAAGGACCAGCAGGCGCAACAGGTGCTACTGGTGCTCAAGGACCAGCAGGCGCTCAAGGTGCTACTGGTGCTCAAGGACCAGCGGGTGCAACAGGTGCTACTGGTGCTCAAGGACCAGCGGGTGCAACAGGTGCTACTGGTGCTCAAGGTGCTACTGGCGCAACAGGACCAGCGGGTACTCCAATTCCTGTAACGATTGCGGCAATCGGAAACTCAAACCCACAAACTATATCACCTGGAACAAACCTTCAATTCAATCAAGTGTTTGAATTAACTAATATCTCTTTCAATGATACTTCAGATACTTTAACGATTTTAGAAACAGGCGTATATGATATTAGTTTCTCAGCGTCTACAACTTTCCCAGGCTCTTCACCGTTTGGTTTTGGTATTTCGTTCAATGGCCAACCACCTACTCGTAATTTCTCAACTAATGTTATCGGTAGTGCTGTATCATTCTCTACAATCGTTACTTTACAAGCTGGTACAACGCTTTCAATACAGCCTACAGCAAACACTATTTCTATTCCAAACACGGGCGATACAACTGCAACACTATCTGTATTCCGAATTTACTAATTTTCACGCACTAAGTATATTTATAATAATATGTATTGTTTAACCGTGCATTAAATCTCTCTTTATATAAAAAGGAGCACTTATTTGGGAGGATAAGTGCTCCTTCTTTACGTTTCTTTACCTCAAATTTACTCTATCTTAATCCTCATTTTGTATGATAAATAGTGAAGTCAAAGATATGAAAGAGGGATGAAAATGAGAGTTATGTCACTAATACGCATTTGGTTCACTCTTATGGTATGCATTATTTTATGTGTAGGATTTTTTTTAACTCTAAAATATTCCACTATATCCAAAGCAGAGAAAAAAACCGTTCCCTACAAACTTTTGTATACAAAACAAAGCAACATCCCTTATTCTAACGCCACAAACAATGAAAAAAAAGTTATAAAAGGCATGCTTATTACGCAAGCTTCTAGTTCCGAATCCTTACTTCAAATTGCTGAAACGATTAAAGATCAGTATACAAATCAAAAAATCGATGAAATTACACTTTCCATCCACAATGAAAACAATGGTAATTACGAAGAAGAATTACCTTACGAACCTATTAGTAAAGGAAAAATAATCATCACATACGATTCTCAATCCTTTGGCAGTACCAACATTATACTTAACGAGTAATATCATGTATTTCAATGGATATGGATTAATAGCTAGTTAGAATAAACAAAAACTCTACCGATTAAAGTTTCATTTTGTGTTTCATACAAAAAAGAGGCGAATTTCTCTATTCGCCTCTTTCTTTTACCAAAATGAAGGAATCCATTCTTTCACTTTATCAAGCCACTCTTGTTGCTCTTGTTTTCGTTGTTGTTCCTCTTCTTTCCTTCTCTTCTCTTCTTCTTTTCTTCGTTTTTCCTCTTCTATCGTAGTCAATTGTTTTTTATAATCAGCCTCAGATATAAGCGATAACTGGAATGCTTTTTGAGCTGGATTTGCGTTCGCCTTTTTCATAATATCCCGGAACATTGTCGTCGTAATTTGACTACCACCCGGAACATAATGATCGCTATCTGTTTTATCATATCCTACCCAAATCGCACCTACCAAATCTGGTGTGTATCCAACAAACCATGAATCCTTTGCACCAGTGCTCGGGCCATTTACAATTTGAGTCGTTCCTGTCTTACCTGCCGTATCAACATTATTAACTTTCGCCTTTTCGCCCGTTCCCTTTTCGACAACACCTTTTAATAAATATGTCATCTTTTGAGAAACTTTCTCGCTCGTCACTCTTGTCTCTTTCTTATACCACTTTCCAAGCGTTTCACCTTCAGCATTTTGTATCTCTCTGATTGCATGAGCTTCCACTTGGACACCGTCATTTGCAAATGTACTGTATGCTTGAGCCATCACAAATGGAGATGTCCCCACATGCATACCGCCTAAAGCAATCGGATACGTACGATCTTCTGGCACTAATGGAATACCAAATCGTTCTAAAGATTTCAATCCTTTATCTAATCCAATTTGTTCTAATAGCCACACAGCGGAAACATTGTAAGACTTTGCCACGGCTTCATACATTGTCACATCACCGTGAAAAGTATGATCGCTATTTTGTGGTTTATATTCTTTAATGTTAAATGGTTCATCTTTTAATATATCGTATACTTCATATCCTTGTTCTAACGCTGGTACATATACAGCCAAAGGCTTTAGCGTTGAGCCAGGTTGTCTTTTTAATTGGGTTGCATGATTAAACTGTAAAAACTGATACGGCCCTCTACCTCCAACTAGAGCTGGTACACCACCTGTTTTTGGATTCATAAGAACTACACCCGTTTGCATAAGTTGGTCTGAGCCACTATCTTTGAAATAACTATCATTATTCACAACGTCTTCTACAGCCTGTTGTTTTTTCGGGTCAAGCTCTGTATAAATACGATAACCACCCGCTAAAATTTCATTTTGTGTTAATTCGTACTTATCCATCGCCTCTCTAACAATATAGTCTACATATTGAGAATATTTCCCCTTGTATTTATCATCAACGCCACGTTTTAACACAAGTCCGCTCTCTTTTTCTTTATTATACTGCTCGTCAGAAATATACCCTTGCTCTTTCATTAAACTTAATACGACATTACGTCTTTCAATTGACTTGTTAAAGTTTTTATAAGGTGAATACGCAGATGGTGCTTTAATCAAGCCCGCAATCGTTGCGGCTTCTGAAATTGTTAAATCTTTTACATCTTTATCAAAATAAGATTTAGCTGCCCTTTTTATACCCCAAGCACCTTCACCAAAATAAATTTGGTTCATATACATTTCAATAATTTCATCTTTCGTATACGTACGCTCTATTTTTTTTGTTAAAAAATATTCCTTTATTTTTCGAGAGTATGTGCGGTCTTGTGTCAGAAATACATTTTTCGCAAGTTGTTGTGTAATTGTACTTCCCCCTGCTACAACTTCTCCTGCTGTAATATTTTTAAAAACTGCACTTATAATTCCACTATAGTAAATACCATGATGGTTAAAAAATCCCTTATCTTCTACTGCAACAATTGCCTGAACCATAATATCAGGAATATCTTTCTTTTTTACGCCTTCTGTTTTAGAAGAAGCTAATTTAGTCGCAACTTCATTATTTGCATCATAAATTAAGGTCGGTTGCGGAACAGCTTGCTTTAATTCAGATATGTCTTGAATGGAAATTATAATATTTATAGCAATAAATAGAGTAGCGAGCAAACTTCCTAATATAATTAATGAATTACGAAGCTTCTTTCTCTTGTTGAACCACTCCTGTATTTTTTTTAAGTGAGTGTTCTTCAATTTCATTCGTTCACTTCCTTCGTTTGTTTACACTCTTCTTTTCAAAAGGAAGAATATACCTCCTTTTAAATTTATTATAATAACGTAGTCTTTCCTGTAGTGTAAAGCTTTTCTTTCACATTCATACTTTTTGCAAGAAAAGGACATTCTACAAGTAAGATATTCAATATTGATTATTAATATTATTAATACAACAATGAGAGTTATGTTAAGTTTTTGTAAACTTTTCGATAAAATGTTTTAAAAAACGACAGTTTTTTGTTAGAATTGACTAGCCAATATATTTTACATATATTACTTTTGTGGGGGTAACTAATAATGGTCTTTAAATCAAAAAAAGATAAATTTTCTGAAATGTTAATGAATGTTTCTGAAAATTTAAAAGAAGGCGCGCAGTTTTTCGTGGAGTATAAAATTAAAAATGCTAGCGATTTAAAAGAGTTTTCTATGCGCATGAAAGAGTATGAGTCAAAAGGTGACTCATTTATTCACGAAATCATTATGGAGCTAAACAAAGCGTTTATTACTCCTATTGAACGTGAGGACATCCTACAGCTTGCAATGAGTATGGATGATGTATTAGACGGATTAGATCATAGTGCTGGTCTATTCGAAATGTATTCTATTACAGAAGCTGATGAATACATGATTAAATTCGTAGAAGCAATTAATCAATGTGCGATTGAAATTGCAAACTCTGTTGAATTAATGTCTAACAAAAAATTAGTCGACATTCGTACAAATGCGATTAAGATTAAGGATTATGAATCACAATGTGATGATATTCGCCGTCATGCGATTAAGCACTTATTCTCTCGTGAAAAAGATCCAATTAAGATCATTCAATACAAAGAGATTTACGAAGAGCTTGAAGAAGTAGCGGATAGCTGCCAAAGCGTTGCAAACGTATTAGAAACAATTATTATGAAGAACGCGTAAGGAGTTTGATCATGGATACACTCTTGATACTGACCGTTTTAGTAGTCATTTGCGCTTTAGCTTTTGACTTTATTAATGGATTTCACGATACAGCAAACGCTATTGCAACGGCTGTTTCAACGAAAGCTCTAAAGCCTAGACATGCAATTGTTATGGCAGCTATTATGAACTTTTTAGGTGCGATGACATTTACAGGTGTAGCAAAAACGATTACGAAAGATATCGTTGATCCATTCGCTTTACCAAATGGTTCTCTTGTTATTTTAGCAGCTTTACTTGCGGCAATAGCATGGAATTTAATTACTTGGTACTACGGTATTCCAAGTAGTTCTTCGCATGCAATCATTGGCTCGATCGCAGGTGCAGCTATCGCTGCTGCTGGTTTTAGTTCATTAAACTTTAAAGGTTTCATAAAAATTCTTGAGGCTTTAATCATTTCACCGATTATCGCTTTTGTTATCGGTTATATCGTATACAGTATTTTTAAAGTCGTCTTTAAAAACTTCAATTTAACGAAGACAAATAAAAATTTCCGTTTATTCCAAATTTTCACTGCTGCATTACAAGCTTACACACACGGTACGAATGATGCGCAAAAAGCAATGGGAATTATTACGATGGCTCTTATGGCTAATAACTATCATACTTCTAGCGACATCCCGTTCTGGGTACAATTATGTTGTGCGATTGCAATGGGTCTTGGTACTTCTGTCGGTGGATGGAAAATTATTAAAACTGTCGGTGGACAAATTATGAAAATTCGTCCTGTAAATGGTGTAGCTGCTGATTTATCATCATCTCTTGTTATTTTCGGGGCAACATTCATTCACTTACCAGTTAGTACGACGCACGTTATCTCTTCTTCTATTTTAGGGGTTGGTGCTTCTCATCGTGTAAAAGGTGTAAAATGGGGAACTGCAAAACGCATGTTAATTACATGGGTTATCACACTTCCTATTTCAGCTTCTTTAGCTGCCTTATTTTACTCTTTACTACACTTAATCTTTTAATTAAAAGTCGTCTTCCTTATTTTTCTAGGAAGACGACTTTTTTGTGAACAAGCCTATTTCTCATTAAAAAGCGTGTATAATAATTGGTGGATAAGTTATTTAGAGGAGTTGGCCATTTTGGAATACATCATGTTACTTTTCATCGGACTAATCGCCGGGACAGTCGGTAGCCTAGTTGGGCTTGGAGGCGGAATTATTATCGTTCCGTTATTAATTGGATTACACAGCCTATCACCACAACTTGCAGTAGGGACTTCAATGGTAACAGTCGTTTTTACAGGACTATCTTCCACCCTTACTTATATGAAGCATAAACGAGTAGATTACAAAAGTGGACTTATTTTATTTATCGGGAGTGGCCCTGGTGGTATTATCGGCTCATGGGCAAATAAATTTTTAAACCAAGATACATTTTCTTTATATTTTGGGATTTTCCTTATTTTTGTCTCCATTCTTCTTATGCTACGAGACAAATTAAAACCCCTTTCTTTATCAAATATGACTGTAATTAAGCGTTCTTTTACAGATAACGAAGGAAACACTGTACACTATCAATTCCCGCCGCTTCTCGCTATCCTTATCGCTTTTATAGTTGGTTTTATATCTGGGTTATTCGGAATTGGTGGCGGCGCCTTACTTGTTCCAGCAATGATGCTACTTTTTGCATTCCCAGCACATATTGCTGTAGCAACTTCGATGTTTATCGTATTTCTATCAGCAATTGTAAGTTCTGCAACTCACATCTCCCTTGGAAATGTCAGCTGGATTTACGCATTAATTCTTATTCCTGGTGCATGGATCGGCGGAAAAATCGGGGCTTATATCAATACGAAATTAAGTGGTAACGCCGTAATTAATTTATTACGTATCACATTAATTATTCTTGGAACTAGATTAATCATTACTTCTTTTTTATAACGCGTTCTTTTTAGAATGCGTTTTTTCTTATACGCATGAATATAAAAATCCCCCTAAGAGAACGAATAAAATTAAACAAACACATAATAACATGTAATTGGAAATATGTACTTTTTTCAAGTTGACCACTCCTATAACTGCGACTGTTATCTTTATGATAGCGAAAAAATAATTTACTTGCAGTTACAAAGTGCTAACAATGCAAAATCATTTATTACAAATTTTATCCTTATATTTCATTTCTTTGTATATTCTATCGTTTTAATAAAAAAAGATGTCATATTGACATCTTTTTTAGTGAAGAAGTGACCATCCCATAAAGTCCTCATGTACTTGGCACGCCCTCTTATCGTTTCGATCATATAATTCAGCATAACTATCTGTTTCTTCATCATAAGCCATCGTATAAATAATTTGGCCGTCTACTTCAACGGATAACACGACTCCACCTTTCATCTCTTCTACATGAATGATGGCATTCGCCGGAATTCTCATATCCGTCATTTTTATCGCATCTAACAATATACTAAACCCCCTACAGCGTATTCATTGCTAGTACTATTACACACTAAATAGTATACTACTGTAATAGCATATATTTCGTCAATGAAATTGCAGTTTAAATAGTATATTCTCTTTATACTTATACGCTAAATATAGAAGATATAGAAATGTTTAAATGGGGGGCTAACATTGATTCTACATAAGGGAGACGTACTATTCCGTCAAGGCGAGGATGGTCCTTTATATTTTATAAAAACAGGTTTATTAAAAGTAGTAAGGATAGAAGAAGATGGAACACCATTTCTATTCAACATTATCGTTCCAGGAGAAACGATACCTCACCATTCTTTAATTTCACCAAAGGAATATCACGGTACAGCAATTGCTTTAATGAAAACAGAAGTTGAACCTATACTTAGTAAGGAGTGGTATGATCAACTTCAAGCAAATCCTGCATCATATGCAAATATCGCCATGCAATTACAATCAAAATTAAGAATGATGCAGCAGCGTATCGATCAATTGACAACCGTCTCTCCAAAAGAACGTCTTCATCGCTTACAAGAATGGTTCACACTATATTTAGGCGACATTCCTATATATGAAATATTAACGCAAACTGAAATTGGTCAACTAATTGGTATACGCCGCGAAACGGTAAACCGACTATTACGAGAACAAATAAAAAACGAGGTAAAATAACACCTCGTTTTTTTGCTTATTAAAACTCAATCTATTGTAAGCTTGCTGCTGGACCGAAAAATTCATAATGAATATGCTCTTGTTTCACACCTAAATCAGTTAGTGCAGCATTTATATGCTTCATAAATGGTACAGGACCACAGAAATAAAATTCTGCTTCAGTTGTCGGAATAATAGTTTGTAACCATTCAGCTTCAACGAAACCTTCTTTATCAAAATTCTTCATTTCCAAATCTTTCTCAGTCGGTGCCGAATAACAAGTATATGCTTTAACTTGTTCGTATTCATTATCTACTGCCTCAACATGTTCTTTCATTGCATGTGTATTACTATTTAGCGCTGCATGAACAAAACATACATTACGTTTTGAATCTTGTTCAATTAACGTATTTAGCATACTCATCATTGGTGTAATACCTACTCCACCACTAATTAGGACAACTGGTAAAGTTGAATCCATATTTAATACGAAATCTCCTGCTGGAGCACTTACTGGTAACATATCGCCTTCTTTTACATGATCATGTAAATAATTAGATACTTTACCGTCCGGTGTATCTACACCTTTTTCTTTCTTGACACTAATACGATAATATTCTTTTCCAGGAGCATCTGATAAGCTATATTGACGATTATGTGTATATGTTTCACCTTCGATATTTATTTGAACCGTTACATATTGTCCCGGAATGAATGAAGAAACTTTCCCGCCATCTTCAGGTTTTAAACAAAATGATGTAATTACGTCGCTTTCCTTCACTTTTTTAACAACTACAAAGTTACGGAAATCTTTCCATCCACCTTCTTTATGTGCCGCTTCTTCATACATCTCGGCTTCAATGCTAATAAATGCATCAGCAATAACACCATAAGCTTCTCCCCATGCATTTAAAACTTCATCAGGTGCACCTGCTACCTCTTTAATTGCACGTAATAAACATGTGCCTACAATCGGATAATGCTCAGCTTTAATACCTAAACTTCTATGCTTATGACCAATTTGTTTTACAACTGGAATAATAACTTCTAAATTATCAATGTACGTTGCAGCTGCATAAACAGCATTCGCTAACGCTTGTTGTTGTCTTCCCTTTTTCTGATTTGTATGGTTGAAAATATTCAATAACTCCGGATATTCAGAAAATAAAATTTCATAAAATCTCGTTGTAATTTCAACGCCTTTTTCTTGTAGTAATGGTACTGTTGACTTTACGATTTCAATTGTTTTTGCACTTAACATTGTATCCACTCCTCTATTTCCTTAACTGTTTTTAGTTTAACTGAATTGTATAATACGGATTGTGATTTTAATCACTATTAACACGGTGTTTTTGTGAAAAATATATGAACATTGCACTTACAAAAGAAAATAAGCCAACTAGATTGCTAGCTCGCTTATTATTTAGACTGTATTTTTCTATACATTTCTCGTTGGCAAATGTTCTTGTAAAACAATATATCCTTCATAAGCTGTGTAACCAATTATAGCCATTAATCCGATATAACAAGCAAATACCGTCCATTTCGTTTTCATATCCACTTTATAATAGTTTTCCTGTTGTCTCTTTTCCACATCCCATTCCTGTAATTTTCTTTCTGACATTTCAAATGCTTCTCGTATATGAATTGTATGTATTTCTTTTTCATCTTCATATGGGACGTAATCCAGTGGCTCAAACTTTGGTAACAGATACTCTAACACTTCAATCTTTTGAAGTTCTCCTGTTTTTAATTCTTTCTCTCTTTCTTTTTGCCTTAATACATTTATTTCATGTTGCATCATATATATATTTCGATGCACTGCACCAGTTTCTTTTAACTCTTCTTCAAGCCTTGCAACATATTCTTTCATTCCATCAATTCTATATCCTAATTCCTTAATTGGCTCATCTCTCTTTATTACTCTATACAATTCCATACAGCCGATAATAAAAATAAATCCTCCCAAAATACTTTTAAAATAAATTGAATAGCCAAGTAGTAAAACAAGCCCCGCTCCCCAAATTTTCGTACTTACAACTGAAATAATCCGTCCCCCGTCTAACGGAGAAACCGGAATTAAATTAAAGAAATTAATCATACTTCCAAGTAAAATAATGAGCGCCCAAAACGGCTCTTTCGTTATCATATAAAGTGGAATAGCCGGTAAAAATGAAAGTAATCCGAAAAGAGGTCCCATATAGGCAATATACGCTTCATCTTTTGCATTTTTCGGCATCTCTTTCATCCCAATAAGAGCACCCATAAATGGAATAAATATTGCTGGGGATGTTGGTATACCTTTTCTTTTCGCAGCCCATAAATGGCCCATCTCATGAATAAACAACAAATAAATGAGTGCTACCCCAAATTTCCAACCATATATAACCGCGTATGCACCAAGTGATAAAAACATACTAAATACCGTTGAAAACTTTGCTAATTTGAAAATTGCAAATACCCACTTTAACTTAGAAAGTAAAAATAGCCCTATTGCAACAATAATTCCCCATAATCCTTTTTTATTATTTTTCATATTCCTCTCCTTTATCTCTCATTAATGAATCATATTCATTCATCAAAACTTGTTCTTTTCTCTATTATGACATATTTTTTTCTAATGTTAGAAATAATGTTTATATAATCCATTTTTAGCCAAAAATATAAATAAAAGGAGGTGTATACAAATGAATTTACAATCTCTCATAATAGGCGCTCTATCGTTTTTAGCTTCAACTCTTATTTTTTATACCGTTAGCTACGTATTATTATTAGATTTGTTGCCAAATTACGTATTTATTGCTCTTATCATCCTTTCTGCTCTTATGATTTCTTTTCTTATTACACGAAAATCAATGAATGAGCCATCTGCAAAAGCAAAATAATAGAGAGGGGTGTTTTCCCCTCTCTATTATCATTTCCTAGGAAAGGTCAGAATTTACATTCATTCCGATCCGTCAGGGAATACTTAGCGGAGATAGAACCCCTACCAATTAAAGTTTCACTTTATCTTTGTAAATTCATTTTTTCACCATACTCTTTAACAATTTGAATAATATTTTGAAAAACACCTATTTTTTCTTTTTTACTATTTAATATTTTCAAATCATAATTTTCATAATACGTTTCTAATGACTTTAATTGTGATTCTGAAGCACCTTTTATCGGAACAGTAGCATGCAATTCATACTGTTTATATCCTTCCTTTACCTTTTCACCTGAAATCATTTCACTCTCTTTTTCTCCAATTAATTTCTGAACTTTTTCTGGGAAAATGACTTGCAAATAATATTTTTGTTCCTTCTCTAACTTATTGTATAATGATTGTGAAATCGTATACCGTACCGTATAATTCACTTTTTGATCGCCTGCTTTAATATGAAACGCGGTAATCTGCAAATCTTTTTTTGTTACTTCCGTTAAAGGACCTACCTGTATCTCATCTTCTTTTTGTTCTGATACATTTGGAAATATAGCCAAAAGCTTTTCCGTATCTTTTTTGTTTAGCATATACATAGCCTTCTTATGTTGTACCCAGCCCCGTCTGTCTTCTCCTCTTAACCATGCATAATATGTTTCTTTTTTTCCATCTCTACTAATTTGTATTTCATATTCAGGTTCACCGAAGCTACCTGTTATTTCTTGTTTCTCAGCTTTATCCATAATGTCTATTACTACCTTCGCTTCTGATTCCTGTAACTTTTTCTCTTTATGTTTTTTTTGTATAACGGTTACCCCTATTGTTTCTTTCACTTCATTCACCGTCTCTTCCACTTTTTTTGTTTCTTTTTTTTGCTCAGCTTGACCACAAGCTGCTAGTAACATAACAAACAACAACACCAATACATATTTCCCTTTCAAATTAATCCTCCTTTTACGATAAGAAATCCTTATAATCTTCATACATAAAACAAAAACGTGACATCCTATTAAATACGCTATACTAATCATTGAAAGGAGGTCTTTATCATGTCCATTAATTTTCATGATGAAAATAATAAGTACACATATGCAACAAGAAACGCTCATATTTCTTGGGCTGAAATGGTAAAAAACATTACAGACATACAAAACAAGCAAATAATTGATATTGGCTGTGGTGGCGGAATTTATACGAAAGAACTCGCTCTTATGGGAGCAAAAAATGTTGTGGGTCTTGATTTTTCAAAAGAAATATTACAAGCTGCAAAAGAAAATTGTAACAACTTTCCAAACATTTCGTTCATCCACGGTGATGCACATAATATCCCATTTCCCAATGAAACATTCGACATAGTTATTTCGCGTGCAGTTATTCATCACTTACAAGATATTCCTACATTTTTACGTGAAGCTTCTCGTATATTAAATAAAAACGGTGTACTTATTTTACAAGATCGAACGATTGAAGATTGTACAATTCCAGGAAGTCCCGAACACATTCGTGGATATTTTTTCTCTATATTTCCAAAACTTATCGAAATAGAGGCAAAAAGACGCCCAAAAACCAACACTATACAGACAGAATTACAAAAACATTCTCTTCATGTACTTCCTACACAAACACAATGGGAAGTAAGAAAAATACATGATTCTGTAGAAGCATTGCTACAAGATTTATCACCTCGAACAGGTCGATCCATTCTATACGAATTAACAGATTATGAACTTTCTCAACTTCTACAACAGGTCCAAACTGCATTACAAAACACCTCTCCTATTATCGAAAGAGATCGGTGGACAATTTGGAGCGCCATGAAATTGTAAGGAAGGAAGCCTCACAAAATAATGTGAGGCTCCCTTCTTTCATAATCTAATTTTGCAACACTCTTGATAGCCTCCACTTCTGGCCTGTGCACTTCCACACTTCGGACATACTAAATATCTAGACTGATTTGTCAACAAACTACCTTTTTGAAAGAGTAAAACTTCTGCTTGTTTAAACGAACGCGAATAATATAACCACATAAAACCAATTATAGCAATAATGCCAAATAATACTCCCATCGCAAGCATTTCAGTCACCTCTTTTGGTTTGTTCTTTCCAGCAAGTGGATTGTTGTATTATTCTCTGTAAATTCAAACAATCCCTTCTTTACTCCTATAAATATCAACTTTCTCCATAAATTTTACAATTCTCCGCAAATTTTTACTCCCGTTTTACAATTCATTATTCCCTTTACAACAACGAATATCACTTTCGATATTCCCGTATATGAATATATATTTCAAAAAACATATTGACTTTCAAAAGAAAACATGCAACAATACTGTCAGAATACTTGAATAAAAATTCATTGACGAGAACGAGTAAGTTATAGGACTGTCCCCCAGAGAGTTGGCGAGTTGCTGAAAGCCAACGTTCAGTGCGTAACCGAAAATCATCTCCGAGAAGTAGAACCGAATGTTACAGTAAGTTCTTACCGGCTGTCCCCCGTTACAAGGAACACGTATCATGTTGTACGTTGCAGAGCCGTATACATATAGATTAATTTCTACATGTATAAATTAGGGTGGTATCGCGGGTAAATATAACTCGTCCCTTTCTTTAGGGACGAGTTTTTTGTGTTCTTACAAATGAATGAAAAAAGGAGGCAAAACAATGAACACTGTATCAAAAAAACATATTTTTTTCACGGGTCTTATGCTATTTTCTTTATTTTTTGGGGCAGGTAATTTAATTTTCCCTCCCATGCTTGGGCAAAACGCAGGTGAAAACTTTTGGCCGGCAATGATTGGATTTTTACTAACAGGAGTTGGCTTACCACTACTAACTGTTATCGCAATTTCTCTATCAGGAAATGGAATGCAGCAACTTGCAAGCCATGTCCATCCATTATTCGGAATATTATTTACGGTAGTTGTATACATTGCCATCGGTCCATCCATGGGCATCCCACGTGTTGCAAATGTCGCTTATGAAATGGGTGTTAGTTCTTTCTTACCAGAAACAATTCGCTCTAGTAATCTAGCACTATTTTTATACACGGTCATCTTCTTTGCTATCGTATTTTGGCTTAGTTTAAATCCATCTAAACTTGTCGATCGCATTGGAAATATATTAACACCTATTTTATTACTCTCTATTTTCTTATTGTTTGTTAAAAGTGTATTTACACCACTTGGGCAATCAGGACCAGCAATGCAAGAGTATCAAACCTCTCCAATCTTCAAAGGCTTTATGGAGGGATACTTAACGATGGATACCATTTCTGCTCTTGCATTTGGAATTATCGTTGTAAATGCCATTCGCTCTAAAGGTGTGAATGATCGTAAATCCATTGCCATCGCCACAGCAAAGGCAGGACTTATTGCCGCTACTGGACTCGTACTTGTATACGGTGCACTCGGCTGGCTTGGTACAACTAGCGTCTCGCTCGGATATGCAAAAAATGGCGGACAATTACTTACTGTTATCGTGCAACAATTATTCGGTTCATACGGTTTGCTTCTATTATCTCTGATCGTTACACTCGCTTGCTTAACGACATGTGTCGGACTTGTATCTGCATGTAGTCAATATTTCTCAACATTATTGACTCAATTTTCATACAAAACTTTCGCAAGTATCATTTGTGTATTAGGATTATTAGTTGCCAACTTAGGTTTAACAAAAATTATTTCCATCTCTGTTCCAATTCTACTTGTTGTATATCCAATTGCAATTGTACTCGTTCTACTATCGTTACTGCATAAATACTTCGGCGGCTATCGCTCTGTTTATGTAGGTGCTTTTCTCGGAGCAGCTGTAGTGAGCGTATTTGATGGATTAAAACAAGGTGGTATTTCAGTTTCATTTATCACACCTTATTTTGAATTTATCCCTTTATATAATGAAGGAATCGGCTGGCTAGTACCAGCATTAGCCGGAGCTCTTATCGGCCTTACAGTCGCTAAGTTAAGCGGCGCGAAAAAAGTTCCCTTACTAACCGAATCTCACGAAGTAAAAGCATCCTAAAAAAACTCCCGAAAGGGAGTTTTTTTACATTTGATAAGCAGTATGATTAAAACTGCTTATTTTATATGCTTTCGTATAATAGTCGATATTTGTATCCACTGTCTCTACTTTGACAACATCATAGCAATCTTCTTGCTTTACTAAAAATAAATAGTGCTCTTCTGTCGCCTCAATAATTGTAATTTTATCTGTTTCCACATTATATTGTTCACAAAGCGCTTGTAACGCGTTCACATAATCCCCTAATTTTTTAGATTTATCCATTCCGAATATCGTTTGAACTAACATATACATTCTCCCCTTTGTATGTACTGTTAACAACTTAATGATAACGCTTACATTTATTAACGTCAATAAAAAGATTTGATGAAAACTATAATCAGTGGGATAGCCCCACTGATTATAGTTTCACTGTATCATTTCGTCAATTGATGTCTGAACGCATAAATAACCGCCTGTGTCCGGTCGCTTACATTTAATTTATTTAATATATTACTTACATGTGTCTTTACCGTTTTAAGTGCAATAAATAACTCATCCGCAATCTCTTGATTACTTTTTCCTTCTGCAATTAATAACAAAATTTCAGACTCTCTTTCTGTTAACTCCTCATGCAAAGGTTGTTCCTTCTTCTGACGCATACGAGACATCATTTTACCAGTAACTTTTGGCTCTAAAACCGTTTCTCCATCATAAGTAGCTCTTACAGCGTCTGCTATATCACTCGCTCTTGATGTTTTTAATAAATAACTTGTCGCTCCGGCTTCAATAACAGGATACAATTTCTCATCATCTAAAAAGCTCGTTACAACTACAATTTTCGCTTCTGGCCATTCCTGAATAATGGCACGTGTTGCTTCAACCCCATCCATCTCGTCCATGACAAGGTCCATCAAAATAATATCTGGTCTTAATTGCAGTGCTAACTCTGAACCTTTTCTTCCATTTTCAGCTTCTCCAACTACTTCAATATCTGGCTGCGTCGATAAATATGCTGATACACCCATTCGAACCATTTCATGATCATCCACTAATAATACTTTTATCATGACTCTCCCCCTCTCTCAATCATCATCGGTACTTTCACTTCTATTTGTGTACCTTTATTTGGAAAACTAAGCACTTTTAATGTACCACCAATTTCATGAACCCGTTCTTGCATTGATCTTAAACCGTATGAACCGGCCTTATTAACCCCAACTTTAAAACCTACACCATCATCAATAATTTTCAATATTGCATATTGCTCAATTTTGCGTAGACGTACTTCTGTTTTCTTTGCCTTCGCATGCCGTAAAGTATTAGACAGTGCTTCTTGTACAATACGGAATAAGTGATCTTCTACACCTTTTTTTAATTGAATTGGTTCAATTAGCCATTCAATTTTCATATGTTGCTTTCTAGACAGTTCTGTTAATAATTCTTCTATACCCTCTGTTAGTTTCTTACCTTCTAACTGCACTGGGCGTAAATGAAGAAGCAATGCTCTCATTTCTGATTGTGCATTTACAACCATATTTTCAACGAGTTGCAGCTGCTTTTTCGTCGTTTCTGGAAATTCAACTAATTGTTCATTAATAGCCGACATCATCATCGACATTGCAAAAAGCTGCTGACTTACAGAATCATGCAGCTCCCTCGCCAAACGATGCCTTTCTTGGGAAATCGCTTCTTGTCTCATCTCTTCATTCCAATGAGCTCGTTCATTCGTTACTTTTTGAAAGAGTCCAGCTTGCTCCTCTAATCGACGAGCCAGAACGATTACTTTTCGTTCCACTTCATGAAATTCATCATCTGCAGTAAACGAAACATCACTCGGAAAATTCCCTCGTTCTACTTCAAATAGAAACGTATTTAATCCTTGTATGCGCTGCTCTATATAGTAACCGATTGCATATCCTACAATTCCCCCGATAAGTAAACTTGTAGTCATAATAAACAAGCCAATTGGAACAGAAGCGATGGATTCCTTCCATAATAAATCATACACTTGTTGCTCGCTTTTCCATACATATACAATTGTACAAATGAGTGCGATACTAACAGAGGATAACATAGAATAACGAATATACATCCACGAAATATTTTTTTGTTTTTTCATTATACTTTCCTCACTTCTGTATCGCCTACGACAAGCGAAGAAATAATTTTAATACGACGAGGTGCCTCTTTATATTGCTCTGTTCTAAATGTAACATTGCGATTAAACCCTGTCTCTTCATGCCCTGGCAGGAGTACACGTCCGACAATAACAGAATGATTTAAAGACAGTTCAATATCATATGGCACATATAAACGAATATTACCAACGATGCCCCGAATAACAATTACCGTCTCCCCTTCTGGAATCATGGCAGTTGTTAAATCTATTTCCATATCACAAGCACCATATTGAACATTAATATCCTCAAGTTCATAAATATGATCCATCATTCGTACATTACCTACAAACATATTTTTTAAATATGGTTCTGTACGATATATTTGCTTCTCTTCGTCTATAATCCCTTTTTCTTTAATTTCGACCTTCATTGCTTTTTGCTGATGTCCTTGTTGAATCAGTTGATAACCAATTAAAGCTAAACAAGCAAATACGACAAGAACAAATGCTGCTGATGAAAATAAGAAGAATAAAAATACGATACCACCAACAAATAAAAATACGTTTCCCCGTACATAACGATTCTTTTTACGATAATGCCTTCCAAACATAAGCATAATAAATGCAAAAATGAGACCACCTGGTTCAAAATGTCCAAGTATCATATCAAGAAAAAGACCGAATCCAAATATGATGAGGAGCATCCCCATTAATTGTGTTTTTGAAAAATGCTTCTTCATTTCAGCTCCCCCCTTCTTGTCACATATACATAGAAGAAAAGGCATTGCTTTCCAACACCTTTTCTCCTATCACTATATCATAAGCCTGTTTTATAATATACTACTATTATTTTGTTAACTCTTTCGTTAACGATACATCATTTTTTTCTTTCATTTCACGCTCAAGCTTTGCAATTTTCATATCAAATGTATCACGCTCATGCTCCTCATTCATACGAGTTTCTAAGTCACGAATGTGATCTTCAATTTCTTCAAAGCGTAAGAACGGATTATTTTCATCCATTTTATGCATCGCAGTATTCATACGGCGATTTGCATGTGCCATATTTTCACGTGCCATTAATTCCATACGCTTTGCGTGCATTTCTTTTAATTTATTTTTCATTTCAGAAAGACGACGCTCTAACTCATCGATTTGCTCTACAACACCTGCATACATTTCTTCTAATCGAGTTACTTGCCCTTCATAATAAGCTACCTCTTCTAACGCACGTTCGTGCAATTGTAATTCGCCTGCTTCTTGAGCAATGATAGCCTGATTTGATCTTTTATTAACGAAATAACGTGCTTGCTCAAGCTCACGAGCAAAATTAGATTTTAATGTTTTATGACGCTGAATTAACTTCTCAATTTTTGTTGTTTCACGCTCACTATCACGTAAATATTGGTTTAACATCGCAATTGGATTTTTTCTTTCTTTCTCATCTAATACATTATGAAAATCTGCTAAAATTGCATCGCGTACACGTCCGAATAAAGATTGTTTCATTATAATCTTCCTCTCTTCTACTTTATAATTTGATTTGATTTATATTAGTTTTTCATTAACTTGTTCCACTCATCTTCAAAGTTGCTATATGGTTTAGAACTTTCTGGAGCAGAATCAACAACTACATCTTTTTCTTTTTTCCACTCACGATATCCGTAGTACAAAACTACTAATGCTGCGATACCGATTAATGCTGGGGAGTGTGAAAGTGCAATGGATAAACCGATTAAACCAACAATACCCCAAGCTAACTTTCCAAAAAATGATTTAGCTCGCACAAATGATTTATAGCTCCAGTACACAACTCCTGCTCCAATTGCGAATCCTACAATACCAGCAAGACTACCAAGAGCAATTAAAGCCAAAATACCGGCCGCGATAAACGCTAGAAATTGTTTCATCTTGTGCTTGCCTCCCTTCGATTTGATACTCTTATCTTAACTATTTTTTCTTTTTTCCATAACGAGCTTAAGAACCGTTTTTAACTCAGACTTAAGACCGAGTTGCATTCAGCCTTTCGTAAAAACATACGGTAGCATGGGATAATACCCTCTTTTATCGCACATAAAAAGCCGTACAGAGAATATTCTCTGTACGGCTTTCCTTACTATTAATAAATTTCATTTTTCATTATGCTGTTTTATGATACTCTTTCTTTCCCGCCACTTTAGAAAACCTCGGGAAACCAATTAATATAGAAATGATCCCACATACTCCAACTAAGATTGGATAGAATGCATATGGTAACAATTCAATCGGAGATAATGCTGCAAATCCTGCTGCCGTTAACATTTGCCCACCATACGGAATTAATCCTTGCACACAACATGAGAAAAGATCTAATACACTCGCTGATTTACGAGGATCAATTTCATATTGATCTGCAATGTTTTTTGCAAGCGGACCTGTAAAGATAATAGAAATCGTATTATTCGCTGTACACATATTCGTCATACTCACTAAGCCAGCAATACCGAACTCTGCTCCTTTTTTTGAACGAATGTTACGCGTTAAAAGGTTCATTAAATATTGAATACCACCATTGTATTGAATCAATTCAACCATGCCGCCAATTAAAATAGCAAGTAATACTAACTCCATCATACCGCCCATTCCAGTCGTTACACTTTTAAAGAAGCTCTCTAACGTGTAACTTCCATCTAAAAGACCGATAACACCTGATAATACAGTTCCACCAGTTAACACAATAAGTACATTCCAACCAAGTAGCGCTGTAATAAGTACTCCGGCATACGGTAAAATCTTTATCCAGTCAAAACTATGCGCTTTAATCTGCGTATCGCTTCCTAAAGTAACGATTACTAATAGTACAATTGTAATAATAGCCGCTGGTAATACAATTAAAAAGTTCGTTTTAAACTTATCTTTCATTTCTGTTCCTTGTGAACGTACAGCGGCGATTGTTGTATCTGAAATAAATGATAAATTATCACCAAACATCGCTCCGCCAACAACTGTCGCCATCGCAAGTGCAATTGAGATATCAGTTTGCCCACTAATACCTACAGCAATTGGTGCTAATGCAGCAATTGTTCCCATTGAAGTTCCCATCGCTAATGAAATAAATGCCCCTATAACAAAAATTCCAGCTACGATAAATCCTTGCGGTAAAATGGATAACGCTAAGTTAACTGTAGAATCAACGCCGCCCATCCCTTTTGCTGTTTCAGAAAATGCTCCCGCAAGTACAAAAATCAGAACCATAATTATAATATCTGGATTCCCTGCACCTTTAGCAAATCTTTCTACTTTCACATTAAAACTTTCTTTACGATTCATTGCTAAAGCGACTCCTACAGCAATTGAAATTGCTACAAGTATCGGCAATTTATAGAAATCACCTGTAATAATTCCAGAACCAATAAATAGTGCCAAAAATATCCCAAGTGGTAATAGAGCTAAACCATTTCCTCTCGTTTCTTTCAAAGTAGCATCTCTCCCTAGTTTCAACCTTTTTCTAATGAATAACAAAAGACCTCTTCCAATGAGAAGAGGTCTTATACATCTATAAGAAACGCTCTTCTCATCTTTCAAGCACAAGCTTGCTGGATTTGGCACAGCACTCTGAAATCGAGTCCGCTGCCGAGGCATCGTAGGGCCAGTCCCTCCGCCTCTCTTTATAAGAAGGTTTCATATTTATTTTTTAATAATAATTTCTTCCCTAACTTTACTCGCTTACAAAACAAAAGTCAATTATTTTTTGTATAGATTTTTTTGGTAATTATGCAAAAATTCGAATACAATAATCATTTTAACTTTTTGATTTCTTCTTCCAATACTGAAATCCAATAAAATTCATTATTTTTTATTGTTGCTATTATCCACTTCGTAGTGTACCAAGCTAACTCATACTCTTCTTTTGTAACATCACCACTTTTATAAGCATCCTCTAGCTCATCTTCGTCCAATACATACATCTTACCGTTCGGTAATAATACTACATCTAAATATAAATCATCAAAATACGGTAAACCACGGTCATCGATTTCATATTTTTTCGTCACATCGATATAATATTGCACTAAATTTTTTTGATCATCTAACATAGCTGTAATCGCAAAGTTTTCCCCGTTTATGAAATATTGAATCCACGTATACTGATTCCCTGCAATACAAAGTTCTTCACCATCATATTCTTTACAACTAGGTTCTCTCACTTTTTTTATTTCCAGTATTCCTAGCATTCCCTCTTCTATTTGCTTAACTGTATAATCTTTCTCTATTAGTCGCTTCCACGACGAACCGTCACCATATTTACGTTTCATTACGTCCGCTCCCCTTCTATATAGAAAAGCCCCCACATATTATGTGAGAGCTAGTTCAAATTATAATTAAGCTGCTTGCTTATTAGAAATTTCTTCTAAATAAGCTTGTCCTTTTTCAGCGTCATATTGACCTTCCCACTTAGACATAACTACAGCTGCTAAAGAGTTACCTACAACGTTAACTGCTGTACGAGCCATATCTAAAATACGGTCAATACCGGCGATGAAGGCTAAACCTTCAGCTGGAATACCTACTGTACCAAGTGTCGCTAATAATACAACGAATGATACGCCCGGTACACCCGCAATACCTTTTGATGTAACCATCAATACAAGTAATAATGTAATTTGTTGTGTAATAGATAAATCAATACCGTACATTTGTGCTAAGAAAAGAGCTGCAATTGCTTGATATAAAGTTGATCCATCTAAGTTAAATGAATAACCTGTCGGAATAACGAAAGATGTAATTGCTTTCGGACAACCGAACTTTTCCATTTTCTCCATAATTTTTGGTAAAACTGTTTCTGAACTTGCTGTTGAATACGCTAAGATCAGTTCGTCTTTTAAAATTTTAAAGAATTGGAAAATATTAATTCCAAATATTTTCGCTGTAAGTCCTAAGACAACTACAACGAAGAAAATCATTGCTCCGTATACTACAATTAGTAATTTCCCTAATGGAATTAATGAAGCAAGACCAAATGTAGAAACTGTAACACCAATTAGTGCGAATACACCAAATGGTGCAAATTTCATAACTTGGTTTGTTACGTAAAACATTGCATCAGCTACACCTTGGAAAAATTGAAGAACCGGTCTTCCTCTTTCACCAATTGCTGCTACCCCTAAACCAAATAATACAGAGAAGAAGATAATAGCAAGCATATCTCCGTCAGCTAATGACTTCATAATGTTCGTTGGAACAATATTTACAAATGTATCTGCAAATGAATGACTTTGTACTTGCTCTGTCGTATGTGTATATTTCGAAATGTCTGTCTTTGTTAACTGCTCCATATTTACGCCTTTTCCTGGTTGGAAAATATTCGCAATTAATAAACCGACAATAATTGCAAGTGTTGTAATAATTTCAAAGTAAATAATTGTTTTTCCGCCTAGTCGGCCTAATTTTTTAATATCGCCAACACCAGCTACCCCAACAACAATACTTGCTACAACAATCGGTACAACGATCATTTTAATTAATCGGATGAAAATATCACCAATTGGTTGTAAGTAACTCACCACTGCCGGATTGCCAAAGAAAATCGCCCCAACTGCAATACCAAGCGCAAGTCCTATTAAAATTTGCCATGCAAGTCCTATTCTTTTCATATTTTTTGTAACCCCCTCTTCGATGTGTCACTCTACCTCTCATTCTTTATCTTTAAAACTTGAAATTAAGAGTATTACATATTATTCGACAATTCACTACATTTTGTCCCTGTTAAAAATCATAAATCAAAATTTAAAATCTGACAACAAAATAACTTTGCCCGAACACAAATAATTTTCTTGACAAAAACAAAACCCATGTCAGAAAACCTCACATGAGAACGATTCCTTACTAGTGTTTTATTGGGTTTCCATCTAATATTTCACTATATAAAACAAATCTAACTTTTCCTTAATTTTACAAAAAACAACTTAAAAATACATCTAACATGAAATTTATCGTTGAAAGGTGATAAATTCCGACAAAACTTAGCAATTTTATAAAATTTTCTTTACATTATGATTACAACGATAGACACTCTTCTTCTTATGATATATAACATTCATAGGGAAAGGAGCTAGACAACCATGAAAAAGAAATTTGCAGCGTTTAGTGTTTTAGCAGCAGGAACGATTTTTACTTCCCCGTTACTTTCACCCGCATACGCTGAAACGAATCAAGATAAATTATCTAATATTCAATCTGAATTAGAAGGCAAACAAAGTGACTTGCAAAATAAATCAGCCGAGAAAGAACAAATAGAAAAGGAAATTCAAGAATTACAAAAGAAAATCGACGATTTAACTACTTCTATTAATAAAAACGAAGCTGAATTAAACGATACAAAAAAAGAAATTAGTAAAACACAACAAGTAATTACTGAGAAAAAGAAACATATAGAACAATTACAAACAAACATAGATACACGTCAGGAAGTTATTAAGCAACGTTTACAATCAATGCAAGAGAAACCTCGTACAAATATCATTACAGAGGTATTAACAAATTCTACAAACATTGCTGATCTTGTTGATAATATGTACTCTGTCAGTTTAATTTTAAACAATGATACTGATATTGTGAAAAAACAAACAACTGACCAAAATGCTGTGACGAAAGAAAAAGAGGCTGTCGAGAAAAAAGAGCAAGAATTAAAAGAAGCTGAACAGAAATTAGTTCAAAAACAACAAGAGTTGCAAACAAATCAGCAACAACAGCAAACCTTTATTAGCGATCTACATACGAAAGTAGCAAAAGTAGATTCAGAGATTGAAGGATTAGAAGAATCTAAAGGTATTTTAGAAAATCAGCGTCAAGCTGTTCAAAAAGCAATTGAAGAAGAAAAACGTGCCGAAGAGGCTCGTAAAGCTGAAGAAGCCCGTAAGGCAGAAGAAGCTCGTAAACAAGCTGCTACATCTGCTCAAACAACTCAAGCAGCTCCAACACCACACGATACAAATATTGGCGGATTTATTAAGCCAGCAGCTGGATCAAAAACTTCTGGATTTGGCGTGCGCTCTATAGATAATCATAAAGGAATCGATATCGCAGCTTCAGGAACCGTTCCAATTATCGCTGCTGCAGATGGTGTTGTTATTCGCTCGGAATTATCATCTAGTTACGGAAACGTTGTGTACTTATCCCACCGTATAAACGGAAAAACATATACGACAGTATATGCTCATATGAGTAGCCGTTCTGTATCAAATGGACAAACTGTAAAACAAGGCACTCAACTTGGATTTATGGGGAACACTGGTCAATCCTACGGACAACATTTACACTTTGAACTTCACCTTGGAGAATGGAATGTCGGCAAGACAAACGCAGTTGATCCATCTCCTTATATCGGATTATAAAAAACTCGGTGCATACCGAGTTTTTTATTTACACTTCACACAATATAGGCTTTCCACATAGACTATAACTAAATGCCTATAGTTTACGGGGTGATCAACTATGAATACACAATTACTACAAGAAATAGAAGAAGCTAGAGAAACTTACATCGGCCGGCTATTTACATTTGGCGGCTCCACGTTATTTTTAATCGGTTCATTTCTCGCAGTCATAACAGCCTATAAAGCATATAATCGTTTATTAAATACACCTACAACATAATAAAAAGACGGAGAAATCTCCGTCTTTTTATTATGCAAACATTTTAAATACGCCTATCGCATTTAAAAATACAATAATTACAGTTACCGGAATAACATAACGAAGCAAGAAGAACCAAATATTAAATAATGTTTTCCCTTTCGTTTCCGTAACTTCTAATTCTTTCATTAATAAATCTTTACTCATTTTATTTGGTACAAACAATGAAATAGCTAGTACTCCTAGCGGCAACAATACGTTACTTACCGAGAAGTCGACTAAGTCAAAGAATGTTTTCCCGAATATTTTCACATCACTCATAATGCCAAACGATAAAGCTGATGGAATTCCAACTGCAAAAATAAGAATACCAATTAATAATGATGCTGATGGACGCTTTTTCTCATTGCCTTTCGCAACAGATGCTACTACAATTTCAAGCATGGAAATCGCAGATGTTAAAGTTGCAAAGAAGAATAAAACTAAAAACATAATGAAGAAAAATTGTCCCAATGGTATTTTCGCAAATACTGCTGGAAGGACGATAAACAGTAGTCCTGGTCCTTCAGTCGGCTTAACACCTAATGCGAAAATCGCTGGAAAAATTGCTAACCCTGCCAGTACAGTAACAAAAATTGTTAAGCTTACAATAGATGTTGCTGATTTAGCTAAATGTTCTTCTTTCTTTAAATACGAGCTATACGTGACCATTACTGAGGCACCTACTGTTAGTGAGAAGAAAGATTGTCCCATCGCATATAAAATCGTATCTGCTGTCAGTTTTGAAAAATCTGGTTTTAAGAAGAACTCTACCCCAGCCATAGCACCATCAAGTGTTAACGCACGAACAATGATTGCAATAAATAAAATAAATAATAGCGGCATCATGTACTTACTTGCCTTCTCTATCCCTTTTTCTACTCCTTTACTTACGACGAAAATCGTGCAAAGCATAAAGAGAAATTGCGCTCCAATCGCACTTACTGGATTTGAAATCGTTTCACCAAACAATTGTCCATAATCAGCAACACCATTCCAGAAACTTCCTGTCACACTATAGTATAAGTATAGTAAAATCCATCCACCTACAACACTATAGAACGATAGTACACTAAAACAAGTAACAACTCCCATACGACCAATCCAAGGATATAACTTGCTATTTGGCACTAATACTTTATACGCTGTAACTGCCTCTTTTTGCGTACTACGTCCAATAACAAATTCAGCTAAAAGAAGCGGCATACCTATAAATAAAGTTAATAGTAAAAATACAAGGAAGAATGCGCCTCCCCCACCATTACCTGCAACATATGGAAATTTCCATATTGCACCAAGACCTACTGCGGCTCCGGCTGCTGCGAGTACAAAGCCTATTTTCGACGTCCATTGCTGTGTTTCTTTCATCATAAATTCTCCTTTTCTGAATATTTAAACTTTTATTAATTATACACTTTCATTTCATACTCGCACACCTCCTTTAGAAAATAAAAAAGTCCCCTACACGCAAATATGCATGTAGAGGACGATATATGTAATATTAATACCGTGGTACCACCTCAATTGGATTGATAAATCCCACTTGTTCAAGTACAGGAAAGACTCCGATACTCTATCCTTTTAACGGCGGAACCCGGGTTGCCTACTACAATGTTCAACATACCTCTCGCAAGCCCATTCTGTATATTTTATCGTACCGGGCTCACACCTTACCCCAGCTCTCTGAACGTATCAAATATACATACTCTTCTTGCTCATCGATTTCATCTATTGAAGTTACTTGTGATTATAAATTATATTTTTATATTTGTAAAGCACAATCCATTCATTAGCCGACGTGCATTTTTCTCTCTAATTCTTGTAAAAAAAGCTCTCTTTTTTGTTCACTTTGAACATATATCGACTTTAATACTTCTTGCAACAATATATTTCTCTGTCTTTTCTCTATTGGTAATTCTTTCACTTTTATTCTAACTTCGTATAAAAAATCAAGATACACTTCATACGCCTCATCATATTTATTTGCGATATCATCACGAATTTTTTTTGCAAGTTTCGGACTCGCTCCTCCAGTAGACACAGCCACATTCAGTAATCCACGATGTATCGCCGCCGGAAAATGAACATTTCCACTTTCCGGGTTCGTAATAACATTTACTAATTGATTCTCTGCGCTATCTTCAGCAACTTGTTCATTTAATACGGCATCACTACTCGCTGCAACAACTAAAAAAGCATCTTTAATATCACTTTTTTCATACTCCCTTTGATACCAACGAATTTTCTTTTCTTCCACAAGTTTCACTAAATTTGCATCCAAATCTGGACTTATCACAACTGTATCCGCACCTTGTTTTACTAAAGGAATAATTTTAAATCCCGCGACTTTCCCTCCACCAATGACAACAACACGTTTCTTCTCAACTCGCACTGTAAGTGGATACATATTGATCTCCCTTCAATAATTTCTTCGTTTTTTGAACTAACATATACTGAAACGCTTCATTCTTTCCCAAATACGGACTTATTTTTATTTCATCCAACTCATATTGACGCACTTCTTTTTCAATATGTTTCATAAGTAAGCCTGTAAATAACAAGTAAGGCAGCACAACGATGTTCTTTTCTTTTCGTTCTACAACTTCCTTTAACTTCTCCTCAAATTTCGGCTTGGCAGCCGCTAAAAAACAAACTTCTACTTTCTTAATTTTCTCTTCCGTTTGAAATAAAGAAGCGATCCAGTTTATATCTTTTAATACTTCAGGATCACTACTCCCTCTTGCTACGAGAAGTAGCGTCACTTCATTCTTATCTTCCTGTTCGATGCCACTTCCTCTATACACCGATTTAACAAGAGTTTCTGATACACCAAACGGATTACCATAGGTTACTTTAATATTCGAAAATTGATTATTTAACTTCTCCAATTCAAACGGGATATCTTTTTTTACATGCCCTGCCGCTAATAAAAAAACTGGAATAACAATAATCTCTGTAGCACCACGCTCCACACATGCACGGAACCCTTCATCAATAGTCGGACTTGCTAACTCCAAAAAACAAACTTCTTGAATACTTGCCTCTACACGGTTCATGCATGACGTAATAAATGCAACCGCTTCTTCTTTAGCTGCTTTCAAACGACTTCCATGACATATATATAAGATGGCTTTCATTTTATAACACTCCACTTACTTGATACGTACTTTCTGTCTGCTTCTCAAACCAATGGATTTTTTCTCTAAAACGGACCACTTCTCCAATTACAATCATGCTCGGATTTTGAATTTGTTCTTTTTTCGCAACATCTACAATTGTCCCTAACGTCCCAACAACTGTGCGTTGCATAGATGTCGTTCCCCGCTCAATAATAGCAGCAGGCGTACTTTTATCTTTTCCGTGCTTCATCAGTTGTTCACATATGTAAGGTAAATTGCTAACCCCCATATATACAGCTAAAGTCTCTACACCTTTCGCTAAACTTTCCCACTTCACTTCCTCTTCAGCATCTTCTTTCCTATGCCCCGTCACAATAGCAAAGCTTGCACTTGCATCACGATGTGTCACTGGAATACCAGCATAAGCTGGAGCAGCTATTCCAGCTGAAATACCAGGAACGATTTCAAATGGTACACCTTGCTTTGCTAACGCTTCAGCTTCTTCTCCCCCTCTACCAAATACAAATGGATCGCCGCCCTTAAGCCTCGTTACAACTTTTCCTTTTTTCGCATATTTAATAAGAAACGTGTTAATTGTCTCTTGCTTCATCGTGTGATAATTTGGTAGTTTTCCACAATAAATTAAATCTGCTCCAGGCTTTGCATAGGAAAGCAACTCTTTATTTACGAGACGGTCGTACAAAATAACATCTGCCTTCTCAATACATTTCAGCCCTTTTACAGTAATTAAATCTGGATCCCCAGGGCCCGCTCCAACGATATATACTTTCCCCATCATCTCTCCTCATTTCTACTATTAAAGTGAAACTTCCATCCTTATATATGAATGGAAGTTTTCATTTCTTCATATTTCAATGTTCCTTACTCATGAATAACAAAGGCCGCGCTTTTTCGAATCTTCTTTTTTTCAAATAGAGCAATCTCCTTTACCTCTGGTAACGGTAAAAAATGTTTTTCAAGCTCAATCTCCGCCATCTTAAATGCCTGTTCTTCACTTTCAGCAACAACAACAATTGGAACAATACTATTCACTAATACAGCTTCAAATCGATATAAATCCATATTGCCCCTCCTAAGACGCTATTACTTCTTCTAGCACGTTATTTAACGCTATTTGTAATGTCTCTACACCAATACGGCCTACAAAATCATAAAACGTTTCAGCTGGTAATTTATTTTCTTTAAAGTAGCTTATAAATGATGCAAGTACATCAGGTAGATCCTCACCATCTATTTTTCCTTTTAACTTTTGATTGTAAGCACCGCCATCTAATAATGTTCCACCTACATATATTTCAAATGCCTCTACAATTCCTTTTTCCTTCGTTTTCATTTTCACTCCTTGTAATCCGATGTCAGCAATTTGACGTTGCCCACATGAATTCGGGCATCCTACCATATGAATACGAACTGGAACATCGAGTGCAATTTGTGTATCTAAGTATTCGGCAATTTTTCGCAATCTTTCTTTCGTTTCTACTAAAGCAAGATTGCAATATTCAATACCAGTACAAGAAACCGCATGGCCAATAAACGATTTCGGACTTGCTGATATCGCTTCAAACAACGGCTCATTTAGTAAACCCGTTACATTCTCCGGGGGGACATTTGGAATAATGAAGTTTTGCGAATTACATGTACGAATTTGTCCATTTCCATACTGTTTAGCAATTCTTGCAATCTCAAACAGTTCTTCCGCATGCAGGCGTCCTACCGGTACATTAAAACCTACATATTTCAATCCCTCTTGTTTTTGGTCCTGAACACCATAAAAATAGCCTGCATTCCATCCTTTGACTGCACTTTCTCCTTTATTTTGTAAAGGACCTGTATACTCTATTAGTTTCTCTTTAAATTTCTCTGCTCCCCAATCAGCAACAAGAAATTTCAAACGAGCTAAATGACGTTTTTCGCGGTATCCAAAATCACGGAATATCGTAGCAATCGCAATCGCTACCGTCTTCACTTCTTCTGGTAAAACGAATACATCTAATTCATCAGCTAAATACGGACGAGCTGATAATCCACCGCCTACCTTTATATGAAAACCAACTTTTTTCTCACCATCTATTTCTTTCGTTGCAGGTGTAAATGCAACACAGTTAATCTCTGCGTTTGCTGAGTTATAAATGTTAGAACTAATAGACATTTTAAATTTACGTGGCAAGTTAGAAAACTCTTCATTATGTTGGAAATAGTCATATACCTCTTTCACAATACCAGTTGTATCAAACAGTTCATTTGCATCTATGCCAGCAAGTGGATTCCCTGTAATATTACGCGTTATATCACCACACGCCCCAGCTGAAGATAACCCAACTCTCGCTAATCTTTTGAAAATATCTGGAATTTGATGGATTTCTAACCAGTGAAACTGAATCGCTTGTCTTGTCGTAATATCTATTACGTCACGCCCATAATCCTCAGCGATAGAAGCAAGCACTTCTGCCTGTGCATTCGTAATAATCCCTGAAGGAATATTTACACGCATCATAAAATAACCAGCTTCTTTCGGTCTTTGTAAGTACAACCCTGCCCATTTAAAGGCGTCCCATTCTTCTTTCGGAATAGATTCGAACCCGTTTTCCGCATAGTAAGGAATATCATTAAAGATTTCCAATCCATCTTTTTTTAATTTATTTTTCTCAGTCTGATTTAATTTTTCATTGTTAGCCCATGCTTTTTCATAACTCATTTTTAAATCCCCCTATATAAAACTACGCTCTTGTAAGTACTTAACAATTTGTTCTGCACATTCTTCAATAGAATACTTATGCGTTTCTACAATTAATTCCGCTTGCTCTGGTTCCTCATACGGTGAATCAACACCAGTAAATTCTTTAATATCACCTTGTCTTGCTTTTTTGTATAACCCTTTTGGATCACGTTTTTCACACTCTTCAATTGGACATTTTACAAACACTTCTATAAATTCATCTACAACTAATAGATCCCTAACTTGTTTTCGGTCTACTCGAAACGGTGAAATGAACGCTGTAAGAACAACAGTACCTTGGTCTACAAATAGCTTCGCCACTTCACCAATCCGTCTTATATTTTCCATACGATCACTTTCAGAAAAACCTAAGTCTTTATTTAAACCGTGGCGTATATTATCTCCATCTAGTACATAGTTTCCAATATTCTTTTCAAATAGTTTACGAGCAACCGCGTTCGCTACTGTAGATTTACCTGAAGCTGATAGACCAGTAAACCAAACTACAAAACTATGATGCCCATTTTTTACTCTTCTCTCATCTTTTGAAACAGATGCTGTATGCCAAGTAATATTCGTATCCATCTCATTCTCTCCCTATTCTGCTACTACTTCTTTTTTCAAACCTTTAATTAGTACTTCTACTACTTCTTTACGACTAAATGTATTTGGCGGAACCTCGCCGTTTCTTAATAATTCTCTTACTTTCGTACCCGATAAAATGACATGATCCTCTTTTCCGTGCGGGCATGTTTTCGTCGAAGCCATCGCTTCACATTTCGTGCAGTAAAAACTATGTTCAAAAAATAACGGCGTAATCCCTAACTCTTCCACTGTAAAGTTTGTAAAAATTTCTTGTGCTTCATAAGTCCCGTAATAATCTCCTACCCCAGCATGATCACGCCCGACGATAAAGTGAGTACATCCAAAATTCTTTCTGACTAATGCATGGAATATCGCTTCCCTCGGTCCTGCGTAACGCATCGCTGCAGGAAATACACTTAAAAAGACACGATCTTTCGGATAATAGTTTTGAAGTAATACTTCATAGCTTTCCATCCTTACATCAGCAGGAATATCGTCCGACTTCGTTTCTCCAACGAGCGGATTTAAAAAGAGACCATCTACAATTTCAAGAGCAGATTTTTGAATATATTCATGGGCACGATGTACCGGATTTCTCGTTTGGAATCCAACTACTGTTTTCCAACCACGTTTTTTAAATTCTTCTCTCGTTTCAATTGGATCTAAATGATAAGAAGGAAACAGATTATTTTCAAAACGTTTCGTAAGAACAATAGCTCCTCCGACGTAAATGTTCGGTCTTTCGTATAATTTTTTCACTCCAGGATGAGCCTCATCCGTCGTTTTATACACTAGTAACGCTTCTTTTTCCTTATCAGGCACAAAAATATCTTCTATTTGAATGACACCATATACATTTCCATCGTTAACAAGTTTTACTTCCTCTCCAACTTTTAGACTCTCTGCTACTTCTTCTGTTACTGGTAATGTAATTGGTATACTCCAAACGCTTCCATTATCTAAACGAAGCGTTTCTACAACCGAATCATAATCTTTCTTTCCTAAAAAACCAGTAAGTGGGCTATATCCCCCTGTCGCTAATAGCTCTAAATCACTTAACGCAATGTTGTCTAGTTTAATTTCTTTTTCAATTTGTGATACGTCGTACGTCTCGTCTACACGGTTTACTAATTCGTTTACTGCACTCATTTTCTATATCCCCTCTTAGTTTTATTTCAAGATTCATCTTATTGATAATGAAGACCACATTCAGTTTTCACTTTCCCAGCCCATCTACCATCTCTCGAATCGCCACCGTCTCCTACAGGTAACGTACACTTCTCACACCCAATACTTGGATATCCAATATCATGCAGTGGGTTATACGGCAAGCTATGTTTGTATACATATCGCCATACTTCTTTCCACGTCCAATGAATGAGCGGACAAACTTTAACAGATTGAAAACGATGATCTTGATTTATAAACTTTGTATGCTTACGTGTTTCTGATTGTTCCCTCCTTAAGCCCGATATCCACGCTTTTTCATTCGCTAATGATTCTTCTAAAGGTAAAATTTTTCTAATCTTACAACAGAGATTAGGATTGCTTTCCCATAGCTTGTCACCATGCAATTTGGCTTGTTCATCAAGTGTAAGTTCTGGCTGTTTTTCTATAATATTCAATGAAGGAAATCGTTCCCGCACTTTTTGAATTAATTCATACGTTTCTTGAAAATGTACGTTAGTATCTAAAAATACAACTTTAGCAGATGGATTTACTTGGTTAATAAGATGCAGTAATACCATCCCTTCCACTCCGAAGCTACATGCGTATACAATTTCATCTTTATACTCTTTATAAGCCCAACTTAATACAGATAGCGCGCCTTTCGTTTCATCTTCTTCTGAAAATGAAATACTATTTTCTTTCCACGTTTCATAGGTCAACATGTTTTTTCCCCCTGTAAAAGCAAAAAGACGGTTTTAACCTAATAAAATAGGTTAAAACCGCCTCTAGTTTTTCTAGTCAGCGCTTTTTACTTTAAACGTACCTTTTCACTTTTCTCTAATTGAATGACTTTTCCATCTTGCACAACAATTGTAATTGAACCATATTTCATATCAGCAAGCATCGATTGAATCTTCTCAGATACTTCCTCAAAATGTTCCCGTACACTCACGCGAACAGCCCCCCTTTTTATTCATAAAAAAAATCTTTCCCATTTCGAAAAGACTGTTCGGTAATATATTTTACCTTATCTTTCAAAATGGACTCCATTTTGCTGGATTTAGCACCTTGCTTTCTATAAGCAGGTTGCCGAGCTTCGCCGGGCCAGTTCCCTCCGCTTCTCTTGATAAGCTTTGTATTTGTATTTTATCACAATTCTGATTTTTTTCAATCCTAGTTTTCCGATATATTTTAATTATTTTATTTTACAAAAAAGGAATTGCCCATCCGAACAACTCCTTTTTCCTCATCTAAACAAGTTCTTTAATACGTATGCGATCGTTCCCAATAATATTTTCATATGTTTCACGCTCTACAACAATTTGTGATGTACCGCCTTTTGCAAAGACGACAGCTGGTCTACGAATCCGGTTATAATTATTTGCCATCGAGTATCCATATGCCCCTGTACAAGAAATTGCTAGTAAATCAGCAGAAGCAACTTTCGGTAGAGTAATATCCCAAATTAACATATCTCCACTCTCACAGCATTTCCCAGCAATCGAAACGACTTCCTCGTTCTCATCATTTCCTCGATTCGCTAACATCGCTTCGTAACGAGCATTATATAAAGCAGGTCTTAAATTATCAGTCATCCCACCATCCACTGATACATATTTCCGAATACCAGGAATGTCTTTCACAGATCCGACTGTATAAATTGTCGTTCCCGCATCACCTACAATACTACGACCTGGCTCAATCCATATTTCTGGCAATGGATATTCACATACTGTAAATTGTTCTCTCACTGCACTTGTTACAGCTCGCACATATGTCTCAAGAGTTAATGGTGTATCTGACTCTGTGTAGCGTATTCCAAATCCTCCGCCAACATTTAGCACTTTTACTTCATAGTTTGTTCGCTCTCTCACTTCTTCTAAAAATTTGCGAAGAACTTCAATCGCTCGCACAAAGCCCGCCGTTTCAAATATTTGTGATCCGATATGTGAATGAATCCCTAACACATTATAATTTGATTTTTGTAAAGCAAGCTCAATTGCCTGCATCGCTTGACCATTTGACACGCCAAATCCAAATTTCGAATCATCTTGGCCTGTTGTAATATATTCATGTGTGTGCGCCTCTACTCCAGGCGTTACACGAATTAATATGTTCACAAATTTCCCATGTTGCACTGCTAAATCATGCAAAATTTCTAATTCTAAGAAATTATCTACGACAAAACAACCAATATTCGCCTGAAGAGCCATCACAATTTCTTCATCTGTTTTATTATTGCCGTGAAAATGAATGCGCGATGCTGGAAATCCTGCTTGAAGCGCAGTATATAATTCTCCTCCAGAAACAACATCTAATGACATATTCTCTTCACGAGCTACTCGGCACATCTCCATGCACAAGAACGCCTTGCTTGCATATGCTACTTGATAAGAGAAACCACTTTCTTTAAAAGCACGATGAAACGCGCGGCACTTTCCTCGAATTGACTCTTCATCGTATACATAAAGTGGTGTTCCGTATTGTTTTGCTAGCTGCGTCGTATCGCACCCTCCAATTTCTAAGTGTCCTTGCCCATTGATTCGGCTTGTGCCGTGTAAATACATTTGAATTCCTCCCTTATTTCCTCTAAAACTCATAACCCCAATCTTCTATTCATTGCAGCACGCTTTTAGATAGACAAAAAACGCGCGGAACAATGTTCACACGCGTTTCTTATTAGGAAAAATATATATTGAAAAAATAAACGAGTTGTTATCTCCTCAAAATAAGAAACCGCATCAACATCTCCAAATAGCTCTCCATAAAATAAATCTTATGACAGTACTACATTTATTCAATGCAGTCCCAATATATGAATAAGATGGTTATTCTTATATTTCGGCAATAGTCCCTTTCAACCTATGATCACAGATTCCATTCAATCTCCCATAGCTTACTCTTTCCTATCGCGGCCTCTACCTTTGAGAGTAGATGAGGTAAGTCTATTTAATTTTCAAACATCTAATTGTTGCTATTAACAATACCAAAGGACCATTTTATTTGTCAAACAATTTTTTATATTGTTTTTTTACAGTTTAGTTTCGTATCATTCGATAAGCGCTTTACTGTTACCTTTGTTACTTCCCATTCGCCTTCTTCGTTATTAAATGTTATTGTGACTTTTTCAAATGGTGGGGCAATTTTCCCCGCAACTCGTTCATATTTCGTTACTTCAATAGTTGCTTGAAATAAATATGTACCGCTATACACTTTTTTTAAACTAATAATTTTAGGACATTCATACGGCTTCAAGCTCCCATATTGTTTTTCAATTGCTTTATTTATTTTCGGAAATAAAACAGAATAAAGGGCATCTTCCATAAGAGGTGCATCATACTGGGCTACCGACACACTCGGTGAAGCAAAAAGTATAACACTACTGCATACTATAAAATATAATAATTTTCGCATTATAACCTCCGTCTTATTACACGATTCTTTCTGCGCACGATAATTATCATACATAGAAACTCTGTTTTATTGTCTCCCACTGCCCTTTTTCTACTCAATTATTATAAAAAAGCCCACAACTCTCTTTTATTTTCGTATAATGATACTCATAGTATAATAAACATAATAACAAAGGACTGTTCGTATATATAAAATGAGGCGCTAATCAAACCGGCCCACAAGAACTGTCATGCTTTTTAGGAGAGGAGTATATTATGCTACCACGTCTGTTTCCAAAACTGCGATTTGCACTCGTTGCAGTCGTTTTATTATGGATAAAAACATATATTGTGTACAAGCTAGCATTTGATATTAAAATCGATAATTTCTTTGAAGAATTTATGCTTTTTATTAATCCGCTAGCTGCGTTACTTTTATTTTTCGGTTTTGCTTTACTTGCATCTAAACACCGAAACCGGATTATAATTAGCATCAGCTTTATACTGTCATTTATTTTATTTGGAAATGCAATGTTTTATGGGTTTTATAACGATTTCGTTACATTCCCAGTTTTATTTCAAACAAATAATATGGCTGATTTAGGGACAAGTATAAAAGAACTTTTTACGTACAAAACATTACTTTTATTTGCAGATGCAATTATTTTAATGTTTCTTTCGCGTAAATTCCCTGCATTTTGTGACAAGACGCCGCTTTCTCGCTCTGAGAAGCGAACTTTCTTTAGCGGTGTAACAGCTCTATTAGCACTGCAAATTGTTGTTTCAGTTATTTATAAACCTCAAATGTTCTCACGCTCATTTGATCGTCAAACTGTCGTGAAAAATTTAGGTTTATACACATATCATCTATTTGATATTACACTTCAATCTAAATCTTCTGCTGAACGTGTATTTGCAAGCGGCGACGGGTTCTCTGAAATTAAAAACTATACAGACTCAAAAGATAAGCAAGCTGATAAAAACTTATTTGGAGCTGCAAAAGGTAAAAATGTGATTTTGATTTCAATGGAATCTACACAAAGTTTTGTTATAAATAAAAAAATAAATGGAAAAGAAATTACTCCATTTTTAAATGAATTTATTAAAGATAGTTTTTATTTCGATAACTTCTATCATCAAACAGGACAAGGGAAAACTTCTGATGCTGAATTTATCGTTGAAAATTCACTTTATCC
The DNA here is from genome assembly GCF_006494425.1 of Bacillus dicomae. Taxonomy (GTDB): domain Bacteria; phylum Bacillota; class Bacilli; order Bacillales; family Bacillaceae_G; genus Bacillus_A; species Bacillus_A dicomae. The sequence continues at coordinate 655,941 of NZ_VHIV01000001.1, read as the reverse complement.
GTTAGACCGCGGTTCTGTATTCTTTACTCACGCAACAAATGAATATACAGCTACACCAGAACAGTTAAAGAAATACGGTTATTCTTCTGCTGTCTTCCATTCAAACGATAAAACGTTTTGGAATCGTGATGTAATGTATCCTGCACTTGGATATGATCGTTACTTTAATTTACATGATTACGTAGGCACAGAACAAATGTCTGTCGGTTGGGGGTTAAAGGATAAAGAGTTCTTTGAACAATCTATTCCAAAGCTAAAATCTTTACCACAGCCGTTCTACACAAAATTTATTACTTTAACAAACCATTTTCCATTTCTTCTAAATCCAGAAGATCAATATGTTGATGAGTTTAATTCAGAAAGTGGTGTTGTAAACCGCTACTTCCCAACCGTTCGTTACACGGATGAAGCTCTTAAACTATTTATTAAGCAATTAAAAGAAGAAGGACTGTATGATAATTCTGTTATTGTCATTTATGGAGATCATTACGGTATTTCTGAAAACCATAACGCAGCTATGGCTCAGTTCCTTGGGAAAGACGCTATTACACCGTTTGATTCTATGCAATTACAACGCGTCCCTCTCATTATTCATGTACCTGGCCAAGAAGGAAAAGTCATTTCTAAAGTATCTGGACAAATCGATATTAAACCAACGCTACTTCATTTACTTGGTATTAAAACAAATCAATCCGTTGAATTTGGAACTGACTTATTTATTAAAGAAAAAGACCCACTTATGGTAATGCGTGATGGCAGCTTCGTTTCGGAAGATTATGTTTATACAAAAAACATGTGCTATAAACGAAATACTGGTGAAGAAGCGGACATTTCATTATGTCAACCGAATATTGAAAAAGCAAAAACTGAATTAAAACTCTCCGACAAACTCATTTATGGAGATTTATTACGCTTTGACCCTAACAATCAGTATAAAACTGGAACCATGACAACAAAGTTTGAATAGTAAAAGAAGCAACTTTATAAAAGTTGCTTCTTTTTTTACTTATTTTTCAAATCTTTCTTCTATGAAATCTTTCACAAATTGGGAATTTCTTTCGTATGAGGAAGAAATTTATGGTATGATAAAATAAGTAAACTTTCATAAACTAATTAAGAATTTATTACAGAAAGCAAGGGATCAGATTTTGTATAGAGCAGCTATTCCAAACTTATTTACGCTCGGAAATTTATATAGTGGATTCTTGTCAATCGGCTATGCATCTTTAGGATATTATAAATCAGCTGCTATTTTAGTACTTATCGGGATGATGTTAGATAGTCTTGATGGGCGTGTTGCTCGTTTATTACGTGTTGATTCACAAATGGGAAAAGAGCTTGACTCGCTTGCGGATGTCGTAACATTTGGTGCAGCACCTGCTGTTCTTATGTATTACACATCTTTCTCCAATTATGGAATCATCGGACTATACATAGCGGGACTATTCCCTCTTTTCGGGGCTTATCGTTTAGCACGATTTAATGTAACACCATCTTCTACTTCAATGAAATATTTCACTGGGGTACCGATTACAGCAGCGGGAGGGCTTGTTGCTTTCTTAACATTATTCTCACACACCATTCCAAAAATCGTTCTTATTACAGTATTTGTAACGTTTGCATTTTTAATGGTGAGCCGCATTCGTATCCCAAGTTTAAAAGATGTACCAATTCCACGATATAGCATCATTATTACACTATTTTTAGTTGGAATCATTATTACAATGTACCAAACAGGGTTCGGTAACTTTTCTGTTTTCTTATTCATTGCTATTCCACTATATATTTTGTATATGCTATCTCAATTTCTTAGACAAAGACCTTCTAAAAGAGCAAATAAAGAAAAATAAGAAAAACCTTCCGATTGCGGAAGGTTTCTTTTTATTTTGCAACGAATACTTTTTGATTTACAGGTGTTACAGGCTCTTCACCGTTTAATACGGCTAAAATATTTCTTACTGCCATTTCAGCCATCGCATCCCGAGTTTCGAATGTTGCATTTCCTACGTGAGGAGCAAGTACTACATTCTTTAATTCTTTTAGCTCTTCTGTAATTTTTGGTTCAAATTCAAACACATCAAGAGCTGCCCCTTCAATTTCATTCGTTTTTAACGCTTGAGCAAGTGCCGCTTCATGCATAATTGGTCCACGTGAAGCATTTACAATATACGCTGTTTTCTTCATCATTTTAAACTGTTCTTCATCAATCATATGATGCAATTTCGGATTATACGCACAGTTAATTGTAATAAAGTCTGCTGTTTGTAATAATTCTTCTAATGTTACATATGTTGCTTCCAGTTCACTTTCAGCTTCAGGCTTTCGATTTGGTCCTGTATATAAAACGTTCATTCCAAACGCTTGCGCACGTTTTGCAACTGCCTTTCCGATTTCTCCAAGGCCAATAATTCCAATTGTCTTACCATGTACTTCGCGGCCTAAGAAAAATAGCGGTGCCCATCCATTAAATCCAGTTGTACGACATAACGTATCACCTTCAGGAATTCTACGTGCAGCTGCCAAAAGAAGTGCGAATGTTAATTCTGCTGTCGCTTCAGTTGATACTTTCGGTGTATTCGTTACCGCAATCCCTTTTTCTCCAGCATACGAGTAATCAATATTATCGTAACCAGCACCGTAGTTTGCCACAATCTTTAAATTAGGTGCCGCATCAATCACTTCTTTTGTCACCTTTGTAGAAAGTAGGCTTAACAATGCATCTTTATCTTTTACACGCTCTGTTAATTCATTTAAAGAAATTAATGCCTCTTTATCGTACATTTCTACATCATGATCTTTTAATAGTTCTAATCCGATTTCGGGAATTTTTCCTGCTACTAATATTTTTGCCACTACACTAACACCTCTTCTATACAAAATAGGATATCTCTTATCTTTCATTGTAAGAAATCCACATATAAAAACCAAGGAATTTGATTATAGTTTTGAAAATCGACACTTTTCCATAAAAAAAGAGGAGATGCAAGTCTCCCCTCTTCTTATGCTTTTTCTTGCGATTCTTTTCCAAGCTTCACATCAATCGTTCCTTCTGCAACTGTATCACTAATTTGTTCCTCAATAACGGATTGAGATGTAGCATTCGTTTCAGAAGTATACGCTTGTTGCTGTGCACCTTGTACATTTTGTTTATTTTGTTGTTTCGCCATTTCTTACCCTCCTTTTTATTCTTTCTTATTTTGAACAAAAAGGAGGGTTTTCATCAAAAAATCGTGATCATTTTGAAATGGATACTTCTTCTTCCAGTAATCTCATCGTTCTAACTCGTTTCGTAAAGGTAGCTAAGTGAGAAATATCATGATTACGTAACGTCTTTATATTCTCTTTCACATATTTCCCTAAATCATGCGGATAATGAGCATCTGAGGAGAGAGTAATCGGAACCTCGTGCTTAGCTAATACTTGTAAATATAGCGGACTTGGACACATTTCACGGACAGGATAGCGATAGTACAACCCTGCATTTATTTCCGTTGCCGTATTAGTTTCTACTAATGCACGCGCCACTTCCTTATAATACGAAAGCTGTTCATTCTCATCTAATCGACAATTAAATACTTTTATGTTATCAAGATGAGCTATTATATCAAATAACTTAGAACGAACTGCGCACTCAACCGTTTTGAAAAACGTATCATATAAAGCATATAAGTCATGCTCCTTAAAATATTCTTTCGTATCTGGATTATCAAATCCCCAGCCATTTAAAAAATGAACAGAACCAATTACATAATCAAAGTCTCCTAATGCGAGTAAAGATTGTAATTCTTGTTCACCACCAATAAAATAATCTGCTTCAATTCCAAGTTTAAGCGTCACGCCTCGTTTACTCCATCGTTCTTTCGCTTCTTCTATCGCCTTTGTAAAATCATGTAGTGACGCTACCCTTACTTGATCTAGCCATTCCTTCTGTAAACGACCAAGCTCCGAATCACTAATATCAACATATCTTTCATAGTATTCTTTCGCTTCATAAAAACGGTAAAAATGATCGACAATACCAACTTCTTTTATACCTTTTCGCAGAGCTTCTTCTAAATATAAATCAATCCATTTCGTTGTAAAGGGCCCTTCTTTCACACGTCTTTGCAGGCGTTCTTGTGTTTTCACAAGCCATTCCATAGAATGTTTTTCTTCTTTCAGCGGTTCATACTGTTGCAATGATTCATTTATTTTAGCTAACCACCCTATTGAATATGGCCCTTCTTCTAAATGAATGTGATAATCCACCTTCATCTATATTCCCCCTTATAATGTATCTATGTCTCTTCTGTCCCCTACTCGCGAAAGCTTCCCATTTCTTTCTGCCACTTCCTCCATAACATCTTCTAATGATATATTTTTTTCGGCTAATAACACGAAGCAGTGATACAATACATCAACCATTTCTTTCACTAGCTCTTCTTTATCATTATTTTTAGATGCGATAATTACTTCGGAACATTCCTCACCAATTTTCTTTAAAATTTTATCTTCTCCTTTTGAAAACAAGTAATTTGTATATGATTCCGGAAGTGGATTTTTCTTTCGTTTTTCAATTGTTTCAAATAGTAATGTAAAAGCGTTTTCCATATGTATCCTCCTATATAATTTTATAGTGAAAACACGTTTTCTCTCCCGTATGGCAAGCAGGTCCCACTTGCTTTACGACAACAACGATTGAATCTTGATCACAATCTAAATAAAGAGATTGCACATATTGGACATTTCCTGATGTTTCTCCTTTATTCCATAACGACCTTCTTGAACGAGAATAAAACCACGTTCTTTTCGTTTCTAGCGTTTTTTCATATGCTTCTTCACTCATATAAGCTAACATTAAAACTTCTTTTGTCCCTTCTTCAATTACAACCGCTGGTAATAATCCTTTTGAAAAGTTAGGTTTCATAACCGCACCTCGACGTTTGCATTTCTTAATTTTCTCTTTACGTCCCCTATTGTCGCCTCACCGTAATGAAAGATTGATGCCGCTAACGCTGCATCAACTGTTGTCTTTTGAAACACTTCTATAATGTGATCAGCATTACCACATCCACCTGACGCAATGACTGGTACGGAAACGCTTTTTGAAATTTCTTCTGTTAAACGAAGATCATATCCATTTTTCGTTCCATCTGCATCCATACTCGTTAACAAAATTTCGCCTGCGCCTAGCTCTGTAACGCGCTTTGCCCACACAATTGCATCCATTCCCGTATCAATTCTTCCCCCGTTCACATAAACATTCCACTTATCTTCTGCTACTTTTCTAGCATCAATTGCGACGACAATACATTGTGAGCCAAAATGCTGTGCCCCTTCTTCGATTAGCTTTGGATTTCGAACTGCTGCTGAGTTAATTGAAACTTTATCTGCTCCCGCTCTTAGTAAATTGTACATATCTTTCACACCTGAAATCCCTCCTCCAACTGTAAGGGGAATAAATACTTTTGAAGCTGTTTCTTCTACAACATCTATAATCGTTTTTCGTCCTTCATGCGTTGCCGTAATATCTAAAAATACAATTTCATCTGCTCCCGCATCATTATATAAAGCTGCTATTTCAACAGGATCACCGACGTCTTGTAATCCTATAAAATTTACACCTTTTACGACTCGACCTTCTTTCACATCTAGACATGGAATAATGCGTTTCGCTAACATAACTTTGTTACCTGTAACACTTCTTCTAAATCAATCGTTTTCTCGTAAAGAGCCTTACCAATTATGACGCCGTATATATTCATATCATTTAATTTTTTCACATCTTGAATAGATGCCACTCCTCCAGAAGCAATAAGACGAATGCCCACACTTTTTTGTAGTAACTCTAATTGCTCTACATTCGGTCCTGCAAGTGTCCCGTCTTTCGAAATGTCTGTAAACACAATCGTTTGAACACCTACATTCTCCATTCCCTTCGCTAAATCAATGTAAGAAATTTCAGATATATCAAGCCACCCTCTCGTTGCTACGAAACCATTTTTCGCATCAATTCCAACAATAATTTTTTCTTTATATAGACGAACCGCTTCCTCTAAAAATTCCTTATCATAAAGAGCGGCAGTTCCTAAAATCACTTTATCTACCCCTACTGAAAATAACTTCTCTACCACTATAAGTGACCGAATTCCGCCTCCAACTTGTACAGGAATACGTACTGCCTTGCAAATTTTTTCAATGATCGGCAAGTTTAACGATTCGCCAGCAATTGCACCATCTAAATCAACAATATGCAGTGTTTTCGCTCCCGATTTTTCGAATATGATCGCTTGCGCAACCGGATCTTCATTCATTACTGTTTCTTTACTAAACTCTCCTTGATACAGTCTAACGCATCGTCCTTCTTTTAAATCGATAGCTGGGAAGATTTCCATGCTTCTACCACCCCTTTGAAATTTTTCAACATTTGCATCCCAATGTCACCACTTTTTTCAGGATGAAATTGTGCGCCGTATATATTTCCTTTTGCTACAAAACCAGGCACTTTCACTCCATATTCACTTATTCCATACACAATTTCATTAGGACAATCTGCATAATAAGAGTGGACATAATATACGAAAGAACCGTCCTCTACTCCATTCCAAAGTGCTATTTTTCCCTCTTTCTTTAGCTCATTCCAACCCATATGTGGAATTTTATAAGGTACTTTTAACTTTCGGATAACACCTGGTAATAAATTTAATCCGTTACAGTCTTGCAGTTCCTCACTTTTTTCAAATAAAAGCTGCATTCCTAAACAAATGCCTAGAAGCGGTTTTCCTGAACGCCCGATTTCTTTTAATACACGCACTAAATCTTTTTCTTTCAATACATGCATCGCTTTTGGAAATGCACCTACTCCTGGTAAAATCACTCCATCACTTCTAAAGATCTCTTCTTTATCACTCGTTACAATGTACGCTGCTCCAATATATTTTAATGCTTGTTCTACACTACGAATATTTCCCATTCCATAATCTATAATAGCAATCAATTACAACATCCCTTTCGTTGAATTTACACCAGTAATGTTGGCATTTTTATCAACCGCTTCCCTAAGCGCTCTACCAAATGCTTTAAATAATGCTTCAACTTTGTGATGTGTATTGCTTCCGTATAAAATGCGAGCATGTAACGTAATATTGGCAGCATGAGCAACTGCTCTAAAAAATTCTTCTGTTAGTTCTGTATCAAAATCCCCTAGCTTTGGATTCGTTAATTCTCCTTGAAATACAATATACGAGCGCCCGCTAATATCAATTGCGACAAAACCTAACGATTCATCCATCGGTACATAAGCAGAGCCATAACGGTTAATCCCCTCTTTATTTTGCAATGCTTCTTTCAAACAATTTCCGAGTACAATTCCAACATCTTCAACTGTATGATGTGCATCAACGCATACATCGCCTTCCGCCTCCACTTGCAAACCGAATCTTCCATGCCTTGCAAATAAAATTAGCATATGGTCAAAAAATCCCACTCCCGTTTGTACAGAAACGTTCTTTCCTTCATCAAGCTGCAAACTTAATTTTATTTTTGTTTCTGTCGTCTCACGTATTTGACTAGACTCACGCATTATTCTTCCTCCTCAAATCTTATTTGAATTGCTCTCGCATGCGCATGTAACCCTTCTTTATTGGCAAGTTCTACAATATGATGTTGTATATCTCTTAACGCATCCTCCGTATAAGACAGGAAGCTTGATTTTTTCACGAAATCATCGACTGATAACGGTGAGAAAAATCTTGCTGTGCCACTTGTCGGTAACACATGATTCGGTCCTGCTAAATAATCACCGAGTGGTTCCGGAGCATATGGTCCAAGAAAAATAGATCCTGCATGTTTTACATAAGCTAGAGCATTCATCGGTTCTTTTATATGTAACTCTAAATGTTCTGGAGCAATTTCATTCGATAACTTTAGTGCCTCATCTAAAGAAGGAACGATACAAATGGCTCCATTTCTATTTATCGACTCACGGGCAATTTCGCTTCTTGGTAATGTTTCTAACTGTCTTTCTATCTCTTTTTCTACTTCTTTTGCTAACTCTATATTCGTTGTAATACAAATTGCCGTTGCTCTCTCGTCATGTTCTGCTTGTGATAATAAATCAGCTGCGATATATTTTGCATTACCGGCTTCATCAGCGATAACTACAATTTCTGACGGTCCAGCAATCATATCGATATTTACTATTCCATATACTTCTCGTTTTGCTAGAGCGACGTATAAATTTCCAGGGCCAACTATTTTATCCACTTTCGGAATCGATTCCGTTCCGTATGCTAAAGCTGCAATTGCTTGTGCACCACCTACCATATAAATTTCATCTACCCCTGCGAGACTTGCAGCAACTAAAATATGTGGATCAATTCCTCCTTCTCTCGGCGGTGTTACCATTACAATCTTTTGCACACCAGCGAGTTTTGCTGGCAATACATTCATTAATACTGACGAAGGATACGAAGCAGTTCCGCCTGGCACATATACTCCTACATTTTCTAACGGTCGAATAATTTGTCCTCTAACGATGCCTTTACTCTCGCAATCGAATATGGATTGCCTTTTTTGCTTTTCGTGATACGAAATAATGTTTTTCTTCGCCTCTTGTAATGCTTCTAAAAATGAATTTTCTACAAACACACTCGCTCTTTTTATTTCTTCTTCACTTACACGAAACTCTTTCATCTCCACACCATCAAACTTTTTTGTATAAAAAGATAGGGCCTCATCCCTACTCTCCCTTACATTTCGAACAATTTTGTTTACATTTTTTTGAACAGTTTCTTCTATTATATTAGCGTTTTCTCGTAGCAATTTTATTTTCGTTAACGCTTTTTGAAAATCTTCACAAACGATCTCCATTACAAGCCCCCCTATTTTCCTGACAAAATTTCTTGCTCCATCATATTTACAATACTGAATATTTCGTCTTTTTTCGTTTTTAATGCAGCCTTATTTACAATCATTCGAGCAGATATAGAACACATTTCCTCAAAGACAACGAGACCATTCTCTTGTAATGTTTTTCCTGTTTCAACAATATCGACAATTGCATCTGCCAATCCAAGAATAGGAGCGATTTCTACAGAACCTTCTATTTTAATAATTTCTACATCCTCTCCTTTATCATGAAAGTAGTTAGAAGTAATTTGTGGATATTTCGTTGCAATACGTTTCTTTCGGTAACTTTTCGGGTTATAAGTAGGAATAGAAGCTACACAAAACTTACATATGCCTACTCCTAAATCCAACATTTCATAAATATCTTTCTCGTTTTCCATTAGAATATCTTTTCCAACGACTCCAATATCAGCTACTCCATGTTCTACATAAGTAGCAACATCTACTGCTTTCACTAAAATAAATGAGATATCTGTATTTTTACTTTGAAAGACAAGCTTTCGTCCTTTATTTTTGAGCTCTGAACAATCAATTCCAATCTGCTCAAAGAGTGGAATCACATGCTTCTCTAATCTTCCTTTCGTTAACGCAATTTGAATGTTACGCATGAGGTTTCTCCTTCTTTCTGGACTATCCATTTCTCTTTCCATACATATTCCACTAACGATTCATTCTTTGCCTCAACGACCGTTACTATTTGATTTTTTCTTGCAAATTGAAAGGTGTCATTTATATTAGAGAATAAAGATAGTTCTACCTTTTTCCCGTCCTTTTGAAGTAAATTTCGTAATCGTTCCGCTTCTGCTAATCTATTTAACTCATAATGAATGATAATATCCATTCTCTTTCGTTCATATGGTTCTTGCTGCTCTTGCATCGCCTTCACAATTTGATTAACTTGCACCGCGAGTCCAACAGCCGGCAACATTTCTCCAAAATTTCCAATTAACTCATCATATCTTCCACCACTAACAATTTCTTCTCCAATTTCATATATATACCCTTTGAAAATAACACCTGTATAATAGTCCAAATGTTGAATCATTCCTAAATCAATTGATATGTAAGATCCATATCCTAGTTTTTCAATTGCTTCATATATTTCTTTCACTCTTGCAATAGCCATTTTCATTTCATTACTTGAGGCGAGTTTTTCTGCTTCCTCAATCACTTCTAAATTCCCAAATAACCTTGGTAATTTCTCCAGTAACCTTACTGTTTCATCACATCGATCTAATTTCTTTTCTCTAATAAAATTTGATAAAGCAGCATAATTTTTACTTTCAATATATGTTCTAAGAATTTTCTCTTCTTCCTCAGGAATGGAAAGCTTTTTGACAATACATTTATATAACTGCACTTGCCCAATCTCTATTGTAAAAGATTGTACTTTCAACTTTTGAAGTGATTGAATGACGCTTATAACACATTCAATTTCAGCTCTTACATTATCAATCCCGATAATTTCAATACCACTTTGTACAATTTCATTATATTTTCCAGCAAGGGACTCATTCGCTCGAAATACATTCCCGCTATACGTCACTTTAAGTGGCGTATCCCATCTCTGCGTTCCCATTACTCTCGCTAAAGGAATTGTCATATCTGGACGCAATACGATAATCCGTCCCTTTTCATCAAAAAATTTATACATCTTTTCTTCATCTATCGGCCTGCTTTGAAAGGCGAACACATCATAAAATTCAATTGTTGGTGTCCTTATTTCTTCATAACCTCTCTCTAAAAAAGTACGCCTTAATTTTTGCTCCACTTCTTCAATTAACGTACATTCTTCGAATAAATAATCTCTCGTTCCATTTGGGTTTGCCCGTTTCCATTTTGTCATCTAAATTCTCACACCTTTCCCTTTCTAATGTATGCTTATTTCATGCACCTAAACCGAAAATAAAAAGAGCCTTGTAGACAAAATACCTACAAGGCTCTTTAGTAGAGTGTAGGTACAACGGGAATAACCCTTGCACCTACACGTTTTCACGTTAGGTTCAAGGGCTTTACGTATGATGATGTAGTTGTGTAAGCATTTTAATAGATTGCATTGTTTTCATAATACTTACTCCCTTTCTCCTCTAATTTTTACATAGTATATAACACATAATTCTGAATGTAAATACATTTTAAATATTCCGTTATCTATTAATATACCGCTACCCTTCTTTCATACTCTTTTATTTCTTGTTCATATTGCATTGTAATACTAATTTCATCTAAACCATTTAATAATTTCTCTTTCCACATTTTCTCGATTGTAAAATGAAACATGTGCGTACTCGTTGTAATTACTTCATTCTCTAAATCTACTTTTATTTGTTCTCTTGCATCCGTTTTGGCAAGATTTTCTCGCATTTCTTTATCCATTACAATTGGTAACATACCATTCTTCATACAATTCATGTAAAAAATATCTGCAAATCCTCCGGCGATAATTACGCGGAAACCATAATCAGCAAGTGCCCAAGGTGCGTGTTCTCTTGAAGAACCACATCCAAAATTATCACCTGTAATTAATATACTTGCTCCTTTTCTATCTGGTGCATTTAGTGGGAATTTAGGGTTTTCGTGTCGTTCATTATCATATCGCCACTCATCAAATAAATATTTTCCAAACCCTGTTCTTTCAATTCTCTTTAAATATTGCTTCGGAATAATTTGATCCGTATCAATGTTATCATTCATTAGTACTGCGGCAGTACCTTTATGAATACGAAATGGCTCCATCATAACTCTCCTTTCTAATATCAACAAAATGACCATATAATGCAGCTGCTGCCGCCATTGCTGGGCTAACTAGATGCGTTCTTGCTCCTTTTCCTTGCCTTCCTTCAAAATTACGATTTGAAGTGGAAGCACAATGTTCTCCTTCAGGTACTTGATCTGGATTCATTCCAAGACACATGGAACATCCAGGTTCTCTCCATTCAAATCCTGCTTCTTCAAATATGTGATGTAGTCCTTTTTGCATCGCAGCTTCTCTTACTCTTTTCGATCCAGGCACAACGAGTGCTCGCACACCTTCTTTTACCTTTCTCCCTTTCACAACAGATGCAGCAATTTCTAAATCAGAGAGCCTGGAATTTGTACAAGACCCAATAAAAACATGCTGAACTGGAATGTCATACGTACTTTGTCCGGGTCTTAATCCCATATAAGAAAATGCTCTTTCGTCATTTGCATCATGTTTTTCTGGCAATTTTTCATCAATTCGAACACCCATACTCGGGTTTGTTCCCCACGTAACGTACGGTGCTAAATCCGCCACATCTACCGAAATATGTAAATCATAAATTGCATCTGAATCTGTATACAGTTCAGACCATTTTTTCTCAAAAATTTCATAGTCTTTCGGTGCATATTTACGTCCTTTTACATAAGCAAATGTTTTTTCATCTGGTGCTATAATACCAGCCTTCGCTCCTCCTTCAATTGCCATATTACAAAGCGTCATTCTCTCTTCCATCTCCATAGCTCCAATTGTCTCTCCGTAAAATTCCATTACGTATCCAGTTCCAACTGCTACACCGTACTTTGAAAGGAGATGCAAAATAATATCTTTTGCGTAAACACCTTTCTGTAATTCTCCTTTTAATTCAATGCCCATCGCTTTCGGTTTACGTTGCCATAACGTTTGCGTCGCCAATACATGTTCCACTTCACTCGTACCAATGCCAAATGCTAGCGCACCAAAAGCACCGTGCGTTGCTGTATGACTATCACCACAAACAATTGTTTTTCCTGGCTGCGTGAGCCCAAGTTCTGGTCCGATAACATGAACAATCCCTTGCTCTTCATCTCCAATATCCGCTAACGGTACCTGAAATTGTTTACAATTTTCCCGAAGTGTATCTAGTTGTTGCTTCGCAATACGATCGGTAATATTCCAAACATCTTTCGTTGGAATATTATGATCCATCGTTGCGAATGTTAAATCTGGTCTGCGGACCGTTCGGTTTGTAAGCCGCAAGCCTTCAAAGGCTTGCGGTGATGTTACTTCGTGAACAAGATGTAGGTCGATATATAATAAATCTAATCCATTTTCGTTTGTCGTAACTATATGTCTTTCCCAAAGTTTATCTAGCAACCTTTTCCCCATTATCTTCCTCTCCCTACTAGCGCTTGCTCTTCCATTTCTTGCATAACTGCCTTTGTAAATGAAGTTGTCGTTTCAGTCCCCCCGATATCTGCTGTACATTTTCCTGATTTAAGAACTGCAGAAATTGCTTCTTCAATTGCACACCCTTCTCTCGTTAATCCGAACGATTGCCCAAGCATCATGGCAACAGAGCGCATCATGGCAATTGGATTCGCCTTATTTTTCCCAGCAATATCCGGTGCTGATCCGTGAATAGGCTCGTATAATGAAGGTCCCTTTTCCGCATGACTTGCTGATGGAAGCATTCCTAATGATCCAGCTAATACGGAAGCCTCGTCACTTAAAATATCTCCAAATAAATTTTCCGTTACAATTACATCAAACCGTCCTGGATTTCGAATTAACTCCATCGCAGCAGCATCTACTAAAATATGTTCTAGTTCAACGTCTGGATAACGAAGTGCTACTTCTTCTGTCACAGTTCGCCATAGTTTACTTGACTCTAAAACATTTGCCTTATCAATCGATGTTACTTTCTTCTTCCGCTTACTCGCTAATTGAAAAGCATACGAAACGATACGTTCAATTTCATGACGATGATACGTAAGTGTATCTGTTGCTACTTCGTCCGTTCGTTCTTTCGGATAAGAAAAATAAATCCCGCCTGTTAATTCACGAACGACAACGAAATCAATTTCATCAGCCTTTTTTAATGGCGATAAATGTGCCGTTGCACTTTCTACCGTTACAGGGCGAACGTTCGCAAATACACCGAGTCCTTTTCTTAAAGCTAATAATCCTTTCTCTGGTCTTTCTTTCGCACTATCCCACCTTGGTCCACCAACTGCTCCTAGCAAAACCGCATCACTTGCTAAACAGGCGGCAAGTGTTCGTTGTGGTAATGGTTGCCCATTTAAATCGATAGCACTCCCACCAAAGTACTCATCTTGTAAATGAAAATGATGCCCATATAGCCTCTCTACCATATGCAATACTTCCTTTGCACTTTCCATAACTTCCGGTCCAACACCATCACCAGCTAAACAAACGATACGTTTTTCCAATTTCAACACTCCTTTTAACTGAATTTTCAGAACTTTAATTTGATAGGTGAGAACAGCTCCTCTCACCTATCAAACACTTATTTCACAAGTTGGATAGAAGATTTCAATTTCCCCGCTGCGTGGACATATGCTCTTGCCGACGCTTCCAATACGTCTTGTGCAACACCAAAACCTGACACTTGATGTGTTCCTTCTTTTAATTCAACATGAACATGAGCCAGTGCGTCTTGACCTTGTGTAATAGATTGTATGCGATAATCTGCCAATTCACATTCTAATCCTAAAATTCTTTGAATTGCATTATAAATCGCTTCAATACTACCAGAACCAGTAGCTGCATCTTCGTATACATTTCCTTCCTCGTCTTTTAATACAACCGTCGCGCATTGTGTACTATTTGATACGAAATGTACTTGCAATTGCGTAATGTTATATTGCTGAGCCGCAAATGCTGCTTCGCCAAGCATAAGTGCTCGTAAATCTTCCTCAGTAATTTCCTTCTTACGATCAGCTAATTTTTTAAACGCTTCAAACACCGCATCTCGTTCTTCCGTTGTAAATTCATAGCCAAGCTCTTTCATTTTTTCTGTAAATGCGTGACGTCCAGAATGTTTTCCAAGTACAAATAGATTTTGAGATTCACCTATAAGCGCTGGTTCAATAATTTCATATGTTGTCACTTCTTTTAATACACCATCTTGATGAATGCCTGATTCATGGGCGAATGCATTCGCTCCAACGATCGCTTTATTTTTCGGTACAACCATACCTGTTAATCTGCTTACTAATGTACTTGTCGCTTTAATTTCTTTTAGCGTCATAGAAGACTCTGCTTTATAGAAATCTTTTCTAATATGAAGTGCAACCGCAACCTCTTCTAACGCCGCATTCCCTGCTCTTTCTCCAATTCCATTAATCGTTCCTTCTACTTGCAGTGCTCCGCCTTCAACAGCAGCTAAGGAATTTGCTACTGCCATACCAAGATCATCATGACAATGACAAGAGAAAATTGCTTTTTCATACGAAGGCACAGATTCTTGTAAGTATTTAAATAGAGAATAGTATTCTTCTGGATTCGTATAACCTACTGTGTCTGGAATATTGATTACATTCGCTCCTGCACGAATCGCAACTTCTACTGCTTCAGCTAAAAAATCTCTTGCTGTTCTTGTTGCATCTTCTGCAGAAAATTGTACTGTCGGAAATAATGATTTTCCAAGTGTAACCGAGCGGTGAATACTATCTAATACATCTTCTTTTGACATACAAAGTTTATATTTCATATGAATATCACTCGTAGCTAAAAATACGTGTAGACGAGGAGATACAGCACCTTTCACAGCTTCATATGCTCTTCGAATATCACTTTCTTTCGCTCTAGCTAAACTCATCACAGTCGCATTTTGAATCGTATTTGCAATACGTTTTACCGATTGAAAATCCCCTTCGGAAGCTGCTGCAAAGCCAGCTTCCATAACATGAATCCCTAGTCTCTCTAACTGCCTTGCAATTTGCAATTTCTCTTGTTCATTTAAATTCACTCCTGGTGATTGTTCGCCATCACGTAGCGTCGTATCCATGAACAAAATCTGTTTCATATTATTTCATCCCTACCTTTACTCGCGGCTGTACGAAAGGCATCATTTCACGTAATTTACGTCCAACTACTTCAATTTCATGTTCATTCTCTTTCTCATTTGTCGCATGGAAATTTGGTCTTCCTGCTTTATGCTCTGCAATCCATCCTCTTGCAAATGTACCATCTTGAATTTCTGCTAGCACTGCACCCATCGCTTTCTTCGTATCTTCCGTTACAACACGTGGTCCTGATACGAAGTCCCCCCACTGCGCTGTATCTGAAACTGAATATCTCATATTTTCAAGTCCACCTTCATACATAAGGTCAACGATTAGTTTCAGTTCATGTAAACATTCAAAATATGCAAGTTCAGGCTGGTAACCAGCATCAACTAACGTTTCAAATCCAGCTTTTACTAGCGCTGTTACTCCGCCGCAAAGTACAGCTTGCTCTCCAAATAAATCTGTCTCTGTTTCTTCTTTAAACGTCGTTTCTAATACGCCCGCTCTCGTAGCTCCAATTCCATCAGCATAAGAAAGTGCCTTTTCAGTCGCAACTCCTGTCGCATCTTGATATACGGCAAATAATGCAGGAACAGCTCCGCCCTCGGCGAACGTACGGCGCACAAGATGTCCTGGACCTTTTGGCGCTACTAGAAATACATCTACATTCGCTGGTGGTTTCACTTGATCAAAATGAACATTAAATCCGTGTGCAAAAACGAGAGAATTCCCTGCCTTTAAATTTGGCGCAATTTCCGCTTCATATACTTCTGGTTGTAGTTCATCTGGTAGTAAAATCATTACTACATCAGCCTGCTTTGCTGCTTCTGCTACTGTATATACAGAAAATCCATCTTCTTTCGCTTTATCCCAAGACTTCCCTTTTCTTAAACCTACTACGACATCAAATCCGTTATCACGTAAATTTTGCGCATGCGCATGACCTTGCGAGCCGTATCCAATGATCGCTACTTTCTTTTCCTTTAATACATTTACCGTTACATCTTTTTCGTAATAAACTTTTGCCATTTTCATTTCCCCCTATATTTAAATAATTATTGAATTAACATAACTTGCTTATCTTGTTTTTTCATACTACGCGTAAATGCTGTTACACCTGTTCTTGCAATTTCTTTCAAACCATATGGACGAAGTAATTCAATTAATGCTTCAACTTTTTCCTGCGTACCTGTTACTTGCACAACTATGGAATCCTTCCCAACATCTATTACAGCGGCTCGAAACGGTTCAATTAAACTGTATAATTCCGCTCTCGCTACTGAAGTTGCTACTTTAATAAGTGCAAGTTCTCTTGCAATCATCGCCTCCTCTGTAATATCTGATACTTTCAAAACATCAATTTGCTTATGAAGTTGTTTAATTAACTGCTCAACTTGCTGTTCATTTTCAACGTGTACAACAATCGTCATCCGAGATATGTCCGATGATTCCGTATGACCTACTGAAATACTTTCAATATTAAAATGTCTTCGTGTCATAACACCTGTAATTCGGTTTAACACACCACTTTGATTCCGCACTGTTGCTGTAACAATTCTTTTCACCTTTTTTCCACTCCCTCCATTTGGTGAACACCTTTCCCTGGCGCAACCATCGGCATTACCTTTTCTGATTGAAGTACACGGCAATCAATTACAACTGGCTCTTGTAATTCAATTGCATGCTGCAATTGTTTCTTTGCAAGAAGTGGATCATCTATGCGAACTCCTTTTATGCCATACGCATTCGCAAGAGCAACGAAATCTGGTTGACACGACAGTAACGAGTGCGAATATCTTTGGTTATAAAATTCATCTTGCCATTGTCTTACCATTCCTAAAGCTTCATTATTTAAAATAAACACCTTAACAGGTAAAGAGTGTTCTTTTAACACACTTAATTCTTGCAGAGTCATTTGAAATCCAGCGTCACCAACAATTGCGATAACTAGTTCTTCAGGCTTTGCAATTTGTGCACCAATTGCTGCAGGAAATCCGAATCCCATCGTTCCTAAACCTCCTGAAGTTACCCATTTATCTGGAGTTTTCAGCGGATAATACTGAGCTGCCCACATTTGATGTTGCCCCACATCTGTTGTTACAATTGCTTCTCCTTTCGTAATTTCATATAACATATCAATTGCATATTGAGGCTTAATACTTTCAGAATTTCGTTTATAAGATAGTGGATACTTCTCTTTTCTACTCTTTAATAAAGAGAGCCACTTATGATGATTTTCTTTCCTTCCTTCTAATTGAAGTAATACTTCCAACGCTCGTTTAGCACTTGCAACAATAGGAATTTCAGTTGGTACATTTTTTCCGATTTCTGCTGGATCGATATCGATATGGGCAACAGTCGCCTCTTTCGCAAAATAAGCTAAATTTCCAGTAAGACGATCATCGAATCTCGCACCTATATTAATGAGTAAGTCACATTCATATAACGCCATATTGGCTGTGTAAGAACCGTGCATTCCTCCCATCCCTAGAAATAGTTCATCATCTGGCGGAAAACCACCAAGACCAAGTAATGTATGCACAACAGGAATTTCATATTTACGAGCAAAACTGGTTAACTCTTTTGATGCTTTCGCATGCAATACACCTGCTCCAGCTAAAATTAATGGCTTATTTGCATTCTCAATCGCTTGTAATAATTTGTTTATTTGGAGTAGATTTGGTTCATAATTTGGGTTGTATCCTGGTAAATCCATTTGTACATCACTACATCGTTCTCCTTGCTCTACTACCATATCTTTCGGAAGGTCAATAACGACTGGACCTGGTCTTCCTGTTCTAGCAATATGAAATGCTTCTTTAATAATTCGAGGTAAATCTGAAGCTTTTCGCACTTGATAGTTATGTTTTGTCACCGGCATCGTAAGCCCCATAATATCCGCTTCTTGGAAAGCATCACTTCCAATTAACGTTGTTGCTACTTGCCCCGTAAATACAACAAGTGGTAATGAATCAATCATCGCATCTGCTAGACCAGTAATCACATTTGTAGCACCTGGCCCACTCGTTGCAATGACAACCCCTGGATTCCCTGTAATTCTGGCATAACCTTCCGCAGCGTGAATAGCACCTTGCTCATGCCTCGTTAAAATATGCGGAATTTCACAATCATAGAGTGCATCATAAAGAGGTAAAACAGCACCACCAGGATAACCGAAAATCACTTCTACTCCTTCCTTTTCTAGCGCTTCTAACAATAGCTGTGCACCAGTTGCCAGTTTTTCTTCCGTTTTTGAAGACATTGTTCTTATAAGCCCCCTTTTAACAACTTTTATCAATAAAAAAAATCCTACGTCCACACTCCAGCTATGTGCTGAAGGGACGAAAGATTTCGCGGTACCACCCTTCTTTGCAAGAATACTCTTGCCTCAGTGACCCATAAATGAGCCTAGCTAATAACGGAGCTACCGTCTAAGCCTAGACAAATGCTTCAGCTTAGCACTCAAGGGCGATGTTCGTCGACGTGAACCATCGGTTTTCAGCAACCACCGACTCTCTGTGAGGCTTCACAATCAACTACTCCTCCCTCTCAACGCTTTCTTATGTTATAAAAAGTTGTTATCCAACTTTATTTTCCTCGTAAATCTTCTCTCCATCTTCTATAACTAACTTTCGGAATTCTTCTAATAAACGATTCGTATGTAGGCCTGTTTTCCCTAAACCAATCGTTCTACCATCTACTGTCGTAACAGCGATTACTTCAGCAGCTGTTCCTGTTAAAAATACTTCATCTGCTACATATACATCGTGTCTTGTAAATAACTCTTCTCTTACGTCATATCCAAGTTTTTCACCGATTTCTAAAATAGCGTTTCGTGTAATACCTTCTAGCGCTCCAGCAGAACTTGGTGGTGTAATTAGTTTATTTCCTTTTACAATAAACACGTTATCTCCTGATCCTTCAGCTACATATCCTTGATCATTTAACATAAGCGCTTCTTGTACTCCAGCTAATTTCGCTTCAATACGAACTAAAATATTGTTTAAGTAATTTAAAGATTTTACTTGAGGCGACAAAACATCTGGACGGTTTCGGCGCGTTGCAACTGTTACAACCGGAATCCCTTTTTCATAATATTCTTGCGGGAATAAAGATAGTTGCTCTGCAATTACTACTACATTCGGTTTCTTACAAGAATCAGGATCTAATCCAAGATTCCCTGCACCTCTTGATACAACTAAGCGAATGTATCCATTAGATAATTTATTTTGTCGAATCGTCTCAACAACAATATTCGTTACTTCATCTAAAGAATATGGAATTTCTAACATGATGGATTTTGCTGATTCATATAACCGGACAAGATGCTCTCTCAAACGGAAAACATTACCGCTATAAACTCTAATTCCTTCAAATACTCCATCGCCATATAAATAACCATGATCATATACTGAAACTTTTGCCTCGTTTTTTGGAACAAATTCTCCATTTAAGAAAATCCATTGCTCGTTCACTGGAAAGCGCCTCCTATGTTCTATGAATTTTTTATTGTTTCCTAGTTTACTCTCCTTTCTAAATAAATCAAGTGAATTTTTAGAAAATTTATAATTTTTAATCGTACGTACTTCTTTGATTATATTGATTTAACAGCGTTGTTAACGTTTACAAAATGTCAAAAAATTTTTTTCGCCAATTTCCGCTAAAAAAAATATTTGTTTAAAAGAAGGATTTCCATCAATTGATACGAATCTATTGTATTCAATAAACGGACGTCCGTTTTTATAAATTCGGGAATATACAACGACTTTTGCTGAAAAAGGGGGAAAATAATAAAAATAGCGCTGTCTAAAAATAACATTCATATTTTTCATTTCGTAATCATAATCCTATTTTTAAAAAACAATTTGTCAAAATGAAGGAGGAAATCAATATGGCGTGTGTACAAATTAAAGGAACGAGACAAGAGGTAGTAGAAATGCTTCAACTTTTTGATTTAATGGATACGAAAGGTTTTTGTAAATTCGATAATTATGTAGAGGTAGAACCAAATAATAAAGAACATAACAATTTTATCGCTTCCATCGACATTCATTCAAATACATCTTCCGCCCAAGATACTTTAAACGATCAATTCGTTAGTCAAATGCTTACAGGTGTATATAACGACTAAATAAAGTGAAACTTTAATCAGTAGGGGTTTTCTTCATCCCCCACTGATTATTAGCCTTCACCAATCGGACTTTTATGGGCAGTTGATCCCCCACCTAACTTCTTTGCTTTCGCTCAATTTTGAGGTGGGGGTCTTACTGCCCATTAAAGCGGGATAAATGTATCCTACTATCTTTCATAAATATATGCGATGAACTTGAGCATACTAACAACTAGATGGTAGGAGGTGAGAATTATGGCTAAAATTGGTGTTGAAAACTCGTTAACAGATGTTCAGCAAGCTCTTCAGCAACAGGGACATGAAGTCGTTACCCTTAACTCAGAACATGATGCACAAGGATGCGATTGTTGTGTTGTAACTGGGCAAGATTCTAATATGATGGGTATTGCAGATACATCAATAAAAGGATCGGTAATTACAGCTCATGGTTTAACAACGGATGAAATTTGCCAACAAGTTGAGAGCCGCATTTAAATTCAATGCACAAAAAGAAAGAGGACTCCTTCTAAAAAGGAGTCCTCTGTTTTATATTCACCTAACGGGAAAGTAACATATACTGGATGAAAGCCCTACCTCTCTCTCATCATTACGGTTCCACTGACCGCTCCTTGATTCACTAGTATACCTATAAAGCCTACAATTATAATTTATAGGGTTTGTTCACAAAAGTTGTTGGTAAAACTACCCGATCTTTCGCAAACTTTTCGTATTATATTTATAAGATTTATTTACTTTACACTAGCTGTAACCGAGACACGAAATAAAATTTTAACACCAATATAATAATTTGTCAACATTTTTTACAAATTAAAAACAGACAGTAACGGTTTGTCTGTTTTAGAATGGTGCTTTTTCTTTTATTACATATACAACAAAACCGCTTACTAACATGCATAAGCCAACTACTAAGTTTTTAATATTAATCATAAATTCCTCTCCCTTATTCCACACATCATATATATTTACAGTTCAATTATTCCGATCATCCTAAAGCGCACTTTTTTTAATATATCACAATTCCTAAAAAATGCAAGTTCACTTTTGACGATTATTTACAAATTTATCTACAGTACTTGGTACAGTATTTAAAGCCTTCTCAATTAAATGTGTACTACTATTGAGGTGCAATACTTGCACACCGTTAGAACCCACTACTAAAAAAGCAACTGGGCTAATGGAAACCCCAGCCCCGCTTCCGCCTCCAAACGGATGACTTTGCTTGTTCTCTTTATGCTGTCCTTGTCCGTTATTATGTTTTTCGGAAATAAAATCACCTTTAAAGTCACTTCCACCAGCTCCAAAACCAAAAGCCACTTGAGATACTGTTAATACTACATTTCCGTCAGCTGTTGAAACTGGACTCCCAACAATCGTATTTACATCTACCATCTCTTTTAAATTTGTCATTGCTGTTTTCATTAAATTTTCAATTGGATGTTCCATTATGTATTGCACCCTTTCCTCATTATTCTTTTTTATACTTTCCAAAATAGAGGAAGTCATACTAACTTTTACTATTTCAAACAAACAATTTCCTTCCTTCTAGATGGATATTACTCCCTGTGCATACTCGGATAAAAAAGAGAAAGAGATACATACTACTATTGAACCTTGTTATGAAAGGAGTCATGACTTTGACTGAGAAATTTGATGAGTATAAAAGAAGAGATCGAATAGATAATGATTATAGTGACTATAAAGAAGAATACGCTGCTGAGGTTGCACCACAGCGCATTGATTATGATTACGATGAGAAAGACCATAAAGATGATGTAAGATCGTCTGCCGCTGGATCAACTGCTGGCTTTATCGCTCTTGCCTTATCTATCTTATCACTCTTTACCTTCCCAACATTATTTGGTCTTGTTTCTGTATTACTTGGGATTTACGCTTACAATCGCGGAGCTACTGTAACTGGTGGTATCGCTGCGATTGTCGGCGGAATTGCAGCACTCGTTGCAATTTTGTTCCGAGTAGCGCTTATCGGTTTATTGTTCTCCCTTTTTTAAAAAGAAAAAGGTATCTCGCTTATGCGGGATACCTTATCCTGTAAATACATCTTCTGATGGATATTTAATTTTTTGTTTTGCTGGTCGTGCTAAAGAAAATACAAGTGTTAACGGTCCGATTAATCCACAAAACATAACAAACATAATAATACATTTTCCAAACGCTGATAACTTTGCAGTAATCCCCATCGTTAACCCTACTGTACCAAACGCTGAAATGGTTTCAAATAATAACTGAATAAAGCTGAAGTTTTCTGTAAGCATTAATACAAATACCGCTGCGAAAATGAGTATTTGACTGGCAACAGCAATGGCTAAAGCTCTCGTTACTGTGGATAGCTTGATTGTACGCTGAAATAAAACGATTTCCTCTTTCTTTCTAAAGAAAGAAAGGACAGATGTAACTAAAATAACAAATGTTGTTAATTTAATCCCTCCACCCGTTGATACACTTCCTGCACCAATAAACATTAAAACCATCGTAAATAATATAGATGATTCTTCCATCCCCCCGTAGTCAACTGTATTAAATCCAGCAGTACGAGGTGTAATACCTTGGAAGAAAGAAGCCCATAACTTTTCATTTAAAGATAAATCCCCTAACGTCTTCACATTATTATATTCCAATACAAAAATCACAACCATCGCTATAACATTTAGCACTACCGTTCCAACAATCATGATTTTGGAATGAAGCGATAGTTTTCGAAAACTGCGGCTATACCATATATCAATTAATACAGTAAAACCGAGACCACCTATTACGATTAAAGAGCAAATCCCAATATTAATAATAGGATCTCCTACATACCTTGTTAAATTATCCGGCCATAGAGCAAATCCAGCATTATTATAAGATGCAATAACGTGAAAAATACTATAGTATACACCTTTTCCAAAACCAAACTCTGGAATAAAACGAAACGATAAAAAGATGACTCCAATAAACTCAATACAAATTGAAAATATAAAGACACGTTTTACTAATTTTACGAGACCACCTATATTTGTCTGATTAAATGCCTCTCCAATTAATAAACGGTGGCGTAATCCAATTTTTTTACCTAATACCCAAACAATTAACACGGCAATTGTCATTAGACCTAGACCACCCGTTTGAATTAAAAACATAATTACAATCTCGCCAAACATCGTAAACGTACTTGCAGTATCTACTACTCCCAATCCCGTTACAGTTGCTGCTGACGTTGCTGTAAAGAAAGCATCTACCCAACTAATATGTACTTTCGTTGCGAATGGTAACTTTAATAACAAACCGCCAACCACAATTAAACAGAAAAAACCTAATGCTAATATTTGTGGTGGATTTAATCGTATAAAACGATTATACAGCCCTTGTCTTTTTGTTACTTCCATGTCACTAACTCCCTTTTCTCCTCATAAATAAAAGCTTATAAGAAACCTTAAACAGCGAGATAAACCTTATATTCTTATAATATAGTTGAGCATAGTCCTTTTTTTCATAGTTTTCAACTTTTATTTATACTAAAACTACACTTCATTTTATGATAAGACACTTTCTATTGTATTACTTCTCACCCTACAAATCTTACAACAATCATTTTATATGTATCATTTCTCAAATCCTCATATCTTTCACGCTATGTTCACATGAGGGTCACATCTACCTTTTATAGTATATGTATCGGAGCTGTTCCTCCCTAATTTATAAGACATTCCCCAGTGTCTTTGAACAGCTTTCCATCCCTAATTAAATTGACATAAATTGTCCCCTTCCTTAGGCCATCTTATATGTGATGGTCTTATTTTTTGTTTACTCTATCTTCTATTTAAAACTCCCTCTCTCTTTCACTCTATGTTCACACCAGGGTCACATCTACCTTTTATAGTATATGTATCGAAGTTGTTCCTCCCTAATTTATAAGACATTCCCCAGTGTCTTGAACAACTTCCATCCCTAATTAAATTGACATAAATTGTCCCCTTCCCAGGCCATCATATGTGATGGTCTTATTTTTTGTCTTTCTATCTTTTATTCAAAACTCCCTCTCTCTTTCACTCTATGTTCACATCATGGTCACATCTATCTTTTATAGTATATGTATCGAAGTTGTTCCTCCCTAATTTATAAGACATTCCCCAGTGTCTTGAACAACTTCCATCCCTAATTAAATTGACATAAATTGTCCCCTTCCCAGGCCATCCAATGTGATGGCCTATTTTGTTTTTCAAATACAGAATGTAATCCTCCCTACATTAAAATAAAATTTTATACAAAATATTCAGAAAATATTGTCAAAATAGGGATTTTTTCGGTACAATTAATGTAGAAAGCTATTTTATAAAAAAATAAGGGGGGATTTTATTGAAACAAACAAAAGCAATCTTAATTGCATTATTTCTCGGTCTAGTTGTCGGACTCACTCTAAATTTAGCTGCACCATCCATTTTTGATCCATTAAATCAATATGTGTTCAATCCACTTGGTCAATTGTTTATTCGACTCATTAAAATGCTAGTTGTTCCTGTTGTATTTATTTCTATCGTACTGGGAGCTGCTGGTCTTGGGGATCCGAAGCAACTTGGAAGAATCGGTTTAAAATCAATTTCATTCTTCCTCGTAACAACAGCTGTTGCCATCTCTATCGCTGTTACATTTGCACTTATTATAAAACCAGGATCTGGCGGTAACTTTAAAACCGAAGGGCTTAAATATGAAGGTGCAAAAACAGAAACATCTTTCGTCGATACATTGCTAAATATTGTGCCAGATAATCCAGCACAAGCTATGGCCGATGGAAACATGTTACAAATTATTGCCTTTGCCGCACTGATTGGACTCGGTTTAGCTGTTTTAGGAAAACGAGTTCAAGGTATCCATTCATTACTTGAACAGGGCAACGAATTAATGATGTACCTTGTTAATCTCGTTATGAAATTAGCTCCAATCGGAACATTCGGGTTGCTTGCTTCATCCGTTGGTAAAATGGGTCTTGCAGGCGTCGCTGCGATGTTCAAGTATATGATTGTTGTTATGCTAGTACTTATTATTCACGGTGTCTTCGTATATGGCGGATTATTAAAGGTATTAGCAAAAGAAAGTATTGTCCGTTTCTTTAAACACTTCGGGCCGGTAATGGCAATTGGATTTAGTACATCAAGCTCTAATGCATCTCTTCCGTTTGCAATGAAAACCACACAAGAAAAACTTGGCGTTCCAAAAGCTATAAGTTCTTTTGTACAACCACTAGGTGCAACGATTAATATGGATGGTACTGCCATTATGCAAGGGGTAGCAACTGTGTTTATCGCTCAAGTATACGGAGTTGAACTTACGATGTCCCAATTAGCTGTTGTCGTATTAACTGCTGTACTAGCTAGTATCGGTACTGCCGGTGTACCAGGTGTTGGACTTGTAATGCTTACGATGGTTTTAAATCAAGTAAATCTACCAGTAGAAGGTATTGCCTTAATTATCGGTATTGACCGTATTCTAGATATGTCACGAACAGCTGTAAATATTTCGGGTGATGCAATTTGCGCAATGATTGTCGCAAAATCAGAAGAAAAATATAATACGGATCAATCTGCAGCATCTTAAACCAAAAAAGGAGTGAATCATTTCACTCCTTTTTTGATTTACTCCCTTTTTTCGAACGATATTCTTTTCCTTTATTATCATTACCAGTCTCAAATTCTGCACTAAACTCTTGCTGAAATTGCCCTGATCTCGGTGAGCCTTGATTTCCGCTCCCTTTACTACCATTTCGATTTGTCATATTTTTGCCCCCTTTCCTTTACTAGTAGTATGTTACATATTTTCTTTTTTATAATCTTTTACATATGAAAGAAGACCTTCCTCATATAAGGAAGGTCTTCTCCATCGCTACGTAAGCGTTTTCTTACTTGTAATAACTTAAATAAGTTTTTTAGAAATAGATATCATTATATTCATTTCTTCTTCTGAAAGCGTAGAAAATCTTTCTTGTAAATATTGTTTTTTCGCACCTTCCATTTTCGCAACTAAATCTTTTCCTTGTTCTGTAATCTCCAAATATACAACTCGACGATCTGACGTAGAACGTGAACGAGTTACAAAACCTTTATTAATTAATTTTTCTGTAACAGCTGTAATATGACTATTCGACACATTTAACTCATTCGCTACACGTGATACCATTTCTTTATTCGTACGATTCAATATTCTAAGGACAATGAACTCATTCCACGGTATGTAACCACCAAATATTTTTCCGATATCATTACGCAACGTGCGGAACATAGCAAAAACATTTGTCGATAGTTCTTCCATTAATTGCTCTCGATTTTGAGACAACTTTGACAGCTCCTTTTATTTCATTTAGTTAAATAAAAACCTTATTAATAATTTTACATGAAATCTTACTTTTTGTCACCTTATTTTCCCATAATTCGTAGTTTTTTAATGTGGATTTCATGATAAAATGAAGTTAATTTCCAGTAAAAGGAGGCGACTTAATGAATGAGGAGGAGAAATTCTCAAACCTCGGCCTAAAAGATAAAACGATTATCATTAGTATTATTACTCTTTTTTTCATTATAATTTTTGCATTTATATTTTTTGTATATGTAGGAATCTTTCAAATTACAGGTATAGAGTATAGTTCACGTACTGCTTTACTTCTCTTTTTTTTATTAATCACTTTCTTAGACGGTATTACATTTTTTATCTTCAGTTTCTTCAAGGTGCTGCTATATCCAATGACACAAAACATGCCAAATTGGATTTCTATTACTCTTTTCTCATTTATTGAAATTACACTAGATTGGTTCGTCATTCATACTGCTGATGATTGGATAGAAAGCGTCAACATGTCCAACATAGCTGAATTATGTATCGTACTATTCTTCTTCATCTTAAATAAATTATTAAGTGACAAGAAAGAGTAAGAATACAAGCTTTTCTACATAAAAATTGGTACAATGAAAATAAATCATACTAAAGAGGTGTTAATAATGAACTTACAACAATGGGCTGATAAAGGTATGTCCTTTGATACATATGTGAATGAAATGAAAGTAAATCAATACGAGCTACTACACATTTACAATAACTTTTTAATTCCAAATGAATTACTTCCAGTTTTAGAAGAGCGTCAAAATGATGGATGGCGTGTTATCGTATTAACAGCTGATTGGTGTGGTGACGCCCTTTTATGCGTACCTGTTATGAAACGAATTTCTGAAGTTGCAAATATTGATATGTCATTATTAATTCGCGATGAAAACTTAGAATTAATGGATCAATATTTAACAAATGGAACAGCACGTGCGATTCCAATCTTTATTTTCATTGATAAAGATGGAAATGAACAAGCCGTTTGGGGACCACGCGCTCCAAAAGTACAGGAGTTAGTAACTTCAATGCGTGCTACATTGCCTGAAAAAGAGGATCCAACATTCGAAGAAAAACAAAAAGAAATGTACGCTAATTTCCGTGCTACGTTAGCTGATGATACTTCTCTTTGGGAACATGTAATGGAAAGCATGATTGAGAAAGTAGTAAAATAAAACCTGCCGATTTCGGCAGGTTTTTTATTAAACAAAATTACAATCCTTTTTTCTGAGAATATGCAGCATCTACGCACTCTGCTAACCGTTCCATTTCACCCATATATACTGCACGGGTCATCCATCCAGTCAACTTATACATAATCTTATATAAAAAATTCTTCGGTTCAAATTCTATAATTAAAGTAAGTGATGTACCTTCCTCATCCTCTTCTAACATATAAGTTGCGGCTGTATAGCCTTGCTTCATTTCACATCCAATTGATACGATATAAGGTGCTTCACACTCTAAAATTTCTGCCTCAAACTCATATATTTTCTTCCCCATCTTTTGCACGGATATATATTTATCACCTTCACGAGGATTATTTACATCTACATGTGGAGGATACCTGTTTTCCACCATAAAGGTACTCCATTCCATTATTTTCTCGTCATTATTTACATAATCAAATACAACATCAATTGGTGCTGGAATTACTATTTCTATTGCAAAACTCACTAAACTGCCCCTCTCAAATACACTATCGATTTCCTTAAAATTATTATATCGACATCATTATGTCATATTTCATATGGTGAAATACAAGTATATGAGGGTAAAAATTTTCTCTCACGATAAAAAAACACCCTATAGAATAGACTTTTTTCAAATGTCTATTCTATAGGGTGTTACCAAGAATTTATTTCTTACATAATGAAGAAGTAGAATACCGCAGCTAAAATGAAACGATAATAAGCGAACGGTGTTAGTTTTACACGAGCTAATAATTTTAAGAATGAAACAATTGCAAGCATCGCAACAACGAATGCAGTCACAAATCCTGTTGCAAATAACGTTACATCTGCCGAGCTTAATACATCCCAGCTTTTAATTAAATCTAATCCAGTTGCAGCCACCATCATCGGTACTGCTAAAATGAACGTATATTCAGCTGCCGCTGTATGCGACACGCGAGCTAATAAACCACCACTTATTGTAGAACCAGAACGAGAAAATCCTGGCCAAAGTGCTAAACATTGGAACATTCCAATTGTAAATGCTTGCTTATATGTGATTTCATCTAACGTTCTTGCTGTACTTGGTTTCGAAAACTTCTCAGCAACAATCATTAAAATACCACCAGCTACTAAACTAATGACAACTGGTCCTGGACCAAATAAAACCTTTTTAATTGCACTATGGAATAATACACCGAGTACCCCGGCAGGAATCATCCCAATAATAATATGTAATAAATTTAACGATGGCCCTTCTTTTACTTTTCCAATTCCAACTAACGACCATAATCGTTTCCAAAATACAACTACAACCGCTAAAATCGATCCCAATTGGATTACAACTTCAAAAACTTTCGCTCTCTCGTCTTCAAATCCAATTAAGTGTCCTGTTAAAATCATATGTCCTGTTGATGATACTGGTAAAAACTCTGTTAAACCTTCAACAGCACCCATGATTAAACCAATTAACCAATCAGCCACAAGTAGTGCCTCCTTAATAACAAATAATATGTAATTTTTTCACACCTTATCATAATACCTTATCCCCTTTTAAAGTGCATCCTTTTTTTATTGATACCGTATGTTGTAGACACGTATTTCTTTTCTAATTTTTGATTAAATTGTATGATAGTAAGAGTTTGTTTTTTTTATATGGAAAGGGGATTTTATGAAAGAAGCTACTTCATTCTCACAAAAGTTAAAGCAATTTGTATTACTATTTTTTCCGATTTTCGTAACGCAAATGTCATTATTTGCAATGAGCTTTTTCGATACAACAATGTCAGGACATGCAAGTCCAATTGATTTAGCAGGTGTCGCAATCGGAACAAGTATATGGATTCCAGTTAGTACGGGCTTAACAGGAATTTTAATGGCTACGACTCCAATTGTCGCGCAACTCGTTGGATCCAAGAAAAAAGAGGACGTTTCTCACATTGTCATACAAGCAGTTTATTTAGCAATTTGTGCTAGTTTCGTTGTTATCCTCATCGGCTTCTTCGTCGTTTCACCTATTTTAAACGGCATGCGCTTAGAAGAACCTGTGGAACGTATTGCAGCACAATTTTTAAGTATTATCGCAATTGGAATTATCCCTTTATTCACTTACACTGTTTTACGAGGGTTTATTGATGCATTAGGAAAAACTCGCACAACTATGATTATTACGTTACTATCATTACCAATTAACGTAATATTAAATTACCTATTAATTTTTGGTAACTTCGGTTTTCCAAAACTCGGTGGGGTCGGAGCGGCAATTGCTTCCACTGCAACATATTGGTGCATTTTAATTATTACAATCATTATCATTCAGACGAAAGAGCCTTTTTCCTCCTTCAATATTTTCAAACAATTATACCGCCCTTCTCTTTCGAGTTGGAAAGCATTTTTAAAACTTGGCGTCCCTATCGGATTTGCTATCTTTTTTGAAACGAGTATTTTCGCTGCGGTAACACTTATGATGAGTAATTTTAGTACAACAACTATAGCAGCACATCAAGCAGCTATGAACTTCGCTTCCCTGTTATATATGACTCCTTTAAGTTTAGCAATGGCAATGACAATAGCAGTTGGATTTGAAGTT
This sequence comes from Bacillus dicomae, assembly GCF_006494425.1. Classification (GTDB taxonomy): domain Bacteria; phylum Bacillota; class Bacilli; order Bacillales; family Bacillaceae_G; genus Bacillus_A; species Bacillus_A dicomae. Next base: position 625,040 of record NZ_VHIV01000001.1, on the reverse strand, counting down.
GGGGCAAAACGTTACAATAATGCAAAACAATATGGATTTATTGGCATTGGATTGGCCCTCGCTTTTGCTCTTTTATATTCGATTCTTCTTTATTTCTTTGATGATACAATTGCTTCTATTTATACGACAGATGCAAATGTTCACCATTTAGCAAAAGAATTTCTTATATTTGCGATTTTATTTCAAATTTCAGATGCAATTGCAACCCCTGTACAAGGAGCTCTACGCGGTTATAAAGATGTAAATGTCGCTCTAATTATGACGTTAATCGCTTATTGGATCATAGGTTTACCACTTGGTTACATATTAGCAACGTATACAGAATGGGCCGCGAAAGGCTATTGGATCGGTCTTATTATCGGTCTAGCATTTGGCGCTAGCTTCCTACTTATCCGTCTCTTTCAAGTACAACGAAAATATACAACAGAAAACAGCCGCTAACGATAAAGTGGCTGTTTTCTTTATGCATATTTTTTCTTGTAACGTATAACATAATGAAAAAGAAAGGTGGATACATATGGACGAAAAAGAAAAAAAGCAATCATTCGATGAAGAATTCGCCCCTGAAATTTCACCTGGATATCGGCAAGATGTACATAAGCCACCTAAATATAAAAACACTTCGTTTTTAATGGGTATTACCATTTTTGCTGCTGTATTGCTTGTGCTTATCATTTTCGTTTATTTTTGATGGAAGGTGATTTATTACATGAAGAAACAAGATTCCAATCGTACAAAAAGAACTGTAAAAACAGAAAAAGGGTATGCAGGTGATTCTGTTCTTACTCAGAAACAAGTAGAACAAGGAAATTTATACATTGCTCAAAAAGAACTTGGTCAACAAAATGAAAATCTTTAGAATCCCTCAAAGAACTGGGGGATTTTTTATTCCGCTATTTATGGCACTGATTCATGTTTCACTTTATTGTACATACTGTTTTTGTTCTAACACCTTAAATGTATGATTAACCTTTACAATTTTCATTTCATAATTCAATTTCATTTCGCTTCTCTTACCATTTTCAGTACCCGCCACATACGCTACAGTTTTATAGAGAAAACTTTCATCCGTCACTTCACGTATGTCCGCGTTTATAAATTTATACTCTAAGTCCCGAAAACGATTTGGATAATAGTTTTTCATTAATTGTTCATACCCACTATTTACAAATATTTCTTCACCTTTTCGTTTTACATCTTCTTTATTATGAAACTCAAACACTGATAGTTGCTCGGTCACAAAATGTTCTCCTACCTTTTTCATTTCATTATAAGTTAAAATTTCTATATTTTTGTTCTTTAATCCCTTATTTAATCCGTACTGATCAATCGGTTTATAGCTAGCAAAAACCTCTTCTTTATATGACCAAAACAATCCAAAAGCGATACATAGAGAAGTGATTAATAGTCTTTTCTTCATAACACTCCCGCCCCTCTTCATAATGATACTTATATTTTAACATATAGAAAGAAAATTCTGATATCATGAAGTAGAATAACTTAACTTAGAAACGAGGAACAATTATGGACTCTTACAAACAATATATTAAAGAAGCTCTACCTAATCTTTCTATACATTCCTATAAACAAAATGAGGAAGGATGGGATAATGTAGCAATTATAGTAAATGATGAACTACTGTTTCGTTTCCCACGAAAACAGGAATATGCAATGCGAATTCCATTAGAAAAAGAACTATGCACACTTCTCTCTTATTCACTACATGAAATTAAAGTTCCAAAGTATCACCTATTCTATAAAAAGGAGACTGATGCTATTCCGCTTTTTAGTTACTATACTCTCATTCATGGTGAACCTTTAAAAACAGAAATAGTTACTACACTAGAAAAACAAGAACGAAAAGCACTTATTACACAATTAGCAACTTTCCTTGCTGCTCTACATAGTATTCCTCTAAAAAGTGTTACAGCGTTAGGATTCCCTATTGAAAAAACACTTACCTACTGGAAAGAGCTACAAACTAAATTAAATCAGTACGTTACTAACAATCTTACTTCATTCCAGAAATCAGCCTTAAATCGTTTATTCGAGAATTTCTTTACTTTTCTCGATACAACCACTTTTCAAAATACAATTATTCACGCTGATTTTACACATCATCACATTTTATTTAATAAGAAGAATAAAACCATTTCAGGTATTATCGATTTTGGTGATGCTCAAATTGGAGATCCTGCCTTTGATTTTGCTGGGCTATATGATGATTTTGGACATGAATTTACTACATCAGTATATGAACAATACAGTACACTTACTTCACAACATGATCCATTACTCATTCACCGCATCACGAGTTTTTATCAATACAGTCCTTTACTACATAATATGATTTATAACTTTGAAACAAAGAATGAACTTGAATTTCTAGCAGGTATAGAACAACTGAAAGTAATACTGCAGGGATGAGATTACATTCTCTCCCTATATTCCCTCTCCTCATACATCATTAACTTTTTATCCATTTCAACAATGACTTTATATAGTTGAAATGCTTGTAAAATTTGCAGTTGAATTCCAAAAGGAGCATTCTGTTCTTTTAACCATTGAAATACTTTCGTTGCATCTTTCATTGATTATTCCTCCCTTTATTAAAATCTGCTACAAATATACGGTAAATGATGAAAAGCTTTTCATGTCAACAACAAAAAAGAATGCAAAATTGCATCCTTTAATGTACGATGTTTTTCTTCTGTTTCGCTTCTTTCTTTACTTCTTCCCCTTGGCATTCACTACGAAATGCACAACTTATACACTCAGAACGAAAATGACGCTCTGTATAATGCTCAGGTTGCTGCAACATTTCTTTCATTCTAGATAAATCAGCCATTCCAGTAATAATATCTTCCTGTTTCGGAATGTACTCATACTTAGTTCCTTCTATTAAATTAATAACTTCAATTTTCCCTGGAAGAATGCCGAAAGCTTTATAACTGAATACTGTCATTAACTTTTGACAAAGAGCAAGCATTTCCTCATCCGCATCGACAACATACTTTTTAATTACAAACGACTCAGTACTCCACTCACCAACTTCTAATGTCAATGACATGTGGACACCTAACTCTTCCATATATGTTTGAAATTTTTCATATAAAAATAACGGCGGTGTCTGACTATCATCTCTTTCAACAAACTGTAATAAGTGATCCGTTAACTTCGCTAACACAATATAATACTCCGTCTTCGAAGCAAACATATTAACCCTTACTTTTTTCCAATACTTTTCTATTAATATTAAAAGTACAATTTTCGTTTGTTGGCCCGCAGGTAGCGTGTAATATTCGTTAATAATTCGATTCACAATCATTTGTGCGATTTGTTGCCATTCAAACGAAGAAGGTTCTCTTCTTTTTATATGACGAAAATAAAATTTATGCGGACAACGCATAAAATCATACAAATGATAATCTGTCATCGTTTTGATTGCGATTTTCTCATGCACTTGCTCTTCATCTCCCTTCTGCCATTAAGAAAGGTGTTTTACAAATTCAGCTCCAAACTGTAAACATTTTTCTACATCTTCATCTTCTGGCGTTAATTCTACTTTTAATCCTTCTAACACAACCGATGCACCGCGTTCTTGTAGCTTTTCTATTAAAATGTCAACTGCCACGCCGTATTTCGGATAAGCCGAATCACATGATCCGAACACTGCCGCTTTTTTCCCAGTTAAATCAATAGAATCCATTGCGTCATAAAAATCTAAGAAATCATCAGGAAGGTCACCATCTCCCCAAGTGTATGCCCCTAAAATAATTCCATCATACTGATCTAATATAGAAGCTTCAGGTGAATCCATAATATCAATAACTTCAATTTCATTTTCTGTTTCACGAATTGCACCGGCAATATGATCAGCCATTTCCTCTGTATTTCCACTCATACTTGCAAAAATCATTACTAACTTACTCAACTGAACCTCTCCCTTTACTTTGTATCTTTTTTTCTGTTTGAATGCTCTTCTTCTCATTTACATATTCAGAACGAATTACATTTCGTTGCCATTCCATATGCTGATCAACTTCTTTATTTTTATCTTTTAATTCCCTCCGTAGAAGGTGAAATTTTTTTCTCATTAACATGTCGCATCCATCCTATTGATAATAATTATCAATTTCAACTATATTTAGATTAATTGACGTTGATAATCATTGTCAATAACTATTTTTAAAAAAATGATTAAAATGTACAAGCTTGTCCGTTGACTATTCATATACTATAAATGAGCATAGTTCTTTCTCAGCCCTCTCTGACGGAAAGAAATAAAAGCAACTGCGATAGAGCGCAGTTGCCTTTTTTTATACTTTTCTATGATTTCAGTAACCTCATCGTTGTTTCTAAAAATAATTCCACTCCATAAATGAGAGCTGATTCATCTACATCAAATTTTGGATGATGATGAGGATAGCAAGTATCTATCTTTTCATTCCCTGTCCCCAATTTAATGAAGCAACCCGGTGCTTTTCTTAAATATGCTGAAAAATCTTCTCCTCCCATAGAAGGTTCAAGCTTCTCAACGCGCTCATTCCCAAACAAATGTAGTGCACTTTCTTCTACTACTTTCGTAATATATTCATCATTAATAACTGGATCATATCCATATCGATACGTATATGTATACGCCCCTCCATGTGCTTCTGTAATTCCTTTCACAATTTTCTCGATTTTCTCTTCGGCTTCTATCCTTAATGCTTGATTAAATGAACGAACAGTTCCCATTAAAGTTGCTGCGCTAGGAATAATATTATCAGCCATTCCCCCATGAAACTGCGTAACTGAAACGACTCTTTGCATGAAAGCACTTGTATTTCTTGATACGATATGTTGTAAATTTGTAATAATCTGTGCTCCGATAGCAATAGGATCTATCGTTTCTTCTGGCCTTGCTGCATGCCCTCCTTTCCCTTGAATTTCAACCGTAAATACGTCTGGTGCCGCCATCATCGGCCCATACGCAATACCTATCTTCCCGCTCTCAAGTCCTGACATAACGTGTAAACCTATTACATAATCAACATCATCCATTACACCTGCCTCAACCATTTCTTGTCCCCCTCCAGGATACACCTCTTCTGCATGCTGAAAGAATAGACGAATCTCACCTGCAAAATCTTCCTTTATATTTGATAGCACCTCTGCTGTACTTAACAAAATAGCTGCGTGAGCATCGTGCCCACATGCATGCATCACTCCTTTATTCACAGACGTATAAGACTTACTTGTCTCCTCTTGAATTGGCAAAGCATCTATATCAGCTCGAATTGCAATCACTTTCCCTTGCTCCGTTCCTCTTTTAATTGCTAGTACACTATACTTCGTCGGTCTCGTTACTTCAAAAGAAGAAAATGAGCATAATGTATCATATATAAATTGCGAAGTTTCTTTTTCATGAAATGATAATTCCGGATACTTATGAAAATGTCGTCTCCATTTCAAAATGTTTTCTTCTGAAATAAGATCCTTCCACACGCTCTTCATCAGAAATTCCTCCTTTTAAGAAACTTTAGCACTTCATAAATTAACTATGAAGGATTGAAAGATACAAATAAATATTGCATTTCTATACATTCTTCCAGGCCACTTTTATACATTCACACAATCCGCTTCCTATTTACATGTCAAACCCATTACAAATTCATGCTGAATGTAATATAATTGCTAAGTTAGGGATTTTCTTTTTTAGTATTTAGTGCTAATATCAGAAAAGAGCCTTTTGACTTATTTTTACCTAAAATGTGGAATTTCGTTTTTTTCACAATAATGTAGGACATGATACCTACAAAGAGCTATTATTTCATTAAGAGAGGGAAAGACATGGAAAGATTAAAAGAGATATGGTCTCGACCACTCACACAATGGGTTGCAAAGACGGTTTATTACCTTGCAATTTTATTTGCATTACTTTGGTTGTATGGATTCCATGATACAAACACAAGTACATTTATTTACAACGAATTTTAGGGTGGGAACGTTATGAAGTTATTAGAACAAATTGAAAAGTGGGCTATTGAAACGCCTGATCAAACTGCTTTTGTTTGGCGAGATGCGAAAATTACGTACAAACAATTAAAGGAAGATTCTGATGCGTTAGCACATTGGATTTCTTCTGAGTATCCAGATGATCGTTCACCAATTATGGTGTATGGCCATATGCAACCTGAAATGATTATTAACTTTTTAGGATGTGTAAAAGCTGGACATGCTTATATTCCTGTAGATTTATCTATCCCAGCTGATCGTGTACAACGTATCGCTGAAAATTCTGGTGCGAAATTACTTTTATCAGGTACAGAAGTAACTGTAACTGATTTACCAGTTCGCATTGTAAGTGAAGACAACTTAAAAGATATTTTCTTTACTCATAAAGGGGACACTCCAAATCCTGAACATGCGGTAAAAGGTGATGAGAACTTCTACATTATTTACACATCAGGAAGCACAGGTAATCCGAAAGGGGTTCAGATTACTTATAACTGCCTTGTAAGCTTTACAAAATGGGCTGTAGAAGATTTCAACTTACAAACAGGGCAAGTATTCTTAAACCAAGCACCTTTCTCATTCGATTTATCTGTCATGGATATTTACCCATCATTAGTAACAGGTGGTACACTTTGGGCAATCGATAAAGATATGATTGCACGTCCAAAAGACTTGTTTGCTTCTTTAGAGCAATCGGATATACAAGTATGGACTTCAACACCATCTTTCGCAGAGATGTGTTTAATGGAAGCATCTTTCTCTGAGAGTATGCTACCAAACATGAAAACATTCTTATTCTGCGGTGAAGTGTTACCAAATGAAGTAGCTAGAAAATTAATTGAGCGTTTCCCAAAAGCAACAATTATGAATACGTACGGTCCAACAGAAGCTACTGTAGCTGTAACAGGTATTCACGTTACAGAAGAAGTGCTTAATCAATACAAATCACTTCCAGTTGGTTACTGTAAATCAGATTGCCGCCTTCTTATTATGAAAGAAGATGGCACGATTGCACCTGATGGTGAAAAAGGTGAAATCGTAATTGTTGGTCCAAGCGTAAGCGTTGGATATTTAGGAAGCCCTGAATTAACAGAAAAAGCATTTACTATGATTGACGGTGAGCGCGCCTATAAAACAGGCGATGCTGGCTATGTTGAAAATGGTCTTCTATTCTATAATGGTCGTCTTGATTTCCAAATTAAGCTGCATGGTTATCGAATGGAATTAGAAGAAATTGAGCATCACCTTCGTGCGTGTTCTTACGTAGAAGGTGCAGTTATCGTTCCAATTAAAAAAGGTGAGAAATACGATTATTTATTAGCGGTTGTTGTTCCTGGAGAACATTCATTTGAAAAAGAATTCAAATTAACATCTGCAATCAAAAAAGAACTCAATGAGCGATTACCAAACTACATGATTCCACGTAAATTCATGTATCAATCTTCTATTCCAATGACACCAAATGGAAAGGTAGATCGCAAAAAATTATTGAGTGAGGTTACAGCATGACCGCATATGGATCATTTTATTTTTTCGCTATAGTGGGCATTTTATTAATACCTACTATCATAGCTGGATTTAAAGGTAAAATGTTGCGCAAATATAATGCATTTTTAACATTAGTCATGATTGCTATTATCTTCTCGGATAAACCGAAGCAAGCGATTATGTTAGCCGCATTTATTATTTGGCAATATGCCCTTATTAAAGGCTATTTACTTTTAAGAAAACAAAACAATAGTACATTCATGTTTTGTATAGCTGTTATTTTATCGATTTTGCCACTTATTTTGGCAAAAATCGCACCATTTGTACCTGAATTGCATTTTATTGTTTTCGCAGGTATGTCTTACGTAACATTTAGAGCTGTACAAATGGTCTTTGAAGTTCGTGATAATTTAATAAAAGAACTTTCCTTCTTTAATTTCTGGGAATTCGTTTTATTCTTCCCTGCGATTTCAAGTGGACCTATCGATCGTTATCGTAGATTCCAAAAAGATATCCAAAAGCCACCTAGTGCTGAGGAATATCAAAATTTACTATATACAGGACTTAACCGTATTTTCCAAGGTTTTCTGTATAAGTTTATAATCGCGCACTTGATAACAACATATCTTGTAAAGGCAGTATTCGCCAATCAAGATACACTTTTATCTAATGTGATTTTTATGTACGCTACTAGCATGCAGTTATTCTTTGACTTTGCAGGTTATAGTGCGTTCGTAATTGGTATCAGTTATATGATGGGAATTAAAACTCCTGAAAACTTTAATAAGCCATTCCTTAGTCGTAATATTAAAGACTTCTGGAACCGCTGGCACATGAGTTTATCATTCTGGTTCCGTGATTTTATTTACATGCGTTTCGTCTTTTTTGCAACGAAGAAAAAGTTAATTAAGAACCGTTACACTATTTCGTATATCGGGGCATTTTTAAACTTCTTCATTATGGGAATTTGGCACATCCAAGGAAGCGCTGTTGCGCAGTATGTTATTTATGGTCTATATCATGCCGCACTGTTTATTTTATTCGATATTTTCGAACGAAAAAACAAAAAGCATAAGTTTTGGCCAAACAATAAATTTACACACGTCCTTGCGATTGTAATTACGTTCCACGTTGTATGTTTCGGTTTCCTAATTTTCTCTGGACACCTTAACAGATACTTTTAATGCACCCTTCTTATACTAGTAAGAAGTTGCACATATAATATATTTCGGATATAAAGGAGATTTTAAAAATGGCAGAATTCAAAGAGCAAGTATTAGATATTTTAGAAGAAGTATGTGAAAACGATATTGTGAAAGAAAACTTAGATGTTCAATTATTTGAAGAAGGTATTCTTGATTCTTTCGCTGTAGTATCTTTATTAGTTGAATTCCAAGAGCGTTTAGATATTGAAGTTTCTATTTCTGATTTTGACCGTGACGAGTGGGCTACACCAAACATGGTTATTAAGAAGTTGGAAGAAATCCGATGAACAAAGCAAAATTTGGTCCGATGCTTTTAGCATTGGCCCTTTTTGCTGTATTCTTACTTATCCCAACACGCTTTCTACTTCCACTTTTAAGTGATGAAAAAGTAGAACAAGCTGCCACTTCTTTAAAAGAAGAAAAGATTCAAAGTATGATTTTACAGCAAAAGATGTTAGCAGACCCGAAATACCTTCCGATGTATGGATCATCTGAATTTGCACGTATGGATGCTTTTCATCCATCAAATTATTTCAAAGTAAAGCCTGAAGGGTTCACACCATTCCTACTTGGACGCGGCGGAACACAAGACCTTGTACATGTATTAAACTTTGCATCTACAATGGATCAATTGAAAGATAAGAAAATGGTATTCGTTCTTTCTCCGCAATGGTTTGTACCACAAGGTATTGATGAAACACACTTTGCACCTAACTTTTCAAAACAACAAGGGTACCACTTCATTTTCAACGATGATTTGAAACCTGAAATGAAAAAACAAATTGCAAAACGTTTACTAAACTTTGAGATCGTTAAAAAAGAAACTTTGCTTAAAATTTCGCTTGAAGGTATCGTTTATGATGATACAAAGCATAAAGTAAAAGCACTTGCTGCTAAACCTTTCGCTTATATTTATCGTAACATTTTAGATCGTAAAGATTTATTTACAGCTATGTTTAATATTAAACCGCATAAAGAAAAACTTGACCCTTCATTAAAACAAATGAACTGGGAAGAGGCTCGTAAACATGCAGATCAAACTGGTGCAGTAGAATCAGAATCGAACGAATACGGTATCGAAGATGATTACTTCAACAGTAAAATCAAGAAGAAATTAAAACAACGTGAAGGCTACTTAAAAAATGATGCTTATGATCAATCTCCAGAATATGAAGACTTACAAATTGTACTTGATTTATTAAAACAATCTGGTGCAAAACCACTCTTCATCTCTGTTCCTGTAAAAGGTCCTTGGTACGATTACGCTGGCTTCCCGAAAGAACGCCGCGAATTGTACTACAAGAAAGTTCATGAGCAAATTGAGAAAGCTGGGTATCCAATTGCCGACTTCTCAAATCATGAGTATGATAAATACTTCTTAAAAGATCATATGCACTTAGGTTGGAAAGGCTGGGTTTATATTGATGAAGCCATCCAACAATTTTATAAAGCAAACTAATGAAAAAGACCACTTGAATTATTCAAGTGGTCTTTTTCTATATACATTTTGTAATTGTTCGATTACGTTATCTGCTTCTTTCATAACTCTCTCCACTACATGCTGAGCTGATTCTATTCGTGCCAATGAAGACGCTTGTCCCGCCCAAAGGGACATATATTCTCCATTATTTTGTTTTGCTGCTTCTTGACGTATTTTAGAGGTTAATACATTTTGCACTGGATACATCGGAAGTCCTTCTTCTCTTCCTTTATGTTTCTCTATAAATTCATTACGAATACCGCGTGCATATTTCCCGGAAAACGCACGAGTTACAGTTGTGCTCGTATCTGTACTATGTAAAACCGCTTCTTTATACACATCATGCGCAATACTTTCTTCACTCGTTAAAAAGGCTGATCCCATTTGAACAGCTTCTGCCCCCAGTGTAAATGCCGCAACAAGCCCTTGTCCATTCATTACACCACCTGCTGCAACAATCGGTATATGCGGGACTGCTACTACTAACTGCGGAATTAATGCGAATGTCCCAATCATAGCGTCCTGTACTTTCCCGATAAACGTTCCTCTATGCCCTCCTGCCTCACTACCTTGACCGACAATAATATCTACCTCTAACTCAGCTAGTACTTTCGCCTCTTCTATATGAGTAGCTGTTCCGATGACTTTTATCCCTCTTCTTTTTAAATCATCTATTTCTTCTTTTTCTAACGTTTGAAATGCAAAACTCACAACTGGTACATTTTCTTCTAATAAAACTTGTAATTGTTCTTTATAGCCTTTTGGAAGCTTTAATATCTCTTCTTCCTCTATACCGAATTCTCTATTCACTTCGCTTAGTAATACCTTCGCCGAGTTTACCTTCTCTTCTTCGATCTGTATCTCTTTCGTTAAAAGTAAATTTACACCAAAAGGCTTATCTGTTAGTTCCCTTATGTTATAAATTGCTTCACGGATCTGTTCTGGGCTCATATAACCTGCTCCAAGCGTTCCTAATCCTCCGCTATTACTTACAGCTGCAACAAGTTCTGGCGTCGTAATTGCACCTGCCATACCTGCTTGAATGATGGGATACTTAATTTGTAATAAATCTATGACTCGACTTGTAAACATCATTTCTCCTCCTATTCCCCTTATATCTTCTTTATTTGACAAACTTTCCCCTTCTTTTACAAGGGTTGAACTTCCTATGAAGCGAATATATTGAAAGTGAAGGAGGCTGAAAACAATGATATATCCAAATGCGTTACAACAAGGTGATACAGTAATGATTATTGCACCGTCCGGCCCACCAACAATTGAAAATGTATTAAAAGGTGTAAACGTACTACAAGAAATGGGTTTATCTGTAGTAATTGGGAAGAGTGTTTATGAGAAATATGGATATTTAGCTGGAGGTGATCAAGTCCGGCTCGATGATATACATGAAGCATTTTCAAATAATGAAGTAAAGGCCGTTTTCTGCGCACGAGGTGGTTACGGAAGTGCCCGTCTCCTCCCTCACATTCAATATGAAATCATTCGGAAAAATCCAAAAATCTTTTGGGGATATAGCGATATTACAGCTTTACATACTGCTTTTTCGCGTTATGCAAGGCTTGTTACTTTTCATGGCCCAATGGTAGAAGAATTAGGTAAAGGTGTAGATTCTCTTTCTTTATCTTCTTTCAACCAACTATTTCATCCATATTCAACCATCTTATCTGCTTCAGAATGTATCGTACCTAGCTCTCTCCATACAATTACAGGCGAGTTAGTTGGAGGTAATTTAGCGGTGTTAACAAGTATCATTGGCTCCTCCTACGAGATAAATACAGCCAATAAACTTTTATTGCTTGAAGACATTGGGGAAGAACCATATCGCATTGATCGCATGTTAAATCAACTACTTTTATCTGGAAAGTTTAATGAATGCAGCGGTGTTATTTTTACAAGTTGTCACGACTGCACACCTTCTAAACCATCTCAATCATTGCAAACAATACTATATGAATATTTCGCACCATATCATATACCTGTCCTATTCGGTTTACCGATTGGACATATAAACCCAAACATCGGTATTCCTCTGGGAGCCACAGCGACAATCAATACAAATAATAAAACGCTCTCTATTTCTTCTGGCGTAGCCACTCCATATTCAAATTAAAAAAGGAAAAGCGATTCAGCTTTTCCTTTTATTTATAATAATTAAAAATTCGTCCAGATGCGATATCTGCAATTTCTTCTGGAATAAATGTTTTACTTATATCAGTGCCAACATTTAATACTGCTGTAGCATCTTTCTCAATGCCACCAAATAATTCTTTCCCGCGTATCGTAATAAGGGGCGTTCCTTCTGGCAACACGTCTTTTACAAATTCCATTTGTGTAAAGAACGGAACGATCCATCTACCCTCTCCTTGGAAATGACGCAAACGAAGTGTTCCTTCTGCTGCCCCTTCCTCTGCTTCTAGTGAGCCAGCAACATAAAACTCAGTAGATAAGAGCAATTCATAAAATTCCTTTTGCTTTTGTTTATCATCCCCTGCTACAACAAGTACTTCTTCTATTCTCTTTGCCGGAATTTGCTCCATATGATGCCACCCCTATTTTCAAAATGATTGTACTTAGATTATACGAAATATTCTTATTTTTTTCTACACAATTCGCAATTATTTTCTTAAAATAATTTTAACGCTTCTTTTGTCGTCACAATCGTAGCAAACTCTTCATGTACATTTACAAGTGTCATATTGTGGATATCTTCTGCACTATACTCTTTACCATCTAGACCTTTACGGTTAAAAGTAGCCGTCGCATCACTCACTAAATACGTTATAAATCCTAAATTCCCTGCCATTCGTGTCGTAGTCTCCACACAGTGATTTGTCGTTAATCCTACAATCACTACCGCATTACATTTGTTCTCTCTTAATTGTTCTTCTAAATTTGTCTCAATGAACGCGCTGTTAACAGATTTCTGAATAACTACTTCACCATGTAGTGGTTGCACTTCTTCTTTAAAATTGACCGTTTCCGCTCCCTCATAAAACATCGACTGAGCATTTTCTTTATTTACATGTTGAATATGAAAAACTGGTCGTTTCCTTTTTCTCCATTCTTCTAACAAAAGTCTCATGTTTTCTTCAGCAAAAAGATTATTTCTCTTGCCCCAGTATGGTAATTGAAACGCCTTTTGTACATCAATTATAATAAGTGCTATTTGATTCATCATCATTTTCTCCTTCTTTCGGCTGTAATTGAAATAGAAAACCAAGTTGTTGCGACGCAGTAATAAAACAAATATAAGCGCAAAGCTCTACAATTTCTTTTTCCGTCCAATATTGTTTCAATACATGAAACATATTATCATCTATCGCCTTTTTGTCATGAATAAATGTATGCGCAAAAGTAACTGCTACACCAATTTCTTCTACCTTTTGCATATCATCAGGCCTTCCCTTTGCCATACAGTACGGGCATTCATTCCCGTACGCTAATGTTCTTCTCACTTGCTCCTTTAACTCTGCTGAAAGAGTTCCTTTATTGTACAGTGTATTTTCTAATGTACTCCACGAATGTAATATTTCCGGATTATGACCTAATAACTTTTGAAACTTTGTATCTCCTACATTTGATAATGAAATTCTCTCCATTATTTTTCCTCCTATTCCCTTCAGTTTTATTGTAAAATAAATAAAGTTCTCATTACATTTCATATGAATCTTAATTTATATTTTTCCTTTACAAAAATTATCATTTTACTGGAGGTATATTTACAAATGCAACTAGACCGTGTTGATCGAAAAATTTTAAATGAATTATATAATGATAGTCGCCTTTCCATGCGCGAATTGGCGAAACGAGTAAACTTATCTGCACCATCTACTGCAGAGCGTGTTCGTAAACTCGAAAGTGAAGGCGTTATTCAAAAATACACAATCGATATCGATTATAAAAAAGCAGGACTTGTTTTAGATTGTATTTTAGAAATCACTTTAAAAAATGGTGATACAACACGTATGCAACAGTTTATTCAGTCTTATCCATCTGCAAGTTTTTGTTACCGAGTAACAGGAAGCTTATGCTACATTGTAAAAATCTCTGTTCCTTCACTCGTTGAACTTGAAGAATTTATCAATGATGTTTCTTCATATGCAACGACTGTTTCTCATATCGTATTATCAGAAATATCACTTACTCCTGATATTGAACATATCTTTCCAGAAGATTAATTGATTTTTATTCATAAAATATATAAAAACCCCTTACAATAAGAATAAAAATAATATATTATGTATTAAAATACATAAAGTTCGAGAAAGGGGCTTTACATTGAAAATCTGGTTTTATGAAAAAACGGCGCAATTAGATGACTTGCTTGGCATTTGGGACAATGTTCCGACTATCCCCCGAATTGGTGAAAAAGTTGAGATTTTAAAAACAGTCCGCACTGTTACAGATATTAAATATGTGAAAAATGGTAATAACTTTCGTGTAGAAATTATTACAAATTAAAAAGTAGCTCACAAGGAGCTACTTTTTTAATTATCTATCATACGCTTTCTTTATAACGATCTTATCTTCTTCTACAGATACTGTTACATAATCATTTTCTTCTAACCGGAGCTTATTTACAGCCTCATCTGGTAGCTCTACAGCCATCAATCTATCTGTTACGATCACTTGACTATACACTTCATTTTCTTGTGATGCACTCCCTACTTTTTCCTCATTTATGAAGCGAACTGGTGGTACACCCACTTCTTTTACTGTACGCCATTGTTTCCAGACGTAAGGAATTAACCAAAGTAACCCGACAACTGTAAGACCGATACCAACCCATAAATTACTTTGCGCTTGTAATTCAGGAATTGAGATTGCGCAACTCTCTTCTCCACCGATAAATTGCATACTTGTTGCAATTAAATTATTTAAAGCGTGTACAGCTATATTCGTCCATATATTTTTCGTTTTTATGTATAAAAGACACATCACAACACCAAACATGAACGCACCAATAACATCAAAATGCCCTAAGCCAAAAATAAGTGAAGATATAATAACAGCTTTTTTAATCCCCCATTTATAAGCCATTCGCTGTAAAAAGAAGCCTCTAAAAATAACCTCTTCCATAATAGGTGCTAATACACATGCTGAAATGAAAGTAAATATCGTCATATATACGTTACTTGTATTAATAACATTTCCATCTTCTAACATAGTAACTAAGAAATTCGGTAACGTATGTGCTAATATGTAAAATTGAATATGAGATATACCAACTGAAAAAATCATTCCCATTATCGTTGCTAACCCAATTAATCCCCACGACAAACGTCCTGGCTTATCAAAGAAGCTGTTAAATACAACATTATTTTTATTTGTTTTTACGTATAACCAAAATAACGGAAATACAAAAAATAAAGTTATTTGTGAAACAATCTCCACCGTATTCTCAGAAACATTTGATAGACTTAATGGAATCATCGTAAGGAACAACCCTATAATCATCCATCCAAAAAAACTACGTAGTCTTATACGTGAAAATGCATAGTGCATATAGAACACCTCCAAAGATAGTAAAAGTAAATGGTCGGATAACTAAATTATAATATGAATATAGTTGAAAATCTCCCTATTTTTCTCAATCTCATTCAGACAACATATCTCTTAAAATACCATATGTTCTTCACGTTGCAATCTACGAGAAAGTTATGTAATAAAAATCCCCGTTTTTACAAGCGGGGATTTCTTTTATTATAATACGTCACGTTTTTGGAATAATGCACTAGATGCTACAAGTAATACAACAAAGTATGCAGCTACAAGTAATAATGAAGTTGTAAACGTAAATTCTGTAAATGTAGGTTCTACTCCGCCACTAATTAATTTATTACTATCGTAAGCTCTTAAATCCAAATGGAAGAATACTATAAACTTCGCTACGCCTTTTGCAAACATCATTAATACCATATTAATTGCTCCTTGTAAGAAGAAGAGGAACATCGTAATAATTAATGGTAATACAGATTTTCTAAATACGTTTGCTAAGAAAAATGCAAGCGTCGCAAAGAAGAACGGTGAAAGTACTTGGTATAAAGTAGATTTCATTACGATTCCTAGCGTTAATTCTGTTTTACTACCATCCATTACAATTCCGCCAATAATCATTGAAATGATCGTGCTAGCAAATATGATACATACTATAGTAAGTAATACTGTAATATATTTAGAGAATAAAACTGTCATTCGTTTTCTTGGACGGATTAATAACTGCTTAATTGTACCTTTTTGGAACTCATCCGTAATCATACGAGAAGCAATCGTAATTCCAAATATCGTTGCAAATAAAGTAATTAAACCAATCTCTGAACTTGCAAAATCTAAATATGATCCTTTAAATTCACTTCCGTCTCCCCATTTCAGCATCGCTAAAACTCCCAAAATCTCCAGCACTGCAATAACACCAATTAAAATATACATACCTTTTTTCGCATGCAACTTTAAAAATTCATTTTGAATTAATTTAAACATTACGCTTTCACTCCCCCTGTAATCGCTAAGAACTCATCCTCTAACGTTTTATTTTGAACAGTAACTCCGTATACAAGCACATCGTCATTCACAAGTTTCTTTACAAGTTGTGGAATTTCTTCTTTCGTTACAGATACTACAATGACATTTCCTTGCGCCTTACCTTCAATGATTTCATTTGCTTTCTGAACTTGATCTACTTCAAACGCTACAACTACTGTCTCATCATGTTTTGCTTGTTCATGTAAGTTATACTCTTGTACAAACTCACCTTGCTTAATAATAACAACGCGATCACACATGAGTTCAATTTCACTTAATAAGTGACTTGATACGATTACAGCAATATTCTCTTCTTTCGCTAAACGTTGTAAATAATCTCGAATTTGGCGAATTCCCGCTGGATCTAATCCATTTGTCGGCTCATCTAAAATTAAAATTTTCGGCTGATGCAGTAATGCCTGTGCAATTCCTAAACGTTGTTTCATACCAAGTGAATATGTTTTCACCTTCTTATGAATCGCATGCTCTAATTCAACCAGTTTTACAATTTCAGCAATACGCTCTTTACTAATTGGTGTAATTGCCATGTTCGCAAAATGCTTTAAGTTTTGCATTCCTGTCATATAATCATATAGTTCAGGATTTTCTACAATCGCTCCAATTTGCTCTAGCGCCTTTTCACGCTCCGTGCGAATACTATGACCACAAATTGTAATATCGCCTTCTGTCATTGAAATAAGACCTGTCATCATACGGATCGTCGTCGTTTTACCACTACCGTTCGGTCCAAGGAACCCGTACACTTCCCCTTCACGAACTTCAAATGATAAACCACGAATAATTTCCGTTCCACCAATCTTTTTTCGAACATTATCTAACTTTACTACTACGTTTCCCAATGTTTATTCCTCCTTTAGACTTCTAATTTTTTATCAATTATGCGACCTGTTATATAAACAAGTAAAACAAATATACTTATTGAAAAAGCGATACTATATAAATTCATAAGACTTTCTGGATATAGTATGAGATTTATATCCACTGATTCATCTATATAAACTGATTTTTTAATAAAATTAGGTGTAGGCGCAAGTCGGCCTAGCATTTCATATATCAGATTGATTACTTTCGTTACTAGTAAAAATAGGAAGAAAATAATTACATACTCCATTTTTTTCTTTTTCAAAGAAAATACTTTCACACCAGCTACTGTAAAAAGTAAAACTAATAATATACTTGATAAATTAAATACATATAACACACTACTAAATAATTGTTTTACTATATCTAGCTCAATTGTACTTTCCGTAAATAACATTCCATAGAGTTCTGTACCTTTTATTACTTTCATCGAAATACTATAGACAAACATAGTACCTATTACTTCAAAACACATAAAGCTAATTGCCGCATATGACAATATTGCTAAAACAATCTTTTTACCTGATATCGGTGTTAATCGAAATAATGTATTTTCGGTCATTTTCCCGAACGCAGATATCGCCTGCAGAAATACTAATACTGCAAAAATCATATAAACTAAGAATACTAAAGCAATAATAATCATTTGCCTTACTTCTCCTGATTCTTGTTTAATATAATTCCCCATACTTACAAAAGCGACAGCTACAATAAATATGAATGACAATAACGAAATAAAAATTTGTTTTTTATTTGCATTGTACATATATATTAAACTGGCCTTCATCTACTAAACACCTCCTTAAACAAATCCGTGACAGCTTTTCCTCGTTGGAAGCGTAACTCCTCTACATTTTCATGCAGTACACTTTCACCATCTTTTAAGAAAATTACTTCGTCAAAAATATTTTCCACTTCTCCAATTAAATGCGTTGCAATTAAAATGGTACAATCTTCGCGATAAAACTGTAAAATAAGTTCCAGTACGTGTTCCCTAGAAACGAGATCAATCCCGCCAAGCGGTTCATCTAATATGTATAACTTCGCTTTCCGAGAAAACGTTAAAATAATTTGTAGTTTTTCAACCATACCTTTTGATAAAGCTGTAATTCTCTCTTCTAGCGGTATTTTAAATTCGGCGATTGTATCTACCGCTTTTTGAATATCAAAGTCTTTATAAAAGTCTCTATAGAAAAATAAAGAATCTTTTACAGTCATCCAATCATCAAATACTGGTTTATCCGACATAAAAGAAACAATTTCTTTCGTTTCTAACCCTACTCTTTTACCATATATTGCAATACTACCTTCAGAAGGGTGCTGCAGGCCGGCAATCATTTTCAATAACGTCGTTTTCCCGCTCCCGTTATCTCCAACAAGCCCTATAATTTTCCCTTCCGTAATCTCTATATTTAATTCACGGATCACTGCTTTTAACCCGTATCTCTTCCATAAGTTTTCTATTTTTAATAGCTCTGTCATTCGCTCTCCTCCCTCTTCTCATGTAATGAAGAACGAAGGATTGTAAGAATTTCTTCTTCAGAAAAACCTAAATTGTCCATTCCATCTATAAAAGAATGAAGTAATTCTTTCGCCATCTCTTTTCGCAGCTCCATAATTTTCTCCCCTTCATTCGTTACATATCGTCCCATTCCTCTACGTGTTACTACAACTCCATCCCGTTCTAGCTCTTGAAATGTACGCTGAATCGTATTCGGATTCACTTGTAATTCACTCGCTAATTCACGTACGGAGGGAATTTTATCACCAGGCAATAAATGTCCCGTTACGATTTCTTTTTTTATGTATTCCATTACCTGAATGTAAATTGGTGTATTTGGAGAAAACTCTATTTTCATTTCTTCCCTCCTTTTGTATCGGTGTACTAGTTAAATAATACACCGATACAAAAGGTTTGTAAATACCCATTTAATTACAAAAAAATTCTATCCATTAGCTGAATAGAATTTTTCAAACAAAACTCGTTATATGAAAATAATAGTGTTATGTAAACAAATTCATAAAGAAAAGCTGTCTTATCAATGAATAAGACAGCTTTTCTTTATAATCATATATTAAAAATTAAACACGAAATCATCGTCAGCTAACTTTTCAACATTCGTTGCTTTTACGTAACCATTTCCTTTTACAGAGAAGAAATCATGGTTTTTCGTATCTGTACGTAAACCATTTAATACGATTGGGTTAATTTCTTCTTCCTCAAACTTCGGCTCAAGTCCTAAGTTCATAAGTCCTTTATTCGCATTGTAACGAACGAAACGATTTACATCTTCTACAAGACCGATAGAAGTGTAAATTTCTTCTGTGTATGCCATTTCAATTTCATATAGTTCCATTAATAATTCTTGCGTTTCTTTTTGCACTTCTTGTTGATCTTCTGCAGAAAGTTCCGCGAAGATTTGTTGTGCTAAAATACCGACGAATACGCCGTGAATGGACTCATCACGAATTATTAAGTTAATAATTTCACCACTTGCCGTCAATTTACCTTGACCTGCTAAGTAAAGCGGATAGAAGAATCCACTATAGAATAAATAACTTTCTAAGAATACACTTGCTACCATCGCCATGTATAACTCTTTTTTCGTTACTTCAGGCTTTAATAAACGACGATAATAACTAGTAACAATACCAGCCTTTTTCTCAAGTAATGGATGGTTGTCTACCCAGTCAAAAATATCATCGATTTCTTCTTCAGTAGCTAACGTTGTGAAAATATGACTATAACTCTTCGCATGTACTTCTTCCATAGCTCCCATGAAAGCTAATACACTTTTCGCTTGTAAATTTTCAAGATGAACAAGTACAAGTGGCATCCCTTCGCCGCCTTGTTTCGTATCTAAAAGTGTTAAACCACCTAATACACGCTTATAAGCAACCTGCTCTTCTTTTGATAATTGTGCCCAAGTATTTTTGTCAGAAGACACTGCGATTTCTTCTTCTGTCCAAAACTGAGCGATGTTTTGCTTCCAAAACATTAAACTAAAATCATCTTCTTTTTTGTTCCAGTTTACCGCACGCATTCAATCGCCCCTTCTCTAAATAAACATGAAAAATTGATAACTAAGCATGAGCAGGGTTCAGAAAACCCTGCTCATCATGTCTCACTCTTTATATTAAACGGTACAAGCTACACACTCTTCCACGCTTAATTTACGTGTTCTCGTATAATACAGACTCTTTAAGCCTTTTTTATGTGCATAGATGTAGTAACGTGCTAATTCACGTGTTGAAATATCACTATTAACGTAAAGAATTGTACTAATTCCTTGGTCAATATGTTCTTGAATTTCTGCAATTAAATCAATTAATTTAAACTGATTCATATCGTAAGAAGATTTATAATACCAGAACGTATCTTTTGATAAATACGGCATTGGATAATATGTTGTCGCATTCGCATACGTTCTTGATTCGATTTGACTTACGATTGGCATTACGCTTGAAGTTGCATTTTGAACATAACTGATTGATTGTGTCGGAGCGATTGCAAGACGATATGAGTTGTATAAACCATTCTTCTGTACTTGCTCTTTTAAACTTGTCCAATCTTCTTTTGTTGGAATATGAATTCCTTCAAATAATTGCTGAACTTTTTCAGTTACTGGGCTGTAATCTGTCGTTTCATACTTTTCAAAGTATGTGCCATTCGCATAATCAGATTTATCGAAGTCTTTAAATGTTTCGCCTTTTTCTTTAGCGATTTCCATACTTTTCTCAATAGAGTAGTAATTTAACATCATAAAGAATGTACGAGCGAACTCTTTCGCTTCTGCACTTTCATAACCGATTTTATTTTTCGCTAAATATCCGTGTAAGTTCATTGCACCAAGTCCAACTGAATGAAGCTCATCATTTGCTTTTTTCACAGTTGGTGCATTCGGAATAATCGTCATATCAGAAACAGCTGTTAAAGCTTCCATTCCCGCATGAACGGCTTCACGAATTTCTTTATTTTCCATTACATTTACGATATTTAACGATCCTAAGTTACAGTTAATATCACGACGGATAATGTCATCTGTACCGTAATCATTTATTTCAGAAGTTTCTTGAAGCTGGAAGATTTCTGTACACAAGTTCGACATCTTCACAGTTCCAATATCCTTCAATGGATGTTGATTATTTGCATTTGATTTAAACATTAAGTACGGATAACCAGACTCAAGCTGAATCATAGCAATTTTAATAAGCATATCACGCGCACTAATATCTAGCGGCTTCTTCTTCACTTTCGGGTTGCTCATTAATTCATCGTACATTTCATCGATATCAATATCATCTAAATGCTTTCCGTATTCTTTATACACCGTATAAGGCGCGAAAACATGGAAAGGTTCGTTTTTCTCAGCAAGCTCAAAGAACTTACTTGGAACGATAATTCCGATTGATAGAGACTGAATACGGCTCTTCTCATCGGCATTTATTTTTTTTGTATCAAGGAATTCAATAATATCCCAATGGAAAATGTTTAAGTATACTGCACCGGCACCTTTTCGTTGGCCAAGTTGATTCGCATATGAAAACGAATCTTCAAGTAATTTCATAACAGGTACTACACCACTTGCAGCATTATCGATACCTTTAATTTGCTCACCACGTGCGCGTAGCTTAGATAAGTTTAAAGCTACTCCTCCGCCGATTTTCGATAATTGCATTGCAGTATTAATGTTAAAGCCGATTGAATTTAAGCTATCATCCATCTCTAACAAGAAACAAGACACCATTTCTCCTCTTCTGCTTCTTCCCGCATTTAAAAAGGTTGGTGTCGCTGGTTGGTAGTTTTGTTTGACAATCATGCTTGCGAATTGTTTTGCCTTCGCAACATCACCGCGTCCTAAGTATAATGACACAATTGCTACACGATCTTCATAGCTTTCTAAGTATTGTTTTTGATCATTCGTTTTTAACGCATAATCTTTGTAGAACTTAGATGCTGCCATATAAGATTGGAACTCGAAGTTTTCACCATAAGCGATGTTATATACCTCTTCTACTTCCTCCAAGCTATACTCGTCCAGAACGTTGTAATAGTAATCATGTTCTTTCATATACTCCATTCGCTCTGCCACGCTATTAAAAGAAACGGTATTCTCTCTAGCTTCTTCCATAAAGACTTCTAATGCCTCTTTATCTTTATGAAGCTGATAAAAACCGTCCTGCATTTGCGTGATTTCATTATTCAGTTCAATGTGTCGCAATCTCCCGCACCCTTTCCTTAAAATATTCTACATCGTTATTTGTTCCTGATAACTCAAATTTTGATACAATAGGCACTTCATATTTAGCAGAAATTTTGTCAGCACTTGCACCGAACATGTCTCCCCAGTTACGATTGCCGCTTGCAGATACGCCTTTTAATTTGTCATTATTGCGCTCTAAAAAGTCTAAAACACGTTCTGGTACATTGCCAAAACCTGTTGTATACGTAATAAGAATAAAGTCTTCATCTATTACTAGATCTTCATCAATTTGAACGGCCGGCATATTTAATTTGTGAATGAAACGCTTCACGTTTCCTGTCATAGAATCATATGCAACTAACATTTCCGACCCTCCCTTTTCAATCTATACTCTCTGTATGTTGTTTCTTGATTTCTCTATATATTGTATTACGTTTCAAAATAAGACACAAGATATATGTATAAATTCTTTCTTTTTTTAACTTTTACTTTTCGACAAGACAGTCGATTTTTTTCAATACAATGACTATGAAACAACATTCTAAAACTCATGTCAATAAAGTGCTTTTCAAAAAACTTGTCAACGAATTTAACCTTATTTTTAAAAAAGTTACCAATATATTTTGTCATAAAACGGCAAATGCTGGAGGAATATATTTCTCCAGCATCACGCAAAAAAGAACAGACATGAAACGATAATCTGTTCTAAAAAACGATTACATTTATCAATTTTACTTTATTAAATATTATACATATACTTTCGGTTCGCGTTACATACTAAAAGATAACTATTATAGAAAAAGATTATTATTATGGAAATTCAACTTATTTATAAAAAAATTATTCAGAGTGCTCAATACGCAAAATATCTTTTACAAATATATGATGTGGATTTTCATCTTTATCAATCATTGTACATACAGGAGCCTCTTCATCAAAGTATACAATCATTCCTTCAACATACTGATATGTATGTTGAACTTGTACAGTTACTTTAATTTCTACAGCCTCTTCATATGCTCTTTTTATTTTCTGAAGCATTTTTGTTGAACACTTTCTTTTCTCTGGATACATGACCATCCCCATAAATCGGTTGCCGGCTCTATCTTTCCACATATAATCCCAATGCGGTAATATGCTTTGTTTAAAATCGCCCATAAGTCTCCTCCCCTATATTCTTCTAGTTACGAACGTGGCGTTTCTGAATATGTATAAATGACTTGTCCGCCGCGCTGTGCGTTACCAATGAAATGTTTAAAATCTTCCCTACTTACTACAACTTCTCTGAACGTATAAAATACATCTTTCGTAACAACATACTCCTTTATTTCACCATTTTTCAGCTGATCCAAAATTGTATTTGCTAATTCTTTATCCATGTATTTCACCTCTATGCAATATTTTATTTTATCTTATATTCTATAGGTCAACAACTGTAAAATTATCCAGATGCTATACCTTCATTTCATTTTCATTATTTTTCAAAAGATATCTCTTAATTATATGTCCACTAAATATCATATACTAACATAGCTACTTCTCTATATCAAACATTTCGACATTCAATTATGCAAAGTTCCATACCACTATGCTACAATATATAAATAGAACTAGGAGGGATACTATGATTCGGAAAGCAAAAAAGACAGATGCGAAACTGGTAGCACCTTTATTGTATAACGCTCTGCACGAAATTGCTGAAAAAATCACAGGTAGCACAGTTGAGACAGAAGTATTACTAGGACTTGAAACATGGTTCTCAAAAGAGAGAAATCGACTGAGCTATGAAAACTGTT
This sequence comes from Bacillus dicomae, assembly GCF_006494425.1. GTDB lineage: Bacteria > Bacillota > Bacilli > Bacillales > Bacillaceae_G > Bacillus_A > Bacillus_A dicomae. The sequence goes on along the minus strand of NZ_VHIV01000001.1, from coordinate 600,445 downwards.
TTGTATATGAGCAAGACGGGGCTGCAGTTGGAGTTATTGTCGCTTATCACGGTAGTGAAGCAACAATACTTGATGCACCAATTGTACATCACTTAAGAGAATTACATAAAGATAATTCAATTACGTTAGAAAAAGAAGCTGAGCTTGATGAATATTACATTGATACATTGTCTGTTTCAACTGCATATGGCGGAAAAGGAATTGGTTCTAAATTAATTGAAGCTGCTGAAATTTATGCAACTGAAAAGGAGCATAAAAAAATCGCATTACTTGTTAATTTAGAAAACAAACGTGCCTATTCACTATACGAAAAGCTAGGTTATAAAAAGGACCAAATCGTTATGCTTGTAGGCGAACCTTATGCACATCTCGTAAAGCCATTGAACATCAAAATTTCTATATCTTAACATAAAAGCACACGATTTATATAAATCGTGTGCTTTTATGTTAAATTTGTATTTAATGCATTACCATCCATCGCTTCGTGGAATGTATAGGTTGTACATCCCCATGGCTTCCTATGTAAAATAGGAGAACCAGACCATCCCATCGCTCTCAGTTCCGCACCAACCATTGCATTAATGTAATTATGACCTATAAGAGCAATACTTCCGTGTACGAGAGCGTAACGGTGTAATAAGTAAGCTGCTTGCCTTGCCCTCTCTCTTACTTCCTTATAAGACTCAACATCTTTATGGTAACCAAGTATCCATACTGTTCGTCCGATAAACATCCATACGTTAGGTTTACATTTCAACCATTTCGGAGCATAAAAACTCGTCGGAACTTCAGCTTCCCTAAAAAGAGAATTTTGCATAAAGGATAAAGAATCCATTAATTCAGCTGCTGACTGTACAGCACACCTTTGATTACTCGTTACAATCAATTTTGCTGCTTCAACAGCTTCCCTTGTTTCCAATGGTATAAGTGCTTTTTCTGTTATAGTATGTAAGTCATATCCTTTCATCCATTCATGAAAGGATGTAACCGTCATTGGTTCTATAGTACGATCTAAGCGACCATGACGAATAAAAGAAATCTTCATTCTTTCCACTCTCCATTCATCACTTACGAACTCTATTGTGTACCATTTTTAAATATCATACCACGCAAAAAAAGAAAGTTATACACCTTTACATATCCCCGCCACTCTCATTTGTGACCCCAGCATGTATACCATCCATCCCATCAAAATATGTAATCGTTTCATGATGACGAATCTTTTTTAAATGTGTATAAGAAAATACAAATAAAGTTAAAGCTATAACACTCCCCACAAATTCAAACATCATTTTACCGCCTCTAATTTCTCCCACTTTAATAGGTTATTGTATTTCTTTATTATACCTCTATATAAAGATTCTTGCATTTCTCCTATTTTTTTTCAAAAAACATGGCTTTTCTACATATTTTCTTACAAAAAGTGAATATTTTTCGAATTTTTACTTTGAAAACATTTACAAAACAGGAAACATAGTTCAAAATAAAGGAAAATAAAAAATCCCAAATTATTCTTTTTTGGAAAAACTGTAACAAGGAGAGTTGCTTATGCAGATCGCAGAAACTGGAGATATCATTGAATTTAAAGGTGGAATGCAAGGCCGTGTTCAAAAAGTAAATCAAAACTCTGTTATTGTGGATATAACAATTATGGAGAATTTTAGAGAACTAGATATGGAACCTCTTACAGTTGTTAGTCATAAAAACTATACTGTCATTAATCAAAATGCATAATATAATAGAAAGAAAGGATCTGTATAACATACAGATCCTTTCTTTCTATTATATATTAACGATTATCAATTGTTTCTGGATATAGATCATGGTTCATCATGCGGTAGTCTGCCATTTGTTCATACTTCGTTCCTGGGCGACCGTAGTTACAGTAAGGATCAATTGAAATCCCTCCACGTGGTGTGAATTTACCCCATACTTCAATGTAACGTGGATCCATTAATTTAATTAAATCATTCATAATAACGTTCATGCAATCTTCGTGGAAATCACCGTGATTGCGGAAACTAAATAAATATAGCTTTAGCGATTTACTCTCTACCATTCTTTGTTCTGGAATGTAGCTAATATAAATTGTTGCAAAATCCGGTTGACCTGTTTTCGGACATAAGCTTGTAAATTCAGGACAATTGAATTTAACAAAATAATCACGGTTTGGATGATTGTTATCAAATACCTCTAAAATTTCCGGGCTATATTCAAATAAATATTTTGTATTTTGATTTCCTAATAATGTTACATCTTTTAAATCTTCATCTAATCTACCTGCCATGTTAAACATCCCTTCTCATTATACTCCGCGTTTATTTCCCCATACTAACGCATGAAGCTGCGGCAATACTTTTGCATTATTCATCTCTTTACAGTTAACCGCTTTTTCAATAAGCCACTCATACTTATCTAATAATTTTTTAATCAACATCGCATCATCCACAGTTTTTGTATCATCATTCCCTACTTGTAAGAAAAATGGCACATCTGGATAACGTTCATGCATCTTAACTGCATACTCAAAGTCATAATCGTCAAATACTACTACCTTTAAACTAATATCTTTTCCTGCTAGTTTCTGAATAATAGTATCTAACTTCTGAAAATCAGTATTCATCGTCGAACTTGGTGGTTTTGGAGAAATCGTTATTTCATCAATTTGAAGTAACCAATCTTGCCATTTACTCCCTTGCGTTTCGATTGCTGTTCGCATTCCATTCTCTTTTAATATAGAAAGAAGAAACTCAATATTTTTCAGCAATGCTGGATTTCCGCCTGAAATCGTAACATGAGAAAAATTTTCGCCACCAATTTCCACAAGCTCATTCCAAATCTCTTCTGCTGTCATCTGTCTAATTTGATCTTTAGCCGATCCATCCCACGTAAAAGCAGAATCACACCAAGCGCAGCTATAATCACAGCCAGCTGTACGGATAAACATCGTCTTTTGTCCCACAACCATTCCTTCACCTTGAATAGTCGGACCAAATATTTCTAAGACAGGGATTTTACTCATCGAACATCCACTCCCGTCTTACTTCCGCATAACTAGTCGGCGTCTCAAATAGACGAACAAATTCAACACGAGCTCCTTTATATTCGTTCGCGCGATCATCCTTTATTAATGCTTCTGCCATCTTTTCGTAAATCCAAACGACCATATTTTCAGCAGTTGTATTCATAGCTGGTAACGTTTCGTTTAAATAACGATGATCTAAATAAATCTCTATTTCATTCTTCCAAATTTCTTTTATATCTCCAAAGTCAATCGCAAGACCTATTTCATTCACATACCCACTAATCCCAAATACAACTTTATATGTGTGACCATGTAAGTTTTTACATTTCCCTTCATAACAGTGTAAATGGTGTGCTGCATCAAATGTAAATTCCTTGCTGACCATTACTCTTTTATTATGATATTTGAGCTGTTTACGCTGAATATCCTTGTCCATTTTTTGTAAATTTTCTACGATACGAAATCCAAAGAAATTATCCATTAGTTACTCGCCCCTTCGCGTTCTTGTAGGTACGTATCTAATCCTGCTTTACGAAGTTGACATGCTGGACATTCACCGCAACCATCGCCAATGATTCCGTTATAACATGTTAATGTTTTTTCTCGAACAAACTCGAATGCTCCAAGTTCATCTGATAACTTCCATGTTTCCGCTTTATCAATCCACATAAGTGGTGTATGAATCACGAACGGATAATCCATAGATAAATTTAAAGTAACGTTTAACGATTTCACAAACACGTCACGGCAATCTGGATAACCACTAAAATCAGTTTCACATACACCCGTTACAATATGACGTGCTCCAACTTGTTTTGCTAATACAGCAGCAAATGATAAGAATAGTAAATTTCGTCCATCTACAAACGTCGACGGCAATTCACCTTCTTCATGTGTAATTTCCATATCCGTTCTCGTTAACGCATTTGGAGCAAGTTGATTTAATAGACTCATATCTAGTACCGTATGTTTAATTCCTAGCTCTTTTGCAATTTCCGCTGCACAATCAATTTCTAGCTTATGACGTTGATTGTAATTAAACGTTACAGCCTCTACTTCTGCAAACTGCTGCATTGCCCAAAATAAACATGTCGTACTATCTTGTCCTCCACTAAAAACAACAACTGCCTTTTCTTTTTTCATTTCACTCATTCTCCTTCTCTACTACGAATAAGAAGAAAGAACGTTCTTGAACTGTCACAATAAAAAAACAAAACAATACCTAAAGATATTGTTGTTTCCATAGTTTTTTATAGAGGGAGTTCGCGAACCTCTCCCGTGCATTGCACGGAATTCCTTCTTTCATTGACAAGGCTTATTGTAACATATTGTATACTACCAGAAAAAATTTCTGATTTTTCCGCTATTTCTCATTTCATTTCTTTCATTTTATAGTATGATTAATTTAATGTGAGAAGAGAGGAGGCATCCCACTGAAATCCTTTATTATTTATCTCTTTTTAAATATATTATTCATCCTTGTTACAATGCTCGTATACCATTTATTTTGGAATCAAAAAGGGAAACGTTCTCCTAAATTAAATTCAGCAATATTTATTGTATTATGTTGCCTCGTTTCTATACTATGTATCACTTTCGCAGCAAAAACAAATTATGGATTTCAATTTGATATGCGTCATATCGTATTAATTGTCGGTACATTAACCGGAGGTCCTATTGCTGGTGGCTCTATATTAGTTGTATTAAATATATACCGCTTCTTATTAGGAGGAATAGGTGTTTTCCCATCGATTATCGGTTCTATCCTTCTATTTATTGTCCTATTATTTACATACAAATTTTTCAATCGAACTTCTAATCGTATAAAAATAACACTTGCTATTATCTACAGTCTCACATACGGATTTAGTTGGATACCTTTCTTCCTTTCAAAGGTTACAAACAAGGCTGATTATATACCACATATTATTGTGTATGAGTTATGTACGATACTTGGTACGATCCTTACTTTATATTTACTACACATATTACAAACTCAAGTGCGTCTTCAAAACGAACTTATGAATGCTGAAAAATTCCATTTAATTGGCGAAATGGCAGCATCCATCTCTCATGAGATTCGCAATCCATTAACTTCAACAAAAGGATTTTTACAGCTTTTGCAGTCAAATACATGCACTGAGCAAGAGCGAGAATTATATATCGACATAGCCATCAACGGAATCGAACAAGCAAATCATGTTCTTACAGACTACTTAACTTTCGCGAAACCAAGTATTGAAAAAGAACAACAGTTACAAGTAGAGGAAGAATTATTGCATGCCTTATCTTTAATCACACCTCTTGCTAATTTAACAAATGTTCGTATCCACTACATCAAACAAAGTACATCTTTCTTTATCGCTGGTGAAAAACAAAAACTGAACCAATGTTTATTAAATATTTTAAAAAACTGTATTGAGGCTATGCCTACAGGCGGTGATCTCGTCCTTACTTTAGTTCCAGACCATAAACATATACAATTGTACATAAAGGATACAGGAGTTGGTATGGATCCAGAACATGTAAAACGCCTTGGATCCCCTTTCTACTCAACGAAAGAAAAAGGAACTGGTCTTGGAATGATGGTCGTATTCAGTGTTGTTCAAGCCATGAACGGAAAAATTGATATTATAAGCGAAAAAGGTACAGGTACAACCTTCTTATTAACTTTTCCACTCATACAAAAAACGTGATGAAATAATCATCACGTTTTTTCTGTTCCTTCAACTAATTCAGCAAAAGCTTTCACTTTTCCATGTGGTTTTTGATTTTCTTTACGTGCTTTCCAGGCGCGCTCTTCTTCTTTCTTTTTCTTGGACATACTTTTCAACTCCTTCTTTTCTTTCTCCATGTAGTATTCCAAAATAAGAAAGAAAACTATACACGCATCAAAAAAGAAGTGGTCTCCCACTTCTTCCTGATTATCGCTGCAAAATTGCGTGCTTCGCCTCTTTTAACTGCGTAAGATGTCTTTGTTCATGCAAGTCAAGAAATTGAACCCATTGATACAAATTTAGATCACTAAAAACAGGATGCTTTAATCCATTTTCAAATAAATCTTTCTCATCAATAACACTATGCAGCGCGTGTAATAATTCTTGCCTTGAATGTTCTAGTAATTGAATTCCTTGCTGTTTTTTCATTAACGTTTCTGTTGGTTTCATTTGCTGAGGAGCTTCTCGTTTATGTGTGCGATCGAGCGTAAGTTGGAGATCTTTAAATGGAGTCGTGTTTCTTTCATTTTTTTGTAAAGCATATACAAGGGCAGATGTGACAGATTGTTCAACTAAATGCAAGTGATGCAAAATTTGAATAATACTCCATTTATCACGGCGTGGCTTGACATTCACTTCTGTATCATTTAACATTTCAATTTCTGATAATAGCATATTTCGGGTAGACTGCAATGAGTTCACCAAACTTTCTAAGCTAACATCCATATTAGATTGAAGCATGCTTCTTTCCCCCTTTTTTGTTGGTGAAAAGAGGTGCTCCTTATTAGAAACACCTCTTTAGTATTCTGAATTTTCTTTTATTATCTCATCATTTTCTCGTTATGTCGATGTTAAACATGTGAAAAAAGCGCATGTTTTTTACAATTTTGTGTCGTCAATCGCATGTAGCCACGCTTCAATTTCTGTAATGACACTTTTCACACAGCCTTCAGCAAATGGTGATGTTAAATTTGCAACTTCTACTAATTCCAAGAACGATTTACTTCCACCTTGTTGGCACAGATTCACATAATCTTCCCAAGCCTCTTGTCTATTATCTCTTGCACGCTTCCAAAATTGCAGTGCACAAATTTGCGCTAGCGTGTAGTCGATATAGTAGAATGGTGAGCTATAAATATGCCCTTGGCGCTGCCAAAATCCACCGCGCTCTAAATAATCATTATCTTCATAATCACGATGTGGCAAATACTTTTTCTCTATATTACGCCATGCCGTCTTACGCTCTTCTGGTGATGCCTCAGGATTTTCATATACATAATGTTGATATTCATCAACAGATACACCATACGGTAAAAACAGAAGTGCTGAACTTAAATGAGAGAAGTAATATTTATCTGCATCTTCTTCAAAGAATAGCTTCATCCATGGCCATGTAAAGAATTCCATACTCATAGAGTGGATTTCACATGCTTCATATGTCGGCCAGTTATATTCTGGAATTTCAAATTTACGACTTTCATATACTTGGAAAGCATGGCCAGCTTCATGTGTTAATACGTCAATATCGCCAGATGTTCCGTTAAAGTTTGAGAAAATAAATGGCGCTTTATAATTCTCAATATATGTACAATAGCCACCGCCAGCTTTTCCTTTTTTCGCTACTAAATCTAACAAATCATTATCTAACATGAAATTGAAAAATTCATCTGTTTCAGCCGATAACTCTTTATACATCGTTTTCCCATGATTAACAATCCAATCCGCATCTCCTTTTGGAGTTGCGTTACCTGTAGCAAATTCAAAGTTTTCATCGTAATACGCCAACTTCTCCACACCGATACGTTCTTGTTGTCGTTTTCTTAATTCCGTTGTAACCGGAACGATATAATCTAGCACTTGCTGACGATAATTCGCCACCATTTCCGCATTATAATCTGTACGGTACATTCTTGCATATCCAAGTTCAACAAAGTTTTTGAAACCTAAAGTTTTAGCGATTTTCGTTCTCACTTTAACAAGCTCATCATAAATACGATCTAACTCTTCCTCATTCTCAGCTAAAAATCCGTAATATGCTTCACTTGCTGCTTTACGTTCACTTCTTTCCTTCCCTTGCATAAATGGAATAAGCTGTGATAACGTTCTTTCTTCTCCTGCAAAATCAATTTTTGCAGATGCCAATAATTGTGTATATTGTGAAGACAATTTATTCTCTAATTGTAAATCTTTCACGACTTCATCAGAATATGTTTTTAAATCACACTCCGCAAGAGCAAATAATTGCTTCCCATAATACGCTTCTAATTCTTCACGGAATGGAGAATGAATTAACGCATTATAATACTTTGTACCATATCCTTGTACAACTGGAGAGAATTCATCAAAGAAATCTTGCTCTTCCTTATAAAAAGCATCTGTCGTATCAACAGAATGACGAATGTAACAAAGATTCCCCATTGTACCGAAATCGTTGCGAATTTCGTTAATGGAATGAATGACTTGCTTCTGTTCTTCTACAGTTTTTGCGTTATCAAACTTCTCTAATGCAACAGTAAACTTCTCTTTTAATTCTTCAATATTTGGGCGTTTATATTCATAGTCTTTAAATGACATGAACGAGCCTCCTCTCCATTATATACATCCTTACTATAATTCAATGCTTACTTACAAATCTCCTCTTATTCTTCAGCAAAATACGGCAAATGCTGTCATAATGAGATGTAAACAAAAAAAGCCTTGGATTTCTTTATCCAAAGCTCCTTTGGAACATATTATTATTTTTCATACTTTCCAATCTTTTTTAATAGATCAAGTAATTCATCCTTTTCTTCTTTCGTTAACATTTCAAAAGACTGATGTATAACTTGCTCATGCCCTGGAAAAATAGAAGCAATAAAATTCTCTCCAGACTCAGTTAGTTGTGCATAAATAACACGTCTGTCATTCGGGCACGGAATTCTTTTTACTAGTCCCTTTTTCTCTAACTTATCTACAACATATGTAATGCTGCCACTAGCTATTAAAATACGCTCACCAATTTGCTGAAGTGGTTGACCGCCTTTATGATATAGCAGTTCTAATACAGCAAATTCGGTTGGATTTAACCCGTTACTTTGTATAGATTTATTTGTAGTATCCATAACAGAACGATGTACACGAGATAATGCGATAAATACTTTTAGAGATTGAGAAATATCTTCTCGTTCATTATTTGATGTCATACAACTTTCAACCCTTCACTTAAATTCTCAGTAATAAAAAAACAACTTAGTACTTCATGTAAATTCCGAATGAGTATTCACTCATTCATTACCTCTCCCCTAATATATTATGAATGATTCTTGAATAAAAACATGACAATTTTAACATAGTTTATATATAATGATAATAAAAAAGAAGGAGTCCCAAATTTGAAAGTCAAATTCCACAGTATAGTTTTATATATATTGCTTGTTATCCTACCAACGATAGGGATTGGTGCTACATTTTATTCCTATCATTCGTATAAAATGAAACAGGAAAACAAACTATCTGCTCACACCGTTCTCTTTTTATATAGAGACTATTTAGAACATCACCTTGGTGAAGCAATTTCTGCATTAGAAATGCTCGCAAAGGTCGTAGGAACCGAGACTGGAAATATAAATGGCATTAAAGAAATTGTACATGATACAGATGGAAACGATGCACGATTTTCTGGTCTATATTACGCCACACCAAGGGGCATCATTACAATCGCATCGGAAGGTGACCGACCGCCTGTTGACGTCTCAGATCGTAAATATATTCAAAACGCATTAAAAACTAAGAAAACGACTGTATCATCAGTCATTACAGATCGTGTTCTTGGACATCAAGCTATTATGATTGCTTCTCCCATTTTCAATAAACAGAAGGAGCTCTCAGGCTTATTGTTAGCAAGTTTACGCTTTGACTACATTTCATCATCTTTAAATGCCATTAAGCCGCAATACCATTTTGAAATAACCGATAAACATGATGTTGTTTTTCTAACTGATGATAATAATGACACGAGCGAAAAGCATTCTAATCTGCTTACTACCCCACTCCAACGATTAGATTGGAAGGTCTCTGTTTCTCCGTTACCTATTCATCAAAAAACTTTAAACCAGTGGGTTGCCGTAGAATGTATAGCTACTTTATTTTTAATGTCAATTTTATTTTTACTCGCTCAATATATGTTATTAAAACGACAAACAAAACTAGAAAGACAACAAAATGAACTACAAAAAATTGAATTGGTTGGAACTTTTGCAGCTAGTACAGCCCACGAAATCCGTAATCCTCTTACTGGTATTAAAGGACTCGTCGCTCTATTAAAAGAGAAATATAAAGATGAACAAGATCAGTTCTATTTTTCCATTATCGAACAAGAAATAGAACGGATTAATGAAATTGTAAGCGAATTTCTTATTCTCGGAAAGCCAACTGCTATCATTGAACAAACTTATGATGTGAGAACCATTCTAAATGAGGTAACGTTAATTATTCAATCCGAGGCGAATCTACATAACATTGTATTCCATTTACATTTGCCAGACCACCCTGTTCATATCCGTTGCTCAAAAGACCATATGAAACAAGTGGTTTTAAACATTACAAAAAATGCAATTGAAGCCATGACTTCTGGTGACACGCTAACTATTTTCGTAACAAATAATGAAACGCACGCACAATTGCAAATTATAGATACTGGAAAAGGGATTCCAAAACATATTCAAAAACACCTCTTTCATCCGTTCTTTACTAATAAAGATACTGGAACAGGTCTTGGACTTGTCATATGTAAACGAATTGTAGAGATGTACAATGGGCGTATTTTTATTGACAGTATAGAAAACGAAGGAACGACAGTTCATATCGAAATTCCGTTACACTTAGTATAATTATCCTTATCCCAAAAGGGTAATTATACTTATTTCATAAAACCAGCTACAAGCATTCGCCAAAAATTACTCGTTTTCCCCTCATACCCAATTTGAAAAATAGGTACCTTTATAATTGATAACCATTTTGGTGTTTGTTTTTCTTTATAACACTGGTACTGTAAAATAAGCTTGTCCAATTCTTGACTAACTTGAATTGTCTCCCTACTACTTAACCCACTCGTTAAACCTAATTGAATCATCTCTTCACGTTTCATATGAATATCACGTGAAAGCTTTTCTAATGTGTACTTCCTTTTTACAGTAAACATTCATATCCCCCTTATTATCCTTCCATGCTCTCAACTTCACTTCTCCATTGGCCTTTTAACTGCTTAATCATATTTGAATTTGAAGAATCAGAAAATTTAACATTTTCTCCCTGTAATTTACAAATCTTTACCCTCACTTTGAGAATTATTACAAATTATTCTATCTTTGTAAATACATTCGCAATAATAGACATTTTTTTCATCTTCTTTTTTTACAAATACCACTTAAATAGCGGATTCTCTATTTTCCATATACTTTTCTTCGACATTTTTTGTTTAATTTATATAAAAACGCAAACCATAATGATGATTGATAATATAGAAAGGAAATATTTATATGCGCAAATATACGATTGCATTGTTTATGTTTACTATGTTCTTACCATCCTTCTTGTTTCCTGTTCAAGCAAAGGCACATACAAACAAAGTAGCTATTGTCATTGATGACTTCGGCAATAATATGAAGGGGACTGATAAAATGCTATCACTTCCTATTCCACTAACTGTTGCCGTTATGCCTTTTCTCCCTTCCACAAAGAAAGATGCGATAGCGGCTCATAAGAAAGGGCACGAAGTTATTATACATATGCCGATGGAACCTATTAAAGGTAAAAAAGAATGGCTTGGACCCAAAGCAATTACAACTGATTTAAGCGACGAAGAAATAAATAACCGACTCGAACAAGCGATTCAAGAAGTACCACATGCAATTGGGATGAACAATCATATGGGATCAAAAGTAACCGCAGATGAAAGAATTGTACGACTTATACTTGCAGCTTGTAAAAAACACGGTTTATTTTATTTAGACAGCAAAACCAACCCTAAGAGTGTCGTCCCCAAAATCGGGAAAGAATTAGGAGTGCCTATTATTGAAAACCAATTATTTTTTGATGATGTGTATACAGCAGCACATATTTCAAAACAAGCTCAATTACTCATCAAAAAACTTCAAGAAAAACCAATTATGGTAGCTATCGGACATGTTGGGCCTCCAGGTGAAATTACATCACGTGTTATAGAAACTTCTATTCCTAGCATTCGTGAACATGCAGATTTTATTTTTTTATCTGATTTAGCATTATCTCCACCTCCTGTTTCAAAATAAGATTCATTACTCAAACAAAAAAAGGGACCAATCTGCATATAGCAAATTGGCCCTTTCCTATTCCCCTTAAATATAATCTACATGACTCACCCTGAATCCTTTTTTCTCGATTTTTTCAATTAATTGCTTTAATCTTTTTTCATTTAACTCATCTGTTATATTTACGATAACGCGGCGAATATATTGATCGCCATTATCTAACGTAAATAGTCCACCGATATGAAATGCTTTCAGCAATGTCCCAAGTTCTTTAATCGTTCCCTTACAATCTTGTGTTGCAATCGTTAATATATAACCACCCGTCCGCATACCGAATGAATCTTCAATAACATCAAATATATTAGAATGCGTTAAGATACCGACAAATTCATTATAATCATTTAACACAGCTAAAAATGGAAGACGACGAATAACATAAAATGCTCTGAAAAAAGAATCCTTTTCAAAAATAAATGCAGAGGAATCTTCCAGCATATGTTCCACACTCAACTTCTCTAATCCACTATTACACTTCTTTTCTAAAAGGTCTACTTTATAAATAATCCCCATGAATTTCTTTTCATCTTCTGCTAATACAGGGATTGCTCGAAATCCCGTTTCATTCATAATGTGCAAAGCCTCTTCACCTGAATCGCTCATTTTGCAAAATGTTACTTGCTGTTTTGGCAGAAAATGATATTTAACTCGCAAAATATGTTCCTCCTTACATGCCAACATGTAATCTATATATAATAAGGAGATCTATATTTTATGAGTGAAATTATATTTAAAACGCTTTCATTTTTTTATTGACTTGTAACGACACCACAAATATTTTATATAACAGAACTCTTGGCACCTTTTATCATTAACAACTTTACATGGTAATTCATTAAATATTCTATACCCTCTAGCCATTTTTTCGCTTCTTCTGGAGTTTTCCCCCACACGATCATACCATAATTATGAACGAGAACTACTCCTCCACCTTCGATAAAATTCGGCACATTATTTTCTAATAAATTAGCGAATTTTTTCTCATCTTCTACAATGGGAATTGTCATTTCTGTTATACCTTCTTTTCCAAAAACACGTTCGACGCTACGTTTATCAAATGTTACTTCTCCTTCTTCTCCATACAACTCTGATATTAAATGACTATCTACAGTCTGCACTTGTAAAATACATTCTGCACTACTTTTTTTATAAATATCCGCATGCATAAATGATTCTGCAGCTGGTTTTTCTTCATTTTCAAATACTGGCTCACACATACAATTTACAACAATAAAATCTTCTTCTGAAAATAGCCCTTTATCTCTTCCCTCAACGTTTACTAAAAAAGTTAACGGCTCTTTTGACGTACATAGTGATAAACTAATTTTTGTACCATAAAACCAATCACGAAGTGCCAATTCAGATTTCACGTCTTTTAATTCATTCCATTTCTTTAGAAAAAATAACATTTCGTCACCCCCGGCGTAGTATTCATATAATGTTCAAATCCTTTCTATGTAAAAGGAGTATTTTTTGATTATTCTAAAAATTTAATTGAATTATCACATGAGAACGCTTTTTTGTCAATATAGTTTCACAGCTCTTCTTTTAAAATAGGCTACTCATGTGTCTATACTTCTGTCTATTGCCTATTTCATTTTATACATGAAAAATACGTTATTCTTTAATTAAAGAATAACGTATTTTTTTACCTTTTATTTCGTTATTGCGTTATATAAAAACTGTGCATATTGTTCACGTGTTACGAAATCATCACCGATAAAGTTTCCTTTCCCATCCCCCTTTGATATATTATTATCCGCCAAAGCTTTCACATATCCTTCTGCCCAGTGATCTGTTGGTACATCTTTAAAGTTCACTTTATTATTACCATTTTCTTTTAACTGAAATACTTTATGTAATACTACAGACATTTCGTATCGAGTTAATACTCCATCTGGACGAAACGCCCCAGTACCAGCGCCTTGCATAATTCCAGCTTGCGCAACTGTAGCAATATCTTGCTCAAACATATGCCCTTTCGTATCTGTAAATCTCTCTTTCTGCTCTACTTTATTTTCTAATTTCAAATACCTTTGTACTAAAGATGCAACTTGGCCACGAGTAATACTATCCCCAAATCCAAATTGTGCATTTCCATATCCCTTGAAAATATTTTCTTTCGCTAAATAATGAATTGCTTCCTCTGACCAATGTCCTTTTGGTACATCTTTAAATTCTACTATTTCTACCTTTTCATCTTCTTTAGAAGTGTTGTCTTCTTTACTTTCTACTACATTTTGAATTACAGATCCTGTAAAGAAGATTCCTGTATCCGCGAATGGATCTTTCACACCAAACTCATATACTTTCTCACCTGGGGTACTCCACTTAACTGCATCATTACTATACATACCACCATCACTCTTCAAACGGATTTTTTTAGATACCTCGCCGTCTTTTTCGTAGATAGGTACTTTTACCTCTTTATTTACTTCTGCATCCTCTAAAAAGACTTTTTGGTTTTGAACATTAATATAAGCTGTTTTACTTAGCTCTATAACCGGTCGAACATCACGAATTTCATTTGCAACAAAACTTAAATATACTAACTTATTCAACTTACTAACTGGCGATAAGTCTGAAATATAATTTGCTTCTAAATCAAGCTTTTGTAAGTTTACTAGATTTGATAATGGCGTAATATTCTTTAATTCATTATTAGGTAAATCTAATTCTGTAAGTTGAGTCATTTTAGCAAGTGGTGTCACATCTTCTATTCGATTTTTCCCGATAAATAATTTATTTAATTGATTCATTTGATTAATACCCGATAAATCTTTAACTTTATTACGCGTTAATACTAAGTCCTTTAAAGGTAATGAATATAACGGTTTAATATCTTCAATTTGATTACCTGCTAAAGTTAAGTATGTTACATTTTTCAATGCGCTTAATGGAGCAACATTCGTAATTTTATTATTTGCTAAGTTCAAGTAATCTAGTTGTTCCATTTTCGATAATGCTGTTACATCTTCTATTTTGTTTCCTGATAGATATAAACTTTTTACATTTTTCATTTCAACCAATGGTGCAACGTTTGTAATTTTATTATTACTTAAATCAAGGGATTCTAAATTATCCATCTTAACAAGTGGCGTTACATCTGAAAATTCATTACCACGTAAAGCTAAATGATTTAATTGCTTTAAGTTCGCAAAGAACGAAGGATCTGTTATCTTCGCATTCGCAACTGTTAAAGATTTTAAATTTGACATATATTTCAATGCACTATAATCAAGAATCTCATTCGTATTTAAAAATAAGTCCTTTACTTGTAATAACTCTTCTTTCGTAATTGGTGTATTTAAATCTTTTCTATTAAATACTTTTTTATTAACAAGTTCTCTTAATTTGTTATCTGTTATCATATTTTGATTATCAACTAGATTATCCGTTTCCGTATTGCCTGAATCAGAGTTATCATCTGGTTTCTCTGCTTCTTTGTCACCTACAGTTGGATCTTTAATTTCAAATTGAACTTGATATTTGTGATCATATCCAATAGCCGGAATAAGTATATGCATTTGCATATTGTGCTTCTTCTCAAACTCGCCAATTTCAAATTGAACTACTTTCGTTCCATTTTTCCTCTTATCTTCTGACAAAACTTTCACATCATGAAATATACCTGGCTGATTTCCATCTTCTATTCTAAGATATTGAAAATAATCGCTATCTTGTATTGTTACAGTAACAATTTTTTTCCCGTCTGCAATCGCTACTTTAGGATCTTTTATATATTGAGAAACCATAGATGGCTCGTCTTTTTGGTCCTTATATATTTTAATCTCAGTATCGTATGTACGTTCACTAGCTGCTACGACCGACTGATTCGCTTCAGCTTTTAGTGCTGCTAATGCTGGAGTAGAGTATGTAGCAAATGGAATTGCTAATGTTGTTGCTACTACTAACGCCTTAATGTATTTTTTTTTCAAAATAATATCCCCTATCATATATAATTTTCACAATTGATAACACTTATCAATTACCTACAAATAAATGATAATGAATATCATTATCATTGTCAACGATAATATTACATTAAGTTTATATTTCCATGTATAAAAATAAAAAACCCTTTATTCAAAGGGCCTTTTTACCTATCGTTTGAAGAATTTCACTTTTTTCTTTCTCATTAATTACACCGATTTTTTGCAAAATATTCGCGTACAATACAAGTTTATTATATACTCGTTCTGACATGTTCCCCCTTCTTTCCTTCGACCAACTTTTTTTGTATTGGTAAATTATATGAAAGAGATGAGAAAATGTGTCCACTTTTTGCATAAATACAAATCTTTTATCCCGCTCATTATTTACAAGCAATAAAACTCCCACCTCAAAATCAGGTGGGAGTTCAATGTATTTAACAAATCGTCCATTGAATATTATTCTTTTTGACTTCCTCTTCAAAACTATAAGGCATTTTCTTATCACAAATTACATGTTGAATACGTGAAAATGCTGCTATTCGATAATTTCCTTTTACCCCTACCTTTGTATGATCACACAAAATATATGTTTTCTCTGCTAATTTCATCATCGCTTCTGACAGCTTTGCCTTTTCTAATTCAAAACTAGAAACCCCAAAACCAGGTAACAATCCATCAATTGAAACGAATGCTTTATGAAAATGAAATTGCTGGATTACTTGCTGCGAAATAGATCCTGATACACGTGAATGCTTTGGAGATACTTTTCCACCAATAAATAAAACTTCACCATGAAACATCTTTTTATTAATAGAAGAAATTAATTGTGTCGCTACTGGAAATGAACTTGTTACAATCGTTAAATTTTTGCGATGAACAAGATATGGCACCATTTGTAGTGGTGTACTTCCGTCATCAATCGCAATAACATCTCCATCTTCCACAAACGTTGCTGCTTTATACCCAATTCTCTTCTTCTCTTCTATATGCAACATCTCCCGCTCTAACATTGGTGCCTCTATTCCAGCCCCCGGAAGTTGGACGGCTCCACCATACACTTTCTTCAACTTCTTTTCACGATCTAATTCTTCTAAATAACGACGAATCGTCTCTGTTGATACAGCAAACTCTCTCGCTAATTCAGAAACTTTTACTTTCCCCTTAAACTCTACCTTCTCAAGAATGGTTCGCTTTCTTTCTTCACCTACTACAGACATAGCCTCACCCCATTGATTTCTACCTCATAAACTGCCTTACTTATACAAAGTTATAACTCTCTTTATAAGTAGAAACTTCTTCATGAATATGAATACCACGCTTTTTTAGTTCATCAAAAATAATTTGTGGTTTTATAAAAGCTTCCTCAGGTGTCACAACACCAACTTTATTTACATTCCCTTTTGCGATTAACTCTGTAGCAATCCCAAATGGAATACCGACGTTTCTCGTATAAGCTCTTAATTTCTCCCATCCAACAACAGATCCATCAGATAACGGGTGTGTATGATATAATACGTGCTTTTGTTTCTCATTATTTTTCATACCTATTACTTCTACATGAAGTGCATAACCGTAAACCTCTGTTTCTTGTCCTTCTTTCGATTGCAATAAATATTTCGAAATACAATCCATAATGCCGATTTCTTTCCCATTTATTTCAACTTGGTCATTACGCAATATACCATAATCATATAAAGCACGTACGAGCTTCATATTTTGCTTTGGCCAAGTTCCTCTCGTCTCTATCAGTTTGACACCTTTATTTTCTAGTGCTTTTGCTAACGTAATAGTTTCAGAATGCGGAATGATATACTGCGTTGTTTTACCGTAAGGCGCAGGCAATTCAATTTCTCTCGGACGCGCAAACGGAGGTACTTGCTTAAACTCACCATCTTCATACACTGTACGCGATGGTAAATGTGGATCATATTCGTATGTCGTTGTCTCTGTAATTGATGCAGAAAAAGCAATTGGACGATATGAACCATGACTTACTCGAACTGACTCTACAGTATCTAGCTGATTTGCTGCGTGCATCGCCATCATTTGCGTTACACCTGGTGTCATACCAAAACCAGGTAAACATGTTTTTCCGTTTTGAACAAATATAGAATGCGAATCATTTTCTTCACCAAATCCATTCAAATTCACACCATGACAACCTGCTTCTGCAATACATCGAGTAGACAATCCATTTAGCTTTATCGTCGTGCCATCCATTACAATGTCATAACCTTTCATCTTTGCAACCGTATCCTCGTGATTCGTTACATCTACTTTCACAAAATCTACGCGAGAATCGTTTAGCCATTCTACTACTTTAAGGCCTTCTTCCTCATTAAAATCAGCGATTGTAATCGTCTCAAAAGATGAAAATTGCACTAAATCTAAAATTGCTTCACGACAAATTTTACCTGCTCCACCTAAGCAAAATACTTTCAACCTATAACAACTCCTTTAGCGATACTATCAACTAAGCGATTAATATCTGCCTCATGTACATCACCGATATTTCCAATGCGGAATGTATCTACTTTTGAAATTTTACCTGGATAAATAACAAATCCATCACGCTTTAATTCATTATATAACTGTCCAAAATCGAACCACTCTTCTGGATAAATGAAGGATGTAATAATAGGCGATTGATATTTTTCATCTACTAATGCCTTAAATCCAATTTCTCTCATTCTATTCACTAATAGTTTTTGATTATTATAATATCGATTGTAACGTGCTTCTACTCCGCCCTCTTCTTCTAATTCAAGTAGCGCTTGATAAAAAGCATGTACAACATGTGTAGGTGACGTAAAACGCCATTTCCCATTTTGATTTTCCATCGTTTCCCACTGATCGTATAAATCTAATGATAATGAGCGTGCCTGCCCTTTACATTTCAACAATTCATCGCGCTTTGCGATAACAAATCCGAATCCAGGAACACCTTGAATACATTTATTCGCACTACTAATTAGAAAGTCAATTTGTAAGTCAGCAATGTCTATTTCAATCCCGCCGAAACTACTCATTGCATCGACAATTGTAACTTTTCCGTACTGCTTTCCTAATTTACATACGTCTACAATTGGATTTATAATGCCTGTCGTTGTTTCACAATGAACAACTGCAATATGTGTAATTTCTTTATCTTGCTGCAATATCTTTTCTACTTCTGCAATATTAATAGGCTCCCATTCTTCCGTTTGACTAACCACCACATCTATATGTAACATCTCTGCCATTTGTACAATTCGCTTACCGTATGCACCATTTGTACAAACAAACAGCTTTCCACCTTTAGGAATAACAGAACCCATTACTGCTTCAACTGAAAACGTACCGCTTCCTTGCATTAGAACAGTCGTATATTTCTCTTCTTCTTTCGTTGCTAACGATACAAGTCTAGCTCTTACATCTTGCACCATCGTGTTATATTCAACATCCCACGTACACCAATCGTATAACATAACTTCTTTTACCGTTTTTGTTGTCGTCAATGGTCCTGGCGTTAATAATAAGTAGTGATTTTCAGTCATGATCCTATTCCCCTTTTATGAAATAATAAGTTCTTGTTTCTCAATATGTTCCATTATAGTTTCAAGTTCCTGCATCGTTTCAATCGTAAAGTGCGCCCCATTTTCAACGAAGCGATTACGAACTACTTCTATTTTTTCACGAAGTTCTACCGGATCCATATTCTCCACTTCTTCTTCAGTTAAGCCAAGTTCGCTACTACCGAGAATTACACCGACTGTCCACATACCGGCATTTCTTCCCTCTTTCATATCCGATACCGTGTCTCCGACTTTTATCATATGATTCATCGGATAGACACCAAGTTCCATCGCATTTTTATAGCACATCCACGGATATGGACGCCCCGCTGGAACATCATCTGGCGTTACAAGAAAATCAGGTTTATATCCTTGTAGTGCTGCTTCTTTTTCTACAATATCCATCATTTCTCTCGTATAACCAGTCGTTGAACCGATTTTAATTCCTCTTTCGCGTAAAGAAGCAATCACTTCTTTTACTCCATTAATTGGCGACGCATAGCGCGGTAAAATAGCGAAGAGAATCTCTTCAAACTCTTCATACATCTCCTGAATGTCTGCTTCTGTTGGTAATTGTCCGAAAACACGATTCCACTCACTCGCAATGCGAGGCATCTCTGTAAGTGCCCTTACATGATCTATTTTTAATAACCCCATTGGCTTACGAGCTTCTTCTGCTGTAATTTCAACCCCACGTTTATGGAAGATCTCCATAAATACTTCCAGCGGTGCAAAACATCCGTAATCAACTGTCGTACCTGCCCAATCAAAAATAACTGCTTCTATTTTCATTCAATCCATCACCCTTCTTATTTATCTTTTTTGCCATTGTGACGTTCGGTTACGAAGTGTTTTCGTTCCCCATTCATATACAACTCTTACTACAATATTTGTAACAACAATAAGTACACTCATTGCAGCTGCTGGCGCTACATTCCCTGCATCATCCATATTTACGATTGATACGGCAGCTAGTTTAAAATCAGCTGCGTATAAGAATACAACTGCTGACACAGTTACCATCGAATTTACGAAATAATACATCACCATTTCTAAAATTGCTGGTAAACACATTGGTACTGTTACTCTAAAGAATGTTTTATAAAATGGAATGCCCATCGACTGCGAAACAAGCTCAAACTCTCGATCTAATTTCTTTAAAGCAGTCGTTGCTGTAACGAATGTTACCGAGTAAAAATGAATGATGTTTACTAGTACTAACACAGCGATTGTTCCATATAAAGAATGAAACGGATTCGTTACTGAAAGTCCAAGTATTTGAATCGTTGGTTGACTAAAGAAAAAGACGTATCCCAATCCAAGTACTAGACCCGGGATTGCTAAAGGCACGATTGAGAAAAAGTAGCCTGTTTTTCGGAAAATCTGTAGCTGATCTATTTTCTCAATCGCATATGCGAACATAAATGTTAAAATTGCCCCAATAACCGCTGTAACTGCTGAAACAATTACACTATTTTTAAATGCTTCCAGTCCATCTCCTGTTAAACTCGAAAAATTAAAATGCTCAAATGTAAAACTCATATTATATGGCCATACTTTCACACTTGCCGCAATACCAACTGCCACAAATAAAAGAATGATCATAAGTGTAATCACACTACAATATATGAATGAGACTACATCTCTTTTCTTATTAGCCGTTATTCTATATGGCACTGCTTTTGAAGATAAGAAATTTGCCTGCTTTCTTTGCGTAATACGATCAACTGCAAACGCAAATATAGCCGGGATTAATAAAATCATTCCGACAGTTGCACCCATCGGCATATTTTGTTGTCCAATTACTTGTTTGTATACATCAGTAGCAAGTACATTATATTGCCCACCAACAATTTTTGGTGCACCAAAATCAGTAAAACTAAGTGTAAACACAACAAACATTGCACTAATTAATCCGTACTTTACACTAGGTAAAGTAACAGTAAAAAATTGCTTTGTTTTACTCGCTCCCAACATATTAGAAGCTTCATATAAACGATAATCAGAACCTTGGAAAGCAATTAATAATATAAGAAAGGCTTGCGGAAATGTATACATGACTTCAGCCATTATAATTCCTACTGGTCCATATAAAGGGATTTGTATCCCTTCAAATAAGCCAAACATTCCTTTCGTTACTAATCCTTGATTACCAAATAAATATGTAAGTGCGATACCGTGCATCATCGTCGGTGCGAATAATGGTAATAACGCTACATATTGAAATACACGCTTCCCAAATACATTCGCACGAGCGATCGCATAGGCATATGCGAAAGCAAGTGTCACTGCAATAATTGTTGTCACGCCCGAAATCCATATCGTATTTTGTAATGATTGAACTAACGTTGGTGTTGTGAAATATTTACTGAAATTCGCAACACCAATGAAAGCTCCATCTTTATCATAAAAAGCTTGTGTAAACAATTGTAATAGTGGCAATACAAGCATTATCAAAAAAGCAAGAATCATACCAATAATTAATGATCTTTGTATCCACTCTTCTTTACCGATACGTCTCTTAATCTTTTTTTTCGTACTTTCTACCTTTAAATTTTCTAACATCTCCATCTATACAACAACCTTCTTTCCATATGACAACATATGATTTTCTGAGAAAGAGATTTGAATCGGCTTTCCTTTCCTAATAGCTGTTTTTTCTACTTCTGATGCCAATATATCTACAACAATTTTCTCATTATATAGATGTGTTTTCTCATCTATAACTCGCACTTCTGTCCGGTATACAGATCCGCGAAACTCCATGCTTTCTACAATTGTTTTAATACCATTATTTTGTACGACTGTTACATGTTCCGGACGAATTGCATGTTCTTCGTTATTTTTCGAAAAGAAATTAATAGAACCAATAAAATCTGCCACAAACGGATTGGCTGGTCTTTGGTAAATTTCCTCTGGTGTGCCAATCTGCATAATTTCCGCATGATTCATTACAACAATTTTATCAGCCATCGTTAATGCCTCTTCTTGATCATGCGTAACCATAATAGTTGTTACTCCTACTTTTTCTTGCAAATCACGCATTTCTCTACGTAACTTTTCACGTACTTTTGCATCTAAAGCAGATAACGGCTCATCGAGTAACAAAATATCCGGAGACAGAGCGAGTGCACGTGCAAGTGCTACTCGCTGCTGTTGTCCACCAGACATTTGAGCAGGATATTTATCTTTTACATTCAGTAAATCAACTAGTTCTAACGCCGATAGCGCCTTCTCTTTTACTTCTGCTTTTCCATATTTTTTTGTCTTTAAGCCGTATTCAATGTTTTCAAGTGCTGTTAAATTCGGGAATAATGCATATGATTGAAACACCATTCCGAAATTCCTCTTTCCAGGAGGTAATGCTGTAATATCTTTTCCATTCACAGCTATACTGCCTGTTGTTGCCTCTTCTAGCCCTGCTAAAATTCGAAGCAATGTTGTTTTCCCACAGCCACTTGGGCCTAATAAACATACAAACTCATTTTTTTTCACAGTAAAAGAAATATCTTTTAACGCTGTAAATGCATCAAACTGTTTTTGAATGTGTTGAATTGATAAATATTCGCTCATTTTTTCTCTCTCCCACTCACTTACTTTTTCGGTTCTGCTTTTTGACCAAACTCTTTTTCCCATTTTTCTAAAATTTTGTCGCGATTTTCTGCTGCCCACTTAAAGTCATTCTTTTTGTATAACTTTTCCGTCACATCTTTCGGGAATCCATCTGGAAGCTTATAATCATTTTTAATTGTCGCAAATCCATTTTTCTCGAAGTACAACTTCATTACATCATCCGTAATTGCCCAATCTAGAAATGCTTGCGCTAATTTTTCATTTTTTGCATTATCTTTTTTAATAAGTGCGTTCGCTTCTACTTCCCAACCTAATCCTTCTTTCGGCAATACAACTTCAACTGGTGCACCTTTTTGCTTCTCTTTCAAAGCACTATAAACCATCGATACACCCACTGGATATTCACCTGCACCTGCTAATTTCGCTGGTTTTGAACCTGAATGAGTATAAGTTGCCATATTATCATGAAGCTTCTTCATGTAATCCCAGCCTTTATCTTCACCCATAATTTGTAACCATGCAGAAACTGTTAAAAATCCTGTTCCCGAAGATGCTGGATGTGGCATAACAAGCGTTCCTTTATACTCTGGTTTCGTTAAATCTTCATACGATTCCGGCATTGGTAAATTTTTCTTTTTTAATTCTTCTTTATTTACAGCAATCCCCGTCATAAATGCAGTATTTCCTACCCATTTTTCCGGTTGCTTATCATCTTTAAATTGCGGAAGAACACGATCTGCTCCTTTTGGAGAGTATCCTTTTAACATATCTTTTTTATCTAAAGCTAATAGACTTGATGCAGCAGTTCCCCATACAACATCTGCTTGTGTATTTTTTCCTTCCGCTAGCAATTTCGCTGTGATAACTCCTGTTGAATCACGTACAATGTTCAACTTCACATCGGGATATTTCTTTTTAAAAGAATCAAGATAAATTGGTACAAGTTCTTCTTCAATCGCTGTGTAAACAGTTAATGACCCAGATAATTTATCATCTTTTACTTTTGCACCAGCACTTTCTTCTTTCTTTGCACCACAACCCATTAATAACGAAAATACCATTCCAGTTGCTACAGCTTTAAAGATTGTTTTTTTCACTGTCTCTCTCTCCTTTTACAAATCTTATGTACAACTCAAATATAAACAACTAGTGTAAAAGCAGTATTAAACCAACATTAATCTTTTGTTTGTTGTTTGTTTTTGTGTAATACGTTGCTACTTCTATGTTTTTTCATATTTTTCTGCTAATAGAAAACACAAAATTTACAAACAATTAAAAAAAACTTTATAATCCCACAAAAAAATGAGGCGTTTGTAAAAAACGCCTCATTTTTGTTTACCTTTTTTTGAATTACGATTTGCATACTTTGCGCTATTTTCTCCTTCGTACTCTAATGCAAATTCTGCATCTGGTAAGCTTTCTTTCGGAGTTTTATTATTATTGATTGCCGCATTTTGTTTTACTTTTCTTTTTACCAATACATTCACCTGCTCTCAAGAAGTCACTTTCTACTCTAGTTTGAAGCAAGCTGAAATAATTATTACTGGCAAGTGTTAACAAGTACATAAGAGCCGCTAGATGGAAATACTACATATGAACAAATGATTAAAAAGGAGCGATGATTTTGAAGAAGAAAGAAGAGATTCAGTCCCCAATTTTAGACGAAACGCTCCCGCACCAAATGAATTTCCCATCTTTTAAAGGAACCGGAAAGAAAATGCAGCAACCTTTCATAAATCAATATGACGTCGTAATCGGAGACAGTAAATATGATTCCGAGAACAGTCCACTTCACAATTGGAGTGATGATGTAGATCCTGCCATTATGGCTGGAGAAGAATGGATTCATCCTACAAATGATATTGGATGGATTTCAGAAGAAAATCAAGGGTTGCTAAAAAAAGAAGTAGATAATAAGAAGGATGCTTTTATGCATCCGCAATTTGGCATTAACGACTAAAAAACCATTCTACCTAACATAGGTAGAATGGTTTCATACTATCCAATAATAATTCTCTCTTTCGGGTACTTATAGCGAGGTGGCTGTTCTCTTCCACCACTAGCTAGTATAAATGTTAAAATACCGACACGCCCGATAAACATAAGTACAATGAGTACAAGTTTACCAACAGTTGTTAAATCTGGCGTAATACCTGTCGATAGTCCTGTAGTACCGAAAGCAGAACAGACTTCAACAATTAAACTCATAAACGGTACACTTTCCGTAATAGATAAAATGAATAGCGCTGTGGCACATAATAAAATGCCCATCGTCATAACGACAGATGCTTTCAGCACGTCCTCTTCATGTAGCTGACGTTTGAAGACTCTAACCGTTCTTCCGCCTCTTGCAAAAGTGTATAGCGATAATATACTAACAGCAAATGTTGTTGTACGTATCCCGCCCCCAACCGAACTTGGAGATGCTCCGATAAACATTAATATACTCATAAATAAAAGCGTCGGTTGTGACAATTCAAGTATATCCATTGTAGCAAGTCCACCACTTCGCGTCGTCACAGATTGGAATAATGTATAGAAAATTGTTTCATGCCATGATTTTCCTGCTAAAAAATGATTTCGCTCTAATAAAAAAATCATGATTGTCCCAACGACAACGAGCACAAAAAACGTTGTTGTCGTCAATTTTGTAAATAACGAAAAGCGAAATAGTTGCTGTCTCCTTTTACTAAGGAATTGTTTCACTTCCATTAATACAGGGAAACCAATCGCTCCTAAAATAATAAGTAACATATGAATCATTTGAACAATGTAATCTTTTTTATACGGAATTAGCGATTGTCCTGTTAAATCAAATCCGCCGTTCGTAGTTGCACTAACAGCCGCAAAGAAACCGTGAAAATAAGCTTCTTGCCAAGTTGGAAAGTAAAGTAAGAATCTTGTACCTAATAATATTGCTCCAATAAGTTCTATCGAAATAATTACAATTAAAATAGAGCGCATCAATTCTACAAGACCTGATAAATTTCCTTGATTATGGTCTGCCATAATAAGTCTTCTTCTCTGCAAACCAATCTTTTTCCCTGTTATAATCCAAACGAACGTACCAAGCGCCATGATTCCTAATCCGCCTAATTGTAAAATAAGGGCTAAAATAATAATTCCTGCCGTAGTAAATGTATCTGAAATCGTAACAACAGACAGACCCGTAACACTTACCGCACTAACCGATGTAAAGAGGGCATCGATAAATGTCCATTTCACACCAGCCTTCGTAACAAACGGTAAACTAAGTAATATTACCGATACAAATACTGCTAATAAATAAAATAAAACAATGAGTTGTACTGGACGTAATTTTTGTAAAAACTTTTTTATATCTCTCATTCCATCACTTCGCTACCTTTTTTCTATCGATTAAATAAAGAAAAATCTTCACTTTCTTTATTTGTAAATAACCGCTCAAATAATTTGGCAAATACCATTCCATACACAGTTCCATTACCTCCATATGGCAATGCATAAAATAAATTATGTATCTTTTTATCTTTTTTAAAAATAGGGAGACCATCATGACTACCACCGAATGCTGCTGCCCAATAGTAATCTGCCTGTATATTTTTATACTGCGGGAACATCTCTTTTACAAAGTTAATAAGGACATCACGCTTATGCAATAATTTCGTATCACCGATTGTTTGAATTTGCACCTCTTCATCTAATCCACCTACAATAATACGATTTTCATACGTCCTAAAATATAAGTAAGGCCTTGCTGTTTCCCAAATTAATGATTGCTCATGCCAGCCTTCAAATGAATCTACCTTATTTGTCACAACTGCATATGATGTTTCCACTGTTGTATTTTTTTCTTTCTTTCCGAAGAGCGCTTCATAACCCGTCGCCATAATAATATTCTTTGCTACAATTTGATTTCCTGTTTTCGTATAACAAATTAAATCATTTTGACGTTTTTTTATATGTATGGCCTCTGTATGTTCATATATAGTAGCACCCATTTGATTTGCTTTATGCAAAAGGCTATGCGCTAATAAATACGGATTTACCTCAGCATCACCGTGTGTATATAGCGCTGCTTGTTTTGTAAAGGAATACTTCTTCTTCATATGTGAATCAGTAAAATATTCAACTGGGAATCCATAATGACGTAACGTATTATATTCTTCTTGTAAAAACGATACGTCCTCACTTCTACTTGCATAATACAAACTACTTCGCGGAATAAACTGGGGATCAATATCAAGAGTCGGTACAACTTTCTCCATTGTTCGTAATGCTTCGTAACAAAGCTTATATGCCCGTACCCCTTTTTCTTCACCAAATGTATGGATAAGTGAAGTTAACGATTTATCATGAAGAAATTGTAGTAAACCTGTATTAGCAACTGTGCTACCGCAGGCGATTGCTCTTTTTTCAATGAGTGTAACACTCATGCCAATTTTCGCTAACGCATATGCTATATGGGCACCTGCTTCGCCACTTCCAACTACGAGCACATCACATATCATATCATTTTCTAACAGTGGATAACAAGGTACAGAAACTCCTGTATTCCAAAACAACTTACCAGTCATAAGTTTCATAATTATACTCCTAAAATGTGAATTTCTCCTTTCTATGTTTTGTTATTTTCCATAAAAAAATCCAACTAACACAACGCTAGTTGGATCTTTTATTTTTACTTCGAACGCTCGTCCAGCCAATCTCCAATCGTCGGATACGTTTGTTTTACAGCTGTTCCGCCGTAAACGATAGACATATGCCCTGTCGGTAAACATACATATTGTTTATCTGTGCTAGAAATATGATCTAGCAATGCTTCTACTTGGCATGGCAGGGCGATATGATCACGTTTCCCTGAAATATTTAAGACATTCGCCTTAATATTTGCAAGGTCTACCTTTTGGCCACGAATAACGAGTTCACCCTTAACCAGTTTATTATTTTGATAAAAATCACGAATCCACTGTCTGTATGATTCACCCGGGAACGGAATACCATCGCCAACCCACTTTTGAACTAACCTCCAGCTTTCTACGAAGCGCTCATTCTCTGAACGATCTACTAAAGCAACGTATGGGCCAACAAAGTTTGTAATTGGTTTTAACATTTTGTTTCCGAAATCAATCATTTCTGGCGGAATATTTCCGAATGTATCAACCGCTTTATCTAAATTGAAATATTTCTCATCTAATAAAGGACCATATAATCCTGTTTCAGAGAAATCAAAAGGACTTGTCATAAAGATTAAATTGCGAATTGGCATGTGCGGATGAAGTGCTGCATAAATAGAAGTTAGCGTTCCACCCATGCAATAACCAAGTAAAGAAATCTCGTCCGATTTTGCAGTTCGCATCACTTTTTTTACTGCTTTTGCAATATAATCAAACACGAAATCATCAAATTTCAAATGACTATCTTCTAAACCAAATGTGCCCCAATCAAGCATATACACATCAAAACCGCGGTCCACTAAATATTCCACTAAACTATTTCCAGGAGTTAAGTCCATAATATATGGTTTATTAATAAGAGCATATATTAATAGAATTGGAACTCTTTGTGTTTTTTCTTGTTTTGGAATGTAGCGATAAAGCTTCGTCTTATTCTTCGTCCAAATAACCTCTTTTGGTGTTAACCCTACTTGCGGCTCTGGTTCACGTAATAAAATTTCACTCGCCCTTTTCACTCGGCGGTATGCTTTTCGGTACTCTTCTGGGTATAGCTCTAATTGCTTTTCCCATTCTGTTGCGAATGTAGTCATTTTTCTATCTCCTTTTTGGTCAATTTCCTTCTAAAAAAAGAAGTGCATTCCTGCTATGGATATGCACTTTTTTCTTACTTCATTACATATATAATCCGCCGTTAATGTTTAATTGCTGACCTGTGATATAAGCACCGTCACGGCATAGGTATACTACACCTTTTGCAATTTCATCAGCTTGACCAAAACGTTTTTTCGGGATTTTTGCAACGATTTTTTGACGTACTTCTTCTGGTACTTCTGCTACCATTTCAGTATCAATAAATCCTGGGCAAATAGCGTTTACAGTTACATTTGTTTTTGCAAGCTCTAATGCTAATGATTTTGTAAATCCTAGCATACCTGCTTTCGCTGCTGAGTAGTTTGTTTGTCCAAATCCACCCGCTTGTCCGATGATAGAAGAAATGCTAATAATTCTACCTTCTTCCGCTTCCGTTATGTATGGAAGTACCGCGCTTGTCGTATTAAACACACTGCTTAAGTTTACGTCAATTACGCGTTCCCAATCTTCACGATTTAACTTTTTGAATGTACGATCTCTTGTAATACCAGCATTATTAACAAGAATATCAACTTTACCAAAATGATTCACTGCTTCTTCTACAAGTCGGTTTGCGTCTTCTACTTTAGAAACATCTGCTTGAACTGCATAAACGTCATGTCCTTCTTTTCCTAGTTCATTTACTAAGTTTTCAGCTGCTTCTTTACTGCTGTTATAGTTAATAACAACTTTTGCGCCCTCTTGTGCTAACGCTACTGTAATCGCTTTTCCAATTCCTTTTGCCCCACCTGTTACGATTGCTACTTTTCCATTTAATTGAACCATTTCTTTTCCCCCTTAAATGAATTTGTGAACGACTATTATGAATCATTTTGGTACTCACACTATGGAGTCCCTATATAATTATGTTTCGCTGTTTATACACATAAAAGAGATTCTCCCTCTCTCTTTCATATGTTATAAACAAGCGCTATTATCACTTTTTATTTTCTGGCTTATTCGTAGGTTTTACTTCTTCTTTTACAGGTTCTTGTAGTTTTGCTAGTACTGCATTTTGCTTTTCTAGCAATTCTAAAATTTGATCAACTTTCGTTTCTAATGTGCGAATATCTTGTTTTACTTTCGTAACATCTCGCTTTAATGTAGGAGCTTGTCCTACTGACTCTACCTTCTCTTCTAGAAACTCCTCAATGTTATCCACTTTATTTTCTAAGTTAATAACAAGCGTAGCCACTCTAGCGATATCCTCTTTCGTAGGCACATTCACCTGCTCTAAATAATTTTTTGTCGTATCATTTAATGCTTTTTGATAAAACAAATTCAAATCTAGAACGCTGCCCATCCAAGCAGAATATTCTTCTGTTTTAATTGTTTCATTGAGCGCTTTTCCCCAAAATGTTTCGGTTTGTTCATAAGCATTTTTCCATGCTTGTAGTGGATCGAATTTTTGATCAATCACTTTACCTACACTCCCTTTTTCGTTTTTGAAACAATTCAACCTATTCATTATTTTCTAATATTCTGAATAAAACTTCAAGTCTATATTTTATTTTTTTCTATTTTCTAACAAATGTATTGACTTTAAAAACAGATAGGTGTAAATTGCACTTATAAGCAAAGAATTCCATCTAACTGATTCATGAGGTGATGCACAATCATGCTACATAATGAACCAGAACAACGCGAAAGTTTGGAGAACAACCAAGCAAAACAACCAAACTCCATGCCAAAAAACTTCTTAGTTCCCTTCTTACTTCTCTGTCTTAAAGACTGGAGTCTTCATGGTTACAAACTTATTCAAATGCTAATGGATATCGGCTTCTCTTCTGTTGACCAAGGTAATGTGTACAGAACACTACGTAAATTAGAAAAAGAAAACCTTATTTCTTCTACTTGGGATACAAGCGACGGAGGGCCAGCAAAAAGAATTTATTCTTTAACTGAATATGGAGAGCAATATTTAACAACATGTGCGACTTCTTTTGAACATTATCAAAATATGTTGCGGACGTTTTTTACGTTATACACCAATGCATTCTTTCCATTTTCTACTTCTCCAGAAAAGGATGAAAAGGATTCTTCATCTTCACCTGGTGGTACAGCAGAGTAATCTGCGTTCACAATATGCAAAAAAACATTTGGGGGTCAAACAATGGAAACTAAACCATACGAATTGGTCGATGCATTTTGGAAAAACTGGTCTCAATCTCTTTCCCTATTCTCTTCAGCTGGGAAACAATTAGAGCAACTTACTTTAGAAACATTAAAACAACAACAAGATGCTTTGCATAAATTAACATCAGGAGTAGATGAACTAGAAAAAGAACTACAACAATTCACTGCTCAGTTCAATAACCAATATACAGATTACGTGAAGCAATTAACTGGAAACTCCTTAAATGATCAAATTAATGAGTGGCAAGACAAGTGGAAAGAACTTTCTGCTCATATGCAACAGCTTACTGTTTCTCCTACAAAAACATCTTTGTCTATTCTTACTCAAACAAGCGGTCAATTTGAAGAAACGACAAAGCAATTTATTGAACAACAACAATTACAACGTGAAGAGGCTCAAAAACAGTTAGAAGGTTTTTTGGAAGAGTTCAAGTCAAAACAGTTGGAACTCGCAAAAAAGTTCGAGGAAAACTCAAAAAATCTATTTACTTCCATCAAGTAAGAAAAATGTGGGAGCTAACTGCAGCACAAACAAAACTCTTTCTTCCTCCTACTACATCAAGATGGCTGGCATTTTTCGATATGGAAAAGAAGGAGGACAAAATGAATCCATTTCAAGAAGCACAAACCGTCCCGGAGCTTCGTTATGATGAGATTCAAGTTGGTGATCAAGCATCACTTACAAAAACGATTACAGATGAGGACGTTATCAATTTCGCAAAATTGACTGGAGATGTGAATCCTATTCATATTTTAGACTCTTTTGCAAAAACGACAATGTTTAAAGAACGTATTGCCCATGGTATGCTCGTTTCGAGTTTTATTTCTACCATCCTTGGAACGAAACTCCCGGGTAAAAATACGATTTATTTATCTCAAAACGTTTCATTCCGTGCTCCTGTCAAAATTGGCGATACACTTCGCGTTGTGGCGGAAGTCATAAAAAAACGGGATGATAAAAAAATCATTACATTACAAACAAACATCTATAATCAATCAGATGATATTGTCGTAGAAGGTACAGCGACAATACTGAAAAAAGAGTAGCAAATTTGCTACTCTTTTTTCTATCCAAGAACTTCTAATCACACCGATTACTTCCGGGTATGAGCACCTCGTTTCCACATAAAATAACATTACCAGCTTAGATATTGCTTAACTAAACTGGACTACTCATAAGGATGTGTATCAACATGGTAAAAACAAATAAATTACTAGTTCCAGGTGCTGAACAAGCGCTTGAACAATTTAAATATGAAATTGCACAAGAATTCGGTGTAAGCTTAGGATCTAATACAGCATCTCGTTCTAACGGATCAGTTGGCGGGGAAGTAACAAAACGTCTTGTCGCTTTAGCTCAACAACAATTACGTGGATAATCCTATAACATATGGCTTAGAGGCAGATATTCTCTGCCTCTTTCTATTTTTAACATACATAATCGTACTTTTTCACATACTAGTAAGAGCAAACTGAAAGGAACGATATGTAACATGAAACGGATTAATATTAGCATGAGTCCTCCCCGTGTTCTTACTTTGTCTTTTATTACGTTATCAATTATCGGTACATGCCTATTAAAACTACCAATTGCTACAACAACGTCTATTTCATGGCTAGATGCTTTATTTACAACCGTTTCTGCTTGTACGGTTACAGGTCTTGGTGTTGTGGACACTGGGAAAGTATTTACCTTATTTGGCCAATGTGTCATTTTAACACTTATACAAGTGGGTGGACTCGGCATTATGAGCTTTGCTGTTTTAATTGCGATTATGCTCGGCAGAAAAATTGGTCTTCAAAACCGAATTTTACTGCAACAAGCGTTAAATCAAACGAATATAGGCGGTGTCATTCGTCTTGCCAAAGCATTATTTTTATTCTCTTTTACAGTCGAATGTATCGCTACTTTGATTCTCTCTTTTGAATGGGTACCGAAATATGGGATTGCTAAAGGGCTCTATTATAGCTTTTTTCATTCAATCTCTGCGTTTAACAATGCTGGTTTTTCTGTATGGAGCGATAATTTAATGTCCCATTCTCATAGCATTCTTGTCAATCTTGTTATTTCCTCCCTCATTATTTTAGGTGGGATTGGTTTTACAGTAATCGTAGATATAAAAAGAAAGAAAAATTTTAAAAACCTTACATTACACTCAAAACTTATGCTTTCTTCTACTCTAATCGTCAATATTATTGCGACTGTTTTTATTTTCATATTCGAGTTTCACAATTCTCTTTCTATGAGAGGCTTTACCCCATTTGAAGAAGGAATGGCCGCTTATTTCCAGGCAGTTTCAACGCGTACTGCTGGTTTTAATACAGTGGATATTTCTGCCTTATCAAAGCCTTCCCTACTATTAATGATGCTTCTTATGTTTATTGGCGCTGGTAGTGCTTCAACTGGTGGTGGGATTAAGTTGACAACATTTTTAATCATGTTTTTTGGGGTATTCAAATTTTTACAAGAACAAGATGATATTGTCGTGTTTAAAAAATCCATTAAAGATACTCTCATTGTCAAATCATTGACCATCGCTATTATTTCTATTTCATTTATTTTTTTTGCTATTTTAATTTTAAGTATTACTGAGCGCGTACCTCTATTGATGAGTGCTTTCGAAGTATTTTCAGCATTTGGGACTGTCGGCCTCAGTATGAATTTCACACCACACTTAACTATGATCGGAAAAGCTATTATCATCTTTATGATGTTTTTTGGAAAGATGGGACCTTTAACATTGGCTTTTTCATTTGCACGTAAAAAGAACCGGAAAATAAAATATCCGAATGAAGACATTTTAACAGGTTGACAACCGTATAAATTATCCATATAATGAGAGTACAATAGCATATCTCCAAAGGGGAGTAGCGTCCAAGAATATTTCTTGGAAACAAAGTCGTCATTACGTAGAACTTAGTTCTTCCGGCTTTGTTGGCATTTTCATTACATATGTCTAGCAAGACCTTTGCCTATTAACGGCAGAGGTCTTTTTTGCATTCACTTCCAAATTCTTCCAAAGTTAATAGGCAGGAGTATGGGGAAACTAAATAGTGGGGAAATTCTTCACTTATTTAGTACTTATAGAAATGAGAGGAGAATGTATATGGATGTATCATTATTATTGGAGTATGGTTGGGTATTACTCATCCTAATTGCACTAGAGGGGATTTTAGCGGCTGACAACGCTCTTGTTCTTGCAATTATGGTAAAACATTTACCAGAAGAAAAACGAAAGAAAGCACTATTTTATGGATTAGCGGGGGCATTTGTGTTCCGATTCGGATCGTTATTTATGATTTCGTTCCTAGTCGACGTATGGCAAGTGCAAGCAATCGGTGCAATTTATCTTCTGTTTATCGCTGGTAATCATTTATTTAAAACGTATGTTAAAAAGAATGCGCCCGAAGAAACAGAAGAAAAAGAGACAGAAAAAAAACAAGAGAACTTTTGGTGGACTGTATTTAAAGTCGAAGTTGCAGATATTGCCTTCGCAGTTGATTCTATTCTAGCTGCTGTTGCATTAGCAATGACTTTACCAAAAACAGGATTAGGTACGATTGGTAGCCTTGATACTGGACAATTCGCAGTTATCTTTGCAGGTGGACTTATTGGATTAGTTATTATGCGATTTGCAGCATCTGCTTTCGTACAAATATTAAAACGTAAACCAGGACTTGAAACTGCAGCATTTTTAATTGTAGGTTGGGTTGGTGTGAAATTAGCAGTTTATACGTTAGCACATCCTGCTTTAGCTGTCCTTCCCCACTCATTCCCAGAATCTACTCCGTGGAAGCTTATCTTCTGGGGGGTATTAGTTGGAATCGCTGTTTGTGGTTGGTTCTTCTCAAAAGAAGTAGAAGTAAAAGTAGAAAAGAATTTAGACGAAAAAGCGCTGTAATTACAGCGCTTTTTCTTTTTCCTTTCTTTCTCTCAAAGTCCAGAAAAAATTCCATTATACTATCTTTTGTAAGCGTTTTCCTTATGTATGTATGTCCTTTTTGTGAAATGTTGCACAAACTTATTGAAACTATGGCCGAATCCATGTACTTTATTCATATAAGGAGTATTTATAGATGATGTACTAAAGGAGCGTATTACTCATGCTAGAACAAGGATTAGATTATGTTGTCAAACTGGCTAAGAGCAAAAAACAAATGCTAGATACAAACCCGATGCAATATTTCATTCGCGCCGCACTTGCGGGTATTTATATCGGTTTTATTATTGTACTATGTTTTAAATTAGGTAACTTTTTTCACATTGCAGATTCACCAGCAACTTATTTAGCTGCTTCTATGTTTTTCGGAATTGCCCTCGTACTTATTATATATGGCGGTGCTGAATTATTTACTGGAAACACAATGTACTTCACTGTAGCAACTTTAAGAAAAGAAACAACAATTGCTGATACACTTCGTAACTGGGTTGCTTGTTATGCAGGGAATTTAGCTGGAGCTTTATTCTTTGCCTTACTATTTTACGCAACTGGCATTTTTGAAGCAATTGATCACGGTCATTTCATGAATAAAGTAGTGGAAGGAAAAATGAATACACCTACAATGCAATTATTCTTTAAAGCAATTTTATGTAACTGGCTTGTATGTCTTGCATGTTTCTTACCTTCTCAAGTTAAAGGGGATACAGCAAAAATTATGATGATGATGATGCTCGTTTTCACATTTTTCTTATCTGGTTACGAGCATAGCATTGCAAACTTATCACTATTTGCTTTATCTTTAGTTTCACCACACCCGGAGACAATTTCTTTTGCAGGTGCGATTCATAACTTAATTCCAGTTACAATTGGTAACATTATTGGCGGGTCTGTATTTGTCGGTATGGTTTACCATTACTTAACAAAGAAAGCACCTGACGTGAAACAAGAAGAAACTGAATTAGTAGCAGCTCAACAAGAAGAGATCATTCCGTTGCAAGCTCATATGAAACATTAAAAACTCCAAAGTTTTACTTTGGAGTTTTTAGCTCCCCACGTATTTAACAACAAGGTGAGGATGAATCTCACCTTCTTCCTTTCCTTCATTAATTCTCTGCTTCATCTTTTGCATACCGATAACATCATTCGTATGAAGGTGAATTTCATTTACATATAACCCCTCTTTACAAAAAGCTTCTACAAAATCTAATCCACTTTTTTCTCCCCATCCCATATTGAAATCCAGAGAAAGAATATTCACATCATAATCCCTAACCATTTGCAGGGCATATTCTACTGTAGTTGCCGGCACATACCCGTACGGGCAACTTCTTTGATCATCCATATATACATTCATTTTCTATCCCCTCCTCTCTATTTTGTATACGTGACCAACATATAGCATATTGCCCCAAGGCTAATAAAGGGACCAAACGGAATTTGGGTCCTCATTTTCATACGTTTTAATACGATAGCAACTCCAAAGAAACAAAGACTAAAGTAAGATGCTAAAAATAAAATCATAAAAATCCCCTTCAGTCCCACTATATATCCAAGTAACGAAAGTAATTTTATATCTCCTCCACCAAGCCCGTCTGGATATACCTTTTGCATGCAGTATAACAAAATAAATATAACACCACTACCAACTATACTATCTGTCCAAGTAACTAACGGTACAAAAGCACATTCTAAAATGAGTAAACAGGCAAACCAAGCTAAAATACGATTCGGGATTAACATATATATGTAATCTGTAACTGAAATAATAAGAAGTAACGAAAAAAGCGATAAGATGATGATAAGCTCTCGTTCCACTCCAATCATGTATACAGTAAAAAGAAATATCATTCCGGTTACAAGTTCAAATACTACGTACAAAATTGAAATTTCCCTCTTACAATTCGTACAACGTCCTCTTTGTATAAAAAATGAAATGATTGGAATCAATTCTTTTGGCTTTAGCACATACTTACAATACTGACAATGTGAACGCGGAGTAATGATAGACTCTCCTAGTGGAACTCTCATTGCAATTACCATAAAAAAAGAACCAAACACCATCCCCACTAACAATGCATATAAATAAGTGAACATCCCTTCCTCTCCTTTCCAGAAGAACATAGCAAAAAAAGGAGAGAATTTCTACTTCATATTATTTCTATTCTATTAAAAAAGCAGGCCATTTTCTGGCCTGCTTTCCCCTCTTTTATACGATGAAATATACTGCTTTTAATGGTCCGTGTACTCCGACAACAAGATTCATTTCAATATCTGCCGAGTTACTAGGTCCTGTAATAAAGTTAATGCAAGATGCCACTGTCTCGCCATTTTCTACACGTGTGTTCATATCCTGAACTGCTTGTGTAATACGAGGCACAAGTGTTTCACGTGGAATAATAGCAAAGTATACAGTCGGTAAAAAGTGTAAAGAACGACCTTGGCCTTTATGACTTTGTACAACAATCGTACCAGATTCAGCTAAAGTATAATCACTAAATGCAATTCCAATATTCGTTCTTTCCGCGATACGCATATTCTCTTCTTTTTTCTCCGGGTCCCATACATTCACTTCAACATTTTGCTTTGGAAGCTCTTCTTTAAATAAGGAAGTCAACCCATAAGAATCAAAACGTTCATCTGCTGATAACATAATAGGTCCTCCGCCGTTTTCCACGATTACTTTTTGAATATCTTCACGTAAACGGTCGTTTGTCGTTTCCACAACAGTTGTATGAATGTTTGTACATTGATTTTTAAATATTTCTAACAATTCTTCTTGTGAACAATCTTTTAACGTTTCTTTATTCACATTATTTTTCCATGCTGGGCGTTCTACGCCTTTTGTTTTCCGTTCACGTCCAAGTTCTTTTGCAATATTATCTAGAAAGGACTCACGGTTTTGAATTAATCCTGTCATTATTTGTCCCCGCCTTTCTTATGATCTTTATACCAATCACGAAATCGTTCTTTACTTGGAGCTGGGAATTCACGAATATCTGTCCAGTTTTTAAGTGGCCCAACACCTTTTGATACACGGTTACCAGATGTAAATGGACTCATTGCTGCTGGCGCCATTTTTGATCCCATTTTATATAAAGCTGCTGAAGATGCACCCATACTAAACATTTTCATCGCTAATTTTTCTGCAAGTGGAGCACGTCCTCCTTGCTCAACGATAACTTGACGATGTTTTAATAATAAATCATGCAATGGAATTTTTACTGGACAAGCTTCTGTACAAGCTCCGCATAAACTAGAAGCATAAGGAAGCTCTTTGTAATCATCATATCCACCTAAAAGTGGTGTTAATACTGCACCAATTGGTCCTGAGTATATAGAACCATATGAATGTCCACCAACGTGACGATATACAGGACATACATTAACACAAGCAGCACAACGAATACATTGTAATACTGAACGGAATTCAGACCCAAGAATTTGAGAACGACCATTATCGACAACAACTAAATGGAATTCTTCTGGTCCATCTACTTCCTCTTCTTGAATTGGTCCCGCTACAGTTACATAACTTGTTAACTTTTGACCTACTGCACTACGACATAGTAAACCAACTAAAACATCTAATTCTTCCATTGTTGGAACCATGCGTTCCATACCCATTACTGCAATTTGTGTTTTGGGAATCGACATGACAAGATCGGCATTACCTTCATTCGTTACTAAACAAAGGGAGCCAGTATTTGCAACAGCAAAGTTACAACCTGTCACACCAATTTCTGCATCCATAAATTTTTCACGAAGTTGTTTACGAACAAACTTCGTCATTTCGTAAGGATCATCAGAATTTTCATAGCCAAGCTTTTCTTTAAATACATCACGAATTTGCGTTCTATTTTTATGAAGTGCAGGTGCAATAATATGTGAAGGTGGATCGTTATCTACTTGCAGAATATACTCTCCTAAGTCACTTTCTAACACTTCACAACCGATTTCTTCAAGCGCATGGTTCATACTAATTTCTTCTGTTACCATCGACTTTGATTTTACTACTTTTTTGGCTTGTTTCTTTTTCGCAATATCTTGAATATACTTTGCTGCTTCCTCTTTCGTTTTCGCAAAGTACACATGTCCGCCTCTTTTTGATACATTTTCACTTAACTGCATTAAATAATAATCAAGATTTTCTAACGTATGTTGACGAATTTCTTCACCTAGTTCACGCCACTCTTCCCAATTTCCTAATTCGTCCGCTGCTTTTAAGCGATTCGTATATAAGCGCGTTTGTGCAGAAGATACTGCTCCGCGCATAAATGAATCTTGAATTCCATCGCCAACGCGATCATTAAATTTTTTCTCACTGATTTTCATAGACATAGCTTATGTTCCCCCTTCATGAGCGACTATTCAGTACCTCAGCAATATGCATTACTTTTATTTCTTTTCCTAAACGCTCAATACGTCCGCCAATGTTTAACAAACACCCACAATCTGCACCAATTAAATAATCAGCACCTGTTTCCATTGCACTATCTACCTTTTCATCTACCATCTGCTCAGAAATTGGAGTCATCTTCACTGAAAACGTTCCCCCAAACCCGCAACAATTTTGCACATTTGGTAACTCTCTCACAGTTAATCCTTTTACGTTTGATAATAAAATTCCTGGTGCCTCTTTTACTCCAAGCAGGCGTGTCATATGACAAGATTTATGAATAGTAGCAATCCCTGGTAAACTTGCACCAACATCTGTCACTTTTAAAACATCTACAATAAATTGTGTCAATTCATATGTTTTATCAGCAACCTTTTGTGCACGTTTAGCCCACTTCGGATCATCTTTAAAAACATGCGGATACTCATGAAACATTGTCGCACAAGAACCAGATGGCGTAACGATATATTCTGCATCTTCAAAAGTTTCAATCATATGTTTCATCGCTTCTTTTGCTGCTTCTACATGGCCACTATTATAAGCTGGCTGACCACAACAAACTTGCGCTTCTGGAAATTCAATTTCACAACCTAAACGCTCTAACACCTCAACTGTTGCTTTACCGACGTTTGTTTCAAACATATCGACTAAACAAGTAACAAATAAAGTAACTTTCATAATTATTATTCCCCCTTTTTACAACTCCACCAACAAACATATGGTCATCAGATGACTTAGGAAAGAAGAAGTAGGCTCAACCACGGCCTATCCTCTCCCTTTTCTAAAGAAAACGCTTACTTAATCTCTCTCTATTTTATCAAAAAATTAGATTTTTAAAAGATTAAATTACGAATTTATATCGTTTCTACCTGTGACAATATGTTCTACATTTGTTAAATGATCTAGCATTGCTTGCTGCGCTAATTCTACATCTTGCTTTAACACCGCATCATATATAACTTGATGCTCTTCTATAAGTCGTTCTGATGTTGTTTGTTCACCATATAAAATAATGCGCCTTGATTCACCAATCGTTTCAGCAATCATCTCTGAAACATGATTCATAAGTTCAAGCAAAATGTTATTATGCGAAGACTCTGCAATTCCCATATGGAACTGAAAATCTGCTTTTTCACCAGCTTTTTCATCTCCAATGCTCTTTGCCATTTCATCTAACCAATGCTTCATATTTTGCAAGTTATCTTCCGTACGTTTTGCCGCAGCTGCTCGAACTGCCCCCACTTCAAGCACCTTTCGTACTTCTAATAAATTCAAAATATCTTCTTTCTTCATTAATAATCTATTGTTTAATGATTTTGTTAATGAAGAAGAATCGAAATTCTTCACATATGTACCTTCTCCTTGTTTCATCTCAATTAAGCCCATTGCTCTTAGCGCACTTAGCGCTTCACGAACAGCAGATCTGCCAACTTGAAACTGCTCAGCTAATTGATGTACAGGAAGTAGTTTGTCACCAGGTTTTAACGTACCATTTTTAATCATTGTTAAAATAGCTTCAGATACTTCTTCGTAAATTTTTTTCGGTTTAATAGATTTGTACTCCAGTTAAATCACCTCAGTATCTTCCAAACAACAATTGAAACGATTTATAAGAACTTTGCATCATAACTATTTTAGAACGAATTGGTAAGAAGTACAAATGTTTTGTTCATAAAATCGTCAAAATTCCGATATTTATTATATATTAGTTTATATCTTTACGTATAACTATTATCTTCAATATAAAGAGCATGCCCTAAAAATTAGAACATGCTCTCCTCATCCTGTACTTTCAATTTAATACTAACTGTCGTTCCATTCCCTTTTTCACTTTCAATTCGCCACTGCCCATCATGTATATGAACAATTTGTCTTACAATAGCAAGACCTAAACCTGTTCCACCATGTTGACGACTTCTCGCTTTATCAACTCTGTAAAAACGTTCACCAAGGTTTTCTAAATGCTCTATATCAATACCGATTCCTGTATCTTTTATGTTCAATTCACAGTAATCATCTATCTGCCTGAGCGTTATTATAATATCCCCGTTTTGATTTGTATACCGTATCGCATTATCTAACACGTTATGAAGCACTTGCTGCATACGATCCTCATCAATCATTACAATGATTTCTGGATTTAAATTTGTTGAAATACGAATTTTCTTTTCTATAAACTTAATCTCATACGTATCTAACACATCTTCAATCAGTTGTGAAAAAACGATAGGTTGTTTCTTTAACGGAAAATGTTCACCTTCTAATTGTGCTAAATCTAATAAATCATGAACGAGACGTTGCATACGATCTGCTTCTTTATGAATGAGCTGTGTTACTTTTTCCTGCTGCGGCCCCTTCGCTACACCATCTAAAATAGCCTCACTATATCCTTTTATATAACTAAGCGGTGTTCTTAGTTCATGCGAAACGTTAGCTAAAAATTCCTTACGCTTTACGTCTTCTGTCTCT
The DNA here is from genome assembly GCF_006494425.1 of Bacillus dicomae. GTDB lineage: Bacteria > Bacillota > Bacilli > Bacillales > Bacillaceae_G > Bacillus_A > Bacillus_A dicomae. The sequence goes on along the minus strand of NZ_VHIV01000001.1, from coordinate 558,590 downwards.
AAAGAATTTGCCATTTTATTAAATGCTTTTCCTAATCGTCCAATTTCATCTTCGGAAGAAATTGTAATTCGTTCTGAGAAATCTCCTGTAGCCAAATGATTGGCAACTCGCTCCATTTGCGAAAGCGGTCTCGTAATAGCAATAATAATTTTTCTACCAATCCATATTGTCAGTAAAGTTATAGCAAGTGCTAACGGTGCTAAAATAAGGCCCATATCATATATTAAGTCTTTTATACTTTTTAAAGGAATATAAGAATATACAATGCCAACTAATTTTTTATTTTCTAAAACAGGGATAACAACCCCCATAATATTTCGGTCAAAATGTTCCTCGTATCCTATCTTTGTCACAGTTTTCCCATCTAATAATGCTTGCCTGTCCCCTTCACTTATAAGAGAATGATGATGCACATCAAAAGGTAAACATGCGCTTAAATCACGTGGGTTCGATACGAAAAGAACGTCTGAACTAGATATTTGATCAAATGCCCTTACTTTCTCTTCAAAAGTTGATATTCCTTCACGTTTATCATATTGCGCAGCAAGACGCTTTCCTTCCATTACTAACGAATCTTTTAAATTATCAACGTATAGTTTTTCATACGAGTATAAAGATACAAAATAAAGAAAGGAAACTGTTACAAATACTGCACATACTACTGTCAGCCAAAGCTTCTGTACCATCGTAAACATACGTTACACCTCAAATTTATAGCCTACACCCCAAACAGTTTGAATGTAATTTCCACTTTCTCCAAGCTTCAAACGCATCGTTTTCACGTGCGTATCTACTGTTCTTGTACTTCCGGCATAATCATATCCCCATACCTTTTCCAGCAATTGTTCCCGGCTAAATACTTGTCCTGTATGTTGGCAAAGAAAATAGAGTAAATCAAACTCTTTTACTGTAAGAGAAATCGGTTCACCATCAGCCTCAATCTTCCTACTTTTTTCATTAATAAGGATCGGTCCAAACTGAATCTCCTCTTGTTGCTCTTGCTTTGTATAACGTCTTAACACAGCTTCCATACGAGCGATTAATTCACCAGGACTAAATGGTTTTACAATATAATCATCCGCCCCCATACGTAAGCCGTTCACCCTATTCCACTCTTCCCCTTTTGCTGTTAAAAATATAATTGGTACATCTGACGTTTTTCTAATTTCTTTACAAACTGAAAGTCCATCCATCTCTGGCATCATAATATCTAATACAACGAAATCATAATGATCCGTTTCTAATTTTTTTAGTGCCTCTTTTCCATTTTCAGCTTCTCCCCACTCGTATCCGAAATTATCTAAGTACATGCCAACAAGCTGCCTCATATCACTTTCATCATCTACAACTAACACCCTATATTTATTCATTATCCTTCCCTTCCCTCTCTATTAGTTGAAACGGTCCTTTTCCGACTTTAATTGTTTGTTTTATTTTCAAATTCTTCATATCCATAACGCACACTTCATCACTATCATAGCTTGCTACGTATCCCTCTGCTCCGCTCTTCAAAAATGCAAATGGATTCGATCCTACTTCTACAGAAGTCACCTCTTTATACGTACTAACATCAAACTTTCTAAGCGTGTTTGAACCGTGACTTAATGCATATACATACTTATTATCCTTCGTTATATTCACAGGCATAAACGGAGCGTGTAAAGAACGTACCATTTCTCCGTTCTGCAAAGAATATACTAACACTTTCTCATTGACTTGATTTCCATCACCATGTCCGCCAATCCATATTTCTTTCCCATCCGGACTAATTGTTGCTCCCGTTGACGCTGGGGGAATCATAAAGGATTGTAGCACTTCTTTTTTCTTTGTATCAATTGTCGTTAGCTTCGTATCATAAAAGTTTAATACTGATAACTGGTTATCGTACTCTACCATCGTTATCGGTCCTTTTCCAGTTGACACACTCCCTGTCTCTTTCCCTTTTATTGTAAAGAACCTTACCTTTTGAGCAGTTTGATCGGCAGCGAATAATTGTTTTTTATCTTCAGATACGATTACATTTACAATACCTTTTCCAGTTTTATATTTTTCCACTTGTCTTCCTTCTGCTAGTGAATATACATACATGTACTCTAACTGCTTACCATATACAAGTATGTCCTCACCATTTGGAAGTAGTGCAATCCCTGCCATTGGTTCGTTAAGTTCCCATGTCGTAATTAACTTTTTAGTATGTTTATCGACAAAACTAATACTGCCTTCTTTTATATTCGTTGTTATAATAACACTTTTATCTTTAGCAATTGGTGTATATGAACTTCCTTGACACCCTACTAATAGAAATAAAAAACAGAGAAGAAAAACATACTTTCTCAAAAGATTCCCTCCATCTTCGGATGATTTCGTTATAATTGTAAAATAACAAATAAATGTGTGGAAAGTGTGAAATTTCCCTTTCTAACTTCATTTACATATATAATGTACAACAAATAGAATTTGAGGTGTGCAAATTATGCTTTTTCCTGATTTAGCGAATAAAATTGTACGTGAAGTACGCAGACTAATTAAAGAAAATATCATTATCATTAATATACAAGGCGTTATTATCGCAAGTACCGATATAGAAAGAATCGGTCGATTTCATGAAGGCGCACTCCGCTGCGCAAAACAAAAGAAAACTGTCATTATTACAAAAGAAGATGAACAACGTTTGCAAGGTGTAAAGGCGGGTATGAACCTCCCTTTACTATTCCATGACGAAGTAATTGGTGTCATTGGTATTACAGGCGAACCTGAAAACATTTCACAATACGGAGAAATATTACGTAAAATGACCGAACTACTCATTCACGAAAACTATTTTTTAGAACAACTAGAACTTGAACACCGTTCTTATGAAGCATTTGTCTTTGATTGGCTTCAAAATACAGACTGGTCTCCAAGTTTTCTCGATCGCGCAAAAACACTTAGTATTGATTTATATAAGAAGAAACAACTCATTTTGTTCTCTATCGATCAAAATGACACGATGCTTCAGCGTAAGATTTGGCAACACGTACGTAATCTATTAACAAAGGAACATCTATTTGTTCGTTGGGGAAATGATCGATTCATTTTATTTACAGCTACGAAATCCAAAGAGCAAACATATCAATTTTTAAAACGATTAAAACAAGACTGTGAAACTTTGTTTTCTATACCTTTATATATTGGGATCGGACAATCCGTTACGCCAAGCAATATGAACTTATCGTACGAACAAGCATTACAAGCTCTTTCCGTATCACTTGAAACGAAGAAAATTGTATTTAATGAAGATTTACGTTTAGAAATGTGCTTACAAGATATTTCTGCTGAAACGCGGGAACAATTTCTAAGACGCACGATTGAAAACTTACTATCCTCTCCTGAACTTATGCACACTTTACGTTTATTTATCGATTATAACCAATCCTATAAACAAACAGCGCAGCAATTACATATACACATTAACACATTGCATTACAGACTTAAAAAGATTGAGGAGTATACAGGACTTGACCCGAAACAATTCAAAGACTTAAATATTTTATACTTCTCGCTCCTCTTATTAGATAATCACACAAAAAAGAATGATAAAAAAGATTAATCTTTAGATGATTATACATAGAAAGAATCCCCCAACTTTTTTATCATTATAATGAAAGCACTGTTACAACGTTTTTTATTATGACTAAATACGTTAACAGTTTGAGGGGGATTTCCAATGTTAGAAAAGCAAATTATTCATTCATTCGTATCCATTGTTGGCGAAGATAATGTAGATACATCCAATATGGGGCGTTTAACGTATAGTTATGATGCCACTCCAAACTTCCAAGCAATGCCTGATGCAGTCATTGCTCCTCGTAATACAAATGAAGTAGCTGAAGTGTTAAAAATATGTAACACTCACAAAATTCCTGTATATGTTCGTGGTTCTGGAACAAACCTTTGCGCGGGGACATGCCCACTTGAAGGCGGTATCGTCCTTATTTTCCGCCATATGAACAATATTTTAGAAATTGATGAAGAGAACTTAACAATTACTGTACAAGCTGGTGTTATTACGCTTGATATTATTAACGCGGTAGAAGAAAAAGGTTTATTTTATCCACCAGATCCAAGCTCGATGAAAATTTCTACAATCGGCGGTAACATTAATGAAAATTCAGGTGGATTACGCGGATTAAAATATGGCGTAACACGTGATTATGTGATGGGTCTTGAACTTGTCTTATCAAATGGCGATATTATTCGCACTGGCGGTAAATTAGCAAAAGATGTAGCTGGTTACGATTTAACTCGTTTATTCATCGGTTCTGAAGGAACACTTGGCGTAGTAACAGAAGCGATATTAAAACTTGTTCCTATGCCTGAAACGAAGAAAACGATGCTTGCATTATATGAAGATATTAATGAAGCTGCACGTGCTGTGTCTTCTATTATTGCAAATAAAATCATTCCAGCGACACTTGAGTTTTTAGACCAACCGACAATTGAAGTAGTAGAAGAGTTTACACAAATCGGTTTACCAACTGATGTAAAGGCAATTTTATTAATTGAACAAGATGGTCCGCCTGAAGTGGTCAATCGAGATATTGAAAAAATGGCTACCGTTTGTCGTTCTATGAATGCAGTTGATGTTCGCGTTGCAAAAGATGAAGCGGAAGCCAATGCGCTTCGGACAGCTCGTCGTAGTGCACTATCAGCACTCGCAAGACTAAAACCTACAACAATACTGGAAGATGCAACGGTACCACGCTCACAAATCGCTCCGATGGTTGAAGCTATTAATGCCATTGCCAAAAAATATAATATTCCTATTTGTACATTTGGACATGCTGGCGATGGCAACCTACACCCAACCTGTATGACAGATGCTCGTAATGAAGAAGAAATGCACCGAGCTGAACAAGCTTTCGCTGAAATATTTGCGAAAGCAATCGAACTTGGTGGCACGATTACTGGTGAACATGGTGTTGGTGCGATGAAGGCTCCATATTTAGAAATGAAATTAGGTAAAGAAGGTATTGCTGCTATGCAAGGGATTAAACAAGCCTTCGATCCAAATAACATTATGAATCCAGGCAAGATGTTCGCGAAAGACACTCGCAAAAGAGTGGTGGTTGAGCGATGACAACATTAAATAAAGAAAATATTCAAAAGGAATTTAAAGAACGATTAAGTGAAGATGAACTACTAAACTGTATGCGATGCGGTTTCTGTTTACCAACTTGCCCTACTTACATTCAATCTGGATATAAAGAATCACATTCACCACGTGGGCGTATTGCGTTAATGAAAGCGGTCGTTGACGGGGTAATTGAGCCAGATGAAGATGTTGAAAATACATTAAATGTTTGCCTTGGCTGCCGCGCTTGTGAACCTGTTTGTCCATCTGGTGTGAATTATGGCCATTTATTAGAAGAAGCCCGTGATATTATAAATCAAAACAAAAAGTTCCCAGTGCCAGTGAGAGCTGTTCGTAAAGTCGTGTTTGAAGGACTATTCCCGCATCAAAATCGAATGAGAACATTAACAGGATTAATTGGATTTTATCAGCGTTCTGGTTTACAAACGCTAACACATAAAACAGGGATTATGAAGTTATTCCCTGAAACACTTGCAACAATGGATCTCGTTTTGCCTAAGGTCCCTAAAATGAAAGCAATGAAAGATCGTCCTGAATTTTTACCTGCTGAAAGTACGAAGAAGAAACAAGTTGCATTCTTCACAGGTTGTTTAATGGATACGATGTTTTTAGAAACAAATAACGCAACGATGAAACTGCTTCAGTTAGCTGGTTGTGATATCGTTATTCCGAAAACACAAAGTTGCTGCGGGGCATTACATGGGCATGCTGGTGAAAAAAATGGGGCAAAAGAATTAGCAAAACGCAATATAAAAGCATTCGAAAATTTAAACATCGACTATATTATTACGAATGCTGGTGGTTGCGGAGCTTACCTCGTAGACTACGATTACCTGTTAAAAGATGATCCACAGTGGGCTGAACGTGCAAAGCAGTTCGTTTCTAAAATTAAAGATATTACTGCTATTCTAGTAGAACTAGATTTCCATAAACGTAATGACTTACGAGTCACGCCGCAAATCATTACGTATCAAGACTCTTGTCACTTACGCAATGTTATGCGAACATCTTCAGAACCTCGTATGTTACTAGAAGCAATTCAAGGCGCAACATACCGTGAAATGAAAGATGCGGATCGCTGCTGTGGTTCTGCTGGTATTTATAACATTGTTCATTCAGAACTATCTATGGAATTTCTAGATTACAAAATGGACCGTGTGCATGAAACAGAAGCAGCAACCATTGTTACTGCAAATCCAGGTTGTTTATTACAAATGAAATTAGGCATTGAACGAGAAGGTCTTTCTCATAAAATGAGAGGAATTCACATTGTTGATTTATTATTAGAAGCAATTGAAACCAACTCGTAATAACTCGTAACATACGTAATAATAGGAAAACGGCTATCTCCTTCGTCTAAGTAAAGAGATAGCCGCTTTTTTGTTCGCTACAACATTAAAAATATGTTACTTTATTATAAAAAAGAACGACAGTAATATTACAGTTTTGTAAAAATCAATCCAGTATATTCCTCTAAAAAATGCTCAAACCATTGCTACAATAGGATTCTTCATTTTCTATTTAGGAAACTTTATCCAAAAACTCCCTCTTAAAACTAGGTATTAAAATGCTGAAAATTCCTTTTATACTCTATGTTTCTCTTATTTTTCCCCTTTTCCACTCTTAGGATAAATTAGGTAAATTTTAAGTCTATGAATTTTTTTCCATCTTTTTTCTCGCAAAATCTATGCTACGATGAGTTTGTCAGTCAGACAGGCTGTCAAAAACAAATCGTGTGAAAACAAATTAAAACTTTATATAGGGGGACACACATCATGAAAAAGCGTATTTTATTATCTGTAGCTGCTGCAACGGCTCTTACTTTAGGAGTATCTTCTCTAGATGCACAAGCTGCAACAGTACAACCATCTAACATAAAGGTTCAAAATATTCAGCATTCAAAAGTGATGATGAAGCAAATGAGCCAACAAGAATTACAAGCATTCTTACAATCTATGGGAGTGGAATCATTAGCACAATGGCAACAAGGAAACTTCCAACCAAACTGCTATATTCCTGGTCAACAACCTACTGAAAATGTTGTAACTGAGCAACCAACAGCTAAGCCAGAAACTCAAAAACCTGCTGAGCAAAAGCCAGTTGAGCAAAAACCTGCTGAAGAAGTTCAAAAACCAGAAGCTCAAAAGCCTGCTGAAAACAACAATACTCAAAAACCTGCTGAACAAAAACCAGCTGAGCAAAAGCCTGCCGAAGAAGCAAAATCTTTAAGTGAATTCGAACAACGTGTTGTTGAATTAACAAATGCTGAGCGTGCAAAACAAGGTTTACCGGCTTTAAAAATCGACAATGAATTAAGCAAAGTAGCACGTATTAAATCTGAAGATATGCAAAAAAATAACTACTTTGATCATAACAGCCCTACATACGGGTCTCCGTTTGACATGATGAAGAAATTTGGTATTTCTTATACATCTGCAGGTGAAAACATCGCCCAAGGCCAACGTACACCTGAAGAAGTAGTACAAGCTTGGATGAACAGTGCTGGACACCGTGCAAACATCTTAAATAATGGCTTCACTCACATCGGTGTTGGCTATGTAGAAAGCGGCAACTACTGGACACAACAATTTATTACGAAGTAAATAGATTAAAAGAGTCTTCTCATAATGAGAAGACTCTTTTTTACGTTTCATAACTTTCTATTATGTATGAGTATAAAGCGTAAAACATAAACAAAATAGAACCACTACTTATTACGCTAAGTAACACATAAAATCCCCATTTCAAGTTCAAAAACAATGAAAATAATATACTACATGCCATCACCTGAAAAATCCGCCTACTCACTAAACGGATCTTTTTTAATTTGATTGAGTCTTTTTCCGTACTCTGAACTTTTTTAAACGCCCTACTAAGCATAAAAAGAAACATACTAATCCCAATTGTTAGTCCTGTTTGAAAGGATATCATGCTTCCAAAATTAATAAAGAGAATGAGCATATGGATAAGCAACATAAATAAAGTAATTGTCTTTAGAAATCCACTTATAATAACATGCTCGCTTTCATTAAACTTATATATATTATGTGAAATAATATACATCAATCCATGTAAGAAAATAATAAGACAAGGAATAATTGCTATAACAACTTGTTTACTCATAAACTCGTTTGGTCGACCATTTACATCCCAATGTACCGCCAAATGCTCTGGTAAATATGGATAGAGGCATAGAGTAACTAAAAGACAAGCGAAAAATATTCCTAGTATATATTTATATTTGATCAAGTGATTCTCACCTCTCTTTTCTCTTAACGGCTTCGCTTCTTTTAGAGAAATTCCTGCAAAAATCTACTTTTCTCAAATTTAAACTTATACTTTACGCATTCACTCTTTGAAATTCTTTCATTGTATCATTTAATTTTGTAGGAAATGGTACATCAACTTCAATCTCTTCTTTCGTAATTGGATGTAAAAAGTTTATCTTCATCGCATGTAACGCTTGCCTAGACATATATTTCGTTTGTCCACCATATAATACATCTCCAACTAATGGATTACCATTATAGCTCATATGAACACGAATTTGATGTGTTCTACCAGTTTCTAATTGTAACGTTACGAGCGTAACACTTTGATTTTTAAAATACTTCTCTACTTTATAGTATGTTATAGCTTGGTCTCCCTTTGGAGAAACACGTCGTCTCGTCGCATGATGGCGATCTCTTCCGATAGCCGCGTCAATTGTTCCTTGCTTTTTTTTCACTTTGCCTTCTACAAGAGCCGCATATGTTCTTTTAATTTTTCGTTCCATTAATAAACGATCCATAATTGCACCAGCAATTCTATGCTTAGCAAATACGACACCACCTGTCGTATCTTTGTCTAACCGATGAATATGACGAACCTTCGTCTCTAAACCTTGCATTTGATAATGAAAGGCAACAAAATTTGCAAGCGTCCCGGTTCCACCTTTTTCAGCAGGGTGTGTGTCCATTTGCTCTGGTTTATTTACAATGAGTACGTGATCGTCTTCATATGCTACATCTAATTCACCATATTCAGGCTCTACACCGTATTCTTCCTCCATAAACATATGAACTTGTAACTTATCGCCTTCTTTTAAAAGCTCATTCCATCTTCTCTGTTCCCCGTTAACGGTAACACCTTTTTCCATACGAAGCTGATGTAACAACTTTTTCGGTATTTCCCATTCTATTTTTAATAACGAATCAATACTTATACCATTCCATTTCGCTGGAACAGTAATTTCGCACCATTCGCCCTTTTTCTTCGTTTCCATACTGTATCACCTTATTTCTATTGATTCTCTCATTGTAACGGAAAATACAATTTGATGCACGGTCAAAAATAGAGGACAGTCTTATAGTAGACTGCCCCTCATGCCCTACGTCTTTTCATTTCCTGCAATACTTCTTCCGCTTTTTGTTCATACGATAAATCTTTAAAGAAATCCGCCAATCTTTTATAATCATTATACGTATCTAACAAATCATCCATCTTTTCTACTTTCATCACTTGTTGTTTTTGTTTCATTTTTACTGGATAACGATAGCCCGATACTTCTTGTATTTTGTAATACTCATCCTCTACTTGAATGACCTTTACAAGCTCCTCTTCTTCCGCATCCATCGTATACCCATCAAAATCCCTAAGCAATTCATAAATGATATGAGTCCATTCATCTTTTGGATAAAATCCTTTTTCTAACCGATAACCGACAATGCGATACATATGCCCATCGTTTTCTGCAAACTGTACTGTATCATTTAGCTTAAACTTAAAATAACGAAACATTGCCTTCACCTACTTATATGTAATGTTCTTATCACATACTATTTGCAAAATGTAGGTCTTGCTATTCATAAAAAAATACTCATCTTATAGATGAGTATTTTTTACGATGATTTTTCTCTTTTCTTTCGAAATGGTAACCACCAGTTCCAGTCTCCAAACAATTTCATTAAACTTGGTACAAGCATAAGACGAATAATTGTTGCATCAAGGAATATCGCTAATGCAACGCCAAGCCCCATTTGCCGTACTGGTAAAATATCAGTAAAAGCGAATGCACCAGTAACAACAATCATAATTAAAGCAGCGGACGTAATGATTCTACTTGTTGACACAAGTCCTTCTAACGTCGCTTGATCGTTATCTCTTGTTTCTTCATACAGTTCATGAATACGAGAAATAAGAAAGACTTCATAATCCATACTAAGCCCAAAGACGAGGCCGAAAATGAAGATTGGTAAGACAAATAGAACCGGACTTGCTTCTAAGCCAAAATGCCCACCTTCAAACAACCAAACAACAATTCCAATTGTTGCGCTTAAACTAAGTATATTCATAATAATCGCCTTAATCGGAATGAGTATAGATCGGAATGCAAATAATAATATAATAAAGGTCGATCCAAATATAACAGACATACCAATTGCCACTTTATCTTTAATTTCATCTTCTAACTCTTGTTGGAACGTCGTCATTCCGCCTAGATAATACGTAACATTCGTTTCTTTATAATTTCGTTTAAAATCACGAACCCACTGTTTAGCAGTTTCAGTACGTGGTTTTGTTTTCAAAAAGATTTCTATCGTCGTCTTATTACCTTTCGTATATGCTTCAAACACAGGGGCTAGCTTCGCTGCCTCTGACGACTCTATTATCCCGGCAACTTGATCTGCTTTCATACCAGTTAACCCGTCGTATATGCTTCTTACTTCATATACTGTCTTATCATCTTTTAACTTTTTAACGATTTCTTCTACCTTTTGTAAACTTTCTTTTTCTTTCATATCCTTTTTCGTCTCTAACACCAATGTAACATCAGCATTTGTTTTTGCAGTTTCATTAAATGCCTCTTCGTACTTTTCATATGCAATTCTTGTATCACTTTGTTTAGGTAAAGCTTCCACATCAGGGAACTGCAAATTAGCTGTACGTAATGGTAATAGGCAAATAACAATAAATGTTGTAACAACAATAATCATCGCGATTGGATGTTTCATTACAAATTGTGCAAATGTACGCCATGCCTTTGCCGGCGTATGTGCTACTTGATTCTTTTTTAATATTCGTTTACCAATTAGTGATAATAGCGCTGGAAGAAGTGTGAGTGAGAATAAAATACTCATGATCACAACAATCATTCCGCTAATTGCGACAGACTGAATATAATCAATCTTAAAGAAAAACAAACCGGATAATCCAACGAATACACATAATCCTGAAAATACGATTGCCCGCCCTGCTGTCTGATATGTAATTGCTATCGCTTCTTTTACCGTTCGCTTTGCAACTTCCTCTCGAAATCGATTTACAAATAATAGTGCAAAATCAATAGATAGTGCAAGTCCAATCATCGGTGCAACATTTAACACAAAGATAGATAGTTCCTTATCGCTACCTATAAAGTATAATATTCCCATCGTACTAATAACACTAAGTGCCCCATTTACAATTGGTAAAATAGATGCCAAAAGGCTACCGAATGAAAATAGTAATACGAGGAATGCAATTGGTAACCCAATCATCTCTGCTACTTTTAAATCATTTTGCGTTCTTTCATTAATTTCTTTATTAATTTTCGGAAACCCTGTAGGTGTTACTTTTAATGCTTTATTACTTTCCTTTTCAATTTTATCAGCAAATCTTAATGTCTTTTCCATTCGTTCCTTATTTGTTTTCCCGGAAAATAAAATTGTCGCATAGCCGATATCATCTTGTAACATTTCTTTATTTTGCATTGGGTGATGGAAAGATTCATATGTCTCTTTCTCTTGTACATTTTTTACAATTCCCTCTACTTGCTTTTGAAATTCTTCATGTGAAACACCCTTATTTTTTTCAAAAACGAGTAGGAGCGTATCTTGGGACCTCTGAAAATCTTTATCTAAAATTTCTTTTGTTTTTTGATAGTCTCCTTCTGTTTGGAAACCATCACCACCTAATATTCCTGGTAACTTTGGAGCAAAAATCCCAAGTGCTACCGCAAGTAAAACTAACGCTACAATTACTGTATAACGAAACTGATACAAAAAAGCTCCTAACTTTCCCCACTTATCTACTTTATGTACATTTGTTTTCACACATTTCCACCTACTTTACATAATTCAATTGTCATTTATACTGTATCACATCTTCGTACAAACAAAAAACGTCTGGAATCACTATAATGATAGTTTTTCCAGACGTTTTTTTATCTTTCTTTATTAAGCCCCAATCTCTCGGTAAGTAAACGATGACAATAAATCGCCATAGTTAACAAAATACCACCTACGCAATACCCTGCTAAAATATCAGTTGGATAATGTACATTTAAAATAACTCTACTTAATCCAATCGATACGATTACTATTCCCATCAAAATCGTTATCACATATTTTCCGGTCACACTCTTCAAATTTGCTGCAATGATATAAGCAAGAAATCCGAATGTCATAATAGATAACATTGCATGCCCACTAGGGAAACTATATCCAAGTGCATCCAACGCCTCATTTAACGACGGACGCTCTCTTTTTACAACTTCTTTTATCCCTTTGTTCACAAGATGCGTTATTAAAATGCCCATTGGATATACGATCATCGCAGCATAGTAACGTTTTCTCCAAAAAATAAGTAAACTTATAACAAGCGTAGTTACGATCCCAATGGCAGACCCTAATTTTGTATAGTGTGAGAAAAATGTAAGCGAACCTTCTGTTTGTAATCCTTTTACTAATCCCCGGACATATGTATCCATCAATGTAACGCCACCAACATGTACTCGCCAAGCAACAATACCAAATACAGCAAGTAATAAAACGATACATACTACCTCATATTGATGTAACTTCTTTTTCAAACGATTTCCTCCTACTATGAAAAAATGCGATTTCTACTTTAGAAACCGCATTTCCTTACTTATTTACCTTTTGTTTTTAACTCTGTCCAGTAACGATCATAGTCTTTTAACTTATCGTCTACATCAACAAGCCATTCTGTACGATCTAATTCTTCTTTCGTTAAGAAGATCATATGGTTATCACGATATTCTTTACTATGAAGAGGATGAGCTTTTTCATTAGGATTACTGTATCCAATTGACTCGTAGTTTTTCACACTTACTTTCTCATCTAGTAAGTAATTCATAAACTTCTCTGCAAGCTCTTTATGTTTTGCACCTTTTGGAATCGCTAACGTGTCAGCCCAAATTGTGCCGCCTTCTTTTGGTACAACGTATTCTACATCTTTATTATCTTTTGCGATAAACGCTGCATCTCCAGACCAAACTGTTCCGATCCAAGCATCTTCTGTAATGAATTTTTGTTTAATGTTATCTGTATCAAATGCTAATAAATTTGGAAGCAGTTTCTTGATATCATCTGCTGCTGTCTTTAACTGTGCATCGTCTTTCGTGCTGTTTGAGAACCCATGCTTCTTAAGACCCATTCCTAACACTTCACGAGAATCATTTAATAAAGTTACATGCCCTTTATATTTCTCGTTCCATAGGTCAGCCCAGCTTGTAGGTGCTTCCTTCACATACTTTTTATTGTATGCAATTCCAGTTACACCCCAAGTATATACTAAAGAATATTTATTCTCTGGATCAAACGCAGGTGTTTTGAAATTAGAAACCATATTTTCGATATTCGGGATATTCTTTTTATCTAACGGCGCTAATAAATCCATTTTCGCCATTGTTTTAACCATGTAATCAGACGGCTGAATTAAATCATACTTCGCGCCACCTGCTTGTAATTTCGCAAGCATTTCTTCATTACTTGCGTACTTATCATAGTTAACTTTCACGTTATATTTCTTTTCAAAATCTCTTAGCACTTGCTCATCAAAATTGTCAGCCCAGCTGTAAATGTTTAACTCTTCTTTCTTCTCACCACAACCAGCAAGTACACCAGCAACAAGGCTAAAGCTAATTGCTGCGCCAGCTAATCTTTTCATTAATTTCATCGATTTATTACCCCCTCGTACTTTCTATATCGTTCGTATTATAAAGGAAGGTGTCCTCCAGAGTTTTCTTCACCATCTGCACCTTTGTTACGGAAGATTTCAGATAGAACCATTAATCCTACGATAGCCACAATTAAAATTGTAGAAAGTGCATTAATTTCTGGTGATACTCCGCGCTTAACCATACTGTAAATGTATAATGGCAATGTTGTTGATCCTGGTCCTGATACGAAGAAACTAATTACAAAATCATCAATTGATAATGTGAATGTTAATAATGCGGCTGAAATAACTCCTGGTGCAATTGCTGGGAACGTTACATAACGAAACGTTTGCCACGGCGTTGCTCCTAGATCATTCGCAGCCTCTTCTAAATCACGCCCCATACCAGAAAGGCGTGCTGCTAAAATAACGACAACAAATGAAATACTAAATGTAATGTGTGCAATAATAATTGTTGTTTTACCAAGTTCCATACCTAATTGACTAAATAAAATAAGTAAAGATAATCCCATTAAAATATCAGGAATTAGAATTGGTAAATACACAAGACCATTAATAGCACCTTCATAACGATATTTATAACGATGTAATGCAATCGCGAAAATCACACCAAGAACAGTCGTTACAATCGTCGTTACGACCGCAATCGTCATACTATTTACAAACGCATCAATAACATCTTGTTTTTGAAATAAATCTGTATACCAATGGAATGTGAATCCTTCCCATTCTGCATTAATGCGAGAATCATTGAAGGAATACACCATTAAAACCATCATTGGAAAATACAAGAACAATAAAATTAACCAAGAATAAGAAACTAAAAACTTCTTCATCTTTGCCTATTCCCCTCCGTTCCCATCATATTTATATACTTTCGTTGCACGATAATATAAGTAAATTAACAGAACAGAGAATAGAACAACAATCATAGATAACGCAGATCCAAACGGCCAATCACGCGCTCCTAAGAATTGATTTTGAATTACGTTTCCAATTAATGCTACTTTCGATCCACCCATAACGTCTGATACAACAAACATTCCGATAGAAGAAACAAACACTAAAATAGAACCGGTAGCAATCCCTGACATCGTCATTGGTACTGTAACATTCCAAAATGCCTTTACTGGTGTTGCCCCTAAATCATAAGCTGCTTCTAGCTTACGCTTATCAAGCTGCTCAATCGCTGCATACACTGGTAAAATCATAAATGGTAATAAAGAATATACCATTCCGAGTATTACAGAAGGTGTATTATATAGTAAATTTAAAGGTTCGCTAATAATACCTAGCTTCAATAGCAATGTGTTTACAAGACCTTGTGAACGTAAAATAACAATCCATGCGTATGAACGAACAAGGAAGTTAATCCAAAACGGGATCGTTGCCAATAATAAAAGAATCGAACGATATTTGCGATCAACAATTGTAATTGTATATGCAAATGGGTAACCAATCAGTAAACATATTACCGTGGTAATAACCGCAATTTTCACTGTTTCCCATAACGTCCCCATATATAATGGATCAAATACACGTGCTATGTTTTCTAATGTAAATTGCATTTCCACTGTCCCATATGCTCCGCGCTGCATGAAGGCAAATGCCAGTACAAACAGAAGGGGAATTAGGAAGAAGATTAACAGCCATACGACTGTAGGTAGTGCGAGTAATTTCCCTTTTTTCAATTTAAGGTCACCTCGTCCTCTTGCTCCCAGCCTACGTATACATTATCTCCAATGCTCCACTGCGCTGCTTCTTCAGCAGTTTGATATGCCATTAGTAATTCTGATGTTTTCTCATCACGTACATAAAGCTTTTCCATATTTCCAACAAACTCAATGTCTTCAATATGGCCAAGATGGTATTCTTTTAAAATCGGCTCTTCAACCGAACGCACTTTTACATTTTCAGGGCGAATTGCTACATAGCCTTCCCCGTTTTTCACAATATTATTTTCACCGATAAATGTCGCAACGAACAACGTTTTCGGCTTATTATAAATTTCTTTCGGCGTTCCGATTTGTTCAATATGGCCTTTATTCATAACAACGATACGATCACTCATGCTCATCGCTTCTTCTTGATCGTGCGTTACGTATATGAACGTAATTCCTAAATTACGTTGTAAGTTTTTCAATTCACGTTGCAAGTCTTTTCTTAACTTAAAGTCTAACGCCCCAAGTGGCTCATCTAGTAATAATACACGCGGGTTATTTACAATCGCTCTTGCGATTGCTACACGCTGCTGTTGTCCACCAGAAAGCTTTGCAGGTTTACGATTACGGAACTCAAGTAACTGCGTTAAACGCATTGCCTCTTCAGCACGCTCTTTCTGCTCTGCTGCCGGTACTTTCTGCATTTTCATACCGAAACAAATATTTTTCTCCACATTCATATGTGGGAATAGCGCATAATGTTGGAACACTAGGTTCATATGACGCTTATATGGTGGCAAATCGTTAATCTTTTCATCATCTAATAAAAGATTCCCTTTAGTTGGAGTTTCAAATCCTGCGATCATACGAAGTAACGTCGTTTTCCCGCAACCACTCGGCCCTAAAATCGTTAAAAATTCCCCTTCTTTAATATCTAAAGAAAGCGGTGGGATAATCACTTGATTTCCAAAATGTTTTTCTACTGCTTCAACTTTAATAATCTTTTTCATTTTCCCGTCCTATCTACCTCAAATTTAATTTTTTATATTCATGAATAAATATTTATGTTCTATAGACTGTTTTTTGTTTCGATCCAAACAAAAATGGTTATTTAACGAGCGTTCTCTTCTATTCTTTATGTAGTATGTTTGATTCATTTTCGCATGATACATAATGTCGAACAGAAAAACCCCTTCCATTGCGAAGGGGCTTTTATCATACGGCTACGCCTACTGATAAACACCATCATCATTTTAACAACTTTCGTATGAATTTTAAAGCACTTTTTGTAGAAGAGTAACGAATTTTCATATCAAATGCCGTAGATTGGGCTAAAATGCTTTTATAATGTGAAAAAGTCCGAAAACTTTCTTCCCCATGATAACTCCCTAATCCACTACTTCCGACGCCCCCAAAAGGTAAATATGGCGTTGCTAGATGATAGACAACATCATTAATACACCCCCCGCCATACGAAATATTACTCGTTACTTTCTTTTGCACTTCTTTATCTTCAGAAAATACATATAACGCTAACGGTTTCGGATGTTGCTGAACGGTGTCAATTACATCTTCTATATTGTCGTATTCTATAATTGGTAAAATCGGGCCAAAAATTTCATCTTCCATAACAGCATCTTGCCATGTAATGTTCGTGACTACTGTTGGTTCAATATGTAATGTATCCTTCTTATAGTTCCCGCCAATTACGACCTGACCATCTTGTAAAAATCGGCATAATCGTTCAAAATGACGCTCACTCACAATTCGTACGTAATTATCATTATGAAGTGGCTCTTTACCATACTGCTCCGCAATTTCGTTTCGTAATGCCTCGATTAACTGTTCCTTCACCGAAGCATGCACGTACATATAATCGGGTGCTACACAAGTTTGCCCTGCATTTAAAAACTTCCCCCACACAATGCGTCTTGCTGTTACATCTATTTTTGCATCTTTATGTACAATACACGGACTTTTCCCGCCAAGTTCTAACGTAAGCGGCGTCAACTGTTTTGCTGCTGCTTCCATTACTACTTTCCCAACACCCACACTTCCTGTAAAGAAAATATAATCAAATGGTTCCTTCAGCAAAGCGGTACTTTCTTCAACGCCACCTTCTACTACTGCTACAAGTTCTTCATGGAATAATTCCTCTAACATTCCCGTAATCACTTTAGAAACGTTTGGCGTTAGCTCTGACGGCTTTAAAACGATTGTATTTCCGGCTGCCAGCGCTCCTACAAGTGGCGCAATTGCTAATTGAAACGGATAATTCCACGGTGCAATAATAAGTGTCACACCGTACGGTTCAGGTACTACTTTCCCCTTTGATCCAAAATGAGTCAGCGCTGTTCGAACACGCTTCGGTTTACTCCACGATGAAATATGCTTCAATTGAAAGGAAATTTCTTTTAATACATATCCAACTTCCGTTGTAAACGACTCATGAACTGACTTATTTAAATCTAATTTCAACGCCTGAAATATTTCTTCTTCAAAACGCTGAATGCCTTCATAAAGCTTCTTCAAATTATTCTTTCTCACTTCTATACTTCTTGTACGGCCATTATAAAAATATGCTTTTTGTTTATTTACAATAGAAGAAACACTCATTCATTCACCTTCTCCCACTATTTTTATCCAATTCTTTCATTATTTATATAGACTTCATATATAATAAATTTCTATTCGTAAAGTTACATTATATATAATTTCTTTTTGTATATAAAATTCATTGCTCACAAAAAAACTACCGAAAGAAAAATCTTTCGGTAGTTTTACTGTATTAACGATATAAACGAACAGCACCTGCAGAATTATCATCAGCTTGTCCTACTACTTCAAATTTCAAACCAAGCTTCGGTAAAATACGTCCTGCATCTGGAATCTGTTGATTAATATACGTTTTAGAATCATCAAACTTCGGTACGCCTGCTAAGCCATCATACGTAAATGTTCCACGCGTTGGAGATACGACTTTCCAAGCTGGCGTTTTGTCGAATGAGAACGCTGCATCAGCGATTTGGAATCGTGTACTACTCTTAACTGTTGGTTTACCATTTAAAGTACCAACAATTGCTTCTGGATGAGAATCAACTACACCAAGGAAACCGTGTCCTGGATGTACACCAACCCAGTTATCTGTATAAGCTGAATCTGCATACCATACAACCATACCAGTGTTAAATACTGGACCGCGAGCAAATTTCAACGCGTTATCTGCCCCAGCATAGTTTCTCCACTCAACATAGTAGTTATG
This sequence comes from Bacillus dicomae, assembly GCF_006494425.1. Taxonomy (GTDB): domain Bacteria; phylum Bacillota; class Bacilli; order Bacillales; family Bacillaceae_G; genus Bacillus_A; species Bacillus_A dicomae. Next base: position 539,590 of record NZ_VHIV01000001.1, on the reverse strand, counting down.
TTTTTTCTTCTCTGTTCCGTTAGATACAACGAAACCATCTAATTTTAATTGTGGTGTACCTTCTGCGTCATCAGAGAATACTACTTTACCATCTACTGTTAATGAAGCATTATCAAGAGCGAATCCATTTAATGCCAAACCACCATCAGTAATGTAATCAAATGTTAATTTTACTTTCTTGCCTTTGAATTGACTTAAATCGTATGATTTGTCAATCCATTTTCCATTTGTCGAATCTGCATTTCCACTATTTGCTTTCTCACCAAGTCTTTCAATTAACGTTTGTTTACCATCTTCTGTTACAGCGTGTACTTCAAGGAAATCATAACCTGCTTCAATCTCATATAATGACTTGAAATCAAATTTTGCATTCGTTGCATTCGTTAAATCGAACAACGGTGTTTCCATCTTCGTATGAAGATCGTCACCTTTTGTGCTGTAATAATATTGTTTACCAAATGCTGGCTCAATTGTTTTAACATCTTTATCTGGTAAGTTAACACGGATCATACCTGGACGGTTAGATTTCGTAACACTTTGATCTAAATAGGTTGCTAAACCGATACCTTTATTTAATTTCTCGTAATCTACTTCTACGATATTTGCCCAGTTACCACCGATTGTTTTTTGGAAAAACTCTTTATTTTGTGGTGAGAAACTTGTTGGCGTTGTTCCTGCAATTTTACCAGCCCAGCTTCCGCCACTCATAATAGACCAAGATTCAATTGGCTCACCTTGACCGCTATATTGTGTATCATATTCATCTGGAAGACCTAAATCATGACCATATTCATGTGCGAATACACCAACTGCTCCGTCTTCTGGCTCAATTGTGTAGTCGAATGCTGCCATCTTTCCACCCCAATATGGAACTTTCGCTTGTGTACCTTCAATTGGGAATGGTTTTGGTCCAACAGTCCAGCGATGTGACCAAATTGCGTCGTCACCTAATTTACCACCGCCTGCTTCTTGTCCAACACCCGCATGAATAATCATTAAGTGATCAATTAAACCGTCTGGCTGATTTTGATTTCCATCGCCATTTACATCATATTGATCAAATTGGTCGAACTCTGATAAATCAATCCCGCTATCTACAGCTGCTTTTAATGCATCTTTTACTAAATCACGTGGTCCTTTTGGCCCTTTATTATCATGACCACCGCCCGGAGCATCTGCACCGTAATCAGCAGCTTTACCAGGAACTGTTAACCATTTTGTAACTGTTCCGTCCACTGTGTAACTACCACCAGATTGCTCTTCGTAATATTGTTTAAACGTTTCAATTTTACTTCCATCATCTAATGTGAATGGCTCGTTGCCGAATAACATTTTTTCATAATGTTCTTTATTAAAATCTTTAGAATACATATATCCAGGCTCTTTGTCAATATTATTATGTTTAAAGTCAGCGTACTCTACAAGTAAAACGAGTACTTTGTCTTTACGAACTTCACCGTTATAGTCTTTTTGTTTCGCTGGAGAAGTTGGTACTTTACCATTTAGACCGCCTTTAACTGGGCCTGTCGCTGCAGGTGTGCCTGTTGCAGGTTTGTCTAACTTTTCTTTCGTATCTGCTTTCGCATCTTTCACTTTCTTTAAAAAGTCAGATGCTTCTTTCGTAAGCGGGTCCCCATTTGTTACTTCTTTCCCAGGATTTTCACCCTTTTTATTCTCTACATACTTTTCGACAGCTTTCTTTGTTTCTGTCTCTGAAGCTTTCGAATCAATTACCCCACGTTTTTTTAGCGCATCTGCTAAACGTTCTTCCGGAATTAAATGATCATCAACTGGGCTCGTAGCTGTCTTATTCACAGGCGTTTCAGCATATACAGACTGGCCGCCCGCTCCGAATGAAAGACCTAATACAGCTGTCAAAGCGATTGATGATAAAACTTTGAACGGTTTCTTGTTCATCCCTTATTTCCTCCCCTAATAAATAATATGTATTACAAATTGAATTTTATTAAAAATTCAATATTTTTTCAATATTTAGTCATATTATGTAATGTTTTTAACATATTTGTAAAAATTCCATAGTTAGCATACGAATATATCACAATTCAACAATGTTTTCTGAAAATATTGAAAATATTTGTCAGAAACTTTATAATCGCCATAGAGGGAGTTTAATGGGGATTTTATCTTTGTTTTATCTACAAAATATTTGATAATTCACTACATAAAAATACAAAATCCGATTGTATTATCACGTATTCTGTAGCAGCAGTTATGACCGATAATTAGGGAGGAATTACATTTGTACAAAGATAAGACTGACGCATTGGATCAAGAATGGATTGATTTAATACTTGAAGCTCTAGACGCTGGTATCGCTCTGCAAGATATCGAACATTTTTTCCAACGTATGAAACCATCAAGCCAGGCTCAATAGGTTTGTTCTTTTTAGCGAAGTTTATGTTATAATAATGACATCATAAGACGACGACATATTGATAGAAAGGTGCGCAAATATGATTGGAGAACGTATAAAACGCCTTCGCTTACAAAAAGGTATTTCATTAACTGAACTTGCCGAAAAAGCTGGCGTTGCTAAATCTTACATTAGTTCTATAGAACGAAATTTACAAAAAAACCCTTCCATTCAGTTTCTTGAAAAAATTGCAGCAGTTCTACAAATTCCAGTTGATACTTTACTTCATGATGAAACAACAAAGGAAAATCACTTAGACTCCGAATGGACACAACTCGTTAAAGATGCGATGAGCTCCGGCGTCTCCAAAGAACAATTTCGTGAATTTCTTGAATTTACAAAATGGAAGCAAGATCAAAAATAATAAATAGAAAGAAGTGCTTACAACCGGCACTTCTTTTTTCTTTATAAAAAAAAGCGGGGGATACCCGCTTTTTTTATTATTTTGCTTCTCCAGCTTCTTGGTTAGCATTGAATGTCCATTCTAAATTCAATGAATCACCTTGGAAGATATTTTGGTCTTTTCCATCATCTACAAATTCAAATTGTACCCATAAATAATCCTCTGTACCAGCTTCTAATCCACCCTTTTCTCCCCACTCAGGAGCAAAGATATCTTTAGCTAAAAGATCTGGATCAGTTTTTTGTAAGTCTGCTAAAGTTGTTTCATATACAGGCTCACTTTGTTTATCCCAGTTCCAAAGGAATTTCACTTTAACGTGCTTACCAAAGTCTTCACCAGCATTATCGCCTTTTGCATCTTTCACAGTATACTTTGTCGCTAGTTTAACGTCTTTAATTGTTAATGAACCGCTATTCTTTAATAAGAACTCTTTCTTAACAGAATCCCCTGGTTTTAAATCTTTAATATCTACAAGCGTTTTAGGGTCTAATGTAAGATCTAACGTCCCAGCCGCAAATGTATTATTCGATACTTCTTTATCGCTAAAGTATGCAAATGTTCCTCCACCAATTAAAGATAACCCCAATGCTGCTGATGCAACTCCCATACCTAATTTCTTTTTCAGACTCACAATCAATTCCCCCTAGCCGTTTTTTATATTTTTATTGCCATCTCTTATTTAAAATAAGAGATGTAGCTAAAACTATATTAGATTAGCTACTATTTGTTCTTTTTTAAAAACCTTATGTTCATTATAACGAACACAACTATATAAATACAACACATATTTATTAATATTTTCAGTTATTTTTATTTCTCAATATTATTTTGAAACTTCAGTAAAATATTGAGAAATAAAGAAAAAAATTTGTTGTTTTTTGACCTATCCCCACTAATTAGTAACCTTCATCCATCTAACTACCTCTAAGCGGCTAAATAAACTAAGAAGGACACGAAAAATAGGCGAGTGATAATGCTCTCTCACCTATTTGTTTTATAATCCCTATCTACTTTGAAATATTACCATAATTTACTTGCTATCTTTATTTTTCTGTTCTTCTTGTTTTTTACTTTCTTCTAGCTTTTTCGCTTCTTCTTGTTTCTTCTTCTCTTCTAGTTTTTTCGCTTCCTCTTGTTTCTTACTCTCTTCTAGTTTTTTCGCTTCCTCTTGTTTCTTCTCCTCTTCTAATTCCTTTTGTTTCTCAGCCTCACTCACTTGTTTTGCTGTTTCATCTACTAGTAACTTCTCAAAATCTTGAATTTGTTTATCAATCACCTGTAAATTAACTTCTTTATCAACATACTCACAGTTTTCTTTCACTATATGAAAACCAGCATTCACATACGAGAATACTTGCTTATTCGATTCAGTTCCATTTCCTTTTAACTCTTCTTGTACTTGATTATAAGGTTCTTCTATTGATTTATATACTTTTTGTAACGCTTCTCTCTCAGCAACTATTTTTTCACGCCCTTGCTTCCACGTAACAAGCGCCTGTTCTATCTCCTGAGTGGATCTAACATTTAATTTTGATTTCATCCCTTCATACTCATGCAAAATAACTTCCTTATGCTGCTTAGCTTGTTCTATTAATTGATCAACTGTTTTTGGAAAAATACTTGCTGTAGAAATAGTGCCCTCTACTTTCGTTTCATGAATGAAAGCTGCTTCTGTATAAGTCATCATTTGAGAGCCTAAATAAAAAGTAATAGAACACAAACATGGAAATATAAGCATCTTTTTGAATTTACGAGGTTGCTTCAGCATTTTAATCTCTCCTATCGAACAACTCGTTCTTTATCAAGAACTATATCTTTATTATAATAAAGTGAATTACAAAATGATATAAAAATTATGTTTCTTTTTACATTTCATTTTTAGCAGAAAAAGAGACTATCACTTTTGATAGTCTCTTTTTGTTGTCCTTATTATTTTGTTTCACCATCGCCTTGCTGTGCATCAAACGTCCAAGTTAATTGTAACTTATCGCCTTGGAATTCATTTTGATCTTTTTTATTATCAACGAATTCAAATTTCACTTTGAATTTATCAGATTTACCTGCTGAAATACCTTTTTCATCCCAGAACCAAGCAGCTAAATCATTATTTACCGCAGTAAGTGTGTCACCCTTCAATTTATCTAGCGTTGTTTCTTTTACGATTGTTTCATGCTTGTCTACATTTTTTAAGAATGTTACTTTAATATGTTTACCAAAATCATCTTTATTATCTTTCTTCACATCTTCTACATTGTAATCTGTTTTTAGTAGTACTTTTTTAATATCTAATGTCCCTTTATTTTCTAATTTAAATTCTTTTTCAACTGTATCACCAGGCTTTAAATTCGATACATTAACAACTGTTGATGGATTTAACGCTAAATCAAGCGTACCAGTCGCAAATGTATTATTTGACACTTCTTTATCGCTGAAAAATGCAAATGTTCCTCCGCCAACTAATGCAGCCCCTAATACTGCTGATGCGATACCCATTCCTAATTTTTTCTTTAAAGTCATGTCCATATCCCCTTAATCTATATATTTGTCAACTTCCTAACCGGAAAGTATAACCAAACGAACTAGACGGATTGTTCTACTTTTTTCTCTTTCTTTTCTCCGTCTATGCTACGAATAGCACTAAAAATAGAAATCGCGGAATAGCCTAGTAAAAAGACTCCTGGAATAATAAGAAGCAAAGCAGCTCCAGCTTTTGAATTTGCATAGTTTAATGCATACCCTGCATAAGGAACTGTAATATCTGCATATTTCCCAATGACATTCTCCGCAAGCACTGGTTCTAAATCAGGGCCGTTGTTGTTATCCCCTTTTGTTTCATACATTACTTTTCCATTTGTATCTTTCACACCAATAATACGGTGAGTGATAATTTTTTCATCTTTCTCTTTAAAGGTAATAACATCACCTTTTTGATATTTAGAACCATCTTTCTTCGGCTCTATCGCAATGATTGATCCTGTTAAAAATGTTGGTTCCATCGATCCTGAAAGAACGCTCTTAAATTGATATCCCATCACAGTTGGATCACCACCGCTCGCTTTTGAAGAAATAACTACAAAAGCTAAGCAAACCATCAACGCAAATAAAACAAATGAGATAACGTTGCTAATCACCTTCCAAATTAATTTCATCGTTTCTCTTCCTCTCCGTTGTTTTATATTATTTGAAGTATGCAATATTCGCTTATGTTCTTTAACGAGAACACAAGTAAATAATATAACGAACGAAGCGGAAATGCAATAAGAAAATTTACAATTATTAGTTAATTTTAATGTAAAAAAAGACTGTGACAAAGCCTCTTCACAGCCCTTTAAACTAGTAATTTATTTTTCTTCTGATTTTATTCCTTTTGTATTTCGGCGTAGCACTACAAATAAAATGGCTCCAAATAATATGGCAGCACCTATCCCAATGCTTATTATTTTCACGTTTGATTCGTTTACTTCAGGCTCGACCGTATCTTTTTTAGGCAGCGCAAAAGTAACATCTTCTTTAGAAAGAACATTTACCGTCGCAATTGTTTGATTATTCTTCGTAATATCAACTGCCCCAACTACCTCACCACGATGAATTCCTTTATGATACAAAGAATCTTTATCTAATGCAGCCGCACGGAAAGTCGTCCTCACATTTTTTCCTTCATCTTTCTTAAGCATCAGTTCGGCACTTTGTTCAAGCTCGCTATCAATATCTTTATTTAAATACGTTGTCTTTTGATGCCAACTATGTTTATCTAGTACAGTTTGCTTCACAAATTGACCGAAAGAATAGTCCGCCATCTGCTTTAAATCTTCATAAATTTCAGGTCTTTGGGAAGCCATTACTACATTTATAATACGATTTCCATCCTTCTCATTTAATAAAACGAGTGTATTGCGCGCTTCATTTGTAAAACCCGTCTTACCGCCAATACTATATGGATTTTCAAAATAAGTAGATTTATTAAAAATAGACACCGTCTGTCTAGATGTCGTAACTGTCGTTCTTTTCGTATTCATCGCTTGTAAAATTTCAGGATACTTTTGCACACCTCTCGTAATCATAGCCATATCAAATGGAGTTGTATAATGATTCGGATCATGTAATCCATTTGGTGTTACAAAATGACTATCTGTCGCCCCTAGTTGCTTCGCTTTTTCATTCATCATATTAGCGAAATTCTCCACACTTCCACCAATCCGCTCCGCAATCGCATACGACACATCATTTGCACTCAACACCATTAAAATCATAAGGGCAGTATTTCTATTTATTGTCTCACCAGGTTGAAACTCAATTTGATAATTACTCTTCTCCTGATCTAATGCTAATTGTGAAAATGTAAACTGATCTTCTGGATTCGTATGCTCCATAAGTAAAATCGCCGTTAACACTTTCGTCATGCTAGCGGGAAATGCACGATGATGTGCGTTTTTGTCATACAAAACATCTCCCGTTTTCGCATCAATCGTAGTTGCAAACTGACTAAAAACATTTGGCCCTTCCTTAGGTGGTGGTGCCACTTGTTCTGGATTCACTCCAATATTCGTCTCAGCACGTAACGTCATAGGTGTCAAAAAAAATAAACAAATAACGGTAATAAAAGCCAAAATTTTCTTAAAATTTACCATATGACTCTCCCTTTTCACTATACTCTCACAGTTTAAAAATTGAATCTACCAATCTACATGTAATTTGTATTAAATTGGAAGAACATTTACTGTTTTTTACTATATCATACTTTTACGATGAAGAACATAAATATACAATAAAAAATAAGAAAGAATTATTCTTTCTTATCCTTCTCATCAATCAATGAATCTATTAAATTTTGACTAGCTTCCTCAGGTGTAATCTCATCTGTCATCCCCATAAACGACCAACCTTTAGAATCGACCCACTCAACAAACTCTTGTAAAAACTCATCATGTGTAACATCCACATCAAGAATCGAACCATTAATCAAAATCGTTCTATTTCTAGATACGCGCATCTTGAACGTTTTCCTTACCATTGCAATAATTCTCCCTCTACTCCTGAATATTTATAAAATAATCTTGTATCTCTGTTATACATGATTTTAAGTAAATTGTAAAAAGGATATATTGGCCAATTTGGATATTAAAAATGGAAATCGCTTATCCTACATAACCCTCGTGCGATATACAAATGGTCATATTATTCAACAATTAGACCATTTAGATGAATAAGAACTCATGGTATTTTGGAAGATATCATGTAAAATAGTATAATTTGAATAAGAGAACTAAGGCAGCTCCATTTAGCTGGACTTTTACATTGTAGACTTAGAGACTGATGCGGAAATTACTATTTGGTTCCTATTTCTATACATAATATCGCGGGAAAGAAGGTAGTACGGTGAAAACAACAGAAAATTTTACTGACAAGGCCGATATATATGCAAAATATCGCCCTAGTTATCCTAATGAATATATTGATTATTTGCTTTCGGCTAACGAACTAAATGAGAATCAGATTGTCGCTGATATTGGTTCAGGTACGGGGATATTTAGCCGCCAACTGCTTGAAAGTGGTTTACATGTTATTGGAGTTGAGCCAAATGATGACATGAGGAAAATAGCAGAGCAATCGTTAAACCAATATCCTCGTTTTCAATCCATAAAAGCAACTGCCGAAAATACCACTTTAAAAGAAAATAGTGTGGATTTAGTAACTGTTGCCCAAGCATTTCATTGGTTTGATAAAGAAGCTTTCAAAATCGAATGCCAACGAATTTTGAAACAAAAAGCAAATGTTGCTCTTGTTTGGAATAGTAGAGATGTAACTAACCCGATTATTAAAGAGAATGCAGAAATTTGCCAGAAGACCTGCCCGAATTTCAAAGGATTTAGCGGTGGCATAGAGGAAACTCCAGAAGTTTTTAAAAGCTTTTTTAAAGATGGAAAGTATGAGTTTAAAGAATATCAAAATGATTTACTTTTTGATTATGAAGGTTTCTTGGGAAGAAATTTATCAGGTTCCTATGCTCCGAAAGAAAATGACAAAGAGTATAAAAACTTTGTTTTTCTCCTATCAGAGTTATTCGAAAAATACAGTAAGAACGGAAAAATTGTTCTCCCAAACTTGACGCGAAGTTATATGGGCAATGTGTAAATAGTCGGACTTACAGTGAAACTTTAATCAGCCCTCACCAATCAGGCACGATCATTGAATAAAACTTAGCTTTATTAGTATATGTTGAGTACAATGAAATACACTATATCAAAAATTAAACAACTATATTGTAACCCCGTCCTAAATTCAGACCGGGGTTATGTTTATTTTCGGTGATAGTTTTATTATCTTTTTACAAAAAACTCACATTTCATCACACCAAATACACTTGACTTTAGTACAATGAAATGGAATATATTAGAAAACACCTAAAAACGAGGAGGAACTTCATGGCGCGTTGTACGTATTGTAAAACGAAATGGAAAGTAAAAGATGTATGGTCGATACTCGTGACATTTGAAAAAGATTGTCCGTATTGTTTCGGAAGGCAATACCTATCAAAGAAAACAATAAACGCTATGCCAGAACTTATAAGCTTACCTTTACACTTCTTATTCCCTTTTCTTGTTGATTTGAGTGATGAGGGGCCTTTAGATTGGTATCGAAAAAAATAATATAACCGCTTTATTCGAATCCACCTTTAATTAAACTTTCTACTTATATATTCCTTAATACACTACTAACTTGATCCCAAATTCTTTCCTTTCAAAAGATTACTATAAAAATATTGTAAAATTTCAGTTAATTATATATAATTGCTTTAACATAATGATTAAAGATGCTGTTACATAAGCATTTTGAAGATCCCGTAGCTCAGCAGGGAGAGCGCCACCTTGACAGGGTGGAGGTCGTGAGTTCGAGCCTCTCCGGGGTCATAAAACCTAATAGTATCAAGGATTGAGAGGGTATTCTCAAAAACTAAAACTGTGGAGGTCTCCATCAGACACCATAAGTTAACAGAGGACTACTTCTAGTCAGCAAACCAGCTGGCTCAGGGGTAGTCCTCTTTTTGTTTCCATAAAACTGAGAAAGGACTGAAAAGAAAATGCTACTTAAGTTTGCTATGAAGGATTTCAAGGAGGAAAAAGAGTTCGCTAATCTGTCCCCCTCGTACAATTGTAGTTAGCATACAAGCTGGAAAAATCTCTGAAACTCTTAGTTTTAATCTAGACGAATTAACTGAGAAGGTAAACAACGATACGTTTAATAGATAATACCTGCCGAGCCGACTCGAACATCCCAATTTAACGATACCCTACTTAGTACTTCTATACAAAAATAAAGCAAGGATTTCTCCCTGCTTCTGTTAGCTTCTTTTATTGAGATGATTAACCACCAATATTCTTATCTGCCATTCTATACAATTTATATCTATTTTGCCCTCTTCTTTTTTCGATTTCTAAATATAACCTCTAACACTACTACTGTGGTGAATCCTACAGTTAGTTGTAAACCTGTAAACAGCAGTTTATCATTTAGAGGAATATCAGGTGCACTCCACAGTAGTACCGGAGGGATAAGTATACCTATGATTACAAGAGTTCTCATTATCTTACCCATTTTGTTTCTCCTATCGTGTTTTTAAAATCTATATGTATTTTTCAATCTTTTTACAATTCTACTAACCTCTCACGTAAAACTAATTCACTCTCATTCAAATACCCTCTATGTATTTCCTCTACAATCTTATCATGATTAAAGCATAACACTTTTTCATCACCTAAATAACCAACCGGATAAAGAACCCCTACATAATCAAAATCACGTTTATCCGCTGAAATGACCATTCTTCCAATAATCATAACAGGTTGGTTTAGATCTTTTAGCTTTACAACTGAACCAATCGGGAAAAGCTCCATCGTCATTCTCCGTTCTTTTTAGATATATTCTTCGACTTGTTACTCAAAATTTCTAATAGATAGGAAATTCCAATACCTATTCCACCAATAATCAATGCTGCAATAGCTGTTAAAAACCTTTTTTCCATTGGCTGCGGAAAAAAGAATGAAGAAAAAAATAAAACCGCGGTAAAAATATACATCAAAATACGTCCTTGTTTAAACATGTGTGATTACTCCTTTTTTTCAGGCTTCAAGAAAAAACCTCCTCCAAAACCTTCGTATGATGCATAAAAACCTTTCTCTTGACCCATGTGAAGCTTATACCCATAAGTCCCTACTCCCAATTCTAAGCGGATTGTTATATCGTGATCACTGAAATACGGAATAATATCCGGAACATCAATTTTCTCTAAAAGCAATTCATACTTGCGAGAACTATATTCCGCACCTACCTTCACTGTATACTCATCATAACCTACAATACTACTAAAATCGTGCATTTTTTGAGTTACAGTTATATCTTCCATATAAGGAATATCCGTTCTTACATAAGATGTTTCTTGAGCACGTGCCTCCACTTTTCCACCAATCAAGTTACCACTAGAAGCATCTTCGCGGAGTGTTTCTTTACTGTACGGAATATTTAGCTCTGCAGAACCAGTACCGAACTTTGTATTTATTTTACTATCCTTACTTAATTCAAACTCACCATTTACTACTGTACCTTCTAATTTCCCTCCAAGTCGATCTCCTTCAGCACCTTCTGCCTTACCTGTAAGATATTCGACTTTGTCATTATTTTTATTAAGAATACCAGAAGCCATCGCAATGGCAACATCCATATTATCTACCTGTTCGAATTTATTAGCAGAATCAAGTAGAAACTTCTCAAGCGGCTCTAATATGGTTATAAATTGTGCCATTTTAAATGATGAATCACGGAAATCCGTATTAAATTTCATATAGGTTGAGCCCAACCAATTACTAGAAATCATATCAATATCTCGTTTTAGTCGCTCCTGTGTTGCAGTTGCATTCGTGATAGTTGATCTAATAGTCCCTGCCACTTTTCGCAACTGTTCAGGAGTAACTTTTATATCCCCCATAGCCATTCCCCTTTTAAATATTTATATAGAATATTTTACCACAATAGAGTTTTCGCAACTATGAATATTTTATATACTCTTAAAAATCCGAAGTCTTTTTCTCCTCAGGGTTACCCTTATAGCACTTTGAAATTATAACTTATGCATTCGTGCTAACTCTGTAATATAACCTACTTTTTTTATCTTTTTAATAATAATTTCTGCCTGTCCAAATGTTCTTTGATTTATTTCTTCTCTTATTTTCTTCAATATTTCTCCCGTTTCATCTGGTCCTCTCACATCTATCACGACAGTCTGGTGTGAACCTTCGGGCAAATGTTTCAATCTATCTTCAAACTGTTTTACTACAATATTTATTAATGAACGTCTACCACTAGATGTCATAACATTGTAGTTTTTAACTTCTATTAAAACAGTAAACATTTTGGTTTTACTTCGCTAAATCTCTGATAAAATTGTTATCTACTCGCTCCATTCCATTGTGTAGCGATATTCTTAATTTGATTGCATAGGTCATTATGTAAATATTCTAAGAAGTGCCTGATGTTACTTACTGTCTTTGCAGTCTGTTCTAACCGTTCAGACGTTACTTTTATCTATACCATTCCTTCTTTACATATTGATTTATATGTTTCTTCATTATAAATATCAAAATAAAAAAAACAGCAACTTTAAAATTGCTGGCTTATCTCTTATTCATATTCGAAAAAACAATCACAATTGCTCCAATTATATAATGCCCCGCTACCAGCCACATACTCCGATCAACAATCATAAGTGACACCCAAAGCGATATATTAATAGCAGCAAATACTAAATATAAAACGAAATCTTTCTTTTGTAGAACCTCTCTATTCATTACAATTTAAATCGCACCGATAGGAGGAAGGATGAAACAAAGGAAAAAGAAAAACATTTTTCTTAACGACCATGGATATGAAGTTAATCTCTGTATATAAGTCTCCTTTTCACTTTATAATACTTTCAACATCGGCCTTACTATTCTATATTCGTCACTATAAGGCTCCTTTATGATTAAAGGTGAGTGAGGATTTTTTTCTTCTTCTATCATTGTAAATACTTCTGTTTTTTCTTTTAATACGTTGGATTCACTATTTTTATTAGGCTTTTTACTTGTTTCAATTTTCTTTATTACTTCTCCGAGCCTTTGCCCAACTTTTTCAGCTTCGGCAGGTTCATTCGTAACATAATATTCTTGACCCTCCCATACTAACACAGGTGGCACTTGTTCTCGTTTGTTACATATTATATAAGTAGCACTAGCTACAAGTAGTAGACAAGTTAATATAAAGAAGATAGTTTTTTTATTCATATACTATTCTCCTTATCTATCATTTTATTGGATTATATAATATAGGATATAGATAGTAAATGGTTTTTATGGTGATCTTTGTTTCGTTTTCAAAAAGAAAAACCTTACCGAAGTAAGGTTCCATTTTTCAATTTTACAGTGACCGATTTATTAAAACAATCATGACGATAATCGCTATAAACATAACAACTAAACAGCCGATCATTTTATAAAAGCCTCGTTTCGTTAACGTCCCACCTTGAACGTCTTTCCGAATAAATAAGAATACGGCTAAAAATAATACAAGCCCAATGCCAAAAGCATACATCATTTGCATCTGTTAATCTTCCTTTCTCTTTTCCATCTTAATATCTTTTGGCCAAAACAACAAATGAGATAAAGACGGTACTCATCGTGAGTGCCATAAGTATATTCAATAGTTCAGTAGCAGATAGTGTAAATATTTTTAAGTTTAAGCCGATAGAGAAAAGAAGGTAATATGCTGTTAACGCAAAAAAGCTGAAGAACATGCCTTTATAACGAATTAATTTCATCCGCTCATCTTTTTCTTTAAATTGTGGATGTAAGTAGCTTAGGCAGAAACACATAATCATCATTGCGAGAACTGTATAAGTTGGAGTCGGTGGTGCTGAATGCGTCATTATACCCGCTAATACCATAGTTCCACTCATAATAAAAAAAATAATTCCCATGATTAAAAAGTACTTTTGTGAATAGTTCATCTTTATTCCTCCCCTTCTTTTCCTTCATAAATAAATACATGTTCTATCGTTGTCTGAAATGTTTTCGCGATTTCAAATGCTAACGGAAGTGATGGATCGTATTTTCCTTTTTCAATTGAAATGATGGTTTGTCTGGAAACGCCAAGTTTCTCAGCCAATTTTTCTTGAGATAGTCCAAATTTTTTTCGGTATTCGACCATTTTATTTTCCAAGGAAATTTCTCCCTCCTTCCTTATACCGAGTATATATGTAAAGTAAACTTTACGTCAAGCTTCCTTTACATATATTTTAATTTGCTTCATTCTATTTATATAGAAGAAACTTTTTCAATTTCAGCACGTCTATTTTGTAATGAAACATGGAACAATGTAAATAACTGTTACTATATCTCCACCTCTCTTTTTTTAAAATTTAATATCTCCATATTTTTTTATCCTTTTAAAATTTTTCATTTATCCCTTTATTCCCTGAAATGTGTTATTGGTTTTACGGTGTTTTTCGGCATATTTATAGAAACTAACTGTTTATGAAGCATTTTTTATGTTTAGCAACTTTTTTTGTAGAAATCCTTCACTTTCCTTTCAATATTTAACACTATCTAAATAAAGTTTACGATAAATTCATAATTTTTTATTTTTTATACTATATCCCGTTATATTGTTGTATAATATCAATGAAAGCGCTTATTATTTCAATATACATAATTCGAACTTATTTTTATCGAAACATTCTAACTATTATACTTATATTTACATGCAACAATTTTAGTTATTCGTATAGGTATACCAAATATATCCACCCCCTTTTTCTGTAAAATTACTTTATAGCATGAAAGATTAACTTGGGTGATAAGTTATTGTGAATGTTTTTTTACAAAACAGATAAGTAATAGTGTTTGGTATTATGTAAATTATTGTAATAACATAAGAGTAAAGAAAAACATTTACATTGATTATTGGTTCATCAATTATTGAAAAGAGCAAAATGCACCTTTTTGTATGGAAAAAGGATTATATGCATTGGGAGGTTTAAACAAATGACGAGGAAGAATACAACGACAAACCCTTGGGCCAAGTTCCACGGTCCGAACCTTGGTTATGTTATTGAACAGTATGATCTTTACGTAACTGGAGCAGGTTCTGTTGATCCGGAATTACAAGAGCTTTTTGAAATTTTTGGAGCTCCTTCGTTTCAAGATGATGTCGTAACAGGGGACAACACAGCAACACATTTTTCTCCTCAAAACACAGGTAACATTGAAAAGATTCTTAAAGTCGTTCAGCTTGTTGAACAGATTCGTTCTTTCGGGCATACGTTGGCTCACATCAACCCGATGGAGGATGCTGCAAATAGACAATCTCTTCTTGAGAAAGCAATGAACGAACTGAGTGATGCAGATTTGAAAGCGATTCCAGCAAAAACAGTATGGCAAGATGCACCAGAAGGTATTCACACTGCACTTGATGTAATTCATAGATTAAAAGACGTTTATACAAAATCTTTAGCTTATGAATTTTCTCATATACAAGATAGTGAAGAACGCGCGTGGTTGCATCAAATGGTGGAATCAAATTCATTGCGTCAACCACTATCAAATAAAAAACGAACTGCTCTTTTAAAACGTTTAACAGCTGTTGAAGGTTTCGAGCAATTCTTGCATAAAACATTCGTTGGGCAAAAGCGTTTCTCTATCGAGGGCGTTGATATGCTTGTACCTGTTCTAGATGAAATTGTGCTAGAAGGTGCCAAGAACGGCGTAGAAGATGTCATGATTGGTATGGCTCATCGCGGTCGTCTAAGCGTACTTGCACACGTATTAGAAAAACCATATACTCACATGTTTGCTGAGTTCAAACATGCAAAAATAGAAGGCGCAGTGGCTAATGCTGGCTGGACTGGCGACGTGAAATACCATTTAGGTAGAGAACAAGTCGTTAGTAACGAAGAAGTTAGCACTCGCGTTACATTAGCAAATAACCCAAGTCACCTTGAGTTCGTGAATCCTGTTGTAGAAGGTTTCGCACGTGCGGCTCAAGAAAACCGTAAAAAATCTGGTCTTCCAGAACAAGATACTTCAAAATCATTCGTAATTTTAGTTCATGGTGATGCTGCATTCCCTGGTCAAGGTATTGTATCTGAGACACTCAACTTAAGCAGATTGAACGCGTACCAAACAGGCGGAACAATTCATGTTATCGCAAACAATGCAGTTGGTTTTACGACTGATAGCTATGATTCTCGTTCTACGAAATATTCAAGTGACCTTGCAAAAGGTTTCGATATTCCGATTGTTCACGTGAACGCTGATGATCCGGAAGCTTGTCTTGCTGCTGCTAACCTTGCGATTCAATATCGCATGTTGTTCAAAAAAGATTTCTTAATCGATTTAATTGGTTACCGCCGCTACGGTCATAACGAAATGGATGACCCAGCAGTTACACAACCACAAGTGTACAAAAAGATTAAAAATCACCCAACGGTAAGAGCAATTTATGCAGATCAATTACAAGCTGCTGGTGTTCTAAATGCAGATGAAATTGAAACAATTACACAGTTTACGCAAGAGCAATTAAAATCTGACTATGCACAAGTACCGCCAGCTGATACGAGCGATGCAACAATTCACGTTAAAGTGCCAGATGTTGTTGCAAAAGGCATTCAACCAATTGATACTGGTGTTGAAATTGACTCACTTCGTGCAATTAATGAAGGTCTACTATCTTGGCCAGAAGGCTTTAACGTATATCCGAAAGTGAAGAAAATTCTTGAGCGCCGTAAAGATGCTCTTGAAGAGAACGGTAAAATTGAATGGGCACTTGCTGAGTCATTGGCATTCGCTTCTATTTTACAAGAAGGTACGCCAATTCGTTTAACTGGTCAAGATTCACAGCGTGGTACATTCGCGCACCGTCACATCGTATTACACGATACTGATACAAATGAAACATATTCACCATTACATCGTTTACCAAACATTAACGCTTCATTCTCTGTTCATAACAGTCCGTTATCAGAAGCTGCTGTTGTTGGTTACGAGTATGGTTATAACGTATTCGCTCCAGAAACTCTTGTTATGTGGGAAGCGCAATATGGTGACTTCTCAAATACTGCGCAAGCATTATTTGATCAATATGTTTCAGCTGGAAGAGCAAAATGGGGTCAAAAATCTGGTTTAGTTCTTCTATTACCACACGGTTATGAAGGTCAAGGACCAGAGCACTCTAGTGCGCGTCCTGAACGTTTCTTACAGTTAGCTGCTGAGAACAACTGGACAGTTGCAAACTTAACGAGTGCGGCACAATACTTCCATATTTTACGTCGTCAAGCATCTATCTTAGGAACCGAAGCTGTTCGACCATTAGTACTGATGACGCCGAAGAGTTTATTACGTCATCCACTTACGCTTTCAACTGCTAGTCAGTTAAGCGAAGGACGTTTCCAACCTGCTCTAGAACAAGAAAATCTTGGTACAAAACCAAACAAAGTAAAACGTCTTGTTTTAAGCACAGGTAAAATGGCGATTGACTTAGCAGCAGAAATTGAGTCTGGTAAACATGAGTACAACTTAGATGAAGTCCATGTCGTTCGTATTGAGCAGTTGTACCCATTCCCTGCTGAGAAAGTTCAATCTATTATTAAACGCTTTAAAAACTTAGAAGAAATTATTTGGGTTCAAGAAGAACCTCGTAATATGGGCGCATGGCATTACATGGCTCCAATTCTGTTCGAACTAGCTGGAGATAAAGTGAAAACTGGTTACATTGGACGCCCAGATCGCTCTAGTCCATCTGGTGGGGATCCATTCGCTCACAAAGCTGAGCAAGAACTAATTGTTGCTCACGCTTTAGACGTGAAGTATAACTTCCGTCAAGATAAACTAGAAATTGAAGTTTTCAGCAACTAAAAAGTAACAATGAAGGTTTCTAGCTTGTTCCCCTGGGCAGAATATCTGCCCAGGGGGGCGGCTAACAAATGGAGATTACCGAAGACAAAAGAAGAAAAAACACACCGTTAGGCAAATAAGGGGAGGACATTTAAAATGATCGAAATTAAAGTACCTGAGCTTGCAGAATCTATTACAGAAGGAACTATTTCACAATGGCTTATCAACGTAGGCGACAAAGTTGAGAAAGGTGGCAGCGTTGTTGAGCTTGAAACTGATAAAGTCAATGTAGAAATCATTGCAGAAGATTCAGGTATTGTATCGAAGTTACTAGGCGAACCTGGGGATACAGTTGAAGTTGGCGCAACTATCGCAATTTTAGATGCAAACGGAGCACCAGTTGCAGTAAGTACACCTGCACCGGCTGCTGAGCAACCAAAACAAGAAACAGCTGAAGCACCAAAAGCTGCGGCACCAAGTGCTGAACAAACTGCAACTCTACAAGGTTTACCAAATACAAACCGTCCTATCGCATCACCAGCTGCTAGAAAAATGGCTCGTGAATTAGGAATCGACTTAAACGACGTACGTAGCACAGATCCACTTGGACGTGTGAGACCACACGATGTACAAGCTCATGCTGCAGCACCAAAAGAAGCACCAGCTGCTCCAAAAAGTCCAGCTCCTGCTCCAGTTGCAAAAACTGAATTCGAAAAACCAGTTGAGCGCGTGAAAATGTCCCGCCGCCGTCAAACAATTGCAAAACGTCTTGTAGAAGTTCAACAAACATCTGCAATGTTAACAACATTTAACGAAGTTGATATGACTGCAATCATGGAATTACGTAAAGAGCGTAAAGATGCTTTCGAGAAAAAACATGATGTACGTCTTGGTTTCATGTCATTCTTCACAAAAGCAGTTGTTGCAGCATTAAAACAATTCCCATTATTAAATGCTGAAATTCAAGGTGACGAGCTTATCATTAAAAAATTCTATGATATCGGTATTGCAGTAGCAGCTCCAGATGGATTAGTTGTTCCAGTTGTACGCGATGCTAACCAATTAAACTTCGCTGAAATCGAAAGCGAAATTCGTGAATTAGGTAAAAAAGCACGTGATAACAAACTTTCATTAAAAGAACTACAAGGTGGTACATTCACAATTACAAACGGTGGTGTATTCGGTTCTCTAATGTCAACACCAATCCTAAACAGCCCACAAGTTGGTATTTTAGGAATGCACAAAATCCAAGTACGCCCAGTTGCAATCGATAACGAGCGTATGGAAAACCGTCCAATGATGTACATCGCTTTATCTTACGATCACCGTATTGTTGATGGTAAAGAGGCAGTTAGCTTCCTTGTTGCTGTTAAAGATATGCTTGAAGATCCAAAATCATTATTATTAGAAGGTTGATAGATTTTTAATCTATTAAAGGCTGTAGAATAAATCATTCTACAGCCTTTTTTCATTGCGTTCATACGGGACAAATGTCATGACATAAGCTAATAATGTATGCCTAAAACGTAAGGAGGATTAAAATGAGTAACCTTCCAATTGATGCAAAACTTAAAGTAAATAAGGATACTTTCTTCCTCCCCGATTCAAACGGGGGTGTCTATTTTCGAAATAACGCCAGTTCATTTCGCATGGACGGTGATGGAATTTACAACTGGATTGAAAAATTAATGCCGATGTTTAACGGTAATTATTCTTTAGCAGAAATAACTGATGGTCTCCCTCTTCCCTATCAAAATCGTGTACTTGAAATTGGAGAGATTTTATATGAAAACGGGTTCGCCCGTGATGTCAGTCAAGATGCACCTCATGAATTAAACAGCGCGTTACTCGACAGATATGCTTCGCAAATAGAATTTTTAGAAGCCGATTCTCATTCAGGTGCTCTAAAATTCGAAACATACCGCTCGGCGAATGTTCTTATAATTGGCTCTGGGGATATGCTTACTTCCTTAGTTTCTTCTTTATTAGAATCTGGATTACCTACATTTCATTACCTTGTGACAGATTATGCGGAAACAAATTACAATCGCATTGATGAGCTAGTCGAACTTGCATACGAAGTTGATGATACTGTACTTGTTCAAGAAATTGATACGACAATTGATCGTCCTCTGCATGAAGTGTTCGAGCCTTTCGACTGGATTTTGTACGTTTCTCAAAATGGAGATATTGAAGGTCTAAGAGCAGTTCATACGATTTGCAAGGAAATAGGAAAGAACTTCATACCTGCCGTCTGTTTATCAACACTTGGTATAGCTGGTCCAGTTGTAACAGCTAATCGTGAAGAATGCTGGGAATCTGCATGGCATCGGCTACATGAAACGACTTTACAAAATGAACATTCATCGGCATCCTTTTCACCAGTTACATCTGCAATGTTAGCAAATATAATCGTTTTTGAATTATTTAAACATGTTGCTGATGATTCACATCGAGAAAAGGATCCACAATTCTTTTTATTAAACTATGAAACACTTGAAGGAACATGGCATCCTTTTATAAAACACCCTCTCGCTACTGATGAAAGTTTTACAATTGATACGATAGAGAACCTTTCTGAAAAACTTGAGCATCGGTCCAACCAACATACCTCAACTGACTTATTCCGTTTTTTCGATTCATTAACTTCTAAAGAAGCTGGTATATTCCATATGTGGGATGAACAAGATTTATATCAATTACCATTATCACAATGCAATATTCAAGTAGCTACGCCATTATCAGATGGCCCCGCTTCCCTCCTGCCCCTTATAACTTGCGCTGGTTTGACTCATAACGAAGCGCGACGAGAAGCTGGTTTAGCAGGAATTGAAACATATGTAGCGGAAATTATGCACCGCCTTATTCCTGAGCATAACGATATCGGTATTGGCGCTGGGGAAACGATGACAGAAGGTGTATACCGGGCACTACAACAACATTTAAATAACAAACTGTATGAACGGCATTCACATATGCTAGAAGAAATTACGACGGTCGACTTAACCGAAATTCATGATAAACATTGTAGATTTTATTACGATGCCCTCGCTACAATTCATGAAACACCTAAAATAGCAATAAGTGAAGAGATTCTCAGCTTTCCGGTCGTTTGGGTTGGTATAAATGATCGATGGTACGGTGCATCTAATATTAATATGACGTTAGCGTTACGAAACGCACTACAATTATCACTTCTTCACATTCAAAATGACAAGATTCCTTACAGAGCTAATATCTTGCCTGAATCCTCTATTATTTTATATGACACTGATTCTTTTAGAGTTGAAATACAAGCGGAAGAAGAAATTCCAGGTGTGCAATCTGTACAGCTTGCCTTGCAACATTTAGAAAAAAATAATTTTTATCCATTCGTGTTTGATTTAGCGATTGAATCATTTTTGAAAGAAAACTTAGACGGTGTATACGGGGTATTAATTGCAAAGGAGGACAGTCTATGACTCAAAATATATTGCTTATAGGAGATGGCCTTCTAGCAAACTATGTACATGATCAACTATGCAAACAATATTCTATCATTCGCCAACATAGCCTTACAGAAGAACTTCCTGAAAATATTCATCTCGCTCTCGTATTACATGATGGCTCTCCTTCTACTATTCATCATGATGCCGAGCTAATGTTTCGTTCCAATCATATCCCATGGCTACGTGCGTTTACTTCATTTGGTGAAGGTATTATCGGTCCTTACATTCATCCTCTTGCAACTGGCTGCTCCCACTGCTCTGATGGGCGCCGGTTTATCGCTGGCTTTGATCAACAAGAAATGTGGGAGCTACAGCGGAAATACGCGTTAAAAGCAGATAATGTAACAAGACGTGATGTACGTGCCACCCAAAATGGAATGTTACAAATGTGCCATCTTATTCGTGCAGAAACAGAGAAAATATTAACTCATAATCATTCTTCTTTAGAAAATGAACTCATTTTACTAAACTTACAAACACTGCAATGTACGCGGCATTCTTTTCTTCCAGATCCACTCTGCCCTGTATGTAGCAATTTGCCTGATGATACGGCAGATGCGGCAACGATTTCGTTACAACCGAGTTTAAAAATAAGTGATGCAACATATCGCTGTCGTTCTATTCATGAACTAAACACATTTTTAACGAGAGATTATTTAGATTATCGGGTCGGTATGTTAAACGGAAAAATGCAGCATTCTTTATTACCATTTGCTGATGTGATTATAAACATGCCATTAATGTTTGGAAATGAGGGTGTCGCAGGTCGAACTCTTTCATTTGCAATGAGTGAAGCGACTGCTATTTTAGAAGGTTTAGAACGATATTGTGGTATGTCACCTCGAGGGAAAAAGACGAATGTGCATGGTAGTTTTCATGATTTAGAGGATCACGCACTGAATCCCCTTACGCTCGGTGTACATACCAATGAACATTATAATCGTAATGGTTTTCCGTTTAAGCCATTTGATCCTGACTATGAACAAAACTGGGTATGGGGATATTCTTTATTACAAAACCGGCCGATTTTAATTCCAGAATCAATCGCTTATTATAGCCTCGGTCATCGAGATGCCTTCGTGTATGAAACATCAAATGGATGTGCCATTGGTGGTAGTTTAGAAGAAGCAATTTTTCACGGCATTTTAGAAATTGTAGAGCGTGACGCCTTTTTGCTCACTTGGTATGCCGAATTACCTCTTCCTCGCCTTGATCTTAGTTCAGCAAATGATACGGAATTACAATTAATGATTCAGCGGCTGTACACGATTACCGGTTATGAATTACATGCTTTTAATGCAACGTTGGAACACGGCATCCCAAGCCTATGGGTAATTGCGAAAAATACGCGTGAAGATGGAATGAACGTTGTTTGTGCAGGAGGCTCTCATTTAGACCCTGTCCGTGCTTTAAAGAGTGCCATTCACGAAATAGCAGGCATGTTACTAATAACAGACGATGAACTCGAACAAAAAAGAGAGCACTACGAAAACTGCTTACAAGACCCTTATCTCGTTAGCCAAATGGGAGACCATAGTATGCTGTACGGATTGAAAGAAGCGGAAGAACGTCTTCACTTCCTTTTACGTGAAGATGCTCCGGTGCAAACGTTCCAAGAAATGAATGCATTACAATCGTTTGATATAGACTTAACATCCGATCTTCATCAACTTGTAAATCGCTTGCATCAATCTGATCTTGAAGTAATCGTTGTAGATCAAACCGTCCCCCTCATAGAAAAGAACGGATTACATTGTGTAAAAGTCATTATTCCAGGCATGCTACCGATGACGTTCGGTCACCATCTTACTCGACTTACAGGGTTGAACCGAGTTTATACTGTACCGATGACACTTGGATATACAGCCGAACCTTTAACGAATGAACAACTAAATCCACATCCGCATCCGTTTCCATAGAAAAGGAGGGATTTCATGCAGCTAGATACTTTTTTACATCATCTCCATTTTTCTATTGATGAAATCATGCCGAATCATGAAGTGGACTGGGAAGATGCACCGCTTCCTTATAAATTATATCGAAATGTACCTACCATTCCTCTCTCTTTAGAAATCCCATTATCTTTACCTAACTCTTCTACTACACCTACTTTGAAGGAGATTGGTCATTACCTTTGGCACTCGTTTGGTTTAACACAGTTATGCCAGCTAAATAGCGAGAAAATTTTATTCCGACGATCTATCCCTTCCGGCGGCGCTTTATATCCAAATGAATTGTATATATATTTAAAGATTGATGATTATCCAGACGGCATTTACCATTACGACGCCGCGCATCACCGGCTTATCTTACTTCGCGAAGGAAATTTTGATTCTTATATTACAGAAGCACTTGGCAATCGTTGTAACTTACATTCTTGTTTTGGTGCTGCATTCGTATCCACTATGTTTTGGAAAAACTACTTTAAATACAATAACTTTTCATATCGACTTCAAGGATTAGATAGTGGTGTTCTCATCGGACAATTACTTGAATGTGCCAAACAGTTCGGTTACACAAATGGCGTATATTTTCAATTTCTAGACCGGGCAATGAATCATTTACTCGGACTGTCAGAAGGTGAAGAAAGTGTGTATGCTATTGTTCCTTTAAGTACAGAACCGCAAACTGATTGGTTTCACAATGATTACCGTGAACATAAAACAGTTACTTCTCATGAGTTGTTACAACAAATTCCGCCGCTCGCACATGAACATTTCGTTCGATCAAAGCAAGTAAATGAATATCCGATGATAACAAAAATAAATGAAGCTTCTATGATTGAATCGACAGCACACTTCCAAACACTACATCATGAAGAGCACTATCTATATAATGCGCATGCTGTACAGCTGCCGAAAGTAGAGCGTTTATCTTATGATTTCTTGCAACTTTGCAGAAAACGTTATTCCCCTGATGCTGACTTTACTTTAACGAAATGGGATGCAGCCGAGCTCGCTACTTTACTACAAGAAGCGAGCCTCTCCTTCCCTTATTACAACGACCTTGATGGTCAGTATGTAAATGAAAATGCGCGCGTCTCATTATATGGATGTTTCTATAATGTAACAGATATAGAAAACGGTGCTTACGCTTATAACAGTAAAACGCATTCCATACAGCCAATTCGATACGGAGACCTTCGTTATCCCCTTCAATCTAGTATGACGATGGATAACGTAAATCTTTTTCAAGTACCGCTTTGCCTACATGTAGTCGGTAAGAAAGATTACTATACACGTGCATTAGGCTATAGAGGATACCGCATTCACCAAATGGAAGCAGGTATACTCGTTCATAAACTCGTTTTTGCTGCAACTACTATGGGGATGGGCGGGCATCCTTTACTTAGTTTTGATACAAATTCATGTGATCAATTGTACGGGATAGATGCTGGAAATGAAACGTCACTGATTCAAATTCCTGTTGGGGCCTACCGAGCGCGGAATTGGTTAAAAGGGGATTTACGTATTTAGAAGCACGCCGGTGAACGGCGTGCTTTTTTAAAGGACTTAATTAATAAAAAGCGAAATGAGTATATATTCTTACATAAAAGGAGAGTTTGACTTGAGCATTTTACAACGATTCATTCAGCAAGCAAAAAATCCACGCGGGACAATTGGTTCTTCCATGCTTTGTATTATGAACGCTGCACATACGAGACTAACCAATTGGGCATTACAAAAAGTATATATAAAGAAAGATGCAATCATATTAGATATCGGTTGTGGCGGCGGTAAAACGATACACACTCTTTCAAAACGAACTCCACTAGGGAAAATATATGGGATTGATTACTCCGATCAAGCTGTAAAAAATTCTATACAGACGAATATAAAAGATGTTCAAAAACAAAAAGTCATTGTTCAACAAGCAAGCGTTTCTTCTATTCCCTATCATACGAACTTCTTCGATCTCATTACTGCTTTTCAAACACACTACTTTTGGCCTGATGTGGAACAAGATATAAAAGAAGTATTTCGCGTCTTACAACCGAAAGGATCTTTTTTATTGGTAGCTGAAACTTTTAAAATTCAATATCATATGGAGAAGTGGAAAACGAATGAAGAATTAATAAACCTATTTTATAAGACAGGATTTACAAGTGTGAAATGTTATGAAGAAAGAGGTTGCCTTTGTGTAATAGGAATTAAGTAAAAAGCAGACCCTTTAGGGCCTGCTTTTTACTTAATTAATTTAAAGATACTCTTAATTTGTCTTGCAAATAACCAGTTTTTCGTACCATAGTTATCATTTAAACTATCTAAACTGATTGATTGTCCGTTAGCAAACTTTAATTCTAACGTTGTATTTTTGTCATTTGTTTTTAAGTTGCTATTTGTAATCGCATCATACTTTAATTTTTCAATTTCAACATACTCTTCTTTTTCTTGTCCGATTACGACATGGTCTTGGAAGAAGAAAAATACTTCTACTTTCTTACCGAAACAAAATACGTTTTTCGTATAAATTAATGTCGCATTATCAAGTCCGACGCATACTTCTTTCATCTCTTCAATAACGTGTCCAAAATCTTCTTCCTGTCTTGCGTTTGATTCAGCAATCCATTCTTCGATTGTTTTTATGTTAATTGCCATACTGTGCCCCCTGGTTCGTTCATTGCTTTGTTTAAAAAATAAATACTATATGAAAATATAAGCGATACGTACTATGTTTTCAAGTGTGAACGGTATATTCGAAATAAAGTTAAATTTCAAAGTAATATACTAGGAGCATTTATTTCATTATATTTTAAACGTTTGAACGAGACATTCTTCTTCATCGATTAACTGTGTTTTCTCATCAAATTCGATGTTTAGCTCCCTGTATACTTTCTTCCAAAAAGAAACAGCTGGTACATTTTTCACAAGTTCGATAACGAAATACTGTCCTCGTTTCTCTTTTAGTACATTCTCAATAACTCTTTTACCAATTCCTTTCCCTTTGTACTGATTCAATATGAAAATGTCATTTATACCAAAGTCGTTTTCCTTCTTCAAAAATGGACGTTCCAATAATAATAAAAATCCTACAATATCATTATCACTTTTAATAAAATACGGAGTAATTCCATCATTTTCCCAAAACATATGCAAATCTTCGTATTCAAAAAATCCATTTTCCCCAATCGTTATATTAGGAGTGAATGTAGAGAGGTCATGAAGATATAGTGCGTACAAATTACGCAAAATTTCTTTTTCTGATTCTTGAACTGCTTGAAGTGTTACAAACATTTTTAATGATCCCCTTTCCCATCTATAACTGTTTCTCCCTCTTTATTATTCGCTAAAAAAGTTTACCTCCCTTTGCAAAAAAAATAGCACTTAAAAAGTGCTATTCTGCTCGCCTTGCCGCTTGCTGAATTGGATCCCAAACGCTGTTATATGGTGGTGCATAACTTAAGTCGACATCTTCTAAATCGTGAATGCTCATTTTATTGAAAAGCGCCATTGCGATCACATCAATTCGTTTATCTACGCCTTCTTCTCCAATTACTTGCCCGCCCAATAATTGTTTCGTATCGGATCGATATAGTAATTTCAAGTAAAGTGGTTTTGCATTTGGATAATAGCCCGCCATATTTGTAGAATCTACTTTGACTGTTTTATACGGGATATGCAGTCCTTTTGCCTCTTTTTCATTTAAACCTGTTCTTGCAAGCGTTAAATCCATAAATTTAATAATGCCTGTACCTAACGTACCTTTAAAGGCTCTTCGTTTATCAAGCATGTTCAGTCCTGCAAGTCGGCCTTGTTTATTGGCAGTCGTTCCGAGCGGGATATGATCATGAATTTCCTTTATAACGTGGTAATGTGTTGCGCAATCACCAGCTGCATATACGTCCTGCACATTCGTTTGCATATATGCATTTACTTCAATTGCCCCTTTATGATTTGTACGTATATTTGTTCCTTCCAGAAAATCAGTATTTGGCTTCACTCCGACAGATACTAAAACAAGATCCGCTTTATACGTACCTTTATCCGTTTCAATTGCTTCTACTCGCTCATTCCCTTTAAACGCTTTTACATTTTCATTCGTTAAAATTTCAATATGATGTTTATCTGCTTCTTTATGTATGTACTCTGCCATATCTGCATCATAAATCGTACCGATATGATCATTTCGCTCAATCATTCTTACTTTCTTACCAAGTTCGACGAATGTTTCTGCCATCTCAAGTCCAATTGCACCGCCGCCAATAATGGTTACATCTTCAACTTTATTCGTTTCTAGCGTTTTTAATATGCGCTCAGCATCCGGAATTGTTTTTAAAAGATAAACACCTTGTAAATTTCGACCTTCCCATTCTGGCATAACAGGACGCACGCCAGTCGCAATTAATAAACGATCGTACGGAAATTCAAAGACATCTTTTGTCTTCGTATGCTCTGCGTACACAATTTTCTTCTCCGTATCTACTTTCGTTACTTCATGTCGTACTTTCGCATCAATTCCGTATTTATCACGAAACGTCTTTACATTACGCGCGATTAACTTTTCAGTTGAAGCGATAGCACCACTAATGACATACGGTAATCCACACTGAGCATATGAATAAATTTCACCTTTTTCTAAAGTTACAACATTTGCATTTTCATCGTTTCTAACAATTTGCATCGCTGCACTCATACCAGCTGCATCTCCGCCAATAATGACATAGTTCACTTTACCACTCCTTCTTTTTTCATACTCTTTACGTTTTCCATATTTTATAGAAATAACCCATACTTCCATTGTAAAGAAAGAGAATTTCATCTTCAAATTTGGTGCACAAACTTATGTATGAATAGGTAACTGTCGTGTCTTATAAACAACATGTTTAATATGCTATAACAGTAACCAATTGAAGGTAGGTGAAATATACATGTGCGCTGGTCTTCTCGCTCAGTTTCCAGAGGAACCGAAAGAACCAAAACCCGCCTTGTCGCTTGATCAAGAATTTTCTATTAACGCAACCATTTATAGTGCTCGTGCTTGGTTATCTAATGATGAGACTTTCCCACAAACGATTTGGAAAGGCTCTCGCTTCGCTTCAGCATCACACGCTGGCAAGTCCATCTTACCAATCGGTACTGTGAAAATTTTGAACTTATCTGATGATACAATAACAGTTACTGCATCATCAGAATCAGATGATGCTCTCAAAATAGTCGTCCCCCCTCATTCTGAAGGTGTTTTAACATCTAATGGTTTATCTGATGTGCAAGCAAGTACATCAGGAGGAGCAAGTAAAGTCACATTCCTCTTTCATATCTTTTTCTCAAGGGATCCTG
The DNA here is from genome assembly GCF_006494425.1 of Bacillus dicomae. Classification (GTDB taxonomy): domain Bacteria; phylum Bacillota; class Bacilli; order Bacillales; family Bacillaceae_G; genus Bacillus_A; species Bacillus_A dicomae. The sequence continues at coordinate 511,070 of NZ_VHIV01000001.1, read as the reverse complement.
GTTCAGATAAAAAACCATAAAAAGGTACAGTTATGCACTGTACCTTTTTCACGTGTTCTATTCTCTTGATTGAATCAGTTCAACATTATAAAATTCAATACTCGTTAATGTTCCTGTAAAGTACGGATTTTTTCTGTACCAAGACTGTTTTGAAAAATACGCTTGCATGTCTTTCGTTTGAAACATATGTCCATGCCTTGCGTATCTTTCGTTTCTCGCTATTTTCAATTGTTCTTTCGATAAGTATGCTAAGTCCGTACTCGTTAGTTTTCGAATATCACTATCCGGGAAGATGAAACCATTATATACATACCGAGTTTTTAACAAAATTGCACACCGTCTTCAAACTGAGTCCCACACTTTGTACATACATTCATCCATTCAACCACCTTTTCTTTAGAGGCCAGTGAATCCCTGTGTAAAGGTTTGAATTATCGTGCTAATGTAAGACCACAGTACAATGAATGTTGCAATTCCGATTAAAACATTTGCGATAAGAAGTGTGTAAATAAGATCTAATCCGCCGTTATCTAGTTTTACTATAGCGACAATTATACTAATTGACATATACGTTGTAGCCAGCCCTAATAAGATTGGTAAGAAAAAGATTAATAAAAAGCTAAACAGAAAAGAAAGTACTAATATAGCAATTGCCGGAGTTACTATCGTTCCCCATATTCCGAATACTTCAAGAAACGAAAAAGATGATTTCATCACCTTTCCACTTACAAAAATAATAAATCCGACAAACAAAGTTAAAATTAATAAAAACAAAAAGACCGTTACAGAGTCTAAAAAGAATGTAGGTGTAGATATATCTGGTGCAAATGTTCTCGTAACAGCAGCTGCTGCACTCATCATTCTATAAAAAATACATGCCCCTAAAAAACAAATAAGAACAAGACTTACAATGCCATTTCGTACTTCAACCTTGCCGTTTGTCATAATCTCTGTCGGTGCTTTAAAAGCATGTTTAAAAAACTGAAAATAGCCACTCGCAAATCGCTTTGCTTGCTCTACCGTTTCATTTGGTCGAGCTTCCTTTGCTTGTGCTACGCGTGCCTGTTGCTCACCTTCTTCCTGTGCACTACTCGCTACTGCTCCCTCCGTTAACGAATATCCACAATTCCCGCAAAACTTTGCCTCTGCTGTATTTTCTGTATGACACGCCGGACATTTCATTCTCTCATCCCTCCTTAAGCATATACCGTATAGGGTGTTATAAATTCAATATATGACTTTGTACATAAAACATGACTACAAGAAAAAGATTATGAAATCCTTCTTCCGAAAGAAAATATATGTGCTAGCAATCTTGAAAAAAATGCTATTATGAAACAGAATAAATAATATTTTTAACAGATTGGATGAAAAACAATGCAATTGGTAAACTCAATTTTTCAAATACTCCTTACAAGCGTAATCCAATTATCTTCTTTAATTGGCGTTATCATTGTAATTGGATTTCTATTAGGCTATTTAGAATCTCTCACACGAATGTATTGGTCGAGAGCTTTCGGAAGAAAAGGATTCCTTTTAACAGCGTGGATTGGTGTCCCTATTCACGAACTTGGACATGCCATTATGTGTGTACTATTTCGTCATAAAATTGTAGCAACTCAGTTCTTCCCAACAGATACAAGTCAAGGGGCTTTAGGTTACGTACAACATCAATACAATCAAAAAAGTGTGTATCAACGAATCGGGAATTTCTTTATCGGTATCGGGCCTATTATTTCTGGTATTACTGCATTAATCCTTTTAATGCGCTATTTCGTACCAGATTCATATTTCTTATTTAATACAACTCTCGAAAAAACAATCGCTTCTACTTCTATTAATATAGAAATGGTTCAAAACATGCTCTTTTCAACATTTGTATTGTTGAAAAGCTTATTTACAATAAGCAATTTATTGAATCCTTCCTTTTGGCTATTTTTATTTATCGCTATTTGTATTTCGGCCCATATCGCTTTAAGTAAACCAGACATTAAAGGATCAATAGACGGTGTCATCGTCATGTTTATCGTGTTGTTTTTATTCAACATCATAGCGGGACTGTTTCAATATGATAGCAACCAACTAATTGGAAAAGTAATGAAGTATAATATGTACCTCATTGCATTTTCTAGTGTGGCATTACTGTTCTCTTGTATTTCTACACTTGTTAGTTTTGGGTTTTCTAAAATAAGAAGAGGGCGTTCGTTTTGAACGCCCTCTTCTTATTAATTATTCCTCTTATAATCACAATGCTCAACCGGCACACGAGCATGTCCCTCTTCATCGGTACACCATGACTGTGATTGGAAGGCAAGAAAGATACCAACCCATTCTTCTTCCTTCTCAAAGTGAATGAGTATTCCTCCGTCTTGCCATATACCATTATCACCTTTCCATTTCTCTACATTTCCTTGATTCATATGAATATCGTGTATACCGTTTCCTGGTTCGAAATGAAAGTAAGAATCAGGTGTATTTTCTTCTGGTCCCCATCTTTCACCGAATGCGTAAATAGTTGCTTTTTCTTCTATCGCCCGTTTTATATAACGTTCTATCTTTTCATTTAAATCATTGTCTACTCCTGCTTTTTCAGCAGGTAAAGGAATCATTTGTTTTGAGTCAAATAGATTTCCTCTTACATAATCTAAAGCCACTTTCGGTTCATTATTTTTTACTTCCGTAAAACCAAATGGTAATGTCGGTAAAATATGAATCGCCTCTGACCGAATATTGTCGCTCGCAAAATATAACACTTCTGACGGATAACTTTGCGATTTCACGTTAATGGCAATGCGATAATCTACTTCTGCTTCGCCTTGTAAATGAACTTGATAATGAGGTGTTTTCCCTTTTCCAATCTTAGATTGTATAACTGTACCTTTTAACACGCCATAGTTTTTTAGGGGCATACATTTCATCTCCTATTCATTTAGTAGAAGCTTTTCATAATTTAAAGCATTATCCAGTAATAAAAAAAATCCTCCTAAATATAGGAGAATTTTTAATTTCTCAACATATACCAAAAAATAACTTCCACTACTATAAGTAACACAGCCCCAAAAATCATTAACGTCGTCTTCTTTAATAGTTCGTTTTCACGATACGGGATATTACATAAATACGCCCCCAGTGTAATCCGTGACGGGCAAGCAATTGTCGCTACTGATGATGCGGTATTTTGCAATGTTGTGACGTATTGCCACGGGAGTGCTACGTTTTGCGCCGTTTGCATTTGTAGTTTTATAAACATCGCATTTGATCCTGCGTTACTACCTGTTAAAAAGCCGCCAATTCCGCCGATAAACGGAGCGACGAAAACGAAAAATGTTCCAAATGTTTCACCAGCTGTTTTTGCTAGTAATGCATGCATGCCAGATGCACCCATTAGTTCTGAAATGGCGATAAACATTGTCGTCGTAATTGCAAAGGGAATCCATTGTTTTATCGTTTGTGAAAGTGATTGTTTAATAATATTTGATGGAATGCGGAAAAAAATGATTGTAAATACACAAGTCATACCGAGCCAAAAACCTGGTGAATATAATAGCTCTAATTTGTAAGAGTATGATTTTAGATCAAGAACCGCATATGATCTGAATACATCATGCAGTGCTGGTACGAGGCGAGAAAGTAAAATACAAACGGTTAAGAATATATAAGGGCTAATAATTTTTATAATAGATACTTCTCTTTCCGTTGCCGCAGCATGTTCTGACATTAGATTTTGCTCATTTTTCCCTTTTAGTTTAATGATGAGAAAACCAAATGTAATCGTAACAATAGAACTTAATATCCCTGCTAGTTCCACGCTTACGTATGCGTTAGAAAGATAGATTCCGAGAGAAAATAATAGAAAGAAACCGAATCCTTCCTTCCCCTTTTCAATAACGGCCTGCCAGCCACCAACAACGTGTAAAGAAAGAATGACGAAATAAGCAAACATCGGGATACTTAGTAATGCCGTATTTGTACCAAGTGTTGTAAGCGGCATATTGATAAGCTGCGAGCCGATAATCGTACCAGTTGCCATTGCACCCCATGAACTTGCTAGTAAGCCAATAAATGAAAGTAGTACAGCTTGAAATGGTTTATAGCCTAATGAAAGAAAAATAGGCGCTGCAACCATAAAACCAATACCGAATCCGCTTACTGATTCAATTAGTGGGCAAATACCAAAACACATAAGAAGCATTTGTAGTAAGCGATCATGCGTAACTTCTTCTAGAAAACGAGCCACTTGGTCGATATACCCCATTTTGTTCATGAGGTGAAATAAAAAAATACCGAAAAATAAAACGTACCCGACAATAAAACAAATTAACCAACCTTTAATCGTTGCGTGCACAGTTTCACTTATCCCTAATCGAAATGTTGGCGAGAGTAAAACGATTCCAACACATACCGCATAAGAAATTAATGAGGACCTTAATGACGTTTGTTTAAATAAAAATAAACAAATGAAAATCATCATAATTGGGATAAGTGCCCACAATATGGCCATGTTATCATCTCATTTCGTTTAAAATACAATTTTTAACTATTATATAACAGATACCGTAATTTTCAATTGTTTTTACAACAGATTAAAAAAAGGAGCCACTTAGCTCCTTTCACTCCCATTTCCTATTATCCTGAAAAACTGTCTGCTGTCCGACTATTTTATCTAACACAGCAAACACAATATAAGCACATATTACTTGCAATACAACATTCCCAAAATTCATTAATTCGAATGAACGGATCCATCTGAATAATTCATTTAATAATACAATCGAAACGATACTAAATAGTTCTACGCTAATCGAAAATATACATATTTCTAAAATAGATTGTTCTTGAATGCGATTTAAGTTTGAAAAGATGAATACATATCCTAAAAATAGAGCCATCAACTCTATTTTTGTCATGCTAATAAGCCAAGCGTATAATGGTACAGTTAAAAGAAGATATAGTAGTTTACGTCTTAGCATGCTTTCTCACCCTCTAAATTATATGTATTTTCTGTATATTTTAACATTTATTTCACAAAACAAAAAGAAGAGACTTATGCCTCTTCTTTTTGTTTTGTTGCTTGTATTAACTCACATATTTCTTCTCGTTTTTCATTTTCTAAAAGCTCAATAACTTTACTTCCAACGACAACACCATCACATATTGTAATCATTTCTTCTACATGTTCCTTCGTTGAAATACCGAACCCTGCCACTACCGGTAAATGCGTATGTGATTTTACTTTTTCTAAGTAACTATGAATCTCATCTTTAAAATTTTGACGTACTCCTGTTACGCCTGCTACTGTAACGGCATAGACGAATCCTTCTGACTCACTCGTAATTTTTTCGATTCGCTCAATTGGGCTCGTAACGGTTACAAGTGGAATTAAAGCTATATTTGACGTGTGAAGAAGCGGTGCAATAATGTCTTGTTCTTCATACGGTAAATCTGGAACGATAATACCATCTACCCCTGCTTCCATACAGTTCTCGATAAATCGTTCTTTTCCGAATGCAAGTACTGGATTTAAATATGTCATGAGTACAAACGGAATTCGCACTTCTCCCCTTACCTCTATTAATGCTTGAAAAATGCCTTTTAACGTTACACCGCTATCTAGCGCTCGTTTCCCCGCTCTTTGAATCGTCGGGCCATCTGCGACTGGATCTGAAAACGGGATGCCGATTTCAACGATGCTTGCTCCTGCTTCATCAAGAAAACGAATTCTTTCTTTTAATTTTTCAAGGCCACCATCTCCGCCCATTACGTACGGAATAAATACTTTCTTACCATTTTCAAATGCTGCTTTAATTTTTTCTACTCCCATTTTTTACACCTCTTCCATATAACGTTTTATACTCTCTACATCTTTATCACCGCGGCCAGATAAGCAAATGACAAGCCCTTCATCTTTCTTCATTTGCGGCGCTAATTTTAAAGCGTATGCGACAGCATGTGAACTTTCTAACGCTGGGATAATCCCTTCTTTTTTCGTTAATAATTGAAATGCTTCTAACGCCTCTTCATCTGTAATCGAGTGATACGAAACGCGTCCAATATCTTTTAGCAAGCTATGTTCTGGCCCAACACCTGGATAATCTAGTCCTGCTGAAATGGAATGAGCTTCTTGAATTTGTCCTTCTTCATTTTGTAGAAGATACATCATCGATCCGTGTAAAACTCCGACGCTTCCTTTCGTTAAAGTCGCTGCATGCTTCTCTGTATGAACGCCTTTTCCTGCTGCTTCTACGCCGTAAAGAGCGACTTCTTCATCGTGTACGAACGGATAAAACATGCCCATCGCATTACTACCACCGCCAATACAAGCAACGACTGCTTCTGGTAATTTCCCTTCTAACGCTTCATATTGTTTTTTCGTTTCTTTCCCAATTACACTTTGGAAATCACGAACAATTTGCGGGAATGGATGTGGTCCAAGAACGGATCCCATAATGTAGTGTGTATCATGCACGTGTGAAACCCAGTAACGAAGCGCCTCGTTCACCGCATCTTTTAACGTGCCGCTACCTGCCGCTACACTTTCTACTTTCGCTCCAAGTAATTCCATTCGAAACACATTTAATTTTTGACGTCTCACATCTTCTTCTCCCATAAAGATGACGCATTCTAATCCGAGTAGGGCACATACAGTAGCGGTTGCAACTCCGTGTTGTCCTGCTCCTGTTTCAGCGACAACTTTTTTCTTGCCCATTCGCACCGCAAGAAGTGCCTGACCAATTGTATTATTAATTTTATGAGCTCCCGTATGGTTCAAATCTTCACGTTTTAAATATATCTTTGCACCGCCGCAATACTTCGTCATATTCTCAGCAAAATAAAGCGGTGTTTCTCTTCCGACATACGTTTTTAAATAATGATTTAATTCCTTTTGAAACTCTTCATCTTCCATTGCCTCTTTATACGCTTCTTCTAGTTCTAATACAGATTGCATTAACGTTTCTGGAACGTATCTTCCTCCGTATATACCGTAGTGACCTTTTTCATCTGGATATGCATAATTCATTTGGAACACTCCTTCACTTTTTTAATAAATTGTTTTATTTTCTCGACATCTTTCTTTCCTTCTGTCTCTACTCCGCTGCTCACATCGACCATATATGGCCGAACAGTTCGAATTGCTTCTTCTATATTAAGAGCGTTTAATCCACCAGCTAATATTGTTTTCTTTCGCAATTCTTTTGGCATATGCCCAAGTAGTTCCCATGAAAACGTCTTTCCATTTCCTCCATGAAACTTTTCTTTCGGGCTATCAAATAATATATAATCCGTTTCATACCCTTGAGCGTTTTTCATATCATTCTCTGAAGTTACTCCTAGTGACTTTATAGACGGAATATTCAATCTTCTTATTTGATAATTGTCTTCATCCCCATGTAGTTGTACATGTGTTAACCGGCACTCATCTGCAATTTTCTGGATCACTGCTACTGATTCATTTACGAAAACACCGACCTTTAACACGTGTTCTGGAAGCTCTCCAATAATTTCTTTCGCTAGCCTCGGAGTAATTTTCCGCCTACTTTCAGCAAAAACAAATCCGATTGCATCTGCTCCGTATTTGCAAGCACATTTTGCTGTTTCCATATCAGTGATGCCGCAAATTTTCACTTTCATATATTCACCTTACAATCTTCAAAAAAGCTATTAATAGAAGATGATGTCATAAGTGCCTCTCCAACTAATACACCTTTTGCTCCAGCTCGTTTGACCCGAATAATATCTTCTTTTGAATGAATCCCGCTCTCGCTAATCCAAAGTAATTTCTCCACATTTAATCGTTTTCCAAGCTTTTCTGTTTGGTCTAAATCGACTTCAAATGTTTTTAAATTACGGTTGTTAATACCGATAACGTGCGGATTTAATTGGATCGCAATGTCTAATTCCTGCTCATCATGAACTTCAACAATTGCTTCTAATCCTTTTTCTAATACGTAGCTATACAGCTCTTTTAACTTCTCTTTCGTTAACGCTGCTACGATTAGTAAAATAATATCTGCACCTGCTTCATATGCCCTATCAATTTGAATCTTATCGATTATGAAATCTTTACATAAAAGCGGAATGTTACTTTCTTCTCTTGCCGTTTGTAAATCATGAAAAGATCCTTTAAAAAATTGTCCGTCTGTTAAAACCGAAACTGCTCCTGCGCCGCAATCTTCATATGTTTTTACTTGTTTTCGTACATCAACGTGTAAATTAATATCTCCTTTTGATGGTGATGCTCGCTTTACTTCTGCAATGACAGTAAACTGCTGTAACGCTTCTACAAGTGAATATGTCTTTCTACTTTCATTTAATGGTGTGTATGTTTCATATAATGCCGCTACTTCCTTTTTCTTCTGCTCTACAATTTTGTCTAAAATCGTCCCCACTTTAATTCACCCTTTCTAATTTTTCGTTGCTTGCTGCAATTAATAAGTTTAGTTTCGCTAATGCTTTTCCAGAGTCAATGCTATGTGCTGCAAGTTTAATTCCTTCTTCAACCGTTTCTGCTGTTCCATTTGCGAAAAGAGCTAGACCTGCATTTAATAAAACAGTATCGCGGTACACACTCTTTTCTCCGCTTAATACTCCAAGCGTAATCTTTGCATTTTCTTTCGAATTCCCGCCTTTTATTTCTTCGTTTTTCACTATTGAGAAACCATATTTCTCAGGTTCAATACTCGTTTCTACTATTTCATTATTTTTTAAAATGACAACATGATTCTCTCCTTGCAATGATGCTTCATCTAAAAATCCACTTCCGTTTACGACAAGCGCTTGTTTTCTCCCTAGCTTTTGTAACACTTGCGCAACTGGTAATAACATATCTCGTTTATAAATACCGACAAATTGTGTTTCTAAATTCACCGGATTTGTTAAAGGGCCAATTAAATTAAAGATTGTCGGCACGTTCAATTCTTTTCTTATTTTCATAATGCGCTTTAATGCTGGATGCATCGCTGGTGCGAATAAAAATGCGATTCCGACATGCTCTAGTAAATAATCAATTTCGCTTGGCGTACTGCTAATATTTACACCGAGTTCTTCTAATAAATCTGCACTTCCTGTTTTACTAGAAACAGCACGATTACCATGTTTTGCAACTTTTACGCCAGCTCCTGCAAGTACAAATGCCGATGTTGTGCTTATATTAAACGTCTGTGCACCGTCACCACCCGTCCCGCAATTGTCCATTGCTCCTTGTATATGGTTCGAAAACGGCAATGCCTTTTCGCGAAGAGCTCGAACGAGACCGTATATTTCTTCTGCAGTTTCACCTTTCGCTTTCAGTAAGACTAAGAAAGCTGCAATTTCACTTTCTAATATGTTTTCACTTAATAAAAGTAGTCCTGCTTTATACATTTCCTCTTCTGTTAAATGTTTGCCCTCCACTAATTTACGAAGATAGTTATTCATACTCTTTCCTCCTCTTTTACTTCTGTTAAAAAGGCACGTATTAACTTTCCGCCTTCTTCTGTTGCGATTGATTCCGGATGAAACTGTAATCCGAAGAGCGGATAATAATTGTGACGGACTGCCATTATTTCTCCGTCGTCCATCGCTGTCGCTAATATGTCAAAACACTCTGGCAAGCTCGTTTGCTCTGCAACAAGGGAATGATAGCGCATTGCCGTTAGCGGCTGTGTAGCGTATGAAAAGATTGACGTTCCGTTATGTTTCACACGCGATGTTTTTCCGTGTTTAATACGTTCTGCTCTAACAATGTCTCCTCCAAATGCAGCTATGATCGCTTGGTGGCCAAGACAAATCCCTAATATGGGAACGTTCTTATAAAAATGACGAATCACTTCAATACAAATGCCAGCATCCTCTGGTTTTCCTGGTCCTGGTGAAAGTACAATTCCTTTCGGCTTCATCTCTTCTAATTGTTCTATCGTTATTTGATCATTTCTTACGACAACAATATCTTCTTCGTATTCACCTAACAGTTGATACAAGTTATATGTGAATGAATCGTAATTATCAATCAGTACAATCATTTCATTACCTCCAAAAGCGCTCTCGCTTTATTTAACGTTTCTTCATATTCAGCAACTGGATCTGAATCGTAGACGATACCCGCTCCTGCCTGAACGTACGCTTTCTCATCTTTCACAACCATCGTTCGAATTGCTAGCGCCATATCAAGGTTTCCTGAGAATGAAATATATCCTACTGCACCGGCGTATACATTTCTTTTTTCATTCTCTAGCTCATTTATAATTTCCATTGCCCTAATTTTCGGAGCACCTGATACTGTCCCCGCTGGTAAGCAATACGCCAATGCATCAAATCCACTCATTCGTTTTCGCAATGTTCCGTAAACTTCAGATACAATGTGCATAACGTGCGAGTATTTTTCTACTTTCATATATTTATCTATCGTGACTGAGCCAATTTCACTCACTCTACCTATATCGTTTCGTCCAAGATCGACAAGCATCATATGCTCTGCTCGCTCTTTCTCATTGCCTAATAGTTCTTTTGCGATTTCCTCATCTTCCCTCTTCGTTTTCCCTCTTGGTCTCGTACCAGCAATTGGATTCGTCATCACTTTATCCTCCCTTACTGATAGTAAACTTTCCGGCGAAGAACCGAGTACAACATAATCTTGAAAATCGATATAGAACATATATGGTGATGGATTGGCAATTCGAAGTTTTCGATATAACGCGAATGGATCTCCAATACATTCACTTTGCAAACGCTGAGATAATACAACTTGAAATATGTCCCCTGCTCGAATGTGTTCTTTCGCCGTTTCTACCATCGCGCAAAATTCTTTTTCCGTTATAGAAGAAGTGAATGATAATGCTGATCCTATTTCAGTTACTCCCGCTTCTTCTCCCTGTAGCACTTCCTCTTTGTATATTTGCAACCTTTCATATACTTCTTCATAATCTGCTGAATCATCTTCCCTACATACATATACAAACGACAACTTTTGGCGTAAATGATCGTAAACGATAAACTCACGATATAGTAAAAGGTGTACTTCTGGAATATTCAATGGATCGTGTAAATCTGCTCCAATGTTTTCATATTGCCGAATGACGTCATAGCCAATATAACCAACTGCTCCTCCGCAAAATGGAAATGGACTATCTACTTGAGCTGACGCGATCACTTCTTCTAACACTTGAAGTACGTTACTTTGCAACTTTTCTGACCGTCCGTAAATCGTTCGTTCTACTTCCGTACCAATACTTTTCACTTCACCATATGGGTTACATCCTAAGTAAGAATAACGTCCTTTATCTTGATGAAGCTGGGAGCTTTCTAATAAAAATTTCTTCTTACCTTTCATACGTCTATATAAAGAAATTGGCGTAATGCTATCTCCTTCTTCTTCAGCGGTTACTAAAAATGTTTTTTCTTCCCTTTTTCGTTTCATAAATTCTTCTTTCGTCATCATGTCCTTCACCTCATCCTGAAAAATAAAAAAGTCCTCTACATATCGAAAATATGTAGAGGACGATAAATTTACCGTGGTACCACCTCATGTTGGACGCAAAAGCATCCCGCTTTATTCAGGTACAAAATATATACCTTATCCTTGTAACGGCGGAACCCGGGTTGCCTACTGAAAATAATTGTTCAGCATACCTCTCGTAAGCCCATTCCGCATATGGCACCGCACCGGGCTCCCACCTATTCCCGGCTCTCTGTAACGTCTCCAATATACGTACTCTTCTTACTTAAACGATTTCATTTATTTAATTTTTTATACACAAAAAGGGAGTACTCATCCTATAGAAAGGACGGGTACTCCCGTGGTGCCACCTTAATTCGTTACGAATGTAACGCACTTTACCGTATCAAAAACAATACGTGTCTCTTGTATCGATGAGATCATGTCGCCAAAGCCTACTTCTTTCGTTTCGGTTTGGAAGCTCCGAAGCCCATTCCACATCAATTCCATACTGATTCGCACCAACCATCAGCTCTCTGACATGTTCATCATGTGTACTCTTCTTCATCAACGCTTGCATTTTTTTAAGTTGCACTCATTATAGACCTAACTTTTTTCACAAGTCAATACTTTTTAAAAAATTTTATTTTTCTCTCCTTTCAATATTATATTGACAAAACAACCTCTTTTTATGTAAATATAATAAATACTCTATTAAAAATAAGGTTTTTTGTATGAATATTATATATTAAAAAAGTAAAATGACATCAAAAAACGCTTACATTTCTGAAAATTCATATTTCTGTATGGATTTTTCAGAATAATCATGATAGATTATAAATATGCATAACGCATCAAAAGACATGACAAAAGGAAGGGGAACTACATGAGTACGCAGATGTTAACTTTAACTTCTATCTCTATTTACATGCTCGGGATGTTAGTAATTGGCTATTTCGCCTATAAACGAACATCCAACTTAACAGATTATATGCTTGGCGGGCGTACACTAGGCCCCGCAGTAACAGCATTAAGTGCTGGAGCATCCGATATGAGTGGTTGGCTTTTAATGGGCTTACCCGGTGCAATGTTTAGCGTTGGATTAAGTAGTAGTTGGATTGCGATCGGCCTAACACTAGGCGCATACGCAAACTGGCTATATGTCGCTCCTCGCTTACGTACCTACTCTGAAATTGCAAACAACTCTATTACTATCCCAGAATTTTTGGAACACCGTTTCCACGACAAATCTCACATGCTACGCTTAGTATCCGGACTTGTTATTATGATTTTCTTTACTTTCTATGTAGCTTCAGGATTAGTTTCAGGCGCTGTATTATTTGAAAATTCATTTGGCATGAACTATCATGTTGGATTATTCATTGTTGCGGGCGTTGTTGTCGCTTACACATTATTTGGTGGCTTCTTAGCAGTAAGTTGGACAGACTTCGTGCAAGGAATCATTATGGTAATTGCTCTTATTCTTGTTCCTATCGTAACAATTATGAATTCGAACGGACTTGGACCTGCATTTGATACAATTCGTTCTGTAGATCCAACACGTTTAGATATTTTTAAAGGCGCTTCTACTTTAGGGATTATTTCTTTATTCGCATGGGGCCTTGGTTATGTTGGACAACCTCATATTATTGTACGCTTTATGGCAATTTCTTCTGTAAAAGAAATTAAAAGCGCACGAAGAATTGGTATGAGCTGGATGATTTTCTCTGTTGTCGGAGCTATGTTTACTGGTCTTATCGGTATTGCTTACTACTCACAACAAGAGTTAACATTATCTAACCCAGAAACAATTTTCCTTGAACTAGGAAAAATTTTATTCCATCCACTTATTACTGGATTTTTATTAGCAGCTATTTTAGCAGCTATTATGAGTACAATTTCATCTCAATTACTCGTTACTTCTAGTGCTATAACAGAAGATTTATATCGTACATTCTTTAAACGTTCTGCTTCTGATAAAGAGCTTGTATTTATCGGTCGTATGGCTGTACTTGTTATTGCATTAGTTGGGTGCGCATTAGCGTTTAAACAAAATGATACGATTTTAGCTCTTGTCGGGTACGCTTGGGCTGGATTTGGTTCTTCATTCGGACCTGCTATTTTATTAAGCTTATATTGGAAACGCATGACGAAGTGGGGCGCACTTGCTGGTATGATTTCTGGTGCCGCTACTGTTATTATATGGACTCAATTCAAATTCTTAAAAGATTTCTTATACGAAATGATTCCAGGTTTCGCCATTAGTTTACTAGCCATCGTAATTGTTAGTTTACTAACACAACCTTCAAAAGAAGTTGAAGAGCAATTTGAGAATTTCGAAAAACAACATAGTCATAATCTATAAAGGAAAAACTCTGCTGTTATCGTATCAGCAGAGTTTTCTTTTTATCAAAGTTCGACAATCTTCTGCTCGAATTTAACAATTTCTTTATGTTTCGTTAAATTAAACGTAACACTATTCCTTTATAGTAGTACTATCAGCACTTATACAGAAAGGGGACTCCAACATGTTAGCAGCTTTCCAGCAACAACAAACACGAAAATTTTCACCTATCACCAATACTTCTGCGTCTTGTTTGAACATACAACCTAATCCACCTAAAATTTCAATTGCTCCTTCTGTTATTTCAGTCATCGGTGTTCATATGGAAAAAAACAAGTTAAAAGTACGAACGGGACAAAGCACTGAGTTATCCGCTACTGTTTTGCCAGTACAAGCAACGAATAAAGAACTTATTTGGACAAATATGAATGCTGATGTTATCACACTGTATCCAAAAGGTGATACGGTAACGATTACTGGAAAAAGTGCAGGTAGGGCAGTCGTAATTGTTACAACTGCTGAGGGAAAATTTCGTGACCTATGCGTCATTCATGTACAACCTTATATGACAAACCCAAAGTAAAAGAGTGGCTATAAAGCCACTCTTTTACTTTATTTCAATGTGTGGATTTTTACTTTTAACAAGATTGATAAATTGCTCTTTATCTTTAGGAGAAATAATTTCTGTTTGATGTGTGCCGTAAACAATTTCAAGTCGATCAAATGACAATGCATAGGCTGCTATTGGATTTTTCGTATTTGAAATTTGTTTTATATCTCGTATAAATATGCGCTTTTTAACGAAACTTGATCTAATAGTAATTGTTTCTTCTCCGACAATATATTTTGTTGAAAACCAACTCCAAATAAATACTATGGCTAACGGAATTGTAAAAAATAAAAGAAAATATTCTCTCCCTGCAAATATAGGAGCAAAACACGCTCCAATGACAACGAAAAAAATCGGATATAACCATACATCTTTTTTTGATGGAAATTCCATTTCACTCCCCCCTCCTACGCCCGTATTTCTATAAAACAAAAAGAGAAGCATTACAACTTCTCTTTTCTCCTCTACTATTATAATTCCTGCGTATATACTGGTTCGTTTACCACATCTTTTGCTGTTCGTTTTTGTTGCTGTAATAAGAAAACAGATACACCAAACAATACGAGCATGCTACCGATCATTTGCATTACATTTAATCTTTCCCCAAGTAAGAAGAACGCTAGTATAGATGCTCCAACTGGTTCCCCTAAAATACTCATCGAAATTGTTGTTGCATTTACGTAGTTTAATAACCAATTATTAATCACGTGTGACACTGTCGGCACGACCGCAAGTAAAAGAAAGACGGTCCAATCCCACTTTGTATAACCTGTAAAAGGCACTTGCAACACTATATTATAAATCCCCATAAAAATACCTGCGAATGCAAAAACGGTAAAGCTGTAAATCCAGTGTGATACTTTCTTTACTGTCGTTTGCCCGATAAATAAATAACCGACAACTGCTATTACACTTAAAAAGGATAATATATCTCCATAAATCGCTTGCTCACTTAGTCCTAAATCTCCCCAACCAATACACACTACACCTAGTATCGCAATTCCCATTGTCGCAATGGCTGCGTATGTTGTTCTTTCTTTAAATAAGAAAAAACCTCCAACTAAAGATACGATTGGTTGAAGCGCTAAAATAATCGTCGAACTCGCAACTGTTGTATGCTTTAAAGATTCAAACCATAAAAGAAAATGAAGTGCTAAAAAGAAACCAGATCCAATTAAAAATCCCCAATCTTTTATTTGAATCTTACTAAACTCTTCCCGTTTTTTCCAAACGATAGGCAGCATAATAAGTACGATAATCCATAATCGATACATACTTAATATTGAAGATGGTGCTGAGGACATCTTTACAAAAACTGCTGCGAATGAAATGGCTATAATGGAAATGGCTAATGGTAGTGCGATTGATCTTTCTTGTTTCAAATTCCGTCTCCCCTCTCACCTGTCAAAAATCCCACTTCATTATATCCGTTTTCTTCCCTAACTTAAATACTAATTTTTTAGATTCTTCGTACCATTATGGTAAAATAGAAACGAAAGCACCTATTAGTGAATATTTCTTTTTTTTTCACTACAAGCGTCGCTCTTACAATCATTACAGTAAATTTTTATTTAGGGGGATCTACATGAATCAAACAATTGGGAGAATTGAAGAGATTTCATTTTATAGTGCATCACTTCAAGAAGATGTTACACTTCTCGTTTACTTACCGGTAAATTACACACCGCTGCACAAACATACAGTTGTAATTGCACAAGATGGCAGAGATTATTTTCAGCTTGGGAAAGCACACCGTGTAATTGAGCGCCTTCGTGAAACTGAAGAAATTGACCGTACAATTATTGTCGGTATTCCATATAAAAATGTACACGATCGTAAAGAAAAATATTTCCCAAATGAAGTAAAAAACGCTGCGTATATTCGTTTCCTTGCTCATGAACTTGCACCATATATCGATGAAAATTATCCAACGTACCAAATGGGGAAAGGTCGTGTGTTAATTGGTGATTCTCTTGGCGGAACAGTTTCCTTTATGACCGCACTTATGTATCCGCATACATTCGGTAAAGTCGTTATGCAATCACCATTTGTGGATGAAACAGTAATGAACTTAGCAAAAGACTTCAAAAATCCGGAGGCGCTAGAGCTTTATCACGTTATTGGGACAGAAGAAACAGCTGTAAAGCGCACTGATGGACAAGTATCTGATTTCGTAGAGCCGAACCGTGAACTTAATACGCTTCTGACAGATAGAAATTTCATCACGCATTACGAGGAGTTTGAAGGTAATCATACGTGGAAATATTGGCAAACTGATTTACCGAAAGCTTTCTCTCATATTCTATCAATAAAATAATAGAGAGCAGTATTCAGAATAATTTGATACAATAGATTAAGAGAGTTATTTTCTCAAAATCTAACTAGACTTACAAAGGGAGGAATTGGAACATGAAATTAGGCATTGTGATTTTTCCATCTAAAATGATTCAAGATAAAGCGAACGGATTGCGTAAACGTTATGATCCGCACTACGCATTAGTTCCGCCACATATTACATTGAAAACACCCTTTGAGGCGCAAGATGAACAATTAGAATCGATTGTAAACGAGTTACATACAATCGCAAGTAAAACGAACCCTTTCACCCTTCATGTCGGAAAAGTTGGTTCATTCGCACCTGTTAATAATGTTCTTTATTTTAAAGTAGAAAAAACACCTGAACTTACTTTTTTAAATGAAGAAATGCATAGCGGATTCTTCACACAAGAACGCGAATATTCTTTCGTACCTCATCTAACAATCGGACAAGGTTTATCAGATGCAGAGCATGCTGATGTATTAGGTCGATTACGTATGAAAGATTTCTATTATGAACAACCAATTGACCGCTTCCATCTTCTATATCAATTAGAAAATGGAACTTGGACTGTACACGAAACATTCCGCCTTGGAAAGGGGAACAACTAATTTGCACGCACAAATCGTACAAACGGACGAACAACTAAGAGATGCATTCTCTGTACGTAAGCAAGTTTTTGTGAAGGAACAGCAAGTTTCTGCCGAAGAAGAGTATGATGAGTTTGAAGAAACTTCCATACACGTCGTTATATATGATAATGATGTTCCCGTTGGTGCTGGGCGTTTTCGGACCATTGATGGAATAGGAAAAATGGAACGCATTTGCGTACTAGCTTCCCATCGTAAAAAAGGAATTGGAAAAATTGTTATGGATGCACTTGAAGCATATGCGAAGGAAAACTCGCTACCAAAATTGAAGCTGCATGCCCAAACACATGCTGAAGATTTCTATAAGAAACTTGGATATGTAACGAATTCTGATGTATTTATGGAAGCAAATATTCCTCACATCGTTATGATAAAAGAATTGTAATTTGAAAACAGGAGGTATCCCCTCCTGTTTTTTACATTGCTATTTTCTTTTTCTTCCGCTAAAGTTAAATGTTGATGCTATAGTTTTGAAGGTGAATATATGACACAAGAAAAATTTTCACAAAAATCATTAACGCACGCTGACATTCCGCGTGCAACATATCATATTCCGAAAACATCTACCCATTTAATTATGGAAGAAGATGCAGATGCGGCGTATTTCCGTGCACTAGAACAACAAAATGTATTTTTAAACGAAAAACAATTAGAGGCCGTGCGAACGACAGAAGGCCCTGTTCTTACATTGGCTGGTGCCGGCAGCGGGAAAACATCTGTTTTAACAACTCGCGTAGGTTATTTAGTAAATGTAAAACAAGTTCATCCGCGGAATATTTTATTGCTTACATTTACACAAAAGGCGGCTGAAGAAATCCGAAATCGTGTCGCGAATTTACCCGGTATGAATCATGCAGCAAGTAGCTATGTTGTTGCTGGTACGTTCCATTCTGTCTTTTTAAAATTGCTTCGTAGTCAAGGATATAATCAGCAAATTTTAGCAAACGAAAAACATAAACAAATTATGATAAAGAAAATTTTAAAAGAGTTACGTTTAAAAGACGCTTATGATGCTGAAACGATACTCGCGATGATTTCACTTGAGAAAAACAAATTGAATCGTCCGAAAGATGTAAAAGCAAAAACACCCGTTGAACAAGAATTTAAAGAAGTATACGAGCGGTTTGAAGAAGTGAAACAACGATATAACTATATCGATTTCGATGACATCTTATTAGAAACATATTATATGTTAGAAAATAATGCTCCTTTGCTTACCCAATTACAACAACGTTTCCACTATATTGAAGTAGATGAGTTTCAAGATACATCGTATGCACAATATGAAATTGTAAAATTGTTAGCTTCGCCAAGAAATAATTTGTTTATCGCAGGTGATGACGATCAGGCGATATATGGCTGGCGAGGAGCAAGTCACCAAATTATTTTATCTTTTCCAAAAGAATTTGATAACACTACGATTATCGCACTTAATACGAATTATCGATCCAACCCTTTTATCGTCGGACTTGGAAATGAAGTGATCAAACTAAATCAAGAACGGTTTGATAAAGAGCTCTATTCTGTTCGCGAAGAGGGTGTACAACCTTTTTACGCAAGACCGGCTACGACTCTTGATGAAGCAAATCAAATTTTGCAGCTCATTCAAGAAAAGGTAGATAGCGGTGAACGCAACTATAAAGATTTTTGTTTACTATATCGCACACATTCTGTAAGCCGTTCGTTACTTGATCAACTTACCATTCATAAAATCCCGTTTATTAAGCACGGGGCAAGTCAATCATTTTACGAGCATTCTTTAATTAAACCTGTATTAGATCATTTAAGACTAGTGATTGAGCCGTTTCGATTAGAATCACTTTCAAACATATTGCCAACGATGTATATCGGGCGTGATGATTGTATTTCATTTATTGAACGTGAACAATGGAAATATGGTGAAGGTCGTTTTCCTTCTCTTCTTCATTTCTTATTATTAAATCCGAGCTTAAAACCTTTTCAAGTAAAAAAGGTAAATGAGCGTATCGACTTTATTAAATTTATAAAAGAATTAGAACCGAAAAAAGCATTAAAAGAAATTATTCATGGTAAAGGAAAGTATTTAGAGTACTTACAAAGTAACGATCGTTCTTCCTTTACGATGCATAAAGATATACAAGAAGAAATGTTAGAAGAATTAATGGAGTCAGCAAATCGTTTCACCGACATTCCAGCATATTTACAATTTATTGATGAAGCAATTCAAGGTCAAAAGGAAATGGAAGCATTAAAAACAATGCCACAAAAAGATGCTGTTTCACTTATGTCTATTCATAACGCAAAGGGCCTTGAATTTCCATGTGTCTTTTTACTTGGAGCGAGCGATGGCATTCTGCCCCATACTTCTTCTTTAAAAGATGCAAATGATCGTGTTACAGAGACTTCTGAGGCTTTAGAAGAAGAACGCCGACTACTTTATGTCGCGATTACACGTGCAAAAGAAGAATTGTACATTTCCTCTCCGCAATTTTTCAGAGGAAAAAAATTAGATATATCTCGTTTTTTGTACACTGTACGAAAGGATTTACCTGAAAAGACATCCACTAAATAAGGATGTCTTTTTTTTATATTGCATTATGTACATCCCTACTATATAAATTCCCTGCTTTTATCGTAAGAATTAACGTAATATCAACCATATCTCATTCATATTGTAATAGTGTATGTCAGAACTCACGATAAGGAGTGAACATAATGAGCTGCAATTGTAACGAAGACCATCATCATCATCACGATTGTGATTTCAACTGTGTATCAAATGTCGTTCGTTTTATACATGAATTACAAGAATGTGCAACCACAACATGTGGATCTGGTTGCGAAGTTCCATTTTTAGGAGCACATAATAGTGCATCCGTAGCAAATACACGTCCTTTTATTTTATACACAAAAGCTGGAACACCATTTGAAGCATTCGCGCCATCTGCAAGCCTTGTTAGCTGCCAATCTCCAATTTTCCGTGTCGAGAGTATAGATGATGATGATTGCGCTGTATTACGTGTATTAACTGTCGTATTAGGTGATACTTCCCCTGTGCCACCTGGTGACAATCCAATCTGTACGTTTTTAGCTGTACCAAATGCAAGATTAATATCGACTAACACTTGTCTTACTGTTGATTTAAGCTGCTTCTGCGCTATTCAATGCTTACGCGATGTTACGATTTAAATCTAAATAATGAGTTAAGCATGGATTGGGTGGCAGAATATCTGCCACCCAATCCATGCTTAAAGAGTATTATTATGTAAATTTCTTAAAATTGGGAACTTGTCTAGAACATAGAACCTGTCCTTTTCATTAACTGAAAGTAGAAACAGATAAAGGAGTGAAAAACATGTTCTCTTCTGATTGCGAATTTACTAAAATCGATTGTGAGGCAAAACCAGCTAGTACACTACCTGCCTTCGGTTTTGCTTTCAACGCTTCTGGCCCTCAGTTCGCTTCATTATTCACACCATTACTATTACCTAGCGTTAGTCCAAACCCAAACATTACTGTTCCTGTAATAAATGATACAGTAAGTGTCGGAGATGGCATCCGAATTCTACGAGCTGGTATTTATCAAATCAGTTATACATTAACGATTAGTCTTGATAACGTACCTACTGCACCAGAAGCTGGTCGTTTCTTCTTATCATTAAATACACCAGCAAACATTATTCCTGGATCAGGTACAGCGGTTCGTTCTAACGTTATTGGTACTGGTGAAGTAGATGTATCCAGTGGTGTTATTCTTATTAACTTAAACCCTGGTGACTTAATTCAAATTGTACCAGTCCAGTTAATTGGAACTG
Source organism: Bacillus dicomae (assembly GCF_006494425.1). Taxonomy (GTDB): domain Bacteria; phylum Bacillota; class Bacilli; order Bacillales; family Bacillaceae_G; genus Bacillus_A; species Bacillus_A dicomae. The sequence goes on along the minus strand of NZ_VHIV01000001.1, from coordinate 489,945 downwards.
TAGACATCCGTGCTGCAGCATTAACAGTTGCACAAATTAGCTAGTAAAAAGCGGTATTTCTCCTTTGAAATACCGCTTTTTATATTTATAATAAAAAACACTCACGGTAACATGAGTGTTTTATTCTTCATAGTGTTTTATTGTATTCTTCTTTTTCCCACAATTACATCCCTTTTTCTTCACAAATCCTTGTTGTTGCAATTGTTCTTGGTATGCCTGTTGTTGTGCATGGTGCTGTTGCTGTATGTTATACCATTGCTGCAGGTCATATGAACTTTGCCTTGGATTATTGCTCACAGCAAACATCTCCTCTACTATCAATTCTGTCTATTTACTATATGAACAACTTTTTATTTCCGTTCCCTCATTCTTTTAAACTCCGCTTTTTCTCGTATTATGAAAATATATTATTCTCCCATAAAATATCCTGTAATCGTTTCAATGATTGCTGCTGCACCTGCAATAGCTAATAACGCAAGTAATGGCTCTGCAACGATAGGGATCCAATTATATAAAACTAATAAAAAAGCACTAACCCATACACCTGTACACCAATAACAGCTTAATAATTCGCCAATCCACTTTCTTAATCCTTTACCTTTTACTTTTGTAAAAGTTGATACACTTCCATCCGGCTCTGTAATCTCTAATTCATCAATAAATGGTCTTCGCAAAAAGCCGGTAATTTTATCATAAACAATTAAACGAGTGAGCCTAAAAGCAGCTAACGCGAAAATAAAAAATAAAAGCCAGCTTGTAAACAGCATCATTTCACCTTCCCTTATCCTCTTTCGCCTATTTAAAAAAAAAGGTCTTGAGATTGTGACCAAATCTCCTCGACTCCAATATCTTATTAATGTAAATACAAACAAGAAGATAAGGAGTGACATTAATGAGTTGTAACGAAAATAAACACCATGGCTCTTCTCATTGTGTAGTTGACGTTGTAAAATTCATCAATGAATTACAAGATTGTTCTACAACAACGTGTGGATCTGGTTGTGAAATCCCATTTTTAGGAGCACACAATAGTGCTTCAGTAGCGAATACACGCCCTTTTATTTTATACACAAAAACTGGAGAACCTTTTGAAGCATTTGCACCAACTGCAAGCCTTACTAGCTGCCGATCTCCAATTTTCCGTGTGGAAAGTGTAGATGATGACAGCTGTGCTGTACTACGTGTGTTAACTGTTGTATTAGGTGACGGTACTCCTGTACCACCTGGTGATGATCCAATTTGTACGTTTTTAGCTGTACCAAATGCAAGATTAGTATCGACTAACACTTGTCTTACTGTTGATTTAAGCTGTTTCTGTGCTATTCAATGCTTACGCGACGTTTCTATCTAATAAGTGAAGTAAACTAAAAAACTATTGGGGTGGTAGAAGATTTCTACCACCTTTACATATTTAAAATCCGGCCATACTAATTGATTGGATATCATCTATTGACAACCTAATATCTCTCATACTATTTTGCGGCATAATGGATACTATGCCATTACGATACGATATAATTGATCCAACATATGAAACTGTAGCTGTTTTTATTCTGCACCTTACTTTCGGAATGTAATGAGGACGGTTTAATAAAAAATGAATTTTCTCTTCATTATTCATATCCTTAAATGATTTATTATACGGGACAGTTCTTACTGGCTCTTGCTGCTCTTGTACTTGTTCTTCTTCTTCCATTTTCCCTTCCACTTGCTGCTCTTCTTGCTGCTCTTCTTGTTGTTCTTGTTCTATTACCTCTTCCACAGCACTACTTACAACATTTTCGTTTCTATTACTTCCCTCTTTTCGATCCTCATTTTCAAAGTTTGTTAAGATAATTCTTTTTATTTTCGGTGCAGTAAGTTCCAAATTTACTTGCGCAATATATAACAACGGTTTTCCAACTGTTGAACTTTTATTTTTATTCTTCACACTCGTCCCTCCCACTTCCATACGTAGCTGAATAAATCGTGTACTATTATAGTTATATTCATAACGTGGTAAGAACTTTCGTTAAAAATCGTTCTTTCTAAGAACAAATAAAAAGGACAATCTCAACATGTAGAGATCGTCCTTTAAAAATTAATATTATAATTATCCTAAGATATGATACCCTGAATCAACGTGAATGTTTTCTCCTGTTACGCCGCGTGCTAAATCACTGAATAAGAATACTGCCGTATCCCCAACTTCTTCTGGAGTTGTTGTACGACGAAGTGGTGCGCGCTCCTCAATTTCTCTTAAGATTGAGTTAAAGTCGCCTACACCTTTTGCAGATAAAGTACGAATTGGACCTGCAGAAATAGCGTTAACGCGAATGCCATGTTGACCTAAATCGTTAGCTAAATATTTCACGCTCGCTTCTAATGAAGCTTTTGCAACACCCATAACGTTATAGTTTTTCACAACGCGCTCGCCGCCAAGATATGTTAACGTTAAAATATTTCCGCCTTCTGTCATTACTTTCTTCGCTTCTCTTGCTACAGCTGTTAAAGAGAATGCACTAATATTTTGTGCAAGTAAAAATCCATCGCGAGAAGTATCTACAAATTCACCTTTTAAGTCGTCACGATTCGCAAAAGCAATACAGTGTGCTACACCGTGAATTGTACCAACTTCTTGCTTGATTGTTTCAAAACAAGCTGTAAGTTCTTCATCATTTGTTACATCACAAGGTAATACAAGTGATTCTTGTCCTTCTAATGTATCCGCTAATTCACGAACGTTTCTCTCTAAACGTTCTCCTGCATATGTGAAGATTAATTTTGCACCTGCATTATGCAAAGAGCGAGCAATTCCCCATGCAATACTTCTTTGGTTGGCAACGCCCATAACAACAAATGTTTTCCCTTGTAATAGTTCCATGATATATCCTCCCAGAAATACTTATACTTGTTATTAGTACCTGATACTATAATTATAGTAACATAAAACCTCTTAAAGGCAAACAAAAAAGTCATTAACTTAAAATTGTTAATGACTTTTTGTTTCTATAAAAAAACGCTCTAATCCTTCTTCCCAAGAAGGCATTTGTAAAAAACCATTTAATCGTAGCATGTTATGTTGGAAAATAGAATATTTTGGTCTCGCTGCCGCCGATCCAAATTCTTCAGTTGAAACCGGTAATACATCCACTTTCATATTTGCATACGAAAATATTTTCTTTGCAAATTCAAACCAAGAACATGATCCTCTATTGGATACGTGATACGTACCGTATAAAGAAGTATGAATGAGCTTATTAATCATTACATTTAAATCCGCCACATACGTAGGAGAACCGATTTGATCCGCTACAACAGATACTTCTTCTCTTTCTTTCCCTAATCGCATCATTGTTTTCACAAAATTATTTCCATACTTACCATATAACCATGATGTACGAACGATAAAGTATTTATTATGTAACTCTTTGACGAACTGCTCTCCCGCATATTTAGAAGCCCCGTATATATTTATCGGCACCGGATTATGAAATTCATCGTATCCCTCCGGTCTGTCGCCTTGAAATACATAATCCGTACTAATATAAACTAACTTCGCTCCAACTAATTGTGAAGCAACCGCTACATTTCGAGCCCCTATTGCATTTATTACATAAGCAAGATCTCGTTCTTTCTCAGCTTGATCAACCTTTGTATACGCTGCACAATGAATAATTATATGTGGCCTTATTTCTTGTACCACTTGCTGCACTTGGGATATATTTGTTATATCTAGTAACTTTTTATCAAATGGATATATGTCATATTCTTCAGGATTTAACTCTTCTTGTAGTTGCTTTCCCAATTGACCATTTGCTCCTGTTATGATAATCCGTTCTTTCATTTATATGCCCCTTACTTTTTTAATGGTTTCCACCATTCCTCATTCTTCTCATACCATTGCACTGTTTCTTGTAACCCTTGCTCAAACGTATACTTCGGTTCCCAATCAAATTCATTCTTCATTTTCTCTGCATCAATCGCATAACGGCGGTCGTGTCCTAAACGGTCTGTCACATATTCAATATCTTTCTTTGTTTTTCCTAAAAGCGTAATAATTTGTTCCACAACATCTACATTTGTTTTTTCATTATTTCCACCTATATTATATACTTCACCTATACGTCCCTTATGCAAAACAACGTCAATCGCACTGCAGTGATCCGTTACATGTAACCAATCTCTTACATTTAATCCATCGCCATATAACGGTAATTTTTTTCCTTCCAGTGCATTCGTAACCATTAACGGAATTAATTTTTCAGGATATTGATACGGCCCATAGTTATTGGAACAACGCGTTACTATAACTGGTAATTGATATGTTTTATAATAAGATAAAGCTATCATGTCGGCGCTCGCTTTGCTTGAAGAATATGGACTATTTGGAGCCAACGGGGTTTCCTCGGTAAATCGTCCTGTTTTTCCTAAAGAGCCGTACACTTCATCCGTTGATACTTGCACGAGTTTAATATGCGGATATTTTTTTACTAATTCTAATAAGGTGACTGTCCCAATTACATTTGTATCATAAAAAGGGATCGGATTTTCAATACTACGGTCCACATGTGATTCAGCTGCGAAATTGACAATTACTTGCACATCACGTTCCTTAATAACATGCTCCAGCAGCTCTCCATTTTGAATTTCCCCTTTTACAAAATAGTAATTCGGATGATCTTCAATAGACTTTACATTATTTAGGTTTCCACTATATGTTAATGCATCGAAATTAATAATTTTATATGTTTCATAGCTTTGTAGCATGTAATGCACAAAATTACTTCCAATAAATCCGGCCCCACCTGTTACTAATATATTCATAAACAACTCTCCTACTCAAAAGCTATCTTCACATTCCTGAAGTGATGGTAATATTCGATCTTTGTCAGACAAAATAGGACTTGTTACCGGCCATGGAATTGCTAAGTCTTTATCGTCCCAAAGTACTCCTGAGTCATGATTGGCACTATAATACTCATCTACTTTATACATAACAATAGTATGCGGGACAAGTGTACAAAAACCATGTGCAAATCCTTTTGGTACTAATAATTGCCGATGATTATCCGCGCTTAAAATATATCCTCGCCACTGTTTAAACGTTGGTGAATGTTTTCGCAAATCAACGATAACATCATAAATTGCTCCTTGCATAACTTGAATAAGTTTCGTTTGTGCTTTTGGATTTTTTTGAAAGTGTAATCCCCGAATCGTTCCCGCTTCTGCCGAATACGAAACATTATCCTGTACAAATGAATACGTAACTCCTAATGTTTCTAGTACCTTCTTATTATAACTTTCAGTAAAAAAGCCACGCTCATCTCCAAATAACCTCGGTTCTAACAATTTTGCGTCGGTAAAGTTTGTTTCTATAACTTTCATATTCTCACCTATTCTCCGTTAAACTGTTTACCAAAGTTTATATCCCCTGCTAACGTATTCGCCCTTTGAAGAGAAGCATGAGTTCCTGCATCAGTCCACCAACCGCTCATTTCATTATAAGTAAGTACCCCTCGTTTTAAATACCAATTATTGATATCTGTAATTTCAAGCTCTCCCCTTGCGGAAGGTTTTAATTCTTTTATATAAGAAAAGACTTTCGAATCATACAAATAAATTCCTGTAACTGCATAGGAACTTTTCGGCTCTTTCGGCTTTTCTTCAATTTCAATTATTTTACGGTTTTGAATATTTGCTACGCCAAATCTCTCAGGATCATCTACAGATTGCAGCAGTACTTTCGCACCTTCTTTTTGATTTGCAAACTCTTCAACATACGGACGAATATCATCCGAAAAAATGTTATCGCCTAATATAACTACCATGCGATCATTCCCAACAAAATCTTCACAAAGCCCTAATGCTTGTGCAATTCCGCCAGCCTTATCTTGCACACGATACGTAAAGGACACGTCAAACTCTTGACCGCTTCCTAAAAAACTAACAACATCTCCCATATGCTCTTTACCTGTAATAATCATAATATCTGTAATCTCACATTGTTTCAGCTTATATACCGCATGATAAATCATTGGATAACGTCCAACAGGAAGCAAATGTTTATTCGTTACTTTCGTTATTGGATATAGCCTCGATCCAGTACCACCTGCTAAAATAATTCCTTTCACTCTGCATCTCTCCCTTATGATGGAGATAAAATATCTTTATACTGTTCTACAAACACTTTTCGATCTTTCTCATATGTATCCGCATCAAATTCATCTCCGTTATAATGAATACACCATAAATTTGATTGATTTGGGATACCAATTAAATAACCAGCCCTTTGAAACTCTAAAGACTGTGATACATCATAAAAGTGGAACCCTTGAAACAAATCTTCTCGCCACGGAATATCATACTGCGTTGCCATGAATAAGCCATCAATTGCCTGCACCGACATAAAAGATTGGCTTCCATAAAACCCCTGATCTAAATTTAATAATTGATAATTCCGTCTTCTATACTCAATCACTTTCCCTACTAAATTTTTCCCTTCCCACCATATCCCGTTACTCGGTAAAAATTGGGCTCCAGCTACTCCAATTAAGCCGAGCTTTTCATTATCTTTAAACAGGGAAATAAGTGTATAAAACATCTCTCGATTAATAAGATAAGTGTCCTGATGTATATAAACCTTATACTTCGCGGGATATGAAAGTGCTCGGTTATATGCGCTTGCCATACTTTTCGCATCTCGTATCGGAAAAATTTGCACGACATAATCAGGGGGAACAAAAAGGTTTCTTATTTGTCTCTCGCATTGTTCAAATAGCTCTTCATTATTTACACAAACAACAACTAATATTGTACGATCCTTCATTTTGTAGCCCCTCTATTCGTCTTGATTTACATCTGACATATAGTTCTCCACAAATATCTTTCTATACTTGTCATAGTTGGTCATATTCACATCAATATGATAGTGAATGCACCACGCATCACGCTGTACAGGAACCCCAACTGTATAGCCAGCTTTTCTAAATTCAAATGACTGAGATACATCATAATAGTCAAACCCATCAAACAAGTCTTCTCGCCACGGAATATCGTATTGCGTTGCCATCAATAAACCGTCTATACATTCCACAGGCATAAATGTTTTTGACTCATGGTACGGTTGTTCTTGAGTTGCCATATAAAATAAATCGTTCATATAACCAATTACTTTCCCAACAACTCCCTTGCCTTCATTCCATATCCCGTTTGGAGGAACATATTGGGCTCCAATCATTCCAATCATTCCAAGATGTTCATGTTCGTTAAATAATTGAAGTAATCCATATAAAAATGCCACATTCATAATGAAAACATCTTGGTGTATATATACTTTATATTTCGCTGGATGCGAAATCGCTTGATTATATCCGCTCGTCATACTATTCGCATTCCGAATTGGCATAAATTGTACAGTATACCCTGGAGGAACTGCTAAGCTCAATATATGCCGTACACACTGTGCATACATTTTCCGATCATTTATACATGTAACAAATAATATTGTTTTTTCAGCAGCACTCATAGCTGTGATTTTTCTGCTTCAATAATATACTGAAATACGACCGTCTCAGCCATGAAGCCACTTCCAAGACGATATTTTTTACAAATTCCATATAATTCCTCAATTAACGGTTCATACACTTTATGATCAATATATACACGATCTACTTTACTAATCGAATATCCTGCTTTTAAAAACATTCGGAGCATTTCATTAAATGTAAAGAAACGAATATGCGTTTTATCTAATAAACCATATTCTGTATACGTCCAATTTCCAGCAAGTAACGGCGCTAATACTGAAATGTGAGCAACGTTTGGTATACTTGCTAAAATCACACCATTTTCTTTTATATATGGCTTTACTTTTTCTATTACAGCCCAAGGATCAAATAAATGCTCTAATACATCCCCAAATATGACGCAATCAAATTGCTCCTCCTCATAAGGAAGATTTATTTTTTCTATATCCCCTAAAATAACATGATCAAGTCTTTCTTTTGCTTTTTCTGCCGCCTCTGGGAATGCCTCAATTCCAGATACACGTGTGCCATTTTCTTTTATAGCCGCTCCCAATGCACCGCCCGAGCAACCAATATCAAGAACTTCTTTCCATTCCTTTTTTATATGCTTTAATAAATTCGGATTCGCTGCATTGTAATAATGCTCGGACTTTTCTTCATATAGAGAACTTTTTTCACGATTCATTTTACACACTCCTTATGCAAATTGAATTTGAAATATAAATCTCACTCACCAAGTATTGGTTCCATCACTGATACACTACTATATAACCAATCTATTAGAGTTAGAATAACGATAAACCCTTTCTAACAAAACGAAACTTATTACACTTTATATTGTTTATCAAAAACATCCCGAAAATATTTGCGGTTATATTCGATTGCAGCATTATTTGGAACATAAGCAGCTGCTAATTCGTTGTAATAATAAGCTTTGTCTTGCTCCCCTAACTTGCTATAACAAATACACATTTGTAAATAGGGAAGCCATGTGTAGCTCGCTGGACTGTGAAATGGGCTCTCCGTCGCCATTGGTACTTCCGTTGCAAGTTTAAACCAAAATATCGCTTCATTATATTTTTGTTGTTCCATATATATATATCCTATTCTTGTACAATTCTCTCCTCTAGGAACATCATATCGAAACGACTTCACGCAAGATTCAATTGCCTTTTCCCATGATCCAAGCTTTGCATAGCAATCTCCTAACTTACCACATGCATAAATTTTCTCTTCATACCATCCTTCGTCTTGATTAAGAAATGTTTCATATAGCATAACTGCATCATCATATTTTTGGTTATCCATAGATTCATTTGCGTAATAAAATAAATCTCTCGGACTCAATTCTTCTCCTGCAGCTACAGCATTTTGAAAAATTTTCAAATTACGATTTGTTACCTTTTTTTCTTTTTTATGTGTAATAGCAACATTACTACTAAAAGTTTCACCAGAAATAGCTAAATACTCATGAACCTTTCCAAACCATTGGAATTGTTTTTCACGCTTTACAAGTCGATTTCTTTTTGTACAATATAAAGGTTTCCCGCTAGAATCCAATGCAAGATGATAAGGCATCGAAACAGCATCAATTTTAGGGTCTAATTCTCTTTTTAAGAGTTTCAATGCTTCTTGAGCATCTTCTAATAATACGTCATCTGCATCTAGCCACAATATATACTCTTGCGTTGCTTTTGAAAAAGAAAAATTTCTCGCTGCCGCAAAATCATTAATCCATGGAAAGTCATATATGTTAGAGGTATATTGAGCTACAATTTCTTTCGTTCGATCAATGGAACCTGTATCAACTATAATAATTTCATCAACAATTTTTCCGACTGCATCTAAACATCGACCTATTGTATCTTCCTCATCTCGAACAATCATACATAAACTAATTGTAATTCCTTGCTTGTTCAACATAATCACCCTCTTCCAAATCAATCATATGTTATACATACAATAAACTTTCCACTTTTTTAACTTGCACAAGCAGTTTAAGATTTCTTTTCAATAATTCAAATGTCCGTGTCATTTTCTTCCGGTTTTGCATCTACTATATAATGAACGCTTTATGGAGGTGAATTTATGTCAAATAATAATTATTCAGATGGATTGAATCCCGATGAATCTTTATCAGCTAGTGCATTTGACCCTAATCTTGTAGGGCCAACATTACCACCAATACCACCGTTTACGCTTCCTACCGGACCGACTGGGCCGACTGGACCGACTGGGCCGACTGGGCCAACTGTACCAACTGGGCCGACTGGACCAACTGGACCGACTGGACCGACTGGACCAACTGGACCGACTGGACCAACTGGACCGACTGGGCCGACTGGTGACACTGGTACAACTGGACCAACCGGGCCAACTGGTGACACTGGTACAACTGGACCAACCGGGCCAACTGGTGACACTGGTGCGACTGGACCAACTGGGCCAACCGGTGACACTGGCGCTACTGGACCGACTGGACCAACTGGTGACACTGGCACTACTGGGCCAACTGGGCCGACTGGGCCGACTGGACCGACTGGACCGACTGGACCGACTGGACCGACTGGGCCATCCGGGCTAGGACTTCCAGCAGGATTATATGCATTTAACTCCGGTGGGATTTCTTTAGATCTTGGACTTAATGATCCACTACCATTTAATACTGTTGGATCTCAGTTTGGTACAGCAATTTCTCAATTAGATGCTGATACTTTCGTAATTAGTGAAACTGGATTCTATAAAATTACTGTTATCGCTAACACTGCAACAGTCAGTGCATTAGGAGGTCTTACAATCCAAGTAAACGGAGTACCTGTACCAGGTACTGGATCAAGTTTAATCTCACTTGGAGCACCTATCGTTATTCAAGCAATTACGCAAATTACGACAACTCCATCATTAGTTGAAGTAATTGTTACAGGACTTGGGCTATCATTAGCTCTTGGTACGAGTGCATCTATTATTATTGAAAAAGTTGCTTAATTTTTTACTTAGCAGTAAAACTGATATCAGTTTTACTGCTTTTTCATTTTTAAATTCAATCATTAAATCTTCCTTTTCTACATAGTCATAATGTTGTATGACATTCCGCAGGAGGCGCTTATATGGAAAATAAATCGGCTGTCCAGCTTTATCTTGAGTTATTAAAGAAAACAATTTTATTTGAAATATGGTTGGAATACGAACCATACTTACCTGCTTCGTTACATATATCTAAAGAACTATCATATGAACCAGTTACGGTTCCCCTTCCTTTATTTCTTAAGCAGTATATAGAAAATCACAATTTAAAAATCGTTAATCCTAACGTTTCAAACAATGAGCGTCAAGGTGGCAAGGATTGGCCAAGAGCTGCACATAGTATGGTTGGTCGAAAACGTATGAATCAATTACAAGAGGCGATGGAAACTGTAGTCAGGGAAAATATAGAAGGTGATTTTATTGAAACTGGTGTATGGCGCGGAGGATCATGCATTTTTATGAATGGGTTTTTACAAGCAAACAACATTAAGGATCGTACTGTATGGGTTGCCGATTCGTTTGAAGGTCTGCCCGCACCTAACTTAGAACAATATCCGAAAGATTACGGTGATTATTTGCACACATTCGATTACTTACGAGTTTCTTTAGAAACAGTGCAAGAAAACTTTAGAAAATATGATTTATTAAATGATCAGGTGAAATTTTTAAAGGGTTGGTTTAAAGATACATTGCCTTCAGCACCGGTAGAAAAAATTGCAATTGCTCGCCTTGATGGTGATATGTACGAATCAACGATGGATAGTCTTGTAAATTTATACGATAAAGTTTCAACAGGTGGCTTTATTATTATTGATGATTATGGATTGATAACATGCGCAGAGGCTGTAACAGATTTCAGAAGTGAAAGAAACATAAAAGCTCCTATGACTCAAATTGATGATTTCGGTATTTATTGGCGAAAAGAATAGAATACAATTTTATTTTTTTGAGGGGTTCTATCACACTACTTATTCATAAGGATCTATCATGTAAAGTTCCCCTCACTATAAACGATTAACTTATATATGCAATAAAAATCTCTTACTTTACTACAAGGACGGAGTGAATGTATGAACGAAAATGAGAAAAAAATCACATTAATTCCACCCCCAGAACTCGTTCAATATGTAGGTGGTGACTTTGAAGAAGTCGGAAAAGAGTTTATGCAGTATTTTATTGAAATTGGCAATTTAAAATCAAATGAAACAGTGTTAGATGTAGGATGTGGTATCGGCCGGATGGCGGTCCCATTAATGAACTATTTAAGCTATGATGGTACTTATTATGGATTTGACTTATTTAATAAGGGAATTACATGGTGCAAAAATAACATTTCAACACGCCGTAACAATTTCCATTTTGAACATGTCGATATATATAACCAATTCTATAATCCCGATGGAAAAGAAGATGCTTCTCAATACAAGTTTCCATATGAAGATGAATCATTCGATTTTATTTTTTTAACGTCTGTATTTACCCATCTTCTTCCGAAAGAATTAGAACATTACGTATGCGAGATTGCACGAGTTCTGAAAAAAGATGGAAGATGTTTTATTACTTTCTTTTTAATTAATCCTGAATCTTCCTATTACTTAAATGCAGGCCTAAGTACGTTAGGTTTTTATCATCAAATTGACAATTGTTATGTTCTAAATAAAGATATCCCGAATTTCGCAGTTGCCTATCCTGAGGAAGATATTCGTACTCTATTAAATAAATATGGGTTAGAAGTACAGACTCCTCCCCATTATGGTTCATGGTGTGGCAGAACTGAACACACCAGTTATCAAGATATTATTCTTATACAAAAAATTCCTGAAAGGTAGTTGTATATGGAAAATATAAAAAATTCACCTCTCGTTTCCATCCTTATTCCTACCTATAATCGACCACATTATTTTAAAATTGCTCTAGAAAGTGCATTAGCACAAACGTATTCCAATATTGAAATTATTGTAGGAGACGATAGTACAAATAATGAAACAGAAAAATTAATATACAGACATTATTTACATAAGTATAAACATATAACGTATATTCGAAATACCTCTACTCTAGGACAATTTCATAACTCCCTTATGCTCTTAGAACAGTCAAATGGAGAGTACATAAATTTCTTAATGGACGATGATATACTTTATAATAATAAAATCGAAAAAATGATGTTTTATTTCCAAAAAGACTTAAATAAAAACCTCGCACTTATCACATCCTATCGCACTTGGATTAATGATAATGGAGATATAATTGAACAACATCCATCTATGAAAAAATTATATGATGAAGATACTCTACTAAATGGGAAAGATTTTGGAAACCGTATGCTTATGGCGGGACAAAATATTATCGGTGAACCTACAATCGTACTCTTTAGAAAAAGCCTATTAACGGAACCTTTTGGCACTTTAAATAGCAGAAAATATGGTTGTAGTGTTGATATGGCTTCTTGGATCCATTTACTTTCAAAAGGTGATGCGATGTATATCACTGAGCCTTTAAGTTCCTTCCGCGTTCATTCTGGACAGCAAGTACGTCACAAATTCCTTGAAGGCTGTGAAGATTTTTCCCAGCTCGTTTTAACCTCAAAAAAGTATGGTTTCTTACAAGACCCCAAACATTATAAAAAGGGTTTGATAAGAGCTTACGGATGGTATAAAAATGCGTTCAAATATTACAATCTATTTCCGAACCTCATTCCAGATATAAATACACATGCACGTCTTTCCTATTGTTTAAATATGATTACAAAAGAACTCCGTGCCATATAATCCATCACAAGGAAGGAGCTATTCCTTCCTTGTAATGTATGACTTCCCACAAATAGTGGAATAAATGTAGGGACAGTCTGCTTGCATATTATTTTCTCATGATGCCATACATATGCTTACTAGGTGATAGAAAGGAATATATACATTGAAAGATCCAAATTCTCAATATCAAATAGACTACGTATTACTATTCATTTTATTTGCCATTGGGATTGTTAGTTGCTTTGCAATTGCAAGTGCACAAGCCTCTTTACCACCATTTTTGCAAAGCGTAAATTTTGTATTAAAGCAAATCCAATGGTACTTCATTGGATTTATAGCCATTGGTATAATTATGATTATTGATTTCGATCGTTATCAAAAAATTGCTTGGTATTTATATAGCTTTGCATTGGTACTACTTATTGGACTAGAACTTCAAGTACCAGGTGCCGTTACAATAAAAGGGGCGACGGCTTGGTACAGGCTCCCGGGCATCGGAAATTTCCAGCCTTCTGAAATTATGAAATTGTTTTTAATTATCGTCACCGGACGAATTATAGCAAATCACAATGAGAAATATTTTCGCCGAACAATACATGACGATTTTTTATTACTCGGAAAAATATGCGCAACAAGTTTGCCACCCCTACTACTTATTGCGAAGGAACCTGATTTAGGAAATACAATGGTAATTTCAGCTATGCTCGCAGCAATGATATTAGTTTCTGGTATACGTTGGCGTTTTATTTTCGGATTAGTTTCTGGCATTTTTGCGGCTGGCTTTACATTAACGTATATTTTTTTTACTCATACAAAATTCTTTAAAGCACACATTTTACAAGAATATCAACTAAATCGCTTCTACGGCTGGTTAGCGCCATACAAATATGATGCACAAGGATATCAATTAAGACAAGCTTTCTTAGCTACCGGATCAGGAGAAATGCAAGGAAAAGGCTGGGAAAATGGACAAGTATACTTTCCAGAACCACATACAGATTTTATTTTTACTAATGTCGCTGAGCAATTTGGCTTTTTAGGAGCAAGTGTCATTATTGCACTTTTTTTCCTGCTTATTTTCCGTATGATTCATATCGCTTTAGAAAGTAATGACCCTTTCGGTAGTTACATCTGCGCTGGCACAATCGGAATGTTCACTTTTCAAGTATTTCAAAATATCGGGATGACCATCGGATTACTACCTATTACAGGAATCACATTACCCCTTATGAGCTACGGAGGAAGTTCCTTACTCACATACATGATAGCGATTGGATTTGTTTTAAACGTTCGCTCAAGAACAAAAGTCTTTATGTTCAACTGAAGCACAAAACGATATATTTTTATCTCTATCCTTTTTTAGATATACTAATGAAAAATATGATGGAGGTTTACATATGAAATATGACATTATAGGGGATATACATGGATGCTTCCAAGAGTTTCAAGACTTAACAACGAAACTCGGATATAACTGGAATAGTGACCTGCCAATTCACCCTGATCAACGCAAACTTGCATTTGTTGGCGATATTACAGATCGTGGTCCTCATTCATTACGTATGGTTGAAATTGTATGGGAACTTGTCATAAATAAAAAAGTAGCTTATTACGCTCCTGGAAATCACTGTAATAAACTATATCGATTTTTTCTTGGGCGTAATGTGACAATCGCTCATGGACTCGAAACAACTGTTGCCGAATATGAAGCACTACCTTCTCATAAACAAAACATTATAAAAGAAAAATTCATCACACTTTACGAGCACTCTCCTTTATATCACGTACTCGATGAGAAAAAGTTAATTGTGTGTCACGCCGGAATTCGGCAAGATTACATAGGAAGACAAGATAAAAAAGTACAAACCTTTGTATTATATGGCGATATTACAGGAGAAAAACACGCTGACGGCTCACCTATCCGTCGCGACTGGGCAAAGGACTATGAAGGAACAGCTTGGATTGTATATGGACATACGCCCGTAAAAGAACCTCGCTTTGTAAAGCATACAGTCAACATTGACACTGGCGCTGTATTTGGCGGCAATTTAACTGGATTACGTTATCCTGAAATGGAGACTGTTTCTGTTCCTTCTTCCCTGCCTTTTGTCCCTGAGAAATTCCGCCCAATTTCATAACTCCCCTTATTTACGTACCATTTAGGCGGTTCTCATATAACAACTCGATAAAGTAATGAAAAAAAGATGCAATAAAGTGCATCTTTTTTTCATTACACGGCATATACTGTCGCAGGAGGTGACAGAATGAAGAAAAAATCTTCTAAACAAAAAAGAAAATGCCCGCCTTTTTATATGCCCATGTACGGAATTAACAACTGGTGCAGTATTCGAGCTGCAGCTTTAGAAGAACTGGAAGGACAAGAGGCATCCACCAAAAACAAAGCTAGACCAAAATATGTCTCTTTAGAAAATGCTGTAATGAGCCGCATAATAGATAAGAGAAAAACAAAGATGCAGAAAAAAAACAATCCTCTCTCTACTCATAATGAACAGATTGTGCCTTCTGAGCAAACAGAGGAAAATACAAAAGAAAACATCCCTGTAGCAATAAATAAAAAAGCGGAATCAGAAATTCCAGCTGCTATTATAAATCAAGTGAAGAAAATTAAAGAAGCATTAGTACCATCAGGTGATATACAACCAGAAAGAACTATCATAATTCACACCCCTACATCTGAAAATACAAAAGTAAAAAAAGGGGGACGGTATGCACATGCAGAGGGGCTTCACTCTAATGCAGAGGGTACAGCTTCCCATGCAGAAGGGCTTCTTACACACGCAAAAGCTTCTTTCTCTCATGCAGAAGGATCAAAAACGAAAGCAACTGGACATAGTTCCCATAGTGAAGGAAGTGAAACGACAGCAGGCGGCTCTTATTCTCATGCGGAAGGTAAACATACGATTGCGTTAGGCGAAGCAGCACATGCAGAAGGAACCGCTACTATCGCTAACGGATCCTCTTCTCATGCGGAAGGTAATCATACATCAACAGCTCATTTTGCAGGTAGCCATATTATGGGGCGCTTCGGCACAGCAGAAGAATCTTATTCTTGGTTTATTGCAAACGGCACAAATGAAACCGATCATAATATCGGTGCAAAGTGGCTTGCTCATAATGGAGAAATGTATATTGATGGCGCTTCTTACAATGCAAGTGGAACTGATTTTGCACAAATGTTTGAAACAGCAGACAATACTCTTATTGATGTAGGTTATTTCGTTACATTTAGTAGCGAAGAAAAAATTCGAGTCGCTACTTCAAACGATTCATTCATTTTAGGAATATCTAGTGCAACCCCCGCTCTTATAGGAAATAGCGGTGCTTTAAGTTGGCAAAAACGCTACAAAACAGATAGCTTCGGAAAACGCCAATATGTACGTTCGGAATCTCAAGACATACAACCTCTTTTAAATACAGAATGGGATCCAGCTTGCAAATATATAGCAAGAAAAGATCGTACCGAGTGGCTTCCTGTCGGATTAATTGGACAAATGTTAGTACGTGATGACGGCACTTGCGAAATACATGGATATTGTCGTCCAAATGACGATGGCATTGCTACAAAATCCGAAAGTGGATTTTTCGTTATAAAGCGCACGGGTGAAAATCAAATTTTAATATTATTCCGCTAAGAAAAAAGGGAACAAAATTCTTCGTTACATAAGAATTTTGTTCCCTTTTTAAGTATGACTTAATACCTCTTGCATATCACTTGGAATTTTTGTAGTGAAAGACATTTCCTTCTCTAAAATAGGATGATAAAACGTCAAAGATGTACTATGAAGTGCTTGTCGTTTCATTTCATCCCTGTTTCCACCATATAAAGTATCGCCAAGTAACGCATGTCCCATATGCGCCATATGCACACGAATTTGATGCGTTCTTCCTGTCTCAAGCTCAAGCGATACATGAGTCTTATGATTGGCGCTATCAATCACTCTAAAATGAGTAACAGCTCTTTGCCCTTCCTCGCAAACGGTTCGCTCAATGATGCTATCCGATTTTCGTCCAATCGGTGCGTCAATCGTTCCTTCCCGTTCAATCATCTCACCGTGGACGATTGCTTCATACGTTCTTTTCACAGCTTTTTGTTGATGCTGTTTCGATAAAAGGTGATGCACGAAACGGTTTTTTGCAATAAGCATAAGACCTGAAGTATCACGATCTAACCTCGTTACGATGTGCACCGTACTTGCAAGATGTTGCTTATCATAATGAGATAAGAGCGCATTCGCAACACTCCCAGCAGGATGTTCTCTAGACGGAATTGTTGACATGTTCGCCTCTTTGTTTATGACAAGAACTGCATCATCTTCATATACAATACATAAAGGGATATCTTCTGCAATCATCCCTTCACTTCTTTCCTCCACTGGAAAAAAGACACGTAATTCTTCACCAACTTGCAACTGATGACGAACGCTCGCATGTTGACCATTTACTTCAATCGCTCCGCCTTGAAACTTTATATCCGTTAATGCAGCTTTAGAAATCCCTTTTGTTTTTAAAAATTCTCTAACTAAAGTTCCTTCTTCAGCCGATTCTATATCCCATTTCAATGTAAATCTGTTCAAATATATAAACCCTTTCTATTTATCTGCAACAAACGAGTCACGAACTCGTTTCCAGAACGGAAATGGACGGAAACGAACAAATCGTACTTTCTCGTTTGCCACGCGATACTGAATTGATTTCACATCTTGATGAACCATCGTTAAATGGTCCACCGTAATTTGTAAGTTCATTCCTGCAGTTGGCTTCAACACACATGTATGATGTTTCGGCAATACGAGCGGCGAACCTACCGTACGAAACACACGGTTATTAATAGATGCCATTTCTGCAATTTGAATCGCTTCAATAGAAGGGTGAATAATTGCTCCGCCAAGCGCCTTATTATACGCAGTACTTCCTGAAGGAGTAGAAATACAAAGGCCATCCCCGCGGAACGTTTCAAAGTACTCTCCACGTATTTCCACTTCTGTTACTAATGTACCTTCTGCACTTTTCACAGTCGCTTCATTCATCGCTAAATACTGTGACTCTTTACTCCCATTCACATAGCGAATAATCACTTCTAAAAGCGGATATTCCACCACTTGGAATGGTGTTTTAGCAATTGCAATTACTAATTTCTCTACTTCTGTCGGTAACCAATCTGCATAGAAACCTAAATGCCCTGTATGTACCCCAACAAATGCTGTTTCATCCAATCGATTATAATAACGATGAAATGCATATAAAAGCGTTCCATCTCCCCCAACAGAAATTACAATATCGGGTTCCTTTTCATCCATTATAAATCCAAAATCCAGCAAGTATTCTTTCATTGTGCTTGCCAACGTATCTGATGATTGATCTCCCTTTGACATAATTGTAAATTTCATCGCCCAACACCCTTTAGTTTATGATTCAGAATCTTTCGTTTCTTGCTTTCTTGAAAAAGCTTTCTGCGCTTCTTGAATTTCAAGACGGATAGAAGACATTTCTTCATCTAATAAAAATGCTGCTTCCGCTGCACGTTGCAAGCGTATTTTAATATCTTCAGGAAAACGTCCACTATATTTATAATTTAAAGAATGCTCAATTGTTGCCCAAAAGTTCATTGCTAACGTGCGTATTTGTATTTCTACCAATACTTTTTGTTCTCCCTGAATCGTTTGAACAGGATAACTAATAACAACGTGATAAGAACGGTAACCGCTATCTTTCTTCTGCGTGACATAATCACGTTCTTCCACGATTTCAAAGTCATTTCGTTTTCGAAGGTATTCTACAACAGGCTTAATCTCATCAACAAATTGACACATCATACGAAGGCCCGCAATGTCTTGCATATCTTCTCTCAGCCGGTCTAGCGATACATTTCTCTTCTCCGCTTTATCAATAATACTTGCAACCGACTTTACCCTTCCTGTTACAAACTCAATTGGAGAATGCTCTGTTAACATTGCAAATTGAGTACGCATTCCTTTTAGTTTCACTTTCAGCTCTGCCACCGCTTGGTGGTAAGGTGCTAAAAATTCTTCCCAATTTCGATTCATTTCAACCACCACCAAAATCAATCCATTTGCTTATAGAAATACTTTTTCTACAGCAGTTACTAGTTCTTCTCCGTAATTTGCATTACCTTCAATATTTTCAACTAAATATTCTACTTCTTCTTTTAATCCTTCTAATTCCATTTCAATGCCATTCACGCGAACAAACATTACCACATCGTTATTCATCGCTTCATGCATTGCTTCCCAGCATGTGTGCGGAATACTTACATAAATGAAAGATGATTCGTTTTCTAAGATATATAAAAATGATAAATTGTCTGAGTCTACAAGTACGTGATTACGCGCACTTAACTCCTTTACCTCTATTTCATTATTTTCCGCACAAAAAATAAGAGCATTCTCTCTCTTTTCTACGCTCTTAACTTGGATTTTATTTTGCATGCTCTAACTCCTCCATCTCAACTTCCTGTCTTACTTAACAGTATTATTGTATCATAACATGGACGCAAACAAATAAAACATTGAACCAAATTTGTGAAAAAGCGATAATGTGTAAAGAATTATTTTTCAAAAGGAGATCATACAATGACACAAGAAATTGAAATTGAATTCAAAAATATAGTTACAGAAGAAGAATTCCATGCATTATGTAAATCGTTTTCTATTGAGGTATTTACGAAACAAGTGAATCACTACTTTGAAACACCGAACTTCTCTTTAAAAGAAGCTGGTTCTGCACTTCGTATTCGTCATAAAGGAGAAACTTATACATTAACATTGAAACAACCTGCAGAAATTGGCTTGTTGGAAACGCATCAAGTTGTAACAGAAGACGAAGCGAAAATAATGATGGAAACAAACGTAATTATTTCAGGGGCTGTAATGGATCAACTACACAAACTACAAATTCCTGTTTCCACTTTAACTTATATGGGTAGTTTAACAACTGAAAGAGCCGAAACATTATTTGAAGGCGGAACGCTTGTCTTTGATCATAGTTTCTATTACAATCACGATGATTATGAAATTGAATTTGAAGTGCAAGATGAAGAAGCAGGCAAAGCTGCATTTATTCATTTATTAAAGCAACACGACATACCAATCCGTCATACAAATAATAAAGTAAAACGCTTTTTCCTTGCCAAACAAAACAAAGCACGCTAAAGTGAAAATTCCACTAGTGAATACGTTCTACTAGTGGATACATCTCACTTTTTAAAAGGAAAAGATTTTTTACATTTGTAGAATAAGCAAAGAGCGTTATGAAGGCTATTTATTTGCCCTCTCTAACATTCCATTGCTACAATAGATATACATTTCATGGAAAAAGGAGTTTATAAAGGATGAGCAAGCAACCGATGACACCATTTGAAGCAATTGGCGGTGAACAATGCATTGCAATATTAGTAGACACATTTTATTCCTATGTCAGCAAACACCCTGACCTATCTCCCATCTTCCCGGATGATTTAACAGAAACAGCTAGGAAGCAGAAGCAATTTTTAACACAATATTTAGGTGGTCCTAATTTGTACACTGAAGAACATGGTCATCCTATGTTAAGAGCACGCCATCTTCCGTTTGAGATTACTCCGAAACGAGCAGAGGCTTGGCTATCATGTATGGAGCAAGCAATGGATGACACAGGAGTACACGGTCATATAAGGGAGTTTGTTTTTGAACGTTTAGCATTAACTGCTCAGCATATGGTTAATACTCCAAATGAAACAGGTGAAATATAATGGATAAACAGGAAGCAAAGCATATCAATATGCCATCTCCTTCCGCATGTGAGCATAAGTCTGTAGAAGCATATTTATTTATTGATCCGCTTTGTAAAGATTGCTGGGAAATTGAACCCTTTATTATTAAACTATGGCTTGAATACGGGAAATACTTCTCTATTCGTCATATCGTAACTGGAAAAGTGGACGGAACGAACGCTTCCTCACACAAATGGAATAAACCTGCTAATATTCGATTTGTGTGGGAAAAGACAACAAGTTTACAAGGTTTTTCATGTGATGGAAAGGTACATATGCAAGAGGCATCATCAACACCATATTTAGTTTCGATGGCAATTAAGGCAGCGGAGTTACAAGGCAGAAAAGCAGGTTCGAAATTTTTGCGCAAACTCCAAGAATACATTTTCCTTGAGAATGTCTCAAACCCTGACTGCGAATTATTACTTGCATGTGCAAAAGATAGTGATATTGATGTAGAAGAATTTAAAAAAGACCTACATTCCGCTAGCGCAAAAAAAGCTTTCCAATGTGACTTAAAATTCACAAATGAGATGCATATTACAGAAATACCTTCTCTCGTATTTTTTCATGCAAATTCAGATGAAGAAGGTATTAAAATCGCTGGAACTTATTCCTACGACGTATACGTACAATTATTAAAAGAACTTGTAAAATGTGAAATTGAACCAGAACCATTACCGCCTTTAGAAGTGTTACTAGAAGCAACGCAATTTATATCTTCAAAAGAAGTAGCCTTTATATATGACTGCTCGCAGCAAGAGATCGAGCGTGAACTAAAAAAATTACAACTGAAACGAAAAGTACAAATGATTGATGTAAAATGTGAGCGTTATTGGAAATGGATAGAAAAAGACCTGGTGTAAACACCAGGTCTTTTTCTTTACGGCTTATAAAAATATTAAAGGGGATGGGAGAAATTTTCACGTTCAAACAAAGGGGTATATGTTTGTATGTGAATTCGTTCACGCTTATTATATTACAAGATTCGACGTCAGATGACAACCCCTTTTGTCGAAATTCACACTTTTGTCACATTCTAAACGTTTTCATTTTTGAATAAGCTATAAAAAAGCTATTTTGGAGGTGTTCTGTATGAAAAAAACGTATATTTTACTTATCATTCTAGCTGTCATCGTTTCTTTTTTCTTGTACATCCTCTCCCTACTACAAGCTTTTCCTAAAATTATTGCCTTCCCTCTTTTATTTGGAGTCATTGTCATCGCTCTCTCTTATTTCAACCATAAAAAAAGATTTAAAGGGTTTTAATAAACTGGAAAACTACCTTCTTATTTAGAACAAATAAGGAAATTCATCGTATCCCTTCGACAAATACCGACAAAATAACATGTAAATAAAAAGACGAAGGGAAATCCCTCGTCTTTTTGTTTACTTATCTTCAAATAATAATGCTTCTAATTCATTTAATTTCTCTTCAAATACTTGCAATGCTTCTTTTACCGGTTCTGGTGACGCCATATCTACTCCAGCTTTTTTCAGCACTTCAATTGGATAATCTGAGCTTCCTGCTTTTAAGAACTCATTAATGTAACGTTCTACTGCTGGTTGCCCTTCTTCTAAAATTTGTTTAGATAGAGCCGTTGCTGCACTAAATCCTGTTGCGTATTGGTATACGTAATAGTTGTAGTAGAAGTGCGGAATACGAGACCACTCTAAACCAATTTCTTCATCGATTACTAAAGCATCACCGAAATATTTCTTATTTAAATCATAATAGATCTCCGTTAACATATCCGGTGTTACCGCATGTCCCTCTTGTACTTTCTTATGAATAATATGCTCAAACTCTGCAAACATCGTTTGACGGAATACAGTACCACGGAATCCTTCTAAATAATGATTTAATAAGTATAGACGCTCTTTCTTATCTTCTGTCGTTTTTAATAAATAATCGTTTAGCAGCGCTTCATTACAAGTTGATGCTACTTCCGCAACGAAGATTGAATAATCACCGTATACATGTGGCTGCGTTTTTCTTGTATAGTAACTATGCACAGAATGACCAAACTCATGAGCAAGTGTAAATAAATTATTTACATTATCGTGCCAGTTCATTAAAATATAAGGATTTGTTCCATATGCACCAGATGAATATGCTCCGCTTCGTTTTCCTTTATTCTCATACACATCTACCCAGCGATTTTCATATGCTTCTTTTAAAATATCAACATACTCATCACCAAGTACATGTAAAGACTTTAATAACATGTCTTGTGCTTCTTCATACTTCACGTTCATTTTCACTTCTGGTACAAGTGGTGTATATAAATCATACATATGAAGCTCATCAAGCCCTAGTGCACGCTTACGAATATCAATGTAACGATGTAGCAAGTGTAAATTATCATTTACAGATTCAACAAGTTGATCATACACCGCTTCAGGGATATTATTATTACTTAATGCTGCTTGACGTGCAGAATCATATTTACGAACGCGTGCATTGAAATTATTACGCTTCACAGCTCCGCTTAACGTACTTGCAAATGTGTTCTTATATTTTCCGTATGTTTCATATACAGCTTTAAATGCATCCTCGCGTACACGACGATCATCACTTTCTAAAAACTGAATGTAACGACCATGTGTAATTTCTACTTCTTCTCCATCCTCACCTTTAATAGATGGGAATTTCAAATCCGCATTATTCAACATACCAAATGTATTACTTGACGCACTCATTACTTCAGATGCTTCTGCTAATAAAGCCTCTTCCGCTTCAGATAATACGTGCGGACGTTGGCGCGTAATTTCCTCTAATGCATGTTCATATACACTTAAGTCTCTATTTTCTTTTAAGAATGTTTGCAGTGTATCTTCTGAAATCGATAAAATTTCAGGTACAATATATGCTGTGCTACTAGATACTTGTGAATATAAATTTGTCGCACGGTCATTTAACGCTTGATACACAGAGTTTGTTGTATCTTGATCGTAACGCATATGTGCATATGTATATAGCTTACCTAATCGCATTGAAATTTCATCTTCATATTGCAATGCTTCAAGTAAATTGTTCGCAGAATCACCAAGTTTCCCTTTAAATTCAGTTAACTTCGGTAATAACTCTTTAATAGCTTGGAATTCTTTTTCCCACTCTGCATCTGTTTGGAAAATATCTTCTAATCGCCACGTACTTGATTCTTCAATCTCGTTGCGATCTGGTAATGTTTTTGCTGTATTTTGTTCAGACATCCTTTAAGCCCTCCTTTAAATATCTCTACTTACATACAATTCGATTTTTCTTATGTAATTCCTTCACGATCAGTCTTTATTATATCCCCTTTTCCTTCTCTCATGTTGTACTTTGCCTCAAATAAAGATAAGGCATACGCTAAGCAAATTTCATCATATTTCATAACTTCCTCCTCTGTTTTTAATATAACGATCCCCCTTATTTTCTGGTACTTATAAGTCCCTACTTTCTGTAATACACCTGCATAACATAAAAATGTCATATATTCCGTAATCGCCACTTTCCATATATGCTGTGAAAAGTACGGGAGTATACGCCTTTTCGTATACTTTTTTATATAACTACACACATACTCGAGGGAAATACAATCCCCTATCGCAAGCTCACCTATACACTTCATATATATATAAGCTTGCCATATAAATGGATTTGTTTGAAAAGCAAATGAAGACGGGAGCGGCACACCAATTTCAGAAGGAAAATTTGCTGGGGTACATTTACATTGATATAAGAGGCGTAATAGTGACTTATAATTATAATTCCAAATGGGCAAAGCGTTTTGACGAAAATAATCCTTTCGTTTCTTCCATTCTCGGTCTAATATTTCCTTTTGGAAAGGAACAGGAGAAAAGAGCATTTGAAAAGTAGTTGTATCAAGTCGTAAATATATAATATGTGAGAAAGAGACGTTTGTAGAAAATGAAGTGATACATGTGCATTTCATAAATGATTTTTGTTTTGAACAGAAGAAAATAAGAAGTGGCTGAGGATAAGATTGTAAGGAGAAAGCCATGAGTGAGGAGAATTTCATCCAATATGCAGATTGTTTTTTCAATTGATTTCCACCAATGATCCAGATAACCTGTATACCAGCTCGCCAATACGAATATGTTCGCTTGTACAACTGCTCTACGGAAAGATTCGAGCATTGATATTCAATCGCAATTTTTCTCCCTGCTCTCTCTATGAAAATATCAGGTCGTTGCTGAATCTCTGGGAGATAATGCTCTATATCTGCATGAAAGTTTTGACGTTTAAACCACCTATATAATAATTCTTTACCGTGCATATGATACATAGATTCTGCCTCATAAAAGGCTAAACATGAATCCACTTTCTTATGAGCAAAATGCCACTTTTTTTGTTTTCCTAATCTCATTAGTACTTCCTTCCCGCAAGCTACGCAAAAGAAACTTTCCCTTTTACGCATACGGTGTAAAAGTTCTTCATTATGATGATAAAGCAGATGGATTTTTTCTCCATTTTCTCTTTTGGCAATAAACATCTTAATCACACCCTTTCAGCTCCTTATATTCTACAATTTATTACAAATTCCTTTTAAAAAAGAGATGTCCCAATTTGGGACATCTCTTTTTATAGTAAAGGCGATAATAGCCGGTACGTTGATTCAACAATTCGTCTATGAAGACGCCTTTTATGAAAACGATCGACGTGAATTTCACTGGATTCTTCTAAATCATCTTTAAAATCTTGAACAAGTTTTCGAATGCTATCTGTATCATATAAAAAGGCATTTACTTCAAAATTCAAATGAAAACTTCTCATATCCATATTAGCCGTCCCAATTGAAGCTAAATCAGAATCAACAATGACAACTTTACTATGAAGAAAACCTTTTTCGTATTCATATATCTTTACCCCTGCATCTAAAAGCTCTGGGAAGTACGATCTCGATGCGTAAAAGACAGTGCGCTTATCAGGTTTACTCGGCATTAACAAACGAACATCAATACCAGCAAGTGCAGCTACCTTTAATGCAGATAAAATATCATCATCTGGAATGAAATAAGGCGTCGCAATCCAAATGGATTTCCGCGCAGAAGAAATCATGGCAAAATATAAATGTTTAATTGTTTCCCATTTATTATCCGGCCCACCTGCAACGAGTTGTACACCTCCCCAATGCTCCCCCTCAACTGCTTTCGCTTGTAAATATTCAGGGGCTAGCACAGCCTCACCAGTCATATAAAACCAATCTTGAAGGAAAATAAGCTGCAAGCTTTGAACAGCCTCACCACGCAAATATAAATGCGTGTCTCGCCAAAAGCCGAAGTACTTATCCTTCCCTAAATATTCATCACCAATATTTAATCCACCTACAAACCCTTCATTCCCATCAATAATAACGATTTTTCGGTGATTTCGATAATTAATTTTATCGTTTAAAATCGGGAAGCGCACAGGGAAGAACGGAATCATTTCGACACCTGCGTCGTTTAATTCTTCAATATACGATTTTGATAATTTAAAACTCCCAACCGCATCATATAAAAAACGAACGACTACGCCCTCTTTTGATTTTTGTATTAAAATATCTTTAATTTCTGTTCCAAGCTTATCATCACGCACAATGTAATATTCCATATGAATGTGATGTTTCGCTCGTTTCAATCCGTCTAAAATGGCCTGAAACGTTTCATCCCCATTTGTTAATGTTCTCGTTTCAGTTTGAAATGAAATATTTAAAGCACCTAAGCGGTCCGCTAAACGAAATAACAGCTCTTGATGCTTATGATTGCGCAAAATTCGTTCTTCGTAATCTTCATGTCCCTTATATTGTAAAAACGCTTGTTCATCGAGCAACGCCTTCTTTTGGAACATTCTCTTCCTCCGAAAATTCTGTCCAAATAATAAATAAGCGAAGAATCCAAATACCGGAAAAATACCTAAAACAATGAGCCATGTAAGTGTTTTAGACGGATGACGGTTCTCTAAGAAAATCACGCAGCCAATTAAAAATGCAGATACCGTAAATAAAATACTAATAATACCTAGAATCGAAACATCTTTTATCCCAATTACATCCGAATAAAATGCTACATCAATAAACATACGTAACGAAACAAATAATGCGAACAATAGCAGCACAAAGAAAATCAACTTTAACGTATTTTTCATCTCTTACCTCCTTACTAAGAAAGCTTTCCTATTCTTCATATAAAAAGCCGATTTCATACTACAGAAATCGGCCTACGTTTTAGCAGGAAAATTATTGCGAATTGTTTCAAGCGCATGCTCTTTCACAATTTGTTTCCCATACTCACTTACACGATGAATTGTTAAAGTTGATTCTTCTCCGTACTCTAAAACAATACTTAAAATACGATCAATTTCTTCTTCATCATGTAGCACTTCATCGAATTCCACATATACATAATAGCGGTTCTCAAATGAATACAGCTCATCTTTTATATCTTCAAAGATAAGACGGTGGCTTAATGAAATGACATCTTCCAAATCATTAAACTTAATTAAAAAGCCAAACGTACCATCTTCGTTAAAGTTTGTGCCTGCTTGTTCTTCTACCTCTTCCACTAATTCTTGCTGGAATAATGATTCAATGCCTTCATCTAGAGGAATGTCTATAATTTTATCTACACCTATTGGTAGTTCTAACTTTTGTCCATCCTTTGAAAGCTCTGCTTTCGTTACAAGTACTTCAATCCCTTTATCGACTGCTTGCACTTGAATCCATAACGGTCCATCAATAAAGAAATCATCATGATCACGAGCTTCGTCCATCATCTCCCAAAAGAGCTCCTCACTTCGTTCGCGGTCGTACCAAATCTCTTCACGATTAAACCCTCTGTCCTCTATATCAATGTACGTAATAAAAAATTTCATCGTATGGTCATTAATTCTTTCAATATCCAAAATACAACTCTCCCTTCCTGCTTAGAATTGTTATGAAGGGATTCCCCACTCATATGACAAATCAATAGATTCTTGTACTCTCATTTTATGATAAGATTCTCCAGAATGGAAATAAAATCGATTTATTTTACAAAAATAGTTATATACCTAGCTTTATTCGACCATCTACGCAAATATATCATTATAGCGATTTCTCACTCATAAAAAATTTGGACATACATTTCCACCTTCCCCCGTACACTGTAATAAAGTGAAACTTTTATTAGAGAAGATGGTTTAGTTTCTCTTCACCACATACATATAGTTCGCTTATTAAAACATCATAAATGGAGGCAGACGAATGGACTTAGAGTTTTTAACATCTGTACTAATGATTGTCGGTATCGATGTTGTATTAGGTGGTGACAACGCAATCGTCATCGCACTAGCGAGCCGAAATTTACCTGAATCCAAGCGAAATAAAGCCATTTTGATCGGTACTCTTTTAGCAATCGTACTAAGAATTTTCCTTACTATACTAGCTGTATATTTACTCGACATTCCATTTCTGCAACTTATCGGGGGCGTTTTACTTACATTAATTGCAGTAAATTTACTAACTGATAATAGCAACGATCTTTCTTCTATTCAAGGAAAAACAACTTTATTTCAAGCTGTGCGTACAATTGTATTCGCGGACCTTGTTATGGGATTTGACAACGTTATTGCCATTGCAGGGGCAGCTCACGGAAGATTTTTACTCGTAATAATCGGCTTACTCATTTCTATCCCGATCATTATTTGGGGCAGCAAACTCATTTTAATACTTATGGAACGCTTTCCATTCCTCATCTATTGCGGGGCAGCAATTCTCGCTTATACAGCAGGAAAAATGGTCACACATGAAGACAGACTTGCAACCTTTTTTCATAACAACCCAAGTTTCACTGCAAGCATTCCGTACTTGTTTATTTTCACCATTTTATGCATCGGCTTTATCGTTCAACAAGTTCGATTACGAAATGTGAAACATTAAAAAAACCTTCTACTATATAATAGGTAGAAGGTTTTCATATTATTATAATTAATTTACAAGACGCTGTGCTTCACGTAATTGGAACGTTCTTACTGTACGTGGTAAGAAACGGCGGATTTCGTCTTCATTGTAACCTACTTGAAGGCGTTTCTCGTCAATCATAATTGGACGACGTAAAATCCCTGGATAGTCACGAATCATCTTATATAAATCTTGAAGTGGTAAAGACTCTAAGTTTACATTTAATTCTTGGAAAACTTTCGAACGAGTAGAAATAATCTCATCCGTTCCGCTTTCTGTCATACGTAAAATCTCTTTAATTTCCTCAATCGTTAATGGATCTGAGAAAATATTACGTTCTGTATAAGGAATATGATTTTCCTCTAGCCATAATTTCGCCTTTCTACAAGACGTACAGCTTGGAGAACTATATAATGTTACCATACAAAGCTCACTCTCCTTAAAGAGTACAAATTCTGTACTAATTACAGTTTAAATTTCTAAATTCAGCAATTTTTCGCGATACCTTGTCTTAAAACAAAGTAAAAAAATCGCATTTCATGTAAGCAACAACTTTTAGCAAACAACAATTACTTTTAATAAGTAACTTCTATAATCATTATACAATAGATTTTGCAAGAAATATACAGTAAATTTCCTTCTAATTGAGAAAACTCTTCCGTGTATTCCACTGCTATGTAACATGATCACACGTACATCAACTGTTCTTTAACAATAACCTTCAATCCTCTTAACACTTGCTTTCCATAGATTTTTCATGTGATATATAGTTATTTTCTCATAATCTTCCCTATGAAAAAGAGAACGTTTTCTTACCTTTTCCTGATAAATCAATTAAGAAATGTAAGACTATCTAAGTGAGAATTCCAAAGAACATTTGTTCTTATCTTAACAAACATTCGCATCCATGTCTATAAGATTTCTAAAATAAACCGAACATTTTTCTGACATTTCTTTCTTTTTTATCTTTTATCTCATACAATAAACATACAGACAGACAAAGGGGGAATTTGCGAATGATTGCTTTTTTTATTGATTTTATCACTGTTGCGGCCCTCATCATCGGAATAACAGCATTGATTGGCGTCATTACAAATAGTATTGGTGAAAAACTCTTTGGCGGAAAAGAAAAAATGAAGTTTGTTAATAAAAGCTTGGATGTCCAATCCGGCTGGAACGAGGTTGGCGGAAAAGGCATTTATAAGAAACGTACGTATTAAAAAAAAGCAGGCGATTAGCCTGCTTTTTTATTTTTCTACTGATGCCCACTTAAAGCTTAATTCGCCGCCATATTTGTGGATATATACATCTTTAATTGTTTCTCTTTCTAATATAGATCTACCACGTTGGAATACTGGTGCAATTGCTGCATCCTCAAATAAGATTTTTTCCGCTTTTAACAGGTCATTCCAACGACCTTTTACATCTGAACCTTCTTGCTTTGCCTTTTTAATAAGGCTATCATACTGAGCATTAGAATAACTCATTTTATTTTGTGAACCATCTGTTATAAACATATCAAGGAATGTGATTGCATCAGGGAAATCAGGTCCCCATCCAGTAAATGAAATATCAAACTGTCCACTATCTTCAAGTTTTAATTTTTGTGCAAATGGTTGCATCTTAATTGTTACTGTTAGACCTGGTAAATTCTTTTCTAATTCTCCCTTTACATACTCACCAATTTTCTTAGATTCTTCATTATCAAAGTTTAAAAATTCTATTTCTATTTTATCTTTACCTAATTCTTTCTTTCCAGCTTCCCAGAATTTTTTAGCTTCCTTCACATCGACTTTTGAAAGTTTTCCATTTTCTTTTCTGAAATCCTGCTTATCTGGTCCCTTAACAAAATCAGATGGTACTAAACCGTAAGCTCCCTTAGAACCGTTGTTTAAAATAACCTCACCAATACCATCTCGATCGTATGCACTAGAAATAGCCTTACGAATATTTTTGTTAGCTAAAGCTGGATTTTTTTGATTAAAACGTAAGAAAAATACAGTTGGATCATTAATTGTTTTAAAGTCTTTTTGTCCTTTATACTTATCAACTAACTCCGCTGATAAACCAACTCTGTCAATCGCACTCGTATTATACAAATTAACAGCTGCTCCTGTATCTTTTACAACATTAAAATTAACTTCTTCTAATTTCACTTCTTTTTGATCCCAATAGCTTGGGTTTTTCTTTAATTGGAAACTTTGTTCATGTTTCCATTCATTTAATACAAATGGACCGTTATACAAAGTTGTATTTGCTTCTAAACCAAATTTTTCTCCCTGTTCTTTCATATACTTCTCATTTAATGGGAAAAATAGTGGGTACACCGTTAAATCAAGAAAATATGGAACTGGATTATCCAATTCAACTTCAAATGTATAATCATCTATCGCTTTTACACCTAATTGATCCGGTGATAGCTCCCTTTTATTAATTTTCTCTGCATTTTTCACATCAAGCATAATATATCCTGATTTCGCTGCTGTATCAGGGTTAACGGCTCTTTGCCATGCATATACAAAATCTTTTGCTGTTACAGGATCACCATTCGACCATTTAGCGTCTTCACGCAATTTAAATGTATATTTTTTACCATCTTCAGATTTCGTATGAGATTTCGCTACACCTGGAACTAACTTATCGCCTTTCCCAAGTCGATATAGCCCTTCCATTGTATTATTCATAACTTTTGAAGAAGCAGCATCCGAGGCAAGTGTCGTGTCCATTGTCGGAATTTCAGACACTTCCGTTAGATTAATAACTTGCTTCGCACCGCTTTTCCCGCTATCCCCTTTTGCGTTCGCTTGCGGTTCATCTTTTTGATAGCTACATGCCCCTAACATCATGCTCATCGCTACTGTTGATGCTACAAAAACTGGTATCTTTTTTTTCATACTTCCACCCTCCAAAAAATGTTAGCCCTTTCATTTTCAAACAGAAAGAAATATATATATGTTCTAATAATTCATATTATACACACAAATATATTTTTTGTATATTTATATTTCTATTTCATTAAAATTTTCTGTTAAAAAATAAACCTTTGTAAACGTTTCATATTGCTGATTATCCTTACTGAAGTGTTGAAAATAACAACTTTTATATTTTTCTAAATTATCAGAGAAAAACGAATTTTATATCTCATAATACTTTCTGTATAATTATCCTCCTCTTTTTTATCATAAAATAGCACTCCCTTCATAATAAAGATATGTAGGTTAAAATGAGTGCAAAGGTTAAGAAAGTATGTTACGATACACTTTGCTAAAAATAGATATCGGTAAAGAGGGGACGGACATGACAGCAATTCAGGCAAAAAACGGGCCTACTGAGAAATTAAGTTTATTCTTATTAACATGGCCTATTTTTCTAGAAGTTTTTCTATTTATGTTAATGGGAATCGCTGATACTTTCATGTTAAGTGCATTATCAGACGATGCTGTATCTGGGGTTGGTGCAGCGAATCAATATCTCCATATCGCTATTTTGGTACTAGAAGTCATCGGGAACGGCGCAGCGATCGTCGTATCTCAATACCTCGGTTCCAAACGTTTTATGGAAGCATCTAAAATATCAGCTTTAGCCGTCACATTAAATTTAGTGGTCGGACTCGTAATAAGCGCTGGTTTTCTTTTATTTTCAAAACATATGATGATGGCGATGAACTTACAAGGCGATGTACTTATGTATGCACAGAGCTATTTATCCATCGTCGGAGGCGCTATTTTCCTTCAAGCTATTATTAATTCATTAGCCGCAATTATCCGCGTACATGGCTTCACAAAGCAAGCGATGTTTATTTCACTTGGAATGAATATTATTCATATCGCCGGAAACTACGTACTCATTTTCGGAAAGTTTGGCTTCCCAGAGCTTGGTGTACAAGGGGCTGCCATTTCTTCTGCTGTCAGTAGGCTAATTGCACTTATCGTTTTCTTCTGGTTACTGTACCGTGTTATGGAGTACCGTGTGAAATTACAATACTACTTCACTTTATCAAAAGAATACATCGGGAAAATTTTAAAAATCGGGATTCCATCTGCATTTGAGCAGGTTATGTATCAAGCTTGCCAAATTGTCTTCTTATACTATGCAACATACTTAGGAACGGAATCATTAGCGGCTAGACAATACGCTACGAACATCTCTATGTTCACTTATTTATTCGCTATTGCAATCGGTATGGGAACTGCAATTATTATCGGACGCCTCGTTGGCGGTGGTGAAAAAGATGAAGCGTATGAACGCGTATGGAAAAGTGTAAAGTGGGCGATTGGTGTCACTTTATGTATGGTTGCTCTCGTTATTACATTCCGCACACAATTAATGGGACTATTTACAGATAATCCACACATTATTACATTAGGTGCGTCAGTTCTTTTACTAAGTGTACTACTTGAAACAGGGCGTACGATGAACATCGTCATCATCAATTCACTTCGCGCAGCTGGTGATGCAAAATACCCAGTTTTAATCGGCGCATTCTCTATGGTGTTAATGAGTTTACCACTCGGTTACTATTTCGCCTTCCATTTAGATATGGGACTCGTTGGCATTTGGCTAGCAATAGCTATTGATGAATGGACACGTGCCATTATTATGTTCTTCCGCTGGAAAAGTAGAGCGTGGGAGCGTTATGCACTTGTTAAACCTGAAGAACAAGAGGAGATTGTTTCTGTTCAGGTGCAATAATACTCGTTTAATTAAG
Source organism: Bacillus dicomae (assembly GCF_006494425.1). Classification (GTDB taxonomy): domain Bacteria; phylum Bacillota; class Bacilli; order Bacillales; family Bacillaceae_G; genus Bacillus_A; species Bacillus_A dicomae. The sequence goes on along the minus strand of NZ_VHIV01000001.1, from coordinate 456,235 downwards.
GCGTAGTCTTTAGTAAAGGAAACTTATATCTGTGATTCTTTAAATATAGCGGCTTACCGAGAAATATTGACAACTCTTTTATATAGTAAAAAATCCATTCTTCTGTGATAGAAGAATGGATTTTTTATTATTGATAAATCTCTTTATATTTCTTATACTCCGCTTCAGAACATAGTACGAAATGTCCTGGGCGAATTTCACGCATTGTCGGTTCTTCACTACCATAATTATGCTGAGATGGATCGTATACGATACGTTTACGATTGCGCTCATAATCTGGATCTGGAAGTGGAATTGCTGATAATAGTGATTTGGTATATGGATGAATTGGATTCGCATATAACTCATCACTTGTTGTTAGCTCAACGATTTGACCACGGTACATTACGCCAATGCGGTCACTAATGTATTTTACCATTGATAAATCATGGGCAATGAATAAGTATGTTAAACCTTTTTCTTTTTGTAACTTCTTCAGTAAGTTTACAACTTGCGCCTGGATTGATACGTCAAGTGCTGAGATTGGCTCATCGGCAATGATAAATTCAGGTTCTACAGCAAGTGCACGAGCGATACCGATACGTTGACGTTGTCCACCTGAGAACTCATGAGGGAAACGGTTTGCGTGCTCTTTATTTAAACCAACTGTGTTTAATAATTCATGAACACGGTCCATACGCTCTTTTTTGTTTTTCGCTAATCCGTGGATATCAATACCTTCTGCAATAATATCCCCTACTGTCATACGAGGGTTTAATGATGCATATGGATCTTGGAAAATCATTTGCATTTTACGGTTGAACTTCTTCAGCTCTGCACGTGATTTTTTACCATGTACATTTTCACCGTCGAACAATACTTCACCAGCAGTTGCATCATATAAACGAATAATCGTTCTTCCAGTTGTTGATTTACCACAACCTGATTCTCCTACAAGACCAAATGTTTCTCCGCGGTAAATATCGAATGAAATATCATTAACCGCTTTGACAACACCACCACTCACGTCGAAGTGCTGCTTTACATTTTTTACTTCAATTAATTTCTCACGTTGTTTAGTCATGTTGTTCACCTGCTTTCATTTGAAGAATGCGTTTTTCAACGACTGCCGGCGGTTTTACTTCTGGAGCTTGCTCGTGAAGTAACCAAGTTGCCGCATAGTGTGTATCACTTACTTTAAATAAAGGTGGGTCCATTTCAAAATCAATTTTCAGTGCCTGTGGGTTACGTGGTGCAAAAGCATCTCCCTTTGGCGGCTTCAATAAATCTGGAGGCGTTCCAGGGATTGCATATAACTCTTCTTCCGAACCATCTAAACTTGGCATAGATGCGATTAAGCCCCAAGTGTACGGATGTTTTGGATTGTAGAAAATTTCATCAACCGTTCCAATTTCAACAACTTTACCAGCGTACATAACTGCGACGCGGTCCGCAACGTTTGCCACTACACCTAAGTCATGCGTAATGAAAATGATTGCCGCTTCTGTTTTTTGCTGAATGTCTTTCATAAGCTCTAAAATTTGCGCCTGAATTGTAACGTCTAGCGCTGTTGTCGGCTCATCCGCAATTAATAATTTTGGGTTACAAGCTAACGCCATTGCAATAACTACACGCTGTCTCATACCACCAGAGAATTGGTGCGGATATTGTTTTAAGCGCGCTTCTGGATTTGGAATACCTACAAGGTCGATTAATTCCAACGCAACTTTACGTGCATCTGCTTTACTCATCCCTTGGTGTTTAATAAGGCCTTCCATAATTTGATTTCCAATTGTCATCGTTGGGTTTAATGATGTCATTGGATCTTGGAAAATCATCGCGATATCTTTACCGCGCACTTGCTGCATTTCTTTTTCTGTTAATTTCGTTAAGTCACGACCTTCAAATACGATCTCACCATTTTTAATGCGTCCAGGAGGATTCGGAATTAATCCCATTAACGCTTTAGAAGTAACTGATTTCCCAGAACCAGATTCTCCTACAATCGCTAATGTTTCTCCTTTTTTCAAATCAAAAGTAACGCCGCGTACAGCTTGTACTTCACCTGCATGTGTATCAAAGGAGACTTGTAAATCTTTTACCTCTAACAATGTTTTCATCTTTGCCTCTCCCCTCTTTTACTTACGCATTTTTGGATCTAACGCATCGCGTAATCCGTCTGCCATTAAGTTAAACGCTAAAATTAATATACTGATGACAACCGCAGGGATGAACATCATATGCGGATACGTTTGAATTGATTTATAACCGTCATTTACAAGAGAACCAAGTGATGCGAATGGTGGCTGAATACCTAAACCGATGAAGCTTAAGAACGCCTCACCAAACACCGCTGTTGGAATTGTAAACATTGTCATTACGATAATTGGTCCCATTACGTTCGGGATTAAGTGTTTTACAATTAACTGTGTATTTGTTGCACCTAATGTACGAGATGCTAATACGTATTCTTGGTTTTTTAATTTTAGGATTTGTCCACGAACGATACGCGACATCCCTATCCAACCTGTAATTGCCATTGCGAGTGTAATTGACCATATACCAGATCCCATAATGATTACCATTAAGATAACGATGATTAAGTATGGAATACCGTTAATAATCTCCATAATACGTTGCATAATGTTATCTACTCTACCGCCATAGAACGCTGAAATACCTCCATATGCAACCCCAATTACTAAGTCAATTGCTGCTGCTAAAAGAGCGATATATAATGATACGCGCGTACCTTCCCATGTTCTTGTCCATAAATCGCGGCCAAGATCATCTGTACCAAACCAGAAATACTCTTTAATATCACGTTTTTCATATTGGTCAACACCATATTGATCTGTACCGTCAAATGGCAGCCAATGAACATTTTCAATAACTGGAATTTTCGGTGGTAATTTCGAACGACCTAAATCTTGCTCTTTATACGAGTGCTTACTTACCATCGGTCCGAAAATTGCTAGTAATATAATAAGCGCTAATAAAATGAAACCAAACATTGCTCCTTTATGTTGGAACAAACGTCTTCTTACATCTTGCCAAAACGTTAAGCTTGGACGGGCAATGACTTCATTATCCACATTATTTTGATTGGCTTGTTGAAATAAATCTGGAGATAATTTTTGTACATCTTTCATCATTTTTTCCCTCCCGCTAAACGAATACGAGGATCAATAATTCCGTATAAAATATCAACAATGAAAATAACTAAGATGAAAATCGCACTATAGAAAATTGTAGTTCCCATAATAACTGTATAGTCATTCACTGTAATAGATTTAACGAACTGTTCCCCTAGTCCTGGTACAGCATAAATTTGCTCAATAACTAATGTACCTGTAATTAATCCTGCAACCATTGGTCCTAAAATTGTTACAACTGGAATTAATGCGTTACGAAGTGCGTGTTTGACAATGATAACGCCTTGGCTAATTCCTTTCGCTTTCGCTGTTAAAATATAGTCAGCTTGCATAACTTCAATTAACTCTGCACGAGCAAAACGTGCGATTGTTGCGATAACTGCCATCGATAAAGCGATTGTAGGCATTACTGTAAACTCTGGTCCTTTCCAGAATGCTACTGGGAACCATCCAAGTTTTACCCCTACGAAATATTGTAGTAATGCGGCGAATACGAACGATGGTACCGACATCCCGAGTACGGAAATAATTGTCGCTCCATAATCGACCCACGTATTGTTACGAAGTGCCGCAATGATTCCTAAAATTAAACCGATAAATGTTCCTAATATAATCGCTTGTAAACCAAGTTGTGCTGATGGTCCAATACGATCCACAATCATATCTGTTACTGGGCGGTTATCATATTGGAATGATACCCCTAAATCACCTTTTGCTAAGTTACCTAAGTAACGTGCATATTGAACTGGTACTGGATCATTTAAGCCATATTTTTCGAGAATGATTTCTTTTTGTGCCGGTGATAACTTCTCCTGGTTTTTAAGCGGAGAACCCGGAAGTAATTTCATCAAAAAGAAAGTCAGTGTAGTAATTAAAAATAATGTCAAAGCCATGTACACGAAACGTTTTAATACATAACGTCCCATAGTCAAGCACCTCCCCGTTTTTCTCAAAAGCAATAAGATAGTTTAAAATATTCTTACTTTTATTTTTTTAAAATAAGAGCATATGCCCATCATAGGCATATACCCTTATTCATGATGGAAACCATTTTTAGTTTTTTAGTTCAACCCACTTATAGCTAAATTCTCCGCCATATTTATGTTCTAATAGGCCAGTAATTGAGCCACGTTGTAAATAAGCTTTTCCTGGTTGATATACTGGAGCAATCGCTGCATCTTCAAGCAGTTGTTTTTCTGCTTGTAATAATGCATCCCAGCGAGCCTGTACATCAACTTCTGTTTTTGCCTTTTTAATTAAATCATCATACGCTGGGTTTGCGTAATGTACTTTGTTTTGCGCATTACCTGTCGTATACATTTCAAGGAATGACATTGGGTCCATATAATCTGGACTCCATCCCGCATATGACATTGCATAATCTCCACTCGCTTCAAGTTTTAATTTTTGTGCAAATGGCTGCATTTTTGTTGGAACTGTTAAACCTGGTAAGTTCTTTTCAAATTGGCCTTTTAAATACTCTCCGATTTTTTTAGCATCATCAGTATCAAAGTTTAATAGCTCTAACTCTACTTTGTCTACACCAAGTTCTTTCTTACCAGCTTCCCAATATTTTTGTGCTTCTTTCATATCCTCTTTTATAAGCTTTCCGTTTTCTTCACGGAAGTCTTTTCCATTCGGACCTTTTGCTAAGCCTTTCGGAACAAAACCATATATCCCCTCTGAACCATCGTTTAAGATTACTTTTCCGATGTTTTCACGTTCAAAGGACATTGCAATTGCTTTTCGGATATTTTTATTTGCTAAAAATTTATTCTTTTCATTTAAGCGAATAAATTGTGTAGATGGTCTCTTAATCGTTTTAAAGTCAGCATCTGATTTGTATTTATCTACAAACTCTGATGTTAAGACTACACGATCAATTGCTTTCGTTTCATATAAATTTATAGCAGTTGAACGATCCTTAACAATATTGAAGTTTATTTCCTCAAGTTTTACTTCTTTATTTTCCCAATACGTTGGATTCTTCTTAAGTTGGAAACTTTGTTCATGCTTCCATTCATTTAATACGAATGGACCATTATAAAGTGTCGTATTGGATTCTAATCCAAATTTTGCTCCTTGTTCTGTTACAAACTTCTCATTCAAAGGATACAATGTTGGATAGACTGTTAAACTTACAAAATAAGGAACAGGGTTATCTAATTCCACTTCAAGTGTATGATCATCAATTGCCTTTACACCAAGTTCTTCAACTGGTAACTCTTTTTTGTTAACTTTCTCCGCATTTTTAACATCAAATAGTATGTAAGCAAACTTGGCACCCGTGTTTGAATCTACAGCTCTTCGCCAAGAATAAACGAAGTCCTTCGCTGTTACAGGTTCACCATTAGACCATTTCGCATCTTCACGTAACTTAAACACATACTTTTTGCCATCCTCTGATTTCTCATAAGATTTAGCGACACCCGGAACAAGTTTATCATCTTTCCCCAGACGATATAACCCTTCCATTGTGTTATTCATGATGTTAGAAGATGTTGCGTCCGTTGATAACGTCGTATCCATAGTTGGAATTTCAGCTGTCTCAGTTAAATTTAACACTTGCTTGTTTGAGGATTTTTCTTTTGCGCCTGCTTTATTATCCTCTTTTTGGTAACTACAAGCTCCTAACATACTGACAGTCAACGTCGATGCAAGTAATAACGGTATCTTTTTCTTCATGTTGTGTTGCCTCCCCTAATTGCACTTCCTGTACCCTCACTTGTAAAAAAGTAGAATTGAAAGAATAATCTCCAAGTTTCTACAATTTTCATTATACATATAATATAACAATTGTGAATATAGTTTTTTGTTTTTTTGTTAAAATTTTTAATAAAATGTTTATTTTTTTATTTTTTTTGTAAAGGGATACGTTAACATTGCTACCATCATCTTAAAATCAGACCTTTAATTGCGTATAATTTTCAAAAAATTAATTCTAGTACATATTATAGCTTTTATAGTATAATAATTCTAGTAATATTTTGACGGAGGGGAACATTTTGAATAAAGTTTTTTTTCATACTTGTATACTAATTTTCATAGCGATAATCGCTTCTAGTATTGGCGCATTCCTCGTTTCATCGCATTTTTTGTTGAATTTTGTCAACATCTCGTTTTATATTGCACTATTTTTTATTCTTATAGGCGGTTTTTTATTCATATTTCAAAATGGATTTTTTAACGTAACAATTTACGCCTTCCAAAGAGTCTTTGGTACGAACAAAAAAATTGACTCTTTAATTGAAGAAGTAGAGGAACCTGTCGATAAGAAAGAACGTATTTATAAAACATATTCATTCAAATGGACGTATCCAATTTGCATTACCGGTATCGTTCTTGGGTTGTTCTCGACCTTCATTAGCTTTACTATTTTGATGTAGTTTGCAAACACTATCCCATATGATATAATAATCAGCAAAACATTTTGTTATAAAACTTTAGTTCTTTCATATTTAAAGAGCTCAGGTAACAATAAATAAATTTATATGTATGCGATGATAAAGAAGAGTACATATTGAGGCAATTTCAGAGAGCTTGTGGCTGGTGTGAACAAGTAATTGTACAGTATGGAATGGGCTTTTGAGCTCCAAACCGAACCGAAAGTAGTAGGCTTTGGCGTTATATCCAAACGTTATTATGGATTAGAGAGATTTCACAGTAGTGAAATAATTAGGGTGGTACCGCGGTCCATTCGTCCCTATAGTTTTTTGGGATGAATGGGCTTTTTTGTTTGCCTTCTCTTCTCTATCACGCATTCAAATTTAGGAGGAATTACTTATGTCAGTTATCTTTTCTGGTATTCAACCGAGTGGAACGATTACACTTGGAAACTATTTAGGAGCGATGAAACAATTTACAGAGCTTCAGAACGAACACGACTGTTATTTCTGTATTGTAAACCAACATGCGATTACAGTGCCTCAAGATCCCGTACAACTTCGCAAAAACATCCGCAGTCTTGCTGCACTTTATGTAGCATGCGGCATCGATCCTGAAAAAGCTACGTTATTTGTACAGTCAGAAGTACCGGCACACGCTCAACTAGGATGGATTATGCAATCAGTTGCTTACGTTGGAGAATTAGAGCGTATGACGCAATATAAAGATAAATCTTCTGGTAGAGATTCAGTTCCTGCGGGATTACTAACGTATCCACCATTAATGGCTGCAGATATTTTACTTTACAACACTGAAATCGTACCTGTTGGTGATGACCAAAAACAACATATGGAATTAACACGTGACCTAGCAGATCGTTTCAACAAACGCTTCCGTGAAGTGTTCACTGTTCCTGAAATTCGTATTCCCAAAGTAGGAGCTCGCGTTATGTCATTAACAGAACCTACGAAAAAAATGAGTAAATCTGATCCAAACCAAAAATCAATGATCAGCATGCTTGATGAACCAAAAACAATTGAAAAGAAAATTAAGAGTGCCGTAACTGATTCTGAAGGTATCGTGAAATTCGATAAAGAAAACAAACCTGGCATCTCTAACTTATTAACAATCTACTCTTCATTCTCTGGAAAAACAGTAGAAGAAATAGAAGCAATGTACGAAGGAAAAGGATACGGAGACTTCAAAGGCGACCTAGCACAAGTAGTCGTAGAAGCAATTCGTCCAATCCAAGACAAATATAACGAACTAATCAACTCACCAGAACTAGACGAAATTCTAGACAAAGGTGCCGAAAAAGCAAACCGCGTTGCATTCAAACAACTACGCAAAGTAGAAAACGCAATGGGATTAAGTAGAAAACGTAGGTAACTTATAAAGCGGAAGCGGCTCGTTTAGAATGTGAGGGGGATGGAGCTCCTGACGTAGAGGCGCTTTTTGCCTCGCAGGAAGGCGCGAAGCCACCGAACATTCTTGCCGCTGGAGCTGGATTTCATATAAAGCGGAGGCGACTGTTTAGCACTGACGGCTAAGGTTCTTCCCCACAGAAGGTGCTTACCTTCTCGTGCGGAAGGTTCTAAGACGCGAAGAGCTTGCTGCTGAAGCTAAGTTACAACAAATTAAAAAAACCGCCAATCGGCGGTTTTTTTAATTTACCTTTTGCTCGTTTTCCATTTCCCATAACTTTTCAAAAAATGGCTGTCCTTTTACGAGACGCTCGCATAATTGTTCGTGCTTCTCGGACCAACCTGCTTTCGCTTCATCATACAACCTAGCCCAAATATCTTCAAATTCCATATGTTGAACCATTCCGTATGCTGATGGATCCCACTCTGTGAACCAATAGCGAATTTCTGCTGTGTTTTTCGTTGTATGTAATTGATCTAACGCCATAAATAATAATTGTTTAAGCTGTCTTTCTTTACGAGTTAAGCCATTCATAATGAAAGGTGATGGCGATAAAATATGATGTTCTTTTTCCATTTCTTCTACTTGGAACTCATACTTTTCTGCTTGTACGTTTTCTACCATCTCATATACCATCTGCTCTTGGCGCGGTATAAGTCTACTTTTTCGAATTGGTACATTGTAACCAATTGTGTCGATCGCAATAATTCCTTTTCCATCTGTAACAACAAAGCAATACTCTTGCTGTAAACGTTCATGATTTTTACGAATATAAGCCTTATGATGTACGTCTTCCAACAATTTTTGCGGAAGCTCTAACAATTCGTTCTCGATGTAATGATATAATGTGGCATCTACTTTTAATAATGGCACTTGATCTAATAGTTCGATCGTATCATCTTTCCGCCATTCGTAAAAATGACAAACGTTATACCCATTCTCTTCACCTTCAAACCAATTTACCCATACATCATGTAGATATAACATTCACTACCCCTCACTTCACTACTTTTTGTATCCATCATTATGTTCAATTTTTCTTAACTTTATTCCACCTAAGGAAATATATTCTAATTATTATTTTTTCTTCTATTAATACTAAAAAAACAGGAAATAGAGCTCCTGTTTTTTTATATATGAAATGTATTTGCTTTATTCAATATTTCTTTTGCATCTATAGGTAATAAAGAAAGTGTATCTTCTCCTTTCAAAGTTACACAATCTTTGACAATATGAAATCCAAGCGCATAGCCAAGCATCTTCGGATAAGAGTGAAATCCATTTAATAAGATGTCGTGCTCCCTTGTTCCTCGCTTTATACTTATTCTTTCATGTACAACGTTTTTCCAATAATATATAGCCTCTTCTTTTGAAAGATACGTCGTCCACGGTGCATTGTTTTTTTCTGAATATCTTTCCGTTACCGCTTGCTCAGCCAATCCTTCCATAATCATCGTATCAAGTAATGTATATTCCGTTTCTTTCGTCTCAATTTGATGCAATCTGCATATGTGATGATATTCATGAGCCAATAACACTTTTAATTCTTCCACCGAATTCCGTCCACATACAAATAAGAAAATAACGTGACGCATAGATAATCCAGCCCTGCCGTTATACTCTTCTTGTACAGTTCGATTATAGGAATCTGATAATAAAATAAAGACAGGGACATCTGGACCTTTTAACCAATTTTTCAGCTTCTCATACTCCGTACGTAATTCTTTCCAAATTTCCTTTTTCTCTAACTCTTTAATCTCTTGTTCCCCTCGCATAACCGGGCGATACATACCTTTAGAAATTAAAAAGCGATACAACCTTTCTTTTGGCAGCGGGATATACTTCGTAAACTTCTCACAAAGCTTTTCTGGCCGTCCATAATATAGATATAACCACTCAGCAGTTTCAACAATCCCCATCTTTATCCCTCCTTTTTCTTATGTATATGCATCAGAAGAAAAAGGCGTAAAAATAAATAAGGAGTTTTTTCGCAATATATTGCGAAAAAACTCCTTATCTCATCTATTATTTATATGATTTAAATACTAATACTGCGTTATGACCACCGAATCCTAGTGAGTTACTTAACACCGCGTTTACTTCTTGATGTCTCGCATTATTCGGTACATAATCTAAGTCACATTCTGGATCTGGTGTTTCATAGTTAATTGTTGGAGGAATTACTCCGTCTGTAATTGATTTAATAGAGAAAATCGCTTCAACAGCTCCAGCTGCTCCTAATAAGTGACCTGTCATTGATTTCGTTGAGCTAATTGCTACTTTATACGCATGCTCACCGAACGTTTCTTTAATCGCCATCGTTTCATACTTTTCATTCGCATCTGTACTTGTACCATGCGCATTAATGTAATCAATATCTTCTGGCTGTAGACCTGCATCTGCTAAAGCTTGACGCATTGCACGCACGCCGCCTTCACCGCCAGGAGCAGGCATTGTAATATGGAATGCATCACCAGTTGCACCATAACCCGCAATTTCCGCATAAATGTGAGCACCACGAGCTAATGCATGCTCTAATTCTTCAAGAATTAAAATACCTGAACCTTCACCCATTACGAAACCACTACGGTTTTTATCGAATGGACGGCAAGCTGTTGCTGGATCTTCATTGAATGTTAATGCTTTTGCTGAGCTAAATCCTGCAAACGCCATACTTGTTAACGGCGCTTCTGCTCCGCCTGTAATCATTGCATCAGCATCCCCACGCTGAATTGCTTTAAATGCATCACCAATTGAGTTTGCACCAGATGCACAAGCTGTTACAGAACAAGTGTTAATTCCTTTTGCTCCTGTTGCGATCGATACTTGACCTGCTGCCATGTCTGGAATCATCATCGGTACGAAGAATGGGCTCACGCGGCGCGGGCCTTTCTCAGTAAAAATCTTAAATTGTTCTTCGTATGTTTCCATACCACCAATACCAGAACCAATCCATACACCAATTCGAGGTCCGTTTTCTTCTGTAATTTCAAGCTTTGCATCTGCAACTGCCATTTTCGCTGCTGCTACTGCATATTGTGTAAAACGATCCATACGGCGCGCTTCTTTTTTATCAATATATTTCTCGACTTCAAAGTCGTTAATTTCTGCTGCTACTTTTGCTGGAAACAGTTCCGGATCAATTCTTGTAAGTCGTCCGATTCCAGATACACCCTTTTTAATGTTTTCCCATGCTGTTTCAACATCTGTACCGACCGGTGTAACAGCTCCTAGTCCTGTAATTACGACCCTCTTTTTTTCCATACAAAATACACTCCTTTTTTTCTCTCAGTCCTTATTTACCCCAACGAAGAGCGACTGCTCCCCATGTTAATCCGCCACCAAAACCAACAAGTATAATTAAATCACCATCTTGAATACGTCCATTTTGCAATTCCTCTACCATCGCAATTGGAATTGAAGAAGCAGATGTATTACCGAACTTCTCAATTGTCATACTCATTTTTTCTTGTGGTAAATTTAATCTCTCTCTTGCAGATTCCATAATACGAATGTTCGCTTGATGTGGTACTAAGAAATCCACATCTTCTTTCGTAAGACCAGCTTTATCTAAAACACGAAGACAAGAATCACCAAGTTGACGAACCGCAAATTTAAAGACTTCTCTGCCATTCATCATAACATACTCGTCTTGATAAAGATGCTTACCGCCACTTCCGTCCGCTCCTAATTCGAAAGATAGAACGCCTTTACCTTCTGAAACAGCTCCCATTACAATCGCACCGGCTCCGTCTCCAAATAGTACTGCTGTATTTCGATCGTTCCAGTCTACAATTTTAGATAGTTTATCACTACCAACTACTAGTATATTTTTATAAGTTCCCGTTTGAATAAATTGCTGCGCTGTAATCATTCCGTACATAAAACCAGCACACGCTGCACTTAAATCCATTGCTGCTGCATGTTTTGCGCCAATTGCTTCTTGAATGACACAAGCTACTGCTGGAAAAGCACGATCTGGTGTTACTGTTGCCACTAAAATAAGATCGATATCCTCTCCGCTAACCCCTGAGTCTTCAAGTGCTTTTTTAGAAGCCTCTACGGCCATATATGAAGTATCTATTGTATCATCGGCAATGCGTCTTTCCGCAATCCCTGTTCTCGTACGAATCCATTCATCGGATGTATCCATTATTTTCTCTAAATCGTGATTTGTGACTACTTTTTCCGGCACATATCTTCCGATCCCTAAAATGCCCACGTTCACATCGCAGCCCTCCGTTTTATATCAATTATTATGACTTGGTACTAATTTTAAAACATAAATGTATTTTTGTCTAGAATATATTTCTGCTAAAACATAAAGCTAACGCATTATTCACCTTATTGTTTATGAAAAGAAACGGAAACATACCTTTCCCTGTTTCTTTTGAAATATAAGAAGGCTCGAACCGTTTCTACTTACGGTTCGAGCCTCTCTTCCATCAAAAAGATACTTTTTATTCTTGATCTGCTTTCCTTCTAAACTAGAGTGTTCTCCTCACTACTTTTCCTTTATCCCCTTCATATCTCTGGTTTTCCCCCAGGCGAGAATAAAAAAGGCCCTGACCGCTTCTATCCACGGTTCGGGCCCCTCTTCCATCTTAAAAGATGCTTTTTATTCTTGATCTGCTTTCCCAAGCTCATATGCTTCGTTCATAACTTTCATCAATAACTCTAATACTGGTTGAGCTTTCTCCATATCAAGCGCAATTCCATTATCATCTAAAATGGCCTTTGCTTCTGGTAAATGCTTCATTGCGATTTGTAAAAATTGCATGCTTTTCTCATTCATATTACGTTCTTCCTCTCCATTAAAACTTTCACATACATAGTGTAACACGCTCGCTATCCTTCGTATAACTCTTTATATTTTTTCATATGTGCCAATTGTTTATTTAAACCGTATTCTAACGGGGTATTTCTTTTTATCGAAATATCCTCGGCCGCTCCATCTCTTTCTTCCGCATTCTCTTTATTCACTTTACCCTCTGCACGTAAAAGGTTCATACCTTTTTTCCATAATGATTTTTTACCACTAAGTAAATTATATATACCGAGATGCTCCTCGTTCATTCCATTTTCCCATAAGTATTCACATACATCTTCAACGTACAGTAGATCACTTCCGTTTTCCTCGCTGTCATAATGGCACTCTTTCTCACCCAGTTCTGATAAAATGAGCTGATGATACATCATAAAAGATGGTTGCCATGGCCCATATAATGTAGGAACTCGAAATACACTATATTGTACCTCTCCTTTTTTCAATCCTTCTTCCACTTTCGCAAATAAACGTTTATTTGCGGACTCATCTGCGTTTCCTACTTCAATAGAAGAAATTAGATTTAACTTTACTTTATGTTCTTCACACAGTCTTATAATTCGCTTTAAATACTGTAATATAACTCTTTCATTTCGAAAGCCACTTTGTTGGTTAGGTTCATACAGACAAAAGTAAACGGCATCAAATTTCTCTTCCTCTACGGATCTCCATCCGTCTTCATCTCTTATCGAATAATACGTAAATAACGCATTTCGCCCAATTAACAATAACTTCTCTTCATTAATTTTTGTCATACTATCAAATTCATCAAAATCAAGGCCATATACTTCTACTTCTTCTGTAATCATTTTATTCACAAGGTGATAACCTACAAACGTAAGTGCACCTATAATTAGCACGCGTTCCATACCACCAACCCTTTCTCCTTGAAACAAATAGCTCCTCATTTATGTATATGGGAGCATCACAATTCTTCTTCATATTTTTTAAAGAAATCAGTCGTTTGCCTAACCATTTTATATTTCACATCTTGCAGATGGAATAAGACAGAAGTATCGCATTGATTGAATTGCCTCATTTTCTCATATTTACGTAACAGCTGTTTTCTTCCTCTTTTTTCTTGTGTTGATACGAAAACTTTAACAGGTACACAAGACGGAAGCAGCGTAAATGATTTCTTATTTATTTTTGATTCTAATTCTTTTTCTTTGCAATCATACGCCAAACTTAATTCCTTCACTAATCTTTTATAAAAAAACTTATGCTCTTTCTCAAACTCCACATATTCTGGTAAATCTAAACACGGATTTAACATAATGACAGAACGTATACATTCTGGGTATTTGCTCATCATTTCAAGTGCTACAAGTGCCCCCATACCATCTGCCATAATGTGCATTTTCGCATTCAATGTCTCTTTTCTCAAAACAACGTCATATAAACGTTTTGCTAGTCGAACAGATTGGTCGTTTCCCCAGTGTCTTCCGTATAAATTGGAAGAAAAGACCGTGTAGCCTTCCTCAATAAGGCCATGTAAAAAATACGATCTACCCGCATGCTGTGTCCATAAACTTGTACCATTCTCAATAAAATAGTTGTAATCCCCAAGAAGCATGACAGAAAATCCATTTGGCTTCTCTGGTAAATAAATGACGCATGGTTCTTTTTCTAAGTAAAAAAAACGTTCCGTAATACTCATTTTTCCCCCGCCTTATTTTCTAAACGTATAAAAGTACTCTTTTATAATGTATGAACGGAATGCAAATTTGCGTTGAAAAATCTACAAATATTTTTCTATATTCTTTTTTCAATTGTGTTACAATAAGGACAGATTGAACGAATAGAGGTGTAAAATATGCGTTTCATTTGGGCATTAATTTGGTCGTTCTTGCTTGTACATATGATGAGCTACGTAATCGGCTCTATGACTGGCGGTGCATACGATTTTAACCAAGCGTCTATTTTCTCAGTTGTTCTTGCGGTACTAGTACTAGCAATTTCAGCTGCAATTCCAAACGAGCCAGTAGAACAACACTAAAAAAAGAGTCCGGATTTTATCCGAACTCTTTTTTTATTTCACATGAACGACTAATTCGTTATTTTCTACATCAACCACTACATGGCTATTGTCAGTGATCGTTCCTGCAATTAATTCTCTCGCTAATTTCGTCTCAACTTGACGCTGCACATATCGTTTTAACGGACGAGCTCCGTACATCGGATCAAATCCAGCTTCTACAACAAATTCTTTCGCTGCGTCTGTTAATTCTACCGTAATATGACGGTCAGCTAAACGACCTTGTAATTCTTTTACAATCTTATCAACAATACCTTTAATTTCATTCGTTGTAAGAGGCTTGAATAAAATAATTTCATCGACACGATTTAAAAACTCTGGTCGGAAATGTCCTCTTAATTGTCCCATGACAAGTTCTCTTGATTCCTCTTTAATGGAGCCATCTGCTTCTAATCCATCTAATAAATGAGCAGATCCAATATTTGAAGTCATAATAATAACCGTGTTTTTAAAGTCTACTGTACGTCCTTGCGAATCTGTAATGCGCCCATCATCTAACATTTGTAATAAAATGTTGAATACTTCTGGATGCGCTTTTTCGATTTCGTCTAACAAAATAACGGAATACGGTTTACGTCTTACTGCTTCCGTTAATTGACCGCCCTCTTCATATCCAACATATCCTGGAGGTGCACCAATTAAGCGTGACACAGCATGTTTCTCCATATACTCAGACATGTCGATACGAATCATTTGCTCTTCACTATCAAATAAAGACTGTGCTAACGTTTTTGCAAGTTCTGTTTTACCAACACCAGTTGGTCCTAGGAAAATGAAAGAACCAATCGGGCGGTTCGGGTCTTTAATACCAGCCCGCGCACGAAGAACTGCATCTGATACTAAGCTTACCGCTTCCTCTTGTCCAATGACACGCTCTGATAAAATTTGCTCTAATCGTAATAATTTCTCACGTTCACCTTCAACGAGTTTTGCGACAGGAATACCAGTCCAGCGTGAAACAATATCAGCAATCTCTTCTTCACTTACTTCCTCACGTAATAAACGATTTTCTTGCTTATTATTTGTGCCCATTTCTTCTGCTTCTTTTAACTCTTTTTCAATTGCAGGGATTTTCCCGTGGCGAAGTTCGGCTGCTCTATTTAAATCGTAATTGCCTTCTGCTTCTTCTAATTCACGGCGCAGACGCTCTAAATGTTCACGTAAGTCACGGACTCTGTGAATATCTTCTTTTTCTTTCTCCCATTTCGCTCTCATACCACTTGCAACTTCTTTCAAATCAGATAATTCACGTTGCAATGTTTTTAGACGTTCTTGGCTACCAAAGTCCTTCTCTTTTCCAAGAGCCGCCTCTTCAATTTCCAACTGCATAATGCGGCGCGTTACTTCATCTAATTCTGTTGGCATAGAATCAATCTCTGTACGAATTGTTGCGCACGCCTCGTCAACAAGATCAATCGCTTTATCTGGTAAGAAACGATCTGAAATATATCGATCTGATAAAACAGACGCTGCTACAATCGCACGGTCATGAATATTTACACCGTGATAAATTTCAAAACGCTCTTTTAATCCACGTAAAATGGAAATTGTATCTTCAACAGTTGGTTCTTCTGCTAATACTTGTTGGAAACGTCTTTCAAGCGCTGGATCCTTCTCAATATATTTGCGATATTCATCTAACGTTGTCGCCCCGATACAATGCAATTCACCGCGAGCAAGCATCGGTTTTAACATATTCCCTGCATCCATCGCACCTTCTGTTTTACCAGCCCCAACGATTGTATGAAGTTCATCAATGAATAATAAAATGCGTCCTTCACTCTTTTTAATTTCATTTAATACAGCTTGCAGTCGTTCTTCAAATTCACCACGGAATTTCGCTCCAGCTACAAGCGCACTCATATCTAACGCAAAAATTGTTCTATCTTTTAATCCTTCTGGTACGTCCTTTTTCACAATACGCTGCGCTAATCCTTCAACGATTGCTGTTTTACCAACACCTGGCTCCCCAATTAAAACCGGGTTGTTTTTCGTTTTACGTGAAAGAATGCGTATTACGCGGCGAATTTCACTATCGCGCCCGATAACAGGGTCAATTTTCCCTGCTCTTACTTCCGCCACTAAATCACGGCCATATTTCTCTAACGCTTCATAAGTTGCTTCTGGATTTTGACTAGTCACTCTTTGATTCCCCCGAACTGTCATTAAAGACTGTAATAAGTTATCTTTTGTAATATGAAATCTTGTGAATAATTGGCTTATATCGCCTTTTTCTTCAGTAAAAGCAAGCAATACATGTTCGACTGAAATGTAGTCATCTTGCAATTTTTCTGCTTCTTTTCCCGCTCTTACAAGTAGTTGCTGCAGAGCACCTGTTATATATAATTTGCCTGCTTCTACACCGCTTCCCGTTACAGAAGGTTTTTTCTTAATTAAACTTTCAGCGCCTTGCTTTAACGCTTCTATATCGACATTCATTTTTTGAAAAATACGTACTGCTAACCCATCTTGCTCTTCTAATAATGTAAACAAGAGATGAATAGTATCTACTTCTTGATGATGATGAGATACCGCTAAAGATTGGGCACTCATAATCGCCTCTTGTGTTTTTGTTGTCATTTGATTTAAGTCCATCTTTACAGCCCTCCAAAAGTTTGACTTTCTTTGACCTTTGATTTGATTATACGCCAACTGACTTTTTTATACAATAATTTTGCTTATGTATTTTCAAACTTATTATTTGAAAAAGAAAAAGGGAAAATTCATTACGTTACTTAAAAAGTACGGTAAATGAAATTACGATATGTAATAACAAAAAAGCCGCAATAACGATTGCGGCTCCTGTTACGGTTTTCTTTTATACGTCCACTGACGGTTATGATTCGTGTTATCTGGAAACTTGTCACCAGCAGTTAGTTTCACCATTTGCGGGTCTTTTACCATACTTCCCGTTTCACCAATTTCTACGTAAATGCCATCATTTGGCGCTTTTTGTCCCGAACGAAACCTGCGATTTTGTCCCATTTCCATTCTCCTTCCATGACGTCTTGCCTCATTAGTATATCCATTTTAAAAGAAAGCTTTTCTGTCATGTTTAGGAAACAAGTACTACATTTCGTTCTTGTACATATACATGAATGACACAAGCTTAAAGCAGGGATTTCTTTCTTATTTGTCGAAAAAAAAGAAACCAACCTACTATAGGCCAGTTTCAAAGGAGAGTCAAACATATACGAGAAGATTACATGTTCATTATAAGTCTCAACACATAAGCAATGTAACCCTTTTCACAATTTGTACATAATGAAAGAAACATTGTTTGAACTTTCTAAAAAGATGTTGACTTTTCTTATTTTCCAACGAGAAATAGTAGACACCGCAGCACTTTGCGACGTAAGATGGATATATAGTGAAATTCCCATCTTTGGTGGTCTCACCCAGTCTAACCTCTTATTTCTGCATATTAAAAACGGAAATACAGATAGAAACAAAAAAATTATTATAAGAGGTGAAATTATGAACAAACAACATTTAATCGCATTAGACTTAGACGGTACTTTATTAACAGACAACAAAATAATTTCCACTCGAACAAAGAATACAATTGCAAAAGCAAAAGAACAAGGACATATTGTTGTTATTTCAACAGGCCGTCCATTCCGTGCTAGTTATGATTACTATAAAGAACTTGGTCTTAATACACCAATCGTGAACTTTAATGGCGCTTACGTACATCATCCTCTTGATTCAAAGTGGGGAACACATCACTCTCCTCTTGAGCTAGCAACAGCGCAAGAAATTGTCCGAGCTTGCTTTGATTTTGGCGTGAAAAATATATACGCTGAAGTAATGGACGATGTATATGTTCGCGAAATTGATGAAGATAAAAAACATATTTTCGAATTCGGTTCTCCAAAGATTTTCACAGGAGATTTATTAAATATTTTAAACGATCATCCGACTTGCTTATTAATTGACGCACATGATGAGCATTCTAGTGCTATTCGTCAACATTTAACTGATATGCACGCTGAAGTAATCGACCATAGAAAATGGGGCGCACCTTGGCCGATTATTGAAATTGTAAAAAGCGGGTTAAATAAAGCGGTCGGATTACAAAAAATTTCTAGTCATTACAACATCCCACAAGAACGAATTATCGCTTTCGGTGATGAAGATAACGACTTTGAAATGATTGAGTTCGCTGGTCACGGAATCGCAATGGGTAATGCGATTCCTGAATTAAAATCACTCGCAAATCATACGACGTTAACGAACGAAGAAGATGGTATCGCACTATATTTAGAAGAGGTTCTTGGATTGTAAGCTAAAAATTCCCTGCTTATAGTTTCTCGCCAAACGCCCATACTATTATTAGACGCAAAAGTCAGCGCGTCGATTGTTTTCAGCTAAATAAAGGGGGTTTTTCGAATGGGTAAAAAGAACAAATCAAAACGTTTTATCCAACAAGGAGCCGATGCTGTTATGAAGCATGATGCAAGATTCCCGTACCGCGGTACATTAGCTGAGGCAGAAAAAGCGAGAAGTAACTCTTCTTTTGGAGGGGTTTAAATGGGGAACTTACTATTCCAACAAGCTAGAGATGCTGTTGCAAATGCCGTATCTTGTTCAAGCGGTGCCGAGCAACAAGATCTCGTATATAGAGCAAAAAATGCTTTGCACTCTGCTTATGCAAACTCTTCAACAGCTGAAAAAGTTCAGCTGCGTGAAATGCAGGAGCAACTGCAAAACATTACGAATTTACATTAAAAAAGAGGACCAGCTTTGGTCCTCTTTAACCTTTTCGAAACAATCCAAACACCCCAACCGTTTGCAACACGTTTGTAAATGCACCCGGGTCCACTTGTTTAATAATTCTCTCCAATTCATATAGCTCGTAACGAGTAATAACCATCATCAACATTTCTTTATTTTCATTTGTATATGCACCTGTTGCTGGTATAGTTGTAATCCCTCTCACTAAACGAGAGTGAATCGCCTTCCGTACTTCCGCCCCATTCTTCGTAACAATTAACGCTGTAATCTTTACATGACGGGTATGAATCCCATCGATAATTCTCGTTGACACATACAAAGTCAACAAAGTATATAACGCTTTCTCCCATCCATACACATAGCCAGCAGCGATAATAATAATGGCATTAAAAAAGAAAAAATACGTGCCGACAGGCTTATCTTTTATCTTAGATAAAATCATAGCGATAATATCTAAGCCACCTGTAGAAGCCCCCCACTTCAACGCAATTCCTACTCCAATCGCTGAAATAATCCCACCAAAAATTGCATTTAATATGATATCATTCGAAACTGCTCGAACTGGGATAATTTCTAAAAACAACGTCATAAATATAACGCACAGAAAACTAAAAAACGTAAAAGCCTTCCCAACCTTTTTCCACGCCAAAATAACGACAGGAATATTAAATAAGCTAAATAACACTCCCGTAGATATGTGAATAGATAAAAAATCACCTAATATTTGTGATAACAATTGAGATAATCCGGCAAAACCACTCGCGTACACTTTTGCTGGTGTTAAAAATAAATTCATCCCAACCGCATTTAATAAACCCGCAATAATTACAACAATTAACTTCTTTATGAGTTCGGTATAATTTAACTTCAAATCCATTTCTAATCCACCCTTATTTTTCATGAATGCACTGCTATACATAGTCTTTACGAAAAAGGAAATGATAAACGTACAACGTTTAGAAATGGAGTTGATACATATGCCACATACTAGTGATAACGACAAAAAAGCACGCGATAATAATGCAAAACGCGCACAAAAAAATGAACAAGAACAAAAGAATATAGAGCAAGGCAAGCGTGCCTATTCCAAAAAGACCGATCACCTTTGATTCCATCGTACACCAGCAATATTGTTGGTGTACTTTTTTTACATTTTACAGGAAAAAACATTAAAAATTCACTTCATGTTCACTTCTATATTCTACAATAGCGATAACATATTCGGATGAGGTGTTGGCATGAGAGGGAAACATATTTTCATTATTACTGCACTAATAAGTATATTAATGCTATCTGCTTGCGGACAAAAAAATAGCTCAGCTACAGTCGCTACAGCAACAGACTCAACCATTACGAAGAGCGACTTCGAAAAGCAGTTGAAAGATCGTTACGGAAAAGACATGCTATACGAAATGATGGCACAAGATGTTATCACAAAAAAATATAAAGTATCTGACGATGATGTAGATAAAGAAGTACAAAAAGCGAAAAAGCAATACGGTGATCAATTCACAGCAATACTAGAAAACAATCGTTTGAAAGATGAAGCTGATTTCAAAAATCAAATTAAGTTCAAACTTGCTATGAATGAAGCGATTAAGAAAAGTGTTACAGAAAAAGACGTGAAAGACCACTATAAACCAGAAATTAAAGCGAGTCATATTTTAGTAAGTGACGAAAATGAAGCGAAAGAAATAAAGAAAAAATTAGATGCTGGTGCTTCATTTGAAGAATTAGCAAAACAAGATTCGCAAGATTTACTATCAAAAGAGAAAGGCGGAGACCTCGGATACTTCAATTCCGGTACAATGACACCTGAATTTGAAACAGCTGCCTATAAACTAAAAGTCGGGCAAATTAGCAATCCCGTTAAATCACCGAACGGTTATCATATTATTAAATTAACTGACAAAAAAGCTTTAAAGCCCTATGATGAAGTGAAAGACTCCATCCGCAAAAACTTAGAAGCGGAACGTATGGCTGATCCTGCATTCAGTCAAAAACTATTACACGATGAATTAAAAAAAGCAAATATTAAAATAAACGATAGTGAGTTGAAAGATACATTTACCCTTGCGCATGAGCAAGAAAATTAAAAAAGCACCACCATATATTTTAAAAATATATGGTGGTGCTTTTTATTTAATTTACTTCTTAAAGTAAGTCCAACCTTCTTCTTGGTAAATCTTTTCTTCTTTCATCAACTTACCAAGCGCACGCTTAAATGCAGCTTTACTCATATTGAAACGTTCTTTAATATCTTCCGGGTAGCTCTTATCCCAAAACGGCATTGCTCCGCCTCGTTCTTCCATATATGCATAAATTACTGCTGCATCATCTTCCATTCCCTCTTCTTTACGAGGAAGAAGTGAAATATTAATTGTACCGTCATCTTTTACGTCGATAATACGACCCGTTACGCGCTCACCAATACGGACTTGTTCTTTTCTTTCCGTATGGTGTAAGAAAGCACGGAAATGCTCATCAGTTAGTATGAATGAACCAACTTGAAGTGAACGATACACACGTCCATTTACGTTTTTATTACGCATAGATGGCGTCGCATCTACGATAATTTCTTGCATATCGCTGTCTCTTGCTGGAAGAGCGATAAGACGGTCACGATTCGTTAATTTTAACGTACAATATAATTCGTCGCCTACTTCTGGCCATACTGGCATATAAATCGGGAACTCATCAGCTGGAATTAGTATATCTTTTGATACACCAATATCAACAAACACACCTAAACTAGGAATAACCTCTACAACCTTTACCCAGTTCCAATCATATGTTGTAATGATTGGCTCCTTCATTGTCGCTGAAATACGATTTTGGTGATCAAGGTATAAGAATACATCAATCGTATCGCCTTCTTCAATTTCTCCAGCTAATTCGTTTTTATGTAGGAAGATTTCTTCTTCTTCATTCCCAACCATATATCCGATTTCCGTTTCGCGTAAAACAGTTACCTGTTCAATCGATCCTATTTGCAAATACATATTTTTTAATTCCCTTCTATATATATAAAATTATCTTTTTTATCATTCCAAACAAAAGTTAATTATAACACGATTTTTCCTTTATTTGTCCAACTGCCCAAAATTCACTATAATAAAATGAGGTTACATAAATATAAGTATGAAAACACTTAAGTCTAGGCTCGTTTTCAGCTATACTTTAGTATGTACAGTACATAAAAGATTAGAAATTTATTTGGAGGTGCTAACTATGGCAAAAGATAGTTCTTTTGACATCGTTTCGAAAGTAGAATTACCTGAAGTAACAAACGCAATTAACATTGCATTAAAGGAAATCCAAAACCGATATGACTTTAAAGGAAGTAAAAGTGATATTAAACTTGAAAAAGAAGTACTTGTTTTAACTTCTGACGACGAGTTCAAATTAGAGCAAGTAAAAGACGTTCTTATTTCTAAACTTGTAAAACGTAACGTTCCAATTAAGAACTTAGATTACGGAAAAGTTGAGGCTGCTACTGGTAACACTGTTCGCCAACGCGCAACACTTCAACAAGGTATCGATAAAGACAACGCGAAGAAAATTAACAACATCATTAAAGAAATGAAATTAAAAGTAAAAACACAAGTACAAGATGATCAAGTACGTGTTACAGCGAAAAGTCGTGATGACTTACAAGCAGTTATCGCAGCAGTTCGCAGCGCTGACTTACCAATCGACGTACAATTTATTAACTACCGCTAAAAAGAAAAACATCCTCTGTGCAGAGGATGTTTTTCTTTTTATTTAAATTATACCCTTATCTACGCTTCTTTTTAACCACAATTAAAAACACAATAAATAATACATTCACACCGACTATTAAGGAGATAAATAACCAATTCACACCTGTTTCTCCGCTGACTTTATACACATTTGATTCTTCTCGCTTTAAAACGAGATAAAACTTTCCGTTTTCTCCTCTTATAATTTCATCTTCCAACAATCCTCTTAACTCTTGTTTTTCGCCAATCGCACTTACAGGTAACGCAACTTTTTGTGTTTTTTTCGTATTATTAATTGCTACTAATGTTACTTCATCTTTATACTTTCGTTTCAGTATACTCATTCCATCTTTATCATATAAAAGCTCAAACGTACCGCGCCTTAGAGATAGCCTCGCTTGTCTAAGCTCACCAAGTTTCGTTATGTGCTGCATAAACTTTTCATCTGATTTGAAATCCATTAATCGTCTATTATCTGGCGTATCCCCTCCATCTAATGCAATTTCAGTCCCATAATAAAAATTTGGAATACCTGGTGATGTTAATAAATATGTAAGAGCTAGTTTCAAACGAGATGGTGGATAATTCATATTCTCTTTTGCAATACGGGCAAATCTTTTTGTATCTTGATTATCTAAAAATACAACAGATTCCCCGGCTTTTTTACTCACATCATATAAAGGTTTCGCCGATACATCCACTTTGGAAAATGATTCTACTATTTTTTCGTTATATTCACTATTTTCTTTTGTCACAATACGAAAATCTTTCTTTATCACTTGCATATCTTTTTGCACGTCATCCCAGAAAGAACGTGACTTTTTTTCACTATGTATTACATAACTTCCATCTAAATCGACTTCTTTAATCCACCATCTCATCGAGTCGATAACTTGTTGTTCGTTTTCTCCAAGCGGAAATTGGAATATAACTTTCATCCCTTTTGCGTGAGCTTCTTGTACAAGTTCTTTCACATCATTTTCTGTACCGAAATGTTCATTTACCTTTTGAAAATTTCGCACGTCTAATCCATCGTACTTTCCACTTTCAAAAAGCGGCGAAAGCATAACAGCGGTAAAGCCCATTTCTTTTATGTAATCCAGTCTTTTTATAATTCCTCTTATATCTCCGCCCTGATATCCTTCTAAATTACCAACTTCTAACTGTTTGTCATTTTTCGGTTCTCCATTATTGAAGCGGTCAATCATAATCGAATATATAACTTCGTCTCGCCACTCTCTTTTTTCGTCTGCAAACGTATGTATTGGTACAAACAAAACAACAGCTAAACAAAAACAAATGAATAGTTTCCTAGTCCGTATTTTTCCCACACGCATCCCCCATACTTTTTAATTGTAAGAATATTATACCAATTATTCAAACGAATCGCATACGTTGATTTCTTCTCCCTTAAAATACCTCATGTCAGATTTTCTAACATGAGGTATAAAATTTTCTGAATTTTTAGTTGATTTTTATTTTTATTTCGAATATGATATGAAACATAACAATTAGATGTTATTTTTTCTAACATCATAGGAGGAGAGAGAATGAATACGGGAGATACGGTTTTTATGTTTGTAACGACAGTAATGGTCATGTTAATGACACCAGGATTGGCACTTTTTTACGGGGGCATGGTTCGCAGTAAAAACGTACTCAGTACGACAATGCATAGTTATAGCGCAATGGCTATCGTTTCGATTCAGTGGATTGTAATTGGTTATTCTTTATCATTTGGACCAGATTGGCACGGACTTATCGGTACACTCGATTGGTTCGGTTTAAACGGAGTTACCTACGCACCAAATCCAGACTACTCATCTACTATTCCTCACAATTTATTCATGATGTTTCAACTCATGTTCGCCATTTTAACTCCAGCTTTAATTTCAGGTGCATTCGCCGAAAGAATGCGATTTTCAGCTTTCCTTATTTTTATCCTTCTATGGACAACGATCGTTTACAATCCTGTCGCTCATTGGGTATGGGGTGTTGGCGGATGGCTAAGAGAACTTGGCGCGTTAGACTTCGCTGGTGGTAATGTTGTTCATATCACATCTGGTGTTGCTGGCCTTGTATTAGCTATTTTCCTCGGAAAACGAAAAAACATAAACGGTTCGTCTCCTCATCATTTGCCATTTACGATGTTAGGTGCAGGCTTACTGTGGTTCGGCTGGTTCGGTTTTAACGTCGGAAGCGCATTATCTTTAAACGACGTAGCTTTAACTGCATTTATTAATACAAATATAGCCGCTGCTGCCTCAGCATTAACTTGGATGCTTTCAGAGTGGTTCTTCCAATCAAAACCGACTGCGATGGGGGCTGCTTGCGGAGTTGTTTCCGGTTTAGTCGCTATTACACCAGCTTGCGGTTTCGTTACATCTTTCTCCGCTCTTCTTATCGGAGCAATTGGCGGCGTATTATGCTTCGGCGCTGTCTTCTTCTTAAAAACGAAATTCGGATACGATGATACACTCGATGCATTTGGATGCCATGGCATCGGCGGAACTTGGGGCGGTATTGCGACAGGACTATTTGCAACTACCGCTGTAAACGGCGATGGCGCCAATGGATTATTTTATGGAAACGCTACTTTACTACTTAAACAACTTGTAGCAATTGGCGCAACATATGCATTCACAATTATAATGACGTACGCCATTATTAAAGTTATTAACTTCTTCCTCCCTGTTCGGGTAGATGAGCACGAAGAACATATGGGACTTGATATTTCGATGCACGGGGAGAAAGCTTATGAGCATACAGAGCGAGTGAACTAAAAAAAGAGATGCAATCTATTGATGGTAGATTGCATCTCTTTTTTGTACTCGTTGGCAATATACCCCGATTGGTATTTCCGTGAATATATCAGCGATTTTTCGGATATATCGACGATTTTTCAAATATATCAGCGATTATTTCAATATATCGACGTTTCGACACAGGATATCGATTTACCAACAAATTCCGACATAACGAAACTGAAGAATACCCGCGCGTAACTTTACATAAACAAAAAAGACGACCGTTTCATAACAGTCGTCTTTTCCTATTTATTTCGGAGCATTTCCTACATATTGTGTAATATCAACATTTAACGATTGCGCTAAACGCATACCGTACTCTTGATCTGCGCGGAAGAAGTTACAAACAGCTAGTAATTTCGTGCGTTCATTTACGTCTTTTAAGTCATTTGTTAAGTTTGCAATTAAGTTGTCTTGCTCTTCTTTAGAGAATGAACGGTAACGCTCACCCGCTTGTTTGAAGTCATTTGGTTTGTCAATTTTCTCACGAGATACATAGCCTTCTACTTTCATAGTTGAATCGCGATAAGCTGGGTCTTCAACTGGATTTTCAGTATGACGGCTCGGTTCGTAGTTGATTGTAGATGGGTTTTGATTGATTTGCATCGCACCATCACGTTGTTGGTTATGAACAGCTGCATATGGGCAGTTTACAGGAATTTGTAAGTAGTTTGCACCAAGGCGATAACGCTGTGTATCTGGATAAGAGAATAAACGACCTTGTAATAATTTATCTTCAGATGGTTCAATACCATTTACAGTTGCACTTGGAGAGAACGCCACTTGTTCTACTTCCGCAAAGAAGTTTTTCGGGTTACGATTTAACGTCATTGTCCCTACTTCCATTAATGGGAAACGATCTTCTGGCCAAACTTTCGTTGGATCTAACGGATCGAAATCTAAAGAATCTGTTTCTTCTAGTTGCATCACTTGTACGTGTAAATCCCACTTCGGATAATTTCCTTTTTCGATTGCATCGAACAAGTCACGAGTTGCATGGTTGAAGTCTTTTCCTTGTACTTCTTGCACCTCTTTTGCACTTAAGTTACGTACACCTTGCTGTGGCTTCCAGTGATATTTAATGTAGACGATTTTACCTTCTGCATTAATCCATTTAAATGAATGTACACCGAAACCTTCCATTTCACGATAGCTTGCCGGTGTACCGTAATCAGAAAATACCCATGTCATCATATGTGTAGATTCTGGACTTAACGTCATGAAATCCCAGTAACGATCTGGTGTTTGAATATTTGTATCAGGTGCTGGTTTTAAAGAATGCACCATATCAGGGAATTTAATTGCATCACGAATGAAGAAGACCGGTAAATGGTTACCTACGATATCGTAATTTCCTTCTTCTGTATAAAATTTGACAGCGAACCCACGTGGGTCACGAGCTGTTTCTGGAGAACCTTGACCATGAATAACCGTTGAGAAACGAACAAATACAGGCGTTTCAGTTCCTTCATTTTGTAAAAATGCTGCTTTCGTATATTGCTTCATGCTATTTTTCGTAACGAATACACCGTGAGCACCTGCACCACGTGCGTGCACGACACGCTCTGGAATACGTTCACGATCAAAGTGAGCTAGTTTTTCTACTAAATGATAGTCTTCTAATAATACCGGTCCACGGCGACCAGCTGTACGAGAATTTTGGTTATCTCCAACCGGAGCACCTTGGTTTGTTGTTAAGCGATTATTTGGATTCATCTAGGGGGATCCTCCTCTTTCTTTCATAGTAATTATTATTTATT
Source organism: Bacillus dicomae (assembly GCF_006494425.1). Taxonomy (GTDB): domain Bacteria; phylum Bacillota; class Bacilli; order Bacillales; family Bacillaceae_G; genus Bacillus_A; species Bacillus_A dicomae. The sequence goes on along the minus strand of NZ_VHIV01000001.1, from coordinate 428,382 downwards.
TAAAATTATTATAAACTAATTATTATTCAAAACTAAGTTATTGTCAACTATTTTCTTCATTTTTTTGGAAACAATTTCAGTTAAACAATCGATAAATATAGATTGTGAATTTGGCATATTCGGTCTAAAATACGCAGCATCTATTTCATCCGTTACAACTTTACACTCATAATCGTTGTCATATAAAACTTCTAAATGCTCTGCCACAAAGCCAACTGGGCAATAAATGAAAGATTCATATCTATGCTCTTCAAATAAATCTCTCGTTAAATCTTGCACATCCGGTCCGATCCATGGATCAGGTGTATTTCCAGCACTTTGCCAACCAATTGTATAGTTTTGAATATTCGCTGCCTCTGCAATTAAATCCGCTGTATGCTGCAATTGTTCCACATACGGGTCCCCCGCTGCAATAATTCTTTCTGGTAAACTATGTGCTGAAAAAATTACGACTGCTTTCTCTTTACCTTCAATCTTTGTAAATGTTTCTTTTATTTGATCTGCCCAATACGAAATAAACTTCGGTTCATCGTACCATTGTTCAATCGGCTCAATAACAGGTCCACCTATTTCCTCCGAGAGACGAATTGCACGCTCGTTATATGCCTTAATGCTAAAGGTAGAATAATGCGGCGCTAATACGATACTAATCGCCTGCTCAATTTCATCGTGTTTCATCTCTTCTACTGCATCTTCTATAAACGGAGCAGTATGTTTTAAGCCTAAGTAACATTTAAATTCATACTCTGTAAACATATTATTCATTGAGTCTGTTAATTTATGCGCTTGCTCCTTCGTAATTTTCGCAAGTGGTGAAATTCCGCCAATCGCTTTATAGCGCCCGATTAAATCTTGTAGTGCTTCTTCGGAAGGTTTACGCCCGTGGCGAATATGTGTGTAGTACGCTTCTACATCATCTAATGATTCTGGCGTTCCATACGCCATTACGAGTAAACCTATTTTTTTCTTTGTCATCTATATAACACCTCAATTTTATAAAGTGAAACTTTAATCAGTGGGGAGGTTCTTCATCCCCCACTGATTATTAGTTGAACCAATCGGACTTTTATGGGCAGTTGATCCCCCACCTAAATTCTTTTCTTTCGCTGAATTTTGAGGTGGGGGTCTTACTGCCCATTAAAGCGGGATAAATGAGAATCTTTTTCAAGAACATTTGTTTCCAATTATAACAAATAATAATAAGTACGTAAAGATAATTATTATAAATAAGTATTATTTCTAATATGATTTTGAATTTTATATGACAATTTATTTAATAAAAAGCGACTTACATAAAAGTAAGTCGCTTTTCTTCTATTCTTTAATATTTACCCCGTATTCTTTAAACCAAACATGAATTTGCGCTAAATGAGCTAAAAGCTGAGGCCCAGTCATTAATTGACCAAACCAAGGTGTTTGAAATGCGCTGCCGCCTGACTCAATTAATCCGCTCAGCTGTTCTTTATCAAATAGTTCGTGTAAAATCGAGCCTTTCTCTGTTAATAAATCTTGTAACCATACTGTTACTGCTTTCGTGTAGTGCGGATTGTGCGTTTTTGGATATGGGCTCTTCTTTCTATATAAGATGTCATTTGGAAGTAATCCTTCTAACGCTTTACGCAATAGACCTTTTTCGCGGTTTTTATACATTTTCATTTCCCAAGGAATATTCCACGCATATTCGACAAGTCGGTGATCAGCAAATGGAACGCGTACTTCTAAGCTTGCTCCCATACTCATGCGGTCTTTTCTGTCTAATAATGTTGTCATAAACCATACCATATTTAAATAAAATAATTGGCGTCTCTTTGCTTCAAGTGGGCTTTCTCCCTCTAAAATGGGAACTTCTTGAATCGATTCCTCATAGCGCCTTTGTACATATTGTTGTAAATTTAATTTATTTCTCCATTCTTTCTTTAGTAATTGTTCACGTGCTTCTGTAGAACGCATCCACGGAAATACACTTGATTGTAAATCATCTTCTCTATAAAACCACGGATAACCACCAAATATTTCATCTGCACATTCCCCAGATAAGCCGACGACAAAATCTTGTTTAATTTCACGACAAAACCATAATAATGATGAATCAATATCTGCCATACCAGGCAAATCACGAACGAGTACTGCTTCTGTTAAATACTGCGCTAATTGTTCATTCGAAATGACGCAACGATGATGGATTGTTTGAAACGTCTCCGTCATTAAATTAATAAATGGTACATCTGAATTTGGCTGAAATGCATTCGCTTTAAAGTATTTGTCATTATCTTCGTAATCAACAGAATACGTGTGTAATTGCCCTTTTCCTGACCTTGCATATTCTTTCGCAGCAATTGCTGTTATAGCGCTTGAATCTACACCGCCTGATAAAAAAGTGCATAATGGTACGTCAGAAACGAGCTGCCTTGTAATCGCATCTTGTAATAAAAAGCGCGTTTTCTCTACTGTTTCTTCAAAAGAATCTTCATGTTTTTTACTTTCCACATTCCAATATCTCCATATACATAAACCGTTCTTTGAAAATGTTAATGCATGACCCGGGCGCAATTCTTTTATACCAGCATAAATACCATGGCCAGGTGTTCTAGATGGTCCGAGACCAAATACTTCTGATAAACCTTCTAACGTTACTTCTGCCTTCACATCTGGATGAGCCAGTATCGCTTTTAACTCTGAACCAAATAGCAATCGTCCACTATCATATTTATAAAATAGCGGTTTTACACCTAATCGATCGCGCGCAATAAACACTTGTTCTTTCTGTTCATCCCATACTGCAAACGCATATATACCGTTTAAGTGATCGACACATTCTTCTTTCCATTCAATATACGACGCCAATAGTACTTCCGTATCCGAATGACCTTTGAACGTATATCCTCTTCTTAGTAGTTCCTTTCGAATGTCTTCTGTATTATATAATTCGCCGTTGTAACAAATGGCATAATTCATTTCATCCTTTAAACAAGTCATCGGTTGTTTCCCACCCTCAGGGTCAACAACGATTAACCGTTTATGTCCAAATGCAACATTCCCTTTAATCCAAACTTTATTATCATCTGGGCCGCGCTTCGCTAACGTCTCAGCCATCTTCGTAACGACAGCCCTTTCTCCTTCTAATGAGCGTTTATAATCCACCCATCCTGTAATCCCGCACATATAAATCATCCTTCCATCTTATTTCTTTTCCTAAACGCGCAGTAATCCCCACCCTAAGAGTGTGGATCGAAAAATGACAAACTTGACAATAACCTGCTATCCACATATGGAATAGCATTTTCACTCAGTAAAACGTGTTTTATTGTATGCCCACCTATGTCTAGATGTGTCTAGTTATAAAGAATGCACGAACTGTCTATAACAGAAATAACTACTTTTCATAAAGGAGAAATCGTGTATGATACAACGTAAACATATTTTATATAACCAGCCTCGCGCTCATACAGTCGGTAATGTAGAATATATAAACAATGAATGGGTATTCTTTGATGATGAAAATGAGGAAGCATTTTTATTAGAAGATATTGCCGAAGATGGTTTTGAGGTTTTATATAACAATAACTGGCTACCAGCGCGTTTCTATGAACAAGATGTATTACAAATTGCTAACGAACAGCACCAATTACAAAATGGTGAGATGATACGAATCCGAAAGAAATTACTTCTTAGCTATAGGGAATGGCTTGAAGAGTTACCTGATTCTGTTTTTACATTATTAACCGAATCATTGCAATCACTTCATTACTCTTTATATGATTGCATGTATTGCCATAATTATTTATCCTTCTTACCGAAAGAGGAAACATGTGAAGGAGTAAATATTCTTTTATTCGATAATGAAGAGATGATTTGTACATTGCAGCACCATTTCGTTCGTCACGCTACGTCAAATAAAAATATGTTCCGTTTTACGAAAGTAAACGGAGAAGAGTTGCATATCGATGCGACATAAAATAAAAAACCACCTTATCTCCCAAACATTTGAGATTATAAGGTGGTTTTATTTTCTTTATTAGAATACGTGCCAACCAATCGGTAATTTCAGTCCTAGATAAAATACCGCTACAAGCGCGATAATAAATAATCCCCAGAATGCCCCCGTTGCCTTGTTTTTGCTCATTTTCACAAGAACCATTTCCATTCCAGCGATTACCAATATACCAGCTAGCATTTTTAGACCGTACCACATGTGATAGCTCTTATCGACTATATCTTGACCTAGATATAACCAAACGCCTGTCACAATAATGATGATATACATTAGGCGAAGCCCCATATGTACACCTTTACCTTTTCTTCCTGCTGAATAAAGTGAATACGCAACGAAGAATAAAATTAAACCTAACGCCCATGCTGTAATATGCATATGTACCATCGTATCCCTTACCTCCTCTTTTCACACTTTTTCATTCTATATGATAACATGTTCATTTATTTTCAGGAAATGTTTCGCTTTTTTACATTTAAATGCTATAATATTTAGAGTATTTACAAACTTCTTGTAATAACAAAAGGGGGAACAATCATGATTCAAACTAAGGATATTATCGAACTTACAGACACATACGGGGCAAATAACTATCATCCACTTCCAATCGTTATTTCTAAAGCAGAAGGTGTTTGGGTAGAAGATCCTGAAGGAAACCGCTATATGGACTTATTAAGTGCATATTCTGCAGTAAACCAAGGTCATCGTCACCCAAAAATTATTAACGCTTTAATTGACCAAGCTAATCGTGTTACGTTAACTTCTCGTGCTTTCCATAGCGATCAATTAGGTCCTTGGTACGAAAAAGTTGCGAAACTAACTAATAAAGAAATGGTACTTCCAATGAATACAGGTGCAGAAGCTGTTGAAACTGCAATTAAAACAGCTCGCCGCTGGGCTTATGACGTGAAAAAGGTAGAAGCAAATCGCGCTGAAATCATCGTTTGTGAAGATAACTTCCACGGCCGTACGATGGGTGCTGTTTCTATGTCATCGAACGAAGAGTACAAGCGTGGATTCGGTCCAATGCTTCCTGGCATTATCGTAATTCCTTACGGTGATTTAGAGGCGTTAAAAGCTGCTATTACACCAAACACAGCTGCATTCATTTTAGAGCCAATTCAAGGTGAAGCAGGAATTAACATCCCACCAGCTGGTTTCTTAAAAGAAGCTCTTGAAGTATGTAAAAAAGAAAACGTTTTATTCGTAGCAGATGAAATCCAAACAGGCTTAGGCCGTACTGGTAAAGTATTTGCTTGCGACTGGGACGGTGTAACTCCTGACATGTACATACTTGGTAAAGCACTTGGTGGCGGCGTGTTCCCAATCTCTTGTGTTGCAGCAAACCGCGACATTTTAGGAGTATTCGAGCCGGGTTCTCACGGTTCTACATTCGGTGGTAACCCACTTGCATGTGCTGTTTCTATCGCAGCTCTTGAAGTGTTAGAAGAAGAAAAATTAACAGAGCGTTCTCTTCAATTAGGAGAAAAATTAGTTGGGCAATTAAAAGAAATTGATAACCCAATGATCACTGAAGTTCGCGGTAAAGGTTTATTCATCGGTATCGAATTAAACGAGCCAGCTCGTCCTTACTGTGAACAACTAAAAGCAGCTGGGCTATTATGTAAAGAAACACATGAAAATGTAATTCGTATCGCACCACCTCTAGTAATCTCTGAAGAAGATTTAGAGTGGGCGTTCCAAAAAATTAAAGCTGTATTATCGTAATAATAGAGAGGTTGTCCTACATGTTAGGACAACCTCTTTCTTTTCATATTGATTTATATTAAAATAAAATTGTAATTTTATGGATTTCATCATCATAAAGGAGGTGCGACATGCTATTAAGATATGGTAAACATATTAACTATTTAGCTACAGCTTTTATTTTAGTTACATTCTTTAGTTTCATACTTTCCACAACATGGCTTCATTACTCAACTCCTACTACACTCACACTACTGAAAGCATCATTTTGGACTGCTGTTATTCTTACTATTATTGGATTTGGACGAGAAAAAAGCGCACTTGCGGTTATATTATTTGGTATTTGTACACTTGCATTAATTGGTCTTTACACTTTTGCCGTTATCGATTACCTCTATAACCCGAGACCATAGAAAAGAGCTATCTTTATACAAGATAGCTCTTTTTTCATTTCACTACATTTCGCAAAGTGCCAATTCCTTCTATTGTAATAATCACTTCATCACCAGCATGTAAAAACTTCGGTGGTGTGAAACCTTTTCCGACACCAGCCGGCGTTCCTGTTGCGATAATATCTCCTGGTTCTAATGTCATTCCTTTACTTATCGTTGAAATAATTTCTTCTATTGAAAAAATCATTTTATTTGTATTTGAAGTTTGCCTTACTTCCCCATTTACTACCGTTTCAATGTGTAACGCATTTGGCGTACTAACCATTGATTTATGAATTAAATACGGTCCCATCGGACAAAATGTATCGAAACTTTTTCCAAGGAAAAATTGTTTATGCTTCCTTTGAATGTCGCGAGCAGTTATATCATTTATAATGGTATAACCAAAAACATGCTCAAGCGCTTTTTCTTTTTTTATTTGTTTCCCTCGCTTACCGATGATGATAGCTAGTTCGCCTTCATAGTCTAATTCATTCGTTGCGTGGGGATGACTATTAATTTTTTCATCCATTCCAATAACTGTCGTTGGCGCTTTCGTAAAGATCATTATATTTTCTGGAATTGATTCTGCGCCGCCCATTTCTATCGCGTGCTCACGATAATTTTTTCCGACGCAAAGAATATTCTTCCTTGGCCTTGGAATTGGCGCTAATATTTTCACCTCAGTTAACGGATAATACGCTGCTCCTTCATTTTCCTTCGCCCAATTTACAATATCACATATTGTTTCAAAACATTCGGTTCCTCTTTCAATACACTCTAACATTGTAATCGGAATCGTAACCTTTTCCCCTTTTTGTCTTTGCGCTTCTCTTACATGTAATACTTTTTCTTCCTCTTCATCCACAATACCTACAAATACCTTTTCATCTTTTTTCGCCGTTACCAAACGCAATATTTCCACTCTCCATCCTAAAACTCATACCTTTTAATTGTATTCGCATCCGTAAGAAAAAAACCTTCTCATGCACGCTAATTTTTACAATATTCTTCTCCTATTCTATTCGTTACTCCATCACCAATTGGCATAAAATGTAGAAATTTTACTTTTTTTAGCGAAGGTATTTCTTTTTTATGGGGTTTTTGTATAATATGTACTACATATATACTAAAAATTTCATTTAGAGATGGAGCCGATTTCAATGTTTGAGCAAGCGATTGAAAAAAAACGTGAAAAGATGATTTATTTTGCTGAACGCTACGGAATGACTTCTCAAAAAACAGTGGATTGTAGCCAAGAACTGGACAGGCTCTTAAATGTAATTTGGCATGTACATACGGATTTTCACCCTAATCAAACACTCGATACACACACGCAATAACGTGTGTGCTTCTTTTATTTCAAAAAAACACACATTTTATTGAAAACGCCCATACAATAGTAGAAAAGAAAACTTTAAAAACGAAAGGTGTTTTGTATGCCAGCTATGGTCGGACATATTCGTATCGTCAATATTGGATCAAGTGGTATTTTTCATATTGGAGATGTATTTGCGATTAGGCCTATTAGTTATTCACGTGCTTTCGCCGGGGCCGGCTCTTTTAATGTTGGAGATAATGTTTCTGTTTACAATTATCAAAGTGCAACGACTGTTAATGACTCAGACGTAATTGATCAAGCGATAATTGGTTCAACTTAGAGGAGGCGATTGTATTGAATTTTTATGTAAATCAAAGCATCATCATTAACAGCATTAAAATTGATAGCATTACAACCTCTTCTGTATTCCAAATTGGTACTGCTGGAAGTATTAAAGCTCTATCTAAATTCTCAAATACTGGCGGATTTACAGAGCCCCTTCGCCCATTACAAGCGAAAGGACAAATTATTTCTATTAAACCATCAACTAGTTCTTCTTAAGACATCCTTGTCATAAATATATAGCAGGAATATATTTACCCTCCCTATTGAAAAGGAGGTTTCACAAATGAATCAAGATATATATACTTACTTATACCAACTTCAGCAAGCTCTTCAAACACAACAAGCAGCCATCCTAAATTTAGAAGATCAAGTGCGCCAACTCCAAGAAGAGCTTAACGAATTAAAAAATCGCCCCTCCTCTTCTGTAGGAAAAGTGGAATACAAATTCGATCAATTAAAAGTTGAAAATTTAAATGGGACTTTAAATATTGGTTTAAATCCGTTTTCAGCAAAAGGACAGCAAATTGAAGACTTTCAAGTGGATACAGAAACTTTGAAAGTCAATCCTGAAACTGACACAAATCCAGACTTTTACCAAGGCATCCTTCAAGAAATGCATCGTTACTTAGATGAAGAAGCATATAATCGAATTCTCCATTTTGAACAAGAAGAGAGAACGCCGCTCGATGAAATGTATCGACAAATGATGGTTGATGACATAAAGAAACAGATGGAGCATAGACTTCCTTATTATTTATCACAAGCGCAATCACATGAAGGGATTTCAACAGATCCAGATTATTTACGAGATATCATTATTCAAGCAATGAAACATGATATCGACAAAGCCTTCCTCTCTTTTATTCAACACATACCGGGCAATTTCCGAAAGGAGTAAGTATGTATGAACCTTAACGTTGTAAACCGTGAGTTCAAAGTCGGACAGATTAAAATGAACGGTGTATCGTCGTCCGCACTCTTTTTAATTGGGGATGCAAATTTCCTCATACTATCTTCTATTCTTGATACACCATTCGAAACTGTTACGGAGGGGCCATTTGTACCATTAATCACAGATGTCCCGCCTACCCCAGGTTAAGGAGACTGAGAAATTATGTTACATCATGTGTCTGTTGTCCAAAATGTTTCTATTATTTCTTTAGGGATTGCTGCCGTATTTCAAGTTGGAGATGCAAATCAAATGGAATTAAAAAGTAGAGCTCTTGCCGTCCACAGAGAAATCCCTTGTTATATAAAAGGCGAAGGTCGCTTAGATGCATTTGAAATTTTTACAGATGAACACATCACAATCCCCAAACGAACGACAGATGTAAAACTAAACATTGTAAATGAATGTCCTTTTATCGAAGTGAATGACGTTGAATTACGAACACTTTTAAATTCGGGTTGCTTTCAAATTGGAAATGTTGATTATGTTTTTAATAACTCTCGTATTATGCAAATTCGCCAATATATTACGGATGAACCTTCCGCACAATAATTCATATAGTAATTACAAAGCTTAGAAAAGTAGGTGGATGGTATGCCTTCTGTCGTCGGAAATCTTGTCGTGCAAAACAGTAATGGTTCTTTCAATTTAGGGGATTTTTATAACGTATCTCCGAAAGAAAATACGAAAGCTTATAACGGATCCGGAGCTTCTAATGTTGGATTTGTCGTGAATACTTTTAACGGTGTTAGTGCAACAAATACGTTCGATTCTGATGTGGCCGATCAAGATCAGATCGGAACAGCGTAAAAAAAGTAGGAGATATTCTCCTACTTTTTCTTATTTCTACACGAATTACAATTTTATTTAAATGACAATCCTTTTCCCTTTAGAGCCGTTCTCAATTTAGGTAAAGAAGCCGGCCCCATACCATGGAATTGTAAAATTTCTTTCTCGCTATACTTCGAGAGTTCTTCTACAGTATGAATTCCATGATGTTCTAATGCCCTTCTTGCTGGCGCTGAAAGAAGAGAGAGAAAACCTTCCTTCGGCGTTCTCTCTTTCTCACAGGTTGGGCAAGTTGGACAATCACTACTTTTATAGTACTCATGTCCTTTTTCACAAGTTCTTAACGTTTTTTCCGTTGCCATTTTCAAGCCCCTCTATTCCTCAACTTTTACAACATGATTACCATCAAAGAAGTATAAACATTTCTCTTTCACAGAATGTTGTAAGCTTTTCTCGAGCGCTTTTGCATATAGCGAAAGCTGCACTTTATATCGATCCTCTAAAATTGGTTTCGCTTGATCAAATCCGCCTGGGAACTTTCCTTCAATCGTATCTGTTTTAAAGTCGATTAACGTAATACCATCTTCCTCTTCAATCATGCAGTCGATAACCCCTTGGACAAGGATTGATTCCCCGCTCTTACCTTGCCAATCTTGATATGCTTCTTCTGCTGCAAGCATCATCGTAAATGGTACTTCACGCTCAACACTTTTCGCCGCTAATACCCTTTTACCTAGGTCACTGTCAAAGAATGAAATCACTTTTTCAATTGCTATTTCTTCCGCCTGTTCGAATGTTAATAATTCCTTATTTACCATTCCAGCAATTTGTTCTTGAAGAACTTCAACCGTAATCGGCTTTCTCAAATCAACATGCTGCATAACAGCATGTACTGCTGTTCCGCGCTCTGCGTACGTTAAACCTTTTTTCTCCATAAAACGGGGGCGTGTTTTAATTGGCGCACGTAGTTTTTTTATAAAGGCATTATCGCTACCTTCTTCAGATTGATAATTTCTCTTTATTTCTGTAACAGATTGCTTCGCGCGGTGAGATGTCGCTTCCTCATATCCGTACTTCCACATTAATCTATCGTACACTTCTTCTTTTCGTTCACTTTGCAGGGGAACAGCTTTTTTCTCACGCAGTGCTTCTAACAATTCTTGTTTCTCTTCTTGAACCGGTTCTGGCGCGAGTAATGTGTTACCGTCAACAACTTCGACTTTCCAGCTCGTGTCATACCCATAAATTTCATCTGGAACGCTTCCTTGTCCTAATTCAAGAATCATTTCACTATCACGATGTCTATATAATGAAGGTGCAATCCAGTCTAAATAACAAGACGCCCCGGCACGTATATGGTCTGGTAATAGCCATTCACTATGCTCCCTCGCATCAAGCCATTTTTCCATTTCTTTATTTGCATCCTTAACCGTTCCAATTAAAATTAACTTCTCTTTCGCACGCGTTAACGCTACGTATAATACGCGCATTTCTTCTGCGATTAATTCCATTTTCATTTTACGCTTAATCGCAAGTTGCGATAATGTCGTATATTTAATTCGTTTACGCGGATCGATAAATTGCGAACCGAAACCGAAGTCTTTATGCAGTAAGAAACGTTTCATTAAATCTTGTGTATTAAAACGACGACCAAGTCCAGCGACAAATACGACTGGGAACTCAAGCCCTTTACTTTTATGAATCGTCATAATGCGAACGACGTCTTCTTGTTCACCAAGCGCTCTTGCCGTTCCCATATCATCACCGCGTTCTAAAATACGCTCAATAAAACGTAAGAAGCGGAATAATCCTCTAAACGATGTTGCTTCATATTGTCTTGCGCGGTCATATAGTACACGCAGGTTTGCTTGCCTTTGCTTTCCAGCAGGTAAACCACCAACAAAGTCGTAATAACCTGTTTCACCGTACACTTTCCAAATTAAATCAGAAAGAGACTGTTGGCGCGCGAATTCACGCCATCCTTGCAGTAAGTTATAGAACCATTCTAATTTATCATGTAGTTCTTGCTCTTCTTCAAGCGGTGCTCCTTTTAAGAATGAGCTCATTACTTCATAAAACGAACCTTTCTTTCCGTGAGCACGAAGCGTCGCAAGTTCTTCATCATTTAGTCCAACAATTGGTGAACGAAGCACCGCCGCAAGCGGAATATCTTGCATCGGATTATCGATAACACGGAAGACGTTCATCATAATATTTACTTCTGTCGCTTCAAAATAACCAGTCGCAAGATCAGCGTATACTGGAATTCCTTGCAGCTTTAACTCTTCCATAATTTGCGGCGCCCACGGCATCGAGCGAAGTAAAATAACGAAGTCGCGGTATTGTACAGCGCGCATACTATCAGTTTTACGATCATACACTTCATAGCCTGAATCAACCATCGCTTTAATGCGCTGCGCCATAAGACGGGCTTCAAGCTGCGCTTTTTCTACTTCCGCGCCTTCTTCACCGTCTATTACTTCTTCTTCCGTTTGCTGAATGCATAGTAGTTCAGCAGCTACATCTTCACCTTCTGGATAGCTAGCACCTAGCTTTAATTCAGCGTCAGCATCGTAATCGATTTCCCCAACTTCTTCGCCCATAATTTGTTTGAAGATGAAGTTCGTGCCTGCCAATACTTCATGACGACTACGGAAGTTTTTCGCTAGGTCAATCTTCATTCCGCCGCCTAATCCTTCTTGCGTGAAGCGTTTATACTTTCCTAGGAATAAGCCTGGTTCTGCTAGTCGGAAACGATAAATCGACTGCTTCACGTCACCAACCATGAATAAGTTTCCTTCACTCTCAGAATCTTTCGTTACGAATTTAATAATCGATTCCTGCACGAAATTCGTATCTTGATATTCATCGACTAATACTTCAGCAAATTTATTACGATATTGAAGCGCTACTGCTGACGGCTTCATTTCACCATCTTCACTTTGTTCACTTAAAATTTGTAAACAGAAATGCTCTAAATCTGTGAAATCGACCATGCCTTTATCTCGCTTCATCGCTTGGAAACGTTCTGTAAATATTTTGACAAGCTGTACGAGTTTTTCTAATACCGGATGCATATCTTGAAAATCTCGTAAGAAACTTTCTGGTCTGCGGCTAAATAACTCTTCTTGTAACTTCTTCACTTCATCTTTCGCTTTATTACGAAGAGAGTCGACTTGTTTTACAATATCTTCATTGTAATCACTTTTCTTAATACGCTTTAACGTTTGCCACGATACGTTTTGCATCGCTTCATACACACTTGTCCACGACTCACGAGCAGCTGATGATAACGTTCCAAGTAAAACTAAATCTGCTTGCAGGGTTTCAACGCGAGGCGCTGGGCCGTCTGGAAACATTGCGAGTTCAGTTGCTTTACGAATATGCTGTTCCGCTGTTTCAAGCTGGAATTTCACATCTTCTAATAAATAAGAAGCGTACACTAAATCTTCAATTGTCTTTCCTTCCACGTCGTATGCTTCTACTAATTTATCAAGCCATTTTTCCGGATTTGGATGTGCTCTTGATTCTGTATGAAGCGCTAAAATCATACGTTGTAAGTCATCGTCACTACGGTCACTCGTATAACGATCAACAAGTTCAAAGAATATCGTATTATCTTCAATTCCATACTCTTCTTCTAATATGTCATCTAATACTTCTTCTTTTAATAATTCGTTTTCTGTTTGATTCGCAATGCGGAAACGAGGATCAACATCAAGCATGTAGTAATATCCTCTAATGACTTGTAAACAAAATGAATGAATCGTTGAAATAGAAGCTTTATTTAATAGGCTCAGCTGCTTTCTTACGTGCTGAGAGCCCGGCTCATCAATTAATACTTTTTCTAACGCTTCCCCAATTCTGTTTTTCATCTCTTGCGCCGCTGCATTCGTAAATGTTACAACGAGCAGGCGGTCGACATCGACTGGATTTTCTTCATTTATAATCTTTTTAATAATACGTTCAACTAATACTGCTGTTTTCCCTGATCCAGCTGCTGCTGCGACTAAAATATCACGTCCGTTCGCTACAACGGCCTTCCACTGGTCGTCTGTCCATTGACTACCTTCTGGTTTTTTAGGCCAATTTTCTATCATTCTCCGCCAACCTCCTCTCTAATTTTCTCCATCGCTTCACTATCTTTCATATCTTTTAGCGTACGGAATTGATTATCTTCAAGTGATTCATCGAACTGACAAACAGATTTGAAGTTACAGAAGGTACACGCCGCTTTATTTCCCTTTTTGTAAGGAGCAATATCGATAACGCCTTCTGTAATGTCTTTTCCGATATTTTCAAACGTATGGTGTACGTATTTTTGTAGGACGTTAAACTCTTGTTCACTGGCAATACTAGAACGCGCACTAAAACTACCGTCTTTTTTCAGACCAGCAGAAATAATATCAGAGCTTCCTGTTGAAAGTTTGTTATCCATTAAACGAACAACATCAGCATCTCCTAGTACGAGTCCTTTCATTTTGAATTTCTTTAAAATTTCCTTTTCAATTTCTGCTTCCGATGCGTCACCTTTCACCTCAACGATCGGGTTATGAATATGGAAGTACAGTACACCAGCTGGTGATGCTGTCCCGCCTTTTTTCATCCACGTCTGTGCATTTGAAGTAACAACATCTAAATACGTTAACATTTGAAGTGCTAATCCGTAATACACTTCCGTTAAGTCTAACGCTTTTGCACTTGATTTATAGTCAATAATACGTAAGAATGTTCCGTTTTCATCTTCCGCCTTATCAACACGGTCAATACGGCCAACTACTTCCATCTTCACACCATTTGGTAATGAGAACTCCATCGGCGGAAGCGACCCTGTCCCACCCATACCGAACGGCACTTCTAAATCAACTGGTACGAAACCGCTCGACTTCGCATGTTCACGAAGAATGATTGACGTACGGAATATGATTTGTTGTAGTTTTTGTTTTAAATAGAAATGACGGTTTGAACTTAATAAAATTTGTCTTTGTAATAACGGTGCAATTTCTTCTATTACTACAGCAGAAAGGTGCTCACACTCTTTTATTGATAAATCCGCCCAAGTACGATTTTCACGTAATAGCCTATCTGCAATTCTCTTCAGCGCTGCATGGAATAGCTCCCCGATATCTGGCGCATCCAGTTTGAAAATATCACGCTCTCTTAATGATAAACCGTGCTGCGCAAAATGAGCGTACGCACAACGGTTAAATAGTTCCATACGAGAGACACTTCCCTTAATTGTATCTCCGTACAAATCTCTACTTACAACTGTACTTAGCTTTTGCGCACGATTTCGGTAGAATAAACTTGATAGCACGCGGCTACTTTTTTGTTTCCATTCATCTGAAGTAACGTAGAAATTATATACATCCCACCAAAAGTCTAAATTCCCTTCAAATCCGTATCGCTTCCATGTTTGAAGTTGTTGCATAACGTAAGATAACGTTACTTCTGGCGTTGCTACGTATGAAATTTGTTCTGAACGTGATAAGTCGTTTACGTCATTCGTAATAAACGAGTCTTTCACATCAGGAAACATTCTTTTTATTTTCTTAATAAAGCTAGATGCAAGTAACGTCTTTCCTTCCTCATCTGCAAGCGGACATGAAATATATAATTTCTCAGTCGCTCTCGTTACCATTTGATACATAACGAACTGTTCTTCTAATAAAGTTTGTCTCGTCGTTGGCGCAAGTTCAATCCCTGCCGCACCAAGAACTTCTCTTTCCTCATCAGAAAGCATCCCTTCATCCATCGGTGCTGCTGGAATGACGCCTTCATTTACGCCGATAATGAAGGTTGCTTTCACATTTGATAATCTAGAACGATCAACATTAGCAATTAACACTTGGTCTAGTGACGGCGGAATATTTGCGAATTGAAGCGCCTCAAGACCTGTCGACATAACGTCTGTGAACATAGAAAGTGACATTTTCTCTTCGCCAAGCATCTCAACAAACGTATCAAGAAGACTCATTACTTCTTCCCACACTTGCTCATGATCTGTCGCAAATAAGAAATCTCCACTCTCTTCTGCACGAATACGTAATGCTTCTAGTTTTTTCGGAACGTCTAGCTCCTCTAAAAATAAGTACACCGCTTCACACATTTGCATAACTGTTCCCGCACGCTTCAGTCTTTTTTGCATGCGAATAACGGGCGTTCTTACAACGTCGCGTAGCCTATTTATTTTCTCTTCCATTTCACGTTCGCTGTCTGTAATCATTCCGTTCGTATCGTCAAGAGAACGATAGCGTCGATACATCCATGGATCCTCAGAAGTCCATCTCTTTCCTTGTACACCGTAGGCTAAGCAATAATTCTCAAACTCATCCATCTCTTCGCGTATCGTTTCTTTTCTTACGTCTAATGGATATAAAAGCTCTGTTTTCACGCAGCGAAACACTGCATCATAACGCCAATTCCCGCTAATAATCTCTAGTGCAGAGCGAATGCATTCTACTAACGGATGATGTGACATCGGGCGTTTTTCATCGATGAAATGCGGAATATTATAATCTGTAAATAACGTTCGCATCACATCGTAATAACTTTCCCCGTTACGAAGAAGAACCGCAATATCTCGGTAACGATAATCTTCGTCCGCCACAAGTCTTCGAATTTCACGGGCAACACCTTCTACTTCAGCTCGTAAATTCGCTGCTGTACTAATTGTTACAGTTGCTTCACCATGAAACTTTTCATTTGGACGAGCTTCATAATGCTTTTCTAAATGAGCTAATGCCGGAGAATGAAAACGAGGCTGTTCCATAAGTGGAATTGTTTTTTCAATTTCTACCTTCTCTTCACGGGCTACTTGCTTTATTTTTCCATATGTTAACGTCGTTTCATAAAATAAATCTAGTTCATTTACTGGCTGCGCTAACGTTTTTTCATCTAGCGTTAACGTAATCGTAACTCTCGCTCCGCAAATCATAAGCTGTCTTACAATTTCTAGCTCTTGCGGTGAGAATGAATGAAATCCATCTATATAAATTTCAGCTCCCTTTACATATTCAGACTGTGGAAGCTTTTCGACTAACAATTGCAGGTAGTCTTCTGAATCTAAATATTTTCCGATTAAAGCACGTTCAAAATCATCATATAATAGTTGTAAATCATACACTTTATTCGCTAATAGCTTTTGTTCGGCACTACTACTATGCGCATCTAATTGTTGCCACATTTCATATACGTTAGATGGCGTCACGTTGTAACGTTTAAACTCCGCAATCATACTGCCAAGATGTTCAAAGAAACCATTTTGCTCCGCTGCTTTTTGGAACACCGATAATCCATCTTTACGAGACTCTACAATTTTACGAAGTAACATATGTACGCCCGCTTCATCAATATGAAGACGACTCGCTCCGCCAACTTCTTGCAATACCTTCCACGCTAATCGTGAAAAACTAAAAACTTGTGCCCGAATAGAACCTCTAACATCCTCACTTCCAATTAACGCCTGCTGCGTTTGGAATGTCATCTGTTCTGGCACAAGATACAATATTGTTTCCCCTCTTGGGCGCTGTTTTAACTCTTCTTGCACTTCGTGTAAACAAAGTGTACTTTTTCCACTTCCCGCTCTACCAATCACAAATCGAAGTGACATGTAACCCCACCTTTCACTTACATAACGAACGTTAGTTTGCTACTATAATTGTATTATAGTACACGAAAAAAGACAAACGGAGTTGTTTGTCTTTTCTATACTTCTACCTATTATATCAACCTTTTGAAAAATTCGTTTGCACCTCTTGAATTGGCCAATATCGTAAATCAACTTTACCGACAACTGTATCTGCTTTCACAAATCCAAAGTGTCTACTATCCCAGCTACCAAGGCGATTATCCCCTACTACGAAAATATATCCAGATGGCACCTTCTTTTCTTTCGTTAGCTCTTCTAATGTAAAATCACCTGTTAGTTGTCGTCCATTTACCTCTTTCTTATACTTCTCTAAATAAGGTTCATCTACGAATTGTCCGTTTATATATAGTTTATCATGCTTATATTCAATTTGATCCCCAGGTAAACCGATAATTCGTTTTACGTAGTCCTCTTTTTTATTCGCATGAAACACAACAACATCAAACCTATTCAAATCCCCTACTTGATAACTCACCTTATTTACAACGAGCATATTGCCATCTTGCAATGTCGGCATCATTGACTTCCCCTCTACAACGTACGTTGAAAAGAAAAACGTTCGAAAAAATACAGCTAATAATACACCAATTAAAATTGTTCGTATCCACTCTATGCCTTCTTTTTTCAAAGTTTTCTTCATCCGCTTCTCCCCTTATCCTTTAATAATGAAGCATATATTTATAAAGAAGACTATTCTTACTGTAGTTCTAACTTTACTTCGATTTTCTTACCAACATACCATAGAATAAAAATACCAATTGCTACAATAACTGATTTCACCGGATTATGAATAAATGACATTAAATCATGACCGATATACGTTAAAATAAAAATCATCACAAGCTTTCCGAACGCGAGCGCAAGGCCAAACTGTTTTACACTAATACGAGATAAGCCAGCGACAACATTTATAAGCGCAGACGGTGTAAACGGAAAACAAAATATGACGAAAATCGGTGCGAACCCTTTCCTTTCAATCCATCCCATTGCCTTTCGTACTCTCTTATGCTTATTTACAAAAGAAAAGAAACGACTTCGTCCAAAATGGCGGATAATGAAAAAGACAAGTAAGGCCCCCATTACTGATCCAAGCCAAGAATAAAGAAAACCGAGCCAAAATCCAAATGCAACAGCATTCGCCAATACAAATACGATAAGTGGCAATGCTGGAATTAGCGCCTCTATCATCGGTAAACCAATACCAAGAAGTGGTCCGAACGCTTTATAACTTTCAACAATATGATCCATATTTTCTGGTGAAAAATATTCTTTGATTGTCTGAAAATCCATTCTACACTTTACCCCTTTACTCTAAGTACTACCTCTACTGTATCATTGCTTATATGAAAGAGGAAATGGTAGATACGACATATGGAGATGTAATTATTAAGTTTCCATACCTTTCATTAGAATTCCTTCATTATTTAGCTATGATAATCCATCAATATTCGACAGGACGTTTCGTACGTTTTGTTATTTAGAGGATAGCAGTTTTTGGTATTTTCGATTTCTCCAATATATTGACTTACTAACAAATAAAAAGGATGGGGGGTTCCCCATCCTCTCACACCTCGTCTTCTTTCACAAAATACACTTTCTCATATGCTGGTCTTAATCTAGATTCTTCATTTTTATCTATCTCTTTAAAACAAGGACTCCCTTGTTTTTTTCTACGATCTTCATACTCAGTACGCAATTTCGCTGTACGATTTTGTTGATTTTCAAAACTAGTTTTAGATATCTCTAACTTCACCGCAAAGCCATTTATAAATCTAATAATAAGGTTTCCATCTTTCAATTCTTTATTGCTTTCAATATAAAAGTGCGACAACCACGCGCACTCTTTTCTAGAATACGAATAGGTAGGAAAAAAATAAAGTTGATCTGTTGGACTAATCGCAATCGGCGCTTTATGTGTAATATGAGTTAACTCTTTCGTTCCTTCTTTTCTGCCTAAGAAACTAGAACCATGCTTGCGACAACTTCTTTCTATAATATCTAGAGGCTTTTGAAATACGAAAAAAGAGTCTTGCACTTCAACAACTCGCGTAACAATTTTCTTTTCACTGAGAATTACAGGAAGTAAGGCCATTGTATTTTTATTTACCACATAGTTTTCGACGTAGCGTTCCACTTTATTCTCCATATCCCACTATCTCCTTTTTTCTATTTATATTAGCAGCTGCATGTATAATTTTAGCATCTATGAAAAGAAAACGGCTTACAGATTCCGCTTTTTTACAATACTTTATTATTTATCAAATATCTTTTAAATTTTTAAAAACTAATATAGTAATTAAACAATAATACCTACATAATAAATATTTATCCCGCTTTAATGGGCAGTAAGACCCCCACCTCAAAATTCAGCGAAAGCAAAGAATTTAGGTGGGGGATCAACTGCCCATAAAAGTCCGATTGGTGAGGGCTAATAATCAGTGGGGGATGAAGAAAACCCCCACTGATTAAAGTTTCACTTTATACTACCTATAAATATTTACAATTGCTTCCTCATTTCGCATCATTACGACAATTAACTTTGCTATAATTAAAAGAAAAATCCAATATATGGAGGTCCACTATGGAAGAAAAAGAAATGCAACCATCGATTCAAATGAAAAATAGTAGCATTGTGATCGTGAAAAATCCAGCTAGTATTATAATCGGCTTATGTTTCATACTATTATTTTTTGCAAAACCTTTTCGTAAATCGAAATGCTCTGAATGTAAAAAACGTGAGAAGAAAAAGGTTGAAAAAGAAGAGTAAAGACCTTCCACTTTGGAAGGCCTTTACTCTTCTTCGTATTTTCTTCCGAGTGTCTCTGTATCCCCTTTATTTTTTAATATTATTACATATTAAAAAAATGATAAGAAAATTATCCACTTCGTTAAAAAGTACTTGTACGTGTTACCCGTTTTTAATTTCCATTAAGAACTTCAACTTTATACATCACTAGCAACTTTTTAATTCGTTAAATCTGCAATATAAGTTTTGTATATAATTCCATTTCAAAACACAAAATATGTAAGTGATTATTTATGATTACATTAGTTTTTTATTTAATTCCAAAAAGGAGCTGTATAATATGGAGAAAAAAAGTCTATTAAGCCAACAGATTAATAGCGTCCCATCAGATGCTCTGAATACCCCTAGTAAGGAGCAAGAACAAATGTTAGAAACATCATCTCAAGACGAACAAAATTCTAACAACAATGCTAACAAAAAAGATGTTAATCAAAGCCTATATGGCGCAGATGTAGACAGTACAATAAATAAAAAGTGAATTGTAAAGAAAAAAGTTAAGAACAAATAAACTTAGTACTTTCTCATTTATAAAGTAAAACTTTATTCAATCCTCAATAATTGAGCGTTAACAAGCAGTTGGTCTCCCGCCGAATTTTGAGAGGGAAAGACTTTCTCCACAACATAAAAAAAAGGATGGCAGCAGCCATCCTTTTTCCATAATAAACTATAAAATTATAGTTTGATTACGTTTTTAGCTTGAGGTCCACGGTTACCTTCTTCGATTTCGAAGCTAACTTTTTGACCTTCTTCTAGAGATTTGAAACCGTCAGTTTCGATTGCAGAGAAGTGTACGAATACGTCGTTTTCGCCTGGAACTTCGATGAAACCGAATCCTTTTTCGTTGTTAAACCATTTTACTTGTCCTGTTACTGCCATAATTATTTCCTCCTAAGAAAATACAAATTTTAAATTTTTTAGTCTTCCTGTCTAAAAAAAGAATCCACACATTATCAAATACGAAACATAAACTAGTTCTCACATACTTTTTCTCGTTCGTTTTCAGCACTTGATAACATATGGATTGCTTAATTTAACTATTCAACTGACATTATCATAGCATACTTAAAATAAAATGTACAATCTTTTTTGAAAACAACTGACAAATTAAGTCGCGTATGCACTTATAAATATCTTATTTGAACGAGAATAAACACATCATTTGAATACGATTACACCCCTTGCTCTAAGATGTTACAATATAATCGCACAGTCGTGATAATGGAGGGGATTACATGTCAAACTACATCAACGAAGAAAAACTAACTGGCGGAAACGTCTCAAACGTATATCGTTCTGAAAATACTGTTCGGCGAGAATTAAAGCCAGACAGTGCAAAAATTCATACATTATTACAGCACTTAGAAAAGAAAGGTTTTCATCATGCTCCAAAGTTTTTAGGTGTAGATGAAAAAGATAGAGAGATTTTATCTTTTATTGAAGGAGAAGCTGGAAATTATCCTTTAAAAGAATATATGTATTCTAACGATGTGTTAAAAGAAATAGCAAAGATGCTTCGGTTGTACCATGATGCTGTAAGTGACTTTCCATTATTAGATGAGTGGAAACCGATGGATCATACGCCAAATAACATTGAGGTTGTATGCCATAACGATTTTGCTATATACAATATTATTTTTAGTCAAGAAAAACCAGTAGGTATTATTGATTTCGATGTTGCTGCTCCTGGTCCAAGAATTTGGGATATCGCTTATACGCTTTATACTTGTGTACCTTTAAGTAGAGTGTATTATACAGAATCGGGTGAGGCAATTCCTTATGAAGCGGCACAACATGCTAGCCGTATGAAAGAAAGAGTGAAATTGTTTATTCAGTCCTACGGTAAAAGTATGGACGAAGATTACTTAGGTACGGTACTACTACGTTTAGAAGCGTTATGTACATATATGAAAAGAAAAGCACAAGAAGGCGACCTAAATTTCCAAAGAATGATTGATGACGGACATCTGGAGCATTATGAGAAAGATATGAAGTTTATTCGTGAAAATAGAACGGATTGGATTTAATACTATTGTCTTTTTTTGTCGGTAAGTCGATATCCTTTGTCGAATCGTTGATATATTTTAAGTTACGATAGATATATCCGAAGAAATCGTTGCTATCATTTCATTTACTCTCCCATCTTAAACAAAATAACAAGGGGCACCCGTCAAATTGGTGCCCCTTCCTTTTATTTCGTAAATTGTGCTTCTTCCGTAGACCCTTTTAATGCTGTCGTTGATGAAGTACCGCCTGTAATGACTTGTGCTACTTCATCAAAGTAACCTGTTCCTACTTCGCGTTGGTGACGAGTTGCAGAGTAGCCATGTTTTTCCGCTGCGAACTCTGCTTGTTGTAGTTCAGAGTACGCTGCCATGCCGCGCTCTTTATAGCCGCGAGCTAATTCAAACATGCCGTAGTTTAATGAGTGGAATCCAGCAAGTGTTACAAATTGGAACTTATAACCGTAAGATGCAATTTCTTTTTGGAAGCTCGCAATTGTTTTCTCATCTAGTTTTTGTTTCCAGTTAAATGAAGGTGAACAGTTATATGCAAGCAATTTCCCTGGATGCTCTTTATGAATTGCATCCGCAAATCGTTTTGCATCTTCTAAATTTGGTTCAGATGTTTCACACCAAACGAGGTCAGCGTAAGGAGCATATGCTAAGCCACGTGCAATCGCTTGATCAAGACCTGCTTTCGTACGGTAAAATCCTTCTGGTGTTCTTTCTCCTGTAATAAACGCTTTATCAACAGGATCTATATCGCTCGTAATTAAATCTGCCGCATCCGCATCTGTTCTTGCAACGATAATTGTCGGCACTCCCATTACATCTGCAGCAAGGCGTGCAGAAATTAAATTACGCACCGCTGTTTGCGTTGGCAGTAATACTTTACCGCCTAAATGACCGCATTTCTTCTCTGAAGATAATTGATCTTCAAAGTGCACGCCAGATGCACCTGCTTCAATCATACCTTTCATCAGTTCAAATACATTTAATTGCCCGCCAAATCCAGCTTCTGCATCTGCTACAATTGGCACGAAATAATCTGTATCATCGCTTCCTTCCATATGCTGAATTTGATCCGCACGTTGAAGCGTTTGATTAATTCGTTTTACGACAGCAGGTACGCTATTTGCTGGATATAAACTTTGGTCTGGATACATATGTCCAGAAAGGTTCGCATCTGCTGCTACTTGCCACCCACTTAAGTAAATTGCTTTTAAACCAGCTTTTACTTGCTGCATCGCTTGGTTTCCTGTTAATGCACCAAGTGCGTTAATGTAATCTTCTGTATGAAGCGACGCCCAAAGCTTTTCAGCACCGCGGCGAGCTAACGTATGTTCAATATCAATCGATCCTCGTAGGCGAATTACATCTTCTGCCGAATATGGACGTGTGATCCCTTTCCAACGCGTATCTAGTTCCCAGCTCTCTTGTAATTTCTCGATTCTTTCGTTTTTCATTTGTTCCATCCCCTTTTCACTTTTTATAAAATTTCATAACCCGGTAATGTTAAAAATGGTACAAATTCATCATTCCGAACGAGATTTGTAAACAACGTTGTCGCCTCTTGGAATCTCCCTTTCTTAAAGGCTTCTTTACCAATCTCTCTTTCTATTTTTGCTAGCTCTTCTTCTTTTAGCCCTTCCACTAGTTCAAGCGTAATATTACGGCCATCATCTAGCTTTCCACCTTCATGGCGAATCCATTGCCATACTTGTGCCCTAGAAATTTCCGCTGTTGCCGCATCTTCCATTAAGTTATAAATCGGTGCTGCTCCCCGTCCGCTTAACCAAGATGCGATATATTGAATGCCTACACTAATATTCAGGCGAAGCCCCTCTTGTGTAATCGTTCCCACTGGTACTTCTAATAAATCCTTTTCTGTAACATGTATTTCTTCACGTTTTCTAAAAATTTGATTCGGTGTTTTCATAATGTGATTAAATACTTCCATCGCGACTGGTACAAGTCCCGGGTGGGCAACCCAAGTCCCATCATGACCGTCTAAAGCTTCGCGCTCCTTATCCGCACGCACTTTTTCAAAAGCTGCTTCATTCGCTTCTGGATTGTTTTTAATCGGAATTTGTGCTGCCATTCCTCCAATTGCCGGTGCATTACGGCGATGACATGTTTGAATGACTTTCAAAGAATACGCGCGCATAAACGGCGCCGTCATCGTGACTTGCGCTCTATCTGGAAGTAAAAATTCATTATGATTACGGAAACCCTTTAGAAAACTAAAAATATAATCCCATCTTCCGCAATTTAATCCAGCAGAATGATCTCTTAGCTCATACAAAATTTCATCCATTTCAAACGAAGCGTGAATCGTTTCCAGTAATACCGTTGCTTTAATCGTTCCGTTTGGAATACCGATATATTTTTGAGAAAATACGAAAACATCATTCCATAACCTTGCTTCTAAGTAGCTTTCCATTTTCGGTAAGTAAAAGTATGGACCGCTTCCTTTTGCTAAAAGAGCTTTCGCATTATGGAAAAAGTAAAGTCCGAAATCTACTAAGCTACCAGACATATTTTTCCCGTCAACTTGCATATGTTTTTCTTCTAAATGCCATCCTCTTGGACGCACAATTAATACTGCTGTTTTACTATTTAAACGATATTCTTTTCCGTTTTCATTTTTATGTGAAATCGTTCCCTTTACTGCATCTCGTAAGTTTATTTGACCTTCAATCGCATTTTCCCAAGTTGGTGAATTCGAATCTTCAAAATCCGCCATAAAAAGATGTGCTCCTGAATTTAAAGCGTTAATAACCATCTTTCTATCTACTGGGCCAGTAATTTCTACGCGGCGATCCTCTAAATCTTTTGGCAATTTAGCAATTGTCCAATCCGCTTCACGTATGCGCTTTGTTTCTTCTAAAAACTTCGGAAACTCTCCTGCATCAATTTTCTTTTGCTTATCCGCACGCTTGTGTAAAAGTTCTATGCGGCGCTCATTAAAATTTTCATGTAGTTTCTTTAAAAAACTAAGCGCCTCAGGTGTCAATATTTCGTTGTACGCTGGTAACATTTCTCCGGGTAATGTAACCCGTGAAGTTTGCGTCGACATATTAGCATCCCCTTCTTAAACTGTTTTATAACAGATTTGATTTTATGTTTTATATTATATAACAAATTTTCAGAAAAGGAAGTTTTTTTTGGAAATTCAATTGATTTTTTTATAAAACTGTATTCTTTCACCGGTATTACACATAAAAAAAGAAGCTAGTGTTATACAACACCAGCTTCTTTTTTATTATTTATTCAAAGATTGTTTTAAATAAGAACTGCGCATATTGTTCACGTGTTACTTTCATGTTCGGAGCGAAGTTACCCTTCCCATCTCCTACTGAAATACCATTTGAAGCTACTGCATTAATCGCATTTTCTGCCCAATATCCTTTTGGTACATCTTTAAATCCTTTTGTTGCTTTTACTTCTAACTCATATGCTACTGTAAGCACTTGTGCCATTTCTGCACGTGTTAATGTATCTTTCGGTCTAAAGTTTCCAGTTCCATCACCATTAAAGATACCTAATTCTGTTAATACTAAAATTTCTTCTAAGAACATTGTTGACTTTTCATTAATATCTTTGTATGGATTTTCAAGAATATCGCCTTCCTCGAATGCTTCACTGAAATCGATTGTGCGATAAATTAAAGCGGCTACTTGTTCACGAGTTACGTTATGTCCAAAACCGAATACGCCATTTCCATAACCAAGCATAATTTCGTGTTCTGCTAAAGTTTGAATTGCTTCATAAGACCAGTGTCCTGCTGGTACATCTTTAAAGATTGCCTGACTTGCTTGTTGTGGCTTTGCAGCTAATTCAGCTTTTGCTGTAGTCCCTTCAGCACTAAATGCTACTCCACCCATAATTGTTAAAGCTGTTGCTACTTTTAAAAACTTTTTCTTCAAAGTACTCTCTCCCTAAAAACATATTTTTTTCTAATATAAAGAATTAACGAAAGCGTAACAATACAATTCCCATGTGATTTTTGTCTAATTTATGAACTATATTTCATATACTTTTATTTACACTCTATTAATAATAAAGTTACTAAACCTCATATTTAAACAAGAAAAAGTCACTTTATTCAATCTCTTCTTATCCATTAAATTCCAACAAATAAATTATGAACAGAAAATCGATATACTTATAAATAATATAAAACAAGAAAAAAGCGTGGGATTTCCGCGCTTTTTTCTCGTTTTATATTATATTGATATACTTTAAACGTCCTTATATTTTAACTTTCATTCATAATCTTCATCTTTTACAGGAAAATAAAAAACAGCTCTATTTAAAAACGTTGCATATTGCTCACGTGTTACAGCTTTATTCGGTTCAAATTTCCCATTTCCTGTTCCTACTATGACATTATTAGACTGCAGTGCACTAATCGCATTTTTTGCCCAATGATTATTTGGTACATCTTTAAATGTATGGTTCTTCTTCACCTCAAATGTAAATGCCTTCGTAAGAATTTGCGCCATTTCTGCACGTGTTACTGGTGCGGCTGGTCTAAAGTTTCCTTTTTCATCGCCTTTAAAAATACCATTCTCTGTTAATACTAAAATTTCATCTAAAAACATTGTTGCCCTCTCAGAAATATCTTTGTATGGATTTTTTAAAGGTCCTTCCTTTTTCAAATTCAATGTACGATACAGTACTGCCGCTACTTGTTCTCTTGTTACATTATCACCTACACCAAACTTACCATTTCCATAGCCTAACATTACTTTATTGTATACTACGTCCATTATATCGTCATATGCCCAGTAGTTTACTGGAACGTCATCAAATACAATCATTTCTGGATACTCTTCTGCTTTTACATTTGGAACATTCGTACTTACAAACAAACCGCCCATAATAGTCACCGTTGCCATTATACGTAACATGTTCTTCTTCATTGCCCTCTCCCCTTTATCTCCATTTGAAAAAACGGAAAATAATAGACTGAAACCCTTTCCAATATTACATATGTTGCCTTTGCACCATTTATGCAATATATTACATTTAAAAAATCTATTATTGTGAAAACCACTACTAAAGGAGAGCCAATTCGCTCTCAATTTCAATTTTTATGCCGAATTGTACGCAAATCATTTCCCTTTCCTATGGTCTTTTAAAATTGTTTCTATACATTAAATATTCTACTATTTTCAAAAGAAATCCTTCACATTTTAAAAGTTCATTTTGTAGACAAAAAATGCAATTATATCGACTTAACTACAACATACGACAATATTAACCTCTCTATTAATAAAAGCTCATAATAAGCGGAAGATATCTCTTCTACACATTATGAGCTTTCTCTTTATCTATTCCATTTTCCCTGTAGCATTATCAAGTGATCGTTGTAAAAACTTCGCAAATTGCCCACGTGTAACGAGCATTTCAGGCTCGAACTTACCGTCTCCCGTTCCAACCACAACTTTATTAGACTGTAATGCGCTAATTGCATCTCTTGCCCAATAGTTTTCTGGTATATCTGTAAATGTATGCGGACGCTTTGTTTTCAACTCATATGCCTTCGTTAAAACTTGTGCTAATTCTGCACGAGTCAGTGTATCTTTCGGACGGAAATTTCCATTTTCGTCGCCTTTAAAAATGCCAATCTTTGTTAAATGTAAAATTTCGTAAGGGAACATTGTTGATTTTCCGCTAATATCCCCATATGGATTCGCATCAAATACGCTTCTTTTTAAACCAAGCGCACGATGTAGCACTGCCGCTGCCTGTTCACGTGTTATATTATCTTCTGTTCCAAACTTACCATTTCCATATCCATACATAATTCCATGATATACTAAATTCGTAATTTCATCATATGCCCAATGACCTGTTGTTACATCATCAAACTGTATCATAATATCAGGACCAGATTTTTGGATAACATCTGTGTTGGCAGATACACCATTTGCACTTACAAATATTCCCCCCATTAAAGTTAGTGATGTCGCTATCTTTACTAGCTTTCTCATCTCTCTTATCTACCTTTTCCTTTATTTTCCTACCCTTTACATTGTACAAAAAACAAGAAAATTATCAATAGAATGCGAATTAATTATTTATAATTCAGAATACATTTTTTCTTCTACTGCTATTTTTTCATCCTTCGTTTTTTGAAAAGTAAAGGCCATCCCTACGAATATAAGGATAATCCCTACTACTTGTATGCTAGTCGGTCTAAATCCAGTAAAGACTGTATCTAATAGTATCGCAACAGCAGGATCCAAAAACACTAATACAGAAATCATTCTAGTCGATAAACCTCTTAAACTATCAAAAAATAAATAATATACAAATCCCGTATGTATAAGTCCTGTAGCTGTGATCATCATCCAGTTCATCTCTGTTAACCCTTGAAACTTACCAAAATCTACGAATGGTAACAATAAAAAGATGCCTAAAAACGTTTGTAAAAATGTCATCGCATATGCACTCGTATGCCGAATGCCTTTTCCTAATAAAGTGGTAAAAGCATAAAATAGTGCTGCAAGAAGCGCCCATACCATGCCAGATGACATAAGTTTCCCAAACGATACATTTCCATCTACCCCAGCTACTAAAACTGTACCGATAAAACAAATGACAATAGACAGAACAGCAAATAATGTAAGTCTCTCTTTAAATACGATACTACCAATCATTAATACGATAATTGGTGCAAGATGATAAACTGAAATCGCAATTGTAATTGACATAACTTCAAACGCTTTGAATAGAAATACCCAGTTAAAAACGAGAAATACACCGCATGCTAATATTTGCATAACTTCTTTTTTATTCCATTTCTCACTTTTATACTGTCCTGTTACGAGCCAACATAATGCTAAAAATATAGTCGCACAAATGCAACGAACGAATACTAATTCAAAAGACGGTAAACCTGTTTGAACAGAAAAAAATCCAATTGATCCGAAGATAGACATCGAAAGGATCATTTTTATAGCCGGCATTGATTTTTTATTGAACACCCTTTCTCTCCTCCTATAATCTATTTTTCACAAACGAAACATCTCCAAAACATTACGTATTATTATATATTACAATCGGAAAATTGTAAAAAATTAGAATATAATAAGTGATAGCCGCATAAAATTCCCATGAAAAAATCATCCTTTTTTACATAGGATGATTTTTTTATTTATTGAGAGGAATTTCTCTATATTAAAACTGAAATATGCTACTACTTTTGAAGAGTAAATTGAGCAACTATTTGTTTTAATTCTCCTGCTGCTTTATGCATATGTTCAATTGAAACCGAGATCTCTTGAACAGATTTTTCTTGCTGTTGAATAGACTCTTTTACCCTATCAGTTCGGTCAGATGATCTTTGGGAAATTTGAGCCATGTCTTCTGCAGAAGCCGAAATCTCTTCACTACTCGCTGCAATTTCATCTGTAGACATAGATACACTTTGAATTTGCTCAGATACTTGCTGCACTTTTTCTGTAATTTTTCCAAATACTTTTTCTGTATACATTACCACTTGTGTACCTGCCTGTACCTCATTATCTACCGCCCCCATCATATCTACGGTGTGGCTCGTTGTTCCCATAACTTGAGTAATAAGCTTCTCAATTTGTTTTGCAGAATTACTAGATTGTTCAGCTAATTTCCGCACTTCATCTGCCACAATTGCAAACCCTCTACCACTTTCCCCAGCACGAGCAGCCTCAATTGCGGCATTTAATGCTAATAAGTTAATCTGAGCGGCAATACCTTGCATAACATCAATGATTTCGACAATTTCTTCTGATTGTTCCTTCATAGTCTCTACTTGTTTAACACCGCTATGTACTGATTTTTGGATTATATCCATCTGTTGAATCATTTGCTTCATTAGCTTATTACCACTATCTGCATCTAATGCCGACTGAGCAGACAATTCATTTACAGATGATGATGTATTCACTATACTCTGCATTCCTTGTGTCAACTCTTCCATCGCACCCGCAGTTTGTTCCATTGCTTGCATTTGGCTCTCTGCACCATTTGCGACTTCTTCAATATCCATAGTGATTTTTTTCGCTGCACTACTAGATACTTCTGATGCAGATGCTACTCCGTCTGCATGTTGGAATAAAAGCTGAATATTATTCTCTACTTCTTGCATATTTGTTCTTAGCCCTGCAATCATCTCGTTAAAATTACTTACTAATACACCTAATTCATCCTTAGCAGTATAATCACCATGTACGGTTAAATCTCCTTCTTTCGCTCTTTCCATCATACGACTAACCGTTTGTAAAGGAGCAACTATAAGCTTGCTAATAATATAACTTACTATACATATAACGATTGTAGTAACTACTACAAGAATGATAAAGGTAATAACGGATCGATCAATCATTTTTTGAGAATCTTTAAACACTTGATCAGCTAAGTTTGAAACATACGATTCTAGATCCACTGCATAACCAGCTAACTCTCTTCCCTTTGGTTTTAAGTCTTTTTGAAATTCGTTTACCATTTGAGATTCATTTGTTACCTTCGCTTTATCAAACAACTTCTTATATGTCTCCATATAACTTGGCAAAGATTTCTTCATCTTTTGAAACAATTCATCCTCTTGCTTACTTAAATTAACGCCATCATCATATTCTTTTAATAAAGAATCATATTTTTTAAGATCCTTTTCAATATTATCAATCATCCCCTCTTTATTTGCCACTTCATTTTGGGACGCCGTAATTAATTCTAGTAAGTTATATTCTAGTGAATTTTGTGTACGAAGCATTCCTTCTAATAAAATTGCGGAATTTTGATAATCATCTACTACAACCTCTGTATCGTGCTTAATCTTATTAATAGAATTAATTGCTACACTGCTCATAATTACCATACCTAAAACTGCTAATGAAATAAGCGATAATAGTTTATATTTCACTTTTAAATTTTGTAAAAAATACATTTTTTCACCTTTATTCCTTTATATATAGATTTTTAGAATTTTATAGCTTATTATTTACAAAATCGTAATAAAAAGCAATGATAAATATTCCCAACTATGAAACTTATATCTCTATAAAAAAAAGTAGCATAATAGCTACTTCTTTTTTCTTTGTTTCTCATATTGTTCAAACGTATGAATTCTTTCAAAAATCGGTGGATGTGTGTATAAGAAAAACTTCACTAACGCAGGCGGATTTACTTGGCTTAAACTCGTTTTTGATAAATATTGAAACGTTTTTACACCAGATTTCCCGTCCTTCGTCATATCTAGAGCGTATTGATCTGCCGCTCGTTCTTCTATACGAGAAACGTAGTTTGTTGCTGGCTGTGATGCAAAAGAGAGGACAGAAGAAATTAAGAAAAATAAAGGTAGAATTGAGAAACATGCTACTTTTGAAATTTGCAGCGTATCTCCCCATTTTCGAATACACATATTTATAATACGACTAATGAGGTACATCCCTATAAACGATAACAACATATAACTCGCAACGCCAAAATATATATGCTTCATAACATAATGTCCCATTTCATGAGCCATGATAAATAAAATCTCTTTATCTTTTAACTGCTTAAGCGTTGTATCCCACATTACAATACGGGCGTTAGGGCCAATTCCTGTTACGTAAGCATTTAACGCATTCGTTTTTTCCGACATATTTACTTCATATACGTGTTTTGCTGGAATATCGGCTTTGTCTGCTATCGCTAAAATTTTCGTTTCTAATTCTTTATTTTTCAGCGTCGAGAAGTCGTTATAGAGTGGATCAATCACAACAGGCTGTATAAATGTTAAAAAGATTGTAAATGGAACAGAGAGCGCCCATCCTGCTAGC
This sequence comes from Bacillus dicomae, assembly GCF_006494425.1. GTDB lineage: Bacteria > Bacillota > Bacilli > Bacillales > Bacillaceae_G > Bacillus_A > Bacillus_A dicomae. The sequence continues at coordinate 396,577 of NZ_VHIV01000001.1, read as the reverse complement.
CACCATCTCTTCGGGAATTTACGGATAAGCCATAACAGAACGGTAACTACGATTAACATCGTCGCATAACTCTCCCAAAAACCGATAACATGATCTTTTATCCAGCTTTGTGTACTTTGCGTTGAAATACCGTAATCAACAGATACTTTTCGGCTAATCCATTGCATCGGTAAGGCAAGAACTGTTGTAAGTAATGATAAATAAAAGAAATAAATCCCAACTTGCAGGACACTTATTTTCGTCGTTTCCTTCGACCATTTCTCAAACTTTTTTGAAATACCGAGCACAAGTACAAATAATAAAATAATCCATTCAAGAGGCGTCGCTAAAAAGTATAGTAAATTTTTCACGCGCGAATAATCTTGGCTTAGCGTAAGCTCCCTTGCATTCATAAACGTTTCTGGATCTGCACTCGTTCCTTTATACATGTCCGGAATAAGTTCATGATTCCATCCAAATAAATACCAATATATAAGCAACGCAAACCCAACGTACAAAAAAAGCGACCACCCAATAACCTTCCTCACGCTATTCCCTCCTCTATGCTGCCTGTCTATTATTATTGTAAGTTCGTACATGCTAAATTAGAACAAGCTTATTACGCGAATTGCTCGGGAGCCTTCTATATACATAAAAAAACTCTTCTACATAAAGAAGAGTTTTACCTACCTTTAGACACTTTCTTCGGTTCATAATCTGGTATAAGAAACGTACTTACAACCCAACATATTAAACCAGCACCTTTTATATAGCGTATATATTCATAGTCCTGAAAAAATAACGTCGTTACAATAAGCGTAAAAAAACCGACTAAAACTAGTACGTATCCTATTTGCTTCTTAGACAACATAACGCGCCCCCTTAAGGAAGTACATCCATTAACAAACTAAAATCTTGCAGAGAAAAAGAACTATATTTCATAATCCCTTGTACAGCTAAAAGTAAAATAAGACCGGTCACACACATATAATTAACGCTTTCTTCACTCTTTTTTTCAGCAACTATTCCGCCACTTATACATAAAACTCCTAACAAATGGAGCGCTAAATACATGAAGAAGTAAGCTTCCTCCCAGCGAAGAATAACATTGACTGTCGTTATTAGCACAATACTAAGCAAAATCAAATAAAAAAACTTATTTGATGATATTGTTTCATTCATATATTTTTATACATCCCTTTCAAATTTAGAATTAATGATGTTTCAAAGCTATAAAGTAAATGATTGTTTTCATACTATAAAACAAAAGGAAAGCCACTACTACTTTCTCGAATACTTTATGAACCCACATATACTTCTCTTCATTTTTTCTGAAGATGTGCTTCATCATTTCTTCTACAATTAGACCAAATATTAGTAAAACTCCTAACACAATAAGAAGAGAAATAATATTTTCTTTTACATGAGTACTAGAAAATAAGTAATACTCTGGAAACACAATCGTATCTACTACAGGTTGCAGCCAATGACAAACGCTTTTATCACACATATCTGTAATAGACGTAGAATCTATAATGTCTTTCAATATTTTTTCAATCGTCTTCTTCATCTCATTTACTTCCCACTACGTCTGAAAAGCTTTTTTCCTGCTCTACATATATAGCGGGCATTTCTTTACTCCAATATTTGCGGTTAACAAATAAGAAGATGAGTACTAAGTTTAATCCTGTTATAAAAATAATAAGTCCTGGGAAAAAGGTCGTATAATTTGAGAAATCTGCAAAACTCATTATTTCTTCTTTATTTATTAAATAAGAAGCGCCGATTACAAACGCATTGTTTAACATGTGAATAACAATTGGCATGAGTAAGCTATTCGTACGAATATATACGATTGATAGTACAACGCTAAATACAACTGCACCTAGGAAATCAACGTGTAACAACGCAAACAATAGCGCTACAACAATGATCGCTATACTCGTTCCCCATTTTGCTGCAAAACGTTGCAGTAAAAATCCCCGAAAAACAAATTCACCAATTATTGGTGCGATAAATACGACCATAATACATTGATATACATATCCCCCTGTGCTATCTATAATCGGTTCACGTAATGCGTTCATAATAAATTCCGGTGTAATCCATGCAAAGCTATACATATACAAAATAAGATACCCATAACTAAACACGCATAACATAATCGTAATGTATAAAACTTGCACCAGGTTAAATGTTTCCTTTTTATTAATAAATAATGAAAAGGAAACACGGTGTTTTTTATACTCAAAAAAGATCCACATAATCGGCAGGATATAGAATATAAGAATATTTATAAAAGTAGAATTTTGCATATGAAATGTATTTTCTATCAATTCATTACTGACTCTTGCAACTAAAGTTAATAGTGCAAATACAATTAAAAAATATCTAGCTCGCATCGTTTGAAACGGATTCACACTCATCTCCTCCCCTATGTTACTTTTATCATATCATCTGATTCTTAATTTTTTGAGAAAGAAAACCTTAAAATTTCCTTAAAAATTCCATAAGTTACAGAAAGATGATATGATATTCGAGAAAATTAGGAGGGATTTTTTATGTATCAAGCAAATATTTTGCTCGTTGATGATGAAACAGCAATTTTACAATTACTTACTACCATTCTTGAAAAAGAAGGTTTTTCTCATATTACAACTGCAACATCGGCTGAAATAGCATTATCTCTTACAGAGCAAAACGATTACGACTTAATTATTTTAGATGTCATGCTTCCTGGACAATCTGGTTTTGATATTTGTCCAATCATTCGCCAAAAAACAGATTGTCCTATCTTCTTCCTCACAGCTAAAACATCTGATTTAGATAAAATATCTGGATTTTCACACGGTGCAGATGATTATATTACAAAGCCATTTAATCCACTTGAAGTAGTAGCTCGTATGAAAGCACAACTCCGAAGACATATGAAACAAGCAGTACCACACGAACAAAAAGCACACTCCAGTTCATTTGGCAGATTTGCAATTGATCAACATTCCGCAGAACTTACAGTAAATGGACGTATTGTCGAATGTTCCGCCCAGCTATTTCAGCTACTACTCTTCTTTTGCGAGAATCCGAACTACGTATTTTCGAAAGAAGAAATATACGAAAAAGTTTGGGGAGCCCCTGCCTATAATGGCGATGATAATACCGTTATGGTTCACATTCGAAAACTACGTGAAAAAATTGAACAAGATCCAAGTAAACCAGAATATATAAAAACTGTTCGCGGACTTGGCTATAAGTTTATTACAAAGTAGGGTGACGATATGAACTTTAATAAAAAACTTATTATCCAATTTATCCTGCAACACGTATTCGTTTTAGTTACATTACTGATTGCTGTAGTAGCTGCTTTCACTTATTTAATTTTTCTTGTTACTAGTACTTCATACGAACCGAACATTCCAGATTCTGATAATTTTATGATTGCAAGATATATCTCTTCAGAAGATGGCGATATTTCGTTAAAAGCTGAAGTAAAAGACTTAATTAAAGAGAAAAATGATTGGATTCAAGTTGTAGAGGAAAACGGAAAAGTTCTCTATCACTTTAATACACCTAGTGACGTACCAACATCTTATACGAAAGCATCTTTATTCTCGTATATACAGAATCACATAGAAAGCCCTTATACATTTACATATTGGGAAATTGAATTAGAAGAAAAGAATGTACTTGTTATTTACGGCGGTATGTTAAAAAGCAATGCATTACTGAAAACAATACAGAAAACGCACCCTTCTGTATCTACGGATTCGTTCACATTAACAGAAGAAGAACAGCATTTACTTTCTAAAGAAAAAGCAACACTTCAAATCTTTAATAGCGTTGGCGAAGAAGTATTCTCCTATCCAAACGGAAAGAAAAAAACATTTTCTGTTATACAAGCCGCTCTTAGTGAAAAAGAACCGTGGAATCATAAAGAAAACACGTCTAGCTTTTATGACACAAATAGCAATCATCTCCTTGTTGTAACTGCCAAAAATGAGCACTACTACCCAGATGATGAAATAGAAGATATATTTACTAAGAAGTTTCTCATCGGATGTGGATTAATCCTTCTTATCGTATTTGTTTATTTAGTCATTCTTTCTATTTGGTACGGTAATAAATTCGGAAAGCCGTTATTACATGCGATGCGCTGGCTTAAAAATATCGCTGGTGGAAAGTACGAAGAACCTGTTAGTAAAAAAGGGAAACCTATCCGGTTCCGGCGATCTGGTAAAGAAAAATGGTCGTTCCGCTTGTTTCGAGATGTTACAAGTTCACTAGAGCACCTTTCTACTACACTCAATAAAAATGATGCGATGAGGCAAGTACTCCAGCAAACACGTGAAGAATGGATTACAGGTCTAACGCATGATTTAAAAACACCACTTAGCTCTATTTATGGCTATGCTTTATTACTAGAATCAAATCAGTACAACTGGAACGAACGTGACATTCAACAATTCGGTAGCGTTATGAAAGAAAAATCTCAATATATGACCACATTAATTGATGACTTAAGCTTAACGTATCAATTAAAAAATAACAGTCTTCCTGCGCAGCATGTGAACATTGAAATGAATCAATTCGTCCAAAAAGTATTATTACAATTCATTAATAACCCGACACTTCAAAATCAAAATATCGAATTCGTACCGAGCTCAAATAAAATTCAATATTTCATTGAAGAAAAATGGTTCCAGCGTATTATCGAAAACTTACTCGTAAACGCGGTAAAACATAATAATGAAACGACTAATGTTATCGTAAAACTTTCGCAAAACGCTACTTCATTTACACTATCTATTTCCGATAACGGAAAAGGAATGGATGATAAAACGAAAGAGCTTCTATTTGAGCGATATTACAGAGGAACAAATACAGAAGAAAGCAACATTGGAACTGGACTTGGCCTCGCCATTACAAAACAGCTCGTTCATGCTCATAACGGAACGATTTCTATTGATAGTGAACTAGGAAAAGGAACGACAATTATACTTGTGTTCCCGTTTCGTTCGTAGAAAAGGCGCTATGTGGCGTCTTTTCTTATAGAGGCGTGCGGCGGTATATGAAATTATATCGGCGATTTTCTGAATATATCGACTTACCGACAAAAACCGACAACATTAACCTACTTCCTCTACTATACAAAGTAAAAATAAAACTATTAACAAATACATTTCTAAACTGTTATACTATAAATAGAAGTATAAACTAACTAAGTTTTGCATAAAATGAAGTAGACGAGGTGCTTCCAACACCCCGTCACTGCAACTAATTACCGCAAGGTGGAAGGTTGCAACTAAAGCTTATTTGCGCTTAGAAGACTTCCCACGCTTCGCAGGCAGACGGGTGGTCTTCTTTTTGCGCTTTTTTGCCGTTAATTTCTTAAATCCCATAACTATACCTTCTCTAGCTATAGTTTTTGTGATTTCCAACAAAATTTGCAAAAGAAACTCCATACGATTACACCTCCTTTCTTCACCAAATGAAGAAAGGGCATAACCTTCCACCCGCAATATTTAATTGCTATTTTATTTTACCATTTTCAAATGTATTACAGATAAAGCAATACAAATTTAACAATCCACTCATAAAGTGAAACTTTAATCAGTGGGGGTTTTCTTCATCCCCCACTGATTATTAGTTGAACCAATCGGACTTTTATGGGCAGTTGATCCCCTACCTAACTTCTTTGTTTTCGCTGAATTTTGAGGTGGAGGTCTTACTGCCCATTAAAGCGGGATAAAAATAACCTTTCATAACTCACTATGAAAGGTCACTCCATATTTCAGCTATTTTCCTACCAATACAAACACATTCTCATCAGGTGCTTCCATTACCGCAACGTGTCCTGATTCTGTTGGAAATGGTTCGCGAATCCATTTTACATCTTTATTATCTTTTAAACTGTCATATGTTTGTTGCACATCTTCTACTAATACTTCGACTTCTATAAAATTAATATCCGGATGATTGCTTATTACTAACTCCGAACTTTTCTCATCTGGAAACTTCAATCCTATTAACGTCCAAATAACCCCTTCTTCTAGTTCCCTCTCTATAATCCAGTTTTGCTCCATTCCCATTTCCTTATAAAAAGAAACTGACCTTTCTATATCCTTCGTATGTATAGATACACATTCTAGTTTTTTGAACATATTCCCATTCCTCCTTTATAAAAAAGCGAACCATTTCTCAATGACTCGCTCTGACTCTATTATTTTTTCTTCACCGGTATCCAAAGCTCTATTTGAGCGAACTCACTCTTATCTTCGTGGCAACGCTCATCGTACAGTTCGAACTCTGTAACGCCGCAATGTTCATATCCTGAATGCGGGAACCATTCTGAGAATACAGCATTCCACGTTTGGTGAATAGACGATACCATTTCTTCATGAGGCACTTTCGGCGTTGTAAATACAGCATATGTCGCTGCTGGGAAAGTACGCTTCGCAATTCCATCTGTTACATTTTCAAAGTCTGTAACTTCCATTCCAATAATATACGTGAAGTCCCCTGTTTCTAAATTAAAATCAGTACATAATCCAAGCTCTACCCATTGGCTCGTATCTTTACGATTCGGAATCGTCGTTCCAAGATCTTTTTGTAAATATTCTTGCCAAAATGCTGGAATGTCTTGATGGTTCTTCCCTTCTTTACTTGTCGTCTTCAGTTCATAACCCGCCACTAAAAATTCTGGTTTATTTACAATACGATATTCCATTTGTATGCCTCCTAAATACGGATTTAATTTTCTTTGCTTTACATTCACGCTGTAATACATCGGTGTTTCTATTTCTTGCTTTCGATATTCACTCGGTGTCATTTGAAATAATTTTTTAAAGGCTCTCGTGAACGTTTCGTGAGATTGAAAGCCATGCTCAAATGCGATATCAATAATTTTTTCATCCGTATGAGAAAGTTGATAAGCTGCCCGGGCTAACCTCCTCTTTCGAACATACTCCATTACCGTATCACCTACTAACGCCTGGAATACACGATGAAAATGTGACTCAGAAAAACCTGCAATACGCGCTAAATTACGCAGCGTCTGTTTTTCCATTACATCTTCCTCAATATAATCAATGGACCTTTGAATTTGTGTTTCATAGCTTTCCATCTCTGTTCACCCGCCTTATATGTATTATGATAAAAGAGAATCTTATCCAATTCTTGACGTTTTTTACTATAATTTTAAAAACAAATGTAACTTTTTTATATGTATTTCGTTGTTATATATGAAGGGAGGGAAATTAGTGAAACGTAACCAATCATTAGAAGACATTTATTCCGAGCATATGCATGATTTATTTCGCTATCTTCTCTCCCTAACCGGAGATTCTCATTTTGCTGAAGATCTCATGCAAGAAACATTTTACCGCATGCTCGTCCATATTGATTATTACAAAGGCGAAGAAATTAGACCGTGGTTATTTACAATTGCCTACAACGCCTTTATCGATTGGTATCGAAAAGAGAAAAAATATAAAACAACTACAGTGGAAGAATTCCATTTACCAAACGTACCAAGTACAGAACATGAATATTTCGTAAAACATGAGATTGCTAGTTGGGTAGAAGGTTTATCTTCTCTTCCGCTTGAAAGACGAAATGTCCTGTTACTACGAGATTACTACGGATTCTCGTATAAGGAAATAGCAGAAATGACCGGTCTCTCATTAGCGAAAGTAAAAATTGAATTACACCGCGGACGAAAAGAAACGAGAAACATAAAGGAGTGATACAGATGGGTTGTACAGAATTTAAAAAACTATGGGAGAAGTACGAAAACGGAACGCTCACGCATGATGAACAAGAGTTGTTAGAAAGTCATATTGAGACATGTGAAGAGTGTGAAGCTTATTTAGATGAGTTGCTTTTGAAGAATGAACCAATAAAGAAAAGACTACCACCACAAAACCTGAAAGTCCCGTTTTGGAAAATAAAATGGAAACAACGTTGGCAAACCGTTAGTTTTGTCCTTGCCGTTTGTATTGCAATCTATTTTGTCGGCCATTTTTCGTCTTCTCTTTACTTCTATAATATGAAAAAGTTAGTCGAAGTAGATGAAATTCCAGCACTCGCACTAGAAGCAACAATTCCAAATAGTCGTTCCACTGGAGGCAGTACAAAGATTAAACCCTTTTTCCGTACAGAAAATGAAATGAATTTAGTTAAAACGGTCGGCAAAAAAGAAATTCCAATTGGTACAGTAACAACGCGTAGCTTCTTATCATCTGTAACTGTCAAAAATAAATCATGGGAAAACAAACCCTATTCCAAAAAACTTTCCTTTGTTCACCCAAAAATCAAGCAAGATGATCATTTGAAAGAAATCTCTAAAAAAGTTTGGGATACACTCGGAAAGGTACATGAGGGCACCGTTGCAGAAGTAGCGATATCTTTTGACAAATCTTACACTTTACAAGAGTTAGAACCCATTCTATATAGCGTATTTGAAGCACAAGAAATGCCGCCAACTCCTTTATGGTACGCTTTGGACACAGGGCAAGAAAGAATAGATAAAGAAGATTTCATCCTACATGGCGGAGAGGTTATCGGATTTTCAGAACATATAAACCTCCCCGATAATGAAGCAGAACGACCAAAGACAAAAGAAGATGAAGTAATCGAAATGATGCGTATTCTTTCTACACACAAAGAAACTGTAAGTAAAACTACTCGGACTCCTGAAAAAGAGCTGAACTTAGATAAACGCTATGATTATGTAAAAGAGAACGGTGTAAAAGTATACGGGATTGTCATTACCGGACCGTCGAAAGAGTTATTAAAATTACAAAACTCGCCTCACGTTCGTTATGCGACTCTTGGAGATATTGAGGTTTGGAATTGGTTTGATCAGTAACGAGAAAAAAGAAGAGCATCTAGGAGTGATGCTCTTCTTTTTATTCCCTCTCCACAAACTTCCAAACTAAAAATACTGCACATAAATAGGCGATCCCAATAACTAAAAAACTATTGCTTGCCCCTTTGTACCAATTCGATGATTCATTTAAAATGATTCCCATAATTGCTATACCGACTAATGCACCAATTTGACGATTTACATTTAAAGTTGCTCCAGCCATATTCCCATTTTCACGACCGGCAGATTTCATTACAATTGTAGTCATGGCAGGTACTGCTATACCGATTCCAAGATTAACAACACTATAAATGATTGCAATTCCTATATAACTCACATTATTTACTAGAAGCATTAATAATAAAGACCCTATACTAGCTATAAATAACGCTATGAATAATAACGATTTTGAGCTAAAATTAGTCACCATTTTTGCGAATAATATATTCCCAATAACAAATACGCTCATCATCGGCAATAGTTGTAATCCTGCTACAAATGGGCTTGCGCCATATGCTTTTTGTAAAAAGAGTCCAAACATAAATATGCCGCCAAATAACGCAAAGTTTATTAGAAATCCAACTATATTCGCCGAGATAAATGTCTCGTTTTGGAACAACACTCTTGGTACAACTGAGTTTTTTGATTTTCGTTCTGCATAAACAAAGAGAATAGTAGTTAATACCGTCCCCACTACTCCTCCTAAAATTTGAGACGAAGACCATCCGTAACTTGGCCCTTCAATTAGAGTAAACGCCAACAATGTTATTGCAATTATACCGATTAAATGATTCGCTACATTTATTTTCTCCTTTTTCGGTAAAACATTTTGAATAATTACAAAAGCCATTAAAATACCAATCATCCCGATTGGAAGATTTATAATAAAAATGCTTCGCCAGCCAAATGTATTTACTAAAAGGCCACCAATAAAAGGACCCGTACCAGAAGCAATGGAGACAATTGCGGACCATATCCCAAACATTTTAGCTCTCTTCTTTTCATCCGGAAACGATAATACTAATAAATTAAGTGAACTTGGCATAAATAAAGCTGCTCCAACACCTTGAATTATCCGCCCTATAACAAGAGTGTTCCCCGTTGTAGCAACCGTACATAAAAGAGATGCGAACACAAAAATAATTAAACCAATCATATATATTTTTTTTGCTCCAAATCGATTGGCCAACGCCCCTCCAGCTAATAATAATGCCGCAAAAGATAAAATATATCCATCAACAATCCATGTCGAACTATACAATGTCAGTCCTAATGTTTCTTGAATATTTACCACTGCAACATTTACTACTGTTACGTCTAATGTTGCCATAATAAATCCCATTGCCAAAGCGATTAAAATGATAATACCTGATTTTTCTTTTGTTTGAACATCTAAATTTCTGCTAGCCACCCCACTCACTTGCTAACTCCCCTTTCAAAAATTAGTAATTTACCTATATATTCCTTTAGGACTATAATAAATAAAGTACTTCATTTATAAAAGTACTGATTTTTTATATAGTACCTATACTTTTATATAGTAAGGAGCGTTTATATGGAAAATATAAATGAAGAAATTTTATTAAAATGCCCCATTGAAAAAACAATGTCTGTAATAGGTGGCAAGTGGACTTTCTTAATTTTAAGAGATTTGTTTTATAGTCCTAAACGTTTTGCAGAGCTTGAAAGACGTCTAAGTGGCATTAGCCCACGCACCCTCTCACTTCGCTTAAAAGAACTTGAACAAGAAAATATTATAAAGAGAACAATCTATTCAACTATGCCACCTCACGTGGAATATTCACTAACAAAAAAAGGTGAAACACTCCGTCCTATTTTTGACGCGATGAAAGATTGGGGAAACGAGTGGAAAATATTAGATGAATAGAAAGAAGGTATCATCTTATGTGATGATACCTTCTTTCTGTTAATCCGAAACCACTTTCACATACATCCCTCTCACCGCTTTTTCATAGGCGCTATCACTCATCTTTCTTATGTTTTCCGACACAGCAGACGAGTGAATAACTTCCCCTTCATGTAGTAATGGCGGATCAATAAGGCGGACTTTATTGTTCTGATATAAATCATAATCATTTCTATCTTCTTTTACTTTTACATTCGGATGGACTTTGCTTACTAAAGCATGTACTTCCGGATCACTACATTGCTTCAATTTCAAGATTAGCTCATCATCTTCAAGAAGAAAATCATCTGCATGAATAACCTCTTTATGCAAAGCTAACTTTAGCGTCTTAGTTAACATATCATTTCCGTAACTATTCATTGGTTGCATAAAGAAATCGATGACTTCTTTGTAATACGTTTCTGTAAACCACTCTGCCATTTCGATACTTTGAAGGACCATTTTCCCATTTACTACGATGAGATCCTCTAAAAAACTGTGAGCTTCTTCTAAAGAAATATACCCATATGTATACATATCTCGTAACGTATAATCCACTCGATCTGCGCATAATTCTGGTGCTGATCTTTCTAGTAACGTCCACTTCGAATCATCTAACAAAATATCTTCATAGTTATAACCATGCTTCGCAAGAATCGCTGGAATGTCTGAGTTTTTCACAACCGAGCTAAATATCTCTTCATGATAACTTTCATTGTCGTTATCAAAAACGTAATCAATCACATGAGAAAAAGCAGTATGCGATACGTCATGCAGTAAACCCGCAATTTGTTCTTCTACTGAACCACCAAGTTTTTTAATTAACAACATAACACCGACTGAATGTTCAAAGCGCGTTACATTCCATTTTTCATTTATTAAGTAACTTGCGCCAGTTTGATGAATACCTTTTAACCTTTGTACAGACTTACTTGCAATTAATTCTTCTACTACTGGGTCCACTTCAAATTCTCCGTATAGTACATCTGATATGATCACTTATAATCCCCCCCTTTATATAACCCGTCTCTTATAATCATACCTCTTTTATAAAATCGAAACTAATAAATATTGTAAATCTAAATATATTGATATTAAATTACAAATGTTGTATATTATACATGTCTGTTATTTGTTTTAATTCATTTGTTTTTATTGAGCGCTCCTTATGTGGAGCCTTTTTTTATTTGTAAAAATAGAGAGCCATTAGCTCTCTATTACATAAATTTATTCAAACGTAACTTCCACCTGTACAATCTCCGACCTACTTCCAAGTCTAAGCGGTGGTCCCCAAAATCCGAAACCAGAAGAAACAATCGCGTGGAATGCACCTTTTTGTGCGTAGCCCCAGTCTAGTTCGTACATTCTTCTCGTTACAATATGATTCGGTGCCATTTGTCCGCGGTGCGTGTGACCTGATAATAGTAAATCTACACCCGCCTCCGCTGCTTGTTTTAATTCAAAGGGTTGATGATCCATTGCGATAACGGGCATCGATTTATCCACTGTACTCATAAGTTGTTCAAAGCTTTGACGATCTCGCTCTGTTTTATCTCTTCTTCCAACGAGATAAAAGTTATCTTCAATTGTGATCACTTCATCTAACAAAATACGAATATCAATCTTATCCATCTCCTGCAAAAATTCAGGAACCGCTCTTCCGTAATATTCGTGGTTTCCTAACACACCATATACGCCTAGTGGAGCTTTCATTTGTTTCATAATTGGTCCCATATTTTTTTGAATGAACACACCTGGATGATCATCGATAATATCTCCTGGCAGTAAAATAATATCGGGCTCCATCTCATTTACATGACGAACAAGCCTTTTCAAATGCGAAACGCCAGATAATTTACCAAAATGCATATCAGAAGCCATCGCAATGCGTAAGCTTTTACGTCCCTCTACTTTTTTCGGTATATGCACCTCATATTTTCTTACTACCGGGCTATATGCATTAAATACTCCGTACGCAAAGATAAAGATAAATGCAGCTAATACAGCTGCCCCTGTCCAAATAATTGCCGCTTCTTTCTCCACTGAAAACTGTAGAAGGAAAACTGTAATATCAGCAAGTGGCAACAACATAAGCGCATATTGTATGACCGCAAACCAAATCGAACCTATCGTTCGTAGAAATGGCAGAAACTTAAACACTTGCACGAGAATATACGCATATGAAATAAATCCGACTATGAAAGCATAATATCCCCAAGATTCCCAGCCAAATACCGCATGAAGCCAAACCCATCCGTTCCAGCCAATGTAAAACATAAGTAGTGTGTATACAAGTAACATAGTAAATATATTGAAATAGCGAAGATTCTTCACAGCAAGCCTCCTTATTGATTTCTTTTATTATAACTGGTTATGCACTTATAACGTAAATATTAAGCACAGTGATCTTCACAATAAAAACCTCTAACTGTTTAGTGATGTTGCGTTTGTTGCGACGCAAGTTGGGGAGTTGTTGAAGAGGAATATCTAAACAATACAGCGACTATTCCCTTGAGAAGGATTCATAAAATTTCATTATCCAAAACTCACCTATGCAATTATGCATAACCATCCTTTCCGTTTTATTTTCATGTTACGATATAAACAAAATACGACATATATCGACAAAAATAAAAGGAAGTGATTGTATGAAACGCTCTAAAACGTATTTAAAATATTTAGCATTCTCCGCTGTTTTTGCTAGTAGCGCTTTGGCACTTTCAACACCTGCTGCTTACGCTCAAACGACGTCACAAGTTGTAACAGATATCGGGCAAAATGCAAAAACACATACGAGCTATAATACATTTAATAATGATCAAACTGATAATATGACAATGTCTTTAAAGGTAACTTTTATCGATGATCCAAGCGCTGATAAACAGATTGCCGTTATTAATACAACTGGTAGTTTTCTAAAAGCAAATCCTACTATAAGTAGTGCGCCTATTGATAACTACCCAATCCCTGGCGCTAGTGCAACATTACGCTATCCTTCACAATATGATATTGCCTTTAATCTTCAAGATAACAGCGCCCGTTTCTTTAACGTAGCACCTACAAATGCTGTAGAAGAAACGACTGTAACCTCTAGTGTATCTTATCAACTTGGCGGTTCTGTTAAAGCTTCTGCAACGCCAAATGGGCCTAGCGCTGAAGCTGGCGCAACTGGTCAAGTAACTTGGTCCGACTCTGTAAGCTATAAACAAACAAGCTATAAAACAAATTTAATTGACCAAACAAATAAAAACGTAAAATGGAACGTATTCTTTAACGGATATAACAATCAAAACTGGGGTATTTACACACGGGATTCCTACCATTCTTTATACGGAAATCAACTGTTCATGTACTCTCGCACATACCTATATGAATCTGATGCAAAAGGTAATTTAATACCGATGGATCAACTTCCAGCGCTAACAAATAGCGGTTTCTCTCCGGGTATGATTGCTGTTGTTATCTCTGAAAAAAATACAGACCAATCTAACCTACAAGTCGCTTATACGAAACACGCCGACGACTACCAACTTCGTCCAGGCTACACATTTGGAACTGCAAACTGGGTTGGAAACAACGTAAAAGATGTTGATCAAAAAACATTTAATAAATCGTTCACACTAGATTGGAAGAATAAAAAATTAGTAGAGAAAAAATAGATAAAGAAAACCGAACCGCCATTTAGATGGTGGTTCGGTTTTTATTTAAATCACAAAATCCTCCGGAATAAACACCTTCACTTCTTTCGGCTGTACGTATACAACATCACCCGCTTGAATGCTTAGCTGTCTAAACTGTTCTTTACTAATTTCTGCTTCTAAATACTCCTCTGTTCCGTCTCGCTTTAATTCTACATATACGACAGGTCCAACTGCGTGAGAGTATGATACTTTTGCTGGGATTGCATCTACGCTTTGTTTCGTACGGGAGATGGATAAGTGATGCGGCCTTACGTAAGCTACTCCGTCTACGTTTGAAACGTGCTTATGCTCTGGTGCTTCTAGTTCTACCGATCCTACATTTAGCTTACCTTTATGGACGCGGCCGTGAAATAAATTTACATTTCCTAAAAAGTCGTACACGAACGGGCTTGCTGGGTTTTCATATACTTCTTCCGGCGTTCCCATTTGTTCAATGCGACCTTCATTCATTACAACGATACGGTCTGCAACGTCTAACGCTTCTTCTTGGTCATGCGTTACGAACACACTCGTAATTTGAAATTCGTCGTGTAATTTTCGGAGCCATCTTCTTAATTCTTTTCTCACCTTTGCATCAAGTGCACCGAACGGTTCATCAAGTAATAAAATTTTTGGTTCGACTGCAAGTGCCCGTGCGAGTGCGATACGCTGTCGTTGTCCGCCAGATAGTTGAGCTGGATAACGTTTTGCAAAGCCGTCCATCTTTACGAGCTTTAATAATTCTAGTACCTTTTCTTCTATCGCTTCTGCTGACGGTCTTAAGCTTTTCTTTCTTACTTTTAAACCGAAAGCGACGTTCTCAAATACATTCATATGTTTAAAAAGCGCATAGTGCTGGAAGACGAAACCGACTTGCCTGTTTTTCACGTGAATGTCTGTTAAATCTTCTCCATCAAATGAAATAGAGCCTCCATCTGCTTCTTCTAATCCTGCAATAATTCGTAATAACGTCGTTTTTCCAGAACCTGACGGGCCTAATAAGGCGACAAGCTCACCTTTTGGAATATCCAAATGAATGTCTGTTAGCGCTTGAAATGTACCATATTGTTTTGATACACCTTGAATTTGAATACTCACCGTACTCCCCCTTATTGTCGTTTTTCCATCCGCCATTCGATCCAGTTTTTTATAACGAGCGTAAACACTGCGATTAATGACATTAAAGTCGCCACGGCAAATGCTGCGGAAAATTGATATTCATTGTACAAAATTTCAATATGAAGCGGCATCGTATTTGTAATGCCGCGCACGTGACCTGATACAACAGAAACAGCTCCAAACTCACCGATAGCACGGGCATTACATAGAATCATGCCATATATAAGACCCCATTTTATGTTTGGAAGCGTAACGCGCCAAAACATTTTCCAGCCACTTGCGCCAAGTGATAAAGCTGCTTCTTCTTCACTTTTCCCTTGTGCTTGCATAATCGGAATTAACTCACGTGCAACGAACGGAAACGTCACAAAGATTGTTGCGATAATAATGCCAGGTACAGAGAAGATAAGTTTCACTCCATGTTCGAGTAACCATTCGCCAAGAGCCCCCCGCGGTGTGAAGAGTAAAACGAACACTAATCCTGCGATAACTGGTGACACAGCAAACGGCAGTTCAATAAGAGAAAGTAATACTTGTTTTCCTTTAAACTGAAACTTTGTAATAAGCCACGCGGCCGCTACCCCGAATATCGTATTAAGCGGGACAACAATTAACGCAACGAGAAGCGTTAACCTAATTGCTGAAAATGCTTCTTGATCTGTTACAGCTGCAATGTATACATCCATCCCTCGTTCAAAAGCTTTCAAAAAAATAGTTACGAGCGGGAGTAATAGAAAGAGAGATAAAAATAAGACTGTAATCATAATTAATATACTCGGTACAAGTTTAGATTCTTTTTTAGCTGACACGTTTTTTATTATTTTCTTTTCTAATAATGTTGGTTCCACTTTCTCCCCTCCTATTCACTTTTTAATTCATGCCTTCTACTCCAGCTTTGAATCATATTAATAAGAAGAAGGAAAAGAAGAGAAATGATAAGCATAACTGCCGCTACCGCTGTTGCCCCCGCATAATCATATTGTTCTAGTTTCGTCATAATCATAAGCGGTGCGATTTCTGTTTTCATCGGCATATTCCCGGCGATGAAAACGACAGATCCGTATTCGCCTAATGCCCGCGCAAATGCGAGTGAAAAGCCAGCAAGTAAAGCTGGGAATATTTCTGGCAAAATGATTTTCACAAATATTTGAAAGCGTGATGCCCCTAAACTCGAAGCAGCCTCTTCTACTTCTTTATCAATATTTTGAAGTACCGGTTGCACCATTCGAACGACAAACGGTAAACCGATAAACGTAAGTGCAACAATAATTCCGAGCGGCGTAAAAGCTATTTTTATATGAAACAAACTAAATATTTTTCCCACCCAGCCATTTTCAGCATATAGCGTTGTCAGTGTAATACCAGCTACAGCAGTCGGAAGGGCAAACGGTAAATCAATGAGTCCATCTAATAATCGTTTCCCTGGAAATGTATAACGAACGAGCACCCAAGCTATTAATAAGCCAAAAATGGCATTTACAATCGCTGCTGCAAGTGAAGTCGTTAAACTCACTTGATAAGAATGCAACACACGCTCGCTCGTTACAACCTCAGCAAACTTCTTCCAACCTAACTGTGAAGTTTGAATAAATACGATAGAAAGTGGTATAAGTACGAATAAACTCATATATAGCATTGTAAATCCAAGCGATAATCCAAACCCTGGCAAAACACGTTTTTTCCTCATCCTCTTTCACCTCATCCCCCTTTAGCAGCGTTTATTATTTTTGATAAATTTTATCGAATACGCCGCCGTCATTAAAATGTTTCTCTTGTGCTTTTTTCCATCCACCAAATAGTTCATCCACTGTAAATAATTGAACTTTCGGAAATTGAGATGCGTATTTTTCTGCTACTTTTTCATTACGAGGGCGATAAAAGTTTTTCGCCGCAATTTCTTGCCCTTTTTCTGAATACAAATATTCAAGGTATCCTTCTGCTACTTTTTTCGTTCCTTTTTTATCAACGACTTTATCTACAACCGCTACTGGTGGTTCTGCAAGTACACTAATAGAAGGGGTTACAATTTCAAATTTATCTTTTCCAAGCTCTTTTTGAGATAATAACGCTTCATTTTCCCATGCGATTAATACGTCACCAATTCCTTTTTCAACAAATGTCGTCGTTGCTCCGCGCGCTCCTGAATCTAATACTTCTACGTTTTTATAAATTTGGCTAACAAACTCTTTCGTCTTATCTTCACTATTATTATATTTTTTCAGTGCGTATCCCCACGCCGCTAAATAGTTCCAGCGTGCTCCGCCTGATGTTTTCGGATTTGGTGTAATGACAGACACACCTTTTTTCGTTAAATCATCCCAGTCTTTAATTCCTTTCGGGTTTCCTTTTCGCACAAGAAATACAATTGTTGACGTGTACGGAGTGGAATTATCCGCAAGTCGCTTTTGCCAATCCTCTGCTAGTTGTTTTTTCTTACTAATCGCGTCAATATCATAAGCGAGCGCTAACGTAACAACGTCTGCTTCTAAGCCATCAATTACAGAACGGGCCTGGCTTCCAGATCCTCCGTGTGATTGTTTCACATTTACTGTTTGTCCATGCTTCTCTTTCCAATACTTCGCAAAATCTTTATTAAAATCTTGATATAACTCACGTGTTGGATCATAGGAAACATTTAAAAGTTCGACTGTTTTTTTGTCTCCACTTCCTTCAGAATTACTAGTGGATGTTGCTGAACCACACCCTGATAAAAGCACAACTGCTGATAATAAAACACCTGTACTTTTCATAAACGCTGTCTTCCCCCACTGTTTCATCGTTAAATCCCCCTTAGTTTATACAATAGAAAAAGGCACACAATATATTCACAAAAGTGAACATTGTGCGCCTTCAGTTTATCTGATTAGCTTCTAATGTATTCTATTCGATTTCTTTTCATTTTAATTCCGCAATTCACATGTGTCAACTTGGAATTTGTTTTTTCTTTCTAAATTAAAATCAGTGAGAATTGTCCCTCACTGATTTTAATTTATTTCTTCAATTTATCCGTCTTCGCAATAAATTGTGCTGCTTCCGCACGGCTTACCACTTTATCTGGAGCCCAGCCATTATCCGTTCCAACTGAAATATTTTCTTGGATTAAAATATTGGCATACTTCGCACCCCAGTGATTTTTTAAGTCCGCAAATTCTTTTGGTAGTTTCATATTTTCATTTCTTTCTAATTTATATGCATTTACTAGCATTGTAGCCATTGATGCACGGTTAATGATTCCGTTCGGATTAAAGTTACCGCTCTCATCACCTTTTACAATACCTGCTTTTTCAACAGCAGCAATGTATGGCGTTGCCCAGTGGTTTTGTGCATCAGGGAATGACGGCTTCGCATCTTTCTTAATTTCTAAACCTAAAACAGTTGCTAATATTTTTGCAGCGGAACTACGATCGATATTTTCAGCCGGTGCAAATGTACCATCTGGCTTACCGTGCACTGCTTCTTTATCTACTAAATATTGAACTGACTCTTGTGCCCAAGTTGGTACATCTGAGAATTTAGGCTTCTGTTCAATTGCACTTGCATCGATTTCAAACTGCAGTTGATATTTATGATCATATTTAATTGCTGGAATTAATATATGCATTTGCATATTATATTTTTTCGAGAACTCACCCATTTCAAATTGAACAACTTTCGTACCGTTATTCGCTTTATCTTCGGAGATTACTTTTACATCATGGAATGTTCCTACTTTATTTGGATCTTCTACTCTAAGATACTGAAAATAGCTACTATCTTGAACTGTTAATGTAACGATTTTTTTATCGCCTTGAATGGTTACTTTTGGATTTTTTAAATATGTAGACGCAACTGATGTATCATTCGTTCGATCTTTGTAAGTCTTTAAAATAACGTCATACGTGCCATCTGCTAGTTTACTATTTGCCTTCATTTCTACTGCCGCTTCTGCTTTCGCAATCGGTGCCATAATACCACTAAATGGAACTACTAAAGTTGCTGCTATAACGAATGCATTTACATGTTTTTTCTTAATCATTATCAATATGACATCTCCCTTTATATGAATATACCCAACATAACTATCATATTGATAATGATTATCAATGTCAAATAAAAATAATACTATTATTTCCTACATAAGTACGCTTTCCGCTCATTTTTAAAAAGTAAATAATGCGCCGTATGAACTTTCCGTTCTAAATAATCGATAGAATACGAGCTTGATGGATCAACTAAATCACCTATCGCCCCGGAAAGATGATCAATGACTTGCTGCAGTATTTCTAAGTTTTTCTTCTCGCTTTCCGCGTTCATTTCATCCATAATGTCACAAATAAGATATTGCACTCGCCGCAAACGTAATTCCTTTTGCTCCACGTATATCTCCTCCTTATTAGTCATATTACGGTTTAAATATATGGGGTTAGAGCTTAACCAATTCACGAAAATATAAGGGGAACCATCTTCATAAAAATGGTTCCCCTCATTTTTAAACTTGTATCGCTTTCTCTCTCAAAGCTCTTCTCAGCAACTTGCCTGTCGTATTCTTCGGCAATTCTGCTAAAAACTCGATACTCATTGGCACTTTATATTTCGCTAAATGTAACGTACAGTAATGCATGAGTTCCTCTTCTGTTACGTTAGCCTGTTTCAGAACGACGTAAGCTCGTACTGCTTCTCCTAAGTTTTCATCAGGAACGCCAATTACGACAACTTCCGCTACTGATTCGTGCGTATATAATACTTCTTCTACTTCACGAGGATATACGTTATAACCGCCAACTAGGACGATATCTTTTTTACGATCAACGATATAGAAGTAACCTTCTTCATCCATTTTCGCCAAGTCACCTGTATATAGCCAGCCGTCTTTCAACGTCGCAGCTGTATCTTCTGGTGCATTATAGTACCCTTTCATAACGTTAGGTCCACGAACAATTAATTCACCGACTGCGCCGACAGGTACTTCTTCTCCAAGTTCATTTACAATTTTATTTTCTACATGCCAAATATTTGTGCCAATCGACCCTGGTTTACGAGGACGATCTAGCGGATTGAAACAAGTAACTGGTGATGCTTCTGATAAACCGTATCCTTCTGAAACAATAACGTCAAAACGTTTTTCAAAGTTTTGCAGAAGAGCAACAGGCATTGACGCACCACCTGAAATACAAAGGCGAAGCGTCTTCACATCTTCTGCGCTTGCTTCTTCAAATAAATATAAATAATTGTACATTGTCGGTACACCAGCAAAAATCGTCGGTTCGTACGTACGACAAATACGGAATACTTCTTTCGGACTAAATTTCGGTAACATTAAAATCGTTGCTCCGTTCACAATCGGTGCATTGACCGCCACTGTTAAACAGAAAACGTGGAACATTGGCAGTGCCGCAACGACGCGATCATCAGCAGTATATTGTAAATACGACGCCACATCGCTCGCATTACTATATAAATTTTTATGTGTTAACATAGCGCCTTTCGGTTTTCCTGTTGTGCCTGAAGTGTACAAGATAACCGCTACATCTTCTTCATCTAGTTCTGGGCCTTCGTAAGTTACATCTCCAGTTCCCACAAAACTAGTAAACGTTTTCATTTTTTCGGTTTCTGTATGATTAAAATCTGATGAGGTTTCGCATATGATGATGTTTTCAAGTGAAGGAAGTCTTGTTGTAAGAGATTGTATAACAGGTAGAAGGACGTCGAGTACGATGATTGTTTTTACATCTCCATTTTGTAAAATGTAATGCATTTCGTCTGCTGTATAAATTGGATTAACTGGAATAACAGTTGCTCCCGCTTTCATTGTTCCGTATAAACCGACCAAAAAATGTGGTGAATTTCCAACAACTAATGCGACATTGTCCCCTTTTCCAATGCCCATTTCTGCTAAATTGCTAGAAAACTTCGTGACCATTTTGTTTAATTGGTCATAAGAGACCGACTGATCCATAAATATATAAGCCGGTTTATCCCCCTTCTTTTTTGCCGTTTCAGCCAAAGATTGAACGAGATTCACACAAACCCCACCTTTATAAAATTTAGAATATTTAAAAATTCTAAATTAATTATATTAAAAGAAAATTAAAGTAGCAAGTGATATTCTATTAACTGCATATACACAGATCACCTCCTCTTAGTTTACTTTGGAAGGATAAGGGAATTTTATTTACAAGTAATTTATGAAACTAGACCAAAAATCATTTTAGGATAATATGCACTCATCTTTTCTCTAAGTTTATTAAGCTCCTCTTTATTTAACACCGTATGCTCCCCATACAAGTTAATCGCATCCGCTCCATCTTCATGAAAATACACCGTAACATATAATGTCGGTAACCCTGTATTGTCTTCATCTATTGATAACACGACATCTGGTGTTTTATTAACAGTGCTGAATGTTTCATTCCTTTTCCACTTTTTATTTTGAAACATGTCTTGTATTTCCTGTATCTTTCGTCTGTTATCTGTATGCGTAAAATATATAACATTATCTTTTGCTGGCTTTCCAATAGATAAAAGCGTGCGACTTGAGGACGTTTCATCGTTACAAGCTGTCATTCCGATGACAAAGCTGAGCAATAATACAACGTACATTACTCTTTTCATTTCGATCCGCCTCCTTTTGAATATATATATTCCTTTATAAGAGGCAGATGTCCTGTGATTTTATGGTGAATGAAATTATATCGGCGATTTTTTGAATATATCAGCGCAACTCAATTTATATCAGCGATTTTCCAGATATATCAGCGCAACTCAATTTATATCAGCGATTTTCCAAATATATCGACTTACCGACAAAACGTGACAATCTACGCAAAAAGAAAGAGGCTGCCCGTTACGGTAGCCTCCCTTATTTTTAGAAGAATAAATGTAAGAAATCTTCTGTTGTAATGTTACCGAAATAACGTGCGATATCCACGCCTTCTAAAGCTGCAGTAAATGCATCTTTATCAAATTGTACACCTGTTAGACGCTCTTCAATATCATGCACATCTAGCGAACCGAAGAAGTCACCGTAAATTTTGCATTCTGTTACTGTTCCTTTTTTCACTTCAAGACGAACATCAACTTGTCCAACTGGGAAGCGGTGTGAATGTTGTAAGTTGAACTTCGGTGATTTTCCGTAGTTCCAGTCCCAATTTTGGTAACGTTCTTCAGAAAGTTTATGGATTTCTTTCCAATCCTCTTCTGTTAATTCATACGTTGGAATTTCTGTTTCTCCTTCGAAAATTGTTTCTAGAAGAAGTTGTCTAAACTCTTCTGTCGTCATTTCTTCGTTTAGGAACTCTGTAATGTTCGCAACGCGGCTACGGATTGATTTAATTCCTTTTGATTGGATCTTATCCATTTTTACTTTTAGTGCTGAAACGACGTGATCGATTTCAGAGTCAAATAGTAACGTACCGTGACTGAACATACGACCTTTCGTTGAGAACTGTGCGTTACCTGAAATTTTTCTACCTTCAGCTAAAATGTCGTTACGACCACTTAGTTCTGCATTTACACCTAATTTACCAAGTGCTTTCGTTACAGGCTCTGTGAATTTTTTGAAGTTGCTGAAACTATCTCCATCATCTTTCGTAATAAAGCTGAAGTTTAAGTTTCCTAAATCATGATATACTGCGCCTCCGCCTGATAGACGACGAACGACATGAATACCTTTTTCTTTTACGTAATCTGCATTAATTTCTTCTACTGTATTTTGGTTTTTACCAATGATAATAGAAGGTTCGTTAATGTAGAAAAGTAAATAAGTTTCGTTAATGTCTAAATTCTTCACACAATATTCTTCGATTGCTAAGTTTATTCTAGGATCTGTAATTCCTTTATTATCAATAAATAACATCATATCACCTCATGAGTTCCATACGTAGCCACTATGCGCTAGCGTAATATGGCCACTGAAAATTTGTTTTGCTTCTGTTACTAAATCAGCTGGATTGCCTGTATGCGGTAAGTGCGTTAATAAAAGTTCTTTTACATTCGCATCTTTTGCAATACTTGCTACTTCTGTACTATTCATATGTCCTGCTTTTGCAGCCTCTTGATGTGCATACATATTACACTCACAAATGAAAAGATCAGCATCTTTCGTGAATGGAATAAACTCAGGAATATAACTGGAGTCAGCGCTGTATACTACGATATCACTACCTGCTGTAATACGCATCGCAAAGCATGTAACAGGATGAACAGTTTTTAAGAATGAAATCGAGAACGGTCCAACTTGAAGTTTTTCTTCTGGATTGTACGCGATTCCTTTCGTATGCGGTTCATGCGTTAAAGAGTGGAAGCCATTCTCGTCAAACGTATGACCGTATATTGGTAACTCCGGTAGTTGTCCTTTTGTTGCACTCGTAATTAATCTCGCATATTGCAATACCCCAATATCTGCAACATGATCGTGATGGTAGTGCGACAGTATAACTGCATCTATATGAGACGGTGTTATATATTTTTGAAGCTGTGCTAGTACACCACTACCACAGTCTACAAGTAAACGAAAACCATCGTGTTCAAACAAATACCCCGACGTTGCTTCTCCCGCTTCTGGAAAGCCGCCCCAAAAGCCGACAACAGTCATTTTCATATGTATCAATCCTTTCTAAAACCGAGTAGAAATGCATGTTTTACTTACATCCTACATTGTTAACTATAATCCATTTCCTAAACTTTTTCATTAATTTTCAATTTTGTTATAAAACAGTTGTTGACTTTTATTTTTTGTACTAATACAATGATAGTAAGAAATGGAAATGGAGGGATTGACATGATCGATCAACCAATGGAGTTTTTCAGAAATTTACCGACGAAAACTTGTGCGCACTGCGGGAAAGAAATTGATGAGCAGCACGAAGCATACCATAACAAATGTGATGACTGCGTTCACGAAGAATAGTAGTTTGTGAACAGAAAAAAACCTAGCAAACATAGTCTACTAGGCTAATAACATCGTATCCTTCATCGTTGAACCTTTCACCAAGAGCTCCAGTTCAAACTCATACAATTCTTTTTTTCGATAATTTTTCGTATGGATTTTATCCATCATTAGGTCGACAACTTTTCGGGCCATCTCATCGATCGGCTGTTCAATTGTCGTAATACCTGGCTCTGTAATCTGTGATAAAATTTGATTATCAAAACCGATAACAGCGAGATCATCTGGAATGCTCCAGTCATGGCGTTTCGCCTCTGAGATAATTCCTGCTGCTACCTCATCGCCTCCTGCCAAAATCGCGGTAGGATTTTTTTTGTCCTTTAATACTTCATGGAATATTCGTTTTCCATCCTCCCAAGAGAAAGCGTTTTCAAGAAAATCGATTGCTTCTACTTGGCGGCTCTTCTCCGTTATAGCACGTAAAAAGCCCATTTTTCGCTGTTGGCTAACGACTTTGGTTTCGTTACCACGACAAAAAATAAGATTACGATACCCTTGTTCTAACACATGCTTAGCAGCTATGTATGCTCCTTGCGCATGATCAAACTTCACTGTTGGAACATTTGCTTCCTCAATATATTCATTACATAACACGATTGGACCGTGCTGTAAGTATGGCTCTACATCTTCCCACGGATTCTCTAGTGAACATAGAATAATCCCATCTACTTGTTTCGTAGATAATAATTGTAAATACTCCATCTCTTTTTCCGGTAAATATCTTGTTTGACAAATAATCAGTTTATATTTATGTTCAGAAGCAGCAATCTCGATTGCTTCAATAAATCTACTGAAGAAAGGATTTGTAATCCTTGGAACTAGCACCGCAATTGTTTCCGTTTTTTGTTTACGAAGCCTTCTCGCCGCAGAATTAGGAACGAAGCCTAAATGCTTCATTGCTAATTGAACCCTTTTTTTCTTCTCATCTGAAACATATGGATGATTATTAATCACCCTAGAAACCGTTGTCCTTGATAACCCCGCTAATTTCGCCACGTCCTCGATAGTCGACACGAAATTCTCCCCCTTTGCATGAAAACGTTTTCTTAAATTGATTATATAGTATATTATTGGAAACTGCAATACGGGTTGTTATGATTTTACTATATTAATATTATACATAGTAAAAAGTATGTTAATGGGAGGAGAGTTTATACTATTTTTAGAAGTTTACAGTAGGCATATTTACTAAAGATAAAGGGAGATATTTCATGAATCGGACGGATCGTTTATTAGCTATATTAATTGAATTACAAAGAAGACAAAATGTTACAGCAAAAAGCTTAGCGAAAAAATTTGAGACAAGTATAAGAACTATTTATCGAGACATGGATGCACTTAACGAATCGGGTGTTCCTATTTATTCAATGCCTGGTCACGGTTATTCATTAATGGATGGTTATTTCTTACCACCCATTCAACTTACGCCTGAAGAGGCTGTTACTCTGTTATTGGGCGGCGATTATATCGAGAAAACTTTTACTTCTTCTTTTTCTGTACATGCACGATCAGCAAAAGAGAAACTTGAAATTGTTCTCCCTGCTGATCAACAAACGAAAGCCCAGAAATTACGAGAAACTTTTCGTTTCCTTTCTCCCATATTTTCGCATCAGCAATCGGAACAAGAAAAACTAGAAAATCAACTTCTCCTATTGCAAGAATCTATACAAAAAGAACAAGCTGTCTCTTTTTCTTATCGGAAACCGAGAGAAACTACAAAAATGCAGCGGACCGTTCATCCTTACGGCTTAGTCAATATTTCAGGAATTTGGTACATCGTTGCCCACTGTTTACTTCGAAAACAAATACGCAATTTCCGCTTAGATCGTATGGAGGATTTACAGCAAGAACAAGAATTTTTCACAAAACCGAAAGACTTTTCTTTACAAAACTACAAGCCTGAAAGCAATCGTACTGTTACGGTTCATTTACTATTCCCCTCTCATATTGCACATAAGATTATTGAATCCCGCTACTTTTTTATAGATTCATACGAGCATAAAGACAATGGCTTTCATGTCTTATTGAGATCAAGAAACATAGACGAAGTATTTCAATGGGTATTGAGCTGGGGAAGCCAAGTGCAAGTACTTGAGCCAAAAATTCTTTCTGAGAAAATCCATGATGAAGCAAAAAAAATGTTAAAGCTTTAATTTCACTACTGACATAATGTTGTCAGTAGGCATCCTTTATATTAGGTATTAACAAATACATTTTTATAAAAAGGAGTTAACACTATGAAGAAATTTGAGGAATTAGCTACGTATTACATGGAGGAATTAGAAAAATATTCGACCGAACAATTTAGGATCAAACCTTCTGCAGAGGAATGGTCTCTCGGTCAAATGTATAATCATTTAATTTCAGCTACACGCATGCAGTTAGATGCGATTGCGAAATGTAGAAATGAAGTGCCTTCTGCCACTAACAAAAAAACGGATATGGGAGAAAAGGTATATATGATGGGGGCTTTCCCAGACATAAAAATCAAATTACCAGATCATCCTGGATATACGCCTGAGAACCCAGCTAATAAAGCAGACGTACAGAAACAGCTTCTAGAATTAATTACAATTATAAAAAAAATAGAGCCGACACTTCCTACTATTCCAAGTGATTGTAAAGTCGCACATCCTGGGCTTGGTTACTTAAATGCAGCAGAATGGTTCCAGCTTATTTCTATGCATTTTGCACATCATCTTCGTCAGAAAGAAAGATTGGAGACAAAAGTTTTAGTGTGAAAAATGAAAAAAAGGTGGTTTGGTCTATTTTCAAACCACCTTTTTATTTCTATCTTTACGGCTTTGATATTTCCTGCATAAATCCAGCCATACTCGCTAATAAGCTAGTAAAAACGAAAAGTACAATAATAAGAGGAATAAGTTTATCTTTATTTAAATTCGTAATCGTTTTTAAACCTATACCTAATAAAATGTAATACCAAATATTAAATATATCTATTCTTTGAGCGATTGTATGTAAAACCATATTATCCGTTGCTATTGCCCCTAAACTTGTATAAGATATCTCATATCCATTTAGAGACAATGCAATGAATCCATTTAAAATCATCCCTAATCGTAATACAAACGAAGCATAAATAATGATAGGAAAGGTTTCTTTATAGTTAATATCCACCCCGAAAAAAATCATAATATTTTTATAGAATATAGGCGCAAAAAATAAGGCTACGATTCCACTGACTGTAGAAATCCCAAATGTGGTAAAGAAAGTTATGTATTTTGGTACAGTAAATCCCGTTTTATCATGAAACATACTAAGCGTAGGATTATTTAAAGTATTCCAAGACATTAACGCACTTGAAACTATAATGAATACTATTAAAAGAGCGAGTGGTAAAAATATATTTCTTTGATTCTTCATCCTTTTGAATTGCAGTGTTGGTGAAGTAAACATCCCCAAAATTGATGGTTTCCCTGAAATCTCTTTATGTATAAGACTACTAGCTTGCAAGAAAATCCCCCTTCCTCATTACACTCATAGCTCCTCCCACTTCGTCCACACTTCTCTCCCATTTATACGGTACATATTATCCTCGCGATCCATAAATCCATGCACGATAAATTCTCTTCTAATCGTACAAAAATCATCATGATATTGTTTGATGAATGCATTGATTTCTTTTTCCGTATACTGATTCTCCGCATTTAACTTGCTAATTAAATACTCTAACAATATTAGTTTTTTCTTCTTTTGACCTGGAATCGATTTTAGACGGTCCTCTTTATCGAAAAAGTTACGAATGGTCGTATCCCTGAATTTCATTTCACTTTCAGTCATTTTGTTGTCCTCCATCGGTTTTTATGTACTAAAACTCTTTATTTGTCTTTACCGTTTTTCTTCATTCTTTTACTAATAACATCCATAAAGTAATACCCACTAATTAGCACATAGTAAACTACAAGTATTCCTAGTGCATCTTTCATACTTGTATATACTTCT
This sequence comes from Bacillus dicomae, assembly GCF_006494425.1. Classification (GTDB taxonomy): domain Bacteria; phylum Bacillota; class Bacilli; order Bacillales; family Bacillaceae_G; genus Bacillus_A; species Bacillus_A dicomae. Next base: position 368,138 of record NZ_VHIV01000001.1, on the reverse strand, counting down.
TTATCAAACAAGATAGGTGAAAGGGCGTAAACAAGAAAGATGATTAGCGGATTTAAGATAAAATAATAAGTAAGATTTCCTTTCATCATACCAGCCCCTCTACTCTATGTTTCTCTGTAAATTGTTGTAATTCCTATCCTTTTATTTAGTCTACACATGAAATATGGTGAAATTAAGAAAAAAAGGGATACAAAACAACCATTACATTATGAAGAAAATATTTTATCCACTTTAAGTACAGTTGTACACCTTTCTTACAACTGTATTTCTTTTTCATTTTTATTCCTCTCATCTACACTTCTCTTAATTTATTTATTACTTTTACGTCTGTAACTTTTTATTCAAATTAATAAATTCAGTATGGTAAATTATGTTATAATTTAATTATACATACTTTGGAGGGGAAATAGTGAAAAAAGCTATTATCGTATTCAGCATCCTATATCTTATTTTAACCGTACATACAGGAGCTGTTCTTTTAGGAAAAGAGGATTATAAAGGGACTATCAATACATTAAAGAAAACAAAGGAAACCGCTTCCTTTCAATCTGCAAAAGACGGTGTGATTTTATTAAAAGGAACATTAACTACCGCGCAACCTATTACAGAGGAAAAACTTCAAAATAAAGAATTTGCACTCCTTGAAATTAATACATATAAACGACGAAAAGCAAATTGGATAAACATTGATACTGAGCAGCATATTGCAAAGCAACTCTTACTAAACAATGAGACTCTTCCTGCATTAAAAGAAATCCGCTTCTCAATGGAACCAATTACACTGTCAGGCAAAGATATTTCTGCCGAAGACTATTCACTAAAAAAGGATGATACCCAATTAACAATTACAGGTAGAGGATACCGATACACCGGAATAGAAAACAAATCAGACGTTCTTATTTTTGGCATAAAAAAAGGAGATACACTTGAAGGTTATAGTGGCTCTGAAATTCTAATAGGAAAAACAAAAGAGGACATTGCCAGCAACATGAAACTATATACTTTTGCTGAAAAATATGGTCCATTTGTTTGGATTGTAACTACAATTATTCTTATAAGTATTGCTATATACTTCTTCCGTAAAAATAGAAAAACAAATGAAATTTCTCAGCCTATAAAGTGAAACTTTAATCAGTAGGTGTTTTGTTCAGCCCTCACTGATTATTAGCCCACACTAATCAGGCGTTTATTGGCAGTCTATCTCCCACCTAACTTCTTTCTCTAGCCAAATTTTGAGGTGGGAGTCTTACTGCCCACAAATAGCGGATAAAAAAAGACCAATAAAAAAGGCACCATTTCGGTACCTTTTTTATGTTCCTTATTTAAGCTTCAACCGATTGATTTTCAGCAATATTTCTAAATTGTCGTTTGTGCATCCAAGTCAATGAAGCGATTGTTCCAAGTGATAATACAACGATGAAGATCATGAGCATTCCAATGTTTTGCCACATGAAGTTAAAGTCTCCGCTTGATACGACTGCCTTCAATCCAGATACAGAGTATGTCATCGGTAACCAAGCATTGAATGGCTGTAAAAACTTCGGAATCAATTCTAGTGGGAATGTTCCGGCACTCGTTGTCAGCTGAATAATTAATGTGATGATGGCGATGAAACGTCCTGCATCACCGAATGCTGTTACTAAACATTGAATTAATGCGATAAACGCTAAACTTGTAACGATGCTAAAGAGTATGAAATAAGGAACACTTTGTACTTCTACACCTAATCCGAACAGTAATATGACATCAGCTACTACTGCTTGAATAATACCGACTGATAGTAATACGCCGAACTTACTAATAAACCAGCTAAACCCTGATTTTGGAACGCCGACTGTGTCACGTAATGGATATACGATTGATAATAGTAATGCCCCAACAAATAAACCGAGTGATAAGAAATACGGTGTGAATCCAGTTCCGTAGTTTGGAACTTCCGCCATTTTCTCTGTCTTCACTTTTACAGGACTTGCAAACATATCATACGTTTTATCTGTTCCTTTTACTTCCCCTGTTTTCTCTGCCCCTTCACCAAGTTTCTCAGCAAGTTCACCTGAACCGTCGTTTACCTTTACGAGGCCATCTGTTACTTTTCCTGATCCGTCTGCCAGTTTATTTACTCCGTCGATTAGCTGGGTTGAGCCAGTTGATAATGTACCTAAGCCTGTTGTTACTTGGCCGGAGCCATTTGATAATTGCGTTATTCCACCTGACATTTGGCCCGCTCCTACAGATAATGTATCTAAACCGCCTGTTACTTGGCTTGAGCCGTCTGCTAATTTCGTTACGCCTACAGATAATGTACCTAAACCGCCTGTTACTTGGCTTGAGCCATCCGCTAATTTTGTTACGCCTACAGATAATGTACCTAAACCACCTGTTACTTGGCTTGAGCCATCTGCTAATTGATTTACTCCTGCAGATAATTGACCTAATCCAGCTGTTACTTTTCCAGAGCCGCTTTGTAATTGCGTTACTCCATCAATTAATTGAGCTGATCCATCTTTTAATTTATCAGCACCTATTTTTGCATTATCTAATCCCTCACCAAATCCATGAAACTTACTAACAAATTCATTTTGTGCGTTCGTTAGTTTCTCAACACCACCTGCCAGAGCTTTCATCCCTGCTGGATTTGGTAATTTATTTTGCAATCCATTTGTTGTTTGATGTATTTCGCCCTTTAATTGTTTTACTTCTTCATTTAGTTTATTTGTTCCACCTGCTACTCCGGCAGCCTTTTGTTGAACTGTCGCTGTACTTTTTACAGCACTTGTTATGAACGGTTGTAACTGCTCTTGATATTCTTTTGGTAAACTTTCAATTTGCTTTTGTAAATTCGCTACATCTTGTGCTGCAGTTTTAGCATCTCCTGCTGTTGATTGCGTAAGTTCATTTAACTGATTTACATTCGTCCCAGCTCCATCTATTTTTTCATTTACTGTATTCAATATAGAAGGAACTTTCGACTGCATTTCCTCTAAGCCTGCAGCAGACTTTTGTACGTTACTATTTAAATCTTGCAATCCCTTTTGAATTTCTTGAGACCCTTTTTCTAATTGACTTCGCCCTTCAACAAGTTTTCCCATACCATTTGATAGATCCGTTGTTCCTGTTTTGAATTCACCGGATTTACTTACTAATTTGTTCAAGCCACCGGTCACTTTCTCAGATCCATCACGCAATTCACCCGTTTTGCTATTTAACGTATTTAAACCTGCTGTTACTTTTCCGGAACCATCTACTAATTTCCCGATACCCGCATTACTATTTAGTGCATGTAAACCGTCTGTTACTTTTCCAGAGCCATCTACTAATTTTCCGATACCTGCATTGCTATTTAATACATGTAAACCATCTGTTACTTTTCCGGAACCATCTACTAATTTTCCGATACCTATTTGCATCTCACCTGTTTTGCTATTTAACGTATTTAAACCATTCGTTACTTTCCCAGATCCATCAAATAGTTTTCCTACTCCATCCTTCATCTCCCCAGACTTCCCTTGAAGTGTATGAAGTCCATCTGTCACTTTACTTGAACCATCATGCAGCTCACTTGATCCGTCGTGTAGTTTGCTTGCCCCTTCTGCTCCATCTGCTAATCCTTTTGAGACATCTTGAATGGAATCAAACATTTTCTCTGCATATGTTTTCGTTAACGTACTTGCTACTTCACCTTTAATTTTTTCAATTGCTGTTCCGCCAATTTGTGAAGATAGGAAGTTTAAGCTTTCGTTTGGAATATATTCTAAGTTTAATGGCTTCGGATCGTCTTTTAATAACGTTGTAGCGTTACTTGAGAAGTCATCTGGAATGCGTACTAACATGTAATACTTTCTGCCTTCCATTCCTTTTTTCGCTTCTTTTTCACTTACAAATTCCCATTTAAAACTTGTATTATCTTTTAAGTTATCAACGAGCCCTTTTCCGACCTCAATTGGTTTCCCATCAAATACTGCACCTTTATCTAAATTGACTACCGCAACTGGTAAATCATCTAATTGTTTATACGGATCCCAAAAGGCCCATAAAAACATACCTGCATATAAAATCGGTACGAATAAAACTGCGATAATTGGAATTAATATTTTTTTACTTTTTATAATTTGTGTGAACTCTTTACGAAGTAACTGATTTCCTTTCATCATTTCTACCCCTTTTCCGGATGACCAAATTGTTCATTTAGTCATTTTCTCACAAATAAAAAGGCTATACCTATTCATACATATGCCTTATCCCCGAATTTATACTATGCAACTATTCCTTACTATGAAATGAATATTTCTATTATCCCTCCCTAAAATAAATGTATGACCACTTTGCTCAATTGGTCACTTTTTTATAATAATAAAAGGATTATCTTAGTTTGACAATCCTCTTAATAAATAAAGTTCAAATAATTCTGCAATTTTTTCTTTTTCTAGCGGTTCATGATTTTTTTCCCAATCAAAAATAAGCGATACGTATAAACGAAGCATAATAAATGCTGTAATTTCTGGATCACATTTGCTAATTTCACCTTTTTCAATCGCAATCTTTAAATACGATTGAATGAAAGAAACAATTTCTACATCTACTTGTTGCATCACTTCTTGTACTTCTTTCGTTCCCATATCGCGCTCTTCTTGAATTAACTTAATCATGAGCTGATGTTCTTTTCTGAATTCTAATATGCTATATAATGCTCTATGTACATTTTCAAAAAATGAAACATCTGAACGAATTGCATTTTCTGCAACTTGCTTCATTTCTGTAATTAAATTAGAAATAATTTCACCAAATAGCTCTTCTTTATTTTTGAAAAAAGTATAAATCGTTCCTTTTCCTACATTCGCTAACTTCGCTACTTGATCCATCGTTGTTGCTTTATAGCCGAACGCTGAAAAAGACTTTGTTGCAGCTTCAATAATAGAACGTTTTCGATCTATTGCCACATCGTCACCTCCAAAAATGACCAATTGGATAATATAGTCAATCAGTACATCTTTGATATTACCACACGCTTACATTCTATACAAGTTCTCTTTTTTATTATTTCCAGTATAAAAATTCCAGTCAAGTTATATCATACTGTCCATAGTTTATCAGAAGAAAAGAGAAAAGGAAAAGGTGTTCTTAAGATATACATCTCTAGAACACCTTTTTACTATTTCAACATAGAAAGCATAACCTTCTCTAACTCTTCTTTATTGACATTTTTATCAAATACTGCTTCTCCTGGACGCTCTAAACTATGATTAATAATGACAATTTGATATGCACTATCTTTCCCTTTTGCAGGAACAATCATCTTCATACCTTGTAAATTCCTATCCGAGTTATCAGTCGCATAGAATATTTGATTACCTTCTAATTCGTACTGTTCAATATTTTCTTCTACAACAAATAAAGCATGGAACGGATCTTTACTTTCTCCAAATACTTGTGATTGATAAGTTGTATAGTTTCCTTTTCCGTTTGTATACTCTAATTCAATAATTAACTCAGGTCTTCTCTTAATAAAACAACTTACCTTTTCATCCTTTAGATCGTAGCCTTCAATTGTGTAAGTTGGCTTCTTAATTTGAAAATCTACATGTTCCTGCGCTTCCTTTACCGTGTAATTTAAAGATTCTTCCACTTTGTCATTAAACGGTTTTGATTGATCATAAAGTGCATATAATTTTTCACGATCAGCTTCTGTTAAACGTTCTTCCCTAAAAAATATTGACTCGTAGTCAGAATCTCTCGGAGCACCTTTTTTCTGTATATTAATAATTTCTTTATATAATTTTATGTACTGTTGGAACTCATCTTTTGTTAAAGCCTTTTCAGCTAAATATAAATAATCTGTCTTATTTTCATACACTCTCGCTGAATACCTATATTCTTTTTTCGCATTTTCTTCTGTACCAAACAGCATATCTACAGCATTTTGGAAAGCATCCTTTGACTGCTCTACTTTATCCTCTTGCTTTTCTTTTCCTTCCGTTGCACGTGCGTTGAATAAAGAGAGGGATGCTATAGCAACTATGACAATAACTCCGAGTAAAGAAAGACGATACGATTTCTTTTGAAACTTTTTAATCATAACGATTCTCCTTTTTAGTGTTCGTTTATTTCTACTTAAACTTGCTAGACTTGGTGCTTGATAGGAATAATGTTCTAAAAGGGTAATAATTGTGTGACCGTATGCAATTTGCTCCTCTTTATCTATAAAAGTAAGTGCATATGCATCACAGGCTAATTCTTGATCTTCTCGCATACAAAAATAGGCGTACCAAAGAATCGGATTGAACCAATTTAATAAGATTAAACTATACATAATCCAATTTACAGCTACATCATTTCTTTTAATATGAGCTAACTCATGGTAAAAAACATATTGTAATTGTTGCTCGTTTAATACTTTCATATGTTTTTTTGATAGTAATACTTTCGGGCGAAAGAAACTAAAAACAGTTGGGCTCGCAATCTTTCCTGCTAAACGTAATGAAACTACCTTCTTCATTTCCATAGACTGCTTACAGCGATTAAACACTGTAACGACCTGTTCATCTGTAATATCCGGTTGTTTCTTTATGTACGAATATAACCGTCTATTTGTAATAAATGTGACGGCTACTAATACAATTACCCCAGCTAGCCAAACATATAGAGCAATTTTATATAAAGATAATGTAGTCTGTTGTTCCGCACCCACTTTTACTTCAGGTTCACTATTTTTTGTCACAGTTTCAGAATTTGATTCCAATTCCACTTTACGGTTGCTTTCTATGTTCACTATACTCTCAGTAGAAGGCATATTTTTTGGAATAACTTCCGATACACTAGAACGATAAGAAAGCAATGAATAAATGCTATACGAGCTATCTGGTGACCATGGTAAAAGAAGTCTTATCATTAATACAATCCACAGCATATATTGCCACCGGGGTGTTAATTTATTTCTAAATAAAATTTTTATACATAAAATAAAACCCACTAATATGCTAGCCATAAGTGACGTTTCTATAAGCCAATCAAAAAAATGAGGAAGGTATACATTTATAAGCATGTCTATCATTTTTATCGATCCTTCCTCTTGTTCTCCTCTGTCTTCTCATCTAAAATGCGTTTTAATTCATTAATATCTTCTGAAGATAATTTCTCCTCTTTTAAGAAATTAACAAGTAATGGTTTAAACGCTGCACCGCAAAAACGCTTTAGTAAAGATTTCGTTTCCACTTGCAAATAATTATCTTGTGATACTAACGGATAATAAGCGTACATACGCCCTTTATCTTGATGATAAGAAACGGCTTCCTTTTGTACTAACCGATTAATTAATGTACGGATTGTTTTCGGTTTCCAGTCCATTGCATCTTCCAGTTCTTCTATAATTTCATTCGCTGTTTGTGGAGATTTCGACCAAAGTACTTTCATAATTTCTAATTCTGCTTCAGATATTTTAGGTAATTGATTTGTCATAGTATATATCACTCCCTCGTATTACATTTGTAATCTATAACTAAGATTACAAATGTAATACTTAATTGTCAACCATATTTTAGAAAAAACTAATTTCAACTAAACCTTACCTACAAACAACAAATTTCCCTTTTTTCAAATAATCAAATAAAAAAACAAGAAAATCTTTACATTTAATAGTAATATAGAAAATAGACAAGTTTATCAAAACAGTGGAGGCTTTTTCAGTCATGATGCGTGCACTTCGTTTAAATATAAAGCAAGCTTTTTGTAGTCGTATTTCTTTCATTATGATGCTTAGTGGATTCGTTCTTATTTGCATTTATCACTATTATTATGTCATTCGTTATTTAGGAGACGCAGCAAATGGTCCTATATCAACAGATTTAAAATGGATTGGATTTCGCGATAATGAAATGGATGTTTATTTATTATTAATGCCAGTTATTGCGAGTTTCCCCTTTAGTACAAGTTACAATTCGGATAAGTCAGATGGTTTTAAACCGTTTGTGAGTAAGGGGATTTCTATATTTCCTTATTCAGTAGCGAAATATATCGTTACATTTTTTTGCGGAGGATTTCTTTATACACTTCCATTCATCTTATCGTTATTATTTTGCAAATTAACCATTCCAGACGGAACACCTACGGTTGGTTCAGGCATCATAAATGATGATGGAATGTTCGCAAACCTATATTTCGATGCGCCTCTCACTTACATTACTGTATATATCGGAATTAATTTTTTATTTGCAGGTTTAATGGCCCTTTTAGGACTTGCTGCATCTGTATGGTCACAAAAAGACTATATGGCAATTCTCTTTCCATTCGCAGCCGCCTCCATTCCGTACGTCCTGCTAAATACAATACTTCCTTCAATAGGCGGAGCACCTATTCATTTATATGATCCGAAACAACCATTGCAAGGCATGTCACCATACATTTTAATGACGCAATGTACTTTCTTCCTTCTCGTTAGCTTACTTATGTATATACAAGGCGTAAAACGGGATAGAAAAAAATATAAAAGAATGTTGCAAAGAAGAGATCGGTGTAGAAAAGCGTTTCAAGTAATTTCAGACTAAATCATTGAACGAATAAGAGCGTAATTCCCTAAGTTAGATGGGAATTACGCTCTTATTCTTAGTTCTCAAAAAAACTATATGCGATATTACACATTTGCTTTGGCTGCTCTACTACCGTCCAATGTCCACAATTCGCAATCTCTACAAACTCTATATGAGGTATGTATTCTGTAAAATGTTCTTTTATAGTAGCAAGAGTTAAAATATCATGACTTCCTTGTGCAATTAATATTGGAATTTTCGAGAGCTTTTTTATATGTTTAGTCACATCATAATTTTTCACCATATCTGTACCTAGTATCGTATTAACTTCATTACTAAAAGTTGTTTTCTGTTTATAAGTTAAAGTTTCCATAGCAAATACATAATACGGATCTAACACTTGTAACATCTCGTATATAGAAGCCTCTCCTATTTTAATCTTCTCGCTGACTTCAGAAACGATTACTTTATCTTCTTCCGTTAACCTCTTCTGCAGTTCTTCACCAAATCTTTCCAATCCTTTTACATTAACTCCTATTGCAGCAGTTAAAAGTAACTTATTCACTCGTTCGGGATATGTAGTTGCATATAATAATGCAAGCATCGATCCCCATGATTCACCTAATACATTTATTTTTTCAAACCCTAATTGCACACGCAGTGCTTCTAAGTTTTCAACCTCATCCCTCATAGAATATTGCTTATTCTTTGGTTCTTCCGATTCTCCACAACCTGTTTGATCATAAAAAACTAGTTGGAATTTTTCTGCTAGTGGAGCCATATAGGGAAGAAAAAAGCGGTGTTCACTTCCAGGTCCTCCATGAAGAAACACAATAGGCTCACCTTGTCCTAATACTTTTACAAAAAGATTATTACCATTTACCCTCATATGTCATCCTCCCCTTCACGGCGTACCTGCCACTCCCCATAAAATAATAACCGCTACAAAGTAAATCGCTTTAATACCTACAACTAAACATAATGAAATAATTGCATATTTACTTCGTTCTCTCTTTGCGCCTATTAAAGTAAAAATAACTGCCAAACTAAATGTTACATAGGACGATGCTGTATGTATTAAGTTATACGTAAGGTCTAAATTTTGAGTAAGTCCTGTTACATCTGCTACAAATTGGAGCATGACAATCGTACTAAAAAAAATTGCAAGCTGATTTATTAATTTTCCATTTAACCAGGCTTGCATCTTTAACCTCCTCATTAATAATGCTGAATTTTTAAATAATTTTAACATAATTTTCACAGAAAAAGAACGCTCAGTATATTTCTAAGCGTTCCTTCTCAACTATTTAAGAAGCTTTCTTCAAATCAATTTGAGCAAGTACTGGATCGTGATCACTTACACGTCCATGTTCTTTCATAATGTTTGTGTTTAAGTGTACTGGATCTACAATTGTGTGCGGTGCGATATTGTTTGTTACTAAAATATGATCTAACACTTGTGCATTTCCTTCATGAATGTACGTGTAGCGATTTTCTTTCGGCACTGTGTTTAACATATTTTTTAAGATTGTTCCTTCTAATGTTTTTAATGGTTTAGCGAACTCGAAATCGTTCATATCCCCTAACACAACAACCGGCGCATTCGTGTTCTTTTTCTGAATACCTTGTACGAAATGATTTACTTCTTGCGCTAATTGAATTCGTTTTTCTTCACTCTTTAATACGAGCGGCTGCACTTTTCCAAATGGTGTTGCATCTCCTAGTTTTGAGTTTAAATGATTTGCAACGACAACAACGTTTTGTCCTTGGAACGTAAATTCTGCCGCAAGCGGTTTACGTGTACTTTCAAACAATGGATTTTCGTCTCCAATACGAACGACATTTTTATCAAGTAACTTCGGTACTGTTGCTAATTTCACGCGTGATGGGTTGTAGAAGAAACCGACGCGAATATTCGCTCCTGGTGCTCCTCCGTCTAAATTGTTGTTTGGAGCAATTTCCACATACTCATACTTTGGACCGCGAATTTCTAGCACTGCATCAATGATACGTTTTGCACTTAATGAAGCATCTGTTGTACCGTCATTAATCGTTCCGTTATTATCTTGCATTTCCTCTACACCGATAATATCTGGCATTTTTAAATTGTATTTAATAGAATACGCTAACGCTTTTACTTTTTCATCTGTTGTTTCTTTTTTATTCGCCGAGAAGTTTTCAATGTTATATGTAGCAACTGTTAGCTTATCAAGACGAGGCTGAATATTTGCTCCTATTTGCTTAAATCCGCCGTCTACTACAGATGGTAATTCCGTTATTGGTGAAATACGGAACGAACCGTAATCATATCCGACTACTCCCGTTATATCTCCAGTGAAAGTATCTCCTACTTTTGCTACATAATCACGAGATACTTTTACAGAAAGACGCTCAGGGTTTAATTGATTTTCATCTAATAAAGGTGTTCCATATTGTGTTACTACTTTATTTCCGCCATTTTTCACTGTCACATATAAATTACCGTTTTTCTGAGGTGCAATAATTTTTGGCGTTGGCATCGTAACGCGCATACCTTCTATACTTTCATAAAAATCGATTGCATCTTCGTTTGGATCAAATAAACCGAATGCATCATTATCGATAATTTGATCAGGAATTTTCACACCATTTTCTCCAAGTACAATCGGTGCTGATAAAGCTTGATCTTTTGCGATTACAGCAACGCGGCTCGCTTTAATTTCCGTCGTCGTTAAGTCTGTTTCAAATCGCTCTGCATATCCAGGTCCAACATATTCTTCTACTACTCCATCAACTTGAATAAGATCTCCTACTGCTACATTCGCATCCTTTTTGTACACATACATACCTTCTGAAGTAGCTGGATCATTATCTGGCTGATTATCTTCTATATAAAAACCATTTTTATCAAGCGCTGTTACAACGCCTTCTACATTGTATACTTTCTTCCCGTTGTAAGGAGAAATATGTGATTTCCCTTGAATATCATGAATACGAACCTGTTCATTGTTTACGATAACAAATGAAAAAGTTGAAATTGCTGAAGAAGTAAGGCCTTCTTTCTCTGCAATTGCTTTAATTACACTATTTTCACCCACTACAATTTGTCCGTTATAACGAACACTTTTATTTGTAGGGTTAGAGCCATCTAACGTATAGTAGATTGTTGCCCCTTCTGTATTCGTTGTTAACGTTATAGCTGTGCCTTTCGCAATTTCTCCGCCACTAGGTGAAGCTACTACATCACTAACACGGTTTTGTCCTTCTCCTTGAAACTTATGAGCTGTTACCGATTTTAAACCTGGGCTACTAAAATATAATTCAAGCGTCCCTGTTAAACTAACTTTCTTCCCGATATTTTCAGGATGATCTTTCACATTCACTGCCGCTCTCACATCGCCTTTTGGCAACTGAACAGGCATGATTTTGTCTGGATTCGTTTCGTTTGGTGAATCAGCAATTGCCACGTTTGTATCGTCAAACTTAGCCGGATCTTTCGTGTATTTAGAAGGACTTTGCGTATATCCGACAATATATCCTTCCACGATCCCCTTCGTTTTCCCTTGCTGCTTAAATACTTGAATTGCTTTTTCTACTGACATAGAAGTAGTTTCTTCTGCATGCGCTAAAGTTCCAGTAAATGAAAGCAATAGCAAGAATGATAAAAAGACACTTAACAATTTCTTCACAGCCATTTTCCTCTCCCTATTTCATATTTTCTCAGCATGTCTATCATATCAAATGATTCGTTATATAGAATGCTATTTCGACAAGTTTTACAAAAAATTAATCTAATTTACTCGTTTTCAAACTATCATACAAAATAATAATTTTACACTTTCTACGAATGCACTCTATAATGTTAGAGAGAAAACAGAAAATATCGAAATTTCATTGGCATGTAAAATGTATTCATTTGAATGGGAGTGATTGGATGGAAGTACAAACAGAAACATACCGCGCAGCTATGAATGGAACATTAGAACGTCATTTTTCAGATATGATTGCTGTTATACCAACTAGAATTACAATTGAGCAGTTAAAACAGCGGCTAGAAACTATCGCTACTAAAGTTGATGAGTTAAAAATTGTTTATAGTGATGAGATAAGCCTTATTGTTGAATTACACATCGAAGAAAAAGTCATACCGTATGAACTGCATATTGATGAAACGGATGATCCTGAAGAATATAAACTGTACAATAGGCAAGATTCCACAATCGTAGATCGTACTTTTGAAGATGCAGCTTTCGGCACTGAAATTTTCACTCGTACGCTATTTGTAGGCGATGTGCTGGACTGCTTTTTCCAGCAGTTACACTTTTTATGGAACCTCGCTCCAGATTTATTATTTGTAATCGATTCAAGTGCAGCAATGAAAGTGATATCTAGAAACTATATTGAATATCACGTTGAAAATGAATTATTACCTGACATTCCTGACCTATACGTTATTCATTCCGTTTATGAAGACGATAAAGAAGGTGAGCCTACGCAATATTGGTTTCATACACATGGCCTTTTAAGAGCGGGCGTAACAGAAATAGAATTAATTATTCCAAATCGCATTTCTTCCTACTACGGCATTGGTGACCTCTTTCAAACATTTGCTAATAATGCCGTTGAGAATGGACAAGTCCCTATGAATGAGCCTATCGTTATCGCGCATAGTCAGCAAGGTTCTATACATACAGTAGCTGTTCCATGGGAGAAAGGATTATCTTATATTGGGCATAAAACGAGTATGGATCAATTATCTTCAATTGAGGATGAAGAAGTGAAGCTACAACCAATAGATGCACAAAACACATTCTTAGGCGGGATGGATGACCGAGATGAATACCATCAATCACCATCTGTTCTCTTGTTCAAATTTGATACTTCAGAAGAATGGATCGAAAGCTTTTTCAAAGAACACGAGGAAGCTACAGGGCTCATGTTTTATAAAACAAATAGTGAAACGGCTCGTATGGCTTACAATGCGAAGAATACTTTCGGGTATTTCAGCAACATTTTTCATATTGAACAATCAAATGAAGATTTTCGTTTCCTAGCTAAGTTTGGTGTCTCCTACGAAGAAGGAAAAAGTGAACATATGTGGTTTGAAATGCAGCATATTACAGAAGACTTTATTCAAGGAATACTCATTAATGAACCATATTTTATAGCAGATATGAGTGAAGGAAATAGTTATCCTTTAGATTTTGATAACTTAACAGAATGGATTATTTATGCAGGAGATGCAGTGATAAAGCCAAATAACTTATATATGTTTATTGGTGAATAAGTATTTTATATAATAAAAGAAACGCCTTCAATCGTATTGAAGGCGTTTTTCTTTATTGTACGATTAATTCCGTATCCATTACTTTCTCCAAATGAGATAATACACGCTTTGCAGCCCTCTCACCTTGCTCAATACAGTCCGGCAGACCAGAACCAGCGTAAGAACTACCTGCCAAGTATATACCTGGCAACTCTTTCTCCATAAATGTTGTGAGTTTCTTCATTCGCTCGTTATGACCTACTGTATATTGGGGCATCGCTTCTTTCCAGCGACTTACAACTGTAAATTCTGGATCCTCTGTAATATCCATCGTCTTTCGTAAGTCTTCTAGTACGAGCTGAACGAGTTCTTCTTCTGTTTGTTCTACAACTGCTTCATCACCAGGTCGTCCAACGTAACATCGAAGAAGCGTTTTTCCTTCCGGCGTTGTATGTGGCCATTTTTTATGTGTCCACGTACATGCTGTAATTGTATAATCACTATTTCGAGAGACAACAAATCCTGTACCATCAATATCTCGCTGAATGGCTGATTTCGGGAAAGACATTGCTACATTCGCAACTGATGTAGACGGAATGTTGCGGAAGAAACGAAACTGCTTATACTGCGCAAACATAGATGGCAATACTTTATGTGATGTTGCCACTACGACCGCATCCGCTTCTATTTCTTTTCCGTTACTAAGAGTAATCACATAGCCATCACCCTGTTTTGCAACTTTTTCAATGCGAGTTCCCTTTATTATCGTACCTTCATGCATCTTTAATTCGAGAGATTCTACGATAGATTCTAAACCGGTTTTCACTGTTTGGAAGATTCCCTTTTTCGGTTCAGCTTCCTCTTTTTTCGGAGCGAGCGTACGCATACCGAGTGAAATACTGCGATGTTTCTGCTCAATTTGATACATTTGCGGGAATGTTGACATTAAACTCATTTCATCAATATCTCCTGCATAAATACCCGATAGTAATGGTTCAATTAAGTTTTCAACCACTTCGTTGCCAAGGCGATGTCTAAAAAAGTGCCCGAGTGATTGGTCAGATACTGGTTTTGATCTTGGCATTAATAGATCGAAACCAGCTCTTAGTTTACCAATTGGGGAGAATAGCCCGGAAAATAGAAACGGCGTAATTTGCGTTGGAATTCCCATCATTGATCCGCTCGGCATTTTATGTAACCGATTGTTTACGAGGATAAATGATTGACCGGCCTTATTCTTTACAAGTTCATCGCCAAGACCTAATTCTTTCACTAATCTAGCTGCACTTTCTTTTCGTGCTAAGAAAGAGTCCGGTCCGCGTTCAATTGTAAATCCATCTTTTCGAACGGTTTGAATTTTCCCGCCAAGTTTACCTGATGCTTCTATAAGTAATGTATCGACCGGCAAGTTCTGGTCACGAATATCTTTTTGTAAGTTATACATCGTTGTTAATCCTGTGATACCACCGCCGATGATTACAACTTTTTTCCTCAAGCATGCTCCCCCTTTCTTCTTACATTACAGATTCTTTTTTCTTTAATACAACATCTGTTAAGCAGTCAATAAATGCGTCCGATGCGTTTGGCATTTCTGGACGATAATATTTCGCGCCAATTTCATCTGTTACCACTTTACACTCAAAGTCGTTGTCATATAAAACTTCTAAATGTTCCGCAACAAATCCAACTGGTGCATATACGAATGAAGTATAACCGTGCTTTTCATTTAGTTCTCTCGTTAAATCTTGTACATCTGGACCAATCCAAGGATCTGGTGTGTTTCCAGCACTTTGCCAACCTACTGCATAGTTTGCTACTTCAGCGCCTCTTGCAATATAATCCGCTGTTTCATTTAATTGATCTGGATATGGATCACCCATTGCAATAATTTTCTCTGGTAAGCTGTGAGCAGATACGATTAATACTGCTTTTTCACGTTCTGCGTCTGGCATACCGTTATATATACCTTTCACTGCATCGACCCAGTACTGGATAAATTTCGGTTCTTTATACCAGCTATCAATGCCGTGAATTGTTAAGTTTCCAAGTTTCTCAGCTTCTTCTTGTGCTCGTCCAACGTATGATTTTACGCTAAATGTAGAATAGTGCGGCGCAAGAACAAGTGCGATTGCATCTTGTATACCGTCGTTATGCATATCTTTCACCGCATCTTCAATAAACGGTTCAATATGTTTTAAGCCAAGATACATATGGTACTCTACTTCATCTTGTACTTCATTTAAACGCTTTTCTAACTTCTTAGCTTGCTCTAATGTAATAGTAGCTAAAGGAGAAATACCACCAATTGCACGGTAACGCTCTGTTAAATCTTCTAGCATTTCAGGACTTGGCTTTCTTCCTCTGCGAATATGTGTATAGTAACGTTCAATATCTTCTTCTTTATATGGCGTTCCGTATGCCATTACAAGCAAACCAATTTTCTTTTTCATACAGCAATGCTCCTTTACTTCGCTAACTGCCCTTTAGAGTATTCATGAATAAATGTAGTTAAACGTTTTAATGTATCTGGATTTACTTCTGGGAATACACCGTGTCCTAAGTTAAAGATATAACCTGGCTCTTTCATCCCTTGATCTAAAATACCTTTTACATGTTCTTCAATAACAGACCATGGTGCAAGTAAGAACGAAGGATCCATATTACCTTGTACCGCCTTATGAACGCCGCGTGCACGTGCCTCTTCGATCGGTAAGCGCCAATCTAAGCCTACTACATCAAGCGGTAAGTCGTGCCATTCATTCACTAAGTGTGCAGCTCCTACGCCGTGCATAATCATCGGTACACCCATCGTGCGAACTTCTGCAAAAATACGCTCCATTGCTGGTTTAATAAATACGCGGTAATCTGCTACATTTACTGTTCCAACCCAAGAATCGAAAATTTGAACTGCTTTTGCTCCTGCGTTAATTTGCGCTTTTAAATATGTAATAACCATATCTGCTAGCTTATCCATTAAAGCGAACCAAGCTTTCGGTTCTGCATACATGAACGCTTTCGTATTATGGTAGTTACGAGATGGCCCGCCTTCAATCATATAGCTCGCTAATGTAAATGGAGCTCCTGAAAAACCGATTAACGGTACGTCTAACATTTCTGTCGTTAATAAACGAATCGTATCTAATATGTACGGTACATCATCTTCTGGATTGATTTCCCCTAGTTTTTCTACGTCTTGTAAAGAACGAATTGGATTATCAATAACTGGGCCAATACCTGATTTAATTTCTACATCCACACCAATTGCAGGTAGTGGTGACATAATATCTTTATAAAGAATTGCTGCGTCTACGTTATATTGATCAACTGGTAGCTTTGTAACGTAAGCACATAACTCTGGATTGTGTGTAATTTCAAATAAAGAATACTTTTCTTTTATCTTTCTATATTCCGGCTGCGAACGACCTGCTTGACGCATATACCATGCTGGTACATAATCAGTACGTTCCCCCCTACATGCTTTTAAAAATGTCTCATTTATAGTTCTTACCAAGACCCTTGCTCCCTTCCTTGCCAATGCTTTTGCTCTAAATATGTTCTATTCCGATATTTATCTTTTTTTACTATACAGCTTGTAAAAACAAAATGCATAATATTATGTACGTTGTTCATTAAATTGACACAAACATTCTTAAAAACGCTTACTATTTTCACAACATTCTTATTATAACACAGAGAAAAACTATGGTTTAGCTACTTTTGACTTTTCTCCTTCACGGTTCGTTTGTGTGTTATATGGTACAACGTAAAAACTCGGCTTTGAAAAGATGTTAACGAACTTTTCCTCATATTCCCCGGCACCATTTACAGTGCCTACATGCGTATGAATTCCGTTTTCCACTCTATAAACCCGATACATAATTCTTTCATCTGGAAGTGGTGTCCAGCTTAATTTCGCTTTAAATAAACCGAAAGGGCTAAACGCTAATTTCATTTTCACATCTTTAATTTTGTGCAATCGAATCGGAGCGCCGATTGTTTCCACGCCTTCTGGTTTCACAAACTGCTCTTTCTGTTCTACATTTGCTTTTGTTAAAATTTTCTTAAATAATTTCGTTGCTGACGCACTTTCCCCTTGCAGCTGATGCTCTTTATCTATGCGGTCATAACCAATCCAAACAGCGCCTACTAAATTTGGCGTATAGCCGACGAACCACATATCTCTAGCTCCATTATCGTCATTAGGTAAGGAAGTTGTACCTGTTTTCCCAGCTAACGCCCCGTTATATACACCGGCTTTCGCTGTCCCTTCCTTCACAACTCCTTCTAACATTTTCGTCATATACCATGCCGTTTGTTTTGAGAAAATTTTCGTTTCTACTTTTGGTGATTCTCCAATGACCGTGCCGTGTCTATTTAACACTTTATCAATAACGTGCGGCTCAATAATATCTCCATTTGCTAAAAATGCACGATACATTTTCACAAGTTCAAATGTTGAAACACCATTTTTCAATCCGCCAAGCGCTGTACTTAAACCAGCATCGGTAATATGAACATTTCCTTTCTCTAAATATTGTTTTCCTTCATCTACCCCTAACTCATTTAACAAAGAAACTGCTGGTACATTTGCCGATTCTAAAATCGCATCGTACATCGTCATTTCTTTCGAATACTCATGGTTATAATTTCGAGGTTCGTACCCTTCAAATGAATTTCTTTCATTCGTTAATAAAGAATACGGATTATACTTTTTCGTTTCGAGTGCTGGTGCGTAAACGATAAGTGGTTTTAGCACAGAACCCGGCTGTCTTTTTGCAAAAATACGATTGAAACCTCTCGGGACGTACTTTCTTCCGCCAATCGCCGCTTTAATTCCGCCCGTACGATTATCCATTAATAAAAAAGCACCTTGCGCCCCCTCTTCTTTCCCAGGGAAATTCCGTGCATCTTGAAACTGGTTATACGCTACCGTTTGAATCTTTTCATCCATCGGTACGACAAACGTATATCCTCCTCGAAGTACTTCTTGATGAGACAACCCGTATAAACGTGCTGCTTCATCTATGACCATATCAATATACGGCATATATGCAAGTTCATTTTCATCTAAGTTTTTATAGAGAGCAATTGTCTTCCCTTGATAACGTACACTTTCTTCGGCAGTCAAATAGCCTTGTTTATGCATAAGTGACAATACGAGATCGCGGCGTTCTTTGCTCTTCTCTGGAGAAAAATAAGGTGAATATCCGTTTGGCGACTTCGGAAGCCCTGCAAGCATTGCCCCTTCTTCTACTGTTAAATCTTCTACATTTTTATTAAAATACAACTTTGCTGCAGCTTGAATACCGTAAGCTCCATGTCCAAAATAAATATGATTCATATACATTTCAAGAATTTGTTGCTTCGTATATTTTTGCTCTAATTGAAGGGAAATTGCGACTTCCTTCAACTTACGCGTAAATGTTTTTTCATGAGTTAAAAAGACGTTTTTAGCGAGTTGCTGCGTGATCGTACTACCGCCCTCTACTTTTTCTCCAGCTAACGTATCTTTATAAAGAGCACGAAGTATAGACGGATAATCTATCCCTTGATGCTCATAAAAACGAGAGTCTTCCACTGCAATAAATGCCTGTTGCACATACTTCGGAATTTGCTCGATCGGTACGAGATCTCTATTTTCTACGTATAATTTCGTAATTTCTTTCCCTTTCTGGTCAACGATACGTGATGAAGAGTGGAAAACGAGCTGCTTTTCATCCATCATATAGCCACCAGCTAACACGATAAGTTTATACAGTACAATCGCTACTACTACCGTTGCGACGCCACCTAATAAAGTCCACTTTACTTTCTTCATACATCGGCCTTCTTTCCAAATGATGGTACATTTATTATTTGAAAAAGAAGTATCTTTATGTATATAATCTTCGAAGTTTTTTAAGAGAGTTGATATAATAGAAACAAATAAGTAAGGGGGCATTAAAATGAAGGCTATTATTTCATACGAAACACCTCTAGAACAAGCAAATTTCACTGCAAAAAATAATGAAAAAGATATGTTTTATAAAGAAAATACAGAAGAGTCTGTAGAAGGATCTCTTCAATATGACGTACTAGACGCTGTTGGCGAATTTAAAGGTCAACCTGGTTACATCGTTTGTAACAACATTTCTGTAACAGACGAAGGTCGCCCAGTATTTGAAAGCCGTTTTAAAAACCGCGCAGGCCTTATTGAAAACGAACCAGGATTCCAAGCGATCCGCGTTCTACGCCCATTAAGTAACGATACATATGTCATCTTAACGATGTGGGAAACAGAACAAAACTTTAAAGACTGGACAGAATCACGTTCATTCGAAAATGCTCATAAAAAACGCCCTGCACAAGCAGAAGGACAAGCTCCGGCACATCCACATGCAGAACAGCAAAAGAGTATTTTCTCTCGTCCGTCATTTGTGACTACTTTTGATGTGTTAGTTTAATTTTTAGTGGTTCGGAGTTTGGAAACCACGGTATGTGAAATTATACCGGCGATTTTTCGAATATATCGGCGCAACTTGAAATATATCAGCGATTTCCCAGATATATCAGCGATTTTCCAAATATATCGACTTATCGACAAATGCCGACATAAAAAAAGGAAACACCATTACACGCCGGTGTTTCCTTTTTCTTTGTACCAATTATATATACGAAGCGCTTCTTCTTTTTGCATATGCTTCACTTTGTAACGATGCCCCGCTACTGATACCGCAGCTGTACATAACTCGTCTTTCTTTTGAAAATACGATTGATTATATCCGACTGCTTGCACATGCCTTCTTCGCATGATTCCTGTATATTTCGCGAGCCCTCGGTACACCATGACTAACTGATTGTCTCGTATCATATAACCACTACTTGTATACCGTGCGTATGCAAGTAACGTAAATATAATAAATAGTGGTATGAGAGTGAATAACGCAATATTTTGTTTAAAATATATACTCGCACCGATGATTGGCATGGCGAGTACAGCACTTGTAATCCATCCCATGATGACATAGCGACGTAATGCAGCCTTCGGTAAATGAACAATTTCCGCTTCCATTTCATATGGCAACTGTAAATATGTGAGTAACTGCTGGACATCTTTCTTCTTCATAAAAGGATGTAACATCACTTCATTTCCTGCCGCTTCTATACTTTGAATGACTTCTACTTCGACAGAACAATATCCGAAAGGCTGGCGGAGAATCCCCTCTTTCACCGTAATCGCTTGAATCCGGTGTAATTTTAATACAAACTCTTTCTTATCAAACAACCCTTGCACGATGCGAACTTCATTTCCGTTTCGTTCAATTTTAAAGTTCGCATATTTTAACGCATAGCCAGCTGTTGAAATGACCCACGAGACTGCCATTAAAATCACTGCCATAACGATTAATTCATATACACCGTTATCCATCACATACGCTTCTACTTTATTAATGAGCCATTCTGGTAGAAATTGATTAAACTCTGTGTAAAGGATGACTAACATAGAAAATACTAATCCAAATCTGCCAGATGTAATGGATGCTGCTAAAATTTCTTTCGTTGTTAACTGATAAACGGTCTTACTTCCTTCTTCCGCAGGCGCTTCTTCACTCACAATGCTTCTTTCTTTATGTAATAAGGCTATTAGTTCCTTCGCTTCTTCTTCTCTAATACCCGCCAACATCACTTCTGGCTCAGTACCGCCGCCCGCTACTTCAATATTTAATTTCGTGAGTCCAAGTATTTGATAAATGATGTTAGAAGACGTACTAATATTTTGTACACGTTCTTTATTTAAATAACTTTCTTTCTTCACGAACACACCATGCTTTATATGTAAAATATTACTTTCGACCCAGTACACTTTAAAATACCATTTTATAGCTGAAAAAATAGCCATAATAAATAATATAGCCAAGAGAACAAGATGAAATAAATACCACGGTTTCACTTCACCATCTGATCGAAATAAAACAAGAAAAATAAAAGGCAACAAAGTCGCAATTCGAATACCTAACAATATCGTAATCGGATGTTGCCTCTTATACATCCTCATCACTCACTTTCGCAAGCTCTCCAATTTGTCTTTTCAGCTGCTCTGCTTCTTCTTTCGTTAAACCTGGAATACTATGAGAAGTTGCTGCTGTTGAAATATGTAATTCTGCTAAATTGTATTTTCTCATAATCGGGCCCTGTTCAATCGTTACGTGCTGCACACGAATCATCGGAATAAGCACGCGTTTTACAACGAACATTCCCTTTTGAATCTCAATCTCTTCTTCATTTAATCTATAACTATAATAACGTTGACGTAAATTTGGAAATACAAAATAATCAAGCGGGATAAACGTAATAGCGCCTGTTACTAACAATCCGAACAGCCACCCCCACCAGTTAAAGTTGATCATAAAAAAGAAATACGCAATTAAGACTGCTAGTATAACTGCCGCCCCAATTAAAGCGTGAATTCGCCACACTTTCAGCATATTAGAATGAATCTCCCTTTCTAACGGCTGCATCTCATCACTCCAATTATATGAATTTATTACTTATATATTAGGCTTTATATACATTTTTGTAAATTTATAGTTTTCTACATCGTATCCATTACTTCTTTAAAATTCCCTTCATTAATCGCATACACTTGAAACTGAATGTAATCTATTTCATTCGTATCTGGTTTAGCAAATGGCAAAATGTTAAATCTCGCCGCTGATCTTCCTAATATATCTACAATCATTAAAGAAACATCAATATATTCGAAGTCTACACGGAATACGACTGCTTCTCCCGTAAATTCATAATCCTTAATCGCATCATAAGACTTATTCGCACTAATTAACGTCACTTTTAATAGTTGGTTCAAATTTTCTGGTTTAAAATTAATCATATATACAGCTCCTTTTTTCGGTAAAACACTATCGCAACAGTGTAATCTTATACTTTCATAGCTTCACACATCAATTATATAAAAAATAAAGCTAGTTTTTTATAAATTTTTTGATATAATTACTTACGGGAAAAGGGAAGAATTTTGTCTTCCCTTGTGTTTTTATTTGCATCTAGTACTTTTGCTAGATGCCTTTTTTTATGCTAAAAAAGGTATCCTCAACGTATTTGAGGATACCTTTTCACCTATTTAGTGCACTTCAACAATTGTACCATCTTCATATACCTTGAATACGCCAGTAAATCCTGCTCCAGCTGCGCCTTCTATTTTATATGTCGTACGCGCTCTAATTTGATAATATTTCTTGCCGTTCTCTACTTGCGTATTTTCTAGCGTGTAATCATAGTCTTCTTTATATTCTTTTTTGATATATGCTGTAGCTTTCTCAAAAGTAAATGCATCTTGAGTCTTTCCTGTGTCTGTTTTTGGGTTCTTTTCTGTTACTACTTTTTGATTCTTTTCTGTCTCTGTTTTTTGGTTCTTTTCTGTTACTGCCTTTTGATTCTTTTCTGTCTCTGTTTTTTGGTTCTTTTCTGTTACTGCCTTTTGATTTTTTTCTGTTTCTGCTTTTTGGTTCTTTTCTGTTGCTACCTTTTGGTTCGTTCCTGCATCAGTTTTTTGTGCCTTCGCCGCTGCCGTTACATTTTTTGCTGTTTTTTCTTCTTCACTAATTTTAGTAACTAATCCTACTGCTTTTTTATTATATTCTTCAAGGTTCTTGTTATCTTTTGTTTCTGCAACTAGCTTATTTAATGTCTCTTTCGCTTCTGCATAATTTTTCTTACTTATTAATTCTTCACTTTTCGTCAGTTGCTCGCTATACTTCTTTTTTTGCTCTAAGATAGCTAGTAATGCTGTTCGTTCTTCCTTTGCTTGTTTTACAAGCGTAGCATTTCCATTCTTCATATTCTCTACTTTTTCAAATGACTTTATTGATTCTTCCATCTTTGTTTCTTCTTTTAACTTCACTGCTTCAATCATTGCTTTCGTTTGTTCTACAAGCGTCTTTGCATCTGAATCGTCTTTTTTCTCATCTAGCGCTTTTTCAAATGATGATAAAGCATTTTTATATTCTTTATTCGTTAACGCGGTCTTTCCTGCATCCATTTCTTTTTCAAAATTCCCATTACTACATCCAGCTAGCATTAAAAACGTAAGGCCAATTACCGCTAATAACTTTCTCATTTTTTCTCCTCCTATATGTTCCTAAAACAATAAAGTGAAACTTTAATCAGTGGGGCGTTTTGTTCCTCCCCCACTGATTATTAGTTGAACCAATCGGGCCTTTACGGGCAGTTAATCCTCACCTAACTTCTTTGCTTTCGCTGAATTTTGAGGTGGGGGTCTTACTGCCCGTTAAGGCGGGGTAACGTCATATGTATAAAAGTCTGTGTAGTAATTAGACTGAAAGTAAAGATGTACTTTGTGTGTGGGAAAGGAAGTACATTTCATTTACTATCATTACTTAAAACTCCTAAATAGTTGGTAGTTGGTTTTCTTCTTTTAAGACAGAAAGGAATTTTAATAATGTGCGTAAAGCTCTCACCAGACTCTTTACTACACACACTCTTATACACATAGAAAAACTATTTTAGTTTGGTACTTTTTAATTTTATATATTTTCGGTTGATTAGATACAAAACTAAACTTGTAATATACCGAAAAACAACAGAAAACAAACTGCAATATAAGTCACAGTTTGCAATCAACCTGTAACACAAATGTAACATAAGGTTTTTAAACATACAATAGTTTTTTTACATTATTTTCCCCGCTTTCTATATTTTACGGTGTCAATCTGGTTCTAATACTTAATGTAATAAGCATTTTCATAACAATCCCGCCAAAAAAAAAAAAGAAAATTTACATTTCTAAGTGAAAATGTACAAAGTTATTATTTTCGTATGTTATAAACTTCTTAAGTTGAAGGGGATGGAATCACAACTCCCCCTTAAAAGGAAAAAATACGCTATTCTTTCCTACGAGCCTACAGAAAGAATAGCGTATTTTTCAAAAATGAGTTCTTTTATTCAAACGCTTTGGTTCTATATCACAATTAAAAGGGCAATCAACGCTAATATAGCTGGAAGTCCTTGTTTCACAATAATTGATTTATTAGATGTGAAACCGCCGAAAAGAGCTGCTACTACCACACATATTACAAAAAATAATTGAACCATATAACCAATTGAATTGAGCCCAAGTATAAGTCCCCAAATGAGACCAACGGCTAAAAATCCATTATATAAACCTTGGTTTGCAAACATAATGGCTACGTTTCGATCTCCTTCTAAATGCTCCGGTAATTGAAAAGCACGTTTTGCCACTTTTGAATTAATAAAAAACATTTCGAGGATCATGATAAATAAATGTTCTAATGCTACGATCCCGACTAAAATAGCTGCGATTATTTCCACACTATTCTGCCCCCTCTACTCCCTAATATCAATTTTATACTTCTTTCCATTGTGCAATTCTATCAACAAGGAGACGGTATGAAACATATCCTTTGTCCGCTGCTTTACCGACAGATAGAAACATAACTAGTACATAGCACTCTTTTTTCAATCCAAAGGTTACAGCTATACTTTCCCTACTGGATTTATATCACATCTATGTGCACGTGCTGTCATCAACTGCAATGTGCATGCCATGCTTTTACTTGTCTGTTTTTTTACCCCCTTGCAACTTGTATCCTAGCTTAAAAGACTTTACATATATTTCCTCTATCTTCACTTTAACCTTGTAGCCTATATAAAATTCCAATATCATCTAAATAACAAGTTTTCAAACATTGCTCCTTCTTACTTATTAAAATATTAATTGATATATCAATATTTGATACGTCAATTAATATACAACTCCCCTTTTAGTTTTGCAAGTTTTTTTTGCTCAATTCGTTATATTTTGTTCCGTCAACTTTAAATCAATTCAAAACCTCTGTTCACTCCTTAGAAACTATAATATTTTTTAATAACTACATAAAAGAAATCAGCTGAATCATCAAATTAATAATTAGTTGTCTCCAAAAACGTAAATTTTATATCTCTTCTATTAATAAAACTCATTTTTATTATTTTAGGGGCA
The DNA here is from genome assembly GCF_006494425.1 of Bacillus dicomae. Taxonomy (GTDB): domain Bacteria; phylum Bacillota; class Bacilli; order Bacillales; family Bacillaceae_G; genus Bacillus_A; species Bacillus_A dicomae. The sequence goes on along the minus strand of NZ_VHIV01000001.1, from coordinate 342,358 downwards.
GTCCACTTAGTTAGCTCTATGGTCATGAGATCATACCAACAAAACAAGAATTTTATACTTAACAAAAAAAGCCTACTAATGAAAGTAGACTTAAAGTTTTTTAAGATTATCAAATTAATAGTTCATCAGTTCATTTTCAGGTGTTTGAATAATAACAGGATTTTTTCCTGGATCAATCCATCTTAAAATATCAATCATATTTTGTTTATCTACACCTGTACATCCTTCTGTCCATGAAGTAGAGACATGGAAAAAGATCGCGCTTCCTTTGTATGGTGTACGTGATTCCGTATTATAATTAATTACGAATCCATAATCATACGCTGGGATATACATATTTTCAGCTGATTTCCATCTACCCCTTACAGGCTTTTCTTGCAGCGTATTATAGTATGGAGATTTAGAATCATCTACCCAAACGTGATTTGGTGTTAGGTTAATAAAGGGAAGTTTCGTACCAGGATTTCCTTGTCTACCGAAAGCTGAGCCAATTGTATATTTTCCTCTTGGCGAACTCATACCACTTTCACTCATCTCAACTGCAAAACCTTTTTTCCCAATATGTCCACTTATATTCTTTTGCTCTCTCCATTTCCCATTTGACTTTTCAAATGTACGAACTTGAGCTTGATTCGTATTATAGCCTTTTGTTGTAACTAAAATAACTTGTTGATTATTTTGGATCGTTTTTAAGTTATCAATCACTGTTCTAGATTCATTCATGTTCATCCATTGTAAACCTGAGCCAGTTCTTATACGCAACCACGTACCTCTTTCTTCCACTACTGTCACAGTTTGCGCTGTATATTTTACAAGTACATTCGCTGAGTCTGCTGGAGAATCATAAGTGAAAAAGTCTCTATTAATATGAACTCTTTTCTCGTTCAATAAAACCCATTTGAAACCTTGATTTGTATGGATTTTAACCCAGCCATCCCCTCTTTCTTCATACACAGTTACAGTCCCTGGTGCACCTTCAAAGGCGATCCCTGAAGATAATGAGGCATCGTGATAAGCAAAGAAAGATTTGGACATCTGAATTTGTTTACGCTTGAACTCTTTATCTTTTGAAGTGTCTGTTCGAGCAACTAAACTTACAGTTTCAGCACGAGTAATCGTTTGATCAGGCTTCCAATTATCATCACCGTATCCACTTGAAATACCTAATTCAACCAAGATATTTACATGTTTCTCGCTCCAATGCTCTTTTAAGTCGTTAAATACTGTTGGAGGATTCCCTGTCACTTTCTCTTGCAATTTATATGCATTTACTAACATAGAAGCCATCGCACCCCTCGTTAGCTTTCCATTAGGATTAAACTTCCCCTTCCCATCTCCTTTAATAACACCCGCTTTTTCTATAGCCGCAATATACGGAGCTGCCCAATGCCTTTTTGAGTCATCAAAAGTAGGCGTTGCCGATTGATCGACAGGAAGGTTCAACATTTTCGCCATCATCGTTGCGGCTGCGCCTCTATCTATCTCTAAATTTGGTGAAAACGTACCATCAGGCATGCCTGACAATACATCTTTATTTATAAGATAATCTACTGATGGCTTTACCCAACTCGGAACATCAGGGAAACTACTTGGAGCTGCTTGCACTTCATTCTTAGTTACGTTTTCCATTTCTGCTAAAGAACTTGAAGAAATAGAAAGGGATCCTATCGCAATCATACCTATCGTTGCTATTTTTATAAGCTTCATATTTATCTATGTTCTCCTCTTCTCAATTAAACTAACTTGTAGTACCACGAGTTTTTGTGATTCGTTTCACAAGTCAACAAATGTTAATTATAACCTTTTATCCTAAATATTCCAATGAATAATTTAAATGGAAAGAATGTACTACCAATTTACTAAGCGAAAAAATAACGCTAGTGTCGTATATACTTGGTATAATCACATATAGGCAACAAAAGGTTGTTATTTGCAGCTAGCCCTATTGCGAAATGTCATTTCACATTATTTTACATAGTCTCGGGGGATTAGATTGAAGAAATTTACTGTTAGCTATATAGCATGTTTACTAGTTTTCTCTACTATTGTGAATACTTTACAGTATGCACGCGTTCCAAATTATGTGGATTCATGGGGACCAATTTGGGTATCTATTATTATGTTTTCAATTCTTGGAAGCATTCCTGTTCTTATCGGTTGTTTATTAGGTGAATTTTGTTATAGAAAAATAAAAGGAAGTCACGAATTAAAAATCGGTATCCCTTTATTTATACTGTTAGGTATTTCCTACAATCATTTATTTTTTATGTGGTTTAACGACAGAGATTTTCTATCCTTTTATTTAGAAGCTTTTCTAGATACTGGCCTTCCTATTACTGTATCATCTTTACTGTTTTATCTTATAAGACGGCGTTAATTCTTTCATCATTGCATAAAAAAATGTTATTACTCTTGTTACATTGAGTAATAACATTTTTATTTAAAGCTATTTAACAAATTTGCTTCCAACTAGTATCCTTCACATCTTCACTAGTCGGCTTTCCTTCCACATATATTATTCATTATTTTCACATAAAAAAAATAGCCCGCCTTTCGTAAAAGACGAGCCATTTCAACTATTCCTCACTTATTCTCTTCTTATACCAATCCTGCATTCTCTCCGCATCTTCTACTCTCGTATGTTCTAATTTATAATTTGATGATGCGCTAGAAAACTTATACGTGCATAAATCCGCGCGGCGCTGGAAATAAGATTGCGTCTTTTCCATCGATTGGATGTGTCTTCTTCTAATAAGTCCTGTATATTTTCCGATGCTGCGATATACAAGTGTAATTTGCTCTTCATCTACACTGTAACCATTTGTTTTAAATGTTGCGTAACCAAGTGTAAAGATGAGAATCACGAGCGGAATTAATGCCCACATGATGAAGTGCTTTTCAAAGTATATACTTATTCCAGTAAGCGGGATTGCTAGCATAGCGAAGAAGATGAAACTATCAATGAGATAGCGGCGTAATGCTGCTTTTGGTAATGAAATAATGTTTGTATTCAGTTCGTATGGTAGTTGTAAATGCGCGAGTAACTGTTGTACTCGATCTTTTCGAATGATTGGATGCAGTGTAACTTTTTCTTTTTCATCATCCGTTCCCTTACTTTGAATCACTTCTACTTGCACAGCACAATAACCGAATGGCTGACGTAAAATACTTTCTTTTATCGTAATCCCTTGAATACGATGTAACTTTAGGACGAGTTCTTTTTTCTCAAGTAATCCTTGTGAAATGCGTACTTCGTCATTTCTTCGATTTACTGTGAAATCTCCATGTTTTAGCGCATAACCGATTGTAGATATAATCCACGAAAGGACGAGCAAAATAGCTACCATGAAAATCCAGCCGTATATATCATATTCCATTACATACGACTTTACGTCATTCTCTATCCATTTCGGAATGTACTCATCTACTTGGTGATACACGAAAAAGATTAACCAGAATAATAGCCCAAACTGACCCGATGTAACAGAGGCTAGTAAAATTTCTTTCCAAGTCAATTTATATTCTGTCGTTTGTTTTTCTACTGCATGTTCTGTTGCTTCATCTAACGTTTCTTCTGCTTTCACTTCTGGAGTTGGCTCATTTAGTAAGGAAATAAGCTCCTTCGCCTCATCTTCCTTAATTCCAGCTAAGCTTACTTCTGCATCATTGCCCCCGCCAGCTGTTTCGATTTGGATTTTCTTTAAGCCAAGCATTTGATATAACACATTAGAGCTTGTATTAATTGTTTGAACACGTTCTTTATTTAAGTAGCTCTCCTTCTTCACAAAGAGACCTTGTTTCACATGTAATACGTTATTTTCAACCCAGTATACTTTGTAATACCAGCCTACGATAGCTGAAACAATCGTGATTATTGCAAAACCGATAGGAACTAAATACCAAAATGGGAACTTTCCTTTTAAACTAAAGAGAAAAATAATAAATGGTATAAAGTCTGTTATTTTTAATTCCAATAACATCGTGATTGGATGCTGCCTCTTATACATCCTCATCACTCACTTTCGCTAATTCTGCGATTTTCGTTTTCAACATTTCTGCCTCATACATCGTTAAACCTGGGATGCTGTGAGAAGTTGCTGCTGTTGAAATGTGTAATTCTGCTAAGCCATATTTTCTCATAATCGGCCCTTGTTCAATCGTAACGTGCTGCACACGAATCATCGGTACTAATACGCGCTTTACGACGAAAAGACCGTGCTGAATTTCAAGTTCTTCTTCATTTAGTTGGTAGCTGTAATAACGTTGACGTAGTTTTGGGAATAAGAAGTACGAAAATGGCGCGAACACAACTGTTAGCCCAATCATCACATACAAAATCCACGCCCACCAATCAAACTTTATCATGAGGAAAAGGTACGCTAAAATGACAAGAATACCGATCCCTTCTTCTATTACAGCCCGAACTTTCCACACCTTGACCATGTCAGGATGAATTTCATTTTTCAATGGATCCATGTAACCACTCCAAATCTAGTAATCTAATATATGAATAGTCTCAATCTATATTTTACATAACTTTACATAAAATTGAAATTTAATCTTCTTTCTTCTCTGGAATAAAATATCCGAACCAAAGTAGCCAAATGAAACCGATTAACTTCATCCAATTTCCATCCGCTTGAAAAGCTTCTATCATGCCTGGAATTTTATAAATCCCAATAAACCCAAGAAAACCGAGCCACCAGTTTTTTTGCATTTTCATCTTTACTCCTCCTTCATAACGTTTTTCACATTTCGAATCCAAATTTCTTTATACTTTAACTGAAATCCCATGAGCATGTAATTGCTCATATTATCAATTACAAGTGCTAGCGTATGAGCATTTTCTTCCGTTGCACCTTGTGACACAACGCCCAGTCTCGCGCCTTTCTTCAATAGATCGTGGAAACCATTTAAAAACTCTTCTTGTATTTCAAATAAGCGTTTCTGATACTTTTCATTTCGCGCCGCAGTTACGATAAATTCATTTATAACGCGCAATATTCCTTCTTGCCCTTCATACTCAGAGAGCATATGTAAACCATCTGCGATTAACTTTCCTGCAAAGTTTTCTTTCGTATACTGCTCTTTATCGAAGTAATTTGCAAAATGATAATCAGAAAAAATCTCTTCAAATAAAAAATCAACTAACGCTTCTTTAGAAGAAAAATGATAGTAAATAGCCGGTTTTGAAATACCTACCTCTTTCGCAATCATGGAAAGACTCATCTTCTCAATGCCGTGTTCTGCCATAAGTTTAAATGATGCCTCTACAATGTTTTGCGATGTTTGTAAATTCTTTGTCATGCTGTACCTCACTTATTTTTACTTACCGGTCGGTAAATAAATTGTAAAATAAAAAATTATCGTTTGCAAGTTGGATTTAAACTACATATTACTTTCTCCATTTACTTTATGAATCAGAATCATATTCCTCCATAATTACTACAGTAATCTTTAATCCAATTAAACCACAAAAAGCACCTTTGTGAGTGCTTCTTGTAATCTAATATTTAGGCCCCATATAATCATAACTTTGATCTAGCGCTTTTAATAAATCAATCGCACCCTTTAACTCTCGTTTATCAGACTCTAATTCTTCCATCCTTCTTTCAATATCTTTTTTAAAAGATTCTAAATCGCTAATGGCTTTTTTTCCTACTCCAAGTTGAGACCAGCTTGATAAGAGTAAATCATGCACATTGCTTACAACCCTTTTATTATGGTTTAAGTCTTGAATCATATGGTCAAATTGTTGTAAGGCTTGGTTCAATGCTTCTTCATTTAAGTAAATTCTCGGCATCCTAATCTTCTCCCTTAATATTGTTGATCCGTCTTCTTATAATCATCAGCTTTCTTCTCAATAAAATCTGAAATTTCCGTTGCTGTTCGTATGTACCAAAAACTTAAATGCTCTACATGTGCACGTATATTATTTACTTTAGCTTCTACCCGTCTACTTTCAGCCGTTTCTAATAATGTCATCATATTAGAAATTAACCTCGGTACTCTATCTTGAAATTCTTGCGCGTTTCGCTTCATATCTTTTACGGCCTTTTCTAAATTCTCTACAACTACACGAATCTCTCCCCCGCCTAATAACTTACCAGGTGAATCATATACTCTTTCCCCTGTATCTAAATTCAAAAGATATGAACTCGACAAATTCCCATCTTTACCCATCTTGAAATACTTATTATTTTGATAATGAAATCCAGGTTTATCTTTTACGGAGTCCAAAAAGCGATTAGCTTCAAACAATAGTCTTTGTTCCAATGGTAAGTTAGAAAGGTCTTCTTTCGTAACAGGTGGTGTAACAGCATAAGTTGAACCTATATGACCATCATATGGACCAAAAGGACCATAACCGATTGAATCTGATCCGTGAACAATCGAAACAATTCTACCTCTAAATTCTCCATTATTAGCTCTTTCTTGTAAATCAGGCGGTAACAAATGTTTTGCACTCGGCGCATTCCATGACATACATCTTACATTGTCATTAGATGCCGCTGCATATTCCGCTAACGCTCCCCCTAACGAATGACCCGTCGTATATATCTCCACATCATCCCTGCCCTTATATGTATCCGTTACTTGTTTCATGACCCTTTCAGCTTGTTCAAATTGATTATGTGTTTCCCAGCGCTGATTCTCTTCATTCCAATATTTCTTTGAACCTGCATTCTCAGTTCCTGCTACAGGAGGTGCTGCTGGTTCATGAACACCTTCTCGTAATACAAAATGATTCGTATCCGTTTTTAAATCCTTCATACCTTCCCCTGGCTTCATCGGAATGCCTAAAGAGTTTTTCTCTATAATTTTATCCCCTTCTGTTCCTCGGAAAGATACCATAACTTGCTTTTTCCCATCGACATCTCGTTCAAAGACTACTGCGTCCATTCCGGTTTGTTTGTCGTGGAATGTTTCACTTGTTCCCCACTTTTGTATAGTATTCCCATCCCTGTCTAAGACAGCAAATCCTTTTGCTAAATCCTTATCAGATTGATAAGCGCCCCTTGACAGCTGATAATAGCTTGAATCTAAAACTTTATTATTTTCACTCAAAACATTTCCCCTCCCAGAAAATTTAATATATTCTAAATATAGGATAACATTAATGGAGGAATGATAATTGAAAAAATATTATTTAGGACTAATCATAATTTTTACAATCATATTTTCAGGGGGATGTAGTATGAATACTGATAAAAAAAATGAAGAACAAAAAATAGTAGAAAAAGCAAATGAAACAGCCATTAAATATTTTAAGGAAAAAGAAAATCTAGATGTAGTAATTACTGGATATGAATTTGCTCCGAGTGATTTTCAAACTGTTTTTATAAAAGGACATGTTAAAGACGATAAAACTCAAGCATTTACAGTGCATGTCGAATATGGAGATAGTGATTATAGAGTCACTTCTAGAACATATTCTGAAAGTCTAGAATGAAAAAACTAGGTCATTAAATACTCACTAGAGTTTCTTTTTTATGGACTAGTTAAAAAAGAGCCTCCTTAGAGGCTCTTTTTAGTTACTATCATACAGCAATGTCATTTCATTATTTAACTTCAGTCCATTTAAAATTAAATTCTCCCCCAAAATCATTCGTCACAAGCCCTTTAATAGCCGATCGTTATAAGTATGAGCGTCCCGTTTGATAGAAAGGAGCTACTGCACCATCTTCTAACAAGATTTTTTCCGCTTGTATCATCGCTTCCCAACATGCTTTTTCATCACTAGATAAATCAGTTTTTCCCTTATGAATTAGTTTATCAATTACCTTTCTTTTCAGTGACCTCAATACTGTTTCTTAACTTCTCATCACCACGATAAGCAAACCTTGACAGCTAATAATAACAAGAATCTAAAACTTTATCATTTTCCTTCAAAATATCCCCACTACCAGATATTTTAATATATTCTAAATATAGAATAACATTAATGGAGGGATTTTGATTGAAAAAAAATGGTATAAGATTATTCATTATCCTTACACTTATCCTTTTAGGAGGATGCAGTATGAATAATAAAACAAATGAGGAAAAAGAAATAGTAGCAAAGGCAGAAGAAGTAACCATTAAATATTTTAAAGAAAGAGAGGAGCTAGATGTAGTAATTACAGGACATGAGTTCTCCCCCAATGATTTTCAAACTGTTTTTATAGATGGACATGTGAAAGGAGATAAAAGCAAAACGTTTGGAGTAGGTGTAGAATATGGGGGTGGAGAGTATAATATAAGTTCTAGGTCATACTCTAAAAATCTAAAATTAAAAGAATAATCATTAGACACTCACTAGAGTGTCTTTTTTACGTAAAATATTTTAGCATATAAATTTTTTTCTTAACAAAATGACTTGTATCTGTTTTTAAATCCTTCATACCTTCCTTGGCTTCATCGGAATGCCTAAAGAGTTTTTCTCTATAATTTTATCCCCTTCTGTCCCCCAGAGATCTATCATAACTTGCTTTTCCCCATTCACATCTCGTACAAAGACTACTGCGCCTATTCCAATTTATCGTGGAATGCTTCTCCCTTTTCCTATGTTTGTAAACTTCGACCTTCTTTATTGGTAATAACAACTTCTTTTTCAATATCTTTATCAGATTTATACGTTGTGTCTGCTAATGGATAAAAAGTAGAATCTAAAACTTCATTTTTATTACTCAAAACATTTTCCCCCTACAACATTTGATATATTCTTATAATTAAGATAACATTTACGGAGGATAAATATGGATATTACAATCAAAAAAATTAGTTTGTTTCTATTCTTTATATTTATTTTAAGTATTTTAGGGGGATGTACGATGGATCAAAAAAATGAAGAGCAACAAATAGTTGAAAAGGCACAAGAAAGGACACTCCAATACTTCACAGAAAAACAAGACTTAGATGTAGTAATCACTGATTATAGATTTGGTCCAAGTGATTTACAAGGTATCTTTATCTCAGGCTATATAAAAAATGATGAAAGCAAAACATTTAATATTACAATAGAATACGGTGGAGATGAATATACAATAGGTTCTATCTCTACAAGTGAAAATTTACATTTAAAATAATAAAGAAAAGGCACTCTTTTAAAGTGTCTTTTCTTTATCCCCCACCACACAATATTCTGTAGATATAAAATTTAGTAAAGAGAAATATAACGCACTATTAACGGAGTGATTATTCGTGAAAAAATATGCTATAAGATTATTCTTTATTTTTACACTTATCCTTTTAGGAGGATGTACTATAGATCAAAAGAATGAGGAACAACAAATTGTTAATAAAGCAACAGAAGAAACCATTCAGTATTTCAAAGAAAAAGAGAATTTAGAAGTGACTATTACGAATCATAGATTTCCTTCTAATGATATCGAAACTATTTTTATAACTGGTCATATCAAAGATGATACAAATAAGAAATTTACTACTTCAATTGATTATGAGGATGATTATAATATCGGTTCTATCTCTACTACTAATTTCAGCCTAAAACACTGAAAAGACAATCTGAATTATACCTTCTTCTTTTGAAGTATTAATCATTAAAACAAAAAAGCATCCTAAATCACAATTTTAGGATGCTTTCTTGTTAATCCTTATTCAACAATCGCATACGATAACAATTCATCGTTACTTCTCCAAGTCGTTGCAATAATTGATAGTTCGCATATGCGCCGACCGGGGCACCGATTATTGGTACGAGCTGAAGCATTTTTGCTAAATCGATATAGTCTCGGTACTCTGTTTGGAACTTTTCCCAGTCCATATGGTTTTCTTCTTCTGTATCCCACGTTTCGATGGCTTTCCATATTTCTTTTCGGTGGTCGTCACTTGAAAAGGCAAGTTGGAAAACGTGAAGGATAAAAAGGCGCTCTTCTTTGTTGCTCGTATCAAATCCGTATAATGTTGCTGCATCGAATAAAAATTTAATTTTAATGCCGAGTAAAAGCGGAAAGTCAGCAAGGCCAAGGAGAATACCGCCTGCTCCCGTCCCTGCTCCTTCTGCCGCTGCTATTTTTTTGTACTCATCCATTTTTTTTCGCACTTCATCGTCTCGTCTTTGCAATGACCAGTTCGTCTCTTTTAATTTCGGCTTTATAAAATTTGATCCGGCACTAATCGTTTGCACCATCATCCGAATCGTTTCTGTTAATACTTTTTGCACTTTCGCCGGAATAAGCTGTTGTACTTTCGTCTGCACTTTCTTTGAGAACCGTGTCATCATAGAAGAATCTTTCATGAATGTAGCTTTCCACTGCTCCAGTTCTTTTATAACCTTTTCTTCATATGTAATCATAGGTTCATTCCCTTCAATTTAAACGCTCAATACGTTTTGCCCCGTATTGATAAACGAAACCGATACTAAATACTATGCTTACGACTAGTAAAATTCCCGTCATCATGAAATCTTTCGTAGCAAGTGCAAATATAACTGTAAATATAACGCTACCTGTAATAAGAATTGCATTTAATAAAGTAAGGAAATCTTTTTTCTTCTCTTCTTCCCCTACCGGATACAAATCAAGCCAAATTTTCATGCGGTGATGCTTCCATAAAGTTAATAGCTGATAACCAATTAAATATAGGAAGATAAGACTTACGATAAATCGTCCATATAAAAACGGAATGAAGTAAAGAATAACTCCGCCAAGAGCGAGCAAACGCACATATAATCCAAAATAATTACCAGATCGTAAAAACGTTCTCGTATATAAGTATAAATATGTACGCTTTTCGCCGATCATCGACAGAATGAAATCAAGCCATTTTCTGCGTGCTACTCTTTCTTTTAATGCTGGTACATCAACGAACATATTCGCAATGCGGTACAGCAGCATCATTTTCTTACCTTCTTCAGAAATTAAATATTCCCAGTTCAGCGGCTTTCCCTTCACCATTTGATGCATGATAGCGAGGTATAACACCATGAGAAGGACGATTCCACCAATAAACATAACGGAAGTACGTTCTACAAGGAAATAAACAAATAAGCCATTTAAAATGAAACGAATGAACCAATCGGCCCTTTGTACATTTTGATCTGTTAAAAATGATTTTTCCCACGCTACAAATAAATTCCACGCTTTTACAATGACAAACACAAGTACGAGCCATATGTAGCCAGCACCTGTTTGTTTCATTTGCTGGAAGTATAACGGGGCAAGCGCTGCTGCTACGATTGCAATTATGTATAACTGAATCATAAACGTAAAGAGAAAGGCCTTTGTGAAGTAAGGTTTTAACTTTTCTTCCACTGGCAGTAAGTAAACGAGATCTGCTTCTTTTAATAACGTTTGGATTGATCCGGCAGTTAATACGAGTCCAAGTAACACAGCCATAAAGAGCGCTGTCGGGAACGAAGGTGTTAACGTTTGTAACCATTGCTGGTAATAATACGCTCCTGCACCGATGATAAATACGAAAATAAATTTCAAATGATCATTAAATACGTATTTACTATATGTACGAACTTCTTGTAGAAAGTGACGAAATCGTTCTTTCCATAATGCTGTGCTATTCATAATCTTCTTCCTTCGTTAATGCAATGTAAATGTCATCTAACGTTGCACCTGGCATATTAAACTGTGATTGCAGTTCAGATAATGTTCCCTTCGCTCTTACTTCACCTTGATGCAGAATAATGAATGAATCACAATAACGCTCTGCCGTCGCTAAAATGTGTGTACTCATTAAAATACCTGCACCGCTTTTTTTCATTTGATCCATCATTTGAAGAAGTGATTGAATCGCTAACGGATCAAGCCCTACGAACGGTTCGTCCACAATGTAAAGTGATGGTTCCACTAAAAACGCACTCATAATCATTACTTTTTGTTTCATCCCTTTTGAGAAATGAGACGGAAACCATTTCAAGCGATTTTTCATGCGAAATTCTTGTAATAGTTGCCCTACACGTTCTTCATATTGTTTTTCATCGACACCGTACGCCATCGCTGTTAACTTCAAATGTTCTTCTAGCGTTAGCTCATCATATAATACTGGTGTTTCTGGGATGAACGAAAAGCTAGAACGGTACGCTGTCATATCATCACGAATTGTTTTCCCATTAATTGTGACAGTTCCTTTTTTCGGTTCCATTAAACCGATAATATGTTTAATCGTCGTACTTTTACCAGCTCCATTTAAACCGATTAAGCCGACAAGTTCGCCTTTATTAACAGAGAACGAAACATCTTTTAGTACAGGTCGCTTCGTATATCCTCCTGTAACATTTTCTACACGCAATAACTCGCTCATACGACACCACTTTCTTCATTAGTATTCATTCTATATTCATCTTACCAAAAATGGCGCTGTACTACATAGTATCGATGTCTTAAAAAAAAATTTAAATTTGTTAGCATATATTTTCCCGAAAGCGGACATCATAATTAGTGAAGAAGGAACACATTGAAAAAGCGACCACCAATTGATGAGTACAACAACATAGTGAAGTCATCATGAAATGGGGTGTCCATGTTGGACAAAGAAATTTACACATAACCAGATCATTTGTTTCATTTTAGAAACGGGGTGTCTCCGAAAGAGCATATACTGTTTTAAAAAATAAACAATTTCCTTTTATGAAAGATTGCAATTCATTTCACTTGAAAATGGGGTGTCTACGGCAGAAACTTTAGCCGATTTACCGTGCATTTCTTAAATAAATGAGGTGTCTGCGAAACGTAAATTACGATAATGCTTTTTCAATCCCTCTTCAGAAAACAGGAAGCTGAGTCAGCTTCCTGTTTTTCGTGTTTGTTCTCTTATGTAATTATGGTAAAATACGGCTAAGGATATTTGAAAGGATGAGATCGATGAATCATACAGCAGATAATTGTATTTTTTGCAAAATCATTGACGGGCAAATCCCTTGCTCAAAAGTATATGAAGATGAACATGTACTTGCATTTTTAGATATTAGTCAAGTAACAAAAGGACATACTCTTGTTATTCCGAAAGTTCACAAACAAGACATATTTGCGTTAACGCCAGAAATCGCATCACACATTTTTTCTGTCGTTCCGAAAATCGCAAATGCGATTAAAGCAGAGTTTAATCCAGTCGGTTTTAACCTACTTAACAACAACGGCGAGAAAGCTGGACAAACTGTGTTCCACTTCCACCTTCATTTAATTCCACGATACGGTGAAAACGATGGTTTCGGTGCTGTTTGGAAATCACATCAAAATGAATACACAATGGATAATTTACAAAACATCGCAAGTACAATTGCAAATAGTGTGAAATAGTGACACTATAATAAGAAGTAATACATAACAAGCCAATTTCCTAAAGTGATTAAATATTGCACGGCTTGTTTCTCCACTCAAGATGCCGGGGAATGTGCACCACACATTTTTTCCCCTTTTCTTAAAGATATGCATATTTTTTCACATCATGAATACGAACAAAAAATAAGGAGGTCTCCTTTTATGTCAAAAGCTAAATCTTTTATTACAGGTGTCATTTGCGGCGGAGCAGTTGCTGGACTAGCCGTTCTTTTCTCAACTCCTTCTTCTGGCAAAGACATGCGCGGTAAGTTAAAAGAAAAAGGAAATGATATTAAAAAGACTTTAGCTGATATTACAGCTGATACAAAATTATTAAAACGTCAAATCGTTGAAACTGCTTCAGAAGGTAAAGAAGTGTTTCAAGAATTAAAAGACGATATGCAAGATACGCTTTCTAACTGGAAACAAGATATTTCTCAAAACAAGCGCCATATTGAGAAAGAGATTTTGGACATTCAAAAATCAATTGAGAAACTACAAGAAGCTGTTCCAGAAAAAGCGTAAACAAATTCCTGCTTAGTTTTTTGCATATAACAAATATTTTTTATATAAATTGACCTTAACACGGCATATCACATAGATATGCCGTGTTTTTATGCATTTACAATATATGTTATCATTTAACATGTAAGGACAACACATGTATTCACGACTCATAAAACGCTTCCATCGTTATGCATGATTTGTATAGAATGTCGTTTTTTTAAAAAATTTTCACAATTCTCACAAAAAGACTTTATTAATTTTTATTTTACTGGCATAATAGATAGTAATGAAAAAGAATGTTAAAGTGGGTGAGTAAATGAAAAGTGGAGAAAAAGATTACTCGGTAAAAGAAGCGATGATTTTCAGCCAACGCATTGCTCAATTATCGAAAGCGTTATGGAAATGTGTAGAGAAAGATTGGCAGATGTGGATTAAGCCTTACGATTTAAACATTAATGAGCATCATATTTTAACAATCGCTTATCATTTAAAAGGGGCTTCTATTTCTGAGATTGCTAAGTTTGGAGTTATGCACGTATCAACGGCGTTTAACTTCTCGAAAAAGCTGGAAGAACGCGGCTATCTTGTATTCTCGAAAAAAGAAGATGATAAACGAAATACGTACATTGAAATTACAGACAAAGGGGAAGAATTACTACTTCGCTTAATGGAGGAGTATGATCCTGAAAATAATTCAGTGTTTAATGGAGCTCTTGCACTTCGTAATTTTTATGGGAAGTTCCCAGAAAATATCGAACTGATCGCTATCTTGCGTAACATTTACGGACAAGACTTCATCGATATTTTTGAGAAATCATTAGAAGATATTGAAGAGAACTTTACAGAAGCCGATCAGAAGTTAGTTAAGAAATAATCTATTTATTTTTTGCAATCATGCTTAAGAATTCATTCATAAGCGGTTTGAATAAACCTTGTTTTGCTAGCGCTTCCGCAGTTTCGTATACTTCGAGCTGATGTGGAAGCGCTTTTTCAAATTGATCTAACAGCGCATCGAACAAAAGAAGCCCCTCTGCTTTCTCCGCTACATATTGATTGTTCAGCACTTCACAAAGGTTTAGTATACGTTCGATATCTTTTTTACGAGCTTTTTTCTTTATGATCAAAGAATAAAATGGACACTTTTCTTCATCAATCATTTTAAATAGTAAGTCTACGTAGTATTCAGCTTGTTCTAATCTTCTAACAACGTCCATTTTCTCCCTCACTTTCTAACACAACGTCTTCTATTTCTGAATTTTATAACACGAACAAAATATCGTATGATACAATATATAAAGTATATGTATTTTAGCCAAAAGGAGGTCTCGCCTCATGACACTTATAACAGTTGTTTTTGTCGCATTCGCACTTCTTGTTATATTTTACACGAATTTCATGACACATACACTGTGTGAACGAAAACAAATAGCTGCGAGCCGCCAACCCGGTGTCTTTCGGGTTATTAATGTATGTATAACAATTTTATTAATTTCTAGTTATATAGAAATTATATTTCATGGAAAGTGAGGAAGGAAAGCCCCTTCCTCACTTTTTTCCTCTATAAGCAAATTATACCTACTATAACCAATAAAATAAACAGTACAAGTAATAAAATAAGTTGAGAATTCATCCCCATCCCCTCCTCTATTCTGTATATGCGACATACGCCCAATCTGGCACACCTTCAAAATCTGACACGATATGGTTAATTTTTCTTTATCAATATGAAATCGAGTCGAAATATGATATATTAAATTCTGTACATATTGCTTATACTATGAAATAAATGACACGCATCTTAACTTTATCCTAAAGCCTCGGTAAGCCCTGTTAAGCGCGCTTTACCAATATAAAAAGCAAAAGTATCAGTGAGACTTAATCGGGCTCTGATGAACTAAAATTCATTGGTATAGGATAAATTAAAAATACATAATAGTAGGAGTGTTTATCGAATGAAGAAAGCTATGCTTGCCTTAGCCGCAACAAGTGTAATCGCACTATCAGCTTGTGGAACATCATCATCAGACAAAATCGTTACATCTAAAGCTGGTGACATTACAAAAGACGAGTTCTACAATCAAATGAAAACACAAGCTGGTAAACAAGTACTAAACAACATGGTTATGGAAAAAGTACTTATTAAAAACTACAAAGTTGAAGACAAAGAAGTAGACAAAAAGTACGATGAAATGAAAAAACAATACGGTGATCAATTCGATACACTATTAAAACAACAAGGTATTAAAGAAGAAACGTTAAAAACTGGTGTGCGTGCTCAATTAGCTCAAGAAAAAGCTATCGAGAAAACAATCACTGATAAAGAATTAAAAGAAAACTACAAGCCTGAAATTAAAGCAAGCCACATTCTTGTAAAAGATGAAGCGACTGCGAAAAAGGTTAAAGAAGAACTTGGACAAGGTAAATCTTTCGAAGAGTTAGCGAAACAATACTCTGAAGATACTGGTTCAAAAGAAAAAGGTGGAGACTTAGGATTCTTCGGAGCTGGTAAAATGGTTAAAGAATTCGAAGATGCTGCTTATAAACTGAAAAAAGATGAAGTAAGCGAGCCTGTGAAATCACAATTCGGTTACCATATCATTAAAGTAACAGACATTAAAGAGCCAGAAAAATCATTCGAACAATCAAAAGCTGACATCAAAAAAGAAATCGTTCAGAAGAAAGCACAAGATGCTGAATTCATGAACGAACTTATGATGAAAGAAATCAAAAAAGCTGACGTAAAAGTTGACGATAAAGATTTAAAAGATCTTTTCGAAGAGAAGAAAGCTGACGCTAAGAAAGACGAAAAGAAATAATGAAATAAAAAGCTCGGGCTTAGGCCCGAGCTTTTTTTATAACCTCTTCTCCCCTTAATTTCTGTCTAGGTTCGTTAAATGAAATTATATAGTTAGTTCTCCGAATAAATCCACAAGGGCTCTAAATTATATCGGCGCGACTCCAATTATATCAGCGATTTTCGAAATATATCGACTTACCGACAAAAACGACAACAGGCGTAACTCCCTCTTCAAACACAAAAAAACCTCGATTCACGCCACACGGAACCAAGGTTTATCTTATTATCATTGATTAAATTCAAAAACTATGTTAAATTAGTACAGAAACACGTTTTCTAAAATGAAAGGAACGTATTTATCCGTATCTTAATTTTACACCAAAACACATCTTCAGTCAACCTCTATTTTTCACTTTTAAAGGAGTGCTTACGTATATGAATAAAAAACTTGATCAAGAGCAAAAAAGATTGGATACCGTAATCGAAACGATTACGCAACAAATTGATAAACTGGAAAACGAAACTGGCAGACGCCGAGCAGAAGTAATCAATATTCGTAAACACTTTTGGGATGATGTGAAAGTGAACACGGATACTTTTGATGATTATCTTGAAACAGTTATCAACTTAAGACAACAAGCTCAATCACTAGCTGTTACACAAATTACCCATAAGCACACCTTTAATCGACTTGCTGCATTAAGACGCATGCATAAAGCACCTTACTTTGGGCGAATTGATTTCAAAGAAGAAGGAGAATCTGGTGCAGAGAAAGTTTATATCGGCGTAGCTACACTTACTGATGCAAGCGGAGAAAACTTTCTTATATATGACTGGCGCGCACCCATTTCGAGTGTCTACTACGATTATCCACCAGGACCAGCTGAATACAGCACACCAGGAGGCATAATTCACGGTAACGTGGAGAAAAAATTACAGTACATTATTCAAAATGGCGAGATTGATTCTATGTTCGATACGAGCCTTACAATTGGCGATGAAATTCTGCAACAAGCGCTCGGTAAAGGAACAAACAAACATATGCAAAGCATCGTCGCTACAATTCAGCGCGAGCAAAATGAAATTATTCGTCACGATGAAGGCCGACTTCTTATCGTGCAAGGAGCTGCTGGTAGCGGTAAAACATCAGCTGCCCTGCAGCGAATCGCCTACTTATTATATAAATATCGCGAATGGCTAAAAGCGGATCAAATTATTCTCTTCTCCCCTAACTCTATGTTCAATAGCTACGTTTCTAACGTACTACCTGAACTCGGTGAAGAAAATATGCAGCAAGTGACATTCCAAGAATATTTAAACCATAGACTAAGTAAGTCATTTGATGTGGAAGATCCTTATGAGCAATTAGAATATATGCTAACCGAAACGAATAGCCCTACCTATAAAACTAGAAATGCAAGCATCCGATTTAAAGCATCTACTCAATTTTTCGAGATGATTAGAGCGTACAGACAATCTCTTGAATCAGCTGGTATGCTATTTAGAGGAATGAAATTTAGAGGAAAGCTAATTGTTTCTGCGAAAGAAATTACAGAGCAATTTTACAATACCGACTCCTCCCTCCGTTTCCATAATAGAATTGAAAAATTAACGGATTGGTTAAATAAACAAATAGATGCAATTGAAAAAACAGAACTGAAAAAGCCTTGGGTAGAAGAAGAAATTGAATTACTTAGTAAAGATGAATACCAAAAGGCTTATAAATATTTACAGAAAAAAGGCGAGTTTGATGACAACTCCTTTAATGATTTTGAGAAAGAAACGAAAGTACTTGGACGTATGATTGTTCGCAAAAAGTTGAAGCCGCTTCGTAAAGGCGTTCAAACATTGCGCTTTATCAATTTCACAGGCATATATAAACAACTTTTCACAGATGCATCATGGGTTACTGGAGAAAAACCGAAAGAATGGGATGACATTTGCTCATTAACTGTGAACATGCTCGATGAAGGAAAGTTATATTACGAGGATGCGACTCCATTTTTACTTTTAAAAGAATTAATTGAAGGCTTCCAAACGAACAGATCGATTAAACACGTACTCGTTGACGAAGCGCAAGATTACTCTCCGTTTCAATTTGAGTTTTTAAAACGTCTCTTCCCTGCCGCAAGAATGACAGTACTCGGAGACTTTAACCAAGCGATATTTGCCCATGCGAGTGAGGCAGTGAATTTCAATACACTGACTAGCTTATACGGACCAGATGAAACGAACGGTATTAACTTAACTCGTAGCTATCGCTCAACAAAACCAATTATTGAATTTACACGTGCTCTCGTACCGGAAGGCAACAACATTCACGCCTTTGAACGTGACGGCGAGAAACCTACAGTGACGAAAGTATCAAATGAAAGCGAACTGCACGAACATATTACTGCCAAAGTTGCTGAACTACAAAAAGAGCAGCACAATACGATCGCAATTATATGTAAATCTGCAGCTGAAAGCGCCGCTGCTTACGAAGCACTTAATCATATCGAGAATATTAAACTCGTGAAGAGTAACTCAGCCGAGTATGAGCAAGGCATCGTCGTGATCCCTGCCTACTTAGCGAAAGGTATCGAATTTGACGCTGTTATTATTTACGATGCTTCTAAAGATGTGTACAGTGATGAGAGCGTTCGTAGATTGTTCTACACTGCTTGTACGCGCGCAATGCATGAATTACAACTTTATAGCGTTGGCGAAGTTAGTCCTTTTATACTTGGGGCTGATTCGGAGAGTTTTGAGCTTATTACAACACCTTGATAACAATCAAGGTGTTTCTTTTTTTATGCAGGATTTACACCTTTAAAGTAGAATATATCAGTTTAGAAAAAGTTAAGGAGTGAAAAGATGAACCATTATTTTATTGCTATTTATGACGGTGAATTTCCTACCGAAAAATTACATACCATTTTACAATCTAATCCCATTTTTACTAACCTAAACGTCCGCACCATTTCAATCTCCTCACCAAGACCTTTCACATTATTAGTCGGTGAAGAACACGATACACTCACAACTGGACTTACAGACAAATACCACTTATTAACGAAAGAGTTGCAAACACTTGAGCAGCAAGAAAAGTACTACTATGTATACGATTATAAAATTAGAAAGACCATCGAGAATCCTACCCAAAAATGCTTTCCATTCGCACAAATCAATATAAGTGTTACGAAATTTCATCAGATGATTCAAAAAGTAAAAGACTTAAAACAACCTGTATTTGCAGGTTATAACATCATTTCTCATGATGCAGACATACTTACGATTGATGTACTTCTTTCTTCACCTTTATTGGATCCTAACACTTCTGAAAAAGATGCGGAAGAACACTCCTACTTACAACAATTAACTGAATCAATTTCTCGTTCTGAATTATGTATTTCTATTAAAGAGAGTGCACTTATTACAACATAAGAAGAGGGTTATTTATCATAACCCTCTTCTACTATCTATTTACGTTTTTGAAACAACACAATTAAGACTGGTAATATGGTTAAAGCACAGAATAAAGAAAGTGTCGTATCAATAACAGTTGTAATACCAAATTCACGTAAGACTGGGAAGTTAACAAAAATTAACGTTGAGAATCCAACAATTACAGTTAATCCGGAAGCGGTAATGGCTTGCCCCACTTTTGAAAGAGAGACGCGAATTGCTTCTTTGGGAGACAGTCCCTTCGCCTCTTCTTCACGATATCTTTCCATAATGAGAATCGTAAACTCTGTTCCAATTCCAAGGACAAGGCAGCTTAGCGCTGTTGTTAGCGGATTATATGAAATATCAAGTAATTTTAAAGCACCTGGCGAGAATCCTAATACTAAAACAATTGGTATTAATGGATATAATGCATGTTTTACACGGCGATACACAAGGAATAAAGATAGGAAAATAATAAGTAGCCCCGCACCAATCATGAGTTCACTATTTGCACCAATGTTATCAATACCATACAGCATCATAACTTGCGCACCCGCTGGCTTCATCTTCACACCATCGATCGGCTTCATGTCCTTTGATATGTTATGCATCAACTTCAATTGATCCGCCGAAGAAAGATCTGGATTCACTTGGAACTGAACTGTTGCGTATTTTTTATTTTTACTTATAACGGTTTCTTTCAGAGAATTTGGCACGTTTTCAAGCTCATTTGCTACTTGTGCAGTAGATTCTGGCAACGCACTTTTCCCATTGATTTGCAAAATAGCTTTAGGCAGTGATATAACATCACTCACATCTTTATATTTGTTTTCAATCTTTTCACTTTCATTATGCATCCAAGACATTACTTTCGGTTCCGTGACGTCCTCTGCTTCTACTAAATACGTAATATACGTTGTAGAGCCAACTATCTTTTGTAATTGTTTCGTATTTTTTAATGTCTCCATATTTTGCGGAATCATTTTTGTTAAGTCTGTTTCAGTTGGTATAGACTTTTCTGCTATAAATCCAAGACCAGATAAAATAACTGAAACGATTAAAATAGGAATTGCGAGTTTCATAGCTAGATTCGCGTATTGATTTAAGAAACGTGATAACATTGTATTTTTATCTGCATCACTTTTTAATGTAGTTGCTGCTTTTTTGCGATCTAATAAGTAGAATGTTGAGAACATCAATAATAGTTCAACAACATAACAGAATATAACACCTATCGCTAAAGTTAATCCAAATTGTTGCATCATCGGCGCTTTCGATACATACATTGTCAGGAAACTTAAACTCATAATCACAACTGCAATTCCCACGCCAGGTCCAATATGACGAACGGCATGTAATGTTGCAAGTTTCGCATTACATCCACTCGTTTTATATTCCTCTTCATATCTATTATGGAATTGAACACCGAAGTCAGTGCCGAGCCCTATAATGATTGGTAGTGTCGCCATTGTTGCGAGTGTAATCGGGATTCCGGCCCATCCCATGAAACCAAATGTCCATATTAATCCGATTAACACAAAGGCTAATGAAATAATACGACGTCTTACCGGGAATACGAAGAATAGTACAACAATCATTAATAGAACCGCTAAACCGAGCATGATTCCTAATGTCGTTATAACCTCTTCTTGAATATCCCCTAAAATCGCAGGCATTCCAGCTACTTTCACTGTTACACCGTGACTGAAATTCGTATTTTTAATAAGTTCGTTTAGCTCCTTATTAATACGTACATACGTCGTCATCTCTGTATTATTTGATGTATGAAGCTGAATCACAACGTGTTTTCCATTCCCAGGAATGAGTTGTTTCAATTGGTCTGGTACTTTCCCTCTATTTGAAAAGACGATTTCATGAAGTAAATCATTGTTCATATGTTGAACATTCGGTAGAGCTTTCAAAATAGCTCGTTGCATATGATCTTTTTGTTGCTCTGTTAAAATGCTTTGCGTATACTTTGCAACTTTATCATTTTGCTTTTCCGTTAAAACAGATTGCGTTATTTTCTCTTGTTCATCAACTGTAGGAGTATGTCCGAGCGCGACTAATTGTTTTTGTATTTCTTGCATTTGTTCAGCTGCAAGTTGTTGCTGAATAAACACTCCCATTTTTTCACGTTGCTCATTCGTTAAACTGCTTTTGACGTTATTATTAATTTCATTCATTTTTTCGCTTGAAATAGAGTTTTTCAAAGCTGTTTCTAGTTTTTCATTTGCTACTCCTGTATCAAATGTTGAAAATGAAGGAGCAGGAGCGGATAACATTTCATTTAATAAGCCAACATAATGTGTTGATCCGGTAATATCTTTTATACCTTCTGCTTTTTTAGTGAATTCTACAATTGCCTTATTCGTTTCTTGCGAAAGCAATGTATCGCTCTCTCCACTAAGCAATACGTATATACCATCCCCGCCAAAATGTTTTTGGTACGTTTCTGTATCCTTATAAACATCAGATGTATTACTTAGAAATACATCATTCCCCATCTTCATCTCAATTTTCGTTATACCAAATACGAAAAATATCGTTAAACATAATATAAGTGCAATATTCATCTTTGCGTACTTGATGATAAAACGTCCAATTGTATCAAAAACCTTATTCATATTTTTCTTTCCTCCTTTGCTATGCTCAATAATTTATCATAGGCTTTAAAGGAAAACGATGAATAAAAATGAATATACGTCTCAAAATGAGACATATGTCTTATTTTGATTCATTTACCCCGCATTAACAGGCAGTAAGATCCCCACCTCAAAATTCAGCGAAAGCAAAAAAGTTAGGTTGGGGTCGGGCTGTCCGTAAATGCCCGATTGGTGAGTGCTAATAATCAGCGGGGGATGAAGCCCCCACTGATTAAAGTTTCACTTTATGAGAAAATTGTTAACGATATGGATGAGTTCTTCTTTCGAATACGGATATTCATTATTTACCCATTTTTTTACGATCTCAAAAAATCCACTACAATAAAAATCACATAACACATTTGGATAATCTGAATTTTGGATTTGTCTTGAAAGAGGGTCGTTATATTGCGTTGCATTTTCATGTAAAGCCTCCCCACCAAGTTGAATCAACTTATCATATAATTCACGGCTATTATTTTTACTCGTAACGTTAAAAAACAACGCACGATTCACATCTATGTAGTCAATTACTTCTTCAAAAAATGTACGTTTCAAATTCAAACCTTGCTTCGTTTGTTCAAATAGCTCTATGGCAATAGTATTTATCGTGGCACTAAAGAGTTCATACTTATCAACGTAATAACGGTAAAACGTACTTCTATGAATCATTGCTTTTTCGCAAATATGATTAATCGTAATGGCTGAGAATGGTTTTTCTTTTAATAGTTCTATGAACGTGTTCGTTATTAAAATTTGTGTACGTAAACGAGTGAGGTTACTCAATTTATTTGTCCTCCTATATGTAAGTGATGCTAAAATATCATTTTGTTGTTCTTTTAGTATGCCGTACTTGATTATAATAGTGAATTCTTTTTACATATAAAAGAAACACCTTGATCATTATCAAGGTGTTCTCTTCATTCTAAATGGCATATCTTTACGTCGATATACACTTAACACAATCCCCATTAAAAGCGCATGAAATACAGTCGGTGTTAATCCATAACTAATAAAAGGTAATGATATAGCAGCAATCGGCAATAAGCCTAAAATCATGCCCACGTTATAAATAAACTGGACTACAAAAAGAGTCATTCCTCCAATGAGAAGCAATTTACCATATCGGTCATTTATTTTATAAGATATGATTACTAATCTTGCTACAAAAAGAGAAAGAACAGAAACCAGAATTAACGCAAGCACATACCCATAATAGTAAGTCAAACTTGCAAATACAAAATCAGTATCCGCAGCAGGGATGAATTTTGTATCTCCAGATGTACCAAACCAACCAGCCGATGACATTACCTCTTTTAAACGTATATACATAAATCCTGCACCACCTGCATCACTCTCCGGATTTAAATACCCTAAAATTCTATCTAAGTGGTATCCTGAAGACCAGGATACCGATGCCCTGATAATAAATAAACAAATGGGTACAATCGTAATAATCAACGCCGTTTTCTTTCCTAACTTACTCCACCAAAGCATAACGAATACCATTGTCATATAAACAAAAATTGACGAAAGGGTTGATACAATCAAAAATAAATACAAAGAAAATAAATATAAAACCACAAGATGCATAACCTTTAACCTACTATTATTGAAAAAAGAAGCCCACGCTAGAAAAAAGAACGGTACTGCTATTAAACAATCAATTTCAATGGGACCGATTTTTATTAACGGTTCTCCAGTCAACGAAGCGTTCGGAAAACAGTATAGCATTAACAGAATAAGTACTCCGATTGTGTAAAACAACCCTCCCCTTCTCTCTAATTTCCGATAATCAATCAGCATCATCCCAAAAGCTGTTACAACACCGAGAATAACAAATATCACCTTATTCATTATTACATCATTCGTATATCCAAAAGCTAAAACTGGTAAAAACCCTAACCCCATAGCAGCCACTAATAAACCAATTAAGAACCAATCAACCTTTGGCTTATGCAGTTTGTTAAGTTCCTGGCCAAGTTTAATCGGACTTCCCATTTGTTCAACGGCCTTATCTTCAGCAACTTCCTCACTTAAGCCTTTTTCTATCCACATATTCTTCGCCTGTTTTAAGTGAAAATTTAGTTCAGTTGCAACCAAGTCCTTCGCTTCTTTTGATTTAATATGGTTCGTAACTTCCTTTAAAAAACGCTCCCCTTTTTTGTTCAATTTCTTCTCACTCCTGTACTAATCCTTTTAATATAAATCGTGCCTTCGTAGCATTCTTCTCTGCTTTTCGCAGCATCTTGTTTCCTTTTTCATTTAATTGATAATATTTAGCTCCCGCGTGATCCCAGCTAGATTGGATGAAGCGACTCTGCTCTAGACGATGTAATACAGTGTATAGAGATCCTTCATCACCTTCGAATTTTCGAATCCCTCTCCCACGCAGTAACTGCATCAATTCATAACCTGTTTTTTCATTCATAAGAAGTTGCAACACTGCTAAAAGGATATCTTCTTCCTTTTCGGACGATTGATTGATTTTTTCGCGCACCCGCTTCTGGTGCTGATCAGAAAAACTCAAATGTTTAAACGTTGTATTCTCCATTGATTTTCGCAAACCTTTTAATCGATCTTCCATTTGATTATTCCTCCAATCCTTCCTTCAAAAGTTCCTTCGCTTTTTTCAGTCTCGTTTTTATCGTATTTTCCTTCACTTCTATTACTGTAGCAATCTCTTTAATTGATAATTCTTCATAATAAAATAGATAAATCACTTCTCGATATTTTATCGGTAAATTCATGACTGCAGAGGCAAGCCTACTATCCTCTGCATTTTGAATAACAGTTTGTTCGACACTTTCTTTTTGACTCTCCATATACGTAAAGTCATCCTCTGTCACGATAACTTTTTTGTTATACCAACTTTTTAAATAGTCCTTACAATGATTAATCGCAATTCTCCATAACCACGTTTTTAAGTTCGAATTTCCTTTATATGTATGAAGAGATTTATAGCATTTCACAAATATATCTTGCGTTAAATCCTCCGCAACCTCTTTATTATTCACATATGAATACACAAGCTGCAGGACTTCTTGTCCATACTTGTTCATTATTTCATCGATAAGGTCCTCCTTATCTTCTATTTCAAACGCTTCTATCGTTAATTCATCCACAGCATTTCCTCCTTCCCATATATTAGACGACGCACTGTATGGAAAAGTTTTATACATTCTTAAAAAATATATTTCAGGTCATAACCGTTGCTAGTTCTCAATTGTTACTTTTTAGTTCGTATAGAACTTTAAAGTGTCTACTTTTATTTTTATTTCGTATTGTTAATATTAATTTATAACGAAAGGGAGTGACTCAATTATGGCAGAAAAATTCACAGTAAAAGTAGAAGATTCTTTAGAAAACGGGTTCTTTGCACCTGCCCATTATTCAAAAATGTTTGGCGTTGAAGGTGGCGAAGAAGTTTCACCTAAAATTACCTGGAGCGGTGTCCCAGCAGGAACTAAAAGTTTTGTTTTAACTATTTTTGATCCAGATGCGCCAACAGAATCAGGATTCTGGCACTGGGCAATTAAAGATATTCCGGGAAACATCACATCATTAGAAGCAGATGCCGGTAACCCAAAAAGTGGTTTAATGCCAAAAGAGGTTATTCCAATGCCTAACGATACTCGTTTAACACAATATGTTGGTCCAGCACCAGTTAAAGGTGACGCTCCACATAACTATCACTTTATTTTAACAGCTCTCGATGTTGAAACATTGGATATTCCATTAGAATCAACACCAGCTTTCATGGACTTCAGCATGATTGAACATACATTAGGTAAAGCTAAGTTCATCGTTAAAGGGCAACAACTATAAACACTACTGATTATGGTCGCTAACTATCCTATTACAATTATAAATGTAAAAAACTAACTAACCCGATAATTGGAAGGATTTTTAGTAGTAAATAACATAGAAAAACCAATCAAGTTTTAACAACTGAAAAAGTATCAAACGTAGACAAACCTAATCAAATCGCTAGGTTTGTCTTTTTTAATGGCTGTTAATGAAAGGAGTTATTCCCATCAAAAATAATCATCATCCTCTAGACAAAATCGAGAAATAGTTGGTTTTTACTGGTTATGCAGCTTTTGTTTGGTCGACTCTATTCGCGTTAATCCACGTTTACTGGGCTGCAGGAGGAACTTTAGGATTTGAAGGCAAGACAATGGGCAAAGCGTTATTTATCATTAATCTAGTTGCAATTGCCATATGTATAATTGCTGCGTTTACTGCACTTGCACTTGTTCAAGCATGGGGACGAAGGTTCCCATCCTGGCTGTTGCTCACTTCAGCATGGGGAGCATGTATGGTTTTAGGTTTGCGGGGTTGTGTAGGAATCATTCAAAGCTTATTGGATTCAGAATCACTTTCTTTACTACTGGTATTTATTGAGCCGTTTTTCTTGTTAGGAGGCATCTTATACGGACTTCTTGCTTTTCTTTATACATCCAATAATAAGAAAAGGATAAAGTGACAGTTTTATAAAAACTAACTCTTGATTCCATCAATTGCAACTCCCTTTTTAAAATAATATTTTTTTGGGAAATCATTTCCTCAGTAAATTACATATAATAAACCGAATCATCGTTACAGTACATTCACCTGAAGAGCGTCTTCCTCCCAAGGCGCTCTTTCATTTTGAAATTCCTCTTTAAGAACAGCCAAATAAAAAAAGAACCCATTTAACCGAGTCCCCCTTCTTCCTAAAACTCACTTAAAGAGTCTAATATGTCATAACCGTATAAGGATGGCTTCATAATATCAAAACCGATAAATTCTTCATACTTCTTATCCGAAAAATAAAATACGATATTATGAAATAACACCTTTTGCAAATGAGTATCCTGGGAAAGTCTAAATGAGTATATGTATTTATTATCACTTGCCGTTTTCTTTATATATATTTTACTGCTATTTGTTAATCCTTTTAATTTACGAGCATTTTCTCCAAAAAACTCAATCCCCACTATACGATTAAATTGATCTATATCTACATTTAGTTTTGGATTTTCTTCCAATTCTTCAGTTGATTCAATCTCAATTTCTGAAGTAAATGGAATTACATACAGATATGCCATCTGAATTTCAGAATCGTAAGTAATTATTTTTTTCATGATACACCTCATATTGGTATCTTATTTTTTGTATGAAACTTCTCTCAACAAGCTATATATTAGGTTTTTTGGTTATAAAATACAAGTACATTCTATACATAACGCACAAAAAACCACCTAAAGGCTCTCCTTCAGGTGGTTCTCTATTTTACGCTAACGCAGCTGCCTGTTCTTGTTGATCTACAGGAATAACAGCGTCTCTTAATGCTTTTTCTAGTTCTGCTGTGTATTTCATTTGCTCTTCTTTGCTCCAGCCTAGTTTCGCAGCCATGTAGTTAATTACTGCTTCTTTCCACTCGTATACCCAGTGGATGTTGAAGAATACAGCACCTCTGCGGCGTACGAAGAAGTCAACTGGTTTTGCTGTCATTTCGTAATCCATTGCATATACAAGCGGGATTAGAACGTCAAGCGGCATGTTGTATTCTTTCGCTTCATCTTTATGTTTTTTCGCTAAGTCGAATAGTACGTCAACGTTAGAGCCGTAGAATTTCGCGAACTCTTCTGCTTGCGCTTTCGTTAAACCAGATTTCGTACCTTCGTCTGCTTTTTTCGCAACGAATGCTGGGAATCCGTGTGAACCATCTACATGTCCACCAGAGATTGGCATATGTTTCGTATCACTCTTCGGATATGCACTATGACCTTCTTTTTGTAGTAAGTTCGTTACGTAGTCTACTACCATTTCAGCCATTTTGCGGTATCCTGTTAATTTACCACCTGCGATTGTAATTAAACCAGATTCAGAAGTCCAAATTTCGTCTTTACGAGAAATTTCAGATGCACTCTTACCTTCTTCGTAAATTAACGGACGAACACCAGCCCAGCTTGATTCGATGTCTTTTTCTGTAATTTTTACGCTTGGGAACATGTAGTTAATCGCATTAATGATGTATGTGCGATCTTCTGTTGTCATTTGTGGTACAGCTGCGTCTTTATCATAGAACGTATCTGTTGTACCTACATATGTTTTTCCACCGCGCGGAATCGCGAATACCATACGTTTATCTGGTGTATCGAAGTAAATCGCTTGACCTAATGGGAAACGTTTTTGATCAATTACTAAGTGAACACCTTTTGATAATTGAAGTACTTTTCCTTTTTTCGAGTTATCTTTTTCACGAAGTGTATCTACCCAAGGACCAGCAGCGTTTACAATTTTCTTACCGTAAACTTCATATACTTCTCCGTCTAGTAAATCGATTACACGTACACCACATACTTTTCCATCTTTATATAAGAAACTGTCTACTTTTGCGTAGTTAACAGCTTTCGCACCATGCTCAATTGCTTCTTTCATTACTTCAATTGTAAGACGCGCATCATCTGTACGATATTCAACGTAGTAACCGCCGCCTTTTAATCCTTCTTTTTTCACAAGAGGCTCTTTGTTTAATGTTTCTTCACGGTTAAACATTTTTCTGCGCTCGCTTCGTTTTACACCTGCTAAGAAGTCGTATACACGAAGACCAATTGATGTACTAAATGATCCGAACGTACCGCCTGTATGGAACGGAAGTAACATCCACTCTGGTGTTGTTACATGGGGACCGTTCTCATATACGATCGCACGCTCTTTACCCACCTCTGCTACCATTTTCACTTCAAGTTGTTTTAAATAACGTAGACCACCGTGTACAAGCTTCGTTGAACGACTTGATGTACCTGCTGCAAAGTCCTGCATTTCAAACACAATTGTTGATAACCCGCGTGTTGCTCCATCTAATGCAATACCAGAACCAGTAATACCTCCACCAATTACGATCACATCTAATTCTTGTTTATTTACTCCGTTTAATACGTCTTTACGTTGTTTACTTGAAAATTTCATGGTAATTCCTCCCTTTGATAACGAAAAAAGAGACCACAAACTCCGCTATAGATTTCGCCTCTATAGCGTGTTGTGGTCTCTCCAAATCTCCTACCGAATTATTAACTTGTCACCATTATAACACTGTTTATGATTATTTGAAAGCTTTTGTTGCTTCAATCGCTTTTTTCCATCCAGCATATAGCTCTTCGCTTGTTCCCGCTTCCATTGTTGGTTCAAAGCGTTTGTCCATATGCCACTGTTCTTTAATTTCATCTTGGTTTTTCCAATATCCAACCGCAAGACCAGCTAAGTATGCTGCACCTAGAGCCGTTGTTTCATTGATCACTGGACGCTCTACAGGAACATCTAAAATATCACTTTGGAACTTCATTAAGAAGTTATTTTTAACTGCTCCGCCATCAACGCGTAATGTTTTTAGTTCAATACCTGAATCTGCTTCCATTGCGCATAATACGTCTTTTGTTTGGTAAGCTAAAGATTCTAGTGTTGCACGAATGAAATGCTCTTTCGTCGTACCGCGTGTTACACCAAACATAGCGCCGCGTACTTCACTATCCCAATACGGTGTACCTAAACCTACGAATGCTGGTACAACGTATACACCGTCAGTTGATTCAACGCGAGA
Source organism: Bacillus dicomae (assembly GCF_006494425.1). Lineage (GTDB taxonomy): Bacteria > Bacillota > Bacilli > Bacillales > Bacillaceae_G > Bacillus_A > Bacillus_A dicomae. Next base: position 312,118 of record NZ_VHIV01000001.1, on the reverse strand, counting down.
AGCATATACTTCACTCTCACTTGCATCTTTAAACATGCGCATTCCGTCGCGTAACCACTGAATTGCAGAACCTGCTACGAAAATACTTCCTTCTAATGCGTAGTTTACTTTACCATCTATTCCCCATGCAATTGTTGTTAATAGGCCATGCTCAGAAGCTACTGCTTTTTCACCTGTGTTCATTAACATGAAGCAACCAGTTCCGTAAGTGTTCTTCGCCATACCTTCACCGAAACAAGCTTGTCCAAATAATGCTGCTTGTTGGTCACCAGCTACACCTGCAATCGGTACATTTTGACCGAAGAAGTGATAGTCAATTGTTTCTCCATAAACTTCAGATGATGGACGTACTTCTGGAAGCATGCTCTTTGGTACTGTTAACATATCTAGAAGCTCATCATCCCATTGTAAGTCGTGGATGTTAAACATTAATGTACGTGATGCATTTGAGTAATCCGTTACGTGCGCTTTACCACCAGATAGTTTCCATACAAGCCACGAATCAATTGTTCCGAATAATAGATCGCCGTTTTCTGCTTTCTCTCTTGCACCTTCAACGTTATCTAAAATCCATTTTACTTTTGTACCAGAGAAGTATGCGTCAATTAAAAGACCTGTTTTTTCGCGAACCATTTCGCCATAACCTTTTTCTTTTAACTCATCACAAATTTCAGCTGTTTGGCGAGATTGCCATACGATTGCGTTGTAAATTGGTTTACTAGTTGTTTTATCCCATACAACCGTTGTTTCACGTTGGTTCGTAATACCGATACCAGCAATTTGTTCTGGTTTTACATCTGCTTCGCTTAAGCAAGTTGCGATAACCGCTAAAATAGATCCCCAAATTTCTTGTGCGTTATGCTCTACCCAACCCGGCTTCGGAAAATGTTGTGTAAACTCTTTTTGAGCTGAATGAACAATTTCACCTTTTTTATTGAACAGAATTGCGCGTGAGCTAGTTGTTCCTTGGTCTAATGAAAGAATATATTTTTTCATAATGGTTTCCCCCTATGCTACTTTTCTACTATTTGTAGTGCTTCCACTTTTTTTACTTGTCATATAAGAGATTGCTAGTACAATCACAGTTGCGATAATTACATAAATAAGTGCTGAGTTTTGTTTTCCTTCAAATACAACTTGATGGAATAAACCTGCAAGTGATCCACCTAAAATTGGACCAACTACTGGAATCCATGCATACTTCCAGTTTGAACCGCCCTTTCCTGCAATCGGAAGGAAGAAGTGTGCAATACGCGGACCTAAATCACGAGCCGGGTTGATTGCGTATCCTGTTGTTCCACCTAATGATAAACCAATACTTACGATTAAGAAACCTACGATAAATGGATTTAATCCATCTGCAAATTTATTTGCTCCAATTGCTAATATACCAAATACTAAAACGAATGTTCCAATCATTTCACTTAAAAGGTTTGCAAATGTGTTCGGAATTGCTGGACCTGTTGCAAATACACCTAACTTTGTTCCTGGATCTTCTGTTTCTTTCCAGTGTGGTAAGTAATGTAAATATACGATAACTGCCCCGATAATTGCCCCAATCATTTGTGCTGCGATATAACCAGGTACGTCACTCCATGGGAACGCTCCCTTAAATGCTAGTCCTATCGTTAAAGCCGGATTCAAATGTGCCCCACTAATTGATCCAACCGCATATGCTGCAACCGCTACTGCTAAGCCCCAGCCCATTGTAATGACAATCCAACCTGAATCTTTCGCAAACGACTTCTTTAAACTTACACCAGCACAAACGCCGCCACCAAGTACGATTAACAACGCAGTCCCTATTAACTCTCCTAAAAATGCTGACATAGTATCCCTCCACAATCAATTTAAACGCTTCCAAATGTGATAGAGGTAAAATGAATGGCCATTCGTTTTTGTCAAAAGAAAAAGACCCACAGCTTTGCACGCTTCTATATAAGTTTATATAGAAACAATGAAATGTGGATCTCTACTTTTCTCCGTCACGTTTATTAACTTGTCTATAATGTTAACTGTTAATGAAAGCGGTGTCAACAGAATTATTTCACATTTTCGTCACTTTTTTTGATAATGTTTCCATAGTTCGCGTTTTGATGTCGTAATTGCTGTCGCACCAGCATTTAACGCTTTCTCCACATCATCAACTGTACGAATAAAACCACCCGCCAAAATCGGTACACCAGTACGCTCTTTCACTTCAGCGATAATGTCCGTCATTGCTCCTGGAAGCACCTCTATATAATCTGGCTTCGTCTTTTCTAAAAGATTGCAACTCTTCTCCATTGCACTCGAATCGATTAAAAAGATACGCTGAATTGCCACAACGCCTTTTTGCTTCGCCTTCATAATTACGCTCGCCTTTGTTGAGAGTAACCCGTACGGTCTAAACTCCTGACATAAATACTCCGTCGCATGCCCATCACTCTGCAAGCCATGAATTAAATCCACATGTAAAAACACCTTTTTACAATATTGCTTCGCAAGTGATATAACACTCTTCAATTGACCGACATGAATATCTAAAATAACGATATATTCATACGAACTATGTAGTAACTTCTCCAAATCTTTAATTTGCCTCACTGCCGGCAAAATCTTCTGTTCATGAAATTCCATTCTATATGTCCCCTTCTTTATGTCATCCTATCCTTTATAGTACACAATTTAAGTGAAAAGAACAGCTAGTGTAAGGGGATTTCTTTCAAATCTTTCCTCTATTTATATATTTTCTTCAACTTATCAGATCCCATGCCACCTATAACCATTAATATGAGGAGTAAAAAATTCATTACATACGGTGCATCAGCTATAATTGTAATGCTCGCTCCGGCAAACTTATTTAACATCCATACAACGATTTTTGTAATAAACAAAAATACGCTATTCCTTCTTAGCGTTCTTCAGATAGAATAACGTAAAGTTTCATTTCCAAACCTTTCCACCAAAAAGAAAAGAAGCTAACAATACATTGTTAACTTCTCCACTTAAGGAAAAATAGTATCTTTCCTTACCTTCTAATATCTAGGTTGTGATTGAATATTTGTAAGATGAACATCATACATATCAATGATTTCAAGAAATCTATCAGCTTCACGGAAAACGTGGTCTGCCAATAATGGGTGGATGATACTCTTTATTTTACATTGCTCAATTAAATCACGTGCCGTTTTCTTAAAGTCCCGAAGAGATGCAACCGATACACGATTTTGATCTAAAAATTGATCTAAAAGAGGGACTGTTTGGGATTGTGGTTTCATTGATTCTAAGTCAATTGCTTGATACATCAATTCATCAAAATCATTGCTAAAATTCCGAGCTGTATCTACAAGCTTTCTTTCTGATGGATCAAGAAGATGACCAATAAATTTAGCATGGTCTGCCATAATCCTTAGAAAGAAAACATTTTCTTTAATAATAGCATCAGGAAGAGCATCTAATTTCCCTTCATTTAATTCCATTAAACGTTTTCTAAAATAATCAGCTTCCCTACTTGTATGGTCAACTAACAGTGGAAAGTTATTTTGTCCTGGCAATTTACATGTGAGAATCAATCCTAAAATTTTTCGTTTAAATCCCCAAATATTAGTTGCGGCTTGTTGTACTTCTGCATTAAATCTTTTGATTTGCTCAGGATCTGTTTCATTTGTATAGGAATGCGCTATTTGTTCGATATGTTCAAACAATCGATAAAATTGATTCGCCTCTTCGATTAGTTGCGTATCCTCGCATCTAAATCCCAAGCGAAGAAAAAGAGAATGCTCCTTCATGATTCTAGACCAAAAACGAATTTCATTTAATGAACGCTCAACAAACATTACAGATGTAACACCTGTATCCGGATGTAATGAAGTTTCATCCCTATGCATTGTTAATCCCCCCAGTAATTACTACGCTAGTTCCATTCTTATGAGGAAACATATATATAAATACCATCAATAAAAGTTCATGATGAATTCCGTATACATGCTTCCAAAAAAGAAAAAATGCTACCACCTATATGTAAAGTTCTACTAGGTGGTAGCATTTCAAAATTTCTATTAAAGCAATACAGAATCTTTATCACTATCCTGATTACGTTTCTCTCGCTCTTCTGCTAAACGCTTCATATACACTTCGCCTTCTTTTTCGATAAACTCATTATCCATCTCTTGCTCTTTTTTTGAAGTATATAAAACCATGTAGCCACTTAATACGATTCCAACAATTACAAGATACACCCACCATGGTAAAGTTTCCACTCAACTTCATTCCTTTCCTTAGACAAGCCTTATTAGTTTCACTGTATGAGGAAAGAAGTGGATTTATGCTTAAAATTTTATTGCGGATTCTTCGCGAAGAACGCTTGTACATACTCCATAAACTCGATTGGTTCCTGGCGAAACGGTGCGTGGTATCCTTTTTCAATAATATGGAACGTACTATTCGTAAATAGCTGATGATACAGTTCACCATTTTTCCAAGAAACACTCTTATCGTGTCGTCCCCATATAATTAAAGTCGGCACCTTAATTTTATCGGCTTCCATCGCAATGCGGCGCTCTCTCATTTTCGTCAGCTGATCATAGTGCTCTTTATCGTCGCGACTATTTTTCACTTCATTTTTATTATAATCCGTAATCTCTGTTACCGTTTGTAAGTCTGTCGATAACGGCGGCACTTCATAACTTTCTTTTTGCTGGAAAGACTCAATCCCTGTAGAATCTGCCAAAATGAGATGCGTTACTGCATCCGGATATAAATACGCTAAATTGAGGGACATCTCTCCGCCCATTGAATGACCGAGCACCGCAAACCGATCGTATCCGAGCTTCTTCATTAACTTATAATATAAATTCACTTGCGCAGGAAATGAATACTGAAAATCAACTGGCTTAGAAGAACGTCCAAACCCTAAAATATCAACCGCAATAATCGTATGATCTCGCGCCAGTTCCGGATAAATATCACTAAACCCATCAGAAGAACCACCAAAACCGTGCAGCATAAGTAAAGGCGGTTTCCCCTCACCAATTCTCTTAAAATAAATCGTCTGACCATCAATCTGCGCCATACTCTCTTTCGTATTCAGCTTCATCATAACAGTATCTTTCACTTCTCCAACCTTTGCAATTGGCTTATCAACGAAGTTACATACGATAAGCAAAATAAGCACAATACCGCTAATCAAATAAAACTTAAACCGTTTCAACATTCCCGTCTCCTTTCTCTTGTTGCTATTTAAAGTTTTTACATATTTTGGTTGTTTTATGATTAATTTTGATTGTAACTAAAACAGTTACAATTGTACTAAAAAAATATAACTCATTTCTATTACTAATGGTTATTCTGTAACTATTATAGTTACATATTTAAAGTAAGTCAATTCTTTTCTCTGCATGGCCTGAAAATAGAAAAAGAGACTTCATGTTGAAGTCCCTTTCTTTGTTATTATAGTTGGCTTACTCCGCCGCCATCTCCTCTATTATCTGCTGGTGCTCCACCCGTGTCTCCTCTAGTATAGTCTGGTTTTGCTGGTGCTCCACCCGTGTCTCCAATGTTAACGTAGTCTGGTCTTGCTGGTGCTCCTCCTGTTTCTCCTATATTTAATGCTTGATTTGTAAACGCACTGTTAACTCCAATTGATAACGCACCTACTAGCACAATCCCCAACATTCCAAAGTGAATCTTTTTCATTATTTTAGCGCCCCTTTTTTTAATAATTTTTTCTGAGCTTTATGACTCATGTAAAAATAATGACTTGCTTTATTGTGATTCTCTTCTTTATAAAACCTTAAAGCTAACATTTCAGCGTATTCCTGCATACACTCCCATAGCTCTTCTTTTTCAAAATAAGTAATACCTTCTAAAACTACTTGCTCTAAGCTTAATGTAGGTGATTTTTCGTTTACGCTTTTCAAAATCATAAAACGATATTGAAACTCTTCCTTATTTAATTCTTTACAAATATCCAAACCTTTTTCAACCAGATCTGCTGCTAATTGATATTGCCCTAATTTATAACATTCACGCGCTTCAACAAATAGCGCTTTAAAAAATTTCGGCTGTTTTTTTGTAACTTCGGATGCATGGCGAACTGCAAGTTCCGATAAATCTTGACTGGCATACAAAAAGGCTAAATTATGACGCACCATTAAAATATATTTTTCATAATTTACCTTTTGGAAAATATCCATAGCAGCGTTAAAGCTTTCCTCCGCGAGTTCATAAATTTTCAAATCTACACAACACAGACCAAAAGCATTTTCACATAGCGCTATATTTATTTCGCAACCTATATGTTTTTTAAACTCTTCTTTCGCTTTTCTCAAATAGTCAATTGCATTAACTTGTTGATATGTCTGATAGTAAAAATTACCCATACGATAATCAAACTCTGCATTTTCTAAAGAGTGCGAAACGTATTTCAGTAATTCATTTGCCTTTTCATAACTTTCCTTCGCATCTCCATATTTAGACATTGAAGTACAATATATCCCTTTAAAGAAATGATAATAATATGCTAAAAATCCTTCAGTTGGAATTTCAAAAGATTCTATTCTCTCAAAACTATTTTCTTTTATATTCAACCAATCCGTCAGCATTTTATATCTAAAATCTAATAATGTAAAATACAAAGATAACTCCTGATCCACGTCCAACCCACTAATCTTACTTTCAATCTCCTCTTTCATTTCCGTGGCTTTCTCTATGTTTTGCTGCAACATTACACGATACCAATTATCTAAAGAATGTCTCATTTGCTCCCTTGTTACTGCATCTACTCCCATACACTCGCATCCCCTTTTCTCCAAGCTTACAAAATTAGGATATTTATACAATTATCAAAATTGTATAGTATCACCTCTTTTCTATGTATTGAAAAATAATTTTCAGAAAATTTATAATTTAAATGAATTATACCAAAGTTTTCCTTTTTGATAACTTGAGAAACAATTGTCAGAAAACTTAATAGCACAAATAAAAAAGCAAGCAATTTCAGCTATCAGCTAAAACTACTTGCTCTCCTACTTACTATCTCTACTTTTACTCTTTAATAAATTCCTTTGTACTTCTCACTGTATCAATTGGACGAACTAATTTTTCAATTTCTTCACGTTTTGGCTCTAGGAATGGAGGTAATGATAATTTTTCGCCAAGTGTTTCGTATGGCTCATCTCCCATAAATCCTGGTCCATCTGTTGCAAATTCAAATAAGATTTGTGGTGCAACTCTTGCGTATAATGACTCGAAGAAGTGACGGTCTACATAGCCAGATGAAGGAAGGCCAACGCTACTGATTCTCTCGATCCATTCTTCTAATACAGCGCGATCTTCCACGCGGAATGCAGCATGGTGAACCGTACCAAAACCTTGTCGTGCTTCTGGAAGAACCGTATTATGTTCTACAATGACAGAAGCACCATTTCCACCTTTGTTTACTTCGAATAAATAGAATTCTCCTTCTTGCGCAACCTCTTTAAATAATAGAACTTTTTCTAACACTTCTTTGAAGAAACTAAAGTTTGCAATACGGATAAATACAGGTCCTAAACCAGTAATCGCATATTCTAATGGAACTGGACCGTTTTGCCAAGGTGTACCTGATTCGATCCCTTTATCAAGTTCATCCGAAATTAATTGATAGTGTTGATCATCAAAGTCAACGAAAGATAGAGTTTTCTTACCAAATTGCTCTTTAATTCCTGTATGTTCCACTTCCAGACGGTCAAAGCGTTTCACCCAATATGCTAACGCTGCATCAGTTGGAACACGGAATGACGTTTTTGAAATTTCATTTGTACCGTGTACTCCTTTTGGAATACCTGGGAAGTCAAAGAATGTCATATCTGTTCCTGCACTACCTTTATCATCTGCAAAGAATAAATGATACGTTTGAATGTCATCTTGGTTTACTGTTTTTTTAACTAAACGCATTCCTAAAACATGAGTGAAAAACTCATAGTTCTTTTCTGCACTACTTGTAATCGCTGTAACGTGGTGAATTCCTTTTAATTGGTTCATTTTATATTCCTCCAATGGTTTTAAATTTTATCCCGCATTGACGGGCAGTAAGACCCCCACCTCAAAATTCAGAGAAAGCAAAGGAGTTCGATTGGGATCAACTGCCCGTAAAAGCCCGAGTGGTTCAACTAATAATCATAGGAGATAAAGCCCCCAATGATTAAAGTTTCACTTTATATTTTCTCTTCTATTACTTTTCTTCAATAGGTGCTAAATTTGCTTCAATCTCTGCACGCTGATCTTCTAGGAACGGTGGTAAATCAAGTTTTTCTCCTAAATGTTCCACATCTCCATCAACTGTAAATCCTGGCCCATCTGTCGCAATTTCAAATAGAATTCCGTTTGATTCACGGAAATATAAACTTTTAAAATAGAAACGGTCGATGATTCCTGAAGATTGGAAACCTCTTTTTATCACCTGTTCTTCCCAATAAGCAAGCTCTGCATCATTTTTCACACGAATCGCTAGGTGGTGAATGCTACCGCGGCCCGGTTTTTCAGTAGGACCATCTAAATATTTCACAACGATTTCTCCAAAAGCCTCTCCTTTAATGGACTGGAAAATTGCTTCCTCTTCGCTGCGGCTAACCTCTGTATAACCGAACATCTCTGTAAGTGTACTCGCCATTTTATCAAGTCTTCGAACTGTCATTTCCACAGAACCCATTCCTTGAATTTGATGCTTTACAGGAACTTCTGATTTCTCCCACGTTTCCCAGTGCTCTACTTTTTCTCCGTTTGAAACGAGTAGTACTAAGCGAAGACCTTCAGCATCCTCAAATTGCAAAGCAGGACGATTTGCATATGTTGTTATTTCACTATGTTTCACATCAAATTTCTCAAATCGTTCTTTCCAGTAATGTAAACTTTCCTCTGAAGGAACGAGTAATCCGATTCGCGTAATGGCATTTGTACCGCGGTACGTTTTTCCTACTAAAGGAATTTCAAAAAATGATAATTCTGTACCTGGACTTCCTGTTTTATCTCCGTAAAATAAGTGATACATTGACGGATCATCTTGGTTCACTGTCATTTTCACGCGACGTAAACCAATTACATTTTTATAAAAGTGATTATTTTCATTTGCATTTTTCGTAACCATTGAAATGTGATGATGCCCTTTAATTTCATACATTGTTTATTCCTCCGTTTCGTTTTACTAGTCAAGTGATAACTAAAAAATAACATTTCCCACAACTAATATGGTTCTTAGCTTTTCAATTTATTCTCATTATGTTTTTGTAGATTCATCTTAGTTTTTACTGAATAAGTTACTTTGTTTTGTAAGTCGAAAGCAAGTGAGTGTATGTTTTTCATATGACTCAATCGCTTTCGTTACTATCACTTTACACCTCAAGTGATTAGAAAGCAAGTGATTTATCTCAAATTCGAGACATTTTTTTATTAAATAATATTTTAGGCTGAAGAATCATTGATTTTTATATGCTTGCAAAACAATTACTTACCTATTATTAACTTATTTAACTAAATACTCATACGATAAAAAGAATCCTCCCCTTACGGAAGGATTCTTTTTATTATGTAGCATTCAGCTTCTATAACTCGTTTAGCATTATCTACTATCGGCCTAATTACATTATTCCCCTTATGCCCTGTAGCATCAACCATTTCAAGTTCCTTTAAACTATTACATATAACATATGTTTATACCACGCTTTATTTATGTGTTTAGACTTCACAGACGATGAATTTTTAGATTTATCTCTTAGTGTACCCATACTATTAGAACATCCTACTATATTTAGAAAGAATGTAGCCAATAAACACGATATTATTAACTTCTTCAAATAACCACTTCTAACTTTTTTCAGTAACATTTTATTTATAACATAAGCCCCTTCAAAACTATCCATATAAAAATCCAAATGATTAATAATTGCAACCATACTAATTTTACATTACATTAAAGGTTAGAAATTATTCTTATACTCATAAAGTGTTACATATTAGGGGGCAACATGGAATTTTATGATTTGGGTATCACTATTAAAGAACTTAGAATTAAAAAAAACATATCACAATCCGAGTTATGTCATGGAATATGTTCACAAAGCCAAATTAGTAAAATAGAAAAAGGTTTTATTTATCCATCTAGCATATTATTGTATCAATTATCTGAAAAACTTGGTGTTGATCCGAATTATATATTCGCACTAACTCAAAACAAGAAATTAAAATACGTAGAAAATGTAAAATATGTAATGAGAGATTGTACAAAGCAAAAACAATATAAAGAACTTTATGAAATAGTGGAACAAGAAAAAAACGAAAATAATTTCCAAACAAAAGAAGATAAACAATTTCTCATATGGCATGAATCAATTGCTATATTTTATGTGAATAAATCAACAAAAATTGCTTTAAATCTTTTAAACGATGCATTAAAACTAACTTTAACTAATTGTGATTCTTTATCAGAAAGAGAAATAGATATTATGCAGTCAATGGCTATATTTCATTATGACAACAAAGAATACGAAAAAAGCATTAGCATATTAAGAAAATGTTTAACTAATTATAATAAGTTAGATTTTCCTAAAGATAAGGAAATTAAATTAAAAATCATTTTTAATTTAGCAAAAATTTTAGGCCATGGACATCAATATGAAGAGGCAATAAAATACAATGATATGGGCATCAAATTAGCAATTAATCTAAATACTTTCTACCTATTGGGTGAACTATACTATGGGAAGGCTTGGAATTTATTGAAACTTAAACATTCCAACGAAGAAGATATTGCTAATAACATGGAAAAAGCGTTATTTATATTTGAACTAACAGAAAACGAAGGCAAGTTAAAAATAATTAAAGAACAATATTTTGAAAAGCGAAATTAAAAAACAGCCTCACTAAGCGTATTAACACTTAATGAGGCTATTTTATTCACACTATTAATTATGGAACGTTGGCTTATAGAACGAACGATTATCAAGTGCAAATACACGCTCAGTGTATTCCCCTGGTTTTGTGCGTCCTAATGCACGGTCCATCATGTTCATTTTTGCATCTAAGTTATCGATGTAGTGCAGAATTTCTGCTTCTTTTACTAATGGTGGTTTTGGACTACCCCATTCTGCTTTTCCGTGGTGAGAAAGGACGATGTGTTGAAGAATTAATACTTCTTCTGCATCGATTTGCAATTCGTCTGCTGCTTTACCAATTTCGTTCACCATAATAGAAATGTGGCCTAGTAAATTTCCTTCTAACGTATATGTTGTAGAAATTGGGCCAGATAATTCGATTACTTTACCAAGGTCATGTAAAATAACGCCTGCATATAGTAAGTCTTTATCTAATGATGGATATAGATTTGAGATAGCTTTCGCTAAATCAAGCATCGATACGACGTGATAAGCTAGTCCAGATACGAACTCATGATGGTTCTTTGTCGCTGCTGGATAGTCTAAAAATTCATTTTGATGCTTATTCAATAAATGTCTTGTTAGACGTTGAATGTTTGGATTTCTCATTTCAAATATGTATTGCGTAATTTTCTCGACCATATCTTCTTTTTTCACTGGCGCTTTTTCTACGAAATCTGAGATGTCTGTTACTTCATTTTCATTCGCAACACGAATTTGTTTCACACGTAATTGAATACGTCCTTTGTAGTTTAGAATATCACCAGCTACTTTAACGATTGTTTCCGCTACATATTGTTTCTCAACTTCTGGTGATACGTCCCATAGCTTCGCTTCAATATCTCCACTTGGATCTTGTAAGATTACTGTTAAAAATGGCTTTCCATTGCTTGCGATACCTTTTGTCGCTGTTTTAATTAACAAGAAAACATCGACTTGTTCACCAACTTCATATTCTGCAATTTTCTTTTTCATTCGAATTCCTCCACCAAATCAGTTACTTTTAGTATAGCACACTACAACTCATTTTCTTTACGCTTACGTGTTAATTTTATAATCTGTTTTTCTGTAAAATACGCGAGTAAATGCACATGACATGTAAAGAAGATCACTTGTCTATCCTTTGCAATTTCCTTTATAAGTTCAATCGTACGATTCGTCCTTACCGCATCAAAGTGCACGAAACTATCATCAATAATAAATGGATAATCATGCTCAAATGTTTTCGCTAATGCAAATCTCAGCGATAAATATAACTGCTCAGCTGTCGCTTGGCTTAGTTCATGACTATAAAAACGCATACCGTCGTTACGCTCAACGATGAACGGTTCCGCCTCTGACGGCGAAAAGATTTTACTATATCGCCCGCCTGTTAAATAGACGAAATACTCTTCTGATTTTTGTAATATACGTGGCAGGTGCACCTCATGATAATATTGCTTCGTTTTCGTTAACACTGTCTTTGCCGCCGCATAAGCAGCCCACTTTTTCACTTGTTCGCGCACTTGCGCTTTTTTCATTTCCCATTCATGCATTAAATCACCGTACGTACTACCTTCTTCTAAATTCGCAATTTCCATACGATGTTTCGCAATGCGCTCTGTCAGTTCTTTCTCTTTCGTAAGACTATTTTGCACAACTGTCAGTTCTTGCTTTAATTTTTCCTCATAACCGTCAGCCTCATAATGTTCAGCTAATGATAAACTCGTTAAACGTTGTTCTAACAGATCAATTTGCGGTAATAAACGCCCGACTTGTTTCTCCGCATCTTCACGCTTCTCTGCCAACTTACCTGCTTCTAAAAACATCTCTTCATTTGTAGCATCTGCGATATGCCATAATCCATCTCGTTCTACTAATAGTTGTTTTAATTGATCTCGCGTGAACTCATATTCTTCTTGCCATTCCGCCAGTTTTTCTTTTAACTGCTTACAAGTTTGGCGCTTCTCTTTCTCATTTTGCATACGACTTTGTGCCTCGTGCAGCTTACTATATTCCGCGCTACCGATAACAGTTTCTAGTTTATGTTCAAATTGCGAAATCATTTCATATAATGAAGATTTTCGCGTGCCTTGCTTCTCTAATTCACGATATAATTGCTGCATTTTTTCCATACGCTCAAACGCCGGCAATATGTGTGCATACGTATAAAATTCAGGGAGCATATAGCGCTTCTTATATACATTAACTTGTTCATGCATGCGGAACGTTTCTCTCTCCCATTCCTCATACGATGAAACGACTTTATCATAAGCTCGCTCTATTTGCTGTAACTTATAAGACTCACGCTCAAATAATTTACGTATCTCTTCATCTTTTTCTAACTCATAGCGCACAGACATCGCTTCTTCACTTTGTCTCCCGCCAGCACTTTGCTGAAGAGTAAGGAGCTCTTCTTGTAATCCATTTGACGGATCTTTATATAACACAAGAGCAAGAACAATCCCTACAAAAACAATGACACTAATAAATAAGAGTAGGCGATTGTCTATAAATAAGCTTGTGAACAAAACGCCTGTGTTAATAAGAAGTAACAGAAGACAAATTCTTTGCCACTGCTTTTTCTTTTGCATAGCCGCTCCTGCTTTTTCCTCATACTTACGCTTCATTCTCTCAGCGCCCATACCGATAAATGCCGCATCTTGGAACGATTTTTCTTTCTCAACTAATGCATTTCGCTCTTCATCTGCTAACATTTGTCTCTGAATCTGTCTTATATTTTCTTCTTGTTCTTCTAATTGCTCTTGCGCTACTTTAAAACGATCATCAAGCTGTGCTTTTTGCGTTTCTAATTCACGCGCCTTTTGCACTGCTTTCGTAATTAACTCTTTCGTTGCCAAACTCATATCAAATGAAAGAACTGTCTCTTTTTCAAAAGTAGCACCGATTTGCTGTTCTAGTTCCGCAAGCTCTTCTTTTATACTCGTAATCGTTCCTGCTATATCACGCATTTCTTGGCGTGCATTTTCGTAAGACATATGCTGCATACGAAGTTCTTCTACGTAGCTTTCTTTTTGTAAAAACTCTTCATCTATTTGAATCGATTCAACTTCCAATTGCACTGTCTCTATTTTTTTATGGAGCGAATCAACTTGTAATTGGAGCGGCTCCATCTTCGCCTTAATCGCTTCATAACGCGCCATTCCGTTTACAGGAAATTGCCCGCTCTCGTTTTCTAATACTTTCTCATGCGCACGCTTTTCAATAACGAGAGGCTCAAGCGCTGCTAATATTTCATAATCTTGCTTTCGTTTCTCTGCACTCCCTTTTTCCACACGAACAGAAGCTAGTTTCTCTTCACTTTCTTTTAACTGCTCCACTTGTTTTTCATACGTGCCAATTTTCCCTTGCCACTCTTTCATCTTCTCTTCAAGCTTCTTCATCTCTTGCAGTGACACGTTAATTTCCGGCTTACGACCACTCGGCTTAAAACGCTGATCCATTTCTTTTTCTAACTTTTTATCGAGCTGCAATAATGCATCACTTCCAACTGCACTTGCTGAAAATAAATAATTGCCGATATCCGATTCGCCGAGCTGATGAATATTTTGAAGACCGTGCATATCAAATGAAAAGACCGATTCAAATAAACTTTCATTCATTCCGCTTAATATATCGTGTAAAATTTCTTCGCCGCCCGTTTTCCCGTCTTCAAAATAAACGGTTACCTCACCCACGGCCGTCTTTGGCAATCGTTCAATTTTCAAACGGCCATACTTCTCTGTTTGTACAGTAATTGCACCGCCGTACTTTCCGCCTTCTTTCGGCTCATAACGGCGCTGTCCTCTCGTTGGAAAACCGAATAAAATACTTTTCATAAATGAGCGAATTGTTGATTTCCCCGCTTCATTTTCACCGTATAACATCGTCAGCATTGACAGATCCATTTCCACATTTTCTAATTTTCCGTACCCATAAATATGGAGTTTTTCCATTCTCATTTCTTATCCCTCTCTTGCTGGAATAATTGTTCTAAAATAATATTTTCCGCTTCCTTTTGAATCTCTTTCTTCTCTTCTTCTGTAAAAGATTCAATACTATTACGCGCTACAGGAGATGTCCAAATACTGCGCAATACACTGTCCATATTAGTGAAAGCTTCTAACTCTTTTAGCACACTACCGACAAAATGATTTTCTTCTTTCAAACGCTCGATTTCCGCAAAAGAAACCGTCTCATTTTTCCACTTCATCGCATATACAAAATCTTTTCGCTCTTCTCCAGATGCTAAAATATGAAAAATCTCTTCTACGCGCTTTTCATCACGCAAATAAGGAGAAAGTGGCCCTTGTCCTGTAAATACGACAGTTAATAGCGTACCTTCCTCTTCTCTTCGGCACTCATTCATCGCAGTTGACACTGCTGTCATAAGTTCATCAACAGTTTCAAGTCCATCAATACAAACTTCGATTTCATCCCATACAACATCTGCCGTATGGAAAAATGAACATTGCGTTCCTTGTTTCGTAAGTTCAATAAGGTACGCACCCTTCTCGCCTGTTTCCTTACGATGACGACCTTGTATATTCCCTGGATAAATAATGTATGGCTCTTCTGATAAAATTTCACGTTTATGTATATGACCAAGAGCCCAATAATCAAATTGCTTTTCTTTCAGCTCACGAATTTGAAACGGTGCATAGCGGTTATGCTCTGCATCTCCTTCCACACTTCCGTGAAGCATACCAATATGAAAAGGCGCATCACTCATTTTCGTATACTGCGCTGTCATATTATCCGTTACCGCTTGCTGCAAATAACTAAACCCGTAAATAGAAGCTAATAATTCACCATTTTTATAAAATGATTTCTCTTCTACATAGGGCTCCGTAAACACATGAACATTTTCCGGAAACTCAATTGCAGCCCAGCTTCCTCCTAAATGATCGTGGTTACCGTGAATAATAAAAACAGGGATATCGTACTGCGACAGTCTCTTCATTTGCTCGCGCACAAACACTTGCGCCCGCAAACTTCTTGTCTCCGCATCATACAAATCCCCGGCTAGTAATACGAAATCAACGCGCTCTTGAATCGCTTTATCAACAATACGTTCGAACGATTCAAACGTACTCTGCTTCATTCTCTCCCAAACAGACTGCGGTACATTCATTTCCATCCCTTTAAACGGACTATCCAGATGCAAATCAGCTGCATGTATAAACTTTACTTGTTTCACAAATAACGATCCTTTCTATGTTTCAAAAGTTTCATTTTATCAACATTAAAATTGCTGAAAACCTTAATAAGTAGGAATGAATAGACTCCCCACTAGTTAAAGTTTAACTTTACCCCGTATTAACGGGCAGTATACAAAGAAGCTTACCTGAAAGCTAACTGCCCATAAATACCCGATGGTTCAACTAATAATAAGCAGGGGATAAAAAAACTCCCCTGCTTATTAAAGTTTCACTTTATTGTAACACGCAATGTCATATATTTCTTTGCATATTCTAGTGATTTATGCCAAAATAGTTATAAGATTCTGATTTTTATTATTGGAGGGAATTTTCATGGGAGTATACGTTCTAACAGTCTTTGAAAAAGATGGTTCTAAAGCATTAGACGAATCATTCGAGGCGGCAACTGAAAAAGAAGCGAAAACAAAAGGTGAATCTATTTTACGAGAAAAAGGATTGTATGAAAAAACACATCGCTGCACATCTTCTGCAGGTAAGCTCGTTTTATTCCAGCGCTAAAAAAAGAAGCGTCATCCGCTTCTTTTTCACTCTACTATATCTTCGTCACACCACGTAAACACCACATCTAGAATGCGATTACCGATACGTACGCGTTTATTCCATTTTCCTGTTTGGATCTGATGTTGCAATTCTTTCTTCATCTTTTCCGTCCAGTCGTGAATCGTTTCACTACCGTCGTACGGATATACGCCTGGAAACTCTTCCTGCAGTAGATGCAAGCTCTCTGCATCAAAATGAAAATGGAAGAAGTAGTTTGCTGTAAGCGATGGTTCTTGCAATCGTAAAAAATGATCATCAATTTGCTTTCTATTTCGATAGAAAGTAAAGATATTCACTTTACCGCTCGTAATTTGGTCAATTTGAATTTCGTGCTTCTCTATAATCACGTCTTGTCCACCTCGTTGTATACTATCTTTAGTATATATGTCTTTTGCAACAAAGTTAACCATTTTCGCGCGAAATTCATTTCCTTCATTATATTACCTGTACCTCCATATGCAATCAGAACAAATAAAAACAAAGTTGAAGGGGAGCGATCACATGTATTTCGGAAGCAAAGGTTGGTATGTAAAAGAACTTAAAAAATTAGGTATCCGCACTTATGAAGGTAAAAAACTAGAATCGTATCGTACGCATGTGTTATCTAGTTTACTTGAGAGAATGAAGAGAGCTTCGGCTTAATAGGTACAAAATTCACTTTCGTTATTACAACATAATTAAAGCTATATTTTATATAGTATGTGAAAGAAGCTGTATCAATTTTTTGATACAGCTTCTTTTTTATTTACAAAGATTAATCCTTCTTGTCACAATTCTGCTTATTCCCTTTATCCATTGGCTTTATATGATAATTAACAGGTTTTATAACCTCTAATTCCCAACATTTATTAGCTACATATAGAGTTGAATTATTTTCTATGTAATAATTACCAATCAGCCCCTTTTCTTTTCCTGACTGATTTACATAGGTAATTTCCACAGAACTTTCATACGCCTCATTTATGCCCCTTATTAATTGCCCACACGATAAAGACAGCCTAGGTAGCAATACAAAAGCTAATAACAGTATAAGTGAAATTGCTAGCTTTGGTGTATTATTAGCTTTATTTAATAGCATGCTATAACATTGGGCTATTAAATTATATAAAAACCCCTTACTCTCTTTCTGCCTTTCTTTCTCTTCTTTTATTCCCAACTCAAATTTTACATTAATACTAAATTTCTTTTTAATTTCCGACATTTTTGGTAACCACTTCATTATTTTTAGAATAATGAAGTGTAATATTAATACTAATATAATCAAGGTTATTATATTAGAAATAAATATCAAATTATATTTTTCTAGTATAAACACTATCACTACAGAAATAGTAAGCGAAATTGATAAATAACTTATCAGGTCAAACCATCTCTTTCTATGATAGTAATGAAACATTGTTGTTATAATTATAAGCGACGGCACAGACAAAACAGAAATTATCTTCAAAATTTCTAACTCTTCTAAAATACCCATAGACCCAAGTACATATAACAAAGATGCGAAGACAACAATATGAAACAAAAATCCACTTATCGTAACAAAAGGATGCTCCAATGTTTTTATTGCTACATATATATAGCATATTATTAACCCTACAAATACCCATATTAAACAAAAGCTTAACATACTAGTAAACGTCAATTCATTAGCAAAGAACATTGTTATAGCTACATTTAATAGCAATGCTGTAAATACTAGTAGAATAGAAGTGTGCAACTTCATACCCTTGTTTTTAATTATTAAAGAAATGAATACTGAAAATATATAATAAATACACACGAAAAATATAGATGTAATAGTTAAGGTCTTTAAATTAAACGGTATTAAATTTGAAATGATACTAAAATTCGAGATTTGAAAAATTTCATCCCCACCAAAATAATATCCATATAAAAAGCTATATATAATTAGAAATCCTAAAGATGATATAAGAGTAAAACCGAAAAATAAAAACCTCACATCAAAAAATAAACTCTGAGCATGTTCAAAGTTTTTTTCAAAAAAAGAATTAATAAAACTCACCTGTACACATCCTTTATAAAATAATCTTTATTCCATATTTTTTGTAATCTATCCCTCTTCAACCTTTCACGACAGCCCTAACAGTGAATTCATTTCACTATATAATATTAAATTATAAAATCCTAATTTCCTTATAAAACATTATAATCTAATCCGTAAAACATTCCAATCATGAATGATAAATGGAATATTTTACATGAAAGGAAACCAACTATGAGCTTATTTTTTATAAACCCTACTCCTTTAAAATACATTTAACAAAATAACCCCCAAACCAAAAATGCTATAATAAACCCAATCAAACTAAGGGGGAACATTTATCGTGCACGGAAAACACATTCAATTTCACAAGTTCGGCAACCCAAAAGATGTATTACAAGTTGAATATAAAAATATAGAACCATTAAAAGAGAATGAAGTTCTCGTTCGTATGTTAGTTAGACCGATTAATCCGTCTGACTTAATTCCAATAACAGGAGCGTATGCACATAGAATTCCTTTACCTAACATACCTGGTTATGAAGGTGTTGGTATTGTAGAAGATGTGGGAGCTATTGTTTCTAGAGACCTGATCGGTAAACGTGTGTTACCGTTACGCGGGGAAGGTACTTGGCAAGAATATGTGAAGACGTCAGCTGATTTTGTAGTCCCTATTCCTGATTCGATTGATGTTTTTACAGCGGCACAAATGTATATTAATCCTCTTACTGCGTGGGTTACATGTACGGAAACGCTAAACTTACAACAAAATGATGTTTTATTAGTGAATGCTTGTGGATCCGCTATTGGGCATCTTTTTGCGCAGTTATCACGAATTTTAAACTTCCGACTCATTGCCGTGACAAGAAATAATAAGCATACAGATGAGTTACTGCGCCTTGGTGCTGCATATGTAATTGATACTTCCACTGCGCCGCTTTATGAAACCGTTATGACATTAACAAACGGTCTCGGTGCGGATGCTGCGATTGATTCAATCGGGGGAGCAGATGGAAATGCATTAGCTTTCTCCTTACGTCCAAACGGGCACTTTTTAACGATTGGTCTTCTATCAGGTGTACAAGTTAACTGGGCAGAAATTGTCACGAAAGCAAAAGTGCACGCGAACATATTTCATTTACGACATTGGAATAAAGAAGTGTCACCATATAAATGGCAAGAAACGTTTCATCATTTAATTCGCTTAGTAGAAAATGAGCAATTACGTTTTATGAAAGTCCATTCTACGTATGAATTAGCGGATGTGAAAACGGCGGTTGATGTTGTGCAGTCTGCTGAGAAAACGAAAGGGAAAGTGTTTTTGACGAGTTATTAACTACAAGTGAAGGATCTATTTTGAGTGTTTTTTTTAATCGACTACATGAATACAGAGATAAATGCATTCAAAATAAGAGCATATATCCTCTTGTTTTTTTATATCTTAGCATATTTTGTATAGACTCATTTGAAAGTAGCTTACATGATATATATAAGGAGTAGCACCTATATTCCGAAAAAAATGTACTAAGCAAATAAAATAAAAGAGCTAAGTTTATCCTATTAAGAATAAACTTAGCTCTTTTTATTAATACACGTAGTTCACCTGAAAAACCCATCTGTTCTATACCCTAATATTTTAACAATTCCACTATACGCCTATTCATATAATATCTTTTATTGTAAATCTTCGAACTCCAGCAAAAGTAAATATAATAACAAATAAGCAACTTAACATATAAAAACTACTAAATTGAAAAAAATTCTGCAAACCTTTTAAATGAATAGGATCCATAGCTAATCCCGGTTGCGCAAATGGCCATATATATCCGATATTTAAATAACGAAATATCATTCCTATGCATGTAAAACCAAAACTCATTCCAACTGGAATTGCAAAACTTTTTATAGAAGATGAAAGAAATAATTGTAATGCAGCAATTGAAAATGTACCAATCCATCCATTGAATGACCAATTTAATAATGAAACCCAAGGAATAGGACTTGCAATACCTAATAGTTTACCAATTACGATATAAGCAATTAAAAAAAATACTTGTGTCAATAAGGTTAACATAAAGATGACTAATAGCTTTGCCATGTACACATATCGAAATGGGATTGGTAAAGATAATATTTTTTTCCAATTACCTTCACTATGTTCAAAGCGGCATACAAACGCACAATACATACTTACTACAACAGGAAATAAAAATAAGCCATAAATTAAGCCAACTTGTGTCCAAGCTTTCTCCCACTCATTTGTTGAGACTTTCATTAAGACATCGTAGTTCACTTGAAAATTTATGAGTCCAAGCGCAATACAAATAAGCGGAATGAATGTCATTACAATCCATATTTTTGAACGTTTTAATTTTAATAATTCGCATCGAAATGAGCTTAATAACATATTTGCATCCTCCTAATGAATATCTTTTTGTGAAAAATGGATAGTGCTAAGAATGATAAATAGTAAACTAACTCCTAGACTTAACAAAAGATTCATCATGACTCCTTGGTTTGGGAAAAATACTATTTTCCCATTGGAAAATGCCCAAGAAATTGGATTTGTAAGAGATGAATATGTCCAAATTATCCATGTTTTCCAAGAAAGCATTTGCCCGACATATCCTAGAAATGAGCCAATTACACCTGCCATTAAAGCAAATACTTGATTTTTCACTACTAAAGATATCCAAAGTTGCAAAATAACCATTGGAATACATCCTATAATGGTAAAACAACCGTATTTCAGTAATAATATCACCGGAATCTGACTTTCAAAATTAAAAAATTTCCCTATTACTATAATTACAGAAATAGAAATCATACTTGCGTATACAAGAAAAAAGAGGCTGAAGATAATTTTGGTTATGTATACTAGCTTCCTAGATATAGAAATTGCACACAATAGCTTCCAGGTGTTCCCTTTATTTTCAAAATCAATGATCCGAGATGCTATTGTTGCAATCATTATAGGTAAAAACATTGCATTTATCATGCTTAACCTTGAAAGAAGCGACTCCCAATTTAGAAATTCCTTTTTTTCTTGTGACACAATAGCAAATAACCAAAATAACGCTAAAGCCTGTATCAAAAATACTACCAAAAACAATTTCTTTCTTTTTAATTTCAATAATTCACTTCTTAAGGCAGCAGCCATTATAAAACACCGCCTTTTTCTGTTAAGCTTAGAAATATTTCTTCCAACGTATGTTTCTCTTCTTGAATCCGATACACTGATAAGTTGTGCTGTACTAATAAATCATTTATGTGAGAAATAAAATAATCTTCTTGTTGCTGCGTAACTAAGCAATTACCTTCAATGCTAAGGTGAATATGATGCTGCTCTAAAATTTGATGAGCCTTTACTACATCATTTACGCGTATTTTCATCGATGCCTGGCTTTTTTTTCGTAACACTTCAATTTTATCTTGAAAAATAAGCTGCCCACTATTAATAATGCCCACTTGCGTTGCAATTTGATCCATCTCATTTAACAAATGACTAGAAATAACAACTGTCATATCATATTGCTTTGGTAGTTGTTTGATGAGTTCACGAATTTCTTGAATTCCAGCAGGGTCTAAACCATTTGTAGGTTCATCTAAAATTAATAGTTTCGGATTTCCAAGTAGCGCCATCGCTATACCAAGGCGTTGCTTCATTCCAAGTGAGTATTGTTTAACTAGTTTATTTTTTTGTTTCTCTAATCGAACAATGCGCAGCACCTCATCAATATTCTTTTTTGGTACTTGTAACATTTGCCGAATGACTTCTAAGTTTTCATAGCCTGTTAAATGTCCATAATAAGACGGCGATTCAACCAGAGAGCCAACCTCTCTTAAAATATCTATTCGATTTGTTTTTAAATCTCGATTGAATATCTTAATGTTACCTGTAGTCGGTTTTATTAATCCCAGTAGCATTCTAATTGTCGTCGTTTTCCCAGCCCCATTTGGACCTAAAAATCCATAAATTTCACCTTTACCAACCTGCATTTGTAATTGATTCACACTATTTACAACTCCATATGTCTTTGTCAAACCTTCTGTTTCAACGATATATGTTCCCATTATTGGCACCTCTTTTTTGATTAAGCTATCATTTATTATGAAAGTTCTTGCTTAATCTTGAATTGAGCTGACCTTAAGTTTAGCTTAATTTTTTATTGGAAGCTGAAATGTAATTTTAGTACCATTTCCTTCGATGCTTTCTACTGCAATTTCCCCGCCGTGAGCTACAATAATTTCCTTTACAATTGCCATTCCTAAACCTGAACCACTTTTTGGATCTGTATTTGTACCACGGAAATATCGATCAAAAATATGTGGTAAATCACTTTTATTTATCCCTTCACCATTATCCTCAATTGTAACTATGGTGTATCCAATTGTTTGTTTTATACAAACTTGTATTAATGTTTTATGATCAGTATGAATGAGTGCATTATTCAATAAATTTACTATGGCACGTTGGATTAATCCCTGATCTGCTTTTATAATTATTTCTTCCTGAAGGCATTCAAATTCAATTATTCGATTTTCATAATGAGGCATATTCAGAAATTCAATAATTATTTCTCGAGTGAGATTTACAATATCTACTGTAGTTTTATGGATAGGTAACAACGTATTCTTCAATTGATATGTAAGTTTTAAATCATCAATCATTTTTTCTATATAAACTGATTTATTCTGAATTACTTCTGCATATTGATACATTTCTTGTGCAGTAATTTTATATTCCCGATTTCCTATAACTTCACTATATCCTTTAATAGAAGAAAGCGGTGTCTTTAAATCATGAGAGATGTTTATAATCCACTCAGCTCGCATCATATCTAGTCTTTTTCTCTGAACGCTAATATCCTCTAGTTGATGTGATAGCTGATTCAGATTTGTATACACCTCTGCATATATTCCCTTTTCTTCCGGTACTTGTTTATATTGTCCTTGCTTTAATTTATTTATATGTTCAATTATCATGACAACAGGTTTTGACATATACCTTGCCACAATGTAAGCAAATAATAAAATACAAACCACTGTCACTCCTATTAATATTAAAATTCCATATGGATAGAAGCTAGATAAATTATTGAAGTTCAAATAAACAAACTTCCGTAATACTTGATTTGACGGGAAAGCGACAATGTAGCTATCTACCTGTGTATTTTTATCTAACTTACCTACAAACGTTGTATAATCCCTAATATCGTACTTATAGCGTAAAATTAAGTCACTAGGAGTATAGTGATTTGGTGTATTTTTAGGCTTATACATTTGAAAAATTTCATCACTATTATGATTTAATACTTGTAACCAAGCTCCATGCTCTTGTAAAAATTTTTTCCCTTTATTCGTTATAGAAATACTTCCATTTTCTACTTTGATTTCTTTTTGAAAAGCTAATACTAAGCTCTCTGGATTATCCATTCCCCCACGATTATATGTAAATACTAAATAACTAAAAGCAAAAAATTGAACAATCAGGATAAACATAATTAATCCTATTAATGAGGTAATATATAGTCTCGTGACCTTCCACTTCATTTTGCATCACCTTTTGTATTAAGTTTATATCCAAGTCCCCTTACTGTTACAAGATAATTAGGTTTAGAGGGATTATCCTCTATTTTTTCTCTTAAATGTCTCATATGTACCATCATAATATTATCATTCCCCAAGTATGCTTCGCCCCAGACAGCTTCATATAATCGAGCCTTACTAAAAATTTGATTTGGGTTTTTTATTAAAAATAGTAATATATTAAATTCTTTTGCTGTTAAGCTTAGTAATGTGCCAGCCCTTAGCACTGTCCCTTGTGCCTCATCTATTGTAATGTCTCCAAACTGATACATATTCGGATTCTTTTCTTTATATTGATTGCGTCGAAAAAATGCTTTCATTTTATACGCTACTTCTTTTGGACTAAAAGGTTTTGTAATGTAATCATCACCACCTATACTTAATCCAAGTATTTTATCTAAATCTTCATTTTTTGCCGATAAGAAGAATATTGGAACGAATGTAAACTGTCGAATTTGCTCACAAACACTATATCCATCTAAATCTGGAAGCATAATATCTAATAGGATAAGATCTGGCTGCACTTGCCTACACATGTGTATTCCACCTTTTCCTGTTGTACACGTATAAATATGTCGAAACCCTTCTTTCTTTAAAACCGCTTCCAACAAATTTAAAATCTCTTTTTCATCATCTACTATAAGAATTTTTTTTGTATAAACGTCTGGAATATTATGTATCATTTATTGCACCTCAATATCTTTCTAAATAAATTAAAATGAAATAGTGAACCGTATTATCTTAATTATTACTGTATCATTTTCAGTCTATAGTAGCACAGCAATTTGAAATTTTACCCAATTAATTTATAGGGGGATTCTTATCTTTTCAATAACAACTATGCATCTATAGATTTAACGCAACACTACTTAGAGCAAGTGCGCCAACATTATTATTATTCCTCAATTATCCACTATTCGAACAAATTGTAATTATTTGGTATAATTATTTTGAAAGATGAAAGGAGACTCTAACATGTGGTTACTTACAGCAATTGCGCCTGTTTTAATAGCCGGGGGAATTGTAGTATATGTGATTGGAAGGCTTAAATATAAATATGACAATGGTACATTAGGTAAGAAAAAGTCAAAAAACGCTCAAGTTTTATTAGATAGCTTCATACCAATTGGAATGCTCGTTGGCTGTATAATCGGTTTGATTTTCGGCATGTTTTTCCCGGATTATTCACTTCTTGCAGTGAGCTTAGGAGCTGCAATCGGCTATTTATTTGGCTTTTTTGCTTATGAATTTTATAGCAAGACAGGAAACAACTTCTCATAATCCAAAAAGAATAAACGGGACAGTACATAGTAGTCATCAAAATATGTACTGCCCTTTATTTTTGCATCAACGTTATCACTCTACCTTCCACATCCTATACACCTTTTTGATTGATTTTCCTCTCCTCCCTCTTTTGTATATTCGCTTTTTTGTTTTCATTAGATCTATACCCATAGTAAAGTAGAGCGCATGTAATAACTGAGCCTACAATGTATCCTAAAAAACATCCTAACCAAAACATAATATAACCGCCTCCATTCATAAAAAATTTTATGTAATATAACGCTTTACATAATCAATCGTTTATTTCTATCAACTATACACTCTCTAAAGCTATTCATACTATTATTTCTCTTCTTACCTCAAATAACAATTTTATTATTTGTCATAAAGTTAACATTTTTCCATATTATTACTTTTATCTTTAAAAATAATATACTACATTTGAAATAAGTAGGCTAGTAATCGGCTCTTTTCCCTCTTAACTTTAGTTATGAACAAA
The DNA here is from genome assembly GCF_006494425.1 of Bacillus dicomae. Lineage (GTDB taxonomy): Bacteria > Bacillota > Bacilli > Bacillales > Bacillaceae_G > Bacillus_A > Bacillus_A dicomae. The sequence goes on along the minus strand of NZ_VHIV01000001.1, from coordinate 286,114 downwards.
AAAATCCCCTCAAAGCATAAACTTCAAGGGGTGAGCCTGTTTTTTATTTACTTATATACGTACAGCTGTACCACTTACAGCAACCATTAACATTCCATCACGAACAACCTCGTAATCTACGTCAACACCAACGATAGCGTTCGCACCTTTTTGTTTTGCAAGTTCTTTCATTTCATCCATTGCGATATCGCGAGCTTCTTTTAGCTTGCTTTCATAAGAACCAGCACGACCACCGACAACATCACGAACGGAAGCGAATAAATCACGGACAATATTTGCACCCATAATAGCTTCACCATTTACAATATCGATATACTCAATAATTTCTTTACCTTGAATTCCAGAAGTTGTTGTTACAATCATGACTGACACTCTCCTAATAAGTTGTAGTTTTAATAAGCTTTCTTATGTTTTTATTATGACATGGAACAAACAACGAATCTATTGAATTACCTTACAGGAATGTGACAGTTTTGTAAGAATAAAGTGCCTATTATGTTTAATAAAGCGCTTTAACATTAGGATACATAAACGATTCTTTATTTTCTTTCCAGTCGCGTTCTACTTCTTTAAAAGTTGGTCGTCCTAATTCTTCATTGTTTTCATGTTTATGAAACCATCTCTTCACATACTGATCTCCATTTTTATTCTGAACTGTACAAAGGAAACTATTACTACTATCCTTTAATATTTTTACGATCACGAAAAGACACCTCTTTCCTTTTCAATAAAGTGAAACTTTAATCAGTGGGGGGTATCCCCCACTGATTATTAGTTGAACCAATCGGGCTTTTACGGGCAGTTGATCCCCCACCTAACTTCTTTGCTTTCACTGAATTTTGAGGTGGGGGTCTTACTGCCCGTTAATGCGGGATAACAGAATAGAACTTGATCTTTTACTATAAGCCCTTCCTCTCTTATAGTCATACGACTCCTCGGCCGCGCCAAAGTTGTAAGATCAAAAACGATATTCACTTTGTTTACATTTTTCATCATTTTATTTAAAGAAATCAGAGTTATAAGCATGATGCTTATCAAATATTTTGTAGATTTCTAGCTTATCATCTAATTTTGCATCTACTAAAATTAATATATTTCCATCGTAAATATATTCTTCATACTTTTTAGCATGTTCTTCAGGGATTCCTAATCCTATAAATGCTCCTATTAAACTTCCAGCTCCTCCGCCAATACCTGCTCCCCCAATAGCTGCTGCGATAGGTCCCGCTGCTACAATTGGGCCCAGTCCAGATACAGCAAGTACACCAAGGCCTGTTAATAAACCTCCGAGTCCACCTGCTACTCCTCCAGCTACAAGTCCTGTCGCTGAAAAGATATCCGCTTTATGTGCAGTTTCATGATTCACTTTCTCACCTGATTTTTCTTCCAGATGTTCAATTTCCTTTTGATCTTTCGCAATAGCTGAAATGTTATCTGCTGGGTATCCTTTTTCCTTTAATTCATTAATAACGAGTGCCGCATCATCAATTGTTTGAAAAACACCTACTATTTTTCTATCTACATTCATAACTATTAACCTCCTAAAGTTTTATATAATATATCTTTATTACTCTTCGTTTTTATATACACTAATTTTTTTATTCACATATCCATTTACGAAAAACGCCAATAATAAAAGGATTACAAGAGAACTACTTAACAAGTAAATGAAATCAAATGTAATATCCATTATCATTTTATCCATATGTAACAGTCTCCTTTTTATTTAAAGTAAAAGTATAAAACCTTACAATTCATCTTCGGTCAATCTCTTTGTAGTATATGTATACCCTCCGTAACTCTTTCTAAACGTAAAAAACTATAATTATATTTTTTCTTATTTATATGTTTAACATTTTTTAAAACGGGTATGTTTATATTGTTATGCTTATTATATGGAAAGGAATATTACGATGAATGCCATTCACTCTACTACTATTCTTTACAATGAAACACCTACAATAACTCAGATTCATCATTTTTACGCTGTAATGACAACATTTCAAACGAATGTATTTATAAGTAAACACGGAATACTTACTTCTATTAAAAACTTAAGCACATTAGTATCATTTTTCCTTACTGTAAAAAAGAGAGAGCTTGTATTATTTATCTTTGAAGGAATAGATGCAAAAAAAACTTTAAGAACTCTCTTTCCTTCTTAAAAGTTTTGTTATCCCCTATTCCCTCGATCGTTACTTTTCATATATCGTTTTATACTTCAAAATGATTTCCTCTATTCAAAACGAAACCCCCTAATACAATAGGGGGATTTCTAGTTTGGCCCTATGAAAACTGATATAATATATATTACGTTTTTTATTCTTTACAATTGAAAACTTTTAATAATATTGAAGGTAGGAATTTTTAATGAACTCGAAAGCAAAATTTAGTATTCGCTACAAAATTATGGCTGGTTATTTAGTTATCATTTTGTTCTTACTTATTTCTTTCATTATGCTAAACAATGAGATTACCAGTTTACAAAAATCTCGTAATTTTATTATTGATCACGATTTTAAAGTTCTTAATTTAACGAACCAAGTGGAGAAAGAATTGCTAACAATTGAAAATAAAGCGAAAGGGTTTATCACTTCTAATGATGCAAATTATGTTCAATCCCTTAACGCTGCGGAAAAGGATTACGAAAAACATTATCATGATCTTTTTGCTCTATTAGAGGATAACCCCTCTCAGCAAGAAAAACTAAAGCAGATTAATGAAAACATTACTAATTGGATTAATAAAGAGATTCATCCACTCATTACGAATAACAATAGTAATAACGTACAAGCAATCGATACGACTCAAATTCAATCATTACAATCGCAGGTAACTAACTTCCGTAGTGTAGAGGAACAACTAACGAAAAAAAGAGCTGCACAATTAGATACTGAAAATAATAAATTAGAGATTTGGTTATACAGTTTATTGTTCTTACTATCTTGTATTTCCATTATCGTTTCACTTTATATTTCGAATTCCATTACAAAAACGATTAAAAATGTAATTCAAGCTATTAAATCCATTTCTTCTAAAGAAAAAATTACGGAAAGAATTCATGTAAACACCCATGACGAAATAAAAGATCTTGCTCATACAACGAACCACCTACTAGACGAAATTTCTAAAAGAGAGTGGTTACAAACTGAGCTTGCAGAATTAATTTTAATGTATCAAGGTGTATCTTCTATTGAGATGTTAGGTAACAAAATTTTGAGTGGCATTATACAAAAAACGCAAACTTCTTGCGGTGCATTTTATGTATGTGAAGAAATTGAAGACACTGTCTACTATGTGAAGAAAGCTTCTTTCGCGGATCAAGGTGCTGACATTGGAAAACAATCTATTAAAATGGGTGAAGGTTTAATTGGACAGTCTGCCTTAGAAAAGAAAATTTTTATTCTTCGAGACATACCCGAAGAGTTTCGTTATGTCACTAGCGGAGTATTAGAAATACGCCCTAAAAATCTACTAATCATCCCTATCTTATTTGAAGATGAAGTGATTGCAGTAATGGAGTTAGTAAGTGTAACTGAGATTTCAGATTTACATCAAGATTTAATTCAACAAACTGTTGATAATCTAGGCTTAACAATCCATAGCATTATGGGACGTATGCGAATTCAAACTCTTTTACATGAATCACAAGCAATGACAGAAGAATTACAAGTTCAATCAGAAGAATTGCAAACACAAGCGGAAGAACTACAAATGCAAGCCGAAGAATTACGAACAACGAATGAACAATTAGAGTCTAGAACTGAAGAAGCTGAACAAAAGACAGCTGACTTACAAATTACTAAATTAGAATTAGAAGAAAAAGCAAGCGAGTTGTTACGTAGCTCAAAATACAAATCAGAGTTCCTAGCAAATATGTCACATGAATTACGCACACCATTAAATAGTATTTTACTATTATCTGAAATGCTAAGAGAAAATCATGATAATCATTTATCCGATGATGAAATTGAATTAGCAACCGTCATTCATTCATCAGGGAAAGATTTACTTACTTTAATTAATGACATACTAGATTTATCTAAAGTAGAAGCCGGAAAACTAGACGTCATTTTTGAAGCAACGAACATAAGTGATATGGCAGCGAGTATGCATCAAAACTTCTTACATATTGCTGCACAAAAAGATGTTAAATTTACTGTTGAAGACAGTGACACCATTCCTGATCTGTTTTATACAGATGCAAAACGGATTGAGCAAATTATTAAAAACTTACTATCCAACGCATTTAAATTCACAGAAAAAGGATCCGTCTCTTTACATTTCAATTCGATAGAAACAAGCAATTTAAGTCATGATATGCAGTCTATAAGTAAAGACTGGATTACAATTTCAGTAAAAGATACTGGTATTGGTATTGCTAAAGAACAGCATCAACTTATTTTTGAAGCCTTTCAACAGGCTGATGGCGCAACGATTCGGAAATATGGTGGTACAGGATTAGGTTTATCTATTTGTAAAGAGTTTGCTAGATTGTTAGGTGGTTGGATTACGTTAGAGAGTCATGTAGGAGAAGGCAGTACTTTCACAGTATATATTCCGAACCTGCCAAATGGATTACATGATATCCAAGTATCCAATTTAGAAGTCGCAGCAACGGTAGAAGAAGTTATTCCTACTGAAGTTGTTGAGGAAACTATCGTTATCCCAGAAACAAATAACGTCTTCCAAGAGAAAACTATTTTAATTGTCGATGATGATCACCGAAATATATTTGCATTACAAAATGCATTAGAAAAACAACATGCCAACATTATTACTGCACAGAACGGCATAGAGTGTTTAGAGATACTAAAAAACAATACAAATATTGACCTTATTTTAATGGATATTATGATGCCGAATATGGACGGTTATGAAACGATGGAACATATCCGAATGAATTTAGGGTTACATGAAATACCTATTATCGCATTAACTGCTAAAGCAATGCCAAATGATAAGGAAAAATGTTTATCTGCTGGCGCTTCAGATTATATAAGTAAACCATTAAATTTACATCAACTCTATTCGGTAATGAGTGTATGGTTAATAAAATAAGTGAGGTTTCGTTTCAGTGGAAAATAAGTATTATAATTTTGATCCATCAGTAGATATGGATAAGCGTACGAACTTAGAAATTGACTTACTATTAGAAGCGGTATTTAAACTATCCGGATTTGATTTTCGCCAATATGCTCGCACATCTATTTATAGGCGGATTTGTAATCGAATGCAGATTTCTAATATCCCTACCATTTCAAAATTAATTGAAAAAGTAATTCATGAGGAAGGGGTTTTAGAACAGTTATTAAATGATTTCTCGATCAATGTAACTGAGATGTTCCGTAACCCTATCTTTTTTAAAGCAATAAGAGAGCATGTTATTCCTGAATTAAGAAAGCATCCTGAAATTAGAATTTGGCATGCTGGATGTGCAACTGGTGAAGAAGTATTATCCATGTCCATCTTACTTCACGAAGAAGGATTAAGTGAAAAAGCTGTAATTTACGCAACAGATATGAATACAGATGTGTTAGAAAAAGCAAAACAAGGTATTCTTCCATTAAATAAAATGCAAACTTATACGAAAAATTATTTACAAGCTGGCGGTACACAAGCATTTTCTAACTATTATTCAACGGATAGTCGCTTTGCTTATTTTAATCCTTCCCTGTTACAAAACATTATTTTTGCACAACATAATTTAGTAACCGATCAATCTTTTAACGAATTTCATATTATCCTTTGCCGTAACGTTTTAATTTACTTTACAAGTAAACTTCAAAACCAAGTACAGCAACTATTTTATGAAAGCTTAGGTCACAATGGATTCCTATGTTTAGGGAATAAAGAAACTCTTCGTTTCTCGGATATTATGCCGCATTATACCCAATTTAATCCACACGAACAAATCTATCAAAAAATACAATAAAAGCGTATGAAATCCTCTGTTTGGATTTCATACGCTTTTTATTTCGCATTCGTTTGTATCATAATTAGACACATATCATCTGATTGCGCTTGTTTCTGTTCTTCCTTATAAAACCCTTCTATCTCTTCTTCTAACTCTCCCCATTTTCTTTCTGTAAAAGTACGTAATTTCTCTTCAGCCTCAAACTCATCACTTGCAATTGCTTCAAGAACACCATCTGTAAACAATACGATTTGAGCATTTTTCTCAAAAGGTATAACTGTCTTTTCAACTTTTATTTCATCAAAAAACCCTACCGCACAACTCCCGCGATTTAGTTCAACTACATTTACTTCATCAACTAAAACATATCCAGAAGGATGTCCTGCATTTACATATTCAATCGTTCTATCTTCTGTATTAACTACTAAGTATATCGCTGTAAAATAATATGGAATATTGTCATTCTCATTATGTAAAAGAGTCATATATTTATTTAAGTCTTTAATGACAAGTTCTGGATCGATTAAACATTTAATCGTTTCACGTAATACAGATGAAATGAACATGCAAACTAAGGAAGCAGATACACCATGTCCCATCACATCTAATAATATAATACCGTAGCGGTTTTCATCGATTTTATACCAGTAATACATATCTCCAGCTAGTTTGAATGAAGGTAAGTAACTTGCTTCAATTTTTATATGCTCTTCCCTTAATGGACTACTTAATAAGTTTCTTTGTACTTGCGTAGCTAAATCCAGTTCATTCCGAAGATTTTCTTCCTGTTCTTTATGCCAATTTAATTCTGATTTCAAGCGTAATGCTACACGCATACGCGCTAACAATTCAACTTTATTTATAGGTTTCGTAATATAATCCATTGCCCCTATATCAAGTGCTTCAGCTAATTTATTTGCATCTTCTAAAGCTGTTACAAAAATAATAGGAATATCTTTAAACTTCTCCTCTTTTTGTAATCGCCTACAAACTTCAAGTCCATCAATTTCAGGCATCATAATATCTAATAGTATTAAATCTATTTCATTATGCCTGGAAGAATCTTTTCCAAAATGGATGTATTCGAAAAGCTCTTGTGCAGAATTAAGCGATACAAGATCCTGATATCCGGCTTGTTTTAAAATTTTTTCAATTACAAAGATGTTTACCGGATTATCATCGACAATTAAAATGGACACAAGTTATTTCCCCTTTTCTTATATAAAATGTAAATCGATTATCATTTTCTATTTTTCTAGTATTACATACTCAATTATAAAATGAAAATTTCCTACTCAAACACATTTATACAGCAAAAGAACAAACCCCCAGAAATGAGAGTTTGTTCTTTCACTCTATAAAGTGAAACTTTAATCAGCCCTCACCAATCGGACTTTTATGGGCAGTTAACCCCCCACCTAAATTCTTTGCTTTCGCTGCATTTTGAGGTGGGGGGTCTTACTGCCCACTAAAGTGGGGTAAATTTCCACTATTAATTTAATACCATTGCTTTGTCATTTAAAAGACGATCCAATTCTTCCATATGATTTGTTTCATCTGCAATCATATCTTCTAACTTTACAACTAACTCTGTCATATTTAATTTCGCTGCTTGTTCTTTTCGCTTTTCATAACGCTTAATTGTTTCATATTCTGATTGTCTAGCGTATTCTAACATTTCTCTAACATCTTCTACTTGTTTCACTGGTAAAGGGATTGTAGTAGGTGTACCACCTAGCGTCTTAATTTTCTCTGCTAAATATAGGGCATGTCCTTGTTCATCACTAATTTCAGATTCAAAGAAAGGTTTTAACACTTGTCTATATATACCCGAAACTGTAGCTGCATTATGGTTATACATAATAATTGCTGAGTATTCTCCTGCTAAATCTTCATTCAATCCTTCGATTAGTTCTTTCACATCGTGTGACATTTCATATCTCCTCCTATACTTAATAAGTACCCCTTTTCTCATGTTTTAAACATCATTATTTTAAATTTTTATGTATCTAAAAACGCTGCTTGCTTCAATTTACTTATCGCTTGTCTTTTAATACGAGAAACGTGCATTTGCGAAATACCTAACCGTTCTCCTGTATCTTTTTGATTTAAATTTTCTCCAAATATATAATGAATAACACTCTTTTCCGTATCATTTAATACGTTAAAAATATCCTCTAAAACGAGACGTCTTTCTGTCTCTTCATATCCTTGCTCTACTTCACCTACAGATTCAATTCTCGCTACTGAACTTCCATCAGATGCATTTTCAACTACATCATCTAAGGAAGATACTCGATAGTTATTTTTCGCATCCATAATTTCTAGCACTTCCTCTTCGGATAGTCCTAAATGATCCGCAATCTCTATAATCTTCGGTGAACGTTGCAGGTGATCTGTTAACTCCTCTATCGCAAGTTTAATTTTTCCGCCTAAATCTTTAATTCGCCTTGGAACATGAATGCCCCATGTTTTATCACGTAAATACTTCTTTATTTCTCCTACTATCGTAGGTATTGCAAACGGCTCAAAAGCATTCCCTATCGAATAATCATACCTTCTTATTGCGCCTAAGAGCCCTAACATTCCTACTTGTATAATATCCTCATGCATCGGCCCGCCTTTTGAATAGCGATATGCAATGGAATGTACGAGATTTTTATAATGATCAACTAACCTTTCCTGCGCTTCATTACATTGGTTTTGTTGGAAGTCTGCAATTAGTTTAATAACGTCTTCTTTAGTAAGAGTTGTAGGTTGAGATTGGATTTCCATCATTCTCCACCTGCTCTCTTTGTATATATTTTGTCATTAAAACTGTCATGCCCTCATCATGCATAATTTGTATATCATCCATTAACGTATTGATTAAATATAAACCTAAACCATTTTCCGGCAATTTCTCTACTGGTTTACTAATATCATACGGGCCAACTTTCCTTTTTAAGTTATTAAAATCAAAGCTAACCCCATTATCCGCAACCATAATTTCTAATCGATCTTCATATAGCCCAAAGACAATTGCAATTTCTCCAACGTCTTCTTTGTATGCATGTTGTACAATATTTGTACATGCTTCACTAATAGCAATTTTCATATCTTCTATATCGTCATAAGCAAAGCCCATTCGATTCGCAACACCAGCCATCGTTAGACGAATAATAGCCACATATTCTGCCTTTGCAGGAATTTTCATTTCTATCTTTTCAAATCTCTCCATCATCCCTAGTCACCTTCTTTCTACTTTTTCAGCATCAGAATTCAAATTTAATATTTCTGTTAACCCTGTAATATCAAATAATCTTTTTAACCTTTTAGATACACCAATAAACTCTAGTTTTCCATCATTTTTCTTAACTGCTTTTAATAGAGCTATGAAAACGCCTAAACCAGTACTATCCATATAATCTACCTTAGTAAAATCTACTACAATATGAGCCTCTTTCTCGCTTGCAATAGGCATGATCTTATTTTTTAAATCTGATGCTGTATATGCATCAATTTCACCATTCAGTTGTACCGTATAACCTACATCATTTTGCAAAATATTTATTGCCAAATTCATCATTTCCGCCCCCTTATCTCAAACTACTACTATGTTAATTACCCATAAAAATTAGTTTTAAACATATTTTTTATTTTCATTATAAATTTTCCACACCTTTCTCAGCTTAACACTAAAAAAATACTACCAAATGTTTAAACCTTATAAATTTGTGTATATATAATGTATAAACATTATTTTTAGGGGGATCTATCTATGGAAGAGCACAGCTTTAAAAAGGGAGATTTCGTTCAATTTTCTTATCGACACGATCATGCTACAAAATTAGTTGGTTCCATTATTAACATACTAACGAATACAATCGTAGTTGATATAGGCAATAACGAGGACTTATCTCATATAGAACCGAGGCAGGTCGTAAGAATAAATAATTGTAAAAAAGTAACGATGGTTTAATACATAATAGAAAGTGTAATTTTAATGAGCGGGGGACCTTCATCCCCCGCTCATTCCTATGCAGATTACATAAAAAAAGCATCCAAATTATTTTAATTGGATGCTTTTTTTATGTATATTTATTACTCTGTTAACTTTATAGCTATATATAATAAACTTAAGATTACTATTCATTATCATACTTACGCTTTCCGTAGCATTCTAGAGAAGAATGTAACGATTAAAATAAAGACGATTGCACCTAATAACGCTGGAAGAACAAAAATGCCTCCCCATTCAGGACCCCAATGACCAAATAACGCACTACCTACCCAAGATCCAATTAAACCAGCAATCACATTTCCAACTATACCTAAAGGAAAGTCTTTTCCTGTAATCATTCCAGCTAACGCACCAATAAGTCCACCTACAATACACGTAATAATAAGTCCCACAATTAACCCTCCTATATTCGTTTTATATTGGATTTATCAAGCTTTGGTATGTAACCAAAGCTTGATAAACATGTATTATTCTTTATTATCCAACCCATCACTTATCTTTTGTTTCACTTTTCCGACTTTTTCTTTTATTGTTCCCTTCGTCTTCTCCCACTTCCCTTCATTTTTCAACTCTCTATCTTCTGTAACTTCACCAATTCCTTCTTTTACTTGCCCCTTTTTCTTTTCAACTTTACCCGTAATTTGTTCTTTTAGCCCGCTCTCACTCATATTTTCCATCTCCTTTTCGTAATAGATTTATAGATATAAAGGATACAAATTTAAATAGAATACATGCATCTTCTTTCTTGTAACCATTCACCAACTCTTTCTAAATCTTTAACGAATAACAAGATCTTCCCTTCATCTAGCTTTTCTTCGTAGAAGTTCGCTTCTTCCTCATTAAGCCCTAACTCCTGCATCTTATTTCTTAACTGATCTCCCGTTTTTTGAAAGACATTAATAATACTTGTCCCAAGTCCCTCCTCTTGTATACCAATTGTATTCACGTCTGCATTATCTGCGATTCTATCTGTCCTTTCTTTCTCATGTGTTAATACGTAAATATCTTTTTGGTCTATTCCTTTCTTCACGAGATCATTCGCCGCATTCATGACCTCTTTCTCCGTAATAAATTCATATACAAAAGGTTTACTATACTTCGTTTCCATCTTTAACTTCCTCCTTTAAAATGAATTATTTGTTATATTATATGTAGTACACCTATTTTCAAAATGTTAAACATAAAATTTGAAAAAAGTTATGTGAATTTTGATTTTAATAGAGAATAAACAACATAATTTACCACTTTAAAATATCTTCTCCTTACAATAACTACCTAAATTAACAGAAAATTGTTATAATTAAACATAAGGAGGGATACTATGAAAAAAATCACTTATATATGCGCTCTAACCGCTCTATCTTTCACTTTAATAGGCTGTACAAGCACCTCGGCTACAGATAAAGCTTCACAAGTTAAGCAAGAACATAAACAAAATGCCTTTCAATTCAATTCCGCAAATATTTCAGACATTGAAATACTGAAAACAACGAATCAAACTACGTCCAAATCCCAAACAGATAACGAAGAAATGATAAAATCTATCGTTTCAGCAGTTCAAAATGGAACACCCAAAACAATCACTTTAGATCAAAAAAAGAGAGAATCTGCACATTCTACTATTACCGTTACATATAAAGATGACGCAAAAGAAGAATTTCTTGTTTGGATTGATAATAAGGAACAAATTACAATTGCTAAAGATGAGAAGAAAGATAAAGTTGAAGGTGTGGTAGTGAACATTAAAGACACTAAAATGATGAAGGATTTCTTTTTAAATTTTAATTAACGCTAAAAAAAGAGTAGGATTACATCCTACTCTTTTTTTAATCATGCTCAATAAATAGACTTTTATAAAATCTATTTAAGGTCTAATTTTGCTAAATCATGTTGTAAAACATTATTTCCTTCTTGTGGGTTAAATACGATTGCACTAAGACCAAAAACATTCGTAACAACATCTCTATCTCTCGGACGAATGATTCTTACTTCATAAGCAAAAAGTGCTGGAGGAAGAGCTGCTGAACGAAAAGTAACATATCGATTAGGTGGCAATGTTTGTGTTGAAGGGTCTATTAATGGTAACAATACCGGAGAACCAGATGACCAATCAAACATTTCAACAGTTACTCTACGAGTATCATCGGGATCAACATTCATAGCATCCACAGTAAGAAATAACGTAGCGGAATGTCTACGTAATATACCCGTTGATAAAGTTTCATTATGATGTTCACAACATCTTTTAGGAGGATGACCATAGCCATAACTCATATCAATTCCCCCCTTTCATTAACAATTAAGGACAAGTATTCCTTATAATATATAATGCTAGTATTCTTTTATTGAAAGGTATAAAAGCGGATTTCTATCTATTCGCTCTTAAAGAATAATATAGATTCTCCTGTTTTTCCTTTGAACTCCTGCTAGGAATAAATCTATTTTGAAAAGGACCTGCTCCATTCATTCGTAAAAAGCATAAAGTAAATGGAATCCGTTAAAACACATGAGTGAACCTTTGTTTTCCCCTCCTATTTAAAGGAGGAACTGTTATGGGTTTTGGTGGTAGTTGTGGCGGCTGTGGCTTCGCCGGAGGATTTGCTTTATTAGTTGTATTGTTTATTTTATTAATCATCGTTGGAGCTGCTTGCTTCTGCTAAAAAACTATCGGAAAAGACACTCCTATAGGAGTGTCTTTTCTTCATAAAAAATCCCCACGCAATGAACTTCAATACTATAAAAATATAAAGTGTTCATTTAGGTACAGACTTACAATCTTAGCTTGATAGCAATATCAGGAGATCCTATTCCAAACAAACTAATAAACGTCTCAATAATTTCCCTTACAGCAAAGTAAACCAAACTGGACAACCTAGATTTCAGACTGTAAGATTAGATGTTGGTGAAATTAAAGACAGCCAAGCATATATAGAAAATAGGTGTTAATTTTGAAAATCAATAAAAAATTTGAACCAATAATTTTTAATATCTTTATGATTTTAGGTATATCTAGTATTATCTCTTTCGTCATGGTTTCAATGAATGTTGGATATACAGCTTTATTTCTCAAATCATGGATAAAAACATGGGCAATTGCTTTCGTGCTTGCATTTTTAGCTTCTAAATTACTACCGTTTGTAGTGAAAAGGATAATGAAAATCTTCACATTTGTTGAGAAAGATGCTTAAAAATAAAGTGATGCACTACTCTAGTTTATTTAAATTAAAAGAGACAATCTTCACAAAACTTAACCTAGTAAAATAATATACGTAAAATGTTTCAACTCGAAGGAAGGCACCTTAAAAGTTGTCTTTTCTTTATATGTTAAAAAAGCTCGCCTATTTCCGTAGGCGGGCTTTATCTTTATTACACAATAAGAAAGTATACTCTCTTTTCCTCTGAAATTTTATGTAATTTTACATATTCATGAAAATAGAAGAAGTAAAATTGTCATTACAACTTATTTCCCACTTTCAACTTAGTTATCATTAGCATGTTTGTCTACAAAATCAAGGATTCTAGCATTAACCTCTTTAGAGAACTCACCATTGATTGCGTGAGATGCATTTTTCCAATTCACTATATCGATATCTTTCACATATCTTTTCCCAGTTTCAACTGCTTTTGCCGAATTGTGCATTGTACTTTTTTCAGCCATTAAGGCAAGCACTGGAATATTAATATTTTTTAAGTCTTCTTTACTAAATAGATCAGGTGCTGGCGTTTTCAATTTATAATTACGCATACCCGACTCAATTAACTTAGCGATCGGCTCATCGTCATTTATTTCTGTTCCCCCAGAAACGTAGCTTAACATCTTTTCTCGTATAAACTTAGGTACAATAGGAACGGAAGCTGGAATAGATGCTAGAATCATCTTTATAGATATTTGCGCAAAGACAAAAACTGGATCCAATAAACTAGCCGTAGCAATATGCTCAGGCTTATATCTAGCCAAGTTCATTGTTGTCCAACCTCCAATGGAGACACCGACGATATGTACTTTTTCTAAATCTAATCCTTCAATTACTTCATTTAACCATTCTGCTTGTTGTTTTTGGTTTTCAATCACCTTCGTTTGCACACTCATTCCAGGTTCACCAAGTAAATCTATTGCGTAAACAGGCCTTTTCTCCCTTAGCCCCGCTAAATTTGGGACCCACATTGGAGTAGATGCACCGCGTCCAGGGAGTAAGAGTATTGGTTCCTTATGTTTGTTTTCCTCTTTAGTAAAGTAATAAGCACGAATTGTGCCATATTTCGTTTTTATATCTTTCGTTTCGTTAGGTTTTGGAAGGAGTGCCATTGATTCATCGTAAGCAATTTGAAAATCTTCCTTCCCTTTTTCCGATATAAAATGACCAATCTTATTATCATCTCTCTTCATTTAAATTCCTCCTTTCTACAAATATATGGATGGAGTTTATCAATATATTCATGGTGGGGAATAGCAAATGATTTAAAGAAATGGGAATAAATTATTAAAATCAAAATAAGCACATCTCGTTAAAAAACAGATGTACTTATTTTTATATAAGAATTTCTTTATCACGTTTAACAATACGCTAAAATCTATTAAATCAAATTATTGTTTTATAAATTTAAATACTATTCCTTTGTCCATCTAACTAATATAATACTTTTTACTTTATTTTATAAAATGAAGTATTTGACGCAAATAATTTCTTCTAATAATAAGGTAGTAAATTATTTGTACACTAATAAAGCTTGTGAATATGAGAATAGAATTCCCTGCAATAGGTAAGTCTACGCCCACCCTGCTCTGCGCTAAAGCCCTTATTGCCAAAAAGGCTACGCTACTGTGCAGAATAGAAATCACAATAGGCACAAAAAATAATATGCCAATTTGTTGGGTTACAATTTTTTTTAACTCTCTTTTAGTTAACCCTAATTTAGAAAGCGTTTGAAATTGACTTTTATCTCGATCTAAATCTGTGAATAAACGGAAATATAAGAAGCTAATTGCAAATATAAAAAATACAACCCCCACTAGTACGCTAAGAATAGATAGCATTGCATTCATTTGTTTACGTTCTAACCATTGTAAGACCGAGCAATCAAACATAAAAGGTGGTTGTCCACTTTGATAATCATATAAAATTACCTTCTCAAGTTGTTTAGCAACATCTGCTGTTTCATGCATATTTTTAATTAAAAAACGATAGACTTTATGCTGATCAGCCTTTCCTTCTGCTAATTGCTTTGTATTTAGTATTGTTTCGTACATTGAATCTGAAACAACAACAGAAAAATGATAAGATGGGCTAATAATATTAGCCCTTAATATCTTATTCCTCGAAAGATTAAAATGCATATTATCCTGTTCTATTTCAAGAGATGAAGACACTTTCTTTAATCCCTCTTGAGAAGCTGTTCTTAAATATTTTTTTGATGGTAGAATTAGACTATCCGTTTCCCTTTTTAATGTTTCTACTGGGTATCCTAGTGTTTTTGCAGTTGCGTTGTAATCAGTCAGGCTCATAATTGTTGCACCTCCTCCTGTATTAAAACCAGTAGAAATTACTAACTTATATGAGAATCCAGCATCATGTAATTGCTTCTCGATTTGAGAAATATGAGAGGACTCCTGCTTGTTTCGTTTCAATGATGTATACTCAAACGCATAAGGGCTGTCAACTTCCGCTAATGCTCCATTTCCAATAGCAAGACAAGCACCAATAGAGGTAAAGGCAACTGCCGAAAGTATACTTACTAGAAATAGTGTTCTTGCGTTATCTGTCATTCGATATGCTAACTCCGAAATCGTTAACATATTTGTTTTTTTAAAGAAAGTGTATTGACGATTTTTCAATATTGTAATGACATAAAAGCTGAGCTGAGTAAATAAAAAGTATGTTCCTAATACACATAAGAAAACGCATATTAACATAACATATATATAATCGGTTCCTTTTTCCAATGCTGTATCTAAATAAAATGCTGAGGCATATCCAATGATAATACAAAGAATTGAAAAGAAAGCTAGCCATTTAGATGACTTTGGTTCCGTTTTTGGTTTTTCTTCAGATTTCATGAGTTCAATTAGCTGGGATACTTTCATTACTCGTAAAGTGAAAAAAGAGACAAGTATAAATAAAATAAAAAACATAATAGATGTCATTAAAATTGCCTTAGTAGGAAAATAAAATGGAAGCCCGCCTTTTAATAAGAAAAGTGAACTACATATCAGTAAGATTAATTTTCCAAAGACTAATCCAGTTCCAATCCCAACAATAATTGCAGAACATCCAATTAACATATTTTCCATGAAGATTAACTTTTTTAATTGTGTGTCAGACATGCCATGGAGTATTAAGATACCGAATTCCTTTTTCCTTGTTTTTAAAAACATAGTAATAGAGTATAGAATGAAAAAGAAGGAGAAAAATATAATTAGATATTGAGTAATTTTAAATCCTTGTGTACTTAAAGCACTTATGACCGCACTTGTCGATACAAGATTACCAGTGAAATTAGGATGAAATGCAAGTAATTCATAAATGAATAGAATCATCACGGCAAATGTACTACTTAAAAAATGGCCTAAATATAATCGCTTATTACGAATGACGTTATTAAGCGCGAACTGACGCAAATTCATGTTGATTGCCTCCTAATAAAGATATTACATCCATAATGTTTTTGTGAAATATTGAACGATTTTCACCGTAATAAATTTCATTATAAAAAGATCCATCTTTAATGAAAACTACTCGGTCACAGTAACTCGCTGCTACAGCGTCATGTGTCACTAGCATCATAGTTACTTGTTCTTCTTGATTTAATTTCTTTAAAAGTTCCATCACATCATTTGCCGCTTTTGAATCTAAATTTCCTGTTGGCTCATCTGCTAAAATTAATTGAGGAGAATGAATGAGTGCACGAGCAATGGCAGTTCGTTGGGCTTGACCTCCTGAAATTTCATAGGTTCTTTTATTTAAAATCTGTTCAATCCCCAGTTGTTTAGAAATAACTTCTACTTTTTCGTTCATATCATTCAAACTTACATTATCTAATGTAAGTGGTAAAACAATATTCTCTTTTACAGTTAGAGTATTCATAAGGTTAAAAGATTGAAAGACAAATCCTAGTTCACGACGTCTAAATAGAGCTAAATCATTAGAAGATAAACAATTGGGATTTTTTTCGTTAATAAATACTTCCCCAGATGTTGGCGCATCAATAGTAGAAATCATATTCAGCAAAGTTGATTTTCCACTCCCTGATGCTCCCATAATCCCTACAAATTCTCCTTTTTGTATTGTCAAATCAATATTGGAAAGAGCTTTATAAGATACTTCTCCTGTATTATAAATTTTACTTAAGTTACGGACTGTTAATATACTCATTGTTGCTATCTCCTATTCGTTTATTGGATATCTATAATTTAATCTAAAGTGTTATAGTCTTCATATTGAATTGTCTTACATTTACCTTACAAGAATGTAAGATTACAATAAGAAAGTGCAATTAATATTAAAGTAAATAGTAGTATTGTCAAGAATATCGTTAATTTAGAGGCATTTATAAATCACTTCCATAAAAAGGGTAACATTCGGCTGTTCTGGTTTAAGTTGTTCTAGCTTTACTTCTTTATATTGCACTGTTTGTCCCTTCTCATCAATTTCAGCGTGAATAGCTATTAAGATATTGTCTTGATACAGTTCTTCAAAAACTACTAGTTCTTTACCTTGTAGTCCAGAAGCATTAAATGTGAAATCTAATGTGATAGAACCGTTTCTTTTGTTTTGTGGAGAAACAATTTCTTAAGTTAATAGCGATGGGGGCACCATATGAAAAAAAAGAAAATTGTACGTTTAAATACAATTTGGCAACAAACTAACTGTTTTCTTATACATTAATAGACAACTACTGTAAGAGTTATAGTTCCCTTTTTGCATTTATCTTTTAATCAGATGAATGCTTTTTTTAATACATAATAAAAAAGATAAAAAATAACTAGAAAAACTGTCACAAAATCCGTTTTTCTGGTTTCTCTATAATACAGGTATCAAATTGAAAGTGAGGTTTAAACTAACATGTTAACCATAGAAAATGAAGAAAGTCATGCTTCTAATATGCCCTTTGAAGATTTATTTAAGCGGTACTATGCTTATGCTGTGAAACAGATTATATGGATTGTTAAAGATCGATCTATCGCTGAAGAGTTAGCACAAGAAGTATTTTTACAATTATATCGTAGCGATTGGAAAGGAATTGAAAACATACCTGGATGGTTGATTAAATCTTCTACTTATGTAGCCTATAACCATTTTCGATCTGAAAAAAGGCAGCAAGCGAAGATTGATAAAGAAATACAATACCATGAAGTACAAAATGTCTCATCATTAGACGATGATTGGATAAGAAAAGAAGAAATTACAAAAGTCCAAACGATATTAAATAAAATGAATGATCGAGAACGAACCCTTTTACTAATGAAATTCTCTGGTTTTCAATATAAAGAAATTGCAGAAATACTTCAAATTGAAATATCTTCTATTGGAACATTATTGGTCCGAGCCAAAATGAAATTTCGCAAGATTTATAAACAAATAGAGGAGGCATAACAAATGAAATGTTATGATATCGGATTTATTCAAACATATATTGATGGCGAACTTTCTCATGATATAAGAAAGGAATTCACAAAGCACCTAGATACATGTGAAGCATGCCAAGATTTAGTAGTGGAAATCAGTAAATTAAATCAATGGGAAAACGTAATGCTAGATGAAGAATCTTCAAATTCACCACAAGAAATCAAAATTGATATAGAGCAAGCATGGAAAACATTTGAAAGTCGTTCCAAGTTAGACAATGTTTCTAATATAAATCACAAAAAACAACAAAAGAAAGGACTCTTTACAAACATGAGTAAAAAATCAAAACGTTTCATGTATACAGCAGTAGCTGCAGCAGCACTTTTCACAACAGCAATGATTCCACAAGTACAAGTGGCGGCTACCAATGTTGCTTCATATTTTTCTAATGCAATTACAAATGATAAAGTTGTAAATGAAGGAATAACAGATGAAAATGGCGTCACACAAGATATGATGAAGAATGGTAAATATATTCCTATTGATGAAAAAATTACAGATCAAGGTATTACTGTACATCTCAAAGAATTATATATCTCAGATTTACGTATATCAGTTCATTATAGAATGGAAAAAGCTGATGGAAGTTTAGTACCATTTGAATTTGATACATCAGGATTAGATCTCAAAAGTGATGGTAAAATTAATGGGCAACAAGAGGAAAACCCTGAGATTAAAAATGAAGGGATACTATCATTTATCCATGATTCAGATGATCATCTTCCTTTTGAACTTATAGCAGCAGGTAAAAAGTTAAATGATATAGGTATTCGTGATAATGATAGACCCGAAGGTGTTTCTACATTTGTTATAGTTAATGAAGGAAGAGACGATTTTAAACAGCCCCTTACTTTAGATGTAAATATAACTAGAATTGGAAAAGTAATTGGATCTTGGAAAGCTGAAATTCCAATTGATACTTCACATTTGAAAAATAATACGAATTAACATGAAAAAAAGAATAGAGCAATATGTATGTAATTCTCAGTTTATATGTTTTCTTGTTTTCGTTACATTTATTTCTTATATAGTTTTTACTCTGTCTTTTATTTATGATTTAAGAACATAGCCCTCTAAAAAAGTAGAGAAATAAATAATCGGTTTCTTAACGTATAAGAAACCGGTTATTTTGTGTCTAAAAAGCGTTTTAAAGTGCAATTTCCTAAAAAAAGAAAAGACACCCTAAGGTGCCTTCCTCCGACTTGAACCATCTTAATTTTAATAATATGTATTGGACTCCCATCCAACTATTATTTTACCATGTTAAGTTGTTTTTGTTTATTGAGAAATACAATATTTTATTTATGCTGGTCGTCTGTATGAGATCTTTTTTTAGTCCATGCAGTGATGACACCTAAATGAGCCGCGTAGATTATGAGGTCTTTGAGCCACTGGCTAGAAACATAAGCATTACTGTGTATTTATTAAATCTCATTATAAGCAACCTCCTAATGGGACTACACATAGATAGAAAAATAGATATATACTTCTCTACCTATCTTAATGTTACTTGATAAGTGCTTGTTTTTATTATATATACAAGGAAATGAAACCGGCTATAACAATCAATGGAAGGATTACTGCGAGTTTATTTTTTAGAGGGACACGTTTGTCTGGGACGCCGGGGTGGATAACAAATGCAAGTAAAACAATTGCTCCGATAATACCTAAAAGTGTATGAATGATGATCATCCTCCTAAAAGAATATTATTATTAAAATGATATCACATTCAAACGCTTATAAAGTAAAAATTTTACAATTAAACCCAAGTGTTTCATTTTCAAATTCAAAAAAATTCCCTCAAAGCATCAACTTTAAGGGAATCCATCCTATCATCTTCTCTCTTCATACAACCGATTTGCTTTATACGAGCAAACTAAATACATAACAATTGCAACAGGGATAAACAAACATGCAAAGCCTCTCATCAATGCAAATGGTGTTTCAAATAAGAATGACCATAGAAATGATACACCTTGCTTATCCCATAGTCCTGGCGTAAAATATAGTTCTTTCGGATTTGCAAGTGCTCCTAAACGAATCGTGTCATTAAACATAAATAGAATTAATATCGGAATAGAGCATATAGCTAATTCTAAAAATGTTTTAGATAGACGTTTATACTTCCCTGCTCGTGACATTTGATCTGAAAAAATGTCATCTTCACTTTCCTCATTTACCTTTTTAAAATAGTACGTACCTGACCACCAATTACCAGCTATATGCTCCCAGCCACTATCTTCAAATAATGTGCAGTAATTAATAAAATCACTTTTTCTACTAAATACTCTATGGTCTATTTTAATCGTCGCATCTTCCGGTTCTGTATACCTAAATGTATAACCAAATGTATTGCTTTCTAGTTGATAGCCTTTCCAAGCCATCTCTTCTAACCATTTTTCTTCTTTTTCAAAGTCTAAAAAGAATTTCAATTTCCACATCATCGTTTCCCCCTAACTATACGTGTAATAAACTTTTTGTAACAGCAATAATGTGCTGCATTCTCATAAAGTCTAAATGCAATACTTCTTTCCCACGTTCCGTAATGACATACACTTTTCTTCGTTTATCTTCACTTTTTACCGATTCTATTAAACCTTGTTTTAATAAATTTTCAACCGCCCCATACAATGTACCCGCTGCGATTTTTACTTGATGATTACTCAATTCCTCTACCTTTTGCATAATTAAATATCCATGAGCTGGCTCTAATAACGCTAAAAGGACGTAATACGTTGTTTCCGTTAATGGTAAATTTTTATCTCTATTCATAAAGACCTCCAATGTAACGATAAATATATATCTAAACTATATAGTTAAACTGTATAGTTTGATTTTATACAGTTAGACTGTATATGTCAAATTAAGTTATAAAAAAATAACCTAGATCCCATAGGATCTAGGTTATTTTTTTACATAAACGTAATCGTTACTAAAGAATACCCTTCTTTCGCATTATACGGCTCAGCTTTATAAGAAACACGATTCGCTCCTTGCGGATAACCGATTTCTCCGATTACTTTTTTCACATCTTGCAATGCGCCATCCATTGATTGCTTATAAAGAATTTCAATCTTTGCTGATTTTGTGCTATAACGCTGCTGCATTTTATTTTTGAATTCATTATAGTTATTTGCGATGTATTCATTTCCTAAATAATTTAACTTTGTATCTTTTAAAATTTGTTGGTATGCAGCTGTTTTAGCATTACCCCCTGCGATTTTACTCGTCAGTGTATCATAATAATTTGTTGTAGCTTGCGGATAATCACTTCTATTCCACACGTGATTTCTTGCGATTTGCTCATCTGATAAGTTGAAATAGGAATACATTACGCGTCCTTGTTCATCTGGCACTGGATCATCGAATGTTGTATCAAGATGATACCACTTGTTTTCGATTTTCACTAAATTCCAAGCATGAGGTTGTCCATCGCCAGTTCCCGTTACGAAATGATTCTCAATCCCCGCTTCTTTTAATAATTGATAGGTTAATAGTGCGTAACCTTGGCAAACAGCAGAACGATTTACGAGTGCTTCATATGCTGTGTAAGCTTTATAAGATGTATCGTAAGAAATATGTTTTACGACATAATCATGAATTGCCTTCACTTTTTCGTGATCATCCATTCCAACTTGCGTAATAGAAGAAACGATTGCCTTCGCTTGCTTCATTACATATTCCGTTTGTTCTTTCGTTTCGCGATATGTAATCTTTAACGTAAATGTATAATTTCCAGGTGATCCATTAAGTCCATATGAAACATTCGATCTATTATAATTCGTATACTCATTTTTACTTGCGACTTCTTTATAGGCGTTAAAAAGCGTATCCATCACTTCTTGCATATTGCTATTTTTCGTTTTATATGGAAGTGTAATATTTGTTTCATATGTATTAATACGCTTTTGCACTTCATCTTTAAATGCTGCTAATAATGCCGCATCTCCGGTATCTTGCACCGCAACTTCAGGCTTTTTATATTGCAAAGCATTATATAAAAACTGTGCATACTGTTCACGCGTTACCGTTTTAGCAGGTTCAAATTTCCCGTCGCCTGTACCAGATGCAATCCTGTTTGACTGAACCGCACTAATCGCACCTTCTGCCCAAAAACCATTCGGAACATCATTAAATGTATGCTTTTGCTTAGCTGAAACTTGAAAAGCATTTTTAATAATTTGCGCCATTTCTGCACGGCTAACAGAATCTTTCGGTCTAAACCCTCCGTTTCCATCCCCGCTAAAAATTCCTAATTTCGTTAAAGTTAAAACCTCTTCTGGAAACAATGTAGATCCTGCGCGAATATCTCGATACGGATTGTTTAAAGTAGATCCATCTTGTAATACATAACGAGCACCTTCATTACTGAACGCACCACCTTGCTTATTCGGTAACAGCGCACGATAAATTAAAGCTGCAACTTGCTCTCTCGTCGCAACATCACCGAGACCAAACTTCCCATTTCCATAACCGGAAATAATATTTTTACTCGCTAAATCTTTAATCGCCGGATACGACCAATGCGACGTAGGCACATCAGAAAAAATACCCGCCTCAGCAGCTTTCACATCACTGCCATTTGTATACAATAAAGCGCCACCAATAAGTGATAATGATGTAATTGATTTTAATAGTTTTGTGTACATAATTCCTTCTCCCAATATCGTTTCTATTTATGTTATTTTTTGTCGAAAAATCTAAAAGAATATGACAAAACATATTATACAATTAAAACTTTTTGAAGGATACACTAAGTTTTGAAATATGCAAAAACTCATATTGTTTTATTTTTCCGTATTAATATTATGTTGTTTTATTTGCGAATATATAAGTAGTAACTCGTTATAACTCCCTCATGGTAATCTCTAATTTAGTATTGAAATTCTCTAAATCTCTATGTATTATATTTTTGTATTTTCTCAGTTTCCTAATCCGAGAAAACATCATCACTTCTAAAAGGACCCGAACTCCAGCGGGTCCTTTCTTATATTCCTTATTTTTATAAACGTATTTATCGTTTTATCTAGTACGATAATAAGAGACTCTCGCGTTTGCTTCCGTGCCATATCATCACTTATTTCATTATACAAGCTATAGCCTTTTCTAATTTCTGTAGAGCGATGTATTTCCTTACTAATCCTAAACCAATAGTATGATTTATTAAATCATCTATAATAGCTGTTTGTTCTTGGTTTCCCCTTGGAGAGGAGCAGTTAGTTTTTGCTAACTGCTCCTTTATTTATAACAATGATCAAATTCTTTAAAATAATTCTTCTTTATTTCTCAATATAAGAACCCTTGGATCTTCATTAACACTCCTGTAGTATATAAACAAAGAGTAAGGTAAGAGTTACTCTTTGCCATTTTAGGAAAGGTTCTGTTGGAGACAGCAGAATCTTTTTTCATATAGAGATAGTTTTACTAAATTCTTCACTACTAACCACAAAATATCCTATAATCTTTATATAACAAATCAACATATTAGGGGCGGATCAAATGCCAGTTACACTAGAACTTATTCTTTTCATTCTTATAGCAATTAGTGCTATTGGCTATTTAATAAAAGAATTTCAAAAAACTAGGAAAAGAACACTTGGAATTTCACTAGAATTCTTGGTTCTTTTTTGGTCAATATGGAGAATATCGACTATCGTAATCTAATTTATAAAACATGAATTCCTTCGAATAAAACTCAATATTATGTCCATAATGTTGATAGGCTGTATGCCAAAACTCATTTAGTTTTCTCTGTATCTCCTTGTATTGAGCAGTTAGCCCTTGCTAGCTGCTCTTTTATTTGTAATCTTGTTAGACAAGCTTTCATATAATGTAGTCATTCCTTTCTTATAAATTAAGCTCGTCACTTGAATTATAAAAATAGGATTATATCCCATAACATTCTCAGGAATTATCCATATTTTATTTCTGAAAATGTGCTTTCTTTTGCTGAAAGGTGGTCGCGGAAACAACCGCCTTTTTATTTATGAAAAATGAGATTTTTATTAAGCTTCATTACAAAGTATGTTATTACTGGTACAATCCGGTATAATAGATATAGATTAAACACTGAAAGGAAATATGACAATGAAAAGATATTTTAACTTCATTTCACTTTTCTTAACTGTACTTGTAATAATTAATCTTACAAATATACATACAAAGTACCAATTCTTTATAGGTGCATCTATAGCACTATGTTTAACTATTATTTCTACAAATGAAATTATAAAGTTCCTTGCTACTAGTAGCTTATTAGTTTACGGATTTGCCGCTTATACTTTTTTAAGTATTGCTTACTAACTTTCAATTTCACTTTATATTAAAATAGCGTTTACATTTAATTTCCTTACAATAATATTGAGGCACATACGACTTTTTTCTTTGTTTATGGGGTTCTTACATAATAGTAAGGACCTTTTTTATTTCAAACACAATTTGTTCATTTTTTTGATACATTTATGAAACATTCATATGTTATCTTCAGTACGTTCTATTCTTTTTATAATGTCGTGTGAGATATACCAAAACATGAAACCCTAGACCCCCTAAACCTAGGGCGATTTTATTTAATTACTAGTTTTCATCAACCCGAGAGCTTAGTAATTACATCCTCAGGCTCAACTCTCTCCCTTTTGAGAATTGAGCCGTTTATTTATAATATTATCCCCATACTTCCTGCTTATTTGTACAAAATTCTAATTCAGCCTCTCTCAAAAAATTTAATATCACATAAAACTTACGTAAAGATTGCTATAATTCAATCAATCCACCCGATAAACGTTATATAATGAAATTAAGAACATCTAGTTTGCATACAACTGCCTTTCTGTACCACATATAACTCTTTTGCTAAGAGAAATCCTAGCTTTTTTATAGAGAATCAGTTTAAAAACTAAAAATAAAAGAACCTCAATAAATGAGGTTCAAAAAATCTTCTATTTTAAATTACCTTCGTAAAAGGCAACTCCATTTTGAACATGCTTTAAATACCACGTAATCGTCCCGCCACAAACATTTTCAGTAAAACTATTAGCATATACTCCATTTGAGTAATAAAGCGTTCTTTTGAATTTACCGTTAGAATACTCATAAGGAATTGAACATGTTGCTTGCTTCGGAGAGTTCACAGCTTTTTGCGTATCAGCTGAAGCTGCCCCAATTCCCCCTGTTAATGCAATACCAGTTGCCAATACTCCTACTACTAATTTCTTGAACATAATAAATCCCCCTTTAATAGTTTTTATAGCTTACAAATTAAATGTATCACTTTTGTAATTTATGTAAATATTTTGTATATGTAGAAATATTTATTTATTTTTGGTAATATCAGGATTTTATTTTATCAAATGAAAAATAGAGGGATTTAGAGAAGTATGTAACAATGCATAATAAATCAATCAGATATTATGATATACTCACAAAGAACTGATACAAAATTTCTTTAGATTGGAAAACTAAAGTCTTATCTACCTAAAAGGAAGGCGCCTAATGGCGTCTTTTCTTTATTTTCAAAAGGACCTGCTCAATTCATTCTTTAATACATAAAGTAAAGTGAACCCATTAAAATCAATGGAATGAACCCTAGTTTTACCCTCTTATCTAAAGGAGGCACTATTGTTATGGGATATGGTGGTAGTTGTGGCGAAGGCTGCGGTTTCGCTGGAGGATTTGCTTTATTAGTTGTATTATTTATTCTATTAATCATTATCGGATGTAGTTGTTTCTGCTAAAAAACTATTAGAAAAGGTACCTATATATAGGTACCTTTTCTTTATGTGCCTTATTCTATGTCTGGTGCCGAACTTTCATCATACCTCAAATATGAATCGATCTCAGACATGAGCTTTTAACTAAAAGAATTCGGGACCATTTTTCCCCATACAGGAAATACCTTTTTGAAAACCTCTACTATGGAAGGATCAAATTGTGTACCAGATCCTTCTATAATACGTCTATAAGCTTCTTCAGGAGATAGAGCCGAACGATATGCTCTTGAAGAAGTCATTGCATCAAATGCATCTGCTATTGCAACAATTCTTGCGCATAATGGTATTTCATTTCCTTTTAGTTTTTGAGGATAGCCCTTTCCATCCCATCTTTCATGATGAGAAAGAATTATATCTTCACTACCTTTTATTAAAGATATATTTTTGAAGACTTCTAATCCTAATTGTGGGTGTGTCTTAATAATATTATATTCTTCTTCTGTAAGAGAAGATGCTTTCTTTAAAACTTCATCCGGAATACCTATTTTCCCTATATCATGTAATAAACAAATAAAATGAAATTGTTTTAAAGAATTATCATCATATTCATTTGTTTCTTTAGCAAGAATAGTAGCATAGTTTGCTACACGTTCACTATGTCCTTTCGTATACTGATCCTTTAATTCCATTATCCTCATTATCGATAAAGCTGTTTCTTTCATTTGTTTTTCATAGGATGCTTTGATTTTTTGTACTAAAAATTTTAATGAAAGAAATACAAAAAATGACGTAACAAAAATTGTTAGAAACAATAATACTAATGATATTGGATAGTTAATGTCAAAATAATAAATAGCAATTAAAAATCTACATATCATACAAATAGATACCCATAGAAGATAATGAATACTTAAAAATAAAGGTGCAGAAATTACTAAGAAACACTCTAAATAAGGGATATGTAAAGAAGCATCTGGATTACGTATAAACATAAGATCATATGCCAAAAGATAAATAATACTTACTCCAAGAAAAATATATTTTGTAAACATTTGTTTATTCATTTTTTGTAAACACTTATTATATAAAATAAATGAAATAAAAATAAATAAAAATACGAGTTCAAATAAAAGTTTCCGTAGTGAAAAATCCTTTCTAAGAATAAAATGTTGATAAATATTATCAAACAAAAGAATACTACAGGGAACCAATAGAAACATTTTTATCGGTTCTTTAGTTTCAATATTTTTAATCCCTTTAATCATTTTACACACCGCCAAACCTTTTTAATAAAAAAATAAGTTCATATACATATTATTAATAATATCCAAGAATAGATAATAGTGCAAAAAATACCCTTTCTCATAACCTATAAATGGGGTACCGTCAGCATTTTAAAAAAATAATCACGCTAAGAGTATTCAAGATTTTATACAGTTTCTCCACTTATTCAGCAATAAACAAGAACCCTAAACGCAAAATTTATAAAGAGATGAATAGGGTTATAGAAAATGAAAAAGGCGAATTCCTTTTGAAAGTAGGAATTCGCCTTTTTCTTGCTACCGATGATAGGACGTTATATTAATCAAGCATGAATAAGTATTCATCACAAAAAATCCAGATCTTTGATTATCATTTTAAATAACCCCGTTGGTTTTTTACCCTTTGCTAAGCTCTTTTTTATTACACGGTTCACTTCACTACAATCTCCCTCTATCTCATCAAACTCAAGTGACTTTCTCCGCATAAACACATGGACTCAACAAATCACTTCTAAAATTTATAAAAAGAAAAGACCTTTTATATACTTATTAAGATTTATATTTTTTCACTGTACAAGGAATAGTTACAATGTATAAATCTATAGCATAGATTGTAACCCAAATACCTTTACCTTCAGCCGCTAGCTTTTCATTCAATTGTGATAAATGCTCTGAAACTTTTCTTTTACCCCATTTTCTAGGAAACCATTGAAAAACCTTAGGAACATTATGTTTTTTGTTATACCATGCATTCAATCTCCAAAAAATCAAGAAAAACGAGACAATCACTACAATACAAAAAATATCAAAATATGAAATTCCTGAAATCATATAATATATTCTCCATTTTCATTAAAGCTCAAATAATTTTTTTCTTAATTCTAATTCATCCTCTGTCTCAAAACCCTTAAATAATAAATGAACAATCTGGTTATGGTTAAAAAATACATTATATTCTTTTGATAAATTACCATGAGGATATGGACAAGCAACATAATCCCATAATTTATTATCAGATTGTTGTTGCTTTCTTCCATAAATCATAAGAGACTGATTAATTTCTTCTACAAAAACCACAGAACCAATAGGTAATAATTCATTTCCAATCGGTAATTTTGGTATATATATATTTTCCATACGAAGTTCCTCCTAAATAAAAATAATTGTTACTTTAAAAATAAAGATGTGATTTTATAAAAAATAAAACCGGTTAATGGCATAACTATACCAAAAACTAAAGATAACATCATTTTCTCTTTAAATGTAGCATCTGCTCCAAACCAAAGGGCTAATAAACTAAAAGGAACAGCAATAAGACCAAAAATAATTAAAATTTTCCTAAATACCTGTAATGAAAGCAAAAAATCTTCCTCCTTAATAGATACAACAATTTAACCTTTCTCTACGCCAAACTTTATTCCTAAACCAATACCAAGGCCAACGCTTAATTCATTTTTCAATCCAAATTTAGCCTCTCCACCTATACTACCATAAGCCGCATCTCCACCGACAACTACTTTCCAATCAGTAAAAGGTAATGGTACTTTAACTTCTCCCTCAACCTTAGCTAAATCAGCTTTTGCACTAAAACCATAATAACCATCTTTAGCTACAACACCAAGTTCAGCATCTCCAAGTTTACCGTGTAATTTCCCATATTCATGATCTACACCAATATCATTAAAGGTACCAGCAATCTTAGCTTCTCCACCTATACCTCCACCAAATTGAGCTTTAGCTTCGCCTCTTAGCACTTGTTCATGAATTGTAAAATCTCCTGCTTTAAAACCAGCATCTAACAATGCACCTTTTGCCTCTCCGCCAATTTTATCAAAAGATGTTAAATCACCAAAAAAAGTACTAACATTTTTAGGAAGTTGGATATCTGTTTCATACTTTAACACTTGAGCAAAAGCACTACTATCTTTATCTGGATCCCCAACTACTGCACCAGATTCTTTAAAATTCAAATGATCATTTGCATTAGAATTCGTATTAACCATACTCTTTAATTTAGAAGAAATATAATTATTGTCTGTCTTTTCGAACTTATCAGCAATACGCTTTAACTCATTTTCTATATTAGTTAAAGACTGAATATGAGATTCATGACCCTTATTTAACCTAGGTAAATCATTATAAAAAGATAAACTAGAAGCACCTATCCATCTCATTTGAAGATTTAAAAGTTCTCCAAGAATCCTATTATGTCGCTCATTAGATTCAGAAATCGCGTTTCTAAAAATATTCGCTTTATTCCTTAACTCTTCTGGTTTAATTTTAATTTCAGTCATTTATATCCCCCCTTATATTAAATCATTAATAAAAATATTTAAATCCTCCCATTAATATAATTGGTTAATTCTTCAAAAAAATCAAGATAAAAATAAAATTTAAAATTTTTTGATGTAATGTAACTCCCCACTCTACAAGGGTTCTATGAAAATCTTGCTACCGATAAAGAATTTTATGTAAATAAAACATATGCATAAACTTCACGTACAATGGTTTTCACCAATTCTTTTAGAAACTCAAACAAAAACTCCATAGGTATATCACCCTTACAATATACAGTTAATTCTATTCTTTCATACTATTACAATCTCACCAATATAAAAAAAGACCACCATTACTGTGGTCTTATCCCTATCAAGTAGACAGTATTAAAAAGACTAAGCAGCCATCGAGATTCGATATTCTATCGGAGCTCGATGGTTGAGTCGTTTTTGGAAACGTTTATAGTTATAAAAGTAAATATATTCTTCAATTGCTTGTATTAAATCCGCTTCTGTTTTAAAATGATTCAAATATAACATCTCCGATTTAAAATGGGAGAAAAATGACTCGATACAGGCATTATCATGGCAGTTTCCTTTGCGAGACATGAAAAATCCCCTCCAAGTAATAGTGTAACATCCATGTGTATACATGGTCTTTTTTCACACTGTCTACCTAAAGGGGATAATATCAACTGACAGTCTTTTTGGGTAGTTTTAGAGATTAAACTTACAATATCTTAATATAAAATAATAAATATATAATTTCCGAGATACTATAAACTTTTCTTTACTAATTAACAACTAGCATTAAAACTATCAATCCAATAGATTCTTGAAAAAACTAGTTATCTATACACTACTTTTGCTAAATATGGATATTTTTCAAAGAGGTAAAGTTAATATAGATCAACTAAATAACGCAAAGAAAATGTTTTATTTCATAAAAAAAGGCTCCATTGCTGGAGCACTCAAAAATAAAATAAGTAAATGAATTAAAACAAATAACAGACAATTTAACTATACAGATTAAATATAAATAAATCTATATATATGCAATATTACATGTTTAAACCTGTTTATTGATGCTATAATAGGCTTACTCGATGATTGTTATATTTTTTTATGGTTTTTAAGCAATATGATACCTTCTTAACACCAAGTGTACAAGTAAAAGAAGACATCTTAATCGATGTCTTCTTTTCTTATATAATAACAACACCATAAAGTGAAACTTTAATCAGTGGGGGTTTTCTTCATCCCCACTGATTATTAGCCCTCACCAATCGGACTTTTATGGGCAGTTGATCCCCCACCTAACTTCTTTGCTTTCGCTGAATTTTGAGGTGGGGGTCTTACTGCCCATTAAAGCGGGATAAAATTAAGTTGATTCAAGCTGCAGGATGCTACCTTGATATGATAGTAAAGAATACATCATCACGTTGTCAGCAAGCAAAAGTGTATTCTGCATTTCTGAAAACAGTAGATGGCAGATTGTGACCTGCTGAATCTGCTAAGAAAGAATATACAAGAACATCCTTAACATCGTCTTTATTTCCACTAATAATAACATCAAGAAAATCTTCTATTTGGAATTCTGGCGTAAACAACACAATCTTAGTTGTTCTGTTTGGTTCTAAAGAAACAAAAGTACGAGAGATTTCAACTAATTCATTTTGAGTTGGGAAAGAAGTGTTTGGACTTCTCTTAACAGTTACCGTTACATTACTAGTATGGCAGCGTGAATCATTGTTTAACATAATGTTGAGAGCAGTTGGAATAATCCCATTTTCAGAAACTGGAACTCGAAACACTCCAGTAGATTTATGAGCCATATAATCACATCCTTTCAAAATAAAATATATTTACAATATATTAGATGCAAAAGACGTTCATTTTGATAGGGACAAATTATGTAATTAATATATTTATAATAACCCTCGGTATTACTAAGCCAATGATGAAAAAGATTAACAAGTACCGTAAAAAATACGGACTCATATTACTTCTTTTAAAATCCTTATCTCAGTATTTATAAAATACATATCTTTGTGGGGAGAACATCTAATGAAATTATATATATCAACTAAAAAAATCCCCTCCACAGTAAACAACTTACCATGAAGGGGATTCTATCAAACTAACATCATTTCTACTTCAAACTACCCGCAATCTCCGTAAAGATAACTCCAAGCGCATGTGCACCTGCATCTGGATATCCTAAACTTCTTTCACCTACTGTACCGGCGCGGCCCATGCGAGCTACAATTTCTTTCGTGTACTCTGCTCCTTTGACCGCTGCTTCTGCACCTTTTTCAAAGGCAGTTTTCATGTCTTCTTCGTTTGAAGCGCTATTTAACCAAGAGTCTACACATGGAGCAAGTGCGTCAACAAGTGTTTTGTCACCAACTACCGCTCCTCTTCCGAATGATCTTTCACCGATAGATTGTATGCCTTGCAGTGCTGCTTGTAACATTTCAGCGAACTCTTTCACTGTTAGTTCACGCTTCTCGCCTGCTGCTTTACTAGCTGCGCGGAATGCACCGCCCCAAATTGGACCAGAAGCGCCGCCGCAATGTTCCATAATAATCATCGAACAACCGTCAAGGAATGATCCGATCGTTACGTTTTCTTGTTCTACAATAGAATGCCATTCACGTTTTAATTGTTTAAATCCTTTTGCCACACTCATTCCGAAGTCGCCGTCACCTGCATGTGTGTCTAGCTCACAGAACGGTACTTCATTTTTAATAATAATATCGCTCATTTTATCAACGAGATAAATCATGTTGTTTAATGTAATGACGTTATTTTTAATAACTGCATGCTCTTCCGCTGTTTCTATTTCAAATGAAACTTCCTTCTCTTCTGCCCCTTCAAGTACATTCACGTACTCTACACTTTCCACTGGTCCATCTACTTTAAACGCTGGTGTATTACACTCTTTAGATAGTAATGTTTTTAACTCATCATCTAATTTCATTACAGTTAAAGACATACCTGCCATATCGATACTCGTCATATAGTTGCCGACGAATACTCTATTAATTTTAATGTTTCTAGCAGCTAATTCTCTCGTCACTGCGTTGTTAAATAAGTAAAGTTCTTGCAGTGGTGTTCCGCCAAAACCGTTAACTAGAAGTGCAATTTCTTCGCCATCTTTTACTCCTAAATCTTTCATTAAATCGTTTGTCATACGGTTCGCTAATTCATCAGCTGACAACATTTTTTCACGCTTAATTCCTGGTTCGCCGTGAATACCAACACCGTATTCCATTTCATCTTCGGCAAGTGTGAAAGTAGGTGATCCGCTCGCTGGAACTGTACAAGACGTTAACGCTAAACCAATTGTACGCACGTTAGCCGCTGCTTTTTCTGCGACTGCTTTCACCGCTCCTAAATCCATACCTGCTTCCGCTGCTGCGCCGGCAATTTTATGAACTAAAATAACGCCCGCAACGCCGCGGCGTCCTACTGTATATAGGCTATCTTCTACCGCAATATCATCGTCTACTTTTACATAGTCGACTTCAATTCCATCTTCCGTCGCTAAATGCGCTCCGTTTTTGAAATTCATAATATCGCCGCTATAATTTTTAATAATTAATAACGTACCTTTTTTACTAGCTGTTTCTTTAATTGCTTGATATACCTGAATTTGTGAAGGAGAAGCAAACACATCTCCGCACACTGCCGCATCTAACATTCCTTTTCCGACTAATCCTGCATGCGCTGGCTCATGACCACTACCGCCGCCACTAATTAACGTTACTTTGTTTTCATTCATTTCTTTCTTCTTAATTACTTTATATTTTTTCAGAAGCTCAAGCTCCGGATGAGCCATAACCATTCCGTTACACATTTCCATTACTAATGTTTCTGGTTTGTTTATAATCTTTTTCATTGTAGTTCTCCCTCAATTCCTTTAATATATTGTGATATATTTGAAATCTTCTTCTTACTATCCATGTTAAAATGAAAGCGTTTTATAGTAAACGGACAAAATGGACAATCTGTCTAAAGACACCGCTCTCATTTATGGGTAGGATTTTCATATTACTAACATTCTAGGGATGATTGAGATGACCTCTTCTATAATTTCTAAAAAGATAATCGCGAACTCATTGAAGTATTTAATGGAAACAGAGTCGTTTCATAAAATATCAGTGAGCGATATTATGTTACACTGTCAAATGCGTAGGCAAACTTTTTATTATCATTTTAAAGATAAATTTGAACTATTAAGCTGGATTTATAGAGAAGAAACGAAAGAGAACATTATCGACTTTCTCGACTATGAAACGTGGGAAAACATTTTTGATTTATTATTTGATTACTTTTATGAAAATCAAAAATTTTACCGAAACGCTTTTAAAGTTATTGAACAAAACTCGTTTAATCACTATTTATTTGAGCATACGAAAAACTTATATATGAAGATTATTGATGAATTATCTGTGAGCTGCGGATTCAGCCTTTCTGATGAGACAAAAAATACGATTGCCTCTTTTTATAGTCACGGCTTCGTTGGAACGATAAAAGATTGGATTGAAAGCAAATGCGAAGTAGATCCGTCCATTATGTCTTCTCTCATGAAAAATATGATAAACAATCAATTACTACTATTACTGGAGCAATCAGCAAAGTAATTAAAGGGTGGAAAAAGCAATGAAAAAGATTATGAATGATGTACAAAATATCGTTCAAGATATGATGCATGGCTTTTATTTTGAACATAACGACAAAGTAAATTACGACGAAACAAATAACATCATTTATGTAAAAGATATCGAAAAACTAAAGCAAGACGTCGCTATAATAAGCGGCGGTGGTAGCGGACATGAACCTGCTGATATTGGTTATGTAGGAAAAGGAATGCTTACTGCGGCAGTAAACGGCAATATATTCACTCCGCCTACAGTGAAACAAATTGTAGCGGCTACTCGCCTCATGCCAAAAGAAAAAAGTATTTTATTCATCATTAAAAACTTTAAAGATGACGTTGAGAACTTTCTAGCGGCGAAGCAAATTGCCAAAGAAGAAGGAAGACAAATTGACCACATCATCGTAAATGATGACGTTTCAATTGAAGATGATGCTTCGTTTAATAAAAGAAGACGTGGCGTCGCTGGTACTGTTTTCGTTCAAAAAATACTTGGTGCGGCTGCTCTTGAAGGGCATTCTTTAGAAGAACTAACAACACTTGGCCAATCTATCACCGAAAACTTACACACATTAGGAGTCGCCCTTTCACCTGCAAACGATCCGGTGAAAGGACAAGCTTCATTCACATTAAACGACGATGAAGTCTTTTACGGCGTTGGTATCCACGGTGAAAAAGGTTACCGTAAAGAAGCACTATCCTCTTCTGAAATATTAGCAATTGAACTAATGAACAAACTTAAAAGCATTTATCGCTGGAGAAAAGGCGACAACTTTGCGATTCTCATTAATGGATTAGGTGCGACACCATTAATGGAACAATACATTTTCGCAAACGATATTCGTCGTTTATGTGAGCTGGAAGGATTACAAATTACATTCGTAAAGGTCGGTACCCTCCTAACTTCTTTAGATATGAAAGGTGTTTCACTCAGTTTGCTTAAGGTAGAGGATTTGGATTGGGTGAAGTGGTTGAAGGAAAGTACGGAAACTGCTAGTTGATAATACAAATGGAAATAGGATGGCTTCAATTGGCCATCCTATTTTTGTACGAAATTCAGCTATTAAAAAAATTCAATTACTGAAGACATCTGCCCTCAACATGACAGCAAATTCACATTAAAAATGTAAATCCTCATTTCCTTGGTATTTTCCTTTATTAAGTCTTTTTCTTATGAATAGTTCTGCAACAATTAAATTGGGTACCCACGCTAACCAAGCAATAATAGCATAACTAAGTTCAAACTGCTCTATTCCAAATAGAACGATAAACAACGGTAGCCAAATTCTTAATGTAACTGCCGCAAAGGTTAAAGAATAATTTCTAATCATCCAATTCCGATGATCTTTCATTTTTTTATTCTTAACTCTATGTAATGCTTGATATGCTGATGTTAGCCAAAATACAGATAACAAACCGAAACCTAGCTTCGCTACCAATCCTCCCGTAGCATAAAAGGATAGATATAGTCCAGAAACGCCTCCTAATAATATACCAACCATATAGATTCTCCCAACTATTCGATGGCGGTTGATATTCCTTTCTCTAAATTTAGTGGATAATGTAAAAGGACCAATTACTAATGCTACTATACTAGTTGTAATATGTATAAATAACATACTGTACCAGAACTCACTTAATTTAGATCCAAACATAAGCTTCGCTTTTACAAGCCCTGTTTGAAATCCATCCATAATAAAATATTGGACAACAACATAGCCAGCTACTAAAAAAGCAAAACAAGTAAATACAAACCAAATTTTCCTGTTCAAATTTTACTGCCTCCTTATTACATGAAGGAATTAGATTATACATTACTGTTCATTCTAGGAAAACATAGAAAAGCCTTCTTTCATTATCTATTCAACACATTGTTTTTATAAATGGAATTAGGATGAAACTTACATTGAACGAAGAATAAAATATATGATATAAGGCCCTTCTTCATGCATAAAAGCCCTCAAGTATATCGTTCTATACTTGAGGGTTTTCTCATCTATTCCTTCTCATCTCTCATTTTCTTAAATCAATAGTTAGCTCAGCTGTAATCTGCTCAAGATGGAAAAATCTTTTTATATAATGGATATCTGACCATTTTTCTTCTCCACCAATAATAAATAATTCTTGCGCATCATACATAAATGAAAAGCTTGGATAGAAACTGTCAGCCTTTATTTCAATCTCACCAGTACGATTACTGATAATCTTACAGTCTGCTGAATAGCTTAATAACGTATAGAGAGAATCTTGTGCTGATTGGAAGAAATACTTCATAAGTGTAGTGATATCATCACTATTGGTAATTAACACTTTAAAAAAGTTCGTATCCCTTTTCTTATTAGTAAAAATCAGCTCAAAATGAAATGTATTCTCTTCTAAAAAATCTTCAATAAAGTCTCTACACAAATAAGTTTCAAATAACATATACATAGGAGATTTGTTATGTGTACCCATAAATCCTTTAATGATTTCTTCGAATCCAGTATGCTGATTCCAATTCGTTCCCACTCCTATTATAATAGGGTGATTTAAATAAATAGGATACGGTGATAACCCTTCATCTTTTAACATATACACTCGTTTTTCATCTGTATGAAGAGCTGGTTTAGACTCTTTTAGTACGTATTGAGATAATTGAACATGTAACACATTTACACCTGCCTATCATGTAATACATAAACTGCATCTATTAAGTTAGAAAAAGGGATGAATCATTCGCATTTTACCGTGTTTGAGCGTGGAGAACTAGAATCATTTTATAAACGAGATTGCACAAGGGCATAATCACCTCACTGAATGATGACAGGTCTTCCAAATAAAGCTGGATGATAAATTAACATCGCACCTACAAAGGAACACACTAAACAAAAAATAGCCTCGTATTTTATAACTAGAGAAGAGTTATTATCAAGCTTTTTTTCCTCTCTTTTACATATCATTTTAAATAAAACGCTATATAATACATACCCAATAATCGCCCCGAGGGTGTTCGTAAATAAATCATCAATATCTGTAATTCTATTATTTAGTAATTGATTTAACTCAATTGCCAATGAAAAAAAGAATCCCGCGCATACGGTATTTTTCATTTTTCTAAATTGCGGCCAAATGGTCGGTAATAAAAAACCTAACGGCATAAACAGTACAATGTTCAAAAGATACGTCGTACTACCTGCCGTATCAAATAGAGTCAAGTTAATTTGACTGACGCGAATCCACGTTTCATATCTACTTATATCCCATACAGTCGCGATTTGTGTCACCTTATACACTAGCGAAAGATAGAACAGAAAAACATATACCCATAGAAAATGCCGAATAGATATAGTTCTTTTCGCTTTAAAATAACATCCAATTTGAAATACAATGCAAAACATAATTGTAAAAAAATACGTATACAAATAACTCATCAAAACTTCTGTATGCATGTAGAATCCCCTAACTTTACATTTTCATCTATGACTTTGTTATTTATCCCGCATTAACGGGCAGTAAGACCCCCACCTCAAAATTCAGCGAAAGCAAAGGAGTTAGGTGGAGGGTCAACTGCCCGTAAAAGCCCGATTGGTTCAACTAATAATCAGTGGGGATGAAGAACCCCCCCACTGATTAAAGTTTCACTTTATAGGATAGGGAAAACTTTTAAAATAAAAAGTGGGGTAAACATAAAATTTTTCTTAAATCTTTACATGCAACCCTTGTAGTATTTTCATCAATGCAGTATATATAATCATGTGAAAGTCTAACTAGTGGAAAACAATTAGCGTGAATGAAAAGGTACTTGGTGAACTACGAATTCGTGATGCGTGGGTGAATACATAATGTTAAAAAAGCTAGAAAATCTAATCACTTCGGCCGCTTTCGAAGAAGCTGAAACATTATTTAAAAGCAACAGCATTGAGGACTTCTCAGA
Source organism: Bacillus dicomae (assembly GCF_006494425.1). Classification (GTDB taxonomy): domain Bacteria; phylum Bacillota; class Bacilli; order Bacillales; family Bacillaceae_G; genus Bacillus_A; species Bacillus_A dicomae. Next base: position 247,746 of record NZ_VHIV01000001.1, on the reverse strand, counting down.
AGAAATGCTATATGTTGCTTATGAAAATAGTAGTATTACGAACTATAGTTTTATAAATTATTTATTAATGAAAGACGAATCAAGTGATTTACATGACCTTGCCTTTGATTTACTAGTAAATCCTTTATGTCATATAGACGGAGCATATCATTCTGCTTTGTATCATGCTACAAGATCGGTGGAGTTAACAAACGAAGAAAATGTGGATAGTTTATTACAATTACTCTTTTTGCATTCCGTACCAGACAAATTAATTTCTGATAAAAAGGCTATTGAAATTTGTAATAAAATTTTAGAGTTGGATGCTTCTAATGAAGTTGCTAAAGAAACTATTAAGGAATTATGTTAATTAAGGGATTGCTAAATAGCTACTTCCCTTTCTTTTAAAAACGACGATGAAGTATTTTATGGCGTCGGCATCCACGGTGAAAAGGTTACCGTAAAAAAGCACTTTCCTCTTCTGAAATATTAGCAATCGAACTAATGAATAAACTAAAAAGCATTTATCACTGTAGAAAAGGTGACAACTTAGCCATCCTCATTAACGGACTCGGCACAACGCCATTAATGGAACAATACATTTTCGCAAACCACATTCGCCGTTTATGTGAGCTTGAAGGATCACAAGTTCCATTCGTAAAAGTTGGTACCCTTCTAACTTCTTTAGATATGAAAGATGTTTCGCTCAATTTGCTTAAGGTAGAGGATTTGGAGTGGGTAATTAGTGATAAAACAAGGTGGGACTCTAGGTTCCCATCTTGTTTTTTTGTATGCGCCTAGTTAAAAAAGCCTAACAACCATATAATACAATTCCACATAAAACGAAATTCTGATAATATAAAATAGATAATCATTTCTATATGGAATTTTTTTCATATACACAGCTATCTTATTTAAGGGGATAAAGAAAGTTGAAAATTTTAGTAACACCTGAGCTATTAGAAGAAACAGCAAATAAATTTAAAAGTGCACAAGAACAATCACAACAAATTTTTACTGATCTACGCCAAGATATTTTACATCTTGAAAATGAACTTACAGAAAAAGAATTAGAAATAATTGTTTCGACAGTATCACATTCACTTTTAACAAGGAATCTAATTACATATGATCAACATAAAGAAGAAATTGATATACAACCAGATTTAAAACAATGGCTTAATATAATTAACAATCCGTCCACCGTGCTTCTATTACAAAAAATTAATATTGAAAACACAACAACAACAACTGGAAATATCTATTTTAGTGATAAAACAATTATTGGATATCAAAGTTTAAATGGTATTACCCATCAATTACAAAAAATAAACAATGAGCAATTATATGTAGAATCAAAGACTCTTTTACAACTTACAATTAAAGAAGATCATTTGCAAAATAAAAAGTATGGATCAATATCTACTGACTTAATAAACAACATTGAAAAACTAATAACACTACCCTCTCAAGAAAGTATTAAAATTTTAACTGCTCATGATTTTGATATAAAATCTGCAGAAGAATTCATACAAGACCTAAAAACAACAAAAAATATATATAGCGTAATAAAACTTGAAACAAAAGATAATAAAGAAATCACTTCTGATAATGGCTTCTTTATTATTGAAACCAAAGGAAAACAATGGTTGTTTTCTCAAGATGAACAAAATGATGGAACATTATCATTAACGAATCTCAATGATATCCTGTTTGAGCAAAAAATAAATCAATTACTTAACAATCGTTGAAATTAAATTGGAGCTGATTTTTATTCATGAATAGACAAAATTCTTCTAATAACAAAGATGATTCCTCAAATAAAATTGCTGCTTTTATTGCAACGCTAGGAGCTCTATTAGTAAGTGTAGAAGTTTTATCTAATTTTTTTGTAATTTTTTGGTTAATGATAATAGCAGTAACAAATTTAATAGTTATATTTTATCTTCAAATTAGTGTTTTTAGTTTAGTAACAACAATCCTTTTTGTAATCTTTTACTTTATATACAAAAAGTTATTTGCACATTCTAAATTTGTAGAAACCTTTTCAAAATATAATATGATCATTACAATAATTTCTTTATTAATTTTAAATATGTTATACATATCAAAAAAAATGTTTAACGGTGCATTAATTACACCTGTAGTAATAATTATCACATGGTTAATTTACAAATTTATGTTTAAAAAAATAAAAAATAAGAAGAGCTAGTTTTATAGAACATACCCAAAATGGAGCACTTGCTTTCATTGTTTTATTTTGGGGAATTGTAGTGATTTTATTGTAAGTGTTAATAATCCGCCTCAAGTATATCTTTCTATGCTTGAGGCGGATGTTAATTTCTAATTTAAAGTATACTAATCTATTCCTTCGCATCCCTCATACTGTAATACCCCAAATTAACAATAATCAAGAAATACCCAGCCATAATTCCAGCAGCAAATGTCCACATGTAATCACGGTGTTCAATTTCATACATAATAATCGCACCGAGTATTGCGGCTGCGAACCGATTCATCATTCCGAGCATCGGTGCTTTTTCTTTTTTTACAATGCTATCTCCGAACTTTTCAATACGCCTTCCTAAAATCCAGGCGCAGTACATACTTACTAAAAGGCCAATGCTTATCCCTACGAACTGGGCTGAAAAAGGTGTCATCAACCATCCCAATAACATTACGCCTAGCAAACAATATATTTGTATGTTGAATGATCTTAATGCCATACGAATCATGTTCTGCTCCTTACCTTTCTCTTTAATTCCATCTTTCGGACTTCAAGCTTTCCGATATATCTTTTTTAAAATGAGGGAATTTGATTTTACTCACCATTAAATAAGCGAGTACGCATGTGCCAAACGCCACGGAAACTGGATTATTTAAAAAGCATAGAATAAGAAGACACATCGCCGCGAATGGAATGGGCATGCCGATAAATGTCGGGAGTTTGCTTTGTTGTGTGTTAAATCTCGCAAGCCGCAGCATTCCGCAAATACTATAAGCAAGCGCACATATCATCCCAATAGACTGCAAATCTTTTAACGCGACACTATATGCAAGAATAGACGGTGCCACGCCAAAGGTAACTAAATCTGCAAATGAGTCTAACTCTCCGCCAATTTCCGAAACAGCATCTAGTTTCCGAGCAACCATGCCATCAAACAGATCAAATACCATACCTGTAATAATGAACATAGCTGCACCATACATATCGTGAACGAAAACAGCGTGAATAGCGAGAAGCCCACATACAAAGTTTGCTATCGTAATCATATTTGGTATGTAACTCATCACACGCTTCTCCTCCTTTCTACTCATTACCTCATCTAAGTTCTTACTCATTACAATCAAGATCCTTCTGTTTTTCTTCCAATATCACTTTATTTATTTTCTTTAACGTATCCGTCATTTGTTCTAAAGCACCGATATCGATTTTTGAAAAATACTTCTCAATTAATACATCATCTAACTCAGACAACTGCTCCATATACTTACTACCGTTTGGACCAAGTGTAAGGAAATACTCCCTTTTATTATTAGGATTTACTTGTTTTGAAATCATCTTCTGCTTTTCCAATTTCGATAAAACTTGGCTCACAGCGCTTTTCGATATATTAAAAGTAGTCGCAATATGATTTGCTGTCGTGTTTTCATTTAAATGAATATGAAATAACATACTCTCTTGCTGTCCTGTAAGACCGTACTCATCTTTCAACTCCTGAAATAGTAAAATGTAGAATTCATTATAGGCTCGGTTCATTTCATTAATTATTTCTTTATACGTTCTAGTCATAGCACTCTTCCTCCATGCTGTTATTTTGTTTTATCCAATAGTTAAGTTCACTTAACTTAACTATATTATACCGTTATGTTTGTGTAAAGGGAAATCTAGCTCCGCACTTTATTCACAACGAAAAAAGAAGACATCCATTAAGATGTCTTCCTTTCATCCTTAAGACTCCAAGCTCTCACCATTCGTCTTAATTACTTCCTTATACCAATCGAAGCTTTTCTTCTTCGATCTTTTTAATGAACCTTTTCCTTCATTATCTTTATCAACATATATATATCCGTAACGTTTTTTCATTTCTCCAGTAGAAGCACTTACAAGGTCAATCGGGCCCCAGCTTGTGTATCCGATAATATCTACTCCATCTTGGATGGCTTCGGACATTTCAATCATATGTTTTTGTAAGTAATCAATACGGTATTCATCATTCACTTCGTCTTCACCATTTAATTGATCGATTGCACCGAGACCATTTTCAACAACAAATAAAGGTTTTTGGTAACGATCGTACAGTTGGTTCGCTGTAATACGGAAGCCTTTCGGATCAATCGTCCATCCCCACTCTGATTTTTCAAGATATGGATTTTCAACAGAACCGAATACATTTCCGCTCGTTATGCTTTTTAATACTTCTGGATCGGTACTTGTTGCTCGGCTTGCATAATAACTAAAACCAATATAATCAACTGTATGCTTTTTTAAAATTGCCTCGTCTTCTTTTTCCATTTCAATTGTTACATTATTATCTGTAAAGAAGCGTTTTGCGTATCCAGGATATGCGCCTCTTGCTTGTACATCAATGAAGAAAAATGATTCACGATCTTGTTCCATCGCACGAAAAACGTCGTCTGGATTACACGTATATGGATACGTTGCACCAGCAGCAAGCATACAACCGATTTTTGCATCTGGAATGATTTCATGACATGCTTTTACAGCTAACGCACTCGCGACGAGTTGGTGATGCGCTGCTTGATACTGAATTTGTTTTTTATTATCCCCTTCTTTAAACGCTAATCCTGCTCCCATGAAAGGTAAATGTAAAAGCATATTAATTTCGTTAAATGTCATCCAATATTTCACTTTATCTTTATATCTATTAAAAATCGTTTTTGCATACGCCTCAAAGAAGTTTACAAGCTTTCTACTTCTCCAACTTCCATACTTTTCCACCAAATGAACAGGTACATCAAAGTGAGCCATCGTAACGACTGGTTCAATGTCATGCTTTAACAGTTCATCAAACAAATTATCATAAAACTGTAACCCAGCCTCATTTGGCTTTTCATCATCACCATTTGGGAAAATACGTGTCCACGCAATAGATACACGTAATGCTTTAAATCCCATCTCTGCAAATAAAGCAATATCTTCTTTATAACGATGATAAAAATCAATTGCTTCATGTGACGGATAAAACTCTCCTTCTACCGGTGTAAAGGAATGAATATTTCCTTTCATAATGTCCCAACGTTTTTCACCAGTTGGTAATAGATCAACCGTCGTTAATCCTTTTCCGTCTTCTACATATGCGCCTTCAACTTGATTGGCAGCAATCGCTCCACCCCATAAAAATCCTTTAGGAAAAATAACTTTAGACATATAGAAAAACTCCTTTATATAAGATTTAACGAGGAAAGGTATTACGATTCTCAAACAATACCATTCTTCGTGTGAACCAGTATGAAATATAACTACTATTTAACTCCTAACTCTAGTAAAGAATCTCCTGCTTGAATCTTTTCTATTTCAGTTTTTTTGATGCTATATTTATCGTAATTTGTAACAACAACTGGTGTTGTCACAATATAACCCGCCTTTTGAATTTCAGCTATATGAAACTCAATAAGTAATTGCCCTTTTTCTACTCTCGCTCCTTGTTCAATATGAGAGGAGAAAAATTCGCCATTTAATTTCACAGTATCCATCCCAATATGGATTAAAATTTCAGCACCTGAATCTGCCGTAATTCCTACCGCATGATTCGTCGGAAACAGCGCAGAAATCGTACCTGAAACTGGTGAAAACAACTTTCCTTCTGAAGGCTCAATCGCAACTCCTTCACCTAACGCACCTGATGCAAATGCAGCATCGTCAATATTTTGAAGCGGCATAACGGCGCCATGGAAAGGACTAAATATTACTTCATCATCGCTTGATGCAGCAATTTTATTACTTGTTTCCTCTTTTTCTGTAGATGTTTTCTTTTTCGTAAAACCGAATAAGTAAGTCAGAATAAAACCGACTAGTAAAGAAACAACCATCGAAACAATTGCGCCCCAAAATCCAGCTGTAATCCCATCTTTCGGACTAATAAATGTCGGAAGCGTAAATATGCCAAGTCCACCTGTCATATAAGCTTGTGTACCAAATACGCCAAGTATTGCGCCGCCAACTCCCCCAGCAATACAGCTCATAATAAACGGCTTTTTAAGGGGAAGTGTAATACCATAAATCGCTGGCTCTGTAACACCGAAAATACCTGAAATAAAAGCTGGAATACTAAGTGTTTTTAATTTCTGATCTTTCGTTTTCACCCAAACGCCAAGTACAGCACCTATTTGGGCAAATGAAGCAGCAAATATAAGCGCTAGTATCGGATCGATGCCGTGTACTGCTAAATTGTTATAACCAATTGGAACAACGCCCCAATGGAGGCCAAATATAACAAGTACTTGCCAGAAAGAACCTAGTAAAGCACCCGCTACTAATGGGCTTGCATTATAAACCCAAAGCGTCGCCTGTCCTAAAAACTGTCCTGCCCACGTCGCAATTGGGCCAATAACGAGAAATGTAACTGGGACAACGATTAGTAACGTTAAGAATGGTAGTACAAATGTTTTCACAACATCCGGAATCACTTTCTTTAAAGACTGTTCAACTCTCGCTCCAAAATAAGCAGCAAGAATAATTGGAATAACAGATGATGCGTAGTTCATTAAAATAACTGGTATTCCTAAAAACGTAATATGAATTGGTGATTCAAACATCGTTCCTGCAAATAACGTATATAATGGCTCAGTTGCTTTTAAACCTGATAAAGCCGGATAAACTAACGCTCCTCCAATCGCCATACCGATGAATGGTGATCCTCCAAATTTCTTACTTGCTGTATATCCTAAGAAGATTGGGAAGAAATAAAATAACGAATCGCCAACTGCATTTAATATTTGATACGTTCCTGACTTCGTACTTAACCAGCCTAACGCTACAAATAGCGCATTAAGCCCTTTAATCATCCCTGTTGCAGCTAACACTCCTAAGATAGGAGTGAAAATGCTAGAAAGAATATCTATAAGACTACTCTTTTTCTTCTCGCCCGCGTCTTCTTCCTCTGTTTCTTGAAACCCTCCAGCAGCAATAACCGCTTTATACACGTCGGATACATGGTTACCAATTACAACTTGATATTGTCCGCCGCTTTTCATTACAGTCACAATATCTTCCATACCTTTCAGTACTTCCGTATTTGCTTTCCCCTCATCTTTTAACTGGAATCGTAAGCGCGTTATACAATGTACAACGCTATTTATATTTTCTCTCCCGCCAACATGTTTCAGTATGTCTTTTGCTAATTGTTCATACTTCATAGTAACTTTCCCTCCCTACAATCATCCCTTTATTATTTTTATAAAAGAAAAAACCTAAACTAACCATAACGGTGCGATACATACGAATCACTCCATTACAAGTCAATTTAGGTTTTGCCTGCCAAACAGTAACAATCCCGTTTATTCAATTACAGAATTCATTGCGTTTCGTTACACGATGAATGTGCAACGTCAAGTACACCTTTTCATCTTTTGAAAGATGACTATTATGTGCTTTTCGTAAGTATGCTTCAATTTTTTCTGTACAACAATATGCCTCTTCATACTTACTTTTCACTTGCTCGTATAAAAAATCATCCTCTGCCGAATGCAATTCCTTCTGCATTAAACGCTGCGCAAAATATCGTAAATGCGTTACAAACCGACTATAATTAAATGAATTCTCATCTAAGTTCATCTTATAGTGGTACTTTACAACATTTAAAATATCTTGGACGATTTTCGTCATCACTACCGTTTGTTGCATTGCTGGCTCACCTTGCTGCGCATTAACAAGATGCAAAGCAATTGACCCTGCTTCATCTTCAGAAAGTCTAAACCCAGTCTCTTCTTCAATGATGTTCAAAGCTTGTAGACCAATTTCAAACTCTTTCTGATAGAACCTCTTAATCTCCCAAAGCAAAGTATTTTTGAGATCCATTCCTTCTGTATGCCGAGTTAAGGCGAAACTTAAGTGATCCGTTAATGTAAGATAAATATAATCACTTAAAGTTCCCGGCAAAACTTTCTTAGCAAACTGAATAATTCTCTCTGTAATCTCTAAATTTTCTACAGGAATTTCAGTTAGCAACCTAGCGAGTTTCTCTGATAATTCCCTTGTTTCTAGCACAAAGGTCTTTTCTATCTTAGATTCATCAATCGTATCGCCGACTTTTTTCTGAAATCCCAAACCTCTGCCCATAAGTACAACTTCTGTCTCATTATCCTTCATCGTACAAACAACATTGTTATTTAAGATTTTATGGATTCTCATATTGTTCCGCCTTCTTCTTCTTAAAGTCACAAAAGGGTAATAAAAAAACCTAAACTGATTCCAAAAGCCACACTACACCCGTAGCCTCTAGATCAATTTAGGTTTTGCCTGCCGAACAGTAACAATCCTTTTACTTATTAACTTACCTTCATTATACACAAAAAGTAAGCGGTTGCAATAATAAATTATTGAATATTTTTTTACAAAGCAAACATCATTATATTTTACAATTGCTGCAGGTAGCATTTATCTTTCACTACATCTATCATTCTGAATAAATAAACATAATCATTACAAAAATTCCATATAGACCCATTACTGGTTAAAATGTTATAATGAAATCACCCTACATAGTTACTCATATTTATACTGAGGAACTAGCGTCTTATTAAGCAACGCGCATAACTAAAATAAAAAAGACACTTGAAAGTGTCTTTTTTATTTATTTTCATAGAAATTATCTCTTTTATAAAAGAATTTTACGCTAGCGAATATTAATTAAATTACTTTGAACAGAAGGCACCTTAAGGTGTCTTTTTTATTTCCAAAAGGACCTGCTCATGTTCATGCGTCAAAACATAAAATAAATGGAATCCGTTAAAACACATGAGTGACCTCTTGTTTCTTCCCCTCTTATCTAAAGGAGGAACTGTTATGGGCTTTGGTGGTAGTTGTGGAGGCTGTGGCTTCGCTGGAGGCTTTGCATTATTAGTTGTGTTATTCATTTTATTAATCATCGTTGGAGCTGCTTGCTTCTGCTAAACAAACTATCGGAAAAGACACTCTTATATGGGTGTCTTTTCTTTGTAAACTAAAAAGTATATGAAATGAAGACATAGTAAAAAACGGGATACTTACTCAAATTGTTTTTCACCTTATTAATTATATCCAAAAAGTTGGATAACTCCTTTTACTACTCATATTATTAATAAATAAAGCAATAACTACAATAACAAGAGAACCAACTAAAACTGGTGTTACTAAATAACTCCAACTGTATGCCCCTAAAATAACGATAATTGGATCGGCCCCTGCCGGAGGATGTGTTGTTCTTGTTAACATCATAATAGCAATCGACATCCCAACTGCTAAAGCTATCGTCCAATATTCATTCCCAAACAAATGATATATTGATAGACCAATGAAAGTTGAAATCAAATGTCCTCCAATAATATTACGCGGCTGAGATAGCGGTGCATTCCAAACTCCAAACGCTAATACACAACTCGCCCCAAATGGAGCCATTAACAATTCTGTAGAAGTTATACTCGTTAAATATGTTAAGGTAAGAATTGTTAAAAATCCCCCTAATAGTCCCGTCAAAGAGTCCTTTATGTTTACTTGTAATGGACTTCTACCTTTCCCTTTCATTTTTGCAAAATATCGTCCACTTATTGGTGGAGCCTCTTTCTGCTTAGCTGCTGTTATATTACCCATCGTTCTCCTCCTTTATTTACCAACAATTATATTCCGAATAAAATAACCGGTCAATATTAATTTTAGAGGTTAGTTTAAAAAATACATAAAAAAAGATCAACTGCTATCAGTTGATCCCCTAAACTTCTTCACATCTTCGATCCTGGAATTTTGCTACCTTTTTCCGGTTCCCACATATTTTCATAGAACACCATTTTCGTTTTCCACTTTTATCTATAAATAATAAAACACAGTCGGGATTTGAACACCTTTTAAGAGAAATAAGCTTATTTTCTGTTATTAAGGTTAAAGCATCAAATGCAATTATCGATACGAGTACATCCTCAATTTCTCCAACTGGGACAGGTACTAGACGTTGTTCCATGACTTTATATGTAAATGGTGCCTTCTCAATTTGTTTTTCTAAATACGTAATAAAATCATTAGAAATTTCGTGCTGATCAGCAATTGCCTCAAACTGTTTTCTCAGTACCTCTCTTGTCTCTAATATGCTAGATGTAACTTGATTCATGCGCTCTTGAATTTCTATAAGTGTTTTTTCATTCCAAAAAGGCAAATTAACCTTTATTACATGTAGCCATTCTAATACATCTTCATCTGTTATTAATAAATCATAACGTTGTCCACGCCTAACTAACTCTGTATTCACTAAATCTAATGAGAGATTTCCAGATATAAGCGGGAATTGTTTTGTTTCCTGCATGTACTCATCACCTACTCTTTAAACAATCATATTCCAAATTAATACAGAAGTACAACTTTTTTATAAAATACAAAGTATGAAGATCAAAGCCTTTAGCCATAATTACGACTAAAGGCTTTTTTGTATATAACTAAAAAGGAGCTGACTGTATGGAACATAATAAAAATGGAATACTTGCTTTAATCGTTTTATTTGTAGGACTTGCATTTTTTGTTATCGGTATGGTTTATCATTTATGGGGCACGGTTTAAGAAAAAGGTACTCGTATGAGTACTTTTTTCTTAATATGTCATCTGAAAACATTCTAAACTTACTTACATGCATACAATTATCAATGACGGTTATATAACCGATAAGATTATAGATTATCAATTTAGCAATCTACATTTATATGATTAGGAAAGGAGCTAAAAACTGAAAATGTTAGAAATCATTTTTGTTGCTGTATTACTTTTGTCTAGCATCCAACTTATCTTTATCAAGCGTGGTTTGACGAAAAAGAATGGATTCATCTTAATAATAAATTACATATTCTTGTTAGCAACCATCGTATTAATTTGCGCAAACTGGCGTATGATCCCTGCCTATTTCTTATTGTTCGTTTTAACATTACAAGTTTTTTTGAAACCAAAAACTACAGCTGTTTCTAAAAAGTTAGTGATGAAAATTTTAAAAGGGTTAGGAATTATCGTAACTGCTATCGCAATGTTTACGCTACCCTTGCTTTTTCCAATCATAACACTCCCAGAGCCTACAGGAAAATATACAGTAGGAACGAAAGCTTTTCATTTAATTGATACAAATCGAAAAGAAACCATTGTACCCAGTAGTCACGGAAATCGTGAACTAATGATACAAGTGTACTATCCTGCCAAAAAAGGATCTGGGAAACCTTCTGCCTACTTTGAGAACATAGACGCCCTCGCTGAACAACTGGGTGTAACAAAAGGTGCTCCGTATATCGTAACGACACATTTAGGGCTGACAAAAACACATTCTTATCAAGATGCTAAACCGCTTCAAATTAAGGAAAAATCCCCCCTTCTTTTATTCGGCCATGGGATGGAATTATACGGACAACAAAATACATTCCAGTTAGAAGAATTAGCTAGCCAAGGTTATGTAGTAATCGCTCTTAATTTCACAGGATACGCAGCAACAACAATTTTCCCTAATGGAAAACGTATAGATTCCGTACCAATTGAATTTACACCTAACGCTTTAAATAACATGGTTCGAAATTGGGAACAGGATACTACTTTTGTTTTAAACGAAGTAATAAAAGGCAATTTTGATAAAAACTTTACAGCCATTGCAAATTTAATTGACGATGACAAAATCGGCATGTTAGGTCACTCTTATGGAGGAGCAACTGCCGCGCAAATGTTAATAAAGGATACTCGTATTAAAGCTGCAATTGATATGGACGGCGGATTATATGGAGATCCAATGCCCAAATACGGCCCTCAAAAACCATTCATGTTGATGAATGCTGAAGCTACCATTCAGTATATGAAAGAAGCTGAGAATCAAAAGACAGGTGGAATCCAAAATGAATTGTTTGAAATATCCTATTTAAGAAATAAAACCATTGAAAAACCTGGCGCGTACACAGTTGTAATTCCAAAAGCAAATCATAATAGTTTTACAGATTTAGCCGCATTTTCACGTATTATTAATGAACCCGGTGAAGATGTAGCCGCAAATTATAAACTCATTAATAAACTAGTAACTAGCTTTTTCGATCAAACTTTAAAAGGGATAAACGAAAATCATTTAGAAGAAATTCAGAAGCAATATCCTGAGCTTCATCTTATTAAACACTAATAACCATTTCCCTAGTTATGGAACCCCTCTCTTATCCTTGAGGGGGTTTCCACTTTAAAACAATTGTAAAAAAAGGCCCCATCACTGGGGCACTCAAAAAATAATATAAGTAAATGAATTAAAACAAATAACAGACAACTAAAATATACAAGATTAACATTATATAATCTATATATATGCAATATTACATAAAAATATTTATTATTACATGCTATACTAAAAAAGGAGTCGACAATCGTTATTTTCTTCTTAGTTTTAAAGCAATATGGATATACCTTCTTAATCATTTGGATTGTACAAGCAAAAGAAGACATCTTACTAGATGTCTTCTTTTCTTATATTTTTATGAATTCCTTTGAGCAGATGCTCTCCAAGCACGAAAAGATGTTGGGTGTCCAGAATGAGCTCTTTGCTTTGCAGCAGCAACAGCTGGTTTTTCTTCAATAGTCTTTGGTTTTTCTTCCACAATCGCTGATTTTTCTTCAAGAGTATTCACAGCTGTTTGCATTTTCTCCAGCTGTTCTTTTAAAGCTTGCTGTTCAATCTTTAAATCCGTAAGTAATCGTAAAATCATTTCAGAATTGGCCATAAAGATCCTCCTTCCCCCAATACACAGAATAAAATACAATATGTCATCAGCAGAGTACCCGTGACAAAAATACGGTCGTCAACTCTTATAAAATCTAAGCACCTTTATTTTTCAAAAGGACCTGCTCAAGATTATCCGTAAAAACATAAAGTGAATTAAATCCATTAATTAATGGTCTTTATGGAAGGAGGAGTTAATATGGGCTATGGCGGTAGTTGTGGTGGAGGCTGCGGTTTCGGCGGCGGATTCGCTTTACTTGTTGTACTCTTTATCTTATTAATCATCGTTGGCGCTAGCTGTTGGGGCGGCGGATTCGGCTGCTAAAGGAAGGCACTCTTGAGAGTGTCTTTTTTTGTGTTTTTGGATGTACAGCCCCTATCTCGAGATTGCACATTTTCAAATTGACATAGCATTTCATGCACCTTATACTGTTAATAACAGTATACTGTCATTAACAGTATAAATTCTAATTCATTCTAGGAGGTATAGCCATGAAACATACAGGAAGACATACAGGCGCATTTCTTTTGTTATTTTTAGCTGAGGGCGATAACTACGGCGGGCAATTACTGCAAAAGTGCGAGGAAGAACTTCCCGTCAATCCAATCGATAGCGCCATTTTATATCGCACACTAAAAAAATTAGAAAACGAAGGTGCAATTGAATCTTACGTAAGCACAGATCATCAAGACAAACCGAGAAAGATGTACAAAATTACGTCTGCTGGAAAGGAACAATTGGCAGATTTTCAAATGGATATTGAAGAAAAAATGAAGAACTTATCCTTTTTCTTAGATAAATATAAAGACTTAAAGGAATCCGATCATGATTAACGGTGTGATTCTTTATACTTTAGCCATTATTCTTACGGGGATTTCTTTTATGAAGGACCGCAAGAAAACGAAAGATGCTCTAATGAAGTCGTGGAAAATGTTTCGCAACCTTCTCCCTGCAATGCTTTCCATCATGCTTTTCGTTGGCTTATCACTTTCTATATTAACGCCGTCCTTTATCTCTTCTATCATTGGAGAACAGTCCGGATTGTTAGGTATTATTTATTCAGCAATACTCGGATCCATTGCACTTATTCCAAGCTTCGTCGTATTTCCTCTTGGTCATACGTTAGTCCAACACGGTGCAGGCCTCCCTCAAGTTGCGGCACTTATGTCTACATTCATGTCAGTAGGAATTACAACCTTGCCCATGGAACAAAAGATATTCGGACGAAGCTTTGCTTACGCACGTAATGCATCTGCATTACTCATGTCACTCCTATTCTCCTATATTATTTGGGTGGTGATGGTATGAAAGAACTAAAAAGATATCGCTTCTTTTTCGTCTTACTACTCGGGCTCTTTGTATTAACTTTCATAAATCAATCTTTAGGATGGAGCGCATTACAACTAACAGGGAATAGCATTTTAGATATGCTGTTCCTCCTCCCCCCTGTCTTACTATTTGTAGGGTTACTTGATCAGTGGGTAAAAAAAGAAACGCTCATGAAATATATGGGTGAAAAATCAGGTATATACGGAATCTTATTTTCTCTATTATTAGGAGGCATTGCAGCTGGTCCCCTCTACGTCGCCTTTCCAATCGCAGCACTACTATTAAAAAAAGGTGCAAGCATTCGGTACATCGTATTTTTCTTAGGCGTTTGGACAACTGCGAAATTACCAATTCTCGTGTATGAATTTTCCTCATTTGGAGCTACTTTTACACTTATTCATATTTGTTTCGGTCTAGTATTCTTCTATGTAATGGGGCTTATTTTTGAGAGGTTTTATGATCAGGGAGAGTTGCTAAGGTATGATGTTACGAAAGAAATATAAAAAGACATCTTTAATCGTAAAGATGTCTTTTTATATAAACCTTAATTTTCGTTCTGTAAAACCCCCGTTACTTCTACTCCCTTCTTCTCTTCTTTTAAGAATAGCGATACGATAAATGCAACAACGATAAAGATTAATCCAAGTGTAAATGCACCTTGGAACCCTGACGTTAAACCGTTTAACTTCTCTACTGGGTCCATTGGGTTTGCGGAGCTTTCCATATACTTAGCTGTTCCTGAAGACATTTTTGAAATAAAGATAGCCGTACCAATTGCGCCAGCTACTTGCTGCAGTGTATTAAACAGTGCTGTTCCGTGCGGATATAAATCTGGTGTTAATTGATTTAAACCGTATGTTTGTGCTGTCATGACAAACATGAGTCCAACCATTAATACGCTATGCATGACAATAATTTGTACCATTGATGTGTCAGGCGTAATGCCTTTAAATAAGAACATTGCAACCCCTACTAACACAATGCCGGGAACGATAATAACTTTCGGACTAAATTTATCAAATAGTTTACCTGCAATTGGTCCCATTATGGCGCTAATAATACTTCCCGGAAGCATGATAATTCCTGATTTAAAAGCTGTAACGAGTAAAACTGTTTGCAAGAACATCGGTAATAAAGTCATCGTTGAAAATAATGACATCATCACAATGACAATTAATCCAACTGATAATGTAAACATCGGAACTTTAAATGCGCGTAACTCTAAAATTGGATTCTCAATTTTTAATTGTCGCACGATAAAAATACATAATGAGATAAGCCCAACAATTAAAGTGCCATACACTTTCGTATCGGACCAGCCTAAGTCACCTGATGCACTAAAGCTATATACAAGCCCGCCAAATCCTAATGTCGATAAAAGGATAGATGGATAATCTACTTTTGGTCTTGTTAACTCTGAAACATTTTGAATGTACTTCATCCCAATCATAATTGAAATGATTACGATAGGAATAACGATATAGAATAACCAGCGCCAATTTAATGAGTCGACGATTACTCCAGATAATGTAGGACCAATTGCTGGAGCTGCCATCATCACAAGTGCGATTAATCCCATTGTGGCACCACGTTTTTCAGGCGGACAAATAATTAAAATCGTATTCATTAATAACGGTGAAATTAACCCGGTCGCTATCGCTTGGACGATACGGCCAATTAATAAAACAGAAAACGTCGGTGCAAATCCCGCAATTAATGTACCAGCTAAAAACGTTACCATAGCGATCAAAAACATCTGTCTCGTTGTAAGCCATTGCTGAAGTAACGCTGTAATTGGGACTAAAACCCCAACCACCAACATGTATGCTGTAGAAAGCCATTGAATCGTTGAAGCTGTTACGTCGAATTCTTTCATTAATACTGTTAACGCATTACCAAGTAACGTTTCGTTTAATAACGCAACCATTGCCCCTAAAAGTAATGCAATTAAAATGGGGGTATGTTTCATATTAGAAGTATCAACTTTGCCACTTGCAGGGCTGTTAGTTGTCGTATTCATTTGCAAATTCTCCTCCTGTTTCTTACTTAAAAAACTTTAAATATACCTGAACACATGTAATATAATATACATATGTAGATTAAAAAGGGAGAATCAATTTTCAGCCACTGTATATTTAATCTACAAAAAAGGAGAATTGTAGATGAACGATAATGAAAAACAACTTGATTTACGTATTAGACGTACACATAAATTACTATGGGATTCCTTATTTGAATTAATGACGCAATCAAAACAGAAATATAGTACCATCACAATTAACCAAATATGTGATCGCGCGCTGGTACACCGAACAACTTTTTATAAACACTTTGAAGATAAAGATGCTTTATTAGCCTTTGGATTTAAACGATACGGCAAGATGATTGCTGAAATACCAGTTTCAGATCGATTAAGCAAACCATTTCAAGTAATGGAACAATTTCTACACCATGAAGAAATCGGTAAAATATTAGAGACGCAAATGTCTGACGAACAATTTATTAGCCGTGCACAATATTTAAGTCACGAAACGAGAAAACAAGAAATAGAAGCGTTAAATCAACTTTGTAAAAATCATACGATGCCAAATGATTTAATCATTGAATTTTATTCAGGGGCAATCACCTCATTAAGCGCATGGTGGTTTAAAAATGAAAGAAAAGTTTCCGCTGCTGAAATGGATAGGTATCTCCACCAACTTATTAACCGAGATATTTTTCAGTTTGAAGAGGAATAACTTCACCATATAAAAAACGCCTATATGAAATAGGCGTTTTTTTGTACATACTACATACCAATCTTCTTCAAATTCTAACTTTCAATAATTGAAAGCATATCCACCTTTTATTAAGACGGACCATAACCAATAAGATGAGCAATTATAACTGCTATTAAACCGATTGAGTATTCAATTAGAATTAAAGGAAGAATCCACCTTGCCCACCTTGTCCATGAAATTCCTGCAATTGCTAATCCAGCCATTAGCGTACCACCTGTTGGAAAAATAATATTTCCAATACCATCCGCGAATGAAAAGGATAATACTGCTGTTTGGCGTGTAATGTCCAATAAATCTGCAAGTGGCGCCATGATAGGCATTGTCAACATCGCATGGCCACTACCTGATGCTAAAATAAAATGAATCGCTACTTGGAAGTTGTACATTCCAACAACACTTAAAAAAGGAGACACATGTTTCATTTCTTCCGATACTTGATAAAGTAATGGGTCTATAATATGCCCTTGATTCAATACGACTAAAATAGCACGTGATACACCAATGATTAAAGCGCCGCCGATTAAAGATGCCGATCCTTGTGTAAAAGATTCTACTGTATCATCAAGAGATATCTTGCCAAGGATTGCAATTATTATAGTTAAAATAATAAATAAGGCTGCAATTTCTTTTATATACCACTCGTACTTAATAACACCAAATACAAGAATGATATAATTGATTAAAAAGGCCGTTAATATCCATTTATGTCTTTTTGTTAACTCTACTTTCGCTGTTAATAGGCTGTCTTGCTCATTTGTATCGAATTTTCCGTAAATTCCGCTTGCAGGATCCCTCTTTACTTTCATAGCATGACGATAGACGAATGTAACCGCAATTACATATATGACTACGAATAAAACGAGGCGAAATCCCATCCCCGAATACATAGGAAGACCCGCTATCCCTTGCGCAAGCCCAACTGTAAACGGATTCATAATTGCCGTTGTAAATCCGACGGACGCTCCCACTAGTACCATCGCGGTTCCTGTTATCGTATCAAATCCAACCGCAAGAGCTAGCGGGATGAATAGAGGTACATACACTAAAGCTTCCTCAGCCATTCCCATTAATGACCCGCCAAGTGCAAAGAACAGCATGATAATAGGAATCATTAACTTTTCACGGTTAGCGAGTTTTTTTGCCATCGTTGAAACAAGAGCCTCAACTGTGCCTGATGCCTTTAATACACCAAAAAAACCTCCGATAATAAGAATAAAAAAGATAATATTAGCAGCTTCTACCATCCCTGTAGGAATAGATTTTACCGTATCAAAGAATCCAAGTGGCGTTGATGCAATCCATTTAAATGAATTTGGATCTACTGTTGTATACCCATTTTTTTCAATCTGTTCATATTTTCCGGCCGGCAATATATGTGTAATAACAGCCGCAATAACTAACAAGACAAGTAACATTGCAAATACGTTTATTTTCCATTCTTTTTTTTCCTTTTTTTCTTCTGGCTCGAATGAAACTGCCTTTTCTGATACTTGACTCATATACCAATCCCCTTTGCAATAAAGTGAAACTTTAATCATTGGGGGGTTTTGTTCTTCCCCCAATGATTATTAGTTGAACCAATCGGGCTTTTACGGGCAGTTGATCCCTCACCTAACTTCTTTGCTTCCGCTGAATTTTGAGGTGGGGGTCTTACTGCCCGTTAATGCGGGATAAAGTGAAACTTTAATCAGTGGGGGGTTCGTTCATCCCCCAATGATTATTACTTTTGCGGGCAGCCGGCAGTCTGGTTTCCCCACTACCATGACGTACCAAGCTATCCACTAATTCTTTTATTTATAACACGCTATGATTTAACTACCTTTTTACTAATTTCATTTACAAATTGGTTAAATAAACGTTGCTGCAAGACATCCCTTTCCGACATCATTTCTGGATGCCATTGAACCGCTGCTACATAACGATGAGCCTTAGATTCAATAGCCTCTATTACACCATCAAAGGACCATGCGCTCGCCTCAAAATCTTTCCCTAATGTTTTCACTGCTTGATGGTGAAAAGAATTAACCATTAAAGATTTTTGGCCAATAGCCTCATAAATTTTTCCCTCTTCCAGAAGATCTACAGAATGAGAGCCTTGCCATTTACGGAACTGTTCTCGAACATGGAAATATTCTGGCCCCATCTCTTGCTCTAAGTCTTGATAAAGAGATCCACCAGCTGCAACATTTAACACCTGTAATCCTCGGCAAATTCCTAGAATAGGAATATCTTTTTCTAAAGCCTGCTTTGCCAAATTTAATTCAAAATTATCTCGTTCTTCCTCTACAGTACCTATATACGATTTTGGAGTATCACCGTAATAAATTGGATTGATGTCCGCGCCACCAGCTAATAACAATCCATCTAATTGATTAAGTGTGGACTCAATTTGATCAACTTCCTCAATTGGAAGTAGAACAACTGTTGCACCTGCTCGTTGAAGTGAACGGATGTAGTCATAAGAAAAGATAGCCATATCTTGACCTGGTAGCCCTCGTAAGCCCTCCTTCCCTATTTCACTATGATCAATATAATACCCAGTAACACCAATTAGTGGTTTCATTTTCTCTCACCTCATAATTTAAATGGTTTCGTTGTCTTTCTCTGCTGAAATTGTATACTCTTAACCTCCCTTTTCTAACAAGTGGTAAAGAATTAAATATGTAAATTACGACTCTACTCATTTCATTATTTCTTTACACACCATTGATATAAGCAAATATCATGCCAACATTAAAATTTAAACGATTATTTACACATATTTAAATATTTTGTCACTTTATCGGTGTTTACTATGTTGAAATGTATTATAATTGGTTATTAATTGGTTACATAATAACCAATTAATAACCAACTTTAGACCAATTCCATTCAACTAAAGAGGTGCTCTATGAACAAATTTGAAACTAACCACATTGTATTGATCACCGTTTTAAAAGAAACACGAAAAGCCCTACATCAACAACTAACGGAGATGGTAGGTGATCTCATAGATATCGAAAGTTTTTCTGTAGAAGAAAGTATTCCAAAAGTATTTCATTCTACATTAATTGTGTTACCTAATACATTTACGATAGAAACGGTGAAAGACTTTATCGGGGAAAACTGCGAAGTAATAATAGCAAAACGAACATTAAATTACGAAAACGTGGACCAGCTTTTATTTTTACCGGAAGGAACACAAGCCCTATATGTGAATGATAATCATGAAACAGTATACGAATCAATTGAAACGATGCGTCAATTGGGGTTGAACCACATTGAATATTTCCCATACTATCCTGGAAAAACGAATATACAAATGATCAAGCTTGCAATCACACCTGGCGAACTTGAAATTATCCCTGACTTTGTAGAAAAAGTAATTAATATCGGTCATAGATTAATAGATATTACTACAATCATGTCCATTCTAGATCGATTTCATTTAATGGAGGAATCAGGTAACCACGTTTCTGAGAGATACTATCGAAAAATAGTAGACTTAACAAAGAATTTAGCTAAAGCTCATCGACAACTTCATCAAGTTATTGATGGTGTTG
Source organism: Bacillus dicomae (assembly GCF_006494425.1). Classification (GTDB taxonomy): domain Bacteria; phylum Bacillota; class Bacilli; order Bacillales; family Bacillaceae_G; genus Bacillus_A; species Bacillus_A dicomae. Next base: position 227,186 of record NZ_VHIV01000001.1, on the reverse strand, counting down.
GTGATGGCATACTAGCTATTGATTATACAGGAAGAATTGTTGTCTTTAATGAATTCCTGGAAAGCATGTTGAAAATAAAAAGTAAAAACGCTATTGGTCATCCGATTGATGCCATTATTGATAATATTGATTTAGTAAACTTCATCCTTTCAAATAAGCAACAAGAAAGCGGAATATTTGTTGTAAACGGCTTGGATGTAATAGTGGAACGTCTACATATAAATGATCAATCGATTATTGTTACTTTTAGAAATGCCCTTAAGACCATTGGGTTTGAACGTAAATTGAGAAAAGAATTTGTCAAAAAAGGTTATGTAGCAAAATACAATTTTCATAATATCGTTGGCATTAGCTCTACGATCCAAGACACGAAACAAATTGCAAAAAGGTTAGCTAAGACTGATCTAACTGTATTAATTGAGGGTGAAAGTGGTACCGGAAAAGAGTTGTTTGCAAGTGCTATTCATAATGCTTCCCAGCGAAATAGTGGTCCTTTTCTTGCTGTTAACTTTAGTGCTTTATCGGATGATTTAGTCGAGAGTGAATTATTTGGTTATGAAGACGGAGCGTTTACTGGAGCAAAAAAAGGCGGGAAAATGGGATTATTTGAACAAGCAAATGGTGGCACTATTTTTTTAGATGAGATTGGAGATATTAGCCTGAAACTTCAAGCACGACTCCTTCGAGTATTGCAGGAAAAAGAGATTATGCGTGTTGGCGGAAGCCAAATTATCCCGATAGACGTCCGGATTATTGCAGCAACCAATAAGGATCTACTGAAAATGATTCAAGAAAATGTGTTTAGAGAAGACTTATACCATCGGCTTAAAGTACTCTTTATACACCTTCCCGAATTAAGGGCGCGCCGAAATGACATTGAATTATTGGCTAAACATTTTGTTGCACTATCGGACCCTAAAGTTAAAATCGAACAAGAATTAATTGAAGAACTGCAAGGATATCCATGGTACGGAAATGTAAGAGAACTTAAAAATACGATAGATTACATGCTTGCTGTCCGTACCGGAAACCAAATAACAAAAAATGATTTACCTAATCAACATTACTTTCAAAAGCCTCCACATAGGAAAACAGATAGTGATCAGGCCGAGGGTATAACACCCTTTTCTTCAAGTTCAAACGCTCTTGATCAAGAATCACTTTTCATCCTTACCCTCATCATGAATTATGAAGAAAAAGGAAAAACAATCGGAAGAAGAATTATTTCTGAAAAGAGCCAAGAAGTCGAAATGAAATTAACTGAGGCACAGGTTAGACACCGATTGAACTTCCTGAAAATGAAAGGGTATCTGGAAATAAAAAGAGGTAGAGCAGGGATTCATTTAACAAGAAAAGGGTTGGAGATTCTACGTAACCTTTAATTACTTATCATCGGTGTAGTGCAACTCAATGTTTTTTTGCCCATAATGGACCATACTTTTACGATATCAAAATACCACATTACAACCCTAATATGCCATGGGTTGGTGAATATGTATACTCATTACTAGCTAAGGTTCGGATTTTCAAATACATAAAGGCTGTTTTTTGAACTACTCACCACTTAACGTCCTTACGGATTGTTTGAAGTGGGAGATTCCTAAGTACAGAAGCCTAGTGGCTTCTAATTCATTAGGCTATCCCCGTAGTTCCTACGGTTAGAAGCCTTAAAGCTTCATTTTTAAGATTGATACTTGCGTTAATATCTCTGTCGTGATGACTATTGCACTCAGGACAATCCCATTCACGAAGCTTTAGATTCTTAACGTCTTTATTTTGATACCCACAACAAGAACATAATTGGCTTGAAGCAAATGTTTTGGATACCGGAATGACTTGTTTTCCATACCATTTCGCCTTGTATTCTAGCAACGTTCTAAATTGTGACCAAGATACTTCACTAATCGCTTTTGCTAACTTATGATTTTTTAACATATTCGATACTTGCAAATCTTCTATACCGATAACATCGTGGTTTTTGATGATTTCAGTTGAGATTTTGTCCAAGTAATCTTTTCTAGCATTAGCTATGTATTCATGAATTCTAGCTACCCTTACTCGTTGTTTATTCCAGCGAGAAGATCCTTTCATTCTTCTAGAAAGAACACGCTGTGCTTTTGCCAACTTCTCTTCCAATGAGCGAAAAAATTTAGGGTTTTTATAGGTTGTTCCATCTGACAAAATGGCGAAATCTTTTAATCCTACATCCATTCCAATATAAGAATGTGTTTTCGGAAGTTCTTGCACTTCTGTTTCAACTAACAATGACACAAAGTATCTACCAGAAGGGTTCCGTCTAACCGTAGCATTTAAAATACGTCCCTTTACTTCACGACTTTTGGCAAATCGAACAAGACCTAGTTTCGGCAATTTCATTTTGTTTCCCACAACAGCAATGTTTTCATTTGTTTGTTTTGTGGTATAAGATTGTACGTTGTTCTTTTTAGATTTGAAACGCGGGGCACTGTTTTGTTTTTTAAAAAAGCGTGTGTAAGCATCCGCAAGGTTGCGAACAGACGATTGAATAGCAATACTATCCACTTCTTTTAGCCAAACAAACTCTTTCTTCATGGCAGGAAGTTTGGCAGAGCATGTACCATATGTCAAACCTTTTCCTGTTTCTTTGTATGCATTATCCCATAGAGATAGGAAGTGATTGAATACAAAACGAGAACAACCAATCGTTTTATTGATCAGGATCGCTTGTGCTTTATTTGGATAGATACGAAATTTATACGCTTTATTGATCATCCTTCGTTTCACCTCCATTTCGATATATGTCTATTATATACCAAACGTACATTCGATTGATAGTGAAGTGATTATGACAAATTGTCCGGTAACACTTTACATATGTCGAACAATTAAGATGACTTCCTGTCATCTCTTGTTCGAAGCCAATTCATCTCCCACCTACTCGCTGGACTACGTCCTTCACGCTCCTTGAGGAAGGAGTCTTCTTGGCTAAATTGATAAACAGCCTTTTTTTGATGGAATAAAACGTCGATAAATTTTTATTTAAAATTTTCAGAATTAATATTAAAATAAACGATAGGGATAGGGGTATGAGATTAAAAATTATACATAACGAGGAAATTGAAATGAAAATACAATTAAAAGCGGATTTAATGCTACTACTGGTTACATTCTTTTGGGGTGCATCCATCTTACTTACAAAGGTTGGACTTGGTGACATAGAAGAATACAATTTAATCGCATTACGATTTATTATTGCTTTTCTTTTATCAGGTTTAATATTTTACAAACATTTATTCAAGGTTGATTTTAAAACTGTAAAATATGCATTTATACTAGCTTCTGTGTTATTTATCGTTTACATTTTTGCGACTTTTGGGACTAAATATACAAGCGTTTCTAATGCTGGTTTCTTACTATGTCTCACAGTCATTTTCATTCCGATATTATCAGCAATATTTTTAAAACACATTCCTGAAAAGAAAGTTATATTAGGAATTGTGTTAACGATAATCGGAATCGGCTTATTAACATTAACTAGTGAATTCAAAATTGGTACCGGCGATATATTTTGCATACTATCTGCCTTATTTTATGCGATTCACGTCATCATTACTGGCAGCGTAACGAAACATGTGAATTCCATTGCGCTTGGGGTCATACAACTAGGTTTTGTCGGCCTATTTAGTCTTATTTTTTCATTCATTATAGAAACACCAAAGCTTCCTAGCACGATCAACTCATGGCTAATTATATTAGCCTTAAGCATATTCTGCACAGCAGTCGCATTCATCGTGCAAGTTATTGCCCAGCAATACACTACGCCTACACATACCGGACTTATCTTTTCATTAGAACCTGTCTTTTCCGCAGGCTTTGCTTTCGTTTTCACAGGTGAAACACTTACCGGAAAAGGATATTTAGGGGCGACACTTATATTAGTAAGTGTGTTAATTGCTGAGGTGGATTTTAAGGGGTTGTTGCGGGTTAATTATAAGAAGAATATGGAATAGTTATTTCGCTAAAGTACATAAACATACCCCCGAAAATATTCATTTGTATTATTTTCACCCTCTTACCTTAATTGTTTTAGATGCTACCTTCGAATAAGGTAGCATCTAAAATATGTTACAAGGAATTATTATATTTATGTAGCCTGCATAGTTAACCTTTTCTACATTACTTACTGCACATAGTCATACAAATTTTTCGCTAACAATAAACAAGTTACTGTAATGAAAAGGGCACGAACATACCCGCTTCCTTTTTTTATAGCAAACTTGGAGCCGACAATTCCTCCAGCAATTTGAGCAATTCCCATTATAAAACCATACGCATAGTTTACTTGCCCCACATACATAAATATCAACAATGCACCAACATTACTTCCTAAATTAAGAAACTTCGCATTACCTGCGGCTTTTAAAAAATCATACCCAATAAATAAAAGTGCAAACATTAAAAACGAACCTGTGCCAGGTCCTAAAAATCCATCATAAAAACCAATAGCAAAAATAAAAAAGGTAAAAATAATGACGTGTCGACCAGACAATTTTTTATTAGTAGAAATACTTCCCCAATCCTTTTTAAATATCGTATAAATAGCGACTGTACCAAGCATTACCAACATCAATGGCTTCAGTACTTCTGGGTTCATTAAATGAACGGTCCATGCCCCTATTATGGAACCTATGAAAGTGATTGGAAATAATTTTAAAGCCGATTTCAAATTAAGATTACCAGAACGATAAAACACAATATTACTAGTTGCACTCCCCATTGTTGATGCTAATTTATTCGTGGCTACTGCACTTGTTGGATTCAGCCCTGTAAATAATAAAGCTGGTAAGGCAATGAGTCCACCACCGCCTACAACTGAATCAATAAATGCAGCCACAAACCCAAAAACAATCAAAATAATTAATATAGATGGGTCTAAATACAAATCCATACTAGTAGCCTCCCTTTTAGTCACTATCGTAATAGTAACTATCAATTTGCTAAATGTAAAGAGTTATTGTAACGTTGAAATATAAAGTGAAACTTTAATCAGTGGAGGGTTTTGTTCATCCCACACTGATTATTAATTGAACCAGTCGGGCTTTTACGGGCAGTTGATCCCCCACCTAACTTCTTCGCTTCCGCTGAATTTTGAGGTGGGGGTCTTACTGCCCGTTAAAGCAGGATAAAAGCAAACATCGGAGGACGAAAAAGTGGACTACATAGTGCAACAGCTTAAAAAAATGGGTTTTAATGAATATGAAGCTAAATCTTATGTATCTCTTGTTAAACAGGGACCTGTCACAGCCTACCAAGTGAGTAAGGATTCAGGTGTCCCAAGAGCACGAATTTATGAGATTTTAGGTAACCTTGTAGAAAAAGGAATTGTCATGAAGGAAGAAATAAGTGACACCACTCGCTATTCACCTCTACCTGTTGAAATCTTTTTACAAAAGGCTCAATCTGAATGGCAGTCTACTTATGAAGGAATTAGTGATTCATTAAAAAAACTCGAAACTTCCGAGGAAAAAACGGATAATCGAGTAATTACTTTAAAAGACAAAAAAACAATCATTAGCTATTGTCAGACATTAATAAAAAAAGCAGAACAACGTATTGTCATTTCAATGTGGGATGAAATGTATGAAGCGTTAAAAGAGGATCTAGCTGAAGTAGCTGATAAAGTTACAGTACAAGGTATTACCTTACATGTTGAAAATCCAATTAAAAATCTAGAAGCTCATCGTATCACACCTTATACAGAAACCCTGTCTACAGAACATTGGTTTATTTTATCGATAGATTCTAAAGAGATGATTTATGGACCATCAATTGAAGAGCGTAATATTGCTTTTTATACAGATGACCCCGTTCATATATACTTATTAGAGGATTATGTATGGCATGATGTTTTAGTAAATCGACTTGTCCGACGTAGCCAAGATGATTTGGAGCAATGGATCACTGCAGAGAGACGATCTTTCTTTATGGGGAAATAAGGAGTATATTGAAAGAATCGAAGAATTTTAGGCGCGACACTTATATTAGTACGTATGTTGATTGCTGAGGTGGATTTTAAGGGGTATGTGGAGTAGGTGTTTTTTAGATAGATGAACATGCCTCGGGGAATTTTTTATTTTCTACATCTAAATAAAAAAGACACCCAGTGGTGTCTTTTTTAAACATTTAATGTGACATTTCTATTTTCAGATTTTAAATTTATTTTTCTTACAATTTCCGTTATTATCTTCATTAACAATAGGGGAATAATAGCTGCGTATATAACTTATATACTTCCATATTTAATAATACCGCCTAATCCATCAGTATCTCTCATCATAAAAGTGACATAATTTTCATTTTCAAACAGTTCAATAACATTTGTAAATAACCTAGTTGCTAGAGCTAAACACCCTAAATAGAATATATAAATGAATACAAAACAAACACATATATTATTATTTACTTACATAAGAAACTAATTTACCAGTTGTTATTTCCTTTAATTCTTTTAAATTCTCCTCTAGCATAAGTAAATAATCTTTCAACTCGTCCTTTGTGTCAAAAGATCTCTCAGTATAAATAGCTTCAAAAAACAAGTTACTTTTTTCGTACAAATCAAAATGCTCTATTTCAACAACTATTTCAATAACCTCATCTTCCATCTTTTTTATTTCCTCAAGTTTATTTTTAAATATTTGTTTTAGTTCAATGTTTAAATTTTGATTTAACAATAAGCTATCCATATCTTTAATATTTCTTTGAACTTTATCAATCCTTCTTTTCAATATATGAAGCTTTATAACTTTCTTTTTTATACTCTTACTTTTATCCTTTTCTTCACTATTTGTGAAATTCCAGTAAATAGTTGCCATCGCCACAAGCATAGCACCAAAAGTGGAATTTGTAGATTTTATTATTTCAGCATTATTATTCATATTAAATCCTTGAGCAATTAATGAACTTATTCCTTCTAAGTCAGCAAATAACCCAAAGTATAATAATATTGCTAGAAAACCAAATATTATAGGGTAAATTATCGGTTTTAAAATAGTTAACTTCCAATTTGTTTTTTCTCTAAACATAAACAATCCCCTTTATCATTATATTCAAATTATATTATATCATAATAATTAGACGTTTTTATACACAGCTCTCTTACGAAAGGATAAAGAAAATAGGGAAACGTGTGATATTTCCAGAAAACTATTGGATGCTCTTGATAAAATAAATCAATATATTTAGTCGGCTTACTCCAGATAGAGAGATCCAATACATATTCCATCTGATTTACATTAAAATAAAAAACACTTAAAAAGATAGTCCTAATTAGTTACTATCTTTTTTAAGTACTCGAGAGATATTTTACAATAATGATAATTTCATGGATTATATAAAACCATACATAGTTTTTTTCCTAACACAAGCTTCTTACCCGCTACTCCTCCCCCTCCACAAACCGCCCAAACTCCTTCATAAACCTCAATTTAAAACTCCCCACAGGCCCATTCCGATGCTTCGCCACATGAATCTCTGTCATCTCTTTCTGCACCGTTTCCTTATCGTAATAATCTTCGCGATACATAAGCATAATGACATCCGCATCTTGCTCAATTTGTCCCGTCTCTCTTAAATCAGATAAAAGAGGGCGCTTATCTTGACGTGACTCTACAGAACGAGACAATTGTGACAATGCTACTACACAAACATTTAATTCACGTGCTAATAACTTAAGCTTACGAGAAATTTCACTAATCTCTTGAAATCGATTGCCCTTATGCTTTGGGTCACCCGTAATAAGCTGCAAGTAATCTATAATAATTAAAATCTTTTTATCACCGTGCTTCCTCTTTAACTTACGAGTTTGCATCCAAATATCTTGCACCGTAACCCCTGCATTGTCGTAAATCTCAAGTGGCAACTCACCAATCTCCGCAAACGCCTTACTCACCCTTTCCCAGTCTTCCATCGCAAAACGGTGCTTCGGATTTTTCAGTCTGCCTCCTGACACTTCACCTACGCAAGAAGCCATCCTTTTTAACAATTGCTTACTACTCATCTCTAATGAAAACAATCCAACCGCCGCTCCAGACTTCGCCGCATGCAATCCAACATTTAGCGCAAACGCAGTCTTCCCCATAGAAGGCCGCGCACCAAGAACGACAAAATCACCTTCCTGCAATCCGCACGTCATTTTATTTAGCGATGTATAACCAGTCTCAATACCAGTAATCTCTTTCGCATCTTGATGAAGCTCCTCATATAAATCAACTAACGCATCCTTCAAATCAAACTCACATACACAGTCCTTCTCCTCTAACTCACAAAGTGCCGTAATCGTCTCACCAATAATTTTCTCATTCTTCTCCGCAATAAGACGCTCTCCCATCTTGTGCCCGAGAACACCTGCCTGATACATTTTCCAGGCACCTCGAACAAGCCCCTCATAATACGAGAAGTTGCTAGTAGTAGGCACACCATCCATTAACCCTATAAAATACTCCATTCCCCCGATCCCCTTCAAAAAATTCGGATCTACCCTAGAAGTGAAGGTCACAAGATCAATCGGTTGCCCCTCTCCTTCCATTTTTCGCATTAACTGAAATATAGATTTATGCACCGGCATCGAAAAATACTGCTCCGTCAAACGGCACTCCTTAATAAGCTCTCCATCAAGTAGTAGAGAACCTAACACCGTCTTTTCCGCCTCCACATTTTGAATACTCATGGCCGCCACCCGCGCTCCGCTAAAAAACGCTGCAACTCTTCCTCAGACGGCGCATTCTTCTCCCACTCCTCACACCTCGCCAAAAACTCCTCCGTCTCCCCCGTACTAACAGATGAATCCTTCTTCCTAAAGCTCGCCGTATCCGCCTCAACCTCACACACTTTCGTAAATCCCTTCCCGTGCCACCCTCTCAAAATCCCCTTCACATAAGCAACCGTCCGCTTATTATTCTCAAACGCAATTTGAAGAGCCTTCAGCACAAGCTCCTCTGACAAATCTTCCATCCACGCACTCAGTTCCTCCACAGTATGCGGAGATAAACTCCCAAAATGCTGCTCATAAAAAGAAAACACGCGACTTCCCGTTTCTTCCTCTATAACCTCTTCTTCCGCTGGCTCCTCACAAACTGAATCAACATCATCCACAGCCAAATCACTCGGCATACCGAAATGCGCTAAAAGCATCGGAACATTCAGCTCCTCCTCTACGCACTTCTGAAGAAATATATGTACAAACTCCTTATTCTTCACACCCTTAAGCTCACGAAGCACACACTTCTCCACATTCGTATTTGTCACAGGATTATAACGAAGCCAATTCAAAACGAATAACTCCCGCGTCTCCGCATCATAAAGAATCTTCCCATAATCAACAAAGCGCTGCAAAAGCTTATCAACAGTCTCCCGATTATAACCAGTCTCCATCTCAGCTAACCGCTTCGGAAAAGGAAAAATCCCACACTGCGTCGTCTTCGAACAAGTTAACAAATACACATAAAAATACCGCTCCTCCGGCGTCAAATCCAAAACAAAATCATCCTGCCAAAAATTAACCTGCACAGTACGGTATACCGCCATCCTAACTCCTCCCGTCTCCGTTCAAAAGTGAAAACCTCTTCATAATATATATGGGAGGATGGCCGGGTTTTTGGCGTGTTATTTCAAAATTTTTTTCGACTCCTACTACGGTGTTTGTTGGTGTTTTTGTTTTGTTATGTTTTTTCTTAGTGATTTATTACTTGGTAGGGGCTTGTAAGGAGCTTAGGAGGGGTTAGTTATCGGTTACTTCAATTAGAAAGACTCGATCTGAGAAACTACCTCGTTCTTCTGCTTTCTTTTTACGGATGTTGTTGATTTCTTCTAGTGTTGTACCTTCGTGTTCAGCTAGGGCGTTTATTAGTTCTAGTAGGTCGGATAGTTCTTCGAGTTTATCGGATTTTGTTTTTGCTTCGATGTATTCCGTTAGTTCTTCTTCTGTTTTTTTGCAGAGTTCTTTTATGTATTCGGCTTCGGGTAGGATTCTTGTTGTGGGGGTTTTTCCGTTGGTTTTTATTATTTGTGGGATTTTGTTTCGGATTAGTTTGTTGTAGGTTGGCATGGGATTTTCCTCCGTTTGTTTTTTCTTCTATTATAATAGAAAAGCAGTTTAACTAGGGGTTAAACTGCTGCATTGCTTCTTTTATATAGTTTTCTTCTTCGGTTGTGAAGAGGGTTGGGAATTCGGATAGTGGGAGGTTTGATTTGTGGATTATATCCTCTATATCACTTTGAGGTGTACCAAGATAATTCGTTACTTCTTCTATTACATTGAAAAATTCCTTCAAGGCAGCTTGAACTTCATGATGACCTGGATCCTTCTCTTCTTTCTTATACTTTTTCAGCTTCCCTATCACATCCATAAAACGCTGATCAAACTTTTCTTTTAGTTCCTTATTATTATAAAACGCTCGAACACTATCCGTTGAAATGTGTTCCTCTAACCATTCTCTATTTCCTTTCTCCCATATGAAAGTTTGAAGAAAAGAAGAAAACAAAGCAACATCCACTCGTTCTTCCTTTTGAAACTTCTTCGTCATCTCATCCATATGCGAAAGCACCTTCGCAATCCTTTCTTGCTCTGCCAAAAGCACCTCTCTTTGAAAATTCATTTGTCTTAAAAATTCTTTAGTTTCAATATCACGCTGCAATATAATATTTTGAATTTCCCCAAGCGAAAAACCGAGATGCTTAAACGATTGAATTTGCTGCAGCACATACAAATCATCTTTCGTATATAACCGATGTCCACCTTCAGTATAATCGCTTGGCTTTAATAAATTAATCTTGTCATAATAACGAAGCGTCCGCACCGTAACATCCCCAACACTTGCAAACTCACTAATCATCCACACCATATCATCACCTACTCCGCTAACTTCTCTTTCCCGTACTGAAGCATGCGAGAAAAACTCATCTCATTCTGCCTACAATATTGAAATAAACTTACAACAAGTAATAAAAAGGGAGCATTCCCCCTATAACGATTTTCATACTCGCTAATACCATCATAAAAGTACTCATACTTTCTTCTTCGTAAAACAATATAAATCACAATAAACAATACTACGATCATAACAAAAATTCGCTTTCCCCTTATCTCCACTTCTTGTTTCATCACCTATTCTCCTTCCACTATATACTTATCTTCTTTAAACAACGGAATTCGAATGAAATAACGATATGGCTCGTCGCGTATTACTTTCCACGCAACAATGATCACTTGAACTACCTCAAAGGCAAATATGATCCAAAACAAAACATCACTAATACGCGAACTTATATTAAATAGAAGAAAGATTAACAAATGAAAGTTGAACGCCTTTCGGCAATGATATTTGTACACTTCATTTTTCCGTGCTAGCGTGATGTACATGAGTAGTGGTGAAAAGATTCCTATTGCGGCTGAGAGTAGTAGCATGATGATGGTGTTTCTTTTTTCTTTTTTGGTGGTTTTCATGAGTGGTTTGGTCCCCCCTTTTGATTTGTCTTCTTTAGGTTAGGGGGTGACGTTGGGGAAGGTGCAAGGGGAATGTATAGAAAAAATCTGGTATCACTAATGTAGGAGTAAAATAAGACCTTTACTTTGACAGGGTGGAGGTCATCATTTAAGATTTCACATCCATGTTATTTACAAATAAAAGAAGAGCAAACAATACACTTTATCCAATATATTTAATAATTGCATCTACTATCGAACATCCACCATTTTTAATAATTCCTCCACTTCACCTAAAACTCCCATCGTTCCAGGAATATCAATTCTCCCTTTTCCATCACCCACTCTATAATCCCTCACCACAGCAACCGTCATATATCTCCCATTACCAAATCTAGGTTTCTCCACATTGAAAGAATAATTATGACTTCGCTCGATTAACGCTTTACTCCACTTATCCCGAAGTTCTTTTCTTCTATGCTTATCAGCAACATATATCTTAAAACATAATCGGCCTTCTTCTAACTGCAAATACTGCCTGCAATCATTATCCTCTCGTTCATTCCACCATAAGGCATAGAATCCACCATTCGGATTAGCTACATACCCGTATTGACCTTTGATCCCACGTTGCTTTAGTTCCTCATAAAACCCTTCCCAAGCTTCACTTTTCCACTCGCTTAACAGAAGTGTCTTATATGAATCATATTTTTGCTCTATTTCTCTTAAATAAAAATAGTAATCTAAAAATATTTGATTTTGAACGCCTCTATCTATATTTTCTTGTGAAAATTCAAGCATTTGTTTTCTTGTAAACAACATATACTTTGCATCAATCACTGCTGAATAATCACTTTGATTACCTATTTTATAGTAGATGGGTAATAGGTCGCTCTCTTTGTATTTTTCTAATTTAACCACTTCTTCATAATAACGCTTCAATTGATTAGAATGCTCTTTTGTATATGTTTTATCTTCAATTAAAATAGCCTGATTACCGTTAACTTCAATAAGTATATCTAAACCTTTAAATTGTTTCGTAACCTTAATTTCTTTAATAGAAGCTGGAAAGTTCTTTTTATGTAAATCATATATTCTTCTAATAAAACCTATACTGGCTTCATATAAGCATTCATCGGTTTCTTTATAGGTTGGGTTCGCCCACTCTGCTAACCAACAAATAAAAGCATCTTGCGACAACTCACTTGTTCCATGTGAAAATAAATTTGGTCTCTTATCCATTATTTAATCCCCTTTGTATCTAAACTCTATTCCCTAACATTTAACACTTTTAAAACTTCCCTAAACAACACCGAACCTCTCCCAACAACCAACTCTAAAGGAACTTCATTAACTCCCCCATCTCTCCTCACCATAACAACCTCATTCTCATAATCAACCCAAATCTGAACATCCTGCACATAATAACTCTTAATAGTAGAAGCCTCATCTAAGTTGTTATGATCCAGCTCAACCTTAACTTGCTTCGTAAAACGACGCAGCGTTTTCCAAAGAGTTCTTTCTTCCTTTGATTTCATGAAGAGTTCTGGGAGTTCTTGTACTTCTTTTAATAACGGCATAGTTGTTATTGTGTATGTTTGAATGCCATATCCTACTGGGCGGATGAGATGGTCTAGTTTTTTCCATGGCTCTAGTTCGAAATGTACATAATCATCCTTCTGTTGCATTTGAATATGCTTGATTTTGGCGACGTATTGAATTCCACCTTTTTCTCTATGCCATTTTTTCGGTGCATATAATGCTATGTACTTCGCTTCTTGCCATCCTGGTTTTAACTGTGTGACTGGTAACTGGTATAACCTTTCTTTTCTATATGCTTCATAGTCGGCTTCAGTTTTCACGCTGCCCACTAATACTTTTTCTTCTAGCGAGGAGTGCCATTCTTCTTTTGTTCCTCTTGGAAGGATCCCTTCTTTTATAATTTCTTCTGGACTTTTTTCAATGAGATGATCTAGAAATTGTTCGACTAGTCTTGTTGCGTTTGGTAAGAACGGGAATCCACCGATATTTACTTTTTCTATACTTTTATAAAATGGATGGTTCTCGTACGCTTCCTCTTGATTCCATGGGAATAATACGTACGCTCCGTAAGCTGTCCGCTCAAAAGGTCCATCTTGCTCCACAACTAATGCATCTCTGTAACGGTGCATTGTATTAATATCTTCTTCCATTGGGCCAGGAGTACCATACTTCTTTTTATAATGAGATCTTTCAGCAAAATCAATTCGGTATTTTGCATCAAAAATGTATTGATATTGATAGTTCTTTCCCTTTTTCTCAATAGCGAGCATCGTATCTGGTTTTTGTGTCACTGTTGGCAGTCTACCGTTTCTTTTCTGAAAATACAGTTCTATTACTTCATCAGTGACTGGATGCTTGAACGTTCTTTTTGCGGTTTTACTTTCATCAAGCGTTACGTATAAACCATCTTGCTTAACTTGAATAACATCTTGATGGAGCGGTATATACTTTTTCGATAAAATTTGTCCAAGCTTTAAATACGTCCAGTATTCGTATAATCTAGCAACATCTTTTACCGACATTTTGAAAAATTGTCCTCGTAATGTTAAACCTCGCGATAGCATTAAGAAGATTTGATACGCATCTCGATAGCCTGCTGCCATTTGAATAACAAGTGAAAAGACTGAGCGATCTAATTTTCCGATTCCTCTCCAAAATGGATCGTTCAATTCATTTTTCATTCGAGACTTCATATTTTTTACACGTTCTAGTAAATCTTCATCCGTTACACCACGTGTATATCTAGATTTTGACTCTAGCGCCTTAAGTAGATCGTCTATTTTATGTACGATTCTTTGAATCATCCATTTAACAAATCGATTTTCTAACGTATCATAAGACACTTCCTTATAAGCTGTAATCCCTTTAGTCGGTATATAGTTTTCTCCTTGCAGCAAGTGTGGTCGCTTTCGCAAATAGTTCATTCCGACAGAATCCAATTTACGAATTTTTTCTCCTCGTACTAGTTGATGCCTAGTCATAAGCTTATGATGCGGTTGTCTTTTAATGTGAGAGATCGACTTCATAAAACGCTCAAAGGAATCATTTAAAATACGATAAAACTCACTCTTCGATGGATTGGTAGCGTAAATTGCAGATGCTCCTAAGTAAGTTCTCTTCAGTAAATGAAATGCTAAATTATAAATTTCATCATTTACTTCATCTAATAAGGCTCTGTAATCATCCTTATAATCAAGCTTTGCCGGGAAAACTTCAAATGTAACAGTTAATACAGTATCTTGATCATCTTTAATTTCAAACGTTGTATTTCCTACTTCATTTGGAAATGAAAGGTTCCCCATTAACACATGAAGTGACCCCATTTGAATAGAGCTAACTTGTTTTCGAAACCCCGGATGTTCATGATAAAAGGAAAGCTGCTTGTTATTTTTCGGAACAACAACAAGTTGATAACTCCTATTTTCAAAAAAGATTGGCGGATGTTCGTTCCATTCATCTAGCCTCTGCAATCTCGCATCAAATACAGAAACGGATTCCGTCTTCCCATCTACATGAAAATACATCATTTCATCTGCGTTCATAGCTTGATATTCTTTTAAACTCTCATATTTTTCATGATAAGGATTTCCCTTAATCGTCAATGATAGCTCCTCTGTTTCAATCTTAACTAGTTCTATCTCATTATTAGATCCAGAAAGAGGTGAAACCATCATACTCGAACCTCCTTAACATATGAGACAGTTTGTTAGCTGAACGAGGATACTTAGCATATGAAGCGTCATTATTGCCACTATCATATTCTTCATTTGCACATAATACATACAACTGCTTTAATACCTCTTCTGTTCTTCCATCGCTCCCTGCAAGACGCGGTAAAATCTTTTGATATATTTGATAATCAAGTGCTTCATCGAATGACAATAACTTCCCTTGCTCGTTGTATGCCATATAAAAACAAATTTCATCTCGTATACGATATCCAACTTGAGCTCCAACTGATTCAAGTATTTTATTTATTTCTATTAAAATGTTCGATATATTTCTCACAAGATCTTCGTTTTCTTTAAAACATTCCTTTAGATGCAGATACTCAGTTTCTAAAGAGCGATTTGAAGCAATTTCCGCTTCCTTCTCTTCTATATCCATTACAAAATTAAAATAATCTAAGTTAACGGTATTAAACTCAATTGTATTCGCACGATCTAATACTTTCTTACTTAAGGGATGTGTCGTTTCATCCATATTGACAGTTCCAATAATGTATACATTTGATGGAATTGTAATATGCTTATTCGTAATTGATTCTGGAAGAACTGGTGACGTAACAATTTTTCCATCTTTCCATTTCCGACTTTCAATTACACTTAAAAAGTCACTAAAATAGTATTCCACTCGAGCTAAGTTCATCTCGTCCAACACTACAAAATAAGGTCTATTTGGGTTTGCATCTGCAGCTTCAAGTACCTTAATTAACGGTCTTTCTTGAAACTCCCCTTGAAGATTCACATAACCAAGTAAATCAGAACTATCACTCCAATCAGGTCGCACCGGAATAAGCGTGAATTGTCCATTCTCTTCCGTAGCCCCTAAACTCTCCGCAAACCACTGAACAATTTTTGTTTTCCCTGTACCTGAAATACCTGATAAAATCACAAACGGCTTCGTCTTTAATGAAAGGAAGAAATTAATAAGATCCTTTTTCTCATAATAGAAACCTTTACTTTGAATATAAGAAGACACATGATCGATAATGGATTGTTGATCTAAATACACTTCTTTCCTCTCATAAATCATTTCATATTTCGTTCCTTCCTCTTTATAAGCTATGAACCCCTCATAATAGCGAAGCATTTCTTCTAGATCCTCTACTAACTCTTTTTCGCTTGGTATTTTATTAGCATCATACTCAATATATGCTACAGTTGAATTCGCGTAATCTTTCGCTGAAGAGCTCGTACCTAGAAATATATTATCGTCTCGTTTTACTTTTGAAGACATATTTATATGCTGTCGAATTTCTTGTTTTATTATTTCTATTTCCTCTTTAGGGGTATCAGTCACTCCTTGTGCTATCGTTAGATACAAACGTTGCATATTTTCACTAAATAAATAAACAATGTAGTAACCTCTTTGAGTTGACTTTGTAATCTTTTGATTCATAATAGCAAACCATGGTACATTCGCCCATTTCGTTTGACCAACTGAACCTTTTACAACATATTTATTCATGTCTATAAAAGATAAATTAGCAAAAAACTTTTTCATGTCATTTCTAACAAATGACCCTAAATTGTGCTTTGTAAACTCTCCCTTTTTCGCCTCTAAATACTCATCCATTACTCTTAAAAAACCTTCACGCAAATTACTACTCATATTACCGCCCTTTTCTCCATTATCTCTTGTATATTTTTTAACATTTCATCATCATTAAAGGTATACCATCCTCACCCTCACAAACAATTACAATTACAATTACAATTACTACCATTTTATCAAACTATATATACGCATAAAAGAAAAAACATACGTCATTCCGTATGATTTAATAATTCCTATTCTCCTGACTACTTTCCTCAAGATCTCCCTTTCCCCAAAACTCTCCTAATCTTGCTTCCTCAACATTCTCTTCCAAATATCACTCTCAGCCGTCTTCTTAATAATATCATCCTGGCAAATACCTCTTCTTTCGTCAGGTCTTTCAGTGTGAGGTTTTAAAAAGCAACATCAACTCCTTATTCTTCCCACGTCGGAATGACACTATTTGGTACCCTTTTTCCTCTGAAAGCCCCGTACACATGTTATAGATGGTAACAATAAGCATTTCTATAACATCTAATATAACTACTTATTCACAAAATAAATATCTATTTCATTGTTACTATTTAATAATATAAAAGGCAAATGGAATTTCCCCATTTGCCTTTTATATTATTCTACCCCTAAAGCTTTAAACACCGCATCTTCTGCACTTTGATAAAAACCTATTTGAAATTTAGCAAACAATTCGGGTGGTACGGTTGGTATATCTACAGCCGATACCATCGGTAAAAGTATTTTTTTCGCCCCTGAATCAAAACAAACTTGTAATACATTGGCTAATTCTTCTACTTTATTAATTGTTCCACTTATACTAATAGATCCTAATACAACCATTTGACTTTGTACTGGTTTATTCAATGCACCTGAACATAATGCGATAAATGCTGCAAGCGATAACTCACCAGTTAATCCTACTCCGTGAATATCTTGAATATGCATTAAATAGTCTTTTGTTGTTGTACTAATAGTACCACTTATATTTTTATTATTTGCTTTAAAGAATCGAAAGGCGGTATCTATACTTTCTTTAGCATCTCTATCTGAATTTAATCCCGTTTTTTCAAACTTACCATTACCACTCACAACTTCTGTTTCCAATTTATAAGTACCAATCATTCCAGTCTTTCCACGAGCAACTGTATAAATATGCCCTGGTTTGTTCATCCCCTCTGGAATTAAAGTTCCTCCACCTTGTTCTGGAACCGATACAAACTCTTCAGTCATTGATTCATTATCAATATAAGAGAAATTGACATCATAAAACTCCATGCCACCAATTTTCTTTAATTGTTCCTTCACACGTCTGCGCCCTATTAGAGCGTAACGTAGTACTTCTTCCACATCTTCTTTTATATATTCACCGTTCGGATATAATAACTTAATCAAACCCGAAACAGTTTTACGCACTGCGATTACATCTCGTTGATTTAAATTATTTCCTAATCTAAAATATTTATCGATCGCATCTGAGAAAGAACGTTTTCGCATTTCTCTTAAAAACTCTGCTAAATAATCTGTTATGAAGCCATATTCATTTGTGAAAAACTCGGGCCTCATTTTAGGAATTTCCCACCCAGGTAAATAGTAATGCATTCGATCGAAAAATGCCGAATCATATGCCATTGCTTCTGGGAACGGGTCAAACAAGTGTGAGGTTTTCAATAATACATCTACACTTTGATTAATATTTCCTACAAAAACCATAGAAGCGCTAGCATTTTTTTCTTCACGGCCTCGGGCAAAAGAACCTGAAGCCATATAATCTTTCATAATCTGGATACCATCTTTATCTTTAAATGTAATTCCTGCAACTTCATCAAATGCTACCGTATCCCACATGCCAACTAATCCTATTTTTCTAGTCGACATATTATAAAATAAATTCGCAACCGTTGTTTGACCACCCGATACTAGAATCGAATTAGGTGAAATCTCTTTATAGATATGTGATTTCCCTGTCCCCCTCGGCCCAAGTTCACATAAATTATAATTATTCTCTACGAGTGGTACCATTCTTTCAAGCAAATGCCACTTTACTGTGTCTTCTAATTGAGTTGGTTCCATACCAGTTGAACGAATAAGAACATCGATCCATTCTTCTTTGGAAAATTGCCTTCTTTGTTCAAACATCTCTTCTAAATCCATATTAGGCATTTGAATTGGTGTAACGCTCTCAATGCTAAATGGACTTGTACCTTTTGATTCTTCATCAAAATAATATTCCATTTTTACAATGCACCATATACCACCTGCAAGGAGCTTATCAAATTCTTTTACATAATGTGAAGAAATCGGAACCCCATTTAGTCCAAGATTAGAAAACTCTGCTTCATATATGTCTTTTTTATCATTTAATTTTACGCCAATTTTATCAATGACCGTATACTTGCCAAGCTCCTTAACTTTCGACTTTACTTTCTCTGCTTCATCTGGGCGTACGAAATTATCCGATAAAATCTTTTTGACCATTTGTACGCCATCATTCATACTCTTTTCATCGTCCGTTGCACAATACATACCAAGCAAGTACTCAAGTACATATACTGGTACATTCGCACCTTCTTTAATTTTTTTTGTTAAATCTTTACGTACTACTTTTCCTGCAAAATGTGCGTTTAACTTTATATTTAAATCCTCCATCTCCACTCAACCCCACATTTCTTTTAGAAACCAAAATCATTTGTAATGGCTATATCAATCGTAAATGCTAATTTCTCATAAATATTTTCAACAACCTCTTCTTCATCCTCTAACACTAAATAATATTTCTTCGTCTTATCATAAGTCATGCTCTTTAGCACAAACTTTTCTTTAAACGTACGATCCTCTGGCTTAGAAGACTGACTATCTGCGATAATAATATTTTCATTAGAAATTCGATTTCCCTCTTCATCAGTGAAATAAACCTTTAAGCGCAATGGTGTTTTCTTATCTTCAATTTTTTCCGTTTGGAAGAACTCCAGATATGTAATACTGTTTGTAATCTTTCTTGTTAAACTTGTTAATTTCACTTCAATCTTTCTCACATCATTCTTACTAGACTTACTACGATCATTTTTAAACTTAATTACTGGCACTACTATTTCTTGTAGCATTGCACCACCGTGTACATAGTTTGCTCCTGTACCTTGAACAGCGAAACGATTCGCCCCTCGTGGCACTTTTACATACTTTCCAGAACCTTCACCTAACACATAGTCCATTGAAAAATTCATTGTACCTTCTATAGAATTGGATTCACTAGAGATAACAAATCGTCGTTTTTCAATATCTGTATTCAGCACATCTTTTTTCACTTTATCACTAGCTTGCAATGTATCTCGATTATAAATAAATCCGTGATCCGCCGTAATAATGATATTAGATGCGCTAACAGTATTAATAAGCTGATTTACTAAAGAACGAATATCTTTCAATGTTTGTTCCACCGCATGAAACACTTCATGTTCTGTTGCTGCATGATCACCTCGTGCATCAATTACATTATGATAAATATAACTTACTTTTTTTCCAGAAAAGACATCGCGAAATTGTTGACGATTCATTGCGGCTAAATCTTTATATTGAATAACTGTAGAATCTTTATAATGATTTGAAAGAATCGTTGCTCTATTTTCTGTACTTGATGCTTTGTAATCATTTACATATACTTCAGCATTTTCATTAAAAGTGATTGACTTATATGGAAGTAGTGTCGCCATCCCTAAGTCCGTATACGAAGGCAGAACACCTTGCATCGCGACAATATCAGTCGATGCTTTTCGTTCTAAATTCAAAACATTAGATAACTCTTTTGCAGCTTCATAACGGAGTGCATCTGATATAATTACAAACACTCTTTCCTCTTTATTAACGAATGGTTGTACAAATGATCGATAAAATGTATGTTGTGACTCTAGACCTGCAATTGGCCAATATTTTTCTTGTTCCCCCACAAGCGCATCTGACCATTTTATTGCTAAATCATTTATATATACATTTGTATATATGTTTTCTACTTTATCTCGAAGTGCCCTAAAACCATCTTTATCTTCAATCTGATCGAATGCTACATAAAATTTTCTATATGCTGTGTCTATATTGTGATATTTACTCTCGTATGCTTTAAATAAATCAAATGGCTGTGATTCAGTAATTGCATTACCCATTTCATATATTTGTTGAAATAACTGAATCGCTTGATACAGTGCTTCGTACTCATTACGGAATACACTAAACCAATGTAACTTTCTTCTTGCCGCAATTATTTCTATATATGACGTGTAATCATGAATTGCATCCATTAATTGTTTTGTAATATAGGTAATAATGCTTGTGTCAAAACAACGGAACGTATCTGACGTTATATAATCTTTTATTTCTTTACTTTGTAGATGCTCCGTCACTTTCACTTGTTTTTCCACCGTATTTGCGAGCTCATTGTAAATTACTTCATCCGCACTATGATTCATAAATTGATTCATGAATACAATAGCATTCATTGGCATAGCTGAAATGTATGGGTGCCATGTTTTTGGTATATCTCCCCCCAATGTTTCACTAACATTTGTTAATAAAAAGAAAATAAGGAGTGAATCAATTGACTTATCTTGTAAATTGTAGCTGTATGTTTTCTCTACAAGGCTCCAAAATGTCTCTTCATCACCAAACTTTTGAATGTTCTCCCAATACTTATTTGTTTCTTTTAGTTGTTCTCTAAATAACGCCTTTATTACTTCATCTAAATTCACAATACTACATTTACATAAAGAAGCTAATACAGTAAGATCAATGTACTCTTCTGTATATTCTGGAACTGAAAATGATTTAAACAACGCATAACGTTCTTTACTATTAAAGAATTTCGTATATTTCTTAAACACATCTCGCAAAGCGGCATCATTTGTTATACCTAAATCTCGTATCATGACAGTCATTTTATCCGTCGCAAACTCTTGACTATATTTATAAATATCAAGTAACCAATCTTCCCTTGCTGAAGGCTTAGCCATATTTGCATAAATTAAAAAGTTTGAATGCACATCATTTTTTTCTACTTCTAACTTAGTAGCAAACATATTATGCGAGGTTAATTTCCAAACACGAACACCTTCTAAATTTAGCTCATCAATATCTTCGATAAACTCGCCTGGCTCATCATACCAAAAAACAATATGACGCTTCTTTCCTTCTGTTAATTCTTTATTGAACGTATCTTGTAGGACACGATTTATTTCTTTTGTATTCATACTTCACCAACTCTCAATAGTAAGAAATAGATTCAGCGTTACCGCTGAATCTATTGTAGTTATATATATTATAACAAATTAAATCTCTGCCAATAAATTAGCCTTAAGCGTTTTTTTACCTTCTCCTTGCGGAAGCTCAACGTTTTGGAACTTCGCATAGTTTACTTTTACACCCTCATCTAAATCAAGCGTAACCTTTTGGTTTGCAATATGGGCAATTACTTGATCATATTGTTGACATTCAAGAAGTTGTTTTTGTAACTTTTCTTTTTCTTTCTTTACACGTACCTCGTCTTTCTTTGTTATATCTGACTCAAGCAACAGATCGAGACGTGTAATTTCTGCTTCGTATTTACGCTGTAGTGTATGAAGATAATCTGTACGCACCTCTGCAACAGTACTTTCACTATAACGGTGCATATAAATAAGAGCCTTAAACCCATCATTTTTACCACTATCAAATAACCAGTAAATAGGGAGTTTTTGATACGTCTTCACATGATCTTTAAAGAAGCCTTTTAAGAAATAACGACGAATACAATGACGAGATGTCTCATTTTCTTTCTTATTTAAAGCCTCTGCAATAAAATCAAGATTTTCTTCTAGGGTCTCTTCACTAAATGTAGCTCGAACAAACTCAATAAAACGGCTTACAATATCATGTTCAAAATACTCATCATCCGTAATTGGAATAATGCTATCAGCGTCTATTTTAAACGTTTTATACTTAGCTTCATCGAAATCGCCACCAGCAAATACTAATCCTTCTTGATCTAATGAATAGCGCCCAAACATGCAACCAACTGCATAAGAGATGAAAGATTTGATGTCTCGTTCTTTTTCTGCCTTGCGGATTGTGATATCTTTTTCGTCTATTTCTGATGTTATTTCGCTTTGTAAACCATATATTTTTATAAAATGATCATTTAATTTTTCTTCATTATTCTTTAATTGTATAAATTGTTTTTGTGAAAAATTTTCCCATTTATTAAATGATTCATTAATCTTTTTTAAATTATCCTTAAATACTAAAAGTGGATGTTTCTGAAAACACCAAGAAGTTTCAAAATAATCCCAATCCCTCTTAGCAATTGTTATATTTTCCTCAACAATTCTATTCACATAACTATGTATATCATTTTCAGAAAGAATTACTGGTAATTTTGCTATATCACCAACTGTAAAAGTAAGGGTCGGTGCAATATATGATAATAATTTATTTGCCACCTTGGAATTACCCAAGGCTAATATATATAAGTAATCTTTTTTGTCCGGGAAACAATTTGCCCCGTGTTGATAAAATAAGGAAGTATTATAACTTGTTCTAAAACTTACATTTTTAGACGAAATAACACCGTAGGTAAGGGAGTCTTTAAAGTAATAAGATTCATTCCTTATATTAGCTTTCTTTTTTTTATTTTTCACTTCAAATCCATCATTTTCATAATTAATTACATCAATTCTATTGCCATACCATTTCCTATATTTTCCACCCATGTCTATTTCAAACCATTTATACTCCGATTTATTTGAGTCATTATCTAAATACATTTTTTTTATATCGATTTCATACCATTTTCTAAAAAACAAATCACCTTCGCCATTAGTATCCATACCTTTTTTAGGTGTAGCAACTGTTGTAAACGTCTCTTTATTTACAAAACATTCTTTTCCTGGTTTGCTAATCCAATAAGATAAAGGAGAACCCGTTATATATCTGAACTCTTTTTGATTAAATTCAATATATGCATTTTGATTATCAAGAAAATATTGTTCTTTTCCTTTAGCTGATTTTATATCTACTAAACGATAATACTTTCCAATATAGTTTGTATTACTTTGTAATCCTTTATTTATTCTAATTACAAACATGGTAGTAGTAACTACTTCACCTTTAATTTCTTCAAAAGCATGTGCCCCTAAATGAACCATAGATTGTATTTGATAATTTTGGATTATGGACTTTCTAAGTTTTTCAAAACTTGTTGTAAACATCCAAGAATCTCGAGTAACTAGTGCTACATAGGAATTTTCATCACAGTATCTCAGACACACTTCTATAAAAACAGCATATAATTCCATTTTTGAATTAGGAAAATATTTATCTATGTAAGTAGTTAAATCTTTTCCCATTGGTTTCCTTCCTAAATAAGGGGGGTTTGTTAAAACAATACTATATTTATTATTTAAAAGTTTTGCTTGTTCAATAAAAGGAAGTACCTTCTCTTTAATAATATCTTTATATTGCATACTAAAAATATCTTGTATATCATCCTCAAGTAACTGGAAGATACGTTTTTTTATTGCATCTAAATCAATATTTTGTATAGAAATCATTGAACCCAGTGCTTTTACATCTTTGAAAGCCTTAATTAAAGCTTCTACATCTTTTCTATTTAATGAATCATCTACTAGATAGTCCAATACTTCCTTGGTGATACCATACGTGTCATGGAAAGCATATAAATTCAATTGCACTCTATTTCGAAAGAATCGACGATTATAACTGCGAGCTTTCATTACTAATGCAAAATATGCTAGTTGCGCTGCTCGCTCATCAATGTCTAGACCGTATAAATTTTTTTCTAAAATCAGAGTTGGAATTTCTCTTTCTGCATATCCTGCCCCTTGATAAATCTTATACAAAACATCAAACGCATATACAAGAATGTGTCCTGATCCCATACATGGATCTAACACTGTAATATCTTCAGGACTAAGCTCATTCTTTTTTAATTTTGCTAATTGTTCTTGAACTTCTGGTTCTTGCCTTGCATCTTCTATATAGTAGTTCCATTGTTGTTTTAACTCTTCATTCGGATGCGATTCCATCCATAAACGTCCTAATGAATTCTCCACCATATACTTTACAATCCATTGTTGTGTAAATAATTGTGTTTTTACTGGAATATCCTCTTTGGCAATCTTCTTACCTTCACTTACTTTTGTATCAACTTCCTCCTTTCTCTCAGCGATATAATATTGATACAACCACCCAATAATCTCCACTTGCTCTTTCCAATCATCTTCTTCAATCATAGAAACTAAATCACTTACAACTGAGCCTTTTCCAAGTAAATTATCTGGTAGTAATAATTCAGTATAATCTTGAATTGTCTCAAACATCATCGGCATAATGTCACCGAGCTTGTTACATTGTTTAATTAAAATGTACTTAAATAAATCTTCAGTTTTGTTTTCATCTTGCAATCGATACACGATATCTAAGTTTAAATCTAAATCTTCAGCGATATTCGTTACTTCACCAATAACATCTGGTTCGTTTTTCCCCTCTTGCGCTGAGGAAAGAACTCGTACACCTGTTGGTAGATATTCATTTACTTCCATGAAACGAATGGCAATGAAACGGTTAAACCACGTGTAGGAAACCTCTTCAATTACTTGTTTATAGTCTTTTTCTTCGATTTTCTGAATTAGTTTTCTACGTTGTTCTAATTCATAACTTTTAAAGAATTTATTATTAATTCGGAAGCCCTCTTCATATGTTTCTGGTTCTTTAATTTCAGTTTTTGTAATACCAAGCTCATACGCTTTTTGCTTTACAGCGTCCATTAATTTCGTACGAGCTGATACTGCAAAGTTTTTGATTGCAGTTTTATTCATTATGTATTCCCCCATTTTACTTATAGAAAGGGAGGATATCTCCTCCCTTTTCTTTACTTTACACTAATTTAATAACTGAAGCGTCTTCTAATTCTTTTTGTAATTGCTGTCGAATTTCGTCTAGTACTGCTTCAATATCTGCTTCATTTTCAATTGTTTTCGTTCCACGAAGAATTGTATTTTTACTAATTGTTTTCTTTTTAGCTTTATATTCAACTATCGGATCAATAACAGTCGCGCCGCCAGTACCAGTAGGCACTGTAGGTGGTGGTGTTACAGGTGGTTTACGTCTTTCAACTTCATTTACAATGTCATCAATACATCTTACTTTCAATCGATCGCTTTCTGTTTGCATTGCAATTGCTTCATAGAAATTATTTACACGGTTTAATCTATCTTTTAAACCATCGAAGTTACTTTTAAATTTGTTGAAGAACACACCTTTAATTTCTTTATGTTTATTAAGTTCTTCTAAAGCAGTTTGATAATCAGCCTCGATCATTACTTTAATCGGCTCACATTCTTTTTCTAACAACTCTACAAATAATTCATCAAACTCTTTAATCAATCCTGGTAATTGATGAATATTTTTATACGGTTCTTTATGTTTCACAATCTTCGATATACTCTCAATGAAACCAGTTACCTTTTGATCAGTTACATATGTTTGATTCTTCTCAAAGATGTTTAATCGTTTCACTGCATCGTCATAAATATCTCGCTGTGTTTCAAAGAAAGCTTTTACAAGTTCTACATCTTCTGCATAGTCTAAGAAATCATCTTGTAATTGTTTTGCTTTATTATAGAAGCTTGCAGTATCTGAAATAGTTACTAATTGTTCAATTATATCTTGGCCATCCTGTAATACATCTTTGCCTGGATAAAATCCATGTTGATAATGAGCTAATAGTTCATTAATTTTGTTTTTTTCTGTTGCTAACATTACTTTAAATCGATTCATTAATCCATCTTCATCGTCTGGCAAAGCAGTAACTTCAAACACTTCTTTTGAAAGATCTTTAACAACTTTCATGAGTGCAGGTGAAATACGTTCCCTCTTTTTCACAACGACACGTTCTACATAATCACGCTTCGTTATGTAATTTACTAAATCGCGCTCACTTGTTGTTAAATTACTACTATTCAATTGTAATTTAATTTCTTGGCCTTTAAACAATTTAATAATGAATGAAGCAATATCAAGATCTTTCCATCCATATGGTTGTTTTGTAAAATGGGTTGTGATGCCCTTAATCGTAATCTGTTGGTTGCGAGTTGTTAAACGGGCGATATAATCATTTACCTCTTTAACCGCTAACTGATTAGCATCTTCATTATCGTCCGACAGCGTTAACTGTGTTGTATTTTCAACTAACAATTCATTTAATTGCTTTGCTGTGTCAATAAATTTCTTCACATAATGCAGCTTATTATATAAATTATCAATCAATACTTTAAAAGCATCATTAATTCTCTCAACAGGATTTTTCTCTTTCACATCTAATTGCTGCGAGTTAACAAAGATTTCGGCATGTTTTAATGCTTCTGTTACATACGTATGAACGCGATCTTTTCGTTCGTTCGCTTCTCTTGATTTACGCACTTTAATATCTTCAATCGCTTGAGAAGCTGCTGTGCCACTTTTGATTTTCAAGTATGCTTGTATTCTTAATATCTCTGCCATTTCATCTAAATAAGAAGTGTCTTGCGGTAATTTTAATATTACATTACTCTCACGCATAGACATCATTTTCAATTCAGAGTCATTTAATTCAGTCATTGCATCGAAATATGGCGTAATGATCTTCAAGCCAATATCATTCGTCTGCATACCAATCGGACGATCGTCAATAATTGTATTAAAACTAAAATGATATTTAGGAGAATAACGATATTTTTTATCTTGATAGACTACATTAAAAATGACATCACCAATTTTTTGGATAACTTCCGCCGAATCAACATGCATATTTTTAATTTCACGGTTAACATCTTGTTCATCATTTGTTAAGAAAATATACTCTTGTCCATTTTTTTGAATTAATGTTTCTTTACTTAATCGAATTAATGAACTTTCAATTTTCTTCTTCAGCTCAATTTTATCGTCACTTATGTTTTGAATCATTAACGTTGCTAAATTTTCTAGGTTTGCAGGTAGTTCTTTTACATATTTAATTAAGAATAGTAATTTCAATACTTCTACATCGTATGCATTTAAGCGTGAATTGTTTTGCGCATGGATGATTACAGTACGAATACTCGAATCTAAAAATGCTTCAATTGTTTGGTAAAATGCCGAAAATGGGATAAGAGCTCCAGTCTCGCTTTCAGCATATTTCATTGCTGATTCTTGGAATGCACTCAATAAAGAGCGCTCCCCTTCTGCTAAATGTTTTCCTGATGCCCCATGAATTCGAATACCTGTAAATACTTTTTGTAGTAAATTAAATTGGTATGGAATAAACGGATAAACATCTACGAAATCTTCCTCATTATTAAATATTTTCATTTCTGCTGTGTCACCAGAGAATGTAATTAAATTCTTTAAGATGGAACTATTATCACCATAAAGAAGTCGTAAAGTTTGTTTACCAACTTCATTTTTTAATAAAATACGTTTTTTAATTACTTCATCTACGTGAGCACTAGATAAACTTAATCTTGTATCAAAACGACCTTGAATTTTTGAAAAATCGTTTCCGTTAACTTTAACCACAGAGTCAATATCTTGCTGACTTGTTACCAATACCCATACTTTTCCTCCACACTGCGTTCCGATATCTTCTACTACTGTTTGCAGATTCAGCATCAGTTGTGAATCATTACCGATATATTGTCCTAGTTCATCTATAAGGAAAACAACATGATGGTTATTTCCTTTCGCTTCTACATATTCACGCACACGTTTAGCAAAACGATCGATACTAATGAAATAATCCTCTTCCGCACGTTCATACCAATTACGTGCTGCATCTTCACTCATTTTCGTTGTTTTTGACAACGCTTCTATAATCGAATCTTCTTCATAATAAAAATCTTCTCGAGCTTCTTCCCATGTATTCCCCGAAATCTTTTCAAATTCCACCTTAAATTCCTCATAGCACCCGTCTTTCACCATTTGACGTTCTAAATCGGCTATCCAAGGGATCGAACCACAAAATCCTTGCATTTCATTAAATACTTTATTAAACACTTTTACAATTGCATTTTTATCCGACTTCGAATCCGATTCGCTTTTAGAATCAATATTAAAAAGAATTACATCTGTTGTTGTATTTCCCGCCAGTTTCATATCTGCAAGAACCATCGGATCTAATATTTTATTATTAAAAAATGAAATGGCATCTTTATCGATTTCTTTTTCATCCATTACATGTTTATTCTCTAATAAATAAGAAAGGATTTTTAAGAAGTGTGATTTACCAGATCCGAAGAAACCTGAAATCCAAACGCCCATTTTATCCGTGTTTCCAGTAATACCTTTTTTATATGATTTAAAGAACTCACCCATATGGTGTAACAACTCATTGGTTACGACATACTCATCTAATTCTTGATAAATGTTTTTATCATCATCTTGTCCAACCTTAATAACACCTTTAATATCACGGTTAATCTCTTTTTCAAACATTTTTTGAATTTGCATATACTACCTCTCCTCCAATTCTCTCTATTATTTATCAATCAATTGAAATGCTCTATAGTAATTATCATCTTTGATTTCACCAAATAATACGAGCTCCAGTCCATCATATGTGCCTGGGAAAAACATCACTAACGGTACATTGTCGACTGCTTTATGTAAGTTATTTAATATCGTATGCGAGCGAATGATTGGAAACACTTTTCCTACTCCTGTCAAAAAAACAATATCATTAGGTTGTACTCTATCTGTAATATACTGCACAACTAAATCATTGTTACTTGTTAGACGCAAAGCTTTTCGTGTCGCATTTAAGATAAAGTCGCTCCCCTTTTTTTGTTCCATATCGATATTTTTTTGCAAGTAGCCTTTTTCCTCTAATATTTCTAGCATCACTTCATATAAATCGAATTCTCTTATATGTAGAGAACTATCATTTTTTAATCGTTCTTGCATATAAACAATATGCTCTCTCACAAGCATCTCGTATTTCGGATCATAATCAAAAATATAAAACCCTATCTCATTGCCTAATCCTTTATTTTTACGAAAGGATGCATCTGTAATTTTCGGTAAAATTTCATCTAGACGTTCATTTATTCTTCTCACACTATTCACCTACTAAAATATCCATATATATGCCGTCACCTAATGCGCGTATATGTTCTACTACATCAATGTTTAATAACGGTCTTTCAATTTCTCGATTACCTTTTTGATTCTTTAAATAACCAGCTTCAAATAATATTCTAATGTACACTTGTTTCAATTTATAAAATGTATAATCATTCCATGATGCAACCTTTTCACTTTGCTGCTGTTTATTTTCAAAGAATATATTAAAATCAGCATCTGTCAGAAAAGTTTCACCAAAAACAAACTTCTCTTTAAAGACTTCATTCATAAATTCAAAAAACAAACGATCTGTTTTCATAATGGCGTATAATACAATCGCCTTGCTAGATTCTATATCTCCATGTCCAATTTCCCTAATTAAATACTCATCTAATATTTTTAAACGGGCCAAAACACTTGATGCAATTTCCTTTTTTCTCGTTTCCGTATTAACTTGAAAAATATTTTCTGAAATCGCCTTTTCTTTCACTTCAAACTCTTTAAACCCTTGATTTAATAGGATCGAAACTTTCTTCATCTCTAAAAACAGAAGTGGGCGGGACTTAATAGTTGACTTATAAACTTTCTCTTTTACCATTTTTTAACATTCCTCCGGGCCACTTTTTTGATATTTCTATTGTACCCTTTTAAGTACATAAATAAAAGAAATTTCTATATTAAAATAAAATCTAGCACTATTTACGTCACATCTATCATCACTTACAAATAAACCAATAGAAGAGTATTAATCACTAAATTTCACCATTTCCTCATACCTAAAATCACATTCCTCCAAAAACCCCCTACTCTCCCCACTCCCCTTATAAAAACTCTCCCAACCCCGCTCCCTCAAAATCCCCTTCCAACTATCACTCTCCACCATCCTCTTAATAACACTATCCCAATAAGCAACCTCTTCCTCCGTCATATCTTTCGGGCCCATAATTCCTTTCCAGTGCTGGAATATGACGTCGATGCCTTGTTCTTTCCATGTTGGGATTTCTGGTAGCCGGTCTAGACGTTTTGATGCGGATACGGCTAGTATTTTTATTTTGCTGGCTTTGTATTGTTTTTCGGCTTCGGATAGGGTCATGGTTGCGGCGCTGATTTGTTTGTTCATTAGGGCGTTTATAATTTTTTCTTTGTTTTCGTAGACGAAGAAGTGTAGTTCGGCAGGGTTTATGCCGAATGCTTTGCTTACTTGTACGAAGGATAGGTGATCGTCGTTTCCTAGGCCAGGGGCAACACCAATTTTGAAGTTTTTCTTGTTTTGTTTTAGTTGTTCCATCAATTCGTTTGCGTTTTCTATGTTTGAGTCTTTTGATACGACAACGACTTCCCAGTCCGATGCGAGTGTTGCGAGCGGGGTGAAGTCTTTATATGTTAGTTTACTGTGTCCTAGTAGGTTGTTCGTTATGAGTAAGCTTGAGTTGATTGCCAGCACGTGACCGCCTTTTTGTTTCGTATATTTCCATCCGACGTCACCGCTGCCACCTACTTTGTTTGTGACAGTGATTGGTTTTGTAAAGATTTTTTCTTCTGTTAGCGTTTTTTGCATCGCTCGTGCCGTTAAGTCCCATCCTGCTCCTTGAACGTTTGGCGCAACGATTTCTACTTTGTCGATGTCTACTGTATTCGTATGGGATTTTTCCGAAGAACAACCAGCTATTACTCCTGTCATGATCCATATACATAGTAATAATCGTTTTTTCATAGTCCTCGTCCTATTCGGTACTTTCGCTCTGGTCGTCCGATTATTCCGTATGTGTACTCTACTGTGCATTCGTTTGTCGCTACTAAGTATTCTAAATATCTTCTTGCGGTTGTTCTGGAGGCCCCCATTTGCTCTCCCATTTCTTCTATTGTAATGCCCTCTTCAAATCCTTTTATAATTCCTTTCACTTTTTGCAGCGTTAACGGATCGACACCGGTCGGTAAGTTTTTTATGTCTTGTGTTTGCGAAATGCCGAAAAAGTTATCGATTAGTGCTTGATTCACTTCATTGTTATTATGTAATAATTGCCTCTTTCTTTTATAGTCTTCAATGGTGCGAACAAATTTTTCTAACGTGACCGGTTTTATAAGGTAGTTGCTTACACCATTTCGAATTGCTTTTTCTAACATATGGTTTTCATTTGCCGCAGTAACCATAATGACGTCAACGTTTGGAAAGTCAGCATGGATTTTCGGCAATAAGTCTGTACCAATTCCATCTGGTAAATAGTTATCTAATAGAAGTAAATCGATTTCTTCCTTTTGTAGTAGTTCTATCGTTTCTTTTGCGTTCAATGCTTTTCCAATCACTTTTACATCCTTTATTTTTGATAAAAACTCCTCTTGAATTTGCGCGACGCGGAAATCATCTTCTGCAATTGCAACCTTCAACATATGCCCATCCCCCTGTTTGTCATGTACTTTCTCTCAATGTTTTCGGAAGGTAAATTGTAAAAATAGCTCCCCCATTTTTCTCATTTTGAATTTCAATTGTTCCTTCTAGTACATCTACCATTTCTTTCACATTCGCTAGTCCGTAACCACGATTGTTTCCTTTCGTTGAAAATCCTTTTTGAAAAATGGTCGTGATTTTTTCTGCTGGTACCCCCGCTCCACTATCTATCACTTCAAACACAATATCGTGTCCAATATCCGTAACAAAGAAGGAAACACTCTTTTCCTCTCGTTCACTCACCGCATCAAACGCATTATCGATTATGTTTCCAAGGATCGTAATAAGATGCGAAACTTTTATATGATCTGGTAACGGATGAAGCGCACTATCTCCTTCAATATGAAAATCGATTTTCTTTTCAGATGCTGTTCCGATTTTCCCTAATAAAATAGCTTGTACTTTTGCATCATGAATTTGATGGAATAAAATATGGTTTTGGCTTTGATGAATATTAGATTCTTGCTGGATAAATTCAATCGCTTCTCTGTAGTGCCCTAACTGAAGTAATCCCGATAAGACGAAAAG
Organism: Bacillus dicomae; assembly: GCF_006494425.1. Taxonomy (GTDB): domain Bacteria; phylum Bacillota; class Bacilli; order Bacillales; family Bacillaceae_G; genus Bacillus_A; species Bacillus_A dicomae. The sequence continues at coordinate 194,322 of NZ_VHIV01000001.1, read as the reverse complement.
TTTATTTGTAAATTCATGCGTTTGAGCACGTAAGTCCTCTGAATACTTTCTTACCTCAGATATTGTATTCACTAAATTTTGCAGTTCCGTTTTATCTCTAAAACTACATACAACACCTACCGTACTGTTATTTTCGAGTATCGGCGTCATGTTTAAAATAAACACCTTATCTTGAAATGCGATTTCTTGATCGTTTTCTAGTACTCTCTCCATATGAAATTCCGGTAAAACTTTTGAAATGTGTTGCTGCATATAATCATCATGTACATGTAGCATCTCTTCTGCTGATGTATTCATCATCGTAATAAAACCGTTTTGATCAATAGCAATAATTCCTTCTTTTATAGATAGTAGTATTGCACTTCGTTCCCGGTATAACGCCGCGATTTCATTCGGCTCTAAACCGAGTGTATCTTTACGAATGCTACGTGCTAAAAGAATGCCGCCTACAATTCCAGCTAGTAATACCGCTAAGGAAAAGAGTATAATTTCTTTCGTTCTGCTCAGTATGTTAGATTCAATACCTTTTATTAAAAACTCTACTGTCACAACGCCTACTACTTGATCGTAATCTCCGTTATGAACAATAATGGGCGCTTTCGCCATTAAAGCTGGACCACTTTCACCATTTCCTTCAAGCGTATAATAACCACCAAAAGTGAGTGCTTCATAGTTATATGGATTGTTACTCTTTGTTCCAATCAACTCAGAATTAGAATGGGAATACATAACCCCAGAGCGATCTTCTACAATGACATAATCTGCACCAGCTTGCTCACGAACTTGTTCTGCAATAGATTGAATGGTATTTTTATGCTCGTTATTTTGAAAAGCATCTTTTATAGCAGGCATAAAAGAAAGCGACTTTGCCGTTTGCAGTGCTAACTGCTCCACTTGGCGCTTCGTATCAACGGACTGAATGTAAACAAATATTCCCGCTAACAGGAGAACGACAAATAAAATTAACGCGATAATTAAGCTTACTATTTTCGTTTGTAATGACACTTTGCGTGATTTTTTCATACCCTATACCCTTTGATAAAATATTCAAAACTATCAATCTCCTTTTTCTATTATTATGACAAAAATGAAAATGAAGCAACTATTAAAAATATCCATGTACATAAAGTACAAAAAGAATAAAATTGTCATAATATTGAGATTTTAAATAAAGAACAGTACAATTCAAATACAATGAACACGCTTTCATATATACCTTTTATTACTAAGCAAGAGGAGGAATTAGTATGGCTCAAGCAAAATCTAACCGAGTCGCCGGCAATATCTTTAAAGGTTCTGTCGGTAATTTAATTGAATGGTACGACTGGTACGTTTACTCTGCTTTTGCTGTTTATTTTTCAGCGGAGTTCTTTCCTAAAGGCGATCCAACGAGTCAGTTACTGAACACAGCAGCTATTTTCGCAGTTGGGTTTTTAATGCGCCCTATCGGAAGTTTATTAATGGGACGCTATGCGGATCGGCACGGACGCCGGGCAGCATTAACTCTTTCGATTACAGTTATGGCGGGTGGTTCTTTAATTATTGCCTGTACACCTAGTTACGAAAGCATTGGGATTATGGCACCAATTATTTTAGTTCTTGCTCGTTTACTGCAAGGATTATCACTTGGCGGAGAGTACGGAACTTCCGCAACGTATTTATCTGAAATGGCTAGTAGTGGTCGCCGCGGTTTTTATTCAAGTTTTCAATATGTAACACTCGTTGCTGGACAAATGGTTGCGTTAGGCGTTCAAATTGTTCTTCAGCAATTACTAAGCGAACCAGATATGAAAGCTTGGGGATGGCGTATTCCATTCATTATTGGAGCGATGGGTGCAGTAGCTGTATTATGGCTTCGTCGCACGATGGATGAATCGGAGCAATTCGCAAACGTAAAATCACAAAAACGCGAAAGTGCAGGAACCGTTCGCGCTCTTATGAAACATCCGAAAGCTGTATTAACAGTAGTCGGCCTAACACTTGGGGGCACTGTTGCATTCTATACGTACACAACATATTTACAAAAATTCATGGTAAACACAGTCGGTCTTCCAAAAGAAGTTGTAAGCTGGATTAACTTTGTCGCACTACTTATTTTCGTCGTACTTCAGCCGATTGCAGGGCTACTATCCGATAAAATCGGACGTCGCCCACTATTAATGGCATTCGGTATTCTCGGAACGTTACTAACAGCACCAATTTTCTTTTTCATGGAAAAAACGACAGAACCAATCGTAGCATTTTTACTTATGATGGTCGGCCTCATTATCGTTACTGGTTACACTTCCATTAACGCAATTGTAAAAGCAGAACTCTTCCCAACTGAAATTCGCGCACTTGGCGTAGGTTTACCATATGCCCTAACAGTTGCGATATTCGGAGGAACAGCTGAGTTCATCGCATTATGGCTAAAGAGTATCGGAATGGAATCGCTATTCTACTTCTACGTAGCTGGATGTATCGCAATCAGCTTCATTACGTATTGGCGTATGGATGAATCATCGAAGACTTCACAGATTGAGGCGGAGCTTGGTGGTGGGGATAGTTTAAAGAATGGTACTAGTTCAAAATAATACATTACGAAAGGTCACCTTGGAAAAGGTGGCCTCTTTGTATAATCTTTCAACCAATCCTAACCCCCATGCCCATCAAGCTAAGATCTTGAAAGTACCCCCAAACGAAAAATTCACTTATCTACATCAGCTCATTTTATACATCTAGCGATTTATTATTTGATAGTTGTTGTATTTCTGGTTGAATATCTCATTTATCCAAAAACACCCCTGATTTCCATTATATATAGGAAATCAAGGGGCATTTTTCAGTATATAAAACTTCAACATTATTAATAAGTCTTCTTTTAAAATATAAATGGTTAAACAGATGAAAAACTTCGATTGTTATATCATCCCTTATTTCTTAAATAAAGGTGCTATTTTATCAATTTGATTTGTCCAAATTCCACCTGTATAGTCGTCAGGAAGGCGTTTTATATCTTCAGATGAGTCAAATCCACTTGAAAATCCAAGCCCGTTTCCTCCTACAACGATAACTCGTGTATCTGCTTTATCCATTCGATTAAGAAAACGATTTGGCCATCCCCAAAGCCAAGGTGCTACTTTGTCTGGTATATGTAACTCTCCATGTTTCAGGCTTGAAGGCATGTAGCCAGTCCACCCTAATGCCATATACGTAAGCAAATCTTTTTTCATGGTTGCTTTTGACATTGTTCGTAAACTAGGGATGTGCTCTTTTATCGCAGCAATTGGTTTATCACCACCATATACAGTTAGTTGATCAAGGCGTTTCGCTGGTAATTTCTTGAGGTGAGCAGCCAACTGGATTCCTTCATTTTCATCATCACTTTTAATATGAATAAGAAAAGAACGATCTGGAAAATAGTTAAGTACTTCATCGAGTGTTGGCATAAGATTAATCCCTTTACCACGAAACGGGAATGTTTTACCTCCATCAGCTGTATAACCGTAACCAATATCAAGTGCTTGCAATTCTTTTGTTGTAAAATCTCTTGTAACGCCTTTACCATTAGTACGGCAATCCAGCGTCCAGTCATGAAAAATAACAAAATTATTATCTTTAGTTGGTTGAACATCAAACTCTACTAGATCAGCTCCAGCTTTAAATGCAGCTTCCATAGATGGAATTGTATTTTCTAAATAAGAGTGTTCGGGTTTATTTATACGTTCTGCTGTGCATGTATCACCCTCAATCCCTTCCATGCTAAATGTTTGCGAAAGTCCTCGGTGAGCAAGAAGAAGAGGAGTTCCATCGTCCCTCTTAGCAAAAAAAGAACTGTTATTTACATAAACAAATACGAATAGGATAAGAATTATCCAGGTCGTTTTACGTTTCAGTAACCTTTTTAGTTTGTTCATTGTATTCTCCTCTTAAATATTGGTTGAAATGCTTTAAACACTTTTCGGCATTTAAATACTGGTAAATGTTACAACCTATCTTATTTTTCCGCAATGGATATGGTTGGTAATTAAAGGCTAGTACTTTGATATAAAGCGGGAGCAATAGAAATCAATTCAATAATCACTCAACCTTCAGTAAGAATAGTGTTGAAAGATTTTTGTGAGAATTTAATATACATGGGTATATGTGATATCCTATTATTTAAGAATCAATTTACTATATTTATATTATCTGACAGTATCTTAGTCACCTTATTGAAGGATTAGAGGACGTCTAAATAAAACTGGATAATAAATCAACATCATACCTACAAATGAGCAAACTAAATAAAAAATAGCCTCGTATTTTATTACTAGAGAAAAATTATTATCAATCTTTTTTTTATCTCTTTTATATATCATTTTAAATAACACTCTATATAATAAATACCCAATAATTGCTCCCAGGGTGTTCATAGATAAATCATCAATATCTGTAATTCTATTATCTAGCAATTGACCTAACTCAATAGCCAATGAAAAACCGAATCCAGCATAGGCAGTATTTTTTATTGTTCTAAACTGCGGCCAAATCGTCGGCAATAAAAAACCTAATGGCATAAACAGTAAAATATTTAAGACATAAGTAGTCATACCTTCAGAAGCAAATGGAATTAAGTTAATTTGATTTGCGCGAATTAATGTTTCGTATCTTCCTATGTCCCATATAGTCCCTATCTGCGTCACCTTATACACTAGTGAAAGGTAGAATAGAAAAACATACACCCATAGAAAATGCTGAATAGATATATTTTTTTTCGTTTTAAAATAAAATCCAATTTGAAACACTATACAAAAAATAGTAGTAAAAAAATACGTATATAAATAATTAATCAAAACTCCTGAATACATATACAATCTCCTAACTTTATATTTTAATCTATAACTTTGTCCTTTTAGAATATAATTCAAGAACGGGTGGTCACAATTCGCAGCCCGACGCGGTAGTGAGTTTTCCATTTGTCACCGTAAGACCCACCCTCTTTTTAGGGAATATGCTTGTCCGCATGGTGTACAAGTCGCCAAAAAGAAAAGGAATATTTGTATCACTCTTTTTCTAAACATGTGAGCTATTTTAATCCACACATAACTTGTCATATCCTTCTTTGGCGAAACAAAAAAAGCTCGTTCTTACGGTTTAAGTCTACCGCATAAGAACGAGCCATTTTTTAATATTAAATTGTTAATTTCCTAAGAAAAAGTAGAGATAACCTTAAGATTTTCTTAAGAAACGATGTTTATTTCTTAGGAACTCCCTTTATCGGCCAAGTCTAGAGCGGCCGGAAGCTCTACCGTGAACGTCGTGGAATTATTATTACTTTCTGCGTAAATCTGTCCGCCATGCTGAACAATGATTTCTTTTGCAATCGCCAATCCAAGGCCTGCGCCGCCCGTATTAGAAGAACGGGCATCATCCACCCTGTAAAACTTTTCAAATATGGTAGCGAGCTTATCTTTTGGGATGTTTCCGGCGTTCTTGAAAACGATGGATACCACATTACCGGAAAGACCCGCCGTAATATCAATGACGCTGTCGTCCTCGCTGTATGCAGCGGCGTTTTTCAAAATGTTGTTAAAGACCCTCGCCAGCTTATCAGGGTCACCAAATACGGTCAAATCCTCGGAAGCATGGATAACCACCTGTTTGCCCTTCGCGGCAAGCTGGGGATAAAATTCATCAGTCATCTGCACCAGCATATAGTACAGGTCTATATGTTTTTTCATGAGCGTAATCGTTTGGAGATTATATCGCGTAATCTCAAAAAACTCGTCGATTAACTGTTCGAGGCGATACGCTTTGTCTAACGTAATATGCACATACTTTTCCTTTTGCTCTCTCGGCATGTCCGGTGCCTCGTCAAGCAGGATCAAATAACCGATAACTGATGTAAGAGGCGTTTTAATATCGTGCGCCAAGTACATAACAACTTCATTTTTTCTTTGTTCGGCCAGCTTTACATCATGCTCTCGCTTTTCAAGAGTCTGCTTTAATGTGTTGAGCTTCTGTTCCATGAACTCCATTTCCGCAGAAAGCTCAATTTGTTTATCTTCGTTCTGAATAAGTATATCAATACCGGTATTTATCTCGTCAAAGTATTTTGCAAATTTTAAAAGCATAACGCGGCATAGAATAAGAATACTAATGGCAACCGCCACATAAATAAAGATTTCTATATTGTTCCGTATAGTATACTGATATATTATCATCGCGTCCCAACGCTCTAAGTGATAACTGTTTTCCAAAAAACGTACGATCCACTCCCCAAGAGTCCCCTGGATAAATAAACGCAAAAACAACACGAATACAACTGCTGCCATAACAATCATAAGGATATACAGGTAGAGTTTTCGTTTTAATTTAGAATAATCGATTTTTTTATTCTTATTTTTATTTTTATTTTTCAATTTTATAGCCAATCCCCCATACCGTTTTTATATACTTCGGATTATCAATGGTGTCATTCATTTTTTCGCGCAGATGCCGGATATGCACGGTGATGGTATTATTACTCTTGCTGAAATATTCGTCACCCCATATCTCGTGAAATAGCTGCTCAGAGCTAACCACATTCCCCTTGTTTTCACAGAGGATGCGCAGGATTGAAAACTCGGTGGGAGTGAGGGATAACGGCTTCTCGTTCAGAGAACACTCATGCGTGCTTATATTAATGACAAGGCCAGAGTGGACGATAACATTTTTGTTCTGTGCCGTTACTCCATTGTATTTTTTGTATCGGCGTAGCTGCGCCTTGACTCGCGCAATTAACTCTAGTGGTCTAAAGGGCTTCGTAATATAATCATCCGCGCCGATTGTTAGCCCTGTAATTTTATCTATCTCCGTATCTTTCGCCGTCAACATGATAATTGGATAAGTGTGCTTGTCCCTTATTTTTTGACAAATAGTGAGACCGCTCGCGTCGGGAAGCATGATATCTAAAATAGCAATGTCAAGCTCAGTCTTGTCTATACATTCCAACGCTTCTTTAGCGGTATAGTATTTGAAAACCGTATAATTCTCGTTTTTCAAGTATAGCTCAACCAAATCGGCAATTTCGCGTTCATCGTCCACAACAAGTACTTTATCGCTCATAGTTACCAATCCTCCTTTATGGATGTGCTTTTCTCAATTGGAATCTTTTCCGAATAACGAGCCTATCATACCTACCACTCCAAGTAAAGTCCTATCGTTGTATACAGACACAGTCGGTTACACAGAATAGATTTTCGGATTTACCCATTTATTAGGATTTAATTTTACGCCAAGAACAAAAGATCTATCGGACTCAAAATTATTTACAATAGATAAAGCAAATGAGTATCCAAAACTAGAAGGAGGTCCCGCCTCATCCGTATCAACCTAACAAAACAAAGTTCCCTCCCAAAATGAAAAAATACGCTAGTCTTTCTGTAGAATCGTAGGAAAGGATGGTGTTTCTTGAATGCAAATTTTTAAAAAATTCACATTAGATTCTTAAAACAATAAACAATTCCACATAAAATTAAACTTATGTACGCTTAGCTTAATGAGCATGCCCCACACCCGCGCACTCGACAAGAAAACAAAAAAGCACCAGGTCCCCCCAGTGCTTTCCCCCACTCTAAAACAAATGACAAGCCACCTCATGCCCTTTCGCAATCTCAACCATCTTCGGTACTTCCTGCGCGCATTTTTCAGTGGCGAATTTGCAGCGCGTTCTGAATTTGCAGCCGGATGGTGAGTTGAGTGGACTTGGTACTTCTCCCTCTAGAATGATCCGATCTTTTCCTGTTTTTGTTGGATCTGGTTCTGGCATGGATGAGAGTAGTGCTTGTGTGTATGGATGTGCCGGTTTTGTGTATAGGTCTTCACTGTCGGCAATTTCTACTATGTTTCCTAAATACATAACTCCGATTCTATCTGATATGTGTCTTACCATAGATAGGTCATGTGCGATGAATAAGTATGTGACGCCCGTTTCTTCTTGGATGTCTTGCAGCATGTTTACGACTTGCGCTTGGACTGAGACATCTAGTGCTGAGATTGGTTCGTCACATAAGATGAAATCTGGTTTTACTGATAGTGCGCGCGCGATGCTGATGCGCTGTCTTTGGCCCCCGCTAAATTCGTGCGGGTAGCGATATAAGTGTTCTTCTTTTAGTCCTACTTTTTTGAGAAGGTCTAGAATGATTTCTTTTCTTTCTTCCGTTGTGTAAGAACCGTGAATGTTCATCGGTTCGCTAATAATTTGGAATACATTCATTGCCGGGTTTAATGATGCGTATGGATCTTGGAAAATGATTTGCATTCGTTTTCGATATTCTTTCAGTTCACTTTCCTTTAAACTTGCGATATCTTTTCCGTCGAATAAAACATTACCTGAAGTAACATCGTGTAAGCGAATGATGCTTCTCCCTGTCGTTGATTTTCCGCAACCTGATTCTCCTACTAATCCGAACGTTTCACCCTTTTTAATTGTGAAGCTCAAGTCATCGACTGCTTTTAACTGTTCTGTTTTTCTACCGAATAGTCCTTTTTTAATAGGAAAATACTTTTTTAAGTTCCGCACTTCAATTAAGTTTTCTTCATGCATGGGAATCACCTACCGCCCTATCATTTAACCAACACATAGAACGCCTTCCGTCTCCGATTTCAAAATATGGCGGACGTTCTTTTTCACAAATGTCCATCGCATGTGGGCAACGCTCTGCGAATGGGCAACCTTTCGGCGGATGTAATAAGTTTGGCGTTACACCTTGAATTGGCGCGAGTCTCTCTTTTACGCCGTTCGATATTTTCGGCAGAGAGTTTAATAGCCCTTTCGTATATGGATGATTCGGCGATTGGAAAATATCAAGTACAGGTCCCTCTTCCATAATAAGACCGCCATACATAACAATAACGCGTGTACAGTTTTGCGCCACTATTCCTAAGTCATGCGTAATAAGAAGTAACGCCATATTCGTTTCGTTTTTTAAGTTTTTCATTAAATCTAGTATTTGCGCTTGTATCGTTACATCAAGCGCTGTCGTCGGTTCATCCGCAATGAGAAGGTCTGGATTACAAGACATCGCCATCGCAATCATAACCCGCTGCTTCATACCGCCGCTTAGTTCATGCGGATATTGTTTTACTCTTTCTTCTGGTGACGAAAGACCGACTTGTTTTAACAAATTGACCGCTATCTGCTCTGCTTCTTTCTTTTTTACTTTTTGATGCCGTATAATTACTTCTGTCATTTGCTTCCCAATTTTCACGACTGGATTTAGCGCCGACATTGGATCTTGGGAGATCAGTGAAATTTGATTCCCTCTAATAGCCCGCAATTCTTTCTCAGATTTAGAAAGGATGTTTTCATTATGAAAAAGGATTTCCCCTTCTTTCACTTTCCCTGGTGATGTAACGAGAGACATAACAGACTTCGCCATCACACTCTTCCCGCTTCCAGACTCACCAACAATACCAACTACTTCTCCTTTATTTAAATGAAATGTAACGCCACGAACCGCTTCAACCTCTCCACTTTCTATGAAAAAAGAAGTCTTTAAATTTTTCACTTCTAGTAGTTTTTCAGACACGTTCCTCACTCCTCTCACTTAACACTTTAGTTTTCATTTCCAGCTCCTTTTGGCGCGAAAGCTTTCTTCAATGCTTCACCAATTACGTTAAAACTAAGTACCGTTAAAAGGATAAGGAATCCTGGGAAGAGTGTTAAATACCAAGCTTCACCTATGTACCCTTGCGCATTGTTTAGCATGCTGCCCCAAGAAGAATCTGGTTCTCTAATACCTAAACCTAAGAAGCTAAGTGATGATTCCATTAAAATCGATGTCGCAATTGTTAATGTCGCAGCGATAATAATGGTTGATAAAATGTTTGGAATGATATGTCTTACAATAATTGTGAGTGATTTTTGTCCTGATACTTTTGCATACAAAACGTACTCACGCTCTTTTACGGATAACGTTTCTGCCCTTACAATACGAGCGGTGTCCATCCACGTTAGTAATCCGATAATAAGTACTAACGTCGTAATTCCTGGTTTTAAATAAGCATTTAATAACAGCATTAAGAAGAATGATGGAATGGACATAAGTACTTCAACAATTCGCATTAAGAAGTTGTCTAACTTTCCACCAAAATATCCGCTAATGGCTCCAACTGCTGTACCGATTGTAATAGACACAACCATTGCAAGGAAACCAACTGCAAGCGAAACTCGTCCGCCATATAACGCCCTCGTTAAGTAATCCCTTCCGTAATCATCCGTCCCGAAAGGATGACTCATACTCGGTTCTTGTAAGCGATCTGGAATCGACATTTTACTAGGATCGTATGGCGATACGAATGCAAAAATCGATGCAATCGTTAAAACCGCAAGTATAATAACTCCCATTGCAACAAACTTATTTTTCGTGAAACTATGTTTTATCGTTTGAAATCTCCTATTATTCATTCCAAATCACCCCCTCATTCGAATGCGCGGATCTACTACGCCATATAAAATATCAGCAATTAAGTTACCGAGAATTAACATGAATGATGATAGTAATGTAATTGCCATGATAATCGGATAATCAAATCTAAAAATAGCATTTACCCCAAGTGAACCAAGCCCTGGCCATGAAAATACTGTTTCCGTAATAAATGCTCCGCCTACTAAACTTGGAATCGATAATCCGAAAATTGTAATGATCGGGATTAATACATTTCGAAGTACGTGATTAAATAAAACTGTCTTCTTTGAAGCGCCGTATGCATATTGAATTTGTACATATTCTTCTTCTAGTTGCTGAATCGTACTTGAACGAATATATCTCATATAAACAGATACGTTTTGGAACGCTAACACCATACAAGGTAAAATACCGTGTTGCACAATATCCCAGACAGAATCTTTACCAACAGTGCGCATCCCCATACTCGGAAGGAGATTCAATTTTAAAGAGAATAAGTAGACTAATAGTAATGCAAACCAGAAAACCGGCATAGAAATACCAACGTATGAAATAAAGTTTACAATGCGGTCAAAGAATGAATTCTTTTTCACACCTGTAAATAGTCCAAGTGGTATTGCGATTACGAATGAGACGAGTAAAGATGATCCCATTAATCCAATTGTTGCGGGTAATCTTTCTGTGATAAGTTCCAAAACAGGACGATGATTTTGAAGTGAGTAACCAAAGTTTCCTGTTAAAATGTTTTTTAACCATAAAAAATACTGCACGTAAATTGGTTGATCTAGTCCTAAACTTTTGCGAATACGCTCCACATCAATCGGACTCATATTCGGTGTGACAAAGTTTCTAACGGGATCCCCCGGTGCTAGTTTTATTAATAGAAAAGAAATAATAGAAATAACAAATAAAAGCGGAATTGCATTTAAAAGCCTCTTCGCAATTACTTTATACACAAACTTCCCCCCTCAAGCTAAAGAAGCTGATTTCCACCAGCTTCTTTACTGTTTCTTATTTCACTTCATAAATCTTAGATAAATCTTCAAACATTGTGACAGGAATTGCTTTCGCTTCTTTTAATCCATCAAACTTTTTATCTACTGCAATAACTGCTTTCGGATATGCAATTGGTAGATAAGGTAAATCTTCTCGAGCTGTCTCTTGAATTTTATGGTATAGTTCTGCGCGTTTCGTTTTATCTATTTCAACTGCAGCTTCTTCCCATAACTTATCGAAGTCAGCGTTTTTATAACGTGCATAGTTGTATTCTGCATTACTTAAGAATAAGCTCTTATATGAATCTGGCTCAGGTCCCATTATGTAACCACCAAATGTAATGTCATATTCTTTATTCTCTTTATCTAAGCCTTTTTCACTTGCCGCACTAGCATCTAATGCATTTAGTTCAACTTCTAAGCCAACTTCTTTTAATTTTTGTTGTGTATAAAGCGCTAAGCTTTCCATAATTTTATTATTCGTTACATACATGACGCGTACTTTTTCTTTATCTTTCACGCCTGCTTTTGCTAATAAATCTTTCGCTTCTTTTTTATCATACTTATAGTCTTTAATATCTTTCGCATAATACATAGCGTCTGGCGTTAAGATTGAATTTGCTGGTTCTGCAAATTCACCTGAGACGAATGCTGAGTTAATCATTTCTTTCTTATCTAATGCATACGCAATTGCTTGGCGTACTTCTTTTTTCTTCATAAGATCTGTATTATGGTTATACGATAAATAGAATAATCTACCTTCAGGGAATGTCACCATTGAGAAGTTCCCAGTGCTATCTAATTTCTTAAAGTCTTGTGGCTCAATCATCTTCATGTTGATTTGACCATTTTGCAGTGAAACATTTGCTGTATTACGGTCTTTTACAACACGGTATACGATAGAGTCTAATTTAGCTTTTCCACCTACATAATCATCGAATCGATCTAATGCAACGTACTCATCTGATTTATACTCTTTAAACTTAAATGGACCTGATCCTACAGGCTGTAAGTTTTTCTTACTCTTCGCTAAATCTGCTTCCCCTTCAAATACATGTTTCGGAATTGGGAAGAAATCATTCATCACACCTTCGAAAGATGCGCTTACTTGTGGTAAAACGAATTGAGTTGTTAACTCATCTACCTTTTTCACCTCAAGCGGTTTTCCTTTAAAAATAAAATTTTCACGGCTTGAGCTATTTTGCTTCTCATCTAAAATAGATTGGAATGTAAATGCTATATCGTCTGATGTAATTTTCTTTCCATCATGCCATTTCAAATTATCTTTCAGTTTCAACGTCCACGTTAATTGATCTTCTGAAGGCGTAAAGCTCTCAGCAAGAACAAACTTTTTCTTACCGTCTTCCATATGATATAGCGGTGCATATAAAGCTTGCTGTATCGTTAATGACACACGATCGTTCGCATACAGCGGATTCATCGTATCTGGATTGTCGCTAACACCAATCGTTAACGTACCTCCATCTTTCGGAGCCCCTGATTTACTAGTGCTCGCTTGCTTCGAAGAATCTTTTCCCCCAGAACAAGCCGCTAATGCAATAAGTAATATTAGGACAAATGGTAATGCAAATAATTTCCGTTTCATCTTTCGGCCCCCTCAAACTAGTTATACCCATAAGAAAACTCGGAATTAATCCCGAGTTTTCTTATAAGTTTTAAATTACCACTACCTGTATGTAAAGTCAAACTTTTTCGTAAAAATGGAAAACTCCCCTACCTCCATCATTAAAGTACAATTAAAAACTAAAATCCTACAAGAAATCTCTCTAAAATAGTTGTTATATATAATCAAAAATGTAGAATGGGATTGAAGATAAAAAACATTTTAAAGGGGGCTATTATGACGTTTAATGAACTGAAAAAAAACAAACCAACAACCCAATGGATTGAAAGTGATGAAGATGGGGAATTTTTCACTGAAGAAAATATAAGCGCAACAAATAAAGTGCTCGACACTTACATTAACAATTTAAAGCAATTAGGCGAGAATCCAACCGAAGTCGAAGTAATGCAAGTTGTTAAAGAGGTAGTTATTAAAATAAATGAACTAAATATCGAACATGACCATTTTATCGAAACAATGGAAAGAGAAGATCTCTATGATTTTATCGATACAGCAGCACGAATAGCTGGCTTAGAATCTGAGGAAGATATTACAGAAGAATGGCGAGAATGGTAAAAAAGTTGCCCCTCTAACAAGTAGAGGGGCAACTTTTTTCATACGCCAATTAAATTCATGATTTCATACCACCAAAAGGCAGCCCCTCAAAATTCAATCCTATTCCCAATCCCACGCTCCACCGCTCTCTCATACAAATACTTCGCAACAATAATATCCACTACCGCCAAACCAACCGATTTGAAAATAGTAATCTCCTCATCGTTCTCCCTACCAGCTTTTTCTCCGCTTATAATTTGACCAAGTTCGGCGTGGATGTCGCTAGCTTTGAATAAACCTTCTCGTATCGGAACTTGAAGATCACCTGTTTCTTCTAATGCCGCTTCTTTTGATTCGACTACTACTTTTGTTGCGCTTACGATGGCGTGAGATGGTAGTTCTTGCATACTTGGTCTGAATGAGCCGACGGCGTTTATGTGGACGCCTTTTTGTAGTTTTTCTGAGAAGACTGGTGTGGATGCGTTCGTAGTTGTGACGATGATGTCTGCTTCGCTTATTGCTTCATTTGCATTTGTGTGAACATAAGCAGGTGTATTGAAATTCTCTTGTATATATTGCGCAAATGCATATGCTTTTTCTTCTGTTCGATTGTATAAAATGACCTTTTCAATATCTCTAACCGCACATACTGCTTCGGCAATTCCCTTCGCTTGTTCTCCTGTCCCGATAATACATAAAATTTTTGCGTTATGACGAGCTAGATGTTTTGTCGCTACTCCGGATAAGGCGCCTGTTCGAATCATCGTTAAGTAGGATCCTTCTAAAAGTGCGAGCGGTTCTCCTGTTTGAAAGTCTGATAGCATTACAATCCCGTTTATCGTTTTCTTTCCTATTTTTTTGTTCTGCGGGACTACTGTTACTACTTTTAGACCGAGAGCTTCGAGTCCTTCCGCTACTGAAGGCATAATTAATGCCGTATTTTTCTCATTCGCAAATGGTAGTGAAGTACGTATTGGTGTGATCGTTCTTTCTGCGGAAAATTCTTGTAAAGCAAGCGCCGCGTATTCAATGACTTCATTCATATTTACTAAGTTTCTTTGTTCGTTCGCGCTTATGACTAGCATATCTTTCCACCTCCTCCTTCTATCCTAACAAAAATCCTCGATTCAAATCATCTCTCGGATCTACAACGAACTGATGAAATCCTGTAATAAATGCATTCCCCGTTACTTTCGGAACGACAGCTTCGTATGTATCTACCGCTGTTACCGACAATACTTCTCCTTCAAATTTCCCGTCAGTAATGCATTCATGGACGAAAATTTCTCCCTTTTGTAAAGCATCTTTTGCAAAAAGAGTTGCGATTCTTGCGGAAGTTCCTGTGCCGCAAGGAGAACGGTCTACTTGTCCGTCAGCGAAGATTGTTACATTTCGTAACGTAGCGTCTTTCCCTTTCGGATCATCTGAGAAAATAACGCCGTATATTCCTTTTAACCCTTCTTCAAGCGGGTGCTTTACTTCCATTTTACTCTCGATATAATGTTTAATTTTACCGCCCCACATTTGAATAGCAGGTAAGTCCTTGAAATCAACTTTCAAACCAAATTCTTTACTATCTACTACCGCGTAAAATGCTCCGCCAAACGCGATATCTACTTGAAATTCATAGTCATCTATTTTAATAGGAACGTCTTTTTTGTATACAAATGAAGGGACATTTTCAAATGATACAGACTCTACTTCGCTTCCGTTAAATTTTGCGTACGCAATTACTTCCCCGGCAGGACTATCAATAATGAACTTTTGTTTTTCACCTACCACTTCGAACATACCAGTCTCAATTCCGACTGTAATAACGGCAATAATGCCATGCCCACACATCGTACTCCAGCCTTCATTGTGCATAAATAATACACCAAAATCAGCGTGCGCACTTGCAGGCGGAGTAATAATACAACCGTACATCCCGTGATGCCCTCTCGGTTCATACATAAGCACCTCGCGAAGATGATCCAAATGTTCCATACAGTATGCACGTCTTTCTAGCTGCGTTTCTCCTTTTATTTCTGGCACACCACCCGTAATAATTCGGAGCGGTTCCCCAGCTACGTGCGCATCAATCGTTGTATATATTTTACTAACCTTCATTTCAATCTCTCCCCTATATGTTGATACTCTTTTTATTGCAAGTATCATGCCAACGCGTAGGGTATAAATTTGTATACATTGTGTAAAAAAACATACACCACTGTCTATTTTTTTATACAGTAGACAGTCGGTGAGTATTAACCCCGAATCAGTCCTGCACTCACAAAACCCAAAACAAAGAACCCCGAAAACTCAGGGTGTGATGCTGTATAGACGAGGTTATCGTTCCTTTTAAAATAAGTTTCCAAAATAAAATTTATACTTCACTCGGCAATTTTTCCCACTCACTTAAATACATGACATCTTGTTTTACGTTTTTCTTTTCTGGAAGTAAACATAGAAATTCTAAAGAATTACCGTCTGGATCATAAAAATAAAGATTTGCAGTAGGTGTCCAGGTTTGGACCATAGGCTCGGAAGGTTCAAGACCAAAAGCGGCCCTTGGGTTTATTCCTTTATTAAGAAGCCATTCCCTTGCATGAATGATTTCTTCATAGTTAACCTTGAATGCAAAGTGACTTGTATGGAATGCTTCTTCTGATACCTCCCAAATACCCAGCATTTGTTCCCTCTTATGTTCTTTATCAAACCAAAAGAATGCTACACGTCGTTCTTCAATCGTACGAGCATGAAATAATCCGAGTTTAGTATAAAACTCTTTTGCCACTTCTAAATTTTTCGTTTTAACATGCGTTTCATATAAAGTACCTGGAAACAAAGCATATTCCCCCTTTATATTTTCAGAAATTCTTACTATAAAGCCTATTTTAAGAAGCTAAAAATAGAAGTGATATCGTATTTTTTTCAATTTTGTAACCCTAATGCTTAACAAAAAGTTCTCGTTTTCACTCCCAATAACCACCAACTAAAAATAGATGCCCCCGGATTCACCACCCGATTCCACACCTCGCCTTATCATCCAACTCCCCCACAAACGAACTCTCACCAAAATTCAAAATAAAAAAGCCTCCGAAACATCGGAGGTATATATTTTAAGTAAACAGTCTAATTAAAACGAACTCTCAATTTATGAAATATTATACAATTTCCATAAAAGGTTTGATTACTTTCTACTATTTAACTATTCCCCTTTACGATAGTACCCATTTGCAATATATACATATAGCATTCCGAAAGGGGCAATAAGCGGGCTAAGCATATAAAGCATTAAAATCTTAAATGCCTTCCACATCAACATAAATAGCAATGGTAAAATAATAAAATGGCCACCCATAAGTGTATTTATCAAGTCATCCCAAACAATTGTTGCAAAAGGAAATAAAAGTCCAGCCAATACAATATATATTGCCAGCGAAAATGAAACTTCACTTACATATAGTAAAAACCCGGATACAGCCATTGAAATAATATATGATTTTACCAAATACTGAGTATCCACCCCATAAAACATTTTTCTGATAAATTGTATCATTTCGGAAATAGCACCTCCTAACATTCCATTTTATTCCTTATTTTAACATATAAAAGTCGCTTATTGATGTTTTAATTAGAATTTTCAGAAATAACTTCAAAGAAACAACTAAAAAACTATTGATTTTCGAAATGAATTTTTATTAAAACATTCAACAAACTCATATGTTACGAAATAAAGAGAGAAGCTATTTTGACAAAAGGTTATTAAAATAGCTTCTTATCTAACAGATTAAATTTTTCATTAAAATCTAATCAAACCCTAACCGCCACCACATCCGGCACCCGCCTTACAATCTCCTCCCCAATCTTTATACTAGCCGTTGCGGCCGGGGATGGTGCGTTGCAAATGTGTAGAGAGTTCGTGCCTGGGATAATGCAGAAGTCATCAACCATATTGCCGTTTGATAAGATGGCTTGTGCCCTTACGCCTGCATGCGTTGGGACGATATCCTTTTCTGTTAGTTCTGGTATTAAGCGCTGTAAGCTTTTTAGAAATGATTGTTTACTGAATGAGCGCACCATTTCTTTTATACCTTCTTTCATATTCGGCATCGCCATTTTCCAGAAGCCTGTGTATGTCATTGTTTCCATGAAGTCTTTTATGTCGAAATCTTTTTTCGTGTAGCCCTCACGCTTGAAGCTTAATACTGCATTCGGTCCTGCGTGTACGTCTCCGTTTATCATTCTTGTAAAATGAACACCTAGAAATGGGAATTCTGGGTTTGGAACTGGATAAATTAAATGTTTCACGAGATGGCGTTTTTCTGGGACGAGTTCGTAGTATTCACCGCGGAATGGAACGATTTTCATATCTGTTAATATGCCTGTCTTTTTCGCAATGCGATCGCTATGTAAGCCGGCGCAGTTAATGAGAAATTTCGTTTTAAATGTTCCTTTGCTTGTCTCAATTGTGACGGCGTCTTTCTTCTCTGTAATACGCTCTGCGGCTGTTCCTACATGTACTTCTCCGCCGCTTTCCTGAATGAGGCGAGCAAATGCATAACTGACTCCTTTATAATCAGCAATCCCGCAGGAAGGAACCCGGATTGCGCCAAGCCCTTTTACATGCGGTTCAATTTCAACTAATTCTTCTTTATCTATTTTTGCGATATGTAAATCGTTTTGTAAGCCTCTCTCATATAAGTTATGTAAAAGAGGAAGTTCTTCTTTTTCTGTCGCGACAATTACTTTTCCACACATGTCATAAGCAATGTCATGTTCTTCACAAAATTGGACCATCGCTGCATTTCCTTCTTTTGCAAACTTCGCTTTATAACTTCCTGGTTTATAGTAAATGCCAGAATGAATGACACCGCTATTATGTCCAGTTTGATGATGTGCGAGTTCCTTTTCTTTTTCAATGATTGCAATTTTCGCATGAGGGAATTTTTTCGTTAAAGCCATTCCAGTTGAAAGGCCAACAATTCCTCCGCCAATAATTATAAAGTCATACATCCTACTTCCCCCTTAATAGTATAAAAGGCAGGTCTCTTTGTAAGACCCGCCGTACATATTATTTAGAAAAACAACCACGCTGACGCATTAGTTCTCTATATAAATCTTTATTTTTTTCGAATGCCGCTCTTCCGTGCATCCAAAATAGATTATTTAAAAGAACTAAATCTCCTACTGGTAATTTTAATGCATGTGTTGCTGGTGAGTTTTCAACAGAATACGATAAATCTTTTAGATAGTTTGCTTGTTCAATATTATCTGGATACGCAAACTGATCAATAAAGCAAATACACGGTGCGTTATTCACATCAAAAAATGTTTCGCGATATACGATTTCTTGCGAATTTTTACTTGGTGGTGCTTTATACGTAATTTTAACAGATGCGAGTGAATGGTCTCTAAATTTCTGAAGATCTTCCCAATCGTCTAAATGTAGTAAGCGAGATTCTCCTCCTACTGCATTTTGCTCTTCAATTTTCATCATAAGAAGCCAATCAGTCGGCTCATCAACGAAAGTTCCATCTGTATGGAGTGTAAATAAACGGTACGCTTGGCGAAGATACGAATCACTACTATCTGTATCTTTCACATTAAATCTAGCATAATACGTTCCTGTCATCGCATCGAAGTTCGGCGTTCCGATTAAATGTGTTAATGCTGTCGCAAATTTCACGTAGTCTGCTGGATCTACCGTTTCGCCTTGTACCCCAATCGTAAATCCGCCCGTTTCACGGTCATGAATAATGCCGCGAATGTTATCCATAAATGATTGCCCAAAGATCTTTCTCATTCCGTCAGCAAGATTAAATCGAGAATAAGGAATGTATTGTAATGACTGCTCTGAATACTCTTTTACCTCTTCAAAAAATTGCTTAAGCAACTGCTGATTTAATACGATATGATATAAACGTTTATGCTCTGGATGAGGAACAATTTCATACCCCTCATATTTTTTTGCAAACTTCATCTTCGCACTTTGTTCTGTAATAATCGACATTTCAATTCCTCCCTAAATGAAATATGAAGAACGTATTGACGCTTTTTACAGACAGTTATCCTTATCTTCTTTATGCTGAGATTCGGTCTTACTGCCCTAACAGCAAAAAGCCAGTTATACGTATCCACGACATAACAATCGCAGATACATACAACTGGCTCATAATTACGAGTGTTCTTTAATCTCTTAAAGTACAATAATAATAGACAGTTCATATGAAAATATGTGTAAAACAGATAGGCAAGATCGAATTTAGAGAAGGCTAATTTCTCGAATGGATCTTATTAATTAAATGATAATTCAAAATATTCTAACTGTCAATTCGTTTTTTATTATTTTCTCTACATACTTTACACATTTTACAAATCCCTTTGCTTTCTGCACATCCTCTTTTTTTCGTCTCTTGTTTTACAACCTGCACTTCATTTAACTTTTTCATATTCCTTGCCTCCTCAATATAAAAAGCCAGTCGTATCCCTTTAAAAGAAATACAACTGGCTCTTGTTTATGGTAGTAAAGTGAAACTTTGATCAGTGGGGACGTAGTTCATCCCCACTGATCATTAGTTTCACTAATCGGACATTTACGGGCAGTTAATCTCCAGCTATGTTTATGAGCTGGAGGTCTTACTGCGCGTTAATGTCGGGTAAACTAGACAGTTTTTATGGTGTTGTTTCCTCGTACTCACCTTGTGGCTGTTCATCATTTAAATAACTTACATATTGGCGGTGCAAATCTTTTACTGCACTAACTATCGCATTTTGCGCTTTTCCTTGATAATGATCCGTAATATCTTGAACGATTTCTTCGATACCGTCTCGTAAACTATGTCCTCTCAAACTTTGAGCGACGAAGTCTCTACCGTGTTCTGTCGCAAGCGTACATGATGCTTCAATAATGACATGATATTTATGATCTGCCTCAATTGTAATTGTTAATGTTTCATACATACTGCGAACAGCCATCCCTTTCGGAAGTCTCGAATGTCCCGCCATAAAAAATGTCCCTTTACGCATATTTCATCCTCCGTTACTATGTTTTTTAGTATTTATACTTGATCTACGTAGACTGTCTTGATTCTCGTGTAAAATTCTTTCGCCGCTTTTCCTTGTTCACGCGGTCCAGCACTAGAATTTTTCATTCCGCCAAACGGAACTTGCGGTTCTGCTCCTGCAGTTTCTGAATTCACATGAACCATTCCAACTTCCATATCATCAATGAACCTTTGCGATAAACTTAAATTGTTCGTACAAATCGATGCACTTAGTCCATATTCTGTATCATTCGCTAAAGAAACTGCTTCTTCATAACTATTCACTTTAAATAAACATATAACTGGTCCGAAAATCTCTTCTTTTGCAATACGTGCATCCCCGTCTACATTTTCAAAAATAGTCGGTAACACGTAACAACCATTCTGTAATTCTATTTCGTTCGGTACACTGCCTCCATACAGTAAAGAAGCCTCTCCTTTTCCTACTTCAATCATCGATAAAACAGATTGCTGTTGTCCCTTTGAAACGCACGGGCCCATAAATGTATTTGGATCTAACGGATTTCCAACTGTAAGAGCTACCGTACGCTGCAACAGTCGATCCTTAAACGCTTCATAAATACCCTCTTCGACTATTACTCTACTTGTTGCGGTACATTTTTGCCCGGTTGACATAAACGCACCTTTTATCGCAATCGTTACCGCCTTCTCAATATCGGCATCCTTTAATACAACTAACGGATTTTTCCCGCCCATTTCTAATTGAACCTTTTTCCTCGTTTCAACGGCTGCTTTTTGAATGATGTTTCCAACGTGATTAGAACCAGTAAAAGACACCGCCTGTATATCTGGATTTCCCGTTAATTCTGCTCCAACTTCAGATCCTTTTCCGAATACGCAATTGATAACTCCAGCTGGAATATCAGCCTCATGAAAAGCATTTACAAGATGGTACACCGATTTTGGCGTCACTTCCGCCGGCTTAATGACAATCGTATTTCCGTATATAAGTGCCGGCGCCATTTTCCACGCTGGAATGGCAATTGGGAAATTCCATGGCGTAATTAATCCCACCGGACCTACAGCTACACGTTTACTGTAAAGCATTGTACTTTCATTAGTAGACGGGATAATCTCTCCGATTGGTTGATTTGCTTCTCCTGCATAATATTCAAGAATGCTAATCGCCCGCTTCGTCTCTCCTATTCCTTCTGCAATCGTCTTTCCTTCTTCATTCGTTACATCCTGACCGATTTCATTTACCTTTTCTTTTAAAATAGCTGCCGCTTTCCATAAATAACTCGCTCTCTCTTGAAACGATAACTTTTGCCATGTATGAAAAGCTTCTTTCGCTGATGCGATTGCGACCCTCGTATCTTCTACTGAACTAAACGGAAATTCACCTAATACTTCCCCGTTATGCGGATTATAGTTTTTTACATATGCATTCGTGGAAGGTTCTTTCCATTCACCGTTTATATAATTGAAATACTTCATTCCCCTGCCCCCGCCGTTTTTATTTTGATAGTTTTGCAATAGCTGCTTCTAAAATAGTAAGCCCTTCTTCAAGCTGTTCATCCGTTATAACGAGAGGCGGTAAGAAGCGAAGTACGTTACTATAAATACCTGCACTTATCGTAATAACCCCTTTACTATGCGTTTCTTTCATAATCGCTTTCACTTCTTCTGACGCTGGCTCTTTCGTCCCTTTATCTTTTACAAGCTCAATGGCAGTCATAGCGCCAATGCCTCTCACATCGCCAACTATTTCGTATTTCTCTTTCCAGCTATGAAACACTGTCATCATACGCTCGCCAATTTCTACAGCACGATTTACTAAATTCTCTTCTTCAATTACATCTAAAACAGCTAATGCAGCCGCGCAAGCAGCCGGACTTCCTGAGAAAGTACCACCTAATTGGCCTGGTCCAGGTGCATCCATCAAATCTGCTCTTCCTGTTACTGCGCTAAGCGGCATACCAGCAGCAATTGATTTTGAAAAAGTCATTAAATCAGGAGCTACGCCGAAATGATCCATTGCAAATAAACTTCCCGTACGAGCAAAACCAGTTTGAATTTCATCTGCAATCATAATGATTCCATACTTATCACAAATATTTCGAACACCTTGTATGAACGTAGTCGTCGGAACGATAAACCCGCCTTCTCCTTGAAGCGGTTCCAAAATAATCGCAGCAATATTATCACTTGCTACTTCCTCTAACATAAAGCGTTCGAAATACGCTAAAATTTGTGCGTCTACTTCTTCTTGCGTCAGTCCTTCATCAGCGCGGTAATAGTACGGATATGGCAATTTATATACTTCTGATGCAAACGGACCAAATCCATGCTTGTACGGTTTTACTTTACTTGTCAGTGACATCGTCAAAAGTGTACGCCCGTGATAAGCACGCTCAAATGAAACAACCGCACTTCTTCCAGTAGCTTTTCTAGCAATCTTCACCGCATTTTCTACTGCTTCCGCACCGCTATTGGCAAACATCGTTTTTTTCTTGAAATCTCCTGGCGTTAACTCATTCAATCTTTCCGCTAATGTAATATAACTTTCATAAGGAGCTACATGAAAACAACTGTGAATAGAAGATTCCACTTGATCTTGAATCGCCTTTACTACTTTCGGGTGACAATGCCCGACGTTTTGCATACCAATTCCGCCTGCAAAATCGATTAATTCATTGCCATCTACATCCGTAATAATCGCGCCCTTTGCTGACTGAACATACAATTCTGTAATATTGTAAGGTCCTTCTGGCACCGCATTCTTTCTTCTTTCATGTAATATGCTAGATTTTGTAGTTGTAATATCCTTCTTCTCTTTCAACATGGTATATACCCCTTTTCTTATTCTTTTTCTAGGCTAATTTCCGAATCTTTTATCATCGTAAACTCATTCAACTTTTGCTTATCTATTTTTCTAACCCTTAAAAAGTAACTGATGATTACTAGGATCGTAGCTAGTAATGTCATGTAAAACTGCATTCGCATATCTGCTATAAACGCTTGTGAAACAAATATCGTAATAATCATCAAAAGCGTTGCATATGTGAGATAAGGGAATAACCACATTTTCACTTTCAGCTTTCCAGCCCCTTCTCTTTCCCTTTCTCTTCTTAGCTTGACATGTGAAACAGCAACGAACATATACATAAGCATTGTTACCCCGCCAGAACTATTCGCTAAAAACGCAAACAATTTGTCAGGAGATATAAATTTCAACATCGCGCAAATAAATGCAAATACGATACTCGCATAAATCGCGATAACCGGCGTCCCTCTACTATTTAACTTGGAAAAAGCAGACGGAGCATCGCCTTTTTTCGCAAGGGAAAATAACATACGCGAACTCGTATAAATCCCTGAGTTCATAACGGAAAGTAGTGATAAAAATACAACACCATTCATAATTTCTGCGGCTGCAGGTACCCCTGCCATATTAAATAAACTTGCATACGGAAGTTTTAATAATTCCTTATCCGTCCACGGAATAAACAGAACTAAAATCGTTACTGATCCGACGAAGAAAAGCATAAGACGCCATACTACACTATTAATAGCTCGTATAACATTCTTCTCTGGATTTTCCGATTCTCCGGCTGCAATCGCTGCAACTTCACTCCCTGATAACGAGAATGAAATAAACACAACGCTCAGTAAAACAGGAACAATTCCGTTCGGGAAGAAACCCCCGTGTTCTGTAATAATAGAAAGAGTCGGTCTATCTACCCCTGGAACGAGACCAAAGAACATCGAAATTCCTAAAATTAAAAACGCAACAATCGCCACCACTTTAATAAACGCTAACCAATATTCAAACTCACCGTACAATTTTACTGAATACACATTCGTCATCGTCATTAACAGAACCATACATAAACTCGCGATCCATGCTGGAATCGAAGGAAACCAATTATTGATCATTACGCCTAAAAGCACCGCTTCAATTGCGATAATAATGACCCAGTTAAACCAATATAACCATCCGATCGTATACCCGGCCCACGGTCCAATTGCTTTGTTCGCATACGTTGCGAAAGAACCACTATCAGGATTTTCCGCTGCCATCTCTCCTAACATCCGCATCACGAGCACAACCATTAAAGCACCGATAATGTAGGACAAAATCGCTGCCGGCCCCGACGATTGAATAATCGTTCCACTTCCTACAAACAAACCGCCCCCGATAACCCCGCCAATTGAAATCATTGTTATATGCCGTGTTTTTAAATCTTTCTGTAACTCCTTTTTCTCTTTAGCCAAACAATTCACCAGCCCCTCCATTAGCATGAACGTGCGCCACACCCCATTGACAACGCTTTCTTTAAATCCCCTCCTACTTTAAATAAAAAATAAAAAGAGCCAGAAAAACAACGCATACAAACGCATTGAATTTTACTGCCCCTATCCTTATGGCTCGTCCTCCTGCTAAGGAAGTTCAAGTGGAAAGAAGTTCCGCTATTTTCTTTTCAAAACATATATCCGGGCTTGCAGAGAGGCTAATCACTGTCATCCGATAATAAGTTAATCATAATACAAGTAGACAGAATATTCAATAATCACTTTCGCGAATTTCATGAATAAAAAAGAAAATTCTCTCCCCCCACCACATATACTGTTCAAAAGCAAAAACGAAGTGATCCAATGTATTACGGAACAAAAGGCTGGTACGTAGCTGAATTAAAGAAATTAGGTGTGCGCTATCATGAAGGACGCAAACTAGAAAGCTACCGCGGACACATCTTACGCAATTTATTACTTGCACAGCAAGAGAAATTAAAAGAACAGTAATATAATAATGTAACGATATCATCGATTCTCGTAATATATCAGCGATTTAGCACAATATATCGTCGATTTTTTAAATATATCGACGATTCGACATGGAATATCAACTTACCGACAAATTCCGCCAAATCACTCCTCCATTCCACCAATCAATCACACATCAATACAAACTAAAAAAAGGTCACCCAAACGGGTGACCTTCTTTTCTTATTCACAAACAAGAATTTGTCTAGTAAATGATCCTTTTCTTGTAACACAGCGATCTGTAATTTCGAATCCTGCTTCATGGATCATGTCGTCCATCGTTTCCATCGTGACAACGACTACTTTTTTAGCGATGCGACGCGCGCTTGAAAGAATCGAGAATTGATCTTCTGGTGTTGCGTGCGTAAATAAGTCGTATGGCATATCGATAATTGCAACGTCGTAGTTCTCAGTAATTTCCTCGATTGGACCTTTTGTTACTGTTCCTTCAAACCCGAAATGTGCGATGTTTTTTCTCGTTCCAAGCACTACAAGTGGATTTATATCTCTACCAACGATGTTAATCCCCATAGAAAGTGCTTCTACTACTACTGTTCCAATGCCGCAGCACGGGTCAATTGCTCGTACTCCATCTGGATTTGGTACAGCGATATTTGCAACTGATCTCGCAACACGTGTACTAAGAGATGTCGAATAACTATGCGGTTTTTTTATGTGATGATACCAAACTGGCTCACTTTCTACATAGTGTCCGAAGTACCAACGTCCTCCAAGAGGAACAATCCCGAATACACGCTCTGGATTACGAACATCCGCTTCTCCTTCAATATGCATGCCGAGGTCTCGTTCAATAAGACGTCTTTCTCCATATTCGATTTTATTTTCTCCAACGAGGTCATTGATTTTAACGAAAATAACTTTAAACGACGCCCCCGCCAAATCAATTTGTTCCACTTGTTTTAGAATACTTTCTAAGTCGTCTCCTTCATACATAACCTCAACGCGCTCTTTAATAAAAGCACTTCTACTCGGTTCAATTTTGACATCACTTTTCAAAATGTTAACGTGAGACTCCATTCCAAAGAACGAGCGCATTTCCAAATAACATAAAGCACGCTCCTCCTCACGAAATGCATACGTATATATACATGCAGGTGTTTTACTATGATTATTCAATCTATTATCATCCTCTATCGTTTAAAATTATTATGATTACAATTATTCGAATATGTTTTTTACGTAAAATTAAATGATATCACATGCCGGAAATAAAGAGAAACGTTAATAAATAAAAGAGACTGCCAATCGGCAATCTCTTTTTATTTATTAACGGAAAGAAGATACGCTATTACCCTTTGCTTCGTAATAGTCTAAAATACCTTGATAAATTGCTTCTGCTGCAGCTTGTCTCTGTTTTGGTGTAGCAATTTTATCTGCATCACTTTTATTATCTACAAATGCTAATTCTGTTAATACAGCTGGCATTGTATTTTCTCTAGTTACATATAAGTCCTGATGTTTCGCACCACGATCTTTTGTTCCAAGTGCTGCTACAAGACGGGTTTGAATTTTTTGTGCTAATAACTTACTGTCTTCTACATGCGGATTCGTTACTTTTGCTCTTGCTGAATTATAATATAATGTTTCTGTACCTTGTCCATTTTTCTTTTCAGAACCATTGGCATGAATACTTACAAAAATATCTCCATTATTTTTTTGAGCAAACTCTACTCGTTTTTTCAATGAATCTGTTGAGTCTACTCCTGGGCGTGTATCATCTGTACGAGTGAACATCACAGTAAATGGTGCCTTTTGCTCAAATATGTTCTTTAATCGTAATGATACATCTAATACAGTTTTACTTTCTTTCTCGTAATAGCCAACATTACCCGAGTCGATTCCACCGTGACCTGGATCAATAATAATTGCTTTACCTTCTAAGAAATTCTCTTGTTTTACTGGGTTTAATTGATTTTTATCAACCCACTGGAAACCAGCGCCTACGCGGATACGAATCCAACTTCCGCTCTCTTCCATAACCGTTACTGTTTGTGCATTATATGTACCTAGCACTTTAGAACTATGTGAAGCTGTTTCATAAGTAGTAAATCCTTCATTAATCGTTTCTGTTTTTTCTGTTAGAGGTGTCCACTTCTCACCTTTACTTGTTACAATTTTCAACCAGCCGTCTGCTCTTTGTTCTGTCACTTCAACCATTTGTGGCTTATGTTGAACGTCAGTAATGCCAGAAGATAATGATGGTTGATGATATGTAATAAAGTTTCTGTTCATATACATTCTTTTTGATGTATTTGTTTTATTTTGATCAGCCATCGCAATAAACTGCGCTGCTTCTGCACGAGTTACAGTTCCTTCAGGCTTCCAGCCATTTTCCGTACCTTTAGAAATCTCTAATGCTACTAAAATATTAGCTTGCTTTTTACCCCAATGAGGTTCCAAATCTTTAAACTGTGTTGGAAGTTCTCCAATTATTTTCTTATCTAATGAGTATGCTTGTACTAACATAGATGCCATAGATGCACGGTTAATTTTGCTGAATGGACTGAAATTACCAGTACCATCTCCACTAATTACACCTGCTTTTTCCACTGCAGCAATGTACGGAGCTGCCCAATGGCTTTGTGCATCTTTAAAAGATGGCTTTGCTTTTGGATCAATTGGTAAACCAAGAACGACTGCCAAAATTTTTGCAGCTGACCCTCTATCTACTGCTTCAGATGGAGAAAACGTTCCATCTGGCTTTCCATCAAGCGCTTTTTTTCCTACTAAATAATCAACTGATTCTTGTGCCCATGTAGGAACATCCGAAAACTTCTTCGCTGCTGCGAAACTACTTACTGGAGACGATAATAAACTTGCGGCTAAAATACCTGCCGCGATTGCACGACACTTCATAAAAAATAATACTCCTCTCAACAATCATTATTTAATAACGCGTAATCTTAATATGCAAATTAAATTAAACCCGAACAAAAAAAATTAGTGCGCCTCTATTATTTTATAATACTCGAATTATGTAGTAAACCTACTTTCTTAATATTGTAAAATAAAATACAATTATTTTACTTTTTGTTAAATAAAGTCGATTTCTCTGCAAAAAAATAGGCTACCTTTGGCAGCCTATTTCTTTTCTTATTCCGCAATCATTTCTGATAATACATATGCATAAACAAGTGCTTCTGTATGTGCAATCGAACTTTCATGTGTACGCTCAAATGCATGAGAAGAATCAATACCCGCTCCAATTAATGCATGTTTCACATCAAATCCAGCGCGAATCGCAGCTGACGCATCCGATCCATAGTAAGGATAAATGTCTACTTTATATTCAATATTGTTCGTTTTCGCAAGCTCTACTAAATGTTTACGTAGTGCATAATGGTACGGACCACTAGAGTCTTTTGCACAAATAGATACTGTATACTCGTCAGATGCTTGTCCATCACCTAGCGCTCCCATATCAACCGCTAAATATTCAACCGTTTCTTCTGGAATGTTAGAGTTACCACCGTATCCAATCTCTTCATTGTTAGAAATTAAGAAATGAGTCGTATATGGTAATGTTACGTTTTCATCTTGTAATCTCTTAATTAATTTTAATAGAATCGCAACACTTACTTTGTCATCTAAATGACGTGATTTTATGTATCCACTCTCTGTAATTTGAACGCGTGGATCAAATGAAACGAAGTCTCCTACTTCAATTCCTAATTCACGTACTTCATCAGCTGAAAATACGCGCTCATCAATACGAACTTCAATATTTTTCTCATCACGTTTCGCTTCACCTGCATCTTTATATACATGCACAGATGTTTGATGCATTAAAATCGTTCCTGTATACGTCTTGCCACTTGATGTTTCAATTTCACAATATTCTCCTTCTACAGAGTTCCAACGAAATCCACCAATCATAGAAAGACTGAGACGACCGTCAGGCTTAATTTCTTTTACCATCGCACCTAACGTATCAACGTGTGCTGTTAATAAACGATGCTGTGCATCATCTTTCCCTTTTACCGTTAAAATAAGAGCGCCTTTATTGTTACGCTTCGTTTCTACATTCCACTCACTTACATAGTTTTCAATAAATCGAATGATTTTCTCTGTATTTCCAGACGGACTTGGAATAGAGACAAGCTCCTTAATAAGTTCCATCGTTTCTTTCGCATGATGTGCCATTGTCGTTTCCTCCTCATTTTTTCTATTATTTAGTATACCGAATTTACTATAAATCCTCTACTCATATAGCTTAATTTTCTAAATTATAGTAAAATTCACTTTAGTATATAAAAGGAGTTATAAAATATGAATATATCCAAAAAACATGCACACATTGCACTCACTTGGTTTTTAGCATCATTATTTTGTTTACAAGTTTCTTATGCAGTTCATACTACTACTTCTATTACAATTGGCTGGGTATTAACAGCTATCTTCTTCATTATTAGTTTATTTGCAACAAAAAAGCACAGTGTTACTCACTAACACTATGCTTTCCCTATAAAACTATTCTTCTGAAACATCTAATAAATAAATGCCTCTTTCAAACCCACCGCGCTCTATTTCTTTTTGCTTACGAAGGCGTTCTACATCTTCAATTGTTGCACCTTCTGCACGCGCTAATGAAATGATTACTTCCAGTGCATCCGCAAGAGAATCAAGCGCATGTTCACGCTCTTTCATAGAAGCAAATTCACGAATTTCTTCTGTTCCAATTTTCGCTAAAGCTTGTATGTATGCTTGTCCTGTTAATTTTTGTGCTGTATATGTTTTTCCAGACATTAAAATCTTCTCTGGAACACGATCTCTTACTAACTTGTTATATGCTGACATCATTCATCCCCCTATGTTTAATAACATCCGAGCTCTGCTTTATAGAAAAACAATTTCTTCGTCACACATGCACTAATCATATCAATTCCTGATCCTTTTGCTCTTACGTGCGGAAAGAAATAGTGCTCTGATCCTTCTTCTTCCTGGCCATATAAAGTTTGGTACTCAGTTGGAATTGCTTCTTTTTTCACATCTGTTTCTTTCGTCACCCCGTCAGAAAACGCAACGCTTGGATGTCCTTCAAAAAACAAAGCAGTTCGCACCGCCATAGACGGTGTACTATGCAAAGCATAATATACAAACAAAATTATACCAATAATGCCTATAATTTTTTTCATTCATTACTCCTTAAAAAAAGTGCTAACACAATTATACTAAAATGTGTTAGCACTTTCTCCCCTTTATACTAAATTAACCGGCAGTAAAACTACCATTAATTAAAATTTCACTTTATTCTCCTTTAAATGCTGGCAAACGCTTTTCTAAAAATGCAGCAATGCCTTCTTTATGATCCGCTGTTTGTCTCATTGCATATTGACCGCGTTTTTCAAGTTGCAACGTTTGTTCTAAATTAGAACGGTTTACTTCACATAAAATTTGTTTCGTTTGAATCATCGCTTTGATCGGCTTTTGTGACCATTCACTAATTTTTTGCTTCACAGCCGTTTGGAAATCCTCGCCGATTACTTCATCAATTAAACCAATTTCAAGCGCTTCTGTTGCTGATAATTTCTTTCCTTCCCAAATAATTTGCTTCGTCATATTTTCACCGACGCGCTTTTGAAGGAAGAAATGGCCGCCACCATCTGGAATTAAAGCGATTCCAATAAAGTTCATCGCAATAATTGATGATATATCTGCCATCACATAGTCAGCTGTTAGTGCAATACTTAATCCAAGACCAGCAGTTGGTCCATGAATAGCACTAATAACAAGCTTTGGCATCGTGTATAAAGTGACAACGACTTCAGAAATGGTATTCATAATACCATCAAACTTGCTTTCATCATTACTTGAAAGCATCGATTTAATATCTCCACCCGCAGAAAAACCGCGGCCGTTCCCGCATAACACTACAATATGCGCAGAACTCTCCGCTACTTCTTTCAGCTTTTGTAATAACTCTTTTAACGTTGGCTCATCTAATGCATTTAACACTTCTGGGCGATTGACCATAACTGTTGCGACGCGCCCTTCATATTTCACAATGACAGATTCTGTTTTACTTGTTACTTCCATTATATATACCCCTCTTTTCTACATAAAGATTATACTTATATAATTATAGAAAGAAGGTGAAAAATCCTTCTTTTTTCTTAATTTTCTGTCTAATAATCTCGTAATTTGTATATAACCTTGTATAAAACATACAATTCCGTTGAAAAATATAGAAATTAAAGTCGGTTTATCACCTCTCTTCATCTATTTACCATTACAATGAAATGGTGTATTCTTAAGTCTGATATAAAAATCAAATATAGAAATTCATTCCCCTTCCTACTTAATAAAGGGGTGCTGAAATAAAGGAATGAAAAAAATGGAGGAACATATGGTTACTAAGTTAAAACAGACGGATAACTACTTCCCGCATTTCCTACTGCTATTCATTGTGTTTCAACCAATTTTAGATTTATTAACGTCTTTTTCAATCTATGTATTGCACATGAGCGCAACAGTCGGAATCGTAGTCCGTTTCGCCTTTATGCTTCTTGCATTAGGTTATCTATTTCTTCATCATAAACAACAAGGCGCGAAAAAATATATTCTCTATTTATGTCTCTTTGGCATCGTACTCGCAATCGGCCTTGTGAATAATTTAATGGTCAAATCTCCAGTTTCATTTGGAGAAGAAGTGAAATTTATTTTGAAAAGTGTATATCCGATTGTACTACTGTTTGGATATATTATTGCACTAAAAGAATTAAAAAATAACGACTATGTATTTCATAAAATCATTACCTATTTCTTATACGCAACGTTAATTTTGAGTATTTCACTCATTGCGGCGATGGTAACGGGTACAGATTTCCAAAGCTATCCGCACTCAAAGATCGGTTCAAGAGGCTGGTTCTTTGCGGGGAATGATTTAAGTGCTATTTTTGCAATTATGTTCCCAATCGTTGTCTTATATTCAGTTCATAAAACAACGTCTTTCTCGAAATTTTATTACTGGATTCCAACTGTGCTCGCGATGTATGCAAGTATTATGGTCGGAACGAAAGTAGGATATGGTGCAATTGTTGCTACACTTGGCGTAGCACTTTTATTCTCATTCATTCAATATATGATGAACCGTAAAAAAGAAGGAAAAGGATTCATACATCTTGTAAACACAGTAGTTGCGGCTGTCGTATTAGGAGGGTTACTCGTCCTTACACCGCACACGCCTATCGCGAAAAATATGAGTATCCACCTACAAATGTATGAATACAAAAAATCAGTACAAGAAGAAAAAGACCGAGAAGAAGGAAAAGTAATTAAAGAAGAAGAACATAAGCAAGGCGAACTAACAGACTCTGAAATGAAAAGCTTAATTTACAGTGATCGTGACAAATTTTTAAAAGTATATAAACAATACTATAAAGAAGCACCACTATCTCAAAAACTATTTGGAATGGGATACGCTGGTAACTATACAACGAAAATGAAGTTAGTCGAAATGGATTTCTACGACCTATTCTTTGCATTCGGAATTGTCGGCTTCCTTATGTACTTACTGCCGCTTCTTTATTTCGGTATAAAAATATTCATTCGCATCATCACAAACTTCCAGAAACTATTTAGCGTAAAACATATGCTACTAGCTAGCACACTCGTCCTATCGCTCGGTATTGGCTTTATGTCTGGTCACGTATTAACAGCACCAGCCGTTAGTATTTTCTTTGTTGTGATACTTGCTTACTTAATTGTTGATTTAGAAATAGAATAAAAAAGAAGCAGCATCTATGTGGATGCTGCTTCTTTCTATTGAAACGATGCATGAATCTGCTCCAGCACCTCATCAATATTATCCTTCGTAATAACAATGCCGAAATCTTTCGGCACATTACGATCTTCTTCATTTACAACTTTATGAGCAATCATCTTCCCGACTTCTGGTCTAAAATGATGTCCATCCATGTAATTATCTAAGTTCTTTGTTACTGAATTTAAATACATGAAATGATGTACTTCTCCAAATACATCGACAGCATCATGGAGCCATCTTTTATAATCTTCCCATCGACCTGATTGAATCATCGTACGGAACAATGGCTCTGAAACAGGCGTTGTGAAAATATAAAACTTTGCATTTGGATTATGAGATCTTACAGTACCTAATATGTCCTTCATATTTTGATACTCATAATTCCCGCCATAAATCTCTCTACTAAATTTATCTACTTGCGCAGCAATTTGTGCATCTCGCTCTTCTTTCGTATAATCACGCATCGACTTTACGTTATCACGATTGTATCGATCGATAGTCGTATTATGATGAATGGAATTTTCAATTGTGCCTCTGGAATGTGTAATCCCATCCATACTCACATACGATTTAATTGGATATAGTAAGCTTTGCGCTTGATTAATATACGCTTCTGGTTTATCAAAACCGATTTCTCTATTTTTGTTCGTTCCAAGGAAATCTAAACCAATAACAATAGAAGATAATTCACTACCTTTTTGCTCTTTTGCATATTCAATGTATGCATCATATTCACGCGGGTCTGTACTACTTACCGCATAATTAAATGCATGTAATCCAGTAAAATCATTTTCATTAATAAAAGTTGTTCTACTACTTCCAAGTATAACGCCATCATAAGTAAACGGACGATATGTTATATAGTTCGTTTTTTGCTGCCTCTCATTAAACCCAAACTGAACATCATTCCACTTATTTTTATGCGGGAATAACCAAAGTGAATCTACATAGCTATTAAATATTCCAACACCTGCAAGTGGAATAAAAACACATACAAAAACGAAAATAAGCCACTGTTTGTTTTTCATATTCTCCACCTAGAAATTAAAGTATAAAAACTCACTAATACTCGTTAAATGTAGCACACTATACACGAGTAATATTGCAGTAAATAACGCGGTCCATACTGTCGGACGGAATGAGTCTTTTAACTGAATTGAATTTTTTAAGAAGAAACTAATACATAACGCTCCGAAAATATACGCTACCATTTCCGGATTTAATAAAGATACATGATACCCTTCTGTAAATGAAACACCGTACTCTTTTAAAAATTGTAGCCTCTCAATAATAAATACTGGGAACAAACTACTTGCTAGTTCGAATCCATTAAACCCAAACATTCCTTTTAACACTTTCACCGCATCATGCATCGATGTTGCTCTAAAGAATACCCACGTTATATTAATGAAGAAAAACGTCACGAGCCATCCTGCCCAGGCCGGCATGCGACCTCCTGCTTTATTCCATAAACGATGAACGACAGAAGCTAATCCGTGCAGAAATCCCCAGAAAATAAATGTCCAGCCAGCACCGTGCCAAAGTCCACTTATTAAGAAGACAATCATAATATTGACGTATGTACGCGTAAATCCTTTTCGATTTCCTCCAAGAGAAATATACACATATTTCGTTAAAAACTGGCTTAATGTCATATGCCAACGACGCCAAAAATCTTGTATACTCACCGCTTTATAGGGGGAATTAAAGTTTTGAGGCAATTTAATATTAAACATTAACGCAATCCCAATTGCCATATCGCTATATCCACTGAAATCAAAGTATAGCTGGAATGTAAATGCTAATGATGAAAGCCATGCTTCAACAAATGTTAGCGACTGCTGTACATCAAATCCTTCACGTACAACGGGAGATAATACATCTGCAATCCCTACTTTTTTGAAAATACCGATGGCAAATACGAAAATACCGAGAACGATATAATTGGATTGCCAACGCTTTTTACTACTATCAGCAAACTGCGGCATAATTTGCGCATGGTGTACAATTGGTCCTGCAATAAGTTGCGGGAAAAATGTTACAAACAGAGCGTAATCAAGAAAATGACATGCCTCCGTTTCCCCGCGATATGTATCTACTAAAAACGCAATCTTTTGGAATGTATAGAAACTAATCGCAAGCGGTAACGTTAATGATAATAATGTAAAATCAGTTCCAAATAACGAATTCACATTTTGTAAAAAGAAATCATAGTACTTGAAATAACTAAGCATTCCTATATTAAATATTAAACCTACCGTTAAAAGGAATTTACTCTTATGCTTCACAAGCCTCATTCCGATAAAGTAGTTCACCATGAGCGATACTAACATAAGCGGCAAATATTTTATGTTCCAGTAACTATAGAAAAATAAAGATGCTGCTACAAGCCAAGCTTTCGCTAAAGTAGTTTGTCCAAATTTATTTAATAGAAAATATAAAAGAAATGCTATCGGTAAAAATAAAAAAATAAACTCAAACGAGTTAAATAACACACCATCTCTTCCCTTCTAAACAAATCACACCTTATTCATCTTATCTTATCCCGATAGTGAGTGTCAAAAGGATTCCATACCGCTTTCCTTCTATTATATAGAATAATTATTTCCATCGAATTATTAACATGATAAAATATTAAAAGCACTATTATATAAAAGAATATATAATAGATATGTCGGTTTTTTTTCACGAAATGTATTTAGAAAAAGTGAGGAGAGTCATTTGGTATTTAGTAGTTCGATTTTCTTATTTATCTTTTTACCTCTCGTATTATTTCTCTATTTTATAGTGCGTGCCGAGCTACGTAATTTCGTATTACTTGCATTTAGTTTAATTTTCTATGCATGGGGAGAACCGCGTTTCGTTCTTTTAATGCTCTTTTCAATCGTATTAAACTACTGCTTTGGCCTACTCGTGCATCATTATGATAAACGAAAAAATATGAAAGTCACATTTTTAATTATGGCTGTGGTCGGGAATATACTATTACTTTCTTATTTTAAGTATATTTCATTTTTCACAGACATTTTAAACAACGTATTGCACTTATCTATTCATGTGGAACCTATTCCACTACCAATTGGAATTTCATTTTATACATTCCAAGCGATGTCTTATGTCATCGATATATACCGTAAAGATGGGGATGTTCAAAAAAATCCACTTAACTTAGCGCTCTATATATCTATTTTCCCTCAGCTTATTGCCGGACCAATTGTTCGTTACAATATTGTCGCTGAGCAAATTAAAACGCGCATCCATTCTTTTGAACGATTTACAGAAGGTATTCAAATTTTCGTTCTCGGATTAGCAAAAAAAATGTTAATAGCCAATCAAGTCGGATTCGTCGCTGATAAGATTTTTGCCTTACCACCATCTGAAATGAGTACTGGAACGGCATGGATCGGCATTATCGCCTACACTCTGCAAATTTATTTCGATTTCTCAGGATACTCTGATATGGCAATTGGACTTGGAAAAATGTTCGGATTCGATTTCCCGAAAAACTTCAACTATCCATACATCTCGAAATCTATTTCAGAATTTTGGAGAAGATGGCATATTACACTCGGCTCTTGGTTCCGCGATTACATATACATCCCGCTCGGCGGAAACCGCGTTTCAAAACTAGCGAATTATCGTAACCTCTTCATCGTATGGGGATTAACTGGTTTATGGCACGGAGCGAGCTGGACATTTATCGCCTGGGGCTTATATTACGGCTTTATTATTTCAATTGAAAAAGCTGGATTCGAAAAAATATTAAACAAACTATGGAAACCGCTACAACATGCATACGTATTAGTAATCGTTATGATTGGCTGGGTCTTCTTCCGAGCTGACAACTTCGCTTATTCGTTCCAATATTTAAAAGCGATGTTCGGCATGCAGGGACAATCTTTCATCGATGATAATACAATGCTGTACGTGCATGAATACATTATCGTATTCCTCATCGCCTTTATCGCAGCGACACCAATTTTAAAACGAATTAAAAACATACTAGAACTTGCGCCAAAAACGTATATGTTCACGATGCAAATTGTACGTCCTATATTATTACTAACACTATTTATGATTTCGATTATGTACTTGATCAACTCAACATATAATCCATTTATTTATTTCAGGTTTTAACTTATCCCGCTATTTGCCGGGCAGTAAGACCCCCACCTCTAAGTTCAGCGAAAACAAAGAAGTTAGATGGGAATCAACTGCCCGTAAAAGCCCGATTGGTTCAACTAATAATCAGTGGTGGATTCCCCTACTGATTAAAGTTTCACTTTATGTAGGAAGGAAAAGTTATTATGAAAAAATTGGGGAACCTTATCCTATTCATCGGTTTTCTCACCATTATCTTTTCATTTGGCATATTATCGCTACTCAAAACAGACCGAGACATTTCACTGGTTGAAAATCGGCCGCTCGCTCAAAAACCAGCACTTACGAAAGAAGCTCTCCTACATGGTAGCTTCTTTAAAGATTTTGAAACATACACAAATGATCAACTAATCGGACGAGATGAGCTTATTAAAGATTATACGATTGCTCAAATTAATATGGGCAAGTCTCTCATTAACGATATTATTTTAACTGATGATAAATGGCTCCTTAAAAACCCGGCGTGGACAACAAAATATAATGAAATTGACCAATCTATGCCTGCTATAAACGACTTATCTCAGTTTTTAAAAGAACAAAACATTGAGTTTTACTTTGCTTTACCACCGTCAAAAACGAATGCATTATCATTTAAATTACCTTCTCATATTCACACATATGCAGAGGAAAATTTAAATTACTTTCTAACGAAACTTCCAGCCGACGTAAAGCCAATAAAACTTATGGAACACTTTAAAAAGAACTATACGAACGAAGAAATACAAGACATGTATTTCAAAACAGATCATCATTGGAATATGGACGGTGCCTTCTTAGGCTACCAATATATAATGAACACAATCGGACAACAATCTTCTATATATAAAGGGAAAGAAATAAAAAAAGAAGACTACACTCGTACATGTGCGCAAAATAAACATTTAGTCGGAAGCTTCAACAACCAACTATATCAACTTATCGATGCAACTGGTGAAAAATTGTGCGACTACACACCGAAAGACGGTTTCAACTTTACGAGCGTAACCGCAAAAGATGTGAACGGTACTGTTCATCAAAACTTAGATGAAATATACGGCATAGAAAAACAAAAAGATACAACATCATACGCAGGTTATTACGCAAATGACTATCCAGAAATCGTCATCGAAAATAATAATGCACCAAATGAAGTACGCGCCCTAGTCCTAAAAGACTCATTCGCAAACATAATCATGCCACACTTAGCACAAAACTTTAAACACACATCCATCCTCGACCTACGTCACTATCACGAAAAAGATGTATATCAATACATTAAAGACAACAATATTAACATGGTATTGTTTGTGTATAGTGATTCGAATTTGAGTGGGGATATGTTTAAGTTTAAGAAATAGAAAGAAGCCTCTTGTAAAAATACAAGAGGCTTCTTTCTATTAAAAAATCAGTGAGGATGAATCCCCACTGATTTTTCACTTTATCTATAATCGACTTATAGATTTGGGTTGTTAAGAACGTTTACTTGTACTGCTTGTGAACCAATTTCACTTGTTACAACTTTCTTATCTTCTAATACTTTGAACACTAATGTACCTTTGTCAGTGTACTTAGTAGTTAAAGCATCATAAATATCTGCTTTAAAGTTGTTGAATACTGAATCAGTTGTTGCAGTTACTGTTACATCACCAAGTTTTTGGTCAAAGATATCATAGTGAGAATTACCATTTGTATCAAGGTAAAGAGTTCCTTTATCTTTTCCAGATTTCACAACACGTACTTTATGTTGTGTTTCTTTCGTTAAGTTAATACCTTTTACGATATCATCATTGTTACTTCCTTCAAGCTCTAATACAGTACCGATGTTAATTTTCTTCTCAACGAAGTTTTCTGTTTGAACTGGTTTGAAGTTTACAGATTTAATAGCGATTTTCTCTTGAACGATTTCTAGTGTCGCTTTACCAGCAGTTGCACCATTTTTCGTTAAGTGAATATCAACTTTACCTGGTTGTAAACCTTTAACAACAACTTTATTTCCAACAATTTTCGCTTCAGCTACTGCTGGATTTTTAGATTCAACTACATAACCTTCTAAGTTTTCAGGATCAGAGTATACGCGATCTGAAGTGTACTTAGATAATTGATACTCAACTGTATTAGCCACATTTAAGTCAAGTTTTGAATCAGGTGATTCACCGTATTTACCTACTTTAGATACAAGTTCGAAGTTTTTGAATGCAACGTTACCTTCTGTTACGTTCACATATAATGAACCTAGAGTTTCACCGTTACCGTTTTGGAAGTGAATTGTACCTTCGCCTACTTCATTACCTGTAACACCAATTGATTTTGTACCAATTGAACCAGAGTCAGTCGTTACTACATCTAATCCACCTTCTGCAACTACACCTGTTTTCGGAAGAACTTCCTTAATTGCAGCTGTGTTAGCACCAAATGGATCGCCATATTGGTCAGTTGTTACGAATGTAACAGGTAATGTTTTACCTTGAACAACTTGTAATTTATCTGGATTAGCTTTTACTGATTTTAATTTACGAGAATCAGTCGTTACTTTAAATTTAACTTCTTTTGTAACGTCGCCTACTTTAATAGTAAGTGTAGCTTCACCAGCAGCTTCAGCTGTAATATAGTTGTTTACTACAGAGATAATACCGCTGTTTGAAGATTTAATGCTAATTGAGTTTGGATCAACTACTTTATCTTCTCCAGCAATTGTAGCAACTACATTGTGAATTTGTGCTTTTTCACCAACAACTAACGTTTGGCTGTTTAGTTTGAAGTCTTTTCCAGTCAATTTATTACCGTATACTACACCGTTTTTATCTGCATCTACCGCAAATACAGTACTCTTAATTGCAGAAGCTGGTGTATCAAGGTTTTTCACTGTAATGATACCAGTGTTAGAAACTGTTAAACCACCGCGTTTTGTAACTTGTACTTCTACTTTGTAATCACCGTGTGAAAGGCCAACACCAAGTTTACCTGTAGAAGAAGTTGACTTTCCATCCTCAAAGATGTTTGCTGGTGAACCGTCTAAGTTATTTGCTACAAATTTGACGTCATGGCTTGCTAAGTTTAAGTACTCAACATCAGCGTTACCTTTTTCGTCGTTTAATTTGAATGCAATTGCTTGACCAGAACGGTCATCATCAAATGTTAATTTTTCTACAGCTAATTTTTTAACTTCGTATACGAATTTCGTTACGAATGATTGATTTTTCACTTTTACAGTAAGCTCTTTATTAGGAGCAACTTTACCACCAAGTGTTACAACTGCAGAAGTACCGTCAGCATTTGCTTCGATCGCAACAGCTTTGTCTCCTTCAAGAGTTACATCATCAGCAGAAAGTTTGTCTAAGCCAGTTCCTGTTAATGTTAATTTCGCTGGTTCAGAAACTTTCACATCAGTTACATATGCTTGTGCATTATCTTTTTTGCCATATTTTTTATCTGTTAATGCGATAAATTGAGCGGCTTCTGCACGAGTTACAGTTTTATTTGGCTCCCATTTACCGTCTATACCTACAGAGATTCCAAGATTAATTAGGATATTTGCTTTTTCTTCACCCCAATGTTTTCTTAAATCATCAAATGTCGTAACTAACTCGCCGTTAACTTTATCTTTTAAGTTATAAGCACCTACTAACATAGCAGCGAAAGAAGCACGATCAATCTTTCCGTATGGATAGAAGTTTTCTTTGCCGTCACCTTTAACGATACCAGCTTTTTCAACTGCTGCAATATACTTAGCAGCCCATGTATTTTTAGCATCTTTGAAAGAAGGTTGAGCATTGTCATCAACTGGTAAATTTAAAATTTTAGAGAAAATAACAGCTGCAGAAGAACGATCAATTGTCTCATTTGGACCATATGTACCGTCTGGTTTACCTGTAATTGCACCTTTTTCTACTAAGTAGTTAATAGAATCTTCTGCCCAGAATTTAGCTGGAACGTCTGGGAATGATTTAGTTGCTGCTGCTACTGGAGATACAACACCTGCTACCATTGCTGCTGTCATTGTACCTGCGATTACTTTTTTGTAAGAGTTAGTCTTTGCCATTTTATAAATTTCCTCCTTCAGGAATATGCTACTAGTTTCATATCATATTAAATTTGAAAACTAGCTAGTTAGAAAAGCCATAAAACAATAAAAACACAAACAAAAATACTATAATGAAAAGTAGTTCACATAACAAAATGATACAAACCGTTAGATGTAAATATAAGGTTTAAATACCATTTTCTGAAACAAGTTCATCATACTATACAAAACCATTCGTTATCAAGAACTTTCTCAAAAGAAGATTCGACACATTCTGATAATTCAGTCTTTTAATCGTACTATTAGGATATTGATAATGCTTAAATATAGAAATGAATAAACTGTTTTCCTATAAACCACTCTCACTGCGCTTCAGATATTTTTCATATCGAATACACAATTGGAATTATAGCATATATTTCCACTTCATCACCTAAATATTTTTTACAATAAATACAATTTTCAGACTACGTTCGACTAAAATTATTACATTTCGACATTTTCTTCTTCTTTTCGAATGTTTTTTTAACAAAAAAAGGTAGGTGTTTACAAATATTTTACATATTAATGAGGTATCCCTCCATATTTGAAAGCGTTTTCGATTTATTTCTCAATAAAGTGAAACTTTAATCAGTGAGGGTTTTGTTCATCCCCCACTGATTATTAGTTGAACCAATCGGGCTTTTACGGGCAGTTGATCCCCCACCTAACTTCTTTGCTTCCGCTGAATTTTGAGGTGGGGGTCTTACTGCCCGTTAATGCGGGATAAAACTCTTCCCTTCAACCTCAAATGTATATGAAATAAAATCAAAATAAAAAAGCCTATGATACTCATAGACTTTTGTCTATTTTCTCATAGGCTTTTATTAATCATTTCATGTATCAAATGATTTTTAATTATTTTGTTGCAGGTTTTGCTTCTTTAATAGAAACTGCAACTTGTACAGCTTTATCAAATTCTACTTTTTGCTCTTTTCCATCTTTTACAACTGTCAGGTTTTTCACATAGATAGATGTTGCACCTTTTGCACCAACTGTACCATTTTCAGCTACAACATTTGTGTCAGCAGAAACAAATTCTACATTAGAAACTGTTGCTTTTGCTGTACTTGCAGGTACACCATCAACAGATAAGATATTTAAAAGTGCAGCTTTTAAATCAGCATTTGGAGCTACTTCTTTAAGAGATGTGCTTGTAAATTCTACTGCTAATCCTTTAGCAGTTGGTGCTGTATCAACAACTTTGAATGAATGAGTTGTGATTAATTTACCATCTAGTACAACTGTTACTTTATAAGTTTCACCAGCTTTTGCACCTTGACCAACAGTAATTACACTGTTATTTTGTACAGTAACTTGTGCATCAGTTGCGTCTACTTCTTTACCTTCTTTGTTTGTTGTTGTTACTTTTAGTTCAGCTGCTTCTGCACCTTTTAATACTAATCCATGTGCATCTACAGGAAGAACTGAAACATTCATTGCATCCTTTTTGTTTTCCTCAGTAACATATTTATCTAATTCTTTTTCTAAACCACGAACTTCAAATTTAGAGAATACACCTGGAGCTTTTAATTCTAGAGCTAATGTAGCTTTTGCTTCTTTTTCACCAGATTTTGCAGTTAATACAACTGTATAATTACCAGCTTCTTGACCTGCTGCATTCAGAACTAATTCTTTGTTCACATATTTAGCTGCTAATTTTTGTTCTTTTAATTCTTTACCATCTTTATCAAGTACTTTCACTGTTACAGGAGCTGTAAACTCTTTACCATATTGATCTAGTACTGGAGCTTTTACTTTTAAATCTGTTACATCTTTTGTAGAAAGCGCTACGTTAGTTTTTTCTAATTTAATTTCTTTCATTGCTTTTTGAGCAAAAGCTTCAATTTCAACTGTTTTTGAAACAAGTTCTTTACCTTTTGAATCTTTTACAGTTACTTTTACTGGTGCTTTTCCTGCAGATAATACAGTTACTTTACCAGTAGCTTTATCTACTACAGCAACTTCTGTGTTTAATGACTCATATTCAACTTTTCCAGTTGTTACTACATTAAATTGATCTTTCAATTCTACTTGAACGTAAGCGTTGTCGCCTTCGTAAACTTTATTGTTTTGTTTGAAATCTTTAGAAGTAAAGTCAGCTTTATTTTGTTCTGCAACTGTCCAGTTAGAGATTGAAGCTACTGCAGCACCTTCAGCAGAAACTTTTACTTCTTTACTTTCAGCTACTACTTTACCGTCTTTTTTATAAACAGCTTTTACAGTAGTTGAAGTACCTTTTGCTAAAGTGATTTCACCTTTTGCATTAATTTTTTCTGCAGCTGGAGTTACAAATTCGATACCCTCTGGTGAAACAACTTCAGTACCGTTTTCATCTTTAACTGTGAATTGTAATGCAGTTGGCTCATCAGCTACAACTGTTTGGTCAGCCATTTCGATTGTTTTTGCTTCTAAAGAACCTACAGTTACT
The DNA here is from genome assembly GCF_006494425.1 of Bacillus dicomae. Classification (GTDB taxonomy): domain Bacteria; phylum Bacillota; class Bacilli; order Bacillales; family Bacillaceae_G; genus Bacillus_A; species Bacillus_A dicomae. The sequence goes on along the minus strand of NZ_VHIV01000001.1, from coordinate 150,503 downwards.
TCTGTTTTACCAACTTTGTTTACATCTACAGTGTAAGTTTGTTTAGCTGCTAAGTTACTATATAATTCAACTGTAGCAGATTTTTTATCTTCTGATAAAGTTACTTCTTTAACTAGTACTTTATCGTTGTTAGCTTTGTTAGTTACTTTGATATCTTCTTTAGTTAATTTTTCAACAGCTTTGCTGAATTTAACTTCTACTTTTTGAGTTGTAACTGCTTTAGCAGATTCAACTGTTGTTGCTGTTGTACCGAATTGCTTGTCAGTTTTAGCAATAAATTGAGCAGCTTCTGCTTTAGTTACAGTTTTCTTAGGCTCCCATTTGTCGCCAGTACCAACAGAGATTCCTAATTCAACTAGGATGTTAGCTTTTTCTTTACCCCAGTTTAATGTTTCTAAATCTTTGAATTTAGTTGCTGGAGTACCGTTTACTTTAGTATCTAATTTGTAAGCTTCTACAAGAAGAGATGCCATTGAAACGCGGTCGATTTTTCCGTTTGGCTCAAAGCCGTTGCCTGTACCTTTAATAACGCCAGCTTTTTCTACAGCTGCGATGAATGGAGTATACCATTGGCCTTGAGAATCACCGAATGATGGTTTAGCATCTTTATCGATTGGTAAGTTTAAGATTTGAGCCATCATTGTAGCTGCTTCTGCACGAGTGATTTCTTTTCCAGGCTCGAACATTCCTTGATCATTACCTTTAACTGCGCCTTTTTCTACTAAGTAGTTAATAGATTCTTCTCCCCAGAATTTTTCTGGAACGTCTGGGAATGTTTTACCTGCTGCTGCTACTGGAGAAACAACACCTGCTACCATTGCTGCTGTCATTGTGCCAGCGATTACTTTTTTGTAAGAGTTAGTCTTTGCCATTTTATATATTTCCTCCTTAGGAATGTAATACTAGTTCCATAATGTTTTAAATAGATATTCTATTTATTTTTGAAACTAGTAGATATAAATGTGGTTAAAGTATTCTTTGTACAGAATAATAGAATATCCCGTATTAAAGAATCATACACCCTTTTCATCCAATTTAAAACCTTAAATTCGACAAAAAAGTGAATTTTCACAATTCTAAACGATCATTTTTTCGACTTTCATTTTAAAGGATCTAGATTACAAAATCAGAATATTTTAAATGAATAGAAAAACGCGTCCGAATTACATTTATAACAATCTTCTTATAACCATTTACAACTATAACAGAAAAACGTTTCCAATTTCAATATTTAGCTATAAAGATATTACGACATTAATCGACAGCTTATTTTTATATGATTCGACATTTTTCTTATCGTCTGTTTTCCCGAAATTACCAGACCTATTTTCTAATGATTTATCAAATAAAACGCCAAATCCTTACATTCTTTATATATTAATGTTAGGATTATTAAACATACATCTTATCTTTCAAACTTCCTTTTTTATGAGCATAAGTTTAAAATCACTTGTACAATTCGACATTTTACGACAAATATATTTTTTCTTTCGACATTTTCTTTTTTTCAAAAAATAAAAAAGAGGATGTCCTCTTAAATTAAGATCCCATTCCTCTTTTTTTGCACTCTTTTGAATTCAAGTCACTTATGATGTATCGAGACGCTGTTGAAATTTGTTCTCGCAATTCTTCTACTCTTTGTTCCAATGTTTCTTGTACATATACTTTTTGTTCTAATTGCTTCGTTGCCACCTTATACAAAGTTTCAGCTGTCCAGTCACCATCTACGTTTCCGATAATCGGCTGATTTACTTGTTGTAAAAACGAATCGATCTTTGGATCATATGAAATACCGACCATAGGAATGTTAGCAACCGCAGATAGTATGAGTGCATGAAGTCTCATTCCGATTAGAAGCGAACATTCCGACAAAATTGCAATTTTCTCATGAATATCCAGCTTATACGGAAGCATATGAGCTTCTTCTCCCATTAAGTTAATAATATCGCGTGATGCATTTTGATCAAATGGTCCATGCATTGGTACGAATAAAATATGGTATCCATCACGCTTAAATTTTTTCAGCGTATCTGCTAGCTTCTTCATATAATCTTCTTTCGCGTCCCAATACCTCACACTAACTGCAATTACTTTCCCTTGAATCGAATGTTTTTGCAGCCACTCTGACTTCATTCCTTCTGGTTGACATGCCAATACTGGATCTGGAACTAGTTCGATATCTTTCTTAATTCCTATTTCTTTTAAATACAAAAATGAATCTTCATCACGAACTGATATGTATGCCGCTTTTGATACTTGCCATTTCACTAATAAACGATTTTGTCTTTTCGTAATTGGACCAATTCCTTGCGCATAAATATAATATGGCTTCTTCAAAAAACGAGCAATCCGCATAATACCTGTATAGTACAAAATACTTTTAATACTCGTTTTATCTTGAAGGAGACTTCCCCCTCCGCTAATTAAGCCATTACTTTTCTTTATTTCCTTATAAATTGCTCTTATATCCCAACGATTTACTGCCTCTACACCGTACATTTTTCTTGTATAGTCGGGGTCATTCGAAAGTACAACAAGCTCAAGAGTAGGATCCTCTTCATGAAGCGCTTTAATAATTGATTGCAAAATTGCTTCGTCCCCAACATTATAAAAACCATAATATCCTGATAAAACTAACCGCACTCTTAATCTCCTCCAACATTTCGCAATCAACTTTTTGTCATTCAACAAATTGCTATCAACTCTTAATAAGAAAAGTTGGATAACTTCAAATTGATTTCTTTCACAAACATATAAATAGCCATACTCATTTATGGACAAATTTACTTACGTAAAAATGGAATTTGCTTTTTGGATATCCAGTTCAACTTTAATGCACATATGCCATATATGAGCAAGGCCACACAAAATGCTAAACCACTATATATTATTGCAATAAGTCTAGAATCTACCACATTTATTAAAGTAGATGTGAAATATAATCCTATACCTACTATACTAGATACTCCAATTACAGCAAAAAATCTTCCCATGCGAATCGAATAAGCCAATTCTTTTCGAATGTATATATAATTTACGATACAAATCATGATATATATGATAAGTGTACTATAAGCCGCACCAGTTATGCCAAATTGACTTACGAGTACTATATTTAATATAAATTTTACAAAACTCGCTCCAACAACTATCCACGCCGCTTGCTTAGAACGGTTAATTCCTTGCAAAATTCCTATTGATAATACCATAAGTGATGTGAAATACGAACTACCAATTAAAATAGCTAACATTCCGCTCCCTTTAGCATCTGTAAACAATCCAACATTTAATGGAACTGTAAGTGCCATTAGCCAGATTGTTATCGGCGTTGTTAAAACATGAGCAAGCTCATTTGTTCGTTCAATTGTTTGTTTTGCTAACGCTATATCTTTCTTTGTTAATGCAGCAGTTAACAACGGGATTAACGGAAATACCATCGCACTTGCAAACACGACAATTAATTGTGTAAACGCAAAGCCACGACTATATATACCAAATTGTTCTTGAATCGTTGTAGCAGATTCATGCAGCATATGTGGAATCGTTACAGAATCAACTAAATTTAATACCGGCATCGATAATGCTCCAACTGCAATTGGAATCGAAACCTGAAGTATTTTTTTTGCATTACTCTTAAAATCTTGTAGTGAATATGTATTACTTTTATAACGATATATACTTTTTACGTACTTCAATCTCAAATAGATAAGTGACGTAATTACCCCAAGGCAAGAACCAATCATTGCGCCGCCTGTTACAACATCACTGTCTTTATTCCAAGATACAAATAAGAATGCAATTGCTAACATAAAGAAAACACGAATGAATTGCTCAATTACTTGTGACACCCCGGTAGGAATCATATCTCCAAAACCTTGGAAATACCCTCGATATACCGCCATATATGGTGCGATTAATAAAGCAAATGAAGTAACAATTAATGGGAGTTTCGTGTCTTGTCCGCCAAGCATATTTGCAAACATACTTGATCCAATCATAATAACCGAAAATCCAAGCACCCCAAATATGACTCCAATAATAGATGCTGACGTAAATAATTTGGCAATCCCTTCTTTATCATTCTTCTCATGAAGTTCAGCGATTAACTGTGATATAGCTAGCGGTACTCCCGCTACTGATAAAGTTAAAGCTATCATATATACAGGAAAAACAAGGCGGAAGATCCCAAGCACTTCATCTCCTGCTATATTTTGTAATGGGATTTGAAAAAAACTTCCCAACACTTTCGATAGAAACGTTGTAATCGTTAAAATCGCAGCGCCTTTCACAAACTTATTATTCATTTTCTAGCTCTTTTCTTTCAATATATAATTTCCATACATATTACATCATAAAACGAGATAGCTATATTCTTCTCTTTTTTGAAAAATTTCACTTTCTCTCATTTAGCTATCATACCAAATTTCTTATACATTGAATACTCTCTTTCTTTATGGCTCTCAAATATATCATGTGCAATAACACCTTATTTCTATCCAGTTTTTTCTTCAATTTACTACTTCTACTTATTCGAGATAAACATGTGCTATAATGTAGCTATTGTCAGTAAGAGGAGTGTTTACAACATGCTGAATTCGGTAAAAAAGCTGTTAGGAGATTCTCAAAAGAGAAAACTAAAAAAATATGAACAACTTGTTCAAGACATTAATAATTTAGAAGAAAAACTATCTGATTTATCTGATGAAGAATTACGTAATAAAACAATCACTTTTAAAAACATGCTACGTGATGGAAAAACAGTGGATGATATAAAAGTTGAAGCCTTCGCTGTCGTACGTGAAGCAGCAAAGCGTGTACTTGGATTACGCCACTACGATGTGCAGTTAATTGGTGGACTTGTACTATTAGAAGGTAATATTGCAGAGATGCCAACTGGTGAAGGAAAAACATTAGTTTCTTCTCTTCCAACATACGTACGTGCTCTTGAAGGAAAAGGCGTTCACGTTATTACTGTAAACGACTATTTAGCAAAGCGAGATAAAGAATTAATTGGCCAAGTTCATGAATTTCTAGGTTTAAAGGTTGGATTGAATATTCCTCAAATCGATCCTTCCGAAAAGAAACTTGCTTACGAAGCTGATATTACATATGGTATTGGAACAGAATTTGGCTTTGACTATCTACGTGATAATATGGCCGCTTCAAAAAATGAGCAGGTACAACGCCCCTATCATTTTGCTATTATCGATGAGATTGATAGCGTTTTAATTGATGAAGCAAAGACGCCTCTTATTATCGCTGGTAAAAAATCAAGCAGCTCTGATTTACACTATTTATGTGCAAAAGTTATTAAATCATTCCAGGATACTCTTCATTACACGTACGATGCAGAATCGAAATCTGCTAGTTTTACAGAAGACGGTATTACAAAAATTGAAGATTTATTCGATATCGAGAACCTGTATGATTTAGAGCATCAAACTTTATATCATTATATGATTCAAGCATTACGAGCTCATGTCGCTTTCCAATGTGATGTTGACTATATTGTTCATGATGAAAAAATTCTACTTGTAGATATTTTCACGGGCCGCGTTATGGACGGTCGCTCTTTAAGTGACGGCTTACACCAAGCTCTTGAAGCAAAAGAAGGTTTAGAAATTACAGAAGAAAACCAAACACAAGCATCCATTACAATTCAAAACTTCTTCCGTATGTATCCAGCATTATCTGGTATGACAGGTACAGCAAAAACGGAGGAAAAAGAATTTAACCGTGTATATAACATGGAAGTTATGCCAATTCCGACAAACCGTCCTATCATTCGTGAAGACAAAAATGACGTCGTGTACGTAACAGCCGATGCTAAATATAAAGCTGTGCGTGAAGATGTTCTAAAACACAATAAACAAGGACGCCCGATTTTAATTGGGACGATGTCTATTTTACAATCAGAAACCGTTGCTCGTTACTTAGATGAAGCTAATATTACATATCAATTATTAAATGCGAAAAGCGCAGAGCAAGAGGCCGATTTAATCGCAACTGCTGGACAAAAAGGACAAATTACAATTGCGACGAATATGGCTGGACGCGGTACTGATATTTTACTAGGTGAGGGTGTTCACGAACTTGGTGGATTACATGTAATTGGGACAGAACGCCATGAATCAAGACGCGTTGACAATCAGCTAAAAGGTCGTGCTGGACGCCAAGGTGACCCAGGTAGCTCTCAGTTCTTCCTTTCTTTAGAAGATGAAATGCTACAACGTTTCGCACATGAAGAAGTCGAGAAATTAACGAAATCACTGAAAACAGATGAAGCTGGACTTATTCTCACTTCTAAAGTCCATGATTTCGTGAACCGTACACAATTAATTTGTGAAGGTAGCCATTTCTCAATGCGTGAGTACAATTTAAAGTTAGATGATGTAATAAATGACCAACGTAACGTTATTTATAAATTACGTAATAACTTGTTACAAGAAGATACAAATATGATTGGAATTATTCTTCCAATGATTGATCATGCTGTAGAAGCCATTTCTAAGCAATATCTTTTAGAAGGTATGCTTCCGGAAGAATGGGATTTTGCTCGTTTAACAGAAAATCTAAACGAAATTTTACCAGTAGACAACATGCCATCACTATCAGCGAATAATGTACATTCACCGGAAGATTTACAATCCGTTTTGAAAGAAACATTATCTCTTTATAAAGAGCGCGTAAATGAGCTAAATAGCAATGCTGATTTACAACAGTCGCTACGATATGTTGCCCTTCATTTCCTAGATCAGAACTGGGTCAATCACTTAGATGCAATGACCCACTTAAAAGAAGGCATCGGGCTAAGACAATATCAACAAGAAGACCCTACTCGTCTTTATCAAAAAGAAGGTTTAGATATCTTCTTATACACATATGGTAATTTTGAAAAAGAAATGTGCCGCTATGTTGCAAGACATTTAGGAGTTCCTGAAAACGTACAATAACGAGGTGAAAGATTATGTTATCATTCCTAAAAAAAGCTAAGAAAAACGGAAAAGATACGACTGTCTCTAGTAATCAATTATTCGGACAAGAAGAAACAACTACTGAAAATAAAACTGTAAAACCAACGCTTTACTTCCACCCTAGCTGGGGTGCAGTAGCACAAGAACAAAAATATATTTATCAATTTTTACATAAAGAACTACCACGTTTACAAGAATATCAAATTTCTTTATCTGGGATTGAGGTTGAAAAACGTGATAATGGTTATGATGTAGCTGTATTTGTTCGCAGCACAGTTCCAAAACCAATTTCTTTCGAAGAGGTTTCATTAATTCTTCTAAATAAAGAGAAGAAACTATGCGCACGAAAAACATTTAACCTTTCTGCATTAGGAGATATTCCTGCAAATGTAAATATGCCATTTATCTTTACATTTGAGCAAGAAACAATTACAGATGCTGAATTATCGCAAACAGATTGGGAATTAGCGTTTGAACTTGAAAGTAAGCATGTATTAGATTTAGATCCATCTTGGGAAGCTCAGTTACCTGAAGCAAGCAAAGAAGCTTTACGTAATTTCGTAGACAATTTAACACCTCCAAATGATGGTGAAATTAACTTCCTAGGTCTACAAGCTGCACGAAAAGAAAACGGTGATTTACATACAACGCTCCTTATTCGTAACGGTTGCAAAGACAACATTCAACTCGAGCAACTTCCTCTTCATATTGAAGATGCCACAGGTGCAATTGTTGTTAAAGGTGCTTTCACATTACCGAACCTTGAAATTAAAGCAAACACTACAAAGCCGTGGTCATTCGTCTTCCCTGCTTCATCTATATTAAAAGAAGATATGGATCTATCTTCTTGGAAAGCGTTTGTACCACAAGACTAATCATAAAGAGAGGCAGCTTCCGAAGCTGCCTCTCTTCTTCTTTTCATACAAAAAAACCTGTTCAAAAAGATGGTCATCACACCTCCTTGGACAGGCTTTTCTTTATGTAAAATTTATTTCGTTACTAATAAACGTTCAATATGATATTCAGCTTCTAATTTGCACATTTCCTCTGCATGCTGCACTTTATTTCTCTTTAATTGCTCCACTTGCTCTTCGCTCGGTTTTTCATTAATAAACTCGTTAATTTTTTCGTTTACTTTCATTGCTAATGCTTGATGGAAATCTGGATGTCCTTTCAACTCATCATCTACTTTATTAATCCAAGTTGATTTTGTGTATAAATACTGTTTCCACTGTTCAACAAATTGTTGCATATCAAACTTTTCTTCGTTCCATTCAATTTCTTTCATATACTTCTCAAAAGAAACAACAATTGAGCGTGTAATCCCAATCTTCACTCCGTGTGGTAACTGTTTGTACATCAATTATTCCCTCCAGCTTAAAGCTCTTCCTTCTGAAAAAAAGGAATCTCAAAATTCATATACGTTATTATAATATCACATACCTAATCTAAAATGTTACTATACTGCTAAGATTACTAAATGTCAATAATCGCAAAAAATCGCGATATACAGATATTAACCATAATAAAAAACACCCTCATACGAGGGCATTTCCTTACATAACATTAACTTCTACAAACTGTAATTTATCTTTCTGCTCATTACTCGCCATCGTTACTAACGTTTGTTCAATATGAGTAGGCACTTGTTCTAGCGTCACACTCACTCCTGATTTATCCGACTGCTCAATGAAATTCAATAACGCCATAGCTCCTGATACATCCATATAGCGAACTTCTTTCATACGTAAAACAACTGGAGATTTTACGTCTTGTAAAGCATAAAAAACACGGTCCACTGTTAAAAACGAAAGTGGGCCCTTAATTTTATATGTTGCTTCCTTTTCTTTTACAATAGAAGCTTTACGTTCTTTACATTTCACCATATATATAATGAATGAAAGAATAATACCGAATGCAACAGCGATCATTAAATCAAATTTCACTGTGACAATCATCGTTACGAGCATAACAACGACATCACCTTTTGGCGCTACATGCATTTTCTTCATGCTTTCCCAATCAAACATGCCAATACCAGTTAAAATTAAAATACCTGATAATACAGCAAGCGGAATGTATTGTACGACTGATCCAAGTCCCATAATGAAAATAAATAATATAACACTATGCATACTTGCTGAAAGCGCCGTTTTACCGCCACTTCTTATATTAACGATAGATCGTACAGTCGCACCTGCCCCGGCTAATCCGCCAAACAATCCGCTCATCATATTACCGATACCTTGTCCGACCAGTTCTTTATTACTTTTATGACGTGTACCCGTCACATTATCCATTACGACCGATGTTAACAACGAGTCAATCGATCCTAATAAAGCAATACTAAGCGCTGGTAAAATAAGTTCTGCTATGCCTGTTCCACTTAAAGAGGGAATATGAAGCGTCGGCATCGCTTCTGGAATCGTTCCAATCTTTTCAATTACTTTATTTAATGACAAGTTTCCGATAATCGGTAACTTCACTGTAAGCCCTTCTAACGCAGAAGAAAATAAAGGAAGCATCGCTGTCACACCGACTAATGCAACTAAACTAGATGGAATGGCCTTAATCCATTTTCCAGAAACAATCATTACAATAATCGTTAATACGACAAGTAGCAAACTATTTTGCACATGCTTTATTTCACCTAAAATAATAATTAGTGCGATACCGTTCATAAATCCCGAAACGACAGGATACGGAATATATCGAACGTAAGATCCAAGCTTACATACACCGAATAAAATTTGAAACAGTCCAGCCATCATAAAAGCTATAAAACTCGCCTCTAATCCGTGCGTCGCAATAACTCCTGTTGCAATAACCGTAATCGGTCCAGTTGGCCCTGTAACCTGCCCAGGTGTACCACCAAATAACGCCGCAAATAAACCTGCAAAAATCGCACCATATAATCCGACTAGTGCTCCCTCAGACGTTCCCGTTGCAGCAATACCAAATGCAATGGCAAGTGGCAACGCAACAATCGCAACAGTAAATCCAGCTAAACATTCCTTTGCTATTTTTTGAAACATATAAATAACCACCTTCACATTAAGTCCACGTTCCATTGTACACCTAAAAGAATACATTCGTTAGTCCACTTTTTACAGTATCGTGACGTAAACGCATTCAATTGCAAGTGCCTACCGCATCTTTGGAAACCATTATAACTATGCTATAATAGATAAATTAAATCTTTTATTATATATTTGGAGGCACTATGCTAACTTTTGAAGAAAAATTATCGATCATTGAATCTTTCCCAGAACTAGAAAGAAAGAACGTATCATTAAAACGTGTAAACTTCCACTTTGAAGAAAGTCGTTTCGATAAAAAGAACGTTGTTTATCATTTACACCCAAACGGAAACGGATTTGTATATGCAAGCGGTATTAAAGGTTATAAAACAGATGATAGAGGTATGATTAACATCCGTGAATTCTCAGCAGAGGAATTACGTTCAGTAATTGAGAAATCAATCGAACTACTTTCACAAGAAGAAGTAGTAGCACCTGTAGAACCTGCGAAAGAAGAAGAATGGCATAACGAAGATGGTCATATCCTTACTCTTATCTCAGAAGATGATATGTGGAACGTGTACGCTGGTGTAAACTTAGACGGTACATTCAACTCTTATCCAGAAGCTGCGGAATACCTTGATGAAGAAGGCTTTTCACGTAAATAAAAATAGAAAGTGGGTATCCCCCACTTTCTATTTTTTTGCCCCTTTTAAAGACTCTCTAAGCACAAACTTCTGCAATTTTCCACTCGCATTACGAGGCAGTTCATCCACAAATAAATAATGACGAGGACGTTTATAATCGGCTAATTCATCACTTTCTTTACAATATATTTCTAAATCCTCTTCTGTAATCGTTTCATCTTTCTTTACAACGACTGCCACAACACGTTCTCCCCATAATTCATCCGGCTCACCAAGCACCGCAACATCTAATATACCAGGATGACTATGAAGGAAATCTTCAATTTCACGTGGATAAATATTAACGCCGCCACTAATTACCATATCATCTACTCGATCTGCAACGAATAAATAGCCATCTTTATCGAAATAACCTAAATCACCCGAGTGATACCACCCTTTATACATCGATTTTGCATTTGCTTCTTCTCGGTTATGGTAACCAGCCATCATAGTTGGGCCGCGCAAAATAATCTCCCCTACTTCATAAGGAGGCAATACATCATTTGGCTCTGCCGGTGCATCTTCATTCGGTTTTACAATTCGAATTTCATGACTAAAGCACGGTGTTCCTGCTGAGCCTGCTTTCGTAATTTGATCCTCTTCTACGAGAAACGCAACAACAGGTCCCATTTCTGTCATTCCGTAAATTTGAACGAGATCAATATAAAGACGTTCTTTACATTCCTTCACTAATGCTGGTGCCATTGCAGCTCCGCCGTATATACCAATCTTCATCGAAGTTAAATCGTACTCTGTTAAATCTTTTTGCAACAACATATTCCACATCGTTGGTGCCGCAAAAAACGTCGTAATCTTCTCTTCTTGAATCGTATGTAATACTCTTTCCGTATCAAAATGATGTAAAATAACATTCTTTCCGCCAACTTGAATGCGCGGTATAATTCCAGCATTCAACTCACCGCAATGATATAAAGGTGCAACGACGAGCCCGACACTATCTCTATTATATTTTAAGAAATACGTACAAATCATACTATGCTCAGTCATTTCGCGATGACGATGTAGCACACCTTTCGGATGACCTGTCGTACCGCTCGTATACAGCATTGAACAATAATCCATTTCGTCAATTTCGATATCTATTTTCTCAGAAGATGCTGCATTTACTTTTTCATGGTAGGAACTAGCATAAGAAGGTGTATCATCTTCTACATACCAAAAAGACGAATTTGGAAAATCTCGTTCAATGATAGCAACAGTTGATTCAACTGCTTTTTCAAAAACAACGACTTTCGAAGATGCGTCCTGAAGAATATACGATACTTCTTTTGCTTTTAAGCGGAAATTAATTGGGTTAAAGATCGCGCCAATTTTCGCACAGGCTAAGTAAACGTTTACAAATTCACGGCAATTATATAAGTAAACAGATACCGTATCTCCCTTTCTTACTCCTTCTTCTAATAAAGCGTGCGCCGTTTTATTTATTTGCTCATCCCACTGTTTATATGTCCAGCGAATATTTTTTTCTGGTTCCACTAACGCCTCTTTATTCGGATACTTACCAACAGATAAATCAAAAATTCTCCCTATCGTCATGTACATGCCAACAATTTCCCCCTTTTCTCTTTCATAAATCTATCATTTCGTTCATAAGTAGACATTGTCCTCTAATGATTTGACTAATTTTCCTGATTATTATCGACATAGTTTTACAAACAGTTCCGCTTGGCGGTAGGTGAAATTATATCGGCGATTTTTAAAATATATCGATCGTAACTTGAAATATATCAGTGATTTTTCGAATATATCGACTTACCGACAAAAACTGACAAAATAAAAAAGAGGCTGTTCCAAATCGGAACAACCTCTTTCTTCTTATACAAATAGCTCTTCTAAAATTTTCAGTTTGTCTTCTGTATATTTTACGAAGCCATCGTTATATGATTTTGGATCTTTCGGATTAGCAAAGTGCGTAATTGCACCTGTCTTCGGGTGAACAAATTTACTTGATGCCCCGCAACCAAGTCCGATAATCGATTGCACTTCTTCCATAATGACAATGTTGTAAATACTTTCTTGCGTCGGCATTGCATAACCAACGTTCTCTAAGTTACCTAAAATATTCTTTTGACGATATAGGTAATATGGTACGTAATTATGCTTTTGCGTCCACTCTTCTGCTTCGTGCATCATCGCTGTAATTTCTTCGCGACCTGCTACTTTATATTTACGTTTGTTTTGCGTCATTTCAGAAGCACGTTTAAATGATAACGTATGAACTGTTAATGATTCTGGCATTAACTTTTCTGTTTCATCTAATGTGTGCTTGAAGATATCTAACCCTTCACCAGGAAGACCAATAATTAAGTCCATATTAATATTGTTCATTCCCATTTCACGAGCTAAATGATACTTCTCAATTGTTTCTTCTACAGTATGATGACGTCCAATCGCTTTTAGCGTTTCTTGATGGTATGACTGCGGATTAATACTAATACGGTCAATATTCCATTTATTTAACACTTCTAGTTTCGCTGGCGTAATTGTATCTGGGCGACCTGCCTCAACTGTTACCTCACGTACATTTTTCACATCTGGGAACGCTTCATACATTTCTTCATACAGCATATCCATCTCTTCTGCTGTAATACTTGTCGGTGTACCGCCGCCGTAATAAATCGTCGTAACTGTTACACCTTTTTCTTTTAAAAACTTACCAATTTCACGAACTTCATAATGTAAACCACCTAAGAATGAATCAACAGAGCCTTGGCGCCCGTTAATTGCATACGCAGGGAATGTACAGTACGCACACTTTGTTGGGCAGAATGGAATACCGATATAAATACTTACTTCCTCTTTCAAACGGTATAAATCCGGAACTACCGCTAGTTGGCAATCAACGATACGCTGAAGAAGTTCAATTTTCTCTTCATGAATTAAGTAGCTTTCACGAAGTTCTTGGTGTGCTTCTTCTTTTGACATACCATTTTGAAGCATTTTATGAAGAAGTTTCGTCGGACGAACTCCCGTTAAAATACCCCAGCTTTGTTCAAGTCCAGTTAACTGCTGCAGAACAGAAAGATATACATAAGAAACAACGTGCTTCACTTGCTTCATACGCTCTTTTTCATCTGTAAAAGCAGATAAATCTTTTGCGAATGTTTCCTCATACACATTTCCAGTCGCAACATCTGTTAAACGAGCTGATGCTTTCACATTCTCTTCAATGTGTATATCAACGATAAGATTTGCTTCCTCTTGTTCAAATCCAATCGTACTATCTTCAAAAAATAAGCCGCCAATATTTTGTAGCGGACGTAAAAAACGATCATCTTGTAACGTTTTAATTGAAATTAACAACATTATCACCTTTTCATTTGCAAACTCTCTTTAGTTTACTTGAAGGGCGTTGGCAGGTCAATACAGAAGGTTTTACCTTATTTAGATATCTTATTTAAAACAAACTAAATATTGATTTTTAACGAACTTTCTCCAGTTGTATAGACATTATAATATACTCTTGTTACAATCTAGAACGTATTAGTACTTGCTACTAAATTAAATACACCTAAAGGAGGACTCTTAACACGACATATAGAGACTATCACGTGTTAAAACAACTATGAAAAAAAAGTTTTACAACATTTTAGCATTATCTTTGGCATTACAAACATTTGTCGCGCCTACCCATTCATTCGCAGAAAGTATAGAGAAAACTGCGGAATTGTCTATGGATGAACAAGCTTTAAAAAGCATTGAAGAACATGCAAAGCAACATAGACATGACGAAGAAAACGACCTTGAAATCTCGGGTGAATATCTTCTCCACTTATCAACAAAACTCCCACTATACGATTCAAACGACTTAAAAACCAAAACAAATATTGAAATTGCTGAACCAGTAGTAAAAGCAACGAAGAAAAAAGGTAATACATATTATATACAAACGACATTTGGTTCTGGCTGGGTTAATAAGGAAAATAATAGTTTAGAAGTACAAGAGATTCATACACTCTCGAATCAAAAACTAATTGTAACAGAAGAAACATCAGTATATTCATTCCCTTTCCAATCGTTTAAAGAAGAAACGAAATTACAGCCACAAAAAGTAGCTCCTACTGAACAAGCTGGGAATTGGTTTAAAATTCAAATAAACGGAACTGAGAAATGGATTTATGCTCCTTCAGCTGCATTTGAAGGTACGAAAGCATCATTATTTGAAAAAACAGGTTCTATGGAAAAGCGAAGCGCATCTTTCTTCAAAACACCATCTAATTTGCCTACAAATAACATTTATGGTGTTACATTTAAAGAAATGATTGTTCCAAAAGGGAATGAGAACATTCGTCCTGGCTACGCAATGGAACCAAAATACATTACAATTCACGAAACTGCTAATACGAGTAAAGGCGCTAACGCGTTAAATCATGCGAAGTACTTAGATAATCAAGCCCGCGGAAACACTGATCGTTCAGCTTCTTGGCATTTTACTGTCGATGATAAAGAAATTTATCAACATCTTCCTTTAAATGAAGTTGGATGGCACGCTGGAAATAAGACTGGAAACTATGAATCTATCGGAATTGAAATTGCTGTGAATAGTGATGGCAATTATACGAAAGCGGTAGAAAATGCCCGAAAATTAGCTGCTTACTTAATGAACGAATTAAACATCTCCCTAGATCACGTGCAAAAGCATCAATTTTGGAGCCAAAAAAACTGTCCTGCATTTATGATTCAACGCGGGCAATGGGATGCTTTCTTAAAGGGCACGAACGCTTACTATAATGAACATCGTAAAGAGGTTATTCCTCCAGAAGTCCCTCATGAAAAAGACGACATTACAGGTGGTTGGTATGAACAAGACATTCGTCAATTAGCTGCTAGAAAAATCATGTTCGGTGATGGAAATGGTTCTTACTGGCCAAACCGCCTCGTAACACGAGCTGAGTTTGCAAATTTAATGTCGAGAGCTTTAAAATTACCTGCTGGAAACGCTACATTTACAGACTTAAACGATGCACATCCATCTTTAGTGGATGGAATTAAACGTGCTGCTAGTGCTGGTATCATTAATGGTCGTGGGAATAATAAATTTGATCCCAATGCTACAATAACACGTGATGAAGCGGTTATTATGATTGACCGTGCACTAGAATATAAGTGGATTTATAGAAAAGAAGTGAAATTACCATTCACTGACCAACACTTAGCATACGATAAAAAAGCATTACAAAACGTTTATGCATACGGAATTGTAAAAGGTAACGAACGAAATGAATTCGTACCAAAAGGCACAGCAACACGCGCTGAATCAGCCGCATTTTTAAACCGAATGCTTAAAGTGATTGAAGCTTAAACAAAGAAAAACGTAGCCAAAAGCTACGTTTTTCTTTCATCATTTCGGTGTATTTTTATGATTCTTCAAAAACGGAAGCGGGAATTGCTTGCGGAAATGCTCTTTAATCATATATTCTACGCCGTTCTCACTATTTGAACGTGTAATCCAGTCGGCTGCCTGTTTTAACTCTACAGGTGCATTCCCCATTGCTACCCCGAGTCCTACATTTTCAATTACCTCTAAATCTTCCATGCTATCTCCAATCGCAACCATTTCGTTTAGTGAAATATTTAAATGCTCTCCAAGCAATTGTAATCCACGTAGTTTTGATACATTTTGCGGCAAAATTTCTATTCGTTTTGCATCACACTCAACATACTCTATATCTTGAAACGCTTTTCTTAATGTATTTAACCCTCTTTCTTTTTCACCTTTACTTTGGAAAACAACATCAATTTTTGGAGCTGCTACTGGATGATCACGAAGCGCATCACCTAACGAGTCTACAAATTGAACTGGATAAAATAGCGGATCTGCACTCGATAGCACAGTACGTGCAATTAAGTTTGGTGTATTTCTCTCGCGATTTCCGATTGAAAACCGCTCATGAGAAATGCGGACGTTACAATCAAAGTGCTCCAATACTTGCACAATGTTAAACGTCTTCTCTTCCGATAATCTTCTTTGAACGTACGGCTTATCTAACGTTGCTGAAACGAAAGCACCACCATGTGTCACTAATATAGAATCTAATTTTAACGCCTTTGCTACTTTATGAGCAGACTGAAAATTACGGCTCGTAAATAATGTAACGTATACGTCTTTTCTTTTTACAAATTCAATTGTTTCTCTTAATCCTTTTGCAATTTTTCCGTTGTTGTATAGTAGTGTCCCATCTATATTAAGAGCTAGTAAGCGATAAATCATGTCGCACTCCCCCTCTTCGCTGTTGTACTCTATCCATAATTTATGAAATAAATGTAGCAAATAGAACGAGTTAGAATTACTACTGAAAATTTGGTTTACTATATACATATACACTTAGCAAAGGAGATAGTACAATGCAAGCACCTCCTTCTTTTTATGAAGGCGATACGTTAGAAGTCGCAAAAAAATTACTCGGGCAAAAACTTGTTCATATTGTAGATGGAATAAAGCGAAGTGGAATCATTGTAGAAGTAGAAGCATATAAAGGTCCGGATGATAAGGCCGCACATAGTTACGGCGGCAGACGGACGGATCGAACGGAAGTTATGTTTGGCGCACCAGGACATGCTTACGTATATTTAATTTACGGTATGTACCATTGTTTTAACGTCATTACAGCGCCAGTTGGCACCCCGCAAGGCGTTCTCATCCGAGCCCTTGAGCCGGTAGATGGAATAGAAGAAATAAAACTCGCACGTTACAACAAAACCGATATTACAAAGGCACAGTATAAAAATTTAACGAACGGTCCTGGCAAACTATGCCGTGCACTCGGAATTACTCTAGAAGAACGAGGCGTATCATTACAAAGTGACACATTACATATTGAACTCGTCCCAGAAGAAGAACACATATCATCACAATATAAAATAACAGCAGGTCCTCGTATTAACATCGACTATGCAGAAGAAGCTGTACATTATCCGTGGCGTTTTTATTATGAGGGGCATCCGTTTGTTTCAAAGAAATAAACGATATCAACGATTCGACAAGGAATATCGACTTACCGACAAATAATGGCATTACGAATAAAAGAAGACTGTTCCAAAATGGAACAGTCCCTCCCTTTTACTCCGCACCTTCCGCAGTCGCAATATTATCCTCTAAGTTTTCTCTAGATAATTCAGCCGCCATAAAGTCAGCTGTTTCTGGAAGTGCTAAATGCATATGAGCTTTTTGACAAATTTGGATCGTACAGTTTTCAACAACATAGTCGAAAACATGTCCGCCTCCGCTTCTTTCATCATCAATATAATGTAAGTGGAAACCCGCTACACCAATACCTTGCGCATAATCTGGCGTCCAAAAGCCAGCTAGCGTACCTTCTGTATTTTTAAATGAAAAGATTGGTTGTGATTTCGTCACTTCAACGAGCGGTGTATACGGTTTTTCTTGTCTTGGAACAGTTCTCGTTCTTACTTCGCGGAACGTACCATCCATGCGAATCGCATAAAATAAGTTTTTACTCGGCATTAATTCATGTAATAATGCTTCCACTTCTTCACGATTCATCGGACGCTCTACCTTATAACTCATTTCTTTTTCAAAAAACGTTACAGTCGCAAATGGTGTTGTTTCCTCCGGCTCTACTTTTTCTGCTGAACCGTCTGAACGTAAATGATAAAATTCATTATCAAACGCGATCATTTCACCATCTAATTGATCAAATGTCCCGATGCCGAAATCACCACGTTCTTTTAGTTCCTCAAAGCTAATCACACCATCATATATACCATCTAATAGCGCAAGCATTGTAGATGTTTGATATACTTCGTTATTCGTTTTCGTTCTTTTTGCATCAATATCAATTAATTGCGCAACAGTCATCTCAAATCTGCCTCCATTAGTTTAATTGGTTTGGTAATAATTTTTCGCTTAATTTAATGTTGTCACGGTAATCGATTGGAATATCAATAATGACAGGGCCGTCTGCTGCTAGTGCTTCTTTTAATACATCTTCTAATTCATCAGGCTTGTTAACACGAAGACCTAACGCCCCGAAACTTTCCGCATATTTCACAAGATCAACATCGCCAAACTCTGTAGCTGATGTTCTGCCGTATTTCATCATTTGTTGGAATGCAACCATATCATATGTGCCGTCTCTCCAAACAAGATGGACGATTGGAGAATTTAAACGTACCGCCGTTTCTAACTCCATCGCTGAGAATAAGAAACCACCGTCACCTGATACGGAAACTACTTTTTTACCTGGTTCTACTAAAGTAGCTGCGATTGCCCAAGGAAGTGCAACACCTAACGTTTGCATACCGTTACTAAATAATAATCTACGTGGTTCATAAGAACGGAAACATCTCGCCATCCAAATAGAATGGGAACCGATGTCACATGTAACGGTTGTATCGTCACTAATTAAAGAACGAAGTGTACGAATCACTTGAAGTGGATGTGTAACACCTTCTGAAGGACGATTTGGAACTTCTGCTTGTTCTGATAATTTCGCACGTAATCGTTCTAACACTGCTTCTGATTTCGTACTTAATACAAGTTTCGGTAATTTCTCCGCGATACTATTTACAGTTAAAGCGATATCACCAATTAATTCACGCTCTGGTTGGTAATCATGGTCGATATCTGCTTGATGGTCATCAAGATGAATGATTGTTCTGTCTCCAAGTTTATTCCAGAACTTTGGATCATACTCAATTGGGTCATAACCGATAGAAATAACAAGATCTGACTCTTCTAGTAAAATATCACCTGGTTGGTTACGGAATAAGCCAACGCGGCCGAAGAAATGATCTTCTAACTCACGTGAAATCGCACCAGCTGCTTGATATGTTTCAACGACAGGAAGTTCTGTATCCGCAATTAATTCACGAACAGCTTTCGTCACTTCATTTGTGCTCGCTCTCATACCGAGTAAAATAACCGGTAATTTCGCTGCTTTTATTTTTTCTACTACGTATGTAATATCATGTGTGGGAGCGATTCCAAGCTGTGGCTTAGAAAGCGCACCGATAGACTCTACAGTCGTTTCCGCAGTCATAACGTCTTGCGGCAGACTTACTAAAGTAGCTCCTGGATTTGTAGAAGTTGCACTTCGGAATGCATTTGATAATGCTTCTGGTACATTATCAGGATGCTCTACTTCTACGCTATATTTTGTGATTGGTTCGAATAGTGCAGCATTATCCATAGATTGGTGCGTACGTTTTAATCGATCTGTACGCGGAACTGCACCAGCTAAAGCAACAACGGGATCACTCTCCGCATTCGCAGTAACAAGACCTGTCGCTAAATTTGATGTCCCTGGTCCTGAAGTTACAAGACATACGCCCGGTTTTCCTGTTAATCTACCAATCGCAGCTGCCATAAATGCTGCATTTTGTTCATGACGACAAACAATTAACTCTGGTCCTCTTTCTTGCAGTACATCAAATACAGAGTCAATCTTCGCTCCTGGAATACCGAAAACATGTGTAACACCTTGTTTAATTAAACAATCAACAACAAGATCTGCTCCTTTTGTTTTTGTCTTCACGTCGTTTGCTTTTACACCTGTACTCAAAACTAATCATTCCTTTATTTCATAATGTGTGTAATAAAGATTTTTAATTTCACCTAGTTAATTAATGTGGTGAAGTATTATTAATCATTATATTACAAATGCATTATTTTTCCAACAATATGAATATGACATTATTTTGACAACCACTATAGAATGCGCTTACAACCCTTTATTTATCCTAAAATAATATTTTTATATCTCTTCTAAAAATACACAAAAAAACTTCCATCTCATCACGGTACCAAAATGTTTACAGTACCTTGCAAAGAACACTACTAAATGATATATTTGTAAATATTGGAACACCCATTAATTGGAATAACATTCATAGTTAGTATATCCCCCTTTCAAAAAAGAGCGGATTCTCAGCTATAATTCATTATTTTATAAAGGGAAGTGATTGCAATGAACAAAAGTGAATTTTTAAGCCAACTTAGTTCCTCCCTACGGAATATACCTAATTCAGAAAAGGAGGATATTATCTCAGAGTATGAAACTCATTTTATTAGTGGTAAACAGGATGGAATATGCGAAGAAGAAATTTCTAAAAAACTAGGAAACCCTAAAGCTATTGCTAAAGAACTTACTGTTTCCTATGCAATAAGTAATGCGGACAAGAAACGAAGCTTTAAAAATATGATAACCGCACTATTTTCTGTTATGAGCTTAAGTGTTTTAAACTTTGCCTTTATCTTTATCGCCTTTTTCGTACTACTCTTTTTATTACCGATTCTTCTAGCACTTATCATTGCCACTCCAGTATTAATCATTTCACCTATTTTATTAATAGGGTTAGGATTTTTTAAAGGGTTTCATCAAATTAGTTATTCCGATGTTTATAATGTGTTTATCGCTTTTTGCGTCGGTTTACTCATATCCGTCATATCTTACCAAATGATAAAACATCTATACGCAACTTTAGTAAAGTATTTGAAATGGAATGTAGCTATTTTACAAAGACACTAATGAATGTAAAAGGGGATTAATATGAAAAAATATATTTTATACGCACTCATGCTACTTACAGTTTTATTTCTATCAGCTTGTTCAAACAGTGCAGAACCTAAGGAAGAAAACGATGTACAATCTATTAAAGATGTTACGGTTAAAATTCCGGAAACTATATTCACTTCTTCAAAAAAGAATGAAACTATTAATGAAGATGAAATGAGAAAAAATATAAAAACTTATTTAGATTATAGCGGAGAGTTATACGAAAACATCGTTCCACTTTCGTCAGCCATGTCTGACGAGAAGATTACTAAATCCGACCGAGAGAAATTACAAAAACTAATAGATTTAGCTCAACAAAACGATGCGAACTTCCATCATTTTATTAGTAACAATACGATTCCTGCTGATTACAAACAGCCTTCGAAGGAAATTCATAATTATATTTCAGCATCTACAGCACTTTCAGTAGAATTAGATCAGGAAATAGAAAAATTCGCTCAAGATGGTAACTTATTCAAGACTGATTTTTCTTTTACGAAGCGCTTTGAGGAAGTTAATGGTAGGAAGCAAAAAGAAATTGAAAAGTTTTTGAAGGAGAAGAAGATTGAGACTGAGTATTTCAAAAAATAACAAACAAAAAAGACGCCCCTATACTAGGAGCGTCTTCTCTCATTACGCTTGTTGTTGCGCGCTATATATTTCTTCAAGTGGCTTCATGATAATTTTGTTAACATCGCCGATTACAACGTTTAAGCGTTGCTCAGTTTCCATTAACTTTGTAATTTTAGCATCTTGTTGAATGCGAGCTACAACTTCTTGTGCTTGTTGGTTGTCTTCTTCAGTGATTTCTTGACCTTGCATCATTTTTTGTTGTAGGCTAAGTTGCATTGTGCGGAACTCATCGAATAAGTTCTTTGAAGCTGCATCAGCTTGAACTGCTGCATAGCTCTCTTTTAAAGTTTTGAAGTCATCGTTTTCAGCGATTGCTTTTTGTAATTCATATGCTACATCATGAATGTTTTTTGTCATTTTATTTTTCCTCCTTTAGAAGGCTAGCGCTTTTCATACGCACTGCCTTTTACGTGCATTTACATACGCACCTCTTCTTACCATATCAAACTATGCAAGAGATGTGAAGAAATTTCACTTTTATTTCTATGTACTCACCTCATTATCTAAGAAACAACAATAGCAATCCTTGCACGAGTCCGATCATTCCGCCTAATAATGCTCCTAAATACGTAATCATTTTCAATTCATTTTTTGTAATGGACAGAACTAAATCTTCTAGTCTCTCCGTTGAAAATGTGGATACTTCTTGCTGGACAATTTCCGCGAGGTGGAGATTACTTAATATACTTTCTACGTTTTCTGCTCCCCACTTCAAACCTTTCGTTACTACACTTGGGACTACCTTTTCCATGATTGTTTCTCGAACTGGTTCACATACTTGCTGAACAGACTGATTTAAAAACTTACTCACTGTTTCCTCTACTTTAACTGCTGACAGCACGGAGCTTGCAACCATTTCTTTCTCTACAAACTTTTCTAATTCTTTTACATCTCTTCCTTTTAACTTCTCCCACTCTTTTTGCAGTACGTCAGTTAAAAGCTGCTTCGTGCCATCTTGACCTAAAAACTTAATAACTTCTGGCTGCACACGATCCACTACACTTACATTCCCTAAAAACATTCCGACTAAGTTAAGCAATGTTCCTCTAGAAGCAAAGAAATCATCAATCATTTTTGAAAGACGAGCTTTCCCTTCTTCACTTTCAAAAAATTGAATCCCTCGCTCTAAAATAAACGCCGAAACATTTGGGATCGTATTCTCTATTTTTTCATGTACAGAATGAGGTAAAGCTTGTTCCCATGTATATGTATAGTACTCTGCTAAAAATGCCTGAATCTTTTCTGTAATCACATGTTCAATTTTCCCGATTGCCTCTTTTTCTATATGCGCTAACTCCCATTTTTCTAACATCTGTCGCAGTGACTGTTCATTCGTAATTACTTTATCCACTTCTACTTGTGCCCAACGAATTAAACTTTTTTGAAACTCTTCATTTGTTAACTTCTTTCCGATTCCTTCTGGCGTTAACAAATGCTCAACAACCATTTTCCCTAATTGAACAGCAAGCTCATCGCGGCGTTTCGGAATTAATCCTGGTGTAAATGGCACTTGAAACTTCCCAATATACATAGGGCGATGAGGACGAAATAACATTTTTATTGCTAAATGATTTGTAAACCCTCCAATAATCGCTCCGAGCCCTGTCGTCGTTAACATACTTAACCATATATTCATTACAATCAACCTTTCGCTTCTCCAAAACTATAGCATATCATCATACGGACAAAAGTATAATGGTATAAAAACGTATTTGCAATATATAGCTTCGCCTATTATGCCAACATTTTGTTAGTAAAGGAGTGATTTCGTTGGTTCTCGGTATTTTGACTTCTCACCCTCATTATGAGCAAATGTATTACACCGAAATCGCTAGACGCGCTCGGCTTTATCATAATGTCGTTACCCAGTTTACGCCATTTGGTATTGATCCTAAAACAGATCTTATTTCTGGTCTGATTTATGATACAGATACAGGAAAATGGAAAGAGCAAACATTCCCTATTCCTTCTTATATATACGATCGTTCTTCTTTTAACGAGGAAACAGACTTCGAAAAAGCAAAGTCAATTATTCAATCATTACACAACCGTCCTACCACTACCTTTTTAAATAACACACTCATTGACTTAAGCGAACTACATGATATATTTCTCACGAATAAAAAATTATCTCCTTATATACCAAAATTTGAAATAGCAACGATACAAAATATTTTCAAACTGTTATTAAAAACAAAAGATATTATTATACGTCCTACTCACACACATTCCAATGAAAGTCTGTACCGGGTCGCTTATAAAGATAAAACGTTTCATATCGATACGATAAATGACGACTATTACACTTCTACTCCAATTAAACGGACAGATGAATTTATATCTTGGTACAAATCTAATATACGTTCAGCGCGTTACATCACTCATACGATGCTGCAACCACCAAATCAATTAACATACCCACTTCATATTCGAACCATTTTGCAAAAAAATAAAGAACACGAGTGGAACGTTATCGGCCAATTCATACAAAAAAGCTCATTTCCAAATCAACTTTTACTTTCAGCAACAGATGATTCCTCACTGCATGCATTTTCAAAAATTAAATACGTACTATCCAGTACCGGTGTGCAATTATTACAAGACGCTTTACAAGATATTATAAATGAAGTGTTTCAAACACTAGATCAATCTTATTCTTCGTTATTTGAGCTAGAGCTTTCCACCATTATGGATCAAAAGGGGGCAATTTGGCTTATGTATGTCAACACGATTCCCCCATACGAACATTACATTCGTCATAGTGATTCATTAGCCGAAAAAATATATCACGGACCACTAAAATTTAGTCGCTTTACACCATAATGAAAGGAGGTAAGTCCATTTTGAAAGAGCACATATATACATTAAACATTTCAGATGAGCATCCAAATAGTATTACTTTACCTTATATTTTTTCCATTACACCACCGATTACATCTCTTTCCTTCGGCGTACGCCATGTTGCAAGTGAAGAGGTTAAGATTCATTATTCCTTCACCCGCGAAATCATTATCGGAAAACAAATTGCAGAAAAACTTTTACTTCCTCATTCCGCTACTATTCATGCATTCACGCAAAATGAAACCATTGTTTTCGGGCCATTAATCGGTATTTTCACAACTGGTTTTAACGACGACGCTTCTAATCCTTTAGGAAACCGTTCAACTTCTCTTGGTGAGTTACTAACACCGCCATTCACCTTGCGACCATTTGCATTCGTTTTTGGTGTGCAACATATAAACTGGGAAGACGAAACAATTGAAGGATATTTCTTTCAAGAGAAGCAATGGGTAAAGAAAAAGGTCCCTTTACCGAATGTCATTTACGATCGATTACCAAATCGGAAAGCCGAAAATTATAAACCGATCGTAAGAGCAAAAAGAAAATTAGAGCATGACTATGCTATTCCGTGGTTTAATCCAGGATTTTTTAATAAATGGGAAGTGCACCAGCTTCTTATGAAAGACGATTCAATCATGCCATTCTTACCAAACACAGAAACATTTCAACACTTCGAACAAGTAGAACGATTTCTCGGTACGTATAAATCGCTTTACATGAAACCCATTCACGGCAGCTTCGGTAGAAATATTCATCAACTATTTTATTCTCAAACAGAGAATTGCTACTACTGTCGTTATCGCGAAAATGAAGAAAACAAACTAAGAAAGTATCAATCATTAGAAACGCTTCTCAATCATGTATTAAAAGGACATGATTTAAAAAAGTTTATCGTACAACAAGGTATTTCCTTACTTCGCTTCGATGGGCAACCTGTTGATTTCCGTATTCATACAAATAAAAATCATTTCGGTCAATGGATGGTCAGTGCAATCGTCGCAAAAATTGCTGGCAAAGGTAGCTTAACAACGCACGTCAATAGCGGTGGTGATACAAAATTACTGCAAGAACTTTTCCCTGATTCAACGAAACAAGTTCAAATTGAAAATAAATTAAAACATACAGCCTTACAAATTAGTTACGCGCTCGATGAACAAGTAACCGGAAATATTGGAGAAATTGGTTTTGATATCGGTTTAGACACACAGGAAAACCCTTGGCTCTTTGAAGCAAACTCTAAACCAGGGCGAACTGTATTCCAAGATGCCAAGTTAAAAGAACAAAGTGAACTAACACGCCAATTATTTTACGAATATGCCATCTACTTAACTGAACATTCTTTGCGCGATACAAAAGAAAAAATGTCTCAAATAAAATTAGAGGCTTCCTCAAACGACGAGCATATCCCGTCCCCTATGATTCACTCACAAATACGAAAACAAAAACTTCCACCTCATTCATAAGGTGGAAGTTTTCTATTTACACAAGTTTTACTACAACCTCTGTTTCCACGTTACACACTCCGCAATAAAAAATATGGTTGCAATATTCATTTGAATTATTATTTGTTAATCCATCTACTGCACTTAATAATTCTTGGTCCATATACGCACTATAATCGTCTATGTAATCTACAGCCTTCCCATAATCTTGGAGTATACTTTGGCAATTTTGACAAGAATATGTTTGTGATTCTAATGCATTGCAAAGCGGGCAAATTCCCATCACGATTCCTCCATATAATTGTATCTAGCTACGTATAGGAGCGGCTTGCCCCATTCTTACTTACATTTGTCTCAAAATAGCAGGATACAAAAAGAAAAATATATTTCATATCGCTCTTAGTTTAGCCTTCTTTCTAAAAAATACAACGATTACTCTTATTTCATAATTTACGAAATCACTAAGATTTTTTTACAAAATTTACAAATTATTATTTCGTATATCTTTCTAGGTAACATCCATACTATGAGTACAAACTTAATTACCGATGGATTAGCGCCAAACGGGGCGATAATCTGGTTCAACTCCAGCTAGTCCAACCAAAAAAATTTTTATAACTCTAAGGAGGATATATTCCTATGGCAAACCAAAATTCTTCAAATCAATTAGTAGTACCAGGAGCAACAGCTGCAATCGACCAAATGAAGTACGAAATCGCTCAAGAATTTGGTGTACAATTAGGAGCAGATTCTACAGCTCGTGCTAACGGTTCTGTTGGTGGCGAAATCACAAAACGTCTAGTTGCAATGGCTGAGCAAAGCCTTGGCGGATTCCACAAATAAATATATATGGCAAAAAAGGTCTCAAGGCATATGCCTTGAGACCTTCCTTATTTACTGCAACATTTGTAAAAACTTCTTCGTGCGTTCTTCTTTTGGATTTGTAAATACTTCTTCTGGTGTACCTTGTTCAACAACGACACCGCCATCCATGAAAATAACACGGTTCGCAATTTGATGTGCAAAGCGCATTTCGTGCGTTACAATCACCATCGTCATACCTTCTTTAGCAAGTTCTTTCATTACTTTCAGAACTTCTTGAACGAGTTCAGGATCAAGTGCTGACGTAGGTTCATCAAATAGTAACACTTCCGGCTCCATCGCAAGCGCGCGAGCAATTCCAACGCGCTGTTGTTGTCCGCCTGATAATTGGAACGGATATAAATCCACTTTATCTGCTAAACCAACTTTTTCAAGGAAATAGTTTGCTTTTTTCTTCGCTTCTTCTTTCCCCATCTTTTTCACTGTAACGAGCCCTTCCATAACATTTTGAAGTGCTGTTAAATGCGGAAATAGATTATGGTGCTGGAATACCATACCTGTTTGTGTACGAAGATTTACAATATCTTTCTTCGATACTTTTTGAGAGAAATCAAGCTCTTTATTACCGATACGAATATTACCAGCGTTCGGCGTTTCTAGCACGTTAAGACAGCGTAAGAATGTCGTTTTACCAGATCCAGACGGCCCGATAATAACAACAACTTCACCCTTCTCAACTGTTAAATCTATATGCTTTAGTACGGTATTATCTCCGAAACTTTTTTGTAAGTGCTGAATTGAAATCATAAAAACAAAAACTCCTTTTGTGAAAGGATTATTTTAATGTGTAGCGTTCTGAACGCTTTTCTAACATCTGTTGTACGATTGATAATAAGAAACAAATAACCCAATAAATAAGACCTGCTTCGAAATAAACAATTAAAAACTCATAGTTCATTGCCGCAATTTCCTGCGCTTTTCGGAACATTTCTGTTACTAAAATTAACGATGCTAATGAAGTATCTTTCACTAAGCTAATAAATGTATTCGAAAGCGGCGGGATTGATACACGCGTTGCTTGCGGTAAAATAACACGTTTTAACGCTTGCGGGTATGTCATCCCAATTGTGTAAGCTGCTTCCCACTGCCCTTTCGGAATCGAAAGGATAGAAGCACGAATAATTTCAGATGCATATGCACCGACATTTAATGAAAATCCAATAACTGCTGCTGTATATGGCTCAACCTCAACATTAAGAGTTGGAAGACCATAGAAAATAATAAATAATTGTACAAGAAGTGGCGTTCCGCGAATGATAGATACATAGATACGAGCAATCCATTGTAAAATACGACTACCTGAAATACGTGCAAGCGCCGTTAACGTCGCAAGTATAATCCCGATAATAAATGTAATAAGCGTTAATGGAATTGTCGTAAACACAGCTTCCTTCAGCATAGGCATGAAGGAAGACTGCATAATATCTATCCAAGTAGACAATCGATCTGAAACCAATGCACTACTTAGATACATTTTCACCGAACCATTTTTTCGCTATTTTGTCATACGTACCATCTTTTTTCATATCTTCTAACGCTTTATCTACTTCTTGTACTAGCTTGTCGCTACCTTTACGGAATAAGAATCCACTTTGTGACGCTTCTTTTTCTGTATCTACAATTTTAATTTTTGCATCTTTTTTCGTTTCTAAATAGTTTAACACTGATAATTTATCATTAATTGTGAAATCAACACGGCCAGTGTTTAATAATTCCGCCGCTTGGCTAAAGCCTTCTACATTCGTGATTTCCGCACCATTTTTCTTAGCAATATCTGCATAGTTACTTGTTAAAGATTGCGCTGCTTTTAATCCTTTTACATCAGCAAATGTAGCAGGTTTATCTTTATCTTTTGCAATAACTAATACCGCTGAAGATGAAACGTATGGTTTAGAGAAGTCATATTTCTTTTGACGATCTTCACGAATACCAACTTCGTTTGCAACCATATCGAAACGTTTTGCATCTAAACCAGCAAGTAAGCTATCCCATTGCGTTTCTTTAAATACAGGTTTTACACCTAAACGTTTTGCAACTTCTTCTGATAATTCAACGTCAAATCCAGTTAATTTATTGCTTGAATCGTGGAACGTAAATGGTGGGTATGTACCTTCTGTACCAATTACAAGTTCACCGCTTTGTTTAATCTTTTGTAACGCGTCTTGACTAGCTGTATCTTTTTTCTCTTCTTTACCGCAGCCGGCTACAATCCCGATCGCTAATGTAGTTACTGCAAGTACTGAAAATAATTTCTTCATGATAGTAATCCTCCAAGTATTCTGATAGGAATTTAAAAACTATATTGATTGTATGCAATCTTGAACAATTTTTCAATGAAAATGTTCTTATTTAGTTTATCCT
Source organism: Bacillus dicomae (assembly GCF_006494425.1). Classification (GTDB taxonomy): domain Bacteria; phylum Bacillota; class Bacilli; order Bacillales; family Bacillaceae_G; genus Bacillus_A; species Bacillus_A dicomae. The sequence continues at coordinate 121,123 of NZ_VHIV01000001.1, read as the reverse complement.
TTTTCTTCATAATCAAACAAAAGGGAAAAATAATGCCACATACAAAAAATAAGTAACATTTTTTAATATAGCATTTATAAAGAAAAAGGTAAAACAATACTTCTTATTTAACTGCTCTGATTCACTAAAAAAAGAACTTGCGAAAATCGCAAGTTCTTCTCTACACATATTAAGCACTCTGATTGCCTTCCATTTGCGTTTTGTACATATCGTAATAACGCCCACGCTTTTTCATAAGTTCATCATGAGAGCCTTTTTCTAAAATCGCTCCTCTATCAAGCACGATAATTTGATCTGCGCTTTTAATTGTTGAAAGTCGGTGAGCGATAATAAATGTCGTTCTTCCTTTTTTCACAACTTCTAACGCTTGTTGAATCATCGCCTCTGTTTCTGTATCAATACTCGACGTTGCTTCATCTAATATTAAAATGGCCGGGTCAAAAGCGAGTGCCCTAGCAAACGAAATAAGCTGACGCTCTCCAGTAGAAAGCGTGCTTCCCTTTTCTGTAATTTCTTCATTTATATTGTTCGCAAATCTTTCAGCACCAACATCACGCAATGCTTTTACGATGCGCTCTTTTGAAATGTTTTCATTCTCTAAGCTAACATTAGATGCCACTGTCCCGCTAAATAAAAACGGATCTTGTAGTACGATTCCCATATGTTCACGAGTTGCTTGTTTCGGCATCTCTTTTACATCGTGACCGTCAATCGTAAGCTTCCCTTTTTCAAACTCATAAAACTGAAAGAGTACATTCATAATGGAACTTTTTCCTGATCCTGTATGACCGACAAGTGCCACTGTCTCACCTTGTTTCGCTTCAAAAGAAATATTTTTTAGCACTTCATCTTTTCCATTATAAGAAAACGACACATTATCAAACTTCACATTTCCTTGTAAGCGAGGCATACGTTCTTCTTCTACTGCTTCTCCTTTTTCCTCTAACAATTCAAAAACACGTTCTGATGCAACGCGCGACTGTTCTAAGTTAGCAAGCTGATTTACCATATTTGTAATTGGTGAGAACAATCGTGTTAAATAATCAACGAACGCATACAGTATCCCTAGAGAAATGACGCCTGAAGCACTTAATGAAGCACCACCGAAATACCAAATTACACCTGTGAAAGCGATATTTCTTAATACAGACACTAAGTTATGCGAAGTTGCTGCATTTAAATTCAAAATTTTATTTTGATACTTAAAATAATCGCCATTTAATTCTTCAAACTCTTTTTTCGTTTCACGCTCTTGACGGAACGCTTGAATAATCGGCATACCTTGAATGGATTCATTCACTGTTCCGTTAATATCAGATAAACGTGAGCGCATTTTATGATTATATACAGACGCATACTTTCTATAAAGGATCGCCCAAACAATTAAAATTGGGACGATGAGTAAACATAGCGTTGCCAGTTTTACATCAAGTAAAAATAGCGCGGCAAATATCCCAATAATATAGATGATACTAGAAACGAATGTCGCAAGTACCGTTACGTATAGATCACGAATGGCTTCCGTATCATTCGTTACACGCGACACGATTTTCCCTGCTGGTAAATGATCGAAATAACGAATCGGCAACGTTTGAATATGAGAGAAGACGTCTTCCCTCATAATTTGAATAATTTTATTCGCTGCTTTCTGCAAGAAGAACTGCTTTCCGTATGCAAATAATGAAACGACTACTAATAAAGCGAAATAACCACCACCAAGTAATAATAGACGGTTTATTTCCGGCTTATAAAAAGCAAACACTTCTTCCTTTGTTAATGCTTTCGCTTTATACACTTGCACCGCCTTACCATTTTGAACGGTAATCATATCACCTTTTACAGTACGTGACCCTTCAGCATTCACTTTATTCGGCACAAAGTAATATTGAAAACCGACTTGCATCACGCGTACTTCTTTTCCTTTTTTCTCCCCTTCTTCAAAGCGATCGCTTCGCTTATAAAAGGTGCCATTATACGAAACAGCCTCTTCACTCTTTTCTGTTTCATACCAAGGTTTCTCTATTCCAACGATATGATCGTCAATCATCGTTTTCGCGACGAAAGGACCCGCAAGCTCTGCAATGACGAAAATAAATAACATTAGCATCGCTGCAAAAATTGTCCCTTTTACTTTCATCGCATATTGAAACAATCGTTTTGAAACGCTCATATTTTCACCCCACTATCCGCACTTTCACTTTCACCTTGTTGTCTTTCAAACTGCTCAGCATACCAGCCTCCGCTTTTGATAAGCTGATCATGCGTACCCTCTTCTATTACTTCACCTTCATCCATAACGAGAATCCAATCCGCATGTTGTACGGCAGATAAACGATGCGTCGTAATAATTGTCGTCTTTCCGCTTCTTTCTGTTCTTATATTTTCAATGATCGCTGCTTCCGTACGAGCATCAACAGCTGATAAAGAATCGTCCAAAATTAAAATTTCTGGATTTTGAATAACAGCTCGCGCAATCGAAATCCTCTGTTTTTGCCCTCCTGATAAAGAAACACCTTTCTCTCCAACGAGCGTTTCTAACCCTTCTGGTAAAAACTCTAAATCCTTTTTAAACGCCGCAATTTCAATCGCTTTCTCGAGTTCTTCTTCCGTCGCTTCCCTATTTCCAAATAAAATATTTTCCCTCGCTGTTTTGGAGAACAAAATATGTTCCTGCGGTACATACCCAATCCAGCCGAGTACATTTTCATTCGTCATTTTATCTAACGTCACATCGGAGACCGCAATATCCCCGTCTCCAAGCGGATATTGACGAAGAAGCTGACGTACGAGCGTCGTTTTCCCGCTTCCTGTTTTTCCAACAACCCCAAGCGTTTCCCCTTGTTTTAATGTAAACGAAACCTTTTTTAAATTTGTTTCAGTTGATGAAGGATATGAAAAGGTAACCTCATCAAACTGAATATAATCCGGCTCTTGTACAAGCTTTGGATTTTTCGGATCCTTTACATCTGGTTCATACGCTAACGTTTCATTCACACGGTCGAGTGACGCATTTCCTCTTTGCATAACATTGATTAATTCCCCAATTGCAAACATCGGCCAAATCATCATCCCTAAATACACGTTAAAGGAAACAAGTTCACCGAGTGTCACCTTTGATTGAAATACAAGATATGCACCATACACTAAACCAATTAAATAGCTAAGACCGACAAGCATTTTCACAGTTGGCTGAAATAATGCATCGATTCTTGCTACCTTCATATTTTTTTCGTAGACGTCATCTCCTAAATGATGAAATCTTTCTTGATCTGCGTTCTCTTGTACGTATGCACGAATCACGCGCACACCAGCGATTGACTCAAGTACTTTATCATTCATATCACCGAACGCATCTTGCGCAACTGTAAATCTTTCATGCAATTTCTTACCATATATATTCATCGCATACGCCATAATTGGAAGCGGGATAAGTGCCGCAAATGTAAGCTCCCAACTAATTGTAAATCCCATCATAAAGACAATCGTAAGCATATATAAACTCGAATCCACGAGTGTTAATATACCGAACCCAGCTGTCATAGCGATTGCTTTTAAATCATTTGTCGCTCTCGCCATTAAATCACCAGTACGATTTTTTTGATAAAAAGTCGGTGTCATTTTAAGTAAATGCCCCATAAATTTAGAGCGCATCGTTTTCTCAAGTACGAATGCACCGCCAAACAATTGATGTTGCCACACAAAAGTAAGACCGTATCCAACGATCGTAACCCCTATTAAAATAAGAATAGACTGTATAATAGCTTCGTTTGATAACGTTCCTGTTTTTATGTTATCTATCGTAACCCCTAACACTTTCGGGGGAATAACTTCAACTATATTCACAATTAAAAGAGCACCAATGGCAATACTATATCTCTTCCAATGTTCTTTAAAAAACCATCTTAACTTTAGTAATACTGATAACAATGTAACCTCTCCCTTCTCGTTCTCGTTTACCTCTCGTTTCTTTATCCACTATCCAGACCCATCACATTTACATTTCGTAACCCATACAATCTCATCACATTTTTCCACCTTCCAAAATTTTATTTAGTAACATGGAAAATAAACAAAAAAAAGCATACCGCCGCTTGACGATATGCACAGAAATGCATAAAAAGCGTACGTTACGATATACGCAACGTACGCTTTTTATAAGACAAAGATGCCCTATATATCCGTACGGGTTGCGTAATGATATGAATGTTTTCTGCCATTTAACGGAGCTAAGCCCATTACATTTACGATTACAATCATTACGCACACCCCCTTCATTTATTTTCCATTTATAATCTTACAACTATATTGAGTATTCTGTCAATTATTTTTTTACACGTTGAATAAAAATGTATGATACATCATTTTGAAATAAGGGAATGTTCTGCAAGAAAGGGCATACAAAATAAAAAAGGAATAAGAAATCGTTTTCACAAACATTTCATTTGAAAAATGTTATCAAACCCCCTACAATCACCTTATACTCACTCTTACAAGTTGCTATTTTAGGAGGACTAATCATGACAACTAGCAATACGTACAAATTTTATTTAAATGGAGAATGGAGAGAAAGCTCTTCAGGAGAAACAATCGAAATTCCATCTCCATACTTACACGAAGTAATTGGACAAGTGCAAGCAATTACTCGCGGAGAAGTAGATGAAGCAATTGCATCTGCAAAAGAAGCTCAAAAATCATGGGCGGAAGCTTCTCTACAAGATCGCGCAAAGTATTTATATAAATGGGCTGATGAGCTCGTAAATATGCAGGATGAAATTGCCGATATCATTATGAAAGAAGTCGGTAAAGGATATAAAGATGCGAAGAAAGAAGTTGTTCGTACAGCTGACTTCATTCGTTATACGATCGAAGAAGCTTTACATATGCACGGAGAAAGCATGATGGGCGATAGCTTCCCTGGCGGAACGAAATCGAAACTTGCAATCATCCAACGTGCACCACTTGGTGTTGTATTAGCAATCGCACCATTTAACTACCCAGTAAACTTATCTGCTGCAAAACTTGCACCAGCATTAATTATGGGTAACGCTGTTATTTTCAAACCAGCCACTCAAGGTGCAATTAGCGGTATTAAAATGGTTGAAGCACTTCATAAAGCTGGTCTTCCAAAAGGTCTTGTAAACGTAGCTACAGGACGCGGTTCTGTAATTGGTGATTACTTAGTAGAACACGAAGGCATCAATATGGTATCGTTCACAGGTGGTACAAACACAGGTAAACATTTAGCGAAAAAAGCTGCAATGATCCCACTTGTATTAGAACTTGGTGGTAAAGACCCTGGTATCGTTCGTGAAGATGCTGACTTACAAGATGCTGCAAACCATATCGTAAGCGGTGCATTCTCTTACTCTGGTCAACGTTGTACAGCTATTAAACGTGTACTTGTACACGAAAACGTAGCGGACGAGCTTGTTAGCTTATTAAAAGAGCAAGTAGCTAAACTATCAGTTGGATCTCCAGAACAAGACAGCACAATCGTTCCATTAATTGACGACAAATCTGCTGATTTCGTTCAAGGTTTAGTTGACGACGCTGTAGAAAAAGGTGCTACGATCGTTATCGGTAACAAACGTGAGCGTAACTTAATTTACCCAACATTAATCGACCACGTAACAGAAGAAATGAAAGTTGCTTGGGAGGAGCCATTCGGTCCAATCCTTCCAATCATCCGTGTTTCTTCAGATGAACAAGCAATTGAAATTGCTAACAAATCAGAGTTCGGTCTGCAAGCAAGTGTCTTCACTAAAGACATTAACAAAGCATTTGCAATTGCTAACAAAATCGAAACTGGTTCTGTTCAAATTAACGGACGCACAGAGCGCGGCCCTGACCACTTCCCATTCATCGGTGTAAAAGGTTCAGGTATGGGCGCACAAGGTATTCGTAAGAGCCTTGAGTCTATGACACGTGAAAAAGTAACTGTATTAAACTTAGTTTAATCTTATAAAAAGAAGCTGATCTATTTTTAGATCAGCTTCTTTTCTATATAGATACTTCCCAAAAACGGAGTATGTAGTTCTACTTCCGATTTGGTTTTCCAAATCGAACTAAAACATGCCATAATAATTTTAATTCCTGAAGCACTTCTTCATAAGTTCCACGATCACTCCACGATAATGGATTGCGTTTCAAATCCACTACAGCAGAGCCAATTATATTTGCATCGATACAATTATTCCGTGCAATACGTTTTGCTAAAGATGGCATTTTTGAACCTCTAAAATTCATTGGAACTTCGTCTACCATAAGTACAAAGCCCATGTGCCAATACAAATCAATAGCATACTTCAGGCAAATTTCTTCTAAAGTTCTTCCTACATCCGTACCTTTAAATGAAGGATCTACAACAAGCGCTTCTACGTCTTCTTTAAGAGAAATATCTCCATGAATCTGTGCCTCAATATAATGGTTAAGGTTACGGGCTGGCTCTTTGTTTACTAAATCTATAAACGGCCTTTCCAACTTAGCCAGTAAATGATTAATTAATGTTGTTGGAGTCAAATTCCCTTCACCAATTGCACACTCTCTTACGAATGCCTCTTCCAAAAGAGCAGCTAAAATCATATCAAACTCTTCATAAGTCCCCTTTTCTTTTGGGTCTTGATGCGAATCTAAATACGTATATGTAGAGCGATAAGAAACTTTTGGAGATAAGAGAAAGTAACATGATCCAAAACGCGGAGCAGGCCCATCTGGGTGTAACATCAAATTTAACGCTCCATACTTTGGTCGTTGGTTATTCGTTGCACCCTCGAGTTGATATGCTCCTCCAAATATTCTCTTTTCCCAAAGGTCACGTTCACCGCCAGGATAAGCAGATACGCTTCCGTTTGATAGCAATGTTTCAAACTGACTTTTATATATTCCTTGCTCAAGCAGTGCTTCAGCAATATTTTTCATATTCGAATCTAGTCTATCTGGATGAAAGTGTAAAGCAATCCTTGCTTGAGATTTTAAATTAGCGACAGCTTTTTCAAACATTTCATCTGTAATATTACACATGTTAAGTATATGATTAATTGTTGCTTTAGCCTCATGTTTTTCGTTCTCTGCATATTTTGAAATATACTCTAAAGCAAATAATTGAGATCTTGATAATTCCATAATCAAATCCCCCTTTAATTGAAATGACCTTAATCATTTCAATTAAAGGCTTATTCTTTCCTTCTTATGAAACGAACCTGATTTATAAAGTGAAACTTTAATCAGTGGGGGTTTTCTTCATCCCCCACTGATTATTAGTCGAACCAATCGGACTTTTATGGGCAGTTGATCCCCCACCTAACTTCTTTGCTTTCGCTGAATTTTGAGGTGGGGGTCTTACTGCCCATTAAAGCGGGATAAAAAAGTAATCTAATAAACCCTAATTATACATATGCGCATTTTTCATGGGCAAATGTACACATTCTACAGAAATTCGATACCCTAGCCAACTCTCAGCAATATGTTCAAATGATAAAATAGAGCCTGTTGTAAAAAAGCGATGCTTCGGATTCAGATTGTCAGACAAAATTCCTTTATGCTGTAAAATTGTGCTTAACTCTATCGCTGTTTCTTCTGCAGAACTAATAATCGTTACATCTTCTCCTAGTTCTTTTTTTATATAGGACTCTAAAAGTGGATAATGCGTACATCCAAGAATTAACGTATCTATATCTTCTTTCGTTAATGGCAATAAAGCTTGTTTCACTTGCTGCATTACATATGCTGTATCTTCTAATTGATTTTCTACAACTGTAGCTAAAGTCGGGCACGCATGACTATGCACTTTCAAATATGTATCAAGCTCATGCAATGCTTTTTCGTACATATTAGATTTTATCGTACCTACAGTTCCAATTACTCCGACTTTCCCTTTCTTTGTCACCTTAATTGCCGCTCTTGCTCCCGGATGTATAACGCCAATAACTGGAATAGAAAGTGCTTCTTGCAGCGCAGTCAATGCAGCAGCTGCAGCAGTATTACATGCTATCACTAGAGCTTTTAATGGAAACTGTTTGAGAAACTCAACCATTTCAAATACGAAAGATTGTACCTCTTCTACACTTCTTGGCCCATACGGACAACGCTCATTATCACCAATATAATAAATGCTCTCTTTAGGCAATTGTCTTATAATTTCACTCGCAACTGTTAATCCCCCTACCCCTGAATCTAATACACCAATTACGGAATTCTTATTATACACAGACATATACTTCATCCCCTTCTCAATCTTCTAGCGTCAATAACATTTATTATATTATGAAATTTTAAACATTGTACAATAATCCCTCCATCACCCAATCACAAACTCTTCTCTATAATCTGATTATTACCATATCCATTGACGTATAAAAATTCATTTGTTACTCTTAAATACGTTAATTTAATATTTAAATCCTCATTCGTATCTCGGTGAGGTAGAGGTTGCAATCATTAAGAGTATCATTTCAGGAGATGTAGTGGCATTGATGAAAGAATGAGAAAGGAATGGTTGCCGAAGTAAGTTGTGTCCACCATGCACACTTGCTGGGTCTGCATTTAATAAGTGCAGAACTGTCACAAACATTTCGTTTGTGGAGAGCTATCGAGAGGTATGTCGTGGGTTTCTTATAAGATAGAAAGCATGTAGCGGCAAATTACGTGCTTTTTTTGTTTTGTTTGGGACTTCTCTTCCTGACTCAGGAAGACATACATATCTCCTCGCTTGACTTGGTTATACTAACTTTGGAGGTATTTTCTATGCAACAAAAAAAATGGGGCTTTTGGGTACTAACAGCTTTCGTTGTCGGTAACATGGTTGGCGCTGGTATTTTCATGGTGCCAAGTACGTTGGCACAAACAGCAAGCCCTCTCGGTGTCACTTTAGCTTGGTTAACAACAGGGTTTGGTGTTTTAATGCTAGCTCTTGTTTTCGGTAATTTAGCAATTCGTCGTCCTGATTTAACGACAGGACCACAAAGTCATGCATATGCTTTATTCTCAACACCAAAAAAGAAAAAAATGGCTGGTTTCAGTATGGTATGGGGATATTGGGTTGCAAACTGGGCAAGTAACGTTGCCATCATTACATCATTTGCGGGATACTTATCACTTTTCTTCCCAATTATGAAAGATACACGACTACTATTTTCAATCGGTTCTTTTAACATAGAAGTTGGAAAACTAATTACATTTACGATTTGTTCCATCTTACTTTGGGGAACTCATATTATATTAACAAACGGTGTAAGCGGAGCTGGAAAGCTAAACTTCTTAGCAACAACAACGAAAGTAACTGGATTCCTTTTATTTATTGTCGTTACGTTATTTGCATTCGAAGCTTCTAAATTTGGACAATGGTATACACCGATGATCGATAAATCAGGTGTATCACACGGTCTTCTTTCACAAGTAAATTTAGCTGCTCTTACAACGCTTTGGGCGTTTATCGGAATTGAATCCGCGGTTCTTTTATCAAACCGTGCTGTTTCTCCAAAAACGGTAAAACGCGCAACAGTTGCGGGATTACTTATTACAGTTGCGATTTACTTAGGAATTACAATTTTAACAATGGGTGTACTTCACGTTGATACATTACAAGCTTCTGAACGTCCATTAGCAGATGCACTAAACGCTGCAATGGGTCATGGCGGCGGGAAACTTATGGCATTACTCGCTCTTACTTCCCTATTCGGTTCTATCTTAGGCTGGATTTTATTAAGCTCAGAAGTACCGTATCAAGCAGCAAAAGAAGGTTTCTTCCCTTCCTTCTTCACAAAAACAAATAAAAAAGGAAGTCCAATTTACTCATTACGATTAACAAACATTATGTCGCAAGTGTTCTTATTCTCAACATTATCAGGAACCATTGCGGAAGCTTATACATTCGTTATTACCGTATCAACACTGGCCTACCTCATTCCATATCTCGTTTCACCAATCTTCCAATTAAAACTAGTCGCTACTGGTGAAACGTATAAAAATGAAATGCGGGCAAGAATTACAGATGGTATAGTCGCAGTTATTGCACTTTGTTACGCACTATGGGTTATTAAAACTGGTGCATCCGATATAAAAACGTTCCTTCTCGGAATTGGTTTATTCGTAATCGGCTTTGCTTTCTATCCATTAATGAATCGTGATCAGAAAAAAAATAACGAAAAGAAAAACGGGCAAGTTGCATAACGCAATTTGCTCGTTTTTTCTTTTGTAAAACATATATAATAGAACAAAGAGGTGAAAAACATGTCAATTGAATCACTATGGAGCAGTCGCTTCCAACAACATATTCAAAATATCATTACATACTTTGCACGTATGATTAACGGTTTACTATATAGCTTTATCTTTATTTCATGCGTTGGTGCATACTACTATGCTCAGTTTCTAAAGGCATCTCCTTCTAAAGGAATATCTTTACTACTCATAACGGTCGTGCTTACATTCATTATAACGAGATGCCCTATCCGTACATTTATTCAAAAACCTGATGCTGTCTATTTGCTTGCCTTAGAAGAGAAATTAACATCTTATTTCAAAAAATCTCTTCTATACAATTATATCATTCAGCTTTTCCCATTATTATTTACGTTCCTTATTCTCGTTCCACTCGCCCTGCAATCATTACAATTAACTGTACCTTTCTTATGTACAATCTTTATCGTTTTAATGATTACGAAAGCTTGGAACATATACATACATTGGATGTGGCGTGATAGTCATGAAAAAAACATATGGCTAATCATTCGTATTGCTTGTAACGCACTCCTTATTTACATGCTGTTTTATGCGGCAAATGTTCTCATATTGGGCGGATTACTCTTACTACTTGCTTTCCTGCTTCTATATACGAAAAAACAGCCTACAAAACGAATACCGTGGGATTACATAATCGAGCAAGAAGAAAAAATGAACGTTCGTTTCTATCAATTTGCTAGCATCTTCACCGATGTTCCGCAACTAAATAAGCAAGTAAATAAAAGAAAATGGCTTACAACTTGGATTGAACCTTTATTACATAAAAAACGAGCAACTTTCTTCTATTTACATACACTAGCATTTTTACGCGGGAATGATTATTTCGGTATATATATTCGCTTAGGGCTGATTGGTGCCTTCGCCTTATATTTTATACCAAACATATACGTAAAAGGCGCTATCTCATATATCGTCCTATATATGATCTCTATGCAGCTCCGTTCCCTATGGAAATATTTTTCGGGAAATATTATTGTAGCATTATATCCAATCGATACTGAGAAACGAATGAATCAATTTCTTCACTTAATCTTTATATTGCTAAACATTCAGCTCATTGTATTTTCAATTGTTATACTCATTGCTACGGGACAATTTTTACATAGCCTTATCATTATGATTATCGGGTTACTCTGGATCAAATTTATTATTGTACCAAAAACGAAGCAACGCGTTTCTTCGTTTTAACGAAAAGAAATATCTTAAAAGCCAAGGAGCGAATAAATTTTCTCCTTGGCTTTTTTATTTTTCTTCCTCAAACAAGAATCACTGAAACAACCGATATTTTATGATTTTTACATACAAAAACGATAATACATGTTTACGTCCTAATAAAAAGGGTATGTATTAATTAACAGAGTAAAGGAGGGGCCTATATTGTGAATAAAAAAACGGAACAATTGAAGCACCACATTACCGACAATCAATGCAAACATGCTTTAACAACAAACCAAGGAGTAAAAATAGCCGAGGATGAATTTTCTTTAAAGATGGGCTTAAGAGGCCCAACCTTAATGGAGGATTTCCACTTTCGCGAGAAAATGACCCATTTTGATCACGAGCGAATTCCCGAAAGAATTGTTCATGCACGCGGAGTTGGCGCTCATGGTTATTTTCAGCTTTATGAATCGTTAGAAGCATATACAAAAGCAGATTTTCTTACTAACCCTTCAAAAAAAACACCTGTATTTGTACGGTTCTCAACCGTTCAAGGCTCTAAAGGATCCAATGACACAGTAAGAGATGTGCGCGGATTTGCCACAAAATTTTATACAGATGAAGGTAACTATGATTTAGTAGGTAATAATATGCCCGTATTCTTTATCCAAGATGCTATTAAATTCCCTGATTTTGTCCATGCAGTTAAACCAGAACCACATAATGATATCCCTCAGGGAGCTAGCGCTCATGATACATTTTGGGATTTTGTTGCCCATAATCCCGAGTCTACTCATATGGTTATGTGGCAGATGAGTGATCGCGCAATTCCGCGTAGTTTACGAATGATGGAAGGTTTTGGGGTTCATACATTTCGACTCATTAATAAAGAAGGAAAAGCCCACTTCGTGAAGTTTCACTGGAAACCTACCCTAGGGGTTCATTCATTAGTATGGGATGAAGCTCAAAGGATTGCCGGGAAAAATCCTGATTTCCATCGTCAAGATTTATACGAAGCAATTGAAAAAGGCGATTATCCGGAATGGGAGCTTGGATTACAGTTAATTCCGGAAGAAGATGAGCATGCATTTGATTTTGATATTTTAGACCCAACGAAATTATGGCCGGAAGAAGAAGTTCCTGTAAAACTAGTTGGTAAAATGACATTGAACAAAAACGTTGATAACTTCTTTGCCGAAACGGAACAGGTAGCTTTCCACCCTGGCCATGTCGTACCAGGTATTGATTTTTCAAATGATCCTCTTCTGCAAGGAAGATTATTCTCCTATACAGATACACAATTATCTCGTTTAGGAGGCCCTAATTTTCACCAAATTCCTATTAACCAGCCTGTATGTCCTTTTCACAATAATCAACGTGATGGTATGCATCAAATGCAAATTCATCGCGGTCAAACAAGCTATCATCCTAATGGCTTAAATGACAATCAACCAGCAACCGTGCAAGCTGAACAGGGCGGATATGAGCATTATCAAGAAAAGATTGATGGACATAAAATTAGAGGTCGCAGTAAAAGCTTCCTTAACTTTTATTCTCAAGCTAAACTTTTCTACAATAGTATGAGCCCTATTGAAAAGCAGCACATAAAAGAAGCTTTTTGCTTTGAAGTTGGGAAGTGTAAATCAGACATGGTGAAGGCAAATGTAATTGCTCTTTTAAACCACGTCGATCGTCAATTAGCAAAGGAAGTCGCTAACATGATTGGAGCCCCTTTGCCTAAAGAAAATCACGAAATAAATTCGGATGCAAAATCACCTGCACTCAGCATGTCCAATACTATTTTTAAAGCTGATTCCAAAAATGTGGCAATTCTATTGAATGGTGACCCAAGCGTCTCCCTTCTGTCCGAATGGATTCAAGCTTTTGCACAACACCGAATTAACTATGGCATCATAGATAAGAAAATTCATCATTTCACTGATTCTATTAAAGTAACGGATACTTATACAACAGCAGACTCTGCACTTTTTGATGCGGTATTAGTGTTTAGTAGCGAATCTGCCATTCAACCCCCTGTTTTAGAATTTGCAGAAACTACTTTTAAACACTTTAAACCAATAGCCTATGTCTTTAATAACCCTCATGCTTTAGACCATAGTAAGGTGAAACTGGATGGAGCAGGAGTTTACAACTTAACAGATACTTCAATTGAATCATTTATAGAAGGCATTGCCCACGGACGATTCTGGAACCGATAATATAATATAAGGAGCGGATTAGAATGAGTAAAAAAATTGCTACTTTAATAACAGATTATTTCGAGGACACAGAATACACAGAGCCAGCAGAAGCTTTTAAACAAAAGGGATATGAATTAACAACTATTGAAGCAGAAAAAGGTAAAACGGTACACGGTAAGCAAGGCAAAAGTGAAGTCGTAATTGATAAAAGTATTGATGATGTCTCTCCAGAGAACTTTGATGCCCTCTTCATACCAGGCGGATTTTCCCCAGATATACTGCGTGCAGATAAGCGTTTTGTTCGCTTTAGCAAAGCATTTATGGATGCGGAAAAACCTGTTTTCGCTATTTGTCATGGACCTCAGCTACTCATCACTGCACAAACACTTGAAGGACGTGATGTAACTGGATATAAATCTATTGAAGTCGATTTGAAAAATGCCGGCGGGAACTTTCATGACAAAGAGGTTGTCGTATGTCAAAATCAGCTAGTAACAAGTAGACAGCCAGAGGACATCCCAGCGTTTATTGAAGAATCGTTGCGTATATTAGGATAACTACTTTGGTTAACTAACCTCCTTTTATTTACATGAAAATAATTAATCAGTGGGGTTTTATTCATCCCCCACTGATTAATTAGTCCTCACCACCTGGTCGTTTACAAGAAATCCGACCACCACAAATAGCAGGATAAAGTGAGACTTTAATCAGTGGGGGGTTTCTTCATCCCCCACTGATTATTAGTCGAACCAATCGGACTTTTATGGGCAGTTAATCCCCCACCTAACTTCTTTGCTTTCGCTGAATTTTGAGGTGGGGGTCTTACTGCCCATTAAAGCGGGATAAATAAAACGAGGGGAATCCAAAAGATCAGTTTTAATAATCTTTTGGATTCCCCTCGTTCTCGTCCAAAAATTTCTTATCACTTTTCATAGGCAGTTCTCATATAGTGAAAATGACTATATAATTCCTATCCATAAGTTAAATAATGATTTCGCACATATATAAATACAAAAGATAGGAGCCTTATTTATGAATAACAATCCACCTTCAACGCCCCAAAATCCAACGGAAACGAATAATAATGAAGTGAGCTTACAAACGTTACGCGTCATTGGGCTTATTGTACTGATTAGTGGCTACATATTAGTCGCTCTTTCTGAAGTAGGCACATTAAAAAATCTTTTGTTACAGCCGAATACCACTCCAAATTTAGCTGAAGTTGATCCGTTCTAAAAATTATATAAAAGCGAGTCCCAATATAACTGGTTCGCTTTTATATAGTTTCATCCAATCTGAGAAACATTTCTCTCATCCTCATACTTCTCTTTCCCTATCGCCTTCATAAATAATAAAATACTGCTCATACCAACGATAAAATACAGAGCACTCATGCCCCAAGATGCGATAAATGAACCTAGCATAACACCTAATGCCCCGTTCATTTTTGCCACTTGAAAGACCATTCCGTTAATCGCCATATATGAACCTCTCGCCTCATTTGGCACCATATCTGCCATAATAGATTGACGTACTGGCACATACATCATCTCGCCTACCGTTTGGAAAAGCCCTGCAATTAATAAAATCCATAAACTATTGCTCGTTCCGAGTATTGTAAAACCAATCGTATAAATGAATAAGCCTACATATAAGATTTTCAAATCGTTGAAGCTTTTCAGCATTTTAATAAGAAGAGCTGAACATAAAACAACTAAAATTGTATTCTCTGCAGAAATCCAGCTCAGCATGCGAATACCTGTTAAATCAAACGTAAAACCATTACTAAAGAAAAAGTTTACCGTTTCAAATTCCTTCTGCAAACGTACTCCTAAATAGTTATTAATTTGAAACTCTAACGATAATGTACATATACTCGCTGCACAAAAAATTAAAAATGCTTTATCTTTCATCACGACTTTATAACTATCTGCCATATCTTTTAATACATTTTTCTTCTCTACTGTTTTTCTCGCTACATACACTTCTTCCATATATACAGCCATCACATATAAAGTAATAACGGCAACAAGCGTTAATACGATAAACAATTGTAATCTATAGTTTTCAAATAATAATCCACCAAATATTGCTCCAATTGCAATGGATAAATTAATCGCCCAGTAATTAATGCTGTACATCACTTTTCGATTTTCCGTTGTACTCACATCAATTAACATCGCCTCTGTCGCAGGATTCATAAGTCCAGATCCTAGGCTATTCACTAACATAAAGATAAATGTTAACCACGGTGAATCTACATAATCCGAATTCGCAACTCCCATACAAGCAATGGAAATAACTTGTATACTTTGACCGATAATCATTACTTTTTTACGACCAAGCCGATCCCCAACATATCCACCGTACAAACCAATTACTAATGAAGCTATGACATTAATGAGTAGTAACGCACCCGCAATCGCACTACCTAACTTGATTGAAAAGTAAATCGCCATAAATGGAAAAATCATCGTGGACACAGTACGTGTTAAAAACGAAGTTATAATTCTAATTTTTATATTTCGATGCATACTCCAAAACCCCATTGTTTCCCCCTCCTTATGCTTACTTATTTTACTTTGAAAAAGAGGAAGAAAAAGGTTAGAATATTCTAAAGAGTTTCCCCTTTTATGATAGAAGGAAGTGTATATATGAAAATTATGGACTATTACATTAGACTAAGATTACACGCACAAGATCAACAACATATGCGAAATAGCTTACAAGAATTAGCGGATGTTTTATATTGCAGTACGAAAAACGTAAAGATTTTATTAAAGAAAATGAGTGAGGAACAATTAATTCATTGGACTCCAGGGCGTGGCCGCGGGAATAAAACGGAAATTCTATTTATGCATAATTTCGTAGAAGCGATTGAGTCCTATACAGATGAACTGTTAGCGCAAGAAAAATTAAAAGATATCTTTCTTCTTTTAAAAGAACCCCTACCCCTTGCACTTCAAAAAAAGATAGAAAATAAACTACATCATCATTTTGGATACGAACCTTCAAATGATATGTACGACATATTAAAAATTCCTATATCGAGAAAGATATTCCCATTAGATCCGGCTTTTGTGGCTGTAACTACAGAGAGCCATCTTACGAGTCAAATTTTTGATACGTTAGTCGTTTATAACGATGTTACTGAAAAAATGGAACCACACATTGCGCATACGTGGGAATTAAGTGAAGACGGGCTTACGTGGACTTTTTATTTACGAAAGGATGTATATTTTCATAACGAAACTGTTTTAACTTCTAAAGATGTACAATTTTCTTTTGAAAGACTAAAAGAAGTTCACTCTCCTTTCGAATGGTTAACAGAAGAAATTGTTCAAATTGAAACACCGTCACCACTGCAAATTCGATTTCATTTAGCAAAACCAAATCTATTTTTCTTACACTATGTAAGTTCCATACAACTAGCAATTTTGCCACATGATGCTAGTATTGAAAATCATCATTATATAGGTACTGGACCTTTCAAACTTGCTCATTACTCTGAAGACAATATCGTACTCGAAGCGTTCACCCATTATTTTAAAGAGCGCGCGTTATTAGACCGTATTGAATTTTGGGGTATTCCTGATCATGTGCAAATAGATGCTGATTATGAACTACCAAATGAAGAGGAAAATGAAAGGCATGATATACAAATAGAAGAAATAGGTTGTATTTATGCTGGCTTCAACTTTACAAAACCAGGTCCTACTCACAACATTTACTTTCGAAAAGCTTGGAGAGAACTATATGATGTTGAAACGATACTTCGTAGCATAGAAGGTAGACGAACAATTGCTGCATCAAGCTTTTTCCCTGAAAGAAGCCGCCAAGTTTCTAAAAGGTCCTACTCTTTAGAAAAAGCAAAAGAGTATTTAAAAAAGAGCACCTATAATGGAGAAACGATACACATTTATTTCTTCGCATTTAAAGACAGTGCAAATGACGCATATTTCCTAAAAGAACGATGTGAAAGTTTAGGTATACAAGTAGAGCTTCACCCATTTCTCGTTTCAGATTATATGAACCGCTCTATTGATAAACATGCCGATATTATTTTCATGGGAGAAGTGTTTGCTGCCGATCATGAACTTGCATTCTTAAATGTATTTAAAAATAAAAGTTGCTTCGTAAATCGGTTCATGGACCCGCACTATGAAAACCAAATTAACTGTTTACTTGATACATTTTTATTAGAAGAAAATAAAGAAAAGCGTTATGAACTCATGTATGAGATTGAAGAGTTTTTACAAGCAGAACACATCATTTTATTTAACTATCACGTTTTAAAAAGAAAAACATACCCTTCTTCTTTAAAAAACGTAACAATTGATTCATTCGGCTGGGCAAATTTTGCGAAGTTATGGATACAGCCATCCACGTATTAAAGTGTGAGTTTTTATAAAAAGAGAAGGTACTACATCCTTAGTAGTACCTTCTTCACAATACAAACTACTATTTAATTACTCCATCTAAATGATCTTTCAAGTTCAATAAATACTGCTCAATATCTGGATTCTTCACCACATCATAACAAGCAAAACTCTTTAACGGACTCATCCCAAGAAACTTCTGCACCCGGTGTAAATGACTAAGCGTTGATTCTAAACTTTCCCCTTCAAAGAACTTCGTCTTATCTCCAAATGCCTTTTCAGGTGCATTCCAAGTTGTAGAGAACATATACGCTTTCTCTTTTAATAAACCACCTGTTCCATATTCATCCGCTCCTTCAAAGAACAAACCGTATTCATATACTTCATCCATATACGTTTTAAATAATCCTGGAACACTAAACCAATAAATCGGTGTTTGATAAATCACAACATCAGCCCATAAAAACTTATCTTGTTCTTCTTTTATATTGTATCCATCTTGAATCGTTGTTGTTTTCACATGATGATTCTCGCTTAATACCGTTACCATATGATCCACTAACGTTTTATTTAATCGTCCTTCCTTTGTACCGTATTTTTCATGTCCATTTATAATAAATATATTTTTCATCGTTTTTCTCTCCCCTAATCTATTCCTCGCTTATTAACCCAAGTTGCTGTTTCAACGTAAGATTATCTTCCAAATGCCAGTCTTCCGTAATCTTTCCGTCTTTCACATGCAAAATATCTATTGCAGAAAAGCTAATATTTTTACCATTATGCGTTCCTGTAAAAGAAAGGCGGGCTGTTACTTTATCACCGACGACTAATAAATCTTTAATCTCGCAATGTATATTAGGAACGACTTTACGAAAATTTTGCGCTGCAAACTTTAATCCTTCAACACCTTGTGGTCGCCCTTTCGGCAACGTATTATCGAAAAAATCTTTCGTAACAGTCTGCGAAAGAAGCTCCTCTTTACCTGTATCCCAAAATGCATAAAAACGCTGCGCTGCATGAACCATTTCGGTCGCTTCCATTTTACTTAGTGAAGGATCGATTGTCATTGTTTTTGCCTTTGGCATTTCTTTTAATAACTGAACTTCAGTTTTTTGTTCCACGCTGCATGCTACAAGTACAATACAAACAACAAACAAACTAAGGAATCGAAACAACTTTTTTATCCCCATAAAAATCACCACCTCCTCATCTAAACCCTTTGTATTTCGTATTGCTATTGTATATGCACTTACTTCCTTTATGGAAGTAGTGATATTTTTTTCATATAGTTACCAAAAGTATAGTTTTGTGATACTATAAAGCAAATTCATTCAAAAAATTTTATGGAGGCTAGTTCCATGAGCAATATAGATCCGGTTGAACTAACGAAAGGTTTACCTGGTATACCTTGTCCTATCGCTAAAACGCTTGATGTAATTCGTACAAAATGGACGTTTTTAATCATTCGTGACCTTCTTATCGAGGGAACATTACGCTTTAGTGACTTACAAAAATCAATGGACGGCATTAGTCCGAAAACATTATCGCTTCGACTAAAAGAATTAGAAGCTCAAGGCATTATCACGAGAAAAGTATATCCAGAAGTTCCGCCTCGTGTAGAGTACACATTAACGGATAAAGGAAAGCAATTAGAGGGGATTTTTATTGAACTAAAGCGGTTTGGATTAAGTTTATAAAACAAAAAACTTACCATCGTTAAACAGCCTATAATTAGAAATAATTATAGGCTCATTGAAACGTAAGATTAAGAAGTTAGAAAAAGAGAAGAAACAATTACGTGAGCAATTGAAGATTGCTTATGCAGATATATACAAAAAGAATTTAGAATATGGGGAAACCTTGTCCGCCTTTATTCTGTTACTAAGTAACGTATAAACTTATATTTTATTAGTTTATCTTCACGCTATTAGACCTCTCCATATGTGTGCATCAACTTAAGAATTCTATAATACCCCCCACAAGATAAAATCTATATTTTTTCTTGTGAGGGTATACACGCAAAACAACTAAATCTTTGGCTTGTTATTTATCGGTTCGTTGCACAAAGCCTATATTTCTAGCAGGATTTCGTAAAATATTAGAGGATAAAAGGCTTGAATTTCTTGAGTAAATAGTTAAGAGTTCTCTATATTTTTAATTATTTCTTTTCCACTCTATTTTAAAAGACATTTCAATTACATTCTAATATTCTCGACTATTTTTACAAATTTTTAATCTTCTCAAGTTATTTCATCTAAAATATGTTTAATGTGCGCCACTTAATTTAACTAGAATTTTTGCTTGCGCTTTGTCATGAATTAACGCTTCAAAACCTTGTTCAGCGATATTATCTATATCAACTTTACTTGTAATAATTGATTGCGCAGGTAATCTTCCATTAGCAAGTAATTGAATGACCTCATTATAAGTTTCATTACTGTATCCCACAGATCCCATTAATTTTACACCACTAAAGAGTAAGGAAGCAGGAGCATTAAATTGGATATCTTGCGTGTGGAAGCTGATAACCATCATTGTGCCACGAACTTTAGTCGATTGAATAGCTTGATTAAATGTTGAGTCAACACCTGCAGCTTCAATTGTCACATCTGCTCCATCTGGGAATAATTTACGAATTTCTTCTACAGGGTTTACTTCTTTAGCATTAAAAGTATGTGTCGCACCCACTTCGGTTGCTTTATCAAGTCGACTATCAAATAAATCAACAACAATAATATTAGAAGCACCTGCAGCTTTTGCACCTAATACAGCAAATAGCCCAATTGGACCTGCGCCATAAACAACAACAGTATCTCCTTCTCCTACATTTGAATCCTTAATTGATTGGAAAGATACAGCTGCTGGCTCTACCATTGCTGCCACTTCTAATGGTAAAGTATCTGGAATTTTAAAAATCGTTTTTTGTGGAAGTATCGCGTATTCAGCAAACCCTCCATCGATTTGTGCACCAACCGCATCTAAAGTGATAAAACGTTCAGTTTCAGCATTTGAAGGATCTTTAAGCATCATTGGATAGATGCACACTCTGTCCCCTTCTTTAAATTGTGTTACATGAGAACCAACTTCTACAATTTCACCAGAAAATTCATGTCCGAGTACCGTATTCTTATTCATTGGTACTGAATCTGGATGCAAGTATGCATGTAAATCAGAACCACAAATACCAGCCCATGCCACTTTAACTTTTACATCATTGGGTTGTAACTCTTTTGTTTCTCTTTCCTCGATACGAATATCTTTTTCACCATACCACACTGCGGCTTTCATAAAAAATCCTCCCTCAAATAATTCGAATATTATATATAATTTTTCATTTAATATTAGATCGCAATTCGTTTTTTAAAGCATAACAGCAATTTTCTTTTGCTCTTTAACCTTACTCATTCCTCCTTTGCTATGTTCAATAATCTATCATAGGTTTTTGAGGAAGACGATGAGCAAAAAATTATATACGTCTCAAATAGAGACATTTATTTCAAATCGGTTCTTTTATCTATAAATTCTTAGAAATCTGAATCAACTCTTCTTTTGTATAGGAATATTCATTGCTTAACCATTTTTTTATAATCTCAAAAAAACCACTACAGTAGAAATCACATAGTACCATGGGGCAATCTGAGTTTTGGATTTTTTTAGAAAGCGGATCATTATATTCCATTGAATTTTCATATAAATTTTCTGCACCAAATCGAATCAATTTTTCGTATAACTCAAGGCTATTATTTTTACTTGTAATATTAAAAAACAATGCACGATTAACATCTATGTATTCAATTATTTCCTCAAACAATGTATGTTCTAAATTCAATCCTTCTTTTGTTTGTTCAAAAAGATTGATTGCGATGGAATTTGAAACATCGCTAAATAATTCATATTTATCCTCATAATGACGGTAAAATGTGCTTCTATGAATCATTGCTTTTTCACAAATATGATTGATTGTGATGGATGAAAATGTTTTTTCTTTTAATAAATTCATAAACGCATCTTTTATTATGGTTTGTGTGCGTAAACGTGTGAAATTACTCAATTCCAGTATCCTCCTATATTTAATCTAAGTACTGCATGAATTTGTAATTGTTTTCCTAGTCTTTATTTCCTTTTAGTATGCCTAAATTAGTGATAATCTGGAATTTTCCCCTGAATATAATCCTTTTTATGAAACTGAGATGGATCATATAAATTTGGCTCTGGCACGACTATACCAGAGCCAAAATGTTTAATTTAGTTCACTTTTTACAGGGAAAGAATGTAATCCATATATAGAACTACTATTTGAGATAGGAACAGGAAGATTCTGGTCAACAAATGAAAATGATTTATATCTTTTTATTAATTCCGTTAATACAATTTTCGCTTCTAATCTAGCTAGAGGAGCACCTAAACAAAAATGGATTCCATGTCCAAATGTAAGATGAGGATTACGCCTACGATATATGTTAAAACTATCGGCATCTTTGAATTGATGCGAATCACGGTTAGCTGATCCAACCCAAGCTGAAATGATTTGATCTACTTGTAAAGTTTGCCCTTTTAATTGAATCTCTTTTTTTACTCTGCGTACAATTCTTTGAACCGGTGAACGATACCGCAATACTTCTTCAATTGCTTTCGGAATAAGAGATATATCCTGTTGTAATTGATCATAAACATTTGGATGTTCTATGAAGCAATATAAAGCGTTTCCAAGTAAATTAGTTGTTGTTTCATTTCCCGCTACTAAAAGTAGTTTACAAAACGGTACTATTTCTTTTCCTGAAATGTTTTTGTCCGCTTCACTTTGAACTAATAAAGAAATAATGTTATTTGAATCTTTTTTGGATTTCCCTCGATTGGATTGTATGATTTCTTCAAAAAACTCTCCTAATTCATTTTCTGCTTGTAAACGTGTATTAAAAAATTCTTCCAAATAATCCGGATCATCATGACTCGGTGAACTTACGATAATATCAGACCACCTCTTAAACCTTTCCATATCCTTAGCAGAAACACCTAACATTTCAGCAATTACTATAACTGGTAACGGATAAAATAACTCCCTAACAATATCAAAAGTTTCACGCTCGGATAATTGATTGAGTATATCGTTTGTGATTTGCTGGATTCTAGGTTCCCATTCCCTTAATGCTTTAGGAGTGAAAGACCGATTTACAATAGACCGAATTTGCGTATGTTTTGGCGGATCCATCCCAAGAATACTTTGTGGAAATGGAGACTTTTTCTTCTCAGGCATAATATTAGAAAAGTACTCTTTATCCTCTAAGACAGTTTTTACATCTTCGTACAAAAAAACATTCCACATGTCTGCCTGATGATTAAAACAAATAGGCTCCTTTTCTCGCATCTCTTTGTACCATGCAAATGGTTTATACGGATCTTCTAAAGCCTTTTTTCCCATCAACTTATTTGTAGGAATCATAACAACTGATTGATAAGGTGTTTTCATATATAACAATCTCCTCTCAAAGAAATTCCATTACATCGAACAACATTCACCGAATGTTATTCGGTGTAATGAGGATTATATAACAAGAACCAAAATATTCAAACTACTTTTTTGGTTTTAAGATATCCGTTAATATATAAATAAGGGGGAATAGACGTTGCATAAAAAAACTCTGCCAAATAGAAAACAACAAGCTCTACTAACACAGAACAATATATTTCATGTGTTTTTAAATTTAATGAAAGAAAAAAAATTTGAAAATATAACAATTGAAGATATTTGTAAAAAAGCAAATGTATCAGTAGGAACTTTTTATCATTATTTCTCTTCCAAAGAGGATATTTATAAAAAATTATTTCAACAAATTGAAGAAAACCTACATGTTGAATTAAAAAATATCGATCAACATACAACAATGCAAACAACTATTTTAACTTTCTTCCAATGCATAGCTGAATATACAACTAAATTAGAGTTACATATAAATCTTCTTAACGATTTCAACAAAAGATCATTTATATATGAGCCTTCACTAATTTACGAAGCTCTAAATGGCTTTGTTTACAAAGGACAACTTGAAAAAGAATTAACAAATGATATGAGTGTAGAAGAAATAACAACGTATCTTTTTACAATTGCTAGAGGGCTTATATTAGATTGGTGTCTTTTAGATGGAAAATACTCACTAGAACAGAGAATGAATACTTATATGAATTTAGCATTGAAATCTTTAATGCCTTAAATTTTAATCAAGTCCTACGCTTTGTTGCTTCATTTTGTACCTTTATTTCTGTTTTATTTTTTCTAGGTATTAAAGCATCTGGAATAAAAGAAAAAGCATGCCTCTTCTTTATACTGCAAGAAGGGGCATGCTTTTTCTTTTTTATAATACAACATATAAAGTGAAACTTTAATCAGTGGGGGTTTTCTTCATCCCCCACTGATTATTAGTTGAACCAATCGGACTTTTATGGGCAGTTGATCCCCCACCTAACTTCTTTGCTTTCACTGAATTTTGAGGTGGGGATCTTACTGCCCATTAAAGCGGGATAAATCCCACATCAATCCATTTCAAGATAGTTAATTCCCCATTAGATATTTTTCCTATCCCCTCGGAAAAGGAGAATAACGATCAAAGCACATGTAAAAAGTCAAAAAATGAATATTTCATAAATGCTGATTTTGGCACTACATATACTTTATTCCGCTAAAAATTTATCTAGAAATAAACCACTTTGAGATATATGTCGCATTTTGATACACATAAACATTTTTGTTTGTCGCTTTCCATTAATGCCTATGATAAATTGCTATACATAGCTAGCTTACAATTATATTTCTAAAAATAATATTTCACCTTTCATAAAAAATTAAAAAAGGAGTTTTTTAAATGAAGAACCGAGTACATCCAGAATTATTACCAGGCTTAGAAATGTATCCAGATCAAGATTTACGTCCAGAATGTTTGCAAGCAATGCGAGAAGAAGCTGCGAAAGTCTTCCCAGCTACCATTGTTGATGAATCCCTTTCGTTAACAGATGAAGTCATTGAAGGACCTGATGCGAATCCAGTACGCCTAAAAATTTATCGTCCAAAATCAAATACTGAAGCCTTACCTGCCCTGTTATGGATACATGGTGGTGGTTATATATTAGGCTCTATAAATGATAATGAAGATCTTTGTGTAAAATTTGCAAAAGAAGTTGGCTGTGTGGTCGTTTCTGTAGACTACCGTTTAGCACCTGAACATCCTTATCCAGCTCCAATTGAAGATTGTTATGCAGCATTAAAATGGATTGCTGATAATGCAGAAGTATTAAACATTGATTCAAATCGAATTGGTGTTGCAGGAGTAAGCGCTGGCGGCGGACTAACAGCAGCATTAACATTATTAGCCCGTGATCGACAATACCCTGCTATTTGTTTCCAAATGCCGCTCTATCCAATGATTGATGACCGTAATAATACACCTTCTACGAATGAAATTAAAGAGGGGTTTGTTTGGAATCAAAAGTCTAATGAAGCTGGCTGGAAAATGTATTTAGGAAGATTACATGGAACGGATCATATTCCTGCCTATGCAGCCGCTGCTCGAGCAGAAGATTATCGTAATCTGCCACGTACCTACACATGTGTTGGTCAATTAGATCCATTCCGTAGTGAAACATTAACCTATGTAACGAAGCTTGCGGAAGCTGGTGTTGATGTTGAATTCCATTTATATCCTGGAGCTTATCATGGGTTCGAAATGTTCCACCCAGATGCTGATATATCTATTCACGCTTTAAATGATTATGTACGAGCAGTTAAGACTGGTTTCGCAAGAAAATAACTAAGGTAGGGACAAAAAATTTCATAATAAAGGAGAATTTTTAATGCAGAATAGAGTTCATCCAGAATTAAGAGAAATGTTTTCTGTATTACCAGAAGTAGATTAAAGAACCCATCATAAGAAATCTCTCTTTTTCCTCTTTTTATCAGTGTTGACACATAAAAAGAAGCTCAGACACAAAAACAGGCTATGGAGAAGACTTTCTCCATAGCCTGAAAAAAGTACTGGCAATGCCCAGTACTTTTTTATTATTATGCTCGCTGTTCAACATTGACTCTTTTGATAAAGAACGAGATTATTAATCCAACAATTACTACAATGATAGCAAAGATAAAGGTATTTTGAACACCGTTTGTAAAGGCCAGAACTTGGTTTAATGGATTTTCTTTATCAGATACTGTCTGAAGGAAGCTTCTTGAACCTGAGGAAAGAATTGAAATTCCAACAGCTGTTCCAATAGCACCAGCAACTTGTTGTAAGGTGTTCATAATCGCTGTTCCATGCGGGTATAGTTCAGGTGGCAGCTGATTTAATCCGTTTGTTTGAGCTGGCATCATAATCATTGAAATTCCAACCATAAGTGCAATGTGTAGTGCAACAATAAATCCTGTAGATGTTTCCAATGTTAAGGTTGAGAAACCATACAGTGCACATGCTACAATGACAAGTCCAGGAATAACTAACCATTTAGGACCAAAACGGTCAAATAATCCCCCCATAACAGGCGAAAGAATTCCGTTAATAATTCCTCCCGGTAGAAGCATAAGACCCGCTGCAAACGTTGATAACGCTAATGATGTTTGTAAGTATAATGGTAAAATCATCATCGTACAAAGCAGCACCATCATGCATACTAAAATTAAGAGAAGTCCAATAACGAACATTGGATATTTAAAAGCCTTAAGGTCTAACATTGGTTCATCCATCTTCATTTGGCGAAGGGAAAATGCAATTAATCCAACGACTCCAATAACAAGAGAAAGAATAACGTGTGAGCTTCCCCAGCCTCCACTTTCTCCAGCGCTACTGAAACCAAATACGATACCGCCAAAACCAATTGTTGAAAGAATGATTGAGAAAATATCGATTCTTGGCTTTGTTAGTTTTGTTACGTTTTGCATAAAGAATGTACCAAATACTAATGCGACAATTAACAACGGGAGTGAAATCCAGAAAATCCAGTGCCACGTTAACGTTTTTAGAATCAACCCTGATACGGTTGGTCCAACAGCTGGAGCGAACATAATGACAAGCCCGATAATTCCCATAGCTCTTCCACGCCTCTGTGGTGGAATAATAACAAGAATGGTGTTAAACATAAGTGGTAAAAGTAAAGCTGTTCCTACTGCTTGTACAATGCGTGCAACCATAAGTACGCTAAATGTTGGTGCAATAGCCCCGATAAATGTTCCGATAATGGAGAATACAAGAGATGCGATAAAAAGCTGTCTTGTTGTAAACCATTGAAGAATTAAACCTGAAATTGGCACAAGAATTCCTAATGTTAATAAGTAGCCGGTTGTCAGCCACTGTGCTGTTGTCTCTAGAATACCAAAGCCTGTAATTAACTCTTTTAACGCCATATTTAAGGCTGTTTCACTAAACAAGCCGATAAATCCGGCAATAAGAAATGACGTAATAATCGGCAGAGCTCTGATGTTAGAGTTTTCTGCTGTTGTTTGTTGATTCCCCATATTAAATTGTCTTCCTCTCTCTTACCTAATTCTTTTATTTGAATTTTCGATTGTAAATCTGACTTTATTTTATTTTTCACATCATAAACAACTTCTCCTCATAAATATTAGTTCAATATACTATTAATACAATATACAGGCGATACAAATAGTCATAATTATAACCATCTCAAAATTACAATTTTTACTTATTCATACAATTGAAAGAACACACATCAAATTTATGATAATAAATTCCCATATTCTTTTGTTCTGCTATTTTATTTAAAGAGGGCCAAGCTGTCGGAAAAATCTCGAAAGCCTTCATTTGTGGAAAAAATATGGTTTTCTCTACAAGCTGAGTTCAGGGATCTCTTTCTGGACTTTTCTATTTAATAATCTTTCCTTAACACCTCATGGCACTCCCAAATCAGCTCTTCTATTCCCGTCTGGCCTTTCAGCCTGCGGCGGACGATTTCTGAGGATAGATTCTGGACTTTGAGCGCCCTTGGTGCTCTTCTTTCGAAGTATGCCTGAAATGCAGTTTCAATGTTATTATGGTTTTTGAGCTCTTCGGCGAGAACGATTGCATCCTCAATAGCCATGGCTCCTCCTTGCGCAAGAGTCGGAGCTCCGACGTGGGCGGCGTCCCCTCCAATGACGACGCGACCTTTGTACCATGGCTCTTGCACTGCGACTTGTTCCAATTTGTTAAAAATAACAGGGTAATCTTTTGACATATGCTTTGTAATAAAATCAAGTCCCGGAAAGCCTAAGAGAATCTCTTTAACTCTATTAAACCGGGTAGCTTCCTCATCCCAGTAATCGCTAGCGCAAGGCTGGAGCACAAAGACATAGCCGGCGCGTTCGGCTAATGGTACGACGCCGATTTGCGTTTCTCCGCTTATATACATCAATGACGAGTCCTTAAATTTGTAATCAGGAAGCTCGAAATAAAATCGCCACGCCCCCATACCGAGATGCTCTTTTTCTATTTCCTTTTGCAGCATCATATTCCTTACAATTGAATGAATACCGTCAAAACCTACTAAAATATCAGCCTTTATCTTTTCTCCGTCGTCAAATACGGCAGAGACAGATTCAGCCGTTTCTTCATAAGCGACAACCTTGTTCCCCCACTTGATGTCTACACCCGCTGCATCAGCATGCTTGATGAGAATATCACTTAATGTTTTTCGCAGGATATTATTGCGCCCTGGAAGTGTGTCGTCTAAAAAGGATTCACTGACTTGAAACTGCAGATTCCCCTGTGCATCAAATGTTTTAAGCCATTTTGTTTGAAAGCCATGTTTACAACACTCTTCGAATACGTCCAATTCTTTCAAGACAGCCAGTGCGTTTTGCGGCATGAGAATCCCCGCACCGGTTTTGCGGTTTTCTGAAGCCGCTTCGCACAAGGTGACAGAAAATCCTGCTTTACTAAGGGAAATAGACGCTGACAATCCGCCAATTCCCCCTCCAGCTATCAAAATATGTTTCATATAAATAACCCCTTTTAGTTCTTTGAATATAGTTAGGCGCCTAACTACATTACTTTACTACATCCGCGGAAAAGATGTCAATCATCTTTAGGTCAGGTTGTATTATGATATTAACTCCTTTATAATCGTGTCATAACTAACGAACGGGAGCTTATTGTAATGGAATTAAAACATTTACCTAAATATAAGTATTTAACAGAACATACCGAGACGTATTCCAATATAGATGCTAATTCTCTTGAATTATTTTTATCTCTATTTGATATATCAAAAAAAATGAATCATGTGATGGAGCGTTACTTTGCAGGTAGGGGGCTGTCCGAAGGAAAATTCAAAATCCTAATGCTACTCTTCGACGCAAAGGACCACTCGTTAAGTCCGACAGAACTTGCAAAGCAATCAAACGTCACGAAAGCAACGATCACAGGTTTGCTGGACGGGCTAGCGAGGGACGGTTTTGTCAGCCGCACGCATCAAAATGAGGATAAACGAAAAATCAGCATTGAACTGACAAAAGAGGGAAAAGAACAACTGAAACAATTTCTACCCGGTCATTTCAGTAAAATCTCTGCGGTAATGGAAAACTACAGCGATGAGGAAAAAGAAATGTTTATCAATATCCTGGGAGATCTATTTGAAAAACTAAGCGTGTTTAAAGACTAAAACGCATTTTTTTGGTCCCACCACATCGTTATTTAGCTGAAATTTTATAGTACCCCCAGAACGAAAATTTGTACTAACTTGTAACAAAATACTCATTTTTTCGTTTTGGGGGTATTTGCATTTCTTAGGTTGATGGCGATGAGGCTAGTTCCATGAACAATATAGATCCAGTTGAATTAACGAAAGGTTTACCTGGTATACCTTGTCCTATCGCTAAAACGCTTGATGTAATTCGTACAAAATGGACGTTTTTAATCATCCGTGACCTTCTTATCGAAGGAACATTACGCTTTAGTGATTTACAAAAATCAATGGACGGCATTAGCCCGAAAACATTATCGCTTCGACTAAAAGAATTAGAAGCTCAAGGCATTATCACGAGAAAAGTATATCCAGAAGTTCCGCCTCGTGTAGAGTACACATTAACGGATAAAGGAAAGCAATTAGAGGGGATATTAAAGCGGTTTGGATTAAGCTTATAAAACAAAAACCCCTTACCGTCGTAAGGGGTTTTATTACTTCGCAAAACTCTCAGCCAGTTGCTTCTCTCTCCACATAAATGTAATACCGAGACCAACTATTAAAACAATTCCTGAAAATGCATATGGATAATGAATGTTCATATCAAACAATATTCCGCCCATCGCTGGTCCTGCTATATTTCCTAAACTCGTATAAGTTGAGTTCATACCAGCGACGAATCCTTGCTCTTTTCCGGCTGCTTTTGATAAAAAGGTCGTTAAAGCTGGACGCAGTAAATCAAATGCAAGGAAAATGAAGCACGTAACGAGAAGTACAATCCAATAATTAAAGACGACAGTTGAAACAAACGCTAATACTGCACCTACAATTAAACAGATTTGAATTAACACTTTTTCACCAAACATATCAACTAATTTCCCGAACATAAATACTTGCACAACTACCCCAAAGATTGAACTAATCGTAATAATTGCAGCAATATCTTTCGGTGTGAATCCAAACTTATGATCAGAAAACAGACTAAACACTGTTTCATATGCCGATAATCCGAATGCAAGTACAAATACGATAATAAATGCGATTGCATACATTGGATGTAATGATTTCTTTAAATCTCCAATAAAACTTGATTCTTTCGTATTAGAAGAAATCTCTGCAAGTTCTTCTTTCGTTAACGGTTCTTTTAAAATAAAGATTGAAATCAAACATGCTACAAAGGCAATTGCTGCTGCAACGAAAAACGGCACACGTATACCGTATTCTGCAATAAACCCACCAATTCCAGGTCCTATAATAAATCCTGTACTAATAGCAGCGGATAAATATCCCATCGCCTTCGGACGTTCCTGCATAGATGTAATATCCGCAACATATGCCGTAACACCAGGCATAATAAACGCAGCACTAATTCCGCCTAACACCCTCGCTGCATAGAGCATCCATACATCAGTTCCTAATCCGAAAAGAAGCTCTGAAACACCAAAAATAAATAATCCAATGATTATCATTTTCTTCCTACCGTAAAGGTCAACCCACCGGCCTGTAATAGGTGAAGCAATAAGCTGAGCCATTGCAAACACTGCAACGAGATAACCCATCGTCTTCCCTGTTAAACCCATATCATTCATAAAGGACGGCATAACCGGAATGATTAATCCAATCCCTAAAAAAGCGATAAATATATTACTCAAAAGAATGACCAATACCATCTTTTGTTCTTTTATCGGTTTCTTCACTTTTTAACACCTCTTCCCGTAAGTTCCTCTCAAAAAATAATTCCCAAGAAGCTTTTTCTTTATCCTGCTATTTGCGGGCTAATCATGAGTAGAGATGTCTCCACTCATTAGAATTTCACTCTATCCTTCCACACATACATAAGTATTAGGTGAATGACTATCATTCAGTTTTCCTCAAAAATGAACCTACCTTCTCAGACAGGTTCATCCCACTATTTCTTTATATGTAGTGCATGTGTTAAAAAATCTAGTACTTCTGCCTTTTGTAGCTCAACTTGCTCATCATCTTTATGATCATATAAATACACTTGCTCCGCTGCTGATTCAACTAGAGCGATAAACAACTTCGCTGTTCGCTCTGCGTGTACCGACTCACGAATTTCACCAGCTTCTTTCGCCTCACTTAAAAATTCGCTTAACCACATATAAAGAGGCTCATACACAGCTTCCCATTCTTTTATATGTTCTGTAGATGCAAGACCCGCATACATTAAAGCTTGTATTTCACGATATTCCTCTATGAAGTGAAACACCGCATCTATTACTTGCGTCACTTTACTTGAGAAAGGCGCATCATTTTGCACTTTTTCTTTCACTGCAAGTATCATCTTTTCAACCATCACTTCTGCTATTGCAGGCATAACAGATAACTTAGAAGGAAAATATAAATAGAAAGTTCCTTGTGCAATGCCAGCTAATTTCACGATATCAGAAATCTTCGTTTTTTCAACGCCCTTTTCCTGAAACACTTCAATCGCTGCATAGACAATTTTCTCTTTTTTATTCATCATCTAAACCCTTTCACACGCGTATTGAATGACTGTCACTCATTTTATAAGATAATCGATTGTACTGTCAATGATAGTGAACTTTGCGAGGAAATCATTTTTTCATAATAAAATCTCCTAACAAAAAATTAGGAGATAAAAATGCCAAATATCTTTAAGAAAGAGCCTTTAATCCTGTCACTCCACATACGATAAGAGCGACACTAATGATACGTGCTTTACTTTTCGATTCACCAAACAAGAACATGTTTAATAAAACGGCACCTGCTGTTCCAATACCAATCCAAACTGCATACGCAACACTTACTTGTAAAAATAAGAAAGATGTATACAAGAATGCGAAGGATGTAGCAAACCCACCTATATAAAGTGCACCATTTGCTAACGTTTTATCTTTACTATACATTTTAAGACCGATCACACCGACTATTTCACTAATTGCAGCACAAAATACGAAAAACCAACCCATATTTAAGCAGCTCCTTCCATAGTTTCTTCTTTATTATCAGCTAGTTTTAAACCAATAACGCCGGCTACAACCATCACGATAAAGAATAATTTCCCTACACTGAAACTTCCGCCAAAAAGAAATACATCCATTAAAAAAGTACCTACCGTACCAGCTCCGGCGAAAACAGCATATACAGTCCCTGTTGGAAGATGTTCACACGCTTTAGAAAGGAAGTGAAAATCAACAGCAATAACTCCTAAAATAATAATCCAGTGCCACCACGTATTAGCCGTATTAAAACCAAACACCCAAAAAATTTCAAAGATACATGTTAATATGACATATAACCAAGCTTTATTTTTCATACCTCTCACCTCTTATGACTGACTATCAGTCATTTTTGTTTTAAAAAAATATGCTCTTTCATTACTACTATATATAAACAACTATCATCCTCATTTACCATTTATATTTGTTCCGTTTCCAAACTAACTATATCCTGCCACATAAAAATGACTGAATGTCATTCATGTATATTGTACATGAATATTTTAAAAACTGTCAATGCCGAAAGTTTATTTAAAATTTCTTTCATCGGATTTGTATATTTCCTAATAATCTGTCAATTCTGCTAGTAACATAATATTTTCTCCACTCCCCCTTGGAGAGATCCCTTAAATAGAGCAGTTAGCTTTTGCTAGCTGCTCTTTATTCTTTTGCTTCACCCAACATACCGAATCATCGCCACCTCATCACAATAATCAACCTTTGGACAATGCCTACAATCAATCCATACTTTCTCTGGTAGCGCATCTCTATTCACAAAATCAAACCCGCACTTTTGAAAAAATTCCGTTTCATATGTTAAAGAAATAACTCTACTCACTTTTATTTTCGCTGCTTCATTCATGACATGATTCACTAACATACGTCCAATCCCTTTTCCTGCATATGTATGTGAAACGACTAACGACCGGACTTCTGCAAGGTCCTCTCCTAATACATGTAAACCAGCAACTCCAACGATTTCCCCCTCTTCTTTCACAACATATAAACATTGTAAATATTGATAGAGAGACAAAAGAGAACGTGGTAAAACCACTCCCTCTTTTGCATAAACTTCAATGAGGCTATAAATTTCTTTCACATCACTCGTCACCGCATTACAGATTTTCATATGCTATCCCCTTACCCAAAATATTAATATTTATAACTTAAAGTGAATTTTAATACATAATTTTATATAATAATACATCTCTCCTTCCCCCTTCGTCAATCACTTTTCTTACCCTTACACAAACAAAAAACCAAGCGATCTAATCGATGCTCGGTTCCTCATTTCGTATCGGCAATACCGTCGAATATTTAATTTCACGAAGTGCTAAACTCGTCTGTATCTTTGTAATACCAAGCTTGTTCAGCTTTCTAATAAACTGTTCTAGCTCTTTACGATCACGATTTGCAACCTTTAATAAATAATCATACTCTCCTGTTAAACAGTGACATTCTAACACTTCAGGCATCGCTTCTAATTCTTTTTCCAACACTTCAAGCTTATCCGATTGATGAATATTCGTACTCATAAAAATGAAGCATAACAAATCAAAACCAAGCTTTTCTTGATTTAAAATAGCTACTTGCTTATCAATGAATCCTTCTCCATCTAACCTTTTAATTCTTGCATGCATTGCAGCTGGTGATAAATTAACGCGTCGCGCAAGCTCTGCATTACTTACCTGTGACTCTTTCTGCAATATATCTAAAATTTGTACATCTAAATCATCCAACACTTTAATAACAGACGACTCCATCGAAATCCTCCTTTTTATTACCGATGATTATTCGAAAAAACACCTTATAACCTACATAAAACTAAACATAATTCAGTTAATATCACTTACAACAAAACATTTTATCGACTTTTATTCATTATACAAAATAATATATTACACAATAAAGAAAAATGCTAAAATTATTTACAATTCACATTGATTACAACAAAGGGGATTTTAATATGCCTTATTTTTATGTCTTTTTACTATTACTAACGAGCTTATTATGGGGAGGAAACTTTGTCGTTGGAAAATCACTTGTTGATCACGCATCTCCAATGACACTTACAAGTTTAAGATGGATGATTGCGATTGTTTGTTTATTACCGATGGTATGGTTTAAAGAAAAGAAAATCATTCCACCACATGCTGCCATACTTCCGTTAATACTAATGGGAATTTCAGGGGTCGCTCTTTTTAACATCTTTCAATTTCTAGCATTAGAAAAAACATCCGCAACAAATGTCGGTCTTATTTCTACATTAAACGCCATTTCCATCGCATTATTTTCTGTCTTATTTCTAAAAGAAAAAGTAAATACACTTCAAATTTTATCTATGATTCTTTCATTCTTTGGGGTTATTCTCGTCCTATTAAAAGGTAACTTTGCACTTTTATTTTCATTACATTTTAATAGCGGCGATTTATGGATGATTGCGGCAGTTTGTATTTGGGGAATCTATTCTGTTTGTAGTAAATGGGCAACAAAAACAACTACACCACTCATGGCCACATTATACTCTGGTATTTTCGGCGTTATTTTATTATTGCCATTTAACATAGGTAGCTTCACTGTTACAAATATAAACACTTCTTTCATAACATCACTTTTATATACAGGACTCATTTCTACAGTTCTTTGTATGGTATTTTGGAATGTTGGCGTACAAAAATTAGGAGCAACTACATCTGGTATTTTTCTAAACTTCAATCCCATTTTCACTGCTATTTTAGCATTCCTTTTCCTCGGTGAAGAACTAACATGGATACAAATTTTAGGGACAATGATCGTTGTAACTGGATGTTATTTGTTTTCTTATTTCAAAACGGTTACTGTTCAGCCAACTGGAGCTTTAATACGAAAGCATTCTTAATGAAAAAACATCGTCCTCCAAGTGGCGATGTTTTTATTTATTCTTCATTTCTTTTATATACTGCTTTTCCTCTTCTGGTGTTAAACGTTCCGTCGCCTTGCCAGTATCTCCACCTTGAAGGCTCCATAAAAAGTTGTGCTCCTCAACAGTTTGAGAAAAATCTCCTTTTTCCCATCTATTGATAATAGAAAATAACCTCATTTTATATTGAAAACCTGTACTATTTTCAATATCTTTTTTCACATTAGAAATTTCCTTTTTTGTCATCTCTACAAATCCCCATTTTTCAGAGGATTTTACCTTTTGGTGTACCATTTTGTGCATAGTAGAAATAATTTCACCTTCACTAACTTGTGGAGATTCTTCTGCAACTTTCTTCTCTTTTTCGTTTGCCACTTGCTGGGTTTGAATATTTTTATTTTCTTTTTCCACATATGCAAGCAATTTCTTTCCGCCAACTATAGACGAGAAAATTACTATAATTGTAATGCATATACCTACGATCCATTTAAAAAGCATTATCTCTTCATCGCTTCCCTAACAAGATGACTATCTACATACTGCTTAAACTTCACAATTTTTCCGTTCTCAAGTTGCCATACATGAACAAATTCTGCTCCAAATGATTTTCCCGTTTCTTTATAAACTCCTGAATACATACCTTCAGCAATAATTACATCTTTTTCACTTACTTCATGATACGTATTTACACTTGCTTTATAATCATCCCATTCTGATCCTAATCGGCTAAATACATTTTCCATTATTGCTTCTACACCTATATAAGTTCCCCCGTACGGGAACCCTTCTGCCTCTGTCCATTCTGCTTTTTCAGAGAGGGCTTCTGCTAAATGTTTTGCATTTGAAGAAGCTGATCCTTCATACGTGCTTTGAATCGTTTCTAAATTTGTTTTAGGCATATGACTTCCTCCCGTTTTATTTATTTTTTACACAAGATGTAACTTGTATAGTTACATCTTGTGTAAAAAAATATTTAAATTGTTTTATTCTTAATCTATACGTTGTAATTATTATAGTTACAATAATGATTCAAGTCAACAATTTATAAATAAAATCTACTTCGTTTTCATTACTTTCTCTTTTAAGAAACGATCTACATATCCTTCTGCTTTTACAACGAATAAATACGCCCCCATTGCTAGTAATGCAAGATCTAATTCATATCCTGGATTCTTTCCATCTCCTAATAAACCTGCTGCTCCATTTACCTTTACGATAGCTCCAGCTAAAATAAGAGCGAATAACAATCCTACATATCTTACGCCTAAACCGATAATTAATAATATACCACCCACTAATTCAACTGTTGCTACTCCATATGCAAGACCACCTGGTAAGCCGATACTTGTAAACCAGCCTGCTACGTTATCGATGCCTGATTGAAACTTCGCTAAACCATGTGCAAAGAACGTCACTCCTAACACGATACGAATAATTAAATTCCCAATATGTTGATTCATTTTGAACTCTCCTTTTGTTTTGTTATGGTAAACTTTTATTTACAAGTCAAAACAATACGGTATTTCATTTCATTCGTCAAATATTTTTTTAAAGAAAACAAAAAACATTATCCCTTTTACGGATAATGTTTTCTTACAAAATAGCGCTAATTCAAGCTTTTACTCTATTACACAAAAAAAGTTGAAACATTTTTCCAGCACCAACAAACGGCAATAAAGACATATCCTCTTCTACTACCATGCCAACAACATTCACTTTCTCATCTACAGGCAAATCATGTACAACAACTTGCATCTCTCCAGCATATCTACCGTACAATTCATTATCAATTGTAATGCTACCTTTCTTTCTTGAAATGATATGCATCGGCTGTAAAATTACTTTATGTTCTTCTCGCGATTCTACTGAGCGAATGACGTCACGAGCTGGATCTAATCTATTTGTATGCACACTCTCCACTATTTTTAATGCTTCTTTATCAGTTATAAACGATTTGTACCGTAGCGGGATAATCCCTCTACTCGCACTCGCTATTTCTTGTACACTTTCTACACTTCCGCTTATATCCCCGATTAACACCTTATCGACACCACAATCTTGTACAAGTTCTAAGTACGCTTCTAGCGGGCGCATATTACGGTGCTTTTCTAACGTTGGTAAGCCTTCATATAGCGGACCACGTTTTTCCCCATCTCCCGGAATAAATGCCATCGTTTTTATTCCGCACGCATGTAAGTATTCATTTTGTTTTTGCAAGAAGGACTTCGCTAGTCCTGTTTCTGGGCGCGGATAAAAATTATGCCACGCTTCTACATTCTCTACTAGTATCTTTTCAGTAATTAACTCTTTCCAAAATGATTCTGTAATCGTACTCGCATTTAAAGCTACTTTCATTTTATGGGATACGCGTGCTATTTCTTTCGGCGTGATGCCATAGTCCATTCGTAAGCCAGTAATGCCCCACTCTACTAACTCCTCCACATTTTCGTACGTCATTCCTAAATGGTGTAACGACTTTGGAGAAACATCAACCATTAATTCCATTTCATTTTCAAGAGCCTGCTTCCCCAGTATTTGAATTAACTCTTTATACATACCAGGGTCATCCTCTGGAATATGAAGTGATGTAAAAATAGATGAAAACCCATTTTCCTTCGCTATTTTTAGCCACTCTTCTTGCTTCTTTACTCGTTCTTTTGAAAGATAAATTGAAACTCCGATCATATGAATCTCCCTTTCTATGAATAGAAAAAGAGAAAGGAATCCCTTTCTCTATATGTTTTCTGCCATTTCTTCTTTAAATCCGAAGAAGTACGTAAAGATGAATCCGAAAGTATATGCCACTACTAATCCAAGGAAATATAATAAATATTTATTATCAGCAATTAACGGAATTAATGATAATCCTGATACACCAATTCCGAGTGCGGCTGTTTTCATAACTGCTTGGAATGCACCGCCGACCGCTGCCCCTAAACAAGCAGTGAGAAATGGTTTCCCAAGTGGTAATGTAACCCCATATAATAACGGTTCGCCAATTCCTAAAAAGCCAACTGGTAATGCCCCTTTAATTACGTTACGAAGTCGTTTGTTTTTTGTTTTTACAAAAATCGCAATCGCTGCTCCTACTTGCCCAGCTCCAGCCATTGCTAGTACTGGTAATAAAGGCGTTACGTGCGTTTGATTAATAAACTCCATATGAATCGGTGTTAAACCATGATGTAATCCGACCATAACGAGCGGTAAAAATGTTCCAGCAAGTACTGCTCCTGCGAACGCGCCGCCAATATTTAAAATACCATTAATGCCGTTTGTAATTCCTTCAGATAAGAAACCTGCTACCGGCTGAATGGCTAACATCGTTACAATACTTACGACTAACACAGTAATAAGTGGTGTCACGATAATATCAACTGCATTTGGTACAGCTTTTCGAACTTGTCTTTCTACTACAACCATAAGCCACGCTGCAAAAATAACTGCAAACAATCCGCCCCGTCCGGGTACGAGCGCTTCACCGAATAATTTCACATTCGCCATTGCCGGGTTAAAAATTAAAATACCTGCAATTGCCCCAAGAACTGGTGTCCCGCCAAATTCTTTCGCTGTATTCCATCCGACTAAAATGCCTAAGAATGTAAAGATACCGCCGCCAATGAGTAGTAGCATTTGTAGCCACGTTGCATTCGGATCAGCACCTGCGTTTTTCGCAAAGTTAGCGACCCCGTTTATAATACCTGATGCAACAAGACCCGGAATTAACGGAATAAAAATACTTCCTATTTTTCTTAAAAAGTTTTTCACTGGTGTATTATTTTTCTTCTTAATCTCTGACTTCATCTCTTGCCCAAGGTCTTCAAGGTGATGATCTGCCACCTCACCAATTCGCAGTCCCGTTAAACCTTCCATCTCAGCTGCTACTTTGTTTACCGTTCCTGGCCCAACGACAACTTGAAGCGTCTCATCTTCAATAACGCCCATAACCCCTTCAACCTTTTTCAAAAGGTCCATATTCACTTTACTTTCATCATGAAGCGTTAATCGCAGTCTCGTCATACAATGAGCAATGCCGCGAATATTTTTTACTCCCCCAAGTTGCTCCGAAATTTCTTTGGCCATTCTCTCTTCTTTCTTCATAATAGAATCCCCCTCCCTATTACTTATAACGCCTTCTTCACAAACCCTTTCGCTTCTTTTAGTTTCTCCAGTGCTTCC
Source organism: Bacillus dicomae (assembly GCF_006494425.1). Classification (GTDB taxonomy): domain Bacteria; phylum Bacillota; class Bacilli; order Bacillales; family Bacillaceae_G; genus Bacillus_A; species Bacillus_A dicomae. The sequence continues at coordinate 81,429 of NZ_VHIV01000001.1, read as the reverse complement.
CCATACTCACACTGCAACAACACCATAACAATTGCAGCTTTCACATTACGTTCTGCTTTTTCATAGTACTCCGCTGCTACTTCATAACTAATCCCTGTTGCTTCCACAATAATTCGTTTTGATCGTTCTACTAACTTTTCATTTGTAGACTGAACATCTACCATTAAGTTTTTATACACTTTCCCTACACCAATCATAGAAGCTGTTGAAATCATATTGAGTACTAATTTTTGCGCTGTACCAGCCTTCAAACGCGTTGAGCCTGTTAAAATTTCTGCGCCTGTTTCTACTTCCACATTTAGTTTTGCATATTTACTTATTTCAGCATTTTTATTACAGGAAATACTAGCTGTACTCGCTCCTACGCTATTCGCGTACTTCAAGCCGCCAATTACATAAGGAGTTCGACCACTTGCCGCAATTCCAATTACAGTATCTTTCTCGTTTAATCCAATACTTTTTAAATCTTCTTCTGCTAACTCTTCGCGGTCTTCAGCACCTTCCACCGCTTTAGTAAACGCTTTCAATCCACCTGCTATAAATCCTTGCACCATTTTATCATCTGTACCAAATGTCGGTGGACATTCCACCGCGTCTAAAATACCTAAACGACCACTTGTACCAGCCCCAATGTAAATGAGTCGCCCTTCTCTTTCAAATGATTGAATTACAGTTTGCACAACCTGTTCAATCTGTTCTATCTCTTTTTCAACTGCTAACGCAACAGTTCGATCTTCTTCATTCATACTTTGCAGAACTTCTTTTATGCTCATCTCATCTAAATTCATCGTCTTCTCATTACGATATTCCGTCGATAAATTTTCTAACATATTACCACCCGCTTTGAAATTTAATTTCATACTTTTATTATAACTTTAAGAAATTTAAAATCAATATTACTTTATTATTTTATGAAATTTTATTTCTTTTCATGACGAATTTATGTCCGTATACAAAAAAAGATGGGTTTCCCCATCTTTTCATTTTAACTTCCGTAACCGCAAAGCTTCTTCTCTCGTCTCCATAAATTGATCCAACACTTTATTACCAATACGATTAAAAGTAATCACATATAAAGCATCTATCATATTCAATTGCGTCATTCTCGAAGCAATACTCGCAATACGATGATCTTGTTCTACATCTGGCATACAAAGACGAATATCTGCTTCTTTATATAAAGGTGATGATTGATCAAGCTTCGTAATCGCAATAACTGTTGCACCTTGTCTCTTCGCATATTGCGCCATTTCAAGTACATCTTTCGTACGACCAGATGTTGAAATCGCAACAAATATATCGCCTTCTTTTAAATTCGTCACAAGCGGCAACATCATATGAAAATCAGATAGCATCATAGCAGTAAATCCGAGCCTCGTAAATTTATAGGCCCCATCCATCGCCGGTGTAGCCGACCCTCCTACTCCGTAAAATATAATTTTATCCGCATTTACAATAAGGTCCGCCGCTTTCTCAAGTTCCTTCTTATCAATAGCCGTAATGCTCGCCTCAATTGCAGCTTTATTCACATATGTAACTTTATTAAACAAGTCGTACGGTCCATCTTCCGTATTCATCACTGAAAAATCGTTAATATTATAATCAGCAATCGTTAATTCGCGAACGAGCGCGATTTTAAATGCTTTAAAACTTCCGATTCCAATCGACTTACAAAAGCGAACAACACTCGCCTCACTTGCGCCCGCATTCGTTGACACTTCTTTCGTCGTTAAGTTCGGAACAATCTCTGCATTCTCCATTATGTACATGGCAACCTTCTTTTCAGCTGGTGAAAATTGATCCATATTACTTTCAATTTTAAATAGTAATGTAGAAGCTTTCACTATTTAACCTCCACTTCTTACGGTTGCGTATATTCTCTAATCTCTTTTGTATCATAAAGATAAAAACCATCATTACCCGGTGGATGGTGAACAATTACAGTTCGATCCCCTTTTTTATATGACGTTATTTCACCTTCAGATTGCTGTTTTTCCCAACCACCTATCCAAATTGCAAAGTCAGGTACAAAAGCAGTGTACTTATAGTCTTTCGGGTTTTCGTCTTCTACATAGGAAGAAAAAATAGAAACCGGAAAATCTTTCACTTTTGATTCTTTCCATGCAATAAATGGTATACATAGTGCAATAAGTATAATTACACCGATAACCTTCCCCTTCGTAATCTTCACACTTCCCTCTCCTTGTCATATCACATACATAGATTTTACCATAATTACAAACCTTTCATGCCACATGACTATTGCTTTTTACAATAAAAAAAAGAGCTTATCTACGTCAGATAAGCTCTTCCTCTTTACACGAAATACTTCTTCAAAAGCGGCGGTGTAATAATCGTCGTTAATATAACAACAATAACAATCGCTGTGAAATTTTCTTTCGCTAATAGATTCGCCGTAAGTCCATTTGCTGCGATGATAAGTGCTACTTCTCCGCGCGACACCATCCCCGCCCCGATACTAATAGAAGATTGAAGGTTGAACCCTGTTAGTCTTGCTCCTAAACCTGATCCAATTAACTTTGTGAAAATCGCAATGAGAGTCATAATGATAATGAACCAAAGCTGACTTCCGATACCTTGAAATGTAATTTCCATTCCGATACTTACGAAGAACACCGGTACAAATATCGCATAAGCAATCGGTTCAATTTTATGTTCTACTTCGTGCTTATACTCTGTTTGAGAAATGGCAATTCCTGCTGCAAATGCTCCAATAATCCCTGCGATCCCCATCATTTCACTGTAATACGAAAAAGAGAAACAAATAATAAGAGCCGCACTAATTAACGCTTCTGTTACACGAAGTGGCACAAGCATTTTCATAATCCATGGAACAACTTTCCATGCAATAAAAACAATGCTAACAAAGAAAACAATTTTCTTTACGATAACAAGTGTTATATTCACATCTTGCGTTCCTAAAAAACTCATAACAAACGCTAATAAAATAACGACGATGACATCATCAAATACAGCTGCACCTAAAATCGTTGTACTTTCTCTCGTATTCATTTTCCCTAAATCTCTTAGCGTTTGCACCGTAATACTAACCGACGTTGCGCAAAGTAATAAACCTAAGAAAATCGCATGAGATTGCATCAATCCAAACAACAATCCTGTTACATAACCACCGATGAAAGGAAAAATAATCCCACCAGCTGCTACTGCAAATGATGATTTCAAATTCCGATTTAACTCTTCTAAATCTGTTTCAAGCCCTGCCATAAACATAAGGAGTAACACACCAATCTCACTCAATTCATCAATCAATTCAGAACTATTTATAATACCGAGTACAGCAGGACCGATAATAATACCAACAAGTAACTTACCAAGTACAGAAGGCTGGCCAAGCCTCACGCTAATATCACCAGCTAATTTCGTACAAAGTAAAATGACGACAAGTTCAAAATAAAATAACATAACATCTTCTCCTACTTTAACTTTGATCAGTGGGTCGTTAACCCTCGTCCATTCCTGCAAGTAGTTTCTCCTATTCATCCGCATTTTATTTGTCATATTTACATTTGACAAAATATTCTGAAATATATTAAGATTAATCCAGCAATTTTAAAAAACTACGCACCATAACTGTACCTCCATTTACTTACATACTCTTTTCTAGTGGGCTCCTACTATATTCGCGGTTATGGAAATGAAAAAACGGGGGGAGAGTCCAAAGTGAAGTCATTATTACGAAAAAAAGCGCTTAGTACTGAATCACCAAAACAGCTAGATAGAACATTAACTGCACTCGATTTAACGTTTTTAGGAATCGGCGCCGTAATTGGGACAGGGATCTTTGTATTAACAGGTATTGTTGCAGCAAAACATTCTGGTCCTGGTATTATGCTATCATTCCTTATCGCTGCATTTACTTGTGCTTGTGTAGCCTTTTGTTATGCCGAATTTGCTTCTTCTATTCCTGTCTCAGGAAGTGTGTATACTTACGCATACATGACAGTCGGAGAAGTCGTCGCTTTCATCGTCGGCTGGTGTTTAATGCTCGAATATTTACTTGCCGTTGCAGCAGTAGCCGTCGGTTGGTCTGGTTATTTGCAATCATTACTACAAGGGTTCAATATACACCTGCCCGCCATAATCGCCTCGGCCCCTGGCGTAGGAAAAGGTGGTCTCATCGATTTACCAGCTGTCTGTATTTTACTTCTTATTACTGGCCTTTTAAGTTTTGGTATACGTGAAAGTGCACGCATTAATAATATTATGGTTCTTATTAAACTAGCTGTTATCATTGCCTTTATCGTAGCAGGCGCAAAATATGTAAAGCCTGAAAACTGGACACCGTTCATTCCATTCGGATACGACGGTATTATTACCGGAGCTGCCACTGTATTCTTCGCCTTTTTAGGCTTTGATGCAATCGCAACCGCTGCAGAAGAAACGAAAAAACCGCAGCGTGACTTACCAATTGGTATTATCGGTTCTCTTCTTATTTGTACTGTTTTATATATGATCGTATCTTTCGTGTTAACAGGTATGGTTCCTTATACGCAATTAGACGTTTCTGATCCAGTTGCATTTGCATTGCATTTCGTTGGTGAGGATACAATTGCAGGACTACTCGCTGTTGGAGCGATGACTGGAATGACAACCGTTCTCTTAGTCGTTATGTATGGACAAGTTCGAGTTTCGTATGCGATGAGCCGTGATGGTCTACTTCCAAAAGCGTTAGCGCGTGTAAATAAAAGAGTAAAAATCCCTTTATTAAACACGTGGATTACTGGCGTTGTTTCAGCTTTATTAGCAGGACTTTTAGACTTACATGTATTAGCTAACTTAGTGAACATCGGTACGTTAACGGCCTTCACATTCGTTTGCTGTGCGGTACTTATTTTACGAAAAACACACCCTGACTTAAAACGCGGATTCCGTACACCTTTCGTACCTGTATTACCAGTTGTCGCGATTCTTTGCTGTTTATATTTAATGGTTAATTTGTCTAAAACGACATGGATTAGCTTTGCAGTTTGGCTTCTAATCGGCTTATGCTTCTATTTCTTCTACTCTAGAAAACATAGTCATTTAGCTACTGAAAAAACAAGTGATGAACAGAAAAAAGCATAATAAAATAGCTCGCCGATAAAACGGCGAGCTACCTTCATGTCTGATTATGTTTTTTCGTTAACGAATGTAAAATGAAAAATATGCCGATGCAAGCTGTAAACCACGCCCAATTTCCTATCGCTGTCGAATATTTAACAATTCCAATACTTACAAGCAATAGGAAAATAATCACCTGATATATGAGCTTCCACTTTTGCATATGTCCCCTCCTTTACTTCGTTCCCTTCTTTTTCTTCTTCCATGCATTTAAACTATCAAAGAAGAAATTAATAAATAACGTGCCTAAACCCGCTAATAAAAACGTCATTAAAAATAGAACCCATATACTTTTTTCTTTTAATAAATAATATCCTACAAGGAGCACAACCGCGATCCATACATATTCAAGAATTCTTTTTAGCTTTTTCTGTTCCAAATTATTCGCTCCTTTTTTCTATGCTATTTTTAGTATAACAAAAAAGAAGCCTATCATGATAAGCTTCTTTTTCTTCTCTCTTATTTGTTTATGCTTTTTTCAACGAGTGAAATCGCATACTCTAATGTACGATTCATCGTCTCTACCTGTGCATCTTTTACTTTCGCATCTTTTAATACAGCTTCTGCGACTGTAATTTTTTGACTCAATGATTTCACTGAACCGTCCGTTACATTTGCATCTTGCGCTTTTTTCACTACTGCTTTTGCAGATTCAATATGAATTTGTAATTTTTCTTTCAATGTTTTCGGTTGTTCTACTACTTTAGATTGTATAAATGTTTGATTTGCAGTTTTTAATTCATTATACGCTTGAACAATTTGCTCTCCATTACTTGCTACATTTTCAAACACTTGCTTTGCGTTATTATAGTTTTTCTCTAATTCTTGAAATGCTTCCTTTGAATATTGACCTGGCTTATCACCAAATTCATACGTACCAGCTAGCACTTCTTTTACTTTTCCAAGCTCTTCATATAACGCATTTACTTGCTCTAACTTCGTGCGATTAGAAAACTCATTGTACGCTGCTAATACTTCTGAAGAACTTAACGCTTTACTATATAATTTCGCAAGCGCAATTTGTCCATTTAACGGAATACCGCCATTTCCATTACTATCAGGGTCAGCTCCAAGTGCAAATGGTACATTTGGATGATACACTTTTCCTGTAGCTGGTTGGCTATTTACTTTTTTACCATCGACATAAATAGCTACTTCGCTTCCGTTATACGTTCCTGTTAAGTGATACGTTTTGTTTGCTTCTAATTGAACGCCAACACGTTTATAGCTGCCGCCAATATGAGCCCATAATTCAACATATCCACTTCCTGTAGACTCAAAACCAATTCCGCCGCTCTCTGTATTTTGCAATATACCTTGCCCGCGAATTTCATTCATTGAAAATACAGTTTCTAACGTAAACGTATTTGCTACTTTTTCTTTTTGTGCTGCTGAAAACGGAAGATATCCAAATGTATTTGCTTTTCCGTTTAGCTTCATAACATTCTTTTTCAATGCTTTATCATATTCAATAGTTACATTGCCCTTAACATCACCTTTTGTACTAAATGGTGAATTATCTTTAAATGTACCATCTGCAAAGTTTACATCAAAAACGTCAGCCTTTGGTACTTTCACATTCGGGTCAATATTATCTTTTTTCGTAGTAATTTCTGCCGTTAACGGTTGTACACTTTCATTACCAAACGAATCAATCGCAACTACTTCAAGTGTATATGTTTTTCCGCCATCTAATCCGGCAAGTGTAAATGTCAGCTCTTTTGGTACTGGATCACGATAAAACTCTGAGAATGCCAACAATTTATTCTTTATTTCTCCCGTTTGCTTATCTCTAGCTTGTACACGGTAAGAATGAACAAGAAGGTTGTCCAACGCTTGCTGGAATGTTACTGTTGCTGCATTTTCTGTTATATTGGATACAGCAAGCTTTGCATCTTTTGCAAAGTATGGCTTTTCTTTATCACGATCTTCTACATGTGTGAATGTTTCTTTCTTTGATGGCAATTGAATTTTCCACGGTTCACCTGTCCAAGAATTCGTATGGAAATCGCGTCGATTAATCGTTACTTCTTTATCATCTACTTCTACTAATAACCCTTGACTCAATGTGCTAGCTCCTGGCGGGATATTCCCTTGTACTTTACCACCTTCAACTTCCATATAACTTACAGAAGATGTACCAACTGATGTAAAGTCTTTTTGATGAATCGATCTCGGATCATCTAACGGATAATGTGAATGACCTGAAAATGTAATAACTTGTGGATATTCTTTCAACACCTCGTTAATTTTTGCACTATCTTTTGTTCCCCACTCTTGGCTACCGTATACTGTATCTTTAATATGTTGGTGTAAAAATACGAAAATCGGTTTTTCTGGATCATCTTTTTGTGCCTTTGCCATTTCGTCTTTTAACCAATTAATTTGCTTGTCCGAATAATATCCATGAGTTGTCCCATCTTCCGGAGACATAACAAGGAAATGATACCCTTTTACCACTTTATGATAGTAAATCGATTCCATTCCTGTTTTTTCTAAGAAACGCTTCTGTGCGCCCTCCACAGATAAACCGTTCCAATAATCATGGTTACCGAGAGAGTTCATTCGTACTGCATCTTTATTTGCATTTTCATTATATACTTGCATGAAACGATTATATTGTTGCAGTGATCCTGAATCAGTAAAATCTCCCACAATTACAAACGCATCTTGTTTAGGTGCAAGTGTATTCAGTTGCTCGATTGCTCGTTTCCAGCGAAACGTATCATCTGTTCCACTATTCTTAATATGTACATCACTTACAACTGGAAAAACTATCTTCTTCTCACTCGGTGCCTTTTCTTGCTTCTTCTCTTCCGCTTTAACTGATGTACTCCACGGAAATGATACAAATGCTAATACAAAAACCATTAATAATCCAATAAGACCTTTTACTTTTTGTAAAGCTGTTCTGTCCACGTGAATCCTCCTCATAATAATTGATTCATTACAAGGGCTATTTTATCTAAAGCATATTAATGTCGTTTAAATAACAAATGAATTTTATTATTTTTTTGTAAATATACAGTTAATTAGAAGTTAAGTCCAACATTCCTCGTACTATTGTATACAACCACCTTTTGTCTAAAAGAGTCTTGTCATTCTTTTCCTATGACTATTCACATATAATCTTTTCTATAACACTAATGATAAGTTAAGATTTAAGCCTATTAGACAATCTTAATTTTTAACATTTCCTTATTTTTTTAACACATCGGCCATGCTTCTACATTTAATAGTAGTAAAAGACAACTTAAAAGGAGGGGTTGTATTGAAGAACAAAAAAATATTGGCTGTTTCCCCTCTCTCTTTTATATTCCCTATATGTGTATGTCCCTCAGAGTCTTTTGCCTGTACTATTCAATTATTTTCAAAAAATATTCAAATGACTAAATAGATTCCGTTCTGTTTCTTTTTTTCATAAATTTATAGATTAAAATACCACCTACAACAATAACCACGACTAGTAATATCGGTAGCATATATTGCCCAACAACATCCGCAGCCTTTTCCCAATGTGGACCTAATTTCATTCCAAAATAGACATATAAAGTCGTTAACGGGAACATTGCTACAAATGTATAAATACTAAATTTCCATATATTCATTTTTGCCATACCACATGGAACAGAAATAAGTGTTCGAACTCCCGGTACAAAACGTCCAACAAATGCTACAACTGGTCCATATTTCTCAAAGAAATCATCTGCTTTTTGAATTTGTTCTTCTTTAATAAAGAAGTATTTCCCGTATTTTATTAATAGAGGACGACCACCGTAATAACCGAGTGCATATAACGTTAATGGTCCTGTCGTTCCCCCAAGTGTTCCAGCTAATACAGCTAGCCAAAAATTCATATCGCCCTCGTACACCCAATACCCAACCATAGGCAAAACTACCTCTGCTGGAATAAATTCAAACGTTAAAGCCAATACAACTCCAAAATAAGAAAACTGCTTTAAAAACTCGATTATATCTAAAATCATTTGCTCCATATTTTCTACTCCAACTCCTATCCTACGTTTACGTTATGCTTTTCTTGTAATTGAACTGGCGCCATTTTTACAATTCGGTTCAGAATAAATAACACAATCCCAATATCATCTAAAATACCGATGAACGGTAAAAAGTCTGGAATTAAATCAAGCGGCATCGCTACATAACCAACTAAAAAAGCAATAGATAAGATTTTCTTCTTTATTGAAACCTCTTTTGAAGTAAAAAAGTCAAATAGGAATGGAACGAAACGACGAACATGAAATACAACTCTTAATCTACTAATAAGTTTTTTCATTTTTATATCTCCTCTCCTTGTATACAAAAAGGCCCCTACCGAATATGGTAAGGGTCCTAAAAAAGACAATAAGGGGCCTTTACCATTGCTGGTAAAGGTCTCACTAACAACGAAACGTTGCCAATAAAGCCGAGGGTTTCTCCCTGTAATGACGACTTTACTGTAATAAGTTACTCCCCTTTATATACACAATTTTATACAATCACATTAAAATATTTTGGAGGGCTTGTCAATATATTTTATATCCCAATCCCTTCTGCTTACCCTTCCATAAAAAACAAAAAACGTATAGGAAATTTCTTACTATCTCATAATATACATAATCATTTTTGAATGAAAGGAGAGGCTTCATTTGCATACCGTATGGAAAGGTGCACTTTCACTTGGACTATTAAATATAGGAATTAAACTATATAGCGCTGTAGAAGAAAACGATATAAAATTTTTAAGTCTCCATAAAGAATGCTTAACACCAATTAAATATAAAAAATTTGCTCCTGATTGTACGGATGAAGAAATCGATGATAAAGATATTGTAAAAGCCTATGAATACGCACCTCATAAATACATTATTATGGATGAAAAAGAATTGGCTGAATTGCAAAAAGCTCACGAACCACGATCTATTCGTATTATATCTTTTATCCAAAATAATGAAATTGATTCTGTTCTTTATGATCGCTCTTATTTTATAGGCCCTACCCCAGGACATGAAAAATCATATCTATTATTAAAAGAAGCTCTTGAACGTACAAATAAACTTGGTCTAATCCATATTTCCATTAGAAAAAAACAACATTTAGCTATTATCCGTAACTTTGAAGATGGGCTTATGTTGCAAACTATTCACTATCCTAATGAAATTCGCGATATAACAAATACACCTAACTTACCAAGTAACGAAAATTATCCGATTCAAAAACAAGAACTCACCGCAGCAATCAATTTAATCCATCATCTTACAAACCCTTTTGAACAAGAAATATATACAGATGAATATAAAGAAGCTCTTACCGAATTAATAGAAAATAAAATTGAAGAACAGGAAAAAACGGAAACAATCTCTCCTGCTCCAAACATCATCAATATTATGGAGACATTACAGGCAAGTATTGAACAAGCAAAAATAAAAAGAGACAATAAAACAGAAAAAGAGGCCAAATAAAATTGACCTCTTTTTCTTTAAAGCGGATTACATTTTGGCATTTCAAGTCCAGACGATTGAGCTAATTTTAATAAGTAATAACATTCCTCTCTTGCCATATGGTCTGCCATTCTAGCTGATAATGCACTTAATATTTCATTCGATAACTCCAATTCTTCAACTTCATGTAAGAAATGTGAAAATAATTTTAGTTCAAGTGAAACATCTTTTGTAAACTTCTTTAACGCTGGAAAATGATGAAGCTCTGTCCGTAAATAGCCAGTCATCTCAACTGCCTTTAAGTAAAATTGTTCAAAGTGCTTCGTAAATTCTTCACTTTTCTCTTTTAATCTTTTTTCAACAAGATCTAGCCCACCAGAAATAGAACCTGCATGACCAGCCGCATCCGTTAACCAAACGAGATGATAATGCAGTTCATGAAAAACAGGCGGAACTTCCCCTTTCTTCAAAAACTCTAAAACCGTTATATACTCTTCCACTTCGTTTACCATATGATTAATAAAAGTTGGCGTAAAATGAATGGTAATTTTTCCTTCCAACTGTTTCTGTATAATATTTAATTTAAACATTCGTATTTCCTTAGCTGCTTGTTCCGCCTCTTTGGAAAATGCCACGAGATTCACATTACGAACTTTATTTAACAGATTCGTAAATAGCTCAACAAAATAAGTAGCTTTTTTTATATCTTCTTTTTCATTTGGAGCTAACGCATCAAGTAAAAATTGCGCATGATCAGTAAGTACCTTTAGCCAAAATTGATGCTCAAACAACGCACTTTCTTCATAATTTCTCTCCACTAAATCCCCTCCGTTTATTCACCCTTCTCTACTACTTGAAGTTTATATCCATCTGGGTCTTGTACTACAATACTCCTCGCACATTCATTTTCTGTATATAAAATTTCATAAAACGCTAGCTTCTTTTTCAATTTCTCTATGTTAGAAATCGTAAATGTTAACGCCTCACATGAATCTGTAACACTCTTTTCCCGCCCACCTAACATGCGATTCATTATAAAACTAATTCTCGTTGAATCAGCATCATACCAAACCCCTGTTATATCTAATTGCGGTCTTTCTAAACTAGGTTTGATTCCTAAAATCCCTTCGTAAAAATACAACGTTTCCTTTAAGTTTTTCACTTCCAATACAATGAATTGTTTCACAGTCTCCACATTCATTCCCCCCGTACCTATTACTTTTTTATATGTGTCATAAATGCTCATTATGTCTGAATACAATACGTAGTAATGAACATGTAAGGAGGTTTATTCGTGAATAAATATATGAAATCATTTGTGCCCTATCATAGTCCTCTCGATCCTTGTCCTCCTATCGGAAAAAAATATTATTCTACTCCTCCTAATTTATTTTTAGGCTTTCAACCGCCAAACTTACCGCAATTCACGCCAAAAGAAGCACTCCAAAAAGGGACTTTATGGCCTGTTTTTTATGACTATTATGAAAATCCTTATAAAAAAGGGCGGTGACTACTGACGTGACTCAATCCCTACCAGAAGAATATTATCAGCTGTTACTAGAGCTTCAAGAACTAGACTTTGTACTAGTCGAGCTCACTCTTTATTTAGATACACATCCAGACGACACTGCTGCTATTAATCAATTTAATGACTTTTCCTATAAACGAAGAGTATTAAAACAAAAGATGGAAGAAAAATATGGGCCACTCCAACAGTTTGGAAACAGCTATTCTAATGCCCCTTGGGAATGGAGCAAAGGTCCTTGGCCATGGCAAATATAAAGGAGAGAAACTATGTGGATTTATGAAAAAAAATTACAATACCCTGTTAAAGTAGGAACTTGCAATCCAGCACTTGCAAAATTATTAATTGAGCAATATGGAGGTGCAGATGGAGAACTAGCTGCTGCACTCCGTTACTTAAATCAACGTTATACAATTCCTGATAAAGTCATTGGCTTACTTACTGATATTGGTACAGAAGAATTTGCTCACCTTGAAATGATCGCTACGATGGTTTATAAGCTGACGAAAGATGCGACTCCTGAACAAATGAAAGCTGCTGGCCTTGACCCTCATTACGCTGATCATGATAGTGCACTCCACTACCATAACGCTGCTGGTGTTCCATTTACTGCAACCTATATACAAGCTAAAGGTGATCCAATTGCCGACCTATACGAGGATATTGCGGCTGAAGAAAAAGCACGCGCAACATATCAATGGCTCATTAACTTATCAGACGACCCAGATATAAATGACAGCCTACGCTTCTTACGTGAACGAGAAATTGTCCATTCACAACGTTTCCGAGAAGCGGTTGAAATTTTAAAAGAAGAACGTGATAAAAAAATATTTTTTTAAAACACATATCCTAGCGATATGTGTTTTTTTACGTTTAAAGTTAAATCCTTCCTATTAAACATATAAATAGTATATTTATTCGATTTAATGCATTATTTTTTAATTTTTTCAAAATTCCCTATTGCTTTCTAGTCATCAGACCTTTAAAATAATAACAGTTACTCGACAAATTGTTTGAATTTTCGACAAAAACACTCATTAGGAGGATTTTCTTTATATGCGTACAACTTTAAAACCAGCGCAAATACTCTCGATTAGTTTATTACTATTCGCAGTTTTCTTCGGTGCTGGTAATATGATTTTCCCGCCCCTTCTCGGTCTTTCTTCCGGAGAAAATATGTGGATTTCCATTACAGGATTTATTATTACAGACGTCGGTTTATCTTTACTAGCTATCGTCGCTGTTGCCCTTGCCGGTGGTAGTTTCAACACGTTAGCAAGCCGTGTTCATCCAAAATTCGCAGCAGTATTCGCTATCATTATTTATCTTTCAATCGGCCCACTATTTGTTATTCCACGAACTGGATCTGTATCTTACGAAATTGGGATTGCACCACTTTTCCCGGACCAATGGTACTCTATGTTAGTTTTTAGTGCGATTTTCTTTACAGTCGTCTACTTCTTATCATTAAATCCGTCCAAGCTAGTAGATCATATCGGTAAAATATTAACGCCAATTTTACTTGTAATTATTGCAATTATGGCAACAAAAGCGATTCTTTCACCAGGAACGTTTGCAGAACCTGTTGGTGACTATAAAGAAATCCCATTTTTCAAAGGATTTCTTGAAGGATTTTTAACATTAGATGCAATCGGTGCACTTGTATTATCAACGATTGTTGTAAATGCAATTCGCCAAAACGGTATACAAGAGAAGAAATCGATCGCGAAATATACAATTATTTGCGGTAGCATTGCAGCTCTATTTTTAACAATTGTTTATTTCTTACTCGGTTATATCGGCGCTTCAAACGGCAATCTAGGACAATTCGAAAACGGTGGTCAACTATTAGCGACTGTTATGTACCAATTCTTTGGGACAAGCGGTAATGTTTTATTAAGTATCGCCATTATCTTCGCTTGTTTAACAACAGCAATTGGTGTTGTAAGTGCATTTGCAAACTATTTCGCAACAGTACTAACAAATGTTTCTTACAAAAAGCTCGTACTATACGTTTGTATCTTTAGCTTCGTTATTTCAAACTTAGGTTTAAGTTTATTAATTAAAATTACATTACCTGTATTAATTATTTTATATCCAATTACAATCATTTTAATTTTCGTATCATTTATTGATAAATATACGAAACGTAAACCTTCTGTCTACATTGGAGCAATGCTCGCAGCATTCATTATTAGCTGTATTCATGCACTGGATAATGTGGAATTGATACCAAGTTTTATCGCTAATATCGTACACACGATTCCTTTTTATAACTTAGGAATCGGCTGGATCGTTCCAGCAATAATTGGTGGTATAATCGGATACTTTATTCCGCAAACAGAAGCTGAAGGCGAAGTTTCTACAAAATAAAGAAAAGAAGCAAGCAGGAAATACATGCTTGCTTCTTTTTATCTTCACATCGTATGTTTAAACGTAAACAGCTCTTCTTTTGACTGTACAACAGATTGTTCCTCTTCTACAATGTCCTTCTTTATCTCTCCTCCCAACCTTACTTTCATCATCGCCTCTTCTATACTTTTTACAATCATATTTCCTGAAAAAATAGTAAGTCCAAAAAATGTAATAGGAACGAGAGGAATCCACGGATTCACTGTTAATGATCTAAAATAGACTCCAATTAACCCTGACCATTCATGTGTATAAGATTCTATTTCTTCTATCGGTCCTAGAAACTTAACCGTTCCGCCAAAGAATATTTCTAGTAACCCTAAGTGCATTAAAATAGTAAGAGTCTGCGTAAACTGCTGAAAAAATACAAGTATAAACGTCATATAGAGATGCGGGAAAAGATGCTTTATAACAATATGTCTTCTCGATCCACCTAATATGCGTGCGGCATCAACAAATTCTTCCGTTCGCAATTTACGAACTTCCTTCGCAACATAGAGCGCAATAACTGGCATTACAAGCATTACAAGTAAGACAACTTGAAACGAAGCTCTTTCAAAAAAGGTTGTTGTTTCCTCTCCGCTTCCAAATGTATTTGCAAATTGAAGGAAGAAATAAGCAATCATAACTGTCGGAATAACTGTAAAACTATCAAAGAAAGCCTCAATTTTTGAAAATCCTCTTTTTATATATGTTCCGAGTACGACACCGAAAAACACACCTATTACCATTCTAAGTGCCGCAATTAAAATAGATATACCAATCGTCCACTTCGCGCCCTCAATGACTAACTGTAACAGGTCATACCCTTTCCGGTCTGTCCCGAGTAAAAATTGTAATGAAGGTGGAAACGGTGGCACTTGTGGATTTTCATCCGCATCATATTGCAATGTAACTTGTCTAATATGTCCATCATTCCATAACGTATTTCCGATGCTCAAAAGAACTAATAGGAGAAGAAACCCAATGCTTATCCAAAATCTTTTATCACGTTTTATATACGTCCACATATTATAATCTCTCCTTCATCGCAGCCGGAATGAGATAATGAAACAATTTAAATAAAATAAAAATCGGAATATATATAAGAAGCACACTAACGATGAAAACCTCAACTCTAATACCGAAATACGATTTCAAAAACATAAAAATACCACCCGTATTAAAAATCCATTCTATAATATATAAATTAGATAACATAAAAAAGATATTCGTTTTCGCAAAGAATAATGTACTAAGCAACACATT
The DNA here is from genome assembly GCF_006494425.1 of Bacillus dicomae. GTDB lineage: Bacteria > Bacillota > Bacilli > Bacillales > Bacillaceae_G > Bacillus_A > Bacillus_A dicomae. The sequence goes on along the minus strand of NZ_VHIV01000001.1, from coordinate 65,664 downwards.
TCGTAAAATATGACGATTTAAAATATGAAAGCGCCCCAGCCCTTTCGCCTTAGCAAATAGTACATAATCTTTTTCTAGTTCATTTTCAAAACGAAGCACGACCATTTTTACAAACATAATCGTAGTCGGGATGCTCAAACACAATATTGGTAATCCCCTAATCGACTCGCCTCCAATTGAAGCAATTTGAAAAGGTAAAAAACCTGTTTGTTTAAAAAACCATACAACTAAAATTTGTGATACTAAAATAAGAAGAATGTCTGGAATGGATTCTAGGAAGATAAGAAATGATTTAATTCGATGTTGTATACGCGGTGAACTACTCATAATTACATAAACAATACAAAATGCTACAAATAATGAAATGAAAAAAGCAGCTAAAAATATAACAATTGTTTCTTTATAATGGACAAACAACTGTGGAAATAAAAATTTATCTCCCACATATTTAAAATTGGAGATGTCCATTAAATTCATAAACACTTCTTGTAAACTCTTTATGTACTGTGATGCATGCAGCTCAAATCCATAAAATAGTTTCGGCAATGTCCCTAAACAAATAATCCCCAAAATTGAAATAAGAAATTGAAACGTCACTTCCATCCCATTCAAAAATACTTTTTTGACCATTTTCACCCTTCTCTCTCTATAATTTACCCCTTAATTTTATTCTTAATTTTCTGAATTGTAAATATTTAATATATAAAAAATCGCTAGGTTATGACCCTAACGATTCTTTGTGTAACTGTTTTTCTCTTTTCGCAAATGGCATATATAAAATAAAACATCCAATAAGCGCTGCGAGTTCTAATGAAATAATATAGTAAGGATGTGGTCCTAACATATCAAGTAATGAAGCTGTTTCTGGCTTATGAGCTAAAAACATATAATTACCACCTGTTTTGTAATTCACAAACGAAACAAGCGGAATCAATATGTTTAAAAATATCATCGTACGCTTAATAGATTGTACTGTCGGTCTATAGCCTTCCACCCAAGTCATAAAGAGTGGTGCCCAAATGAGCAATACATGCGCGATAAAATATTCAATGAAACGAAAATGCGGAAAAGCATATTGCAAATTTGGTGTTAAAATGGCTTGTGATGCACCAATAATTCCCGTAAAAAATACAATCTCATATATTCGATAACTTTTCGTTACAATCATAATCGACGCTAACAACAAACTAATTGTACATAACTCAAACGGTAATGAAGTAGCTAACTCAAAAATCCCTGCTTTCCACTCCCACATATGCAGTCCAATTTCACTCCCTATAAATAGAAATGCAATCGCATATCGAACCGTTATATTCCACTCATTTTGACGTAATACATCTTGGTATTGATATAAAAAAACGATTCCCACCAACATAATAAATAATATAATAGCATGTTGCCTTGAGTAGGGAATAAACGGTTTTAATGGATGCGCACTAAAATAAGCTTCCATCTTCCTTCCTCCTCTCCTTCATACAATATTATTGTAAGAAAGAAACAACGAGTCAATTCATTTGCTTACACTGGGACAAGCTCTACCTTACATTTACATATTCATACCTTACAAAACTGTAAGGTTATTGTAAGCTAAAACGATTTGTCAGATTCTTCACCTCTTCTATACTTAATGTAGATACTAAAACGAACGAAAAGGTGATAAATAGATGAAGAAGAAAAATAAAGTGTTAATTACTAGTGTAGTAGCAATCGGAATTGCAGCTGGATCATACTTTGCATTTGCTGGCGGTGGCTCAGATGTTGCAATGGCATATAGCGGATATAAAGTAACAGAAAAACAAATTGAAAACGCGCAAAAATTTGGCGGTGAAGTTATTCCAAGCGGAATCGAAACAATTTCATTTGATCCAACAAAAGGAACGTATGAATTAGCAGTAAAAAAAGGTGATGAAGTGAAAAAAGGGCAGCTTCTATTTAAATACAATGACCCTACTGCTAAACAAGGTGTAACAGAAGCAGAAATGCAAAAGAAAATCGCACAAAAAGAAGTAACATTGTTCCAAAAACAAATTGATGCAGCGAAACAAAAATTACAAAAAGATAAAAATGCAGGCCTTCCTGCTGAAGCATTAAAAGCATCTGAAATTGAAGTACAACAATTAGAATCACAACTTGAAATGAAAAAGTTTGAAGTTGAAAAATCTGATGAAATGATTAAAGCTGCAAAAGAGAAAGTAAATACACTTTCTGTAACGAGCCCTGCTGATGGCGTAATTGATGATATTGTAAAAATTGCTGATGAAAAAACAGGTATGAGCGGCATTACACTTCGTCACGCTGGCCCATTTAAAGTAAAAGGTCAACTTTCTGAATATGAGCTTGCTAGTATGAAAGTTGGGCAAGAAGTAACTATTTCTTCAAAAACGGTCGCTGGTAAGACTTGGACAGGAAAAGTAACAGAAATCGGTTCTACACCATTAAAGAGCATGGACGAAAATAAAACTGTCTCTAACTATCAGTTCACTGTCACATTAGATAATAGTGAAGAATTACAAAACGGATTCCACGTTTACGTAACAAGTAAATCTGGCGAAGCAACTGGTACGATTGTTCCGAAAAGCAGCATCGTGAAAAAAGGTGACAAAAATGTTGTCTTCATCGTAAAAGACGGTAAAGCGAAAGAACAAGCAGTTACTGTTGAATTCGAGACTGATAGTGAAGCAAAAGTTTCTGGAGTGAAAAAAGGAGAACAAATTATCTCTAAACCTGAAAAAGACTTAAAAGATGGTATGGAGGTTGTCGTTGAATGATTAACTTAAAAGGCATCACGAAATCCTTCCAAAATGGTGCAGAATCCGTTCAAATATTACACGGAATTGACGTAACACTGAACCAAGGAGAATTCACTTCTATTATGGGACCCTCTGGTTCTGGTAAATCAACTTTAATGAATATTATCGGTTGCTTAGATAAACCAACGACAGGTGCGTATGAACTAGCTGGTCAAAATATTTCAAACATGTCTGAGACAGAACTTGCACGCGTTCGTAATAAAGAGATCGGGTTCGTATTCCAAAACTTCATGTTATTACCAAGACTTACAGCACTTCAAAATGTAGAGCTACCCCTTATTTACGCTGGAGTCGATAAAAAAGAAAGACGCGAGCGCTCATTAGCCGCTTTAACAAAAGTAGGTTTAGCTGATCGTGCTACTCACTTACCGAACGAATTATCAGGTGGACAAAAACAGCGTGTCGCTGTTGCACGTGCAATCGTAAATAATCCAAAGTTCATTTTAGCCGATGAACCGACGGGGGCACTTGATACGAAAACAAGTACACAAATTATGGACCTCTTTTACGAATTAAACAAACAAGGCTCAACAATCATTATGATTACCCATGATCGTGAAATTGGGGAAGCTGCAGCACGTCAAATTGTAATTCGTGACGGAAATATCGTCCAAGATTGGAGAGGTTAATTTTGAACACGAGTGAAAATATACGCATGGCCCTTTCCTCTATCTTTGCTCATAAAATGCGTTCTATCTTAACGATGCTAGGAATTATTATCGGTATTAGTGCCATCATTACTATCATTTCAATGGGTGATGGTACAAACGCAAAATTTAAAAAAGAGTTAGGCCAAGGAAAAGATAACGAAGTAACCATTTACTACAACAATCCCGATTACGGAACAGATAGTGCCAAAATCACACCTGATATGCTAAACCGTCTTCAAACTGTGCCAGGCGTTAAAGATGTGTATCCAGATGTAAGCATGAAAGTAAAAGCATCTGCTGGTTCAAAAGATGTAAATCTTGATTTAAAAGGTGGAACAGGCGCCTTTATGACAGATTCGAAAATAAAATTAGTTCACGGTCGTGAATTAAACGATAGCGAATTAAATCAAGCAATCCCTGCTATTATAGTAAATGAAGAAGCTTTCAACAAATTATTTAATGGTTGGGAATCAAATTTATACACAGATATAAAAGGAAAGCCATATAAAATCGTCGGTGTATACGAAACGAAAAATGAGTTCGGAATGGCTATGCCTGAAGGTTATACATCACTTGAAAACGCTCCTATCATTTCAGGAGTAACTGAGTATGACTCTGTAAGATTAACAATGACCTCTCCGACAGAACGTAAAAGTGTAGAAAAACAAGCCGTTTCCGTTTTAAACGAAATGAAAGCTCCTAAATTTGAACATAAATTCGAAGCACAAGACTTAGGTGAATTTACGAAGCAATTAGATGAATCCATCGGTATGATGAAAATGGTATTCGGTGGTATTGCCGCTATCTCCTTACTTGTTGGTGGTATCGGTGTAATGAACATTATGCTTGTATCTGTAACAGAGCGTACACGTGAGATTGGTATTCGTAAAGCTCTTGGTGCAACCCGTGGTAAAGTATTAACACAATTCTTAATTGAATCTTGTATTTTAACAGGACTCGGTGGTTTCATCGGTTTCATGCTCGGTATCTTCTTCGCTTGGATTGTCTCAATCTTTGCCGGATGGCCACTCGTTGTCTCAAAAGAACTTGGACTTCTTGCAGTAGGTATCTCAATGTTAATCGGTATTATATTCGGCCTACTACCAGCTAACAAAGCTGCAAAACTGGACCCAATTGAATGTTTACGATATGAATAAACAAAAACGTAGGAGTTTACACTCCTACGTTTTTTATTTATCCCGCTTTAATGGGCAGTAAGACCCCCACCTCAAAATTCAGTGAAAGCAAAGAAGTTAGGTGGGGGTCGGGCTGCCCATAAAAGTCCGATTGGTGAGGGCTAATAATCAGTGGGGGATGAAGAACCCCCCCACTGATTAAAGTTTCACTTTATCTATTAAATCGTGTTTCTTCTATTATATATGTTTCATGTTATAAACACCTTTAATTATTTTAACCTACTAAACCTATTATAGAATCCTATTATTGCAAAAATAATATGTGGCAGGCAAAAATCAAGGCGTAATTTTTTCCATACCTCGACTTATTTTGTAACAATTATGGCGATTTTTTATTAAATTTCACCTCATTTATATTCCTCTACAGCCAAAATAGTTATTTTTACATAACTAATCACCTGTTTCAACAGCAAAATACGCCATTTTTGTAATACTTAAGAAACGATAGTGTAACATTACAGAAATATTATTAACCTATTAGAAATTGAAATACTCCCCTTTTTATGCATCTTATGCTCAAACCTCCCCTAAAAACTATAAGAAAGCGCTTTTAGGATATTACTGGAATTATTACAGAATATTAATGACCCATTACGAAAGCTTTGTAATTCTATGTTTTTCGCAAATAAGAAAATAATGGTTGCTATAATGAGGTCAACGAAAACAAATGCAATGGAGGCTATTATGAAAAAATTTATGGGTATAGCAACAGCAGCGGTTTTTGGTCTTGGGATTTTCACAACATCTGCTAAAGCAGAAACAATCGTAACGACTGATGTACTAAATGTACGAGAAAACCCAACTACTGAATCACAAGTTGTAGGAAAATTATTAGATGGATATAAAGTTAACGTTTTACATACAGAAAACGGATGGTCAAAAGTGAAATTAAATAGTGGTAAAGAGGCTTTCATTAGCGCTGACTACACAAAAGACACTTACTACGTAACAGCAAACGTATTAAACGTACGTGCTGGTGCAAATACAGACTCAGAAATTCTTGGTAAGTTAAAACAAGATGATGTAATTGAAACAACACACCAAGTTGAAAATGATTGGATCCAATTTGAATATAACGGAAAAACAGCTTATGTTCATGTTCCTTACTTAACAGGTAAAGCTCCAGTTAAAGTTCAACCAGCAGTTAAAGTTGAAAAAACAACTAAAGTTCAAGATACAGCTAAAGTTCGTGAAGCAGTTAAAGCTGGCGAAGTAGCTGAAACGCAAGCAAAAGCTAAAGCTCAGGAGGCAACTAAAGCTCGTGAGGCAGCTGAAGCTCAAGCAGCGGCTAAAGCCGAGGAAGCAGCTAAAGCTCGTGAAGCAGCTAAAGCTCAGGCAGAAGCTAAAGCTCAAGCAGAAGCTGAAGCTCAAGCAGAAGCTAAGGCTCAAGAAGCAGCTAAAGCTCGTGAAGCAGCTAAAGCTCAAGCAGCGGCTGAAGCTCAAGCAGCGGCTAAAGCTCAAGAGGCAGCTAAAGCTCGTGAAGCAGCTAAAGCTCAGGCAGAAGCTGAAGCTCAAGAAGCAGCTAAAGCTCAAGAGGCAGCTAAGGCTCAAGAGGCAGCTAAGGCTCAAGAGGCAGCTAAAGCTCGTGAAGCGGCTAAAACTCAAAAACCAGCTACACAACAACCTGTTGCAAAAGAGACTGAAACAAGTGCACCATCATCTTCTCGTGAATTACGCGTTGTAGCAACAGCTTACACAGCAGATCCACTTGAAAATGGTTATAAAGCAGGCGACCAAGTAAAATCAGCTTTAGGTCACAACTTAACAGCTAATCCAAACATGAAACTAATCGCGGTTGATCCAAGTGTCATTCCATTAGGTTCAAAAGTATGGGTTGAAGGTTACGGAGTGGCAATCGCTGGTGATACTGGTGGAGCTATTAAAGGAAATAAAATCGACGTTTTAATGCCTGATAAAGGTACATCAAGTAGCTGGGGACGTAAAACAGTTACAGTTAAAGTATTAAACTAGTTAGTAAAAAAGAGTCAGTCTCGTTGAGACTGACTCTTTTTTTGGTTCTTACATTCTTTCCCCTTCACTCCCGTCCAATTCTATATACGATAGATTACTATTTCAACAGAAAAAAGAGGATGCCATAGCATCCTCCCCTTGTACTTCCCTATTCCACACAAGTAAACTGCGTCCAAGCTCCTACATAATCTAGTAAGAATAACTCTTCTTCTGCAATTGTACCGACAATATTTTTCCGTTCATCTATCGGCATTTCTTTTAGAATGATTTGTAGTTCGCCTTTATACTTACCAAATGAGTTGTTACCTATTACAACTTGCCCTCTTTCCTGTAGTACACTTTCGCGCACTGGGAAGTCATAGTCTTTGTATTTTTTACGCACTTCTGTAGAACGTACCATATATTCTGTTATGTCACCGCGTCTTACGTGTAATTCTTGCAGTGTAGCTCTCTTCTCTACTTCAGTCACCTCGTCTACAAAGTTTACTTTTAGCTGTAACATGTAACGATTTAAGTTTCCTAGTTTCTCTAACTCTTCTTCACTCGCATAAGCATTTCCGATAATCACATCATCAATTAGCCCTGTTGCCCATAAATGTTTCGCTTGTACTTCAATCGGTAAGTTACGATGCCCTTCTAGCGTACATAATCCGTCGTTAATATCCCATGGACCGATGTTAGCTGCATGTGATGTAATAAAGGCAGCCGTACGAATACCGTGCTTTTTAAAGCGTTCACTACAACGGATAAAATAATCATACGGAAGTCCAGTGAATTTTTGCGGATAGAAATTATGACAACCAATTAAAGCTGACTTATTCGCTTGATGCGAAAGAATATTTTCTAAGTACGCAATATCGTTACTTACGTTTAGCTCAATTTTTAAGCCATACGGATTATTCGTCATCTTCGCTTCAGTTAATCCATCAAACCCTAAATCTAAACGAATACCATCTGCACCTAACTCTGCGAAGAATGATAGATCACTATAGCTAATGCCCAGTTGATCGAATACTGCTGGAGCTACATCTAAAATAACTTCCATATTGTTATCTTTTGCATGATGAATAATTTCTTTAAATTCAGCTACAATCTCTTCTTTCGGACGATTCACAGATAATAAACATGTGAATATTCTTGAAAAACCGTGGCGTGCCGCTGCCGAAATGTATGCCATATCTTTTTCTTTCGTTGAATGCTCTGGATAAAGTGAAATTCCTAATTTACGCTCCATGCTTTTGCATCTCCTTCACACGTTGTATTAATGCCATGCTCGTAAATCTATATTTTGCAGATAAACATGTTGCACATAAAATCGTTGGTACAATAATTACGTACGGTGATTGTAACCCTAACATTACATAGGCACCCATTGAACAACCGATAAATACAATTGATACTAATAGTAAAACTAATAACGATTTACTTTGTACCCATTTTGAATAATGTGCAATACACTGCCCCGCTACAAATGTAATTAAGATGATAATTGCTCCGAGCATTTTTCTTTCTCCTCTCCTGCTAATTGTTGTTTCTCATACATTTTGAAGAACGGATAGTAAATAACGAATGAGATAACAAAGTTAACAAGTACAAGTACACCAGCCATAATTGTCCAGTCCGTACTAATAACCGCTGCAATTGGCGCTAACATCGTAAATGGCAATTTCGCCATCATGAGTGGAATCATTCCTGAAACAACTGCGAAATATGATACTGTCGTTGTCACTAACGGTGTAATAACGAACGGAATAATTAAGATTGGGTTCATTACAATTGGTGCCCCGAAAATAATCGGTTCGTTAATATTGAATAAACCTGGTACAAATGATAATCTACCTAACTCTTTTAGGAACTTAGATTTAGAGAACATAAACATAATTACTAAAGCTAACGTTGAGCCTGATCCACCGATCCATACGAACCATTGAATAAATTGCTCTGTAAATAAGTTTGGTAATTGATGTGCATTTCCTGTAGCTGTGAATACTTCCATATTTTCAAGAATTGCTGAATCCCACATCGGACGAATGATTGGTCCTAAAATTGCTGGCCCATGTATACCGAATGACCAGAAGAATACGATTAAGAATACTGTTAATAAACCGCCGAATAAATTATTTCCTACTAATACTGATTTTAATGGTGCGATTAAGTATGTGATTGTTGTATTTACATCAAATTTCAAACCGTAACGAATGCCCCAGAATAAAAGAATAACTGCTAACGTTGGAATTAATGCTGCAAACGAATTTGAAACTGCTGGTGGTACACTATCTGGTAATTTAATTGAGATATTATGCTTAATCATAAAGTGATAAATTTCTACTGCAATCAATGCTGTAACAATTGCGCCGAATAAAGATGTTGCACTTAATGTTCCTACTGAAATATATCTGCCTGCATCAATAACACCTGGTACAGCTTTCGTAATTTGAATTGGTTCAACTGATGCTAGTAAAAAGGCGAGTACAGATAGTAATCCTGCACTTAACTGATTGAGTTGATAAAAGTTCGCGAGCGAAGCCCCTACCCCAAATGCTGCGTATAACGCCATTAAGCCTACTGTAAATCGGAATGGAATATCTAAAATATGGCGAAACGGTGCAATCCACTCCATATATGCATCAATTGGTAAGTTTAAAAAGATAACGAAAAATGATCCGACAATCGTTAACGGTAATGTAGAAATAACCCCATTTCGAATTGCTAGTAAATGTCGCTGTCCAGCAATCTTTTGTGTTGTTGGCATAATCTTTTGTTCCATAAAACTCATAAAACCATTCATCAAAACCCCTCCTCTTTCTCTTTACTACGAAAGAATGAAATAAAGTTATAACATTATAATGTTTATATTTAAAAAAATATAATTATGCTAAAACTAATTGTTCTGCTTGCTTCAATACTTTCAAACCATCACACATGCCATAATCTCGTTGGTCTATAATCGCAACTGGTATATTGTATGAATTTGCAAGAAACTCTACAGCTGGAAATAAATACTTCACCTGTGGTCCGATTAAAACGACATCAGCATTTTTTATCTCCAGTTTCACAAGTTCTGAATCAACTGCTTTAATTTTATAATCCTTCCCTTGTTTCTTTGCCTCTTCTTGCATTTTTCTTACAACCATACTCGTTGACATACCTGCTGCACAACATAATAAAATGTACATCTTATACTGTCACTTTCTCTTCTACTCGTTTATGAAGAGTAATAAATTCTTCAGCAAGTTCTTTCACTGTAATTGCATTCATTAAATGATCTTGTGCATGCACTAACAGTAAACTGATTTCTGCATGATTTCCTCTTGCTTCTTCCTGAATTAAGTCTGTTTGAATACGATGAGCTGCTGAAATTTCTTCACTAGCAAGTGTCATCTTTTCATTCGCATTCTCAAAATCTCCTTGTCTTGCAAAAGCGATTGCCTCAAGCGCTGCGCTTCTAGCATTGCCACCATGTAAAATTAACGCAAATGGAGTTTGCATATCAGTCATTTTAAATTCCCCCAAGCTATCTTTTTTCTATATTGTTATCTTATTATGAAAACGCATACAATTAAACATAAAAAACTTCCGTTATGTAACGGAAGTTTTTATATACTTTTTTAAAACGATAATAAAATCTCTTGAAATTCTTCAACACCTTCAGTCTGAGTTAATTTCTCTATCGTACTTTGACTAGACATAATATCATATAAAAAATCATAAAGGCGTTGTAAATCTTCATTATTATTGCGCTTTACACTAAATAAAATAATAACTTGTACTTTCTTATCTCCCCAATCAACAGCCTTTTCAAGTGTACAAAACATCAAAAATGTTTCCGCACTTACTAACTGCATCGGATGAGGAATCGCAACTAAATTCCCAACTGCTGTCGGAGATGTATTTTCTCTTTCCATAACAGAATCATAAAAGTTTTCTGGTACATAGTTTTTCTCAGCAGCTTTCTCACATAAAAATCGGATAACCTCTTCTTTTGAAGAAGCACTATGATTTAAAAAGATTAAATCGTCCTTTATATATTGCTGTACACTATTATTCACATGCGTAAATAACTGCTGTCCAATCGATTTAATCTCTTTATCATCAAATATAGAATTCACTTTTATAACCGGCACAGGCAAACCACTCGGTATATGAATTGTACTAATAATACAATCTATCTTTTCTTTATAAAGATCTTCTACTTTCAATTGATAATAGCCTGTAATCCCTACAATCTCTAATTTATCTCGGAACTGTGATAGAATTTTATATTTCAATAGCTGGGCACTTCCTTGACCAGTCGCGCACACTAATAAACATCTCTTCTTTTGATTCTGTTCCTGTAAACGGCTCATCGCTCCGCCGAAGTGAATCGCAATGTAACCAATTTCACTTTCCGGAATCGATTCTCCCGTATATTCACCAATTATATCTCCAACGAGAACCGCAATTTCAAAAGCATACGGATAATTCTTTTTCACTTCTGCCAAAAGGGGATTTCTCGTATTTAACTTATACTTCAAACGATTTAATAACGTTTTTAAATGAACACCAAACCCGAATAATAATTCTTCATCATAATAAAAAATAAGATTCCGTTCTTCTGCTACTTTAAAAAGAATATGTTGCATGAATGCATATAACTCTTTCCCTAATAGTTCTTCCACATTTTCATAACGATCTTTCGCTGTAACAGCAGAACTTAATAAATGCATTGTTACATATAAAACTTCTTCTTCTGGAAATGAAAGATGCAACTCTTTCTCTAAATCTCCTACAATCTGTTTCGCAATTGTATATTCTTTCTTTATGATAAGTTCAGCCTGCTCCGCATTCAGTCCTTTCATATAGTGTTGATCTTCACAACGCTTTAATGCAATTGCAATATGAATGACTAAATTATCAGTTTCTATATCTGATAAATATATCGTCCCTTCCTCGATATACTTTAATATAACTGAACGGATAAGCGGTATATGAGGTAACGATAAATATGTATCACTCTGCTCAAATTGTTCATGAAACGGAGTATGATCATAACGCGGTAAACCGTATTGTGATAAGCAAGAACGAATATGAAATTCCTCTCCCACAATACGTATACCATAATATGGTCTCTTTTCAATTTGTAATTTATAGCGACCACATATATCTGTAACATCCTTCATAATTAAGTTTACAGTCGATTTACTCACATAAATCTCCTCTGCTAACTGTGAAAGCTTCACATACCCTTCTGTCGTTAAAATACGTTGCAGAATGTACGCTATCCTTTCTTCATAAGAAGTTGGGATTTTTTCCGTCTGTTTTTGAAATAGACTCACGCAAAACTCTTCAAACTTCTTCGTTTGTATAATTTCTAAGTCGTATCCAGTTCCTCGTTGCGATTCGATTTTAGCTCCATTTTCTTCCAATATATCATTTAATAATTTTATATCTTTTTGAATCGTCTTCGTTGATACATGTAAACGGCTCGCTAAAAACGCTCGGTTTAACATCGATTTCTCTTCTAAAAACTCCTCTAAAATAGAAATTAATCGCTGATGCACTTTTGTCATAGCTATTCCTCTCACTCTTTATATATAAAAAGGAAAAAGCTGCTGAAGTCAGTAGTTTTTCCCTTTTATGTGATCTATTTCTTTAATGTAAATCCGAATTTATCCCATGCTTGTAAATAATCTAATAAGAAAATTTCTTCTTCCACAATTCGGCCAACTACATTTGTTTTTCCTGTATTCACCATATCTTTTAAAGCAATTTGCAATTCACCTTTATATTGGCCATACTGCTCATTATCAATTAAAAGATCACCACGTTTAATTTCGCGTGTATTATGTGGTTTGAACTCTTCTTTTTTATATTTCACACGACTTTGTGTCGAGCGAATCATATATTCAGATACATCTCCGCGATAAAAATGAGGTTCGTCTAATACGATAATTCTTTCTAGTTCTGTTGTTGTATCATATAGCCCTATATCAAATGTTTGTTTCTCTTTATTTAATGCACCTAGTGCCTCTAATTCTTCTGCTGACGCATACGCATTCGCAATAATAACGTCATCAATTAATTCTGTCGCAAATAAATGCTTCGCTTGTGTTGTCATCGGTAGTTCACGATGCTGCTCTAACGTACATAACCCCTCTGTTACTGGCCAAGGTCCGTATGTTGCATCAAATGATGAAATAAAAGCAGCAGTTCTCATACCGTAACCTTTAAATTGTTTCGAGCATTTAATAAAATGATCGTATGATAATCCTGAATAACGATGCGGATAAAAATTATGACAACCAATTAAATTTTCACGATTTGGTCTATGGCTCATAATGTTATCTACATACTTCGTACCGTTACTCATATTAATTTCAATTTTCAAACCATATGGATTGTAAGTCATAATCGATTCTTCTAATCCAGAGAACCCGACATCTAAACGAATACCATACGCACCTAGTTCATGGAAGAATGATAAATCATTATAAGAAATACCTAGTTGTTCAAAAACAGCTGGACTAATATCAACTAATACTTGGAACCCTAATGCATTTGCATGAGAGATCGTTTCTTTAAACTCTTCTATAATTTTCTCTTTTTCTCCATCTACAGACAATAAGCATGTGAATACACGTGTAAATCCGTATTTACTTGCTAATGTTAAATATTCCTTATCTTTCTCTACCGTTGAATGTTCTGGATAAATAGAAATACCTAATCGTCTCATATGTACACGCCTCTTTCTTCATTGTTTTGTAAACCTTTTCAAATATATGTAGTGAAAAAGTATATATCCCCTTCTCATTCACTACTTTTGAATCCGCTTTCTTTAAAGAGAAAACAATTTCTATCATTCATAATTACTACAAGTCTATACATCTATACTTTACAACTTTTTTTCATAGTTGTGTAGCTTTTACACAAATTTGTCAGTTTTTTCACCTCGAAAATTGTTGTACGTTTTCAAGGCACCTTCCTTGACTGTTACATTGGCCAATACATATACTCGAAAGAAAAGAGAATTTTTTTATATAGGGGATGAATACATGGGAGAAGCAATACTCGTAAAACGAGAACCATTATGGACGAAAGAGTTTTTTGCGCTAATTCTAGCAAACTTATGTATGTTTTTAGGGTTTCAAATGTTAATTCCGACTTTACCTGTTTATGTAAAAGAAATTGGTGGCACAAGTTCCAATATCGGATTTGTTGTCGGTATGTTTACCGTTGCAGCACTTTTTGTGAGGCCGCTAACTGGAAATGCACTGCAAAAATTCAGCAAAAAAATCATTTTAATGATCGGTACCGCTATTTGTTTACTCGCTATGGGTAGTTATCTTTTCGCTTCAACTGTTTTCCTATTGCTTGCCGTTCGAATTTTACACGGGGCTGGTTTTGGTATTACAACGACTACATATGGGACTGTCGTTTCAGATTTAATTCCGCAAGCACGCCGCGGTGAAGGCATGGGATATTTCGGTCTTTCTGGAACAATTGCAATGGCGCTCGGTCCACTTATCGGACTTTGGCTTATGCAAAAATATAACTTCACGATTCTTTTTTTATGTGCACTTTCCTGTACAATTGTTTCATTAATATTAACGAAACTACTTCAAATCAAAAAATCGCCACAATCACCACTGCAAACATCTGGTACCTTTCTCGATGGATTTATTGAGCGAAAAGCTTTACTTCCTTCATTATTAATATTATGTATTACATTAATGTACGGAGGAATCGGAAGTTTTATTACGTTATTTGCTACGGAAGTCGGAATTGCTGATATTAGCCTTTTCTTCTTATTTAATGCACTTGCGATCGCTGTCACACGTCCGTTTTCTGGGAAGTTATATGATTCGAAAGGTCATGCATTCGTTATTGTTCCAGGAGTTATTATTACGTTTACAGGTATTATTTTATTATCGTATACGACTACAATTCCAAGTTTAATTATTGCAGCAGCATGCTACGGAAGTGGTTTTGGAGCGATTCAACCGGCATTACAAGCATGGATGATCGACCGAGTAGCACCGCACCGACGAGGAGTCGCAACAGCTACATTCTTCTCAGCATTTGACCTTGGAATTGGTGCTGGTGCGATTATCTTTGGATTCATTGCACATTTTACAAACTACGCAACTGTATATCGTTATTCCTCTTTATTACTTATTGCTTTCTTGTTCATTTATATTACAAATGTAAGAAAACAAAAGCATGGAAATAAAAACACAGAAAAAGCTGCTGGATAATTCAGTAGCTTTTTTATTGTTTTAAAAGAATGGTTCTCCCTCATTTTGTTGTTATAAAACTACATGCATTTCCCTACATATTTTTTTAACTTTCATCAAAAAATATACGATGAACTCACAGACGCTTTCCTTGATATACAAATGAAAAATACTATTCTAAAGAGTGTGATTTCTTTACAAAAAGCTCTTTTATAGAGGACTAAAACCAATTAAATCCAGCTGTTTCTTTAAAGAATTGTAAACTTTTCACCCCTTTGTAAATTTAGTGTAAATTTTACTAATAAACCGTTTACAGTTACTCAAGGTTCAGTTAATAATTACATCGTACATGAAATTTAAGGAGTGGAATGCGTGGAATACAATGTTCAAGATATGATCTTCCAGTTCATTGGTGGATTAGGTATTTTCTTATTCGGGATTAAATACATGGGCGATGGACTGCAACAAGCAGCTGGAGATCGTCTTCGCGATATTCTAGATCGTTTTACAACAAACCCATTGATGGGTGTACTAGCAGGTATGTTAGTTACTGTATTAATCCAATCAAGTTCAGGAACAACAGCTTTAACAGTCGGACTTGTAAGTGCTGGATTTATGACATTAAGACAAGCAATCGGTGTTATTATGGGTGCGAACATCGGTACGACAGTTACTGCATTTATTATCGGAATTAAAATCGGAGAATACGCTCTCCCAGTTATGGCCGTTGGAGCGATTTTACTATTCTTCTTTAAAAATAAAAAAGTACATTCTGTAGGTCAAGTTGTATTCGGTTTTGGTATGTTATTCTTCGGTTTAGAATTAATGAGCGCAGGTATGAAACCTCTTCGTTCTTTAGAGTCATTCCAAGATTTAATGATTAGCATGAGTGATAATCCAATTTTAGGAATTATTGTCGGTACAGTCTTCACTTTAATTGTGCAAAGCTCAAGCGCAACAATCGGTATTTTACAAGAATTATTCGGTCAAGGTGCAATCGATTTACAAGCTGCCCTTCCTGTATTGTTCGGTGACAACATCGGTACGACAATTACAGCAGTATTAGCAGCAATCGGTACTTCAATTGCAGCAAGACGTGCAGCATTAGTTCACGTTATCTTTAATATAATCGGTACCATTATCTTTACGATTATATTAATACCATTTACAAGTTTAATTCAATATTTCCAAACGTCATTAAATTTAAATCCAGAAATGACAATTGCATTCGCACATGGAACATTTAACGTAACGAATACAATCATTCAGTTCCCATTCATTGCAGTATTAGCCTGGATTGTAACAAAAATTATTCGTGGTGAAGATGCTGCTATTGATTTCAAACCGCAACATTTAAATCCAATCTTTATTGAACAATCTCCAGCTATTGCTTTAACAGAAGCCCAAAAAGAAATTATTCGTATGGCTGAGTTTTCATTACATGGATTAAAAGAAGCAAATCAATTTTTAAATACACAAGACAAAAAACATGCGAATATGGCTACTCAATTAGAAGGCGCTATTAACAATTTAGATAAAAAAATTACCGAGTATTTAGTTTTACTATCAGAAAAGCCACTTTCACCTACGGATTCTGAAAAACATTCCGTTTTAGCTGGTGTTGTTGGAGATATTGAACGTGTCGGTGATCATGTAGAAAACCTTGTAGAACTTGTAGATTTCCAAATTTCAAACCGTGTGTCACTATCGGATGAGGCACTAGCTGAATTAAATGAAATGCTTGAATTAACAATTTCAACATTACAAGACGCAATTGAAGCTTTAACAAACTTCGATACTGAACTAGCTCAAACTGTTATTGCAAAAGAACGTAAAATTGACCAAATGGAACGTGTTCTTCGCAAACGTCACGTAATACGTCTAAACGAACGTAGCTGTTCAGGCGATGCAAGTATCATCTTCGTTGATATGGTAAGTAACTTAGAGCGTATCGGTGATCACGCTGTAAATATTGCTGACGGTGTTTTAGGTGAACAAGGTAAAGTTAATTTAAAACAATCGTTATAATAGGAAAGAGACGCTAATGTAAGCGTCTCTTTTTTCATTTCATATTTATAACTGTTCTTCCTTTTAACTTTCCTTGCAATATAAATGTAAACTTCTCATCTAACGCTTCTAATGTACATTCTTCTGTATAAGATAGTAGCTCTTTATTTTTCCATTCACTTGCTAAGAGCGTCCATACATCTCTTCTCACATCCACTGGGCATTGCACAGAATCGATTCCTAAAAGGCTTATACCTCGCAAAATAAACGGATATACCGTTGTTTGTAATTCCTGGCCTGCCACATTACCGCATGTCGTTACACAACCGCCATACTTTACCGTTTTTAAAGCTGTTTCTAACATATGTCCGCCTACAGTATCGATAACCCCGGCGTATATTCCTTTAAGCATTGGTCTTCCGGATTCATCATTCAATTCCGCGCGATGAACCACTTTTTTCACTCCTAAACGTAGTAGCATCTCTTGCTCTTCCATTTTCCCTGTCGCTCCTACTACATTAAACCCTAACTTACTTAAAATACTAACCGCTACACTCCCTACGCCTCCTGTAGCACCCGTTACTAAAACATCGCCCATACTAGGCGTTATACCTGCTCCGATAAGCTTATATACCGATAAAGCAGCTGTAAAACCTGCTGTCCCGTACATCATACTTTCCTTTAATGACATTCCCTCTGGTAAAGGAATGACCCAAGACGATGGCACGCGAATATATTCTCCGAAACCACCAGAAGTATTCATGCCTAAATCATATCCCGTTACAATGACTTGATCTCCTACTTTAATGGTTTCATCTTCACTACTCACAACTTCTCCTGCTGCATCAATTCCTGGCGTATGAGGATATGTTCTCGTAACCCCTTTATTACCTGTGGCTGAAAGAGCATCTTTATAATTTAATGAAGAATAATGAACCTGTATTAACACGTCTCCCTCAGGTAAACTACTTACTTCTCTCTCTACAACGTTTCTTACAAACTGCTTACTTTCTGTTTCGTTCACAACGATTGCTCGGAATGATGTATGATCCATTATGTCCGCTCCTTTATCCGTAAATTTCTTCTTTATTATATAGAAGAAATAATTAAACCTACTCATTTCTTCATGGCTATATTTCAACAAATCTTACTTCTCTATTACTTTCTCATAATACATATTTTCATTTCCACTAAAACAACTTATACTTATTCTACATCTCAAAAATAAAATATAAAAAATCTGACTTTTTATAAATATATTGAATTTTTACGAAATGTAAATGATTTGTAATGTTTTTTTTCGTCAAATTTCATTATAATAAGTGGATATGAGTGTCGTATTTCAATTCAAATGAAGGAGTACAAGAAATGGAGCAAAACCCATCTTTGCAAGAAAATACACGCAGTAAACCGAAAAAAGGTAAGAAAAAAACAAAAATTATTATAAGCGTTATTCTATTCTTTTTAATAATAGGTGGCGGTTATACTTGGTTTTTAGTAAATAAAGCATCTTCTGCTGTTCGAAATGCCGCACATGATTTAGCGCGCGGTGATAAATCTGATTTACGTGACAAAGCTGTAAAACCTATTACGAACAATGTCTCTGTCTTAGTCATGGGTGTTGATGAAAGCGATGTCCGTGGGAAAGAATATGGGGAAGCTATAAGAACGGATGCACTATTACTTGCAACGTTTAATAAAGATAGCAAAACTGTAAAACTATTAAGTATTCCACGTGATACATATACTTATATTCCAGTGGAAAAGAAAAAAGATAAAATTACACACGCTCATGCATACGGTTCTACTAAAAACGGAAAAGATGGTGGACCACAAGCAAGTATCGATGCAGTTGAAAAACTAATGAATGTTCCTGTCGATTACTTTGTAAAGTTTAATTTCAAATCATTTATGAAAATTGTCGATGATTTAGGCGGGATTGAAGTCGATGTACCAGTTGAATTTACTGAACAAGATAGTAATGATAATGCTGATGCAATTCATCTGAAAAAAGGTGTTCAAAAGCTAAATAGTGAAGAAGCTCTTGCTCTTGCTAGAACGCGCCACATCGATAGTGATGCAATGCGTGGACAACGTCAACAACTCGTTATTGAAGCGATTTTAAAGAAACTAACAAGTGTTGGATCTGTAACAAAAGTTGGTAACATCATTGATGATATTAACGGACAATTCGTTACAAACTTAACATTCGATGATATGCTTTCATTCTATAAGTATGGATCGGATTCAGAAATTGAGAAATTACAAATTCAAGGTGAAGACTGCTATATGGAAAAAGGTGATGATACATGTAGCAAATCTGCTGGTGGCGGCCGAACGTATTACTACAATCCAGATAAAAAAGAATTAGCAAATGTTACGAATGAACTTCGTGCTCACCTTGGATTACCTGCATATACAAAAACAGACTCTGATTCGAAAAAAACAAGCACAGAGAAAACAAAAGAATCTAAGTCTGTAAATTCAAGTGAACGCGAATCAAGTAACAATGAAGTGAAAAATAAGAATAAAAATAGCAGTGAAAACACAGAAACATCGTCTAACGACAATGAATAAAAAAGAAGCAGTTCTCTATGGAGGTAGAGTACTGCTTCTTTTTATTTCTCCATGATTAAAAATCAGAACTTTCTAACTATCTTTTTTAATATTTTTAAATTATAATAAATAGTAGCAATCTATTCCAATTATCAGGGGGCTCATACTTATGAAAGCTGCAGTAAAACATAACATCTCAGATTTTAAAGACTACTTAAAATCAAACGATATATACATGGAAGAAAATATAGATGAAAATGATGGTTCTGTTCATTTTTCAGTAGGGCTAGAGACAGAAGCTGGAGCAAAAATTCAACTTATCGCTGCTTTCCAAAACGAACATCCTACTGTAGATATATACTGCTTCAATGTTGCTCACGTACCTAATGAAGCATCAACAAATGATATTTTGCACGTTATTAATGAACTAAACACATCTTATCGATTCGCAAAGTTCACGCTAAACAAGCAAAATGCAATTGATATTTCAGCATCTCTTGCATTCTCAGAACCAAACTTTAATCCAGCACTTGTCTTTGAACATACGAGAATGCTATATAAATTAGCAAATGACGAATATAAAAACTTAATGAAAGTTATTTGGGCATAATCAACCTGCCTTCTAATAGCAGGATAAATAAAAGGATGGGCTGCAAGCAGCGCCATCCTTTTATTTCGATAACATATCAATCCACATCTTAACAGCAGTACCTACAATCAAAATCGATAACATATATTGTAGTGCTTTTTGATTGATCCTCTTCCCTACTCGCGCTCCCAGCGGCGCTGCAAAGATACTTGCAATCGCAATAATAAGAGCTGGAATTACAACTACTTGTCCAGTTATCACTTTTCCAGTTGTAATCCCTACTGAGGAAATAAACGTAATAGCGATAGATGTTGCTATTGTTGTACGTATCGGCAATTTTAAAATAACTAGCATAATCGGAACTAAAAGGAACGAACCTCCAGCACCTATAATACCTGAGGCTCCGCCTACAATAAATGCTAGCAAACTTGCTAACCATTTATTATATTTCACTTTATCGCCATTATTTCGTTTCGGTACGAACATCATAATAGCAGCAATTGTGGCTAATGCTGCATAAACAACATTGACCGTATGTTCCTCTAATACGTTAGCACCAAAACTCCCTATGAAACTTCCTATTAATATACTAGCTCCCATATACATAACTAACGTTTTATCCATATCATTACTTTTCCGATAGGCCCATGCCCCTGCAAAAGTTGCAAAGAATACTTGCACCGCTGTAATACCACTCACTTCATGTGACGTATAGCCAGTAAATCCTAGCAACACCGGAATGTATAAGATCATCGGATAATTAATAATCGCACCGCCAATCCCAACCATTCCTGATATGAACGAACCTATAAATCCAATTATAAAAAGTAATACGACTAAACTCACCTTATATCCCCTGCCTTCTAAAGAGAAGGTGATTTAAATGAATAAGTTCACATTCCCATCCGAAGCATCTGCTAAATATGCTCCTACTCCTGCAAACTCTACCCCTTCCATAATCTCTTCCTCTTTTAACCCTAATAAATCTACTGTCATTTGACAAGCTACAAGTTTAATCCCCTGTTCTTTCGCCAAATCAATTAAATCTGGTAAAGGCATCGCATTATGTTTTTTCATAATACCTTTAATCATCTTTGGTCCCATACCAGCAAAATTCATTTTTGATAATCCCATCTTATCCGCACCGCGCGGCATCATTTTTCCAAATACTTTTTCTATGAAAGTTTTCTTTACCTTCACAGGTTCATCTTTCCTTAAAGCATTTAATCCCCAGAAAGTATGAAAAATAGTCACCTCTTGATCATACGCCGCTGCACCATTTGCAATAATATAAGCAGCCATCGCTTTATCATAATCTCCACTAAACAAAACGATTGTTGTTTTCTTCTGTTGTTCCATGTTGTTCTCCCTCCGATTACCCATATGGGTATTTTTATTTTTATAAAAAATCGTTTCGCCCTATTCTACTTGACCTTCCCAAGCTAACATACCATCTACCATATTAATTACTCGAAAACCGTAACTTTCTAAAAACTGAACAGCTCTTGCACTTCTCCCGCCTGAACGGCAAACGATAATATATTCCTTGTTCTTGTCTAGTTCATGCATACGAAACTCTAATAGCCTTAGCGGAATATTACATGCTTCTGGAATTTTCCCTTCCGCCACTTCTTCCACTTCACGTACATCCACAATATTTACTGCTTCTTTACATAACAATCTTTCCTCTACTTCTTTCGCAGTCATTTCTTTCATTTTAAATTCCCTCCTCACAAACCATTCATACCACCTGAAACGTTTATAATGTGCTGAAATCCTAATTTTTTTAATACTTTTGCAGCCTGCTTACTTCTCATCCCGCTCTGACAAATAACGATTACTTCCTTATTCTTATCTAATTGATTCGCCTTGCTAGCTAGCTCATTTAGCGGGATATTTTGAAATTCTTTCATATGATTCCCTCTATATTCACCTACTGTACGAACATCGATAAAGTACTTCCCCTTTTTCCCCACGATACTTTTTAATTCTTTTCCATTTATATTTCGGACACCTTTCACAGGTGAAAAGCGAGAAATAACAAACCATGCAGCAAGTACAATGAAAAGCGTACTTAATATTGTGTTCATATAACCAACCTCTCTGCATTTATAACATTATTTTTTCCTACGCCTTCTTAATCCAAAACTTCAGCACATCGCCTTCTTCTTCATGCTTTAATATGTCATGGCCACTTTTATTTGCCCATGCTGGAATATCCTTAACTGATCCTTTATCAGTTACCTGTACTTCTAACACTTCTCCCGTTTGTAACGTATCCATCGCTCTCTTCGTTCTTACAATCGGCATTGGACATGCTAAATCTTTCGCATCTAATACTTGTTTTACATTCATCATCTATTCCTCCAGTTTTTTATTTTTATCCCGTTATTTGCGGGTAGTCATACTCCATCTCAAAACTCATCTGTAAAAACATTAAGCTATAGTCGATTAAAGCTTTATTTTATAATGAATCGTGCACTGCACAACGATTTGGACCAATCTCCATTTCACGCTCTTCATCCACACTCGGATGAATTTTCCCCATATTTGTTTGACGGATTTCTTCATACGCATTTGGCTGAGGCGGTAAGTTCTCTGTTACATTTTTACGGAACTCTGCCTCATCTATAATATTTAATCCTATATTCTCTTTAAATAGATCTTGTAAGTTTGCACTCACAATACCTCTTTCATCCATTTCACTTATTTTTGAATAATGAGCTGGTAAAACAATTAAATCTTGAGACAGCTCCTTATAAAGTGTATATAACGTATTTCGTAAATCACTCACCCAATCTTCAGCCTTCCCAGCAAGATCTGGGCGCCCGATTGAATCTACAAATAAAATATCGCCCGATAATAAATAGGAATCGTCTACAATAAATGATGTACTTCCAATCGTATGCCCCGGTGAGTATAATGCGTCAATTTCAATTTTAGTACCCCCCACCGTAATAACAGATCCTTCTACAAGTGGTTCGTATGCGAAAACAACTTCCTCCGCATCTTTTGGCGGTAACCAATACGTACCCCCTACTTTTTCCGCTAACTTACGTCCTCCAGAAATATGGTCTGCATGTAAATGCGTATCCATTACATTCGTAATCGTAACATCATGCTCTTTCGCAAATTCTTCATATGCTTCAACTGTTCTTACTGCATCAATAACTGCTGCTTCACCGTTTGAAACGACCATATAAGATAAACAGCCTTTTCCAAGACGGTTAAACTGATACATACTTCCGCCATTTTTTAAATCTCCAACTTTTATAGGCTTTACATATTCACTCCATGCCTTCATACCACCAGCTAAATAATAAATATTTTCTAATCCAGCCTCTGTTAATTGCTCTGCTACAAATATAGAAGATCCTTCTTTTGCGCATACTACTAAAACATCTTTATCTTTAGGTAATTCACTTATAATATGATCTACACCCTCTAATAAATCAAAGTACGGCACATTCATTGAAGTAACTTCTTTCCCTTCAATTTTCCAATCTTCATAATCCTTCTCATTACGAACATCTAAAATAAACAACTCTCCGAATAAAACTTTCTCTGCAACATCTTTTGCTTGTAATGATTTAACACTCATCTTTTTACCCCCTACGGTATATTTACATTTAAAAAAATTTAATTCTTTATATTCCCTTGCCACTCTAACATACCTGGAATGACATTTTTCACATTTGTATAACCTTTCTCTTTCAACATATGGCAAGCAACATCACTACGGTTACCAGTTCGGCAAACAACATAAATTTGCTTCGTCTGATCTAAAGCTGTACTGTCTAACTCTCCTAACGGCACCGAAATGGCCGATGGAATATGACCAAAAGCGAATTCCGCTGCTTCTCGAACATCCAATACAATACACTCTTCATCACTTAATAATATCTCTTCCAACTCCGTATTCGTAATTGTAAGAGGATACTTCGCTACTTCATTCACTTCATGCTCATGCGCTTTCCTAACGTAATGCATCAAAACATCGCCCTCTTGTTTCGTCCCGATATATTGATGCCCTACTTTATTTGCCCAGCTTTGTATATCTACTGTAGATCCTTTATCTGTTGCCTTAATTTCAATCACTTGTCCTGATGCCAATCCTTCTATCGCCTTCTTCGTCTTCACAATCGGCATCGGACAAGCCAACCCTTTACAATCTAAACTCATATCCACTTTTATACTCACAGTCGATTCCTCCATAATTTATATACATATACCTGTATGGGTATATTAAAATGTTTTTGAAAATCTGTCAACACTTACGTTTGACAGATTATCGGCTTTTTACAAGTAATTGAACAGCTTCTTTAATTAATTCTTCATTTGAACCATTACCACTTTCAAACTGTTCACGTAAACATTGCTCTAAATTTGTTCCAACAACGAGGCCAATTGTACGATCCAGTGCAGAACGAGATGCGGTTAACTGTGTAATAACCTCTCGGCAATCTTTTCCTTCTTCCATCATACGAAGCACACCACGAACTTGCCCTTCAATACGCTTTAATCTATTTTTCATGTCTTGATTATATTCCATTGTATAATCACCTCATTACCATTATGTCACTATTTATAACCTATGACAATATATTATACCCTGCAGGGTATTTTGTAAACCCCTATTTTTAATTTTCACCTTATTCATTCACAAAACACAAAGCGAAACCTTAATCTATAGGCTTTCATCTTCCACCAAATTTTGAAGTGGAAGATGAAAAAATATCAATATACAACACGTTCTGGTACTACCGTTCCATACAATTTAAAACCACCATCTACATTCTTTACCTTGTATCCTTTTTCCATTAACATGCGTGCTGCAACATACCCTCTCATACCGAGTTGACAAGTAATATATATTTCTTTCCCCACTGGCACTTCATCCAAACGATCACGTAATTCATCTAACGGAATATTAATAGAACCTTTAATCATTCCTTGTTTTAGTTCATTAGGCTCTCGAACATCAATAAGATATCCACCATTTTCAACAATACGATCTATCTCATGCCATTGTACTGTTTCCACAAAACCATCTACTATATTACTTGCTGCATACCCCACCATGTTTACTGGGTCTTTTGCAGAAGAATAAGGCGGGGCATATGATAATTCTAAATCTGGCAAATCAATTACCGTTAAGTTTGCTTTTATAGCCGTTGCGATAACATCGATACGCTTATCTACGCCGTCACGTCCTAACGCCTGCGCTCCATAAATTTTTCCACTATCTTTATTAAAAATTAATTTTATTAGCACTGGCGTAGCATTCGGATAGTATCCCGCATGCGAATTTGCCTGTACATGTACTACCTCATAGGGTATATTTAATCGTTTTAATATTTTCTCATTTACTCCCGTCGAAGCAACTGTTAAATCAAAAACTTTAGCTACAGAAGTTCCCATCGTACCTTTATATAAAGAATCCGTATAACCATGAATAATATCTGCTAACATGCGACCTTGACGATTAGCTGGCCACGCTAAAGGAATCATCGTTTCTGTTTCTGTAACAAAATCTTTCACTTCAATCGCATCACCAATTGCATATACATGTGGATCCGATGTTTGAAATTTCTCATTTACTTTTATCGTCCCTCTAACTCCTAATGCTAATCCTGCATCCTTCGCTAAACTACTCTCTGGTTGTACACCAATTGCTAAAATAATCATATCTGTCTCTATAATTGAGCCACTTTTTAAACGTACAACATTCCCGCTCTCTTCTAATGCATCTACACCATCTTCAAAAACAAGCTCAACATCGTGATTTTTCATATGCTCATGCACATATGCTGCCATTTCATAATCGATTGGTGGCATTACTTGATTTGCCATCTCTACAAGAGTAACATCAATTCCACGTTCTCTTAAATTTTCAACCATCTCCACGCCAATAAATCCGCCACCAATAACCGTCGCATGACGTGGTTTCTGCTCATCAACGTATGCTTTAATACGATCTGTATCAGGTACATTTCTTAACGTAAATAACGCCTTCGCTTCTTCAATACCTGGAATAGGTGGAACAATTGGTTTTGCTCCTGGTGACAGAATTAACACATCATATTCCTCGTTATATGTTTCATTTGTTGTTACATTATTTATCGTAATTGTTTTCTCTTCTTTATTAATCTTTACTACTTCACTCAATACACGTATATCTAAATTAAAACGCTTAGACATCTTTTCAACAGTTTGTACTAATAACTTTTGTCTTTCTGTAATAACATCGCCAATATAGTATGGTAATCCACAATTCGCAAATGAAATATACTCACCGCGCTCCACCATAATAATTTCATCTTCTTCACTTAAACGACGAAGCCTTGCAGCTACTGAGGCCCCGCCGGCAACTCCGCCTACTACTATAATTTTTCTAGACATATTTCAAACCTCCATATTATTTATTATTGAATTTTCTCATGTATCACACACACAAAACCTATACCTGTATGGGTATATGATAAATTATAAAAAATTTAATTTCAATCAATATGTCTTTCTTTCACAAATTTGAAACAAATAAAAAAGAACTTAGACATCTCCAAGTTCTTTACGAATGAAGCAATCCATCATTCCATTGTCATACTTTCTATAATCTCTTTGTAAAACTATAATCCATGTTCCCGCCTAGCGCTGCCGCTGTATCACCAGTTTCTCTAAAATCATGTGTATATATTTTTTCAAATGAACCGAAATCTACTTGCTTATAAAATTCAAAACAAGGGAAACCATCATGCTCTCCTTGAACATCAATACTGCCGTCCTTTTTCACACATACATGTAATACATAATCCACAGGAGGTGCATATACATTTAATGGATTACTTGCACTCGCACTCATTTTGAAGTGCACACCGTCAGAATTCCATGTGATATTAGTACACACAATATTTTCTGTACTTGCTTTCCCTGTTCTTTTACTCACAGAACCATCTGGACTTGTAACCTTCTCGGTCGTAATACCCGTGTTCGCATATGAAAACACTTCTTCTTTATAGAAATCAACTACTACCTCTTGCTCAACTCTAGAGCGCATCGTATTTACCGCATGTGGTGTAAATTCACGCGAATCACCTTCGAATTGAATTACTTTTCCTGTTTCCATATCCTTCTTAGCTTCTGTCCAAGAAATTGGAATAAAGACACTGGCTCTAATTTTTACGATATTAGTCATAAGAAACACCTCTATAATTTTATTTTAGATACTGAATACTATTGAATAAAACAAACCATAATTTCAATCCTAAAACCAATAGATTTCTCTTTTACTTTTCTACTTCCTTCTAAAAAATAGTGCTATATTTACGTTTAGACTGTCATTTTAAAGCTATATTCCATCTCTCCAGCTAGTGCTGCTGGAGTATCATTTGTTTCCCTAAAATCATGTGTATATATTAATTCAAACGAACCAAAATCTACTTGTTTATAAAATTCATAGCAAGGGAAACCATCATGTACACCTTCAACATGCACAGTACCATTTTTATTAACTCGTATAGCCAACAAATAATCAGCTGCAGGTGCTGCCGCATTTAACGGATTACTGGCACTTGCTCTCATTTCAAATGAAACTTCATCCTCTTCCCATACGATATTAGTACATACAATGTTTTCTGTACTTGTTTCTCCTTTTTGATACTCGGTTGAGCCATCTGGATTTGTAATCTTCACTGTGACGATACAAGCATCTGCATATGTGAAAATTTCTCTTTTATAAAAATCAATATTCACTTCTTGTTCTAATCTTGAACACTTTGCGTTCACCGCGTATGGTGTAAACTCACGTGCATCTCCAGCATATTCAAACGATCTTCCTGTTGCAGGATCCTTAATAGGTTCCAGCAATGCATATGGTGCAAAGACACTCCCTCTAACTTTTACAATATTAACCATGTGAAACCTCCATTGATTCTATATTATATAAATCATTATTTGTTCTACCAACACAATATAGTCAATTTGATTGACTATATTGTGTATAGTACAATAAGTATTACATATAGTCAACTTAATTGACTACAAGTACGGAGGTTATATATATGGATCAAACATTTAATAAGTTAGATCTTACATCGCTTTTATCATTATCATTTAGCACATTAATTACTGAGCTACATGACAAATTAAGTGAATTAGGATTTGAAGATATTAGGCCAGCACATGGTTTTATGTTCAAACGCATCCTTCCTAATGGGGCAACTGGTATAGAGCTAGCTGAGTATTTAGGGATTTCCAAACAAGCTATAAGTAAAATGGTGGATTCTCTTGAGAGTAATGGCTACGTTACACGCAAAACACATCCTACTGATAAAAGGGGTAAAATCATTGTTTTAACCGAACGTGGTTTAGCAGTAATGAAAGCTAAAGAAGAAATAGTAGCTGAAATAGAGCAGCGATGGATTGAAAACATAGGTACAGAACGAATGCAAATGCTAAAAGAAGATTTAACAACATTCGTTACTAAAGAAAATACAGAGAAATTATCATCAAATATACGACCTGTCTGGTAAACAAAAAACGAATCCATTTTGATTCATCTTCTTCAAAATGGATTCGTTTTTCTATAGCTGTATTAAAAATCATTAATTTCTTTAAATTTTATTCTACTGAATATATTTTTTACGCGTTATATAATTCCATAACTCTCTTCACAACCAACTTCGCAGTATTCTCCTCCGGTGGCATCAATAAATTCGTAACCGGTCCATACACAACAGGGCTTAATTCCACTTCATACCCACCATATGAGAATTCTTCCTTCGTTGGTAAATAACCAATATATCCATTCATATATCCACCAAAGAAAGCTAATTCATTTTGAAGACAATCTTTCACTTCTAATGCCGTTTCTGAAAAAGGTTCCATTGGTATACCTGAGAACATACCATCATTAACTTGAAACAGTTGCACTTCTAAATCAATAGTTAACTGCCGAATACCTTGCTTATATTTCTCTAAAACGATAGTAAGCCATTCATCCGTATTCACGCCCCACTGCTTCTCAGCTAATTGTGCCATGCTTCGTATCTCATCAATTTCAGGGATATCCTTCAATTTCATTTGCACCATACTCGAAATCGTTCTTACATTTACAATTGGACTATATGTAACTGTCGGTAACATCGTTAATACATGTCCACTAAGCATGTAAGCCATTTGTGTTAATGCTTCCCTAGAACCGCGATACTTCGCATTCACATTTCCAGCAGCACCTTGCACAATCATAACAGGACAGTTTACAATTTTCTCAAGAATCTCTCTCGTCATCCCTGGATAATCCGCTGATAATATATCACTATCACCTTTTAAAACATTCGGATGCGCCGTACAAAACACTACAATTCCAGATAACTTCTTCGTTTCAGCATCTCTTATTGCTAACATACCAATTCGTTTATCTACAACACCATCTATATTTGTGCCCATCTTTGCTCTTCCATCAGATGTTCGCTCTCTTCGGTTGACCCCAATATCACCTGTCGTAACACCCCAGCCTACTTCGCATCGCTTCAAGTTTTTATTCGCAGTAACAGCACCGTGTACTACATTATTTACTAAAATCGTTTTATACGACTGTACGAGCGGATTATCACCGACCGTTTCTGGACCAGAGTGGGTATGTGTATAAACAACTGTTATTTGCTCAAATGGAACATGAAGTTCTCTTGCTACTCGCTCACGAATCATATTCGTATCTTCTATTAACATTCCAATATTATCAATACTTATAAACACAGTTTTCATTTCATCTTTTTCAAATACAAAAACCGTTCCATAAATACGTTCTTCAATATTATTTATTCCTGTCTCTCTATGGTATCCGACAAAATCAATACCTATAGGCGGCGTAATATCCACCTTGCATACCCCTACTTTGCTCATTTGAATCGCTCCATTTCTCTATGTAACTCCCTTTTTTCAAGAATAGCATATTTGACCTTGTTTCAAATAAAAAAGAACGAACATAGCATTCTATGTCCGTTCTTTCCATCACACATACTTCCGATGCACCATCTTCCCATCATAAGAAAACACAACACCCTTACTCTCCACGATCGACTCCATATGCACCGTTCTTCCCCACAGCTGATGCAGATATGGTAATACCTTTTCTAAGTATTTTAAATCAAGCTCGATTCCTTCGTAACTATGTTTAATGTATAATTCTCCGTTCTTTAAGTAATCTCCATCTTCTACTACTAAGTACGGGAAGCCACCATTTGTACGCATATTTACGAGCTGGTCACGCACATGTTCCCACTCTTTATCTATTACTTTATATTCTTTTCCTTGGCGCTGGAATAAGTACATATCTTCTCTCATTACGAGATCTTTGTTTAAGTAGTTTCTTAAGAAAGATACATCCCATTCGATTTCGCGTACTTCAAAGATTTTGTCTCGACCAGATCCTGGTTTGACGCCTCGTCGCTTCATTTCTTCTGTCGGGTTGTTGTAGCGCTCCTCAATATCTTCAAACATTTTAATACCGAGGTAGTATGGGTTAATGCTTGTTTTTGATGGCTGAACGACACCTGCATTTAATTTCGCAAATTCGATTGCTTCATCAGATGTTAAGTCCATTTCACGAAGTATGCGTTGATGCCAATACGAAGCCCAGCCTTCGTTCATAATTTTCGTTTCAAGCTGCGGCCAGAAATATAACATTTCTTCACGCATCATCGTTAATATGTCCCGCTGCCAATCTTCTAGCTCACGGCTATATTCTTCAATAAAGAGAAGTAAATCTTTCTCTGGTTGTGGTGGGATTTTCTTCTTTTTACGCACATTGGAACGTTCCCTCTTTTTATTGCGATCATCTAAATTCCATAAATCATCGTATTGTGATACCTTTTTCTTTTCTACTTCTTCTTCTAAATCATCAATACTCCACGCAAGTTTTGGGCGCATGAGTGACGGATCAATATGTTCTTGAATGGCAAGTACGGCATCTAAAAATGTTTCTACCTCTTCTTTTCCATACTTATGCTCATATGCTTTCACCCGTTCAGCTGTTGCCGACATACTTTCTACCATATCTCGCTTCGTATTTGAAAAACGAACATTATTTTTAAAGAAATCACAGTGCGCTAACACGTGCGCTACAATTAATTTATTTTGAATTAACGAGTTCGTATCTAATAAAAAGGCATAACATGGATCAGAGTTAATAACGAGTTCGTATATTTTACTAAGTCCTAAATCGTATTGTAATTTCATTCTGAAAAACTGTTTTCCAAAACTCCAATGTGAAAACCGCGTTGGCATTCCATATGCACCAAATGTATAAATAATTTCTGCTGGACATATTTCATAACGCATCGGATAAAAATCAAGCCCAAATCCAGTCGCAATTTCCGTAATTTCCGCAATCGCATATTGCAGTGCTTTATCGTCACTTGCTCTCATTATTTTCCCTCCTTACACTTTCCCTTAAGAAAGTGTATGATTGAGAACAAGCTTTCATGAGGATTGATTGCATAATAAAAAGACACCCTCATAAAAAACGAGAATGTCTCATCTATTAACCCTCAATAATCTCCATCTTCTCCGTAATCCGCGTACGAGCTTTTCCTTCTGGCGCTTTATCGAAGTAGCCAAGGTGAAGAATTCCAACGATGCGTTGACCTCTTGTTAAACCGAGTCCTTCTATAAATAATGGATTGTAGTTTAATCCGCCTGATTTCCAAACACAACCTAATCCACGTTCCCAAGCAAGTAGTTGGAAGTTTTGCATAAATGCACATGTTGCAGCGTAATCTTCATCACGTTGAATTTGACGTGGATCTTCATTTATATATACAACGATTTGTGCAGGTGTGCTTAAGAAACGATCAGATAAAATTTTCCCACGTTTCGCTCTTTCTTCTTCTGTGAAAGAATTTAATACTGCGTCTACTAATTTCTGACGACCGTCTCCAATGTATAATTTACAATTCCATGGCTCACGGTGCTTATGGTTTGGTGCCCACGTTGCATCGTTTAATAATTCAATTAATAACTCTTTGTCTACTGCTTTATCTGTAAATGTACGAACAGAACGTCTTTCTTTAATCACATTTGCGATGGAAGTATATGTAGTCATATTTTTCTCTCCCTTATTTTTATCTATATGTATAAGATTATTTTTAGCATTGATATTGATTTTCAATTTCGATTATACCCTAGTTTTTTACTATTAATCAATGTTTTATGTTGGAAAACTTTTAAAATATCATTTCATCATCTTGTGAATAAAAAAACTTAGCTTGCTCACAAGTTTTTCACATTTTATGGAAATGATATGTGTAAAGCTTTCCACATTATCCATCTAGGAGGAGTTTATATGTACAAAAAAATCGCAGTAAGTATGACTATGGTAGCATTATTATGCGGGATATCTATCTTCCCCGCTTCCGCTGCCACACAAAAAGAAGTAACATTCCATCATCATAAGCCTATTTCAGAAGCAGAAATGCAGTCGCTCGAAAAACTCGGCTATAACAAACATGAAATTTGGAAAGCTGCCCACATTGCAAAAATGAGTAAAAAAGAAATAAAAGACGTTTTAGCTTACTATAAACAAAATAAATCTTGGGAGACAACAGCAAAGCATTTCGGTGTAGATCCAAGTAAATTGAAAAAGCATCATATGAATAAAGAAACAAAAAAAGCACTACTGCAAGAATTAGCAAATATGCAAAAATCCACACCAGACGGGCTAAAACAAAAAATGAAAGAATATAATATCGGATTACGTCAGCTCACAGTATTAACAATCATCTCTCAAAAAAGTAATACCCCCCTTGATGATGTACTAAAAATGAAAAAAGACGGAATGGATATTAAACAAATTGCTGAAAAATTAAATGTAAAAAAAGAAGATATACGAGCAGAAATGATCAAATTAGTAAAGTCGATTAAGGAAAAGAAAACAAATTAATACACCAAAAAGGAAGAGATTTTCAATACTCTTCCTTTTCTTTATGAACTTTCAATTTTCAAGTATAAATTCCCGTCTTTCCCAAAAACTAACACAAGTAAATGATATATGTTAGGGGTGAGAAAATGTTTCGTTTATCATCTAAAAAATCTAAAAAGACTACTACAAAAACAATTTGTTCTATTCCAGAATTTATATACACCATGAAAGAATCTACCGACTTTGTTTCTTATAACATACTTGAAGATGAAACGTTATGCTTGTTTTATTATAAATCTGTCGTGGAAGCACTTATTATTAAACAATTTATTTTAACTCCTATAAAAAAGAAGGCAGAACACATTCAAAATATCTCTGATTTATATAATATTGTGTCTATTGAAGATATCATTACCTCTCCTTCTATTAATGATATTCGCGAAAAATTATTAGGTGGATATATATTAATACGTTTAAAAAGCAATTCGAATCCTGATCAATATGCCTTAATTCGTGCAGAGAGTACCGTTTTAGGAAAACGGTTATATAATGACACAGAAAATGAGTATAGTGTAATTGGTCCTAAAGTTGGTTTCGTTGAAAACCTTGATACAAATATACACTTATTACGCCGAAATATCGTAACAGAGCAACTCATTTTTAAAGAAGTTACCGTCGGATCTATGTCAAAAACGAAAGTAGCAGTTGCTTATATAGAAGGAGTTACAAACGAACAATTTATCAACACCGCAATACAACGGCTAGAAGACATTGACTTTGATGTCCCGTTTGATGCGACTATGATTGAGCAATTTATTAGTGATAATAGCAATTCACCTTTTCCTGTTCTACTACCTACAGAACGATTAGATCGAGCAATATTTGCATTAATTAGCGGGGAAGTTTTAATTTTAACAGATGGCTCTCCCTATGCTTTATCAGGCCCAACAACGTTACTAGATTTTTTCATTTCGCCAGAGGACTATTATTTACCGTGGATGATTGGTTCATTCTTTCGTATCATTCGTTTTTTCGGGGCTATATTTTCTCTTTTTTCCTCTGCCATTTATACAGCAGCTTTAACATATCATTATCAAATGATTCCTGCCGACTTACTAGGCCCTATTATTTTCTCGAGAGCTAACGTACCTTTCCCGCCTATTCTAGAAGCACTTTTTTTAGAAATTACAATCGAATTGCTGCGTGAAGCGGGAGCACGTTTACCGACAAAAGTCGGACAAACGATTGGGATTGTTGGTGGAATTGTAATTGGGCAAGCATCTGTTGAAGCTGCTTTAACGAGTACGATCTTATTAATTGCAGTTGCTTTATCTGCCCTTGCATCTTTCACAACACCGACTGTAAAAATGTCTTCTACTATCCGTTTGTTACGATTTCCACTTATTCTTTTAGCCGGTGCATTCGGAGGATTAGGTCTTATTGTCGGATTTGTATTTATTTTAGCTCATTTAATTAAATTAAAGTCACTTGGATCACCTTATTTATTACCTTTATATCCATTTCGTGGTTTAGGTGCAGCAGAAAGTTTTCTCCGCTTACCATTTAGTCAAACGGCACAAAGGCCTTCTTTTCTTAGACCAAAATCTAAATGGCGCTATAATCCAAACAAAGCGAAGCAAAAACGTGATGGTGATGGTGAATGAAAAAATTCTTATTGCACCTTACCATTATCTTCTTTTTTCTACAAACCGGCTGTACACAAACGTATATAGTGGATGCGCAGCGTATTATTCATGTCGCTGGATTTGACATCACAAAAAACAAAAGATTCCAAGGAACTATCTTATTTCCAGAGTATACACATGGTGTAAAGTCTAAACCAGAAACCCAATCAACATCAGCCCGTTCACTTGAAACTATTGCTTCACGATTAAATGCGAAATCTCCTCACAATGTTGTTGTAGGTCAAATGCGTGTCGTCTTATTTGGAAAGGCTCTAGGAGAACGAGGAATGGGAGAAATTATTACCAACTTACAACGTGACCCAAATATCGGGCGTGATGTACAACTAGCAATTGTAGATGGATCAGCCGAAGATCTTTTAAATCATGGAAAACAGAATGGTTCATTATCCATTGTTGATTTACTCGAGCAAAATATACGAAATGAGAACATTCCACAAACTTCATTGAACGTTTTTTTATATAATTACTATTCTTCTGTATGTGATGCCTATGTCCCATATATTAAAACAGACGCTAAACATTCTGTCGTTGTTAAAGGACTTGCTTTTTTAAAAGACGATAAAGTAGTCATGTATACAGATAAAAGACACTCTGTTTTAACAAAATTACTTATTAATCCTACGAAAAATGGACGTTACGAAGCAGCGATAAAAAAGAATAAACATAAAGGTATGGTTGTCATACAAGATTTAGCTGGGAAAAGTAAATATGATATAGATCAAACTGGAGACATACCAAAAGTAAAAATTAATTTGAAATTAGATGGATTAATTAAAAACTCTCCTAATTGGATTGATTTAAGAAAAAAAACAAATATCAATTATATAAAAAAACAAATTGAGCAAAATGTTGAAAAAGACTGTGAAGGGTTAATCAAGCAATTTCAAGAAAAGGAAATTGACCCTTTAGGAATACGCGATGAAATTAGAAGCCATACGAGAAAATGGAATATAAAACAAATTCGAAATATGTATCAAAATATAGCTGTAGATGTAAATTTAGATATTAATATTGTTCAATCCGGAATCGGGGAATAGTGAGGTGAAATAAGCAATGAATACAATGAATAAAACAAAAACAGTCTCTCCATATTTTGCATTTATTTTACTGCATTCTCTTCAAATCGGAATAGGAATTCTCGGATATCAACGTGTAATTTTAAAAAATGCAGGTTATGATGCTTGGATCTCTCTTATTATTGCCGGGATTGCAACTCATATTGTACTGTTTTGTATGTTAAAAATGCTTGAAAAAGACGGAGATTTAATTAGCATTCATACAACAAGCTTTGGAAAGTGGTTTGGATCCATATTTTCTGTAATTTTTACTCTTTATTGCTTATTATTTTGCCTTACTGTTCTTCGTACATATATGGAAGTAATACAAGTTTGGATTTTCCCTACCATTAAATTATGGAAACTTACCCTTATGTTTTTATTAGTGACTTGCTACATTATAAAAGGTGGATTTCGCTCAGTGACAGGAATATGCTTTTGGGGAGTCATTCTCCCTCTTTTCGTTATATTCTTTTTAATTTATCCAATGAAATATGCACATTTCCGTAATATTTTACCCGTCTTTACACATTCACCTTTTGACATACTTATATCGGCAAAACAATCCGCATTAGAATTTCTCGGTTTTGAAACAATCCTTATCTTCTATCCATTTATTGAAAAAGGAAAATCTTTAAAAAGATGGGCCCATGCAGGAATTGTTTTTAGTACCTTAATTTATGTAGTTTTAGCCATCGTGTCCTTTATGTATTATAGCGAGGGACAACTAAATCGTACTATATGGCCTACTTTAACGATGCTAAAAATAATTAAAGTCCCTTTCATTCAACGCTTTGAATACATTATTATTTTCGTTTGGTTTTTAATTATTTTGCCAAACCTTTGTTTAACCATTTGGTCATCATGCCAAACGATGAAGCGTTCCTTTCATATTTCATTTAAATTTACATTACCATTTTTTATTTCCATCGTCTTTATAGCTTCATTATTTTTCACAAACCGCGAAAGTATCAATACATTAAATACAGTGCTTTCTCAAGCTGGCTTATATATTGTATACGCTTATATCCCGATTTTATTTCTATTCCATTCACTACGATGGCATTTCAAAAATCGGTCAAAAAAATCTTCACCCGACACACCGTAATCTCTGATACAATTTGATTAATACATTTGTAAAGGGGACAAGCGTATGAAGAAATATGTATTTTCTTTACTTGCAGTACTGAGTTTAATTCTTGCTGGATGCGGAGCTACTAGTACAAATGAAAAAAAATCATCTGAATCAAAAGAAGAGCATGACCACGCCACGCACACTCAGCAAGCTGACATTCAAGAAAAAACAAAAGGAGTCGACACACTTCCTACCTTCCTAGACAAGCTTGATCCACAAATGAAAGATATCTACACTGTCGCTGGACAAAATGCAGAGCTATTAGATTGGATTCCATGTTACTGCGGTTGCGGTGAAAGTGTAGGACATAAAAATAATAAAAACTGCTTTATTCGTGAAATTAAAAAGAATGGTGAAGTTGTTTGGGATTCCCATGCAACGACTTGCGTCAATTGCTTAGAAATCGCTGTTGAATCTGCTTCGATGAAACAAAAAGGAAAATCAACGCTGGAAATTCGCAACTATATTGACAATAAGTATAAAGAAGGGTATGGAAAACCAACACCAACTCCAATGCCAAAAGCTTAAAAACGAGGAAACCCCTCGTTTTTCTTTTCATTCGCTTTTTTTCTTAACAAATTCTTTCAAGTGTATTTCCCCTTACTTGTCACACACTATATATAACTCTCGGTAAGGAGGGTACACAGTGCAAACATATAACGACTATGATAAAGCTCTCTATTACACGTATTGCTGTAATTGGGATAAATTACTCGTTCTCATGGTTCAAACGAACGATCAATTATTTTCTAAGCGTATTGAACATTTTTTATACGCTTATCAATACAGTAAAGAACTACCAGAAGTTGATAAACAATTGCAGCTCTTATTTCAATATATTGACCACGCATCCCAAAAGTCACATATAGAAGAAGTAGAGCAAATTCAAATGTAAAATATAGCGCTATTCTCTTCAGGGGGATGGCGCTTTTTTAAATATCGATATCAATAAAAGTTTCCCCTTATAAAACTTTTATTGATAAACATATTTTTTCTTTCTTTTCTGTGCCACTTCATACTATAATTTAGTATGTAACTATTATAAGAGAGGTATAAAATATGGGACGAGAAAAAAAGCAAGAATATGCTTTACTTACCGCGTGGGGAGCTTCTTTTATCGCTACACTAGGAAGTCTATACTTTTCCGAAATCATGAAATTTGAACCTTGTGTCCTTTGTTGGTATCAACGTATTTTTATGTATCCATTCGTTTTATGGCTTGGTATCGCTGTAGCAAAGAAAGACTATCGCATCGCAAGTTATTCTTTACCAATCGCAAGTATTGGTGCTTGTATTTCTTTATATCACTATGCAATTCAAAAAGTCGCAGCATTTTCAGCTGCAGGGGCGGCTTGCGGCCGTGTACCATGTACGGGAGAATACATAAACTGGTTCGGCTTTGTGACAATCCCGTTTTTAGCACTTATCGGCTTTATTACAATCGCTGTATGTAGTTTTATTGTAATAAAAAACAAATAAGGAGATGAAAGAATGAAAAAAATGCTTATATTTGGCGGTATTATTATCGCCCTGTTTGCAGCCATTTTCGCTGTCACACAAATGGAAGAAAAAAATGCTACTAGCCAAAAAATTGATAATGCTACTGATAGTAAGACAAGTGGCCCTGACTACTATACAAATAAAATCTCTCTTTCAGATCTTCAAAAGAATTTAAAAGAGAAAAAAGAAGAAACAGTATACTTTTATCAAACATCTTGCGTTCATTGTCAAAAGCTATCTCCTGTCGTAGTACCAATGGCTAAAGACTTGAACGTTGATATGAAAGTTATGGATATTGAAAAACTAGATGCTCCTTGGGATGAATATAAAATTAAAGGAACTCCAACAATTATTCATTTCAAAGATGGCAAAGAAGTAAGCCGTATTAGTGGTGAACAACCGGAAGACAAATTAAAAGCATGGCTTGAGCAAACGAAGAAATAACGAGAAAAGGAAACTCCTTCTACACATGAAATGGACGTAAAATTCCAAACTAATGTATAAGGAGGGGGTTTTATGCCAGAAGTGAAATGTTCTGTTTCCAATTGCTCATTTTGGGGACAAGGTAACTTTTGTCAAGCCAGTGCGATTATCGTTCAGCCAGATGCAGATGAAACGGGTCAAACTGAAAATGATTCGTATACAAGTGCAGTTTTAATGAACGAGACGCTAGAAAGCTCTGTAGCAACAAGTGTAGAGACTTGTTGTCATACTTTTAAACCAAAATATTAAACATGAAAAGCATACGAGTGATCGTATGCTTTTTTACATTCCTCTCCAAAAATCATGCATAATAAAAAAGTACAAAATAACGAGAACGGCCGTCCCACATAACGTAATACGCCGATATATACTCTTCTCCCCTTCTCTTGCCTTAACAAACGCCCAAATAAATCCGAAAAACAATATTAAATCAACATATGGAACATAAAAAGAAAAGACGAGAAACGCATACAAATACACGATAAATAAACAGGTCGTTACTAAGAAAACTTTAAAAGCAAATTCACTTTTCATAATATAACCGCCCCCTATCTGTACTGTATTATATTCAGCCAAATACAATAGTTGCAGTTAAACTCGAAGTAGAAATAAGCTACCGTCTATAATACGGTAGCCATTATGGAACATTATATTTCCGTTTATATATATTACTTAAAGTCGAAGAAGGAATTTGCTCATAACGAATTTTTTCTCCTGTTTCATCCATAATATACAAATTGTTTCCTATATAATATATTCCATTTTTTCGTTTTGAATACACCTTATATCTTTCATTGGGCAATACCGTTTTCACTTTCGTTAACTGCCCATTTGGTTCTTGCCAATATATATCGGCACGGTCTACTAACGTAAGCATGCCAATTTGCTCTTCTTCTACTTTACGACCATTCCAGCTCACAACGCGGTAACCAAGCTTATTCGCTTCATATTCTGGGCTCGTATGAAAGCGAGAAATGATTACTTTCGTCTGTAATTGCACCTGATCATATAACCATTGTATATCCCGATCATGCATGCGAATACAACCATTCGACTCTCGGCTTCCAATCGTCCATTCCCGATTTGTCCCATGAATTGCATACTCCTTTTTATCCAGACCTAACCAACGTGTACCGAGAGGATTATTCGGTGCACCCCCAGCTATTTTTTTTCGATGGTATTCTTTATTTTTAAATTTAGTTATAATACAAAAATTACCTTCAGGCGTAGGTGTACGGTCTCTTCCAGTTGTTACGGGGAATGTTCTTGTATAATTTCCATTTTCAAAAAAAGATAATTGGTTTGTCGTAAGATTCACTAATATTAAATGATCTGTATCAGCAAAAGCACTAACCGGTAGAATGAAAAATAATAGTATGACGAAACATAATTTTTTCACCTATATCCCCCCTAGCGCTCATTATAGTAAGTGGAATTAACTTTACTTTGCTCTTATAAATGAAAACTATCCATTTACAATAACGCCCCCATTTACATGTATCATTTGTCCTGTAACATAGGATGAATCGTCAGACGCTAAATATACGTATGCTGGCGCTAATTCATATGGTTGACCAGGTCTTTGCATCGGAACATTGCTTCCAAACTGTGATACTTTTTTCTCATCAAAGCTTGATGGGATAAGTGGTGTCCAAATCGGCCCTGGTGCAACACCATTTACACGAATCCCTTTTTGCACTAACGACTGAGAAAGTGATCTTGTAAAAGCTACGATTGCCCCTTTCGTTGCGGAATAATCAATTAAAGTTTCATTTCCTTCATACGCAACGATAGACGCCGTATTTATAATGACATCCCCTTGCTTTAAATGAGAAAGTGCGGCTTTCGCAACGTGAAAATAAGAAAAAATATTAATACGAAAAGTCTTTTCTAGCTGTTCTGCTGTAATATACTCTAGTCCTTGCTGCGGATATTGCTGCGCGACATTATTTACTAAAACCTGTAAACTACCTAGCTGCTGGACAGTCTCTTGAACAACATCTTTACAATGCTGTTCATCACTTAAATCACCCGGCAACAATAAACACTTTACACCTTCTTTCTCAACATATTGCTTCGTCTCATTAGCATCTTCTTCCTCATCTAAATAAGCAATCGCAATATTTGCTCCCTCTTTCGCAAAAGCGATGGAAACAGCTCGTCCAATTCCACTATCTCCCCCTGTAATTAATACATTCTTTCCTTTTAACTTTTCGCTACCTTTATAATTTGGATCTTCAAACTGTGGTAGCGGATTCATTAATGATTCAATACCAGGTTGTTTATTTTGATGTTGCGCTGGCATTGTTATAAAGTTTTTTTGCTGCGGCATAACTGCTTTCAACTCCTTTTCCTTAGCATGTGCACAATAAAAAGCTGAAATTCACACATTGGTTTACGATTAATATTCGAATTTAAGACACAAAATATGAATTATTATAAACTTTTTATGCAAAACTATTGCAAAATAGTTAAAAAACGAATATTATATATAACTGTTGTGAAAATTATTCGTAAACAGAAAGGATGTTTATATGTTTAACCTTTCAAAACATAAAACTTCTATTAAAACTGAAATTATGGCAGGTATTATTACCTTCTTAACAATGGCATATATCATTGTCGTAAACCCTGTCATCCTTGGGGATGCAGGAGTTCCATTTGAACAAGCATTTACAGCAACCATTATCGCTGCTGTTGTCGGAACATTATTTATGGCAATCTTTACAAACTTACCAATCGCAATTGCACCAGGTATGGGATTAAATGCTTACTTCTCTTACTCTGTTGTAAAAGCTCATGAAGGCATGACTTTCGCAATTGCATTCTCTGCTGTATTCGTAGCAGGTATGATTTTAATTTTGTTATCATTTACATCATTCCGTACAAAATTAATGGAAGCAATTCCTGAAAACTTAAGACATGCAATTACTGCTGGTATCGGCCTATTTATCGCCTTTATCGGTTTACGTTTAACAGGTATCGTTACAAAAAATGATGCAAACTTAGTTGGACTTGGTGATCTTCACTCTGCTCCAGTTCTACTAGCATTGGCTGGACTTGGAATTACAATTGTCCTTATGTCTTTAAATATAAATGGCGCACTATTTATCGGTATGCTATTAACTGGTATTATCGCTTTCTTCACAGGACAATTAACATTCTCAAACGGTGTCACATCAATGCCTGGATTACCAGAAGGAATCATCGTTTCAAATCCAATTACTGCTGTATCTGACGTAATTAACTACGGATTATACGGCGTTGTATTCTCATTCTTCCTTGTTACACTATTCGATACAACAGGTACATTACTTGGCGTTGCTCAACAAGGTGGATTTATGAAAGATGGAAAGCTTCCAAAAGCAGGACGAGCCCTCCTATCTGACTCATTCTCAGCAACAATCGGTTCTATGTTCGGAACAACACCATCAACAGCTTATATTGAATCATCTGCTGGTGTTGCTGCCGGTGGTCGTACTGGTTTAACAACCGTTACAGTAGCTGTTTTATTTGCATTAGCAGCGTTCTTCGGACCATTAGTAAGTGCCATTTCTGGTGTATCAGCTATTACTGCACCATCATTAATTATCGTTGGTAGTCTTATGATGGGCTCTGTTCGCCACATTGATTGGGATGCATTTGATGAATCATTCCCAGCATTTTTAGTAATCTTAAGCATGCCGCTTACATCAAGTATCTCAACAGGTATTGCACTTGGATTTATTTCATACCCACTTATGAAAGTGGCAAAAGGTAAATTCCGTTCTGTTCACCCACTTGTATATGTATTTGGAATTTTGTTTGCTTATCAATTGATTTTCTTACCACATTAAAAAAGTAGAGCATCGAAACTCGATGCTCTACTTTTCTTTTACAACAATCATTCAAACTATAACGCTCCCGCCAAAATATGAAGAAGCTTATAACCTTTTAATATTTCTATTCTACCTGTAATTCTTTACTGCACTTTTGAATGAAAACTGATGAAATAACCATTACTATGCCCACACTAAAACCAATAAGTTGATCTAATAACATTTCATCATGAATAAACCAGCGCAGTAAAAATACCCCACCAAAAATAAGCATCATGATAAATCCAGTATGTCTAAGCCCTTTATATACATTTTCCATATGTATCACCTCTCCACATACTCCTATCCATATTATACCATAACCT
Source organism: Bacillus dicomae (assembly GCF_006494425.1). GTDB lineage: Bacteria > Bacillota > Bacilli > Bacillales > Bacillaceae_G > Bacillus_A > Bacillus_A dicomae. The sequence continues at coordinate 22,691 of NZ_VHIV01000001.1, read as the reverse complement.
AAAAACGTGTATAACCAACATTCGGCATTGAAACCAATAATAAAAAAGGCTGCAGAGAAACTCTTCTCCACAGCCTAATACTTATTTTTGCAAAAACGCCTTTAAATCTGCAAACTGTCTCTTTGCATCTTCATAGCCTTGCTCATATAGATTTTGTAGTTTTGCTGTATCTTTTTCCATACGATCTACTTGAAGCGGTACTTCTGGGCGAATAACAAATAAATTACCCGCTTGTTCTTCTTTTTCAATGTAGTGAAGTGTTTCATTATACACTTCATAACGATTTAGCATCGTGTTAACAAGATTCGGATATTTTTTATAAGCTTTCGCAGCAACCCACCCAAATCTTGATTTTTTCTTTGCGTAACCGTGATTTCTTGTTAAAATTACGACTGATTTTTTAAACCCATCTTCCCGTGCTTTACGAACTGGAATCGGATCTGAAATCCCGCCATCTAATAATTGCTTACCACGGTAATTTACTACTGGTGCAATGAAAGGTAATGAACTAGAAGCTTGTAATAAATTTAGTGCATCTTCATTCGTTCCCTCTTTTTCAAAATAAACAGACTGTCCTGTTTCACAATCCGTCGTTCCTACAAGAAAACGCTCGGGGCTATTAAAGTATGTTTCAAAATCAAACGGCACATGCTTTTCTGGAATTTCATGAAAAATAAAATCCATATCAAATAGCTGACGTTTTCTCCATAAGTTTTTATACGATAAATATTTCGGATGTGATGCATAATCAATATTTACTGTTTTATTTCTATTTCTTTGTCTGGAAAGATACGACGCTGCATGACAAGCACCAGCTGATACACCGATTACATATGGAAAATATAAATCTTGTTCCATAAAGTATTCTAATATCCCGCCCGTATATACACCACGCATACCGCCGCCTTCCAATACTAACCCTGTATTTTCAAGCATGTTACTCTCTCCTCTATATATATTGACTCTTTAATTATTCACCATGTTAAGTATCTTTTTCTATTATATATGAGTTCTTTCAGAAATTATATTTAAAAGACTTGAGAAAACGGAATTTTTTCTTCCAATTATATTTCCAAATGATCGGAGACATCCTTTATGAACCTTTGAATAAAATCTTGTTCTTCTTTCGTATATCTATCTAAGAGTAACAGCCACTTTTCTTCAGCTTGTTTATGCAATTTATCATGAGCTTTATATATTTCATTTCCGCTTTCCGTTAAGCGAAAGAAAATTTCTTTTTGATTGTCTAACATTTGCATCTTCTCAACGAATTTCTTTTGGAACAACTTTGTACAAATTTTAGAGATTGCACCCTTCGTCATTCCCATTTCTATCGTAATTGCCGTTACATTCATCAGACCATTTTTTCCGATACACTCGATTACATGTAACTCAGATAAAGACATACCACTTACACCTGTCTCACGAAGAAACTTCTCATTTTGTCCTTTCAAATGTTCTTCTCTTTTATGCAAAAGTGTACGAATGTCCGAAAGTATTTCCATTTGTTTCGTTGCATAATCCAATCCGTTCGCCCCCTAAGTTTCCAAAGAAACAATTTAACTATATACCATTTTAAAATCATTTTTTCATATTTACAAGTGAGAAAAACATGTTAAAATAAATTTAGTTTCCAAGGAAACAAAAAAAGAAGGAGGTTAACATAATGAAAAAATCCAAACTACATTTCATTTTATATGTTGTCTGTATTAGTGCCTTACTTGGTTCCTTCGCTCAAAATATTTACACACCTATCTTGCCCATGATTCAAGGTTCTTTTCATACTTCTCTTTATCTTGTAAATGTAACAGTATCACTTTTCACATTCATTCTTGCAATTATGCAGCTCGTATATGGGCCTTTAATTGACACAAAAGGGAGAAAATCTGTCCTTATCCCTAGTTTAATCATCAGTACAATTGGTTCAATTGGATGTGCTTTTTCGGGGAACATTTATTTATTTCTATTTTTTAGGGCTGTTCAAGCTATAGGAATAGCAGCTATCCCTGTAGTTGCAGCAACAATTATTGGCGATTTATTTGAAGGAAAAGAACGCGGAGAAGCGATGAGCCTATACCAAATGTTACTTGCCCTCGCACCTGCGATTGGTCCCCTCATTGGTGGTTATCTCGGCAGTATAAATGGCCACTTATCTGTATTTCTATTTTTATCTATACTTGGCATTCTCTTATTAATGATAAACATTTCACTACTTCCAGAAACAAAACCTACTGTAATGAAGAAACCGCAAGCAAAAAAGAATTACTGGTTTATCTTAAAAAATAAAACTGGATTTTCTATTACTCTTATTGGCTTTATTCAATTTTGTATTTACTTTTGCTTCCTCGTTTTTTTACCGAGCATTTTAACAAATTTATTTCACTTAACTGCAAGTGAAATTGGTCTTATATTTGTACCGATGTCCCTTTCTATTATGTTAGGAAGTTATTGCTTCAAGCTTTTGCAAAAGCGCCTCACAACAAAACAAGCTTTATTCATTACTAGTTTCTTCAATATTATATGTGTCACTTTATTCTCTTTCACATATAGCATCAATACCCTATTCATCATTATCGTTACATCTTTGTACGGTTTTAGTATGGGGATTTCTATGCCAACTCACACTACTTTATTAACAGAAGAATTCGTGCAAGAACGCGCAACTGCTATCGGTATGTACAACTTCATCCGCTATATCGGTATGGGCACAGGGCCACTTGTAGGTGGATTTCTTGTATTTAATCAAAATTACTTTTGGATTTTCTTCCTAGGTGCAATTATGTTTTTACTTGTAATCTTATATACAATGAAAATGCTAAGCTTTCATGCTGTACAAAAAGTAAAATAGAGCCCCCAAAAAGGTCGGCTCTATTTTACCCTCTTTGATCCGCAACAATATGAATATCAATATACTTTGTTTGTCTCATAATTTCATTTACAATAGAGCCTTTTCGTATTTCTTCCCACCTTGTTCTTGCCGATTGTCCAAGTAAAATTTGCGTCACCTGTAATCTTTTTGCCACTTCAATAATAACGTCCGCTGGCTTTCTCCCTTTTGCTTCTTCTAATACAAAACTTGCATCAAATTGATTCGTTAGCGACTTCCACTCTTCAATTGTTTGCTTTTTCCCAGCTGAAATAGAATCTATATTTTCCCTTTCAACATTTAGTACATACAATTCAGCGTTTAGCCGATCAGCCATGCGCCATCCCCGCCTTATTAATTTTTCCGCCGTTGAACTGTATTGTACACAAACGAGAATTTTTTCTTTCACGCCAATCGGTTCTATAACGGTTTGGCTAATTTTCTCGTCCATATCATCGGCCACTTCACGAAGTGATAATTCTCTTAGCGCCCCTAAATTATTAAGCGTAAAGAAATTTTGTAAGCTTTGCTGTATTTTTTCTTCCTTATATATCTTTCCATCTATTAGTCTTTTCCTTAACACTTCCGGCGTTGCATCAACAAGCTGAATTTCATTTGCTTTTTGTAAAATAAAATCTGGAATGCGTTCTCTTACTTTTACATTCGTAATTTGAGCTACAATATCATGAACGCTTTCTAAATGTTGAATATTAAACGCTGATAATACGGATATACCAGCCTCTAGTAATTCTTGTACATCCATATAACGCTTCTTATTTTTAGAGCTGGGAATATTACTATGCGCAAGTTCATCCACAACAACGACTTGCGGTGCACGTTTTATAATTCCTTCCACATCGAGTTCATAAAATACTTTCCCTTTATAATCTATTTCTTTTAAAGGAACTTTTTCTAAATCAGCAATTGCTTCTTCCGTCTCTCTTCTCCCGTGCGTTTCAATTAAACCAATTACAATATCCATACCGTCCTTTTTCATCTCTCTTGCATCAAGTAGCATTTTATAACTTTTTCCTACACCTGGAGCTGCTCCTACATATAGCTTTAACTTTCCGCGATTTTGCTGACGAATATATTCTAAATATTCCTCTGGCGTCCGCCTTTGAAACTTCGGTTCATAATCATCTGCATACAAAATAAACACTACCTTTCATTCGAAACAACGCTACCTCAATCCGTTAGATTGAGGTAGCACTGTTTCTATTTCATTAATTTCTGTAATGCTACATTTAGCTTTAAGACGTTCACTCGATCTTCTCCAAATAAACCAAGTGCAGCACCTTCTGTTTGATCTTTAATCAATTGATTAAGTTTATCTTTCGGAATATTCGTTAATTTCGAGATACGATCCACCTGCACCGAAGCCGCTTGCGGACTAATATCCGGATCTAGCCCTGAACCTGAATTTGTCACTAAATCTATCGGTACCTCTGTAACTGGAACAGTTGGATTTTGTTTCTTCCACTCTTCAATACTTTTCTCCACTCGTTTCTCTAAATCTGGATTAGATGGTGCATAGTTATTTGAACCAGATGCTTCGGCCTTATATTCAATACTAGAAACACGCCCTTGAAAATAACGTGGATCCGTGAAATTTTGCCCGATTAATTTAGAACCAATCACTTCATTTTTATCATTATATATTAGACTTCCATCCGCATTATCCTTCATTACTGCTTGCGCAATACCTGTAACAATAAGTGGATATACAAGGCCGCACAATACTAAAAATGTAAAAGTAATACGGATGATTGGTGATAGTATACTTTGTTTCTTCTCCATCTTTTTCCCCTCTTCCTTATATAAACAAGCCGACAATCATATCAATTACTTTAATTCCAATGAACGGTACAATCACTCCGCCAAGCCCATAAATAAGTAGGTTTCGGCCAAGTAGTGCATTCGAACTCATCGGTCTATATGCGATACCTTTCATCGCCAATGGGATGAGTAATGGAATAATAACTGCATTAAATATTAATGCTGATAAAATCGCTGACAGTGGTGATGTTAATTTCATAATGTTTAATGCTTCCATTTGCGGAATCGCAAGTGTAAACATTGCTGGAATGATTGCAAAATATTTCGCTATATCATTTGCAATACTAAACGTCGTTAACGCACCGCGTGTCATTAACAATTGCTTACCGATTCCTACTACTTCAATAATCTTCGTTGGATTCGAATCTAAATCAATCATATTCGCTGCTTCTTTCGCAGCTGTTGTACCACTATTCATCGCTAATCCAACGTCAGCCTGCGCTAATGCCGGCGCATCATTTGTACCGTCACCTGTCATCGCTACAAGTTTCCCTTTGTCTTGCTCTGCTTTAATAACTGCAATTTTATCTTCTGGTTTACACTCGGCAACGAATTCATCTACTCCTGCTTCTTTTGCAATGGTTGCTGCTGTTAATGGGTTATCCCCTGTACACATAACCGTTTTAATCCCCATTTGGCGCAGCTGTTCAAAACGTTCACGCATACCAGGTTTTACTGTATCTTTTAAATAGATTAAACCGTAAATACGATTATCTACTGCAACTACAAGTGGTGTTCCGCCCTCTTTTGAAATGAAATCTGCTTTTTGATTTACATCTTTCGGGATCGTTCCACCTTGTGACTGAACCCATTCAATCACGCTACCTACAGCACCTTTTCTCACTTTCGTTCCGTCCTGTAAATCAACACCACTCATTCTCGTTTCTGCTTTAAATGGAACAAATTCACCTTGTTCTGCAAGTTCTCTATTATATGATATAGATTTTGCTTGCACATACTCGATAACAGATCGCCCCTCTGGTGTTTCATCTAAAACTGAGCTAATAGCAGCCCACTTTCCAACTTGCTCAATCGTTTCATTTCCTACAGGTAATAATGTATGAGCCATTCGGTTCCCGAAAGTAATCGTACCCGTTTTATCTAAAATAATTGTATTAATATCGCCCGCAGCTTCTACTGCTTTACCCGACATTGCTAACACATTAAACTTTGTCACGCGGTCCATCCCGGCAATACCAATCGCTGATAATAATCCACCAATTGTCGTTGGAATTAAACAAACTAACAATGCTACAAGTACAGCTGTATCAATTTGAAATCCTAAATAATTTGTGAAAATCGGCAGCGTCACAACAACGATTAAGAAAATAAGCGTTAAACTCGTTAATACTGTATTTAAAGCAATTTCATTCGGCGTTTTTTGACGAGCAGCTCCTTCTACTAACGAAATCATTTTATCAATAAATGATTCACCAGGATTACTCGTAATGACAATCGTAATCTCATCACTTACGACCATCGTACCGCCTGTTACGGAACAAAAATCACCGCCAGCTTCTTTTATTACAGGAGCTGATTCCCCTGTAATCGCAGATTCATCAACAGACGCTAATCCTTTAATGACTTCACCATCACTTGGAATCATCTCTCCTTGTTTTATAATAACAACGTCACCTTTTCTCAGATCTGTTGCCGAAACTTGAACAATGTCTCCATTTTCTTTTACAACATTTGCAAACACATCTTTCTTCGACTGTTTTAAAGAATCAGCTTGCGCTTTCCCACGACCTTCCGCTAATGCTTCTGCAAAGTTAGCAAATAAAACTGTAAATAATAGAATGAGAGAAACTGTTATATTGAACCATCCTGGTATACTACTAGAACGACTTGGAAGGAACGATAAAATGAATGTAATGATAAATCCAATCTCCACAACGAACATAATCGGATTCTTTATCATTACTTTTGGATTCAATTTCGCAAAGGACTGTTTCATCGCATGTGTCACGATATCACGATCCATCGTTTTCGCTTGTCTAACCTCATCTTCTACAACATGTATTTGTGACTCATTTACTCTTTTTTCTTTTACTACTACCGGTCTCATCATTTACCCTCCATTACTTCAATGTAAGAAATTCTGCAATTGGACCGAGTACTAACATCGGGAAGAATGTTAATGCACCGACAATTACAATTGTTCCGATGAAAATGCCGCCAAATAAACTATTATCCGTACGGAACGTTCCGACTGTTTCTGGTACAACCGTCTTTTCTTTCAAAGAAGCTGCCACAGCTAGCATCGTAATTAAACTGAAATAGCGTCCTAAAAACATAACTAAACCAGTTGTAATATTCCAAAACGGTGTATTATCCGCTAACCCTTCAAATCCAGATCCGTTATTCGCAGCTGACGATGTATATTCATATACCACTTGCGTTAAACCGTGAAAACCGGAATGAGAAATAGCATCCGTTCCTAAACTTGTGGAAAGAGCTAATGCTGAAAATCCTAAAATAAGCAGTGGATGAAATAGTATCGTTACCGCAATTAATTTCATTTCCTTACCTTCAATTTTCTTACCTAAAAACTCCGGTGTCCGTCCAACCATCAATCCAGATATAAAGACTGCGATAATCGCATACATAATAATGTTCACAAAGCCTGCTCCAACGCCGCCGTATACTGTATTTAACATCATATTTACGAGTGGAACTAACCCGCCAATTGGTGTTAACGTATCATGCATCGTATTCACCGCTCCGGTTTCAGCAGCTGTCGTTACTGTTGCGTATAGTGAAGAAAATACTGTTCCGAACCTTACTTCTTTTCCTTCTGTACTTCCTTGTACATGTTCAATACCCATTCCATTTAATGCCGGATTCCCGTTTAGTTCAGATGTCGTAATCGTTATAAACCCTAGTAAAAACACCATGAATAGTGAAACGAAAAGGATGCGACCTTGTTTTTTATTTCCTACCATTCTTCCGTACGTAAATGGAAGTGCTGTTGGCAATAACATCATAAGCATCATTTGCAAAATATTACTCATTTGCCCTGGATTTTCAAAAGGATGTGTAGAGTTTGCTCCGAAAAATCCACCGCCGTTATTTCCAAGTTCTTTAATTGAAACGAATGATGCAACTGGCCCGCGTAAAATACTTTGCTTCGCGCCATCAATCGTTTGTGCTGTAACTGCACCGTCTAACGTTTGTGGTACGCCAAATGCAACAAAGAGTAACGCCGTAATAAAAGCGATAGGAAGAAATACTCTCGTTAAAGCTCTCGTAAAATCAACGAAAAAGTTACCGAGTTCTTTTCCAGCAAGCCCTCTTATAAATGCCATAACGAGTGCTAAAGTCGTTGCCGGTGCTGCAAACATTAAAAATGTAATTCCGATTAATTGTGATAAATAAGACAAACCATTTTCACCGCTATAATGCTGTAAGTTCGTATCAGCCATAAAACTAATTGCTGTATTAAAAGCGAGCGTAGGCTCCATTCCTTCAATATGTGCTGGATTTAATGGCAATACTCCTTGTAGTCTAAAAATGAAATATACGACAACAATCATAAATCCATTTAATAAAATTAATGATAGTGCGTACTGTTTCCACGTTTGATTGTATTCTTTTACACCTGTAATTTTAAAAATAAGTTTTTCAAAAGGCCCGAATACTTTATCTAGCTTTTTACTACCTTGAAAGGCTTTCTCTAAATAAATTCCCGTTGGCTTTGCCACAAGAATAAACAACAGCATTGTAATAACGACTGCGACCCAGATCATAATGAATGACTCCCCCTAATTAAAACTTTTCCGGATTTAGTAATGCATACACTAAGTACACCGTAATTGCCCCAACAATAACCGATAAGGCAATCGTCATGATTGCTTCCCTTCTTTCACAACTTTATCTGACCAACTTGCAAGACTTGCCATCGATGCGACTAATACAACAAAAATCCCGATCATTACAACATCTAACATAGCTATCCCTCTCTTTTTGTAAAAATTTACCATTAAATTATCAAAAAAAGAACACTAAGCTCTACTTAGTGTTCGAAATGAACAACACAAAGTAAACCTCCTCTCTAAACGCTTACGAGGTTAGCTGTCGGATTCGGGCCTAAAGAGTAGCCCTACTTTCAAAACTGAAAGATTCACCCCAAGTGACAATGCACAAAATTGGTTCCCCCGCTCCATTTCTGGAACTCAGCGATTTTAGGTTTTTTTGGAAATTTTATGAATGATTTATGAGAGTAAATATACTCCTCTATATTTCACTTGTAAAGAGGTAAATCACCTAAAATAAGAAAATATTTCATCGTTTAAGCGTTTACAATACGTATTATTAGCATTATTTCATCTGTTTTCTTATTTTTTCTTTCTTTTTCATAGAAATGATGTTTTAAATATGAAAAAAAGAGCAAATGTATATACGTGCCTACCTTAGATGCACTTAACATTCGCTCTCTTTTTCATTCAAAATTTATTCCCCCCGTAAAAAAGCACGTAAATTTCTCCCGCGAATATAAACTTGTGCTAGTTCTACATGTAACTGTTCATATTCAATAATATCCGTCTCTAAATATAAATCATCTTTTGATGGTAATATAATATATGGCCCTGGAAACAGAGGATCAACCTGGACCAATTCTTGAACTCGCTCTACCGATACCGCCCAACGATTCGCTATATCTCCTAGTAACAACACCTTCATCTTTTTCTCCCCCGCCCTATTCAAAAAATAAAAAAGTAATATTATCACAATTCGTAAACACGACAAATTTAGCTCCAATTGTTTCATAGAGCCTCGCTGGATATCGTTTATTCCTTGTAACAACAGTAATAGGTGCTTGAAAAGAAAAGCGAATGTGTTCTGTGAAGAAACTAACGATTGGAAGCTCATCCCCTAGTAAAATCACCTTCTTAATACACTCACAAATACTAGTAAAATCCTGCTCTTTACTACAACTATACGTCCAATCAAATCCACAATCCCTAACTTCAGCCGCTATCTCTTCATTTGCTGTAAAAATAATTAACTCATGTTGAAATGCTACTAAATCTCTTAAACTATTTACCTTGCTTTCTTCTCCAACACAAATAAGTGTTAGTTCCATGTACCTCATCCTCCTTAGCATAAAAGAACTCAAACATAGATTGATATTCCCCTATACTAATCAGATCGATGAAGTGATGTATCCATCATGGCACCGTCCTCTCTCAAGACGCTTACGAAGTTAGCTGTCGGATTCGGACTTTGAGAGTAGCCCTACTTTCAAAATTGAAAGATTCACCCCAAGTGACACTGCACAAATTGGTTCCTCCGCTCCATATAATTGGACTCAGCGTATTACAAAAAATATATTCTGGCTGATATATTACTCCTGTATTTGGAAAAAGTAAACAGAAAAAAAGCCAGTTATAAAACTGACTTTTTACTTACCTACACACTCGTTTTATTCACTTTATATGCAAAATGATTCGTCGGACCATGACCACTTCCAATATGTAGCGGCTCTTCAATTGCTATACTAATAAATTGTTTTGCTTCTTGAACTGCCTCTTCAATCGAGTAGCCTTTCGCAAGTCCTGCTGTAACTGCTGAAGCAAATGTACAGCCGCTTCCGTGTGTTTGCTTTGAAGGAATTCGCTCACTTCTAAATTCAATAAACTGCTCACCATCAAAGAGTAAATCAATTACTTCATTACCTTGATATTCTGCATGTCCGCCCTTCATAAGCACATATTTCGCACCTAATTCATGCAATACTTTTGCAGCCTCTTTACTATCTTCAACGTTATGAATTTCCAGTCCAGTTAACACTTCTGCTTCTGGAACATTCGGTGTTATAACCGTTGCTACTGGTAATAAATATTCCTTTAATGCTTGTACTGCTTCTTGTTGTAATAATGATGCACCGCCCTTAGCAATCATAACAGGGTCTAGCACAATATTATTCCAGCCAAATTTATTAATATGTTCTGCTACAATTTGAATGATTTCGCTACTAAATAACATTCCTAGTTTCACAGCATCTGGTGTTAAATCCATACCAATTGAATTCAGCTGTTCCGTAACACCTTCTAACGGAACAGGATATACCCCTTGAACGCCAAGCGTATTTTGAGCAGTAATTGCCGTAATAGCCGTCATTCCGTACACACCAAGCTCTTGGAATGTTTTTAAATCTGCTTGAATGCCGGCACCGCCGCCGCTATCAGATCCTGCAATTGTTAAAGCTTTATTCACTTTCATCCCACTCATCCTTTTCTATCCAAAATAGCGATGATAAATTGTTTTTGCTTCGCTTATATCTTTCGTTCCATGTACAAGTACACGACCATCTTTAAAAGCAACTAATCTCTTTTCTTCAACAGAGAATGATAGTAAGTATGGATTTATATTTAAATCCGTCACACGACCTTCTAGCAGTCCTTTATATTGTTCAAAATCTATTTCTTCTTTATGAGGTGGTCTAATTTGAACTGTATTTCTCCCACATAACACTGCTGTTTTCGATGTATTTTCTTTATTTAAATAAGGATATAATGCATTCTCCCCGCATGAAGGACAATTGTGCTTACGGAGCTTTTGTACATTCATACATGAATACTCATTCTTCCACATATCAAACGATACAAGCCCATCTCGAAGCGATTCGTAATCTTCTACTAACAGCTTAAGGGTTTCTGTTACTTGATGAGAAACAACAAGAGATACAGCAGGCGATATAATGCCCGCTGTATCACATGTTGCTCCGCCAAGCGGAATCGATTGTAATAAACAAGATAAACATGGCGTTTTTCCCGGAAGAATAGTATAAGAAAGACCATAACTTCCTACACATGCCCCGTAAACCCATGGAATAGAATATTTTTGTGATATATCATTCACAATAAATCGTGTTTCAAAATTATCAGTTGCATCAATGATTACATCAATATTTACAACAAGTACTTCTAACTCCTCAGCCGTTACATCTTGAACGAGAGCTTCTATTTCCACATCACTATTAATCTCTTCTAGACGTTTCTTAGCCGCTATAGCCTTCGGAAGATTATTCTTTACATCGCTCTCTGCATACAATTGTTGTCTTTGTAAATTACTCCAATCGACATAATCCCGGTCAACAATTGTTACCTTCCCAACACCAGCTCTTACAAACATCTCTGCATTTGCACTACCAAGTGCACCTGCGCCGATAATAAGCACATGCTTTTCTCTTATTTTTTTCTGTCCCTCTTCCCCGATTGGAGAAAATAATTCTTGGCGAGAATATCGATTATTCAACTACACTCATTCCTTCTAAAGGACTACTTGCCGTTGCACAACGTTTACGTGCAATACGACCTGCTTCAAAGCCTAAACGTCCTGCTTCAATACTTAATTTCATTGCGGATGCCATCTTAATAGGATCTTTTGCTCCTGACACAGCCGTATTTAATAACACGCCATCTGCTCCTAATTCCATCGCGAATGCCGCATCAGCTGGGCTACCGATACCAGCGTCAACGATAACTGGTACCGTCGCTTGTTCAATAATAAAACTTAAATTTAACGGATTTACAATACCAAGCCCTGAACCAATTGGTGACGCTCCTGGCATAATCGCATGCACACCTAGTTCTTGTAATTTACGTGCTAATACAACATCATCAGATGTGTACGGAAGTACGATAAACCCTTCTTCTAGTAACATTTCAGATGCCTTTAACGTTTCTACTGGATCAGGTAATAACGTTCTATCATCACCAATAACTTCAACTTTGATCATGTCGCAAAGCCCTGAAGCTTTTGCTAATTTTGCAATACGAACAGCTTCTTCAGCATTTTTTGCTCCAGCTGTATTTGGTAATAACGTATATTTTTTCACATCAAGTTTCTCTAATAAATTAGGTTGCTTTGCATCAAATATATCCATACGACGTACTGCGAACGTTAAAATTTCAGCTTCAGAAACGTCAATTGCCTTTTGCTGTACGTCAAAATCAGGGAATTTACCTGTTCCTAATAAAAGTCTAGAATGAAATGAAAATGGTCCAATGTTTAACATAATCAACCGCCTCCTACGAAAGTTACAATCTCAATTTGGTCTCCATCAAAAACAGATGTATCTGTATGATCATCTTTTTGTAAAATATCTTTATTACGTTCTACTACAACAATTCTGTTATCTAACTCTAAATGTGTAAGTAGCTCAGCTACTGTTTTCACATTCTCTGGCACTTCAATTTGATTACCATTAATTTTTAAATTCAAACTTCCATCCCCCTTCTAAACCGTTTTAGAAAGCAATGAATCTAGCAAATGATTCTCCTGCTTTCCTTCTATTAAATCAGCCATATATTGACCAGAAACAGGACTTAATAAAATGCCGTTTCGATAATGGCCGGTGCAAGCATATAAACCTTTTATTTCTTCATGCTCTCCCATATAAGGAGCTTCATGATTCGATTGTGGTCTTAATCCAGCCCATGTACTTTCCCACTCTGCTTCTTTTAAAGCCGGTAATATTGTGTAAGCACGCTCTAATATAGAAGTAATACTTTCTGGCTGTACAGTTTTATTGAACGTATGTGGGTGCATCGTTGCCCCTATTACGTAACGGCCACCGCGTTTGGGGGCAATGTAAAATCTGTCTTGGAAAATAGGTGCCTTTAAAAGTTGTTTTCTACTTTTTACTGCAACTACTTCCCCTTTAACTGGATATGTACCCCATTCGCGATGAAAATAACCTAGTAACTTCGTGCTCCATGAGCCACCCGCAATAACAACTTTTTCGCAAGTAATCATACCTTCGCTCGTCACAATCCCAGTCACTTTATTATTTTCAATACGAACATCAAACACTTCCGTCTGTTCATATATATCCGCACCCGAGAATGATGCGGAATGTGCGAATGCTTTCGTAAGCTCCGGTGCAATAACATGACCGTCTTTCGGATAATATACAGCCCCTATAATTGACTCAGATAAATACGGCTCTTTCTCTCGCAAACGATCTCCCGCTAGAAAGTAAGAATCTTCACCGGTTTTCTGCTGCCAATCCATAATATGAAGAATTCTTTCCTTCTCCTCTTCATTTTGAGCAATGCGATAAATGCCTTTCTCTTCATACCCAATATCGATGCCTGTTTTCTCACGTAAAACTTCTGCAAGTTGTGGAAATATAGCACGGCTTTCTCTAGCAAGTTCAAATAACGGGTCATAAGCGTCCCATTCTGCCTGAACCCCAAGTAAACCAGCGGCTGCTTTCGAGGCTTCAGATGCAATTCTTTGCTTCTCTACAATCGCTACTTTATGTCCTCTTTCTGCTAGAAAATGTGCAACTGAACTACCTATTACACCACCGCCAATTATCGCTACATCATACTTCTTACACATGTTTTTCCGCCCACTTTCTTATTGATTCCTTATAAGATTTCGCTTTATTGTACGGGTTATTACTACTTATAATCCCAGACATAACCGCAATACCACTGACACCATTAGTTAGAACATCCCCTGTGTTTTCCGTGGTAATTCCTCCAATTGCTGTTATCGGTATAGATAAACACTTTGCAATATCTGAAACTTCTTCAAGCCCTCTCGCTGGCACACCTTTTTTGCAATCTGTCGGAAATACATGGCCATAGACGAGTGAATCCGCTCCATTCTTAAAGGCATCAATCGCCTCTTCTAAAGAATGTACAGAATAACCGACATGCAAATAAGAAAACTTTTCTTTCACTGACCTTACATCTGCGCTTCTGTATCCTAATTGAACACGAGGAATATTTAATAAAATGGCGATATCAATTCGGTCGTTTATAACAATTTTAGAAGCTGGAAAGCCTTCCATTAAAAGACTTTCCACACCTTCATATAATTCTTTTGTGCTTTTCTCACGCTCACGAATATGCAAATAATCAATCTCACTCTCAATTTGCATCGCTACATTCACTAACTCTTCGAATGGCATGTGACCATTTGAGATTACATGAAGCTCATTTTTCATATTCATTCGCCTACTTTAAAATGTTTTCGAATAACTCATCAGCTGGTACGATTTCTTTTGTCATTCCTTTATCTTTCAGCCATTTATTTTGTTTCTCCCATGACTCTTTTGAATCCGATAAGAATGGCTCATCTTTTGTTTCCATCTTCTCTAATAAAATTTTCATACTTTCTTTTTCAACTTCTGGTACAAGCGGGAAGTTTTCTTTTTCTTGATGATTTAATAAAATATTTAATGCTTCATCTGGATTTTTTTTCATGAAATCATAACCTTTTTTCGTACCACGCAAGAAAGCTTGTAACGCTTCTTTATCTTTTTTCAACGTTTTATCACCAGTTACAAACACAAGCTCATGATAATTCGGTACACCATAATCAGCTGGATTAAAGTATGCTGGTTCATGCCCTTCATGACGCATAACAGGTACTTCATGGTTAATGTATGCTCCTGTTACTGCATCCACTTTTTTCGTAATTAAGGCTGGTACTAAATCAAATCCAACATCAACTACTTTCACTGTATCAGGATTACCACCAGCTTCTTTTACCATCGTTTTTAAATACATCTCACTTAAAGGTGTTCCAGAGTATCCTACTGTTTTTCCTTCTAAATCTTTCGGTGATTGAATGCCTGCTGATTTCAGCGATACAACATGATTTAATGGTGAACGTACAACAGCTCCAATTGATTTCACTGGAATTTGTTCATTTGCTTTTGCCATGACAACATCCGGCTGATAATATAAGCCCACTGTTACTTTTCCTGCAGCTGCTAACGTTAATGGGTCGGTCGGATTAGAAGGGAATTTAATATTCACCTTTACTCCTTCTTCTTTAAAGTAGCCTTTTTCAATTGCTGCATAAATAAAGCTATGTACCGCATTTGGGTACCAATCAAGCATGACCGTTATTTCTTTTTCTTTTTTACCCTTATCTGATGCTGAATTACTAGAACATCCAGCAATCATTGCAACTAATAATGTAAACACAAAGATGCGTTTAAAAAATTTCATGAATGCTTCCTCCAACTAATGAATTTCTTTTCTAATATCGAAATAAGTATGACGAAGAAAATAGCTAATAATGATAACAATACAATGGGTGCGAATACACCTGCTCCGTCTAACTGCGTCATCATTCTTTTACTGAAATATCCTAGCCCCGCTTGTGCACCAAGCCATTCACCAATTGCTGCCCCAATTACACTAAGCGGTACTGCAATTTTTAAAGCTGAGAAAAAATAAGGAAGCGCAGACGGCAATTTTAATTTAAGAAAAATATCTTTTTTCGTTGCCCCATACGTAACTAAAAGCTCCTCCCATTCTTTTTTCGTACTGCGCAGTCCATCATACGTATTGACTGCAATTGGGAAAAACGTAATTAAAACCGTAACAACAACCTTACTCCAGATGGTATATCCAAACCATAAAACGAAAAGCGGAGCAAGCGCTGTAATAGGAATCGTTTGTGAGGCAATTAATAATGGATAAAATGCTCTCTCCATCCAATTACTAGCATTCATTAACATCGCTAGCCCTACCCCAAGTACGATAGAAATAGCCACCCCTATTAAAACGACGTATAATGTTGCCGGCAAATGAACCGTAAATAATATATCTTTTAGTTTCCATATTTTCATTACAATTGCAGACGGTGACGGTAAAATGTACATTTCATCTACAATTCTTGCTCCTACTTCCCAAAAGGCAAGTAAAATACTAGAAAGTGTAAGGGCAGGTAATAGCTCCTTCAACCGGTTCATCATACGAGTACCTGCCTTTGTAACATACTAAGAAGCTCATCTTTAAGTGCTAACACTTCAGGCTTATATAAATCTTTTCTCGTTCGATTACGATCAAGTGGTACAACCCTCTCGGTTAAAGTGGTTATCGGTTGATCTTCTACAACAAAAATTCGATTAGAAAGAAATAATGCTTCTTCCACATCATGAGTGATAAACAAAATTGTTTTTTCCCACTCTTTCCATTGTTCAAACAGCCATTCTTGCAAAGAGGCCTTCGTTAAAGCATCCAACGCACTAAATGGTTCATCTAACAGCAATATCTCCCCGCCTGTTAATAAAGTTCGAATAAAAGATACACGTTGTCTCATACCACCAGATAAATCTTTCGGATATTTTTTCTCATACCCTTGCAAACCAAATTTATGTAACAGTTCCTTTGCCTTTACTTGTGCTTCTTTCTTCTGTACACCTTGGCACTCTAGCGGCAGGGCAGCATTCTCAATAATCGTTCTCCATGGCAAGAGCATATCTTTTTGAGGCATATACCCTACAGGATGGCTCTTTGTTTCTGTCAGCTCTATCTGTCCCGTACTTGCTTCTTCTAAACCTGTAATAAGGCGAAATAAAGTACTTTTCCCGCATCCACTCGGTCCGATAATACTTACAAACTCTTTATCTTGTATGGAAGCATTTAATTCATTGATGATTGGCTTCTCATCATAATGAAAAGAAACATTATGAAACTGTAGTATGTTCTTGCTCCTCAAATCCCCACATCTCCTTACGATAGGACATATCCCAGAATAAATATTCAAATCGACTGGAATATAGGAAAATCTCCTCTAATCGATCTAGCTCTTTTTCAGACTTTCCAACTGCCATTTCATTTAATAAATCTATTAACCAAATACAAAGGTTACCGTATTCTTCAGAACTATATCCTTGAATCCACTCACCAAAAAATTCATGATCCCTTGCTCCAGGAATATCATTTAAACGCTTTCCAATTTCCCAGTAGCTCCACATACACGGAAGAAGTGCTGCTATTAATTCCGCAAGTGTGCCATTTTGAGATACAGACATCATGTAATTTGTATAAGCTAAATTTTTAGCAGATGGTTTTGCCGACTCTATCTCCTCTATAGAAATTCCAAGTCTTTTTGCATACTGTTTATGGATTGTCATTTCCCCATTTAATATTCCATCAATTTGTTCAGCGAATTTCCCCATTACTTGTGGATTCGTTGCCTTTACAACACCGATCGCATATAGCTTTGCATAATCTAACAAATATAAATAATCTTGAATAATATAATACTGAAACTTATCTTTTTCTAACGTGCCATCCCCCATACCTACTACAAACGGATGATTATGACTCATCTCCCAAACTGGTTGTACAGTTTCTAATAATCTATCGCAAAATTTCATTTCTCTATCCCCTTCCAATTTATATATCTAAATAAAAAACCACTTCTAAATAAGAAGTGGTTACAGCAAATAAAATTATAATTTATTCGTTGCTCCACTTCCCTTCGCTAGTATTACCTAGATCAGGTCTGTAAGGGTTAAGGATTATTCCTCTCTCAGCACAACAAGCACCCCTAGTGGTTTCAATATGAAATTTTCAAATAAAAAAGCCCCGTTTCTATACGTAAAGAAACGGGGACTCACTATTAGTGTCCGAATTGCTTCCCTACGCTAGCATAATCTAGATCAGGTAATAAAAAGGATCAAAGGCTTACGGCCTACTCTCAGCTGGCAACACCAGCTCTCCTAGCAAACTATAAAATTATCACTGTCAGTATAACACCGTAATAAGACACCATCAACTATTTTAATTTTCTCAATTATCAATAAAATAACAAAGCTATATAATACTTATATTCTATCTTAGAAATTATTATCCTAATTAATTGGATAAAAAGGAATCATTATCCTCAAAAAATTTATTTTTATATTGATTTCATATTACATTTATGTGAATACACCCACTATATTATATCTTTATACTATAATAAAATTACAACTATACAACTAGAGGAGGTCTCTATTATATGAATATGAAAGCTACCGCTTTAACAGCAACTACTGTCGCAATTGCTTCTTTACTTCCTTCTATGGGAGAAACAAATGTACAAACAGCCAACGCTGAACAATTATCTACTGTGAAAGCTGGATATGTCAAAGTCGATCAAGTAGCCTTACATACAAAAGATAACGCAAATAGCCCATCAATTGATACAATCCGCTTTAATACGAAAGTAAACATACTTGAAACAACTAATGGCTGGTATAAAGTATCTGTTAATAATAAAGTAGGTTACGTACAAAAAAATTCTATTCTACTAAAAAACAAAATTCAATCTAATAATCAATACATCGTCAATGCCAATGCATTAAACGTCCGTTCTGAACCTAATTTAGAATCTTCAATTTTAGATGTATTACCAAATGGGAAATTCGTTACCATTCAAGAAGAACAAGGCGAGTGGTATAAAATTTTACATAATGGCAAAACAGGCTATGTACAAAAAGCATTCGTGTCTAATGGTTCACAGCCTTTAGTAAAAGGCATCACAGTTCAAAATAATACGAAATACACAGTTGCAACACCTAAACTTAATGTACGTAGCAACGCTAGTACAAGTAGCGTACTACTTGGTTCATTACAAAATGGTACACAAATACAAGTAGTGGAAAGTGTAGGAACTTGGTATAAAATCCGTTTTGGTACAGGATACGGATATGTAGCAAAACATTATGTGATGCAAAATCAAACACAATCACAAGCTCAAACAGCTCAACCTACTTCCATTCCAGCAGTTTTCAAATTTCCTACTCAAGGAAGAATTAGTTCAACCTTTGATATTCGCTGGGAACAAATGCATTACGGTATAGATATCGCAGCTCAAGGTAATGTATCTATCCAGGCAGCGGCTGCAGGTAAAGTTGTGAAATCATATTATTCAGCTAGCTATGGCAATGTTGTATTCATTGCCCATCAAATAAACGGGAAATTATATACAACGGTCTATGCTCACATGAAAGATCGCGCTGTACAAGCTGGTGATCAAGTACAAGCTGGACAATTAGTAGGTCATATGGGAAACACAGGTCATTCATACGGGCAACATCTTCATTTTGAATTACACAATGGAGAATGGAATTTTGAAAAAACAAATGCAGTAAACCCACTGCCATATTTAGTTAGGTAAATTGTATGCCACGCAATATACCTCTCTTAATTGAATACTTAGCCTTTTTCGGCTTAATCTGTTGTTTAATTATTTACAATACAAATACTGTATTTTTATCTATTATCATTGCTTTTGTTGCTTTAGAAATTATGATGGAAGCCTTTCAAGTTCAACTAAAACAAAAAATTGCCCATATTTATAATGCCATCTTTCTATTAAGTGCCCTGATAACAAATATTATTAGTAATGGTTTTTATTTATCTGCCGTATTTCCTGTATTCTTTATGGCTGTTTTATTATTCATAGCTAGGTACATTCATGTTCCTAAAAATAAGAAACACGAACAAGAAGCTTAGAAAGAGGAGACACTGTGTACCAATCTTTCAAAGATAATCCGCTAAAATATATATTAAATTTATATAAAAAAACAAATACTTTTTTTGGTATACAAGGAAGCTATACAGCACAATTCCTCCTTTATGGGATGTTATTTCTCGTGTTAATTGCGTTCTCCTTGCTTTATTAATAAAAAAAGGATCTCACATAAACTTGAGATCCTTTTTTATTTATATTAATTTTTTATATAAACAATGCTCTTTATCCGCAAGCATATTTTTCATAAATGAAACTAAGATTATATTTTTTCTCCAAACCCATTCTTTGTTCATCATCACACCAATAGAACAGAATATCATGAATCGTTGCATAACGCTTATTTTTAAGAAATAGTTTAAAGAATGATGGCAAACAATCATGTAATTGTATAAATATATAATTGCGTAATATTTCTTCTTTATATTCAATGCCCTTACAAATATACAGTAATTCTTCGCAATAATATGCATGCTGTGGAACTTGAATCATTTCGAAAAATGGCACATATGATAATAACTTTCCGATAAAATGATCATATCTATCCATTATTCCTATCGTCATATGCTCCATCATTTCTTTCATTACATATAAATAATCATCTACATGAGTAGTCTTGAGTGGGTCTAATCGATCTGAAATTTGAGAAAGTACAGCTCTTTGACAAGCTAGAACCGCTTGACTAGGTCCATAATATGATAGGAAGTCTGTGCACTTACGATATTTTCGTAATAAGTCATGTGTATATAAGTCATACACAAAAGTATTACAATACATCGCTAGACTCATCATATCACTATTTAATTGCTCTTTTGATAGTGACTTAGCTCTCTTACACATATAAAAGAATGTAAATTCTAATACTTCTTTATGGGATAATAGATGTTTACAGTCTGTTATACATTTCTCATTAAATTTAACTCTATCCCAAATTTCTATATCCCTATCAGTTAATTCACCAATACGATATTTAATAATTAAATAGTTTAAAGCAACCGCCTGCGTCAAAAGATCCCACGTTTCATATTCCAATGAAGTGTGAACAAACTCAGCTAGCCCTTGAGTTACCATAAAAGTATTTGCTTCTTCATACCAACCAATCTCTTGGCATAAGCGAAGAATACGTACTAAAGTTGGAATTTCGTCTTTATGAAACTGCGGTAAATTCTTTGCTTTATTCATTCCATATACGATAAATGCCGCTAAATTTTCTTCTTTATAAAATTCTTTTTCTTTCCACACTAATATAGTTCGTTCTTTCCCTTCACCTTTTGGATGACAGGGTACAAGCAAAGAAAATAATTCAGCGAAATTATTTGGTTCTATATATGTATCTGTAACCAAATTCCAATTTGGATCGCGCTGTACAGCCTTCATATAATTCCCCTTCCCTTTTGTCTACATAGGAAATATTAATCCATTATTACATCATTAACAATAAATATTGTTATATTCGAAATCTATCATAATACTTATATCTATCAGTATATCATTTTTTCTCTTATTTAAAATTAGGAATGACAAATTTAAATAAACTGTCGAAGTTACTAACTGTATACTTATTATATAATGTCTCAGATACATCATGCTAACATATTAGCTTAATTCTATATACTAGTATAATGCATCTGATTTTTATACGTAATTTATCCCACTAATTAAAGTCTTGCTTCATTCCGTATGCTCCGAGATTTCACTTAAAGCAAATCCTGCTTGATCATCTGCCGATTCTTTTATAGCTAAATCACCTAGTGCTAGCATCCCAACGAGTTGGCCACTCTCAACTACTGGTAATCGTCTAATTTGATACTGTGCCATTAACTCTGTAGCTTTTTCAATAGAATCATCTGGAGAAACTGAAACAATATTTGTTGTCATTACATTTGTAATTTTATTAGATCCAGGATGTTTCTCAGCAATGCCTCGAACAACTAAATCTCGGTCCGTAACAAGCCCAACAACTTGCTCATTTTCAACAACCGGAATCAATCCAATCGATTCTTCTTTCATCTTTACAGCAGCCTCGTATACATTGTCTAGCGGTGTACAATGTACAATATGAGTACTCATAAGGTCTCTCACTCGTGTCATTTTTGTCTCCTCCTTTTTATACATACCATAGCTTTTCCTAAATTCCTTTATTTATTTCAGGAAAATTAGTAGATAAAAGAGGATTAGCGCACAATAAAAAAGAGTCAGCACATTGCTGACTCTTTTTTTTATGACCCGTACGGGATTCGAACCCGTGTTACCGCCGTGAAAGGGCGGTGTCTTAACCACTTGACCAACGGGCCATGGCTCCGCAGGTAGGACTCGAACCTACGACCGATCGGTTAACAGCCGATAGCTCTACCACTGAGCTACTGCGGAATAATATATGGTGGGCCTAAATGGACTCGAACCATCGACCTCACGCTTATCAGGCGTGCGCTCTAACCAGCTGAGCTATAGGCCCATAACTTTACAGGGGCAGTAGGAATCGAACCCACACTGGAGGTTTTGGAGACCTCAGTTCTACCTTTAAACTATGCCCCTAAAGGATGCCGACTAGAGGACTTGAACCCCCAACCTACTGATTACAAGTCAGTTGCTCTACCAATTGAGCTAAGTCGGCATAAAAAAATGGTGGCTCGGGACGGAATCGAACCGCCGACACGAGGATTTTCAGTCCTCTGCTCTACCGACTGAGCTACCGAGCCAACAT